>NZ_CP134201.1:6712500-8928490 GCF_045000215.1 Streptomyces sp. 147326 | reverse complement strand
TAGCACCCCTGGCGTCGTACCCCGTTGTGGGGTGGGTCAGATCCCGCGGACCCGCGCGGCTTGCGGCCCCTTTGGGCCCTGCTCGATGTCGAATTCGACTCGCTGGTTCTCCTCCAGGTTTCGGTAGCCCTCCCCCTGGATCTCGGAGAAGTGGACATACAAGTCCGGACCGTCATCCTGGGAGATGAACCCGAAGCCCTTCTCTCCGTTGAACCACTTCACAATGCCCTGCGCCATGCCGGTTCTCCTCCATCGTGTGACGACCACGCTGATCTTCCCTCGTGATCACACGGGGAAACCTGACGAGAGGCTCCGGAACGCAGGCGGGAGCGGTACAGTCATCAGTATGCATCACATCGAAGATGATGCGTGTAGCTGTGTAGGATCCCGAGAACATCGCCACCCCCTCCCCGGCGGGTCTGTCCGCCGCTTCGAGTTCAGCGGAGTGCCGAATGCAGAAGTCTGGTGACATCGTGCTGCGTCCTCATCAGGAGGAGGCGGTGGAGGCGATTGTCCGGGGGCTGGATATTCCGCCCGGGAAACGGATTCCGGAGGCCGGTCTGCGCGCGACGGTGGTGGCGGCGTGCGGGACCGGGAAGACGTTCATGGCGGCCGCGGCCGCGCTCCGGCTGGCCCGGCACGGCCGGGTCCTGGTGCTCCTGCCGACCCTGGACCTGCTCACACAGACGGTCCGCGGGTGGAGGCTCGCCGGACACACCGGGCCGGCAGTCGCAGTCTGCTCGCTGGAGGGCGACCCTGTTCTGTGGGGCCTGGACGTGCGCTCGACGACGTCGGCGCCGCAGCTCGGTCTTTGGCACGGGCGCGGCCAGGTCACCGTGTACGCGACGTACGCCTCTCTGCCGGTTCTGGCCGAGGCGCACGAGGGTGCGTACGGGCTGCCGATGGACGTCTTCGACCTGGTCATCGTGGATGAGGCGCACCGTACGTCCGGCTCGGCCGGGAAGGCGTGGGCGGACGTTCATCGCCAGGAGGTTATCCCCGCCATGCGCCGGCTCTACATGACCGCGACCCCCCGGATTTGGAAGGAGCGGCCGCCCCGCACGCGGGCCCAGGAGCTGGAGATCGAGGAGGCCCGCCGGCTCTCCGAGGAGGAGCGCAGGGAGGCGGAGGCCGAGGGGCGGGTCTACGTCAGCAGGCCGCGCTGGGACCGCCTACCTCGGGAGCTGGCGTGTTCGATGGACGACGAGACAGTGTTCGGACCCGTCGTCTACGAGCTGTCCCTCGCATCCGCCATCTCCCGCGGACTGCTGGCGAAGTACCAGATCGTCGTGGCGGAGCTGACTGATCCGGTTGTGACCCCGGACCGGCTCCTGGGTGAGGAGCGGTACGAGGAGCAGCTGCGCGGCGAGCGGCTCGCCGCCCTACAGACCGCGCTCCTGGAGACCATGGCCGCCCACGGTCTGCAGACCACCATCACCTTCCATCACCGCACGATCGAGGCGGAGGCCTTCGCCGCAGGCCTGCCCCGCGTCGCCGCGCGGCTGCACCAGGTGGATCCGGGGCGGCATCCGGAGCGGGTGTGGGCGGGATGGCTGTGCGGGGAACACGAAGGCGCCCACCGGCAGACGGTCCTCGCCGACTTCGGACGCCGAGCTGGCCGCGCCGTGCTGGCCAACTGCAAGGTCCTGGGCGAAGGAGTCGACATCAGAAGTGTGGATTCGGTAGCCCTGGTCGACCCCAAAGGATCGGCCGTGGACATCGTGCAGGCGATCGGCCGGGCCCTGCGCCAGCAACCCGGGCAAGGGAAGATGGCGACTCTGATCGTGCCCATCTTTTTGGGTGCGGATGAAAAGCTAGAGGACATGCTTTCCTCGAATTCCTACCGCCCTCTCATTCGGGTTTTGGAAGGACTCCGGGCACACGATGAAAAGGCTGTGGAAATGCTTGCTATTCCGCAGGAGAGCCAGAAAAAGGTCGTGGACCCGTCGCGGCCGGTCGGGAAGGCACCGGAGGAGGGTGAGGAGGAGTCGCGGCTGTTGCTCCGGTTCGCCTCGCCGCGGGATCCGGCGCTGATCGCGAAGTGGATCACCTACCAGGTCATCAACACCGAACGGCAGGACTGGCGCCGCGGCGCCGAGGCCGCGTACCGGTACCGGCAGCGGGAGGGCGATCTGCAGGTCCCGTACGAGCACGTCGAGCCGGAAGGGGCGTTCCCGCTCGGGCGGTGGCTGTCCGAGCAACGGCGGGCCTACCGGGCCGGGACCATGACCGGCGAGCGCGCGGCCGAGCTGGAAGAGCTGGGGATCGTCTGGGACACCGCCGACGCCGCGTTCGAGCAGAACCTCGGCGCAGCGCGGGCCTACTACGAGCTCCACGGGACCCTGGCCGCGCCGCGGCAGGCCACCGCGCTCGACCAGGCCGTCGGACAGTGGCTCACGAACGTGCGCCGGCACGGGGGGCTGGGCAAGGACCCCGAACGGGCGCAGCGGCGGGGCGCGGCGCTCGCCGCCATCGACCCCGACTGGAACCCGGGGACGCTGGGATGGACGGTCGACTGGCAACGCCACTACGCCTACCTCACCCAGCTCCTCGCCGAAGGCGCCCGCCTGACCGCGATCACGCCGGGGGTGACACGGCACGGTGAGGACGTCGGACGGTGGCTGGCCACCCAACGGCGGGGCTGGGACCGGCTCAACGAGGAGCAGCAGCGCCGGCTCGGCGAACTCGGCGTGAAGAAGGCCCCACGCGCCCGCAAGACGGCGGCGAAGACGACTACGGCCACCGGGCCGCGCACGGGCGGCGAGGCGTTCCAGAAAGGCCTCCAAGCCCTCACGCAGTACACCGCGCGGGAGGGGGGCCTGCCGGGGCGCGGTGCCATCGAGCAGCTCCCGGACGGTCCTCACCGGGTTGGCATCTGGATCGGGAACCAGAAAGCCCGCCGCGACAAGCTCGACCCCGCCCAGCTCGCCGCCCTCGCCGACCTCGGCGTCGACTGGGCCGGGTAGCCCCAGAAGAATCCCCCGCCGGCGGGAGGCGGCAAGGACCATCCACAAGCGCAGGGCCGACTGAGGCCCGGGAGCGAACTCGACGCCGAACCCGGACGTCTTCGCAGCGACGCCAAAAAGCCCGTCGGACCATCCCCGCGGACGCGGGGTTGACGTGTACGCGCGCAGCTCCGCGTCCTGGCCCTGCGGACCATCCCCGCGGGCGCGGGATCGACAGGTTCCGGAAGCTGGCTTCCGTCATGCCCAGCGGACCAGCGGGCGCGGGGTCGACGGAGTGGAAGGCAACCTGATCGCCGACCCCAGCGGAGCATCCCCGCTGCGCGGGCCGACCGGCCGCACCTTGTACGCGCGTCGTCGACCACCCCCGCGGGCTGGTCGACGACAGAACTGTCCAGACCAGGTCAGTGCCGGTCTCTACGCCGGCCCCCTCTCAGCACATGGGGCAGGGCGCGTTACTGGTACGGACGAACGGTCAGGCCCAGAACGTGTCGGTGACGGTGATCTGCGGGTCGGTATGGCGGCGGATGAAGGTGAAGATGAGCCAGCCGCGGCCACCGGCGAGGTCGGCGATGTGCGGGCCGCCCGGACTGGTCGAGGCCAGCGGGCGGACGGTGATCCAGTGCGGCAGTGACACGTCGGCGTCGATGCCCCGGTAATAGGGATCCGGGGCGGTGATCAGCTCGGCGCGGGCTGACAGGCCCAGCTGCTTACCGTCCTGGGGCATGCTCTCGAAATCCTGGAGCGCCTCTGCCGTCCAGTCCATCTTCCAGGGCGGGAGTGGGAGCTCATCGGTCACCGACCGGGCTCCACCCCAGCCGCTTGGCGGCGTAGTCGGCTGTACTCGGCCAGGAGCGGGGCGGACTCCTCGGGGTCCTCGGACTTCGTGGCGCGGGCTTCGAGGTCACGCAGGTGGGCTTCCAGGCCTGGGTCGCGGGCGATGGCGTACTGGGTCCACCACAGGCGCATGAAGGCCGGTACCGGGGTGAGGTTGAAGGCGTCGCCGATCGCGCGGCGCCAGTGGGCCTCGAAGTCCGGCAGCAGATGCGGGGCGTGTTCCTGAATGGCCAGGCGCAGGGCCTGCGGGGTGCGTTCGGGCATCGGCGGCACCGGGCGGGGCTTCTCGCCGCCGGGGCCGTCGAAGTGAATGGGCTGCGCTGTCATGGCGAAGGGACTCCTGGTCTGCCTGCGGTCCGGCCCTTTCAGGCGGCGTTCTGGTCGGCGCCGGGGGCCGACGGATGCTGTGCCATGTACTGCTCGAACCACTCGGCCGGCACGAGGTAGGCCAAGGTCTTGCCCTTACGGGTGATCGCGGCGGGCTCCCCCGCAATCCGGGTGCGGTCGAGGATCTCGCCCATCTGCTTGCGGAGGTCGATCGTCGTGTACGTCTTCGGCTCCATCCCCCCAACCTACCCCAACTATCATAGTTGCGATAGTTCGCCTCCACGCACGCAAACCCCTGCCGGACATATCGCCAACGGCACCCTCGAACCATCCCCACAGACGCGGGGAGCGACGCCACGACCGCTCTCCTCCGAGTCCGCAGCGGCGGACCATCCCCGCGGGCGCAGGGTCGACTCTTCGATCCCTTCGTCGGCTCCGGCTCCACCCGGACCATCCCCGCGCGGGGTCGACGCGACCTCCCAGGCGTTCTACGCGGCGCAGCAGGGGACATCCCCGCAGGTGCGGGGTCGACGTCGGCGCGAGCTTTGCCAGCTCCTTTCCGAACGGACCATCCCCGCAGGCGCAGGGTCGACGCTCTGCGGCCGGCCTCGCGACGGTGGCAGCAGGACCATCCCCACGGACGCGGGGTCGACAGCATCAGCGCCGGGACTACGACGGTACCCGCGGGCGCGGGGTCGACCCGGTGGCTGTGGTTAGGTCGAGATGGCCGGCCGGACCATCCCCAGCAGGCGCAGGGTCGACCTGACTCCGCTGGTGAAGGCGGCATCGTCGGAGGGACCATCCCCGCAGGTGCGGGGTCGACACTTTCTGAGCTGCGGTTTTGTCGGCCCAGGTGGCTGTTCTCGTTCAGTTGCTTCGGGGCGGGAGGACCAGTCAGTACAAGTCGACAAGCTTTCATCCGGCGTGGTGCACCATCGTATCCCCCACCCCCGCGGACCTGAATCCGGTCCGGCGAATCCTGAAACCAACAGGGCGGAAGCTGCGGTGCGCACCGTCACCCTTCCTGGGCGGTCAGGAGCAGGACCAGGGCCTTTGGAGCGGGTAGTGCCGAGCGCGGGGGCCACCGCTTCGGCAGGCATGGCGTCGTCACACAGCGCGCCGGCGGTCTCCCGGCCGATCCGGGCGGCGATCCGCTCCAGCACTCCGGCGGCGCGCAGCGCGGCCAGCGGCGTGTCCGCGGCGGTGGCGGTCAGCTGCTCGGCCATCTCGACGAGGAGTGCGGCCAGCGGCTCGGGCAGCGGCACGGTGGCATCGCGGACGACGGACAGGTGCGCGGTCCAGTCCGCGAGCGGTCCCGTCAGGTCGAGGTCCGCTTCGTAGAGGGGCTGGTCGCCGATCGTGTTCCAGTCCAGGGGGAATTGAGCCGCGCTGCGCCATCCGCACGCGCACACCGCCCGGAGCGCGTCGGCGCGCGGGCGGCGGGCCCGGCCGTCGTAGGCCGACCAGTGCGTGGTCGACGGCACGTCCGGACCGCTCCCGACATCGAAGTAGACCGGGCCCGGCTCGCTGCCGCCGACGAGTACACCCGCCGCGCCCGCGTGCGCGTCCCCGAAGTCCACCGTCCACCAGTCCCACTCCCCCAGCACACCGCCCTCTCCCACGCACCCGCCGACAGGCCGGCCGGATCCTGTCTGCGACCTTGCCCCGTCCGCGCATGCGCCCACACCCGGGCGGCCCCAACAGCCAGTGCAGTTGGGTACCGGGCTCCGCGACAATTCCGAAAACACAGCACCCCCGATAGGGTTAAATCCAATCTCTAGGTGGGGTTAATTTTGCTAGGGTTCGGGGTGGAGGTGGGCCATGCCGAGCCAGGAAGAGCTGTTCGAGGCGGTGGACGCGCTGCTGGAGGGCGAGCCGCGGTTGCCGTCTCCGGCGGAGCGGGCGCGGCTGCGTGAGGCGGCGGGTGTCACGCAGGCCCGGCTCGCGGCCGCGTTGAAGTCGACGCCGCAGACTGTGAAGAACTGGGAGAACGGCCGCTCCGAGCCGCGCCCGCCACGGCTTCAGGCCTATCTGCGGCTGCTGGACGGCTGGGCCGAGCGGTACCCCGCACCGGCCGCCTCCGCGCCCGCTCCGGTTCCCGCGCCCGCTCCGGTTCCGGAGGCGTTCACCGGCCCCGTGGAGCAACCCAGCGGGCCCGCCGGACACTCCAAGGCCGCCATCGCCGCTGCACCGGATCCGGTCATGAAGGCACCCGTGGAGGCGGCCAAGCCCTCGGCAACGTCGCGCCGCCCGGCGAGGAAAGCCGCCGCGCAGCCGGCCGCCGACCCGCGGTTCCCGCACGGGCCCCTCGCGGTCCTGGACGGCGATGGGACCGCATACGGCGTCAACGGGATCGTCCTGGACTGCCCGGCCACCACCATTCCGCAGCTGGTGGAGTGGACGCTGGCCGAGTTCGGGCTCGGTGCGCCGCGCCTGAACCGCAACGGCAAGGACTCCGACCCGCTGATCGTCCTCACCGCAGCGGCCGCCGTGAAGCTCGGCCTGCCCGAGCGGCTGGAGGGCCACGAGCAGCGCCGCTCCCTGCGCTTGGAGGACGACCACCCCGTCGTCAAGCAGATCGCGAAGGCGAAGTGGAAGCTGACGCAGCGCGGCTTCGGCCCCTGGGCCCGGATCTACCGGCCAGCGCAGGCCGGGCAGCGCCAGTGCGTGCAGCTCGCGATCCTGCCCTGGGACGCCCTCGATGCCCGCTCCTGGCCCGGCGTCACCGGCATGGAGCCGGCCGACATCGCGCGTGTGCTCGGCACGTACGCGGCCCGGGTGATCACCCCGCGCGGCTCCACCGCCACCTCCGGGCTGGAGCTCATGACCGCGTTGCGGCCGCCGACCCGCGCCGTGAAGAACGAGACCACCGGCGAGTGGGCATCCGCCTACAACCCGGGCTCGCTCGGCACCGAACCGATGGACCCCGCCCCGCCAGAAGCCCCGCAGGAGCACCCGGTCGCGCAGGGATGGACCGGCGGCTTCCTCGACGAGGAGGCCTACCAGTGGGTGCGCGAGGTGGAGCTCCTCACGGATGAGGAGTGCCTGCGTCCGTACGCGGTCGGCCTGGACATCAACACCGCGTTCCTCGCCGCCTCCGCGCGCCTGGTCGTCGGCCTGTCCGGTCCCGACCACTTCCACCGCCCGACGTTCAACAAGAAGATCCCCGGCTCCTGGCTGGTGGACCTGTCGCACATCGAGCTGGACCCGCGTCTGCCGTCGCCGTTCACGCCGTCCGGCCGGCGGCCCGAGGGGCCGGCCTGGTACCAGACGCACACCCTCGCCTACGCCCAGGAACTCGGTTACGACGTCGCCCCGATCGAGGCGTACCTGCGCAGGGAGACCGGCGCCTACCTGGACCCGTGGCACGACCGCCTCAAGACCGCCTACCTCGACACGCTCGCCGACCTCGGCGTGACCGCCGATCTGGACGACCGGCAGTTCCTCGCCGCGATGGAGCAGCACAAGCAGGTCGACCCGGGCTTGGCGGCCGTCCTCGCCGCGATCAAAGCAACCGTCAAAGGCGGCGTCGGCAAGCTCCGCGAGCGCCCCCAGGGACGCCACTACCGTGACGGGGAGCGGTGGCCGGCGCTGGAGCGGCCGACCTGGCGCCCCGACATCCGGGCCGCAGTCATCTCCAAGGCGCGGGTCAACATGCACCGCAAGATGGCCAACACAGCGAAGGCCACCGGCCAGTACCCGCTCGGCGTCCTCTCCGACTGCGTCGTCTACGCCAGCCCCGGGCCTTCCCCGCTCGACTTCCTGCCCTACACCACCTCCGGCAAACCGCTCCCGGGCGCCTTCCGGCTCGGGACGACGCCGGGCCTCGCGAAGGTCGAAGGTGTGCAGGAGATGGCGTGGGCCGTGGACCTCATGGAGAAGGGCCTCAACCCGGCCCGCCACATCAAGGGCGGCGACGCCGTCCTTGAAGAGGGCGAGTAGGTCCGTGGCGGCCGACACCGGCACGCCCTCGCCGGAGGCCGGCGCGGAGCTGGAGCGGACGCTGGACCGCCTGGAGGCGCGCATGGAGGCCCTGCAACTCTGCATCCGTGCCCACCGGGCCTCGCCGCGGTTCGAACTGTGGCGGCATGACCTGCGCGAGACACGCGAGATCTGGTTCCGGCTGGTCGACCCCGCCGGCCAGGACCCCATTCCCGAAGGGAGCTGAGGATCACCGTGGGAGAGATTGAAGACGCGATCGAGCGCGCAGACCGGGAATCATTCACCCGCGAGCCGCCCAAGACGTTGAAGGGCCGCATCAACTTCCTGATGGGCAAGCTGAAGACGACCAAGGCCGTGGCCACCGAGCTCGGCGTCAGCCAGCGCTCCATCGAGCGCTACCGCACCGGCGACCGCAAGACCCCGCCGAAGGGAATCACCGACCGCATCGACGCCGCGGTGCGGGCCCGCTGGCAGCCGGTGGTGCGCGGCCGCCGCCGCAAGCAGGCAGCCACCGCAACCGGCATCACCGTCGAGACCCGCGCCCGGTTCGGATACACCGCACCCGTCGGCACCACCGACGACGGCCGCATGCGACGACTCACCGTCCACCTCCCACCCGCCTACGCGCAACGCCTCTTCGACGCCCAGCAACAAGGCGCCGCAGACCCGGAACTACGGGCGATCGTCGCCGAAGGCCTCCAGGAGACCTACTTCAAGGACGGCGGACGCCGCGCCGACCACCTCGAAGTCGAACTCACCGACATCGACTACATCGATGTGTCCTTCTAGCGCCTCTCGCCCGTACCGCCTGCCGCGCCCCAACGGTGAGCCGAAGCGCGATAGCTGTCACATAGGCAGGCTTGTTGTCACCGGCAAGGCCGTGGGTGCACACAGGTGAGACTTTGGCGACGACGACTTCGCCGCACTCACGGCATGGACGACCGGCCTGCGGACCTGAGGTGGGCCCCGGCCGTGTGGAACCGGGCGGTCGGGGCCGCACGTCCCCCCGTACATGCTGATCGTCCTGGGGATACTCTTCGCCGTCGCGCCCGCCGTCATCTGGATGACGATCGCCCGCACCCGCCCCGTCGGCTTCGCGATCGGCGGCACGCTGCTCGCCGGAGCCAGTCTGCTGATCAGTGTCCAGCGGGGCTGGATCGACGCCCCCAGACCCGACGCCCATCTCGTGTTCACGGCTCTCGCGCCCCTGCTCATCGCATGCGGCACGGGACTGGAAGGACGGCACGAGAACTCTCCTTCCCCGGAATGGACCTCCCGCCGCAAGGGAGCGATCGGCTTCCTGGGGACGCAGTTCGCCCTCACCCTCGTGGTCGGCCTTCTGTACGCGCTGATGATCAGCGAAGGCTCGGAGGCCCCGCCGTCCAAGGCTTTCCCCTCACTGCCGCCAGGCATCAGCATGGTCAACGAAGGCACCAGCTGCGGTTCCGGCGGCTGCTCGCGCGCCGCGACGGTCACCAGCGAGGACGGCATGTCCCGCCCGGAGATCATCCGCGAACTGGGCCTCCAGCAGGAGAGCTGCCGCTCCAGCGGCTGGCTGCTCGACTGGCGTGACGTGTGCGTCGGAGCCAGGGACAATGGCGAGAACGTCACCATCTACGCCAGCTGGGGATACTGAGAGGTCGTTTCGTAGTCGGCCACGGTGGTCCGGAACGAGGATCTGTGACAAACCGCGTGCCTCACAGATGACAATCAGGCTCCTTCGACCGGTGTCATACACCAGCTCAATCAGCTCTGCCGGCGACAACTGCCGTGCTTCGGATCAAACGGCCGACGAAGTCGACCAGGGCGCGGCGCTGCTGTTCCTCGCGAGCGATCTGCTGTGCCAGCACGGTGCGGTCGACGTACGGGGCGATGGCGGCGAGGACGAGGCGCTGGAGCTCGGCCGGCTCCAGGGCTTCGACTTCCCACTGCACGGGGCGGTCGATGGGGAAGTCGTAGCGGCGGGCGAAGGCCGGCCATCTGGGGTCGCCGCGTTTGCCCTCGGTCGCGGGCAGCTCGTACTCGCGGACCTGGTCGCGGGTGAGCAGCACGCGCCGGGTTTGGCTCCAGCATGCGGTGCGCGCGACCCAGTCGCGTTCGACGTCCTCGCCCGAGCAGTCGAAGTCACCGACCACGAGTAGACAGGCTTCGCGTTGCTCGTGGGTGACACGGTCGCGGACGACGTCGGCGTAGGACTGGGAGCTGAAGCCGCGGACCACGAGCACCGGGATGCCGCTTCGCTGCGGCTTCTTCGAGGACGACGTCGGCGAGGGCGCGGCGGGGGCTGTCCGCCAGCAGCTGTCGTGCCTGGCGCTGGACGTCGGCGGCCACGGCGCGGGCGTGGCCCGTAGAGGGCGATCTGCTCGTAGTCGTGGGGCTGGAACCCGGCGTGCGGGACGCTCCAGCCGAGTACGGCCTTGGCGAGCAGTTCGCGGGGTTCGCGGTCGAGGGGGAGCAGCTCCGCCTCCATGCGCCCCTCGGGGTCATGCAGGACGGTGTGGGTGCTGGTTGTGTTCATCGGGCCTCGCTGTTGTCGCCCGGGTGGCCGACGCCCGGCGTCGGGCCGTTGGCATCGTGCTCCTGGTCCTCGCTGTCGTGGCCGAGGAACCGGGCGAAGCCCCGGTCGGCGCGGGCCAGCAGGGCCGGGAGGGGGTGCTCGTAGTACGGAAGTCTGTTTGACCGCGAGCGGTTCATCACCATTCCGGACCGGTGCCGAAACGTCTCTCCTGGTAGCGCCCTTTAAGACATTGAATACAAACCCAACTCACCCGAATTGGCTACCGTCGGAAAATGAGGGCGTGGCGTGGCGCATATCCTGTGTACCGCGAGGCGACTGGACAGCAACCGCGCCAGCAATCGCTGTCGTTTCTGCCGCTCAGCGCTCCAGGGACCCGCTCCGGCCTCTCGGTTGCCGAGCCTCGCGCCCGCTTTTATCCCTTTAGATCCGAGCGTTGTCCGATTCTGTCGCCGTCCGGTTATGACCTGAACCGGGCAGTCGTTTCGTGAAATCGCTCAGAATCGGACACGGAATGACTATCGAGCACTCGGGTACGTCTGTGGCGGCGGTGCCGACCAATGACGACTACCGGCTGGGCGCTGACGCCTACTCCGACGAGCAGCGGATCGCGGTCCTGGCCAAGCTGGAGGGGTACCTGGGCGAGCAGCGCGGTCGTCTGCTCGGGTATCAGGTGAACTTGTCGCTCGACGGCCACGCGGCGCTGGGACGGTTCCTGGGCTTTCACATGAACAACATCGGGGACCCGTTCGTCGACAGTCACTACAGCCTGCACTCACGGTGGTTGGAGCGGGCGGTCCTGGAACACTACGCCCGTCTGTGGCACGTGTCTCTGCCCGAGGATCCGGCCCGCCCGGGCGTCGAGGACGGATGGGGCTACGTGCTGTCCATGGGCAGTACGGAGGGCAATCTGTACGCGATGTGGAACGCGCGTGACTACCTCGACGGCAACGCCCTGGTGCGTGACGAGGTCTCCGGCGAAGCCAGCTGCCGCACCAGCTACCTGCGGGCCAAGCACCCCGACGACAATCCCAACGCCTACATGCCGGTGGCGTTCTTCTCGCGGGAGACGCACTACTCGCACATCAAGGCGATGCGGGTGCTGGACATCCCGACCTTCTACGACCTGGGCGGAAGTCTCTACCCCGGGCAGTGCCCGATCGACGTGGCCGGCACCGGGATGCCGACGTACAACGGATGGCCGCTGGGCGGTGTCCCGACCACCGGCGGCGACGAGGGGCCGGGCACGGTCGACGTCGACGCCTTGGTCGCCCTCGTGGACTTCTTCGCTGCCAAGGGCCACCCCGTGCTGGTCAACTTCAACGTCGGGAGCGTCTTCAAGGGCGCCTTCGACGACGTCCAGGGCGCCTGCGAGCGCCTGCGGCCGGTCTTCGAGCGGCGCGGTCTCGTCGACCGCACCGTGCGCTTCGATCCCGACGACCCCGAGCGCGTCAGCACCCGCAACGGCTACTGGATCCACGTCGACGGGGCCATGGGCGCCGCCTACGCCCCCTACCTGGAGAAGGCCCGCGACACCGGGCTCATCGACACCGCGCCCCCGGTCTTCGACTTCCGGATCCCCGAGGTGTCCTCCATCGTCACCAGCGGCCACAAGTATCCCGGAGCGCCCGTCCCCACCGGCCTCTACATGGCCCGCGCGGGAGCCAAGCTGCGCCCGCCGTCCGACCCGGCGTACGTCTCCTCCCCCGACAGCACCTTCGCCGGCTCCCGCAGCGGCTTCGCCTCCCTGGCCATGTGGAACCACCTCGCCCAGTCCAGCGAGGAGCAGCAGATCTGCCAGGCCGCCGAAGTCCTGCGGATCGCCAAGTACACCGCCGAACGCCTGCGCGAGCTCAGCGAGCAGCTGCGGGAACGCGGTGAGTCCTGGGCCGAGGACGGCATCGAGGTCGGCCACGGCGATCACGCGCTCAGCATCTGGTTCCAGCAGCCCCGCGCCGAAATCACCCGCAAGTACTCGCTGGCCTGCATGCCCCTCAACCTCGACGGCCGCCGGCACGACTACAGCCACGTCTACGTCATGCCTCACGTCACCCAGGAACTGATCGACGAACTCCTCGCAGACCTCTCCCAGCCCGGAGCCTTCGATCGCTCCGCCGACAGCGACGCAGTGCGGCCCCCGCTCCCCCACCAGCGCTGACCCCGACCGGCAACGGGCAACGACATCACCGACTGACGGCCATCTGCGGTGCTGCCCCGCGCGCCCGCGGGCAGGGCAGCACCGCAGACGGCTCGTGTTCACGCCGTGACCGGACGCGGGCAGGCCGTCCGAGCAGTACCGCCGCTCCTCACTTGGGAAACCGTGCCGCCGCCGGGCGGGTGGGAGTTCCCTGACGGTCCCGCCCGGCCGCCCTCGCCACGCCGGCAACGGTGCTGGACCGAGGAAGGCGGCGGGCCCGCCCCGGGCGGCTGCGCACTCCTTCTCTCTCCGTCCCCTTCTTCGAAGAGGTACCTGCCGATGTCACCCGAAGCGTGGCTGCCCCGCATCACGGCGCTTTCCCGCGCCTATGACCTGGACGGCGACGGTCAGCCAGCGGGAGCCCGGACCGAAAGCGGAATCCAAAATTCACATCAGCTGAATCGACCCGGCAGCCTCCACGTCACCCCTCCGAGTCGATGACGTCCTGGCAGCCGAGCACCCCGACCTGGCCGATCCTGCAAAGCGAACTGCGGACTCCGGGCGCAACGGAGGCATGCTGTTCGGGCATACGCTCCTCGTTGCGTGCAGCGTGGTGTGCAGGCGGGTGCGCAGGTGTATGAGGGCGTCGAAGTCTGCGATCTGCGTGAACCTGGTCAGCAGGTGGCCGATCAGTGCGTCGTCACCGTCTCCCACCGCCAGCACGATCGCCTCGATTGTCTCCCGAACCGTGGGAGGCAGTCCCGTAGAGCCAGCTGCGTGCCCACCGAAACCGTCCCCTCCCTCTGCGGACAGCAGCCTCACCTCGTTACGCACGGGACAGGTTGCGGCGCGTTGGCACGCACGGTTTCGGCTCCGGGTCGGCGCTGTGTGGTCATGGCCCGATCCTGCGCTCGCCCGAGGTCAGCCAAACTCAGGAAGGCCGGTGACAGATCAGCCCAGCCTGCGCTTCGTGGCGGGCAAGCAGTCTCGGCTGCTCGGGCGGTTTCGACCTCAGCCGCCGACGGGGGCCGGTGGTGTGCAAGCGGCGACCACATCCACCCCAACGACGCCGGCTACCAGCGCATGGCCCAAGCCATCCCCTCACCAGACTCTGACAAGCAACGCCGGCCCCAGTCGCAGCCATGAACAGGCGGCACCGTCAGGGGTGCGGTGATCCGGCGCTGTCGCTTACGGGGGCACCGTCGTCCGGGGCTGCTGAGCGGGGGAAGAAGAGGTCTTCGAGCGCGTCTGCAACGAAGAGGAAGACCATCATCACGGCCGGTAGAAGCAGGGCAAGCAGGATCACAGAACCTCCCAGCAGGTCGGTCTGCGGGCTTCGCGGCCCGGCTCTCAGGATGGGGCCGAATGGCGGAACGCGCACGGTGACCCGGCCCGGCCTCTGCCGGGAGCCGTGCTCGATGTGCTGGAGCACGGCTTCGGCTGGGTCGGACACGTGCAGCTGGTCACCGGACGGCCGGCCAGCGACATCGACAAGGCCGCGGCCGCGGCCGCCATCGAGGACGCGTATGACCTGCTGCCCGGGTCGGTCGTGGTCGACTCCGGCGGCAGCGGTGCGGAAATCTGGGTCTACGAGCGGCCCTCCGCCGCCCGGCACCACGGCGCCACCCTCAGGACTGATGGCCGCCACGGACGTATGGGTGGAGCTGCACAGCGAGGCCCTGGGCGTGCGGATGGTGCGCGCCGACACCGTCAAGCAGGTGTGGTGGGCTGCGAAGCAGCCCGCGTTTTTCACCCTCGCCCTCCAGGGCGGGCGGAGGCCCGCCAGGACGACGCCAGCGCTGGCAGCGTTTTGCGTCGGTCCAAAGCCCACGCCGCGGCCGGGCTCAGCCCGAACTGGATCACCCACGACGGCACCTTCCACCTGGTCGACCGGTCGAACTGGATGCTGACCAACCAGGCCACCTGGCGGGAAATCAGCAACGCCGCCGACCTGGCGCTGGTCGGCGGATACCGTGTGCTCGCCAAATGGCACTGCGTCGCCGCCGCCCAGCGCCCCTGCCCGGACGGCAAGGCCAAGACAGGGTGCGGCAAAGTGCACCTGCAGTGGGACACCCCGCGCCGCATGGACGGTGAAGCCTCCGGGTGGACCAGCTACGACGGCGACGTCACCAGCGTCACCGTCGGCATTTCTTCGGCCCCGCGGCATCAGCCTCCTGAACCTGCCGGGCTGACCCACCTTTCCGCGGCGCGGAAAGGGTGAGCCGCCGGATTCGGCTGCGGAGCTGACCTGCAACAACGCGTGGTGTCCGATTTGAGGGGCTCCCACCTCCGGCAGTACCTCCGGTCCCCTCCGGTGCAACCCTCTGCGCGGGCCGGGGCAGGCACGGCGCGGGCCAGACCGGGTTCCAGCGCCAGGCCGTCCACGCGGCGGCGTCCGCAAACGGCTGGGAACGGTCAGCGAGCATCGCGAGCACCTGGCCGGGGGCGCGTTCCACCGCCTGGTGCTCGGCGTCGGTGACGATGCCGAGCCGCCGTACGTGCACGTCTCGTCCAGGTCCTCCACTGGTGCCGGGTGAGGTCGGGGTCGATGACCAGGTCCACGGCCAGGTCGAAGGTGTCGAGCCTGCGGCCGTGCGGACGGTGGGGCCCTCGAAGTTGATGTATCCGCAGCCGGCGCCCCGCCCCGTCGGGGACGAAGAAGGCATTCATGCTGAGCCAGGCGGGCGGAGGCTTCCAGAGCAGCAGCTCGGTCTCCAGCCACCGGCAGTCCGCGAGCTCCCACTCCCCCCTCGGCATCGCCTCGAACGCCTCGGTGCGTACCGACCGGTCGCCGTCGGGGCGGGCCTTGGCATACCGGGATGTGGCCCCAGCGGGCGAGGGCCTTGGCGATGACGGGGCAGGGGGCGAAGCACCGGCCCGCGAAGCACGACGCCGCCACGAGCACGAGGAATACCACGGCTTACGTCATCCCACCGATGCCGGCGGTGGCGAAGACGGGCGCATAGACGCCGATGTTGTCGCCGCCGTGGGCGAAGGTGACCGAGGCGACCTCCAGCGGGCTCGGCCTGCCCTCCCTGGTGTCTCGTCCCTCGTTCCCGCCGCCCTCGCGATGGTTCTTCCACGCCTGCCAGGCGGCCTTGAGGTCCAACGCGAGCGGCAGCAGACCGAGGTAGGGACACCTGACGCTGACATCACCGCCCAGGATGAACCGCCTCAGCTTGTCAGAACCGGGAACGGAGCACGCGTGCCAGGGCCACGGAGGCACCGGCCTCGGAGCGCTCGGGGTTATCCCCCGGGCGGTGTGCATCCCCCAGTCCAACGACCGGACAGCCATCCGGTTTCAGGCCGGGCCACGCTTCATACCGAACCGGGTTGCCTTCCCTTGCTGCCCCGGGCCTGGGGAGGTCTGGGTGCGGCTCAGGGGCGGAGGGAGAGGTAGTAGTCGCCGACTGCGGACAGGTAGTCGTGGTCCGCTGTCTCGCTGTCAGTGGTGACCCGGGGAGCGGCTTTGATCTCCTCCCTGCTCGGTGCGACCTTCACCGTCTGCTCTTCGGTGTCGATGGCGGTGACGGCGCCGGCCGGGATCAGAACGCTCCTGCCGAACACCCACACACCGGTGTCCACCACCAGGTGCTGCCTGCCGGGCTGGTCCTGCTGGCGGTCCACGTGCCCGATGACCCCGTCCGCCGCCTCCACGGTGAAACCCACCAGCGACTGCCGGGACGTGTATCCGCTGTCCTGCGCGTATATCCACACACTTCCCACAGACCAGTCTCCTCATCGTCGGCAACCTGCCCAGCGGCCTCATCGGCTCGTACCGTCTGCCCTCATTCCCCAGTACTTGCTGGACAATCGAGGGTTGGTGAAGGCCCGCAGGAGGCTTCGAGCTGTGCAACATTCTGACTGACGCGCGGGCCGAGGAGCTCCCGCTGGAGCGTCACCGCAGGACCCCGTACGCCGCGGGCACTGCTGATGGGGGTCACGGCCGGTGCCCTGCGGAAGCCCATCGGTGCGGTAGGCCGGTCTCGACACGGATAAGGGCCGCGCGTAGTTGCGCAGCCCTCATCGCGTGCGTGTCGGTTTCCGCCGAGGCCCCGGGCAGGCTTCCGTTGTTCGGGACGGGCGCTACAGGCTGCCCGGGGAAGCCAAGCCGATTGCGGTGCCCGCAGGCCGGTCGGGGAAGGTCAGGCCAGGCTGATGTTCTCCGCTTGGGGGCCCTTCTGGCCCTGGGTGACGTCGAACGTCACGGTCTGGCCTTCCTGGAGTTCGCGGAAGCCCGAGGAGTTGATCGCGGAGTAGTGGGCGAAGACGTCCGGGCCGCCGCCGTCCTGGGCGATGAAGCCGAAGCCCTTCTCCGCGTTGAACCACTTCACAGTTCCCGTAGCCATGTCTCATGCCTTCCAGTCGATGATGCCTCCCACGACGTGCGGAAGGCGGAGGTGATCGCCCTGGTTCCTGCGGCACAGCACAGCAAAACGCCCACGCCAAGGCGTGGGCAGAGGGAACTTCCGAACCACGACAGCTGGCTCAGACGCTACACGCCCGCACACCCTGTCACCACAGGAAACGGCGCGTACGCCACATAGGGGCGCGGGACCCGCCGGCACCCGGCGGATGCCTCCACCTCAGGCCGCGGCCGCCGGGTCCACCGCTGCGGCCGCGGCCCGCCGGTACTCGACGTTGGCGAACCGGTCTTGCACCAGCGACCCGCGCCGGGTCTGCAACAACACCCCGACGTCCGGGCCGGCCGAGGTGAACAGCAGCGGCGTGCGGGCCGCCACCCGATGAGGATGCCAGCCCTCGCCAGCTCCCGGCGGAGGCCGGCGCCCCCACCTGACCCAAGTCCACGTCGGAGGACTCCACCTTTCCACCGAGGCGGGCCAGGAAGCCGGCGCCTCCACGGCACGGGCCTGGTCGGCAGCGAACGGGCAGGTCAGCCGGCCTCGCGGCTGATCGGCTGCTCCGCCGCGGCGTCGTTGTTCACGGGCTTTACGCCAGCGGGCTTCGCAGAAGGACTCGGCCCTACCGACCAACTCGTCGATGAGCTGGTCGTACAGCCCCTTCGTTGGCTGAGGCTCAGCCGCCCTCGACGGACTCGGCCTCGGTCACGTTGTCACTGGTCATCGATGCATCTTCCTTGAGCAGGAGTTACACCGAACGATGTCCAGTCCCCGACCCTCGTCAAGGAGCGTCGCCGGACCAGTCCCGGCGGCGCCGATCGCCGGGGCACGGCTCGAGAACGCGCCGCGGGTGGAGGACGACCCGCAGAAGCTCTTCACGGAGGCGTGCCTGCATGGGCTGAGCGCCCGGCTGCGCGAGGACGTCGACGCGCTGGACAGCTACCTGCCGCCGCAGGTGGACAAGCTGGCCAGGAAGGTCGCCGAGGTGCTGGAGGAACCGCAGCCAGCCCCCGCGTGACCTCACTCTCTACCGCCGCTTTACTACGCCGCGTTCAGCAGCCAGAAACGGGTAATGCGCAGATTGCCGGGGTTTTTGCGCGCCTTCACCAGTGTCCGGATTGCCGGGGTTTTAATGCGCGCGGCAATGTACGGAACGGATTGCCGGGGTTTTTCGGCGATATCAGCCGCCCTTTCGACCTGTCGTACTTGACGACGAGTGCTGGCGAAACGGCCTACTGGGGTGCGGAATTGGATGGCGCACCAGCCGGCCGCGTCGGGCTCTTCGGGCCACGGCTCGCGAAGCGATGTCACCGCCGACGACAAGGCGCTTGGCCGACCATCGCCGCGGCCTTCCCTTGACCCAGAGCCTGCATCACCCGGGATGCGGGCCTCCCGCGGATCCCAGGGAAGTTCCGGAAGCCGCGCCAACGCCATCGCCCCGGGGAGGCAGAGGCGAGGGCCGGCGAGACATCCGAGGTGCAGTCATTCAGCGCGTGGTGTCGGCTGCCGGCGAGGTGCTCTGCCCTAACGGTCTGGTGTGCAGAGTGGCCAACACGGCTCATGGACGACTCGGAACGGCTCCGCACCCGAACGAGGGGAGACGACGGTGACGAGCTTCTCCCCTGGCCGTGCCGGCGCCGTGGCTGCCGGACGAGACAACCGGACGGCGTCTACATGGAGGGACAGGACGTGCTTGAAGCGTTGGTGGCGCCTCAGTTCGAGGGTGTCCACATGCCAGAGTCGGCCGGTCCCGGATGACGTCAGTACGGTGCAACTTGTGCCTACCGCGGCAGAAATGAGCACGATCCACAGGAGGATGCCTCCCACAGCTGGTCCTTTCAAAGGCTGAGGTTCAAGGGGATGCGCAGGGCCGGGGTCCTGGCGACCCTCGGCATAACGCGGAGGCATATGTGGAGTTGTGCCCTGTCCTCCGATTGCAGCCATGCGCAGCAATCTGCCGGCTCGGCATCTCGATCTATTTACCGATGATCAGTCGGTGGCTGTGGTGGCCAAAGGAGGGTTGACAGGTGACCCGGCGGACCACAGGCCGAGGATCGGCGCGCTTCCGTGGGCTACGGGGCCGTCCGCTAGGCGGGATGCAAGTCAACGGAGCCGGCGATGGGGGCTCAACGCTGAGGGGCAGGCAGGGATGACGGCCTGCGGCAAGAGCCGGCGATATGCATGGACAATCCCGCCGGGCATGAGAGCCGCCGCCGGGGGTGCGCGGCACGCAGCAGGGCCGTCGCGTCGGAACATGCGCGTGGCTGCCCGGCCGGTGCGGGACGGGGTGAAGGGTCCATCGCGCTGTTTGCGCCGGCCGCAGCGCATCGTCTTCCGAGTCGCGGCGTGGCGGCGCGAAAAAGGGGCGCGGCTACTGCCCTCCTGATTGGTATGGAAAACCGATAGGCCGGCGTCAACGCTTATTCGTCGACCACCATCACCCGGATGGCACACACCCAGACCGACACGGAGAGCGTTTATGGAATATGGCAACAGTAAAGCTCCCCGTCTTCCTCCGCAGGACTGCGGAGGAAGACGGACAGGGAGGCAGCTTTCACTCCGGGTCCACTCGGATCGGGAAGTGGATGTTCACTCCGGCCTCCACCGGCTGGGGCGAGACCCGGAACGCAACGCTGGGTAACGAAGATGTGGAAATCGATCTTCGGTACTCCTCCTCGATCTTTGAGGACTTCCTCCACACGATGAGCGTGATCCAGGTCGAGTTCGGCAGTCGGTTGGGGAACACGGCGGCGTCCGCAACGGCTGTCGGCGAGTGCTCGGGTGGCAGCCCCCGTGTATGAGCCGTACGGGTACCCGGACATCCACGGCCTGCATCCCCAGCCGGAGACCTCCGCGTTCTGGGACCGGCCCGAGCACGCACAGCACCCCTCCACCGGGCAACCGCTCGGCGGGCCCGGCGAGGCGCATCCGTCGTGGGATCCGGTGGAGGAACTCGCCATCCTTCTCCAGGAAAGCGCTGCACCCGGGCAACCGGAGCCCTTCACCCGAGTCGGCTTCGACGACACCGGGGTCACCGGTGACACGGTCAGCACCCTCGGCCTCGTCGCAGGGCTGAAGCACACCCCTACCGGGCGGCCGCCCACACAAGCCTCCAGCGGGCACCGCCGGAACCCGTCGAAGCCGCCGACTGTGACCCTGCTGCAAACGGGCAGTGTGTTCACCGCCGTGCTGGTCGGTGCCATCGCCACTGTGGTGAGCATCCTCAGTGGGCTCGCCATCTGCGACGCCCTGCGCCACAGCGCCGCGGCCCACGCGGACCGCGAGGTGGCCAGCTGGTGGCCCCTGCTGATCTACGGCCCCTGGATGGTCGCCTCCCTGTCCATCCTCAGATCGGCCCTGCACCAGCGCCGCGCGCTCCATTCCTGGTCCATCGTTTTGCTGTTCTCCACCCTGGCCACGCTTCTGTGCGTAGCCCAGGCACCCAGAACGATCGCCGCCGTGGCTGCGTCTGCTCTTCCTGCCGTCGCGGCGCTGGCCTGCTTCCAGCAGCTGGTCCGCCAGATCACACTCACGCGACCGCCTCGCCAAGCCGCTCCGCGACACCGAAACCCGACGCCCTCTGTGTCCGTTCCGCTCAGGCAGACGGCCGCGGCCAGACGCAGCCCGGGCAGTGTCCCTCCCGGCTACCCCGCGGAAGACAACAGAGTTGTCCACTCTCCGTCCCACAGTCACAGATTCGGGTAAGACGCATAACGGTCGTACGTGTGGGGCAGTGCCACTCGTGCCAGTCAGTGTCACGGTCCCAGGCTCGGGCAATGGGCTTGGGTTACTCGAGTCCGTACCGTCAGCGGAGTCTGACTGGCCGACAGTCTTGCCGTCGGCGAGATCGGTCCGCCGTCCAAGCGCGGGGAGTGGGGATCCTGGGCGAGCGTCCCAGCGGAAACGGCACTGTCGGACGACGACGCAAGAGGGTCGAGCATCCCATGGGCGGCGACCGCGAAGCACAAAGGCGGTAACAGCCGCTAACTCCGTGGACAACCCGGTCCTTCCCACACGTCAAAGGGGTGCTCGCCTGCACCTTTGAAACGAAGATCGAAACCGATAGTCACGGGCCGTGCGCAGACTCAGCCCGACGGTCTACCCCCCTTGCCCCATCCGAGCCTGGGGCTACCCACCGCGATGCGTCTCGGACCGCACCCCGGCACCCCAGACGTCCGGTCACTGCGGCACATCCGAGCGGCGTGCCGTGGGGAATGGTCCTGCCCGGGCAAGGCGGGCGACTGCCGTCGGCATCTGCAGCGTGTGTGCTGGCCAGGGCCGGCGCACCGGGCAAAGACCACCTCACGGCGACCGACGCGCTCCGGCGCCTCATCCCCGCGCTTACCACAAGAGGTCAGCAACATGGTGTACGAGTTGTCCCACGCTGAACGAATGCAGTACAAGCGGCGTCAGGACGCCGCCTACCAGGCCGGCGAAGAGGCTGTCACCAACCTCCAGGCGGCGCTCGCGCTTGCAGACCTGACCCTTCCCTCCCTGAGCAACGGCGGGCCGGTGGCCGGCCACGGCTTCGTCCGGCTCGGGGGATGCAACGCGGCCTTCGCCAACCGGCTCGCCGAAGTCATCGCCGCAGGTGCCGCGGCTCTGCAGTATCAACGGTGAATAACGCCAGGACACTGGGGCCTTCTCATCCGGGGCTGAGGCCGCTCGCGCGGGCAATGCCATCCAGTTCGGCGGTGATGGACATTTGCTCGTTGTGCCGGCAGGCCACCGCGTCACAGACAGCCCTCGACGCGGCAGTGCCGTGCTCGGCGCCGCCCTCCAGCACCGCGCACCCCGATGTGCCATCAGGCCCCGGGACCTCCACGAGGCGGTGATCCATACGTCCCGTGATCATGACCGCCAACACGGTCAGGTACTCCCGCCGCAGATCACTGGACAGGAAACCGTCGCCCGGCACCGTCAGAGGAGCGGACCGCCCATCTGACAGCAGCCCGCACGTCGCCTGCACAGCTCTCACCAGGGCCCGGAACTGCTGCGGAGACATCTGAGCCCGCAGTGTTTCCAGGTACACGCCAAGGACGTCGAACTCATCACCAGCGCCTTAGCCGTCGTCCATGTTCATGCCTCCAACCCTCCCCAGGCCTCTGCCGCCTACACCCGGCTCACGCAGCACACCCCAGAGGCGAGCGCTCCCTCTGTGTCATGCCATCTGCCCTCAAGCCAAAATCCAGGGGGCTCGGCAGGGCAGCGACCGCATCGTGCCAACGGGCCTCCCCCGGGCCGGGAGAGACGGGATTTCCGTTCAGCCAGGTACCTGGACACGTTTGAAAGAGCTCTATGCCGCAGCGCTCGTTCGAGACGGGCCGCCCCACCAGCGGAGCGGCCCGCTCTGAGGTTTTCCCCAGCCGTGACGGCTCCGGTAGGCACGGCGCGTGCCCCGGCCTCGGACCACCCCGCCGAACCAAGCCACCAAAGGTCATCCGGCCGCGTCTCCAGCGCACCAGGATCCGTAGCGTTCGGGGCAGCGGTGTCAGGCGGGCGCAAGAATCGTTTAAGCATCGTGACCGCTGATCAGCGAAAGTTCTTGCCTCATGTCCTGGGGCAGAGCCGGCTCATGCCCGGTTCCCTCATTCCCACGCAGATCCAGCCGTATGCTGCCGGATCCGGTCGGCATGCCCGCCGCGGCGGCCCCGAAGTCGCAGACCAATCCGCGCCCCTGTATGCGCGGCTCGCAGCGGAGTGGACTGCCCGCGGCGCCACGGTGCCCGGTATACCCGATCCCCTCTGGCAGCGCCTGATCTCCGTAGAGCACTTCGAGCGGGAAACCGAATCCACCCTGCGCCGGCTCCACCTCGCTGCGGACCCGACCCCAGCCTTGTGCCTGCCGGACCCAGATGCCGGCGAATCACGTGAACCACCCACCCGGCACCAGTGAGCCTGCTATCACCCGCGGGCGTTCTAGCCCACAGCCCGGCCCACGGGTCCGTTGAGCCGAATGGTGTGAACGACCAGGACGGGCACTGCCCGTGGCCGCAGGACTGGCAGCGGCACTACCGCGTCCTCCCTGACCTGGTCGACGCCGACGGCATCCTGCCCGACATGCGCGAGGGCTTATGGGCTGCCGCGCTTGGGGCGGCCCGGGCGCGGTCGACGCTGACGCTTCTTCGCGGGCACCGGCTGACCACGAGCTCCACCGAACGAACCGGGCCCGGCCTGTACCCCGGGGCAATCCGGGTACAGACCCGGGCCCGGTCGTCGTCAGTTTCCGAGCTGGGCAACGACCTTGGCGTGGGCGAGGTCATCCCTCTGGGAGGCGAAGACCTCGGCATCCCAGTCCTGCACGACCGCCTGGAGCACCGTCTTGTCGTAGGAGAGCATGCTCTTCTCGCGAAACTCCGTGTACGCCGGGGACCAGACGAACAAGGCGTACTTGGCGCGCTCAGAGCCGTTCTCCTCAGCTTCGAAGCGGCGGTAAGCGAAACGCACCTTCACTTCGAAACTGGTGGAAACGACACGCGCAGCGGCGTCGTCGGTCGCCAACCGGCCGCAGAAGGCGTCGTAGTCCGAGTCCACGCCCACGTGATCGACGGCGAGCTGACGGTGGCCCCCGTAGCCGAAGACGGCCCACGTAAGATCGCCCGCTCTGATCGCTTCGTACGTTCGTTTGATTTCTTCGCCAAGCACCACCGGCATCGGTTTCCTCCTACAGGTTGACTTCAGGGCTCACGTCGGGTCAGACATGCCCAAAGCGTCATGATCACCGGGCGAGATCTCCCCCTGAGCCCTCAGAGAACACTCGATCGGGTAAAGTCGCTCTCCCACTTTTTCGTGATCGGCTACCTACCGGCTCCGGCATCGGTCGTGGCCGTACGGGCAGTGATCCACTCAACCTTCAGCGAGAACGCTCAAGGTTCGGCGCAACAGAACCATCCCGGACAACGACCGCGCCACCCCACCCGACCCGAACCCCGGCACAACAGTTGTTCAGTCAGACCGTCGGGGACGCGGTGTAGTCGTGGCGTTGGTAGCCGCGTCCGTCGCCGTGCCAGTCCAGGAACAGCACCGTATCGCCGAGCGTGGCCGGCCCGGCCCGGTGGCTGATGGTCGCGGTCCGGTAGGTGCCGGTGCGCGCCCCGCTGGACGTGCTGTCCTCCAGCCGATCCTCGAGCTGGGGAAAGTCTCGCTCGGCCACCACGGGGTCGGTGCCTTCGCGGGATTGTTTGACTGCACCCGCAGCTTGGCACCGTCGAAAATCGTCGGGTCGTCCACGGGGTAGAAGCTGGCTCCGTCCCAGCGCACTTCGGCGTACGCGTACACGGTGCCCCCGGACCGGGCCGCGCACGTCCGCACCGTCACCTTCTAGTTGTCTGGCCACGGCCCGTCATAGCTGCTGTCGTCAATGTCCTTCGTGCTGCTCGCGCACTTGTAGGCCGGGGCCGCCGTGGCGGAGGGAGCGGCGGGCGCCGCCACCGCCACGACGGCCACCGCGGCCACCGCCGCGCGCTTGATGGTGCTCATGCCCGGTCAATGCCGGGACCGCGGAAGCGACACGGCCCCGCCCCGAAACCGCCTCGGACGAGCAACACCGCGGCGCCCGGGCGTCGATCGCACGTCCGGTCAGCCGGAAGCGGGTACCGCTCCGGTCCAGGCGAGGACGTCGTCGCGGCGGTAGTCCTCGCGCGTTGCGGGCCGTACGAATCGTGTCGGCCTCGGGGCGGTACCGAGCGGCCTGGCAGCGCAGGGCGGGTGATCAGCAGCTCCGTGGTCCCGTACCAGTCGGTGCGCTGGCAGAGGGTGAGCCAGGCCCGGGCGGTCAACACGGTGATGGTGGCGGCGTCCTCGCCGAACCAGCCGGCCAGAGCGGACTCCAGCTTGTAGGCGAGGGCGACCGCGGTGGGCACGTCCCCTTCCGCGTGCGCGGCCCACACGGCCGCCCACATCTCCCGGTACGCATCGGATTCGAGGAGCGCGGGCAGGGCTGCCGGGGGCGCGGGAGCCGTGGCGATGGCGGGGTCGGGGGCGCGGGCGGTGCGGGATGTCCGGCCGCGGGGGCGGGGGCTGCGGGGTGTTCGGCGGCGTCGAGCACGGTTCCGTCCGGGCAGACAATCATGCTTCGTCGCTACCGATTACGGGACAGACCCCCGGCGCCCGCCTGGCGATCCCCCCACCGTGCCGTCACGGCTGGGAGATGGTCCGATCAACCCTCGCAGTTGGTAGGGGTGTCGCATCGCAGTTGCTGCGGGTGTCGCCAACATCAGCGAGGCAGGCGTCAAAGCCGTTTTCGCCATCGACGATGTCATTGCCTCCGGCGTTGTCCCGGCCGTCCAGAAAGTCGTTGCCGTCGCCGCCGCGCAGGAAATCGGCGCCGGCGGTCCCGTACAGGATGTCGTTGCCGCCTCGGCCGAGGACACTATCGTCGCCAGAATTGCCGTCGAGAGTGTCGTTGCCGTCACCGCCATCGACATGGTCGTTGCCCTCGTCGCCATCGATAAGGTCGGCGTCGGCTTCGCCGAAGAGGTGGTCCCTGCCTCTGCCGCCGCTCATGCGATCGTCGCCAGCGCCGCCTCGGAGTGTGTCGAGGCCGGCAGAACCGCGCAGATCATCGTCGCCATCACCGCCGACGAGGGTGTTGTTGCCGGCTGCGCCAGCTTCGCCAAAGCTCTCATCAAGGGTGTCGTTTCCCGCCCCGCCGTCCATCCGATCATCGCCGCTCCTCCCGCTCAGGGAGTCATCGCCGCCGGCCCCGTACAGGGTGTCGTTTCCCGCCCCGCCGCCGAGGTCGTCAGCGCCGTCACTGCCATAGAGGGTGTCGTCACCTCCCTCCCCGATGAGCGAATCACCGAGCGGGCCGCTATTCCCGCTGTCGAGGATGTCGTTGCCCTCGTTACCGACGAGGAGATCATCGCCGTCACCGCCGTCAAGGAAGTCGGACCCCCTACCACCGTCGAGGCGATCGTTGCCGCCACCTCCCAGCAGCGTGGCGGGAACGCCGATATTCGACTCCGCGATCACACTCGCCGCGAGCCGGATCCGGTCGTCTTGATCCCCACCTTCGACGTAGATGCGCCTGATGGACAGCAGCCCGCAGCGTACGGCGCTGTTCGTCCCAGGCACCGGCCTACATCCGGGACCGGCCGTGACGGTATCGTTGAAGTCCCGAACCTCCAGGTAGGGGATGAATCCGACGACCACGCGCGTGATCGCAATTTCGTTTGCCTTGCCAGATGCCACCACAACGCGCAACGTTCCATTCGTGACTGCCACCACCCCAGTTAATGCTTGCGCTGGTCCGGCAAAGTACAGCGATTGGACCAGAGCGAGGGGTGTGAGCAGGCTGACGTAGCCCCAGGGCTTTCTCATGTAAGATCTCTTCTTTCGTAGACGGTGCCGAGAGCAGGTCACGCTCACGGATCGCTGTCAAGGGAGAGGCATGACCGCTGGTGCTCATTCCATGGACTCGTCAGATCAATGCTTGATTCCTTGCGAGTCAGCAAAGCGGCGGCACTAGGGCCGACGGCGAACCGCTCCCTTGTTCTCACCGTCGGAAGGGAATGGAGCGGATCGAACGAGCAGCACATTGCCGAGCCCGGCCTGGTCGTTCTGGACATCACCGGCGGCGACGAGGACACCGTCCGGGCGGTCATGGCCACGCTGGAGGGGCGCTGGGCAACCTCGGGCATCGTCCCGGTACGCCGGGCCAACTGCGGCCAGTCCGCCCCGACCGTCAGCACCGCCAGAATATCGTCGCCCCGGTGGCCCCGCAGCCGGTCGGCCGACCAGCCCGGAGCCAATCTTCTCCGCGTCCTCGCCGAGCTTCTGTCAGGCGCCTCTGAGCGGCGCGGCGGACCGCGTCGGAGATGGCCATCGCCAACCAGTAGGCCATCATCCCCGCGGTCTGGGCCGCTTCCCCGAGCGCCTCGGCGAACGGCTCGGGCTCGGGCGCATACGTCATCGGTAGCAAGCTCCCTCAATCACGGCCGCGGGCGGACCACGGCCCCGGCCTCAGCGCCTGGCCTGTGCGGAAGAGAGGGTGGTGGTGCGCGGGAGGTACCGGGTCACTGCGGCGAGGAGGGCGTTGGCCCGGCCGGGGACGACGGTGGGGCGACGGCGTCGGCGCAGGGCGGCGACGACGACCGCCTCGGAGGTCCGGACCAGGGCGGCCGGGACGTTGGTGTGCAGGCCGGGGCGGGTCGCGGTCGGTCCGGGGCAGAGGGCCATCACGTGGCCATCACGTAGACCCCGCGGGGCCTTTGCTCGTACCAGAGCGCTTCGGAGAAGGACGCGGCGAAGGCCTTGGTCGCACTGTAGACGGCTTGGCCGGGTTGCGGGGCGAAGGCCAGGGTGGAGGCGGCGGGAGCCGCCCGCTGGGCCAGAACCGGCCTCTATCTCGCCGTTCAAGGCCCCCAAGTCCCCGCCCATGACCGCCCGCCTGCACACCATGTCCGCCCTCACCTCATGCACAGGGCTATTTGGTTCCCCCCTGCCCGGCTGTCCCCCATACCCGAGGACACCCGAGCGGTACAGAGACCGGGACAGGTCGGAGAACAACAGCGCTCCGGTCAGGGCACGAAAACATGCAGGCGAGTCCCCACCTGACAGGCTCGCACCCTCACAGATGCATCGCTTGTCCCTGTCTCTGCTCCGCCGCCCTGCTCGCGGCATCCGGATTGCGTCACCATCCGCCCCGACCCGCCGCTCTCCCCTATGTCCTATGCCCCGTCGGCCGGGCAGCCGGGCGCGAAGCGGCCTTTCGGCGACGCGTGGGATATCCAGCTAGCGCGATCACATATAGGTAACGGACAATTCATACTCTACCTCAATTGCGAACAATCCGCCCGATTCTGCCGTTTTGACACTGCCGGGCCGATTCGCTACTTTTCCGCCTTTTCCAAATGGGATATCCATGGCGACCAAAGGGGAGTAACTGCCATCATCCGGATTGAAAATATCATCCTCCTCGAGAGCCTGCACATAAATGGCTACAACGAGGCTCTGCGCGTCTATCGCTTTGGGGCCCGATATTACCTGATAGGACAGAGCCTCGTCCGCACCCTTCTCTTTCTCCACGATGAATAGCTTGGAATCGAAGTAGCCAAGCGTGTCTCCCCCCTCGGCGAACGTGCAGGTAAATCTGACCTGCCCCGGAGCTGCCTCATCGATGTTTGTGAATATCACACGGGTGAGATCGATAGCGACTTTGCGCTGCAGCGTTTGGAACGGGTCGCTCAGCTGGTCCCACCCACCGGATCTGTCGACGACGACCAGCCGGGAGTCCATCGCATTACCCGGCAGTAGAGGCTCAATCAGCATGTCATGACGGGGGGAGAAGACGGGGTCGCTGTCGGAGCCTATAATCGAGGCGAATTCTTGAAGGCCATCGGGATTCTGCAGTGGCGCAAGGTGGCCCACATCGAGGAAGGATACGGTGTCCTCGGCCGTCGTGACGGGGGCGCCAGCGCCACCAGGGGTGGCGCCTGTGGTCACGACAACCCCCAGGTACGTGCCTCCTAGTACTGGCTTTGGGTCGGCGATTAGCTTTGTCCGTTTGAGCTTGGAGATGGCGACAGCCGCCACTTCGCCTGCGGGCTCATTGAAGGTTGACTTGGTAGGGTCGACCTGAATTCCTTTTGGAAATACGCGCGCCCTGTATGTAGCAGGTCGGCGACAAGGGCGACCAGCTGCTGGACGTGACCAGCGGGCAGGCCCGCGCCGCCACCGCCATGCCGCCGGGGATGCGCGCAATGGACTGCACCTTCGACCGCGGCCAGACGCTGGTGTGCACGCACGGATTCGCGGTCGTGGCCGTGGACGCGGCCACCGGCAAGCTGCTGTGGGCCCTCAAGGACGGTGAGGGGGACCGCAAGCCCCCGGCAGTGACCGCGGTGTGGCACGGGCGGGTCTACGGCCGAGGCGTGGGCGGTCCCGTCGTTCTCGACGCACGGACGGGTACGGACATGCCGACCAAGCCCGAAGCCGCGCCGCTTCTCCTGAACGAATACGCAGGGCTCGTGCTCGACGACAACCGCCTGTTCAGTTACCCGGCCGGCGGCTGAATGCTCCCACTTCTGCGCAGTGCGTCAACGGATGTACCGGTTCCGAGGCCGCCTACCGGCCCATGGCCTCGAAGAGTTGGTCCCGGCGAACGGTGACAGAGGCGGCCTCACGGCAGCCACACGGCAACCGCAGCCACACGGTCGTGTCCGAGCGGGTCGCGAGTTCCGTGGAGCCGTCGCCGAGCATCAAGTCCAGCTCCCCGAACGCGAACGCACCCCGGACGTCCCACTCGGAGAAGCCGCGCTCGGCTGCCCTGGCCATCAACAGTTCATGGGCCTCGATGCTCTCCGCGGTCTCCTCCCCGGCGCCCTGGGTGACGTTGAACGTCCGGCCCCGGCACGAGTAGCAGTCGACCTCCGCCGACTCCTCGCCGTCCCAGTCGTCGAGGAGGTCGTCCTCCTCGTAGGTGGCGTGGATATCGGGACGGCACCCGTCGTGCGCGGCACGACCACAGCCCAGGCAGACGCTGCAGAGCGTCTCCACGATCAGGGCGACCGCCCCGTCCGGGAGGGGCTTCTCGTAGGCGTGCTCGTAGAAGTCCTCACCGAGGCCTGTCGCCTGGCAGTCCGCGCATGGGGCGGCACCGCCGAGGTCGGGGGGGGTATGGCACGAACACGATGAGCTCGGCAAAAGAAGAAGGGCGCACGAGGCGGCCAGCCCGTCAGCCACGACGCCGACCTCTACAAGGAACGGAATACGGTCGAACGCCTGATCAACAAGTGGCTGGTCCAGCAGTACGCCGAGATCGCGCTGCAGTCCCTGGGCACCAAGGGCATGACCGCCCCGGCGAAGGGCACCGCAGACAAGCCCGGCCGCAAAGTCCGGCAGAAGGCCGGCCTCAACCACGCAATCTTGGACGCCGGGTTCGGCGAGCTGAAGCGCGAGATCGCCCAAAAGGTGGCCTGGCACGGCACCACCATCGCCCGCGGCGGCCAGCCGCATGCGGTCGTACGCTGTTTGCCACAGCCCTGCCGGGACCCCTACGGAGCGATGTTGTGGTTGAGCCGGAACAGGTTGCCCGGGTCGTAGCGGCGCTTGAGCTCGCGCAACCGACCCGAATTCTCACGGTAGTTGGCGCGTACCTTGCCCTGGTCGTCGCCGTCCATGAAGTTCACGTAGCCGCCGCCGTCGGCCGAGTACGGCTCCAGCGCCGCGTAGTAGCCGCGGATCCAGTCCTTCTGGGCCTCCATGTCCTCCCGGTTGGTCATGGTGAGGTTGAGCGCGGTCGAGAACCGGGCGTCCCGGTAGGAGAACGCCGTGTCCGTACGGCCGACCCGCCCGCACGCGCCGTCGATGGGGAAGACGATGGTGACGCTCTGAATGGACGGGGTGGCTGCCCCGAACTCGACGTGGGCGTCGATCAGGCCGTCCGGTAGGTCCTCACTGAACGTTCCCTTCCAGTAGTGGAACAGGCCCGGCGGCACCAGCTCGTCGAAGAGCGTGTTGATCACGGGGTACGGGATCCGGCCCACGTGCTGCCCCAGCACCGGGCCGAGCTCTGCGAGCATGGCCCGCACCCGGTCGTCCTGGTCCTCGGGGCCAGTCCAGCACAGGATCACCCCGCACACCGGCCGCCCGTGCCAGCGCTCGGGCAGGAACGGGACGGGCGGGCCGAGCCCCACCGCGAGGACCGCGCCGAGCTCCTCCGCCGAGTCGGCGATCAGCTGCCGGTAGCGGCGGATCACGTCGCCGTCGAGGGGGTAGAAGGTCGGCCCGCCGAGGATGTCACCCGCGGGGTGCAGCCGGTACTCGAAGGAGGTGACCACGCCGAAGTTGCCGCCTCCGCCGCGCAGCGCCCACAGCAGGTCCGCCTCGCGGTCCTCGGCACAGGTGCGGAAGCTGCCGTCGGCGGTGACGACGTCGGCCGAGAGCAGGTTGTCGCAGGCCAGGCCGCAGCACCGGGCCAGGTAGCCCATGCCCCCGCCGGTGGTGAGGCCGCCGATGCCGGTGGTGGAAACCATCCCGCCGGTGGTGGCCAGGCCGAAGGCGTGGGTGGCGTGGTTGACGTCGGCCCAGGTGCAGCCGCCCTGGGCGCGGGCGGTACGGGTCTGAGGGTCGACCCGGATTCCCCGCATCCGCGCGAGGTCCAGGACGACGCCGTCGTCGCAGGTACCGGGGCCCGCGACGCCGTGGCCGCCGCCGCGCACGGCGAGGGTCAGGCCCTGGTCGCGGGCGAAGCCGACCGTTTCGATCACGTCTCCCGCATCGGCGGCGCCGACGACGACCGCCGGGTGCTTGTCGTGCACGGCGTTGTAGACCTTGCGGGCCTCGTCGTAGCCGGGGTCGCCGGGTGCCGCGACGCCGCCGTGGACGGTCTCACGCAGTCGCTCCACCGGTGGGGCAGTGCCAGTGGTGGTCATGGCTGCCACCTGCCTTCGGTCGTTCCGGGAGTCCTGCTTCCGTTGTAGGCGCCGCGCCGACGGCCGCGCATCCCCGGAACTGCCCATTCCGGCGGTCGTGGGGCATGGGCGGAACAGCCCATGCCCCCGTCGGCCGGGGTCCGTGGCGCTCAGACCAGGCCGTGCGTGTACGCGTACGCGGTGGCGGCGGCCCGGGAGGAGACGTCCAGCTTGGCGTAGATGTTGTTCACGTGGCGGGCGACCGTGTGCTCGCTGATCACCAGCTCGGCGGCGATGGACCGGTTGGTCCCGCCCCGCGCGACCAGGCGCAGCACCTCCGTCTCCCGCAGGGTCAGCTCCCCGGAGCCGCGCTCCGCCATCGCGTCGAGGAGGACGGCCGCCCGGCGCGCGTCCGGTACGGCGCCCAGTCCGTCGAAGGCCGCCCGTGCAGCCCGCAGCTCCATCCGAGCACCGTCCAGGTCGCCCGCCGCCCGGTCGGCAGCGGCCAGGGTCATCCTGACCTGGCCTGCCTCGTACGGGACCGCCAGCTCCAGCCAGAGCCGCAGCGCCCGGCGCAGCAGGGCCAGCGCTGTCGGGAGGTCGCCCTCGGCGAAGGCCACCGTGCCTTCCGCTGCCGCGGCGCTCGCGTGCAGGGGGGTGGTGGCGGACGCGCGCCGCCGCTGCCAGGAGTCGGCAAGGCGGGCCAGCTCCCGCGCCGCCCTGCGGGCCTTTTCGAGCCGGCTGAGGGCGAGGGCCGTCTCGGTGCGGGCGGCGAGCAGCCGGCCCCGTTCGAGCAGGCGGCCGTCCCCGAGGTCCTCGGCCGCCTCGCCTGCCCCGGTGGTGCCGACGGCACCGGGCGCGCCGGCTGCGGACGTGGGCAGCCACAGGGCGGCGGCCGCGGCTTCCGCCCTGCCTTGGGCGAGCCGGAGCAGGGCCAGGCCGGGCTGCGGGTCGCGGCCGAGTTCGTGCGCCCGGCCGTAGGCAGCCTCCGCCTCGGTGTACGCGCCGCACCGCCGGTGGATCTCGGCGGTCAGGTAGCAGGCCTCGGCGGCGATCCGGGGCTCGTTCGGCAGCAGCTCCGTGCAGGTCAGCTCGGCCTCGTCGAGCGCCTGCGGCCAGGCTCCGCGCAGCTCCAGCACCTCCACCCGGTGGACCCGGCACAGCCCGCGGAAGTTGTTCTCGCGGGGCATGGAGGCGCACCAGGCCATGGCCGCGTCGGTCCACTCGACGGCCCGCGCGAAGTCGGCGCAGGCCATGCACTGCTGGAGGCCCAGGCAGTAGATCCAGCCGGTGTAGAAGGAGCTGAGCTCGCCGGCCGCAGCGGCGCACATGGCCTCATCGAGCAGCGCGAGGCCGTCGGCGACCCGGCCCTGGGCGAGCAGGACGGCAGCCTGCGCGTGGATGCTCATCGCGTACAGGTCGTTGCTGCCGCACCGCCGGGCGACGGCGGCCATCCGCCGGGCGGAGGCCGTCGCCTCCTCGAAGGCGCCGCGCTCCTGGGCCTCCTGCGCCTCGACCCAGGCCAGGAAACACTGTTCGGCGCATTCGGGTGCGCCGTCGAGCTGTTCGCGTGCCCGGCGCAGCCAGCCTGCGGCCGACCCGGACCGTCCGGCGAGCCGGTGCTCGTAGTAGAGCATCCAGGCGCAGTATCCGGCCTGGCGGGGGGCGCCCGCGGCGGCGTAACCGGCGTACGCGCGGGCCCGCGCCGTGAGCGACTCCTCGACCCGGCCGGTCCACCAGGCGGCGTCGGCGAGCGCGGCGAGGTCATCGGGGCCCAGCAGCCCGGGGTCCAGGCCGTCGAGCAGCGCGTACGCCTCGCCCCACGCTTCCCGGGCGATCGCGTCCTGTGCCTGCCGGACGGTGTACGCGGCCGCTTTCGGCGGCGCCGTCGCCCGTGGCTGACTGCCCACGCTCACCAGCATAGGAGCGGCGCAGAGGGTCGCATCGCGGACGGGAGCCGTCCGCGAGCCGGGTCCGGGTGGCGACGCGGCGACGCGGCGACGCGGCGACGCGGCGACGCGGCGACGCGGCGACGACGGCAGGTTGCTGACGCAGGAACCCGGCGGCTTGTCCGATCGTCCAGCGGCCCGGAAGCCGGCGGTGAGACCCAGGATCAGGGGCTCGAGAGCGCGCAACACGGGCGCGGCAGGAACGGCGGTGTCTTGGGCTTTCCTGCGGAAGGGCCCGCCCTGTGGACATCCCGTCTTGATCGGGTGCTCGTCGGGGTGGCGGGCGGAGTGATGAAGCCGAATCGTCGGCAGAACCTGTCCCCACGGCAGACCGAGAGCGCCAGAACCCGCCCGCGCGTGCTGCCGGCAGCCGTGGCACCACGCAGCGGCGCCCCCAGAGGGACTTCCTCGTCGTCTTCGCGGTCTCGACCGCAGGCCTAACTTGCCTCTGCCTGTTAACGCTCATCGTGGTCTGGAAGCTGGGAGGAGACGCCGAGGGCAACGTGGGCGGGGTTGCTCCGCAGTGGGAGCTGGCGCTCTCACAGCCCTTGCAGCAGCAGCCCGTACTGGACGGGGTGGTGGTCACCGCGGCGTGGCACGGTGAGGTCTACGGAGTCGACACGAAGTCAGGCCGCCGCATGTGGGCCGTTCCGACCAAGGACATCAACAGCCAGCCGGTAGTTTCGGGCGGTCTCGCGCATGTGTACTCCTGGAACGGGGAGCTGACGACGATCGACACCCGGACGGGAAGAGTCACGTGGACGAACACCGGCGTCCTCGATTCTCTCGCTGCTGACAACGGCACCCTGGTGACGGGCTCCGAGACAGAGGTGGCCTCCCTCGATCCGGGCGACGGCAAAGCGCGGTGGACCACCAAGCTGAAAGAGAAGATCGTCGGGAGCCCCGCGCTGACGAAGGACACGGTCTTCGTCAGCGACAAGAACGGTGAGGTCTACGCCCTGGACCTGAACACCGGGACGACCCGGTGGAGCAAGCCGTTGCTGGGCATCAGCAACGACCAGGGGCCCGTGACAGCCGGTAACACCGTGGTCGTGGCCACCGGCAAACAGATCGTCGCCCTGGACACCGGCAGCGGGAAGGAACTGTGGCGCCGTGACTTCGTCGTCGCCGGTCGGAACCTGCTGGCCGCCTCCGGATTGCTGATCTTCAAGAACACAGCCGGTGACGACGAAGCGCTCACCGCCCTCGACGTAAGCGACGGAACGCAGAAGTGGTCCCGGGTGAGGAGCAAGACAGGCGATGCCCGGGTCGACGGATACCTGTCGGCCTCAGCCGACCGCCTCTACGTCGCGTATGACAGCGAGAAGCTCTGCGCCCACCGGATCACCCACGGCACCCTCCTGAACTGCTTTCCCGGCATCAACGACCTGCCCGGCTCCGCGGCGACGTCCGATGGCGTGTACGTCAACAGCCACAACCAGCGCCTCTACTACCTCCGGAAGGACTCCTTCGGATGAGGACCCTGCCGCGGCTGCTCACACGCAGTCTTCTCACACTGCCGGCCCTCACCCTGACGCTGTCGGCCTGTGGCAGTGGCCCTCCTCCCGAGGAAGAGATCTCGGATACCCCTGTGTGGACGACATCGGCCACGGGAAAACGCACCTGTCCGCAGTACAGCGAAATCGATAACGCCTTGTTCGATGTAACTCCGTCCGAAGTGACGATGCGGGACGCAGCTACAGGCAACACCCGATGGACGCAGAAGCAGGAAAATGCGTCATGCCCACTGGTGACGAAAGAAGCCGTATACGTCACCATCAAGGGCAAACTCCTCGCTCTAGACAGAGGGACCGGGAAGGAAAAGGCAGCGCTCGAAATGCCTATGTCGGAGTCCCGCGTCCCTCCGGTGGCCACTCCCTCTGGTGTGCACGCAGGATTCAGCGGAGACATCCTGACAGCAGACATCCAGCTGCAACGCGAACTCTGGAAGCACGAAGAAACGTCAGACATGTGGATCGATGAGACCGAGGCCTCTAATGACACTCTCGTCATGGCGACCCACAATGGAAAAGTAAAGGCTTTGTCCGGCAAGGACGGACACCTTATCTGGACCTATACAACGCCGACGTATGGAGAGATCGACGCAACGATGTCTGTTGATGACGGGCTCGTCTACTTCGCTTCAGGAGACGGTTCCCTGTATGCCGTGGATGTGACCACCGGGAAGGAAGCCTGGGACACCAAACTCAATGAAATAGACGCATGGACACCGAATCTAACCGGCAGCATGCTGATCACGGGCGGCGGTGAATACTTGCACGGACTCGACAAAAAGACCGGCCAGAACATCTGGAAAAGAAAAATCTTTCCCCAGGTGTTCATTGCCGCCGCCGACCAGGTCATCTACGCGACCGAACCGAGCGACGGGAAGACATGGGTCACGTCACTCAACGCCGCAACAGGCGCCGTCAACTGGAAATTCTCCTCAAGCTCCAAAATATTTTCCCTCGCCATCAGCTCGAGCCACTTCTTCGTATGGACTGAAACAGAAATCAAGGCATACGAACTCACCACACCCAAATGACTTTTCCAGCCCTGTCAGACCGGCCGGAGACCACCGGCAGCACCCTCTCCTCTGGAGGCGGCAGCAGACAGCCGACCAGAATATGGATCCGGCGGCGGCTGCCCACCATCGGTGTCCTTTGTCGAACCGGGTACTCCCCCAGCAGACACGCTGCAGGAGCACTCTCATTAGGTGACCGTCGGCAGATACGGCCGTGAGTTCCATGGGTACGGCGATCCTGCCGTGGGCCAGGCGACGCCGCGGCCTCCGGCCGGGGCCAGGAAGTCAGGGTGAATCCTGGCCGGTTGGCGGCCGCGGGCCGGCCCTGCGCCGCCGCCGGTTCGGCGCTGCGCCCGCAGCTCCGCCCCGGCCCTCGTTCGAACATCACCAGACGTTTTCCTGCGGGCAGACCTCGGCCAGGAGCTCCAGCAGATGGGCCGCGACCGGTTCGGGCTCACCGCGCCGCACCCAGCTGTAGACGGCAGCCCCAGCCGTCGCATCGACGTTCTGCAGCACATACCCGTCCACCAGCCCGCGCGTACCGGGGCACTCCCGTACCCGGATCTGCCGGGGCCTCCCATCCTGCTCGGCCATGACCTCGACGACCTTGCGCTCCGGGCCGTCCCGAAACTGATACACCCAATATGTCCGCATATGGCCATTGTTTCCATTGCCACGCGCCGCCGTACATCGGACACCCCATGGGCGCTCAACTCTCTCCGCGTAGCCCGCCGACCTCCGCAGAGCGGCGTCCGGTCGCCGGGCAAACGGGTGCACCGATGGCCGCCGGCGCGGCTGTGGCCACGCAGTGGGGAACCGATGGACGGTGATGCCGGGACCGGCCCGGCACACCGTGAAAGAGGAGCCGCACGATGGAGCAGTCTGAACTGGAGAGCAAGATTCAGGCGCTGGAGACGGGTCTGGCCGTCCAGGAGGCGTCCATGGCGGGGGCGCAGGCCACGCAGGCGGCGACGCAGGCGGGGATGACCTCGACGTTCGGCGCGACGCAGGCCGGGACGTGGTCGGTGATGGCCGTCGGCAGTGTCTCGCTGGTGGTGGGGATCTTCCTCGGCCTGGCCATCGCCAAGGACTGACGACCGGCCCCGCCCTACCGGGAGCCCGCCGTCCGGTTCTGCGCCGCCCTCTGCCCGGCCTATGGCCGGTCGGGGGGCGGCTCGCTGCGAGGTGGCCGGGCCCCGGCAACAGACCCCGGTGTTCACCTCACCCGATGAACGTTCCCCCGGGGCGAGCGGGTGAAGACCGCAGCGGCCTGGGTATCACCCGTTTGCGAATCCCCCACCGCCACGAGGAACCCGAACGCGCAGCCCGCGCCCGTCGGCCGAAGGTCATGAGTGGTCGTCGTAGTGGTCCCGGCTGCCGGACTTGGCCAGCCCTCGGCTGATCATGTAACCGAAGGTGAGGATCACGATGTAGAGCCAGGCCCGGTCGGCGCGGAAGTAGTCGAGGTGACCCTCTTCCGTGCCCACCACCATCGAGGCGATCAGGACCGCAACCACACAGGCGATGTAGACGAAGAACTCCGTCGTCTTCAGCGCCGACTTAGTCTCGGTCGACAGACGGCGCGTTCCGCGTCCGGAAACGTCGGCACCGGCGGGGCGACCCGCAGGGGTACCGGCCGGGTTCGCAGTGGTCATGGCAGGTGTCCAATCCGTTGTGCGGAGCACGTAGTGCACTCCACGAGTCGGGATCACGCCAAGATCGGCGCCGTCCCACCGGAGCGACTACCCCAAATGGGAAGAATGAACATCACATAAAGAAGATCATGATCCTTGAGCTCATCGGACCTGAGGACGGAACGAAGTCGGGCGCGGGCGCGCGAGCACCTGGAAGAACTGGACCGCGCGCTGGAACGACTCGAACGGGGTGAGTACGGGCAGTGCGAAGGCTGCGGCGAGCTCGATGAGTTCCGGAGTCACCGGCCGCTGCGGCCATGACTACCTGACCACCAGGCGGCCCAGGCACAGGCCCGTGCAACGGACCCCGCCTGCGGGGTGCCACTCCATCGCCGGCGAGGTGGCCCCGTGTTCCGGGCACCAGGACACGGGAACGATGCCGCCGCAGTCGTACCGCCTGCACACGCGCTCCTCCCCCGGGCCGGCGTACGCGACCGCATGCCGGACCACCCCGGACGTGCCCGCGGTGGCGGTACCGCGCAGGCCGGCCGGCCAGGCCAGCGTCAGGCGCAGGTCTCCCGATCCCGACCGGAACCGGTCGATCACGCGTGCCTCGCCGAGGACGGCCAAGGGCGGCGTCCCAGGCGCGGCCAGGTGCTTCACGGTCAGTCCGAACGTGCCCGCGGACAGGGCGGCGAGCGCGTCGGCGTCCTCATCGGTGGACCAGCCGGACAACCGGTCCTCGTCTTCGGCGTCGTCGGCCAGGAGCAGGTGCGGGTCCTCCAGCCGGAAGCGACGTGTCTCGCCCCCTGCTGCGGCGACGACCAGGGCGGCGGACGGTACCTCCGTCGGGACGGCGATCTTGCCGTGGGCGAGGAGCCAGGAGACGACCGCGGCCCGGTCGAACTCGGGGCTGGTCGCCGTACCGGCTACTGGTGTCGGGAAGTCGTCGTGTCGGCGGCGCCAGTTCGCCGCCGCGGCCCGGCCCACCCCGGCGATCCGCCCCACCTCCGCCAGCAGCACCCGGTCCTCGCCCGGGACGACCGGGGTGAGGGCGGCGAGCGGAGAACGGCGGCCGGTCCGGGCGGTGGCCACCGCCCGCCAGTCCACCAGCGGCTGGACGACGGGGAGCAGGGCGACGTCCTGGGCGGAGTAGAGCGGCACCGTGGTCCACCCGCCGTGGGACTTGTAGTCGATCTCCACCGTGCCGATCGGGGAGAGGAACCCGAGGCGCACCGCGGCGTCGAAGTCGGCCCTGCGGACGCCGAGTCGGCGGGCGGCCTGGTCGGGGCCGAGGGGGACGTGCCGGTCGAGCAGGGCGGGCAGGTTCCGGCGGCGGGCGAGCGTGTTGACCTGGTCGGGGTGGACGTCGGGGAACTCGACTCCACCGCCGAGGTAGACGAGGAGCCCGGCACGGACCAGGTGGCCGACCGCAGACGCCGTCACCCGCGGCCGGCACCGCGGCAACGGGATGCCGAGCGCCTCCGTCAGCCGGTCCGCCGCCCACCCGCCCCCACCGGGCCCCGCAGCGCAGCGCGGACCGCTTCCGGGTCGGCGGCCTCCACCACCGCACGCGACCACCGGCCCGGCCCGACATCCGCGGCCGGGACCAGACCCGAACCCGTCGCCCACCGCCACGCCGCGACCGGCACCCGCAGCTGGCCCGACGCCTGACCCTCGTCGAACACCCGCACCGAACGCACCACGACTCACACCCCAATCAGCACATGCGCGGCCCGACCACCGGGCCGCGCCCGAAACATGCCGAAAGATCCCGCTTGATGTCAATAGGCATGATTTTAGGGCGCGTTGGAGGCGCACCGCACAAGCCGCGTACGCGTACGCGAGGGCGAAAATCACCCCTGCGGGGGGGCTGACCGGCTCCGACCAGACGGAAGCGGGGGCTACCATCGCGGCCCCCGCTCCTCCCTCGGACGGCCTACAGGTAGTCGGTCCGCTCCGTGCCGTAGGTGCCCTCGTACGGGCCGTGCAGGCGGGTTTCCGTCAGCCGGACCCGCACCACGCGTCCCCCGGGCAGCGGCACGGAGACTACGGTGCCCGGGGGCTCGGAACTGGGGAACGGCTTCGTGTATCCGTCGACGTCTGCGGGGGTGTACCAGCGGGTGATCTTCTTCGTGAACCTGTCCTTCCGCGGCCAGGACCCCATCGGCCCTGCCTCACCCCGAAGCGCGGAACGTCCTCCGTGGTCACGTCCAGGCGCAGCCGTTGGAACCGGAGCGGGGGGCGGTAGACGCCGCCGTGGTCGATGGCGCGGTCGGCGCTGACCTCGGCCGCCAGGACGGGGCGGACGAGGGTGGTGTCCAGGACGTCGCGGCTCCCCCAGGTCGCCGAGAAGCGCACGCCCTCCACGGGTGCCCGGGCGCGGCCGCGGTGAGGTGCTCGGCGACCTGCCGGGCGGCGTCCGGGCGCAGCGGTACGGTGCGACCGACCGCGCGCAGCCGGCCGTCCTGGTCGTGGCGGCCGAGGACGTACAGGCCGGGGCGGGTAAGGGTGCCGGTGATCGCGCCGACGATCGCCTCAGTGGTGTCCCGCCTTCTGATCTTGGTCCAGCCGCGCTATCCGGTCAGATAACGGCTGTTCAGGGGCTTGAACAGGATCCCCTCCACCCCGGACACGTCCGTCCAGGACTCCAGCCACTCCCGCGCCATGGCCAGGTCCGTCGTCATCGGGCACAACGTCCATGGCGCCATCAGGGCGCGCTCGGAGAACAGGTTCTCCAGCAGTGCGCGCCGCTCGGCGTACGGGCGGGTGAGGAGCTCCTGGCCGTCCTGCTGCAAGAGGTCGAAGGCGACGAAGTAGGCCGGCCACCGGGCGGCCAGAGCCAGGGCGCCGCGGGCGCGGGTGGCGGCCCAGCGCTGCAACGCCTCGAACGACAACCGGCCCGCCTCGGCGTCCCAGACGACCAGTTCGCCATCAAGGACCAGGCCGGGCGGCAACTGCGCCTCGGCGGCCGCCACCAGGTCCGGCCACCGATCCTGAACCAGCGCCCCGCGGCGAGTCTGCACCAGCACCGTGCCGCCCGGCCCGGCCGCGGTGAACAGCAGCGCCCGATGCCCGTCCAGCTTCTGCTCGTACGCCACCCCCGCCCGCAAAGCGGCCGGGCCCGGCACCGACTCCGCGGCCAGCGCCAGCATCGGCTCAACCGGCGGTCTCAGCGTCACCCTGGGACCTTCCTCGTAACCCCCTCTTCCAAGGATCCACCGGATCGGACGGACCCCGCCCGGCAGGCGCCTTGGGTGTCATCCATCCGAGGGGCCGGCGGGGCCGACCGGGGAGGGGCGCAGCTCCGCCCCGGCACAGTGGCAGCACTCTGTACCCGGGCGGGCATGGGCCGGGCCCAGGAACGGCCTCTAGGTGAGTTGGTTACCTGTCCCCTGGAAGTCGGCGACTGCGGTGATCACATTTCCGATCCCGTTGTTCACCGAGTCACCGAAAGTCTGCGAGTTGAAGTTGAACGACTCGTCCCGTGCGACGCTTCCGATGTCGCCCTGGCTGTCACCCTGACTGGCCATTGCGGTTCCCGTGAACGACAGGGCGGCCCCCGCGAGGGCGACAGCAGCAAGTACGCGCTTGGTGTTGTTCATGCCCAGCCAACGATCTTGAATCCTGCCAGGTTACGTCCGGACCGGACGGGCCCGGCCTGGCAGGCGCTTGGAGCGTCATCCGTCTGAGGGGCCGGCGGGGCCGGCGGGGCCCGAGAGTGGTGGTGTCAGCGTCGGGCGTCAACGCCGACCCTCGCGTTCACACGGGATGCCGAACGCTGTGGTTGTGCTGCGGGGTGCTGGCCGCCCGCGGCTATGGTCGGGCGCAGTCCGCGCCGATAAGGCGTGCGCGGGCGAGGCCCGGTGACCAGAGCGCTCTGGCGGTACTAGCACCGGGCCGCCCCACCACCCACCGCGACCGAGGTCCGGTCGCGCGGACCGGGAGGAGCGGAACCCGCTCCCCGTGGCCTGGCTCGGCTGGTGGCTGGCTGGCTGGCTGCACGAGCTGGCCTCGTCATGAGAACGGCCTCCCCTTGGAGGATGAGGGGAGGCCGATCTGTACAGGGCTTCGCTGCGGCTGGTTCAGATGACGGCGCTAGATGTGCCCGCGCGACGAGCGCGCCCGATCCAGGACTTGGTGCTGTCAGTACTTGCCGTGGTGGTCGGCCTTGTGGTGCCCGTCCGAGCCGCCGTTGTTGATGCAGGTGTTGCCGAAGGCGGGGTTGAGGAGGCCGACGATGTTGACGGTGTTGCCGCAGAGGTTGACCGGGATGTGGATGGGCACCTGGACGACGTTGCCGGACAGGACACCCGGAGAGCCGATCGCAGCGCCCTCTGCCGTGGCGTCGGCGGCGGCCATGCCGGCCCCGCCTGCCAGGACGGCACCAGTGGCGGCGGTAACGGCTACGGCCTTGGCGAAACGGAACATCAAGATCTCCTTGAACTCACTCTGCCGCGGGGAAGTACGGCAGACGACGTCCCCCACAACGGCCGGAGGCGCCCGCCCGTCACGGACAATGCGCCGAACCGGTGAGCTCGAGAAGCGTCCGCTCAGCCTGACCCAGGCCGCGACCGCCCGAGCCGGCATCCGCGCCGCCATCGCCCTGCGGGCCTGGCTGCGCCGGCAGGGCGTCGAACTCGCGCGATGCACCCACGGCTGGGCATCTATCCCGTCTAGGGCCTGTTGTGAAAGTGCTAGTCAAAGCCACTCGTTGATGACTGCGACCAGCACTGTCGCTTCGTAGCGCACGGCCAGCTTGATGCCCCTATGGATGTCAAGCAGCGATCCCGACGGGTCCCGTCTGCTCAGCCGGACGGTTCGCTGGGATGAGAAGTCGGTAGATCTCTCGTGCGACGTAGCGTTTGAGGCAGCGGATGATCTCGCGCCTTGTCTTGCCCTCGGTCAGGCGTCGTTGCAGGTAATCGCGGGTGCGGTCGTCCCAGCGCAGACGGCTGAGGACGATCCGGTAGAGGGCGGCGTTCGCTTGGCGGTCGCCGCCGCGGTTCAGCCTGCGGCGCTGTGTCTTCCCTGAGGATGCCTCGACCGGGCTGGTGCCGCATAAGGCTGCGAAGGACGCCTCGCTGGCGAGTCGCTCGGGGTTGTCGCCGGCCGAGATGAGCAAGGCAGCGGCGCTGTCCGGGCCGACGCCACGGACTTCCAGCAAACCCGGTGTACTGACTTCGACGGCCTCGGCTATCCGCTTGTTGAGATCGTCGATCTCCTCGGTCAGGTGCCGGATGCGGCGGGCCAGCAGTCTCAAGGTGTGGCGGGCGACCCCGGCCCTGCTCCGTCGCGATGTGGATCTTCGTGGTCAGGCCGCCTCGCGAGCGTCCGAGGCCGTGGTCGCTGGGTTCGATGTCCACGCCGCCAGGGCGCTCGCGTTGAAGATCCCTTTTTTACGTGCGCCAGCGGCATGCTGGTGGGCGGTCGAGTCCACACTCACGTCCCAGCTGATCCGACCCTCCGCGTCGGCCTGGGCCTGCAGTTCCTCCAGGACCCGCTTCCATGTTCCTCTCGCTGCCACCTGCGGAACAGGTCGTAGATTCGGTCCCACGGGCCGTACCGCTTGGGGACATCCCTCCATGGCGTTCCGGCCCGGGTCCGCCACCGTATCCCGTCGATCAGCTGCCGACGGGTCCACGTCCGCGGCCTCCCCGGCTTCTTCCCCACCGGCAGCAACAGCTCTAGCCGAGCCCACTGCCGATCTGTCATATCCCCTCGCGCCACACGATGATCATCGCAAGTCGAGATCCACTTCCGCAGCGGACATGGCGGTGAAGGTGAGGATGGTCGAGCGCCGGCGTCCACGTCCTGCTGTCGGACCGAATCTCGCGAACGACATCACTCACTGACCTGAGTGTGTGTCGGTCCTGAGTCGTAGCGGTCGAGAAACGCGTTCGCCAGGAGGTCGAGTGCGTGCAGTTTGGAGAACACCTCCGTACCCGCTCCCATCTCCTCGTCGCCGTCGGAGATCCGGTATGCCTGCACCATGTCGAGGACTTCGAAGTCTCCCTCCCTGGCGTACTCGGCCGACTCCCGCTCGGCCAGTTCGATGGCCTCATCGAGGGACCGCGCTCGGAATAGCACGACACGTTCCTCGAAGGGACGGTTTTCCCAGGTCAGCCATCGATAGAAGGTTCTGGCGCTGTACCACGCCTTCGACTCTTGCCTCATTGCCGGTCCGCTCCCCTCGCGCCAAACCGTGATCATCGCAACAGAAGATCCACTTTCGCAACAGGCCCTAGACGAGTAAGTCCGAAGGCCTGGTCAGTGGTCGTAGGCGATGAGTGACCTGGTCAGGGGTGTGTTGTGGGCCCGGTTGTGCCAGATGGCGGCGGTCAGGGCCAGGAGGCGTTGTCCGACGCGGGCCAGGACTCCGGCTGGGGTTCTGGCTCCGTGGCGTTCGAGGTCGAGTTGGCCTTTGAGGGTGTCGTTGACCGACTCGATCAGCTGCCGGATCGGTTTGAGCAGGTGTTCGCCCGGCCTCGCTTTGAGGTTGCGATAGCTGGGACGCAGCAAGGTCAGGCCGTGGTCGGCCATGAAGGTGTCCAGGTGCTTGGAGACGTAGCCCTTGTCGCCGACGACGGTCTGGCCGGGGTGGGTGGTCAGCAGGTCGGGATCACCCGTGAGCATGTCGGCCAGGACCTCACGTTCATCGACCTTGGGGTTGGTGGCTTTGCACACGTCGAACAGCAGCGTTTCGACAGCAGTTCGGGAGTCACCCTGGCCCTCGGCGCCGAGCCGTTGTTCATGACGACGGGAGGCACCGCCCACCGCTGGAAAGTCGTAGCGACGGTCTGGGCGTCCCCCCCGAGGCTGGGTCCGGCCTGGGGAGCATCGGTACAGCGCTGCTCCGGGACAACGGCTGCCTTTGCGGTGGGCGGTCTTCTGGGCCGCCGACCTGACCCGCACGCCGTCGGGCGAGGCATCTGGGCGACACGGCAGCTTCGGACATTTATCCCCGTATCCGGTACGGCCGCGTGCTAGAGATAGGGGGTAAATAATCCCAAAGTAGGAGGTATGTGACGATGCGCACAACTCTTCTCCGTGTGACGGCCGCGCTGGGTGCCGCGGCAGTGCTGGCCATCTGCGGCGCCGGCGCGGCCAGCGCCGACGGCGTGGGCAACGCAGGCGTGGGCAACGCAGGCGTGGGCAACGCAGGCGTGGGCAACGCAGGCGTGGGCAACGACGGCATCGGCAACGCAGGTGCTTTCAACGACGGCATCGGCAACGCGGGCATCGCCAACTGGGGTCTGGGCAACGCGGGCATCGGCAACACGGGCATCGGCAGCCACGGCATCGGTAATTCAGGCATCGGCAGCTCCGGCATCGGCAACTGAGACGGGCTTACGGCCCCCGCACCACCAGGTCGCACGACGCGCCCGGCTGACGCCGGGCCGGTCCACCCGGGCTGCCCGCTCCACCAGCGGCCGGCCCGGGTGTGTGGCGTCGAGCAGCTGGCCCGCGAGGATGGCGAGCCGCGCGAGCAGAATCGGCTTCACCTCGTTGCACGAGAACCTGGATGCCGTCACCCCCGGCGGCCGGCCTGGCCGCCGCCCGAGGGTCGCCACCGAGGAAGTCGTCCGTGCCGCCTGCGCGCTAGGCGTCTCACGACCCCCTGTGGCTTGCTGCCTCCCGTTCTCGTGAACATCGATGTCCTGTCTCGGCGGGTGCCTCCCGAAGTCATGACGAACAGGCTTCACTACCCGTGAATAAAGCCAGGTTGGCCAGGGCCCAGGCGATGGGCAGGCCGCCGGGCGTGCAGAGCAGGTGCAGGCGCAAGCCCCAGAAGAAGCGTGAGTGGGAGGGGCAGTAGCCGTAGCCGGCCCAGCCCGCGAGGTCGGAGCGTTTCACGGTGGGGCGTGAGCGGGCGCATTCCACGGGGGTGGAGTCGACGATCCATACGTCGTCGTGCCACAGGTCGATGTCCCGGGCGAGGGTACGGATGAACCGGCTGATCAGCGGGTTCGCGGCCCGCAGGCGCTTGTTGTAGCCGGATTGTCCGGGCAGGTAGGGGAACTCGGCGGCCAGGTGGCGGCGTGCGAACCGCAGCCAGCGGGTCTCGGAGGCGAAGCCGAGGACGGCCTGCATGACGGCGAGCGTCAACAGCTCGGCATCCGTCAGCCTCGGCGGGCGACCCGACCGCCGCGTTCCTGCCAGAGAGTCATCAATCCTCACGTACAGTGCAGTCGCGAGGGTCTCCAGGTTTGTCGTCACAAACGAACCAACGAGACCCTCGCTTCATGCGCCCGAAGACATCGGACTTACTCGTCTAGTCCGGGCCTCCGCCCTGATTGGGACTCTCCACTCAGCTGCATCAGCCTCCAGGAGTTGCGGACTCTCCTTCGCAGGGGTGGTGCTGCTGCTCGACGTCACGGACGCCCGCGCGATCCGCTCGACCGTGGCCTGGGCCCGGAGATCAATGCCTGCCGGACCCAACCAAGGCCAGACAGGCCGGCAGACTGCCCGGCCCGCCACCCGCCGGGCGCCTGACACCGCCGTCAGATCTTCCCCGCCACCGTTTCCGACAGTGGCGGTGACCGCTCTGTTCAGACGGTCGCTTCCTGGGGCAGGCCGCGTGTGGTGACGACTCGGGCGCTGCCGTCGGCCAGCCGGTAGGACAGGCCGACCACGGCTACCTGGCCGGCGGCGACCTGGTCGGCGAGCACGCGGGAGCGGTCCAGGAGGAGGTCGACGGTGTGGCGTATGTGCTCGGCGATGATGTCGTCGTCCTCGGTGAGTCCGGCGGCGCGGGCGGCCAGGACACTGGGCGTGACGCGCTCGATGACATCGCGTACGAACCCGGTGGCCATCACACCGTCGGCCAGGGCGGTGCGGGTGGCCGCGACCGCGCCACACGTGTCGTGGCCCAGCACCACGACCAGGGGGCAGTCCAGCACGCTGACTGCGTACTCGATGCTGCCCAGCACTTCCGCCCCCGCCACGTGGCCCGCGGTGCGGACGACGAACAGGTCGCCCAGCCCACGGTCGAAGATGATCTCGGCCGCGAGGCGGGAGTCGGAGCAGCCGAAGAGCACGGCAAAGGGGCGCTGAGCGGGCGCGGTCTCGGTGCGGCGCGCCGCGTCCTGGTTCGGGTGCTCAGGCGTGCCTGCTGTGAACCGCTGGTTGCCGGCCAGCAGCAGTTCGAAGGCTTCGGACGGAGTCGGGGAGGGTACGTCGCTCATGGCGGCAGGCTACGGCTTCGCCCGGCCCGCCACAGCGCTGGGTCCGCCAAAGGAGCGCGAGCGCTCCGGCCGGGGCAGGGGTCACGGCTCCTTGAGGTCGGGGACGACCTTGCGCAGGATCTCGGCGCTGATCGCGCCAGCACGCTTGAGGACCGGTACCGGCCCGGTGAGGTCCACGATCGACGAGGCGACGGCAGCCTCGGTGCGCCCGCCGTCGAGGTAGACGGCGACCGAGTCGCGGAGCATGCCCTGAGCGGCATCACAGTCCTGCGGGGACGGGTGCCCGGTCAGGTTGGCGGAGGAGACCGCCATCGGCCCCGTCTCGGCGAGCAGCTCAAGGGCCACCGGATGGGAGGGCATCCGGACCGCGACCGTGCCGTGGGTCTCCCCTAGATCCCACGTGAGGGATGGCAGGTGGCGGGCGACCAGAGTCAGCCCGCCCGGCCAGAACGCCTCCACCAGAGCCCAACCCTCATCGGGGAAGCCGGTGACCAGATCGTGCAGGGCGTCCGGGGAGGCGACCAGCACCGGGGAGGGCATGGCCCGGTCCCGGCCCTTGGCACCCAGCAGCCTGTCCACCGCGTCGCGGTCGAAGGCGTCCGCGCCGATGCCGTAGACGGTGTCCGTCGGCAGCACCACCAGCTCGCCCCGGCGCACCGCCGACGCGGCCTCGCGCAGCCCGTCGCCCCGGCCCGACGCCGTCAAGCAGTCAAAACGAACGGCCATGTCCGTCCTCCATCCCACCGGGCGCTCGGCCCGCACCTGCTGGCTCACCCCGGCAGGCTACCGGCACGCACACCCCCACATACTCCTGCTCATCGTCCGAGACTTGCCACGTGTCCAGCCTGGCTTTGTAAACGAGTAGCGGCTCTGGCTCACGTGCTGTGAAGTGCGTACCCTGAGTGACACATACGGCGCTACACGGCTGACGGCGCATGCTCTGGTTTCTCGCCGGGAAGGGCGTGCGCGACTTGGCGATGTGGTTGAAGCGGACGTGGGTCGACTGGACTGTCCTCGTGTCCATGATTGTGACCGCGGCCATGTGTGAGAGTCCCTTCCTGATCGTCTTCTTCACAGCCGTCGCGGTTGTTGCGGCAGTCGTCGGCGCGCACACGACGTGGCAGCTGGTGCGTGCACCCCGACACGCTCGGTGAACGAGGCAGGGACACACCACAGAACCTGAGCCAGAACCGCAACCCGTGAACAAAGCCAGACCTGTTTTGAGGGTGAGGCGGAACGCACCCCGGACATCGACGCTGAGCGCGCCGACCTCATGGCCCGGGTCCGCTCGGCCTTCGGAGACCACCTTGCCGTCGACCACGACGGAAACAAGAACGAGTACTCGGAGATCGTGTCGTCCGTGGCGCCGTAGCGGGTGACGAGGGTGGCGTACTTGCGGTCGAGCTGCCAGGTGGTCTCCGCGCAGTGTGAGCTGAGGGTGACGGGGTACGTCACCAGGTTCGCTCTCCGGGAGCCGGTGTTGTAAGGGCTGTAGGTGGTCGTGAGCGGGTTCAGCTTGACTAGTGAGGTGGTCGGCTCAGAAGGGGCGGTGAACGCAGGATCGGGGCTGGTGGTCGGTGGCGGACTCGCGGATGGGGAGCTGGTATCCGCTGACGGGCTCGGCGTCGGTGTGGGGGTGGGAGTGTTGGTGGCGCCGGGTGAGGATCCAGGCGGCTTGGCGTTCGCGGCGGCCGGCTCGTCATCCGAGGCTGCCCACACACCTGCGGCGACACCAACAGCCAGCAGAACGAGCGCGCAGACGATGGCCAGGAAGACCCTCCCCCGTCCCCGTCCTGCTCCGTTGCTCGGCGGGAAGGGGGGCTCCGGCGGGATGGTGATGTGGGGAACCAGCTGGTTCTGGTCCCCACCGCCATCCCCGGTCGTCTCCAGCAGCTGCAGGTGGACCCGGGTCCGGTCCAGGTCCGCGGCGCGGGCCGCTGGCGGTGGCGATCCGCGCCGGTTCCTCTGCTGCTGCGCTGCGGGCTTCGTGCCGTCCGCGCCACGGGGCGGGGGCGCCGCGTGCAGCGCCCCCTCGGCTCTTGGGCCGATGCCGTCAACGACGGCGGCGCACGAGTACCGCGATCACGTGCGGGGGTCCGAGCGCCGCTGCGTGCGTGCGGGCCCCCAGCAGGCCCCATGGGGTCCGCTGGGGGGGTCGGTTATGGGTGGTGGGTTCCCTTGCGTACGACCTTGGGGTCGTGGCTGCCCTTGCGGTTTCCGCTCTGCGGGTCGATGCGGAAGACACCGCCGGCTCCCGTGACCACGTTCAAGCTGTCGAACAGATAGAGCTGGTCTCCCACCGCGCGCACGTTGGGCGGGGTCTGGGACGTGCCGGTGGCGTTGCGGACTGCCAGCCGCGCCGTGAGCAGGGCGTCGTGTGCCATGACCGCCCAGCCGCTGGCCAGGTGGGTTTTGTCGAACTCCTGTCCGTGATGGGGAGTGGTGAACTCGGTGGCGAAGTCCTTGTAGAGGGTTTGGTCGGGGTTGGCGCTGTCGGCGAGCTGGTCAGGGTCGGCGAGCGGGACGTAGAGCACGGAGATGGGCGCGCTGGGGTCGTTCAGTCCCTCGATCTCGAAGTTCACGGTGGCGGCGTCGGAGCCGGTGACCACCGTGATCGCGGTGGTGCGGCAGGGGCGGTCATGCAGCTTCGCGATGAACATCTCCAGGTAGGTCGCGCGGCCCGCGTAGAACACCACGTCGGTTTTGGGAGTGCCGCACAGGTTGTTGGCGATGGTGCCCAGGCTGCTTTCCTCGGCACCCTGCTGGACCGTGAAGTTAAACGAGAGACCTCCCGCCTCCAGGTAGGGCAGCAGGCCCATCTGCGGGTTGCGGATGGCGGCTTCCAGGGACTGCGTGTAGAAGTCGGGATTTCCGTCCGGGGTCTCCGGCGCGCTGACCAGGGCCCCGGCCTTCATCTCCGGACGTTTGCCCAGTTCCTGGGCGAGCGCCTTGATCTGCGTGCTGACGTTGGGGGCCACTCGCACCAGGCCCGGGATCTGTGCGCCGCGGTCGATCGCGCCGCTCTTGTCGAAGCCGTCTGCGGTGATCACGTCGCCGACCATCGGAATGTGGGCCTGTGACAGTGAGCGCGCGGCGTCGATCGACTCTTTCTGACTCAGACCCATGCCGGTCACCGCGACGAGCCGGTCGTCTCCGCCGGTCATCGCTTTGAGCTCCTCGACGACGGCAGGCCAGTTCGACTCGTTGCTGCCCATGTTGGCCAGCACCAGCCGAATCTTGGGGTAGGCCTTGTCCTTGTTCGCTTCGTGCTGGGCGATGAAGGCCCCTTCGACCTGATGCGCGGCCCGGTCGCTCGTCAGGCTCTTGTCGCTCTTGGTCAGCGGCGCCATCAGCGCCACCGTGACGTACCCGCCCTCCTTCATCACCGCCTGGTTCTCGGCGTCGATCGCGGCGAGGGCCTTGTGGAGACCGGGGCCGAAGATGCCGTGCCCGTCGCTGCCGTCTGTGACTCCCGAACATTCACCGCCCAGCACGGTGCGCAGAGCCGGATTCGTGGTGCCGCAGTGGGCGCTGTACCACCACACGCCACCGCCGACGGCCGGGGCCACCAACGCTGCCGCGATCAGCGTGACCAGCCAACGCCGGGGCACGCCCCGGGACCGATCACGCGCGATCCCGGGAAGCCGAGCCCAGCCGCGGGGCACCGCCGCTGCGGAGTCTGCCTCCTTGGCCGAGCCCGAAGAGTCCGTCTGCTCGGGCACGGAGCCCTTCGGGGGCACTAGGTCCTCCGGCTGCCCGATGGGGGCACGACCGTCTGCCACGGCGTGCCACACCCGAAGCCACAGGGCCTGGTCGGCTTCCTCCACCTCGCAGACCCGGAGCAGCTGCTGCACGAACTCGGCCTTCGGGAGCTTGTCCCGTGACAGGGTTGCCCCCACGGTGCCTTTCGGAAGCGGCAGGCCCCCCTTCTCCGCTGCCTTGGTGGCGACCTGGTCCAACGTCAGTCCCATGGACCGCGGGACGCCGGCCAACAGCCCGCGAAACTCCTTGTCGGTGCCGATCGTGTACAGCTGCTCCCGCCAGGCGGCAGCGCCGCCGGGCAATGTCAGGCCCGTCATGCCGCTCCCCCGGGAGCGGTAGCGGCGCTCTGGCCGAGCCACGAGCTGATCTGGACGGCCGCGCCGGCGGCGACCGCCACGAGCCCGAACGCGTCGAGCATGGACTGGCCGGACTTCAGGAGGGCGACGACGACCGTCACCACGACCACGAAGACGACCACGCGAAGGCCGCCGGAGAGCGCACCCGTCCCGCAGGACGGGGCGCCGGCAGCCGGCCGGCCGTGACGGCGGGGAAATCGATGAAGATGCATGGGAAGCCTCCTGGGCGACGTGACGTGCAGGGCAGGCCCGAGCGGCGCTTTACCGGAGCACCGGGTTACGGGCCGTGATGGGAAGTAAGCCTGCAGTGATCAGTCAGCGGCTGGCAAGCATCTGGTCCCACCGGAACACGCGGCCCTCAAATCCGTTCCTGGCACCGGTCGTTCCGCGATCGACCAAGCCGGATTTCGCCCCGCTCACGAGGATTCGAACGGCGCCGTGAACGGGTCGGCCGGGGCCGCGCACACGGCCCCACCGACGCACCCGTCCAGAACGCTGGCCTGGCCATTTGACGTTCGGAACACGCCGGAACGGCCATTCGATCTTGCTATTGCCCGCCGACCGTGGTGAGACTGAACTGTGCGGCCGCTCCCCGGGGCGGCCACGGCCGTGAGACCCCCCGTCAAGTCCTCCTGGGCCAGGCGCGGACACCCCACGGATATGAGAGGGCCCCTGTTACCGGCGGGGGCCCTCTTCCGCACACGCTCCGCAACCGCCACCGTGGGACGGAACCGTACGGATCACCGAGGAGGCGGTCCGGACGGCCGCCCCGGAAGGGCCCGCCCCGTACGCACCCGCACTTCACGCGGCAGAACTGCCGTGGTGCTGGTCGGGCTCCTCGCGCCCTGCGCCGGCACCTATCTCACGATCGGCGAGGCCGGGTCCGGCGGCGCTACCGGCGCCGCCGCCCTCTACGGCACCTGGCGTGCACGCCGTGCGGATCGCCGGGGTGGGCCGGGCCGCAGCGGCGAACTGGCGTTGTCGTCGGCCCGCATGCTCGACCTCGCCCGCACCGCCGCACACGGCCCCTGGCGGCTGCCGCCCCGTGCCCACGCCGAAGCCCTCCAGCAGGAAGCCCGCGCCCCCGCGCTCACCGGCGCCGCCCCCGACACCGTCGCCCGCACCCTCGACGAAGCCCATCACGCCCTCGACCAGGCAGGGCCCGCCGCTCCAGCCAGCTGCACCGGACCCCTGTGCGCCGGTTACACCGAGGAGCGGCTGATGGCCCAGGCCGCTATCTGCTCCGCGCTTCGCTGGAGCTGCTGGGGCGCACGCGGGAGGCGGAACAGGCACGTCGCCAGCTCGCGGACATGGACCCCCCGGAGGAGTGATCCGGTCGACGGACGCCGGTACGGGTGTGTTGCCGCCTGGCGCTGTACCGAGGGCGGGGCGCTTCAGACAAACGACTGTGAAAGTAGCCGCGCGTGCGGCTCTGGCCCTGGCTCGCGCTCGGGGAGGATCGCCAGGGCGAGGCGGACGGCGTCGCAGCCATTTGTTCGAGCTTCGCAATGAGGAGCCACGCGTCGGCGACCGCGTCGTGCAGGCCGCCGAGCGCCTGGTTGCAGTAGGTGCCGCGCTGTCGAAGTCCAGCCGGTCAGCCCGCCGTCCACGGGCGGAGTTTGTCGGGGTTGCGCACTGCCCAGATGCGCGTGATCCGGTCATCCGCGACGTCGAACGCGTACACGGCCACGGTGACGCCTTCGTGCTCGATCACCAGACCGGCCCGGCCGTTGACCGTGCGCTCCAGGACCGTCAGGGCGCCGGACGCCCGGACGGCGAGGTCGGTAAGGTAGCGCGCGATTCCTTCGCCGCCCTCAATCGGGTGGAGCGCGGCGGCGACCACGCCGCCGCCGTCCGCCGTGAACGTCGCGCCGGGGGCGAGGAGTCTGACGAGGGCGTTGATGTCCTGCGCGTGCCACGCCTGCTTGAAGTCCCTGACGAGGCCCGCCTGGTGGGCTGCCGGGGCCGCAGGGGGCAGGGAGGCGCGGACGCGGCGCCGGGCGGAGGAGGCCAGTTCGCGGCATGCCGCCGGGGTACGGCCGGTGATCCCGGCGATCTCGGCGAACGGGTAGCCGAAGACATCGTGCAGGATGAGTGCGACGCGCTGAGCCGGGGTCATGGATTCGAGGGCGACGAGAAACGCCATGCTCACCGACTCGTCGAGTGTGACCCGGTCGGCCGGGTCCGCGGGATCGGTCGCGGCGGTGCCCGGGCGCCCGCTGATCCAGTCGGTCTGCTCGGGCAGCGGCTCTGGGATCCATTCGCCCATGTAACGCTCGCGCCGGACCCGCGCCGAGCCGAGGAGGTCCAGGCACACGCGGGTGGCGACCGTCGTCAGCCAGGCGCCGGGGGACTCGATGGCGTCCTGCTGCTGTCGGGACATGGCATACCAGCGGGTGTAGGTCTCCTGGACCGCGTCCTCGGCCTCGGCCAGGGAACCGAGGAGCCGGTAGGCAAGACCGATCAGCCGCCGCCGCTCGCTGATGATCCCGTCCAAGCCTGCGTCGGACTCGTCGTGCCGTGACTTCGCGTGATCGGTCATGGTTCCGGTGGCTCCCTGATCTCGGATCGTACCTCGGCGGTCCGACGAGACAGCACGTCCGATTGTCAGGTCTTCGACTCTCCCTGACGTTCCGCGGGGTCGTGTCGTCATACCGCTCAGAGACGCCACCGGCCCGGAGAACCCGGGTGAAACACATCAGGAGACAGCGATGACCAGGATCGGAATACTCATCGGCAGCACCCGCCCCGGCCGCAAGGGCGACCAGGTCGCCCGGTGGATCCACGAGCGGGCGACCCGCCGCGGCGACGCCGCATTCGAGGTGATCGACCTGCTCGACCACCCGCTGCCGCATCTGGACGAGCCACTGCCCGCGCTCGCTGGGCGGTACCAGCACGGGCACACCCGGACATGGGCTGACACCATCGCCCGCTTCGACGGATTCGTCATGGTCACCCCCGAGTACAACGCCTCCATCCCCGGCGTGCTCAAGAACGCGATCGACTACCTGTACGCGGAGTGGACCCACAAGGCCGTTGGGTTCGTCTCCTACGGCGCTGGCGGCGGCGCCCATGCGGCCCGGCAGCTGCGGGCACTGTGTGAGCTCCTCCAGATGGGTGCAGTGACCCCGCAGGTCTCGCTGTCCCTGCACACCGACTTCGAGGACCACTCGACACTCAAGCCGGGCGCCCACCGCGTCAGCGCCCTCGACACACTGCTGGATCACGTCGTCGCCCAGAGCACGGAAGGACGGACAGCCACCCCCACACAGCGCGAGACGGACGAAGCCGCGATCCGCCGCCACATCGACGGGATCATCGACGCGATCCAGGCCAAGGATTTCGAGGGTCTGAGGCGGCTCTACTCGACGGACGTCGTGTCCTTCGACATCGATCCGCCGCTCCAGCACGTGGGGATCGACGCGAAACTCAAGAACTGGGCGAACGTGTTCACCTTCTTCCAGGAGGTGACCTACGAGGTGCGCGACCTGATGCCCACGGTGGGCGAAGACGTGGCGTTCACACACGGCTTCGGCCGCCTCAGCGGCACGCTGCCCGACGGGACGGCGGCGGGCGGCATGTGGGTCCGGGTCACCTTCTGCTTCCGGAAGATCGACGGCGAATGGCTGATCACGCACGACCAGGTCTCCGTGCCGCTGGACATCCTGGGAGGCAAAGGGGTCGTCGACCTCGAACCGTGACACCAACGGGCCCTGCGCCGCCCCGCCCGGCGGGGCGGCGCAGGGCAGGTGCGCGGCTCCGGTGAAGTCTGCACTCGAGACTCGAGCCCGTCCAGACCACACCCGCCGCGATCGACGGCCGCATCTGGAACCTGTCGATCCCCACCGAGACCCACGGCGGCAGCCTCAACGCTCCTGGCCGCCAGGTCCTCATCGTCCCCGGCCGCAAGTGGGCCCAGACCCCCGCCACCTGCCCGGTCTCCGACACCGCCCCCGGCGAGTGGATCGGCACCGGCCCCACCGAGGTCCTGGTATGCACCGGCTGCGGCCTCGGCGTCACCTGACCGCCGCGGGCCGGCTCCCGCCCCACCCGGGGCAGGAGCGCCTCAGGCGCCCGCGCGTCAAAGCAGTGCGTCGGCGCCACCCGCAACATGAGCGCCCCCAGAGCAGGAGTCGCATCGTTGTACCGGCATGATCAGTACACAGCAGATCGCCGGTGAGACGGCCGCCCTGGACCTGATGCTGGCCCACCTCACCCACGACGCCGAAGCCATCACCTCCTCCACGGCCGACAGCACCGCCTGCCCGACCACCCAGGCCTACGCCCGCCAGCAGCTCTGCGGACTGCTCCACGACGCCGTCCTCGCCCGCCCCAAATTCTCCCTCAACCGACCGGCCGTCCTCGGACCCGCCGGACGGACCTGGCTCCAGCACGTCACCATGAACGGACCCGTAGCGGACACCGTCATCGCCCTCGCCGACGACGGACCGACCCCCGCCACCACCTCGACGACAACCAGTGGATCGGCCGCCTACGCCATCAGCGCCGTCGCCGCCGAACGCCTCACCCAGCTCCGGGACGCCGGCTGGCTCCCAGACCAAGTACACGCGCACCACGGTCTCGTGAAGACCCCAGTAAGCGGGCCCCCGGCCCGGCGAGGACGTCGAGGCGCGGGGTAGCGGCGTACGCGTGGGGGCGATGCCGACCGGCTGCTGTTACCTGTCCTGCGCGGTCAGGAGGAGGACCAGGGCCTTGGAGCGGGCGGTCCCGAGCCCGGTGGCGACCGTCTCGGCGGACATGCCGGCGTCGCACAGCGCGCCGGCGGCCTCCCGGGCCACCCGGGCAGCGACCCGCTCCAGCACCCCGGCGGCGCGCAGCTCGGCCAACGGCGCGTCCGCCGCCGTGACGGTCAGCTGCCCGGCCATCTCGACCAGGAGCGCGGCCAGCGGCTGAGGCAGCGGTACCGCATCGTCGCGGACGAGGGACAGGTGTGCGGTCCAGTCCGCGAGCGGTCCGGCGAGGTCGACGTCCGCCTCGTACAGGGGCTGGTCGCCGATCGCGTGCCAGTCCAGGGGGTACTGAGCCGGGCCGCGCCAGCCGCATGCGCACACCGCCCGCAAAGCCTCGGCGCGCGGGCGGCGGTGCCGGCCGTCGTACGCCGACCAGTGCGTGGTCGACGGCACGTCCGAACCGCTCCCGGCATCGAAGTACACCGGCCCCGGCTCACCACCGCCGACAAGGACACCGACCGCGCCCGCGTGCGCGTCCCCGAACTCCACCGTCCACCAGTCCCACTCCACCAGCACACCACCCTCACCCACACGTTCCTGCCGCCACCGTGCCCCGCCCGCGCACCCGCTCACATCCCCGGCAGCCCAACAGCGCACGCAGTTGGACCCTGCCGGCCCGCTGCGGTCAGGAGCAGCCCGAGGCGTTTGACGCGTCCGGAAGGGCCCGAACGCGACCTGAACGCGACGCGAAAACTCTGGAGCATGACGAAGGGCTGCCACCCGTCGGTGGCGGCCTTCACCTCCGGGCCGCTCTATGGGGCGGGGGTGAACTCCACGTCGGTGCCGCCGCAGCCGGCCGCGATGTCGAGCAGCCGGTCGCGCTCCGCCTCGTCGACCGCGAGGCCCCAGCGGAACTTGGTCGCCGTCCATTCGGCGCCGTACCGGCACAGCGCGTCCGGGGCCGGCGGCAGCCACTCCGCCGGATCCTGGTCCGCCTTCGACCGGTTCGAACGCGCCGTGACCGCAACCAGGGAGGAGAGCTGCTTCTGGTCGTTGGCGTACGCTTCGCGCCTTTGCGCGGTCTACGAACTGGCGCCCGAATCCCACGCTTCGGCGAGCGGGACCATGTGGTCGATGTCGAGCGCGCCGGCCGGTGTCACCTCCCGCTCGTCGTAATACGACCACCACACGCCGCCCGCCAGGGTGCAGCCCGGTCCGATCTCCGGATACACGACCGCCTCGGCCAGGAGGACCTCCTGGCGGGTGTTGCAGCCGTCGGCCGGGATGTCGCCGGCGTTCCAATGCCGGAACGAGGTCCGCTGGTAGCCGGTCCGGTCCTCTACCTCGACGGGCAGCGCGGATACCGCGACCCCGATCGGCAGCACCTGCGGCACGACGGCCGCGGCCGGAGCCTGGGTAGGGGGTTGTGCGGCCGCGTGCGCGGCCGTGGGCAGAGTCAGGGTCAGGGCGAGAGCAGCGGCGGCCGCGACAGCGGACCGCATCATGATCATCATGGCCCGGTTCTACCGGCCGCCGCGCCGTCAGCAACAGGCCCACGGGACCTGGTTCACCCGCTCGGGCACGCCGGTTCACCGGCGAAACGCCACTGCACCCGCCCCCGCCCGGTCAGCCGGCGGCCACCGCCGGACCCTCGCCGAACCCGGGTACGTCTTCGAGCCCGACATCCAGGCGAAGGCGCTGAAAGCGGAGCGGGTGGCGGTAGACGCCGCCGTGGTCGATGGCGCGGTCGGCGCTGACCTCGGCGACCAGGGCGGGGTGGACGAACTGCACCAGTGACTCCGAGTCCGCAGCGAGTTGATCCATGGGCTGAAGGAAGCTCCCGTTGTTGGACCTCCGCCACTAGCTGATCGAGGGTGGGGTCGAAGTACCTCGCCTTGGCTCGGTCGTCGAGCTGGAGTCCATACCCCAGTACGCCGTTCTCGGGGCCGACGCGACCGCCGTCGCCACCGGCAGTAGCCGGCTACACGTGCTTGGGCCGGAAGCCGCTCAGCTCATCGGCGACGGCACTGAGCCAGCTGCCCGGAGAGTGGTCTCCCGGCGGTTCGAGCTCCATTCCCAGTTCTGCCACGGCGACTGCGTGGTCGGTCTCGTCCAGTCCGAGTGCGAGCAGCTCGTGGATCTCGCCGACGACGCGGGCCACGAGAGTGTGGTCTGTCGAGACGGCGTAGTCGCGGACGGCCGCTTCGTGGTCAGTGAACTCGTCTGGCATGTCCTGCGAGAACCAGCCGCCGAGGAACTGGCCGAGTTCGGGGAAACGCGCATGCCATTCCCAACGGGTCTCGGGCAGCTCCGATGGGCGAGGGGCCTCACCGCTCTCGATGCTCTGCTTGATGTGGTCGGCGAGCTGGACGAGCCATGACTGGATCTCGGAGTCGGGTAGACCGATGTCCGGGACCGGGTAGAACTCGCCCAGCCGCTGACGCAGCCGACCGGGCGGATTGTTGGCGTAAGCGCGCAGTTGCTGCTCCGCGGCAGACAGAGCCCAGGGGCGAGTGTGCCAGGTGTGCCGCAGGTACGCGCTGAGAGCGCGGCTCGGCCGGTCTTGCTCGTCGTCTCCGGGCTGACCGAGGTACGCGCTGACCACTTGGTCCAGCTCGCCATAGCGGCGGTCGAAGTCGATGGGCTTCATGGACATCGGGGACGGCCTCTACAGGTAGATCGGGACGGTGGTGTGCACGACGAAACCGTCGGGCGCGCCGGGCTCGCGCCGAAGCACCACCCGTGCCGCCCGTACGTCCACGGGCCCAAGCCCGGCGAAGGCCATGGCCTGGAGCAGGACGCGGCCGACCGCATCGGGACGGGAGGGCCAGGCCGCTTCGAGGGTGATCCGGAGGCGGGTGCCCTGGGCGAGCCAGCGGTGGATGGCCTGCTCGTTACGGGTGATGACCTCCTGGGTAGCCCATTGGGCGGTTTCCCGGTCGGGGTAGGTGGCGGTTCGCGTCAGCATGGATTCCCAGTTCGGTGGATCTGATCAGGTGGGGTCGAAGTACCAGATCATCGCGACTTCGGCGTCGTTGACGGCAATCAGACCGGCATCCCAGCCGTAGCGGCTGAACGGATCCGTCTGGCGGACGGGCTGCTCGTAGAAGTCCGGGTTGTCGGTCTTCCACCCCACATTGGAGTAGAAGCGCGTGCCGTGGAGGAAGCGCGAGAGGATCAGACCCGCTCGGCGTTCCATTTCGGGCCGGTCACGTCCGAAATCCGCCGCCTTGGCCACCTCCAGGCCGGAAATACCGAGCAGGACGACCAGCGACTGGACCGAGCTCCGGGGAAGCTCGGTCACTCGCTGCCGGAAGCGGACCACGTCTTCGGGTGTAGTCGGGGCCTCGGCGAAGGGGAACAGCGGATCGTCCCGTCGTTCGTCCTCGTCCTCGTCCGGATCGAGCGATCGCCATCCGCGTGGGTCGGGAGTCTGACCGCGCATGATCGCGGCGGTGTCGAGCCACCACTCCTCGTGCTCCCGGCGGACAACGGATACGGAGGTATAGCTGTATTGGTAGAGCTCGAGCGCGTCTGCCCACGCCTCCGCGGTGAGTTCAGTCATCATTCACTCCACTACTCAGGTGACGATGTGTGGACGACGAAAGGCGGATTCAGGTTCGGGTCGTACTGAAGGCGCGTTCTCACACCTTTGGCATCCTCAACGGGCATCGGCACGTTGTTCACACCCCGAGAGGTTCGTCCGGTCACTGCGTCTCCGGTGAGCGGGCCTTCCAACGGTATCGATGGCACGACGATGGACAGTGCACGTTTGGCCGGGGGAGGATTCTTCAGCCATTCCTGGATTTCCGCGGTGTTGTGGCGGATGTTGTACTGAGTGTATTTCTGGGCGGACTCGAAGTCGGCGAAGCTCGACGCCGACATGAGCTCGAGCTTCCCGGACGGCTTGGACTGGTCCCGGTGCCTTTGCAGCAGCTGCTCATCGGTCTTGCCGACGTGCTTCTCCAGGGTGTGCCCGCCCCCGAGGTCCTCGTTCGTCGCCAGGTCGAACGAGTACATGAACGGGGTGGGACTCTCGCCGCCGCGCTGCCAGCTGTGTTCCTGCTTGAACTCGTTGAGCGACCGCGCACCGAACCCCTGGGCGCGCGCAATTTCGGACTGGTACGTCGGGGCGCTGAGGATCGCCTCTTCCAATTCCGGTACGAGCTTGATCAGCTTGTCGGCCGCTGCGTCGAACTCGCTGTGGTAGTGGTCGACGGCTGTGTCCACGGTCGCTTGGTCCATGTGAGACCGGAATGAGAGCATGACTTCGCCGACGATCGCGCCGACCGCGAGCTTGGTGACGTCCCTCAGGTCCAGGCCGTTCGTGAAGTCCTTGGCCGTGGCCCTGGCGGCCTCTTTGCCGCAGCGCTCGGTCGTCGCCCTGGTGGTGTCCATGACCTGGGCCAACCACTTGATGCTGTTGACGGGCCGTACCGAGGCGGCTTGTCGATGACGGCGGGCTCCGGGGTGTTCCTCGGCTGCGTACCCTTGCGACCGCTCGCCTCCCAGTCAGCCAGCACATAGTGGTTGGCGGTGATGGTCAGGCCCACGGCGGCGCCGCCGACGCTGACCACGCTCCTGCCCCAGGCCTCCAGGAACTTCTCCGTCACGATCATGTAGGCGACCGCGAAGTTGTGGGCGCCCCAGCCTCTGCCGGCGGACTGGTTGTACTTGTTCAGCGCGTCGACGAGCGCGAATGCCCGGTCGGCGTGGGCGAACTGCGCATCCTTCACCAGCTCCGAGGCGTGGTAGACGTGCACTGGCTGGACGTCGAAGCCGCCGTTCTGGTTTGGCGGGGGCGGAGCGGTTCCTGCCATCAGGCCGCTCCCCATCCGCGCAGCACGGCCTTGTGGGCGTTCGCGTAGTTGTGGTGCCCGTTGACGACGATGTCGTGGAGCCAGGCCTGGGTCGCAACCAGGTCCTGCGCCGACCGGTCCCATCGGTCGAGTTGGTCGATGAACGACTGCCTGGCTTCGCCGTCCCAGGTCAACACGACCTTCTCGGCCCGTTCGTAGAGCGCGTCGAGCTGCTTGTTAAGTGTCTTGAGGATGGCCTCAAGGTCGCCCGCGAGCTGCTGTTGCGTCGCGAAGTCGACTGATATCCCGTCGTCGCCAGACGGCACGGTTCCCCCTCGTGTCCTTGATGGTCGGTCGAGCCGGTGTTACCTGCTCACAGGTCGGCTATGCGGCTCCGGGGCGCGGTGACCGGTGCGACGTTCGGTGTGGAGAGGGCGTCCGCCTCCGCTGACACGTCAGCCCCCGCCTGTACCCGTCTGAACTGCTGCAGGACTTCGAGCTCCTGCGCCGTGAACCCGCCCTCGCTGAGGCGCACCGCCTCAGCGAGCAGGTTCATGGTCCCCCTGATCGTTACGGCGTCCTCCGCTGCCGCGCGATGCCGGGCGCGGTACGCCTCCGCTGCCGGCCCCCGCCACCGCGCCTCGATGGCGTCCACGATCTCGTCCATGCGCAGCAGTTGTTTCGTCAGAACTTCCTGCATCGCGTCGAGGTCGCGGGCGAGGCTCTTGAGCCGCTCGGCCTCCACCGAGAGATCTACGTTTCCCACGGTGCCTCCCCCCCCTGAGCTCCGGGTCGACAGATGATCAACATGTTTGACCTTAATAAAAGCGTTCGATCGGATTTGATTCGGATAGGGGGCACCGATCGGCAACCCGTGATCGCGGCAAGGACGACGGGAGCGTGTCAGCGGGCTGTCGGTGAGCTGTTCGGTCCGGTCAGCCCGGCGCGTCATCGTGACGTCGTCGCCAGGCAGGAACACCGAAACGAGGACCCCCGATGAACACCACGATCGCCGCTCTCCAGATCCTGATCGCGCTCGCCTTCCTCAGCATCCCGCTCGTCCGCCACCGTTACCCAGGCCGCCGTCGAGGCGGAGTTGAGCCGCCAGGGCGTACGGACCACGGTCATTGCGGGAGAACGGGATGCGCGTCGACGTCGGCGGGCAGGAGACCTGGGCGCCGGTCGGGATCGCCCTGGCCCTGGCGGTGCCTGCCGTCGCCGGGCTCGCGTAGCCTCCCGCGAGTTGGTGCAGTGCCCCGAACGGAAAGTCATCGTGAATGCCGAGCCTGCCACTCCCGTTCATGCCGTACCTGCGCCGCGTTCCCACCCAGCAGGGGCGGGTGGGGTGACGGAAGTCGACCGGGCTCGCCACGACCTGGCCAACCATCTCGCAGCGCAGGTACGGGACGACGGGTCCGTGCCTGGACCTTGCGCCAGCCGGGTCCTGGAATCGGCGCTGCTGCTGTCGCTGCTGCGCAGGCAGCGACACCACACCACCGCACAGAGGAGCCTGGAAGGATTCCTGACGCGGGACCCCGATGCTCGGACCACGCGTTTCGACTCCGCGCTCAGCGATGCTGTCCTTGCCGGCCGGCAGAGCGACGCCGACTGGGTGCACACGGAACTCCTCGCCGGCTTCGACCGCTTCACTTTCGCCCGGATGCGTGAGCTGCTGGTGAAGCTGCTGCGGGAAGGCCAGCGCCGTGGCGTGTGGGAGAACCATGTGACAGCGCACCTGCTGGCACTGCGGGCCGTCAGCGTCTTCGCCCCCGGGAGCGCAGATGTCGTGAGCCGGCCGACGCGGACGCCAGCTCCAGCGTGATCAGCTCGGCGAAGTTCGAGCAGCTGCGCCGCCTGTTCCGCACACCCCTGGCCGCGAACAGCGCGATCCACGCGGTCGCGTATGCGCCTCTGCCCGGCCCCCACCTGGTGACCGAGTCCGGCAGCGATGCGCTCTACCTCTTCGCCACCGCACCAGCCCCCACCCTCACCACCGACAGCAGCCAGCTCGCGCTGCCCCACACCTACACCACCGGCAGCCCAACGCCCCCGTACCCGGAACAGGCATGGCTCGATGCCGAAGCGAACGCGCTTCTCGTCTTCTCCACCTAGACACGTGGACAGATCACCTCGGTCGCCGTGGCAGAAGATGTCAGCACAGGGGCCGGCCGGACCGTACTGGGTCCGACCGGCCCGTTCGCACTCGCCCGGCTGTCCTCCCACCCGAGCGCACCCGATGCAGTGCTGCGACCCGTTTTCTGAGGATCAGCCCGAAACCACCGGATCGGGTCCCAGGACCCTCAACAACTCCCTCAAAAACCACGGCCCTTCAAGAACCCGCTAACACCCTTTGATGAGGAAATCCGGAAGCGAATGCGCAACATCCCGTGACCGAAAGTCATGATGGTGACAGAGGTGCCGCTTCCCCGGGCATCGTGCCGACCGGGCCTCCGCGGAGCGTGGCCGCGGTTGTCGGAGCTCCGTGGAGGCCCGGTCGGCGTGTGATGGAGGCTGCCCTCGGCCTCAGGGCCGTCCTCGCGGGCTCAGACGACCGCCCCCGTCCCCCTCTCCTTCTTGCTCCGCGCCTCCAACGGGCTGTACCCGTCAGGGACTTCCTTCGCGGCGCGGCGGCCCCGTGCCGGTGGGGTTGTCGGGTTGCGGTGTTCCAGGGCGATCGCGATCGGGACCGCGGTGAAGATGGTCGAGGCGATGCCGACCAGGACGCCCACGATCAGCGCCACGGAGAAGTCCGCCAGCGAGTCGCCGCCCAGTACCGCCAGTGCGGTCAGGATGAACAGGGCTCCCATGCCCGTGTTCACCGTGCGCGGGAGTGTCTGGACCACCGCGTGGTTGGCCGTTTTCTCCAGGTCGCCTCGGGGGTCTCGGCGGCGCGCTTCGCGGACGCGGTCGAAGACGACCACGGTGTCGTTCACGGAGTAGCCGATCACCGTGAGCAGCGCCGCCAGGAAGACGCTGTCCACCGGCCTGCCCAGCCAGGCGAACAGGCCCACCACGAGGAGGACGTCGTGGACCATCGCAGAGACTGCCGCTGCCGCCAGGGTCCAGCGGAACCGCACGCTGAGGTAGATCAGCTGGGCGGCCACCGCGATGCCCAGGGCCAGGAGCGCCTTGTGGCGCAGTTCGCTGCCGAGGCTCGGGCCGATCTGTTCGTCACGCTCCACCGTGACGGTTCCGCCGGGCTTCTCCAAGGCCGCCTTGACGCGCTGCTGTTCGTCGTCGGTGAGCTTCTCCGTGCGTACGGTGATGTCGCCGTCGCCGGACTCCTGCACCACCGCGCGCGGGAACCCCGCGTCGGACACGGCGTTCCGGGCCGTGTCCGCGTCGACGGACCTGCTGGTGCTGTACTCGACGAGGCGGCCGCCGGTGAACTCCACGCCGAAGTCCAGGCCGCGGATGAGGATGCCTGCGACGGCCACCGCCACCAGGAGTGCGCTCGCGCCGAGCCAACGGCGACGGTGGCGGACCAGGTTCGGGTTGCGGCGGGACAGCCATGTGCGGACCCGGCCCGTCGAGGCGATGCCCGTCAGACCGGGGCGCTTGCGTACGAAGCTGCGGGCGACGGCGAAGTCCGCGAGCGCGCGGGTGATCACGAGCGCCGTGAGCATCGATGCCAGGACGCCGATGCACAGGGTGACCCCGAAGCCCTTGACCGGGCCCGTGGCGAAGAAGAACAGCAATCCCGCGGCGAGCAGCGTCGTCACGTTCGAGTCGATCACCGCGCTCCACGCCTTCGCGAAGCCGGTCTTCACCGGCTTCGCCAAGTCCTTGGAACGGACGCCCAGGTACTCCTCCCTGGCCCGTTCGAAGACCAGGACGTTCGCGTCCACCGCCATGCCGATCGCCAGGACGAACCCGGCGAGCCCCGGCAGCGTGAGCGTCGCGCCGAGCGCCACCAGAGCGGCGTACGAGATGAGGCCGTACAGCGCGAGGGCCAAGGCGGCGAGCGCGCCAAGGAGCCGGTAGACGACGGTGATGAACAGTGCGGTCAGGGCGATGCCGATGAGCGCGGCCTTGGTGCTCGCCTCGATTGCGTCGGCGCCGAGCGTCGGGCCGACCGTGCGCTGCTCCACGACGTCGAGGGGCACCGGCAGCGCGCCGCCCTTCACGAGCGCCGCCAGCTCGCGCGCCTCGGTTCGGCCGAAGCCGCCGCTGATCTGCGTGGAGCCGCCGGTGATACCGGTCCCGCACACCACGTCCGCGGTGACGCCGGGCGCCGAGATGATCTTGTTGTCGAGGGTGATGACGACGCGGCGTTCCGGAGCGCCCTGAGGCGCGCAGGCCGCGTCCGAGGTGATCTTCGCCCAGGTGTCGCCCGCGCCCTTGCGGAAGTCGAGGGAGACCATCCAGCCGCTGAGCGACTGCTGGTCCAGGACCGCCTCGGCGTCCTCGACCCCCTCGCCGGTGAGGGCGGTGGGGCCCAGCTTCAGGTGGTTGCCCGGCTGGTCCGGGTCGGGCAGGGTGCGCGATCCGTCGGCCTCGGGCTTCGCGGAGCCCTTGTCGGCCGTCGCCCCCGTCACCGGGTGGACCGTGAGCTGTGCGGTGCGGCCGATGACCTCGGCGGCCTTGCGTGGGTCCTGCACTCCGGGCAGTTCGACGATGATCCGTTTCTCGCCGGAGCGGGCGATGCCGGGTTCGGAGACGCCGAGGGCGTCGACGCGCTGCCTGAGGACCTCCAGAGCGCGGTCGGTGGATGCGGCGTCGGCCTTGACGGTGGGTGAGTCCCGGGTCTCCAGGACGATCTGGGTGCCGCCGCGCAGATCGAGGCCGAGGCGGGCGGATTGGGTGAGGGCGATGTAGAGGGACAGCGCGACGGCTGCCAGCGCGACGATCGCCCTCCACAAGGGTGGGCGGGACAAGGGTGCGCGAGACATGCGTACTCCACGATGAGGGCAGGACGGAGGGACGCGTGACCGGCCCCGCGCGGTGTGCGCCGGGTCAGAAGGGTCAGGCGTCGATGACGGTCTGCGTGCTCATCGGTGGGGCGGGCCGCGCGGGGCGGCGGACTCGGCCGGCCTGCGCGGCGGCGCGAGTGCGGTGGCGGGGCCCGTGTCGGGCCCGCCCAGGGCGCGGCGCGGGGCCGTGTCGGCGGCCGTACGCGCGGGGTCCGCAGGCTGCGGGCCCGGGATGTGGGCGTCAGGTCGGTGCGTGACCGCGACATGCCGCGCCGGGACGTCGTCCGGTCCTGCCCCTTGTCCGGCGTGCCCCGCCACCGTGTGGTGGGCGAGCGGCCTGTCGGCGGGCATGGGCATGCCCTGCGCCCCGGCCACGGGGACGAACAGCGCGAGGACGGTGACGACGAGGGTCAGCGCGGACGCGGCCAGGCGCGCGGAGCGGCTCTGTTGCGGCACGCGTCCCCCCATCCCTTCGGTGCTCGTCGGGTGCGCACGGCGTGGCCCCGCCCTGCTCAACGTATGGGGCGCCCCGGTCCGTTCCGTGTTCCTCGGCAGTTCTTCGGAAGCCGAAGAACTTCAGCAACAGCGCGAATCCCAGCCGGTTCGCCGCCCCCGACTTGCTCCGAAGCCGCTCCTGGTCCTCCTCCAAACAGCGTCCAGACCTCGATCAAGTCCTCCGGCTCCCACTCCTGCCGCACTCCGCGCTCCCTCCGGTCTTCGTGACCGGACCAACGTCGCCGAGCGGCTCCTCAAGAATCCGGAAAGATCGAAAACCCGGACAAGCCCACCCCGGATTTGTTACAGAGAGCTACTTGTCACTTCGTGGCAGCTTCGGGAGGACAGGGCCTACTCGCCGTGCCACAGGGGTTGGCCGCCGCAGAGATCGTGCGGCGGGCCGCGACCGTGCCTCCGGCGGCGTGCCGGTGGAGGCACGGACGATCGCGGAGCCGACTGCTGCTACTCGCCCTTCCAGAAGACGGTGACGACGTTCCAGCCGCCGTCGCCGAGACCGACGAGGACCACCAGCTCGCCGCCACTGGAAAGCCCGAGCGTGTAGCGCCAGTTCCCGTTCTGCTGGCACGCGGCGTTCTTGGCACCGACCCTGACGACCTTCTGGATGTCGTCCTCGGTCACGCCGCGCTCGTTCATACGGTCGCGGGCGTGCTGGGTGATGCGGTCGTAGGCGCTCGGCGCGACATCCGAGTAGCAGCGGTTGGTCACTTCGTGTCCGCCGCGGATGGGCGGGCCCGCGGTCGTCGTGGCGGCCATCGCGGGGCCGGAGATCCCCATCACGGCAGAGGTGACAAAGCCGAGGGCCAGGAGCCGAAGGCGCTTCGAGGTGTTCACGGTGATTCCCTCTTCCGGGTGCTGTGTGCGCGGCCGGCCGGCCGCTGCGGAAAAGGTGCCCCGCGGCCATCCATGTGTGATCAGCAAAAGATCAACGGCAACCATCCGGTCATCCGGGGCGCGGCCGTCCAACTCCCCGCGGACCTCACCGGACTGCTCACCGGACTGCTCACCGAACTCGTCAGCCGGCTCGGCGGCCTGGCCTCCGAGGAACCGCTGGGTCGCGTTGAAGGGCCTGGCCGACCTGCGGTACGTCATCGCCCAGGTCGGCGAGGACGCCGCCTACGAGCTCGCGACCTACTCGTGGGCGTTGTCCGTGGCAGCGCCCAGCTGCCACGCACGGGCCCGCTGCCTGACTTTGGTCTGAACCCGGTCTTGGTGGGGTCAGCGGGCGAGGGAGACGGCGAAGGGCTCAAAGCCGTGTCGGCGCAGGATGTGGGGCACGATCAGGACCATGGCCTCGGTGGCGCGGGCTGTGGTGATGTCGCCGAGGTTCTCGATCCATGAGGGCTGCCAGCCCAGGTCGCCAAGCAGGCCGGTGACGGTCTTCTTCGCGTTCTCGTCGTTGCCCGAGACATAGACGGTCGGTGGGGTGGCCAGGGTTTCGGGAGCGGTCATGACCATGAACAGCATGGTGTTGAGGGTCTTGACCACTTGGGTGTCGGGGAGGGCGGCCTGGAGCTGCTCGGCGAGGCTGCTGCCGGGATAGCACAGGTCGCCGGGCAGGCCGTCACCGGCGTCGCGGGTGGCGTTGGAGACGTCGATGAGGATCTTGCCGGCGAGTTCGGTCCGCAGGCTGGCCAGGCGGTCAAGGGCGCTGTCGCCGGGCGTCGCGTTGATCACGATGTCCGCGGTGCTGGCGGTGCTGCGCGGGTCGGCGAAGGAGACGCGGGGGGCTGTGCCTTCGGCCGCCGCTGTGGTCTCTTCCGTGGGGCTCCGGCGGCCGAGGATGACGTGGTGTCCAGCCTCGGAGAGCTTGTTGGCGAGGTTGGCGCCGACGCGGCCGGCGCCCAGGATGCCGATGCTGGTCATGAGGTGATGCTCCTTGCGGTATCGGGTGGAAAGAGGGGAGGTGCCCGGTCAGGCGATCGGCGAGAGGACCTTGAGGGCGGCAGGGTGGATGCCGGGGGCGGCGGCGAGGAAGTCGCGGCTGCCGGTGTTCCAGGGTTCGCCCGCCAGGTCGGTGACGGTGCCTCCGGCCTCGGAGACCAGCAGTGCGCCGGCGACCAGGCCGGAGCGGACGTCGGAGAACTGCCAGAACGCGTCCATGCGTCCGGCCGCGACGTGGATGAGTTGCATCGTGGCGGGAACGGACACACGCACGACCAGGCCGTTGATGAGCATGGCGGTGACGGAGTCACCGATCCGCCGGAAGGTTCGCTCGTCCTCGCCGGGCTTGGCCTGGCCGGTGCCGATGAGCGCGGCGCCCATATCGGCCTTGGCGGACACCTTCAGCGGTCGGTCGTTGAGGCGGGCACCGCTGCCGGCGACGGCGGTGTAGGTGTCGCCGGTCAGCGGCAGGTGGACGACGGTGAGTACCGGCTGGTTGTCGCGGACCAGGGTGGCGGTCACGGCCCAGTCCTCCATCCCGTGGACGTGGTTGATGTTGCCCTCGGCGGGGTCGACGACCCACCATTCCCCGGGCGGGAGCGCGCCGCCGGCCAGCTCGTCCTCGGCCCACTGCGATCCTCGCCGGGCCCGCAGCAGCGGCTCCCGCAGCACGTCCAGCACCGCGTCGTCGTTGGCGTGGATCTCCTCGACAACCTCGTCGAGGCTCACTGCTCGGGCGTACGAGGTGTAGCGGTCGTGCAGCGTGAGGCCGGCGGCCTTCACCGCGGTGGTCACGTCGGACAGGAGCGTCACGTCGGCGTCGAAAGGCATGACTGTGCTCATGGTGGGCTCCCTGGGATCGGTCGAAGCGGGGCTCTTGTCTCGCCCCGCACTTCGAAGTTAGGCCGCTGGACCATTAACAACAAGTGCATGCTTGTCACTTGTAGAGTTACTTCCATGCAATTGGATCTGAACCTGCTCACCGCCCTGGACGCCCTGCTCGAAGAGGGGAGCGTCGCCGGCGCGGCCGCTCGCCTCCACGTCACCGCCCCGGCGATGAGCCGCTCCCTGGGCCGCATCCGCAAGGCCACCGGTGACCAGATCCTGGTCCGCACCGGCCGCAGCATGGTCCCCACCACCCGCGCGCTGGCCATGCGCGCCCAGGTCCACGCCCTTGTGCAGCAGGCCCACCAACTTCTCTCCACGCAGCAGGAACTCGACCTGGCGGCTCTCGACCGCGTGTTCACCGTGCGCTGGCACGACGCCCTGACCACCGCTTGCGGCACCGCCCTGATCACCGCCGTCCACCGCCAGGCCCCCGGCGTCCGGCTGCGCCTGCCCGCCGAACCCGGCACGGACACCCCCGAGCTGCGCCGAGGTGAGGTCGACCTCGAATCAAGCTCCAGCGCTCCGACGCTCCCCGACATCCGCCACCGCCTCGTCGGCAGGGACCGGCTGGTCGTTTCAGTCCGCCCAGGCCACCCGCTCACCGAAGGCCCGCTGAGCCTCGAGCGCTACGCGGCCGCCGAACACCTCACCGTCTCGCGGCGCGGACGCCTGCGCGACCAGGTCGATGACGCCCTGACCACGCGCGGCCTCGAACGCCGCGTCGTGGCTGCCGGGCCCACCGCCGCATTCGCTCTGCAACTCGCGCGCGGCACCGACCTGGTGGTCACCCTTCCGGACGCGGTCACCCGCGCGGCCCGGGACCAGCTCGGCCTGGTCACGCTTCCGCTGCCGCTCCAGTTGCCCGATGTCCCCCTGTACCTGCTGTGGCACCAGCGCTACGACGACGACCGCGCCCACACCTGGCTGCGCGAAACGGCCGCCGAAACCGTCCAGGCACTATTCGCACCACCGACCGCCTCTCGACAGCCCTCACCAACCGGACCGGGCAGTGACGGCTACGCCCCGGGAAAGGCCGGCGGCAGCTGACTCCCGTACTCGGGTTCTGGCTCAGCTTCTGTGGGGTGGCCGCGCTGGGTGAGAAGGCAGGTAGAGGGTGGACCAATCCCGGTGGCGAGAAGCAACCGGCGGTGGGCGGCCCTGCACGGGCTGGCGACCCTGACCCGGGCGGGACGGCTGCCGCTGCCGCCTGGAGACGCCGAGCGGAGGGTGGAACTGCTGGTGGACCGGCTCGCCATGGACTGACACACCGTCCCGGCAGGCACCCAGTCGGGGTCCTCGGGCCCGTTGCCTGCCTGCGGCATCGCTTCCGGTCACTCGCGCCCACACGGCGCAGCCGCAGATCGCCGGGCCCCCCGTACCCCAGACGGGCACCCGCGCCCGAAGCCCCGATACCGGCGTCGGGGACCAAACGGTCTTGCTGTGCGCGTGGTCGCAGCGGGCCAACGGAGATACTTCGGCCCATGGACACGAGTGCGGGGGCGGACGGGATTCGGCCGGGCCGTCCCGTGGAATGGGCGCTGCGTTCCGCAGAGCCGGCGGATGTCGAGGCGATTGCAGAGCTGCGGGCAACGGTGATGCGTCCGGACCTGGAGCGGCTGGGACGGTTCGACGAGCATCGGGTCCGGCAGCGGCTGCGGAATTCCTTCTCCCCGCAGCACACGTCGGTCATCGTGGCCGACGGCGCCTTCGCGGGCTGCGTCACTGTGCGACCGGCCGAGGACGGGCGGTGGCTGGAGCATTTCTATCTCACTCCGGCCCTCCAGGGCCGGGGGCTCGGATCGGCTGTGCTGCGAACACTGCTGGAACGGATCGATGCCGGCGGCGTGCCCGTTCGCCTGAATGTCCTGCAGGGCAGCGCCGCCCGGCGGCTGTACGAGCGCCACGGGTTCACCGTGGAGGTTCAGGACCCGATCGACGTCTACATGGTGCGACGGCCGGGTGCTCGGTCACAGGAACGTCAGTCCTCGGTCTCCTCGACGCCGCCGTCCGCCTCCGGGTCGCACAGGGGCCGACCGCCGGCCGGGGTCGAGGCGCGGAAGCTGTAACGGCCGAGCACGTTGAGTTTGGCGTGGCGAAGCGGGGAGAGCCGGGCGACGTCCTCGTCCAGGACGTCGTGCTCGTGCTGGCCGGCGGGCACGGCACGCAGCGCGGTGACGGCGGCGCCCAGGCTCGGCTACAACCTCTCGGGTGGCCCCGGAGTCGAGGGCGGTGTCGAGAGCGGCGCGGGCGGCGGCCGCGGCGGCGGAGGCGTCGCGGTTGTGGAGGGAGCCTTCGGCCCGGTAGGTCAGGAACACTGCTCTGGTTCGGGAGCTGCGTGGATCGAGTCCGCCCAGTCCGGAGTCGATCGCGGCGCGGGCGCGGCCGGGGTCGCCGAGGTCGAGCCAGCAGCGGCCGGCGTCGGTGTTGACGTCCGCCATCAACATCCAGGAAACCACGGGGGGTGTGTCGTTGGGGTGTATCCGGTCCAGCTCGGTCTCGGCGGACGTCAGCGCGCGCTGGGTTCCCTGGTGGTCCTGGAGTACGGCGCAGGCTCGTGCGCGGCGTACGTCGAGCAGGGAGCGAGCAGCCGCTGTGCGGGTGCGGGAGCGGGCGTGTTCCAGGACGCGGATCGCATCGGCGGGCCTGGACAGCCAGGTGGCCTGGTAGGCGAGGTCGGACAGGGCGACGGCGGCGAGGTCGGGGTCGCCGGCTTGGTGCGCGGCGTGGACGGCGGCCTGCCAGTGGCGTTGGGCGTCGGCGTGCCGGTCGGTGTCGAAGCGCAGCCATGCGGCGCAGTGCGCGAGGTCGGCAGCCACGACATGGAGGCGGCGGCTTGCTGCCGAGTGGTGGCGGCCCTGGGTGATCAGGTCGATCGCGGTGTTCAGGTGGGCGTCGATGAGGGTGGAGACCTGCGGGTGCGGTCCGGCGGCAAGGGTACGCAGCTCGCCGGACCGCTGCTCCAGCCACGTGAGGAGTTCTTCGTCGATGTGTTGTCCGTCGAGGGCCTGGGACAGGTGGCGTGGCTCGATGCGGGCCCAGCCGGCGGCGATCTCGATGAGGGTGCTGCTGCTGAGTACCAGGAAGGATCGTCGGTCCATGCGGGTGATCTGCACCTCTCGCAGGGCGGCGCGGCTTCCGGAGGGGCTGAACGGGGCGGGCTGTTCGAGGGCGGGCAGCCAGTCGGGTCATCGGAGTTGTTCGAGCGCGGCGGTGGGAACGTCGTGGACGTCGGCCTGCAGCGGCTGGCTCTCCTCGCTCGGTGTGGTGCGGCCTGTCTCCCAGAGCCAGATCCGGTTGCGGTCGATGCCGCTGCGCAGGCCGCGCCTGCGGGCCTGGTCACGGAGCAGGCAGGCGAGGTCGTCTCCGGACCAGTGGTGCTGGCGGGGGTTGGGGAGGTTTCACCGGGGCCGGGCACACAGCGGCCACGCAGTCATCCCCCGGAGCCCGGCATGGTCCGGTGGTGTCCTCGACGGCGTGACGCCGCGCATCCGCGCGGCGCCGTCGAGAAGGGCTGGTCCTCGCGTGAACACAGGGGATCGCTTCGCTGCTCTGTCCGGCGCGACCGGCACGGTGACCGGAGGCTTCGGACTGGTCGGCAGCCGCATCGTGCACAAGCTCCGCGCGCTGGGCGCCAAGCCGCTGGCCGTGGGCCGCCTGGACGCCTGGACGCCTGGACGCCTGGACGCCTACGGCAGTTGCGTCTACTCCTCCGTGTTCGGCATCTCGCCAGGGGACCCGGACGTCGTCGTCGGCGACATCACCGACGCCACGCTGATGCACGACCTGCTGTCGCGCAGTGACTACGTCGTCCACGCTGCGGCGCTGGCCGACGTCGCGGAGTACACCCGCAATCCTGCGGCCGCGCTGGAGGCCAATATCCGCGGTACCCAGACCGTGCTGGATGCCGCAGCCCGGCACAGCGGCACGCTGAGGCGGCTGGTCTTCGTCTCCTCGGCCAGCGTCTACGGCGTCGGTTCGGGAAACGCGGGGGCCCCGTTCGGCGAGGGGGACGCGCTGACCCCGGGTCGGTCTACGCCAACACCAAGCTGTGGGGCGAGCATCAAACGGCCCTGGCCCTGGGCAGTGGCGACGACAGTTACGCGATCGTGCGGTACTTCTCCGTCTACGGCCAACCTCAGGTGATCAAGGAGAACAGCCACAGCTGGGTGGTGGCCTGGTTCGCCAGGCGGGCCGCGCTCGGCCTACCGCTGCACCTCAACGGCGGCGGCCACCAGGTGCGGGACTTCGTGCACGTCGACGACATCGCGGAGGCGACCCTGCTGGCGGCCGTGACCGAGCGCGCGGACCGTACGACGCTCAACGTCGGCACTGGCCGCGCCACCTCCATCCGGCAGACCGCCGACCTGGTGCGCCGACGGAGCAGACCGCCGAACGGCTCGGATCGGGAGTGGTCCTCGCATACGAGGGCGAGGGACACACCGGTTATCTGTTCTCGTCCTGCGTGCGCGGCTACGTGCACCACTTCCTGCTCGACGGGCAGCTGCCGGCCGGGAACCGGACCTGCCCGGACGAGGGCTGACGAGGGCCTGGGAGGCCGGCCGCCCGGGTTCGGGCGGCGGGTGCCTCTGCCCCTCCCGCTCCGTCAGCTTCCGGACCCTGACCGGTGGTGCCATCCCGCCTCCCCTGCTGGATGGAAGCGACATCACTTCCAACCAGCACAACGAGCGACCCGGCGAACCTATGCGGTCACAGCACTAGAGGCGGGTCCGTTGTCGCAGCAATGCAGACCGGCAGGTGCGTCCAGGGGCTGGGCGCGCCGCTGCTCTGGGTTCCCGAAGTTGGTGGTGCCTCATTGCGTCATGGGTTGTGCGCGGCGGCTCGTTCGTACCATCGCAGCGCTTCGTCGATCTGGCCGCTGGCTGCGAGTGCGGATGCGGCCTGGCTGAGTGCTCCGGTGTGGCCGGCATGTGCTGCCCGTTCGTACCAGGTGAGTGCTTCTTCGGTTCTGTCCTGGTCGCTGAGCATGGTGGCTGCTTCGAGCCATGCCTGGTGGTGTCCTGCCGCTGCTGCTCGCTCGAACCAGTTCAGCGCTTCATCGATGCGGCCTTGTGCGTGGAGCAGGCGGGCGCCGGCGATCAGGGGGCTGTCGGTGGGGTTCGGGGCCGTGGGGGCAGGGGGCGTGATGGCGTCGAGGCGGCCGTGGCGGTGTGCTGCGGCGATGAGAGTGTCCTGGTCGATGACGGCTGGTGTGTCGGTAAGTGCTTTCCACACCGAGTCCGGCGGAGTGCCGGTTTCTCCGGTCAGCGTGTGGGCGAGGTAGTCGCTGAGTGCATAGGCGTGTTCGTCGGTGTCGGTCACCGAAGGGCGTCGGCTGCGGTGCAGCATGCTCAGGCCGCCGGCCACGGGGGTGGTGGCGTGGGCGATGGCTGTCTGCGCCCAGTCGTCGGGCAGGAGCTCCCAGACGAGGGGGTCGAGGTAGTCGACGGCCGCGGCGAGCAGTACGTGCTGCGGCAGTGGGTGCACGGCGCCGAGGGCTCGGGCAGCGGCAGCGGCCTTGACGAGAGCCTGGGTAGCGGGTGGTGCTGTCTGGTAGCGGGAGCGGAGTCGGGGGCCGGCGGTCAGCATGGGCAGGACGCGGGTTTCGGTCAGTTGTGCGGCCTGCCTGAGAGGCTCGTCACCGAGCTCGAGGGCGGTCTGGTGTTCTCGCTGCGTGAAGTGTTCACGGACGGCGAGGAGTGCGGCCTGCTGCATGAGGGCCCTGGCGTGGGGTGCCGGGTCGGGCTCGGTGTGGGAGGGCGGGCTGGTGAACTCGTTGGCGTAGTGGGGCCAGAGGGTGCCCAGGACCAGGAACGGGCCTCGCGTGGGGTCGCCGAGGACGGAGCGCAGTGTAGTGGTGAATTGTTCTCCTTGCGGCCCGTGGAGGGAGTGCTGGGCTTCGTCGAGCCAGATGACGGTGCACGCGGGGAGGTGCTGCAGTTCGGTGAGGACGCTTTCGGGGTCTGGTGCCGGCCAGGGGCGCCAGAGTCTCCAGGGCTGGGGCAGGTGGCGTACTGCTTCCCATATCGCTCGGGTTTTGCCGCTGGCGGACGGTCCCACCAGGAAGACCACGGTGCTGCGGCCTGTCACGGCACGGTCTATGTGGTCGTGGAGCTCCAGGTCGTGGGGGCGGGGGATGTAGGGCGTCAGGGGTGTGGCGGCGCTGTTGGGGGCGGCGATGGGGTGGACGCCGAGTTCGTGGGGGTCGTAGTCGGTGATGGGCCGGCCGGGCGTGGTGTGCGTGCGGGAGGCGACCCATAGTTCACGGATCGTTTGGAGCATGCTGGTGCGGTCCCAGGTCGCCATGTCGGCCAGGACAGATGCGATGGCTTCGGTGTCGGCCTGGCCGATGGCTGTGCCGGTGGCGAGGCCGCGGCGGATGGTGTCCCGGGACGGGGCGCCGCGCAGATGGTCGTCCTCCAGGATCGCGGCGGCGATCGTGTCCAGGGTCGGGGCTCCGGCGGCGAGGTAGGCATCGTGGAGCAGCGCGTTGAGGTCTTTGAGGGGGCCGGGTGGGAGGTTGGGCCGGGGAAGGGTTCTAGGGCGCTTGATGCGTGGTCCCGGTGCGGGGCGTACTGAAGCGGTGCGTTGGGCTGGGGGCGGGGGCGGGTCCGTGTCGGGGGTCGCCGTGCTTGCCGGGGTGGGGGCGGGTGTGGCTGGTCGGGCGGGATCGGTGGTGGCGGGGGGCTGCAGTGCCCTGGTCCATGCCTCTTTCCAGGCGGGGATGTCGTGGTGCCGGTGCGCTCCGCCGTCCGCGGTGGTCAGGCACCGTGCGAGGAAGGCGATCATGGTGGAGAGGCTGGGTGGGCGTCGCTGGGTCAGCAGGCTGTGCGCGGTGGTGCGGGAAAGTGCGGGAAGCCGGCCGGTCGGGTCGCGCCGGCACAGCTCGCGCAGGCTGGGAGCTCCGCTGGCCAGGTAAAGGTAATGCAGGCTGGTGTGCAGGTCCTCGACGGTGGTGATGTACGCGGGCGCGATGAAGCGTGTCGGGTCGTCGGTGTTCCGGCGGGCGCGGGCCTGGCTGTGGCTGGCAGCACGCCACAGCTGCTGCAGGTCGGTGAGGTCTTGCTCGGTGGCGTCGCAGGCGCGGGCATAGGCGAGCACGGTCGGCCAACGTGGCGGACGGTCGCCGCGGTCGGCCCGGGCCAGTGTCGCGACGGAGTACGCGCCGGACATGGCGTGGTAGGGCTTGCCGGCACGCTCGCGCAGCGTCCGAAGACGCTGCGCGAGCGTGTGGACGGGGCCCTGGCCGGTCAGTGGCGTCTTGGGCCGTCCCATCGGTCAGCTGCGGCGCCGGTGGAACACGCCGGTCAGACGGCGAACGACTTCGACGGCGACGCCGGAGGCGATGACCAGAACCGCGATGATCGTCTCGACCGGCATGCCGTAGGCGGCCATGCCGACGGTCAGAGCCAGGATGATTGCGGCCAGGAACGCGGCCGTGGCGGGCAGATGCTGCTCGCTGCGCTGGGACGGTTCCCGCGCATCACGTGATCGGGGCATGGTTCGACCTCCGGGCTGCTTCTCGCTTGTCGCTTCCACTCAAGTGATCTGTCTGGTCCGCGAGTTGCAGCTCGTGGGGCCAGGTTGACGATGATGCCGCACACGCATGGTGCGCTCCACCCTCCACCCACACCCCAATTCGTCATTAATCAGTCGAAACGGTTTCGCATTGAGGCTGGTCAGAACACGTTTGAGCTGATGAGGACCCTGCGGAGCCCGCGAGCGCGCAGGAAAGATTCATTGCGTCCCGCAAGCAGGTCCGCGCCTGCGCGTTGTTGCACCGATGTCCCGCATGGCACCCTTCTGCATGCGGACATCGGTGCAACAAGTCTTGTCGTCTTTCGAGTTCAGGAGCTTTGGGGGCGTGTTGTTGCAGATCCGTCCCGTGCTCTTCCTGTCGCATCTCAGAAGGCAGCGGCAGTCAGCGCGGACTGTTGCGAAGCGACCTGCGGGCCCTCGCGGTCGCTTCCACTCAACACAAGGGCACGCGGACCGCTCTGTTGCAGCAGAGCCCCGCACCGAACGCGGCGGTCCGCCCCACGGGGCGGACCCGCCCGCGCGCCGGCCAGAGCAGCCGAGATCGCGGCCTCAGCCCGACCGGGGTTCCTTCAAGGGCTCTGCGTTGCGGACACGCTCTAGGCGGTCACGTCCACCTGGAGCAGGCGTATCCCTCCAGGGAACGCACGGCGGCGGTCACTGTGCTGGTGACCGCCGCCGCCGTTTCCCGCCTGGGCTGTGTCAGCTGGCCCGCTCGAAGGCGAGGTTCGCGTTCGGGCAGCCGGCCGCGTATCCCAGCAACGCTTCCCGCTCGGCCTGGTCCACCGCCAGACCGCACCGGTGCTTGGTCGCCACCCACTCACCGATGTACCGGCAGTGCACCGCCGGAGCCGGCATCCACGTCGCCGGGTCCTGGTCGCTCTTCTGACGGTTCGAACGGGCCGTGACGCTGACGAGGGTCACGTCCGAACCCAGGTCGTTGGCGTACCGGCGACTTCGCTCCGTCGTGCAGCCGTAGCCACCAGCTGGTGGGGAGCGTCATGTGTAGCGTGCGATATTCCCGTGGTCGCCGAAACCTCAAGACTGATCGACTGACGTCCCTGGCGACGCGGCACGCTCCTGAACGGGATCTGAGGATTTCGGGTGATCTGGATCATCGGCCTGGGCGGCGGCACGCAGCGCCGCCTCTACCCGACGGTTGCTGGTCATGGTCGACGTGACGGCGGTCATGGTGAGGAGGAGGCCGGCGGCAGTGTAGAGCGGGGTGCGTACGTCGTAGGTGGTGGCCAGCCAGCCGCCGAGGAAGGCGCCGAACGGGGCGGCGCACATGGCGAGCATGCGGGAGGTGGAGGCGACCCGGCCCATCAGGTGGGCGGGGACGATCGCCTGTCGGAGGGAGGGGCCGAGCACCATCGTGGCGCCCATGCCCGCTCCGCAGACGGCGAGCGCGAGGCCGGCGACGTACGGGTTCGGGGCGGCGGCAAGGCCCAGGATGGCGAGTCCCTCGACTGCGGCCGTGCAGGTAAGCGCGGTGCCGGTGCCGAGTCGTCGGCCGAGGAAGGAGGCGATGCCCGCGCCGAGCAGACCGCCGGTGGCCTCCGCCGTGAGGAGCAGGCCGAAGCCGAAGGTGTCGATGCCGAGACGATCGTGCGCGAAGAGTGCGAGTACGGTCTCCACGGCGAGGAAGGCGATGTTCCCGACCGCCGGACGCAGCGCGAGCCCGAGCAGCAACTGATCCCGGAATACGTAGGAGGCGCCGGCCCGCGCCTGCCGCAGCAGCGCTTCACGATCCTGCGGTACGGGCCGGGGTGCGGCAGGCAGCGACCGTACGAGCAGTGCGGAGAGCGCGAACGAGACCGCGTCGGCGAGCAGCGGAACTGCCCGCCCGAGCGCGAGCAGGGCACTGCCCGCGGGCGGCCCGGCGAAGCCGGACGCGGCGGTCTGGGTGCCGCGCAGGCGGGAGTTGGCGCGCTCCAGGAGCGCGGGGTCGCGGCCGAGCAGGTCCGGCAGATAGGCCGTGGCGGCCGTGTCGAAGAAGAGGCCGCCGAGGCCGAGGAGGAAGGCGACGGCCGCGAGCAGTGGGATGCTCAGCACGTCGAGCGCGGCCGCTGCCGCCGGTATCGCGAGCAGCACCGCACGTGCCGTGTCCGCGACCCACATCGTGCGCCGGCGGTCCCAGCGGTCCACGAGCGCACCGCCGAGCACCCCGAAGAGCAGCCACGGCAGCGTTCCGGCGGCCGTGACGACGGCGAGCGCCATCGGATCCCGCGTCAACGTCAACGCGAGCAGCGGCAGTGCGGCATGCGTCACCCCGTCACCGAGCGAGGACACCGTCTGCGCAGTCCACAGCCGGCCGAAGCCGGTCGGCAGCTTCCGAACGTCTGAAGTCACTTGGCGTCCCCTTCGGCCTGCTCGCGCGGCGCCGGGTGGAACAGTGCGAAGACGAGTGACGCGTCCGGCAGCGACGGATCGGACAGCTCCCGGTACTCGTCCGCCAGTGCCTGCAGCCGCGCCCCCAGCTCCGCGAACTGCTCCTCGGTGAGTCGCAGATGCGCCATCCGTACGTGCCGCGCGCCGTCCACCGGGGCTGCCTCCAGGTCCGCCACCGCATGCCGCATCAGCACATCCGGACCTCCCTCGCCCGGATCCGGCAGCACGATCGCCCGCGCGGCCATTGCGTAGTACCGCTCGGTGACCCCCCGAACCTTCCGCGTTCGTACCACCTTCACCAGGCCGGCCCGCTCCAGCAGCCGTACGTGGTAGCTGGAACTCCCCTTCGCAAGGCCCACTCGCTCGGCGATCTGCGTAATCGTCGCCGGCTCGAAGCGGAGCACGGCCATGATCCGGTGGCGGGTGAGATTGGAAACGGCGCGTAGCTGCTCGTCAGTGGTGACGTGGAGCGTCTCGGGAAGATCATCAGTGGGCATGCACCCAATGGTCAACACTTCTTGACCATTGGGCAAGGGGTTTTTGTTCGAGCTTCCGGAATCGGCTGCCCGCATCATCGACGTCTACGGACTGGACGAGACCGCCGAACGCCTCACCCGGGCCGAGGACTCCCTCCCCCACCTCATGCAGTAGATCCGCGGACAGGCTGCCGCTGGCCAGACGAGCCAGGGACAGGTCGGTACAGCGGATCCCGCCGCCGGGGTGCCACTCCAGCACCGGCCCAACGGCGTCGCCGTGCTCCTCGCACCAGGAGGCGGGGACCGCGCCGCCGCAGTCGTGGCGCGTGCACACGCACCCCTCGCCCGGCCCGACATGGGCGACGCCGTGACGGACCGGCCCGCCTCGTGCACCTGAGGCGGCGGTGCCGCGCAGGCCGGCCGGCCAGGCCAGCGTGAGGCGCAGGCTTCCCGATCCCGACCGGAACCGGTCGATCACGCGGGCCTCGCCGAGGACGGCCAGGGGCGGCGTCCCGGGCGTGGCCAGGTGCTTGACGGTCAGGCCGAACGTGCCTGCGGACAGGGCGGCGAGCGCGTCGGCGTCCGCATCGGTGGACCAGCCGGGCAAGCCGGTCCTCTGTCGGACTGGCGCGGTCCGGCCGACGCGCCGTCAGGCCCACTGCCGCGTGTCGGCCAGCTGTCCGGATATCGCGTGGTACGTGAGTTGTACAAGGAGTGGCCCTTACGGGGGATCCGCCCCGCCCGCCGATGCAACACGGTGGGCAGGCACGCAATCTCCGAAAGAGCGGACACCGCACGTATGAAGCGCCTCGCACCGCTGTTAGCGACCGCCGGACTCATCGCAACCACCCTGTCCCAGCTGGCCGTTCCCCAGGCATCCGCTGCCCAGTCCACCCCCGAGTACATGAGCCAGAAGCCCGCCTGGCACCGCTGCAGTGCAGACAAACCGGCGACCTACGAGTGCGCGGTCCTCAAGGTCCCGCTCGACTACAAGCGCCCCCAAGGCCCCACGATCGACCTCGCGATATCCCGGGTGAAGAGCGAGAACCCGGCCAAGCGGCACGGCGTCATGCTCCTCAACCCGGGCGGACCCGGCACCACCGGGCTCTACCGGCCGATGCGGATGAGCACGGAGATGCCCAAGGACGTACGGGACCGCTACGACCTCATCGGCTTCGACCCGCGCGGCGTCGGGGCCAGCAGCCCGGTCACCTGCGGGCTGAACCAGACCGAGACGGGCATCGGCGGGGCGTACCGGCCCGAGCGCTTCGCCTCGGACGTGGCGTGGGCGCGCAACGTCGCGGACAAGTGCCGTGAGAAGGCCGGTGACGTGCTCCCGTACATCACCACCCGCAACACGGCCCGCGACATGGATGTGATCCGCGCCGCGCTGGGCGAGCGCAGGATCTCGTACCTGGGCTACTCGTACGGGACCTACCTCGGTGCGGTGTATTCCCAGATGTTCCCGCAGCGGACGGACCGCTTCGTGCTGGACAGCGCAGTGGACCCGCACCGCGTCTGGCGCGGCATGTACCAGGTGTGGGCGACCAGCTCCGGGCCGGCCTTCGAGCGGTGGACGCACTGGGCGGCGGAGCGCTCGGCCGAATACGGCCTCGGCGCGACCCCCGAGGCGGTGTCCGACACGTTCTGGGCACTGGTGGCGCGCGCCGACCGGGAACCGATCGACTACTTCGGGCAGAAGGTCACGGGTGACGACATCAGGGACCCGGGAGTGTTCTACTCCCCGGTTGAGGCCTCGATCATCACGAGGTCCCTCAAAGCCGCCGCCGAGCGGACACCCCTGCCGGCGGACGCCGGGGTGCCGGACGTGAAGAGGCTCCTCGCCGGCGGCCGGGGGGCCACCGGGCCGGATACCGACACGGCGGCCGCCCCGGCGCCGGGCAACGGGCCCGCCCCGGCGGCCGCCCCCGGTGACAACGCCACCGCCGTCTACTGGTCCGTGGTGTGCGGAGACACGGAGAACTGGCCGCGCGACCCCGAGCAGTACGCGCGGGACGCGGTCCAGGACAAGGTGAAGTACCCGCTGTACGGGGACTTCGCGTCGAACATCAAGCCCTGCGCCTTCTGGCAGCGGCCGTTGGAGGCCGCGACGCCCATGACGCACCAGGCGAAGGTGCTGACCGTGCAGAACGAGTGGGATCCGATGACCCCGCTCAGCAGCGGTCAGGGCCTGCACCGCGCCCTGAAGGGCTCGCGGATGGTGCTGGCGAAGGGCGGGCAGGGCCACGGCGTGTACCTCACCGACCCCACCTCCTGCGCCAACGACCCCGTCAACGCCTACCTCACCACGGGCCGGCTCCCCGCGAGGGACGTGACCTGCCAGAGTCCGCCACGCGACCAGGAGCCGGCGGGGTCGCCGGCGCCGTGAACCCTGCCATCGTCCTGGATGCCTCACGAGGTGCGAGGGGACACAGGCCGCTCGCCGGTCACCTCATTGGCCGACTGCTCCTTGATCACACTGGACGGAGCGGTGTCCGCGTTGACTTCCGCGACCCGCTCGAAGAACCATCGGGTCGAGGGATTCGCGGCTGCCCCAGGCGACGGTGAATGCACGCCGGTCCAGGGATGGTCGGGGCCGGCCTGGGTGGCTGGCAGCCGGCCTCCGCATTAGACCCGTCAGCGGGACCGTGCGTCCAATGGCGCGCAGGCGACCGCGCGGGACATGGCGCCCTGGGCCGGACTGCTTCCGGGCCGCGTCGCCCCGGCAGGCGTCAGCGGGTGGCGGGTCCGCTCGTCACGGTCGCCCAGCTGCCGTCGTTCACCGTGTACACCGTCAGCCGGCGGTTGACCGTGTCGCCGTTCCCGTCGAAGGTGACGCGGCCCGTTACACCGTCGAAGGCCAGCGTCGCCGCGGCCTGCGGCAGTTTCGCCCGGGCGTTGGGGGGGAGGGTGCCGCCGTTGGCCGTCACGACGGCCTTCACCGCCTCGATGAGGGTCCAGGTCGCGTCGTACGCGTAGGGGCCATACCAGCCGGCCGCCTCCGGGTACCCTGCCTTCCGGTACCGGGCGAGGAAGTCCTGCCCCGCCGCGGACTCCTCGGCGGGTACGCCGATGTTGGTCGCGAGGTCGCCCTCGGCCTTCGGGTTCGCCGTGAGGTATTGCTGGTCGAAGATGCCGTCGCCGCCCATCAGGGGGACGTTCACCCCCGCCTGTTTGAGCTGCTGGGAGAGCGGCGCTGCAGTGTCGTAGTAGCCGCCGAAGTAGACGGCGTCGGCGCCTGAGGACCGCACTCTCTCGGCGAGGCCCGCGAAGGCGCGTTCCGCGGGATCGACCTGCTCGGTACCGACGACGGTCCCGCCAAGCTTCGTGTACTCGGCCGTGAAACCGGAGGTGAGGGCGGTGCCATGGGCGCTCGCGTCGTCGATCACGTAGAGCTTGGTCTTCTTCGCCTCGCCGTGCAGGTACCGGGCGGCGAACGGCCCCTGGTCGACGTCCGTGGCGATGGTGCGGAAGTAGGTGGAGTACGGACGGGACTTGGTTCCTGCGGCCCAGTCGGGGCCCAGTGTCAGGACAGGGTCGGTGTTGCCTGGTGACACGTTGACCACGCCCGCCCTCGCGAGCGGTGCCACCAGGGTCCGGGCGACACCGGAGTTGAGGGGTCCGACGACCCCCAGCACCTTCTCGTCGGACACGAATTGGGCGGCGTTGGGCCCGCCCTTGGCGGGGTCGGCGCCGTCGTCCAGGGCCTTGATCTCGAAGTTCACACCGGGAACGTGCCGGGTTTCGTTGGCGGTCCTGGCCGCCAGGTCGGCGGAGTTCCTGATACCGAGGCCCATCGAGGACAGCCCACCGCTGAACGGTGCGTCCACCCCGATCACCACCGTGACGGACGAGGCCCCCGAGCCGCTGCCGGCCGCCCCGCCGCCGCGGGGTACGTCATCGTCACGAGTGAGGGTCCAGGTCAGGACGGAGCTCGTGGCGAGCGTGGCCAGCGCCGCGCCCAGGATCGCAGAGCGCCGGGTGAGGGCCCGCCGCCGAGCGGACGCCCGCTCGGCGTGCTCCGTCTTGGCCGTAGCCCTGAGCGTGACCGGGTCCTCGGCTGGGGGTACGGGCACGGGCGGGCCGGTCGGCCGGTCCGGCACGGGGCGGTGCGGGGTGCCGGCGGCGGACCTGGAGTCCAGGGCCGTGGGGGTCTGCGGTGACGGCGTCGTCGATGGCGCCTGCTCCGGTGCCGTCGGAGCGGAAGCGTGCTCCGCCGCCGCGTCCGGTGCCGGTGCGGGAGCGGGAGCGGGAGCGGGAGCGGGAGCGGGAGCGGGAGCGGGAGTCGCCCTCAGATCGGGCGTGGGTGTGGGAGTGTGCTCGGGTTGGGGCACGGACTCGTGGCCGAACCCGAGCGCGGCGGATGCGTCGGCCCGGGGCCGGGAGGACCGCAGCACCGACGCCAGCATCTCGGCCGCTTCCGCGGCGCCCACGCGCTGCGCCGGGTCCTTGGTGAGGAGCGCGTCCAGCACGGGCGCGAGCGGGCCAGCGTGGGCCAGCGGCCGGTGCGGGCGGGTGAACACGGCCACGGCGAGGGCGTGGAGCCCCTCCGCCTCGAACGGCGGGTGCCCCTCGACGGCGTGGTAGAGGGTGGCGCCGAGCGCCCACAGGTCGTTGGCGGGGGTCGGGCGCTTGCCCTCCAGCTGCTCCGGCGGCATGTACTGCGGCGTGCCGATGACGATCCCGCTGTGGCTCAGTTTGGTCGTCGCGTCCGCGAGGTGGGCGATGCCGAAGTCGGTGAGGACGACGCGGTCCTTGGTCAGGAGCACGTTGTCCGGCTTGATGTCGCGGTGGACGATCCGCGCCCCGTGCGCCTCGGCCAGCGCGTCGAGCATGGCGGCGCCGATCTCGGCCACCCGCTGCACGGGCAGTCGGCCCCGGCTGCGGATGGCGGCGGCCAGGGACTGCCCGCGGATCAACTCCATGACGATGACGGGGGCGCCGTGGTGCTCCACGACGTCATGGATGGTGATGATCCCGGGGTGGCTGAGAGTGACCGCTGCGCGGGCCTCGCCGGTGAACCGACGGAGCAACGTGGCGCGGTCGCTGTCGTCCATACCCGGCGGGAAGAGGATCTCCTTGACGGCGACTTCGCGTCCGAAAAGCTGCTGGTCGAGGCCACGCCAGACCCGGCCCATACCGCCCTGGCCGATGCGTTCGACCAGCTGGTACCGGCCGGCGATGAGTTCGGGATTCTGCTCGGTCACGCGCACACTCTAGGTCCTGCTGAGCCGATCAGGTGACGGAATCTTGGCTTGATCACGCCCACGGTGACGAGGGGTGCGGTGTGCTCGCGGTCACGGCGCATGCTCGTCGGGTGGTCCTGGACGGTGATGGTGTCGAAGTGTCGCAGCGCCTCGCGAATCCCGTCGGCACATAGCGGGGCGGCGGGTCTGTGCAGAGCGGACTGATCCAGTGCGCGTGGGGGCTCCCGTCTGCGGATTGGAGGACTGGGGGTTCGCGCCACGGGACAGAACCCGGAGGCCTCCGACTTCGGCTCGAGGAGGTCAGCGAAACTCGGCCCGATCGCGAACCGCGGCCGTGGGGACGCGCAGGGTAGGCGGAGCAGGCCTGCGTCGGCTTCGCCATCGCCGCGTTCGCCACCCCTGTCACCCGCTGGCTGACCAAGCCGGCCGACACCCCGATCCGCCCACGAAAGCGGGCGCCGGGTGGGCCGCAGCGGCCTCGCCTCACCGTGCGGTTCGACTCCCACCCCCACTGGCGGAGCGTCGGCCGGAGTCGGGCCAGCCCGACCCGGCTCTGGAGGGCCGCCCGGGAAGGACCGACGAGGTGCCACTCCATCGCAGGCTCCGCTGCGCTCCCGTGCTCCGGGCACCAGGACGATGCCCACGCAGTCGTGCCACTTGCACGCGCACTCCTCCCCTGGGCCGGCGGACGTGATCCCGTGCCGGACCACCCCGGTCGTGCCTGCGGCGGCGCCCCGCATCCGGGCCAGCCAGGACAGCTCCACCCAGAGCCCGCCCGCCCCCGACCGCGCCCGCTCCGATAGCCGGGCGTCCCCGAGCACCGCCAGCGGCGCGGACCGGCGCGGTCAGCCGCTTCACACTCATTCCGGTCGGTGCCTCAGTTCGGCCAGCGCATCGGCGTCGCCCTCCTGCGCCCAGCCGGACAAGCGGTCCGTCCCCTGCGCGTCGTCCGCCAGGAGCAGTGCGGGGTCGTCCGAGCGGAGGGTGCGTGTCCGGCCACCGGGGCCGGATACAGCGATCGTGGCCGCGGGCACGGTGGCGGGAACGCCGATCTTGTCGAGGGCGAGGCGCCAGGCCACCACCGCACGCCGGTCGAACTGCGGATACGGCGCGGCGCCTGCAACCGGGGCGGGGAAGTCGGGCAGGCGCCGGTGCCAGTCCCGCTCGCCGAAAGCTGGGACTCCGGGGCCTGGGCCGCAGAGTATTTCCTCGCCCGCGCGGCAATTACTTCTGGGGTAATCGCACCGCCCAACCGCCCTCAGCTACGTTCTCGGTCATCGCTCACCCCCGGAACGAAGGAGCCCCGTGGTGCCCGCTTATGGCTTCGCTCATCTCCGCAGCCGCCGGAATCACTCTGACGTCATCGAGTACCTGGAGCGCATCCAGGCGACCCTCGACCCCTTCGCAGGCCGCTTCGTCATCCACGGTCCGCCGGCCGAAGTCGTAGAGGGCAGTTGGCCTGGCAGCATGGTGCTGATCGAGTTCCCCAGCCTGCCCAAAGCCCGTGCCTGGTACGACTCTCCGGCCTACCAGACCATCCTGCACTTGCGTACCGACCACATCGAAGGCGACTTACTGCTGATCGAAGGTGTCGGGCCGAACTACCACCCGGCCGAACGAGCTAGCAAGCTGCAAACAAAAGCTGGCCGAGACAGCCAGTCGACCAGTCAGTCCAGCAGCCGCAGACGACGCGATGTCGCAGGAGCAGAATCCCGTTGATCGCCCTCACGGAATGTGTGCCGGAGCCCGGATCGGCTCCGGCAAGATTTTCGTAGCCGGATGCCCTCGCGCAGCGGGCGTCGACCCGGTCACGTTCGCTTGAGGTGGTCGTTCCCTCCGGCGGCAATGGGCGTCAGGAGTGCGAAGCGGCCTCATCCCTCTTCAGGTAGCCGCCCCGGAGGGCAGCCGTCGGCCGGATGCTTCGTGGGGCACATGCCGGGGTCCTCTGCATCGCCGAAGAGGTAGACCCACACGGTGCACGTCGGATCCTCGGTGAAGGACAGCTGAAGTTCATGACCGCGCGTGGCGGTCTCGTCGGGGACGATGCGGCCGTTGGCTTCAGGGCTGGCGTAGAAGGCCCAGCGGCCAGTGGACAGTGTCTCGGGATGAGCGCAACCCATCGCCCTCGTCACGGCTGAGAACGGGCCTTCCTGTGTCGGCCCGGACCCGTGAAGCGCCGTCAGGGGTCGGTCGGTTCCCCTACGGAGCTGGCGTACGCTACCGCGTGCCGGACGACCCCCGACGTGCCCGCAGCGGCACACCGCAGGCGGATGTGGTGGTCGCCGGCCGCAAGTGCCTGCCGTGCCGATGTGCGGATTGGTCACCGGCGCCCGCCTACGGGCACCTGCGGGAGTGACGCAAACCGAGCCGGTCCTGGCCGCGTCGACGGCCCACGGGCGGAGCGCTTGGGAAGCAGTTGGCGGCGTGCTGCCGACCAGGGCAGTGAAATGGCGACGGGTGACGGCTGCCGGGCCCTGCCCGCAGTCGGCAGCGCCATGCGGCCAGGAGCAGCGACCCGCAGGTGCCGCAGCGGTGCGAACCCACTCGGACAGAGGGGCGCCACCCGTGGCGGAAGGCACGGGGCCCGGCGGCGTCAGATGTCGCGGGTCCACACCTCGGGACCGCCTCCCTCCCAACGGATCGGCCCGTCCTCGGACAGATCCACATCCTCCAGGCCGGCACGGCGCAGGAACTGCGGCACATCTGCGGGCGTGAAAGCCCGGCCGAGGTCCGCGTCCACGCCGAGCGCGTGCGCAGTGACCTTGCGCCCGCCCTGCGGCGACACAGGATGGATCCCAATCTCCGTCTGGTCCGCCATCCATCCAGAGTGCGACGCCCCGGCCAGCACGGCATCCGCGGCTTTCGCGCACTGAACAGCGGTGGAGTGGCTCCCTGAGCGGGTCGCGAGAGCGCGATGACTTGACGTCACCTCAGAACTAGTGGATAGGCAGGCGTTTGGGGAAGGAAGGCCGGGTTACACGCATGGACATCGGAAGCGCACACCTGGCGGGTGGGGCTTCCGGAGCGGGCTCCGCCGCATGACGCCCTTCCCCCTTGGCGTCATGCGGCAGGCCCGCCCGCACGACGGGCTGCCGCCCGGATCCGTACGGCACCCGGACACCCCACGGTCTCGGCCCCCTCCCCGGCCGGGACGGGGTGACCGGCGAACCCCCGGCGCCGGCGCTCAGACCGCCGCCCCCGGGCAACGGACCCGACGGCAGCAGCCCGCCACATGATCAATATCGCTGCTCCGTCCGGGGCTGTGCCGCGCAGGCGGGCAGGCGGGCAGGCGGGCAGGCGGGCAGGCGGGCAGGCGGGCAGGCGGGCAGGCGGGCAGGCGGGCAGGCGGGCAGGCGGGCAGGCCAGTGTCACCCGCAGGCCGCCCGGCCCCGACCGGAACCGGTCGATCACCCGCACCTCGGCGAGCACCGCCAGCGAAGCCGTCCCAAGCGCGGTCAGCCGGGGACCGATACCCCGAACTCCCCCGTGGTCAGTTGGGCCAGGGCGTCGGCGTCCGGTTCGGTGAACCAACCGGACAACCGGTCCTCCCCTTCCACGTCGTCGGCCAGGACCAGCCACGGGGCATCGAGCCGGAACCGGTGCTTTGCGCCCCCCGCGGCCGACCACGACCAGTGAGGCCGCCGGCACCCCGGACGGGATGGCGATTTTGCTGTGGGCGAGGAGCCGGGCGACCATCGCGGACCGGTCGAACTGAGGGCTCGCGTCCGTCCCGCCCACCGGGGTCGGGAAATCCGCTTGGCGGCGGCGCCAGTTCACCACTGCGGCCCGGCCCACCCCCGCGATCTGCCCGCCTCCGCCAGCAGCACCATGTCCTGGCCCGGCGCGATCGGGGCTGGGGGCGGACGAGCGGAAGCACCACCGCCCGCGACCACCGGCCGGACCCTGCGTCCGCGGCCGGGACCAGGCCCGAGCCGGTCGCCCACCGCCACGCCGCGACCGGCACCCGCAGCCGGCCCGCCGCCTGACCCCCGTCGAACACCTCTCGCACCGAACGCCCCACGAAACACACCCCAATCACCCATTCAGGCGGTCCGGCAATCGGGCCGCGCCGGATTTTGATGACCCCGCAATGGGGCGCCCGGCCTCCGGAGTTGGCATGCCCTTTTCCCCCTGTCGATCGCAGGGCCCGGGTGGTGTCACCGGCTCCGAAGGCATCGATAGACCGCTGATCAGGGGCATGACCCCCGGCTTCTTCGCAGGCCGGGAGGCTCTTCGTCATGTGGATGTGGCGATCGGTGCCGTGGGACGGCCGGGGAGGAGAACGACCGGAGGACGCACGTGATCGACGTCAGCGGCATCGGCGCCTTCCTCGGTCTGGACGTCGGCAACACCACGCCACCGCCGTCGCGCCCGCCGGGAAGATTTCGGTGCAGTGGTATGGGACAGCGCCGACCATAGCTTCACCGAGAACCTGCCGCGGCGGCGCGGGCACGACGGCGGCGGCGGTACGGGTCCAGGCGCGGGCCGTCGCTGCTGACCCGCTGCTCCCGTGTCCGCCAAGTCCGACGCGGGGCGGCCGGGCCGCACAACGGCGCCGTTTCCGCCGCCGTTCAGTACTGTACAGAGCGGCCGTTCCGTACGTGCGGAGCACCGGAAGGGGACTCGCGATGGCCGGTCTGAGGCTGGGCCCGCTCCTGCGACACGTGGACTGGGAGTCGGGCACGAGCGCGACGGTGTGGGTCGAGACCGACCGGGCGTGCACGGCGGAGGTCCGGTGCCCGGGCGGCGGCGGTGGTTCGGCTCCCACGTTCTGCGTCGTCGGCCACCACTACGCACTGGTGGTCGTGACCGGACTCGCCCCTGGGTCCGCCACAACGTACGAGGTGCTGCTCGACGGCGAGCGGGTGTGGCCCCTCGCGGACTCGCCCCAGCCGCCCAGCACCATCCACACGCCGCCGGTCCCGGCGACGGGCGCGGTGGTCGCCTTCGGCTCGTGCCGGTGGGCGGCGCCTGCTGTGGGCGAGCACGATCCGGTGGGCCCCGATGTCCTCGACACCCTCTCCGCCCGGCTCGCCGCCGACCCGGAGGCCGAGCGTCCGGACGTTCTCCTCCTCCTCGGCGACCAGGTGTACGCGGACGAGACGTCCGCCGACACCCGCGCCTGGATCGCCCGGCATCGGCGGGCCGCCGGCACCGGCTCCGCCGCCCCGCCGGACCAGGTCGCCGACTACGAGGAGTACACCCACCTCTACGACGAGTCCTGGGGCGACCCCGAACTGCGCTGGCTGCTCTCGACCGTACCCAGCTGCATGATCTTCGACGACCACGACGTCATCGACGACTGGAACACCAGCGCCGCCTGGGTAGCCGACATGCGGGCAACGCCCTGGTGGCGCGAGCGGATCACCAGCGGCCTGATGTCGTACTGGGTCTACCAGCACCTCGGGAACCTCTCCCCCGCCGAGCTCGCCGAGGACGAGCTGTACGCGGCGGTACTGGCGGCCGACGACGGCACGGAGGTGCTGCGCGCGTTCGCCGAACGCGCCGACGCCGACCCGGCGACGGTGCGCTGGAGCTACCGCAGGGACTTCGGCCGCACCCGGCTGCTGATGGTCGACACCCGGGCCGCGCGGGTGCTGGAGGAGCAGCACCGGGCGATGCTGGACGCCGAGGAGGCCGCCTGGCTGCGGACGCAGGCGTTGGACGACCCCGGCGGCGTCGACCACCTGCTGGTCGGGACCTCACTCCCGTGGCTGCTGCCCCCGATGGTCCACTTCGCGGAGGGCTGGCACGCGGCGCTCTGCCGCGGCGAACGCGGGCCGCGCTGGGCGCGCCTGGGCGAGTGGCTGCGCCGGCGGGCGGACCTGGAGCACTGGGCGGCGTTCACCTCGTCGTTCGAAAGGCTGACGGAGACGGTGGCCGAAGTGGGGAGGGCCGAGGCGGCCCCGGCGACGGTGTGCGTGCTCTCCGGGGACGTGCACCACGCGTATGTGGCGGAGCCCGTCTGGAGCACCGGGCGGCAGCCGCGCTCCCGTGTCTTCCAGTTCACCTGCTCACCGCTGCACAACTCTGTGCCGACGGCCATACGGGCCGGATTCCGTTTCGGCTGGAGCCGGTTCGCCAAGGGGATCGGACATCTCCTCGCCCGCCACGGACGGGTTGCGAGGCCGGCGGTCCGGTGGGGCCGCACCGGCGGACCGTGGTTCGGCAACCAGTTGATGACGCTGACACTGCGCGGACGTACGGCGCGGCTGCGGCTGGAGAGGGCCTCGGCGGGTGCCAAGCGGGGGCGCCGCGGGACAGACCGCGCGGGAGCGCGGCTCGTCGGCGTCCTCGACCGCAGTCTGACGGACGGAAGCTGACGCCCCGCCGGGCGGTCCCCCCATTACCTTCTTGGAGGCCCCGCAATGGGGTCACCCGGCCTCTCACAGCAAGCCCAAGCTTCGCTGGATGTTCGGGAGGCTGCAGGCCAAGCACGGGACCGTCTTGGTCCCGGCCACCGCCAGCCGGCCTCCATCGGTGCCCCTGCCGCTGGCGGTGGCCCGGCGTTGGAGGGCTTCGAAGGGCTGCCGGCCGGCGGCGGTGTCCCAGACGAGGAGCTCGCCGTCGAGGAGCAGGTACTCGGGCGGTTGCTCGGCAACGGCGACCAGGACGGGGAACCTGTCCCGGACGCGGGAGCCGCGCCGGGTTTGCGGAAGCAGTCGGCCGCCGTGGCCTGCGGAGGTGAAGAGGATCGCGCGGTGGCCGTGCAGCGCGGCTGTCCTGGAAGCCGCGGCCGCCGCCATGGCGTAGAGCGCCCCTTTGCACCGCGCACCCAGCCCACCTACCTGGGCGGACACGGCTGCGCTCGCTCATAGCGTCGGAGGGTCTGGCTCAGTCCCGCAGGTGGTGCCAGTAGTCGCCGGAGGGCATGTGCGGGGACAGGCAGTGGGCGCGCTGCCACATGCCTTGCGCCTGCTGGTCGGGACGCTGCTGCTCCCCGTGCAGGGCGTTGAGAATGAGCAGACCGCCGGTGAGCGCCGGTACCACCCACTCGCGTAGGACAGGTGGCGTTCCGCCTTGCCGGTGTCGTAGGAAGCGGCTGCTTCCTCGGCGTCCTGGGGGTCTTGTGAGGAGGCGAGTTCGGTCTTCTTGCCCAGCATGCGGGCGTAGGCCGTGGCGGCCAGGGCGACGCCGGTCAGCACCGTTTTGGCCACAGTGGACGCGGCCACGCCCTGCTGGGTGGCGACCCGGGACGCGTTCGCCGCGAGCAGCCCGCTGCCGTCGACCAGGTGCGCGCCGATCGAGACCGCGCTGACCGGGGTCCACTTCGCCCAGCCGGTGCTGGCGGTCCGGGCGTTGTCGCGCCAGCTGTCGCTGTGGCCCTTGGCCGCTCCGTTGAGGCCGACCGCGCCCATCAAAGATCCGCCGAACCATGCGGCCAGGCCCACATCGTGCATGCTGCGCCAGACGGTGTTGCGTTCGGGCGTGACACTCCTCGGCAGGACGCTGCGCGTGCCGACATCGTGCCGGTGCTGCAGCCACCGTCGCCCGCCCCCGCGGGCGCCGCCATACCGGCTGCTCCGAACGGCCGTGAAAGCGGTGAGGTCAGGCTTCGGCTAGGTCGTCTCTTTTGGATCTTGTCGGTTAAGCCCGCGTCGTCTGGTGCCGTGCATCGCAAGGCGGAGGGGCGCCCGAGTACTGGACGTACTTGGGTGCCCCGACAACGCGGCGAGGTGCGGTGCCAGGCGGCGCGGGTCAGGCAAGATCCGAAAGAGACGGCCTAGGGGTGTGTGCGTGCGGGCCGGCGGATTGCAGGCCGCGCCAGTCCAGGCACAGGACGGTGGCGTCCTCTCGTGAGGGCCCTCTGCGATGGCCGGACCGGGATTCGCTCCGTCCCGGCTGGCTGCCGGGACGGAGCTAGGGGCGGAGGGGGCCGGGCTCAGCGGGTGCTTGCACGCCCTCGCCGGCGGAGCACGACGGCTCCGCCCGCGAGAGCGAGTGCCATGCCGGAACCGCCGGCAAGCAGCAGGGTGGAGGACGGGGCGTCGTCCGCCGTGCGCTGGAGGCTGTAGCCGCTGGAGTAGCCCTTGGTGTCGTACTCCGAGCCGGGCAGCTTGTCTGCGTAGCGGGCCTTGACCAGTTTCTGGTAGTCGCCGAGTGACACCGACGCCTGGCCGCCGAGTCCTTGCCGGGCCTGGTCGTTGAGTGGCTCGACGGTGGTGAGCTTGAGCTGGTACCAGCCGCGGAGCTGCGGCTCGGTGAAGACCAGTGTGCCCAGGGTGGCTTTGCCGGCGTATGTGGCGTCGCTGTCGCCGTCGCGCACGCCTGCCAGGTGCCAGCCGCCGCCCTGGGTGGGGGCGAGCATGACGGTGGCGTTGCGGCCGTTGACGGTGGTGCTCAGCGAGGAGACCAGCTGTGTCAGCTTGATCGCCTCGGTGGGCAGTGGCTTTGCGGTGCCCGCGACGAACCCGGGGGTGATCTCGTTCATCGCCACCGGGTCTTTGATCGTGAAGACCGGGAGGCCCTGGCAGGGCTCGGCCGTTTCGGGGATCGTCTGCACCGGCCCGCCGGCGCCGTCGGTGGGCACCGCGGTGCGCAGGAAGCGGCAGACGGCGTTGCGGACGTCGGTTGACTTCACCGCGTTGAGGGCGGCCTGGTAGTCGGGGATGTCGGCCGGGAGAGGGTCCTTGGCGGGGGCCGCGTGCGTCGGACCGACGACGGACAGCAGCGCGGATGCACTCACTGCGATGACGAGGGACAGACGGGAGGAGCGGGAGGCCGCCCGCTTGCTGGACATTTCGGTGCCGCTGGTGTCGCGCATGTCGCCTGCCTTAGCGGGAGATACCGATGCGGGAGTGGGTCCACTTGGACGAGCTGTTGCTCACGTAGTCGTTGTAGTTCCACCACGTGTACGTGGTGGTGTCCGGCCACGGGTCGGCCACGGCGATCGTGTTGTTCGACGTGTCGAAGCCGTAGACCACGTTCATGTGGCCGCCCCCGGACGTCCACCCGATGCGGGCACCGATCGGCCGGGCCGCCTTGACGTCGGTGTACACCTGGTTGAACGTGGCTGCGCTGCTCAGGCCGGAGCCGGTGTGGGTCATGCCGAGGCTGCTCCAGCCCCTGGCCATGTCGTCGAGTGTGGCGGGCTGGTTGTTGCAACCGTAGTAGGGCTGGGCCCGGTTGCAGAAGTCCGTCTGTGTGGAGCCGAAGCCCTGGAACTTGGCGATGGTCAGCCCGGAGGCGACCCAGCACCACTGGTTCTTCTCCTGCTTCAGCATGCTGATGGTGTCCTGGCCGGCTTCCGCGTGGGCTGTGCCTCCTGCGGCCGCGAGCGATCCCAAGGCGGCCAGCGCGATGGCCAACGTCGTGGTCCCGTTCCTGAACCTGCCCATTTTCCTGCCTTCCCCTGATGGGTACAACGAGATGAGCGGGGCAATCTGGCACGAATATGACAGCGCATCATGTCCGGGTCACATAGGGAGCTTGCAGGAAATCACCCCCTACTGATTATTTGTCGGGTAATCATGCGACTCGGGTGCTTGCAGCTCACGTCTGCCTGCCGAGGCGGGGTGTGATGCTTACAACCTGCCCGCGTTTAGAGGAACTCCCAGGTGTCGCGGGGCAGGACGAGTTCGGCAGAGGCGACGCCGGCGGCCTTCAGCAGCGGGACGCCGTGCGCGACCTTCGGGCCCCGGGCTGCGATCCGGGCGTCTGCCCGGACGTGGTGGGCGCAGCGGCGGCCCCGGCTGCCGCGCCGCGGTAGGCGGCCCCGACTGCGCCGGTCTGCGGTGGTTCTGGCTGCCGCGGGGCGGCAGCCAGGGCCCTCGCGAAGCCGCGAAGGAGTTCGGCGAGCCCGCGCGGCTGCTGCATCGCCTCCCGTGTCGCCTTCCGGCTTCCTGCACATCAGAGATCATCTTGTCCTGGCGGCAGCGCAGCTCCCGGTGCTCTTCGCCATTCCGACGAAGGCATGGTTCACGGGGACGGCCACAGTCCAGACTGCGCGCCCGACCCGCGGGCGCGCACTTCCTCAGGCGGCGGCCGTCGGGTTCGCCGGTTCGGCGGCGCGGCGGTATTCGGCGTTGATGCGCTGGGCTTCTTCGAGCTGGTCTTCGAGGATGATGATGCGGCAGGCGGCCTCGACGGGTGTGCCCTGGTCGACGAGTTCCCGGGCGCGGGCGGCGATGCGCAGCTGGTAGCGGGAGTAGCGCCGGTGACCGCCCGCGGAGCGCAGCGGGGTGATGAGACGGGCTTCGCCGATGGCGCGGAGGAAGCCCTGGGTGGTGCCGAGCATCTCGGCGGCCCGGCCCATCGTGTAGGCGGGGTAATCGTCGTCGTCGAGACGGCCGAACGAGTCGTCTGCTGTCATCGCACCTCTCTGTGGAACGCGTGGAGGGGCCCTGGTGCCATTGGCACCAGGGCCCCGAAGGAACTGCTACACCATCTGCCGGCCCTGATACTGCGCCGGCCTTCTGTTTCCACAGACCCGACCGATACGCCGTCGGGGGTGCGGGGATCGCGGATGCGTGACCGGAGACCACCTCACTATCGATGTCCTGCGGTACCCGGACTCGCGTGGCGTCCGGGCGATCCTGATGGCGCCCAATCCCTCCGTTCTTCCCTCGGTGATCAACTGCTTACCTGCGGGAACTGCTGTACTGCTGATACTGCGAACTGCGGATACTGCGGGTACTGCTCCACTCGTACTGCTGATGATGCGAACTGCTTGTACTGCTCGTGACCTGGCCAAGCGCCACGCTTTCGGCAGCCAGCCCCGTTGCCCATCGTGCATCTGCCCTGGCTTAGAACCCCACTGCCGAACCTCCCGGTGCGCGCGCCCGCAGCCGACGCCTTCACCGAGGTACCGCTCCACTTACTTCACTGCTGGGTACTGCCAACTTCACCACTGCGTTAACTGCGGTACTGCTTGCGGCGGCCCCTGATCACTGCGGGCCACCCGGTCCGGTCGTCAGCCCCGTCGCCATCCTGCACCTGCTCTGGCTTCGAAACTCCACCACCGCACCGTCCTGCGCACTGCAACTTCGGGTACTGCGGTACTACTGCCCGGCAGTTCGTCTCTGCCAGGCCCTGCGGTCTCTCTGGGCTACGAGAGAAACCATAACCACGTCACCACGCAATGTCTAGTCCGGCCGACACAGATTTTCAGATGCCCTCCCTTGAGGTAATCGGGTGCTGCCGGGTTGAACGGCTGTCGGCGGGGGCACCACGACCGGGCAGGCAGAGCCGGACTTCACCACACGGGACCCGACCCGGAGGGCCAGATGACCACGATGAGCGCCGAGCGCACAGCCCCTCGTTCTTCGTCTGCCGTCGCCGAGGCACGCCAGGCCGCCCGGGCCTTCATCGAAACCCTGGGGCAGCCGGCCATCGAACCGGAGCACGTCGACACCGTCGTCCTGGTCGTCTCCGAACTCGTGACCAACGCCCTGCGCCACGGCGGCGGCACCTACACGCTCTGCCTGGCCGCCCACCCCCACACCATCGAGGTCGCCGTCGACGATCTCAGCCCCCACCCGCCGCGCATGCGCACCCCCGACCTCGACGGCGGCACCGGCGGATTCGGCTGGCACATGGTCAACGACCTCTCCCTCGCCACCGTCGTCACCCCCAGGCCCGGAGGCGGAAAAACCGTACGCGCGCTCCTCCCCCGCTGGACCCGCGGGTAGTCGCGGCCTGCGGGCGGGTAGTCGCCGGTCGGGAAGTTCGGCCGACCCGTAGAAGGCGATCTCCTCGAAGCTCCGGTCGTCTTTGAGCGCGGCCGCACCGGCTTCCGCGCCGAACGTGGCGTCGGCGGCGGCCCACAGCCGCATCGACCGACCTGGATCGATTGGGCGATCAGCAGGTGCAGGACCTCGTGCGCGCCGCCGCCGACCGGTTCGGCGCCGCTTGGGGCCCAATCTCCTCCCGGCAGCCGCCCGCAGCTCCGCCCCCGGCGCTGTCACCCACCCGTTCGAACATCACCAGGCGCCTTTCCTGCGGGCAGACCTCGGCCAGGAGCTCCAGCAGATGGGCGGCGACCGGTTCGGGCTCACCGCGCCGCACCCGGGGGTGCAGACGGCAGCCCGGGCCGTCACATCGGCGTGCTGCGGAGCTGCCGGGGCCCCGAGCTGAGACTCCCGCGCCAGCCCACCTGCCTTTCGGAAGGCTCCCTACTGCCCTGCTCCATAACCCGCTTAAGATATAGACGTGAGGGGTGCGCCGACCGGCGCACCCCTCACAACGCTCTCGGAGATAAAAATGGCACTCGGTATCGTTGTACTCTTTGTGATTCCCGTCCTCATCGTCCTCGCAGCGTGCATCGCCATCGCATTCTTCAAGCCGAAGGAATCCCGCACCGGCTGTCTCCTCGTGTCAGGCGGTCTCTTTCTGGTGTGCGCACTTACCGTGGCGATGTTCCTCGTCGAGTGGAACACGACGTGAAGTTCCGCCACCCCGCAGCGTGGAGTCCGTGAGCCTGGTCGTCCGTTCGTGAGTGTGGTGCTGATCGCGGCGTCCGCGGTAGTGGCCAGCGCCCGCTCGTACACGGCGATCGGGCAATGGGCCGCTGCGGCCCCCGACCACCCTGGCCCGGCTGGGTACCCGGGTCGTCGGCGCCTTCGCGGTGCGTGACGTTCTGGCGCGGTCCAGGCCGCCCGGATCATGCGCTTTCGCACGAACGCCAGAACCTTCCGGGCGTGGCCCCCAGTTGACGCGCTGAGTCAGGGAGTGAGCCCCACCCGGACAGAGGCTCGGGCCGCTCTCCGCTGCGAGGTGCCCGCCCCGGGCCATCTCCGCTCCCCGGCCTGGTCGGCGGGGCCGTCGTCTTCGACGCCGAAGAGCAGGCGCGGGCCGGCGACTACTGCCTGGCTGCCCGAGGCGTTGCGGCGATCTATCAGCGCTGCGGCGGCACTGGGCAGGTGGGAGCGGAAATACGGCTGGGCGAGGAGCGTGTCCCTGCCCAGCCGCTCCGCCCACGAGGGCGTCGAACATCAATGGTCCGGCTCCTGTCAGTTCTCCAACTGCCGTGAGGCCGACCGGATGCCTGCTCTCTGCCGTGCGCGAGGACCTGGAGGGCCCTGCTCGGTTCTCCGCGGAAGGGGCGGACGTCTTCACTGCCACCTGCGAAGCGGAAAGGCGGCAGCCAGGCCGGCGAACCAGGGGGCGGCGTCGATGACGACCTGGTGGCTGGTGACTGGTGGGGTACCGGTAGTCCGGAACTCGAGACGGGGCCAGATCGTGACGATGGCGGCGCCCTTGCCCGTTGTGATGCCGGTGCAGTAGCCGGAGTTGTGGTTCTTGGGGCTGTCGGCGGGAGCCGCCGGTCTTGGTGGTCCGACTACTGCTGATGGCGATCTCGCTCGCCGGGACTGTCAGCCTCCGTCGGCCGCCGTGCGGGCCCGTACCTCCTCCGGGGTGAGGTAGTGGTCCGTGTACTCGAAGTCGCGCAGCGTCCCCGGCTTGTACGTTTGGAAGCCGGTCCGGACGAAGTCGTCGCCGGCCACGGCGTTCAGGAGCCAGTTCGTCATCACCCGGGTCTTCGCGGCCCCGGTGCGCAGCGCCGCCCAGTGGTAGCCGCGGGCCACGGCCTGGGCGGGCATTCCGCGCAGGTCGATGCCGAGCGGCCGGGAGACGCCGTCGCGGCCGCCGAGGTCCACGACCAGTCCGAGGTCCTTGTGGACGTAACGACGCAACGGCGTGCCCCGCAGCGTGGCGACGACGTTGTCGGCGGCGACCTTGCCCTGGCGCATGGCGTGCTGCGCGGTGGGCGGGCACACCGTACCGTCCCCGCCGCCGGCGAGGTCGGGTACGGCGGCCGCGTCACCGAGCGCGAACGCGCCGTCCGCCCCCGGCACCCGCAGGTCCGGAGCGACGACGAGCCGGCCGCTCTTCGCGGTCTCGGCGCCCAGGGTGGCGATGAGTGGGCTCGCGGCGACGCCGGCAGTCCAGATGAGGGTGCGGCAGGGCAGTACGCGCCCGTCGGTGAGGGTGACGTCTTCGGGGCCCGCCTTGGCGACGGAGGTGCCGAGCGAGACCTCGATGCCGCGGCGGCGCAGCACGTCGAGGGCTGCCCGGCCCAGCCGGTCGCCGAGCTCGGGCATCAGCTTCGGGGCCACGTCCACGAGGTGCCAGCTGATCTCGCGCCGGTCCAGCCGGGGGTAGCGGCTGACGGCGTTCTTGGTGAGCCGCTCCAGGGAGGCGGCCGTCTCGGTGCCCGCGTAGCCGCCGCCCACCACGACGAAGCCGAGCCGTGTGGCCCGTTCCGCCGAGCCCGGTGCGGCGGCGTCGGCCAGGTCGAGCTGGGCGATCACGTGGTCGCGCAGGTGGGCCGCCTCAGCCAGCGTCTTCATGCCGCGGCCGTGCTCCGCCAGGCCTGGGATGTCGAAGGTGCGGGTCACGCTCCCCGGCGCGAGCACCAGGTGGTCGTACGGCTGGTCCACCAGCTCCCCGGTGATCTTCCGGATGACGCAGACCTTGGCCCGGGTGTCGACGCCCACGGCCCCGCCGGGCACGATCCGGGTCCGGTGGCGGCGGCTGCGGCGCAGCGACACCGCCACGGACTGGGGGGTGAGCACCCCGGAGGCCACCTGCGGCAGCAGGGGCAGGTAGAGCTGGTAGGAGAACGGAGTGACCAGCAGGATCTCCGCCTCCCCGGGTGACAGCGTCCGCTCCAGGCGGCGTACGCAGGAGACGCCGGCGAAGCCCGCGCCGACGACCACGATCCTCGGTCGTGCCATGGTGTCCGTCCCTTCTCGGGTGTACGGGTCCCCGGCACGCCTTCCCCGGCAGGCCGTTCCATGCACGCGGAAGCGGGGCGGACGGCTCCAAAGGGCGTGGACGGGCCACCGAACGGCCCCGGACGCCCCGCCCCGAGGCGCGGGAGTGCGGTGCCCATCAGGGCCTCGCATTTCAGATGCTGGGGAATCCGCTTCCTTGGCGATGGTGAGCACGGGGCAGGGTCTGAACCGCAAGCATCCGGGCGTTCTCAGAAGCCGGCGGCACCGATTCCTGGCCCCATAGGGTGTCTTGGCGCTGAACAACACCCGTTCTCGGTGTTCACCGACGAAGCCAGCGGTCGATACCGGTACACGGTGGGTGCCAACCGGCGTGGCGTGGTGGGGTACGAAGCCGCAATCGCTCACCTGGGTGCCGCCGCGGCTGGTCGTCCATGGTCGGCGGGCGAGGGTGCAGGGTGCTGGCCTTCCGCGCGGACCGGTGGGCGGCCAAGATGGCCGCCGGGCAAGCTGCCTTGGGGCAGTCGCTCCCGGCGCACCAGGCCCGCCCAGCGATTGATGCCTTCAGCCTTCGTGAGGGCGATGTTGCCAGCGCCAGCCTGATGGACGGCCGTCATCCGGCCCATCTGCGGCAGGCACGCGCTCAGGTCGACACCGACCTGCTGGAACCCGACGAGCCGGCGCCAGCTGCGGCCAGTCCGCCCGCGCCATCAACTCTGCGAGGACGTCCTCCCCGAGCACGCCGCGCAGCTGGACCGCAGACCGGCCCAGAGTCATCTCCCCGGCGGGCGCAGTCGGAACCGCTCCGAGCCGTCGGCCCGGTAGACCAGCGCGTTGTCCGACGAGGTGAAGGGTGTGAAGTCCAGGGCTTCCACCACCAGCCCGCTCCACCGGACCGTGGTGGTCGCCCCGGGTCCAGTCGGTCACCGCGTTCTCCTTCCGCTCATGGTCAGGTGTCGGTGTACGCGTTCTGCCCGGACTCCGGGTCGATGCAGACGACGTCGGCGGGCCGAGGCCGGCGGCCTCGAGGGCGGTACGGAGGTTGGAGAAGGCCCGGCCGCGTTGATGCCGAGGCCGGGCTCCGGTTGCCTCTTATTCCAACAGATTCAGGTCGCAAGCTTTTCAGTGTCACCCCAAGTGATTCCCGTGGATTCGAGAAATTCGCTGAGGTAGTTCTCTGTTTCTTGTCGCAGGTCTTGCTGCGCCAGCCACAGGGATTCGCATTCCGGGCAGGTGTGGAACATTTCGCCGGTTGACTTGATTCGATGGGCGGCAAGCCAGTCCTGCCCGCAATGCGGGCAGGCGATTTTGCTGCTCAATGGAAACTCCTGGAATGCCGTAATGACTTCGTTCCGTGTTCGACGGTATGGATATTAGTCCTCGCCGTAGTCCAGACCTTCGGGGCTGCGGTACCAGCCATCCCCAAGGTCCAACAAACCAGGCACGATCTGCCCACCCCGGCTGGCACCCTGCCAGTGCCGAGGGGCCGGCACACCACTGGTCCTCGGGCGGCCGGCGCATGCGCCGTGGGCCTGGGGCTCGGGGTGGTGCTTGTCGGCCAGGGGTGGGTTTCTACGATCACGGGTGTGCGTCATTCCTTCCTTCACCGCGGCCGTCGTTTGTCCTACCTCGATTTCGGCGGGCCCGGCCGGCCCGTGTTGGCCCTGCACGGGCACTACAACGAGGCCGCCGCGTTCGCTCCCCTGGCTGGCGCGCTCTCCCCGGAGTGGCGGGTGTTGGCGCTGGACCAGCGCGGGCACGGGGAATCCGATCGCGCCGGCTCCTACGGCCGGGAGGACTACGTCGGAGACGTGGCTGCCTTCCACGACCACCTCGGGCTCGGCCCGCTGACGGTGGTGGGGCATTCCCTCGGCGGGGTCAACGCCTACCAGTACGCCGCCCGCCACCCCCGGCACGTCGCCGCCCTGGTCGTCGAGGACATCGGCGCCGTCGTCGACATCGACACCGCCTTCACCCGCCGCCTGCCCGGGCCACAACCCACCCGTGAAGCCCTGGCCCAAGCGCTCGGAGCCGCCGCACCCTACCTGGAGTGTTCCTTCCGCAGGAGGGACGACGGGTGGGGATTCTCCTTCGACATCGACGACACCATCGCCTCCCAAGAAGCCCTCACCGGCGACCACTGGGGCGACTGGACGGCCCTGACCTGTCCGACCCTCCTCGTCCACGGAACCCGCAGCGACGAGATCACCCCCGATCACGCCCGCGAGATGCACGCCCGCCATCCGGGCCTCGTCCGCCGCGTCGAACTCGCTGCCGGGCACGTCGTCCACCACGACGCCCCGGACGACTTCGCACACGCCCTCCGCGCCTTCCTCACCACCTGACGGTGCACGACATCCGTGTGTTCGGCCGGCCGGCCCGCCTCCGTCCCTGAGGCTCAGGTCTGCCCCTCCCCCAGCTCGCCCGGCTCCTCGGCCTCACCGGCGCAGTTGGGCGGTGCACCGGTCGCTTCAAGCAGGGGTGCGGGCTGGCCGCATGAGCGGCGTACTCGCGATCGCCTGCCAGGCCGGGCTCCGTCTCGTCGGCATCCTCGTCTGGATCCGGCGCCGGCGCCAAGAGACGGAAGCCGGGGGCGGCGGGCCGGGCCGCGCCGGTCCTGCTCCCGGTGTACGGCGCCTGTGGGCGGTGGCAGCCCGGGGCGCTGCCACCGCCGCCGTCCCCCCTCAGCCGGTTGCGGTCACGTCTGAGCGGACGGGGCCGGGAGCGTGGCGAGTTCGGCCAGGGTGCGGGCCGCCGGGGCCGGGTCGGCCAGCCACTTCAGGTGGCTGCCCTCCAGCGTGCGGACGTCGTACGGGTTGTCCGGCGTCAGCTCGTCGCCCTCGCGGATCAGCCGGTCCTGCAGGGCGAGGGGCAGGCTCGCGTCGTCGGCCAGGCGGATGTAGGTCTTCGGGATGCGGCCCCAGGTGGCGGCCTGTGCCCGGTCGGCGGAGTGGCCGGCGTCCAGGTTCTCGTCGGGCTGGAAGGTGTTCAGGAAGGTGAGGAACTGCTCGTCGGTGCCGTCGGCGAAGAAGGCCGCCTTGAACGCCGCGAGCGAGTCCGGGTTCGCGGTGCGGAAGTTGACGCGGAGCAGGCCGAGGTCGGCAGGGTTTCCGGCGAGCGCCGAAGCGAAGGCGGCGGGGTCGACCCCGGCCATCTCCGGCTCGGCGTAGTAGGCGCCGATGTCGAGACGGACCGGGCACCAGGCCGAGACGTAGACGATGCGGTCGATCAGGTCCGGGCGCGCGTTGGCCGCGGCCGTGGCCGTGATGCCGCCGCGGCTGTGGGAGACGAGGATCACGGGGCCGTTGCGCTTGGCCCGTTCCAGGATCCCGATCAGGTGTGCGGCGTTGTCGGCGAGCGTGACGCCCTTGATCGAGCCGGGTGCGGTGGCGAGGCCTTCGGCGTCCTGCGGCGTCTGATAGGCGCGGGTGAAGGTCGCCCGGAAGCCGTGGCCGGGCAGGTCGACGGCGACCGACCGGTGCCCGAGGAGGCCGAGTTCTGCTTGGAGGGGCGCGAAGGAGAAGGAGTTCGCGAAGGCTCCGTGAACCAGGACGAACGTCGGTTGCATCTGTGTGCTCACTTTCCGGCCGACGCGGTTCGGCGTCGGCCATGGCGGGGCCCCGGCGCGGCATGCCGGTTCGGGGCCGAGGAACGGGCCCGCGTCCGCGGCACGCCGTCCCCCGCTGCGGGGGACGGCGTGCCGTGCGTGGGAGGCGTCAGGGCGCGCGTCAGTCGGCGAAGTGCGGTCGATCGCTGCACCTGGCGGGCAGGGGGTGGACATTGGTTTGGTGATCGAACAGGTCGGTCCTGACCGGCAGCGGTCTCTTGCCGGCGGCCCTGCGCGGTCAGTGCGATGTTCGGCGCAGGACCAGGCAGAGGAAGCCGAAGCTGTCCCGGTACCCGTGCAGCCACTGCGAGCGCGCGGTGGTGGCCGTCTCCAGTACCTGTGCGGCGGCCGGGTCGTCAGGGTGGTCCAGGGCCCATGAGGCCAGTGAGCCCCAGCAGGCCCACTCGTAGGCGTCGAGCTCGCTGCGGGTGCTGACGTGGCCGTGGACAGGGGTCCATCCGTCGGCGACGACGCGGTCCACCGTGGTCGCCAGGTCGGCGAGGTCACCGAACATCTCGACGGCCTCCGGTGAAGGGGCGCGGTCCCAGAACGACTCGCCGATCAGGACGCGGCCGCCGGGAGCCAGGTGCGCGCGGGCCGCCGCGAGGGTGGGGAGGAGACCGCCGAAGGCATGGGTGGCGCCGATGCTGATCACCAGGTCGAACGGCTGGGCGGAGACGAAGTCCGCGGCCTCCTGCCGGTGGAGGACCAGGCGCTCGTCGATTCCGCGTTCGCTCGCTGCCCGGCGGGCCTGCGTCAGGGCGACTTCGGAGACGTCGACGCCCTCGGTGTGCAGGGGCGGGCGCGTCGCCAGGGCGCGCAGGAGCCATTCCGCTGTGCCGCATCCGAGGTCGAGCACGCGCTCGTCGCCCCGCGGGAGGCCGTGTTCGAGCAGCCGGCTGACCGCGTCGTCGTCGAGCGGAGATTTTATCGGGTGGCCGGCATGGGCGATCATGGAGATCTGTTCGCGGCTCACCGGCGCGGCGTGTCCGGTGTCGAGGAGCAGTTTCGCGGCCACCTCCGTCCCGTCGGTGCGGATCGTGTCGGCGACGGCCTTCGCGCGTGCTTGCGTCTGGGGGGTCAGGGCTGTCCTGAGTGCGGCTGACAGGGACTCGAGGGTCGGGGTCGGGCCGTCGTGTGCCGCGCCGATGCCCAGGTCGGCCACGCGGGCGGCCCAGTGCGGCTGGTCCACGAACTGGGGTACCACCACCTGGGGTGCGCCGGCCAGGGCGGCGGTGGTCGTGGTGCCTGCGCCGCCGTGGTGTACGACGGCGGCGACCCGGCGGAACAGGGACTGGTGGTTGACGTCGCCGACGGCGAAGCAGTCGTCCGAGTCGTCCGCCGGGCCCAGGTCTGCCCAGCCGCGGGAGACGAGCACGCGGCGGCCCTGCGCGCGGGCGGCCTCGACGGTGGTCCGGGCGATGTCGGTGGCTGTGCTCATGGGCATGCTGCCGAACCCGACGTACACCGGTGGGGTGCCGGCGTTCAGGAAGGCCTCCAGGTCGGCGGGCAGGGGGCGTTCGTCGGGCAGGATCCATGCGCCGGTCTGCACGGGCTCGAGGTCGGTCAGTTGCTGCCACGGGCCCAGGACCGGGTCGACGGCCAGCCAGGGCTGTTCGGTGAAGACGTGGTCGCGGACGTTGTCCACCGGTGCGAGGCCGATCGCCGCGCGGTGGGCGTTGAGGGGCTGGAGGTAGAGGGCGTTGACCTTCTGGGCGTCCAGGTCCCACAGGGCCTGGTGGTCGGTCATGTCGGGCGGGGCCGGCGGGCCGGGGCGCGGGGAGGGCCGGTAGTGCGCGGAGGGCATCTCGAACGGGTGGAAGGCCGCATACACGTAGCGGATGCCCAGCTTCTCGGCCACCGAGCGGGCGCCGGCCGGCATCAGACCGCTGGCCACCAGTACGTCGCAGTCCTCGGCGGCCTTGCCGACCGTGTCGAAGTGCGCGGCGACCAGCTCGGCGGCGAATGCGGCCGCGTCCGAGGGCGGTGCTCCCGTCCGCAGCGCGCGCACGTCGCGCCCGAAGGGCACCAGTTCCGCGCCGACTGCGGCCAGCAGTTCCGCGAACTCCTGGTCCGGCGGTGCGCATACGCGTACCTCCGCGCCGAGTTTGCGCAACTGCGCCGCCAGTCCCGCCAGCGGCGCGATGTCGCCGCGTGATCCGTACGCCATCAGCAGCACACGCATGTGGTGTTTCTCGTTTCTGTGGTTGCCGGCCTCGGCCGGTGGTGGTGCGGCAGGTTCCGGGGTTTTCCGGGTCTTGCCTCCCCCCTTTGGGGGGCGGGTTGGTGTGGGGTGGTGGTGGTCGGCGGGTTCAGCGGGCCCAGGGCAGTTCGCGGGTGCCTACGGTGCCGGGTACGGAGGCGAGGGCGTCGCTGTGCATGGCGACGTGGGCCTCGGCCCGCTCGGGGGCGTGGATCCGGCGCAGGAGTGTGGGGGGCAGGATGCCGCGGCTGGGTGGCGCCAGGCCGGTCATGGTGGCGTTCGGGGAGACGGTGAGGTTGTCGTTCGACGGAGTGATGACGCGCATACGGGGTGCTCCTCGGTGGCGTTCGGCAACGGGGCGGGACAGGAGGGACGGGAGGGGAGGGCCCGTGGGTGGGGTCAGGTGGCGGGGACGTCGAGCTGGAACTCGCGGGTGCGCCGGTAGGAGCGGAATCCCAGTCGGTGGTTGACGGCCAGCATGTGGACGTTGTCGTCGGCGTTGTCCGTCTCGATCTCGACGACGTCGGGGTGCTCGGCGCGCAGACGCCGCACCATGGCGGCCTTGACCCATAGCCCGAGGCCGTGGCCGCGGTGCGCGGGCACGACCGCCGTGTCGTACTGCTGGGCACGCGGTCCGGAGCCCTGGGGAAGGAGGATCTCGGTGTAGCCGGCCAGGGTGCCGTCGTCGTGGACCGCCGCGATGGTCAGCAGTGTGTCGCCGCGCTCCGCAATCACCTTGGCCATGGCGCGGACGCGGTCGGCGTCCCACGCGACGCTGCCGTAGTCGAGGCCGCCGACGGGCATGTCGTTCATCGCGTTCTTGGCCGAGGCGAAGGCGTCGGCGAGGTGGTCGGGAACCGTGCCGGTCCAGTGGGCCGGCCGGTAGCCGGGGGGTGCGGTTTCGGCGGTCTGCGGCAGGTCGGCCCCGGCCGGCTCGTCGAGGCGCAGTATGAGGTGATCGAGGGTGAGTGCCGGGCGGAAGCCCCGCCGTTCGCTGAAGGCTTCGCCCGGGCTGCCGGCCGCGGCTGCTGCGACGAGGCTGCGCCGGTTCTCGGTGCGGCAGGCCGCCACGGCTGCCGACAGCAGGAGGGAGCCGGTTCCCAGGCGCCGGTGTGCGGGGTCGACGTGCAGTTCCAGTTCGGACAGGTGTTCCTGGCCCGGGGAGGTGAACACCCGCAGGGCGGCGACTCCGACGGGGACGCCGTCCGCCCCGGTGGCCAGCCAGGTCAGGCGACGGCTGCCCAGAGGGGGCTGGGTGAGCTGGGCGTGGGTCCGGGCGGGGTCGGGGGCCGGTACTGCGGGCAGGTCGTGGGCCATCGAGGCCGCGACGATCTGATGCCATGCGGCGGCCTCGGCGGCCGAGACGCGCTGCAGCGCAGTGATGTTCACGGATGTGGGCAAGGTGATGGCTTTCGTGGTCGGGTCGGTCGTGCTTCGGGATGGAGCGAGGGCGTGTTCTCGGCCGACCGGCCCCGGGGCGGCGGCTGGTGAGGCTGCGTCAGGCCGTGGTGCCCGGGCTCCAGCGGTCGAGAACGGCGTACGCGGGGATCCACCGGGCGGTGCAGGCGGCGTACGCGGGTGCGGGCAGTCGGGCGAGGAGTCTCTGCGCTGTCGGTTCGTCGGCGCCGTCCAGCAGCCATGGCAGGAGCAGCGGTGCGTCCTGGTCGATGTGCTGGGCCTGGACGCGGCTGAAGTGGTCCCACTGCTCGGCTGTCAGCTCCCGCCGGACGAGCGGGAGCGCCGCTTCCTCCTCGTGTTTGAGGTGGCCGGCCAAGCCGCGGGTCAGTGCGTCGGCGAGCTGGCCCAACCGCAGCGAGCCGGCACCGGGGTCGGTCAGCGCGCCGTCGATGGCCTGGATCACGGGGGTGATGGCGGCGTGTTCGGCCTCCATCACCTCCAGCAGCGCCAGGTCCTTCGGCCGGCCGGCCAGGTTCTGCCGCAGCGACGGCCACAGTGCGTCGTCCTCGGCCGTGTGGTGGGCGTGGAGGGCCTTCTTGAACAGGGTCCATCCGGCAGCGGTGGCCAGCACCTGGCGCGGGTCACGGTCCGCGTCGGTGGTGACCCGGTCCAGATGGGCCAGTTCCCGGCGCAGGGCGTCATGCATCGCGTACGTCACGGTCAGGTCGATGGCGTCGCTCATGGGCAGTTCAGGGACGGGACGGTGTGCTCAGCGGTCACGGCGTCGTTGTGGCTGAGGGCGAGGGGCGCCGGTATCGGGACGAAGGCGCTGGCGCTGGCGGGGCGCCTCATCCCGTCCGGCCGGACGAATGGGAGGTCTTGCGCGCGTGACGGCATGCCTTAAACGATCTTGTGGTTCGTGCGTAAGATCAAGGAACACTTGTGCGCGGTTCGATAACCGCTGGGTTATCGACGAAGGGCCGGGGGCCGGTGGAGCTGCGGGACATCGAGATCTTCCTGGTGCTGGCCGAGGAGCTGCATTTCGGCCGGACCGCGCAGCGGCTGCACATCTCCCAGGCGCGTGTCAGCCAGGCCATCAAGAAGCAGGAGCGGCGCATCGGTGCCGAGTTGTTCGCCCGCACGAGCCGCACGGTGCGCCTGACGGAGGTCGGCCGCCAGTTCCGCGACGATCTGCAACCGGTCTACGCGGGCCTGCACGAATCCCTGGAGCGGGCCCAGTTGGCGGCCCGCGGCATCACCGCACAGCTCCACGTCAGCCTGATGCCCTTCAACGTCGCCGATCTGCACCCCTACTGGAAGGCGTTCCGCGCGCGGTACCCGCACTGGGGGCTCCAGATCCGCCAGGCAACCTTCACCGATGTGTTCGGCCAGCTCCGCAGCGGTGCCATGGACGTCATCGTCGCCTGGCTGCCGGTGGAAGAACCGGACTTCACGGTCGGACCGACCCTGTGCACCGACTCGCGGATCCTCGCGGTGGCGGCCGACCACCGGCTCGCGGAACGGGACTGGGTGCCGCTGGAGCTGCTCGCCGACTTCCCGCACGGCACTGCCCACGGCCTGCCGGACTACTGGGAGGACAGCTACCTGCCCTTCCACACCCCGCGGGGCCGGTCGATCGAGCGCGTGATGTCGGCGGCATCGGACAACGCCGATGAGCTGATCAGCCATGTCGGCATGGGCGAGATCATCCACGCCTTCCCCGGCCATGTCACCAGGTACTGGGGCATGTCGAACATCAGATGGCTTCCCCTCCCCGACATGGCAACCATGCGCTTCGCTCTGGTCTGGCGGACCGAAGCCGAAAACGATCTCATCCGCGCTCTGGCCGACACGGTGCGAGACCTCGGCGTGTTCCGCTTCTGAGAACCTGGACTGCGTACCCGGACGACCCCGCACCACCACCGCGGCGCCCGCCCGGCGGACGCGGGTGCTGGAGGGCCGCGCCCGCGGCGGGCCGCAACGGTCCACTCAGCAGCGCGCCGAAGGATGAACGGGCATGTCGGCCGACGCCAGCGAGCGGATGCCCAGCTGGTGCAGCGCCTTGCTCCGGGCGGGCGGCGAAGGGCCCCACGGGGTCACGTCGCGGCCCAGCGCTGCGTGATCAGGGCGGCCTGTTCCAGCAGGGCCGCGATCAGTTCCTGGGCGGCGCCGGCGGAGGTGGAGCGCAGTAGGGCGACGCTGATCTCGCGGGCGAGGTCGGGTCGGTCCAGGGGGCGTACTACCAGGTCGGGCCGGTGGTGCCCCAGGGCGAGCCGCGGGACGAGGGCCACGCCCGTCCCCGCCGCGACGAGGCCCTGGACCACCGCGTAGTCGTCGGTGCGCATCACGTGCAGGGGCTCGTACCCTTCCTGGCCGCACGCCCATGCGAGCACGCGGTCGCAGGGGTCGTGGGGGTCGGCGGCGCCCACCCACGCGGTGTCCCGTAGTTCGGCGAGGGGGACCCGGTCCAGTGATGCGCAGGGGTGGTCCTGCGGCATGACCAGGAGGAGCGGATCGGCCAGCAGCGGGTGGACCTCGACGTCCTCTTCGAGGTCGAGGCGGTCGCCGGGCTGTGAGAAGACGAGGGCGGCGTCGAGCTCCCTGGCCCGCAACCCGCGCAGCAGCAGCGGGAGTTCGCCTTCGGTGAGCGAGATGTGCACGCCTTGCCGGTGGAGGCGCTTGACCGCGGGCGCCAGCAGCAGGGCGCCCGCCGTGGGGAACGTGCCGATGTGGAGGGTGCGCGTGCCGCGCTCGGCGAGGCTGCGCACCTCCAGTTCGGCCTGGCGCAGGCGCTCGAGCACGGCCTCGGCGTGCGGCAGCAGGGCTTCGCCGAGTTCGGTCAGCGTGGCGCCGCGCGGTCCGCGCTGGACGAGCCGGGCGTCGAAGTGGGCTTCCAGGGCGGCGAGATGGTGGGTGATCGTGGGCTGGCTGTAGTGCAGTGCGCGGCCGGCGGCGGCGAGGGAGCCCTCCTGTGCGATGGAGCGCAGTACCTCCCGGCGCTGCGAAACTCACCGCCCGCGAGGCGTTCCTGAGCCCCGCCCGGGTCGTGGCCGCGGAAGAGGCCGTCGGACGGATCAGTGCGGACACGCTGGCCGCGTACCCGCCGGGCATCCCCAACGTCCTGCCGGGCGAGGTCGTCACCGCCGAGGTCGTCCGGTTCCTCCAGCAGACCGCGGCCTCGCCGAACGGCCACGTCCGTGGCGCGCTCGACCTGGGCGTGACGCGCCTGCGCGTCGTCGCCTGAAGACACCGGGCAGGCCCGGCGTTCCACCCAGCGCGCCAGGGCTGCCGCCCGCGAGCGCGCCGAGCGGCTCCTGGACCGCGTGGGACTGGCCGACAAGGCCGGGAACTACCTCTCCCCCTTCGGCAGCCTTCAGCCGAGCCGGCTGAGCGCCCATCAGAGCTGACCGCCGCGGAGGAGGCACATTCATCCGTAAAGGTTAAATTCGGAGGCAAATTCAAGGCTAAATTCTGCTAGCGTCGGGGGTGGAGGTGGAGTGATGCCGAGTCAGGAAGAGCTGTTCGAGGCGGTGGACGCGCTGCTGGAGGGCGAGCCGGCGTTGCCGCCGCCGGCGGAGCGGGCCCGGCTGCGGGAGGCGGCCGGCGTTTCGCAGGCGAAGCTGGCTCAGGCCCTGAAGTCGACGCCTCAGACGGTGAAGAACTGGGAGAACGGCCGCTCGGAGCCGAGGCCGCCGCGCCTGCAGGCGTACCTGCGGCTGCTGGAGGGCTGGGCCGAGCGGTACCCGGCGGCCGCGCCGGTGCCGGTGCCGCCACCTCAGAACCTCACCGGCACCACCCGGCAGCCGACACCCGCCGCCGCACCCGTGGCGGCCGCCGTCACGGAGCCGGCACCCGCGGCCAGGCCCTCGGCGGCCTCGCGCCGCCCGGCACGGAAGCCCGCCCTCCAGGCGCCCGTCGACCCGAGGTTCCCGCACGGCCCGCTCGCGGTCCTGGACGGCGACGGCACCGCGTACGGCGTGGACGGGATCGTGCTGGACTGCCCGGCCACCACCGTTGCGCAGCTGGTGGAGTGGACGCTGAAGGAGTCCGGGCTCGGCGCCGCACAGCTGAACCGCAACGGGAAGGACTCCGACCCGCTGGTCGTGCTGACCGCGGCCGCCGCCGTGCGGCTGGGGCTGCCGGAGCGGCTGGAGGGCCACGAGCAGCGCCGCTCGCTGCGCCTGGAGGACGACCACCCCGTCGTGAGGCAGCTCGCGAAGGCGAAGTGGAAGCTGACGCAGCGCGGGTTCGGGCCGTGGGCGCGCATCTACCGGCCGGCGCAGGCCGGGCAGCGCCTGTGCGTGCAGCTGGCGGTCCTGTCCTGGGACGCGCTCGATGAGCGGTCCTGGCCCGGCGTCAGCGGGATGGAGCCGGCCGGCATCGCCCGTGTCCTGGGTACGTACGCGGCCCGGGTGCTGACCCCGCGCGGCTCGACCGCCGTCTCCGGGCTGGAGCTGATGACCGCGCTGCGCCCGCCGACCCGCGCCGTGAAGAACGACCGGGGCGTATGGGAGTCCGGCTACAACCCCGGCAGCCTGGGCGCCGAGCCGATGGATCCGGCGCCGCCGGAAGCCACCGCCGAACACCCCGTCGCCCGCGGCTGGCAGGGGGGCTTCCTCGACGAGGAGGCGTACCAGTGGGTCCGTGACGTCGGGCTGCTCACGGATGAGGAGTGCCTGCGGCCGTACGCGGTCGGGCTGGACATCAACACCGCGTTCCTCGCCGCCTCCGCGCGCCTGGTCGTCGGGCTGTCCGGTCCCGACCACTTCCACCGCCCGACGTTCAACAAGAAGATCCCCGGCTCCTGGCTGGTGGACCTGTCGCACATCGAGCTGGACCCGCGTCTGCCGTCGCCGTTCACGCCGTCCGGCCGGCGGCCCGAGGGGCCGGCCTGGTACCAGACGCACACCCTCGCCTACGCCCAGGAACTCGGTTACGACGTCGCCCCGATCGAGGCGTACCTGCGCAGGGAGACCGGCGCCTACCTGGACCCGTGGCACGACCGCCTCAAGAGCGCTTACCTGGACACGCTCGCCGAGCTGGGTGTGACGGCCGAGCTGGACGACCGCCAGTTCCTCGCCGCGATGGAGCAGCACAAGCAGGTGGACCCCGCGATGGCGGCCGTACTCACCGCGATCAAAGCAACCGTCAAAGGCGGTGTCGGCAAGCTCCGCGAGCGCCCCCAGGGACGCCACTACCGTGACGGCGAGCGGTGGCCGGCGCTGGAGCGGCCGACCTGGCGCCCCGACATCCGGGCCGCAGTCATCTCCAAGGCGCGGGTCAACATGCACCGCAAGATGGCCAACGTCGCGAAGGCGACCGGCCAGTACCCGCTCGGCGTGCTCTCCGACTGCGTCGTCTACGCCAGTTCCGGGCCCTCGCCGCTCGGCTTCCTGCCCTACACCACCTCCGGCAAGCCCCTCCCCGGCTCCTTCCGTATCGGGCCCACCCCTGGCGCGGCGAAGGTGGAGGGTGTGCAGGAGATGGCGTGGGCGGTGGACCTGATGGAAAAGGGCCTCAACCCGGCCCGTCACATCAAGGGCGGCGACGCCGTCCTTGACGAAGGGGAGTAGACGGTGGGGGACATCGACGCCGCCCTGGAGCGCGCGGACCGCGAGGCCTTCACCCGCCAGCCGCCCAAGGGCCTCAAGGCCCGCATCAACTTCCTGATGGGCAGGCTGAAGACGACCAAGGCCGTCGCGCAGGAGCTGGGGGTCAGCCAGCGGTCGGTGGAGCGCTACCGCACGGGCGAACGCAAGAGGCCGCCGAAGGAGATCACCGACCGGATCGACACCGCCGTGCGCGCCCGCTGGCAGCCTGTGGTGCGCGGGCGCCGCCGCAAGCAGGCCGCCACCCGCACCGGCATCACCGTGGAGACCCGCGCCCGGTTCGGGTACACCGCGCCCATCGGCACCACCGACGACGGGCGCATGCGGCGCCTCACCGTCCACCTCCCGGCCGCCTACGCCCAACGCCTGTTCGAGGCCCAGCGGCAAGGCGCCGGCGACCGGGAACTGCGCGCGATCGTCGCCGAAGGCCTCCAGAACGTCTACTTCAAGGACGGTGGCACGCGCGCCGACCACCTCGAAGTCGAACTCACCGACATCGACTACATCGACGTCTCCTTCTGACGCACGGGCCGGCCCGATGGCGCCCCACCCCCGGCAGGGCAGGCCGAAGCCCCTGGGCCCGACGGGTCCCAGGGGCTGATCAGCTGCATGTCGGCTTCACCGTGTGAACCGCTGCCGGCACGGGGAGCTACGTCACCCGGGTCTCAGAGTCAGCCGGAAGCGGCCGCGCTGGTTTCCACGGGGGCCTCGCCGGTCTCCGTGGCCGGGGTTTCCGTCGCGGGGGTCTCCGTAGCCGGGGTCTCCGTAGCCGGGGTCTCCGTCGCGGGCGTCTCCGTCGCGGGCGTCTCCGTGGCCGGGGTCTCCGTAGCCGGGGTCTCCGTCTTCGGGGTTTCCGTGGTCGGGGTCTCCGTCTTCGGGGTCTCCGTGGTGGGAGCGGGCTTTTCGGGCTTGTGCTCGCAGTACACCGTGCCCTTGTAGAACTTGCAGCCCGGCATGTTCTTGACGTCCTTGATCTTGCCGTGCTTCTTGCCCTGGTTCTTCTTGCCGTGCTTCTTGCCCTTGTTGCCCCGGTTGTCCTTCTTGCCCTTGCTCCCATGACCGCTCTTCGCATGGTCGGCGACCAGCGTGACCGCCTCGCTGACCTGCGGCTTGGCCGGCGCAGCGAATGCACTGGTGGGCAGCAGCACGCCTCCCCCGACAATCGCGGCCGAGACGGCGAACATCGAGAAACGCTGCTTCCGAGAAGTGCGAGCCATGAGAATTACTCCAGTAAAAGGGGGGGATGGGGGGAAGTTTCGAAGGACGATCCCAGTGGTGAAATGTCTGGTTTGTCCTTCTGCTAAAAGACTGACCTCCGGACTTCACGACACTGTCCGCCGACTGTCACAGGCACGTGACAGGCCCCCTGGCCGGGCGGCGCCACGCTTGCGACCGGGCCGCCTGCGGGGACCGACCCAGCCATCGCACCCGCACCGACCTGGGGCGATGGCGGGACGGGCGATCCGTGCGGCAAGGTTGCGGGGCCGGTGTGACCGTCGCGAAGGGGGCCCCTCCACATGTACGCAGATGACGCCGCCGACCACTGCGGAGGGGACCTGGCCCGGCCGGCGCACGTGCCGGCCGACGCGACCAGGGTGATGTGGGGGGAGGTGCGGGATCCCCGCGGCGCTCCCCATCGCTACGGAGTTCTCACGGCGCTGCTGGCGGCGGGCGTCGACGCAGCCCGGATACAGGTGTTCGAAGACCTGGAGGAGGGCGGCGCCTACTGGGTCGTCACCCTGGACGCCGGGCGCACGGCGATCCTGACCGACGACACCGAGGAACACGTGGGCCACCTGGAGGGGCCGTGGCCGTTCAAGGCCGTGTTCGTCGGGCCGGAAGGCGTCCACATCAAGATCAATTACTCGGTCGACGCGCTCACGGACCGCGTCATCGCGTGGTGCACCGAGGCCGCCGGGCCCCGCCCCGGAGCCGGCTGAGCGCTCGCGCCTCTCCCGGCCCCGCCGCCGCCCCGGGGCCCGGCGGCTACTCCAGCAGCCGCCGGCCGATCAGGTCCATCACTTCCGCGCGGCTGCGTTTGCCGTTGTCGGCGGCGTTGAAGTGGTTGCCGATGCGCACCGAGACGGCGAGCAGGCAGCGGACCTCCACCTCGTCCTCGTCGGGGCAGAAGGAGGAGAACAGGGAGCGCAGGTAGTCCATGCGGCGGTTGTCGACGCGGCGCAGGCGCTCGGCGACGGCCGTGTCGCGGCGGGCCCAGTCGCGGATCGCGATGTCGGCGGTGGTGCCCCGTACCGGCCCGTCGGTGCTGTCGGCGACGATGTCGAACAGTCGCTTCAACCTGGCCTTGGCCTCTCCCCCGCCGCTCTCCACCTGTTCGATGACGCCTTCGGCGACCTCGTACTCCCAGGTGTCGAGCATCTCGGTGAGCAGTGCGTCCCGGTTGCGGAAGTAGCCGTAGAAGCCGCCCTTGCTGACGCCGAGCGCCTGGGCCAGCGCCTCGATCCGCACGGCTTCGGGGCCGCCGGCGACGAGTGCCCGCAGGCCTTCCTCGATCCATTTTTCACGGGGTGTGCGGGTCGCGCCCATCTTGTGTGCCTCCTCACGTCCCGCCGAGTATACGGGGGCGTATAGATGTGCCTACACTCGATCTATACGCCACCGTATAGACAGGGGTCCGGCCATGCGACTTCCCCGAACCGACCACACCGACCGCCCGTGGCGGATCCACGGGATCGCCGACGACTTCACGGTCGAGGACGTGTGGGCGCTGCCCACCCCCGGCGGGCCCGACGACCTCGCGCTGCTGGTGAGCCAGTTCGCCGAGGGCCTCAAGGGCGGGGTGAACGGAGACGGCTTCGTCTCCCGCGTGCTCTTCGCCGTCCGCTGGAAGCTCGGAGCGCTGCTCGGCTGGGACGAGCCGGATTCCGGCACCGGTGTCGGGCGGCCCGGCCTGCGTGACCGGTTGCCGGCGGACCTTCGCGACGGCCCCCGGGGCCCCGACCTCGGCTCGTCCCCGTTCACCTCGCTCTACCAGCGGGAGGACGAATGGGCCGCCGAGATGGCCAACAAGACCGTGCAGGCGGTGATGCACATCGGCTGGGTGCCGGACGGGGCCGGCGGCTACCGCGGCCAGATGGCCGTCCTGGTGAAGCCGAACGGACTGCTCGGCTCCCTCTACATGGCCGCCATCAAGCCCTTCCGGTACCTCGGGGTGTACCCGGCGCTGATCCGCTCCATCGGCCGCGAGTGGGAGGCGAGCGTCGCCCAGCGCAGCGCGGGCTGACCGGAGGCCTCAGGACCGTACCCCGTTCGGTCAGCGGCTCACGGCCTGGTCCACCAGGTACCACAGGACCATCAGGGCCGCCCAGCCCAGGACTCCCAGCGAGCCGAGTGCGATCCCCGTGACGGACGCGATCCGCGCGGACGGTGCGGCCACGCCGCGGCGCAGCGCGCGGATGCCGTACGCGACGGCGGCGATGCCGAGGGGCAGGGCGAGGAGGACGAGGTACGGCAGGGCCGGCAGGGTGCCGAGCGCCAGGAAGGCGCCGGCACCCAGTGCGAGGGATGCCGTGCCGGTCTGGTGTCCGCCTGGCGCATGGTCGAGTTGGTCGGTGACGGTCAGCTGCTCGGTGCTCATGGCGCCCACGGTAGGGCCGGCGCCGGCGCCGCGGTATGGGCGCACCTACTCGCTTGTCCCTGAGTAGCCAGCCCTGTCGCGGCCGCCTCGCGTCGAAGCCTGTGGCCGCGAGAGGCCGGGCCCGTGGCCGCGCCGGGGCGGCGGGTCAGGACACCACGGGGGCGGCGTCGACTTCGGTCAGCTTGACCGTGTAGAGCCCGCTGCGCTCGCTCTTCACGTCCGTCACCTTGAGCTGCGTGCCCGGTGTGAGGATGTACTCCTCCTCGCCGGTGAAGGCGGAGAAGCTCCTGATCCCGACCGCCTGGGCGGGCGTCACCTCGAAGAGCGTCCGCTTGCCGCGGCTGCCCAGGAAGGAGCGGGCCACGTTCAGCTCGGAGGTGCACGAGGAGACGCCCCACCAGGTGACCGTCCGGCCCACCGGGTACTGCGCCCGCAGGTCCAGTGACACACCGCGCCACAGCGGCTTGGTGTGTGCGGGCAGTCCTGAGACCGCAGAGAACAGCAGCCGCAGGTACGGCAGGTAGGGCGTGACCCTGGTGCGGTCCGGGGAGCGGAGGACGGCGTTGATCTCGCGGTAGAAGGCGGACTCGCAGGTGTAGAGGTAGAGCGCGGAGATCGCGTCGGCGGACAGGCCGGTGGACATCTCGTCCGCCCGCCGCTTGCCGAAGTCGCGTGACCGGCCGATGTGTCCGGCGAGCCCGGACAGCGTCGCGGCGACCGGTGCGACGGCGTCCTGGAAATCCATCAGCGGGGTGTCGAACACGCCGGTGATCGCGGGGAGGACCAGGCCCTCGTCCTTGACGCTGGTGAGCCGCTCCAGGTACAGCTGGTGCAGGTTCATGGTCGACTCGATGAAGGCGCCCATGCGTGCCGCGACACCCCCGTCCGCACCGGCCGCGCCCTGGTTCCACCCCTTGCTCGGCAGCCAGTCGATCGCGTCGGCGCCCAGCGACGCGAGAGCCTCGTTCACCATGGCGAAGTGGTCGCCCTCGCAGAAGATGTCGCCCTGCGCCGCCGGGTTCGCGTGGTCGATGTGCCGGACCTCGACGTCCGGGTACTTCTCCTGGAGTCGCAGGACGACCCGCTTCAGGCTGCGGGCGTGCGCCCCCCACCAGGCGAACACGATCCCGCGGTCCTCCTCGTCGGCGTCCTGCTTGGCCTTGAGGATCTCCTCGACGATCCGTTCGGCGACGGGCCGCCAGAACGCCGTGTGCCGGTCGGCGCCCATCGCCGCGTCGCCGCTGGCGGTGAGTGAGGCGTTCAGCAGCAGCACGCCCTGCGTGAGCATCGCCTGGAACCACTCCGGCGGCTGGACGGTGTCCCGCTCCTTCAACAAGGCGCGAACGTCGGCGATGGGTGTCTTCTTGGCGATGCCGTACTTCCACATCGCCGCCGCCTTGATGATGCAGCGGATGCTGACGACCCTGCCGAACTGGCTGTCCTTCCAGTCGCTGAAGGTGTTGTCGAACATGGCTATGCCGGTCGCGCTCTCCGGCCGCGGGTAGGGGTTCTGGCCGAAGGCGACGACCTTCCACTTGTGCGGCGGGTTGGGCTTGAGGGCCTGGAAGGTCAGTTCACGCACCGGGACGACCTCGGGGCTGCGGCCCTTCCCGATGAAGTGGGCGGCGTCCGGCAGCGCCTCGATGACCGGCTTCAGGAGCGGAAGCCAGGGCTCGCCGCCGCCGTTGAAGAGTTCGGTGAGGGCCAGGGGGTCGTGCGCGTCGGTCATGGGGGAAGAGCTCTCGATCGTCGTGGCCGGGGGATGGACGTGGCCGGCAGGCTGGCCGGCGGGGTGGCCGGCAGACTGGCCGGCGGGGACGGGCCCGGCGGCCTTCGGCGGCACGATGCGTACGCGCTCCTCGGCGGGGGCGTTCTCGATGCCGTTCAGCTGCGTGATGATCGTGGCGCGCAACTCGTCGTCGTCCTCGAACCAGTGGTCGTGGAAGAGCGTGTAGCCGGTCCACATGAGGTTGGCGCACACCCTGGCCGGGACCCGGCCGGTCTGCGCACCCATCCCGACCAGCGCCACGGAGCGGATGCTGCCCGGCGCCTGCCGGTTCTGGCGGTGAACGGCCTGGAACGCGGCGGCGCAGGCCAGCGCCACGTTCAGCGTGGCACTCACGTTCTGCGAGGACTGCACCATGGTCGGCGTCGATATCAGGTACCGGGGGGTGGCTGCCCCCGACGGGACGCAGACCGCGCTGCCCACCGGGAGGGCTCCGGCGAACCGGTCGCGGATCGCGCGCCGCACACGCAGCTGGATGCCGGATCCGAGGTGACGCTTGATGGCGGCGTCGGCCCCGCCGTCCATCCGGCCCCGGGAGTTCGTCGGGGTGACCCAGGCGTCGACGTCCTCTTCGAGGATCGAGCCCCTGCGGATCTCGATGCCGGGGGTGTCCGCGAACGCCGCCCGCCACGCCTCCACCACGCGCTCGTTCACGTCCGTCAGCACCACCCTCAGCGTGGGCTGAACACTGCTCTCGGTCATCGTCCTCCTGTCGGGAAACGGCCCTTGCAACACCTCGAACGTAACCGCCGCCACTGACAACGGCGCTCCGGTGAGGGGCTGGTGAGCGGCCGTCACACCTGGGGAAACGCCTGGCGGGCCGGTCTGCGGCCGCCGTCGGGCGTACGGCAGTGCCTGGTGTGCCGCGGCGGACCGGACCTCGCGGGCGGCCGTCTGCGATCGCGGCCGCATGGCCGACCGGTTCGCGGGAACCCGGCAGGGCGGGGGGGCGATCGAGAAGGAGGGAAGAGGGAACCATGGCATCCGACTCGTCGCCGGTGCCCGTACCGGCCACCACGAGCACCGTCACCACGGCCGTGCCGGCCCGCCTCGACCGCCTGCCGTGGTCCCGGTGGCACTGGATGATCGTGATCGGCCTCGGCACCGTCTGGATCCTCGACGGACTCGAGGTCACCATCGTCGGCAACGTCGCCGGCCGCCTCGCCGAGGAAGGCAGCGGCCTCGACATCACCGCCGCCCAGGTCACCGGCGTCGCCGCCGCCCTCTACGTGGCGGGTGCCTGCTGCGGGGCGCTCTTCTTCGGATGGCTGACGGACCGCTACGGCCGCAAAAGGCTCTTCATGGTCACCCTGGCCGTCTACCTGGGCGCGACCGCGATGACCGCGCTCTCGTTCGAGTCCTGGTGGTTCTTCCTCTTCCGCTTCCTCACCGGCTTCGGCATCGGCGGCGAGTACGCGGCCATCAACTCGGCGATCGACGAGCTGATCCCGTCCCTCTACCGGGGCCGGGTCGACCTCATCATCAACGGCAGCTACTGGCTGGGCGCGATCGGCGGCGCCCTGCTGTCCGTCGTGATGCTGGACACCGACGTCTTCCCCAAGAACCTCGGCTGGCGGCTCAGTTTCGCCCTCGGCGTCGTCCTCGGCCTGGTCATCCTGCTCGTACGCCGGCACGTTCCGGAGAGCCCGCGCTGGCAGTTCATCCACGGCAAGGCGCAGGACGCGGAGGAACTGGTGTCGTCCGTGGAGCACGGGATCGAGCAGGAGAAGGGCGAACGCCTCCCTGCGCCGGCCGGTGAGATCACCATCCACCAGCGCAAGAGCATCGGCTTCGGCCTGATCGCCAGGACGGTCTTCGGCCGCTACCCGCGCCGCGCATTCCTCGGCCTGTCGCTCTTCATCGGCCAGGCGTTCCTCTACAACGCCGTCACCTTCGGCTTCGGCACCATCCTCACGACGTTCTTCGACGTGCCGACGGGCAGCACCGGCTACTACTTCGCCGTCATCGCCGCGGGCAACTTCCTCGGACCCCTGCTGCTCGGCAAGCTGTTCGACACGCTCGGACGCCGGATCATGATCTCCTCCACCTACCTGCTCTCGGGCGTGCTCCTGTTCGGCACGGCATGGCTGTTCGACCGGGGCTCCCTCACGGCGACGACCATGACGGCCTGCTGGTGCGTGGTGCTGTTCTTCGCGTCGGCGGGCGCCTCCAGCGCGTACCTGACCGTCTCGGAGGTCTTTCCCATGGAGACCCGCGCCATGGCCATCGCCTTCTTCTACGCCCTCGGCACGGCGGCCGGAGGCATCAGCGGGCCGCTGATCTTCGCCGACCTCACCGAGTCGGGCGTGGTCGGCGACACGGCGCTCGCCTTCCGGATCGGCGCCGCGCTGATGTGCGCCGCTGGCCTCGTGGCGGTCTTCCTGGCGGTCAAGGCCGAGCGCCGTTCGCTGGAGGACATCGCCGAGCCGCTGTCGGTGGCGAAGCCGGCTGCGGCCGGCTCGCAGTGAGCGCGTCCTTCGCCGCCCCGCAGGGCCTGCCTGGTGCGGCTGAGCGTTTCCTGGGGGCGGCCAGGACCGGGCAGGGCGCCGTCCCGGCCGGCGGCGGTCGCGGCCCGGCCAGGTCAGACCGCTGCGGCCGGACGATCCTGCGGCCCTGAGGGGCGCGGGAGGGCCGGCGCGTTCACACTGGCAGGGCGACGAGTACAGCAGGGAGGCCGGATGAGCTGGGCATCATGGACCACGCGCGGGGTCTTCGCCGGCCGGGGCGGAGTGCAGACCGACGAGAAGGGCCACGTCCTCACCGGTGAGCTCGACATTCACACCACCTGGACCGAGGTCGACGGTCTGGCGCACGTCACGGTGCAGTACAGCGGGGCGTCCGACTGGCTCCCCCTCGTCGGAAGCCCCGTCCCGTGCCCCAGCGAGGAGGCGAGCCGCGCCCTGCACGACGCGGTCATCCACTCCATACGCATCGGAGCGGTCCTCCCCCTGAGCACCGCCCGTCCCTGGGCCGCATGAGCCCCCGGCCCGTGCCCCGTGAGCTGAGGAAGCCGGGGAAGCCGCCCCGGCTCCGGCCGGGGCGGCCGGGTTCTACGCGGTCCTGGGGCCGCAGCGCATGCCGATGTAGACGCAGCCCGTGCCGTCGGGCAGCGTGGAGAAGACCACGGGCGTGTAGTCCTCGCTGAATGCCGCGCCCACCCCCGTACCGGCGAAGACCGTCTCCGTCACCGGCAGCAGATCGATCCGAAGGGGTTCGGAGAAGCCCTTCATGCCGTCGACGAATTCGTACAGCGCGTGGCCCGCCCCGTCCCGCTCGGTCACGGTGATGACCACGCCCTCGCGCCGGTACGTGCCGACCAGCGGTGCGAAGTCGACCGCGGGCGGCCGGGCCGGCGGGGCGAAGGGCTCCGGCATGGTCACCCCGGCGAGTTCGGCGAGGAGCTCGCGGTAGAGCGCCGCGTACACCTCCCGTGCGCCACCGCCGTTGGTGAGCAGCGCGACCGCGACGCCCGCCGACGGCACCACGCGCAGGTAGCCGTACTGCCCGATGGAGGCGCCGTCGTGCCCGTAGCCCTGGACGCCGTTCCATTCGTACAGGGTCCAGCCCAGGCCCCAGCCGTCCGAGCTGACCGTCCACTTGTCGGGACAGTCCACCTCCCGGCGCTGCATCAGCGCGACCGTCTCCTCGCAGAGCACGCGCGTGCCGTCCTCGGCCACGCCGCCGGCCAGGTGCATCCGCGCGAGCCGGGCGAGGTCTCCGGCGGTGGCGATGACCCTGCCGTAGGGGCCCGCCGAGCGCGGCATCATGTCCCATTGCGGGGCCGGGTCCGGGTTCTGGCCCGGCTCGCCCAGGTGCCCCATCGCCGCGCGGAACCGCAGCGCCTCCTCGGGCAGCGTCATGGTGTGGGTGAGGCCGAGCGGGGTCAGGAGCAGGTCCTTGAGCGCCCGGTCCCAGACCTTGCCGGTCACCACCTCGATGATCCGGCCGAGCACGTTGTAGCCGACGCTGCTGTAGGAGATCACGGTGCCGGGCGGGCAGTCGAGCGCCACGCCCTTCGCGGCCTCGACGTACTTGGCGAGGCAGTCGTCACCGCGGCCGCTGTCGTGGGTGAAGTCGCAGGTGAGACCGCCGGTGTGGCTGAGCAGCCGGCGTGCGGTGATCGCCCTGGCCGCTTCGGGGTCGGCGACCGAGAACTCCGGCAGTAGGTCCACGACCGGGGCGTCCAGGTCCAGTTCGCCTGATTCGGCGAGTTGCATGATCAGGGTGGCGGTGTAGATCTTGGCTATCGAGCCCATCTGGAAGACCGAGTCGGTCGTCGCCTCCACGCCCGTTCCGCGGTGCAGGACGCCGGTGGCCAGTTCGTGGACGGTCCCGTCGACGAGAAGCGCGAGAGACGCGCCCGGGACGTGGTGCGCGGCGCACAGTGCGTCGAGGCGGGCCTGCCAGTGGGCGAGGTCCGGATTCCGGCCCGCGGAATCCCGCGACCCCCACGCGCCCGCGGCGTCCCCGTCGCCCCGCTCGTCCCGGTTCACGTTCTTCGGCATGTCTGCTCCCACCCGATGCGTACGACATTCCCTCACTGCGAACACTGTACGCATCAAGGATCGTCGTACGCAAGACGCGTACGGCGTGCGCTCCGTGGGGGGAGCTGCGGGGGCCGTCAGTTCTGCGGGGGTCCTGCGAGGGAGCGCAGGCGGCGTCGTTCGAGAGCGGCGGCGAGGGAGTAGGCGCCGCCGCCTGCGACGGCGAGGACCCAGTGGAGCTCCGGTGCGGTGGCCGCGCGCTGGGCCCGCAGCGCGGCGGTGGCGGCCAGGATGATGCCGGTCGCGACCCCGGTCCCGAGGAGCGTCATGGGCAGCCAGCCGGGGAGGCCGAGCAGCGGGGTCTCGCCGTGGGAGGCCGCGGCGGCGCCGTGGCCCAGGACGTAGGCGAGTCCGAAGCCGGCGTAGGCCGCACGGTTGTCGACCTCGCCCGACCGACGGGCCGCAGGGGCGCCGGCGCCGGCCGGCGGGAGGGTGGCGGTACTGGTCACGGTGGAATCTCCGGGGTGAGGAGCGGATGTGCGTGCAGGCTCGGGACGGGGCCGCGCGAAGGGGTGGGAGACGGCGGACGGTTGAGCGCGGGCGGGTGCCCGCGAGGCGGCCGCCGCCTTGTCCTTCGCGCGTCCGGTGTTCCATGGCGCACGGCCTCATGCCGGGCGGTATCCACCTTCCGTCCCCAGCGAAGGCGATGGCTGTCCGGTCCTGTCCGCACCCGTCCACCCGTCCACCCGGCGACAGGGCACGGGCACTTCAGGGAGGGGCTTCCTCCCGTCAGGGGCGCAAGCCCGCTCGCCTGAGTGCGGTCTCGGACAACGCGGCGATGACCTGCTGGTCGCCGCGGCGCCAGGCGTCCGCGAGGCCGCCCGGCGGGGTGGAGATCGCGGAGAGGTCGCCCGGCGGTCCGGTGAGGGCGCGCAGGGCGAGGAGGTCGGCGCCTCCGGGTGCGCCGAGAAGGCGCCGGATGGTGGCGCTGCGACGGATCCAGCGCAGGCGCAGGGGGAGCCACAGCAGCAGTACGAAGGCCACGGGGAGGACGATCAGGGCGACCGCGGCCAGGGTGGCCACCTGGCTGACGGTGTCCTGCAGCGACTGTCCTGCTTCGGCGAGCCCGGTGCCGGCGTCGGCCGCGGACTGGAACGGCTTCTTCAGGAGGTCGCCGACGAGCGGCACGTCCGAGGCTGTGTCGCCGGCGTCGTGGAGGGCGGTGGCGAGGCTTTCGCCCGAGCTCTCCACCTTGCGTCCCGGCTCGGCCAGCAGCATGATCGCGCCGTGCACGGCCAGGGCGAACTTCACCGCGGCGGCGATCAGGACCACGGCGATCACGTCCGCGAGGATCTGGCGGTTCCGCCGTGCTGGGGTCTGGGCGTAGAGAAGCATCGGCTGCTCCTGTTCCGGTCATGGCATCGAGGAGGGCCGGCCCCGGCCGGAGGTGTGCGGTGCTGGCGGCAAGGCCAGGCCGGTTGCTCGACCGTACGCCGGAACCGGCCCTTCCCCTGGTGTCCGTGGGCACACGTCTGCGACACGGTGCCGGGTTGGCGCAGCGCCGCCGGCCGCCGGCTGCCGGCCGCCAGGTGGAGGACGAGCAGGGCGCCGCCGACGGAGCGTTCGGGGCGGCCGGACCACCGCTCCCCCGGTTCCGCACCGTCCGTGACGACGTGCCAAGGGCCGCGGCGACCGGGCGCGCATGATCGGCGGTCAGCTCACTGCGCGGATCCGGCGCCGCCCGGCGGGCCGGCGCGCCCTCGCGCCCCGGCCGTCAGGGAAAGTCCGGGCACTCTGCGACGGAGCCCTGCGAGACGGGCTGCCACACGCCGTGGTTCTCACGTGCGCTCAGGCGGTCCGCCTCCCGGGCGCACTCGGTCAGCTGGGCGGTGGTCAGGGGGACGGCGGCCGTGAACACCCGCCCGACGTGGCGGCAGAGTTGCACGGGGCGGAAGTCCGGTGAGTACGGCTCGCCGACGACGGCGAACAGATCGGGCAGTCGCCAGCCCAGCGGGCCGGCTACCGCACAGAGCCGGTATCGCCGGTGCCGGGTCGGCTGCCAGTCCGACACCATGCCGAACAGCGTGCTGCGGGACAGTCCCGCGAAAGGGAGCTCGTTGACGCCGAAGCCGCGGTTGCGGAGCAGCCCGTTGAACACGGCGCCGGAACCGCTCTCCGCGGGCGTGAGGTACGGCAAGGCCGGTTGCACGAAGGGTCCCGGGGCGTCGAGGTGCGCCAGCGAGCGGACGAAGTCCTCCAGCGAGGCCAGTTGCGCGTGGTCGCAGTGGCTGACGCGGTAGGCGAACTCCTTCGTGATCGTGGCGTCGCGCTTCGGGGGAAGGAGTTCCGCCGGCACCGGGTGGCCCGCTATGACGAGCAGGTCGGCGTGCGGTATCTCGAGTTCGGCGGCGAGTTCGGCGAGCGCCTCGGGGGCGGTATCGGTGTCGCTCGCGGCGAGGCTGCTGAGGAGATCGGCTCGTTCCATCCGAGGACGGTAGCGGTGGGGTGAGAGGGCGGATGCCCGAGGTGACGATCACTCAGTGCCCCTTTTTGAACGGGCAGGTCGGAGCGCGTCCGTGTCTGGCAAGATCAGCTTGTGGCTCGGCATCCGGTGACCTTCGGCCCGGCTGTTCCATCCGCACCGTGAGGAGACGTACCGTGCCGTTGACGAGCCGCCGCTCCCTTGCGTCAGCCCTGGGCGTTCTGGCTGCCGCGCTGTTGGCTTTCACCGGTCTGTGTTTCTGCCAGGGCAGGACGCCGGGCCTCCTCCCGGAAAGCAGTTGGGGAGCCTGGAGACACGAAGGTCTCGCCGGCTGGTCGACGCACGTCAGGGTCAACACCTGGTCGCATGCCGCCCAAGCCCGAGTCAACTGGGGCAAGGCCGAAGAGATCGAACTCAACGCGTACGGCAGGGCGGCCCGCGGTACCACCGCCACGCACCGCACCGTCTTCACCCTCACTCCCGACGGGAAGCTCACCGCGAAGCAGCCGTGAACCGGATCGGGCCGGCCGGCAGCGCCGGGATCGGCCACGGCATCGTCCGGGCAGCAAGGCGGTCGCCGGAGGCGGCACCGCGCGGGCGGTACGGCGCCGGGGATCATTGATCCGTGACTGCCTTTCATTGCGCCGTGTGCGGTGCCCGGCTTTCCGCTGCGGTGTGCGAGGTGCCCGCGCCCGGGGAGGGTGAGGCGTGGACCCCGCTCGACTCTCCCGTGGATCCCTGCCCGCCCAGGATGGCGGCCGGCACCTTCGCCCGCGATCCGGAGCCGGGCCGGATCGCCTGGGGTTCCCCGCCCAAGGGCTTCGGAAGGTCTGGGGCGGGGCACGGGCCCGGGGTGGACCTGGTGTTGTGCCCGGCCGACCTGGTGGGTACGGAGAGGATTGCGGGCCGCTGGATCGGCTGCTGCGGGCCGGGCGGGCACGACGGGCCGAACCTGGCCTGCGCGGGGTGCGGGGCGAAGGTCGGGGTGTGGATCGGCGACTGCTACACCTGGCTGGAGGTCGTGCTCGACGGGCGCCTGGTCACCCGTTCCCCGGCGGGATGATCTGCCTTCCTCCGGCTCAGCTCCGGCGGGCCCGGTGGGCCGCTCGGTCGCGCCAGTGGCAGTACGCCGCCGCCGGGTCGGTCCAGTACCTCCACGGGAGGGCGTCCACCCAGCCGTCGACCAGACGGAACTGCGCCAGCGCCGCGTCGTACCGCTTCTGGCGGGTCAGGAAGTAGGCCAGCAGGTGGCGCACCCCGGCGGTGTTCGGGTGGTCCGAGGGGGCCGCGGCAACGTCGGCCAGGGCGGCGTCGACCAGGGAGATCAGGTGGGGTGAGCGGAAGTCGGCGGTGCTCGCGTCCGTGTCGCGGTGTTCGTACCAGGCGATCAGGGGCAGCACGGTGAGCAGGCTGCCGAGCGGTGCGCCGGCTGCTGCCCGCTGGGCGAAGGACATGGCGCGCTCCTCCGAGCCGCGCCACTTCGCGCACCAGTACTGGAGCGCCGCGTAGTGCGCGTCGTAGTGGTGCGGGTCGCGGGTGGTGATCTCCTTCCAGATCCGGTGCATGTGCTCTTCGGCGTAGCCGAGGCCCAGTGCCGCCCATATCTCGTTGACGTAGGGCGTGGGGTCGTCCGGGTTCAGCTCGGCCGCGCGCGCGTTCTCCTGCGGTACGCGGGCCAGGGTGGCGTGGAATCCGGCGAACTGCTCGGCGCTGGTGTGCTTCGCCCAGCCGCCGCGCTGGTGCCAGGCCAGGTTGACCATCGCCTTCGCCCGCACCAGGGCGAGGTCGGCGGTTGGAGCCCCCGGATGAGGAGTGATCGAAACAGGTGGGGGGACACGGGAGTATGACCTGGGGCGCGGTCTGCTGCAAATACGTTTCCGCTGGTGAGGGAGGCACGGGGCGGGCTCCGGCGTTCCGGACCAGGTGCAGGGGTCCCGCCTCACACGAGTGCGGGGAACGTCACCGTCGGATCGCCCAGCAGGACCAGGCTCTGCCGGTCCAGCGCCGACAGCCGCAGCCGGGTCATCGCCGGACGGACCTCCTTGCGGCCTCGGGCCAGCTGAGTGTGCAGGGCGGCCCACTGACTGTGGAGTTCGCCCACGTCCGCCCGGTATTCGGAGAGGGCGAGGCCCAGCGGTTGGCCGCCGTACAGGTGCGAGGACAGGGCGGCGGCGATCCGCCTGCCCAGTTTCTGGCCGGTCTCATCCACTTGGAGGGTCCAGCTGAAGGTGGGCTCGACGTGCCCCAGTACCGCCCGCACGGGGTGGGGGCGGCCGAGCAGTTCCAGGGCCGCAGGTGCCACCATCGTTCCCAGTCCGGCCACGGCGGTCACCGTGCCCAGTGCGCTGCTCCCTTCGGGCAGCAGCCCGGTGTACAGGCTGTCGCCGCTGGCCCCGGCCGAGCAGCAGGCCTGTGCGTACCAGATGCAGCCGGGCGGCATGAGCTCGCGCAGCTCCCGCAGGGGGACGTCCGTGTGCGAGGCGTCCACGGGCAGCCCGAGCCTCGCCCGCATCGCGTCCGGGTCGCCCAGCGGTCCGGTGCGTCCGTGGCTGGACGTCGCCACCAGGCCCGGTGCGCTCCGGCTCAACTCCTGCAGGAGTGCGGCGCCGGTGGCTTCCTCTCCGGCCAGCTGCCGGAAACCGGTGAGCGGTGGCGGGGTGAGTCTCGCGGCGAGCTGCTGGGCGATGGCCGTGTTCATCAGGGCGGTGATGTCGCCGGGACCGTGCACGACCGTCCAGCCGAGCGCGCGGTCGAGGGCGGTCGTGGTGCCGTTCCAGTCGGACAGCAGTGCTTCGATGTAGTGGGCCAGTTGCTCTCCCGACAACGGGATCCGGCCCACCGCGTGCCGGGTGCTCAAGGCGTACTGCACGGACCAGGGGATGACCTCGGGACCGCCGATGATCACCACGTACTTGGGCAGGCAGCCCCTTCCCACGCCGAATGGCGTCAGGCCGACCGTCGGTTCCTCCGGTGGCCCGCCTGGGTAGTAGCGGCGCAGGAAGCGGCCCTCCAGCTTCGGGCGCCAGCGCAGGACCACGGTGCCCGGGCGTGCGGCCAGCAGTTCCTGTACGGCTGGTGGTGCATCGGCGCCCGCCGCCTTCTCCGCATCCGTCATACCGGAGTCTTCGGGCTCGGGCAGCAGCACGCCGTATCCCACGTCGGGTGCGCTCCACCGGGTCAGATCGGGCGGGGCGCCGAAGGGCAACGCGGCCTGGGAGTGCGGCAGCCCGCGGCTTCGCGCCCCCCAGCTTTCGGCGCCGCCCCCGAGCGCACTGCGCGGGGCCTCCTCGCCCGTCCAGGCGTTCAGCTGGACCTCCTGCGGAAGCACTTCGGTCATGGCTCGGCCATCCCCAACGCGGCGTGCAGCTCGGCGATCCGCTCGTGGGCCCTCTCCAGCAGGCCGGGGTCGGCGGTCAGGGGGTCGAGGGTGGCGGCGAACTCCTGCCACACGTCCAACTGCCCTTGCAGTGTGGAGAAGTCGGCGGGGGACAATGCGGTGGATCCCGGGAAGACCAGCAGCGGATCGGCCTGTACGTACAGCACCGGATCGGTCCAGGAGTCCGCCGCGGCCGGATCCTGCCCGGCCAGCGCGAGGCGGGGCGCGGTGAAGACCACGGCCCAGTCGACCTCCCGGGCGAGCGTGGCGTTCGGCGAGATCGCCGCCCGGACCGCGGCGAGGACCTCCGGGTAGAGGGCCGCGCAGAACTGGTTGGTGTCGTGGAGGTCGACCAGTCTGCGCATCCCGGCGACGGCGGGTACCCCGTTCGATACGAGCTCGTGCGCCATGGCCTGGGTGTCGGAGGCTTCAGCGGTCTGACAGGCGCTCAGGACGACCAGCCAGGGGTCGGAGGGCTCCAGGGCGGTGATCAGTTCGGGCACCTTGATCCGTACGGAGCCCGCGTCCTCGGGCCGGTCCGGCTCCCGCTGTCCCTCCGGCGCGCGGTCTTTCGCTGCCTCGACGTCGGCGAAGTGGGCGAACGCCAGCGTCCGCACTCCCCCGAGGCCGGCCCCGCCGTGGCAGAGGAGATGCAGGATGTGGGGCCGGGCTGCGGTGATGCTCCTGCGCAGCTCCGGTTCGGTCGGCGGGATCAGCTCGGCCGTCACCTCGGGCCGTCCTGCGGCGGCCACGGCGTCCAGCACTTCCTGCTCGCCGCTGATGACGTGCAGCCGGACCTTGACGGCCTTGGCATCGGCGGTGGCGGTGGCGTCCAGCAAGGTGGCCAGCTGCGGAAGTCCGGACCGGCCGGCTGCGGAGAGCACGGCGACCAGTCGCAGCGGCGCCGCGAATCCCTGTTGTCTGAGGCCGCGGCGGCGGGCGGCGATGCGTACGATCGGCCAGCGGCGGTCAAGGGCGCAGAAGCCGTGTACGGGGTCGAAGAGCAGTTCCCAGGGGAGCCGGTCGGCGTGCGACGAGAGCATGTGGAAGTAGAGCGGGCCCGGCGCGGCGCCCGGCGGCAGTGCCAGCACGGCGGCCAGACCCTTGCCCACGGCGGGATGCAGGGCCAGCCGGTCCAGCAGCGCCTTGCCGCGTTCCACGATCGTTCCGCCCGGGGGGTCCGAGACGTCCGTGAGGGCGTGTTCACCCAGCCCCGGGATGTCGGTCGGGGCATCCTCCAGCTTGAGCAGGACCTGGTCCCCCAGGGGCTCGAAGCTCAATACGGTGCGGTTCATGACTGCTCCACCCGCCGGTCGACGAGTTCGCGCAGTTCGGCGAGGGCCTGCGCGGTGCCGCGGTCGTACGCCTGCTTCATGGCCGGTGTCTCGCCCGGCACGGCGGCGGTCTCCACCAGGTCCGCCGCCTTGGACTCGATGAACCGCTCCGAGAGGGCCATCCAGCCGGGGACGGAACTCGCCTGCCGGTAGAGGGAGAGGGTGGCCTCGCCCGGGGTCATCCCGAGGGCCCTCGGCAGGATCTCCCGGCTGGTGGCCGAGTCGTCGATCGGGGCGCGCCCGGTCAGCCAGGCCTGGTCAGGCTGTTCGGGGTCGGGCCACTCTTCCCGGAGGAGGTCCTGGACCTGCTCGGGCTGGATGTACGCGAAGAGCGACCAGTGGTGGGGAGCGGGATTCTCGCCCCGGCTTGCGAGTGCGGCATGCGCCTGTGCCAGCACCCGCCCGGGCACGTCGAGCCGCATGTCGCTGTAGAGCGTCGCCCCGGAACGGCGCAGGCCGAGCCCGTCCGCGAGCATCCGCGTGGCGAGGTCGGACGGGTTGTGCGGGGTCGAGGCGAGCGACAGTACGGATGCGCCGATGCGGTCGGCCAACAGCCGGAGGTCGTCGCCGCTCAGGTAGGCGCAGTCCCGTCCCTTGCCGGGACGCCCCGGATCGAGGCTCACCATGAGCAGGGGGCGTTCGTCGTCGAAGGACGCGTTGGCCATGACGTGCAGGGCTCGCACGGCATGGCCGCCGGCCAGCTCTCCGGCGATCCAGTCCGTCCACGGCAGGGGCCGGTCCGGGTGCGGCGGCTCCGTGCCGGTCGCTCCACGGCCCCGGATCTGCCGGGCCCGGGGCCCTGTCCGCTCCCGGCGGGTCGCCGCGGCCTGCCGGGGATCATGGAGGTGCGCTGCGACCGTACCGTCCGCCTTCAGCGCCTCGTATACGGCGGCATCGGCGAAGACGTGGGCGACGACCCTGCCCCGTACCGCCTGGGTGAGCTCGGCGAGGAAGGACCGGACGGTGCCGGCCGCCCTGTGGGCTCGCACGTCGCCGTCGCCGCTGGCGACGGCCTCGCTGGCGACGACGGCCACCGTCCAGTCCTCCCCGGGGTCGGTGGCCACCGGGAGGCGGTCGGGTACCCGCACCATGGCCCGGCCCGTCAACTGGACGAGGTCCCGCTCCCACGGGACGGCGCCCAGGTGCCCGTACGGCGGCACCAGCCGCAGCCACAGGGTGAACTCCTCGTCCCGGCGCCTGGACAGCACCTGGAGGACTTCCTGTGTCAGCCGGGGCGGGACGCGTAGATTTTCGGGGATGCCCGGGCCGGTGAGGAGCCCGAACTCCTGCGGAGCGAAGCTGCTTTGCCAGTCGCTGTGGGCCTGTGTGCTGTCGTCCGAGTAGCTCAGCAGGTCGGCCTTGACGAGCGGGGTGCGTTCCGCCAGGTCGAGCCGTACCCGCAGTACCGTCAGGCGCCATTGCTCGATGAGGGCATCGGCCATGGTGGCTCCCTGCCCGGGCTGCGGCCGCCCGCATGCCCGTCGTTCAGTCGGGCCTCGTCAGGCAGTGCAGTGCCCACCAGGTGACGGGGCGGCTGACCTCGCCGTGTCCCGGGATCGCGGGCTGTCCGTCGAACTCGATGCTGCCGTCGACGGCGATGATCCTGGCCCCGCTCTCCAGGTCGTACCGGCCTTTGTCGGGGAAGATCGCATCGGCCTTCGCCGTCCGGCCCGGTTCTTCGGCTGGACCGTAGCCGCCGAGCGCGCCGTACAGGTCCGTGTTGCCGAACGCAGCGATCTCCGGTTCCCCGAGCTGGCTGCCGCGCATGGCGAGGTGGAAGAACGTGCGCAGCGGTTCGTCATGTGCGGAGAAGGTGGTCACCAGGGGGCGTTCGAGTAGGTCCGGTACGGCGTGGTAGCCGCCCTTGCGGCCGGTGCCCGCCACGTTCCCGGCGAAACACCACCGGTTGACCGCGGGCTGGAGGAGCAGCATCGAGTGTGCCTTGCGCGCGGGCGCCGCAGTGGCGAGCGCCGAGAGCAGGACCCGGGCGCCGAAGGAGTGGCCGATCAGATGCAGTCGCGGTCCGCCCTGCTGCAGGATGTGCCCGACGAGGGGGGACACGCCGTGTGCGCCGACGTCTCCGGCGCGGGCCTTCATCTTCCACACCGTCGCCGCACGCAGCAGGCTGCGCGGGTCGAAGGGTATGTCTGCGGCAACGGCGGGGGCTCCGCCGACGGGTGGCGCACCGTCTTCGTGTTCTTCGTCCGGGACCAGTCCGATCTCGTCCCCGTCGGCAGGGACCGGGTGTGCGCCGGCTTCCAGCACCTGCCAGGTGTCCAGGAACTCCTTCGCGGTCGGCGCCCTCGAGCCGTCGTCGGGGTCGGCCTCGGAGCGCAGCGTGCCCAGCACGAGTCCGGCCAGTTTCAGGGCGTCGGCGCGTCCGATCGCCGTATGTCCGTCGATCCGTTCCGTGAACTCGGGGCGCTTCGCGCCGGGCAAGGACGTCGCGACCAGCTCCAGCATCTCCTCGACCTCGGCGGCCTCCCGGCCCTCGGGGTCGGGCGCCGCGGCGATGTCCGGGCCTGCTTCCCAGGGAAAGACGAAGCTGGTGGATGGCCAGATGATGCCGATCAGGAGCGGGCGGTAGCCCTGCGGGGTGGGGATCGCAAAGGTCCTGCGCTGCTCCATGTAGCCGTTGATGAAGCTCCGGTAGCGTTCCAGGGCCTTGTCGAAGATGTTGTTCCAGCCGTGCGAGAAGAGGTACACGTCGCTCACGCCCGGCAGGCGTCGTTTGAGGTCCTCTTCGGCTCTCGGGCTGAGAAGCCGGCCGTCCTCGTCGTACCGCAAGAGGAAGAAGTCGGCCTGCGCACCCCCCTCTAGCGTGATCTGCTGAAAGGAGCCGGACATGGGAATGCTCCTGTGTTCGTGCACGCGTGTCCGCCGCATGTGCGGCGATCTTGATTCCATGCTTCACCCACCCCACGAGTAGGGCAAGTCGGACGGAGAGGAGCCGGCGGAACCGGCGTGGCTTCCGGTGGGGCGCCCGCCCGGGTGGTCCCCTGCGGCAGCGGCATCTTGTCGGGGGTCCAGGCCGCGCGGCTCCCGGTTCGGTGGCTACCGTTTGAGGTAGGCCAGGACGGCCAGGACCCGGCGGTTGTCGTCCGCGGACGGTTCGATGCGGAGTTTGGTGAAGATGGCGGCGGTGTGTTTGGCGACGGCGCTTTCGCTGATGAACAGGGTTTGCGCCACGGCCGCGTTGGAGCGGCCCTCGGCCATCAGGGCCAGTACGTCCAACTCGCGCGGTGTCAGCTGGGCGGTGGTGCCGCGGGCGTCGCTGCGGGCCAGCAGCCGTGCGATGACCTGCGGGTCCATCACCGTACCGCCCGCGGCGACGGTGCGTACCGCGTCGACGAACTGGGTGGTGTGCGTGATCCGGTCCTTGAGGAGGTAGCCGATGGCGCCTTGGCCTCCGGCGAGCAGTTCGTGGGCGTAGAGCTGGTCGACGTACTGGGAGAGTACGAGGACCGGCAGCGCGGGCCGGGACCGGCGTGCTTCCAGGGCGGCTTGGAGGCCTTCGTCGGTGAAGGTGGGGGGCAGGCGGATGTCGACGACGGCGACGTCCGGTTGTTCTTCGAGGAGTGTTCTGAGCAGGGCGGGGCCGTTGTCGACTGCGGCGATCACCTCGAATCCGTGTTCCTGGAGGGTGCGGGCCAGTCCGTCCCGGAGGAGGAAGAGGTCTTCGGCGAGGACGACGCGCACGGTATCTCCAAGGTCGCGGTGGTCGGGCCGCCCCGCGGGCTGTGCAGGACGAGGGTTCCGTCGAAGGGGTCCAGGCGGCGCCGTACGCCGTGCAGTCCGCTTCCGTGGGGGTCGGCGCCGCCGCGGCCTTCGTCGGTGACCGTGACGCGCAGGGCGTCGCCGGTGTGGCTGAGGCGGATGCGGACCTCGGGGGCGCCGGAGTGTTTGGCGGCGTTGGCGAGGAGCTCGGCGACGGCGAAGTAGCCGGCGGATTCCACGGGGGCCGGGAGCCGGCCGGGCAGGGCCGCCTCGACGTGCACGTCGAGGTGGCTGTCGAGGGCCAGTGAGCGGACCGCGTCGCCGAGGCCGCGGTCGGCGAGGACCGGGGGCAGGACGCCGTGGACGAGTTCGCGGAGGTCCTGGAGGGCGCGTTGGGAGAGGGCGCGTACCTCGTGCAGCAGTGCGCGGGCGGCCGGCGGGTCGCGGTCGAGGAGCCGGGTGGCTTCGTCCAGGGTCATGCCCAGGGCGACGAGGCGGGCCTGTGCCCCGTCGTGCAGGTCCCGCTCGATGCGCCGCAGTTCGGCGGCCTGGACGTCGAGGATGTCGGCGCGGGATCCTGCGAGGTGTTCGATGCGGCGGACGAGTTCGGTGGTGTGCGGGGCTGCCAGCAGGCGTCTGCTCCAGCGTGCGTGGAGCCGCAGGGTGGCGGGGGCCAGCCTGAGGCCGGCGGTGATGCATGCGAGGCCGAGCAGGAGTGCGGCGAGCACCGCCCTGGTGGAGTCGACCAGGATGAAGGCGTACCAGTTGCCGTCGCCCAGGAGCCGCCAGACGAAGGGCTGGACGGCCGCGCCGAAGAGGCCGTACCCGACGAGGGCCAGGGGCACGGCGGCGAGCAGTGCGCCCGTCCACGGCTCCGCCCAGGCCCAGCGCAGGTCGTGCCAGAACCCGTCGTCGCCGAGGAGGGCGCGGGCCTGCCGGTGGCGGCCGGCGGTGTTGGCGGGTGGGGCCGGGCGGGGTGGGAGCGGTCGCGGTGGGCTGATCACGGTTCCGGTCCAGCGGGCGGCCCAGTCGCGGTAGCGGTCGGCTCTGCCGGTCGGGGCCGGGGGCGTCCTTGCACGTGGGTGCCGGAGGGGGTGTATCCAGGTACACCCCGTGGGGGCCGCTCAGGCTGGGGTGGTGGAGCCGTTCGTGAGTCCCCTGGCGAACGCGCGGGCGGCGGTCAAGTCGTCCTCGTTCGGACGGTGCTTGTTGGTGCCGCCGACCGGCCTGAACGGCGCCCACGTGTCGAACGCGCGGCAGGTGAAGGTGCCTTCGACCGCGAAGCCCTTGCCTCGAAGGAGCCGTACCAGCGGGCGGGTGAACGGCGCGAACGGCAACTGCGGCAGGCCGCTCGTGGCGAAGACGAAGGCCCGCCCCGGCGAGGCCGGCACCGCGCGGACGAACCCGAGCAGGTCGTGGTGCATCCGCTGGGAGAAGACACCGGAGCCGAAGCCCACCAGGTCGTAGCCTGCCGGGTCCGCGACCGCCGCCTCCTGCGGCGCGACGACGCGGGCGTCGAGCACGTCGGCCATCGCCTCCGCCACGCGACGGGTGTTGCCGTGGGATACGGACGTGCAGACGAGCAGGGTCTTCATCAGCGTCCCCCTTCGTTCGTCGGCTTCGTTTGTCGGCTTCGCGCCGCCTTCCGTAGCGGAGACCGGGCAGACCCGCCGGATGTGACAGCCCCGCGCTGTGACGGGATCCGCGCGGCAAGGGGGGCGGGTCCCGGAGCGGCTGCGGCTACCGGGCCCGTAGCGCGGCCAGCCGCTGTTCGAAGGGCACGATCTCGAAGCCGCCGGCCGGATTCGCCGAGGTGATCGCCCCTGTCGGTGAACGGGGTGCGATCGCCCCGGCGGTGTCGGGGTCCGGGGCGGTGTCCGGGGTGGTGTCGCGGGCGGCGGGTGCCATGAGGCGTGCCAGTTCCGCGCCCGCACGGGCGATCCTCTGCGCCAGTCCCTCCTCGCCCCAGTCCTGCGAGGCCGCGTACACGGCGGTCGGCGGGACGAGCGCGCGCAGGTAGGTGAACAGCGGGCGCAGAGCGTGTTCGGTGACCAGGGAGTGCCGGGCCGTGCCGCCGGTCGCGCCGATGAGCACCGGCTTCCCGGTGAGGGCGTCCTTGTCGATGAGGTCGAAGAACGACTTGAACAGGCCGCTGTACGACGCCGCGAACACCGGTGTCACGGCGATCAGGCCGTCCGCGGCCGCGACCGCGTCGAGTGCGGCGGCCAGTCGGGCGGGCGGGAAGCCGGTGACGAAGTGCTGGGCGATCCCGGTCGCCAGGTCCCGCAGTTCGATCACTTCGGGCGCGGCGTTGACGTGGCTGAGTGTCGCGGCCGTGAGGCGGTCGGCGAGCAGGCGGGTCGAGGAGGGCGAGCTCAGGCCGGCCGATACGACGGCGAGCTTCATGCCTGCTTCTCCTCCTTCGCGCTCTGGCGGGCCGCCGTCACGCGGGCGGAGTGGGTCGGCGCGTCCGGTACGCCGGCCGGGCGCAGGTTCGCGAACTCCTTGCGCAGCACCGGCACGACCTCTTCGCCGAGCAGGTCGAGCTGTTCCAGGACGGTCTTGAGGGGCAGGCCCGCGTGGTCCATCAGGAACAGCTGGCGCTGGTAGTCGCCGGCGTAGTCCCGGAAGGACAGGGTCCGCTCGATGACCTGTTGCGGCGAGCCGACGGTCAGCGGTGTCTGGGAGGTGAACTCCTCCAGGGACGGGCCGTGGCCGTAGACCGGCGCGTTGTCGAAGTACGGGCGGAACTCGCGCACCGCGTCCTGCGAGTTCTTGCGCATGAACACCTGGCCGCCGAGTCCGACGATGGCCTGTTCGGGGGTGCCGTGCCCGTAGTGGGCGTAGCGCTGCCGGTAGAGGTTCACCATCTGCTCGGTGTGGGAGGCCGGCCAGAAGATGTTGTTGTGGAAGAAGCCGTCGCCGTAGTAGGCGGCCTGTTCGGCGATCTCCGGCGAGCGGATGGAGCCGTGCCACACGAAGGGTGCGACGCCGTCCAGCGGGCGCGGGGTGGAGGTGAAGGACTGCAGCGGGGTGCGGAACTTGCCCTTCCAGGTGACGGTGTCCTCGTCCCACAGGCGGCGCAGCAGTGCGTAGTTCTCGATGGCGAGGTCGATGCCGTCGCGGATGTCCTTGCCGAACCAGGGGTAGACCGGGCCGGTGTTGCCGCGGCCCGTCATGACGTCGACGCGGCCGTCCGCGACGTGCTGGAGCATCGCGAAGTCCTCGGCGATCTTCACCGGGTCGTTCGTGGTGATCAGCGTCGTCGAGGTGGACAGGATCAGGTTCTCGGTGCGTGCGGCGATGTAGCCGAGCATCGTCGTCGGTGAGGAGGGGACGAACGGCGGGTTGTGGTGCTCGCCGGTGGCGAAGACGTCGAGGCCGACCTCCTCGGCCTTCTGTGCGATGGCGAGCATCGCCTTGATGCGCTCGTGCTCGCCCGGCACGCGTCCGGTCGTCGGATCGGCCGTGACGTCACCGACGGTGAAGATCCCGAACTGCATGGCTCCCCTTCCCAAGATTGTTGATAATTCAACCATACTGGGAACGGGGGGTGCGTCCGGGGTATTCCCGGCGGGGTGCGGGGCCGGCCGCGCCGGCCGGTGCCGCGTTTTCACCCGGCCGGCGCACATGCGCGGGCCGGGGCGGCACCGCGGCAGCAGGCTGTGACGCAGGACGTACCGCGCCGAGAGGTGACAGCGGTGAGAGCAGCCAGAATGCGGGCGGTGGCCGCCGTCACGGTCACGGCCGTGTCCGTGATCGCCGCCGCCGCGGGCTGCTCGGCCGCCGGCGACGGCCCCACCGGCCCGAAGACGAACACCGCGGCGCAGTCCCCCGCCGCCCCGGCATCAGCGTCCGCCCCGGCGGGCCACGGCCGGCTGATCCCTCGGTACGACACCGGCAGGACGGCCCAGGACCGGCGGATCCAGAGATTCCTGCAGGACAACGAGGTCCTGGAACGCGTCGCCGCCTTCGTCGACGACCGGATCGCACTGTCCTACGACGTGCCCCTGATCGCGAAGAGCTGCGGCGGGGCGAACGCCTCCTGGGACCCGCAGACGAGGAACATCACGTACTGCTACGAGCTCGTCGAGGAGACCAGACCCATCTTCCAGGAGCAGGCCGCCCGGGAGGGCTCCGGCGGCGCGGCGGAGCGGGCCAGGGCCGTGGACGAGGACATCATCGGGTTCTCCAACGGCGTGCTGCTGCACGAGCTCGGTCACGGCCTGGTCGACATGTACGACCTGCCGATCACCGGCAAGGAGGAGGACGCCGTCGACCAGCTCGCCACGATGCTGCTCGCCACCGGCGGCGAGCGGCACATCGACTACGCGGTGAGCACCCTCAACACATGGGGCGCCCTGGCCGACGCCCAAGAGGCCGGAGACCTCTCCGGCCTCTTCTCCGACGAGCACTCGCTCAGCGCCCAGCGCTTCTACAACGAGATCTGCTGGCTGTACGGCTCGGACCCCGATGCCTTCAGGTCGGTCGTCATCGCCGTCGGCAATCCGGACGGTGTACTGCCGGAACTCCGGGCCGAGGGCTGCCGGCACGAGTACGAGCAGATCGAGAGGTCATGGGGCAGGCTCCTCGAGCCCTACCTCAAGTAGCCCGGCCTGCGGACGCCGGTTTCGCTCGATCGGATGACGGGCGGGGTGCGGCGTTACCGATCGGGGCAATCCGTACAAATGCCCGCTACGAAGAAGAGGTGAGACCAGCGGAGCACCACGGCCGGCCCCGGGACGGGGCCGGTCCTTCTTCTCGGCGAAAGAGCGGCTGATGGCATCGAGGCACAAGGGCGGGCGTGGCGGCCGCGGCGCCGGGCCGCGGTACGGCGCCCGGCGACGCGCGAGGGGGCGCCGGTGACACAGCCCCTGCGGTTCCACAGTGCGGACGCGGGCGGCCCGCGGCTGCAGGAGGTGATGGAGCGGGTGGGCCACGGCGACAAGGACGCCTTCACCGTCCTCTACGACGCGGTCGTCGCCACCGTGTTCGGGATCGTCGTCAAGGTCGTCCGGGACCGGGCCCAGTCGGAGGAGGTGGCGCAGGAGGTGATGATCGACCTGTGGCGTCAGGCCGCCCGCTACCGCCCGGAGCAGGGGACCGTCATGACGTGGGTGGCGACGATCGCGCACCGCAGGGCGGTGGACCGCGTCCGGTCCGCCCAGGCCTCCTCCGACCGCGAGCACGCCACCGCCGTGCGCGAGCGGCACCGGCCCTTCGACGAGGTCGCCGAAGAGGTGGAGAGCCGGCTGGAGAGCGAGCAGGTGCGCCGCTGCCTGGGGAGCCTGAGCGAACTCCAGCGCCAGGCCGTGACCCTCGCCTACTACCGGGGCCTGACCTACCGCGAGGTCGCCGACCGGCTGGGGTCCCCGCTCGCGACCGTCAAGACCCGGATGCGCGACGGACTGATCCGGCTGCGCGACTGCATGGGGGTGACCGCGTGAAGCACGACGAAGACCTGCACACCCTCACCGGCGCGTACGCACTCGACGCACTCACCGGCAAGGAGCTGCACGCCTTCACCGCACACCTCGGGCACTGCGCGGCCTGCGCCCGGGAGGTCGGCGAGTTCGAGGCGACGGTGGCGCGTCTGGCCGCGGCGGCCGCCCTGCCCGCACCCGCCCCGATGAGGCAGGCGGTCCTGCACCGCATCGAAACCGTCCCGCAGCCGTCCCCGCCCGGCCGGCCCACCGCGCCGGCCCGGCTCACCGCGGTCCTCAGGCGCAGGGCCGGAGCGTTCGCCGCCGCGGCCTGCGTCGCCGCCGCCGCGGCCTTCGGCGGACTCGCCGCGTACCAGTACCAGCAGGCCGAACAGGCCCGTACGCAGGCCCGGCAGGCCACCCGTCAGGCCCAGGAGCTGGCCGCCGTCATGGCCGCCCCCGACGCGCGGACGGTGCACGGACGCACCACCACCGGAGCGACCACGTCCGTGACCACCTCGGCACTGCGCGACCAGGCCGTCTTCGCCAGCAGCGGCCTGCCCGTCCCTCCCGCCGGCAAGACCTACCAGCTCTGGTTCGACGACCACGGCACCAAGCGCTCCGCCGGCCTCGTCCACAGCGACGGCGCCGTCGTCATGCAAGGACGTCCCGACAGCGCCCGCGCCGTCGGTCTCACCCTCGAACCCGCGGGCGGCTCCCCCGCGCCCACCACCAGCCCCCTGCTGCGCCTCCCCCTCCCCGTCTGACCGGGAACGGGACCAGGGCGCCGGTCCAGCCGACTCATCCGACTAAATGTTGGTTTGAGGCTTTTCCAATCCCTCCGGCGGCCGGTGCCGAATCCCTTCACGAGCCCCCTGCGGAAGCAGGGGCCGAGCATCCGCTCATTCGTGAAGCAGAAGGAGGTGAGACCCATGACCGTTTCCGTGCGGACCCGCAGCCTTCTCGCGGGCGCGGCCGTGGCCGGCCTGCTCTCGGGCGGCGCCACGCTCGCGGCCACCGGCACGGCCGCCGCCGCTTCGACACCGGCATCGGCATCGGCATCGGTGGCCACTGCTCTGAACGGGGACCGTGACCGTGACCGGCACGACCGCTGGGACAACAACAAGCACCGGTCGGACCGCCACGAACGCTGCTCGTGGACCAAGGGGCACTGGGCCAAGACGTGGGTCAAGGGCCACTACGAGAAGAAGGGGCACCACGGCACCTGGCACCCCGGCCACTACGACCACCGGGGCCACTGGCACCCCGGCTGGTACGGCCACGGCTGGTCCCAGAACCACTGGGTGCCCGGCCACCACGACACCCACTGGGTGCCGGGACACTGGAACTGCCACAACAAGTGGTAACCGGTTTCACCTGGCCCGCAGGGGCTCCGGGCACCGCCCGGAGCCCCTCTCGCCTTTCCCGGCAGGTACGGCGGCAACCGCTCGCTCGGGCAACAAGGCCCGACGGTAACCAGTCCGTGAGTAGACCCGTCCCGCACCTGCCCGGACGCAGGCGGCGCGGGCTCCGCCGCCACCCGCCCGCCGAACCGGTGGAGTTGGACGGCGCGCGGCACGGCTTCACGGTGCACGAGGCCCCTCACGGCACGGCCGGCCGGGGCCAGTCCGTCCGCGGCCCGGTGTGTCTGCGCGGCCCGTGCGGCCGGGGTCCCTTCAATGGGCAGCCTCCTTACGGAAACGGGCACCGTATGACCTTCTCCGCACTGCACACCCGCCGGTCGGTCCTCACCGGCGGCTTCACCCTGGCCGCCGCGGCGGCACTGCCCCTGGCCGCGGCCGGGCGCGCGCACTCCGCCGCCGGCCCGGACGTCATCGGCTGCGCCGCCTGGGGCGCGCGGGCCCCGTCCGAGCCCGTCGTCGTCCTGGCCAACCGCCCGGAGCGGATCGTCGTCCACCACACGGCGACGGCGAACGTGACGGACTACTCCAGGCAGCGCGCCTTCGCCCTGGCCCGTGCGATCCAGACGTACCACATGGACGCGCAGGGCTGGATCGACACCGGTCAGCACTTCACCGTCAGCCGCGGGGCCTTCGTGCTGGAGGGCCGCCACAACAGCCTCGCGGAACTGCGCGCCGGCACCCGCCAGGTGCGCGCGGCACACTGCGTCGGGCAGAACACCGTGTCGATCGGCATCGAGAACGAGGGCACGTACACCTCGCAGGCCCCGCCGGCGGCGCAGTACGCGATGCTGGCCGACCTGTGCGCCCACGTCTGCGGCCAGTACGGCCTGCCCGCCTCCGAGATCTACGGCCACCGCGACTTCAACGCCACCTCCTGCCCCGGCGACCGCCTCTACGCCCTGCTCCCGGCCCTCCGCAAGGACGTCGCCGACCGCCTCGGCACGCCCCTGCAGGACCCGGAGCCCGATCCGGAGCCCGATCCGGAGTCGGACCGGGTGTGGGACCTGGTCCGGCAGGCCTCCGACCCGCCGGCCGCGGCCTACGCGGAATACCTTCCGGCGGGCCTCCTGCCCTGACCGGAGGCGGCGCGCGCACGGAACGGCCGGCCCCCTCCGCGGCGGCCGGGAGCGGCGCGCGTCAACACCGTGGTCCGCGGCTCATCCCCTCCGGGCCGGCGGATTCCGCGAGGCGGAACGGTACGGCCGCGCCCGCCCGGCAGCCCGTGGATCCGGGGCCGTAGGGCCCTTCGGTGGTGGTCCGGGGGCGGATCGCGGCTGCCCGCGGCCTGACGCGTGCGCGCAGTGGATCACTTTCGGTGCCAGCATGCCCGGCGAAAGGGGGGCGGGGCGGCGAACACCGCACAGGGACGAGAGGGAGGACCGTGACACCTCAGACCGTGGCAGCGCAGACCGTGGCAGCGCAGACCGTGGCAGCGCAGACCGTGGCAGCGCAGACCGTGGCAGCGCAGACCGTGGCAGCGCAGACCGTGGCAGCGCAGAGCGTGGCGCCTCAGGTGGCCGATGAAGCGGCTGGGACCGTTCCGGGGCAGAGCAGGCCGGCCGCCGGCGGGCCCGGCGCCGTTCCCGGAGCCGGTGGGCCCGTGGCGGCGGGACCCGACGCGGAACTCCTGGTCGCGGCGTCCGTTCTGCTGGCGGATGCGGCCCTCAGTGCGAAGCGGGCCGGTGCGGAACTGACCGGGGCGCTCAGCAGCTGGCGGTTCGGTCTGGCCGCCCTGCGCCGTCCCGGGTGGGCGCTCGGCACGGCGGTGTCCTGCGCCAGGGCGCTGACCAGCCCTTCGGGGCTCGGGTTCGGTCCCAACGGCGGGCTCGCCGGGGAGCTGGCCCGGATGGCGGGGAGCGTGACCTACCGCCGGCCGGCCGCGGTGTCCATGGCCGTGGACGCCTTCGCGCTGCGGATCGAGGCGGCGGTGGTGGAGCACCCGAACCTCGGCTCGGCACTGGCGAGGCGGCTCACCGACGCCATGGTGGAGGGGAACCGGTGGGAGGCGCTGCGGGCGCTGCACGCGCTGGTCGAGCGGCTGGGCGTGACGCGCGCCCTGACGACCGTCAGCCCGGTGATCATGGAGTTGCTGGCGCTGCTGGGGCTGCTCGACGAGAACCCGGTCAACGACGGCTTCTCCTGGGTGACGCTCGCCGGCGGAGTGCCGACCACGGATCCCTTCCTCGGACTGCCGAGTTCGCTGCTCGCCCGCCTCAACCCCGGCCCCGGGCGGGCGGAGCGGACCGAGCCGGACTCGATCCTCGCGAAGGTCCTGACGACGTCCCGCAACGACATCGTCAGCTACATCAACGACATCGGTGCGCTCGGCAACCACGGGCTGGTGCTGCTGCGGCGCGTCGAGTGCGCCGACGGCCGCGTCAAGTACGTGCTGCTGCTGCCCGGTACGAGCTTCGTCCTGCCGAGCAACAGCACCCCGCAGGACCTGATCGGCGCGTTCGACGGGTTCCTGCGCTCCGATACGACGTACACGCGCGCGGCGCGGAAGCTGCTGCGGCGGGCGGGGGTGCCGGCCGGGTCGGAGCTGATGCTCGTCGGGCACAGCCTGGGCGGACTGACGGCGATGAACCTGGCGATGGACGTGGAGCTGGCGTCCGCCCACCGGATCACCCACGTCGTCACGCTCGGCTCCCCCATCGACAACAAGCGCCCGGCCGACCACACCACCCAGGTGATCAGTCTGGTCAACAAGCACGACGTGATCCCCATGCTCGACGGGCGCGGGCCCGCCTCTCCCCACGACATCCCCGCCGGCTGGGTCGAACTGACCTGGCTGGACGAGTCCTACGACTATCCGCTGTCGCACGCGCCGCAGGCGTACTCCGACAGCCTGCGCGGGGAGATGGCGCACCACCGGGACCGGGTGAACGAACTGATCAGGGCCTACGACGGCGAAGTCGTCGGGAACCAGCCGTACATGCTCCGTGACAAGTGACGAGCGAGCGCATGACCACGAGGGAGAGCGACCGATGACCCATGCCGACGGCCCGGCCACGGCGGCGGCGCGGCCCGAGACGGCCTGGCCCCTGGAGAACGTGCTGTTCAGCGCCGCGCTGGCGGCCCGGCGGATGCCGTGGGCGGACCTGCCCGCGCGCACGCTCGGCCTGGACGCGCTGACCCGCGACGGGCTGACGGACCGGCTGATGGCACACCTGAGGAGCGGCCGGGCCGGGCGCCCGGTGCGGCTGCGCACGCCCTTCGGGGCCTTCCTCGTACCGCTGACCCGGGCGGATGCCGAGAGCCTGCTGGCCGGTGCCGACGGCGCCGGGGCGCTGGGCACCCCGTCCGCTCTCGCGGCCGACGGGCGCAGGTCCGGGCTGTCGCCGCACGTGGTGCCGGCGGGCACGTGGGAGGCACCCGCGCAGGGCGGCGCCGGCGGGCTGGGCGCCCAGGTGGCCGAGCACCTCGCCGCGGTGACCGGTGCCCGACGGCAGGACGGCACCCTGGACCCGGACCGCTGGCAGGCCGGCATGCTGCGGCTGAGCCGGCGCGTCGTACTGGGCGCCGAGGCCGCCGAGGACACCCTGCTGAGCGAGATGGTCTCGGCGGCGGCGGGCGCCGCGGGCGGGCGTGCGTACGAGGCGCGGGCGGCGGCCGTGCGACGGCGGATGGCACCGTACCTCGCCGGCCCCGAACCCGGCTGCCTGGCCGGCCGGCTGGCGGCCGGGGACCGGGGCGTGCCGGAGCTGCACCTGGCCGTCGCGCACGCGCTGTCCCTGGTGTCGGCGGCCACCGCCGTATCGGCGCTGAAGGCCCTGGCCCTGCTCGGCACGGATGCGGACGCGTGCGGAACGCGTGCGGGTGTCACGGGGGCGGCGCCGTCGGCCGGGGAGCCGGCCGGCCAGGTTCTGGACCGGGCCGCGGACCGGGCCATGGACCTGGCTCTGGAGCAGTACCCTCCGCTGTCCGCCGTGGTGTATCCGCTGCGCGCGCCGTTCGGGGCGCAGGGCCTGGCGATCGGAGCCGGGGAGGAAATCCTGTACGACCCGGCGCTGTTGGGGCCGCGTACGGAGGACGGGCGTACGGATCCGGCGTGGGCGCTGTGCGGGAACCCGTCCGGCTGCGCCGTCGCCGGGTTCGCCGCGCGCGTCGGCCGGGAGGTCGTCCGCGCAGCCGCCGGCGCGGTGCGTCCTGTGGTTCCCCCTGCGCGGTTCGCGGTGGGCTGCCCGCCGGACGCCGGCGATTCCCGGGCCGTGGCCGCGCCGCTCGCCTCGTACGGGGCGCGGGGGCGGGCCGGCGCGGACCGGCTGGACCGGCTGGACCGGCATGCCGAGAGCCTCTCCGCGTGCGCCGCCGATGCCGGCTGGAACGGGAGCGAGGCCGGCGAACGGTTCCGCACGGTCCTCCTCGCGCACGCCGACCGGTGTGCGAGGGCGGCCGCCGAGGTGCGCAGTGCCGCGAGGTGGCTGGCGGACTGAGCGCCGTACGCGGGGCCGCTTCCGCCCCGGTCCTCGAACGGAGGACTTCGGGCGGTTTCCGTCCCGGTCAGCCGTGATCAACAGGGCTCTCGGCCGTTGAACCGGCGGAACACCGTCTCGCCGGCCGCGAGCCGGCCGGCGTGCGATGTGAGAGTGAGGTCCCGGCGTGAGGGACAGTGTGGTCGAGATGATCAGGGCGACCGGGGCCGAACTCGGCTCCGCCAGACGGCTGCTCGGCGAAGCCGGCGGTGTCGCGTGGGACCGCCTCCTCGACTGGCTCGTCGACGACTACTTCCGGGTGGTCGCGCTCGGCCTGGAGAACATCCCCGCACAGGGCCCGGCGGTGATCGCCGTCAATCACTCCGGTGCCTGGGGCCTCGACGCGTTCGTCCTGGACAAGGTGCTGGGAAGGGCGCTGGACCGGCGCGTGCGCTTCCTCGCGGCTCCGTTCGTCTTCCGCACCCCCATCCTGGGGCGGCACGCGCGCCGTAACGGCGCACTGCCGATCGGTCCGACGGCCGGTGTCGAGCACCTCAACGCGGGGCAGCTCGTCGGGGTGTACCCGGAGGGCATCGCGGGTCTGGAGAAACCGTTCACCGAGCGGTACCGGCTGCGGTCCTTCAGCCCCGGCTTCGCGGTCGCCGCCATCCGCTCGGGTGCCCCGGTGGTGCCCGTCGGGATCGTCGGCGCGGAGGAGGCGTGCCCCAAGCTCGGCGAGGTGCCGACCCTTGCCCGGCTGCTCGGCGTGCCGTACTTCCCGGTCACCACGCCGTTCCCGCTGCCGTCCAACTGGACGATCACCATCGGGGAACCGATCCCGGCGCCGGCCCGTCCCGACGGCCTGGCCGCCCGCCGGGACGCCGCCCGGGGGCTGAGCGAGATGACGCGTACCGCCGTACAGGAGCTGATCGACCGCGAACTGGCCGATCGGGAGCACCTGTTCGACTGAGGGCGCGGTGCGGCTGCGGCCCGGCCGCCGGGCCGGGCGGTGTCCTGGGCCGCGGCCAGGCGCTGCCGGCTCTCTTCACTGTCGGTGGCACGTCCGCGTGCCCGGGCTCGGTGGACCCTGCGATGATCGCGGCCCTGGACGCGGGCCGGCTCGCGCTTCCCGTCGGCGGCGGCTACACCGGGCCCTGACCGACCGGGACTCCCAGCCCCCGGGCCGTGCCGGCAGCGTCCTTGCGCTGCCGGACCGCCTGCTCGCGCAGGGCGTCGATGAGCGTCGTGACGTGGGGCCGGTCGCCGCGGCCGAGCGCGGCGACGCCGATGTAGCGGACCGGCCCCGGCGGTGCGATGGGGACGGTGCACAGGCCGGGGACGTGCGGGGCGAGCGCGATGGAGGGGACCAGGGAGATTCCCATGCCCGCGGCGACGAGCGAGCGGGCGAAGAAGTAGTCGGTGGTGGTCCCGCGCACCTGCGGATCGAAGCCGGCGCGCTCGGCGTAGCGGCGCAGGTACGCCTCGGTCTTCAGGCAGCCGAGCACCCAGGGTTCGGCTGCCAGTTCGGCGAGGTCGAGGGCGTCGCGGCCGGCGAGCGGGTGCCCTTGCGGCAGGACGACGTGGAGGGGGTCTTCCAGGAGCGGCGTCCACTGCAGTCTGGAGCCGGCGCCCGGCCCGACGGGGAGCGGGCCGTCGAAGTGGTAGGCGAGGGCGAGGTCCACGGCGCCCTGGCGGACGAGGGGCAGGGTGTCCTCGGGTTCGCCTTCCCGGATGTGGAGCACGGCGTCGGGATGGGCTGCCGTGAGCCGGGTGAGAGCGGCGGGCAGCAGGAGGCGGCCGCCGCTGGTGAAGGTGGCGACGGTGAGCCGGGTACGGCCGGTGCTGAGCCGGGCGACCTGCTGTTGTGCGTGTTCGAGCTCCGCGGCGACGGATTCGGCTGCGCCGACCATGATCTGGCCGGCCCGGGTGAGGGTGACGCCGCGGGTGCTGCGGGAGACGACCTGGGTGTTGAGGCTGCGCTCCAGGGCGGCCACCTGCTGGGAGACGGCCGAGGGGGTGAGGCGCAGGGCCGTGGCCGCCTGGTTGAAGCTGCCGTGCTCCGCCACCGCCCGCAGGACGCGGAGCCGTTGCACATCGATCAACAGTTTTCCTTCATACGCATCCAGTAGGCCGGGACTTCTGCTGGTGACGATAGGTCTCCAGGATGGGGGCATGCAAAGGATCTGCGTCATCGGCGGAAGCCGGTACTTCGGAAAGCTCCTGGTGAAGCGTCTGCAGGGGGCGGGGCACCGGGTCACGGTGATCAACCGCGGCTCCGCCCCGCCGCCCGCCGGCGTGGAGCACCTCGTCGCGGACCGCAACGACGAGGCCGCCCTGACGGCCGTGCTCGGCTCCCGCAGCTTCGACGTCGTGGTGGACCAGGTCTGCTACACCCCGGTGCAGGCCGCCGTCTCCGCCCGCGCCTTTGCCGGCCGTACCCGGCGCTACGTCATGACCTCCACGATCGAGGTCTACGATCCCGCGACCGCGGCGCTGCCGGCCGTGCCCCGGGGCACGCCGGTGCCGGAGGAGAGCGTGGACCCGGCCGCCTGGGCGGTGGCCATGGACCTTCCCTGGCACGACGACGCGTACGTGGAGGCGCACTACGCCGAGGGCAAGCGGCAGGCGGAGGCCGTCTTCGCCCGCGCCGGCGGCTTCGGTTTCGCCAGTGTGCGCAGCGCCCATGTGCTCGGCGGCGGTGCGCGGGAGTTCACCGGCCGGCTGGCGCATTACGCGGGGCGCATCGCCAGGGGCGAGGAGATCGCTGTGCACGCGAAGGTGCTGCCCACGGTCTTCATCCACTACGAGGAGCTGGCGGACCTGCTGCTGTGGGCGGCCGCGGCCGGCTTCACCGGTGCGGTCAACGCGTGCTGCGACGGCCCGCTCGATGTCTACGGCTTCGCCGCGGTCGTCGCCGCGCAGGTGGGCCGGGAGCCGGTTTACCGGACCGTCGCGGCGGGCGGGGAGGCGTCGGCGTTCTCCTTCGACCGCCACTACGCCATGAGCAACGCGCGTGCGAAGGAGCTGGGGTTCTCCTTCTCCCGCACCGTCGACTGGCTGCCCGGCGCCGTCGCCGAAGCCCTGACCGCCGAGCCGTCACCCACCGTCTGAGGATCGAGCCGCCATGCAGTACCGCACCATCGCCCGCACGGCCGTCGGCGCCATCGGCCTGGGCGCGATGCCGCTGTCGATCGAGCACCGCCCGGACGAGAGGCGGGCCATCGCCACCGTCCACGCCGCCCTCGACGCCGGCGTCACGCTCATCGACACCGCCGACAGCTACCACTGGCGCGCCGGCGAGGCGGGCCACAACGAGCTGCTGATCGCCCGCGCCCTGGCCCGCTACGGCGGCGACACCTCCCGGGTGCTGGTGGCCACCAAGGGCGGCCGGGGCCGCCCCGGCGACGGCAGCTGGACCGTCAACGCCTCCCCCGCCCACCTGAAGCGGGCCGCCGAGGCCTCCGCGAAGCGTCTGGGCACCGACGCGATCGGCCTGTACCAGCTGCACAAGCCGGACCCGGCCGTGCCCTGGGCGGAGTCCGTCGGCGCGCTGCGCGAGCTGCTCGACGCCGGCACGATCCGCGCCGCGGGAATCTCCAACGTCACCACCGCCCAGATCCGCCAGGCGCACCAGATCCTCGGCGGCGGACTGGTCTGCGTGCAGAACCGGTACTCCCCCGCCGTCCGCGACAGCGAGCCCGAGCTGCGGCTGAGCACCCGGCTGGGTCTGGCGTTCCTGCCCTGGAGCCCACTGGGCGGCATCTCCCGCAGCTCCCTCGACGGGCCCACCGGCCCCACGCCCGTCGCCTCCGCCTTCCACCGTGTCGCGGCCGGGCGCGGGGTCAGCCCGCAGCAGGTCGCCCTGGCCTGGCTGCTCGCCCGCTCCCCGGCCGTGATCCCGGTACCGGGAGCCAGCCGCCCGCTGTCCATCACCGACTCGGCCAAGGCCGCGGATCTCACGCTGAGCGCGCGGGAGCTGGCACTGCTCGAGGACGCTCTGCCGGGCTGAGGCGGGTCACGGGTGTGGGGGTGTCAGGCGCGGCAGCGCAGCATCTCCAGCGGGGGGTTGGCGTGGAAGTCCGCCCAGAAGTCCGCACCGTAGGCGCGCACGCCGGCCTCCGACACCGTCAGCGGGACCCAGGTCACCTCGCTGAACCCGGCCGCCTGCAGGCTCTTCTCGTAGACCTCGCGGCGCGGGCGGTTGGCGACGAAGGAGACCGGCTGGTCGAGCAGGGCCGTGGTCCGCACCTGCGGCCCGGTCTCGGCCGTCTCGCCGGTCAGCACGGAGAGGAACCCGTACTTCTCGGGGGTCGGCCCGTCGAAGCGGAAGTCGGGTGACTGGTTGAGCAGGAAGAACTCGCCGCCGGGCTTCAGGCTCCGGTGTACGTTGCGGCACATCCGCTCCGTGGTGGCGGTGTCCTGGGCGTAGTTGAGCAGCTGGACCGCCAGGCCGACGTCGAAGCGCTGGGCGAGGGGCCGCAGTTCGGCCACGTCACCGATCTCGTAGCGCACGCCCAGCGGATCGTGTTCTTCCAACTGCTGTGCGACGGAGACCATTTCACCGGAGACGTCGACGCCGAGCACCTCGGCGGCGCCGCGCCGCTTGAACTCCCTGCTGTAGAAGCCGGTGCCGGAGGCGAGGTCGAGGACCGACTTGCCGCGTACGTCCCCGACCAGGGCCAGGAAGCTGGGCACCACCGCGTACTGCTCCAGCGGCAGGGCTTTGAACCCCTCGTACGCCTCACCGATCTCGTCGTACTGCTGCTGTGCGCTCATGGTGTCGTACTCCCCGTTTCGGCATGTCCTTGGCCGCGGTTTCCGGTCCCCGACTGCGGGGAACGCCGCGGCTTCTGACTGGCAGTCTCTACGGGTCGCGGCGGGCCGTCGTACTGGCTGAAGCCACAAAGATCGGGGCTTCGTCCCGGCGTCGTGTACGGAGGGCGTAGGGGTGCGGGCGCTAGCCGAAGACGCCGATGCCGCCCTCTCCGCCGTTGCCGGGGACCGATCGTCTCCAGATGTCGGTGCGGGTGGCGTTCATGGGAGGGGCTCCGTAGGCGGGTGGGGGCGTTCGGCTGCGGATGCGGCGGGCGGGCCGCCCTGGTGTGGTGTCATCGGTGACTCCGTTGCGCCCCGGGCCGGGGGCTCGGGTCACGGCCCGGGAAGTCGGGGCTTGACAGGCCGGCGGCCGGGCCGGGAGCCGCACACACCCCCGCGTACGGCGTACGCACTGCAGGCCGGGGCCGCTAGCGTGTGGTCCAGCCGCCGTCGACGGACAAGGTCGCGCCCAGGACGAAGGACGCGCGGTCGCTGCAGAGCCAGGCGGCCGCCTCCGCGATCTCCGTCGGGCTCGCCATGCGCGGGAGGGGGGCCGACCGCAGGAGGACCTCTTCCATCGCCGGGTTCTGCTGCAGCCAGTTGTCGATCATCTCGCTGCGGGTGGAGCCCGGGGCGATGGCGTTGACGCGGATGCCCTGGGCGGCGTACTCGCAGGCGGCGGCCTTGGTGAGGCCCAGGACCGCGTGCTTCGAGGCGATGTAGGTCGCCGTCACCGGGGTGGCGACCAGGCCGGCGGTGCTGCTGTTGTTCACGATCGAGCCGCCGCCGCCCGCGAGCATGGCGCGGATCTCGTGGCGCATGCAGTTCCAGACGCCGCGGACGTTGGTGTCCATCACGGTGTCGTACGCGTCCTCGTCCAGCAGGTGCATGGGCTGGGGGGTCGCGCCGATGCCGGCGTTGTTGAAGGCGGCGTCGAGGCGGCCGTAGGCGGCCACGGCCGCCTCGACGGCGCGGGCCACGTCCTCGGTGCGGGAGACGTCGGCGACCACGTACTGGGCCTGGTGGCCGTCGGCGAGCAATTCCCTTGTGAGGGCCGCGAGTTGGGGTTCGCGGCGGGCCACCAGGGTCACCGAGGCGCCTTCGCGGCAGAATACGCGTGCGGCGGCCGCGCCGATGCCCGCGCTCGCGCCCGTGATCAGCGCCGATCTGCCCGCCATCAAAGAGTTGCTGGTCTCCCGGGTCATCGCGCGACCGTAACACGAGGGGATGGAGGGCGTGATGACAGGAAGAGTCGTGCTGGTGACCGGCGCCACCGGGTTCGTCGGTTCCGCGGTGGTGGAGCGTCTGGTGCAAGAAGGGGTGCGCGTACGGGTGTTGGCGCACCGGGCCGATGTGCCGTCAGGAGCGGGCGTGGAAGGCGTACGGGGGGACCTCGCGCACGCCGGGTCGGTGCGCGGGCTGTGTGACGGTGTCGGCGCCGTGCTGCATCTCGCGGCGCGGATCGGGGGCGCGGAAGAGGAGTGCCGGGCCGTCAACGTGGAAGGGACGCGGGCGCTGCTGGCCGAGGCGGAGCGGGCCGGGGTGCGGCGGATCGTGCAGTTGGGGACGGCGGCCGTGTACCGGGACGGGGCGCACCGGGGTGAGGTGGAAGGGGAGCTCGCCGAGGAGCCGGGGTCGGTGACCAGTGTGACCCGGCTCGTCGGTGAGCGGATGGTGCTGGCGGCGGGCGGGGCGGTGGTGCGTCCCCATCTGGTGTACGGGCGGGGGGACCGCTGGGTGGTGCCGTCGCTGGTGCGGCTGCTCGCGCGGTTGCCGCACTGGGTGGACGGCGGGCGGGCCCGGATGTCCATGGTGTCGGTGGACGCGCTGGCGGGTGCGATCGCGGAGCTGGCCGTACGGGAGGAGGGCGTACGGGGTGTGCTGCATGCGGGGCATCCCGAGCCGGTGACCGCGCGGGAGCTGGTGGGGACGGTGGCGCGGGAGCTGGGGCTGCCGCTGCCGAGGGGGGAGGTGGACCTGTCCGGGGCGCTGGAGTTGCTGGGAGGCCCGGAGGGTCCCGATCCGGTGGTGCGGCGGCAGGTGTCGCTGTTCGCGGTGGACCACTGGTACGGCAGTGGGCGGTTGTGGGGGCAGCTGGCGGCGTCCCCGGGGGCGCGGTTCTCGCAGGCGTTCGGTCAGTACGCCGACTGGTACCGCGGTGAGGAGCGGATGCGCGGCCGCTGACCCGGAGGGGTTGCGGGGGCGGTGGGAGCGGGGTCGCGGGCGTGGGTGGGCGTCACCGCAGGGGGTGCGGGCCGGGCCGGTCCTGGGCCGCGCCGGTGACCGTCGAGGTGAAGACGGTGCGGCCCTCCTGGTGGCCGGTGACCTCGACGCGGCCGGGTGCGAGGAGGGCGGCGTCCACCCAGCAGGGGGCGTCCAGTTCGGCGTACTGGTGGAACTCGGTGGACAGGCCGGTGGGGGTGAACGCGCCGGGGCGGTGGAGCCCGCAGGCGGCCTGGCGGGCGGCCTCGACCAGGACCATGCCGGGGTGGTGGTCGTTCGCGTGCTCGAAGAGGATCGGGTGGTCGAGGTCGGGGTTGAGCAGCCAGCGGCCGGGGCGGTCGGCGGGTGCGAGGACCACGTCGAAGGGGGCCAGCCGGCCGGCGGAGGCGGCGGGCACGGGCGTGCGGCGGGGCAGCGGTCGCGCCAAGCCGGCGTGGCCGCGGTCGCCGCGCAGCCGGCGGTAGGTGGCGGGGGCGACGCAGGTGAAGCGGGCGGTGCCGGAGGCGGCGAGTTCCCCGTTGCGGTGGATGTCGACCTGGAGGAAGCCGGAGAAGCGGCTGCCCTTCCAGGTGAAGTCCGTGCAGGTGGCGGTCATGTCGAGTTCGCTCGGCCGGCGGCCTATGCGCAGCTGCTCGGGGCGGGAGGTGAAGTCCAGGCTCCAGAGGAGGACGTTGTGGCCGAGGGGGACTCCGTAGACGGCGTGGCAGAGGTAGAGCCCCGTCTGTCTGATGGTCTCGCCGGCCTGTACCGGGTCGTGGCCGCCGCCGTCGGCGCTGGTGAAGAAGGTGTGGGCGCGGGGCCACTGCCCGGTGAGGGAGAAGGTGTCGTCGCCGATGCGCTCGCAGCCGGTGAGGAAGACCTCGGCCAGTGAACTGCGGTGGACGTACTCCCTGGGCACCGTGGTGGTCAGCACCGGGGCCTCGTTGCAGCGCGTCCAGGGGTCTCCCGCTCCCGCGAGCGGGAGGGCGGGAGCGTTGTTCCGGATCGTCAGCATGGTCATGGGACCTCTCCCGCAGAGCCGTTTGACGGATGGGACGGGGTGCGTACGCGAGACGCAAGATACGTACTCTCCGGTTTTGTTTGCAAGGTGCGGAAGGAGAGTGAATGTCGCTCGCGCACCGGTGGCGGGGGTGGCCGTGGAGGGTGGTGCGGGGGCGCCGTGACGTCGACCAGCGAATATCAGGATGGCGGCCGTCGGCCGTGATGTGAGGGATCACGGCCCAAGTGGGAGAGGGCCTTCCGGTCATATGCGCCGGTCCGGCGGGGCATCGTCACGCGGTGTTCAACGAGCGGCGCGCGAGTTGTTCTTGAGTGGTCGTCATGCGATGAGGCATGCCTTGCAAACCATTGGCAGGCGGGGCGGAGCAATGCCAGAATCGGGGCCGCCGCCGGTCATCAAAAGAACCGGATGGATGGTTTTTGAACGCAGGGTGTCGGCAGCTCGCTGCACCCTGTGACCGATGTTCGCCACCATCCGGGAGAGCCGTCAGATGACCCGTCAGTGCCCCATAGCGATCGACCTCTCCGGAGCGGACGTGCACGCCGAGGCGGCGCGCATCCGGGAGCAGGCGCCGGCGACACAGGTGCTGCTGCCCGGCGGGGTGAGGGGCTGGGCCGTCAACCGGCACGCCGACATCCGCAGGCTGCTCGTGGACCCGAGGGTGTCGAAGGACGCGTACCGGCACTGGCCGGCGTGGATCGACGCAGAGGTCGGCGCCGAGTGGCCGCTGGCGATCTGGGTCTCGGTGCAGAACATGATCACCGCCTACGGCGAGGAGCACACGCGCCTGCGCAAGCCGGTCGCCGCCGCGTTCACCTCGCGGCGCGTCGCCGCCCTGCGGCCGAGGATCGAGGAGGTCGTGGACGGGCTGCTGGACGGGCTGGCCGCGCTGCCGCCGGGCCGGGTGGTCGATCTGCGGGCGGGGTTCGCGCACGAACTGCCGACCCGGATGGTCTTCGAGCTGTTCGGGATCCCGGAGCGGTCGTGGGCACCTCTGCACAAGATCATCAGAGGCTTCTTCGACACGACGACCACGGTCGAGGCGGCGCAGCAGAACGCGGCGGACATGGAAGTGACGATGGCCGACGTGGTCGCGTACCGGCGGGCGCACCCGGGCGACGACATCACCAGCGTGCTGATCGCCGCCCGGGACTCGGACGGCGAGGAGGACGGGGTGCGGCTCAGCGAGAAGGAGCTGGTCGACAACCTGATCCTGCTCTTCACGGCCGGGTACGAGACCACCGTCAACCTCATCTGCACCGCCCTGCACGAACTGCTGCGCCATCCGGACCAGTTGAAGCTGGTGCGCGAGGGGCTCGCCTCCTGGGAGGACGTGGTCGAGGAGGCGCTGCGGATCGAGCCGCCGGCCTCGTACGGGCTGCTGCGGTTCGCGGTGGAGGACATCGACATGGGCGAGGGGGTGGTGATCCCGCAGGGGGACCCGATCCTGGTGTCGTTCGGCTCGGTCGGGCGCGATCCCCTGCTGCACGGGGCCGGTGCGGAGCGGTTCGACGTCACGCGCGCGACCCGTGGACAGCACCTGTCCTTCGGTTTCGGGACGCACTACTGCCTGGGCGCGACCCTGGCACGGACCGAGTGCGCGATCGCCGTGCAGCGCTTCTTCGAGAGGTTCCCGGAGCCGGTGCTGGCGGCCGCGGGGAGCGGGGAGCTGCCGCGGGTGGCCTCGTTCATCTCCAACGGGCTGCAGGAGCTGCCGGTGGTGCTGGGGGCCGAGAACAGGGGTATGTGAGGCGGAGGGGAAGCAAGTGGCGGAAGGGGGCGTGGGGTTTTGGTGGAGAGGTGACGGATTGTGATGCCCGGCTGGACAGACGTGCTTGACTAAAATACGGACCTTCTGGTTGGTTTTGATGGGGTGGCGGATCCTGTCAGGGGGTCCGGCTGGCACAACCCCTGGACAACGGAGGCACCGTGGCACGGCAAGAGCGTGCGGTACGTACGCGTCGCGCGATCTTGGAAGCGGCGGCGGCGGTCTTCGACGAGCGCGGATACGACGCGGCCACCATCGCCGACATCCTCGCCCGGGCGGGGGTCACCAAGGGCGCCCTGTACTTCCACTTCTCCTCCAAGCAGGAGCTGGCCCAGGGGGTGCTCGAGGAGCAGTTCGCCGAGGGCGGGGTGCCCCACCGCGAGAGCAAGCTCCAGGAACTCGTCGATGTCGCGCTGGTGTTGGCGTACCGCATGAAGCACGAGCCGATGCTCAGCGCGGGGGCCCGGCTCTCCCTGGGCCCGGGCATGCGCGACATCTTCGGCGGAGGGTCCGTGCCGGGCTGGATCGAGTTCACGCGCGCGCTGCTCTGCGAGGCCAAGGAGCAGGGCGAACTGCTCCCGCACGTCGATCCCGCCGAGACGGCCTGGATCCTTTCCGCCTGCTGGACGGGCGCCCAGATCTTCTCCCAGACCCTCAACGACCGGACGGACCTCGAACAGCGGGTGGCCGCCGTCTACCAGCACATCTACCCGTCCATCGCCACGCCGGCGGTGCTCGCGCGGCTGGAGATGGGCCCCGACCGGGGGCGGCGGGTGACCGTGGAGATGGGGATCGCGGCCGGCCCGGCGCAGGAACCCGAGCCGGCGCTGCCCTGAGGCCGACGCGTCCGGCGCGCGGTGAGGACGTGCGGGGCGGGGTATACGGCTCTGGAGGTCCGGCCGGAGGGCGGGTTGGTGCGCGTCGGCTCCAGCGGGACACGAGCTGCGCTCCGGTGCGGCCGCAGACGGTGGGCGTCACGATCTTGTACCCCCTGGGCAAACCGCATTGACGGTTTGTGGAGACTCCATGGCCAAGCAGGAGCGTGCGGCCCGCACGCGAGAAACTCTGATCCGTGCCGCTGCGGAGGTCTTCGCCGAGCAGGGGTTCGTCACCGCGTCGATCGCGGCGATCAGCCGACGGGCCGGCGTGAGCGCCGGCGGGCTGCACTTCCACTTCGAGAGCAAGACCGCGCTCGCCCGGGCCGTCGAGGACCGGGCGTCGCAGGCGCTGCGGCGCGTCACCACCGAGAGGTGGGGGGCCGTGGTGGCCCCGTCCGGGGCGGTGGACGGCAACGCCCTGCAGGTGCTGGTGGATTCCTCCCACTCCCTGATGGCCCTGCTGGCGTCGGACGTGGTGGTACGGGCCGCCTTCGGGCTGTGCGCGGACGTCTCGCGCAGGAGCGAGATCGACCTGCGGCGTCAGTGGCGCCTGTGGGTCGAGGCGGTCACGCGGGCCGCGGCGCGGCACGGCGCGCTGGCCGAGGGGCTCGCCCCGCAGGACGCGGCGAGCGTGGTGGTGGCCTCCACCGCGGGGCTGGAGGCCCTGGGAGCCCGCGAACGGGACTGGCTCGCACCCCACGCCCTCACCCGGTTCTGGACGCTGGCACTCCCCCGGCTCGCGGCCGACGGGACGCTGGGCGGGCTTGCGCCGGAAGGGTCGGGAGGGCTGGGAGGACCGGACGGGGCGGATGGGCCGGGAGGCCATGGTTCTGCCGCCCAACGGGACTCCATACCAGACTGAATGGTCTGTTTAGAGGGCCGTGGGAGTCGATTCCGGGGTCCCAGCCGGGGGTGGCCAAGGGGCGCGGGGGCCGGTCCAGGCTGTCAGTGGTCGACTGAACTCCCAGGCAGGAGCGGGTTTTTGATGGGCAGTCAGGATGTTTCCGTCTCCAAAACAGCACAACCGGTTTGATATTGACAAACCGTCGGTCCTGTTTTCTACTGGCTGTGCGACTCATCCAAGGACAGGGGAGTACGGCGTGGACATCGATGTACTGGGCGCGTTGGCTGTGCGGGAGAACGGGATCTCCATCACGCCGACCGCCCCCAAGCCCCGGCAGGTCCTGGCGCTCCTGGCCCTCCATGCCGATCAGGTGGTGCCCGTATCGGCGCTGATCGAGGAGCTGTGGGCGGGCGAACCGCCGCGCAGCGCCCGGACGACGCTCCAGACGTACGTCCTGCAGTTACGTGCCCTCATCGCGACCGCTCTGGAGCGGGGCGCGGCCGACGGCGCGGAGGCCGCTGCGGATCCCGCCACGGTTCCCGGTACGGATCGCGGCGCGGGCGTGCGGACCGCGAAGGACATACTCGTCACCCTGCCGGGCGGCTATCTGCTGAGCAGCGGCGGCGGAGTTCTGGACGTGCGGGAGTTCGACCGGCTCGCCGGGAGCGGCTACCGCGCCATGGACGCGGGTGACTTCCCCGCCGCGGCGCGGCTGCTGCGCGAGGCGCTGGCCCTGTGGAGCGGGCCCGCCTTCGCCGACGTGCAGAGCGGGGTCCAGCTGGACATGGAGGCCAGACGGCTGGAGGAGACGCGGCTGTGCGCCCTCGACCAGCGGATCGAGGCGGACCTGCGGCTGGGCCGGCACCGGGAGCTGCTGGCCGAACTGACCGTGCTGGCGAGCCGGTACCGCACGCACGAGAACCTGCACGGCCAGTTCATGCTCGCCCTGCACCGCTCGGGCCGGCGCGGCGAGGCGCTGGACGTCTACCAGCGGCTGCGGGGGACGCTGGTGCGCGAGCTGGGGCTGGAGCCGTCCGTGGCGCTGCGGCGCCTGCAGCGCTCGATCCTGATGGCGGGTCCCGAGAGCCTCTCCGAGCCCGGGGTCGAGCCCGGGGGCGACCGGCTCGTACGGGTCTGAGGTGTGTGAGGTCTCTGAGGCCTTCGGGGCCGCCGTTCTCCGGCCTGTCAGGGGCCTTCGGGGTGCGGGGGGCTCCGTCGGCGGCGGCGAGAGGGGACGGCTCGGTGCAGGAGAGGTCGGAGCGAACCCGCAGACGGCTGGTCCGTGCCGCGGCCGAGATGTTCCACCGCAACGGCTACGCGAACGCGACGCTGGAGGAGATCGCGGGCGCGGCCGGGGTGACGAAGGGGGCGCTGTACTTCCACTTCGCCTCCAAGGACGAGCTGGCAGAGGCCGTGCAGCAGCGGGGACACACGCTGCTGCACGACGAGGTACGGGCCCTGCGCGAGTCGGGGGCCTCGCCGCTGCAGGCGCTGATCGACATCACGCACTGGCTGGCCGCGACGCTGCACGAGGATCCGGCGATCCCGGCGAGCTTCCGGATCACCAAGGAGTGCGGGGCGGGGCCCCGGGGGCCGGCCGGGGCGCGGCCGGCGGTGGTGGACTTCCACGCGGCGTGGATCTCGGCGGTCCGTACGCTGCTCCGGCTGGCGAGGGACGCGGGTGAACTGCCGGCGGCGGAGCGCGGGTGGGAGGGCGCGGAGGCGCTGGTGACGGCTGCGGCGTGCGGGATCGAGGTCCTGTCCGGTACCGGGATGCCGTACCGGGAGCTGCGGCGGAAGGTGGCGGCGATGTGGGCCCTGCTGCTGCCGGGCCTCGTGGACGGCGCGAGGGTTGGGGAGTACCGGGCGCGGGCGCGCGGTGGCGCGCCGGCCGGCAGCGGGGGCGCCGCGGCGGGCGTGCAGCTCGCGCAGGCACCAAAGGGCTGACTCAGTAAGGGAGTTGCCCGCTCGGGCGTGGGGCGTGCCGGGCCGTCCCCCCTCCGGCGGGCGCTGCCGGGACGTCTTCGGGTCCAGATTCGGGTTCGGGTCCGGATTCGGGTTCGGGATTTCGGGCGGGTGCACGGCTGCGGCCGGTGCGGGTGCGGTCCGGGGGATGTTTCCGGACGCCCGGGGAGCGCTCTCGGGGACTGTTCGTGCGGTGTTCCGCCTGGTACGGCCGTGGTTTCACGGCTGCGGGGCGGGGCTTGGAGAGGGGCTCGAAGGGAGCTTGAGGATCCGGTGACATCGTTCAGGGACCGCTACCGTGCCCCGAGTCGGAGGCCGAACAACGAGGGACTCGACGACGTGCGGAGGAGACGGTGAAGATTCAGGTGCTGGGTCCGTTGAGTGCCGAGGTCAACGGGGGTTCGATCGTTCCGACCGCACGCAAGCCGCGGCAGATCCTCACGCTCCTCGCCCTCTACCCGGGCCGGGTGATGCCGGTGCCCACGCTCATGGAGGAGCTCTGGGGCACCAACCTGCCGCAGAGCGCGCTCACGACCCTGCAGACGTACATACTCCAGCTGCGCCGGCGGCTGGGTACCGCCATGGGACCGGGCGGAGGTGCGGGGGGCGCCGCTGGCGCGAAAGAGGTCCTCGTCACGCGGCACGGCGGGTACCTGCTGCAGATCCCGCCGGAGGCGGTGGACGTGCACGAGTACGAGGGCCTCGTGGCCCGCGGCCAGAGCGACTTCGAGCAGGGCGACGACGAGAGCGCGGCGTCCATGCTGCGCGCGGCGCTCGCGCTGTGGCAGGGGCCCGCGCTGGTCGACGTACGGGTGGGCCCGATCCTGGAGATCGAGGTGATGCGGCTGGAGGAGAGCCGGCTGGTCACCGTGGAGCGGCGGATCGACGTGGATCTGCGGCTGGGCCGGCACACGGAGCTGCTGGCCGAGCTCACGGAGCTGATCGCCCGGCATCCGCAGCACGAGGGGCTGCACTCGCAGGCGATGGTGGCGCTGTACCGGTCGGGCCGGCAGGCGACGGCCCTGGACGTGTACCGGCGGCTGCGCGGCCGGCTGATCGAGGACCTCGGAGTGGAGCCGTCGCCCCAACTCCAGCGCCTGCACCAGGCCATGCTGGCCGTCGACCCGGCGCTGGACGTGCAGGCGGGGCCGAAGCGGGGGTCGACCTTCGACCTGTACGCCGTCTGAGCCCGGCTCCCCTCCCCTGCTGCGCGGGCACTCTTGCTAGGGGCAGGACTCTTCGTTCTTCACCGTGCCGAAGTCGATCTTCGTGTCGGTGGCGGTGGCCGTGCCGGCGGCCGGGGTCTGCGTGCAGACCTTCCAGTTCCGGTCGAGGACCTGGTGACGGTTCTTGCCGAGCGCGTCGTGCGAGGAGAGCAGGTAGAACCCTGCGGCCTGCGCGTTGTTTTGGGCGCTCTGGAGGACCTGGCCGGCGAAGTCGGGCACGACGGCCGCCGGCTTTCCCGCCTTCGGCGGCACAGGAGCGCTGCCGGCCGGGGCGGGCGCGGCCGTCGTGGCAGCGGGGGGCGCGGCGGGCGACGGGCTGCTGCTGGTGTCGGCGGCCTGCGGGTCGCACCCGGCGAGGGCGAGGCATCCGATGGCGGCGAGCAGGGTGACGGTGTGGTGTGTGCGCATCGCGCCACTGTGCCGGGGCCCGGTGGGCTGCGCAGCGGCTTTGACCGGTCTGTGACGGACCACTGCCCCTCAGACCACGTCCTCAAGGAGCACTTCTGGACGCCGCCCGCCCAGACCGAGTACGCACGGCCCATGGGCTGGAGCGCCTCGGCGAGCGGCACGGCCGGGACGAATTCCGCCTCCACGACCTCCGCGACCGCCTCGCCGGCGCGGACTGGGCCGACGACGAGGAATGCACCGCGTACGGCCTCATTGAGGAGGAGACGGCTGAACTGCGCGCCTGGGCCCGGCACTGGGTGAGCGATCTCGACCAGCGCCTGCACGACCACGACGGCGAGGCCTGACCGTCCCAGGGCTGGATTCCTGTCGCGCATCCCAGGGCTGAGCACGGTCGTGGTCCGTGGCGACAATCAGCTGGCGGACTGCGGGATTCCTGGTGCGGTGACGAATCCTTGTGCCATGACCAATGACACGACGGCCCCCGGCCCGGCACTGGCGTCTCCCGTCGGCCCCGGGCCCTCCCGCGCCCTGCCGTTTCACCGGCTGGCCTTGGCGACCGGGTATCACAGCTGGTGGCGACCGCTGGCCGGAACGGCGATGGTGCTCCTCGGGGCCGTCGTGCTGATGTCGGCGCTGTTCCTCGGCGCCGAGATCGTGGGGAGGGTCGCGAGCCGCCCCCTCGACTCGGACGGCATGGCCGTCTGGGGCGACCTCGGCGACACCGCGCTGGCACTGCTGTCCATAGCCCTGGTGACCCCCGTCGTGCTGCTTGCCGCGTACTGCGCGCAACACCGCCCGCCGGGGACCGTGTCGTCGGTCGACGGCCGGCTCCGCGGGCGCCGGCTGGCCACCTGCCTCGGGCTGGCCCTGCCCCTGGTCCTGCTCATGGTCGCGGTTCAGGTGCTGGTACCGAGCCCGGCGGGCGAGGGCGAGGACCTGGTGTGGGCGGGCACCTCGACGTTCCTCACCGGTCTTGCGACGGTGTGGGTCCTGGTGCCGTTCCAGGCCGCGGCCGAGGAGTACCTGTTCCGCGGCTGGCTGCTGCAGGCGGTCGGCGCGTGGTGCCGCTCACCGTGGGTGGCGATCGCCCCGCAGGCCCTGCTCTTCGCCGCGGTCCACGGGTGGGGCACCGCCTGGGGCTTCGCCGATCTCGTCGTCTTCGGGGTGGTGACGGGCTGGCTGACCATGCGTACGGGCGGGCTGGAAGCCGCCATCGCCCTGCACGTCCTCAACAACCTGGTGGGGATGAGCATCTCGGCCGCGTTCGCCGGCGCGTTCGCCTCACAGGAGACCGCCGCCGACATGGACTGGGTGGCCATGGCCATCGACGTCCCCACGGTGCTTCTCTACGCGACGGCCGTGCTGTGGGTCACCCGCCGCCGCGAACGGGCGGAGGATGCCGGCGGGCCGGGTGCCTCGCCGGCTGCGCTGACCGGCGGCAGGCGTGCGGGCCGTCACTGACGCGGGATGTCGATGCCGGCTGCGCGCAGGTTCGCCTCGACCAGGGTGTTCAACCGGGCGATGGACGGTGCCTGGTCTTCCCGGTGGTGGTTGACCAGTTCGTACCGGGAGACGGCGTCGGGCCGGTTGTGGAACCCGGCCGGCGCCGCCAGCAGCGCGCGGTGGGTCAGCAGCTTGTCGGCCAGTGCGGACGCCAGCTCCCCGATCCGCGGGTCGTCCGGATCCCAGGACCTCGCATCCCAGCCGCGCTTGGTCAGCTCGACGTGCTCGGGATCGTCGAGGAAGTGTTTCAGGCGGGCCAGGAAGCTGTCGAAGATCTCCGGAACCAGCGCGGGCCAGCACCATGGCCTCCCGCTGACCGGCCAGGTAGTCGGGGCTGAAGCCGAGTTCGGAGAGCCGGTCCAGGACCGTGCAGGCCCGGTCGGGCAGCAGGACCCGGTCGCCATGGGTGAGCCGGTGCAGGGTGTCGCGGCGCGCGCTCAGGTCCTCGATCCGTTCGGTGAGCCGGCGGTGGACGTCGTCCAGGGCGGCGGCGAACCGCTCGGGATCGGCGTCGAGCAGGTCACCGATCTCGGCCAGCGGCACACCGGCCCCGGCCAGGGTCCGCACCTGGACCATCCGGAGCAAGTCGGCCGACCCGTAACGCCGGTAGCCGGAACCGTCACGTTGCGGCTCGGGGACCAGGCCGAGCCGGTGATAGTGCCGCACCGTCTTGACCGTGACGCCGGCGAACGCCGCCGCCTGACCGATCGTGAGCCCGTCTGCCATCGGCTCGGCACACCTCCAGGTCGTGGACGGCCGCGGTCTCGCGAACCAGGGCCGAGGGTAGCGCGCATCCGGTCAGCCCATGCCTGCGAAGGAGATTGACCTTGACCTTGGGTCAGGGTGCACGCTCATCGCACGGCCGCCTCGCATACGGGGCGCGCCGCACACCTGCCCATCGCGAGACCGAGGAATGACCATGAGCGAATCCCTCCCCACCACGAAGAACTCCGCCGCCGTACCGGACCGCCCGGAACTGCGGAAGGCCGTCCGGGAGATCGTCGACTCCGGTATCACCGGAGTGCAGCTGCGCGTGCACGACGAGCGGGGCGCATGGGCCGGCAGCGCCGGGGTGGCCGGGCTGGGCGAGAGCGCCGGGCCGCCGGTCGACGGGCACGTGCGGATCGGCAGCAACACCAAGACCTTCACCGCGACCGTGGTGCTGCAACTGGTGGCCGAAGGCAGGATCGCACTGGACACCCCGGCGGCCGACTGCCTGCCGGAGTTCGGGCTGGACCGGCGGATCACGGTGCGGATGCTGCTGCAGCACACCAGCGGGGTGTTCAACCACACCGGCGAGCTCCTGGAGGACGGGACGGTCGCGCACGGGATCCCCTCCACGATCTCGGGCCGGGAGTGGGTGGAGGGCCGGTTCCGGACCTACCGGCCCGAGGAGCTGGTGCGGCTGTCGCTGTCGAAGCCGGCGCGGTTCGAGCCGGGGACGGGCTGGAGCTACTCCAACACCAACTACGTGCTGGCCAGGCTGCTGATCGAGAACATCACCGGCCGCTCGTGCGCCGAGGAGACGCAGGAGCGGATCCTGGGGCCGCTCGGTCTGTCGGGCACCGTGGTGCCGGGCACCTCGCCGGAGCTCCCCGAGCCGTACGCCCGCGCCTACTACCGGTACGAGGACGCCGGCCGGCAGACGACGGTCGACGTCAGCCGCCACAACCCCTCCTGGATCTCCGCCGGCGGGGACATGATCTCGACCACCCGGGACCTGCACACCTTCATCTCGGCGCTGACGGGCGGCAGGCTCCTGCCGGCTCCGCTGCTGGCCGAGATGCGCACGCCGCACGCCCAGAGCGGATTCGGCCTGGGGTTGCGGGTGCAGGAGGTGGGCGAAGACGGCACCACCGTCCTCTTCCACAACGGCGGCGCGGCGGGACACGCGGCGTTGATGTACAGCACGCCCGACGCCAGCAGGACCCTGACCGCCGCGCTGAACTATGTGGACGACGCGGCGATGTCCCTGGCAGGGGTGTTCCAGAAGGCGCAGGAGAGGCTGGTCGAGGAGGTGTTCGGCGGCGGGCGGGCCTGATGGCCGGGCTATCTCTTCGGCCAGCCGATGTCGTCGTCCGGGCGGGTCTTCCCGGCCGGTTCGGCGGGCCGGCGGGCGGGGGCCGCGAGGGTGGTGTGGGCTGCGGGCGTCCAGGACGCGCGGGATGCGCACACCGATGGCCTCATCGTCGACTCCAAGGCGCTGAATGCGGGAAGAGCGGGGCTCCGGCCGGGTGCCGGGGCCGGGTTCTGGAGAGTCTGCCTCGGCCGGATCGAGGAACGCTCGAGGAACGCATGACGTGCGCATGAGAGCCGTCGCGAACCCCTGGCAAAGGTTTGCCCGCGTATTGCCGGGCGTCCTACGCTCGTTGGCGGTTCCCGACAGATTTCTTGCCCGCGACCTCAGGGATGCTCATGCTGCGACAGCCCGCGTTCGGACACCGCCTGAGAAAGCTCCGGATGGCCCAGGGCCTGTCCCAGACGGCGCTGGCCGGCGAGGGCATGTCCACCGGTTATCTCTCCCGCCTGGAGTCGGGCGCACGCCAGCCGACCGAGCGGGCCGTGGGGTACCTGGCGGGCCGGCTGGGCCTGGAGGCGGCCGACTTCGAGGAGCCGGCCACCGGCTCGCTGGCCCATGCGCTCACCCTCGCGGCGTCCACCGGCTCCCCCGACGCCGTCGAGGCTCTGCGCCAGGCGCTGACCGCCGAGGGCCACGAGAGCCCGGTACTGCGCTGGCAGGCGCTGTGGCTCCTCGCCCAGGCCGCCCGCGTCCAGGGCGACCACGCGCTGGAACTGGAGCGGCTCACGCGGCTGGTCGGGCTCGGTGAGGAAGTGGGCGTGTGCGAGCTGCGCGTACGGGGCCTGACCCGCCTCGCCCGCTGCCTGCGGTCCGTCGGTGAGATCAACCCGGCCCTGGAGGCCGCCGTCGAGGCCCACCGGCTCGCACTGAGTGAGGAGTTGGGCGTGGAGGACCGGGCCGCCGCCCTGCTGGCGCTGGTGTCCGTACAGGCCGAGGCCGGCCGGGTCGGCGACGCGCGGGTGCACGCCGACGAGCTGACCGTTCTCGTCGAGGGCCGCGCCGACGCGCTGTGGGCCGAGGCCATGTGGACGGCCGCCGCCGTCCGGATGCGCCAGGGCGACTACCCGGGCGCGCAGGCCTGCCTCGACGATGCCCTCGACCGGTTCGGCAGCCAGGAGGACCTGGTCCTGTGGACCCGGCTGCGGCTGGCCACGGCCCGGCTGCACCTGCAGAAGCTGCCCGCCGATCCGGAGCAGGCCCAGCGCCGCGCCGCCGAGGCCGAGGCCGCTCTCGCCTTCGTGGGCACACCGGCCCTGCGGCAGGATCTGACCGCGCTCAAGGCCGACCTGGCCTTCGCCACCGGCCGGTACGACGACGCGCGCGCCCTGCTCGCCGCGCTGGCCGGCGACCAGTCGAGGATGACCTACCGCGGCCGGGTACGGCTGGAGATCCTGCGTCATCAGCTGCTGATCCTCGGTGGCGACCCCTGCGGGATCCAGGGCCTGCGCGACCTGGCGCAGCAGGCTCAGCAGGACGCGAACATCGACCTCGCCGCCGAGATCTGGCGGGTGCTGGCCGACGCACTCACCCAGGCGGGACAGGCAGGGCTGGCGGGACAGGCAGGGCTGGCGGGACAGACGGGAGTGGCGGGACAGGCCGGTCAGGCGGGCCGGCTCAGCGGGGCCTCGCCCGTCGGGGGTTGAGGAAGGCTCAAGTCCCCTGGTGCAGCCTGGATCGCATCGCAGGAACGATCAGGGCGGGGGTGTGTCTCATGTCGTCGCAGCGCGTGCACGCGAGCGAGCGGACGGCGCGGGTGGCCGCCCCGGCCGGCGTGGTCTACGGGCTGCTGGCCGATGCCGTCCGCTGGCCGCTCCTGCTGCCCTCGTACGTCCACGTCGAGCGGATGGACTTCGACGGGGTCCGGGAGCGGCTGCGGCTGTGGGACGTGCGGGACGAAAGGGTCCGTTCCTTCCACGTACGCCGGGTGCTGGACCCGCATGCCAGGACCGTCGGGTTCGAGCAGGAGGACACCGCCCGCCCCGGGGTGCCCACCACCGGCGTGTGGACGGTCGAGGCGCTCGGCGAGACGGAATCGCTGCTGACGCTGCGTCAGGACCGCACGCTGGAGGGGCTGCCCGCCGCCGAGACCGGGCGCAGCCGGCAGGAGTGGCAGGCGGAGCCGGCCGAACAGCTCGCCCGCGTCAAAGAGGTCGCCGAGCGCTGGGAGCGCCTGGACCAGCTGCTGCTCTCCTTCGAGGACAGCCTGCACGTGGACGGCCCCGCCGAGCTGGTCTACGACTTCCTCTACCGGATCGGGGACTGGCCCGAGCGCGTCGCGCACGTGGAGTCGGCCCGCGTGATCGAGGACGTGCCCGGCGTGCAGCTGGCCACGGTGGACACCTGCGCCGCCCCCGGCGGACGCACGCTCACCACCCGGTCGGTGCGGCTGTGCTTCCCCTCGGCCGCGCGGATCGTCCACAAGGAGCTGACGACGTCCCGGCTGATCGCCGCACACAGCGGCGAGTGGTCGCTGGTCCCGGACGGGGGCGGCGTACGGGCCGTCTGCGCCCGGCAGGTGATGCTGCGGGAGGAGGCGGTCGAGGAGGTGCTGGGTGCGGGGACCGGCCTGGTCGAGGCCCGCCGGTACGTACGGACGTGGCTGGGGCGGGCCGGTACCGAGACGCTGCGCCTGGCCGGGTGGCACGCCCAGAGCGCCGTCCGCCGTCTGCGGTGAGCCCCGCGTCCGCGAATCCGTACGTCCGCGAGTCCGCGAGTCCGCGATGAGCACGAGAAGGAGGCCGTGACCATGGTTCCCGCCCGGTACACCCCTGATCCGCTCGACGGGCCCCTGCACATCGCCGGTCCCGAAGGACCCTGGGACGAGGTGGGCGACCGGCTCGACGACGCCGGCCGGGCGGTCGTCTGCACGACGTGGGGCCAGTGGCTGGCGGCCGTGCTCCTCGACCCCGCGCTGCGGCCCCTGCTCGGAAGCGACTGGCCGCGCTACCGGCAGACGGCGCCCGCGGCCGGCCGGATGCGGTTCGCCATCTCGCGGTTCGTGGTCAAGCACTCCGCCGCCGCCGCACTGAACGTTCCCGTGGACAGCCTGGAACTGGGGTACGAGCCGGACGGACAGCCCCTGGTGCGGGGTGCGGGCGAAGACCTGGAGGTGAGCCTGGCGCACACCGGTGAGCTGATCGTCGTCGGCGTCAGCCGCACCGGTCCGATCGGCGTGGACGCGCAGCCCGCGGACCGTGACGTCTCCTTCGACGTGCCGCCCGGCCGGCTGTGCACCGCGGAGGAACGCGCGGCGCTGGCCGCGCTGCCCGAGGGCGAGCGCCGGGCGCGGCTGCTGTGGCTGTGGACCCTGAAGGAGGCCTACGCCAAGGCGCTCGGGCACGGGCTGCGCCGCCGCGCTTCCGCCTTCGGGTTCGACCACGACGACCGGGGGCGTGTCGTCCTGGCGGGCGCACCGCAGGAGGGGGACGCGGCCGGGGTGTGGACGTTCACCACCCATCCCGTCCAGGGGCGTTACCTGGTCGGCGCCGCGCACCGGCGCCGGCCCGCGCTCCCGGCGGCGGCCCGGAAGGCGCAGGTCGACACCGGTTCGCGGAGCGCTGCAGCCCCACTCGAGGAAAGGGGGCCCGGGCCCGCGGACCGCTTAGGCTTTCTGCGGCCGGTGACCTCCGGGCGGGGCGAGGGAAGGCGGACGCCGTGAACGCAAGGGAACGTCCCGCGGTGCCCTTCGCGCCGGCCCCGCCGTGTCGTGTCCGTGTCCGTGCCGGCGACTGACCACAGCGCGGCGGGCGTCCGGCCCGACGGTGTGCGGCCGGGCCGGGTGCGGGCCGGCTGCGTGCGGGCCGGCCGGTGAGCCGCCGTGACGCCGCGGACGGCCCGGGGCCGGTCCTCGCGGTGGTGCACGAGGCGGGCCGCGGTGCGCCCGGCTCCACGCTCGTCCTGGGCGTGCGCGGGCTGCGCCACGACGCGGACGCCGAGGTGTTCGCCGCCCGCATCGCCGAGCGCCACCGCCGCTTCCGGGTCACTCTGGAGGGTCACGGTCCGGGCCGGCACACCCTGCGCCTCCTCCCGGACGCCGCCGTGGTCGGCCCCGCGCCGCTGAGCGCCGAGCTGCTGGCCGACCTGCTGGGCCCCTGCCCGGGTGGCGAACCCCTGGCCCTGGACGGGTACCGGCGTGAACTGCTCGTGGAGGCCGTCACCCGTCCCGGGGGACCGGACCGGCACGTGGAGCAGATCCACTGGAACTGGGCGGGCCCGCTCGACCGGGCCCGCTTCGACGCGGCCTGGCAGTCCGTCTGCGGGCGGGAGTCGGTGCTTCGGGCCGCCTTCGACTGGACGGCCGTGCCACGGCTCCTGCTGCATCCGTGCGCCGAGGTCGAGGTCGTCCACCGCACTCGCGCCGAGATCACCTGGCAGGAACTCCTGGACGCGGACCGGGCGCGGGGGTTCGCCCTCAACCGCCCGCCGCTGCTGCGCCTGACCCTGCTGGAGGGGGATGCGGGGGCGCCCACCCGGGTGCTGCTGACGTGCCACCGCGCCCTGCTCGACGAGCGCGGCGTCCATCTCCTGCTGCGCGCGTTCTACCGCGCCTACCTGGCCGCAGGCGTCCTGCCCGGGGGTGAGCGCCGCCCCGATCTGTGGGACCACGCGCGCTGGCTGGCCCGGCAGAGCGCCGAGGGTGCCCGGGAGCTGTGGACGCGTGCGGCGCCCCCGCGCGGCGCCGCGACCGCGCCGGGGCGGCCCGGCGCGGACACCCGCCAGAGCGGGGACGGGCACCTGCGCCGGCGGCTGGGTGAACCGTACGGTCCGAGGCTGCGCTCGTGGGCCGCGGCCCGGGGTGCCGGCGAGAGCAGCGCCCTGCACATGGTGTGGGCGCTGCTGCTGTACCGGGCGGCCGCGGCCGAGGGCCCCCTGCCGGTGAGTTTCGGGGTCCGGCTCCGCGGCGGCGACATCGCGCTGCCCGGGGCGGCCGGTATCCCCGGGCTGCTCGGCAGTCCGCTGCCGATGACGGTGCGGGTGGATCCGGCGGCCCCGCTGACCGGCCTGTTGCGGCAGGTGCACGACGCCCGGCTGGACATGGCCGCCTACCCGTGGGTGTCGGCCGACCGCATCGGCGAGTGGAGCGGCCGGGGGCCGGGCGAGCGGCTCACCGACACCGTCATCGTCTTCGACGGCCCGGCCGGACCGGGGGCCGACGTGGGCCGTGAACTGGCGGCGCAGGGCATCGGTGTGGATGCGCCGCGGACCGTCGGCGCCGCAACCGGGGTGCCCGTCACGGTCGTCGCCCGGCACGAGAGCGGCGGCGCGCTGGTGCTCGACGCCGTCTACGACCGGGCGAGACTGGCGGACGCGGACGCCGCCGCCGTTTTGGGCCAGTGCGTCGGCCTGCTGCGGGCCCTGACCGATCTGGCGGACCCGGATCCCACCGTCGGCCAGGTGCTGGACCTGCTGGCGGACGACGAGGTCCCCGCCATGGCCGGCCGGCCGCCCGTGGCGCGGCGCGCCACCGTCAGCACGCTGCGCAGCGGGGCGTCTTCGGCGGACGTGATCTGTCTGCTGGTGGTGCCGGGGGTGGTGGGCGGCTGCTACGAGCTGTTCACGCGCGAGCACCGGGGCCCGCAGACCATCGTGGCGCTGGACCTGAGCGGTCCGCCCGGCCCGGTGGTGCCCGCCGCCGTGACCGCCCTGGCCGGTCTGCCGGCGTCCGGCGGGCGGCTGGTGCTGTGCGGGTGCGGGCCCGGCGCGGGGGCGGCGTACGAGCTCGCGCGGGTTCTCGCGGAGGGGACGGGGTCGCCGGTGAGCGTGGTCATGACGGGCCTGGGCGGTCCCCGGGGCAGCGCGGACGCGCTCGCCCGGGGGCTCGCGGGGGTGGCGGTGCGGCGCGGCTGAGCGGCCGGACGGCTGAGGGGCGCTGAACGGAACCGGGCGTTACGCGGCGAAGAGGTCGAAGGTGGAGGTGCAGCGCGGTCCGGCGAGCACGTCGAGCTGCGGGTCGACGGCCAGCATGGCCTGGTGCAGGCGCTGGAGTTGCGGTGACGGCTCCACTCCGAGGTCCTCGATCAGCCGGCCGCGCAGCCGGCGGTAGACGTCCAGGGCGGTCGCCTGCCGGCCCGAGCGGTACAGCGCCACCATGACCTGCGAGTGGAGTCCCTCGTGCTGGGGGTGGCGTGCGGTCAGCTCGGTCAGTTCGGCGATCAGTTCGCCGTGCCGGCCCAGTCTCAGGTCGGCGTCGATCCGCCGTTCCACGGTGACCAGGCGGCTCTCCTCGAGGCGCATGACCTCGATGTCGAGGATCGGTCCGACCCGTACGTCGACCAGTGCCGGGCCCCGCCACAGGTCCAGGGCGGCCCGGAAGCGGGCGGCGCAGACCTGGCTGTCGCCGGACTCGAAGGCGGACTGGCCCTCGCGGACGAGGCGTTCGTAGGCGTGCACGTCGACGCCGTCCTCGGGTATCTGCAGGAGGTAGCCGCCGTGCCGGGTGACCAGCACCTCCTTGGCCCCGCCGGGGGCGTCGGGCCCCATCGCGGTGCCCAGCCGCCTGCGCAGCTGCAGGATGTACGTCTGCAGGGTGGTCAGCGCGCTCTGTGGCGGCGCGGTTCCCCAGATCTCCTCCATGAGGGTGGGAACCGGCATGACGCGCCCCGGATAGAGCGCGAGGAGCGACAGGAGCTGTCTTGGTTTTCCCGCGGTCGGAACAATGGATCCGCCGTTGACCTCGGCGCTCAGCGGACCCAGAACCTGAATTCTCACGGTCTCCTCCGTACTTCCTTGGCTCTTTTCCTCCGGTGGCCAAGGAGCTGCCCCCCGTTCGAGGCACGCTAGCCGGGGTGGATGTGTTCCATCTCTTTCCTGTAGCAGGTTTCGAGCCGCCTTCCACCTGCGGCGCCGTGGCAGAGTGCCCCCTTTTCGCACGGGTGCCGGGAATGCGGGAAAGGATTCCGATCCCTATTTACGGCACGGGAACTCCCGGGCGGATTCCCGCCGGGCGGTTACGGCCAGTCGATAAGGGTGGTGGCGGGGCCGGTGCCGGGGGCGGCCGGGGCGCCGCCGGCGGAGGCCGGGGCGACGGGCCAGTCGATGTCGCCGCCGTCGGCGTGGGCGGCCGCGCCCGCGGTGAGGACGGCGGCAGTGGCGAGGGCGGCGGTGGCGACGATGCGGGCGATGTTCTTCATGGTGACTCCTCCGTGGCAACGTTTCGAATCTTCTTGGCAAGTCCTCTGCCAAGAAGACTGGCAACGTCTGCTCGGGATTTGCTCGTCAATCGCTCGAGAAGGACTGGAGGGAAGGGCGCCGACCGCCTCCCGCGCGACCTGTCCGCCTCTGTGAATCGCTGTGACCTGCGCGGAAATCAAGAGGACGGGGGCGGCGGGGAATCTTGCCAAGAGTTGCCAGGGGGCCGGAACTTGAGCGCCGCCGGAGCGGGCATTGCCAAAACCGTCAAGCGGTAGGCAATGTATTGCCAGACGTTTTGGCAATGCGTGGAACACAGGGTCGTGGACGTGCCGCGGCCCCGACAGCGGGGGGAGGCCCCTGAATGAATGCGCCGACGTACGACACGGAACGAACGGCCCACCTGAACACGGCGGGCACGGGCCGGATGCCGGACGGCGTGCGGGCCGTGCTCGCCGCCTGCACGGCCCGCGACGACCGCTTCGGCAGCCGCGCGCTGGCGGAGCACCTCGGCGCCGTCCTGCACACCGAGGTGCACGAACGCCTCGGCGCCCTGCTGGGCGTCCCGGCCGGCGACACGGTCCTGGCCACCGGCGCGGCCGAGGCCTTCGACGCGTTCGTCCGTGCCGCGGAGCTCGGTCCCGGCGACCGGATCTGGACCACCCCGTACGAGGGCGTGGCCCGCCTGAGCACCCTCTGCGCCCTGCGCGACCGCACCCGTTGCCGGCTGGAGGTCGTCCCGCTGCGGGCGGACGGGGACCTCGACCTGGACTGGATGCGGGCCCGCATCGACGAGGACGTCGCCCTCGTCTCGGTGGTCCACGTCTCCTCGGCCTGCGGAACCGTCAGTCCCGTCGAGCAGGTGGGCCGGCTCCTGTCCCCCCACCGGGCCCGGTACGCCGTCGACGCCTCCCACTCCGTCGGCCAGCTCCCCGTCGTCGCCGCGCGCATCGGCGCGCACCTGGTCACGGCGGACGGCTGGCGGTTCCTGCGCGGCCCGGAGGCCGTGGGCTTCGCCTACGCCGCGCCCGGGGTGTGGAGCGGCCGCCCGCCGGCGCCCGTCCCGGCCGCCGTCGCCGCGCTGAACGCCGCCCTCGCCCACCACGCCGCCGCCGTACGCCTCCCGTACGAGGACCTGCTGCCCCGGCTGCGCGCCGCCGTCGAACGCACCCCCGGGGTCGAACTGCTCGCGCCGGGCCGGGAGCAGGCCGGGATGCTGGCCTTCCGTCACGGCGAGGTGCCGGCCGCGCTCATCCGCCGCGGTATGGCCCGGCGCGGGGTCGTCCTGTGGAAGACCGTCGCGCAGGAGAACCCGCTCCACCCGGCCGCGCGGGACGGCGCCACCGCGGTGCGGGCATCCGTCCACCGCGACAACAGCGCACAGGACATCGACCGCTTCGAGCGGGCCCTGCGGGACGTCCTGCGGGAGGAGCGGGAGGTGCGGGAGCACGCCGGCACCGCGGCCGCGGCCCCGGGTGCGGTGTTGGCCGCGGCCGCGGGCGGCGGGGACGGCTTCGGCGGGCCGTCGCCGCAGCGGGGGAAGCCGGTCCGCCGCGGCCACCTCACCCTGCACCGGACGACCTGAACCCCGCCCCCCACCGTCAGGCCGCCGGGCCCGCACGCCGCAGCGGCGCCAGGACCGCGTCTCGTACGGGGTTCGAGTGGACTTCCACGGCGTCTTGAGCCGCGCGCGCCACGGTGGCCGCAATCCGGTCTTCAGATCTGGAGGATCCCCATGACCATCATCGACGTGTCCACCCCGCCGGGTGCCGACCGTGCCGCGGAACTGGCCGGCATCAAGGCCCGGGCCCTTGCCGGTCCCGGCGAACGGGCCACCGAACAGCAGCACGCCAAGGGCAAGCTCACCGCCCGCGAGCGCATCGGACTGCTGCTGGACGAGGGCTCGTTCCACGAGATCGAGGCTCTGCGCCGGCACCGCGCGAGCGGTTTCGGGCTGGAGCAGAAACGGCCCTACACCGACGGCGTGGTCACCGGCTGGGGCACGGTGGGCAGCCGCACCGTCTTCGTGTACGCGCACGACTTCCGCATCTTCGGCGGGGCGCTCGGCGAGGCCCACGCGGAGAAGATCCACAAGGTGATGGACCTGGCCGAGGCGGCCGGCGCCCCGCTGGTCTCGCTCAACGACGGGGCCGGTGCCCGTATCCAGGAGGGCGTGTCCGCCCTGGCCGGCTACGGCGGCATCTTCCGGCGCAACACCCGCTCTTCCGGTGTCATCCCGCAGATCAGCGTGATGATGGGCCCGTGCGCGGGCGGGGCGGCGTACTCCCCCGCGCTCACCGATTTCGTCTTCATGGTCCGCGGCACCTCGCAGATGTTCATCACCGGCCCCGACGTGGTCCGCGCCGTCACCGGTGAGGAGATCACGCAGAACGGTCTCGGTGGCGCCGACGTGCACGCCTCGGTCTCCGGGGTGGCCGCCTTCGCCTACGACGACGAGGAGAGCTGCCTGGAGGACGTACGGCACCTGCTGTCGCTGCTGCCCGCCAACAACCGCGAGACACCGCCGCGCGAGGTGGGCGACGACCCCGCGGACCGGCGTACCGGGGCGCTCGCCTCGATCGTGCCCGCCAATCCGCAGCAGGCGTACGACATCCGCCGGGTCATCGAGGAGGTCGTCGACGACGGAGACCACTTCGAGGTCCAGCCCGGCTGGGCGGCCAACGTGGTGTGCACGCTCGCCCGGATGGACGGACACGTGACCGCCTTCGTCGCCAACCAGCCCGCCCACCTCGCCGGGGTGCTCGACATCCACGCGAGCGAGAAGGCGGCCCGCTTCGTGCAGTTCTGCGACGCCTTCAACATCCCGTTGGTCACCCTGGTCGACGTTCCCGGTTTCCTGCCCGGTGTCGGCCAGGAGCACGGCGGCATCATCCGGCACGGCGCCAAGCTGCTGTACGCGTACTGCAACGCCACCGTCCCGCGGATCTCCCTGGTCCTGCGCAAGGCGTACGGCGGCGCCTACATCGTGATGGACTCCCGTTCCATCGGCGCGGACCTCGCCCTGGCCTGGCCCACCAACGAGATCGCCGTCATGGGCGCCGAGGGCGCGGCGAACGTGATCTTCCGCCGGGAGATCGCCGCCGCCGCCGACCCCGACGCGACGCGCGCACAGAAGATCAAGGAGTACACGGCCGAGCTCATGCACCCCTACTACGCCGCCGAACGCGGCCTGGTCGACGACGTCGTCGACCCGGCCGAAACCCGCTCGGTGCTCACCTCGGCCCTGGCCATGCTCCGTCCCAAGTACGCCGATCTGCCGTCGCGCAAGCACGGCAACCCGCCGGTATGACGGCCGGGGAGGCGGCCGCCGCCGGGTCCGGAGCGGGGGCGGGGGCGCAGTCGTGGAGGATCACGCGCGGGCACCCCGACGCGGCGGAGACGGCCGCCGTGCTGGCGGTCCTGACGGCCCTGCTGGCCAGAGGGCCGGGCGAGCCGCCGGAGCCCGCGCGCACCCCGGCGGCCGGCTGGGACCGCACCGGCGGGTTCCGGCGCGCGGGGACCTGGCGCGAGCGCTGATCCGTCGTGCCCCGAGTGCTCTGCGGCACGCTCTGGACGTCCTGGTGAGCGACGGAGGGAACAAGAATGACGGTCAAGGCGAGAGCGCAGGCCCCCGAACGGCCCGTGGCGCTGGTCACCGGGGCGACCAGCGGCATCGGGCTGGCCGTCGCCCGGGACCTGGGAGCGCGCGGCCACCGGGTGTTCGTGTGCGCGCGTACCGAGGCCGCGGTCAAGCAGACCGTCGCGGACCTGCAGTGCGAGGGGATGAGCGTGGAGGGCGCGGCCGCCGACGTACGCGACCGCTCGGCCGTGAAGGCGGTGGTCGCCTCGGCGGTGGCGGTGTACGGGGCGCCGGTCAGCATCCTGGTCAACAACGCCGGCCGCAGCGGCGGCGGCGCCACCGCGGACATCACCGACGAGCTGTGGCACGACGTCATCGACACCAACCTCAACAGCGTGTTCCTGCTGACGCGCGAGGTCCTCAACGGCGGCGGCCTCGGGGCGCAGCCCTGGGGCCGCATCGTCAACATCGCCTCCACCGCGGGCAAGCAGGGAGTCCTGCTCGGCGCCCCCTACACCGCCTCCAAGCACGCCGTGGTCGGCTTCACCAAGGCGCTCGGCAAGGAGCTCGCACCGACCGGTACCACCGTCAACGCGGTCTGCCCCGGATATGTGGAGACGCCCATGGCGGCGCGCGTGCGCAGCGGGTACGCGCAGGCGTGGGACACCACCGAGGAGTACGTCCAGGAGCAGCTCGAATCCAAGATCCCGCTCGGCCGCTACTCCACCCCCGAGGAGGTGGCCGCTCTGGTCGGCTACCTGACCACCGATCTGGCCGCCTCCATCACGGCCCAGGCCCTCAACGTGTGCGGAGGGCTGGGGAACTTCTGACGCGGGCCGCCGCCGGGGGGGCGCACGTGGGGGGAGGGCCGCGGACGGTCGGTCGTCCGCGGCCCTCCCCCGCTGCCTGTCCCCCGCCCCCGTTCCTCACAGGACGGTCGGCGGCCCCGAAACGTCCCAGAGGACGGCCTGCGGGGCGATGCGTGCGTCGCGCCAGTCGGCCAGGGCGGGTGCGTCCACCTGCTCGTCCGAGAGCAGTACGTGGCGCAGCGCCGGCAGGCTGCTCCTGCTGCCGCGCGCCGCCACGGCCAGCCGTGCGAAGGCGGACGGCAGTTGCGTCACCACCGTCACCTCCTGCTCGGCCAGCAGGCGGGCGAAGGCGCGGGCGTCGCAGGCGGTGTCGCGGTCCACGACGACGGCGCGTGCGCCGGACAGCAGGGGTCCCCAGAGCTCGCGCATGCCCAGGTCCAGGCTGAGGGAGTGGAAGTACGTCCACACCTCGTCCGGTCCCGACTCCAGCACCGGGACCAGGGCGTCCACCCACGACAGCACGTCCATGTGGCTGACGGGCCGCACGGCCAGTGCCCGGCCCGGGTCGCCGCCGGTGGGGAGGGCCAGGAAGGCGGTGGCATGCGGGATTTCGCGGCGCATCGCCGCCTCGGGCCGCGCCGCGATGACGAACCTGCCCGCCTTGGCCAGCGGGATCTCGTCGCGCAGCAGTCCGCCGTCCGAGACGACCATCTCGGCGCCGGCGTCGCGCATCAGGAACTCCTGCAGGCCCGCGTTGTGCCCGGGCTCCAGCGGCAGGACCGCCGCCCCGGTGCGCAGCGCGCCCACCACGGCGGCGGGGGCCCCGCAGGTGCGCCGTGCGCGTACGGCGACCACCGATCCGGGTCCCGCGCGGCCCGACAGGCGTCCGGCGATGTCGTCGGCCAGCCAGTCCGCTTCGAGGTAGGTCGTCTGCCGCTCGCCGTCCCGGGCGCAGACCCGGGCCGGGTGGCGGGCGGCCGCGGCCGCGAAACGGATGTCGATGCGGTCCCGGCGGGCGGACGGCTCGGCGGCCGGGTCGAGCCCGATCCGTGCGAGCAGACCGGCCAGGTCGGCGGACAACTGGTCGAGCTCCGGATGATCCGGAGTGGCGTTCATGCGGCCTCCCAGCGGGCGGGTCGTTGCTGGGCCGATGGTGTCGCAGCGGACCGGAGAACGGCTCAAGTCCCGCCGCACAAGGCGGCTTGACGGCTGGTCAGGAGCGGCTGGACGTCTGCTCGACGGTCTGTCTATGGGTGGTCGAGGGCCGCTGGAAAGGCCTGGCCCGCCCGCTGGGGGCATGCCTACGATTCTGGAGCTCACGCCGAAGCCACCCTCTCTCCGTCGCGCTGCGAGGTGACCTCTCGTAGACGCAGGCATATGGAACTGAGCTTTGTGGCTATGGCCCGTCTCGCGAGACTGGACTTGACTGTACTCATGACTCAGAACACGCAGATCACCCTCGTCATCGGCGGTCACGGCAAGACCGGCCGGCGCGTCGCCGAGAAGCTTTCCGCCCAGGGCCGCGAGGTCCGCATCGGTTCGCGCAGCGGCCGGCCCGCCTTCGACTGGCACGAGCCCGCCACCTGGGGACCGGCGCTGGAGGGCGTCGACCGGGTGTACGTGACCTACTACCCCGACCTCGCCTTCCCGGGCGCCGCCGAACAGGTCGGCGCGTTCTCCAAGGTGGCCGTCGCCGGCGGTGCGCGCCGTCTGGTGCTGCTGTCCGGGCGCGGTGAGGAGGCCGCGGAGGTGTCGGAGGAGAACCTGAAGGCCTCCGGCGCCGACTGGACCATCGTCCGCTCGAGCTGGTTCAACCAGAACTTCAACGAGAGCTTCTTCCTGGAGCCCGTACTGGCCGGCGAGATCGCCCTGCCGACCGGTGACGCCGTGGAGGCCTTCGTCGACGCCGATGACATCGCCGATGTCGTGGTGGCGGCGCTGACCGATGACAAGCACATCGGCAAGACCTACGAGCTGTCGGGCCCGCGCCTGCTCAGCTACAGCGATGTGGCCGCCGAACTGACCAAGGCCACCGGCCGGGAGATCAAGTACATCTCGGTCACCAACGAGGAGTACCGCGCCGTGCTGCGCGAGAACGGCCTCCCGGAGGAGTTCGCGGACCTGTTCACGATGATCCTCGACGGGCGCAACGCGCACCTGGTGCACGGTGTCGAGGAGGCCCTGGGCCGCAAGCCCAAGGACTTCTCCGAGTTCGCGCGCGACGCGGCGGCGTCCGGGGTCTGGAACGTCTGACGGTACGAGACCCCTTCACCACCTGCTCCCTCCCTTTTCGCTCCTTGACCGGGCGGCGACTCTGGTACGGCCGCCGCCCGGTGCTCGGGGTGTCCGGGGACGGACACCGCACACCGGCATTACTGCGCACCGGTACCACCACGCACGACAGACAGGCAGGAGGCTCCCGTGCCGGCTCCCCCGTCGTATTCCAGCGAACACGGGCTGGAACACCTTCCCCCGCACTTCCACGGCTTCGCCCTGATGCACGTCGCGATGCGGCGCGACGCGGCCCGGCTGCGCGCGGCGGCCCCCGCGTGGAACGGCGCGGGCACCGCGTGGTGGCAGCGGCTGCGCGAGGTCATCGAGTGGCACCACACCAGCGAGGACGACGTCCTGTGGCCCGGACTGCGCCGCCGGGACGCCGACTTCGAGGCGCAGGCGCGTGAACTGCACGAGGATCACGAGGAGCTGGACGCGGCGATGGCGGCCGTCTCGACGGCCATCGCCCGCCGCGGCGACGGTCTGGTGAGGGCGGCGCAGACCTTCGAGGGCGTGCTGCGCGACCACCTGCGTGATGAGGAGCGGATCGTCTTCCCGGTCTTCGACCGGCTCGGCGAGCGGGCCTATCTGGCCGAGGAGCGCAAGGTCGTCTCCAGTGCCCCGATGCGCGTGATGACGTATCTGCAGCCGTGGATGTTCGACGGCGCGTCGCGGCAGTCGGTCGCGCACGTCTGCGCCACCATCCCGCCGCCCGTCCGGCTGATCGGCGCCACGCTGCTGAACCGGCGCTACGAGCGCACGTTGAAGGGAATTCTGAAGTGAGCAGCACGACCACGCAATCGGTGACGCTGGTGGCGGCGACGGTGGGGACCGGGCTGATGGCCGGCCTGTACTTCGCGTTCGACATCTCGGTGATGCCGGGCCTGGGCCGGGGCGACGACCAGACGTATGTGACCGCGATGCGGAACATCAACGAGGCGATCGACAACGGCCTGTTCGGCCTGCTCTTCCTGGGCGCGTTCCTGGCGACCGGGGTGGCGGCCGCGCAGCAGCAGCGCGGCGGCCGCCTGGACGCGGCGCGCTGGGGCTGGGTGGCCTTCGCGCTGTACGGGCTGTCGCTGGCCGTCACCGCGATCGTGAACATTCCCCTCAACAACCAGCTGGCCCGGGCCGGCGCCGACGCGGCGGCGGCCCGCTCCCGCTTCGGGGGCCGCTGGGCATCCGGCAACGTCGTGCGCACGGTGGCCTGTACGGCGGCGCTGGCGGCGCTGGGGCGTGCGCTGACGCTGCACGGCCGCGCGTCGGTGGCGTAGGACCCCCGCGATCGGCGCCCGCTCTCTTTCCGTCCCCCGCGGGAGAGCGGGCGCTTCGCCGCGTGCGGACGCCGGCGCGGGGGTGGGGAGGCGGGGGCGCGGGGGTGGGGGCTTCGGCGCGGACGCACGACGCGAGAGGATGTACGCATGGACACGCTGACCGGACTGCTGGAAGGCCCCAAGGCCCGGGGGGCCTTCCTCCTCAAGTCCGTCTTCAACCCGCCCTGGTCGCTGCGTGTGGAGGACCGGGCGCCGCTGTCGGTGGTCACGATGGTGCACGGCGAGGCATGGCTGGTTCCCGCCCTCGGCAGTCCGGTCATGATCCGGCCCGGTGACGTGGCGGTGGTGCGGGGCCCCGAGCCGTACACGGTCGCGGACTGCCAGGACACGCCGGTGCAGATCACCGTCGGCCCGGAGCAGCGGTGCAGCACCGAGGAGGGCGAGGACGTCACCGAGACGATGGCGCTCGGCGTGCGGACCTGGGGCGACGATTTCCAGGACGCGGGTTCGGCCGTGATGCTGAGCGGCACCTATCAGGCGCCGAGCGAGATCGGCCGGCGGCTGCTGAGCGCGCTGCCGACGATCCTGGTGCGCCCGGCCGAGGCCGCCGACACCACGCTGGTCGCGCTGCTCGCCTCGGAGATCTCCAAGGACGAGCCGGGCCAGGAGATCGTGCTGGACCGTCTCCTGGACCTGCTGCTGATCGGGGTGCTGCGGACGTGGCTGGCGGCTCCGGGCAGCGGCGCGCCCTCCTGGTACCGGGCGCAGAGCGATCCGGTGGTCGGCCCGGCTTTGCGGCTGCTCCACGAGAATCCCGCGCACGGGTGGACCGTCGAGGAACTCGCCCTGAAGGTGGGGGTGTCGCGGGCTTCGATGGCGCGCCGGTTCACCGACGTCGTGGGTGAGCCGCCGGTGGCCTATCTGACCGGGTGGCGGCTCGCGCTGGCCGCGGATCTGCTGCGGGAGCCGGACGCCACCATCGCGACGGTGGCCCGGCGTGTGGGCTACAGCTCGGCGTTCGCCCTGTCGACGGCCTTCAAGCGCGTGCGGGGCATGAGTCCCCAGGAGTTCCGTACGGGTGCCCATCCGGTCGCCGCGCCGCAGGCTCCGCGGCAGGCGCGCACGGTGGTGCTGCCCCGGCCCTGACGGCCGGCGGTGTCCCGGGCCCGGGTGCCGGGGGGTGCGCGGGCCCGTGTCCTACGGGGGCGGCGCCGAGGTGATCAGGCCGGCTGCCGTGGCGTTGGGGGGCGGCGGCCGGTCTTCGCGCGCCACCGCGGTCAGGACCAGGTCCGCTCCGGCCAGCCAGCGGCCCTGGTAGACGGGGTCCACCGGTGGGGGCAGCGGCGGGTGCAGGGTCGCCGTGAAGCCGCCGTCGGGGAAGAGGGTGAGGGTGGCGTCGCGGAAGCCGAGCCAGATGCCGGTGGCCGGGTACCAGGCCTTGTAGGCCGCCTCCTTGGCGGAGAAGAAGACGCGGTCCCAGGGGATGCGGGGGTCGGCGGAGGCGAGGCCGGCCAGGTGGGCGCGTTCCGTCTCGGACGCGATCAGGGCGAGGACGCCCCGGGGCAGCGGGCCCGCCGGTTCCGCGTCGATGCCGAGGGCGGCGATCACGGAGGCGGGGGCGGCCACCGCGGCGCGGTAGCCCTCGCAGTGGGTGATGCTGCCGACCACTCCGGCCGGCCACTGGGGGGCGCCGCCCGGTCCCGGGAGCAGGGCGGCGGCGGGGCGGCCGAGGTCGGACAGGCAGCGGCGGGCGCAGGCCCGGGCCGTGGCGAACTGACGGCGGCGGTGGGCCCGCCGGCCCTGCATCAGGTGGGCCTCGGCCGGGAAGAGAGGAGCGGGCGCCGCGTCGTCGAAGGCTTCCGATGACGTGACGCCCGGGGGAAGGAGTTCCTCGATCATCGTGAGGCGAGCTCGGTGACGGCCGCGACCGCGAGGAGCGGACGCTCCAGCGCGAGCATGTGGCCGGCGCCGGGGACCGGTTCGAAGCGGGCGCCGGGCAGGACCTGGGCGAGGGTTTCGGCCAGCGCGATGTCGATGACCTTGTCGCTGTCGCCGTGCAGGACCACGGCGGGGGTGGCGACGGCCTTCAGTGCCTCGCGGACGTCCCAGCCGCGGGTGCAGCGGAAGAAGTCCGCCCGCACGCGCGGTGTGGTGGCGGCGAACATCTGCCGGTTCACGTCGCGTACGGCGGGATCCACGTCCTTGCCCATGGTGGAGCCGAGCAGTCTGCCGCCCAGCCAGGGCCGGCGCAGGGCCCGGGAGAAGATCTGGCTGCCCATCATCTTCACCTCGCTGTCCGGGGTGTCCTGGCCGTGCGCCGCCGTGCCCAGCAGGACCAGGCCGCGCAGCCGGCCGGCCGAGGGGGAGGTGGCGGCGTAGGAGAGGGCGGTGAACCCGCCGCCGGAGTGGCCGACGAGCACCGCCTCGCGGGCGTCGGTCTCGCCCAGGACCGCCGCCAGGTCCGCGCTGAGGCGCTCCACCGAGACGGGGGTACGGCCGAGGGTGGAGGCGCCGTGGCCGCGCTGGTCGTACAGCACGACCCGGTGTCCGGCGCGGATCAGCCGGTCGGCGACGGTGCCCCAGGCGCGGCGGGTGTGCGCCCAGCCGTGCAGCAGGACCACGTCGGCGGCGGGCGGTGCCCCGTTGAGGGGGGCCAGGACGGTCACCGCGAGTTCCGCGCCGTCGTCGGTGCGGACCGTCAGTTCGCTGGTGTTCTCCGGGACGGCGGTCACCGGGGTACCGCCGACAGCTGCCGGGCCAGTGACTCGAATGCGGCGAGGGTGGCCTTGGAGTGTTCGGCGCCCAGGTCGGCGACCTTGGCCAGGGCCTTGAGCCAGCCGTGCGGGCTGCCGGTGAAGTGCATCGAGACGCGGGTGCGGCCGCCGGGCAGCGGTTGGAGCAGGAAGGTGCTCGGGCCGCGGAAGACGCCGTCGACGTACTCGATGTCGAGCCGGCGGCCGGGCTCCACGGCCACCGTGCGGGAGGTGAAGCGCAGCTTCAGTCCGCCCTTGTCGACGCCTTTGGTGTGCACGACCACGCCGACGGTGCCGCCGACCTCGTCGGGGGCGCCGGCCAGGGCGGTGAACGTGTTGTGCGGGACCCACCACTTCTTCGCGCCGCGGAATTCGGTGACGAGCGCGTCCCAGACGGCATCCGCCGGGGCGTCGATCACCGCCTCGTCGATCAGGTCGTACGTGCTCATCTCTGGGGCCTCCACTCGATACGGGAAAAGGCGGTGGGGGCGGGGCTGTTGCTCTCCCCCGCCCCCACCGCCGGGACTCCACAGCCGGCCGGCCTGCCGTCAGGCGAAGAAGCCCTGGCCGGGCGTGAAGATGTTGTTGGGGTCGAACTTGCGCTTGGCGTTGACGAAGCCGCTCCAGCGGTTGCCGAAGTGCTTCTGCCAGTCGGCGCCCGTCATCGGGATCGAGCCCACCAGGTAGCGCTTGGCGCCGCTGGCCACCGCGATGTCGTACAGGCGGCGGTTCTGGTCGATCATGCCCTGGATGTTGGGCTCACCCGGGTTGGGGAAGCGCAGCAGGTCGAAGAGGTAGACCACGGACTCGTTGGGCATCATCGCCAGCGGCCGCTTGATCTTCGAGGTGTAGAACGGGTAGAAGAGCAGGAATCCGCCGCCGAGGGAGTTCGCGTCCAGCTCCTGCTCGACGCGCTTCATGAACGCCTTGGTCTTCGAGGCGGGCAGGAACATGCTCAGCCACGGCTTGGGCGTGTACCAGTGGCCGCCCTCCTTCAGGTACGCCTCGTAGGCGTCGAGGCGGAACATGTAGTCCCGGAAGGACACGTCCTCGATGACCGCGTCCGCGCGGACGTCCTTGAGGTCGCACAGCAGCCTGGTGCGGTTGGGCGGCGTCGTGTTGTAGGTGGCGCCGACCTCCAGCTTGTACCGCCAGCCGGAGTTGTCCGGGGTGCGCAGCATCTCGCCGGCGTGGACCTGGAACCGGCCGTCGGCCAGGACCTTCTCGGAGTCGGCGAGGTACTGCTCGACCGTGTTGTAGAAGAGGCTGAAGATGACGGCCCGCTTGGGCGCGGGGATCAGCTTGACGGTGGCCCGGACGATGATGCCGACCTGGCCGCCGCCCGAGAGTGCCGCGTTGAACAGCTCCGGGCGCTGGGAGGCGCTGGCGGTGACGAGTTTGCCGTCGCCGGTGACGATGTCGATCGACTGGACGGTGTCGCACAGCAGGCCGTACTTCTGCACGGTGCCGCCGATGCCGCCGATGCTGATGGTGCCGCCGACGGAGATGTAGAGGTAGTCGGGCAGGGCCGGCGGGGTCTTGCCCACCTTGAGGGCGGCGTCGGTCAGCTGGCCCCAGGTCACCCCGGCCTCGACGACCGCGGTGTCGCCGCCGATCGAGATGATCTTCGACATGCCCTTGGCGTCGATGGAGATGCCGCCGGGGACGCGGGCCTGGCCGTAGACCGAGTGGGACTCGATGTCGTTGCCGGTGCCGCCCTGGCCGTTGACGGCGACCTTGATGTTGTTGGTGCGGGCGTAGTCGACGATCTTGACGATGTCGTTGATGCCGCCGGGGCGCAGGACTGCCCACGGCTTGCTCGGGGCGCCGTCGAAGAGGTGCCCGAAGTCGTTGGCGAAGGCGTCGACGACGCCGGGGGTCGTCTCCAGGGTGCCGGCCAGTCCCGGCACGGGGACGACGTCGGAGTTGCCGGCGGCCTCGGCGGCCGTCGCCCAGGTCTGGGACACGGCGTTCCAGCCGACGACCGCGACGGCCGTGGTCGCGATCCCGCCCAGGACCCGGCGGCGGGAGGGCTCGGCGGCGGTGCCCGCGGCAGTTCTGTGGGTGCTGCTCATCTTCGTGCGTCTCCTACTGGTGAGATACCGGCTTGGTGCTGCGCACCCGGGAAGCGAGCTGGTACTCGCTCAGGTCGAGGCGCTTGGTCCCGCGACGGAAGCGCCAGGTGTAGGTGGGGAAGACCGTCGTGTTGCGGCCGTTCGCGTCGAGGTACCAGCTCTTGCAGCCGCCCGACATCCAGACGGTGCCCTCGAGGTGCTGGTCGAGTTTCCGGTTGTAGGCGTCCTGCGCCTCCTGGCGGACCTCGATGCTGGCCAGGCCGCGCTTTTGCGCCTGCTTGAGGGAGTCGACGACGTACTGGACCTGCGCCTCGATCATCACGGTCTGCGAGGAGTGGCCCAGGGCGGTGTTCGGGCCCAGGAGCATGAAGAGGTTGGGGAAGCCGGCGATGGTGGTGCCCCGGTGGGCGGCCATGCCGTCCTTCCAGGCCTCGCGCAGCTGGACGCCGTCCCTGCCCCAGATCCGGCGGGCGACCGGGCGGTCGGTGGCCTGGAAGCCGGTGCCCAGGATGATGGTGTCGACCTCGCGCTCCACGCCGTCGGCGGCGACGATCGACTTGGGGCGGACCTCGGCGATGCCGTCGGTGACGATCTCCACGTTGGGCTGCTGGATCGCCGGGTACCAGGTGTTGGAGAACAGCAGGCGCTTGCACGCCACCAGGTAGTCGGGGGTCAGCTTGGCGCGCAGTGCCTGGTCGGGGACCGACTTCTCGAGGTGGTCACTCGCCATCTTCTGGACCTTCTCGGCGAGCTTGGGGCGCTTCCAGAAGAAGGCCAGGATCTCCCGGCCCCACATGTTGAAGCCCCGCCGGAACTGCTGGTATCCGGGCAGTGAGCGGAGCATCCTGGTGTGGAGCTCGCTGTTGGCCTTGTCGGGCTTGGGGCCGATCCACGGGGGCGTGCGCTGGTAGAGGTCCAGCCGGCCGACCTCGGGCTGGATCTTGGGGACGAACTGGATGGCGGAGGCGCCGGTGCCGATGACGGCGACGCGGCGGCCGGCCAGGTCGTGGTCGTGGTCCCAGTTCGAGGAGTGGAAGATCTTGCCCTCGAAGTCCGTCAGTCCCTTGATGTCGGGTACGGCGGCCTCGCTGAGGTAGCCGGTGCCGGTGACCAGGAACTGGGCGGTGTACTGGCCTTGCGAGGTTTCGATCTTCCAGTGCCGCTCGTCCTCGTCCCAGCGGGCGGCTTCCAGTTCGTGCCCGAACCGGATGTGGGGGCGTACGCCGAAGCGGTCGGCCGTGTCGCGCAGGTAGGCGTACAGCTCGTCGCGGGAGGCGAACGTCGACTTCCAGTTCGGGTTGCGGGCGAAGGAGAACGAGTAGAGGTGGGACATGACGTCGCACGCACAACCCGGATAGCTGTTGTCGCGCCAGGTGCCGCCGACCTCGTCGGCCCGCTCGAACACCAGGAAGTCGTCGATGCCCGACTGCAGCAGTCGGATGGCGGTGCCCAGGCCCGAGAAGCCGGTGCCGATGACCGCGACCCGCAGGTGCCGGGTCGGTCCGCCGCCACCGGGATGCGTCTCGGTGCCCGTGCGTGCTCCGCCGTCCTTGGCCGGCTCAAGAATGCTCGTCACGTCGGCCTCCTCAGCGGCGCGTGATGGTGACGCGGAAGTTGTTGAAGAACTTGTCCTCGAGCGTGTACGCGAAGATGTCGAGGTAGCGCTCGAAGCGCGAGACGACCTCTTCGCCCTCCAGGGCCACGGCCTCGTCCCGGCGCTCGGCCAGCAGGACCAGCCAGGCGCGGCAGGCCATCGCGAAGGACTCGCGCTCGTTGACGATCTCGTCGATCTCGAAGAGGCCCTCGGCGGCGGCGGACAGCTCGCTCAGGTGGGGGATGTGGCAGCCCTCGAACTCGGAGCGCTGGAGGAACTTCAGGTCGTCGAGGAGGCCGCGGTTCATCGGCAGTGCCTCAGCGGTCATGGTGTGCAGCACGAACTTGGCGCCCGGGTTGAGGGCGTTGGCGACCTGCTGGAAGAAGTACCGGTAGCGCTTGGTGCGCTCCTTGGGCGGCAGGTTGGAGGAGACGAAGTGCTCCAGGGCGTTGATGCAGAACGCGGCGTCGTACTTCTCGCTGTCGTCCGCGACCTTGTAGTCCGCCCAGCTCTGGACGAGCGTGGTGATCCGCGGGTTGCCGAGGCCGTCGATGAAGGCCTCCTGGGTGCGGGACAGGGTCAGGCCGACGGCCTGCTCCGCGCCGTGCACGGTGGTGAGGCGGTTGAGCATGGTGCCCCAGCCGCAGCCGATGTCCAGGACGCGCTTGGCGCGGCCGGCCGCCACGTTCGCGAGCTCGGCGAACTTGTCGAGCTTGCGCTCCTGCGCCTCGTCCAGGGTGGCGACCAGGTCCTCGCCGTCCTCCCAGTAGCCGCCCGAGTACATCATCGTGGGGCCCAGCAGGAGCCGGTAGAAATCGTTGCTGACCTCGTAGTGGTGCCTGATCGCATCGACCTCGGGGTCCACCGACTTGGGGGCGACCGTTGTCATCCTGATCCTCTTTCCTGCGTGTCCGGCGGGCCGTGTTTCCGAATTCGCGACCGAGAAAACCCGATGCCCCGCAAGGCGTGCGCAAGAAGGCCGGGAATGAGGATCCGGGGCGGTGTTGCGCCTTCCTTGCGGGGGCGGAGCTTTTATCACTCTCGAAAACCAGACACGCACTGCCGAGTTGCATTGCCGAGAGAGGACCGACCCCATGTCGCTGCCCACCATCGAAGAACTGGCGAGCCAGCTCGAGGCCGTCTCGGGTGCCGCGGAGGTCAGCCCCGACGCCCCGCTCCAGCACATCGCGGACGTCGACTCGCTGGACCTGATGGAGTGGCTGTACGGATTCCAGAACCAGTACCCGCACATCCCGGCCGACGAGTCCCTCTTCGCGGACCTCGACGACACGACCACGCTGCGTGACGTCTACGCGAAGATCGTCGACCTCGTCCCGGCTCAGGCGTAGCGAGGGGTGACGTGACCGGCTTCGACATCACCGGGTGGGGCATGTCCGTACCCGAACGCATCGTCACCAGCGCCGAACTCGCGACACGTTTCGGCGTCGACGAGCACTGGGTCGTCAGCCGCTGCGGGATCCGCGAGCGGCGGGCGGTCGACCCGGGGCAGACCACCGCCTCCCTGGCCGTCGAGGCCGGCCGGCGTGCGCTGGAGAAGGCCTCTTTGACCGGCGCCGACATCGCCCACCTCATCGTCGCGACCGCCACGCCCGAGCAGCCGTCCCCGGCGACGTCCGCGTTCGTCCACCACGAACTGGGCATTTCGGGGAGCGCGCACGACGTCAACTCCGAGTGCGCGGGCTTCGTCTACGGGCTGGTGTCCGCGATGGCGCTGATCGCCATCGATCCCCGGCCGATCCTGCTGATCGGCTCCGACACCCATACCCTGACGGCCAACCCGGCCGACCGTGACCTGTCCATCCTCGTCGGTGACGGTGCGGGCGCCATCGTCCTGCAGCCGGGCGCGGAGAACCGGGTCAAGGCGTGGAACCTGGGCGCCGACGGTGCCTGCACCGGCTCGCTGAAGGTCCTCGCCGGCGGCAGCCGGATGCCGACCACCCAGGAGACGCTGGACGCGGGCCTGCACTACGCGCAGATCAACGGCAACGAGATCTACCTCAACGCCGTCCGCTACACCGTGCGTACGGTGCGCGAGACGCTGGAGAGCGCCAAGGTGGACGCGGCCGATGTGGACCATGTCGTTCCGCACCAGGCCAACATCCGGATCATCAACTCGATCCTGTCGCACACCGGTCTGCGCCAGGAGGCTCTGATCACCAACCTCCAGAAGTACGGCAACACGGCTTCGGCGTCGATCCCGATCGCGCTGACCGAGGCCCTGGAGGAGGGCCGTATCAAGGCCGGTGACAAGGTCCTGCTGGCCGGTTTCGGAGCGGGTATGACCTGGGGTTCGATCCTGATGGAGTGGGGCGGTGTCGCGGCATGAGCAAGAACGGTGCGGGAGAGCGGCCCGAGTCCCCGGTCGCGCTGGTGACCGGCGCCTCGGGCGGTCTCGGCCAGGCCCTGGCGCTCGAACTCGACGCGCTGGGCTGCCGGGTCGCGGTCCACTACAACAGCGCCCGTGAGGCGGCCGAGGCGGTCCGGGAGAAGCTGGTGAACCCGTCGGTGCTGGTCACCGGGGACGTCGGTTCGTGGGAGGCCACCCAGGCCCTTTACGAGCGGATATCCGCCGAGCTCGGCCCGGTGGACGTCCTCGTCAACAACGGGGCGATCCGCAAGGACAGCCTCATGGCGATGCAGAACCCGGCGGACTGGGCGCAGGTCATCCAGACCAACCTGGTCGGGTCGTTCCACACCGCCCGGGTGTCGGTGCCGCACATGCTGCGCCGGCGGTGGGGCCGGGTGATCAACATCGTGTCCCCGTCGGGCATCATCGCGACGGCCGGCCAGACGGCGTACTCGGCGTCCAAGGCGGGTCTGATCGGCTTCACCCGTACGCTCGCGTCCGAGTGCGGCCGGCGCGGGGTGACGGTGAACGCGCTGTCCCCCGGGTTCATGATCACGGGTATGACGAACACCCTCCCGGACCGGGTCATCGAGGGCATGGAGGGCAAGGCCCCCGTCCCCCGGTTCGTCACGGTCGAGGAGGTCGCCCGCAGTGCCCGCCTCTTCCTCGAGCAGGACTGCATGACGGGCCAGGTCATCAGCATCGACAGCGGCGTGTCCATCACCTGACCCCGGCCTTCCCCTCCCCCGGCCCCGGCCTCCCACCCCCAGGGGAGGCCGGGGCCGCTCGCCGTGCCCGGCGGGCCGCCGGGACCGGGGCGCCGGGGGTGTGGGGAGGCGGGGCCGGCCGGGGCCGGACATGGCGCAGGCCGCCGCGCACTGCGCGGCGGCCTGCGGCGTGTCCGGGGTCAGGCGGCGGGGAAGGAGGTGACGGGACGGGTGACGGGATGGGTGACGGGATGGGTGACGCAGCCGTGGTCGACCAGGGAGCACGGGCGGGGGGCGGAGGCGCGGTGGTCGATCTCGAAGACCCCCATGAGCAGCGGGTCCAGGCGGGCGGCGGAGCGCGGAGCGAAGGAGCGGGGTTCCGGTGTGCGCAGCAGCTCCAGGTAGGCCGCTTCGGTCTCCGGCGCCGGATCGATCCCCAGCTCTTCCGCCAGTACCTCGCGCAGCTGCTGGTAGCTGCGTAACGCCTCGGCCCGGTTGCCGGCCCGGGTGTGGGCCGCCATGCGGCAGCGGTAGGCGCTTTCCCTGAAGGGGGCCCGGCGCACCGCCTCCTCCGCGTAGCGCAGGGCGTGGTGCTCGTCGCCCAGGGCGGAGGAGGACAGGCTCGCGGTCTCCAGCGCCTTCAGGCGCAGCTCTTCGAGCTGTTCGCGCATGGCGTTGACCCATTCGCCCTCGTGGGAGGGCAGGAAGGATCCGCGCAGGTTCGACACGGCGCCGGCCGCGAGCTGCTGGGCCACGGCGTAGGCGCCCTCCGCGTACGCCTCGGCGGCCTCGGTGACGGCGGTTTCCGCGCATTCCACGTCCACGGCCGCGTCCTGCGGCAGCCGCAGGAGGTACCGGCCGCCCTGGGCGACCAGCGGGGTCACGCCCGGCTGGTCCTGGGGTGTGGTGACGAACGTGCGGACGCGGCTGACGAGGCTGCGCAGCGCGGAGGCCCAGGTGTCGGGCAGTCCTTCGGGCCATATGGTCTCGGCCAGTTGGTCACGGTCGGTACCGCCGGTCCGCTCGAGGAGCAGGCGGGCGAAGGCCACCTGCGCCTGGGCGCTCGACAGGTGTTGCGGCGCTGCTCCGTCCGGCTCGATCGTGACAAGACCTATGAGTCTGATCAGCACTATGCACTCTCCGAAACGGTCGGCTTCCGGCCGTGTCCCCCTAGTTCGTGCGATTCAGAGGATACCGGCGGGCCGTCTCCGCATGTCAACAGCGGTCGGCAAAACATTCCTTCGCGAATGAAAGCCGAGGTCCGGGCATTGTCGTTCTCTTTTCGAGTACGGCTATGGCCTTCCTCTTGCGCCGCTATTGCGCCCCCCGAGTCTTAATGGAATTCCACTAGAGCCCCGCCGGAAGTACGGCAGAGCGCCGATGGAGTTCCGGGTCCGCCGGACGATCGCGACGAGGAGAAGCACGTGAACGCATCCGCCGCCTGGAGCCGGCTCGAGCCGAAGCTGGCCTACTTCCGCGACCGGGTCCGGTCGCTGGAGTACGAGCCCAACCGCAAGAACAGCTTCGTCGCCTACACCGTCGAGCGGGATTCGGCGTACGCGGACCAGGACGGGCGGCGTCTGCTGATGATGTCGGGCTACAGCTACCTGGGTCTGGCCGGCGACGAGCGGGTCGTCTCGGCGGCGAAGGCGGCCGTCGACCGTTACGGCACCGGCAACCACGGGGTGCGGGCGCTGGCGGGATCGACGCCGCTGCACGAGGAACTGGAGGCCGAGGTCGCCAAGTTCGCGGGCCGTGAGCAGGCCCTGGTGTTCGGTTCGGGCTATGCGGCGAACGTCGGCACGGTCGGTGCCCTCGTCGGTCCGGGCGACACGGTGTTCATCGACAAGTACGACCACGCGAGCATCGTCGACGGCTGCAAGCTCTCCGGTGCCACGGTGACCCGTTTCCGCCACAACGACGTCGCCCACCTGGAGCGCCGGCTGGCCGCCGCCCCCGATGCCGGTGTCCGCCTGGTCATCGTCGACAGCGTCTACTCGATGGACGGGGACATCGCCCCCCTGGTCGAGCTGCGCAAGGTGTGCGACGCGCACAACGCGCTGCTGATGGTCGACGAGGCCCACGCGCTCGGTGTCATCGGCGCGACCGGCAAGGGCATCGAGGAGCACTTCGACTACGAGGTGAAGGTCGACGTCAAGCTCGGCACCCTCTCCAAGGCCATCCCCTCCATGGGCGGCTGGGTCGCCGGTTCCGCGGAGCTGATCCACCACCTCAAGTACGCGGCCCGCCCGTTCCTCTTCTCCGCCGCGCTGGGGCCCGCGCAGAGTGCGGCGGCGCTGGAGTCCCTGCGGATCCTGCAGCGCGAGCCGGAGCGGGTGGAGTTCATCCAGGGCGAGTCCGCGCGGTTCCGCTCCATCCTGCACGAGGCCGGCATGAGCACCGTCGACAGTGAGACCGCCGTCGTCCCGGTCATCGCCGGATCCGACATCGCCGCCTACGACTACGCCACGGTGTGCCGCAAGAACGGTGTCATCGGTCTCCCGGTGGTCACCCCGGCCGTCCCCAACGACCTGGCCCGGCTGCGGATCGCCGTCACCGCGGCGCACACCAAGGCCGACATCGACTTCGCCGCCGAGGCCTTCATCAAGTCGGCGCGCGAGTGCCGCATCATCTGACCCCCTCTCTTCACGACGACCGCTCTTACGCCTTAGGGAGCAGACATGCCTGGACCGTCCAGGGGCAGTTCGGCGCTTGCGCCCGTCGCCATCACCGGCATGGGTGTGGTCACCCCCGGCGGGTGCACCCCGGACGAGCTGTGGGACACGCTGTGGGCCGGCCGGTCCACCGCCGCCGAGCTCACCCACTTCGACCTCAGCCGCCACCGGGTACGGATCGGCTGCCGTGTCCGCGGTCTGGAGGGCCTGGCCGGGCTCGTCCCGGCCAAGGAGGCCCGCCGGATGGACCCCTTCGCGCACTACGGGACGGCCGCGGCGCTCGCCGCGCACCGCGATGCGGGATCTCCCACCGCCGAGGCCGGGCGCACCGCGATCGTCGTGGGCAACGCGGTGGGCGGCCGGGCCACCAGCGACCTGGAGTCCGCCCACTACACCGAGGGCGGCCCGGTCCGGGTCAATCCGCTGATGCCGCTGATGACCATGCCCAATGCGGCCGCCGCGCACATCGCCATCCGGCTCGGCTGGAGCGGGCCCGCCCTCACCGTCGCCAACACCTGTGCCAGCGGCGCCGACGCGATCGGGCACGCCCTGATGCTGCTGCAGACCGGCCGCGCCGATCTCGTCATCGCCGGCGGTGCGGAGCACACCCTCACCCCGGTCACCCTGGCCGGGTTCGGCAACCTCAACGCGGTCTCGTTGCGCAACGAGGACCCGGAACACGCCTCGCGCCCCTTCGACAAGGACCGCGACGGGTTCGTGATGGGTGAGGGCGCGGGGTTCGTCGTCCTGGAACGGCTGCAGGACGCGCGGGCGCGCGGGGCCAGGACGTACGGCCTGGTCGCCGGGTACGCCGCCACCGCCGACGCCCACCACCTCGCGATGCCGCTGCCCGACGGCGCGGGGGCGGCGGCCGCGATGGCCGGCGCCATCGCCGACGCCGGCCTCGACCCGTGCGACATCGTCCACGTCAACGCCCACGGCACCTCGACCCCGCACAACGACCGGTCCGAGGCCGCCGCCCTCACCAAGGTGTTCGGCACCGCCCAGCCGCCCGTCACCGCACCCAAGTCGGTCATCGGGCACCTGATCGGCGCCGCCGGAGCCGTGGAACTCATCGCGACCGTGCAGGCCATGCGGCACTGCGAGGTACCGCCCACCGCCAACCACGAACAGCTGGAGCCAGGAATGGACATCGACGTCGTGCACGGCACACCCCGTGCCGTGCGGCCGGGACCCGCCATCACGAACTCCTTCGGGTTCGGCGGCCACAACTCCTCCGTGGTGGTGACGCCGGTATGACGCTGCTGTCCCTGCCCTCCCCCGTCCGTACGCTCACCGTCACCGAAGGCGAGATCACCGACTACCGCGGCGCCGCCCGGCGGGGGCTGCCCACCGCCCGGCCCGGCCAGGCCTCGCCCGTGCACACCTTCGTCCTGGCCCACGCGGTGGCCGAGCAGACCGTCGCCGCGCTGACCGCCGCCGAGCCCGGCCCGGTCTCGGTGGTCCACCTCGGCCAGGACATCCGCACCGTGCGGCCGGTGCGGCCGGGCGAGCAGGTGACCGTACGCCTTCAGGTGGCCGGCATCCGCAAGGAGCCGCGCGGCGCCCGCATCGCGCTGCGGGTCCACCTCGCCGGCGAGGACGGCCCCGAGCCGTTCGCGGAACTGACGATCTCCGCCCTGCTGGTGGGTGCGACGCTGCTGGAGCCCTTCGGTGACATCGGCGGCGGTCCGGCCGCCCCCGCCCCGGCCGGGGCGGGAGAGCCGCAGAGCGTCGTGCACGCGCTGACCACCGACTGGATCACCGCCTACGCCCATGCGTCCGGCGACCTCAACCCCATCCACCTCGACGCGGACGCGGCCCGCGGGGCCGGTTTCGACACCGTCATCGCGCACGGCATGAGCGTGGTCGCCCTCGCCGTGGAGGAGGCCGTGGACCGCTTCGCGGACGGCGACGCCGCCCGGGTGCGCGGCCTGGGCTGCCGCTTCTCGGCCCCGGTGCCCCCCGGTATCGGGCTGGAGATCCTCCTGCAGCCCGATGCCGAGGCGCGCGTCGTCCGCTTCACCTGCAAGACGCCCCGGGGCGCGGCCGTGAAGTCGGGCTGGATCGAGCTCGCCCGGCCGGCGCCGCAGGAAGGAGAGGAGCAGCGATGACGACCCCCGCCCCGCCGGCCACCGCGACCGCTGCGGCTGTCGAACTCGGGCTCCTGGGAGGGTTCCTGACCCAGGTCCGTGACCGCCCCCGCGCCACCGCCCTCGTCTTCAATGGCGAGGAGACCAGCTACCGCGAGCTGTACGAGCTCGCCGGCCGTGAACGCGACCGCCTCGCGCTCCTGGAGCTGGCCCCCGGCGTTCCGGTCGGTGTCCTCGCCGACAAGTCCCCCGCCGCCGTGGCCCTCGTCCTGGGCTGTCTGCTGGCCCGCCGGCCGCTGCTGCTGCCGTCCCCGGCCCTCGCCGACACCCTCCTGGCCGATCTGTTCGCCCAGGCCGGCTGTGCCCGTGTGCTGGCCCCCGGCGGCCTGCCGGCCAGGGTGGCGCCCAACCCGGACGTGGCGGCCCAGCCGCTGCCGGCCGGGGAGGCCGCGGAGGTGGCCCTCATGCTCACCACCTCCGGCTCCACCAGCCTGCCCAAGATCGTCCCGCTGGGCCTGGACGCCGTGGACCGCTTCACCCGCTGGGCCGGCAACGCCTTCCGGATCGGGCCCGGCCGCACCGTCCTCAACTACGCCCCCCTCAACTTCGACCTCTGCCTCCTCGACGTGTGGACGACCCTCGCCCGCGGCGGGCGCGTGATCCTGGTCGACCCGGCGCTGGCCGCCCACGGACGCCACCTGCGCGACCTGGTCCTGCGCCACGACGTCCACGTCGTGCAGGCCGTCCCGATGGCCTTCGGACTCCTCCAGGACGCGGCCGACAAGACCGGCGACACCTTCCCCGGCGTCGAGCACGTCATGTTCACCGGCGACGCCATCCCCGACCGCACCTTCGCCGCCCTGCCCGCCCTCTTCCCCAAGGCCCGCATCCACAACATCTACGGCTGCACGGAGACCAACGACAGCTTCGTCCACGAGGTCGACACCTCTGCCGCCGCCTTCCCGCCCGTCCCCATCGGCCGCCCGCTGCCGGGCGTGGCGGCCCTGATCCTGGACCCCGGCACCCGGGCGCTCGTCGAAGGGCCCGGCAGCGGAGAGCTGTTCGTCTCCACGCCCTTCCAGACCCGCGGCTACCTCGACCGGACCCGGCACGCCGACAAGTTCACCGCCCATCCGCTGGGCCTGGACGAGAGGCGCTGGTTCCGCACCGGCGACCTCGTACGGCGCGACGCGGCCGGCCTTCTGCACCTGACCGGACGCACCGACTTCCAGGTCAAGGTCCGCGGAGTCGCCGTCAACACGGCCGAGATCGAACGGGTCCTGCAGGAACACCCCGCCGTGCTGGAGGCGGGCGTCGCGGCCCTGCCCGATCCGATCGCCGGCAAGAGGCTCGTCGCCGCCGTCCACCGCGCCCCCGGCGCCACCCTGACCGGCCTGCAACTGCGCACGCACTGCGCCCGGCACCTGCCCAGGGCCGCGGTCCCCCACCAGCTCACCGTGACCGACACCCCGCTGCCCAAGACCGCCACCGGAAAGGTCGACCGCAAGGCACTCGACCGGCTCGACCGGCCCCACTCCCCCACAGCCACAGCCACACCCGCACCTGCCACGACACCCGTCGCCACACCTCTCGCCGAAGGAATCCCGTCATGAGCAACATCGACACCATCAAGAACTTCGTCATCACCGAGTTCCTCCCGGGCACCGCGGCCGCCGAACTCGCCGCCGACCACGACCTGCTCAACGACGGGGTCATCGACAGCCTGGGCGTCCTCAAGCTGATCGCCTGGGTCGAGGACCGCTTCGAGCTCGCCATCGGCGACGCCGACCTGGACCCCAACAACTTCCGCAGCGTCGAGGCGATCGACACCTTCATCGCGGAGGCCCGCCGCACGGCGGCCGCCTAGAACCACCCACCACCACCCCGACGACAGACGAGACGGAGAGCGACCGTGCACGACGCACTCACCGGCCTGCTGGAGCAGCGGGCCCCGGTCGGCCGGGAGACCTGGCGGTCCTGGTGGGACCAGCTCGGCGAGGGCCGGCTGGACAAGCCCGAGGTCGTCGCCCTGCTGGCCTCCCTGACCAGCCGGCTCCCGGACCACCAGACCCTGCGCCACCTGCTGGACTCGCTCGCCGAGCGCCGGCCGGCCGCGGCGGCGGGCACCTCCTGGGAGGGCACCGTCAACGTCGTCGGCACCGGCGGCGGGCCCAGGACCTTCAACATCTCCACCGCCTCCGCCTTCGTCGCCGCGGCCGCGGGGGTCAAGGTCGTCAAGACCGGGTCCAGGGCCTACACCAGCTCGCTGGGCTCCGTCGACCTGCTGGAACGGCTCGGTGTCCGTCTCACCTCCTCCTACGCCCAGACCGAGGACACCCTCGCCGCCCACGGGATCGCCTTCGCCGGACCCTTCGTCTACCCGGCGCAGCTGACCCGGCTGGCGCGGACGGTGGCCCCGTACCCGATGAAGCCCTTCGGGCGGTTCCTGAACGCGCTGGGCCCCTTCCTCGCCGACCTGCCCGTGACCGCCCAGGTCACCGGGGTTTCGGCGGCCGCCCCCCTGGACACCCTGCGCCGGCTCGCCGCGACCACGACGGCCCGCCGGATCTGGCTGACCGCGAACGACACCGGCGCGGACGAGCTGCTGCCCTTCGCCACCAACACCGTCCACGGGGAACACTCGCCGGCCCGGGTCATCCGGCCGGGCGAACTCACCCCGGGCGACGGCTCCTTCGCGGACCTGCGGCCGGCTCCCGACGCCGGCGCGGCCGCAGGTCACTTCCTGTCCGTCCTGGCCGGCACGGCCGGCCGGGTGGCCACCCACACGGTCTGCCTGGGCGCGGCCGCCCTGGTGGTGGCCTCCGGCGTCCGCCGGGACTGGCCCTCCGCGGTCGCCCTCGCCGAGGGCGCGGTCCGCTCCGGCGAGGCCCACGGCCTCGCACGGCGCCTCGCGGCGCCGGCCCTGCGCACACCGGCGGTGGCCCGTGCCTAGGCCTGCGGCGCTGACCGGGCACACCCCGGCCACGGCCGAAACCAAGGGCCCGGCACCGGCGGCGCCGGCCGCGGAGCGGGCGGGGACCGGAGCGGCCCCGACCCCGGCGGTCCGTTGTGCCCAGGCGTCGCCGGCCGGCGGCCCCGCACCGTTCTTTGCGACCCGGCGGCCCGGCGGTACCCCCGGGCTGGCCCTGTTCCTCAACGCGGGCGACCCGCCGCTGCCCCTGCTGCGGGACCTGGTCCTGATGCTCGACGAGGAGGGCGTGGACTGTCTGGAACTGGCCGTCCCGTTCCCCGACTCGGTCACCGACGGCCCCCTGGTGCGGCGCTCCGCGCGCAGGGCGCTGGAGGGCGGCGGCGCCGGCCTGGACGACGTACTCGCCTTCATCGCCGGCGTACGGCCGCACCTGGCGCACCTGCGGATCGCCCTGCTCGCCGACTGGAGCCACTCCCTCAAGCACCGTGACCTCGCGGCCGTCACCCGCGAGATCGCCTCGGCGGGCGCGGACGGACTCCTCGTCCACGCGCTGCCCCCGCGGCTGCGCGAGGCGCACCTGGAATCGGCGCGGGCGGCCGGGCTGCCGGTCGTCACCACCTGCTACGCCAGCAGCCCGGCCGGCACCCGGGCGCAGGCCGCCGCCTGTGCCTCCGCCTACCTGTATCTCGTCGCCCACTACGGACGCAGCGGGACCGCACCGGCCGCCGGCCATGCCGCGCTGGCGCAGACCGTCACCGGCCTGCGGGCGCACACGACGTCCCCGATAGCCGTCGGCTTCGGGGTCAGCACACGGCAGGACGTGGAAGCCGTCGGGGCCGCCGGTGCCGACGCCGCGATCATCGGCTCGGCCGCGGTGGCCGCCGTGGAGCGGGCGCAGGAGGGCGGCCGGGATGTGACCGGCGCCTTCCGCGAGTTCGTCCGCTCGGTCCTGCCCGAAGTGCCGCACTGACCTTCCCTACCAGCGGAAGCGGGCTCCACCCCTCACCAGCACCATCCGTGCACCACCTCACACCAGGAGACTGCCATGATCGTTCGCGACATCGAGTCCGTGAAGACCGTCGAGTGGGGCAACGGCCTCAGCCGCCGCTTCCTCCTCGCCGAGGACGGCCTGGGCTACTCGCTCACCGACACCACCGTCCTCGCCGGCACCAAGTCCCGCCTGGAGTACGTCAACCACCTGGAAGCCTGCTACTGCATCGAGGGCTCCGGCGAGGTCATCGAGCTCGACGGCACCTCGCACGAGATCGTCCCGGGCCGGATGTACGCCCTGGACCAGCACGACGCCCACTTCCTCGTCGCCAGCCCGCACGAGGACCTGCGTCTGGTCTGCGTGTTCTCGCCGGCCCTGCGCGGCGACGAGGCCCACAGCCTCGACGCCCACAGCTCCTCCGCCTACTGAGGCGCGCAGCGCGCGCACCGCTCCTCCGAACCGTCAGCCGAATCAAAAAGGGGTCCCTCGTGATCCGTTGGAACGCCGACCAGGCAGATCTGCGCGAAGGCCTGGAGCGGTGGGGAGACGCACTCAGCGCAGACCACATCGAACTCGACGAGCAGTCCGCCTTCTCGCAGGACAAGTGGAAGCTCGTGCAGAAGACCGGGATTCTGTCACTGCCCTTCGACGAGGACCACGGAGGTCTCGGGCAGTCGCTACTGACCACCATGTACGTGCTGGAAGGCCTCGGCGAGTTCAACCGTGACTCGGGCCTGAGCTTCTCGGTCACCACGTCCATCTGCTCCACCGGGATCCCGATCCAGCAGTTCGGCACCGTGGAGCAGAAGGAGCGCTACCTGCCCCGGATCTGCTCCGGGGAGGCGATCGGCGCCCACGCCATCACCGAGGCCGAGGGCGGCTCGGACGCCATGGCGATGACCACCCGGGCCGTGCGTGACGGGGACGACTTCGTCATCAACGGCAGCAAGGCCTTCGTCAGCAACGGGCCGGTCGCGGACGTGATCGTGGTCTACGCCCGCACCCATCCGGACGGCGGCCCGCTGGGGACCACCGCGTTCCTGGTGGACCGCGACACCCCGGGGGTGAGCGCCGGCAAGCCCGTCAAGAAGATGGGGTTGCGGACCTCTCCGCTGAGCGAGCTGTTCTTCGACGATGTACGGGTGCCCAGGAGCGCGGTGCTGGGCAGGGTCGGAGGCGGGTTCCTCGTCCTGGACCACGTGATGAAACGGGAGATCCTCTTCTCCTTCATCGTCAACGTGGGCGAGATGCAGCACCGGCTGGAGCGGTGTGTCGACTACGCGAAGACGCGCAAGTCCTTCGGGAAGGCGATCGGTTCGTACCAGACGATCGCCAACAAGATCGTCGACACGAAGATCCAGCTGGAGACCGCCCGCAAGTGGCTCTACGACACCGGGGAGAAGCTGGAGGCGGGCGAGAACGTCACCGTGGACCTGGCCATCGCCAAACTCGTCACCAGCGAGAGCAACCTGGCCACCAGCATCACCGCCGTGCAGATCTTCGGCGGCCACGGCTACATGTCGGAGTTCGGCTTGGAGCAGGACGTGCGCAACGCGCTGGGCGGCACGATCTACTCGGGGACGAACGAGATCCAGTACAACCGCATCGCCTCGATGCTGGGACTGGGCAAGTGAGCACCATGCGCCCGCTGTCCCGGACGCTGCTGAAGGTCTGCGGGGCCACCGGGCCCCGCGACATCGAGGCGGCGGCGGCCGCCGGGGCGGACTGCGTCGGGCTCTGGCACGGCGTACCCGGCGGCCCGTCGGAACTCGGCCTGGACGGGCTCGCCGCCCTTGTGGCGGCGGCCCGGCCGGCCGGGCTCCTGCCGGTCCTGGTGACGTTCCTGGCCGACCCGGGCGAGCTGGCCCAGATCGTGCGGCGCACCCATGTCGCCTGGGTCCAGCTCCACGCCTACCAGCCGCCGGCCGTCGTGAGGGCGCTGCGCGAGGCACTGCCCGCGGAGGTCGGCCTCGTCAAGGTGCTCCACGTGGACGAGGCGGGCGGCTGTGTGGAACGCCCGCTGATCGGTGCGTACGAACGGGCCGGCACCGACCTGTTCCTCCTGGACACGGCCACCGGGGACGGCCGGATCGGCAGTACCGGCGCCGCCCTCGACCCGGGGTGCCTCACCGCTCTGCTGCCCCGGCTCACCCGTCCCTTCCTCCTGGCCGGCGGTCTGACCGCGGCAGGCCGCCCCGCCTACGAGGACGTGGTGCGCCATAGCGGATTCCGCGGCATCGACGTGGACACGGCGGCGCGCGAGAGGGCGACGGGCCGCTTCGGCGTCCCGGAGATCGCCGCCCTGGCCCGCGCCTGGCGCACCCCCGCCCCCCACACCGCCCTCCCCACCGGCACCGCCGGCACCGGCGTCCCCGCCGTCGCCGGCGTCGCCGGCCATCCCCGACTGGAGCTTTCGCGATGACGAAGCAGAACCGGAACGGCTTCCCTTTTCTCGAGGCCCTCCTGGCCTCTCCCACCCCCGTGGTGATGGAGGTGAAACGGCGCGACGCCCACGGCTACGACATGCTCGGCGGCCGGACCCCCGCCGCGATCGTGGGGGCGTACGAAACGGCGGGCGCCCCGTGCATCTCGGTGGTGACGGGCCGCTGGTTCGGCGGCTCGCCCGCGCTGCTGCGGGACGTGGCCGCCCTGACCGGCCTTCCGCTCCTGCAGAAGGACTTCATCACCAGGAAGGACCAGATCCGCACGGCGAAGGAGTTCGGCGCCTCGGCGGTGCTGCTGACGGCGGCGCTCCTCCCGGCGTCGGGCATGCGGACCCTGGTGACGGAGTGCCTGCTGGCCGGGCTCACCCCGTTCGTGGAAATCACCACGGAAGCCGAACTCGAAACGGTCCACCATCCCCAGGAGTGTGTGATCGCGGTCAACAACAAGGACATCAAGACCCGCGAGCGGGGCGCCGGCGACCTGGGCCGCTCCCTCGGCCTGCTCCCGGCGCTGCGCGCGGCAGGCGTGGCCTGCCCGGTGAGCGCGAGCGGCATCGACGGGCCGGCGAGCGCCGCCCGTCTCCTGGACGCCGGCTTCGGCGGGCTGCTGGTGGGCACCTCGCTGCTGCGCACGGGATCCCCCGTCGAGTGGGTGGACGCGATGGCGGGTGCCCGGAAGGGACTGGCCCTGCGATGAACTTGCTGACGGGCGGCGCACGCCCCTGCACGCTGAACGCCGCGGGCATCCCCCTGTCGGGGCTCCTGGCACTGCCCGCGGGCCGCCAGGTCCGCTCCACGATCCTGGCCATCCACGGCCGGGGCATGCGGGCGGCGTACTGGAACTCCCTCATCCCCCTCGCCACCGGCCTGGGCCACGCGGTCCTGGCCCTGGACCGGCCGGGCTACGGCGACTCGGCGGACCTGCTGGCCGAAGGCCAGAGCCTGGCCGGCCAGGCCGAAACCCTCCACGCGGCCCTCAAGGAACACGCGGCCGCGCACACCATCGGCGCCGGCGTCTTCCTCCTGGGCCACTCCGACGGCGGCAAGGTGGCCCTCCACACGGCGGCCACCGACGGCGCCGTCCCCCTCCTGGGCCTGGACGCCTCCGGCGTCGGCTACCGCTACGACCCGCAGGCCCTGCACTTCCCCTCCACCCTCGGCGGCGGCGCCTCCAAACTCAACTGGGGCCCCCTGAACCTCTACCCGCGCGGCACCTTCCAGGCCAGCCGCACGCTGCTGGCCCCCACCCCGGCGCGCGAGTGCGCCGAGACCGTCCGCTGGCCGGGCCAGTACGAGGAGCTGGCCCCCCGCGTCCGTGTCCCCGTCCGCCTCACCTTCGCGGAGCACGAGGCCTGGTGGGACCTGGACCATTCCACCCTCGCCTCGATGTCATCCCTCCTGACCGCCGCCCCCCGGGTGAGCGTGGAACACCTGTCCGCGGCGGGCCACAACATCAGCCTCGGCCACGCGGCCACCGCCTACCACCTGCGCGTCCTGGCCTTCCTGGAGGACTGCCTGCGGACCTGACCCCCGCCGCCCCGCCGCCCCCACCGCCGCCACCGCCGCCACCGCCCCCGCCGCCCCGCCGCCCCGCGGCCCGTGCGGCCCCCGCGGCCTCGTGCATGGTCCCGTACGCCGTCCGGCCGCGCCCCCTTTTCGCAGGGGCGCGGCCGGACGGTCATCACGTGGGCCAGGCGGTCAGGCGGCCACCACCCGGCTCACCAGCTGGTCGCGGATCCGGGCCGGGAGCGCCGGCGCGAACCGCTGCAGGTAGTGGTCCAGGTGGGAGTCGTCGCTCACCAGGAAGGGGAGGTCGAAGACCAGGAGCTTGCGGACCGCCAGCAGCGGCAGCGGGGCGCGCAGCGGGCGGAAGGCCTCGTTGTAGAGGCCCGGTTCCTCGCAGACCGGGTGGAACTGCCCGATCATCAGCCCCTCCGCGACGAACTCGTCCTTCGCCTTGCGCTGGAGTTCGTCCAGCTCCACCGAGTCCGTCGCATCGAAGCCGGGCAGGACCAGCAGGATGGTGAGGAGTTCGCGGTCTTCAGGCGACAAGGGCTCGGAGAGGGCCGCGTGGCGGGTGCGCAGCGAGTCGACGGCCATGGCCAGGTCCTCGCATCCGGCGGACGGCAGGGCCAGGTGGAACAGGTCCTTGCGCAGCGAGGGCTGGGTGTAGGGGCAGACCGGTCCGGTGCGGCCCAGCTCGGGGTGGCTGGAGACGAGGAAGTCCCGGCTCCACGTGAGGACTTGGAGCAGCGGTCCGATGGATTGGGGCGGTACCTCGCCGCGGGCGACCTGGCCGGTGGTCCAGGACTGGATCAGGTCGTCTCCCCTCATCGGGGGTTCCTCCACATCGGTCGCAGTACGGGGCCGCCGCCGGGCAGGGCGATGTCGGTGCCCAGGCGGCCGAAGCCGGCGCGGCGGGTTGCGGCTTCGCCGCCCGGTGAGCTGGCCTCGGTGTAGGCGCCGACGCCGTCGGCGTCGGCGCGGGCGGTGATCTGGGCGAGGAGGCGGGACATCAGGCCGGCCTGCTGGCGGCCGGGGCGGACGGCGCCGAAGGAGGCGTAGTAGTGCGGGGTGTGCGGGTGGCGTTCGGCCTGGAGGCGGGCGATGGTGCGCAGCGCGTGGGTGTGCTCGCCCAGCGCCTGGGCGAAGGCGGCGTCCAGCGCCGCCTCGTCCGCCTCGGCACCGGGCGGCAGGAACAGCAGCACCGCGTCGCCGTCGGGCGTGGTGAGGATCCCGTCGTGGGCGGCGGAGAGTTCGACGAAGACCTGGAAGAAGCCGGGGAGCAGCTCGGTGCGCAGCTGCTCGTCGGGGATCATCCAGCGGGTCAGCGCGTCGTCGTGGAAGGCGGCGGCGAGCAGGGCGGACAGGTGGGTTGCGGACGGCGGGTTGGGCCGGGGCAAGGCGGTCGGGCCGGGCGCGTTCGGGGACAAGGCGAGGACCTCCGGTGGGAAGGACGAGAAAAGGGGGACGAGGGCCGGGACGGACGGGACGGGAGAGGGAGGCGGAAGGGGGTTGGGGGGTGGGGCTGTTGGCGGTCAGGGGGCCGTGCGGGTGTGTGCGGCCAGTTCCTCCACGCGGGCGTGCAGGGTCGGCAGGTAGTGCTCGGACTCCGGTTTGATCAGGACGCTGCGGATCACCCGGGACGCGTCCGCGTCCCGCTGCACGTGGGGGTGGCGGCGCAGGAAGGCGTCGGCGTCCGCGCGCAGCACGCTCAGGAACACGGGGTCCGCCTCCGCCGTCATGCCCTCGCGCAGCAGCCGGTCGCAGGCCGCGTCGATGGTGGACAGGGACGGGCGGGCGCAGGCGGGGAAGTAGGTGACGATGTCGAGGTCCGGGCGCTGGTAGAGCTCCAGTTCCCCGGAGGCGGTCAGCAGGTCGGCCCAGCGCAGTGCGGCCCGGCGGTTCGCGGTGAGGATGCGTCCGAAGCCGTCCGGTGTGAGCGGCAGCAGTTGCAGGGTCAGCCACAGGGCGGCGGCGGCCGCGCCCGCCCGTGAGCATTCCAGGCTGATCTCGCCCAGGTGGAGGTCCGCGTCGGTGAAGTAGGTGTACGGCGAGTCGTGGGCGAAGTGCCGGCCGGCCCGCGGGTCGGGGAAGAGGACGGCGCCGCAGCCGTAGGGCTGCAGGCCCTGCTTGTGCGGGTCCACGACCACGGAGTCGCATGCGGCGATCGCCTGCCAGGGCGCCGGGTCGATGTCGCCGGTGCCGGCCCGGCCCAGGATGGCGTAGAAGCCGCCGTAGGCCGCGTCGACGTGCACGCGTGCCCCGTAGCGGCGGGCCAGCGGGAGGACTTCGTGGACCGGGTCGACCGCTCCGAGGCCGGTGGTTCCGGTGGTGACGACGACGGTGCCGATGTGCCCGGTGCGCAGGGCGGCCTCCAGGGCCTGCAGGTCGATGCGGCCGTGTGCGTCGGTGGGGATGCGGTGGCCCTGCATGCCCAGGACGTGGCACATCCGCTCGTGGGTGTAGTGGCATTCGCCGCTGTAGGCGATGCCGCGGCCGGGGTGGAGCTGGCGGGCGACGTAGAGGGCCTCCAGGTTGGCCATGGTGCCGCTGGTGGTGAGGTGTCCTGTGTGTGCGTCGAGCCCGAACATGGCGGCGAGGCCGGCGACCGCCTCCCGTTCCATCTCGGTGGTGGCGGGTCCGCCCTCGGCGGCATGGTTGTTGGGGTTGAAGAGCATGGCGGTGAGGTAGCCGGTGACGGCCGCGGGGTGCGGCGGTTTGACCATCTGTCCGGCGTAACGCGGGTGGAAGAACGGATAGTTGTGGTCCATCCGCTTGGCGAGGCGGTCGAAGGCCTCGGTGAAGGCGTCGGGGTGGACGCGGTGCGCGTCGTGACTCTCGTAGGGGCCGAACTGCCCTCCCCACCGCTCCGCCACCGTGAGCGCGCGCGGCAGCCAGTCGCGTAAGTCGTGCAGGTCGTGCAGGTCCACGGGTGCCTCCCCCAGCGGCCGCCCGGTCCGGCGGCACGAGTCGGGCGTACGCGGTCGTACGTACGCAAGAGGAGGGTTACGAAGGCCCCGCAAGGGCTGCGCAACGCCTGACGCCCGCACACCATCTGGGCTCCAGTGATGCGCAAGCCGTATCTGGTGCACTCGCGGCGCGACAGCCACGCGGGGTACTGCCCCGCCGGCTGCCCGCAGGCACCGGCAGCCCGGCCGTCCCCGGCGCGCCCGGTGCCGCTCGCACCCGACCGTCCCCGGCGCGCCCCGGTGCCGTTCTCAGGCGTCCGCCCGCACGCACCCTTCCCAGGAGGAAAACCCCATGGTCACCAGACGCAGCTTGCTCGGCGGTGCCGTCGCCGCGACCGGCGCCGGCCTGCTCACCACCGGTGGCCTGACGCCGCTGCTCAGTGCGCGCACCGCCGAGGCCTCCGGCGCCGGCGCGGGCAGGCCGGTCACCGTCCCGCCGCCGTTCACCGTGCGGATGCCGGTGCTGCCGGTGCTGCAGCCGATATCGACGCTGGGCGGCCAGGACAGCTATGCCGTCACCGTCAAGGAAGTGGCGCGGGAGATCATCCCCGGTGTGCAGACGAAGGTGCTGACCTACGACGGCCAGTTCCCGGGGCCGGTGCTGCGGGCCCGCAGCGGGCGGAAGGTGGTGATCCGGCACCGCAACGCCCTCACCATGCCGGTCTCGGTCCACCTGCACGGCGGCAGCGTCTCACCGGAGAACGACGGCGGCCCGATGGACACCTTCGCGCCGAACACCTCGCGCACCTACACCTATCCGAACCAGCAGCCGGGCGCCGGCCTGTGGTTCCACGACCACGCGCACCACATGGAGTCCGAGCACGTCTTCCGCGGCCTGTCGGCGACGTATCTGCTCTCGGACGACACCGAGCGGTCGCTGCCGCTGCCGTCGGGTCAGTACGAGGTGCCGATCGCGCTGCGCGACGCCCGTTTCGACGAGGCCGGGCAGCTGGTCTACCAGATGGACGACGTCTTCGGGAGGACCACCATCCTCGCCAACGGCCGCCCGAGCCCGTACTTCGAGGTGGCGGCCCGCAAGTACCGTTTCCGGCTGCTGAACTCCTCCAACATGCGTTTCTTCCAGCTGCGTCTGTCGGACGGCGGCCAGATGATCCAGATCGGTACGGACGGCGGCCTGCTGGAGCGCCCCTTCCCGACGGACACCATCGGGCTGTCCCCGGCGGAGCGGGCGGATGTGGTCATCGACTTCTCGCGCTACCGGGTCGGCACGAAGATCGTCCTGGAGAACACCCTGGGGCCCGGGAGCCCCGACCAGGTGGGCAAGGTGCTGCGCTTCGACGTCGCACGGACGGCGTCCGACGCGAGCCGTGTGCCCGGCACGCTGCGCACCCTGCCGGCCATGGCGAAGGCCACGGTCGAGCGCAACATCGTCCTCAGCATGGACGAGGACGGCCGTCAGGAGCCGCAGGGGTTCATGGACGGGCAGGTGTGGGACTACCAGCGCATCGACCAGACCATCGCCCACGGCAGTTCGGAGATCTGGACGGTCACCAACGCCAACAAGATCGTCCCGCACAACTTTCACATGCACCTGGTCCAGTTCCGGGTGCTGGAGCGCAACGGGGCGCCGGTGGCGCCGGGCGAGGCGGGGCTGAAGGACACGGTCCGGCTGTTCCCCGGCGAGACGGTCAAGCTGCACGCCACCTTCGACACGTTCAAGGGGACGTACGTCTACCACTGCCACCTGCTGGACCACTCGGCGATGGGCATGATGGCCAATTTCCGTATCCGGTAGCGGCGCCCGCCGGGGGGGCGCCGCATCGAGCGGAGGTGGGGGAACCGGCCAACTCCGCTCGACGCGCCCTCAAGGACGGGCCGAGGAGCGGGCGGCAGGATCCTCGGCAACAGAACCGTGTCCGGCCGTGTCCCCCACGCCTGACCCCTGCCCGATCCGACCACCCGTCCCCACACCACCTGGAGTGAGATGTCCCGCCGTCTGTTCACCTCGGAGTCCGTGACCGAGGGACACCCCGACAAGATCGCCGACCAGATCAGCGACACGATCCTCGACGCGCTCCTCGCCGAGGACCCCGCCTCCCGGGTGGCGGTGGAGACCCTCATCACCACCGGCCTGGTGCACATAGCCGGCGAGGTCACCACGCAGGCCTACGCCCCCATCGCGCAGCTGGTGCGGGCCAAGATCCTGGAGATCGGCTACGACTCCTCGCAGAAGGGCTTCGACGGCGCCTCCTGCGGTGTGTCGGTGTCCATCGGCGCCCAGTCCCCGGACATCGCGCAGGGTGTCGACACCGCCTACGAGAGCCGGGTGGAGGGTGATGAGGACGAGCTGGACCGGCAGGGCGCCGGCGACCAGGGCCTGATGTTCGGCTACGCCTGCGACGAGACCCCCGAGCTCATGCCGCTCCCGATCCACCTCGCGCACCGGCTCTCGCGCCGGCTGTCCGAGGTCCGCAAGAACGGGACGATCCCCTACCTGCGGCCCGACGGCAAGACGCAGGTCACCATCGAGTACGACGGTGACAGGGCCGTGCGCCTGGACACCGTCGTCGTCTCGACCCAGCACGCCTGCGACATCGACCTGGAGGCCCTGCTGGCCCCGGACATCCGCGAATCGGTCGTCGAGCACACGCTGCGCCGGCTCGCCGAGGACGGCATCAAGCTGGAGACCGAGGGCTACCGGCTGCTGGTCAACCCGACCGGCCGTTTCGAGATCGGCGGCCCGATGGGCGACGCCGGCCTGACCGGCCGCAAGATCATCATCGACACGTACGGGGGGATGGCCCGCCACGGCGGCGGCGCGTTCTCCGGCAAGGACCCCTCCAAGGTCGACCGCTCCGCCGCGTACGCGATGCGCTGGGTCGCCAAGAACGTCGTCGCCGCCGGTCTCGCCTCGCGCTGCGAGGTCCAGGTCGCGTACGCGATCGGCAAGGCCGAGCCGGTGGGTCTGTTCGTGGAGACCTTCGGTACCCACACGGTGCCCACCGGCCGTATCGAGCGGGCCATCGGGGAGGTCTTCGACCTGCGTCCGGCCGCGATCATCCGCGACCTCGATCTGCTGCGGCCGATCTACGCGCAGACCGCTGCCTACGGCCACTTCGGCCGTGAACTGCCGGACTTCACCTGGGAGCGCACCGACCGCGCCGAGCTGCTGAAGGCCGCCGCCGCCTGAGCACCCCGGCCCCCGCCCGGCCCGTCCCCCACCGGCACACACACACCGCCCCGCCCCCGCCCCCGCCCCGTCAGGCCCCCCACCCCGTCTCGCCCCGTCTCGCCCCGCCCCGTCTCGCCCCGTCTCGCCCCGCCGGCATCAGACCAGTTCACAGGAGTCCACGTGCGTATCGCGGTGACCGGATCCATCGCCACAGATCACCTCATGGCCTTCCCGGGCCGGTTCGTCGACCAGCTGCTCCCCGACCAGCTGGAACACCTCTCGCTGTCGTTCCTCGTCGACACCCTCCAGGTGCGGCGGGGCGGAGTGGCGGCCAACATCGCCTTCGGCCTCGGCGGCCTCCTCCTGGACCCCCTCCTGGTGGGCGCCGTGGGCCCGGACTTCGCCGAGTACGAGGTCTGGCTCAAGGAACACGGCGTCGACACCGGCTCGGTGTACGTCTCCTGCGAGCACCAGACCGCCCGCTTCATGTGCATGACCGACCAGGACACCAACCAGATCGCCGCCTTCTACGCGGGCGCCATGGCCGAGGCCGGCCGTATCGACCTGCGCGCCGTCCACGACCGCGCGCCCCTGGATCTGGTGCTCGTCTCGCCCAACGATCCCGGTGCGATGGTCCGCCACACCGAGCAGGCCCGGGAGCTGGGCGTCGACTTCGCCGCCGACCCCTCGCAGCAGCTCGCCCGCCTCACCGGCGCCGAGGTGCGCACTCTGGTGACCGGGGCCCGCTGGCTGTTCACCAACGAGTACGAGTCCGCGCTGCTGCGGGAGCGGGCCGGGTGGAGCCGCCAGGAGGTCCTGGACCGCGTCGGGGCGTGGGTGACCACCCTGGGCGCGCAGGGCGTCCGTATCGACCGCAAGGGCGAGCCGGTCATCACCGTGGGCGCGGTGCCCGGCGTCCGCGCCGAGGACCCGACCGGTGTCGGCGACGCCTTCCGCTCCGGATTCCTGGCCGCCGTCAGCTGGGGCCTGCCGCTGGAGAGCGCCGCGCAGCTCGGCTGCGCGATGTCGGCGCTGGTCCTGGCGACGGTCGGATCCCAGGCGTACGAGATCCGGCCGGAGGCTCTGCTCGCCACCGTCCGCACGGTGTACGGGGAGCGGGCGGGCGGGCTGCTGGAGGCGAAGCTGGGGCGGCCGGCATGACGGCGGACGTGCAGGACGCGCAGATGCGGGCGGATGCGCTGCGGGAGGCGCTCGCGACGCGTGTGGTGGTCGCCGACGGGGCGATGGGAACGATGCTGCAGGCGCAGGATCCCTCGATGGAGGACTTCCAGCAGCTGGAGGGCTGCAACGAGGTTCTGAATGTCACCCGTCCGGACATCGTGCGAACGGTGCATGAGGCGTATTTCGCGGTGGGTGTGGACTGCGTCGAGACGAACACCTTCGGTACGAACTACGCGGCGCTGGCGGAGTACGACATCGCGGAGCGCAACTTCGAGCTGTCGGAGGCGGGTGCGCGGATCGCCCGCGAGGTCGCCGACGAGTTCACCGCGTCGACGGGGCAGCAGCGCTGGGTGCTGGGCTCCATGGGGCCGGGTACGAAGCTGCCGACGCTGGGGCACATCACCTACGGGCAGATCCGTGACGCCTACCAGATCAACGCCGAGGGCCTGATCACCGGCGGCGCGGATGCGCTGCTGGTGGAGACGACGCAGGACCTGCTGCAGACGAAGTCCTCGATCATCGGTGCCCGGCGGGCGATGGAGGCGCTGGGCGTCACCGTCCCGCTGATCTGCTCCGTCACCGTCGAGACCACCGGCACCATGCTGCTGGGCTCGGAGATCGGCGCGGCCCTGACGGCGCTGGAGCCGCTGGGGATCGACATGATCGGTCTGAACTGTGCGACGGGTCCTGCGGAGATGAGCGAGCACCTGCGGTATCTGGCGCGCAATGCCCGTATCCCGCTGTCCTGCATGCCCAACGCGGGTCTTCCGGTGTTGACGAAGGAGGGTGCGCACTATCCGCTGAGCGCCGCCGAGCTGGCGGACGCCCAGGAGACCTTCGTCCGCGAGTACGGGCTGTCCCTGGTGGGCGGCTGCTGCGGTACCACGCCGGAGCATCTGCGGCAGGTGGTGGAGCGGGTCCGCGGTGCGGCGGTCACCGAGCGCGCCCCGCAGCCCGAGCCGGGTGCGGCCTCGCTCTACCAGACGGTTCCCTTCCGTCAGGACACCTCGTACATGGCGATCGGTGAGCGCACCAACGCGAACGGGTCGAAGAAGTTCCGTGAGGCGATGCTGGAGGCCCGCTGGGACGACTGTGTGGAGATGGCCCGCGATCAGATCCGTGAGGGCGCGCACATGCTCGACCTGTGCGTGGACTACGTGGGCCGTGACGGTGTCGCCGACATGGAGGAGCTGGCGGGCCGTTTCGCGACCGCGTCCACGCTGCCGATCGTGCTGGACTCGACCGAGGTTCCCGTCATCCGGGCGGGTCTGGAGAAGCTCGGCGGGCGTGCGGTCATCAACTCGGTCAACTACGAGGACGGTGACGGCCCCGAGTCCCGTTTCGCGCTGGTGACCCGGTTGGCGCAGGAGCACGGTGCGGCTTTGATCGCGCTGACCATCGACGAGGAGGGGCAGGCCCGCACCGTCGGGCACAAGGTCGCCATCGCCGAACGCCTCATCGGTGATCTGACGGGGAACTGGGGGATCCGGGAGTCGGACATCCTCATCGACACCCTCACCTTCACGATCTGCACCGGGCAGGAGGAGTCCCGCAAGGACGGCATCGCCACGATCGAGGCGATCCGTGAGCTCAAGCGCCGCCACCCGGACGTCCAGACCACCCTGGGCCTGTCGAACATCTCCTTCGGCCTCAACCCGGCCGCGCGTGTCCTGCTGAACTCCGTCTTCCTCGACGAGTGTGTGAAGGCCGGCCTGGACTCGGCGATCGTCCACGCCTCGAAGATCCTGCCGATCGCCCGGTTCGACGAGGAGCAGGTCACCACCGCCCTGGATCTGATCTACGACCGGCGGGCGGGTGACTACGATCCGCTGCAGAAGCTGATGGCCCTCTTCGAGGGCGTCAACACCAAGTCGCTGAAGGCCGGCCGCGCCGAGGAGCTCCTCGCGCTGCCGCTGGACGAGCGGCTGCAGCGGCGGATCATCGACGGGGAGAAGAACGGCCTGGAAGCGGACCTCGAGGAGGCCCTGCAGACCCGCCCCGCCCTCGGCATCGTCAACGACACGCTGCTGGAGGGCATGAAGGTCGTCGGTGAGCTGTTCGGCTCCGGGCAGATGCAGCTCCCCTTCGTCCTGCAGTCCGCGGAGGTCATGAAGACGGCGGTGGCGTTCCTGGAGCCGCACATGGAGAAGACCGACGACGAGGGCAAGGGCACCATCGTGCTGGCCACCGTCCGCGGTGACGTCCACGACATCGGCAAGAACCTCGTCGACATCATCCTCACCAACAACGGCTACAACGTCGTCAACATCGGTATCAAGCAGCCGGTCTCGGCGATCCTGGAGGCCGCGCAGGAACACAAGGCCGACGTGATCGGCATGTCGGGTCTGCTGGTGAAGTCGACCGTGATCATGAAGGAGAACCTTCAGGAGCTCAACCAGCGCAAGCTGGCCACCGACTACCCCGTCATCCTCGGCGGCGCCGCCCTCACCCGCGCCTACGTCGAACAAGACCTCCACGAAATCTACGAAGGCGAAGTCCGCTACGCCCGCGACGCCTTCGAAGGCCTGCGCCTCATGGACGCCCTGATGGGAGTCAAGCGCGGTGTTCCCGGCGCCGTACTGCCGCCTTTGAAGCAGCGCCGCGTCCCCAAGCGCGACACCCCGCTCCCGGCGGCGCAGCCACAGCCCGGCGGCCGCTCCGACACCGCCGCCGACAACCCGGTGCCCGCCCCGCCGTTCTGGGGCACCCGCGTCGTCAAGGGCATCCCCCTCAAGGAGTACGCCTCCTGGCTGGACGAGAGCGCTCTGTTCAAGGGCCAGTGGGGTCTGAAGGACGCCCAGTCCATCGAGACGGACGGACGCCCGAGGCTGCGCGGCTGGCTGGAGCGCCTGCACACCGGCCAACTCCTCGAAGCAGCCGTGGTGCACGGCTACTTCCGGTGCGTCTCCAAGGGCGAGGACCTGATCGTCCTGGACGAGAACGGATCCGAGCGGACCCGTTTCACCTTCCCCCGCCAGGGCCGCGGCCGCCGGCTGTGCCTGGCGGACTTCTTCCGCTCCGAGGACAGCGGGGCAACCGACGTCGTCGGCTTCCAGATCGTCACCGTCGGCAGCCGCATCGGTGAGGAGACGGCCAGGCTGTTCGCCGCCGACGCCTACCGCGAATACATGGAGCTGCACGGCCTGTCCGTGCAGCTCGCCGAGGCCATGGCCGAGTACTGGCACGCCCGCGTCCGCAGCGAACTGGGCATCGCCGGCTCCGACCCGGGCTCCATGGACGGCATGTTCCGCACCGAGTACCAGGGCTGCCGCTACTCGCTGGGCTATCCCGCCTGCCCCGACCTGGAGGACCGGGCGAAGATCGCCGCTCTCCTGCAGCCGGAGCGGATCGGCGTCCACCTGTCGCAGGAGTTCCAGCTCCACCCGGAGCAGTCCACCGACGCGATCGTGATCCACCACCCCGAAGCGACGTACTTCAACGCACGCTGAGACCGGATGAGTTGGAAGGAGTCCGACATGCCGGCTGCCCTGGCCGCCACCACCGACCGCCCCCGCACCTCTGCCCCCGCCGCCCCTGGTGTCCGCGAGCTGCTGTCGAAGGGCCGGCGGACCTTCTCCTTCGAGTTCTTCCCGCCCAAGACCGACGCCGGGGAGCGCACCCTGTGGGCGGCGATCCGCCGCATCGAGCCGTTCGCGCCGTCCTTCGTCTCCGTCACCTACGGGGCCGGCGGCTCCTCCCGCGACCGGACCGTGGAGGTCACCAAGCGCATCGCGGCGCAGACCACCCTGCGCCCGGTCGCGCACCTGACGGCGGTGGGGCACTCGGTCGCCGAGCTGCGCCACATCATCGGCCAGTACGCCGACGCGGGCATCCGTGACGTGCTCGCCCTGCGCGGTGACCCGCCCGGCGATCCGAAGGGGCAGTGGACTCCGCATCCGCACGGGCTGACCCACGCCCACGAACTGGTCACTCTGATACGGCAGCTGGGTGACTTCACGGTAGGGGTCGCGGCGTTCCCCGAGCGGCATCCCCGCTCGCCCGGCTGGAGCCAGGACATCCGGCACTTCGCCGCCAAGTGCCGGGCCGGCGCCGACTACGCCATCACCCAGATGTTCTTCCACGCCGAGGACTACCTGCGCCTGCGCGACCGGCTCGGCGCCGTCGGCTGTCTGACACCGGTCATCCCCGAGATCATGCCGGCCACCGATTTCCGCCAGATCCGGCGCTTCGCCGAGCTCAGCGACGCCCGTTTCCCGGCCGCACTGGCCCAGCGGCTGGAGGCGGCGAAAGACGATCCGACGGCCGGCCACCGCATCGGTGTCGAGTACGCGACCGTCATGGCCGAGCGTCTGCTCGCCGAGGGTGCGCCGGGCCTGCACTACATCACCCTCAACAAGTCCACCGCGACTCTAGAGATCCATCAGAACCTGAACGTCAGCCACAGCCCAGCCACCACCACCACGGAGTAGAACCCATGGACTTCAAGGTCGCCGACCTCTCCCTCGCGGAATTCGGCCGCAAGGAGATCACCCTGGCCGAGCACGAGATGCCCGGTCTGATGTCGATCCGCCGCGAGTACGCCCCCTCACAGCCGCTGGCCGGGGCCCGCATCACCGGCTCCCTGCACATGACCGTGCAGACGGCCGTCCTGATCGAGACGCTGGTGGCGCTCGGCGCCCAGGTGCGCTGGGTGTCCTGCAACATCTACTCCACCCAGGACCACGCGGCCGCCGCCATAGCCGCCGCCGGGATCCCCGTCTTCGCCTGGAAGGGCGAAACACTCCAGGAGTACTGGTGGTGCACCGAGCAGGCCCTGACCTGGCCCGGCCACACGGGCCCCAACATGATCCTCGACGACGGCGGTGACGCCACCCTCCTGGTCCACAAGGGCGTCGAGCACCAGAAGGCGGGCACCGTCCCGGACCCGTCCACCGCGGACAACGAGGAAATGGCCCTGGTCCTTAACCTGCTGCAGAACACCTCCATCGACTGGACGGCGCTCGCATCCGGCATCCGCGGCGTGACGGAGGAGACCACCACCGGCGTCCACCGCCTCTACGAGATGCACCAGGCCGGCGCTCTGCTGTTCCCGGCGATCAACGTGAACGACGCGGTGACGAAGTCGAAGTTCGACAACAAGTACGGCTGCCGCCACTCCCTGATCGACGGCATCAACCGTGCCACCGACGTCCTCATCGGCGGCAAGACCGCCGTGGTCTTCGGCTACGGCGACGTCGGCAAGGGCTGCGCCGAATCCCTGCGCGGCCAGGGCGCCCGCGTCATCGTCACCGAGATCGACCCCATCTGCGCACTGCAGGCCGCGATGGACGGCTACCAGGTCGCCACCCTCGACGACGTCGTCGAGAGCGCGGACATCTTCATCACCACGACCGGCAACAAGGACATCATCATGGCCGCCGACATGGCCAAGATGAAGCACCAGGCCATCGTCGGCAACATCGGCCACTTCGACAACGAGATCGACATGGCCGGCCTCGCGAAGACCGACGGCATCGTCAAGGACGAGGTCAAACCGCAGGTCCACACCTGGAAGTTCCCCGACGGCAAAGTCCTCATCGTGCTGTCCGAGGGCCGTCTGCTGAACCTGGGCAACGCCACCGGCCACCCGTCCTTCGTCATGTCGAACTCCTTCGCGGACCAGACCCTGGCCCAGATCGAGCTCTTCACCAAGCCCGAGGAGTACCCGACCGACGTGTACGTGCTCCCCAAGCACCTCGACGAGAAGGTCGCCCGCCTCCACCTCGACGCCCTCGGCGTCCGCCTCACCACCCTGCGCCCCGAACAGGCCGCCTACATCGGCGTGAACGTCGACGGCCCCTACAAGCCGGACCACTACCGCTACTGACCAGCCCCTGACCATCCCCTGACCGGCCGCTGACCAGCCGCTGACCGGCCGCTGACCAGCCGCTGACCGGCGGCCGAAAAGATCGGGCCACCGGCTCTCGAGGTTCGCTCGAGAGCCGGTGGAAAGCCCATGGCCGGGTGTCCCCGGGAGTGTCACGATCGGATGTCCGTGCCGAAAGAGCAGTGCTCCCACCACCCCAGACGAGGATGTCCCATGAACCCCAACCCGGCCGGCAGCCCCCAGCATTACTCCGCCGGAGGCCCGAGCCCGTACCAGACCCAGCCCGGCCCCTACACCCCACCCCAGCCCCAGCCCCATTCCCCCGCGCCGGTGCCCGCCGGGCGCGGAAAGGCGGCCACCGCGCTCCTGCTGGTCTCCACGATCCTCATGGGATTGATGGCCGGCCTCTTCTTCGCCTTCGACGTCTCGGTCATGCCCGGTCTGGCAGCGGGCGACGAGCGCACCTACGTCACCGCGATGCAGAACTTCAACGCGGCGATCGACGGCAACGGACTCTTCGGCATGGCCTTCGTCCTGGCCCTGCTCGCCTCCGCCGCCTCCGCGATCGTCGAGTTCCGCAAGGGACGGCGCACCGTGGCGATCTGGGTCGCGGCGGCCACCGTGGCCTACTTCCTCGTCCTGATGATCACCTTCTCCGTGAACATCCCGCTCAACAATCAACTCGCCGACGCCGGTGACGCGGCGAAGCTCACCGACTTCTCGATCGTCGACAAGTTCAAGAGCACCTGGGTGACCACCAACATCATCCGCACCCTGCTGTGCACGGTGGCCCTGACGGCCCTCTCCCGTGCCCTGGTCCTCTACGGCCGCGCCACCCGCTGAACCGCGGCCCGAACCCTCCCCCCCACACACAGCACCGCGAAGTCCCCCGGCCACCGGGCCGGGGGACTTCGCGCATCCCGCCCCCGGCCGGCCGGGGGGACGGCCGGCCGGAGGACAACCAGAGGAACAACCAGACGGGACAGTCAGACGGGACAGCCAGGGGGGTGGGGTCAGCCAGGAGGGGTCAGGGGGGTCAGCCGGTCTGGCCGTGCAGGTACAGCGCCCAGGACAGGAAGCCCACAGACGCCGTGCACAGCAGGGTCCGCCACACGTTCGCACGGGACCAGGGGCCCTCGAAAGCACGCCGGACGGCTGCGGGGTCGGGGATCCGGTCGGCCGGACCGGCCTTCTCCAGCATGTTGTTGAGCGGAATGTTCACCTTGTTGGTGACACCCATCGAAACGATGTAACAGACCAGGGCCGCGATCAAAGGCACCAGCACGTCACGGCCGTCGGAGGGAATGTGCAGGGCCAGAGCCAGCGCCGTGAACAGGAACGCCCCGATGTAGCCGAGGACGAACCAGCCGTTCAGGATGGCCACGTTGATGCGCTGCATGACCTCGATGACCGTACGGTCGTCGGTGCGCTTCAGACCCGGCATCACGGAAACGGAGAAACCGTAGAAGAGGCCACTGACCAGTCCGGTGGTGAGCGTGGCGGCGATGAGCGAGGCCAGGCGTGCGGTCTCCATCGTGCGTCCCCCTGTTCGTCCGTCCGCCAAGTCTGTCGGTCATCGATTCTTCGGGAACGGGTCATCGAATCGTCAAGTCATGGGGATCATACGGGCGCGAGGGCCGGCGGCGGTGGATCGCTCCAGCCGCCTTCGAGCGGTTCTCGAGCGGCCGGCCCCCCTCACCGGGCGGGCGGCGTCCAGCCCGCGGGCAGCCCGGACTGCGACAGGAGCACGGCCAGGCCGTAGCGATCCCGGCCGAAGACGATCCGCCAGTGACCGCGGCCGAGGCCGAGGACGGTGGTCATCGCCACCGCGAAGGGCTGGGGCACACCCCTGAGACCGCCGGAGCAGACGGCCCGGACCGTGACCCGGTCCCCCCGGACGCGGGTAGCACGGACGGCGACGTGAACGCCGTCGATGAGGCTGCCGGCCCGGGCCCTCCACCCGACAACCTCCCCCCGCCCGCGGAAAGTGACGGCCACGGCCCCGTCAGTGCAGATACCGCCAGCGGTGAACAGGGCCCCCAACGCCCGGGGATCGATGCCGTTCCAGGCACACGCCCACGCCGCAACGATCCCCGCCACGTGCCGGCCGGCGCCCGAAGCACCGTGGGCAGGGCAAGAACCGGAGACCACGACGGCAGCGGCGACGGCAGCGGTAGCGGTAGCGGTGGCGGTAGCGGTGGCGGTAGCGCACAGGGCTGCGGCCGCGGTCAGCACCGTCACCCTACGGATCGGACGGAATACCATGACTTGCTGCCCCTTCAGGAGCGGGCACGCGGATGTATGACACACAGCCTCCGCCCAGGCCCTGTCCACTCACCACGCCCCACAGAACGGGCCCCTGCCCACCACTGTCCACGCCTGCCCAACAAACCCGTACCGGCCGCGCACCCTCCGCCACCGCCAAACCCGTCCCAGCCGCACAGCACAACCCCCACAACCCCGGCTTCCCCGGCTTCCCCGGCTTCCCCTGCTTCTGCGTGAACGGGTCCAGGACCACGGAGGCGGGCAGCGCCGCAGCCATGTCGCAGGCGCAGACCCCGGGCCGCACCCAGACGAACCAGTTCCCAGCGGCAACGACGGTGTACCGGCAGGCCCGACGCCCTGCCTCAACCCACGTCACCGGCATCCTCCCGGCTGCACCGGGCCGTGCTCAGCACACAGATCTGGCTGCACACAGTCGTTCCGCGGAGCCACACCCCGCACGTCGCGTCCGAGCCGAACTCGTTCCCCACGCGCACACCATCAGCCAGAGCGGCGATCACCTCCTCACCCGCGGCATACTCGGCACCGGCCCGGACCTGGCCCCGCACCAGCCTCAACGCCCCGGCCCCCCGGCCCCCGGCCCCCGGCCCCCGGCCGCCGGCCGCCGGCGACGAAACCCCCGCCCTCAACACCAGGACCCCAGCCAGCAGCAGCGGGACGAACTTCCGGGAGCGCATGAGCCGGTCGGGGAGCCGCGGCCTCCTTGACCGCCTCCAGGCCGCAGACGGCGGCCAGGCCCTCGCCCGTACGCAGGACACACGCCGTGTCCACACCGGCCTGCAGGAGGGGCCCGTGAGCGAGCCCGGCCTCAACAACCCCGCCCGCAGCGCCCGCAGCGGGCGAGGGCGAGCGAGGGCGCCGGAGCGGGGGATGACGGCCGGTGGTCAGGCCGGGGTCATCGGCAGCGGTTCGCCACCTACATCGGGGGGACACTGTTCGCGGTGGCCTTCGCCTTCCGCGGGCAGCCCGCGTGGAGGCCCGGCGTCCGGTCGGGCGTGAATGCGCACCCTGGCCGCCGCGCGCGCTGGTCGTCGGCCTGTGCGTGGCGATCGCGCTGGCCCCCATGACGCAGCGCTGGGACTGGCTGTTCCCGATCCCGGGCACCCGCAGCGGATGCGAGGGGCTCAGCAGGTACGAGGCCATCCGCACACAGGCAGCCGTCGCGGCCCCGGCCGTTACGCGACAGCGCCGCCCGGGCGTACAGCCAGGAGGCGCAAAGCCGCCGCCGAGTGCCACGACGACGCTGCGGCTGCCTCTGTACGGAGCCGGGGCGGCCCTGCGGGTGGGCGCAGGCGCCTGGTCCCCCGGCCGCAGCCGGTCAAGGAAAGACTCCGGGCAGGACTCCTCCTGGCCGAGGCCGGCAGGCACCTGGTCCCCCGCCGCAGCCAGTCAAAGAAAGAATCCGGGCGGGGCTTTTGCCTGGCCGGGGCCGGCGGGCGCAGGACGCCGGCAACCGGCCGGACGCAGACTGGCGGCCCCGGCGCAGGCTGCCGGCCGGACGCAGACTGGCGGCCCCGGCGCAGGCTGCCGGCCGGACGCTGGGCTGGCGGCCCCGGCTGGCGGCCGGCGGCCGGCTGGCGGCGGCTGGCGGCTGGCTGGCGGCGGCTGGCCGCTCTCTTCCCCGGCCCGGCCCGGCGGCGCGTCTGCGTCACCTGCCGTCTCCCACCCCCTCCCCTGCCGTCTCCTTTTGCCGGGCGGGGTCGGCGCCGGGCGGTACGGGCTGACCGCCCCGGGGGCTGCCGGCCGGCGCCGCGTCACCCGCGTCCGGGCGTGTGCCGGGGGTAGGGCGCGGCCCGTGTCCGGGGATCAGCGTGACCTCGTCGGTTACGGCGCCGAGCCGCCGCATGCCGCCTGGCGGCGGTGCCCGTGTCGCGGTCAGTCTTGTCCTGGACTACGAGGAAGGCGCAGAGCAAAGCGTTCTTGAAGGCGACCGCGGCTCGCAGGGATTCCTTCACGAGGCCGTCGGTGCGCCGCCCGTGGTGGGCGGCCGTGACCTGAACGCCGAGTCGATGTTCGCCTGGTGCGCGCGCCGGTTTCTGGCGCATCCACCGCACGCCCACCGCGCACCGCGCGCCGTGTACGCGGTAGGGCGGGCCCTTGAGCGCAACCGGCGCGGCGCGGGCGACGGGCGCCGCGGGCTGGGAGGTGGCGGGCCACGGCTGGCGCTGGATCGACTACCGCCACGTGCCCCAGGACGTCGAGCGCGCCGGCATCGCGCGTACGGTCGCCACGATCGAGCACCTCGTGGGACGCCGGCCCGTCGGCTGGTACACCGGCCGGACCAGCCCCGCCACCCGGCGCCTGGTCACCGAGGAGGGCGGTTTCCTCTACGACAGCGACGACTGCTCGGACGACCTGCCGTTCTATCTGGAGACGGGCGGCCGCCCGCACCTCGTGGTGCCGTACAGCCTGGATGCGAACGGCTTCAAGTTCCTGATCGTCCACGGCTTCACGACGGCGGACGCAATGCTCGCCTACCTCATCGACACGTTCGACACCCTCCACGCCGAGGGCGCCGGCCGGCCACGGAGGATGAGCATCAGCCTGCACTCCCGGATCATCGGCCGGCCCGGCCGTATCCGCGCCCTCGACGGCTTCCTCACCCACCTCACGCAGCGGGGCGGGGCACCGGTCACCACCCGCGAACAGATCGCACGCCACTGACTCACCACCCACCCCCACGCTGAACCCATCCGAAACCCCGAAAACCCCCCGGCAACCCAGCAGACCCGGCGACGGCCCGGCAGCCCGGCAGCTGTGCGGCCCGGGGAGCTCCGGAGGCCCAGGGGGCCGGGGAGCTCGGGGCTCCGGAGCCGGAGACCCGGCAGCTCGAGGGCCCGGCGGCCCGGCAGGTCGACAGCCCGGCCCAGCGGCCCAGCGGCCGAGCGGCCCGGCAGCTCGACAGCTCGACAGCTCGACAGCTCGACAGCCCAGGCTCGGGGACTCGCCCCGCAGCCCGGAGGGCTCGACAGCCCTGGGACCCGGAGGCTTGGGGGGCCCGGAGGGCCGGAGGGACGACGGCCCAGCGACTCGACGGCCCAGCGGCCCGGCAGCTCGACGGCCCTGCCCAGCGGTCCAGCGGCCCGGCGGCCCAGCGGCCCAGGGGCCCGGCGGCTCGACAGCCCAGGGGCCTGGGGGCTCGCCCCGAAGGCCCGGAGGGCTCGGCGGCGCCCCGGCAGCCCTGGGGGCCCGGCGGCCCTGGGGACTCGGCGGCCCGGGGGACTCGGCGGCCCGAGGGGCTCGCGGCTCGGGGGCTCGGCGGCGTGCGGGCCCGGCAGCCCGGCCGCCTTGCGGCCTGGGAGCCGGGGCTCCGGAAGTCCGAGGGGCTCGGAGGCCCGGAGGCTCCGAGACTCGGGAGGCTCGGGTCGCTTGGGAGGCTCGGAGCCCCGACGGCCCAGGGAGGCCCGGCGGCCCGGGGAGCCCCGGCGGCCCGGGGAGGCCCGGAGGCCCGGGGAGGCCCGGGGGGCTTGGGGGCCCGGGGCGGCTGTGGACGCGAGGACGCCCGGCCGGGAAAATCCCGGCCGGGCGTCTTCGTATACCGGCTGTGTGCCCGGCGGTTTAGTACCAGTGGTTGGCGGACCAGAAGTTCCAGGCGCCGACGGGGCTGCCGTAGCGCTCGTTCATGTAGTCCAGACCCCACTTGATCTGGGTGGCCGGGTTGGTCTTCCAGTCCGCGCCCGCGGAGGCCATCTTCGACGCCGGCAGGGCCTGAGCCAGGCCGTAAGCACCGGAGGAAGCGTTCGTCGCGGTGTAGTCCCAGCCACTCTCATGCGAGATGATCTTGTCGAAGGCAGCGAACTGGGCCGGGTCCTTGATCATCTGCTGGGCGATCGCCTTGGCGCTCATCGGGGCAGCCTGCGCGGGAACCGCAGCAAGCATGGAACCGGCGACGCCCAGGGCGAGGACGGAACCCGCGAGGGCCTTCTTAGAAGCGGCAATGCGGCGGATGACAGCGTTGGACACAGATAGACCTTCCGAAGGGAACAAAGACCGTCGCGGCATGCCGAAGACATACGTGAACCACTCACAGATACAGAGGGGATCCGCAGGCAGCGGGTGAAACACCCGTGCCGCCCGGCGACACATCCAGTTCTACCCACGACCCGACCCCCTGGCAACGACCCCGCCTACTAGCCCACCTCGCAGCCAGCCACCCACCCCCCACCACAACAGAAGCAACCCACACCGGCAGAAAAGCGATCCATACAGGCAGAAACCGGCACAAGGAGACTGTCGCAGGCCCTCCACCGCCTACTACCCCAGCTCGTATGTGACGTGCGCCCTATGGGACGGCTCACCCCCACACCACCCCAACCTCACCCAACGTCACCCCACACACCCCCCAACACCCCAGCCGAAACATCGGAACCACACCAGAATCAAAGGGTGCAGACCAGCCGAAACCACCCCTCCGCACCCACCACACCGCAGACGCCGCATCGCCGTACCTGCCGCACCCACCACACCGCACACACCCGCCGCACCCGCGCACCCGCCGCACCCGCCGCACCCGCCGTACCCGCCGCAGCGCACCCGGGCCTGACCCACACACCACCACACGGCCCCACCAGCCCCCGCCACCACCCACCCGCCACCCCGGCCACACAGCCCCGGGCAGACCCCCGCCGCCCAGCCACCACCCCCACCCGGGAACAGCAACACCACCCCCGCTGCCGCCACCGCCACCGCCCGGGAACAGCAACCCCCGCACGCGCGAGAGTCACACAGCAGACGAGGAGCCGGCGGGCATCAAACAGAACCCAGCGGCCCGCCCAACACCCCCGGCACAGCCGAACAGCATGAACACGCCACAACCACCACCACACCGGACCAGACCGCCGCCCGCACACCGGCCCGCACACCCACCCCACACGGACACCCACACGGCACCGGCACACCCCAACCAGAGCCCCACCCACCCAACACAGGAACACCCGACACCAAAACAGCCGGGACAGCAGACGCCGGAACGGCGAGCGCGGAAACGCCCGGCACGCGGACAGCACACGCGGGAACGCCGGGAAACGGAAGGCAAGCACAGGGACAGGCGGGCGCGGCGGGCACGGGAATACCCGGCGCGGGGACGGAGCCAGAGAGGAAACGGGCAGGAGAGGCGGTGAAGCGAGCAGCGGGCAGCGGGCAGCGGGCAGCGGGCAGCGGGCAGCGGGCAGCGGGCAGCGGGCACTGTGAATGAGACCCACGACCCACACCAAAACACGCCCCGGTGAGCTCGCGACGAACCCACACCGGCCTCCCAGCACGACCGCGCATCCGAACGACACGGCCCCGGCATGACCACGACCGATGGACCACGCCCTGTCGCCGAGAGGCGGACGGCCCACCGCATTCACTGCAACGTGGGCAGGTCACCCGCGAAGAGCAAGCAGTCCCGGCGTGCAGGTGGACTCGTTCTGTCGCTGATCCTGTGACGGTTAGCCGTCGAAGCGCTTCCAGTCGATCGGGAGGTCGGCCAGCGGGGCCAGGGCGCTTCGGTGGGTGGCGCCGCCCCAGGCATCGAACTCCTCGCCGTCCTGGGTGCTGACACGCATGACCAGGCCGCGAGCCACATAGAAACGGGTGGGAGCCCAGGGCCAGAAGGGTCGCAGGGGCACAAGGTGCAGCGCTTGGGTTAGATGGTCGACCTGTGGTGCCGTGAGCCTGCGGGACAGGGCCAGGTATTCGGCGCCCATGGAAGCCTCGAAGAGAGAGAACTGGATCAAGAAGCCGCTCAGCGGTCCTGTTCTGCAATCGGCTCCTCGTCGAACACACGGAACCAGACAGTCGGATCGGCCTCAGGACCGTCATGCGTCCCCAGGAGCGACCAGAAGAAGCCGCCTTGGTTCTCGACTCCGAAGACGAGCATCTCCCCGAGAGAGTCGGTGTGCAGGTCCGGCTCGGGCAGGATCCGGTTCTGAACTCCGAGGATCCCTGGCCGCTTCTCCGCGAGCCGGTAGAGCTGTCTCAGTCCACCAGGCAGAGGGAACACGGTCCGGGTGGACGGCGATTCAGTGTCGGCGACGGCGGGGTACCAGCCGGTGACGAATTCCTCCAGCGCTGCCGCACGGTCGCCATTCACATGCCCGAGCCACTCCAGGCCAGGAAGATCCACGGAGGAACGGGGCGGACGCAACCGGTCCAGGAGGTCCCTGGCCAACGGTGAATCGAAAAGCAGTTCGCAGTCGGTGAGAACACCGTCGGACGTGCCGGCCTGGCTCACCTGGGCGGTGCCCAGGTACAGGACCTCTTCCTCCACGCGGACCGCGATGTGGATCGGCAACGAGCCTTCGTCTGTGCCCCACGGCGACCCCATGAGCCGCTCGGTCACCGGTGCCGGGGCTGGCCCGAACAGACGGACCTCCTCCGCGTTCCACACACCGCTCCTGGCTGGGTCGTCGCCCGCTTCCGCGATGATCAGCATCCCTGAAGGACCCATGACCACGCTGGCACCACCCACCGTGAAGCGCCCGGCCATCGCCAGGTCGCCAACCAGGCCGGGTATGCGCTCCACATCGAACACCAGCGCCGGAATCACGGCGGACACCTGATCAGTCACCCCCGCATCATCCTCGACGGGCACCGGGCACCCAAATGCCAGTGCTGGCTGGCGGCCACCACGAGATCGGTGCTGGCGCTCCGCCATCCGTACATCGATACACACCTTCGCCAGCACGCCGACACGTGGAGCCAAAACAACTTCCTACGCCCCGTGGAGCCACTTCACCCTCCCGTGGCGGAGCCCAAAGAAGTGCCCACAGACTGTGAGATGAGGCGAATTGACCATTCCAGGTGCGTGGGGCACCGCGGGCAGCACATGCGACATCACGTCAGCACCCCGGACCGTGGCTGGGTGGGCGCAGATGCCTGCGACACAGCCGGCGCAAGACGGCACAGCGCAGAACTCACTCCATGACGCACGTCAACAACACCACGTTGATGGCAGGTTGCTGTCGCTGACCTGCTTCATAGGCGTCTCGTCCCTCTGCAGAGCTACCTGCTGATGTGGCTCTCCAGCGGGATGCAAACCAAGGATGTGCTCCGTAGCGTCGATTGCGGACGAACATGTGGATGGAAGGCGTCATGAACGAGTGAAACCAAGCCGCACAGCTGAGTCGGGGGGCAGGCCGCCTTCGTCACCACGCCACTCCGTATCGGCACGTTCGCCGAAGGCCTCGCTTCCGGACGACCCACCCCACCGGAGTGCTTGCGATGGCCGATAATGACCACGTGCCCGAGACGACCGCTGCGATGGCAGACCGCCCCAGCCTTCGCATTCTGCGGGCTGACCTCATCACCACACGACGCTGCCCTATGCCGCCGCTGGCCTGGCCCCGCTGGCTACGCTGGCTGCCCCACAGCCTCGTGTGCCTCGCAGCCGTTCTGACGGCCGCCGCGGCGGGGGCGACCGACCCGATCGTGGCCGTCGGGCAGGCGGCCATGCTGGTGGTGGCACTGCGATGGCCGGCGTCCGCCTGGTGGCTGTCGACGGCCTTCGTCACCGGCATCACGTTGGAGTATCCGCCCGCCCACGACATTCAGATATATGTGTGGATGGTGCACGCCGGAGTTCTCTTCCTTCTCGCGCTGCGGGTGCGCTTGTTCTCGGCCATTACTGCGGCCGTGCTCAGCAGTGTGCTGGCTGTTCTGCTGAAGCTGTCCGGCGGCACCGTCGGCTCATGGAAGATGATCACCGGGGCCCTCGCCCTGTTCGCTCTGGCCGTGCTCATCGGAGCCGTGGTACGCGGCCGCCGCGAGGACCATGCACGCCTCACCGAGCAGATCGCCGCCACGGCCCGGGAACGGGCGTTGCGCACGGTCCTGGAGGAACGCACCCGGATCGCCCGCGAGCTGCATGACGTCGTGGCCCATCACCTGTCACTCATCTCCATCCAAGCCGATGCCGCGCCCTACCGGGTCCAGACTCCCCCACCGGAACTGGTCACTGAGCTGGCGTCGATCCGCGCGAACGCACTGGAAGGGCTGGCCGAACTGCGCCGCATGCTCGGCCTTCTGCGGTCGAACGGCCCCGGCGGCAGCACAACCGGCACCAGCCCGCAGCCCTCGCTGGCGCAGCTCGATGGGCTGCTCGGCAACGTGCGAGCTGCCGGCCTGCACACCTCCACCCGGATCGAGGGCACTGCCCGCCATCTGCCTCCGGGCGTGGAACTGTCGGCCTACCGCATCATCCAGGAAGCCCTCAGCAACGTTCTGCGCCATGCCCCCGGTGCCGAGGCGAGCATCGAACTCACCTACGCTCGCGATGCATTGTGTCTGAGGGTCGTCAACGGGCCTGCCACCCTCTCCGCTGCCCCCATACCCGGTTCCGGGCACGGTGTCATCGGCATGCGGGAGCGCACCGCCATGCTCGGCGGCGACTTCGCCAGTGGCCCCACCCCCGACGGCGGCTACGAGGTCAGCGCGGCCCTGCCCGCCTCTCCTTCGCGCGCTGCCGGCAAGGAGACCTACGCATGACCATCCGTGTGCTCATCGCCGACGACCAGGCCATGGTCCGGGAAGCCTTCTCCGTACTGCTCGGCGCCCAGCCCGACATCGAGGTCGTTGCCACCGCCGAGGACGGCACTCAGGCCGTCGCCAGGTCCGAGGAACTGGCACCCGACGTGATCGTGATGGACATCCGGATGCCCGGTCTCGACGGCATCGAGGCCACCCGTCAGATCACGTCCGCCCCCGGAACGGCAACGAAGATCCTCATCCTGACCACCTTCGACCTCGACGAGTACGTCTACGAGGCCTTGCGCGCCGGGGCCTCCGGTTTCCTACTCAAGGACGCCTCTGGCATCCAGCTCGCGGAGGCCGTAAGGGTGGTGGCTCGGGGTGAGGCTCTGCTCGCACCCGACATCACCATGCGACTCGTCGCAGAATTCTCCCGCGTGAGTCCCGGCGCCAGGCCGCCGACCGGGGTGCGCATCGACGCCCTCACCGACCGCGAGACCGAAGTTCTCGCACAGGTGGCACAGGGCCTCTCCAATGCGGAGATCGCCCAAGTGCTGGTCGTCGCCGAGGAGACGGTCAAGACCCACGTGGGCCGCATCCTGCGAAAGCTGCAGCTGCGCGACCGCACCCAGGCCGCCGTCTTCGCCTACGAAACCGGACTGGTCGCCCCCGGGAACGCTGCCCGCTGGACACCCTCGCTGCGAACCGCCCCGTAAGCCGGCGACCCATGCCGCTCCCAGCCTCTGGACAGCCCCGGCCAGCAGGGGCATCCCGCAGTGCCTGCCGCCAGTTGGCACGTCGCGTCCCGCAGCAGGGTTTGGGATCACTCGTCCGGTCGCTCCCCGTATCGCGGCGTAGCCCTGGAGAGCTACGCCGCAGGTTGGCCCCTCCGGGGGACGCGGATCACGGGCCCTGAAAGCGAACCTTGTGGCGTCCCGTTCGGGAGCACATCCGTCTCCCGCACCCCGCACTCCCAAGGAACGCAGCCATGTCCGTAGCCCAACGCCCGGCACCCGCCTCGCAGGCCACTTCTCGCGGCAAGACCATGAAGTTCCTACGTGTCGGTGTCGCCTTGATCGCCTCCGTCTTGGCCTTCCTGACAGCCGTGATCATGCTGGGCGCATACTTTCCGGCCATACCCAAGGCCGGCGTGATCGGGCCGGTCATCGGCGGACAGTACCCGTTCCACCTGGCGATACTCGCCCTGGCCGGTGTCGCTCCGGGGGCCCTGGCTTGGCGTAGCGGCCTGGTGCGCTGGGGGCGCATCCTCACCGCGGTGACCACTCTGTCGACCATCGCGGCGCTGGTCATCAGCGGCATTCAGTTCGCCGCCGCGAGCGACGCCGGTACGAAGGTCTCCTTCAGCCAGGTGTTCACCCAGCTCGCCTCCCCCAGCGGCGCCACCCCGGATGCGACCCAGATCTATGCCACCCGTGACGGCGAGTCACTCGAGGCGGACATATACCTGGCCAGGAAGAGCCAGGGCAGCAAGGCACCGGCCCTTGTGCTCGCTCATGCCGGGGGCTTCCACACCTTCGACAAGAGCGACCTGCGTGGCACCGGCCGTTGGCTGGCGGAGCACGGTGTGGCCGTGATAGCCGTCGACTACAGCCTGGCCTCCCCCGACCGCCCCACGTGGAACAAGGCCCCGCAAGACCTCATGACCGCCCTGGGCTGGGTGCAGGACCACGCCGACCAGTACGGCATCGACAGCTCGCGCATCTCGCTGGGTGGCATGTCGGCCGGTGGCACGCTCGCCATGAACACCGCCTACCGCCTCCAGAACGGCACCCTGCAGGCCACCGGCGGCACCACTCCCAAGCCCCCGTACTCCGTCGTCGGCTTCTACCCCGGCACCAACGTCAGCACCATGTGGGAGGACGACATCGCCGGCACCCGTGAGGCCGCAGAACTCTTCACCGGCGGCACACCTGCCCAGTACCCCGAGCGCTACCGCGAGGTTTCCCCGACCACTGACATCCAGAAGGGACTGCAGCGCACACTGCTCGTCGTGGGAGACCGCGACCGCAGCGCCCCCGCCGAAACCATCCAGGACTTCGGTGCCTCGCTGCGAGCCCATGGCGTCGACACCACGGTGAAGGAACTGCCCTTCGCCGAGCACGCCTTCGACGACGTCTACGGCAGCCTCACCTCCCAGACCAGCCGCCGGATCCTCCTCGACTTCCTTGGCAATGACACGTAACGCTGCCATCCGGGACCGTACTTGCCTCACCGTTCAGCCGCAGCCGCCGGCCCCGGTTCAGCAGGTGTGGTGTGGAGCCGGCATGGCCGCTGACAGCCATCGCCGCAGGACCACCGCCGGGGGGTCACAGGCGCCAGTACGTCCCCGCACGGGAATCCACGTGCACCACGTGTCGGCCGACGCACACCACGTGGTGGTCCGGGCCGGACCAGGAGCCGGTGGCGCCGGCTGCGCCGGAGAGCGGGGTCCAGATCTCCAGGAAGGTGCTGCCGTCCGGGTTGCTGCCCCGCTCAACGAGGTTCGCACCCTCCCACCGGAAGGTGCCGGTGTCTTCGCCGGGCTCGCCCGTGAGGTGGTGAAAGTGCACCTGGGAGCCGTCGAAGGACGTCGTACCGGCGAAGCCCCGGCTGTCGGCGTAGTACGACCCGGCCTGCAGCCACACCACTTCACGGTCCTCGAGAAGGGGTCCGCCGTTGCGGCTGATGCCGCGCCGCAGCCACGCGCCGTGATCGGGTACCGGGATGCCGGCCGCCGACACCGGCTCAGGCACGGTCATCGGTGGCGGGGTCGTCTACGGCCAGGAAGGTCAGCGGTACGTTGCCGCGTACTGCCTGCGAGTACGGGCAGACCGCGTCTGCCCGGTGCAGCAGGGGCTGGAGGTCCACCGCCCGCCACCCCGGCAGGCTGACGGTGAGGGCCACCGCGAGGCCGTAGCCCGCGGGCGTGTCCGTGGTGCCGAGCTGCACTTCGCAGGCCACGTGCGCGGCGGAGGCATCCGCCCCGAACTCGGCGGCGACCTCCGCGAGCGCGGAGGTGAAGCAGGCGGCGAAGCCGGCCGCGAACAGCTGCTCGGGGTTGGTGGTGCCGGGCACCTTCTTGCGCGGCGGAGCGAGGCGGACGTCCAGGCGCCCGTCGTCCGTGCGGACGGATCCGGTACGGCCCCCGGCGGCATGTGCGGTCGTCCGGTACAGGCTGCGGGTGAGTGGCACGGTCATGGGTTCGGCCCATCTTGCTCGACGAGGGCACTGCCCGGGTGCGGACAGCGGACGGCGCTGCTCATGCAGTACCGCGCGCGTCGTCGTGCGTAACCGGGTACGGCGCATCTCGTCCGGGGCCTTCGATCCGGCCGCCGGACAATCTAGCAACGGTGGCGGCCGGCCGGGGCCTCGCCCGCGGTGAAGTTCCTCACCCGCTGGACTTGGGCCGGTACCGGATGCGGTAGGCCCCGGGCGGCATGCCCTCCCACCGGGTGAAGGCACGGACCAGGGCCGTCGCGCCACTCAGGCCGACGAGGGGGGCGACCCGGTCCAGCGGCAGGACCGTGGTCTCCAGCAGCCGCCTGGCCCGGCCGTGGCGGGCGGCGTCGAGGAGCGCGCGCCATGACGTGCCCTCCGCGTGGAGGGCCCTGCGCAGGGTTCGGACGCTGAGGTTGAGCTCCTTGGCCGGACCTTCGGGGCCCGCGTCCTCGAGCCCGGCCTGCTCCAGCCACTGCCGTACGCGCTCGGCCACGGTCGCCGCAGCGGCCACGGACAACTGGTGCAGGAGCCGGTCGGCGTAGGCCCGGTGCAGGGCGTTGAGCGCCGGATCGTAGAGGGGGCGGCGCCTGTCGAGGTCCTCGTCGGCGACGGTGATCGCGTTCTCCGGAGCGTCGAAGGTGACGGGGCAGCCGAGAACGCGGGCATAGGGCTCGGCCGAGCCCGCGCGGGGGTGGGCGAACGATACGGCCAGGGGCGCCCAGTCGTCGCCCGCGAGCCAGCGGGCCGCCCGCACCATGCTGCTGACGACCGCCTCCACCTGCTGGGGGCGCATGGCGGCCGGGCCGACGGTCGGCCGGTAGCGGATCCGGCCGACGCCGCCGCGACGGTGCAGGGTCACCGTGCCCGCCTGGCTCACCAGGGAGTGGTAGCGCTCGGCCGCCTGCGCTGCGTCCGCGAGGCTGGCGCAGGTGAGGACGAGGTGGCCCAGGATGTGCAGGCCTTCGGGCCGGATCCGGTCGCCCACGAGGAGCCCGGTGTGCGGCCCGGCATCCCGGGCGTCCAGCACCTCGTCCCACAGGGCGCGCATCTCGCCGTACTCCAGCCGGTCCGTGGGCAGGGCCCAGGAAGCGGACGGCCCGCCGTCGCCCTCTGCCGTCGCGCTCAGGACGGCGAGGGCGTACGACGCGGTGACGGAGGGCGGCTCGGTGGTGGACACGGCCGCCAGTCAATGCGGGCACACCACCCCCGTCAATACCGTCCGCCGCCGCGGGACGACCGCCGGGGGGTTCGAGGAGTCAACGCATTGGCCGCCCGAGTGAATGACGGGGCCGCGGGCCGCTCCTAAGGTCGGCCTTCGGACACCGAGGGGATCAGGGTCCCTCGGAGCGCCGGGATGCCGGGGATCCGGAACGTCCAGGCAGGCCGGGGAAGCCGGAGAAGCGCGCTGCCCTGATCACCACCGCTCAGAGGAGTACTCCGTGATTCTCTTCCTGCTCCCCGCAGGCGACTACGACCCGACCGAGGCGGCGGTGCCCTGGGCAGCATTGCGGGACGCCGGCTTCGAGGTCCGGTTCGCAACGCCCGGCGGGAAGGTCGCGCTCGCCGACCCCCGGCTCACGGACCTCGGCTTCTCCTGGCTGTCGCCCTGGCTGATGACCCGCCGCGCCGAACTGGCCGCCTACCGGCGCCTCACCGAGGACCCCCATTTCCTCGCCCCCTCCCCGTACGCGGATGTCGACCCGGCCGAGATCACGGGCCTCTTCGTGCCCGGCGGCCACGCCGCGAGCATGCGGACGCTGCTCGAGGACGCCACCGCCCAGCGGCTGTTCGCCCGGATCTTCGTTCAGGGGCTGCCGGTGGGGGCCGTCTGCCACGGCGTACTGCTCGCCGCCCGGGCCAAGGATCCCGTCACCGGGCGCTCGGTCCTCCACGGCCGGCGGACAACGGCTCTGACGTCCCTGCTGGAGTTGACGGGGTGGAACCTCACCCGGTTCTGGCTGGGCCGCTACTACCGCACGTACCGCACCACCGTGCAGCAGGAGGTCACCGCGGCGCTCGCCGACCCGCGCCACTTCCTCGCCGGCCCGTCGCTGCCCGTCCGCGACACCGCCGCCCGGCCCGGACGCGGCTTCGCCGTCAAGGACGGCAACTACGTCTCCGCGCGGTGGCCCGGGGACTGCCACCGCCTGGCGGCGGAGTACCTGGCCCTGGTCCGCGCCCATGCGGCGGGAACGGTGCAGCACCACTCGGGTTGAGCCCGGCCCCCCGCATCGCGCGCGGGCCGGCGGCCGGTGGCCCGCCGAAGACCATCTCCGCAGTGTCATGAACGCTTTCGTGAAAGGGATGGGAGGGATGGGGATGAATCGACGAAGAGCTTTCGGACGACGCCGCTACCTGTTAATCGGCCTGGTCCTCGCGATGGTCACCCTGGTACTCGGCCCCTCGGCCGCCGGCGCGTCTGCGGGCCCGCAGTGGTGGGAGCCCGTGGCGCGCCCGGCCCCGGACTCGCAGGTCAACGTCACCGGGGAGCCGTTCACCGGGACCGACGCCCAGGGCCGGGTCCGCGGATACGTCGACGCGCACGTCCACCTGATGTCCAACGAGGGCTTCGGCGGACGGCTGGTCTGCGGAAAGGTCTTCTCCACGGCGGGGGTGACGGATGCTCTCAAGGACTGCCCCGAGCACTACCCGAACGGCGTCCTCGCCCTCTTCGACATGATCACCAAGGGCGGTGACGGCCGGCACGACCCGAACGGCTGGCCGGCGTTCCGCGACTGGCCGGCCCATGACTCCGCCACCCACCAGCAGACGTACTACGCCTGGGTGGAGCGGGCCTGGCGGGGCGGCCAGCGGATCCTGGTGAACGACATGGTCACCAACGGGGTCATCTGCTCGCTCTACTTCCTCAAGGACCGCGGCTGCGACGAGATGACCGCGATCAGGCTCCAGATCCAGAAGACGTACGAACTCCAGGCCTACGTCGACGCCATGTACGGCGGTGCGGGCAAGGGCTGGTTCCGGGTCGTCACCGAGCCCGACCAGGCCCGCAAGGTCATCCAGGAGGGCAAGCTCGCCGTCGTCCTCGGGGTGGAGACCTCCGAACCGTTCGGCTGCAAGCAGGTGCTGGACAGCTCCCGCTGCACCATGGCCGACATCGACCGCGGCCTGGACGAACTGCACCGGCTGGGCGTGCGCAGCATGTTCCTGTGCCACAAGTTCGACAACGCCCTGTGCGGAGTCCGGTTCGACTCGGGCACCCAGGGCATGGCCATCAACGCCGGCCAGTTCCTGTCGACGGGAACCTTCTGGAGCACGGAGCCCTGCCCCGGCCCCGAGCACGACAACCCGATCGGCTTCGGGCTCACCGCCGGGCCGGCGGCCGAGGGCCACGAGCACGCAGGCGCCACCGGGACGACCGAGAACACCAGCGGTACCGGCGACACCGGCGACACCAGCGATACCGGCGACACCGGAGCGTCGCAGGCGGAGGCGGAGGCCCGGATTCGGGGCGCCCTGCCGGAAGGGGTCGAACTCCCGCAGTACGGCAACACCTCGTTGCAGGCTGCGCAGTGCAACCGCCGGGGCCTGACCGCGCTGGGCGAATACGCGGTGCTGGGCATGATGAAGCGCAGCATGATGCTGGAGATCGACCACATGAGCGTCAAGGCGGCGAACCAGGCGCTGCGCGTGCTGGAAGCCGAGCGCTATTCCGGTGTCCTGTCCACGCACGGCTGGATGGACGAGAACTGGACCGAGCGCGTCTACCGCCTGGGCGGCTTCATCACCGGCCACATGTACGAGGCTCCCGCGTTCACCGCCGAGGCGCGCAAACACGCCGCCCTGCGCACCAAGTACGGCGCCGGGTACGGCATCGGCACCGACATGAACGGCTTCGCCTGGCTCCCCGGCCCCCGGGCTGCGGCCGGAAACCCCGTCCGGTACCCCTTCCGCAGCCCCGACGGCGGGTCGGTCCTCGACCGGCAGGTCACCGGCTCGCGCGTCTGGGACGTCAACACGGACGGCGGCGGCACGCACTACGGCCTCGTACCGGACTGGATCGAGGACATCCGGGTGACCGGCGGCCAGGACGTGGTGGACGAGCTCATGCAGGGCGCCGAGGGCTACCTGCACACGCGGGAGGGCGCCCGTGGCCACACCACCCCCTACACACCCTTGGTCCGCGGCTACCGCCCCCACGCCGGGCACCTGGCCTCCTCGCGCCCCCTGCCGGCCGGGTTCACCCATGAGGCCGTCTGGAAGGTGCTTCGGGACCCCGCACCCGGCACGGTCCGGCTCTACGAGTGCAAGGCGGCGGACCACTCGTTGCTGACCCCCGATCCGGGGTGCGAGGGCCAATAGCCCCTCGGCGCGGTGGGATACGTGTACACCAAGGCGGTGCCCGGCTCGGTGCCCCTCTACCGGTGCTACATACCGTCCGTCTTCGACCACTTCGTCTCCAACAGAGCCGACTGCGAAGGGCCGTACTCGAAGGAGGGGCTGCTCGGCTACGCCATGCCAGTGACCACGCCGTAACGGCAAGCGTCAGGGTGCCCCCGACACGTGCGGCCCGGGGGCACCCCCGCGTTGGTCCGGGGCAGGGCAACGCCTGGCTGCAGCGCGGAACGCCCGTCTCCGACGGCCCGGGGGCGCTCAGTCCAGCACGATCATCAGGGCCTCGAAACCGGTGCTCGTGCTGCTGGAGTGCCCGGTTCCCGTCGTGTCCTCGACAAGCAGCAGATCACCGGGGCGGGCGATCACCGTCTCACCGGACGCCGTCACCTCGCACTCTCCCGAGATCATGACCACCAGGCGCCGCCCGGCCTCGGGCTGCTCCGGGTGGCCGCCTCCGGCCGGTGCCCGAACCACCGTGCACGCCGACGCCTTCAGCGGCGCAGAGGCACTCAATTCGCCCGGGCCAGGCACCGCCGGCACCAGCCCCGGCTCCCAGGACTCGAATCGGGCGGCTCCGTCAGGCCCCGCGTACAGCCGTCGCAGCGTCATATCCCCACAGTAGGTGACTGCCCGTCACCCTCCACGGATCTCCGCTCCCGACCGATGCCGTCCCAGTCGTCCTACGGGGTCCCTGCCTCGTGCTCCCTGATCGCAGCCTCCACCAGGGCACGTGCGGCCCAGGTGATGGCCTCCTCTTCGGCCTGCGGGTCGAGGCCGCGCACGTCACGCAGGGCGATCTGCGCCTCCCAGCCGACCACGATCGTCAGCGCCGAGATCAGGCGTCGGAACGCCTCCTCGCTCAGGGTGTCGCGGAGCGGTGCGCAGGCCTGCTCCAGCCACTCGACCCGGCGGGGGCCTCGGCGGGGGCCGGCCGGCTCCTGAGTGCCGTTCGTCGGGGGATCGACCGTCAGCCGGATCAGGCGGCGGCCCAGGGGCAGCGATTGCGGTGAGTACTTCAAGAGCGTCCTTATCAGCGCGTCCACCCGGGCCGCGGGGTCGTCGGCGAGCGCGGGATCGGCCAGGGCCTCCTCGACCGGGGGCTCGTTGAGCGCGCCGGCGGTCGCATCGATCAGGAGGTGGTCGAGGCTCGGGAAGTACACGTAGACCGTGCGCCGCGAGACGTCGGCGGCGGCCGCGATCTCGTCGATGGACGGAGTCGCTCCCCCGGCGCTCAGCCGGACCGCCGCGTCGACGATCGCCTTGCGCGTGCGGCGGCGCTGCGCTTCACGCCCACCTCGGCGGGCCGGGTCGTCGCTGGTCATCGTGAGCCGTCGCTCTCGTGTCGAGTGAGCGGGCGAATGTCTTGCCGGTTGGTCACCCCATGAGTATATCCTCATGCAGTCGCTGCACAGCAGTGCAGTGAATGCACTGCTGTGAGACACATGTACGCCACAAGCCCACTAGGAACGAAGGACTCTCCATGACTGAGAACAACACCCATGTGGTCGTGATCGGCGGCGGTTACGCGGGCGTGATGGCGGCCAACCGCCTGACGCAGCGCGGCGACGTGACGGTGACGCTGATCAACCCGCGGGCGACCTTCGTCCACCGGATCCGCCTGCACCAGCTGGTGGGCGGGTCGGACAGCGCGGTCGTCGACTACCGGGAGGTCCTGGCCGACGGCGTGCGGCTGGTGGTGGACACCGTGGACCGGATCGACGCGGCCGGGCGCCGCGTGGCGCTGGCGTCGGGCGGCAGCATCGCCTACGACTACCTGGTGTACGCGGTGGGCAGCGGCAGCGCCGACCCGCGCGTGCCCGGGGCCGCGGAGTTCGCCTACCCGATCGGCACGTTCGAGGAGGCGGAGCGGCTGCGGCCGGTCCTCGGCACCGCTGCCGCGTCGGCCGCGGTGACGGTGGTCGGAGCCGGTCCGACCGGCATCGAGACCGCCGCGGAACTGGCCGAGCAGGGCCGCGCCGTGACCCTGGTCTGCGGCGGCGTGCTCGGCCCCTACCTGCACCCGCGCGGCCGGCGCTCGGTAGCCCGGCGCCTGGCCGGGCTCGGGGTGACCGTGCTCGACGGCCCCGGCACGAAGGTGACGGCCGTGACCCGCGACGCCGTACAGCTCAGCGATGGCCGCGAGGTGCCGAGCGCCGTGACGATATGGACGGCGGGCTTCGGAGTGCCGGACCTGGCCGTGCGCAGCGGGCTGGCCACCGACGCGCTGGGCCGTCTGCTCACGGACGAGACGCTGACCAGCGTGGACGACGTACGCATCATCGCGGCCGGGGACTCGGCGGCGCCGTCGGACCTGCCGCTGCGGATGAGCTGCCAGGCCGCGATGCCCATGGGCGCGCGGGCCGCCGACACGGTGCTCAGCCGGATCGCGGGCGAGCAGCCCGAGACCCTCAACCAGGCGTTCGGCGCCCAGTGCATCAGCCTGGGCCGGGCGGACGGCATCTTCCAGTTCGCCAACCGCGCCGACGTCGCCGTGTGGTTCAACATCGACGGCCGGCTCGGCGCGAAGCTCAAGGAGACCGTGTGCACGGGCGTCGTCAAGCACCTCGGCGACGAGGCCGGCAAGCCCGGCGCCTACCGCCTGCACCTGATGTCACGCGGCGGCACCCGCCAGCAGCTCGTCCAGGCCGAGCGCGGCGGGACACCGGTCAGCGTTCAGCCGGTTGGGTAGCCGGTGAGCGCAGCGCCGGTCGGGACGGCCCCCTGGGGGCCGCGGCCTCGGTCGTGCCGAGCGCAGCCCCCTGCGGCCGGTCAGGCGCCTTCGTCCAGGACGGTGCGGATCAGCGCCCGCTGGGCGTCGGTCAGGTAGGTGTCCTGGAGATCGAGCACCTCGTCGTCAACGGTGATCCGGTAGTGATAGCCGTCGGCCACCGGCGCGACGGCCCGTTGCGCCAGGTCTTCCAGCTCCGCCGCGTCCGCGCGGTCCAACGTATTGAGGGCGCGGAGCTTCTCGTAGCCGGCGAAGCCTCCCGAGCGGGTGACAGTGATCAGCATGGCTGTTCCTCCCTGTTCCCAGTGGTGTCACTCGGCCTGCATGTCGCAGCCACTCCCGCGGATGCCCCGAACACCGGCCCTCTGTCACGGACCGGGGAACGGACGCTGCGAACGTCCGGAAAGCGCCGCTGCGTGGCCGGCTTGTCGGCAGCGGGCCGGATGCGGTGAGGCCGGAGGTGCGGGTGGGACGCGCCCGCTCCGAACTGCGGGGCCACTCACTCGATGAAGAGGCTCCGGCCGTGCGCGCTGGCGACCTGTCCGGTGAAGATCGCGTGCACGACCTCGCCGCCGCAGTTCGGGCCGGTCCATACCCCGGCCGTCCCGTTCGTGTAGTTGGAGACCTCCGACGGGGCGAAGTCTCCCAGCGGGAAGCAGCCGTTGGGGTCCCGGTTCGGCGCGTCGGTGACGAAAGGCGGCGACAGCCGAGGTCGGGCCGCGGTCGCAGTGGTGCTCGCGTCGCGGTACCGCCGCGCGTCTCACACGAACGGGTGCGGTACCGGCAGGGCGCGATGCTGCCCCGCTCGGGGACCGTGCCCGATGCGCCCGCCGGGCGGTGCTCTAGCTTGAGTTCGTGATCTTGCCCTCAGGGTGAGGGAGAGCCGTCGGGAGCGCGTGTGCACTCAGTGTGGGAGGCCGGGTTGAGCAGTGTGTCGTTCGAGCAGCTCGAATGTTCTGACGAGGTCATAAGGCAGTTGGATGCGGTAGTGCCTGTCTACCGGGAGGTCTATGCGGAGCCGCCGTACCACGAAGGCCCCCAGGACTCCGTCGACTTCCTCGCGCGTGCCCGTCGGCAAGCGGCACGGGACGGATTCCGCCTCGTCCTGGCGCGGGCCTCCGGCGAGGTCGCCGGGTTTGCGTACGGCTTCTGGCTTCCTGCGGATACCGGCTGGTGGAGCGCCATGCGGGAGCCCCTCGCGGATGCCTTCGTGAAAGAGACCGGCCGGAGGAGCTTCAACCTCGCCGAGCTCGCGGTGCGGAGGAAGTGGCGCAGGCAAGGCATCGCTGCGGAATTGCACCGGCGTCTCACTTCGGGTCTGGGGGCCGAGAGGGCCGTGCTCACGGTGCGGCCGGAGCCTGAGGCGGCGCCTGCACAGACGGCGTACGGCGCTTGGGGCTACCAGAACGTCGGCCGGGCTCAGCACGGGGACGCGTCCCCCGCGTACGACGTCATGGTGCTGCCCCTGCGCTGAGGAGCGGCCGCAGCGCGACCCCTTCGCCGAGGTCACGGCACGCCTGGGTGGCGGCCTTCACCCGGTCGGGCCAAGCGGTGGCGGCCGGCTGCCGCAAATGGCCCAGGATCCGGACACCAGACAGGCCGCGAATCGGATGAGATGTCTCACGTCACCGGCAGAACATCGGTTACTGGAGGCGGAGGTGTCATGTCCCATCGAGGCCGCTGGCTGGCGGGCGCCTGCACAAGTACGGTCGCGGCCGCCCCTGCTCGTCACCGGGAGCGCCCTCGCCCCACCGTCACGAGACGTTTCCCGTAGTGCTGGCGGGAGCGAGGTCGCCGTGGGCGCGTACCTCCACTACGGCTCGCCCGGCGTCGAGCGGATGCGGGGACTCTCGGGCTGGCTCGGGGGTACCGACCTGCGCGCCGGGCACACCTACCTGCCCGGCGACACCTGGTCGAACATCGAAGGGGCACCCGACTCCCTGCCCAGCTGGGCACGGTGGCGCAACGCGAGAGCCGATCGGCTGTTCGTCCTGAACGTGCCCATGCAGGAGCACAACGAGGGCGGCGTCCCCGACCGCCGGATCGCCGAGCTGATCCGCTCCGGCGCGCAGGGTGAGTACGACCACCACTTCCGGCGGCTGGCCGAGCGTCTGGTCGACCTCGGGGTGCCGGACACGGTGATCGTGCTCGGGTGGGAGATGAACGGCTTCAACTACACCCACCGATGCCGGCCCGACCCCGAGAACTGGAAGAGGTACTGGCGGCGCATCGTGGCTGCCATGCGCTCGGTGGAGGGGCAGCGCTTCCGTTTCGATTTCGCCCCCAACCGCGGCGGTGACGCGATCGCCTGGACCAGGTGCTACCCCGGTGACGACGTGGTCGACATCATCGGCATGGACTCCTACGACCAGCCGCCCGGCCACACCTTCGACGAGCAGGTCGACCAGCCCTACGGACTCCAGCAGCAGGTCGACTTCGCGAAGGCGCACGGCAAGCGGATTTCGTACCCCGAGTGGGGGCTGTTCCGGAACGGCGACAACCCCGAGTACATGCGGCGCATGCTGGCGTGGATCGCCGACCACGAGCCGCTCTACCACAGCATCACCGACTACTGCCCGCACGGCGTGTGGCAGTGCGGGCAGAACCCGCGCTCCGCACGGGTCTTCCGGGAGTGAGTTCCTGTCCACCGGGCAGGGCCGCGGTGGGCCTTCCGGCTTCGGCCGTGAGGACTACCGGGGTCGGCCGGAGCCGTGACGCGGAGTCCCCGGCCGGCGCCGGCTGCAGAGAGCGAGTGGGGTGGGAACCGGGAACCGGGAGCCCGGAGCGGCGAGCTCGTCACGACCCCGTTCGTGACAGGCGCGTCGCGGGTGGCACAGCCGCCCCGCGATGCTTGATGTTGACGACCGAAGCCTTGGCCACGGCCATGGGGTTCAGGAAGCGCAGCGGACTGATCAGGCGGGACGCGAACAGATGCATGTGACGCGCCGCCGATTCATCGCGCGCTGCCGCCGAGAACATCAGCCGCTCCAGGGGATTGAACGGACGGGCCGTGGCGAAGTCGGCGGCCAGGTACTGGTAGCCGCGCAGCCGGCGCCGGTGTCTGCGTTCGTACACCGTGAGCGACCGGTCGAGGTCTCCCCGGCCGGTCGCGGCCGGGGCGACCGCCTCCGCCAGCCATTGCGCGGACTGCAGGGCCCACCCGCATCCCACTCCCCACAGGGGGTCGCCGGTCAGGGCGGCGTCACCGATGAGCGCGACGCCCGGTGCGGTCGGCTTGCGGCTGTGCAGCGGGTAGTTGACGGCTCCGATGATCTTCGTGACGCGTTCGGCGGAGTCGATGGGCGGCGCCTCGGGCAGGGCACGGATGAAGGAGAGGAAGCTGCCCTCCAGGTCTTCCCGGAACGCAGGCAGCCGCTTCTTGTCCGGGAGCACGGCCATGACCGTCACCCCGTCGTCGTTGGGGAACGCGTACGCCATGTCGGGTTCGAGGAACCAGGTCTGGCCGATCCCGCCGTGCAGCGGGAGGTTGCGGAAGTGCGCGAGATAGCCGAACCGCGCGTTCTCGTACTGCTGAACCGGAACCTCGGCGAACTTCGCCACGGCCGAGTCCTTGCCGTCGGCGCCGACCACCAGGCGGGCCCGGATCTCACGCTCGCCCTGTGGGGTCGACGCGCGCACGCCCATGGTTCGTCCGCCTTCCCGGACCAGACCGGTCACCTGATGGCCGAGAGCAGATCGACGCCGGGGGTCTGCGCCGCACGGGACCTGATCAACGGGTCGAGGACGCTGCGCCGGATGTTGTACGCGTACGGCAGCTCGGGGCCCGCCTGGGCGGCCCTCGGCTCGATCCATCCCCAGCGGGTGTACCAGCGGGCCTCGTTGCGGACGGCTCCCGCCTTCTCGATGGCGGGGACGAGGCCGAGTTCGTCCAGCACCGGGTAGGCGTTGGCCGTGATGGAGTGGGTGCACAGCACTTTGTACGCGTCGGGGTCCGAGCGGCGTTCCAGCAGTGCGACGCGGACACCGCGTCGAGCGAGCAGGATCGCCACGGCGCTGCCGGCGAGGCTGGCTCCGCTGATGACGACGTCGTAGTCGTATCCCGCGCTCTCGGGCTTGATCATGTGCCGATCGCTCCCTTCGGGTGTGGTGCCGTTCATGGGAGTGGCACAGGGCCACAGCTGTCAGGCACATGACCAATCATAAGGAGATGCGGATCGGGTGATGTGTGAGGTGTGAGGTGTGATCAGGCTCGGCGGTTTCCTCCGTGCGTACGACCAGGGCGCCGTTCTCGAACCTCGCGCGGGAGGACCTAGCCGGCGACAGCCGGTCCGACGGCCTGTTCCAGGGCTTCCAGGACGGTGTCCCTGAACAGCGCGGCCTTGTAGCCGGTCTGCGGCAGGGGCCGACAGCGGGCGAGTACCGTCGCGGCGGCCGCGGCGAGGGCCGCGGGAGTGGCTTCACGGCCGATCAGGGCGGCTTCCACCTCCGTCAGCCGTAGCGGGACGCGCGCCACGCCGCCCGCCGCGACGGCGGCGTGCGTGATGGTGGAGCCGTCGAGTGCGACCCGGGCGGTCGCCTCGACCAGGGGCCATTCGGCATGCGCCCGGCTGATGGCCCGGTGGCAGGCGGCGCGTTCGCCGGGCAGGGGCGCCGGCAGGAGGACCGCGGTGAGGATGCGCTCCGGCGGCAGCAGGTGGTCCGCGTGGAAGAGCCGGTCCCCGTCCCCGTACAGGTCGGCGACGCCGCGCGGGGACTCGCCGTGGACCTCGGCCTCGGCATCGTAGGTGAGCAGGGCCATCGCAAGGGTCGACGGGTGCGGGGCGACACACGGGCCGGCGCCGCTGACCACGCCGAAGAGGTGGTCGCCCTCGCGCGCGGGGCAGCCGGTGCCGCCCTTCTGGAGGCAGCTGACGTGCGGATTGCGGTAGTACCAACAGCGGTTGCGCTGCAGCAGGTTGCCACCCAGGGTGCCGGCGGCGCGGATCTGCGGAGTGGCCGCGGTCCCAGCCGAACCCGCGAGGGCCGGCCAGCCGGCGCGCACCTGCGGATCGGCGGCCAGCGCGGCGAGGGTGGTCAGCGCGCCGATCCGCAGCCCGCCGCCGGGGAGCGGCGTGCAGCCGCGCAGGTGGCCGGCGCCGTCGAGGTCGGTGAACGGCCCCGGGGAGATGCCGCTGCGCTGCCGGGCGGTGGTGTCGGTGCCCCCGGCGCGCAGCTCCCCGCCATGGGCCAGGACGGCGGCCGAGAGGTCGGCGAGGGTGGGTTCGGTGCTCACGTACCCAGTCCTTCCAGGAGCCGGTCGGGGCGGATGGGCATGTCGTACGGGCGCCATCCGGTCGCGTCGTGGACGGCGTTGGCCAGGCACGCGGCGGTGGGCAGGGTCGAGATCTCGCCGAGACCGACGCCGCCGCCGGGGACGTGCTCGAAGCCCTCCTGATGGAAGTACACGGTGATCTCGGGGGTGTCGCCGATCCCGGGGATGCGGTAGTCCTCCAGGTTCTCGGTCAGCACCCGGCCGGTGGCCGGGTCGGTGCGCCGTTCCTCGTACAGCGCGTAGCCGATGCCCTGGACGACGGCGCCCTCGCACTGGCTGCGGGCCAGCCGGTCCTCGTGGATGCGGCCCGCGGCGATGCCGCTCCACACGCGCAGCGGGCGGATCCGGCCGAGGCGTGTGTCCACCTCGACCTCGGCGACCTGCACCGATCCGGTGAAGCCGCGGCCGATGGCGATACCGCCCAGGGTGAAGGGGGTGACGAAGCCCCGGCGGTCGCGGGGGCGCCGGCCGGTCGCCCGTACACCGTGCGCCGAGTCGAGGCGGGCTGCGACGTCACCGCCGCCGAGCGCCTCGCGCAGCCGGGCGGCGGCATCCGCGGCGGCGGGCGCGATGGAGGGCGTGGTGCGGCTGCCGCCGGAGGTGGGACCGTGCACGGCGTCGCTCTGGCCGACCTCGGCGCGCACCCTGTCCTCCGGTACGCCGAGGCCCTCGGCGACGGCCCGGCGCAGCACGGTCCGCGAACCCGTGCCCATGTCCTGCACGGCGCAGCGGGCGACGACGACTCCGCCCTCGACGGTGAGTTCGACCTCGGTGGCGGGATCGAGGAAGTACAGCCAGTTGGCCGCCGCGACGCCGACGCCGCGGCGGAACCGCCCGGTGCCGCCGCGGGGGCCCGCCCAGACCGGAAGGGTGGCGGCCCGGTCGTACAGGGCGTGCCGTTTGGGGTTGCCGTCCCAGCGGCGGCGCAGGGCGATCGGGTCCTGGCCGAGCCGGTGGGCCATCTCGTCGACGGCCTGCTCAAGGGCCCAGCACATCGTGGGTCCGCCCGGGCCGCGGAACGGGGCGCCCGGGGGCCGGTGGGTGACGGTGTCGAAGTCGCGGAGCCGGCGCGGGGCCTTGCCGTACATGAACCGGGCCAGTGACGCCACTGAGCCGCCCACCGAGACCCCGCCGTCGCTGTCGGCGTCCATGGCCAGCGCGCTCAGATCGCCGGCCGCGTCCGCGACCATCGCCAGCCGGATCCGGGCGCCGGGCCGGTATCCGCCGTCGGTGAGCTCCTCGTCCCTGTCCAGCGCCACCCGCACCGGGGCGCCGTGCAGCCGGGCCAGTTCCACCGCGGCGACGACGTCGGAGGTCAGGCCCATCTTGCAGCCGAAGCCGCCGCCCACGTGGACGGCCCTCGCGATCACCCGTTCGGCGGGTACACCGAAGCGCTCGGCGGCGAGCTCGGCCACGCGCTTCACCGACTGCGTGGACACGTCCAGGTAGAGGGTGCCGTCGATCCACTGGGCCAGGCAGGCGTGCGGTTCGAGCGGCGTATGGCTCTGCGCGGCCGTGGTGAACACGCCCTCCACCACCCGCTCGGGGTTCCGGCTGCGGGCCTCGGTGATACGGCGTACGGCCGTGGCCGGGCGCTTGCTCATGGCGGACGGGCCCCGCAGGTTGCCGCGCCAGCGGGCGGGCACCAGCTGGGGGGTCTCGCCGGACCCGGGCGCCCGCTTGCGCGCCGCCTTGTCCTCGTAGACCAGCGGGCCCTCGCCGGTCCGGGCCTGGCGTGCGTCGAGGGCCGCCGGCAGCACCTCGTAGTCCACCCTGACCTGCGCGGCGGCCGCCCGTGCGGAGGCCCGGTCCGGCGCCGCGACCGCCGCCACGGGCTGCCCGACGTACCGCACCACGCCGTCGGGGGGCAGCAGCGGCACCAGCGGGCGGTCTCCGGCCTCCAGGGAGCGTACGTGCGCGTGCGCGTGCGGCGAGCGGATGATCACCCCCTCCAGCAGCCCCTCGGGGCGCAGGTCCGTGGTGTACCGGGCCGATCCACCGGCCTTCTCCGGGGCCTCGGCGCGCGGAACCGCCGGCGCCTCGCCGCCGGTCGGCTCCGTGTCGTAGTCGCCGGCACAGGCCGCGGCCACCGCCCTGAAGATCCCCTCGTAGGCGCCGCAGCGGCACAGGTGGCCCGCCAGCGCGTCCGCGATCTGCTCCCGCCCCGGGCGGGTTCGGCCGTGCTCCGCCCGCCACCGCTCGAAGAACGCCGCCGCCTCGACCACGAACCCCGGGGTGCAGTAGCCGCACTGGAGGGCGTCCTCGCCGGCGAAGGCACGCGCCATCGGGTGGCCGGACAGGCCCTCGACCGTCGTCACCCGCCGGCCGGCCAGCACGACCGCCGGCGTCAGGCAGGCCACGCGGGGCTCACCGTCGACCTGGATCGTGCAGGCCCCGCACACCCCGCCCGCGCAGACCAGCTTGGTGCCGGTCAGACCCAGCCGGTCCCGCACCACCTCCACGGCGGCCGGGTCGTCGTCCACGTCCACCGCGCGCCGGGCGCCATTGACCTCGAACTCCACGAGACGTACTCCTCAGCCGTGGGGGCGGCGACCGTCGGGCCTCGCGCTCACCTTCACGCTCCTTGATATACCGCTCCCGTGGTGGGCGCAGGTCGGCGCGCGCCCGGCTGGGCCGTCTCTCTTCGGATCCTGACGGTCGAGCCCGCCGCGGGGAGCCGGCGGTGGCGTCCCGGATCACCGGCAGATGCGCGGCGTGGCCCGCGACCGGCCGGACGTCACTGCTCTCGCCGCAGCGCGGTGCAGCGGATGATCACCGGGCTGAGTTCGGGGGCCGTCAGGTGCGACCTGAGGCGGCGCAATGCCGTGGCGTGCTGACGGAGCCACTTGACGGCCGACCGTCGGTTCGCGGCCTGGCCGGGCCCGCATCCGGCGCCGACGCAGAGCCCGTCCAGCGCAGCCCACCGCTGGCCGCGCCCGGGCGCTCAGAGCCGGCCCAGTTCCTCCCTCAAGTCGTCCAGCCCCAGGGAGCCGAGCGACAGTGCGGCCATGTGCCACCGCTTGAGGTCGAAGTCCGCGCCCTGCTTCGCCCGGGCCGTCTCCCGGCCCTGCAACCAGGCCCGTTCGCCCAGCTTGTACGTGATCGACTGCGCCGGCCGGCCCAGGTAGCGGACGATCTCGCTGTCCAGGTACGCGGGCGGGCGGCCGGAGTAGCGGCCGAGGAACTCGCGGGCCAGGGCCGGGGTCCAGCGCTCGCCGGCGGCGAACGGCGAGTGCGCCGGGATGTCGAGCCGCAGGTGCATGCCGAGGTCGACGACGACCCGTAGTGCCCGCATCATCTGGGCGTCGAGGTGACCGAGCCGGTCCTGCGGCTCGCTGTAGAAGCCGAGTTCGTCCATGAGGCGCTCCGCGTACAGCGCCCAGCCCTCGGTGGTGGCGCTGATCTTGCCGACCTTCGTCTGGTAGTGGGAGAGGGATCCGGCGACGGCCGTCCAGTGCGCCAGCTGGAGGTGGTGGCCCGGCACCCCCTCGTGGTACCAGGTGGACACCAGATGGTGGGTCGGGAAGCGGGTCCGGCCGAGCGTCGGCAGCCAGGTGCGGCCCGGGCGGGAGAAGTCCAGCGAGGGCTGCGTGTAGTACGGGGCGGCCGCGCCGCCCGGCGGCGCGATACGGGACTCCACCCGCCGGACCGGCTCGGCCAGGTCGAAGTACGTCCCGTCCAGCGCCCCGACGGCCTCGTCCATGAACCCCTGCAGCCACAGCCGTGTCTCCTCCACGCCCTCGACGGCGCGGCCGTGCTGGTCGAGCCAGGCCAGGACCTCCCACGGGTCGTCCGCCCCGGGCCGGATCCGCCCGGCCTCGGCACGCATCTCGGCGAGCAGCCGGTGGAACTCCGACCAGCCGTACCCGTACGCCTCGCCCGGATCCACCTCGGCGCCGGTGTACGTGCGGGCGAAGCGGGCGTAGCGTTCGCTGCCCACCGCGTCCGGCTGGCCGTCGACCCGCCCGGCGTACACCTGGGCGAACCAGTCGCGCAGCTCGGCCACCGCCCCGGTGGCCATCCGCGCCGCCGTCTCGGCCTCCGTGCGCGGACGGCCCTCGGGGGCGTCGGCGGCCAGCCAGCCGAAGCCGCCCGCGCCCAGCCACTCGTTCAGCTGGGCGATGTTCTCGGCCACTTGACGCGGCGCAGCCAGCAGGCCTTGGCGTACGCCCGCGCCGAGTGACGCCCGGTAGCCGGCCAGGGCGGCGGGCACCGCGTGCAGGCGCCGCGCGACGGCCCGCCAGTCCTCTTCCGTGGCCACCGGCATCAGCGAGAAGACCTTGCGTACTTGGTGCAGCGGCGAGGAGAGGTTGTCGACCGCGCGCAGATGCTCACCGGCCTCGAACTGTGCCAGCTCCGCCCCGAGCCTCTCCTTCAGCAGGGTCGCGCACCGCCGTTCGACCGCGCTGTCCGCGCCCGGCGCCGACGCGGCGGCCGTGAGCTGCGCCAGGGTCGAGCGCGCGAGCTCGGCCAGGGCTTGCCGGCCGTCCGGCGAGAAGTCGGGGAGCGCGCCCGAAACGCCGGGCACCCCCAGGGCGGTGCCGACGATCGGATCGAGCTCGACCAGGGCATCGACGTAGGCGTCGGAGATCTGACGGGGCAGGGCGTCCGGTTGCTTCAGCACCCGGAGTGCCTGCCCGCCCCGAGCAGCGCCCAGTCCCGCCGCCCGCAGGATGACCGGTATCGGATCGTCCCTGGCCCGGATGTCCGGTGCAGCCGGATGGCGCGGGCGGCGCGCCTGACCAGCGGGGCCTCCCTGTTTCTGGGCTCCCCGGCCTCTGGTCGAAGCCGCCGATCAGGAGGCAGCTCATCGGAGCCTGGTGGGCGCGCCGCCGGCCGAGCCCGCCGGCCTTCGACGATCATGTGACCCGGCAGCCCCAGCGAGCAGCCGAACGGGAGCCCGGTCCGTGACCACAGTCGAACTTTCCCCGCGCCCGGCCACACCCCGCTGTCCGCAGGCCGCGCCCGCCCGCGAGCCCTGGCACCGGCGTCATCGTGTGCCGCTGATCGCCACGGGATCCGTGCTCCCGCTCTACGCCCTGTGGGCCACGGCCCTCGCGACCGGTGGCGGGGATCTCGCGGCGCAGGAGGCATGGGCGGGGTTCGTCGCCCGCCACCCCGGTGCCGTGTACAACCTCTCCTGGCACGGCGGACTGCACACCGGCTCCTACAGTCTCATCTCGCCTTATGTGATGGCGGCCTTCGGGGTGGTCCCCCTGACACTGGCGGGCGGCCTCGTGTCCAGCTGGCTGGCGGGGCGCATCTGTGCCCGCTGCGGCGTGGACCGGGCTCAGTGGCCCGCCCTGCTGGCGGCCTTCATGCGCGAGGCCTCCCGGCACCGCTTGGAAGCCTGACGGGTGAAGCACTCGCACGCGGCCCCGGGGCCGCGCAGTGCGGCGGAGGATCGGCTTCCGGGGTGAGGGCCGCATTGCGAGACTGAGCGAGGGCGATCCCCCAAGGCAGGCGGAGGTGCGCGATGGCGGAATCGGAGGATGCCCTCACCATGCGCCGTGTCGCGGAGCGCCTGATGAAGGCCCACCCCGAGCTGGACGCCGACCTGGTGGAGAGTTCCGTACGGACGGCGTACGCAGAGCTCCGGTACGCCCGTGTGCGGACCTACCTGCCGATCCTGTGGAGCGCAGGGCCAGGGACCTGCCGCCCGCTGACGAGCAGGAGGGTCGCCCTACTTGACGCTCGGCGGGCGAGCGCCCCCGGCCCCAACGGGCTCCGTGACTGGTGGCTGGTTCGGCCAGTTCGGGCAGGCGATCTCGCTCGGGAAGCGGCCGGAGGGTCGGCCTCTTGGCTGTCAGCGCCACGGCGGTACCTCTTCCAGTGGAGGTGGGGGGACGGACGCGCGCTCAACTCCGCGTCCCCGGTTCGCCCTCACCCGCGTACCCGCGGCCGTGCCTCCGTCGCGCCCCTCGCCGGTCCTTGGCGCGGCGCGTTCGCGGGTTCATCCCGTAGGTTCATCGTCATGATCATGCGGATACGTGGTGTCGCCCTGCCCGAGCGCGTCGAGCGGACGTTCTGGGTCGATGGGGATCGGTTGAGGACCGAGCCGCCTGCCGGGGCGGCGTCGAAGCGGGTCGAGACGGTGGTGGATGGCGGCTGGCTCTTGCCGGGGCTGGTCGACGTCCATACGCATCCGGGGGCTGAGAGCCCTGATGACCGGTTCGACGAGGCCTTGCTGCGGAAGCATTTGACGGCGCACCGTGACGCCGGGGTGCTTCTGGTCCGGACGCCGGGAACCGCAGACCGGATGCCCGGCTGGGTGGACACGGAGGCCGGTCTGCCCCGCGTCCGATCGGCGGGCCGGTGGCTCGCGACTCCCGGCCGGTTCTTCCCCGGGGCGGGACGGGACGTCCGCGAGGACGAACTGGCCGGGGCCGCGGTCGAGGAAGCCACAGCTTCGTCCGGCTGGTGCAAGGTGATCGGCGACTGGCGATGGGACGAGCCTGCCGTACCCCTGGACGTGCTGAAGGAGACCGTTGACGCCGTGCATGCCGTCGGTGGGCGGGTCGCAGTGCACTGCCAGACCAGCGAGGGCTCGCGCAACGCCGTCCTGGCCGGAGCCGACAGCCTCGAGCACGGCATGCACTTGGACCCGGAGCTCCTGGACCAGATGGCCGCCCAGGGGACCGCGTACGTACCGACGCTCACGGCCTTCGCCGGAAGTGCCGAGGACTGGCGAGGGCGCGAGCCCAGCGCGCGGCGCTCCCACTGGCTCGACGGCTGGCAGGGAATGATCGACAACGTTCGCACGGCGCACGAAGCCGGGGTCATCGTCCTCGCCGGTACGGACAGTTTCCCCTGCGGCACGGTGGCCACGGAGTCCCAGTGGCTCCTGCGGGCGGGAATGCCGGCCGAAGACGCTCTGGGGGCCGCCTCATGGACCGCCCGGAGCTGGCTCGGGCTGCCCGGTCTGGTCGACGGAGCGCCCGCCGATCTCATCGCCTATGACGAAGACCCCGCGGCCGAACCCGGCATCCTCGGGCAACCGAAGCGGGTGATCCTGCGGGGGCGGGTACTGCGCTGACATGCCGCCCGGCTGCCTGCGGCATGCGCCCGAGCGCCGGATCGAGTGGGCAAGCGCTCGCGTGACCGCGCATTGTCAGAGCGCATCGATACGGTGAGCGCATGAGAGCTACTGGAACGTTCAGCGTCAAAGCGTTCGTACCGACCGAGCTGAGGCCGGACCCCGCCGTGTCCACCGGTCTCCCCGTCGGGGTCGCGACGATGGAGAAGTCGTTCGAGGGCGAGGTGGCCGGTCGCTCGGCGACCTTGTTCACCTCCGCGTTCGACCAGGCGACCGGCGTCGGCACCTACGTGGCCATGGAGTCCTTCGAGGGCTCACTGCACGGCCGGGACGGGGCCTTCAACTTCGTGCACTCGGCGACCACGTCCGGCAGCGACCGCACCGCGGAGTTCTTCACCATCGTGCCCTCGAGCGGCACCGCTGAGCTGGTGGGAATCTCGGGTGCCGGGGGCATGGCGGTCGATGCCGACGGCACACATCGGATCTGGTTCGACTACCAGCTCAGCTGAGTGCGTCCCTGACTGTCCGCGCCCGAACGGCACTTGTGCTGCAACAGCCGGACACGTGGGAGGCGCCGATGAGGTTGCCGTATTGGTTTGCCGTGGGCGAGCCCGGTCGGGTAGGAAGCCTGCATGCTTAGAGGCAGCAAGGTCGGGCTCAGGGCCCGGCACGAGGACGACATCCCGATCCTGCGGGCCGAGCTCTACGACGACGTGGTCAACGCCTCGCGGGCCGAAAGCCGGCCGTGGCGGCCGATCACGCCCGGCTCGAAGGACTCGCGGCTCGTCGTGGACGCCAAGGTGGAAGGGCACGTCCCGTTCTCCGTAGTGGAGCTGGACGGCGGCACGCTGGTCGGCACGGCGAACCTGTGGGGCATCGACAACCACAACCGGTCCGCGCACATCGGCCTCGGACTGCTGCCGCCCTCCCGCGGCAAGGGCTACGGCACCGATGTGGTCGCGGTGCTGTGCCACTACGGCTTCGTCGTGCGCGGCTTGCAGCGACTGCAGATCGAGACGCTGTCCGACAACGCGGCGATGCTGCGCTCCGCCGAGCGCAACGGCTTCGTCCGCGAGGGCGTGCTGCGCTCCTCGGCGTGGGTGATGGGCGAGTTTCTTGACGAGGTGCTGCTCGGGCTCCTCGCCCAGGACTGGAAGCCGGACTCGAAGGTCTGAGGTCCGAGGTCCGAGGTTCGAGGTCCGAGGTCCGAGGTCTGCCTGGAGGATCACGGTCGGTGCCATGAGCGGATCGCTGCGCCGGTGATCTGATGTGATCCGGCGCCCGGCCTTCGCGACTCATGGCACCGCCGTGCCGTGTCGGCTTACCCGTCAGGAGGTTGGGGCGGGAGGGGGTGGCGGCGGAAGCGGGGGAACGGCGGCGGGGGCGGAACGTGTGGTCGGGGTGGAGCCGCAGGTGGGGGCGGCGGGGGCTCCGACGGCGGACGGCCGGATCGCTGGCGCGGGACCCGCGGTGTGACCGGTGGCGGCGGACCTGGTGGCGGGGGCGCAGGCGGCTCGACCGCCGGCAGCAGCGGCCCACCCGCGCGCAGGCGTGCGATGGTCAGCTCGTTGCGACGGCGTGCGGGCGGGGCGTCGTCCCGTTCGTAGACGAGCCGGACGCCCGCGAGGCCGAGGTTGTGGATGGTGAGCAGCCGGTAGCCGAACGCGTGGGCGATCTCCTCCATGCGGCGCTGCTTCGCGGCCGTGGTCTGGCCGGGCAACAGCTCGACGCGGCCACGGCCGTCGAAGCGCGAGCGTATTTCGTCGTCGTTCACCTGACTCCATCTTCGAGGAACCGGTCGAACCCGTTCTCCAGCATCGCGGCGGGCTCGCCAAGGAGTTCAGGGTAGACGAGCGCGTGCCCGGATCCGCAGCTCCAGGGCGGCGCCACCGCCTCGATCGGGGTGCAGCGGCCGGCCCCGTTGACCAGGAGGCTCTCGGGGGCGGCGGCGATGGTCACGTGGCCGGAACCTCGTACCCGTACATGCCGCAGTAGCTGCCGCCGGTCTCGTCGCGATCCGTCGTGAAGCCCGCCAGCTCGGAGGCGTGAACACCTCCACGGTCGGTTCCTCGTGCGCGTCCGCGGTCAGGCCGGGGCGTTCCAGGCGGTCGTGAGCCCGTCCAGCCACGCGGGCGGCAGTGCTGCGGCGTCCCACTCGTCGCGCAGCTCCTGCGGCGCGGCGACGAGCCGCTCCAGTACGGCGATGCTCGTGGTGGAGTGGAGGAGCGAGAATCGGCCGTGCAGCGTGATGGCGCTGCCCGGTCCGTACGCGGCGAACATGCGCTCCAGCCGGGCCCGGTGGGCCGCGGCGAACTCCGTCAGCCGCCCGGCGTACCCGGCCCGCTGCCGGGGGCTCATCGTGCCGAGGACGGCGGCGAGCACCTCGTCGGTCACCTCCGGATCCAGCTCCGAGACCGCGGTGAACGACAGGTAGAGAGGTGTGACGGCCACCCGCGCCCGCTCCACCTCCACGCGCCCGGCCCGACGACGCTCCCCCGCCGGGCCCCCGTCCGCCCCCACGACCTGTACGAGGGTCCGCTCGGCGACGGCTCCGAGCTCTTCGAGGAGGTACCCCGCGCCGTCGAGCCAGCCCGACTCGTACGCCTCGCCCTTGTCCCCCGGCGCGCTCCAGCCGCCGCTGAGCTCCTCGTGCGCGAGCGCCAGTGCGCCCGCCTCCAGGAGTCCGATCAGTTGCCGCGCGTCACCGGAAGGGACCCCCGTCCGCGCGAGGAGCTGCAGCAGCGTCATCCTCGCGTTGTCGACACTGACCTCGTCCGGCCAGTGCCGTCCCTCGTCGGCCGCGCTCATCAGGTCCTCCTCATCGCTCGGGTAGTACACAGTGTGTACAACGAATGGCTCCCGTCGATGATCCAACGTCCCACATTCAGGCTGTGCCGGTCGGGGGAAGACGAACGGTCCGATGGCGAGGTCGCCCCGGGCCGGGCGGCTCTTGCGGCCGTCAGGGCGGCGGTGTGGTCGTAGCGGCACATGTCGCAGGCCCAGGCGGATAGTTCAGGTGGACGGCCTCGTCGCGCCTGTTGCCCGGTGCTCGGGCGGAGTCGACGGACCGGTCGGCGGGGCGCGGTGGCCGGGCCGGGGTCTCCGTCGGGCGCGTCCCGGTGGTGGTCCGCGTCAATGCGCGGAACGGCGAAGCCGCCCGGTCCGCCGGCACCGAAGCCTCGACTGAACTCTCGCCCCTCGAAACTCGATGTCGGTGGCGCCGGATACCTTCCGTCCGACGAGCACAACACTGGAGGGGACATGCCGCCTGAAGGAACAGCTCTCGCCGCACTCACGGCGGTCATGTCGCCACATGACGGCGCCGACGAGCAGGTCGACTGGGATGCGATGCGACGGGCTTGGGGAGTCGGCTTCCCGTCCGACTACATCGCCTTCATGGCCGCCTACGGAGCCGGAGGCATCGACGACGTGTTCAGCGTCCTCACACCCGAAGCGGCCACGCAGCCGACCTACGGGCAGGAACTCGGGAGCATGTCGGGCGAGACCGCCATCATGCGACGCATATGGGCGGACGAAGGAGGCCCGGACGGGGTTGACGCCGGCCCTGACTCCGTCCTCGCCTGGGGCGCCAGTTGCGGAGCCGACATCCTCGGCTGGCTCACCGCCGACGACGACCCCGACAAGTGGCCGGTGATCGTCTGGGAACGGCACGGCCGGCCCCATTGGAAGATCTACGACTGTGGAATGGCGGAGTTCCTCCGGCGTCTGTTCACCAAGGGCTTCGCCGAGTGCCCGCTCAGCGACGCCTCCCTCTGGGGAGAACCCTCTCCGCACTTCCTTCACTGGCGCGAGGAACAACGCCGCCTCGAGTCCGGCATCGACCCCTACACAGGCGAACCCGATCCCTCCTTCGGCATGGAGTTCAACTGACTGCGCCCGACACCTCACCGACGACCGCGGCACCTCACCGGCAAGCGCCCCGCTGGCGTCTGTCCGGGAGGCGCGCGGCAGGGCCCGTCAGCCGCAGTGGGGGCCTGCGGCTGACGGGCGTCTTCCCCGGCGGCCTGGCTACGCGGCGCCCGTCATGCGGGCGAACACCACGACGTTGCTGTCGTAGTAGTGCTTCTTGGGGTCGAAGTCGCCGCCGCAGGTGACCAGGCGAAGGCCGGCGTGGTCGAGGTTCTTGTAGACCTCCAGCGTGGGGAACTCGGCCTTCGGATATTCGGCGACCCGGTCCACCGTGAAGGTGACCGTCTTGCCGTCCCGTCGGGTCACCTTGATGGTGTCGCCGCCCTTCATCGTCTTCAGCTTCTCGAACACTGCGGATGCTCCGTTCCACGTGACATGGCCGGCGATCACGGCCGGCCCTTGGGAGCCGGGGGTCGGCCCCGGCTCGTACCAGCCCGCGAGCGCGGGGTCCTTCGGGGTCTGCATGGTGCCGTCCGCGTTCTGCCGCAGCGTCTCCAAGGTGCTGGACAGGCCGAGGGAGGGGATCGTGATCTTCTGCGGCTCCGACCGGGCGAGGGCGGGCTCGGCCCGGCCCGCACCCGCGTCCGCGCCCGTACCGCTCTGCGATCCGTCTGCGGGTGGCGCGGAATCACCGCCGGCGGGCTCCTTCCCGGTGGGTGCCCCGCCCGCGGCTGCCGGTGCCCCGCCCTGGAGTGCTTGCCCGTCCGAGGCGGGGGGCTTCGCCGCGTTCTGGCCGGCGCACCCCGCGAGGAGCAGCCCGGCGAGGGCGGCGGCCGCCAGGGGGCCTGCGGTCCGGCGGCGGGGCCGCGTGGTGGACGCGGCGGGTGCGGAGAGCGCGGGAGCCTGCTTCACGCGCCGCCTCCGGTGTTCCCCCTGCGGACGGGGACGGCAACGGCCCGCTTCCGCGTGACGGCCACCGCGGCCGCCACCACCGCGAGTACGGCGATCGCCGCACCGTCGCGCACCGTCACCGGCGCCGAGGCGTGTTGCGGAGAGCCGCCGCCGGTCTCGATGCCGCCGACCGGAATGGACCCCACGGCCGCCCCCTTGACCTCTCCGCAGTTGGTCGGAGCCGTGGCCTCCTGGGGCAGCTTCGGGTCGAGCTCGCTCTTGCCGGCGCCTTCGAAGTCGTACTTCTTGTTCTTGTTGCGGTCGATGCCGTGCTGCACGACATGCAGGTCCTTGATGTGGTCGACCACATCCTGGCCGACGGCGATCGTCCGCTTGTAGGAGATCTTTCCCTGCTTGTCGGCGACGGGCATGCGGTCCACGGCGAGACCGCTGGTGGCCTTGGTGTCCCCGGCCGTGGTGAGTGAGATGTTGATGTCGCCGTAGTCGTGCGTGGCCTCGGTGTTGCTGAGGACCCCGTCGCCGTCGGTGTCGTCGGTGGCGTCGGGGCATTTGAAGTCGTGCCCCTTCGTCGAACCGTGCAGATGCTGGGCCGACGGCTGTCCGGGCACCATCCCCTTGGACTCGATTTGCACGGTGAGTTGGTTGCCCTTGAGGCTGAGCATGACCGTACCGCTGGAGCCTGATGCGTTCAGCTGCGCCAGGTCGATCTGGTACGCCTTTCCGCCCTCCGCGAGAGCTGGTCCGGAAAGGCCGAGGGTCAGGCACACTGCGGCGGGTACGGCGGCGAGAACCACGAGGCGACCGGCGCGCTTGACTATCACTTTCGCTCCTGTTCCGTGGATCCCCAGAACGGGAATCACAGATCGTACGGGGTTGAAACGGTTTCCTTGAGGGGTGTCTCGCTCCTGGTCTCGGTCTCGCTCTCCTCCTTCGGTTCCGAACACCTGTGGACGGGTTCCCATGTGAAGATTCCTCAGGCGACTCCCGCATCGGCCGACAGTCGCCCGCCGGTCATCCAGATACGCGACATCGCATCGGCCAGGGCCGGGTAGCGGGCGGCCTCACAGAGCATTTCCGAGAGCACGAGAATGCCGTGTGCGGTGCATTTCGGATCGCGGTTCCGATGCAGCCGGACGACCGCGTCGCCCAAGGCGCGGCGCCCCAGGGAGATTCCCGATCGGCGCACGTCGGCGGCCGTCTCCAGGTCGAATCGGCCTCCGCCGAAGGGCAGGGCCTCCGTGCGGCGGATCCCGGGCGGAGCGACCCAGTCCCGCACGTGGCGGACGTACGCTTCCGGCGGGGCCTGCCAGTTCTCGAAGGTGTTGCGGAATCCGACGATACGAAGGTCGGAATTCTGCAGGCGGAGCTGGATGTAGAGCTCGATGAACAGGCCCCGCAGGTGAATGCGCAGGGGGAGGTGAGGCGTTCCCCCCTCCCCGTGCCCGGCCCTGCTGAACCAGCCCGGAGCATCTTCCACCCTCGACCGGATGGTCGACGTCAGGAGCCGGTAGTCGTCCACCGATGCGTACGCCGGGGAAAAGCAGACTGGTTTCAGCATGGCCGCCCCGGATCAGGTGAAGGAGCCGGAACCCGGACTCCTCGGAAGTAATCTGACCGCCGTCGATTCGATCCTGCTGTACTCGCGCACGCAATCCACCGCCTTCGACATCGTTCCGATCGCCGACGGGGTGGCATCAACCCCATCGCCGGGTTCGGTTCCGTGAGGACCTTTGTAGTCGTCCTGGCGGCGGCGGGGCGAATAGTTGGCCTCTGATGCTAAGAAATGGGCGCGTGATCCCGTTGACCGGGCCGTTGTCGGCGAGCCCCAACGGGCCCTGTATCGCTGTGGGTTGACGACTCCCGCTCGGCGTTCAGGCCCTGGGGCCGCTCGGCATTGCCCTCGGCGGTGCGACGAAGCACGTTTGGTATCGCGCCGCCGGGTCAGACGCGTGGTACCGGAAGCTCCACCCGCGGGCAGGGCTTCCGGAGCGGCCCCAGCCGCATGGCGACCGTCCCCCCGGCGTCGTGCGGCCGGGCCGCCCGCACGACGGGCTGCCGCCCGGAGAACCCCCGGCGTCGACGCTCGTACCGCCGCCCCCGGGCAACGGATCCGACGGCAGCAGCCCGGCGGTCGGCCGGTTCGGAGTCCGGCATCCTCCGGGCGTGACGGCCGGCCGGTTCTGGACCGAGTACCTGCGCATCGACGACGTGTCGCGGCCAGAGTCTGACGTGCCCGCCCGACGCCTCGTTCGAGGCCTGGCAGATCACCGGACCGCGCGGATGGCGCTTCGTCTCGCTGCCCGGCGGGGACCTTGCCGTCTGGTCCCCGCCGGAGGTTCACGCCCTGCCCGTGGAGAGGGTTTCTCAGCCTCAGCAGACCGAGCGGTAGGGCAGGTCGGGCACGTTCTGCTCCCACTGCGCGCGGGTGAGGTCCCAGCCGACCCGCTCGCACAGCGCCCGCGCCACGGCCTTCGGGTCGAGGTCGAAGACGCGGTGCGGGTGGTGCGAGGAGGAGACGTGCAGCCGCCCCCGGGAGTCGAAGGCGAGGGCACGCAGCAGGCCGGCCGACCCGCGCAGCGGATCGCCGAGCCGGCGCCGGGCGGCTACGTCCCACAGCTGGATCCGGCTGTCGCCGACGATCGCGGCCAGGGTCTTGCCGTCGTGGGAGAAGCGCAGCCCCGCCACCCGCCCGCCGAAGTCGTCGCCCCGGGTGGCCGCCGTACTCGACAGGCCTCCCAGGCGGCGGCGTCCGTCGCCGTCCCAGAGCGTGACCGTCCCCTGGAGGAGGCTCACCGCCAGCACCGAGCCGTCGTCGCTGAACTCCAGGTCCTGGATGACACCGGGGCCGAGGACGCCTCGCTCGACGGCGCGGGTGGCGAGGTCCACGCGCTCCCCCGCGGAGGTGACCAGGAGGGAGCCGTCGGGGCTGATCGCGAGGTTGGCCGCGCCGGCGTCCGCGATCTCGTACTCCTGGCGGCCGGAGCCGAGGTCCCACACCTGCACGGCGCGGGTGACGGGGCCGGGGCCGTCCTTCTTGGTGACCGCGACCGCCAGACGGGTGCCGTCCGGGGTGAAAGCGAACCCGCTGATGCGGAGGACGGATCCGGGCATCGTGAGCTCGGTCCGCAACCGGTTCTCGCGGGCGTCCCACACCGTCACGCGCGGCTTGCCGTCCTCGTGCCAGGAGGCGGTGGCCAGGAATCCCCCGTCGCGGGAGTAGGCGGACGAGCCGTCGTCGTCCTCGTCGTACGCGTCTTCGGTGACCGGCATGACGGGGTGGTGCGGAAGGTTGCGCACCTGACCGTCGGCCGTGGTCCACAGCCGGAAGCGGTCTTCGGCGTCGTTCTCGGTGGCCCCCGTGGTCGCGAGCGTCGCCGCGTCCGGGGCGAAGACCGCCTCGGGGACCTTCGCCTTGGTGGCCGCGTCCTGGAGTCCGTACGTCAGGTCCAGTGAACGGACCTGCCGGTCCCTGGCCACGTACCGCAGGAGCCGGCTGTCCGTGTCGAAGGCGACGGACAGGTTCATGGCCCGGCCGTCCGTGTCGAGCCGGGGATAGCCGAGCAGGACGGACGAGGTCGAGGTCGCGTTGGCTGCCCATACCTTCAGCTGGGTGTCGGTGATCTCGACGGCCAGCGCGCCGTCGGGGCTGAGGGCCGCCACCCGGGTCGCGGCGACATCGCGTACCGCCGTGCGGGAAGGGACGTCCCACAGGGTGGAGGTGTGGCCGGTTCCGGTGTGGATCAGGCGTTTGCCGTCCGCGCTGAAGGCCACTCCTTGGTTGTTCTCGCAGGTGACCACGGGATGGGTGGGGTCCCGCCGCAGTTCCGCTGTCCGCCCGGTGGCCGGGGAGTACAGCTGTAAGGATCTGCCCGACGGGCAGACCGCGTAGGTCGCGCCGTCCTGGGAGAGGGCGACCGGGCCGCTCCCCGGCGTGCGCAGTGCCGGCCGGCCGGTGCGGCCGTCGACGAGGACCACCTCGTCGGAGGTTCTGATCGCGACCAGGGCGGCCTCCCTTGAGACCGCGAGGACCCTGGGCGTCGCCTGGTCCGGCAGGAGCAGTGGGCCGGCCTTGCCGGTCTTGAGGTCGAGCAGCTGGACGCCCTGACTCATGGTCTGCGCAGCGACGGTCCCCGAGGGGTCCACGGCGGCCGGCAGATCCGGGGTGCCCTCGGGCAGTTCGGCCCGGCCCGTGCGCTCGCCGCTGAGCACGTCCCAGATCTCCACGCTCTTCTGGGCGTTGAGTACGGCAAGGGTCCGGCCGTCGAGCAGGAAGTCGGCGTGGTCGTCGTAGTAGCCGGTCGAGACCCGGGCGAGGTTGGTGGCGACGGCGCGCTCGTCCTGGCCCAGGGATCCGTAGAGGGCGGCCCGCGCGTCGTCGACCGGTGCGATCCGCCAGGCCGCGACGCTCAGCAGGGCGGCCATTTCGGGGTCCGAGGTACGCAGGCTCTCGGCGATGGAGGCCATCGTACGGGCGGACGCCTGGCGGGCCCGTTCGTCGCTGACGCTCTTCTGCTGCCAGGCGACCAGGCCCGCCACGAGCGCGAGGGACAGCAGGGCCGCCGCGCCCGTGCGCAGTCGCCGGGTGCGTCTTTGACGCGCTGCGGCCGCCTGGCGGCACGCCGCCAGGAACGCGCCCTCGAGCCGGCTCGCGCGGAGCCATTCCGGCGCCCCCGCCGCGCAGACGCGTGCCGCCTCCGGGGCGTTGCCGGCCGGGAGGTCCTCGGCCCGCCTGCCCTGTCCGTCCCAATGCCCGGCGGCCGCGGTGAGCCAGCGCAGCAGGAGGAGGGCCTGGCGGTCGTGGTCCACCCAGTCGCGCAGCCGCGGCCAGGCGCGCAGCAGGCCGAGGGAGGCGAGGCGGGCGGCGTCGTCCTCCAGGACGAGGAGCCGGGCGACGGCGAGGGAGTCGAACGCGTCGCGCAGCGCGCCGCGTTCCTCGTACGGGCGGCCGTCGAGCCATTCCGCCGTGGCTGCGGTGCGGAGGGTGTCCTGGGAGCCGTCGGCGGCGGTGCCGGGGACGATCAGGCGGAGCGTGATCTCCCGTACCGCTTGCCGGACCGGTTCCGGCAGGCGCTGGTACGTGGTCTCCGCGGCGGCACCGAGGGCGGGCTCGGAGGCGTCGGCGGTGGCGTCGCGCAGCCGCCCGGCGTTGTCCCGGCCGGCGGCGAGGAGGGCCGCGTCGGCGGCGTCGGCCGGTCCGCCCAGCATCCTCAGCAGCAGCCCGGTGGCGGTGGGGCGGTCCGCCGGGGATTTGGCCAGTGCCTCGCCCACCAGCTCGCGCAGAGCGGGCGGCAAGGGGGTGAGGTCCGGGTGGTGTTCGGTGACCCGTACGACGATTTCGCCGATGTTCTCGCCGCGGAAGGGATCGCGTCCGGTGGCCGCGAACAGCATCACCGCTCCCCAGGCGAAGACGTCGGCGGCGCCGTCGGCGCGGCGCCCGGTGAGTACCTCGGGGGCCATGTAGCCGGGTGTGCCCATCAGGTGTCCGGTCGCGGTGATCGACATGTCCTCGGTGCGGGCGATGCCGAAGTCGATGACCCGGGGGCCGTCGGGGCCGAGGAGGACGTTGTCCGGTTTGAGGTCGCGGTGGACGACGCCCGCGCGGTGGATGGCGGCCAGGGCGGTGGCGGCCCCGGTGGCCAGCCGCATCAGTGCGTCGCCGGTGAGCGGGCCGGAGTCGCGGACGGCCTTGCGTAAGTCGCGACCGGGGACGAACTCGCTGACGATGTAGGGTCGTTCGCCGTCGGTTCCGCTCTCCAGGACCCGTGCGGTGCAGAAGGACTCCACGCGTTGCGCGGCGAGCACCTCCTTGGCGAACCGGCCCGCGATGTCGGGGCGGGCGACGAGTTCCGGGCGCAGCACCTTGACGGCGACGCGTTGGCCGGCCTCGTCGTAGCCCTCGTACACGGTGCCCTGGCCGCCCGCGCCGAGCCGGGCGGCGAGCCAGTACCCCGCTATCCGTTCCGGGTCCTCGTTGGTGAGCAACTCGGCCATTCTTCCCCCTGGTTCAGCGTCCCCCGGTGCGCGCGCGGAGGGTATCAAGGGGTGCGGGCACGGGGTAGGGGGCCGTGATCCGGGATTCGGCCGGGGCCGCTCAGCGCATGCGGGGAAGGCGGAGGCTGAGCAGGACGGTCAGGGCGATCAGCCCGAGCTGTAGGAGCAAGACGGTACCGACCGCGTCGCGCAGGCCAGCCGTCGGGGCCAGGGCGAGGAAGAGGCTGCCCAGTGTGGCGACGCCGAGCGCCAGGGCGGACTGCTGGGCGGTGATCATGACGCCGCCGCCCACCCCGGCCCGGTCGGCCGGCACGTCCGACAGCATCAGACGCATCAGCACGGGCAGTTGGAGGCCCTGGCCCAGGCCCGCCAGGAACACGCCCGGAGCGAGCGCGCCCGGGCCGAGGTCCGGCCATCCGTAGTACAGGGTGACCAGCAGGAGGGCGATGCCGCCCGCTTGGACGACGCCGCCGACGGTGACGACGCGGCGGCCGAAGCGGGTGACCAGGCGCGGCCCGGCCAGGGAGGCCGCGAAGAAGGCCAGGGCCATCGGCACGAGCGTCAGGCCCGCCGTCACCGGGCCCATGCCCAGGCCTTGTTGGAGGGCGACGGCGAGGACGAACATGAAGCCGCTGAAGCCGGTCGAGAACGGCACCAGCAGGAGCAGGCCGCGCCGCAGCGACTCCAGTCTCAGCAGGCTCGGCGGCACCAGCGGAGTGCGGCCCCGGCGGTCGGCCCGGCGCTCGACGAGGTAGAACGCCGCGGCGGCCACGGGGAACACGCCGAGCGAGAGCCAGGTCCACAGCGGCCAGCCGGCGGCCCTGCCCTCGGTGAGCGGCAGCAGCAGCGAGACCAGCGACAGGGCGAGCAGCAGGGTGCCCGGTACGTCCACGGCCACGGGCCGGCCCGCGCGGGTGTCGGGGACCGTGCGCACGGCCAGCAGCAGCCCGAGGAGCGCGACGGGAACGTTGACCAGGAAGACCGCGCGCCAGCCGGTTCCGGCGAGGTCCGCGGCGACCAGGACGCCGCCGAGGATCTGCCCGGCGACCATGGACAGGCCCGCGGTGGCCCCGTACAGACTCATGGCCCGGGCCCGGCGCGGGCCTTCGGTGGTGGCCTGGATGGTGGCGAGCACCTGCGGCAGCATGAGGGCGGCGGCCGCGCCCTGGGCGATCCGGGCGGCGACGAGGCTCCAGGCGTTCGGGGCGAGGCCGCAGGCGAGGGAGGTGACTCCGAAGGCGGCCATGCCGGCGAGGAAGAGCCGGCGGCGGCCGAGGCTGTCTCCGACCCGCCCGCCGAGGACCAGCAGGACGGCGTAGGCGACGCCGTACCCGCCGACGACCAGCTCCAGCAGGGCGGGTCCGGCGGAGAGGTCGTGCTCGATCGACGGCAGCGCGACGTTGACGATGAAGAAGTCGATCAGGGGTAGAGCGGCCCCCAGCAGGACGGTGAACAGGCCCGCGCCGCTCAGGTGAGGGGCGGAGGGCCCGGCCGCGGGGGTGGGCGGCGCGGCGGGGGGTCGTACGTGGGTATCGGTCACCTCTAGACGGTCGCCCCGCTGCGGGACGGGTACCAGAGTGTCCTTATCCGGGTACCAGCACTACCTGGCAACAGGATCAGCGGTGCGGCAAGCTGGAGGTATGACCACCGTGGCCCTTGGAAGCGACGTCCGCCGGCACGAGCTGGCGGAGTTCCTGCGCAGCCGCCGCGAGCGGATCACCCCCGAGCAGGTCGGACTGGTGCGCGGGCCGCGTCGGCGCACCCCGGGGCTGCGGCGCGAGGAGGTCGCGCACCTGTCGTCCGTGGGCGTGACCTGGTACACGTGGCTGGAGCAGGCGCGCGACATCCAGGTGTCGGGGCAGGTGCTGGACGCGGTCGCGCGGGCACTGCTCCTCGACGTGAGCGAACGGGCGCACCTGTTCGCGCTGGCCGGCGGGCAGGACCCGGCACCGCCCACGGTGTGCCCCAGCGTGACGCCCGCCGTGCGGGCCGTGCTCGACCAGCTGGGGCCCATTCCGGCGTGCGTCCAGAACAGCCGGTACGACATCCTCGCGTACAACGCGACGTACGGGCGGCTGTTCGGGGACATGGACGGGATGCGGCCGGAGGACCGCAACTGCATGTGGCTCGCCTTCACCGATGCGCAGTTCCGGGCGGCCGTGGTCGACCTGCCGGCCACCCACCGGCTGATGGCGGCGAAGTTCCGGGCGGCGATGGCCGAGCATCTGACGGAGCCCGCCTGGAATGCGCTCCTGGCGCGTCTGGAGGGTGCGTCGGCGGAGTTCCGGGAGGTGTGGGCGCGCCACGAGGTGGTCGGGCAGAGCTCGAAGTCGAAGTACATCCGCAACGCGCACGTGGGCCTGCTGCACGTGGAGCACACCAGCCTGTGGCTCGGACCGGGAACGGGGCCGCGGCTCGTTTCGTACGTACCGCTGGACGGGGAGACGCGCGGCCGCCTGGAGCAGCTGGAGGAACTCGGCGTCAAGGAAATGTTGACACAATGATCATGTCAAGGTTTCCTTGACGCATGCCGATCTTGAACTCGACGGCGTCCCACGAAGACGCCTCCTCCGCCGCCCACTCCCTGACCCTCCTCCTCACGTCCACCGCGCTCCTGCCCGCGCTGACCGCGATGTTCGCCGACCGGTTCAGCACGATCGGCTGGGTCGCGATGGTCACGGTGGAGCTCGCGCTCATCGCCACCACGAGCGCGCTGGCCGCCCGCGCCGCCGCCCGTACGGCTGCCGCCCGGGCCCGGCGCGACGCGGCGGTGCTCGACCTGCTCGAGCCCCTCGCCGGGGAACGGCGATGAGCGGGGAGCCGCTGCTGGGCCCGCAGGAGACCATCCGCATCCGGGAGGGGGTCGCGGCCGCCGTCCTCGGCGCCCGCGAGGACCTGGCCGCATCGCTGGAGCACGACGCCGACGGGTACCTGCGGCTGGTGGACGCCTCGCGCGTCGGCGCCGAGGAGGCGAGCCGGCTGCTGCGCGAGGCGGTCCAGGGCGCCAGGGCTGCCGGGCACAGCTGGGACACCGTCGGCCGGATCCTGGGCGTGAGCCGGCAGGCCGCGCAGCAGCGCTTCGCGGTCAAGGTCACTGATGCCGTGGGCTCCGAACGGGAGGCGGGGAAACCGGGCGTGGCCGAGCGCCGCGTCCTCAGTCCGTTGTCCGCGTTCAACGAGATGGCCGCTCTGGCGGAGGCCGGGCGGGAGGGCTGGCACCTGGTCGGTTACGGTGCGCTGTTCCACGAGGTGGAAGCCTCCGACCACCCGTGGGAGCACTGCCGGGTGACCCTCGCCTCCGGCGGCCGCCACCGCCGGATGGAGGACGAGGGCTGGATCCCCGTCGGTGCGGGCTGGTTCCCCTGGCGGTACTACAAACGGCCGCTCGACCTGGCTCAGGAGCGCTGACGGGAACATCTCGCCGATCGCGTCACCGTGCCCGGAGGAGGCCGGTGCCGACCCGGCCTTGGGAAACCCCCCACGAACTCCGCCTCGTCCCACACCCGCCATCGCGGGTCGGGATGGCCCAGGATCCGCATCTCACCGGCCCAGCGCAAGCATGGTGTCGGGCCGCCTCGACATCAGGACTGCACCGCGGCGGGTACGGAGGCACGAGATCCCCGAACGTGCCCCCGAAGTGCTCTACGGTCTTCCGGGCCGCCATCACCCAGGAGTGACGGACCGTCCAAGGCTCCGACCGCCCGGGCCGGCCGGCACCGTGCGGGCCCTCCGCCGTACGGGCCTGGTCGAATCACCAGGCCGGCCACGGCAGACTGCGGGCATGGCTACCTTGAACGGGTCCCCCGTCGGCCTCGCCGACATGCAGGCCCTCGCACTCACCAACTACGGGCACTTCACCACCATGGTCGTGAAGGACGGCGCGGTACGGGGGCTCGCGCTCCACCTCGACCGGCTGGTCGGCGACTGTCGGACGGTGTTCGGCGCGGAGCTGGATCCCGAGTGGGTGCGGGAGTGCGTACGCCGGGAGGTGGGCGGGGGCGCCGGACGGCTCACCGTCCGCGTCACGGTGTTCGGTCCGGAGCTGGACCTGGCGGCCCCGGACCGGGAGGTCCGGCCCTGCGTACTCGTGACCACGCGGCCCGCAGGTGGCGCGGCGGGCCCGCTGCGGGTGCAGCGGCTCCCCTACCACCGTGACGCGCCGACGGTGAAGCACGTGGCGCTCTTCGGGCAGTTGCGGCTGCGGCGGGCGGCTCGGCTCGCCGGGTTCGACGACGTGTTGTTCGCCGGTGCGGACGGGCTGGTGTCCGAAGGCTGCACCTGGAACATCGGCTTCGTGGACGCGGCCGGGACCGTGGTGTGGCCGGAGGCCGACGTCCTGCAGGGAGTCACCATGAGGCTGCTCCGGTCGGCGCACGGCGGGCATGTCACCGCTCCGGTGACGGACGGCCTGCTGCGGTCGATGCGGTCCGCCTTCGCCACGAACACGGCCATCGGTGTGCGGTCGGTGGCGTCGGTCGACGACGTCGTCTTCCGCACCGACGACCCGGTGGTCACCTCTCTGCGGGAGGCGTACGCGGGCGTGCCGCTGGAGCGGCTGTAGGGCCGTCCGGCAACCGTCCCGGAGGCGCCGGGAGAGTTCCGTCCGGCTATTCGAGGGGGCTGCCGGGAGGATCTCCGTCGTCCGGGGCGCCTTCGCGCTCCCACTCGTCCTCGTCGCCGTCTGGGGCGGCGACGAGGACGAGCCGGCGGACGGCCCGGCGGGCTAACCCGGCCAGGTCATCGCTGACGGATCAGCCGACTCAGCCGTCGACGTGGATGTGCCGGAGCGGATAGAACTGCCCCGTCAGGGTCTGGTACTTGCTGAAGTGCTGGACCTTCACGTCACCCGGGGTGGGCTCGTAGCTGAACCAGCCCGAGTGGTTGCCGGTGATCACCCAGTTGGCCTCGGTGTTCCACAGGGGCTTCACGTCGAGGTCGCCAACGCCCTTGAAACAGCGGGTGTACCCCACGAACTTGGTGAAGGACATCTGGTCCTTGTCACTGCTGCACTTGACCTCGGTGAGCGCTGCCTGCTGGCTGGCGTTGGCCGGGGCGGCGACGGTCAGGGAGGCGGCGGCCAGGGCCGCGGCCACGGCGGCCTTTGCCGCGAATGATACGCGCATGTGAAATCCCTTTCAGGAGAGGAGAATGGGAAGACTTCACAATGCTTCGTGCGCCACTGATGGTGAGGGTCCGTGACCGTAACGTGCCAGCCTTCCGCAATGGGTGGCATTTACGTGACACCCACCAGCGGTCCATTCACGTCGGCATCACGCCCATGGAGCCGGTACGGAGGCTCAGCCCGCCTGCTGGGCCGACGCGGCGATGAGGCTCTTGGGGCGCATGTCGGTCCAGTTCCGCTCGATGAAGTCCAGGCAGGACTGGGAAGGACTGCCTCGCGTCCTGGCCGTGGGCGATGGTCCACCCGCGCGGGACGTCGATGAAGACGGGCCAGATGGAGTGCTGGCCCTCACCGTTCACCAGGACGTAGTAGCTGGCGTCGTTGTCCTCAAAGGGGTTCGTCACGGTTCGTCCGGACCGTAGAATTCCCGCACCCAATTGGTGTGATAAAGCGTTCGAGATATCGCTCGCCGAAACCGGTGCTGCTCGCGCTGGCCGCGACGTGCCGTCGCCGAGGGTGAAGGGGACCAGCAGCAGGTAGGCCTCCCGCATCGGCGGCTCCCCCACCCTTCAGTACGGGCCTCCGCGGAAGTACCGGCTGCCGTGGTGGCGCGGGCGGTCGCCACGTTCATGGGCGGCATCGGAACGGTCGGCGGGAGCCGAGAGTTGGGCGAGGGCCCTGAGGGTCGCCAAGCCGGCCAACACCTCGGGACGCCGCTCCGCGGACTTCATCCAGGCCGGCAGGCGGGCGAACATCGCCCTCGTCGGTGAGGCGTGACGCTCGCGCAGCTGGGCGCCCACGTAGGCGGCGAGGGCGTCAATGTGCTCCTCGTCGTACGCCCACAGAACGCGTCCCGCGCAGCGCGTCTGAAGCCAGAGCGGCCGCCGGAAGAAGGGGTCCTCGGTACCTCCGGGCACCGCACCGACCAGACCTCCGCCCCGTTCCTCGGCCGTCCAGTCGGCGACCGCGCCGCAGCCCGCGCAGGCGAGGCGGCGGGGCCGGAAGAGCAGGTCGCTGAAGTACTCCGGCGCCGGGAGACCGGGCAGGGGCACGACGAGTGCGCGTCCCCCGCACTTCGGGCAGACCACGAGCATCCGGCCGGTGAACCGGACGAGCCACGTGCCGTGGTCGTGGTGGCGGATCGGTGTGGGGTGCGGCGCGTGCTCGGAGCTCATGAGATCCACTCTGCCAGGAGCGCTGCGACCGGTCGAACTCATGAAATCGGGACAGCTCATGAGCGCGGATGCTCGCGCCACGACGTCGCGTGCCGGCAGCGCCGTGATCGAACGCGAAGCGTCGCCGCGGCCTGTGGTGGTGGCTGACGCAGAAGGTGTCGAGATCCATGGTGATGATCCGCGGCTGGAAGTCGGCCTAGGGTTCGGTCGCCCGCGTGACGGCCGGCAACTCGCTCTGCGGGGTCCAGCCGGCGTGATCGAACGCCCATCTCCCGTCCGTGACGTAGACATGGCCCGGATCCCTCGCTTCGCGCGGCCAGAGACCGATGGGTCGGAAGCCGGCCTCCGGATGGGCATCCATGAACGCGTACGCGAGGTTGTGGCAGGCTCCGGCGGCGAAGAACCCCGCCGCGATACTGGCAGTCATGACGAGCACCCCTGCCACACCCGTCACGCCCGCCCCCTTCTCGCGGATCAAGATCCGGACCGGGGCACTGGTGTTCTGCGGTCACGACGTCGCACTCATCCGGCGCGACCGCGCCGATTCCACCCACTACACCCCGCCCGGCGGCAACGTCGAAGACGGAGAAGACCTGCGCGAGGCCCTCCGCCGCGAACTCGCCGAAGAACTCGACCTGGACATCGACCGAGCCGAGGGCGGGGAACTCCTGTGGGTCGTCGACCAGCGCGTCACCCGTCCCGGGCCCACCCCGCCACCGCGCAAGCTCCACCTGATCCACCGATTCCACATCACCCCCGAGCTCCGCGACGCTCTCGCCGAGCAGGAACTGGACGAACTGCCCGACGGCAGTCACGAAGTCGGCGTGATCGAGTGGGTCGACTACCGCAAGACGGCCGAGCTGCCGATCTTCCCGCCCATCGGCCCCGCCCTCGCCGCCCTCACCGACCCCCGCGCAACGATCACCGACGCCGCCCTGGACGCCGTCACCGACGAGACTTACACCTGGGTGTGAGCCCGCCGAACCCGACACCCTCTGCGCGTGACGCAACGCCCGGCCGGTCGTTGAACCGGACGGTCAAGCGAAGTGCACAGCGAGGCCCCGGGACCCGCGTCCCGGGGCCTCGTACCTCCGGCACTCCGGCACTCGGCTCGCGCACTCCGGCCTCCGCTCGCGCAGTCCGGCCGGGACCACCCTCGAGCCGGATGGCCTCCGCCGCCCACCGGCCGCTCGCGCCCGGCCGATCCGTCCAGACCGCGGCCTTGCCCGACGCGCTGATACGGTGACGGTGTCCGGTTGATCTCGGACCTGACCCGCAGACAGGGACGCGCTCCGCAAGGGCGGTCCGCCGGTTCGCCCGGCCCGCAACCTTCCGCGTGGCGGCCGCCTGTGCCGCGCCCCGAGCCGAACCTGGCAGGCCCAGCGGCCGGCCGGGAACCGCCACGGCGCCCCCGCTCCGGTCTGCACGGCCCCGCCAGGCCAGGCCCCCGGCGCGGCGGCCGACCACCACCACGACCACCATTGCCGAAGGAACAGCGCATGACCGACCAGACGCCCCCCACCACCCCGGACGCCGCCGCAGACCCGCTGCGCAACGTCTACCTGCGGCTGGCCGCCGCCGAGTCCATACCGCCCGAGGCAGCCCACCAGTTCGGCTACCTGCGGCCCGTCGCCACCGACCTGCTGGAGGGCATCGCGTACGACACCCCGGACAGCGTCCGCCTGCTGGACGACCAGGACGTCGCCCGCGTGGACCGCGACGTGCTGTACACGGCCGCGCGCGCCAACCTGCTCGCCGAACCGGTGGGTTACGACACGATCGAGCGGCCCGGCGGCGCCGTCCTCCACATCATCGGCGGCGACTCCGTCTACGCCGCCAGCAAGGCGCTCGTCTTCGAGGAGGCGGTCCGCGCCGCGGGTGGCCCCGAACTTCCCGCCGAGGGAGTCCTGCTGACGGTCCCGAACCGCCACAACCTCGTCTTCTATCCGCTCGCCGACCGCCACGTGGGCGAGGCCGTCAACGACCTCGCCCAGTTCGGCCTCGGCGCCTACGAGGACGGCCCCGGACGTCTCTCGCCGCGGGTGTTCTGGTGGCGGGCGGGCACCCTGACCACGATCACCGTCTTCGACGACGAGACCAAGACGATGAGCATCGCCCCGCCGCCCGAGCTCATGGACATGATGCGCCGCCTCGCCGGCTCCTGAGCCTACGGTTGTCCGGCCAGTGATCACTGATGTGCTGCGGGACCGGATCGAGCCGCTGGTGCCGGCCGATCCGGCCCGTGGGCGCAGTGCGGCGGCACCCTTGCCCGGGACGCCCGGTGGGGGTGCCTCCGCTTCCAGGACCGCCAGCGGCGACATGGCGGACACATGACCAGAATGGAAAATGTTTTCCGCTGACGCCTATCGAAAGGCCGTTCGCTGGGCATGCTGCGTGTAATCTCCCGCCCCTGCTCGACGCCCGCCACGGCGTCGCCCGGGCGGGCCTTCCGTTCTGAGTCCTCGGGAGGTAACACGCCATGCAGTCAGCCCCCACCCCGCCGTCGGCTCCCAGCCGACGCGCTCTCCTCACCGGCCTCGGTCTGGCCGCCGCCGCCCCGCTCGCCCTCGGCGTCACCTCCCGTGCCGTACCCCTCAACCCTCCCGAGCAGTCAGCGCAGGTCGGCCGGACGGTCCTGCTCCGCGGGGCCTCCCTGGTGCTCACCATGGACCCGGCCGTCGGCAGTGGCCCCCTGGGTGCCATCGAGAACGCCGACGTCCTGATGCAGAACGGCACCATCGCCGCCGTAGGCACGGCTCTCCAGGCGCCGCGCGGTGCCTGGGTGGTGGACGCCTCGGGCAAGCTGGCCATGCCGGGGTTCGTCGACACCCACACCCACCTCTGGCAGGCGGTGATCCGCGGCGGGTGTACCGACCGCGACCTGTTCGGCTGGTTCCAGGGGTGTACCGACCCCCAGCGCGGTCGGCTCACGTCTGCGGCCCTCCACAGCTTCGTGCGACTCGCCGCCCTCGACGCCGTCCAGTCGGGCGTGACCACCCTGGTGGACTGGGTGGACATCTTCTCGTACGACCTCGTCGAGAGCTACGTACGGGCCCTGGCCGGCACCGGGGTGCGGTTCACCTACGCGATGTTCCCGCCCAAGCCCGACGCGGTGCTGGTCACTAAGGTGAAGAAGGAGCTCGTCGACCCGGTGGCGCTCGGTTCCTTCCAGGTCGCCACGCATGCGGCCCGCGCCGTCCAGGACCTCAACCGCGCGCACTGGGAAGCGGCGCAGGACATGGGAGTCATGCTCAACTCCCATGTCCTGGAACGCCCCGAGCAGCGCCCCGACGACCCCATCGGAGTCCTCGCCGACATCGGCGCCCTCGGCCCGCGGCTCCTGATCAACCACGCGATCCACCTGACCGACGCCGAGATCGCCGCCGTCGCCGAACACGACGTACGGGCGGCCCACTGCCCGCTGAGCAACATGCGGTTGGCCTCCGGCATCATGCGACTGTCCGAGTTCAGACGGCGGGGGGTCAAGGTCGGGCTCGGCCTGGACGGCGGAACCAACGACAGCTCGGACTTCCACGCGCTGATGAAGACGGCCATCGGCCTGCAACGCGCCCGCGCCACGGACGCCGGGGTCTTCCCGCAGGTGCACGACGTCCTGCGGATGGCCACCCTGGGCGGCGCCGAGGCCCTCGGCATCGCCGACCGGGTGGGCTCGCTGACCCCCGGCAAGCGGGCCGACCTCGTCGTCATCGACCCGGCCGCCCTGAACTTCGCACCGCGCTTCGACTGGGTCGGCCAGATCGTCTTCAACGGGCGCCCCGAGAACATCGACGCCGTGTTCGTCGAAGGCCGGGCACTGAAGCTCGGCGGCCGACTGGTCGAGGTCGACACGGACCGCGTCGTACGGGAGGCGGAGGCGGCCGCCACCCGCCTCCGCGCGACCGCATAGGCCGCTCCCGCGGGTTCCGGGTCAGGTACTGGTCAGAGCGCCGGGCGGGCCCGGTCGCCGGCCCTGTCCCGGAGTGCGGTTTCCAGTCGGTCGCGGGCCCGGATCTGGGCGGCGATGCGTTCGTTGAGGACCGCCAGCCGTTCCCGTGCGACCCGTAGGCCCTTGTCGGAGGGTGGTGCGGCGGCCACATCGCCGTCCAGGCACGGCAGGAACACGCGTACGTCGTCCAGGGTGAGCCCGACCGCCAGCAAGGAACGGATGTTGCGGACCCGCACCGCCGCCGTGTCGTCGTAGACGCGGTAACCGTTGAAGGCCCGTTCGGAGGAGATCAGCCCGGCCTGCTCGTAGTGCCGCAGCGCACGGGCGGTCGTGCCCGTCGTCCTGGCCAGCTCACCGATCCGCACCCGCCCCACCTCCGGGACCACTTCTATCACGCGACAACTGCCCCGCCGTCGACCGGGAGTACCACTCCGGTGACGAAGGACGCCGCTGGTGAGGCCAGCTGGGTGATCGCCCAGGCGACCTCCTCGGGGCGGCCGATCCGGGCCAGCGGGGTGTGCGCCAGCTGCCACTCCCGTACCGCGGCCATCCGCTCCGGTGTCAGGCCCTGGTGCTCGCCGATGGGGGTGTCGACGGCGCCGGGTGCGACCGCCACCACCCGGACGCCGCGGGGTGCCAGCTCGACCGCCCAGCTGCGGGTGAGGAGTTCCAGGGCGGTCTTGGTCGCGGCGTAGACCGAGCTGCCGGGCCAGGCCCGCTGCCCCACCGACGTACTGACGTTGACGATCACCCCGCCCCACGTCTCCAGGGCCGGCAGGGCGGCCTGGGCCAGCAGGACGGGGGCGACGAGGTTCGTGGCGAGCTGAGCCTCGATCATGTCCGGCGTCAGGGTGCCGAGGGCGCCGCCGCGCACGATGCCCGCGTTGTTGACGAGCACGTCCAGTCGGCCGTGTGTCTCCAGCACCTGCTGGATGATCCGGTCGGGCCCGCCCTCGGCGGTGATGTCGGCGGCCAGCGGCCTCACCCGGTCGTACCCGGCGGCAGTCTCCTCGAGCGGTTCGGTCCGCCGCCCGATCGCGACCACATGGGCGCCCTCGGCGGCGAAGGCGCGGGCGGTGGCCCGACCGATTCCTGTGCCGGCTCCCGTGACGAGGACGACCCTGCCGCTCTGCGATGCGATGCTGTTCATGCCGCTCAGCGTGCAACCCTGCCGCCAACGGCAAGGTCAACAGCCGGACATCGCAACGGCCTGACCTGCCCGCCCGGGCGCCATAAGGTGCCTCGTAGTGATGATCACCGAGGACGGGGAGTGGGCGTGGGTGGAGCGGGGGGCGAGCGCCGGCGGCGGAGCGGGATCGTCGGGTACTGGCGGGCGGTCGAGTTGTTCAGTCCGCAGAAGGTACCGGCCTTATCCGTCCGGGAGCGCGTGTACGCGGCGGAGCCGGACGGCCCCATGCCCTGGGAGGCCGGACACCCGGTGCGTTCTGTCCCGCCGGAGGCGGGGTACGGATGGCAGCACGTCGTCTACGGCGGGGTCTTCGCCCTCGGCGCCGTACGCGACACCCTGCTCCACGTCTTCGGTGAGAGCGGCGAGGACCACGACGGCCGGATGGACGGCGAGAGCGCGCTGTTCGCCCTGACCGTCACCGACGAGGGCCGGCTGCTGCTGGACTCCCCCGTCTTCTCCTCGTGCGCCTGGGCCACGGGCCGCGCGGTGGCGCCCGGCCCCGGCAGCCGTGGCTGGCTCGACGGGTTCGAGGCGGAGGCCGGCGCGTGGGGCAGCCGGGCCGCCTCGCTCGGCGGGCCCGCCGCTGCCACGCCGTCGTCCCCCGTGGAGCGTCAGGGCGACGGGAAGGAGGAATCCCCCGTCGGCCAGGGCCTGGTCACGGCCGCGCGTCTCCTGGAGTTCATGGAGGAGCTGGCCGAGGCCTGGGGCGTCTCCGTGGCACTGAACCCCGCCGGGGTGCGCGTCCGCAGCATCCCCGTACGGCTCGATCACGCGGGCGACGCCGACCAGCAGGACTTCCTCAACAGCTTCATCGCCGCCGATCTCGACCGGGTGGCCGGCGCGCTCGCCCGGAGCGATCCCGGCCCGGGGCTCGCCTCCTACCTCACTCCCGGCGCGGCGTTCGACAAGACCCGTCGTGTCGACCTGCGCCTGGACCCCGCGGCCGCGCTCGCCGGCGTGGCCCCCACCCGTACCCCCGCGGGCCGCTGGCCGGCGGAAGACTCGCACCCGCTCGCGCTGAGCCAGCAGTTCGCCGTCAACGCCGTCCACACCGAGCTCGCCCCCACGGCCGGGATCTTCGCCGTCAACGGCCCGCCCGGCACCGGCAAGACGACCATGCTGCGCGACTGCTTCGCCGCGACCGTCGTCGAGCGGGCCCGTCGTCTGGCCGCCCTGCGCCTGCCGTCCGAGGCCTTCGCCAAGCAGGCCCCGTACGTGTGGAAGAGCGGCGACTACACCCGTACGGTCACCCCGCTGCGGCCCGAGTTCACGGGCTTCGAGATGGTCGTCGCCTCCGCCAACAACGGCGCGGTGGAGAACATCTCCACCGAGATCCCCGCCCGCGAGGCGCTCGGCGAGCAGTGGCGGGAGGAGGCCGACTACTTCGCCGAGCAGGCCACCCGTCTCCTCAAGGGTGAACCGGCGTGGGGCGCCGTGGCGGCGCGCCTGGGGAGCAAGAGGAACCGTCTGGAGTTCGTCAACCGCTTCTGGCACGGCAAGTTCCGCCAGAGCGACGCGGGCGCCCCTCCCCCGCCGCCCGTGCCGCCGCAGGCCGACGGCGGGCGCCGCCGGACGCGCAACGCGTGGCTCGACAGCGGCAGCGGGCTCTCCCACCTGCTGCGGCAGTGGCGCGACACCCCGCAGACGGGTGTGTGGCGCGAGGCGAAGCTGCGGTTCGAGGCGGCCTTGGCCGAGGTCGGGCGGCTGCGCGACGAGCGGGCCGGCGCCGCCGCGGCGTACACGGATCAGACAGCGGCGTACGAGGCCTTGCTGCGGGCTCAGTTGGCCGTGGTGCAGCACACGGCGCAGCTGGCTCGCGTACGGGAGGCGCTCCCGCCGGCCGAGGCGGCGCTGGCGCGGGCGCAGCAGGACCTGGCGGAGGCCGAGCGTGTGCATCAGGCGCATCTGGCCCGGCGGCCCGGCTTCACGGTGAGCCTGTTCACGCTGGGTCGGGCCGCGCGCGGCTGGCACGCGGACGAGGCCGATGCCGCCGGCCTGGTCGCCGCCGCGCGTGGGGTACGGGATACGGCGCAGGCGCACGTGGACGGCGTACGGGCAACCGTGGGCGCGGTGTCGGCAGGCCTGCGCGCCCAGGAGGAGGCGCAGGACACGGCGCGTGCCCGGGCCGAGCGCACGGAGAGGACACTGGCGGCGGCGCGGGGCCGCTGGGAAGGGTTCGTGCCCGAGGACTCGTGGCTCACCGACGACTCGGCGCGCGAGCTGGCGGCGCCCTGGTCAGATCCGGAGATCACGAAGGCCCGTACGGAGGTGTTCCTCGCGGCCCTCGGCCTCCACGAGGCCTTCCTGCGGTGCACGGCCCGCACGATGTACGCCAACCTCATGGCCGGTATGGACGCCGTCGCGGGGGCCGTGCCCGAGACCGTGCCCGAGGCGCACCTGCGGGCGGCATGGCAGAGCCTCTTCGTGGTGGTCCCGGTCGTGTCGACGACGTTCGCCTCACTGGACCGGGTCTTCGGGCGGCTGGGGCCGGAGGCGCTCGGCTGGCTGTTCGTCGACGAAGCCGGGCAGGCGACTCCGCAGATGGCGGTCGGCGGCATGTGGCGGACGCGGCGCACGGTCGTGGTCGGCGATCCGCTGCAGCTGGAGCCGGTCGTGGTGCTCCCGTGGACGGCCCAGCGTGCCCTGCGCGACGATTTCGGCGCCGCGGAGGAGTGGGCGCCGGGGCGCACGTCGGTGCAGCAGCTCGCCGACCGGTCCAACCGCTACGGAACCCTGCTGCCCGCCGAGCTCCCGGACGGCGGCCACGAGGTGTGGGTGGGCTCGCCGCTGCGGGTGCACCGGCGGTGCGACGACCCGATGTTCTCCATCAGCAACGCGGTCGCCTACGACGGCCTGATGGTCCAGGGGACGGCGGAACGTGAGCCGTACGTCTACCGGCCGGCGAGCAGCTGGGTGAACGTGACCGGGGCGGAGGCGGACGGGCACTGGATCCCGGAGGAGGGGCGGGCCCTGAAGCGCGTGCTGGAGCGGCTGCGCGACGAGGGCGGCGTGGACCTGGGCCGGGACGTGTTCGTGATCAGCCCGTTCCGGCAGGTCGTGGCCGGTGCGAAACGGGTGTGCCGGGACCTGATGCCGGCCGAGCGGGTCGGTACGGTGCACACGACCCAGGGCAAGGAGGCGGACGTGGTCATCCTGGTCCTGGGCACGGACCCGGGCCGCGCGGGCGCCCGTGCCTGGGCGGCGTCCCGGCCGAACCTCCTCAACGTCGCGGTCAGCCGCGCCAAGCGGCGCCTCTTCGTGATCGGGAACCTCGACGCGTGGCGCGACCAGCGCTTCTTCAGCACCCTGGCGGAGGCCCTCCCGGCACACACCTGGCATCCGTCCCCGGGCCGGCGGCCATAGGGGACGGCGTGCCCGCAGGGGCGATCTCCGCGAGCGTCACAGTGCAGGAGCGAGGACGGTCAGGCGCAGGACCGCGGCAAGGGCCGGCAGCGCCGGCAGGGTGAACCACCACCTGTGCAGCCACTCGGCCTTCACGAACACCCAGGTGAGGAGCGCCGTGATGAAGGCCAGGGCCAGGGCCAGGCCGGCCGCGATACCGGAGTGGGCGGCGGTCTCACTGTCCCAGGGGCCGGCCGGCTCCGCCGCATAGGCGAGCAGGAGGAGGTAGGCGGTCGCCAGGTTGCCCGGAACCAGAAGGACGGCGCACAGGACAGCGCCGATCCGATGAGGGGCGTGGGCGTGTTCGAGGCGTCGCATGGCGCCATGCTGTCGAACGGCTTTCGATCGAGCAACGCGGTATTCAGCGTGCCGCATACCGCGAGCGCAACGGGCCCCGGCCGGTGGGCCGGTGCTGTCAGTGGCAGCTGGCAGGATCGCTCGTAGTCGAGGCTGCTTCGTGGAGGTTGCTGCGTGAACGGGTGGATGAGCGACCCTGCGTACCAGGCGGTGGAGCAGGCGTTCACCGACGGCGATCCGCTCGATCAGGCGGGAGGTCGGCTCGACGTGCGCGCGGTGGTGGCGCTCACTCCGGAGGCCAGGGACCGTTTCATGATCGAGCAGGTGCCCTGGGGGCGCTTCCCGGAGGGCGTACGGGTCCAGGAGGCCATGGAGCGGCTGCGCTCGGACGACGCCGGGGCTGTCAGTGCCGCCCTCGACCTGCTGGGAGGCCTGTGCGCCAACGACATGCGCGCGGCGGCGGTGCCGGCCGTGCCCTTCCTCGTGCGGATCGGAGCCGACCCGCACGCTCACCACCGCATCGGCGCCCTGGCCGTGGCGGCCGCGCTCGCGCGTTGGTGGCACCACGGCGTGTGCACGCGTGCCGACCTGCTGCGTTTGCGCTACAGCGGGGACGAATGGGGCTTCGAGGTCACCGGATACCCGGGAAACTGGTCGGTGCAGGCCGCCCGCGACGCGATCGTCACGGACGCGGACCTCCTCCTGCCTCTGCTCGACGATGCGGACCCAGGCGTGCGCATCGCCACCGCCTACGCCCTGGCTGCCGCGTCCGGCCGCGCCCGGGACATCCGTACCGCGTTCCGCACCCGGCTGCTTGCCGAGCGGGATCCGGCCGTACGCGCCGGCCTGGTGCTGGCGGCCGCGCAGCTGGCCCTGGCGCACCGGGACACGGACGCGCCGGGGTGGATCCGGGCGCACTGGTCGGATCCCGGGCGGCCTCCCGAGGTGCGGGTGAGCGCCGCACTGGGCTGGATGTGCCTCACGGACCTGCCGGTCCCCGACGACCTGCGCGCCCTGCTGGACGATCTCGCCACCGAGGAGACAGCCCGCCTCATGGCGCCGCTGCCGTGGATGCGTGCCGTGGAGGACACCGCGGGCAACGGCCTGCAACGCTGCCTCCGCACCATGCTGGACCCCGGCGCGCCGGACACCGAAGAGGACCCGTGGTCCTGAAGTCGCCCGTCCGCAGCGTTCCTTGAAATCAGATCGGGCCGGAAGGGGCGGCCCCGGCGGCGCCGGTAGCCACAGAACCGCAGATCCGGACACCTCGCGCGATCGGCCGTGCCGACGGCCACGGCACCGCGCAAGCTGATCTTGGCCCCGAAGATCAAGGAGCGGTACCCCCGTGGACGGCGGGCAGCCCGGGAACGCACCCGCCGACGTCCGGTCAAATGCCTGGTCAGCGGCCTCTGTCCGGTTCTCACCCGGTGGCGAGTTCGGCCCGATGCTGATGCGCCGCAGGATTGCGGTTCATGCAGAAGGGGACGGCTGAGATCGTCGCCGTCCACACCGGAGAACACCGGGTTTTCCAGCCGGAAGTACTCGACTACCAGAACCAGAAGCAGCCCCTCTAGGGGTCGGGAGGGAAACCCATGTCCTTCAAGAACATCTTCGACAACGGCGGAGACGAAGCCGGTTCAGCCGACAAGTCCGCTCAGGCGCCGGGCGAGGACGCTCCGGGAGCCGGTGACGTCTCGGAGGCCGTGCGAAAGCTGGAGAGCGAACGCGACCCGTGGCTCGTGCGCCAGACCGCGCACGGGGCGTTCGACGTCATGGGTTTCCTGGGCCCGCTCTTCCAGAACGCCCAGGGCGTCGCCGCCGCACAGCGGCAGGTCTCCGAAGACCCCGGTTCGGCGTCCGGCATGGCCTCGGCGACCACGAAGGCGTTCGGACCGCCGAAGGTGAGCATCAGCGCCGAAGACATGCCGAAGCTCGAAGACCTGTCGAAGCTCATCGCCACCAGGAGGAACCACACCCTCATCACGACGGGTCTGGGGACGTCCGAAGGCCTGGCGGCCGACCCCTCGCTGAACACGGCGTACGTCGCCGACCGGGACGGCCGGAGGCTGTCCGCGGTGAAACTCGACACCGGCGCCCAGCGCGTGGCCGCGAGCGGCCTGGGCGACATCGGCGAAGTGCAGGTGGACGGCCAGGGCATGGCCTACTCCACCGACTACGGCGGTGGGCGTCTGCTGGCGGTGGACCTGGCCGGCGGCTCCTCCCGCAAGGTCGCCGACGTGGTGGGCGCGTACGGCGTCGCGCTCGACGCGGCGGGCAAGGCCTACGTCGCCAGCTGGCACGACGGGCTGCTGGTCGCCGTCGACCTGCCGGGCGGACAGAAGCGCACGATCGTCACCGGCCTGGGCCAGGGCATCGGCGGGGTGGCTCTGGACGGGCGGGGCAAGGCGTACATCGGCCGCAAGGACGGCGGCGGCCAGCTGTACGAGGTCGACCTGGCCGCCCGTACGCACCGCGTCGTGACGACCCTTCCCGGGGCGAGCACCATCCGCGTGGCCCTTGACGGCGCCGGCCGGGCGTACACCATCGACCACCTGAACGGGCGCCTGTACGAGATCACTCTCGCGGACGGCGCCCAGCGCGTGGTGGCCACCGGCCTGGGGGCGTGCGAGGGCCTCGCGCTCGACACCGTCAACGGCTGGATCTACGTCAGCAACCGTGAGGGCCAGCTGTGGCAGATCAACCAGCGCGCCACCCAGGCCCTCGGCGGCGTGGGCAAGGTCGTGCCGTAGCGCTGGACGCAGTGAGAGTCCGGCTCGTGGAGGCATTTGCTCGTTCGCGGCGTGCCGAAACCGGTTAGGGACCGTCGGCACCTCGTGCCAGAATCCGGCGCATGTCAGTTCGATATCCACACCCCCTGCGTCCCGGTGACCTCGTCGGCATCACGTCACCTTCGAGCGGAGTCACGAAGGAGCTGCGCGAGCGCCTCAACGTGGCGATCCGCGATGTCGAGGCCCGGGGATACGGCGTAGAAGTCGGCACCTGCATGGACGGCACCGGTCACGTCAGTGCCCCCGCGGCCGGCCGGGCCGCCGAACTGACGGCGATGCTGACGGATCCCCGCATCAGGGCCGTGGTGCCGCCCTGGGGCGGGGAGACCGCGATCGACCTGCTGCCGCTGCTCGACTGGGACCGGCTGCGTGACGCCGAGCCGACCTGGCTCGTCGGATTCTCCGACATGTCGACCATCATCACGCCGCTCACCCTCCTCACAGGAACGGCGACCGTCCACGGCAACAACCTCATGGACACGCCCTACCGGGTGCCCGAGGGGCTGTTGTCGTGGCTCGACATCGCCGCGGCCCCGCAGGGGCACCGGTTCACGCAGACCCCGCCCAACCGCCACCGCACCGCCGGCTGGGACGACTACCGGGCCCAACCCGAGGTACGCGAACTCAGGCTCGACGCGCCGGGCAGGTGGACCAGGCTCGATGGCGACGGAGACGTCGAGGTCGAAGGGCGCCTGATCGGGGGCTGCATCGAGACGCTCTGCAACCTCACGGGAACGCCCTACCTCGACACTTCCGCCTTCGCCCGAGCCGAGTCCCCGGAAGGGCTCCTCGTCTATGTCGAAGCGGCCGGCGACGACGCCTTCACCATTTGCAGGAACCTGCACGGGATGCGGCTGGCCGGCTTCTTCGACGCGGCGAACGCGATCCTCGTCGGCAGGACCTCGGCACCTGACACCGAGTCACTCACACAGCACCAAGCCGTTCTCGACGCACTCGGCCCCTTGAACGTCCCCGTCATCGCCGACGTCGAGTGCGGGCACGTTCCGCCGTACCTCCCGCTCGTCAACGGAGCACACGGCCGACTCGTCCACACCTCAACCCGCAGCGAACTGACGCAGACCCTGAGCTGACGCGCCATGCCGGGTCGCTGACCTGCACCTTCACAACCGGCGCCACGCGCGGCACCACCAATGGCGCGCATGGTGCCATAAATGGCTCGTCGTGGCGCCATTCATGTGCCATGATGGCGTCGTGGACGGCGCTCCCCTCGGCCTGACAAGGCGACGGGAGCGCGTTTCGTGGAGTGAGCCAGCGGAGGGGTCGGATCATGGAGTCAGCGCAGAGCCAGGAGCAAGCGGCCCCCGGCCCCTTCACCGCCTTCGCCCGCTTCGTGCTCTGCGGCGGCGGGGTGGGTATCGCCTCCAGCTTCGCCGTGGCGGGCCTCGGCTCCTGGATGCCGTGGGCCCTGGCCAACGCGCTGGTCACCGTGGGCTCCACGCTCCTCTCCACCGAGCTGCACGCCCGCTTCACCTTCGGCGCGGGCGGCCGCGCGACCTGGCGCCAGCATGCACAGTCGGCCGGGTCCGCGGCGGCCGCCTACGCGGTCACCTGCATGGCGATGCTCGTGCTGCAGCAGCTGACGGCGGCGCCCGGTGCGGCGCTCGAGCAGATCGTGTACCTGTCCGCCTCCGCACTCACCGGTGTCGCGCGGTTCGCGGTGCTGCGCCTGGTCGTCTTCGCCCGGAACCGCTCGCAGGCCGCGGCCACCGTTGACAGCCCCCGCCCCGTGCACGCGACCGTGGCCCGCACCTCGGCCCCGGCCGGCCCCGCGGCGCTCTGCCGGGCCGCCTGACCGTTCCGCGCGCGGCTGAGCGCACGGGCCCGCCGCCCGGGTCACCCGCCGAGCACGTCCTTGAGCACCTGCGCCGTCGCACGGGGGAACGCGGTGCTGCCGTTGTGCCCGCCCGGGAACTGGACCGCTTCCGTGTTCAGTTGCGCGGCGAGCGCCAGTGCGCAGCGGCAGGTGTGCACCGTCCGTCGGGTGGTCCGCCCGTCGCCGGCACGATGCGCGTTCCGGCTTGCGCCGCGGGGGCGGCACCAGCCGCTCCGGGTGGAGAGCGTCCGTGGTGACGGCCGTGAATTCCGTTCCGATGAAGTACGCGAAGTCGGCCTTTCGACGGGGTGTCAGCGGCTGGGGGGTGAGGCCTTCCCCGGTCGTGTCGTGCGCCGGATCGATGCCCAGGCCTGTCCGAGCCGGCCGACCCCGGCAGCCCGTGGGATCTGGCGGTCAGCGGTCCCGAGGAGGACCACCCCGAGCGGGCCCTGTGCCGGGCATCGTTCGCAGCCGACGCGGCGTGGGTGCGGAGACTGCTGGCCGACGAAGGACTGCCGGTGGGCAGTCCGCTGTCCGACCACGAGCGCGCGAGCCTGCTCGGGGCCGCTGGACAGTGACGAGAGCGCCGGGCCGGGGCGAGTTGTACCGCCGAGCGGTCCCGGAGGCAGGACCCGAGTAATCCGCTTCGGCGCACGCCGGGGTGCGCAGTAGCATCCCCGGATGCCGAACATCGAGACCTTGACGCCCGCAGCCGGCCAGGCCGATGCCGCCGGGCTGCGGGCGTACGACGCCGATCTGCTCGTGCGGTGCGCCGTCGACCGTGAGCAGCCCTGGTGGCGCCGCACGGCCTGCCTGGACGCGCTGGCCGGCCGGGTGCCCGAAGCGCGCGCGGGCGAACTGCTCGCGTGCGTCCGGGACACGGAGGACTCGGGGACGGTCCGCAGGGCTTTGCTGGGCCTGCTCTCGGACCGGGCCGAGCTCCTTCCCTGGCTCCGGCACGAGGACCGGCGGCGTGAGGAGGCGTACGGCATGCCGGAGGCGGTCCTCCAGGCTCGCGGGGCCCTCGGGGACCGGACGGCGGCGGCCGAGTTGGCGACCCTCGCGTTCAGCCACTGGCGGACCAAGCGGGCGATCGGGGAGGCCGGACTGGACGCGCTCGTGGAACGGCACGGGGTGGAGGCGGTCCTCTCGGCACTCGAAGGCGGGCGGCCGGAGGACCGGGCCGTCGCCGTGCGGATGCGGCACCGTGCCGGTGAGGACGTCACCGACGCGCTCGCCGACCCCGACCCGCAGGTGGCCCGCCTCGCGGAGTCCCTGCTGAGTTGCCCGGACCGGGTCCGCGCCTACCTCGCCGAGGCTCCGACGGCCGACGCCGCGCTGTGGGCCGCGTACGCGCTGCACCGGATGACGGGTGACGCGGCGCAGACCCGGGCCGTGTACGAGGCGCTGGGGCGCCCCCGGGTGGAGGTCGAGGGGCTGGACGAGGAGGTCCGGCGGGCGATCGTGCACGAGTACGGGCACGACTGCGCGAAGCAGAGCGACCCGCGCTGGCGGATCGAGGCCCTGTGCACCGAGCCGCCGCAACCGCCGGACGAGGAGCGGCAACTGGCCCTGGCCACGGCCGCGCTGGCAGCGGCGGGGCTGGCTCCCCGTCCCCCGCTCTCCTGCGGCGAGGCCCACCGCCAGGGCGGCGGTACGTACCACGTGATCGGGTACGGGGAGGGCGCCGGGAACGAGGTCTTCATCAGCACGCTGGGGCGGTTCGCCGGCGACCACGAGGACGACCCCGCCGTCCGCGCCGCCCTCGAGACGGCCGGGTTCCGCTGGATCGGCGGGTCCACCGGGTCGATCCGCGTCACCGGCCTCGGCGTCTACTACTTCGGGTCGCGCGAGCCGCTCGACGTCCACACGCTGCTGTTCTACTGGCAGGACTGAGGGCCGCCCCTGATCGGTCCGTCGGACCGTCGGACCGTCGGACCGTCGGACCGTCTTTAATCCGGTGTTCGACATGCGGTGTACGTCCTACAGTGACGCCCGATGACACTCTTACACGCTCATGACTACGGGGGCGATGGCCCCCAACTGGTTCTGCTGCACGGTTACGGACGGTCGCTCGCCGACTGGGACGCCTCGGCCGCCCTCCTCACGGCCGGGCACCGTGTCCTCGCCGTCGACCTTCCCGGGCACGGCCGCTCCCCCTCCATCTCCCCCTGGACCATCCCCGCCGTGGTGCGGCACATCGCGGACACGCTCGACGCGCGCGGCGTGCCGGAGGCCGTCGTGGTGGGCCATTCCCTGGGCGGAGTGGTCGCGGTCGAGTACGCCCGGGCGAATCCGGGCCGCGCCCGGGTCCGTGCCGCCGTGAATCTCGACGGCTTCTGGTGGGGGCGCGAGTACCCCGGCGCCGACCGGGTGGGTGAGGGGCTGCTGGCGTCGGCCGGGATCATCGCGCCACCCGAGTACATCGCGGAGAAGATCAGCAACTCCGCCCGGTTCGGGATCCCCGCCGACCGTGCGGAGGCGACCGCCCGTGCGGCCGCACGCCCGCTGCCCGACGGCACGTGGCAGACGCTGCCGGAACGGGCGCAGGCGCTGGAGCTCTTCGACGAACTCCACAGGATCTTCGCGCGCGGTGTCACCCCATGGCTGGACGGGTTCGACCACCCGCTGCTGGTCGTACAGGCCGGCCGCCGGCTGCCCCCTGCGCCCGGCATGGAGTGGTTCGGCGCATTCAGCGACCGGTTCGCCCAAGGGGTCTCCGAGGAGCTGGCCGCGCTCTCCAGCACCCGGCCGAGGATCAGCGTCGACCGGATCGACGCCACCCATCTCATGAACCTGGAGACCCCGGAAGCGGTGGCAGCGCTGGTCGCCGGGTTCGTCCGGGCCCTGCCGGGCTAGCGAATCCGCCCGGCCGTCGGCGTGGCCCTGGCGATGAGCAGGGCCACGTCGTCGTGGTCTCCCGGGTGCCGCATGGTGTGCAGGAGCAGGTCGCAGGTCTCGTCCAGCGAGCGGCTGGGGTCATCGAGGACCTCGAGGAGAACCGCGAGGCGCGTGTCGATCGGATCATCGCGGGTCTCGACTAGGCCGTCGGTGTAGAGAACGAGCTGGTCGCCCACCTCAATGGCGAGACTGGTGGTGTGGAAGGCGACATCACAGCCGCCCAGCGGCGCGCCGGTGGGCAGGTCGAGGAGCTCGCGCCTGCCGTCCCGCCGAAGGAGGACCGGCGGCAGGTGTCCGGCCAGGGAGAGGTGGCATTGCGCCGTGTGGGGGTCGTAGACGGCATAGACACAGGTCGCGATCGTCTCGAGGTCCTCGGTGACGTGATCGAGATGGTGCAGAACCTGGGCGGGGTCCAGATCCAGATCGGCCAGCGTCCGGGTGGCGGTGCGCAGCTGGCCCATGGTGGCTGCGGCTCCTACGCCGCTGCCCATGACGTCGCCGACGACGAGTGCGGTCTTGTCGCCGCTCAGGGGGATCACGTCGAACCAGTCGCCGCCGATCTCCATGGTGGCCTGGGCGGGGCGGTAGCGGGTGGCGACCTCCAGGCCCGGCCGCCGCGGTGGCGTGTGGGGCAGCAGGCTGCGCTGGAGGGTCAGGGCGGTGTGGCGCTGTTCCTCGACCGCCCGGTGGCGCTCGGTGACGTCCACGCTGGAGGTGGCCACGCCCAGCACGGTCCCGTTGGGGGCTTCCAGCCGGTAGAACGAGATCGACCAGGCGTGATCGTGATCCGGGTCGGCCGGGGTACGGCCGACGGTGTACTGGTCCACGATGGGAACGCCCGTGGCCAGAACCTCACGCATCGCGGCTTCGAAGGACGGGTCCACGGCCGGCAGCACCTCGTGAACGTGCCGGCCGATGTGCTCGGCCGCCGACACCCCGTTCAGGCGCTCCTCGGCCGGATTGACCGAGACGTAACGGAGGTCCGTGTCGAGTACGCCCAGTCCGACCGGCGACTGGGCCACCAGTCTGGCGGACAGTGCCAGGTCCCGTTCGACCTGCCGTACCGTCGCCTGGTCCGCGGCCAGGCCCAGGGCGTAGTACTCCTGCTGGGAGTCGAGCAGCCGCATGTTGCGGAATTCCACCATGCGTGTGCTGCCGTCCTTGTGCCGGACGGGGAACGCTCCCACCCAGCTGCCCCCGCCTTCCATGACCTGGGCGAACATGCCCATCACGAGCGGCAGCTGCTCTTCGTGGACCAGCAGGTGGCCCGCGAACTCGCCGAGGGCCTCCTCGGCGGTGTAACCGAACAGGTCCTCGGCCTGCGGGCTCCACAGATCGATCCTGCCGTCGGCGTCCAGGAGAACGGCGGCCACCTTGAGCACGTCGAGCAGGCCGCCCGGCCCGGACGCAGCGGCCCGCGCCCCGTCGGGGTCGCCCCCCAAGGGCTCGATTGCACCCATCTCCGGGCTCTCCTTCCGGCCGCCGAAGGCTGCGGCCCTGACTGCGGCCCTACGCCGGGCAGTGATCACCTGCCGGCTTCTGTGCTCCCAGCCATCTCATCGTCCCCCGCGCCGATGCGCACGTGCACGCCACGCGGGCGGGGGACCGACCGTTCCGCTTACCTCGTCGGCCGTAGCGGCCGGGCGGCTCCTGTGGCTGGCCCGGCGCGACGGGCAGCGGGTGGTCACCGCTCGGTGATGAGGGTGGGGAGCCTGCGCATGTCGTGGAAGACGGTGGTGCCGGGGCCTTCGAGCCGTTCGGCCGGGGTGAGGCCGCCGGCGCAACCGAAGGCGCGCATGCCGGCCGCGCGGGCGGCCCGGACGCCGGGCCGGCTGCCCTCGACCACCACGCAGGCTGCGGGATCGACTCCCAGCTGCCGGGCGGCGTGCAGGAACAGGTCCGGGGCGGGCTTGCCGCGGGAGACTTCGGTGGCGCTGTAGATGCGGCCGGCGAAGCGTTCGTACAGGCCGGTGCGGCCAAGGGTGTGGCGCATCTTTTGTCGTGGGATCCGCTGGAGGCCACACAGGTCGGCAAGGTGATCGCGTCGAGTGCCTCGGGGAGTCCCTCGACGGGGGCGAGACCGGTGTCCACGGCTTCGCGGTGGAGCTGCTCGAACCGCTCCGACCAGATCGCGGCCGTCTCCTCGCCGAGCCGGCCGGCGACCTGCTCGCGAATGGAGGCGTGCGAGCGCCCGATGAACCGGTCGACGACCTCGTCCATCGTGAGAGGCCAGCCGAGCTCCGCGCCCAGGGTGACCTGGACGCGGGCGGCGATGCGTTCGCTGTCGACCAGTACACCGTCGCAGTCGAATATGACGAGTTGGATCGGCTTGATCATCTCGGCAGAATAGGCGCTGCCGGGGTCCGCGCCGGCAGGGCCTCGGTGCCGGTCCCCCATACGCCATCGCTCCCCCTCAGGGTGAGGGGAATGCGCGAATCAGGGGCGGCGTCGTGTCATCGGCGGCACGATGGGCGTATGGACCGTGGGGATGTGGTGCCGGGCTCGTCCCGGCCGATGGTGGTGCGGGTTCCCGTGGAGCCGGTGGAGGCCGCGGTGGAAGCCGACGCGGCCGACGCCGTGGCGCGTACCGCCAAAGTCGTGGTGCGCGGCCCCTTGTTCGGGGTGGCGGCGCAGTACGCGGGGGAATCATGGTGGCGGGTGGTGCTCGCGGTGACGGACGGTTGCCCGCAGCAGGCGCGCGACGGGCTGAACTCCCGGTTGTGGTTCCGTGCGAAGGACGATGCGCGCGACAGGGCGGAGCGGCGCGCCCTGCTGGCGGCGGTCGCCCGGCTGGAGAGTGAACGCGTCGACGAACTCGACGTGGCGGGGACCCGGTACCGGGTCGTGCGTGCCGAGGAGTACGTGGGGGCGGGGCCGGGCGGCATCGAGCAGCCGCGGCCCACCGATCCCGAGCCCCTCTCCCCCGACTGGGACCGTGCCGCCAAGGGGCCGGCGGGCGATGAGGACCTGGTCCTGGATCCGGACGCGCCGGTCACCCCCACCCAGGCTCTTGAGCAACTGGCCCTTCGGGGCCTGTGCTACACCGGGGAACGGTTTCCCGAGGACGTACGCGCCGACGCGCTGCGGGCGCTGGACACCCACCCGGACGTCCTGCTGTTGCCCGCGACCTTCACGGTCGTGGAGCAGACCGCGAGCGGCTGGACCCCGGTCACCGGTCCGCACGCGAGTGCGCACGAAGCCCGCAAGTCACTGGACTTCGCCCTGACGTGGATGTGGCCGCGGATGCGCGGTCACATCCCCCCGGACGCCGGCCCTCACACCGACGCCCGTACCTGGGCAGCTGACGGCGAATCGGGGGGGTCGTCGGCGGGCCCGCGGCCCCCGGAGCTGGCCGCGTACGCCGAGGCCGCCGACGCCCTCCGGGCCGGGCGCGTCAATCAGCTGGACTTCCAGGGCGCCGTGTACCAGATCGTCCGCACCCGCCGGCTGCTGCGCTGGGGCCCCGACGGGCCCGAGGGCCCGCGCCCGTCCGACGTCAACAGCCAGGACCCCTCGCGCATCCACCTTCCGCTCGACGAGGACGGCCAGGTCGTGCCCGAAGACTGACCCGCGGCCGCACTAGCCCGCGGTGGTCTCCTTCACCGCCCACGCCAGGTACTCCTCCGAGGCTTCGACGACCGGCACCACGATCCACTGCGGCACGTCGTGCGGGTGCTGTTCGAGCACCCGCGTCTTCAGGGCCGCGACCTTCTCCGTGGTGGTCTGGAAGGAGAGCCGGTACTCCCGCTCGTGCTGCACGGCGCCCTTCGCCCAGTAGAAGGTGGTCATCCGAGCCTCGATGTGCACTCCGGCCGTCAGCCGGGCCTCCACCGCGGCCCGACCTATCTCGTACGCCTTCCCCTCGTCGTTCACCGTCGTCTGCGCGATCACGATGCTCGCCACGCTGCTCCTCCTCGATGGGGTTCACCCGACCCTACCCACGGCCGGGTCAGAGCACGGTCACCCGGGCGAGGGCCCAGGAGGTGTGGTCGAACGCCGTATTGGCGTTGGCGTCCTCGACGACCAGGTACAGCAGCTTCACCCCGCGTACGTCGATGTCCACGCGCGCGGGACCGCCCGCGCCGCTCAGTTTGCCGCTGCTGAACAGCACCTTCCCGTCGCCCCTCACCGAGGTCTTCGTCGCGCCGGTGGCGGCCTGGTCCTTCGAGAAGTCGTCGATGCCGACGAGCGCGGTGAAGCGGTCCGCGGCTCCGCCGAGGTGGTAGACGATCTCGGAGGGCGCATGGACGCCGAGGCCCTTCGCGTACGTCACTCCGCCGAACGAGATCGGCGTGCCGTCCCCGGCCGCGTTGCGCCCGTTGGACCGGTCGCGTTCCACCGGCCCCCAGCCGTTGGTGGCCGACACCCATGCGAGATCGCTCAGATAGGCGTCGGCGGACGGCGCCGGCGGGACCGTGGAGACCCGTTCCGCGGCGGAGTAGCGCAGGGGCCCGGTCGGTGACTCGGCGGTGCCGTCGACGGTCAGCGGCCACTGCGTGCCGACGGCGGCCGTCGCCCGGGGTGACCTTCCAGGTCGTGGTGAGCACGGCTCCGGCGGCCAGCAGGTCCTGGCCCGTCGCGGCGGTTGCCCGGACCTGCCAGCCCGCCGGGGCGCGCAGCGCGAGGAGTGCGCGGGTCCAGGGCTTGCCCGACCCGTTGCCCAGGGTCGCGGTGACGGTGAAGGCCTCACCGGGCACGGCCGGCTCCTGGATCTGCGCGCGGACTCCGTAGGGCTTGCGGACGTACGTGTCCACCCACGAGGAGCGCATGAGGGCGACCAGGCCGGACGCCACGGACGGGTTGGCGTCGGCGACGTTGCGCTGTTCACCGAGGTCGGAGGCGAGGTCGTACAGCTCGAGCTGCCACTGTGCGTCGGGCAGCGCGTGGTCCCTGACGGGCGCGAACCGTACGGCCTTCCAGTTGTCCTTGCGGACGGCCTCGGCGAGCCAGGTGGCGCGGCCGCCGTCCTCGGTGTTGGCGCGGCTGGTGACGCCGCCCGGAGACCGTGCTCGCTTCCCCCGCCCCGCCGGGCACGCCGTGGTGGCGCGGCGTCGCAGGGGCGTCGTGGCGCGCGCCGTTCGGACCCGGCTCCGCGGCCGAGGACGGGCATCCGGTGGTGCACGTGGCCTGGTACGACGCGGTGGCGTACGCCGCGTGGGCGGGCAAGCGGCTGCCGACGGAAGCCGAATGGGAGTACGCGGCCCGTGGCGGCCTGGATCAGGCGCGCTACCCCTGGGGCGATGAGCTCACTCCCGGCGGCCAGTGGCGGTGCAACATCTGGCAGGGCGAGTTCCCCCTGGTGACGACCAAGGAGGCCGGCTGGGTGGGCTCGGTGCCCGTCGACGCGCACGAGCCGAACGGCTACGGCCTCTACAACACCGTCGGCAATGTGTGGGAGTGGTCGGCCGACGCCTTCGCGCCGGGCGGCGGCACCCGCGCGATGCGCGGCGGTTCGTACCTCTGCCACGACTCGTACTGCAACCGGTACCGGGTGGCCGCGCGCACCGGCAACACCCCGGAGAGCAGCAGTGGGAACATCGGTTTCCGCTGCGCGGCCGACGCATAGCGCGGCGCGCGGAAGCCGGTGCCGTTCAGAGCCAGGGGAACCGGTCGGCCGGGTAGCGGTAGGCGCGGAAGACGGAGTTCTGGGCGCCGGCCGAGGACTCCAGGCCCGCGCCCTCACCGAAGGACCGGAACTGCGGCACCACGAACTCCCACACCACGTCACCCTCGGGCGTCACCTCGAAGAGCCGTCCGAAGGAGCCTTCGGCGATGAAGGTGTTGCCGTTCGGCAGGCGCTGGGCGCTGGACATGTACGGGCTGAAGAAGTTCTGCGGCGGGTTGTCCTCGTACGCCCACACCTCCTTGCCGGTGTGCGGGTCGAGCTCCAGCACCCTCGAGTACGGGACCGAAGTGGTGTCGCGGTAGGTGCCGTTGTCGAAGACCAGGATGGTGCCGCCCGCCAGCTCGTGCGGATGGTGCTGCTGGGCCAGGGCGTCGGGGCCGATGCGCCACCGGACGGACCCGTCGGCGCGGTCGACGGCCACGGTGGTGGACGCGCTGCGGAAGCCCACCACGATCGAGCCGTCGGCGCTCTCGTTGACAGTGTTGGCCATCGGCCAGTGGTTGCGGGCGAAGTGCGGGTTCAGCGGCACTTCCTCGGGGTCGAGGTGCTCGATGGCCGCCCAGCGCCACACGATCTCCCCGTCCCAGGTCAGTTCGTACACCACGTCCCCGTAGATCACCCCGCCGGGTGCCTCGGATCCGGGGATGCCGCCCCGGATCCGGGCCGCGTCGGCCGGGCCCAGCGGCTCGACGGCCCCGATGATCAGGTTGCCGTTGCGCAGGATCGAGGCATCGTGGTGGTGGAAAGGGTGCCTGACCTCGCGGATCACCGTGGAGTCGGGGGCCAGTTCCTGGAAGATGCCGCCGTGGTAGACGTCCCAGATGGGGAAGAGGGTGGGGCTGCTGGTGTCCTTGGCCGCGTAGAAGAGGTTCCCGTTCGGGAGGAGCTGCGCCTGGCGGCCGGGCGGGTGCGGGGAGTTCCAGGTGTGGAGGGACCGGCCTTCGATGTCGACGAGGTGGATCTCGCCGGCGCTGGTGATCGGGGTGTAGAGGGTGTGGCCGCCGTAGCTGCGCTCGGCGTCGTGGGCGATCAGGCCGACGCCGCGGCGGCGCAGGGTGTTCTGGTCGACGGTCATGAGGATCTCCTCGAGTGGGGTGTGGTTCAGCGGACGGTGACGGCGGCGGGGTCGACCGCGGTCAGGGGGGCGGGGTTCAGGTACCGCAGCAGTGCGGTGCGGTCGGCGGCGCCCGGCAGGTTCTGGGCGGCCTTGGCCCAGGCGGCCTCCTCCTCCAACTGCGCCAGCAGCTCGGGGGTGAGGGTCGCGCCGTAGGTGTAGCGGGGCTGGTAGCCGGCAACGTATCCGGCTTGGAGCGCGCCCTTGGACTGGGCCACCACGGCCTGCCGTGCGCCGGCCGGGTCGTCGCCGATTCCGCGCTGGGCGCGCAGCAGGGTGCGCAGCACGGCGGCCGTGGTCTCCTCGCTCGCCTTGGGGCCCGCGATCAGCAGGGTCCGTGCGGTGTAGCCGGTGAACGGGAGCTCGGCGTACCGCTCGCCGAGCGTGGTGCGCGCGGCGTCGTAGAAGCTGGGGAAGGTGACGCCGGCGTCGATGTCGCCCCGGGCCAGCGCCGGAGTGACCTGGTTCGGGGCGAGGTTCACCACGGTCACGTCCGCGGCCGTCAGCTGTACGGAGCCGAGCATCCGCGAGAGCGCGTATTCGACGTTCGTACCCTGCGGGACTCCGATCCTGCGGCCCTTCAGCGCGGCGAAGCCGGTGATCTGCCGGTCGGTCCGGGTGAGCAGGCGCCAGTCGGAGAAGCGGGACAGGTCGGCGACGATCCGCAGGTCCCGCCCTCCGAGCGCGGCCGTGACCGCGGGCAGGTCCCCCACGACGCCGAGCTGCGCCTGGCCGCCCAGCACGGCGTTCAGGGCGTCGCGCCCGGTCGGCTGGGTGGTCACGGTGGCGTCGATGCCCTCGGCGGACCAGAGCCCGTGCTCCTGTGCCACATAGACGGGCGCCCCGCCGAGGTGGTCGCTGGCGGCGAGGGAGACGGCCGGGCGGCCGGCGGCCGCGGGGCCGGAGCCGCCGGCGCAGGCCGAGGTGAGGGCGCAGAGCAGCGCCGCCATCAGTACGGCGGCCACCGCGCGGGGTCTGAGCATGGGGAAGTCCTTCCGGGGACGGAGCTGGGGCGGGCGGGAGAGGGAATCGAGGGGGCTCAGTCGGAGCCGAGGTGGCGGGCGATCAGTGAGCGCAGGTCCGGGTCGGGGGGTCCCCCGGGCACCGGATGGTCGGCCAGTACCCGCCCGGGGGACCCGCCGAGGACGACGACCCGCTGGGCCAGGGCCAGTGCCTCGTCGATGTCGTGGGTGACGAACAGCACGGTGGTGCCCCTGCGCTGCCACAGCTCCCGCAGCAGGCGCTGCATGCGGGTCCGGGTCAGGGCGTCCAGGGCCCCGAACGGCTCGTCCAGCAGGAGGACTTCGGGCTCGGCGGCCAGGGCGCGGGCCAGCGCGACGCGTTGCTGCATGCCGCCCGAGAGCTGCGCCGGGTACTTGTCGGTGCCGTCCGCCAGGCCGACCTCGGCGAGCGCCTCCAGGGCGCGCCGGCGGCGTTCCGCGCGCGGCAGACCGAGCCGCTTGAGCGCGAACTCGACGTTGCCGCGGGCGGTGCGCCAGGGGAAGAGCGCGTAGTGCTGGAAGACAACGCCACGGTCGGGCCCCGGTCCGCGCACGGGTCGGGAACCCGCCGTCACCGTGCCCGTGGCGGGCGGTACGAACCCGGCCACGGCTCCCAGCACCGTCGACTTGCCGCATCCGCTCGGCCCGAGCAGGGCGGTGAACGAGCCCGCGGGCAGTTCGAGGTCCGTGCGCTCCAGCACGGGGGCGGCGCCGTACCCCACGGACAGCCCCTCCAGACGTACGGCCCGGCTCATGACGTGCTCCAGTGCACGAACCGGCGGCTGATCGCGGCCAAGACGAGGTCGACGGCCACGCCGAGCAGCCCGAGCACGAGCAGCCCGGCGAACATCCGGTCCACCCGCAGGAACTGGCCGTCCACCTGGAGCCGGTACGCCAGGCCGCTGTCCGCGCCGCCCAGTTCCGCGGCCACCAGGGCGAGCAGCGCGACCGAAGCCCCGTAGCGCAGCGCCGCGAGCAGGGCGGGCGCGGCGGCGGGCAGCAGCACCTCGATGAACCGCCGGTGCAGCGGTGCCCCCAGCGACCGGGCCGCCCGCAGGTGGGAGACCGGGACCCGGGACACCCCGTCGTGGACGTAGAGCCATACGGCGAGCAGTACGGCGTACGCGATCAGCAGGCGCTTGGCGCTCTCCCCGACGCCGAACCAGGCGGTGGCGAGCGGTACCAGGGCGATGGCCGGGATCGAACGCAGGAAGGAGATGACCGGGGTGACGGCGGAGGAGAGCTTCGGCAGGTAGCCGGTGGCGAAGCCCAGGGCGCTGCCGACGAGGGCGCCCAGCGCGAAGCCCTGCCCGGCACGGGCCAGGCTGGCGCCGAGATCGGCGGCCAGGATTCCGCTGCGGGCGCTGTCCGCGAGCGCGGCCAGGGTCTGGGCGGGTGTGGGGAGGAGTCCCGGAGCCACCGCGCCGGACCAGGCGAGCAGGTACCAGAGCGCGAGCACGGCGCCTGCCGCGCCCAGGGCCGGGCCCAGTCGGCCGAGGGTCCGGCCGGGCGGTGAGTGGGTGGCTTGCACGGGGCGGCTCCTCCGCCGTCGATAAGTGAGGTCAATAATTGACCACGCTTATGACGGGAGTGTTGCGGCAGTGCGAAACCTCGCCGGGGCGCCGGACCCGTGATCGGTGATGCGGTACGTTCACCTGCGTGTCTCGACCCGAACCCACGCCCGAGGCGATCGAGGTCGGACGGGTGATCCGGAGCTGCCGCAAACAGCGCGGCGTCTCCATGGCCGTCCTCGCCGCCCGCTCAGGCCTCTCCCAGCCCTTCCTCAGCCAGCTCGAACGCGGCCTCGCCACGCCCAGCCTCAGCTCGATCTACCGGATCGCCGAGGCACTCGACGTCACGCCGGGCACCTTCCTCCGACCGCCCGGCCGTCCGGGCACGGTCAGCCACGAGAGCGACCCGCAGGTGATCCGGGTGACCGAGACCGCGGGGCAGGTCGCGCAGGTGCTCATCCCCGGCGGCCGCAGCACGCTGATGGCGGCGTACGAGCACCACTTCGAGCGCGGCCAGGGCGAGCGCGGCTGGTTCGAGCACCCCGGCGAGGACTTCCTCTACGTCCTGGAGGGCGAGCTGGTCCTGGAACTCGAGGGCGAGGCACCGCTGACGCTGCGGGCCGGCCAGAGCGCCCACCACCGGGGCGAAGTCCCGCACCGATGTCGCCTGACGGGCCCGACCGCCGCCCGCACCCTCCTCGTCATCGCGAACGCCTAGGTGTATTGCCCCGGGCGGTCTTCGCGGGCGTACCCCCCTCCCCTGCCAAGGATCTGATCCGCCATGAGTGATTCCGCCGCCACACTGAGCGTCGGCGAGGCGCAGCCCCGCCTCGACGAGCTGACCGTCGTCGATGTCCGCACTCCCGCCGAGTTCGCGTCCGGCCACCTGCCGGACGCCGTCAACATCCCGCTCGACCGCATCGGGCGGGCGCTGCCGGAGCTCCGGGAGGCCGCCGGGCGCAAGCCCCTCCTCCTGGTGTGCTCCTCGGGCGCCCGCTCGGGCAACGCCACCGCCACCCTGGCCTCCCACGGCATCCCCGCGTCGAGCCTGAGCGGCGGCACCACGGCGTGGGCCGCCGAGGGCCACGGGCTGCAGTACCCGGCCGGCCGGCCGCGGGCCGTCTGGGCCATGGAGCGCCAGGTCCGCTTCACCGCGGGCGGCATCGTGCTGCTGGGCCTGGCCCTGGGCCTGTTCGTCCATCCGGCGTTCCAGCTGCTGGCCGCCGGGATCGCGGCCGGTCTGGTGTTCTCCGCTCTCACCAACACCTGCGGCATGGCGGTCGTACTCGGCAGACTGCCGTTCAACCAGCGGGGGAAGTAGCCCAGGAACTCCTGGAAGCCCCTGGGCACCGCGTCGGCGATCCGCCGGGAGGCCGTCAGTTCTTCTTGCCGGCCTCCACCGCCTTGGTCGCGATGTCCTCCAGAACGGCCGTCGGGTCCCCGCCCGGTTCCACGGCGCGTCCGATGTTGCGCTTGATCGTGTCGCTGACCGTCACCCACGACGGGTCGTTCACCGGGTAGAGCCGGGCGGTCCGCAGCGCGCTCAGGAAGTCCTCGTCGGTCTGGCTGAGGCCGCCGCCGGCCGGGGTGCGTGCGGCCGAGGCGGTGGACGGCAGCAGGTGGTAACGGCCGGCGAAGTCCGACAGGTTCTTGTCCTGGTAGACGAACTCCAGGAACTTGCCGATCTCGGCGCGCCTGTCGTTCTCCTTGAAGGCCACCATCCAGTCGGCCACACCCACGGTCGGCGGACTCTCCCCCGAGCCGAGCGAGTCCGACACCGGCATGGCGACGGTGCCGACGTCGATGCCCTTCTCGGCCGCCTGGTGGGCGAGCGAGGGGTAACCGTTGAGCATGCCGACCTCGCCGCGCAGGAAGGCGGCGAAGGCGTCGGCGCGGTTCAGCCGGGACGGCGGGGTGGGCCCGACGAGGCCGGGGGTCACCAGGTTGTCCTTAACCCACTGCCAGGTCCTGACGTTCTGCTCGGAGTCCAGGCTGTACTTGCCGCTGCTGTCGGCGTAGCCGCCGCCGTTGCTGAGCTCCCAGATCAACGCCTCGGCGTGCGCCTCCTCCGGGCCCAGGGGCATGGCGTACGGGTACTTCACGTCCTTGTCCTTGAGCGCCTTGGCGGCGGCTTTGAGTTCGGACCAGGTCTTGGGGGCCTTCTTGACGCCGGCCTTGGCGAAGAGCGCCTCGTTGTAGAACAGGAGACGGCTGCTCGCCACGAAGGGCAGTCCGTAGAGACGGCTGTTGACGGTCCCCGCCTCGGCGAGCGGCTGCAGGAAGTTCGCCTCGGCGCCGACCGAGAGGAGCTCTTCCGCGGAATAGAGCTTCCCCTGGGCCGCGTAGTCCGAATAGGAGCCCATGAGCGCCATGTCGGGCGCCTTGCCCGCCTTCACCATCCGGGAGACCTCGCGGTCGATGTCGGCCCACGGCACCAGCTGCACCTCGACCTTGACACCGGGGTTGGCGGCGGTGAAGTTGCCGGTCACCTTGTCCCAGTAGGCCTTGGAACTGGTGGCCGGGGTGTCGCCGTACTCGGCGGCCACCAGGCGGAGCGTTCCGCCGTCACCCGCGCCGTCGTCCGAACTGCCGCATCCGGACAGTGGTATCAGCAGGCCGAGCACGACCGCGGTGGCGGCCGCGCCGAAGATCTTTCGTCGCACGGGTGTGTTCCCCTGATGTCGCTCGGATGTCGCTGCTCATGGCACACCCGGCCGAGGGTGGGTGCCCTGCGGCCCGGTGGCCGGAATCATCTCCTGATGTGGGAGTGATTGATTCCACTCTCGGAGCAGGTGTGGCCGATGATCCAGTCGAGGGCTTTCCAACTTGTGGCTTCCGACATGCGGCGGGACCGTCCTACGCGCGTAGAGGCGCCGAAGGCCGGGTTGCCGCCGTCGCCGCCGAGGGCGAGGACGGCGGCCGGCACGGTCAGGCGCGCGGGCGGCGGCGCAGCAGCGGGTCGGACAGCGCGGGCGGCGCGCATCCGGCGTCCCGGGTGGACAGGTTGGTGCCCGCCGACACGATCTTGTCGATGCGGCCGGGGCCCGGACGGCCGGGTGTGAAGGGTGTGCTGTTGCGTGTGTCCTGACGGAATGGGCTCCCCTGCGGCTGGCGGGCGTACGTCGCCGACCCCAGCCGCCGCCCCTGACAGCCGGAGCCCTCACCCGCACCCCGCTCCGGCTGACCCACCGGGGATGGTGAGCCGACCCCCGCTCCCACTACTCCACGCGTGAAGGGCAAGGCGCCTGCACCCGTACCTGCCCCTCCGGACGTACCGCCGAGGAAGGCAGAGCAGCGACACTGGACGTTCCCAGTCCATGTCGCAGAGGGGACGCCGCATGCGGGCGCAGCAGACCGGTGACGAGCAGCGGAAAGGACCGCAGCGCCCGGGAGCCGCGCAGGCTGCGCGACTGTCCCGGTCCGGCGGCGCAACGACCGCGGAGTCGATGCCGCAACTCCAGCGTCTCGCCGGGAACGCGGTGGTGTCCCGCATCATCGAGGCACAGCGGCACGCGCGCACCGCGGAGCCGCCGTCGGGTCCCGCTCCCGTGGTCCAGCGCATGGAGCAGGAGGAACTGCACCAGCACCCGCCGGGCCCAGCACTGCGGGTACGGGGTCCCCGCAACTCCCGCGCGAGGGACCGCACACCGAACGCGCTGACGGCGGACGAATGGCAGAGTCTGCCGCAGGCCACCCGGGACGCCGGCAACAAGCAGCGCGTAGCCATCGACGCGGACCCGCAGACACTCCAGGAGACCGACCAGCTGCTCCACTACAACCTGGGCAACATCCGCAGGCTCGCGCCGGACGTTTCCCCGACGGCCGGACGCAATGATGTACTGGAGGGCATCGGCCGCGCCGACCCGCGCACCCTCGGCCACTGGAACCGCCAGGACGCACGCGACACACAACTCGGCCGTGACGCCCGAGCCACGCGCGACGCGTACACGGAGACTCCCGAGGACCGGCAGCAGCGCCACCGGACGGTGGAGGACACCCTGGCCGGCGCCGGCTCCCAGGACGCGATGGGCGACCTGCGCGCACTGCTGGAGCAGTTCGACGGCGTGGCCATCGGCGGCACCCACTCCGGGGCACGCATCTGGCAGTTCCTGTGCACGCACATGGAACAGATCCAGGCCGCCGGCGTGAGCACCCTCTACCTGGAGAGCATCCGCGACGACGGATACCAGTCACACGTCGACGCGTACCTCGCCGACGGGACGATGAGCCCCGAACTGCAGGCGTTCGTCGCGCGCTACGACAGCAACATGAACCTGGGCGCAACCGGACTGGGAGCGGTGCTGGAGGCCGCCCGGACCCACCACATCCGGGTCAAGGGCCTCGACGGCCGCCCGGCCCGCCGCCCCCCGATGTCGGCGACCGCCCTCTACCAGCGCGTCGCCGCCATGAACACCTACGCCACCCAGGCCGTCGTCGACGACCGGCGCCGCCCCTCGGCGACGGGCGGCTACCTCATGGAACTGGGCAGCGCCCACACCGGCATGTACGCGGGCCCGTCGCAGAACGCGTCGGTGCACGGGGCGGAGTTCCAGGCGGGCGAGGGCTTCCCCGGCGTGGACGACCTGCTGGGCATACCGGCGGTCGGCTACCAGGACGACGACCGTTTCCGCCGCCTGCCCAACTCCTGACGGCAGGCCCGGGCCGCGACAACAGCCGTCCCGGTACCGGTACCAGTACACCGATACCAACCGAGCCTCGCCCGGGCCGGGTTCACGCACTCGCAGCCATCCGCCCGAGGATCCGCCCCGGCGCTCGGGCGGTCGGCCGGCCTGCGGGGGCACCGCCGAACCCGCGCCAGGCCGCCGGGCTGCTGCTCCAGAGTGCGAGCCCGGTCACCGAGGTCGAGGGCGCGGACAACGCGGCCGCGGCGGGGCGCGGGGGTGGGCGCAGACGACGTGGCCGCCGGGGTAGTCGAAGCCGGGGCGGGAGCGGGGGTCTTGGCGGCGGCCGCGGTGATAGCGGCGACGGCCTGGTCCACGCCGACCCCAGCATGGTGGACGTCGGTCAGGATCCGGGCGACCTCGACACCGGCGGCATCGAGGCGGCCCATCGCGGCCGCGATGTCCGGCCACGTCGCAGACCCCAGGATCGCCTCACGCACCAGGCCCTCGGCATCGTGGTGCGCAGGAGGTCGGCCCATCGCTCGGTGCCCTGCACCGGGCTTGCTCAACGGATACCCCGGCGTGCCCTCTTGTCTCCGGTCCCTCCGGCCCGAGCCGCATTCACGGCGGATTCAGAGGCCGGCCTTGGCGAGGATGCGATCCATCTGGGCTCTTGGCAGGAGAGGGTTGGCCGCAGCATCATCGGCGACGCTTGGTTCGGGGTCCGTCAGCAGCAACTCCAGCAGGTCCGTCGGGATGTTGGGGTGTCGGGCCGTGCTGGCGCGCAGGAACGACTCGGCGCTGGCCGCGAGCCGCCGCAGCTCCGCAGGAGGGAGCTCGGGGTCCTTCAGCGCGAGGACGCGTACTCTCGGGTCCTGCTCCTCCACGAAGCCGCGCAGCGCGTGTCGCGGGAAGTTGGGGTGGTCCACCAGCATGGGGCGGACGCGGGAGAGGTCGCCGTGGGCGCGGAGCAGCCGCAGCAGGACCTGTGGCGGCGTGTCGGGCCGGTGGGCGGCCGCGCGGCGGACGGACACGTCCGGGTCGTCGTCCAGCTGCCGCCACGCCTGATCCGGCAGATCCCCGCTGGCCGCCACTTCTCGCCGGAACACCACATGCGGGCACTGCAGGTAGGTCAGCCGCTCGGCCAGCGGCGCGTTCCGCAGCCAACTCGGACTGTAGGGCGACCAGCGGAGTGCGAGGCCCGCGTCGTCGCTGCCGGCCTCGTCTTCGGCCTCCACCAGCGCGAGCAGCCGGTCGCGGGTCTCGGGGGCGGTGTGGCGGCTGTAGGCCACCGCGACGCGCACGTGCGGGTCCTCGCTGCCCTGCAGGTGGGTCACCATGTCGGCGGTCAGATGAGGGTTGCCGGCCACGGCGTGCAACACCGCCTCGTCCCCGGTCGCCAGCAGCCGCGCGAACTGGTCGAACGTCAGCGGGAGACGACGTGCGATGTTGGCCTGGACGGCCGGATCGGCGAGGCAGCGCTCGTGGTACTCGTCAGGGACGCCCGGGTGCTCGCTTCTGGTGGCTGCAGCACGCACCCCGGGGTCCGGGTCGGTGAGCAGCGCCAGTTGCACGGTGACCGGCCGGTCCCGCCAGGTGGCTGCGACCATCGCGCGCACCTTGGGATCGGAGGCGGTCACGAGTTCCGTCGGCACCCGGTTGTAGGCCTCGACCAGGTCCTCGATGCTCATCGGCACCCCGCGCTCCACCATGGTCCGGACGAAGCCCGCGTAGGCGTCGCGGATCGCCGGGTCGGGGTGCTCGGCGATCCTGCGGCGCATCGCCGGGGAGACCCGATGCCCGTGCAGGCTCACTGCCGTATAGCTGTCGCCGTGCGTCAGCAGGGCTTCGGTCACCACATCCGGCAGTTGTCCCTTGCGCGTATCCAGTCCGTGTCGGCCAGCGGCGTGCGCGGCCAAGCGCACCATGACTTCTGCTGGGGCGGCGGGGTTTCTCCCCAGCCCGGACAGGTGCGGCTGCTTGAGGTGGACCATGTGCCCACGCTATCCGGGCTGCCCGCTCAATCGGACAGCCCCTGTCCCCCTCTACGATGCCGCCGCAACGCCCGGGGGAAACCGGGCCTGCCCGCGGCCGGCCCGCGGCAGCGGTACGCCGACCACATCCCTGCCGCGCCGCCTGCCGGATGGCACACGCCGCATTCCCTCGCCGGCCCGGGAAGACAACGGCCCCGCCCGATACATGTGCACTGGGCGGGGCCGTCCGCGCCGCTCCGCAGTGGTTGTGACTGGCGTACTTGCTGCCGGGCGAAGAATCGGAGCATGAACAGCCGGGTGGCCGTTCCCTTTCTGTACTGGGCTCTCACACCGCCGCGTGCTTCGCCGGCCTCCCCCGCGCGGGGGAGGCGGATCACCTTCGAGTGCGAAGACATGAGAGGGGTGGCGGCGTGATCGTGAGCGTATGACGAGCACTCCTGATCCGAGGCAGGTGCCGGGCGCATGAATGCGACGGCAGTTCTGAACGCCCTCCGGCCGTGGGAGCCGGCGCGCCGCCCGGCCGTGATACCCATCAAATGGGCCTGGCCTGCGTACGCGTCCGCAACCCTGCAACTGATCTACGCGGGGCAGAAGGGCTACTACGCGGTCCAGGGACGTCTGGGCATTCCCGGCGGGCCGTCGGTACCCGCATCGCAGTACGCAGAAGTCTCCGATGTTGCGCTCGCGCAGTGGACGCTTGCCTCACTGGGTCTGCTCTCCGCCGTCATTGCGCTTGCCGCCGTACGCCCTTGGGGCGGCCTCGTTCCGCGCCCGCTGCTGCTCCTCGGGCTGTGGGGAACGGTCGTGCCGGCCGTCGCCGGCCAGATCCATGTGGCTGGCGAAGTCCTTTTCGCTTCCGGTCCTGCCGGGTGGTCAGGAGGGGCCGCCGTGCAGGGGTTTGCGGGTCTGGGTCTGTGGCTGGCCATGGCCTGGTTCTTCACCCGTCGGCGGGGGCATGGCGCTCCGGCTGCGGCGCGAACGGCGTGAGGCGAGGGATGAAAAAGGTGGCACGGGACGGTCGGCCGGGCATGGCCCGCACCATCGGGCCGGTGCGACGATGGGCTGCCTACGCGACGTGTGTCTGGTCCGTCGCCGGCTACGGAACGCTCAAACTCCATTGGGCACTGGGTGGCAGGGCACTCACCTCCAGTGCTCCGCTGCCGAGGTCGGCCCGTGAGGAGTTGTTCACGCAGTCCTCTGCCACGATCGCGGGGCACTGGATGTCGCTCGTCCTGGTCGTTCTGGGCGGCGTAGCGGCTCTGGCCACGGTCCGGCGGTGGGGGCATGTACTGCCACGCCGGCTCCTGACCGTGCCGATGTGGATCGTTGGGTGCCTCATGGTGTTGCGGGCGTGTGGCGCGCTGGGTTTCGGCTTCATCGGTGACGTCATGGTGTTGACGGGCAGCGTTCACGTGGGTCCGTCCGACGTGGAGATCGCGCGCCATCTGTCCCGTGTGGACCTGCTGCTCTGGTCCCCCTATTTTCTGGTCTGGGGTCTGCTGTGGGGTGCGACCGCATGGGCCACCCCGATGCGCCCGGCCCCGCCTCCCGCCGGAAAGCCCGGCTGGGCGTCCGGCAGGCCGAACGGTGGAGTATGAAGGGACCGGAGACGACTGCCCCAGCGGCCCCGTCGAGGAGGACGGCTGCAGCGATGCCCCGCCCGACGCTCCCTGTTCGCCTGCGCCTCGCTGCTCGCCTTCACGCACACCCCCGTCTGCCGTGAGATCGAGCGCACTCTGGCCGGCGTATTCACCCTGACCCGCTCCTGGGACCCCGCCGGGCGACCGGGCGCGCAGATCCTCACCTCTCCGGGTTCACCGCTCCCTCTCCAGAAGCGCGAGTACGCCTACGGCCCCGAAGGCCGGCTGACAGCCGTCACCGACCAGCGGGCGGGCCGCCGCTCGTTCACGCTGGACACCGCAGGGCGGGTCACCGCCGTCGACGCAGCCGGGTGGAGCGAGCACTACGCCTACGAGGAGGCGGGCCATCAGACCCACGCCTCCTGGCCGGACGCCCTGCCCGCCGCCGAGGCGCGAGGCGAGCGCAGCTACACCGGTACCCGCATCACCCCCGCCGGATCCGTCCGCTACGGGTACGACGCGCAGGACCGCGCCGTCCTGCGCCAGAAGACCCGCCTCGTCCGCAAACCGGACACCTGGCGCTACACCTGGGACGCCGAGGACCGCCTGACCGCGGTGACCACCTGCGACGGCGCCCGCTGGGCCGGCGCATCGCCAAGCAGCGCTTGTCACCCGGCGGGACGAGCATCGCCGAAGAGACCCTGTTCGCATGGGACTATTCCTCTTCGGCTACAGCTTCACCCCCCAGCTGGCCTCCGCCGAACGCGCCGGCACGAGCGCCGTTCCCCGCCTGCTGCGCCGCTCACTCGGCCCGCTCGTCCTGGGAGTTCTCCACGCAGTACTCCTGCACACCGGCGACATCCTCACGACGTACGCGGTGCTCGGCCTGGTCCTGATCGCCGCACGCAACTGCCCACCTGGCGCGGCACGGGGCGCCAGCCCGGCCGGGGCGCTGGACATCGACCACATGGTTCGCCTGGCGGAGGCGTGGGACAGCGGGGCCTTGGTGTGGACGGCGGCCCGGCGGGAGGCGTGCGCGAACGACCTCGGTCGACGACGTCGCCGCCCTGGTCGAAGAGTGGCTGGCTGGCCCGAACTCCGAGGCGAACGGCTACTTCAGCTACCAGGCCATCGAGCACGACCGGCCCGCCGTCCCGCACTGGCACACCGTCGGCTGCGGACTCGAGGCCGCCCCGACCCCGACCTGTACCTCCACCCCACCCCATGGCCCTGCTGAACCGGGCCATCGGCTACGCGACCGCGGACCGCCCCCGCGACGCCGCCTGCGGCGCCGTCCGCTCCTTCTACTGCTGGGCCGAGACCCCCGCAGCCGCCGGCGGGCCCGCCCTCGTCCCGGCCGGCACCGCGAAGTCGCTCCAGTTCCAGCGCGGCGGGAACTTCGCCGCAGGCCTGCCCGGCCGCGACCTCCTCACCCCCGACCAATGCCGCTGGCTCGCCCAAGCCGCCGACCGCTACCCCAGCACCCGCCGCGAAGGCCCCCACCGCGCCCGCGCCCTCGTTTACCTCTGCCTCAACCCCTACCTCTGGGCCCGGCACCACGAAGACGACATCCTGCGGCCCGGCCAGATCACCGCCATGCGCCTGACCGACCGCCACCGCGAGCAGCACCGCACCACCTGCGACGTCCCCCAGAAGCACGCCGCCTCCGACGCCACCCGCCTCCAGCCCGTCCACCACGACGCCGTACGCGCCATCAACGAATACCTCCCCCACCGCGCCACCACCCGCAACGACACCGGACACCTCTTCACCACCATCAACGGCCGCCCCCTCGAACCCCAATCCCTCATCCGCATCCTGCGCACCGTCGCCGCCACCCACCCCGACCTCGAAGAGACCGCCCCCAAACTGTCCGCCGACGCCGTAACCCACACACCCGCCGCGCAACCCTCGGTCTGACCGAGGGGAACGCGACGGTGGTCGCGGGAGCCGAGCCACGCGTCGGCCGCGCCCTCACGCTGCGCGGCCCGGCGTCCGCCCGCGCGAGCCGCCACCGCCACTTGGCCGCGCTGACCGACTGCTGACCAACGCGGTGGTGACCTGGACGACGCAGTACTACGGCCTGGCCATCACCCAGACGTGCGCCGAGGGCCGCGCGCGCTCGACAATGAGCTCCTGGCACACATCCCCCCCGGCCCCACAGCCAGAACGTGAACTTCTTCGGGAGGCCCAAGGCTGAGGTGTGGGATAATCGATCATGTCTGTGACCAACCCGTGGCTGGCTGGCCCGTCCCCGAAGAAGCGCCTCGACCGGGAGCGTCTGGAAGAACGAATACTCAACCTGCTCTCGTCGCAGAACATGTGCGTGATCGCGACGGCAGGCCCGGAGGGGCCGCTCGCAACGCCGGTGCGGTACTTCCACCTCGACTTCGCGGTGATGTTCAGTACGGCTCCAGCATCACCGAAGATGAGGAACCTCGCCGCCGACCCCCGGGTATCGGTGGGCATCTTCGCTCCGCTGGTCGGGCAGGCCAGCAGCCGAGGGGCTCAGGTCTTCGGGCAGGCGCGCGTACTGTCGGAGGACGACCCTGATTTCGAGCACTACTGGCCGGCTTTCCGCTGGCAGTCCGACCATGTCGAGCGGTCGCGTTCTCTCGACGAACCTCCGTCCGGACCTCTCGTCGTGGTCGAGGCCGAGCGGATCGTCTATACCGAGCACTGGTTGCGGCGCGAGGGTTTCGCGCCGCGTCAGTTCTGGACCAGGTCGGGCCGGTAGTCCGGCATTCTCTGGCCAGCCGGAGGGGCAGTCAGCAGCCTTGGCGGGTTCCTCAGCACAGGCCCGGGGACCCCGGGCCTGCGGGGCCGTTTCCACCGGTCGGCGTTGCGACGGTTCCGCCGTCGTGCCCGGTTCGCTCAGCTACCCAGCGGTTACTCGTCCGCTGGGGTCCGAGCTTGGAGCCCGAGGCCTACCCGGAGCACTACGGGCCCAGTGCCAAGTCCTTCGAGCAGCGCCTTGACGAGTACGTCGGACAGCGCTCCCTCGGCGCCCTCGCCCGCCCCGCAGACCCGGCACCCCTTCCTGCTCTCGGCGCTGACAAGGAGGCGGGGGCCTAGGCATGGATGGAGGCCTCGAAGGGATCGGCCTCCAGGCCCCGCAGGAGGCTGACGGCCAGCATCACCGCGATGGTTGGGGTAGCGCCGAGGTAAGCCCAAAAGCCGCCAGTTCTTGATCTTGGCGGGTGTGGTGGTCGGTCAGCTCAACGCAGGCTGGCAGCCGGGGGTGCGTTGACGCGGTTCTCGTCAGGGCAGCCGCGGCGAAGGAGTACCGGCGCGAGTCTTCGCCCGCGGCACCGGACCCGCCCACCCGCGGAGCGTGTGCTGTCGGCCCGGGGGCTGGGTTTACCGGAGGATGATCCTCCAGGGGCTGCCGTAAGGGGGCCCCCGTAGGTGGGGGCACTGGACATGCCGGTGACTTTATTGCCCTGCGGCGGGGGGCCATACCAGAATCCGATGCCGTCTTGGCCGCCATTCCCGCCCCCGGTCTGGAGTTCGTTGGTGCTGATGGTGGTGGTGTGGGGTGTGGTGGGGCGGCGATCGCGGTGGAGGACGCGGCGATGCCCGCTGCGGTCAAGGCGGTGGTGGCGGTGGGGAGGACGAGGCGCTGAGTGCGGGTGTGGGTGCGGGCCATCCGGGAGTGCTCCTTGTGATGGGGGATGGCGGGGCCGGCTGATGCCTGGGACCCATTGCTCCGACGGGAAAGGTCGGGTCAGTCGTGTAGTGCCTTTCCAGGGAGGTGGGCGGGCCGTCTGCCCTGCGTTGGCCCGTGTCTCCATTGAGCCCGAGCAGGCGAAGACCGTCACGCCGCTGAATATCGGGACTTGACAGTCCCCGCCGGAAGCCCCGAAAGATCAGAACGTCCACCTTCCGTAAAGCTTTAGCAGCATGTAGTGATGACTGCAGCTCACGGGCGGTGTGCCACTCGCTTCTCCGCGATCGTGTGCCGGATGTTCGGTGTCACCACCGCCGCCCGCCACTGCTGACACCGCCCGCTCCAACAACACCTACTTCCGCCGGGTCGAACGGCGCGCCCTCCTTCAGCAGCTGGTCCAGGTACCGCTTCAGCAGGTTGACGGCGTCCATCACGGGTCTCCGCTCCTTCGGCGTTGTCGCTCGATGAGCCGCTTTCGGGGGATCCCAGTGCGTGGATGAGCCTGGCGGGGCAGCCTGGACACCGTGGACGGGCCGGTGGGCCGGCCCGGTCGCGCGTTGCGGGAGGGGTCCCGGCCCCGTCGGCCCTACCGGCGTTGGGGGCCGTTGACGCGTTGAGCCAGGTAAAGCCCCGCTTGAACCCGAAGCACCTCGGCGACGGGGCGCCCCGGGGGGGCTGCCTACCCCGCAAGGTGGCCGCCCCCTCCCCTGCACGGAGCGAGCTGCCGGGTGCTCGACGCTGAGGCGCCAGGCCTCGCGCAGGACGCGGCGGGCCTCGTCTCGGGCCTTGCGGCCGGTGGCCGCGGCGGGCCTGGGTACGGGGAGACCGGCGAGGCGCGACCCGCCTACTGAAGGCGGTCCATCACCTTGGCGGCCCGCTCGGCGTCCGGCGCGGGCGGCACAAAGTGCAGCCCGGGGGCGGCAACACCGCGGCACAGCTGGTCCGTCCGCACGGGCAGCGGTGACCACCCCGGCGTACGCGCGAGGCTCACGTTCACCTTCGCCACGGTGGCGCTGTAGGCCCGGCCCGCGCCGCGCGCCTGCAGCGCGATGCCAGCGGGCCGGTGATCGGGCTGCACGTCCTCGGCGATGATGACGCCGTGGTTGCCGCGAACCCTCCATCCCGCCGGAGGGCCCTCGCGCTTCTCCACCACGTCGAAGTCTTCGTAGGCGGAGTACTAGGGGCAGCTGGCGATCTGGCCGCCGCCGACCGCTTGCGCCGTACAGCCTTGGGGGGCTTCAGCGAACGCGGCGCTGAGGTTGCCGTTGACGGTGGCGGTGTTGTTGTTGCCGGTCCCGGCAAAGGCGTCGCTGAGGTCGCCGTCCACGGTGGCCGTGTTCCGGTCACCTTGCGCGGCCTGAGCCAAGCTGCCGTCGCCGTCCACGGTCGCGGTGTTGCGGCTGCCGAACGTCGCGGTGGCGCTGCTGCCGTCGCCGTCCACGGTGGCGGTGTTGTCGTTGCCGATGCCTGCGGCGGCTTCGCTGTTGTCGCCGTCCACCGTGGCCGTGTTGTTGTCGCCGCGGCCCGCGAACCCCACGTTGTTGTCACCGGTGACCGTGACGGTGTTCCTGCTGCCGGCGAGTGTGAAGCCGGAGCTGTTCTCGCCGTGGACCTTGACCTTGTTCCGGTCACCGCCGACCGCGGAGGCGAAGCTCCCCGCCCCCCTGGCGATGGCCACCGGTCCGGTTGCGGTGCACTCAGCGGTGCCCATCTGCGCGACCACAGCGCCGTTGGCCGCAATGCAGATGTCGGGGGCCGCCCAAGCAGCCTGACATCCCAGTGCTGCAGAGCCCGCGGTGGCCACCGCGATCAGCACGGCGCGCACCGCGGTGCGCTTCAGCCCTCTTCGCCTTACTCGCATGTCCACGCCCACCTTCGGCATTCGATCTGATTTTCACCAGTACGCACCTTTCGCGGAATTTCCTGCCACGGCGGAGGAGGGCGAAGCGACACGTGGACCGGGCCGGACAGAACCTCCGGATAGAGCAGCCTCATCCACCGCGATCGGCTTCTGCCTCGCGTGGCGTGCGGGTGACTTCGCCTGTACTGCTTTCGGTGGGTCCCGGTACGCGGGCGGGCCTGTCTGTGCAGCCTTGAGGTCGCGGGTCCGGCCGGTGGGCCGGGCCGGGTCGCGGGTTGCGGGAGGGGTTGGTGGTCGTGGACAGGCTGCTGAAGGCGTTGCGGGCCACGCACGCGGGGTCGGTGGGGGTACTGCTGGCCGACGGAGGTGAGCCGGGCCCGGTCTACTTCGACGTGGGCAGCGGGTCGCACGTACCGTCGTCGACGGAGTGGCACGTCTACGACGGCCGATTCGGCCGGCCCCCGGGCCGCACTCCTGCGGGGCAGTCGCTCGTGCGGGTGGCGGGGGATGGCCGAGTACCCGCCCCGACTGGACCACCCTCCCCAACGACAAGCCCCTGTACGAGGCGGACGTCGACCTCGCCGTGCCGATCGCGGACTGCGACGCGCACCTGTCGGTGATCCGGTACGCGGCCGTCCAACTGCCCGCGGACCTCACCGCGCCCCTCAGCGAACTCGTGCGCCAGCTCGACGGTCTGGCCTCCGAGGAGCCGCTGGTCGCGTTGAAGGCCCTGGCCGACCTGCGGTACGTCATCACCCAGGTCGGCGAGGACGCCGCCTACGAGCTCGCCGCCGCGGATGTACCGATCGGGGAGGTGGCGACCGCGCTCGGCACCAGCGAGGCCGCAGCCCGCAGCTACCTCGGGAGCTACCTCCACCCCTGACCCGCACACCCCAGCGGATGAGTTCGCAGGCGGTGGCCGGGTTCGGGTCCTCTCGGCGTTGCTGTACCTGGCCGCCGGAGGCGCACGAGGAGTGGCAGGCCGCGGAGGACTGCCCTGGCGCCACCGTCTCCTACGAGACCGCGCCGTAGCGGCTCGAGTTTCAGGCCAGCCGGGAGCCGATGCGTAAGCGCATCTCCCCAGCGGCATGGCGAACCTTCTCGGGCTGCGCGTCATCGTCGAGTACCCCGAGGAGAACCATCAGAGCCCTTGCCTCGTCCCCGCTGATCAGCTTCAGGCGCGGCTCGGTGACCCCGTCGAGGAGCACGTCCAGCATCTCGTCCATGCCCGGATCAACGTCGGACCGCCCCGTCGCGTCACCCTGGCTGATCGGGCGCTGCGGGTCCGGTTCGGGTGGGGGCGGCATCCGGGCCGGCAGAGCAGACCAAAGCCCCTGGTGCCCGACGGGCACGGCAGGGGCTGATCAGCTGCATGAACGTTTCATCGTGTGAACCGCTACCGGCACGGGGAGCTACGGAGTCTCCGTCGTCAGGATGAAGGGGGCGGTGTCCGCGGTCTCCGTCTCGGCGCCCGGGGTCTCCGTCGTCGGCGTCTCCGTGGTCGGGGTTTCCGTCTTCGGGGTCTCCGTCGTCGGCGTCTCCGTCTTCGGGGTTTCCGTGGTCGGGGTCTCCGTCTTCGGGGTTTCCGTGGTGGGGGCGGGCTTTTCGGGCTTGTGCTCGCAGTACACCGTGCCCTTGTAGAACTTGCAGCCCGGCATGTTCTTGACGTCCTTGATCTTGCCGTGCTTCTTGCCGTGCTTCTTGCCCTTGTTGCCCCGGTTGTCCTTCTTGCCCTTGCTCCCATGACCGCTCTTCGCATGGTCGGCGACCAGCGTGACCGCCTCGCTGACCTGCGGCTTGGCCGGCGCAGCGAATGCACTGGTGGGCAGCAGCACGCCTCCCCCGACAATCGCGGCCGAGACGGCGAACATCGAGAAACGCTGCTTCCGAGAAGTGCGAGCCATGAGAATTACTCCAGTAAAAGGGGGGTGGGGGAGGTTTCGAAGGACGACCGCTGTGGTGAAATGTCTGATTTGTCCTTCTGCTAAAAGACTGACCTCCGGACTTCACGACACTGTCCGCCGACTGTCACAGGCACGTGACAGGCCCCCCGTACGGGCGGCGCGGGTGCGGCACCACGCGAGGGCGAGGGCCCGCCGCGCAGCGCCAGGGAGGGCAGGTGCCAGGCGAACGAGGCCATGCCCACGTTGCGGCTCCGCCCCAGCCTCAGGGCCGCCGCGGCGAAGGAGTACAGGCACGAGTCTTCGCCCGTGGCGCCGGACACGCCCACCCTCGGAGCGTGTGCTGCCGGCTCCCGGGTTTACCGGAGGATGACCCTCCAGGGGCTGCCGTAGGCGTGGCCCCCCGTGGGGGCACTGGACATGCCGGTGACTTTATTGCCCTGGGGCGGGGGCCCGTAGGGGCTCCCCACAAAGCGCCCCTCACGTCCATTGCCGCCCGGGGATCCGCTGACGGTGGTGGCGTGGGGTGCGGTGGGGGCGGCGATCGCGGTGGAGGACATGGCGATGCCCGCTGCGGTCAGGGCGGTCGTGGCGGTGAAAATTACCGGACGTCGGCTACGGCTGCGGATCATGGCGCTTCTCCTTGGGGACTGAGCGGCTCGATCGGAAGGGGCCCCTTTTCTGCCTGGGCGGTGTCTCCATTGAGCCCCGCGCAGCCGACCCGCGTCATGCCGCTGGATGTCGCGGCTTGATACGGCCACTGAGGCCAGAAGGACGGGCGTCGGGTGTTGGGCGGGCGCACCACCAACAAGCCGTCGCGGTACTCGACGACGCGCTCGGGCTCCCCGCCGGGCGCGGCCACGGCCCGGTGGCGCAGCTCGGATGCGCCCGGCCAGTCAGGGGCTCACATCGCCAGTGGGGGTGGGAGCCGATCAGGCAGGAAGGCCGCGTGTCAGCTCGCTTCGGAGCTCGGCCGCCCCCGCGCCGACTGCAGGGCCAGGCGGTTGTAGATGGGATCTGCCGCTGCTTGAGCCGGATCAGATCCCCTGGGAAACGTTTTTCGGCCATGGCGGCTTGATTGAATCAATGTTCGATTTTCGGAGCTCGCGTGGCGTGTGGCTGTATTAATTCGAACAGACGTACGATGTCGTCATGTTCTTCAACTTCCCTCCCCGTCTCCGGGCCCTGCAGGCACAGCTCCACCGCGTCCGCGCCGAGCACACCGCCCTGTGCGCCACCCTGCCCTGGTCGACGGAACCCCTCCCCGGCTGGACCACCCAGGAGAGCCGTTACTCCTCCCGCGGCGACGTACCGCCGAGCCCCGGCTACACCCCCGAGCAGCAGGTACTGCTGGACCGGCTGGCGCGTCGGCTACGGCGGCTGACCGGCGTCGTGATGACGGACGCGTTCTGGCAGAGCGTCGAGCGCGAGAAGGTCGTGGCCGCCCGGATGGCGCTCGAGCGGGCTCACGAGCCGACTGCGGGGTAGCCGCCGTGGCCGGGCGTGATCCGCGCGCGCTCTTCCCGCCGGATCTGGCCCGGCTGGAGGTAGTGGAGCAGCAGCTCCACGCGCTCCTCGTCGAAGTCCGCACGCTGATCGCCGAGGCCCGCCGCGACCAGCGCCTCGCCGAGACCGAGCACCGGCCCGTGCCAGAGGTCGAGTGGCGGATCCAGTACGGCATCGGCGCGGTACGCCGGCCCGTGATGGTGCACACGGGTGACTGCTCCACGGCCATGGCGCGCTCCCGCCCCGCCACCCGCGAACAGGCTGTCCAGGCCCTCGCCCAGGGGGTGGAGGCCTGCCCGATCTGCCGGGCCGACTCCGCGCTGGGGATGCTGGAAGCCTGAACCGACCGACCGTCCGTGATCCGGCTGCCCGACCAAAAATGGAACACAGGCGAGGCGGGTAGGTTCCCTGGTGCGGGGTGCGGCCTGGCCATCCAGGCCGCGACGGGGCCGCACCCCGCGCAGCCCTCTCCACTTCCGCACCCACCTGGTGGTACACCGCACCGTCTTCCGCTGGTGCCGCAGGGTCTCGCCGCTCGTGACATGTCGATCTTGCGTGACCTGGGCGTTCTTGGCTGCCTCACGGCCTTGTCATCCGTGATCAGTCTCAAATCCGTGGTATTTCCTCGCGAGGGCAAGGGCGAGGCCGAGATCAGGCGGCTTGTCCGAGTCGGCCGAGTACATCACGCTGAGCCCCGGGCACGAGGGCCACCGGCGAGCCCAGATCGCGCACCGATGAGTTTCCCGCGCCGCGCTCGTCTATACGCCGGACACCCACGAACGGAAAGCTGAGCCATGCGGAAACTGATCTACGGCATGAACCTGACCCTGGACGGCTACATCGCCGCGCCCGGCGACGACATCGGCTGGAGCGGACCGCCGAGCGACGAGCTGTTCCAGTGGTGGCTCGAGCACGAGCAGGCGAGTGGCCGGTCGCTGTATGGGCGCAAGCTGTGGGAGACGATGAGCTCCTACTGGCCGACCGGCGACCAGCAGCCCGACGCCACCCCGGCGGAGATCGAGTTCGCGCGGAACTGGCGGGACACGCCGAAGGTGGTGTTCTCCTCGACGATCGACAAGGTCGACGGGAACACCCGCCTGGTCACCGGCGACGCGATCGCCGAGATCTCCCGGCTCAAGGCCGAGGATGGCGGCCCGATGAACATCGGCGGCGCAACGCTCGCCGGGGCGGCCATGCGCGCCGGGCTGATCGACGAGTACGCGATCGCCGCCCATCCGGTCCTGGTGGGCAGCGGCACGCCGTTCTTCACCGCGCTGGACAGCTGGGTGAACCTGAACCTGGTGGAGACGCGGACGTTTCCCGGCGGCGTGGTCCTGACCAGGTACGAGACGAGGCGCTGAGCAGCAGCACCCACACGCTGGTCTCACGGTGATGTCGTATACGACATCGGTACGACACGGCCCGTGAGATTGCGACATCAGCCGCGAGACCCTACAGGTGCGACCTTGGGTTCAGGTGCCCAGGCGGAAGGCCGACGGCGACCCATCTGGAGCGGCGCCATCTCGTTCGGCCTGGTCACGGTCGTGTGCAAGGTGTCGTCTGCAAGGTCTGCAAGGTGTGGCCCGCGACCGAGTCGCACGACGTCGCTTTCCGGCAGGCGACACCGCGAGGCTGTCCCGGTCGGGCGGGGCGGCGGCGCAGTCCACCAGGAGGTGAAGCCTGGTGGCCAGACGGGTGGTCTCAGCGCCAGTCGTCGATCACGTAGGCGTCGGGGTGGCTGTAACCGGGCTCGTTGGGCCGGTGCATCGTGACGCCCTGCAACCCAGTGCGGAAACCACGGTCGATCATGCGGCGATAGGCATCCGGGCGGCCCAGGTTCATCCCGGCGTCCAGCTGGCTCAGCCCGCGCTCGGCCGCCAGTTGCTCACATGCGTCGAGCAGTCGCTCGAAGCGGTCGGCGGCCTCCGGGCCAGGGCGTACGGTGCCGAATTTGACGAAGCACACGTCCTCGCCGGCCTCCGATCCAGCTCCGCAGTGGCAGACGGCCAGGCCATCGAGCTCGGAGCCGCCGCCCTGAAGCAGGATGGTGTCACCGAGTCCCTGCGTGTGCACGGCGACGATCTCGCGTTCCAGGTCCAGGCCCTCGTACACGGCCCCGGTCAGTGCGCGACAGGCACTGAGGCAGGCGGGCTGCTCGGCGGCAGGCAGCTCGCTGTACATCACCCGGCCGGGGACCGCGGAGCTGCCCGCGACTTGCTTCTTCATGATGGCCGTGAGGAATCGGGGCCAGAAGCCGTACTTGCGGTAGAGCTCAAGATGCTTGGGACTGTGCGAGAAGGTGAACAGGCCCAGGTGGCGGTTCCCCCAGGTGTCGAAGCAGTCCATGACCGGATCCATGAGGCGCTTGCCGACGCCCTGGTCCCACAGGTCCGGACGTACGGTCAACGGTCCGAAGTACCCGACGCTGCCCCAGTTGGCGGCGAAGTTCGATCCGGCCAGTTCACCCTCGATCGTCGCTGCGAAGGCCGCTTGCGGGTCGGCCGCCCAGCGTGTGCGGACGTAATCGGCGGTCGCGAAGAACGTCTTCGGCTCGGGAACCCCGAGGAACGTCCCGAAGGCGACCCGGAAGATCTCATCGGCCTGATCCAGGTCCGCCTCGGCCAACGGGCGGACTGACACCAGGCCCGCAACGGTCTTCCGCTCCGCTGCCGGTGAGGTCATCGCTCTCTCCTTCTCGGACCCCTCGTTTCATCACATCACGAGCAGCACAGCATGGCGATGCGAAAGATCTGCCGACGGCGGAGGCCGGTGACCAAGCCCGATTGCCTTGCCTCCCCGCCCCTGAGCGCAGGACGCCGACACCGATCACCCGGGTCGGTTCAGTGCCCGGGTGACTTCGCTGTTCCCCCAAGGACTCGGAGAGCCTGCGTTCCGGCTGCCGAACCCGGAGGGTCAGCCGGGTATTGCGCCTGGAGATCGTCATCGACGACGGTCCCGTACGCATCAGCGGACGGCATCCGGCCGCATCCCTGCCCGACGCGAACCCCGGGCCCCGCTCGGACGCATCGCCCGTCTCTAGGCGGCGATCAGCAGCAGGCCTGGGTCGTCGCGCCCGCGTACCCCGCCCCTGCCCCTAGAAGGGCGCGGCGGCCCGCAGCAGACCGTGCGGAAGGTAAGGGGATTCGACGCGGATCGCCCAGCCGCGGCGGCGGGCATGGCAGGCCAGAGCGAGGATGTCGAGGCTCAAGGACGCATCTGGATCGTCGGCGCGGTCGGCGACCTGGTAGTAGTGGCGGTGGGCTTCGAGCGCGTCGGCCAAGGCCAGATTGAAGCTCTCCTCGTCGCCCTCCACGAGCTGCGACAGCAGCACGGCCGGCGGCATGGCGAAGCCCCAGTCCTTGGCCTTCTCCGCCTGTTGCAGCGCCCGCTGCGCGGCCGGCTCCGGATCGGTGCCCTTCAGATAGGCGTGGAGGGCTTCGCGATACGCGCTGAAGGCGGAGTCGTCCGGGCCGGCGAAGGCAGGACCGGTGAGGACCAGCGGGACGAGGTCCTCGCGTACCCCGGTGATCAAGGCGAAGGCAGTGGCGTTCTGCCAGTTGTGGGCACCGGCTGCAGGACCCGGCGTACACACCCTGGGGCCCGCGACGGTGGTGGCTGATGAGGGGACACCTGCTTCGACGGCGGCCGCCGTCGCGGCACTGTGCCGGACCGGCATCAACCCCGTCCACCCCGAGCCCCACCGTCCTCGCCGGCCGGACTCTGTCCGTCCCTGTCGGAGCAGACCACCTGCTCGACGCACCCACCGTGCCGTACGCGGCACCCGACCGTACGGTGGCACCATGAGCGACCCGGAGAAGAACAAGGCCACGGCTCAGGCCTTCTACGATCTGATGTTCAACCAGTGCCGCCCCGCCGAGGCCATCGACCAGTACGCCGGCGACACCTACATCCAGCACAATCCACACGTCGGCGACGGCAAGCAGCCGTTCATCGACTACTTCGAGCGCATGGCCGCCGAGTACCCGGGCAAGCGGGTGGAGGTCAAACGCGCCTTCGCCGACGGCGACCACGTGATCCTGCACTGCCACCAAACCTGGCCCGACGAGGAGTACGCCGGTATCGACATCTTCCGTTTCGACGCAAGCGGCAAGATCGTCGAACACTGGGACGTCCTCCAGGTGATCCCACCCACTTCCAAGAACGACAACACCATGTTTTAACGCTCGCCCGGCACGCCGCACTGCAGATGCTCACGCGACCACCAACGGCCGCCCCCACAGGTAGGCGCCTGAAGCCCCAGTCGGGGCGCCCCTGACCGCGGCTGCGCCCGGACACCCCTGGGAGATGCACCCCGTCCTCCTCATGCGCTCCCTCGCACCGGATGTCGCAGCCGGCCCGGCCTGGCCCGGCCTCGCGCCGAACCGTCCCGTGATCAGCCTCGGTGACCGTCCCCCTGGGGCGCAGGCCTTCAGGTCCTCCGATCCGGCTGCCCACCCTGCCGGACGCTCGACCTGGGGCGGCTGCAGTCGTGGGCCCAGCTCGTCGCCACCGCGCTCAGCAGGGTGCGCACGGACACCGGGCGGGAGAACGTCGTGTTCCTCAGCATCGCTGCAGCCCGCGCCGATTCGACTTCGAGCTGGTCGGCGCGTGTGCCGCCGTCCTTGAAGTAGATCTCCTGGAGGCCTTCGGCGACGATCGCGCGCAGTTCCGGGTCTACGACGCCTTGTTGCTGGGCGTCGAACAGTCGGTTGGCGCCCGCGCACCACAGGCGGCCAGCGTGCGCGTACGGCGATGTCGATGCGGTCGGTGATGGACTTGGGTGGGGTTTGCGTGCGCCGGTGCGGTAGCGCTGGCTGACGCCGAGCTCCTGCGCACCCGGCGCTGATGGCTACGGGTGCGACGAGCGGGCGGCCAGGAAGGCCGGTGGTCAGGTGTGCAGGCGGCTGTTGGTGCCGTCGTGGCTGTCGGCGTGCTCGTCGTCGAACCAACAGTCGCCGGCAGCAAGGTAGCGGAAGGAGTGTGCGCTGTGGGGGGGGCGACGACTGCGGCGCGGGTGCCGTCGCCGTGGGGCTCCAGGGGGCGGACGGCGGGGTTCCAGTGGTTGAGGTCCCCGACGACACTGACGGGCCCGTACGGAGTGTCCTCGGGAAGGATGAAAGTGACCTGGGTACGTCCCTTGAGCTGCTTGCGTTCGAGCACGGCAATGACTCCAGCCGCGAAGAAGGGGAACCAGCCCGTGCATCCTCGCGCCGACGTACGTGCAGCGCGGCGGTACAGCGCCGTGGGCCGGGCGGAGGTCGCCCAGGTGACCGCGAGCCACCCGCCGCTGGGCTGACCTCCGCTGTCGGCGCTGCGCCGCGCGACTGCCGGGACCGCATGCTTCCGCCTCGGGTCTGAGGGCCGACCCCAGCAGAGCACCTGCGGCAGGTCAGCTGCCCGGGCGCGCGGTGATGGGGAACAGCTGCTCAGCGCCCGTGAGTTCCAGCAGGCGGACCACCTGCGTGGAGGGGGCGTGGAGGCGGACCTGGCGGCTGTGTTCGAGGGCGGTCAGGCGGCCCTGGAGGAGGGCGTTGAGTCCGGAGGAATCGCAGAAGGTGACCTCTGTCAGATCGACGACGATCTCGTTGGGGCAGTCACGCTGGGTAATAGCCTTGTGCAGGGCATCGCGCAGCATCGATGCCCGGTCGATGTCGATCTCGCCGCCGACTCGAACGACGACGCTCTGCTCTCCGGTCTCCACCCGCACGAGCGGGGCGCGGCCTGCCTGGTCGTCTGCCATGCGGTCCAGGCTATGGGACGGCGGACGTGCTCAACAGGCCCACCAGCCCGGTGGTCGGGTGGTCGGGTGGTCGGGTGGGCGCACCACGCCTGTTGATGCGCCTCCGGTCCACCCGGCCCTGCCGCAGCACTACGAGCTCGTGGCCTCCGCCAGGACGCGTGCGAGATCGCGGGGGCAGGTGGCCATCGGCCAGTGACCCGAGTCGAGGTCCACGTACTCGAGGCTGGTGGCGCGGGCGAGTTCGGGGCTCTCGCCGGCGGCGATCCATGCCTCGGCCTGGGCGGGAGTGAACTCGGGGCAGACGACCACGACGGGGACGCCGAAGCGGCGCTCGTCGGTCAGGCGAACGACTCCCCGGGCGACCCCCTCGGGCACAGGAACAGCGGCGGACGCAAGACGGTGTCGTGTCTCCCGGTCGAGGTCGGCGGAATCGGCTCCCTCGAAGGGGCCCCAGCCCGGGAAGGGCATGACGCCGTCCTCGATCGCGAAGAGATCGGCGTAAGCCCGCCCGTCAGCGGCGGGGAAGCCGCCGATCAGGGCGACCTTGGCCACCTTCTCGGGTCGCGCGTCGGCGGCCAGCCAGGCCAGGCTCGATGCGACGGAGTGCCCCACCACCAGGAGCTTCCCGGGCGCCGCGTCAACCGCGGCGAGCACTGCCGCCAGCTGGTCGTCGAGCGTCGCGGAGGCGGTTCCGTCCCCTTGGCCTGGGAGGGTGAGCGCCACGGGACGGTGGCCGAGCGCGGTGAGTTCGGGCACGACGTCGTCCCACGCGGATCCGTCGAGCCACAGGCCTGCGATGAGCAGGATGTCCACGGTTGTTCTCCCGGAGAGGAGTCGGATGACTGCCGGGAGGCTATCGGGAGGCTCTGACAACGGGCTCGGGCCACCCCAACCCGGCGCACCTACCCGGTCACAGCACTGGTCGTTGGCGTACGCTTCGCGCCTTTGCGCGGTCCACGAACTGGCGCCAGCTGGCGGGGAGCGTCATTCCAGTTGCGCCGTATTCCCGCCGACGGCCCTGTGGGGCAAGACCGCGCACGACACGGTCGGCGACCGGCTGACCGGCCGATCTCTCAGGCTCCCGGTCCGCTCGGCCTCTCGGTGGCGGCGGAGGCGGAGTCCTCGGTGTAGTAGCGCCGTAGGAGTTCCCGCTCGGCGTCCCGGTGCGGGAACATGAAGAAGATCAGCAGCGCACCCAGGGCGATCGCGGCCAGGCCGACGGTGTACGCCCAGTCGTCGCCGTGGAGGAACGACTGGCGTGCTGCCGCGACGATCTGGTCGGCGTACTGGGGGTGCTGCTGGGCGACCTGCCCGGCGGAGGCGAACGACTTCGTCAGCTCGCTCTGGATCTGGTCGGACACGTCCTTGCTCTCGGGGGAAGCGGCGATCGCCGCGCTGAAGGCCGAGGCGTAGCCGGCGGTGAGGAGCACGCCCATGATGGACTGCATGATGGCCCCGCCGAGGTCCCGTTGCAGGTCGGCGGTGCCTGAGGCCATGCCGGCCCGTCGCACGGGCACCGATCCGGTCAGCGAGTGGGATGCGGGCGTCCCGGCGAGGCCGGCGCCGATACCGATGAGCACGTAGGCGAAGCCGATCTGCCAGTAGCCGCTGTCCTCGCCCCAGAAAAGCAGCATCCAGGCGAAGGCGAGGAAGAGGAACGCGTAACCGATCAGCAGGGTCGTGCGGGCGCCGCGTGTCTCGACCAGCTTCGCGGACCGTGGTGCCACGAGCACAATCATCACGACGAGGGGGAGGATGGCGGCGCCGGCTTCGACGGGGTTGTACTCGAGCACGTTCTGCAGGTACTGCTGGCTGATGAACGCCGACCCCATCATGGAGCCGTACACGATGATTCCCGCGCATGCGGCGACCCAGAACGTGCGCCGGCCGGCGATGTGGAGGTCGTACAACGGGTTGGGAGCCCGGCGCTGACGCCAGAAGAACGCCGCTCCGGCAGCCAGGGCGATCACGACGAGGCCGACGGCCAGCGCCCCCTGGTCGGGGACGGCGGCGAAATTGATCGCCAGCACCAGTCCCGCGACCAGGAGGACGGACAGGATGCCGCCGAGGTTGTCCACCGGTTCGGCCGACTCGTTGGCGTGCGCGGGGACGAACAGCAGGGCCATGACCAGCGCGACCACGGCGAGGGGCAGGGTGACCAGGAACACCGACCCCCAGTAGAAGCGTTCGAGCAGCGCGCCCGCGGTCACCGGCCCGAGCATGGAGATGCCGCCGCCCAGGGCCGACCACAGCGCGATCGACTTCGTCCGCCCCGGCCCCGCCCACAGAGCGGTGATCAGCGCCAGGGTGGTCGGATAGGCCATGCCGGCCGAGAGCCCGCCGAGAATCCGGGCCACCACGAGGACGGTGTCGTTCGGCGCGTACGCGGCGAGCAGGCAGGCGGGGACGGACAGAGCGATGCCGAGGAGCAGCAGCAGCTTGCGCCCGTGGCGGTCGCCGACCGCACCCAGATAGAGCACCGATGCGGCCAGGCCGAGGGAGTACCCCACGGCGATGAGGTTCAGCGCGGTCTGGGAGGAGTCGAAGGCCTTCCCGATCGCGGGCAGCGCCACGTTGGCCACCGACAGGTTCAGGTTGGCCACCGCGGCAACGATGATCAGGGACGCCAGAACGAGCGGCGCCCGCGCCGGGGCCTCACGCGGAACGTCGATGCGAGGCGCGCCGATTTTCGACATGGAACCTCCGTGTCGAAGTTGGGCTTGTGCGAGAGTCTTGCCTGATCCACCGTGCCGCACATCGCCCCATTGGGATGACACGCCCACCGTCGCTGACGCCGTCCGCCCACCCCGCCGGTGCCCGCCGCGGTTTTCACCGCATGTGGAGGACGCCGGTTCGTATCCGCGGCTCCATCCCATCTCATCCCATGTCTTGCTTGGTAGCTGAGCCCCACTCCACCCCTTCTGGCCAGCTCCTGCGCGGCGTCACGGCAGCCCTGGCGCAGCCGTGACGCACTCGTGGGCACCGGTGGGCGCTGCTCGCGGCCCCGGGATGCGTCACCGTCCGCCCCCGCACCCACCCGGGCCCGCTGGAGCCTCGCCCGTCGCGGTCTCGGAAGACCGCGAGCACCCCGTCGACCGCCGACCCGCACGACCGGACACGGGGGCGGCGCCGCCCCTCTCCCCCATGCCCGTGTCTGCGGCCGCGCCTTCGGCCGGCGCCGCTCCCGAGGCCGGCCGTGCTCCCGCACCGGCCCGGCCCGTCCCGCGCCCGCGCCCGCGCCCGCGGCCGCGGCCCGCAACGCGTCCTGCGAGACCAAGCCCGCACGGCGTGCTCCCGACCGCAGGGCCGAAGGCCCGGTACGGCCGCGCCGGACACCCCCGCCCCGCCGCCGAGCCCAAGCCCAGGAAGGTGAAGCGGCCGAACCGTACGCCCCGCACCGCACCGTCCGGTACGCGCCCCAGGGCGGGGGCCGCGGACATGACGAGGCTGTGCCGCGCCGCGCACGGCGTCACCAGCCCCGCCGTGGCCGCGCTCTGCCACCAGACCTACGGCCGATCGTGACTGAGTGCAGTAGTTGGCCCCTGAGCGCTCTAGTTGGGTCTGACCGCTCTTCCGTGATGGCTACGCCTGGAGAAGGGGGCCCGGGTTGAGGTTGGATGATCGGATGGAACGTATCGAGGTTGAGCTGTTCACAGATCCGGGGAACGACGCGGTCGTCCGCCTGCCCCCGCGAAATTTTCCGGGTGTACTGATCCAGGGAGACTCCCTGTCGATCATCCGCGCGGATGTCGCCGAAATCGTAGAAGCCTGCGACCAGGGCGACGTAGGTGAAGCCCGCGAGGCAGCAGCCATCCTCCTCTCCAACCTTGACGAGCTGCTGGCCCGCTACACGGAAGCCCTCAAGGCGCACGACATACCCATCCCCTTCTACCAGGCTCCCTGATCGTCCAGTTGCAGCGCACGTCGCACCTGGCAACGTGCGCTGAAGGGCGGGGATTGCGGGACCGTTTCGCCAGGGGATCACGCCGTCATGAAGGTGGAGACTCCCGAAGACGTCCTCTTCCCCGGCCTGGACCTTGTGGTGAAGCGTGCTGTGGTCGCGGATGGCGGCATGATGATCGACGCGGCTGGCTGCGGGTCGCCAGGAGCATGTCCTCAATGTCGGCATCCCGCCGCACGCGTTCACAGCCGGTACTGGCGCCACATAGCTGGGCTGCCCGTCGGCGTCCACCGGCTGATCGTCCGTCTCCGCGTCCGACGGTTCTTCTGCAATCAGAACTGGTGCCGGCGTCGGACGTTTGTGGAACAGGTGGAGGGCCTTACCGAGCCACGACGCCGTAGTTCGACAGCGGCGCGGTCAGCGATGCGGGCGGTCGCTGTGGAACTCGGCGGCCGCCCGGGCCAACGCCTCTGCGCAAGGTTGGGGCTCTACGGCCGGCGGACAACCATCCTGGGACAGTTGACCGCTCCGCCTGTGCCGGCACGGGCTCCACAGATCCTCGGAATTGATGAGTTCGCGTTCGGCAAGGGCCATACCTACGGCACCGTCCTCGTCGACGTCGAGTCCTCCAGGCCGGTGGACGTACTGCCCGATCGCGAGACTGGCACCGTCGCGGCGTGGATTCAGGAGCACCCCGGCGCCGAGATCATCTGCCGAGACCGTTTGATGGCATTCACCAAGGCCATCAGGCAGGCCGCCCCGAACGCGCTGGAGGTGGCGGATCGCTGGCACCTCCTCCAGAACCTCTCAACGGCCATCGAGAAGACCTGCCGCAGGCACCGCGATTGCCTACGACGGCCGACCGCATCAGAGTCCACCACGGCGTTGGTCACACCGGAGACCGCACTCTGGACCGGATCCGACGACGCCACGCGGAGGTCAACGAGCTTGCCGCCACCGGTCTGTCGCTCAACGCCATCGGCCGCCGTCTACGGTTGGACCGCAAGACGGTCCGGCGCTACCGGAACAAGGACCTTGAAGGGCTTCTCGCCTCGGCGCAAGACCACGGGCACGGTCTCCTCGACCCATTCATCGAGCACGTCCAGCACCGCTTCCAGGCAGGCTGCACCAGTTCAATGCAGCTCTATCGCGAGGTGCTCGTCCTCGGCTACACCGGCGGATATCACGTCGTGAACCGCTACGTGGCGGCCATCAGGAAGGGCATCGCGAAACCCGCCCGGGCACTGACACCCAGCCCTCGCGACATCACCTCATGGATCATGCGGCCCGAGGAAACACTCAGCCCCTCGGACATTACACAGCTGGAAACCGTCCGGAACGCCTGCCCGGAGATCGCCTCCGCTTGCGACCTCGCGCGGGAGTTCACAGACATGCTCCGACATCGCCGCGGCCACCAACTCCGGGACTGGATTCAGAAGGCCGAGCTGGACGGCCCAGACGCCATCGGCATCTTCGCCGACTCCATCCGCCAGGACCTCCAAGCCGTCACCGCAGGCTTCACCCTGCCCTACAGCTCTGGCATGGTCGAGGGACACGTCGACCGAATCAAAACGATCAAACGGCAAATGTACGGTCGAGCCTCATTCGCTTTGCTCAGAGCCCGCATCCTCCTTCGGCCGTAGCCGTCACGGAAGAGCGGTCAGAACCCTCTAGTGACCTGAGTCAGAGATTCGGTGGCAGTAGGCGGCGACTTTGTCGAGGATTTCGTCGGCGGTCTTCGTCCAGACGAAGGGCTTGGGCTGGTCGTTCCAGGCGGCCAGCCAGGCCCGGATGTCACGCTCGAGGGCCTGGACCGAGCGGTGGACGCCGCGCTTGAGCTTCTTCTGGGTGAGCTCGGCGAACCATCGCTCCACCAGGTTCAGCCACGATGCACTCGTGGGCGTGAAGTGCAGGTGGAACCGCGGGTGCGCCAGCAGCCACCGCTTGATGTCCGGCGTCTTGTGGGTCGCGTAGTTGTCGAGGATCAGATGGACCTGAAGATCCGCCGGGACCTCTTTGTCCAGCTTGGTCAGGAACTTCTTGAACTCGGCAGCCGGTGGCGGCGGTGCAGTGATCCGATGACTTTGCCGGTGGCGACCTCCAGGGCTGCGAAGAGGGTAATGGTGCCGGCGCGGACGTAGTCGTGGCTGCGTCGTTCGGGAACGCCGGGCATCATCGGCAGGACCGGCTGGGACCGGTCCAGGGCCTGGATCTGCGACTTCTCGTCCACGCAGAGGACCAGAGCCTTCTCCGGCGGGTCCAGGTAGAGGCCGACCACGTCACGGACCTTGTCGATGAACAGCGGATCCGTCGACAGCTTGAACGTCTGCGACCGGTGCGGCGCCAGCGCGAACGCCCGCCAGATCCGTGACACCGTCGACTGCGACATACCCGTGGCCGCGGCCATCGACCTCGTCGACCAGTGCGTCGCGTTCCTCGGCGTCTCTTCCAGCGTTTTGACGATCACCCGCTCGACATCCGCGTCGGTGATCTTCCGCGGGACACCCGGCCGCGGCTCGTCGCCCAGCCCGTCCAGACCGTGCTCCAGGAAACGCCGCCGCCAGGTGCGGACCGTGTCCGGTGCGACCCGCAGCCGCCGCGACACCTCCATGACCGAGTGCCCGTCCGCGCACTCCAGCACGATCCGCGACCGCTGAGCCAGAGCCTGAGCCGTTGTCCGACGTCGCACCCAGCCCTCCAGGACAGCCCGCTGGGCATCGGTCACCGACAACGGCGGAATCTTCGGACCCGGACGACTCATAACGAACTAACGACAAATCTCTGACTCAGGTCACTAGGTGTATTGCCCTGTGAGGTTGGGGACGCGGCTGGCGGGTGGTTTGCCTGCGAGCGCGGTGTGTCCGCGGTGGTGATTGTAGGTGTGTAGCCACTGCGGGAACGCGTCGCGTCGTTCCTGCTCGCACTGGTAGGGACGGGCGTAGGCCCATTCCTCCAGGAGGGTGCGGTTGAGGCGTTCGACCTTGCCGTTGGTCTGGGGCCGGTAGGGCCGGGTTCGCTTGTGGGTGATCCCGGCCGCTGCCAGGGCGTCGCGCCAGGTGTGGGATTTGTAGCAGGCCCCGTTGTCGGTCAGGACCCGTTCCACGGTGATCCCGCACGAGGTGAAGAACGCCTGTGCCCGCTGCCAGAAGGCGGTCGCGGTCTCCTTCTTCTCGTCGGTCAGGATCTCGCTGTAGGCGAGGCGGGAGTGGTCGTCGACGGCGGTGTGGATGTAGCTGTAGCCCAGGCGGGGGCGTTTCTTGCGGCCGGCCTGGCGGCCCAGGGTCTTGTGGCCGCCGCCGTCGGGGATGTTGCCGAGCTTCTTGATGTCCACGTGCACCAGTTCGCCGGGCTTCTCGCGTTCGTAGCGGCGTATGACACGGCCGGTGGCCCGGTCCAGATGGCTCAGGCGGGCCAGCCCGAAGCGGGTCAGGACGCGGTGCACGGTCGAGGGCACCAAATCCAGCAGGTGGGCGATGCGGGCCGGTCCCCAGCGGCGCAGGACACGGACCTTGATGATCCGGCGTTCGGTGCGGTTCGGGATCCGGCGCGGGCTGTGATGCGGGCGCGAGGACCTGTCACGCATGCCCGCCTCGCCGTGATCGCGGTAGCGGTCGGCCCACCGCTGGGCCGTGGTCGGCGAGACCCGGAAACGCTCGGCGGCCCGCCGCAGCGGCCAGCCGTCCACGACCACGCAGTGGGCCAGGCGCAGCCGTCCGGTCTCGGTCAGAGGTGCATTACGGTGGGGCACGAGGGCCTTTCTGGTCGGTGTAGACGTCGCAATCCACACCGAACCCGGAAGGCCCTCACCCGTTCAAGACGCCTCAGCCGAGACCTGCATCACCCGTCCACAACCTCCCGGGGCAATACACCTAGGCCGTCTCTTTCGGATCTTGCCGAGTGGGTTCGCCAACGGAGAGGGCTCCCGCGCTTGATGCGGGTGTGGTCGGCCGCCCGGCTTTCGGGGTGAGGGTGAAGGAGCCGAAGGTGCCCTTCGCCGCGAAGAACAGCCCGCCGTCGCCGGCGGCGGCCAGCGCGTCCAGGCGCCGACCAGGCAGGGAACACCCCTCCAGGGTCCGGCCGTCGGGCCCCAACCGCCGGATGCCGCCGTTGGCATCCCCCACCAGAACGCCGTCGGCGTACGGCAGAGGGTCGACCACAATCCGCTGATCCGCCTCGACCGACCACGTTGACGTCCCGTCGGCGGGATCCACCGCGAGGAACCCCCTGCCTGACCGCAGCATCCAGACCGACCCGTGGACGTATCCGACCGCCCCGAACGGATCGTAGGATCCAAGCCGGGCGGGCTCGTCCGCGCCGATCCCGAAGGTCACCAGCGACGAGGCCTCGCAGACCGCCACCACCCGCTCCGCACCCACCGGGACGAACGCCTTCACGTCGGGTCCCGCGAGCAGGTCCGGCAGCCGCCACCGAGCCAGGTCGCTCCCGTCGGCCGGATCGAGGAGAACCGCCTCGCAGCCGCTGCCGGTCAGCACCCCACCGGCCCACGCGAGGGTCCGTACGGACGTCACCGACGACGGTGTCGTCCACCGGACGCCCCCGTCGGCGAGGTCCAGGCCACTCATGGGGGTGATGCCGTAGGCGTTGATCTCACGGTGTGCTGGCTGCGGGCTCAACTGCCGATCATTCACCAGCGTCTGGCCCACCGCCACGACAGCGAGTCCGAAGCACTGCAATGGCACCTGGACCGGTCCGCTGAACTGGACGGAATCCTCAGCCGGGTCGCCGTCGAGGACTTCACCATCGATACCACCACGGGCTCCGTCTCTGACCTCGCCGCATCCGTGATCAGGGCGGCCGACTGGCAGTGACCACCGGGCTGCTGGGCCGTCCCACCAGGGGATCGCCCTGTCATGAGGGCGGACGCGCACGGCTCGAAGCGCTGACCGTGCGGTCGCGGACCGGAATGAGGGTGCCGTCCACGATCCACAACCGGTCCACGTCGGCCACGGGTCGCGGAGCCGACTCCAGCGCGAGCAATGGCCCAAGCCGCTGGATGACCCTGCAGATCGTCGCCGAAGACACACCGAAAAGTGGGGCCAGCTGCCGCATCGTGAGGTTCGTCCGGTAGTACACGGCCACCAGCAGGACCCGGTCCACCAGCGGCAGGCACCACGGCCGGCCACCGCCCGGCCCGTTCCCGCCCCGCTCCCGCTCCCGCTCCCGCACCACCTTCACCAGCTTCGCGAACCGGTCCATCCGCAAGCCCGTGAACGTCTCCACCCACACCGGCTCAGCCCGCAACACCCCACCCATACAGGCAAAATGCCCAGAAGGCAGGGTTCTGCAACACCCTTTAGGGCGTGTAGCGAAAGTGCCTGGTGATGATGGCGGAGACCCAGTTTGTGATCCAGAATGATCGGGTGGTCACACTTGAGACTCCCCGTTTGATCCTGCGTCGTTGGCGCGAGGAAGACGTTGCGCCCATGGCTGCCGTCAATGCCGACCCCGAGGTCATGCGGTGGATCCGTGACGGCAGCGTCCGTGACGAAGAGCAGACTCGCGGCGGGATCCAGGCATGGGAGAGCGAGTGGGAGTCACGGGGCTTCGGCCTGTTCGCCGTGGAGGTCCGGTCCACTGGCGAGCTGGCCGGGTTCACCGGCCTTTCGGTGCCCGACTTCCTACCGGAAGTACTGCCGGCGGTGGAGGTCGGCTGGCGGCTGGGACGTTCCCACTGGGGGCAGGGCTTGGCCACCGAGGCCGCTGCGGCCGCTGTACGGTTCGGGTTCGAAGAGCGAGGGCTGGAGCGGATCGTCAGCATCACTCAAGTGGGCAACGACGCCTCCGAACGGATCATGACCAAACTGGGGATGCATCCGGTCCGTGAGACCGTCAATCCCACTGGGGGTCGGCGAGTTCGGGTGTTCGAGTTGTCGTCGGACCAGTACGTCACAACCACTCGTTGATGGCGGCAACGAGGACGGTGGCCTCGTAGCGGACCGCGAGTTGGTCGTACCTGTGGCCACGGCTCGATGTCTCTTGAGGCGATTGATGCCGCACTCGACCGCGTGCCGGGCGTTGTAGTCCCTCTGGGTCGAACTTCGGTGGTCGGCCACCGCTGGACCCGCGCTTCCTGCGGGTTGCGGACCTGGTCGGCTTTGTTCGGAATGGTGCAGCGGATTCCTCGGCGACGCAGGTAGGCGGCGCGGTTCTTCCGGCAGGCGTACGCCTTGTCAGCCCGTACGCGGTCGGGGCGGACGCGCGGCCGACCGGGCCCTATGCGGGGCACACAGATCTTCTCCAGCACCGGTTCGGACTGCGGCGAGTCCCCCCGCTGCCCCGCACACCACGATCGACATGGGCTTTTGACCCTGCTCGACAGCCAAGTGGTTGGGATACTGCGATCAGTGAAGTCCCGGGTACCCGGGTGACGAGGTCGAGATGGAGACCAGGTGGCGATACCGATGCGTCCGGAGCCCTTGGAGTGCGTGGGTCGAGCCGGCTGCTGAGGCCGGCGACGTAGCCGCGATGAAACGGCTCGGACAGTACCTCTACCAAACCGGGAGCAAAGGCAACGCTCCAGCCGAGAAGTGGCTGCTCGCCGCCGCGGAGGCCGGTGATGCCGAAGCGATGTACTCCCTGACCCGGGTCCACCATGACCGGGCAGTGAACGCGGCTCCGCACGGCCAGGACCACGACCTCACGGCGGCGTCCTGGCACAGGCGGGCCGCCCAGGCAGGATGGATCCCAGCGATCCAGAGCATGCCTGCGTACGCGGCGGACCAAAACGAGCGCGAGTGCTAGCTCCGGAAAGCCGTGGAGACCGGCGATCCCTGGGCGCCGTCGAACCTCGCTGGCGTTCTCGACGAGATGGGGCGGGCCTCCGAAGCGGAACACTGGTACCGCAGAGCCGCGGATGAACTCGGCCCTATCGGCCTTTCTGCCCGTGACTCCCTGGGCGACTTCCTCCTGAGGCAGGGCCGCCTGGAAGAAGCCGCAGAGTGCTGGAAACAACTCGCAGAAGCAGGCGAACCAGCAGGCGCCTGGCACCGGTCCTACGTTCTCGAGAAACTCGGTCGGCCAGAGGAAGCCGCAACGTGGCGTCTGCAGGGGGACGCCCTGCACGCTGCCAAACGTGCCCAGGAACTCGACTATCCAGAGCGGTAGGACGAGGCCCCTCCCCGACGCCCGGCACCCTTCGACAAGGGCCTACGGTCGCACGGGAACGGCTGACGGAGTCGATTTCCGGAGGTCGCGGCATCGGGGTACGAGACGGCGGGCAGTGCCGGCCACGGACCGAGCGGGTCGTCGTGCAGGGCACCCAGCGCGACGGCAGCTCCCGCGGTGGCGAGCACCGAGCCGGTGAAACTGCTCGGCACGACGGACCGCCCGGCGTCGTCGCACACCACGGACCGCGCCTCCACCTCCGTCCGCAACTCGTCCATGCACGCGGGCAGTCGGCCCGTCCCCGGTTCGACGACGACCAGCACCTCGGGATCGAACATGTCCAGCAGCACCGCCGCAGCCCTCCCCGTGAGCCTGGCCCGCTGCCGGAACAGCTCTGCCGCCACGGGATCGCCCGCGACGGCAAGGTCCAGCAGTTCGGCGAACCTCGTCACGGGCAGGCCCCGTGGTGCACGGCGCCCGCGGTGACGAACGCCGCGTCGACGACGTTGCCGACGAACAGCACGACGGCGCTGCCGGGGGTGGCCGCCTCACCGAGGAGCTGCTCGGCGCGCGCCAGGGCCCTCGAACGGCTGTCGAGGTGCACGGGCACACCGGTCGCCGTGGCGAGCTCGTCCCGTACGGGGGCGCCCCGCCAGCCCAGTTGGGGGTGGTGCACCATGGTTCCGGCCTCGGGGTCGACCCATTGCCCGGTGGCCACGCCGAGGGCGAGGGCCGTCCATCCCGCCCCGAGCACGGCCAGCAGCCGCGGCAGTACGGCGGCCACCCGGGCGAGCACCCGGCCCGGTTGGTGTCGATCTCGACGGGGATGTGGGCTCCCAGCACCGCCCCGGTACCGGATGCCCTCCGCAGCGGGTGCGCGCCGGTCGGCGGGATGTCGGAACGGCGCAGCGGAGTACGGCGGTCGGCTGAGCTCTTCGATCGGTCCACGGGGACCTTCCAGGTCCTGTGCGGTGGCACGCAACACCGGGCGCCGGAACCGGCACGCGACGGGCGGCCGATTCCGGGCAAGGGCGTGCGCAGGAAGCTCCACGGTGGGAGCGCTGGTCACGAGAACGCGGGGACACTGCGGGAGTTCAGGCTCCGGCCCCGCTGCCGGGCAGGACGATGACGAGGGATCCGCGCGGTCGCCGTACGGTCAGGACCCGCACCGTGGACGGACTTCCCCCGTCCGCCCGCAACCACACGGGCGGGAATCCATGGCGAACGCCGGGTGTACGAGCCGACTCGCCGGGCGATGGCCGGGGGTCGTGCTCAGGGGTCGTGCTCAGGCGGCCGTTCCACCGGGATCGAGGACGGCCTCGACGTCGACCACGACATCGACCAAGGGGCTGACGACCACTCCGCCGCGGTCGACCACGTCGTTCCAACTCACGCCGAAATCATGCCGATTGAGGCGCGTCGTGGCGGTGAAACCAGCGCGTCGCCTCGGCCCGAGGTTGCGCCCCTCCTCCCACCAAGGGGTGTCCCACTGCCCCAGATGCGTGACGTCGAAGGTCACCGGACGCGTCACTCCGCGTACCGTGAGATCTCCGCTGACCTCGAATTCGGTGCCGCTCACCTGATGGACGTGTGATCCGACGAAGGTCCACGTCGGGTGATGCTCGACGTCGAAGAAGTCGGCACTGCGGAGGTGGGCGTCGCGCTCGGGCTGCCCGGTGTACACCTGGGTCGCGTCGACCGTCGCCTCGACGCGCGCCTCCTCCGGCTCGTCGGGATCGAACTCCAGCGAGCCGTGCACGTTCTTGAGCTGCCCGCGCACGTGGGTGACCATCATGTGCCTGGCGCGGAACTCCGCCGCGGTGTGACCGGGCTCGAAGAACCACTTCGTCATGGCCATGGGCGCTCCTGGCCCACGTGTTCGTGGTGCGTCACCCGTGTTCGTGGAGGCCGTCGACGACGAGCGCGACGCCGATGCCGAGCAGCCAGACGTCCTTGGCCAGCACGATCCCCTGCTCGGTGGGGCGCAGGCTCCCTTCCTGCCGCATTCCCGGCGTACGCAGGTAGAGCCCGAGGGTACCGACGGCGAAGGCGGTCACCCCGGCCCCGGCGAGAGCGGCCGGGACGACCGGCACGAGCAGCGCGGCGGCGATGGCGATCTCCCCGGCGCCGAGCAGCCGGACGAACTTCTGGGCATCCTGCTCGCCCAGGAACGGGTAGGTGTGAGCGGCGAACTGATGCAGTCCCTCAACGGTGGCTTCGTCCGCGCCCAGCTTCGAAACGCCGGAGTTCAGGAAGAACGTACCGGCCGTCAGCCTGAGCGGAAGCTGTCTCGCCAGGGAACTCCAAGCCGAACAGGATGCCATCCGGAACCTCCCAAGATTGACCCCACCTACAACCCTGCCACCCCTTCGAACCATGTCAAACGGGCGTCGGTCGCCCCGGCTGCGCGCACACCTCTGACCAGGTCAGGAGCCTGTTTCGGGTCAGGTCGAGCGTGCGACGCGCTCGAAGCGCTCGATGCGGGCGAGCCAGTAGGTGAGGAGGGCGCTCAAGAGTTCCGGCTGCTCGTGGGGCAGGGCGTGTCCCGCGTCGTCCACGACGGCGAGCGAGGCGTGCGGGTAGTGGTCGACGAGGTCGACGGCGGCGGCGTACCCGACCGCCGAGTCCAGCCGCCCCGCCACGACCGCTGTCGGCCCCGCGTAGGCCGGCGCGTGATCGGGGGTGAGCGGCCACCGTTCGCCGATCCGTTCGAGCGCCTCCTGGTCGACGAGCTCGGCGGACGGGGCGACGTACCGCTCGTACCGTTCGAGCATCTCCGGGGTCTGGATCACGAAGTAGCTCCGGAAGACGTCGTCACCGATCTCGCCCGGTCCGGTGACGACGCGGTGCTCCGGGACGTCCCGGAGCCCCGGCAGCAGCGGACAGACGAGCGCCAGGCCGGCGACCCGCGCCTGGCCCCTCGCGGCCATCGCCTGCGCGTAGTACGCGCCCGCCGAGTGGCCGACGAGGAGGTAGGCGGTCCCGCCCGTGACCTCGTCGGCGAAGTGGAGCAGTGTGTCGAGGACGTCGTCGGCGCTGCGCAGCGTCCCGGGCGCGGTGGTCCGGCCCATGCCGGGGAGGTCGGGATAGATCCGCCGCAGGCCCGCGACGCCGTCGAGAGCCGGCTCGAAGCAGGCCTCGCTCTCGCGGTGGTCCACGCCGGCGCCGTGGAGTACCAGCACGGGTCGACCGCTGCCGTGCTCCACGTAGTGGACCATCACCTGGCCCACTCGGATCTCCATCCCCGCATGCTAGACCGTCTCTTTCGGATCTTGTCTGACCCGCGCCGCTCCCCCAGCTACCGCTGGGAGGTACCCCCAGGCACCGCACCTCGCCGCGTTGTCGGGGCACCCAAGTACGTCCAGTACTCGGGCGCCCCTCCGCCTTGCGATGCACGGCACCAGACGACGCGGGCTTAACCGACAAGATCCAAAAGAGACAACCTAGCCGCGCAAGGGCCGCGCGAGGCCCCGTGTCGCTGCGGGAGAAGAAGGTTTCGGGGAGGATGTCGAGAACCCGAGACCGGCTCCGTCCCCGCAGTGAACGCGACCACAATGGGTCGCACGGCACCGAGGAGAAACACGATGGCCAAGTACTTGCTGCTCAAGCACTACCGCGGCGCCCCGGCAGCGGTCAACGACGTCCCCATGGACCAGTGGACGCCGGAGGAGATCTCGGCTCACGTGCAGTACATGCAGGACTTCGCGGCCCGGCTCGAGGGGACCGGCGAGTTCGTCGACGGTCAGGCGCTCGCCCCCGAGGGAACGTTCGTCCGGTACGACGGCGAGGGGCGCCCGCCGGTCACCGACGGCCCGTTCGCCGAGACCAAGGACCTCATCGCCGGCTGGATGGTGATCGACGTCGACGGCTACGAGCGTGCTCTCGAGCTGGCCGGGGAACTGTCGGCCGCCCCCGGCGCGGGCGGAAAGCCGATCCACGAGTGGCTGGAGGTGCGCCCGTTCCTGGCCGCGCCACCCACCATCACCGAGTGACCTCCCAGGTGACCACGTGAACGACGGGGACGAGGTGGACGAGGTGGACGAGGCCCTGCTCCGGAGCCTCACGCCGAGCGTGCTCGGGATCCTCGTCCGCCGCGGAGCCGACTTCGCGGCGGCCGAGGACGCCGTACAGGACGCTCTGGTGGAGGCCGTCCGTGTCTGGCCGGGCGGCCTGCCCCGGGACCCGAAGGGCTGGCTGATCACCGTGGCCTGGCGCCGGTTCCTCGACGCGACCCGCTCGGACGCCGCCCGGCGCCGGCGTGAGGACGTCGTCGACGAGGAGCCGGCGCCCGGGCCGGTGCCCGGGACGGACGACACGCTCCAGCTCTACTTCCTGTGCGCCCACCCGTCGCTGACGCCGTCGTCCGCGGTCGCGCTCACGCTGCGCGCCGTCGGCGGACTGACCACCCGTCAGATCGCCCAGGCCTACCTGGTGCCCGAGGCGACCATGGCGCAGCGCATCAGCCGGGCCAAGCGCACCGTCTCGGGCGTGCGGTTCGATCAGCCCGGCGACGTAGCGACCGTACTGCGCGTCCTCTACCTGGTCTTCAACGAGGGCTACTCGGGCGACGTCGACCTCGCCGCCGAGGCCATCCGGCTCACCCGGCAGCTCGCGGCCGCGATCGACCACCCCGAGGTGGCGGGGCTGCTCGCCCTCATGGTGCTCCACCACGCCCGGCGCGCCGCCCGGACCGCGCCCGACGGCAGCCTGGTGCCGCTCGCCGAGCAGGACCGCGGCCGGTGGGACACCAGGCTGATCGCCGAGGGCGTGGGCATCCTCCAGACGGCCCTCTCCCGCGACCGGCTGGGCGAGTTCCAGGCCCAGGCCGCCATCGCGGCCCTGCACGCCGACGCGCCGACCGCCGAGGAGACCGACTGGGTGCAGATCGTCGAGTGGTACGACGAGCTCGCGCGCCTGACCGACAGCCCGGTCGTCCGGCTCAACCGGGCGGTGGCCGTGGGCGAGGCCGACGGGCCGCGCGCCGGCCTGGCAGCGCTCGCGGCACTGGACGACTCGCTGCCCCGCCACACCGCGGTGGCGGCGTACCTCCACGAGCGCGACGGCGACCTGGAGACGGCCGCGCGCCTGTACGCCGAGGCGGCCCGGAAGGCTCCCAACACCGCCGAGCGCGACCACCTGACGCGGCAGGCAGCCCGGCTCAACTCCCGCCGGAGTCACTGACCAGCGCCGATCATGCGCGGTAACGCTCGTCTCACACCGCCAGGACCGGCACGGTGAGACCGAAGGGAACCTACTCCTCGACGTCCGGCACGCAGACCGGGTTGGGTTCGCAGCTCTGCGGGCACGTGTCCGGCTCGCAGCTCTGCGGACAGCCGTCGGGCTCGCACGAGGGGGTGGGGTCGCCGCCCTGCGGGCAGTCTCCCGGCCCGCGATCTGCGCGAGCTCCTCCTCCAGGGCGTTGCCGACCGGCCACTCCCGTGCCATGACGCAGGTGTACGCCGTACCGTCGGGGCTCACGCAGAGCCGTCCCCGCCAGCAGCGGCCGCACAATCCCGAGAGCTGCGCGTTCTGCGCCATGGCGTCCTGCGCCCGGCCCAATTCCCGGATGTCGCCCACGCGCACGGAGTCGACGCCCACGCCGTGCGGGAAGTCCTTCGTGCGGCCGATGTCTTCCTGGCCCTGGTCGATGGCGATCACCGCGGCGCGGACGGTCACTCCGCGCTCGACGAGCCTGCGCAGGTTCCGGACGGTGCGCTCGTGAGGTCGCGGTCCCTGACGTCGGGACCTGCCGCCGGCCCACACCGGTGCCACGGTCCCACCGCTCTGACGCCCCGGTCCGCGCACTCGTACCGGCCGGACGGGTGTTTCGCTGCAGCGCACCGTGCCGAGCGTCTCCCGCAGCTTGAACCCGGCATCCCCCGTGAACCATCGGCTTCTACGGCTCGATCAGGCCCACCCGGATCGCGTAGCGGGTCAGTTCCAGGCGGTCGCGCATCCCGAGCTTCTGGAGCAGGTTCGCGCGGTGGCGTTCCACCGTCTTCGCGCTGATCACCAGGATGTCGGCGATCTCCTTGGACGAGTGGCTTTCGGCGACGAGCTTGAGGATCTCCTCCTCGCGCTCGGTGATCGCCCGGGCGGGCAGTGGATCCCCGTGGCGGGCCCGGTCGAGGTAGTTGCGGATCAGGGTGGTTTCGGCGCCCGGGTAGATGAACGGCTCGTCCCGGATCGCCGCGCGGCAGGCCTCGACGAGATCGCGGTCGGCGACGGACTTGGGGACGTACCCGGCGGCTCCGGCCTTGAGGGCCTCGAAGAAGTACTGCTCGTTGTCGTACATGGTCAGGATGAGGATCCGCAGCTCCGGCCGCAGCCGGGAGAGTTCCCGGGCGGCCTGGAGGCCGGTCATGCGCGGCATCGCCACGTCCAGAACGGCCAGGTCGACGTCCTGGGTACGGGCCAGGGCGACGGCCTCGGCTCCGTCCCCGGCCTCGGCGACCACCGTCAGGTCCGGCTCGGCGTCGAGGATGAGCTTGACCCCGCGCCGTACAAGGGCGTGGTCGTCGGCGAGCAGGACGCGGATCGGCCGCGACGGGTCCGGTGCGGTCATCGGCGGCTCTCCTCGGTCCTGCGGGCGGGTACGTCCAGACGTACGTCGGTTCCCTCGTGCGGGCCGCCTCCGATGGCGAGGTCGGCGCCGATCAGCAGCGCTCGTTCGCGCATGCCCTGGATCCCGGCGCCCTCGGCGGCGAGGCGGCGGATGCCCGTGCCGTCGTCCCGTACGAGCAGGCGCACCGTCCCCGCGGGACCGTTGGAGAGTCGGACCTCGACCTCGCTCGCGTCCGCGTGGCGGGCGGCGTTGGTCAGGGCTTCCTGGGCGACCCGGTAGAGGACGAGTTCGGTGGCCTCGTCCAGCTCGGGCAGGCCCGGCTCGATGAAGTGCCGCACGGTGAGCGTCCCGGTGGTGAACTCCGCCGTCAGCGCCCGCAGGGCACTGTGCAGTCCCAGTTCTTCCAGGACGCCGGGCCGCAGGCGGCGGGCGATGCGGCGGATCTCGTCCAGGCTGGTGCGGGTGGTCTCCTGGACCTGGTGCAGTTCCTCGCGCAGGGCGTCGGGGGCGCGGTCGGCGGCGTACTTCAGCTGGAGCAGGACGGCGGTGAGGGTCTGGCCGACCTCGTCGTGGAGTTCCTGCGCGATGCGGCGGCGTTCGGCCTCCTGCGCCGAGAGGGCCCGGGCGCTGCTGGTGGCGCGCTCGGCTTCCAGCCTGACGAGCATCGCGTTGAACGTGGTGGTCAGTTCGGCCACCTCGCCGGGCCCCTCCACGCGGGTCCGGCTGCCGGGGCGCAGCAGGTCGACCGCGGTCATCGCGCGGGTCAGCCGGCCGAGCGGGGCCAGGCCGATGCGGAGCAGGGCGGCGTTGGCGACCAGCATGGCCGCCAGCCCCGCGAGCAGGACGACGGCTTCGCCGAAGAGGACGGGGGTGGAGACGGTGACCGGGCCGAGCAGCAGCAGTACGGCCGCGACGAGGACGGCGGCGTTGAGCAGAAAGATCCGCCAGTACAGCGACGACATGATCGTTTCTTCCTCGTTCCCTCGTTGCCCCGTTGCCCCGTCGCCCCGTCCGGCTGGTCCGGTTCGTCGGCGCGTTCACCTCCACTATCCCCGCCGCTTCTCCCCCGCAGGTGCTGTGACCTGCGGAGGAACGGGTGTCCCTGCTCACCCTTTCGCCTTGCCGGAGCCTTGTCCATCCGTGCCGGCACCCATATGCCGCCCCTGCCGTGAGGTGGCACGATGAGCCCGCGCCGGAGCGGGGAACCGCCTCGCATCCACCCGGCGCCGCACCGCAGTCGAGCACAGAGCAAGGGGGGACAGAGCTGTGCCTGCTCCACGGATGAGCACCACGCCACTGCCCGGCATCGGGGTCCAGTACGACCTCACCACCCGCGAGCACCGGCACCTGTCGGTCATCGCGCACCGGGACGGCACCCGGACCGTGAACGTCTACCGCGCTGACGACCCCGACGCCTGTGCGCAGTCCCTGCACCTGACGGGTGCGGAGACGGCCTCGCTCATCGACGCGCTCATGCCCGCGCACCACAGCCCCAACGTTCTCCACACCACAGATCTGGGTCTGGTGGCCGAGCGGATCGAGCTGTCCGGGCACTCGTACTGGAACGGGCGGGTCCTGGGTGAGACCCGGATGCGCACCGAGACCGGCGCGTCGATCGTGGCCGTACTGCGCCGCGCGGAGGCCCGCCCCTCCCCCGCCCCCGATTTCCGCCTGGCCGGTGGGGACACCCTCATCGTGATCGGCACCCGTGAGGGTGTCGAAGCCGCCGCGTCGATACTCGGACGGGAGTGACGCCCGTGCACTCGGCTGTCTTCCTGATCGAATTCGGCGCGATCATCCTCGGCCTGGGCCTGCTCGGCCGCGTCGCCGGCCGCTTCCACTTCTCCCCCATACCGCTGTACCTGCTGGCCGGACTCGCCTTCGACAAGGGCGGGCTCCTGCCGATGGGCACGAGCGAGGAGTTCGTCGCGATCGGCGCCGAGATCGGCGTCATCCTCCTGCTGCTGATGCTCGGCCTGGAGTACACGGCCAGCGACCTGGTCTCCAACCTCAGGACCCAATACCCGGCCGGGCTGGTCGACTTCGCCCTCAACGCCGTGCCCGGCGCGGTCGCGGCCCTGCTGATGGGCTGGGGACCGGTGGGTGCCGCCGTGCTGGCGGGCGTCACCTGGATCTCGTCCTCCGGCGTCATCGCCAAGGTCATGGGCGACCTGGGCCGGGTCGGCAACCGCGAGACCCCCGTCATCCTCAGCATCCTGGTCCTCGAGGACCTGGCCATGGCCGTCTACCTGCCGATCATCACCGCCCTGCTCGCCGGAGTCAGCCTCGCCGCGGGGAGCCTGACCCTGGCCATCGCGCTCGGTGTCGCGGGCGCGGTCCTGTTCGTGGCCGTCCGGTACGGGCGGCTGATCTCCCGGTTCGTCTCCAGCGACGACCCCGAGAAGCTCCTCCTCGTCGTCCTCGGTCTCACCCTGCTCGTCGCCGGGATCGCCCAGCAGCTCCAGGTCTCCGCCGCCGTCGGGGCCTTCCTCGTCGGCATCGCCCTCTCCGGTGAGGTGGCCGAGGGCACGCACACCCTGCTCAGTCCGCTCCGGGACCTGTTCGCCGCCGTGTTCTTCGTCTTCTTCGGCCTCCACACCGACCCGGCCAGCATCCCGCCGGTCCTGCTCCCCGCACTCGCGCTCGCCGTGGTCACCGCACTCACGAAGATCGCCACCGGCTACTGGGCCGCCAAGAGGGCCGGGATCGGCGTCAAGGGGCGCTGGCGTGCCGGCGGCACGCTGGTCGCGCGGGGCGAGTTCTCCATCGTCATCGCCGGCCTGGCCGTCACCGCGGGGATCGAACCGGCGCTGGGACCCCTGGCCACCGCCTACGTCCTGCTGCTCGTCGTGATCGGGCCGCTCACCGCCCGCTACACGGAACCCGTGGCCGCCCGGATCACCCGGCGCCGCACGCCCGGCGCGCCCGTACTGACCGCCGTACCCTCCCCCGCGAAGTCCCCGGAGGCGGTCCAGGACCAGGATCCGGCCGGTCGTACGTGAGCACTGCGGGCGGGGGCCGGGTCGTGACGGGACGCGGCCCCCGGCCTCCGCTTCAGCCGCTCGCGCGGTGCCAGGGGATCTCGGCCCACACCTGCTTGCCGCCGCTGAGCGGCACCGAGCCCCAGGCCGTCGTCGTCGCGTCGACGATGAGCAGCCCGCGACCGCCGGTCGACTCCCAGCTCACCCATGCCGGTTTGACGGGGCTGCGCGGCGACGCGTCGTTCACCGCGATCCGCAGCCGGTCCGCCGACAGCGTCAGGTCCATCCCCACCTCGCCCTGCGTGTGCGCGATGGCATTGGTGACCAGCTCGGACACGACCAGCAGAGCCGAGTCGAGTTCCTCGACCCCCCAGGACCGCAGGGTGCGCGCGGTGAAACGGCGGGCGTGCAGGACCGCGTTGGGCAGCCGCCACACCGTCCAGTGGCTCCGCATCGGCCGGCCCCGTGTGCCGTCGTAGCGCAGCAGCAGCAACGCCACGTCGTCGTCGCGGCGGCCCACACCGAAGACCAGCTCGTCGGCGACCCCTCCGGGATCGACCGGGTCGGCCGCGGCCAGCACATCGCGCACCCGCCGCATGCCCTCTTCCAGGGGAAGTCTGGCGGACTCGACCAGGCCGTCCGTGAGCAGGACGAGCACGGTTCCGGGGAGCAGCCCCGTCTCGGTCATGGGGAATTCGGCTTCCTCGAGCACGCCCAGAGGAGGTCCGCCCTCGACCGCCATCTCCTCGGTGAGGCCGTCGGGATGGCGCAGTACCGGCGGCAGATGGCCGGCCCGTACGACCCTGGCGATGCCCTCCTCCATGTCCAGGTCCACGTACGTACAGGTGGCGAACAGATCGGTCTCCATGCCGACGAGCAGCCGGTTGGCCCGGGCGACCACCACATCGGGCGGGTGGCCCTCCACCGCGTAGGCCCTGACCGCCGTGCGCATCTGGCCCATGATGGTGGCGGCTCCCGCGCTGTGCCCCTGTACGTCCCCGATGACGAAGGCCACATGTCCGTCACCGAGCGGGATGACGTCGTACCAGTCGCCGCCGACCTCGAGTCCCGCCGTCGCGGGCAGGTAGCGGGCGACGGCGACCCCGCCCGGCAGTTCGGGGAGCTTACGGGGCAGCAGACTGCGCTGGAGCATGGTGGCGAGTTCGTGGCCCGCGTCCAGGGCGTGGGCGCGCACCAGAGCCTGTCCCACCAGCCCGGCGGTCGCGGTCAGCAGCGAGCGCTCCTCCGGTCCGAACCGGTGCTCCCCGTCCCACCCCACCAGACACAACCCGACGATCCTGCCTTCGGCCGGCAGGGGCAGCACGGCGAGACCGCCGGGCCCGACGCCCAGGAGACCGGGTTCGAGATCCGCGCCCGGCGGCCACAGGCTCATGTGCCCGCCGCGCAGCGCGCCCTCCAGGGTGGGGAGGTCGCTGAGGGACACGTCGGGCCACTCGGACCGCCATTCCGAGCGCCAGACCTCGGGCCAGGCATCGGGCTCGGGAGGGTCGAGGGCGGTGACGATGAGCCGCTCGGGTTCCAGTTCGCCGACCGCGACCCGGGAGGCGCCGAGCGGCTCGCGCAGGGCGGCGGCCGCCAGCCGGCTGACCTCTCGGATGGTCGCCGCTCCCGCCAGGGTGGCCGACAGCCGCTGCACGAGGGAGACCTCGTCGGCGCTGGGGCGCAGGTAGGTGGCGTCGGCCACCACGCCGAGAACGCGCTGTGGTGTGCCGTCGGCGTCCACCTCGACGCGGCAGCGCAGCCCCAGCCACCGCAGCTCGCCGTTCGGGCGGCGGATGCGGAACGCCAGCTGCTGTCCGACGGACCCCAGCCGGTCCGGCTCCACGACCGCCATCAGTGCGGGCATGTCGTCGGGGACGGCGCAGGCCAGCAGGGTCTCCACCTGCCCGTCGAACTGCTCGGGAGGCAGGCCGAGCAGTTCCAGCACGTGGGCGTGGGCCTCCATGCGGCCGGTGCTCAGTTCCAGGATGAACGCGCCGCCTTGGTGGGGCACCAGGGACTGGCCCAGATGTGCCTGCGGGGCTTTGCGTCCGGCGAAGCGGGCGGCGACCGATTCGAGTCCCGCCGCCACCTGATCGGCGTAGAGCTCCAGGAGGCTGCGGTCATCGGCGCTGAAGCCGTCGCCGACCTCGCCGGCGACGATCAGGCACCCGAGCTCCTGGTCGCCGTGTCCCAGCGGCAGCGCGCCGAGCGAGATCCTGGCCGGCGAGTCGGGCTCGCCGTCCCGGACCCGGGTGGGGAAATGGTGGGGATCATCCTCGATGAAGGTGGCGAGTTCCTTGGGAGTCAGCCACAGGGGGCGGCCGTCGCGGAAGGCGTTGGCGGCGGGCGAATGGCTGGCCACGGCGAGGATCGCGGGCAGTCCGTAGAGGACGTCGCGGTTGCCGGTCAGCTCGGCCAGATGGAGTTCCCTGGCCTGGTCGGCGACCACATAGACAGCGGCCAGCTCTGCCCCGCAGAACGCAAAGCGACGTCTGGTCACTGCCTGTAGCGCCTCCTCCCGAGGAGCCCGCCGACCACCCCCTCCCATGCTGTCGCGCCCGGGACGGTTCGAGCGAGTCGGGAGCGCAGGCCGAGGCTTGGCGCCGCCTACGCTGCGTGGAGGTGCCGTGACGGAGGTGCGACGGGCCCTCCGAGTACCGCCCTCGCCGGCCGCACCGCCCGGCCGGTCAGCGACGCCGCCACTCCTCGGCCAGCAGGCGGTAGGAACGGACGCGGTCCGCGTGGTCGTGGGTGATGGTGGTGATCAGCAGTTCGTCGGCCCCGGTGGCCTCCTGGAGCCGCTCCAGGTGATCGGCTACGGTCCGCGGCGAGCCGACGAACTGGGTGTCCACCCGGTCGGCGACGAGTTCCCGGTCCGCCTCCGTCCAGGGCAGGGCGCGCGCCTCGGCGGGCGCGGGGAAGGGGATGGCGCCCTCGGCGGTACGGATGCTGCGCACCCAGGGTGCGTATCCGGTGGCCAGTTCGCGGGCGGTCGCGTCGTCCTCGGCGACGACGACGTCGGCGGACACCGTCAGGTACGGCCGGTCCAGCTCGGCGGAGGGCTTGAAGGCCGCCCGGTAGCCCTCGGCCGCCTCCAGCACCGATGCGGGGCTGACGTGGTAGTTGGCGGCGAACCGCAGCCCGTTGCGGCCGGCGGTCTCCGCGCTGACCCCGCCGCTGCTGCCCAGGATCCACACCTGTACGTCGGCCCCCTCGCCGGGCACGGCATGTGCCTCCACCCCTTCCGGGGAGCGGTAGTCGCCCCGCAGCAGGGCGAGGACGTCGTCGATCTGCTCGGCGTAGTCCTGCGGCTGGGCGCCGGGCAGGTTCAGCAGCCGCTGCTGGAGCACGACCCGCGGATGACCCAGCAGGTGCGCGAAGGAGAACCGGGCCGGGATGCGGAGCCCGTTCGGGGTGTACCCCTCGAACGGAGGGTCCTGCGAGGCTCCCGGCTGCGGTCGGCCGGCCGAGCGGCCCAGGCCCAGGTCGAGACGGCCGGGGTGGAGCGCGTCGATCAGGCCGAACTCCTCGACCGTGGACAGGGCGGTGCGGTGCCCGAGCTGGACGGCGCCGGAGCCGAGGCGGATGGTCGAGGTCGCGGAGGCGGTCAGCGCGAGCACGACCGCCGGGGAGGTCCCGGCGACTCCCGGGTTGAGGTGGTGTTCGGCGAACCAGTAGCGGGTGTAGCCGAAGGCCTCCGTCTGCCGGGCGAGGTCGATGCTGTGCTGCAGGGCCTCGGCGGCGGTGGAGCCGGACGGGACCGGGACGAGGTCGAGGACCCCGAGGGGTGTGCCGGGCATGGCCGGGCTCCTTACAGGTCGGGGAAGGAAGGGTCGGGGATCTCGCGGCGCAGCACGGGGGCGATCTGCGACTGGAAGAGTTCGAGCGAGGCCCGGTGCTCCGCGGGCGTGAGCCCGCCCGGCTCCGCCTGGAGGTGCAGGGCCGTGTGGCCGAAGGCCTCGTGGTAGCGGTGGACCTTCTCGATCACCTGCTGGGGGCTGCCGATCAGCGCCGAGCTCCGCTCGACGAAGTCCTCCAGCGTCGGGAAGACGGGATCCAGCCCCTGCTGCGCGTGGAAGGCGAGGTACCGGGCGAACGCCGGCCGGTACGCCGCCACCGCCCGCTGCGAGGTGGGGGCCGCGTGGTAGCCGGCCGAACCCGCGCCGACGACGGCGTGCGCCGGATCGTGCCCGTAGTGCTCCCAGCGCTCCCGGTAGTGGCGGATCAGCTCGGCGTACGGACCGATCGGGTGGGTGACGTTCGCCGAGAAGAGCGGGTCTCCGTAGCGCGCCGCGAGATCGACGGACTCCCGGCTGGTCGCACTGCCGTGCCAGACCCGCAGGGCCGGCTGGTAGGGCCGCGGCAGCACCTCGGCGCCGGCCAGCGCGGGGCGGAAGCGCGGCTCGGCGCTCACCTTGTCCTCGCGCCAGATCCGCCGGAACAGCTCGTAGCCCTCGGCGTTGCGCTCCCACTGGTCCTCCGGAGTCACGTGGAACAGCTCGCGCTGGGCCGTGCCGTTGCCCTTGCCGATCATCAGTTCCAGGCGGCCGTCGCAGAGGTGGTCGAGCGTCGCGTAGTCCACGTAGGCACGCACCGGGTCCAGCAGGCTCAGGGTGGTCACGGCGGTGAACAGCCGGATGCGGCGGGTCAGCGCGGCGATGTGGCTGAGGACCACGGGCGGCGAGGACGACAGGAACGGCCGCTCGTGGCGCTCGCCGACCCCGAAGCCGTCGAAGCCGAGCTCCTCCGCGAGCAGCGCGGCGTCGACCACCTCGCGGAACCGCTCACGGGTGGGCGTGGGGGCGCCCGTCACCGGGTCCGTGGAGTCCGTGATCAGGGTGATGGCCAGGAACTTCATGAGCGTGCTGCCTGCCGGACGGAGACGGCCTCCGGCACCGCGAGCCCGAGGTGGTCGCGCAGGGTGGTGCCCGCGTACCCGGTGCGGAAGACCCCCCGCTCCTGGAGCAGCGGGACGACGGTGTCTGCGAATACGTCCAGGCCGCCGGGAGTGATGTGGGGGACCAGGATGAAGCCGTCGGCCGCGTCCGCCTGCACCAGCGTGTTGATCTGCTCGGCGACGGTGGCGGCGGAGCCGACGAAGGTCTGGTCGGCGGTGGTGGAGATGACGAGCTCGCGGATCGACAGGTTCTTGGCCTCGGCGAGCGCGCGCCACTGCCGGGCGGTGGCGAGCGGGTCACGGAACTCGCGGACGCTCGCGCGCCCGAGGGCGATGGTGTTCTCCCCGACCTCCGGGTCGATCTCGGGCAGCGGGCCGTCCGGGTCGTAGCCCGACAGGTCCCGGTTCCAGACGTGCTCCAGGAACTTGATCGCGGTCTGCCCGCTGACCTGGAGGCGGCGCACCTCGTGGGCCGCCTCGCGGGCCTCGGCGTCGGTGTCGCCGAGGACGAACGTGGCCGCGGGCAGGATCTTCAACTCGTCGTGGCTTCGCCCGTACGCCGCCAGCCTGCCCTTGACGTCGGCGTAGAACTCCCGGCCCGCGTCGAGGGTCCCGTACCGGCCGAAGATCGCGTCGGCGCTGGAGGCGGCGAACTCTCGGCCCTCGTCGGAGTCACCCGCCTGGAAGATCACCGGCCGGCCCTGCGGGCTGCGCGGCACGTTGAAGTGGCCCTCGATGTCGAAATGCTGCCCCCGGTGGGCGAAGGCCCCGGCCCGCGCGTCCCGCAGGAAGGCGCCCGACCCGGCGTCGGCGAGGATCTCGGAGCCGTCCCACGAGTCGAACAGCTCGGTCGCGGTGACCAGGAACTCCTTGGCCCGGCTGTAGCGCTCCTCGCGCGGCAGGAACCCGCCGCGCCGGAAGTTCTCGCCGGTGAAGGCGTCCCAGGAGGTGACCACGTTCCAGGCGGCCCGGCCCCCGGACAGGTGGTCGAGCGAGGCGAACTGGCGGGCCACCTCGTAGGGCTCGTTGAAGGTGGAGTTGATCGTGCCGGTCAGGCCCAGGCGCTCGGTGACCGCTGCCAGGGCGGCGAGCACCGTGAAGGTGTCGGGGCGGCCGACCACATCTAAGTCGTATATCTTCCCGCCCTGTTCGCGCAGTCTCAGCCCCTCGGCGAGGAAGAGGAAGTCGAACTTGGCGCGTTCGGCGGTCCGGGCGAAGTGGACGAAGGAGTCGAAGTCGATGTGGCTTCCGGCCGCCGGGTCGCTCCACACGGTGGTGTTGTTGACGCCGGGGAAGTGGGCTGCGAGATGGATCTGCTTGAGCGGCTTGCTGCTCATGACGGGGCCTTCCGGGTCCGGGATCAGGCGGCGGGGTGGGCGGCGTAGCGGCCGGCCGGGCGCTCCAGGCCCAGCAGCCCGCGCAGGGTGTCCGCCTCGTACGCGCGGCGGAAGACCCCGCGCCGCTGGAGCTCCGGCACCAGCCCCCGGGTGATCGCGGGCAGGTCGTGGGCGAACGTGCCCGGCCGCAGACGGAAGCCCGACAGGCCGGCCGTCCGCCAGTCCTGGAGCAGGTCCGCCAACTGTGCCGAGGTCCCGGTGAAGACCGCCGGGTCGCTGCCGTACGGGGCGCCCGCGAGTGCGTCGAGGCGTTCCTTGCGCGCGTCGGCCGCCGCGGCGTCCTCGTCCAGGAAGACGGTGAGGTCCGCGAAGAGGTGCAGCGGCTGCGCCGCGAGCCCCGCGGATTCCCGGGCCCGCCGGATCTCCGTGACCGCCGCGAGGGCCCCGTCGGCGTCGCGCACGGCGACGTACCCGATGTCCGTGGACCGGGCGATGAGGCCGTACGCGGCGCTGCCCTCGCCCTGCGCGCCGGCCGTGCTCGCCGCGGTGGCCGCGGTGATGAGGGGTTGCCCCTGCGGCGGGCGGGGGGTGATCGACGGCCCCCTGACGCTGAAGTGACGGCCCTCGAAGTCGATGTAGTGCAGCTTGTCGCGGTCGACGAACCGGCCGGTTGCCACGTCCCGGATCTCGGCGTCGTCGTCCCAGCTGTCCCACAGCCGTCGGATCACTTCGATGTGGTCGGCGGCCTCCTCATAGGACTCCCCTTCGGGTAGCGGGAGCGCCCGGCGTCCGAAGTGCCGGGCTTCGTGGGCCGGTTGCGACACCTGGACCTGCAGGCCCGCGCGCCCGCGGCTGACGTGGTCCAGGGTGGCGATCGCCTTGGATATGTGGAAGGGCTCGGTGTGGGTGGCGGTCACCGTCGGGACCAGTCCGATGTGCCGGGTCAGCGGTGCCACGCGGGCGGCGGTGAGTACCGCGTCCAGCCGCCCCCGGACCTGGTCCGTGCGTCCGTCGGGCCCGTCCGCCGAGGACGACTGGAGGGCGAGGGAGTCCTCGAAGGTGACGAAGTCGAGCAGCCCGGCTTCGGCCTCGGCCACGGCATCGGCCCAGTAGCGGGCCGTGAAGAGTTCACCGGGCCGGGCGCCCGGCTCGCGCCAGGCGGCAGGGTGCCGGCCCGCGCCGTCGAGCGCTACGGCGAGGTGCAGCGGTTCGGAGGGGGCTGATGTGAATTCCGGTGTGAATGCGGATGCGGGCGGGGATGAGGACACGTCGAATTACGCCTTCCTGATCGGCCGGGCGAAAAGGAGGCCGATGCGCGTCGCGAATATGCGGGCGTACGAGGGGCGGAGAAGAGGCCTGTCACCAATTTCTCCACGAAACGCTATGCCTTATAGCGGTGCCATACAATGACCTGAATATTAAGAGAAGTTGGCAGCGGTGTTGCCGGGTGCGCGGACCGCCATGAAGGACGGGCGGCGGCGCAGGGTGAAGCCGATCGACTCGTACAGTCGGATCGCCGTCGTGCTGCTCGCGGCGGTGTGGAGGAACGGGACGTCGCCGCGCTCCCGGATGCCGGCGGCGACGGCGCGGACCAGCCGCGTCGCCAGCCCCGCGCCCCGGTGGTCGGGGTGGGTGCACACCGCGCTGATCTCGGTCCAGCCGGGAGGCCGCAGCCGCCCTCCGGCCATCGCGATCAGCCGGCCCCGGTGCCGGATGCCGAGGTACGTGCCCAGCTCGACGGTGCCCGGCAGGAACGGACCGGGCTTCGTGAGCTCGATCAGACCGAGGATCTCGGGTACGTCACGGGGGCCGAGCCGGACCGCCTCGGGGGCCGGTTCGGCGCGCAGCGAGGTGTCGACCAGCTGGACGCCGGGGACCGATCCGACGGTCTCCCAGCCGTCGGGCGGGGTCAGTACGCCGGCGAGCGCGGCGATCCCGCCGCCGCCGACCAGCCTGCGCAGGTCGGCCCAGGAGTCCGGGTCGGCCGGGTCCGCGAGGGCGGCGAACGGGTTCGCGGAAAGCCTGCCGAGCGCGAGCAGGATGCCGCCCGCGAGGCCGAGGACCGCGCTGTACGCGGCCACCTGGAGGGTGATGAGCAGCCCCTCCAGGATGGCCGGCCGGACGAACCAGTACGCGAACCGGTCCCACTGGTAGAAGGGATTGGTCAGCAGCCCGTGGGCTGCCTGGGAGGCCAGCACCAGCACGGCGGCGGTGGCGATACACCGCCCGGGCCGGCGGAGCGGGAGGACCCGCTCGGCCGGCGCCGGCGGTCCCGGGGGCGCGGTGAGCACGAGGGATTCGGTCAAGGGACACTCCAGCCGGGGAAGCGTGCGGCAATTTCATCCGCCGTACACACAACGCCTTCCGAGGAAATGATCCGGCTACTGCTGGTCGGGAACGTACCTGTAGCCGACGCGGCGCACGGTGGAGATGCGGCCCCGGTGGGCGGGGCCGAGCTTGCGGCGCAGCCGGGCCACGTGGACGTCGACCGTACGGCCGTCGCCGAAGTGCCCGTAGCCCCAGATGCCCGAGATGAGGGCATCACGCGTGTGCACCGTGTACGGATGGGTGACGAGGTGGTCCAGGAGGTCGAACTCCAGGTAGGTGAGGTCCAGTTCGCGCCCGTCGACCTCGGCCAGCCGGCGTGCGCGGTCGACCCGGATGGCATCGCCGTGCCGGCCGGGGTGAGAGGCCCGATCCGGGTCAGGAGCCGGAGGCGTCCCGGGCTCGAGCGGCTGGATCTCCGGGCGTATGCCGTGCGCTGTCATCACCGCCACCGGGTCGACGTTCGCCGGCAGGAAGACGAGGTACGCGACGCGGCCGCCATCGGTCCCGTTGACGAGGACGGGCGGACGGTCGCCGACCAGCTGGAGGTGCGGGGCCGGGGAACGGCGGACGGCGGGTGCGGGAATTGCGGTGGTCATGATGAGCCCCTTCGGCTGCTCGGAGTCGGGTACGGATGCCGGGTGTTCGGCCACGACGGGGCACGGGTCTCCGCGACGGATTCCGGATTCGACCGGGAGAACCGGCGCGTCGCACGCGGGACGGACCCGTACGGCTCAAGGACCGGCGGGTCACGAAGGAAGCGCGAAGCACAGCGAGAAGCGGCAGCCGGAACAGCGGCGCGCGTCGAGGAAATGCCCTGGCGAAGAAGCCCTATACGGGTCGGCAGACCGCGCTGGCGACGCGACGGAAGTCAACGTGCCTGCGGCGTACGAGCAACGGCTGCGACGGGGACATGGCCACATCGTCAGGTGCACGGCGGGCATGCGTCAATACTTCCCTACTGATTTCATAGGAAAGATGGACCAGCAGGCCGCTGACCTGCATCGTCTTTCATCTCGAGATCGATCCGTCCACCATTCGGTCACGATCTTGCCGGGAAGGCCGCTTCCGGGCAAGTATCCCTATCAATCCGATGGGAAAGGTGGGGATTCGGTCGCCACCACCGGCTGACGCCACCCAACAACGTTCCGGAGTAGCCGACATGACCACCGCCATCCCCCATGGCACCGCTGTCCACCGAGCCCCCACGCCACGCAGCGACGCCCGGGCCTGCCGGTGACGCCCGTGCCGACGACACCGAGCCCCGCCGGCCGCCGGCCCGTCGACGAGCAGCGTCGCGCCCTCCTGCGTACCGCCCGCGACGTGGCGGACGACCTCGCCGCGGACGCCATCGTCCGCGACCAGGCGGGCAAGCAGCCGACCGACGAGACGGCCCGGCTGCGCGAGGCCGGCCTGCCGGCGTCCCTCACTCCGCCCGGGCCGGGCCGCGGGGCGGACTGGCGTACCGGATGCGCCGTCATACGGGAGATCGCCGCGGCGGACAGCTCTGTCGGCGACGTCCTCGCCCGCCACTACGTACACGCGTGGAGCGCACGCTTCTACGCGAGTCACGAGCACGCGACCGCCCTCGAAGAGGAGTCGGTGCGCGAGCGGTGGCTGTGGACCGGCGCGGTCCGCACGCCTTGGCCCGACGACGACACCGATGGACCGGACCTCACGCTGAGACGGCACGCCACCGGCTACGTGCTGAGCGGGCACCGGACCGTGGACACGGCGGTGGCCACAGCCGACCAGATCGTGCTCGACGCCGTCTGCGCCGCGAACGGTGACGTCCTGGTCGTACGGATCCCGCCCGGCGCACGGGGCGTGACCGTCGAACCCGCCCACGATCGCCTCGGGCAGCGCGTCGCCGGCGCGGGCGAAGTCGTCCTCGACCGGGTCGCCATCACGCCCGAGCAGGTGCTGGGCCGCCGGCCGCACGACGAGGAGTCGACCGCGCCCTTCACCGCGCTCGCGGAGCCGGCGCTCCGGCTCGCCCTGTGCCACGTCGGCCTCGGCATCGCCGAGGGCGCCCTCACCGAGGCGCGCGACCTCAGCAGGGGCGGCCGCGCACACCGGCTGCCCGGTGAGGACGCGGACCTCTTCCTGACGTACGGGGAACTCGCCTCTGCCGCCCAGACGGCCACCGCCGTGGTCGACCGGGCTACGGACGTGATGGCGCAGGCCCTCGACACGGGTCCGCACCTCGATGCGGAGGCGGCCACGGCCGTCGCCGCGCTGGTCGCCACGGCCGAGACCGTGACGTCGAAGGCGGCCCTGCGCATCACCGCCCGGGTGCTGGAACTCGCCGACGCGCCCGGCCTGGACCGGTTCTGGCGCAACGCCCGGGTTCTGACGGCCCACCGCCCGGTCGCGCACCGCCTGCGCTCCATCGGCGAGCACTACCTCAACGGCTCCCACCGCGCGGTGGCGGCCTTCCGCTGACGCGAGGCACGGCTCAGGTCGCGGGCCCGCGTCCTGAGCCCCCGGCTGGCGGGCGGGTACGCGCGCCCGGCAGCCGGCCGCCACCCGCGGCGGACACCGACCCCAGCCATGCCAGATAATGTCCGTATGCGGATCTCAGCCAGGGCGGACTATGCGGTACGTGCCGCGCTGCAGCTTGCCGCGTCACAGGACGACGGGCCGGTGAAGGCGGAGGCCATCGCCGACGCTCAGGACATCCCGCACAAGTTCCTCGAGGGCATCCTGAACGACATGCGCCGGGGCGGTCTCGTGCTCAGCCAGCGAGGCGGCAACGGCGGCTACCGGCTGGCCAAGCCCGCCCGGTCCATCAGCATCGCGGACGTGATCCGTGTCGTGGACGGTCCGCTCGTCTCGGTGCGCGGGGTCCGCCCACCGGACCTGTCCTACACCGGCCCCGCCCAGGCGCTGCTCCCCCTGTGGATCGCACTGCGGGCCAATGTGCGCGAGATCCTCGACGGCGTGACGCTCGCCGACGTCGCGTCGTCCGACCTGCCCGCCGACGTATCGGCACTGGCCGACGCCCCCGGGGCCTGGACCAATCCCTAACTCCTCGCCAGTCACCCCTAGCCCCACCTGTACTTTCTCACATATCGAGATCCTGGCGTCCACCATGCGGTCAGCCCCTTGGGGCGGGTCTCCGCCTCTGCCAATATGCCTACCAACCAGGTGGGAAAACTAGGAATCCAGGGAGGTGGCCGTGCGAACACTGCACCACGCAGGCCAGATGCTGCCCCTGACCTCCCGCCGGCACATCGACCTGGTCCGTACGTCCAGCGCCATCTGTCAGCCCGGCTGACACCGTTCGCCGGGCCCGGCTCCACCCGCAGGTCACCACCGGGCGCCGTCCCACTCGGCTCTCCGTCGGCCGGGCGGCCCCTCGGCCGAACGCACCGACCGCATGCCTTCGAGCGCGGGCGCCCGATGTTCGTTCCCCTGCCTGCGCCGCGACACCGCGAGCGACAGCCGGGAGTGACCTCCGTGCGCGCCGATGGCTTCGCGTCGCCCCGTCTCCGTCCCCGTACCTCACCGAACACCATCCCGTGAAAGGACACCTCCGTGTCTGCCGCAAGACCGCTCACCGCCCTGCGCGCCATCGCCGTCACTGCGACCCTTCCCCTCCTGCTCACCGCCTGCGGCTACGGCTCCGAGGCCAAGAAGGACGAGGGCGACAAGGCCAACGTCGCGGCCACCGACGGCAAGAAGCTGTCGGCGTCCGAGGTGCGGATCGGCTACTTCCCGAACCTGACGCACGCGACCGCGCTGGTCGGCCTGCAGGAGGGCCTGATCGAGAAGGAACTGAGCGGCACCAAGATCAAGCCGCAGTCCTTCAACGCCGGTCCGTCCGAGATCGAAGCCCTCAACGGCGGCTCTCTCGACATCGGTTTCATCGGCCCCTCCCCGTCCATCAACGGCTACGTCAAGTCCAAGGGCTCCAATCTGCGGATCATCTCCGGCTCCGCCTCGGGCGGCGTGAAGCTGGTCGTGAACCCGGACAAGATCAAAACCCTGGACGACCTCAAGGGCAAGAAGATCGCCACCCCGCAGAAGGGGAACACGCAGGACGTCGCGTTCCTCAACTGGATCTCCGAGAAGGGCTGGAAGGTCGACCCGGAGTCCGGCAAGGGCGACGTCTCCGTCGTCCGCACGGACAACAAGGTCACCCCGGATGCCTTCAAGCAGGGCTCGATCGACGGCGCCTGGGTGCCGGAGCCCACGGCCTCCAAGCTCGTCTCCGACGGCGGCAGCGTCCTCCTCGACGAGACCGCCCTGTGGCCCGACAAGAAGTTCGTGATCACGAACGTCATCGTGTCGCAGAAGTTCCTCAAGGAGCACCCCGACGTGGTCGAGGCCGTACTGCGCGGCACGGTGAAGACCAACGAGTGGATCCACGCCAACCAGGACAAGGCGAAGGCCTCCGCCAACGCCAGGCTCGAGGCGGAGGGCGGCAAGCCGCTCGACGCGAAGGTCATCGACCCCGCGTGGCCGAGCTTCACGGTCACGGACGACCCGCTGGCCTCGACGCTGAAGACCCAGTCGGACTGGGCGGTCAAGGCCAAGCTCATCGAGCAGCCCGACCTGGCCGGCATCTACGACCTGACGCTCCTGAACAAGGTCCTCAAGGCCGCCGGCAAGCCCGAGGTCCCGACGCCGGTCTCGGCGCCAAGTAATCTCGCAGGCCTTCCGGTTCACCGGAGCCTGAACCTGATGGCCGACCCCGACGAGCTGACCGCGGGGTCCATCGGGACCCCCGGCGGCCGTCCGGCCCCGATGTTCCAGGAGCACACCCTCTTCCCGTGACGAGCAGCGCGCACGGTCAGAGGACCTTGGAGAGGAAGGCGCGGGTGCGGGCGTGCCGCGGGTCGTCCAGGACGGCCGCGGGCGTTCCCTGTTCGACGACGGCTCCGGCGTCCATGAACACGACGGTGTCGGCGACCTCGCGGGCGAAGCCGATCTCGTGCGTCACGACGATCATGGTGGTTCCGGCGCGGGCGAGGTCCTTGATGACGTCGAGGACCTCTCCGACCAGCTCCGGGTCGAGCGCCGAGGTCGGCTCGTCGAAGAGCAGCACCTTGGGTTCGAGGGCGAGCGCGCGGGCGATGGCAACGCGCTGCTGCTGCCCGCCGGACAGCTGCAGCGGATAGGCGTCGGCCTTGTCGGAGAGGCCTACGCGGTCCAGCAGTCGGCGGGCCGTTGCCTCCGCCTCCTGCCGCGGGCGGCGCAGCGCGGAGACCGGGGCCTCGACGAGGTCTTCCAGCACGGTCAGGTGCGGGAAGAGATTGAAGTTCTGGAAGACGAACCCGATACGGGTGCGCTGCCGCAGAACCTCCCTCTCCTTCAACTCGAACAGTTTGCCGCGGGAGCTGCGGTAGCCGATGAGATCGCCGTCGACGCTGATCCAGCCGCGGTTGACCTTCTCCAAGTGGTTGATGGTGCGCAGCAGTGTGGACTTCCCCGAGCCGGAGGGGCCGAGGATCACGGCGACTTCGCCGGCGTGGACCTTCAGGTCGACGCCGCGCAGCACCTCCAACGGCCCGAAGCTCTTGTGGACGCCGCGCACGTCGACCATGACGTCGCTCACGGGCTCCCCCCTCACGTGTGCTCGGCCGGGTTGATCTGCGACGTGTCGATCGCGGAGGCGGTGGTGCCCCACTTCTTCAGGATCCGCGCGTAAGTGCCGTTCTTGATCAGCTCGTTGACGGCGGCCTGGAGGGCGGGAGCGAGCGGGGAGCCCTTCTTGAAGGCGAATCCGACGTCGAGCCGGTGGTACTCGCCGAGGAAGGCGGTCTGCGCGGCGGGCTGTGCGGCCTGGTGGCGCAGGCCGTTGATCGTCGACATGACGACGTCGATCCGGCCCTGCTGCAGGGCGGTGGTGACTGCCCCGGTCTCGGAGAAGACCTTCACCTCGTACGGCTTCTTGCCGGCCGCGGCGCAGACGCCCTTCTGCGCGGTGAGGGTCTTCTCGAACGTGGTGCCCGCGCCGGTGCCGATGGTCAGTCCGCACAGCTGGGTGAGGTCGGAGACCTGCGTGGTCAGGGTGGTGTTGCCCGTCTTGACGGCGAACCCCTGCCCGTCGTTGATGTAGGTGACGAAGTCGATGGTCTTCAGGCGTTCGGTGGTGACGCCGAAGTTGCCCGTGCCGAGGTCGTACTTGCCGCTGCCGAGAGCCGGCAGGATCGTCTCGAAGGAGGCGTCCTGGCGCTCCAGCTTCACGCCGAGGACCTTGGCCACCGCGTCGGCGATGTCGATGTCCTGGCCGGCGGGCGGTTTGTCCTGCCCGTTCGGGTAGTACGCCGCGGGTGGGGATCCGACGGAGCTGCCGACCCGCAGGGTGCCCGCCTTGCGGACGTCGGCGGGCAGCAGGGCGGCGATCGAGTCCACGGTCTGTACGCCGGCGACGGGGTCGTCGGCCGATGCGGAGGACACCTGGGCACCCGCCACGGCCGGGCTCCGCCCCCGGAGCCGCAGGCCGTCAGCGCCAGGAGTGGCAGGAGGGCGAGGGTGGCGGTGGTGCTCAGGCGGGTGCGGATCCGGTTCCCGGGGAGGTTCACAGCGGGAAGGCCTTTCCGTTGCGGGGCGTGGTGCCGAGGCGGGGTGTGCGTGCTGCTGAGCTCACCCGCGCGCCGCCGTGAGGGCGTGGTGGGGGTCGTGTGCCGTGTGGGCGGCTTCGCGGTCGCGCTTCGCGACCTCCTCCCGGACGAGCGGGATCACGTGCCGGCCGAAGTCGACGGCGTCGCCCAGCAGGTCGTAGCCGCGGGCCGAGAGGACGTCGACGCCGAGGTCGTAGTAGTCCAGCAGTGCCTGCGCGACCGTCTCCGGGGTGCCGACCAGCGCGTTGGAGTTGCCCGCGCCGCCGGTGGCGGCAGCCGTAGGGGTCCACAGCGCCCTGTCGTAGCGCTCCCCCGCCTCGGCGATGGCGATCAGCCGCTGTGATCCGGTGTTCTGGGGCGCCGCGGCCTCCAGGACGCCGTTGCGGGGATGCCGCACGGGGCCCGCCTGCCGCCGCTGCTTGATGGCGCCCACCGTGCAGTGGGCCTTCTCCCAGGCCAGTTCCTCGGTCGGGGCGATGATCGGGCGGAAGGCGACCTGGATGCGCGGCACGTCGGTGCCCGCTGCCTTCGCGGCGGCCTTGACGGCCTCGATCTGCTCGGCGGTCTTCGCGAGCGGCTCGCCCCACAGGCAGTAGATGTCGGCCTCCGCGCCGCCGGCGGCGTACGCGGCGGGTGAGGAACCGCCGAACGAGACATCGGGACGCGGCTGCTGGACGGGGAAGACATCGCTGACGAAGTCGTGGAAGCGGTAGTGCTCGCCCTCGTGGTCGAATGGCTCGCGGGTGGTCCAGATCTTCTTGACGATCCCGATGTACTCACGGGTGCGGGCGTAGCGCTCGTCCTTGGTGAGGGTGTCGCCCTCGCGGCCCTGCTCGCGGTCGTTGCCGCCGGTGATGAAGTGGACGGTCAGGCGGCCGTCGCTGATCTGGTCCAGGGTGGCGAAGGTCTTGGCGGCGTAGGTGGGGTACGAGACGTTGGGCCGGTGGGCGAGCAGGATCTGGAGGTGGTCCAGTCTGCTCGCGATGTACGCGGCCGCCGGCGCGGGGTCCGGGGATCCGGAGCCGTAGGCGAACAGCACACGGTCCCAGCCGTGGTCCTCGTGCGCCCGGGCGAGCCGGAGCGTGTACTCCTTGTCGAAGGCGGCGCCGGATCGCGCGGTGGTTTCGGAGCCGTCGTTGGTCGCGGCGATGCCGAGGAATTCCACGGGCATGGGGTGGCCTTTCGGAACGGGCGATGGATCGTGCACGCGGGCATGACGGAACAGCCCGTGCTGCAGCGAGAAGTGATGGAACGTCAAATCCGCACAGGCGGCGTGGTGCTGGCGTGACGACGCGGGGCGTCGGGGGAACCGGGGCGGCGGCAGCGCACGCCCGGGCTCGCGGCAGCGCGCCCTCGTACGGGTCGCTGCCCGCGCCCGGTGGTGGCGCGACGGGGGATCTCGGCCCGCGAGGGGGTCACCGAGGGAGGGAAGGGCCGATCAGACAGCCCGCTGCCGCGTCAGGCGCAACACGCCGCGGACCACACCCGACCGAAGTCGATGTAGTCGCGCGAGAACAGGCGCTGATGGGCATTCATACGACTACTTGAGCAGTACGTGCTGCTCTTCGTCAAGCAACGGCCCGGATGGCGGACGGCCCCGGCCGACCGGGCCTCGCGTGGTTGACACAGCCGGGCCGTGGGCGCATACGATCGGCGTCGGAGCGGCTCCGCCCACACGGAAGCCCCTCCGCCCGCGTTGAGGGACGCGGGGAGCGTGACGACACGGAGTACCCGAACCCGGCAGCACCGCATCCGCACGGAGCATGCGCCGTGCTTGCGCGCGCCGTGCCGCCGGGTGGCCGTCCACACCCGCGTCCCCTTCCCTGGAGAGCCTTCCCATGGCCACCCCGCCCGACATCTCCGACGCCTCCGCCGTTTCCGACGTCTCCGACCCCATCGCCGCTCGCGCCAGGGCGGCCGACCCGCTGGCGAAACACTCGTGGGCGCACGGCACTTCCACCGCCGAGCTGCCGCCGATCGTGCCGCGCCGGCGCATCGGCCTCCGGCTGTCCGCTGCCGCCGCACTGCTGGTCTTCGTGATGGTGCTGGCCTCGGTCGTCCGCAACGAGGCCTTCCAATGGGACGTGGTAGGGGGGTACTTCACCACCGCCGCCGTGCTCGACGGGCTGCTGCTCACCCTGTGGCTGACCGGCGCGGTGATGGTGCTCGGCTTCCTGTTCGGTACCGTACTGGCGGTGATGCGGCTCTCCGCCAATCCGGTTCTGCAGACGCTGAGTTGGGGCTATGTGTGGATCTTCCGGTCCACGCCGCTGCTGGTGCAGCTGCTGTTCTGGTTCAACATCGGCGCCCTGTACCCGACGCTCGGCCTCGGCATCCCCTACGGCCCCCAGCTCTTCACCGTCAAGACGGTGAACCTGCTCGGCCCGACCCTCACCGCCGTCATCGGTCTGACCCTGCACGAGTCCGCGTACGCCGCCGAGGTGGTGCGCGGCGGCATCCTCTCCGTGGATCCCGGCCAGACCGAGGCCGCGCAGGCGCTGGGCCTGAGCAGGCGCCGCACCCTGCGCCGGATCGTCGTTCCCCAGGCGATGCGGTCGATCGTGCCGACCGCCGGGAACATGCTGATCGGCACGCTCAAAGGCACCAGCATCGTCAGCGTGCTGGCCGTACACGACCTGCTCTACTCGGTACAGCTGGTCTACAACCAGAACTACCAGGTCATCCCGCTGCTGATGGTCGCCACCCTCTGGTACATCGCCGTCACGACCGTGCTGAGCGGGTGCCAGTACTACGTAGAGCGGTACTACGCGCGCGGCACGTCCCGCGGCCTGCCGCCCACACCGCCACAGCGGCTGCGCCTCCGGCTCACCACCCTGCGCGCCCGGCTGCACACGCTGACCGCCCCCGGCGGACGATAGCGCGGCGGGCCCGGATGAGCGCGCCCGCCGGGCCCACCGGGCCAACTCGTCGCGGCGGCGGGTCAGTCGGGCGAGCCGGTCCGCGCGGGTCCGCAGGTCCTCGATGGCGCCGGGCCAGCGCCCGTGGTCCCTTCGCCGCCGGTGCCAGACCAGTGCAGGGTTGAGGGTGGATCGGCATGCCCGCCGGGCATTGGGGGGAACCGCTCAGCCGAAGAGCGGCCGGCGGGCTGTTTCCCGTTGTGCGCAGGCCACAAGATCCGTGGGGAACGGGCGCGTTGGCGCCGTCGACCTCCTCGAAGAGCCCGCGGCTCACCCGACCCCGTCCGCACCCCACCGAAGAGAGATGAAATGAGCCTGAACCGAAGGGACTTACTGCGGGCCTCTACCGCCCTCGGCGCCACCGGCGCGGTGGCGGGAGTCGCCGGACTCGGCGTCGGCCCAGCCGCCTCCACCTCCGCCTCCGCTGCCGAGCGCAGCGCTGCCGGTGGGGGTACACCCCTGAGGGTGCACATCGTCATGTTCGACGGGGTGGAGGAGCTGGACTTCGCCGCTCCGTACGAGGTCTTCTCGGCCGCCCGCTTCTTCACGGACCGGCCGGTCGAGGTCCGGTACGTCACGGCCTCCCGCCCCGGCTTCGTCCAGGCCGCGTACGGAACCCGGGTCGGCGTCGAGCACGGCTGGACCCCGGAGCAGGCCGACATCATCGTGGTCCCGGGCGGCGGCTACGCCCGCCCCGACGCCCCCGGCGTCCGCCCCCGTGGCGCAGGCACTGCATTGCGCGGGGAGCGAGTTGGGGGTGGCCTTCCAGATCCTCGACGACGTCCTCGGCCTGTGGGGTGAAAGCGCGGTCACCGGGAAACCCGTCGGGGCGGACCTGATGCGCGGCAAGAAGACGTTGCCCCTGCTGCTTGCGGTCGGCTCCGCCACCGCCTCCGGCCGGCGGCTCGCGACCCTGATGGACTCCGGTCCTCTGGCTCCGGGCGATGTACCAGAAGCGATGCGGCTGCTGGAGGAGACGGACAGCAGGCGACGCTCCGAGGAGGCGGCTGTCCGCCACGTGACGTCGGCGCTGGAGGCCCTCGGCGAGGTGCCCATCCCTGCCGACGTGCGGGAACAGTGGCGGTGTTTCACACCGACCTGTCGCGCCGCAGCAGCTGACGGCCACCCACGACGACGACCGTCACGCAGGAGGAAGCACTCGCCCGGCATCGCCGCGATGCTCACCGACCAGACCCGCGCCTGCAAGGCAGCACGCGACGCCATCGTCGCCGGCGGCCAGGTGGTGGTCTGGGACGACGAGGTACCCCATTGGATGGTCGCCGGCATCGCTGCGGCGAGGCTGAGGCGGTCGTTGAAGATCGGCCTGACGACCCTCGGCCTCGACGAGACCGCCGAGATCCTGGCTCAGCACCGCGACGAGCGGTTGCGCACCGGCATCATCGACGCAGCAGACCGGTCGTGGCACTTCACGCTGTACCTCAACCACCGGAACCGAACTCTTGGCATGCAGCGGCGTCAAACGCGAGCCGTCTTCGAAGGTGGGCGCTCAGAAGCTCCAGCTGTAGAGGCCGCCGCCCGTGTTCACCGCAGACACCGCGAGCCGGGCAACTCCCTGCAGGACCGCCAGTAGATCATCGTCGGTCATGTCGTCCCCGTCTTCGGACCAGAGCCGCCTGGTCCAGCGGCCTGCGAGCTCTTCGAGTTCGGCGGAGCTCGCGCTGGCCAGCGCTCGGGTCAGCCGCTCCGGCAGAGCGAACACCGCAACGCCGTCGTTCAAGGGGGCGGTGACCCACTCCGGCCACGCCCACCCAAGGCGCTGCTCAGGCGGCGCGGTCTCGGCCGAAGGCTCCTCGAAGTACATGTCCCACTCGACGATGGCGCTGTCCGGCTCAATAGAACGGCAGCTCACAGACTCAAAGGCCTCACCCGGTCCCCGCAGGCGCGTCGCGGCGGCGGTCTCGTCGTCGGGGGCGAGGAAGAACACTATGTCGTGGGCCATCCGAGCATGATGGCAGGCCGCCGCGCACACGCCGGTGCTGCGCCGCGCGCGATCGAGCTCCCTGGAGCGCGACATCCGGGGATCAGGCGAGGCGGCGCCGCAACCGCCCCTCCAGTTTCATGAGCAGGCACGCTGCCGCCTTTTAACCGCGCAGCCGTGAACCAAACCCCCGGCCGGCCGACGAAGACATCACATTCAAGTGGCAAATATGAGACAGGGCAAAGACGTTATCCGCTCGTTATAAAACCGGGGGTGCGGTGGAAATATCAGCATCTTTCCTGATGATACGGGCGCGTCGCTCGCATCTGACGACCTTGCGAAGGCGTCTGCAAATATCATGGTCCGCACCATTTTCGTAACCCCTTAGGCCCATGCAATTTGCTCCAGCCCTGGGTAACTTCGGCCCGCATGACTGCTCATGCAGAACTGGCCCGTTACAGGAAGACCCCACCCCCCACTCCGACCCCGACCCCGACCACCTCGACGACATACATAGACCGCCCCCGCCCAGGTGACGGCCCCCTGCTGTGGCGCCTCGCCCGCGACTCCAGGACGCTCGACCTCAACTCGGCCTACAGCTACCTGCTCTGGTGCCGCGACTTCGCCGGCACGTCCGCGGTGGCCCGCGACCGGGCCGGGCGTGCCGTCGGATTCGTCAGCGGATACCTGCGGCCCGACAGCCCCGGAACGCTGCTCGTCTGGCAGGTCGCCGTCGATGAATCCGTCCGCGGCCTGGGAATCGCCGGGGCCCTGCTCGACGGCCTCTCCGCCCGTGTCGCGGCGGAACACGGACTGAGCTTCCTGGAGACCACCATCTCTCCCGGAAACCACGCGTCGGAGCGACTGTTCGCCTCCTACGCCGCACGCCACGGTGCCACGCTCACGCGCGAAGTCCTGTTCGCCGCAGAAGAGTTCCCGGACGGCGGACACGCCCCGGAGGTCCTGCACCGCATCGGGCCACTGCACTTCTGATCCCGCTTCCCCTTCTGATCCGTGCCACCACCCCCCGACGCCGCTCACGCCGCCCCACACCGCCCCGTACCGAACACCCCCACATTCATTGGAGAGTTGCCTTGACCATGACCGAGCCGGTCCTGTCCGTCTTCGAGACCGTCGAGTCCGAGGTGCGCAGCTACTGCCGCGCCTGGCCCGTCGTCTTCGAGCGCGCCACGGGAAGCCGGCTGTACGACGAACACGGCCGCGGCTACCTGGACTTCTTCGCGGGCGCCGGGTCCCTGAACTACGGCCACAACAACCCCGTCCTCAAGCGGGCCCTGCTCGACTACCTGGAGCGGGACGGCATCACGCACGCGCTCGACATGTCGACGACCGCCAAGAGGGCCTTCCTCGAGACCTTCCGGTCCCACGTCCTCGAACCCCGCGCACTGCCCTACAAGGTGATGTTCCCGGGCCCCACCGGGACCAACGCGGTCGAAGCAGCACTCAAGTTGGCCCGGAAGGTCAAGGGCCGCGAGTCGGTCGTGTCCTTCACCAACGCCTTCCACGGCATGTCGCTCGGCTCCCTCGCCGTCACGGGCAACGCCTTCAAACGGGCCGGCGCCGGCGTCCCCCTGGTCCACGGCACGCCGATGCCCTTCGACAACTACCTCGGCGGCAGGACCCCCGACTTCCTCTGGTTCGAGCGCCTGCTGGAGGACCAGGGCTCCGGCCTGAACCATCCGGCGGCCGTCATCGTCGAGACGATCCAGGGCGAGGGCGGGATCAACGTGGCCCGCGCGGAATGGCTCCGCGCCCTCGCGGACCTGTGCCGGCGCCGCGACATGCTGCTGATCGTCGACGACATCCAGATGGGCTGCGGCCGGACCGGCGAGTTCTTCTCCTTCGAGGAGGCGGGCATCACGCCCGACATCGTCACGCTGTCCAAGTCCATCAGCGGCTACGGACTCCCCATGTCCCTGTGCCTGTTCAAGCCCGAACTGGACCTGTGGGAGCCGGGCGAGCACAACGGCACCTTCCGCGGGAACAACCCGGCCTTCGTCACCGCGACCGCCGCCCTGGAGACGTACTGGGGCGACAACACCCTGCGCGAACGGACCCTCGTCCAGGGCGCGCGCGTCGAGAGCGCGCTGCGCGAACTGTGCGCCGAACACGGCCGGCTGGGGGCGACGTACCGGGGCCGCGGCCTGGCCTGGGGCATTGAGTTCACCCAGAAGGAGCGCGCCGCGGAGGTGTGCCGGAGGGCCTTCGAGCACGGCCTCCTCGTCGAAACCTCGGGCCCCGAGGGCGAGGTCGTGAAGCTGCTCCCCCCGCTCACCGTCACCGGCGACGAACTCGAAGAGGGCCTCGCCATCCTGGCCCGCTCCATCCGCGAAGCGGCCTGACCAGCACCGCCGCACACACCACGAAGGGCACCACCATGATCGTCCGCTCGTTCCGGGACATCGAGGGAACCGACCGTCACGTCAGGGCCGCGTCCGGCACCTGGGAGAGCAAGCGCATCGTCCTGGCAAAGGAACGCGTCGGCTTCTCCCTGCACGAGACCGTCCTGTACGCCGGCACCGAGACGTCCATGTGGTACGCGAACCACGTGGAGGCCGTGGTCTGCACGGCGGGAGAGGCCGAGCTCACGGACGAGGAGACCGGCCGGACGTACACGGTCACGCCGGGAACCATGTACCTCCTCGACGGCCACGAGCGGCACACCCTGCGCGTAAAGCACGAGTTCCGCTGCCTGTGCGTCTTCAACCCGCCCGTGACCGGCCGGGAGGACCACGACGAGAACGGCGTGTACCCGCTGCTCACCGAGCCCGACCACGACCACGACCACAGCTGACGTACGGAAAACGCACAGAGAGGAGAGGCAGGCACCACCATGACCTACGCATCCACCCGCACTGTGAACGACCTGTATCCGACCCGGGGCTCCGAGGAGGTGCTCATCGGCCGCGCGGACCCCGTCGTCTGGTCCGATCCCGGCACCGCGGGCCCGATGTGGGCCCACGAGCTGGAGAGCTTCGAGCGCGACGGTTTCCTGTCCGTCGACGAACTCATCACGCCCGACGAGGTGGCCGTCTACCGGGACGAGATGGACCGGCTGCTGCGTGACCCCTCGACGCTGGCCGACGAGCGGTCCATCGTGGAGCCGAAGTCCCGCGAAGTACGCTCCGTCTTCGAGGTCCATCGGATCAGCGAGGTGTTCGCGGCCCTCGCCGCCGATCCGCGCGTCGTGGGGCGCGCGCGGCAGATCCTGGGCTCCGAGGTGTACGTGCACCAGTCCCGGATCAACATCAAGCCCGGGTTCGGCGCCAGCGGCTTCTACTGGCACTCCGACTTCGAGACCTGGCACGCGGAGGACGGCCTGCCGCACATGCGCACCGTGTCGGTGTCCATCGCACTGACGCCGAACCACGCCACCAACGGCGGCCTGATGATCATGCCCGGCTCCCACCGGAGCTTCCTGGGCTGTGCCGGTGCGACGCCGAAGGACAACTACAAGAAGTCCCTCCAGATGCAGGATGCCGGCACCCCGTCGGACGAGGCGCTGACGAAGTTCGCCTCGGCCTGCGGCATCAGGCTCTTCACGGGCAACGCGGGCTCGGCCACCTGGTTCGACTGCAACGCGATGCACGGCTCGGGCGACAACATCACGCCCTATCCGCGCAGCAACGTGTTCCTCGTCTTCAACAGCGTCGAGAACCGCCCCTCGAAGCCCTTCGCCGCCCCGGTGCGCCGCCCCGCGTACATCGCCTCGCAGGACTTCACCCCGGTGGGCTGACACGCCCCGCCCGACCGACCCCCGACCCGGCCCGGCACCTGCCCTGCCCGGCCGGGTCGGGTCGGGTCGGGTTCTTCACCCAGCTCCAAGTCCTGGCCGACGCCGGCGGATCGGTCGCGTGGGACATGAACGTCGATGCGGGGTGCGGGTGGCGAGCACTTCCAGCACGAGTTCCACGATGAGATCGGGCTGTCCCACGAACGGGGAGTGGCCCGACTGCCACTCGCGCACGTCGGTGCAGCGCGAGGCCATCCTCCGCTGGAGGCCCGGGTCGATGGCCCGGGCCTGGACGGCGGCTGTGTCAGCGGACAATGAGCCCCGGTCGAGTTCAGGAACGACAACCTCGGTTCCCGCGGTCCGCAATCGTTCCGCCAGCACGACGAAGTGCTCGGGACGGTGATACAAGCCGTGAACGAGCACCACAGCGGCCAACTCACCCGCCTCCTCAGATCGGCACCAGGCGAGTGAGCCCAGCTCCGAAGCATGGCCGGCCATCACCTTGATCCATTTTCGATAAACGGCCTAGGAGCCTTCACGCATCGAGCGAAGCCGGTCGGCCACGTCGTAGACCGTCAGGCGCAGTGCGCGGATGTCCGTGATCAGGTCGCGCCAGGGTTCGAAGGTCGTGTCCACGTCCTTGCCGGAGGCCCTGATGCAGGCCACCGCCACGCCGTAGCCGAAGTACTCGTTCCTGGCCGGCAGCGGGCGCAGCAGTACGATCTGCTCCAGGAGCGCCGCTGACCGCCAGTACGCGTCGGGCTCGTCGGTCGCCAGCGCCGGGGTGCTCACGCGGTGCCGCGCGACCGCGGCCACGAGACCCGAGTAGTCCTGGACTCCCAGCTCTTTGCCGAGGAGCTCCTCCTGACGGTCCAGGAGCCAGCGGATGTCGATGCTCAGCTCCAAGATCAGGCCGCCCGGTGCACGCTCGCGGACGTCGGCAGCCCGCCGAACTCACGGTCGAAGGCCTCCGCGATGCCCGGCTGGCCGACGGCGTCACGGAACGCGGCGGTCGCCCGGCCCAGGGCCAACTGGTTCTCCTGCTCGATGGCCAGCTCCGCCAGGTAGGCGCGCACGCTCTTGCCGTGGGCGGCGGCCATCGCGGCGAACCGGTCCCGGGTGGCTGAGTCGATCTTCACAGTCGTATCTGCCATGCCCCGAGTATGCACCGATGCATACCATCGCGAATACGTTTGGGGAGTTCTCCGGTCTGGGCCTCCCCCGAGGGGCGTGGGGCTGCTCCGCCCCGATCAGACCGACGGCCTTCTCGGGGAAGGCTCCGTCGTCATCCGCCGCCGCCCCGCCAGATGTTGTCGAAGGCCGCGTCTTCGATGGCTCGCCGTTGCCGTACGGCCGCCAGCTCCACCAGGGCGTCGTTGACGGCGGCCAGCACCGTCGCGACGGTGTCGTCCGCCATGTCCGCCACGTCCGCCACGTCCGCCACGTCCGGAGAGTCTCCGGGCCGCTCGCCCCGCACCCGTACGGCCCCCGCGAGGAAAGCGAGGACGGGTTCGTCCGATGCCAAGCGGTCCGCAGCCCGACGACGGTCAGGTGAATCAACCAGCACCAGCTCACCGGCCCGGAAGGAGAGCCCGCGGCGACCCTGCCGGACGAGCTGCCCCTCCGCCTCGAGCTCGGCCCGGTAGGCCGCGGACAGACCGCGGCCTCTGCGCCACAGCCAGTCGGCGACCGACTCGTAGGGTGCCTCCCGAACGAGCGACGCGGCGGCCTCCTCCAGCAGGCGATCAGCCAGCGCGGTCCGGTCGCCCGGCACGATGTGATCCCCGTCCAGGCTGATGGCCTGGACTGCGATCAAGTCGATCACCTCGGCCCCGGCGAGCGCAAGCGACAGGTCGCCCTGTTCGACGGGGCTGCTCGACCCCATGTCCATGGCAATGATCAGCAAGTCCCGCGGTGTGGTCATCAAGGGCTCCTCTCAACCGTGCAGGCAGGTCGCTGGCCAATTATTGATCGACTTGCCCTCCGATTGGGTCGTGTGGCTGAACATGCGAGTCGGCAGCCCTCACCGGGCGCACTGCGAAGACCTCGCTCGGAAGGATCTGCGGCACGTCCGGGTCTTCGTCCTTGCGGCAGGCGGCGCGGCATGACGGCTCCGGCGCCCGGGTGGCCGCCGGCTGGCAAGCCGCCCCGCCTCAGCGGAACTCGTGTACGACCTGGATCTCGCCGACGATGTGAGCGTTGAAGTCGTCCAGCTCCTCAGCCGGAACCCACAGCTCGAGGATGGTCCGTCCCCCGGCCTGCTGGACGGGGTACCGGCTCAAGAACTCCGACTCGACCTCGAACCGGGTCACGTAGCCGACACCGCTGTGCTTCACGTTCCAGTCCCTCGCGATCTTGATCGCGTAGTCCTCGTTGAGAACCGGGTAGAAGATCGGCTGCTCGGGGAGCCGGGGCGGCCAGGCACGCCAGTTCAGCTCGCGGACCAGGCCCAGCTCCTCGGGGCCGGTGGGGCGCCACAGGGTCGTCGTCACTCGCCGGCTGGTCATGTGCATCGCTCTCTGAATGCGGAAGGCCGCTGACACGGCTGGTCTGAGACCGCACGATACCGGCGCCGGGAACGCGACGGCTCCGCGATTTCCGCACCGGGTCAGCACCGTGACCATCCGCACCCCCGCCCCTGGCGCCTCCCCCACGCCTCGCGCCCCATGGCCCTAGGTCAAGTTCCGGGGTGGCCGGTCAACGCCGTGCCACAGCCGCTGCAGTAGCGGGCGTCCGCCTCGATCGCGTGCCGGTGACACCGGGCGCACACCAGGTGCAGCGCGCACGGCGGGGGCGCGGCAGCAGGCTCGGTCCGTCCGATGCGCATTCCGCGGCGTCTGCGGTGCACGGTCAGGACGAGCAGCCCTTCGGGGCCGGCCAGCAGCGCCCGGGATGTGCCGCGCGGCAGCAGGCCCAGGAATCCGGGGGCCAGCTGAGACTCGGTGCCGTCGAGGGTGAGGGTGCCGGCGCCCGCGACGACGACCAGCATCACGTCGACCTCTTCCTCGGTGTGCGCCGCCCCGCCGGTCCCGGGCAGGTGGCGCACCAGGTTCGCGTCCAGCTGCCGGTCGATGCCCTTCAGCCGCCACAGCGCGCCGCTCTGCCCCTGGGTCGCCGCCTCGACGAGACTCGCGACCGTCACCAACTCCGCCCCCCGCACAACCTCCATTGCCGTACCCTCCGCGCCCGAGCCGAACTCCACCACACCAGCATGATCGCCCACTCGCCACCGGGCTGGGGCCGTAAGCCCCGCGACCGGGCGTGCCGAGGGGCCGACGCGCTGTCCGCAACTGCCGGGTCTCGGCGCCCTGCTGCCGGGAGTCGATCGTCACCGTCCGCGTCCCGCCGCCGGCTTGGGTGGGTGTGGCGGTGGAACGGGAGCGGCCGGGCGGGGCGAGAGGGCCACTGGCGGGCCGTCCCGCGCCGGCGACACCTGCCACACCCGAACGGGTGACAGCCTGAGCCTCCTCAGACCGCGGACCCGCAGACCGGTCGCCGCCGTCTGCCCTTCCCTCCGTCCGTCGTGCCCCTCACCGCGGGCCGGTTCTGAGGGCCGGGGGCCAGCCGTACGGCTCCGGTGCGGCATCATCTGGATCATGACGCACCCCTCGCTGCCGACCACCGCGTCGGCCGTCGCCGCGATACGGGCGATCGCGGCCGAATACCGGCTGTCCATGGCAGTCACCGACGACATCGGGGCCGACCAGACGTCGCGGAGGACTTCCGCGCCGCTGTTCGCCGTTGTAGATCCCGATGGATCGCTGCCCCACGAAGCGTTCGTGGAACTGGGCGGCAGCCCCGCGGTCAGCGTGCGGATCTTCCCCGACGACGATGCGACGATCACCGTGGACGGGGTGGAGTTCCACGACGTCCCCCGGGACTCCGTCCCGCCGTTCCTGATGTCCGTCTACGGCGGACTGGCCTTCGTGAAGGGGCGGTTCTTCCCGCCCGGCTACCGGCTCCACGTCCCCCTTCCCGGCGACGAGACCTACAAGGAGCGCATCCTGGGCGCCGCCCTCACGCCCTGGCTCTCCGGACGCGTCCGCCAGGGAAGGTCGTGAGGGAACCCGTGACTGACGCTCACCCTGGGCTGCTCTGGGTCCCGTCGGCCATCGGCTGCGCGCACGCTCCGCGCCGCGGGAGCTGCAGGTGCAGGTGCAGGTGCAGGCGGTAGCCGCCGTCCGGGGTGGGCCCGTGGGAGAGGGCGCCGCCCAGGTGTTCGGCCCGTTCCCGCAGGCCGAGCAGTCCGTGCCGCGCGCGGGGCAGCCCCAGAGCGGGGTGCCGGGCCGTGGTGTTGGTGACCGTCGCGTAGAGGGCGGGCCCGGGCCGGCGGAACTCGACCACGACGGTCGAACCAGGTCCGTGCTCGCGTACGTTGGTCAGGGCTTCCTGGACGGTCCGGTGGGCGGCGCGCTCCACGGCGGGGCTCGCGTCACGGGGGACCTCGCCCGTCAGTGTCACGTCCAGGCCGCTGTCCGCGATCAGGTCGTCGAGCAGGGCCAGGGCGGGCTGCGGCGCGAGTCCTGCCCGCACGAGCGTCCACCGGATGCCGTGGCCATGCTGTTTCTGCTGCTGGACGAGGCGCTGGAGACCTATCGGGCGTCTGCCGTCCAGGCCCTGCTGGACGTGGAGGCCCTCGAGGACGAGATGTTCCGTCAACGACAGCCCGAGCAGGTCTATCGCCTGACGCGTCTGCGACGTACCGCGGCCCTCCTGCACCACACGCTCCTTCCCTATCACCGGAGGAGACGGTCACGCGCCGGATGATGAGCGACAGCTTCCCGGAGGAGCGCCAGCGGCTGGTGCGTGAGTACCAGCGCACTGCGAGGCTGGTACTCACGGACATCGAGTCGCTCCAGGAAGCGGCCCGACGTGCCTTCGGCAGCTACTCCTCCTTGGTGTCCGCCGACCAGAACGGCGTGATCAATCGCCTGGCGATCGTGTCGACGATCTTTCTGCCGCTGACCTTCCTGACGGGGTTCTTCGGCATGAATTTCGCCTACCTGACGGACGAGCTGGAGAGCGGGGCCGTGTTCTGGCTCCTCGCAGTGGGGCTGCAGGTGTCCTTCCTGGCCATCGCGCTCTACGCGCTGCACCGCACCGGTCTGTGGCGGAGGCTCCAGGACGACGACGGTCACCTCAACGGCGAGTAGGGCCGACGGCCGCTCGACCGGATCCACCGGACCGTCATGCGTCGTGCCCGCGCGGCACGGCAGAGCCGTACGGGCCGTCCACGGTCGCCGGCATCGCATGCGCCGGGGCCGCGCTGTAGTCCTTCCGGGCGGGGCCGCGGTGCGCCGGGAGAGGGGGCTGCCGCTTCCGTGCGTCGCCGGCTTGGGGCGCGCTGGTGCGGGCGGGTGACGACAGCGGGGCCATGAGCGAGGAAGGGCTGCGCTCGACGGCCTACCTCCTGCTGCTGGTCGGGCACGACACCACGACGAACGTGGTCGGGAACGGGATGATCACCCTGCTGGGCCGTCCGGAGCAGGCCGCGCGGCTCGCCGCGCGGGACCCCGGCCCGGGACGGCCTGCCGCGCCTGAGCCCGGTCCGGGACTCGTCGCCACCTCGGTCGAGGAGCTCACACTCAACCGGCCCCACGTCCGCAACGCCATCGGCCAGGCCCTGGCCGACGCCGTGGACGCCGCACTCCGGATGCTGGAGGACGGCCCTCAACGGGAGGTTGGCGTCCTGACCCTTCCCCCACCGAAGGAGTACCCCGGGTGGCCGACCGCGGACTGGCCGGCGTGCCCCGCGCCCACCGGTCCAAGCCGCTCATCGCCGCCGTCGAAGGCGCCGTGGTCGCGGCGAACCCCGACCGGACGGCCCGACCCGGCCCTCCCCTGGCCGGAAAACCGGGCGCATCCAGGCGGGCGGGCAGCCGGTTCGCCAAACACACCCGCTGCCGAAAACCCCTGAGCGTCGGGTCCGACACGACCTAAGGTCGGCAGCATGAAGATCAACATGCTCACGCTGCCGCCGTCCGAGACCGGGATCGACTCCTGGCTGACGGTCCTGGCCTCCGCCGCGGCCGCCGACCTGCCGCAGCTGCCCACTCCCTCCCGGACGGAGATCGCCGGCCGGCTGCGCGTGCCTTCGGCGCGCGGCCGGGCCGTGTTCTGGGCGGCGGAAGAGGGTTCGGGCGTGGCCGCTCTGGTCCTGTTCTCGGAGGAGGCCAACCGTCACACCGCCTTCGTGGACGTGCTGGCGGTCCCCCCGCAATCGCGGCGCCAGGGCGTGGGCACCGCTTTGTGGGAGCGCGTCCGCGAGCAACTGCTCGCGGACGGCCGGACCTCCGTCGAAGCGATGGTGGACCTCGGCGGTCCTGGGCAGGCCTTCGCCGAGTCGCTCGGGTTCGTGAACGTACTGCCGATGGCCTGGTACGAACAGGAGCTCCCCGAGCGGCCCGCGCCGGTACCGGCCACGCCCGGCTACGAGATCCTCACCTGGCACGGTCTGGTACCCGATGCCTGGGCTCCGGCCGCGGCGGCAGCCCACGGGGCGATGGAGGATGCGCCGAGCGGGGACATGGACATACAGCTCGAACCCTGGACCGCGCCGCGGCTGCACTCCGTGCAGCAGCTGGTCCTGGACCGGGGCGGGGAGCTGACCACGGTCGCGGCGGTGACTCCCGAGGGCGAGGTGGGGGCCTACACGGAACTGGTCCTCCCGGACCCTTCCGGCACGCGCGCGCTCCAGTACGACACGGTGGTCACTCCCCGCCACCGTGGCAACGGCCTCGGCCGCGCCGTGAAGCTGCACATGGCGGCGCAGGCCGCCGGCCGGTACCCGGCGCTGCGCCGCATCGCCACCACGGTGGCGGACGAGAACGCCCCCATGCGCACGGTGAACGAGGCCCTCGGCTACCGGCGCGAGCGCGGTACGGCGTACTTCCAGCTCAAGCTGTAGCCGACCGACCGACCAGCTGGCCGGCCGGCCAGGTCGGGGACCCGGGCGGCCGTCGGCCGCGTCGCGGAGTCCGTTCGGAAATCTGCGGCTCAATCCACGTCCGGTGTTCCCACTGCCGGGGCAGCAACGGCTGCACAAGTTGCCGCTGAGCGTCGGACAGTTCATGGCGGCGCATCACGACTCCGTGTTCCACAACGCAAGAGCACTGTGACGGCAGCATGCAGCACCTAGGGACGGTGGAAGCGCACTTCGGGGAAGCGTGCCGTCGGGCCGTTCAGCAGCGGGGTGCTGCGTCCGCGCAGATGGGCGTCGACGAACGCCGTCACGTAGGTCCTGGTCACGGTGTCGGCACGGTCACCGTCCAGTCGCTGGAGCGGCATGCCGACCTGCTTGGCGAGGGGCGCCAGGTCGGTGAAGGACAGGTGATCCGTGTCGTCGACGCTCAGCCAGCGCTTCCATCCGGTCAGTTCGGTCCAGGTCTCGTCCCAGCTCGTCTCGGTGCTGCCGGGTACGCGGCTGGGCTTGCCCAGCATCAGGAACGGCCGGTCCAGGGGGATGTCGTTCGGGAAGTGGAAGCTGCCGTCCATGTTGACCGCCGCCCTGACGCGCGGGTCGCGCAGCATGGCCGGGATCGTGCTGAAACCGCCGGCCGAGTGCCCGACGACGGCGACGCGGTCGGGGTCGATGGGTGCGCCGTGCTTCCAGGCCGGCCGCGCGCCGGTGAGCTTGTCGAGCACGAAGGAGATGTCCTCGGCGCGGACGGCGCCGACCCTGGGGTAGTTCCTGTCCACGCACGCCAGGCAGGAGGTGGTCCGCCCGTCGGGGAACGAGATGCCGTCGGCCTCGTAGTTGTGTCCGATGCCGACGACGGCGTAGCCGCGGGACGCGAGCTCCTCGGCGAGGCCGGTGAGGGTGGCGCGCGGCATGCCGAAGCCCGGTGACAGGACGACGAGGGGCAGCCCGCCGCGGACCTTCGACGGCTTGGCGTCCACCGTCGAGTGGGTCCTCACCTCGGCGAACAGGTCGGCCGGCAGGTTCAGTCCGGTGGCCGCACCGTACTGCCGGGACTCCTCGGCCGTCATGTAGGGCGCGGGCGTGTCCGAGGGCCTGACGGCCGGGTACCAGAGGGAGACCATCATCTCCCGCTTCTCCGAGGAGACCCAAGGGTCGGCCCGGCTCTCGTCCTTCAGGTGGATGGTGGCCCGGCCGACCGGATGCTGCCCGGACGGCGCGGGCAGCACGAGTGCGGTCGTGGGCGGTTGTACGGGGCGGGTGTCGGCTTGGGCGGTCGTGGTGGCAAGGGTGGCCGCCAGGGCCGTGGTAACGGCGGCACCGACCAGGAACAAGCGTCGTCGCATCGGGTTGTCTCCATCGATGTCTTTCGTGGCATCCGACCCGGTGCGGGCCGATGCCTCGAACGCTATGCCGGGCTCGAGCCGCTGCCATCGGCCCGGGGAGGTACACCGGCGGCGGCGTACATCCCCGGGTTGACATCCCCGGGTTGACATCCCCGGGACGATGCCCGGCTCACTGGGACCGGCGCCGGCCGGAGCCGGGCCATGCCCGGTGCGGCTCCCCGCGCAGGGCCGCATCGCACGGAGAGCCGGAACCTCGCGCAGGGCAGCCTCACCGCTGCCCCGCGGTCTCCCGCTCCTGGTGGGCGGTGTGGACGCGGTGCCACAACTGCGCCCGCGCGGGAGCGTCGACGTCGGTCAGGTCCAGTCGGAACACGTCGGCCAGTACCTCGTACCAGTCGTCGGCCGAGTCGATGGTCCGCTCTTCCGTGCCCTCGGCGTCGATCCGGCGCAGCACACAACCGCGCAGCACGTACACGCCCTTGGCGTCGCGGAGTTGGGCGGTGAGGACCCGGACGAAGCCGGAGTCGGGGGAGGTGGACAGCCGGGCGTGCTCCGCAGCGAAGGAGGACAGCTCCACGGGGTCCGGTGCGAAGTCCATCGCCGTGAACGTGCCGCGGGGGTCGTGGGTGAACCGCCAGCCGCCGGGCACCGCCACCGACGGAGCCATCGCGTAGGTGAACGGCCCCTGGGTGTAGCTGCCTTCGCGCAGCGGCAGCGGCTCGTGCATTCCGCCCGCGAGCCCCGTGTCGACCAGCCACCGTTCGCCGTCGAGCCGCACGGTGAGCGCGAGATGGTCGCCGGCCGCGCTCGCGGGAGCCTCGGGGGTACCCTGTACCCCCGCCCGGTGGAGGGTGACGTCGTAGCCGAGGGCCGTCAGCAGCGCGCCGAAGGCCCCGTTGAGGTGGAAGCAGTAGCCGCCGCGCCCGCGCACGATCCGGGACACGGATTCCGCGGCGCCGATGCCCGTGGGCCGCCCCAGATGGATGTCGAGGTTCTCGTAGGCGACCCGCTCCACCTGGGCGCGGTGCAGCGCCCGCAGCGCCTCGACGGTCGGGGCCGCCGGCCTGGCCACCCCCAGCACGGTCAGATAGCGGTCGACGTCGATCATGCTCGTCCTCACAGTCCGACCCGGATGAGCAGCATAGTCGCCGGCAGCCCGCGTCACACTCGCCGATCAGGCTGGGGGTTGGGCCGTCACAGCGTGGTCTGACCTGTGTGCACGGAGGTGTCGGCGTCTCGAAGTTCAGCGAGCAGCTCGCTCTGTCCTGCCAGCAGTTCGGTGAGGATGCGCCGTGCGGCCCGCAGGAGTTCGGCCACGTCGCCGCCGGCGAGGGCGTAGCTGACGGTGGAGCCGTCACGGATGGAGACCACGATGCCCGATCGGCGCAGTACCGCGAGCTGTTGGGAGAGGTTGGACGGTTCGATCTCGATCTCGTTCAGCAATTCGCGTACGGGTACGGGGCCGTTCTGGAGCAGTTCCAGTACGCGGATGCGGACGGGGTGTCCGAGCATGCGGAAGAACTCCGCCTTGGCCTGGTACAGCGGCACCTGCATGCGACAACACTCCCACCCGGGTTCGACTTTTCGTGAGCTGGCAGCCAGGCCTGCCGGATCCTCGATGCCTGGCTCCAGCCATCCTCCCGCCTCCTGGCTCCGGTCCACCCTTGGCTGATCACATTCAGATGTGCCGAGTTGAAGAGTCTTTCAACTCGTGGGCATGCGGAGCCGGGAAGCAGGAGGGCGGTTACAACTCCAGTTCCGCTTCGATGCGCTTGAGCTGGTGCCTGGCCATGGCCAGGTTCGCCCGGCCCTTGTCCAGGACGATGTAGAGGAACAGGCCGTTGCCCCCGCGACCCTTGAGCAGCCGGATGAGGTGGTACTGGCTGCCGAGGGTGATCAGTACGTCCTCGATCTCCTCGCTGATACCCAGCATCTCCATGGTGCGGATCTTGGCCCGGATCACATCGGTGTTCCCGGCTGCGGCCACCGTGAGATCGAGGTCCTTGCCTCCGCCCAGCATCCCGAGGGCCATGCCGCTCGTGTAGTCGACCAGCGCGGCCCCTACGCTCCCCTCGATCGAGGTCATCGCCTCCTTCAGAGACGTCTCCACACTCACCATCAGTACTCGCTCCCTCGGCTCTCGACAACCCCGGCCGGCTTCACACCTCCGGCCGAGGGGATGACGGCGAGGCTACCCACTGACCGCCGAGAGGGCGGGGAACATCAAATATTCGGCGGAAAACGGTCCCCCACGCCCTAAGTGCCTGTCTGAGAGGGCGGTACGTGGCCTGATGTCCGGTTCGGGCGTCGCCTGATCGTGTGACTGCGGGGAATCCCGGCCGATCGACGGGCTTGGTCGTGTTGCAGTGGTGTGGTGAGCGACCGCAAGCCCTACAAGAGCGATTTATCTGACGAACGCTGGGCACTGATCGAGCCGGTACCCACTGCGTGGAAGGCGAAGCATCCCTCCGTCAGTGGTCACCAGGGCAGCTACGAGATGCGGGAGATCGTCAACGCGCTCCTTTACCAGTCCCGGACCGGCTGCCAATCGGACTACCTGCCCCACGACCTGCCGCCGCCTGGCGCGGTGAAGTACTACTTCTACAAATGGCGCGACGACGGTACCGACGAGGTCATCCACGACCTACTGCGCTGGCAGGTGCGTGAGAGCCGGGGACGATTAGCCGACCCGAGCTTGGTGGTGCTCGACACCCAGAGCCTGCATGCCGCCGCCGGAGTACCCGCGACCACGACCGGACGGGACGCCGCCAAGAAGGTGCCGGGCCGCAAGCGGGGGCTGGCTGTTGACGTGCTGGGCCTGGTGATCGCCGTGGTGGTGCTGGCCGCTTCCGTGCACGACAACGCCTTTGGCACCGCGTTGCTGGACAAGGTCGCCGCCAGGACCTCCACGGTGACGAAGGCGCTGGTGGACCAGGGCTTCAAGAAGACCGTGGTCGACCACGACGCCGGCCTGGGCATCGCGGTGGAGATCGTCGAGCGCAACCCGGTCGACCGCGGGTTCGTCCCGCAGCCGATCCGCTGGAGGGTGGAGCAGACCAACGGGATCCTGACGCTGCACCGCTGGCCCGCGACTACGAGCACCGCCCGGCCTCGGCCGAGTCACGGGTGTACTGGGCGATAAGCGATGTGATGGCTCGTCGGCTGACCGGCGCCTCCACCCCGTCCTGGCACGGCGCATGAGCGGCGACCCGCAGCAGACCCTCGGTGCCCTGCTGGCGCGTCTGGAGGTCCGCGAGGGGCAGATTGCTGTGGAAGCGGAGGCTGCGCACGAGCAGATCGCGCAGCTGACCGCGCTGCTGGACGGACTCGCCCAGGCCGCCGAGCACATCACGATCACCCGCAAGACGCTCCTGGAGCTGCCCGACGAAACGGCTCCGGCACCGGCCACACCGACTCCGGCCCTGCCGGACGGCCCCGCGTACCAGCAGATCATGGCTGTGTTCGCCGAAGCCGACACCCCACTACGGGCGAGGAACGTGTGCGAGGTAATGGACCTGGATCTCATGCCGAACAACATCAACAACGTCCGCATCAAACTGAAGCGCCTGACCGGGCGCGGAATCCTGGCCGAGACCGAGCCAGGACTGTTCACCAGGCCGCGGCCGTAACTGCCCGGACGTCCTGCCCTTCGAGGGCCAGCGGGGCTGAGGCCGGTGGGTGCGCTTACCGGCTCGTGTGCGCCGTTACGGGCAGCTGGAATGAACCGTAATCATAGAAATCTTCATGAAGGCCGCACTAGGCTGGCTGCCGCCAGAAGATGACGTATCGTCACATGGCCGTCTGCAACGGTCTGCTGCGCCCGGTGCGCCTCGGGCCGACGACGCCTCGACGACCGACTCGACGAGAGGGGCCGGACATGACGCGTTCCCGGAGGCCGGCACGGTACAACTTCTTACCGGGAGTCCTGGACCTGGTGATCCTGTTCGCCCTGAGCGGCTGCGCAACCAGCTCCGGCGGCTCCGCGCACGCCGAACCCACGAAACCGACGCTGGACGTCTGCGCATTGGCGACCGAGGAGGAGGTCGGGGCGGTCCTCAGCCAACCGGCCAAGGGAAGCCGGGACGACACCGCCCTGCCCGGCCTCACGCAGTGCACCTACGTGAACGCCGCCAAGGGCCGCACCGTCTTCATCACCCTGCTGCCCTACGAGGTCAGCCGACTCACCAAGTCGGGCACACCGGTGGCCGGAGTGGGCGACGTGGCCCTGTACGAGGAAGCCTCGATCGGTGGCCATCTGTACGTGCGCAAGGGCTCGGTCAACTTCGCCGTCAACTACGCCGTCGACCCCCTTGCCCCGGGAATCCCCGACGAGCACTCCAGTCAGATCCGCGACCACCTCGAAACGCTGGCCCGCGCGATCGTGTCAAGGCTGTGAGCGGCCGCGCCTGCGTCAGCCCACCTCGATGACGGAGAACCGCCCTCCCCGCGGATCGGCGAGCCGGGCCGCCCGACCGTACGGGTCTCCTCCGGGCCGTCGAGGACCTGCCCGCCCAGCCCGACGGCCTGGCGTGCGGTCAGGTCGGCGTCGGTGACGGCGAAGTGCACCTGCCAGTGTGGCCGCCCCGGCGCCGTGCCGCAGCGGATGCCCGCCATCGGTTCGCCGTCGACCAGCAGGTCGACGGTGCCGCCGCACTCGTGGACGCGCTGTGACACCTCGTCGGCGCTGTCCACGGCGAAGTAGGCGGTCCACCCGGCGGCGGGGTGCTGCCGATACCGGCGACCTTGGCGCCGCCCAGGGTGGCGCGCACGTAGGCGCCCAGCCGCGTCGGCCTGAGGTGTACTCGTCGATCGGCCGGGAGTCCCCACAGTCACACGATCAAGCGACGCAGAAACGGACATCAAGTCATATATCGCCCTCTGAGATCTCCGATCGTGCGGGCCTAGTTCGCAGCAGGCTCAACTGTGGCCATGGTCTCTGCTGTGATGGCCCAACGCTCGTGGTCTCTCCATGCGCCGTTGATGAACTGGAAGGCGACTGAGTATCCTTCGCGCTGGAACCCGAGGCGTTTGACCAGGTTCAGGGAGGGAATGTTGTCGGGCTGAATGTTCGCCTCCAGCCGGTGCAGCTCCAGCTTGTCGAAGGCATGCTGGAGAACGAGCCTGAGCCCCTCTGTCATGTAGCCGTGACCGGCTGTGGAGGTGTAGGCGGTATAACCCAGACACCCGCTCTGGAGGGTGCCGCGGACAATGTTGTTGATGTTGACTCCGCCCACGATCTCGCCTGTGCTGCGCAGGCAGACCACAAAACCCTCGTGTGTGGGCTGCTCAAGCCGGGCAAGGTAGCTGTCGAAGGCTTCCTTCGTTTGTTCGCGGGCTCCGAGCCAGCGCTGCAGCATCTTGACGCTGTCTCGCGCCAACGCCGCCCGCTCCTCATAGTCCTCGCGGCATACGTGACGCATGGCCACTCTGGGCCCCTGCAGGAGATAGCTGGATGTTGCCATCCATTGATCCTATGCAGGTGACTTCTTCGACCACTTGGGCTGAGGGCCCGTGCGAGTGAGCCTGCGGGTCACCAGCGTGCTGAGAGCCCAGGTCAGGTGGGCTTCGGAGTGTTGCGGGAGGCGTTCGTAGTCGCGGACGTTGCGGCGTGATTTCATGATCCAGCCGAGGGCGCGTTCGACCTCCCAGCGGCGGGTCAGGACGACGAAGCCCTTCGCTCCACGGGGCCTGCCAGGCCCTCGTACGGCACCGCGGCGAACAGAACACCGCCGACGCTCGACCCCCACCGTCCATCCACGCCCGCAAACAGGACAGACAACCTCGTCCCCACGCTGCATCGCAGCCACCCGTCGCCGGGCATGCTCCAGCACCCTCCACCGCCGGGACCTGCACCTACCCGAGCAAAACGCCGCTGCCGGCGACTTCGCCGCCGACAGCGGAACACCACACTCCCGGCAGTACCGCCGGACCACTCCACCGGACGCCACAAGCCCCGTGCTCCAGCCGTGCAGACCACCTGGCCAGAGATCTCAAGCACTCACTGAGAGGGCGTTTAGCCCATTCTCGTGGCTTTTCATGGCGTTTTCTGGCGAGTGACTGGGGAGCTGTATGAAGCACGAGGCTCGTGCGTGACGGATGGGGCAGCAGGGCGGTTGTTGCGCCCCCTCTGCTCCTGTTTCGTCGCAAGGTGAGCCGGTTCGCACCCAATGCCCTGGCTCAATGGCCGCGCGCTCTACCGAGGAACCCCGGCCGCCGCTACCTGAAGAGCGTGAGCGAACGCCGCCGATATCCCAGTGACCTGTCCGACGCCCGGCGGCCCCTGGTCGAGCCGCTCCTGACGAGCTGGCGGGACGACCAGGCCCGCCACGGACTGAACATCGGGACCCCACCGCAGCACAACCTTCGCGACCTGCTCGACGCCGTGCCTTGCGTGGCCCGCACCGGCATTCCTTGGCGCTACCTGCCGCACGACTACCCGCGCTGGAACACGGTCTACCACTACTTCGGCCGCTGGGAGAAGGCTGGCATCTTCGAGCAGCTCAACCCCTGCTGCGGCGCCGGGTCCGCGAAGACGAACGTTATCGACGCGCAGAGCGTCAAGACCTCCACCAACGTCCCCGCCCGCGACCACAGGGCCCCGACGTCGGCAAAAGGATCGTCGGCCGCAAGCGGAGCATCGTCATCGACGCCACCGGCCTGCTGCTGACCGTGTTGGTCACGGCCGCCAGCGTTCAGGATTCCACCGCCGGCCAGACCCTCCTCGACCGCGTCGGAGCCAATCACCCGACCATCCGCGAGGGCTGGGCCGACCGGGGCTACCGCGAATACCTCGTCGACCACGCCGCCCGCCTCGGCATCGACCTCGAAGTCGTCCGCCGCACCCCAGGCACCCGCGGCTTCACCGTCCTGCCACGCAGGTGGGTCGTCGAACGCACTCTGGGCTGGCTCATGCACCACCGGCGCCTGCCCCGCGACTACGAAGCCCTCCCGACACGCTCCACCGCCATGATCTACATAGCAATGATCGCCCTGATGACCCGCCGCCTCACCCGCGAATCAACCCGAACCTGGCGAGGTACCTGAACCACAACCAGCTACTCGTCTCGGAGCTGTCCGGCCGATTACGCGCCCGTCGTACTCGCCTCCTGGCAGATGCTCGTTGGGACCACTTTCCCGGTGGTTGTAGTGGGAATCACTACGCGATACTCGTCCCATGGAGTGGTACGAGCAGGCCCAAGCAGCGGAACAGGTCCGAGATTGGGATACAGCTATAGCGTTGGTCAGTGCCCGTGCCGAGTGCTACTCCGCCGATTCTCACGCGCACGACAGTCATCTGTGGCACATGTGTTTGCTCGTCAGCGCGGAGCGGTTCACCCAACTCACGGAACTCGCGCTCACGGATGTCCACGCACGTCGGAGACTCAACAGTTCGCTTCACGAGCGGGGGATGGATGCGGCGCTGCGCGATCGCGCTGAGGGCGGCGACAGTGGAGCCCTGTATCACCTTGTGAAGTTGCTGTGCGAGGAGGGCCGGCTCCGGGAGGCCTGTGCAGCGGTTCAGGAACTCGGTCCGGAGGATGAGTACGCGCACCAGCTCGTAGCCAACTTTCGAATAGCCTCGGGCGGTGCGCGGTAGCTCTCTGCACCTGCCACTCCCGCCCGTCTACGTCCGTGAATCTATGCCGCCTCCGAGTGGAGTAGTGGGAGAAAACACCCTCTGAGAGGTCGTTTTCGTCTGTATTGCTTGCATATGAGCCGATTCTTGGAGTGCGGGATGGCGGCGCGGAAGAGGTAGCAGGTGTGGTTGGGGCCTGTGGGCCGGGTGGGGTGACGGGTGGGGTGGGATGTGGCTTGTGCCTGTCTCATCCCATGACGCCCGGCCTGCGCGGCTGTGTGCTTCCGCCGGCATCGTCGTGCGCCTGGGCGCACTCGGTCGGCAGCAGTACGCCGGAAGCATGCCGACGCGACGCCCGTATCCGAGCGATCTGTCCGATGCCCGTTGGAAGTTGATCGAGCCGGTCCTTGCCGCCTGGCGCTTTGAGCGCCGCGGCAGGGCCCTGGACTTCGGCCGGCCGCCCGAGCACGACCTGCGCGACATTATGGACGCGATCTTGTATGTGGACCGCACCGGCGTTCAGTGGCGCTACCTCCCGCACGACTTCCCGCACTGGAACACGATCTACGGCTACTTCTCGAAGTGGCAGCAGGAAGGCGTGTTCGCCCAGCTCAACGGCCTGCTCAGGCAACTGTTGCGGCAAAAGGAGGGCCGGGACGCCGAACCCTCCGCCTGTGTGATCGACGCGCAGAGCGTCAAGACCTCCACCAGCGTCCACGCCTCCAGCCAGGGCATCGACGCCGGAAAGAAGATCGTGGGGCGGAAGCGGAGCATCGTCACCGACAAGCTCGGGCTCCTGCTGGCAGTGCTGTCACCGCGGCGAGCGTGCAGGACTCCGTGGCCGGCGCCCAGCTCCTCGACCAGGTCGCTGCCGAACACCCCGGCATCTGCAAGGCGTGGGTCGACGGGGGCTACCGCCAGCACCTCGTCGAGTACGCCGCCACCCTGGGCATCGACATGGAAATCACCGCCCGCACCCCCGGGACCAGAGGCTTCATCCCGATACGAAGCGGTGGGCGGTCGAGCGGACCTACGGATGACTCATGCTCCACCGCCGCTTGGCCCGCGACTACGACACCCTCCCCGCCCGCTCCGAAGCCATGATCCACGTCGCCATGACCGACCTCATGGCCCGCCGCCTCACGGGCGAGAACACCATCTCCTGGCGCGACCCGACGCTCCGGACCAAAAATCTTGTTCCGGGATGAAGCGCCGGGAGGAAAGACCTCCGATTGGATCTTGTCCAGTTACGTGTACACGAGAAAGAATCGTGGCATGTCCAGCGACCGTCTCATGCGCATCCACAGCGCCGAGTTCCAGGCCATGGCCGAGAGGGTCCTGCGGGTCACCGAACTCACCTCCCGCCTGAACGTCCTGCCCTTCGAGGACGAAGGGGGCAAGGCCGAACTGTGGGAACAGATCCTCGGCAGGCCGCTGCCGCCGAGAGTCACGATCTATCCGCCTTTCTACACGGACCACGGTCTCCACCTCGACCTCGCCGAGCGCGTGTTCATCAACCAGAACTGCACGTTCCTGGACTACGCCGGTATCCGCCTCGGCGAGCGCGTGATGGTCGGCCCGAAGGTCACGTTCATCACCAGCGGCCACCCGGTCGATCCCGAGGAGCGGCGGCTGTACCTCACCGGCGCGCCCATCGACGTTGCAGAGGACGTGTGGATCGGTGCCGGTGCCACGATCCTGCCCGGCGTCACCATTGGCCGTGATGCCGTGATCGCCGCTGGCGCGGTCGTGGCCGATGACGTTCCACCGGCAAGCCTGGTGACCGGCACCAAAGCCACCGTGCACCGACGGTGGTGACGACCTCTCCGAAGCCCCACCAACCGCAGATCCTGGGATGAAACACCGGGAGAAAACGACCTCTGAGATGCGCCATGCGACGCCGGCCTGCGGGCTGCGTGTGAGGTGGACGGAACCGTGCGAATGGCTCCAACGGCAAGGGCACGGACGGACGGACTGCGTCGCGCCTCGTTCAGTCCTTCTCACCGCCGAAATCGGGCAGGGTGACCGAGCCGTCGGCGGCAAGGGCAAATCCCGGGTTGTACGCGACTTCCCAGGAATGGCCGTCCGGGTCCACGAAAGCACTGGAATAGAACCCGATCGCGTTGACGGCCGCGGGCTTGGTTACGCGGCCGCCTGCCCGTCGTACCGCGGCGAGCAGCTCGTCCACCTCGACCTCGGAGCGGACGTTGTGGGCGAGGGCGATCCCGCCGAACCCGCCGACCGGTCCGGGCTCCACGCCGCAGTCGCGGGCCAGCTTGTCGCGATCCCACAGCACCAGCCCGAGTCCGCCGGCCTGGAAGAAGACCGTCGCCTCGACTTCCTGTCCCCGCCAGCCCAAGGCCTCGTAGAAGCCCTTGGCGCGTGTGAGATCGGTAACCCCCAGAGTGACCAGGGTGATGCGCTGTTCCATGCGATCACGCTAGAACGCCTGGCGACACGGCGGCCGCCGACGCACCGCCGACGCACCGCCGACCCGAACGTATCGCCCACGGTCCTGGCCGGCCGTGAGATGAAGCCGCCGCTCCGTGGGCATCCGGTCCCACCGGCGCGGCGGCGTGCTGTCAGGGCCGTCCGGTGGATGCGGGCTTGGCCCGTCGGCGTCGGTCAGTAGCCGATGGTGAAGCGGCGTTGGACGAAGCGCGGCAGCTCTGCCTCGTCGACGAGGGCGATCGCGGCGTCTTCCATGGAGATGCGGCTGCGCCCCTCCGCGTCGAGGACCGGCTGGTCGCCGCCGATGCGGAACCGTCCCGTGCGCTCGCCGGGTGCGATGTCCTCTGCGGGGCTGAAGTAGGTCCACAGCCGGTTGGAGGTGCGCAGGACGTTGAGAGCGTCCCGGTGGCTGCGTACCGCGGCGGCGTACTCCCTCGGCAGGCCGATCGCGTCGAGGGTCGCGTGCAGCAGTTCGCCGGAGTCGGCCCGGACGACTCCGGGCTCGATCTCCAGACTGCCGGCGCCGCCGATGACGATGAGCCGGGTCCGCGGGTGGCTCTCCAGTGCTTTCAGGAGTGCTCGCGCGGCAGTGGCGTACACGGTGGGATCGGCGATCGAGAGGGCCACGGTGCCGGCGATGTCCTTGGCCGCGTTTCCGGGCTGGAATCCGCTGATCAGTACGTCGAGGCCGGGTATGACGGCGGCGACGGCGTCGAGGACGTCGACGCTCTTCCAGACGACGTTGTCCCGGTCCTCGTCGATCCGCGTGGCGTCACGGCTGAAGGCCGTGACGTGGTGCCCCCGTTCGAGGGCTTCGGTGACGACGCGACTGCCGATGCCGCCTGTGGCCCCGATGACTCCGATGTGCATGACTCTCCCCTTGGTCGCTGCCCACGCCGCCTTGTTCATTCACGGCACGCAGAGACTATACGGCGTGAAGTATTGAAACGGGGCGCAGGATTGTGACGCTGTAGAGTGACCAGCCATGGGAAGCGTGGGGAACACCAAGGGGCGCCGCGAGCGGCTGCGGGCCGAGACGACCGCCGAGATCAAGGAGGTCGCGCTGGAACTGATGGCCTCGGGCGGGCCCGACGCGATCACGCTGCGGGCCATCGCCCGCGAGATGGGGATGACGGCCAACGCCATCTACGGCTACTTCGCCACTCGCGACGACCTGGTCACCACGCTGATCAGAAACGTCTACAGCTCACTGGCCGACACGGTGGACGCCGCCTGGAGCACTTCCCCCGCCCAAGACCCGGCCGCCCGGATCCGGGCATGGGCCCGCGCCTTCCGGGACTGGGCTCTGGCCAACCCCGAGGGTTTCCGCCTCATCTACGGCGACCCCGTGCCCGGCTACCAGCCGCCCGAGGGCGGCGCCGCCCCGGAAGCCGCGCACCGTGTCTGTACCGGCATCACCGCGCTCGCGGCCACGGCCTGGCCGTACGCCGAACCCCGTTACGCGGACAGCGACTTCGAGTGGTCCGACTTCGACCCCGGTCTGCTCGACAAGGTCCGACCGGCCTTCCCCGACCTGCCCCCGGCCGCAGTGGCGCTCGCCCTGCGCATCTGGAGCCATCTGCACGGCCTGGTGTCCCTGGAGATCTACGGCCACCTGCAGACCCAGGCCCTCAGCCCGGACAAGCTCTTCCGCGAAGAACTCGCCCAGCTCATCCGGTCCTTGGGCATCACGCCGCAGAGGTGACGGCCCTGCGCCAGCGGCCGACCAGCGGGCCCGCTCCCCCGCGCATGCGGGGATGCGGGGATGCGGGGATGCGGGATTCGGGATTCGGGGATGCCCCGTCAGTGCGGGGGAGATGGTCTCAGCGGCGGTGACCGGCGCGGAAACCAGATTGCCTCGCCGTGCCGCAGGAGCCAGGCTCGGCCCATGACCACGGATCTCATCGTACGTCCGGCCCGACCCGCCGATGCCCGGACCTTGGCCGAACTGCGTTGGGCCTTCAAGCGGGGGGGTGTCTCTATGTCCTTCGTCAAGGATGTGGCGCCGGGTTTGAGGCTGTTTGGGGCGGTCATGCGGCGAGAGTGACGCTGGGGGTCCGGGATTCGTAGAAGGTTCCGTCGCGGAGCATGGCGAAGAGGACGCTGATGCGTTGGCGGGCGAGGCGGAGGAGAGCCTGGGTGTGGGTTTTGCCGCGGGCTCTTTGCCTATCGTAGTAGGCGCGGGAGGCCTGGTCGGCGTTCATGCAGGCGAAGGCGGAGAGGAACATGGCGCGTTTGAGCTGCCGGTTTCCTCCTCTGGGTGCGTGTTCGCCGTGGATCGAGGTCCCTGACGACTTCGTCGTGGGGGCGAGGCCGGCGTAGGAGGCGAGGTGGGCGGCGGTGGGGAAGCCGGTCCCGTCGCCGACGGTGACCAGCAGGACGGCGGCGGTCCTGACTCCGACTCCCGGCATCGAGGTCAGGACCTGGTGAAGAGGGTGAGCCACCAGCAGGGTGCTGATCTGGGCTTCCAGGGCCCGGCGTTGGTCGTGGACCGCGGCGAGCGAGCGGGCCAGCGACGGGATGACCACGTCGAGGGTGCCGGTTCCCGGGACCACGACGGTCTGTTCGTCGAGGGCGTCGAAGACGTCGTCGATCAGCCGGGCCGCCATGCGGGGGGCCTTGGGACGGATCACCTCAACGAGTCTGCGGCGGCCGGCTTTCCGCAGAGCGTTCGGGGATCCGTATCGCTCGAGGAGCCAGGTGACGGCGGGGTGGTCCAGCCGCGGGCCCAGGACCCGCTCGAGGCTGGGGTGGAACTGGGTCAGCAGACCGCGTATCCGGTTCGAAGTGCGGGTGGCCTCGGCCGCGAGGTCCTGGTCGAAGCCGGTCAGCACCGTGAGCTCGGCGGTGATCTCGTCGGTCAGCTCCAGCGAACGCAAAGTGTGAGGCATCGTCCGGGCCGCGTCCGCGATCACCGCCGCGTCCTTCGCATCGGTCTTCGCCTCGCCTGGATAGAGGTCGGCGATCCGTCGCATCGCGAGTCCGGGCAGGTAGGCGACCTGGCAGCCGGCGTCGCGGGCGACGGTCAGAGGCAGGGCGCCTATGGATGCGGGCTGGTCCACGATCACCAGGACGGTGCCGAACTTGGCTTTGAGCTTGTCGAAGACGGCCCGCAGCTTCGGTTCGCTGTTGGGCATCGCCTTGTCGAAGACCTTCTTCCCGGCCGGGGTGAGCCCGTGGCCGTGGTGGGCGGTCTTGCCGACGTCCATCCCGAGGAAGACGCCCACGCCTTCGGTGTCTAACATCGCACCCTTCCCAGGTGTTGACCGTGCCGGCCTCGGCAATGGCACCGTGCTCGCGCATCCACGTTATGTAGACCTGCCGCCCACGTCTGTGCCCGGCATTGCGCCGGACCGGGCGGTGGCCGGGTCTCTCATCAGCGTCTCCGACGGCACCCCTCGGACCCGGCGACACCACCCCCCAGGTCATGCCTTCGACAGAGGGGACACAGTCATACCGGGCCCGGAGGCCAGCGGCCCCATTGCAGGACCGCGAAAAACATAACGGGGGGAGGACCACGAAGGGCAACTACCAGCCCCTACGCGGCACCTGGAAGAGGCCGAGCGCTGGATCCACGACCGGCTCGACGGTGGCCACTGGTTGGCCTGGGTCGTGGAAACCGAAGGCGAAATCTGCGGTCACGTCTTCCTGTGCCTGGTGGAGCGGATGCCGGAGCCCTACGGGGACAACAACCCGGTCGGCTATGTCACGAACTTCTACGTCCTGCCGTCGCAACGGAACAAAGGAGCCGGCTCGGCACTCCTTGAGGCGCTGAAGCGGCATGCACGCAGCGCCGGCCTCGAGGGCCTGATCGTCTGGCCGTCAGAGCGCAGCACCCCGCTCTATCAGCGCTGCGGATTCCAGCCTCCAGAGGAACTGCTGGAACTTCCACTCGACACCTGATGAGATCCACTTCCGATACACGCCCCAGGGTCTGTCCGGTGAATCAGGTGCGGAGCCGCCGGACCGGCGGCCCGGGGCGTGCGCGATTCGGTGTCCGCATCCTCTGGGGTCATTCGCCGGTGGTCGCATTGGTCGGATCATCGACCACCTGACTCAACCCGATGACGTGACCGGGGACCACACGCCGAACCACTGTTCGGCTCCGTACTCCTGGAACCGCTCCACCTCGGTGAACCCCAGCTTCGCCGCGAGGCGCATCGCGCGGTCGTTGGCGTTCTGGGTGCAGAGCACCACCACAGGCTCGCCGGGAAGCGTGCCGGCGAACCACTCGAGCACTGCTGCGCACGCCTCGGCGGCGTACCCGCGTCCCCACGCCTGCGGCAGGAACATGTAACCGAGCTCGGTTTCCCCGGCATCCGGACGGACGTGCCCCGGACGCTCTGGATCGCGCCGATCGAGAGTGATCATGCCGATCATCGCTCCATCGAGATCGATCACGAAGAAGCCAGGGCGCCGCCCGGGCACCTCAGGTACCGCGCGTTCGAGCTCATCACGCGGTCGAGGGCCACCGATGTAGGTGCCCACCTCTGGCGATGCGAACAACTCGATGAACGCCGCACGGTCTCGGGCCTCGGACTCGCGGAGCACGAGCCGTTCGGTCCTCATCGCGGCAGGCGGCCAGGCGACGTGTTCGAGTCCAGTCATGGCGGGCAACCTATCCCACGCCCGTGAGAGTGCTCCGCAGGCAAGCACTGAAGGTTGCGGAACACGCCGCTCCCCCGGGCGCCCGCCTAGAGCGTGCCCGGGCGATCTTGTAGGGCCGCGGAGATCAGGTCGTGGATGAGGAACTCCCCGGGAGCGCGGTTCTCCTTGAGGCGGGGCAGGTCTTCGGGGCCGAACCAGTCGTATGTGGTGTGCTTGGACCATTCCAGGGCGGGGTGGTCCAGGTCGCCCTCGACCTCTACGAGGTAGTCGGCCTCGTGACGTACCCCGTGACCGTCGTCGCCGGTCCACGTGGTGACGCCGAGCAGGCGGCGTACCTGGCTCAGACGCCAGCCCGTCTCCTCTCCCACTTCCCGTGCGAGCGTGTCCAACAGGGCCTCGCCGGGCTCGACGTGTCCGCCCACGATGTCCCAGCAGTCCGGGAAGAGTTGCCGGTCCGGGCTGCGCTTCTGGGCGAAGGCCCGGCCGTGCCGGTCGAGAATCACCGCGCCCACGGCCCACAGCTCGCCCTCTGCCGGGACGGGTGTCTCGACACCGCTGCTGACGACGACACCCAGGTGCTGGTCTGTTGCCATGGGCCCCAATCTAGCGGCGTGTCTGATCACCGTCCCGGTGCGTTGGCTATCCGGCCCGGTCAGTTCAGAGTGAGCTGGAAGTACGCCGTTTCCCGGAAGTCGGCGGTCGGCGGGTCTACTTCCACGGTGACCGGGATCCCCTTACTGCCCGGCTTGATGCGGACCGGAACGGTGCGCTTCTCGTCCGCGCCCAGGGGTGGCATGAGGGCGGCGGCGGACTCCCGCCGGTTCAGCCAGGTCAGGCCGTACCCGGAGGCGTAGTCGTCGAGCGACTTGCCCGCGCGGACGACCAGTGGTGCGGAGCCGGATTCCGACACGCTGGAGTCGGACGACTCCCCGCCGGGGCGGAGCTCTTCGTCAGTGTCGTTCTCGTAAGTCACGGTGAGGCTGTAGCTGCCGTCGGACTCTTCGCGCGGTCGGCTGACGGTCACCTTCAGGCCGTCCTCGTACCGGGCGGTCGCGCCGGGGCCGAGGGGGTCTGCCACGTATCCGGAAGGGCCGCTCTGTTCCAGCTGGCCGTAGCCGTCGAAGCCCTTCTCGAACTCGGCCAGTGCCCAAGCCCCCACGCCAAACAGGACTATGAGGACGACGACGGCGACCGCGCAGCCGTTGAACCACCGCGGCTTGTCCGCGGTGGGGGTGTCGGTGGGGGTCGGGTTCGTGTCCATACGGGCATGGTAGGGAGCGGCAGCCGCGCGGATCATGAGCAGGCGTACTCATGGGCGTCTGAGTAGCCTCGTACGCCAGTTCACGATGTCGCATGCGTGAACAGGCTTCTCCGGGAGGACGGCGGCGCCGACGTAGGCCCCGCCGTGTTCTGTCTGGCGAGCGGCTTGCTGCTGCGCGAGGCGGTCGATTCGGGCTCGCCCGCGTTGGTCCGGGCGCTCCTGGATGGCAGGATCCGGGGGCGCGCTGCCACGTCCGAGCTACTGAGCATGCAGGACCTCGCCCGCCCCAGCCCGCCTACCCGGACGGGCCGAGAGACACGCAAGCAGGGCAGTCGGCATGCACGGCAAGGGCACCGGGGCTAGCCTGGACATGAGTTGATCAGTGTGAGTCGATCCCATCATCTCTTCACAGCTGTTGCTCGCCCCGTTATTGAGATCGCCCCGTTGTCGCCGGAGCCCGGCCCCTAGGCGGGAGATTCGGATGAAGAGACGCGGTCAACCAGGACTGGCAGCTCGTGAAAACGCAGGACTGGGGATCCGGGCCCGCCGTAGATTGAGCCCGCCCTCACTCTGGACCACGCCGGAGCACTCCGGACCACGCTGGACGCGAGCCTTCGCCGCCGGGTCCGGGGGTTAGGGTCGTAGCTGACCATTGCCACTGAGGAGGGGGCTCCCGCGGATGTACGGAGTAGTGACGGCAGTCAGCAGCAACAGCGAGTACTCGTTCACCAAGCCGAACCGGGACAGCATCACGCTGCTCCCCGGCCTCGGCGTCGAGGGTGACGTGCACGCCGGCGTGACGGTCAAGCACCGGTCGCGCGTCGCTCAGGACCCCACGCAGCCGAACCTGCGCCAGGTCCACCTCATCCATGAAGAGCTTTTCGCCGAGGTCGGTGCGGAGGGATTCGAGGTGGTGCCGGGTGACCTCGGCGAGAACATCACCACCCGCGGGATCGATCTGCTCGGCCTGCCGGTCGGCACGCTGCTGCACATCGGCGACGATGCAGTGCTGGAGGTGACCGGCCTGCGCAATCCGTGCCTGCAGATAGACAACTTCCAGGACGGGCTGCTGAAGCAGGTCGTCGGCCGCGACGAGGCCGGGAACATCGTGCGCAAGGCCGGAATCATGACCATCGTGAAGAAGGGCAGCGCGGTGCGTCCGGGCGACACGATCAAAGCGGAGCTTCCCAGCGGGCCGCACCGGCCCCTGGAGCGGGTCTGACGGCTCGGCCCCAACATCAGTCGCGGGTCGGCCCGTTAGGGGCTGCCCAGCGAACCCAGGCGCGCGGGCGATCGCACTGGGGGCCGGGCCACCCTCCGCCGGCTCTATGACAAGTTGGCGACCGGCCCGGAGTAGAGCCACCACGAGGCCGCCTACTGCGAGCGCGGGTCACGCAGCGGGCGGCTTGCGGGCTTCGACCGCCACGACACGGAAATGGGAGTCGCTGGCTGAAGGGCCCGCCGGTCAGGCGACCTTCTGGCGCTCGGGCGCCTTCCGCATCTTCACCCCGCCGACGATGAGCGCCAGCCCCACGACGACGACGCCGAGGTAGGCGGTGGACGGAAGGTCGACGATCTTGTGCATCCAGCCCCACTCCGTGCCGAAGAAGGTCTGCGAAGCGAAGCTGACAAGCCCCTGGGCTCCTACGACGTAGCCGATGCTTTCGACGGTGTATCCGATGGTTGTTCGCACGGATCAACCCTCTCGCGGCGGTGCCGCAAGAGCGTCCTCCTCAGGGCCGAAAACACAATAGGCCAAAGGATGCAGTCGCTTGCGGAGAGCACCGGCACAGCACCCCGCCGCGGAAGGAGTGATCGAGGCTGTCGATGAGAGCTCTCCCAGGCTCCCGTCCACGGACTCCCGTCTCAACCAGTCCAGTCCGCCCAGGTCACCGGCTTCCGGCCGAGCAACTTCGCTGAGAGGGGTCGCCCTTCGCCGGGTTGGTCCTTTTCGGTGGCAACGGCGCCGGCCGAGAGGAGCGTTGCGGTGGCGAGGCTGCCCCAGAGGGCGGCCGGGCCGTGTGGGGCGAGAGCGGTGATGACCGCCGGGGAGACCGCGAGGCCGAAGCCCGTGGAGAGCTCGAAGCGGGCGAGGGTGCGTCCCAGGACGTGGGCCGGGGCGAGGACGGTGACGAGCGCGGTGGCGCTGCCCGCATAGATGATCTCGCCGACGGTGCAGACCACGGACACCGCGGCTACGGCCGGGGCACCCCAGCCGTGTCCCAGTGAGGTGGCCGCGAGGAAACCGACGTAGGACGCCGCGAGTACCACGCCGGCGAGGGCCAGCACGGTCCGCCGGGAGAAGCGGGACATCAGGACGGTGACCGGAACCTGCAGGGTGACCACCAGCACCGTGTTGGCCACGAAGATGGCAGCCGACCACACCGGGGATGCGTCCAGCTGTGTCATCAGGACCAGCGGGAGCGCGATTTCGGGGACGTTGAGACAGAAGGCGTAGAACACGTTGGCGGCCAGCAGCGCGCGCATCCGGGGGGCCGGTACGGGCCCGGACTCCCCGTCCTTGGCGGGGGTCGCGGCGGGATGGGCGCGCAGGTGGACCGACCACGCCAGGGCGGCAGCGGTGAGATAGGCGAGCCCAGTGACGGCCGCCAGCGCCTGCAGCGCGCTGGTGCCGCCCGCCAGGCATGCGGTGGCGAGGAGCGCGCCCGCGCCCATGCCGGCGTTGCGCAGGGCGCGGCCTCCCGCGAGAGCGGTGTCGCGTTCCCGGCCGTGGGCGACCGTGGCCACGAGAGCCGCGTGGGCGGCGGGCCATGCCTGGTTGCCGATGCTGAGGAAGAGCGCCGCCGCCCCGAACAGCCAGACGTGCCCCGCCGGGGTCGCCAGCAGCAGTGCTACGCCCACCACCCGCACCAGCATGGACGCCGCGACGACCGCGCTGCGTGCGCCGCGGTCCAGCCATCGGCCCACCGCGGGCATGCAGCCCAGACCCACGACGACGCCGACCGTCATGGCGATGCCGGTGGCTGGCGCGGACAGCCGCAGGACGGTGACCCCGTAGAGCAGCAGGAAGGGCCGCAGCAGGCCGGTGCCGAGTGCGTCCACGGTCAGGGCGACGGCGTAGCGGGGGCCTCCGGAGGCGCGGACGAGGGCGCGGGGCCGGATCTTGGTGGTGGTTGCCATGGCGTCAACGGTGAGTTCGGCCGCCGGGTCGGCCCCGCCGGTTGACGGACATCGTCAACCGGCGCCGTCGCAGGCCGGGCGGTCAGTGATGATGAGGGGTGACCTTGAGGATCGACATCAGCGGCCTGCCGTCCGAGCGGCTGCGGTTCGCCGCCTCCCCGCTGGCCGAGCTGACCGCGATGCTGCACGTGCTGGCCGAACCCGGGCACCATCCGCAGTTCGCCGACTGGGCCGGGGAGGTCTGGGCCGGGCTGCGGCCGGAGCTGGCCGAGCGGTTGCGGGAGGCCGAGTTCCTCTGGCGTTCCTCCCAGGCCGACTTCCTGATCCCCGCCCGGCCTCGGCCGACCCTCGCGGAGGAGTTGGACGAGGTGGACCGGATCGACGACGAGACGTACGTGACCGCCGCGCTCGTCACCACGTGCGGCGGCAACCGCGTCCGCTTCGCCGCACCGTCGCCGCTCACCGACGCGACTGCGCGCGAGCGGGCCCTGGACCTGGCGCAAGCCCGCGGAGCGCGGCAAGAGGCCTTCGCGGAACGGCTGCTCGCGGACCCGTCCGCCGTACGGGCTCGGATGCGCCACACCCTCGAACAGTGCGCGGAGGCCTTCTTCGACGCCGCCTGGGCCGGCGTCGCCGTGCAGCTCGCCACCGACCTGCGCCTGAAGAACGACCTGCTGAAGCGCCAGGGCATCGGGGCGGCGCTCGCATCGGTCTCCGGTGCGGTCACCCTGGCACCGGACGGCGACTGCATCATCGTGGACAAACTGCAGGACAAGACGACCGCAGCCCACGGCGCCGGGGTCACCTTCATCCCCAGTGTGTTCGGCCGCCCGCACCTGGTGGCGGTCCACGCGCCGGGGTGGCAGCCCGTGGTGCAGTACCCCGTGGCCGAGGCGGGTCCGTCAGAGCCGGTGCCGCTGGAGACGGTCACACTCCGGCTGGAGGCGCTCGCACATCCGGTGCGGCTGCGGCTGCTGCGCACCCTGGCCCGTGGCCCGCACACCACTCGTGAGCTGGCCCACACCTGGGAGCTTTCACCCCCGGAGGTCTCCCGCCACCTCGCCGCCCTGCGCCGCGCGGGCCTGCTGACTGCCCGGCGGGACGGTCGCTATGTCCGCTACACCCTTAATCTTCCCGATCTGACGGCGCTGGGCACCGACCTGCTGGCGGCCGTACTGCGCTGAGTGGCTTCGGCCGGCTGGATACGCGGGCGACCGCCGCCGTGTCGGCTGGGGTGTCGTCGGCCGGAGCCGTGCGTCAGCTGCTGCACTGGGTCAGTTCGCCGCCCTGCCGGACGCTGTACTGGCCGGGCGCCACGTTCATGACCTGGAAGCCGCCGTTCTCGGCGATCTCGACGGTCCCACCGAAGCCGGCCGACCCCTGGTAGTAGGCCGGGCCCGGAGTGAAACCACCTCCGGAGAGGTGCACCTTCCCGTTCTCGAGCACGCCGGAAACCGAACAGGTCGCGGCCGGTACGGCAGCCGGCGCGGACAGGGGGACGGCAGCGAGGGCGGTGGGGGCGGCGACGAGCGAGGCGACCGCGAGGGGGGTGAGGACGAGGAGGCGTGTGCGCCGTTTCATGAGTCTTCCTTAGAGTTCCTTGGCCTTTCGTCCTTACCAGGACGAATCGGAAAGCCGCCGGCTGCGGGGCGCTTGGCCTGGGCCCCTGGTGCACCCGGGCCAAAAGCCGGAGCCACGGCCGCATTTCCATCGTCACCCCGGCCCTCACCGGGTGCGACCGGGCACCGGGTACCTCGTCCGCTGCCCGGACCCGGCCGCTCCGTAACGACGGCCAAGGTCCGAGCTTCGGATATCGTCCCTGCGTGAAGCTCATACCCCCACTCACCCAGCGGAGGGCCGCCGCCCCGGCTGCCGCACCCGGTGCCCGGCTCGGCTGGCTGGACGCGCTCCGCGGCATCGCCGCTCTGATCGTGGCACTGCACCACTTCGACGTGCTGAGGATGCTGCCCTTCGGGGGCATGGTCTGGCGCAACTTCGACATGGGCCTGTTCGGCGTCATGCTCTTCTTCATCGTCAGCGGCTACATCATCCCGGCCTCGCTGGAGCGACGGGGAGACGTACGCGGCTTCTGGATCGGCCGGATCTTCCGGATCTACCCGGCCCTGATCGCCGCCTTCGTCCTCTCGATCATGATGCTCCCGGCCGGGGACGGCTCGGTCGCGCTGCTGCGCACCGGCGACGACCTGGCCTCGCTGGTCGCGAACGGCCTGATGCTCCAGGACCTGCTCGGCGTCATCAACGGCATGAACGTCACCTGGACGCTCTGCTACGAGATGGTCTTCTACTTCTTCGTCACCGCCCTGTTCACTCGTGGTCTGCACCGGCACAGCGGGCCGATCGCGGTGGCTCTGGCCGGCGTCGCCCTGGCGATCGGTACGGCCGTCGGCACCCAGCTCGTGAGCGCGGAGATCGGCTCGCCCCGGCAGCTCCTGCTGATCGTGACGCCGATCGTGCTCGTGGGCCTCGCCTGCGTGCTCAGCGGCAGACGCCTGATGACCGGGACGGGCGCCCTGCTGCTCGCCGGGGTCGGCCTGGCCCTGGTCACGCTGAACGGCCGGGCCCCCGCCTTCGAGACCTGGATGATCTTCGCGACCATGTTCGCCGGCACCGTCGTGTACCGGGCGCAGCACGGTCAGCTCGCCCGGGTCCCGGCCCTGCTCTCCTGCGGTTTCGTCGTCGTCGCGGGTGTCCTGGTCGGCTGGCTCTACAACCACGGCGAGGCCCTGGAGCGGACCTGGTCCGCGGGCTGGAAGGCCTGGTCGGTCGCCTACCTCGCCGCGTGGGTGCTCTTCGGCATCGGCTTCCTCCTCCGGGGGCGCCGCTTCCCGAAGCCGCTCACCTGGCTCGGCGCGATCAGCTTCTCGGTGTACCTGCTGCACATCCCGCTGCTGCACACCGTCGCACCGCTGGTGGGCATTCCGCCGCAGCCGTCCTCGACGCTCGGCCGGTTCGCCTGGACGGCGATCTTCCTGGGCGTCGTACTGGCCGTCAGCTACCTGATGTACCGCCTGGTCGAGATGCCGATGCAGCGCCTCGGCCGGCGCGTACAGAAGGCGGCGGAGCGCCGCTGGCCGCGGAGCGTCCCCACGGCGCCCGTCTCGCCTGCGGCCCCTGCCGAGGCCGCCGCGGTCATGTCCGGTACGTCCCGGAACTGATCAGGGCGGACCGGCCCCGGGGACCCGGACCTGTCCTCGGGGGCGGCCCCGGCCGCATAATGCGGCGGTGAACAGCAACCACCTGATCCTCGACTGCGGGCTGCCGTTCGAGGAGCGGGTCAGGGATCTCGTGCGGCTGTGGATCCGCGACGGCCGTGGGCGCGACCACCTCCTGACCGGCAAGGCCTTCTTCGCGGTGTACTCCTGGCACCTCGAGCACCGGACCGACCACGACATCACGTGGGCGGAGTTCGTCGCCGCCTCCTACGACTCCATCGGGGGCGGCGGCGGCTGGGAGGCCATGCTGCGGGAGCGGGCCCTGTGCGACGGATGCGGGGACCGGTACCGGCTGGAGAACATCGGAGTGTGCACCGGGTGCATGCGGTACACCTGCTATGCCTGCGGCGCCCACCCGTCCTGCACCGGCGAGACCGTCTGACGGCGTCGCCGGAGTCCGCGGGAACTCCCCGGGGGGCGGCGTACCGTGGGTCGTTGACGGGGTGGGTGAGGTCCGGCTGTATAGGGTCTTGCCAGCAGTCCGTAAGCGCAGACGTGACCGATCATCAGGGGTGCTGCCGTGGGACCCGTAGGGACTTCGTCTGCGCCCGGCGGGCTCGGCTGGAACCGTGGGACGGCGACGCTGGTGCTGCTCTCGTTCGCCATGCTGATCGTTTCGCTCGACCAGTACATCGTGGTCGTGGCACTTCCCGACATCGCCGCCGACCTCGGCTATTCGGCGCAGACGCTCCAGTCGGTCATCAGCGCCTACGTGGTGACCTCGGCCGGCTTCCTCCTGTTCGGCGGGCGTGCCGCGGACCTGCTCGGACGACGTCGCATCCTGGCCACCGGCCTCGCGCTCTATGCCGGGGCGGCGTTCGCGGGAGGACTCGCGACCGGACCGGGTGCACTCCTCGCCGCTCGCGCGGTCCAAGGTCTCGGCGGAGCCCTGGTCTTCCCGACCACCCTGGCCGTCATCAACACCACCTTCGTCGAAGGCCGTGCCCGCAACCGCGCCTTGGGGATCTGGGGAGGGGCGGGCGCGGCCGGACTCGTCATCGGTGTGCTGCTCGGCGGTCTTCTGACGCAGGTGTTCGGCTGGGAGGCCGTCTTCTTCGTCAACGTCGTCCTGGCCGGCCCCGCGCTGCTGCTGGCGTTCGTGGTGATCCCCCGGGACGGCGAGCGCGAGAAGGGCCGCACGTTCGACCTGCCCGGTGCGATCAGCAGCTCCCTCGGTGTCACACTCATCGTCTTCGCCCTCGTGCAGGGACCCGGATCGGGCTGGCTTTCGCCGGGCATCCTGGTGAGCTCAATGGCCGGCCTCCTGTTGATCGGAGCCTTCGTCGTCATCGAGCGGCGCAGCTCCGACCCGCTCATGCCGACCCGGCTCCTCTCCAACCCCAACCTGATCACCGGCGTCGTCATCGCCTTCATGTTCATGGCGACCTTCGGCTCGGTGCTGTACTTCCTGTCCCTCTACTTCCAGGAGGTTCTGGGCTACGACGCCTTGCAGACCGGCGCCGGCTTCGTCATCCCCACCGCAGTGGTGGTGGCCGGTTCGACCGTTGCGGGCCAGCTCGTCACGCGGTTCGGTCTCAGGCGCACGCTGGCCGCCGCCCTCGCCGTGGGTGCGCTCGGTGCGGTCGCACTCGGCCTCGCGATCTCGCCGAACGGCACGTACGTCGAACTCGTTCCCGGCCTCGTGGCACTCGGCGTGGGCGACGGGGTGGTCTTCACCACCATGTTCATCGCCGCCGCCACCGGAATCCCCGACCGGGACCAGGGCATCGCCTCGGGCATCGCCTCCACCGGCTCGGGCGCGGGTGCGGCCGTCGGCCTCGCCGTCCTCGTCCTGGTGTCGACCGCCGGCCTCGACGGCCTCTCCGGCGAACAGCTCCGGATCGCCGGCGCCCACGGGATCAGCACCGCGCTGTTCGTCGTGGCGGGTGGAATCGCTGCGACCTTCCTCGTCGCCATGAGCCGGTGCCCGACCCCGTCCGAACCGGTACCCGGCCCTGTGCCGTACCAGACCCGTCGCTGCTGACAGCGCTTCCCGGGGACGCCGCGACTCGTGCGGCGTACGCTCGTCCGCAGGAGAATTCGTGGTCGACGGCACCGCGCAGGGTCATGACCGGGTATGCGGGCTAACCAGGGAGAGCAGCCGGATCCGGCCGAGCGCGTTCACCCCACGCTACGGGGAGAGCCTCGCCGAGCTGGGGGTCGGCGGCGCCAATCCGAATGCGATGTTCACCGCCGTGATGGCGGTCAACCAGCTCCGCGAGCTCGGGCTGCGGCCGCAGTCCGACGACGTCGACGCGCTCTGGGCCCGTCCCATGCTCCGAAACCCCGCGTAGCCCCCACCACCGGCCCGGTTCAGCGTGGCCGCAGCCCGTCGAAGACGACGTCGAAGATGCGCTCCCGGGGCGCCGGATCCGCTCCGAGCTGTTCCAGCGCCCGGCCGGTGCCGGCCAGGAGGGCGATGAACTCCGGCAGGCCCAGTTCCGGGCGGACCGCTCCGGCCCGTTGCGCGCCGGCCAGCAGATCGGCCAGCCGGGCCTGGATCTCCATGGTCGGCTCCTGCAGAGACGCGTGTACGTCCACCCCGGCCGCAGCGAGAGCCTGGGTGAACTCGTTCTTGCCCTCGGACTGTTCCACCACCAGGCGGAAGCAGGCGAAGAAGGCCTCGGCGGGCCCGGCCTCGGCGGCCAGCCGCGCGGTCCGGGCCGCCATCTCCTCCAGCCTGCGGACCATCACCGCCTCCAGCAGTGCCTCCTTGGTCGGGAAATGCCGGAAGAGTGTGCCGACTCCGACCCCGGCGGTCCGCGCGATCTCCTCGGTCGGCACGCCGACACCGCGGGTGGTGAACACCTCCGTGGCGACATCCAGCAGCCTGGCCCGATTGCGTGCCGCGTCCGCCCTCAGTGGGCGCTCCTGACCGCCAGCCATCCCTCTCCGCCTTTCGCAGGCGACGGCGGAACCACCCTGGACAACCGGAGTCTCCAGTCCGTATCGTGAAAACGGAGTCGCTAGTCCGATTCTATCCACGGTCTCACTGGAGGTTCGTCATGCCCGAAACGCTGTCGCCGCGCGAGGTCTTCCACAAGCTGATCGAGGGCATCGGCGCGGGGCGGTACACGGAGCTGGCCGAGCTCTACGCCGAGGACGCCGTGGTGGAGACCGTCTTCGAGCCGGTCGGGCCGCGCCGGGTCGAGGGGCGGGCGGCGCTCAGGGAGCGCTTCGCCCAGGTCTCCGCGAGTTCGCCCGTGGAACTGACCCCGGCGAACGTGATCGTCCGGGAAACCGAGGACGCGGAGGTGGTCGTCGCCGAGTTCGACTACCAGGTGCACCACCGCGTGACGGGACGGAATTTCGAGGTCGCCAACATCCTGGTGCTGCGGGTCCGCGACGGCCTGATCGTCAGCAGCAGGGACTACCACGACCACCTCGCCCTCATCGTGGCCGGCGGCAACCTCCTTCAGCTGGTGGAGGCGCTGGAAGGCAAATAGCACCAGGGCCGCTGCCGGTCGGTGCCCGCGGCGGCAACGGGTGGGCATACTGCTGTCATGGGCCGGTGGAGGACAGCTTTCACAGGCGCCCGTACGTTCGCAGGTACCCCTGCGCGCGCCCGTGCGCGGCTGGGCGAGGCCCTCTTCCTGCGGGTTGCCGGGCCCTCGGGTCCGGACACCCGCAGCCGCGTCCACCTCACGCCCGGTCCGCGCTGGTTCGGGCCGGACCACCCTGTGCGGCGGGTCCACGCCGACGCCGCCCTGTTCGTCGGCGGGATCGGCGCCCTGCTGCTGCAGTCCCTGCACCCTCTGGCGATGGCCGCCGTGGCCCGGCACTCCGCGTACCGGGAAGACCCCTGGGGCAGGCTGCAGAGCATCAGCACCTTCCTCGCCTTCACCACCTTCGGCACGGCGGACGACGCGCAACGGGCGGTCGACCGTGTCATCGCGGTGCACCGGACGGTCAGCGGGCAGGCTCCCGGAGGCGAGCGGTACGCGGCCACGGACCCCGCCCTCCTCGAATGGGTGCACGACGCCGAGCTGAGCTGTTTCCTCCGCTCCCACCAGCGCTACGGCTCCCGCCCGCTGAGCGGCCCGGACCAGGACGCGTACGTGGCGGGCATGGCGCGGGTCGGGGCGGCGCTGGGTGTCACCGACCCGCCACGCACCAGCGCGGAACTCGCCGCCCGCATCGAGGACTACCGGCCGCAGCTGCGCGGCACCCCCGAAGCCAGGGAGGCGGCCCGCTTCATCCTCCGCCACCCGCCACTGCCGTGGGCGCTGCGCCTGCCGTACGGGGCCCTGGCCGCGGGCGCGGTCGCACTGCTGCCGGCCTGGGCCCGGGCAGAGCTGGGGCTGCCCCGGCGATTCCCGCTGGAGCGGTGGTGGGTGCGGCCCGTGGCCCGCGCGGCGGTCCGCCTGGTTCGGTGGTCGCTGCCTCCGGCGCCCGTGCCGGCCTGGGCTGCCGATCCCGTGCCCGATAACGCGTCGGCCCCGTGACGCGCGGCTGCGTCCGGGTTTCGCCGGCCGCGGGCCGGGCAGGCGCCATCAGGCGGCTCGGGCCGGGAGCGAGGAGACTTGACGCGAGCGGGCCCCAGTACCGCGAGCAGATCGGCACTACCGCGAGCGGATCGGCCCGGCCCGGGCATCGAGGAGGTGCGACATGAGCCGACCGGAGCAGCCGCGCCACCGTGCGCCCACACCGCCGTCGGACGCCGTCGGCGAGAGCGGGGACCGCGAGGCCCGGCAGACAGCGGACGAAGCCGTGACGGGCCGCACGCAAGACGCCGGTGGGCGTCACGCCGCAGGCCATTCCGCCAAGCGGCAGCGCCCGGGAATCGGCCGCGAGGAACAGATCCGGCAGCACCCGCAGGGAGACGATCGCCCGTGAGCAGCCGGCCTATCACCGTGGACGACAGCTGCCTGAGCGCCTTGCAGGAGCTGAAGAGCAAACGTGAGATCAACACGGTCTTCTACCGGCTGAACGAGCCCTTGGACACCGTGGTCGTCGAGAGCCAGGCGAACCTCACGCACGAGGAGATGCTGGAGTCGCTTCCGGCCGACGAACCCCGGTTGGTCGTGTACGACCTGCACTTCGCCGCGTCGGACGGGGCCCGCAGGAGCGACCTCGTGATGATCCTCTGGATGCCCGACGCGGCGCCGTCGGCGCACAAGCTCGCCTACTCCTCCGCCCACCGCGTCCTTCAGGAGGTCCTGGACGGTATCCAGGTCACCGTCCGGGCCACGACCGTGTCCGACCTGGCCTACAACGAGCTCGCATCCCAGGCCGTCTGACAGGGACCGGCGGCGGGGACCGGGGCCTGTGGCCGGGACCTGCGGCCGGGACCGGGACCTGCGATCGCTCCTGATCGCGGTCCCCCGATCCCGTAGGGGCAGATCATGTCCGTTCTGTTGACCGACAGCACCCTGTCCCTGCTGACCCACGGCTACGCGTGGGCCCCGGACCTGCGCCGGTCCCACCACGGTGCGCCCGTGGTCTCCACCCACCTGTTCGGCCGTCGCGCGGCGCTGCTGCACGGGCCCGGGGCCGTCGCCCTGTTTTATGACGAGAGCCATGTCCAGCGGCACGGCGCCCTCCCCTCGCACGTGCTCGACGCCCTCTTCGGCAAGGGAGCGGTCCACAGCCTGGACGGGCCGCCACACCGGGTGCGCAAGGAGCTCTTCGTCTCCCTGCTCATGTCTCCGGGCTCCATCGCCACTCTCACCGAGAGCATCGAGGACGGCTGGCGCGAAGCCGTGACGACCTGGGAAGGCCGCAGGGTGGTCCTCTTCGACGAGGTGGCCACACTCCTCACCCGGGCGGTCTGCGCCTGGGTGGGTCTGCCGGTTCCGGAGGACGCGGCCCGGGAGGTCGCCGAGGACTGCGTCGCCATGATCGACGGATTCGCCACGGCAGGACCCCGTCGCGTACGTGCCCGACACGCCCGGCACCGCCAGGAACGGGCCCTCGCGGCCGCCGTCGCCGACCTCCGCAGACTCGGACCGCACCCCGACGGCGTCTTCTCCCCGTCCCGGCACGCGTCACTGGCCGGGAGCCCACTGGAGGCGGTCGCGCTCCACCGCGAGCAGGACGGCACCCTGCTCGATCCGCACACGGCAGCCGTCGAGCTGTTGAACATCATCCGTCCCACCGTCGCCATCACATGGTTCGCCGTCTTCGCCTCCCACGCCCTCCACCGCTATCCCGGTGTGCGCGACCAGCTGCGCGGGGGTGGCCGCGTCCATGCCCGAGCGTTCGCCCACGAGGTTCGCCGCTTCTACCCGTTCGTGCCCTTCATCGGAGCTGTCGCCGCTCACGACCTCGCCCTCGCCGGTCACGAGATCCCCGCCGGGACCCACCTCCTCCTCGACGTGTACGGGCACCATCACGACCCGGAGCTGTGGGACCGGCCGTACCACTTCGACCCCGGACGCTTCCTCGGCCACGAACCCGACCGTGACGCGCTGATCCCGCAGGGCGGGGGCGACGCGCGCACAGGCCACCGCTGCCCCGGCGAGGACATCACCGTTTCCCTGCTGGCCGCGCTCGCGCCGGTCCTGGCCGATCTGGACTTCGCCGTACCCCAGCAGGACCTGTCCATCCCGCTGAGCCGGATCCCGACCCGGCCCCGCAGCGGATTCGTGATCGAAGTCGCACACCAGCCGAGGAGCCACGGCGCCCGGCGGTTCCAGCCCCAGGCGTGAGCCGGGCCATCTGCCCGCGCCCTGTCGGAGGCCTAGTCGGCGCCGGGGCGGGTAGCAGCCCGGCAGGAGCACCTTCCAGCAGTCGGAGGAACCATGACGCGACGCGTCCACGAGGTGATGACCAAGAATCCGGTGACCGTCGAAAAGCAGACGTCACTGGCGGAAGCGGCGCGCGTGATGCGGGACGCCGACATCGGAGACGTGCTCGTCGTCGACGGGGGCCGGCTGTGCGGCATCCTGACCGATCGCGATCTGGTCGTCCGTGCCATGGCCGAGAACAGGGATCCCGCCGAGACGACCGTGCAGGCCGTCTGCAGCAGTGCGCCGGTCACCGTCCGGCCCGACGACAAGGTGGACCATGCCGTCGACCTCATGCGCCGGAAGGCGCTGCGGCGCCTGCCCGTGCAGACCGAGGACGGTGACATCGTCGGCGTCGTCACGCTGGGCGACCTCGCGGTCGAACAGGACCCGGGGTCGGCTCTCGCGGCGATCTCGGCCGCGGAGCCCGACAGCTGACCGGCCTCCGACAGCTGACCGAGCTGACCGGCCGCTGGGCGATCGCGGACGCGCTCATCGGCGCCCGCGTCCGCGGCCGCGCCGCAGCAGCACGAGAACGGCCAGAACCGCTCCCGCGGCGAGCAGAGGCGTGCGATTGACGCGCGCCGCCCTCGCGGCCCGGCCGGCCTTGTCGAGAACCGGGTCCGGGGTCTTCTCCGCCGTCAACTGGCCCGCGCGCAGCACGGCCCGGGCGACCAGCCCGGATGCCCGAGCGGCCCAGGCCCTGCCCGCCGGCGCCTCAACGGCCTGCCCGAATCCGTCCTGGGTGAGCTCGACCTGCTCGCGCAGCTCCTCGGGGGTGGGCGTGCCGATACTCGTTCCGGGTTCGTTGGTCATCGGTGCGCTCTCTCCTTGATCTCGGCCAGGTCGGCCTCGACGCTGGCGATGGCCGCTTCGGGTACGGGCGCGGGGGCGTCGGCTTCGGCGATCCGCTCCTCGGTGCTCATCCGGAGCCTCCCCACTGCGTACGCCCTCCTGGCGCGGTTACCCCGTAATCGACCGGGCACCGGGCCGACAGCCGGGATTCTCGAGCCGTGCGGGCTCCGCCGTTGGCAGGCCGTCCGTTCGGGTGCAGTCGAGGCCGTGGCGGGATGGCGGCGTGCCGCCGGGTAGGCGTCGTGTATGAACTCATACGCCCCCGGTACTCCGACGGCAGTTGGGCAGACCTCGGCACTCGATGCGGCATCGGCAGGTTGGCTGAGGTCCCTCAGCCTGCTCGAACGGACGACGGTCGCCGATCCGGCGATCAGGCTGCTCCAGCGGGGAATCCGGTCGCTTCCTCTGGGCGGGATGCGGGATCTGTTGCGTGGCAGGCCACTGGGCCACCCGGTGCATCCCGTCCTGGTGCAGGTACCGATCGGCTGCTGGCTGTCCGCCGCCGTGCTGGACGTGGTGCCGGGGACGCAGCGTGCGGCAACGACCCTCACGGGCGTCGGGCTGGCCGGGGTCGCGCCGGCCGCGCTGGCCGGCTGGGCGGACTGGGCTGATCTGCCGCCCGAGCAGGCCCGGGTCGGGCTGGCCCACGCGGTCTGCAACGTGGCCGCGGTGGCCTGCTACTCCGTCTCCCTGACGGCGCGGCTCCGCGGCCGCACGGCGAAGGGCAGGCTGTGGTCGCTGGGCGGCCTGGCTGCCGTCGCCGTCACGGGTGCGCTGGGCGGGCACGTGGCCTACCGGCAGGCCGTCGGCGCTCAGCCCGGAGGCTAGCTAGAGGTCGTCCCGTGAGGGCGTGCCGGGAAGCCGGACCGTGACGTGGAGGCCGCCGGCGGGGCGGGGGACGAGGTCGAGGGTCCCGTCGTGGGCGCGGACGATGCTGTGCACGATGGCCAGGCCGAGGCCGACGCCGGCGTGCTCGTCGGTGCGTACGCGTTCCGTTCCGCGCTGGAAGGGTTCGGTGAGGGTCGGTACCAGCTCCGGTGGGAGCCGCCGGCCCGTGTTCTCGACCCGCAGCACGCTCGTGTCGCCGTCCGCCTCGGTGTGGACGGTCACGGTGCCGCCGGCGGGGAGGTTGTGGACGATGGCGTTCTGGACGAGGTTCGACGCCATCCGCAGCAGGAGCTCCGCAGAGCCGTTGGTCCGGGCCGCCCCGCCGGTGACGTCGAGCGTGATCCGGCGCTGTTCGGCGAGGGGAAGCAGCGTTTCGGCGGCTTCCTCGGCGATGAGGGAGAGGTCGACGCTCTCGGGGCGGAGGTTTCCGCGGTCGCCGCGGCTGAGCAGCAGGAGGGCCTCGGTGAGGTCGATCGCCCGCGTATTGACGGCGTGCAGGCGTTCGATGAGTTCGTCCCGGTCCCGCGTGGGGTCCTTGCGGGCGAGGTCGAGGAGCGTCCGCGAGATCGCCAGCGGGGTGCGCAGTTCGTGGGAGGCGTTCGCGGCGAACCGCTGCTGCTCGGCGACGTGGGACTCGAGTTGTTCGAGCATCGAGTCGAACGCGTCGGAGAGTTCGCGGAATTCGTCCTGGCGGCCCGTCATGCGGATGCGATGCGACAGCGACCCGTTTCCGGCCCTCCGTGCGGCGTCTGTGATCTGCGTGAGGGGTGCGAGCATCCGGCCGGCGAGGAGCCATCCCCCGACGAGGCCGAACACCAGCAGGAATGCCATCGCCACGGCCGCGGCGGGGGCGAAGGTGTGCACGAGGAGGTAGCGGTTGGGTGAGATCCCGAGCAGGCCCTGGGAGTTGTCGGGGACGTAGCGCAGCAGGAACACCCACACCACGGCGAGCAGGAGCGTGCCGGCGACGGCGAGGAATCCGGCGTAGCTGAGGGTGAGTTTGAGCCGGGCACTGAGCCCTGGGCGTCTACGCATGCGGACTGCCGGTGTCGATGCGGTAGCCGACGCCGGACACCGTGGCGATGGCCCATGGTTCGCCGAGTCGTTTGCGCAGGGCGGATACGGTGATGCGCACGGCGTTGGTGAGGGGGTCGGCGTTCTCGTCCCAGGCCCGCTCCAGCAGCTCTTCGGCGCTGACGACCCCGCCCTCGGCGGCGACGAGGACTTCCAGCACGGCGAACTGCTTGCGGGTGAGCGCGACGTAGCGTCCGTCGCGGAAGACCTCCCGGCGGAAGGGGTCGACCCGCAGGCCCGCGATCTCGCGGACCGGGGGCCGGGCGTACGCGCGTCTGCGGTCCAGCGCCCTCAGCCTCAGGACGAGCTCCCGCAGATCGAACGGTTTGGTGAGGTAGTCGTCGGCGCCGAGCTCGAACCCGGAAGCCTTGTCGTCGATCCGGTCGGCGGCGGTGAGCATGAGGATCGGGATGCCGTTGCCGGAGGCGACGATGCGCCGGGCGACCTCGTCGCCGGAGGGGCCGGGGATGTCGCGGTCGAGGACCGCGAGGTCGTAGGAGTTGACGCTGAGGAGTTCCAGGGCGGAGTCGCCGTCGCCGGCGATGTCGGCGGCGATCGCCTCCAGCCGCAGACCGTCCCGGACGGCCTCGGCCAGATAGGGTTCGTCCTCCACGATCAGTACGCGCATGTCCGAAGCCTAAGCAGCACGGGATATCGCCGACGTATCCACGGTCGTATCCACCCCGGACACTCCACTCAGCCTGCCGATACCAGCGCGGGGCGCGGCCGGTCCGACGGCGCTTGCGCCGAAGTGCGCCACCAGCGGCGCGATGCCAGCGCGGCCAGCACGGCCCCGGCGGCGTTGACCAGTACGTCGTCCACGGAGGACACCCGGTCCAGCCGCAGGACGTACTGTGCGATTTCGACCAGGACCGAGCAGCCCGCCCCGAGCGCCAGGATCCGCGGCACGGACGCCAGTGCCGCGAATCGCATCGGGGCGAAGAACCCCAGCGACGCGAAGACCAGCAGGTTGCCGACGATCCCCAGCGGCCCCATCGTGACCAGGTCCCGCAGCGGTACCAGGCTCACCCGGCCGGGGACGATGCCGGCTCCGGCGCCCGGCATCATGGTCATCCACAGGAACGGCACCGTCCCGTGGACCATGCCCACCTCGGCCAGCGACAGCCGCCATGCCGATGTCGCGCCGGAGGCACGCCGCCGGCGTGCGAGGGCCCACACCACCAGCACGGCCAACGGCAGCGCGACCAACGTCATGAGCACCACACCGTTGAAGGTGTCGAAGCAGCCGTGCCACCGCCCGGCCGTGCACGCCGGAGCCGACATCATGAGCGGCCCCCGCAGGACGTGCGCGGTGCCCGCGAGGCCGAGCACCGCCAGGCCGAGGAGCACGGTCCTGCGCGTGCGGCGGGGCGGCGGCGACAGGGATACGTTGTGGTTCATGCCCTCATTGGAGACGGAGGGCCGTCGCGGTGGCGTATGCGGTTTCCGATACGCCCGCGATACACGGGGCCCGGACTCGGCGCGTCGAGTCCGGGCCCCGTGCTCCTCGCAGGTCAGGCGAACGGGCCGCCGAAGGGGCCGCCGACGCCGTAGTACATGCCCAGCTGCTCACGGTAGCCCGCGTCGCCGAGGTGCTTTTCTTGGTGGAATTCCGGGGAGTCCTTGATCTGCTCCTTGGTGCGGTCCACGTGGATCACCCGCTGGTCCGGGTCGACCATGATCACGGTGCTGGCCGGCAGGAGCACTTCCTTGCCGAAGATCCACACACCGGTGTCCACGACCAGGTAGGCGTCACCGACCTCGTCGGAGTGCTTGTCGACCTTGCCGATGCTGCCGTCGACCGCCTCGACCTTGTAGCCGGTGAGGTCGGTACCGGCCAGGTGGCCCGACGTCGACTTGTAACTCCACACATCAGTCACGCGAAACAACTCCTCCGGTGAACGAAAGGACGGCGAGGGAGGTTTCGCCGCCCTTTCTCTTTCCGTTTGTCGTGCGGGCGGATTTCTCGTTTCCACTCGAACTCCGCCTCCGAAAACGCGTATGCCCCGGCTTTCCCGTTCTGCACGTACCGATTTGCCTTCAACTGCGCCCCGGGGCACATCGGATGGTCTCGTGAGAGGGCCGTCAGCCCTCACGGCCCGGCAGGAGCTCCTTGGCCTTGGCCACGGCGAAGCCCCAGCCCTGGGCCACGGTCGGCTTGCCGGGCACGGCGACTTCCTCCGGGTTGGTGAGCACGTCGAGCAGGACCGGTCCCGGTGTCTCGAACGCCCGGCGTACGCCCTCGTGGAGATCGGCCGGGTCGGTGACCCGGATCCCCGTCAGGCCGAGGGCCGTGGCGACCGCGGCGAAGTCGGGGTTGTCGAGCTCCGTGCCGAACTCGGGCAGACCCGCCTGCTCCTGTTCCAGTTTGACCATGCCCAGGCGGCGGTTGTCGAAGACGACGAGCTTCACCGGCAGCCGGTACGTTTTGATGGTCATGAGGTCGCCGAGCAGCATGCTCAGCCCGCCGTCCCCGCACAGTGCGACGATCTGCCGGTCGGGCGCCCACAACTGGGCACCGAGGGCCTGGGGCATGGCGTTGGCCATCGAGCCGAGGTTGTACGAGCCGATCAGGCGGCGGTCGCCGCGCATCGTGACGAAGCGGGAGAGCCAGACGGTGGCCATACCCGTGTCGGAGGTGAACACGGCGTCCTCGGCGGCGTACGCGTCCACGGCCGCGGCCAGCGCCTCGGGGCGGATGGCGTGCTCGCGGTTGTCCAGGGCGGCCCGCAGCTTCCCGGTCCAGCGGTGATCGTGGGCGGGGTCGGCCAGCCTCTGCTGCCCCTCCTGCCAGTCGGCGAAGCGTTTCCGCGCGTCGTCGAGGTGGGCGCGGTCCGGGGCCGCGTTCAGCAGCGGCAGCAGGGCCCGCAGCGTGGCGCCGACGTCGCCGGCCAGGCCCACGTCCACGGGGGTGCGGCGTCCCAGGTGCTCCTCGCGGGCATCTACCTGAACCACCTTGACGTCCTTCGGGTACCACTCCCGGTAGGGGAAGTCGGTCCCCAGCATGAGGAGCACGTCACCGCTGTCGAGCGCGTGGGCCGCGGCGGGGTTGCCGATCAGACCGGTCTGGCCCACCTGGAAGGCGTTGTCGTCCTCGAAGCCCTCCTTCGCCTTCAGCGTGAGGACCATGGGCGCCGCCAGCAGCTCGGCGGTCCGCAGGACCTCGGTACGGGACTCGCGGGCGCCCTGACCGACGAGCAGGGTCACACGGGAGGCCGCGTTCAGCAGCTCCGCCGCCCGGGCGAGGGCCGGGTCGTCCGGCCGGGTGACGGCGCGGTCGAGGGCGAACCGCGTGGGGCGATCGTCGCCCACTTCGCAATCCCCCAGATCGCCGGGGACGGTGAGGACGGCCACACCGCCCCGGGTCACGGCGGCGCGTACGGCGGATTCCAGCAGGCGCGGCATCTGGTCCGGGGAGGTGACGGTGGCCCGGTGGACGGCGACGTCGCGGAAGAGCAGGTCGTTGTCGACCTCCTGGAAGTAGTCGCTGCCGATCTCGGCCAGGGGGACCTGGCCGCAGATCGCGAGGACGGGGGTTCGGCTCTTGGCGGCGTCGTAGAGGCCGTTGAGCAGGTGCACGGAGCCGGGTCCCACCGTACCCATGCACACCCCGAGGGTCCCGGAGAGCTGGGACTGCGCCGAGGCGGCGAAGGCCGCGGCCTCCTCGTGCCGGCAGCCGACCCAGTTCAGGCCGACGGAGGTGCGGATGGCGTCGGTCAGCGGGTTCAAGGCGTCGCCGACCACGCCGAAGACGTGCTGGACGCCCAGTTCCTCGAGTGCGTCGACGATGACGTGGGCGACGGTGCGTGCCACAGGAGTGCCCTTCGTTTGCCGGTTCGGCGGATGAAGCGGTCGGGTTCGGCCGCGTACCAGTCGGCTGCCCAGCTTTCGGGCGGGGATGCGAGCGGTTGTCCGGGCGGGACGATGACGGCCGTGGCCGTCGGGTCGCCGTTCACCGGGGCTCTCGCGAGGTGACGGTCGCCTCCGGCTGGGCCGTACGACGGCCCTCGGTTCCGGCGGGGGCTTCCGGTCCCCGTGCCGGTCCGGGTGCCGGGTCCAGCAGGACGCGCGGCAGGGCGTCCGGGTGCTTCTCGGCGAGCCAGGCGACCAGTTGCTCCCGTACGGCGCAGCGCACCGTCCACAGGTCGTCGGGGTCCTTGGCGGTGACGATGACCCGTAGCACGACGGTGGAGGGCGTCGTCTCGGTGACGGCGAGGTCCCAGGCGCGGCCGTCCCACTCCTTGCAGCCGTGCAGGATCTCTTCGGCCTTGTCGCGCATGAGGGCCACGGGCACGCGGTGGTCGCAGTGGAGGAAGACGGTGCCGGTCATCTGGACGCCGCCGCGTGACCAGTTCTCGAAGGGGCGGGTGGTGAAGTACGAGACGGGCATGGTGATCCGGCGTTCGTCCCAGGTGCGTACCGCGAGGAAGGTGAGGGTGATGTCCTCGACCACCCCCCACTCGCCCGCGACCACGACGGTGTCGCCGATGCGCACCATGTCACCGAAGGCGATCTGGAAGCCCGCGAAGAGGTTTCCGAGGGTGGACTGCGCGGCGACGCCGGCCACGATTCCGATGATCCCGGCGGAAGCGAGCACGGACGTGCCGAGCGCGCGGAAGCTCGGGAAGGTGACGAGCATCGCGGCGACCGCGACGACCGCCACGAGGACCGTGACCACCCGCATGATCAGGGTCACCTGGGTGCGGACCCGGCGCAGCCGGGCCGGGTCGCGGGTGGCCGTGGCGTAGCGGGCGTACCCCGACTCGACGACGGCGGAGGCCACGGCCACCATCAGCCAGGCCCCCGCGCCGATCAGGGTCAGCGAGAGGACCCGGCCGACGGCGGCCGCGTGGTCCTGCAGCGGTGGCCAGGCGATCTGCCGGTAGGCACCCTTGAGCAGCGCGGCGAGGAGCACGATCTGCAGGGCGCGGCGGCACCGCCGCAGCAGGTTCCACAGGGGCGTTTCGGGGTGGCGGACGTCGGCTCGGCGCAGCAGCAGGTCGAAGGCCCATCCGGCCACGAAGGTGAGCAGGATCGAGCCGCCCAGGACGGTCAGCACACGAAGAGCGCTGTTCATATCTCCTCAACGGATGTAGGTGACATGGACGTTCACGCCCCTGCCCCGCGGGAGAGAGCTGACACAGGAGGACGGAGACCGGCGTGTGCGGCGCGGCCGGAAAGAGCGCCGGCCGAGGGGCGACGGCGTCCGGTTGCCGTGCGGGCCGGCCGGCGGCATGGCCTGCACCGGGTGCGGACGAGCCCCGGCCGCGTGATGGCGGGGGGATGCCACCACGCGGCTCGGGTCCGCTCGGGAGTCCGCGCCGCTCACCGTCTCGGACTCCCGTGACCGCGCTTATGGCCGGTCTCCATCGGCTCAAACGGTCGGAGCGCACTTTTTCTCGGAGCGAGTCGGCGGCTTTGCACGTACGGGAGTGGAACCGTGGGTGACCGGGCAGGCGCGCCGTCGACGGAGGTTCCCGCACCCCGGGGCCACGGGGGCGCAGGGGCCACGGTTTCGATCGAAGGAGTTGTTTCGCATGACGGAGAACGTGTGGGCCTACCGCGTCGGTGTCGACTACCTGGCGGCCGACCTCACCGGCTACGGGGTCGAGGCGGTCGACGGCGGCATCGGCAAGGTCGACAAGCACTCCGACGAGGTCACCGACGCCTATCTGGTCGTCGACACCGGCGTGTGGATCCTCGGCAAGGAGGTCCTGCTGCCGGCCGGGCTGGTGACCCGCATCGACCACGCGGCGGAGAAGGTCTACGTGGACCGTACGAAGGAACAGATCAAGGCCGCTCCGGAATTCCGTCGGGACGAGCACCTCGGAAACGCGGACCATCGCGAGGCGCTGGGCACGCACTACCTCTCCGGCATGCCGTTCGGCGTCCCGCCCGCCTGACCGGACGCCCTGCTCGGTCCCGCGGCCCACGTTTGCGGGCCGCAATCGGGGTCAGACGCGGAGAACAAGGCATTTCCCGCACCCACAGGGAGTGATCAGCTGTGTCGAGGGACGAGAAGAGCCGGGCCAAGGCCGAGCAGGCCAAGGGCAAGCTCAAGGAGGCGGCCGGCCGCCTGGTGGGCAATGAGCGGCTGACCGCCGAAGGCCGCGCCGAGCGGGCGAAGGGCGATGCCCGCCAGGCCAAGGAGAAGATCAAGGACATTTTCAAGCGGTGACCTGGCCGCACCGCGGATGTGCCTCGGTCCCGAACCCGTCGGGGGTTCGGGACCGAGGCACGTCCGTACGCCGACGTCGCCGGGACGGGTCCGGGGCTACTCGGCCGGCTCGGCCGCCACGATGCCCAGCAGTCCGGGGAACCGCTGCTCGATGTCGGCCCGGCGCAGGCTGGCCATCCGGCTGTTGCCCCGGTCGACCTGCCGGATCAGCCCGGCCTCGCGGAGCGCGCGGAAGTGGTGCGTGACGGTCGCCTTGGACACCGGCAGCCCGAAGGAGCTGCACGTCCGTGCCGCGCCGTCGGGTTCGGCCGCCAGCTCACGCACCACTCGGCGGCGCAGTGGATCCGCCAGCGCGGAGAGCACGGGGCCGAGCTCCATCTCCTCGATGCTCGGGTGGCCTTCGCCGTCGGGCATTCGGGACACCTCCCTTCAGGTATGGATTGCATCGTACCTATGAGTTCGATAACGTCCGGCAGGTACGAGATTCATTGTACCTATCGGGGGGAGAACCCTGCATGTCCCAGCCGTTCGCACTCGTCGGCACCGCACGCCCCAAGCCCGAACGCGCCGAGGAGTTGAAGCGACTCCTGCTCTCGTTCGTCGAGCCGACCCGGCAGGAGTCCGGCTGTCTCGAGTACCACTTCCACGAGGATCGCAACGAGCCCGGCGTCTTCGTCTTCTACGAGGCCTGGCGCTCCCAGGCCGATCTCGACGCCCACCTCGCCCTCCCCCACATGCAGGCCTTCTGGGAGCAGCGCATGGACTACCTGGAGTCCGACCTCGACATACGCTTTCTCACGATGCACAGCCCCTACCAGTGGTGACGTCGGCCGCCCGCAAGTAGCGCGGGACGAGGGCCTGCTGAAGGCCGGTCAGGTCGGCGTCGCCGCTACCGGCCCGGCCGCCTCCTGTGCGGTATACCTCCCCTGGGACTCACCCGAGCCCCGCGAAGGGAGTGGTTGCCGTGGAGCGCACGACGTGCTGCGTGGTGGGAGGCGGGCCGGCCGGAATGGTGCTGGCGCTGCTGCTGGCCCGGGCCGGTGTGGAGGTGACGGTGCTGGAGAAACACGGCGACTTCCTGCGCGACTTCCGCGGTGACACCGTGCACCCCTCGACCCTTGCGCTGCTCGACGACATCGGCCTCGCCGAACGGTTCGCCCAGCTGCCGCAGCGTCGCGTGACCACGGTGCAGCTGCCGCTCGGGCCGGACCGGTCCCTGGTCACGATCGGGAACATCGGGGCGCTGCACGGAAAGTACAACTACATCGCGATGGTGCCCCAGTGGGACCTGCTCGACCTCCTCGCCGACGAAGCGGCCCGGGAACCCTCGTTCCGCCTGCGCATGGACACCGAGGCGACGTCGTTCCTCATCGAGCGCGGACGCGTCACGGGCGTGCGCTACCGCACCGCGGACGGCAGCACCGGCGAACTCAGGGCCACCCTGACCGTGGCCTGCGACGGCCGCGGCTCGCTGGCCAGGGACCTGACCGAGCTCGGCCTGGAGGACTTCCCGTGCCCGATGGACGCCTGGTGGTTCCGCCTGCCGCGCCACGAGGACGACCCCAGCGGACTCGTGGGCGGACTGGGCGACCGGTTCTTCACCGCGCTCATCGACCGCGGCGACTACTGGCAGTGCGCCGCGCTCATCCCCAAGGGAACCGACGTCGAGCGCCGCGCCGAGGGCTTGGAGCGCTTCATGTCCCGCTTCACGGCCGCCGTCCCGTGGCTGGCCGACCGGAGCCACGCCGTCACCTCCTGGGACGAGGTGAAACTGCTCGACGTACGGCTCGACCGGCTGCGCCGCTGGCACCGCCCCGGGCTGCTGTGCATCGGCGACGCCGCCCACGCGATGTCACCCGTCGGCGGCATCGGCATCAACCTCGCCGTACAGGACGCGGTGGCCGCGGCCCGCTACCTCGTGCGGCCGCTGCGCGAGGGCACCGTGGGACTGCGCGACGTGCGCCGCGTCCAACACCGCCGCTGGCCCACCACCGTGGCGACCCAGGGCCTCCAGCGCCTGGCCCACACCCAGGTCATCGGTCCGCTGCTGGCCGGCCGCACCGCGTTCGGCGATCCCCGGCGGGCCAAGCGGATGACGGAGCTCGTCACCGAGTCGCGGTGGCTGAACCGGATCCCGGCGTACTTCATCGCGTACGGAGCCATGCGCGAGCGCCCCCCGAAGGAATCGCTGCGCTGATCGACCACCCCGACGGGGCGGACGGATCATGCCGTTGGGCTCCCGGGCGGGCAGAGGGTCCGGCGGATGGCGTTGCGGAGCCAGTGGTGGGCTCGGTCGGCCGCATGGCGGGGGTGCCAGGCCATGCCGACGGTCACGGGCGGCATCGTCAGGGGGATGTCCAGGAGGTGCAGTCCGAGGGCGATGGCGTCGTCGGTGAGGGGCGAGGGGGCGGCTCCGGGGAGTGCGGCGGGTACGAGGCAGACGATGTCGCTGCGCGCGGCGAGGGTCATGGCGGCCAGGTGGCTGGGGAGGACGATGCTGACCCGCCGATGAAGGTTCTGCTCGGCCAGGGCGGTGTCGAGGGGGCCGGTGAAGCGGCCGCGGCGGCTGACCGCGACGTGCTGGGCGGCGGCGAGCCGGGCCGGGGTCACGGGTCCTTCGGTCAGCGGATGGCCGGGCCGGACGGCCGCCACCATGCGGAGGCTGACCAGTTCCTCGACCCTGGTTTCGGGATCCACATGGTCGATGGACCCGACCTCCAGGTCGATGCGACCGTCGCGCAGGGCGGGACCGGCCTCCAACTCCTCGGCCCGGAGCCGGAACGAGACCCCCGGCGCCTCCTGCTCGGCCAGGCGCAGCAGTCCGGGGGCCAGTGCCGCGCCGACCAGGTCGGCGGTCTGCAGGGTGAAGGTGCTGCGCAGGGTGGCGGGGTCGACGCCGGTGTCGGGGCTGAGCAGGGCCCCGAGGCGCTGCACCACGGCCGCGGCTTCCTCACGCAGGGCCAGGGCGCGCGGGGTGGGGACCATGGTCTGCCCGGCCCGGACCAGCAGCGGATCCTGCAGGGTGCGGCGCAGGCGGGCGAGCGTGCGGCTCATGGCGGCGGGCGACGTGTGCAGGCGGGCGGCGGCCCGGGTGACGCTGTGCTCGGTCAGCAGGGCGTCCAACGCAATGGCGAGATTGGCATCGAGGGCCGAATCCGGGCTGCTCACCAGCACCATTCCATTTCAGTCAATGATTCCGTGCCGAAGTTCCCATTGTGGCATCCCTGAGATCCTCCGCAGGATGAGGGCGTACCGACCGGCACGACCTATGGGGTTTTCATGATCGTCATCACTGCTCCCACCGGGAACATCGGCCGTCCCCTGCTCTCCCGGCTCCTGGAGTCCGGCGCCGCCGCGGGCGAGGACCTGCGCGTGATCGTGCGCGACCCCGCCCGCCTTCCGGACGCGGCGCGCGGACGCGTCGAGGTGATCACCGGCTCGCACGGAGACGCCGAGGTCGTCGACCGGGCCTTCGAGGGTGCGGACGCCGTCTTCTGGCTCGTCCCCCCGGACGCCTCCCTGACTCCGCAGGACGCCTTCAGCGGCTTCACCCGCCCCGCCGTGAAGGCGCTCGCCGCCCACGGCGTCGGCCATGTCGTCGGCGTCTCCGCGCTCGGCCGCGGCACCCCGCTCGCCGAACGGGCCGGCCTCGTCACCGCCTCCCTCGCCATGGACGACCTCATCGCCGACAGCGGCGTCGCCTACCGGGCCCTGGCCAACCCGTCCTTCTTCGAGAACCTCCTGGAGGAGGCCGACTCGATCCGCGACAAGGGCGTCTTCACCGACGTCGTCGACGCCGACCGCAAGGCTCCCCTCGTCGCCTGCGCCGACATCGCGGCCGTCGCCGCCGGCCTGCTGCTGGACCGCTCGTGGACCGGCACCGACAGCGTCCCGGTCCTCGGCCCGCAGGACGTCTCCCCCAACGACCTGGCCCGCATCATGACCGAACAGCTCGGCCGCCCCGTCCGCTACGAACGCCGGCCGCTCGACGAGCTGCACACCACCCTCGTCGGCTACGGCCTCAACGAGGCGTTCGTCCAGGGCCTCGTCGACATGAAGCGGGCCAAGGACCAGGGCCTGGACGCCGGCGTCGCCCGCACCCCGGACACCGCCTCCCCCACCGGCTTCGAGCAGTGGTGCGCCCAGACCCTCAAGCCCGCCGTCCTCTCCTGAAGCCCACACCCGTCGCCGGAGCACGGAGTCGCCCGGCGCACCAAGACCCCCTGCCACGTTGGAGGCACCCTGATGTCCGCTGAAAAGACCGAACCACCGGTCACGGCGTTCATGCTCGTCAAGACCACACCCGAGTGGCTCGCCCTGACCGTCCGGCAACGCGTCGACGCCTTCACCACCCAGGTCCTGCCCGCGATCGAGGCCGGGACCACCGGCGTGCGGTCACGCTTCTACGACACCGAGTTCTACTCCGCGCGCGTCACCGACGTCTGGATGTGGGAAGCCGAAGACCACCACGCCTACCAGCTCCTCATCGACGCACTGCGCGAAACCCCGTTCTGGGACCGCTACTTCGAGGTCATCGACCTCCTCGTCGGCACCGAGAACGGCTACGCCCGCACCTACGGCCTCGAACCCGTCGCCACCATCACCACCTGACACACCGCGCGTGAATCCCGAGCAGTGTCATCCCCGGGGTTGCGGGCTGTCGGCGTACCAGTCGACGCGTGTCTGCGGGGTGACCGGCAGGGCTTCGAGCTCGTCGTTGTCCAGGATCTGCTCAGCGGGCTCGCTCGAGCAGCCGACGTAGGTGGACCGCAGGTCGTAGTCAGTGGTGACCACCCAGCTACGGTCCTGCGGCCACCAGAATTCCGGGCCGGCCGAACCCACCCTGTCCGCGACTTCCTCCCGTACGGATTCCAGACCGGCCAGGGAGGCATGGCGGATGAGTGGTTCTTCCTCACCCCAGCAGAGCGCCGCCAGGTCGTAGGCGAAGCAGATGCCCTGGTCGCCGGTCACGCCGGCGAGACGACGTGCCAGTGCGCCTCGGCTCCGGCCGTCAAGGGCCCCTTCTTCGGTCGTCCACACCAGTTCGCCCCCGGCGCCGTGCCGGTCAGGGAGCGAAAGGTGCGACAACTCAGAGTGGAAATCGATCCTTGCTGCCTCGGCCCACGTCTGCCACTTGCGGGTACGGCCCGACCCGTCCGTGGCCTCGAAACGGTGAAAGATGCGCAGGTACGCCTCGAATCCGCTCGGCACCAGCTCGGACACGACGTGCCCGGGGCCGGTACCGGGCCGGCCGAGCCGTTCCTGAAGCCAGGTCAACTCCGAGCCGTCGTACGTCCACTCCCGCGTCTGCGCCATGATGTCCATTCTCCCGGACTGCCCGGGCCCGCCTCCCGGGCCAAGGCGGAGCGCAGTTCAGCCGGCCGGTCAAGGTGCGCAGCCACGGACGCAGCCACCGCAGGCATCGCCCGCGGTGGCTCAGCCGGAGCTCATCGCCCGGGCAACCGGACCACCGGATCACCCGGACTGCTCCTCCGCCCCCTGCCCACTACCGGAATCCCCGCCCTGCTGCCTCCCCGGATCGCTACCGGGATCCTGACCGGGCGGCTGCCCCGTTCCCTGGCCCGGCACCTTCCCCTGGCCGTTGCCGGAGCCGGTGCCGGATTCCTGGCCCGGCGCCTTTCCCGGGTCCTGACCCGAGTGCTTGCCCGGCTCGCTCCCGGGCGCCTTGCCCGGGTCATTGCCACCGCCGTTGCCCGGGGCCTTACCCGGACCCTGCCCCGGCACCTTCCCGGACTCCCGGTTCGGGTCCTGGCCCGGCACACTCCCGGAATCCTGACCGGGGACCTTGTCCGACTCCTGGCCCGGCGCTTTCCCCGGGCCGTTGCCGGGGCCCTTCCCGGACTCCTGACCCGGCACCTTCCCGGACTCCTGACCCGAGTGCTTGCCCGGCTCGTTCCCGGGCGATGCCTTTCCGGGGTCCTCGCCGGCATCCTTCTCCGGCGCCTTGCCCGGTTCCTGGCCCGACTCCTTTTCCGGCACCTTCCCGGGGGTCTTGTCCGGGTCGTGGCCCGGCACCTTCCCCGAGTCCTGGCCCCGCTCCTTGCCCGAGTCCTGGCCGGGCACCTTGCCGGGGTCCTGACCCGGGTGCTTGTCCGGCTTCTCCCCCGAGCCCTTGCCCGGGCCCTTGTCCGACTCCTTACCCGGCACCTTGTCCGGCGCCTTGCCGCTGTCCTTGCCGGGCTCCTGACCCCGCTCCTTGCCCGGTGCCTGGCCGGACTCGTCACCCGGCAGCTTTTCCGTCTCCTTGCTCGGCTCCTTGCCGGACTCCTGCCCCGGCACCTTTCCCGAGTCCTCGCCCGAGCCCTTGTCCGAGCCCTTGTCCGAGCCCTTGTCCGACTCCTTACCCGGCACCTTGTCCGGCGCCTTACCGCTGTCCTTGCCGGGCTCCTGACCCCGCTCCTTGCCCGGTGCCTGGCCGGACTCATCACCCGGCAGTTTTCCCGCGTCCTTGCTCGAACCCTTGTCCGGGTCCGGGACCGACTCCTTGCCCGTGCCCTGGCCTGGAGCCTTGCCCGACTCCTGGCCGGACTCCTCGTCCGGGGCCTGGCCCGGCACCTTGACTGGTTCCTTCCCCGGGTCCTCGCCAGGCTCCTGGCCGGACTCCTTGCCCGGCACCTTCCCGGGGGCCGTGTCAGGGTCCTGGCCTTGCTCCTTGACGACACCCTTGCCGGGCGCCTGGCCCGGTACCTTGTCCGGGTCCTGGCCCGGTACCTTGTCCGGCACCTTCGCCGGGGCCTGTCCGGACTCCTGAGGCGGCGCCTTGCCGGGCTCCTGGCCCGGGACCTTCCCCGCGTCCTGACCCGGGACCGCGCCCGGCTTCTGGCCCGGTTCCTGGAGCGGTGCCTTGCCAGGGGCCTGGCCCGGGACGTTGCCCGGGTTCTGACCCGGGACGTTGCCCGGGGCCTGGCCCGGGACGTTGCCCGGGGCCTCGCCCGGGACGTTGCCCGGGGCGTTCCCCGGGGTGCTGCCCGGGGCCGTGTCCGTGCCCTTGTCAGGGGGCGTCTGCACCGATCCCGGGTGGGCCGCCGGCAGGACCGGGTAGGCCGAGCCGGGCGTCTGGCCCTGCGGGGGCGGGACCGGACGGTCGTGCCTGCCCTCCGCCGCTCCGCTCGGGCGCTCGTACCATCCCTTGCGGCCCTGGTCGAAGACCGTGACGGTCTTCACCGGCTTCGCGGTCGGCCTGACCGCAACGAGGCCGGAGGACCGGAACGAGGACCACTTCTCACCGCTGTACGTCTGCCTGCCCCTGACCGCGACCGGCGGGCCCAAGGGGTTGCCGCAGGCGCAGCGCACCCTGGGCACGCCGCGGCCGTCGACCAGAACGGGCGTGCCGGCCTGCAGGACCGCCTGGTAGCTGGTGGGCGCGTTGTTCCGGTACCCGTGGTTGGTGACCCGGGTGTCCCAGCCCAGCCGGACGGGGGTCAGCGACCGCAGGTACGAGGGAATCCGGGGCTGGCGGATACCCAGCGAGACGGCAAACGCCCTGCCCTTGTCCGGGTGCTGCGTGAGGAAGCGGATCTGCTTCTCCACGTCACAGCTCACGACGTTCCGCGTGCCTCCGTACAGCCCCGGATACCCACCATCGACCTCGAGCGTGCGCGCAGCGCCCGTGGCGCTCGTGGCGTCAGCGCCGACCTTCGCCTTCCCGCCGGCGGCCATCGGCGTGACCTGGGCGACGCTCTCGGCCTGAGTGGCCGTCGAAGGAGTGAACGGATCCGGCCCGACCTCAGGAGCGGCCTGGAGGAAGACCTCACCGCCCACCGCGGTGTTCCCGCCCAGCACGATGAAGCTGAGGACGACCGCCGACACCACGGCCACCGCCGTACTCATGCTCAGCACGGCCCAGCGCGATCGCCACCGACGACCCCGCCCGCCGCCGCCCGCCGGCGAAAGCGAGGACCCGGCGGAAGACACGGGCAGAGGGCCCGACGGCGGCCCCGACGGCGAAGCCCCCGCCGGAGGCGGAGGCACTGATGGCGGCGGAGGCGGCGGAGGCGGTGCGTGCTCGCCCCGGCCCGACAAAGGGCCGGGCGGAGGACCAGTGGGACGCTCGGAAGAAGGAGGCAGGGAACTCACGCGTCTCGCCCCCCGACATAAGGCAGCGGGTAAACAATGGTGACTCGCATGCGCTCACTCCTTCCGAACCGTCAACGCCTCCACATCCCGGAGGTGAAACCTGGAATACCGACAAGGACCACGCACTGCGCGTACGTCCATCTCCTGAGTAAGCCCCCTCCCCCCGGCCACGTCATGCCGCGACCTTTCGGGGCTTGACAAAGGGCGCGAAGCACACCCCCCGGGCAGGCGTGTGCGTGTGATCGCCGAGCCGGACCAGTGCGGCGGCCGCCCCGAGGCGGTCGAGCACTCGGGCATCGCCTGGACGCACATCCGGCCGTCGGCAGTGATGGCTGACGTCATCGAGGCCGGGGTCCCGGCACTTGAGACTCGACGCTTAGCCGGGGAAGCCCGCGGGGACCTTCCCGCACTGCGAGAAGACGCTGACGGCGAGCGTGCCCGTGGGCTCGTACCATCTGACGTCGACCGTGTCACCGGTGTCCGGGTTCTCGAAACGGAATCCCATGCTGGTGATGTTCTCGCCGATGAGCTTCCAGCCCTGCTGTGACAGCCGGCTGCGGACGCGTTCCTGACCGGTGCGGGCGATGGCCTCCGGAACACCGGTGGTGCTCGTGTCGAGATCGAAGCTGTAAACGTCCCGGCGGGACTGGTCGATGTGGGCGAAGCCCCGCAGTCCGCGGTAGTAGCAGGCACCCGTTTCCACTCGATACGGCCCCTCGGCAGCCGTCCTGGTCAGAGCCAGGTCGTCGTGTACGCGTTCGACCTCCGCGCGGAGTCGAGTGCCGACCACGTTCGGGTCGACCTCCGGGTACGGCGCGCCGTTCCACAGGCGGTAGCCGGCCCAGGACACGGCCGCAAGGAGTGTGACGCCGCCGAGTATCAGCGCCGTACGGACGAGGCGGCGCGCGCTCGAGCGGGGTGGGACCTTGCTGGTTGCGGACTGAACGGAGCTCATGGTCTGAGCGTAGGCGCGGGGCATCGGGTGGACCTCGGGGCGGCTACTCAGATCCACGTGAGTAGCCGCCCTGACGATCGGTCGGCTCAGCGGAAGAGCATGGACGCGTCCCCGGCCGGGGTGGCGACCGATCCCGGACACAGGAAGCTGCCCGAGGTCTTGGCGGCGGTGAAGGCCCGGTTGATGTACTTCCGGCTCACCCCGTCGCGGTCCCACACGATGTTCGTCGCCTTGTAGCGGCAGGAGATGAAGCTCTGCCTGCCGGTGATGTCGATCAGATCGGTCCGCGCTGTTCCGGCTGCGTCGTCGAAGGTGAAGGCGGGGTTGTTGTTGAGGCTGGCGGCGATGCCGCCGCCGCAGCCCAGGTTGCCTCCCGGCGTGTTGATCGTGGTGCGGTCGACGGTGAGCGCGGCCGGGGCAGCGGCGCTGGTGCTCGCGTTGGTCCAGCTGCAACTGTTGCCGGCGACCACGATCACGCCGTCGACCTTCTGGTCGGCGGCCGCGGCTCCGGTGCCGTGCGCGAGGGCGGTTCCGGTACTGGTGAAGGCCGCCGCGACGACCAGGGTCGCGATCCCGGCGATGCGGGCGATGCGGGTGCTGTGCCTGATGGGGGTGGTGTGCCTCATGATTCGCTCCTCCATGCCACGTGCTGGTGGGGGTGGGCGAGGCGCTGGGCCTCTCAGAGGGTGCGGAGTGCGTGCCCGGAGAGTCCCACAGCCACCGTGAACTGTCAGGAGCATGTCATCAGCATGAGGAGATTTGGCTGAAACTACCCGTCGGTACGAGATCGTGATCCCGGTCCGGTACGGCCCGCCCCCGTCCGGGCCGGGTGCGTCAACGGGCCGCGGAGGTCTTGCGCAGCACGCCTATCTTGTCGATGCGGTGCTCGGGGTTGCCCTGGGCGTCGCTCCAGAAGTTGCCCTCGGCGTGGTCCTCCGGCGTGGCGCAGGTCGAGATCGTGATCATGGCCTGGGTGGGGGCCACCCCGGGCGCCCCTGGCACGGCCGCGCGCTGTTCGCCGAGCGAGCGCTCCGACCGGAAGGACGTCTTGCGGGTCGCGACGATCTCGTAGGTGTACTCCACCTTCCCGACGGTCACGAGGACCGTGTCGCCCTTGTCCACGGAGGGCAGCTCGCGCAGCGGACCGCCTGCCGACAGCCGGTGCGCGGTGATCAGGTAATTGCCCACCTGACCGGGTCCGACTCCGCCCAGCTTCCCGTAGGGGCTGGCCGCGTGACCGAGATCCTGGATGCGGGTGCCCGGCACGTCGTCGGTGGTGCCCTCGTACGGCGTCACGCGCAGTCCCGAGATGCCCACAGAAGGTATGGACAGGACCGAGGCCTGGGTTCGGGCGCCGGCGTACGAGGCGGCCGCGGACGCCGGCGCGGAGGCAGCGGGGGCAGTGGGGGACGGTTCAGCGGCGGGCGCGTACGTCGCGGAGGCGGCGGGCGGGGCAGCAGCCGGGGCCGAGGCGGGTATGGCTGCGGTCGTCTGCGGGCGAGCCGCGGCACCGGCGGCAGCCGAGGGAGCGCACGCCGCCAGCAGGGCGGCCACGGCTCCGGCGAGTACGGCGGGCACGGCACGGGACGGGAACGGCAAGGACATGGGCGTTTTCCGTGTCGGTCGGTCGTCCGGGCCGTGCGGCAGGTGTGTGACCCGGTTCAGCGGCCAGAGTGACATACAGAGCAAGAGGTCCATAAGGGTCCAGGTCTGTGACCTCCCTCCCCCGGCCCGACCCGGCGCCGGCAGAGCGCGCGTCAGCTCGTGCGTTGCCCCGGTCCCTCGATACGGCGGCTCGCCGCGTTCCGGACCCGACGGGTGCGTCCGTGCTCGGCGAGCAGGGTGAGGGCGTCGGGCGAGGTGACGACCTGCGCGGCCGATGCCGTGCGCTGGAACCAGTCGGACGCGCCGGTGAGCTCCTCGGCCGTCCACGGCTCGTCGAGGGCGACCGTCCGCAGGAGGGTCCACTCGCGCAAGCGGCGGACCAGGAAGGGCCGGTCCCCGATGACCGCGGCCATCATCCGGGCCCAGGCGGGGAATCCGGACCCGGTCAGCAAGTGGGCCGCCCGGCGCTCCAGGTGGCGGTTCACCGCGGACTCCGCCATCGACACGCAGTCGTCGCGGAGTATCCCGGCCACCAGGTCGGCCTCGTCTGCCTCCAGCACGCTCTCCGGGACGCCGTCCAGGACCTGCAGGTAGCGGGCGTAACGCCGGTGCTCGGGGGGTTCTTCGTCGATCTCGGGTGCAGTCATGCGGCCATTCCATCGTTTCGCGCGATCAGCCGGTACCCCCGGAGCCGACATCCGCGTCCCCCACCGCGGTCCTGTGCGGGTGTCCGGGCCTGGCCTCCGGGCTCCCGGCGCCGAATATTCCGTACCGTGCCGTCGGTCGAGGTAGGAGACTCGCTTCATGGTGGACATGCGCATGTTCCGGGATGAGGTCAGCGGCTGGGCGGGGGGCGGCTCCGGCGGGCCGGCGAGTGATCTGGCCGTACGACTGGGGGTGCGGACCGCGGTGCTTCTGGAAGGGCCGAGTGACCTCGCGGCCGTGGAGACCCTGGCCGGGCGGCGTGGACGCGACCTCGCCGCCGAGGGGGTGCGTCGTGCAGATGGGCGGGGCGATGAGCGTAGCCCGGTACGCCGGCCTCCTCGGCCCGCCGGGCCTCGGCCTGCGCCTGGCAGGACTGTGCGACGCGGGCGAGCAGGGCTTCTTCGACCGAGGCCTGACCAGGGCGAGGGCGCCGCGCCGGGGCATCTTCGTGTGCGTGGCGGACCTGGAGGACGAGCTCATCCGCGCGCTGGGCACGCCGAGGGTCGAGGAGGTCGTCGAGACCGAGGGCGATCTCCGCGCCTGGCAGACCTTCGTGCGCCAGCCCGCACAGCACGGCCGGTCGCGGCAGCAGCAGTTGCGGCGCTTCCTCGGGACGAAGAAGGGCCGCAAGATCCGCTACGGGCGGCTCCTCGTCGAGGCCCTGGACCTCGACGAGGTGCCGGCTCCCCTCGATGGGCTCCTCGCGAGCCTGTGACCGGACACCGGACGTACCGCGCTACCTCACTCCTGCCGCAGGCTCGTGACCAGCTCGCGCGGCAGGCCATGGGTGTCGTGGAGGTAATGGAAGTCCTCTCCGCTCAGCGGGCCTTGGAACCGGGGCCGGGCGAGCACGTTCCGGCCGCGCTCGAGGAGCCGGCGGAACCGGCGTTCCTCCTCCAGCAGTATCCGCAGCACGTCTCCCGGGCTCATGTCCAGCCGGAAGTGGTCCAGGGTGTGCCGGACCACTTCGTCCGGCAGATCGCCCACGCTGCGCGAGGGGTCCTCCCGCCACAGCACGGTGAGCACCCGTCGCAGCAGGCGTCGTAGTACGTAGCCCTGTCCGGTGTTGGCCGGGCGCACGCCGTCGCCGAGTACGACGATGGCCGAGCGCAGGTGGTCGCAGACCAGCCGCAGCGTGGACTGGTCCAGGGGCCAGAGGTTCGGCACGAGGCGGCGCCAGGGGTCGAAGACGTCGCAGTCGAACACGGACGACTTGCCCTGGAGCAGTGAGGCCAGCCGCTCCAGGCCGAGTCCGGTGTCGACGTTGCGCTGGGGAAGGGGCACGAGGGAGCCGTCGTCGAGCCGGCGGTGGCTCATCGTGACGTGGTTCCACACCTCCACCCAGCGGTCGTCCCGGGCGGGCGTCGACTCGGGTGGGCAGTCACCGCTCCACAGGAAGATCTCGGAGTCGGGACCGCACGGTCCGACGGGTCCGTTGGACCACCAGTTGTCCTCCACGGTGAGCTCGACCGGGACTCCGCGGTCCTGCCACAGCCGAAGGGAGGCGGTGTCCGGCCCGGTCTGGCCGTCGCCGGCGAAGACGGTGGCGTGGAGCAGTCCGGGATCGACGCCCAGGCCCTCGGTGAGCAGCCCGTATCCCCAGTCGAGGCTGAGCGGGCCTTCGTAGTCGCCCAGCGACCAGGTGCCGAGCATCTCGAAGACCGTCAGGTGGGTGGCGTCGCCGACCTCCTCAAGGTCCGTGGTGCGCAGACAGCGCTGCACGTTGACCAGCCGCTTGCCCAGCGGATGGGGGCGGCCCTCCAGGTACGGGGTGAGCGGGTGCATGCCGGAGGTGGTGAAGAGCACGGGGTCGCCGGGTGGCGGGAGCAGCGTCGAGCCGACGATGCGGCGGTGGTCGCGCTCTTCGAAGTACTCGACGAACGTCTTGACGAGGTGTTCCGTATGCATGGGGTGCGTCCTTCGCGTCACAGCGGGGAGGGCACCGGAGAACGGACCGTTCGAACGTCCGGCCGGGGCGGGGAGGCCACGGCACTACCGACGGACCGTTGTCCGGTCGCCGGGGAGATGGGGAAGGTCAGGCGGCGGCAACCGGCGAGCTGGTCGCTCGCGCGGTCGCGGTGATGGTGAGGCCGGTGACGTTCATGCGGCCGACCATAACGCGCCCTGACCAGCGGCGCACCCGAATTTGCCGCCGGAACGGCGACACGGAGGGGGACGGGACGGTCGGGCCCGAGTGGCCCGCGCGGACCCTACGCCGGGTCCTTCGGGCCGGTGGCCGGCCGGTGGCCCTCGTCTTCGCGACGGTCGACGAGGATGATCGCCACGTCGTCCGCCAGGCGGCTGTGCGTGTGGCGGAGCAAGGCCTGGTGCAGGCCCTCCAGGAACGCCGGCCGCGTGTGGTCGCGCATGGTCATCATGGCCTCGGGGAGGTCGAAGAAGGTGTTGTCCCGGTCGCGGGCCTCGATGACCCCGTCGGTGCACAACAGCAGCCGGTCCCCCGGTGCGAACGCATAGCGGTCCGTCCGCCCGGGAGGTCCGCTGATGAATTCCTCGAGGCCGAGCGGCGGCAGGGGGAGGGTGGGCGTCAAGGGCCGGACCGTGCCGTTGCTCAGGAGCAGCGGCGGCGGGTGGCCCCGGTTGATCACCTCGACGTGCGGGCTGTCCGGGATCTGGGCCACGATGGCGGTGACGAACCCCTCCAGGAGGGCGTCCTCGCCCTCGGACGCGTTCTCGCTCCCGCGGGCGACGGCGGCGTCCCGCCGCAGGGCCGCTCCGCAGTGGTTGACGACCTCCACCAGGTCGTCCTCGTAGTGCACGGACTCCCGGAACGCGCCCAGCACGACCGCGGCGGCCCGCACGGCGGGCAGTCCCTTGCCCCGGACGTCCCCGACGATCATCCGGACCCCGTACCGGGTCTGGACCACGTCGTACAGGTCGCCGCCGATCAGCGCGCCCGTCTCGGCCGCCAGGTACATGCTCGCCGCCCGTACGGGGCCCAGCCGGTCCGGTACCGGCCGCAGCAGGGCTTCCTGGGCCGCCACGGCGATCCGGCGGACCTGGTTGAGCTCGGTCTCCCGACGCGTGCGCGCGGCGCCGCTCGTCGTGGCGCTCGCCACCGTGACCAGGAACAGGGCGAGGAAGTTCGTGTAGACCTGCTGGCCGCCCCAGGCATGGTTGTGGGTGGCGGTGGTCACGCTGACGCCGACGGCCACCGCCGCCGCCGCGAAGGTGCCCTTGGGGCCCATGGTCACCGCCGCCAGAGCGGGTGTCGCGACCAGCAGGGGGCCGGTGTAGACGACGTGCAGGGGCGTGAGCTCGATGAGGAGCACCAGCAGGGCGATCGCGAAGGGCACGCACTCCGCGAGCGTGAAAAGGACCTGGTGGTGGCCGCCGACTCCCGGTCCGGGGGGCGAGCGCACGGGCGCTCTCATGAGTACAGCCTGCCTTGCCCGGACGTATGGCCGCCACTCCGGTCCACCGGCCCCCGTTGGCCGGACGGGGACGGAGGCGGCATCGACGGGCTCTCCCGCGCCGCCCCGCCGCCCCCCGCCCCGCGTCCCGCCGTCCGCCGCGTCCGGAGCGATGTCCTCGTGGATCCGGGCGCGCCGGGCGGGCGCGTGGGTCTTGAGGTCGGCGCGGGCCGCGTCGCCGCTCTCGGTGATCCACCAGCCGGCCGCCGCAGGTACGTGGACATGGCCTCGCGCGCTCCACAGACCACGAGTCGAACGCGCGGGACCGAGGAGCCGTGGAGCCGTCGGACGCCGCAAGCGATTTCCGGTGACTCGACCCCCGCACCGGCCGGTTCCAGCCAACCTGCCCTCCCCCGCGATCCGGTAGCCCGGCGGCACCCGGACACGATCAGCGGCCACGCCAAGGGGGCCGCCGCCGCGAGGTCGGCCAGATCCCGCTGCTCCGGCCGCCGGCCTGCGCTGTACTCACTCCCCCAGTTGCAGCGACCCCGCGACAGCCCCTCCGCCCACCGCGGACCCGGGCTTCTTCGCCGTGCGCGGGTGCAGCCGAACTGGCCTCCACAGCAACCCGGTTGAAGGAGAAGCAGCATGTCCGACCAGCAGGCCGAGAAAGCGAAGTCCGCCGCCCCGCCCGCTCCACCCGCCCCTCCGGAGTTCACGTACACCTGGGGCCAGCACAACGAGACCATGGAGGCGCTGTCGCTCGGCCAGATGACCCGGCGCGTCCCGTCCGCCCTCCAGCAGACCGCGCGGCTGGCCCTCGCCGTCAACCGCGCCGCCTTCCACGTACTGGTCGCCGCCCAGATCCTCGGCGGGATCTGCACGGCCGCGGCGCTCGCCGCGATCTCCCAGGCCATGGTGCCGCTCCTCGCCGGAGAGGGCGTCCAGGAACGCGTGTCGGCCGCCGCCTGGCCCCTGGTCGTCGCCGCCGCGATGACCGCCCTCGGCGCCCTGGCCTCCATCGCCTCCGGCAGCGCCGCCCGCCGCCTCAACCCCGGCATGGCCACCCTCGCCGACCTGGCGATGGTCGACGCCCACATGGACGTGGAACTCGCCGCCTACGACGCCCCCGACTTCACCGAACGCTCGGAGGCCGCCGAGACCGGCTCGGCCCGCTCCGCCATGCTCCTCCAGGACGCCCTCGGCTTCACCAGCGGGATGATCGACATGATCGCGGTCGCTTCCGTCCTCGCCGTGGTCCACCCCGTGCTCCTGCCGCTGCTCCTGCTGTCGGTGGTCCCCCGCGGCCTCGGCTCCGTGTACGCCGCCCGGCTCGACTACCGCCTGCACAACCAGACGATCGCCTCCCGCAACATCAAGCACATGATGCGCTGGCACCTGACCACCCCGAAGCTCGCCGACGAGCTGCGCGGCAACAGCATGCGGCCCTACGCCCACCACTGGTACGCGGCCGTCTGCGAGCGCATCGACTCCAAGATGGTCAGCTCCGCGCCGCGTTACCTCGTCGTCTACCTGATCGCCGCCACCGCTTCCGGGGTCTTCGTCGTGGCGACGTACGGGGCGCTCGCCGGGCTCGTCCTCGGCGGGTACATGGCCCTCGCGGCCGCCGGCACGGCCATCGTCGCGATGCGCACCTCCACCGCCGCCCTGTCGCAGCTCGTCGTCTACGGAGCGGCCATGTTCCAGCACGCGCTCTACCTCGGCGACTACACCACCTTCGTCAAGGAGGCCGCCGAGAAGTCCGGCCCGCGCGGCCCGCAGGTGATGGAGGGCGCCCCGGAGAAGATCCGGCTGGAGGAGGCCTCGTACACCTACCCCGGCAAGGACGCCCCCGCCCTCGGTCCGGTCTCGCTGACCCTGGCCCGGGGTGAGGTGGTAGCCGTCATCGGGGAGAACGGCGCCGGCAAGTCCACTCTGATCCGGCTGCTGACCTCGCTGACGGCCCCGACGTCCGGCACCGTCTCGTGGGACGGCGTTCCCACCTCCGACGCGGACCAGCGCTCGGCCTGGGCGCACGTCGGCCTCGTCACCCAGTCGTACGGGTACTGGCCGTTCTCCGCGCGGGAGAACATCACCCTCGGCCAGCCGGACCCCCGCGGCGAGGAGGCCGTGTGGGAGGCACTGGACGCCGTCGGCATGCGGACGACCGTGGAGGAGTTCCCCGACGGCCTGGACACGCTGCTGGCCCGCTCGGTCTGGGGCGGCCACGAGCCCTCCGGCGGCCAGTGGCAGCGGCTGGCGTGCGGCCGCGCCTTCCACCGCAGGCCGGGCCTGCTGGTCATGGACGAACCGACGAGCGCCATGGATCCCCGCGGGGAGCACATGGTCTTCTCCGGACTGCGGGACATGAAGGAGGACCGGATCACGGTGATCGTCACTCACCGGATGGAGAACTGCCGCCTCGCCGACCGCATCGTCGTCCTCGACGGCGGCCGGATCGTGGAACAAGGCCCGTTCGACCAGCTCGTGGCCCTGGACGGCGGCCGGTTCCGGGAACTGTACGAGCTCTCCCAGGACCGCTGACGACCTGAGGCGCTGCGGAGCCCGCCGGCGGCGGTGTGCTCCGCGGCGCCGTGCTGACCGGTCACTCCTGCCTCCCGGCGCTCGCGAGACCGTACGCCGGCAGGGCGATGTCCCCGGCCTTGGCGAACTGCGCGGCGAACAGGTTCCGCATCGGCCAGCGGGTCATCGACCGCATGGAGAGGTCGCGCAGCCGGATCCCGAGCCGGCCCGACGGCGCGTACCCGGCGGCCCCGCCGGGCGGCAGCCGCTGCGCCTGGCTCACGTACGGGCGCATCACCGTGTCGTAGCGGCGGAGGGCGACACCGTGGTCGCCCCCGGCGGCGGCGAGTTCACCGGCCAGGACGTAGGCGCCGACCAGGGCGAGGCTGGTCCCGAGGCCGGTCAGCGGGGTCGCGCAGTATCCGGCGTCGCCGAGCAGCGCCACGCGGCCGCGCGACCAGCTGTCGAGGCGGACCTGGCCCATGGAGTCGAGGAAGAAGTCAGGGGCGGTGCGCATCGCCCGCAGCAGGCGCGGGGTCTCCCAGCCGACGTGGGCGAAGCGCCGGGCGACGAGCTCCTGTTGGGCGGCGACGTCCCGGCGGTCGTAGGAGAGCGGTGGCGAGCGGAAGCTGAAGCCGGCCTTGATCTCGCCGGGGAGGCGGCCGGGCCGGGCGGAGACCACCAGGCCGCCGGGCGCGTTGTGCATCACGAACCAGCCGTCGAGGTCCAGGCCGTCGAGGGCGGTGAACCAGGTCGTGTAGAGGCCGATCGGGCGGACGAAGTCCCGCTCCGGTCCGAAGGCCAGCCCGCGCACCGCGGAGTGCGGCCCGTCCGCGCCGACGACGAGCGCGAACCGGCGGGGTGCGGCCTTCTCGAAGGTGACGGTGACCCCGTCGGAGTGCTGGTCGATGCCTGTGACGGTGTCGTCGAAGAGGTACTCCGTGTCCGGCAGGGTCGCCTCGTACAGCAGCAGGGCGAGATCGCCGCGGAGGATCTCGATCTCGGAGACGATCCCCTCGCCGCCGAAGCTGTCGGCGGGCAGTCGGGCGGTGGTCCGGCCGACGGTGTCGACGAGGGCGAGGCCGCGCTGGTCCACGCTCTCCGCCCTGGCCCGGGCCATCAGGCCCATCCGTTCGATCACGGTGCGGCCGGCGCCGCGCAGGTCCACGGTCTGCCCGCCCGGCCGGGGTGCGGGCGCACGCTCCACGATCGTGACCGTGAAGCCTCCCTTGCGTAGCCAGTACGCCAGCGCGGGCCCTGCGATGCCTGCGCCGCAGATGAGTATCTCGTTGTTCGGCATGGCGTGAATGTACGCCGTACGCAGAATAGTGCGCAAGCATGAAATACGCTGCGGGCATGAGCTGTTGACCTGCACCGCACTAGTGCGGGGAGGTGCGAATGATGCCGGTCCACGGGGATCGCACGGCATCGGAGGCTAGGATGGCGCCCATCCAGGTGCACTAGTGCGGAGGAGAACCGGTGGGCGGACGGGCGGTACCGCGCTACAGCCAGATCGTGTCCGAACTTCGGCGGCGGATCGAGACGGGCGAATTGGCACCGGGCGATCGCGTGCCGTCGACCCGCGAGATCACCCGGCACTGGGGCGTCGCCATGGCGACCGCTACCAAGGTGCTCTCCGAACTGCGCCGCGAGGACATGGTCCGCGCCGTCCCGGGCGTCGGGACGGTCGTGGCCGCCCCGAGCCGCCCGGTGCGGCCCGCCCGGCCCGCTGCCGCCGCACCCCCCGACGGGCCCTCCGACGCGCCCTCGGTCCAGACGGCGCTCACGCTCGGACGGATCGTCGGCGCAGCCGTCACCATCGCCGACACGGAGGGGCTGGCCGCGGTCTCGATGCGCCGGGTGGCCGCCGAGCTCGAAGTGGCGACCATGTCGCTGTACCGGCACGTGGCCGACAAGGACGACCTGCTGACACGGATGATGGACGGCGTCATGGCGGAGCACCCGCTGCCCGCCGACCCTCCGGAGGGCTGGCGGGACGCGGTCGAACTGGCGGCCCGGCAGGTCTGGAACGTGTTCCGCCGCCACCCGTGGCTCGCACCGGCCCTGTCGGTGACCCGCCCCCAGATGGTCGTCTCGGCGCTGCCGTACAGCGAGTGGATCCTCGCCACCCTGCACGCGCACGGCCTCGACCTGCAGTCCGCCTTCACCGCGCACCTCATGCTGTTCAACTACGCCCGCGGGATCGCCGTCAACCTGGAGACGGAGCGTGAGGCCGAGGCGCACAGCGGCCTCGACAGCGAGGAGTGGATGGACACCCAGGAGCCCGCGCTCCTGGCAATTCTGCGCACCGGACGGTTCCCCGCGCTCTCCCGCCTGGCCGCGGCCGGCTACGACTTCGACCTCGACGCCCTCTTCGAATTCGGCCTCCAGCGCCTCCTCGACGGCCTCTCCCCGCTCCTCGACGAAGGCTCCGCCCGCTGAACGGAGAACCCGCAAGGCCCCCGTCCGCCGACGAGGCGCCGCCCGGCGCGCCGCTCGCCGAGACCCGGCCCCGCGTACCCTCGACCCCGTGCCAGCCTCCCGCCTCCACCGCGTCGCCGTCCTCGTCCTCGAAGGCGCGAAGCCGCTCGACGTCGGCATCCCCGCACAGGTCTTCACGACCCGGGCGAGCATGCCGTACGAGGTGCGGGTGTGCGGCGCGGCGCCCGGTCTCGTGGCCGGCGGCGACGGCCTGTCGTACCACGTGACCCACGGGCTGGAGGCCCTCGCGTGGGCCGACATCGTGTTCGTCCCCGGCTACCGCTTCCCGGACCGCGAGGACCCTCCGCGGGCGGTCATCGACGCCCTGATCGCCGCGCACGACCGGGGCGCGCGGCTCGCCGCCATCTCGACGGGCGCGTTCGCGCTCGCCGCCACGGGCCTGCTCGACGGCAAGCGCGCCACGACGCACTGGCACTACGCGCGGGCGCTCGCGGAGCGGCATCCGCTCGTCCGGCTCGACGAGAACGTCCTGTTCGTCGACGAGGGCAGCGTCCTCACGTCGGCCGGCGCCGCCTCCGGCATCGACCTGTGCCTGCACATCCTGCGGGGTGACATCGGCGTGTCCGCCTCCAACCACGCGGCCCGGCGCCTGGTCGCGGCCCCCTACCGCAGCGGCGGCCAGGCGCAGTACGTGCCGCGCAGCGTGCCCGAGCCGCTCGGCGAGCGGTTCGCCGCCACGCGCGAGTGGGCGCTGCACCGGCTCGGCGAGCCGCTGACCCTGGAGTCGCTGGCCCGGCACGCCGGGGTCTCGCCCCGCACGTTCTCGCGGCGCTTCGCCGAGGACACCGGGTACACGCCGATGCAGTGGGTCATGCGGGCCCGCATCGACGTGGCCCGCGAGCTGCTCGAACGCTCGCAGCGCGGCATCGAGCAGATCGCCGCCGACGTGGGTCTCGGCACCGGCGCGAACCTTCGCTCGCACTTCCAGCGCATCCTCGGCACCACCCCGACCGAGTACCGGCGCACCTTCACCCAGGGCGAATAGCCCACCATCGGCCCGCCGCGCCGCCGTGCCGCCACGGCGCCTTGGCGGGATCCTTTTGAACCATGGCGATCACGCCGCTGTCGCGGGCGGGCGCCGGGCGCGAACCTGATGGCGAACGAAAGGGACATCGCTCATGACTCGCATTGCCATCAACGGATTCGGCCGCATCGGGCGCAACGTGCTGCGCGCGCTCCTCGAACGCGACAGCGACCTGGAGGTCGTCGCCGTCAACGACCTCACGGAGCCCGCCACCCTCGCGCGACTGCTCGCGTACGACACCACCTCCGGCCGGCTCGGCCGCCCGGTGACCGTCGACGGGGACGTCCTCGTCGTCGACGGCCACCGCATCAAGGTGCTCGCCGAGCGGGAACCGGCGCAGCTGCCGTGGGCCGAGCTCGGTGTCGACATCGTGCTGGAGGCCACCGGCCGCTTCACCTCCGCCGAGGCCGCCCGCGCCCACGTCAAGGCGGGCGCGCGGAAGGTGCTCGTGAGCGCGCCGTCCGACGGAGCCGACGTCACGCTCGCGTACGGGGTCAACTCCGACGCCTACGACCCGGCCCTGCACACCATCGTCTCGAACGCCTCGTGCACGACCAACGCGCTCGCGCCGCTGGCCGCGGTCCTCGACGAGCTCGCCGGCATCGAGCACGGCTTCATGACGACGGTGCACGCCTACACGCAGGAGCAGAACCTGCAGGACGGCCCGCACCGCGACGCCCGTCGCGCCCGCGCCGCCGCGGTCAACATCGTGCCGACCACGACGGGCGCCGCCAAGGCGATCGGGCTCGTGCTGCCGAACCTGGACGGCAAGCTGTCGGGCGACTCGATCCGCGTACCGGTCCCGGTGGGGTCGATCGTCGAGCTCAACACGACCGTGGCCCGCGAGGTGACGCGCGACGAGATCCTGGCGGCGTACCGCGCCGCCGCGGAGGGACCGCTGGCCGGCGTGCTCGAGTACTCGGACGACCCGCTGGTGTCCTCCGACATCACGGGCAACCCCGCCTCGTCGATCTTCGACTCGGAGCTGACCCGCGTCGAGGGCCGCCACGTCAAGGTGGTCGCCTGGTACGACAACGAGTGGGGCTTCTCGAACCGCGTGATCGACACCCTCACCCTCCTCGCCACCCGCTGATCCGACAGCACACCGGTGGTGCTCCGGTCGGCCGCACGGCCGGCCGGAGGAGCGCATGGGGCTAGGCGTACGTCAAGCCACGGGATGCAGGGACGTGACCGTGCGGGGTGGGCGGGGCCTACTGGAGGTTCCCTGCACCACCTCGACCCCAGGAGCTTCCATGACCCACCTCTTCCGCACTCCGCGCTTCCTCATGCTGGCCGCCTCGACCGCCGTGGTCGCGGGAGCCGTACTGGTCCCTACGGGCGCATTCGCGGCCGTCCCGGCGGCGCCACATGCCGCCGTGGCCGATGACCGCGTGCTGGCCCCCGACGATCAAGGCGACACCGACGGCAAGGGCAACCTCCGGCTCATCGGCCGCAGCGAGAAGCCCTTCTTCGGCTCCGACCGAGGCACGGACGACTCCGCCGAGAAGTTCCACACCATCGGCCGGGGCGGTCCCCTCATCGGTACCGGGAACGGCCGGAGCGACGCCGGCACCGGGACGGGCATCCGCATCGATCCGCCCAGGAGCCAAACCTGGTTCTGTATCAAGGCGCCGTGCGAGGACCCCTTCGCCAAGCCCGTCCCCAACGACCCGCCCACCCCCGGCGGCGTACAACTTCCGGACGTACCCGTCCCGGGCGTGCCCGTCCCGGTCGAGGTGCTCATCCCCGGCGATTCGGACGCCCCCAACGGGTGACGTCGGAACGGCGGTTCGCCGCGGCGAGGGGCCGCCACCCCATCCGGTGGCGGCCCCTCGCCGCGTACGCGTGGCTAGAGGTCCCCGTAGCGCATGCGCCCCAAAGCCGTCATGGGCCGGTCATGAGCGGCGACCGGAGCCGGGAGGCACGTGGAGCCGGTCAGGTAGCGGTCCACGGCGGCGGCCGCCGCCCGCCCCTCGGCGATGGCCCACACCACCAGTGACTGCCCGCGGCCCGCGTCGCCCGCGACGAACACTCCCGGCGTCCGCCCGCCGCCCGCGGCGAAGCCGGCGTCCCGCGCGAAGTTGCCGCGCCCGTCGAGCTCCAGCCCCAGTTGCTCGCGCAGGCCGCCGGCCCGCTCGGGGCCCGAGAAGCCGAGGGCCAGGAGCACGAGGCCGGTCGGTATGACGTGCTCGGTGCCGGCGAGCGGGCTGCGTCCCACCGGCTCGACGGCGGTCAGGTGCAGTGCCCGTACCCGGCCCGAGGCATCCCCCTCGAAGCGCAGGGTGGCGCTGGAGAACAGCCGGGGGTCGCGGCCCTCGTGCCCGCGGGCCTCCTCGTGGGCGTGGGAGATCCGGTACGTCTTCGGGTACACCGGCCAGGGCTCGCCGGCGGTCCGGCCCGCGCCGGGCTCGGGGTTGATGTCGAGCTGGACCACGGAGATCGCGCCCTGCCGCAGGGCCGTCCCGAGGCAGTCGGATCCGGTGTCGCCGCCGCCCACGATGACCACGTGTCTGCCCTCGGCGGTGACGGGCGATACGGCGTAGTCCCCCTCCTGCACCCGGTTGGCGCAGGTCAGATACTCCATGGCCTGGTGGATGCCGTGCAGCCCGCGGCCGGGGACCGGTAGTTCCCGGCGCTCGCCGGCCCCGGTCGCGACGACGACCGCGTCGCACCGGCTGCGCAGTTCGGCGGCGCTGGTGCCGGCCGCACCGCCAGTGCCCGCTGCGGTGCCGGCCGCACCGCCGACGTCCGTGCCCGTGACGAACTCCGTGCCCTCGGCGCGCATCTGCTCGATCCGGCGCTCCAGATGGGCCTTCTCCATCTTGAACTCGGGGATGCCGTAGCGCAGCAGTCCGCCTATCCGGTCGGCCCGCTCGTGGACCGTGACGCAGTGCCCGGCCCGCGTCAGCTGCTGTGCTGCGGCCAGTCCGGCCGGACCGGAGCCGATGACGGCCACCGTCTTGCCGCTGCGCTTCTCCGGCGGCTTCGGGGTCAGGTAGCCGCGCCGCAGGCCCTCGTCCGCGATGGCCTGCTCGACGTTCTTGATGGTCACCGGGTCCGCGTTGATCGTGAGGACACAGGCGTCCTCGCAGGGGGCCGGGCAGAGCCTGCCCGTGACCTCCGGGAAGTTGTTGGTCGCGTGCAGCCGCTCGTACGCAGCGCGCCAGTCGCCGTGGGCGGCGTACGCGTTCCACTCGGGTATGAGGTTTCCCAGGGGGCAGCCGGTGTGGCAGAAAGGAATACCGCAGTCCATGCAGCGGTCGGCCTGCCGGGAGACGAGCGGCAGCATCGCCTGGCCCGCGTAGACCTCGAGCCAGTCGCCCAGCCTCTCCTCTACGGGACGGGCCGGGACGGCCTCGCGGGGGATCCGGAGGAAGCCGAACGGATCGGTCACATGCCGCCTCCCTGGATCGGCCGCGGCGGGTTGCACGGAGCGGCGCACCATGCTCCTGGTACGCGCGTTCTGTGGCGGTTCGACCAGGTTACGCCGCCTTCGCGGCGGTGTGACCAGGGGAGGGGGATCCGGTGAGCGGGCGGGCGCGGAAGGTGACGACCGGCCGATGCGCGGCGGCGCGGGCGGGTAGCGTTGCGCAGATGATGGTGGGCACCCCGGACACCCGGCTCGTCGTACTGCGCGGGAACAGCGCCTCGGGCAAGTCGTCGGTCGCGGCCGGCATCCGCGAGCGGTTCGGCCGGGGTCTGGCCCTGGTCGGCCAGGACACCATGCGCCGCGGCGTCCTGCGTGAACGTGACCGGCCGGACGGGGCGAACATCGGCCTGATCGACACCGTCGCGCGGTACGCCCTCGATGCCGGCTATCACGTCGTCGTCGAGGGCATCCTCTACGCCGACCACTACGGGGGCATGCTCGCGCGGCTGCGCGCCGACCACTGCGGCCCGACCCACGGCTACTACCTGGACGTGCCCTTGGAGGTGACGCTCGCCCGGCATGCGACGAAGCCGATCGCGGACGAGGTCTCCGCGGCTGACCTCGGTTCCTGGTACCGGCCGCTCGACCTGCTGCCCGGCGGCGCGGAGACGGTCATCGGCGCCGCGAGCTCCCTCGACGAGACCGTCGGGCGCATCCTGCGCGACACCGGCCTGGCCGGGCTGCCGGCCCGGGAGCACTGACGACGCGTACGCCGCGGTGTGGCGGGGCAGCGTCGCCACCGCGGTCCGGGCGGTGCGTACCCCGTTGCCGACGTGCCGCTTCCGGGAAGGACCCGAAGTCGACGCTAGATGGACAAGTCCGAACTCGAGCGAGCCCTTGGCCGCTGAGCCCTCGGGAACGGCGAAGTCGGGATGTCCCCGGGCCGGGGCGCACGAGAGGCGGCACGAGAGGTCACCCGGCGCGGATCAGCAGGTCGACCTCCTTCTCCTGATCTCCCGCCATGGTCCCCCGGTCCTCGACCACGAAGGCGTCCGTGAGGGCGGCGACGACCCGGTCGACCGCGCGGGGGCCGCCCTGCAGACCGACGTCGACGGTTCCGTCCAGGCCCATGGGCTCCGTCGTCGCGGGTGGGTCCGCCGCGACCACGGTCGTGCACCAGACGGTGGTCTTGCCGTGCGGCCCCGGTTCGAGCGCCACGCCTTCCGCCGGCGAATCCGGAAAGGCCCGCTCGAGAACGTCCAGGAGGACTCTGGCGGCTTCCTCCGAGCAACGAGTGGCCGTGACCACCACTTCCGCCGATGACTGCCGTGATGCGTCGGCGTCGCTGGTCATCGCTTCCCGCCTTCCTCGTCCGCCCGGGCGCGAGCGCCCTCCGGGCGACGTCGATCAGTGGCCGTGGGCATGTTTCGGCTGCTGCTGGTTCATCCCGGGACCTCGGGGCATCACACATCTCCTTCGTGCGGGGAGGGCTCACCGCCATGCTGCGAGGCCACGCGGATTCCCGCACCTCGGATCCGCCACATGGCACCGTCGGCACGACCTGCCGGGCGTACGCTCGGCCGGCTCTGGGGACGGCGCGCCGTCACGCGCTCGGCCGGACCCCGCCGGACGATCCGCCCGGGGCGTCGCGGCCGGTGGGATTCTCCTCCCTTCCCCGACGGTGGTTCCGGCGGCGACCTCGCCCCGATAATGGCACCGACCCGGACGGCCACCGTGCGCGTGCCGGGTCGCGGCCTGACGGACTGACCGGGGAGACGAAGGATCGATGATGCTCGAAGCAGGCCAGCGGGTGAAGTTGGCAGCAGACCTGAGGCTGGCCGGGTCGGTCGTGCTGGCCGAGGACTCCCCCGCGTCGGCCACGGGTGCCGTCGCCGGCTCGCTGTCCCTGGCATCGGGCACCGGGGGCACCGTCGAGCGGGTGAACGAACCCCAGCAGCAGGAACAGGGCCCGGACGTCCGCGAGTACGTACGGCTCAAGTCGCTCCTCGACGACTTCGGCCACCAGATGCCCTCGGGGACCAGGAAGCAGCTCGAAGAGCAGGTCGGCTCCCTGGAACCCGAGTGGATCGCCTACCAGGAGCAGCGGCCCCACGTGACGGTCCGCGTACGCCTCGACAACGGTTTCGTCCTCGACGACGCACACGTAGAGGTCTTCACGTCCGACTGATCTCCTGTCTCCTGGGTCGTGGTCGGTACCGGGGGGCGCCTCGCGCGGGGCACGGGTCCGCGGCGGCACGCGGCCCCTCGTTCCTGCCGCCCCAGGTCGGCCCGGGCGGCTGTGTGCTCTGGCACGCTCACGCGTACCGCGATTCACTGGAGAGTGCCGCAACCGCGCGCCCGCGGCGGAATCGCTCCGTCCACCGCGGACCCCGCCGGGCGCACGCCGGGAGGTCCCGTGACCACGCACACGCCACCCCGTTTCGACCCCACCCGCGTCCCCCACCTGCTGGGATCGTTCGCGCCGGTGACGGAAGAGGTCGATGTCGCCGATCTGGAGGTGACGGGCGAGCTTCCGGCTTCCTTGGACGGCCTGTACCTGCGCAACGGCCCCAATCCCCGTTTCACGCCGATCGGCTCGTACTTGTACCCCATCGACGGCGACGGCATGCTGCACGGGGTCTGGCTTTCCGGGGGCCGCGCCCGCTATCGCAACCGCTTCGTACGCACCCCCGCGGTGGAGGCCGAGGAACGCGTCGGACACGCCCTCTGGGGCGGCCTCGAATCGATGATCGTGCCGGACGCCGACCAGGTAGGACGGGAGCTCGCCGGAACCTTCAAGGACCTGCCCGACATCAATGTCGTCCGGCACGCCGGCCGCGTGCTGGCCCTCGCCGAGTCGGCCTGCCCGTACCGGATCGGTGCGGGCCTGGAGACCCTCGGCCGCGAGGACTTCGGTGGATCCCTGCCCGCGGGCATCACCGCCCATCCCAAGACCGACCCGGTCACCGGTGAAATGGTCGTCTTCTGCTACGGACTGGAGCCGCCCTACCTGACCTGGTCGATCATCGGCCGGGACGGCGCCGTCACCCGCGGGCCGGCGACCGTCGACGGGGTGGACGAGCCGATGATGATCCACGACATGGCCCTGACCGACCGCTACGCCGTCCTCGTCCTCGCCCCGGCCTTCTTCGACCTGGGCGCCGCCATGGCGGGCGGCTCGTTCCTGGCCTGGCGGCCCGAACGCGGCACCCGCGTGGCTCTGATCCCGCGCGACGGCGGACCGCCGCGCTGGGCGACGGACGAGGCGTTCTGGATGTGGCACACGGTGAACGCCTACGACGACGGCCCCGGCGAGGACGCCCCGGTGGTCCTCGACTACGTGCAGTGGAGCAGGCTGACCGTGGGAGGGAGCCCCGGGGCCGCGGCGGAGCCCGTGAGCGGCGGCCTGGTACGGGCGCGCATCGATCCGGCCGCCGGCAGCATGGCGCGCACCCTGCTGGACGACTACCGGGTGGAGTTCCCGCGGGTCGACGACCGGCGTATCGGCCGGCGCCACCGCATCGCCGCGCTGGCCAGCGGGACCGGGCGGGCGGACCTGCTGCCGGGCGAGTACGACGCCGTGCGCTGGTACGACACCGAGACCGGCACCGCTCATATCTGGTCGGCCGGGGACCTCTCCGTCGGCGAGCCGGTCTTCGCCCCCGAGCCCGGCCGGGACTCCGACGAGCGCGGCCACTGGCTGACGTTCGCCACCGACCGGACCGACGGGTCGAGCTGGTTCCTGGTCATCCCCGCCGAGGACCCCGCCTCCGGGCCGGTCGCCCGCGCCCGCATCCCCGTCCGGGTCCCGCTCGGCCTGCACGGCTGCTGGCTTCCCAGCGAGCCCTGACCGGGGAGGCGCCCCGCCGCGTTTCCGCGGCCGACCGGGTCACCTGCGCAGCAGGGCGCAGACGAAGTCCTCCTGGACGTCCCGGACCTGTGCGAGGAGGTCGGGGTTGGTGTCGAGGGACGTCTGCGTGCTGATCGAGAAGGTCAGGGAGCGGCGGCCGTCCGCCGTGGCCGCGGCCAGCTGTGTGTAGCCGGCCGTGTTGCCGGTGTGGCCGTAGACCGCCCCGCAGCGCGTGGTGTAGCGGTAGATGGCCAGGCCCGCCTCGGTGCGGCCGGGGCCGGAGGCGGCGAGCAGGGTACGCCGGCGCATCGTCGAGCTGTACGCCTCCCAGCCCGTACAGGACGAGGTCCGCCGCACCAGCAACGGCACCGCGCACCACGTCGAGCTGCCCGCCGCCGAGCTCCAGGCCGAGGTCGCCCGCATCCAGAAGCAGCTGAAGCGATGACCGCGGCCGTGGAACTGCGCGACGTCCGCAAGGAGTTCCCGGGCGGAGCGCGCGCCGTCGACGGCGTCACCCTCTCCGTCGAGGCGGGCACCGTATTCGGGGTCGTCGGCCACAGCGGTGCGGGCAAGTCCACCCTGCTGCGCCTCGTCAACGGCCTGGAGGAGCCCACCTCGGGCAGCGTCTTGGTCGACGGCCAGGACCTCTCCGCCCTCGGCGAGCGCCGCCTGCGCCCCGTCCGCCGCGAAATCGGCATGATCTTCCAGCAGTTCAACCTGTTCCGCTCGCGCACCGTCCTGGGCAACGTGCTCTACCCGCTGCGCCTCGCCGGGATGGACCGCGCGGCGGCCCGGGCCCGCGCCGAGGAGACGCTGGACTTCGTCGGCCTCTCCGGCCACGGAAAGCGCTACCCCGAGCAGCTCTCGGGCGGCCAGCGCCAGCGCGTCGGCATCGCCCGCGCGCTCGCCACCCGCCCGAAGGTCCTCCTGTGCGACGAGGCGACCTCCGCCCTCGACCCGCAGACCACCGGCGAGGTCCTGTCCCTGCTGCGCCGCGTCAACCGCGAGCTGGGCGTCACGATCCTGCTCATCACCCACGAGATGGAGGTCGTACGGACCCTGTGCGACCGCGTCGCGGTGATGGAGGACGGCAAGGTGGTCGAGAGCGGCGAGGTGTACGAGGTCTTCGCGCGGCCCCGCCACGCGACCACGGCCGCCTTCGTCCGCTCCGCCCGCCACAGCGAGCCGGACGAAGCACTCCTGGAACGGCTGCGCGCCCGCCACCCGGGCCGTCTGGTCACGCTGCCCGTCACCGACGGCAGCCCCTCCCTGGACGGCCTCTCGGAGCTCCTGCACGTCCACGGCGTCGAGTTCACGTTCGTCCACGGCGGCATCGCCGAAGTACGGGGACGTCCCCTGGGCAATGTGACCCTGGAACTGCGCGGCGAAGCCGGCGCGGTCGCTGCCGTCGTCACCGCGCTCTCCGTCCCGGACCTCGCGGAAGCGGGTGCGCGGTGAAGGCCGACTGGAGCACGTTCTGGCCCAAGGTCCTCGACGCGACCGGCGAGACCGTCTACATGGTGCTGATCACCCTGGCCCTGGCGACCGTCAGCGGACTGGCGGTGGGGCTCACCCTGTACGCCACCCGCAAGGGCGGCGTCCTGCCCAACCGGATCGTGCACGCGGTCCTGGGCCTGCTCATCAACATCATCCGGCCCGTCCCCTTCATCATCGCGATCGTCGCGCTCGCCCCGGTCACGCGCGGGGTGGTCGGCACGATGATCGGGACGAACGCCGCGATCTTCCCGATGACGGTCGTCGCGACGTTCGGGGTCGCCCGCATCGTGGAGTCCAACCTGCTGTCCGTCGAACCCGGCGTGATCGAGGCGGCGCGCTCCATGGGCGCGAGCCCGCTGCGGATCCTGCTCACGGTCCTGGTCCCCGAGGCTCTCGGACCCCTGGTGCTCGGCCTGACCTTCATGCTCGTCGCGCTGATCGACTTCTCGGCGGTGGCGGGCACGGTCGGCGGAGGAGGCGTCGGCAACCTGGCGATGACCTATGGCTACCTGCGCTTCGACACCTCCGTGATGGTGGTGACGGTGCTCGTCCTGATCGCACTCGTCCAGTCGGCGCAGCTGCTCGGCAACGTGGTGTCCCGCAAGGTGCTCCGCCGCTGACGCCGCGCGCGGGCACGGCCCGGACGGGCGCCGGCGGGACCGCCGGCGCCCGGGGCGATCAGCCGAACTGGGCGGTGATGCGCTGGAGCGGGACGAACTTGAAGTTCTGGTTGCCACTGGTGCCGGGGGCGCCGTTGGAGCCGTCCTGGCAGATGAAGACGCCCTGGGGGAAGGCGGGGCCGAGGTTGGCCGCGGTGGCGTCGATGCCGTCGGTGTCCTCGCAGTCGTCAGCCGCCGTGCCGTTGGAGACGGAGAAGCGGCCGAGGTGGGCGCGGGTGGTGCGGTCGTACACGGTGAAGTCGTTGCTGCCCTGGGAGGAGACGTAGATCCGGTTCCCGGCGGCGGTGATGCCCTCGGTGTCGGCGGTGATGTGGCCGCCGGAGCCGGTGGAGTCGAGCTTGGTGCGGCTGGCGCCGGCGGTGGGCTCGGCCCCGTACACCCAGACGCCGACGTCCTCTTCGCCGAGGTAGAGCTTGCCGGTGGTCTCGTCGGCGTAGCAGCCCTCGACCGCGGAACCCGCGTCCCACAGGCGGACGGAGGTCGCCGTCACCGCGTCGCCGTTGACGGCGAGCTCCCACTGCTCGACGCGGCCGGAGGTGGAGTTGGGGAAGGCGTAGAGCTTGCCCGAGGCCGGCGAGGTGTAGAGGCAGATGCCGTGCGCGGTGACCTCGGTGGGCACGTCCTTCAGCCGCTTGAGCTGCCGGGTCGCGGGGTCGATGCGGTAGATGTGCATGGCGCCGTTGCCGCCGGCGGCCTCGTCGTCCGCCGAGACCACGATGTCGCCGCGCAGGTCGACGTTGTTGCCGTAGTCGCCGGTGATCCGCTGGATGCGGGCGCCGGTCATGTCGTAGACCTCCAGCGCGCCCTTCTTGTCCGTGGCGACGACCACCGACTTGGCGGGGTCGGTCGGGTGGACCCAGATGGCGGGGTCGTCGGCGGCGTCGCCGCTGTGCGAGACCGGAACGGTCTCCACGGTGGCAGTAACGGATACGGCCGCCGCGTGAGCCGGGGCGGCCGGCAGGGCCAGTGTGGCCAGAACGGCGGCGGGCAGCGCGGCCGCACGGACGGAAAGGGCGAAGGACACCGGGATCCCCTCGGTCGGGTGAAGGACAGGAGGAGGGTAGAGAGGCGCGGCGAGCACAGCGTGAACGGCAGTTGAACCGGCCGCGGCCTCGGCGCCGGGCCGTCGGGCGCCGCAGGGGCGAGGCCTCCGGCGCAGGCGGATCGGACCGGTAACTATGCTGGTGAGGCCAGGACATCGGCCAGACGCAGCGCCGTCCGAACCGCAACGCACCCCCTCCGTACGGCTCTTGCCGCACGCCGCCCGAACCCGACGCCCCTCGGCCAGGAGCCCCAGGAGTTTCATGAGCGACCCGATCGGCATCCGCGCGACCCTGCTGGTCCTGTACTCGCCCCGGCTCGAAGAGTGCCGGCGCTTCTACGAAGACCTGGGGCTCCACTTCGCGAGCGAGCAGCACGGTCAGGGCCCCCGCCACTACGCGGCCACGCTGGCGGACGGTGCGGTCTTCGAGATCTACCCCGCCCGCCCCGGCCGCGAGACCGGTGCCCTTCGCCTGGGCCTCACCCTCACCGGCGCCGCCGCGACCCCACCGCTCGCGCCCGGCCGCCATCTCCTCACGGACACCGACGGCCGGACCGTCGACGTCCACTCGACCGGGGGGGCGTGACTCGTGATCTTGTTCGGCGTTGGTCCCTCGGGGCCCGACCGGCCCTGAGGGACATCTGCCGACAGGTCCGCGCCACGCTGCGGGCCGGGAAGAACGCGTGAGGTCGCCCGCCATGCACTCCATCACGAAGAAGATCGCCGCGGGAATCGGAACAGCGGCTGCCGCTCTCGGCTGCGTCATCGCCACGGGACCGTCCGCGGTGGCCGACGGCAAGTGGGTCGAGGACGTCGCCAAGTTCAGGACCCACCGGGACCACGCCTACCCGCAACGGCGTTTCCCCGCGGGCACCCGGCTCTGCACGGAGGGCTTCCGCGGGGGCGCCGGCGTGGGCCTGCCCTGCGTCACCCTCACCGGCTGACCTCCTCCTCCGCGCCGGACCCGACGATGCGCCCGTCGCGCAGCTCCACGACCCGGTCGGCGAGTTCGATCAGGTTGGGGTCGTGGGTGGCGACGAGGATGGTGACCGACTCGCTGCGCACGACCGCACGCAGCAGCTCCATGATCGACCGGCCCGTCTCGGAGTCGAGCTGACCCGTGGGTTCGTCCGCGATGATCAGGTCGGGGTCGTTGGCCAGCGCGCGGGCCACCGCGACGCGCTGCTGCTGGCCGCCGGAGAGCTCGCCGGGGCGCTGCTCGGCGTGGTCCGCGAGGCCGACCAGGGCGAGCAGGGTCCGGGCGCGTTCCTCGCGCTCCTTGGCGGGTACGCGGCGCAGTCGCATCGGTACGCCGACGTTCTCGGCGGCGGTGAGGACGGGGATCAGGCCGAAGGACTGGAAGACGAAGCCGATGCGGTCGCGGCGCAGGGCGAGCAGGTCCGCCTCGTCGAGGGCGGCCAGGTCGGTGCCGTCGAGGGTGATCCGGCCGCCGGTCGGGGTGTCGAGGCCGCCGACGAGGTTCAGCAGGGTGGTCTTGCCGGAGCCCGACCGGCCCCTGAGGGCGGTGAGTTCGCCGCGGCGGACCTCGAAGGACACGCCGCGCAGGGCGTGGACGGCCTGCGGCCCGCTGCCGAAGCTGTGGCGCAGGCCGTCCACCACCACGATCGGCGTGCCGGCACCGTTCCGCGCCGTCGCGACCGCCGCCGCCACCGGTTCCTGATGGTTGTCGCTCATCGCATGTACTCCCCCGTCGAGTTGTCCGCGTCGTTCACGTCGTTCGCGTCGTTCACGTCGTTCGCGTCGTCCGCATCGTCCGCGCCGTTCGCGTGGAGCGCCCCGCCCCGCGGTCCGCACCCGCTGCCGTTGCAGCTTTCTGATCGCATTTGCGCATCCGTCGCACCTTTCACGCAAGCCCCTTCCCTCTCTGGCTCGAATCTGACAGCATCGTCCGCTATCCGGTACCGAAGGTCCGGACGGGGGAGGGAACTCAACACGTGCTCGGCTTCGTCGTGCGCCGGCTGCGCGGGCGATGGCCGCTCGCCGTCGCCGTACTGCTCACCGTACTGATCACCGCAACCGCTCTGACCGCGCTGACGGCATTCACCCGTGGTGTGGAGGAAGAGGGACTGCGGCAAGCCCTGACCGGCTCGGAACAGGCCCGGACCACCGTCGTGGTCACCAGCGGCCATCCGGCCTCCTCCCGCGCCAAGGACGACGAGTCCGTCCGGGCCTACGCGGACGAGGTGTTCGGGCGGCTTCCGGTCACCGCCGAGAGCGTGGCCCGCAGCCGCTCGTACGGGCTTCCCGGTACTGCCTCTTCGGGCCGAGACGCCGACCTGACCCTGCTCGCCGCCCTGGCCCGGGAGCACGTAAAACTGCTCGCCGGCGAGTGGCCCGGGCCCGTCGCCGCCGGGGCCGGCACCCCGGCGGCGCCGATGCAGGTGGCCGTGCCGCGCGCGGCACTGGCCCGGCTCGGTCTGGCCGAGTCCGCACTGCCCGCACCGGTCCGGCTGGACGACCGGTTCGACGGGGCCGCGCTGACCGTGCTGGTCACCGGCGTATACCGGGCCACCGACCCGGACGCCGGGTACTGGCGGCTCGACCCGCTCGGCGGCCGGGAGATCCAGTCCAACACGCTCGCCACCTACGGCCCGCTCCTGGTGGACGACAGCGCGTTCACGACCGGCGGCCTCCTGCAGAACTACCGCCTCACACTGCTGACTCCGGACCTGAGCACGATCCGCACCTCCGAGGCCGAGGCCGTCCGGACCGCGGCGAACCCCGCGGGGACCGCCCTGGAGCGCGCCACCTCGCTCCGGGCCGCCACCGAACTGCCGAAGCTCCTGGCCGAGCTGGACTCCGGCCTGCTCGTCGCCCGGTCCACCCTGCTGGTCGGCGCGCTCCAGCTCGCCGTCCTGTCGACGGCCGCGCTGCTCCTCGTCTCCCACATCCTGACGGTCCGCCAAGAGCCGGAGCGCGTCCTGCTCACCGCGCGCGGCGCCTCCCGCCGGCGCCTCGGCGCGCTCGGCGCAGCCGAGTCGCTGCTGCTCGCCCTGCCCGCGGCCGTCCTGGCACCGCTGCTCACCCCGCCCCTGCTGCGCCTGTTCGGCCGGTTCGGACCGCTCGGGCGGGTCCACCTGGAGATCCCGGACACCTGGCTGGTCTGGCCGGTCGCGGCCGGCTGCGCCCTGGCCTGTGTCCTGCTGACCACCCTGCCGTCCGTCCTGCGCGGCGCCTCGGCCGCCGTGCTGCGCCGCGCCGGCAGCAGGCAGGCCCTGGTGACGGGCGCCGCCCGCTCCGGGCTGGACCTGGCCGTGCTGGTCCTCGCCGTCCTCGGCTACCAGCAGCTGTCGCAGTACGGGGGCACGGCCGCCCTCGTCCCCGACTCCCCCGCCGGCGGGCTCGGCATCGACCCGGTCCTGGTCGCCGCCCCGACCCTGGCCCTGTGCGGGGGCACGCTGCTGGTCCTGCGGCTGCTGCCGTTCGCGGCGCGGGCCGGCGGACGGCTGGCGGCGCGCGGCCGGAGTCTGGGCCCGGCCCTGTTCGGCTGGCAGCTCGCCCGACGGCCCGGCCGGGCCACCGGGCCCGTGCTGCTGCTCGTCCTCGCCGTCTCCAGCGGGATCCTGGCCCTCGGCCAGCACACCGCCTGGTCCGAGTCCCAGCGCGACCAGGCCGACTTCGCGACCGCGGGCGGCCTGCGGATATCCGGGAGCAGCATGGCCCCGATGGGGCAGGGCGGACGCTACGGGGCACTGCCGGGCGCGGACCGCCTGATTCCGGTGGTCCGCCGGGCTCATCCGCTGCCCGGCGGGGGCACGGCCGACGTCATCGCGGTGGACGCCGCCAAGGTGGGCGAAGGCGTACCGCTGCGCGCGGACCTGCGCGGCGGCCACGGGATGCGGGAGCTGTTCGGCCCGCTCGCCGCGGACGGCCCCGACGCCCCGACCGGGTCCGCGGCCGCCGGCTCCGCGGCAGCCGCCCCCGGGCAGGCTCCCGGTGTGTCCCTGCCCGGCACCCCCAGGCGGATCGAGCTCGGCGTGACGGTACGGTCCGCCGGTACGAGTTGGGCGGCCGTGAGCCTGCTCCTGCTCGACCGGTTCGGAGCGACCCACAGCACGCCCTCGGTCACGCTGCCCACCAGCGGCGACGCCACTCTCACCTTCCCCCTGGACACCCTGACCGGTGCCCCGATCGGTTCGGCGGCGGTTCCGCTGACCCTGGCGGGGATACGCCTCTCGTACGCCGGGGACGAAGGCCCCGCGGGCGACGGCAGCGAACTGACCCTGCACCGGATCGGCGTCTCCGACACCGCGGACGGCGGTGCGACGGCGGTCGCCGCACCCGGACCCGCGGCCGCGGACGGCTGGCGGTCCGCACCCCCGCAGGGACCCCGCACCGTGCGGGCCCCCGCGCTCTCCCCGGTTCCGGCCGGTTCCACGGATCACCTGCAGGTGCGGTACTGGGGCGGGGCCGGCACCGAGAAGGGTGTCGGCGTCATGCTGTTCCCGGCGCCCACCGCCCCTGCCGCCGCCGCGGTCCCGGCGGTCGCCACCACCGGCTACCTGCGGTCCATAGGCGCCTCCGTGGGCTCGACCGTCCCCGTCACGCTCGACGGCGCGGCGGTCCCGATGCGGGTCACCGCCGCCGTGGACGCCCTCCCGGTGGTCGGCCGGTCGGGGATCGCCGTCGACCTGCGCACGCTCGGCCGGTTCCAGGTGGAGTCCGCCGGGCAGCAGCCGGCCCCGCCCACCGAGTGGTGGCTGCCCGCCGCCTCGACCGCAGATCCGGTCCCGGCCCGCGCGGCGGACAAGCTGCGCGAAGGGTCCAGGACCGAACGCGTCCAGCTGCGCGAGGAAATCACCGCGCACCTGCTGGAGGACCCGCTGAGCGCCGGCCCGCAGAGCGCGCTGGCAGCCCTCGCCGTCGCGTGCGCGGTCCTGGCGGCCATCGGCTTCGCCACGTCCACCGCCGCCGAACGGCGCGTGCGCGGCCGGGAGTTCTCGGTCCTGCTCGCGCTCGGCACCCCGCGCCGGTCGCTGGCCCTGGCGTCCGCCGCCGAGGGCGGAGCACTGATCGTCATCGGGGCCGCGGTCGGGACCGGGCTGGGTGTCGCCCTCGTCCATCTGATGGCGCCCCTGGTCGTGCTGACACCCGCCGCCGGGCGGCCGTTCCCGCCCGTACGGGTGGACCTGCCGTTCTGGCAGACCCTGCTGACGGCCGCCGCCATCGCCGCCGTTCCCCTGCTGTCGGCCGTGCTCAGCGGCCCCCGGGGCCGCGACATCGCCGCCCGGCTGCGTCCCGTGGAGGAGATGTGACCACCCCGCCGTCCGCCGCGCCGCCGTCGGAAGCCACCCCGCCGTCCGCCGCTGCCCTGCGGTCCGGGCCGCGGCCCGCGCCCTGGGTCAGGACCCGGTTGCGGGCGGCCCCCCTGGGCACCCTGCTCGCCGCCGCGCTCGCGTTCGTCGCCGTCCTGCTGGCCGCCGCGCTGCCCCGGGCCCAGGACCGGGGCGCCGACCAGGCCCTGAGGTCCTTCCTGGAACGCAGCGGGCAGACCAACACCAGCCTGCACGTGACCGCGCCGGCTCCGATGTCCGGGCAGAGCGCCGAAGCTCTGGACGGGACGCTCAAGAGCCTCCTGTCCCATACCGGAGCTACCTTCCGCATCGACCCGGACGCGGTGGTCCACGGCACGCGGACCACCAAGCGGCAGCCGCTGCTGAATCCGGAACTGTCCCGCCCGCACCGCCTCCCGCCCAAGATGTCCCTGCTGTACATCAAGCAGGCGCAGGAGCACGTGAAGCTGGTGGAGGGGCGCTGGCCGAGCGACGCCCCCCGGCCCGCCGGAGCCGCCGCGTACGAGCCGCCGCTCCAGGTCGCCCTGTCACGGAAGGCCGCCGACACCATCGGCGCCCGCGTCGGGTCCGTCCTCGAGAGCGCGCCCCTGATCGACGGCACGCCGTCCGTGGAGGTCGTGGGCCTCTACTCGGTCACGGACGAGACCGAGGCCCTCTGGGTGAACCTGGACTGCCTCCCGCGCGCCTGCAAGAAGTTCGTCGGGGAGAGCTACTTGTGGGAGGCCGACGCCCTGATCGGGGCCGGCGATCTCAACCGGATGGACCTCTGGGGCCACGACGCCGAGGACTTCTGGCGCCTCCCGGTGGAAGTCGGCCGGCTGCGGGCCGACCGGCTGGACGCCACGAAGGAGGAGATCGCCTCATACACGGCCGGTCCCACCGCCGCGGCCATCGCCGTCGAGACCCGCCGCGAGCGGATACGGACCACCTCGTGGCTGCCCGAACTGTTCAAGCAGGCCCACGACCGCCGGCAGGCCGCGGCGCCGCTCGCCCTGATCGGACCCGCCGGTGTCGGCGGGGTCGCCTTCGTCGTCCTGTGCCTGGCCGGCGCGCTCGCCGCGGACCGCCGCGACGCCGAACTGCGGCTGCTGCTGGCCCGGGGCGGCTCGCGCGCGGGCATCGTCGGCCGGCTCCTCGGAGAGGGCGCCGTCACGGTGCTGCCGGCCGCCGCGGCCGCCACCGCGCTCGCCGTACTCCTGCTGCCCACACCCCGGCTCGCCCCCGCGCTGCTCTCGGCCGCGGTCGTCGCCCTGCTCGCGCTGCTGGCCTTCCCCGTACGGGCGGCCGTACTGCTGACCCCGCCGCGACCGGCCGGGCGGTGGCGACGGCCCGTGGCCGAGCTGCTCGTCGTCATCGCCACGGCCGCCGCCGTACTGGAGGTCCGCCGCCGCGGGGTCGCCCCGGCCGGCAGCGACCCCGATCCGCTGCTGATCGCGGCTCCGCTGCTGCTCGCGCTGTGCGGCGGGCTGCTGCTGGCCCGGCTCCAGCCGGTGGTGACCGGGTGGCTCGCCCGGGTGGCCGGCCGCGGCTCCGGGCTGGTCGGCTTCCTCGGGCTGGCGCGGGCCGCCCGTGGCCCGGGGGCGGGCGGGACCAACGCCCGTGGCCGGACCGGCCCCTCCGTCCTGCCGATGGTGGCACTGCTCCTCGCCATCACCACCGGGGGGTTCGGGGCCGTCGTCCTGGACTCGGTGGACGCGAACCGGCTCGGGGTCGCCCGGCTGGCGGTCGGCGGAGACGCGGCGATCTCCGCGTTCGGGAAGGCACCGCTCCCGGACGGACTCGCGAAGGCCGCCGGCGAACTGCCGGGCGTACGCACCTCCGTGCCGCTGTGGACCGACCACGACTCCTCGATCCTCGGTATGACCCTGCGCTCCACCCAGACCTCCGTGATCGTCGCCGAACCGGCCGCGTACGCGGAGCTGTCGCGCGTCCTCGGCTGCGGCTCCTTCGACCCCGCCCTGCTGGCCGCGGGCGGCGCGCAGTCCGCCGATGCGCCCGTGCCCGCGCTGTTCAGCGCCGGGCTGGCACGGCTGGCGGGCCCGGGCACGTTCACGGTGCGGCCCGGCAACGGCGGAGAGCTGAAGGCACAGGTCGTCGGCGTGATCGACTGCACCCCGGCCCGCCCCGCCCGGGACGCCGCGACCGTCGTCCTGCCGGCGGGCCCGGCGACGGCCCTCATCGGCTCCGACCGCCCCAACCAGTGGCTGGGCCTGGGTCCCGTCGACGGCGACCGGCTGCGCGCGCTGGTCCGGTCCGCTCTCCCGCCGGCGTCTTCGGCGGACCAGGACCGGGCTCCGGCGCCGGCACCCGCCGCGGGCCAGGATCCGGCCTCCGGGATACACCCCGTCGACGAGGTGTATCCCGTGCGCACCAGCGCGGAGGCCGTCGCCGAGCTGGGCGCCGATCCGCTGCAGCGGTCGGCCCAGCGCCTCTTCTGGGCCTCCGTGGCCGGAGCGGCCGGCTTCGCGCTGCTGGCCGTACTGCTCACCCTGATGCGGACCGTCCCCGAGCGGGCGGCGCTGCTGGCCCGGCTGCGCACCATGGGGCTGCGCCGCCGCCAGGGCGTGGCGCTGATCCTCGCCGAGACCCTTCCGCAGACCCTGGCCGCGACGCTGGGCGGGGCCCTGGTGGCGGCCGCCGCGGTGGCGTTGCTGGGCCCGGCGATGGACCTGTCCACGCTGGTCGGAGCGAGCGTGCCGACCGGTGTACGGCTCACGGCGGGTCCCGTACTGACCCAGGCCCTGGGCCTGGCCGCCCTGGTCGCCGCGGCCGTGCTCGTCGAGGCGGCGACATCCGGGCGACGGCAGATCACCACCGAGTTGAGAGCGGGAGACCAGCGTTGAACACCGACCAGCCGACGTACGAGGAGCTGCGCCGCCGGGCGACGGCCGCCGCGGAGCCGCGCACCCCGGCGACGGACGCCGCGATCGCCTGCGACCGTCTGGTCCGGATCTTCAGCGCGGACGGCATCGAGGTACAGGCCCTCCAGGGGCTGGAGCTGACCGTCGCCCAGGGCGACCTGGTGGCTCTCGTGGGCGCCTCGGGCAGCGGCAAGTCCACCCTCCTGAACATCCTGGCGGGCCTGGACGTCCCGACGGCGGGCAGCGCGGCGGTCGCCGGCTACGACCTGCTGGAACTGTCGGCGCGGGACCGGTTGCGCTACCGGCGCGAAGCGGTCGGCTTCGTCTTCCAGCAGACGGCCCGCAACCTGCTGCCCTTCCTGACGGCCGCGCAGAACGTCTCCCTGCCGATGCAGTTGAGGGGTGGCGGCGCCCGGCGGGGCGCGGGCGCACGCCGGGCCGCCCGGGTCGCGGAGATCCTGGACGCCCTCGGGATCGGCGAGTTGGCGCACCGGCGCCCGGCGGAACTGTCCGGCGGGCAGCAGCAGCGCGTCGCGATAGCCGTGGCGATGGCCAACGACCCCAGGGTGCTGCTGGCCGACGAACCCACGGGCGAGCTGGACTCGGAGACGGCCGCGGCGGTCTTCGAGACCTTCCGTACGGTGAACAAGGAGCTCGGCGTGACGGTGGTCATCGTGACGCACGACCCCATGGTGGCGGGCGAGGTCCGCCGCACCGTGGCGATCCGCGACGGCCGCACCAGCAGCGAGGTCCTGCGCCGCCTGGTCACCGACGAGCACGGCGAGGAATCGATCAGCGAACGCGAGTACGTCGTCCTGGACCGGTCCGGACGCGTCCAGCTCCCCCCGAAGTTCCTGGAGGCCCTGGGCATGGAGCACCGCCTGGCGGTCGACCTGGCCCCGGACCACATCGAGCTGCGCCCGGACCGGAGCCACTGAACCGCGTACGGCCCGGCACCCCAGGGCGCCGGGCCGTACGACCGTTCAACGTGCCGCTCCGTGCGGTGCCGCAGGAGCGAGGAACGTCAGAGTGCGAGGCCCTCGATGAGCTCGGCGCCGGGGAGTTCCGCGAACAGTTTCCCGGGCGCGATGAGCTTGCCGCGACGGCGTCCGCTGCCGACGAGCACGTACGGCATGTCGGCGACCACCGGGTCCACCAGGAGCGGCCAGTCGTCCGGCAGGCCCAGCGGGGTGATGCCGCCGTACTCCATGCCCGTCAGCTCCACGGCCGTCTCCATCGGCGCGAAGGACACCTTGCGCGCGCCCAGGTGACGCCGGACGGCGCCGTTCACGTCGACCCGGCCTGCGGAGCGTACGAGACAGACCGCGAGGGTGGTCGCGCCGCCCCGCTTGGCGGCGACCACCACGCAGTTCGCCGACTGACCGAGCAGCTCCTGCCCGTAGTGCGCGACGAAGGCGCCGGTGTCGGCGATGGCCGGGTCGGTGTCCACGTACAGGATCTGCTCGGCCGGGACGTCCCCGGTCCAGCCTCCGACCGCTTCGGCGACGGGCGGGACGAGGTCCGCGAGGCAGTGGGGAGCGGGCACCGCGTTGTGGAAGGGCCCGATGGGAGCGCGCATGCCCGCACGTTAACACCATGCCTGGACGTGATCACCGTCGGCGGCTGATGGACGGGCCCCGCGGCATCAGCGCTGCACAGGGGCCCGTACGGACAGGGAGCGCGGTGCAGGGGCCGGCTCCGCGGGCAGCCGGAGCGGGCGGCTGCCGGGGGTGATCGAACCGAGGACGCGGGGGCCGGCGGCTCCGGTGCACCCGGGAGCGTTGCCGGGGAGGCCGTGCAGGGTGAGGTATCCGAGCACCGCGAACGCGTACGCCTCTTTCGCCGCGGCCGGCAGCCCGAGCTCCTCCGACGTGCGCAGCGCCGCCGTGCCGCCCAGCTCGGCGCGGAGCATGCCCGTCAGCGTCGGGTTGCGTACACCGCCGCCCGACGCGAAGACCTCGGTGGCTCCCAGCGGCCGCAGCGCGTCGGCGACGGTCCGGGCGGTGAGGCGCGTGAGCGTGGCGACCAGGTCCTGCGGCCGGAGCGGGCCGAACCCCGTCATTCGGGAGCGCAGATAGCCCTCGTGGAACAGTTCCTTGCCCGTGGTCCGCGGCGCGGGCAGCCGGTAGTACGGCTCCGCGAGCAGCCGTTCCAGCAGTGCCGGGTGCACCTGTCCGGCCGCCGCGAGCGCGCCGTCCGCGTCGTACGCGAGCCGCCCGCCGCTCAGTTCGCGCACCGCGGCGTCGATCAGCGCGTTGCCCGGACCGGTGTCGAACGCGACCGGGTCGCCGCCGCGCGGCACCACGGTGACGTTGGAGATGCCTCCGATGTTCAGGGCGGCGGGCACACCTGGCCGGCCGCGCAGGAGCATCAGGTCGATCAGGCTCACCAGGGGCGCGCCCTGCCCGCCGGCGGCGACGTCCCGCGGCCGGAAGCCGGAGACGACGGGGCGGCCGGTGGCCTCGGCGATCCAGGCCGGCTCGCCGAGCTGGAGGGTGCCGTGGACCCGGCCGTCCGCCGCCCAGTGGTAGACGGTCTGGCCGTGGGAGGCGATCAACACGGCTTGCCCGTCGCACAGTTCACGGTCGGCCCGGACGGCGAGCCGTCCGAAGGCCTGCCCGATGTGCGTGTCGAGGCGGCACACGTCGGCGAGCGTGGTGGTCGAGGGAGGCAAGGCCGCCGCGAGCGCGTTCCGCAGGCCGTCCGGGTACGGCTCGCTCACCATACCGAGCGGAGTGAGGTGCAACGCGCCGTCCCCGGAACCGACTTCGAGGTCGCAGGCCGCGGCGTCGATGGCGTCGTACGAGGTCCCCGACATCAGTCCGACCACTCTCATCGCAGGGGCTCCCGGTGGTCGTTCCCGCGCAGGGTCAGCAGCGCGAGTGAGCTGATGGCGCAGGCGCCGGCGGCGTAGTGGGCGGGGATGGCGGCGTCTCCGGTCCTGGCGGTCAATGCGGTGATGACGAGTCCGGCGCAGCCGGAGAACACCGCGTTGGCCAGGGAGTAGGCCAGCCCGAGCCCGGTGCAGCGCACGCGCCGCGGGAACATCTCGGCCAGCATGGCCGGCCCCGGTCCGGCCAGCAGGCCGACGAGCGCGCCCGCGGCCAGCACGGCGACCACCCGCGTCTGCGGGGACGTTCCAGGGGACTGGAGGAGGCGCAGGAGGGGGTGGGCGAGTACGGCGATCCCGAGCGCGCCGCCGAGCATGACCGGGCGCCGCCCGAACCGGTCGCTGAGGAGCCCTGCGGGCAGGATCGAGGCGGCGAACCCGAGGGTGACGAGCGTGGTGGCCAGCAGGGCGTCCCGGAAGGAGGCTCCCAGCGCGGACTGGAGGTGGGACGGCAGAACGACGAGGAACGCGTACCCGGCCGCCGACCAGCCCATGATCCGCCCGATGCCGAGTACGACGGTACGGGCCTGCACCCCGCCGCCGGGCGGCACTTCGCCGCCGCGGGTCCCTGACCCGGCCTTGGCCGGCGGCGGCCCCGGCGGCTCCTCCAGCGCCGTACGCAGCCACAGCGCGACCATCCCGAGCGGCAGGGCCAGCAGGAACGGGATCCGCCACCCCCACGCGTACAGGGCCTGGGCGGGCAGCACCACCGCCAGAGCAGCGGCCGTTGCCGCGCCGGCCAGCAGGCCGAGGGCGACGGTGAAGGACTGCCACGCGCCGTAGAGACCGCGCCGGCCCGGGGGCGCGTACTCCGTCATCAGGGACACGGCGCCGCCGAACTCGCCGCCCGCGGAAAGCCCTTGGAGTACGCGCAGGAGCGTCAGGAGCCAGGGGGCCGCCGCGCCGATGGCGTCCCGGGTGGGGAGGAGCCCGATCAGGGTGGTGGCGAGCGTCATGAGGCCGATGACGAGGACGAGGGTGGGACGGCGGCCGAGACGGTCGCCGAGGCGCCCGAAGAGCAGGGCGCCGACAGGGCGGAAGAAGAAGGCGAGTGCGAACGAGGCGTACGTGGCGATCAGCGCCTCGGCACCGCTCCCGCCCCCCGCCCCTGCGCCCGCGTGCGGGGTGAAGAAGTTGGCCGCGATGACGGTGGCGAAGCAGCCGTAGACGCCGAACTCGTACCACTCGACGAGGTTGCCGGCCGAACCGGCGAGCAGGGCCCGGCGGGCGGCGGCGCGGGGCGGCGGCGCCGGGATCAGGTCGGTCGGGGTCACCCGTCCTGGGTGCCCGCTCGGCGGCGTCGCAATGCCTCGCGGCGGCACGGTTCAGCACATCGGCGGCAGCAATGGAGTTCCGAAAGCCCCGGATATCAAACGGATTTGGCCGGGTTCATCACCGGCCTCCACACGTCCATTCCCGACGGTCAGACGCGAATGCGAGCAAGTCAGGCATAACTATTATCTCGAATCGAATGGAAATTCGGGACAAATCACGCCGTGTCCGATGCCGTTGGCCGCGCCGCGTCGGAGAAAACTGGTCCGCCGTCAGAACCAAGCCACGACACATGCCACCGAGAACGGAACCACCACTGATCTGAACTGCCGACTGCCAACCGATTGCGGAGGTGTCACGATGTCCTCTTCCAGGACCGACTTCCGAAAGGCCCCCAAGGGCTTTCTCCTCACGAGCTGTTGCCCCAGAGCGCGTTCCGTCTTCTTCATACTGCTCCTCACGGCCGGCGCACTGACCGGTCACGCGGACCCGGCCAACGCGGCCGCACCGTACGGCGTCAGAGCCCTCGAGGTGGCGGCCTCCAAACAGGGCTCGCCGTATGCCTACGGCGCCATCGGGCCCAGACGCTTCGACTGCTCAGGGCTGACCCTCTACGCCTTCAAGAAGGCCGGCAAACGTCTTCCACGCACTGCCGAGCAGCAGTACGCGCACACCCGCCACATCCCCAAGTCCGATCGCGCGACCGGCGACCTGGTCTTCTTCCCCCGCGGCGCGACCATGGCCCACGTCGGCATCTACGCGGGCCAGGACAGGATCTGGCATGCTCCACGCCCCGGTACCTTCGTACGTCTGGAGCGGATCTGGAGCACAGAGGTCCGTTATGGACGCGCCACCTGAACCGGCACCCGGCGGGGGCGGAACACCTAGTGCAGGCGCCAGGTGAACTTGCCGCCGCCCACCCAACGGACCGCGTCCGGATCGTCGAGGTCGTGGATGGTGATCCCCTCGGCCGCCGCTGCCAGGATCACATCGGTCATGGACTCCGCCATACGGACCATCTCCCCGTCGATCGCCACGATCCGGAAGGGCGGATCACCGGGCTGCACCGCCCCCACCGTGACCCGCGGCGAGGCGATGTACGGGCTCGAGCTCTCTGTCATGCGGAGATCGTTCCACGCCGACGCCCCCTTGGCTCCGATTCGCCGTCGCGCCTACCGCCGAGTGGACGCAGGCGGAATCCCACTGCCTCCCGATTCGACCCGGCCGGTGTGTCGACGCACCAGAGAATCGATTCGGCCAGGTGGGTGGTGCCTAGGGTGATCGCAATGTTGTCAGTACCCGGCTTACGAGGAGTTCCTGTGCATATTCGTCGCCTCGCCACCGCCCTGCTGTCCGCCGGCCTGATGCTCGCGGGCGGGCTGGTCACCGCCACGCCGGCCACCGCCGATCCGTGCGGGTACTTCGCCACCGGCTCCGATTCGTTCTACAACCACTGCACGAACGACGGTTCCCGGGTCATCATCGACGTCGAGGTGTTCGGGCCCAATTACGAGAAGTGCGTGGGCCCCGGAAAGACGTGGCTCGGATCGCGCAGCAAGGTGAGCAACGCCTCGTACGCCGGGCGCACCTGCTGACGGGCGGCGGGCGCTGCGCCGCGTTAACGGGTGCGCGGGTCCGGTGGAACCGCGCCCGGTGCCGGCGCAGCGCCGGGCCGCCGCGTTCGCTGTCAGTTCCGGCATGCATGATCGACCCATGACGCACGCTCCCGCCGAGGCCCTGCACGACCTCGCCCACCGCCTTCTCTCCCCCGACGACGCCGCGCGATGGATCGGCATGCTCGCCCCGGGCCTGCGCCTGGCGCACGCCGGTGACGGAGCGGCGGCGGGGCGTCTCGGCGGGCTGCCGGAGCTGCCCGCCGACACTCCGTGGCCGGTGTGGGAGGGCAACGGCCCCCTCTCGCACATCGCGTCCCTCGACTGCGCGGCCCTCGCGGCGGCCGGCGACGCCGGCCTCGCCCTGCCCGTCTCCGGCACCCTCCTCTTCTTCCTCTTCGACGGCCGCCTCGACGGCGACGACCCCCTCGTCCATCCCGAGGACCCCGAGAGCCGACCGGGCGCCCGGGTCGTGCACGTCCCCGCCGGCACCACCACCCGCCCGCGCCCCGCCCCGGCCGGGCTGCCTCCGTATCCCGAGGTTCCGCTCACCGCGCAGGCCGGGCTGACCGTACCGGCGTCCGACGCCCCGAGCGTGCGAGCGGCCTTCGGCGAGGCCGTCGACTCCCGCGACTGGAGGCGCCACCCGGTGAACGCCAAACCCTTCTTCGACGCCCTCAGAGCCCTCGACCCCGATCCCAGCGGCTCCGGGCACCGGCTCGGCGGCCATGCCGTGCCCGTGCAGGGGGCGGTGGAACGGGAGATCGCCCACGCCCTGCTCGGCTCCGGCGCCTCCTGGCAGGACCCCCGGCTGAACGACGAGGCCGCCACATGGGTGCTTCTCGCGCAGATCGACACCGACTGCGCGGCGGACATGATGTGGGGCGACGTAGGCACCCTGTACTGGCTGATCCGCCCCGCCGACCTGGCGGATGGCCGCTTCGAGGAGGCCCTTTTCACCTGGCAGTGCTGCTGACACGGCCTCGGCGGTGCGGGACGCGATGCGTGCCTCGTGCAGCAGGCCACCCAACTGCTGAGCGTGAGCCTCGATCCCGCCAAGACTCCGGAGGAGAGGCGGCGGTGCACCAGCAACTGGCGGCGCTGGAAACCTTCATGGACAGAGCCGCCGATGAGGCGCTGTGACAGTCCGCTTCGCCCCTCCCTCACTCCGGCCGTCGGGGCCCGCCAGCGTGAAGTGCACGCCCGTGGGGTACTTGTCCTTCACGGTGAGCACCCCACGGCCCGGCTCGTCTCGGCACTGCGCCGCCGGGTGATGCTCCCCGGGGCTTGGCGTCGTCGGTGACAACGGCGGCGCCGCTCACGATCGTTGCCCGAAGGCGGTTCATGGTGACCCTCGCAGATGTATCGTCATTCCTCGGCGCGCATACGCACAGCGACAGCAGGAACGCACGGTGCGACGGGAGGAGTTCACCCGTGCCTCCGCCAGCGGCTGTCGCTGCCCCCGCCGTCTCCCACCCGAGGAGTACTCGTGGCCGTCCTCACCACGATCGCCGTGATCCTCGGCGCCTGGTGCGCCGCAGGCGTCGCCACCGCCGCGCTGTACGCCGCCCTGCGCGCCCGCCACGTGCGGCGGCAGCGTGCACGGGCAGCCAAAACCGATGGCACCGTCGACCGGTGCGCCCCGACGGCCGGGCCCGGCCGGAGCTGTTCGCAGGCGCAGGCCGCCCCCGTCGTCGCGAGGAGGACCGCGCCTGACGCGGTCTGATCGCGCCGCGGATCCACGCCGTCCTTGCGTCCTTGCGTCCTTGCGTCCTCCCGTGCTTGCCGTCGCCGCTCCGGCCACGCCGGCCGGAGTCCTTCGCCCGAGGTGTGCGTCGGCGCCCCCAGACAGGTTGGTGTGGCCTCGATCGGGTCAAGGCCACGCCCCGCGTTCGTCACCGGAACGGATGGGGCTGATGGAATGCCTTCCTCGTCGGGCTCCCTGGGGCGGACCAGGGGTTATGGAGGCGTCGTGCCGGAATCGGATGGCTTGGAGGCATGCCTGCGCGCGATGGAAAGGGCTCTCGAGCAGGTCGGGACGTCCTTCGTCGAGCGGGAGACCTGGCGGGAGCTCGCGGGGTTCGTGTTCCGGACCCTGTGCGACGCCGCGGCCGTGGAACTGATCGGCCGCGGCGCCCGGAACGAACGCGTGGCCTCGGCCGGCGCCACGGATCTCCTGGACGGCCCCGCCACCGAGATCAGCCCCGCGGTCCGGGCACTGGACGAGGGACATCCCGTACACGCGTACACCGGCCGGGGCGCGGAAGGGCCCGTGCACCTCGTCTCCGTGCCGTTGCTCGGCCGGGGCGAGCTCTACGGGCGACTCCTCGCGGCCCGGGCACACGGCGGCTTCAGCGACCACGAGACGGCGACGCTGCATTTCGCGGCACGGCTCGCGTGCATGCACATCGGACACGCGCGGCGCCAGGCGGCGACCGAGAAGATCGCACTCGATCTCCAGCGCGCCCTGGTGGCCGAACCGGGGCGGCCGCACCCGAACCTGGAGGTCGCCAGCCGCTACCTGCCGGCCGGAGCGCGCGCCCTCGTCGGCGGCGACTGGTTCGAGACGGTGCGGCTGCACTTCGGCCGGACCCTGCTGGTGGTCGGAGACGTCATGGGCCACGGACTGGAAGCCGCCGTCGACATGAACGCCTACCGCTCGCTGCTGCGCGACGTCGCCTCCACGGATCTCGCCCCGCACCGTGTCCTTCGCCAGCTGGACGCGCTGTCCGCCGCGGACGACAACCGCCGCCCCGCGACCTGCCTCCTCGTCCGCGTCGATCCGGCCCGCGGTACGGCCGTGTACGCGAGCGCCGGACATCTGCCGCCCGCCGTCTTCAGCGGCGACGGCCCGGGCGAGCTGCTGAAGGTTCCCGTCGGCCCGCCGCTGGGCACGGGCGTCGGCGGATACGAGGCGGTCGCCCTGCCCATCACCGTCGAGCAGACGATCGTTCTCTACACGGACGGCCTGGTGGAACGCCGCGGCGAGGACATCGACACCTCCCTGGCCCGGCTCGCCGCGCTCCGCATGACCGCCGGAGCGGGAGTCTCGGACGTGGTGGACGCGGTCTGCGGCGGACTCGACGCTCAGCACGCCGAAGACGACGTCGCCGTCCTCGCCGCCCGCCTCCGCCCCCGGACGTCCCACGGGGTCACCGATTAGCTTCGCCGCAGGCGCGCCGCCTCGACGGTGACACCGGGTCCGATGGCGAGCATGAGCCCCTCCTGGCCGGGGCGCGGCCCGTCGGGGTCGTCGAGGGTCCGCGCCAGGACGTCGAGAATGGAGACGGAGGTCATGTTGCCCTGGTTTCGCAGGGAGTCCCACGAGTGGCGCAGTTGCCGATGGTCGCAGCCGAGGACGCTCGCGGTGCGTTCGAGGATCGCGGGGCCTCCGTGGTGGGCCACGACGAACGCGGGGTCGGGAATCGTCTGCTTGCGCCAGGCGCTGAGGTAGGGGTCCGCTTTGAGGATCGCGTACGGTGCCTCGGCGGTGGAGGTGAAGCCGAGGTGCCCGGTGGCGGGGTCGACCGTCAGCCGGTAGTTGTCCTCGGTGTCGGGCACGAGGAGTTCCAGGGGGTCGTGGAGCTCGACGGCCGGGCCCGGCCGCGCGTCACCGGCAGCGGTCACGATGGTGGCCGCGGCGCCGTCGCCGCCCAGTGCCTTGTAGATCATGGCGGGTGTGGTGGTGTTGCGGGGCTGGAAACCGGCGCTGAACGCCTCGGCGGCCACGACGAGGATCCGGGCGTCCGGTTGCGCGGCCAGTTGTTCGCGGGCCCGGATCAGGCCGTACAGTCCGCCGGCGCAGCCGATCGTCGCGACCGGCAGCCGCCGCACCGTGGGGCGCAGTCCCAGCGAGCGGATGAGGTGAACGTCCAGGTTGGGCATGCTCCAGCCCGTCACGCTCGTCACGATGAGGGCGTCGATCTGTTCTGCCGTCAGCCCGGCGGCGTCCAGGGCGGCGGCAGCCGCGCCCCGTGCGAGCCCGGCCAGGAGTTCGAGGGTCTCGTCCCAGTAGGCGGGTCCCGAGCCCCGTGCGAACAGGATCCGCGCCGGACGTATGAAGGCTCTCGTCTCCACGCCGGTGGCCCGCATCATGTGCTCGACCTTCTCGGGGACGACACCACCCTCGAACGCGGTGCCGGCCAGCTCGATCACCTCGTCCATCGAGCTGAGGTGTTCGGGGGCACGAAAGACCGGCCGGTGCACGCGCGCGGCGGACTCCCGGAGAACAACGCCCATGACAGGTGCCTTTCTGACGACTGAGAGAGCGACACCTGAGCCTCGCGGGCGGACCCGGTCGGGTCAACGGCCGTCGTGGAGAGGGGGGGGCGTTCTCAGACGGCGGTCAGGCGCACGGCGGCGATGCGGTCCGCGTGGTCGAACTCGATCTCCGCCGCACTGCCACCGGGAAGATCGGCGAGGATCCGGCCGGCGTCCTCCCGCAGGGGCAGCCCGTGGTATTCCAGGTAGCCGGTGACCACCCGTCGGGCCGAACGGCCGATCAGGCCCGCACCGGTCAGGAGTTCCCGCGGCAGCGCGACCGTGTCGAGGCCGGCCCTCGGAACCTTCGGGTCGTCCGGCACGAAGTAGACCAGGCTGTCCGGTCCTGTCGGGAGGCCCAGGTACCCGGGCGCCTCGGCCACACCCATGCCTGCGAAGGCCAGCGTCTCCGCCGCCCGCCGGGGATCCTCGAAACCGGACAGGTCGAGGGTCTCCTCGGTGAACTCGGTGATCCCGTGCCTTCTTCCGTAGCGCTCGATCGCACCGGTCAGCGCCACCACCTCGGTTCCGCGCAGCCCGGGATTGGCCCAGCCCCACATCCAGGACTGGTCCTGGATGTCGTACGTGCCCAGCACGGCGACCCGCAGCTCGAGACCGCCCTGCCGGTAGAGACAGGCCTCGAGGTCCGCGGTCCAGGGCCCTTCGGGTATGTACTCGGTCAGTGTCTGCAGTTGGACGGCGCCCCAGGCCGCATGCCGCTCCGCCTCCAGGAGGAACGCGTCACTGAACTGATTCATCGTGATCATGCCTATGACCCTAGGTCCTCGCCGGCCCGAGGTCTGCCGCGGGGGGAGGCGGGTGATTGTCCGTCACGCTTCATTGTCAGTGCCTCCCCATAGTGTGGAGACATCACTCGGGGAGCCTCGGAGGGGGAGCGGAAGTATGTCTGCCAATAAGATCCAGCACAAGGTGAATCACGTCGCGCTGGTAGTGGACTCGTCGGGTTCCATGCATCAGCACCAGAGTCAACTCATTCGCGTCGTGGATGAGTTCGTAGCGGGCCTGAAGGCCGAGTCGGACAGCCTTGGTCATGAGACGCGGATCAGTCTCTATTCCTTCGACCACAGGGTGGAGAACCTGGTCTGGGACATGGACGTGAAGCATCTGCCGTCCATGCGGGGTCTTTACAAGGTGAACAATGGCGCTACGGCCCTCATCGAAGCCTCTCTGAAGTCCCTGGACGACCTGGGCCACATCTGGGAGGAATACGGGGAGCACAGCTTCCTCCAGATCGTGGTGACGGACGGCGAGGAGAACGCCTCCGGCGGCGACAGGCGGCACGACGGGGACATGACCATCCTCGGCCCCTGGCTCGACAGGATCGCGGCGAAGATGGGTGCGCTTCCGGGTCACTGGACTTCCGCGATCCTCGTTCCGAACTCCCTGGCCAAGCGGACCGCCCAGAACTACGGTTTCCCGGCCGGAAACATCGCCATCTGGGACGCGGATTCGCAGGAGGGTGTCGAGGAGGCGATAGGCACCGTGCGCGCTGCCGCCACCAGCTTCCTCCGTGGCCGCGAGAAGGGCGTGCGCGGTACGAAGAACCTCTTCACCGTCGGCCAGGACATATCGGTCGACGATGTGCGGGCGAACCTCGAACCGGTCCCGGCCGACAAGTACCGGCTCCTGAAGGTCGATACGGAGGTCGAAATCCGGGCCTTCGTCGATTCGCATCCCGGCGTGACGTACGAACGCGGGTCGTGCTACTACCAGCTGGGCACCCGGGTTCAGGTTCAGCCCGACAAGGAAGTCATCGTGGTCGAGAAGGACACCGACCGCGCGTATACCGGGAACGCGGCCCGCAGTCTGCTGTTCGGCACGGGTATACAGGGGACCGTCTCCGTCAAGGCGGGACACAATCCCAAGTTGGAGGTGTACGTGCAGAGTCGTTCGGTGAACCGAAAGCTCAAGCCGAAGACGCGCCTTCTCATCATGCTCTAAATTCCCGTCGGAGCCGTGCGCACCACCACAAGCACGATCTCAGCGGCGCCGGCGGTGGTGGCGCTGCGCCGGGCCTATGCCCCGTCGGGCTCAGGTACCAGCTGCGCCATGACGGCTGGTGGCAGGGACGGGTTGGCGGCAGCGGGTTCCACCACTTGCCGGTCGTGGTCGGCGAGGAGTTCGACGATGGCCTCTGGCGGCAGGGCCGGGTGCCCGGCAGCCACCCGACGTGTCTGCCTGTCCGTCAAACAGGCGAGCAGTGCCGGGCCGGTCGCGCTGGGGTGCCGGGCGACCTCGCGCAGTGCCTTCTGGACAGGCGGTACGTGTCTGGTCAGGTCCTCCAGCAGGGCGGGCGGGGTCTCCGGGTTGGCCGCTACCTTGGCGACGACCCGGGCTCCGTGGCGTTCGACCATGGAGCGCAGCTGAGCTTCCGAGAGGCCGGGGTGGCGCGCGATGGACTTGACGACCTTTGCCTCGGGATCGTCGGCCAGCACGTCGCGGATCCCGACCGGCAGATCGCGCCGCTCGGCCAGGAGCATGCGCACAACCGGATTCGAAGACCTGGAAAGGTCCTCGATCTCGGAGGGAGAAGCGGCGGCGATCCGCGGCAGCAGGGACGGGCCGATCTTGGTGGAAGTGGCCAGACCGGAAAGGACGTCGAGCGGCACGCGAGGGTTGTGCGCCAGTCGGCGCTGCACGTCGTGGCCACGGTCGGCGGCCAGCACACGGATCAGGGCGTCGTCGATCGCGGGGTTCCCCGCGAGTTCGGCTCGAACGCCGGGATCAGGGTCACCGGCGAGCCGCGCCGCTGACTGCGGCGGTAGGTCGGGGCGGGCGGCAAGTCGGCAGCGCAGCAGCGCCGAGGGGTGGTCGGCGAACCCGAGGAGAGCCCCGACCGGTGTGGCGGGGTTCCACAGTGCCTGCTCCGCCATCTCGTGGAGGGTGGACTCGTGCGAGCCGGCGCACGCGGCACCCGACCGCAGGTCGCAGTCGAACCGCGGACAGTACGGATCGTGCGTGTAGGGCGTCTCCTCACCGTCACAGACCAGGCACCGTTCTGCCGGTGGCAGCCCCTCGCCGGTGATCAGCATGGCCAGGACCTGCGGTGGTGTCGCCTCGTTGCCGGCGACCGCGCGGCGGACCTCGGCGTGCGGGTGGCGCGCCAGACGGGCCGCCAGGTCCGCCGTGGTCCACAACGCGAGTTCCGCGACGACCTGTACGTCCGGGTCGGCGGCGAGCGTTTCCCTCACATCGGCCGGAAGTCCGGGAGACCGGCGATCGGCGTCGGGGTCCCGGGCGAAGAGCCGCGCCCGCTCCGGGTCGCCGGCACGCTCGCCGAGCAGGGCGAGCGCGGCCTGCGGCTGAGTGAGGGGGTTGATGTCGGCAGCGGTCAACCGGCCCTCCTACACGAGTTGCACAGTGCTCTCCTCGACCCGCGAGGCCAGGTCGACCGCCTGCTCGCGGCTGAGGTCCGCGCGGCCGGCGAGGCCGTCGGCGATGTCCGCGTCCGCGACCGCGATCAGGCGCCCGACCAGCTCGTAGGGCAGAGCCTCGTTGGCGGCGAGGCCGCACAGTACATGGTTCACAGGAAGACATCCTGCCCGGACTGCAGGCGAACGGCCGTTGGATTTCCGCGTATCGGCTGTTCCGCTGGTCCCCAGGGCCGATCCCCGAGTTCACCAGCCTGCTCGCCCCGCCCTGCCCTGCTGGAAGTAGTGGAACACTCCAAGATCGACTCGTGATCATTGTCCCGGGTGGGGCCACTGTCCGTGTCCGGCCTGTCGCAGACTTGCAGGACGTGGTGGCCCGGCCGGCTGCCGCGTCTTCGGACCAGGCGACCCAAGGACTGCAATCGTGAGCGAGCGTGTTCTCATCCCCCGCAACCGGGGCTTCCTCTTCCTCGACTCCCACCCGGTCGGCTGCGAGCGGCTGGTGGCCGAGATGTGGCAGGCGTGCCCCGCCTCCGCCGACGCGCCGGAGGGTGCCGGGCCGGTGGCTCTGATCATCGGCTCCTCGGCCGGATATGGCCTGGCGGCCACTGTCGCCGGACTCAAGCGCGCCGGCATCCGCGGCATCATGGTCTCCTTCGAGAAGGCCCCCACCGAACGGCGCACCGCTACGGCCGGGTGGTACCGCACCGCCGCCACCGCCGACATCGCCCGTACCACCGGGCAGGATCTGGTCTTCCTCAACGGCGACGCGTTCTCCGACACGATGAAGAACCAGGTCGCCGACCTCATCGAGCAGCGCTTCGGCGGCAGGCTGGACTACCTGATCTACTCGGTGGCGGCCCCCCGGCGCACCGACCCGGACACCGGCACCACGTACGCCTCCGTCCTCAAGCCGATCGGCCGGGCGAACCGCACCAAGACCCTTGTCTTCGACGACCGGGGCGTTCCCGAGGTGCGCGAGGTCGAGACCGGGCCGGCCGAGGGCGACGACGTCGAGCAGACCGTGGCCGTGATGGGCGGTGCGGACTGGGAACGCTGGATCGACCACCTGGCCGGTCGGGGATTGCTCGGCGAGGGCTTCGCCACCGCCGCGCTGTCGTACATCGGCTCGGCGCTGACAGCGGCGATCTACCGGCAGGGCACCATCGGCGAGGCCAAGACCCACCTGGAGGCCACCGCCCGCACCCTGAACGAGCGGCTGGGGAAGATGGTGGGCGGGCGGGCCGTGACCTCCGTCAACGGCGCCGCGGTCACCCAGTCCTCCACCGCCATCCCCGGTATCGCCCTCTACACCGGCCTGCTGCGCGGCGTCCTTGGAGAGGAACTGGTCCCGCCGGTGCATCAGCTCGCCGCCCTGTGGGACCAGCTCACGGGTGCCGCGCCGCTCGCCCTGGACGACGAAGGCCGGATCCGCCTGGACACCTGGGAGCTCACTGAAGACGTCCAGGCGGCCGTCGCCGAACGCTGGGAGGCCGCCACGACCGACACCATCGCCGGCCTCGCCGACCTCGACTGGTTCCACGCCGAAGTCCAACGCCTGTACGGCTTCTCCGTGCCGGGCGTCGACTACACCGCCGCAGTGGCCACCGACATTCCCTGGCCCGCCCCCACACCCTGACCCCGGCACGGATCCGCCGTCGCCGCAGCCCTCAGCGGCTACCGGTGGCTCGCCCCGTGCACGGACCTGTAGCCGCGACCGTCAGGCCGGCTCAGTGCGGCCCGGATCCGTTCCCGTATCGCGTCCACGGTCGGCGGACGGTCGTACGGCAGCTTGGCGAAGACCTCGTCGTCGCCTACGGGCCACACCCCCTCAGCGTGCTCAAGGGACAGCGGTTCCAGACGGACACGCCGGCCGGACAGGACGAACGGGCGCAAGCGAAACACCCCGATGAGTCCGCCACCGGCGGGCGGTGTCCGGCATTGACGACGTGTTTCCCCGGCGCCGATCAGCAGACCGGAACTGACCAGTCCGTATTGGTCGCCGGGGTCTGGCCGGGGGTGTCTCCGTTCATGAAGGTGTTCGCGACGGCGTACCGGCCGTTCCACGGATGGCTGGCGATCCTGTACCACCAGCCGTCCGGGTTCGCGGTTTCGATCTCGGGTGCGTACACCCGGCACTCGACCTCGATCCAGCTGTGGGCCGGGATCCGGCCGCTGGGGCCCTTGGCTCCGTGGGGGTCGAGGAAAGTGGGAGAGCCTTTGCTGCCGCTCTGCTCGCGGATGGTGCGCTTGGCGGGTTGCGGCGGCTCGGGCGTGGCCGGCTTGGTGATCGTCGGCTCCGGGGCCTTGGCCGTGGGGGTGACCGCCGGCGGAGTCGGGGACGGTGGCGCGGGCGGCGCAGCCTTGGTTGGTCCGGGTTCGAGTCCGGGTCGGGGGGAGCGGGGGACGGCGGGTGGAGCTCCAGCCAGCGCTGGGCCGTGCACACAGGTGTGATGATCTGATCGGAGGCGGGGACGAAGGCGGAGTAGACGTAGCCCTCCTCACCGGGCTTCGGGCTGCCGGGAGCCTGGATGACGTAGAACCAGCGCTTGCGGTCGGCCGGGTATCCGTCGGGCGCGGTGCTGTCGGTCCAGCACCACATCTGCACCGGGGTGCCGTCGGGGACGAACACCACAGACGACTCGGGGCAGTCGTGACTGCCGTAGGGGGCGAGGCCGGGGCAGGGGCGGATCTTGACGGGATCGCCAGGGCCGTCGGACTTGATCCTGCTCACGCCGGAGGTCCGGGTGACCTCCGGGTGAGGGTTGCCGCCCGGCTTGCCGGCCATCTCGACGTTGACGTCCCCGGGTGGGGCCGGGTCGTTACCGGCGGCCAGGTAGCCGATCCCCGCGGCGACGGCCGCGATCGCGGTCACCGCCGCGGCGCGCAGGGCCGGGCGGCGGGGCTTCTCGTGCGAAGCGGGCCGGGCAGCGGATGTCATGGGCAGCGTTCCCTTCGGGGTGGAGCAGTGCGGGAGCGGGGGTCAGCAGGGGGGAAGGGAGGGGTGGCCGGTGTCGACGTAGATGGCGGGGATGTATTCGCTGGTCGACATGCGATACCACAGGCCGTTGCGCTCGGCCGGGCCGTGGTAGTCGCCCAGCCGGACGGCGCGCCCGACGACCTGGCACAGCACGACGATGTCCTGGCCGATGTCATAACCGTGTCCTGTGGCCGAACTCCGGCCGCGGTCGCTGTCGGTGTAGTCGGCATAGACCTGCACGACGGTCGATCCGCCGTTGTTGGACCAGGCGATGCGCGAGACGTACCGGCTGGGCTTCGAGTCGGCGGGCGGATCCACGACGGACGGCTTCGGACCCGGCGACGAGATCATCGAAGTCCGGGGTGCGGGTGTGGTGTTGCCTCCGCCTCCCGTCGCACCGGCCGTGCCGTGCTCGGCGTCCCCGCCGGGGCCGGGACTCGCGGCCGTGTCCGTGCCGCCCGCGACCGCACCGACCCCCGCGGTCGCCTGCGGGGAGGCAGATGTGCCTGGCGCGCTCGGCGCGGACGGTGCCGGCGTGCTGACGTGCGGGAGCGCCCCGGCAGACTTCCCGTCGTCCTTCGAATCGCCGAAGCCCTGAAGGACCAGGACCCCGCCTCCGATGGCGGCCACGCCAACAAGCGCTGCGGCTACGGCGAGGAAGCGCTTGCGTCTGCCCGCCCCCGCCCCCGCCTCCGCCCCCGCCCCCTCTTCGCGCTCGGCCGTCTGCCCCATGGGGTCCGCCCCGGCCGTGTCCTCGACCGCCATGTCCTCGGCTGCCATGTCCTCGGCCGTCTCCCCCGCCACGTCCTCGGGCTCGACGGGCGCGGGCGCGAGGTGGTCACCCGGGTCGCCTCCACACCTGCGGTAGCCGTCGGCCCACAGCCGCACCAGCTCCTCGGCGTCCGAGGCGCCCTTCGCCTTCGCGCACACCCGCACGAAGGACTCGACCTGGCTCCACTTCGGCTGCTTGTTCACCGCGGCGTCGACGAGGCCGTGGAAGGTTCCCGATGAGAAGAACTCCAGCCCGGGACGGGCGGCGGCTATCGCCTCGCTCTCACGCGCCAGAACCGCGAAGCTCGTCGTGTTGCCGCTGTTCCGTAGGGCGTTCAGTGCCGCCCGGTACTGGTCCCAGCGCTGGGCTGCGCCCAGCAGTTCGCGCCATGTTCCCAAGGTGCGTCGCTCCTTTGCGACTTGGCCGAACCCCAAGCATCCCCTACCGGAGGGGTTCTCCCATTCAGTGCCGCATACACCAGGATGTCGATCTTGTTCAGTATCGTTCAGACATCGCTCCCACCTGCATGAATGCACTGAACGGCGTCATGAAGATCCCGATTTCTCCAAGATTTTTTTTGCGCATCCGATCGCTTGGAGAACCCGGCGGCGGTCTCGTTCTCTGGTCTCAGGCCGCCACCGCGGGCGGCCGCCCCTCTCCCACGGGAGAGGCCGGGCAGAGAAGGACGGTTCACCGCCCATGGCCAACCAGCCAGTCACCCCGCCGACCCCCACCCACACGCAGGGCCCCGCAGCTCCGGCGACGACGCAGGGCGCGACAGCGCTCAGCGAGACGGGCGGACCTTCCCGAACCGAGAAGGTGATGGCGCTCGTGATCGCCATTCTGTGCGGGGCCGTCGGCGCGCTCCTCGCCTTCATCATCACCCGCCACCTGGAGGCGAACTCGCTCGTCGCCGTCGGCTCGTCCGGCATCACCTTCCTGGGCGTGACGGGCGTGGTGAAGTACATCGAGGAGAAGCTCGGCGTGCTGTAGCCCGCCGCCGACAACACGGCCGTGGTGCCGCCCGTACGGGGCGGCACCACGGCCGTCGGTCTTGCCGATTGTCCATGTGCGGTCATGGGTGGAGGAGCTCCACTGGCGGTGAGCTGAATGCGGACCCCCAGGGGGCTAAGCACTTCACCGCGGTCGCGGAACGTGGGGAAGGCCAGTCGGCGCCGCGGGTGCGCTGGACGGGCGCGCACCAGGCCCTCGGTGCAGCCACACGGGACGCGTCGGTTGCCGCCGCGTCGACGTCGACCACAGCACCGCTGCCCCCAGTGACATTTCGGCACGCACCGGCCGGTCACGTGACAGAGTGACTCATCCAGGGGATACCTTTGCCGCTCCCACCCCGTATCCAGTGAAGACTCCTGGGACGTCCCGGTCTGGGTGGCGGTGGCCGACGATCACTGGAAGGCGGGTCCGACCGTGCAGCCGAACGAGATCAGCGAGATCCTCAACCATCCGATCAGCCGGGAACTCCTGGCCCGCGATCTGACCCGACTTGCCTACGTCGCCAAGGACGGCACGCCCCGAGCCGTTCCGATCGCCTTCGCGTGGAACGGCTCGGAGATCGTGATGTGCACACCGAAGAACGCCCCGAAGCTGCCGGCCCTGCGCCACAACCCGGCGGTCGCCCTGACGATCGACACCGAGGTGCATCCGCCGAAGATCCTGCTCATCCGGGGTCGGGTCGAGCTGGACGTCGTCGAGGGCATCCCTGACGAGTTCCTCCAGGCGAACAGCACGTACACGATGACACCGGAGCAGCGGGTCGCATGGGAGGCCGAGGTCCGCTCGCTCTACGACGGCATGGTCCGGATCGTCGTGACCCCGACGTGGGCGAAGCTGATCGACTTCGAGGCGACCCTCCCGAGCGCGGTCGAGGAGCTGATCCGCCGACGGGAGGAGCGCACACGTTCCTGAGGCACGGCCCCGGCGGAACGACTCAGACCGGGTTCGCCACCACCTGGGTGTTCTGGCAGGCGGTCAGGAGCCAGCGTTCCCCATCCGCCTCCCGGGTCATCACGTACAGCGGCGCGCCCTCACTGGCCTCGCCGGCCCCGCTGTAGACCTGGCGTACCTTCACCGCCGCGACGTCCGGCCGCAGGAACTGGATGTGGACCACCTCATAGGTGACCTGCCCGTCCCAGCTCGCCGCCGGCAGCACGGCCCGCGTGAACGCGGCGATCTCCTCGAACCCGATGAGGACCTTCCCGTGCGCCGTCGTCCACAGCGCATCCGGATGGAACAGGGCCAGGAAGCCCTCGGCATCCTTGGCCCGCTGCGTACGCTCGACCGTGGCGACGACCTCTTCGATCGCCTTGATGGAAGCGGCTCTGGCCGCCTGTTCGATGTTCATGGGTCTGATCGTGCCGCCTCAACCATGCTTGAGGTCAATCGATATGATCATATTGCCCCATGACCACGAAGACCCTCTACTTGCTCTGCTCAGCCGCCCCGCCCGTCTTCGACGTCGCCCACGTCATCGAAGACGCCCAAACCCGCGGCTGGGACGTATGCCTGGGACTGACCCCCACCGCCGCCCACTGGGTCTCGGAAAGCCTGGACGGACTCGCAGCACTCACCGGCCACCCGGTCCGCTGGCAGTACAAATTCCCGGGCGAGGCCGACGTATGGCCCTCCGCCGACGCCCTCCTCTTCGCCCCGGCGACCTTCAACACCGTCAACGCCTGGGCCCTGGGCCTCACTGACCGCTTCGTCGTCGGCGTCGCCGCCGAAGCCCTGGGCAAGAACACCCCCACGGTCGCCATGCCCTGCACCAACACCGCACTCGCCGCCCACCCCCAGTTCGAAACCTCCCTGGCCACCCTGCGCGGCGCCGGAGTGGAACTCCTCTACGGCGAGAACGGCTTCACCCCCGGTCCGGCCGGCCCCGACGCCCCGCCCCACTTCCCCTGGCCGGCCGCCCTGGACGCGGTGGACCGCATCACCGGCGCCCGGCTCTAGCCGAGCGGACGCGGCCGCCAGGCCGCAGCGGCGCGGGGACGTGAGGGCACCGGGCATGTCGGGGGCGTCGGGACGGGGGCTGCGGCCGGGCAGTGATGCGGGGCTACTCCCCCGTCGTCCCGTCGATCGCCTCGCGCAGCAGGTCCGCATGGCCGTTGTGGCGGGCGTACTCCTCGATCATGTGGGTCAGGATGTAGTGCAGCGAATAGGGCTGGTCGCCGAAGTGCCCCGTCACGTCCAGGGACTCGGCGGCTTCCACGATCGCCCGCGACCGCTCGCAGGTCTCCTCCCAGATCTCGAACGACCGGGCCACGTCCGCGTCGTCGACGTGGAACTCCGTCCACTCCCCGGCCTCGTTCCTCGGGAAGTAGCCGCGTACGTCCTCCCCACCCAGGACGTTGCGGAACCAGCCGCGCTCGACCTCCGCGAGGTGACGCACCAGCCCGAGCAGGCTCAGCCCCGACGGGGCCACCGCCTTCATCCGCAGCTGCTCCTCGCTCAGGCCGGCGCACTTCATCATCAGGGTGTCCCGCTGCCACTGCAGGACGCTGGTCAGGGTGGCGCGTTCGTCGCCCGTCAGTACGGGCCGTGTCCTCTGCTCGTCGATCACCGGATGATCATCCCAGCCGGTCCGGGCCCGGCCCACCGCAATTCCACATGCCGGACGCCCGTCCGGCTCTCCGGTCAGCCGTCCTGCCGGTGTTGCTGTTGCCGTAGCTGCCGGCGTTGCCGGAAGAAGGCCCGTACGTCTCCCACCAGCAGCTCGGGTACCTCCATCGCCGGGAAGTGGCCGCCCCGGTCGTACGAGGTCCAGCGCACGATGGTGTCGGTGCGCGCGGCGATGTGCCGCAGCGGGATGAAGTTGTCCCGGGGGAAGTCGGCGAGTGCGGTCGGGGTGTGCGACGTCTCGGGCGGCTGCCCGGCGTAGTCGGCGTGGGCCCGCTCGTAGTAGATCCGGGCAGCGCTGCCGGCCGTACCGGTCAGCCAGTACAGCATCACGTTGGTGAGCAGCTGGTCCCGGTCGACCGGGCACCTGGGATCGCTCCACTCGTCGAACTTCTCGGCGATCCAGGCGAGCAGCCCGACCGGTGAATCGTTCAGGGCGTACGCGAGGGTCTGCGGCCGGGTCGCCTGGATGTCGGCGTACCCCTGCCGCTCCCGCGCCCAGGTCCGGTACCGCTCCCAGGAAGCCAGCGTCCGCTCCCGCTCGGCGGCAGGAAGCGCGGCCAGTTCCTCGGGCCGGGGCTCGGTGGTGGCGCCGCCCCCGGGCAGCAGGTTCAGGTGCACTCCGATCACGCGGCCCGGATGGATCCGCCCGAGCTCACGCGAGATCGCGGCTCCCCAGTCGCCGCCCTGCACCCCGTAGGCCCCGTACCCCAGCCGCTCCATCAGCACGCCGAAGGCCCGTGCCACCCGTTTGAACTCCCAGCCCGCCTCGGTCGTGGGCCCGGAGAGCCCGAACCCGGGGATGCTCGGCAGCACCAGGTGGAAGGCGTCGGCCGGATCCCCGCCGTGCGCCCGCGGATCGGTCAACGGACCCGCCACCCGCTGGAATTCGACGAACGACCCCGGCCAGCCGTGGGTCATCAGCAACGGTGTCGCGTCCGGCTCGGGCGAGCGCAGGTGCGCGAAATGCACCCGCGCCCCGTCGATGACCGTGGTGAACTGCGGCCACTCGTTCAGCCGCGCCTCTGCCGCCCGCCAGTCGTACCCGTCGCGCCAGTACGCGACGAGCTCCCGCACCCGCTCGAGCGGAATCCCGTACGCCCACCCCGCCCCGGGCAGCTCGTCCGGCCACCGCACCCGCCCCAACCGCTCGCCGAGGTCGTCCAGCTCCCCCTGCCCCACGTCGAGCCGGAACCCGCGCAGTCCTTCGCCAAGATCACTCATGGTCCGCATGCTAGACAACCGGGCCTCCAGCGGTGCGGGCGGTGGCGCGGGTGCGATGCGTGCGGTGGCGCGGGTGCGATGCGTGCGGCGTCAACGCACCTGCAGCGGACGGCCGTTACGCCCGCATCCCTCCCGTCCGCCAAGAAGCAAAGACGCAAATACCTCACAACTCCCCGAACCGCTCCCCCACCTCGCGAAACACGTACCTGTCGACTGGTTTTCTTTCGGGCGGCCCGATTACATTGACGACACACCGCAGCGAAAACCGCTCAAAAACAGCGACTTGGGAGACGAGCACGTGGCAAGGGCCAGACAGGAACGGGCCGAGATCACCCGCCAAGCCATCCTCGACGGCGCGGCCGCGGCCTTCGACCTCGGCGGATTCGAAGGCACCAGCCTCAGTGACGTCGTCAAGCACGCCGGAGTCACCAAAGGCGCCCTGTACTTCCACTTCCCGTCCAAGGAAGCCCTCGCCCGCACCCTGATGGACGAGCAGTTCCAGGTAGCCGCGCACGTCCCCACCACCGAGAACCCGGGCCTGCAGACCGTCATCGACCTCACCCACCAGATGGCGCACGGGCTGCGCACGAACGTCCGCATCCGCGCCGCCATCCGCCTGGTCATCGAGTTCGGCTCCTTCACCAACCCCGACCCGGCCCCCTACGACACCTGGATCGCCACCTGCCGCAACTGCCTGACACCAGCTCAGGAAGCCGGCGACATACACCCCACGCTCGACGTCCGGGCCCTCTCCGCCCTCCTCGTCGCCGCCTTCACCGGCATCCAGGTCGCCTCGCACGTCCGCACCCGTCGCGAAGACCTGCACGCGCGCGTCACCGATCTGTGGAGCTTCCTCCTCCCCACCATCGTCCCCCCACAACGCATCGCCCGCTTCCACGCCACCGGCACTCCCCGGCCCGGCACTTCCCGACCCGACTCTCCGCCCCCCACCGACTGACCCCACTCAGGGCGGCCTCGCACACGCCGTGGCGAACCACGGGGGTGCTCGCCACGGCGTGGCCGAGGCCGCCCTGCCCGCAGCTGTCACCCAGCGGATCCCGCCGCTCGAACCTCGAAGCGGTTCCGCCCCGCGCGGGGGCCATGCCCCCCTGCGGGACTCTGCCAGTTCGTTGGGAGACCTGCGTGGGAGACATGAGTTGGCGAGTGGTCGGCAGCCGGGCCGGGACGGATCCCCCGGGTCTTCCAGACACGGCGCACTGCCCGTCGACGCCGCAGCGGTCGAAGCTTCTGCCCACCGGCACGTCGGCGTAGTTGTAGGAGAGGAAGAGGGCCACCTCGTTCGCGGAGAGCCGGGGAAGCCCTTGCCCGAGGGCGGCGAGAGCGGACTCGTCGGCACGGCTTTCGACGAGCAGTACGCGGTCTGCGGGTGGAGTGTCCTCTTCCGTCCTCATGCCGCCATTCTCATGGCTCTGACATCCGGCCCGGATACTCACGGAAGCCTGAGTATCCGCCCCCAGGCGGTGCTGGCCGCTCTCCGCTTAGCCTGTTTCCCATGAGTTCCACGAAGCAGGCCGTCGAACCGGCAGACCAGGCAGACGAGGCAGACGAGGCACAACCCCAGTCCACAGGCACGGGATCGCTGCTCCTGGGCATCGCCGGGGTCGTGACGTTCGGCTGCCCCTTCCTGCCGGAGGCTCTCCCGCCCTTGATGCGCTACTTCCCCCTCTACCTCACGCTGCCTCTTGGCATCTGCGCAGTCGTCTGGGGCCTTCCCGACGTGTGGCGTTCGCGGCGCGAGGGAGTACCGGGTCCGGTCCGGGCTCGCGTCGGCGTCTCGCTCGGCACGGTGGCCATCGCGGTGCCGCTGGTTCTCCTCTTCTTCTACGCTCGCATCGGGTGAACTGTCACCGGCCGAGAGCCGGCACGCCGGTGGCGTTGGGCCGGCGGACAGCGGGCGGTGCTGCCGGCCCGGTGGGAGGAGATCCGGGACAGCCTGCTCGCCCGTACTGTCCGCAGGTCCAGGCCCGCTCAGCGCCGCGCATGACCGGCGGGCCGGCCAGGGGCCGCCATGACACCCGACGCTGTGACGCGGTTCAGGCTATGAGCAGGCGGAGGCCGAGGTCTGCCGCGTCGAGGCCGGCGAGGTCGCTGTTGCGGTCGGCCCACCGGCCGGACTCGAGGTCGTCGCTGAGGCTTCGTACCGCCCGCTGCTCGGCCTCCGGCCCGACCCTCGTCCATACCGACATCGCACGGCGCACGTGATCCTCCAGATACGCCTCCGGTCGGCGCCAGTACGCTTCGAACAGGCCGTCAGTGCAGTCCCACGGGATGGGCACCGGCTCGGCGCGGGCGCCGATCGCGTCGGCCATCCCGGCGAGCGAGGGAAATTCCGCGAGGACGGCGGCGAACTCGGGCAGGTAGTCGCGGGTCAGCCAGAACCGGTCCTGCCATCCGGGCTCGTCGGTGTCGAACGTCAGCACCACCACGCGGCGGGCCACGCGCCGCATCTCGCGCAGCCCCGCTATCGGGTCCCCCCAGTGGTGAACGGTGGAGACGGCCATTGCGACGTCGAAGGAGTGGTCATCGAACGGCAGGCTCTCCGCGGCGGCGGCCACGCACGGCGCCGAGTCGGCAGGCCGCTGCCCCCGCATGACCGCCGATGGCTCCACCGCGGTCACGTCGCGATCAGCAGGCTCGTAGGAGCCGGTGCCGGCCCCGACGTTCAGCACCGTCCGCGCGTCCCCGAGCGCGTCCCAGATCTGCGCGGCGATCCGCGGCTCGGTACGCCGTGTCGTGGTGTAGGCGCCGCCGATCGCGTCGTACAGCCGTGCACCGAGCATCTCCAGTTGTTCCTCCGGTGTCACCTTCCGTCCCTTCGCCCGTGCCTCGAGTTCCCTGTCGATGGCCGTCACCATGGCGTCAGCGCGATCACGCCGCTCCAGCAACAGGCCGCGCAGTCGGCGCAGGTGCGCGACCGCGTCGGTGGACGGGTCGCCGACCAGTTCCGCAACCTCCCTCAGCCCGAAGCCCAACCGCCGATAGGCCAGCACCTCCCGCAGCCGCCCCACGTCGCCGGCCGAATAGGCCCGGTACCCGGCCACGGTCCGCGCCGACGGCCGAACGAGCCCGATCTCGTCGTAGTGATGCAGCGTGCGGACGCTCACGCCGGCCAGCTCTGCCACGCGTCCCACGGTCCAGTGATCTTCCACGGCACCGACTATGCAGCCTGACGCCACGTGAGGGTCAAGCCGCAGGGACTGCCACCCGCCCCGCAGGTCCATGCCGTAGGAGCGGCCCGTGGAGGCGAGTTCGTCCTCTGGCTGGAGCTCAGCGAGGAAGACTTCCTAGTCGTTTTCGGGGGCGTTGGGGGGCTCATCGGCCGGCGGTCCGTCAGCCGTGTGGTGGGCGCGGGCGGCGCTCAGCAGGGCTGTCGTGGACGCCATGCGGGTCGGGGGTCGCCAGGTCCAGGTGCGTACGGAGGTGAAGCCGGCCGCCAGGACCGTGTGCGCGAGGGCCGGGAGGGCGGTGGGGAGCCACTTCTCGTGGGCGGCGAGGAGCATGCGGCCGCCCGGGCGCAGGATGCGGTGGAGTTCGGTGAGGCCGGCGGCTACGTCGGGCCAGAGCTGGAGGTTGTTGACGGAGAGCACGACCTCGACGGAGTTGTCGGGCTCGCCGGTGCGGGCGGCGGTGCCGGCGCTGAGGCGGAGGCGGCCCCGGGCGATTGCGGGCGCGCAGCGGCGGCGGGCCATGGCGAGCATGACGTCGGACGGGTCGACGCCGATCACGTGGGCGGAGCGGCGAGCCGCGGCGTCGAGCCCGACTCCGGGGCCGGGCCCGAGGACCAGGACGACCTCCTGTGCGGTGGGCGCGGCGAGGGCGACGACGTGCCGCTCGGTCGCGGCGTTGCCGTGCGCCATGAGCCGGCCGCCGAGACGGCCGACCAGCCCGCTGGGCTGACCGAACCCCTTGGTCAGGAGGTGCTGGGTGATGCTGTCCACGTCGCCATGGAAGCACGTGGAGGGCGGTCAACCGTGTCGAGGCGCGCCCGGCGGGGAGCCCCGACGATCATTCAGCTGCGGCTGCCGGTACTTCCGGTCGCTGGGGAGGCGTGCCGGAGGCGAAGGCGAGGATGTCGGCGGCGGCCTCGTCCAGACTCGTGAAGTGGCGGTGCACGCCGTCCACCGCGGCGGGAGTGTTGACCCCCCACACCGTCATGCCCGCGCGCAGCCCGGACAGCACACCGGTGGGGGCGTCTTCGACGACGAGGCAGTCCTGCGGAGTGGCGCCCAACCGCTGGGCGGCCAGCAGATAGGGGACGGGTGAGGGCTTGCCCTCGGCCACGGACGCGGCATCGACGATGATCTCCGGGACCGGCAGCCCGGTCCGGGCGAAGCGCCCGAGCACCCGGTGTTCGTAGTTGGACGTCACCAGCGCCCATCCGCCGGTCGGCAGCGCCTCGAGTAGCTCCGCCGCACCCTCGAACGCCCCGTACACTCCCGAGCGCACGTCCTCGTCCTCCAGTTCGTGCAGCAGGGCGAGGCACTTCTGGGGATCATGCCCAGCAGCCACCTGCGCAAAGGTCTCCATCGGCCTCGTCCGCAACGCCACGCGGTAGACCTCATCGGGGTCCAGCCCGTACCGCTGCGCCCACACCCCCCACACCCTGCGCTGATTGTCCACGGCGTCGATCAGCGTGCCGTCGACGTCGAACAGGACGAACTTCCTCGCACCGAGCCCGTTGGAATAGTCGCCTATCACGGGATGATCATGCCAGCAGGCGCCGTAGGCCCGGTCAACTCAGCGGCTACGGGCGTTTCGACGTGCCCGACCACACCCGCGTGGGCGACCGTGGACCCAGCTCGGAACTCACGACCGGATCCCCCAGGAGACGCCCCCATGAACTGGACACTTGAAGTCGTCCCCGTCCCCGTCACCGACATGGATCGCGCGAAGGCCTTCTACGCCGAAAAGATCGGCTTCAAGATCGACCTCGATGACGAGGTCGCCCCCGGAGTGCGCATCATCCAGATGACTCCGCCCGGCTCGCGCTGCTCCATCGCCATGCTCCAGGGAATGCCGGCAGCTCCCGGCACCAACACCATGGCGCCCGGCACACTCCACGGCCTTCAACTGTGCGTCGTCGACATCGAAGCAGCCCACAAGGAACTGACGGACCGAGGAGTCGAGGTCTCCCCCGTCCAGCACGTCGGCGCGACCGGCTGGGAGAACGGCAAGGGCGGGACCTGGAACTCCTTCGTCACCTTCAACGACCCCGACGGGAACGGCTGGGTGATCCAGGAAGCCCCCTCGGAACTCGCCGAACGCTGACCACCGGCCGCCTCGTCGCCCGCTGCCCGTCGCGCCTCACCCGCCCTGCAGGGCTCGGCCCCGCAGGTGCGGGGAGCGGCTCCGCGCTGGAGGGATCACCGTGGTGCGACGGCTCCCGAGTCCGGCGACTGCTGGAGTCCGGACGCGTCGACCGCCTCGAAGTCCGATCCCTTGAAGCCCTTGAGTCCGTCGAGCTGGGAGTTGTCCCAGCCGGAGTTCTCTTCACCGGTGATGTACCAGGCCGAACCGTTGTCCGCGACGATGGCGCCGTACTTCTTGAGCGCCTCGGCCACGGCCTTGGCCTGCGGGGCCAGCTGCGAGGTGTCCACCGAGCTCTTGAGCCGTAGCCGCAGCCCCATGGGAGGCAGGGACTTGTCCGCCGCGGAGCCCGCCTGGTGCCGTGCGGGCCACACGTAGCTCTGGTCGGAGCGCGGCACGGTGATGCGGATCGCGTGGTCGATCCGCCCGTTGGCCGCCTCGTCGTAGCGCACGAGGCCGGGAAGGATGGCGAGGCCGGCGGCATCGGCCGACGTCCATCCGTCGGGCCGCAGCTTGTTGGTTCGCAGATCGAAGATCGCGCCCCCTCCTGCATGCCAGGCATGGTCGCCTTGCTGCTGCGCGTTCCAGAGCTCGTAGGACTTGCACAGGGCACGGTCCCAGACGACTACGTGGCGGTCCCCGCTGCTCTCCGGACCGTTCTCGATCTTGGCGTCCTGCGGGATCCGGTATCCGGAGGTATCGCTCTCGTCGGCGTAGTCCAAGGACACCGTCGATTCCGGCACGATCGTGTCCGAGACGGTGATGGGTATGCCGAACGGCTCGCCTTCTATGAGCCCCGACCCGAAGTCCGGGTGCAGGGGCTCCGTGGCACCGATCGAGGCCACGTACTGGGCGGAGCTCGGGTGCACGGGCAACTGGTCCACAGGGGCACGCCAGAAACTGTTCGACAGTGACGTCTCGCAGGAACCGTCGTCCGGGGCGGCCGCGGTGGCGGTGGCGGTGGCGGTGTATCCGGGCATCAGGAACGCGGCGGTCATGGCGGCGACGGTGGCGATTGCGGGGATGGACGGGATTCCACGGATCGAGCGCCGTTCCGCTATGGGCTTCATGGTCATCGATCACCCTAGGTAGTCGTGCACGGACGCACGTACCGAGGAGTGGCTTCACCTCTCTGCACGGCCTACGGGACGGCCCCTCTCCCAGCGTAGGCACGTTCCCGCGCCGGCGCTCTGCCCAGCCGGTGCAGGCGGCAAGTCAGGTCAGGTCAGTGGTGCGTGGGTACGGAGGCCAGGTGGGTGGACCAGTCCTGGTCCGCGGCCCAGTCGGTGAAGCTGTGCCAGCCGATTTCGGGGTAGTCACGGCGCAGCCCGGCGATGTCGACGTCGAGGCCAGAGGACGTGAAGTACTCGAACATGGCGGCCAGGTCTTCCGAACGGGTCCGTACGTAGGCCAGAGGTACCTCCTGGCGGCCGATCTGGCGACCGATGACCTCCGCGAGGATCTCCGCCATCTCGGCAGGGGTGCGCTCGTCGGAAGCTATGTCGATGCGGCGGCCGGCGAACTCGTCGCGGCGCTGAAGGACCAGTGCGGCGAACGCGCCGATGTCGGTGGCGGGTATGAGGGTGAGCGGCCGGTCGGCCGGCATGGGCCACGCGAAGGTGTTCTGAAGCAGCCCTTCCAGGGTCCAGCCGCTCGCGTAGTTGTCCATGAAGGCGGCCGGGGCGATCACCGTCCAAGGCACTCCGGCCTCACGAAGGTGCCGCTCGACCAGGTGCTTGCTCTCGTAGTGCGGGATACCGGTGCCGCGGTCGGCGTGCGCGGCGGAGGTGAGCACGATGTGGCCGAGGCCGGCGGCTGCGGCGGCGTCGACGAGGGTCTTGCCCTGCCGGGTCTCGGTGGCGATGTCGGCGCCGAAGGGGGTCGTGACCGCGAAGAGCGAATCCGCTCCTTCGAGGGCCGCGTCGAGGGACGAGCGGTCGTCGAAGTCGGCGCGGCGGACATCGGCTCCGAGACCGCGCAGGGCGTCAGCGGCGGGCCCGCCAGGATGACGGGTGACGGCGCGCACCTGATGGCCGGCGGCGAGCAGGGCGCGAGCGGTTGCCCCGCCCTGGGCCCCGGTGGCGCCGGTGACGACAACGTTGAGCATGGTTCCCCCACGGATAGAATCCCTGCGTGGCACACTTTCTGTGTCACGCAGAGAACTATACGGGATCACTGCGTCACGCAGCAATAGGGAACGTGGTCGGGCGGCGGGAGGCGATGCCGACTCAGCGCGCCGGGCCCGCCGGCAGTCCGGAAAGCGTCGCGACGGCCGGGGGCAGTGTGCGGAGGGCGGAGGCCGGAACGTCAGCTGCCGGGATGCCCATCGGCAAGGCCTCGGCGGGACGGCTCTTCGCGGCCGGGTCCGATGCGCGCGGTGCGGTGGCGCCGCAAAGGGACCGGTCCCGATAGTCCATCAGGGCGGCGTCGGCCGGGTGCGGGACGAAGGCGGTGCCGTCCTCGTTGAGGCGCTGGTACTTCATCAGGTTGTAGCCGATGGCGAACTGCCGCGTGCCGTCCGGGCTGGACAGTGCCCACGTACCGGCGCCCCAGACTCCCCCGTCATGGCCCCAGGCCGGGCCGCAGGGCGTGTCCATGGTGTAGATGCCGAGACCGTAGCGCATGAGCAAGGAACCCTTTTCGTCCTTGACGTCGACAGCGGTGCGCATCTCGTCCAGCTGCGGGCGCGGGAGCAGGTTGCCGGTCAGCAGGGTGCGGTAGAAGGTGTTGAGGTCCTGCGGGGTGGAGACGAGGGCGCCCGCGGTGCCGGCCCAGGTCATGTTGTAGACGCTGTAGTCGCGCGGCGGGTCGATGAGCCCGTAGAAGTTCTCGTACATGCGCGCATGGGCGCCGCGGATGTGCGGGTCGGTGCCGGGGAAATAGGTGTCCCGCAAGCCGGCCCGCCGGATCACGTCCTGGGTGATCAGCCGCTCCGGGTCCTGGCCGGTCACCTTGCGGAGCACCTCGCCCAACAGCAGGTAGTTGGTGTTGGAGTAGCTCCAGTCGGTGCCGGGTTCGAACCGCTGTGGCCGGGCCACCCCGTACCCGATCAGCTCGGCGGGCCGTACCGTGCGGAACCGGTGGTCGTCCAGGCTCTCCGTGGTGCCCTTCTTGAGGGACGGGAAGGCGTCCGCGATGTAGTCGTCGATGCCGCTGGTGTGGTTGAGGAGCATGCGTACGGTCACCTTGCGGCCGCGCTCGCCGGGCAGGAGCTCGGGCACGTAGTCGGCGACCGGCCGGTCCAGGCCCACCCGGCCCTTCGCGGACTGCTGGAGCACGGCGACGGCGGTGAAGGTCTTGGTGACGCTGCCGACGCGGTGCCGGAGGTCGGGGCGGGTCGGTATGCCGGCGGAGACGTCGGCGAGGCCGGCGGCTCCGTCGAAGCGAGCGCGGCCGTCGCGGACGGCGGAGTAGACGCCGTAGACGCCCGCCTCCCGGATGGCGTTCAGCCTCGCCTGCAGCTGAGCACGGTCGGGGTGCCGGCCCGCCGCCGCGGCGCGAGCGGCCGGCGATTCCTCGCCGGCGGCGGCGGCCGCCGGAGCGAGGCCCGCGAGCAGGGCCATGGCGACGGCGGTGACGGAGGCCACGCGGCGCAGGCGCGGTACGGGGCGGTCGGCAGGAGAGGTGTGGGGCACGGCGGCTCCTCGTCGGTGGCCCGGTGGGCCCGGCGATCTGGGACACCTCGATTCTTGGCCCCGTGCCCGTGGTGCGGCCTCCTCCACGAGGACGAACGAGGCATCAACCTCCAGAAGGAGAGGCACCTTGACAACCCATTACATTTGTCACGCCGAGCGCCGAGCGCCGACCGCTGACCGCCACCGACCGCCGCCGACCGCCACCATCAGCGGATCGGCCGCTCCCCTGTCGAGCGCGCGTAGCGGTCCGCGAGGCCGCGGAGGTGGGTGACCAGTTCCGGGGGCCCGGTGACCTCGAAGTCGAAGTCGAGCATGCCCAGGTAGACGGCGAGGGTCTGCACCGTGTCGGCGCCGGTGACCAGAACGCAGGTACCGGTGTCGAGCGCCTCGACCGTGCCGACCGCGGGGTTGATCCGCTCGGCCACCGCTACGGCCGGGGCGTGCACGGTCACGCGTGCGTGGTGGCGCCAGGCCGCGCCCGAGACCCGTAGCGCGACGTACGCCGCCACGTCGCCGCCGGGTGGTTCGCGCGGGGTGAAGCGCGGTCCGGTCGGGGTGCGGGGCCGGATCCGGTCGATCCGGAAGGTCCGCCAGTCCTCGCGCTCGACGTCCCACGCCACCAGGTACCAGCGCCGCCCCCAGTTCACCGCCCGGTACGGCTCCACGATGCGGCGGGTGGGCGAGCCCGCGTGGTCCAGGTAGTCGAAGCGGAGTCGTTCCTGGTCACGGCAGGCGGATACGAGGGTGGTCAGTACGTCCGCGGACACGGCCGGGACCGGACGGTCCGCCGGCACGGCCACGGTGTACGCCATGAGGGTCCGTACCCGGCGGCGCAGCCGGGAGGGCAGTACCTGCTCCAGCTTGGTCAGCGCCCGCAGCGAGGTCTCCTCCGTTCCGGGGACGGCTCCCTGCGCGGCGGTGCGGAGCGCGATCGTCACGGCGACGGCCTCCTCGTCGTCGAGGAGCAGCGGGGGCATGGCGGCGCCGGCACCCAGCCGGTATCCGCCGGTGGTTCCGCGCGTGGCGTCCACGGGATAGCCGAGCGCACGCAGCCGTTCGATGTCGTTGCGGACGGTACGGCCGCTCACCCCGAGGCGCTCGGCCAGTTCGGATCCCGGCCAGGCCCTCGGGGTCTGCAGCAGGGAGAGCAGACGCAGCAAGCGTGCGGAGGTGTCGAGCATGAGGACCAGCCTGTTGCGTCATTAGGAAGGTGTCGTGCCTATATCGCGAATAGTGTCTTACCCATGGAGAACAGCAGCAACACCGACGCCCGGATCCACCCCTTCCGCATCGAGGTCCCGGAGGTCGAGCTCGAGGACCTGCGCGACCGGCTCGCCCGTACCCGCTGGGGCAGCGAGATCCCCGGCGCCGGCTGGAGCCGGGGCGTGCCCACCGACTACCTCAAGGCCCTGGCCGCGTACTGGGCCGACGGTTTCGACTGGCGCAAGGCGGAGGCGGAGCTCAACGAGTTCCCCCAGTTCACCACCGAGATCGACGGCCAGAACATCCACTTCCTGCACGTCCGTTCGCAGCGTCCGGACGCCGTCCCGTTGCTTCTGCTGCACGACTGGCCCTGTTCCTTCGTGCAGTTCGCCGATGTCATCCGGCCGCTGACGGAGGACTTCCACGTCATCGTGACCTCGACCCCCGGCACCGGCTTCTCCGGTCCGCTCGGCGAGGCGGGCTGGAACACGGGGCGCATCGCGGGCGCGTTCGTCGAGCTCATGGACCGGCTCGGGTACGGCTCCTACGGCGTCCAGGGGACGGGCGGCGGCGCCTGGATCGCCGCCGAGATGGGCCGGCAGGCACCCGGCCGGGTCGTCGGCGTGCACGTCAACGGCCTGGTGACCTTCCCCTCCGGTGACCCGGCCGAATTCGACGGCCTGACCGTCTCCGAGCAGGAGCGGCTGGCCCGGCTGGAGAGCTTCCAGCAGGACAAGATGGGCTTCAACGCCATCCAGTCCACCCGCCCGCAGACCCTCGCCTACGGGCTGCACGATTCGCCGGTCGGTCAACTCGCCTGGATCACCGAGAAGTTCAAGGAGTGGACCGACCCGGCCGCCGAGCTCCCCGAGGACGCCGTCGGGCGGGACCGCCTCCTGACGAATGTCAGCGTCTACTGGTTCAGCGGCACGGCGGGCTCCTCGGCGAACCTGTACTACGAGTCGGGCCACGACCCGAGCGCCTGGGCCCCGAAGCCGCGCGGCACCGTCCCCACCGGTGTGGCCGTCGCCCTGCACACCGACATCGCCATCCGCCGCTTCGCCGAGCGCGACCACAACGTCACCCACTGGACCGAGTTGGAGCGGGGCGGCAACTTCCTGTCGCTGGAGCAGCCGGAGGCGTTCGTCCGCGACGTCCGCACCTTCTTCGGCTCACTGGACGGCTGATACCCACGGCTGCGCCTCCGGGACGTGCCCGGGCAGCCCACGGCACCGAAGCGCCGACCGGCTGCCCGGGCAGGGCCGGGCCGCTCCGGTCAACGGTCCAACTTCACGACATCCCGGCAAAGTTAGGTAAGCCTTGCCTAAACGACGAGAGGTCGTAGCCGACCTGCGCGTTCTCGTCGTAGCGCCCGGCCCCCGCAGATGCCTTAGGGTGCGGGACATCCCGCCTTCACCGACTGGCCGGTGCTCGGCGACCGAGCGGGCTACCCCCACCCGGAGACTCCGCTCTCGGGCACCCGGTCCCAGCAGATCACGCGGTCGTACGTCGGTGACTACTTCGACCTGCACCTGCGCGGGATGCCGGCGCCGCGCCTGGACGGTCCGACGGCGGCCGACCCGGAGGTCGTGTTCCACCACAGCAGCGGCTGAGGGCGTACGGGGCGTCCGCCAGGCCGGGCGTCCCCTGCGGGCGTCCATCACGCCGGGCGGCGGCACCGCCCATGGCCTGAGCGGGGCGGCCATGACCTCCTGCCCCCCTCTACGGCCGCGCCCACGCCGCCGAACTCCTCCCGGGAACCGCGTTCCGCGACCCGGCGGCCACCTCCGTGCTGGCCTCGACGGGATATCGCGTCGAGCGGCTGCGCGCCCGAGGTGCTGACCGACCGGAGCAACGCGCACGCCCGGTCCACCGGGACCGGGCGGAGCGGCTGCTGCCGCTCGTCGGGGAGCGCCGGAACGTGCTCGTCCTGGCCGAGGGCGTGCTGATGCACCTGGATCCGGCCGGACTGCGGGTCTTCCCCGGCCGGGAGTGGGTCCGCGATCACCAGGTGATGGAGCGCATCAGCCTGGGCCATCGGGCGGGCGCGGGCCCGTTCCGTCTGTTCGCCCTCGGTGCGCCCACGAATGGCCCGATTGCAGTCACATGCCTCCCTCCTCACACATTCTGAGGTTGGCTTACCTAAATTGGGGGTGTGGGGATGCAGGAGAAGGCGCGAGACCAAGCGCGACAGGACGAGTGGGCCGACGAGGTGCTGGCCTGGATGAGTTCCCAAGAGGAGATGGACCGGGCACTGCGCGACGCATTGCGTCGCACGCCCAGCCAACGCGAGGAAACGATCGCCCGGATGGCCGACGCCCTCCGCGGGGCCGCCCAGGGACTGACCATCCCGGGCTGCGCCGCCGCGGCCGGCCTCCCCGAGCGCACCCTGCGCGAGTGGCTGGACATCGACGCCAGCTTCGCCGAGGCGCTCCGCGCCGCACACGCGCTGGCCGAGGCGCACGGCCTGAGACCGGGGGCGGCGGTGATGGACGTCGTCCGGATGGTGCTGGCCGGCCAGGTCCAACGGGACATCGTCGGCCTCATCAACCGCCACGGAGCCCTCGCCGTCGGGATGACCGGTGAGGACGCGCGCACACTGTCCGCCGTCCGGCGGCCGGCCCTGGTGGACGGCACGGAGGTGGACATCGGGCTGGTGGGCGACATCGTGCACGTCGACCCCGACACGGTACGGGGCCTGCTCGAGCGGGGGCGCATCCCGGTGCTCTCCCCCATCGCCCGGGGAGCGGACGACGGGAACGTCTACAACATCAACGCGGACCTCGCGGCCGCCGCCCTCGCCCAGGCACTGGACGCGGAGAGACTGGTGATGCTCACCGACGTCGCGGGCCTCTACGAGGACTGGCCGCACAGCACGCGGATCATCGACCGGCTCACCGCGGGCGAGTTGGAGAAGCTGCTGCCCTCGATGGCCGGCGGCATGCTGCCGAAGATGGAGGGCTGCCTGCGGGCGGTGCGCTCCGGGGTCCGGATGGCGCACGTACTGGACGGCCGGGTGCCGCACGCCCTGGTACGGGAGACCTTCGCCGACGAGCGCGCCGGCACCACGGTGGTGCCAGACGGCCGCTGCCGGAGGAGCGCCTCCCCCGCTGAACAACGGGAGGGCCGACCTGGTACGGCCGGCCCTCCCCCAGGACCGGGACAGGCTGGCGGACTTCATCCACCAGAAGACGTGCTCCCCCACCCGCCTCGCATTCCACGACCACTTCCGCTGGTGCGCCGCCTCCTTCACCGGGGAGGTCGACTACGCCACCGAGGCCGTCGAGGTGCGCCCGGGCCCGTCGTGTGCGCGGCGTACGGTTCAGAGGCGCCGGGAGAGCACCTCGGACCCGCGCGCGGGGTCCAGCGCACCCGCCCAGGCGGCGGGAGCGCATCCCGGGGCGGCCGGCACGAAGCCGTACCGCCGGAACAGGTCCGCGCCGCTCGTGGTCGCCGTGAAGACCTCCCGCATCGAGCGGCCCCTCGCCTCGGCGAAGGCGGCCCGCAGCAGCGCGGCACCCAGTCCACGTCCCTGGCTTCCCCGGGCGACACAGAAGTTGTAGAGCACGGCGGCCCCGTCCCCCTCGTCGCTCAGGGCGACGCAGCCCCGGACGGGGGTGCGGCCGCGGCCGGCCACGAGGATGAACTCCCCGGCGTGCGCCAGGTAGTGGTCGACGCTGCGGGCCCGTAGGGCGCCGGAACGGATGAAGGCCAGTGAGAGCGAGTGGAGGGCGCGGGCGTCCTGCAGACGAGCCCTGCGGACCAGCAGCGGGAGATCGTCTGCATCGTGCACCGGCGGACGGGGGATGGCGGCAGTAATCACGAATTTAGGTTAGCCTTCCCTAAATTGACTTGCAATCAGGCTCACTGCTCAACAGGGCCCACAGCAAGGCCGGTTGAGCAACACCCGAGCCGAATGCCCGTCCGCCGCTTGACGGGCGACGTGCGCACCGGGTCTCGTCCCGTGTTCCACAGGTCCGGAAAACGCCGTACATGACCATGTTCGCGCCACTAAAATCCGGCCGGGTTCGGGCTGCGCGACGCGGGGGGCCGAGTGGACGCATTGGTACCAGGTGATCCGGCGCGGGTGGGGCCCTACCACGTCGTGGCACGGCTCGGCAGCGGGGGCATGGGGCGGGTCTACCTGGCCCGGACGCCCGGCGGGCGGAGCGTGGCCGTGAAGGTGGTGCATCCGGAGCTGGCCCGGGATCCGGAGTTCCGGCGGCGGTTCGCCCGCGAGGTCGCCGCCGCGCGGGCGGTGGACGGGAGGTTCACCGCACAGGTCCTCGCCGCCGGAGTGGACGACCCGACACCGTGGCTGAGCACGGTGTTCGTACCCGGGATGTCGCTCGCCGAGGCGGTGGCCGAGCACGGGCCGTTCCCCGAGGCCTCGGCCCTCGCCCTGGCCCGCGGGCTGGCGGCGGCGCTCTCGGCCGTGCACGCCGCCGGTCTGGTGCACCGTGACCTGAAGCCCTCCAACGTGCTGCTGGGTCCCGACGGGCCGCGGGTGATCGACTTCGGCATCTCGCGGGCCACCGAGGCGAGTGCCCTGACCAGGACCGGCATGACCGTCGGGTCCCCCGGTTTCATGTCACCGGAGCAGGCCTCCGGGGCCGCCGTCGGTACCGCGTCCGACGTGTTCTCGTTCGGGGCGGTGCTGGCCTTCACCCTCAGCGGGGAGAGCCCGTTCGGGGACGGCGCCACTCCGGCGCTGCTCTACCGGGTCGTGCATTCCGAGCCGCGGCTGGAGGCCCTTTCCGGGGGCGCGCTGGACCTCGTACGGCGTTGCCTGGCCAAGGACCCGGCGCAGCGGCCTTCCTTGGAGGTCCTGCTCGCAGAACTCTCACCCGGGACGGGCGGGACGGGCGGGACGGGCGGGACGGGCCGGGCAGACGAGGCGGACCGGGCGCAGGGGGCCGGTCCCGTCGGATCCGGCTGGCTGCCGCCCGGCGTCGCGCACAGCCTGCTCGCGCGCGCCTCTTCGGCGCTGGCGGCGGACTCCGACCCGTCGCTGACGTCCGCTCCCGCGGGGTACGAGCCGACGCGGGTGGACCCGTCGGCCGCGGCCCTCACCGACCGTTCGGCCCCGCCCGGGGAGGCCGGGGAGGCCGGGGCGGCCGGGGCGGGGTCCACGGCCCGAGCGCGGATCCGGAAGGCACCCTTCCTTGCCGCCGCGGCCGTCGTGGTGGCCGCGGCGATCGGCGCCCTGGCGTACACGGCGGCTCAGCACGGGAAGGATCCGGACCCGCCCTACGTGTCCCAGGACGACAACGGCGAGACGACGCCCGAGGAGCCCGCCCCGGACACCACCGACCCGTTCGAAGGCTGGTCCATGGCGGACGAAGCGGAGATCCAGCTGCCCACCGGACACGGCATCGACGCCTCCGACTTCAAGAACGCGAAGGCGGGGGACGGTTTCGACGTCGACCTGCACAAGAACTGGGACCTCGCCGGGGACGACATCCTGCTGCTCAAGGACGCGGATTCCGACGTGAACAGCGACTGCCTCGCGGAGAAATGGACCTCCGACTACGGAACGCTGGTGGAGGACGCCGACTGGGGCGTCGACGACAAGATCTGCGTGCGCGTCTCCAGCAGCATGCTGCTCGTCCTGGAGGTCAACCGCATCACCGACGGCCAGGACGACTACCTGGAGGCCCTCGCCGAAGTGTGGGAGCGGGAGTAGCGCGACGGGGCGCCGGCGCTCACTGCTCGCCGAGCACCATCCACTTCGCCGGCTCTCCCAGCGGTTCGAATCCCACCTCGGCGTAGACCGCGTGGGCGTCTGCGGTGGCCAGCAGGATACGGCGCAGCCCGTACGGGGCGAGGTGCTCCCTGACGGCACTCACCAGGGCGGTGCCCAGGCCCTTGCCGCGTACGGTGGGTTCGATGTAGACGTCGCAGAGCCAGGCGAAGGTGGTCCGGTCGGTGACCACCCGCGCGTAGCCGGCCTGCGCACCGGACGCACTGTCGTAGAGGCCGAAGTTCAGGGACTCGGCAATGGCCAGGTCCTGCTTCTCCCGGGGCCGGCCGAGGGCCCAGTAGGCGTCCTTCGACAGCCACTGGTGTATCAGCGCGTGATCGAGGCGCTCGGGGGCGGTGGAGATTTCATAACCGGGCGGAAGGGCACTGTTCATGCCCGCATCCAAGCAGCCGGGCCGTACGCAGGCCAACGAATACCCGCACGACGGTGGGTGATCCGTCCGGCGTGTCCGTCGACGGACGGCAGGGGCGGCCCGGGACCGCTGCCTACCGTGACCGCATGAACGCACGTACAGCGCCACCTTCCTCCGGATACGGGATCCGGTGCGCGCGGCCAACCGAAGCGCGGGCCGTCGCCACGCTCCTGGCCCGCGCCTTCGCCGACGACCCGGTCATGACGTGGATGATCCCCGGCCACGCCGACCAGGAGCGCCGGATCGCCGTCTACTTCAGGCTGGCCCAGCTGCAGCAGCGGCCGCGGGCCGGCGGTGTCCGGGTGGCCGCGACCGTCGGCGGCCGGCTCCTGGCCGCCGCGTTGTGGTCGGGGCCCGGCCGCTGGAAGAGCTCCGCCGTGCAGGAGCTGGCCGCCATGCCGCACTACGTGCGCGCCTTCGGCGTACGCGGGCTGCCGAGGGCGGCGGACGTCCAGAACGCCCTGCACGAGATCCACCCGGACGCGCCGCACTGGTATCTGCCGACCCTGGGGACGGACCCCGCGCTCCAGGGAGCGGGTATCGGCTCGGCCCTGGTGCGGGAGCAACTGGCGCACTGCGACGGGCTCGGGGAGCCCGCCTACCTGGAGTCCAGCAAGGCCTCGAACGTCCCCTTCTACGAACGGTTCGGCTTCCGCGTCACGCGCGAGATCCGGCTGCCGGACGGCGGCCCGACCCTCTGGACGATGTGGCGCGAGCCCGGCCACGGAACGGGTCCCGTGACCGCTGGTCCCACCCGCCACCCGCGTCGGTGACGGATCAGGCGGCCGCCGCCGGGGTGGCGACGGTCTCCCAGGCGTACCCGTCCGGGTCGGTGAAGGCCCTGGCACCGCCGCCGAGGACGAGACGGTGCGATCCTGTGCCGTCGGCGGGGACGCCGACGTCCTTGGCGAGGGCGCGGTGCCCGTACAGGGCCAGCTTGACGGGGCCCTGACCGGCGGCGAACTCGACGTACTTGCGGCCATAGCTCTTCGCCACCACGAGGCCCTGGCCGACGTAGAACTTCCTGCTCTCGGCCACGTCCGCGGCTCCCAGCAGGAGGACGATCTGCTCGATGTCCCGGGTGGCCGGGCCGGTGTCCTTCTTCGCCGAGCTCGCGACCTTCAGGATCGTCCCGTCCGGGGCCCGTACGACGCCGCCGTAGCCCCAGAACGACTTCGAGGCGGGCTTGAGCGTCGTCGCGCCGGCGTCGAGGGCGGCGCCGACGAAGGCGTTGACATCGGCCGGCTGGGCCACGGTGAGCGACAGCGCGAACCCGCGGAAGCCGGTCGTCGGCGCGTCCGAGGCACGCAGGCTCACCTGCGTGCCCAGACCGAAGGCGGTGTAGAAGCGGTCGGCGGCCGTGAGGTCGGCCACCTCGAGGGTGACGGATTCGATGGAAGTCATACCCGTCACGCTAGGCGCCGCTCCCCCACCGGTGCTTCTCGATTCCTGACCGATCCCGTCAGGTGTGCAGACGGCTGTTGGGGCCTTCCTGGTCTCCCGCGCTCTCGTCGTTGAACCAGTAGTCACCGGCCGCCAGGTAGCGGAAGCAGTGCGTGCTCTCGTTCGGCAGCTCGACGGTGACCGCCCGCTTGCCGTCCTTGCGCGGCCGCAGGGTGTGGACCCCGGGCTGCCAATCGTTGAAGTCGCCCACCACACTCACCGTCCCGGCCGGACTGTCCGCGGGGAGGACGAAGGTCACCTGGGTACGGTCCTTGCGCAGCTTGCGCTCCAGCATCAGGGGCTCCTAAGGGCACGGGGGGCGGATCCCACCCATCCTGGGCACTGGAGCCGCCGCTCGCATGCCGACGCCGCCGCCGGTCCCCCGGCATCACTCTTACGCCACCATCCGTAGCCGTATGCGTGCGGAACGTTCCTGCCCCGGTCCGCGCCCGTGCGGGTCGCGTCCTGCCCCGTCGGCGGTTCGCCGGCGCGAACCGGGACACCCGCGGCATTAGGCTCGGAGGAGGCCGAGAAGGAGATGTGGCATGTGTCGCTGGCTCGCGTACCTGGGTTCGCCGATGCTGCTCGATGCCGTGCTCTACCGGCCGGAACACTCGCTGATCAACCAGAGCCTCCGCTCGCGGATGGGCGTCGAGTCGACCAATGGCGACGGTTTCGGCATCGGCTGGTACAGCGGGAACGACGACGGCACGCCGGCGGTCTTCCGTGACATCGGTCCCGCCTGGAACAACCGCAATTTGCGTGAGCTCGCCGCTCACGTGCGCTCCAGCCTGTTCTTCGCGCACGTCCGTGCCTCGACGGGCTCGGCGATCCAGCAGACCAACTGCCACCCTTTCCGTCACGGTCGCTGGCTGTGGATGCACAACGGCGCGGTCACGGACTTCCACCGGCTGCAGCGGGACCTCTGCATGGCGGTCGACCCGGCGCTCTTCCCCTCCATCGAGGGCTCCACGGACAGCGAGGTGATGTTCTACCTGGCGGTCACGTTCGGCCTCGACCAGGACGTCCCCGGCGCCGTGGCCCGCATGGCGGGCCTGGTCGAGGACCTCGGAAGGCAACACGGGGTGCCGAATCCGCTGCAGATGACGGTCGCGGTGAGCGACGGCGAGCGGGTGTGGGCGTTCAGGTATTCCAGCCAGGGCCGGTCCCGGTCGCTGTACTACAGCAGCAGGGCCGACACCGTCCGCCATCTCTATCCGGAACTGGACTACCTCCGCGAGGTCTCCGACGAGACGCGGATCGTGGTGTCTGAACCCCTCGGTGACCTGCCCGGCGTCTGGAACGAGCTGCCGGAAGCCAGCTATTCGGTGATCCCTTCCGGCCGGCACACGGACTACTTTCCGTTCCAGCCGAAATCGCCGTGACCGCGGGTACGCAGGCCATGCGCCCGTCGGGAGCACCGCGCACCACCGCCGGTCGGCTGACCATGGGGGTGGAGGAGGAGTTCATCCTCGTGGACCGCCACAGCCGCGCCCCGGTGGGCCGGGGACCGCTCGTCATCGCGGCCGCGGCGCGCAGACTGGGCGCGCTGGTCCAGCCGGAGTTCTACACCGCGCAGGTCGAGGTGTGCACCAGGCCGACCACGAGCGCGGCCGAGCTGGGCGCCGGTCTGGCCGAGCTGCGGCGGGAGCTCCGGAGGGCCGCCGACGGCGAGCAGTGCCTGCTCCTGGCCTCCGGAACACCGGTGATCCCTCCGGAGCGTCCGCTGACCATCACGCCCGACGACCGCTACCGGAGGATGGCCACCCGCTTCGCGTCGGCCATCGGGGCCCGCGACCAGGTGGTGTGCGGCTGCCACGTGCACATCGGCGTGGCGGACCGGGCCCAGGCCCTGGAGCTCTCCAACCGGATCCGCCCCTGGCTGCCCGTCCTGCAGGCGCTCGCCGCCAACTCCCCCTTCGACCGCGGCCGGGACACCGGGTACGCGAGCTGGCGGGCGGTCGAGCACGCCCGCTGGCCCACGGTGGGACCCGCCCCCGTTCTGGACGAAGGGGCCTACGAGCGCATCGCCGACGCCCTCGTACGGTGCGGAGCCCTCCTGGACCGACGGATGATCTATTGGTACGCACGGCCCTCCGAACACGTGCCGACGCTCGAGATCCGTGTCGCCGACGTGAACTCCGATCTCGACACCGTCATCCTGTTGGCGGCACTCGTACGGGGGCTCGCCGCCACCGTGCGGCCGGAGATCGACGAGGGCCGGCCGGCCCCGTGCGTCGAGTGCGGAAGGCTGCGGGAGGCGCACCGGCTCGCGGCCCTGCACGGTCTGGACGGTGACGGACTGGATCCGTTCGGCGGGGCGCGCGTCCCGGCCTGGGATCTGGTCGACCGGCTGCGCGAGCGGGCCGCACCCGGGCTCCGCGCCTCGGACGACCTGCTCCTCGTCGACACCCTGCTCGACCGGCTGCGCGCCACGGGAGGCGGCGCCGCCAGGCAGCGCGCCGCCCACCGGCGCCGCGGGAGGCTGAGCGATGTGGTGGACGCCCTCGCGAGGAACGTGGCCGATTCCTGACCGGCGCGATGCGGGCGGGCGCGTCCCGAGGCCCCGCCCGGATCCGCGCTCCGGCACGGCTGGAGTCCCCGGCCGGTAAGTCCTACGGTGGGAAATGCACCAGCTGGAGCAGCCATGGGGACGAGCGGATCCGAGGGGCCCGGCCAGCCGTCGTTGGCCGGCCGGCTGGGCAGCACGATCCGCCGGGTGCGGGCCGGGCGCCGCTGGGGGCACGTTCGGGAGCTGCAACTGTGGCAGCGCTCCCTGGGGTTCGCCGCGCTCGGGTTCCTGACCCTGGTCCCCCTGCTCGTCGTCGTGTCCGCTGCGGACGCCACGGGCGGTCAGGGGTTCGCCCAGTGGCTCGGCGACGGGCTCGGCGTGTCGGCACCCGCCATGGCGGAGATCAAGCAGCTCTTCGCCCTGCCCGGCCAGGTGTGGCGGACCACGACGGCGTTCGGTCTCGCCCTGCTCACCGTGTTCGGGCTGTCCTTCGGCACGCTGCTGCAGAGCGGCTACGAGAAGCTCTGGGGCCTGCCTCCGGCCCGCTGGTGGGCCCGGTGGCGGCACGTCCTGTGGCTCGCCGTGCTGATCGGTGTCCTCTACCTGTCGGCGATCTCCCCGCCGTGGCGCCACTCCCCTGCCCGCGGCTTCGTCACGGTCGCGATCGGCACCCTGTTCTTCTGGTGGTCCCAGCGGCTGCTGCTCGCCGGCCGGATCCCCTGGACGGCCCTGCTGCCCGGGGCGGTGGCCACCATGCTCGGGCTGTTCGGGCTCCGGGTCTTCTCCCGCCTGGTCTTCTCGCCGCTGATCGCGTCCAGCGCCGTCACGTACGGGCCCTTCGGAACCGTCCTCGTCATCCAGTCCTGGCTCGTCGGCGTCGGCGTCGTCGTGTTCGGCGGCGCGCTGCTCGGCCGGCTGCTCCACGACGAACTGGCGCGCCCCGCGACCCCTCCGGAGCAAGGTCGCTGAGGCGCGCCGTGCCCCGCCGCCGAAGCGGCGGGGCCGTCCCTGTGGTGGCGCGTTCCCGCGTGTCACTCCGGCGCGGTCGAGTGCGTCCAACTCGTGCACAGGGCCCAGATGATGAACACGTCGATCGCGATGATGATGATGGACCACCAGGGCTGGTACGGCAGCCACATGAAGTTGACGATCACGCTGAGGCTGGCGAGGGCGATGCCCGCGCCCCGGGCCACGTTCGAGCCGGCGATCAGGCCCACTCCGGTGAGCACGACGATGATGCCGAGGACGAGATGGATCCAGCCCCATGCCGTCAGGTCGAATTCGAAGACGTAGTTGCCGATGCGCGCGTAGACGTCGTCATTGGCGATGGCCGCGATGCCCTGGAAGATCGCAAGGCACCCGGTCACGAGGAGGAGGACCGCGGCGAAGAGCGTGCCCGTGCTCCCCGCACCATCGTGTTCGCTGCCGGGGAACGGCGGCGCGTTGCCCGGCGCAGGGCCGGTGTTCCAGTTCCCCCCGGTCGGTGTCGGCTGACCCATGGAATTCACCTCACAGATGGCGGTACGGCGCCGGACCGTCCTGCTCCGGCTCGGCCGGGTCACAGGCATCGGCGCCCACATCGCAGTGTCGTCCGGCGGACGGGTTCTTGTGATCACCCGAAGCGGGTGGTCTTCGCTCCCCCGGGAGCGCGTGCGGCATCAGGCCGGCAGCTGGCGCATTTCGAGGACCCGCAGGCCCAGGGACTGGAAGCGCGTGAGCAGCCCGTACAGGTGGGCCTCGTCGGCCACGCTGCCGTGCAGGAGGGTCTGCTCCCGAACGGGGATCCGGGCGAGCTCGGGGAAGTTCGCGGCGAGCGCGTCCGGCACGACGCCCGAGACGCGGAATTCGTAGCGCATGAGAGCACTCACTCCTCTCGGAACGAAGGCGTCGGGGGGTGGGACTGGGACGGCTGCCCGGCCCGCTCCTGGCCTTCACTCCCCATCGTCGGTCCTCGCCCGGTGGCTCGGCATCGCCCGGTACGGGCGAGAAGGCCGGGCGCACCCGCCGCCGCCGAGCCCGACGTCACAGCGTCACAACATCCCGGCGTCCCGGCGTCCCGGCGTCCCGGCGTCCCGGCGTCCCGGCGCCACAGCGTCCCGGCGTCCCGGCGCCACAGCGTCCCGGCGTCACAGCATCCCGAGGTCCTGCGCCCGGTGGACGGCCTCGCTGCGCCGGGTGACGGAGAGCTTGCGGTAGATGCTCTTCAGGTGGGTCTTCACCGTGTTGGCCGAGAGGTACAGCTCGGCCGCGATCTCCTCGGTGGACAGCAGCTCGGCGGCCTTGCGCAGCACCTCGGTCTCCCGCCCGCTCAGCGGCTCCACCACGGGCGGCTGCTGCCCGCCGGCCGTCGACGCCGGCCCCCGTACCGGGGTGCGGGAGTGCAGCCAGCCGTGCAGCCGGGCCAGCTGCGGGTCCCGGCGCAGGATCCGGCGCACCCAGGGGCCGCTCTCCGTGAACATCCGGCGCAGTCCCTCCGGCCGGGCGAGCCCCAGCGCCTCCCCCAGCCGCCGTCGGGCCTCCTCGGGGTCGCCGTCCGCCGCGGCGATCTCCGCCTGGAGCAGGCGCGCCCGTGCCCGCACCGGCGCCGCCACGCCGTCGTCCGCCGGCATGCCCGCGAGCGCCGCCGTCGCTCGGTCCCCGTGGCCGGCGGCCAGCAGGGCGCGGGCCCGGGCGAGCACCTGTTCCGGCCGGTCGCCGCACTCGCCCTCTACGCCCTCTGCGCCCTCCACGGCGTCCAGGACCTGGAGGGCCGCGGCGGCGTCACCACGTGCCAGGTGTACGGCCGACTCGGCCACGGTCAGCCCGGCCACCGACCAGGAATGCAGCCGTACCGGCGCCCCCGCCGTCCGCAGCACGCGGAGCGCGGCCAGCGCGGCCTGCGCGTCGCCCTCGGCCGCCGCGATCCCGGCGCCGGTGACGGCGGCCAGGACCGCGGCCACGGGCTCCGGACGGGGCCCCGCCTCCGAGCTCGCCAGGTCGAGGTGGCAGCGGGCGGCCACCAGGTCGTCCTGCTGCACGGCCACGGCCGCGAGGGCCAGGTGACCGGCACCGGTCCGGCGCTCGGTCGGCAGTGCGTACTGCTCGGCCGCGGCGAGCGAGGCGCGGGCGTGCGCGACCGCCTGCCGCAGTCGGCCGCGCATCAGCTCGGCCAGGGCCAGTGAGCCGAGCGCGTCGCAGAGCGGGTACTCCGTACCGGGCTTCCCGCACACATCGACGGCGGAGGTGAGGACGGACACCGCGCGGTCCAGGTGTCCGGCGCCGAGCTCGGCCGCGCCGAGGGCGGCCAGCACCAGGGCGCGGATCTCGGGACGCTCGGCGAGCAGGTGCGGCGGCAGCTCCGGGAGCACGCGCTCGACGTCGGCTGCCGCCCGTTCGGTGGCCGTCAGGTCGTCCGCCAGCCGCCCTGCGAGTACGCCGACGAAGGCGCGGGCCAGCCTCGCCGCCGGACCGGAATCCCGGCCCGGGTACGCGTCCGCCCGCCGCAGCCCGGCCTCGCATCCCGCGAGGTCCTGTTCGGCCAGCCGGCAGGCCGCGCCGACCAGTGCGGGAGCCGTACCCGGCCGATCGGCCGGCATGCCGGCGAACACCCGGCCCAGCTGATCCGCCTCCAGGCCGGTGAAGAGCCGGCCGATCGCAAGGCCGTCGACCACGTGCGCCGCCGCGAACTCCCAGTCACCGGCCGCCGCGCCCTGGACGACTGCTTCCGTGAGCCGGCCGGTGCGGGCCAGCCAGCGCGCCGCCCGCCCGTGCAGCCGGGGTTCGAGACCGGGACGGCGCTGCCGGAGGTGCGCGCGCAGGACTTCGGCGAACAGCGGATGCAGCCGGTACCAGGCCGATGCGTCGATCCGTTCCAGGAACGCATTGTCGCGGGCCAGCCCGGCGAGCGTCCGGGCGGCGTCGTCGCGGCCGGTCAGCGCGTCCGCGAGGTCCGGATGGATGCGGTCCGTGACACAGACCCGCAGCAGCAGGTCCTGCGTGAGCGGCGGCTGCGCCTCGAGCACCTCCTTCAGGAGGTAGTCGGCGATGATCGTGCGGTCGGCGGCGAACTGGCGGAGGAACGTTTCCGGGTCGGCGCTGTGCTGCATGGCCAGGGCGCACAGGCGCACCCCCGCCGCCCACCCCTCGGTCCGCTCCACCAGCAGCCGGATCCCCTCCTGGGAGACCGCCAGCCGGTGCTCGCCCAGCAGCGCCTCGGCATCCTCGTGGGTGAACCGGAGGTCCGCCTGGCGGATCTCCGTGATCTCGCCGGCCGCCCGGTAGCGGTGCAGCGGAAGGAGCGAGTCCGTGCGGCCGGTGAGCACGATGCGCAGGCCCCCGGCCGCGTGCCGGAGCACGAAGTCCAGGCCCTCCGCCACCGCCGCGGGCGGCTGGGCCGTGTCGAACTGGTCGAGCACGAGGACGGCGGGCTGCGCCGACTCGGCCAGCCCCTCCGCCAGACGTACCAGGAACGACCGGGTCACTCCTTCGGCGCGCGTGGGCCTGCCCACCCCGGCCGGCAGCGCCACCCCGCCCCGGTGGAGGGCCTCCAGGACGTACGCCCAGAGTGCGCCGGGAGCGTCGCCCGGCTCGACGGTCAGCCACACGGGGGGACCCGGCGCGAGCCCGCCGGCCGCCCAGTGGGCGGCGAGCACCGTCTTGCCCGAACCGGCCGGACCGTTGACCAGGGTGAGCGGCCCCCGTGCCCCGGTCGTCATGCGCTTCAGCAGTTCGGGCCGGTGCACGAGGAGCTGCGGCACGGCCGGAACGGCGAATCGCGCCGTGAGCATCGGGTCACCGGACGGCGCCGGGCTCCCGTCCGGCGGTCGTACGGGTGAATCGGGCCCTGCGGGGTTCTCCATGCGGTCACCGGGGTCGGTCGGGGCGGGTGGTCTGGTCTGGTCTGCGGGTGCGAGTGCGGTCTGGCCCGCGCTCCCCACTCAAACCGTGATCAGTGGTGATCACCAGTCGTGTCACCTGGTCCGGGTGACGCGTCCCGTTCGGCGCAGGCCACGGCCGTGTTCACAGCGCCTGGGCCGACGACAGGGCAGCCTGGGGTGGGAGGTCCGCCCGGGAGCCCTTCGCACGTCGACCGGGCGGCCCTTCGCCAACGGCTCTCAGCGATACGGCGGGCCGATGACCGAGCGGCCGACCTGCTCGGCCAGCCAGGCGGTGTACCGCCCCGCGTCACGGATCCGGTGGAGGCCGACGCACACGGTGTGGGCGCCGACCTGCAGGTCGGTGCCGGCGTCGTCGCAGTTGAAGACCAGAGTCACCCCGTCGTGCTCGACCCTGCCGCCGTACCCGAGCTCCGGTACCTCCGGCCAGAGGAGCTGCGCCCAGCGGATCGTGCCGTGGTTCTCGCCCACCAGTCCGGCGAACCCGTCCTCGACGCTGCCGACGGGCTGATCCAGCATCGACGCCCCGATCGGGAGCAGGGGACGAGGTCGTCCGCCTCCTCGGAGAGTTCGGACGCATGCCCATCGGCTCGCAGGTCGGCGTGCTCGTCGGCGGCCCTCGCCCAGAACTCGTCGTTCTCCGTACGGAACCAGGCGTCCGGCAGCGCCCGGCGCAGCCGCAGCACCTCCGCGACCGTGCAGAGCTCCACGTCCACCGACACCTGCGCGTGCTCCCGCTCGCCCAGCGCGAGGAGCCGCCGCGCCGTGGCGAGGGCCAACGCCGGGTCGGACGTGCGGAAAACGGGATAGGAGACGCCGTTGGCCATGCGGGCACCCTGCCACACGCCGCCGCCCGGGCACCCGGCCCGACGGAACTGTGGCCCGCGATCTGGCGGGTCTGCCCCTGCGACGGACGTCCCTGTGGCGAAGGGGGGCGTCGACTACCAGGTGGGCGTCGGCACTTTGTGGCAGCTGGCAGTCCATCCCGCTCTGCAGTCGTGCGGGATCGACACGTTCCTTGTCGAAGCCGCAGAACTGCGGCTCAGGAACCGCAATCTGCGACTCTCTAGCCGACGCTGCGCCCCTTCGAGCCCGTGGCTCCCGGCGCGAGCCTCAAGCTCCGGCCAACTCGGCGTTCGCGCGCTCCGTGACCAGGGCCAAGACGCGGCCCGCGATCGCAAGGTCCTCGGCCGGGATGCCGGCGTACAGCCGGGCGGCGATATCGGCGCTCTCCGCGGAGGTGCTTTCGTACAGCTCCCGTCCGGCATCCGTGAGCCGCATCCGGGAGGCGTGCGCCGGGTCCTCTTCCAGCAGCTTCGCGGCCGTCAGCTCCTCGATCACTCCGCGGACGACCGACGCGTCGGTCTTCAGCGAACCGCTGACGTCGCCGACGAGCTCGTCGCGGCCGATGAACTCGCCCGCGGCCACGACGGCCCGGAGCGTCACGCTCTGGTGGAACGTGACGCCGTGGCGGACCAGCACGTCCTCCAGGAGGGCTCGCCCTGCGTGGTGCGCCAGGGCTATGACGCGGGCGTTGACCGCGGTGGGTGCGGTGGTGGTCATCGTTGCTCCTCGTCGTTCTCGGTGTACGGATCAAGAGGTGCGTCGAGCAGGGTCGCCAGCTCGCGGGTGAACTGCCGTGTGCGCGGGCTGTCCTGTCCCCCGAGCGGCTCCAGCAACTGGTCCAGCAGGCCCTGGACCACCTTGATCGCCCGGCGTGCGACGTCGCGCCCCTGCTCGGTGAGCGACAACTGCACGGCACGCGGGTCGTGGGGGTCCCGGGTGCGGGCGACGAGTCCGGCGGCCTCCAGGGCCCGGGCGAGCTTGGACACGTACAGCGGTTCGAGCCCCGTGTGGTCGGCGAGCCCACGCTGGCTGGGCCGCAGCCCGGAGCGCCCCATGCCGTACAGCGACGCCACCAACACGTACTGGGCATGGGTCAGCCCCAGCGGCGCGACCGCCCGGTCGACGGCCACCCGCCACTTCATCGACAGGCGCCAGACCAGAAATCCCGCCGTGGCGCCTTCAGTTGCTGAACTCACAGCAAATACAGTACATGGCTACTATGTACATGGCTACTGTTTTCCCGGGGGCAGCCACCCCAAGCGAAGGCACGATCGGCTCGAGCTACCGGGCAACTGCCTCGAATCCGCTCTTCGTCCCCGGTGCCGGCTCTGGGCTGGGCGGTGTGGCGGCGAGGGGCGAGCGTTCAAATCCGGCTGCGCGAAACGACGGCATCAAGATCGCTCTGGCCGTCGCCGCCAGCATCGGCGGTGTGATGGCCCTGGTCGTCGACTACCGGCGCCAGCACCTCAACGAGGCGAGTGAGGTGCGCGAGCACGACAGGGCGTTCACCGACCGGTTCGGCGCAGCAGCCGATCAGCTCGGGACCGATCAGCCTGCTGCCCGGATGGCGGGCGCGTACGCCATGGCCCGACTCGCCGACGAGTGGCGGACCGTCCTGCGGCTCATCGCCGCCCATCTGCGAGACGACTCGACCGACTCCTGGCCGGGGTACGACCTCGACCTCACCGGCGCCCGTGTGAACTTCCCGGATGCCGCCTTCGCCGCGGGAGAAGTCCGTTTCGAAGACGCCGAGTTCGCCGACGGCCTCGTCGATTTCGCCGGCTCGACCTTCACCGGCACCGCCGTGAACTTCGGCGCGCGTCATCTCCCGAACCAGCACAGCACGGTCCCTCCCGCACGATTCGGCGGTGGCACCGTCGACTTCTCCCACGCCGCAACGTTCAGCCGCCCACCGCGCTTCGGCCTCGATCGACGCCCGCAGGACTCCGGCGGTCGGCCTCCTCCGCCTCGCCGGTGACCGGCCGGCGGCGCGCGGTGCGGTCCAGGGGCGAATCTTTGTGACCCAGCGGGCCTTTGACGGTGAGGGGTCAGGCCGTCGGCGGGTTCCACGGGGTAGGTATGCGTAGTCCAGCCGGAAGGGGCTGCCCGTTCGAAGGCACGAGGCCAGACGGAGGACCGCCACGTGCGGCGGAGAAGTCAACTGTGCCGCCGGAGAACACCGAATGCTCAAAGCTCACCGTGCCGCCGGAAAACACCGCACGGTCGAAGCTCACCGTGCCGCCAGAGAAGACCGCACGGTCGAATTTCGCCGTGCCTCCGGAGAACTTCGCGTCGTCGAAGCACACCGTGCCGCCTGAGAACACCGCGAGGTCGAACCTCACCGTTCCTCCGGAGAGCACCGCGCCGTCGAAGGTCACCGTGCGACTGGGGAACACCGCGCGGCCGAAGCGCACCGTGCCGCCGGAGAAGACCGCGCCGCCGAAGCTCCCTCCGTCGAAGACGACGCCTGTGAAGTCCAGGTCATGGCCCTGCCAGGAGCTGGGGTGTTCGAGGGGCAGGCGGAGGTGGTCGCGGATGAGGCGGATGACGGTGTGTCGGACTTCCCGCAGGAAGAGGTACAGGTGTCGGGCATCCGCGTCGCCCGGTGGCAAGTCGGGTTCGGCGGTGTAGGGCAGGCGGAGGTAGGCGCACAGGACGTCGATGCATGTCTGACGCAAGTCGCGGGTGGGAGCATCGTCGGCGAGGCCTGCCAGGGCGTACACGCCGCCCAGGCGTACCGCGGCAGACTCCGCGCCGAGCTGGGAGACCGCGGTGGTGAAGCGTTCGGTGTGCAGCCGGGTGGCGTCGCGCAAGGCAGCGTCTTCGTCGACTCGCTGGCGCCGGTAGGCCACGACCAACGCCACCAGCGCACCAGCACCGGCGACCACGCCAAACGACAGTTTCACCAGGTCGAAAAGCGTGCTCGACGCAAGTCGGGTTTCGGTCCTTAGGCCCTGGGCTCCAAGCAGGTCCCACCCGGCGAAGAACACTAGGGCCGCCACCGTGATCGCGATGGTGAAAGACAGAGCAAGGACTGCACCAACGGGCCACAGGCGTAAGCCGCGCCGTTCGCCCCGGCGCCGTGGCAGGTTCGAGGTCACACACCGTAGGACCGTCCCGGCGCGAGACTGGTTCCAGCTCATCGCCTCCGCAATTGCCAATGCCCGGGCGGCAGACGGCGCGCAGTCTTCGGGGCGGGAAGCTTCAGAGGGGTACTCACGGTCACCGCATGGTGTTCTCGGTGCGGATCACGCGGCACAGGCGGGTGCGGGATGCAGCAAGATCTTGTTCCAGGAAGGTGTCACGGCGCGGGGTCGACATCGGCCCCGACCGGCCCGACATGAACGAGAGCGGACCATCCCCACTGTCACGAAACCGAGAGATCGCAATCAGCGGGTGAGGCGGGCGCGCCGGGCGGCGGCGAGGTCGAGGACATCGTCAGTGGCGGTCCGGGGCGGGCTGCCGCGATCGGCGGCGTGGCTGCGCAGCATCGAGACCAGGTACCGGCCGACCGACGGGGCTTCGGCGGGGATGCCTCGGTCGAGGGCGGCGGCGAGCATGGTGGCGAGCTCGCGGGTGTGGTGGGCTAGGGCGTCGGCGGCGTGCCGGGCAGCCTCGGCGGGGCGGTGGCGGCGGGTGAGCTGCTGGGCGAGGGTGGCGAACGCTTCCCCGGGCAGCGCGGCGAGGGGCTGCTCGGCGTCGAGCTCGTCGGCGAGGCGGCGCAGCATGGCGGCGGCCGTGGCGCGCGGGAGGTTCGAACGGACGTCGGCGGGGCCCTGGTTCGGAAGGGTGACGATCAGGCGGTGAGTGTCGAGGGAAGCGAGGGTAACAACGTCGGGGGTGACGACGTCGGGTGTGCGGGTCACGGGGGCAGGACTCCTTGTCCGGGGACGATGTAGCGCGCGCGGGTGCGGCGCGGGCTGGAATGGCACCTGTGAGCTGTTGTGTGGGCCCATGGGTCGTGCGCGGGGTGGACGGGATGCGGAACCGCGGCGACTGCGGCGCCTCGGGGTGGACCTGGGTTCGGGGTGGTCGCCCAGGTTGCCGAAGACGGTCACAAGGGTCTCGTCTGAGACGAATGCCTTCGCAATTTCCTCACATGTGGAAACTAATTTCAACGTATGCTGAAACTCCCGCTGAGGGGAAGCCCTCTCTTCCAACCGTTACGGAAGGTGATGCCGCGTGACTGGTCGAGGCCCTCGGGGTGAGCGCGGAGAGCAGGCGGACAAGATCGTCGCCGTCGCCCGCAGATCCTTCGCCACACGCGGCTACGCCGCGACCTCACTCCGGTCGGTCGCCCAGGAGGCCGGCGTCGACCCCGGCCTCGTGACCTACTACTTCCGCACCAAGACCGGGCTGCTGGAAGAGGTGATGCAACCCCCCGAGGCGTTCGGCGCAGCCGTGGCCGCCGCCGCCGAACAGCCCATGGACCGCCGGGGGCACGCCTTCGTGCAGGCCGCCCTGAACCTGTGGGAGGACCCCGTCTCCGCCGAGATCCTGCGCTCCATCGTCCTCACCGCCGCCCAGGAACCCGTCGCCCTGCAACGCCTGCGGCAGTTGTTCTCCGAACTCGTGCTGGCCGTCGTCTCCCACAGCCTGCCCGACACCGAACGCAACCTGCGGGCCAGCCTCATCTCCACCCAGATCGTCGGCATGATCATGAGCCGCTACATCTGGCAGCTGGGCGCCATCGCCACCCTTCCCGCCTCCTCCGTCACCGACCTCCTCGCCCCCACCATCCAGCACTACCTCACCGGCGCCCTGCCCTCGAGCCTCAGCGACGACGGCCCGAGCCCCGGCTGACCCGACCGGTCCAGCGAGCCCCGCCAACCGTTCTACGGCGCTCCGACCGCCGCCATCGGCACGGCCGCCCCGTGGGCCGGGCTCCAGGACCGCGCCGCGGCCAAGCTCACCGAGGTCGACGTGAAGATCGCCGACCTCCGCCCGGTGGAGCAGCCCGGCAGCGAGGTGAACGTCCCGCCCATCGCCAACGGCCTGGACTACCTCCTCAGCGTCATCGCGTCCCTGGCCGACGACGAGGAGCGGGGGTCAGTGCACGTGACCTGAAGTACGCCCTGCCGCTCTGGGGCGTGAGCGCGCTGCCGCGTCGGCGGGTCAGTTGGGCAGCTGTACGTTCCAGGTGCGGTTGCCCGCCGCGTGGTGGTTGACTTGCACGGCCTCCTCCGGGTTTTCCGCGTCGAAGGCGGATGTAACGCGGTGCACCATCTCGTCGCTCTCCCAGAACGGCTCGGCCTTGGTGAAGCGTCCGCCCTGCTTCTTGCGGACCTTCCAGCGGAACCGGACTGTGTAATCAACGAGGAAGTAGCCGGCCGACATGCGTGTGGTGGTGGAGAAGCCGGGGTTGTCGACGAAGGTGATCCGGTCGGCGGCCTTGATGATGTTGCCGTCCTCATCGTTGTACGGGGGACGGAAGGGGCCGTCCACGCCCCAGGCGCGGCGGGGGGCCTTCTTGGGCTGGTAATTCACCGACGCCGGAACGATTTGGCGGCTTTCGTCGGAGACCTCCTGCCAGAAGTCGTACGCGTCTGCCGCGGGCGTCTGCATCCCGTCCGCGCGGCGCAGCGTTGCCGTCTGTCCGAAGCCGATGTTGTTGTTGCCGTTCAGCGACTGCTCCTCGTCGCCGTCGTAGCTGGAGGTGAAGACAAGGGTCGGATTGCCGATCTCTTCCTCGACCCTCCTTTCCTTGCCCTTCACCGAGGGCGTCGCGCCGGCCTTGCCGCTGCGGGTGGCCCGGGTGGCCGCTCCTGCCTCGGTCTTCTGCTGGTTGGTCGGCGGGCTGTCGCCGCGCTCGACGACCTCGTCCTGGGTGCGTTTGCGCGTACTGGGAGCGGCGTGCGGCACCCTTGGCCGGGCCGGGCCACGCGCGATCATCTGCCCGAGCGTCGCATTGCCCACCGAGCGCTGCATGGCCGTGGCCATGGCCGGATTGACCGGTCGCAGCTCCGGCGCGACCCGCTGGCCCCAGTCTGGATCCGCTGCGCGTCGGTTCGCCTTCGTCGCGACCTCGGCCTCTTCCCGGTCCTTGCGTAACGGCACTGCGCACACTCCCCGCGTGTAGACGGTCTGCCTACAGGACGCTACTGGTATGGCCATAGGCGCGGGAGAGGCACAACGCCACTGCTGGGGGCAGCATGAATGCCCGCGAGGTCGACGTCCGCTTCGTACAGAGGCCGGTCGCCGACCGTCGCCCAGTCCAGGGGATACTCCGCAGCTCCGCGCCATCCGCACGCGCACACAGCTCGGAGGGCCTCGACGCGCGGGCGGCGGGCCCGGCCGTCGTAGGCCGACCAGTGCGTGGTCGACGGTACGTCCGAACCGCCTGGGCAAGCCGGTCAGTCCTGGACTGGCTGGGGCCGGGGCGGCTGCGGGGTGAGCCGCCTGAGGCCCTTGCGGTCGTAGTACGCAGTCATCGCGAAGCCGAAGAGGAGCGCCAGCACCGTACCGAGCGCGATCATGATCCAGGAGCGGGTGAGGCCGGCGTCGCCGCGCGCGTCGAAGTAGAGGATCGCCCGTACGCCGTCGCTGAGCTGACGCATCGGTTCGAAGTGTGAGAGGAAGCGGTAGAAGCCGGGGACGGCCTGCAGCGGGACCGTCGCGCCCGACGAGGGCAGCCCCAGCACGATGAACACGAACATCGACACAAGCTGCCCGATGCCACCGAACGCGGCGTTGATGGCCTGCACGCCCAGACCCACGGCGAGCGCCGCGCAGTACGAGTACACCCACAGCAGCGGCAGGTGGGAGGCGTCCATCCCCAGGATGCCGACGCACGCCACCATCACCAGCGTGGTGCTGACGAGCGTGATGCCGGCCGTCATCAGCATCTTCAGAAGCAGCGTCTGCGTACGATCGATCGGCACCGTCGGGCGGCGCGTGTGCCAGGGGCCAATCTCGTTGTCGGCGTAGCCGAGGGCGGTGTCCACGCCGTTGCTGATGACGTTGCCGCCCATGAATCCGGCCAGCACCAGCAGCAGGGTGTAGTAGAAGGCCGTCAGGCCCAGCCCGCTGCGGGTGCCGATCGGGTGCCCGACCTGTGTGACCACGTCCACCGGATCGGCGAGCAGCAACTTCGTGGCGGGAGCGGCGGAGGCGCCGGCGGCCGCCGTGAGCCGTTCTCCGACCGCGCGGGACGCGCGGTGGGCGGCCTGCGTCGTGATCTGACCGGCCAGCGAGGATCCGAGGCTGCCCTTGCCGGGGTTGGTGAGCACGGTCAGCGTCGGCAGGCGGGTGGCCGCGGCCGTGGGCAGCGCCGTGACGGCGTCGGTGAATCCGGCGGGAACCACCAGGGCGCCGTAGACCTTGCCGGAGTCGAGCTGGTCCCGCGCCTGCGCGAGGCTCAGCTCGCGCCAGTCCGCCTTGCTGCCCGCCGGGTCGGCGGCGATGGAGGCGGTGATCTGCGCGCCCAGGTTCTGCTGCTGCCCTGGCGGCGGCTTGCCCGTGTCCTCGTTGACCAGGGCGATGGGGAGGTCCCGCAGCTCCGCGTCGGGATTGACGATGCCGCCCATGTAGAGGAGGGACAGCAACAGGGCCAGCAGCCCCGTGAGGATCGTGGGCGCCAGCCACAGCTGGGGGCGGCGCACGAGGGCAGTGGCGGTGGCTTCGGGGGCGACGGTCGGGGACATCGGTCTCCGTAGCTTCCCGGCGGGCCGGGCTCGAACGACGGTGGAGGCGGCCGCGCCGCACGGGATCCCAGGATCTCCCTGTACCGGTGAAGCCGCCGCGCACCCCGCGCAGCGTCCCCGAACCCGCCCGACGGACCACCGGAACAGCCCACCCCCAATCCTGCGGTGCCCGACGCGCCGGGGTGCTACCAGGTCCAGCGGAAGCCCGCCGCCGCGTGTTCCAGTGCCGGGACGAAGCGGTGGACCGAGCCGTCCGGGGATAGGGCGACCGGCGTTTCGGTCGCGGCGGCGTGCTCGTCAAGGGGCAGCCGCCAGGGCCGGGGCGCTGCGGGCGCGGGCGGCGGCGCTGCAACGCCTGGAACGACAGCCGGCTCTCCTCGGCGTCCCAGACTACGAGCTCGCCGTCGAGGACCAGGCCGCCGTGGCGCTGCCCGGCGGCCGCCACCAGGTCCGACCACCGCGGTCCTAGACCAGCGCCCCTCGCCGGCCTCCTGTCGTTGACCATTCCCGCCGACCGCACCACGCCCTAGACTGCGACCGCTCCAAAACCTGGCGATCATCAGGAGGGCGCGCAAGATGAACCGAACACTGATCAGCGCATTTGCGGCCGTGACGTTAGTCGTGTCCGGGGGAAGTGCCGCCACCGCTTCCGACGGCGCTCCGCCGCGCACCACGCACGGTCCTTGCCAGTACACACAGACCCCGGACGAGCCGCCCGCGCGTCATGTTCCGCTGCCGCCTGACCCGCGGCGCACCCCTAGCCGTGGCACGGTTGACATGGCTGTTCCGACCAGCCAGGGTCCGCTCCCGCTGCGTTTGGACCAGGCCAAGGCGCCGTGCACGGTCCAGAGTTTCCTGCACCTGGCACGGCATGGGTTCTACGACCGAACGGTGTGCCACCGTCTGACGGCGTATCCGACACTGAAGGTCCTGCAGTGCGGCGACCCGACCGGTACCGGTGAGGGAGGGCCCGGGTACAAGTACAAGGACGAGCTGCCGGTGGATTTGCCACCCGCACCGACCGATCCGACCGGCGCGCGCCGCCTGTACGGGCGCGGCCTGCTGGCGATGGCCAACGCCGGTCCGGACACGAACGGCTCACAGTTCTTCGTCGTCTACGGCGACTCCGCACTACGCCCGAACTACACGGTGTTCGGCACGGTCGGCCCCGACGGCCTGGCAACACTCGACAAAACCGCCGCCGGAGGAATCGAGCCGACCGCGGAGGACCCGGCACCGGTCGACGGCACACCCGTGTTGCGGACCGAGCTGCTCCGCGTCCGGCCGTCCTGCTGGCATTGACTCCCCGCGGCCGCGCCGAAGCCGCGGCCGCTGCGGTGGCGTCTGTCCGGGGGGCCAGGTGGGGGTGGTGGTGGAGCGGGAGCGGGCCGCCATCGGGAAGACCCACAGCCGGGACACGGGCGCGGGCCGTACGGGCAGCGGCGTGGTCAGGGAGTGGAGGGTGGCGTCCACGAGGCGGCCCACCAGGGCCGTGCCCGTGGCCTGCTTCCAGGAGGTGTCGGCCGTCAGGCGGTTCAGATGCTGGGCGACGGTGTGGGGGCTGTCGCTCTCGCGGATGTTCTGCATGCGGGCGGCCAGCGGGGGCCACTGGCGTGAGCCGACCAGGAGGTCCGATTCCTGCTCCGGGAGGATGTCCCTGACCAGCGACACCATCTGCGAGTGCGCGGCCGGGTGCACCCTCAGCTGCTCCAGGGCACGGGCCCGGTCGCCGAGGTCGAGGCCGCGGGGGACGTCCCGGCCCTCGGTCAGGGGGCCCCAGGAGCGCTTCGCGTCCGTACTCGCGGGCGCAGCCCACGGATCAGCGGCGTCCCGCACCCGCGGCGCAGCAGCGCGAGCGGCGGGCGCGGGCGCAGCGGCCGGGGCAGCCGGAGCGGGTGCCGGAGCGGGGACTCGGCGGGCAGGCGCGGCCCACGGGTCACCGGCCGCACCCATGCGCGCGGCCAGCACGTCCCTCCCCGGTGCCGCGGCACCGGCCGCCGGGGCGGGAGCGGCGACGGCAATCGCCGCCGGGGCGGTCGAGGCCGGGGCGGGAGCAGGCGCGGGAGCGGGAGCGGGAGCGGCGGTCGAGGCCGGAGCGGTCGCCGCCGGGGCGGGGGCGGGGGTGACGGCGGCGACGGCCTGGTCCACGCCGACCCCGGCACGGTGGGCGTCGGTGAGGATCCGGGCGACGTCAATGCCCTGGGCGTCGAGGCGGCCCATCGCCGCCGCGATCTCCGGCCACACCTGGGACGCCAGGATCGCGTCACGGACCAGGCCCTCCGGCATCGACGTGCGCAGGAGGTCGACCCACCGCACGTCGGCGTCCGCGGACGCTGCAGGGGTGGCCAACCAGCCGGCGTTCAGCTGGTCCTGGCTGGCCTGCGCCAGCCGCAGGAACATCCGGTACGCGTCCTGTTCGTCCTGAGCCGCGGCACTCCCCGTCCCTGGACGACACATCGGCCCCCACCATGGAAAGTCCGGCGGGGCCGATGAGCCATCCCTGCGCTCTACTTGGCGCCCACGTCTCTCTGTACCGTCATGATGGCATTGCCGCGCACCTTGACGATGTATCCGTCATCCTGAACGACGATGACGAACCCAGTGGCGGGCGATACGACAAGCACGTCGGTCCACATGAAGTAGTCGCGGACGCGAGTGTCGAACGCCTTGACGAAATCGCGGAGATTCGAGGCTTCGACGAAATACGGACCCTGATCCGGGTAGAAGCTCGTGCTGTTCACCACGATGAGAGGGCCTTCGAGGTCATCGCAGTACGACAGGAAGTCATCCTCGACGGCATCGGCGTCGCGTTCTGTGAGGTCGAAAGGCCTCCAGGCGTCGAGGGGAATGCCGGTCATCCTGTCCGGGTTGTATGCAGTCGATCCGGGGAGGAGTGCATCCAGTACCCGTTCCGCGAAATCCCAGTTGACGTGCCTCGCTGCTGGGGTCATTGACCGTATTTCTCTCTTCCGTCGATAAATACCTTCACCACAGTCCGAGCACGGTACCGGCATAGGCACCCCGGACGAGGTCCACCGAGACCGCATCCTCCAATCCCTCCGGCAACACCGCGACCACCGTCCTGGACAGCCGATCTAAGGGCTTGCAGATCATCAAGGTGTTGCTTCCCGACCTGGGGCTCGTTGGTCTGGTATGCGCATCCCGGACGAGACCCGTGACCAACTCTCCGCGAAGTTCGCGGTGTTGTTCCCGCATCTGGACGAGCGGCAGCGACGGCTGTTGATGGGGGCCGAGGCCCGGCTGCTGGGGCATGGTGGCATCCGCGCTGTCGCTCGGGCGGCCCAGGTCAGTGAGACGACGGTCCGCGATGGCGTGTTCGAGCTGGAATCCGGCGACGAGCCGTTGGGGCGGGTCCGGCGTCCCGGCGGAGGACGCAAACGGGTCGCCGATCTGGACCCGGGGCTGCGGCCGGCACTGCTGGCGCTGGTCGAGCCCGATGAGAGAGGCGACCCGATGTCGCCGCTGCGGTGGACTGTGAAATCGACCCGTACGATCGCGGCGGAGCTGGCCCGGGCCGGGCACCGGATCAGCGCCGATACCGTGGGCGACCTGCTGCGGGAGGAAGGCTTCAGCCTGCAGGCCAACGCGAAGACGCTCGAGGGTAACCAGCATCCGGACCGGGACACCCAGTTCCGTTACCTCAACGAGCAAGCCCGCAACCACCGGGACGCCGGCCAGCCGGTCATCAGCGTGGACACCAAGAAGAAGGAACTCGTCGGCGACTTCAAGAACAGCGGCCGCCAGTGGCGTCCCGCCGGCGAGCCCGTCCCGGTCAGCGTCCACGACTTCGCCGGCCCGCAGCTGGGCAAGGCCGTCCCCTACGGGATCTACGATCTGACCGCGAACACCGGCTGGGTCAACGTCGGCACCGATCACGACACCGCCGCGTTCGCCGTGGAATCGATCCGCCGCTGGTGGCACGACCAGGGCCAGGCTGCCTACCCGCGAGCGACACGGCTCCTGATCACCGCCGACGCCGGCGGATCCAACGGCTACCGCACCCGGGCATGGAAGCTCGAGCTGGCTCAACTCGCCGCTGAAACCGGGCTGACGATCACTGTGTGCCACCTACCACCGGGCACTTCGAAGTGGAACAAGATCGAGCACCGGCTGTTCTCGCACATCACCATGAACTGGAGCGGCCGCCCGCTGACCAGCCACGAAGTCATCGTGCAGTCGATCGCCGCGACCACCACCCGCACCGGACTGCGCGTGAGGGCCGAACTCGACACCAACACCTACCCGACCGGAGTCCGTATCAAAGACGCGGAGATGGCCGCCCTGCCGCTGACCCGGCACGCGTTCCAGGGCGCCTGGAACTATGCACTGCACCCCCAGCCATCACCTGTAATCCCGGCGACCCGGGCCCCGCAGACGCCGGATCCGGAGTGGAACCAGGCCTTGCTCTCTGATCCCGCACTGACCGGGATGACCCTCCAGCAACTGAACGACCTCACCGAGACCCTGGCCCCGGACGGGGATATCCGGCGCGGCCGCCCGCCCCGGCTGGCCTTCCCCGACCAGGTCCTGGCCACCGTGCTCCACCTACGGGCCGCCCTGGCCGCGGAACCCCTCGCCGTGCTGTTCGGCACGAGCCGCACCGCAATGCACCGCACCCTCTTGAAGAACCGGCGACTGCTCGAGACACACGGCATCACAATCCCACCGGCGACAACCCCACCCACGGCCCTCGCCGCCCTTCAGGCCCGGGTCCAGGCACAGACCAGCGAGGACAACAAGATCAAGACGACGTGTTAATGATCTGCAAGCCCTAAGGGCTGTCCCGTAAAGGACCCTTGAGTCGGTGCGGACGTGGCTGTTCGCTGTGCGGCCCGCCTGCCTATCCGGCGAGGGCGAGGTTGTGCAGGCGCGCGATGCCGAGCATGGCGTGGTGGACTCCGTCGCCTTTGAGGCGGCAGTCTCGGAGGATCTTCCAGGTCTTCATGCGGGCGAAGACGTGCTCGACTCGGGCGCGGACCTGTTTGTGGGACCGGTTGTGCGCTTCCTTCCACTCGGGCAGGCCTTCGCCCTTGCGCCGGCGGTGGGGCATGACGAGTCCGGAGCCGGGATAGCCGCCGTCGGCAATCGTAGTGGTTTTGCCGACAGCAGGTTTGGCACCGGATTCCTCCCATGCCTTGCAGTCGTTGCGGTTACCGGGGAGCGGGCGGCCGATCATCACGACGAGTCGGGTGTCGGCGTCGATGACCACCTGGTGGTCGGTGGAGTATCTGTAGTTCTTCGATTGCTCGGCGATGGTGTGGTCACGGGTGGGTACCAGGGTGCCGTCGACGATGAGCACGGTGTTCTTGGCGAACCTCTTGCGGGGCTGGAGCGCGAGCATGGGCCCGATGTGGTCGATGATGCGGTCGGCTGCGGACTTCGAGACCCCGAACAGCGGGCCGAGCTGGCGCATCGTCAAGTTCGTGCGCCAGTAGACCGCGACCAGCAGTACCCGGTCCTCCAACGGAAGGCTCCATCGCCGGCCCTTGCGGACCGAGTCCGCACCCTCGCGCCGCAGCATCGCTGCCGCCCGGCCCGACCCGTTCAACTCCGCCATCACCCGGCGCCGCAACCGACGCTCCCGCCGCCACGACCTGGCACGACATGCCGTCGAGCAGAACAGCGCGGTCGGCCGCGCAGCCGGCCTCAGCCGGTCCCCGCAGCCCCCGCACACCCGCTCTCCGGGCCGCCCGGAACCCTCGGACACCACTACAGGCTAGAGCCTCAGGCCCCTCGAAAACGGGGATATGGATCAGGCACTCAACGAGGAGCAGCAGCGCCGGCTCGGCGAACTCGGCGTGAAGAAGGCCCCACGCGCCCGCAGGGCCCCGGCGAAGACCGCTGCGGCGTCCCGCCCGCGCGCGGGCGGAGAGGCGTTCCAGAAAGGCCTCCAAGCCCTCCAGCAGTACATCGCGCGGGAGGGCGCCCTGCCGGGGCGGGCCGGTGTACAGGAAATGCCCGACGGGGACATCCACCGCGTCGGGGTATGGCTCGCCAACCAGAAACAACGCCGCGACAAGCTCGACGCCGCCCAACTCCGTGCGCTCGCCGACCTCGGCGTGCAGTGGGCGCGGTAGGAAGGGTTGGGGGCGGCCCGGTGGTACTGCTGCCCCCAGAGCGCTCCGGGCACCGGGCCTCACCCACGCACGCCCTATCGGCGCGGGCTGGCCGTTGACCCGAGCTTGATCAGCAGCCCCGACGACGGGAGCCGGCGGATTTGGCCCTGACCACTGGCGCCGCCACAGGCGGCAACGTCCGAACCCAGTCAGTCCGGCAAAAGGGACGGGACGCGTGCAGGTGCCCGACTGCCCGGGCCAGCCGGTCCTTTACGTTGCGGCGTTCGCCATACCGCGACCACTCCTCGATTGTGGCGGGCCAAGACTCCCCGGACGCGGGCCATGCTCTATCGGACTGGACCGCACTCGTCGACCAGCACGGTCGGCTCCGACAGGAACACATCCGGCTCAACGGGGCCGTAGGCAACGTTAAACGTGTCGAGCCAGTACGACCAGTCCCCGTGCCCGACGCCGCTGAATCGGTAGTTCAACTGCCAGCGGACCCACTGGCCCGGCCCCAGGCGCACTGCTGGTGGCCTGCGCGAGCGGGGCGGCATACCGTACACCTGCTCCTCACGTGCCAGCACCCTGAGCCGGTCCTTCTCCTCGCGCAAGCTGACCCCGGCTTCGCCAAGATCCTTCACCGTCTCATGAGGAGCGAAGCCGTCCCACTCCGACATCTCAACGAAATGCGCAAAGGAAGGCGGCACCTGCGGCACCGGGAAGCCAGTCGGTGCTGCGTTCCTGCGGGCAGCGCCGTCCCCACCCCGGGAAAGCTTCGTCCAGGACGTCCTGATCCACTGCACGGTGATCTCCACTGCAACCGCCTTTCGCCCGGGAGACTACGGTGGGCTCACCCTGATCGTCATCCCGGTTACGACACGGCCTCCCGCTCTCAGTTCTCGACAACCGGCCTCCCGGCAGCCCGCCGTGTCGGCCTCCCGGCCCCCGGGCGCGGCACGGGAGTCTACCGGCCGCGCCCCGCAGTCCTAGGGGCGCGGTCTGCTGCCGGTGAGCGGGGACCGCGGTCGGGGCCGGCGCGCCGGGCCGCGGCGGCGGGGAGACCGGGGGCGGAAGGACGGCCGGTACTTCAGATCCGATCGACGAGGCCGCACGCCCAGGACCTCAGACCGGCCCGTCCCCCTCGTCCCGTACGACGGGAAAACCCCGACGAGACGGGAACCGAGTGTCGAAAGTGCCAGAGGTGTGCCGCACACCAGACACCACACACCAAAGACCCCCATCACCACCGCCCCACACCCCTCCCCCAGCCGCCAGCCGGGCCCGTGCGGGTTCCTCCCATCCCCCTCCTCCGGCACGGCACGACCCATCCCCCGGCGGGCCGGGACATCGCGGCCTGGGCCACCGAGTGCAACACGAGGCTCAGCCTGTAAGCCCTGCACCGCCCCTGCGCTGGGAACTGCCGCTCACCGTGCCCGTCCCCCTCCTCGGGCCGGCGCGGCCTGCTGCCGGTGGGCGAGAACCATGGCCCCGGCCGGGCCAGCGCGCCGGGGCCGCGGCCGCGGGGATGGCGGTCGAGCGGAAACGGGCCGCCGTCGGGGAGACCCGGGGCCGGGAAGCGGCCGGTGCGCCGGGCAGGGTCGTCAGGCAGGTGAGGGTCGCCTCCACGAGACGGCCGACCAGGGCCGTGCCGGAGGCCTCCTGCCAGGAGGCGTCGGCGCTCAGGCGGTTCAGGTGCCGGGCGACGGTGTGAGTGCCATCGCTCTCCCCGACCTGCTGCATGGGCGGCCAACAGCGGCCACAGGCACGAGCCGACCAGCAGACCCGCTTCCCGATGAAAGCGCGGCAGTGGACCGGCACGGCCGCCCTCCGGGAATCCCGTCCCAGCCAGGGCCCCGCACCGGCCCACCCGCCGACCCGCCGGTCAGGGGGCGTCGATGAGTACCCGGCCGTCGGTCGGCACGGTTGCAGCGAGCCCGTTCGCGTACGTGTTCTGCACGCGGGACCGCTCCGTCGCGTTGGGCACGGCGTTGGTGCAGGCCGTCCCGGCGCTGGACCCGGACATCAGCTGGGAGCACGGCCCCGGCTTGGTGTCCGGGAGGCCCAGGCTGTGGCCCAGCTCGTGCGCAGCGATGCGCGTCTTGTCGTACCCCTGGCTCACGGCCTGCGCGCCGAGTTCCACTCGGACCTGTCGCCCCGGACGGACCGGACCGAGGGTGGCTTGCGGCCAGCCGGTGGTGGCCACGATGACGATCTCGGCCCGGGACCCGGGCGCGGCCTCCACCAGCCGTACGTTACTGACGTTCGCGTTCCAGGAAGCGACCCCGGCCGCGATGGCCGCTTCCCAGCCATTGGCCCGGCTGTCGTCGTACCGGAGTGTCACTACCGCTGCGGTGGCGTCCGGTATGGGCGCGGGTGCCGCGGTCGCGGCGGTTGCCGCTGCAAGGACCAGCGCGGCGGCGGAGGTGCCGACTTTCAGCCAGGTGCCCAGAGACATGGTCGTCTTCCTTCATGCGTGGGGGGACCCGGCCCCTCGGCGGAGCCGGGGCACTGGAGACGCCGCCACCGCCCGCCTGTGGTCCGCGGGTTCGGACAGCCGCCCTCCGGAGCCCTAAGAAGGTAGCCCCGCACCCCACTATCCCGTCATGCACCTGCCAGCCAATTCCCGCAGGCACTCCAGCCGATGCCCGGTCAGCGGGCGGCACCGTCCAGGGGCTCACGCGGCCGCGCTCGGCGAGCGGGCTACGGACGGCCGCGTCGGTATAGCCATACGGCTACCGGACGGCCCGGCCGCAAAAGGAACAAGGTGCGAACAGGCACGCCCATGACAGCCAGCCACCTTGGTGATTGACGCCGGCCGGCAGCAGCTCAGTCAACCCGTGACAGCCCTGACCACCACCGCTGCACAGCAGGCGCATGGACATCCGTCCCGTCCTGGCTGACGCCCATCTGGTGCCACCGCACCCATTCACACGCTGGGGCGGTGGCTGTCCCAGCAACGGCGCGCCTACCGCGCCGGAACCATGACCGGGAAACGGGCGGCCGAGCTCGAGGAGCTGGGGATCGCGTGGGATACCGCCGACGCCGGCCTCGAGACCGACCTGGCGGCGGCACCGGCCTACTACGAGCTGCACGGAACCCTCGCCGCACCGAGGCACACCACCGCGCTCGACCAGGCCGTCGGACACCGGCTCACCAACGTCCGCCGGCCCCGCGGGCCGGGCAAGGACCCCGTACGGGCGGAGCGGCGGGCCGCGGCCCTCGCCGCGATCGACCCGGACTGGAACCCGGGGCGCTGAGCGGACGGTGGACTGGCAGCGGCGCAGGAAAGGGGGTACCGCGATGGAGATTGTCCTTTGTTAGCGGCCAGTGCGGTCAGTTGTTATGTCACTCTTTGCTACGGCTCGGGCTCGACGCCTGATGCGACCAGCCGTATGCGGATGGACGCGACCAGCTGTCGGGCCACATCGGTGCCGGGCACAGGCGATCAGTGGTCTGCGGAGTGGGCGTCGGCGAGGAGTTGTGCCGTGAGTTCCGTACAACGCATCCGGGCGGGAGAGAAGTCGTAGGGCATCTTGGTGATCGCTTCGAAGGCGCTCATCTGTGTGTCCTCCTCCCCTTTCAGGTCGGCGTCGTAAATCTCGAAGAGCTTCTCCTCTGCCGCATCCAGCCCAGCTGCCTCGATGGCCTGCTCCAGGGCCCTCTGTTGGGCGCATCGCTGTACGGCGAGTTCTTCGACGCGTGGGTCGTGGGTATCGACGCCGTCGTCGAGGGCGGCCTCGGCGGCATCGAGGCGGTCGTCCTCGGCCCTCAGGTCGGGGTGGGTGGCCAGCACGATGAACACGCTGGCTTGGATGGCGGCGCCCAGCGGGCCGAAGACCCGTTCCGTGACCAGCAGGGCGTCGAGGTCGGAGGGGCGCAGTGCGCCCGGGGGCAGGTGGCTGAGCCGGTCCGTGACCAGTTCGGAGAGCAGCCCCAGCGGGTTGCCCACCGCCTGCAGATGGCGGACAGCCGCGCGCTGACGTTCGATTTCGGCCTCCCGCGCCGCCAAGGTTTCCTCCAGCCTGCTCAGGATCTCCTCGATGTCCCGGGCTTCGTCGAAGGCGGCCCGCATATCGTCCAGGCTGATGCCGACCGCTGCCGTCTTGCGGATCCACAGCAGGCGGATCATGTCGTCGTAACCGTAGCGGCGGCGACCGTCTCCACCTCGCTCCGGCTCCGGCAGCAGGCCGATTTCGTGGTAGTGGCGGATGGCACGTGGGGTGGTCCCGGCGAACGCGGCCGCATCACCGATCTTGACCTGGCGGGGAGGCGTGATGGAGAGGTGCATAAGACGGAGCCTTTCGTGCTGGGGTGCCTCGACCACACCACATGCCGCTACGGCAGGTGCAACAACACCATCCAGGTTCCACCGGAGCCAGGCCCTGGCTGCCGCCGGATCCGATCAAGAACGACGAAACGTCGGGCAACGCAGAGTGACCTTCGGCAGCCGGATACCTGCCCACCGAGTGGCCGCCACTGGGGATTTCTAACTGGCCGCCGACAGCAGGGGTGGATGCTGTCGACCGGGGCCGTGACCGGCGACGTGTGACGGCTGTCGGGAACCTGCCCGCGGTCGACAGCGCCACGGGGGCTGGGAGCAGCCCGTCCGAAGGCGGCTCCCAGCCCTGGTTGTTGCGCTTCTCCACCGGGGCGGACGCGGCCGGGGCCGGAGCGGGGGTCGGCTGAACGAGGAGCGGCAGCGCCGGCTCGCCGAACACGGCGTGAAGCCCCAGAAGGCCGTACGTGCGCGTAAGGCCGCCACGGCCACCGGGCCGCGCGCGGGCGGGGAGGCGTTCCAGAAGGGCCTCCAAGCCCTCCAGCAATACATCCAGCGGACAGGCTCGCCCGCGAGGATTCCGCGCTCCCATGTTGAGATCGTGCGCTACGAGGAACAGGACATCGAAGTACGGCTGGGGTGTGGCGCAGCAACATGCGCAGCCGGCAGGGATCACTCCCGGAAGGGCAGCGGAAACAGCTGGCCGATCTTGGCCTGTTCGACTGAGAGGGCCGGTGCGGGCGGGCTGGGCGCAACGACGCCGCATACCCACAATCAGCGAAAGGGACCAGCACGCAGGAGACCTGATCACAAATGACGGCCGGCTCCACGCACCACCCCCCACCCCCCGGCCGTACGCACCAACCTGATCAGCCCAGATCAGCCAACTGGCCACTGATCACAAACGCTCCTCCCGTGCATCACCGCGTTCGCCGAGGCAGGCGTCGACTGGGCGCCGTGAGAGGGCTGGTGCTTCTCGCGCTGGCGTCTGCGCAGTCGGCCAGCACGAGGAGCTGCGGTCTACCGCCGGAAGCCGCGTCGGGGATCCCTGATGCTGCGGTTGTCGAACGGGTCGGACCAGGCGGCCTCCCGAAGGTCGCCCACACAGCGAACGGTCCCCCGTACGGGCGGCTCGACGGGCACCCGCCTCCGGACGGCCGGAGGATCAGTGCGGGGACACACGACGGGAGCCGATTAAGGATGCCGAACACCGCCGGTCGCTCGAAGCAGGCGCGCATCGTCCTGTCAGGTGTGCTGCTTCTCGCCGGGGTCGTCTCGACCGGGTGCAGCGGCGAGGCCCGCGACGCCGGGCAGGGGCCTGGAGCAGGGCCCCGCCCCCAGGTGGCGCGCTCCGGCAGGGTCACCGTCGTCTACGAGGCCCAAACGGTCAAACCGGAGGACCGGGAGGCCGTGGCACTGATCCGGAACTCCCGCGTGCTGGAGCGTACGGCCGACTGGGTGAACAGATCACTCACCCTCCCGCACGACATGGTCGTGAAGGTCACCGCCGCCGTGCCGCCCGGCGTCACCGACGCCGTCACCCAGCCCGACGGCAGGACGATCTTCGTCCCGCCACCGTTCCTGACCGAGATCGAGAAGGCCCTCACCGACGTCGTGAAGACCGTCGAACGGCCCGCCCCTTTCCCCGCGTCCGAGTACAACACCGACGACCTGACCGTGCTGTCGACCGAATTCATCTTCGGCCACGAGATGGGCCATGCCCTGCAGCGCCAGCTCCTCCTGGCCAACCTCGGTCTCGAAGAGGACGCGGCGGACGGCTTCGCGTCCTTCTATACCGTCAACGAGGTCGGGCCGGGCCCGTCGCTGGCCGCCGCGATCCTCTTCGACGAGATCGCACGCAAGGAAGGCACGCCGACCCTGGAGGGCATGTCGAGCGACCACCCCGTTACCCAGCAGCGGGCCTTCAACTTCCTGTGCTACCTGGAGGGCAGCGACCCGAAGAAGTACCAGCAGTCCCTGGTCGACAGCGGCTATCTCCCGAAGACCCGCGCCCCCCTCTGCCCGCAGGCGTGGGCAATGCTGGACTACGGCTGGTGGACCCAGCTCCAACCCCACTTCAGCGGGGCGTTCAGGGTCCGGGGTGCCGAGGAGCAGAAGAAGGCGCACGGGCGGCTGGTCGCGGAAACACAGGCTCTGGCGAAGCGCATCGACGAGATCCGCAGCGGTCAATGAGGCAAATGACGCGTACCCCGACAATCTCGTCCGCGTAGTCGCGCAGCAGGGGAGGCGGGATGGCGCCACCGGTCAGGGTCCGGAGGCTGACGGAGCGGGAGGGGCAGAGGCACCCGCCGCCCGAACCCGGGCGGCCGGCCTCCCAGGCCCTCGTCAGCCCTCGTCCGGGCAGGTCCGGTTCCCGGCCGGCAGCTGCCCGTCGAGCAGGAGGGCGCCCACACGCCACGCGCCGGACGGCACCACGACCCCGGCCAGCCAGCAGGCTCAGGGCCAAGCCGACGGTCTCGTTCCCGGACCGGTCAGCCCATCAGCCGCATGCGGCCGGCACCATCCCCAGCGGTCGCCGGACAGCTCTTCCCCGGCGAAATGAGACGTGCCCGCGCCCCCGCCGTCGATACTGGGGCGCATGGCCTCCTCGATCCGCCCTCCGGCACCACGTCCGTGCGAAAGCTGCCCGTACCGGCGCGATGTACCGGCCTGAATCTGGGCGGGCGAGGAGTACGACAAGCTCCGACGCTACGACGCCGACACCCCCGACCAGCCCCCACTCATCTTCCAGTGTCACCAGACCGACACGGGCAACGACAGCCGGCGAATCTGCGCCGGCTGGGCCGGATGCCACGACAGCGACAACCTCCTCGCCCTGCGCATGGCAGTCCTCGACGGCCGCAGCGACACCGCCACCTACCAGGCCGTGGCCGACTACACATCACCAGTGCCGCTGTTCAACTCCGGCAACGACGCCGCCGACCACGGCCAGAGAGGCCTCACCACACCCACTGACGACGCCCAGCGCATGATCGAAAAGATCAGTCACACCCGCCAAGACCTCCGATGACAGAACCCGCGGCAAGGAGTCCGTGCGCCTACCACAGTGCCCGCACATACAGCGGCGCGTACTGCCGAGGCCGGGGCAGCTGATCCTCGACCGAGGATGACGACGTGCGCCCCACGACCTCCGACCAGCGCCGGCCATAACCACCGTTGGCTTTGTCAGCGAGTTGCGGGCTCTGTCACAGATCTTGGGGAGTGGTCGCGGATCGTGACGATACCGTTCGACTACAGGGAAGGGGCACGAGGCCGGGTCCGTCAGCGTTCACGCATCCTGGTCCACCACCGCTGAGGACCTGTCCGTGGTCCCGGAGGTGGTGGTCCGTTTCGCCACCGAGCAGCCGGATGTCGGTCCGGGTGAGTGCGGTCGGCCGAACCGGGACCGCATCTGCTAGAGGTGCCCCGGTTGCGGCGACGCGCCGACCGGACGGCCGTGCACCCGAGGGAGGAGGCCGGACGCGCCCTCGCCCCGGCAGAACTCGGCGAGTCTGCCGGGGCGAGCCGGACCACGGCGGTTCCCGTGCGGTCGTCGGGTCGTAGGTCCTGCCCCCGACGACCGCACGACGGCACAGAACGTCGCGGTCAGGAGGAGCTCGGGTCAGCGGACCTCGGTGACCCGGTGCTCCTTGCGCGCGCCACAGTTGGAGTTGTACACCTGCACGTGCACGTTGCTGATGCCGCCGCCCCAGTCGACGCAGTGGCCCTTGCCGTACACGTAGGCCGGGCCCGCGTACGACGTGTACCGGCCGTAGTCCTCGCCCCGCTCCCAGGTTTCGGGGACTTCGATCCAGAGGGCCATGTCCACGGCCGCGCCCGGGTTGTTGCGGATGGTCGCGACGCAGTTCTTGCCGTTCGAGGCGTTGTACGTCAGGTAGACGGTGCCCAGCGAGCCGATGGCGGCCGAGTTCACGGTCTTGTAGGCGCTTCCGCAGACCTTCTGCGGCGTGGTGTTGGGCGCGGCGGTGGCGGGCGCCGCCAGCGCGGTCGTGGCCCCCAGGGCCAGGGCGGCGAATGCGGTGGTTGTCAGGACGGAACGGGTGAATTTCATGTTTCCCCCTGGTCGTCATTGGAGTTGGTCGCTCCTGCAAGGTGGGACATACAGGACGGCGGAACGGTTGCGCATCGTCCACAAAAAATGTGACCGCGCCGCCCTACCACCCCGCCCGCCAGCCGAGCTCCGACAGACGGCGGGCAGGCGTCGAGGCCACGCAGGCCGACTTCGCCGCGTTGCGCCAGCAGTCCACGGCTACGCCCGTCACCGCTTAGCGGAGTCGCTACTCACCGGTCCAATCCTCCCCAAGGACCGAGAAGGCGTACGCGGTCTCACGCGTAGCCGTCTCCTCGCAATCGAACATCGAGGTACACTCCGCGACCGCTCCCCAAGATCTGTGCCAGAACCGAGTTCGGGAATCACCGGCCGCCGCGGCCATGCCTATCTGCCCCGCCCCGCCAGACGCCTCAGGAGCAGGTCCGTGCAGCCGGCCATCGTCCGCAGCGTGCCGACGTCGAACCGGCCCTGCACGAAGCCCTGCTCCGCCCGCTGCCGTTGGCTCAGCGCGTCATGGTGGTTGGCTGCGGCCGCCGCTGTCCGGACTCAGGTCATGGTGGGCCGGGTTCTTCGAAGGGATCCGAGTCCCATGCCCGCCACGGCAGCCCATGCGGTGGCGGACCGTGTGGCGCATGACCCGTATTGGCCGCCCCCCAGTCATTTGAGTGAGTGCCGCGTCGTGGACGGAGTTCAGCATCACGCCGTCTAAGGACCGGCGAGGACAGCCGACGGACCACCACTTCGCCTGTCACCGGCACACCGGCTGGCACGTCGCCGGTGTAGTTGACCGAGCAGCGGCTGACGCAGCCGCCGAGAATGAGCGCGTCACGAGAACGCGCCGGGTGGTTCTACGCTGCACCCTCACGACTGCACGTCGCGGACCGCGATCAGTTCGACCGCTGCCCCAGAAGATTTCAGCAGGGGCGCGGCGGCAGCACGCCGGGGGTCAGCCCGGTACGCATCAAGGTTTTCGGTGGCAGGAAAGGTCACGAGGTGGGCCTCAACCCGATCGTCCGGAGTCCGCAGTCTTCGCTGAAGGCGCCCTCCGTGCTCGGCAAGGAGCGGCAAGACGGTGCTCTCGTAGGCGTCGAACGCCTCCAACCCTCCTTCGGGTAGCCGCGCGAGCATCAAGTAGGTGACGGTCATGGCTCCCCTCACACAGCGTTCCGAGGACAGTGATCTTCCGAGCCTAGTCGGGGGCGCGCTCCTTCAACACCGTCCTGCCAGCGGCCCCCGGAGGCACGATGGACAGCAGCGACGTTCCCCTTCCACAGCCCGAGCAGAGCCCACACCTCCGGAGTGACCGTGTCCCGCCCGTGATATGGGCCCACTGCGTCCCAGCCGCGGGCGCGTCCTCCTCGGCGGCCGCCAGCCACCGCCACGCGGGGTCCGGTATCCATCCGTGCTGGTGGTGAGTTCTGATCCACCGGTCGGCCGGCGGAGCGGGCGCGGCTGCGTGACTCATTTCCAGACGGCAAACGCCTCGTCGTCGCTGCGCCGCAGCAGGCCACCCTTGACCCACTCGACCTTCTCGGGCGCCGTGCTGGAGCCCGATGCGGCGAGGTAGACGGAGCAGGCCTCGTAGCTCTCGCCAGCCGGGGCTTGCTTGAACTTGCTGGAGTCGTGCTCGTCGAGGCACTTGTCGAACTTCGGGGCGTCCTTGTAGCTGAGCTTGCCGTCCGTGCCCACGAGGGGTTGCGGGAAGGCGCTCATGATGTTCAACCGGGTCAGCAGGTCGCCGTCCGCTGTGACGTCGAAGGAGGGTCCGTTCACGTCGCCGGCGTCGGTCTTGGTCACGCGGTAGTGGACGTAGTACGGCGTACGGCCTTGATACTGGGCTGCGTCCTTGAGCACGGACAGGTCGCCGGAGGTCCCGGCGACCACGCGCTCCACGCTGACCTCCAGATTGTCCTTCTTCGCCTTGGCGCCGTAGGAGAGCTCCTGGGTGTCGGAGCATCCGGTGAGTACGAGTGCGGCGGCAGTGACGGTGAGGACAGCGAATACGGTACGGGTGTTCAAGATTCCCCCTGTGTTGGTGATCGGAAGGGATTGCGGGCGGCCGACGGTCAGAACCTGCCGACACGGCCCCGGGTGAGCGTCAGGTCCATGGCGACGAACGCCCCCAACCCCAGAAGCGCAGCAAGGTGCAGCACCCACCAACCACGTTCAAAGCTGCTGACGCGGCCCGCCGAGACCACGTCGTTCCCGAGCAGCACCAGCGGAAAGGTGACGGCGCACAGAAGACCCACGACCCTCAGGGCACGAAACCGCGCGTGCGGCTGGATGGCGCGGCAGGCGATGGTGAGCATGCCAAGGAATGAGAGCAACCAGGGCCAAGTCAGCAGCCCACGCCAAGGGTCCACGGCCGGGAAGAGGTCCAGCCCCAGGACGTCCTCTGTCAGCAGGAAGACACCACCCTTTGAGCTTCCGCCCTCGTACTCGAAGAGCATGGCCGGCAAGGGCATCGCGGCAGCGAGCACCGCCCACACTGCGGCACATGTCAGCAGCGCTGCCGTGACGAGGCTCCAGCGAGGCCCGTAGGAGTCCGGCAGGGCAGGCCGGAGGGCGCCGACAGCCGGGCCCGGCTGCCACACTGGCGCGTACGGACGAACGGAGCCCGTGTACGGATCCCCGCCCACGGACGAGTGGCCCGCCGAGGTTCCCACCTCGACGATCCGCACGTGTGCGGGCGCGTACCGCCGCGTCTTTGCGGTCAGCTTCCCGAGGTCGAACTTCCGCCGCTCCACCGCCACATGGAGCTGTGCGGGCATCGACGCATCGGGTGGCAGCACCCCGGCGGGTACGGCCACACCGTCGCGCAGCTGCGTACCGATCAGTACCTGCGGCCCGAGCGCGGCCGACTCGGCGACGACGAAGGCGGTGACATCGGTCCACGGCAACCGGACGTGGCCGATGCGCACGCAGGAGGAGTCGAACTGGAAGAGGACGCGCCGCGCGTCGAACCACGTGAAGACGTACGGCACCAGCAGCACGATGACCGTGCCGCCCTTCACGTCCAGGGCCCAGCCGAGGACCAACGCGACACCCACCAGAGCCCCGATGAGGCCCCAGAGCTTCGCGAGGTCGGATGGGGAGAACGGCCCTGTGACACGGTAGCGCTCCCAGCGAGCGCGGCGGCGCGCAGTTCCTGTCGGCGGCATGGGTGCGGGTTGCGGACGGGTCATGCTGCTATCCCCTGGTGTGTGCTTCAGGCCAACACGGAACGCGGCACCCCTCAGGCGCCCCCCGCGAGCCAGGGTCGGCTCGCGGAACGTTTGTACCGCACGCCGGTGTTGGGCCGCCCACACCGTGGGCAGCCGGAGACGAGGATCACAGAACAGGGAGCCGGACCAGAGGGCAGTAGTTCCGTCACGTTGTTCCATCTCGGCCTGTCCGGCCTGTCCGGCCTGTCCGACTGATCGGCTGGTCCGGGTGTCTCGCCGTGTTCGGGGTGAGCCAGCGCGTCATGAGGTTGATCGTCGCGAGGCGAAGCGCGGCGGCGGAGCGCTGCCGGAGAATGGTCATGGGCAGGTACGCGTGTGCTCTGCTCTGCGGGGTGGGCCCCCATGGACCGACGGTGGTTGGCTGTTTCCGGTGGCCGCTAGGGTGATCGACATGATGGGGGCAGCGGGCGACCTCGTGGGCGGGCGGTATCTCCTGGTGGAGATGGTCGGGCGCGGAGGGATGGGGCGCGTGTGGCGTGGCCGCGACTCGCTGCTCGACCGCGAGGTGGCGGTCAAGGAGGTGCTGCTGCCGCCCGAAACGGCGCCGCACCTCCGGTCGGAGCTGATCGCGCGCACCGAGCGGGAGGCACGGGCCGCAGCCCGGCTGCGGCATCCGGGCATCGTGACGGTGCACGACGTGGTGCACCATCAGGGTGTTCCGTGGATCGTGATGGAGTTCATCACCGGGCCCTCGCTAGCCAGCCTCGTCAGGGCCGAAGGAAGCCTCGGCTGGGAGCGGGTAGCCGCCCTCGGGGAGATGATCGCCGACGCCTTGGCCCACGCGCACGCCGCCGGGGTGGTCCACCGCGACCTGAAGCCCGACAACGTGCTGCTCGCCGGTGAGAGTCCGGTCATCACCGATTTCGGCATCGCCCGGATCCTGGACGCCACCCAGCATCTGACAGGGACGAATACCGTCATCGGCACTCCGCAGTACATGCCGCCGGAGCAGTTGGAGGGCCGACGTGTGGGGCCTCGGCGGACATGTGGGCGCTCGGTGCGACCCTGTACACCGCGGTCGAGGGACGCCCGCCGTTCGACGGGTCGACCCTGACAGCGGTCATCACGGCCGTGTTGACCCAGCCCGCGCCGTTGGCGGTGCGCGCGGGCGCCCTGGCGGACCTGCTCGGTGAGCTGCTGTCCAAGGACCCGGCACGGCGCCCTGACGCCGTGAGCACGCGGGCGCGGCTGGATGCCGCCCGGTCGGCGGCGCCGAGCGCCGTGGCCGCGGGGCACATCCCCACAGTGAGGGTGCAGGCCCCTGCGGTTCCCGCAGACGTGGCCGCGCTCGCGAGCGCGCCCACCGCGGCGGCACCGGCCGTCCCCGCCCTCGCGTCGTCCGGGCTGCGCCGCCGTGGTGTCCTGCTGGGCGTATTGGCCGCCGTGGGCGCGGCATCGGGGACGGTCATCGCCGTGCGCCAGTTCGCCGGCCACGACGCCCCGTCCGCCAAGAACCGGGCCGGCGATTTCTGGAGCGCACTCACCGTTGCCGACAGCACCGTGATGTCGCTCGCCTACAGCCCCGACGGAGGGCTCTTGGCCGTGGGCTGCCATGACGGCACCGTCCGGCTCTGCGACACCACCACCCGGACCGTTGCCGCCACCCTCGCCACGAAGGCCGAGGAGGTGCGGCACCTTCTGTTCAGCCCCGATGGCAGGACCCTCGCCACCGGCACGGCGCTCGGTGCGTCCAAGGCCGAACTCTGGGACGTGGCGAGCCGCACCAGCCGCTCCACCCTCGACCGCTACGGCCCCATCGGCAACGTGCTCGCGTTCAGCCCCGACGGCAGAACTCTCGCCGTCTCCGGCGACGACGACCTCCTGATGTGGGACACGGCCACCGGCACACTCACCGCCACGCAGACCGGTGACCGGGACTGGCTGAACGTCCTGGCCTACAGCCCCGACGGGAAGACCCTCGCCATCGGCGGAGAAAGAGGCCGGGAAAATGCGCTGCGGCTGTGGACCCCCGGCTCCAGCAAGGATCCCGCCGTGATCGAAATCCTCGACGGAGCAGTGGAGTCGGTGGCGTTCACACCCGACGGACGGGGCGTCATCACCGCAAGCAAGGGGAAGAACGGGCTGCGCCTGACGGACCTGGCCAACCCGGCCGGCACCGCGACCACCGTCCTTGGCCAGGAGATCGTCCAGCGGGCAGCAATCAGTCCGGACGGCAGCACCATCGCCGCTGTCATCAACTCCGACCGCACCGTCAAACTCGCGTTGTGGTCCCTCGCAACCCGCACCCGTACCACCACCGCAGACCTCGGCAGCACCCTTGGGGGCGGGATCCCGGTGCAGCCGGTCTTCAGCCCCGACGGACGGACGCTGGCCACCGCCAGTGAGGACAACACCGTCCGACTCTGGCCGCTCCCCATCCAGGCCGCTCACCCGTAGCCACGGCCTCTGGTCGGCACAGAGCCCGGCGGCCGGGGTCACGTGAGGTTGTTCGTGTTTGGCGTCGAGGCCATGACATCAACGGAGGGCAAGGGCCCCGGTGGGCTGCGTGGTGCCGATCGTGCTGGTGATCGTCGTGATCGATATCGGCGTGATGATGCTCGGCAAGAACGTGATCACCTCAGAGACCTCGACTCTCTGGGCAGCCAGGTGATCAAGTAAGGCGCGACCTGCCGGAGCTGCTCCAGGGGCCGGCGAGGTGACCGACTCGTTGGGCGCCGAAGAGGCCAGGGTCAGGCAGGATGGAGGCAAAGACTTCTTCGGCTGGATCGTCGTCCTCGTCGGAGGCGCCGTCGGTGCGTGCGGAATCGCACTCATGTGGGTCACGCTCAAACACCGGAAACCGAACCATGGGCATAACACTCACGGGTGCACACCGGCGTGTGCACAGCACTGCCGCAAGTGTCGTACCCGGCGGTAATCTGCGGACCGGTCCGCAGCATGGGGGAGTGGTATGGGAACCGTCACGGGATTCGATCCCTCCGCAGAGCACGAGAAGACCCGCGCCGCGCTGGGTGCCGTAGTCCCGCGGCTCGTCCGGCTGTTGCGCGACGTCCCCGACCTGGACGCGGCCTCCGGTGTCCCCGTGTGGACGGTGGGCGACGTCGGCTCGCACCTCTCGGCCGTGTACGTCGGGTACTCCTCCGCCAGCAGCGCCGACGAGTCCATGGACTGGGACAGCATCCTGCCGACGGGAGAAGGGCCGTTCAGCGAGCGGATTGCGGCCATGAACGCCACATCAATAGGCCTCTTCGGCGGCAACGACAGGGCGCGTCTGGCCGACTTGGTCGCCGAGTGGGGCGAGGTGTTCCTGCGGGTCACCGAGCACCTCGCCCCGGACACCCCTGTCACCGTGCCCTGGTTTGGGCAGGACATCACGCTGGCGACGGTGACAGGCCTTATGCTCAGCGAGAGCCTCGTGCACGGTCTGGACATCGCCCGCGGCGCCGGACTTTCGTGGCCGATCAGCCCGCACGAGGCGCGCCTGGCACTCGGTCAGACACTACCGGCGACGATGCCACTGGCCCTGGACTCCGAGAAGGCACGGGGTGTCAGCATTGCCTTCGACCTCACCATCAAGGGCGGCCCGCAGCTGGCGGTCGTCGTCGACGACGGAACGGTGACGGTGGCTCGCGATGCTCCGCCACGCGCCTACGACTGCAGGATCACGGCGTCGCCGACCGCGTTCCTGCTGGTCTCCTTCCGGCGCACGCCGACCTGGAAGGCGATCGCGCGCGGCCAGATGCGAGCCTCCGGCCGCAGACCGTGGCTCGCCATGCGGCTCGGCGAACTCATCGCCACTCCCTGACCCAGGGCTGATTCATAGTCCTGTCTGCTTGGAGGATCAGCAGGTCGCAGGGTTGTGACGAACCTTCAGTACGGCAGTTCCGCACGCAACGAAACTCCGATGATCAAGGGGACCTCCAAGTCGCCCGACCACCGGAGCCCCGATGTGCCGCCAGTCTGCCACCGTCTGTCTGATCAAGTCGCCCTCGCGTGAGCAGCGCCTGGGCCTGCGGGTCCTAGTCACCGGCTGGCAGCCCCAGCCCCAGCAGTGCATGGCCGAGGTCGCCGGCATCCCGGGACCCGGCTCGGCCACCGGGGAGCGGTACGCGGTGGCAGGCTTCCGCCGGCTCATCGAGGAGCGGGCCCACCAGCAGCAAGGGAGTTCCCCTGAGTAGTGCCAACACTCGTAGAGTGCAGCCTCAATCCGTCCCATACCATCAGCCTAGTTTTCGAGCTTGCTGAAGGGATGGGCTTCGCTGAGATTGCCTGTCGTTCAAATGTCGCCTGCTCCGGCGAGTCTGCGGAGTCGGTGCCGGGCGCGGATCGAACCGCTGCCGAGCTACCCAGCTTCCCATGGTTCGCCCGGTGCCTGGAAGGCAACCCGGCGGCCTTCGGGCAGCCAAACCGGCCATCGTACGCGTGCCATTCCGAGGTGGACGGGATATCCGATCCGCTGCCCGCATCGAAGTCCAGTCCACCCCGCCCGGCCCCTCCGTCCTACGGCATTTGCAGGCCCGATCGGTGCCGGCCCTGATGGATTCCAGGGTCCCGCACCCGCCCGGCCGCACGCGCGCGTCCGGGGAGAGCGCCGCTCCCCAGAGGGCTGCGCGGCCCCGGTCCCCGCGATGGCCGCCTGAGCGGGGAGTCCTCGCACGGGTACGCGGTACACCGCTATGGTCGATGCCGGTGCGCGGCGGCGGTCAACCGGCGTAGCGTGGTGGGGTATGAGCGAGGTTGTGGAAGCCAAGGGCCCGAAGGTTCCGCCGGGTTTTCCTCCGAAGTCGCCGCCACCGCAGAAGAAGCCTGTGAAGGCTCCGCGGCCGCAGCCGGCGACGAAGCCGAAATCGCTCACCGGGGTGCCGCCCCGGCTGGTCGTCACCAGCCGGCGGGCGAGGGTACTGGCGTTCCGCGCGGAACAGTGGGCGGCGAAGAAGGCCGCCGCACAGGCTGCGCTCGCCGTCGCCGAGTGGGACTACCCGCTGCTGAACGAGCACGACTTCCTCAAGACGGTCCACGGCTTGGTCCACACGGCCGTGGCAGCCGGCGGGAAACGCGTCAGCGTCCACCTCGCCGACCAGGACGCCAAGATCCTCGTCATGGTCCTCAACCACCAGACCGACGGACAGGACGATGCGGGAGGTGTTCCGGCGGAGGTAGCGGTACTGCGGACCGTCGACGCGTGCGGCGCCCACACCGACCACGACGGCCACGACTGGTGGGCATTCCTCGACGCCCAACCCCAGCCGAAAAGGCGCCTGTCATAGCACCAGAACAGGGCTCAGGCACCAGTGGCAACGGGCCCTGCGAGTCAATCCCTGCCCTCCGCATGGAGGAGCCCCGACCAGCCGGGGGGGTGGGCTGGCCGGGGCCTGCCCCGGCCAGCGGGGGGTGCCGGCCGGGGGCATGCGGGGCGGAGCCGCAAGGGCAGCCACTTCACGGCGGATCCCCCGACTCCAGCCGAACGATCCTCGCAGGCGAACACCCACCGGCCCCGCCGGACACGCATCCTGGCGGAGACCACGCGCATGGACGGCTTCCCTGACCGGTGAACAACGAGGCGCGCTTCCGGCCCCGCAAGCGCCTGACGGATCGTGCCGCCAGCCGGGCCGAAGACACCCCCCTGCCCATGATGCGGGAACGGCAGTGGACCCGGCCTGAGGCTATCGGCGAGCTCCAGCGGCGCGCCGGCGCTCAAGTGCGGCGGTTGCCCCGGGTGCGGGAGCAGGCCTCGCGCCTGTGCGGGCCGCTCGGGCTGCCGAAGACCGCGCAGGAGGCCGTCCACCGTACTTGGAGGCGGTTCGCCTACCTGCGCGGTATCTACGACTGGCACCGCCTCGTCGGCGCCTTCACCACGTCGCCCGGCACGCCTCCCCCACTCCTCCCGGATTCCTCAACGTCACCGACCTTGCCACCCCGACGGCCTGACAGGGGTTCTGCGCCGGAGCGGGAGGCCCGGGACTCGGCACCGGGGTGCGTGGTGGTCGCCGCGGGGCAGGGCCTCGGTCCGCGGCGCGGCTGGCGCCCTGTGGGCAGGCCACCACGACGGCAACACCTGGAACCCCGGCCGCGGCCTCCTACAACAACAAGCTGTACGTGATGTACCTGCGTTGCCCCCGGCCCCGCAGAACGAGCGAGCCGCCGGGAAACCGGCGGCAGACCCCCGGGTGTGAACGGCCCTCCGCCAGCCGGGGGTCATCCCCTCAAGCATGTCCACCGGTCCTCCCCGCTATCGCGGGCCGCAGGTCTGCTTCCCGTTCGTCCGGCCGTTGTACCGCGCGACCCACTCGGCGACGTCGGAACACTCCGTCGGCGGGAAGGCGACGTCGGGCACGAGCCGGAGCGCCTCGGGGACGTTCACGCCCGGGTACATCTCGCGGACGTGGTCCCCGGCCCGGGCCTTCGCCAGGTCCAGCTGTGGGTCTTGGCGGACTCGACGGGAGGGGCGTCACCGAAGGGGACCCAGATACGATTTCGCACCTCCGTGTCCGTACACGAGCTGCGCGTCTATCGAGTGGCCGCCTGGTCACCGGTCCTGCCGACCTGCACAGCTATCTCGGTCGGTCGATTCGTCCGTGCAGTCAGCGACGTGCGGTCGGCACTCTCGGCGCGGCCCGCCCCCGAGCGCGTCGACTGCTGCGGAATCCGACCAAGCCTTATGAGTGACCTGAGTCTGAGGTCTGGCGTTAGGTCGGCATGAGTCGTGCTCGTCCGAAAGATTCCGCCATTGCCGGTAACCGGTGCCCAGCAGGCTGTGCTGGAGGGCTGCGTGCGTTGTCGTATACAACGGCCCAGGCTCAGGCGCAGCGGTCTCGGATCATGCTGGAGTGCGCTGCCGGGCACTCGATCGTGGAGGTGTCACGTCGGCGCCTGGCCGGCACGACTGTCATCGTCTCTGCGAACCCGGTCGACCAGACGACCGGACGCACGGCGGAATGTGGCAGCGGGCCGCGGCCGTGTACCCCGTACCGCCTTCGTTGACCGGGAGAGAAGTATGACCATCAAGGACATCGGGCCGGACCCTCAAAGCTTCGACCTTGAGAAGGCGACGCTTGAGAACACGGACTATCGCGCGGTCGCCTGGTCTGGGAAGTACCTTCAGTTGACCCTCATGTCGATCCCGGTGGGTGAGGACATCGGCTTGGAGGCGCACCCGGAGACTGACCAATTCCTACGACTCGACGCAGGCCGGGGCCGCGTCCAGATGGGCCAAACGAAGGATCGACTCGACTTCGACCGGGAGGTCGAAGATGGCTGGGCGATCTTTGTACCCGCCGGCACTTGGCACAACGTCACCAACGTCGGTGACGAGACCCTGCAGCTCTACGCCGTGTACGCGCCGGTCCACCATGCGTCGAGCAAAATCCATGTGACAGCCGCCGACGCGGAGCGTGACGAGGACTCAGGCAACGACGAGCCGCCAAGCTGGTCGGTCCAACCTGCCCGGCAGCCATCGGACGAGCACGCCTGACCGGCGAGGGCTCATCGCGACAGTGGTTCCTGTCCCCCAGGAGAGTCGTCCGAGCGTGCGCAGCTAATGAGCGACCAGGAGGACGTGCATGCGGAGCCTCCTCCCGCCTGTGAACAGGCACGTCCATGGCAGCTGGCCATCTTCGGGATTGGCGCCCGCCAGCAGCAGCGTGACAGCCATGATCACTACGGCTGGGCAGCGCGAGCAGGGTCACCCGCCCCGTCCTGGCTGACGCCCATCTGGCGCCACCGCCGCACCCATTCACAACAACCCGTGGGCGGGAGATCGTCTCAAGGAGGGCTCCGCACAGATCGGGGGCTGTCGAGGTGCAGCCGTAGGGCTGAGGTTGACCCGCTTGGAGTCGCTGGGGACCCCCTACCCCAGTCCGGACGGGAGAGACGCCCGGCATTCTTACGCCAAGACGTTAATCTTCACGGCAATTCGATTAAGCGACGTCGGCGGTCTAACGGACGAGCTACGAGATCTGTAACGACCGGCCCCCCGCTCGGCGCGCGGGAGGACTCCCGCACACAGACGTACGACAGGTGCTCCGGTGAGCCACTCGCCGAGTAAATCGAACACATGATGGAATGGAGGGATCCCTGCACCGAGGAGCAGCGCCATGACCTCCCCCGCCCCGGCCCCCGCCCCCACGTCCAGACCGCAGGTCGTCCACGCCGGTGCCGCGGGCGGCCCGTCAGGGCGCCCAGGACGACCGCGCCGACGGGCGGGCACACCACGTCGCCGATCCGCTGGAAGGCGCTCGTGCGCGAGCCCTGCCAGGGGTAGGACGGCAGGAACCCGACCAGCTGCTCGGCCTCGGCCTCGGTCAGCCGGTAGCCGTCCGACTCCCGGTACCAGGTCCTCGCCTTGCCGGTAAGGCACCAGCCGGCCGTGTCCGCAGAGAAGGTGTTCCCGCCCGTGGGCCGTCCGTTCGCGTCCAGTCCGCGCACGCCGCGGGTGTTGATCCGCTCCCCTGCGGCGTGCTCGGCGAACGGCATGCCGGGCCGCACGGATCCGGGGATGCGGCCGTGCGCACCGCCCACGTCGCCCCGGAGCGCTCGCGGTACCCGCCGTGGCCCGCCGCCTCCCCGGCGGCGCGCAGCATGGCGGTGAGCACCTGGAGAGACTGCGCGGTGAGTCCGGCCGCTTGCCCGCGGTCGACCAGCGCGATGCCAGCCGGGCGATGCTGCTGCGGGCCTCCCCGACCACGGCAGGAGCGCGGCGGGCGGCGGCGGGCGGTGCGGCGCGCGGCCCACACAGGGTGCGCCTACGGCGCGGTGACCCGCACCGGCTCCGTGTCTGCCGCGCTGTGCCGCTCGGCCCAGTTCTCCAGGGCCGTGCGGCAGGCGTGGTCGACGTGGTGCAGCCCCGAGAGGTCCAGCTCCACGGGGCGGTCCTGCGGCAGGGCCTCCAGACTGTCGAGGATCTTCGGCAGCCGCAGGAACGTCGCGTTGCCCGACAGGTACGCCCGGACCGGGCCGGCGCCCTTGTCGATCACCTCCAGCTTGACGTGCGAGGCCTCCCAGGCGGTCTTGGCGACCGACAGGGCCAGACCGATCAGCACGCCCTCGAACATGTTGACCGCGACGATCGCCACGGCCGTGACCACCAGGATCAGCGCCTCACCGCGGTACGCCGCCCACAGCAGCACGACCTGCCGGAACGGAATCAGCTTCCAACCCGCGTGCACGAGGATGCCGGCGAGTGCGGGCAGCGGGATCAGCTCCAGGACGGACGGCAGGAGCGCCGCGAACAGCAGCAGCCACACGCCGTGCAGCACCCGGGAGGCCTTCGTCTTCGCGCCCGCCTGGACGTTGGCCGAGCTTCGCACGATCACGGCGGTCATCGGCAGCGCGCCGAGCAGCCCGCACACGGTGTTGCCGGCGCCTTGCGCGATGAGTTCCTTGTCGTACTCGGTGCGCGGCCCGTCGTGGAGCCGGTCCACGGCCGCTGCGCTGAAAAGGCTTTCGGCGGAGGCGATCAACGCGAACGCCAGGACGGTGCCGAGGACGGCGGGCTGGGCCAACTGACCGAAGGCGTCGGCCCCCGGCGGCTGGATCGCGCCGAGCAGCCCCTGGACCTCCACCGTGGCGACCGGCAGCCCGAACGCCAGCGAGGCCAGCGTGGCGAGCAGCACCGCCGCGAGCGCGCCCGGCACCGCCCGGGCCCGTTTCGGCATGCGCTTCCACAGCACCATCACCGCGATGGTGGCCGCGCCCACTCCGAGCGAGGCCAGGGCCTCGGTGCTGCCGACCGCGCGGACAAGCGCCTCCGGCAGCCCCGCGATCTTGTCGATGCCGGACGCCGGCGCCTTCAGGCCCGCCGCCGCATACAGCTGGCCCGCGATGATCACGAGCCCGATGCCGGCCAGCATGCCCTCGACCACCGACACCGAGATGGCCCGGAACCAGCGGCCCAGCCGGAGCGCGCCCATGAGGAGCTGGAGGAGCCCGGCGGCCAACACGATCACACCGAGCGCGGCCAGCCCGAACTGGCGGACGGCCTCGAAGACGAGCACGGTCAAACCGGCGGCCGGCCCGGACACCTGCAGGCTGCTGCCGGGCATCAGCCCCGCGACGATGCCGCCCACGATGCCGGTGACCAGGCCGAGTTCCGCCGGGACGCCGGAGGCGACGGCCACGCCGACGCACAGCGGCAGCGCGACAAGGAAGACGACGAGGGAGGCGGCGAAGTCACGCCTGAGATGGGGAAACCTGATCACAGCGTTCAAGATGCCGCTCACAGAGCCTCGAAGGTGTCGGTTCCCGCGCGGTGTTCGAGTACGGCCCCGGTGTGCACCTCGTAGTACCAGCCGCGTACCCGCAGAAGCCCCTCGGCCAGCCCCTTCTCCACGCAGGGGTAGGAACGCAGACGCAGAAGTTGGGCGAGCACGTGGTGCTGCACGGACTCGGCGACCGCCGGGTCGTCTGGGGAGGCCGACACCGGCGGGCTCGCGGCGTACGCGAGCCAGTCCCGCACGGCTGGGACCGGGTCGAGGTCGTCGCCGCGGACCAGCGCGCCGACGGCCCCGCAGTGCGAGTGGCCGCAGACGACGATGTCCTGGACGCCGAGCACTTCCACGGCGTACTCGATGGTGGCGGCCTCGGAGGTGGGCCGCTCGGAGGCGTACGGCGGGACGATGTTGCCCGCGGTGCGCAGCTCGAAGAGCTGACCGGGGGCGGCGCCGGTGATCAGGGCCGGTACGACGCGGGAGTCGGAACAGGTGATGAACAGGACCTCTGGGGACTGGCCTTCGGCGAGCTTGGCGAACTCCTCAGGGCGCTGTCCGAATGTGCGGGCGTTGTCGATGAGGGGCTGCATGCGTGGTCATTCCTCCTGGCGCGCCATGGCAGCGCGTCGGACGGGCAGGACAGAGGCAGGCGCTGCTTCGCTGTCAGCAGCGGAAGACCTGGAGCACCGCCGGGACGTGGCGGGTCTGCACAGGGGCCTGACGGACCATCGAGGCAGCGGTCGCCGTGACCGGTGAGGACGCGGCGCCTACCCCGATGACTGGATTCCGGACTGGACTCCGGCCGTGGCACGTCGGGATCCGTGCGCGTGTGCGAACACCGCCGCACCTGCCGGGAACAGGCGGCGAGCAGGGCGGCGGCGAGGACCGCGACCGCAGTCCCGGCTGTCACACCTCGCAACATCGACCCTCCAGCTGAAAAAGACACCTGTTGTGCTCACCAAGAACCAGTCAATGGTTGGTCAAGAAACACGTTAACGCGGCAAAGTTGTTTGCGCGGTTAACGCAACGTGTCGGACGGAAGAGAGCCCGAAAGTGCGAGGTTCATTGGCTCGAACCTGTCCTGTCCCGGCTCGCAGCACGGCACGAGCGGACCGTCCGGCTCACGTTGCCGCAACCTCCGCGCCGGCAGGAGAGGGGTGCGTCTTGTGACTGAGCCTTTTCAGCGTGGCCACCGATCGGGTGATGACCTTGGTGCCCGCAACGGACAGGGCCCCCGTGCCGTTGGGTGAGGTGTTCGAAGTCTCAACTTGCCGGTTCAGGAGCCCTGCTGGTTCCCTATCCTGCCGCACTCGACCTGCCTCATGCGCTGGTCGAGTGGGTCACGATGCTTATCGTCATCCGTGAGGGTGACCGCCGCTGCAAGCTCCCGCCGCACAAGCGTGCCCTCGTAGCTCTCGCCTACCTGCGCAAGCACGACACTCTCGCGCAGATCGCCGCCGGGTTCGGCATATCCGTAGGCACCGCCCACGCCTACACCACCGCCGTCGTGCGGCTCCTCGCCGACCGAGCGCCGGGCCTGCTCAAGACCCTGCGCGAGCACGACCCGGACTACGTGCTCCTGGACGGCACCCTCAGCGAGTGCGACCGCCTGGGCGACGGACGCGCCGATTACTCCCACAAGCACCGGCGCCACGGCGTGAACGTGCAGGTCGTCACCGATCCCGAAAGCCAGCTCCTGTGGATCTCGCCTGGCCTTGCCGGGCCGCGCTCACGATCTGACCGCCGCACGCACCCACCGCATCATCCGAATCTGCGAACGCCAGGGCGTCCCGATCGTCGGCCTGAGTGGCACCGACCTCAGATGGACACCAAAGCCAGATGAACACATGCTGGGATGCAGGCAGGATTTCGGATGACTATCGCCGTGTCCAGCTGCGCAGAAGTCCGCCTGCACCACAGGGTCACACCGCCATAGCCGTCAAAACCCTCCGGTTAGCACTCGCATGCAAAACATAGCCGATCGCTGAGTCGATTTAAAGAATGGATGACAATGCATATTCCCAGCGACACAACGGGCCTCATACCCATCAGGATGCGCCTGGACGAGACAGATGAATTCGGAAACACAATCGCCAGATTTTCTTTCCATTTCTACAATGAAGGAACATTTGAAGAAGCGTACGACTTCACCAGTCTCGACGCCCAGGAGATCTCAACATCCGGTATCGATCAACGACTAGCGTCTGCGATTGCAATTACCCCAGATTCGATCGACTCCCTCCCCTCGGTCGATCAGGACGCCGGCCTGCAGACACTTTCGGACGCATCACCCACATCCGCCCTGCAGACTCAGAATATCAGTCTCTCACTAGGTGGGGCTCTCGTAGGGAAGTGGTCCGTAACTTTCGAGACCCCTATCCATGAGTTCAACCTCGGTGGCGCGTGGGCGAAGCTCTAAGGGAAAGATACATGGTAGGGGGTACCACGAGGAGCATTTTGGATTGCCAAGCACCCCTCATAGAGGTGCATCCGTTCAGAATCGAATTCAATCGAAGAAACGACTACTTCGCGATCATCGGTACAGCCGCTGACAAGATCGACAACAGCGGAACCGCCAGAAGCCCAACGCGAAACAGAAATGGCACGGTGAGTGATCATGTCGAACATAGGAGATACCACTCCTCGTCTCCCCGGAGGCGACGACGGAGGAATCCCCAGCGAGCGGGAAGACTGGGACGAAATCATGCTGGTACTGACCGACTTGAGGGCCGTCATCGCGGATGCCCCCGAGGAAGGCGGTGGCCCCAACTGGGACAAGGAAAACGTGCTAAACACCCTCGACCACGCAACAAGAGAGCACAACCATTAGGACTAGCGGGTGGCGTTGTTGGCGAGGAGGTTTCCGGTGGCCGGGTCGCCTCGTCTTCGAAGACGGTCCAGGCCCCGAGCGCCGCCGCGGTGGTTCCAGGTGCGGCCACACCTCCTTCACCCAGCCGGCCACGGCTCTCCAGCGCGTCCTCCACCACGAACTCGCCCGGCACCACAGCACCACCGACCCCACCGCCCTCTGGCCGCCAACGGCCCGCGGGGAAGACGCCATAACACCCATCGCTCAGTGGACGGGCCTATGGTCCGTTCAACACCGCGCATACCGCTGGCAGCGCATCCCAGGCCCCCACGAAGCCACCGCCAAGTGCCGAACCGTCCACCAACGCCTGTTGCTGCCGCTCGGCACGAGCGTCTCCGGCTTGCCCTGAGTCGCGACAGACCGTGGCGGAACCGGCAAGATGTGCGAGTGAACCAGGTGACCATCAGCGAAGAAGACCGCCGTCTCCTCGGGCTCTGGGCGGCCGATTGCGCCGAGCGGGTGCTGCCGCTGTTCGAGGCGAAGGCTCCCGATGACATCCGCCCGCGCGAGGCGATCGAGGTCCTGCGGGCCTTCACGCGTACGGGGAAGCGGACGGCGCAATTGCGCTCCGCCGCCTGGGCGAGCCACAAGGCCGCGGGCGAGGTCGGCGATCCGGCTGCCGCTGCCGCCGCGCGCGCCGTCTGCTACGCGGCAGCGGCCCCGTACATCCACTCATTGGCCACCCCTCACCAGGCGAAACACATTCACGGGCCGGCCATTTACGCCGCGCTCGCTCGCGAGCTCTCGGCGGGCGATGACGCCGCCGTCGGTGACGAGGAGCTGCGATGGGCGATCGAGCACGCGTCGCCGGAGGTACGCGGACTGGTGCGGCTGATGCCCGCCTGCGAGCCCGGTCGCAGCCGACTGGCCGTGCTGCGCCACCGGTTGGACTCGGCTTTGCGTCACTGACCCGTCAGGCGCCCGCTCCGGTGAGCAGTGGCTCACGGATAATGACGACCAGCCGGAACGGCGGCTCGTGTCGACTGGGGGAAGAGCCATGCGCATAGGTGTGTAGCTCGCACATCCGCGATCGGGAAGCTTCAATCACGCGCTGTTCGGCGCGGTGGTGGAGGAGGTGCGCGGGCGGGGCTGTTCAGGTGGTGGCGCACGATCTGTACGCCGAAGGATTCGCGCCAGTGCTCTCCCCCGAGGAGACGGGGACGGTCCAGTCGGCGTCACGGGCCCACGATGCGCAGGTGGAGCTCCACCGGGCCGAGGTGGCGACGCTCGACGGCATGGTGTTCGTCCACCCGAACTGGTGGGGCATGCCGCCCGCCGTCCTCGCCGGCTGGGTGCAGCGCGTACTCGCGCCCGGCGTCGCCTACAAACTGGGCACCGCGGAGGGCAAGCCCACGGGGCTCCCGAAGGCCGGCAAGGCGCTCGTCCTGAACACCTCCGACACTCCCGCCGATCGCGAGGAGACCAAGTTCGGCGATCCGCTGCACAGCATCTGGTCGGCATGTGTCCTGCCGTACGTGGGAGTTGCCGAGGTGCGCCGGGTCGTCTTCCGTACCGTCACCGACTCGGACGACCGGCAACGCGCAGCATGGCTGGACGAGGCACGCCGGCAGGCCGCCGCGCTGCTGACCCGATCCGCGGCGGTCCGCCGCAGGCGCCCCTGACGGGCGGGGAAGCGAAGATATTGGCGGATGCGGCCACACTGGCCGGAAAACCTCGGCCAATTTGGTGACAAGCGCACTGATGTTTCATCATTGTGACAGCGCGTCAGCTCTTGGCGTGCGTCGAGGAGGCGGGGGCGCCGGGGGGTCCCCCGTTCACACCGGCCGAATGCGCAGGCGAGTTCTCGCTCTCGCCGTGCGCCGCCGGGGCTCCCGTCCCGTTTCCGTCACCAAGGCAAAGGCCCATGTCCGCCCAGCAACTCTCGGACCTCATACGTTTCGCCCGTCACAACTCACCCTTCTACCGGGACCTCTACGCGTCCCTGCCGCCGCACGCCGACCGCCTCACCGACCTGCCGGTGGTCGACCAGCAGGAGTTCTGGGCGGCCAACACCCTTCACGACAGCCGCGTGCTGACCGGCCCGCTCAGCGAGGCCACGGTCTACAAGACCGGCGGCACCACCGGGTCCCCCAAGTTCTCCGTCTACACCCGCGACGAGTGGCGCACCTTCGTCACCTCCTTCGGCCAGGGCCTTGTGGACACGGGTCTGCGCCCGGGACACCGCGTCGCGGACCTCTTCTACGCCGGGGAGCTGTACGCCAGCTTCCTCTTCGTCCTCGACTCGCTCGCCCACGCGCCCGTGGACAACGTCCGCCTGCCGATCGGCGGCGGCGCGCCGCTGGAGACGACGATCCCCACGCTGCGCGATCTCGCCGCCCAGGTGCTGGCCGGCACGCCCACCACCTTGTGCCGGCTCGCCGAACAGGTCGCCTCGACCGGTGTCCGGCTCGACTCCGTCGAGCTGCTGCTCTTCGGCGGCGAGGCGCTCTTCGACGACCAGCGGCGCCTGCTGGCCACCGCGTTCCCCCGCGCCGAGGCCCGTTCCGTCGGATACGCCAGCGTCGACGCGGGCCTCCTCGGCCGCGCCGTACCCGGCCCCGACGCCCGGGTGCACCGCGCCTTCACCCCGTACTCGGTCGTCGAGATCCTCGACGACTCCACCGATGAGCCCGTCACCGAACCGGGGCGGCCCGGCCGCGTAGTCGTCACCAGCCTCTTCCGCCGGCTCATGCCGATCATCCGCTACCCCGCCGGCGACCGGGCCGAGTGGACCGGCACCGGCCCCGGGCACTTCCGGATCCTCGGCCGCGCCGAGGAAGGCGTACGGGTGGGCCCCGTCTCCCTCTACACCCAGGACGCCCAGGACGCCGTGACCGCGGCGGACACCGCAGGGCAGGTGGTCGGCATGCAGCTCGTCGTCCGCCGCTGGGAGGGCCGCGACGGGCTCGTCCTGCGGCTGGCGACGACCCCCGGCCACCCCGAGCACGGCCGGGAGCAGCTGGCCGGGGCCGTCGTCGCGGAGCTGGAGACCGTACGGCCGCTGTATCCGGAGAGCGTGCGCGCAGGATTCGTGCACCCGCTCTCGGTGGAGTGGGCACGCCACCGCGACCTCGCCGTCAACCCGCGCTCGGGCAAGCTGGTCCGGGTCCTCGACGAGAGGCCGACCGCATGACCGCCGCACCCGTGACCGAGGAGGTCACGAGCGAGGTCGCGGCCGGCGGCCGGCGCGCGCCGCTGATCCTGCGCAACCGGGCCTTCGGCGCCGTGTGGCTCGGCCAGGTCCTCACCCAGGCCGCCGTCCGCATGTTCCAGGTCGGCGTGTCCTGGTGGATCGTCGCCTACGCCGTGCACGACGCCCGCGGTCTGGCCTCCGGGCTGTTCATGGCGGCCTGCACCCTGCCGGCCGTGGCCCTGGCGCCCGTCGTGGCGGCGGCGGTCGGCCGGTTCGCCCACCGTTCGGTCCTGCGGACCGCCGCGGCCCTGGCCGGGACCGCTTCCGGCGCGCTCGCGCTGTGGGCGTACGGCGGCGGCCTGCCGCTCACCGCCGTGTACGCCGCCGCTCTCGCCCTGGCCACCTGCCAGGCCTTCTTCGACCCCTGCCTGACCACCTCGGTGCCCGAACTCGTCGACGACGCCGACATCGAGACGGCCACCGGCTTCGAACTGTCCACCCAGTCCCTGGCCGGCCTCGGCGGAGCGCTGCTCGGCGCCCTGACCGTCGACCGGGCCGGCGTGGCCGGGCTGGCCGTCGGCTGCGCGGCCGCCTACGCGGGAGCGGCCCTGCTCGTCGCGAGCGCCCGCTTCCGCCCCACCGAAACCGCAGAAACCGCAGAAGCCGCCGCGGCAGATGTGCCCCAGCGGCGCGCGCTCCGCCGGATCCTGGGCGAACTGCCCTACGTACGGCGGATCCTGATCTGCTTCACCGCGGCGAACCTCTTCACCACCGCCGTCTTCGTCGTCATCCCCCTCTACACCCGCTCGGTCCTCCGGGGCGGTGGCGGCACCGTGGCACTGCTGGAGGCCTCCCTGGGCGCCGGCGCGCTCATCGGCGCCTTCACCGGCACCCGCGTGCCGGGCCGGCCCACGGTCGCCGGCGCCTGGTGCCTGGGCCTGATGGCCCTCGCCCTGGCGGTGCCCGGGCTGGTCGCCCACCGCGCGGTCGTCGCGGGCTGCCTGGCCGTGGCCGGATGGTGTGCCGGGGCGGTCAGCGTCCGCTTCGTGGCCCTCTTCCAGCGGCTGGTGCCGACGGCGGACAAGCCCGGCTTCTTCGCCGTGATGCAGGCCGTACTGGGCGCCTCCCTGCCGGTGGCATCGCTGGTGTTCGGCTCCGCCGGGGACCTGCTCTCGCCCCAGACCCTGTGCCTGGTGCAGGGGGCCGGCCTGGTTCCCGCCGCCTTCGCGCTGGCCCTGCTCGGGTCCCGTACGCCCGAACCGCCCGCGGCGCACGCGGATGCGGACGCGGACACGAGCCACGGCACGGAACCCGCCGGAGGCACCCGGTGAACCCCGTCATCACCCCGGCCACCCCGGCCGACATCGCCGAACTGCGCCAGCTCTACTACGCCGTCTACGGGCCGCACTACCCGGTGGCCCTCGGCACCGACCCGGCCGAGATGGCCCGGCTCATGCAGGACCCGCACTCCCTGTGGCTCGTCGGCCGCTGCGCCGGCACCGGGGCCCTGACCGCGTCCGCCGCCATCCACGGTGAGCCGGGCAGCCGCATCGGCCGCCTGGAGGGCATCGCCGTCCACCCCGGGCACCGCTCGGGGGGCCTGGCCGCCGCCCTGACCGAGGCACTGTGCGCCGGGATGCTGGACACGGGGCGGCTGGACTCGGTCTACGCGACCGTACGCACCGTCAGTTCCGGACCGCAGCGCGTCGTCGCCCGCAACGGCTTCCGCCCACTGGGCATCCTGCCCAATGCGGTGGATCTGCGCAGCCGGGAAAGCCTCGCACTCTACGCGCGTCACTCCGCGGGTGTGCTCGACCGCCGGATACCGGTCACCGAAGTGCCCGCCCCGCTACTGCCGTTGCTGCGCACCGCGGAGGCCGCCCTCGGCATCCGCTACCCCGGAGTCCGCGCTGCCGCCGGCCCGCTCCCGGCGCCCCCGCCGCAAGGGGCCGCCGAACGGCTGGAGATGATCGAGGCGCCGGCCTTCGTGCGCCGCCGTTTCCGCGAGCGGTTCCCCTGCGCCGGGGGCTGGTTCTACCCGCTGCACACCCCGAACGTGCTGCTCACCCCCGAGGACGGCCGGTTCGAGGTCTACGCCTACCTCAACCGCGCCGGCGGGTACGCCTCCCTGCTGACCGCCCACCCCGACCCCGCCGCGGCGGCCGCGTACCTCGAACCCGTCACGCGGGCCCTTGCCCGCGCGGGTGCCGGTTACGTCGAGGCCCTGGTGCCGCTCGCGCACCAGGAGGCCCTTTCGGCCTTTCTCGCCCAGGGGTTCGTCGCCGGGGCCCTCTACCCGGCGATGCGCGCCGACGGCGACGGCTTCCACGACTACGCCGTCCTCTCCCGGTCCAGCGAGCGGATCGACTTCCGCGGCGTCGCCGTCGAACCGCCCCTCCAGCCCTATCTGGACTGCTACACGTCGGCCTGGGCGTCGACCCATCTGCCCACATCACCCGAGGTCGCCTCATGAATCCTATGGACACCACGAAGCACATGAACCCCCATCTCGCACCGGTCTCCGTACCAGATCCGGCCCTCCTGCCGCACGTACAGCAGCTGTGCGACCTGACCGATCCGTACGCCTCCGGGCCCGCGCAGGACGCGCTGTTCGCCGCGGCCATGGCGGAGACCAACGCCTGGCACACCGAGCGCTCCCCGTTCTTCCGCTCCCTGTACGAGGCCACCGCACCGGCCGAGCCGTACCGCACGCCGCTCGTCCACGCGAACTTCTTCAAGCGCCACGAGGTGCTCTCCATCCCGCGCGAGGACGTCGAGCTGCACCTGACCTCCTCCGGCACCACCGGCCAGAAGTCGCAGATGTTCTTCGACCACTGGACCATCCGCTCCGCCCAGCGCATGGTCGCCCGGATCTTCGAGCGCAACGGCTGGATCACCCCCGACCAGGAGGTCAACTACCTCCTCTACAGCTACGAGCCGGCCCCGTCCCTGAACCTGGGAACCGCCTTCACCGACAACTACCTGTGCGATTTCGCCCCCGCGCGCAGCGTCGAGTACGCGCTGCGCAACACCGGCGGCGACCACGAGTTCGACCCCTTCGGCTGCATCGCCGCGCTGCGCCGCTTCGAGCGCGAGGACGCCCCGGTCCGCATCCTCGGCTTCCCGGCCTTCCTGTTCTTCACCCTGGAGCGCATGCGGGCCATGGGGCTGCCTCCGCTGCGCCTGCCCGAGGGCTCCCTGGTCGTCCTCGGCGGCGGCTGGAAGGGCCATGCCGACCGGCGGATCGGCAAGGAGGAGCTGTACGCCCGCGTCACCGAGCAGCTCGGCATCCCGGGCGAGCGGATCCGGGACACCTTCGGGTCGGTGGAGCACTGCATCCCGTACATCGAGTGCGACCACCACCGGCTGCACGCCCCCGTCTGGTCCCGGGTGACGATCCGCTCCACGCGCACGCTCGAGCCCCTGCCGTACGGGGAACCGGGCTACCTGCACCTCGTGTCGCCGTACATCACCTCGGTACCGGCGCAGAGCGTGCTCATGGGCGACCTCGCCTCCCTCCAGCCTGGCGACGCCTGCGGGTGCGAGCTGGAGACCCCCTGGTTCACCGTCCACGGCCGTGCCGGGGTGAGCCGCAACCGCAGCTGCGCGGTGGCCGCAGCCGAACTGATGAAGGGCATGGCGTGACCGTGACGGAGACCAAGGCCGCGTACGAGCAGCAGGGCGACGGCGCCGCGCACCACTACTGGCAGGGCGCGTTCATCGGTGACGAGGAGGCCGGGCGCCGCCTCGCCGGTCTGCCGGCCGCCGTGGAGGCCTCGCTGGCCGAGGGACTGGAGACCGAGACCGTCCTGGCCGCCTGTGACGCCCTCGCCGGCGCCCTGTGCGACCCGGCCCACCCCGTGCACGCCCGGCTGGCCCCCCACCTGCCCGAAGGGGAGGACCCGGCCGTGCTGGCCGAGCTCGGCGGCCTCCTCGGCCGGCGGGAGCTGACCCGCAAGCTGCGCCGGGAACTGGGCGGCGCGGCTCCCGGCCGCCTGAACCGGGCCGATCCGCGCGAGACGGTCTACGAGGCCTGGGCGCCCGTCGGCCTGGTCGCCCACATCGCCCCGGGCAACGCCTCGACGGTCGCGCCGCTGAGCATCGTCGAGGGCCTGCTCGCCGGAAACGTCAACGTCCTCAAGACCAGCAGCGCCGACACCCTCCTCACCCAGCACCTGATGGCCGAGCTCGCGGCCCTGGACCCCAGCGGCGCGCTGGCCGCGCGGATCGTCGTGCTGCGCTTCCCCTCCTCCCGGCAGGACTGGCTGCGCCTGATGTGCGCGCCGGCGGACGCCGTCGCCGTCTGGGGCGGGGAGGGCGCCGTCGAAGGGGTGGCGGCCCATGTGCCGGCCGGGTGCCGGCTCGTGGAGTGGGGGCACCGGATCTCCTTCGCGTACCTGACGGGCGACGCCTGGTCGGACGCCGGGACGCTCGACGCCCTCGCGGACGACGTGTGCCTGCACGAGCAGCAGGCGTGCTCCAGCCCCCAGGTGGTCTACCTCGACACCGAGGACGAGGGCGAGGTGTTCGCGTTCGCCGAAAGCTTCGCCGCGGTGCTCGCGGCGCGGCCGCCGGCCGTGACCGCCGCTTCGGCGGGCGGGCCGGATCCGGCCGAGGAGGCCGAGCTGACCACCACCGAGCTGGTGGCCCGCCTGGAGGAACACCTCGGCCTGACCCGGGTGTTCGCCGCACCCGACGGCGCGTGGCGGGTCATGGCCGACACCCGGTCCCCGCTCACCGCCTCGCCGCTGCACCGCAGCGTGTGGGTCAAGCCGCTGCCCCGCAAGCGGCTGATCGCCACCCTGCGCCCGATGCGCCGCTATCTGCAGACCGCGGGCCTCGCGGGCAGCCGGACCGACATCGCCGAGCTGTCCCGCACCGTCCTGGCGGCGGGCGTCACCCGTGTCACGCCGGTCGGCGCCATGCTGGACAGCTACGCGGGCGAGCCGCACGACGGCGTCTACGCCCTGCAGCGCTACAGCCGCCGCGTCGCCGTGCAGGCCGACGCGGCCCGCTTCGCCACCACCGCCTGCCTGGACGACCTGGCCCGGCCCGTCGTCCTGCCGCGGCCCGCGGGCCCGCTGCTGGGCAAGGAGGACGTGCAGGAGCGGGGCGCGCGGGTGGCACGGGCCGATGCCGAGCTGTACTTCCGCAGCGGCGGCAGCACCGGCGCGCCCGCGCTGTCGATCTTCAGTTACGACGACTACGACACCCAGATGCACGCCGCCGCCCGCGGCCTGCTCGCCGCCGGCTACGACCCGGTCGGGGACCGCACGGCGAACCTCTTCTACTGCGGCGCCATGTACGGCAGCTTCATCAGCTTCTTCTCCGTGCTGGAACGGCTCGGCGGGGTGCAACTGCCGCTGTCCGCCGGGCCGGACCACCGGGCGACGGCACAGGCGCTGATCGACCTGGGGGCCGACACCCTCTTCGGGATGCCCTCCTACCTGTGGCAGCTGCTGTACGCGGAGGAGGAGGCGCTGCGCGCGTACGGAGGCCTGCGCAAGGTCTTCTACGGCGGCGAGCACTTCACCGAGGAGCAACAGCGCACGCTGAGGGAGACGTTCGGGATCGAGACGGTCCGCTCGATCACCTACGGCAGCACCGACCTCGGACCGCTGGGCTACCAGTGCACCGAGAGCTCCGGCGGCGTCCACCACCTGCACGCCGACCTCCACACGATGGAGGTCCTGGACCTGGCCGAGGACCGGCCGGTGGCCCCGGGCGAGACGGGCCGGCTGGTCTTCGCCACACATGCCCGGCGCGGCCAGCACCTGGGCCGGTACGTGATCGGTGACCTCGGCCGGGAGGTCCCGGGCCGCTGCCCGTGCGGCCGGCACGCGCCCCGCTTCGAGCTGCGGGGGCGCACCGGTGACGTGATGCGGGTGGCGACGTACTTCCTCAACCACCGGCGCTTCCTGGACCTGGCCGAAGAACAGGGCGGCCACCGTGGCGAGTTGCAGATCCGGCTCGACGCTACGGACGCGCGCGAGCTGCTGACCGTACGGGTGGAGCGGGCCGGGACGACGGATCCGGAGCGGCTGCGGGAGGTCTTCCTGGCCGGCTACCCGGAGCTCCGCTCGGCGGTGACGGAGCGGCTGCTGGACCTGGTGGTCGAGGCGGTCGACGGCGCGTCGCTGGACCGGAGCCCGACCAGCGGCAAGCTCCTCGCGGTGGTGGACGCGCGCCGCCAGGCGGTCGCTTAATCCATCACCAGACCTGCGCCGTCGCCCCCGGTCCGCGCCCCGGGGGCGACGGCGCAGGTTGCCAACGACTTTGAGTTTCAGGACTGTTCATCCCCACGTGACAGTGGTCTATACCTTTAACACTAGGCTGGGTCACCTGAAACATGCACATGCACAGCCGTGGGGGGCTTTATGACCTTTCATCATCTTCCGCAGCCACCTTCCGACGAAGAGCTCTACTGGTACTTCGGACCGCAACGCCGCTGGGTCCTGGTCGCCACCTCGCTCGCCTTCGTGTTCACGGCGGCGACCATGTTCACCTTCGCCCTGCGCACACCGGCGCTCTGGGCCTTCCTCGCCGTCCTCGGCCTCAACCTCGTGGCCCTGGCGCTCTCTTCCGTCAACAGCCTGCGCCAGCGCCGGCTCACCCGGCAGTCGCACGAGGTGCTCGTCCACGCCTGGCAGCCCGCCGCCCCGCCCGGCGTCGATCTGTACCTGCCGACCTGCGGCGAGCCGCTCCCCGTCCTGGCCAACGCCTACCGCGCGGTGGCGGAAGTGGACTGGCCCGACGACGCGTTGACCGTCTGGATCCTGGACGACGCCGACCGGCCCGAGGTCGCCGCGCTGGCCGCCTCGTACGGCTACGAGTACGTCGTGCGCCCCGACCGGGGGCACCTGAAGAAGGCCGGCAACCTCAACCACGCGCTCACCCTGAGCAGCGCCGAGTACATCGCGATCCTCGACGCGGACTTCGCGCCCCGGCCGGACTTCCTGCGCCATCTCGTCCCGTACCTGGCCGACCCCGCCGTCGGCATCGTGCAGAGCCCGCAGTGCTTCGACACCGACGAGACCATGGGCTGGATCCAGCGCGCCGCCGGCTCCGCCCAGGAATGGTTCTTCCGGTGGATCCAGCCGTCCCGGGACGCCAGCGACGCCGCCATCTGCTGCGGCAGCAACGCCGTCTACCGGCGCCGTGCGATCGACCTGGCCGGCGGCTTCGCCCGGCTCGACCACAGCGAGGACCTCTACACCGGACTGGCCCTCCACGAGCGGGGGTTCCGCACCCTGTACGTACCGGTGCTGGTCGCCAAGGGCACCTCCCCCGACAACGTCACCTCCTTCGTCAACCAGCAGTACCGGTGGGCGATGGGCAACCTCCACCTGCTCGGCACGCCCGTGCTGGGGCGGATGCGCGCGCCCTGGCGGATGCGGCTGTGCTTCTACGAGGGGATCGTCGGTTACCTGACCACGGCGGTGAACACCTTCGCGGCGCCGCTGCCGCCGCTCGTGATGATGTTCTGGTACCCGGACCACGTCCGGCCCTGGCACGTGCTGCCGCTGCTCGCTCCGCTGTGGCTCTGGCACGTGCTGCTGCCGCGGATCAGCCGGACCCGCTGGCGGGTGGAGGTGATCCGGGCGAACGTCCTGACGAGCGTGGCCGCCGCGACGGCGTTCCTGCACACGCTGCGGGGCCGCAGCGCCGCCTGGGTCCCCACCGGCACCCGGAGTACGGCAGCTCCGGGCGGGATGGCCCGCCGGGTGGTGGCCGTCTCACTGGTCTGGCTCGTCCTCTCCAACGGCGCGGCCGCCGCGGGGCTCGCACGGGCCGTGGCCCGCAACGGCTGGGAGCCCAACTGGGGCCTGCTCCTCTATCTCCTGGTGCAGTGCCAGATCAACGTCCCGCTGATCCGGGACCTGGTGGCCGAGCTGCACCCGGCCGCCGGACCGCTGCGCGCCCGCGTACGGGCCGCCCTGAGCGCCCGTGGCGGGATGCTGCCGCGCCGCTGGCCCGAGACCGCCGCCGCGTCCGCCGTCCTCCTGCTCACCGGCCTGCTGGCCTCGGGGTGGGTCGACCCGATGCTTCCCTGGCTGAGCTGAAAGGCACCCTCACCATGTCCTTCCTCCTCACGCCCGGCCGGCGGAGCCCTGCCGCACCCCCGTCCGGATCCCGTTCCGGCGTCGAGTCCGGGCCCAGCCCGCACCGGTCCGCCTTCCGGCCCGACATCGAAGGTCTGCGCGCGGTCGCCGTCCTCGCGGTCCTCGCCTTCCACGCCGGGATCCCCTGGGCGACCGGCGGTTTCGTCGGCGTGGACGTCTTCTTCGTCATCTCCGGCTACCTGATCACCGGTCTGCTGGTCCGCGAGGCGATCACCACCGGCCGGATCCGGCTCGGCGACTTCTTCTCCCGGCGGGCCCGACGGCTGCTGCCCTCGGCCGCCGTGGTGCTCGGCGCGGTGGCGGTCGCGGGAGCCTGGCTGACCGTACCGCTGCGCCGCACCGACGTGGAGTACGACGTCGTCGCGGCGGCGCTGTCCGTCGCCAACTGGCGGTTCGTGTCGCAGCAGACCGACTACCTCGCCGCCGGGCACGACCAGAGCCCGCTGCTCCACTTCTGGTCCCTCGCCGTCGAGGAGCAGTTCTACCTGTTCTGGGCCCCGCTGCTGGCGGTGCTCGTGCTCGGCGCGGCCCGGGCGGTCCGCCGGGGCCGGGCCGTCCGCTCCGTCGTGGTGCTGGTCGCCGCGCCACTGACCCTCGCGTCGTTCGCCCTGGCCCTGTTCTGGACGCGCCACTCCGCGTCCCTCGCCTACCTCGGAACGCCCTCGCGCGTCTGGCAGTTCGGCGTCGGCGCACTGCTCGCCCTGCTGCCCTGGCACCTGATGCGCGGGCCGCGACCGCTGCGGCTGCTGTGCGGCTGGGCCGGGGCCGCCGCGATCGGCTGGTGCGTCGTGTCGTACGACGCCGCGACCCCGTACCCCGGCTACGCGGCGCTCGTGCCGACCCTGGCCACCGCCGCCGTGATCCTCGCCGCGATACCCGGCCGGGGCGAGCGGAACGCCCCGGGCACCTACGAGGTCGGACGGCTGCTGGCGGGGCGGGCGCCCCGGGCCGTCGGGCGGCTGTCCTACAACCTGTACCTGTGGCACTGGCCGGTGCTCGTGCTCGCCGAGGCCCGGACCGGCCCGCTCGGCTGGCCCGCGAAGACCGTGCTGACGCTGGCGGCCGTGCTGCCCGCGCTCGCCACCATGCGCTGGGTCGAGCAGCCGCTGCGCCGCAGCCGTACGGTCTCCGAACTCCCCCGCCGCGGACTGTCGGTGGGCGTCACGGCCATCGTGCTGCCGGTCGTCCTCGCACTGGTGGTGGGGACCACGACCCTGCACCTGCTGGGCCCGGCCGCCCCCGTCGACCCGAAGGGGCTGCCCCCGGGCGCCGCCTCGGGACCCACCCTGCTCGCCCGGAGCTCCGGCACCCCGCTCGTGGACGGACCGGTGGTGCCGAGTCCGGTCCAGGCGCGCGCGGACTTCCCGCCGGACGGGGCCTGCGAGGTCGCCCCGGCCGAAACCCGAAGCCCGGACTGCCTGTTCGGCGCCGTGGACAGCCCGGACCGGATCGTGCTGCTCGGCGATTCGCACGCCGGGCAGTGGTTCTCCCCGATGCTTGCGCTGGCCGCCGGACGGGGCTGGGCGCTGCAGGAACTGGTGAAACAGGGCTGCCCGCTGCCGGAGCTGGCGGTGGACAGCCCCCAGCTCGGCCGCGCCTACCGGGAGTGCGACACCTGGCGGGCGGACACCCTGGAGAGGCTGAGGCAGCAGCCGAAGCCCCGGCTCATCGTGGTCTCCTCCCTCAACCGCTACACCGCGGACCCGAAGCTCCTGGCCGAGGGGTGGGAGAAGACGCTGCGGCAGCTCAGGGCGCTGGGCGCGCCGATCGTCTACGTCGAGGACACCCCCGTGCCCGGTACGGACATCCCGGCGTGCGTCTCCGGCAGCCCCGAGTCCGCCGGCGCCTGCGCGTTCAGCCGGAAGGACGCCCTGCCGCCCGATCCGCTGGCCGGGCGGATCTCCTCCGGCGCGCTGCCGGGCGTACGGAGCGTCAGTGTGAACCCGGTCCTGTGTCCGGGCGACGGGCCGGCCTGCCCGGCCGTGCTCGACCGGATCCTGCTCTACCGGGACGACGCCCATCTGACCAATGCGGCGGCCATCGTTCTGACCAACCGGCTGGAGCGGCTGCTCACGGAGGCGGGGGCGCTGCCCGCTCCGGCCGCGTCCGCGACGCCGCCGTCCGGCGCGGACGGGTGGAAGCAGTTGCTGCGGGACGACTTCGACGGCCCGGCGGGCAGTCCCCCTTCGGCCGCGCACTGGATCCACGACCTCGGCACCTGCTACCCGGGCTGCCCGGCACCGCAGTGGGGCACCGGCGAGATCGAAACGATGACGGACTCGACCGACAACGTCCGTCTCGACGGAAAGGGCGCGCTGGAGATCGTCCCCACCCGGAAGGACGGGCAGTGGAGTTCGGGGCGCATCGAGACGCGGCGCTCCGACTTCGCGCCTCCGCCCGGCGGGACCCTGCGGATCGAGGCGTCGATCGCCCTGCCTGAGGTGACCGGAGCGAAGGCGGCGGGCTACTGGCCGGCGTTCTGGACCCTGGGGGCACCGCTGCGCGACGGGTACACGGGGTGGCCGGGCGTCGGAGAGCTCGACGTCATGGAGTCCGTGAACGGGCGGGACACCGTCTTCGGCACGATGCACTGCGGTGTCCTCGAAGGCGGCCCGTGCGAGGAGCCGACGGGCCTGACCTCCGGCCGGCAGCCGTGCTCCGACTGCCGGACGGCGTTCCGCTCGTACGCCGTCGAGGTCGACCTCTCTCCCGGCGCGCAGGAGGTGCGCTGGCACCTGGACGGCCGCGTGTACCACCGGGTGACGGCGGACCGGATGGACCCCGGGACGTGGCAGCGGGCCGTGGACCACGGGCTGTTCCTGATCCTCAACGTGGCCGTCGGGGGCACGCTCCCGCTCGCCGACGGCGCGACCGTCGGCCCCGCCACCGAACCCGGCCATCCGATGCGGGTCGACCACGTCACCGTCTCGGCCCGGGAGAAGGGTGCCTAGGGCGTTTCCGTCAGCGGTAGCCGTCTCACCTCTGGCCGGCGGGCGGGCCAGAGCTCCCCGGAGGAGTGAGTCGTGGCGGTTGTCCCGCGGCTGGGCCATGCGATGTCGTCAACGGCGAGAAACGGCTCGCCGGCCACGGTCGCGGGGGTCGTCCCGGCGCACGCCATGACGTCCCGATGCAGGTGGGACTGGTCGGCTTAGCCGGTGCCGGCCGCGACGCGGGCCGCGCCTTCACCCGCGACCAGGCGGTGGGCGGCATGGTCGAAGCGGACCAGCTTCGCGGCGTCCTTGGGCGGCAGGCCGGCCTGTGACCGGAACCGGGACCACAGCCGCTTACGGCTCCACCGGAGCTCGGCCGCGAGTGCGTCGCCCCGGACCAGGCCACGGGTGCCGAGGATCCGGCGCCGGGCCCGGGCCACCTCCGGGTCCATCGGCCGCCCTGCCTGATGACGACGGGCGAGCAGCGCGTCGGTCGACACGAAGCGTTCCTGCCGTGACGAGGCATCGCCGGCCCCTCCCAGTGGCCGCGACCGGCGAGCAGCTCCGGCGGTTCAGCAACCGCCGACTACGGGCCGTTCCGGGCGCGAAGGTCGAGTTGCTGCCCGGTCTCGGGCACTCGCCCCAGCTCGAGGATCCGCCGCGGGCCGCAACCCCCTTGCTGGCCTTCACCCCGAACCACGCCGTGCGGGTGGACTGAATCCGCTGCCCAGGTCCGGCCGGCTTCCGGGCGAATGCCGGCGCCCCGCCCGCGGTCCGCGGGCGGGGCTCCGGGCGCGGGGGCGCGCCGACGGAGGGTCAGAACGCGTAGACGGCGTTGCCGTTCAGGGTCGCGGACATGACGCAGCTGTTGGAGAAGGTGTGCTTCCAGGCGACGCGGCTGCCCTTCCACACGCCGTCAGCGGTGACCGTGACCGGGGCGTAGTGCATCGGGCACGCCCGGTCCGGGTCCGGGGAGGCCAGCAGGCGGTCGAGTGCCCCGTCGGTGGAGTTCAGGGCCGCGCAGGCCGAGCCCGGGTCGGGGTGGGTGCCCAGGGCGGTCGGCGCACAGCTGAGGGTGGACGCCCGGACGACGGTGGACGCGTCGTCGTCGCCCTGCGCGATGGTGAACACCATCGCGGACGGGGCGTACAGGCCGGCGGGCTGGGCCGCCGCGATTCCGGTGGCTCCGATCAGGCTGAGGACTGCAGCGGCGGAGGCAGCTGCGATGCGGTGACGCACGACGAGACTCACTTTCGATTCAAAGGTTGAACGCGATATTTTCTTTCGATCGCGTCCTTGTGAGCTCAGACTGTCCGACATGGAGACGCGCCGCATGTCCAGCACCGATTTACGGACAGAGCATGCACATATGCGCGACCGAATGGTCGTTCGGGCAGCTCAGAGGGGGCGCACCGGCGCCGTAACCCCGCGCGGACACGAGCGATACCGACCGTGACGCGGGCCCTTGAGCCCACTGACCTGCTGTCGGCCGCGCGCGGTTCACCGAACGGCCACGCAGCTTGACCGGAACCATGCGCTCACCGCCGGCGCGGGGTCCGACCCTGCGCCGATTACACGGGAGAGTTACAGATATATCCGAATTGGGCAACACGAGCCTTAATTGCGGCGATTCATGAGGGGTGGAGGCCAAAGTGTGGCTCCTCGGCAGGACGCCGGGAACCGCACGGAGCCCGACCGGCTCGAACGACGCCGGTCCGGGCTGACAGTTGAAGGGGTCAGCTCCATGTCTGCTTCTCTCGCCACCCGCCGCGCCCTCTCCGCGGCCCTGGCCGCCGTCGCCCTGGTCGGCGCCGCCGCCCTCCCGGCCGCCGCCGACGACCACCGGCGCGACCGGAACTCGCATTCCTCCCTCGTCATCGGCGACGTCCAGTACGACAGCCCGGCCCGCAGCGACCGCTCCAACCGCGCGCTGAACAGGGAATGGGTCGAGGTCAAGAACACCGGCCGGAACGCCGTCAACCTGCGCGGCTTCACCCTCACCGACCAGCAGGGCAACCGCTACCGCTTCGCCAACCTCCGCCTGAACGGCCGCTCCAGCGTCAAGGTCCACACCGGACAGGGCCGCGACACCAACCGCGACGTCTACCAGGACCGCCGCCACCAGATCTGGAACGAGCGCGACACCGCCACCCTCCGCGACACCCGCGGCAACGTCGTCGACACCGAGTCCTGGGGCCGCGGCGGCCACCACCAGCCCCGCCGCTGACCCCCACCGGCGGCAACGGGACAGGTGAACTGCCGCCGGACGACGACGGCGTGCCGCGGCAACCTCGCCGCGGCACGCCGCACCCATGTCCCCCCGTGCGTCGAACCCGCTAGCGGGCCGGGTAGTCCGTGTAGCCGCGGGCGTCGCCCCCGAAGAAGGTGGCCGGGTCCGGGGTGTTGTACGGACCTTCGGTGCGCAGGCGGTCCGGCAGGTCGGGGTTGGCCAGGAAGAGGGCGCCGAACGCGAGGAGATCGGCGGTGCCGTCCTCGATCAGCCCGAGGGCCCGGTGGTCGGTGGGGCCCTCGGTCGCCGGGTTCAGTACGAGCAGCCCGGAGAACTGCTTGCGCAGGGCGAGGGTGGTCTCACGGGTCTCGGGGGTGGGCTCCAGCACGTGCAGGTAGGCCAGCCCGAGCCCGTCGATCTCCTTGACCAGCGCCTCGTAGGCGGGCTGCGGGTCGGGCTCGGTGATGTCGTTGTACGTGTTCCCGGGCGAGATGCGCAGTGCGGTCCGCTCGGCGCCGATCGCGGCGGCGACCGCCTTGACCGCCTCCACCGCGAAGCGGATCCGGTTCTCGACCGGGCCGCCCCACTCGTCGGTGCGCAGGTTCGAACCGGGGGCCAGGAACTGGTGGATCAGGTAGCCGTTGGCCCCGTGCAGCTCCACCCCGTCGAAGCCGGCCTCCACCGCGTTGCGGGCGGCCTCGGCGAAGGCGGCGATGGTCGCCCGCACCTCGGCTCCGGTGAGCTCGTGGGGGGTCACGAAGTCCTTCATGCCTTCGCCGGTGAACAGCTGCCCCTGGGCGGCGACCGCCGACGGGGCCACCGGGACGAGGCCGTCGGGCAGCAGCGACGGATGGCCGATCCGGCCGGAGTGCATCAGCTGCGCGAAGATCCGGCCGCCGGCCGCGTGCACGGAGTCGGTGACCTCACGCCAGGCCGCGACCTGCTCGGCGCTGTGCAGGCCGGGAGTGAAGGGGTAACCCTGGCCGACGACGGAGGGCTGGATCCCCTCAGTGATGATCAGACCGGCCGAGGCGCGCTGCGTGTAGTACTCGGCGACGAGGGCGGTCGCGATACCGCCCTCACCTGCGCGGCTACGGGTCATCGGCGCCAGGGCGATGCGGTTGGAGAGGGTGGAGCCGGCGATGCGAACCGGTTCGAAAGCGCTGGTCATATTCGCCTCACAGAGATAATTGGTCGGCCAAGCATTGGGTGCGAGATGCAGCGTACCCCATTACTTGGCCGACCAAGGTAAAATCTGGAGGGCGGGTAAGATCCATGGACGGACGACGACGGTAAGGGCGTGGTCCGGCGACCGGACCCTGCCGCACCCGACCCAGGAGGAGCGCCCCCATGACCGCGGAGACCGCTCAGGAACCGCGCACCAGCTCGCAGTGCACGGCGGCGCCCAGCGCCGTGCTGGACGGGCCGGTGAGTCATGCGATCAGCCGGGTCGCCCGCCTCCACCGGATCGCGGCGGGCCGCGCCCTGCGGGACCTGGGGCTGCACCCGGGGCAGGAGTTCCTGATGATGCACCTGTGGGACAACGGGGCCGTGCGCCAGTCCGAGCTGATCAAGACGGTCGGCCTCGACCCCTCCACGGTGACCAAGATGCTCCAGCGCCTCGAACAAGCCGGCCACGTACGGCGCCGCCCCGACCCGTCGGACCGGCGTGCCTCCCTGGTCGAGGCGACGGAAGCCAGCTGCGGGCTCCTGCTCGAGGTCCGCAAGGCATGGGGCGACCTGGAGCACCAGACCCTGGACGGCCTGGACGACGCCGAACGCACCGAACTGGCCCGCCTGCTGGGCAAGGTGGAGGCCGCCCTGCACACGGAACTCGCCCGGAGCTGCGCCGCCGAGTACGAGGAGACGCACAAGGGACCGGGCGCCTGCTAGGTCCTGCCCCGTAGCCGCGGCACTGGCAGACTCGGGTCCATGCCCGAGGAACACACCGATGTGCAGCCGGAGGATCCGCTGCGCGCGTACGCGGAGTTCTATCCCGAGGTCGTCAGAGCCGGATCCCTGCGGCATGCGCTGCAGGCGGCGGCGGACCGTGCGGGGTGCGGACTCGCCATCGAACTCATGCCACCGCCCCGCTGGCGGCACGCCGTCGCGCGGGCCCGGAGCGGCAACCGGTCCGTGGTCGTCTCGATGACCCTCGGCCGGCGGAGTTTCTCCGTCAACTGCCGGGCCGACGGGGCCCACATGGCCCGGGGCGGCACCGCGGAGCTGTCCGAGGCCGCCGGCGCACTGCATTCCTGGCTGCAGGGGCTGCACGTGCCCGACCTCACCGCGCGGTGGCCCTTCCTCGGCTCCGGGGAGCCGTCCGGGGCCGGGGAGCCCGGCGACGCGGTGTCCGTCAGGTGGCGGCAGGTGCGTGCTTCGGCCGCCGGCCCGCTGCACGCCCCGCTGTACGAACTCGTCGAGGCCGCCTTCACCGAACCGCGCCTCCGGGCCCTGTCCCCCGGCACCAGCCATGACTGGCTCCGCTTCAGCCGCCGCGCCACCCGTCCCCGCTGCACCGACCTGCCGATGGTCCGGGCGATCGGGAACGGCCGCTATCGGGTGCGGACGCACGAGGGCCGGATGCGCGAAACCACCGGCACGACCGAAACCATCGCCGTCATCCTCGACGACCTGCCCGAGGAGTAGGAGCCCGGCCCCTCGGGACCGGGCCGAGTTGACTATCGTGATCTTGACCAGGGCTGCGAACGAACCCGTCGCCGCCGACCGGCCGCTCAGCACGCAGGGGAATGCGCATGACCCGGACACCTGAAGACGTATCCCTGGCCCAGCCGTTCGGGGAGTGGTTCTCGCGCGACCCCCACGCGGTCTACGCGGACCTGCGCGCCGCGGGGTCGGTGCACCGGGTGGCGCTGCCCGACGGTTCGCCGGTGTGGCTGGTGACCCACGAGGCGGACGTGCGCGCCGGGTTGTCCGACCAGCGCCTGTCGGTCAACAAGAGGCATTCGGCAACGGGTTTCAGCGGCTTCTCGCTCCCGCCCGCGCTCGACCGCAACCTGCTGAACATCGACCCGGACGACCACCTGCGCCTTCGCCGACTGGTCGCGAAGGGGTTCACCGCCCGCCACGTCGAGGTGCTCCGCGACAGCATCGCCGCGGCCGTCGACGGCCAGGTCGCGCAGCTCGCGGCCGAGATCGCTGGCAGCGGCGAGGCGGACCTGGTGGCCGGGTTCGCCAGACCACTGCCGCTGCGGGTCATCGGCGCCCTGCTCGACATCCCGGCCGGCGACCAGGAGCGCTTCGCCGCCTGGGTCGCCACCATGCTCAGCCCGCGCTCGCGCGAGGGCCTCGTCCAGGCCATCGGTGACATCCACCGGTTCCTCGTCGACCTCGTGGCCCTGCGGCGGGCCGCCCCCGGTGACGACATGCTGTCGAGGCTGATCGCGGCCCGCGACGAGGAGGACCGGCTCACCGAGGACGAACTCGTCTCGCTCGCCTTCCTGATCCTCGGGGCCGGCAGCGAGAACGTCCAGCACGTCATCAGCGCCGGCGTGCTCACGCTCATCGAGCACCCCGAGCAGCTGGCCGAGCTGCGGGTACGGCCCGCGCGCGTGGCGGACGCGGTCGAGGAAATCCTGCGGTACACCAGCCCCAACCAGACCGCGATCCGCCGCTTCCCCACCGAAGCCGTCGAGATCGGCGGCGTACCGATACCGGCCGGGGACACCGTCCTCTTCAGCCTGGCCTCCGCGCACCGGGACCCGGCCCGCTACCCGGACCCCGACCGTTTCGACATCGACCGCGCCGACAAGGCCCACCTCGCCCTCGGCCACGGCATGCACTACTGCCTCGGAGCGCCCCTGGCCCGGCTCCAGCTCACCCTGGCCCTCGGCTCGATCATCGAACGGCTCCCCCACCTCAGGCTCGCCCGCCCTGCGGACCGGCTCCGGTGGCACAGCACCTTCCGGTTCCGCGCCCTGCACGACCTGCCGGTCACCACCCTCCCCTGACCATCGCCCGGACGGGCGGGACGGCCCGCGGGGGCCGACCTCACGGACCGCTCGACCGGCCGCGCCCACAATGCCCGTCCTCGTGGATCGCCGTAGCGTGTTTCCCGTGCGCCACACCACCGCGGCCGCGGCCGTGACGGCCACGTTGTGCGCGGCCGCGCTGGCCTGCTCCACCCAGGCCGGTCCGCCGCGCTTCCAGGCCCGGCCGGCCGACCCGCCGGCCCGGCTTTCCGCACGGGTCACGGCCGTACCGGCGGAGAAGCTGGGCGCCTCCTACCGGCAGGGCTGCCCGGTCCCGCCCGAGCGGCTGAGGCTGATCCGGATGAACCACTGGGGTTTCGACGGCCGGACCCACGCGGGCGAGATGGTGGTCCACGAGAACGCGGTCCGCCCCCTCCTGCACGTCTTCCAGCGGGCCTTCGACGCGCGCTTCCCGATCCGCCGGATGCGCGTGATGGCCGAGTACCGCGACGACTCCGAGGCCATGGCCGACGACAACACCTCGGCCTTCAACTGCCGCCCGGTCACCGGTGATCCCCGGCGCCTGTCGCAGCACGCCTGGGGGGACGCGGTGGACATCAACCCCGTCGAGAACCCGTACGTCGACATCCACGGCGTCGTCCACCCCCCGAAAGGCCGCCCCCACCTGCAACGGTCCCTGAACCAACCGGGGCAGATCCACCCGGGCGACGCCGTCACCGCGGCGTTCCGCGAGGTCGGCTGGCGTTGGGGCGGCCGCTGGTCCAACCGGGACTACCAGCACTTCTCCGCCAACGGCGAGTGAGCGACCGGGCTCGCTGTCAGTCCCGGCCGAACCAGAACTCGGCGAGGGCGTCCAGCTTCGTGTCCGACGGCGCACCCAGTTCCCGCATGTACCAGGGCAGGTTGCTGAACACGTGCAGCAGGGTGTAGGCGAGCAGTTCGGCCGGCTCGACGCCCGTCCCGCTGCCACTGCCGTACGACGTGAGGAGCGTGCGCAGCAGGTGGCGGTCGGCTCGGGTGACGAAGAGTCCGACGCCCACGAACTCGTACGCGCGGTCGCCGATCATGGCCGGTTCGAAGTCGAAGAACCCGGTCAGGCGCCAGCCGTCGGGGTCCACCAGGAGGTGCTGCCGCATCACCTCGGTGTGCAGCAGGGCGCGCCGGGGTTCGCGCGGGAGCGGGACGGAGGCGAGGAAGTCTGGAATCTGTTCCAGCCATGCGTCGGCCAGTCCGTGGCCCTGCTGCTGTTCCACGGCGCCCTGCCGCTGTCCGTCGACGAAGGCGCCCCAGTCTCCGGGGCCGAGGACGTCGGCGAGCGGTTCGGGGTCCAGGGCGTGCAGCGCCGCCAGTGCCTCGCCGACCTCGGCCACCAGCCGCTCCCGGTCGGCCTGCGGTATCCGCGGCCAGGCGTGCGCCAGGCTCTCGCCGCCGAGCCTCGACATCAGGACGTAGCGCCAGCCGTTCTCGTAGGTGCCGGACTCCCGGACGTGCGGTGTCGCCACCGGCAGCCGTCCCCGCACGTGGGCGAGCACCCGTCCTTCGGCGACGCCGTCCCGGGCAGCAGCGGCCGGGAACAGCTTCAGGACGTGCTCGTCACCGACCGCGTAGACCGGCTGGGAACCGTCCTTGAAACGGACCAGGGGCGCTCCGCCCAGACCCAGGCGGCCGCAGAGGTCCTCCGCACCCGGCCGCATGATCGTTTCGTCAGGGACGACCGCGTCCCATTCCTCGTCCGTTTCCACCAAAGGCAGCATGATCGGGAACGTAGGCGGCGCGGACTGGCGTCACAACCGGGTTTTCCGGCCGCCGGAACCCGGGACCGAGACCGGCAGCCGTTCGGGTGTTTGCGCTGGTGGAAAACGGTGAGACGCCCTGTGCGCCGCGTTCCGGTAGGACCCGCCGCCGTGCACGCATCGCGCGTCCGGCATCGGGCAAGAGGCGGCTAGGGAGATGGGAGACCCTCATGATCGTGCTCGGAATCATTCTGCTGATCGTCGGGTGGCTGCTCGGTATCTCGATCCTGTGGACGCTGGGCATCATCCTGCTCGTCATCGGCGCCGTGCTGTGGATCCTCGGGGCCGTCGGACACGAGGTCGGCGGAAGGCGCCACTACTGGTAGCGGCTTCGCCCTTCGGCGTCGGCCGACGGCACGTTCACCCGTGCCGTCGGCCGACGTCCCGTCAGGAGGGACGAGGTCCCGTCGCAAGGGTGAAACCGGCGCGTACAGCCCCCTCGCTCGCGCAGAGGCCACGTAGAGTCGCGTTTTGAGCCGGGTTTCGTCCTACTTCGGGGATGTACGTTGCGTCGTCTCACTGTTGCTCTCGTGCTGCTGACCGCCCTTTCCTGCGGCTCCCTCCTGGGTCCGCAGGCCGTCTCGGCGGCCGTCCCGGCCGAGGGCGGGCCGTCGGGCAGCGGCAGCCGGGGCACGAACATCCTGATCGTCGGCATCGACAGCCGCGCCGGTCTCTCGGCGGCCGAGAAGAACCGGCTCCACGTGGGTGGCAAGGCCTGCAACTGCACGGACGTCATGATGCTCGTGCACGTCTCCGAGAGCGGGCAGCGCGCGAGCGTGGTCTCCATCCCGCGCGACTCCTACGTCGAATACGCCGGCGACACCACCACCGCCCGCAGCGGCAAGATCAACAGCGCGTACGCCATGGGCGGCGGCGCACTCACGGTGGCCACCGTCGAGAAGGCCACCGGTCTCCACATCGACCACTACCTGGAGACCGGCTTCAGGGGCTTCGAGCAGACCATCGACAATCTCGGCGGCGCGACCGTCTGTACGGACCGGCCCCTCACGGACGAGAACTCCGGCCTCGACATCGGCGCCGGCCGCCACCACACCAATGGGAACGACACCCTGCGCTACGTACGGGCCCGGCACGTCAACCTCCGGCCCGGGGACCTCGGTCGCGTCCGCCGCCAGCAGCGCGTGGTCAACGACCTCCTGGCCCGCCTCACCCTCGAGGGGGCCCTCGCCAGCCCCGTGCGCACGGCGCGGACGGTGCACGCCCTGCTGAAGTCCGTACGCACCGACGCGCGGACCGGGCCGGGCGACCTGATCCGCATCGGCTGGGCCCTCGGCCGCCTCCGTGCGGACCGGATCGAGTTCGCGACCGTCCCCATCCGGCTCTTCGACCACCGCGTACCCGGAGTGGGTTCCTCTCTGGTGTGGGACGAGGCCCGCTCCGCCGCGCTGTGGAACGCGCTGGGCGCGGACCGCCCGCTCACGGGCGACACCCGCATCCAGCCCGTCGCGAAGACCCCGGCGCCGACCGACCCCGCCGGCATCGCCGTCCGCGTGGACGACGCCACCGTCGCCGCGGCCTTGCGCCGCAACGGGTTCGTCGTCACCGACACCTCGCCGTCCGCACCGTCCGAACGCCCTGCGGGCCCCCCGGTCATCCGGTTCGCCGCCGGCCAGGAGGAGAAGGCGGCGACGCTCACGGCCGCTCTGCCCGGCTCCCGCCTGGAGGCCCGCCCGGATCACGGCGCGGTATTCGATGTCGCCGTCGGCACGCGGCCCGTCCTGGTCAAGACCGTCACCTACGACCGCAACATCGCCGATGGCGCCCCCGTCACCGGCGACCGCCTCCGCTGCGCCGACGGGTCCGCAGCCACGGGCCCCGCGGCCACCACCACGACCGCCAGTCGGCCGTAGAACGGGGGCGTCGGGGGGCGGGCCGGAGCCGCCAGGGCGACGATGAGAGGTGTGGACGAAGCGCAGCCGCAGCACGCGCCGGGTGAGCGGCCGCAGAAGCCGACCTGGGCGCCCTCCCGCTCCGTGGGCACCGGTACCGCCTGCCGCTGTCCGGGATTTCCGCGCCGCAGGGCCGGGGGCTCCCAGGAGGAGCGGGTACAGGATGCATGAGGAGATGCCGTTCGAGGATCTGATCAGCGGCGCCGCCCAGGACGCCGGCGGATGGCTGGGCGCGCTGCCGGTGGCGCTGATCGCCACCAGCAGTGAGGGGCTGGTGGTGCGCTGGAACCACGGCGCGCAGGAACTGCTCGGCTACACCCCGCCCCAGGTGCTCGGCCGGCACATCGCCGATCTGCTGCATCCGGGTGCCGACCGCAGCCTGGGCCGGTCCCTGTGGGAGACGACCGCCACCGGTCGCGGGGTGATGGGTACGGTGACCGCCTGGCACCGCAGCGGTCACCCGCTGGAGCTCGAGATCTGGGCCTGTCCCGTTCCCGACCGGCGCCACGGCGCCTCGGCGGTCCTGGTCTTCGCGGCGGACGCCCATGCCGCCCGCCGCATCCGCGGGTCCTCGGCGGTGTGGGACGGGTTGTTCGCCCGCTCCCCCGTCGGTATCGCCGTCCTCGACACACAGCTGCGGTTCCTGCAGGTCAACCCGGCGCTCGAAGCGATGAACGGTCTCGCGGAAGCCGCCCACGTGGGCCGGCGGCTGGCCGAGATCCTGCCCGAGGTGAACGCCGACGAGATGGAAGAGGCGATGCGGCAGGTCCTGGACACGGGTGAACCGGTCCTCGACCGGCGCCGCACCGGCCGGACCCCGGCCGACCCGGAGCGCGACCACGTGTGGTCGTGCTCGTACGTGCGCGTGGAGGACCCCGGCGGCCGGCCGATCGGCATCATCGCCTCGCTCCTCGACATCACCAGACAGCAGCGCGATCAGACCGAGGTCGAGGCGGGCCGGCGCAGGCTCGCACTGCTGAGCGAGGCCAGCTCCCGCATCGGTGGCAGCCTCGACCTGGAGCGCACGGCGCAGGAGCTGGCCGACCTCGCCGTCCCGCACCTCGCCAACGCCGTCACCGTCGACGTACTGGACTCCCTCGCGAGCGGCAACGAGCCGGGCCCTGGACTGGCCGGGGGCGTCGCCCTGCGGCGGCTGGGCAAGGCGCCGCTGACCGGCTCCCCCGTCACCCAGATCCTGGCGCCGCTCGGCAGGACCCTCACCTTCCCCGCGGCCGCCCCGTACACCCAGGCCCTGGCGGCCCGGCAGCCCTTCCTGATCGCCCACCTCGACGAACGGACCGTCGCCACGGCCTCCCGCCACACCTCCAAGCCCGCGCAACTGCTCGAGACGGGCGTTCACTCGTTCATGATGATCCCGCTCGTCGCGCGGGACGTGGTCCTCGGCGTCGCGACCTTCTACCGCGCCCGGCCCGGCGGTGCCTCCTTCGGGTCCGACGACGTCACGCTCGCCGCCGAACTCGCCGCCCGGGCCGCCATCAGCATCGACAACGCACGCCTGTACCACCACGAGCACGAGACCGCGGTGGTCCTCCAGCGCAGCATGCTCCCCCAGCACGTCACGCCTCCCCCGGGCATCGAGATCGCCCACCGCTACCTGGCGGCCAGCGACGTCAACGAAGTCGGCGGGGACTGGTACGACGTCCTCCCCCTCACCGGAGGCAGGGCCGCGCTGCTCATCGGGGACGTCATGGGTCACGGCATCGCGGCCGCCGCGGTCATGGGGCGCCTCTCCGCGACCGTACGCGCCCTCGCGCGCCTCGACATGTCCCCGACGGCGCTGCTGCACCAGTTGGAGGCCACGCTCGCCGATCTCGCCGAACCAATGCTAGCCACCTTCCTCTACGTGGTCTGCGACCCCGCCACCGGCCGCTGCACGGTCACCCGTGCCGGACACCCGCCACCGGCCGTGGCCGAGCCCGACGGCACCGTGTACCTCGTCAAGACCCCGCCCGGCGTCCCGCTGGGCGTCGGCGGCATCACCTTCACCACCACCGAAATCACCCTGCCTCCCGGCAGCCTGCTCGTCCTCTACACCGACGGCCTGATCGAAGCCCGCAGCCGTGACATCGACGAACGCCTCAACGAGCTCACCAGCCTGCTCACCGAGCCGCACCAGCCGCTGGACCACCTGTGCGACACCCTGATCGCGCACCTGGTACCGGCGTCCGCGGACGACGACATCGCCCTACTCGCCGCCCGCATCGGCACGACCCCCCACCGCCCGCCCGCCTGAGTGGCCACCGAGGACGGGCGCGTCCGACCGCCATGCACCTTGCGCGGTTCGGGGCCTGGCGCGCGGTCGCCCGAGCCGCCCGGGCCGAGAGGGGACCAGGATCGCCCCGCTCTGTCAGTGGTGGGCCGTAGCGTCTGGTGCATGGGTTTCACCAGCGCGTGGGCGATCACCAGCCACTCGGACGAAGACGTGGCCCGCCTTGCTCCGAGGCTGCTGCCCGCGATGCGGGCGGACCGCGTGCAGGCCGACGCCCAACGCCGCCGGCTGGAGTGGCAGCGCGCACCGCTCCCGGACCACCAGACCTGGTACGCGACTGCCGGAAGCCCGGATGCCGCGGCGACCAACGCCCACGCGGTGGAATCGTTCCGCGCGCTCATGGCGCCGGGCCGCCACGTCGACGGCGTCTGCGACGGCACCGCGGACCCTTCCTTCTACGTCGTGGACGACGTGTGGGACGGGCAGAGCCGCGACGGCATGTTCATCTCCGTCCACTCCAAGGACTACGCGGTCGCGTCCTTCTTCCACGCCGTGGGCCCGGCCCGCGCCGCCCTTCTGCCGGGCTGGTGCGGCAACTTCCTCCTCACTTCCACCGAAGTGCGCCGGCACCTGCCGCTGGTGGAGCGGGCCCTCTCCTTCACAGCGGCCGACCGCGCCGCCGCGCAGGCCCAGGACTGGCTGGACTACTCGGAGGGCGAAGAGCGTGTCCTGGACGGCCCCCTGCGGGTCTGGCGCACCGCCGCCCGGAGTGGCTCGGGCCTGTGCGGGCTGTCGGTCCACGTCTCCTGACCTTTCCGGCAGCAGGGGTGATCCGGAGGGGTCTACCTCGAGCAAGCCCGTTACTCCTTCGACAAGATGCCCACCTACGCGAACCACGTGGGGCTGTTCGTCGAGGAGATAGGCCCCACCGGCGAGCAACTGGGCAACTTCCCGTAGGCCTTCACCCACCTCGCCCTCATCGCCGCAGCCCTGGCGCTCGACACGGAACTCGACCGCGACGCGAACCGCTAGGACGGGTCCGGCCGTTCAGGTTCGCAGCGCATCAGGAGATGGCCGCGGCGATACCGTTCCTCCGTGAGCGGCTCGCGCAGCATCCGTCCGACCTCGACGAACCCGGCCTTGCGGGCCAGCCCCGCGAGGACGTCGATCGGCCACCGGTAGGCCGTCGTCACCTTGTGGTCGAACGCCTCCACCGGACCGCCCTCCGACTCGAAGAAGGCAAGCAGGAGGATGCCTCCCCCGGCCAGGACGCGGCGGAACTCGGCGAAGTAGGACGGGATGTCCCGCGGTGGAGCATGGATGACCGAGTACCAGGACACGATGGCGCCCAGCGTGCCGTCGGCCAGGTCCAGGGAGTCCATCGAACCGAGCTCGAACCGGAGGTCGGGGTAGGCCTCCCGGGCAAGGTCGATCATCACCGGCGAAAGGTCGACGCCGAAGGCGTCCAGCCCGAGGTCGCGCAGGTGTGCCGTCAGATATCCGGGACCACATCCCAGCTCGGCGACGGGCCCGGCATCAGCGGCTCGCGCGAGATCGGCGAACGCGGCGAGAACCGAGCGATCCAGCGGAAGGCCGTCGAGGCCGTTGCGGACGAGGTCCGCGTAGAGAACGGCAACGGCGTCGTAGGCATCTGACGTCACGCGGAGGTGCGTGGAGTGTTCGGTCACAGGGGACGACACTAAGGTGTGAGCGATCGAGTCCGGCAGGGCCGTGCGACGCCCGGCGGGGCAGGTGGTGGCGACCACCCGCACCAGGCCGCCGTACCCCTCGGCCACCGCCCAGGGTTTCGGCGCCGGTCATGGTGACGACGGCCTGGTGTCCGGTGATCTGCGGATCCGATCCGGGGAAGGCGAAGCCCGCGAGCTTGCGCACCGTACTGCGGCCGCCGTCGCAGCCGACGAGCCAGCCGGCGCGCAGCGTCCGGTCCGGCCCGGCGCCGACCGGGGCCGTGCGGACTGTGACCCCGTCGTCATCGGCGTCGAAGCCCGTCAACTCCACGCCCCGGCGCAGATCGACGCCGAGCTGTGCGGCCCGTTCGGCGAGCAGCCGCTCGACTTCCTGCTGGGGTACGAGGGCCACGTCACCGGCCGGCCCGGCCTGCGCGAAGTCGGGGTAGGCCTCGTCCAGCAGCGCGCCGCTGAGCATGATCCCGCCGAAGTGGCCGTCGCACTTGGGTGGCGTGCACGGGGGTTGTCCGCCCGATGCGCCGCCCGGCCGGCCGCGCATGAAGGCCCGGAACGGGTCGAGCGTGCGCTGCTGCACTGCTGCCATCGCGGGCAGCAGCCCGCGCCGGTAGACGGCTTCGGCGGTCGGCGTGTTGATCGCACCCGCCTTGATGGTCTGGTCCACGTCCGTACGTCGCTCCACGACGACCACCCGAGCCCCGCCGAGGCGGAGTTCGCAAGCCAGCATCAGCCCGACGGGGCCGCCGCCGGCCACCGCGAAGGAAGCACCGCTCTCCCTGCGCGAGCTCAAGAAGCGCGAGACCCGGCAGCGGATCTCCGACGAGGCGACGATGCTGTTCGCGGCACGGGGCTTCGACCACGTGACCGTGGCCGAGGTCGCCAAAGCCGCCCCCGTCTCGACGATGACGGTCTTCAACCACTTCCCGCGCAGGGAGGACCTCTTCCTCGACCGGATCCCCGAGGCCGTCGAGCTGTTCACGGCAGCGGTGCGCGACCGCGCGGAGGGCGAGTCCCGGCTCGCCGGCCTGCGCTCGCTGCTGCTCCGGCTCCTCGACCAGCGCCACCCGCTGGCGGGCGTCGGCGGCACCTTCCCGCACTTCTGGCGGATCGTGCTCGGCTCCCCGGCACTGCGGGCGCGGGCGCGCGAGGGCGTGGAGGAGGTGGAGAACGCGCTGGCCGAAGCGATCGGCGGCCCCGCCGCACGCCTGACGGCGGCCCTGACCGTGGCCGCGTACCGGGCCGTCTACGTGACCCGGCCGGCCGGCTGCTCGCCGGCGAGCGCGCGGCGGACGTGGCCGAAGACCACCGCATGCGGGTGAACGCGGCGTTCGACGCCCTGGAGCGGGCCCTGCCGGAGACGTTCGGAGGCGGGCCTGGCGGAACCTGAGCGTCATGGCAGCGCCCGCGACGGGTCCGAGCAGCCGCCGGCGTGATGCTTGCGGCCCTCACTGCGCCCGGTACAACTGGCCGCGGTTCAGTCGGCGCGCTTCCCCGTCACCTCCAGCAGCTGCGGCTCAACGCGGTTGCAGGCCGCCACCCGGGCCTGGCCGGGGGTGTCGGCGGTACACGGGCTCGTTGGTCACGGTCGTCGTGGATCTTCCTGCAGGGCTTTGAGGGACAGCGACACGCGTTCGCGGACCAGGTCGACGTCGAGGATCTCCGCGGTGATCTCCTGACCGACGGAGACGGCCTCCGAGGGGTGGCTGATGGGGAGCCATGACAGTTGGGGGATGTTGATCATCGCTGTGAAGCCTCCGATGTCCACGAACGTGACGCAGAAGTCGGCGATGTGGGTCACGGTGCCGGTGACGACCTGGCCTCGTTGAAGGGCCCGGGTCTTGAGGAAGGCCCAGTTGCGGTCGCCCGGCGTGGGATCGGTCCGCCAGCGGGCCCGTACCACTCCGTCGGAGTCCGGCATGACGGCGGTGAACAGGGGCACGCGTTCGTCGGCGTACATGGGCAGGAGCGCTGCCGCTCCCGCACGGGAGATCCGCGCGGTCAGCTCCGGGTACTCCTCCTCGTCGACGACGGCGCTGTGGATCCGGCCGTCCTCGTCCTGCCAGACGCCTTCGATCAGGCCGTCGACGGGCATAGCGCCCAGGACCGCGTCGATGTCGGAGGACAGGTCCGGCCACACGGACAACCGGGCGCGGGGAGCGAGTCCGGCGCGCACCGCGTCAAGGGTCTCGTGGGTGAGGCGGTGGAAACGGGAGACGCCTTCGATGGGCTGCTCCTCCAGGAGTCCCGCCTGGCACGAGACGACGGCGTAGCGCAGGTGCGCCCAGAACTCGTCGTCGCCCGGCCGCTGGACCTCTTCCCCGTCGGTCTCCCGGTCGGCCTCCACGTCGTGCGGGGACGCGTCCATGCGTTCCGGGAAGAGCCCGAGCGCACGGGCCCGGGCCTGCGCCTCCTCGCACGGGGAGCTGCTGCCGATGTAGAGGTACTGGTCCCATCCCACGTGCACCGCGAACGCGCCCTCCGCCTCCAGCCGGCACCAGGCACCGCCGTCGCGCAGCATGACCCGCACCAGCGCGAGCGCGGTATCGAGCGGAACCTCCGCACCATCGTGGAAGCCCGCCCGGCCGGAGGGACCGCTGGGGAAGAGTTCGTCCAGTCCGTAGCCCTCCATGGGCGGCTCGGCACCGAAGTGCACGAAGGACGCGATCTGCGGCTCGCGTATGGACAGACGGTCGATGCCGGAGTCGAGGGCGAACGCCTCGATCGCCTGGAGGTAGGCCGCCTCGACCTCGCCATGATCGCTGACGCAGTCCTCGGGGCCGGTGTAGCAGCCGCGTTCGTCGCGGTCGGCGGGGTCGTACTTGGTGACGCAGTAGACGTAGGGGAGCACGCCCCCATCCTCCCTTCCCGCAGGAAACCGGCGTCGCCCGGGTCTGTCGGCGCCGGCGTGCACCCCCTATCGGGCGCCCAGCACCTCCACGAGCCGCCGCCCGAACTCTTCCGGGCAGTCGGTGTAGCCACTGTGCCCGCCCGGGAATTCGGTCACCTCGAGGCCCAGCCGGTCCGCCAGCTCCGCGGCCGGGCGGTACGGCAGGTGCCCCCTGGTGTCGCGGCCCGCGGCCAGCACCAGGCGTTCGGACACCGCGGCGAGGGCGGCCTCGTCGGGGACGTAGGACGTGAACTGCCGCAGCTCGTGTTCCAGGAAGAGCGGGAAGTTCGCGTTCAGCCGGCCGATCATCTCGGCGGTGCGCGGCGGCAGTCCGGCCGGGTCGGGCATGGGCTTCAGGGTGCCGCCGATCCCGTCGAGGAAGTACGCCGCCGCGGCGCCGAGGCCGCCGGCGCGGAAGGCCTCGTAGACCCTTTCGAAGAACAGCTGCTCCTCGGCGTCCGGCAGCAGCCGGGCGCACGGCGGCTGGTCCGCGACGACCAGGCGCAGCCGTTCGGGGTGGCGGGCGAGCAGGTCGAGGGCGACGATCGCGCCCGAGCTGCTGCCGTAGACGTACGCCTCCTCGCCGGGCGGCAGGATGTGGGTGAGCAGGCGGTACGCGTCCTCGCTCTGGACGTCGACCCGCTGTTCCACGGGGCCGGAAGGGGCGAGCCGGCTGCGGGAGTAGCCGCGCGGGTCGAGGGTGAGGACCGTGTACCGCTCGGCGAGGACGCCGGCGATCCCGTCGAAGACGGCGGCGTCTCCGCCACCGGCCGGGAGCAGGAGCAGTACGGGTCCGCTGCCGCGCATCTCGTGGTGGAGGTCGGCTCCGGAGACCTGCAACGTTCCTGTTCTCATGACGTCTTGCCCTCGTCTTCCGCTGCTTCTGCTGCTTCTGCTGCTGCTTCTTCTTCATTCGTCGACGGCCAGTGCGTGAGTGTCACGTGGAGGGCGTCGACGGTCCGCCTCCAGGAAGTGCCGGTGTCCCTGGAGTGCCCGAATCCGCCGGTGGCTTCGAGGCTGCTGTAGCCGTGGAAGGTGCTGCGCAGGAGCCGGACCGCGTCGGTCACATCGGGTTCGCCGAGGCCGTAGGCGCGCAGCATTCCGTACGTCAGCTCGATGCTGCGCAGGTGTCCGGGAGAGGCGGCGACCCGCTCCGGGTCCAGCTGGATCTGGGTGGCCGCGTAGCGCCCGGGGTGGTGCAGTGCGAAATCCCGGTACGCGTCGGCGAACGCGCTGAGCGCGTCCTTCCCGGAGCGGCCGGCGACGGCCGTGCCGATGCGGTCGGCCATCTCGCCGGCGGCGAGCACGGCCACGCGGGCGCGCAGGTCCTGGACGTTCTTGACGTGCGAGTACAGGCTCGCGTCCTTCACACCGAAGCTCCGCGCGAGCGCGGACACGGTGACGTGGTCGAAGCCCACCTCGTCGGCGAGAGCGGCTGCGGCCCGGGTGACCCGGTCAGCCGTCAGTCCCACGCGCGCTGCCATGAGCCCCTCCATCCATGCCTAGGACCCCTAGGCATGGATCTAATATACATAGGCTCAGACGTTCAGACGTTCAGACGTTCAGACGTTCAGACGTTCAGACGTTCAGTCGTTCAGCCGTTCAGCCGTTCAGCGACTGCATCAGCTCCGGGGCGTAGCGGTCGCCCGAAGCCACGCCGTGGGGGGCCACGGCGTCGATGGCGGCCAGGTCCGCGTCCGTGATCGTCACCGCGGTGGCGGCGATGTTCTCCTCCAGGTAGCGGCGGCGCTTGGTGCCCGGGATGGGCACCGCGCCCTGCCGCAGGGTCCAGGCCAGCGCCAGCTGCGAAGGCGTGACCCCCTTCTCGGCGGCGAGACGGCGCACCTGGTCGACGACGGCCAGGTTGCGGCCGAAGTTCTCGCCCTGGAAACGGGGGTCGGTGCGGCGGAAGTCGTCGGCGGCGAAGTCGTCCGGGCTGGCGATCGCGCCGGAGAGGAACCCCCGGCCGAGCGGGGAGTACGCGACGAGCCCGATGCCGAGCTGACGCAGGGTGTCGAGGACGCCGTCGTGCTCGATGCCGCGCTCGAAGAGGCTGTACTCGGTCTGCACGGCGGCCAGCGGGTGGACGGCGTGGGCGCGGGCGATGGTGGCGGGCGCGGCCTCGCACAGGCCGATGTGGCGGACCTTGCCGGCGGCGACGAGCTCGGCCAGGGCGCCCACGCTCTCCTCGACGGGTACGTCCGGGTCGATGCGGTGCAGGTAGTAGAGGTCGATGTGGTCCGTGCCCAGGTGGCGCAGGGAGCGGTCGGCCGAGCGGCGAATGTACTCGGGCGTCGCGTTGTGACCGCGGAAGGCGCCCTCGTCGGTGAACTCGACCCCGGTCTTCGTGGCGATCACGGCGGCTTCGCGGCGGCCGGTGAGGGCCTTGCCGAGGAGCTGCTCGTTGAGGAAGGGGCCGTAGCCCTCGGCGGTGTCGAGCAGGGTGACGCCGAGCTCCAGGGCACGGTCGATCGTGGCCAGCGACTCGGCCTCGTCCGTGGCTCCGTAGTGGGCGCTCATGCCCATCAGGCCGAGCCCCTCGGCGCCGACCTTCAGCCCCTGGCCGCCCAGTGCGCGGATCTCCATCGCGGTCTCCATCACGGTCTCCCTCGTAAGTAACTAACTGGATAGATAGAGCATGCACCCCCCGCGCGCCAGATGTCAATAACCAGATAGTTACTTGCTAGGCTGCGGGCCATGGCAAGGGATTCCAGCGCGACCAAGGCACGGCTGCTCGACGCGGCCTTCTCCGAGTTCGCGACGTACGGCATCGCCGGCGCGCGGGTCGACCGCATCGCCGAGGCCGCGCAGGCGAACAAGCGGCTCATCTACGTCTACTACGGCAACAAGGAGCAGCTCTTCGACGCCGTGCTCCAGCGGGCGCTGGAGACGGGCTCGGAGTCCGTGCCCTTCGATGTCGACGACCTGCCCGGGTACGCGGGCGCCGTCTACGACCACCTGGTCGAGCGGCCCTCGCTGATGCGTCTGGTGCTGTGGAAGCAGCTGGAACGTCCGGGGAGCACGGACACCGAGGCAGCGTCCTACCAGGGCAAGATCGCGGCCGTGCGGGAGGCGCAGGATGCGGGCCGGATCGACGCCGGGACGGACGCCGCCGACGTGCTGACGCTGGTGGTGGCCATGTCGCAGGCGTGGTTCGGCGCGGTCGGCGGTCCGGCGGTGGGCAGTACCGCGGCGGGCGGCACAGGCGCCGGCGGTGCGGCGGCCGACGAGCCGGGTACCGGCTGGGCGCCCGAGCAGCTCGCCCGCCACCGGGCGGCGGTGGTGGAGGCCGTGCGCAGGATCACCGCACCGCACGGGGACGGGAGTTGAAGCCCTGCGGGGTCGCCGCTGGGCCTCCTCCCCCACACATCGGAGGGAAAGCCGCTCCCGGGGAGTCTCCGGCTGGGCGAACGGAGTGACGCCCGGTCAACTCCCTTCTCTCACCCCCACGGCGGGAAGCGGCTGGGCCCCGGGAGCCGTGCTGCGGAACGAGCGGCGGTAGCTGTCGGGCGGGACCCCGACGATCCGTTTGAACTGGCGCCGCAGTGTCGTGGCGGTCCCCATGCCGGCGGCGAGGGCCACCGCCTCGATGGTCTCGTCGGTGGCCTCCAACAGTTCCTGGGCGCGGCGTACGCGCTGGGTCAGGAGCCACTGGAGCGGCGTCTGGCCGATCACCGACCGGAACTGCCGTCCGAGATGGCGCGGGCTCGTGTTCGCCTTGCGCGCCATGTCGGTCACCGTCAGGGGCTGGTCCAGCCGCTGCTGGACCCAGGCGAGCAGGTGGGCGAGTACGTGGTCGCCCCCCGCCTGCACCGGCGTGGCCACGAACTGGGCCTGGCCGCCCGCCCGGTGGGGCGGCATGACGAGGCGCCGGGCGACGGAGTTGGCGATGTTCGCGCCGTGGTCGAGATGGATGAGGTGGAGGCAGAGGTCCACCGCGGCGGCCTTGCCCGCAGCCGTGAGGACGCTTCCGTTGTCCGTGTAGAGGACGTCGGGGTCGACGACGGCCAGCGGATGACGTGCGCTCAACTCCGCTGCGTGAGCCCAGTGGGTGGTGGCCCGCCGCCCGTCCAGCAGGCCCGCGGCGCCGAGTACGAACGCTCCGGTACACAGGGAGGCGATCCGGGCCCCCGCCGCGTGGGCCGCGCGCACGGCCTCGATCAGCTCCGCCGGCGGCGGTTCGTCGATGTCGGCGCACGCGGGCACGATCACCGTGTCGGCGCCGGCCGCGCGCTCCAGCCCGTGGTCGGGCTCGACCATGAACGGGCCGACCCGCACCGGGCCGGGCCCGCAGAGCAGCGCGTCGTACCAGCCCTCCGTGGCCTCGCGCGGAGGGTTGCCGAAGATCTCGTAGGCCACGGCCAGTTCGAAGTGCAGCAGGTGACCGGCGGTCAGCAGTGCGACAGTGGGCATGTCCGAAAGTGTATGCATGATGTCGTTCCAGACCATCACCGCCGGACGCCGCCCGCGCCGAGACTGGACCCACCAGAACATCGAGAGCGGGGAACGATGAGCGCGACAGCTGCAGTGGTGGTTTACGGGGCGACGGGGCACACGGGGCGGTTCGTCGTCGCCGAACTACGCAGGCGTGGCTTCGCCACCGTCATCTCCGGCCGTGACGCGGACCGGTTGGAGGCGCTGGCCGCCGAGTGGGGAGACGTGGAGGTGCGTCCGGCCACCGTGGACGACGCGGGCTCGCTGGACCGTGCCCTCGCCGGTGCGGCGGCTGTCGTCAACTGCGCGGGGCCCTTCGCGCTGACGGCGGGCCCGGTCGTGGAAGCGGCCCTGCGCGCGGGGATCCCGTACGTCGACGTCGCGGCGGAGATCGAGGCGAACGTCTCGATGTTCGCCGACCATGCGGAAGCGGCCCGGAAGGCGGACACGCCCGTGGTGCCGGCGATGGCGTTCTACGGCGGGCTGGGCGACCTGTTGGTGACCGCGGCGATGGGGGAATGGACCGCCGCGGACGCGGTGCACGTCGCGTACGGGCTGAACGGCTGGCACCCCACGCCCGGTACCCGGGTGGCGGGCCGGGTGTCCCACGAGCGTCGCGCGGGCCGCCGGGTGCGGTTCGCGGAGGGCGCGCTGCAGTACCACGACGACCAGCCGTGGGAGCAGGACTGGCTCTTCCCGGAGCCCGTGGGCCGACGGGCGGTGATCGCGGAGTTCACGATGGCCGATGTCGTCACCGTTCCCAGCCACGTGGCCGTGCCCGAGGTCCGTACTTACATGACGGTCGAAGCCGCGAGGGACCTCGCCGAGGAGGACACGCCCGCGCCGGAGCCGGTCGACGCCCTCGGGCGGTCGAACCAGACCTTCGTCGTCGACGTCGTGGTGAGCGCGGGCGGCGTCGAGCGTCGCGCCTCGGCCCGCGGCCAGGACATCTACGCGGTCACCGCTCCGCTGGCGGTGGAGGCCGTCGAGCGCATCCTGGCCGGGCGGACGCGCACGACGGGCGTGGCCTCGGCCGGCGCGATGTTCGACGCGGCGGAGTTCCTCCGGGCGCTGTCCCCGCACGTGTCGGTCGAGCTTCCGCACTGACCCGCTGGGGCGTGACGCCGGTGCGCGGGGTGGGGCTCGGCCGTCACAGGCGGAGGACGACCAGGGCCGCGTCGTCGGTGACGCCGACGGGCGGGATGAGGTCGGTCAGCAGGGCGTCGGCGAGGGCGTCGGGGTCGGCGGCGCGGTGTCGTGCGAGCGCGTCGGCGAGCCGTTGGAGGCCGACGTCGATGTCCTCGCGGCGGCGTTCGATGAGGCCGTCGGTGTAGAGGACGAGGACGGAGCCCTCGGCGAAGGCGGTCCGGGCCTGAGGGCGGCGGGTGTGTTCGGGCCGGGCACCGAGCGGGGGGTCGGTCGCCTGGTCGAGGAAGCTGACCGTGCCGTCCGGGTGGCAGAGTGCGGGCGGGGGGTGACCGGCGCTGCTGTAGGTGAGGGTGCGGTCTCTCCAGTCGATGAAGACCGACACCACGGTGGTGGATTCGGCGCCGTCGATGGCGCGGGCGTACAGCCCGAGGACTTCGAGGGCCTGGGCGGGGCCGACGACGACGCGGGAGGCGGCCGAGAGGGCGCTGCGGAGCTGGCCCATGACGCCGGCCGCCCGGAGTCCGTGGCCGACGACGTCCCCCACGGCGACCGCGGTGCGCTCGGGCATATCGACGAGGTCGTACCAGTCGCCGCACACGTTCAGGGCCGCGGTGGCGGGCCGGTAGCGGACGGCGGCCTCGTGGTGGCCGAGGGGGCGGGGCGCGGGCAGCATCGCCTCCTGGAGATGGAGGGCCACCTCGCGCTCACGGGCGTGGGCCTGCCGCAGGCGGGCGTTGACCTCCTGCAGCTCCAGGCCGCGGAGGTAGAGATCGGACGCGAGCTCCCGGGCACGGACCGTATCGGTACGGCTGCCAGGGCGGGCCCGGATGAGTTCGGTGACCTCTTCCACGCGGTGGAGGAGCAGCGCCACGCTGCCGTCGGGGGCGAGGACGGGGACGTTGACGGGGCTCCAGTACCGCTCCTCCCACACCCCGGGCCGGCTGGCGTGCTCCACGTCGTAGCGCTGCAGGGCCATGGCGTCGCGCTCCCCGGTGGCCGCGACCCGTTCCAAGGAGTCGCGCAGGTTCCGCATGCCGGTGGCGTCCGGATCGCCGGGGTTGTCGGGGAAGACGTCGAAGACGTAGCGGCCGACGAGCTGCTCGCGGGTGCGGCCGGACATGACCAGGAAGGCCTCGTTGGCGGCGACGTACACGAGATCGGGGGTCAGCAGCGCGACGGCACCCGGCAGGGCTTGGAAGACCGCCTCGTAGTCGATCCCGGATCCGTTCACGATCCACCTGTCCGCGCGCGTCCGTACCGTCATGGGTCTGCTCCCACGATAGGTGCGACCAGGGAGGTCGGGCCTGTCGCAGACCTCCGCCCTGGGCCGTTCGGGCCGCGGGGGCCGCCTGGGGATCCCAGCGGGGACGTCAGCCCGGCGGTGTCCCAGGTCCCTCTACGGCGTGCGGGCGACCTCCTCGGTCCGTGCCGGCCGCACGGCCCGAGGGTGCTGGGCGGCCTCGGCGGCGGTGTAGGAGGAGGCGAAGGTGAACGCGCGCGGGGACGGCCCGTGCGCCCGCAGATCCGCCAGCCGCTCCAGGGCCTCGCCGACGGTCGGGACGTGCCCGGCGGGAACCCACCAGAGCACCAGGTGCGCCTCGACGTGCCGTTGGAACCATTCGCGGCGACGGCGCACCACCTCCAGGTGCCCGCTGCGGTAGGCGAAGTCCCACAGAGCCTCCTGGGTCTCCCACACCGACAGGTTGACGATCACGTCCTCGCCCGCTGGACGGAGGCCGGTGGCATCGGCCTCCCCCTCCTCCACGAGCCGCCACACGAAGCCGGGCGACCCGTCGGCGGCGGCGTTGACCGGATCGAGCATCTCCACGAACGGCGCCATGCGAGGGTCGTCGAAGGGGTGGCTGAGCGTGGCGACGTTGAGCTGGGCGAGGTGTGCGGCATGCGTGGATGCGGTCATGGCCTCATCCCAGCACGACCTCTGTTTCTATGTCAATGGTCATTGTTTTTAGAAGCTTCGACCACCACACAGCACTCCCCGGGCCGGGCGTCCATGCGGGCGCGGACGGGACCGTCGGCTCCCAGCAGGCCCTCCAGCAGGGCGAGGTTCATGCCGCAGACGAGCGGCGGGAAGCGTTCGGCGACGGCGTGGAAGGGGCAATTGCGCATACGGACGACGCGTGCGGCCGCTGCGGTCGCCCCCTCGCCACCCTCCACGCACTCGGCGCCCTCAACGGGTTCCAGGTGCGGTTCGTAGCCGCGGGCAGCGAGCATTTCCATGGCCTCTTCGAGGCCGCCGCAGGCCCCCGCCGAGCCGCGCAGGGCCTCACCCCGGCGGCGCGCCGCCTCGCAGAGCCCGGCGTCCAGCCCGGCCTGCTCGGCGGCCTCGGCAAGCAACTCGGCGGCGGTGCGGTAGTCACGGGCGGGCAGCGACACCGACCGCTCGACCCGCGCCCGCGTGTACACCTTGGCGGGACGGCCCGCCCCCGGCCCCGAGCGTCCCGTCAGGCGGCGACTACCGCTCTCCAGCAGCCCGGCCCCGGCCAGCCGGTCCAGATGGTGCGCGGCGAGCGTGCGCGCCACCCCCGCCGCCTCCGCGGCCTCGTTGCGGCCGACCTCGCGGCCCTGGGCCACCACGTACTCGTACAGGCGGCGGCGCACCGGATCCTGCAACACGGCAATCGCGTCGATGTCCTTCATCTGACCATTCTAGAAACCACGCAGATTGGAGATAGAAAGGGCAGGTCGAACGCGTCACGAGAACGGGAACGGGAACCGGAACCGTCGTCACGTCCCCCGAACCGCGCCGGACGGAGGCAAGGCCGCAAGGGGATCCTCGGCGAGGTGGACGATGCGCCTGAGCGCCTCCTCGTAGGCGGCGCGCGGGAAGACGTACGGCCCCATGGCCAGATCGCCCCAGGCCGGGCGGTGGGGTTGGTGGAAGGAAGACCATGTGATGGTCTCGGGGGTGGCGGTGATGCGGGTGAACAGGGGCCAGCAGTCCCAGATGCCGCAGGAGCAGCCCAGCACCGCCGTCGCGTCGGTCGGCGTATGCCGCAAGTCCGGATCGGCGTCGCCGAGGAAATGGCGTACGGGGTCACGAAGGTCGGACTCCGCCAGTCCGGCGTACTGGCGGAACAGGAAGTCCTCTGTTTCTTGCGGCGTCCTCTCGCCGTAGTGCTTCTCCAGCACCCAGAGAGGACGCGTGGCATCTGCGGCATGGACACGCAGGTCGGACCCGTCGACGCGGATACCCCACAGCCGGGCGGACGAGTAGGTGAAGAACTCGATGTGCATGCGGATCATCCTGCTGGGCACCTGCCCGGAGCTTTCGCCCGGGTGGGCTGTGGGGGCGCCAGCACGCTGCGAGAGGATCGATGGTGTATCCGCGAAATTCGCGGGAGGAGTGGGCAAACAGGTGGACAGTGCCCTGCGGCACGCATCGGTAGGAGCGCTCACCGAGCTCGGGCGAAGCCACGACTACCGCGGCCGGGCGGACGCAGGCCGCGGCCTGGCGGCCTGGCGGCCTTTGCGGAGATGCCGGAGGCTGCCGGCCCGCTGCTGGAACTCGTGCGCGACGCGGGTGACACCCTCGTCACGCGCATGACTGCGCAGGCCCTGCTCCGGCGGAAGGGCCGGGCCGGACTGGCGGTAGTCGCCTCCGCGCCGGCAGCCGCCGACCGGAATCATCGCGATGGGATCTGCACCGCAATCGTCGACGTGCTCAGCATCCTCTCCTCCGACCTGGACCAGGCGGCAGAAGTGTCGGAAGAGTTGGCGCGGGTCGCTGACGACCACATCTCCCTGGGGGCTCGTCAGCTGCTCCACATCCCGGGTGAGATCGATCCCGTTCTCCGTCCCGAAGGGCGCGGGGCGGCTCCGGGTCCGGGTCCGGCATGATTCCCATCTTGAATGAGAACGGGAACCGTCGCGGGCAGGGCCGCTACAAACTGACGGACACGGGCAACGGCCATGTCTGGGGCGTCTGTTCCGAGGCCGATGGACTGTTCAGGGAACCCCGGCGCGGGACGTACGAACTCTTCGGCTGGGCTCCGGAGGGAGCCGAGGTGCGCGGCCGGGTCGGCAGCCGGGTATGGCTGGTGCCGGAGGACAGGGCCCTCGACGCCTGGCTGCTGGAGGACGCGGAGAGCCTCGGCGTCCTCGGCCGCCACCCGGGGGCGGACGGTCTCGTTCTCACCGGCCTGGACGACTACAAGGGCCCGCCCGAGGGACACCGGGCTCCTGTCCGACTCCACGACGGGTACCGGTGGCTGGGCTCCTGCCGGGAGTTCACCCGCGTGCTCCCGCCCGAGCACACAGCGCCCCCGCTCGTCCTACGGGGGCTCGCCCCGAGTGACCGGCTTCGGCAGGCACTGACGACGGGCACCCGGCGCACGCTGGACCTGGGGGAGGCTCGGCTCGAGATGCGGGACGACCGGGGCGAGCCGCTCACCGACCGACTGCTGCGGCGCCCACAGTCCGCACGTGGCGCCCGTCCTCCCGCGGAACGGATCTGATCGATCTGGAACTCGACGGAGATCTCGCACCCGTACCGGGATGTGCCCGGCCCATCTGGGAGCGCCGGCTCGCCGGACCGCCGGCCGGCCCTGGCGCCTGGGCCGGCCTCGACACCCGCGGGCGCGATGCCTGGCTCGATCTCGTCCGCGACCGGGGCTGCCGGCTCAAGCACGAGGACCGGCCGGCGGGCCACACGTACGAGCTCGACGGGCGGCACATCACTGACGGACCGGGGCTCTATCTGGCACTCGGCGAGGCCGTCAACGGGCCGGGCGGCTACTTCGGAGGCTGCCTGGACGCCCTGGTGGACTGCCTGCGCGGCGCCTTCGGCTACACCGCCCCCGCCACCCTGCTCTGGCGGGATGCCGCGACCGCGCGCGAGCACCTGTCCGGCGTCCTGGCCTCGGACGGCGAGATGTACGACCTGGTCGCCACGGTGCGCGAAGTCCTCGCCGAGGGCGGCATGCGCGTCACCTTCACGTGAACCCGCGCCGCTGCCCACCGCGACGGCCCGGTCGGTCAATCCGCGCAACGCGACCGGGACCACAGTGATCCAGCTCACACCATCCGGAGCGATGACTTCGCCGGTCGTCGTCGGTCAGATCGGCGACAACATCGGTGCGAGGAAGGCTCGGTCATGCCCCACACACTCAGCACACTCCATCACGTCACCCCTGCCGCGCCCGCATCGCGCCTTCGGGCGCCGGCTCTGATCGGCGGCGTGGCGGCGGGCCCGCTGTTCCTCGGCGCTGCCATCGTCCAGAGCTCCGCGCGGGACGGGTTCGACTTCACCCGCAACGCGATCAGCCAGCTGGCCCTCGGTGAGGCGGGCTGGGTCCAGACGGTGAACTTCCTCCTCGTGGGCGCCCTGTTGATCGCGGGGGCGGCCGGTCTGCGACGGGTGCTGGGCGGTGATGCGGGTGGCACGTGGGGCCCGGTCCTGATCGGCGTCTTCGGTGTCTCCTTCTGGGCCGCCGCGGCCTTCCCGTCCGACGCCGGGGCAGGCTTTCCCGTCGGAGCCCCGGACTCGAGCGTGCTCAGCGGGCACGGTGCCGCCCACATGGCCGCCGGGATGGTCGGGTACCTCGCGCTGTGCGCCGGGTTCGTCGTCCTGGCCCGCCCGCTCGCCGCCCGCGGGCACCGCGGCTGGGCCGTGGCCTCCCGCCTCGTACCGGTCGCGGTCCTCGCCGGCTTCATGGCCTCGGCCGCCTCCGTCCTCGCCTTCACCGCGGGCGCGGGACTCGGCCTCCTCTGGCTGACCGCAGTGACGGCCCGCCTGGCCATGACACCGGCGCCCCCGCACGCCGCCTGAGGGCGGCGACAAGTGGTCGGGTCCGAGCGCCGCCAATTGACCACCGGCCGAGGTTCACGATCCCGCCGACCCCACTCCTGACGGCCCCTTCATCCGCCCGAAGCCTGTGTGACGGACGTCGATCAGCGGGTGGGGAACGGCTCGAGGTCACGGTCCCACTGGTCAGCTACCTGAAGCAGGGTCTCCGTGTTCGCCCGGACCTCTACGAAGTACTGGTAGATGCCCGCCTTGTCCTCGCCCTGCTGCCAGGGAGGTGATGCCTCCAGGGACAGGTGAACGCGAATCACCGCCTCGGCCTCGCTTCGGGCGGCGAGGCTGAAGGCCAGGACCGGCTCGTTGAACCACGGGTCGGGGAACACATCGCCTTCCGCATTGGGGTCGATCACGGACACCGTCCCTGCGGCCACCCCGCGCAACCATGCGGCAACCTGGCGGGCCTCGTGGGTCAACAGACAGGGGTCGGCGAAGGACCAACTGCCCCCGCCAGTCGTCACCGTGCCACCGATGACCAGCCAGTTGTCGTCGTAGCGGTTACCCCGGACCGTGGCGAACTGATAGCGCAGCGGACGAAGCTCGACGCTGTTTGCACGGTCACGCAAGATCATGACCGCAGGATCCCACAACTCGCACCAGCCGCGCCGATATACCGTGTGGCCATGTCAGCGTTCATACAACAACTCCCCGCCCTGATCGGCGTGGTGATCGGCGCCCTCGGATCGTACGTGGCGACCACGCGCGGCGATCAAGCCCGCTTCCGTCGCGAGCAGGCGGCCCAGTGGGATGAGCGGCGGCTGACGGCCTATGCCGACTACGCCAGGTCGCTGAAGAAGAGCGTCACCCTGGGGTCCGCGCGCCACCTGCGGCGCCAGACGATCACCGCCACCGAGAACGCAGCGCACTGGGACCGGATCCGGATGTCGGCCGTTCGAGCCTGCGCGCCCCTACGCAGCGTGGCCTACGACAGCGGGGTGCGGGACCAGCGGACGGGATTGCCGTGGGGGCCGCCGGTCAGCCAGGATCCGTCCCCCAGTGGCTCCAGTTCGTAGGGGTGGGTCGCCTCACCTGCGATCTCGCCGATGACCGTGCCCGTGCTCACGTCGACCAGGTGGTGGCGGAACCACTCCTCCTCGTCCTCCCTCTCGCCGCCCAGGGTGACGACGGCCGTGTCCGGGGTCAGGTAGCCGCCGCTCCATTCCACGAAGGTCCCCTCCGGGTCGTAGCCGAAGGCCTCGACGGGGAGAGTGAAGAGCACGTCCCCGCTGGGGTGGCGGTGGAAGGCGACGTCCCCCTGCCCGTGGTCGACGGTCATGAACTGCTCCCCGCCCGGCGCCAGGTCGATCAGACAGCGGTCCCACCACGGGTACGTCACGAACTCCGGCTCGCCGTCGGCCCCGGCCGTCCCCCGGAGAATGACGGAGCCATCCTGGCCCTCACCGATGTCCAGGTAGATGCTGCCGTCCACGGGGTGCACGAGGTGGATGGCGCCGTGCCCGACCGTTTCCAGCTCCCGGCGGGCGAGGACCGCCCCGGTGTCGGCGTCGTACACGACCCACTGGTCCCCACCCCCGCGCCGCGCCATCGCGTCCGGCCGGTAGACCCACACCGTCCGGCCGTCCAGGGACAGCGCACAGCCGGGCTGGTGGCCGTGGGGCACGTCGGAGTGCGGTTCGAAGGCCGACGCCCACACCAGGTCGCCGGCGCGCGTGAGGCAGGTGACCCCGTTCAGTGTGGTGTACACGACCCGCTCCAGGTCGGGCCGGACGACCGACGCCACGACCTCGTCGCCGTCCTGCGGCCGGAACACCGCGGCGGGCTCCAGCACCCCGAAGGCGCCGGAGTCCACTACGTAGGCATGGATACGCCCGTCATGGTGGCGCGTGATGACCTTCGGAGCTCGGGCAGGAACCATCCGCCGAGGCTAACGCCCTGATCAGGACGGCAGACAGCCGGGCCCGGTGTGCACGATCCCGCCCATGCCGACTGCTCCCCACAGGAGTCAGCGGCCGCCGAAGCCGGGGTCCACCGGGTGGGCGTGGATCCCGAACTCGCCCTCCGGGCCGAGCACGAATCCGTAGGCCATGGAAACGCGGCAGTCGCCGGCCGGAATCGACCAGCCGTCCGCAGCCGAGCCCTCGGGAGCATCAGCAGCCGGAATGCGCGGGCCACCCTCGTACGCGGGGGCCGGCGGCAGCGCGTGGCGCCCCGGCGATCGTGGAAGGCCACGGCGCGGTCGATCTCCGCAGCGGGAATGCCGTGCCTGAGCCATGCGTCCTGGTGGGACCGGATGTCCGGGCGGGGACGCGCAGGCCGTGCACCTCGGCGAAGGTCCGGGCCCGGCGGCTCGGGCCTTCCGGCGCCGGCAGAATCTGCGACGGCCCGCGTGCGTCCGCCGTCACGGCTGCCCGCCTCGGCCGGGGTGGAGCGCAGGTCGGTCCTCGTCGCTGCCGATGACCGGTAGCTCGATCAGAGCCTTGACGAACTAGTGCTGCCCACGGACCACGCACTGGTCCGACGAGAGCAGGCGGTCGTCGGCGTCGGCGAAGGCCGGATCCCACACGGCCGGGGCCTCGGCGGTGTCGTTCACGGGCGGGTCAGGGTGGTGGCCGGGCGCCCGTGGTCGATCGCAACGAGTTCGACCTCGAAGCCGTCCCCGTTCTCCAGGTACGCGGCATAGTGCTGCGCACCGCCTGCATGCGGATGCCGGTCGGGGAACAGCAGATGCCAGCCGTGCCCGGTCGCTTCACGGGCCAGCCTGTCGACCTCGGTGTCGTCTTCGACGTGGAGGGCCAGGTGGTTCAGCCCAGGCCGGCAGCGGTCGTGCCGGCCGGCGGTGAGGGCCGGGGACTGTTCGAGGACGAGGTACGTCGGCCCGAGCAGCCAGCTGCGCCCGTTGTCCCAGTGCTGGAAGAGGGCGTACCCCAGCTCCTCCAGGAGCCAGCCGAACGAGGCGACCGCGCGGTCGAGGTCCGGGACCCACAACTCGACGTGGTGCAGCGTGCCGCGGGTGGGCCGGTTCAGGGGGCCACCGCCTCGGGTCGTACGGGAAGACGGCCGCCTTCGCGGCGGGCTCCGCCGGACCGGACGGGGGCGACGTGGTGGGGTGCGTTCACAGGCTGATCACCTGACGAACCTACCCCTCGGGGTGCCGCGCAACCGATCGAGTGACGTCCGAAGGCAAGGGCATGTCGGCCGTGCGCACCAGGCTCCCACGGTCGAGGCTGGAGGCCCTGTCCGGACCGGAACTCGACGTGAGCACACCACCCATGAGCACATCACCCATGCCCCACACCCAGTTCGACGAGCGTTACAGCGACAAGGACGCGGCGGCCGTCCCCTGGCCGACGGCCGTGTCTCGGCTGACCGAGGCCGAGCTGTACTGGCTGACGACCGTACGACCCGACGCCCGCCCGCACGTCACGCCGCTGATCGGCGTCTGGGCGGACGGCGCGCTGCACTTCTGCACGGGCCCGCACGAGCGCAAGGCCGAGAACCTCCGCGGCAATCCGAACGTCGCGCTCACCACCGGCAGCAACTCCCTCCACACGGGCCTCGACCTGGTCGTCGAGGGCGAGGCGACGCGCGTGACCGACTCCGGGCGGTTGCGCGCGCTCGCCACGGCGTGGGAGACGAAGTACGGCGCGGAATGGCACTTCGATGTCGGCGACGGCGTCTTCGTCAACCCCGAGGCCGGTGAAGCCCTGGTCTTCGCGGTCTCCCCGCACACGGTCTTCGGCTTCGGCAAGGCCCCGTACAGCCAGACCCGCTGGCGCTTCGCCTGAGGTTCGGCGCCGAGCGCTCCCGCCCAGCGAGGGTCCAGGCATGCGAGCCCGGTCTCGTTGAAGCGGTGGATCACATCGCGGACGGTGTCCTCGTCCGCCTGGACCAGCCGCGCGATCACCGGGGCAGTGCTGCCACCGGCCGAGGCAAGCAGCACCATCGCCCGCCGGAACCGCACCGAGCCGTATCGCCATGCCGCCTCCCCAAGCCCGTCGAAGTCGTCACGTCCGACCAGCACAACGAGCAACCCGGCAAACCTTCCCGGTCACAGCACTAGCGCCGCCCGCGAGCACGGAGGCGAAGCTGGAAGGTGACGGTGAAGACGTGCGCGGGCCCGGTCCGGGGACACCGTGTACGCGTACGCCGAAGTGCGCTGGGACGGGGGTGGCGGCCGAGCGAAACTTTCCCCAGCTCGAGGCGCGGCTGGAGGACAGCACCTCCAGCGGGGCACGCACCGGCACACCGGATCGCGACCATCAGCCACCGGGCCGGCGCGGCCGCGCTCGGCGATTCGGTGCTGTTCCTGGACTGGCACGGCGACGGACGAGGCTACCAACACCACGACTACACCGCGTCCCCGACCGTCTGGCCTGTGATCAGGCACCGGGGGCGGGCACGTCGTCCTGGCCGTGGGCGAGGATCGGCAGCAGCGCCTCGGCGGCGTCGCACACGGTGCACGCCGTCGTGCCGGACGGCGCGAGCGCGTCGAGCGCGTCGAGCGCGTCGAGCTCCTCGGCGGCCCTGCATCGTGCCCAGCGGATGCGCGTGGGCGGAGGCGCTCGGGCAGACCTCGGCATGAACGGTGGCGGCCCGCCCATGGACGCGGCCGTCGAGCAGCCACGCCCACCGGGACGGAGCCGAGGTACGGGTACGTGGGTGGGCGGGGACGCGGCCGAGATCGACCCCGGGCAGCCGGCGGCGCCGGCGGTGACCCAAGTGCCGTACTCGGCCCTCTCCACCCCGCCTCCGTACTGGTGGAGAGGCAGTACTTCGACTGTGCGCTATTCCTCAGCCTGTGGCTGTGGCAGGGCCTCGATGGGTTCGGCTGGACGACCCGAGTAGGCTGCGGTCAACACGGGGGTGGAAGATCTTGAACTTCGATGTGCCCGGCCCGGAAGCCGACTGGCTAGAGGCGCCCGTCTCAGCGTGCCCAAACCCGAACCCGGCGTGGCAGACGAGTATGTGGTGGTACGTCGCAGGCCTGTTCCGCGAAGTTGCCTGCCTCGCGCCTCCGTTGGAGGCCTTGGCGCACCGTTTGAGGCTGTCGATCGAGCACGGCTGGGAAGAGCTCTCCGATGTCGATGTGGCGATGGTCCAGATCAGAGGGATCCACTTCGCTCTCCAACACCAGCCCTTTGAAGGACACCATCGTGTCCGTCATCAAGGACACCGAGGACGACGAAGTCGCGATCAACATTCTTCTCACCGCCCTGGGGATCGGCCCCGACGCAGTGACGTACCGGGGAAATGTACGAAGCGACGAGGCCCAGTGACTGCCTGCATGACATCCGATTAAGAGTCAGGATCCCGGCATGTCTTGGTCCCGAGCCGCCAGGTAGTGGGTCCAGCTGTCGTTGGCGTAGCTGGCCCAGCGGTTGGCAGTGCTGGGGTGCAGGCCGAACAGGTCGGCGACGATGATCGGCGGCAGGTCGGTGACGGCTTCGATCATTGCGCTATCGCGTGCGGTGAGAACGGGGAGGCCGTGTGAGCGCGGGAGGGCGCCGGCGCCGAGGGGGTTGCGGGCGCGGCCCGGCGCCTGGCCGGGCCGCAGGTAGTGCATCTCGTCGTCGAGCTGGCGGCGGAAGTATCCGGTGCCAGGGTCTTCCATCTGTTCCTCGATCGGGAGGGCGAGGCGGGGTGGGAGGAGCACGGGGTTGCGGCCCAGCGTGAGGAACGCTCCTTCCGGCGTACGCCGGAACTGGGTGGTCTTGAGCTCCGAGATCCGGCTGAGCGGCAGGGCATAGAGCAGGACGAGGGCGCCCATGATCCGCACTTCGCGTGGCAGCCTGCCGTCGGTCAGGCAGCGGCGTAAGTGGTGGGTGTAGTCGCGTTCGGTCAGGAAGCCGCCTGCGAACTGGCGGGAGCGTTTCGGGGCTGTCAGCGCGGTGTTGAGGCCCCGTGCCGTGGTCCAGCGGATGAAGCTGGTCAGTTGCCGGACGCGGGTGCGGTGTTCAGTCACCATTGTCCAAAGAGGGGCTGATCAGCGTCGGCGAGGCTTGTCTGGTGGGAGTCGAGCCAGGTCAGGAAGGCGATGGCGGTCCGGATTTCGGTGACGTCGGCTTTGGCGGCGCCGACGGAGTAGCGGCTGCGGGCAGTGCGGCGGCGCGCGTCACGCAGGACGTGCCATAGCCACCCGGAACGGCACCGCGATCAGCGCGAGCGGCATCGCCAGGCAGGCCGGGGTCGACCGCACCTTCCTCTACCGCCACCGCGACCTCCTCGCGCTCATCCACGCTGCCGCACTGCAACCCTCCGCACCGAACCCCTCGGCTGGGTCTCCGGTCACCCTGGCCTCACTGCAAACCGACCTCGCTAACGCACTGGCCCGCAACACCCGGCTCGTCACCCAGGTCAGGTGCCTGGAGCGACGACTTTCCGAGCAGATGGGCGAGCAGGCGTGGCGCGAATCGGGGCTCGGATCTCCTCCCGACCCACGAACAGCTGCAGCGTCATGTCTCCCGTCTGGAGCAGGCGAACACCGAGCTGTCGGCGCGCCTGGAGGAGAGGGACGCGGAGCTGGAGGCCGCTCGCGCGGCCAACCGGGAGCTGACCCGTGCGGTGAACCACCGCGGAGCCACCCTCTAGCTCAGTTTGTTTGTGCTACATGATCTAACCGCTTCATCGACTTCTCCTCGCCCCGGCCGCCCAGGGTTATCCCTCACGCACAAGCCCTGAGCAGATAATCGGTTGCTCGCCTGCGAGGGTGATGGATGCAATGTCCGTCATGGTGACTGAAATCCGTCCGCCGCGACGAGATGAGATGGCTGCGTACTACCGGACATTGCCGTTCGCGAACGGGTTGCCGAGCTGGGAGCCTGCGGACGCCGCGTGGCACGGTGGCCCCGAGCCGTGGCCTCCACAGCGCACGCCTGCCAGCGCTGAGCAACTCGAAAAGTGGGCGGAAGCCGACACCAAGGACGAGTCCTTCCACCCGATCGCGACGTTCGTCGACGGCAGGTGTGTCGGCGCATCGGCGACCATCTCCTTCGAGGTGACGGTCCCCGGCGGGGGAACGGGGAGGATGGCCGGCGTCACTGGTACCGGGGTGATCGCGACGCATCGCCGGCGCGGATACCTGCGGCAGATGATGCAGGCCATGTTCGAGGCGGCCCTGGAACGAGGCGAGCCGTTGGCGATGCTCAGCGCGAGCGAGGGCAGCATCTATGGACGGTACGGGTTCTCGCCCGCGACCTACCGCACCCGGTGGGAGCTGGCCCGTCACGAAGCGGCCCTCCTTCCGGCAGAGCCGGATCCCGGGTCGCTGGAGCTGATCGGCGCTGAGCACGCGAAGAAGGCTTGGCCCCGGGTGCACGCAGACGTGCGTGCGCACCGCGTCGGGGAACTCAGCCCTCTCCCAGGGCAATGGGAGGGGCTGTCCGACGAAGCAGACGGCACAAACGGACCGCTGCGCTTCCTCGTCCACCGCGACCAGCACGGCGAGGTGGACGGCATCGCCAATTTCCGACTGCCGTGGTCCCCGACCACGGATCGCGCGGGAACGCTCGTGGTGGAAGCCCTGGAGGCGATGAACCCTGTGGCCTACCGCGCTTTGTGGGGCCTGCTCATCGACTTCGACCTCACCAAGACCGTCGTGGCGCCCGGCCGTCCACGCGACGAACCCCTGCGGTGGATGCTCACGAACCCGCGGGCGATGCGCATCACCCGCCAGACGGACAATCTCTGGGCGCGCCTGCTCGACGTCCCGCGAGCCCTGACGCAACGCTCGTACCTCACTCCCGGCCAGCTGAAATTCACCATCGACGACGACCAGATGTGTCCGGGGAACAACAGGACATGGCATCTTCGAGCAGACGATGCCGTGGTGACGTGCGTTCCGACCGACGAGACGGCAGACCTGACCATCACGCTCTCAGCGCTCAGCTCGCTTTACTTCGGTGGCATGTCGGCGCTCCACCTCGCGTATGCGGGCCACATCACTCAGCACACCGACGGCGCGATCGGACAGCTTGCCCGGATGTTCTGGGCCGACCCCGAACCGCACAACTCCTTCGGTTTCTGACAAGGCTGTACCTGACAGCGGGTGAGGCCGTTGGTGGCATCAGAGTCCTCACTCAAAGTCCATCCGTTGGGATGGCGCCATCGCCCGATTCAGCGATGGCGCCACAGCTGTTGCACCGGATACGGTTAACCGCACCGGCGCTGAGCTGCATTAAGTCCTCAAAGCCCGCCTCGCGCTCAGGATGGGTCTTCGCCACGACCGTCGCGGCCGGCGTCACGCGTAGCCTCAAGCGTCAGTAGCCGCAGGGGTCAGTCTGGGGGTCAGCCCGCTCCAGGACCGGAGCCACTGGTGCAGTTGACACGTCACCGGGCACATAGGCCGGTCTGGCTGGGTGCCCAGGTGACGGGGACGACCTGCGGGCCGGGCTTGGTGGTGGCCTGCTCGCTCGTGCTGCTGCCTCCCCTTCCGCCGTGCGCAGGTGTGGGTGCGGGTGGTGCGCCCGCAGCTCGACGCTGCCGGCCTGACAGTCGGCGGAGGCCGCCCAGTAGGGGTGGGTGCACAGCTTCCCGAAGAGGGTGATCAGCCGGCGCCGCAGCACGGTCGTACCGGCCCCGGCGGGGGCCCGCGCGAGCTCGGTATAGGTCCGCTGCCACGCCCTTCGGAGCGTGATCAGGTCCTCGGGGAAACGGAACGGTGGTCTCACACCCCGAGCGAAACATGCGTTGATTTCCTTCGAGCGCCACGCACGGTCCTCGGGCGGTCATCGGCCATGAGTCTGGCGTCCTGTGTCACCGGAGTGTGAGAACGTGCCACCGAAGGCTGCTCAGCGGGAGTTCGTGACACCGAAGTCTGAGCGCCGCAGCTGTGTGCTGGCACAGGCCCGCAAGTGCGGTGCTGCGGGTGACGGTCGTACGGTCTGGTCGTCACGCAGCCCATGAAGATCACCTCCCGCATCCTTGCCGTGGCGGCCGTGAGCGGCGCCCTGCTGGCGGCCACCGCGCCGGCATACGCCGACACCGACGTCCTCGGCTTCGTGGTCGAAACCGTGGAGAGGAACATCAACTAGCCGCGACGCGGTCGCGAACTGCATCCTGGGCCACCACCGCGCGCGGCGGTGGCCCAGGACCGTCCGGCCGCGCGACACATCGTTGCTCAGACTTCGATGGCACGCGCTCAAACTCCGGTGGCACAGGACAGCGGTTGGCCTCGGTGGCTTTGTCCATGAGTCGCGGCAGTGGTTGTTCACCGAGTTTGGAAGGCAGCCCGATCTGCCCAGGGTCGATGTTCGCGAGGACGGGAGGCACCTTGCGGCGGCCGCCTCCCCCGTGCGGGGGAGGCGGCCGCGACCTTCGGACGATGCCCGGACACCGGATAGGTGGCGACGATCAAAGCGCATGCCATCACACCCCGAGATCGGAGCCTCACCGTGTTGAAGTGGACCCTGCGCGTCATCGCCGTCCTCGCCATCGCCGCCGCAATCGCCGCCCCCGTCGCCGTGACCGCACCTGAAGCAGTGGTCGCCACGCCCTCAGTCGCCGTCGCCGTCGCCGCGCCCGCCCCCGATGCCCCTGCTGCGACTGGGCAGGACGCCCTGCTGCGCGAGCATGTCTAGGCCGTCGCCCGACCTGAGTTGCGCGGAGGGATCTCCCCATGCCCGCTTCACGGCCTCGGGCGCGCGTACCGTGGGGTGACGACCCGCCGGGAGTACCAGCCGATGAGCTTCTCCTCATTCCGGGTGCTCGCCTACTACGCCAACGCCTCCGCCTGGACCCTCGTCCTTGTCCTCGTCTTCGCCCTGCCGGCCTCGTCGGTGATCTCCGGCGCCGCTGTCCTGGCCGCCGTAGCCGCTGCGTACGCGGTACGTCGCGCGGTGACCGCCCGCAGGGCGTGACCACGGCAGACCACGGATCCGCCGCGGTCAACGGGTGCGGTTCCAAGCCCGCCCGCCCAGGGCAACGCCGCCCAGCCCCAGCAGCAGGGCCACGTAGGCGCGACCTGACGGCTGTACGGGCCCTGAAGGAGTCGCGCACCGACGTGGAAGCCCTGGAGTTCACCGATGAGCAGCTGCGCCACCTCCAGGACGTCTTCACGAAGGCGGCCGCTCAGGCCCGCAAGACGATGGATCGGTACGCCGACCGGGAGGATGCCTGCCACCGCGCCGCGTCCGGTGCGCGAGGACGGCCAACGCGCACACCGCCCCCATCCCGACCCACACCGCAGTCCGGAAGTCCGCCGCTGAGCCCAGCCGGTGCGGTGCACTCGGTGCACGTCGACGATGCGTGCACTCTCCGCACGGATGCCCGACATCTTCGAGCAGTGCACAACGTCAGCTCGAAGCCGCCGGCGGTGATGGTGGCGATCGGCTTCCAGCCTGCGTTGGGTGCCAGGAGCTGCCGTTCGGGACGGAAGCCGCCGTTGCCGTCACTGGGGTAGAGCGTGACTTCGCCGTCGGTCCAGATGACGAGCAGATCGCTGTGGCTTGGCCTGGGCCATCCGCTCAGCTGTCCAGTACTGCTCGTCCGCGGTTGAGGCCGGGGAGGCAGGGGGTGAGGTGGGGGTGGACGCGGAGGGAGAGGGGGGAGCGGATACCGGTGGTGCGGCCGGAAAGGGAAGCTGCGAGGCGGAGGGCGTGGAGCGGCGTAAGTCTGAAGGGCTGGGTGGGGGGCGACGACGAGGATGAGGCCGAGGGTGAAGGGAGCGCCGTGCCGGCCGGAGAGGGAGCATCCGACGCCGCCAGGGCAGCGGGGGCGGTGAGTTGCACGGTGCTGGTGCCGAGCGCGAGTGCGGTCATCCACCTTGATCTCAATGACTTGCTTCCTGAGCGCACTGATGCCGCCTGGCATCGCAGTGTGTTAGCGAGCCTTTTCCAACCTCAGTTTGAGCAGGTGAGGTGGAGTGTGAGGACGGCTTGGACGAGGCCGGTGATCCGGGTTGTCGAGCATCGCAGCTTGCGTAGTAGCCGCCAGGTCTTGAGGGTGGCGATGGCGGGTTCGACCAGGGCTCGGATCTTGGCCTGCGAGCGGTTCACGGCCTGCTGGCCGCGGGAAAGGTTCTCCCAGCGGCCTCGGTAGGGCACACGGACAGCCGGGCCCGCACCCTGGTAGCCCTTGTCCGCCCAGCAGTTGACGTCTGCTGCGGCGAGGGCGGTGAGGATGCCGTGTTCGCGTGCGGCTCGGATGTCGTGAACGGCCCCCGGCAGGGCGGGTGAGGCCCCCAGCAGGCGTCCGGCCGGGTCGGTCAGAACCTGGACGTTCATGCCGTGCTTCTTGTGTTTTCCCGAGTAGCAGTAGAAGGGCCGGTCGGCGGCGATCCGGTCGATGGGCAGGAGCGTGCCGTCGAGCAGGACGAATGCTTTCCTCGACGCGGCGCGGACGGCTTGCTCGAGGTCGGTGCCAGGGAGGCCAGGAGTTCGACGGCTTCGGTGATGTACCGGTAGGCCGTGGTCGTGCCGATGCCGAACCCGGTCGCGAGCTGGGCAAAGGATGCCCGCTGCGCAGGTGGGCGAGGGTGAGCAGGGCTTGTCGGCCGGCGCTGAGCCGGCGCCACCGGCTCCCGATCACGCGGCGGCGCTCGCGTATGCGGGCGGTCAGGAAGCGAAGGTGCGAGCTGGACAGGTCCAGCCCGGACGGGTAGACAAGCACGTAAAGCCTCTGGTCGGCACGGGTGATCTTGGTCGTGAACCCGTCTACCAGGGGCTTCACTCATCTGTCACGCCAACTGCCGGACCAGCACGGCAGGCTGGAAAGAGCTCCGTGCGGGAGCGGCTGAATCGTCTCGTCCTCGCGTGATCGCCAACGAAAGAGCAACCGATGCAACCGATTATCCTATTCGACCTAGACGGCCTTTTGATCGACTCCGAGCCGATCTGGGACGCGGCAAAGCGTGAAGTGTTCGGTCCGCTTGGCCTGCACCTCACAACGGAGATGCAGGCGGCGACGCGCGGACTGCGGCAAAGGGACATGGTGGCCTACTGGTTCGATCGGGCCACCATTCAAGCCGACCCCGACGACGTCGAGCAGAAGATCGTGACCGCCGTGTGCCGTAGGCTGGAGGGAGTGGCGCTGAAACCCGGCGCCGAACACGCCGTCGCGGCGTGCGCGCGTGCATCGAGGGCGATGGCCGTCGTGTCATCTTCGCCGGAGTCGGTGATTCGGCATGCGCTCGCGAGCACCGGCCTTGACCGATCTTTCGATGCCGTGTTTTCGGCCGAAGACGACGAACACGGCAAGCCCCACCCGGGCGTTTATCTCCGCGCAGCCGCCGCCCTCGGCGCGTCACCCGACGAATGCATTGTGATCGAGGACTCGCTCAACGGCGTCCTCGCTGGCGTGTCAGCCCAGATGACGGTCGTCGCCGTTCCCGAGGCCGCTGATCGCTGCGATCCTTGCTTTGCGATTGCCACTCTGGTACTGGAGTCCCTCAAGGATCTCGATACCTCTGTATTCGGCGCGTATGTGTCCGGGGGGAGCCGGGACGCCGGTTGACGGCCTGCTGGCCAATCCCGTGCTTCTTGTGCTTGCCCGAGTAGAACGGCCGGTCGGCGGCGATCCGGCCGATGGATACAAGTGTGCCGTCGAGCAGAACGAACGCTTTCCCCGACGCTGCCCGGACGGCTTGTTCGAGCGTGGGTGCCAGGGCAGCAAGGGGGTCTACGGCTTCGGTGATGTACCGGTAGGCCGTGGTCGTTCCGATGCCGAACCCGGCCGCGAGCTGGGCACAAGGGTGCCCGTTGCGCAGGTGGGCGAGGGTGAGCAGGGCTTGTCGGCCGGCGCTCAAGCCGCGCCATCGGCTCCCGATCGCGCGGCGGCGGTCACGGATGCGGGCGGTCAGGAAGCGAAGGTGCGAGCTGGACAGGTCAAGTCCAGACGGGTAGACAAGCACGTGAAGCCTCTGGTCGGCACGGGTGATCTTCTTCGTGAACCCGTCTGCCAGGGGCTCCATACATCTCTCACGCCAACTGCCCCACCAGCACGGCAGGTTGGAAAGACCTCAGCGCGTCAGTTCGACGAAGAGGGCAGAGTGGGCAGTGGTGTGAAAGATCGTCAACGAATCCAGACAGGCGACAAATGAAGCGATTACAGGCATGGATCGGCGCGGCAGCCCTGACGATTCCGCTGTTCATGTCACTCGGAGCGGAGGGCGTGCAGGCCGCTCCGCTTACGGATGTGCCATTGCCGCTTCAAAGTGGCGCTGACCAGGCGGTTCGGCCTGGAGAGCAGGTCAGCGTCTCAGTGGACCTGCAGGACGCCGTCGGCAACGGCGACAGGGTCTTCTCTGAAGCGTTCACCGCCGATGGCCGGATGAGGATGAACGATCCGCACGTCACCGCGGTCATGACGATCTCCTGCACTGCTGTGCCCGGGTCCTACGAGGTGCGCATCGGATCAGGTGGGGACCGGAACCCCTCCGAGGTCACGCGACTCTGGGGGAATGTCCGGGTGGCTCCGGCTGAAGAGACGGAGCGTGCGGCGTGCGCGAGGCGGGTCTCCGAGCTGCCGCCTGAGCCCCAGGAGGAGCGCTGGCCTGCAGATGCGGAGTGGCCCGCGAGCCCATGGGACGTGCGGTCGGTGCGGGCCGGCGGGGAGATGACGGCCACCGATGGCCTGGAGATGGGCGGCGACGGAGGCGTCACATTGACCTCGCCGGTGTTCACGCGACCAGTGGTCATGTACGGAGCGAAGAGGGTCTCCGCGGTCGTCCGTATCAGGTGCGACGCGAAGCCGGGTCTCTACACCGTGGTCTGGCGAGAGAAGGGGACGCCGTCAGAGGTCTGGGCCCGACTGCGGGTGGAACCCGCAGCCCCTGACTGCCACGACCCCGCCCCTACGCTGGCCGACAAGGTCAAGCGCACGGCTTCCTGGCTGGCGGCAGGCATCTGTGCTGCCGCGCTTGCTGTGGGGGTACATGCCCTGAAACGGAGGCGGCGTGCCCATCCTCCTCTGTGATGGTGAAGCATAGGCGCCGCGCGCTCCGGAAACGAGTGGTAGATGCAGTACGCCCGAGCCGGGTTCGCGTTCCGGTTACGCCTGCCAAACCGTGAGAAGTGTGCACGGTTCTCTTTCTGGAAGCAGTCGAGTCGGCGATATGGGCGCGTCTTTCACCGTGGCTGAAACAATTCCAGAAATGACTTGAAACGCCACCGTGTCGGATCCCCCGGTTCGTGTTGCCCTCGCCCTCGCCCTCGACTCCGAGGCCGGGCGCAGCAGTATTCATTACGCCACGCGGCTTGAAATCGCCACCTTTTAACGCTCGCCTGGCGGGTGGTCGGGTAAGGGAACCTCAGCAAGTACTCAAGTCTGTTGATCATCCCATGAAGATCGCTATTGTTCATTCTGCCCCACCGAACTCGATACTCTGCCGATCAGGGAACATGACTTGAAGCTTAAGAACTCCCCCACCACTCAGCGCTTCAACCTCGGCTTGCCCGACAGCGCCACGCTGATCGCCGATGGAACCGGCGGCTACGACATCGTCACCTCCGCGAACGGCGCAGGCGTCGTCGCCTGCGGCCACATAGACGCTCCCTGGGCAAAAAACGCGAACACACCCCGTACCCACGGGCTACAGACTCGACGGCAACACCCTCGCCCAAACCAAGCAGACCGGCAAAAGTCAACCCAGGACTCACGCCCCTTTCGCCGGCGGCAGCCCTGGCCGGAAGCGGCTATTACAGCGGCAGCGGCAGCGGATATTGCAGGTAAACGGACCGGCAGGCAAGCGATCCCGAAAGGGGACGAGTGCGGCCGACCGTGGCGGCCGGAGAGGGACATTGTCGGCTTCCGATTTTGAAAGGTTTTGGCGTGAATTATCTTACCGTTCTGGCGTCGGCCGCTTTCGGCTCCACCGTGTATCTCGTGACTTTCTCGACTGTGAGCTGGCTGAACCAACTATCCCCGCACGTTAAGGTCACGGGCCTAGTTGTGACCGGCATGGTTCTGTGCGCAGTTATCGGAACTGTCGTGCTCGAGAGCCGGAGTGTCACGCTCGGGTTCATCGTAGGCGCCGCCCTGACACCGCCCGTACACCGGTGGATCCTGCAACGACGCAAGCAAGTCGCTGGTTCTTGACCTTCCGGCTCATGGCCTTGCAGCTCTTGCCGCTGGCTTCTGGTAACCGGGGCTTTCCTACGTAGGCCTTGAGGGGCCCGACGTTGGCGAATCGGCCCCGGTAGTCGCCGATCTCGGCCAGCGCTACGCGGCGTTTGGTTGTCCATGAGGCCGCACAGGCTGTCCCGGACGGCAGCTCTTGGTCTGTGCTGGTCAGGACGGTGTGCGCGGTTCGTAGGCCCAGCGCTCCTCCATGGCGGCCATGACGGCTATGACGGCCATGACGGTGTCCTCGTCCCCGCCAGTGATGTCCAGCGGAACCGGCCCCGAAGCATGGGGCCCTCCACCTGAGGCATACCCCGGACGCGGTGCGCACGTAGGGAACACAGGACGTCAGTGCCGGTGGCGACAGTGCTGGTGGACCTTGAGGACTTCGTAGCTCCATGCGGTGTGCTGCCGGGTGCCGAGCGGGCTCGTCCAGCCGAGCTGTTCGGCGACGGCCGGGAAGCGGGGGTGCAGCTGGCGGTCTCCGACCATGACGAGCGCGGACAGGAGAGGTTCTCCCTCCCCGTTCTCGGGTTCTGGCTCAAGTTCTGTGGCCCGTGACTGTGGGTGACCCGGTTAGACGTCGAAGAGGGCTTCCTCTTGTGGCGGGATCTCAGGGTCAAGGACGCTGCGAAGGCGGGTGATGTCCTGGAGCCACATGGGGCCGTTCGCTGCTTCGGCCCACAGCTCGGCGAGTTCGGACAGCTCGGCGACCACTTGGTCCAGAGCGTCGACGGCGAGCGTTCGAAGGTCTGCGGGCAACTTTGGTAGCGGCTCTGACGGGCCGTAGTTCGAACACGCCGGTTCGCCGTTGGCGTGCTGGGCAACGACCAGGGCGGCCGCGGCCACTGCTCGCTCGCCGTCGGAGGTATCCAGGTGGTCCGCAGGGTCGGCGGCGCGTTTGAGTGCGGCGCGGATCATGGATTCGCGTTCTTCCAATGCTGCCTCGTCCAGGTCGCCCCCGAAGTCGGCAGCGGTGTCGTTGCCGAGGCCGGGCGCCACGGCTGCGCAGACCCGAACGCCCGCGTGCGGGTCGGTCAGCCAGGGGCGCGTGTCGCCGCCGAGGTGGCCGATGGCGATCAGAATCGTTGCCAGGCTGTGCGAGGAATCGGCGGCCCGAGCCATCGACGTCAACTGCTTCAGCAGCGCCGGACGTTGCGACGAGGCCGAGGGATGCCGGGCCAGTGCCCCGACGGCTGCGGCTGCACAGGCCCTGCGGCTGCCACGTTCCGACGCGAGATGTGGCAGCACCCGCCGCAGAAGTGAGGGAACCAGGGCGAAACAGGCGAGTGACGCCTGGGCGAGAACGAGCTCGCCCAGCTCCGTGCCGTCCCGCCACATCCGGGCCCGGGCATCAGCATCGGCTGACAGGTAGTAGGCAGTCCAGGCCTGCAGCTCCGGTGCACGGTTCTCGACCCGAGCGCGGATCTCCGCAGCCCGGTCGCCGAGGTCGGCGGCGACGCCGACCGCATGCAGGTAGGCGAGCATCGCGTCCGGCAGTGAGGGATCGTCGGGTCCCGACAACGGATCGTCCAGGAGTTCGGCGACAAGCCACGCGGTGGGCGCCGTCGAAGGCCAGGCCTTGCCTTCGCGGCGAAGCGTTGTCGACCAGAGGTGGGAGTACCCGTCGACGAGAGCCTTTGCATCATCGCCAAGGAGTGCTGCCAGATGCCGCGGCGTATCAGAGGCCGGCCCGAAGGCGTGGAACAGTCCGGACCAGTCCACATCATCCGTGCGATCAACCACAAGCAGGAATGATGTCACGGCAGCTCGAGCCGACGAGCGCCCAGGCGAACAGCTCAATGCTGCCGAAGGGTGCATCGACAAGCTCAAGCCGTGGCGCGGCCTCACCACACGCCACGGCAAGACTGCCACCACCTACCCCGCCGCATCAACCATCTGGTCAGCACGATGATCCGAAGGAAACGGCCTACATGCTGAGGGCGTCCTCCGCGTTGTCCACCCAGGCCGTCACGGAATTCTTGTCGGGCGAGACGTACAGGCCGGGAGTCGACGCCTTGAGCGGAGTCTGCTTCAGATCCGACTCCGTGTTCATGGTCATCTCGATCGAGTCGACGGTCTTCCCCTTGCCGTCGTTGGCGCCGCCCATCAGCCCGGCGTACGCCGACTCCCCCGGGTCGAGCCTGATCGCGTCCTCGATGCCGGGAGCCGTGCCGCGCTCCGTGGCCTGGCCGTCCAGGCCGCCGAAGGTCACGACCGGGTGCCCGAGCACCCTGCACGCCTTGGTGCCCTTGTTGGTGATCTTCAGCAGGTAGCTGCTGGTCGTCGGCTCCGCCAGGGTCGCGGTGAACTTCACGTCGAAGGTGCTGCACGGAAAGACGTCGAAGTCGGGGTCGGTCGACGGCTTCGACGACTTCGACGGCTTCGGAGTCGTCGGCTTCGGAGTCGTCGGCTTCGGAGTCGTCGACGGCTTGGCCGACGTCGACGGCGCGGCCGACGTCGCGGACTTCGTCGGGCTCGCGGCCGGCCCGCCGCCCCCGCTGCCCGCGTCGTCATCGGTGGGCCCACAGGCAGTCAGGGCCAGTGCGGATACGGCGGCGAGGACGACTGCGGCTCTGCGTACGGTGCTCATGGCGTTGGGTCCCCCCAATGAGAAGCGCGAGGTGCGCCGGGCTGGGCTGAGCGGGGCTGAGCTGAGCGGGATCGAGCGGGGCTTGTCCCGGGTGTGAGCCGGAGCGGAGCCGGGGCCGAACCGGGGCCGTGCTGAGCACCAGCGTCCCGCAGAAGCTTCACAGCTTGGTGACGGTGTCTTGCCGAATCCACCACGATCGACTCGGCGCGCCGCCCGTACGGCGCGGTCCGCGACGGGGCCCTCGGCGGCGAGGACGGCGCGGGCTAGCATCTGCGTCCATGGTGAGACCCGAGGAGAACGGCCGTACCCCAGGGGCGGCTTCCGGCGCCTGGCGCGTCACCGTGCTGAAGCAGGGGCGACGCAAGGCCGGCCCGCCACCGTACGAGCCTGCGCACCAACAGGGTCAGCCGCTCGCCCGGCGGGACGACCTCCGGGTCCACGGCACCGCCGGGAAGATCAGCTGCATCGACTCCTCGGGCCACACCCTCTGGACCGCGCCCTGCTCCGGCAAGCCCAACGCCGCCCACATATCCCGCGGCCGGGTCCTGGTCACCACGGACTCCCTCGCGTACACCGCCTGGGGCAACCTGGGCCCCGCCCTGCTTCTCGACCTGACGGACGGCACCCTGATCACCGAACTGCGCGGGGAACGCGGCGCGGCCTTGGGCGGCGGCCGTTTCCTCCTCGGGCTGGAGGGCTACGACGCCTTCGACACCTGGGAGTACGACCGCGACGGCACCCTGGTCGACTCCTGGCGCAGCTACGGTCATTACGTCATCGGTACGGGCATCCGCGTCGTCGAGACCGACCGCAACCTCCCCACCCGCAGCCGGGTGGTACGGCTGCTCCCGGGCGGCACCATCGAACGCGGCCCCTTGCTCACCGACCCGCAGGCCCCTCGGCCGCTCGTGCTGACGGACGGCACCATCCTGGTGCTCGACGCCGGAGTGCTACGGGCCGTCGGCCGCCGACTGGAGGACACCGTCCTGGCCGAGCTGCTTCCCGTGGACCCCGGCGAGGCCTGGCGCTACCACGGCCACCTCCACCGCGCCGGGGACAAGGTCACGGTCTCGCTCACCGAGCGACATCCCGACCACCCCTCCAAGCACACCCTCCACACCTGGACCCTCGCCCTCCACCCGGCCCGGTGACCGCCCCCTGACCTGTGGAGACGGCCCCCGGGCGGCGCGGGAGGCGAGGCTCAGCGGCAGAGGGCCGTGTCCACGAGGCTCTCGAGGTGCTCCGTGGCAGCCCCGTCCGCCGGGATGCTGGTCACCGCGATGCTGGCGGCGCGGCCGTCGTCGGTGACCCCGCCCCGGGTCTCGTAACCCGTGATGTCACCGCCGTGGCCCCAGTAGACGCTGCCGCACGACAGCGGCCTGCTCATGAGCCCCAGTCCGTAGCCGGCGCCGGTGTCCCCGATGGGGACGGTGGTACGCATCTGGGCGAGCTGGGCGTCCGGGAGGAGGCGGCCGTCCAGGAGCGCGGCGTAGAACACGTTGAGGTCGGAGTTGGTGGAGATCATCTGACCTGCCGCCCAGCCCACGGAGGGGTCGATTTCCGTGACGTCGCGCAGTGGAGCGCCTGCCGAATCCCGGTGGTACCCCTGGGGATGGGCTTCTCGGAGGGCCATGTCACCGGCGACGGGGAAGGAGGTGTGGCGCAGCCCGATGCGCTTGATGACACGCCGGTCCACCTCCTCGGCAAGGGGCCGGCCGGTGATCTTCTGGATGATCAGGCCCGCCACCACGTAGTTCGTGTTGCTGTACCCCCAGTCCTTCCCGGAGGCGAAGACGGCCTTGCGCTGGAAGGCGAGGTCGAGGAGGTCGCGGGGTTCGAAGTACCGGTGCTGAAGGATGTCTTCCTCGACGAGGTCCTCGTAGTCGGGAAGTCCGCTGGTGTGCTGGAGGAGCTGACGGACCGTGATGTGAGCCCCGTCGAACCCTTCCCCGCGGACGAGCCCCGGAAGGTAGGTGTCGACCATGGCGTCGAGGTCGATCTTTCCTTCACCGACGAGCTGCAGCGCGACCACGGCGGTGAACGTCTTGGTGCTGCTGCCGATCCGCACCTGACCGTCCTTGGGTACCTTCGAACCGGTGGCCAGGTCACCCACCCCCGCCGTGTAGGTACGGGTGCGGCCTTCACGGTCCTTGACGCTCGCCAGCGCTGCGGGCAGGCCGTCGGAGTGCACCAGTGCGTTCAGGCCCTGCTGGACGGTGTCCGGCCTGGCGGAGGCGGACGCCGCCGACGGCACACCCATCGTCATGACGCCTACGGCCGCAACCGCGACGGCGAGCGTGGCCGGCACGGCTCTGCGCCGCCCGCTCCGCTGTCGCCGGGACGAACCAGACCTTCGCCGTGCCTGCTGCTCGCGCACGAGTCAACTCCTACGGAATCGTTGGGAAACCAGCTGTATGTGCCGGTCCCACCTTGTCCGCATTCGGCTGCGCGCAACGATCCTGCTACCGCCCGGCCCCGGGTGGGGCTAACCCCAGGTGCGCCTCAGGTGCTCCCAGGTGCGCCCCCAGGTGCGCTCAGCCGGAGGAACGGCGGTGCACCTCACCCGGCCGGGGTTCCGAACTCCCGGATCTTGTCGGCGGCGGAGAACACCTGTTGCCCGCCCGAGTCGAAAGCCATCAGATCTTCCGCGGTCCCAGGCTTCAACGCGTAGGCGAAGAACGCCTTTCCTCCGTGTCCGGTGATACCGACGGCCTGCGATGCGCCGGACGCGGATCGTGCCTCAAGGCGAGCGACGCTGGGATCCGCGGCTCCATAGATCAGGAGCACACCGGGATCCAGCCCGTCCAGGGCAATGTTCACCGGCACTTCCTTCGAAACCGGGGGTTCGCATCCGCTGCCCGCCGGTTTTCCGCCGACGGTGGCCTGCGTGCAGAGTTTCCCGTCCGCGGAGACGAGGTCCACCCGCCAGGTGGTGCCCTCCATGGCGCCCTGGCCGATCACGGCGACATGCGTCTGCCCCGGGCCGGGAGGGGCAGGAGGCGGCAACTGCGCCGAACCCGCCTCCGTGCAACCCGCAAGAGCCGACAGGAGACAGAGCAAGCCGGTGAGGCGGCGCCACCGCAGAGTCACTGCGTTCCCTCCCGTATCCGTGCAGCACGGCCGGCCCCTGTCCTCGGGGGCCGGCCTGCTGCCCAACTGGTCTGGTCAGGCGGTGTGCGCCGACGCGCAGGGAGCCGAGGCGTCGCCGCCGCTGTTGTTCTTGCCGTACCACCGCAGGTAGTAGGCCGTGCCGGTGCTCACCCCGATGCCGCGGGGGTCGGTCTGGTACTGCCCGTCCGCCGCATAGCTGTAGCTGGAGAACACCTTCGAGCTTCCGCTGGTCTTGACGAGCTGGGTGTAGAAGCTACGGGCGGCGCCGCCCGCGCAGCCGCTGCCACCGATCCGGATACTGCCGGAGGAGGGCGTGAAATCCCCGCTGGCGTGATAGGAACCTGATCCCCACGACTGCGAGAACGCACTCGCGGGCGATGACGCGAAGACGAACATGCCGACGGCCGCTGCAGCCACAGCGGCGACGCGTGTAGTGCTACGCAGAATTGTCATGCAAAGGATTCTCGGGGTGCCGGGTGGAATCGCCAAGCACGTGACCCGTCAATGGCCCGATCACGCCTTGTTGACACCTACGCCGATCCTGCCGACAAAGGGGAATCGATCTCGGCGGCGGAACTCATTGGCGCGTTCCAGATCGCCACATCCAAGACAGGGGTAAATCATTCCGGCCACACCACGAACGGACCATGGCGCGCCTTTTGACTCAGGCACTGATTCCGACCCCGGCCTCTCTCGCGATCAGCCGCGTTCGAAGCAGTGCGAGTGGCCGATCACTGAGAATCCCCGGCGCTCGTACCAGTGGCGCGGCCAGTCCGTCGCATCGGCGGTCAGGAAGCGGGTACCGCAGCCCTGGTCGGCGGCCAGGCGCAGGGCGGTGCTCAGGACGGCATCGGCGTAACCGTGCCTGAGGTGGGCCTCCGAGGTCATCAGATCCTCGATCTGGGCGGTGCCGGTCGCCGGGTCGAGGTAGAGGTCGGCCCAGGAGGCGACCTCGCCTCCAGCCGTGCGGGCGCCGATGAAGTGGACGCCGTCGGCCCCGCGGCGGCGAACCTCGCGCCGGTCGACGAGGTGGCGCAGGACCTCGTCCTCGACGGTCGGGAGGAAACCCTGCCAGCGCCGGGCGAGCGGGGCACGCAGGGCGTCGAGGTCCACTTCCTCGGCGGGTCCGCCGCCGACCGGCACCGGGCCGGTGTGCAGCATGACCAGGTAGGTGGAGTGCGTGTATCCGGCGCGGATCAGCGGCTCCGCACACGATGTCCCGGCTTCGTCGTCCAGAACGGAGATCAGCCGGTGCGGCAGGTGCCCCAGGACCTCCTCCGCGAGGGCCGGCACCGCCTCGGGGTCGATGCCGACGGCGGGCGCATCGATGACGACCTGGTTGTTCGCACGGGAGTGCGCGAGGGCGTCGTCGTACACGGCGAACCCGCCGGGCAGGTCGACGGACCGCGTGGCTTGGCGGCGGGCGAAGGCCGACAGGAAGGTGTTGATCCGCTGAAGTTCCGATCCGGGCATGTGCGGAGCCTATGCGTCCGTGGGCCGGGGCAGCCTCCGGATTAAGCGCCGTACGACGGGCGCGTGAGACTCCTGCGAGCGCCGCCGGAACGGATCTCGTCCGGCTGTTCGTCAAGGAGTGGCGTGGCAGGTTTCGCGAGCTTCTTGTAGCAGGTCAGGGCGGAGGCCATGGCCGGGCCTCGGCTCTGCCAGTCGTTTCGGACCACGTACGGGATCTTGAGACCACGAGCAGCCCATGGCAGGCTCATGCCGCATGATCGATGAATTCGCGAGAGACAACCTGCACGGGAGACTGCGGCGGGACCGCAAGGCGCTGCTCTGGAAACTCGACGGCTTGTCCGAATACGACGCCCGCCGGCCTTTGACAGCGACCGGGACCAACCTTCTCGGCCTGGTCAAACACGTGGCCACCGTCGAGGCCAGGTACTTCGGCGAGGTCTTCGACCGCCCTTCCCCGGAACCGCTGCCCCGGTGGCAGGACTCCAACGGCAGTGATCTGTGGGCGGCCGAGGACGAGACCCGCGATCAGATCATCGGGTTCTACCGGCGCACATGGGAACACTCGGACGCGACGATCAACGAGCTTCCCCTCGACGCCCCCGGCCACGTGCCGTGGTGGCCGGAGCCTTATCCGCACACGAACCTGTTCGCCATCATGGTCCATGTCCTCGGAGAGTCCATCCGGCATGCCGGGCACGCCGATATCCTGCGCGAGGGCCTCGACGGCCGGACCGGGTTGCGCGCCGAACACGAGAAGCAGATCGACGAGGAAGCCCGTGCAGCCTACTGCGCGAAGATCGAGCAGGCCGCCAGGTCGGCCGCACCCATCAAGGCTTAGAGGTTGTCTCACGTGACGTGATGTTCGTGCGGCATGATGCCGGTCGTGGGTGCTGATCTATCGTAGCGGCTGGCTCCTGATGAACTCTGGGAGCTGGTCGCCCCGTTGCTGTCGTCGTTCGCTGCTCGTCCGCAAGGGGGTGGAACCGCTCCGTGTGACGAGCGGGCCGTCTTCACGGCAGTGGTGTACGCGCATACCAGCGGCTGTGCCTGGCGGCATCTGCCGCCGACGTTCGGCACGTCGCCCGCCACCGCGCATCGCCGCTTCACGGTATGGACCGAGGCCGGCCTGTGGCGTCGGCTGCACCGGGCGGTGCTGGACGAACTCGGGACCCGGGGCGAGGTGGACTGGACCTCGGCGATCGTCGACGCGGCCTCCGTTCACGCCAAAAGGGGGATCGCTGACCGGGCCGAACCCGGTCGATCGCGGCAAGAAGGGCAGCAAGCTGCAGGTGCTGTCCGATGCCCAGGGCATCCCGCTCGCCGTCGCCGTGTCCGGCGCGAACATGCACGACAGCCTCGCCCTGAAGCCGCTCATCCGCGGCATACCCGCCGTCCGGTTCCGCCGGGGACCACGGCGGCGCCGACCCGTCAAACTCCGCGCGGACAAGGCGTACTTCTCCGCCGAACACCTGGCCCGGCTGCGCGAGCGCGGACTCGTCGCGCGCATCGCCCGGCCCGGCATCGAGTCCGGCGAACGCCTCGGCCGGCCTCCGGGCAGCGCTCCGTTCCTCTCCCTGACGGCGATCCGCGGCACCCCCGCCTGCGAGGAACAACTCGCCGCCCCCCAAGGGCTGTCCCGTAACTGATCTTTGGCACGAGAGTGGTCGGCTGAGATCGGATCCTGGGTCCCACCCTTTGGAAGAGGCGCCGCCCTCGGTTCACCCCTGTGACCGCACGACACTGCAGCGGACGGCAGGGGCCGTCCTCCCGGCAACGTGTGGATCCACCCGCCCGGGGAGATGAGCAGGGCCCCTGTTATCGTGCGCCGATGTCAACGATCAAGCAGTTCCAAGTGACCTTCGACTGCGCGGAACCTGCGCGCCTCGCCGCCTTCTGGTGCGAGGTGCTGGGGTACGTCGTACCGACAGTCCAGGAGGGCTTTGCCACGTGGGAGGAGTACCACCGCTCGCTGCCGCCTGAGGACGAGGTCTACTTCGCGTGCACTGATCCCTCGGGTGTGGGCCCGCGCGTGCTCTTCCAGCGAGTTCCCGAAGGCAAGGTCGTCAAGAACCGGGTGCATCTTGATGTGCGGGTCGGCACAGGGCTCGTGGGTGACGAGCGCCTGGCTACACTCGAGGCCGAATGCGCACGGCTGATGGCGCTCGGCGCGAAACACGTGCTGACGCAGCGCGCCGATGGCGTCAACGAGTCGTGCATCACGATGCAGGACATCGAGGGCAACGAGTTCTGCCTCGCCTGATTCTCCTCCGAGACTGCGAGGGGGGAGCCGTCTCCCGGGGACCTCTCAGGTCTCGTATGTGGCAGAAGCTATCCGGTGAGAGCGAGGTTGTGCAGTCGGGCGATGCCGAGCATGGCGTGTCGGACCCCGTCGCCCTTGAGACGGCAGTCGCGGAGGATCTTCCAGGTCTTCATGCGGGCGAAGACGTGCTCGACGCGGGCCCGCACCCGGCGGTGTTCGGCGTTGTCCTCCTCCTGCCCGCGCAGGAGGGGACGGCCGGGCCTTCTGCGGTGCGGGACGATCAGCCCGGTACCGAGGTAGGCGCCGTCCGCGATGACCGTCGTCCCGGCCGCCGTGGCTGGCAGGTCGGACTCCCGCCAGGCGTGGGCATCAGCCTTGTTCCCCGGCGCCGGCCGGGCGCTCGCGACGACCAGGCAGCTGTCGGCGTCGATGATGACCTGCACGTTCGCCGAGAAGCGGTAGTTCCTTGACGAGGCGCCGACGGTGCGGTACGGACGGGGATCAAGGTTCCGTCCACGATCCATAGCCGGTCTACCTCGGCGACCGGCCGTGGGGCCGGCTCCAGCGCCAGCAGCGGACGCAGGCGTTGGATGACCCGGCAGACAGTGGCCGGGGAGACCCCGAAGAGCGGAGCGAGCTGCCGCATGGTGAGGTTCGTGCGGTAGTGGACGGCCACCAGCAGGACCTGGTCGGCCAGCGGCAGGCACCAGGGCCTGCCCCCTCCGGGCCGTTCCCGCCCCGGGTCCGGCGGGACAACGCGCCGGAATCCCCCCCGACGACGAAACAGGACCCCAGCCATGGCCAACGCCCTTACACGTCTCCTCGAAATCGCCGCACCGCCGAGCGCGCCCCGTAAGAAGGATTGGAGCGAGGTCGAGCGCAGGCTTGGGATTGAACTTCCCGCCGACTACAAGGAACTCATTCACGTCTACGGAGGATGTAACTGGGACGACTATCTGTACGTCCTGGAGCCCGGCTGCCCCAACGGGCACTACGACCTCATCAAATGGGCAGAGCACCAGTACGAGGACCTGGAGGACCTGTGGGAATTCGAGAAGAAGCCGGCGGAACTGGAGGTCGAAGGTTCCCGGGTCATCCCATGGGCGACCACGGACAACGGAGAATGCCTCTACTGGCTTGTTCGGCCAGGGCTTGAGCCGGACCAATGGACCGTCATGGTGAACGAGGCTCGCGGCGGCCGATGGGAGCATTTCTCCGCATCCTGCACGCAATTCCTCGCGTCCTCCCTCGATGGAGAGCTGCAGTCACACATTCTCTCGTCCTTGTTCCCTCGCGCTCCACATGGATTCCGCCGCCTCGGTGCGGTATGACGACGCTGCGCTCCGGATGCCGCACAGCCGTCCCTCGCCCAGCCCGGCTCCTTCGTGTGCCGGCCGGCTCGGAGCAAGTGCTCATGGCCCCGGACTCCTCATCCCTGACCTCAGCCCCAACTGACCGCAGGTAGGTCCGGAGCGCCGCAGGCGTAACCCCGCCACCGAAGGCACCGCCGCGCACCTCGCTGACCGCCGACCTCACCACCGAAACTGACTGCCCGAGAGGACCACCACCTGATGTCCCTATGGCCTTCGATCGTTGCCGTACTCGGTACCCTCGCCGGTGCCCTGACCGCCGGACTCCTCCAGCACCGTTCGGCACGCACCGCACGCGCCGAGGAGCGCGCCGACGGCTACCGCCAGGACCAGCTCGGCGCCGTCACCGACTTTGCGGCCGCCCTGGACGCGCACCGCTCGGCGATGTTCCATCGGGAGCGTCTGGCCCTGACCGAGGCTGGCACCGAGCACCAGCTGGAGGCCCAGACGAGGTCCCACGACACCCGGGCGGCGATCACTGCGCCCCACATCCGCCTTCAGGTCCTGGTCCCCGAGCTGGCCGGCCCGGCCCAGCAGGCCGCAGATGCCACGTACGCGCTGCGCAAGGCCATCGACCGGACCGAGCTGGACGCCCGGCGGCGTGCGGCCAAGGAAGCATCCGTCGCCTTCATCACCGCGGCCGCCACGCTGCTGAGCCCCGACAACCGCTGACCTCGCGGCCAGACCTACTCCACCGTCTTGACCAGCGTCGAAGACCATCGCGTGGTCGATGTGCTCCCGACGTGTGAAGCCGGGCCGCTGGCCGCCTGGCTGATCCGCCACCCCGGCGTGGAGATCTTCTGTTGGGACCGGGCAGGCGCCTACGCCGAGGGTGCCCGGCGCGATGCCCCGACGCTGTGCAGGTCGCCGACCGGTTCCATCTGTGGCAGGGCCTCGGCCGGGCCGTGGAGACCTGCGTCCCCGCCCACCGCGACTGCCCGCGCAACCCGTCGCCCAGCGGCATGTTGCCGGAGGCCACCCGACCGGCTTCCGCGCGGCCGCAGGACGCTTCGGAGCCCGCCGGCCGGCGGGCCCGGCGGAAGAAGGCCGCACATGCCCTGGTCCACGAGTTGCTTGCCCGAGGCCATTCGCGCGGGGCAATCGCCCGGCACCCGAGCTGGCGCCTCAACACCGTGCTTCGGTACGCGACCGCCGCACCGCGCGCACATCGCCACCTTGCGCGGGGCTCCGGTCGCCGCACCGCCGCGGCCGCCGGACACGGCCCCGACTTCGGCGAGGTACTCACCGCCCGTCTCTGCAGCACGCTGCTCCGGCAGCATCGAGGGCGCCATCAACCGCATCAAGAAGATCGAGCGGCAGCTCTACGGCCGAGCTGGATGGCTGTGGTCAACATTTCGGGACCACCCAGCACGACCGGAGTCGAAGGGTGGTCCGCTGGTCCCTAAAGCTTCTGCGCCGTAGTGAAGGACCTGAGTCAGCCCGCTCGTCGGCTGGCGTTGGATTGTTCAGCTTCGTTCCACATGATGGGCATGGCGCCGACCGGTGCGAGTTCGATCTGTGGATCGGAGCTGTGGACCAGACACATCACACGGCGTCCGAACAACGCGGCCCGGCGGGCGTTGTCAGCAACGATGTCCAGGATGACATGCGCGCTCTCCGGATGTGCTGCGGCGAAGACGTCGAAGTCGGTGAAGACCAGGACCAGGCCGGTGGCCTCCGGGTCGATCCCGTAAGCAGCGTAAGCGGCGACATCGCCGAAGCAGTCGTTGAATGCGTCAAAGTTGCACCCGTAGTAGTCGGGGAAGTCCAGTGCGGCGCCGATCCCTCTGAGGAGGTCTCCCTTCGATGACCAGGCGGCCGCATCCAGACTCGTGACTTGGTAGCCGTGCTCGTCCAGCCACGCTGTGCACTCGTCCAGCAGGTTCCGGCGCCAGAAGAGCGTGACGAAAGTGTTCGTCACGAGGCGGAAATCGGGGTCGGCCTCGGAGTCAGGGGTGAAGGCGGCCATGGTGTTGACCCTAGCCGGTCATGGTGTCAGCACGACGCACGTGCCCCGCTCGATCCGTTGCGCAGCAGCGGCCCGTGTGATCATGACCTCGGCACATCCGCACCTCATGGGGGGACCATGCGCACCCGCACCACCACGGCCTCGACCGGCTTCGTTGCCGCGCTCGCGGCGCTGCTCGTCCTGGCCGGCTGCACCGCGTCGAAAGGGAGCCCCGGCGCGAGCCCGAGCGCTGCGGCAAGTTCCGTGGCCACCGTGCCCCCGCAGAGCAGCGGGCCCGGGGCCGGGGCCGGGTTCGAGGGGCCTCGGCCGCAGGATCAGAACCTCTTGGCGTGGACCGGCGACCCCAACGACGCGGGTCACGTCACCGCCCAGTCGGCCGCCGGGGTCGGCGGGCGGGTCACCCTGGTACGGATCGTCCTGCGCGAGCAGATCACCTGGTCGAACATCTGGCTGGGCCTGGCCGGCATCGACCCGAACGCCCAGCTGGCCAACTGCTACCTCGGCGTGTACGACGCCACCGGCAAGCTGGTCGCGGCCACCCCGGACGTTTCGCCCCAGCTGATGACCGACGCGATCGCCAAGCCGCTGGCCCTCGGCAAGCCGTTCACCGCTGCTCCCGGGACCTACTTCATCGCCCTCCTCCTCAACGGGAACTGGGCCACCAACGCCCTCACCCTGAAGTCCACGGGCGCCGGGATCTCGGTCAACGCCGGCCTGACTCCGCCCAATCTCCGGTACAGCACCCTCCTGACCGGCCAGACCTCGCTGCCGGCCGCCGTGAACCTCGCCGAGCAGTCCACGAGCACCATCAACACCGGCTGGGCCAGCCAGTGGTACGCGATCTCCTGAGCCCCCACTCGTGAAGCATGCCGTGTCGCCGCCCCGGCGGTCCTCATCGGGGCGTCGGCCCTTCCGGTGCGGGTGGGGGGACGCGGTCGCGTGATCGGGTGGGGGAAGGGAGCTGGGTCGCGGCGATCGCGGCGAGCGCGAGGCCGAACCCCAGGAGCTGGATCGGGCCGAGTGTCTGGCCGAGCAGGACGGCACCGAGCAAGGCGGCGACCAGCGGCGAGAGCAGGACGAGGACCGCGACCGAGGCGACGGGCAAGGTGGCGATGCCGCGGAACCAGAAGACGTAGGCGATCAGGCCGCCGACCAGGCCCAGCCAGAGGTATCCGAGGGCGGCGGGCGCGTCGATCGCGGGAGGCGCCCCCTCGACGAGGAAGGTGACGGGCACCAGGAAGACGCCTCCCGCGGTGAGTTGCCACCCGGCGAAGGCGGTGGGACCGGCCTCGGCGGGCCGTCCCCAGCGTTTGGTCAGGGTCAGGCCGAGCGCCATCGAGGCCGCCCCGGCAAGGCCCGCCGCGATTCCGATGGCATCGAATGCCGCATCCGGCCCGATCACCACCAGGCCGACGCCTCCCACGCCGATCACGCCCCAGGTGAGGCGCCAGGCGGACGGGCTCTCGTGCGGCACCGTCACGGCCAGGACGGCGACCATGAGCGGCTGGGCCGCGGCCACGGTGGCGGCGACACCGCCCGGCAGTCGTTCGGCCGCGACGAACAGCAGGGGGAAGAGCAGCCCGATGTTCAGCACGCCGAGCACGGCGGCCTTCCCCCACCACGCGCCGCGCGGCAGTGTCCGGGTGATCGCGAGCGCGATCAGGCCGGCGGGTAACGCACGCAGCAGGCCCGCGAACAGCGGGTGTCCCTGCGGGAGAAGCTCGGTGGTGACGACGTACGTCGTGCCCCACACCAGAGGTGCGAAGGCCGCCAGGGCGGTACGAGGCAGGTTTCCATGGGGACCGGCTGTGCCGGCTCCGCGGATACCGCTCGAAGCTCCTCGAGTTGGACTTGGACTTGGACTTGGGCTTGGACTTGGACTTGGACTTGGGCTTGGGCTCGCAGTTGGGCTTGAAGCTGTCATGTACGCAGTCTCAGTCGGCGCGATCGATGAGTCCAATACATGTTTGTCAGCTCATCGATCTCGATTCAAGATGGATGCATGGAGCTCCAGCAGATGCGCTACGTCGTCGCCGTCGCCGAGACGAACAGCTTCACCCGGGCCGCCGAACGATGTCTGGTCGTCCAGTCCGCCCTCAGTCACCAAATCGCGCGCCTGGAAGGGGAGCTCGGCGCGAGGCTCTTCGAGCGCACCAGCCGCCGGGTGCGGCTGACGCCCGCCGGCGAAGCGTTCCTCCCGGCCGCCCGTCAGTGTCTGGACGCCGCCGAGCGGGCGGCCGCCGAGGTCGCCGCGGCTGTCGGCGAGGTACGCGGGCGGCTCGCCGTGGGCCTGATCCCCACGGTCGCCGCGGTCGACGTCCCCGGTGCACTGCGCGAGTTCCGGCGGCGGTACCCGCACGTACGCATCAGCCTGCGCGTGGGCGCGAGCGAGGACCTCGTCGAGCAGGTCAGGCAAGGAGCCGTCGACGTGGCCTTCCTCGGGCTGCCGACCACGGCGCGGCCCCAGGGCGTCGCCTCCCACGAACTCGCCCGTGACCGACTCGTCGCCGTGGTCGCGCCGGACCATCCACTCGCCGGCGAACCGGTGGTCGACCTTCGCCGGCTCTCGTCCGAGGTGTTCGTGGACCTACCGGCCGGAACGGCCGGACGGGTCCAGTCCGACCTGGCCTTCTCGGCCGCCGGTCTCGGCCGGGACGTCGCCTTCGAAGTGACCACCGCGGACTTCATCGCCCGGCTCGTCGCTCAGGGCCTCTGCGTGGCGATGCTCCCCGTCGCCTACGCACCCCAGCTCACCGGCGTCGTCACCATCGAGGTCGCCGACGCGCCGGACCGTGTGGAGTACGTCATCTGGGGACGCTCCAGCCGCACGCCGGCCGCGACCGCCTTCCTCGGCATTCTCGACGTTCTCGACGTTCTCGACCGCTACGAGGGGGGCCGATAGCCATCAGCGATATATGCCGGTGGGTGACTTACCATGCTGACATGAGTGATCGTGCGATGCAGGAACCGACCCTCCTCCTCCTGACCGCGCTCGCGGACGAGCCCCGCCACGGGTACGCGATCGCGCGCGAGGTGGAGTTGATCTCGGGCGGGCGCGTCAAGATGCGGACGGGCACTCTGTACGGGGCCCTGGAGCGGCTCCTCGGGCAAGGGCTGATCGAGGTCCACGAGGAGCAGATCGTCGACAGCCGGCTCCGGCGTACCTACGGCCTCACGGCCGCCGGACGGGAGAGTCTGGCCGCCGAGGCGGAGCGGATCGCCGCCACCGCGCGCGAGGCCGCCCGCCGCCTGGGCGTCTCCGGCGGGACGGCCACGGCGTGAGCCGTCGTCTGCTGCGTCTGTATCCCGCCGGTTTCCGCCGCGCCTTCGGCGACGAGATGGCCGAGGCCTACCGGGAGGCGACCGAGGGCGCAGGCGCGCTCGCCCGCCTGCGGGAGGCCGGCGACATCGTGGCCCACGCGCTGCGCCTTCGCCTGCGGGTGGGGTCCGCGCAGCGCGGCGGCCGCCTCTTCGCGGCCGCGGCGCCCTTCGCGCTGGCCGCGACGGGCGCGCACGCCGCGTTCCTGCTCGCCTCGACCCTCAATACCGCCCACGTCACCGGGCGCCCCGACTTCGAGGACCCGATCGGGTACGCGATCAACGGCTGCTACCTGCTGACCCTCGTCGGCGCGGTCGTCGCGCTGAGCGGCCGCTTCGCGGCCGGGGCGCGGTGGACGTTCGCCGGAGCGGCCGGAACCGCGGCCTGCCTGCTGGTCGCGGTGCTGCCGGGCGCCCTGGACATGCCGCTGGAGCACGCGGCGTACCTGGCGCCGCCCTTGCTGGTCGCCGCCCTCCCGCTCGGCTGCCCGCCGGACCTGCGACCGCCCCGCCGGATCAGGAGCGCCGCGGGCCTCACGGCCCTGGTGATCTGGGCCCCGCTGACGGTGGTGATCCTCGCCCTGCTGGATGCGAGCGGCCTCGGCATGATCCTGCTGTGGCGCTTCGCGGTGCTCGTGTCCGCCGCGCTCGTCCTGGCGGGGCGCCCGGCCCTGTCGGGGGTGCGTACCGGCGGCCAGTTCGCCCTGGCCGCCGCTCCCTTCCTCGTCACGGGCTACTTCGCCGGCGTGGTGGGCGAGGAGACCGCGCTCCCCTGGCTCGCGCTGCTCGCGGTCACAGCCCTGGCCGTGCGCCTGTGGCGCCGTAGGAACCCGGGCACGGCCGGACGGGCCTGAGCCATAGCGAGCCGGCAGCCCTCGACGGTCAGGCGTCGCGGCCGTTCACGCTGACGCGGATCTTCGACTGACCGTGGCCGAGTTCCTCCCAGTCCTCCATGAAGCGTGCCGCCAGCCCGTGCCGGGCGGCGAGGTCGACGAGGGTTTGGGTCCGGTAGTAGAAGTCCTCGCGCAGCACCTGGTGTTCGGCGCCGGTGGTGCGGTCGAAGGTGAAGTCGAAGTGACCCCCGGGCGCCAGGACGCGCCCCACGTGGGCGAGGCACTCGTCGATGACGTCGATCGGTGAGTGCGAGAACACGCTGTGGGCGTGGACGACGTCGAAGTGCCCCTCGGGGAGGAAGTCCAGCGTCAGGTTCTTGGTGATCGTCAGGTGCGGGAGCTTGGCCTGCAGCCCGCGTTCCGTCAGGGTGCCCTTCGCCGCGATGAGGATGTCCGGCGAGATGTCGATGCCGTAGTAGTGGCCCTCGTCGAGGTAGTCGATGAAGCGCCAGCCGGCGCGGAGGTTTCCGCAGCCGATGTCCAGCATGCGCGATCCGGGCTTCAGGCCGTGCCCGAGCAGGTAGTCGAACTGCATCCGCCCCAGTGCGAGCCAGCGTTCGTGCGTCTGGCTGCCGACGGCCGCCTCCGGGTTGCGGCGCGTGTCCGAGGCCATGACGGCCCGGTAGTAGCTCACGTGGTCGGGGTGCTTGAAGGCCAGCCACCGGTCACGGGCGGCCCGCTTCAGGTACGGCGCGATGCGGTTCGGGCGGCTCGCGGCGTAGCGGACCTTGTGGACGAGGGATTCCCGGTTGGCGGTGAGGTTCTTCCTGGTGGCCATGAGCACTCCGTCTCCGTCGCAAGGCGAACTCCCGGCGGTGGGCAGGCGCAGCCCGCCGTCGGAAGGATCTTCAGGTTCAGGTCTCCACCATACGTCGGTCATCGACATATGCAAACCACTTGACTAGTGCGCGCGGCGCCGTCAGGGCGAGAGGATCGCCGAGGCCGTGGTCCGCCACCCGGCGACCGTCCTGGCCGCGAGGTACAGCACGCGTACGCGCTGGAACTCGTGTCCGCCGCTGTCGTTGCGCGCCCAGGTCACCTCGACGAGGGCCGACCGCTCGTTGAGGGCGCGGACTTGGGGGTCGAGCGCCGTGCTGCCTCCGTAGTCGGCGTCCCGCAGGGTCTGCAGCTCGTTGGCGAGTCCGGCCGTGAGCGCCTCGGTGGAGGTGAGCACCATGTGGGCGGCATCGGTGGTCATGGTGATCGGTACGGCGAAGTAGTCGAGCAGCGGCGCCGGGTCGGTGCGGCCGGTGGCGGCCAGGCCGATGAAGGTGCTCACGTACTGGTCGAACCAGGTTCTGACGTCCGCCTCGACTGCGGAGAGATCCGTGTGCGGCATGAGCCTCCTTGCTCTCGTGCAGGACCGGGTACGGGGCGGCCTGCCGACTGTCGACCCGTCACCGCGCCTACGGGCCGGGCGGTCCGCGCCCATCCGCGGAGACTTCGAAGGCGTGTGGTTTATGACGGTATCGACCAGATTGCCATCCACTGCCCCGGCGACCTACGCAACGCGCCCACCGAGCGGCCCGCCCCGCCGCCACCGTCCACGCAGGGCGTGTCTTGTCGTCAGTTCCGTTCTGGCACCATGACGAGATGACTCATGTACGTCAGACCGTCGGCTCGGGGTCGCCGCTGGAGCCGGAGATCGGGTTCTCCCGCGCGGTGCGGGCGGGATCGTACGTCGCCGTCGCCGGGACGGCTCCCATCGGGGACGACGGCTCCACCGTCGGCCCCGGCGATGTCCACGCCCAGACCGTACGGTGCCTGGACATCGCGGAGAGGGCGCTGCGGGAGGCGGGGGCGTCCCTCGCGGATGTCGTGCGGACCCGCATCATGCTCACCGACGTGACGCGGTGGAAGGAGGCCGCACGCGCGCACGGCGAGCGGTTCGCCTCGATCCGGCCCGCCACCACCTTCGTGGAGGTGTCCCGTTTCATCGATCCCGAGTGGCTCGTCGAGGTGGAGATGGATGCGGTGACGGCAGATCAGAAGTCGGGGTGAGCTGCGGCGTTGCCGGACCGGGCGCCCCGGCACCGAGGGGCGGCGCGGATCGCGCTGTTGGCGTGGCCCCCTGACCGAAGGGGAGAGCGCGCACGGCCTGGAGCGTGCAGAACCGGTACAGCCCGCTCCACCGCGAACACGAGCCGGTGCTCGCGGCCTGCGAGGCGGCGGGGATCGTGTTCCTGCCGTGGCGACCCGTCGCGGGAGCGGTGTCGGCGGCGAAGTCGGGAGCGACGGCGACGGCCCAGATCGCCGCGGCAGCGGCAGCCCCAGCCCCAGCCGCATGCGCCGTGGCCTCGGTCGCCGCCGAACTCGATGCCACCCCGGCGCAGGTCGCGCTCGCATGGCTGCTCGACCGCTCGCCGGTCATCCTGCCGATCCCGGGCACCGCACGGATCGACCACCTGGAGGAGAACGTCGCCGCGGCACGGCACGTCTCCGCCTCTCCCCGGACCACCGCGACCGCCTCGACCGCCTCGACCGCCTGGCCCGGCCGTAGGGGGCGAGCCGGGTGAGTCATGCCGTGGAGGCGGGCTTGCCCTCGAGCAGCCGGGTACGGAACAGGTCGAGGACGGTGTCGAGCGCCTGCCGTGTCGGCTGTCCCGGCTCGTCGACGAGATGTTCGGTCAGGACGGAGTGCGGCGGGAGGGCGCTCGCGGGGTTCGCCGCGCCGTCCTCGAGCTCGACGGCGACGAAGGCGTCACCGAGCTCGCGCCGCAGGTACGCGAACCGGTCACCGGGGACCAGCCGGTCACCCCGGAAGCGCAGACCCAGCACCTGGAGCCCGTCGCGCTCGCAGCGTCCACGGACGACCGCGAGCTCCTCGGGGCTGATGTCGATGGCGCCGGCACGGCTCGCGGTGCACGCCAGCGGGAGCGAGGGCTGGGACAGCACCGGGGCGACGAGTCGTTCGTCTGTGGCCATGGCCAGGGCGAACCCGCCGGTCAGGCACATGCCGACGGCGCCGACCCCCGGGCCGCCGCAGCGCTCGTGCTCGGCGGCGGCGAGGGCGCGCAGCCACCGTACGACGCGCGAACTGCGCCCCGTGGCCAGCAGGGTGAACTCACGGCTCACGCACACCTGCCACACGGACGACGCTATGGCGCGGCCGGTTCTCGCCCATCCGACGGCACCGGGACTCGCCTCGCGGCCGGGCACGCCGAAGAGGACGGGGAGTACGGCGGTGCAGCCGACCGCCGCCACGTGTTCGGCGAACTCGATGACCTTGGGGGTGATGCCCGGGATCTCCGCCATGATGATCACAGCAGGGCCCGTGCCCTTGCGCAGCACCGAGCGAGTGGCGCCGTCGTGGGTGAACGTGGTCTGCGTGAAGCCGTTCAGGTCGTGGTCCGGCACGCGCCTGCTCCTTCGGTCGACTTTCCTGGGCCACCCAGAAGTTACCGATAAGTAGACGCTGGTGGTCAACCCCTGGAGATGAGCGACGCAGAGCGCTGGGCACGCCGACCGCCCGCTCGCGGGGCGCCGAACCGCGCTTCGGCAGCGGCGGAGTCGGGGCCGGCGCCTGGCGGCGGCCGAGTGAGCGGCGCTTCATCCGTCTCGCCCGGTCAGGCGAGGGAGCGGGTCCACAGGGTGAGGTCGCTGCTCGTCGCGACGGCGAGGGTCCGCCCCGACGGGGAGAAGCCGACCGCCCGCAGCTCCGAGTAGTTGGCGTGGAAGATGTGCCACCACCTCTCGCCGTGCGGGCCGGAGTGCGGGAGCCCGCCGTCGGTGCAGAGCAGTACGCGGTCATGCGGCCAGGCGGGGCTCACTACCTCCAGCGTCCAGCCGTCGGCGGTGGTGCTGTGCAGGCCGCCGCCGTGGAGCCCGGCGATGCGTACCCGGCTTCCGGCGACCGGCCCCAGGCCCGGACAGGAAAGGTCGGGCACCGCGTCCGGCGTGCTGTCGTCGGGGTCGGGGTCCCGATCGCGCGCGATCTTTTCCCCGGTGACCGAATCGAAGAGGCCGTGGCCGTCGTTCGAGACGACCATCACCAGGTCGTGTCCGGTGCCGGGGTGGGCCGCGAAACCGATGCCGAGCAGCCCGCCCACCGGGGCGAGGGGCTCGAAGACCGGCCTCCAGGGAACGGGGGCCGGGACCACGGGGGCGGCGAGCATCCGGTCCCGCAGCTCCTGCTGGTACGGGGACAACCCTGCCGGCACGCTCCTGCTCGTTTTCGTCACCGGACCATGATGGGGCTCGCTTCCGGTCCGTCCGAAACGGGGGCCGCATCCGACAGGCACACCCTGGAGGACGGTGGAGGGCGGGGAGGGGGCGGGGAGGGGGCGGGGGTCGCGCCAACGGCCCCCGCCTGCGCGTGTTCCGGACCGTGGCGCCCGCGCGAGCGGTGGCGAATCTTCAGGGATCCGCCGCAGGAGCAGTATGCGCCGCGCAGTGGTTGTTCAGGGCGGCTGGTTCTTCGTGAACGACTCCGGCCGGGCGGGGTGGCCGTGAGCTGGGGGGATTCACGGGCGCGGGAATTGTTCACGGCCGCGGGGCCGGGCCCGGGAAAAGTTCAGCAGGGCGGGCATCCCCGAAATGGCGGGCATGTCCGCTTATCAAGAAGTGGTGTTGCCCGCAGCCGCGCTCGGGCATGGTTGAGGAGCGCCCGCGGCCTCCTGGGCCGGGAGCGGACAGCCCGTAGCGCCAACTGCGGGCCCGCGCAGGCGCGATGCACTCCCTCCGGACCGTTGCTTTCGAAGGAGTTGTCCTCGTGGTCATTTCACCGGCTTCCTTTCCGCGCCCCTGCGGGCTCCCCTCTGCACTCGGTGTGAAGATCGTCGTGGTCGTGGTGGTGGCCGTGGTGACGGCCGTCATGGGCGGGCTCGGGTACTCCCCCGGTACGGCGCTCGGCGTGATCGTCATGGTGACGACCACCGCTCTGGAGTTGGGCCGCCGGATCACCGCCGACGGTGGCGACGGCGGCGTCCGGCCCGACCGGATCGGCCGGTAGCGCCGTGGGCACGGGGCGGCGGGGGCGGCCGCAGCGGCCGCTCGACACCACCGTCCCGGCCCTGGCGGAGCTCGCGCAGGAACTGCGCGAGCTCCGTGCCACGGCCGGGCTGACCCTGGACAACCTCTACGCCGTCACCCACTGGAGCAAGGGCGCGCTCAGTGCGGCCACCACCGGGCGGGACCTGCCGCGCTGGGACCTCGTCAAGGCGTGGGTGACCGCCTGCGATCCGGACGCCAACCTGGACCTCTGGCAGGCCCGGCACCGTCGTGCCCGGGCGCAGTACGAGCGGAACCGCCTCGTCCTGCCCGCGGGCCGCCCGCCGGCCGAGCGTACGGACCCCGCGCCGCGCGTGCCGGACACCCCCTCCGGGCCCCGGCCCAGCTCGCTGGAACGGGACGCCTGGCGGACCCTCGCCCCCGACCGCAGGCCGTGGGGTGTCGCCGCCCATCCGGCCCCGATCCCGCTGCGCTTCACCACCGTCGGGCCCGACTTCACCGACACCGGATCCGACGCAGCCGACCTCACCGGCCACTACGAGCAGATCGGGGAGATCTTCGCCCTCACCGGAACGCGGCGCCTGCTGGTCCTCGGCGACCGCGGCAGCGGCAAGACCCAGCTGGCGCGCCATCTGGGCACCCGGCTGCTGACGGCGGACGGTGGCGGGGGCTCCGCGCCCGTGGTGCCCGTACTGGTGTCGCTGCGCGGATGGCGCCCCGAGCGCGGCCCGGACAGCCTGCTCGCCTGGATCGCCGACGCACTCACCGGCTGCACCACCGAGGACGTCCGGACCCTCCTCGGCCGGCACCGGCTGCTGCCCATCCTCGACGACTTCGACAGTCTGACCCTGCGTCAACGCGGCCGGGCACTCCACACCTTCAACCAACTGCCGCAGCAGGCCCCGTTCGTGCTCGTCAGCGGGTGGGCGGAGTTCACCCGGACCGTGGAGCAGACCGACACCGTCATCGCCGGGAGCACCGGCGTCCGGCTGCTCCCCGTGGGCGTCGGCGACCTCGACGGCTGGATCCAGCGCAGCTCCCGCTCCCGTACGAAGGAGCAGGACTGGGCGCCGGTCCTGGCGGCGCTCGCCGACCGGCCGGACCTGCCGGCCGCCACCGTCCTCTCCGACCCGACGCTGGCCGGCGCGGCCAGACTGCTCTACACCGACGGCCGGGCCGTGCCCGCCGAGCTGGTGGCCGAGGGAGCCACCGTCGAAGCCCTCGAAATGCGGCTGGTCCAGCACCTCTTCGGCTCCTTCCCGCCGTACCGCCAGCACGGTGGCATCGGCGGGCACCAGCTCCAGGAACAGCACCGCCACCAGGCGCTGCACCTGCTGGCCCGGCGGGAGCAGGACGAGCAAGCACCCGTGGGCGACCTGCGGGTGCTGTACCGGGGGCGCCGCCCCTCCCGCCGCCGGGCCGGCGTCCAGGCGGCCCTGCTGTCCCTGCTGTCGTGGGTGTTCCTCGGTTTCGTGCAGGTGGGCGACAGCGCGAGCACCTACGCCGCGTCCGGTTCCTCCTCCCCGGTCGAGTCGGCCACGCTCATCCCGGCAGTGATCATCGGGGCCGGCTGGTACGTGTACCTGCGGCACCGGCTGGACGGCAGGGCAGCGCGGACGGACCCCCTCGGCCGGGTGCGGTCGTGGCTGCTGCGGAGCGTCCCTGCCGGGGTGGCCCTGATCCTCGCGACGGCGGTCGGTCCGGATGCGGACGCCGAACGGTTGTCCCTGGTCGTGGCCGCGGCGCTGCTGGCGGGTGCGGTCTGGCTGGCCGAGCAGGCCTCGCGCCGGCCGGCGCCGCACTGGTTCCTGGCCGAACTGGCCGTCCTGCCCGTTCTGATGTTCGTGGTGCTGCTGGGGCACGCCATCGCGGCCCTGCCGGTGCTGCTGCCCGTACTGCTGGGCGTCACGGTGACCGGGCACTGGCTGCGGGCGGTCCTGACCTCGCGGTTCGCGCTGTGGGGTCTGTACCCGGGGGTCTTGCTCGGCCTGCTCGCCGATGCGACGGACCCGGACGTCCTGCGGGCCGGGCGGGACGGCTGGTCCTTCACGCACCCCGCCGTGGCGCGCTGGTACCGGAAGGCCGCCGTCGGCTCGGCCGACGCGGAGAACACGCCGGAGCCGGTTCCGGTTCACCGCGCAGGGCGGGGAGGCCCGCGCGGACCGGTGCCGCCCCCGCCCTTGCCGCCGCCCGCCATGGAATGACGACCAAGGGGCCGGATTTGACCTTTCATCGGGAAATCTTCCTCGCGAGTCAAAGCAGCGCTACCCTTGTCGCCGTCGGCCTTACCAGCCTTGCTTCGGCTGTGATCGCGCCGAGGAACCGGGGGATTTAATCATGAGGTTTCCGTTTACGCGAAAGGCCTCGGTCATGGCCTTGGCCGCCGTACTCCTCACCGGTTGCGGCGAGCCGGATCTATTGGACGACCCGAACAATTCACCGACGCCCAGCAGTTCGAGCGAAGACACTTTCGAGTCGCCGAGCCCCACGCCCGATCCGACCACTCCCGGCCCGCGCACACCCCGCCCCTCCAGCACGATCGTCCTCACTCCACCACCGGCTCCCCCGTCTCCCGCACTCCCCAAGGGAAGAATCCCCCGGGAATTGGTGGGCGAATGGGATGGGGACGGGGTCGACTCCGCGCGCCTCAACAAGATTGTCTTCACCGCCAACGGAACGGTGGAGCTGCACTACAACAACCGCCAGATCCTCAAAGGCCCCGCAGTCGTCGACGGATCCTCCATGACCCTCTACGTAACGGGCGGGACGATCTCCTACACGCACTGGTCGATCGAGAAATTCGACGCCGGATACGGCTATACGTTCGAGAATCTCAAGCTGGACGGGGTCAGTTACGTCCGCCAGCTCAGCGGAGGCTGAAACGGCCGCGAGTCGAGCACACATCGGACCTGATGACCAGGGCGCGTAACCGTCCCGATTGGACTCGGCCGCGCTCTCGTGCGCCGCGCCACTCATCTTGTACGACGGGTGGGCGGAGCCGAGTCTCGTCGTGGCCCCCATCGAGGGAACGGGGGCTCAACACACTGGAGGGATGCGCTCATGGGCAAGCACACCGTCGGGCCGGGGTTCGTGGACGAGGAGCTGGTCCAGGACATCGCGCGGGCCGTGGTGGAACGGGCGGTGCCAGGGGAGCTCGCGTTGTTCCGGCGCCAGAGCAAGGCCTACTTCCGGGACCCCGAGGGTGAGCTCAAGGCCGCGCGCAAGAGCCTGCGCGCCAAGCCGAAGGACGAAGCGCTGGGGTTCGGCGGCGGTGAGGTGGCCGTGGCCCTTGCACCCTTCATCCTCGCCGTCGTTCAGGGGGTGGTGGTCTCCCTGACCCAGTCCCTGGCCACCACCGCCGCCGACCGCAGCCAGGAGGGGATCCGGCGGCTGCTGCGACGTGTGCTCCGGCGCCCGGAGCCGGCCGCCGCGGAGGCGCTCGCGGAAACACCCACGGAGACACACGCAGCGACGGCCGCCGGAACCGATGCCGCCGCGGCCACGCCCGCGCCCGGCGTCCCGCTCTCCCCCGAGCAACTGGGCCGCATCCGTGCCCAGGCGCTCGCGGCCGCGCTGGAACTGGGGCTGGACGAGGACCGAGCCGTTCGGCTGGCGGACGCGTTGGTCGACACGCTGACGCCCTGATCCCGGTTTGCGCCAACGAGAGGGGCCGAGACCCTTGTCAGCGAACGACCGCCGCACCCCGTCCGAGCCCCTGGATCCGTTCGTTCTCCCGCACGGGGTCAAGTTCCGCTTCGTCCTGCTCGTCACCGCGCTGATCGGGACATCGGCCTTCATCTACAACCTGCTCTACTACGCCGTGGCCCCCGGCGCCGACGACACCTTCGCCGACTACCAGAGGTGCATCGCGGCCCCGCCGGAGGTGGCCCCTGTCACGGATCCGGGCGCCTATGCCCGCGGCGTGCTCTCCTGCACGGCGGCCTTCGAGCGCGAGAAGGCCTGGTGGATCCTGGCCGGCCTGGCGCTGATGGCCGTCGCCGCCCTGGCCCTGTACTGGGCCTTCCCCCGGCTGCGGATGTGGCGGGAACGGCTGGAGCCCCTCGAACCGGAGGACGACCCGGAGGACGCGGCGCTGCTCGGCGTCCTCGAATCCCTGGTGGCGGAAGCCGGGTTGCGCAAGGCACCGCGCTTCCTCGTGGCCAGGCGCCGCCCACAAGTGACGGCGATCACCTTCGGGCGCGTGGGCGACTACCGCGTACGGTTGAACGGGGGGCTGCTCACCGAGGGCAGGCAGGACCCGGAGCTGCTGCGGGCGATCGTGCTGCACGAACTCGGGCACGTGCGGAACAAGGACGTCGACATCACTCACCTGACGGCCGCACTGGCTCTGGCGTTCGTCCCCTTCGGGCTGGTCCCGCTGGCCGTCGCCCTGGCCGGGACGGATGCGCGCGACGTCCTCGGTGTGGCGTGGCGGGCGGCCGTGCTCGTCGCCCTGGTCTGTGTCAGCGCCGCGGCGGTACTGCGTGCGCGCGAGTTCGGCGCCGACGCCCGCGCCGACGCGGTCAGTGGCACCCGGCCCGGGCTGCTGAGGCTGCTGAACGCCCGGGCGGCGCGGGAGCCGCGGTGGCCCGGCTGGCTGCGACCGCTGGACCTGCACCCCCGTGCGGAGCGGCGCGCCGTCGAACTCGCGCGGCCGACGGCGCAGTTCCGGATCGGCTTCGGCGAGTGCTTCGCGGTGGGGCTGGCGGCCACGATCACCGCCGCCGGCCTGCACACGCTGCTCTGGCTCGGCTTCAACCACCTTGCCCCGCGCGACTCCCGCTGGCTCGTTGCCCTGGTGCTCGCCCCGGCCGTCGTCACCGTCGTCGGCACCGCGCTGTGGCGCGCGACCATGGCGGCGGGGAGCGGCACGGCGCAGGCCCGGGACGGCCGCCCGCCGACGGTCCTGCCCGCCGTCGGACTAGCTGCCGGATGTGTGGCCGGCCGGCTCGTGGCGGCGGAGAACGGAATCCTCCAGTCGGACGGGCTGCCCGCTCCGACCGTCACGGAGGCCGCGTGGTCGGTGGTGCTGTGCCTGCTGGTCGTGCTGCTCTTCCGGTGGATCGTGCAGGGTGCGACGGTCTGGCTCGCCCCCGACGGACGCCCGTCGGGCCGGTCGTGGCCCGTGGGAGTGGCGGCGGCGGTGGTCCCGCTCGCGGTCCTGCTGGGCTGGTGGCTGCTGTTGTACGACCTCTCCGACGGGCTCGGACCCGTCAACGCCGAGCAGCGCGCCGACCACCGGGCGATCGCCGCGGTCGCTCCCGTGGAGGCGTTCTGGCCGTGGGCCGCTCTGGAGCACCCCATGGCCCAGCTCTTCTACCGGTGGACTCCCGCCGTTCTGGCCGCGGTCACGCTCTGGGCCCTGCCCCTCGCCGCGCTGTGGCGTCGCAGGGCGGCGGGACCGCCGTCCCGCTGGGCGCGGTGGGTCGTCGTCACGTCCCTCGCCGGCTCGGCCGGTTTCGCCGTCGCCGTCCTCGGGACCCGGGCGTACGTGCACCTGGGCGTGGCCGAGGAGCGCCGCCGGCAGGTCGCGTACGTCCTCGCGTTCACCCACTGGAACGTCGCCGCCGCCGTGGTTCTGCAGGGGCTGGTGGCGCTGGTCGTCACGGCGGGGCTGTACCGGGTCCATGGCCGGGTGGCGGTGCTCTTCGGACTCATGGCGGCTTTCGTCACGGGCTGCCTCGCGACGGGCGTCGTCTTCGCCGGGAGCATGGTGGGCGGCTGCTGGAACGTGTTCTCACTGGCTCCCGGGCCCTGTGTGGTGGACCTGGAACTCGCCTTCGTACGCGACACCTTGCTACGGGTGGTGGTGGCGGGAGCCGCTTGCGCCGTCGCCGGGGCCGGGGCCGCGGCGGTGGCCGGCTCGTGGTGGGCCCGGCGCCGCCCGCCCGGGGCGCCGCCGGCGCCCGTACCGGTCTCCCGGAGGGAGCGGACCGTGCTCGGGCTGGCCACCCTGCTGGCCTTCGCCGTGGTGGCCACGGGACTGGCGGTCGGCACGACGACGGCCACGGCCGGAGCGCCCCCGCCCGCACCGCCCGCACCGCCCGCCCCGCCGTCGGGCACCGGTACCGGCGCCGCCGCCCCCGCCTGCGCGAAGTACGACCGGGTCATGGGCGCCGGGGACTCGATGAACAGCGCGGACAAGAACGCCGAACTCTTCGACGCCGTACGCCTCGCCGCCGACGGCGGAAACGTCGCGCTGGCCACGGCCCTGCAGGACCTGCTGCGCGCCGTGTCGGCCGGTGATCTCCCGGCGTTCTCGGCGGCCCGCAAACGGATCGGTGAGCAGTGCGCACAACAAGGAGCGCCGCTCTGATGCGGGCCCGCCGCTTGTGGGCGGCGGGCCCGTCTTCCGTGGTGGCCGGCCGTGCGGGCTAGGCGGTCGGGGAGAGGACGGTGTCCTCCGGTTTGCGTGCCGCGGGCTGGGTGCTGCCGGCGACGATCAGGGCGAGTAGGACCGCGGCCGCCTCGCTCTGCAGGATCCGGGCGGCCTGCTTCAGCCGGCCGGGGTCGGGGACCGGGATGGACAGGGCCACGCATTCCGCGTTCGGGCCCGCGGTGATCGGCACCGCCGCGCACACCGTGCCGAGCGCGTACTCCTGCAGGTCGAGGAGGGGGGCGTTCGGCGGGCGGGTGTCGAGCTGGTGGAAGAGGTCCTGCTGGCTGGTGAGGGTGCGGGCGGTGAAACGGGTGAGCCGGTGGCGGGCCAGGTGGTCCTTCCTGTCGTCGTAGTCGAGCTGGGTGAGCAGCGCCTTGCCCACCGCGGAGGCGTGGGCGGCGGCGCGGAAGTCGACCCACTCCTCGACCACGGGGGTGGCGGGGCCGTCGGCGTACTGGGTGATGGAGACCTCGCCGTCGGTGTAGCGGGCGACGTAGACGGCGGCGCCGACCGCGTCCCGCACCCATGCGAGGGTCTCGCGCAGATGCCCGCGGCCCTCTCCGTTCACCGAGTCGGCCAGGAGGAGGGCATGGCCGGCGAGGTAGGCGTCCGGTCCGATCGGGGTGGCCAGGTTGGCGCGGATCAGCTGTTCCACGGCCCGCGCGAGGACCAGCTGCGGCAGCTTCGTCTCGCGGGCGATCTGCGTCAGGTTCACCCCGCCCGAGTAGCGGTTGATGACTTCCAGGACGCGCAGCGCCTGGTGGACGGATTCCAGCGCGGCGGGCGCCGGGCGTCCCTCGGGGGTCTTACGGGCCGCGTGGATCAGGTGCGGCTGTTTCAGCGCTTCCAGCGCCCATGCGTTCGCCTCCTCCGTCAGGTGCAGGGGGTTGAGCCGGGCGTTCTGCGCGACGGCGACCGCGACCTGCGGGCCGGGGGTGAAGACCTCCCCCAGGTCGGGGTGCTCCTCGTACGGGCGGGCCGTGAGGGCCTGGCGCAGTCGCGCGGGGAGCCGCAGCGGAGGTCGTCCGGCCCGGCCGGGGCCGGCGGGGAGGGCGGTGAGGTCCTGGGTGGTGATGGGCGGCGAGGTCCAGATGACCGAGGCTCCGAGGGCCTCTTCGAGGTGTTCCGGGGCCGGCGGCAGGATCGGCAGATGCTCGTCGGGAGGCAGGGTCTGGGCCTGGTGCTTCCAGTAGCGGGCGGTCGCGACCTCGGCGCGGGCGAGGTGGTGGAGGTAGAGGCAGCGGGCGGCGGTCTGCGAGCCCGCACCGGCCGCGTACTGGAACCAGAACTGCGCGCCGTCCGTGCGGTCGGCCAGGTGCAGCAGGCAGCCGAAGAGCAGCGCCGAGTCCGCACCGTGGGGCCAGGAGTCGGCGTCCAGGGCGAGTTCGGCGAAGTCCCGGCTCTCCACGAGAGACCACGCGAGGTCTTCCAGGCCGCGGGCGGCCCGTACGTGGCAGGCGGCATCCAGGACGAGGTCGTCGGTGGCGGGCGGTGCCGGCTGCCCCCGGGCGGGCAGGGTTCCGCCGGTGGTGGTTCCGGTCGCCGAGCGGGCGCGGTCGGCGACGATCCGGCGGGCGATCCGGCGCCGGGCGGCCCCCTCGTCGTATCCGGCGTACTCCTCCCCGAGTACCGTCGCGTCCTCCAGGGCCGCGTCCAGTTCGCACAGCGGCATGTCACGGTTGCAGGGCATGTCGCTCACTGGTCCTTCTCCTCTCCGGGGATCCAGTCGACCCCGAGCTTGCGGGACAGGGTTCGGCGTGCGCCGCGGATGTGCGAGCGGACCGTCGCGGGGGTGATCCCCATCATCCGGGCGACGGTGTCGGAGTCGTTGCCGAGGAGGAAGGCCAGCAGCACCACGTCGTACTGTCGTTCGGACAGGCCCGCGATCGCCGCGTACAGTCCGAGCTTCGACTCCAGCAGTTCCAGCCGTTCCCTCGAGGACCGGCGCAGCGCGGCGAACCACGCCGTCTCCACCATGGCCACCTGCCGGCCCAGGACCGCCAGCCGCCGCTCGACGTGCTCGCGCAGCACCGCCCAGGCGAAGCCATGGAGGCTCGCCTCCTTCAGCGCCTGGCGCCACACCTTCAGCAGGAAGGTGAACACGTCGTCGACGACTTCCTCGGCGTCCTTCGGGTTCCCGAGCTGCAGGTGGGCGTACCGGAGATAGGCGCGGTGCTGCTGGGAGTGGAACGCGGTGAACTCCACCGGAAGGACTCCGGCCAGCTCGCTGGAGACCGCCTGGTCCCCCGATGGATCGAATTCGCCTTCGCTCATACGCTCCCCCACAGCTGTTCAGCGCTCCCCGCCGGGGCGGTGGGGAGCTCACGGTGACGGGCCGGGGGAACGGCGAGGCGGCGCAGGGCGGTTGGCCCGCCCGCTCCCGTCCGTACCCACGCGCCCGGCAGGCGCACGCGCGCCCTGAACCCATCGGCCACGTCGACGGCATCGGCCACGTCGACCACTTCGGCCACAAGAAAATCGACTACAAGAGGTACGAGAGGTACGAGAGGTACGAGACAACGGACCGCGGTGGCGGCTAACAGCGCGAGGGCGATCGTCTCGGCAACATTCACTTCGGCGCGGAACCTTCCAAGTGGACCATGCGTAATTCGGCGTGCCTGCCCCCGGACCAGCAGCCGTGGAGCGCCAGGCACGCTCCCACTCACCACCCCATCGGAAAACGAGCCGGATCGTGCAAGCCGGTCCGGGAAAATCTTCAGAAGGAAGCGCATCCGCCTGCCTGCGCGCCCCGGTCCGCCCGCGCACGCCCCCGGCACACCCGTCCGCGCGGCCTTCGCCGACGTGCGCCCCCGCGGGCCCGGCCGGGGCTCACGCAGGAGCGCCGCCGCTGTTTCTTTCACACGATCGGATGCTGCTACGGCCCAATCCGGTGGGACACGTCCCGACTCCCCCGTCCCCGGGAGCGGATACCTGCATGGTGGGTCCAGCTTTCGGCGCCCCGGCACACCGCGCGCGCCCGTCGAAGAGGAAGGGCCTGTATCCGATGGCGTTCGCGAGGAATCTGTTGCCCGCCGTGCTCTCCCTGGCCCTGACCGGTGTGCCCGCCGCGCTCCCGGACGCCGCGGCCGCCTCAGCCGCAGCGGCCGCCGTGATCTACGACGGCCAGGTCCGCCACGAGACCGCGCTGTTCAGCGTGAAGTCCACCAACAACGCGGCGGCCCAGGAGTTCGCGGTGACCGGCACGAGGCTCTCCCGGGTGAGCGTCTGGCTGGCGAGCGGGGCGGCGACGGGCACCGTGACCGCCCAGATCCGCCGGGTGCGCACGGACGCGGGGTCGACGATCGCCTCGAGGACCCTGAACCTGGCCGCCCTCGGCGGCGCCGGAGCAGGCTGGGTCGAATTCCCGGTCGACGCCGCCGTCACCCCGGGCACCACGTACTACCTGTTCCTCCAGGCGACCACCGCGGAGAACAAGCCGATCGCCTGGTACGGCACCACACGGTCCGTGCCCGGCTCGCTGACCAGTTGGAACTACGACCGTGCGTACTGGGGCGGCTGGCACGCCTACGCCTCCCGGCTGGCCTTCCACGTCAATCCCACCGGCAGCGAGCGCTGCGGGGAGACCGAGCCCTGTTACGTACCGGCCTCCGCGCTCGCGGCCCGTACGTCGGGCCTGCTGACCAACCGGGTGGCCACCGAGGCCGTCCTGCCCTCCTTCGCCGTGGGCGCCTCCTACGTCGACGGGAGCAACGTACTGCGCCTGCCCTCCGGCCGGTGGCGGTACCTGCCCGACGGGGCCTCGGCGTCGGCCGTCGTCGAGGCGGACGACCCGGGCGCCCTGGCGCAGGTCACCGAGAGCCGCGCGTGGCTGGCCTCGGGCAAGGTGCCGGGTACCACCGCCGTGCAGCGGGCCGCGGCGCAGCGTGCCCTGCTGTCGATGCGGGCGCTGCTGAAGCCCAACGGTGCGTTCGCCGCGGCGTGGTCGCCGCCCTGGGAGTACTCGTGGCCGCGGGACGGCGCCTTCGCCGCGGCCGCGTTCGCCGCCACCGGGCACGACGAGGAGGCGTACCGGATCCTGGACTACGACGCGCTGACCCAGCGGGCCGACGGGACCTGGGAGGCCCGTACCAAGCTGGACGGCAGCGGACCGCCGGACGCGCGCAAGTGGCAGCTGGACGGCAACGGCTGGGTGCCCTGGGCGACTTGGCAGTGGTACCAGGCGGCGCCGCCCGGCGGCCGGGACGAACGGCTGGGCCGGCTCTACCCGATGGTGCGGAAGGCGGCGGACTACGCGGCGCGGTCGTTGGGACCGGACGGGCTGCCTCCGGCGTCTCCGGACTACTGGGAGCTGGACACGACGACCGCCAACATCGGTACGGCAGCGCCCCTGCTCGCCGGGCTCAACGCCGCCGCCGACCTGGCCGGCCGGCAGGGCATGGGCGCGGACGCGGAGCGCTGGCAGGACGCGGCCCGGCGGCTCTCCGCCGCGATCGCCACGCGCTTCGCCCCGCTGGGGTACCAGCGGACCGTCGACGGCAAGCACGGCCGGGACAGTGCGGTGGCTTTCATGGCGCCCCCGTTCAACGCCGCCCCGCCCGGTCTCGGCGGGGCGCTGGACTCCACCTACCGGGCGCTGCTGCTGCCCAACGGCGGCGTCTCGCCCGGCAACGACCCCTCCTTCAGCTGGGGTTCGTACGCGTGGACGGCCAGCACCTCCTTCTTCGCGCTCGCCTGGTCCGGTACGGGCGAGCAGGCGAGGGCCGGCCGGGTGCTCGACTGGGTGCTGTCCAAGCGCAACGGGCTGGGCGAGCTCCCCGAAACGGTGAACGGAGCCGGACTGCCGTCCTCGGTCGCACCCCTGGGCTGGACGGACTCGCTGCTCGTGCTCACCGCGCTGGCCCTGCAGGGCTCCCCGCAGCCGACCCCGCCGGCCCCGTCGGCGCGGGCGGTCACGGGCGGCGGCCGCGGGCTTGGCGGGAATCCGACGCCCTGACCCGGCGGGGCGCCGCGGATTCAGTAACGTGATCCGCCTCTGAACGCGGGTCACGTGCACGGTTCTTCGTCGGGAGGCGGTCATGCGGGGCGGAACGGTTGCGGTGGTCGGCGGAAGCATCGCGGGCTGCGCCGTCGCCACGGCGGCGGCGCGGGCGGGTGCCGGCGAGGTCGTGGTGCTGGAGCGCACGCGCGGGCGGCTCGAGGACCGGGGCGTGGGCCTCTGCATCCACGACGAGCGGGCCGTGGAGCTCGCAGCGAGCGGGGCACTGCCCGCGGGGATCGCGGCGCACCGGCTGGAGCGCCGCCGCTGGGTGGTGCGGGACGACACCTGCGGGCCTGGCGGGCGGGTGGTGTGGGAGCAGCCGTTCCCCTTCCACTCCTACCACTGGGGACTGCTGTGGCGCGGGCTCCGGGAGTCGGTCCCGGACTCGGTGGTCTACCGGCAGGGGGAGACGGTGACGGGCGTCGGGGCGGCCGGGGACGCGGGCGCCGAAGTGCGGCTCGCGGGCGGCTCCGTCAAGCGGTTCGACCTGGTCGTCGGCGCCGACGGGTACCGGTCGGTGGTGCGCGAGGCGCTCTGCCCGCGGTCCCGGCCGCACTACGCCGGTTACGTGTGCTGGCGCGGGAACTTCGAAGCGGAGCTGCTGGCGGGGCTGGGCAGCGACGCGGACTCGGTGCCGGAGGCGGTGACCACGGTCTGCTTCGCGGGCGGCACCTGTGTGGTGTACCGCATCCCCGGGCCGGACGGGCCGCGGGTGAACTGGGTGCTCTACGCCCCTCCGCCGCGCGGCGGCGGGCTCCGCTTCGACGACCCGACGAGCTTCCCGCCGGGCGGTCTGACCGCTGAACTGTCGGGGTACCTGGGCGCGTTGCTCGACCGGGAGTTTCCGCCGTACTGGGGACGGGCGCTCGCACTGACGGCTCCGGCGGACACTTTCGTCCAGCCCATCTACGACCTGGAGACCGCCCGCACCGCCGCGGGCCGGATGCTGCTGGCGGGCGACGCGGCCACCGTCGTACGCCCGCACAACACGAGCGGGGCCGCCAAGGCCCTGCAGGACGCCACCGCCCTCGCCGACGGGTGGCGCCGAGCCGGGTCCTTCGAGGAACTGCTGCGCGGCTACGAGGAGTCCCGCGGGACGGCCGGACGGCAGCTGGTCGCGCTGGCCCGCCGGCTGGGCCGGGCCCAGGTCGAGGAGACCCCGGCCTGGGCGGCCATGGACGGCGGCGAGATGGCTGCGTGGTGGCAGGGCCAGCTCGCCGGGGCCCCGGGCATCGGGGGCCAGTCGATGGCCCCGTAGGCACGGCCCAACTGATCAGCCCGCATTCGCCGGCCTCGGAACGGCGATCTCCTCCCGGCCTGTTGCGGCGCGTGGCTGGTTTCTGCCACGCCTTCTTCCCGTACCGCCCTGGGGTCACCGACTCTGGCCGGATAGCGGACCTGAGCTGTATGAGGAGGACCTGCATGAGCGGGATGCGGAACAGTGGACACGGGAACATCGCCGCCGACGGCTCGCAGGCATCGGAGATCCCCGTACGGGAGGGTATGACGGCGTTCGACGCCATCTACGATCAGCCGGATCCGCGGGCCTATTTCCGGGCATTGGGTCCACTGGGATACCAGACACCCCATCACGGACAGGACGTCTTCCGGCGGGCGGTTGCGGCCCGCACGCGGACAGCCCGCGGGGCGGAACCGGTGACCGTACTGGACATCTGCTGCTCCTACGGCATCAACGCCGCCCTCCTCAACCATGAGGTGACACTGGACGAGCTCTATGCCCACTACACCTCGCGGCAGGCCGCCGCACTCACCACAGCCGAACTGATCGAATGGGACCGCAGCTACTACGCGGCTCGCCGACGCCGTGATCCGGCCCGGGTGATCGGACTGGACATGGCCACGAACGCCATCTCCTACGCATGCGAGGTCGGCCTGCTGGAACAGGGCTTCGCCGAGAACCTCGAAACCGCGCCTCCTTCTGCGTCTCTGCTTCGCGCCGCGCGGCACACCCGTCTGATCACGATCACCGGAGGGGCCACCTTCCTGTCCCCCCGCACCTTCCAACCGATCCTGGCCGCTGCCCAAGACCCTGTATGGGTCGCGGCCTTCGTCCTGCGCACCACCTCGTACGAGTCCATCGCCGCATGCCTGGCTGCGAACGGCCTGGTCACCGAGACGGCCACCACGCACACGTTCCGGCAACGACGCTTCACAGACGCGGACGAGCAGCGATACGCCGTCCAAGCGGTGACCTCAGCCGGCGAGAACCCGTACGGGAAGGAGACCGACGGCTACTTCCACACGATGCTGCACCTGTCACGGCCCCCTGAAGACGCGACGGCCCTTCCGCTGACCGACCTGATGCCGCGCCCAGAACCTGAACTCGCACAAGAAGCCCCTCAGGACCCTCCGATGCCGGCGGGGGCCTGAGCACGCCGGTGAGGACGTTGCCGGTCTTTCCGACGTCGTACCGGGGTGCGGGCCCGCCACCGGCGATCAACATCGACAGCGGTGGCGTCAACGGCCGAGGACCACAACCACACCGGGTCTGGCGCGCGGTCGCTCACCGTAGTGGTCGAACCAGCAGGTGCGGTGGGTGGGTCTCGGGTGGAGCCGGTCCCAGCTGCGTGCAGTGGCGGTCCTCGGCATCCTTGCAGAACAGTCGCTTCGGCCAGCTACAGGGGTGTCGTCCCGGTCGGCCGGGACCGGGACTGATTCTCACGCGTTGTTCCGGTCAGCGACGGCATCGCGCGTGGCCGCAGGACCATGAGCGAACCTTCCAGGGCCGCCACCATGGCAAAGGGGAACCGGTCGACCTCAAGACAGAGCGCAACGTCATCAGGATGGACTCCTTGGCGCACCCCCTCCGCCAGTTCGGCGGCGGCACGCGACCCGGCAGCGCGGCGGAGGAACTCAGCAGCATCCGTCCCGGCCCCGGTGGCCCTCCGAGCGATGTATTGGGCACACGCCAGATCTTCGTCGGCCTTCCCGTCCTCACCGGTGACTACGAACGTGACGCTGTCACTCTCGTGCGTCCGCAAGAGCCGCGCCGTTGCCTCCGCCACCACGAAGCCGGCGCACAGGACCAACGGCGCCTCCTTGACCGCCAGGGCACCGACCGTCCCTGCCGTGGTCTTCTGCACAACGGTCCGGCCGGCAAGGTCAACAGACCGCAGCAAGCCCGGCGAGTTGACGGCGTCGAACCCGGGCGCGGGCGGACCGTCCTTGAGCGCCACCCAATCCGGGTGGCGAGCCTTGAGCGCCAGCGCTTCGTCCAGCGACCCAGCAAGAACGATCTTTTCCGCCCCCTGGGCAAAAGCCCAGGCAGCCACGGTGAACGCCCGCATGACGTCGACGACGACCGCCACCGGCGGGGCGTCGACCAGATCAGCGATACCAAGGAAACGAGCGTCCATTCCAGTCATGATCGCGCATGCCCGACCCCGAGTCACCCGGGAAGTGATGCGCGTCTCACCGCCCGCTCGGGCGCTGCCGCCAAGCCGCCTTCCGCCGACGCACAGCGGTCGAAGCGAAGGCCTTCACATCAAGGCCGGGTTCCGTCGCACAGGGCGTTCTTGTTGCCCATGTCGACGTCGATGCCAGTGTGCTGACCGGGAAGGTTGACCGGGTTGAGACATGCGAGATGATCACGTCATGACTGAGATCGTTCTGATGTCGGATCCGAGGGGCGGCGCGATACCGGTTACGGAATGCGGTGAACGTCTCGTGGACGTCCGGATCGGAGGCTCGTTGCTGGTCGACGCACGCAAGCAGGACCCGGCGGACGCCTTCGCGTACCTGCGGGAGCCCGACATCGCTCCGCACAGTGCGGGCCCGGCCGTCGACCTCACCCTGGCCGACACCAGCGGCCGCGAGCTGAACCTGGGCACACGGTCTCAGCGGCGCCGGTGTCCTGCCCCGGCGCCGCAGCACGGTCCTACGACGGTGCAGGAGCAGTGGGTAGCCGTTCGTCGGCCTCCGGCTCGTGCGGTGGTTCGCTGAGCTGGTCGCGCAGGTAGTTCCAGACGACGGCGACGAGTGCGGCCACCGGTACGGCCAGCAGGCTGCCCACGACGCCGGCCAGGCTGCCGCCCAGCGTGACTGCCAGCAGAACCACCGCCGCGTGGAGACCGAGACTGCGGCTCTGGATCATGGGCTGGAACACGTTTCCTTCGAGCTGCTGCACCCCGACGATGATGGCCAGCACGATCAGTGCGTCCGTCAGCCCGTTCGACACCAGCGCGATGAGCACCGCCACCAGGCCGGCGAACAGGGCTCCCACGATCGGCACGAACGCGGAGACGAAGGTCAGCACTGCCAGCGGCAGCACCAGGGGTACGCCCACGGTCCACAGGCCCAGGCCGATGAACACGGCGTCGAGGAGGCCGACGAAGGCCTGGGACCGGACGAACGAGCCCAGGGTCTGCCAGCTGCGCGCGGCCACGACCGGGACGTCGGTGGCGAGCCGGCCGGGGAGTTGGCGGGTGAGCCACGGCAGGAAGCGGGGGCCGTCCTTGAGGAAGAAGAACATCAGGAAGAGCGCCACGACGGCGGTGACCAGACCGTTGAAGACGGTGCTCACCCCCGTGACTACGGTGGAGACCGCGCTGCCGACGCTGTTTTGGAGACGGTCCATCGCGGCGTCGGAGGCGCCGGCGATCTGGTCGTCGCCGATGTTCAGCGGCGGCCCGGCCGCCCACTCGCGCAGCCGCTGGATGCCCTCGGACACGCCGTCCGCCAGTTCGCCCGACTGAGAGGCCACGGGCACGGCGATCAGCGCCACGATGCCCGCGGCCACCAGGAGGAACAGCACGGTCACCACGGAGGCGGCCAGAGCGGGCCGCCACCCCCGCCGACGCAGGAATGCGGCCAGGGGCCAGGTCAGGGTGGTGAGGAACAAGGCGACTATGAGCGGCCAGACCACCGACCACATCCGGCTCAGAACCCACAGGGCCGCCGCCCCCATGACCAGGACCACCAGCAGTTCGGCGGAAACCCGCGCCGACGTACGGAGTGCGGCAGCAGCCTTTGCGCCGCTCAATGTGACAGACATGGCGTCACCCTAGTCACACTCCGTTCGCACCGGGGCAGGGCTCGGCCTGGTCAACAGCGGGGCCCGAGCACGTCTTCGACCATCCGCTGGAACTCCCCGACTCGTAGTTCGGGGCTGGAGCGGCAGCGCAGAGCCCCGGTAGTGGAACTGGAACGGCGGACGCGCCCGCCGCACGGACGAGGCTGTACGGCTGCGGTACCAGCCGCGGCGAAAGTAGCACCTACCGGTGGCTAGACGACGGCATCCACATCTGCGGCGCCGACAGCAAGACCGTGTCGGCGGAGCGGGCCTACTGGACCGACGACAACGGCAACCCGGTCGGCGAGAACAAGGGCGACCCCGGCCGGAGGGGGACCCTCGCCCCCTGGAAGCCCACCCCCGCACAGACCCCCGCACGCCGTGCGTGTGGGGGTCTCGTGACGGGCTTCTACGCGCCGCTGCACCTTGATGATCTGCGCCTCGATGGCTTCGGCCTGCTCCAGGACCGCGGCGGGGTTCTCCTGGATCACCTGCTCAATGTCGGCTACCGGCCGCCGATGACGGTGTTGCTGGTGATCGTGCCGTCCGCGCCGGAGACGGTGACCGCGTGGCGGACTCCGTCCGGTCCGAGGACCACGGCCAGCCAGGCGCTGCCGCCGCCGTCCTGCGCGATCACGCGCAGGCTCTCGACCTTCCCGCCCGTCACGGCCGCGGCGGCCTTGTCGGCCGCCTCGCCGATGGCCAGCGAGGGCAGGGGCGCCGGGGCGGGCTTGTGCGGCCCTCCCTTGCCACCGGGAGCTCCGGGGGCGCCCGGCGCGCCGGGGCCGACCAGCTCCGCGCGCCGCTCGGAAACCTCCGGGCCGCCGCGGCCGCCCTTGAACACGTGCGGCGCGCCTTCCGGGCCGCGCTTGAACCCGCCCTTCTCGCCGGGCTCGGCCCGGACGAGGCGCGGGCCCCGGTCCCCGTGGTGGTCATGGCCGGCGACGGCGGCCGCCGCCACTCCCCCGCCGACGACCACCACGGCCGCGCCCGCCGCCACCCAGCGGGCGGTCTTGGTACGCGGCACCAGGCGGCCCAGAGCCGCTCGCTTGCGGACTCCGGCCTCCGGCGCGTTCTCGGGCTGCTCGGACGGCGGGACAGAATCAGACATACAGGCGCTCCTCAGGACAACCGGGCACTGCGCCCGGCTCGTTCCCGAGCATGCTGAGCGGATGCTGAAGCCCCGCTGAAGCCACCTGAAGACCTCTTCAGCCAGGAGCGGGCGGGGCCTGAGATCCTGTCCGGCATGCGCGTACTGGTGGTGGAGGACGAACGACGGCTGGCCGTGGCCCTGCAGCGGGGGCTCCAGTCGGAGGGGTTCTCGGTGGACGTGGCCCACGACGGGCCCCAGGGCCTGTGGATGGCCACCGAGCACGACTACGACCTGATCGTGCTCGACATCATGCTGCCCGGACTGAACGGCTACCGGGTCTGCTCGAAGCTGCGCGCCGCCGGCAACGAGTCGGGGATCCTGATGCTCACGGCGAAGGACGGGGAGTACGACGAGGCGGAGGCCCTGGACACCGGCGCCGACGACTTCCTGTCCAAGCCGTTCTCCTACCTCGTCCTGGTCGCCCGGCTGCGCGCGCTCGGGCGGCGTACGGGCCGCAGGCGCCCCCAGGTGATGCGCTTCGGCGACCTGGTGCTCGACCCGGCCCGGCACTCCTGTTCCCGGGGCGGCACGGAGATCCGGCTGACCGCACGGGAGTTCGCGGTGCTGGAGTACCTGGCCCGGCGCTCCGGCGAGGTGGTGCCCAAGCGGGACATACTGGAACAGGTCTGGGACAGCGCCTTCGACGGCGATCCCAACGTGGTCGAGGTCCACGTCAGCGCCGTACGCCGCAAGATCGACGCTCCGTTCGGCCGCGCCGCGCTGGAGACCGTACGGGGCGCCGGGTACCGGCTGGCGGTCGACGGTGGCTGAGCGGCCCGGCGCGCGCCCCCGTCCGCTTTCCCGTCTCCGCCGCCGGGTGGGCACCGCCCTGCGCGCGATCGCGGGCGCGACCCTGAGCCGGTGGCCCGCGCTGCGGCGGCTGTGGCCCACCACCGTACGGGCCCGGGCCACCGTGGGGGCCAGCGTGGTGGTGGCCGCGGCACTCTCACTCGCCTCGTTCGCCCTGCTCGGGCTGCTCGAAGGCAACCTGATGCGCAACGCGGAGAACGATGCCCGGCGGCAGGCCGAGACGGTGGCCCAGCTCGCCGCCACCGGGAAGCTGGGGCGCCTGCGCGCGCCCGCCCGCGGCGTCGAGTTCGTCCAGGTGGTGAGCGCCGACGGGCGGGTGCTGTTCGCCAGCCCGAACCTGCTGGACGTGCCTCCGTTGCCGCCGGGCACCCCCGGCCTGCCGGGGGCCCGCGTCCACACGTGGAAGGTCCGCCCGTTCGGCGGCGAACACCGTCAGCGGGTCGTCCAGGTCATCACCGACACCCCCGACGGTCCGGCCACCGTCTATGCCGGCGCCTCGCTGCGGGACGCGGACGCGGCCGACGACACCACGACCGCCGCCCTCGTCATCGGCATGCCCCTACTGCTGGCCACCGTCGCCCTGGTGACCTGGAGGGTCACCGGTCATGCGCTGAGGCCGGTGGAGGAGATCCGCGCCGAGGTCGCCGCGATCTCCGACCGGGACCTGCACCGCAGGGTGCCGGTCCCGGCCACCCACGACGAGGTCGCCCGCCTGGCGGAGACGATGAACGCCACCCTGGACCGGCTGGAGGCCTCCGGCATCCGCCAGCGGCAGTTCATCGCCGATGCCTCGCACGAGCTGCGCAGTCCCATCACCGTCCTGCGCACGCAGCTGGAGGTGGCCCTGGCCGTCCGGGACCCGGAGCTGTGGCCCGAGCTGATCGGCGGGGCCCTGGAGGACATCGAACGGCTCCAGCACCTCGCGGCCGATCTGCTGCTGCTCGCGCGCATCGACGCGGCCCAGCCCGTGACGGCCGTCCCGCTGGACCTGACCGCCCTCGTGCGCGAGGTGGTGGAGGGCCGCCTCGGCGACCGGGTCCCCGTACGGACGGACCTCGAAGCGGACGTCGAGGTCACCGCGAGCGCACTGTGGCTCGGCCGGGTCGTCACCATCCTCGTCGACAACGCGCAGCGCTACGCCGACCGGAGCGTGGACGTCACCCTGTGCACCACCGCACGCGGCGCGGTGCTGGAGGTCGTCGACGACGGTCCCGGCATCCCCGCGGCGGACCGGGAGCGGATCTTCGAGCGCTTCACCCGGCTCGACGACTCGCGCAGCCGCGACCACGGCGGAGCGGGTCTGGGCCTGGCGATCGCGCGCGATCTGAGCACCCATCACGGCGGCACGCTGACGGCCGAGGGCTGCGCGAGCGGCGCCCGGCTGGTGCTCAGGCTGCCGCTGACACAGCCGGGCTGACGGCGGTCCGCCCGTCTCCCGGGTGCGGAGCGTCCTCACTTGTCCAGGAAGAGGAGCTCGTCGGAGCGGCGGGGCATCCGCAGGGTCTTGCCGTCGTCGCTGATCTCGATCAGCCTGTGCAGTCCGGTCTTGGTCTTGCCGTCCGGCAGGATGCGGTACTCGTCGCCGGCTCCGGCGAGGTAGGCGGAGAAACCCGCGAGCGAGGTGATGCCCGAGTCGGAGTCCAGGTAGTCCTTGAGCCGGCGGAACAGCTTGGGCAGGATGACCGTCCCCGTGATGTCATCCGTGATCGATTCGATGCCGGAGATCAATGCCCCGTCGGTGGTCTTGTCCTCGGCCCACAACCCTCTGGGCGGTGCGGCCTCACGTGCCTCGCGGGCGGCGGCCTTGAGGACGTCGCGCAGGTATCCGGGCAGGCCCGGATAGAACATCGGATAGGCCAGGCCGTCCTCGACCAGGCGGTAGTTGGCGCTCCTCTTCAGCAGGCCTTCGTCGACCGAGACCTCGTAGCCGCTGTACACGGGCGGGCGGACGGTGCCGTCGAAGGCCAGCGCAATGCAGCGGCCGTAGGCGTCGGCGCCACTGGTGAGGATGAAACCGGGCACCTGGACGGGAACGGTGGTCACGGTTTCGTTCTCGTGACGGTCGATGCTGGTGAATCCGAGGTGCTTCAGCAGTGCGTCGGCGGCCTGGTGCCCGAACTTCCTCGGCTGGTGGCGTTCCGGTCCGTAGCCCGGCTTCTTGTAATGCGTCTCCAGCGCGTCCACGCCCTCCAGGCGCACGGCGGCGCGGCCGTCCGCCTTGGGCACGACCCTGGCGCGGCCGCCCACCAGCTTCCAGTCCGCCACGTCGTCGGGGACGAACGGGAGGGTGTCGCCGTCCGGCTCGGCACCGCCGTCCACCCGGAACGACCCTTTGATCAGCAACATGGACATGATGACTCCTGGGGATGAGACAGATTGTCACTTTCCGTAGTGGATCATCACGCACGGTACACGTTCTTCTCGGAAAAATGCGGTGCCCCGCCCCGGTCCGCTCCCTAGACTCGCCGTACGCGCTGCCGAAACGGCACTGCGCGCACTCGTGCCGAGTCCGAAGAGAAGGGGAGCAGCGCCATGTGCACGTACCGCACCGCCGCCTTCGCTCCCCCGTCCAGGTACGACGTGATCCCGGTGTCTCGTGACGCTCGGTGCCGGCTGCGCGGCCGTCACCGTATGCCCGTGACGCACCTTTAGGTCCCTTCCCCCTCCCCCGCCTTCCGTACGCCACCGCCTGACCGGACCCGCTCCGGGCCACGGGCGGGACGGCCGTCCACGGCTGCCGGGCGCGGGTGACGGGGCTGTCGTCAGGGAATTCGCGCCGCCCTCTTCATCTCTTCACTCGAAAGGCCTCGGGCCATGCGCGCCAACGGGCGACCCCTCACCACCGCTTCCCCCTCCGCCGTCCGCAATCTGGGCATCCTCGCCCACGTCGACGCCGGCAAGACCACCATCACCGAGCGCATCCTGTTCGCGACCGGTGCCACCCACAAGCGGGGCGAGGTCCATGCCGGAACGACCGTCACCGACTACGACCCCCAGGAGCGCGACCGTGGCATCACCATCTTCGCCGCGGCCGTGAGCTGCACCTGGGACGGACATCGGATCAACCTGATCGACACCCCGGGGCACGTCGACTTCTCCGACGAGGTCGAGCGTTCCCTGCGGGTGCTGGACGGGGCCGTCGCGGTGTTCGACGCCGTCGCCGGAGTCGAGCCGCAGAGCGAGTCGGTGTGGCGGCAGGCGGACCGGCACGGTGTGCCGCGGATCGCGTTCGTCAACAAGCTCGACCGGGCCGGCGCCGACCTCGACACGGCGGTCGCGTCGATCCGCCAACGGCTGGGTGCCGTACCCCTCGTGGTGCAGCTGCCCATCGGCCGGGAGGACGCGTTCACCGGCGTCGTCGACCTGCTGGCCATGCGCGCGCTGCACTGGCACGCCGGCTCCGACACGTACGAGACGGGACCGGTTCCCGAGCCGCTGCGCGAGGAGGCGGACCGGCGGCGCCGGCTCCTGGAGGAAACGGTGGCCGAGCTGCACGCCGACGCCCTGGAGGAGTTCTGTGCCACTTCGGCGCTGACCGGGCGGACGCTGGCCCGCGCCCTGCGGGAGCTGACCCTGCGCGGGGACGGCGTGGTCGTGCTGTGCGGCTCGGCGTACCGCAACCGCGGGGTCGAACCGCTGCTGGACGCGGTCCTCGCGTACCTGCCCTCGCCCTCCGACATGCCGCCCGTACGGGGGATGGCGGACGGCGCCGAGCAGGAGCGCGCACCCGATCCGGCGGGGCCGTTCACGGCCCTCGCCTTCAAGGTGACGGCGACCGCGACCGGTCGGCTCACCTATCTGCGGGTGTACGCGGGCACCTTGCGCAAGGGCGCGACCGTACTGGACGCGGCCACGGGGCGTACGGAGCGGGTCGGCCGGATCCTGCGGGTCCAGGCGGACCAGCACGAGGAACGGGAGGAGGCGGTCGCCGGTGACATCGTCGCCGTGATCGGGCTGAAGGCCGCCCGGGCGGGCACGACCCTGTGCGCGCCGGGGGCTCCGCTGGTCCTCGAACCGCCCTCGGTGGCCGCGCCGGTGGTGTCGGTCGCGGTCGAGGCCCGTCGCAGCATCGACACCGGGCGGCTCTCGGCGGCCCTGGCGCGGCTCGCCGAGGAGGACCCCTCGCTGGTGGTGCGGTCCGACGCGGAGACCGGGCAGACCGTGCTGTCGGGGATGGGTGAACTGCACCTGGAGGTCGCGGTGGAGAAGATCCGCAGCGGCCACGGGGTGGAGGTCGTCGTCGGCCGGCCGCAGGTCTCCTACCGGGAGACCGTCGTGCGCGGGGTGACGGGCCTGGTCTACCGGCACGTCAAACAGGACGGTGGCGCGGGCCAGTTCGCGCACGTCGTCCTCGATGTCGAGCCGTTGGAGGAGGCGGCCTTCGAGTTCCGGTCGGCGGTCGTCGGCGGGCGCGTTCCGCAGGAGTACGCGCGCGCCGTGGAGGCCGGCTGCCGGGACGCCCTCGCCGAGGGCCCGCTCGGCGGCCATCCGGTGACGGGGCTGCGGGTCACGCTCACCGACGGGGCGACCCACTCCAAGGACTCCTCGGAGATGGCGTTCCGGGCGGCGGGCCGGTTCGCGCTGCGCGAGGCGCTGCGCCTGAGCACGGTGGAGCTGCTGGAGCCGGTCGTCGAGGTGACGGTGACCGTTCCCGAGGACGGGGTGGGGGGCGTGCTGGGTGACCTGGCGGCCCGCCGCGGCCGGGTCTCGGGGTCCACCGCTCAGTCCGGGACCGCGGTGGTCACCGCGTCGGTGCCGCTGGCCGAGCTCTTCGGCTACGCGTCGCGGCTGCGCGGGCGCACCCAGGGCCGGGGCACCTTCACCACCCGGCCGGCCGGTCTCGCGCCGGTACCGGCCTCGGTCGCGGCAGCCCTGCCGGCCCGCTGACGGCGCGGCGCGCGCCGGGTCGTTGCGAGCCGGTCCCTCCCGGCCCGCCCCGCTCCCGTTCTCCGGGGGCGGGGCGGGCCGGTGCGGTCGCGCTAGTCTGCGGGGACCCCTCGGGTCCCCGCAGACAGACAAGGTGAACATGTTCGAGCCGGTGCAGGAGAATCCCTATCCCGACAGCCACGTCCTGGGCGAGGGCCCCGAGCCGCACCCGCTGCTGGGGCCCGTGCTGCCCCTGCTGGGACGCTGGCACGGCCGGGGTCAGGGCGAATACCCGACGCTGGAGAAGGACTTCCGCTACGAGCAGGAGATCACCTTCAGCCACGACGGCCGCCCTTTCCTGCGCTACGAAGCGCGCGCGTGGCTGATCGACGACTCCGGGGCCCCGGTCCGGCCGGCGGGACGTGAGGCGGGCTGGTGGCGGGTGACGCCCGACGCCTCCCTGGAGGTCGTGCTCGCGCACCCCACCGGCATCGTCGAGACGTACGTCGGACGGGTGTCCGGTACGGAGATCGAGATCGAGACCAAGGACGTGTCGCTGACCCCGCTGGCCAAGGAGGTCACCGGCGCGCGGCGCCGCTACACCGTCGGCGCCGGGGAGATGACGGTCCTTCACGACATGGCGGCGGTGGGGCAGCCCCTGCAGCACCACCTCACGACGCACCTGCGGCGGCGCCTCCCGTCGTAGACCCCGGCGGCCCGCAGCCGCGGTGGAGATCACCCGGGTGCCCGGCTCGGGCTGCGGGTGCTCCCGTCGGCGCCGTCGCATAGTCGTGGGAGGCCCCGTGACGGCGGCGCCGTACCGGAGGGAGTGATGGTGGTGGAGGTCGGACGACGCGCCGCGCTGGCGGCGCTGCTGGCCGCAGGGCTCGTACCCTGCTCCGGCGCCGCGGCGGCGCAGCCCACTGCGCGGGCCGCGGACGGACCGACGGCGGGCACACCGGCCGTGGGCCGTCCGGCTGCCGGTGCTCCGGCCGCCGGTGCTCCGCCCGCCGGGCCGCGTCCGCCGGCCTCGCTCCTCGGCAGTGAGATCCGCCGGCTGCCCACCACGCGCAAGGTCATCGCGCTCACCTTCAACGCCGCGTGGGACGAGGCCGGGATCGACACCGTGCTGGCCGAACTGCGGCGGCGGAAGCTGCCCGCCACCTTCTTCCCGACGGGGGAGTTCGCCGACGCCCACCCCGCGGCGGTCCGCGCCATGGGCGCCGCGCACGGCCTCGGCAACCACTCGTACAGCCACCCCTACTTCGGCGAGATCAGTACGGCGGAACGCGCCGAGGAGGTACGGCGCGCCGACGCGGCGATCCGGACGGCGTCGGGGACCGAGCCGCTGCCGTTCTTCCGTTTCCCCTACAGCTCCACCACCCGGCAGTCCGTGGCCGACGTCAACGACCTGGGCTACGCGGCGATCGAGTTCACCGCCGACACCAACGGCTACCTCGGCCCGAAGGGCGGCATGACCGTGGACGAGGCGGTCGAGCGGGCCGTCGACGCCTTCACCCCCGGAGCGATCATCCAGATGCACGTCGGCAGCACCGGCGACGGCGTCGTCCTCGACGCCGACGCCCTCCCGCTGATCATCGACGCGGCCCGGGCGGACGGCTACGAGGTCATCGACCTGCGCGAGTTCCTGAGCCCGCCGGCTTCTCCCGCTGCCGCGGGGGCCCGGTAGGGATCGGGCCAGGCGATGCGGCCCGGCTCTCCCACTGCCTGAGCCTCTGGTTCGCCCACGCCTGCGTGTGACCGGCAGTACCGTCTCCGCCGCCCAGGTCCTGATGCACATCGTGCCGCGGACCCCGGCTACGCCGGCGCCCTGTTCGGCCTGCACCTCTACACCTGGGCCCTGATCACCTTCCACCTGATCGCCTGCTTCCTCCTCCAGGGCGTTCCGGGGGTCGGTTATCGTCCCTATCTCAACCGACTGATCGGCACAGGGGGATGCAGCAGGTGAGCGAGAAGGACGTCCTGGCGCGGAGCTTCGAGGAACACCGCCCCCATCTGCGGGCGGTGGCCTACCGGATGCTGGGCTCGCTCAGCGAGGCGGAGGACGCCGTACAGGAGGCCTGGCTCAAGCTGAGCCGCTCCGACGCGGGTGCGGTGGAGAACCTGGGCGGCTGGCTGACCACCGTGGTCGGCCGGGTGTGCCTGGACCTGCTGCGCTCGCGGACCACGCGGCGCGAGGATCCCCTGCACGACCAGGACGGGCAGGTCCGCATCCCCGACCCGGTCGTCAGCAGGGCGGACGGCCTCGACCCCGAGCAGGAGGTGCTCCTTGCCGACTCGGTCGGCATCGCCCTCATGGTCGTCCTGGAGACGCTCGCCCCCGCCGAGCGCCTGGCCTTCGTACTGCACGACCTGTTCGCCGTCCCCTTCGACGACATCGCCCCCGTTCTGGGGCGCACCGCGGCCACGACCCGGCAGCTCGCCAGCCGCGCCCGGCGCCGCGTCCAGGGCGCGGCGCCCGCCCCGGACCCCGACCGGGCCCGGCTGCGGGCGGTCGTCGACGCCTTCCTCGCCGCCTCGCGCGGCGGGGACTTCGACGCGCTGGTCGCCGTCCTCGACCCGGATGTCGTGGCCCGCTCCGACGGCGGCGCGCTGCGCCCCGGCCTGGTCCGCCGCGGCGCGGCCGACGTCGCCTCCCAGGCGATCACCTTCGCGCGGTTCGCCGCGGCGGCCCATCCGGTGCTGGTCAACGGGATCCCCGGAGTGGTCGCGACGGCGGAGGGCCGGGCGATCTCGGTCATGGCGTTCACCATCCAGGACGGCAGGATCACCGCGCTCGACATCCTCACCGACCCCGAGCGCCTCGCGCGCATCGACCTGAGCGTCCTGGAGGACTGAGCCGCCGCGCCCGCAACGGCCGTACGGTGCGCGGGGCCCGTCACGCCCCGCGCACCACCCGGTGACGGTCCCGGCGTACCGGCGTACCGCCCGCGCGCCGGACGAGCACGGGTTCGCCGTACGGAGGATCTTCCCGAGGTTCGGCGAGGTCTCAGCCTCGGCCTCGCATCTGAAGGCACTCGCCTCGGAGGCCGTCCGCTCCGAAGCCTGTCTCGCTGTCATCATGGTGCGCGTGAGTTCCTTCGGCGCGATACCCGACACCAACCAGGTACCTCAACGTTGGAATGCGCGCGAGGCGCCCTTCGGAGACTTCATCGTGTTTTCCGACGGCGCCCTGTCCGTGATGAGTCTCATGCGGTTCTTGCCGCCCGACCGGCAGGATGACCCCCGGGCCGAGGACTGGCAGTGGAGGGAGATCCTGCGAGCCACCGCGTGGACCCCCGGAGACTGGATGAGCATCGACAGTACGCACGCCTCGTGTACTCACCTCGGAAGCCGTGCCCTGAGCGGCGAGGGACTGGACCACGGGAGTATCGGCTGGGTCGCCTTGGTCCGGGACGACGACGAACTCACCTTGGAGTGGCTGGCGGTGTCCTGCTCCTCCAACCCGTTCAGCAGGGTCACCTTGGACGCGACCTCGGTCACCGCCACCAGCACCGCAGGCCGCGTCTGGACCTTTCCCCGAGACGCTCCGCAGCAGGTGAAGATCACCGAGGATCCCACCTACCCCTGGCCACGCCGTCGACGGTAGGCGGGCCCTACCGGAGGGGCCTCTCAGCTGTATGAACAACAAGAGCGGCAGACTGGGCCCATGGACTCCGGACTTGCCGCACTGCTGGGCGCCGCCGTCGGTTCCGCGACCACCCTCGGGGCCGCGATCGTCAACGGCCGTGCTCAGGCACGATCCCAGCACGCCCAGTGGAGGTCGTCATCCTCGAAGGGCCGGAACCCGTCGCCGAAGTCGCGGAACGCGTTGCCGACGCCTCCAGCGATCTCTCACACGTCATGAGGCGGATGGCCGAGGACGCCCGCGCGGGAGACACGACCCACAAGGCCGAAGACATCGCCCTTGCCGCCGAACGAGAGCGAACCCTCTGCCAAGCGGTCAAGGACTTCCGCCTCGCGGCGCGCAGCACCATCGGCAAAGCCAACTGACCCGGGGATTACCGGCCCCGGCCCCCAAGCCGTCGGGAGACTGCGGCATCGTTCGGCCCGAGACGGGTCACAGAAGGGAGGATGACGGTGCACACCGTGCCCTGGGTGCATGTCGTTTCCGAGCAAGGCGCCCTGCCCGTCGATCTGCTGCTGAACGGCAGGACGCACGTAGCGCGGCTCGACGGCCGGGAAATGTGCGACACGGACGGCGTCTTCCAGCAGTTCTACGACGGGCTGAGGCTGCCCGACTGCTTCGGCTGGAACTGGAATGCGCTCTACGACTGTCTGCGCGATCTGGCGTGGCTGCCCGCGGACCAGTACGTACTGATCGTCGAAGCCGTGGACGAGGCACTGCCCGGCGACGCCGCCGGACGGCGGCAGCTCTTCGGGACCCTGCTGCGGGCAGGGCGGCGGTGGTCCTCCGTCAAGCGGCCCGAGGGCATCGATCTGTGCCGGCTCCTGGTCGTCGTGTCCTGCGACCCGGCATCCGTTCCGGACGTGCGGGAACAGCTGCGATCGTGCTGGGAGGAGACCGTCCCGTCATAGGAACGGCTTCGTCCCGCGAAGGCGATGTCAGTGGGCGCCCCTAGCGTTCGGGCATGATCTTCAGTGCCACTCAGGACGCCCTCCCGCCCGTTCCGCCTGCGCAGCGGCTCGATGCCGCGCCCTCCGGGCTCGCCGAGACCGTAGAGCTGACGGCTGCTCATCTCGACTCCCGCGCCCACACCGTGGCGGCGTTCGAACGCGTCCTCGACGGACTCGTACGGCAGGCGCACCACGGCCGCCACGCGCTCGCGGAGGCCCTGTCCACGGCTCTGGGGCACCGCTACCCCGAGGAGGAGACCGAGGCGCACCGGCTCACCGCGGTGGACGTGGTGGTGGCCGCGCTGCTGTGGCGGGTGGCTGGGTACAGCCTCAAGCCCGAGTACGTACGCCGGCAGCGCGGGCACGAGGAGTGCGCGCAGGGCGGGCTGGAGATGGTGATGGCGGCGCGCGTGCGCGAGATCGGGTACGCACTGCGGTCCGGCGACCCCCTGCCGTTCCTGCTGGCCACGCCCACCTGGGACACGGGCTCGCTGGAGGCGGCCGAGCTCGTGGAACGACTCGTGGAGTACCGGCGGTTGGGTGTCCGCCCCGGACCCGCCGACTTCGGGCAGGCCCTGCTGCGCGTACGGCGGTACGATCCGGCGGCCCCGGCGGCCGCCGCGGCCGCGGCCCGGCTCGGGACCGCCGAGGGCGATCGGCTCGCCGCCTGGCTCGGCCCGGACGGTGAACCGGGCACGCCGCGCCGCCGGATCGTCATGCCCGATCCGGGGGCGCACCGGGCCTGGTCGCGGGCCGGCACGGCCGTGCCGCAGGTCGCCTTCGTGAGCGGTGAACGGCCGGCCCTGCGGTGGGAGTTCCCGGATGCGTTCCAGTGGCTGCGCCGCCCCCACGAGGGCTTCACCCAGTGCTACCACTGGGACGCCGGCCACGCCGTGCGGGCGTCGGTCCTGCCCGAGGACCGGGACACCCAGGCCGCATGGCTGCTGCCGGGCGTGACGCTGGCCGCGACGGCCGGCGATCACGGCGGCGCCTGGATGCTGCCGCACCTCGCCCTGCTGGGCGGGCCCGCGGGGCCCGGGCTGCACTCCGCCATCGCGGCGGGGATGGGCGGGCGGTACCCGCGGAGCCGTCGCCCGGCGGTGGACGCCCTGCTGGTGCTGGCGGGCCGGGGCGAGCTGGACGCCCCGCTGCTGGGCCGCGAGCTGGCCTCGATGGTGACCCTGGGCACGGTCAAGCCCAACCGGCTGGCGGACGCGGCCCGCTCGGCCGCCGCGGCGGGCGCGTACGCCACGGTGTGGGGCGTCCTCGCCGAGGTACTGCCGGCCCTCCTGCCTTCGGTACGGGGTGCGGGCGAGGTGCTGGCCGTCGCCGCCGAGTGCGTGGAGCGCTCCGGAGCCACGGGCCCGGCGCCGGCAGAGGTGGCGGCAGCGGCGGCCCGTACCGGGTCCTCCCGGCTGATCACCGAAGCCCGCCGCCTGACCTCCGCACTCACCCGCCCCTGATCCACCCCACCATCGCGGTGGCACCGATACCCGACGGCGGGGCGGAGTGCGGGCGCTGACGCGTCCTCACGGGTCGTGACGGAGGGAATTCGGCAGGTAGTAATTAGGTGAATTCCTGACTGAATTCCCGTCAATAAGCGTTCGCTTCATATCTCGATTTGGTAACAACCCACTCCGTATGGCCTGGACCATTGACGTGCAACGCGCGTAACTCCCCTTGTTTTATTGAAAATTGACTGTTCGTCAAATCAGGTCGACAGGTAACGGAATGATTTCTCGAAGCGGACTCCCGTTTGTCCGAATTCTCCGCGGCATTCGTCTGGCAGGCTTCCGCGCACCCAGTCTTCCGACAATGATTTGAGGTGCCCATGACAGGACGACGCAGACGTCGCGCCGCCGCCGACCACCGCCGCAAACCGCGGAGGTTGATACTCATCACCGCCGCCACGGCAACGGCGGCGGTGATCGCCGCAGGCATCGCCTACTCCGGAATCGGCGACGGCGCCCAGGCGGCAGCGCCCGTACAGGCCGCGGAGGCCGCCGCACCGGCCGCCGCCCCCGCCCGGGACCAGGATCCCGAACCGATCGCCGCCGCGCCCGCCAACGAGAACGCGCGCGGAATGGTCTACGACGGCCTCCAGGCCGCGCCGAAGGGCGACCGGTGCGTCGGTGTCTACCGCACCGACACCGGCCTGTGCACCCACGGCCCCGACGCCCCGCCCAAGGGCGTCGACATCACGAAGGAGATCCCGCCCGCCGTCAAGGAGACGGCTCCGGCGGCCGATCCCTCCCGCCCCGCCGCCGAAGACCCGGCCTCCAAGGAGGGTGGCGGGCGTCCTCAGGACGCGCCCGCCGCCGACGCCGCGGCGACCAAGGCGAAGGCGCCAGAACCGGCCGCCGCCGGCGGCAGCCAGGCCGTCGCCGCGGGCCCCGCGGGCCAGACGGTCCAGTGCGACGGCGACGGCAGCACCGGCAACCGCGTACAGGTCGTGTACGTCCACGCCCCCGGCAAGGACCGCTACTCCGAGTACGTCGCCTCGTTCCGCAAGTGGGCGGCCGACGCCGACCTCATCTACTCGGCGAGCGCCCAGGAGACCGGCGGCGTACGCCACATCCGCTACGTCACGGCCGCCGACTGCACCCCCACGGTGCTCAACATCGAGCTCCCGGCCTCGGCCCTGTCCGAGTTCAGCGCGACCAACAACGCGCTCGCCGGCAAGGGCCTCGACCGCCGCGACCGCAAGTACATGATCTTCGCGGACACCCAGGTCTACTGCGGCATCGGCACCTTCGCGGGTGACGAGCGGCCCGGCCAGGCCAACCAGAGCAACTTCGGCCCGTCCTACGGCCGTACGGACTCCGGCTGCTGGGGCGGTCACACCGCCGCGCACGAGCTCGGGCACAACCTGGGCGCGGTCAACAACAGCGCTCCGAACACCAGCCGCGGCGCCCACTGCACCGACGAGTACGACGTCATGTGCTACTCGGACACCCCGTACTACCCGCAGATGCGCAACATCTGCACCAACCAGGCGGCCGAGAACATCCTGGACTGCAACCACGACGACTACTTCCACACCAGCCCCAAGGCCGGAAGCTACCTGGCCACGCACTGGAACATCGCGGACAACCAGTTCCTGATGCGCACGAAGGGCGGTGGCGATACCGACCCGGGTCCGAACCCGAACCCGACGCCGACCCCGACGAAGAAGCCGACGCCCACGCCGACGAAGAAGCCCGGCGGCGGCCCGGACGCGACGGCGGCCCAGATCCAGTCCGACTCCGTCGTGGTGAGCTGGCCCAAGGTCGAGGGTGCGTCCTGGTACCAGGTCCTCCTGAACGGCAAGCACCTGACCTGGGTCCAGTCGCAGGCGCTGCGCATCTACAACCTCCAGCCCAACACGTCGTACACGGTCACCGTCTCCGTCCGCGACAGCTCCGGGCGTGACAGCGGACCCGGCAAGGCCGCGTCCTTCAAGACGCCGGGGGCGGGCGGCGGGGCGACCACCCCGGGCAGCAAGTACACGCTCGGCAACGGCAGCACCGGCATGGCCGCCGAGGTGTGGGGCGGCCGCACCGCCGACGGCACGGTGATCGTCGGCGGCCGCGCCAACGGGTACGCCCAGCAGCAGTGGTTCTTCGACGACGCCGGCAACGGCCAGGTCCGCATGCGGTCCGCGGTCTCCGGCAAGTGCCTGCAGCCGGGCGGATCGCCCTCGGCGGGCATGTGGGTCGCGCAGCAGCCCTGCGACAAGAACAACGGCGCGCAGGCCTGGAAGCTGGCCTCCCGCGGTGGCGCGGTCACCGTCACCGACCCGAGCGGCGGCTTCGCCCTCACCGTCAGCAACCGTCCCTACTACGGGAACTGGCTGCTCGACCTCCAGCGTGCGGACGGCCGCGCGGCGCAGGCCTGGACCCTCCAGAAGGCCGGCTGAGCCCTGCCGCGACACGATGCCACGGCGCCGGGCCCTTGCGGCCCCGGCGCCGTGACGCCCTGACGCCGTGCACCCGCCCCGGCGGACGGCCGCCCCGCGCGGCCGTCCGCCGGTCCCCCTCATCTCGACCGGAGCACCCCGACGATGCGCATACGAATCGCTTTCTCGGCCGTCCTGACCGCACTCGGCCTCATGTTGCTGACCCCTGTTGCGGCCCACGCCCACGGAGACACCGTGAAGGTGGTGGTGACCGGGCAGCGGACGGGCCACGTCACCGCCGACATCACCTGGGAGAACGACGGGGACGCCGTCGACGAGGCGGTCGCCGCGACCGTGAACGCGGTCAGCGTCGACGGGGCCCGCACCATGGGGCCCTGGCGCCTGGTCCGCGATCCCGCCGCGGCACCCGCCGGCTGGACCACGGCCGAGACCCTGCCGCCGGGTTCCTGGAAGGTCAGCGTCGACGTGGGGTTCCCGGCCCTCGGACACGGCGACCTCGAAGTGGCCGTACCCGTGGTGGACCCGGCTCCGGGCACCGGCGCGCCGACCGCCTCCGCCCCGGCTCCCGGCACGCCGACCGCCGGACAGCCCTCGGCCGCCGCCCCGTCGGCCGGTTCGCCCTCGGCCGCCGCCCCGGCCGCGTCCACGGCTCAGGTGCCGGCCGCCGAAACCAAGGGATACGCCGTCTGGTGGACGACGGCGGGTGTGGCGGCGACCGCCCTGGCCGGTGCTGCCGTCGGTCTCCTCCTGCGCCGCCGCCGGATGCGCCGCCGGCTGGGATAGCGGAGCCGTCGGCTACGCCGTGGTGTGCCGGAGCCCGGCCGCCACGGCTTCGACGAAACGTTCCAGCCCCTGCGGGTTGATCCGTAGGAACAGATTCGGCTCGATGAGTTCCAGCTCCATGACCACCGGTTCCCTGGCCTCGTCCAGCGCCAGGTCCACTCGGGCGAACAGCAGGTCGCCCGGCGCGGGAACCGCGGCCAGCGCCCCCCGCGCCGTCCTGATCTCCGCCTCGGAGGGCTGGTACGGGGCCGCCCCGGGGTGCGGCACCCGGAAGTTGTCCGTCACCCCGGCCTCGGTCAGCACCGGCTGCTTGCGGATCGCGTGGCTGAAGGTGCCGGAGAAGAAGACCAGGGCCCGTTCCCCCTCCTCCACGAGGCGCAGGTACGGCTGGACCATCGCGGTACGGCCCTGGTCCAGCAGCATCCGGGCGTGGCGCACGGCGTCCGCCCGCCGACCGGGCTCGTACCGTGCGGTGTCGCGCGCGCCCGAGGAGACCGTCGGCTTGACCACCACTCCGTGAGGCCCGCCGAAGTCCTCCTCGCCGCAGTGCCCGCCCGGTTCGATGAAGCGGGTCGGCACCACGGGGACCCCGCGCTCGGCGAGTTCCCGCAGGTAGCGCTTGTCGCTGTTCCAGCGCACCAGCGGCGCCGGGTTCCACAGCCGGGTGACCCGGGCCGTCGCATCGGCCCACGCCAGGAACTCCTCGAGCCGTCCCGTGTAGTCCCAGGTCGACCGGATGACCGCCAGGTCGAAGCCGTCCCACTCCTTCGGGTCCGCGTCCCAGGCCACGGCTTCCGCGGACATGCCCGCGGCGCGCAGGGCCGCCAGGATCAGCGGGAGGTCCGGGTCCTCGTCGACGCCGTCGCCGCTCGTCACGATCGCGATCCTCGCAGCACTCATGCGGCTCTCCCCTCGTCACGTGCCGCGATCACTCTTCCACGGACGATCCGCCGGCGGGCGGGAACCCGGCCGGTGGATCGTGCGTCGTACCGGGCGACGTCGTGCTCATGGCTGCGGGACGGGAAACGGGGCCGAGGCGGATGGGCGGGGCGGCAATGGTGGAGCGGACCGGCAGCGGTGTGCGCGAAGGCGACCGGCCGCGCCGGGGTGAGCGGTGGCGCCCCGGCGACCGGTGGCGCTGGGGCAGGGACGCGCGGGGCCGCTCGGCCTGGACGCGCGGGCGCGTACCGGCGTCACTCGCCGTTCTGGCCGCCGGCCTCCTGGCCTTCCACCGGACCGTGCCCAACGGCGTCGGCCGCCTCGGCAGCCTGCTGGAGGCCTTCCTGCCCTGGCTCGGCCTGGCGGTTCCGGTCCTGCTCGTACCGGCCCTGGTGCGCCGCTCGGCCACCGCGCTGCTGGCCCTGCTGCTGCCCGCCGCCGTGTGGGCGGTCCTCTTCGGCGGGCTGCTGCTCCCCTCCGACGGCGGCCCCCACCACATCACGGCGGTCCAGCACAACGTCAGCGACGAGAACCCCGATCCCCGGGGCACCGCCGCCGCCCTGATCCGGGCCGCGCCGGACCTCGTCGCCCTGGAGGAGCTGACGCCCGCCGCCCTGCCGGGCTACGAGGCGGCCCTGGCCGAGGAGTTCCCCCACCACGCGGTCGAGGGCACCGTCGGGCTCTGGTCGAGGTATCCGCTGGCGGACGTCCGGCGCCTGGACATCAAGCCGGCCGGGATCGGGGAGGGCTGGAGCCGTGGCCTGCGGGCCGGCGTGCGCACGCCTCACGGCGAGATCGCCGTGTACGTGGCCCACCTGCCCTCGGTACGCATCCGGCCGAGCGGTTTCAGCTCCGGCCCGCGGGACGAGAGCGCGGGTCTGCTGGGCGCGGCCGTCGCCGCCGAGCGGCTGGACACGGTGATCCTGCTGGGCGACCTCAACGGCACGGTGGACGACCGCGGTCTGGCCCCGCTCACCTCGCGGCTGGAGGCGCCCCGGCGGGGGCTCTCCTTCAGCTGGCCCGCGGCCCTGCCGGTGTCCCGGATCGACCAGATCCTGACCCGTTCGGCGACGGCGGCCGACGTCCGGACCCTGCCCGCCACCGGCAGCGACCACCTGCCGGTGGCCGCCCGCATCACACTCGGCGCCTCATAGCCGGATCACGATCTTTCCGCGGACGTGGCCCTCCCTCAGGTAGCGGATGGCATCGGGTACTTCGGCCAGCGGGTAGGTCCGGTCGACGACGGGGGTGACCGAGCCGGCCTCGATGAGCTCCGTGAGGACCTGCAGGTCACTGTGGTGGTGCTCCATGGCGGCGACGGTGCGCAGGCGGTGGCCGACGAAGGGGGACAGCAGGAGCGCGCCCAGCTGCCGCTCGTTGCCGCCGGTCCACCGGCCCCCTCCTTCCCCGCCGACGATGACGAGGGTCCCGCGCGGGGTGAGGGCGCGGCGGAGCCGGGAGACGGGGCGGTTGCCGGCGATGTCGAGGACGAGGTCGTAGCGTTGGCTGCCGTCGACGGGGTCGTGCTCCGCGTAGTCGAGGACCTCGTCGGCCCCGATGGAGCGGACCAGGTCCGCCTTGGCGGCGCTGCACACTCCGGTGACGCGGGCGCCGAAGGCCTTGGCCAACTGCACGGCGTACGTGCCCACTCCGCCCGAGGCGCCGAGGACGAGGACGGACTGCCCGGCCTCGACCCGTCCGACGTCGCGCAGGGCCTTGAGCGCGGTGCAGGCGGAGACGGGCACGGCGGCGGCCTGTTCGAAGCCGGTGTTGCGCGGTTTCGGCGCGAGCGTGTCCTCCTTGGCGCAGGCGTACTCGGCGAAGGACCCGTCGCAGCTGCCGTACACCTCGTCGCCCGGCCGGAAGCGGGTCACGTCCGCGCCGACCGCCTCCACCCGCCCCGCGAGGTCCATGCCGCGGACGCGCACCTTGGGTGCCCGCAGGCCGAAGCCCATGGCGCGCAGTGCGTACGGCATGCCCGCCATCAGGTGCCAGACGCCCTGGTCGACGCCGGCCGCACGGACCCGTATGAGCACCTCGCCGCGGCCCGGCACCGGCCGGTCCGTCTCTTCGAGCCGCAGGACCGCGGGCGGTCCGTAAGTGTCCTGGACGATGGCTTTCATCAGTCGTCTTCCTCTGTCTCGGTCTCGGTCTCGGTCTCGGAGTACTGGAACACCGCGTCGAGCGGTACGGCGAACACGCGGGCGATCTGGAAGGCCTTCTCCAGGGAGGGCGAGTAGCGGCCCTGCTCGATGGCGATGACGGTCTGCCGGGTCACACCGATGCGGCGGGCGAGCTCGGCCTGCGTCATCTCGTCGTTGGCGAACCGCAGGGCACGGATGCTGTTGGTGACCTTCGTGGGCCTCACCACGGCTGGAAGCCCAGCCGGTAGGCGGCGATCTTCGCCATGGATCCGAGGAGCGCCGACAGGACGAACCCCAGGTAGATGACGTTGGCGATCCAGAACTGGTCCGCCTCGGCCATGGCCAGGACGAGCCCGGCCACGCCGCCGATCACGATGAAGGACTGTCCGGTGTACTCGCCGAAGCGGTGGATCTCCCGGTCGCGCTGGTCCTTGGTGGTGTCCTCCTTCGGCGCGAGCATCGCCACGGTGATGTGCAGGGCGATCGAGGCGACGATCGCCGCGCCAACCGTCCACAGCAGCGCGGCCACGTACGGCACCTGGGCGAGCGGGGCGTCACCGGCGCGCCCCAGGACCACGGCCAGGTACGCCCCGTAGGACACGACCGTCACCACGATCATGATCCACGCGCGTTTCTCCTCGACTGCCACGACCACTCCCGATGTAAAGAAAACCCGACACCTGCAGTGTCAAGCAAGCACAACATGGTGTCAAGATTTCTATACACGTCCGGGCGGTCGGGGCTCGCGGCTGCTCTCCGGACGGTGCTTCGGCCTCCGCTGGAAGAGCTAGGGCGCGTCGAGGAGCTCGGGGCCGTTGTTGCGGACGTTGTTGACGGCGGTCGACACCGCGCGGACGTCCAGCTGGCCGCCCGCCGGGGCGGCCAGGAGGGCGCGCAGCTCGTCCGGGTCCTGGTGGGCCGGGTCCAGCCAGGCCTCGTAGTCGGCCGGGGCGAGGGCGAGCGGCATGCGGGGGTGCACGCGGCCGGCCGCGTCGGTGGCCTCGGTGGTGATGATGGTGCAGGTCGCCCACCACGCCGCCGCATCGTCGTCGGCGGCGACGGCGGGGTCGCGCCAGAACTCGTACAGCCCGGCCATCGCCATCACCCCGCCGTCCTCGGGGCGGATGAAGTACGGCTGCTTGTGCGCCTTCGCGGTGCCGGAGGCGGGGACGGGCTGCCACTCGTAGAACCCGTCCGCCGGCAGCAGGCACCGGCGCTTGGCGAAGGCCCGCCGGTAGGCCGGCTTCTCGTGCACCGTCTCCACCCGCGCGTTGATCATCTTCGCGCCGCCGGTGGGGCTCTTCGACCACGACGGCACCAGTCCCCAGCGCAGGGGCCGCAGCCGTCGCTCCAGCAGGCCCGTCTCGCGGTCGGCGCGCTCCAGCACCGCCCACACCGCGTCGGTGGGGGCGACGTTCCAGCTCGGCTCCAGCACGTGCCCGGGAGCCGGGGGCGCCGCCTGGAAGAGGCCGGACAGGTCCTCGGGGCTGCGGGTGGAAGCGTAACGGCCGCACATGCCGTCCACCCTGCCACCTGAGCCGGCTTCCCGGCGGGTACGCGCCGAGGTACGCGCCGCCGTACGCACGCCCCGGCAGAACGGGAAGGCACACATCCGCACGGGACCGGCACCGGCTCGCCGCAGGTGGCGGCCGGTTTGCGGAACGGCCGTGGCGGGCAGACGGAGGCACACATCGCTCGCACGCATCGGACGACGGCAGGGTACGCACACAGATGATCACTGTCGGGGTCGAGGAAGAGTATCTGCTGGTGGATCCGGACACCGGGCTGCCGGTCCCGCGCGGCGCCGCGGTGCGGGTCGCGGCCGGCCTCGATCCGGTCTCCGCGGAGGACGACGTCCAGGCCGAGCTCCTCCAGGCCCAGGTCGAGGTCGCCACACCCGTATGCACCGACCTCGGGGAGATCGGCGGCCACCTGCTGCGCCTGCGGCACGCCGTCGGCTCCGCCGCCGAGGCGACCGGCTGCAAGGCGGCGCTGACCGCGGCCGCGCCGGTCAAGGGGGCCACACCGGTGCCCGTCACACCCGTGCCCCGCTACCTGGCGATGCGCACCCACGCCGCCCGCCTGGTCGACGAGCAGCTGATCACGGGCATGCACGTGCATGTCGGAATCCCGGACCGGGCCCAGGGCGTCGACGTGCTGAACCGGATCCGCGTATGGCTCCCGACGGTGCTGGCCATGTCGGCGAACTCCCCGCTGTGGGAGGGCCACGACACCGGCTTCGCCAGCTGGCGCACCGTCGTCTTCGGACGGTGGCCGGTGAGCGGACCCACCCCCGTCTTCCGCGACGACGCCGACTACGACCTGCGTGCGGCCGAACTGGTGGAATCGGGCGTCATCGCGGACACCGGCCAGCTGTACTGGCACGCCAGGCTGTCGGAGAAGTACCCGACCGTCGAGATCAGGTGCGCCGACGTGCAGCTGCGGGCCGACGACGCGGTGATGTTCGCGGGCATCGTGCGGGCACTGGTCGCCACCGCCCTCGGCGAGGCCGCCCGCGGGGTGCCCGCGCCCTCCTGTACGCAGGAGATGATGCAGGCCGCGACCTGGCAGGCCGCCCGGCACGGCGTGGGGGGACCTCTGGTCGGGCCGGACGGCGCCCGGCTGGAGGCCCGCGCGGCCGTGGCCCTGCTCGTACGGCACATCCGGCCCGCGCTGGACGAGGCCGGGGACCTCCGCGAGGTGACGTCCCTCGTCCACCGCCTGCTACGGGACGGCACCGCGGCCGACCGGCAGCGCAGGGCACTGTGGGAGGGCGGCATGCCGGCACTGATCGACCTGATCACCAACCAGAGCACCGCTCCCTGAACGGCGCGTCCCGCTCTCGTCGTGCGCCATCGGGTGCGGGACCCGAGGATGGAACCAGTCCCCCACCCCACCGAAGGGAGCCTTCCTGTGCTGGAACGCGAGCGTCCTGACGACGAGGCCGAGGTCCGCCGCCGCCCCGGAGGCCCCGGTGCCGAGCCCCGGACCCGTGCGGCATCCTCGTGGCCGCTGGCCGCGGGCGACTACTGGTTCGGCGGCGAGGGCGGGGGCGGCCGCGGCGGCTCCGGCGGCGCAAGAGGCGCGTCGACGCCCCGTTGATCTCTCCGTCGGCGGGGAAGGGGCGGAATATGCCACAAGCCATCGCCCCACTGCGCGCCCTCGTCCGCCGTCACCGGGAACCCGCGGTCGTCCAGACCGTCCGTTCGACCGCGGCCGCCGTCATCTCGTACGTCGTCGCGCTACGGGTCAGCGACGAGCCCGCACCCTTGACGGCTCCGCTCACCGCGCTGCTCGTCGTCCAGGTCACCCTCTACTCCACGCTCACCACCGGAATCCGGCGGGTCAACTCGGTCGTTGCCGGGGTGCTGCTCGCGATCGGCTTCAGCGCGCTCGTGGGCCTGACCTGGTGGAGCCTCGGGCTGATCATCCTGGCCTCGCTCGTCATCGGGCCGCTGGTGAAGGCCGGGGAGTTCGTACCCGAGGTCGCGATCAGCGCGATGCTGGTGCTGGGCGTGACCAGCGTGACGGACACCGCCTGGGACCGGGTGCTGGAGACGCTGATCGGCGCGGTGGTCGGGCTGCTGTTCAACTTCCTGTTCGTGCCTCCCGTATGGATCGGGCCGGCGAGCGAGGCCATCACGGACCTCGCCCGGCGCATGCGTGCCCTCCTCGGCCACATCGGCGACCAGCTCGCCGAGCACACACCGGTCGAGGCGGCCGCCGCCCACCTCCACGAGGCCCGTCGGCTCGACAACGACATCGCGCTGGTCGACGCGTCCTTGCGGCAGGCGGAGGACAGCCTGCGGCTGAACCCGCGGGTGCGTGAGGGCCTCCTGTTCCGTCTGGTGCTGCGCACCGGACTGGACACCCTGGAGATCTGCGCGGTCGTTCTGCGGGTCTCCTGCCGGACCCTGACAGACCTCGCGAAGTCGCACCAGGCGGGTCCGCTTTTCCCGCCGCCCATCGCCGGGGCCCTGCGCGAGCTGTACGCGCACCTCGCCATCGCCGTGGAGAGCTTCGCCGAGCTGATCACCGCGCAGGTCAGCGCCAACGCCGAGCAGGCCGAGGAGAAGCTGGCCCGGGAGCTGACGACGGCCCGCGTCAGCCGGGACCACCTCGCCGTGCTCCTCCAGAAGGAGGCGGGTGTCCATCCGGGGGCCTGGCAGCTCTACGGGGCGCTGCTCGCCGAGGCGGACCGGGTGCTCGACGAACTGGGCGTGGACAAGCGCTCGGAGCGGCTCATCGAGGAGCTCGACCGGCACTCCCGCCTGCGGCGCGAGCGCTATCCGCGGCTGCACCGCCTGACCCGCCTGACCCGGCGGTTCTTCTCCCGTCCGGCATGAAGCCGTACAGGGCTACGTGGTCTCCTCACCGACCCGCCCGCGACCCGGCGCCCGATCCGGCGAGGGGCGGCGTGTCCAGGCCCGCCCCTCGCCGCAGTCCCGTCAGGAACGCGTCCACGGCCTGCGTGGCGGTGCGCGAGGGAACCCAGCCGAGCTCCTCCCGGGCGCGGCCCGCGTCGAGGAGCGGCAGCCGCAGGACGGCGTCGAACAGGCCGGGCGCGGCGGGCACCAGGTACATCCGCCAGGCGGCGGCGAGCGCGGCGCGGGCGGCCCCGGCGGGCAGCGGCACCGTACGGGCGTTCAGCAGGCGCGCTATGGACATCATGTCGATCACCGGATCGGCCACCAGGTTGAACGGCCCGCGGACCGGGCGGACGACGGCCGCCCGGTAGGCCTCGGCGGCGTCCTCCGTGTGCAGGGCCTGGAAGCGCAGGCCACTGATGGCGGGCACGGCCGGGACGAGACCGGAGCGGATCAGGCGCCACGGCAGGAGCGGCCCGGCGAAGATGCGCCGCTGTTCGCTCGCCGCCACTTCCTTGAACAGGAAGGCGGGCCGCATCCGTACGACGCGCAGCTCCGGGTGGGCCGGCTCGTAGCCGTCGAGGTAGCGCTCCAGGTAGGCCTTCTCGCGGGTGTACGCGGCGCCCGGCCAGCCGTGGGTCGGCCAGGACTCGTCGACGGGGCGCCCGTCGTCGGGGCCGGGCGAGTAGGCGCCGACCGAGGAGGCGTGGACGAGGGTGTGGACGCCCGCACGGGCACAGGCCTCGAAGACCCTCACACTGCCCAGGACGTTGGTGCGCCAGGTCTCCACGGGGTCGTGCGTGGGCTGGAACCTCCAGGCGAGATGGACGACGGCGTCGGCGCCCGCGAAGAGCTCGGTCAGGTCGCTGCCGCCGGGGTCGATGTCGGCGGCGGCCCACCGCACCCCGGGGATGTGGAGGCCCGGGAGGCGGCGGGCGACGCCGAGGACGTCGGTGACCGACCGGTCCTCCGCCAGGGCGCGGACCACGCTGGTGCCCGCGTTGCCGGTCGCCCCGGTCACCACGACCCTCATGACGCCCACCGTGTCTTCCGGCCGCCGCGGCCCTCGTGCCTGCGGGTGCTGTGCGCGGTGTTCATGACTGCTCCTGCGGATTCGGGGAGGGGCTGCGGCGACGCCCCGGCGTGGGGATCACCGTCACCCCAGGTGGTAGACGGCGAAGGCGCGGTCGATCACCGGCATGGCGACGTTGCGGACCCGCACACCGCCCGCCGTCAGGCCGTGTTCCGTGCCCCGGTGGGCGTGGCCGTGCACGGCGAGGTCGGCGCCGGCCTCGTCCATCGCCTCGGCGAGCAGGTAGCTCCCGAGGAACGGGTAGATCTCCAGCGGCTCCCCGGCCAGGGTGTCCGCCACCGGCGAGAAGTGCGTGAGCGCGATCCGTACGCCGCATCCCGCGTCGGTCACCTCGCGCAGCGCGCGGAACAGACCCTGGGCGCACCTGCGGGTGTAGCCGATGAAGGACTTCATCTCGGGCTCGCCGAACTCGCTGCCGCTGCGCCCGGCGAAGCCGCCGCAGAACCCCTTCGTCCCCGCCACCCCCACCTTGACGCCGTCCAGGTCGAGGACCACGCCCTCGCCTTCGAGCACGCTCACCCCGGCCTCCACCAGGACCCGGGTCACCGTGTCCTGTTCGTCGCTCTGGTAGTCGTGGTTGCCGAGCACGGCGACGACCGGCACGGGCAGTTCGGCGACCTCGGCCGCGACCACGCGGGCCTCGGCGGCGGTGCCGTGGCGGGTGAGGTCCCCGGCGAGGAGCAGGAGGTCGGCGTGGTGGGGCAGCGTCTCGAAGGCCGGCCGCAGGAGTCCCTGGCTGTCCGGCCCGAGGTGGATGTCCCCGACCGCGGCCACGCGGATCACCTCAGCACCTCCACGTGCTCCGGGGGGTCGGTGTGGCCCACCACGACGTCGGTGAGCAGGGGTACGCCTTCCAGTTCGGCCTCCGCGATCTGCCGTACCGTGGCGCGGCATTCGGGCGTGGCGACGGTGCCGGAGAGGACGACGGTGTCCCCGCGCAGGTCGACGCGGACGCCGAGTTCGGCGATGTCCGCCGCGGCGAGCCGCTGCCTCAGGTGCTCGATGCGGTACTCCACCGGCTCTTTCACGGGTCTCCCTCCCTGACGGGGGCGGCTTCGCGCCGTCTGCGGCCGTCTCGCGCCGTCAGCCCGGCGCCGCGGTGGCCCGGCGTACGCCCCGGGCTCCGCTCCCGCAGGGGTCCGGCGAGTCCGGCGACGGCTCGGATGCGGGCTCATCGGCCGGCGGGGCATCGGTCAGCAGCCCGCTGCGCAGGTTCTGCAGGGTGCGGTTGAGCAGGCGCGACACGTGCATCTGCGAGATGCCGAGGAGCTCCCCGATCTCGGACTGCGTCATCTCCTGCCCGAAGCGCAGCGAGAGGATCTCCCGGTCCCGTGCGGGCAGCCGCTCCAGCAGCGGTTTCAGGGCTTCCAAGTCCTCGATCCGCTCGTAGGCCGGTTCCTCCCGGCCGAGTGCGCGCTGGGCCGTGCCGGGGTCGGCGTCCTCCTGGACGCACATGTCGAGGGAGCGGGAGGAGTAGGCCTGGGCGGCCTGCCGGCCCTCCGCCAGCTCGGCGTCGGTGATCCCGAGGTGGGCGGCCAGTTCGGCTTCGGTGGGGAGCCGGCCCATGGCCTGCTCCAGCTCGTCCGAGGCCCTGGCCAGGCTCTGGCGCAGTTCCTGAAGGCGCCGGGGCACCTTCACGGCCCAGCTGGTGTCGCGGAAGAAGCGCTTGATCTCGCCGGTGATGGTGGGGAGGGCGAACGAGGTGAACTCCACCCCGCGCGTCACGTCGTACCGGTTGATGGCCTTGATCAGGCCCACCGTGCCGACCTGGACGATGTCCTCCATCGGCTCGCTGCGTCCGCGGAAGCGGCGGGCCGCGAACTTGACCAGGCTGAGGTTGAGCTCGATGAGGGTGTTGCGCACGTACGAGTACTCCGCGGTGCCCTCGGTCAGGGTGCTCAGCCGCCGGAAGAGGACCACGGAGAGGGATCTGGCGTCGGCCGTGCTGGCTTTCAGGGGCTCGGCCAGCGGATCGACCGGGGCGCGGCCGTCGGTGTGCGAGGTAGGGGGAGTCTTCGACGTGTTCGGAGTCATGAGAGGGGGCCTCCGCCTCCGACGGGGATGTCGGACCGTACAGTCGGCTTCACACCGGTTTATACCCTTTGATCCGCCGCCGACTCACTGTCGGCCCCCGTCTTTCGCCCGCCATACCCCACTGGCGTACCCCACCGCCGTAGCCCGCTGCGCAGGCATGACGACCGGCGCAGTGGGCAGCAGCCGTGCATGACCAGAGCGCAGCAGCAGACGCGTCGTCTGCTGCTGCGCGGCCGGGCCGGGGCGGTCACGCGCTGCCGGGACTTCACCCGGAAGGCACTCGCGGACTGGCAGTGGATCCCGGCCGGTGACGGGCCGCCCGGCGGCGTTCCGTCACCCGACCAGGAGGGGCAGGAGAACGACGACGAGCGGGCGCGGCGCCGGGAGCGGGTGGAGGACGTGCTGCTCATGGTCTCGGAGCTGGTCGCCAACGCATGTTTGCACGCGGGCGGCCCCAGCGAGCTGGTTCTGCGTCACGGTGCCGAGGGGCTGCTGATCGAGGTCAGCGACGACAGCCCCCACCGCCCGGTGCTCCGCCCTCCGCGCGATCCGGCCCTCCCGGGAGGCCACGGCCTGATGGTGCTGGACCGCCTGTCCCGCAGCTGGGGGTGGCGCCCCGCCCCCGGCGGGAAGACCGTATGGCTGGAGGTTTCCCCTCCCTGGCAGCCGGGTCCGGCCCGGCACAGGCGCCCGGCACGCCACGGGCGGGTTTGATCAGCGCCCGAACGGTAAGGCGCGCCGCATGAAGGCACCTCCCTCCGAAGAGCTGGATCTTCAGGCCGAGGACAGAACCCGGCTGCCGCAGGACCACACGCAGGCCATTCTGGAGACGACCAAGCGAGTGGCGGCGCTCTTGAAGGCCTCGGAGCAGCCGTTCGCACTCGCCGGCAGCGTCGCCGCGTTCGCGCACGGCGTGCCGGCCCACTTCCAGCACGACACGGACTTCTGTGTGCGTCCCGAGGACTCCGAGGCCGCGATCAAGGCTCTGGAGGACGGCGACATCGCGATGCGCCGCGCCCCCGAGGACTGGCTGGTGAAAGGCCGGTCCGGAGGGGAGGAGATCGACCTGATCTTCGAGCTCGCCAGGCGTCCGGTGAGCAGGGAACTACTGGACCGGGCGGTGCTGCTGCCGGTGGACTCGGTGTGGATGCCGGTGCTCTCGCCCACGGACCTCATGGAGAGCAAGCTCGCGGCCCTGTGCGAGCACTACTGCGATTTCGGGGACCTGCTGCCGATGGCGCGGATGCTGCGGGAGCAGATCGACTGGCGGCGGCTGGACGACGACCACCGGGCCGCGCCCCTGGCCGACGCGTTCCTGTACCTCCTGGAGCGACTCCGTGTCATCGGCCCCCGCAACGGGGCGTGAGGCGCCGAGGGACCGAGGTGCCGACCGCGGACACGGACGGCGACGGACACGGACGGCGGCGGGTGCCGGTTCCGGCACCCGTCGTCCGTGGCGGCTCAGCTCGTCCGGCCTCGTCCGGTGACGAGGTCCCGGGCGCGGTCCACCAGGCCGAGGCCCGGGGCGACCAGCTTGTTCGCCGGCGGTGTCGACGGGCTGCCCGGGTGCGGGCGGGTCGGCGCCAGCTTCTTCGCCCGGCGGATGCTGTCGCCCAGGTCATCCAGGTAGCTCTGCGGGCAGTTGTGCCGCAGGGCCGGGAAGAGGTTCTCCTCCTCGTCCTTGATGTGGGCGAGCACCTCGATGCGCAGTTCGTCCACCCGGCTGCTGAACTCGGCGCTCACCGGATCCAGTTGCTCCAGCTCCTTGAGCAGCTTCTCCGTCCGGGAGTGGTCCGCGATCTCCTTGTCCGCGATCCGGTCACCGCCGTCGAGATGCTCGCGGATGGCCGGATAGAGGTACTCCTCCTCCGCCACCGAGTGGCGGACGAGCTCGATGGTCAGCAGGTCGGCCAGCTCGCGCCTGCGGTCCCCTTCGGTGGCGGTGCGCAGTTGCCCGAAGTAGTCCTTCACCTCGTCGTGGTCGGCGGTCAGTTCCCGCACCACGTCTCCGCCATGTCCCATGATGTGCCTCCGGATTCCAGGTCGTCCGGGCGGTCGCCGCCCGGACACTGGTCCGCGCCTGCCCCGAAGGAGACGGCTCATGCCGCGCCGCTACGCGGCCTTGCCGGTGCCTGTGTCCGTGCCCGAGCCCGTACCCGTGCCGCCCAGGGCCTCCCGCAGTTCGTCGCGGGTCATGCCGGAGCGGCCGGGAATCCCCTCGGACGCCGCCTTCTCGTACAGCTCCGCCTTGGTCAGGGATTCCAGGGCGGCCTTCTGCGGACGGGCGCGCTTCCCGCCGCCGCGGGCCCGTTCGACGCTCGCGCGCAGTGCCTCCGTCAGGTCGACCACGTTCGTGGCCTCCGCCGGGGGTTCGGCCTTCTCCACGGTCTCGCCCGACCGCTTCGCCTCGACCAGGGCGGCGACCTTCTCCTGGTAGGTGTCGTGGAACTCCCCGGGGTCCCAGTGCGTGCCGAGGGCGGAGATGAGCTGCTCCGCCATCTTCGTCTCCTTCGCGCTCGTCTTCGTATCGGAGGCTGCGGGAAGGTCGGGGACTTCCTCCCGTGGGTCGCGGATCTCGTCGGCCCAGTGGAGCGTGTGCAGGGTCAGGATGCCGTCCTCGGACTTGAGGGCGACGAGGTACTCGCGGGCGCGCATGACGAAGGTGGCGACACCGGCCCGGTCGCTCGTGGCGAGGGCCTGCTCCAGTACTGGTGATCACGGATATCAGAAGCTGCGGAAAGGCCCTGTAGTCCCAGCTGGGACACCAGGGAGCAAGTAACCCACCGGTAGCTTTCAAGACTTCGCCGCGGCGGTCCTCTGGGGCTGGCGGGGGACCGTCTTGGTCTTGTGGCCCGGCCCTCCATGGTGGCGGTGTCGATGCCCTGCTCGATGACGTGCAGCCCGATCCCGCGCTCGCGCTCGCGCAGCTCGGCGCCGAGGGTCACCAGGTGCAGGACTGAACGGGAGAGCCGGTCGAGCCGGGTCACCTTCAACGTGTCGCCCTCGCGCATGAGCTGCATGACGAGATCGAGCTTCGGCCGGGACGCCTGCGCGCCGCTGGCGACGTCGACATGGATGTTGTCGCGGTCGACAGCGTTGCGGAGAAGCGCGTCGATCTGATGATCGGGGTTCTGGTCGGCCGTCGAAGTGCGTCAGTAGCCAAGAAGCATTGTCGGAAACTACCCGAAGGACCGTTCCCCGACGTTGATTTCCGACGCGGGTTGTCGACGGTGCCCACCTGCGGGTTCGTGATCGCGGGTGTGAGTGTCGGCAGACGGTCGTTTGCCGACACTCACAGCCGTGGACCCAACCACCGCTACGCTCACGCAATGCAACAATAGTTACAGAGTGCTACTTGTCGCTTGGCGGCGGCTCGGGGATACAGGGCCTCCTCAACCGCCACTGGCTGCGACGTTCCTGCGCCGCAGCCAGTGCCACCACCGGCTCTGTGGCCGTTGGGTGGACATGGCTAGCGCTGTCTCCAGCGCGTTGCGGGTGCTCAAGGTATGCGTGTGCTCGTCGCCCAGGATGCGGACGCGGTCATCGAGGGTTCGGCGCAGCAGGTCTATCGCCTCGGCCTGCTCACCTGCACCGGTCAAAGCGAGAGCGAGGTTGTGGCGACTGGCAAGGGTATCCGGGTGCTCGGGGCTCAGGATGCGGGTGCGGTCCTCCAGGGTCTGCCGGTGCATGCGCACTGCTTGTGCGTGCTCGCCCATCCCATCCAACGCGAGACCGAGGCTGTTCCGACTGGCCAGCGTGTGCGGATGCTCGTCGCCCAGAATGCGGGCGTGGTCGTTGAGCGCCTGCCGCAGCAGCTGTATCGCTTCCGTCTGCTCACCCGCCCTGGTCAGGGCGCTGGCGAGGTTGTGGCGGCTGAGCAGGGTGAGGTGGTGCTCGGGGCCCAGGACACGGATGCGGTCCTCCAGGGTGCTCCGGTGGATGCGCACCGCTTGTGCGTGCTCGCCCATCCCATCCAGCGCGAGACCGAGGCTGTCCCGGCTGGCCAGGGTATGCGGATGCCCGGGGCCCAGGACACGGGTACGGTCGTTGAGGGTCTGCCGCAGCAGACCCACCGCCTCGGCATGCTCACCCGTCCCGTCCAAAGCGCATGCGAGGTCATTGCGGCTGGTCAAGGTATCGGGGTGCCCGGGGCCCAGGATACGGGCGCGGTCCTCCAGGGTCTGCCGGAGCAGGCGTATTGCCTCCGCCGGCTCTCCCATTCCGAACAAGGCATTGCCCAGGTTGTTGCGGCTGGTCAAGGTATCTGGGTGCTCGGGGCCCAGCATGCGGGTCTCGACCTCGAGGACCCGTTCATGCAGCAGGCGCGCCGCGCCGAAAGCGCCAGCCTTCTGCAGCACCTGCGCCAGGGTGTTGAGAGTGGTGCGGTGGTGCGTGGCGGTGCGCGGGTCCGCGTAGTCGAGCAGCAGCGGCAGGTGGGGGGCGAGGAGCACGGCTGCAGGCCAACCAGCGCGCCCGCGCTGGTTGGCCTCGTGCACAGCCGTGGTCAGCCGCTCGGCAAGAGCCCGGTGCCACACGGCGAGATCGGAGGTCTCGGCCGTGAGGGCGACAGTGTTGATCTCTCGGATCAGGGGATGCAGCACCACCTGCGCCCCCTCACTGCTGCCCGACGCCGGACCGGTGCTGCCGGGAGAGTGAGGCAGGCCGAGGAGACCGTAGCGGTGCAGGCCAGCGAACGCGGCCTCCAGGGCCACCGCAGTGACGTCGTGTCCGGTGACGACGGATAGCAGGTCCGGGGTGATCAGGGACAGTGGGACGGGGGCTTGAGCCAGCAGGGCCAGCAGTCGCAACAAGGGGCGGGCCAAAGCGTTGCCCTCCCCGGCGAGCTGATCCAAGGACACCTCCCAGGTGTGCCGCACCACGGCGCGGGCGACCTGCGGATGGGAGCCATTCGGGTGCGCCGCTCCCAACAAGAACCGCAGTTCCTGTTCCAGGGCCTGTCGGTAGGCGGCAAAGGTGCGGTAACGGCTGGTGGGTCCGGCCAGATAGGTGCCGGCCGCGTGCAACGCCAGTGGCAGCCCGCCCAGTCGCGCCGCCAGCTCCCGGGCCTGCTCGGCGGTGCCGGCCACGGGAGCAGCGTCCAGTAGGACCTGCCCCGCAGGTCGCACCGGCAGCGGCTCCAGTGGCAGCAGCTGTGCGCACGGACCCCAGGTCTGCTCGCTGCCATCCCGGCTGGTCACCACCAGCAGGCCCCGGCCGTGAGGACGGATCCAGCCGCGATAGTCGGCCACCGACTCCCCTGCCGGGCCGATCTCGTGCGGCTCGTCGGCGTTGTCCACCACCAGCAGCCACCGCCGCACCCGGCCCAACTGTCGCCAGACCACATCCGGCAGGCTCGCCTGCCCCGCTCGCGCGGCCTCCAGCTCTGCCTCTGGCAGGCCGCAGGCCAGCGCCGCCTGCACCATCTGCTGCGCCAGCTCGGCACCGTCGCGCCAGCGCACCCAAAACACTCGCCAGCCCGCCGCCTCGGCCTGGGTGGCCAGTTGCGCGGCCACCGTTGTCTTGCCCATCCCGCCGACCGCGCACAGCACCGCGAACCGGCCTTGTGGCCGCCGAAGCATGCCTGCCAGCACGGCGAGTTCTCCCTCACGCCCCCGCACGCGCTGAACATGCGGGGGGCGTAACGAAGCCTGCTGGCCTCGGGCCAGTCGGCTCACCGGTGCCAGCCGCGCCGGGGGCCTTGCTGCGGCCTCCAGATGCCGGCCCCACAGCAACAGCCCGATGCTGACCGCCACCAGCACGGCGAACACCGGCCAGATCACCCACGCCTGCGCCGCCCAGCCAGGCACCGCGTCACTGGCGTAGTTGGTCACCGGCCCCAGCACAGCCGCCACCAATGCGGCCCCTCCCGTTACCGCCGACCCGGCCCACGCACCCCGTCTACGCCCCACGGTCTGCCACCCCCGTCCACCGTCACCAGGATGTTCCCGCCTGGATCACGTCCATGGAAGGGTGCGGGTGGTCACGACGCGGGCGGCGGTGTTGCTCCGGTTCAGCGGCCGGGTGCCGAGCCTGCTGCTTGAACGCCGTCATCCGCCGCGCGGCGCGGCCCGGGCACCAGGGCAGGTCGAGCCGCTTGGCGCGATGTCGTCGAGTTCCGCCGGCTCGACCAGGACGTACTCCTCGCCGGCGTCGTAGCCCTTGACGATGTCGTCGAGTTCCACTTCCTTGCCGGTGCGCGCGTTCACCCGCCGGTTGCGGATCCGGTCCGAGGTGCCGCGTTGCAACTGGTGGAAGTGGAGCGTGGTGCTGTCGGTCGCGGTGTACATGCCGATGGGGACGCTCACCAGCCCGAAGCTCAGAACTCCCGTCCAGACCGGTCGGCCCATGCTGATCACCGCCTTGCCGGGTCTCCCCGATCACGGCGTCTACCCGGCCCCGTCAGCGTATGCGGACAGGTCGAGGCGGTCCTGGGCGGCCGTGACGGCGTCGTGCGCGCGGAGCCGGCCCATCAGCACGCACAGGGTGTACGTCACGTCGTCCATCTCCCGGCGCGCGTCCTCGCTCCCGGGCTCCGCGCCCAGCCTGGCCCGACAGGCCCGGAACCGGGCGAGGACCTTCTCGGTCAGGGCCCGGTTCGCGAGCATGGCCACCGGCGCGGCCGCTGCGGGCGCGGGGCACACCGGGCTGCGGGCGGCTTCCACCGCGTGCCGCAGGGCCCGCTCGACATGGGAGGGGAGCGCCACCCCCTGCGGTACGGCGACGACGGCCGCGGCCAGTTCGGCAGCCGTGACCTGGGCGGCCGTGGCCGCCGAGGCGAGGACGGCGCGGGCGTCCCGCGCCGAGCACGGCGTCATCGCCATGATCATCCCCACGGCCCGGGCCACCGCCGGATCGCCGACCACACGCCGACCGCCGGACATCGTCCCATCAGTAACATCAGAGGGATTTTCGGTCGAGGAATGACGAATACGAGGAACCATGCGGGATCATCCCTTCAACCGAAGGCAGACGGGGGCCATAACGGAGTCATGAAGGGTTTACCCTCGCGTACTCGGCGTGCACCTGCCGCAGGCAAAACTTCAGGCGCTACCGCAGGCAGCGCCGTCCGCGCTGGCCCTCCGGCGCCGCCGTATCTCCGTATCTCCGTATCACCGTCTTCCGTGAAGGGCGCGTCAGTCGGCCGGACCCTTCCAGCGGGCGGGCCGTTCGTCCGCTCCGGTCGGGCCGGCCGGCCGGTCGAGGCGGCTCGCCTCGTCCGTGTCCGCGGCTCGCGTGGTGCCGGGGTCCTCTCCGGCCGGGCCCTCGCCCCGGGTCCGGGTGTCCCTCCGTGGCCTGGTGCGTGGTGCGGGGCGCCGGGCTTCGCCGTCGTGGCCGTGCAGAGGTACGCCTCCCGCGCCGCCTTGGTCGTCCATGACAGACCCCTTCCTTCGTTCCGTCCCGGCGCCTGCCCGCACGGCGGTCCCGGGAAACTCCCGGCCGGAGGCCGGGCCGGCGTCCCGTGCATGAGCCGGACGTATCAGGGGAGGCGCCCGGGAGACGGTGACACGCGCCCGCCCGGAGCGGTCACCCCGCACGGAGAGGTAGGAGCCATGACCGAGGAAGCGTTCTGGGTCTACCACCCGACCGCTGGCCACCAGACGGGCCTCGACCTCGTCGGCTACAAGGTCGAGGCCACCGACGGCAGCATCGGAAAGGTCGACAAGCACTCCGATGCCGTCGACGCCTCCCATCTCGTCGTCGACACGGGTGTCTGGATCTTCGGCAAACACGTACTGCTCCCGGCCGGCATCATCCAGCGCATCGACACGGCCGAGAAGACGGTCTACGTCAACCGGACCAAGGAGCAGATCAAGGACGCCCCCGAGTTCGACGAGATCAAGTACACCGGCGAGCCGGCCTATTTGGATCAGTACTCCCGGTACTACGGCCACATGTGAGACGCCCGGCCCTAAGCGGGGGTGCGGGTTCGGTGACACGGCGCGCAGCGAGTACAGCACGGGAAGGTGGTCCCGAACGGGAGCCGGTACTGGAAGGCGTCGGTGTTGAAGGACAGGCCGTGTGGACGGTCACGCAATTCCCCAGGCGGAAGTTCACGTAATTCCCCAGGTTCTGCCGTGAGCTGGCTGAAGGACGCCCTGCGTCAGTCCCACCACAGCACGAGAAGAAGGTGCCGTTGGGACGCATCACCGTAGAACTCTCGCAGGGCATTGAAGTGCCCCAGCAGGTACTTCCTCGGACCGCCGACGATCCTGTCCGCCCCGTCGCCGATCAAGGAAGCGGCCTCTCTTTCGTCGGTCGGCAGGGCGGCCAGAAGGGCAGGGAAGTCGATCTGCCAGAGCAGTTCCGAGACGCGAGCCACTTGAGCCGCGGAGAGGGCCGTGGGAGCGTGCCCGAAGGGACCGATGGCATGCGGGTGCGTGTTGAGGAACCCGAGGTCGATTGCAGTATCGCCCTCGGTGGACTGCCGCAGAGCGTTCAGGTGGACGTCATCGAGACCTCCCAGCTCGCAGACCCGTTCGAGCAGAGTCGGCGCCCAGTCCAGGTCCAGGATGTCCGTCGAGGGCGGATCCCAGTGAGGATCTCCATCCGGTGATTCGCCAACTGACTGCTGGCAGGAGGTGAGGTACTCCGCAGGGATGCGCGCAAGTTGTTGAGTGACGGCCATGAGGGCAGTATCCCGACGACGTCCACCGATTTTCCTACTTGGTCTTGTCGGTGGGGTTCTTCGGACGCTTGTTGGGGCGGTAGCTGGGGCCGTTCATGACGACCTGGTGGCTCGTGGTGATCAGCCGGTCCAGGAGTGACTCCGCGACGACGGGGTTGGGGAAGAGGGGATACCAGTCGTTGGGCGCCCGGTTGCTGGTGATGATCAGGGACCTGCCCTGCCGCTCGCTGACCAGTTCGTAGAGGTCATCGGCTCGGGACGCTCCGAGCTGGCGCATGGCGAAGTCGTCGACGATGAGCACGTCGGGCCGTACCGGTGCACGGATCCGCTTGTCCCAGGTGCGGTCCGCGTGGCCGTCGGCGAGGTCTGCGAGGATGCGGCTGGTCTTGGCGAAGCGGACGTGGGCGCCCTGGCGGACCGCGAGGTGGCCGAGGGCCTGGGCGACATGTGTCTTTCCGACCCCGACCGGGCCGAAGAGGATGACCGACTCGCCCGAATGGAACCAGCGCAGGGCTCCGAGGTCGCGGATCTGGGCGGCCGGGAGCTTCGAGGAGGCGGTGAAGTCGAACTCCTCCAAGGTGACCTGCTGCTCGAACTTCGCCCGTGCCAGACGCCGCTGGAAAGCGACGGTCTCGCGGCGGGTGATCTCGTCCTGGCACAGGACCTGCAGGAAGTCCAGGTGCCCGAGTTCGCCCCCGTGGGCCTGGGCCAGGCGGGCATCGAGGGTTTCCAGCATCCCCGAGAGCCGCAGCGACTTCAGCGACTCACGCAGGGCAGAATGCATCACGGTCATCAGATGCTTCCCTCAGCTTCGCCGTGGACCTGGTGGTCGTGGAGCTCATCCGCCGTCTCGACCGGGGCGACGGAGGCGAACAGCCGCTTGGGCCCGTGCAGGAAGGCCGCGGCTCCCGCGTCCCCGCTCGATTCGGGCTCCGGGTCGGTCTCGGCGCCGGCGCCGGCGATCAGGATGCCCTTGATGGTTCGGTAGGACGGATCTCCGACCGTGATGGCCCACGCGCAGGCGGCTTCCAGCCTCGTGTCGCCGTACGTCTTCTTCAGGCCGAGGATTCCCTGGGCGGCGCGGAGCCGGTAGAGCGCGTTGACCTCCAGCAACTGGTCGACGACCGTGCGGCAAGCGTCCCCGACCTCTGATGCCTGGGTGCGGCACCAGATCGGCGTGCGCATCTGGAAGGCGGTCTTCTCCGGCGGATAGTCCGTCCTGTCGGTGCGTTTGCCCTGCTCAAGTGCCACGTGGGTCTTGACCAGGTCACCCTCGAGGAAGACCTGCACCATCGTGGCGGTCGAGCGGACATCGACCCCGCGGCCGATCAGTTTCCAGGGAACCGAGTAGAAGGTGCGGCCGACCTTGACGTGGATGTCCGGCCCGACCACCGCCGTCGACCAACGGGCCAGCACGAACGGGGTGGGCGGCAGCGGCAGCAGGGTCTCGGCTTCGATCGCCTCGAACGCCGCCATCGGGGCGGCCCCCTGCAACGGCCGGCACTGCCGTCGGCCGGCCACCTTCTGGCTCCAGGTCACAGCCTTGGCCTGCATGTGCTCGATCGAGGTGAACTCCCGCCCCCGCCAAAACGAGTCCCGGATGTAGGGCATCGGCCGCTCGACCCTCCGGCAGGATGTCCCGGACCATCGACGCCGTCTGGGAGCGCGAGGCCGGGTACACCTTCAGCTGTTCCAGGGCGCGGACCCGGTCACTGAGGTCGAGGTCGCGGGGGACGTTCAGGCCCTCGGTCAGGGGCCCCTGGAGCGCTTCGCGTCCGTACTCGCGGGCGCAGCCCACGGATCGACGGCCTCCCGCGCCCGCGACGCAACGGGCGCGGCGGGCGCGGCGGGCGCGGCGGGCGCGGCGGGCGCGGCGGGCGCGGCGGGCGCGGCGGGCGCGGCGGGCGCGGCGGGCGCGGCGGGCGCGGCGGGCGCGGCGGGCGCGGCGGGCGCGGCGGGCGCGGCGGGCGCGGCGGGCGCGGCGGCGGTCAGATGACCACCATCTCGACGCGAGTGTGTGGGTGATCCCCGATCAGCGGCGGCCGGTGGCCAGGATGACGAGGAACTGGCCACCGCCCGCCTGGATGTCGGCGGTCACCGGCATTCCCGGTACCAGTCGGGAGAACCGGTCCACCAGCCAATCCGCCGCCTCTTGGGCGTCCTTCCTGGTCGGACAACGGCCCACCATCTCGCGGCCACCCTTGCGCTCCAGCCTCTCGGCGACGGCGATCAGCGGTGCGGGTTCGACTACGTACAGGCGCTCCGGCCAGGCGATGACCACCTTGACCGCACCCTTGCGGGTGTTGCACCCGCGGTGCGCGAGCCGCTCGGCCACCTTGGCCTTCCGGTCGGCGGTCCGGCTGTCGACACTGGGCCCCCGCGGGTCGTTCACCGACTCGTCGGGGTCGACCGGTTCGTCACACACCCAGCACTGCCAGCCGTCGCGCTCGGCCACATCATCAAGGAGACTCATCCGAGCAAACTAGCCTGCCCGGCCGACCCCCGCGCACCAGGGCCTGGCAAGGTCTCAACACCGGCCGGCCCCCGCCGGCCCCCGCCGACCGCTCAGCCGGCAGCCTCAGCCGGCCCGACCCTCCTTGTACGGAAACGGGGGGTGGGCGGCTACCAGCTCTGCCACGCCGGGGCGGGGTAGCGGGGTGCGCGCCGCTTGCGGGCTTCGAGCCCGAGGAACGTGGCTCCCGAGGCGAGGGTCGCGAGGAATGACACCAGCATGGCCAGCGGCAGCAGAACGCTGGCGGGTTCCCCCAGGCCCAGCCACAGCGCCGCCGTACCCATCGCCAGGGCCACCAGCAACAGAACCCTCGCGGTGAGCGACAGCTTGCCGCTCACCGCGATGCAGGCATACCCGACGAGTAGGCCCGGCGCGACGGCCGCTATCAAGCCCAGGGACAACAGGAACAAGAAAGCGAGCAAGGCGATGATCATGTCGTGCCGACCTCCGGATCTCATGGCCAACTCGTGCCGGGGGCAGACGGATCCACGTCAGCCCTGGGTCTGGCGGGCCCTTCCGGACGCCATGCTGCCAGGTTTTCTGAACACGTTCAACACAGCTCGTGGAGGGTGTCCACGAAGGCACGGATCCGGGCACCCTCGCCGGCCTTCGGCCAGAAGAACCCGTACTGAACGGGAAGGGCGTCACCGAAGGGGACCCAGATGCGATCTCTCGCCTCCGCGCCAGCACACGACCTGCACGCCTACCGCCCGATGACAGTACGGACACCCCATGCGAACAGGCACATCCATGACAGCCCGCCACCTTCGGGATTGGCGCCCGACGGCAGCAGCCTGCTCACCTCGTGACGGCCATGATCACTACGGCTGGGCAGCGCGAGCAGGGACACCCGCCCCGTCCTGGCCGACACCCATCTGGCGCCACCGCCGCACCCATTCACACTGCGCTACCGGCAGCGGGAAGGCGATCTGAACGTCCCCTACGAGCACGTGGAGACCGCGAGGGCGTTCCCGCTCGGACGGTGGCTGTCGGACCAACGGCGGGCCCACCGGGCCGGGACCATGACCGGCGAACTAGCCGCCGAGCTGGAAGAGGTGGAGCGGGGCCCGGGAGGCGCAGGGCACCCAGACGCCACCCCGAGGAGAGCGTCCCGGACACATCCAGCTCGTCCCTGACAACGACCGCCGGAATCAGCAGTGCGCGGTTCGAATCCGGTTTGCGAGCCGCAGCCGCCCCCCACCAATTCGCCTCTACATGTGTAGAGTGCGAGAAACATCCTCTACCGGTGTAGAGGGCGGCCTCGTTCGACTTCAAGGAGCCACGGTGAGCGCGACCGTCACACCCGTCCTCGAGGGCAAGCCCCAGCCCAAGCCGCTGCGACCCTTCAGAGTCGGGGCCGGCGGCTTCCTCCTGCTGGGCACGGGCCACCTCGCCCTTGCGGCCGCGACGGCGCTGGGTGACCCCACCCCCCAGCAGCAAGCCTCCTCGGCAGCCATGCGGGAGTCGAGCATGACCCTGCTCGGTCTGGAACGCAGCACCCTCGACATCGCCCAGGGCATGAGCCTCGTCATGGCCCTGTTCGTCATCGCGTGCGGGCTCCTCGCCCTCACCGCCGTCCGGCACGCCCCGGCACTGGTCGAACGGCGCACCGCCTTCGGATGGATCCCCCTCGTCGCCTCACTGGTGGGCCTGGCGATATCCGTCCTGCTCCTGCCCATGCCGCCGATCGTCGTCCTCGCCGTCACCAGCTGCGCCTTCGCCCTGTCCTTGCGCCGGGCAACGCCCTGATCCGGTCACGGCGGGGCGTGCGGCGCACGCCCCGCCGGTCGGCCCGGCCACCCCGCCGCACCACACCGCTGACGGCTGGCAGGTTCATGGCGACGGTGACGGTGTTCGACCGGCGTCACAGGATGCCGGTGTCGTGCTGTCAAGCCCCGAGATGCAGCGGCATGACGTGCACAGGGGTGGTCGGGCCCAATGGATACACGGGCCCCGGCTCACCAGAACCGACCCTCTCCCCTTCCGTAAGGAGCCCCCACATGTCCCGCACCCGGCGCCTGGTCCTGCTCACCGCTTCCACGGCTCTGGCCGCTGGAGTCGTCTCGATGTCGTCGAGCGCGATCGCCGCTCCGGCAACGCCCCGGCCGGCCACCATGCCGAGCGAGGGCCGGGGTGGCGGTGGCGACGGCTTCTTCACCACCAACCCCTTCGGGGCCACGAAGATATGGGAGAGCTCCCAGGGGCATCTGGTCCACTGGGACAAGCGCTACTGAACGAAAGACCACAACCTCGCCTACACCTGGCTCGCACGTGACCTCCACGCTGTCGGCTGGTTGGAGGACTCCCCCTACTTCGACTAGGAGCTGCCCCCGCGGTCATCGGCGCCGCGGTGCTTCCCGGGCCTTGCAGTTCACCGGACGGCCACGATGGGTGAGCACCTCGACGCCCGTACGAGCACGTCGAGGCCGAGGGGGCGTTCCCGCCGGGGCGGTGACTGTCCGATCAGCGGCGCGCCTACCAGGCTGGGGCAATGACCGGCGAGCGCGCGGCCGAGCTGGAGGAGCTCGAGGAGCTGGAGGAGCTGGAGATCGTGTGGGACACCGCCGGCCGCACCGTGACCGTCTGGCCCGCGACAACGCAGCCGAACTCCGCCGCCTTGCAGGACCTCATCAACTCGCCCGCCAGCGCCGACGACGCGGTCGCCAACCTGGACCGGGCTCTCGCGCACGGCAACGCCGCCCGCCTCGTCCGCCCTATGAACGCCGCCCCGGGCCCGCCTGCGGCCCCAGGACACTGACCTCGCCGCCCACATCGACGCCCTCGTCCGGCCCACCGCGAGGCTCCGTCAAAGACCCACGACCAGCGAAACGCGTAAACCGCATCCCCCTCCGCATCGCTCTTCGAACGACGTCGCCGGGCCACGGAAGTTCGGGCGGATGCAGGAGACCAGACCTAACCGTCTCATCAGCACGGTAGAGCAGCGCGCGTCGATGTCCCGCACCGCCTCTTCGCGCCTACCGCTCGGCCCGGGACGGGGGCAGCGCCCGCAACGGCGCCGACCCCTTTGGGCCTTGGGCCCGGCCACCGCCGTTGTGCGGGGCAGCCTCCTCATCGTCCGTCGCGGCGGCCGACTCGACCGCGGTGGGCCTTGTGACGACGCGTCGGGACGGATCGGCGCAGGGGGTCCCGTCGCCGGGCGCCACCCCCACACCACCGGTACCGCGGCGTCGCCGTACTCGGCGAACCGTGAGGCCGTGTCGCGAATGCCCGCGGACGGCCGCCCCGCCCACCTGGCGACTACGGCGTACCGCACCCGGCCTGCGGGCCGAGAGAACCCCGTCGGCCTGCTGCAGCCGACCTTCGGCAGCGCCTGCGTCAACGCCTGACTCCTGAGCGCTGTGTCGGCGCAGCGGGCGGCGCGCCGAGTGGAATCCGCACCCCCGCCCTCGGCCGCGCGAGGACCTGCCGAGTGCTGGTAACTGCTTGCCGGAGTTGATAGATTGAACGCGTTCAGTTGAATGTGTTCAATTCTTTCGGGGGCGATCGTGAAGGCCACACAGGACCGGGACGCTGCTGTGCGCGTCCACCGGCTGCAATGGGGGTTGGCCGTGGCTGCCATCGTTGTCGCGGCGCCCGTCGTGGCCTGGGGGTTGCAGCAGTACATCGGCGGACTCTTCGTCATGACGGGCCTGGTGGTGGCCGTTCCGCTCATGTTCTGGCGTGAACCGAAGGGCTTCGGCCGCGCGTGCGCGACCGTCGGGCTCCTGCTCCTCGGGTGGGGGGTGTTGGCCGTCCTGGCAGGGATGTTCCTGTTCTGGCCCTCGGCCATGCTCCTCCTGTTCGCCGTGTTCGCCGATCCGCTCCGTCGTCGACCGGTCGTCGTCAAGGTGATGGCCGGCGGCGGCGTCGTGGTGACGACGATGTGGCTGGTGGGCTGCGTCATCTTCGCCTGGCAGTCGTACGTCGGTCCCGCCCTGGCCGAGCCCCACACCTACCGGGCCGAGACCAGCCCGGGCTGGTTCATGCCGCTCGGGGACGCCAGAACAAGCCCGGACTCGTTCAGGAGCAACCTCGGGGACGCCCAGGAGCGGCTGGAGCCGCTCGGGGCTGCGTTCGTGACGGGATCATCGTCCGACGAGGGCTCCTACCTGGAGGTCCGCTTCCGCGAGGGGCTGTCCGGGACGGAGCGCACAGCCCTGAGGGAGGAGGTCGCGCGGCTGCCCGGCATCGTCAACGTCGAGCTCTGCTCGGTGTCCGACTGCGGCTGAGGCACCCCCGCCCGGTTCCCGGAACGCGGTCAGGACAGGACGCGCAGGGTTGTGCCCACGACAGCCTGACCGGTGCCCGTCGTAGGGATCGTGATGTCAGGGCGGCCCACGTGCCGAACGTGATCACCACTCCCCCAGCGTCACCCCGGGATCGTCACGCAAACATTCCCGCAGGTGACAACCAGAACAAATATCCCTCGCAAGTCCAACCACCCCTGGATAAGACCGTTTCGGGCGCATGATGAAAAGGCTGTGGAAATTCTTGCTATTCCGCAGGAGAACCAGAAAAGGATCGTAGACCCGTCTCAGCCGGTCGGGAAGGCGCCGGAGGAGGGCGAGGAGGAGTCACGGCTGCTGCTCCGGTTCGCAGCCCCGCGGGATCCGGCGCTGATCGCGAAGTGGATCAGCTACCAGGTGATCAACACCGAGCGGCAGGACTGGCGCCGAGGCGCGGAAGCCGCGCTGCGGTACCGGCAGCGCGAGGAACACCTCGACGTCCCCTACGAGCACGTCGAGGTTGAGGGGGCGTTCCCGCTGGGGCGGTGGCTGTCCGATCAGAGGCGGGCGTACCGGGCCGGGACGATGACCGGGGAGCGGGCGGCGGAGCTGGAGGAGCTGGGGATCGTGTGGGACACCGCCGACGCGGGCTTCGAACAGAACCTCGGCGCCGCGCGGGCCTACTACGAGCTGCACGGCACCCTCGCCGCACCGCGGCACGCCACCGCGCTCGACCAGGCCGTCGGGCAGTGGCTCACGAACATCCGCAGGCCCGGCGGACTCGGCAAAGACCCCGACGGCCGCGAAGGCCGCCACGGCCACCGGGCCGCGCGCGGGCGGCGACGCCTTCCAGAAGGGCCTCCGGGCCCTGCAGCAGTACGTCGCGCGGGAAGGTGGCCTGCCGGGGCGGGCCGTCGTCGAGCGGCTCCCCGACGGCAGCGAACTCCTCACCGGCATCTGGATCGGCAACCACAGGGCCCGCCGCGACCGGCTCGACCCGGCCCAGCGCGCAGCACTCGCCGAACTCGGCATCCACTGGGCCACCTGATCAAAACGCCCTACCCGCGCAAGTCGACTTACGCGGCGTACAACGTTCCACGGAGCTCCAGGCCCGTGAACAGGGCAGTTGTCGTTAATCAAGGTGCATCAAGGGCTGCGGCACGACCTGCAACTTCTTCATGCGCGAACGGCGGCTTGGTCACGTCGTCGTGAGCGGTGACCTGGTTCATCGATCTGTTCGCAGCATGCGGCGTGCCCGCTGCCTTCCAGGTCAAATTCCACAACATGGCGGCCTCGGCCTTCGCCTTCTATCTGGGCACGGTCTTGGATCGGGACCGGAACGGAAGCCCGTACGTGGACGAACGGACGGGCCGGGTCTCGATCCACGGCGGTCTCCACGCCGAGAACTTCGGCACGTACATGGGCTCCAACGGCCAGCTGATCTTCAACGTCAACGACTTCGACGAGGGCTACGTCGGCCCGCGCACCTCCCCGACGAGTCCCTCGTGCGGCCCGACGACGTCGTGATCTACCTCAAGCAGGCGCAGACCCCGGCGGCCTCCCCGCACATCACGGACCGAGTGCAGGGTCAGGAGGATGTCCGATCCCCTTGTTGGCCTCCACCATCTTGACGGCGTTGTCCGTGATCGTGAGGTGCGCAGCTCCAGGAAGTCCATCTTCAGCAGGCCCAGCGTCTCGCAACCGTGGGGTGAGGGGTTCGAGGTCGGTGATGCCCATGGCGTACGCCACGATCGAGCCGGCCGCAAAACCTCGGCCCGGGCCCACCGATGCCCTGGTTCTTGGCCCACATGATGAGGTCGGCGACCACAAGGAAGTAACCCGGGAACCCCATCGAGATGATCGTGTCCATCTCGTACTCGGCCTGCCTCATCCGGTCGTCCAGGATGCCTCCGGGGCAGCGGCGTCGCGGGTGAGGTTTGTGCCCGGCAGGGTCGGTGCCGTACACGCGCCGACTTCGGCCACCCACACGGCGCGCCGCGCGCAGGTCAGCTGGGCAGCCCGCCGCAGAAGCGATCACCTGAGGTCATCATGCAGTGACGTGGTGTCAGACCCAGGTGCTTTCATGGAGCCGCTGTGCGGGGAGCGCAGCCTGACTGGGAGGGGACCCTGAATGCCGTCTGTCCGGGAGCACTTACGGAACGGGTCGATCGTGCGGGCCCACTGGCGGAACCCCGCCGGTTCCAGCAAGCAGGTCGGCCTGCTCGTCATGTTCGTGCTGGCGATGTTCGTCCTTGGCAGCAAGCCAATGGGCGGTGCTGCCCCGGTGGAGCAGGTTCCTGGGCCGCAGTCGACGGTGTATCCGATCAAGTGGCCCGGGTGGGACACGCCGGTGGTGGTGCCGACGCCGACCGTCTCGTATCCGATCGTCTTCCCCAGCCCGGGGAGCACCCCGTGAGCCGGCGTCCGCCCGTGCGGCGTTCGAGCCGGGGCCGGCGTCCCCGCAGGCGTCAGAACGCGGACCTGGAGAAGCTCGGGCTGATCGCCCTGGTGGGCGTGGTGGTCTTCAGTGTGGTGGTGGGGGTGCTGCGGTGGCTGGCCGCGCATCCCTGGGTGGTGGTGCTCGTGCTCCTGGCGGTGGCGGCTGCGGGCGGGGCGTGGGCGTGGCGGCGGAGGGAGGCAGCACGGTGGGAGCGGGTGCGCTCGAAGGGCCTGCGCTACGCGGTCGAGCAGCTCGACCGGCTGCACCACCGGCAGTTCGAGTTCGCCGTGCGGGACCTGATGCACCGCGACGGCTGCACGGATGCCCTCCAGGTCGGCGGCCGCGGTGACAACGGTGCGGACGTGAAAGCCACCGATCCGTACGGCCGGCGCTGGGTGATCCAGTGCAAGCATCGCAAGGCCGGCTGGGCCGGAAAGCCTGTCGGCACCCCCGACCTCCACGTCCTCAATGGCACCGGCCGTCAGGTCCACGGAGGTGACGTGCTGGTCATGCTCACCAACGGCCGTATCACCAGCAACGCCGTCACCTTCGCCAAGTCCCAGCGCCTGCACCTGGTCGACCGCCACCTCCTTGCCCAGTGGGCTGCCGGATCCCGCCCCCTGTGGGAACTCCTACGCGCCGTACCCCCACCCCCCAGACCGACCCCGCTGTTGTGAGGCCCCCCCGGCAACGGACCCCGGCTGCGCCAGTCCGGTGAAGGGGCCGCCCCCTTTACCGGCGCTACGCAACAGCCGGCCACGGCCGCACCCGCCGCCGCGGGCGCGGCTGCCGCTGTCGCGAAGCCGGCGCCCGCGGCCAGGCCCTCGGCGAGATCGCACTGCCCGGCCGCGCGCTCCCCGGCCTCCCCAGACGTGATCATGCGTGTCTCCCGCTCTCCGCAGCGTTTCGGACCGGATGGACAGGCCTGGTGTGGGCAGGAGCGGGACATGGCTGCCCTACGAAAGCTCGCCCGCCCGCTGCTCGCCGCCCCGTTCGTCACCGGTGCACTACGCACCCTGCGCCGCCCCGAGGCCGTCGCGGAAGTCCCCCACCCCGTTATCCGGGCGGTCGGGAAGCGCGTCCCGGCCCTCGCCGGGGATCCGCAGCAGCTGGTACGCGTCGCCAGCACGATCCAGGTCGCAGCAGGCCTGCTGTTCGCGACGGGGCGTGCCCCGCGCCTGGCCGCACTCACGCTCGCTGCCGCGCTGGTGCCGACCTCCCTCACCACACACGCCTTTTGGACCGTGGAGGACCCGGACGAGCGTGCGCGGCAGCGCGCTCACTTCCTGACCGACCTCTCTGCACTGGGAGGGCTCCTCATCGCCGCCGCGGACACCCACGGCAAGCCTTCGCTCGCCTACCGATCCCGGCACGCACTCGACCACCGGCACCCGGTGAAGGCCGTGCGCCGCCCCGTCGAAACGGCCGCGGTGACTACGGCCCACCGCGCCAAGGCGGTCGCGGCCTCCCTCACCGGCTCCCGCTGAGGGCGGCCAAACCTGCTGCCGCACCTCGGTCCCCGGCCAGCAGCCGTATGGATCGCACGACATCCGGGCCCTGAACGCCGCCGGTTCAGGGCCCTGACCCAACGACGAGGAGCACGACATGGCAGACGCCCGTCGCACCGCCCGGCGGATATCCGTCGGCTCGCTGCTCCGGCCGGCCGCGCTCGGCCCGCGTCTCCTGACACAAACCCTGGCCGTCGCCCGCAGCGCCCTTCGCCGCCATGGCGCAGGCATGGCCGCCGTCTGCCTGACCGCCGCCGAGCACCGGTCGTGCTCCGAGGGGGACAGCAGGTCCAGGTCGGGTGTCACGGGCGGGTCGCGGTGCCGGGACACCTCTACGAACACCGTTCGCCGTCGCGAGCGAGCCCACGAGACGGTCGCGTCCCATACCGACAGCCCGCACGACCTGGCCTCACTCCTCGCCATGCTGGACCTGCTGCCCGGGCCGGACGGGAAGAAGGTCCGACCCGAAGACAGCAAGGACCACCCTGGGCGCGACCACACGTAACCACCGACGCGCACTCAGGCCGGTCCAGCGGGTAGTCCTGTCCCAGGGCGGAGGAGTTCTCCTCGGGGTGGACGGGATGGAAGCGGTATACCGCCGGGAGCAGCGTGGTCTTTCCGCTCCCGTCGGTCGTCGTTCCTTCCCCTCATCTCCCGGCTGGCGTCCGATAGAAGAACAGCTCGGCGCGCGCGCCGAAAGGCTGGGCGCGCCGGCCAGCTGGGCAGCCACGCCCGCTGGTCACGCCAGCCTCCCGTCCGCTCTTGCCTCCTTGCCCGGCCAGCGGGTCTGCCAGGGCCGGGACACCCTGGCCGCAGTCCTCGTCACCGGGATCGGGTACACAGCCGAGATGTCGCCCGGCGGCGCGGCCCGCCGTGTGTTCGGTGGGCCGCGCGTCCGGTTACACCGTCCTCGGCGTCGCCGCCCCCGCGTCGGCCAACACCATCGGGGACAACGTTGGAGCCCTACTGATCGCCAGCCAGAACCAGGGCGCCAACACCGGAAACGACGGGTCCACCAGCAGTCACGGCAGCAGCAACGGCAACACCCTCGCCACAACATCGCCGACCAGTCCAACGCGCCCTCATCAACACCGCGAAGGTCGCCGAAGACGGCCTTCGCTGGACGTACCAGTCGAAGACCTTGACCACGTCGGGGCGGAGGGGGCCGAGCCGCATTCCGCTCCTCCCCCGCTATGCGCTGACCACGGTGCCCTTGACGCCGGACGCATCCGTCCAGGTGGGCAGGGGGCCTCACGGCCCAGGTTGGGTTGGCCGGGGATGGCCGATCCGAGGCCGGGGCGCGGCTCATGCCCGGCGGATCGCGTATCCCAGATATGTCACCAGCGGGCTGCCGTCCGGTTCGATGACCATGCCGACCAGTTCCGGCAGTTGCCCGTCCGTCACCGTGCCGCGCCTGCACCCACGTGTCGCGCGCACCAGGTCGCGTGCGTCGCGCGGCTTGAACGCCGAGACGTCCTTCGCGGACAGCCCCGCCCGGTTGAAGGCCTCGGCGAGTTCCACCGGACGGCGCAACCGCTGTGCGGCGTAGCGGCCACGGGGCATGATCCGGGTGCCCGGGAAGGCCTGGAAGGCGCCGAGATAGATGAGGCGGGACACGAGCGTGCGGTTCACCGTGTCGTAGACGAAGGCTCCGCCGGGGCGCAAAACGCGCGCGGCCTCCGCGAGGACCGCGTCAGGCCGCTCGGTGATTTCGAGGGTGTCGGCGCAGTACACGAGGTCGAAGGAGCTCTCCGGCAGGTCGAGGTGCTCCGCCGGGGTCGTCCGGTAGGTGACGCCGCGTCCCTCGTCCGCGTTCCGGGCGAGGGTGGTCGCGGCAGGGGACGGATCGGCGGCGACGACCTCGAACCCGAGCCCGGCGAGTCCGCGGGCCAGAAGGCCGCGCCCGCTGCCCACGACGAGCGCCCTGCCGGCCGCCGGCGCGAGGTTCGACTCGCCGATCACGCGGCACAGGTACTCCATGCGTACGGACTGGAGGGTCAGGGCCCGGATGTGGCGGCCGTCGACGGCCCCGGAGGCGTCCGAGTCGAGTGCGATGTGCTGGGCGCTGATCATGGCGGGCTCCCTCGTCGATCCGGTCAAGTTCCCCCAAGGAACCTAACATTGACGAGTTCCCTCAGGGAATGCGTAGGCGATACGGTGGGGGCGTGGCCCGTACCTCCCTCTCTTCCGTTGCATGCTCGATCGCCCGCGCGACCGACCTGTTCGGCGACGCCTGGACGGCCCTGATCATGCGGGACGTCCTCGTCGGCATCCGGCGCTTCGACGAGCTGGCGGAGGACATCGGCCTCTCCCGCAAGGTCCTTGCGGCGCGGCTGGCTCGGCTGGTCGAGGAAGGCGTGCTCGCGCGCGAGCGGTACCAGGCGAGCCCGCCGCGCGAGGAGTACGTGGCCACGGAGAAGGGCCGGGAGCTCTACCCCGTCCTGCTGACGCTGATGGCCTGGGGCGACAAGTGGTACGCGGATCCCGCAGGGCCGCCCGCCCGGATCCGCCACGACGTCTGCGGGCACATCGCCACGCCGGTCGTGACCTGCGACGCCTGCCGGGATCCGCTCACGGTGGCCGCCACGACCCAACTGCCCGGCCCCGGCGGACGGATAGGGCCGGGGACGCTGCTCCTGGGGCCGCTGATCGCCGCGCGCGGGCAAGGGACCTGAAACCGCCAGAAGGTACGGCCCCTCAGGGGCGGCGGGGTCCGTCGGGCAGGCGATGGGCGCGCCGGAGACTGTCGCCGAGCGGCGGCGCTCACTGCGGAGCTCTCGACGACCGCGGTGGTCGCCGCCCTGGTGTGAACTGCGATCAGCCAGTGCTTCTTGTCGGGATGGATGGTGCCCGATCGCGCCATCTCGGCCGGCTCTGGCGGCCCTCCGCAACGCTTCAGGAGCTGCGTCCTCGGCATCTGCCCCCAGGCCGTCCGCGCCGACGCCATCCGGGTCTGTCTCTCCCCCGGATTGCAGCTGTACGAACACGCCGCTGGTGACCCCGCCACGAAATCGACACCCACCGGCGTCGGCACCGCACCGTGCCCGGTGCTCCACACGGCGGCCGCGTCCCCCTGACCTCGGCGGCGCTGAGCGGCGCGCGGCCGGGGTGATCCGCGCCCGGCCCACCCGCGCACCGGAGAACTGCTGTCCGCGGTGAAGTTCGTGGCCCACATCCGGCTTCGGTGACCAGCCGGGTGGCGGTCTTGTCGTGGTAACCCAACGCCTTTGCGATGACGGGTGCCGGCAAACTCCGTCAGGTCGCCCCAGACCTGCAGCCCTTCGACGAGGCCGAGGAACCGCTCCGACAGTCCCCCATACCAGCGCCGCATCTCCGCCGTCACGTCCTCGAACGGGCCGTGGGGTGCGGGCTGGGGCGCGTCGACCGCAGCCAGCGACTGCGCGAACGCCGCACCGCCCGGCGGATCCGGGGCGCCCGCGAGGGCGAGCTGTTCGCTTCGGGTCAGCTCCAGGTCATCGACGCCGAAAGGCAGGTCCGACTCACCGAGCGCTTGGAACCATGCCACGACGACGATCACGGTATGGGCGGCCCGCCACAGTTCCGTGCGCTCGGAGCGCCCTTCCGACCGGCCCAGGCGCCGCCCCAGATTCCGTACTGCGTAGCGGCCCAGGCCGACGGTGCGGCCCCGGGCGTCGGCGATTCGCAGCACCCCCGTCCCGATACCGCCCGTTGCCGCGTTCAGCGCTCCGCCCAAAGCCCGGTCCAGTGCGGCGGCGGCGGGCGGATCGCCACCGAGCAGCACCAATGCGTCCGAGAACGACAGCAGTCTGCGCACGCTCATCCTGCCCCCATGAAGACCCGTCCGTCGCTGACACGCCGGCGCTGATCTCCCCACCTACGTGCAGGGGCGCTACCGCGCGGACCCTGCCCGGACACTGTAGTGAACCGTTTCGCCGACCCGGCATTCCCGCCGACACACAGCAGCACACGGACGCCACAAGCAGTCACCAGATGGCCCTGCGGCCTGGGCAGCGAGGATCCCGGAAGGATGCGGCACGGTGCTCCAAGGCGCTCGCGCAACAACAGGCCGCCTACGTGGCGCCCGGTCCCCTCGCACCGCCGCCGGCCCCCGGACTCGAAGCGGACCTCTTCCCTCGGCTATCGCGAGGAAAGACACCTCATGCAGTTAAGCCGTCAAGCCGAGGGGGGCGACCACGCCAGTACCGTTCTCGGAATCGGGGCCGGATCGGAGCACACATAAGCTCTCGATCACAGAGAGGGTGGGGTGCCAGATGTGGTGGAAGCGACGCCAAGACGAGAACCCAGCGATTCCATTGTCGACAGAGCAGTGGCCGGCGTCATCAAATGAGCCTGGCCTGCTGACGCCGAAGCAGCGGGTCCGGGCTGTGGTCGACGCGATCACCGACGGCACCACAGCCCGGCCCGAGCAGCTTCAGGGCCTGCCTGCCGAGGTCGTCCTGGCTGTTGAGCGCGATCAACAGGCTCCGATGGCGGACGCCTATCGAGAGTTCCTTTCCCTGATCGGCGGTGGCGCCGGACGCTTCATGCAGGGGGAGGACGTCTACCACCCCCGCGTCCTTGGCCTGGGGACGGCTGCCCGCGAGCTCCTCGAAGAGAACGAATCGTCCTTCCGCTTCGAGCCCACCGACCGCGTCTTCTCCATGCACCAGGGCTATCAGTTCGAGTTCATGCGAGGCACCGGACCTGATCCCGAGGTCTGGTCATACTCCGAAGGCGAGCACGCAGACGTTCCCCTCCGCAGTTACGCGTCCTTCACCGACTGGCTCCGCGCGACTGCCGAAAGAGAGATACCTGCGTGGAAGCATCACGTCCAGACGGTGCACGAGGAAATCAACGCCGACGGCAGTGTCACATTGCACTGTTAGGCAGTCCCAGGATCAGCTGCTCGTCACTTCCTTGCCCGGGGTGACGGGAAAGGCGGTGGATTCGTCGAAGGAGACCCGGGCCTGAAGGCAGTGGTGGAGCTGGCCGAGCATCCGGTTGAACAGATGCCGTAGCGCCTGCATGTTCCAGTCTCCTCCTGCCCGGCGGCGCCGATAGTGGGAGTCCGCACCGGATGAACCGCTGAGGGAAGCGAAAGCCCACAGGTGGCCGACGTGGTTGAGCCGGTTGTTCTTCACGAACCGGCACCCGACGTAGCGGCGTTTGCCGGAGGCCCGCGTGATCGGGGCCGAGCCGGCGTACGCCTTCAGCCCTGCAGCCGAGGCGAACCGGCTCCTGTCGTCGCCGATCTCGCCCAGAATGCGGGCACCGACCTGGGGACCGATTCCGGGAAAGCTCAGCATGATCGCCGCGTCAGGGTGCGGCCGGAAGGCCTCCTCCGTGGCCCGCGCGAGGTCATCGACCGCCTCGCAGGCGGCGTCCAGCTGAAGCAGCAGGGCCAGTGCCTGCTTGCCCATGGCGTTCTCGTCCAGGGGCAGTTGCCGCGGGGCTTCCCCGCGAAAAAGCTGCTGGATTCGTTCGGCGTCCGTCTCGATGCCCCTGCGGCGGCCGGCTCGCCGGAGCATGGCCGTCAGCTTCCACATCGGCAGCTTGGCCGCCAAAGCAGGTGTGGGCGCGACGGCCAGGATGCGGCGGGCGTCAGGGCGGGTCAGGGTTCCCGGCTTGTCCCTGAACGCCTCGATCATCGTCGGGAAGTACTCCCTGAGCAGGGACCGCAGTTGATTGGCGACCTGCTGCCGGTTCCAGACCGCGTCCTGCTGTACGCGGGCCAGGACGGCGACGGCCTGGGCCAGGTCGGTGTCGGCGGGTAGCGGGCGGTGCACCGGCGCGTCGGTGCGGATGATGTTCGCGAGGACCAGGGCGTCGCCCTGGTCCGACTTCTTGCGGCTGACTCCGTGGCGGTCGCGGTAGCGGGAGGCAGCAATCGGGTTGACTGCGTAGATCTTCCGGGGCCCTGCCGCAGCGTGGCGACCAGCAGGCCGCGGCTGGTCTCGATTGCCACCGGGATCGGCGTCTCTGCGGTGTCGCCGTGCTCGGCCAGAAGGTCCAGCAGCAGCCGGTAGCCGTCCAAGTCGTCGTTGATCCGGCACTTGGCCAGCAGCTTGCCAGTGTCATCGACGAGCGCGACGTCGTGGTGTCCCTCCGCCCAGTCGATCCCGCAGAACACGTCCATGGATCCCGCCCCTTCTCCGGTGCCGTTCTCGAAGACGAGCAGGCGGGGCCGCACGGCGCACTAATTCCAGGGCTCCAAGGCCCGCCACCTCATCAGCCGTGCGCGGCACCGCAAGGCCGCACGGGCGCACGCCGTGTCCAGAGCTCGAAGCTCGTGAGGAGAAACGCGTCACCGTGCGGCAGCTCATCCAACGAGGATCCCGAACCAGACGAGCCCGTGGGGGCAGAACGTGCGAGGACCGGCCGGCGCCCAGCGCCACCAGTCTTTACAAAGACCTCGCACGGTCGGAGGTGTCGTAGGGGTCACCACGGCACCGACCGGACCACACACGTCCTGCCCTGGGCTGGACAACGCCGCCCCGGGCCCAATAGAGATCCAGAACCTCTAATTACTAACGAATTAGAGGTGTCCTCCTCGTCAGGGGGCTTGCCCACCGGGTCTGACCTGCAAGAACAGACCATGTCCGTTTTGGGAGGGTCCCACCTCCGGTCACACCCTCGGTCCCCCGCTGAAAGCAACGCTCCAGCCTCCTTTCGGTGCAACCCCGGTCCGGCCTCTACGCGTGCCTCAGCGCGCCGACACCGGCCCTTCGCCGTACCGGGCCAGGATGGGGCCCCGTGGGTCCGGAGCCTTCGGGTGACGGGAGCAGAACATTGATCAACGTTGACGTCCAGCATTGCGGTAGCTCGATTCTGATCAGCGCCACCGGGGAGCTCGACGAGGGTGCGGGAGAGGTGCTCCAGCGCGCGCTGGACGACGTGACCATGGACGAGCGCGATCTCCTGGTGGACCTGCACGCCGTTGCGGCCATGGACGTCGACGGCCTGCTCCACCTCCTGAACCTGCACCGGCGCGCCGAGCGTATGCGCCTACGGGTCCTGGTCACCGGCTGGCAGCCCCAGCCCCAGCAATGCATGGCCACCGTGGCCGGCATCCCCGGGCCCAGAGCGGGCACCGGGGAGCGCTACGCCCTGGCAGGCTTTCGCCGGCTCCTCGAGGAGAAGGCGCAGCGCGCACGGGAGCGATCCGACTTCGCCGATGGCTGGCTGCCCCGCATCTAGCCACCACCTGGCGTCGCTACTGCGTGGCACGGAGCAGCCGCCGGTACGGAGGGGGCTTCAGGGGGAGGGGTCCCACGCCTCGGGGCCGGCGCCTCGCCATTCCACGAAGTCGGGGTCGGTGAGGTCGACGTCCTCGGCGTCCTCCAGCCCGGCGTCGGCGAGGAAGACCCGGATGCCGGACGGGCGGTGCGCGACCCCGATGGCGACGCCGTCGTAGCGCACCCGGCGCCAGCCCTGCTCGTCGGGCGGATAGACGATCAGCTTGGCGGACATGCGCCCACCCTCTTCCCCGCCCTCCCCGCCGGCACCCGGCCGCGCGCGAACGGGTGACGCCCGCCCCGTGAAGCGGATCGCGGCCTCTCACAGACAGCCGCACCGGTGGCTCCGGCGGCGGGGTACGTTCGGAAATGCGGGGTACGGCCCTGGCCACCGAGGCCGCGACGGGGGCTAACGGCCGACGAGGTGGTGTCGGCCAACTCCGGGCTACCGCGTCCCAGAGGGTGACGCGGCGGCTTCGGGGAGCGTCCCGCGCTGCGGGTCGGCGCCGGACAAGCCCTTCGTTCGGTGAGGCTTGCCCACCGTGGCCCGTGACCGGTCGGCGGGCCGGGCGTGACCGATCTGTCTCCCGCGATCGGTCAAACAGCACGTCAGCGCCGTGACCGACCCGTGCAACTCCCGACCGAGGCGGTGACCGGTCATCGGTCACCCGGCATTGGTCAGCCGCGGCCCCGCCGGAAGCCCGGGACTGACCATGACCGACTCCGCCCTTCCGACACGCTCTGGCCGGGGTGGGCAAGCCGGGATGCGGGGCGGCTTGCCCAGGCTCCCCTTCGGCTTGCCCAGCGTGCGTCGCGGTCAGCTGCGGCGGCGGAAGAAGCCGCGGCTGGGTCTGCCCGGCTCCTGGCCGTCCTCCGGGGGCGGCGGCACAGCCGCTTGGAGGCGAGCGGCTTCCTCGCGGGCGACGTTGTCCGCGTGGCAGGTCCCGCACACCGTCACGTCCCCGGCCGACCAGGCGCGGCCGTCAGCGTCTGCTCGCCAGTCCGTCCCAGCCTCCTCCACACCGCCGCGCCCGTACCCTCCCCCTCGAGCTGCTTCAGGGTCGTGACGACCACCGACAGCACCTGGCCGTAGTTCCGCGCGGTGATCCCCCGGTGGTAGGTCTCGTGCCGGCGGGGCGCCCAGTAGCCGCAGCCGGCCTCCTCCAGCACCTTCACGGTGTTGGCCACCTTCGCCTCGGTGGTGTCCGCGAACACGAACGCCACCGGCACAAGGCCCTCCCGGCCGGTCGGCGGGTAGACCTGGCGCCACATCCGCTTCTCGTGGTCGACGTTCTCGATCGCGTCCGGCCGGGAACGGACCAGGTCCGTGGTGCGCTTGTCCGCGTCCGAGGGCAGCAGCCGGCCCCACTCCCAGTACCGGCGCAGCTTCTGCACCAGGTCGTGGGCGTCCTCGGTGCGGCGGTCGATCTCCAGCAGCAGCACCGGCACCCCGGCCGCCGGCGCCCGCACCACCAGGTCGGCCCGCTGCACGAAGCTGCTGTCGAGCCGGTGGCCGATCTCGGTGTGGAATCCGAGCCGGTGGCCGATCCCGGCACGGTGGAGCTCGGCGGCCGTCGAGGTGACCGCCGCGGCGTGGTCGTCGTATCCGGTGTCGAGCAGTTCCCCGGTGATCGGGTCGTACTTCTCCTCGCGCAGTGCCGAGCCCCGTATGCCCTTCGGCTCCAGTAGCTTCTTCGCCTCGCCGTGTCCCCTTCTGGTGAGCACCCATACCTGTCGCTGGTCTTCCTGTGCTTGGGACGCCTTGGTACATGAGGGTTGTCGGACCCGCGGCGCCCCCTTGACCGCCTGGCATGACCTGCGGATACGTCCGGCCCGGCGGGACGGGGCGCGGAGGGGGTGATGGAGTGGTCCGCGGAGGGGGTCTTCCGGGCCTGGTCGGGGGTCTGTTCAGGCTCGTCGGCGGTGCTCGCCACAGGTGCTCCTGAAGGGGTGGGCGGGCTGATCCCGCCGTTCACCTGCTACAGGTTCGGTTTTCGGCTCTCGTGTAACGCCGGTCCTGGAAAATCCCTCCGCCGAAACCGCATCGTGATCAACCGGAAGGGGGGAGAGTTCTCCCCCCTTCCCCCTCAGGCGCAGGGCTCGGTCTACGGGGCCGGTTCAGGGCCTCACCTGGTGGCTCCCGGCTTTCACCTCTTCCGGTGCTGGGCGGCGCGTGCGCGCTCTGCCCACCGGCCGTCGGCCGCCTCGGCGGCTGTCTGTCGCAATGACGTGCAGGACGTCGTCGGTGAGCTGCTGCGGGTGGGCGGTCCTCAAGGACGTGCTCAAGGTTTCGCGGGTGTCGAAGACGGTGGAGCCGTCGGTCAGCTCCCGGCCGTCCGAGTCCCTGGTGAGCGACCACTCCGAGTCGCCACGGTGGAAGTTCTCGGCACCGGCCGCCTCCGAACTGGTGTTATCAGGAAAGTGGACGGGAATATTCCCTGCAGGCCGGGCCGTGCGGACGGTGCCCCGCCGCACAGTCCGGCCTATGTGCGCTCGCGGACAGGCGCTAGAAACCACCCCTGAGCGCGCCTGATGGGCGAGGAGAAGGACCATGGCAGCGAGAATGACCGTCTACCACGTCTCACCGTCCGGTGACCGAGCCGCCGCCGCAGGCGTGAAGTGGCAGGTCGAGGGCAGAGAAGGCCGTCGGCTGTTGCACGAACCGCACCGCACCCAGAAGGACGCAATCGACGCAGCCCGCCGACACGCCAAGGAACACGAGCCCGCGCAGATCATCGTCCACGCCCGCGACGGTCACATCCGCACCGCGTACACCTACGGCGACGCCCCTGGGACATCCCCCGACGAGCGTGGCCGCAAGGCAGGGGAACGAGGAGGCCTCTACTGAAGCCGTCCCTCGCGGCCACCCCACCTGACGCCCACGAGAGAGCACTTCCTTTCGGCGGACTTCTAGCGGGCGCGCTGTTCAGGTGGGGGCGCAGTGGGGTCGGGTCGGCGATGTCGAAGACGTTTAGGCGCCGGATGGAATCCCGCCTTCACTTGCAGAGGTGTCGCCGAAGCCGACGGTGTGACGCCCGGATCGGGACCGTGGCCGTTTCGTGATCATCGGGCAGGCGGAGCCGAAGCCCGCGCAGGTCAGTCGGGGACCTCGGTCGTGGGGAGGACGAAGGGGAGGAATGCGAGCTTGATCTGCCGCGACGGGTCGCCTGTCGCGTGCAAGATCAAGTCGTATCTCTCTTCTGTGGCGTTGCGGCCGTCTCGCTTGTAGTTCGGATGCTCTCGAACCTTCGCGACTGCCTTCCTGATGATCTCCGAGGGCGAGCCGGCGCGGATGAACAGCAGCAGTGCTGCCTTGGTGTCGCGCCAGAGCAGGTAGCCGAGGAGCTGGTCGAGCGTGTGTCGGTGATGGTCTTGGGGCTCTTCCAGATCTTGCACTCGCCGATGAAGACGTGCTTGTCGCCTTCCCGGACGAGGATGTCCGTCTTGCCCTCCCCGTTGAAGACCTCGCTGGCTGCCCGTTCCTCGAACTGTGCGTTCAGCCCGATGAGGAGGTTGTCCCGGATCTGTTCCTCGTTGAAGTGAGCGATCGTGGAGGGGGAGCGCTCCATCTGGTTGCGCTGGCTCTTGAGTACCGCGAGAGCTGCCTCGTAGTGGTCGTCATCGAGAGCGGGCTCTGGGCGGTACGTTCCGGAAGACGGTGTGACACGGACGGGAACGTGCTCTCTCCGTCGTGTAGTGCGCATCGTGGACGGCGGTCCCGACTGCTCGCGCCTTCCCCCGACGGTGACCCAGGCGACGCGCGCGTCCGGGATCTGCTCGGTGATCTCGGCGTCGAACTCCCGGTCCACCCCGCCGATCTTGGTCACCCAGTGGGTGGGGGTCCTTGACCTGGGACACGGCGCAGGGTTCCTTCCGGCGGGGGCCGCGGTGCGGCCCGCTCATCTGGGACGGGTGGATACCTGCCCGCTGGCCGCACCCACCTGTCGGGCAGGCCCGTGAACCCCTCGGAAGGCCGCTCGATCGACGAACGGGGCCCGCTCAGGGCTCCTCAACCGAACGTTGCCGCGGTCGCCGGGCGTTTCAGTGGGTGGGGTGCCAGTGGTGGCTGCGCACCATGTACGGAGCCAGGGTGCGGGCGCGCCGCCACATTCCGTAAAGCTGCCGGGCCGGGCGTTGCTGCTCGCCGTGGAGGGCGTTGAGGATGATCAGCCCGCAGGTCAGGGCCGGTACGGACCACTGGGCGTAGGACAGGTGGCGTTCGGCCTGCCCGGTGTCGACGGGGAGACGTTCGGCCTTCTCGGCGTCCTGGGGGTTGCCGGAGGAGGCGAGCTCGATCTTCTTGCCGAGGACGCGGGTGTAGGCGGTGGCGGCCAGCGCGGCGCCGGTCAGGACGGTCTTGGCCAGGGTGGTGGCGCAGACTCCCTGCTGGGTGACCACCCGCGCGGCGTTGGCTGCGAGCAGACCGCTGGAGCCGACCAGGTGCATGCCGATCGCGGCCGCGCCCACCGGCGCCCACATGGCCCACCCCGAACTCGCGATGCGGGCACCTTCCTCCCAGCTCCTGCCCTGGGCCTTCGCGGCGCCGTTGAGACCGACCGCGCCCATCAGGGATCCGCCGAACCATGCGGCCAGGCCCACGTCGTGGAGGCTGCGCAGGACGGTGTTACGTTCGGACATGGAGTGACTCCTCGCGGGCGGGAGCGCCGCCAGGGCGCCGGCGCTCCCGCCACCGTCACCCCACGAGACGGGGAGTGCCAGTGCGGCTGAGCCGAACGGCCCGCGGGTACGACGTGGCGGAGCGGGCGGGCCGTGTACCGCTCCGGCCGCTGCCCGGCCTTCGCACCGGCCCCCAGGCCCAGACGGTGCCGTTTCGCAGCAGGGCCAGACTGAAGTCCTCGCCGGCGGCGATGGCCGTGACGTTGTGGGCCAGGTGCCGAGCGCGACTGCGCGGGCGAGCCGCCCGTTCTGTTCCGGTGATGACCAGACCGAGCCGTAAGCCGAACCGCGGGCTTCCCGGCTGATCACCCTGGAAAATGCCGACGAACGGCTGCTTGCCCCCGCTGCGACAAGGCCATGCCGGAAGGAGGTTCTGCGCACGCGCCCGCTCCGACACCCGGGCATCCCCCAGCACCGCCAGCGGCATCGCAGCCATGATCATGTCGGCGCAGCCCATGTTCGCCGTATCCTCGCTGCCCTCGTCCTCAGCGAGAGGATCAGCCCATCCACGCCCTGGCCTGCGCAATAGGCACCGGGGGCGTGGTGTTGCTCGTCTTCAGAGGTACGGCGTCGCTCGACACCATCGGAGTCCTCGCCGCAGTCGCCGGAGCGCTGTGCATGGCCTCGGACATCACTTCGACCAAGCGGTGGGGCCGGCCGGAGGGCATCGGCCTGCTCACGTTCACCGGCTGGCAACTCACAGCCGGCGGTCCGGTCCTGCTGCCGTTCTGGCTGCCGCTGGAAGACCTTCCCGACGGTCTCACCGGCTCCAACGTGATCGGGTTCGCCTACCTCAACACCCTGGGCGCGGTCCTGAGCTACATCGTCTGGTTCCGAGGCATCGAACGCCTGCCGGCCGTGGCGGCCTCCTTCCTCGCGCTAAGCAGCCCGGTCGTGGCGACCCTGCTGGGCTACCTCGTCAAGGACCAGACGCTGTCCGCCCTCCAGATCGTCGGCATGGTCGTCATCTCTGGCAGTCGTGCTCGGCCAGCTGCGCCACCCAAACCGAAGTCCGAGGAGACCCCCTCGGCTTCGCCCCGCACCACCGTCGCGCACCTCCCCGACCAACCGCTCTGGACCAAGAACGCAGCGGATAGCGGCGGGCGCACCTCCCCACGCCATGCGCCTTGACCCAGGCCGAGCGCGAGCGTTGCGATCGATCCGGTGAAAAGGGCGGCGCCGAACGGGTCGGGCAGCGGGTTGGTGCTCTGGCGGGGAAGCTGTCCAACGGTGCTGGCCAGCTGAATCCAGTTGCATGAGGCCCGTGCGCGGCACCGATACTCCGGGACATGAGGAGAATCGCTGAAGTTATCGTGCAAGGCGGTGACCGGTCCCGGCCGCCGGCCTGGTGAGGTGAGCAAGTGCGAAGCCGGATGACCAGGCTGCTGCGGTGACGGTTCCGAGGAAGACGTAGCCGCTTCCCTCGTAGCGGGTGGCTACGGCTCTGGCGGGCTGGAGCCTGTTGATCCGTCCGGGGGTGCCGCCGCGGCTGGTCGTCCATGGCCGACGGGCGAGGGTGCTGGCCTTCCGCGCGGACCAGTCCTCAGGACCCTGTTTGTGCTCAACACGACGTACGTCGAAGAGGAGCCGGCCTGGACCCGGGGCAGGGCGAGGCGGCAAGTGTGACGCGGCGGAGGTATCCGTTGTGCTCGCAGCCAACGTCGGGATCGCCGACGGTCGGACACGTCACGGGATCATCCGCCTCGCCGAAAAGGAAGACGGGAATCCAGCAGTCAGTACCGGAGAACGCGAGCTGCAGGTAGGCACCACGATCCACCGGCTCGTCCACCACCGAACCAAAGCGCCAGCTGCCAATAGCGCGCGTCCACCTACCCGCCAGGCCATGGCAAGGCCCCAGGACAGGGGGCGTCCCGGGGCCTCCGGTCGCGGCACCGCAAGGGGAGCGGTTGTACATCTGATACGACGATATGGATGAACGATTCAGCAGTTGCCCGGTTACGGCCACACCGCGCGCGGCGGCTGAGCAGGTCAGCCCCGGAAGGGTTGCCCTACCCGAACCTCGGCAGGAGACAGACCTATGCAGCAGCGCGGACTGCATGATCACATGGGGCAATCGCTGTCGTCCAGGAGGCACGGAATGCTGTTGCGCAATGTGGTGCTTGATGATGTCGACGCTTACATCCGGATGCGATGCGATCCCGGCATGATGAAAGATCTCGGGGGCCCACTGCCGCGAGAAGGCATGGAGGAGAAGGTGCAGCGCGATGTCCGCCGGGCTGCCGAGGACACCGCCTGGACCAAAATGATCATCCCCACAGCGGCTGCCCCCTCGGCCGTCGCCGGAACTGTGACGCTGTGGTCCCACGAAGCCGACGACCCCCACATCTCCGAGATCGGCTGGATGGTCCTGCCCGCATTCCAAGGCCAGGGCTACGGCAAGCGAGCCGTACGGACACTGCTTGAGATGGCCAGGGAGGATGGCCGCTGGGGACCCATCCACGCCTTCCCCGCGAGCAGCAGCCTGCCTTCCAATGGCATCTGCCGCGCTGTCGGCTTCACGTTCGTTGAAGAACAAAGCCTGGAGTTCGCCGGCCGAGTTCTGCAGACCAACCACTGGATCATCGACCCACGCACTGATTTGACCTGACCATCACCGAGCTGACGGGGCAAAGAAGGTCGAGTCGAACGGGTACGCGCCGTTGAGGCCGGGGTCGGCGCGGAGAAGTTGCCCTTGCCGGACGCCGCAGGGGACCCGGCGGGTGGCGATGTAGTGGGTGATGGCCGAGAGGCCGAACGCGGCTCCGGCGGCGCCGGGGTGCAGCTGGATGCCCAGAACCCGGGCGCCGGACGCGGCGTGGCGAGCCGGCACCACGACTGGGTCGAGCCATGGGGCGAGGACTACTGGATGAAGCCCGAGGAGCAGTTCACTATCACCTGCGATGCTCCCGTAGGCGTGGACTCTGATGAGGCACCCTTCGACGTTGTCTTCCACGATCAAGGTGCAAGCATCGAGGTGAACACCGGCTACGGGGCCGTCGTCCACGACCAGTCAGGCGCAGAACTGATCTGCGGACACCAGCGCCCGCTCGAAGTGTTTCGGGCCTGGATTGAGGCGGACGAAGCAGCAGTCCAGTGAAGCGCCGGTTCAGCGGGGCTGGTTGTGACGGCTGACCAGAGCCTGCACGTGGTCCAGGTGGACATCGGGAAACGCCGCATCCTCATCCGAGGCGGAACGGGGTGCAGGCCAGGACGAGGTGGCCGACAGCGGTCGCGGCGACCCGGAGTCGACGCAGCGGGAACGGGACGCCCCCCGGGGCCTTCGTCAGCCGGTCCGCCGCCCACCCCGCCACGGCGGCGCCACGGGCTGTCGTCGTGGGTGAGGCGGCTGAGCCACACCCACGTGGCCGCGTCGTTCCGACCAGGACACCTCCCCACCCTCTCGACGTGAGTCGCCCGCGTGGCTGGGCGTTTGGGAAGAGCAAGCGGCTGATGAGGTCCAGATGATGGCCGCCCTCGCCGCGATCACTGCGGTGAGATCATCGGACTTCAATTGCACGTGCACGGAGAGGCAGAGAGTGACCCAGGGGCGAGTGACGTACGAATTGATGACTGCGGTGTCCCCAGCAGCCGTCGTCTGGAACGGTCGGAATGGGCAGGAGGGCGGCGCTGCCCGGCTCTGCCGCGATGTCAACGCCCCCGTGCTGGACCGACGCCGCTCCGTACGGGCCTTCCACATCGTTCCGGATGGCCAGGCGCCGAGCGCCCGCGCGATCACCGAGCAGGCCCTGGGATCGCGCTTCAGCGGGCGCCCCGCCGTCTACCGTGTCGAGGACCCGTTCGGCGTGCTGCTCGGGCGAATCACGCTGCGACGCCGGCGTTTCCTTCGGTTCGGCCGGACGCGGTGGACTGTGGAACCAGCGGCGGGTCCCGTGCTCCGCGGATACCGGGGCCGCCTCGTGTGGTGGGCGTTGTGGTGGCCGTTCGGCCTCCCTGTCAGCGTGCTGTGCGTAGTCCTTTCCGTCCTGGGCGATGGTGACGGCGGCTTCGGCTCGCCCCGGCGCGTCATCTGGCGTGACGACTCGGGCCGGGCCCACCTCGTCTTCCGCGGTATGGAGGCCGACGACTTTCAGGTGCTGGTCCCTGGCTGGGACCCCCGCCTCGTCACCGCACTCGTGGGTCTTCACCAGGCGTTTGAGCCGTCGGAGAAAGCGGGAGCCATCGGCTGGTACGGGCCATGAGCGAGCGGGACTCTCTGTGCTGCCCTCGTTAGGTCAGTGCCGGCGTGTGCCTGCTCGCGTTGGTCTTCATGAAGTCCTGCTCACGAGCGTCGCAGCAACATGATGCGGAGTGCTCGCTCAAACGCCAGGCCGCCCGGACATGGTCTCTGGCTCTGTTCCTCGCCGCCTTGCCGACGGGCCCGGCAGCGAAGGCACTGTACGCGGGCAGTACGACCCCGAGCAGCGCACGTAGGCTGAGCGGGAGCTGCTGCCCGTGCACTGGCAGGCCATCACCGCCTCCGGCATCCGCATCCACCACCGCACCTACGACCACGACCTCCTCGCCCCCTACCGCGGCCAGCCCTCCCCGGTCGCCGGCCGCAACGGGAAATGGGAGATCCACTACAACCCCCACGACGTCCGCCAGATCTGGGTCCGTCCGCCTGCCCAACAGCCAGCTGAACCGAGATCGGCTTGATTTACCACGACCACGTCCACCAGCCGTTCAACGACCACACCTGGCAGCACATCAGAACCCTCACCCTGCACAGCAACCACAGCGACACCAACAGCCACGAAGCCGACCTCGCCGACGCCCTCGACCAGCTCATGCGCCGAGTCCACACCGGCCACGCCACCAAAGCCGAACAGGCCCTCCTGGCCCGCACCGCCCAAGTCCCGCTCCCCCCAGCCCGCCCGGTTCTTCTCCTTCCACGAAAGCTCTCCTCGACCCCGAAGTCGAGGTCCAGCTCCTCCCGATGGGCGCCCTCCGGCCCCATCGCTTACGGGAACACTTCGGGGTCGTGCTCGTGCTTCTCGGCCCCCCGCGTCGCACAGAGCAGCGCCACCGGCAGCACCCGGGAAGCCGTCACCCGCGCCTTCGAACTCCTCGAACACGGCTGGACGACAACTCGGCCCGGCGCCTGACGGGGTCGTGCGTGGGACGACGTACTCGACCCCGCGGCAGCGCCGCGGGGTCGAGTACGCGTCACGCACTCAGCAGGTGATGGTGACCTCGTGGATCACCGGGTTGGCCGGGCGGGGGAACGAGGCCGCGCCGAAGGTGCCGCGGATGGTCGAGCCGCACGGGACGGTGGTGACCAGGCCGTGCACCTCGAGGTTCGACAAGCTGAAGATGACCGACTTGGTCTGGGTGCTGGGCGCGGCGCCGCTGCCGACGACCTCTGCGGACAGGGTCGTGATCAGTTCCTTCGGGGCGGGCGCCGGGCTGCCATGGGAGGGCGGGCCGGCGAAGCCGACCGTGCCGTAGAACTCGACGGTGTTACCGGTGACCGCGGCACACACTCGCGTGGACAGGCCTGCCTGGAGACCCGAGTGACCGCAGGAGGTGACGGTCGCGACGGTGTCGGCCGACTGCGCGGTGGCGCTGGCCGGGGTGATCGCGAAAACGGCCAGACCTGCGGTGCCGACGGCGAGCAGAGCTAAGCGGTTCATGGTGGTCCTCCTTGAGGTGAAGCACCGTCCAGGGATTCCCGGATGGCGTACATGACATGTGATATTTCACATGCCATCAGAACGCAAGTTGATCAAAGCCTGAACTCGTCCCGTCCGCCCTGTGGCCATCTCGCCCCCGTGCACGGCGGCTTGGGCCCGCGACGCGTTCATCATCGCGGATGCCGCCAGAGCGATGCCCCACACCCTGAGGACGATCGATCCCGCGGACGAGACGGTCGACGAGCTCGCGATGATCACCGGGTCCGACGACGATCTCGCGGGCGAGTCCACCCGGATCGCCAACCGGCTCCGCGGCCTGCTCACTCAGATCCACCCGTCCCTGGAACGCGTCTTGGGCCGCGGACCCAGCACCCGGCTGTGCTCAAGCCGCTGGACCAGTTCGGATCCCCGGCCCAGATCCGCAAGGCCGGACGCCGTCGCCTCGTGACCTTGATACGTCCCAAAGCGCCGTAGATGGCGGAGCGACTGATCGAGGACGTCTTCACCGCACTCGACGAACAGACCGTCGTCGTCCCGGGAACGGATGCGCTGATCGTCCCAAGCCTCGCCAGCTCACTCCAAGAAGAGCCCGACCGGGACTGGGAACCCGACTTCGAAACGTACTGAGGGCTCAGGCGGACGTTCCTCACGGGCGATCTGCTGCGCGAGGACGTCGCGGTCGATGTACGGGTCGACGGCGGCGAGGACCAGGGTGGGCCGCGTGAAGCCGTGCCAGGGCGTGCCACATGTCCCCCGGATCGCGCTGTCCGAGCACGGCCGGGCTGTCCTGCTTGTTTCGTCTCATGACTCCGGTGTACGGCCCGCGAGGTGGCGTCGGCCGGCTCCGCGCTTCCACCTCCCCTACGGTGACGCCACGATCTCGGGGAGCGTCCCGCCCTGCGGCCCGAGCGCCGGGCAAGCCCTTCAACTCCGAATCGTACGAGCAGCGGGGGGCGTTGCCGGTTAGTTGGACTAACTAGGCTTCAGACCTGCCGGATCGAACCAAGTCACATGGAGGCACTTGTATGTCCGTGGAATTCAGCAAGCTCGAAAACATCCGCACGCTCAGGGCCCAGGCGCGTGACTGCACGATGGAGACTCTGGTCCTGATACGGGACAACCTGGACAGCATCATCAAGGAGCGAAAGCACGAGACTGACGCCGCTGGAGAGTAGGAACGCTGCTGGAGCGGCCGAGGCTGCCTGCTCCTGGGCGTGCCGTTCTGGCAGCCGAGGCCACTCCCCAGACGACGCGCCATCGGACACACGCCCGGCACCTTCCCTTGACGGAGCGCTCCGTACCGGACACGGATCGGTCGCACGGCCCCGGCGAGCAACCCCATCCCGCTCGATGAAACTCCACCCTCCGTTGAGAAGCAGAGCGAGTGGGGCGAGCAGCATGTCCGGTCGCTTCCACGCATTCCCATCACCGTCCCCATCGCGGTGCGCGCCCCGGGGCACCGCACTGAGCCTCCGCCAACCTGAAGAAGCAGGTCAGCGGTCTGGTGTGACCGGCTCTCGAGGTACTCGCGCTGGTCGTGGGCGGCTGTCTGCGGAGTAGATCGTTTGACAGAGCCGGACGGTTCGCTGGTTTCTACTCGCTGGGGTCAGGCGGCCATTTACGATCCGGTGCATGGATCCAGAGCTGCTGGAACGGATCACCGCGCGACGCGCGGAACTGGATGAACTCGAAGAACAGCTGGCCAAGCAGCTGGCGGAGGTGCGGGCAGAGCGAGACGAACTTGCTGTCGCCGAACGGGTTTTTGAGCGGGTGAGCGAACAGATCACTGATGAGCACGTCTCGGCCTCGTCGGTGCCCGCGCAGGTGGGTGGGCGGGCGGTCATGCTGATCCCACACCGCACCTCCGATGTGAAGGAGAACGTGCTTCCGCCGGACTACCAGCGCATTCTCGCCGCCGTGCGACAGGCCGCTGGACCGGTCATGGCTCGGCAGGTCGGCGAGATGCTGGGAGTGGACGTCAACATCCGCCAAGCTGGAACCGCTACGCGGAAAGCTGGTCAGACTCGTCGACCGGGGCTGGCTGCGGAAGCTACCCGACGGCCGGTTCATCACCTGCCTGTGACCGGCTGCCGCTGATCACGTACTTCGCCCCGTCCGACAGATGGTTGCCAGCGGATGGGGAGCTGCTCGGCTCACCTGCTGAAACTCGCGATAGAAGTTGCCCATCAACGCGGCGACGGGTGCGTAACGGACAAGGAGCGCCGCGACCGGCGCGGGAACCCCCTCCGGGGGCACCTCTTGGGCGCACGCATTCACAAACGTTTTGCGTTCTTCCGGTTTGTATCCGTAGAGAGCGACGGCCAGCCAGTTCACCAGGTGGGTGACGGCGTAGTACTGGTCGTAGGTGCGGTGCTGGTCGAAGAAGTCGGCCTCGTCCCGTGTGAGGTCGAAGCGTGAGGAGATCGCGAGGCCGTAGTCGGTGAAGAAGAGCTGCCGGCCGTCGGTGAGGATGTTCTCGAAGTGGGCGTCGCAGTGCAGAAGCCCGCGGGCGTTCATGAACGAGATGCCGGCTTTCAGCTCGTCGTCGACCATGGCGCAGGCCCGCTCGGCCACCTCGCCGCCGGCCCCGACCTGGACGCCCAGCCAGTCGTGCAGGTTCTGCGGGATGTACTCCAGGAACAGAGCACCCCGAAGGCTGGCCACACCAGCCCCACACCAGCCCCTTGACTTGCGACTTCAAGTTGGCGGAGGCTCAGTGGACTCCACCCTGCAGGTGCAGCAGGTCCTTGCCGGTGACGTCGCCCGCCAGCTCCCGTTCGAGGGCGTAGAGGGTCTGACGCCCCGCGGCGAAGGACTCGACGTCGTAGAACCTGTCGGTGGGCGTCGAGCCGTGGATCCGGGCACGCACGTCCCACAGCGCACGTTCAGGGCGAGTCCGTCGTCGGCGTCGGGCCCGCTCTCGGGCCTGGTTTCGGGCATGGCCCCGAGGATGGCACGCGCGGCGGGCGTTCCGCGGGCCGGTTTAGGCTGACGGCCATGGTCGTGCGGGAGCGAATCTATGGGTACGTGGGGCCGGTTGACCTGTGGGCGCTGGTCCGGCCGGAGAGCGAGGGCCGCAGGGTCGCCTCGGCGGCTGAGTTCGACGACTGGGCGTCGGGGCTGGCGCCGGAGGAGCTGGCCGAGCCCTTCACCTTCGTCGTCGACACCTCTGGTGTCCTGCGCCTTGCGCCGCGCCGCAGTGAGCACGTGGCGTGTGCCGGCGGTGGACCGGTCCTGGGCGCCGGTGAGATCGGCTTCCGCCGGGAGTCCGGCCGGTGGGTGGTCCGCGAGGTCAGCAACCAGTCCACGGGCTACTGCCCGGACGCCGGTTCGTGGACGGCCGTCGCGGACGCGCTGGACACGGCCGGGATCGGGCACCCGAACGGGTTCACCCACGAGGTGGTGTTCCGCCGGTGCCCCGCCTGCCGGGAGCTGAACATCGTGCGGGAGGAGGACTTCGTCTGCGTGTTCTGCGACGGGGCGCTGCCGCGGGAGTGGAACGTGGACGACGGCGGGGCCGGGCGGGTCCGGGGAAGCGGCTGATGCGGCGGATGCCGCCGATGCCGCCGATCGCCTTCGCGTACGCTTCCCCGGCCTCCGGCTAGGGGGCCCCGAGCAGGTCGAGGACCGGCTCCAGGCCCCCCGGGCGCTGGTCGACCGGCAGGTGGTCCACGAAGTGCACCGCGCAGCCGAGTGCCCGTGCGCCGCCGTCCGCGTGGCGGTCGTCGCCGACCATGAGTACGTCGGCGGGTGCCAGTCCGAGCCGGTCGCAGGCGACCCGGAAGATCTCCGGGTCGGGCTTCTGCGTGCCGAGCTCGAAGGAGAGCACGTAGGCGTCGACCAGCTCGTCCAGTCCGTGCGCGCGGAAGACCGGGCGGAGGTCCCAGCCGATGTTGCTGACCACGGCCACCTGCAGCCCCCGCCGCCGCAGTTCGCGCAGGGTCGGTCCGGTGTCCGGGTAGGGCCGCCAGGCGGCGGGGCTCATGTGGCGGTCGTAGAGCGCCTGCAGCAGCTCAGGCGCCGGCAGACCGGCCGCCCGGGCCAGTCCCCCGTAGGCGGCGCGGTGCTGATCGGCGCTCATGTCCCGCTCGTGCCAGAGGGTTTCGAGGTGTGCGGGCACCTGCCGGGGCGCCGGCCCGCCGGGCAGTGCGCCGTACTCCGTCAGCCGCCGCGCCGTCTCGCCGAACTCCTCGTCCGCCAGCGGTATACCGGTCGCCGCGAGGGCGGCGGCGAGCCATTCCTCGGTCGACTCGATGCGCAGCAGTGTGCCGGAGAAGTCGAACATCACTCCTTTGATCATGTGGTGATCGTAGGGCAGGCGTGGTTCGGGGGGGCGCGGTCAGGTGGTCGCGGTCACGTGGTCGCGGTCACGTGGTCGCGGTCACGTGGTCGGGTGCAGCCTGGACGGGGAGAGCGGTGAACCGTGCGGGTCTCCCTCCGCGTCCGCGAGGGCGCTGCCCGCCAGCCAGGTCCGCCAGTCCATGTTCCAGTCGCCGAAGCCGTTGTCGAAGGGGGCCATCTTCGCTCCGCCGCTGTTGACCACCTCCACGATGTCGCCTTCGCGGACCGTTTCGAAGAACCAGGCGGCGTCCTCGGTGCTCATGCCCGTGCAGCCGTGGCTGACGTTCTCCTCGCCCTGCGCCTCGACCGACCAGGGCGCGGCGTGGATGTACTCGCCGCTCCAGGTCACGCGCGTCGCGTAGAGGACGGGCAGGTCGTAGAACTCCTTGGTGCCGCGCTGGATGCCGACCGTGTCCCCGCGCATCCGGACCTTGGGCTCCTTGCGCAGGACGACCTTGATGCCGCTGCGGGTCCTGAAGCCCGCCTTGCCGGTGGTCACCGGGATCGTCCTGATGACCCGTCCGTTGCGGCGTACGGTCATCCGGTGGGTGGCGGAGTCGGTGACGGCCTCGATCCGGTCCGCGATGGTGAACTGCAGGTCCTCGGAGGGGCCTCCGTAGTCGTGGTCCCCGACCTCGACCCCGTCGAGACCGCTGCGCACGCGGACCACGGTGTGCGCGGGCCAGTACGTACGCGGCCGGTAGTGCAGGGTCGAGTCGTCGACCCAGTGCCAGGCGCCCTCGACGTGGGGTTCCGAGGTCACCTGCAGCGCCTGCTCCAGGCGGGCGCGGGCGGGGAGGTCGTCGGCGGGCACCGGCCTGCTGAGGGAGGCCGTCACGATCTCGCCGGCCCCGTACGTGCCGGGGCCGGGCCCGAACTCGGCCGTCAGCCTGCCCCCGTCCGCGGGCGGCGCGGTCCGGAAGGCCATGGTCACGCCGACCGGGGTGCCGCCCGCGTCCTGGGCTCCCACCTGCACGGTGTAGGTCTCCCCCGCGCGCAGCGGCTCGGTGTTCAGCCAGCGCTCGCTGTGCGGGCCGAGCTCACCGGCCAGACGGCGGCCGTGCCCGTCCTGCACGGTGACGTCGGTGAGGCGGCCTGCATCGGCGAGGGTGATTTCGAGCGGCCCGCCGGCGTCCGTGGGAAGCACCTCCTGCCGGGCGGCGCGCGCCGCGTCGCCCTCGCGCAGGGCGGGCTCCTTCAGTACGGACCCCACTCCGTGCGCGGTGGCGAGCACCCGCTGCTCCTGCCAGCCGCTGCACAGTCCGGGCCGGAACATGCGTACCGCGCACCGTTCCCCGCCCGCCTCGTGGCCCTCCTCCAGCACCCTCCCCACCAGCAGCGTGACCGCCGCTTCCCGCGGCGGACCGGCGAGGGTCCGCTCCGTCGTGTCCGCATCGGGCGCCCGGCCCGGCGCTGCGGCGACGACCAGCATGGCCCCCGTCACCGCAGCCACGGCACCCCACGCCTTGGTCGGTTGTGTCCGTCGCATTCGTCGCATAGCCGTATCAAACAGATGGAGAGCCAAAATGATGATCATGGACTCGGCTCTGGGGCCGAACGGCACCCGAAGAGAACTCGGACGGAGCACAACCGCCCGGCCGGGCCGACCGGTTACGGGGCTTCGCATCGCGGCTTCGCATCGTGGCGTCGATACCCAGGTGCTCCCGGACGCCCCGCCCACCGACAATGCGCCCATGCCCATTCGCACAGCACACGTGAACGAACTGTCCGCGCTCCAGGACATCGAGAGGGCCGCCGGGATCTGCTTCCGGGACATCGGCATGCCGGAGATCGCCGACGACGAGCCGTTGACGCTCGGCGAGCTCGGCCGCTACCAGCGGGCCGGAATGGCCTGGGTCTCGGCCGACGCGGCCGGCGCCCCGGTCGCGTACCTGATCGCCGATCGCGTCGACGGCAACCTCCACGTCGAGCAGGTGTCCGTACACCCGGACCGCGCGCGCCGCGGAATCGGCCGGTCCCTGCTGGAGCACCTGGCCGGGCTCGCCGCGCGCGAAGGGGTGCCCGCCCTGACGCTCACCACCTTCACCGAAGTGCCGTGGAACGCCCCGTACTACGCGCGCTGCGGTTTCCGGCTGCTGGACGACCGCGGGCTCGCTCCCGGCCTGCGGGACATCCGCGCCCGCGAGTCGGAACACGGCCTGGACCGGTGGCCCCGCGCCTGTATGCGACGCGACGTCTGACGACCTACCGCGCGGGCTCGGCGGGGGTGGCCGTGTTCCACTCGACGAGCTGGATGACGACTCCGTTCGGATCGGTCATCTGGAAGAGGCGCTCGCCCCAGGGCTCTTCGCGCAGCGGCATGGTGATGGGCGCGCCCGCACCCCGCAGCCGCGCCTCCTCGGCCTCGATGTCGGCGACCGTGAGCGCGAGGATCAGGCCGCCCGCCCGCCGGTCGCGCTGGTCGGCCGGGAGGATCTCGGTGCCCAGGCGGAGCAGGACGATGTCCACGGCGGCGTCGCTCCGGGTCAGGGAGGCGAAGCCGTCGTCGGCGACGGCCACTTGGTAGCCGAGGTGGGTGCAGAGGAACTCGCGGGAGGCGTCCACGTCGGCGACGGTCAGGGAGAGGGTGGAGGTGGTGACGTTCACGGCGGCTCCTCGAGAGCGATCTTCCATCCGGGCTATTTTTGCAACGGACGTAACTTTAGGCAGCCCGCGCTCGCTCGGTCAAGGATATTTTTACGACGAGTGTAAGATTTCCGCATGGCTACCGAGATGGGGCTCCGAGAGTCCAAGAAGCAGGAGACGCGACAGCTGATCTCCGACCACGCCACCCGGCTCTTCATCGAGCAGGGCTTCGAGCCGACGACCATCGCCGAGATCGCCACCGCGGCACGCGTCGCCAAGAAGACGGTCACCAACTACTTCGCGCGCAAGGAGGACATGGCCCTCGACCACCACGAGGAGTTCACGCAGAGCCTGGCCCGCGCCGTCACGGCGCGCGCCGAGGGCGAGCCCGTCGTGGCGGCGCTGCGGCGGGAGTTCCGCGCGGCACTCGAAGGCCACGACCCCGTCGCCGGCTTCGCCGGTCCCGAGTTCGCCCGCATGATCGCGGAGAGCCCCACGCTCACCGCCCGGCTGCGCGAACTCCACGAGCAGCGCGAAGAGGCCCTCGCGGACGCCCTGGCCGACCTCACCCCCGGCACGGCCCCGGACATCGCCCCCCGGGCGGCGGCCGCCCTCCTCGCCGCGGCGCACCGCCTGCTGTTCCGGCGCATCCAGGAGCTCACCCTGGCGGGGCACTCGAACGACCGGATCACCGCCACCCTCGCCCCGGAGGCGGCGCACGTCTTCGATCTCCTCGCCGCCGCCCTCGGAGACGGCCCCGCGCCCGTACCGGCCTGACCTCAGATCCCTGCCGAGGCTATCTCGATGATCGACCGGAAATCCGTTGCCAGGATTGCGCGTTGAGGTTTCCGGGCCCCTGCCACGCGGCCGGCGGCGCCGGCCCGGCCTGGCCGGATCCGTACCGCGTGCTCCCTCCTTCGCTGAACGCGAACCCCGGGCCGCGAGGCGCTCCCGATGTGCTCAAGTGGGTGAATGGATCTTCTGATACTGGGCGGGACCGCGTGGCTGGGCCGTGAGATCACGCGGCAGGCGCTGGGGCGGGGGTACGAGGTGACGTGCCTGGCGCGTGGCGAGAGCGGGGCCGTCGTCCCCGGCGCACGGCTGGTGGCGGCGGACCGGAAGCAGGACTCCGCCTACGCCGGGCTCCTCGGCCGCGACTGGGACGCCGTGATCGAGGTGTCGTGGCAGCCGGCCTTCGTCCGCGGCGCGCTCCGCGCCCTGGCGGGACGGGCCCGCCACTGGACGTACGTCTCCTCCGTCAGCGCCTACGCCGACCAAAGCACGGCCGGCGCCGACGAGTCGGCCGCGCTGCTGGCGCCGGCCGAGGGAGAGTACGTCGAGCGGGACGAGTACGGCGAGGCCAAGGTCGCGTGCGAAGCGGCTTCGCGCGCCGCGGTCGGAGAGCGGCTCGTCGTCGCCCGGGCCGGTCTGATCGGCGGACCCGGCGACAACAGCGGGCGTTCGGGCTACTGGGTGGCCCGCTCCGCCCGCGAGGTGGACCAGCCCATGCTCGTACCCCGCTCCCCCGGACTGCCGACCCAGGCGGTCGACGTGCGCGACCTCGCGGTCTGGCTGCTGGACCTCGCGCAGAAGGGCGCCACCGGGACCTTCGACGCCGTCGGGCCCGTCGTCCCCTTCGACGAGTGGGTCGACCTGTCGCGGCGGGTGGCCGGCCACACCGGACCGGTGGCGACGGCGGACCCGCAGTGGCTCCTCGACCAGGGCGTCGGGCAGTTCATGGGTCCCGAGTCGATGGCCATGTGGATGACGGATCCGCAGTGGGCGGGCTTCTCGGCACGCAGCGGGGCCGCGGCGGGCGCGGCCGGGCTGCGGCACCGCCCGCGCGCGGAGATGCTGCAGGCCCTGCTGCGGTGGGAACGCGCCGAGGGACTGGAGCGCTCCCGCCGGGCGGGCCTGAGCACGGCCCGCGAGCGCGAACTGCTCGCCGCGCTCGCCGCGCTCGCCGCGCTCGACGGCTGAGGCGGCCGGCCGTACCCGGCAAGGTTCGGCACCGGCCTCGTGATCGCCCTCATCGTGCTGGGCGACGCCCTCGGCACCTCCGGGCCGGACACGGTCTACGGGCTGGCCGTGTTCCTGCCCTCCCTCGCCGTCACCGTGCGCCGCCTGCACGACACCGGCCGGTCGGGCTGGATGATCCTCATAGCCGTCCTCCCGCTCGGGTCGTCGCAGCGGCCGCGGTCACGGCCGGGGCCTCGTCGCGATGGCGGCCCGGACGCGGACGGTGCGGGCGTAGGTGCCGCCGGGGTCGTGGTCCAGCAGGGCCTGCCGCAGCTCGGACTCGAAGGCGGCCCTGCGGTCGCCGAACAGGGCCGGGGCGGAGGAGGGGCGGGAGAGCAGGAGGCCGGCCACCTGGTCCGCGGTGTGGCGCAGGCGCTGGTCCCACGTGATGGTCTCGACGCGGGAGAACGGCGACTTGGCGAGACGGTCCTCCGAGCCCTCCGCCTCGCCCGAACGGTCCACGTCGTCCCAGTCGGCCGCCCGGCCGTGGCCGGGTCCGAGGAACCGTGCGCACACCTCCTCGGCGACCGCCGCCCAGGGCGGGTGCGGGACGTCCGGCCCGGCCACGGAGTCGACGAGGACGATCCCGCCCCGGGGCGCGAGGACGCCGTCCAGTTCGGCCGCCACCCGGGACCGGTCCATCAGGTGGAAGGCCCGGCCGATGACGCACAGGTCGATCCGGGGCAGGCAGAGCCGGCCGATGCCGGCGGCGTCGCCCGCCAGCCAGGAGGTGTTCGTCAGGCCCCGCTCCTCGGCGAGCCGGGACCCCTCGGCGAGCATGGCCGGCTCCGGGTCGACGGCGTAGACCTGATCGGCCAGCGGAGCCAGGGCCAGGGTGATGGGGCCCGGCCCGGCGCCGAGGTCCAGTACGGTCTGCGAGCCGTCGAGCGCGAACCGGTCCGCGAGCAGCTCGTAGAACTCCGCCGGGTACGGGGGCCGGTAGCGGGCGTAGTACGGAGCGGCGGACGCGTACGGGGTGCTCATGGGGTCCTCCCGGGCCGGGGTCGATCCGCCGATGGTGGGGCACAACCCGGCGCCCGGCGACGACCGGCGCCGGAAATCCCCCGTACGGATTCCCCGGCCGCCCCTTACGTCGCCGCCGCCGGCCGGTGGACTCCGCTCGTGAACGGGTCCAGCCCGCGCCGGCGACGGCTGATCGAGTCGGGGTCCCAGCCCGGCCGGGGTACCGACGCCAGCAACAGCCGGGTGTAGGGGTCCCGGGGCGAGGTGAGCAGCTCGGAGACCGGTCGGTGCTCCATGGTCCGGCCCCGGTACATGACGAGGGCCTCGTCGCACACGTAGCGGACGACCGCCAGGTCGTGGCTGACGAAGACCAGCCCGATGCCGGTGTCGCGCCGGATGTCCGCCAGCAGGTTGAGCACCTGCGCCTGTACGGAGACGTCCAGGGCCGACACCGCCTCGTCGAGCACCAGGACGGCGGGTTCGACCGCCAGCGCCCGGGCGATCGCGGCGCGTTGGCGCTGCCCGCCCGAGAGGCGGCGGGGCAGGGCGGCCGCCTCGCGGTCGCCGAGGCCGACCTGGGCCAGCAGCTCCCGGACCCGGCCGGCCCGCGCCGCGCGGTCGCGGGTTCCGTGCAGCCGGAGCACGCCGTCGATCGTCGCGCCGATGCTGATCCGGGCGTCCAGGGAGAGGTACGGGTCCTGGAAGACGATCTGGACGGCCTTGGCACGGGCCAGCCGCGCCGCCCTCCCCCGTACGGACGCGGCCAGCGGCTCGCCCTGGACGAGGATCCGGCCCGCGTCGGGGCGTTCGAGGCCGATCAGCATCCGGGCCGTGGTGGTCTTCCCGGAACCGGACTCGCCGACGATGCCGAGGGCCCCGCCCGCCCTGAGGGTGAAGGACAGGTCGTCGACCGCGACGACCACGGCGGCGCCGCTCCGGTAGGTCTTGCGCAGGCCGCTCACCTGGAGGAGGGCGGGGGTGGGGTCGGTGGTCAACGGTCCTCCGTGCGGGATGCGAGGGAAGGCGCGGGCGCCGCGGCCAGTTCGGCGGTGCGGTGGCACGCGACCTCGGCCGGGCCGTGCCGTTGCAGCAGGGGCGGGGACTGGTCGCAGCGGCCGGGTTCGGCGAAGCGGCACCGGGGCGCGAAGGCGCAGCCGGGAGCGGACTCCAGCAGGCCCATCGGGGCGCCGGGGATGGGGGTGAGGCGGACGGGCGGGCCGTCGAGCGGCGGGGCGGAACCGAGCAGGCCGGCGGTGTAGGGGTGGCGGGGCGAGGTGAAGAGTTCCCCCACGGGCGCGGTCTCGACGATCCGGCCCGCGTACATCACGTAGATCCGGTCGCTGACCGCGGCGGCGAGCTCGATGTCGTGCGTGATCAGGAGGAGGCCGAGGCCGCGTTCGCGCTGGAGCCGTCCCAGGACGGCGAGGATCTCGGCCTGGGTGCTGACGTCGAGTGCGGTGGTCGGCTCGTCGCACAGCAGCAGCCTCGGTTCCGCCGTGAGGGCGGCGGCGATCACGACGCGCTGGAGCATTCCGCCGGAGAGCTCGTGCGGGTACTGGTTCAGGTGCCGGGCGGGGTCGGGCAGGCCCACCGCGCCGAGGAGTTCGGCCGCCCGGGCGTCGGCTTGGGCCCTGGACCAGCCGTGGACCAGGCGCAGCGGCTCGGTGAGGAAGTCTCCGACGCGGCGGACCGGGTTGACGGCGGCCCGCGGATCCTGGTAGATCATCGCCGCCCTGTCGGTCCGTACGTGGCGCAGGCTCGCGGCGTCGGCGCCGACCAGGTCGGTCCCGTCGACGCGCACCCGGCCGCCGACTTCGGCTCCCGCCGGGAACAGGCCGAGGGCGGCGCGGGCGGTGACGGATTTCCCCGAGCCGGATTCGCCGACCAGCGCGACGACTTCTCCCGCGGAGACCCGCAGGGTGACGCCGTCCAGGATCGGGCGGGCCATGGCGGGCAACGAGACGCTGAGGTCTTCGTAGGCGAGCAGTGTCATCAGGAGTCCCTCCCCGCGAGCCGGTCGCCGAGGTTCTCCCCGACGACGTTGAAGGCGACGACCACCAGGACGACCGCCACGGCCGGCGCGATCGCGGAGAGCGGCTGCCCCTGCAGCACGGCGGCCTGACCCTGGTTGATCATGGCGCCCCAGTCGGGGGTCGGCGGCTGTACGCCGAGCCCCAGGAAGGAGAGGGCGGCGAGGTCGAGCAGGGCGTACCCGAAGTTCACCGTCGACTGGGCGAGCAGGGTCGGGGCGATGTTGGGCAGCATCCTGCGGACCGTCACGAACAGGGCGGAGTGGCCCTGGACCTGGTAGGCGGCGATGTAGGGGCGGGCCTTCTCCTGGACGGCGAGGCCGCGGACGAGCCGGGCGGTGTACGGCATGTAGGCGACCGCCATGGCGAGGACCGGCGCCGTCATCCCCTTGCCGAAGAGGGCCACCGCGAGGATCGCCAGGAGCAGCGCGGGGAAGGCGAAGACGACGTCGAGCACCCGGCCGGTCACGGTGTCGATCCATCCGCCGCGCCAGGCGGTGAACAGGCCGACCGCCGTGCCCAGGAGGGTGGAGAACAGCACCACGGCGAGGGGTCCGGCGAGGCTGGTCCGGGTACCGGCGATCAGCGCCGAGAAGGTGTCGTGGCCGCCCTGGTCGGTGCCCAGCCAGTGGTCGGCGCTCGGGCCCAGGAGGGTGTCGCCGAGCCGGCCGAAGGTCGGGTCCTGGGGGGCGAGCCACGGCGCCAGCAGCGCCGCCAGGACGAACAGGACGAGGAGGAGCAGGCAGCCCTGCTGGAGCCGGCTGCCGCCGAGGGCCCGGATCCGGGTCAGCCGGCGGCGGCCCTCGCCCGGGAGGTCCGTTGGTGCGGTGTGTACGGTCATCGGGCGCTCCCCGCCGCGGCCATGCGCGGATCGATCAGCGGGTGCACCAGGTCGACCAGGGCGTTGACCACGACGAAGGCGGCCACCACCAGCAGGACGATCGCCTGGACCACCTGGAAGTCCAGCTGGTCCACCGACTGCACCAGCAGGGAACCCACTCCGGACATCCCGAACGCGGTCTCCACGATCGCGGTGCTGACCAGCATCCCCGAGACCAGGAGCGCGGAGACGGTCACGATCGGTCCCAGCGCGTTGCGCAGGACGTGCCGCCGGACGACGGTCCGGCGTGGTGTCCCCCGGCTGAGGGCCACCTCCACGTGCTCGCGGCGCAGCTCGTCGAGCATCGCCGAGCGGGTCACGCGGGTCACCAGCGCCACGAAGGTCACGGACAGGGCCGCGGCCGGGAGCACCACGTGGTGCAGGCGGTCCAGGACGCCGGTGCCGTTCCCGATCGTCGGGAACCAGCCCAGCTGAACGCCCAGGACCGATCGGAGCAGGAGCGCGGCGACGAAGGCGGGCGCGGCGGCGCCCACGGTCACCAGGAGCATCAGGGTGCGGTCGGTCCGCGTGCCCCGGCGCAGCGCGCCCACGATGCCGGATCCGATGCCCACCACCGCGATCATCAGGGCCGATACGCCGATCAGCAGCATGGACGCGGGCAGCCGCGACCAGATGACCGAGGAGACGTCCTGGTGGAAGAGGTAGGAGCGGCCGAAGTCCCCGTGCAGGACGCCCTCCAGCCAGTTCCAGTACCGGACCAGGAACGGCTCGTCGAAGCCGTACTGGCGGCGGATCTCGGCGAGTTCCTGCGGGCTGGGGCTGCGCCCCTTCACGAGGAAGGAGGCGGGGTCCCCCGGCGCCAGGAACAGCGAGGAGAAGACGAGGAAGGAGGTGACGAGCAGGGTCGCCGCCATGCCGGCCAGCTTGCGCAGCACCCGTCCGGCCCGTGCCACCGCGACCGTCATCCCTTCGCCCCTATCTCGGCCGCCCACGGGTAGTAGAGGTAGGCGATGGACGGCTGGACGCCGGTGATCCGCTTGCCGAGGAACACGCTCACGGGCTGGGTGTAGAGGGGCAGCCAGGGCAGTTCGCGCATCGCGATCCGCTGGGCCTCGGCGTTGGCGGCCGTGTGCTCGACGGGGTCGTAGCTCTCGATCGCCTTGTCGACGGCCTTGTCGAAGGCGGGGTCGGACCAGTTGCCGTAGTTGCTGAAGGCGCCGGTCTGCAGGGAGCCGTACATGTCCAGCGGGTCGGTGATGGACGTGTACCAGAAGGTGAGGAAGAGGTCGATGCCCTCGCGCGCGGCCGGGTCGGTGAAGAGCGTCGTGTACTTCTCCGCGGAGACGGAGTCGATCTGCGGTTTCAGTCCGATGGCCGTGGCGGCCTGGGCGACGGCCTGCGTGATGATGGTCGTCTGGGAGTCCAGCGGGCTGGTCGCGATCACGACCTTCTGGCCGTTCACTCCGGCCTCGGCGGCGAGCGCCTTGGCCTTGGCCGGGTCGTACGGGTACTTGGGGAGTTCCTTGAGGATCGCGTCACGGGTCGCGGCGGACGCCTCGTTCCAGAGGTTGTCGGTGACGAGCGAGTCGGCGACCTGGCCGACTCCGCCGGCGCCGGCCTTGACGATGCCCTCGCGGTCGATGGCCATCAGCAGGGCCTGGCGCACCCGGGCGTCGCCGAGCGGGCCCTTGAGGTTGCTCACCACCTCGTCGGCAACCGTGGTGTTGCGGCCGAAGTAGAGGGTTCCGGCCTGGGTGTCGCGCAGTTGGGAGTAGGCGTTCGGCGGAACCATCCAGCCGCCGTCGACCTCGCCGCTCTGGAAGGCGTTGACGCGGGTCGTCGCGTCGGCCAGGAAGACGAACTTCACCTCGCCGGACTTGGCCTTGAGGGCGGGGTTCCAGTAGTCGTCGAAGCGCTTGAGCGTGAGGGACTGGCCGGAGGTCCAGGAGGCGAAGGAGAACGGGCCGGTGCAGTTCACGCCGGTCTGCGGATTGCCGTAGTTCTTGCCGGACTTGGCGAGGGTGGCGGCGGACTCCACCGTGCCCGGGCTGGCGGCGAGGTACTTGTTGAAGGTGGAGTCGGGCTGCGCCAGGGTGACGGTGACCTCCATCGGCCCGGTGCGGTCGACCGACTTCACGTTCCGGAAGGGGTAGGCCCACACGCTGGCCGTCTCCGGGTCGAGGTTGCGGCGCAGCGAGGCCACGACGTCGTCGGCGGTGAGCGTGGTCCCGTCGTGGAACCGCACGCCGGGGCGGATCTGGTAGACCCAGGTGGTGGGCGTGGGGTTGGTGTACGAGGACGCGAGGTTCGGCGAGGTCGTCAGATCGGGGTTCCAGCGGAGCAGGCTCTCGCAGACGTTGGCGAGGACCTGGTTGGGCGGGTAGTCGAACGAGTAGGCGTAGTCGATGGTGGTCGGCTCCGCGAAGATCGACCAGGTGAAGGAGTCCACGGTGCCGGCTGCGGCCGGCGTCGCGTCGGTGATCTCGAAGGCGGTGGCTCCGTCCTGCTGTCCGCCCGTGGTGCCGCTGCACGCGGTGGTGACGAGGACCGCGGCGGCCGCGAGGGCTGCCGACAGGGCGTGGCGGATCCGGCTGCGTCGGTGGTGCGGCGATCCCGATGTGGCTGATGACATCGTCTGGCTCCCTGAGGGGTGAGCGTGGTGGGGTGCGTGCTGCTCGGCCGGTGGCGGCCCGGCCGGTGACTGCCCGGTCCGCCGGCAGTCAGTGATCGGTGTGTCGGTGCGCGGCTGCGCGGCTGCGCGGCTGCTCCGTGGGCAGGTGTGCGCGGTGTGCGCGGTGTGCGGGGGATGCGGTGCTCAGTCCCTCGCGGCGAAGACGAGTTCGCCGTCGAGGTAGGTCCGGAGCACCCGGGTCTCGGCGATCTCCTCGCTGGGGTGGGCGAAGGGATCCCGGTCGAGGACGACGAGGTCCGCGTACTTGCCCACCTCGACGGTGCCGGTGACCTCGTCGAGGTGGTTCACCCAGGCGCTGCCCGCGGTGTAGGCGGTCAGTGCCTGGGAGAGGGTCAGTGCCTGCTCCGGGAAGAAGGGAGCCAGGGGTTCGAAGGTCCCGGACGCGTTGGGGGCCTCGTCGGGGACGGCGCGGTTGACGGCGACGTGGATGCCCCACAGCGGGTTGGGGCTGCTCACCGACCAGTCGCTGCCGGCGACGAGGCGGGCGCCGGCCCGCTGCAGGTCCCCGAAGGGGTACTGGAGGGCGGCCCGTTCGGGTCCCAGGAAGGGGATCGTCAGCTCGTCCATCTGCGGCTCGTGCGCGGCCCACAGGGCCTGGATGTTCGCGGCCGCTCCCAGGCCGGCGAAGCGGCCGATGTCGTCGGGGTGGACGATCTGCAGGTGGGCGAGGTGGTGGCGGTTGTCGTTGGCGCCGTTGGCCGCCCGGGCCGCGGCGAGTGCGTCGAGCACCTCGCGCACGGCGCGGTCCCCGAGTGCGTGGAAGTGGACCTGGAAGCCGGAGCGGTCGAGCCGGGAGACCGCCTCGGTGAGCAGTTCCGGTTCGACGAAGCTCAGCCCTGAGTTCGCGGTGGCGCAGCCGCAGCCGTCGAGGTAGGGCTCCAGCAGACCGGCCGTGAAGTTCTCGGCGATGCCGTCCTGCATGATCTTGATGCTGGTGGCGTTGAAGCGGCCGACCTGTCCGGTGCGGCGGCGCTCCTCCAGTTCGGGTATCTGCTCCAGACCGCGTTCGCGGTCCCACCACAGGGCGCCGACGACGCGTGCGCGCAGGGAGCCCTCGCGCGCCGCCCGCAGGTAGACCCCGTAGTTGTCGGGGTTGCCGGGGAAGGCGCCGATCATGGCGTCCTGCCAGCTGGTCACGCCGAGGGAGAAGAGGTGCTCCTGCGCGGCGAGGAGGCCGGCGTGCGCCTCGTCGGGCGTGGCGATGGGCACGTGGCGGGCCACCAGGTCCATGGCGCCCTCCTGGAGCGTGCCGGCCGGGTTTCCGTCGGAGTCCCGCTCGATCCGGCCGTCCACCGGGTCGGGGGTGGTGCGGTCGACGCCCGAGAGTTCGAGTGCGCGGGTGTTGACCCAGGCGCCGTGGCCGTCCCGGTTGGTGAGCATGACGGGCCGGTCCGGCACGACGGCGTCGAGCAGGGCACGCGTCGGCGTGCCCCCGGGGAAGACGTCCATGGACCAGCCGCCGCCGCGAATCCAGGCCGCTTCGGGGTGCTCCTCGGCGTACGCGGCCACCACGGCCAGGTAGCCGTCGATGGACCGCTCCTCGCCGAGGTCGCAGCTGAGCATCTGGACGCCGGCCACCGCCGGGTGGACGTGGGCGTCCTGGAACCCCGGCACGAGCAGTCCGCCCGCGAGGTCGACGACCTCGGTGTCCGCGTCCGCGAGGGAGCGCACGGCGGCTTCGTCGGCGACGGCGAGGATCCGTCCGCCCCCGATGGCGACCGCGGCGTCGACCGGGGCCGGCCCGGTCGCGGTGAAGACCTTCCCGCCCACGAATACGGTGTCGGCCCGCTGCCTGTTGTTGGACATCGACGCATCCTCCGGCTCGGCGGGCAGACCCGCACGGCTTGTTTGTTGAGGAGGAGTGAACGGGAGCGCAACATTGTTGTCAACGGTGTTGCGCAGCCTCTGTTCCACATCGTTACACTGGCCCCACCATGCCGAAGTCATCCGACACACCCGCCCGGTCCAAGCGCGCGGGCAGCCAGCTCACACCCGACGCGATCATCGAAGCGAGCCTGCGCATCGCGGCCCGCGGCAGTGAGGACGCGTTCACCGTCCGGCGCCTCGGCGAGGAGCTCGGCGCCGACCCGACCGCGATCTACCGGCACTTCCGCGACAAGGACGAGCTGCTGCTGTCCGTCGCCGACCGCACGCTCGGCGAGGTGCTCGACAGCATCCCCGAGGGCCTCGACTGGAAGGGCCGGCTGCGGGCGCTCGCCGACGGCTCACTGGAGGTGGCGCTGAAGTACCCGGTGGTCGGATCGACCATGGCCAGCCGGACCACCCGGCGGCCCAACGAGTTCCGGGTGGTCGAGCTCATCCTCGGCGCCGTCATGGAGGCCGGGCTCGACGGCGCCGAGGCGGCCGTCCACTACCGCATGGTCGGCGACTCGCTCCTCGCGTACGTCGGCCAGCGCGCCGCGTACCTGCTGTTCGACCCGGACATCCGGGCGGCCGACGAGTCCTCCTGGAGCCGCGAGTACCGCCTGGTCGACGCGGAGGGATTCCCGAACATCACCCGACTGAGCACGCAGCTCGCCGAGGTGACGGACGAGCAGATCTTCCTCGCCAGGGTGGAGGCGCTGATCACCGCGATCGAGAGGCGCGTGGAGGAACTCCGCGCGACATAGAACCTGCCGGGCGGCGTGGGCGCGGTCAGCCGGTGCAGCCCGGGACGGCGCCGGCCGGGCTGCAGTTGTTCGGCCGGTCGTGGCGGACGACGTCGCCGTTCAGGGCGAGGGTTCCGGACGCCTTGAAGATGCCGCCGCCGTCGCCCGCCCGGTTGTGGGTGACGGCGTTCTGCTCCAGCGTGGTGGTGCCCTGCCCGGCGGACCCCCCGGCGGTGTAGAGGCCGCCGCCCTGGGCGGTGCCGCCCTTCGCGGTGGCGGTGTTCCGCAGTACCTTGTTGCGCCTGGCCGTCAGGGCACCGCCCTCGGGGTTGTCGAGGCCTGCGCCCTGAGCCGTACCGTTCGGCGCGGCGACGGTGTTGTCGGTGATGCGGCTGTCGGTCAGGTCCAGCGTGCCGAAGGGGCCGACGCGGACCCCGCCGCCGCGTGCGTTGCCGTCCTGGGCCACCGCCCGGTTGCCGCTGATCTCCACCTTGGCCACCGTCATCAGGGCGTTGTTCGCGATGCCCCCGCCCTGGGCGAAGCCGTGCGGGGCGTCGGAGGTGTTGTGCGTGATGGCGCCGCCGGTCACGGTCAGCCTGCCGGGCTCAGGGATGCCGTTGGAGACGGCCCCACGGGCGAACCCGTTCGGGGCGAAGGCGGCCCAAGCCGCCGGACGGCGCGGGCCGGCCACCTTGATCACCTCACCGGGGATAAGCCCTCGCCAGAAACATCGCACGTATGTACTCTGAGCGGGCATCAAACCTGATCACGTTCAAAAACTAAAATGGGGGGGCCGGTGCGTAATCGCCGACTCATGCTTTCCACCGCCGCAATCGTCGCGGCCGGTGTCGGACTCGTCCCGGGTGTCGCCAACGCGACGGGCCAGGACGGAGCCAAGGGGACGGACCACCGGGGGGTGTCCGTTCCCGACCTCGATCTGAGCAAGATCGCGGCCAAGGCGTACAAGGAGGGGACCGCCTCCAGCCCTGCTTCCAAGACGGTCCACCCGGCCGCCAAGGGCAGCAAGCAGGCCGCGGGTGCCGCCGCCGTGGAGCCGACGGTCGATCTTCAGGCCGAGACCATCAGCGCACACGCGATCCAGCTGGCTCTGACGTTCACCACCGACCCGAACGAATCGATCACCTCGCTCATCGAGTGGGGCGACGGCACGACGTCGTCGACGCCGGCCTACCCGACCGCCCAGACCCTCGACCACACCTACGCCAAGGCGGGTGTCTACACCGTCAAGGTCAGCCTGCTCGAGGGCACCACGCTCCGCGGCACCAACCAGGTCGTCGTGCAGACCGCGGGCAACGAGTTCACCCCGCACGCTCCGACCCGTCTGCTGGACACCCGTGCGGGCATCGGTGCGGCCGCGAAGAAGGTGCCCGCCTTCGGGACCGCCCGCATCAAGGTCGCCGGCGCCGCGCAGATCCCGGCCGGTGTGACCGCAGTGGCCCTGAACGTCACCGTCACCAACCCCTCGAAGGACGGACACGTCCGCGTGTACGCCGAGGGCGGCGAGGTGCCGACCACGTCGAACGTCAACTACACCCCGGGGCAGACCGTCCCGAACATGGTGATCGCGTCGGTCGGCCAGAACGGCTACGTGGACATCTACAACCACGGCGCGGGCGAGCTCGACCTCATCGCCGACGTCACCGGCTACTTCTCCAAGTCCGCCGCCAGCGGCTACACCTCGCTCAACCCGAGCCGCATCGTCGACACCCGCGAGGGCCTCGGCACCGGCCAGGGCAAGGTCGCCGGCTACGGCAACTTCAGCACCCAGGTGCACGGCCGTGGGGGCGTCCCCGCGAGCGCCAAGGCCGTCGCGCTCAACGTGACCGTCCACGAGCCGAACATGGAAGGTCACCTGACCGTCTACCCCGGCGGCGCGGCCCCGACCTCGTCGAACCTGAACTTCAGCCAGGGCCAGACCATCGCCAACTCGGTCATCGTCCCGATCGGCCCCGACGGCAAGATCAGCATCCGCAACGGTGCCGGAGCCGGGACCCACGTGATCGTCGACGTCGTGGGCTACTACAGCCCCGAAAGCGAGAGCGCGCTGATCCGCACCGCCCCGAGCCGCTGGTTCGACACCCGCGAGTGGGGCAGCCCGCTCGAGGGCCGCTCCTACATCTACGGCCGGGTCGCGGGCGGAGACACGAACGTCACCGCGCTCGTCACCAACGCCACCGTCACCAACCCCGAGGGCACCGGCTTCCTGACGGTCTCCCCGGACCCCAACTCGTGGGCCGCCTACGAGGGTGGCTGGGAGACCTGGCCGACGCCGCCGAACTCCTCCAACCTCAACTGGACCTACCGCAAGACCGTCCCGAACCTGGTCCAGGCGAGCTCCGGCGTCAACAACGTGATCGACTTCTGGAACATGAGCTACCAGCCCACGGACCTGCTCGTCGACACGTTCGCCTTCTACGCCAAGAACTGACGCCCGGCCCGCCGGCAGGACCTGTGGCCGACCGCCGGCACGGCGCCCCGGGAGCGGACCCCAGTGGTCCCGCTCCGGGGCGCCGTACGTCGTTTCCGGCCCGGTCCCGGCCCCGGATCACTTCGACGGGGTCAGCCGCTCCCACAGGAAGGTGTGGACGAGGGCCTCGTTGAAGGCGGTCTGCCGGTGGTCGGTGGCGCCCGCGTGGCCCCCGCCGAGGTGCTCGTGGAAGAGGACCGGATGCCCGGACTCGCGCAGCCGGGCCGCCATCTTGCGGGCGTGGCCCGGGTGGACGCGGTCGTCGCGGGTCGAGGTGAGCAGGAGCAGCGGCGGGTACGCGGGCCCGTCCGCCCGGACCTGGTGGTACGGGGAGATCCGCTCCAGGTGGGGCCGGTCGGCCGGGCTGTCGGGATCCCCGTACTCGGCGATCCAGCTGGCGCCGGCGAGCAGCTTGTGGAAGCGGAGCATGTCCAGCAGCGGCACGTGGGCGACGACCGCGCCGAACAGTTCCGGGTCCCGGGTGAGCATCGCGCCCATCAGCAGTCCGCCGTTGCTGCCGCCCTCGATGCCCAGCTGGGCCGGGGTGGTGATGCCCCGGGCGGTGAGGTCCCGGGCGACGGCGGCGAAGTCCTCGTACGCCCTGACCCGGTTCGCGCCGAGGGCCGCCCGGTGCCAGTCCGGCCCGTACTCGTGCCCGCCCCGGATGCCCGCGACGACGTAGGTGCCGCCCCGCGCGAGCCAGGCCCGTCCGGTGAGCGCGCTGTAGTGCGGGACCATGGAGATCTCGAAGCCGCCGTACCCGTAGAGCAGGGTGGGGCCCGGGCCGGGGCGGTCCTCGGGTCCGACGACGAAGTACGGGACCCGCGTGCCGTCCGCGGAGGTCGCGAAGTACTGGCTCACGGCGAGGCCGGCGGTGTCGAAGAGGGCCGGGCCCTGCTTGACGCTCTCGCCGTCGCCGCCGGCCGTCCCCCGGTAGAGGGTGGACGGCTGGAGGAAGCCGGAGACGTGGTGGAAGTACTCGTCGCTCACGTCCGGGTCGGTGCAGGTGACCGAGGCGGTGGACAGCGGAGGTACGCCCGGCAGGGGTGCGCGCCGCCAGCCGCCGGGTTCCGGGGTGAGGAGCTCCATCCGGGAGGAGACGTCGGCGCGGGTGCTGAGGATGAGGTGGTTGCGGGTCCAGCTGTATCCGGCGAGCGCGGTCCGCTCGTCCGGGGTGAACAGCACCTCGGCCTCCCGCTCCCCCGCCCGGAAGGCGTCGAAGTCGAAGGCGAGCAGGCTGCCCGCGGGGTGGCCGAGCCACGGCGCCTTGGTGGTGACGGTCAGCCACTGCCGGTGGACGGAGGCGTCCGCGTCGTCCGGTACTTCGATCTTCACCGGCGGGGCGGCGGGGTCCTCCGGGAGGAGGAAGAGTTCCTTGTTCCAGAAGTCGATCTGCCGGTGGACGAAGTCCCGTTCGAAGCCGGGGGTGTCGTCGTGCCATCCACTGGCGGACAGGTCCGTGGCCAGGCCCTCGTAGATCAGCTCCGCGTCCTCGAGGGGGGTGCCGCGCCGCCAGCGGCGCACCTGGAGCGGGTAGCCGGACGCGGACATCGAGCCGGGGCCGAAGTCGGTCCCGATCCAGATCCGGTCGTGGTCGATCCATCCGGTCCGGGTCTTGGCCTCCCCGACCGTGAACCCGTCCGCGACGAACTCCAGGGTCTCCAGGTCGAACTCGCGCACGACGCAGGCGTCGGCGCCGTCCCGCGACAGCATGACCAGGGCGTGCCGGTGTCCGGGGGCCAGGACGCTGCTGCCCGCCCAGGCCCACTTCTCCTGTTCCGCCTCGGCCAGTGCGTCCAGGTCCAGTACCACCTCCCAGGCCGGCCGCTCCGTGCGGTACTCCTCGAGCGTGGTCCGCCGCCACAGCCCGCGTACGTGGTCGGCGTCCTGCCAGAAGTTGTAGAGGTGGCGGCCCCGGCGGACGACGTACGGGATCCGGCCGTCGTCGTCCAGCACCTCGCGCATCTCCTGCTCGAGCACCTTGAACCCGGGGGCGCCGGTCAGCGCCTCCAGGGTCTCGGCGTTGCGCTCCCGGACCCAGTCGAGGGCGGCCTCGCCGGATACGTCTTCCAACCAGAGGTAGGGGTCTTCATCGCTCATCAGGCGATTGTGCAGGAAGACGGGCGGCGCGCAGGGCCGAGTGCACCGACCAGACCACCGAGACCAGCGGGACCGCGACCACCGCGCCGACCACTCCGGCCGCGATGGCCCCCGCGACCACCGAGATCGCCACGACCAGCGGGTGCAGCCGCACCGCCCGGCTCATCACCAGCGGGTGCAGCAGATGGCCCTCGATCTGGCCGATGACCACGATCAGTGCCACCACGATTCCCGCGACGAGCGGCCCCTTCGCGGCCAGCGCGACGACGGCGGCGACCGTCAGCGCGACCGGCGATCCGATGAGGGGGATGAAGGCCGCGAAGAACTCCAGCACCGCCAGCGGAACGGCCAGCGGGACCCCGAGGAAGTACAGCGCCACCCCGACGAGGACGGCGTTCGTCGCCGCGACCAGCAGGATGCCGTGGGTGTAGCCGGTGAAGGTGCGCCAGGCCGCCCGTCCGGCGATCGCCACCCGGTCGCGGGCCGGCTCGGGCAGCTGCGCGCAGAACCACGACCACTGCCGGTCGCCGCCGTGCAGGAAGAAGACCGAGCAGAAGACGCCGAGGGCGAGGACGGTCAGGACGTGGACCAGGCGCCCGGCTCCGCTGACCGCCTGGCTGAGCACCGTGGAGCGGTGGCTGGAGAGGTACGCGCCGATCCGGGCCTGGACGTCGGAGAGCGCGCGCGGGTTCAGCCGGAAGGGGGGCCGCTCCAGCCACGCCTCGATGCTGGCGAGTCCCTGGCGGAACTCCCGGGCCAAGGTCGTGCTCTCCCCCGCCACCGCCTCGCCGACCAGCGTCAGCACGCCCAGCAGCAGCAGCGTGCTGCCGACGAGGGACACGGCGACGGCGAGCGTGCGGGGCACGGCGTGCGCGAGGCGCCGGGTGGGCGACCACAGCAGCGCCGCGACGACGAGGCCGAGGAAGAGGGCCACGGCGATCTCGTGGAACCGGCCCAGCACGGCGAAGACCGCGTAGACGGCGGCGCCGACGACCAGCAGGCGCCAGGCGTACGACGCGGCCGTACGCAGGAAGGGTGACACCGGCGGCATGGTCCATCAGTGCCACCGCGGCCCGCCGATGCCACGCGCCGGGTCCCGGATTCGCCCGTCCGAGGCGGTGGGGAGGCGTCCGGGCGGACGGGTACGGAGGCGTCCGGGCGGTGGCGGGCGCCGGCGACATGCTGAGCGGGCTGGGGCGCGCCACCATCTGGAACCAGACGATCCCCGAGGAGCTGCGGGGCCGGCTCGCGGGCATCGAGGTGCTCTCGTACAGCGTGGGCCCGCAGCTGGGCCAGGTCCGGGCGGGCACGATGGCCGGATGGACCGGTACCCGCTCGGCCTTCTGGAGCGGCGGTCTGGCCTGCGTGGTCTCGGTGGCGGTGCTGGCCGCGCTGCTGCCGAAGCTGATCTCCTACGACGCCGGCACCGACGAGGACGCGCTGCGCCGCCGGGCGGCCCGGGAGGAGGAGCCGAGCGGCGCGGCGGCCTGACGTCCGCCCGTGCTCAGGTCTCCTTCTCGGCGAGGATCCGGTCGGCCGCGAAGTGCGGGCAGTTGGTGGCGTGCCAGGTCACCGAGAGCGAACAGGCTCCGGTCCGCAGGGTCCGCACCGCGCCGTCGGCGGCGGTGGCCTTGCAGAAGGGACACACGACGGTCTCCGGGCGCAGTAGATCGAACATGCCGTGTCCTTCCCGCAGCTTTCTCACACCGGACCAGTCCAGAACTATCAAATCCGGCGCCATTCGGCCCCAGTACCCACAAGTACGGATGGGTTTTGGATGCCGTGGCCGAGCGGGAAGAGCGGTGGGACGGCCATTCGGGAGGCGTCCTCGGGCGGCGGCCGCGCCGGCGAGAACCCGGGCTGCGGCCCGGAGTTCGGGGTCGGTCCACGAGTAAGTGGCCAGGCTCGCCGTCACGTCGGAAAGACGGACGACGTCGTTAGGGTTGCGCAGGGCCACCGCGATGACGGGGACGCCGGTCGCGGACGGACGGTCGACCGGGGCGCACCGGGCGCTCCGCGCACCGAGGTTGTACGTGCACGCCCCGCCCTCGGCGCCCGGACTGGTCCCCCTGTGGCGCGGCGTGACTGTGCCGCTGACGCCGGGCGGCGCGAGGTTACTCGCGAGGAAACACCGCCTTTGGCTATGGTGAGCGCCCTCGGTCGATCCCCCCTTCGGATCTCAAGATCAAACATGGATCCGATGTGCCGATCGAAGGACGTTCCGCCACCCGGGACATGAATACGAAGTGCAGAGCGACGTGCTGTCGGCAACACCGCCCGGCGTCGGCTCGGTACGAGCCGGCCTGCCCTCGTCCTGTCACCCAGGGCTGGAGGGCGGCGGTCTTCTCATTCACCTACCTCGCGAAGGCAAGGCAGAGATGGCACGAATGCCCCGCCAGTCCTCCCGTCGACCGCGCCCGCACGCGCACCCGGTCGACGAGCTGCTCCCGATCCCCCGGCTCGCCCTGTACGGCTTCCAGCACGTCCTCGCGTTCTACGCGGCGGCGGTCATCGTTCCGGTCCTGCTCGGGAACGCGCTGGGACTCTCCCGCCAGGAGCTCGTCCACCTCATCAACGCGGACCTCCTGACCTGCGGCGTGGCCTCGATCATCCAGGCCCTCGGCGTCTGGAGGGTCGGCGCCCGGCTGCCGCTGGTCCAGGGCGTCACCTTCACCGCGGTCTCGCCGATGATCGCCATAGGCACCGGTGCGGGCGGCGGTACCGCCGGTCTCCTCGTCGTCTACGGGGCGGTGATCACGGCGGGCATGGCGACCTTCCTCTTCGCCCCGCTCTTCAGCAAGCTCGTGAAGTACTTCCCGCCGGTCGTCATCGGCACCATCCTCACGATCATCGGCATCACACTGATCCCGGTGGCCCTGCAGGACGCGGCCGGCGGTGCGCACCTCATCGGCACCCCCGCGTACGGGGATCCGAAGAACCTCGCCTACGCGCTGGGGACCCTGCTCTTCATCCTGACCATGGTCAGGATCGGCAGGCCGTTCCTGAGCAGCCTGGCCGTCCTGCTCGGGCTCGGCGCCGGCACGGCGGTCGCCTGGCTCCTCGGCGACGCCGATTTCACGGTGGTGGGGCAGACCGACTGGTTCGGGGTCACCACGCCCTTCCACTACGGCGTGCCGCGGTTCGAGCCGCTCCCGATCGCCGCCATGCTCGTCGTCATGCTGATCACCATGGTGGAGACCACCGGGGACGTCTACGCGATCGGCGAGATCACCCGCAAGAAGGTCGACGCCGACACGGTCGCCCGGGCGCTGCGCGCCGACGGCGCGGCGACGGTCCTCGGCGGCGTCCTCAACTCGTTCCCGTACGTGGCGTTCGCCGAGAACATCGGGCTCGTGCGCATGTCCAAGGTGATGAGCCGGTACGTGGTCGTCGCGGCCGGCGTGTTCATGGTCGTACTGGGGCTGCTGCCGAAGGCGGGCAGCCTCGTCGCCTCGATCCCCCACCCGGTGCTGGGCGGAGCGGCGATCTCCATGTTCGGCCTCGTCGCCGCGGTGGGCGTACAGGTCCTGGGGAAGGCCGATCTGCGCGAGGAGCGCAACACGCTGATCCTGGCGGTCAGTCTCGGCGCCGCCCTGATGCCGACCACGGTCGCCCCGTTCTTCGACCGGATGCCGGACGGCCTCCGGGCGGTTCTCGACAGCGGGATCACGCTGGGCGCCCTCACGGCCATCACGCTGAACCTGCTCTTCAACGTCTTCACGCGCCGCACCACGACGGAGATCGACTGGGACGACATCGGGGAAGAGGACCCGGCGCGGCCGCAGTTCGGGGTCCACCCCGCCCGCTGAGACGGGCGCGCGGGGCCGGGAGGGGCGGGCGCCCTTCCCGGCCCGTCGTCGCCCGTCAGCGCCCGCCCAGCGGGAACGGCGACGCCTCGCCCTCCTCGCCGATCAACTCCCAGAAGTGGTCGACGAGTCGGCGCAGGTAGGCGGCGCGCTCCGCCGCGATCTCCTTGAGCCGGACGTCGTCGTTCCGTGCGACGAGGTGTCCCATGTACCGCTCCGAGAACCGCGAGAACTCCTGGTGCATCGTGCGCAGTGCGTCCCCCACGCTGGTCGCGTCCACCACGACGATCTCCGCCACCGGTCCCACGTGCGTCTTCCACCGCCCGGCGACGGCTGCCTTCAGGAGCTCCGCCAGCTCGTCCACCCGGCCCATGATCCCGATGAGCTTGCGCAAGGACAGGCCCAGGGCGTCCACGAGCGCCCTGGTCTGCCAGGCGTCGCCTCGCCAGTGCTGTGCCGCTTCGGCCTCGCGGTATTCGGTCGGGTCCATGCCTATGCGGTACGCCAGCCGCTCCACGGTGAGCCGGCGGGCCAGCCGGTGCTCGGCCAGGGTGCGCGGTTCGATGCCCATCAGCGTCGTCGCGTCGCACCACAGGACGTCGGCCAGGGCGAAGAGCTGCCGGTCGGTCGGGACCTCGAAGCCCTGCTCCCAGGCCAGGACCAGCTGGGGGTGGACGGGCGTGCCGCAGGTCGCCATGAAGTGGGCCACCTGGGTCGGGGACAGGCCCATGCGGGCTCGTGCGGACCAGGCCTCGGTCGGGGAGAACGGAGTGCTGTGCACGGACGCGACACCTCGCAGCATCCTCGGACGCGAGGCGTGCGAGGGGAGGACGGATCGATGGATGAACACCAAGCGCGGGCACACTAACAGATGTTCAGCTGATGTTCAGCGGGGTGTAACCGTCTATCTCCCTGCAATTCAAAGGCTATACAGCCCCTCCAGGCTCGAAGTTCGCGAGCATCTCCTCGAGCGCGGCCTGGTCCGGCCCCGAGAACGGATCGAGGCCGGGCAGCGCGGCGAGGGTGTCGATGAACTGCGCGATCTGGCCCACCGCCGGCGGCAGGTGCGTGCACAGGACGGTCTGCGGGTCCATCGCCCGCAGCGGCTCCACGGTGGACAGGAACCGGTCCGGATCCACCACTTGGACCCAGGGGCTGTCCACGCTCGCCCAGAGCCGCTGGGACGCCCTCAGGTCCTCGGCCGGCAGCGCCCCGACGTCGGTGCTCAACGCGACGTCCGCGGACGGCATCGGACCGCCGAAGCAGTCGGAACTGAAGCAGGTCCGCGAACGGTCCTCGTAGAAGCCCACGGTGGCCGGGTTGTCGAACAGCGGCGGCCGGAACGCGTGCAGCGTCCGGTCGCCCACGTCCAGGGTCTGGCCCGGATTGAGGAAGTACAGCCGGTCCAGCGGCAGCGGCCGCTCGGTGGACATGATCCCGGCGGCCAGGAACGTGGTGACCACCCGCGCCCGGGGAGCGGCTTCGAGCAGTGCGAAGAGGCCGCCCGTGTGGTCGCGGTCGGGGTGGGTCAGCCAGATCCACCGCACGTCGGCGGGATCGAGCACCGAACCGAGGGTGTCGACGAAGTCCCGGTCGGGCAGTCCGAGGCCGGTGTCGACGACCACCGGCTGCTCGGAGTGCAGGACGAAGGCGTTGACGGGAAGGAAGCCGATGCCCGGAACCTCCAGGCAATCCGCGAGAACGGTGATGTCGGGTCCCAGCTTGTGCGTGCTCATGGCGGTCTCCACCCCCCTGCGCGGTTCGGACTCTCCCTCCATCGTGGCGCGGCCGGGTCGCCACCGCGCGCGGGAGGCGGTGGCCGTGCCGGGGCGCCGTACTCAGTTCGCGCAGTCCGTGTCCCGGGCCGGACGCCTGCCGGTGGTGAGGAACTCCGTGACGGCGCGGTTGCCGCACGCGTTGCCGTTGCCGAGGTAGAGCCCGTGGCCGCCCTGCTCGACGGTGACCAGGCGGGCCCGGTCCCCCAGCGCCTCACGCATCTTCAGTCCTCCGAAGAGCGGGGTCGCCGGATCCCGGCGGCTCTGGAGCATGAGGATGTTGGACGGCCCGTCGTCGGTGATCCGGGTCGGCTTCTGCGCCGGGGCGTCCTTCCAGAAGGAACAGGGCAGCACGTTCACCGGCATGCCGGCCGTGAGCGGGTGGCGGGCGCGGTCCGCGTCGACCGCGCGCTGGTACGAGGCCATCGGCGCGTCCGGCCACGCCACGTCGTTGCAGATGACGGCGACCATGAGCGCGGCGTCCGGATCCGGGATGGGCTGGGCGAGCTCGCGCGGGAGAACGGGCTGCTTCGCCGCGTCCCCGGCCTCCTTGGCGAGCCGGGCGAAGGGCGCGAACGCGGAGTCGCTGTAGAGGGCGTTCTGGAGGGCCTGGCGCAGGCCGTTGCCGGTCAGGGGCACGCCCGGGGTGGTCGATTCCCTCGGTGCGCGGTCCAGCGCGGCGGCGAGCGAGACGACGAGCGGCTCGACCTCCTCCGGCCGCCCGGCCAGTCGCAGGCCGTCCCCGTCCCGGTCGGGGTGGGCGGCCCAGGCCGCGAAGTCGGGGAAGCGGTCCGCGGCGCCCTGCGCCATGTTCGCCAGCCAGCCGCGGGCGACCCGCTTCGGGTCGGGGTCGCCGCTGCTGTCGAGGACCCAGCGGTCGGTGCGCTGCGGGTACTTCTGCGCGTACACGGCCCCCACGTAGGTCCCGTACGAGGTGCCCCAGGCGGAGAGCTTGCGCTCGCCGAGCGCCTCGCGGAAGCGGTCCATGTCGCGGACCTGGTTGGCGGTGGTGAAGCTGCGCAGCTCGGGGCCGCCGTTGCGGGCGCAGGCCTCGGCGATGCGCCGGGAGCGGGCGACGTTCTCGGTGATCTCCCCGTTCGGGCCCGGCCAGGACCGCAGGGTGGTGAGGTACCGGTCCTCGGGGGCGAGGCCGCAGGTCGCGGTGGTGCTGGCGCCCACACCGCGCGGATCGAAGGCGACGAGGTCGTACGCGCCGCCGAGTTCCCGGCGGAGGGCGTCGCCCTTCGTTTTCAGGCGCTGCACGCCGGATCCGCCCGGACCGCCGGGGAGCACGACGAGCGTGCCGCGCCGGGCCTCGGGGCGGTCGCTGCGGATGCGGGAGACGGCGACGGTGAGCTGCCGGCCGTCGGGATCGTCGTAGTCGAGCGGGACGGGCAGCTCGGCGCACTCCTGGCCGGTGGGCACGTCCGGATCGGCGCAGGTGTGCCAACGGAGCTGCGGGGCGGCCGTCGTGGGCCGGGCGGCCGCCGCTGCGGCGGTCGCGGTGGTCAGGCCGGTGGCCACGGAGGCCGCGGCGAGGGCGAGGAGCAGGGCCTTCTTCGGGTAAGTCGTCATGGCACAAGCCTTGTTGATCTCACCCCGTGGCCCCATCCAGCAGACCGGTCGGCTCCCGGTGGGGCTAACCCCCGTGCCGCCCGGCCGGGTTGCCGGATCAGGGCAGCGGGACTCCGCGGGCCGTGATCCAGAGCTCGTACCACTCCTCGTGCGTGAGGTCGGGCTCCCGTACGGCCGCGTCGCGGCAGGCGCGGATCCGGTCGGGGCGGGCGGTACCGATGACGGGCGCGATCCCCGCGGGGTGCCGGATCAGCCACCACAGCAGGACCGCCTCGGGCGTCGTGTCCTTGCGCCGGGCCAGCTCGGCCAGGAGCTCCGCGGTGGCCCGCTCGGCCGGCGTCTGCTGGCGGCCGGTGAACCGGCCCTGCGCCAGCGCGCCCCACGCCTGGAGGCGGATGCCGTGGTCTCGGCAGTGCTCCAGCGTGCCGAACGGAAAGCCGTTGGCCGCGGACTCAGATGTGTTGAGCAGCACGCCGGCCTCGACCCAGTCACGGCTGTGCAGGCTCATCTCCAGCTGGTTGGCCACCAGCGGGACGTCGAGACGCGCCTGGAGGTGGGCGATCTGCGCGGCGCCCATGTTGGACACGCCGAAGCGCCGCACGAGACCCTGCCGGTACAGGGACGTCAGCGCCGATGCGATGGAGTCCACGTCCGCCAGCGGATCGGGACGGTGCAGCAGCAGGACGTCGATCACGTCGGTGCGCAGCCGGGTCAGGCTCTCCTCCACCCGCCGCGTGATGCTCTCCCCGCGCAGGTCGTAGATCCCCGGGCGGTCCGCGCCGCCGAGCCGGATCCCGCACTTGGTCTGGAGCGTGATGCGGTCGCGCAGCCCCGGCGTACGGGCGAGCACTTCGCCGAAGACGGCCTCGGCCTTCCCGTGCCGGTAGATGTCGGCGTGGTCGAAGGTGGTGATCCCGCTCTCCAGGGCGGCTGCGACGGCCGCCTCGGCGGCATCGATGTCGCAGGGCCCGTACGCACCGGGCTCCCAGCTCCCGCCGAGGCCCATGCACCCGTACAGCACCCGTTCTTCGCCACTCATGCCCACAGCCCCGTTCGTCACCAGGCCACCCTAGGGCCTGTCCGACGTGGGCATCGCGTCGCCCGATCGGCCGTACACTCGGGCCATGGGTCGCACGGGTTCGACGAGGCAGTGCCTGCAGCAGGCCGCCTCCGGACTGCGCCCGGCCGCCGTCGTCCCCGCCGCCGCCGCGGCTGACGTCGAGGCGCCCGAGACCCGCCGGGTCGCCTTGCACGGCCACGGCTAGCGCTTGCCTCCTCCCGGCGCGCCGCTGCTCCACGCAGTGGCCGGGGCTCTCCTGCCGCGCCGGGCCACCTCGTCGTCCCGCTCTCGCCGGACGATCGCCCGCCCCGCTCCACGTCACCACCGCAGCCTCCCGGCATGCCGCCGGCGCTGCCGCCTGGCTACGGCCGCACGCCCGGGCCGAGCCCCCTCGAAGGGATCATTGTGAAGCTGAGCGAGTTGCTGGCCGGGCAGGAGCACCACGTACTCCGGGGTGACCCGGAGACGACGTCGATCACCGCGGGAACGACGTTCGACGCGGATCGGGTGATGCCCGGCTCGCTGTTCATCGCCGTGCCCGGGCACCGGGAGGGCGGACCGGAGTCCGTGTCGCCCGCACTCGCCCGAGGAGCGGCCGCGGTACTCGTCGACGGGAGGGAGCCGGCGCTTCCGGCGTCGGTGTGGCCGCCGGGTGCCTGCGCCGTGCGGGTGCCCGACACCCGGACGGCGGCCGCGGTCGTGACCTCGCGGTACTTCGGCGAGCCCGGGCGGCAGATGGACATGGTGGCGATCACCGGTACCAACGGCAAGACATCCGTGTCGTACATGGTCGAGTCCGCCCTGCGGATCTCCGAGGGCGCGAAGGTGGGGGTCATCGGGACCGCCGGCAGCCGCATCGGCGACGAGCTGATCCCGATGCCGCGTTCGGTGCTGACCACTCCGGAGTCGCCGGACCTGCAGTACCTGCTGGGGTGCATGCGCGACCGCGGCGCCGGCAGCGTGGTGCTGGAGGCCACCTCGATGGCCCTGCTGACGCACCGGGTCGACCGCACCTTCATCGACGTCGGCGTCTTCACCAATCTGACGCAGGACCATCTGGACGACCACGGCACGATGGCGAACTACCGGGACGCCAAACTCCGGCTGTTCCAGGGCCTGTGCCGGCACGCCGTGGTCAATGCCGACGATCCCGTGGGCGCCGGGATCCGGTCGATGATGCCCGGGGCGGTGACCACGTACGCGATCGACGCCCCGGCGGACTACCGGGCCACCGGCCTCGCCGTGAGTGCTTCCGGCACGCGGTTCACCCTGCACCACGGCGGGCGCGCGTATCCGGCGTCGATCCCCGTTCCGGGGAAGTTCTCGGTGGCCAACGCGCTGGCCACCGTGGCCGCCTGTCACGTCCTGGGCCACGACCTGGGCGCCCTGGTGGACGCACTCGACCGGATGCCTCCCGTACCGGGCCGTTTCGAACGCTTCCGGACCCCGGTCGGCACCTCCGTGATCGTGGACTACGCCCACTCGCCGGATTCCCTGGACAAGGTCCTGACCACCATCCGCGGCTTCGCGCGCGGCCGGGTCGTCACCGTCTTCGGCTGCGGCGGGGACCGCGACACCACCAAGCGGGCCGACATGGGAAGGATCGCCGGAACCCACTCCGACCTCTGCGTCCTCACCTCGGACAACCCCCGCAACGAAGACCCCGAGGCCATCCTGGACCAGGTCACGCCGGGCCTCGTGGCGACCGGTACCCCGTTCGAGCGCTTCGCCGACCGCCGCCAAGCCATCGAGTTCGCCCTGTCGGCCGCGGGTCCCGAGGACGTCGTCCTGATCGCCGGAAAGGGCAGCGAGCCCTACCAGATCGTGGGCGAGGCGCTGCTCCCCTTCAGCGACATGTCCACGGTGCGCGAACTCTCCGCGGCCCTGCTCCCCGCCCAGGCCGCGCCCGCGTCCGTGCTCCGCGCGTAGGCCGTCGAAGCGCTGCGGCCGACGTCCGCGGCAGCCCCGGAGCGCGTGCCGCAGCCGTTCACACCCGGGCCGATGCACGGTCTGACCGGCGGATACTCAATGATGTCCGCATGGAGAGACACAAGGAGACCGGGCGGTGGCCGTCCGGCCGCCGGTTCGGCCGCGCGGCGGCGACCCTGAGCCTGCTGACCTCGGTGGTGGCGTGTACGTCCGCGCAGGCCCCGGCTTCGGTCGCGGGCGCCGGGAGCGGGGACGAGGTCTCGGTCGCGACCTGGAACATGTGCGGGGTGCGGCAGTGGAGCTGCGAGGAGACGGGCAGCCCGAAGGACAAGTTCCAGCAGCTGCGCGACCTGGTCGGCGACTCCGGCGTACGGGTCCTGCTCCTGCAGGAGGTGTGCTCGGAGGACCTGCTGTCCTCGGCCGTGCGCCTGGGCCCGGAGTGGCACTCCGTCTTCGAACCGTACGCCGACGTGGACGCGGCGGGGCGGCGCACCGCCGTCGACTGCACCGGGCAGGGGCGCGGCCAGGCCGGCTACGGTCTGCTGGCCGCCTCCCGGCTCACCGATGTGGAGCTCGTCCCGACCGAGCAGCCGACGGTGGGGCTGCACCGCGGGATCCTGTGTGCGCGGGTCCCGGCCCAGGGGCTGCGGGTGTGCAACGCGCACCTGTCGCTGCGGGAGAGCGACGACGAGCACCCCGACTGGGACTTCCGCGACGACCAGCTGAGCTCGCTGGTCGCCACGTCGGCGACCGACGCCCGTACGGTCTTCGGCGGCGACTTCAACGCCCCGCCGCCGGTGGGCAACCGGAACACCTCCGCGTGGATCTGGCCGTCGGAGACCTACACCACGTACCGCGAGTGCGATCAGAAGGGCGACTCCCGGAAGGGACGGGCCACGCACGAGGACGGCACGAAGATCGACTACCTCTTCACGCGGCTGCCCCGCACCGCCTGCGAGGTGGTGGACACCAAGGCCTCCGACCACCGGGCCCTGGTGATGCGGGTGAGCCGTCCGGCCGACGCTCCGCCGGCCACTCCCTCCGCCGGTCCCGGCGTCAGTAGCGCGGGTTGAAGAAGTTGCCCGGCTGGGTGGGCACGGTGTAGGCGTTCACCGTGGTGAAGGGGACGGCCGTCCACGGGGAGGCGTTGCCTACGGCGTCGACCGCGATGGCCTCGACGAAGTGGTCGCCCTCGTTCCAGGCCCAGCCCGATTCCCAGATCCAGCTGCCGTCCGACCGCACGTCGCACGTGCCCAGGGTCACGCCGCCCTCCTGGAAGTCCACGCGTACGGCGCCGGGGGCGTAGCCCGCGAATCCGACGGCGGGGCCCTGCACCTGCTGGTGGGCGGCCGGGGCCGTCACCGAGAGCGCGAGGGGCTGGGCCGGCCTCGGCAGCGGCGGAGGCGCAGGAACGTACTCGGGCAGGGGCTCGGACGCGTGCTCCACGGCGGTGAAGACCACTTCGGTGCGCTCGGTCTGGTAGTTGTTCGCGTCCGCGGCGAACAGCCTGACGACGTGCCTCCCCTTGGGCCAGGGGCTGCTGCGTTCCCAGACCCACGTGCCGTCGGCGGCGACGGGCGCGGAACCCTTGTGCTTCCCGTCCTGCCAGAAGCTGACGCGCACGGCGCCCGGGGCGGTCCCGGTGAAGCGGACGGTGTTCGCGGGGACCCGGTCCTCCGGCGTCGGGGACAGCACCACCGGCTTGGGGAAGGCGTCGTTGCTCTGCACCAGGGAGGTCTGCGTCAGGTAGGCCTCGATGGCCGAGTTGTCGCGCTCCGGCTCTTCGTAGCCGTTGCGGACCATGCCGAACCGTGGGGCGATGCCTTCGACGAGGAGGTTCAACAGCCCGATCAGGGTGGGGAGGTTGCGCAGGGTGACTTTCCCGTGGTCGGTGATGAGGGGAGAGTCGTTGTAGACGAAGTTGAAGTTCTCGTGCCCCTGGAACAGCCTGATGAACGGTTCCACCTGGCTGGCGTACTGTTCGTCCTGGGGCGAGCTGACCACGTAGATGTTGGCCGAGCGGTTCGCCCCGCTGTGGACCAGGTCGGGGAGGACCGAGTCGAGGACGCGTACGTTCTGCTCCGTCGCCTCGCCCATCATCACCCGGACCGCGTCGGGGTTGCCCTCCTTGACGCGGGTTCCGATCCGGAACTGGGGCACGCTGGCCACGATGTTCCTGAAGCCGTACTTCAGTCCGTAGAAGAGGGCCGCGCTGCCGCCCTTGGAGCTGCCGAACATGGTCACTTGGTCCGGCGAGAGGGACAGGGCGTGCATGACGCGCGAGATGAGCCCGGCGACGGACTGCTCCAGGGAGAAGTCCATCCCCTTGCACAGGTAGTAGGTGTTCGCGCCGTCGAACAGGTCGCGGACCCAGAGGATGTTCGACCGGAGCAGGTCGAGCTTTCCGTTCGCCCAGCCCCACTCACCGGGGGCGTAGCGGTTCGCGAAGACCACGACCAGATGGCGGTTGCCGTTCCTCGCGTGGGAGAACCGGTACTCGATGGGCACCGCCCCGGCGGAGTCCACGCCGGTGAAGACGCGGCGCGCGTTCTGGGCTGCCTTAGACATGCTCGGAATCCATTCTTCTCACCGGCTGGCGCGGCACCTGGCCGAGGGTGCCTCCGTTCCATGGACCTGGCCCGCCCGGCTGGCCTGCCTGGCCCGGCAGACGGCCGCCCGCCGCGCCGACGGCGGGCGCCTGGGCCCGGGCGGGGTCGAGGTCCCCTCCGGCGATCAGGATGCGGTCGGCCAGCCTGGCCGAGGCGTAGCCGTCGTCCAGATCGCAGAACTCCTGCTGGAACCAGCGGTAGCGGGCGGCGTAGCCGTGCTGGATGCGGTCGATGTTGCGGATCGCCCCGATCAGTTCGGGGGAGCTGAACAGCAGCGGACCGGGCGCGGACTGCTCGAAGTCGAAGTAGAAGCCGCGCAGGGTGTCCCGGTAGTGGTCCAGGTCGTAGGTGAAGAAGAGGATCGGCCGCCCGGTGTTGACGAAGTCGAACATCAGGGAGGAGTAGTCCGTGATCATCACGTCGGTGATGAGGGAGAGGTCCGCCATGTCCGGGTAGTCGGACACGTCGTAGACGAAGCCGTCGCCGGCGCCGGGCACCGGGTCCACCACGTTGGGGTGGCGGCGCACGAGCAGGACGTGGTCGTGGCTCAGCCGTGCCTTGGCATCGTCGAGGTCGATGCGGAAGTCGAGCTTGTACTTGCCGGGTGCGTAGAACTGGTCGTCGCGCCAGGTCGGCGCGTACATGATGACCTTCTTGCCCGGCGGGAGGCCGATGCGGCGGCGCACTTCCGCCGCCCGCCGGCCGGAGTCCGCCCGGCGCAGGATGTCGTTGCGCGGATAGCCGCTCTCGACCATCTCGCCCGGGAACTGGAAGGCCCGCTTCAGGATCGGGGTGCTGAAACTGTTCGGGGACACCAGCATGTCCCAGTTCTGCACCTCCTTCTCCACGCGTTCCAGGTAGCGCTTGTCCGCGAAGTGCACGGCCTCGATGTCGTGCCCGATGCGCTTGAGCGGGGTGCCGTGCCAGGTCTGCACGACGATCTGTCCGTCGCGCTTCTGGAACCAGTCGGGCAGGTGGTTGTTGGCGACGATGTACCGGGCCCGTCCCATGGCCTCGTACCAGTCGGGGGACCACATGCGCACGGGGCGTGCGGTGGGCGGAACGGCGACCTGGTCGTCGCGCACCACCCACAGGTGCTCGAGGTCCACGCCGCGGCGGACCATCTCCTCGTGCAGCGCACGGGGGCTGTCGGAGTACTGGGTCCCCTTGAAGGCGTCGAACAGCACCGCCTGCGTCACCGGCTTGCGACGGGCCTCCGGGTACGTCTTGGTGCGCATCAGCTTCTGCCGGTACGGGCCGCGGGCCTCGTCCGGCATGGCCGAGTGGACCAGGAGCGAGAGCCGGTCGTAGGCCTCGGCCTGGAGCTCGTAGCGCCGCTCGTCGCTGGTCATCTCGCTGGGGAAGGCGGGGATCAGCTCCTGCGTCATCTTGACCATGAGGTCGTTGGAGCGGTTCTCCGCGGTGACGGCGGACGGGTCCTGGCGGCGCAGGAAGAAGTCCCAGCGGCCTGAGGCCAGCGGAACCTCTCCGGCCAGGGTGCGCATCGCCGCGGGGGTGACGACGAAGCGGAACTCCTCGCCGTACCAGGTGATGGGGACCGTGCGCTCCGCGCCGTGGGCGCGGGAGCGCACGACGATGTGCGCCGCGGCGAACTCGGAGGAGTCGAGCCTGTCCTGCGCGGCGTAGCCGACGACGACCTCCAGGGAGCCGTCCGGGCGCCAGGTGGCGGACTTGGCCAGCGGCAGGGTGTCCCGCTCGAACAGCACCACGTAGCCGGAGCCGTTGCGGTGCACGAAGACCTCGCGGTCCGCGCGCTCGGTCTGCAGTCCGGCCGGCATCCGGTAGTGGCCGTCGGTGGCGTCCTCCGCCATGACGGGGTAGAGGGCCGCCTTGCGCCCCTCGACGTGCAGCGTGGTCTTCCAGCCGTTGGCGCCGGTGTTCCAGGTCTCCGGAACCCCGTCGGAGGCGTTGGTGCGGTGGCCGGGGACGAGCGCCTTGACCGGGATGCGGGTCACGAAGGTGTACCAGCCCTCGCCACCCGGCTGGAAGTGGACCCACGAGTCGTGCCGGCCGGCCCCGCCCATGCTCGTGACCCGGAACTTGCCCCACTCGGGGATCTTGGCACCGAGGTAGACGCCGCCGAGTTCGAGGTTGTCGCCGACCATGCGGTGGCGCGTGATGCGGCAACGCACCGTCTCCACGCGGAGTTTGAGCTTGCCCTGCAGGAAGAGCGGGACCACGCGGATGTTCTTGTCCACGTACCGGTAGGGCGGGTTGGCCGCACTGCCCGCCCCGCCCCGGGCTATGCCCTTGTAGCGGAACAGGCCGCGGCTCAGGACGCCGGCCGCGACGTCCCAGGTCCCCTCGACCCACTCGCCCTTGCGCTTGAGGCGGGAGACGTCGAAGCGGACCTGGAATCCGGACCAGTCGTAGCAGTACCGGTTCTGCTGGGAGTACTCGGTGGCCTGCGGATAGTAGCTGCTCTTCGCCTTGGCGACGACCACCCGGCCCTGCTTCTTGTTCCGCAGCGCGATCGCCTTCATCGACATGTGCCGCTTGTGCACGTTGATGAAGCGGACGTAGGCGGAGCCCTCGAGGGTCAGCTGGTCGGAGTCGTCCCAGCGCGCGGACGACAGCGACCCGTGCAGCGAGAGTTCCTTGTCCAGGCGGTACGCGCTCTTGTCCAGCCCGATCGACCGGTCCCCGAGATAGGGGTAGTTGAGGTAGCGGTGGAAGCGCCGCTGAACGGGCAGGGGGCCGCCCTTGCGCTCGAACTCGACGACGTCGAGCAGTTCTTTGAGCCGGCCCTCGCGCACCAGGAGCCACTTGACGCGGGCGTCGGCGGGCAGTTCGTGGATGATGTCGGCGTCGGCCTCGTCCAGGAACTCGTTCGCCCACTGCATGAAGGCTTCCCGGTACTCCTCGTCGGCGTCCGGGAGCACCTTCAGGTGGAGCATCAAGTCCGACTTCAGGCAGGCGAGATCGTACTTGCGCTTGTGGTCGGAGTAGGAGCGCGCACGGTGTCCGGCGAGGAAGCGGCTGACCGACTGCACCGCGGCGACACGGTCCTGGAGGTTGCTGAACTCGGTGTGCCGCTGGGTGATGGAGGGAGCCGCCCCGCCCTCGCGCCGGCGCCAGAAGTAGACGATGTCCGTGAGGATGTCGACCTTGGCGGCCCGGAAGTGGGCGAACATGTTGACCCAGGAGTCCTCGTACATCACGCCCTCGGGGAACGCGATGTAGTGGTAGTCCCAGAAGGACCGCCTGAACACCTTGTTCCACACCGTGCGGTCGTAGATGAGGTCCGGCAGCTTGGTGATGTGCGTGCCGCGCTTGTTGCTCCGCATGGGCGCCTTGTGCAGCGGGGACTGCCACCTCTTGGTGGAGTTCATCATCTGCACGTTGCCCGAGACGAAGTCGGAGCCGGAGGCTTCGAGGGTCCGGACGAGCAACTCGTAGGCGTACTCGGGTATCACGTCGTCGCCGTCGACGAACGCGAGGAACTCCGCCTGGGGGTGGGCTGCGCGGATGCCGACGTTCCTGGCGTGGCCCGGTCCCATCGACTCCTGACGCAGCAGCCGGAACCGCGGGTCCCGGCGGGCGAAGTCCGCGGCGATCGCGGTGGAGGAGTCGGTCGAGCCGTCGTCGACCATGATCACTTCAAGGTCGCGGAACGTCTGCCTGGCTATCGACTCGAGGCACTCCTCGAGGTAGATCTCGACGTCCTGAAAGGGCACGACGACGCTCAGGCGGGGCATACCTGCCACTCAGAGAACTCCTTGGTAGACACACTTCTCACAGCGCGCCGGGAATCGCCGCGACGCGCCGCCAGACCCGCCCCTGAATCTGGTCACCCACCGCTCCCCGCACACTCGACCCTCCCCACCCCCGGCCCGCACACTTATGCGACCCTCACAGGGTGTGCGCAGCGTAGGGCAACTGCGCAACGGCGAGCAAGTATTCACAAGCGCGCAAGCCTCTCAAAGCTTCACGCTTGCGAAGGTGCGACGATCTGCAAAGCGCACGGAACAGGCCAACTCCCCTCCGGTGCGGGGGGACGCGCGAAGACACGGACCGTCACCGGCCAGAGCGCGCGCACACCCGGTGAGCTAGGTCACCCCACGCGGCACCAGGGGTCGAAGGCGAGACCCGCGTCCATCAGGTCCTGCCGGGCGATCCGCAGGCCACCGTCCGTGTCGATCATCGCGATCGTGACCGCGCCACGGGCGTCGAGGGCGATGGCCGGAAGCCCGGCGCAGAGGTCCCCCACAGGGGCCCACCAAGCACCGTATTGCTCACCCTCCGTGGGATAGGCGGCGATTTCAGGACATCCCTCGGCGCCCCGCTGCAGCAGCACGGTGCAGTCGTACCCGTTGATGCGCGTACGCGCGATGCCCACCGGGCCGGCGCCGCCCGCCCCGCCCAGCGGCATCGGCACGCGGGGCGCTCCGGCGGGGGCCATCGGGCGGTAGGCGATCACGCCGCCGTCCGCCGGGTGGCGCCAGAAGTAGGTGCCGGTGCCGGGGCCCGTCTCGAAGGCGCTGAACGTGCCCTCGACGGCGTCGGCCTGCATGCGCCCGAGCCACCGGAAGTCGTTGCCGGGCCTGTCCTGGCTCCAGTACGAGGCCCCGCCCCGGAAGGGCGCGAGGAATTCGGCCCGGCCCTGGGCCGTCACCAGGGGAACGACGGCGCCTCGTGCCCATTTGCCCTGATAGTCCGTCCAATTGCCCCATTTGCCGTCGGCGCGCCGGGTCCGGCCGCACACGCCGGACCCGAAGCGGGTGGCGACGACGTGGAGCGATCCGGAGCCGTCGGGCAGCACCATCGGGTCCCCCGGCGGGGGCTGGGACTCCCCCTCCCGCTCAGGCTCGGGGAAGGGGTTGCCCACCGCACGCCAGTCGCTGAGCGGGCGGCCGGTCTGGTACTGGGCGGCGATGACGAATTCGCGGCCGCCCGGCGCCCCGTCCCGGTAGCGGGTGCCGGCGAACCAGACGAACCCGGTGGAGTCCTGGGCCAGTGTGAACCGGCCCGCCCAGCCCTCCACGGGGAAGAGGTCGGGACCCTGCCAGACGTCCGAGCCGGGCGCCGACTCGGTCCAGCGCACCAGGCCCTCGGAACAGCTCGCGTAGGCGGTCAGCCGGCCGTCCCGCCCCAGGCGGAGCCACCCCCGGGCCGCGAGCCCGCCGTCGGCCGCCGCGGCTATCTCGGAGCCCGGAACCGCGGGCGTGGCGGAGGTGACGCCCCGGCCCGCTTCCGCACGTTCGCGTCGCGCCATGTCCTGCCCACTCCTGCCCGTTCTCGCCCGTTTTGCCCGACCTGACCCGGTGGGCCGTGGGACAACTTACGTCAGGGCGCCGACCGATCGCCGCCAGGGGCGGACGTCCGGCACGGCCCCGGCCCGGTGCAATCTAGCCTGCCCGCGCCGTCACCACGGAGGCGGACCCACCGATTCCGCAGTCGGCGCACCGACCTCGGGTTGATCACCCGCCGCGGGCTGCCCCCTTCCCGGCCGCCGGGCATTGTCAGACCCCTGGGAGAGGATCATCCTCATGACGATCCTTCCCGCCGATGAGGCGTTGTCCAGCCTGCCCAGCCTGTCCGGCCACGCCGACTACCGTGCCGCGCTCCAGCAGTTGCGCGAGGCGTCCCACGCCTACTACGGCGGGGAGAACACCACGTTGGACGACGCCACTTACGACCGGCTGCGCCTTTCCGCGCTCGCCTGGGAGGCGGAGCACCCGGACGAGGCCGCCCAGGACTCCCCGACCGGCCTGGTCGGTGACGGTGCGGCCCCGGTCGGCGACATAGCGCACACCACCCGGCTGCTCAGCCTCGACAACGTCTTCGACCCGGCCGGCCTGGTCGCCTGGGAGGCCTCGCTCCAGCGCCGCCTGGGCCACGCACCCGCGGGCGGGTTCACGGTCGAGCCGAAGATGGACGGAGCGGCCGTCGCCGCCCGCTACCGCGCCGGGCGGCTGGAGCAGATCATCACCCGCGGCAACGGCACGCACGGCGAGGACGTCAGCCACGTCATCGGCACCATCGAGGGCCTGCCCCGGCAACTGCCCGTGCCGGCCACGTTCGAGGTGCGCGGCGAGGTCCTGTTCACGCAGGCGCAGTTCGAGACGGCGAACGAGGTCCGCACCGCACACGGCGCGCAGGTCTTCGCCAACCCGCGCAACGGCACGGCCGGCACGCTGCGCGCGAAGGACCGCCCCTACCGGCTCGCGATGACGTTCTGGGCGTACGGGGCGGTCGAGCTGGACGGCGTCGGCTTCGTCCCCGCCGGGGCCACGCACGCCGAGGTCCTGGCCGCCGTCGCCGAGGCCGGTGTGCAGACCACGGCCGGCACTCCGGCCGGCCTGCACGTGGTCGCGACGCTTTCCGAGGCGCAGCAGAAGGTCGACGAGATCGCCGCGCTGCGCCCGGGTCTGCCGTTCGGCATCGACGGGGTCGTGATCAAGGCGAACGACGCCGCCGAGCAGGCAGCGGCCGGGTTCGGCAGCAGGTTCCCGTACTGGGCGATCGCCTTCAAGCTCCCGGCGGTCGAGCGGCAGACGGTACTGAAGGACGTGGTCTGGGACGTGGGCCGGACCGGCGTGCTGGCCCCGACGGCCGTCCTCGAACCGGTGGACATCGACGGATCCACCGTCACCCGGGCCACCCTGCACAACCCCGCCGACATCCGCCGCCGCGACCTCCACATCGGCGACACGGTGACGGTGTACAAGGCGGGCGACATCATCCCGCGCGTCCAGGCCGCCGTCATCGGCCGCCGCCCGGCCGGTGCGCAGGAGGTGCCGCTTCCCACGGCCTGTCCGAACTGCGGTGGGGAGATCAACAAGGAACAGGAGCGGTGGCGCTGCGCGCAGGGCTCCGCGTGCGCGCTGCCCGCGCTGATCGAGTACGCCGCCGGACGCGACATGCTCGACATCGACGGTCTGGGCAGGACGTACGTCAACGCGCTGATCGAGTCCGGTGACGTCACCGACGTCGCCGACCTGTTCACCCTGACCGAGGATCAACTCACCGCCGCCTCCGGGAGTGCCAAGCGCGGAGCGAAGCTGGCCGAGCAGATCGCGGCGGCCAGGTCCCGCCCGCTCAGCCGCGTCTTCTGCGCCCTGGGCGTGCTCGGCACCGGGCGCAGCATGTCCCGCCGCATCGCCGCGCACTTCGGCACGATGGACGCCATCCGGCAGGCCGACGCCTCCGAGATGCAGGAAGTCGAAGGCATCGGGCCGGAGAAGGCCCCGGTCGTCGTGGAGCAGGTCGCCTCGCTGGCCCCGGTCATCGACAAACTGGCCGCGGCCGGGGTCAACATGACGGAGCCGCAGCAGCCCCGGGCGGCCGCGGAGGGCCCGCTGGCGGGGAAGACCGTCGTCGTCACCGGCAAGATGAGCGGACCGCTGGAGACCATGGGTCGCTCGGAGATGAACGCGCTCGTCGAGAAGGCCGGTGGCAAGGCGGGCAGCAGCGTCAACTCCAAGACCGCCTACCTGGTCTGCGCGCCGTCCGCGAGCGGGAAGCCGAGCTCCAAGGCCGTCAAGGCGGCGGAGCTGGGCGTCACGGTCCTCACCCCGGAGGAGTTCGCCGAGCTCGTCTCCGACTTCCTGGGCTGAGCGGGGGGGCTGTGCCCTCACGCCCGGCGCGGCAGCTGCCGCGCCGGGGCCCGTCAGTACACGAGCTTGTAGCTCACGTCCTTGGGGACCGGGGCCGGGGCGGTGTCCGTGTAGAGCAGCCGGATCATGGTGAAGCGCCGGAGGTCGGGACGGTCCGGCCAGGGCTCCGGGCTGCTCAGGGTCACCGTCACCGGGTAGGACCGGAAGCGGCCCGCCGCGCAGTAGGGCTTGCAGTCGTTGACCATGTCGGTGCCCGTGGCCGTTGCGGTCTGCGGCCCCCAGGTGTCCCAGCGGAGCCGTACGAGGCGGTTGTTGCCGTCGCCGCAGGCCAGCAGGTACTCCTCGGGGCGTACCTGGGCCTTCGAGAAGCAGTCGACGACCACGACCGGATCCGGCGTGGGAGCCGGCACGGCCCGGGGCTGCGCGGAGGCCGGTACGGTGCCCGCTGCGAGAGCCGCGGCCGCACAGAGCAGAGTGGCGGTCCGCACCCTGGTCCAGGGGCCACGGACGCGCCGGCCGTCTCCTGATGCGTCCACGACGTCCTCCTCGCCCGTCGGTCCCAGCCTCGGCGCTGAGATCATGCCCAGCTTCCCCCATCCGGGCGAGCCTCGCATCCGCAGGGCCCGGGGCCGGAGGGGTTCCGGGGCCGGGTGCGCGTAGTACCTGGGGAGTACGCCTGAAACGCTACGCCGGGGTGACGCGGGTGAGGGCGGGTGCGGTCTAGCGTGGCCGTATGGACGAGCTGCGCGAGCGCCCGGGTCCCCCGTGGCGGAGGTGGGTGGAGCGGACCGGGCGGGGCCCGGCCTGGCGCTCCGCGCTGCTCGTCGCCGTCTTCGCTCAGGTCGGTGCCGGGTGGGCGGCGCACGCGCAGAGCGGGCGGGTGGCTCTGGACGGCTTCGCGCGGCTCCTGCTGCTGCTCGGGCCCGCCCTCCTCGTGGCACGGCACCGCCATCCGGTGGCCGTGGTGTACGCGGTCAGCGTGGTCACCCTGGTCTATGTCGGCGCCGGGTACCCCTACGGCCCCGTCTTCCTCAGCCTGGCCGTGGCCTGCTTCGCCGCCGTCGTCGCCGGCCGTCGCCGGGCCGCCTGGGGCGCCGTCGGCCTGCTCTGGGCCGGACACCTGCTGATCGGCCACTGGCTGTACCGGTGGCTCCCGCCCGTCGGGGACGGGCCGGCGTCCTGGTCGCAGGAGGTGGCCGTCACCGCGTGGGTCCTCGCGATCCTCGCCGTCTCCGAGCTGGTCCGCCTGCGCCGGGAGCAGTGGGCCCGTGAGCGGGCCGAGCGGCGGGCGGCCGAGAGACGCCGGGTGGACGAGGAGCGGCTGCGGATCGCCCGGGAACTGCACGACGTCCTCGCCCACAGCATCTCGGTGATCAATGTCCAGGCGGGCGTCGGGCTGGCCCTGCTCGACTCCGATCCCGAGCAGGCCCGTACGGCGCTGACCACCATCAAGGCGGCGAGCAAGGAGGCCCTGGGCGAGGTCCGGCAGGTCCTCGACACCCTGCGCGCCCCCGGCGAGGCGCCGCGCACCCCCGCACCGGGCCTCGACCGGCTCGACGAGCTCGTCGAGCAGGCTGCGGCGGCCGGGCTCACCGTGGACGTCTCGGCCGAGGGAGAGGCCCGGGCGCTGGCGCCCGGCGTGGATCTGGCCGCCTTCCGCATCCTGCAGGAGGCGCTGACCAATGTCGTACGGCACTCCGGTGCGCGCACGGCGCGCATCCGCCTCGGCTGGCGGCCGCGCGCCCTGGAACTGCGCGTGGAGGACGACGGACCGGCCACGGGCGGCGCCACGGACGGCAGCGGCAACGGTCTCGTCGGGATGCGCGAGCGGGCCTCGGCCCTGGGGGGCGACATCGAGGCCGGACCGCGTCCGGACGGCGGCTTCCGGGTGATCGCGAGGCTCCCGCTGGCGGCCTCGGCCGACGGGGAAGGGGAGGAGGAGCCGTGATCCGCGTCCTGCTGGCCGACGACCAGCTCCTCGTCCGGGCCGGGTTCCGGGCACTGCTCGACGCCCAGCCCGACATCGAGGTGGTGGGCGAGGCCGCCGACGGCGCGGAAGCCGTGCGCCTGGTGCGGGAGCTTGGGCCCGACGTGGTGCTCATGGACATCCGGATGCCGGTGCTGGACGGGCTCGAAGCCACCCGCAGGATCACCGAGGAGAGTCAGCCTGCCGCCGTGAAGGTGGTCATGCTCACCACCTTCGAGCTCGACGAGTACGTCTTCGAGGCCATCCGGTCCGGTGCCTCCGGCTTCCTGGTCAAGGACACCGAGCCGGAGGAACTGCTGCGCGCGGTGCGGGCGGTGGTCGCAGGCGACGCCCTGCTGTCCCCCGGGGTCACGCGCCGCCTGATCGCGGAGTTCGCGGCCCGCTCGAAACAGCCCGCCGCGGCGGCGGAGCTGGACCGGCTCACCGAGCGGGAGCGGGAGGTGATGGCACTGGTGGGCATGGGCCTGTCCAATGAGGAGATCGCCCGCCGCCTGGTCGTCAGCCCGCTCACCGCGAAGACCCACGTCAGCCGGACCATGGTCAAGCTCGGGGCCCGGGACCGCGCCCAGCTGGTCGTCCTGGCCTACGAGTCCGGGCTGGTCCGGCCCGGCTGGCTCGGCTGATTTGGCGCCCGCGGCCGTACTACCGGGGAAGTACCCCCGGTGCAGCCGGCCGTACGACGACCCGGCACCCCTCCCGGAGCGAGTCTCGGAGTGAGACGAAGAGTCCACGATTCCGAGGAGCTGAACCGAGATGAACACCTTCACCACCCTCGCGTACGACGGGCCCGGCCCGTGGGTGCTGTTCTTCCCGCTGATCTGGGCGGCGGTCGTCATCGGCGTCGTCACCGTGCTGCGCCGCACCGTGTGGCGCGGCCGCCGCGCCCCGTGGCAGAACCGGGCAGCGGCGTACGGCGAGCACGCGCCGATCGCGATCCTGGGGCGGCGCTTCGCCTCGGGCGAGATCGACGAGGACGAGTACTGGCGTCGGCTGTCCGTCCTGGACGAGCAGTTCGGCCGCACCCTCAAGGACGGACCCGCCTGAACGCACGAGGCGGGTGGTGGCGGGATCGCCTCCCGGTGATCCCGCCACCGGCCGGAACCGCCCGGCCGGCCCTCGGCCTCAGCGGCTGGGCGCCGGCTCGTCGGCGGCGCGGAAGGGTGCGAAGCCCTGGTTGTCCTTGCAGCCGAGGCTCTCGTAGGTGTTGACCTTGGTCACCGGGTCGGTGCTGAGCAGGCGGATCTTGCAGGCCTGCTTGATGAACCGTCCCTCCACCCCGCCCGGGAAGTCGATCTCCTTGTTCCACAGGTACGGCGATTCGTACTGGTTGGCCCAGGCGGTGGAGTTCACGTCGATGCCGCCCGGGGCCTCGATCTCGTAGACCCATCCGGTCCTGGCCGTGCCGTAGGTGGCGAACTTCTCGGCCACCCACTTCTCACAACTGGTGCTGAGGTGGGCGCTGGTCTGGCCGCCGCCCTTGACGATGTACTCGGCCAGCGGGGTCAGCTGGTCGCCGCGCGGGGTGAAGCCCGCCCGGAAGAGCTCCTCGACGTTCTCGCGGGTGTCACCGCGCCACAGGGTGTTGCCGTCGACGCGCCAGTGCCAGTTCTCGGCCTTCGCCGCGGCCTCGACGGCGTAGGCGATGAACGGGTTGGTGGTGGTGCTGAACCAGTCCCACGAGTCGAACTCGGCAACGGGCCCGCAGGGGCCGGTGTCCGGGGCGGGCGCGGGGAGGGAACGTGCGGAGACGGAAGGTGCGGAGACGGAAGGTGTGGGGGCGGAAGGTGCGGCGGTGGCCGGGGAGATGGCGGCGGCGGAGGCGAGCGAGGCGGCGGCGAGGACCCGCAGGGCGGCCTTCAGCATGATGAGTGCCCATCAGTTGATCAACATGACGGCCCCTTTATAGCGACATGTCGCAGCACGGATCGAGGGCGGTGAAAGGTGATCACCCGGACGAGTGGGGCGGGCGGACCGGCCCGGACCGCTCCTCGGAGGATCCGGCGAGGACGGACTCGGCGACGGCGGTGCGGGCGTAGAGCACGGAGCGGCCGGCCCGGTGCGCACTGACGAATCCCGCGGCACGCAGCGCGGTGAGGTACTGGGAGACCCCGCCCGCCGAGAGTCCGGTGCGCCGGGCCAGTTCGGTGGTGGAGGCCGGGGACTCCAGCTCGGTCAGCAGCAGGGTCCGGGAGCAGCCCAGGACGGCGGCCAGGGCCTCGGTCCGGGCGGCGGGCCGGGGTTCCCACAACGCACCCGTGCCGCGCGCCGGATAGGCGAGCTGCGGCGGTTCGGGCGGCGTCGCGCGGGTGAACGGGACCGGCCCGGTGAAGGCGGAGGGAATCAGCACGAGCCCCTCGCCCGCCGTCCCGCGGGACAGGGGCCGGTGCCGGCGCGCCAGCCGGAGCGCGTTGTCGTCCCAGCTCACCGACGGGTGCAGATCGTTGAAGAGCCGGCCCGCGCCGTGCTCGGCGACCTGCCGGGCCCGGTGGAAGACGTCGGCGTCGAGAACCGCGCGGATCCGCGCCCAGTAGGGCGCCAGTGCCAGCTCCCAGTAGCTCTCGATCTCCTCGGCGACCCGCTCCAGGCGGGCCCGCGGCTCGGCGTACAGGCTCCGTGCCCGGGGACCGAGATCTCCCTGCTCGCGCCGCAGGCGGTCGAGGTCCTGGCGCACCCGGGCGGTGGGAGAGGCCCGGATCCTGGCCAGTTCCTCCGTCAGCGCGGGAGCCGGCCCCGTGGGTGCCGGATTGAGGAAGTCGGGAACGTACCCCGAGGGCGGGATCAGTTCGGCCAGCCAGCCCCGGTCGAGGCCGGCGGCCGCCAGCCGTGGCCGTACCTGCTCGGCCCAGGGCCGGTGCACGGGGGACGCTGCACCGGAGCGCAGCAGCCGGAAGCTCGGGCCGACCTCCCACATCGGCGAGACGGCGAACCGCATCTGCGCCAGATCACTCACCGAGAACGTCAGCTCCGCCTGCATCGCCCAGCCCTCCCCCGAGGATTCACACATGCCCTCATCAATGGCCCGGCAGCATACACAGAGGAGATCATCCGGGGCATGACCTCACAGACGATGACCGCGGCGGCCGCGGGTACCTGGACACTCGGCGACCTGGAGATCAACCGGATCGGTTTCGGCGCGATGCGTCTGACGCAGAGTGGCGAGGCGTTCGCGGACGACGCCGTGCCCAGCGACCGGGGCCGGGCGATCCGTGTGCTGCGCCGGGCCGTTGAGCTCGGGGTGAACCACATCGACACCGCCGCGTTCTACTTCTCACCGCTGCGCTCCGCCAACGAACTGATCAGCCGGGCACTGGCCCCCTACCCGGAGGACCTCGTCATCACCACCAAGGTCGGGCCGGGCCGGGACCCGTCCGGCGCGTGGATTCCTCATGCCACCGCCCGGCAGCTGCGCGGCCAGGTCGAGGAGAACCTGCGCCAGCTGGGCCGCGATCACCTCGACGTGGTGAACCTGCGCGTGGTCGGGTCCGATTCCATCGCCGAGCGCTTCGGAGCACTCGCCGAGCTGCGCGAGGCGGGTCTCATCCGCCACCTGGGCACCTCCAACGTCACCCCCGAACACCTCGAAGAGGCGCGGGCCATCGCGCCGGTCGTGTGCGTGCAGAACATGTACGGCATCGGGGTGCGGCCCGAGCACGACGCGTTCCTGCGCACCTGCGGCGAACTGGGAATCGCGTTCGTCCCCTTCTACTCCATCGCCGGCGACGGGCGGCAGGCGGGCGCGAGCGGCGCCGAGCACGAGGTGGTGCTCGCCGTCGCACGGGCACACGGCGCGAGCCCGGCGCAGGTGCGGCTGGCGTGGACCCTGCAGCGGGGGCCGCACGTGCTGGCCATCCCCGGCACCGGCGATCCGGATCACCTGGAGGCGAACGTGGCCGCGGGCGCCCTGCGCCTGACCGCGGACGACCTGGCCGCGCTGGAGTCCCTCCACCGCAGGGGGGCGTGAGCCGGCCGGCTGCGGGTCGGCTGCGCCCTCGAGCGGAGCCACCGCAGACGGGCCGGTGCGGCCGGGGCCGGAGCCGGGCGCGCCGGGCGGCTGCGCCACTTGAGCGGGGCACCGCAGACGGGCCAGTGCGGCGGGGCCGGAGCCGGGCGCGCCGGGGCGTCTCCTCGGGCGCCGAACGTGGCGGGGGGTCGGAGGGCCGGGCCACCTTGCGTTCGGCGCCCTGCGGGGAGCGCCCCGGCACACACCCGACCCCGTCGGAACCTGCGGGACCGGTGTCAGTTCACGGGAGGTCCTCGGTGGGCGGGTCGGCCTCGTACACGTGGGGGGTGTCCGCGTCCCACTGCACCAGTTCGGTGCCGCCGAGGACCACCTCGTCGGGGTCCGGCATGCCGGCCCGCCGCAGGAACTCGATGACGTCCTCGTCCGAGTGGGCCAGACCGAGGGACTGCTCTCCGCTCGCGGTCCGCAGGGTCACCTGCCGGCCTCCCGACGGGAAGATCCGGTGTACGACGACGGGCGCATGACGCATACCCACAGCCTCGCCCCCTACGCCCGGCCCGGCACCCCGGGGGGTCAGGACGTACGGCCGACCGTGGCGGCGGCGCCGTCCGCCGCCGCGGGGATGCGGAACATCGAGGGATCGGGGTAGGTCGCCTTCTCGGCCTGCAGGACCTCTTCGATCTCGGCCCTGAAGACGGGCTCGAAGAAGTCGGTGGCCAGCAGCAGGCGCAGCCCCCGCACGGTCGGGTCGAGCAGCGGCCGGGCCATGCGGGCGCCGCCGCCGGAGATGCCGGTGAATCCGGTCCGGGCGGTCGCCGATCTCCCGCCGACGCGTTCCTCGAAGCCCGCGGTCGCGTAGCCGACGACCAGCGCCAGCTCGGTGAGGAACTTCCGGGTTCCGAGAGCCATCTCCTCCGCGCCCTGCAGTGTCTGGACGGAGCCGCCGGGGACCTTGAAGTCGTCGCTGTTCCGCTTGAGGCCGCGCGCCTCGTACACGGCGCGCGCCTCCTCGAAGAGCCGCCCCGCCTCGTCGACCGCCTTCATCGCCGTCACCAGCTGGTCGATGTCGATCTCGCGCTTCACGCTGCCTCCCGATCCGGAACCCATGGTGCACAGACCGTAGGAGGCAAAGCGTCCGCTGCGGAACACCCGTGCGGCGATCAGATCCCGGGCCCTCCGGAGCCGCCGGGGACCCCTCCCCCGGCGGCCGACCGGCGGTGGCTCCAACTCGCCATGCCCTCTTGTTACTTGAGGCAAGTGTCTCAACAATGCACATGACAACCGGAGGATCTTCGGTCGCATTGTCATCAGAGGGGAACCCCCACATGAAAAAGCCTCTCGCCGGTGCCTTACTCTCGCTGCTCCTGATGGGAGCAGCAGTCGCCCCGGCCGTCGCCGCACCCTCGGCACCCACGGCTCCCACCGCACCGACCGCCCAGGCCGCGCCCGCAGCGCCCGCCGCACCCCCGGCGACCGCCGTCGCCGTCAACTTCGCCGGCACCGTGGCCCTCAGCAACTGTTCCGGCTCCGTCGTCCGCGCGCCCGCGTCCCAGCCGAACGACCCCGCGCTCGTCCTGTCCAACGGCCACTGCCTGGAGACCGGCTTCCCGGCCGCCGGCGAAGTCGTCCAGGACCGGCCGTCCTCCCGCTCCTTCTCGCTGCTCAACTCGTCGGGCTCGAAGGTCGCGACCCTGCGGGCCAGCAAGATCGCGTACGGGACGATGACCGACACGGACGTCTCGATCTACCAGCTCACCAAGACCTACGCACAGATCCAGAGCCAGTACGGCATCACCGCGCTGACCCTGAACGACGTACGCCCGGCGCAGGGCTCGGCGATCAAGGTGGTCTCCGGCTACTGGAAGCGGATCTACAGCTGCAACGTGGACGGCTTCGCCTACCTCCTCAAGGAGGGCGACTGGACCTGGAAGGACTCGGTCCGCTACACCTCGTCCTGCAACACCATCGGCGGCACCTCCGGCTCGCCCGTGATCGACACGACGACCGGCAAGGTCGTCGCCGTCAACAACACGGGCAACGAGGACGGCGGGCGCTGCACGGTGAACAACCCGTGCGAGGTCGACCAGAACGGCAACGTGACGGTCCGCCAGGGCATCAACTACGCCCAGGAGACCTACATCATCGTCCCCTGCATAGGCCCCGGCAACAAGATCGACCTGAACCGCCCCGGCTGCCTGCTGCCGAAGCCGTAGCCGTAGTTCCGGCTCCGCGTACGTCCCCGCCCGGCCCGAAAAGCCCCACGGCCGGGCCCCGGGCGGGGATACTCGGACGCGTGGAACTGCACATCGATCACCGCTGGTTGCTGGAGCGGCAGGAGGCGCTGTTCAAGGACGTGGAGGTGGCCGACCACTCCGCCCTGGTCGCCGCCGTCGCCCGGCACCGGGTCAACACGCCCAGCCTGGAAGTGGACGACCCCGACGCCTACTGGCGTGCGGCCGCGCTGCTCGACGCGATCGTCCTGCTCCGGCCGCTCCCCGACTCCAACGAGTACTTCGCCTACGGGGTCGCCGTCGCCTACATCGAGGCCTCCGGTGAAGCGGTGGAGGCCTCCTACGAGCAGTGGCGCGACCTGATCACCGACATCCGCATGCTCCGCGTGAGCGTCTACGACGTGGCCGCGCGGCTCCGCTCCTGGCAGCCCGCGTAACTCCCGGGCCGGGCCCTCAGCGCCTGCGCTGGGCGGGGGTGCCCACCAGGAGCGCGTCCGAGACCAGGCGCGCGCCACGGGCGAGCCGGCTCAGCTGCTCGAGCTCCAGGGCGTACATCCTGATCGAGTTCTCGATGACCGTCTCGGCTATGCCCATCGTCGGCAGCTCGGCCCGGCTGGTCTGCAGGGCCGCCCGCACCGCGCGCATCTCGTGCTGCAGCTGGAGCTGGACGTGCCGGGCCAGGAGCGCGTGGTGGCGGGTGAGCGTGAGGTAGCCGCCGTAGCGGGCCGGGAGGAGGTCCCGCAGCCAGCGCGTGGCCGTGCGCTCCCAGTCGTGCGTTCCGGGCGCCTTGACCTGCAGGGGCCAGTCCGGGCTGAGCGTAAACGTGGCCGTCTGGGGCATTCTCGTCACTTCCGAATGGTGTCGAAGCTCTGATCGAGACGTTCTTGGGGGGCGGCCTCGGCCCAGGGGTTGACCGAGGCCGCCATGGGCGCTCTGCGGGATCCGAAAGCCTGGACTCGACGCGCGGCCGCGACGTGAGGAGGTTCGTCGTGCCGTGCGTACGTTCGAGAGGACGTGGGGTCGTCCTCCTTGGCATCTGGTGGATCCGGAGCGCCGTCGTCAGTAAACATATATACCGTCGAGTAAGCAAGAGTATGAAAAATTTCATGCACGTCGAAGGCTGAATATCTCCTGGTGGAGCGGGCCGGATCCGCGCTACAGGAAGAAGCCGTGATGGTGGGCGACCTGCTCGTAGTCCTCCAGGCGGGCCTGCGTCCGCTCGGGGTCCGCGTCCGCCATGGACTGGAGCAGGGCCGCGGAGAGCATCCCGGGCGCCGCGTACGAGTCGAACACCAGCCGGGATCCGGTCCCCGCCGTCAGGGCCACGTCCGCCTCGTCCACCAGCGGCCCCAGGGTGGGGTCCGTGATCAGGACCACGCGCAGCCCCGTACTGCGGGCGGCCCGGATGGCGGCCAGGGTCTCCTTGGCGTGCCTCGGCATGGCGAAGGCGAGGACCCAGGTCCCGCCGGCCGCCCTGGACTGGAGCAGCGCGTCGAAGGCGACGCTGCCGCCGCGGGTCACCAGGCGGACGTCGGGGTGGATGCGCCGGGCCGCGTACGCGAAGTACTCCGCCAGCGAGACCGAGATGCGCAGCCCGAGGATGGTCAGCGGCACCGAGGCGGCCAGTTCGCGGCCGATGTCCAGCACCTGGTTGGTGTCGGCGAGCAGCCGGCGCACGTTCTCCAGGTTCTCGATCTCGGCGTCCACGGCCGCCTGCAGCTCGTTGCGGCGGATCTGCTCGCGGGTGTCCGGGGCGCCGGCGACCGCGCTCAGCGCGATCGGCTGGAGCACGTCGCGCAGGGCGGGGTAGCCGCTGAATCCGAGGGAGGAGGCGAAGCGGGTCACGGAGGGCTGGCTGACGCCCACCCGCTCGGCGAGCTCGGTGATCGAGAGGAAGGCGGCCTCGGTGAGGTGGTCGATCAGGTACTGGGCGATGCGGCGCTGGCCCGGCGAGAGGCGCCGGCCGTCGAAAAGGGCGAGGAGCCGGTCGGCCGGGGGGCGGACCTCTTCCGACGACTGGCCGCTCGGCTTGATCGCGGCCGCCTGCGCGCGTGCCTGCTGCCCCGATGACACCGGAGGGCCTCCTTCTCACGTCACCCGCGTTCCAACATAGCTCACGCCCCGTGGTCGTTGATGATCAGTCCTCGGCCCGGGCGGTCACCGGGGCGTCGGTGCGGTCGCCGAGGAACTCGTACCAGCAGTGCCGCAGGTGCAGGTAGCGGGTGTCGGCCTCGGTGAGGGCGAGGAAGGCGCCGATCGTCGAGGTCAGCCGCTCGGCGAGGCCGCGGTCGTCGAGGGCGCCGTTCTCGGAGAACGCGTGGTGGGCGTTGGCCAGGCTGAACATGTCGGGGTAGACGCGGGCTCCGAGGTGCTCCAGCGGGACCCGCAGGGCCCACAGCCCGCGGTTGCCGCCGACCATCGAGGGCGAGGCCGAGAGCAGCAGGGTCTGCTTGTCCTTGAAGGGCTGCGGGCGGCGGCGCGAGACCCAGTCGACGGCGTTCTTCAGCGCGCCCGGGACGGAGGCGTTGTACTCGGGCGAGGCGATGACCAGCGCCTGCGCGGCCTCGATCCGCTCGCACAGGGCCAGGGCACCCTTCGGCACGCCCTCGTCGGCCTCCGCGTCGCCGTCGTACAGCGGCATGGGGAAGTCGGCGAGCGTGGCGGCGTCCGCTACGGCGCCGGCCCTGGCCACCTGGGCGGCGGCCAGGGCCGCGAGCCGGGCGTTGACCGAGCCGGTGCGCGAGGACCCGGACAGGACGAGCACGCGCAGGGAGGAATGGGAGAACGCGTCCTCGTGCGGGCGGGCCGGATCCGCCGGGAAGTGGTCGGTGTCGGTCGGGTTCATTCCGTCTCCCTGACTGTCAGCTGTTTCGGACTCCGGATACGGGGCTCGTCGACGGGCCACGCGCGGCGGGACCCGCACACACCGGTGTGCGGGTCCCGTCCGGGCCACCGGGTCACTTCGCGCCGGGGTTCTCCCAGCGGTAGAACTCGTGGGCCATCGCGTCCTTCGGACTGCGCCAGGTCTCCGGGTTGTGCGGGCTGATGTAGGCCGTCAGCCGGTCGCTGAGGTCCCGGAACTCGGGGTGGTCGGTGACCTTCGCGATCGCCGGGCCGGGCGGCCGGTCCGATTCGATCAGGTGCAGGTAGACGTCGCCGAACTGGAAGAGGCTGCGGCGCGTCACCCCGACGAGGTGCGGCAGTTCGCCCCGGTCCGAGCCCGCGAAGAGCTCGGCGATGTCGGGCGCCGACCCCGGCGCCATGCGGGCGACGATGAGGGCGCGGTGCGGCTGGTTCATCCGCGTTCCTGCCTTTCGTTTCAGAGACGGCTGACGGCCGGGGTGCGGTTCTCGCGCTCGCGCTGCTCGATCTTGTCCCGGATGAGCGCCATCTGGATCGGGGAGTTGCGGTTGATGTTGTCGGTCATCCACGCGTCGTCCACCGGCGCGTCCGGCTTCATCGCGAAGTCCTGGGTCCACTTCATCCGCGTGCCGCCGGGCACCTTGAAGTACTGCCAGTGGATGTCCATGTGCGCGAAGGGGCCGGTTTCCACGCGCCGGGCGCGGACGGTGAGGCTCTTGCGGTCGACGGTCCGCTCGGAGACCCAGCTCCAGACCTTGCCGTTCTCGTCGGGGTGCATGGTCAGGCGGAACCGGGTGGTGTCGCCCTGCTGGTCGATGATCTCCAGCGAGGCGTACTCGCTGAACAGCTGCGGCCAGCTCGGGAGGTCGTTGGTCATCTCCCACACGACGTCCACGGGCGCGTTGACGGTGATCTCGTTCTCGGTGTGTCCTGGCATGTCAGGCTCCGGTCATCAGGCTGTTGTTGACGAGGTCGAGGAATTCCCCGGGGGTCTTGCACCGGTCGGCGTCGGTGGGCAGGGCCCGCCCGCGCCGGTTCTCCAGCTCACCGACGATCCCGAGCAGGCCCAGCGAATCGAGGCCGTACTCGTCGAAGGCGGAGTCCGGACGGCTCGCCATCTCGGTGGGATCGACGGTGATTCCGGCGGTCTTCATCAGCACCGCCAGTTCCTCCAGGGTCAATCGGTCGGACATCTGGCTTCTCTCTTCTACGGGGGGCGCTACTTGGTCGCCGACGAGCCCTTGCGCAGGACGAGCGCGGAGTTCGATCCCATCCGGCCGCGGCTCAGCACGAGCGCGGTGCGCAGCTCCGCGGGGCGGGCGCTGCCGGTCACCACGTCGAGGTCGTGGCACACGTCGTAGACGTTCGGGGTCGGCGGGACGACTCCGTGCTCCAGGGCCAGGACGGCGGCCGCGGTGTCGAGGGCGGGCGCAGCGCAGTACGCCCTGCCGGTACCGGACTTGGGAGCCGTGACCGGCACCTTCCGCCCGTACGCGCCGAGGGCGTCGGCGAGGGCCGCGGCCTCGGCCGCGTCGGCCTCCGGGGTACCGAGGGCGTCGGCGAAGACCACGTCGATCTCCTCCGGCGCGCAGCCGGCCTCCCGGAGCGCGCCCCGGATGGCGTGGGCCAGTCCCTCGCCGGACGCGTCCCGCCGCTGGGTGCCGGTGAAGGTCGCGGCGTGGCCGGCGAGGACGGCCCGGACCGTGGCGCCGCGCCGGCGGGCCTCGGCCTCGTCCTCGACGACGAACATCGCGCCGCCCTCGGCGGGGACGAATCCGCAGGCCTTGTCGGTGAACGGCCGGTACGCGCGCTCGGGGTCGTCCGAGGTGCTCAGCCCCTCGTACTCCAGCTGGCAGACGATGGAGTACGGCGCGAGGGGCGCCTCCGTGGCCCCGGCCAGCATGGCCCGGCTGCCCTGGCGGATCGCCCGGACCGCGTGGGCGAAGGCGTCGAGTCCGCCCGCCTCGTCGCTGCAGACGACCCCGCAGGGGCCCTTCAGCCCGCGGCGGATGGAGATCTGGCCGGTGCTGGCGGCGTAGAACCAGGCGATCGACTGGTAGGGGCCCACGAAGCGCGGTCCCTGTTCCCAGAGGTGCTGCAGCTCGCGCTGGCCGAACTCGCCGCCGCCGGAACCTGCGGCCGTGACGACGCCGACGGAGAAGGGGTCGCCCTCGTAGTCGGCCCGGCCGAGCCGGGCGTCCTCCAGGGCGAGGTCGGCGGCCGCCAGGGCGTGGTGGGTGAACCGGTCGGTCTGGACGAGGAAGCGGTCCTCGACCATGGCGCCGGGATCGAAGCCCCGTACCTCGCCGGCGACGCGCAGCGGCAGGTGCTCGCACCCCGCCCGGGTGACGCGGTCCAGCACGCTGACCCCGGACTGGGTCGCCTTCCAGAAGGCGTCGGCGCCCACGCCGTTGGGCGCGATGACCCCGATGCCCGTGATGACCGTTCGGCTGGTCACGAGACCTCCTCCTTCGGCCGGGTCATGACGACGGCGGACTGGAAGCCGCCGAAGCCGCTGCCCACGGAGAGCACGTTGCGCAGTTTCCGGCCGCGGGCGACGCGGGGCACGTAGTCCAGGTCGCACTCGGGATCGGGCGTCTCGTAGTTCGCGGTCGGCGGCACCACCTGGTGGACCATGGCGAGGACGCAGGCCGCGAGTTCGATGGCGCCGATGGCGCCGAGGGAGTGACCCACCATGGATTTGATGGAGGTCATCGGCGTCTTGTAGGCGTGGTCGCCCAGGACCCGCTTGACCGCCGCCGTCTCGTGGCGGTCGTTCTGCTTGGTCCCGGATCCGTGCGCGTTGACGTAGTCGATCTGGTCGGCGCCGATTTCGGCCTGGGCGAGGGCGGTTTCGATGGCCCGGGCCATCTCCAGGCCCTCGGCGGTCAGCCCGGTCATGTGGTGGGCGTTGCCGAAGGTGGCGTAGCCGCCGATCTCGCAGTAGACGGTCGCACCGCGGGCGCGGGCGTGTTCCAGCTCTTCGAGTACGAGGACGGCGCCGCCCTCGCCGAGGACGAACCCGTCCCGGTCGGCGTCGAACGGCCGCGAGGCGTGGGCCGGGTCGTCGTTGTTCGGCGAGGTGGCCTTGATGGCGTCGAAGCAGGCCACGGTGATCGGCGATATCGGCGAGTCGGAGGCGCCTGCGATGCAGACGTCCATCCGGCCCTCCGCGATGGAGTGGACGGCGTACCCGATGGCGTCCAGTCCCGAGGTGCAGCCGGTGGAGACCGTCTGGACCGGGCCCCGCGCCCCGACCTCCTCAGCGACGGCGGAGGCGAGGGTGGCGGGCGTGAACGCGCGGTGCAGGTACGGGCCGGCCAGTTTGTGGTCCACGTCCCACCAGGAGCCGGACTGGCTCACGGCGACGTAGTCGTGCTCCAGCCGGGTGGTGCCTCCGACGGCCGTGCCGAGGGAGACGCCGGTCCGCCAGGCCTCGTCCGTGCCGAGGTCGAGCGCCGCGTCGCGGACGGCCTCACGGGCGGCGACCAGGGCGAACTGGATGTACCGGTCCGCCCGGGCCGCTTCGCCCTCGCCGAGGCCGTGCGCGGCGGGGTCGAAGTCGACCTCGGCGGCTATCCGCGAGCGGAAGCCCGTCGGGTCGAAAAGGCTGATGCCCCGGGTCGCCGTACGGCCGTTGGAGAGCAGGTCCCAGAAATCTCGGACTCCGATCCCGCCGGGCGCGACGACGCCGACTCCGGTGACGGCCACCCGCCGGCGGGTCACGAGACCGCTCCCGTTCGGTCCGGAGGCTGCTCCCAGGCGGTGCTCTCCGGGTGCGGGGCCTCCTCGGTGTCGACGTGGCCGAGTTCGGGACGCGGGGCGAGCGGGCCGAGGTGGAAGACCATGCGGGCCTCGGTGTCGCCGACGTTGCGGAAGCGGTGGCGCATGTTGAGGGGGACGAGCAGGCCCTGGTCGGTGCGCAGCGGGTGGGCCTCGCCGTCGAGGTCCACCTCCAGCCGGCCGGCGACCACGTACACGAACTCCTCGGAGTACGGGTGGTAGTGCTCGGCGATGGATTCCCCGGGGGCCATGATCGCCATGCCCATGAAGCCGCTGGTGGAACCCACCGACGTCGGGGTGAGCACGGCCCTCAGGTCGCCACCGCGCCGACAGTTGGGCGGCGTCTCGCTGAGGTCCACGATGCGTGGGCGCTGTCTGGTCATGGCGGGTTCCTCCTGGCGTGTGGGGAGAGCCTGGACGGGGATGCGGGTCGAGGCGGGGGTGGAGAGAGGTGGTGCTCCGGATGGGTTCCCCGGCGGGGATCAGGACTGCGCGGCTGCCCGGCGGTCGGTGATCAGGTTCATGGTGTGGTGCGCGGGGCGAACGCGCCCGCCGGGCGCGGCCGTCAGCCGGGCGAGCACCGCCGCCTTGCGCGGGCCCGAGACGCCGAAGGTGATGTCGGGCTGGGCGTCCAGCGGGCCGCGCACGTCGATGAGGCGGACGACGATGTCGTCACGCTGGAAGATGCTGCTGCTCCGTACGGGGCTCTTCGGGCGGTGCGCGGCCGCCTCGTCCTGCCGGGCGAGGAACTTGGCGAGCGCCACGCCGCAGCCGGGCTTCGCCTCGTAGAACAGCGCGTGCCGCTGCACGTCGGCGGAGTCGGACTCCGGTGCGGCGATGTGGTGGACCGCCGGGAGTGCGGCACGCATGAAGAACATGCGCGCGGATTCCGGGTCGTTCAGGTTCCGGTCCTGTTCGAGGTAGGGGTTGATCGCCTCCTCCACCGCTCGTACCTCGGGCTGCTCGGAGACGTGCCGCAGGGCCGTCACCAGGTCGCCCTGGACCTCCACCGTCCGTACGACCCGGTTGCCGTGCATGAAGAGCGAGGTGCGGCACAGGCGGGTGTGGGCGTCGACGCGGGCGGCCGGGGAGGCGTAGCTGGAGAGGATGGCCGCGACCTGCTTCTCGCTGCCCGGCTTGACGGTGAAGGTGAGGGCGTGGCGCACGATTCCGGCGCCCAGCCGGGGTGTGGCCTGCAGGCGCGCCGTGGTCGGGCGGGCGGCCTGGTCGTAGCCGCGGCCGGTCTCGCGCAGGACGGTGAACTTGAGCGGGCGCATGTTGCGCGCGCACGCGCCGAGCGGCTTCACCTGTTCCGCATGGTGCTCGCTGTTGACCCATGCGAGGTACTGCGGGGCGCTCTCCCACTCACTGGTGATGAGCCACTGCGAGGGATCCTCGAAGGATTGGCACAGCTGATCGCTGATGTGGCCCGGGACCGACGCGATGTCGTGGCGGAGCTGTTCGTACGCCTCGAAGAACTGCTGCTGGGTCCCCTCGTGGAGATCCATCAGCAGGACGACCCGGAGCATGGAGCCGTCGAAGGCTGACTGCGACACCCGTTCGGACAGGGTGGTTGTCATCTACTCACTCCTTCATGAGGGGGTGGAGATCCATCGCTTACGGACCCCTCGTCCGTCACCGGTGGCGTCCGCCCGGGCCGGCGGCCGCCTCCATGGGGAACGGCAGGCCGGCGCGTCTCAGGGGGAGCCGCTGTCGCTCATCGTCATCCGGGTGGCGACGTACCGCTACATGTCCGGATCAAGCGGGTGACAACCGGCGAATCAACTGGGCCTGATCCCGGATCGGGGGCATAAAGACTCCACTCCCCCACACAGAAAACAGGAGCCCGCAGCTGATGGAAGACAACGCCGATGTTCGCGTACCGGTTCTCGTCGTGGGCGGCTCCCTCGTGGGCCTGTCCACCTCGCTTTTCCTGAGCCGCCACGGAGTGAGGCACCTGCTCGTCGAGAAGCACTCCGGTACGTCCCCGCACCCGCGAGGCCGCGGCATCAACGCCCGGACGATGGAGCTGTTCCGCACGGCAGGGGCGGAGCGCGCGATCCGCCAGGCGGCGTCCGTACTGGAGGGCATTCAGGGCATTCTGCAGGCCGGTTCGCTGACCGACCGCAGCGACCACAACTGGCTGATCAAGTCGATCGATCCGTCGGGGGCGATCGCCCGTTTCAGCCCGACCGGCTGGTGCCTGTGCAGCCAGAACAACATCGAGCCGGTGCTGGCCGCACAGAGCCGCGCGCAGGGCGCGGACGTGCGGTTCTCCACCGAACTGATGAGCTTCGACCAGGACGCCACCGGAGTGAACGCCGTGGTGAAGGACCGGTTGACGGGCGTGCACAGCACGGTGCGCGCGGACTTCCTGATCGCGGCGGACGGGCCGCGCAGCCCCGTCAGGGAACAGCTCCGGATCCCCCAGACGGGTAACGGCGAGCTGTTCCACAACGTCAGCGTCACCTTCCGCTCTGAACGGCTCGTCGAGGTGCTGGGCGACCTGCGGTTCATCGTCTGCTACCTGATGCGCCCGGGGGCGGACGGGGCCCTGCTGCCGGTGGACAACAAGACGCAGTGGGTCTTCCACGCCCCGTGGCACCCGGAGCAGGGCGAGACCCTGGAGGACTTCACCGACGAGCGGTGCGTGGACCAGATCCGCGACGCGATCGGCGTACCCGACCTGGACGTGGAGATCGGCGGCAAGGCGCCGTGGCATGCCGCCGAACGGGTGGCGGAGCGGTACTCGTCCGGTCGGGTGTTCCTCGCCGGGGACGCGGCCCACGAGATGTCCCCCACCGGGGCCTTCGGCTCCAACACGGGCATCCAGGACGCGCACAACCTGGCGTGGAAGATCGCCGCGGTGCTGGACGGATCGGCCGGCATCGGGCTGCTCGAGACCTACGAGGCCGAGCGGCTGCCGGTCGCCAGGGCCACCAGCGAGCGGGCTTCGGCCCGTTCGGCGGAGCACAGCCACCCGGGGTACGCGCCCCCGCCCACCATGGGCGGCGGGCCGGGCAGCGGGGTGCTCACCACGGCCATGGGCTACTCCTACTCGCAGGGCGCGCTCGTCGGCGCCGAGCCCGGCCGGCCCGTGATCCCCGAGACGATGCGCATGGTCGGCGACACCGGGACCCGGGCCCCGCACATGTGGCTGACCCGTGCGGGTGAACGGATCTCCACGCTGGACCTGTACGAGCGCTCCTTCGTGCTGCTCAGCGGTGCGGGGTCACCGTGGCAGGCGGCCGCGGAACAGGTCGCGGAGCAGCTGCCGGTGCGGCTGGACGCCTACACCATCGGCTCCGGGCCGGTCGCCGACCTGGTCCAGGACGGCAGCGGCTCCGACTGGAGCGAGGTCCACGCGATGAGCGCGGAGGGCGCCGTGCTCGTACGGCCGGACGGGTTCGTGGCCTGGCGCTCGGAGGGCGCGGTCGCCGATCCCCGGGCGACGCTGCACAAGGTCCTCTCGACGGTGCTGCGCCGGGCGTGACCACCTCGTCCCCCCTTCCGCCGGCCGTGCACGCGGCCGGCGGAAGGGGTTCAGCGGCAGGCCCAGCAGTTCGCCCAGCAGCCGGCGTCGGGCCGGAAGGTACGGCGGCGGCCGGCGGCGGAGCCGACGCCCCCGCCCGCCGCACCGCGGGCCCTGCCCCGGTCTCCGCCCTGGTCGCGGTCGCGGTCCAGGGAGTTCCGGTGCGCGTAACACGCGACGACGACCGCGAGCGCGGCCAGTTCCTCCGGGGCGGCAACGCCCCGCTCCACACGCAGCAGGCTCGCTATCGGGACATCGTTCGACATCGGCACGGCCTCTCTCACGGGGGCTGCGCGTGCGCCCGGCCGCGGCACGAGGGGCGGACCGGCTCTGCGCCGACACGGGCGGCACACGGGTGGCTCGGTGCGCTGACGGGACGTGTTCCGCGTGTGCGAACCGGCCGGCGGACTCCTGTCGGGTCACCAGGACTCCTGTCGCGACCGACGCTACAAGCGCGCGGCGGACCCGGCATTCCGGGGACGTGCCGCTCGGGGTGCGGCGCCCGCGCGGCCGGGGCGCCCCGACGGGGCCGGCCGTGACCGCCCAGGGGCCCCTGTTGTGCCGGGGCTGCGCCGGCCGGCTGTACGCCGTCTGCATCACGGACCATTCCGGCGGGAACACGGCCGGCCAGTGGGAGGTGGACCACGAGATGCCCGTGGAGTGCCCGCTGGCCGGGCTGTTGCCCCTGACCGGGACGGCGACCGATGTCCACGACCTGCCGGGAGCCGAGGAGGTGCTCGGTCCGCCCTTCTGAGCGCGGCGGGTTGGACCGCACGGGTGATCTCCGTCCGTCGCCTGCACTGTCCTCGGCACTGTTGTCGGCACTGTCCTCGGCACTGCCCCGGCACCGCCCCGGCACCGCCCCGGCACTGCCGGCGACCCCGCGGCGAGGTCGGCGCGGGCGTGCGTTCACTCTTTGAACTCCCCCTGCCCGTAGGGGCTTTCCGGGTTCCATCTCTTGACGACCGTGGGGGTGGGGAGCACAGTGTCCAGCGGCGCCGTCTTGAGAGCGCTCTCAAGACGGCGGACCTCCGCCTCTTCCCCCCGCACCGCGCCTGACGCGCTTCAGAGAGGGCACCCATGCGTGAGATATCCGGCAGGACACGACCGACGGTCCGGCGGGCCGTCCTGGCCGCGCTCGGCACGATCACCGTGGTCGCGGCCGCCGCCGCGGGCATCGCACTGCCCGCGAGCGCCGCGGCTCCCCCCACCCCGGCCGGCTGGTCCCGCGTGTTCCTGGACGACTTCGACGGAGCCGCCGGATCCGGGGTGAACACCGCCGACTGGCAGTACACCACCGGCACCAGTTACCCCGGCGGACCCGCCAACTTCGGTACCGGCGAGATCGAGACGATGACCGCCGACCCCTCCAACGTCTCCCTCGACGGCGCGGGCAACCTGCGCATCACGCCGCGGCGGGACGCGGCCGGCAACTGGACGTCCGGCCGGATCGAGACCCGGCGGTCCGACTTCCAGCCCCCGGCCGGCGGCACGCTCCGCACCGAGGCGCGCATCCAGATGCCGAACGTCACGGGCCCGGCGGCCAAGGGCTACTGGCCGGCGTTCTGGATGCTCGGAGCCCCGTACCGCGGCAACTGGTGGAACTGGCCCGGCATCGGTGAGATCGACATCCTGGAGAACGTCCAGGGCATCAACAACGTCTGGGCCACCGTGCACTGCGGCACGAGCCCCGGCGGACCCTGCAACGAGACGTCCGGCATCGGCGGCCAGCACGTCTGCCCGGGCACGAGCTGCCAGGGCGCTTTCCACACCTACGCCGTGGAGTGGGACCGCTCGACGGCGGTCGAGGAGATGCGCTTCTACGTCGACGGCCTCAACTTCCACACCGTACGGGCGAACCAGGTGGACGCGACCACCTGGACCAACGCCACGAACCACGGCTACTTCATCATCCTGAACGTCGCCATGGGCGGCGGTTTCCCCGATGCCTTCGGCGGCGGGCCCGACGCGGGCACCCAGCCCGGCCACGCCATGGTCGTCGACTACGTGTCCGTCCTCCGCTCGACGGGCGGCACCACACCGCCCACCACCCCGCCCACCACACCCCCGACGACGCCTCCGACCACCCCGCCGGCGGGCAACCGTGACGCGTACTCCGCGATCCAGGCCGAGTCGTACGACGGCCATGCGGGCACGGTCAAGGAGACCACCACGGACTCCGGCGGCGGCCAGGACCTGGCGGCGATCGGCAACGGCGACTGGGCACTGTTCAGGGGCGTCGATTTCGGCTCCACACCGGCGAAGCAGTTCTACGGACGCGTGGCGAGCGGTGCGGCCGGCGGAGTCAGCGGGCTGGTCGAGGTGCGCCTCGACGACCGGAACTCGGCGCCCGTCGGCAGCTTCTCGATCGCGGGCACCGGCGGGTGGCAGAGCTGGCGGACGGTCCCGGCGAACATCACCGCGGTCACGGGCACCCACGACGTCTACCTGACCTTCACGAGCGGCCAGCCCGCCGACTTCGTGAACGTCAACTGGTTCGACTTCGGTCACTGAGCGGTCCGAGCAAGCGAAGTGGCGACGAGGGCAGGATTCGAACCTACGTCCACCCGGGATCAGAGCCGGGCGCTCCTCCGCAGAGCTTCCTCGTCGCCACGTCGATCATCGCTGGGGCCGCCGTCCGGGGCAACCGATTTCCGCGACCGCCCCGCGCGGTCGGTCACAGCCACTCCCTCGCCGCCGCGCGCTTGCCCTTGCCGGAGAACACACCGGCCGACCGGAGGGCGCTGGCCATGAGGGGGTCCGCAACGGCGACACCGTGCACGAGCTCGGGCGTCCGGCGGAAGGCGACTGCCTCGGCCGTCGGTCTGGGGGCGGTCCAGGCGCCCGCGACGGGGTCCACCCGGTGCCGGGCGCAGACTGCCTCGACCAACGAGCGCGGGCATTCCCTCTCTCCCCGGAGCACTTCCCAGGGCAGGGGCAGCTCCGCGCAGACGTAGGTGTCGGGGTGCAGCCCGCCGCCGCTCATGCGGTGCCAGTACGCCACATCGGCGGCCATCAGCCGGGGAACCTTGCCCGGACAGAACCGGTCCAGGATCTCCTCCTGGCCCAGTTCGGACAGGATCGCGAACCAGTGGGCCCGGGCCGTGTTCCACGCCTGTGCGGCCTGGTTCCACGTCGACGAGTCGTCGCCGCGGCGCACGATCATCGTTTCGCGCTCCAGCGGGTGCCGGTTCCAGGCGTCTTCCAACAGGTCGGCGACCTGGCGCAGGAAGCCGTTCCACCGCACCAGCAGGTGGGTGAGGTCCTCGTCGGACACCGCGGCCAGCACCTCCGCCGTGGGATGCACGTGCGCGACCGCAGACCAGCGGGTCCGCTCGGGCCGCGCCCGCAGACGCTGGAACAGCGCCTCGGCGACCTCGTCGTAGGCCTGGCGCTGGCGGCCGTTGGTGAAGATGCTGCGCATGTGGCCGCGCGCGGTGATGTACGCGATGAAGGCCGCCGTGTCCGGGTCCGCGGCGAAGAGACCGTACGGCAGCACGCGGGCGAGTGCTCCCTTGCCCGTCAGGGTCACCTCGCGGCGGCGCTGCTCGTGAATCAGCCGCGCCAGTTTGGCCTCCATGCGGCGCAGGAGCCGGAAGCGCTTGTTGTACTGGCGCTTGGAGACCTCACCGAGGCCGGCAGCGGTGCGCCCGGCCCGGTCGAGACGGTCCATGCCGAAGTCGTTCTGGCCGTACGCCCGGCCTATGGACTCGCCGGCACGCCGTATCACCGCCTCGATCCGGTCCGGATCGTCTCCCGCGTCGTCCGGGAGCTCCGGCACTTCCGTGAACAGGCTTGCCACACGGGCGAGCTGGCGCTGCGCGCCGACCGGGCGGGCGAAATCCTCCCGCATGGAGGTGTAGCCGTGCCAGAGGTTGCGCAGCGAGTGCCCGGCGGCCTTGGCGAGTGCCTCCTCCGTGGCCGCGTCGAGATCGGTGCCCTGGGCCGCGTACAGATCCTGGATGAGCCGGGCCACATCCTCCGGACGCTTGCGCAGTGTGAGCGAGGCGTGCAGTTCACGGAGGAGTGGTTCGGCGGTGGGCGACAGCATGGGCATCACCCTGTCATTCCTCCGCCAGGTGCCCAACTGGATTTCCGCAGGCCGCAGCCACGGGTCACCCCGCAGTGGCTACGGCGGAACCGGTCGGCTCCCGGGTCGTCCACCTACACTGACGGGCATGGCATGCCGCATCAGTGAGCTGGTCATCGACTGCGCCGACCCCGACCGGCTGGCCGCGTTCTGGAGCGAGGTCCTCGGCTACGTCGAACTCGGCCGGGAGGACGACGGAAGCATCGAGATCGGGCCGCCCGCAGCCGGCTCGGCGGCCCGCAGCCCACGCTCGTCCTGAGCCCCGGCGGCGCCCGGCGGACCGGGAAGCTCCGGCTGCACATCGACGTCAACGCCACCGACCGCGATCAGGACGCCGAGTTGGAACGGCTGCTCGCTCTCGGTGCCAGGCCCGCCGACGTCGGCCAGACCGGCGCCGAGAGCTGGCACGTTCTGGCCGACCCGGAGGGCAACGAATTCTGCCTCCTGCGCACCCGTCTCCAGCCCCTCTGACGACCTGCCACCTGGCACCGAGCCGCACTGTTGTAGGGCGGTCGGGTGGAACCGCCGCCTCCGGCGGGCCGGGTCCGGCGAGCCGCCGGGGTCCCGCCGTGGCAGTGGCCGGAAGCTGTGGCCCGTCACCAAGGGTGACCGGAGGCACGGCGAGCTGCGGCAGAGGGGTCTGCATGTCGACATTCACGTGGGGTGCTCGAAGGGATCGGGGACGGGTCACGCGAGGGGGCCGCCGCGCCGACAGGATCGGCGCGGTGGTGGCCCTGGGCCTGGCGCTCGCGGTGGCCCTGCCCGGAGCGGCACTGGCCGCCCCGGGCGATCTGGATCCCACGTTCGGCGGCGGCGACGGGACGGTGACCACCGACCTCGGCTCCTCCGAAGCCGCCGCCGACATGGTGGTGCAGCCCGACGGCAAGATGGTCGCCGTCGGCGGTGACGTGACGGACTTCGTCGGCAATTTCGCGGCGGTCCGCTACAACGCCGACGGCAGCCTGGACACCACGTTCGGCGACGGCGGAAAGGTGTCCACCGACATCGCCGGCGGCTCCGACACCGCCAACGGCGTGGCCCTGCAGGCCGACGGCAAGATCGTCGTCGTCGGCATCAGCGAGAACCTCGAAGGCGGCGTCGCCTGGTTCACGGTGGTCCGCTACAACGCGGACGGCAGCCTGGACACGACCTTCGACGGCGACGGCAAGGCGGTCACCGACTTCGGAGGCGGTGGCGCCGACCAGGGCTCCGACGTGGCGGTGCAGGCCGACGGCAAGATCGTCGCCGGCGGCGGTGTCGGCGGACTGTTCGCACTGGCCCGGTACAACGCCCTGGACGGCAGCCTGGACACGACCTTCGACGGCGACGGCAAGGTGCTCACCGCCTTCGCAGGCATCCAGGGGGGCAGCACGGCGTACGGACTGGCGCTGCAGGCCGACGGCAGGATCATCGCCGCCGGCGACACGACCGAGGGCCTCGTACGGGACTTCGCGCTGGCCCGGTACAACTCCGACGGCACCCTGGACACGAGCTTCAGCGGCGACGGCAGGGTGACCACCGACCTGGGGGCCATGGACACCGCCCAGGACGTGGTGGTGCAGTCCGACGGCAGGATCGTGGCCGTGGGCGGCTCCAGCCCCGGCGTGTTCTCGCTGACCCGCTACAACGCCAACGGCACCCTCGACACGGCCTTCGACGGCGACGGCAGGGTGACCACCAACCTCGGTGGGCCCCAGGGCGGCAGCTCGGCGTACGACGTGGTCCAGCAGTCCGACGGCAAGCTCGTCGCCGTCGGCGGCGGCAACGGCGACTTCGCGCTCGCCCGCTACCTCACCAACGGCAGCCTGGACTCGGGCTTCGGCGGTGGCGACGGCACGGTCGCCACGAACCTCGGGGGCGCCGACCTGGCCCAGTCGGTGGCGCTGCTGCCCGACGGCAGGTTCGTCGCCGCGGGAGGAGGCGGGGCGGGCGAGGACTTCGCGCTGGCCCGGTACGAGGGCGGCGGCACCACTCCGCCGACTCCGCCCAGTGCGGACCTGGCCGTCACCGTGTCCGGACCCGGCACGGTCAGCATCGGCGACCAGGCGACCTACACGGTGACGGTGCGCAACACCAGCGCCACCGTGCCCGCGACGGCCGTCACGCTGGCCGACACCCTCGCTGGAGCCGGCGGCACCGTCCTGTCGGCCGTGCCCAGCCAGGGCAGTTGCACGAGAACCGCCACCGGCGCGAGCTGCACCCTGGGCACCCTCGCGGCCGGCGCCTCCGCCACCGTGACCGTGGTGACCGAGCCCCGGAGCACCGGCACCCTCTCCGACACCGCCACGGCGGACGCGGCGGAGCCCGACCCGGTGCCCGGCAACGACAGGGCCACGGCGAACACCACCGTGAACAACGCCCGCGGCTGCACGATCATCGGCACCAGCGGCGCGGACACCCTGAACGGCGGCTACTTCGCCGACGTGATCTGCGGTCTCGGCGGCAACGACACGATCCGCCCGGGCTACGGCAACGACACGGTCCACGGCGGTGCGGGCAACGACAACATCGACGGCAGCTTCGGCGACGACACGCTCAACGGCGGTACCGGGAGCGACACCCTGCTGGGCAACTACGGCAACGACCGGCTCAACACGGTCGACGCGGTCGCCGGCAACGACACCGCGAACGGCGGTCTCGGCAGCGACAGTTGCACGACCGACCCGGGCGACACCCGCATCAGCTGCCCGTAGTCCGTCCGGGCGGTGCGGGTGATCGCTGCCCGGTAGCGGTGGCGGCGGCGGTCCCGCGCCCTCGCTCAAGGCTGCCCTCGGAACCGGTCGGTGAACGGCCGGCCTCCGCCGGTCGTCACCGCGGTGACGACCGGTACGGTCGCGAGCGCCCTCGGCTTCCCGGCCGCACCGGTTACCCTGCTGTGTCCGGCGAGGCCACCGCCCGTGGGACCCGCCTACAGCATGGAGGAACACCCGTGTCGGAACCGCGTCCCGGGAACCGCCCCACCCTGGAGGCCGTCGCGGCGCTCGCCGGGGTGTCCCGGGCCACCGCCTCCCGTGTGGTCAACGGCGGCGACGGCGTCCGCCCGCACCTGGCGGACAAGGTGCGCGAGGCGATCCGGGACCTGGGCTACGTCCCCAACCACGCGGCCCGCACCCTGGTCACCCGGCGCACCGGAGCCGTCGCCGTGATCATCGCCGAGCCGGAGGTCCGGATATTCTCGGACCCCTTCTTCTCCCGCCAGATCCGCGGCATCAGCAAGGAGTTGACCGCGCACGACGCCCAACTCGTCCTGATGCTGGTGGAGGACCGGGGCGACTACGACCGGATCGAGCGCTACCTGGCCGGCGGCCACGTCGACGGGGCGCTCGCGTTCTCCCTGCACACCGACGATCCGCTGCCCGCCATCACCCGCCGCATCGGCATGCCCACGGTCTACGGCGGCCGCCCCGGCTGGACCTCCGGGTCCGGGGAGCAGGACGGGGTGGCGTACGTCGACGCGGACAACCGCGGCGGCGCCCGGGACGCGGTGCGCCACCTGCTGGCGCTCGGCCGGCGGCGGATCGCGCACATCGCCGGCCCGCTTGACCAGACTTCGGCGGCGGACCGCCTCAGCGGCTACCGGGACGTGCTCCCGGACGACGCCCCCGAGCTGTTCGCCGAGGGGGGCTTCACCGTGGTGGGAGGGGCCCGGGCGATGGCCGAACTGCTGGACCGGGACCCCGGGATCGACGCCGTCTTCGCCGGGAACGACCTGATGGCGACCGGCGCGCTGCAGGTGCTGCGGGAGCGCGGCAGGACGGTTCCGGGGGACGTGGCGCTGGTGGGCTTCGACGACGCCGAGCCGGTGGCGGAGAGCGCCGACCCTCCGCTGACGACCGTGCGCCAGGACGTCGAGGGCATGGGGCGCATGATGGCGGGGCTGCTGATGCGCACGCTGAACGGCGGTCCGGACGAGCGGACCGTGCCCGGTCCGGTGATCACCGCGACGACCCTGGTCCGGCGCGTGTCGGCCTGACCCGGCCCGCGGAGGACGGCCTGCGGAAACGGCTGCCGGGGCCCGCGTGGCGGCGGGCCCCGGCAGCCGGGCCGAAGGGGAGGAACGTCCCGGATCAGCGGCGCACGGGGCACTGCTTCCACGAGAAGTGGTAGATGCTGTTGATGCTGCCGTCCGTCGAGTCGAGGGCCATGAAGCTGGTCTGCGACGGGTCGGAGGTGCCCACCTCGGCGCGCAGTTCGGTGTTGATGTTGAAGTTGCGCTGCTCGCCGCAGGGTGCGAAGACCAGGGCTTCGATGCCCGTGGTGTCGGTCTTCTGCCAGTTGTCCTCGTAGTAGCCGTTGATCTTGTGGGTGCGCTGGGCGGTCTGGCTCATGCCCTGGAAGTAGTAGCTGGCCTTCTGGGTGCCGATCGCCCCTTGCTGCAGGCTGCCGAAGCCCCGGTAGTCGACCTGGGCCACGGCGTAGGTGTAGCCCTGGGGGACGTGCACCTGGAGGGAGAGGAGACAGTTCTTGCGGCCTTCGGTGGCGGGGGCGCCGCCTCCGGCCTGGGCCAGGTACTCGCTGTAGGTGACGGTGAAGGCCGAGTTGTCCGGCGCCACCGCGACGGTGGCGCTGCCTGGTCGGCAGCCCGATCCGTTGACGGAGGCGACGTCCACGGTCACGTTGTCGGTGGGCGCCGAGGGGGAGGCCCCGGCCGTGGGGGTGAGCGTGACGAGCGTTGCGGTCACGGCGGCTGCGGTGAATCCGGTACGGAGCGACTTGATCACACCGTCATGAATAGCCGTCGGCGGCGGCACCGGCCGTCCGACGGGTACGCGGCCTCACCTCGATGGCCGAAACGATTCACCGCAGAAACGATCAATCGGCCCATACCGGTCCGCCGAACGGCCGCAGGCGGCGCGGTGCGCCGCGTCGCACCGGCCATCGAGTCGCGCTTGTCCTAATATCGGCGAGATCCTTCAGGCCTGCGGTGAGGAGTCCCATGTCCCGCGTACGACGGTCCGCCGCCCTGGCGGCGCTGGCGCTCGCCACCGCCCTGACCGTCACGGCGACGGGGCCCACGTCCGCCTTCGCCTCACCGCACCACACCGGCGACGAGGCGGCCGTGCTCGGCGAGGACCACGCCCGCGCGCACGCGCGACTGCGCCAGGAGGCCAAGGGCACCCAGGGCTATCCGCAGTCGAAGCGCACGGCGAGCCTGACCTCCCTGCAGGAGTCCCAGCGCAAGGCCAACGCGGGTTTCGACGCGGCGCGGTTCGGCCGCTTCACGCAGTTCTTCCCCTCGCCCGACTTCGGCGTCCACGTGGCCCAGCTGCCCACGGGCAAGGTGCTGCTCTTCTCGTTCGAGCGCGTGGAGGCCGATCCCACCAAGGAGACCGGCCCCACGAACACGGTGGGACGGACGAACGCGGGCCGGGCCTACCTCTGGGACCCGGCCAAGGGCACCGGGGCCCGGGCCTTCAAGAACGTGCCCCCGCCGGTGGTGCTGATGCCCGACGGCACCTACGCCCCGCGCCCGGCGCCCTTCTTCTGCGCCGGGCACTCCTACCTCCCCAACGGGATGGTCGGGGTCTTCGGCGGCAACGTCGGCGGCAAGGGCGGCAGCGGCGCCAAACTGTCCTTCGTCTTCGACCCGTGGACCGAGACCTGGTTCCGCAACCGCGACATGGCCGTGGGCCGCTGGTACCCCTCCGTCGTGACCGGGGCGGACGGCCGGCAGATCATCATGTCCGGCCAGTCCGAGCGCGGTACGGGCACCCCCACCCCGGTGGTGGAGCGCTTCCCCGCGCTCGGACGCCGGGTGCCCTGGCGCCCGTTCGACATCCCGGCGGGCGTCCCCGCGGAGCGGCTCCGCTCCGAGGCCCCCTTCCGCAACGACTATCCGCACCTGTTCTCGCTGCGGGACGGGAAGATCTACGGGCTCGGCCGCGACGCCGATCAGCAGTGGCTCTTCGATCCGGTCAAGGACGTGCGCACCGACCTGCCCCGACGGCCCGCCGACTTCCGGGGCTACGGCTCGGCCGTGCCGCTGCCGGCCGGCTTCCGCGGTCCGGACTCCGTCCTGGTGCTCGGCGGCGACCCGCGCGACCCGCTGACGTACCGGCTGTCCGGCGGCCGCTGGAGCATCGAGGAGCCGAGGGCCTTCGGCCGCACCCAGGACGGCACCCTGATCCTGCCGGACGGCACGCTGCTCACGGTGAACGGCGCCCTGGACACCCGGAACTACGGGAACGGCCCCTTCAACCCGAAGGCGGACCTGAAGTACCGGCAGATCGAGCTGCGCGACGCGCGCGGCCACTGGAAGCTGGGTCCGGCCCAGCGCCTGCCCCGCGGCTACCACTCCAACGCCCTGGTCCTGCCGGACGGGCAGGTGATGGTCACCGGCGACGAGCTGCAGCAGATCGCCAACGACCCCGACATCAAGGACGGGATGGACGGCAGCATCGAGCTGTACGAGCCCGCCTACCTGCACCGGGGCGCACGCCCGGCGCTCGACCGGGCGCCCGCGGGCGAGCTCGGCCACGACACGGTCTTCGAGGTCACGAGTTCGACGGCGAAGGACGTCAAGCGCGCCGTGCTGCTGGCACCGACCACCGTCACCCATTCGGTGAACACCAGCCAGCGCCACCTGGACCTCCGGATCACCGGCCTGCACGGCTCGGTGATCGGGCTCCGGACGCCTCCGAGCGCGGCCGACGCCCCGCCCGGGTACTACATGCTCTTCCTGCTCGACGCGAAGGGCGTGCCCAGCACGGCGAAGTGGGTGAAGCTGGGCGTCCGCCCGCGGTAGGGCCGGGCGTTCAGGATCCGGGCGGCGGCGGTTCGACCTTCGCCAGCCAGGTGGTGAGGAGCTGCTCCAGCTGCGCGGCCTCCGGCGGCGTCAGCCCGTCCAGCAGGCTCCGCTCGTTGCGCATGTGCTCGGCGAAGGCCCGGTCGATCAGGTCCCGTCCCGCCGGCGTGAGCGCGACCACCCGGCCCCGGCCGTCGGCGGCCGAGCGGCGGCGGGTGACCAGTCCGTCGCGTTCGAGCCGGTCGATCCGCTTGGTCATGGCGCCCGTCGTCACCATGGTGTGCGCGGCGAGCTCGCCGGGCGCCCGCTCGAACGGCTCGCCCGCGCGGCGCAGGGCGGCCAGGACGTCGAACTCCCCCTCGCCGAGTCCGTACTTGCGGTAGACGAGGGCGAGGCGGTCGGTCAGGAGCAGGCCGAGCCGGTGCAGCCGCCCGATCACGCCCTGGGGACTGACATCGACGTCGGGCCTCTCGCGCGCCCACTCGTCCTGGATGCGGGCCACGTGGTCCTTGGGCTGGGGTTTCACGGGATCAGCATAACGTTAGCTTCCACGGAAGGTACTATATCTTCCATGGAAGACAATCTGCGGTGGTCGCTGATCACGGCGACGGCCCCGGTGGCGTGGGGCACGGCCTATTTCGTCACCCGCGAGTTCCTGCCCGCCGGCCACCCGCTGTACGGGGGCGTCATCAGGGCCCTGCCGGCCGGGCTGCTGCTGCTCGCGGCGGGTCGGCGGCTGCCGAGCGGCAGCTGGTGGTGGCGGGCGCCGCTGCTCGGCGTGCTCAACACGGGAGGCTTCTTCGCGCTGGTGTACCTGGCCGCGCAGCGGCTGCCGACCAGCGTGGCCTCGACCGTCATGGCGACGGCGCCGCTGGTGATGATGCTGTTCGCCTGGGCACTGCTGGCGGAGCGGCCGGGCCTGCGGCACCTGGCCGGTGCGGGTGTCGGGGTCGGCGGTGTCTGCCTGATGCTGCTGACCCCGGGCGCGCCCCTCGACCTCCTCGGCGTGCTCGCCTCGGCCGCCGCCATGGGGATGGCCTCGCTCGGCTACGTCCTGGCCAAGCGGTGGGGCGCCGGGGTGGACGTGCTCGCGTCGACGGCCTGGCAGCTGCTGGGCGGCGGACTGCTCCTGCTCCCCCTCGCCGTCGCCCTGGAGGGGGCGCCGCCACGGCTCGACGGCCCCGCGCTGGCCGGCTTCGGCTACGTGACCGTGGTCGCGACCGCGGTGGCCTTCGCCGCCTGGTTCGCGGGACTGCGGCACCTGCCCGCCGGGACCGTCGGACTCCTCGGCCTGCTCAATCCCGTGACCGGTGTCCTGCTGGGGACGGCCGTCTCCGGGGAGTCCCTCGGCCCGCTGCAGCTCTGCGGCCTGGCGCTGGCGCTCACCGGGGTGCTGCTGGGGCGCCCTGCGGGCCCGCGCCCGCGCCCGGAGACTCCGGGGCGGGCGCGGGCTGCGGCCTCGGGGGCGGGGACTACGCCCTGACCGTGTCCGCGGCCGGAGCGGGACCGAAGCGGACCACCGCCGCGCGCCCGGCCGTACGCAGGATCCGGTCGGGCCCGCCCGTCAGCAGGGCGGCGTCGTACAGGGCCAGCTCCTCGGCACGGCCGGGGCCGGGGCCGCGGTCGCCGGACCGGTGGAGCACCGCCGGCCCCTCCAGGGCCACGACCAGCAGGGTCTGTCCGGGCGGCACGGCGAGCGCGAGTGCGCCCCGCACGACGGCGGTCTCCGCCCGGGTCTCGCTCCGCCGGTACATCACGTTGAAGTTGACCACCGGGCCGTCGAGGAGCCGGCAGTCCGTCGGCTCGTCCCCGGCGAAGTCCCGCGGCGCGAACCGCTCGTCCACGAGGTGGCGGACACCGGCCACCGCGAGGTCCATGCCCGCGCCCTCGGCCAGGGTGAGGGTGCGGTCGACCCCGGGGAAGGAGGAGAACGGCCCGTCGGCGGCGACCTCCGCAAGGCTCACCCGCCAGGCGAAGTCCCCGGTTCCGGCGCCCTCGGGCCGTGCGGCGATCTCGCGGGTGACTCCCCCGCCGTTCTTCCACGGGGTCGCGCCGCGGTCGGCCGCCCTCAGGAGGCGGAGCCCGTCGCCGCCGCTCACGCGGTCGGCCCGGTCAGCCGCGCGGCCAGTTCCCCGGCGTCGGCGAGGAACCACGCCTGGCGCCCGCGGTTGCACTCGCGGACGAAGTCGCGCAGCGCCGAGCTGGATGCCGTGTGGCGGGAGATGTCACCGAGGACGACGATCCCGACCCGGTACTGGGCGAACTTCTGGATGATCTCCCCGGCGACCCGGGTGCTCAGCCGGAAGAAGCCTTCGTCGAACCGTTCGGCGGGGATGACGACCCACTGCGCGCCGTGGTACGAGGCGTCGCCGATGCAGTCGAGGGCATCGCGTTCGCCCGCGAAGACCTCGCCCTCGGCCGCGCACATCAGGACGGGTACGTCATTGATCGTCTGCAGGGTGCTCATGGAGGTCGAGGCTAGTTCGGGACGGCGGCGGCGTCGACGCGTTTCAGGCGCCCTTCTCCGTCGAGGGGCGCAGGCGGCCCAGGAGGGCGTAGAGCGTCGCGCTCTCGGCCTCGTCGAGGGTGTCGAGCGCGCCGTGCATGTCCTGCATCTCCTCGCGGACGCGGCGGATGACCTCGCGGCCCGCGTCCGTGGCCACGACGTTCTTGACGCGGCGGTCGGCGGGGTCCGGCTCGCGGCGCACCAGTTCGCGGGCCTCCAGGCGGTCGACGATGCCGGTCACGTTCGAGGCGTCGCACACCAGCAGCGTGGCGAGGCCGCGCATGGGCACGGGTCCGTCGAGCTGGGCGAGGACCCTGGCCTGGGTGGAGGTGAGGCCGTGCTGGGCGGCGGCGGCCGCGAACTCGCGCCATTGGGCGGTGCCGATGGCCGCGAGCAGTTCCAGCAGCTGGAGCTTGGTGGGGGCGTGCGTGGCGGTGTCGCTCATACCTGGAGCGTACTCAGGATGTTTGACATTATCAATTGTTTACTTGACCACCTTAACTATCGACGTCTACCGTCAGTCGAGTTACTTGAGGAAGTCAAACATCTGCGTTCCGAAGCTCTTCAGCTCCGAAACACGAAGAAGGTCCCCCCAGCCATGAGCACCCCCTCCCCCGCCACCCCGGCCTCCGGGCCCCGGAACGAGACGGTCATCGTCTTCGCCCTGAGTCTCGCCGCCATGGTCGTGTCGATGATGCAGACCCTGCCGGTCCCGATCCTGGGCCTCATCCGCGACGACCTCGACACCTCGACCGCGAACGTGAGCTGGGTGACCACCGCCACCCTGCTGTCGGCGGCCGTCTTCACCCCGCTGCTGGGCCGGTTCGGCGACCAGCACGGCAAGAAGCCCACCCTGGTGGCCGTGCTCGGCGTCATGGTCGTCGGCTCCGTCATCGCGGCGCTGGCGTCCTCGCTGCCCCTGCTGATCCTGGGCCGGGTGCTCCAGGGAGCCGCCACCGCGATCTTCCCGCTGGCCCTGTCGGTCCTGCGCGAAGAGGTCCGGCCGCAGAAGCTGCCGGGCGCGATGGCGCTGGTCAGCGGCACGCTCGCGTTCGGCAGCGGCCTCGCGCTCGTCGCGACCGGGCTGCTCACCTCCGGGTCCGACGCGGACTACCGCAACGCCTTCTGGATGGCGACCGGCTTCGCGGTCCTCGCCCTGCTCGCGGTCGTCTTCCTGGTGCCCGCGACCCGCCACAAGACCGGCGGGCGCACCGACTTCCTCGGCGCGCTGACTCTCGGCCTCGCGCTGCTGCTGCTCCTCCTGCCGATCTCCCAGGGCCACGAGTGGGGCTGGGGCTCCGCCCGTACGCTGGGCAGCTTCGCCGGCGCCGCCGTCATGACCGCCGTCTGGGTGCTCGTCGAACGCAAGGTGCGCGAGCCGCTCGTCGACATGAAGATGTTCGTCCACCGCCCGGTGCTCATGGCCAACCTGGCCGGCGTCCTCGTCGGCTTCGGCATGTTCGCGAACTTCCTGGGCGTCTCGTACCTCGTCCAGATGCCCGAGGCGCTCACCGGCTACGGCTTCGACGCGTCGATCCTGCGCGCCTCCGTGCAGTTCCTGCTGCCCGGCGCCATCGTCTCGCTGCTCGCCTCTCCCGTGGGCGGCCAGATCGTGCGCCACCGCGGTCCGCGCACGGCGCTGGCCCTGGCCGCCGCGCTCGGCGCGACCGGCTTCGCCTGGCTGGTCCTGGACCACCAGCACAGCCTCTCGGTGATCGGCGCCGGACTGGTCGTCGGCGCGGCCGTCAGCTTCGGCTACGCGGCCATGCCCGCCGTGATCATGTCCAGCGTCCCGCACCACCAGAGCGGCATCGCCAACGGCATCAACTCGATCTCCCGCTCCACGGGCAGCGCGATCGGCAGCGCCGTGGTCACCACGATCCTGGCCTCGAAGACCATCGAGCACCTGCCGGCGGGCGTGCCCCCGCTGCCCGCCGAGTCGGGGTTCACCCTCACCTTCGGGATCGGGGCCGTGGCCTTCGCCCTGGTCGCGGTGATCAGCTGGATCGGCCTGCGGGGCGGGCACCGCACCGTGGTGGCGTCCGCGCAGACCGGGGCGGCCGCGAAGACCGAGACGGCCGAAGCCACCCGCTGACCGACCCACCGCCGGCCCGGCGGTCCCCCTTGCCGCGTGTCGTTCGCGGCGGGGGGACCGCCGGGCCTTGCATGGTGGGTGCATGAAGGCTACGGACGTCATCGCCGACGGATTCGGACGCATCCGGGAGATCGTGCACGAGGTCGTGGAAGGGGTCCCGGCGAAGCTGCTCAACGCCCGCGTGGACCCGGCGGCCAACTCGATCACCTGGCTGATCTGGCATCTGACCCGCATCCAGGACGACCACCTCGCGGACGCGGCCGACACCGGGCAGGTGTGGGACTCCGAGGGGTGGTCGGACCGGTTCGCGCTGCCGCTGCCCGCCGGGGCGACCGGGTACGGGCACTCGCCGCAGGACGTCTACACCGTCCGGGTCGACTCTGGCGAGCTGCTGCTGGGGTACTTCGACGCGGTGCACGAGCGGACCGCGCGGTTCGTCCGGGGGCTCGCCGCCGCCGAACTGGACCGGGTGGTCGACGAGCGCTGGGACCCGCCGGTCACCCTGGGGGTACGCCTGGTCAGCGTGCTGACGGACGACCTCCAGCATGCCGGGCAGGCGGCCTTCGTACGGGGCGTGCTGGAGCGGGACCGGGGCGTCTGAAGGAACTGCCGTCCCGTTGCCCGGACAGCGCCGCCGCAGGTCGTACAGAGGGCCGGGGCTCCGATGGGGTCCCGGCCCTCGCGCACTACGCCCCGCTGGCGTCGAGCATGTCCTCGCGCTCGACGATCTTCACGCGCTCGCGGCCCTGGGGCTCGCCGAGGGCCTTCTCGGCCGCGTCCAGCCGGTGCCAGCCCTCCCACGTCGTGTAGCGGACGCTGCGCTCGGCGAGGAAGGCCTCGACGGCCTCCGGCGCGGGTGCGGCCGGCGCGCTCAGGCGGCCTTCCGCGTGGTCGGCGAGCAGGTTCGCGACGGTCTCGTTCGCGTCGCCCTTGGTGTGGCCGATCAGGCCGACCGGGCCGCGCCGGATCCAGCCGGTGACGTACGTCGACTGCAGGTGGGCGCCGGCTTCGATCACGCGGCCGCCCTCGTCCGGGACGGTGCCGGAGTCGACGTCCCAGGGAAGCTTCGGCAGCTCGTCGGAGAGGTAGCCCACGGCCCGGTAAACGGACTGGACGTCCCAGTCGGTGAAGTCCCCGGTGCCCTTGACGTTGCCGGTGCCGTCGAGCTCGGTGCGCTCGGTGCGCAGTCCGACGACCTTGCCGTCCTCGCCGAGGATCTCGGCGGGCGACTCGAAGAAGTGCAGGAACAGCTTGTGCGGCCGCTCGCCGATGTCCCGGATCGCCCAGTTCTCCAGCGTCTTGGCGACCATGTCGGCCTGCTTGTTGGCGCGGCGGGTGGCTATGGAGCCCTCGTCGTAGTCGATGTCCTCGGGGTTGACGATGACCTCGATGTTGGGCGAGTGGTCCAGCTCACGGAGCTCCATGGGGCTGAACTTGGCCTGGGCGGGACCGCGGCGCCCGAAGACGTGCACCTCGAGCGCCTTGTTGACCTTGAGGCCGTCGTAGACGTTCGCCGGGATCTCGGTCGGAAGCAGCTCGTCGGCCGTCTTCGCGAGGATGCGCGCGACGTCGAGGGCGACGTTGCCGACGCCGAGCACCGCAACCTTCTCGGCCTCCAGCGGCCAGGTGCGCGGGACGTCCGGGTGGCCGTCGTACCAGGAGACGAAGTCGGCGGCGCCGTAGGAGCCGTCGAGCTCGACGCCCGGGATGGTCAGCGCGCGGTCGGCCGTGGCGCCCGTGGAGAAGATCACGGCGTCGTAGAAGGACTGCAGCTCGTCGAGGCTGATGTCGTTCGGGTAGTCGACGTTGCCGAAGAGGCGGACCTGCGGCTTGTCGAGGACCTGGTGCAGGGCGGTGATGATGCCCTTGATGCGCGGGTGATCGGGGGCGACGCCGTACCGGATCAGGCCGAAGGGCGCCGGCATCCGCTCGAAGAGGTCGATGGACACACCGGGCTCGACGGCGGCCTCGGACTTCAGCAGCGCGTCGGCGGCATAGATTCCGGCGGGGCCGGCGCCGACGATTGCTACCCGCAGAGGGCGAGGCATGGCAGGGGTTCCCTTCGAGCGACGGCAAGGTGGATCAAGGTGGATCAAGGGGAACCCTAAACGAAGGTAAGCCTAACCCAACACCCGGTATCGCTTTATGACCCCATAATCAACTCTTATGACCTCCCCAAGTTACCCTTGGGGTCGCGGCGAACTCGCTGGTCAGCGCGCACGCCACCTGACAGACTGAAACGGCTTGATCACCCCAGGAGGACGAATGGCTGACGAAACAGACACCCCGCAGGACGAATCCCCGGCCGATGCGGCCAAGCGCAAGTTCCGGGAGGCCCTGGAGCGCAACGCGGCGAACGCCCAGTCCCAGCAGGCGCACCAGAGCCGGGCGAAGGTCCAGGGCGCCAGCAGCGGCCCCGGCGGCAAGAACAAGAAGGTCCGCCGCAAGACCGGCTGACCCTCGGACCCGAGGAGCTCAGTCTCGCCGCCGCGGCGGCGGGACCGGGCGACTCCACCCGCCATTGGGCCACCCGGGTGAGGGAGGATAACCCCTGGCACCGTCAGCAGTTGATCAGCTCGTCCCGCCGAGGGCAGCTATCTCATGCGACAGTGCGACAGAAGGATCCCCCACATGTTCAAGAAGTTCATGGCCACCGCCGCCGTCACCGCCTCCGTGCTCGGCGCCGGTGCCGCACTCGCCTCCCCGGCCATGGCCATCGGCAACGACGAGGGCGTCACCACCGTCAACGGGAACGGCGCCGCGCAGATCTACGGCAACCAGGAGACCCACGGCAAGATGAGCCCGCAGCTCAGCGCCGTCCAGGGCTCCCTCAACAAGCTGTGCATCGGCCTGCCGGCCAAGGTCAACGCCCAGTCCCTGTTCGCGGTCCTCGCCAACGTCGGCGCCCAGGACATCAGCGTCCTGTCGAACCCGCAGAACCAGCAGTGCACCGAGAACTCCACCCAGGCGAAGGGTGACGAGGCGGCCTCGCACATCCTCAGCAACATCCCGGTCCTCTCCGGCAACGTCTCCGCCGGCAGCTGATCGACCCCATTCCGCGCCGGTGTCACGCGTAACGCATGCCACCGGCGCGTTTCATTTGGTCTAGACCTTGACAGGTACAGACCACTCTCGCTTCAGTGGGCACTGTTGCCCCCACGGCAATTCCCCCCGCTGAAGGAGCAGTTACGTGATACGTGCGTTTCGCCGCCGCGCCCTCTCCCTGGCCGCCGCCGCGGCCGTCACCGTCGGCCTCGCCGTCGCCCTCCCCTCCTCCCCCGCCTCCGCGGCTGCCCCCTGCGCCGGCGCCTGGACCTCCTCCGGCGTCTACACGAACGGCATGAGCGCCTCGTACGGCGGACACAACTGGCAGGCGAAGTGGTGGACCCAGGGCGAGACGCCCGGCACCACCGGCCAGTGGGGCGTCTGGTCGGACCAGGGCGTCTGCGGCGGCGGGGGCCAGGACCCGGACCCCGGCAACCCGTCCGGCTTCGTGGTCTCCGAGGCCCAGTTCAACCAGATGTTCCCGAACCGGAACCCCTTCTACACCTACAACGGCCTGGTCGCGGCGCTGTCCGCCTACCCCGGCTTCGCCAAGACCGGCGACGACACCGTCAAGCGGCGCGAGGCCGCCGCCTTCCTCGCGAACGTCTCCCACGAGACCGGCGGGCTCGTGCACATCGTCGAGCAGAACACCGCCAACTACCCCCACTACTGCGACGCGGGCCAGCCGTACGGCTGTCCGGCGGGCCAGGCGGCGTACTACGGCCGCGGGCCCATCCAGCTGAGCTGGAACTTCAACTACAAGGCGGCGGGTGACGCGCTGGGCATCAACCTCCTCGCCAACCCGTACCTCGTGGAGCAGGATCCGGCCGTCGCCATGAAGACGGCGCTCTGGTACTGGAACACCCAGAACGGCCCGGGCACGATGACCGCCCACGCCGCGATGGTGAACGGCGCGGGCTTCGGCGAGACCATCCGCTCCATCAACGGCTCGCTGGAGTGCAACGGGGGCAACCCCGCCCAGGTCCAGAGCCGGATCTCGAAGTACCAGGGCTTCACGCAGCTGCTGGGGGTGACCCCGGGGAACAACCTGGGCTGCTGATCCGCGGCGCGGTCAGCGGGTGCGCAGGGCGGTCGCGAGCTGGGCGCGTGAGCGGACGTCGAGCTTCTGGTAGATGCGGGTCAGCCGTGCCTCCACCGTCTTGACGCTGAGGAACAGCTTCGCCGCGGCCTCCTGGTTGCTGGCGCCCTGGCTGACGAGCAGGGCGAGCCGGGTCTCGGCCTCGGTCAGCACCGCGGCCGCCGGGGCCTGCGCACCGCCTCCCTCGCCGGGAGCGGGTTCCCTGGCGAGCTCCGTCCAGGGGGCCGCCCCGGCCAGGCCGAACACCTCGGCCGCCGCCCGCAGCGCCGCGCGGGCGGGGGCGCGCCTGCGCCGTCGCCGCTCCACCCGGGCGAGGGCGAGCAGCGTACGGCCGCGCTCCAGCGGCAGCTGCAGGGCGTCGAACCGCTGGGCCGTGGCCTCCAGCAGGTGCACGGCCTCGTCGGCCTCGCCCTGGGCGGACAGGCACAGGCCCCGGGCCCGGTCGAGGGCGGCGACGACCCCGGTGCGGCCGAGGCGCAGGGCGACCGCACCGACGCGGTCGAGGAGTCCGGCGGCCTCACCGGGTGCGTCCGCGGCGATCAGGGCCTCGGCGAGCTCCCCGTGCCAGCGCAGGACCGAGGGGTCCACCACCTGCTGGGCGGCCTCCAGCGCGGCGACGCGGCGCAGGGTGGCGACCGCTTTCGCCGCCTCTCCGGTGGCCAGTTCGACCAGGCCGAGCGCGTGCAGATTGCGGGAGAGGAAGACCTGGTCCTGCTCCTCCTGCGAGGCCTGGATGCCGCGCCGGGCGTATCCGGCGGCGCGCGCGAAGCTGCCGCCCGTGGCCTCGGCCATCGCGGCGACGTACCAGGCGGGGCCGGGCGACAGGCCCGCCTCGATCGTCAGCTCCAGGGCCCGGCGGGCGTGGGCGGAAGCGGCCTCGCACCGGCCGCTGCGCAGTTCCACCTCGGTGAGGCTGCGCAGGACCTCGAAGACGTCCTCGGCGGAGCCGGTGCGCTGGACCGCCGGGAGCAGGACCATCAGCTGCCGACGGGCGTCGGCGAGGCGGTCGTCGAAGAGGGCGTGCCGGACGGCGAGGTACTGCGGTGCGTTGCGCATCCCGAGCGGCACCTCGGGCGCGGGCAGGGCGAGCGCCTCGGCCAGGATCTCCTCGGCGTCCGTGTCCCCGAGGATGCGGCCCATGCGGGCCCGTACGGTCAGGGCCATGGCCTCGGCGGTCTGGTCGCCGCCGAGCGCGGCGAGGCGGCCGGCCTCGGCCGCGGCGTCGCGGGAGCGGACCGGGTCGCCGTCGCTGAGGTTGTGCTTCCAGGCGATCCGCAGCTGGACGGCGGCCTGGAGCGAGGGGTCGCCGGCCGCCTCGTCCATGGCGTAAGCGAAGGTCTCGTCCAGGGCGCCCAGGGCCTGCCCGGCGGCGTCGATCACGGCGAGCCGGGCCCGTACCCGGTCGGCGGACGAGGCGTCGCGGGCCAGGACGGCCCGCGCGGCGCGGCGCGCGAGGTCGGCGCGGCCGGCCCAGCCGGCGTCCTCGGCGGCCGCGACGAGCCGGGCCAGTTCCTCGCCGGCCAGCCAGGACGGCGTACGCTCCGCGGCGAGCAGGCCGAGTTCGGCGGCGAGGACCCGCTGGCCCCGGCGCCGGCAGGCCGCGGCGGCCTCGGTGATCTCCGCGGCGAGCCACTGGTCGGGGGTGTCCACGGCGAGCGCGCGGTGGCGTACGGCCTGGACGGGGTCGTCGACGGCGGCGGCCAGGGCCGCGTGCCCGGCGGCGCGTTCGGGCCAGCCCGCGTCGGCGGCGAGGGCGGTGGGCAGGGCGCCGGCGGTGAACTCCACGGTGCCGTCCTCCCCCACCCTGACCAGTGCGGCCCGTTCCGCCTCGGCCAGCTCGGCCTCGGCGTCGGGGCGGCCGGCCCGGCGGAGCAGGGAGGTGGTGGGGCGCGCGGCGAGGGCGGCGAGCAGCAGGGTGCGGCGGGCCTGGGCGGGGACCCCGGCGAGGAGCCGGCGGGCGACCTCGCGGGCCTGTCCGGAGACGGGCAGCGGGTCGGCGTGGTGGGCGCTGCTGTCGCGGGCCTCGGCGGCTTCGGCCAGGGAGTGGCCGAGGGCGAGGGCGAGGCGCGGGTTGCCGCCGCTGGCCTGGTGGATGCGGCCGGCGAGGCGGGCGGGGAGGCAGTGGCGGACGAGGAGTTCGGCGACCTCGTCGGCGCCGAGCGGGGGAACCCGGATCACGGGGACGCCGGGTCCGCAGAGGGGTTCGCCGACCGGGGCTCCGCCCTGGACGCATTCGGCGACCAGGACCCGTACGCGGGGCGGGGTGAGGCGCAGCGCGAAGCGGAGGAGGTCGGTGCTCTCGGCGTCGAGCCACTGGGCGTTGTCGAGGACGAGCAGAACGGGCTGGCGGGCGGCGAGGGTGCGGAGCACCTCGACGACGGCGAGGCGCAGCGCGATGTGGTCGCGGCCTGCGCGGGGGGCGTCGGCCTCGCGGCGCAGCAGGGCGATGGCGGTGCGCTGGGGGCCGGAGAGCTGGTCCAGGGCGGCGCCGGGGACGGAGGCGAGGAGGGCGGCGGCGGACGCCTCGGGTATCCACTGGTCGGCGGCCTCGGGGGCGAGGCGGAGCACGCTCTCGCGCCGGGCTTCCGCCGCGGCCGCGACGGCGCGGACGACCTCGGTCTTGCCCGCGCCCGCGGGTCCGGTGAGAAGGGCCCGGCCGTGCGTGGTCAGCGCATGGTCGACCGCCTTGATGAGTTCACCGTGTCCGACACTCGTGTCAGCGTTCCCCGTCGCCGCCACCACGCACAGCCACCAGCCTTCCGGTCCCCAGCTCCTGTGCCCTTCCTGTGAGAGGCGACAATACGAGGTCGGATGGCGGGCGGACCCGGATTGTGACGCAGAAATCAGTCACGTGCCGGGAAAACCCGGCGGACCTGCCGATACGAGGTGTATCAGCAGGTCCGGGGGATCATTACTGGTCCGTACTATCGGCCCGTCAGGCCAAGTTGGCGGCCGGACCGGGAACCGGCCGGAAGCCGGTCACCGGCACCTCAGAACGCGAGGTTCCAGGAGTCGATCTTGCCGGTGTCGCCGCCGGCGTTGTCGTTCACACGGAGCTTCCAGGTGCCGTTCGCGACCTCGGAGGAGGCGTTGACGGTGAAGACCTGGTTGATGTTGTCCGTGCTGCCGCCGGCCCGGTTGTGGACCGTGTAGACGCTGCCGTCGGGGGCCACGAGGTCGACCTTGAGGTCACCGATGTAGGTGTGGACGATGTTCACGCCGACCTTGAGGGCGGCCGGGGCGTTGCCGGTCTTCCCGGTGACGGTGATCGGGCTTTCCACGGTGGTGTTGTCACCGATGGTGTAGTCCGTGCCGTTCTCGAAGGCCGGGGTGGGCGGGGTCGAGGTGACGGCGGCGACGGTCGCGGCGGCGTCGGCGAGACCGGTGCCGCAGCCGCCGGTGCAGGTGCCGGCCAGCGGGCGGGCGTTCGTCTTGATCGCCGACTCGATCTGCGCCGGGGTCAGCGAGGAGTTCGCCGACTTCAGCAGGGCTGCGAGGCCCGCGACGTGCGGGGCGGCCATGCTGGTGCCCTGGTAGGGCTTGTAGTTCTCGGCGCCGGGGGTGGTGGTGCCCGCGTTCAGCGTGGAGAGGATGGCGTTCTCGGGGGTGGTGACGGTGCCGGGCGTGTCGGTGGCGCGGCGGGTCTCACCGCCCGGGGCGGCGACGTCGATGATCGCGCCGTAGTTCGAGTAGTACGAGCGGTCGCCCGCGCGGTTGCTCGAGGCCACGTTGATCACGTTGTTGCAGCTGGCGGGCGAGAAGTTGGCCGCGTCCGCGTTGCTGTTGCCGGCGGCGACGACGACGGTCGTTCCGCGGGCGACGGCGGCGTTGATGGCGTTCTGGTAGCTGGTGCCGCAGGCGCCCGAGCCGCCGAGGCTCATGTTGATGACCTTGGCCGGGGTGGCGTTGGCCGGGACACCGGCCACGGAGCCGCCCGAGGCCCAGGTGATGGCGTCGACGATGTCCGAGGTGGCGCCGCCGCACTTGCCGAGCACGCGGACGGGCTGGATCTTCGCGCCGTACGCGATGCCGGCGACGCCCTTGGAGTTGTTCGTGGCCGCGGCGATGGTGCCCGCGACGTGGGTGCCGTGCCAGGAGGAGTTGCTGGCCTTGGAGCCGAGGCCGCACTCGCCGTCGGTGGCGTTCCAGTCGCCCTGGTCGGCGGCGTTGTTGTCGCGGCCGTTGCCGTCGCGGGCGTCGGCGGAGTTGGAGATGAAGTCGTAGCCCGCGACGATGTTCGGGGCGACGTCCGAGTGGGCGACGTAGCCGGTGTCGATCACGGCGACGGTGACGCCGGAGCCGGTGGTCTTGTCCCAGGCGGCGGGAACGTTCATGCCGGCGGTGGGCTCGAAGAGGTCCCACTGCTTGGCGTACTCGGTGTCGTTCGGGGTGACGGCCTGGGCGTAGGCGCGGGAGTCCGGCTCGACGTAGGCGACGTCCGGGTCGGCGCGGAACTGGGCCATCACGTCGGCCGCGTCGGCCGGGGCCACGGTCCCGCCGAGGTTGACCAGGGCCGCTCCGGTGCCGAGGCGGCGGTCGAACTTCGCCTTCTTGCCGGCCTTCTTGCCCTTGGCGGCGGCGTCGTCGGCGGCCGCGGTGTTCGAGCTGGCCTCGGTCGCCGAGGACTTGTAGCCGACGATGAGGTTCTGGACCGGCGCGGTGGCGGCGACCGTGGCGGCCGGCGCCGTGCCGGGGGTCTCGACGGCCGCGGCCACCGAGGCGGTGGCGGTGGCGGATCCGGCGAGCAGGGTGACGGAGATGGCCGCCACGGATATGAGCCGACGTCTGGAAGCGTGCACGTGTTCCCCTTCGCGGGCCGTTTCCGGGCAGGCCGGAGCGGCCGGTCGGTGCAGTGTGGGAGGTTCCGGCGGCTGCGGGGCCGGGAGCGAGGTGGTCGGTCTCGCCCCGGCCGCCGCCGCGCGCCACGCTGTCCCGGCCGCAACGGCGAGGCAGGGGCAACGGCGTCCCGGCGCTCCCCCGGACGGTGGGGCCTACACGCCATGTGGGGTTGGCGTGTGTACCGCCCGGCCTGGGGAAGATCGCCGGTGGGCAGACAGTAGGCAACGCGGCGATGAACTCGATACGGGGAAAACCCTTGTCCGGCCCCTGCCGCACCCCCCGGGGGTCCCTCGGGGCCGCGGTGACCAGGGGTTCCGACGGCGGGCGGCGGCCTGCGGAGGACGGCCGTCCGTCCCGCCCGGTCCGGGCCCGGCCCGCGCCGTCCGGTCCGCGGGGACCGGGGCCCGCGCCCTCCGGTCCGCGGGGACCGGGGCCGGGGCGGCGCGGGGATCGGGCGCGGGGACCGGGACCGGCTCGTCAGCCGAAGCCGTGGGCGCCGAGCTCCGCGTAGCGCGCCGACAGTTCGGCCATGTCGCGCTCGGCTCCCTCCCGCAGCCAGCTCCCGTACATTCCGGCGGCCTCTGCCCCCTCCAGGGCCCGGCCCGCGATCCCGGCGGCCAGCGACCCCGCCGTCCAGCCCGACAGCAGGGCCCGCAGCACACCGTGCGACGACGCGGGGTCCAGGAGGGCTCCGGCGTCCCCGGCCACGAACCAGCCCGGACCGGCGGCCCTCGGGCACAGCCGCCAGCTGACGTCCGCCGACCGGGCCGCGCCCTCGGGCACCAGGCCCGCGAACTCCTCCGGCGGCCCGCCGCGCGGCCGTCCCTGCGCCGGTACGAAGTCCAGCCGCATCCACTGGTACCTGTCCCGGCCCACCCGCGCGGTCCACGTCCAGCCGGTGCGGTCGGCGGTGATCGCGGGGGCCGCGTCCCGCTGCGGGCAGGACCCGGCCGCGTAGCCGTACCGGATCAGCAGCCGCGGCGAGCGCGGCGGGGCGGTCAGGCCGAGGGCGCGGCTCAGCCAGCGGGCCCGGCCGGTCGCGTCGATGACCGTACGGGTGCGCAGCGGTGCGGCGGAAGCGCCCAGCCGGACTCCGGTCACCGCGCCGCCCTCGACGACCGGTTCTCCGACCCGGCAGCCGAGGCGGACCTCCGCCCCCGCTTCCCTGGCCCGGTCGAGCAGCAGCGCGTCCAGCCGCCTGCGGTCCACCTGGAAACCGCGCCAGGGTCCGCCCGCGTCCCGCCCGAACGGCTCGAACCGGGGCTCCGTGCCCCACCCGACCGAGATCCCTTCGTGCCGGGCCCGGACCGCGTCGGCGAATCCGCCGGGCAGCAGCCGGGCCAGCAGGGTCTCGGCGCCCGGATGCAGCGCCTCGCCCGGGCGGGCCACGGGGCCGGGCAGGCGTTCGGCGAGGACGGTCCGCAGCCCGGCGCCGGCGCAGACGACGGCCGCCGCGCAGCCGGCGGGACCGGCCCCCGCGATCAGGACGTCGGCGCCGGTTCCGGAGACGGTACGGAGGTGTCGCGCGTCCACGGGCCTCCGTCCCTGCGCAGCAGCACCGTACGGCCGTCGGTGTAGGCCGTGACGTCTTCGGCGATCTCCACCAGGACCTTCTGGATGTCAGCGGGGTCGCGGCTCTCCGCCCCGGGCCGGTAGATCCGGAACCGGTGGCGCCGCGGTCCGGCCAACCGGCCTCCGGCGGCCCGTTCGGCCTCGGCGAGCCCGCTGTCGCCCGCCTCCACCACGGTGAACGACAGGACGGCCCACGCCGACTTGGCCTTGAGGATCTCGATCACCGCCCGGTCCCCGAAGCGGGTCACGAACTCGGGGTCGTGGATGCCGAGGCTCCAGTAGACCGCCGACATGGACAGCACGCGTGCCTTGGTCTCCGCGAGGTCCACGCGGGCCGTGAGACGCGCGGTGAGCCGGTCCTGGGTGGTGATGTAGTCGGCCCGGTCGATGTCCTGGTAGGCGACCACCTCCCGGCCGCCGGCCGTCCTGACCTCGGGGCCGCGGATCCCGTCCCACGGCAGCCGGCCCAGTCCGCGGACCTCCTCCATGCCGATCTCGGCGTCGGTCATCGGCACGATCGTCGGCCACGGGTAGGGGAAACCGGGCGCGTCCTTGAGCGGGGTGAAGGTACGGGTCGCGTCCGGCGCCACCGAGGGCCAGTAACTGCCCAGTGCCGCACAGAGCTTGGCGTCCTCCAGGAAGGGCGTGCCGAGGCTGTACGCCTGCATGTAGCGCTGGAGCGGCGCCCCGGGCTCGTTGTAGACGAGGCCCTGGCTGAGCTCCCAGCCGGGGTCGGTCACCCCGGCGGCCGCGTCGGGGAGGCCCGTGTAGCGACCGCGGGCGTCGTCGGGCAGGGGGCGCGCCGCCGGCTTCCCCGGCTCTGGCCGGCCGACCACGGCGGTGAGGGTGTCGTCGTAGATGTCGAAGCCCTTGGGGAGGGTGATGTCGCCGGCGAAGCGGAACTCCGAGAGCGGACGCGGCGGTACCGCCCACAGGGCGTCCCGGGTCTCCTCGGGCACCACGGTGCGCCACCACTGGGCCAGGTCGTGCTGGTTGACGTGCGGGAAGAAGTCGGGGGGCGCGACGCTGCAGAAGGCCGGCTTGAAGGTGTCGATCTCCGTGGCGAGTTGCGGGCAGTGGACGGAGACGAAGCCGTCTCCGGCGAAGTCGATCCAGTGCTGGGCCCGGTAGCCGCCCTTGCGGATGATCGCGTCCATGTCCGGGTTGAGGTTGAGGTCCTCCAGCCGGCCGTCTTCGTGCAGGCGGTGGCGGATGTTGACGTACTCGGGGGAACGCCTGTCGTTGTCGGGGGCGGCGCCCTGCATGTACGTCGGCTCGGTCTCGACCGCGCCGGGGATGAGCTGGACGGAGGAGAAGTACAGGATGCCCGGGTCCTGGACGAGATCGGAGGAGACGTCGAAGCTCAGCCACTCGCCGGCGAACCGGGCCCGGTTGGCGAAGGCGTGCGGCTGCGGAGCGAGGACCCCCGCGCCGTGGGCCTGCTGCGGGGGCAGCAGCGCGGCGATCTTGTCCCCCCGGATGGTGAAGGGGAAGGCGCCGAGGTCCTTGCCGGTCCACTCGGTCGGATAGCCCTGCTCCCGCAGGAAGAGGTGCATCCGCTTGAGCTTCTCGTTGACCAGGTGCGCATCGAGGGAGAGGGACAGGTCCAGGCCCGCGACGCACTCCCGGCCGGGGAAGAGCTTGTGCAGCGGCACCCAGAAGGCCCGCTCGTCGTCGCCGGACACGATGTTCCGGGGCCCGAAGAGCCGGCTGTCGGCGCCGGTGACCTGCATGGCGAGGTACGGGGCGAAGCGCTGCGGCACCGTCCGGAAGACGAACGGCCGCTTCGGGTCGTGGGCGGCGAACTGGCGGCCGCGCGCGTCGTAGTGGGGTCCGGTGTTGCCCATCCTGGTGATGCCGGTCCGGGAGAAGCACAGGTCGGCGTGGCGGCCGTGCACGGAGCCGGTGGCGTCGCGGTAGTCGAGGGCGAACACGACGACGCCGAGGGGGTTGTCCCCGGCGATCTCCCTGAGCCCGTCGAGGGTGGGCGGGCGGACTCCGTAGACGTAGTTCTCGACGGCTTCGATCTCGGCGAGGGTGGGGAAGGCGCCGAGGGTGCGGCCGCGGCCGTCGGTGAGGACGGCCGCCGAGGCGAAGGCGTGGTACAGCAGGCTCCGTGCCGGGTTGCCGGGCTCGATGCCGCGCGCGGGCAGCGTCGCCGCGAAGTCCCCGAAGCCGGGTACGGACCGGTCGAGGGCGGGGATCGGCCTGGCCAGCTCGGCGGCCAGGTCCGCGGCGCCGATGTCCAGGGCGCCGCGGGTGACGGTGCGCAGGAGCGTGCGCCAGCCCTGGTCGGCGAGGCGGGCGCAGGCGGCCGCGACCGCTTCGGCCAGGGGTGCCGACGGCGGTGCGGCCGTGGCCTCGTACTGCACGGTGAGCCCGGGAAAGCCGAGCAGGAGCCCGCCGGCGGCGGCCCCCTTCATGAGATCGCGCCGGGACAGCTCCACGCCGTTCGTCCTCCTGCGGTGTGCCTGGTCCCCCTCACCGATCGGTGATTCTGGCGGCTGGGACCCTGCGGGTGCGCGAGCGACGCGGGGTTGCCGCCGAACGGGCTATCCGGAAGGCCTAGCTGGGCGGGAACAGCTTGCGGAAGTAGGTCCAGCTGGTCTCGTTCGGTTCGCTCCACTTCTCCGGGGCGTGGGCGAATTCGGGGTGGTGGTCCGCGATGTACGCGCGGGTGCGCTCGGGGACCTGCGCGTACGCGTCGAGTTTGCGGCCCCGGCAGTGGAAGGTGAGGCCGCCGGGGCGCGCGCCCTGTTCCATCCAGGGCAGCCACGGGGACATCCGCGTCCAGGACATCGTCGAGGGGACGCTCACCGCGTCGGTGGCCAGCACCGTCGCGGGCGCGAAGAACTGGAAGAGCTCCAGTGCCCGGTAGGTGTCGTCGGCCGACTGGGCCGGGTACTCGTCGACCGGCAGGGGCGAGGGGTAGGCGAGCGGGATCTCCAGGCTGAAGCAGACCTGGTCGCCCAGTTCGGTCACGGGCACCGGGAACGGCCGCCACTTCTGGTTGGCCGGGTCGTTCCAGACGTGGACCACCGGCTTGCCCTCCCAGGTCTCCGTGATCTCCCGGGTCCGGGGGTCCAGGTAGAACGCGGCCTCCCTGGAGAGCAGCTGGTAGCCGCCGCTCTCCTCGTCCGCGACGATTCGGGCGACATTGAGCCCTTCGAAGCCGAAGAGGCGCCGGTAGGGCTCGCCCGGGGCCCAGGAGTGGACATCACCGGTCCACCAGAACGTGACCTCGCTGCCGTCGAGCGAGGCACGGGTGCGGGCGAATGCTTGCAGGAGCTCGGCGGGTGTCGCGGCTGATGTCATGCGCCCCACTCTGCGCGGTCGCGGCATGGCCGGGCAAGCACGCGCACGGCCAACCGGAGCCCCCTCCAAGGGGTTTGAGTGGCTGGTGGGGACGGGTGGGTACGGTGGCCGACGGCCGGGTGGCGACCGCCATGCGGATGCCAGGTTGACGACGATCGCGCCACCGGCAACCGTGACCGCCATGGGGAAAGAACGCCGACTGCTCACACTCGTCATCTGCCTGGTCCTGGGGGGCGGACTGACCGCCGCGGTGCTGGGTGCCTCGCGAGCGGCCGGTCCGCACGGGGGGACCGTGGCCGGGCGTCCGGCGCCCTCCGACTACGTGGACATACGCGACGTTCCGCGCGTCCCGGCGGCCGCTCCCGCCCCGGGGGCCGACGGATCCACCGGCTCGGTGGTGGTGGACTGCGGCCGCAACGAGCAGGGCCACTACAACGAGGACAATCTGGTGGTCTCGCCGGGCCTGCGGGCCGGCGCCCACCACACGCACGCGTACGTGGGGAACCTGTCCACGGACGCGATGTCGACCGACGCCTCCCTGGCCGCGGCCGCCACGAGCTGCAGGGGCGGCGACCGGTCGACGTACTACTGGCCCGTCCTGCGGCGCCTCGACCGGCCGGGTACGCGCCCCCACGAGCACTCGGCGGGGCACGGGAACACGGGCGAGATCCTGCCGGAGGTCTCGGTCCTGGTGGAGTTCCGCGGCAGCCCGGTGAGCAAGGTGGTGGCCATGCCGCGCTTCCTGCGCGGGATGACGGGCGACGCCGTCGCGTACACGGCGGCCGGCGACGCCGACGTACGGGCCCGCTGGGGGTGTTCCGGCTCCCCCGACCGGTCCACCACCCGCTACCCGCGCTGCCCCGGGGACGAACGGGTCACCCGCACCCTGGTCTTTCCGAGCTGCTGGAACGGCATCGACACCGCCGGCGCCGGACACCGCTCGCACCTGCGCTTCCCCGGCACGAACGGCGTCTGCCCGCCGGACTTCTTCCCGGTGCCCGAACTGCGCGTCTCCCTCGCCTACGAGGTCCCCGCGGGAGTGCCCGTGGCGCTCGACTCCTTCCCCGAGCAGCGGCACAGCCCGAAGACGGACCACGCCATGTTCGTCAACGCGATGACCGACCGGCAGATGGCCGCTGTCGTCGGCTGCCTCAACGAGGGGCGCGCCTGCCGGGTCTGAGTGACGCAGGTCACGTGAACCGTGCGGGCACCGGCGGCGTGTTCCGACCGCACCACGTAAGCGAGGAAGACGGAGAGGGTGAGATGGCCGGACCACTGTGGCCCCGCACTCGGCGGGGCTCGACCGATGAGGCACTGATCAAGTCGGTGTACGAGGAGCACGGTCACGCCCTGCTCGCGTACGCCACCCGGCTGACCGGGGACCGGGCCGCCGCCGAGGATGTCGTCCAGGAGACGCTCATCCGGGCCTGGCGGCATTCCGAAGTCCTGGTCAACGGAAAGGGTTCGGTGCGCGGCTGGCTGCTCACCGTGGCCCGCAACATCATCACCGACCGGTACCGGGCCAGGGCCGCACGGCCGCCGGAGGTCTCCGGTGCCTCGGCCACTCCCCCGGTGGAGGCGGACCACGCCGACGCGGTGGTGGACAGCATGACGGTCCTGGGGGCCCTCGACCAGCTGTCGCCGGAACACCGTGACGTCCTCAAGGAGTTGTACTACCGGCAGCTCAGCGTGGCGGAGGCGGCGGACGCCCTCGGCATCCCGGCGGGCACGGTCAAATCGCGTTCGCACTACGCGCTCAAGGCCCTGCGCGACGTCTTCAGGGACCAGCGTTCCAAGGACAGCAGCTTCAGAGATGGCAAACGACCGGGCGGGCCGCCCCAGCGGCCGGCCGGACTGCGTGAGGTGGTGGCATGAACCGGCAGCGGCACGAGGAGGAACTGCTCGGCCCGTACGTGCTCGGCGTCCTGGACGCCGAGGAGGTCCGCCGGATCGAGGATCACATGAGCGGATGCGTGCAGTGCCGGGAGGAGGTGGCCGCGTTGCGCGAGATGGAAGCGGCACTGGGCGAGGTGCCCGAGGAGGCGTTCCTCGACGGGCCGCCGCAGGGCGGGGACCTGCTGCTCCAGCGCACCCTGCGGCAGATGCGCGGTGAGCGGGCCGGTGCCGAGCGCCGGCGCGCGGGGCTCGCGGGACTGGCCGTGGCGGCCTCGCTGGCCGCCGTGTTCTGGGCGGGTGCGCAGCTGGGCGCCGGTGATCCCGATTCCGTCGCCCTGCCCGTACCGCCGTCCCCGACGGCTTCGGCGGACCCTTCGCCGCCGCCCGCCGGGACCAAGGTGCTCTCCGCGACCGATCCGGGCACGGGTGCGCGGGTGACCGTCCAGATGACGCCGGCCGCCAAGTGGGTGCGGTTGCACGCGGCGGTCACGGGAGTGCCGCAGGGCGAGCGGTGCCGGCTGGTCGTGGTCTCCAAGGACGGTACGCGCACGACCGCGGGCAGCTGGGTCGTGGGCGGCCAGGAGAAGGGCGAGGGCAAGGGCGCGTCGCTGGACGGTTCTGCGGCGGTGGATCCGGCGAACGTCAAGGCGGTCCTCGTGGAGAACGAGGCGGGCCGGACCTTCGTGTCCGTACCGGCCTGACCGGGGTGTGACGGAGCCCGGGAGCATATCCAGCTCCCGGGCTCCTGCGTGCCACCCAATTGCGCACACCGGCACGTTTAAGAGTCGCGGATCATTCTGAGATCGACGTGTTCTACCTTTGAACTACCGCGCCACGAAAGAGGCACAGAGGGGACTTGAACCCCCATCCATCGATGATCGTCCACGCTCGGTCGATCCGGTGTTCGGCGGCGAATACTGAGACTGGAGCGAGAATCTGAGATTAACGGGGCCGCCTCTACCAGCTTGGGCCACCCCGGCACGCAATGCCGGGGGAGGGATTCGAACCCCCAACTGACACCCCTGTTCAGCTTCAACATCAGTTTCAGCTTGCGCTCTCGCGCACCCCCTGCAGACATACAGGGGGAGATTTCGGGGCTACCTGAACAGGTAGCCGAACACCGCGTCCCCGACCCGCTGGTCGGTGACCTCGGCGCTGTTGGCCTCCTCGCGGGCGAACTTGACGGCCTGCTGGAGCTTCTCCACGCGGTCGAGCAGCTCGTTGACCCGGCGGGCGGGCAGTGCTCCGGAGAACTTCACGGTCGTCCAGTACCCGACCGGGACGTCCTCGTAGTAGACCTCGACCTGCGCCGGGTGCTTCTCGGTGGCCTCGGCCTTGACGTGGTTGCGCGGCACCTTCTTGGTGCGGATCGTGCGCACCGGGTCCGTCTTCCAGGAGTCCGTCGACGGGTCGAGGTTCCAGGACTCGGAGGCGTCCAGCACCGGCAGCTTCCGTACGAAGGTGTGCATGTCCGTCAGCTGCTTCTCGAGGAACAGCAGGTACGGCACGGGCACCTGCGCCAGCAGGACCGTCCCGTCCACGACGACGTCGGCGGCCGCGGAGCGGTTCGCCCAGTCCTTGGTGGCTGTCACGTCGAACAGCCGCGTCAGGGTCCCCGCGGTCGCCCGCAGCACGTCCTCCGCCTTGACCTGCACCCGCGTGGACTCGGGCGGCAGTTGCTCGCCCTCCTCGTCCTTGGGCTGGTAGGTCCGGGAGATACCGGCCAGCAGGGCGGGCTTCTGGACGTCGTGGTGAGCCTGCGTGAGCTCCTGGAGGGACTTGGACTTGACGCCCTTTTCCACTGCGATGATCTGATTCAGCTTCGGCACGCGATCAACCTAGCAGCCGCTTGTCGGATCATTCACCAGGATTTCGGGCACCCCGGCCCGGTCGAGCAGGCGGCGCATGTCCTCGGCCGGGAGCGCCGGGTTGGCCGCGGCGGCCCTCGCGGCCGCCGCGGTCTCCGGGTCGGGATCGGTGAGCAGTTCGCGGATCCGGGCCACGGGGAGCCGGGGGTCCCGGGCGGCATCCGCGCGGGTCTCCGGGTCCCGGCTGAGCCGGTCCAGGAGCTCCGGCTCCAGACCGGGGTCGCGCAGGGCCAGGCGCCGGCGCTCCGGGTCCGGGGAGTTGGCGAAGCGTGCGGCGAGCCCGGCGGCGGGGAAGCCCGGGCGGGTCACCAGCATGCCCACGGCGCGGTGGGTGCCGTTCAGGTAGAGGTCGAGCAGCAGCTCGGGCGGCGGCTCCGGGTGGAACTCCGCGAGCAGCAGCCGTACCGCGAAGTCATCGTCCCGCGCGAGCAGTTCCACGGCGTCGGACGGCAGGCCCGGGCAGACCGCGGCGCTGCGCCGCAGCCAGGTGTGCGGGGACCGGGCGCACCGCCGCAGGAACGCGGCGTCCTCACGGCGCTCCCACACCCAGTCGAGGGTGGACAGCCGGTCCTCGGGGTCCACGGCGTAGTCGATGGCGGCGCGCTCGGACTCGCTCAGTTCGGGGCGGGCGGAGACATGGAGCCGGACCCGCGGGTCGGGGTCGACGGCCAGCCGGGCCACCAGGTCGGGCGGGAGCGAGGGGTTGGAGGCGATCGCCGCGAGCCGTTCGCCCTCCGCGACCACGCGTTCGGCGAGTTCCCGGGTGAGCCGGCCCTTCGCCAGGACCTCGGTCACCTGCCACCCGTCCCCCAGTTGACCGACCAGCCAGGTGGTCCGTTCCTCGTCCTCGTGGCAGACCTGCAGGGCCGCGGCCTGCCGCACGTCCGGGTCCTCGTCGTGGAGGAGCCGCTCCCGTGCCTCGTCCGCGAGCCGGTCCCAGACGCGGCAGGCCGCCCTGCGGAACGGCGGATGCTCGTGATGCGCGAGACCCGTCAGGATGTGGGCGGGCGGGGCACCCCACACGACCAGTTCGTGGCCCACCAGGCCGCGCGGGTGGTTCAGCAGCCGCTCGTACGCCCAGTCGGGCAGCGGGGCCACCCGCCGCCGGTAGGCCAAGGGGCCGTGCGCGAGGGTGAGGTGCACCGCCGGGGCCGGGTCATCGACCAGCCGGGCACGCTGGCCGGGGTCGATGCTGCCGTTCTCGGCGAGGGCCATGCGGACGTGGCGGTCCGGGTGGACCAGAACGGCCTCGATCACCTCTTGCGGCAGAACCGCGCGCTTCGCAACCGCTCGTCGCACCCACTCGTCTTCGTGGCCGAGCAGCCGCAGCAGCGCGTCCGCCGGTGCGGCCTCGTTCCGCGCCAGGCCGTGCAGCAGCCCCGTCCAGTGATCGCCCATGCCCGATCCCTCCCCCGTTGATCCAAAACGGGCAGCGTAGCAAGGAAGCTCACAGCCGGACCGATCATCACAATGCGGTCCATGACATCCTGTGACGTCACAACTCGCCGGACGAAATCGGCGGACGTCCGGGGAATATGGGGAAGGTCGATGAGGCTCTGCTTCCTGGTGGAGGAGCACTACCGCCACGACGGCATGCCGAACGAGGTGATCGGGCAGCTGACCGCGTGGGGGCACCAGGTGGACGTGGTGCGGCCGGGCGGCTCGCTGCTGCGCATGTCCGAGGCCGTGGGCACCGGGGCGCACGACGCCTGGGTGCTCAAGACCGTCTCCGGCGGGCCGGGGCTCACCCTGCTCGAAGCCGCCGCCGCGGCCGGGATGACCACCGTCAACGACGCCCGGTCCATCCGGGGCGTACGGGACAAGGCGCTGGCCGCCGCCATCGGGCGCGGCCGGGGGCTGCCGCTGCCGACCACGTACGCGGTGGCCCGCCCCGAACTGCTCAGGGAGGTACCGGCGGCGGAGTACCCGCTCGTCGTCAAGCCCGCCGACGGAAGCTCCGGACGGGCCGTGCGCATGGTGTCCTCGCCGGAGCAGCTGGAGACGGTGCTTCCCCTCCTCGCGGGCGAGGGCATGCTGATCGCCCAGCCGTACGTACCCAACTCGGGCACGGACATCAAGGTGTACGGGGTCGGCGGCGAGCTCTTCGCGACCGAGCGCTGCTCCCCGCTGCACCCGGACCCCTCGGTACGGGAGCGCCGGGTGCCGTTGTCGGCCGAGGTGGCGGCGATCGCCGCCCAGGTGGGGGCGGTCTACGGGCTGGACCTGTACGGCGTGGACGTGCTGCTGGGCCCGGACGGGCCGGTGGTCGTCGACGTGAACGACTTCCCGAGCTTCCGTCAGGTGCCGGACGCGGCGGCGCGGGTGGCCCGGGCGGTGCTGGAGCTGGCGCGGGCGGGCGGCCGGGCGCAGCCCCAGGCGGCCTCACCGCAGCCCCCACCCGCGGCGCTGCCGTTCCCGAGGCTGCCCCTCTCGATTCCGGTGCAGGCCTCGGCGGGGGCGGGCGAAAACATATGAGGATCGGCCTGATCACCCCCGAGCCCGGGCATCCGCTGCTGGCGGGGGCCGCCGCGCTGCTGGCTCCTGAGCACGTCGTCGAAGCGCTCGATCCGACCCCGCCCGGGAACGCGCCGGTGCCGGTGCCCCGGCGGCCGGCCGATGTCTACCTGCTCAAGTCGGGGACCCGGCACGCCGTGGGGCTCGCGAGGGAGCTGGAGCGGCGGGGCGCGGCCGTGGTGAACTCCGCGGCGGCGACGGCGCTGTGCCAGGACCGGACGGAGATGGCCGGGCTCGCCCTGCGGGCCGGGCTGCCGTTCGCCGCGACGCGTACCGTCGGCCCCCTCGCGGCGTGGGCCTCCGGAGCCCGGCTCACTGCTCCGGTGGTCGTCAAGAGCCGGCGCAACCGCAAGGGCGATCTCGTCGCCCGCGCCGACGACGACGCCGCGCTGCGGGAGTTGGCGCGGGTCTGGCCGCGGGAGCCGGTGGTGGTGCAGGAGTACGCTCCCAACAGCGGCTGGGACCACAAGCTGTGGGCCATCGGGGACCAGGTCTTCGCGGCCCGGCGCCGCTCCGAGCTCTCGCCCGGCGGGCGGGGCCCCGACCTGCCGCTGGCTCTGGATGATCTGCCGTCCGGATGGGCCGGCCTGGTGCGCGAGGTGGGCACGGTGTTCGCGCTGGACGTCTACGGCGTGGACGTCATCGACACGGGCGGCGGCACACCGCTGATCGTGGACGTCAACGCCTTTCCCGGTGTCCGCGGCCAGTCCGGCGCCCCGGCGGCCCTCGCCGCCCTGACCCTGCGCCGGGCCCAGGGCCGCCGCCCGTAGTCCTGCGGCGCCGCACGCGCGCGTCCGGACGGGCGAATGCGCGCGGCGGGGCGGCCCCGGCCCGGTGTCGTGGCGCGGCCCTGTGGCGCGGGCGGTGAGGATCGGGCCATGGGCGTCGTCCTGCCGGTCCTCTTCGCGCTGTTCGCGGCGCTCAGCAACGCGCTCGCCACGGTGCTCCAGCGGCGGGCGGCGCTCACCGTGCCGCAGAGCGACGGCTTCCGCTTCGGCCTGGTCCTCGACCTCCTGCGGCGGCCGGTGTGGGTCGGCGGCATCCTGGCCGTGATCGCGGCCGGGGTCGGGCAGGCCCTCGCGCTGGCCACGGGCGCGCTGGCCCTCGTACAGCCGCTGTTCGTGCTGGAGCTGCCGCTGGCCCTGCTGATCGCCTCGCTGGTGACGCGCCAACGGCTGCCGGGGGCGCTGTGGCTGGCCGTGGCGGGGGTGGTGGCGGGGCTCGGGATCGCGCTGGTCGCCGCCTCGCCGCAGGGCAACCGTACGGACGTGGAGCCCGCGCGGTGGGCGGTGGCCCTGACGGCCTGCGCGGTCGTCGTGGCCCTGCTGGCCGTGGCCGGGCTGCGCCGCCCGCCCGGCCGCTCGCGGGCCGGCTGCCTCGGCGCGGCCACCGCCGTCTGCTACGCGCTCACCGCCGCCCTGATGAAGTCCGCGGTGCACGTCCTCGACGACGGCGGCATCGGCGCGTTCCTGACCGCCTGGGAGACGTACGCCTTCGGCGCGAGCGGCATCTGCGCCCTGCTGCTGCTCGAACACGCCATGCAGGGCGGGCCGCTGGTCGCCTCGCAGCCCGCCCTGACCCTCGGCGACGCGAGCATCAGCATCGCGCTGGGGGTGGTCCTCTACGAGGAACACCTGCGATCGGGCTGGTGGTTGCTGCCGGAGCTGCTGGGCATCGCCCTGATCTGCGCGGGGGTGCTGGCCCTCGCGAGGGCCGGGGACGGGGCGCCATGAGGCCGGCGGCGGGTAGCGTGCCGGTCAGTCGAGCGGAGGGCGGGAGCCGTGCGAGCAGTGGTCTTCGAGCGGTACGGGGAGCAGGCCGAGGTCAGGAACGTGCCGGAGCCGCGTCCGGCGGCGGGCGGGGTGGTGGTGCGGGTGGAGGCCACCGGGCTGTGCCGCAGCGACTGGCACGGGTGGATGGGGCACGATCCGGACATCGTGCTGCCGCACGTGCCCGGGCACGAACTGGCGGGCGTGGTGGAGGCGGTGGGGGCCGGGGTATCGAACTGGCGGGTCGGCGACCGGGTCACGGCGCCGTTCGTGTGCGCCTGCGGAAACTGCGCCGACTGCGCGGCGGGTGACCACCAGGTCTGCGCGCGGCAGACGCAGCCCGGGTTCACCCACTGGGGCTCCTTCGCCGAGTACGTGGCCCTGGACCACGCCGACGTGAACCTGGTGGCCGTGCCCGGGGAACTCTCGTATGCCACGGCGGCCGGGCTCGGCTGCCGCTTCGCGACGGCGTTCCGGGCGGTGGTGGCGCGGGGCAGGGTCGCGGCGGGCGAGTGGGTCAGCGTGTACGGCTGCGGCGGGGTGGGACTTTCCGCCGTGATGATCGCGGCGGCGGCCGGGGCACGGGTGGTCGCCGTGGACACGGCGCCGGGGGCGCTGGAGCTGGCGCGGAAGTTCGGCGCCGTACACGGTGTGGACGCCGCGGCCCACGCCGACACCGCTGCCGTGGTGCGCGAGTTGACCGGCGGAGGCGCACACCTCTCCCTCGACGCCCTGGGGTCACCGGCCACGGCGGCGGCCTCGGTGAGCGGTCTGCGCCGCCGGGGCAGGCACGTGCAGGTGGGGCTGCTTCCGGCGGCGGCCGGCGCGGCGGCCCTGCCGATGGACCGGGTGATCGGCTGGGAGCTGGAGGTCCTCGGGAGCCACGGGATGGCGGCGCACGCGTACCCGCCGATGATGGAGCTGGTCCGGGGCGGGGTGCTGCGCCCGGACCTGCTGGTCACCTCGACGATCCCGCTGGACGCGGCCCCGGCCGCGCTGGCCGCGATGGGATCCGCCACGGGAGCCGGGGTCACGATCATCCTGCCGGGATCGGGGGCGCGGGGCTGAGCTACGATCCCCGCGCAGAACACGTGAACGACACGGGAGTGGTGGGTGGTGGGCGTGAGCACCGGTGGCAGAGTGCCGGGGGCCGTGGCCGTGGTGCTGGTGGGCGGCCTGCTGCTGAGCGGATGTTCCGGCGCCGGGGACGGCGGAGCCCCGCCGGCGGCGGAGAAGCCTCCGACGCCGACCGCGAGCCCCGGCCCGGCGACGGCCCCGCCGGTTCCCACGGCCTCGGAGCCGGCGGCCCCGGAGCCCTCCGCCTCGGCCGCGCCCCCGGCGGCGCGGCCGAAGCCCACGGCCGGCCGCGCGTCGGAGCCGGCGCCGAAGCGGAGCACGGCGGGTTCGCCGAAGGTCCCGCAGAACCCCTACCGGGGCCCCACCCCGCCGCCGGCGCCCACCCACATCCCGACGATGGACTGGAAGCCGACCCCGTTCGACCCGAACGACCCCTCGATCCCCACGTACACGTTGCCGCCGCTGCGCTGAGCCTGTCGGCTACGCGGGCAGGGGGGCCCGGGCGTACTTGCCCGACAGCAGGTGGCCCGCCCCCGGGGCCACGGCGTCGAGGTCCAGGGCCCGGAGCATCTGGTGGGCGGTGCAGACCGCCGCGGAGACGACCGGCTTGCCCAGGAGCTGTTCGGCCTCCTCGATGGCGCCCAGGGACGGCATCTGCACGCAGGCCGAGAGCACCACGGCGTCGGCGTCCGAGTACTCCAGCGCCCGCGCGAGGCCCGGCAGCCGGGCCGGGTCGTGGGCGGCGACGTCGAGGTTGTCCGGGATTTCGAGGGCCTCGTAGTCGAGGACCTCGATGCCCTCGTGCGTGAGGTAGTCCACGACGGTCCGCGTGAGCGGGCGCATGTAGGGGGCCAGCAGCGCGATCTTCTTGGCGCCGATGGTGTGCAGCCCGTGGACGAGGGCTCCGGCGCTGGTGACGACGGGGGCGGGTGCCCCGTTCTCGGCCGTGCGGGTGTGCAGCCGCTGTTGCGAGGTCCGGTGGTAGCCGAGGCCCATGCTCATGATGGCGACCAGGCAGGCGTAGCCGAGTACGTCGACCCGGGCGTCGGACAGTTCCACGGCGCAGCGGTCGGAGTCCGCGTCCATGGCCCTGAGCTGTTCCGGGGTCACGTGGGTCATGCGCATCCGGCTGGAGTGGAAGGTGAAGCGCTCGTCGGGTGCGACGGCCTGGCGGGCCCGGAGGATGGCCGGGACCTCGGTTTCCATGGTGACGTTGGAGCTCGGCACGATCTGGCCGATGCGGTAGGTGCGGGGTGCCACGGGGTGCTCCTCAGCGGGCGTCGACGACGGGGTTGGTCAGGGTGCCGATCAGCTCGACGGTGGCCTCCACCGTGTCACCGGGGGTGAGGAACTCCGGCGGGACCATGCCGGCGCCGACGCCGGAGGGCGAGCCCGTCGCGATGACGTCGCCGGGTTCCAGGGTCATGCCGGAGCTGATGTCGGCGATGAGGCGGGCGATCGGGAAGAGCATGTGGCGCGTGTTCGACTTCTGCTTGGTGACGCCGTTGACGCGCAGCGAGAGGTCGAGTGCCATGGGGTCGCGGATCTCGTCGCGCGTCACGATCACCGGGCCGAAGGGGGCGTAGGAGTCCTGGCCCTTGGAGAAGAACCACTGGCCGGAGCGGCGCTGGTCGCGGGCGCTGATGTCGTTGATGATGCTGAAGCCGAAGATGTGGTCGTACGCCTCCTCCTCGCTCACCCGGTGGGCGGTGCGGCCGATGACGACGGCGAGTTCGCATTCCCAGTCCAGCTGGGTGGTCAGGTCGGCGTTGTGCAGGATCGGCTGGCCCGGTCCGGTGACGGCGGTGGCGGGCTTGCCGAAGAGGACCGGGCGCGGCGGCAGGTCCTGGTCGGTGTCGAGGCTGCGGCTGGACTCCTCGACGTGCTCGATGTAGTTGAGGCCGACACCGATGATCTTGCCGGGGCGCAGCGGGGCGCGCAGGGTCACGTCCTCCAGGCGGTGGACGGCGCCGGCGGGCGCTCCGGCGGGGTCGGCGGCGAGCAGCTGCCGGGCCGCTTCCTCCGCGGCGGGGCCGGCCTGGACGAAGGACAGCAGGTCGTGCGGGAGCCGCACGCCGGCGTGGTCGGCCAGGACCGCCAGGTCGAGGACGAGGTCGTTCGCCTCGACGCCCAGGCGTTCGGTGGCTCCGGTGCTTCCGTTGGTTCCGGTGGCTTCGGTGGTGAAGGTCAGCAAGCGCATGCTGGGGCTCCTCGTGGGTCAGGCGGGGGTGACGGGCTGGTGGCCGCCGTTGTCGGCATACGCCTCTTCCCGGTGGAAACCGAGCGAGCGCATGACGGGGAAGTCGTTGAAGGAAAAGAGGCAGGCGTCCTCGGCCGGGTCGAGGTTGTGGTGCTCGTGCCAGGCCCAGGAGGGGACGCAGAAGATGTCGCCCTGCTTCCACTCGAAGCGCTGTCCGGCGATCACCGAGACCCCGCGGCCCTTGGCGGCCGTGTAGATCACCGAGCCGGTGTGGCGGTGGGCGAGGGTGGCCTGGCCGGGGCGCAGCAGCTGCATGTGGGCGCCCATGGTGGGCATGACCGAACCGCCCGTAACCGGGTTGGTGTACTCGGCGATGACCCCGTCGTAGGGGGAGCCCTCGCTCGCCTTGGCGAGGCCCCGCAGCGCCTCGTACGTGGGCTCCCAGGGGTAGGCGAGCAGCGGCGAGTAGGGCCGGGTCCACTTCTCCACCCCGTACGGCAAGAGGTTCGCTCCGTAGGTCAGGACCGAGGAGTTGATGACCTTCCCCGGGGTCTGGTACAGCTCGGGGTGGACCTCGTAGAACCCGGCGTCCAGGGCGTTGACCAGCGGAATGTCGAGTCCGTCCTGCCAGATGACGGGTCCGTCCTCGGCGTCGTTGCCGTGCTCGTGCCAGGTGCCGTTCGGGGTGATGGCGAAGTCGCGGGGGCCGACCTTCAGCTTCTGGCCGTCGACGATCGTCCAGGCACCGGTGCCCTCGTGGACGAAGCGCAGGGCGGCGGCCTGGTGGCGGTGGGCGGTCATGGCTTCGCCGGGGCCCATGATCTGCAGGCCGGTGTAGAGGAGTCCCGCGGCGGCGCTGACGTCCTTGCGGCCGGGGTTGACGAGCATGACGACGCGGCGGCCGGCGTCGTCGCCCTTGACGAGGCCGAGGGCCTTGAGGACGTGGGGGCGCAGTTCGTCGTAGCGCCACAGCACGGGTACGGACCGGGGCTGCGGGTACCAGGGCTCGATGTCGTTGGCCACGGTCCACAGGGCGCCGGCGTCGAGGGCGCCGAGCTCCTCGTAGTACGCGGTGAGTTCGGGGGTGTCGGAGACCCGGGCGCGGCCGAGCACGGTGTCGTCCTGCTCGATGGTCATACGTCCTCCTCAGGAGCGGCGGTGTCGGTGAAGGGGGCCGGGGGCACGGTGAAGGTCACGGGCAGCCGGGGGCGGTTGTCGACTTCGAGACGGAAGATGTCGAAGCGGTTGTAGTGGCCGGTGATGTCGTGCATCTGCTTGGGCTGGATGCACCGGGCGAGGTCGATCTCGCCGTAGACGATCCCCTCGTCGTCCACGAGCGGTTCAGTGACCGGGCGGCCGTCGGGGCCGAAGATGCCGGACAGCGCGCTGCGGGGACGGGTGAACTGCTTGCGCAGTTCCTCGTCGTCCCCGGCGAGCATGTCGACGATCTCCGGGGAGACGGTGGAACAGGCGACGACGGAGAAGACCTTGCCCTCGAAGCTGTGGGCGGCGGTGCGGACGGCGATGGCGTCGGCCATGTCGTAGTCGGCGGGGGCGACGGGCAGGGCGATGTAGCAGGAGGCGTGGACGAGTTCGCCCTGCGCGAGGAGGGTGAAGCGGGCCAGGGTGTTGGTGTTCTCGCCGCAGGCGAGCGCGCCGAGGGGGCCGACGGGTGTGTCGTGGACCACGAGCGAGCTGCCGTCCCCGCCGGTCCAGGTGAGCTTCTCGGCCCAGGTCGGAACCAGTTTGCGGTGGACGCCGAGAAGGGCGCCGTCGGGTCCGATGGTCAGCAGGGTGTTGTAGAGGACGCCGAGGCTGTGCGGGGCGCGCTCGTTGACCCCGATGACGAGGACGATCCCGTGCTGGCGGGCCGCCGCGCGCAGGGCGTCGACGTGCGGGCCGGGAATGCCGACGGAGGACCGCTGGAGGCGCTCGAACCAGGGGGAGCCCTGGACCGGGTTCATCGTCCAGTTCCAGTAGGGGTATCCGGGGACGAACACCTCGGGGAAGACGACGAGTTCGGCTCCGTGGGCCGCGGCCTCGGCGATCAGGGCGACGGCCTTGTCGACGGTGGCGGCGGGGTCGAGGTAGACGGGTGCGGCCTGGACGGCCGCCGCCGTGAAACGGGGCAGGTTCTCCCTGTTCATGGGCATGGGGACCTCCGGCTATCGGGGGACGGGAGCGGGCGCCGGTGCGGCGGCGCGCGGCAGCCAGCGGCGGTGGGCGGACGCGGCGGGCTGCCGCAGGAGTTCGAGGCGGGGCGGGATCCGGTCGGTGCGGGCCGACGGGGGCCGGCCGCTGCCGGCCCGCCAGGCACGCGCCCAGGGTGCGGCGGGGCCCTGGTAGCCCTGGGCCGCGGCGGCGTGCAGGGTCCACAGCGGGTCGTGGATCTGCGCGCGGCCGACGCCGCAGAGGTCAGCCCGGCCGGCCAGGATGATCGAGTTCACGTCGTCGTAGGTGGAGATCGCGCCGACGGCGATGGTGGGGACCCCGGTGGCGTTGCGGATGAGGTCGGCGTAGGGGGTCTGGTAGCTGCGGCCGTAGCGGGGCCGCTCGTGGGAGACGACCTCGCCGGTGGAGACGTCGACCGCGTCGGCGCCTGCCCCGGCGAGCGCGCGGGCGATCGCGACCGCGTCGGCCTCGCTGGTGCCGCCCTCGGCCCAGTCGGCGGCGGAGATCCGCACGAGCAGCGCCTTGCCGGCCGGCCACACCTCCCGTACGGCGCGCAGCACTTCGAGCGGCAGCCGCAGCCGGCCGTCGAGGTCGCCGCCGTACTCGTCGGTCCGCCGGTTGGTCAGCGGGGACAGGAAGCCGGAGAGCAAGTGGCCGTGCCCGTACTGGAGTTCAAGCACGTCGAAGCCGGCCCGGTCGGCGCGCCGGGCCGCGCTCACGAAGTCCCGTACGAGGGCGTCCATATCGGCCCGGTCGGCCTCGCGCGGCACCGGGCTCCGCTCGTCCCAGGCCAGCGCGGAGGCGGCGACGGGCTGCCGGTCGTGCGCGGCCGCGCGGCGCCCGGCGTGGGTGAGCTGGATGCCGAGGCAGGTGTCGGACTGGCCGTGGACGAAGTCGGTGATGCGCCGCCAGGCCGCTTCCTGTTCGTCGTTCCACAGACCGGGGCAGCCGGGGGTGGCTCGGCCGTCGGCGCTGACGGCCGTCATCCCGGCGAGGACCAGGCCGGCGCCGCCGAGGGCCTGCGTGCTGAGGTGGACGAGGTCGAAGTCGCCGGGGACGCCTTCGCGCGCGGTGTGCAGGGCGGTGGGCGGGACGACGACCCGGTTGCGCAGCAGCAGTCCGCCGAGCGGGTAGGGCCGGAACATCGGTGGCACGGTCGAGGAGCGGTTGACCGCGCTGGTGAACTTCTCGTCGCGCACGCGCAGGTTGTCGTAGGTGACGCGGCGGCTGCGGGTCAGCAGGTTGAAGGCGAACTGGTGCGGATCCTGGCCCGTGTAGCGGTCGATGTGCTCGAACCACTCCAGGCTCGCCTGGGCGGCGCGCTGGGTGGACTCCACCACCGGCCTGCGCTCCTCCTCGTACGCGGCGAGCGCGGTCGGCACGTCCGGGTGCTCGTGCAGGCTGGCGGCGAGGACCAGGGCGTCCTCCATGGCGAGCTTGGTGCCGGAGCCGATGGAGAAGTGCGCGGTGTGGGCGGCGTCCCCGAGGAGGACGATGTTCTCGTGGCGCCACGTGCGGTTGCGAACGGTGGTGAAGCGGAGCCACTTGGAGTTGTTGGGAAGGAGGCGGTGGCCGTCGAGGTGGTCGGCGAGGAGTTCCTCGCAGCGCCGGATGCTGTCCTCGTCGCTGGTGCCCGGCGGGTGGTCGAGGGCGGCGAACTCCTCGAAGCCGGCGCGCCGCCACGCCTCCTCCTCCATCTCCACGATGAAGGTGGAGCGGGTGGCGTCGTAGGGGTACGCGTGCACCTGGAGGGTGCCGAAGTCGTGCTCGTCGACGATGAAGGTGAACGCTTCGAAGACCTTGTCCGTGCCCAGCCACATGTAGCGGCCGGTGCGTTCGTCGAGGTCGGTGCCGAAGGTGTCGGCGTAGGCGGCGCGGGTGGCCGACCGTACGCCGTCGCACGCCACCACCAGGTCGTACGACGCGGCGAGTTCGGCGGCGGGCGGGGCCTGGGTGCGGTAGCGGACGTCCACCTCCAGGGCGGCGCAGCGCTCCTGGAGGATCCGCAGCAGGTGCCGGCGGCCGAGGGCGGCGAAGCCGTGGCCGCCCGAAGTGAGGGTGGAGCCCCGGTAGCGGACGTCGACGTCGGCCCAGCGGGCGAACTCGGCGGACATGGCCGCGTGGATCTCGCGGTCGGCCTGGGCGATGCCGTCGAGCGTCTCGTCGGAGAAGACGACCCCGAAGCCGAAGGTGTCGTCGGGGGCGTTGCGTTCCCAGACGGTGACCTCCCAGTGCGGGGAGAGCTGCTTGGTGAGGGCCGCGAAGTACAGTCCGCCGGGCCCTCCTCCTATGACTGCGACGCGCACGCCGTACCTCCTGGTGATTGCGCGGATTCCGCGCGGGTGAGCAGTTCGGGTTCCTGCGGCCCCGCCGTGCCCAGCCGTTCCCGTACGTCGGCGGGCCAGGGGGTCGACCCGGTCGCGTGGGCGGCCGAGTGGGCGATGACCATGCGGCCGGTGGCCGCCTCCACGCCCTGTTCGCCGCGTACGGTGAAGGCGTAGTGCAGGGAGGCCGAGCCGACCTTGGTGACCTTCAGCTCGGTGCGCACCGCGTCCCCGAACCAGAGCCGGGCCCGGTAGTCGGCCTCGAAGTGGACCCGGGGCGTGCTGCCGAACAGGTGGGACAGGCCGAGGCGGTGGAGCAGGACGGCCTCGGCCGCTTCGACCCAGCGCACGACGGTGGAGTGGTGGTAGTGGCCGGCCGCGTCGGTGTCGGTCCATTCGACGCGCCGTTCGACGACGACGCTGGGCGGCAGGGGGGACGGCGCGGCGGGCGGGGACGGCGGCGCGGTCGGGGCGGGTGCGGCCGAGGCGGATGCCGTGGGGGCCGGTGCCGCCGGGGCCGGTGCCGTGGGGGCCGGTGCCGCCGGGGCCAGTGCCGTGGGGGCCGGTGCCGCCGCGTCGGAGAGGGCGCGCTCGCGCAGTGCGCCGCGCCGGAGCTTCCCGGTGCCGGTGCGCGGGAGTTCCGTGACGAATTCGACGGCGCGCGGGTACTTGTACGGGGCGATCGTCTGCTTGACGTGGGCCTGGAGCTCACGGACGGTCCCCTCGGCCGCCGGGACACCGGCGCCCAGGACGACGTAGGCCTTGACGACCATGCCGCGCCGCGTGTCCGGGGCCCCGACGACCGCGCACTCCTCCACGTAGGGGTGGGTGGCGAGGGCCTTCTCCACCTCGGGGCCCGCGATGTTGTAGCCGGAGGAGACGATCATGTCGTCGCTGCGGGCGACGTACCAGAAGTAGCCCTCCGCGTCGCGGACGTAGGTGTCGCCGGTGATGTTCCAGCCGTTCCTGACGTACGAGGCCTGGCGCGGGTCCGCGAGGTAGCGGCAGCCGGTGGGGCCGGTGACCGCCAGCAGGCCGGGCTGCCCGTCGGGGACGGGATCGCCGTGCTCGTCCACGACGGCGGCGCGGTAGCCGGGAACGGGGCGGCCGGTGGAGCCGGGCCGGATGTCCTCGTCGGCCGCGGAGATGAAGACGTGCAGCATCTCGGTGGCGCCGATGCCGTCGATGATGCGCAGCCCGGTGGCGGCGTGGAACTCGTGCCAGACCGCGGCCGGCAGCGCTTCCCCGGCGGACACGCAGCGGCGCAGCCCGGCCAGCCGGTCCACCGCCCCGGCCTCCATGATCGCGCGGTAGGCGGTGGGCGCGGTGAACAGCACGGTCACGCCGTGGGCCGCGACGAGTTCGGCCAGTTGCAGCGGGGGCGCCTGCTCGATCAGCAGGGTGGCGGCCCCGACGGAGAGGGGGAAGACCACGAGCCCGCCGAGCCCGAAGGTGAAGGCGAGCGGCGGCGTGCCGGTGAAGACGTCGTCCGGGCGGGGCTTGAGGACGTGCCGGGAGAAGGTGTCGGCGTTGGCGAGCACGTCCCGGTGGAAGTGCAGGGTCGCCTTGGGGCGGCCGGTCGTGCCGGAGGTGAAGGCGATCAGCGCCACGTCGTCCGCGGCGGTGACCACGGTGTCGAAGCGGCCGTCCTTGGCCGCGCAGCGCGCGGTCAGGTCCGCCGGTCCGGGACCGCCGTAGGTGAGGACGGGCAGGTCAGGCTGGTCCTGCGGGTCCGTCCCGCCGGGGCGGCGGGCCGGGTCGAGCTCGTCGGCGTAGCGGTGGTCGCACACGGCGAGCAGGGGCCGGCTGATGTCGGTGAGCTCGGCGAGCTCGGACGCGCGCAGCATCGGCATGGTGGTGACGGCGACCCCGCCGGCCTTCAGGACCCCGAACCACGTGGCGACGAGCCACGGGTTGTTGGGGCCGCGCAGCAGGACGCGGTTGCCGGGCACGAGGCCGAAGTCCTCGGTGAGGACCTGGGCGACCTGGTTGGCGCGGTGCTGCAGTTCGCCGTAGGTCCAGCGCTCGGTCGGGGTGAGCAGACAGGGGCGGTCGGGGCCCAGCCGTTCGACGGCGTCGTCGAGCAGGCGCTGAGCGCAGTTGAGCCGGTCCGGGTAGTCCAACTCCGGTAGTTCGAAGTGGAGTTCGGGCCAGAGAGCGAAGGGCGGCAGCCGGTCCCGACAGAAGGAATCGGCATGCGCGGAAGGGGAGAGCTCCATGGGGCGGCACCTCAATCAGGGAGCAGCGGGGAGATGGAGAGCAAGATATGTCGAATATTTGGCGTCCGTCAACATCTCGCGATATCCAGGGGGTGGGGCAGCGGCGCACACCCCCCGGACCCTCCCCCGGCGCATCCACTCAGGCCGCGGGAATGCGCACGCGGACCGATTTCCCGGACTCATGGGCCACGACGGAGAGTTCGCCGCCCAGCTCGGCCGTCAGCAGCTGCACGATCAGCAGTCCGCGGCCGCCTTCGGACTCCGGGTCGATCTCGGCGCGCGGAGCGGGCAACCGCGGCAGGCCGGCACCCCGGTCGGCGACCTCCAGCCGGAGCCAGCCCCCGCCGACGGCCACGCCGACCCGCATCCGGCCGGCGCCCGCGTGCCGGACGACGTTGCCGACGAGTTCACTGACGGCCAGCAGCAGGACGTCGACCGCACCACAGGGGACCCGCCAGCCTTCGAGCGCGTCGCGCACACGGGCCCTGACCTGCGGGACGCTCGCGGCGACGGGGTCGGCGACCCAGTGGACGAAGCTCCGCACCGCGGGAGGAGCGGAACTGCCGGTGGTGGTGAGCATGACGTGCTCCCGGAGGGGGAAGGCGGCGCATCCGCTGGGATGTCTCGTGTAACTGCTCCAGAAGTCGGAACGCTCCTGGGCTTGTAGTCAGCGGAAATGCGTCGCTAGAGTCATGATTACACGTGTAACAAGCTACGCCTCCCCCGGTGACTCGCGCAAGCATTTCGGACATACGACGCGAAGCCTGCACGCCGCCCCCGCCGGGACCGCCGCATTTGGAAGGGCCGCAATGACGCAATCTCCTCCCACCGAGTTCGATCTCGCCGACATGACCTGGCCACCCCCGCCGTACCAGTCCCCCGTGCCGCCCGTGACGGGCGCGGACGGCGTGCGCCGCTTCGACGGGGTCACGTACGCGACCACACCCGGATACCGGCCCCGCCTGCTCGACGTCCAGGTGCCCGCGGGTGAGGGACCGTTCCCGGCGGTCGTCTGGATCCACGGCGGCGGCTGGCTGGACGGCGACCGCCGCTACCCGCCGCCGACCGTGCCCGCCGCCCTCCTGCACGGGGCGGTACTGGCGGCCGGGCTCGCGCTCGTCTCCATCGACTACCGGCACAGCCTCGAAGCACCCTTCCCCGCCCAGCTGCACGACGTGAAGGCCGCGATCCGCTACGTCCGCACGTTCGCCGGCACCCTCGGCATCGACCCGGACCGGATCGGCGTCTGGGGCGAGTCCGCGGGCGGCCACCTGGCGGCGCTCGCCGGACTCGTCGGCCCCGACAGCCCGCAGGCCGCGGCGCTGGAGGGCACGCACGGCGTCGGCTCGGGCGACACCGGGGTCCTCGCGGTCGTCGACTGGTACGGCGTCTCCGACCTGGTCGCCCTGGCCGCGCACCCCATGCCGGCCATGCCGTCCGGGATGGAGTTCCCCGATCCCTACGAGGCGCTGCTGGGCGCTTCCGTGGCCGAGAACCCGGAAGCTGCCCGGACCGCGAGCCCGGTGACGTACGCCGCGGACTCGACCCCGCCGCCGTTCCTGCTGGTGCACGGGACCCGGGACGGCCTGGTCCCGTACAGCCAGAGCGAGGTCCTCGCCGAGGCCCTGAAGGGCGCCGGGGGCGAGGTCACCCTGCAGCCCGTGGAGGGCGCCGACCACATCTTCCTCGGGGCCCCGGACGTCACGCCGATCGTCGAGGAGAGCGTGGCCTTCCTGGTCCGGCACCTCGGCGCGGGGGCCTGACGGCCGGTCCCGCGGACGCGTTCCGCCGCGGAGGCCCGGCCCCGCCGCGCCCCCGCGTTCCCCCGCACGCCTCCCTCCTCCTCCCTCCCCTCCTCCCTCCCCTCCTCCCACCCCCTCCCTTCAGAGCACACACGGCCGCGGGCACTCCCGCGGCCGCGAGAGGCACAGCCATGCCCGGCACTCCGGTCACCACCCCGAACCACAGACCCGACGGCCCCCGCACAGCCGCCCGCCGCGCCGGGCCCGGGGCATCCCCGGCCCGCCGCGCGGGGCCCGGGGCATCCCCGCGCCGCAGCCGCGGCGTGCTCGTCGCGGCTCTCCTGCTCCTGACGGCCGCCGTGGCCCCGGCCCTCGTGGTCCGGTCCGACGTCACGCATCCGCCCTTCCAGGAGCTGGACGAACGCTGGCTGGTCTGGATGGGCGGCCCCCACGAGGGCCCGTACCTGGCGGCCGCCACGGCGCTGGACTGGTTCGGCGGCCCGGTCGGCGCCCTCATCCCGCTCACCCTGCTGGCCGTGCTGCTCGTCCGCAGGCGCTGGGCGTCGGCCGGATACCTGCTCGCCGGCTACCTCGGCGGCAACACGCTCGTCGTACAGGGGCTCAAGCACCTGGTGGACCGGCCGCGACCGGCCGACCCGCTGGTCCGCGTCGACCACGGCTCCTTCCCGTCCGGCCACGCGGCCACGGCGGCGCTCCTCGTCGTCACCGTCGGCGTGCTCCTGGTCCCCGCCGCCCGGCGGCGGGCCTGGTGGTTCGGGGGCGCGGCCTTCACCCTGGCCATGATGTGGAGCCGCACCTGGCTGCACGCGCACTGGCTCACCGACACGGTGGCCGGGGCCGCCGCGGGCGCGGGCGTGGGTCTGCTGGTGTGGTGGCTCTTCCAGCCGGCCCTCACCCGGGAACGCGTACGTGCCCACGACCGTCGGGGGGCGGCCGCGGGCACGGGCACGGGCTCGGTGGTGACCGACGGCGGCTGACCGCCCGAGGTCCACGCCTCACACCGAGGCGGCGAAGCGCCCCGTGTCCCCTACAGCAGGTGCGGGTGCCACGGGGCGCTTTCCGTCTCTCGCCTCTCGCCTCTCGTCTCTCGTCTCTCGTCTCTCGGTGGGCCGTGGCCGTCCTCAAACGGCGAGCGGGACATCGGCGGTCCGCCTCTTGTTGCTCTTGAGACCCTCGATACCGCGGACGTGGTGGACCACCGCGTAGATTTCCTCGCCGCCCGACTCGGTCTCGAGCTGATCGCGGGTGCGCAGGATGGAGAACGTTCGCGTCTCCTCGGTCGACTGCGGGAAGAAGAACCTCGGTTCCAGACCGAACAGGCGATCGTCGCCGCCGCCGAAGACCTCCTCCTTGTCGCTCTCGAACAGCGCGACGCTGTCGAACCAGCCCTCCGGGAGCAGCAGTTCATTCGGCGCGTAGAAGATGGTGTACGAAACCTGGATCTCATAGAACCCGGTGCCCGTGTCGACGATCCCGATGGTGGGCGTGTCCTTGTAACCAGACATGGCGAAAATTCCTTCGTCGAGAAACAGCGGGATGGTTCCGGCCGCATTGCCGGCGGAATGCTGTTTCGATCCGTGATCCAAGTAGGCCCCGGGGCGGGCCGTCGGTCACGTCGCTGGAATTCGTCGCTTGACACCGCGGCCCGTGGCTGCGGAGTGCCCGCGAACGCGGGTGGCCCTCGCTCAGGAGGTCAGGCGGGGCACCAGCACGGCTTCCACGGCCGGGACCGGCACCGCCGTGCCCGTCCCGATCAGCTCGTGCAGGGCGCCCGCGATCTGCGCCGCCGACGGCATGTCCAGCCGGACCGTGGTGAGCGCGGGCTGCTGGAGTGCGGAGAGGACGAGGTCGTCACAGCCGACGAGGGCGACCTCGTCCGGTACGACGATGCCCTCGGCCTGGAGCGCGTGGAGCAGCAGCGCGGCGTACTCGTCGTTGTAGGTGAAGACGGCGTCCAGCCCGAGGCTGCGCCAGCGCCGGGCGAGAGCGCTCGCGGACTCCCGCGTGTAGGCCAGTTCCACCGGGGTGACGGTCGCCATGTGCCGGGCCGCGACCGACTCGGCGCCCGCGAGACGCGGCTGCGCGAGGGTGGCGAGGCCCCTCTCCTGGGGCATGACCACGCCGATCCTGGTGCGGCCGCGCTCGATGAGGTGCTCCGCCGCGGTGGCGCCGATGTGGGTGTGGTCGAAACCGATGGTGTGCACGCCCTCGACGGGGTGGGACGCGAAGGCGAGCAGACCGCGCACTCCGGCTCGGCCCAGCAGCTCGGCCGCCTGGGGGGTGAAGCGGTCGCCGTCCAGGGCGACGACGGCCGCGGGGCGCAGCTCGGCCCAGGCACGGGCGGCGTCGACGGGGTCGGCGAAGCGGCCCGCGTGGAGCACGGCCGTGTAGCCGAGACGGTCCAGTTCACTGTGCAGGTCGTCGACCCAGTCGCTGACGAGGCGGCCGATCGCGGAGATCGACGAGGGCATCAGGACGAGGTTGCTGCGGCCGGCGCGCAGGGACCGGGCGGCGGCGTGCGGTACGTAGCCGAGCTGCCGCGCCGCGTCGAGCACCCGGTCCCGGGTGCCCGCGCTGACCCGGTGGCCCTGGGTGTCGTTGAGGACGAAGGAGACCGTGGCGCGCGACACCCCGGCGAGGCGGGCCACGTCGGCGCTGGTGATCGACGCGGGGACGGCGTGTGTGTCTTTGGCCATGACGTCCCTCGATGCTCCTTCTGCGCTGCTTGCTCCTTCCTTTCAGGTTACACGAGTTAGGTCAAGGGAGCGGAGGTGTGCGCAGACGTGCGGGCGGGCCGTGCAGGAGCCGGGAGGCGCCCGCCAGGTCACCGAGCGCGGTGACGACGGAGTCGAAGCGCATCGTGGTGCGCGCGTCGCCCTCGTACGGCTGCCAGTGCGGCAGGTCCGGATGGTTCGGGTCGCCGCTGCGGACGAAGGCGATCCAGGCCCGGTGCATGGCGTACGCGAGCCCGTCGCGGACGGCGGGAGCGAGTCCGGCCAGGAAGGGCGCGTGCGCCCACTGGTCGAAGTTGTCGAAGACGAAGGGGAGTTCGAGGCAGTGCGCGGCGCCGAGCCGGCCCTCGTGGGCGGGGGTGGGCAGGTCGAACTGGTAGGCCCAGACGGGGTGGCCCGCTGCGGCCCTGGCCTCGGCCAGCCGGACGGCGGGGACCCGGAAGAGCTCGTCGGTGATGAGATCCATCAGCACGTCGGCCGGACGAGCGCCGGGCCGGGCGCGCTCGTACGCCGCGTACACGTCGGCGGCGGCTTCGGTCCCGAAGGTCTCCGCGATCCGGTCGGTCACCTGCTCCCGGGTGGCGGCGGCGTACCCCTCGTCGAGGGCGAACCCGAAATTGGCCTCTTCCCGCGTCCAGCCGATCATGACGTCGATACCGGTCGCCGATCCGTTCAGCAGCGCCTGCGCCGGGTGGCTGCGGAGGGTTACCCCGTCGATCACGGGCAGGAAGGGAGTGAGCCAGTACCCCCACCGCATCGTCTGCGCGAAGAGTCCGGCGGCCGCCCCGATCAGTTCCTGCCAGGGCAGCTCGCGCAGCTCGGCCAGGTCCTTGGCGCCCGCCAGTTCCAGGTAGGCGGCGGTGCGCTCCAGATAGGCGTCGGGGGCGGGGAGGTCCAGGCCGAAGGGCGGGCTCTGCAGGATCACCCGCCGGATCAGCCCCTGGGTCCCGGGATGCCCGGCGAGGGCGGCGGTGGACACCGCGCCGCCGGACTGCCCGGCGACCGTGACGAGGTCCGGGTCGCCGCCGAAGGAGGCGATGTTCTCCTTCACCCAGCGCAGGGCGGCGAGCTGATCGGAGAGCCAGTGGTTACCGGCTTCACCCTCCCCGCCCTCACCGGTGTAGAGGTAACCCAGCGGCCCGATGCGGTAGTTGATGCTGACGACGACGAGATCGCCGTCGCGCGCGAACGTCTCGCCGGAGTAGCCGGGCAGCGAGCCGGAGCCGGACACGAAGCCACCGCCGTGGATCCAGACGAGCACCGGGCGGCGGGCGTCGTCGACGCCGGGCGTCCAGACGTTGAGGGTCAGGCAGTCCTCGTCGAACGGCGGCGACCCGTGCCCGCCGAGGACCGGGTCGCCGCCTTCCCGGTACATCTGCGGTGCACTCGGGCCGTCGGCGGTGGCATCCCGCGTTCCGCTCCAGCCGGCGTGCGGCCGCGCGGGCCGCCACCGCAGGTCGCCGACCGGAGGTGCGGCGTAGGGCACGGCCCGGAAGACGGCGACCCCGTGCTCGTTCGCGCCGCGCAGGCGCCCCGCGGGGAGGTCCACCACCGTCGTCTGGTCCTGACCTGGGGAGTGGGGCATGAGCCGTTCCTTCCTGAGTGCAGCGCACCGGATGCGCCAGCACAGCGAGATTATGGCGCGAATTTAACGTCCGTCAATACTGCACGATATGTCGAGGCCCTTTCGGGGCGCGCCTCACAGCCACAGGCTGTCCGAGGCCATGCGCTCCGCCTCGACGTCCAGCAACGGCTTGAAGACCCGCCACAGCACGAGGCAGGCCCCCGCGCCGAGGAGAACGCCGGCGAAGGTGTCGCTGAGCCACTGGGCGTGCAGCCAGGTGCGACTCCCCATCATGGCGAGGACGTACGAGGCCCCGATCGCCCACCACCAGCGTCGCGCACGCGGCGGGAACACCACCACCGCGACCACGATCACGAGCGTCACCGCGCTGAACACCTGGCCGGAGGGGTACGAGCCGTCGTTGACCAGGACCCACGGGTGCGGCGGACGCGGACGGTCGGCCAGCTGCTTGAGCGGCAGGACGAGGAAGACGTTGGTGACGACGGCCGCCGAGAGGACGAACAGCCCCGAGCGCCAGCGCCCGTAGACGCAGAGGCAGCCGATCAGCGCGAGCGGCAGGACCAGGCCGAACGGGCCGCCGAGCCGGTCGAGGAACAGGGCGACCCCGCCGAGCCCGTCCGATCCGCCGGATCCCTCGGCGGAGGAATCGTTCACCGAGGCGGCCCAGCGGTCGTCGAGCTCCTGGAAGAAGGGTTGCTGGTCCATCCGGAGCAGCAGCGCGGCCAGGAGCGCGAGGAGCAACAGGCCGATCCCGAGGGCCAGCGCGTGACGCGGCGGGGCGGCGGGGAGGTGGTGCCGGGGCGGCCGGGTGGGGCGGGGCGGGCGAGGCGGCGGTGTGAAGGAGGGCGAGGGCAACATGGCGGGCCTTTCACGGTCGTCTCCCCAGGCGGTGGGGGCACGCGGAGAGCAGGCGCGGAAATGGGGGGACGAAGGGAGCGGGAGGAAGCGGGGGCGGGTGGAGCGCGGGGAGGCGGGAACGCCGGGAATCAGAGAGACGGGGAGACGGGGAGACAGGGAGACGGGGAGAGGAGGCGGCGGAAGCGGGGGGAGCGCCGGGCCGCGGGGTACGGCCGAGGGGTTCGCCTGCCGAACGGACCTGATCAGGGAGCGACGTCCGGTCCGGCGGATCGCGAGGCGGACGAAGCAGTGCGTGCGGCGGGGCGCTCCCGGCGGTAGCCGGGGGACGCAGACGGCCGAGGACCGTGCCGGGGGCGCCTCCCGGCGGTGGCCGGGGAGAGACCCGATGCCGGACTTCGCGAGACACCCATGAAGACGCCCTGAGGTCCGGGCCGGCCCGCTCCGCCTGGTGGACGCGCCCGCCACGTCGTCACGCCGCACGAGCGGGAACAGGAGCGGAAGCAGGAGCAGGTACGAGCACGGACCGCGACGTTGCACAGGCACCGCGGGCCACGCCCCGCCGCCCGGGTAGGACGCCCTTAGGCGGGGCAGTCGCGGTGCGGCACGGAGTATTGCCTATGCGTGACGGCCGCCACAAGTGCAAGAGGGTTTTTCGACACATCAGCCCTGCGCAGTGACCTCAACGCATTGGTTACACGTCTTCTCATCCCGGCCCCGCGGTCGGTCACGATCTGCGCAGCGACCGGCCTCAACCTCTGGCGGAGCCCGGAAATGGGTGCTACACAGTCTCCAACGCACTTGGTGACACGTGTAACAACATCAAGTAGACCGCGGTCGTCCGCCCCACCCCCGGTGACACCGCCGCCCGGCCTCCGCTCGCGGGGCGCCCCTCTCCCCCCACGCACCGCCACCTCCCCGCTCCGTCCCCCGAGGAGTCGTCATGGCCACGCCCGAAGCCGTCGATACGCCCGTAGCCCCCAAGCCGGAACCCGTCCGCCAACGAGGGCTGTTGCCCCTGCTCCTGGTCGCCAACTCCGCTTTGATGGCCGTCTACATGGGTGTCGGCTCCGTCCTGCTGCCCACCCAGATCGCCGCGATCGCCCCCGATGACAAGGTCGCCGTCCTGGGACTGATCGGCGGCATCAGCGCGATCTTCGCCACCGCCTTCAACCCGATCGCCGGAGCCCTCTCCGACCGCAGCGGCCGCCGCAACCCCTGGATCCTGGGCGGCGGCCTCGCCTCGCTCGTCTTTCTGGGCCTGCTCGGCAGCGTGAACACCGCGCTGCTCGTCGGCATCGGCTGGTGCCTGATCCAGGCGACCATGAACATCTACCAGGCCGCGGTCACCGCCATCGTCCCGGACCGGATCCCCGCAGCCCGTCGCGGCACCGCGTCCGCGCTGGTGGGGCTCGGTCTGCCCATCGGCGGTACGGTCGGCGTGCTCGTCGCCTCCAACACCGCTGAACACCTGCTCACCGGCTATCTGATCCTCGGCGCGATCGTCGCCGTCTCCGCGCTGCTGCTCACCGGATTCTGCCGGGACGTCCCGCGCACCGAGTCCGCCGTCAAGGCGCCGGCCGCGCCCAAGCGCGCCCAACTGGCCGCCTTCCTCTCGGCCTTGGGCAACCACGACTTCCGCTGGGCCTTCATCGGCCGCGCCCTGATGGTCCTCGGCTACTTCGCCGTCGTCGGCTACCAGCTCTACATCCTCGACGACCACATCACGCTGCCCGCCGGACTCACCCCGCCGGCCGCGATGGCCGTCCTCACCCCGGTGTCGATGGTCGCGATGGCCCTCTCCACCGTGCTGGGCGGGCTGCTGTCCGACCGCCTCGACCGCCGCAAGGTGTTCGTCGGCGTATCGGCCGCCCTCGCCGGGCTGGTGATGGTGGTCCCCGTGGTCAGCCCGACGTGGACCGGCATGCTCGTCTTCAGCGCGCTCAACGGCCTCGCCTTCGGCTGCTTCATGGCCGTGGACACCGCCCTCGTCACCCTGGTGCTCCCGAGGGCCGAGGACGCCGCCCGCGACATGGGCGTCCTCAACATCGCGAACGCGGGACCGCAGATCATCGCCCCCTTCGTCGCCTCGGCCGTCGTCACCGCGCTGGGCGGCTACACCCCGCTCTTCCTCGTCGGCGGAGCCCTCTCGCTGATCGGCGCGCTCGCGATCCTCCCGATCCGCAGCGTGCGCTGACCGCCCTCTTCCGGGCCCGCTCCCCCGGGCCCGCTCCGGGCCCGTCCCGCGGGACCGGGCCCGGCCGGAACTCCGGCGGGCGCGCGCCGAGGGTCGCGCGCCCGCCGGGCTGCACCACGCACCACCGTTCACCCTCACCTCCCTCCGCTCTGAAGGAGCACTCTGTGAGACGCAAGCGAGTTCTGCCGCTGGCCGCCCTGATGCTGTGCACGCCTGCCCTGGCCGGCACGGCACCCGCGGTCGCCGCGCCGCAGACCGCGCCCACGGCGGCGCCGGCGGCCGCGCCCGCCGGCCCGTTGCGGATCCTGCTCACCAACGACGACGGCTACAACGCGCCGGGGATCCGCAAGGCCTTCGAGCGGCTGACCGCCGCCGGGCACGACGTCACGATCGTCGCCCCGCTCACCAACCAGAGCGGCACCGGCACCAAGATGATGAGCGGTGCCCCCGCCATCTCGGTGAAGCACCCCGAACCGAAGGTCTGGGCCGTCGACGGCACTCCGGGCGACTCCGTCGCCTTCGGGCTGGCCGAGGTCTTCGCCGACGAAGCGCCCGACCTGGTCGTCTCCGGCACCAACTTCGGCCCGAACGTCGCCGGGCTCGCCACCCACTCCGGTACGGTCGGCGGCGCCGTCGCCGCTCTGGAGTCCGGTGTGCCGGCCATCGCGCTGAGCACCGGCGGCCTCAGCGCGCCCGACCCGGTCACCACGGTCAACGCCATGGGGCCCACGCTCGATTTCGCGGTCAAGCTGATCGACCGGCTGCGGGTCCGGGCGCGGTCCGGTCCCCTGCTGCCCAAGGGCGTAGGCCTGAACGTCAACCACCCGGTCGTCGGCGCGGACGGCAAGGGCACGGCCGCCGGTGTGGCCGCCACCTTCCAGGACCCGCAGAACTTCCTCGAGCCGGACTTCACCGACGCGGGTGACGGCACCTGGAAGGTGAGCGTGAAGGTGGCCCTGAAGCCCGCCGCCAAGGGCGGCGACATCGAGGCGGTGGCCGCCGGCAAGATCGCCGTCAGCCCGATGAACTCCGACTGGAACACCGGCCCGGCGGACCACGCCGTGACCTCGGCCCTGATCGCCGGACTCCGTCCGTAGGACCGCCGGCCGGCCGGGGGCGGAGCGCGCGCAAGGCTCCGTCCCCGGCCGCACCCGAGGCCCCGAGCCGAAGGCAGAGGCCGGAAGCCGCCTCGGCAGGAACGTGTCACATCCCCGCACGCACCCGCACGCACCCGCGCACGCACTCCGCACGAATCCAGGAGGACGGATGAAGAGGCCCGGCAACCGGCTGTCTTCGGCACGATCCCTGCTCGGCACGGCCCTCGCCCTGGTGACCCTGCTCGCCTCGGCACTTCCGGCGGCGGCCTCGCCGCCCTCACCCTCCGCATCGGCCGGCGGTTCACCGCGCCCGGTCGTCACCGTGGCGCAGGGCAGCCTGCGCGGTCAATCACGCGACGGCGCACAGGAGTTCCTCGGTGTCCCCTACGCCGCTCCGCCGGTCGGGGCCGCGCGGCTGCGGGCACCTCAGCCACCGCCCCGCTGGAACGGGGTGCGCGAGGCCGCGCAACAGGCGCCCGCGTGCCTGCAGTTCTCGCCGTTCGGCCTGGCCGATCCGCAGGCCGTCAGCGAGGACTGCCTGTACCTGGACGTCTACCGCCCCCGGACCGCCCGCCCCGGAGCCCGGCTCCCGGTGGTCCTCTGGATGCACGGGGGTGCGTACAGCCAGGGAACGGGCACGCAGTTCGGCGGCCGCACCATGGCCGATCTCACCCAGAGCGTGGTCGTCAGCATCAACTACCGCCTGGGACAGCTTGGTTATCTGGCCCTTCCCGAGCTGAGCCGGGAGAACGCCCGGCTTTCCGGGTCCTTCGGCCTGATGGACCAGCTCGCGGCGCTGCAGTGGACCCGGCAGAACATCGGCGCGTTCGGCGGGAATCCGGGCAACGTGACGATATCCGGGCAGTCCGCGGGCAGCGGTTCCGTCTGCGCGCTGCTGGCCGCACCCCCGGCCGCGGGTCTCTTCCACCGGGCCGTGCTGCAGAGCGGTCCGTGCTCCCTGCTGCGTACGCCGGACGTCGCGGCTGCCGAGGGGCAGGCGCGGTCCTTCGCCGCCCGCGCGGGATGCACCGTTGCGGCGGAGGCGGCCGCCTGCCTGCGCGCCGTCTCCGGGGCGGCGCTGGTCGAGGCCGCCCGTACGCTGCCCAGCCCGGGTCCGGCGTCCGGCGACGGCCTGCTGCCGCTCCCGCCCGCGCAGGCCATCGGCGACGGCACGTGGAACAAGGTGCCGGTGCTGATCGGGAGCACCCGCGCCGAGGCCCGCTTCTTCGTGGCGCTGACGCAGCCGCGGCTGACGGCGGAGCAGTACACGGCGCAGATCCTGGCGGACTACGGGGCCGCGGGTCCCGAGGTGCTGGCCCGCTATCCGGTCGCCGCGCACGGCTCGCCGTACCTGGCGCTGTCGGCCGTCATGACGGACTCGGCCTTCGCGTGCCACACGGCGTGGACAGCTCAGCTCTTCGCGTCCCAAGTACCCACGTACGTCTACGAGTTCGACGACCCGCAGTCGCCCACCCTCGCGGGGGCGCAGGTGCCGGGCCTGGACGAGTCGAACGCGCACAGCGCGGAGCTGGCCTATCTGCACGACTTCACCATGGGCGAGCGCCCGCTGACCCCGGTCCAGACCGCGCTCGGCACTCGGATGAAGCGCTACTGGGCCGCGTTCGCACGCTTCGGCGCCCCCGTCGTGGCGGGTCAGACGCCGTGGCCGCCGGCCGCCGCCGGTACGGTCCTCACCCTGAATCCGTCGGCTACGCGCACGACCTCGTCCTTCGGCGAGGACCACCAGTGCTCCTTCTGGCGGACCCAGCCTCCCCGGCCCCTCTGATCCACTCCGGGCAGCCGTGCATAGGATCTCCTCATCGGGAGGGGGCCGGATGGACCGGAACATACGCACGGTGGACGACGTACTGCGGCTGCTGGACGGCCTCTTCGCTCCGGAGGCCGACCGCTGGACGGCCGGCGGGGCCTCGTGGTGGGACGGTTTCTACGCGGACCGCTCGAAGGCCGTGCCGTTCTTCGTGTCGAAGCCGGACGAGAACCTGGTCTCCTCCGTCGAGCGCGGCCTGGTCACCCCGGGCCGCGCCCTCGACCTGGGCTGCGGTCCGGGCCGCAACTCCCTGTACCTCGCCTCCCGGGGCTTCGAGGTGGACGCCGTCGACCTGTCGCCGGCGGCCATCGCCTGGGCCGAGGAGCGTGCCCGCGAGGCCGGGGCCGAGGTCCGCTTCCATTGCGGCGACGCCTTCGCCCCCGCCGCGACCGGGCTGGCGGGCCCGTACGACCTGATCTACGACTCCGGCTGCTTCCACCACCTGCCGCCGCACCGCCGCATCAGCTACCTCGCCCTCCTCGACCGGGCCCTCGCCCCCGGCGGGCAGCTCGCGCTCACTTGCTTCGCGGCCGGCGCGATGGGCTCCGAACTCCCCGACGAGGCCTTCTACCGCGAGGCCGGACTCCAGGGCGGCCTCGCCTACACCCCGGAGTCCTTGCGCGCGATCTTCGCCGACCTGACGGAGGTCGAGCTGCGCCGCATGAACGACGAGGACGCCGAGTCCCCGGTGTTCGGCGAGGCCTTCCTGTGGACGGCCCTGTTCCGCCGGTCCGCCGCGTCGTAGCCGGCCGGGACCGGGCCGCCCGTACGGGGGACTTCAGGCGGCCCGGTCCTCGCGGAGCCGTCGGCGGCGTCGGATCACCGCGAAGGCAGAGCCCGCGAGCGCCGCCAGGACGGCCGACACCGTCAGGAGCCAGACGGGTATGCCGTCCCCCACGGTGAGCAGCTCGTCGTGGTAGACCGCCCTGCGGTACGGGGTGTCCTTGGCGGTGGCGCGCAGTTCGTGGTCGGCGTCGATGCGGGCCGGCTCCGGGAACTCCTGGTCGATCGCGGTCAGGAACACCGCCTTGCCGCCCGCCAGTTCGGCGACCGGGCCGTCCTTCGGGTGCACGGTCCCCGCGAAGGTCACCTTCGGCGCGGAGCCGCCGATCGGGGAGGCGGGTTCCATGCGGTGGTCGGCCAGCACGTACAGGCCGAGTGACTGGGGCGTCTTCGCCATGCGGGAGAGCCGCATCGGGTAGACCAGCCGGTCGCTCTCGAAGCGGATCCTCAGCGGGTCGAGGTCGCCGCGCAGCACCTTGCCCTGCTGGCGGGGGGCGAGCCGTACCGCCACGTACTCCCACCGCTGGTCGACGTACGGCTGGACTTCGGCGGCGAGCCGGTCGGGGAGCTTGAAGCCGTTGGTCTCCAGCCAGGTCTTCAGGGCGTCCGGGTCGGTGGCGGTGAGCCGGGCGACGTCGAAGTCGCCGAGCTGTTCGCGGCCGACGACGCCGACGGACGCGTCCGCGGCGCCCGGGGGTGTGGCGCCGACGAGGCCGTCCCGGCCGGAGGAGAAGGGCCAGTCCCGGTCGCGCGGCCAGAAGTAGTGCCGGGCCTTGCGCTCGGGCCGGGTCAGGTCGCGCAGTGCGCCGAACACGTCCCCGTCGCCCAGCTCCACCGTGGCCCGCCCGGGCACCGGCATGATCCAGGCGGCCCGGTGGGCGTCCCCGCCGACGGTGAAACGCATGACGATCTGCTCGGTACGGCCGTCCCAGCGCACGACGGACGTCTCCCGGTCGACGCCGATCCGGGACTGGCCGTCGGGAACCATGGCCCCGCATCCGCACGCGTACGCGGGGTTGATCAGGGCGCCGAGCTGCGTCACGAGCAGGGCGAGGAACAGGGCCGGAATTCTTCGTTTCATCCACACGGGGTCTCAGACGAAGGCCCTGGTGATCCGGTTCCGACCCCCCTCGCAGAGCGCTCGGCCGTTGGCTCATACTGTGCCCCATGAGGGGGAGCGAGAAGCGGCAGCATGCTCTGCTGCGCCAGGGCGCCGTGCCGCGCAGTCCGCTGGTTCCGGACGCGGTGGAGGCGGAGATCGCCCGGCACGACTGGGAGTCGACGGAATGCGGCTGCGGCCGTTCGGCGGGCCATCTGGTGGCCGCCGTACGGGATGCAGCCGAGGGTCATCCGGCCGCGTTCCACGCGCTGGAGGGCCATGTCTTCTTCGCGGAGAACCTGAAACCGCCCGCTCCGGCGGTGTGCGGCGTGCTGATGGCCGTGTGGGCCGCGCACCCGCCCCGGCAGGCGACCCGCGAGGCGCTGCTGTGGACGCTGCTGGCGCTGCTGTGCACGGTGGACGACGGCGGCACCCACGAGGCCGGGCTGCACGGGCAGTGCGTCGCCTTCATCCGCACCGGCACCGCCGGCTTCCGCCGCGAAGTCACCGCGGCCCCCGGCTCGGGACCCGCCGCCTACGCGGAGGGCATCCTCGAGATCCTCGGCCTGCCGGCCTCCTGAGGGGTGTTTTGCCTCCAGGTCAGAGCGTTACGGGTGCCGTCGGGCAGCGGTGGTGCGAGGCTGGGTGGAGATGTGGCCCGGCGTGAGCGGGCGTCCTGCGGACCATGAGGAGACCGTATGAAGGGCACGACGCATGCAGGCGTGGCCAGGGCCACGACCCGCTGGCTCGCGACGGGCGCCGTGACGTGCGGCCTGTTGCTGGCCGCGGGTCAGGGCGCCTCGGCTCAGCAGCCGGACGGGCGGCGGGCACCCGCCCCGCCCTGCGCGAACACACAGCTCGTCGCCGACGGCGCGCGGCAGATCCGCGGCAGCCAGGTGCGGATCACCTTGCTGAACGAAGGTCCGCAGGCGTGCTCCCTGAAGGGGTTCCCCACCGTCGCCCTCGCCGGTCAGGGCTCGCCGGACCGCAACAAGTCCCTGAACGTGGTCCCTCAGGGCCAGGCGCGCCCCGTGGAGCTGCAGGCCGGTGGCCGGGCCTGGACGCAGCTCACCTTCACCCCGGTGCTCGGTGAGGCCGACGGGTACTGCGCCTCCGGCGCGGAGCCGACCGTCGCGCCCTCGGTCGTGCTGGGCGTGGGAGGCGGCGGCCTCCAGGTTTCGCCCGACGACGGCGGCGAGTTCGCGCTCTGCGGCACCACCGTCCGCGCCACGGCCTTCCGCGCCGCCGGTTCCTGAGGACCTCGCCGGGCCGGATCCCCTGACCGCTCAGAGGCCGATCGAGCGGTACTCGTCCAGCACGGCGAAGCCGGTGCTGTCGTACAGGCTCATCGCGACGTCGTTGCCGCCGAAGACGTTGAACATCATCGCCTCGTCGCCGCCCTGCCGGGTGGCCCACTCGCCGACGCCCATCGCGGCCCGGCCGTGGCCCTTGCCGCGGTGCTCCTCGTACACCTCCAGCGAGAAGCCGAAGGTGACGCCCGGCAGGAAGCCGTGGTTCACCCAGCCGGTGCCGACCGCCTGGCCGTCGGCCTCCATCACGTAGAAGGCGTGGCCCGGGGTCAGGTATCCCTGCGGGAGGTAACGGGCGAATTCCTGGTCGGACTTCGCCTTGGCCTGCTCCGGGGTCAGGGCTCCGGACCGGACGATGTCCGCGATGTACCCGGCCTCCTCGGCGGCGTACCAGGCCGGGTACTCCTCCTCGGTGAGCCGGCGGACCGTCAGGCCCGGCGGGAGCTCGGGCCGCTCGGCCGTGGCACTCATCCGGATCTGTTGCCGTACGGGGTAGTCGGCGAACGCCCCCGCCCCGCCGGTGAGCCGGACCTCCACCCGCTGCGCCCCGTGCTCGGCGCACCACCGCTCGGCCCACGCGCGCCCCTGCGGCACCGTGAGGTCATGGATCCGGCCCACGGTCGCGCCGTTGTCCTCCGTCACCCCGACCGCGATCCAGCCGGTGCCGTCCGTGGCGACCGTCCAGCCGTCGATACCCTCCACCGCCCGCTCCAGCAGGGCCCGGGCCAGCGGCTCCGAGCACCCCGCAGCCCGGTAGCCGGCCAGCACCCGCTCCTCGAACCCGCCCCGCCACTCACCCTGGTCGGCCACGATCTGTATCCCGTTCATCCGCCCACCCTAGGCAGGACCGCCGCCCACCCGCCGAACCTTTTCCGCCGCGGGGACCGACCGCCCGGCCTGACCGGCAGGGACGGGTCTCAGGAGGTGGCCGGCAGGCAGCTCCGCAGGAGTTCGGGGGTGGCCTCCTCCAGGGAGCGGGCGAAGACCCGTTTCGGTGAGGCGGGGACGGCCAGCAGTGAAGGCACGACCAGGACCCCGCAGCCGGCCGCCTCCGCGGAGGCGGCGCCGTCCGGCGAGTCCTCCACCGCCACGCACGCCTGCGGTACGAGGCCCAGCCGTCCGGCCGCGGCCCGGTACGGGTCCGGGTGCGGCTTGGTCCGGGCCGTGTCGTCGGCGGACAGGGTGAAGGCGAAGGGGACATGGGCCAGCGAGCCCCCGACCACCGAGTCCACGACCACCCGCGGGGACGCGCTGACCAGGGCGAAGGGCACGCCCTCCGCCGTGAGCGCGGTCAGCAGCCGCTGGGCGCCGGGCCGCATCGGCGCCCCCGCCTCCACCCGGCGGAAGAAGTGGTCGGTGAGGGCCGCCCCCACCTCGTACGGGTCTCCCCCTCCCGAGACCCGTACGAGGTGTGCGGCGGTGTCCTCCACGGCGCGGCCGACCACCTCGGGCGCGTCGGCGTCGGTGAGGCGGTGGCCGAGGCCGTCGGCCACCGCCTCGGTGGCCCGCCACCACAGCCCCTCCGTGTCGACGAGGGTGCCGTCCATGTCGAACAGGACCGCGGCGAGGGCGCTCACGCGGACCTGGCCACGACGAGCACCGGCCGCTCGGCCAGTCCCACGGCGGCCCGCGCACCGGGCACCAGGGCTCCGGCGTCCCGCGAGGGCAGGTCCGCCTTGACCGGTACCCCGCCGGGCAGTTCCAGGTGGAGCCGGGTCACGGAGCCGAAGAAGGAGGCGGCGACCACGGTGGCCGTGCCCTGCGTGTCGGCGGTCGCCGTCACGTTCTCGGGTCGTACGAGGACCTCCACGTCCGGGGTCGACGGCGCCGGGCCGTCCACCGGCAGGCGCGCTCCGGCGACCTCCACGAGGCCCGAGTCGGCGAGCCGTCCGGGCAGCCGGTTCATGGTGCCGACGAACTCGGCGACGAAGGGGGTCGCGGGGCGGTCGTACAGCTCGGCCGGGGCCGCGCACTGCTCCAGCCGGCCGGCGTTCAGGACGGCGACCCGGTCGGCCATCGACAGCGCCTCCTCCTGGTCGTGCGTGACGAACACGGTGGTGATGCCGAGGGAGAGCTGGAGCCGGCGGATCTCCTCGCGCAGGTTCGACCGCACCTTGGCGTCCAGCGCGGACAGCGGCTCGTCGAGCAGCAGCACCCTCGGGCGCAGGGCCAGCGCGCGGGCGAGCGCGACGCGCTGCTGCTGGCCGCCCGACATCTGGTGCGGGTAGCGGTCGCCGTGGTCGGGGAGGCCGACCAGGTCGAGCAGTTCGGCGGCCCGTTCGCGGCGCTGCGCCGCCCCGACCTTGCGTACGCGCAGTCCGAAGGCGACGTTGTCGCGGGCGTTGAGGTTGGGGAAGAGGCTGTACGACTGGAAGACCATGCCGGCGTCGCGGCGGTTGGCCGGGACCCGGGTGATGTCCTGTCCGTCGACGAGCACGTCACCGGAGTCGGGCTGCTCGAAGCCCGCGACGACGCGCAGGGCGGTGGTCTTTCCGCAGCCCGACGGGCCGAGCAGGGCCAGGAGTTCGCCGGGCTCGACGGTCAGGTCGAGGCCGTCGAGGGCGACGGTGGAGCCGAACGCCCTGCGCAGGCCGCGGAATTCGACGCGCGCGCCGGCCGGCTGCTCGGTGCGGTCCGCGGGCTCGGTGGCGTCCGCCGGCTTCCCGGCCGCGGGGAGGGTGGTGGGCATGGGGGTCAGGACTCCTTGCGGGAGGTGGTGGCGGGGGCGGCCGCGGCGGTGGAGGGGGTGGTCCCCGCCCGTGAGAGGGCGATCAGCAGCAGCCAGGTGATGAGCAGGCTGAGGATGGAGACGGCCACGGACATGCGGGCCTGTGCTCCGGAGATCGAGACGATCCACACGGCGAACGGCTGGAACCCGAGGAGGGAGGCGATGGTGAACTCGCCGAGCACCAGGGCCAGGGTGAGGAAGGCGGCGCCGGCGAGCGAGGCCCGCAGGTTCGGCAGGAGCACGCGCAGGACGACGTACGGCCAGCTCGCGCCACAGCTGCGGGCGGCCTCGACGAGCGTCGGCACGTCGACGGCGCGCATCCCCGCGTCGAGCGAGCGGTAGACGAAGGGCAGCGCCAGGACGGTGTAGGCGAGGACCAGGACGACGGGGAACTTCTCGTTCTGGACGGCGATGAAGGTCTGGTAGAGCGGGGTCCGCGACAGGTGTTCCGGTCCCCAGCGCAGCACCGTGGAGATTCCGGTGACCAGCGCGATCGGCGGCACCACCAGCGGCAGCATGCACATCACCTCGACGACCGGACGCAGTCGCGGGGAGCCGATGCGTACGGCCACCAGCGCGGGCACCGCGAGCAGCAGCGACAGCGCGATCGTCGCGGCGGCGAGGCCGAGGGAGAGCAGCAGGCTCTCGGTGAAGCCGTCGGCGGAGAGCAGTTCGCCGTACGCCTCGAAGGTGATCCCCTGGCCGGGCACGTGCACGGTGAAGACGAAGGAGGCGAGGAGCGGGCCGAGGAAGTAGACGCCGGCCAGGGCGAGGACGGCTCCGCGCCAGACCCCGGGCCGGCGGGCGCCGCGGCCCTGCCGGGCCGGGGTGCCGGACGGGGCGGAAGCGGGGGCCGGTGCCGGTGCCGGTGCCGGTGCCGGGGAGTCTCCGTGCGCGGGCCCGTCCGGGCGGTCGTCCGCCCGGAGCTCGCCGGGCGGGATGGCCCGGGCCGGCGGGGCGGGGGTGTTCATCGCAGCCATCGGGCGCTCCGTCGCTGGAGGGGCAGGTAGACCGCCATGACCAGGGCGGCGATCAGGATCATGTCGAGGCCGAGGGCGAGCGCCACGTTCTCCTGGCCGGTGAGCACGTTCCCGGACAGCGCGTCCGCGATCTTGAGCGTGACGAGCGGTACGGAGCCGCCGACGAGGGCCGCGGCCGTGGCGTGGGCGGCGAAGGCGGTCCCGAAGAGCAGCACGAACCCGCCCAGCAGGGAGGGGGCGAGCACGGGCAGGCCGACGTGGCGCCAGAACTGCCATCCGGTGGCCCCGCTGCTCTGGGCGGCCTCGCGCCATTGCGGGCGCAGTCCGTCCAGCGCCGGGGCGATCACCAGCACCATCAGCGGGATCAGGAAGTACAGGTAGACCACGGTGAGGCCGGTGAAGGAGTACAGGTTCCAGCCGAGGCTGCCGAGATCGGCGAGCTGGGTGACGACTCCGGAGATGCCGACGGTGGCGATGAAGGCGAACGCGAGCGGTACGCCGCCGAAGTTGGCGAGTACGCCCGAGGCGGTCAGTGCCGCGCTGCGCAGGCCCTTGGAGCGGGAGGTGACCACGGCCTGGGCGATGACGACGCCGAGTACTCCGCCGACGAGTGCGGTGAGGGCGGAGAGCTGGACGCTGCCGACCAGGGAGCCGAGGTAGGGGCCCTGGAGCGAACGCGCGAGGTGTTCGCCGGTCAGCCGGGTGGTGCCGCTCGCCTGGTCGGTGCGGGTGACCGCGCCGAAGGCCATGGCGCCGAGCGGGATGCCGAAGCAGAGCCCGGTGAAGACGAGGAGCGGGAGGGCCGCGAGCCAGGTGCGCGGGCCGCGCCGCCGGCGGCTGGTGCCGCCGGCGGCGCGTGAGTCGGAGGTGGACATCAGGAGAGTGCCTTGTCCCACTTCTCGGCGAGCGTGGCCTTGGCCCGGTCGAGCTCCGCGGAGGCCGGGAAGGCCGGGGTGCCCTGGACCTGCGGGAGCTTGGTGACGGCGTCCTTGTCGGCGGTGCCGTCCTCGGTCATGACGGGCAGCAGCACCGGGCGGGCGTGTCCCTTGAGCCAGAGGTTCTGGCCCTCGGCGCTGTAGAGGAACTCCATCCACAGGCGGGCGGCCGCCGGGTTCGGGGCGTCCACGTTGATGGCCTGCGAGTAGAACTGGGCGAAGACGCCGTCGGCGGGGACGGTGACCTTCCAGTCGACGCCCTTGCCCTTGAACTGCTCGGCGTAGCCGGCGTTCAGGTAGTCCCAGTCGATGGAGATGGGCGTCTCGCCCTTCTCGACGGTGGCCGGGGTGGACTCGACGGGGATGAAGTTCCCGCTCTTCTTCAGCTGCCCGAAGAAGTCGATGCCCGGCTGGATGTCCGCGAAGGAGCCCTTGTTGGCGAGCGAGGCCGCGTAGACGCCGCCGAAGGCAGAACCGGACTTGGTGGGGTTGCCGTTGAGGGCGACCTTGCCTTTGTACTCCGGCTTGAGGAGATCGGCGAAGGTCTTCGGGCAGGTGGTGATGCGGGCCGCGTCGCAGCCGATGGAGACGTAGCCGCCGTAGTCGTTGTACCAGCGGGCGTCGGCGTCCTTCTGGGAGCCGGGGATCTTGTCCCAGGCGGTGACCTTGTACGGGGCGAAGAGCTTCTCGGCGGCGCCGCTGCGGGCGAAGGCGATGCCGAGGTCCAGCACGTCGGGGGCGCGGTCCTGGCCCTTGCGGGACTTGACCGCGGCTATCTCGTCGGCGCTGGAGGCGTCCGGGTTCTCGCTGTTCACCTTGATCTTGTACTTGGCCTCGAAGGCCTTGATGATCTCGCCGTAGTTCGCCCAGTCCGGCGGCAGCGCGATCACATTGAGCTTGCCCTCCTTCTGCGCGGCGGCGACGAGGGCCTCCATCGAGCCGAAGTCGGCCACCGAGGCCGCGGCGCCCGGCTGTACGCCGGTCTTGGTGGCGTCGGCGCCGCCGGACTTCTGGTCGGGTGCCGCACCACACGCGCTGAGCGTGGTGAGTACGGCGGCGCTGAGCAGTACGGCCGCACCGCGACGGGCGGAGGAACTGAGCACGGTCTCTCCCGGAGACGAGGGTGGGTTCACTTGTCTGAACAAGTTGGCACCAGTTCGCCCGGGCTCGCTGTACGGACGGTGAACGGCGCCCGTCTCCGGGAGCACGGCTCGACGAAGAGCTGAGAATGACCGGAACAAGTCGTGACAGGGCATGTTGGAATGATCATGAGTACGGCATCGACCGGGGTGATCCGTACGCACCGACCAGGGGGCGAAGGGCATGGGCACGGTCCGTTATCTGGAGATCGCCGATGCGCTGCGCCGGGCGATCCTCTCCGGCGAGCACCCGGTGGGCTCCCAACTGCCCTCCGAGAGCGACCTGGCCGCCCGCTGGTCCGCCTCGCGCGGCACGGTCCGCCAGGCGGTGGCCACCCTCGCCGCCGAGGGGCTGATCGGTTCCCGGCAGGGCGCGCGGAGGATCGTTCTGCGCCACGAGCGCCGGCACAGCTTCGGTGAACTGAACAGCTTCGCCCAGTGGGCCGAGGGGGTCGGGCACGAGGCCGCCAGCCGCTTCCTCTCCCGCACCCGCCGGCCCGCGACCGCCGAGGAGGCGGAGCGGCTCGCGGTGGCGCCGGGCGCGGAGATCCTCGCGGTGCTGCGGCTGCGCCTGCTCGACGGGGAACCCACCATGGTCGAGCGGACGGCCTACCCCGACTGGGTCGCGGCGGCGGTGGAGGCCATGCCGGAGGACTGCCGCTCCATCATGGACCGGCTGGCGGACGGCTCCGGGGTCGTCGCCCACTACGGCGAGCACCTCATCGACGCCCTTCCGGCCGGCAGCGAGGACGCCCGGCTGCTGGCGGTCCGGCGCGGCAGTCCGCTGCTGCGCCAGCGGCACGTCTCCGCCACGTCGACCGGCCGCCCGATCGAGTGGTCCGACGACCGCTACCGGCCCGGCAGCGTCACCTTCAGTGTGAGCAACTCCGCAGTAGCAACGCCGCTGGAACGGCGCGCCGGCGACGGCTGATCAATCCGCTTCACGGTCCCGCCCTCGCCGCTGTATCGTCCCCGGCGGAACCGGCCGGCCGCCGAACCGGACCGGATCCGCCGGGAGATCGACCCCCTCACCGCGGAGCGGCCTCGCCGGCGCCGCGCCAACCTCACCCCGCGGCGCCGGCCCGGATCCGGACGGCCGCCGCCGCACCACAGACCGGGAGCCCGCCAGTGAACGACCTCCTGTGCGGCCTCGCCGCCAATCCCGCGCTGCCGCCCGAACTGGTCGACCGGCTCATCGCCCGGGCCATGGCGGAGCCCGACCCCTCCGAGAGCCACGCCGATGACCGCGCCGAGGAACTGGTCGACGATCTGGTCCGGGCCCTGACCGGGCGCGCCGGCCTCGGCCGCGCCCAGGTGGCGGCCCTGGCAGCGCGCGACGAGCGCACCGCCGTGCTGCTCGCCCGCATCGGGCACCTGACCGCCGCCGACGTCGACCCGGAGGTGCGGCCGTACGCGGCCCTCGCCCTCCTCGACGAGGGCCGCGGCCTGCCGGAGTGGGCCCGTCTGTTCGCGGCGGACCCCTCCCCCGACGTCCGCTGGAAACTGGCCTCCTGCCCCGCCCTTCCCCCGGACGTCGTCACGATCCTCTCCGCCGACCCGGACGTGGAGGTCGTCACCGAACTGGCCCTCTGGACCACCGAATCCCCCGAAGCCGCCCGCCTCGCGCGGCATCCGCATCCCGAGGTCCGCCGCGCGGCGGCGGCCAACCCGGCCACGCCGGCTCCTGCCGTGACCGCCCTCGCCGAGGACCCCGAACTGTCGCTGACCTGGGTGTTCGCCGAGCGCACCGATCTGCCGCAGACCCTGTACGCGCGGACGGCCGCCGACCCGCGGCCCGGGGTCCGGGCCACGCTCGCGAGGAACCCCGGGATCGGGCCGGAGCTGATCCGGGTCCTGGCCACCGACCCGGAGGACGACGTACGGCGGAGCCTGGCGCAGCATCCGCGGGCGCCGCTCGACGTGTTGGTGGGGCTGGCCACCACGCTCCGGACCTGGCCGGACCTGCTGCCGCGGATCGCCGCCGCCACGCCCTCCGAACTCGCGGAACTGGCCGCGTCCCCGCATGCGGCCGTACGGATGCTCGTGGCGCAGCGGCGCGATCTGCCGGCGGAGTTGCGCGACGCGCTGGCCGGGGACCGGGATGCGGCGGTGGTCAGGGCCGTCGCCCCGCATCCGGGCCTGTCCGAGGACCGGCTGCGCTCGATGGTCTCGCTCCACGGGGTGCAGGTCCTCGCGGCGGTGGCCGCCAACCCGGACGCGTCCGGATCCCTGCTGGAGGACCTGACCCGGCATCAACCGCCGGTGCGGAAGGTCTTCAAGGAGGTCGCCCGGCACCCGAACGCGGCGGGTCCGGCCCTGCTGGCCTGCCTGGCGGACAGGACGGCCCGCCCGTTGGCCGCCGCCCATCCGGCCCTCCCGGCGGCGACCCTCACCGCACTGCTCTCCGACGAGGACCCCCAGGCGGCCCAGGAGGCCGCCGCCAATCCCGCGCTGCCGCGCACGGTGATGACGGATCTGGTGCCCTGACGGCCCGCCGGGCCACCTGCAGCCGGGCCGAGTTCACCCAGCGGGCTCCGGACCGCGCGCCGCACCGGAGGAGACGGCCGAGCCCGGGGTGACCAGGCCGCTCTCGTAGGCCAGGACCACGGCCTGCGCCCGGTCGCGCAGGGACAGCTTCGCGAAGATGCGGGCCACATGGGTCTTCACCGTGGCCTCGCTGAGCGTCAGTTCCCGCGCCAGCTCGGCGTTGGAACGGCCGTGGCCCATCAGGGTCAGCACCTCGCGTTCGCGCGGCGTCAGCGCGGCCAGTTCCCGGGCGCCGGCGGTCGTGAGGCGGTCAGCGCCGGCCGCGCCCGGGGCGCAGCGTTCCACCAGCCGCCGGGTGATCGACGGGGAGAGCAGCGCATCGCCGGTGCCGACGAGACGGACGGCTGCGGCGAGATGTTCGGGGGTGACGTCCTTGAGCAGGAAGCCGCTGGCTCCGGCGGCCAGGGCGGCGTACACGTACTGGTCGAGGTCGAAGGTGGTCAGCATGATCACCCGACAGCGCGGGGATTCGGCGAGGATGCGCCGGGCGGCCTCCAGGCCGTCCATGTTCGGCATCCGGATGTCGAGCAGGACGACGTCCGGGCGCAGCCGGCGCACCGCCGCGACCGCCTCCAGCCCGTCGGCGGCCACGCCGACCACGTCGATCCCCCGGGCCGTCAGGATCAGCCGGAAGCCGGTGCGGACCAGGTCCTGGTCATCGGCGATCACCACCCGGGGCGACGGCGCGGCCGGGGCGGCCCCGGCGGGCGTGCTCACGGCCGGTCCAGGGGGAGGCGGGCGCGCACCCGGTATCCGCCGCCGAGGCGGCGGCGGGCGTCGAAGTCGCCCCCGTAGACGGCGACGCGCTCGCGCAGGCCGAGCAGTCCGCGGCCGGCGCCCCCGGCCTTCGGAGCGTTCCCGCCACCGGTCGGCCGGGGTCCGGGCGTGCCTCCCGTCAGCACGCTCGGTCCGCCGCCCAGCACCTCCACGCGCAGCGCGTGTTCCGCGTATCGCACCGTCACTTCCGTCTTGCCTCCGTGTCCGTGTTTGAGAGCATTGGTCAGCGCCTCCTGGATGATCCGGTACGCCGTGACGTCGATCCCCGCCGGGAGCGGGCGCGAGTCGCCGGAGATCCGTACCTCCACCGGCAGGCCGGCGAAGGCGAACCGGTCGATCAGCGAGCCGAGCCTGGCGAGGCTCGGCTGCGGCGACAGCCGGGCGGCGGCCGCGGCCCCCTGCGCCTCGTACGGCTCGTACGGCTCGTCCGCGCCGTCCTGGGCGGGTGCGAGCAGGCCCAGCAGGTGCCGCAGTTCGGTCATCGTGTTCCGCCCCGCCTGCTCCACGGCGCCCATGGCCGACGCGGCCTCGTCCGGCATCGTGCCCAGCACCTCGCGGGCGGCTCCCGCCTGGACCACCATCAGGCTCACGTTGTGGCTGACGATGTCGTGGAGCTCGGCCGCGATCCTGGTCCGTTCGGCATCGACAGCGGTGCGGGCCGCGCTCTCCCGCTCCCGCTCCAGCAGCCACCCGCGCGCCTCGATCGCCGCCCGGTGGCCGCGCCGGGCGCGCAGCAGGGCCACGCCCAGCCCGCCGGCCGCGGCCGCCGAAAGGCAGGCCGCCACCACGGCGATGATCAGCCCCACCGTCAACTCCCCACCCGTGTACGCCTCGATGTCATTCTGCCGGACCCGCCTCGTACATCCCCGGGATGACCTGCCCCCAGGGTTACATCCGGGGGCGGACGCACCGTCCGCGGGCTCCACTTTAGGTTCGGGCCATGACAACTGATCACGACAGTGCGCGGCAGGTCGTCGTACGACTGGACGGTGTGCACAAGGAGTACGGCGACGCGAAGGCTCTGGACGGCCTGTCCCTGGAGATCCGGCGGGGGGAGGCGGTGGCCGTGATGGGCCCCTCCGGCTGCGGCAAGTCCACGCTGCTCAACATGGTGGCCGGGCTGGACCGGCCGACGGCGGGCACCGTCGAGGTGCAGGGTCAGGACCTGGGGACGCTCAACGAGACCGGGCTGGCGCTGTTCCGGCGCCGGCACATCGGCATGATCTTCCAGTTCTTCAACCTGATCGACGACCTGCCCGTCCTGGACAACGTGGCGCTGGCCGCCCAGCTGACGGGCACCTCCGCCCGGCAGGCGCGCCGGCGCGCCCTGGAGCTGCTCGACGAGCTCGGCGTGGCCGACCGCCGGAACAACTACCCGGCGACGCTCAGCGGCGGGGAACGCCAACGGGTCGCCGTGGCGAGGGCCCTGATGAACCGTCCGGCGCTGCTGCTGGCGGACGAGCCGACCGGCGCCCTCGACAGCCGGTCGGGCGAGCAGGTGATGGACCTGCTCATCGACCTGAACCAGATCGGCCAGACCCTGCTGATCGTCACGCACGACCCGCAGTTGGCCACCCGCTGCGCCGGCCGCCTGGTCGAGGTCGCCGACGGCAGGGTCGCCCGGGAGAGCGCGCTGGAGGCGACCGCGTGAGCGCCGTGTGGCGGGCCTCGCGCGCGGCCGTGAAGCGCCGCAGGCTCCAGAGCTTCGTCATCGGACTGGTCGTGCTCTGCTCGACCACGACCGTCCTGCTCGCGCTGGGGCTGCTCGACGTCGCCACCAGCCCCTTCGACAAGGCGTACGCCGCCCAGCGCGGCCCGCACACCGTGGCGGTCTTCGACACGGCGAAGGTCACGCCGGAGCAGCTGGCGCAGACCGCCCGGCGGCCCGGTGTGACGGCCGCCGCGGGGCCGTTCGGGCAGAGCGTCGTGGACGTGCCCGAGGGCTGGCTCTGGATGCCGGGCGGCTCGCTCACCGTGGTGGGCCGGGCGGACCCGGGCGGCCCGGTGGACCGCGTCGAGGTCCTGGAGGGCCGCTGGGCGACCGCACCCGGTGAGATCGTCGTCGGCTGGACCTCCGACGGCTCCCCCGGCCCGGAGCTGCTGGGAACCATGCTGGAGGTCCCCGGATCCGCGCCGCTGACGGTCGTGGGATTCGCGGCGGGCATGAGCAAGTCGGCGGACGCCTGGGTCTCTCCCGAGCAGATGACCGCGCTGCGTCCGGCCACCGCTCAGATGCTCTACCGCTTCACCGGCTCCTCGACGGACGCGCAGCTGAGCTCCGCACTGGCCGGAGCCACCTCCGGACTGTCCGAGGGGTCGCTGACCAGCGCGCACACGCACCTCGACCTGAGGAAGGCCTTCTCGTCACTGGCCGACGCCTATCTCCCCTTCATGACGCTCTTCGGTGTCCTCGGCCTGCTGGTCTCCGCCCTGATCGTCGGGAACGTCGTCAGCGGGGCGGTCGTCTCCGGTTACCGGCACATCGGCGTGCTCAAGGCCCTGGGCTTCACCCCGAACCAGGTGGTCGCCGTGTACCTGACGATGATGGCCGTGCCGGCCGTCGTCGGCTCCGCCGCCGGCACCCTGCTCGGCAACGCGCTGGCCGAGCCCATCCTGGGGGTCGCGTTCTCCGGCATCGAGACCGGCCGGGCCGCCGTCGGCGGCGTCTCCTCGTGGGTGTCGGTCGTCTGTCTGCTGGGGATGCCCGCCCTCGTCCTGCTCACCGCGCTGGTCCCCGCGCTGCGGGCGCACCGGCTGCCGGCGGCCCGGGCGATCAGCGCGGGCAGCGCCCCCCTGACGGGCCGCGGGCTGCGCGTCCAGCGCGCGCTCGGCGGCAGCCGGCTGCCGCGCGCGGTCAGCATGGGCCTGGGGCAGCCGTTCGCCCGCCCCGGCCGCACGCTGCTGACCCTGGCGGCCATCGTCCTCGGGGTCACCACCGTGACCCTGGCGACCGGACTGACCAGCACGATGCTGGCGTACAGCGAGGCCGGACGCGGGGGCGCCGGTGCTCTGGTCAGGGTGGAGGCCGGGGGGCCGGTCAACGGCCGGACCCCTCCCCTGCTCGGCGACGCCCGGATCGAGGAACGGCTGCGGTCGCTGCCCGGTGCGACGCAGGTACGGGCCCGCGCACTGGCCCAGGTGACCCTCGTCGGGCAGAGCCGGCCCGTCTTCGCCGACTTCTACCGCGGGGACAGCGCCTCGTACGCCACGCAGGTCGCCAAGGGCCGGATGCCCGAGGCGGCCGGCGAGGTCGTGGCCGGGCCGGCCTTCCTGACCCAGCGCGGGCTGCGGCTCGGTGACCGGGTCACCCTCGCGCTGAACGACAGGCAGACGACCGCGACCGTCGTGGGCGAGCTCATCGAGGGCAACGCGCGGGCCCTGGAGGCCTCCTGGGAGACCCTCCTGCCGCTGGCGCCGGACGCCCGCGCGGTCGAGTACGAGGTGCGGCTGGCTCCCGGAGCCGATGCCCGGGCCTACGCCGAGGCGGCCGGGGCCGTCGACCCGGGGCTGCGCGCCTCGGTGTCGGATTCGGTGAACACGGCCACCACCACCGTCGTCACCTTCTCGTCGGTGTTCACCGTCCTGCTGAGCGTGGTCGCGTCGCTCGGCGTCTTCAACACCGTCCTCCTGGGCACCCGCGAGCGCCGCCGGGACCTCGGCATGCTCAAGTCGATCGGGATGACTCCGCGGCAGGTGGTGGTGATGACCGTGACCTCGGTGGCGGGAGTGGGCGCGGTCGGCGGACTGCTCGGCATCCCCCTCGGGGCGCTCGCGCACCGGCTGGTGGTGGACAACGTCGGGATCGTCGCCTTCCCGGAGTCGATGAAGAACGTCTGGGACGCGCCGCAGTTGGCGGGCCTGCTGCTGGCCGGGGTCGCGATCGCCGTTCTCGGCGCACTGGTTCCCGCCCGGTCGGCGGCCCGGATGACGATCGCGGCGGCCCTGCACACGGAGTAGGCGGCGGGGCGGCGCCCCCGGAAGAGGTGGATGGGCGGGCGTGCGTACGGACGGTCGAGGGGGCTCGGGAGACTTTCGCCGTGGCTGTCACATCTCCACCCCCGCCCGGGTCAGAGGAGTATGACTGCCAAGAAGATCGTCCTCGCCCTCCCGCTGGCCGCCGCGCTCATGACCGTGACCGCCACCGTTCCCGCCTCCGCCGCGCCCCACGGCCCCTGGCACAGCGCCTGGGGCGCCTCCCCGCAGGCCCCCGCCACCACCCCCTGGTACCCCAACTGGTCCGAGGCGGGCTTCGCAGGCGAGTCCGTGCGGCAGGTGGTCCGTGTCGGCGCCGAGGGGGCCGAGCTGCGCGTCCGGCTCACCAACGCCTACGGCAAGACCCCCCTGCGGCTCACCGGTGCGACGGTCGCCCGGACCGCCGGGGGCGCCGCCGTGCAGCCGGAGTCGGTCCGTACCCTGCGCTTCAAGGGCGCGCAGTCCGTCACGGTCCCGGCCGGCGGGCAGCTCTCCAGCGATCCGGTGGCCCTTCCCGTCAAGGCCTTCGAACAGCTCACCGTCACCTTCTACTTCGAGGGCCCGACCGGGCCGGCCACCTTCCACAACGTCGCCATGTCCCTGTCCTACAAGGCTTCCGGGGACCACCGGCGCGACCCGGCGGCGGACGCCTTCGCCGCCGCGCAGCCGAGCTTCTCCTGGTACTACCTGGCCGGCGTCGACGTGAAGAACACCCGTCCGAGCAGCCCCGGGAGGGCGGTCGTCACCTTCGGCGACTCCCTCACCGACGGCTTCGGGGCGACCCCCGGCGCGGACCGCCGCTACCCCGACGAGCTCGCCAAGCGCCTGGCCGCCAACGGCCGTTCGCGTCCGGTGCTGAACGCCGGCATCGGCGGGAACAGGGTGCTGAACGACTCGGCGTGCTTCGGCGAGAGCGCCCTCGACCGGTTCCGGCGCGACGCGCTCGGCCGCCCGGACGTGGGCACCGTCATCCTCCTGGAGGGCACCAACGACATCGTCCTGCCGGACTCCCCCACCCCCGACCACTGCACCGTGCCCGGCTCCAGGGTCACCGCCGACGAGATCATCGCCGGATACCGGCAGCTCATCCGCGAGGCCCGCATCCGCGGGGTCAAGGTCATCGGCGCCACCCTCCCGCCGTTCCACGGCTCGGCCTACTGGACCGAGCGCGGCGAGGACGTCCGTACGGCCGTCAACACCTGGATCCGCACCAGCGGCGCGTACGACGGGGTGGTGGACTTCGACCGGGTGCTGGCCGCGCCCGCCGACCCGGAGCACCCCAAGGAGATCAAGATCAAGGACGAGTACGCCTTCCCCGCCGACCGCCTCCACATGAACGACGCCGGATACAAGGCGATGGCCGACGCCGTGGACCTCAACTCCCTCTGATCCCGCGCCCCTCGGCCCCCCGCCGCTCGGCCCCGCCCCTCGGCCCGGTTCAAGTGGTTCGTCACCTCCCCGGGCCGGGGGTCGTTAGGGCCTGGGGGTTGATCCGGGGGACGAAGGGATGACGGTATGCGGCAGTTTCCTCTGGAGATGCACCACGTGGCACCCGGCCGGGTGGTCGAGTGGCGGCTCCGGTCCACGGCGGCGGAGGCCGGCGGCACGGACGATCCGGCGAGCAGGAAGGCGTCCTTCAACCAGGACAAGCACTTCACCGTCGCCGAGGAGAGCCGGGCGGCCGACGACCCGGTCGCGTCCTGGGTCGCGGTCACCTTCGAAGTGACCGGCCCGCTGGACGAGGAGGCCCTGGCGCAGTCCCTGCTGTCCTTCGTCCGGCGGCACGAGGTGCTGCGGTGCGCATTCCGCCGGCTGGCCGGGGAGCTGGCCTGCGAGCCCTTCGACCCCGCCGGGCTCTCCCTCGAACCCCGGCACGTGGGCACCTTCGACTCCGCCGAGCTGCTGAACGGATTCCTCGTCGAACGGTTCAAGCGGAGCATCGACACCCTCTCCTGGCCGCTGTTCATCATGGGCGCGGTGCTCCGCGAGGACTCCGCCACGGTCTACCTCGCCTTCGACCACATCGTCTGCGACGGCATGTCGATGCCGATCGTCGTGAGCGAGGTGCTCACCTCCTACGAGGCCCTGTGCCGCGGCGACGAGATCACGCTGCCGCCCGCCCCGAGCTATCTCGACTTCGCCGACCAGCAGCGCCGCCGCTACCTGTCCATCGACGCCCGCGACGAACGCCTGGACTACTGGAAGTCCTTCATCGGCCGGGCCGGCGAGTTCTTCCCCCGCTTCCCGCTCGACCTGGGCGTCGAGCCGGACCGGATGTACCCGATCGTCAACGAGGCCTCGCTGCTGCTGGACGCGGGCGAGACCGAGGTGTTCGAGAAGACCTGCCTGACGGCCGACGGCAAGCCCTTCATGGGGGTGCTCGCCTCCGTCGCCGTGTGCCTGCGCGAGGCGGGCGGGCCGGGCGTCTACCGGGGTCTCATGCCGGTCAGCGAACGCGGCCGGGGAACCTGGACGAACTCGGTGGGCTGGTTCGTCAACACCATGCCCATCGAGTTCGACGCCTCACCCGGCCGGGACTTCGCCCAGGTCATGGCCTCGGTGCGGGCCGGCTTCACCGAGATGATCGGCCATGTCGACGTGCCGTTCGTACGGGCGTGGGAGCTGCTGGCACCCGAGGAGTTCGCCGCCCGCTCCTGGCCGTACCCGGTGAACTTCTTCTCGTACATCGACATGCGCAAGTGCCCGGGCGCCGACCGCCACGACGACTGGCGGCCCGCCACCCACGTGTGGTCGGCGCGCGCCAACGGAGCCTGTTCGTGGTTCCAGCGGGACACCGACGGGCTGCACATGAACTCGCTCTACGTCGACACCCCGGCGGCCCGCCGGACCATGGGCGACTTCCAGGAGGCACTGCGCCTGACCGTCCAGGGGATCGCCCGCACCGGCGGCTTCCGCCGGCCCGTCGCGCTGACCCCGCCGCGGCGGCCGGTGGGCACCCCCCTGGACGTGGCCGCCCACGCCCGGCGCCGCTGACCCGGGGGGCCTACGCGGTGGCCGCCCGGGCGGCTCGCGGGGTGCTCCGCAGCAGGGCGATCCCGACGGCGAAGGCCCAGTAGACGAGGAGGGCCGCCGTCAGCGCCGTGTTGCCCCAGCCCACCGCGCTGTAGAAGTCGGCGGCGTCCGTACCGAAGAACAGCGAGGGGACGAAGGCGAGGTTGACCGCGGCGACGCCGTAGGCCGTGTACCCGGTCCAGCGCGGCAGGACGCGGGCGCGCAGGATCGCGTACCCGGCGGCGGTGAGGAGCACCGCCGTCAGCAGCCGGGCGGCCGAGCCGTGCAGCAGCATGTTGGCGTGGGCGAGCGGGCCGTCGACGGTGGGGTCGAGGCCCCCGCCGGGGTGCTCCAGGACGATGCCCGCCTCTACGGACGCGGCGACCAGGGTGACGGTGACGTAGGCCAGCCCGGCACCGGAGACCAGGGTGGCGGGCCAGTCGAAGGCGGGACCCGCGCCGCGGATGACGTGGCGCAGGCCCGCGAGGAAGGCCAGCAGGGCCGCGCAGGTGAGGAGGTTGAGGAGGATCCGGGCGAGGACGTTGCCGGCGGGCGGCGGGCCGGAGTGGACGAAGTAGAGCGGTACGGCGACGGCCGCGAGTGCGCCCGCCGCGATGCCGCAGATTCCCATGAGCCGTCGTACGTGGTTCTCGTTCATCGGTTTCCTTCCCTCGGTGGTGAGGACTTCTCGATGCCGTCGAGCAGCCGGGCGATGCCGCAGGCGACGATCGGGGCCACGTCGCCGTCCTCCTCCTCGTCGAGCCCCGGCCCGCCCGCGAGGGAACAGAGCGTGGGGAACGCCCCCGGGTCGAGGCGCTCGGCGAGGATCCGTCCGTAGGAAGCGGCGCCGGCCGGGTCGAGTTCGGTGGCCACCCTGGCCAGGTCGCGCACGGCGCCGGAGATGAAGGTGGCGAGCGGGATCAGCTCGCCACGGCCGGCGCCCGAGCGGGCCAGCGGACTCAACAGGGCTTCGAACCAAGCGAGTTCGTTCGGACCGACCGGCGCGCTGACGGTGGGCACGCGCACCATCCACGGATGCCGGGCGTACGTCGACCAGAGCGCGTCGACCCAGGCTTCGACCTCGGCGCGCCACCCCGCCCCGGCCGCCACGGGCGGCCGGCCGATGGCCGCGTCGACCATGGCCGCGACGAGCTGCTCGCGGCCGGGCACATGCCGGTACAGGGCCATCGCCGTGCAGGCCAGCTCGGCGGCGACGCGCTGCATCGACAGTGCGTCCAGCCCTTCGGCGTCGACGACGGTGACGGCCGCGTCGACGATCCGGCGCGGGGTGAGGCGCGGGCGGCCCGAATCCGTCCGCTCGGCCTCGACCCTCCACAGCAGGTCGGCGACGGCGGCGAGATCGGGCGCGGCGGCCGATCCGCCCGGCCCCCGGGGCTCACGGGGCATCTCGGCCCTCCCTCACGGGCAGATGTTTATGACATATACAAAGTATAGGTCGTACACTTCGAAGACAAGGGGGGTGCCGCGCAAGGCGAGTTGGGGCCGCTGGCCGTTGCTCCCCGCTCAGAGGCGGGACGCGCGCCGCAGGAGCAGATTGCGTTCCCGCGCGTTGCGCGTCAGCGAGGCCGCACGCTCGAACTCCGCCCGGGCCTCCTGCGGTCGGCCGAGCCGCTCCAGCAGGTCGCCCCGTACGGACGGCAGCAAGTGGTAGGTACGCAGGGCCGGTTCCCTCGCGAGGGCGTCGACCAGCGGCAGGGCCGCTTCCGGCCCCTCGGCCATCGAGACCGCGACGGCCCGGTTGAGCTCCACCACCGGCGAGGGGATCAGCTGGACGAGCCGGGCGTAGAGCGCGGCGATCCGCTGCCAGTCCGTGTCCTCGTAGCGGACGGCCGCCGCGTGGCAGCCGGCGATGGCGGCCTGGACGGAGTACGGGCCGTTCCCGGCGTGGCCCAGGGCCTGGGCGCCGCGGGCGATGAGCATGCGGTTCCACCGGGCCCGGTTCTGGTCGGCGAGCAGGACCGGCTCCCCGTCGGGGCCGGTGCGGGTGGCCATGCGGGACGCCTGGAACTCCAGCAGCGCGGCGAGGCCGTGCACCTCGGGCTCCTTGGGCATCAGGCCGGCCAGGACGCGGGCCAGGCGCAGCGCGTCCTCGCAGAGGGCGGGGCGGACGAGGTTGTCCCCGGCGGTGGCCGAGTAGCCCTCGTTGAAGATCAGGTAGATGACCTCCAGGACCGAGGAGAGCCGTGCGTCGCGGTCGGCGCCGTACGGGACCTCGAAGGGCACTCCGGCCTTGGCGAGGGTCCGCTTCGCCCGGACGATGCGCTGGGCGACGGCGGGCTCGGAGGCGAGGAAGGCGCGGGCGATCTCCTGGGTCGTCAGCCCGCCCATCAGGCGCAGGGTGAGCGCGATCCGGGCCTCGGTGGCCAGGACGGGGTGGCAGGAGGTGAAGATCAGGCGCAGCAGGTCGTCGTCGATGTCATCGGGGTCCGCAGGCTCGGCGGGCGGCGGCGCGTCCTCCAGGGTGCGGCCGACCTCGGCGAGCTTGCGCGCGTAGGTCTCCTTGCGGCGGACGAGGTCGATGGCGCGGTGCTTGGCGGTGGCCGTGAGCCAGGCGCCCGGCCGGTCCGGGACGCCGGACTCCGGCCACTGCTCGAGCGCGGCGACCAGGGCGTCCTGGGCGATCTCCTCGGCGATGCCGACGTCCCGGACGATCCGGGCGACGCCGGCGATGATCCGCGCGGACTCGATCCTGAACACCGCTTCGACCGCCTGGGCCGCACTCACTGCCGTCACGGCCACCCATCAGAGCAGCCGTGACGGGGCAGGGCAAACGCGGCGCGGACGCCCCGGGATCACATCTCCTCGATCTCCCGGACCTCGGCGCTGACGTTCCACTCGGCCGGGTGGATCTCGAGGAACCGCTTGGTCCACTCGATGGCCTCGGCCTTGTCCTTGCACTGGATGAGGGAGTAGCCGCCGACGACCTCCTTGGTCTCGGTGAAGGGGCCGTCGGTGTAGCTGATCTTCCCGCCGGACCAGTTGACCCGGGTTCCCTCGGGGGTGCGGAGCAGGCCGGCCGTGTCGAGCATGACCCCGGCCTTGTTGATCTCCTCCATGTAGGCGCCCATGTTCTGCAGGAACTCGGGCGGGAACTCGGTGTCGGTGGTGAGCTCCTGCTCATCGATGCGGATCATCGTCAGGAAGCGCGGCATGGTGACTCCTCGGTCGGGAGGGCGGGGACTCTCCCCGCCTCTCACCCCTGCGTCGAACGGGAGACACCCGGATCGACAGCCTCCGGGAAATTCTTCGAAGATTTTCCGGGGACGGCCACCGGACGTCAGCGGCTGTCACCCGTCCAGTCCCAGTGGCGCGGGTCCGCGGCGCGGCGGCGGTAGTGGGCGCGGCCGCCCGCTCCGTAGCGCCCTATCTCGGTGGGAAGCCTGGCCTCTTCGGCGAGCTGGGGCGCGCTCCAGCCGGTGATGTCCAGGAGGAGCCCGTCGAGCGGCCCGCCGACCAGTTCGCCGTAGACGTGGCCGGAGCGGGGGCCGGGGTCGGGGTCGTCGTGGTCGGCGCCGTAGACCCGGCGCCGGAGCATCCTGTCGTCCATGCCGCTCAGCTTCACAGGAGCCACTGACATTGCGGCGATGATGGGGGCCGCCCTCCCGATCGCGGGGGCGTACGAGCGAGGAGCGACACGCATGGCACGTCGGGTGCACCAGCCACTGGAGGACCAGGAGTTCGACTTCATCCTGTCGATGACGACCGGGCCCGTGCTCGCCTACTTCTGCGGCACCTGGCCGAAGGCCGTCGAGGCCTGCCGCGCGATGGACGCGGTCGTCGGCGAACTGACCGAGGAGTACGGGACGCGGTTCACGGCCGTCCGCACCGACATGACCCGGTGTCCCGGGCCGACGAGGCGCTACGGGGTGACCGGAGCGCCGACCGCCGTGATCGTCAAGGACGGCGAGGCGGTCGCGAGCCAGGCCGGGCCGATGACGCGCGAGGAGTTCCGGGCCTTCCTGGACGCCAATCTCTGAGGCTCAGAGCAGGGTGACGGCCTGCCGTTCCAGCCTCAGGGAACGGGCAGGCGTACAGCCGGCGGGTCCCCGCGAGGGAAGGCTCCAGGGGTGCCGAAGCGGCGCTCCCAGCCGGTCTTGGTGCGGGTGTCCGCAGCTGGGCGGCGAGCCCAGCACCGGACCGGTGAGGCGGGCGGCGGTGGCCGCCACGGCCCCCTCGGCGTCGGGGGCGCCGGTCGCGGGGCCGGTGGGCACACGATCATCCGGTGGCGGCCCCTGCGGTGCCCTGACCAGGCCGCGCCGAATAGCCGGCCTCGACGATCGCATGAGGGGCCTCGTAGAGAAGGGTCACCCGGCCGGCGCAGGCGCGGGGTACGACAGCGGACCGGAGATGACTTCCTGTACAGTTGTCCAGAAAATCGCGCTCCCATTCATCCCCCCTGCCCCCAGAAGTGGAGGCGGCCATGCACGCGGTCGCTCAGATCCTGATCGGCCTCGTGGCCGCGCTGCACGTGTACTTCCTGGTCCTGGAGATGTTCCTGTGGGAGCGCCCGCCCGGCCGCGCGCTGTCCGGATTCGATGCCGACACCGCCCGCCTCACCGCGCCGCTCGCCGCCAACCAGGGCCTCTACAACGGCTTCCTGGCCGCCGGTCTGATCTGGTCGCTCGTCATCGACTCGCTCGCCACGCAGATCTTCTTCCTCGTCTGCGTGATCGTCGCCGGGGTGTACGGGGCCGCGACCGCCAACCGCCGGATCCTCGTCGCCCAGGCCCTGCCCGGCGCCCTCGCCCTCGGCGCGGCGCTGCTGGCCGCGTGAGCCCGGAGGACCCGGGTACGGGGGACCCGCGCACGGCCCGGACGAAGGGGCGGCTGCGCGAGAGCCTGCTCGCGGAATGCGCCACCGCACCGCTCGCGGAGGTCAGCGTCTCGGCGGTGGTCCGCCGGGCCGGGGTCGGCCGCGCCACCTTCTACCTGCACTACGAGGACCTCACCGCCCTCGCCGTCGACGCGTGCGCCGACGTGGTGCACGCGGCGGTCGACGCCCTGCACGCCTGGCAGACCGGCCCCGCCGCGCTCCCCCCGGCCCGGCCCCCGGCGGCGCTGGCCGCCTTCCTCGAGGGCGCGGCCGACCGGGCGCCGCTCTACCGCACCCTGCTCCTCCCCGGCGGTGGCGGTCCGCTCGGCGACCGCCTCCACCGGGAGCTGCGCGAACGCGCCCGCGCCGAGCGCGCGGCCGCGGGAGCCCCGCACCCGGACCTGGTCGCCTCGGCGGTGGCCGCCGCCTTCACCGGCGTCCTCGCGGACTGGCTGCACGGCGTCGTCCCTGCCGACCCGCCCGCCCTCGCGGACCACCTCTGGCGCCTGCTCCTGGCCCTCCACCGGGCCGGGTAGCCGCACGGCCCGGGCCCCGGACGCGCGAGAGCCCCGCCGGGAACCGGCGGGGCTCTCCTCACGGGCGTGGCTCGTGAAGCGGCACTACGAGAGGGGGACCACCTGCTCTGCCTGCGGACCCTTGGGGCCCTGGGTGACGTCGTACTCGACCTTCTGGTTCTCCTCCAGCGACTTGAAACCGGTGGTCGCGATCGCGGAGAAGTGCACGAACACGTCGGGGCCGCCGTCGTCCTGCTGGATGAAGCCGAACCCCTTCTCCGAGTTGAACCACTTCACGATGCCTGTTGCCATCTGGCTGATCCTTCTCAACGTTCCACTGCGGGCCGCATATGCGGCCGTCTCGATCCTGCCCAACCCTCCCCGACAGCACACGCTGGACGCGGCCAACCGGGGCGCGGCGCGCATTCGAACTTCTGGTCGCCTTGTCCGTGAAAAGGGGGAGCAGCTCCTTCCGGAGGCCTTCCGGAAGCGCCTCGGGCTGGGGCCGGCCGGCATCGACCGGCTCGCCGGGCTGACCCGCGGCGGCTGGCACCACATGCGGGTGCTGCGCTTCCCGGCCGCCTCGCGCACGACGGAGCGCGGCATCGGCGCGCACACCGACTACGGGCTCCTCGTGATCGCCGCCCAGGACGAGGTCGGCGGCCTCTTCGTGCGTCCCCCGGCCGACGGCGAGCGCCGGCCGCGCAACTGGCTGCCCGGTGAGAGCACGGCGGGTTTCGCGCAGGACTCCCCCGGCTGGACGTACGTGGCCCCGGTGCGGGGGTGCTGACGGTGTTCCCCGGGGACATCCTGCAGTTCCTGACGGGCGGGGCCCTGCTGTCGACCCCGCACAAGGTGCGGCTCGCGGACCGGGAGCGCTACACCCTGACCTACTTCCACGAGCCGCGTTCGACGCCCGGGTCCGGCCGCTGCGGCCGGACCCGGGGGACGACACGGAGATCCACTACGGGGAGCACTTCACCCGCATGTTCATGCGCTGCTATCCGCAGCGGGCAACGACACTACGGATCGAGGCCGAGGGGCTGCTGCTGCGGCTCGGCGCGGTCCGCTGACCCGGCAGCCCAGGCAGTCGGCGTGCCCGGTGTGGGCGCCGGCGTCCCGGGTGCGCCAGTCCCAGTCGGCCTCCGGGCGGGGTCCGCTCGGCTTGCCCCATCCGGCGAGGTGCAGCAACCAGGTGACGATCCCGGCCGCGGCGACGACGCCGAGGCCCAGCCAGATCCCGGGGGTCCAGGCCGCGCACACGGCGACGCCCGCTCCGGCGAAGCCCAGCAGGGCCAGGGTGGTACCGGTCCAGCCGGCCACGGTGTGGCCGAGGTCGACGTGGCCGTGGGCGCTCATGATTCTCCCTGGTCGAACGGTCGGCAGTAGGCTCGGAGAGAGGATTCGTTTATCTCACGAGCTAAGTAACTTAGATGCTAAGGAGTATCTGCGTGGAGGGCAAGCCCCGCCCCCCGGCCACGGCCGCGGAGGCGATGTCGCGCATGGACCAGTACGTCGCCCTGGGCATCGTCGGCCAGCAGGAGGTGGCGCAGCGGCTCGGGCTCAACGTCACCGACCTGACCTGCCTGGGCCACATCCTGGGAGCCGGGGACCCCCCGCTGGCCGCCGGTGACCTCGCCGAGCTGGTGGACCTCACCACCGGCGCCGTCACCGGGGTCCTCAACCGCCTCGAACGCGCCGGGTACGCGCGGCGCCGGCCGGACCCGTCCGACCGGCGCCGGGTACGCGTGGTGGCCGAGCCCGAGGCGGCAGCCCGGGTCGTCGCGGTCTACCAGCCGTTCTACGACCGGCTGGGCGCCCTGTTCGCCGACTACACCCCCGACGAGATCGCCGTGATCGCCGACTGGTTCGAGCGCGCCGCGGTCGAGGTCCGCACCCACTGTGCGCAGGTGCGCTCCGGGGAACTGGACACCGGGGAGGCTTAGCCCCCGCTGGTACCATGGGCGGTTGACCATCTTCTTCTCACCCGCTTCTTGCTTCGAAAGGTCCTGCATGAGGAACCCGTCAGTTCACGGACGCTTCGGTGTGAAGGGCGGTGCCAAGGCCGGAGCCAAGTCCGGCGGCAAGACCCCCCGGAGCATCGGGCCGCAGGGCGAGTTCACGATGCACGAGCCGAAGGTGCCGGGACTGGCGCCGGTGGACTCGTTCTCGGAGCTCGACCTGCCCCTTGAGCTGGTGACGACCATGGCCTCCCTGGAGGTCAAGGAGCCGTTCCCCATCCAGGCCGCGACGCTGCCGAACGCGCTGGCCGGCCGGGACGTCCTCGGCCGCGCGCGGACCGGCTCCGGCAAGACCCTGGCCTTCGGCCTGGCGCTGCTGGCGCGCACGGCGGGCCAGCAGGCGGACCCGAAGCGCCCGCTCGCGCTGGTCCTCGTACCGACGCGCGAGCTGGCGCAGCAGGTGACCGAGGCGCTGGAGCCGTACGCGGCGGCCCTGAAGCTGCGGATGGCCACCGTGGTCGGCGGGCTGTCCATCGGCCGGCAGGTGAGCGCCCTGCGCACCGGCGCCGAGGTCGTGGTGGCCACCCCCGGCCGCCTGAGCGACCTCGTCGGGCGGCGGGACGTGCACCTGGAGCGGGTGAAGATCACCGTGCTCGACGAGGCCGACCAGATGTGCGACATGGGCTTCATGCCGCAGGTCACGGAGATCCTGGACCAGGTGCACCACGCGGGGCAGCGGATGCTGTTCTCGGCGACCCTGGACCGCAACGTCGACCAGCTGGTGCGCGGCTACCTGAAGGACCCGGTCGCCCACTCCGTCGACCCGCAGGCGGGCGCGGTGACCACGATGGACCACCACGTACTGCACATCCACGCGGCCGACAAGATCTCGGCGGCGACCGAGATCGCGGCCCGGGACAACCGGGTGCTGATGTTCCTCGACACCAAGCACGGGGTCGACCAGTTCGTGAAGCACCTGCGGGCCATGGGCGTACGGGCGGAAGGGCTGCACAGCGGCAAGTCGCAGCCGCAGCGCACGCGGACGCTGGCCCAGTTCAAGACCGGGGCCGTGACCGTCCTGGTCGCCACCAACGTCGCGGCACGCGGCATCCACATCGACGACCTCGACCTCGTGGTCAACGTGGACCCGCCCGCCGACCACAAGGACTACCTGCACCGGGGCGGCCGTACCGCCCGCGCCGGCGAGTCCGGCCGGGTCGTCACCCTCGTCACCCCGAACCAGCGCCGGGACATCGTCCGCCTGATGGCCGACGCCCGGATCCGGCCGACGATCACGCAGGTCCGGTCCGGTGAGGCGGCGCTGAGCCGGATCACCGGCGCCAAGGCCGCTCCCGGGGTGCCGCTGGCCGGCTCCGCGCCGACCGACGCCAAGGGCCGGCCCTCGGGGTCGGACCTCGGCTTCCGCGGCATCGGCACCCGGCCGGGCCGGCCGGGGAAGGGCAAGGAGTCCCGCAAGACCGTGGAGGCCCGGCAGCAGGCCGAGGCCCGCCGCGCGGCCCGGGTCCGCCGGGGCGTCTGACGGGCCGCGGCGCAGCCGCGGCCGGCCGTTTCAGACCGCGGTACGCCTGCGCAGGCGGACCGCGGCGGCGGTGCGTACACGGCCGGTGCGGCCGCTGCTCGCCAGCAGGCGCAGGGCCTCGTACGAGGTCAGGGACTGGGCGGCGGTGCGCTGGCACCAGTCGGAGGCCGCGGTCAGCTCCGCGGCGGACCAGGACTCGCCGCGGGTGATGGCCTTGAGCAGGACCCACTCCCGCAGCCGGCGCTCGGGGAAGGCCCGCCCGGCGAGGGCGTCGGCCATCCCCCGGGCCCAGGCGGGGAAGCCCTCGTCGGCGAGCAGCCGCGCCGCCCGGCGGTCGAGGTGGGTGACCACCGCGCTCTCGGCCATCACCGGATCGGGGTCGCGCAGCACGGCGGCCACGGCATCGGCCTCGGCGCTCCCGCCCGGCGCGACGGTCAGTGCCTCCAGGTGGCGGCCGTACCGCCAGTGCTCCGGGGGCGTGGCGGCATCGGAACGGCTCATCGGGCGCCCCCTTCGCGCACGTGCCCGGCCCAGCCTTCGTCCGGCAGCGGCTCCCAGTCGACCTCCACGGCCGACCCGTGGTGGTCCCGCGCGATGGCGGTCACGGTCGCGGTGGCGATGGCCTTCGCCTGGTCGGCATCGACGACGGCCGGGTCCGCCCGGCCGCAGCCGACACCGACGATCGACTGCGCCCGGCCGTCCCCCACCGGCATGACGAGGACCCGCTCCGGCATGCCTATGGCAGGCCGCTGCTTCTTCTTTCCTCTCCCCATGGCATCCATTCCACACGACCGCCGTGAACGGCCGGTCGTCAGGGTGGCGTCCGGGCGTTATCGGCTCGCGGGGGCCAGCAGCAGGGACTCCGCGCCGACCGGGCGGTATCCGGCGGCCTGGAAGGCGCGGATGCTGCGCGCGTTGCCGGTGGCCTGTTGGGACCAGACCGGCTGCCCGCCGGGGACGAGGTGGCGGGCGGCGCGGGCCAGTTCCCGGCCCAGTCCCCGGTGCCGGACGTCCTCGTCCACTTCGATCGCCGTCTCCCAGCGGCCCGCGACCCCCCGGCCGAGGACGAGGACTCCCCCGTCGGCCGACCAGACCCTTACGTCGTCACGGCGCTTCAGGGCCCGATGTACGCGGGGGTGGTCGGGGTCGGCCATCTCCCGGAGCTGCAGCGGGGGTTCGCCGGGCAGCGGACCCGCGACGGTGAGCAGGTCGATCGTGTCGGTGCTGCGTCCGGTGCGGGCCAGCAGGGCGGCCAGGAAGCGGGCGTTCATGGTGGCCGCGAGCGCGTCGCAGTCGAGGGCGTCGAGGGTGGACCGCACCCAGTCCGGGTCCTCGTCGGTGAACACCACGGAGTGCGCGGTGAAGGCGATGACGCCCGCGTCGCGCCGGTTCTCCTGCGGGACCACCGTGGTGCCGCCGTCCGGGGGCGGGAACCGCCCCTCGGCCGCCGCGTCCAGAATCTCCGTCAGTGTGTGTCCCATGCCCGTCAGACCTGCCGCTCGGGTGCCATGTCCGCGCTCCTGGTTCGTGGTTACTACACATGATCTCAGGTGCGGTACGGGCCGGTTCGGCCGGGGACGGCGGAGAGCCGGACGGCGCCGGACCGCGCCGGACGGCCCGGGCCCGGCTCTCCGGGTCGCGGGTTCAGCCCTCGGGCGTCCCGCGGTTCGGACGGGTCTCGTGCGCCTCGTGGCCGCCGGACCCCTGGCCGCCCTCGTGCTCGGGTTCCGGCAGCGGAGCCCCGGTCTCCAGCAGGGTCTTGAGGCTCGACGCGAGCATCGGCCAGGCCCGCCCGCACATGCCGATCAGGGTGCCGCCGGGCTCGAACCCCTCGTGCAGGACGGTCAGCCGTGCGAGGGTGTCGCCGACCGGCTCGATCTCGTACGTCACCTTCGTGCGCCGCTCCTTGGCCAGTTCGGCCCGCAGCTCCTCGGCGATCCCGACCGAGGCCGCCCACTGCGGGCTGAAGGTGTGCCAGGTGTAGGACAGCAGGCGGTCCGGGATGCAGTCGAGGACCACCTGCTCGGGGTCGCTGGTGCGGGCCCCGCGCTCGACCCAGTCCATGGACGAGCCCACCGCCCAGTCGGTCTCGAAGCTCAGGCCCCAGTACCGGCGGGTGAAGGCGGGGTCGGTCAGGGCCTGCCACACCCGGGCGGGATCGGCCTGGATGTACAGCGTGTAGGTGATCGCACTGTCGCTCATGGCCCCATGCTGCGGGACCGGGGACCCCGGACGCCGGATTTCCCGATCATGGCGGGGGCCGCGGGCGGACGGCCGCCCGCCCGCGTCACCATCGCACGCCGTCCTCCGGGAGTTCCGTGGGCGGGGTGCGGGTGGGGACGGGGAGGGAGAGACGGGCGCGGGCCGCGTGGACCGCCGCGAGTTCGTGTGCGCCGGCCGGGCCCCAGTCGCTCAGTTCGCGGACCTGCTCGGGAGTGGCCAGCAGGCGGGCGTACGCCGGGTCCGCGGCCGGCGGGAGGCCGGTGAGGCGGGCCGCGGTGCGGGCGTGGGCGCCCTGAGCGGCGTGCCGGTAGCCGAGCGGGACGGCCCCGGTGGCCGGTCCGGCCGTCGGAGGCGGCAGATGGGCCGTACCGGTGGCCCTGGCGATCAGGAGCAGGACCCGGCCGTCGGGGCCGAACAGCCAGCCGCAGTGGTCCCGTACGGGCAGCTGCGCCGGCACCGGACCCGGGTGCCAGGTGCCGTGCAGCGGGGTCCGCCGGGTGCGGAGCACCCCGAGCCGGTCGAGGGCGGTCGGCGCGGTGGGGCGGCCGTCCTCCAGCAGGGCGGTGCCGGAGCCGTTGATGCGGGCGCGCAGGGCGGACAGGGCGCGGCGGGCGTCACCCGCGTCCATCAGGGCGGGCAGATCGGCCGGCTCGGCGAAGTGGATGCCGGTGATCTCCTGGGCCGGGAGGCGGACGGCGTCGATCCGCTCGGCGGTCCAGGTGCCGCCGTCGTAGACGTGCAGGATCTCGCCGGGGAAGCGCATCTCGGGCGGGAAGCCGGGGGTGTCGGCCGGGATCCAGTCCACGGCCAGGCCGCGCGGGTAGCGGCCGTCGAGGCCGAGCTCCTCGCGCAGCTCGCGGGCGGCGGCCGCGGAGGGCGCCTCGCCCGCGTCCACGGCTCCGCCGGGGAGCATCCGGTCGGCGCGGTAGTCCACGCTCTGGACGAGGATCCGGCCGTCGGTGTCGGTGACGAGGACGACGGCCGCGGTCCAGACGGCGGCGCGGGAGGCCCCGTACTCCTCGGGGGTCATCCAGGTCCCCGCCCGCTCGTGGCCGTCGGTCGCGGCCTGGCCGGCTTCCGCCCCGCCGGTCGCGGGCCGGTCGGCATCGGTCCCTCCGGCTTCCGCCCCGCCGGTCGCGGGCCGGTCGACCTCCGCCCGGTCGACCTCCGCCCGGCCGGTCTCCCCCTGGTCGGTCTCCGCCTGGTCGGTCGCGCCCTGGTCGGTCAGCTGCGGCATCGGACTCCGTTCACCGTGGGTGGACCCGCCGACTGTGCAACAGCGGGCGCCGCCTCCGGGTTACGGCGGCCCGCGCGCCTCGGGCCCGGCCCCCGCCTTTGCCATCCCCCTGCCTGCTTATTACCTGGTTATGTCGCCCTTGGTACCTTCCGCAGGCGGACTGGCGGCATGAAAACCGCCGGTCCGACCACGTCACCGCACCGGCCGGCCCAGGAGAGATCCCCCCATGCGACGCGCTTCCCCCACGGGCACCCGGCCGACGACCGCAACGCGGCGGAGGGCAGCGGGCCCCGGCGGTGCGGCAGCCGGCACGACAGCGTGACGGGCGGCGGGAGCGGCGGGAGCGGCGCCCGCGGCCGGCTGGCCGGGGTGGACGCCGTGCGCGGACTCGCCGTCCTCGGCATGTTCGCCGTGCACGTCGGCCCCGGCCCGCGGCCCGAGGGCGCCGGTTACGTACTCGTCGCGGCCGACGGACGCGCCCCGGCCCTCTTCACGCTCCTCGCCGGGTTCTCCCTGGTCCTCGCCCAGCGCGGCCAGGACCCGGCGCGGCGGCCCGACGGCTGGGCGGGGCGCTGGCGTCCACTGCTGATCCGGTGCGCCGTCCTGGCCGTACTCGGGCTGTTCCTGGCCTCGCTGTGGCCGGGGATCCTGGTGATCCTGGCCTTCTTCGCCGTGTACTTCCTGGCGGCCGAACCCTTCGCCCGGCTGTCCACGCCGGTGCTCGCCGCCGTGGCGGGCGTATCGGTGGTGGCGGGTCCGCTGCTGTCGTTCCTGCTGGGCCCGGTCTTCGGGTACGGGTCGTCCGGGCGGGGCCTGGTCCCGGAGGCCGCCGACCTGGCGAGCTGGTCCGGGCTGGGCACGGCGGTGTGCGAGCTGCTGCTCACCGGGGCGTATCCGCTGGCCACCTACTTCCCTTACGTCCTGGCCGGGATGGCCCTGGCCCGGCTGTGCGACGTGCGGGAGCGGGCCGTGGCCCGGCGGATGGCGGGGTGGGGCTCGGCCGCCGCGGTCGCCGGATACGGCTCCGCCTGGCTCGCCGCCCACGCGTTCGGGGGCCGGCAGCGGCTGCTGGAGGCGATAGCCGTCCACCACCCGGAGGCCCTGGCCGCCGCCGACCCCGTGGGGGAGGTGCTGCGCGGGCAGTTCGGCGCCGTGCCCAGCACCTCCTGGGACTGGCTGCTGGTGGCCGACCCGTACAGCCAGACCCCGCTGGAGACCCTCGGCAACGCGGGCGTGGGGTGCGCCCTGATCGGCCTGTGCGCGCTGGCCGCCCGGCACGCGCTGGGCGGGCGCCTGCTGCGCCCGCTCACGGTGCTCGGGGCGATGGCGCTGAGCGCGTACGTGGTCCACGCGCTGGTGCTGGCCGGTCCGGCGCACGGCGCCGCCTCCTGGTCCGCCTGGCTCGCCTTCAGCGGCACGGCGCTGGCCCTGACCTGGGCCTGGCAGCGGGCCTGGGCCGACAGCCCACTGCGTCGCGGCCCGCTGGAACACGCGCTGCGTCTCGCAGCCGAGGCACCCGCCCGGCACGACGCAGCAGGGCGGCGCGCCGGCCATCCGCACGGCGGCGCGCGGGCCGGCCGGGGCGACGCGCCCGCTGAGCCGGGTCCCGGCGCCCGCCGCTGACGGTCGGGCCCCTTCAGCGGTGCAGCAGCCGCATCCAGTCCTCGGGGACCCGGCCGGCCGGACCCGGCGCCGGCTGGTCCGCGGGGTGGCCGCCCGGCGGTGTCAGCTCGGGCCCGGACTCGTACATCTCGTCCCGGTCGTAGTCCCAGAACCACTCCTCGCCCGGTTCGAAGCTCTGCACCAGGGGATGCCCGCTGGACTTCCAGTGGGCGGTGGCGTGCTGGGCGGGGGACGAGTCGCAGCAGCCGATGTGGCCGCACTGGGCGCAGCGCCGCAGGTGGAACCACCAGCCGCCCAGGGCGTCGCATTCGGCGCAGCCGGTGCCGGCGGGCGGGACGCTGGGGTCGATTCCCTTGATGTCGGTCATGCGGGCTCCTCGGCGGTCTCGGTCTCGTTGCCGGTGTTGGGGCCGATGTTGGGGACGATGCCGGGGCCGGTGTCCGTGGCGGTCTCGGTGCCGGTCTCCGTCTCGGTTGCGGGCTCGGTCCCGGGTTCCGGGGCGGTCAGCGGCAACAGCACCTGGAAGCGGGTGTCGCCGGGTGCGGACTCGACCTGGAGGCTGCCGTGGTGCTTGTTGACGACGATCCGCCAGGAGATGTCCAGGCCGAGGCCGGTGCCCTCGCCGACCGGCTTGGTGGTGAAGAAGGGGTCGAAGATGCGGCTGCGGATGTCCGCCGGGATGCCGGGACCGGTGTCGCGGAACTCCACCAGCAGCCGGTCCCCCTCCCGCGCCGTGCGGACCGTCAGCGTGCCCTCGCCGCCGGTGCTCCCGATGGCGAAGACCGCGTTGTCGATGAGGTTGGTCCACACCTGGTTGAGCTCCGCCGGGTAGGCGGGCACGTCCGGCAGGGAGCGGTCGTAGTCCTTGACCACCCGGACCCGGGGACCGATCTTGCCGGACAGCATCAGCAGGGTGCTGTCGAGGAGTTCGTGGACGTCGACGACCCGGTGCGGGGCGCGGTCGAGCTGCGAATACTGCTTGGCGGCGTCCACGAGGTGGGAGATGCGGGTGGTGGAGTCGTCGATCTCGTCCATCAGCAGCTCGGTCTCGACCGTGTAGTTGAGCCAGCCGACGGCCCCCGGGAGGATGTCCTCGGCCACGGCCGCCGCGACCTGCTCCAGCCAGTCCGTGTCCAGCCCGGCCTGTACGAACGTCGGTGCGATCCGCCAGCCCTCCGCGATGCCGTGGTCGTCGAGCCAGTCGGCGAGCTCGTCCTCCCGGTCGGACGCCTCCAGGGGGCTCAGCACCGGCGCCTTCGCTACGCGTTCGGCGGTGCGCTCCTGGATCTCGATGAGGTCCGCGAGTGCCTCGCGGGAGTAGGGGCCGTGGGCGATGACGGCCAGCTTGTGCCGCATCTTGCCCACGCGCTCGCGCAGCGCGGCGGTGGCCCGGACGGCCGCCGCGGCGGGGTTGTTGAGCTCGTGGGTGAGCCCGGCGGACAACGATCCGAGGGCCAGCAGCCGTTCGCGCTGGCCGATGGCCCGCTGGGTGTTCTTCGCACCGAAGAAGAGCCCTTCCAGCAGGTGCGCGGCCATCGGGAACCATTCCTGCATGAAGTCCGCGAACGACTGCGCGGGCAGGACGAAGAACCGCGTCGGCTCGGTCACCCGCATCGAGTTGGTGTACGTCTGCGGCACGCGGTCGCCCAGGTAGGCCTGCATGGCTCCGGCGTACACCCCGCGCTGCGAGGTCCGGCTCACCTCGACGTCGTCGCCGCCGACCCGGCGGGACAGTACGACGGTGCCCTCGATCATCACGTAGAAGCAGGTCGCGGGCTCGCCCTCGGCGTAGACCGGACCGGTGTCGAACCGCTCGACCCGCCCCTCTGCGCACAACCGCCCGAGCTGCTCCGGGGAGAGCTTCTCGAACAGGAACAGGGAGGCGATCTCCTGCGGACTACAGGGCATCGCCCGCCCGCTCATGACTGCTCCAGGTACCGGTGGACGAGCATCACGGCCATGGCTCCCTCTCCGACGGCGGAGGCGACGCGCTTCGCGGACCGGGCCCGCGCGTCGCCCGCGACGAACACGCCGGGGATGTTGGTCTCCAGGTGGTAGGGCGGCCGGTCCAGCGGCCACTCGGCAGGCGGCCGTCCGTCCGGCGTGAGGTCCGGCCCGGCCAGGATGAAGCCGCGTTCGTCGCGCAGCACCGTGCCGTCCAGCCAGTCGGTCAGCGGTGCCGCGCCGATGAAGACGAACATCCACTGCGCGTCCACGAGTTCCGTCGCGCCGTTGTCCACGTCCCGCAGCACCAGCTGTTCCAGGTGCCCCTCGCCCTGCGCCGCCTCGACGACGGTCCGGGTGCGCACCGAGATGTTCGGCGCCTCCTGGATCTGCTGGATCAGGTAGTACGACATCGACGCGGTCAGGGACGCGCCGCGCACCAGCAGCGTCACCGACTTCGCACCGCGCGCCAGGTACATCGCGGCCTGTCCGGCGGAGTTGGCGCCGCCCACGATGTAGACGTCGTGCCCCTGGCAGGAGGACGCCTCGGTGAGGGAGGAGCCGTAGTACACCCCGCGGCCCGTCAGGTCCTCGCAGCCCGGTGCCTGGAGCTGTCGGTACGACACGCCGGTCGCCAGGATGATGCTGTGCGCGGCGACCGACGAGCCGTCGGAGAAGCGGACGACGCGCCCCGGGCCGTTGAGCTCCAGCCCGGTGACCTCGCGTGCGGTGAGGATCTCGGCGCCGAACCGGCCGGCCTGGCGGCGGGCGCGTTCCGTGAGCTGGGCTCCCGAGACGCCGTCGGGGAAGCCGAGGTAGTTCTCGATGCGGGAGCTCTGCCCGGCCTGTCCGCCGGTCGCCGACCGCTCGACCAGTACGGTCCGCAGTCCCTCGGAGGCTCCGTAGACGGCTGCGCCGAGCCCGGCCGGGCCGCCGCCGATGACGACGAGGTCGTAGAACTCCGCGGTCGGCGTCGTCGCGAGCCCCACGTGGGCGGCCAGGTCGGGCGCCTCCGGCTCGATCAGCACGGTGCAGTCCGGCGTGATCACCACGGGGAGCCGCCGTGCGTCGGCCCCGGCCGCCTCCAGCAGCCGCAGCCCCTCGGGCTCGTCGGAGGAGTACCAGCGGTACGGCACCTGGTTCCGGGCCAGGAACTCCCGCACCTGCGAGGAGCGGGCCGACCAGCGGTGCCCGACCACCTTGGTGGCGGGTACCGGCCGGTAGTCGCTGGCGCGCCAGGCGGCGAGCAGGTCGTCCACGACCGGGTAGAGCTTCTCCTCCGGCGGGTCCCAGGGCTTGAGCAGGTAGTGGTCGAGGTCGACGACGTTGATCGCGTCGATCGCCGCGCTGGTGTCGGCGTACGCGGTCAGCAGCACGCGCCGGGCGCCCGGGTACACGTTCAGGGCCTGTTCGAGGAACTCGATGCCGTTCATCTGCGGCATGCGGTAGTCGGCCAGGATCACGGCCACCAGGTCGCCCCGCAGCTTCAGCTCGTGCAGCGCCTCCAGCGCGGACTCGCCTGACTCGGCGCGCACGATCCGGTACCCGGCGCCGTAGCGGCGCCGCAGGTCACGGGCGACGGCACGGGAGACCCCCGGATCGTCGTCCACGGTCAGGATGACGGTCCGCGCTGCGTCGGCGACCTCTGCCATACGTCTCCCACGACGGCCTGGACCGGCGGCGCGGCGAGCCGCCCGCCCCGGTTCCCGCCCATCGTATGTTCGATCGTCCGGGTTCGCTCCGGGACGCCACAGCGTGTGTGCTTCCGGTGCACGCCCAGTCGCCGGGGTCACCCGACCGTGTGATGGGTGCGGTTCGCCCGGCGCCGGTGCGGCAGGGTGGGCGAATGCAGCTGCGCCGGGCCCTGCCCCTGACCCTTGCCGCGCTCGTCACGGCCACCGGATGTGTGACGGTGCGTCCCGCCGCCCCGCCGGGCGCGCCGCAGCCCGTGCCCGCGGCGGTCCGCGCGGAGCCCCCGCAACCGACGCCTCTCGCCCTGCCGTTGGGGCCCCTGCCGGCGGTGTCCGAGCCCGCCCCGGCGCCGCCGGAGCCCGAGCGGGTGCCGGTGCCGGTGCCCGTACCGGCCTCGGTACCGCAGCAGCCTCGCCGGATCAGGCCCGCACGGCCCGCCAAGCCGCCGAAGCCGCCGAAACCGGCGCATGCCGCGAAGCCCGCGGCCCCGGCCAAGCCGCGCAAGCGGCCCCCGGCGGCGACGAAGCCGCGGCCCGCGCCGCTGCGTACGTACGACATGGCCCCCCTGTGCGAGGCGGCCCGGGGCACGGTCTCACCGTCCATCGTGGCCCTGTGCCACTAAGCCGCCCCCCGGATCCCCCAGCACCAGCGCTGCTGTAGAGAGATCAGCGGCATCACCGCCAGCCAGCCCTACTGAAGATGAGGACATGTCCGTGGGCGTCTACGTGTCGGTCAGAGGATGGCTGGAGTGCGATGGGGCGCAACTCGCCGCCGTTCAAAAGATCATCGCGTCTCACCAGGACGATCACTACTCCAACGGGTGGGGCACGCCTCGTCGGCACGTCAACTGGACGCACTACGTCTTCTACGGCGCCGACATCCGGCAGTCGGCCGTGGACTGGCTCATCGAGCAGATCAGAGAGATCGCACGGATACCGGCTTCCGACGACGACGGAGACCGCATCAGGGGGTTGTTCCTCGCCGGTCACGAAGCCGACGGCACAACTGAATGGCAGGTCCGCGAGGGCCAACTCTTCGTCTCGTCAGGCGACATCAGGCACCGGTACCTCGACGGCTAGTGCTCTGACCGGGACGTTTACGGGGCTTGGCGGCGGCGGGGCCGGAGCAGGCCCGCAGCCCGCCCCGCAGCCGCGCGATGTCCGCAACCCCGGGCCCAGTGGCGCCCGCAGGAGCGCGCGCACAACCGCCGGATGCGTCACAAGTGCGCGTTTTACGCGTTCGGGTCCCAGTCTGCGAGCTGCTCCATCGGCTCGGTGTCGCCGGTGGTCTCCAGGCCGTCGAGCGGGACGCGCTCGTAGAAGGAGAGGACCAGTTCGCTCGCAGCGTCGCCTCGCATCGCCATGTCGCCCGGCTCCGCGTCGGCGGCGAGGTCGTCGCAGCGGACGCCGTCGGCGTTGAGGGTCAGGCGCCAGGAGCGGCCCTCGGTCGTGTGCAGGTCGATGGCCGCCGGCTTGAACGGCCAGGGGACGGTCGTCGCCGAGACGGTCGTCAGGAACTCGTCGACGCCCTCGACCGCGACGTCCGTCGGCAGCGGCTGTGCGGCCCCCTGGGTGAGCTGGGCGTCGTAGGCATGGACGGCGATCTCCTGGATCTGGTGCCGGGCCACGGCTCCGCTGTTCTCCGGGGCCTGCTAGCGGCCCCACCGGGTCCAGCAGCCGCGGTCCCGGCCGGCCTCGCGCATCGCGTCGAGCATGAGCTCGGTCGACTCGGCGAGCCAGGCGTCCAGGGCTTCGCGGTCGCGGGGCGCGGCCGGGGCGCCCTTCGGGTCCGTCCTCGCCGGGGGCTCAGCGCAGGGGCCGCCGCGACGATGGCGGCCTGGCGGCGGCGGCCGCCGCCGAGGTGCTGCGCCAGTTCGCGCAGCGTCCAGTCCGGGTGGTCGGGACCTGGACGTCAAGGTCGGGGGCGGACGCGATCGCGGCGCGGAACGCGGCCGAGCGGTCTTCGATCAGCCGCAGGACCTCGGGAAACTCCAAAGTGTTCTACTCCTCGGGCTCCCAGGCGATCAGCTGCTCGAACACCTGCTGGTCGCCCTCGATCTTCAGGTCGCTCAGCGTGAGGCGGCCCCAGACGAATGAGGAGCAGCTGCTCGGCCGTGCCCGTGGCCGAAGCGGAGGCGGGCGCGGCGTAGTCCGTGAGGGGTGCGGGCCAGGCGCCGGTGCCGTCCAACACGAGGAGCCAGGAGCGGCCCTCGGTGGCGTGGTAGTGGATGGTGGCGGCCTCGTGCGGCCAGGCCGCCGGGGTGGAGTTGCAGGTGTCGAGAAACTCGGCCACGCCGTCGATCGCGACGTCCGCCGGCATCGGCTGCACGGCGCCTGCGGCGAGCTGGGCGTCGTAGGTGTGCACCAGCACCTCGTGCACCCGGCGCCGGGCAACGCCCCAGGCATTCGTCGGCGACACGCCGGCGCCCCACCACGCCCAGCACTCGCGCTCCGGGCCAGCCTCGCGCAGCGCACTCAGCAGCAGCTCGTTCGACTCGGCGTACCAGGCGTGGTGCCGGATGACCTGTGGGGGCCGGATCGAGCCGTTGCTGCCGGTCAGGCAGCGGCGTCCGCGCCATCCCGGCCGGCTGCCACCGGACGACCGTGGCTGCCTGCAGGGCATCCCGTTCGTGCTGCACACCGGGATCCAGTGGCCCGGCGATCGTGCTTGCCGTCGTGCACGCCCACGGGGACGCCCTGGACTTCCTGCGGACGGTGCCCGTGGAGGAGGTCCGCTGGACCTGTATGAGCCCGGCCGCGCAGATCGCTCCGGGCGAGCGCACGGGCACGTACCGGCTGGCGATCGACGACCTGGTCGTCGACGACGAGGGCCTCAGCCGGATCTCCACGGAGGACTACGCCGTCGCCCTGCTCGACGAGATCGAGCTCGCCGCGCACGCGGGCCGGCGGTTCACCCTCGGCTACTGGGCGCCCCGAAGGCCCAGGGCTCCCCCGTGGGGTTAATGGGTGGATGTGTCTGCTCCGGATACCTACAGTGACCAGGCACCACGTCGTCGAGCAGGAGCGGATCATGCGCACCCACTATCCCCGTACACCGCACCTGCCCTGGTCCCCCGGGGCCTCGGCGGACGACGTCCGGAGCGTCGGGCTGGAGGGGCTGGCCGGGCGCGAGGTGGTGGTGACGGAGAAGCTCGACGGGGAGAACACCACCCTGTACGCGGACGGCCTGCACGCCCGCTCCCTCGATTCGGCGCACCATCCCTCGCGGGCATGGGTCAAGGGGCTCCAGGGCAGGATCGGCCCGCGGATTCCGGCCGGCCGGCGGGTGTGCGGGGAGAACCTGTACGCGCGGCACTCGATCCCGTACGAGGATCTGGACAGCTGGTTCTACGGGTTCTCGGTGTGGGACGGGGAGCACTGCCTGGACTGGGACCGGACCGTAGGCTTCCTGCGCGGCCTCGGGGTGCCCACGCCGCGCGTGCTGTGGCGGGGCACCTTCGACGAACGCGCGCTGCGCAAGCTGAAGCTGGATACCGCGCGGGAGGAGGGGTACGTCGTGCGGACGGCGGCCGGTTTCGCGCGCGAGGACTTCGGGCGGTGCGTGGCCAAGTGGGTGCGGGGCGGGCACGTGCAGACCGGTACGCACTGGATGTTCGCCGAGGTCGTGCCCAACGGGCTGGGGCCGGCAGCCCCGTTGTGGGCGGTGCGCTCGGGAGCCGAACCGGACGTGGCGGGGCTGGCCGCTGCCGCCGGTGTGGATGAGGCCGCCCCTGACCTGGCCGATGACCTGGCCGATGACCTGGCCGATGACCTGGCCGATGACGTGGCCGAGGTCGCCGCGCGGATCGACGGGGCGGGGCGGACCGGCGAGGACCGGCTGGCCGGCGTGCTGGCCGCCCTGCTGCGGCGCGAGCCGCACGGGCGGATCGCGGCGCGGCTCGCGGCGGGCCCGGCCGGGATGGGACTCGCCCGCCGGGTCGGCGATCTGGTGGGGCTGTACCCGTACCTGCAGCGGCCGTTCCCCGACGCGGACCGGCGGGCCGGGCTGGTCCGGATGGCCATGGCGGCCGATCTCGGGGTGCTGCACGCGCTCGCCGGGGCACTGGCCGGGGGACCGGAGGCGCGGGAGTACGTGGAGTGGTCCGCGCTGTGGGCCGAGGAGGCGGGGCTGCTCGGCGGCCCGGATCCGCTGGTGTCCTTGCGCGCCGCGCTGCGGGAGCCCTTCGCCGGGCTGGACGCCGACGCGGCCGACCGGTGCTGGGCGGAGGCCCGGCGGGCGTTCGGGCAGGGACGGATCGGGGCCGCGCGCCTCGGCTGGGGTCCCGGCGTCGGCTGCGCCGTGGTCGAGGAGGCGGTGGCGGCGACCTGGCAGTGGCGTGACGGAACGTTTCCCCGGCTGGTGCAGCTGAGCGGTCCCTCGGGCAGCGGGAAGAGCACCTTCGCCCGCGGCCTGCCCGGCGTGGACGCGTACATCAGTCTCGACGATCTGCGCACCGCCCGGGGCTCCCGTGCGGACCAGCGGGCCAACGCGGACGTGCTGAGCAAGGGCCTGGACCGACTCGACGCCGCCCTGGCCCAGGGCGGGACGGTGGTGTGGGACGCCACGTCGCTCACCGACCAGCAGCGCGGTCTGGCCGGTTCGGTCGCGCGTCGCCGCGACGCGCTGGTCACCCACGCCGTGGTGCTGGTCGACGAGCCGGAGCTGCGGCGCCGCAATGCCGTGCGCCCGCATCCGGTGCCGGAGCAGGTGCTGAGCTCCCAGTTGCACCGGTTCAGTCCCCCGTACGCCGGTCAGGCGCACCGTACGTGGTACATCGGTGCGGGCGGGGGCGTGGAGGATGCGGCGGGCGGCCTCGCGGACGGCCCGGACACGATCGGCGGGGAGATCTGATGCGTACCAGTGAGCAGCTCTACCACCAGGTGCGCTGGGACCCTCGGTTCGATCCGGCGCGGTTCGTGCTCGGCCTGCTCCAGCGCGGGGCGGCGCCGAAGCGGGTTCCGCTGCCCACCTTCGTGCCCGGCGGCGACATCCCCTGGCACCGGGTGCTGTTCGTCGAAGCGGACGGCGAACTGGTCTGGGACCGGGCCACGGGTGTGGACCGGATCGATGCCACCGCGGCGGGGCGGGTCCGCGATCCGCGCCTGCTGCGGGCCCCGTTCTTCACCGCGCGGACCCCGTACGCGTGGGACCCGGCGGGCGGTGGCGCCTGGCGGCCCGCGCAGGCCCCGCCCCGCGGCGCGGCCGTGGGCTCCGCGGCGGTGCGGCTGCTGACCTGGAACACGCTCTGGGACCGGTACGACGCCCCGCGCATCGCCACAGCCCGGCGCAGGCCGTTGCTGCTGGCCGATCTGGCGGCGGCCGACGCCGACGTCATCGCACTGCAGGAGGTCGAGCCCGGACTGCTCTCGATGCTGCTGGCGGCGCCCTGGATGCGGGTCGGGTACACCCTGGGCACGGATCCCGGCGGCCGGGACGTCGGTGCGTGCGGACTGCTGGTGCTGAGCCGGCTGCCGGTGCGGGAGGCGGGGATGCACCCGCTCGGCCCGCACAAGGCGGTCACCGCCGTGACGGTGGACACCGCGGCCGGCCCGCTGGTCGTCGCCGCCACCCACCTGACCAGCGATCACACCGAGAACGGGCATCTGCGGCGGGACGCCGAACTGGCCCGGCTCGCGGAGGGCCTGGCCGGCGTCGAAGCCGCCGTGGCACTGCTGGGCGACTTCAACGACGGCCGCCACGGGGCGGAGGGGCCCGCGGCCGCACTCGGCATGCGGGACGCCTGGAGCGACGTGCACGGGGCGGCGGACGGTACGCCGACCTTCGACCCGGCGGTCAATCCCCTGGCCGCGGTGGGCTCGCTGTCCGGGCGGGCGTCGCGGCTGGACCGGATCCTGCTGGGGGCCACGGGGGCGCGGGTGACCCGGGCGGCGCTGCGCGGCAACGTGCCCGCCGAGGAGGGGCTGTTCATCTCCGACCACTTCGGTGTGGAGGCCACCGTGGAGTTCGGGGTGTCCGGCGGCGGGCCGGCGCGGCTCGACGTACCGGCGACCGCGCGGACGGCGGTGGCGTGGCTGCCACCGCGGCTCCCGGAGGCGGTACGGGAGGTGCGCCGGAAGCACGACCCGCAGGCCGCCCGCTGGCCCGCGCACGTGAACCTGCTCTTCGGCTTCGTGCCGGAGTCCTCCTTCGACGAGGCCCTGCCGCTGCTGGCCGAAGTGGCCGCCGGGAGGGGGCCCTTCGAGGCGCGGCTGGAGGGCGTGCACAGCTTCGGGCACCGCGAGGACGCCACCGTCTGGCTGGACCCGGCGGCGGCCGGTGACGCGCCGTGGCAGGAACTCCGGCGCGCCCTGACGGAACGGTTCCCGGGCTGCCGCGGGCGCGCCGAGGGGTACACCCCGCACCTGACGCTGGGGCGCAGCCAGGACCCGCAGCGGGCGGTCGCGGAGTTCACGGCACGGCTCGGCGGCGGTGTGTCCTCGCCGGTCGGGGAGCTGGCGGTGCTCTCGCGGCGCGGGAACGGACCGATGCGGGTCCGGGCGACCGTGGCGCTGGGGACGGGCGCGGTGCGCTGGGAACCGGAACCGGAGCCCGGGCACGAGCGTGCTCCTGAGCCCCGGCACGAGCGCGGTCCTGAGCCCGGTCATGAGCGCGGGAGCGAGTCCGGCCCGGTGGCGCCGCACGGCCGCGCCGAGTCGGTCGTCGCCCGTGTCCGGGCCGCCCTGGGCGGGGCGGAGGTGCACGTGGCCGGATCCCGCCGGATGGGCTGCGCGCTGCCGGGGGCCGATCTGGACCTGGTGGCGGCGCTGCCCGGGGCGGCCGGTGTCGCCGGCGTACGGGACCGGCTGGCTGCGGCCCTGCCGGAGGCCGGGCCGCTGCGCGAGGTGACCGGGGCGCGGGTGCCGGGGCTGCGGTTCCGCGTCGGGGCGCTGTCCGTGGACCTGGTGGCGGTGGCGACCGGCGGTCTGGATCCCGCGCACGCGGTGGCACGGCGGGCGGAGCTGGGCGAGGCTGCCGCCGTCGCGCTGAGCGCGGTGAGCGACGCCGATGCCGTGCGGGACCGGGTGGGCGCGGAGCACGCCGCCTTCGCCCGGCTGGCGCGGGAGGTGAAGGAGTGGGCCCGGGCCCGCGGGCTGGATTCGGCCCCGTTCGGCGGGCTGCCGGGGCTCGCCTGGGCGGTCCTGGCGGCGCGTACGGTCCAGGAGACCGGGGCCCTGGATCCGGACGCCCTGCTGCGGGAGTTCTTCGGCCGATGGGCCGCCTGGGACTGGCGGGAGCCGGTCGGGCTGTCGCCGTCGGCCGCGGTGGCGGCCCCGGACGGGCTGGATCCGGTCACGGTCCTGACGCCCTCGGAGCCGGTGCGCAGTTGCACCGCCCAGGTGGGACCGGGCCTGCGGGACCTGCTGGTCCAGGAGTTGTACCGGGCGTGGGAGCTGCTGGAAGCCGGGCCCGACGGCGCCGGCCGGGCCGTGGTGACCCCGCCGCCGCTGCACCGCAGGCACGCGGCCTGGGCGGTGGTGACCGTACGCACGTCCGGCGACGGGTTCGAGGAGACCCTAGGCCGGGTACGGGGGCGGCTGCGGGCGCTGCTCGGCGCCCTGGAGGGGGCCGGAGTCACGGACGCACACGCCTGGCCACGTCCCTTCGAGTCCGGCCCGGGCCTCGCCCGTTACGCAATCGGCCTCGGCTCCGCCCCGCCGGACGCCGCGGCGTTGGCCGCGCTGGCCGGCCCGTGGCGGGCCGGCCTGCCGGGGGTCGAAGTCACCCGGGCGGCCTGCGGCGAGGTGCCTGACCTGACCTGACCCGGCCCGGCCTCACCCGACCTGGCGTCGTGCCTCCGGGGGCGGGGTCAGACCTCGATGACGATCTTCCCCGCCGTGTGTCCGCCCTGGCTCAGCTCGAAGGCCGCTGCCAGCTCGGCCAGCGGGAAGGTCTTGGCGACCGGCACCTTCAGCTGTCCGCTGTCGGCGAGCCGGCCCAGTTCGGCCAGGTCGCTGCCGACCGGGCGGACCCACATCCACTCCCCGCCCGATCCGAGCACGCTGGGGTCGGCGATGGAGGCGTGCCGGCCGTCGTCGTGCAGCACTTCCCGGGTGACACCGCCGACGCCGCCCACGAAGTCCGCGACGACGGTGGGCCCGTCGGGCACGAGGGCGCGGACACGGTCGGCGAGGCCGTCCCCGTACTCGACGGGTTCGCCGCCGAGTTCGCGCACCCGGTCGTGGTTGCGCGGGGAGGCGGTGCCGATGACGCGGGCACCGAGCGCGCGGGCGATCTGCACGCCGAAGGAGCCGACGCCGCCCGCGGCGCCGTGGATGAGGACCGTGTCGTCCTTGCCGGTGCCGAGACGGGTCAGCAGCTGGTAGGCGGTGAGTCCGGCCAGCGGGAGCCCGGCGGCCTCGGCCCAGCTCAGCGAGGAGGGCTTGTGCGCGAGGGCGCGTACGGGCACGGTGACGAACTCGGCGAAGGTGCCGCCGTGCACGTAGTCCTTGCGGGCGTAGGCGATGACCTCGTCGCCCTCGGCGTACTCGGGGACGTCGATGCCGACCCGCTCGACGGTGCCGGCCACGTCCCAGCCGGGGATCACCGGGTAGACGACGTCCATCAGGGCGTCGAGCCCGCCCGACATGATCTTCCAGTCGACGGGGTTGACCGCGGCGTACTTCACCCGGACGAGCACCTCGCCGGGGCCGCACTTGGGCAGCGGCAGCCGGATCTCGGAGAGCACCTCCGTCCCGCCGTACGTCTCGTACGCCATCGCCCGCATGGTTTCCTGGCTGCTCCGGCCCGACTGGGACATGTACCCGACCTCTCCGTGTGCTGGTGGACCCGCCCCCGGTCCATCCCACCACGCACGCCGCGCCCACCCCACGATGCGGGGCGAACGCGGCGCGGCGCGTCCCACGCAGGCGGCATGGCACGGCCGGTCGGGCATCGCCGTCAAGCGGGGCCGGTCACCCGGGGCCGGTCACGTGTGCACGGGGAAGGCGGCCTGGAAGCCGAGCCGCTCGTCCGCCCCCTCGGCGATCCGCCCGAGCACCCCGTCCAGCTCCAGGTACGCCTCCCAGCGCTCGGCGCCGGTGGCTCCGGCGAGGCGGCCCACCACGAGCTCCTCCAGGTCCTGGACGCGCTTGCCCTTCCACACCTTGTCCGCGAGGCTGACCAGCAACTCCTCGGTGCTCACCCCGTCTTCGCTCCACGCGGCGTGCGTCGCGGCGAACCGGGCCTGCCGCTCGGTGAACCCGTGCGCCAGCAGAAGTTCCCGTCCCGCCGGCTCGTGCTCGGAGCCCGGCCCGCCGAGTTCGGCCGTGTGCACGGCCTTGCCGATGTCGTGGGTGGCCGCCCCGAAGAGCACCGCCGCCCGGTCGAAGGCCAGGCCCGGGCAGTGCCCCTCCAGCCAGTCGGCCAGCTCGTACGCGACGTCGTGCACGAGCCGCAGGTGCGCGGCCAGCCGGGGCGGGGCGGCCAGCGCACGCAACAGCGCGGACACGGTGGGCGGAAGGGGCCGCAGCGGCGGTTCCCCCGGGGTGTCGAGCGCCCTCGACAAGGCATCGGTCCGGGACATCGGGTCATCCTAGGAAGCGCTGGGCGGTCACTCGTACTCGGTGCCGCCCTTGCGGGTCAGGTAGGCCGGGCTGACCGCCTTGGCGATGGCCCGGCCCCCGACGACCGGGCTGTAGCGCTCCGTCGACGGGCGGATCACGACGCCCTCGCGCAGGTGCACGGCCCGCCCGGACACGGTTTCGCGGCCGCTCGCGAGCTCCAGCACCGTGTCGAGGTCGTAGGGGCCCTCGTACAGCCGTGGCACCAGCGGCAGTTCCCCGTCCGTCAGGACGGCGGCCGGGTCCAGCCAGCGCACCTGCCCCTCGATCTCGGCGGACACGTCGAAGACGGCGTACCCGGGTGGTGTGTCGGCGGTGCGCACGTCGGTCCCGTAGGCCAGGTCCTGGACGCCCGCGCCGTACACCTCGGCGAAGATCCCGACCCGGGTGGCGCCGAGCCGGGCGGCCAGGGCCGCGGCGACGGCCGGCACGCCGTGGCCGCGTACGGCCCGCCAGTAGAGGTTGCGCTCGTCCTCCTTGAGCGCCAGCCCCTTCGAGCCGAAGCCCTTGGAGGAGACGAGGGACCGCTCCTCCCCGGCCACGTACGTGAACAGGCAGGCGGTGCCGTGCAGTTTCTCCGTGAGGACGATCTGCTCGCCCGGCTCGAAGATGTGCGGGTAGCGCTGGAGGTTCTCGACGTCGACCCACGGCATCAGGTCGGCGGCGGCTTCGACCTCGCCGTTCATCGTGGTGGGTATGGGCGGGGACCATTTGGTGATGCCGAGCAGCTCCGCGAAGTCCGTGCCCTCCTCGGCCGCCTGCACGAGGTCGACGTCGGCGAGCACGCGCGGCCGGCACACCAGGCCCTGCGAGAGTTCGCCGCGCAGCCGGACCGCCTTGACCCGGTCGGCGGAGCCGCCGGCGAGCCGCCCGGTGAGGCCGAGCTCCTCGATCAGCTCGGCGGGCAGCACGGCCTGTTCGGGTATGTAGAGCGCGAACTCGCCGGTGCGGTAGGCACCCTTGGCGATCACGGCGCGGTACAGACCCACCTGGGCCAGCTCCAACGCGTCGGCGTTCGGGTGCTCGTGGACGGTCAGCTCTTCGGCGGTGACTCTCAAAGTGGACATGAACGGCTCCTGCAGTCGTCAGGGAGGCGGACGACGCCGTTCCTGCGGCGGCGCGTCGGTGACGATCACTCTCCGGTCAGCATTTTCGCTGGTCCAGCGAATATCACGGTGTTAGCCTGCCGCACCGCGCGCTGTGTTCCGACATCCGCTGTTCCACCGTCCGCAGGAGGCTCCCGTGTCACGACGTCGTCCGGTCACCGTCGTCACCGGCGGCAGCAGGGGCATCGGTGCGGCGACCGCGCTGCGGCTGGCCGCCGACGGGCACGACCTGGCACTGGGCTACGCCCGCGACGAGGCGGCCGCCGAAGCCGTCGCCGAGCGCGTACGGGCCACCGGGGTCCGCTGTGTGACCGTACGCGGCGACATCTCCGAGGAGTGCGCCGTGGAGCGGCTCTTCGACATCGCCGGCGCCGAACTCGGCACGCCGGGCGGCCTGGTCAACAACGCAGGGGTGACCGGCCCGCCGGGCCGGCTCGCCGACGCCCGGACCGAGGACCTGCGGCGGGTGGTCGAGGTGAACCTCCTCGGGTACCTGCTGTGCTGCCGCCGGGCCGCCCGGGACATGGCGGAATCCGGCGGCGGGGCGATCGTGAACGTCTCCTCGGCGGCCGCCACCCTCGGCAGCCCCGGGGACTACGTGCACTACGCGGCGACCAAGGCGGCCACCGACGCGCTGACCGTGGGCCTCGCCAAGGAGCTCGGCCCGGACGGGATCCGGGTCAACGCCGTGGCGCCCGGCATCATCGAGACCGACATGCACGCGGCGATGGGTGATCCCGGCCGCCCGGCGCGGGCGGCGGCCGGGATCCCGCTCGGGCGGCCCGGCCGGCCCGAGGAGATCGCCGGGGCCATCGCCTGGCTGCTGTCCCCGGAGGCCTCGTACACGACGGGAACCGTGCTGCGGGTCTCCGGCGGCCGCTGATCCCCCGCCGGAGGCCGCCAAAGGCCGCGCGGCACTACCTCATCGCCGCCTGGGTGGCGGGGCCGTAGACGCCCTGCGGGTCTCCCTTGATGGACCGGTCGCGCTGGAGCTGGCTGACACCGCGCTTGGTCTGGCCGTCGTAGACGCCGGTGACGGAGACGTACGTGAACCCCTGCCCGTAGAGCATCTCCTGCAGGGCGCGGACCTCGGGACCCTTGTCCCCCATCCGCAGGGTCACGTAGGCACCCGACGGGCGCGGCGGCGACGCGCTCGGCGAGGGCGTCCGCTCCGGAGACCCGCTCGCGGTCGTGGGAGGTTCCGTCGCCGGGGCGGCCGAGGGCGCTGCGGACCGTACGGACGCGGTCGGCCGGGGCGTTCCGGTGACGTCGGCGTCCGGACTGCGCGCCGGGAGCACCGGCACGGACAGCTCGGGCGGCGGGCCGGCCCGGGGCGGTTCCGGCTCGGGCCCGCTCAGCAGGAGCACCAGGGCGCCGACCGCGGCCAGCGCGAGCAGGGTGCCGACGGCAAGCGGAAGCCGGCTGCGGCTCCCGGGATCCGTGGCATCGCGAACGGCTCCGCGAGCATCGGCGGGGGCGGGGGCTGCGCCGGGGCCGCCGGCCCGCGGGCCGCGGGCCGGTCCGGGGAAGGCGAGGGGTCCGGTCTGCGGCCAGGCGGGCGCCGTCGACAGGGGCGGTCGGCCCGAGGCGGCGACGTACGGGCGTACGAGCAGGTGGTCGTCGGGGACGAGCCCGCTCTCATCAGGGTGCTGGGACATGGTGGTCTCCCCGGCAGGGACGGGGGCCGGCGCGGCGGTGCGGTGCCGGCCCCCACCCGGCCGGTCAGGCTCTGCGCCGCCGGGCGGCGGGGGCCAGGGGCACACCGGCGGCGGGGACGCCGCGGGTACCGAGCGCCGGAGAACCGCCGGTCGTGGCCGGGACGAGCGATGAGCGGACGGATATGGACATCTGACGTATCTCCGAAGTGCGGCTCGAACGGTGGTTCTTGATCGGCGCACTCTTTCCCTCCGGCCGGGTCCGGGTCAAGCCGGATGTCCGGAATCCTCCCGTCCATCCCGTCTGTCGCCGCGGCGGACCGCCGTGGCCCAGACGGTGCAGGCTGCGACGAGCATGAGGGCGGCTCCGCCGAGCGGGGCGGCGGGGGCGGACATGCCGTCGACGGCGAGGCCGCCGAACAGCGCGCCCGCGGCTATGGCGAGGTTGAACACGGCCACCATGAGCGAGGAAGCCGCCTCGGGCGCGTCCGGGGACGCCTTGATCATCCAGCCCTGCACGCTCACCGAGACCCCGCCGTACGCGAGCCCCCAGGCGAGCAGCAGCGTGGTCCCGGCGACGGGTCCCGGGAGGACCACGATGAGCGCGAGGATCACGGTGAGGCTGGCGCTGACCACGAGGAGCGTCCGGTAGGCGTCGCGCGCCCCGGCCAGGAAGTTGCCCGCGACACCGGCGACGCCGTAGCCGAGCAGGAGGGTGCCGACGTATCCGGCGTCGATGCCGGAGACGTCCTGCAGGATCGGCCGGACGAAGGTGTAGGCGGCGAACTGCCCGGTCACCACGAGGAAGGTGACGATCACCCCGGCCCGGACCGCACGGTTCCCGCGGAGCAGGGCGGGCAGTTCGGGGAAGGTGATGGGGCGGGTCGGCGGCAGCGCGGGCAGCAGCAGGAGCAGGGCGGTCAGCGTGACGAGTCCGAGGGCGCCGACCGCCGCGAAGGCGGTGCGCCAGCCGCCGAGTTCGCCGAGCAGGGTGCCGGCGGGCACGCCGAGCACGGAGGCGGTGGGCACGCCGCCGAAGACGAGGGCGGTCGCCCGGCCGACGTGGCGCTCGGGGACGAGGCGTACGGCGAGTCCCCCGGCGATGGCCCAGAACCCGCCGACGCTGACGCCGACCAGCAGGCGGGCCGCCAGCACGACGGCGAAGTTCGGGGCGAGGGCGGCGGCGAGGTTGGCGACGGCCATCAGGGCGATGAGCACGCACAGCACGAGCCGCCGGTCGAGGCGGGCGGCGCCGACGGTGACCAGCGGAGCGCAGCACCCGGCGACCAGCCCGGGCACGGTGACCATCAGCCCGGCGATCCCGTCGGAGACGTCCAGGTCGGCGCCGACCGGGGTGAGGAGCCCGACGGGCAGCAGCTCGGAGGTGATGACGCAGAAGATCCCGAGCGCGACGGCGCACACGGCCGCCCAGCCCTTCCACGGCGCGGGGCCCTTCCCGGGTGCGGGTCCGCTCCCCGGTCCGGATCTGCTCCCCCGTTCTGGTCTGCTCCCCGGTTCGGACCGGGCCGCCGGCAGGGATGCGGCGGCGGGGGGCGGGGGCGTGGGCCGGGCTGTGGGATCCGGGGGCGGCGTGGGGTTGCCGGGCGCGGCGGCTGAGGTCATGGAGGGGCACTCCGTACGGGCGTTCGGCGGGCAGGACGCGGCGGCGCGGGGCTCCGGAGGTCGCGCCTCCCCGGTCACCCGCACTGCCGTTCCCCAATTTTCCACACGCCCCGGCCGCAACCACGGGGCGGTGTCACCCGGACGCGTGAGGCGGGGAACCGGGCGGGCCGCACGGTACGGCAAGGTGGTCGGATGCAGTTACGCCGGGCCGTGCCCCTCTCCCTCGTCGCGCTCCTCGCGAGTGCCGGCTGTGTCTCCGTCGCACCGCAGGATGCGGCTCCGGTTCCCGTACGCGGTTCGGTGCCGCCCGCCGACGCGCCCGAGCTCCCCACACCCCTGGCGCTGCCCCTGGGCAAGCTGCCCGCGACCGCCGAGCACGACCCGGCCGCGGACCCCGGCCCGGGGCCGGAACGGGACCCCGGGCCGGAGCCCGCCCCCTCCCCCGATCGGGCCCGCGCCAAGGCGACGCCGCCCCGGCGGGCGCGTGTGCCGGGGCCCGCGACCGCGCACCCGCATCAGCGCCGGCGGCCGGCCCCGCCGCCCCGCATCGACGAGCTGTGCGCGGCCGCGGACGGGGTCGTACCGCCGTCCATCGTCGACCTGTGTCTGCGGCAGTACGGCCGCTGACCTTCTCCGCGCCGGGTGCGACGCTTGACCCTCCCCCTGTGTCAGACCTTGTAGTGGAGCGCGTCATGTTCACCATCGGAGACTTCGCCAAACACGGCCGGGTGTCGGTCCGCATGCTGCGCCACTACGACGCGCTCGGACTGCTGTGCCCGGCGCGTGTCGACCCGTTCACCGGCTACCGCTTCTACGAGGCCGGGCAGCTCGCCCGCCTCAACCGTGTCATCGCGCTCAAGGAACTCGGCTTCAGCCTCGACCAGGTGGGGACGATCCTCGGCGAGCGGGTGGGCGCGGAGGAGCTGCGCGGCATGCTGCGGCTGCGGCAGGCGGAACTGGAGACCGCCATGGCCGCCGCGGCGGCCCGGCTGGTCCAGGTCGAGGCGAGGCTCCGGACCATCGAGACAGAGGGAACCATGCCTGCCGACGACATCGTCGTGAAGAGCCTCCCGCCCGTCCGGCTCGCCGAGCTGACCGGGACGGCCGCGAGTTACGAACCGCAGGACATCGGGCCGGTCATCGGGCCGCTCTACGACGAGCTGTGCCGCCGCGCCGAGGAGGCCGGGGTCGTCCCGACCGGTCCCGGCACCGCCTACTACGAGGACGCGCCCGGCGCGGACTCCGGAACGGCGGTCCTCGTCCACGCCGGTCTGCCGGTGGCGGCCTCGGTCCGCGCCGGGCAGCTCGGGGGCGAGGTGCGGATCGTCACGCTGCCCGGCGTGGAGCGGGCCGCGACCGTGGTCCACCGGGGCTCGATGGACGGCGTACTGCCGACCGCGCAGGCCCTGGCCCGGTGGATCGGCGCGCACGGCCACCGCTCGGCGGGATACGCGCGGGAGCTGACGCTCTCCTGCCCGCAGGACCCGGAGCAGTGGGTCACCGAACTCCAGGAGCCCCTCGCCGCGCCCTGACGCCCGGCGGCATCAGGGACGGCGCAATCAGGGACGGCGGCATCAGGGACGGCGGCCGCAGACGTGGGCGCACCGGCGCGTCGTGTCACGCCGCACCGTACGGAACCTGCGCAGGGTGCTGTGGCCGCGCCGCTTCCACTCACCCCGCGGCAGGGCGGCCCGCTGACCGCCGCCCGCGATCAGGGCGTTGACCGGGGTCATCGGGTCGGCGGCCATCGCCTTGGCGAACAGGACGCCGACGACGAGCGGGACCAGCGCCACGGCCAGGGCCGAGCCTGCGGTGGTCACGTGCTGCATGCGCGGGCGGACGGTCGCGCTGCGCGGGGCGTCGGAAGTCATGACCCCATTCGACCAGCGGCGGCCCGGCGGGGAATCGGGGCGGATACTCAGGCCGTCGGGCGCAACGTACTCAGACGGGCAGAGGGGCCCGTCGGGCGTCTGACGAGAGCCGGGAGGGTGCGGGGCGATGACGGTACCGGGGCAGGGCTTCGAGGCCGCGACCGGCGACGGCCCGGAGGCGCCGCCCGGCCGGCGGGAGGCGGAGCTGCGCACGGCGTACGAGGGGCTGCTGCAGATCCGTCGTCTGGTCAACGGCCCGGCGGGCGCGGCGGTTCCCGCGCCGTGGGAGGTCCGGCAGCCGCCGCGCGCGGTGGCCCTCGTACTGGAGGCGGCGGGGATCACTCCGTCGGCAGTGGACGCGGAGGGCCGGCGTACGCGCACGGGCTACCGCGTGGCCGCCCGGCCGGAGCCCGGGCGGGTGGAGGTGACCTGGCTCGGGCCACCGGGCGGCGGTGCGGCCGAGGAGGAGCAGGAGCGGCTGACGGCCTGCGCGGCCGTACTGGAACGGCTGGGCTGGGTCTGCCTGCTGTACCGGGGCCCGCGCCGGCGCCGCTTCCTGGAGGTGGAGCCCCCGTAGCCGCCCCTTAGGCTGCGGCCATGGACTCCGCCGTACTCGACCGCCGGACCCGGATGCACGAGGAGTGCGTGCCGCCGGAGCTCGTCGACCGTCTCCTCGCCCTCGGGCACGCCGACTTGGTCCGCGCACAGGCCCTGGCGGAGGACGGCGACTGGTTCTGCGCCCGCGCCTGGGCGCGTCTCCTCGCGGACCGGGGCCGGCTGGAGGAGGCCCTCGCGGTACTGGCCCCGTACGTCGGTACCGGCTGGTGGACGGCGGCCGAGGAAGCCGCCCGGCTGCTGGCCGCCGAGGGCCGCGCCGAGGAGGGCCTCGCCCACCTGGACGCCCTCAAGGTCCGGCGGGGCAGGGAGGAGTGGGAGCTGTTCCGGCTGAGGGGACCGCTCCTTGTGGCCTGCGGGCGGCTGGACGAGGCGGTGCGGGAGGCCCTCGCGCACCCGGAGGGCCGGAGCCCGTACGCGGTGGAGAGCCTGGCCGACCTGCTGGCGGTCGCAGGACGCCCGGAGGAGGCCGCCGCGCTCCTGGAGGAGGACCGGCTGGAGCACCAACGGGCCCTCGGCCCGCTGCTGGTGGAGCTGGGGCGGGCCGAGGAGGCCGTCGCGCTGCTGCGCACGCCGCGCCCCGCCGTCCCGCTGCCGGAGCCGGTGGGCTTACAGCGACTGTCCCCCCTTCTGAGGCCCGTTCCTGCCGTGCACGGCCACCGCGCGGGCGGGGCGGAGCGGGTCGGGGGAAATCCGGTGGCCGGGAGCGCCCCGCCCCGGGAGACTCACCCGATGGGCATGCTCGACACACAGGCGGACCGCATCGGCCGGGGCGAGACCGTGGAGTTCCGGCCGACCGGCGGGTCCATGGTGCCGCTGGTCCACGGCCGGCAGCGGGTCCGGGTCGCGCCCGCCGACGCGGCGCTGGTCGAGGTCGGGGACATCGTCCTCGCCCGCGTCTCCGGCACCGTGTACCTGCACCTCGTGTCGGCGGTGGACATCCCGCGCCGACGCGTGCAGATCAGCAACAACCACGGCCGCGTCAACGGCTGGACCGGCCACGACCGGGTGCTGGGCATCTGCCTGGCCGTGGACGGCGTACCCCGCCCGGGCGCGGCGGCCAAGGTGCGCCGGCCCGCGATCCGGGCCGTCGCCCTCGCGACCCGCCGGCTGGACCTGCTCCCGCTGCTCCCCGCGCACGCCGACGAGATGAGCCTCGTCCTGGCCGACCCCGCCCTGCACGCGTTCACCGGCGGTGCGCCGCTGTCGCGGGACGAGCTCCGCGCCCGCTACGAGCGGCTCGCCGCCGGCTCCCCCGACCCCGCGACCGTCTGGGCCAACTGGGTGCTGCGCCTGCGCGGGCGGGGACGGCTGGCGGGCACCGTCCAGGCCACGATCACCCCGGCACGCGGCGTGGCCGAGCTCGCCTGGGTCGTCGGTACCCCCTGGCAGGGCCACGGCTTCGCCTCGGAGGCCGCCCGGGCCGTCGCGGCCTGGCTGACCCCGCTGCCCGTCGACCGGCTGGTCGCGCACATCCACCCGGACCACGCCGCCTCGGCGGCGGTCGCCGCTGGCTGCGGGCTGCGCCCGACCGGGCGGCTGCAGGAAGGTGAGGTCCGCTGGGAGTCCGGCGGCGGCCGGGCCGGGCGCCTCAGCTCAGGGTGAGCAGGACGACGTCCACCTCTTCGCCACGGGCCCGCGCGAAATCGCGCTCGCGGCCGGTGACGGTGAACCCGCACTTCTCCAACACGCGGATCGAGCCCGCGTTGTCGGCCACCGCTCCGGCGTGCAGCGGGCGGGTGTCCTCCAGCCGGATCAGCTCGGCCAGCGCCCGGGTGGCGATGCCCCGCCCCCAGTGCTCGCGGCCGATCACGTAGGTCACCTCGCGCTCCTCGGGCGGCCCGAAGACGGCGGCGTGCCCGACCACCACCCCGTCGGCCAGCACCGTACGCAGTGTCACCTCGGGGTCGTTGCGCACCTTCGCCCAGTGCGCGCCGAAGTGTCCCCGGTCGTAGTGGTACTTCCTGGTGAGCGCCGCCATGTGCAGGAGTCCGGGGTCCGTCAACTGCAGCCAGAACACACCGAGGTCACTGTCCTCCGTCTCCCGCAGCTCGATCTCCACGTGCGCTCCCTCCCGGCCCCGGCTGTCCGATCACTGCGCCACCCTACGTCGTGGGCCGGGCGTAGCGTCCGGCCAGTGCGGCCACCGTTTCGGCGAGGGCGCGGCGCAGTTCGGGCGGGCCGAGCACCTCGGCCTCCGCGCCCAGCCGGAGCAGGTCACCGACGGCGATCGCCTCCGACTCGACGGGCAGGAGCACCCGGACCCAGCCGTCCGCGTCGGCCGCGCCGGCGTCGGCGAGTGCCCGGTTGCCGGCCGCCCCGAACTGCATGGGCAGCAGCCGCTGTCCGCGCGGGGACAGGCGCAGCTCCGCGGTCTGCTGGTGGAGCACGGCGTCCAGGCGGCTGGTGGACTCCTGCCAGTACGCGGCGAGTTCGAAACCGGCGGGCCGTTCGAAGCCCTCCGCCGTGGTGTCCACGGCCAGGAACCGGGCGACCCGGTACGTCCGTACGGCGTCCTCGACCCCGGCCACCAGGTACCAGATGCCGCCCTTGAGGACGAGGCCGAGCGGGTGCAGCTCGCGCCGCACCTCGCCGCGCCAGCGGCGGTAGTGGGCGTGCAGGACGCGTTGGTCCCACACGGCCTGGGCGATCTGCGCGAGGTGCGGGACGGGGTCGGCCTCCCGGAACCAGGCGGGCGCGTCGAGGTGGAAGCGGTCCTGGATCCGCCGGGCCCGTCCGGCGAGTGCGGCGGGCAGTGCGGCCTGGAGCTTCAGCTGGGCGGCGGCCAGGTCGGCGCCGAGGCCGAGTTCCCGCGCGGGTCCGGGGGCGCCGGCCAGGAAGAGGGAGCCGGCCTGGGCGTCGGTGAGACCGGTGAGGCGGGTGCGGTAGCCCTCGGCCAGCCGGTACCCGCCGGCCGGTCCCCGGTCGGCGAGGACGGGGACGCCGGAGGCGCCGAGGGCCTCGACGTCCCGGTAGACCGTACGCAAGGACACCTCCAGCTCGGCGGCGAGCTCGGGCGCGGTCATCCGGCCGCGGTTCTGCAGCAGCAGGATCAGGGAGAGGAGCCGGTCGGCGCGCATGGATCCCATTGTCCTCCGTACCTGACAGAAGGTGTCAGGTACGGCTGCCAGCCTGGGGCACAGCCTGATGAACCGCCGGGCGGAGCAGACCGTCCGGCCGGCCGAGAGGACAGCCATGCCCACGCCCGTAGAGACCGGTGGCCGCTTCGCCTTCGCCAACTGGGAGGAGAACCCCGTCGGATCCGCGGAGGCCGTCCCGCGGCTCGCCCACGCCCGTGTCACCAATGCGTTCACCGGTGGGATCGAGGCCGCCGAGACCGCGTGCGACTACACGATCGCCTACACCGGGGAGAACGTCGGCAGCTACAGCGGCATGGAACTGCTGACCGGCAGCGTCGACGGCCGCAAGGGCAGTTTCGTCCTGGAGGAGCGCGGCAGCTTCGACGCGGGCGGCACCGTCTGCCACTTCGAGGTGGTCCCCGGCTCCGCCACCGGAGACCTCACCGGACTGACGGGCTCCGGAGGCTTCACGTACCGCCACGGCGATTCCTCCGTCGCCTACTCCTTCACGTACGACCTGGCCTGAGGACCGGCGCGCACGGTCGGGGCCGGAGCCGCGGACGCCGCCCGGGACTGGGCCGGATCACGGCGGCCGCGTACGGCACGGCCGTCCGGGAGCCCCTCGGCTGAGTGGCTGCACAGGTCGGCCCGCCCTGGACTGCCGACCGAGCCCGCCCCGCCCCGCCCGGCCGGACGAGGGAGCGGGGCGGGGCGGGGCGGGACAGGGCCGCCGTCAGCCCTGGCAGAGGCCGCGGGCGTGGTCGTACGTGGCCGTGGCCTGGGAGTACCGCCACTGCGGGTCCAGCAGGTCGCTCTTCAGCTGTCCGGCCGCGGCCGGGCTCTCGACGATGTAGCCGAAGTCCTGCAGCCAGGACGGGTACAGGTTCTTGGAGCCGATGTAGAAGGCCGATCCGTCGACCGAGACGAGCTTGTGGTGCTGGGCGTACGGCTTGCCGTCCGCCCAGGTCGGCTGGTCGGAAGCACGGAACGTGGCGAGTTGGAGGTTCTCGCACAGGGCCGTCCGCGCCCGGCCGCCGTCACCGGTCAGGGCCGTCACCCGGCCGCGCAGTGCGTCGCCGACCTCGGAGAGCGACTTGATCTGTGAGTAGCCGCCGCTGCCGATGGTGCCGCGGTTCGCCGGGTCGCTCACGACGATGCGGACCTTCACGCCGGAGACGAGCTTCGCGGCGAGCGCGTCGTAGAGGCGTACGTCGTAGCGGGGCAGCGGCGGGCAGGTGGCGTGCACGTCCTGCTGGGAGATCTCGATGTGCGAGGTCGCGCTGGAGACGAGGGCGCGCAGGGCGCTCTCCTCCGGGTTGACGGTGTCGTAGTCCCGGTCGGCGTTCGTCCTGTCGTACACCCCGACCCCGCATTTGGTGTCGCCGGCCGTGGGCAGGACCGGGCGGAACGACGAGGTGGGGTCGTTCTGGCGGATGCCCACACCGAGGCCGCCGACGGCGAGCGCGGGCACGTTGCCCCCGCCCTCCGGGGAGGCGGGCCGGGGCAGGGAGGGCATGCAGTCCGCGCCGGGTGAGGCGGCGAACCAGACCGAGCTCCAGCTGCTCTTGTTGCGGCAGGTCCAGTCCCACAGGGAGTCCAGGTAGCGGCCCGCGGAGCCCGCGGCGGGCCCGGACAGCGCGAGGTCGACGTCGCTGACCGGGTGGGAGGTCTCGAGGTAGTCGTCCTTCCAGCTGTTGATGCCGCCGGTGATCACCGAACTGCCGTCGACCACGACCAGTTTGGAGTGGTTCCAGGAGAACGCGGTCTTCGAGGTGGTCATCGAGGCCACGTTGAGGGTGATGTTGCCCGCGGCGGCCGGGCCGAGCTTCGCGAGCAGCTCGTCCCGGTACGACGACGGGATCACCGTGGAGTGGTAGATGGGCGCGGCGCCCACCATGATGCGCACCTTCAGCCGGTTGCCCTTCGCGGCGGATTCCCTGAGGCCCGCGACGATCGCCTCCTGGTAACCGCCGTTGGGGAAGGGCGCCAGCGTCGATATGTCCACCGTTTGCCGGGCGCCGGCGATGTCCTGGCGCATCTTGTCCAGGAGACGGCGCGATCCGGGCCGGTCGGAGCACGTGGCGTCGCCCCAGCAGCCGGGTGTCTGGAGCAGCCAGTCGGCGCCGCCGGGGGCGGAGGAGCCGAGCCGGTTGCCGGAGGTGCGTTCCCAGACCGAGCCCTCCAGGCCCGGCGAGACCTGACGCAGGGTCTGCTCGACCGAGTCCAGGTGCGGTGTGGGCGCATCCGCGGCGGAGGCGGGGGCGGTGGCGCCGAGGAGGGAGAAGCCGAGTGCGAGGGCCGAGGTGGAGACGAGGGCCGTCGTACGGACGGTGCGTGCCAATGTGTTTCCTTGACTGGGGGGCGGCTCTGGCCGGGAGCGTGGTCGGCCACACTCCAACCTTGATCAACTCCCGCAAGTTACCAGCACGTAGCCCTCTGTTCATGCACCTCGGGCGAGTTCCGGCCACCCCGCGCCGGACCGCCCGGCGGCTGGCGGCCACGGGGTCCGGGCAAGTCAGTTGAGACGATCTCCACAGTGACAGAGCGACACAGCCTTGGAGGACACGTGTGGCGTGAGCTCGTAGAAACGTACGACGACGTTGAACTGGAGAACCCTGCGTCCGAACAGGACCTGCTTGACCTGGAGCTCCAGTTGGGGCAGACACTTCCGGCGGCACTGCGAGAACTGCTCCTCGAATGCAACGGCGTAGTCGATGAAGACGGAACCGACGTCGTCTGGAGCGCGGCGCAAATCGGGCTGAACAACACAGAATTCCGGACCGCGGAAAGCTTCAGAACGCTGTACATGCCGTTCGATGCTCTGATGTTCTTCGGGGACAGCGGCGGCGGCGATCAGTTCGCCTTCGTGCGTACCCCTCAACGCTCCGACGTCTTCGTCTGGGACCACGAGAACGACAGTCGCACGTGGGTGGCAGCCGATCTGGAGAGGTACCTCCACCGTGCACTCTCCCCCGCCGGCGAAGACTGGTACCGCTGACCCGCAGCCCCTGAGCCGGCCGCGGGGCCGCGCGGCCCCGCCCGAGCAGGAGCTCCGCCGTGCGCGAGGCGGTGTCCCGCGGCGCCCCGGCCGAAGTCAGGGCGGAGCTGCTCGCCCGCCCGGGTGAACATTCGGCCCGCGTCGCGATGAGTACGGGCGCCGCCGCCGGTCTACCCTTCAGACCCATCGCCCCGAAGGAGCGGCAGATGACCGATACCACGACCCTCGACCTCGGACCACAAGCCCGGATCGTGGCCCGTCTCGCGGCAGGCGTCCCGGACGCCCGGCTCGCCGACCCGACCCCCTGCCCCGAGTACGCGGTCAGCCACCTGCTGAACCACCTCGCAGGCCTCGCCGTCGCCTTCCGCGACGCCGCCCGCAAGGACCTGGGCCCCACGACCGACACGGCCCCCGACCCAACCGCGTCCTCCCTGCCCGCCGACTGGCGCGAGGAGCTGCCCCGGGTCCTCGGCGAGCTGGCCGAGGCCTGGAGGGATCCTGCCGCCTGGACCGGCATGACCCGCGCGGGCGGCGTGGACCTGCCCGGCGAAACCGCGGGTGCGGTGGCTGTCGACGAACTGGTCATCCACGGCTGGGACCTGGCCCGGGCCACCGGCCAGGAGTACACGCCCGATCAGGCCGCGCTGCGCGCCTCACATTCCTTCCTCCTGGCGGCCTCCGAGGACGAGAGCCGCGGCGGGGGCATCTTCGGCCCCGTCGTGCCCGTACCGGACGACGCCCCGCTACTGGACCGGGCACTCGGGCTGAGCGGGCGCGATCCGGGTGGGAAACCTCCGGCGTCCCCGTGAGGCAGGCCGCCGCCCGCCCGTCCGGCGCCCGCACCGGCCGGCGCCGGCGCGCAGGGGACAACGGAGGCGATGCGCTACCGGGCGGGCGGTGCGGGAGCCTGATTTCCCGACTTCGCCCGCTCCTCGATCTGCCTGCGCGCCTCGGGATCCCCCACAGTGATCCGCGAGGTTGCCGGGCTGTCGGTGACCTGCGCGACGGTGACCGGACCGCGAGCCCGTTCCGGAACGCCGTCCTCGCCGGAGGAGTATTCGATCACCATGGCATTCTTGCTGCACAGGAAGAATGCCCAGATGTTCGCACCTCCCGCACTGGAGGCACTGCTGTAGGGGCCCGCTGGGTAGACATTGCTCCCCTCGCCTCCTGCAGGCCACTTCGAGACCAGATGGAGTGAATTCGCCTTGGATTCACCCTTGGAAGTGGCGAGGACTCCGCAGGAATCGCCGTTCACGTAGGCGATGAGGCGATGATGCCCGTACTGAAGCTCGGACAGAATCTTTACGGGACCCGCTACATCGTCTAGCGGATCACCGACCACGGGAACCGCTTCCAGTTCGACCAGCGGAGTGAGGTGGGTGCCACGCACGGGGGATTCGCCATCGGATCCGCCGGTACTTTCACACCCTGCAAGTAAAAGGATGAAGGCAGCCCCGATGATCAGGGTTCGTCCATCGTGAGCCATGGGGCCACACCTCATTCGTGTCGTATGACGCGGGCTCGTTCGAGGAACGGCCGGGGCTGTGCCCGAGCGGGCGTGTGTCAGGCGTGGGGGCCGACGGTGACCTTGCCGAGTGTGAGGTCCGCGGTTCCCTCGCACATGGCGCTCGTACGTTCCACCTGTTCGTCCAGTGCGCGGCGGTGGGCCGCGCTCAGTCGGCCCATCGGTTCCACGGTGAGCGCGATGCGGCGGCCCGTACGGCGCTGGTGCCAGACACCGGCGACCGTACCGTCGACCAGGAGGACGGGGTAGTTGCCGGCCTGGCCGCCGGCCAGGGCACGGATGGCCGCGGAGCCGGGGAAGAGCAGTTCGCGGGGGCGGCAGGCGACGACGTACGCGTCGAAGTAGGGCAGCAGTCTCAGGCCGCGTACGGGTTCGTCCGGGAAGGCGGTGTCGCCGGCGGCGAGCCATGCGCGGCCGGACGCGAAGGCCACCTCCTCGATGCGGCCCCTCTGCGCGAGGGAGGCGAAGAGCGCGGCGGCCCAGCCCTCGGGGGCGGCGAGCCAGGCGGCGAAGTCTTCGGCGGTGGCGGGTCCGTAGGCGCGCAGGTAGCGGTTCACCAGCTCGTGCAGTGACCGGGTGGGAGAGGCCGGGGTGCAGCCGGGGTTGGTGTACGTGACCTTGCGGCCCCGATCGGGGCCGAACTCCAGCACTCCGTGCTGCGCGGCGGTGTGCGTGACCTGGCGCCAGCGCGGCCACAGCGTCTGGAAGGCGGGCATGACCGGGTCCGCGGCCCAGGAACCGGTCCGTTCCACGATCGCCTCGGTGAGCTCGTCCACCGTCAGTTCGGCGCCGGTCAACGCGTCGCCGATCGCCGCGAGCACCTCGCCCGTCTGGGTGGCCGTCATCCGGGCCTCGGGGCTCGAGGTGCTGGGGCGCGCGGGCAGAGCGGAGAGGGCCCCGGTCCACCAGGGCAGGTCCTGGGCGGGCAGCAGATGGATGGTGCCGCGCGGCCCGAACGTCTTGACCAGTGTGCCCGGTCGCGGCCGCGACAGCGGTCCCGGGCCGTGCCCGTGGGCCGGCCCGTGTCCGCCGGTCAGTGCGTCGCGTACGTCGGTGCGGGTCGCGCCGTCCAGGCGCAGGGTGATGGAGAGTTCCGCCGCGGCCATCACCTGGGCGTGTGCGCCGAGCGTCCGCCCGGCGATGTCGGCGGGCGAGGTCTCGGCGGCCGCGGCAGGGGTGAGGAGTCCCTGCCGGTCCATCCGGCGGGCGTTCGCGGCGGTCCAGGACACCGGGATCGACTGCATGGAGCCACGCTACGTCGCGCCGGGCAGGACCAGGGGCCGGCGTCCGCTTCGAATGCCGGCCGCGCGGCCAGCGTCTGACGCCTCATCCGGGTGGAATCTTTCCTCCTGTCGGGGATCGCCACTGGTCACATGGGGTGAAAGGATCGCGCGGCTCGTTTCCCGACACCGGGTGGGAAGCGTTGAGGGGGATGTGAGTACCTCGAGCACCGCCCCGATACTGCCCGCCGCTCTCGCGCCCCTGGCCCCTCCCACCCTGCACGACTCGGGCGCTGACGCCGCGCCCGGCGGCATAGTCGTCCACTCCTGCACCACCCTCGGCGCCACTCTGGTCGTCAGCCTCCGTGGGGAGATCGACCACTTCAGTGCCGCCCCACTGCGGGCGCTCCTGGCCTCGGCGGCCGACGACGGCTACACCGGCCTCGTACTGGACGCCTCCCGCGTCACCTTCGCCGACTCCGGTTTCCTGGCCTTGCTCGAATGGTGGCCCCGGCACGGACGCCGCCTCAGGCTCGCGAACCGCTCCCGGGCCGTGAAACGCCTCCTGCACGCGGCCGGTGCGGTAACACCGCCGGCCCAGGCTGTCTCACCGACGGCGCAGGCGACGTCATGACGTTCATACTCCTGACCTGTACTCCGATGCTCGCGGCGGTCCTCCTGCTGTACGGGGACCGCCGTGAGCCGCGGAACCGCCGCCCAACCCAGCCACCTCGGACCCCACCTCCCAGAACCCTGATCCACCGCCCCCTGGCGCCCCCGGTCTTCGTCGCGATGGCGTAACCCCGGCCCGTGGGACCCGCGATGGCCGCGGGTCCCACGGGCCGGGCGGTGGCCGCCGGTCAGCCGAAGCTTCGCCTGCGGTCCCCGTTCTGCTGCTGTGGGATGTGGCGCAGCCGACGGGGATGACGCCGGCTCCGGCCGGTCCTGCGCGCGTCCTCATCACGGGACCGGGCTGCGCGTTCGTCGGATTCCGCAGGTGCCACCGCCGGGGCGAGCGCGATCGCAGCGATGACCGCCGTCACCACGACGAGGATGATTCCGATGCTCACGGACATGAACTCCCGCCTTTCGCCTTGACCCTTACATCCTGTAGCTACTCAGCGTTTCCCAAATGGGGCGTGATAAACACGTTGAGTGATGTTTGGCCTGACAGGAACTGCGGCACCCTACGCTTCCGACTCCGGCGCGGTCCTCCGCCACTGAACGCCTGGGCGTGTTCGTCGGGTTCGGGTGCGCCCGTGGCATCGGGACAGAGCGGTCGGGGCGCTTGCTCTGGGCTCAGCCTTGATGCACCTCGTGCAGGTCGTATCGGTGCCGCGCCGAAAGAGCCCGCGGGAACTCCTTCTCACCGCCCGTGCGCACCGAGACGTCTGTCACGGGCTCGCGGCTCTCCTTGCCGAACACCGCACCCCAGTCGACCGCGCTCATGACGGGCACCGTGGATCCGCAGCCCCGTTCGGCTGGTCGGCGGCGACCCCGCGCCGTCCCTCCGCCCGTCAGGCGGGAGGGGGACGGCGCGGAGGGGTGGTCACTCCACCCAGGGCTTCCATACGTTCTCGTTGCGCTCCACCCACTTCTTCGCCGCCTGCTCCGGCGACAGCTTCTCCTCTGCGATCATCAAGGACACCTCGTTCTGCTGCGCCTTGGTCCAGTGGAGCTTCTTCAGGAAGTCGGCCGCCTTTCCGCCCGACTCCGCGAAGCGCGTGTTCAGGTACTTCTGCAGCGGTGTGTGCGGGTAGGCGCAGGCCACCTTCTGCGGATCGTCCGCGCAGCCCTCGGTGTACTCGGGGAGCTTCACCTCGGTCATCGGGACGCGTTCGAAGAGCCACTGCGGCTCGTACCAGTACGTCAGGAAGGGCTTGTGCTCCTTGGCGAACTGCTTGATCTGGGTGATCTGGGCCGCCTCGGAGCCGGCGAAGACCACTTCGAAGTCCAGGCCCAGGTTCTTCACCAGTGCCTTGTCGTTCGTGATGTAGGACGGGGAGCCGTCCATCAGCTGGCCCTTGCCGCGGCTCTCCGGGGTGCGGAGCTGGTCGGCGTACTTGTCGAGGTTCTTCCAGTCGGTGACGTCGGGGTGGGCCCCGGCGAAGTACGTGGGGACGAACCAGCCGATGTGGCCCGTCACTCCGAGGTCTCCGCCTGCGGTGATGGTCTTCTTCCCCGCTACGTACCGCTTCTCCTGTTCGGGGTGGCCCCAGTCCTCCAGGATGGCGTCGACGCGGCCCTGGCTGAGGGCGTCCCAGGCGGGGACCTCGTCGACCTGGACGGTGTCCACCCGGTAGCCCAGCTCGTGTTCGAGGAGGTAGGCGGCGACGGCGGTGTTCGCCTGCGCGCCGACCCACGACTGGACGGAGAGGGTGACGGTCTTCGCGCCCTGTGCGGCGGCGTACGGGGAGGACTGGCGGGTCATGTCGGCGGCCCCGCAGCCGGTGAGGACGGCGAGTCCGGTGGCGGCCGCCAGGACGGCCGCGCCGCGCCGGTGGCGGCGGGGGCCACGGGAGCCGCGGTGGTGTGCGTCGCGCATGTCAGGCCTCCTTCGCGGGCTGGGTGACGCGGTCGAGGAGCAGGCCGAGGCAGACGATCGCGGCGCCGGCCACCAGGCCGGTGGCCAGGTCGCCCTGGGCGAGGCCGAGGACGACGTCGTAGCCGAGCGCGCCGCCGCCGACCAGGCCGCCGATGATGACGACGGCGAGGACCAGTACCACGGCCTGATTGACGGCCAGCAGCAACGCGGGCCGGGCCAGGGGCAATTGGACCTGTCGCAGGAGCTGCGAGCGGGTCGCGCCGAGCGACCGGGCGGATTCCACGACGGTCGGGTCCACCTCGCGCAGGCCCTGGACGGTGATCCGGACGACGGCCGGGAGCGCGTACACCACGGCGGCCGCGGCGGCGGGTGCGCGGCCGACACCGAACAGCGCGACCACGGGGATGAGGTAGACGAACTGCGGCAGGGTCTGGCACACGTCGAGGACGGGCCGCAGCAGCCGCTCGGCCCGGGCGCTGCGGGCGGCGCCCACGGCGATCGCGAAGCCGAGTACGAGCGTGACCGCCACGGCGGCCAGGACCTGGGAGAGCGTGTCCAGGGAGGCTTCCCACACACCGAGCACTCCGACGGCGCCCAGGGCGAGGACGGCGGTGAGTGCGTTGCGCCAGGTGCCGGCGAGGAGGGCGAGCGCGCAGGCCACGAGCAGGAGCAGCCACCAGGGAGCGGCCTGGAGCCCGCTGCGCAGCGGGTCGAGGATCCAGCCGGTGAAGCGGGCGGCCCAGTCGGCGGTGCCGCCGACGACGGGTACGCCGGAGTAGAGGTGGTCGGTCATCCAGGCGACGGCCGAGTTCACCGGGGCGGCCACGGAGACGGTCCAGGACTCGGGCCACAGGGAGCTGCCGGCGATGCGGCCGGCGACCGCGGCGGCCACGGCCGCGAGGAGGGTGAGCAGGCGGCCGTACCAGCCGGAGAACACCCGGCGCAGCAGGTGCTGTTCGCGGGCGGGTACGGGGTCGGCGCCGATGCGGCGGCCGGCGGCGTCGGCGGTGCGGTCCAGCACCACGGCGAGCAGCACGATCGGGATGCCGGCGGCCAGGGCGGCGCCGACGTCCACGGAGGCGAGGGCCTGGTAGACGCGGTCGCCGAGGCCGCCCGCGCCGATGACGGAGGCGATGACGGCCATGGACAGGCCCGTCATGATGGCCTGGTTGACGCCGAGCAGGAGCTGTCGGCGCGCGAGCGGGAGGCGGGCGGTCAGCAGTCGCTGGCGGCCGGTGGCGCCGAGCGAGGCGGCGGCCTCCATGACGCCCGCGTCGGCCTCGTGCAGGCCGAGGGCGGTGAGGCGGGCCATGGGCGGGGCGGCGTAGACCACGGTGGCGAGGACGGCGGCGGGCACGCCGATGCCGAAGACCAGCACCATCGGCAGCAGGTACGCGAAGGCCGGCAGGATCTGCATGGTGTCGAGTACGGGGCGCAGCATGCGGTCGGCGCGCGGGGAGAGCCCCGCCGCGAGGCCCAGCAGGGCGCCGAGTACGACGGAGGCGGCGACGGCCACGACCATCAGCGCGAGGGTCTGCATGGTCGGCACCCACATGCCGAGCAGTCCGCAGGCGGCGAAGGCGGCGGCGCAGGTCAGGGCGAGCCGGATGCCGGCGAGGCGCCAGGCGACCAGGGCGGCCAGGGCGGTGACCCCGGTCCATCCGGCGGCGAGGAGGAGCACGTACACGGCGCGGACGGACACCACGACGGCGTTGCTGACGTGGCCGAAGCCGTAGAGGAACAGCCAGTGGCTGTCGCGGTGGTCGATGATCCAGTCGCCGGCGCGGCCGAGCGGGCCGGACAGGTCGACGGCGAGGGCCGCGGGCCAGCTGCCGGCGCCGGGGAAGGCCACGGCGAGCGGGATCAGCAGGGCGGCGGCGACGCCCATCGGGAGGAGGAGGCCGCGGCGCCCGGCGAGGCCGGGCAGGGCTCTGCGGGGGCGGTCCTGCACGGCGGGCGCGGTGTGGGAGGGACGCGGGCCGGCGGAGCGTCCGGAGGACCGCGGGGCCTGCGCGGGGGCGGCGGCGCGGGAGTCGGGCGGCGTGTGGGTCGGGGTCGCGGTCATGCGCACCACCTCCGGGCGTCGGGGACGGGGACCTTGGAACGGGCGCGGCAGGTCATGCCGCCATCCCTCGTCCGGTCGTGGCCGGGAGCCCGGCGACGACGGCGAGCAGCCCCGCGTCGTCCACGACGCCCAGGCAGCGGCCGTGGTCGACGACGCGGGCCGAACCGCCGCCGAGGGCGACGGCCTGGATGGCCTCGGCCACGGTGGTGGCGGGGGCCAGCGCGGGTCCCTGTTCGGCCTCGCCGGCAGCGGCGGGGCGCATCGCGGTGCGGACGGTGAGCACCTGTTCGCGGGGGACGTCGCGGACGAAGTCCCGTACGTAGTCGTCGGCGGGCGAGCCGACGATCTCCTCGGGCGTGCCGAGCTGGACGATGCGGCCGTCGCGCATCAGCGCGATCCGGTCGCCCAGGCGCAGGGCCTCGGAGAGGTCGTGGGTGATGAAGACCATGGTGCGGCCCTCTTCGTGGTGGAGCCGGGCGACCTCCTCCTGCATCTCGCGCCGGATGAGTGGGTCGAGTGCGCTGAACGGCTCGTCGAACAGGAGCACTTCGGGGTCGGCGGCGAGGGCGCGGGCCAGGCCGACGCGCTGCTGCTGGCCGCCCGAGAGCTGGCCGGGGCGCCGGTCCTCCAGGCCTTCGAGGCCGACCTTGGCGACGAGTTCGGCGGCCTTGTGCCGGCGGTCGCCGCGGCCTACGCCCTGGATCTCCAGTCCGTACGCCACGTTGTCGAGGACGGTGCGGTGCGGGAGCAGGCCGAAGTGCTGGAAGACCATGGCGGCGCGGTGGCGGCGCAGGGCGCGCAGCCGGGTGGCGTCCATGGCGAGGACGTCCTCGCCGTCGATGGACAGGCTTCCCGCGGTGGGCTCGATGAGCCGGGTGAGACAGCGTACGAGGGTGGACTTGCCGGAGCCGGACAGGCCCATCACGACGAAGACCTCGCCCTTGCGGACGTCGAAGGTGACGTCGCGGACGGCCGCGGTACAGCCGGTGCGCTCGCGCAGTTCGCCGGCGGACAGGCCGGCGTCGGCGGAGCCGGGGACCTTCGCGGCGGCCTTGTCGGGGCCGAAGACCTTCCAGAGGCCGTCCACGGAGAAGACGGGGGACGCGGCCGGATCGGTGGCGGGTACGGCGGGGGTGGTGGCTGCTGCGGGGGTGGTGGTCATCGGGTACCACCGTCCCGGACGAGCAGTTCGGCAGCCTTTTCGCCGACCATGAGCACTCCGATCATCGGGTTGACCGCGGGCATCGTCGGGAAGACCGAGGCGTCCGCGATGCGGATGCCCTCGAGCCCGCGGATCTTCAGGTCCGGGCCCACGACGGCCCCGGGGTCGTCGGCGGCGCCCATCCGGCAGGTGCCGGCCGGGTGGTAGACGGTGTGCGCGACGGAGCGGGCGTAGGCGCTCAGCTCCTCGTCGCCGGTGATCTCCGGGCCGGGGCACACCTCGCGCCCCAGCCAGCCGGCGAGCGGCTGGGTCGCGGCGATCTCGCGGGCGAGCTTGATGCCGTCCACCAGGGTCCGGCCGTCGTAGTCGTCCTCGTCGGTGAAGTAGCGGAAGTCCAGGGCCGGTTTCACCTCGGGGTCCGCGCTGGTCAGGTAGAGCCGGCCGCGGCTGCGCGGCTTCGGGATGTTGGGGGTCATCGAGACGCCGTGCGCGGGGCGCTCGTAGCCGATGCGCTCGGGGTTGTCGGTGAAGGGGACCTGGTAGAAGTGGAACATCAGGTCGGGTCCCGCGGATTCGGGGTCGCGCCGGACGAACAGTCCCGCGTCGCTGTCCATCGCGGAGTTCTCCGGTATCGGGCCGTCGGTCTCCCAGACGATCACCGACTCGGGGTGGTCGAGCAGGTTCTCCCCGACCCCGGCGAGGTCGTGCACCGGCGGGATGCCGAGGGCTTCGAGGTCCGCGCGCGGGCCGATGCCCGAGTGCAGCAGCAGCCGCGGGGTGTCCACGGCGCCGGCGCACACCAGCACTTCGCGGCGTGCGGTGACCAGGGACTCCGTTCCGTCCGAGGCGCGTACGTGGACTCCGCGCGCCCGGGTGCCGTCGAGTTCCAGGCGGTAGGCCCAGGTCTCCAGGAGGATCCGGAGGTTGGGGCGTTCGTCCATGACGGGGTGGAGGTAGGCCACCGACGCCGAGGAGCGCTTGTTGTCCTCGGGGTGGTAGGCGAGGTCGAAGAAGCCGGCGCCCTCGTGGAAGGGCTTCCGGTTGAAGCCCTCGACGCGCGGGACGCCCAGGGCGGTCTGCGCGGAGTCGACGAAGTCGCGCGCGATGGCGTTGCGGTCCTTCTCGGCCACCGGGACGATGTTGTTGAGGAGCCGGTCGAAGTACGGGTCCATGGCGGCCGCGTCCCAGCCCTCGGCTCCCGACTGCTCCCACTCGTCCCAGTCGGACGGGAGCGGCTTGAAGGCGATCAGGGTGTTGTGCGAGGAGCATCCGCCGAGGACGCGGGCGCGGCTGTGGCGGATGTGCGAGTTGCCGCGGGGCTGCTCGGTGGTGGGGTAGTCGTAGTCGAGCTCGCCGCCGAGCAGGCCCATCCAGCGGCGCAGGGTGAGCACGTCGGGGCGGTCGACGTCGCTGGGGCCGCCCTCGATGACGGCGACGGTGACGTCCGGGTCCTCGGTGAGGCGGGAGGCGATCACCGAGCCGGCGGTGCCGCCGCCGACGACGACGTAGTCGTACTCCTGCTCCTGCGTGTCGGTTTGCGTGGGGGTGGGGGTGGGGGTGGTCATGGCTGTGTTCCTCCTTCAGCCCGCGAACCAGCGCACGGGGCGCGGGGCGAGGTTCTGGTACACGTGCTTGGTCTCGCGGTACTCGGCCAGGCCGGACGGGCCCAGTTCCCGCCCGATGCCGGACTTGCCGAAACCGCCCCACTCGGCTTGCGGGAGGTACGGGTGGAAGTCGTTGATCCAGACGGTGCCGTGGCGCAGCCGGCCCGCCACGCGGCGGCCGCGGCCGGGGTCGGAGGTCCACACCGCACCGGCGAGGCCGTACTCGGTGTCGTTGGCGAGCGCGACGGCCTCGGCCTCGGTACGGAAGGTCTCGACGGTCAGGACAGGCCCGAAGACCTCCTCCCGGACGACGCGCATCCCGCGGTGGCAGCGGTCCAGCACGGTCGGCCGGTAGAAGTAGCCGGGCCCGTCGGGCCGCTCGCCGCCGGAGCGGAGCACGGCGCCCTCGGCGAGGGCGGAGGCCACGTACCCCTCGGTGCGTTCGCGCTGGGCGGCGGACACCAGCGGTCCGCACTCCACGCCCGGGTCGGTGCCGCGGCCGAGGCGGATCCGGTCGGCCCGGCGGGCGAGTTCGGCGACGAAGCGCTCGGCGACGCTCTCCTCGACGATGAGCCGGGAACCGGCGGAGCAGACCTGGCCGCTGTGCATGAAGGCGGCGTTGAGGGCCTGGTCGACGGCGGTGTCGAAACCTTCCTCGGTGGCGCAGGCGTCGGCGAAGACGACGTTGGGGTTCTTGCCGCCGAGTTCGAGGGCGACCTTCTTGACGGAGTCGGCGGCCGCGCGCATCACCTTCGTACCGCTGGTGAGACCGCCGGTGAAGGAGACGAGGTCGACGTCGGGGTGGGCGGCGAGGCGGGCGCCGACGGGGTCGCCGGGCCCGGTGACCAGGTTCGCGACGCCGGCCGGCAGTCCGGCCTCCGCCAGCAGGCCGATGAGGGCCACCGTGGACAGCGGGGTGATCTCGCTGGGCTTGAGCACGAAGGTGTTGCCCGCGGCGAGGGCGGGGGCGATCTTCCAGGAGGCCTGGAGGAGCGGGTAGTTCCACGGGGTGATCAGGGCGCAGACCCCGACGGGCTCGTGGACGACGACGCTGTGGACGTCGGGGGTGCCGGCGTCGACCACGCGGCCGGCGCTCTCGCCGGTGACGAGGTCGGCGAAGTAGCGGAAGGCGTCCGCGACGCAGTCCACGTCCACGCGGCCCTCTTCCAGGGTCTTGCCCGCGTCGCGGCTCTCCAGCAGCCCGAGGCGTTCGCGGTCGCGGTGGAGCAGGTCGGCGGTGCGGCGCAGGAGCCCGGCCCGCTCCAGGACAGGCGTCTGCGGCCACTCGCCGCCGTCGAAGGCGGCGCGGGCGGCGCTGACGGCCGCATCGGTGTCCGCGGTGCCGCCCTCGGCGACGACGGCGAGGACCGTGGCGTCCGCCGGGTCGAGGACCTCGCGGGTGGCTCCTGAGACCGCGGAACGCCAGGTCCCGGCGATGTGGATGGTCGTCTGCTCGGACACGACGCGCTGTACCTCCGATTCCGGCACCGCGGCCTACCCGCGGTGGTGGTGCTGCTCGTGCGCGCTTGCCCCGGCCTGCGGAAGCCATGTCCCATACGTCACTGGAAGTGACGGGAGTCACTCCCAGCCACCTCAGGGAAATATGGGACAGATGAGGGCATTTCGGATATGACGGAGCATGCCGGACCGGTCCGCCACTGGGGCGCGGCACGGCGGGGAGCGAGCGGGACCGACCGCCCGGTGATGCCCGGGGTCACGAGCGGCGCGGATCCGGCGGTCGCCGCCCCTCCCCGACCGTGCCCCAGGTCGCGACCTTCACCCAGCGCCGTCGCCCGGCCGATGCCCCTCCGGCGCCCGCACATCAGAGCGGAGGTACGTATCTGCGTACGAGGAAACGACAGAAGGGCCTGTTACAGGGCGCTGAATCCATTCGGCGCACAGCGGGCGGCATGGCGCGAATGAACTGCTTATGTGGCCGAAACCTCCTTACTTCGACATCTCAGAGGCCGCCGTCAACCCCGCCCCGTTTATGTCAACCTCACCTTGACGCTTGCCCCTTACAAGCGAGAGTTACGGACATGTCCGCATTGAGAAACACACATCACGAGTTGTGGCGGTTGGCGACGGTGCGGGCCAGAGTATGGCTCCTCGGCAGGACGCCGGGAACCGCACGGAGCCCGCCCGGTTCGCACAACACCGGGCCGGGCTGACTGTTCAAGGAGTCATCTGCATGTCTGCTTCTCTCGCCACCCGCCGCCTGCTCGCCGCGGCCCTCGCCGCCGGCGCCCTGGTCGGCGCGGCCGCCGTCCCGGCAGCCGCCCACGACGACGACCGGCGCGGCCACCACGGCCAGCGCTCCTCGATCGTCATCGGCGACATCCAGCAGGACGGCCGCGGCCGCGACAACCGCGCCCTGAACCGCGAATGGATCGAGGTGAAGAACACCGGCCGCAACGCCGTCAACCTGCGCGGATTCACCCTCACCGACCAGCAGGGCAACCGCTACCGCTTCAACCACCTCCGCCTGGACGGCCACTCCAGCGTCAAGGTCCACACCGGCAACGGACGTGACACCCACCGCGACGTCTACCAGGACCGCCGCCACCAGATCTGGGACGAGCGCGACACCGCCACCCTCCGCGACGACCGCGGCCGGGTCATCGACACCGAGAGCTGGGGCCGCCGCGGACACCACGACAACCACCGCCGCTGACCCGAACCGGCAGCCACACCATCGGGGACCGTGAACTGCCGGCCACCCACAACGGCGTGCCGCGGCAACCAGCCGCGGCACGCCCCCGCCCGCCCCAAGACCTCAGCCCGCATGACCCGCCCGAAATGCAGCAGCGCATCCGTCCGACACCTGGAGGTTCACGTGGAGTCCTGGCAGTGTCCCCCGTCAGCGGTCACGGTCCCTCAGCTGGCCCTCGACCCCTACCGCTTCCCCGGCGCCGCCGACACCGCGGACTCCATGCTCTGCGATGCGAACATGCGGCCTCCCCTCGGCGAGGCGGATCCGCAGACACACCTCACCTGGCCCCTGCAGCCCTCGGACCGGCGGCGCTTGGACCTCCACGCCGCGCTGACCACCGCCGGCGTTCCACCGACCCCCGGTGACCTGGAAGCCATCCACACCCTCTCCACACTCGACGACACGACCAGCGCGGCCCTCGTGCGATGGATCACCGCCGGCCGCTGAGCCCGCTGCCGGACGCCGCGCGGACCGCCGGCTCCCGGGCGCGTTCGGCGTTGAACTGGGCCCCGGTGAGCAACGCCAGGTTGGCGAACCAGAGCCAGACCACGAAGACCACGATGCCGGCCAGCGAGCCGTAGAGTCGGCCGTACGTGTCCAGCTCCGTGTAGAGCGTGAAGAGCGCCGAGGCGGCCAGCCAGAGCAGGGCCGCCAGTACGCCACCGGGCAGGCCCCGACGGACGCCCCGGCTCTGCGGCGGTCCGGTGCGGAAGAGGACCAGCACCAGGAGGGTGACGACCACCAGCAGCACGGGCCAGCGCAGCAGCGCGATGGTGTCCGGGCCTCCTCCGGCTGCCCGTGCGACCCATCGGGCCGGCGGCCCGGACATGACCAGCCCCGCGGCGCCGACGATGAGCAGGGTCAGCAGCAGAGCGGCGTTGATGAGCAGCATGTGGGCCGCACGAAGCGGGCGTCGCGTGTCGGGCACCCGGTGCATCGTGTGCAGCGCGCGGCGGAACACCGCCAGGTAACTGCACGCCGACCACAGCGCACTCACCACACCGCTGAGCAGCAGGGCCCACATCGACGAGTGTTCGGCCGCGAAGCCGCCCAGCGCGTCCCGGAGCACCTGCGCCGATTGCGGAGGTGCGTACGCGGTGATGTCGGTGATCAGCCGCTCCCTCGTCGCCCCGCCCAGCAGCCCCACGAGGGAGACGGCGATGACGAGCGCGGGCAGCAGCGCGAGGAGGGCGTAGTAGGTGAGGGCGGCCGCGTGGTCGGCGAGATTGTCCGTCCAGACGCGGACGGCCGTACCCCGCAGCTCGGCGCGGGTGCGCGCCGCGAGGGCGGTGGGGATGCCGGATGCTGGAGGACCGCCTCGGCGTGGTGCGGTGCGGGGGATGTCGGTCACGCCCTGCGCATGCCCTGCGGGCGCGGGCCCATGCGCGACAAAGGGGCGCGGGCCACAACGGCCCGCGCCCCCTCGCCCCCTCGCCCCCGGTCATCCTTCAGGTCAGGGTGCGCCGAAGGTCAGTGTCAGCTGCGGCGTGCCCTCGTTGGCCTGCGCCTCGGAGGACCACAGCCACAGGGCGTCCGTACCGGTGCTGCTCAGTGCCAGGCCGTAGCCGCCGCCCAGCGCCGCCGCGACGGTCGCGGTGGTGAGTGCGGTGGTGTGCACCGCGCTGCCGTCCGGGATGCCCGCGAAGCCGCCGAGTGCCGGGCCGCCCAGGGCGGGGCGGTTGTTGTACGTGGTCCCGCCCTCGCTCCACGTCCCGGTGACCGGCACGACCGAGACGGTGTCCGCCGTACCGGCGCCGCTCATCGTGCTGGTCTTCACGCTGAGGGTGGCCGACTTCAAGGCCGTGCCCGCGGGTGCGGCGGGCAGGTCGAAGCGCAGGTAGCTGGCGTAGAAGGAGGTGCCGCGCACCGCGAGCGAGCCCGAGGTGCCGTAGTTGGCCGCGGGCGCGCCCGCGTTGGCGTACGTGTCCTCCGCGGCGGTGACCTGGACGACCGAGTCGGCCGGGGCGGTGGCGAGGGCGTAGTGGTTCTGCACCTGTGCGGCGCTCAGGACGTTCGGGTAGACGGCGGTCTCGTCGAGCTGGCCCGCCCAGTACTCGCTCGTCGGGCGGTCGGGCCAGCCGCCGAGGCTGTCGCCGCCGGCGTGCCAGTAGCCGGAGAAGTTCTCGTGGGTGGTGACGTTCAGGGTGCCCTTCTGGGCGCCGTCCACGTACAGGGTCATTCCGCCGGGGCCCTGGCTCGCGACGACATGGTGCCACTGGTTGTCGTTGTAGGCGCCGCCGGTGGTGACGGTGCGGGTGGCCCCGGTGTAGACGCCGTAGACCAGCCGGCCGTCGTTGGTCATGTAGATGTGCTTGTCGTACTGATTGCTGCCGCGTGCCTGGTTGTTCCCGAAGCCGAGGAGCTTGCCGCCCCGGGTGGTGTTCGTCTTGAACCAGGTCTCGATGGTGTAGGTGCTGCCCACCGTCTGCCGCTTGTCCGCGTACACCTGGGTGTCCGTGCCGTTGAAGCCGATCGCCGTGCTCGCGCCGGAGACCGCGCCGGGTGCCTGCCGCAGGGCCGGGGCGTTCAGGTGCACGCCGCTCTGGTTGCCTGCCGCCGAGGAGTCGGCGGCGAAGGGCAGGGCCGACTCGTCGTAGCGCCAGTACTGCTGGGCTCCGTCGGCGCGGACCTGGTTCGGATACCCGTCCACCTGGGCCGGGACGGTCACGCTCGCCGTCGCGGACAGCGCGCTGGTGTTGCCGGCCGCGTCGGTGGCCGTCACCCGGTACGTGTACGGCTGGCCGGCCGCGGCGGTGGTGTCGGTCCAGGAGGCCTGCGGGCGCTTGAAGAACAGCGAGTCGGCGGTGACCGTGGCGATCGGCGTGGCCGCGCCGTTGCGGTAGATCCTGTAGGTCAGCGCGCTGTCGTCCAGGTCGAGGCTGGTGCGCCAGCGCACCTGGACCTCGCCGGGCCTGAAGCTGACCGCGCTCGCGACGGGCACGGTGGGCGCACCCGTGTCCCCGGTGGAGGCGAAGCGCGTCAGGCTCTGCTGCGCCGCCCCGTTGACGGTGGTGAACTCGCCACCGACCCACAGGTACTGGACGCCGCCCTTGGAGCCGACCGTCATCACGCGCGGGCCGATGCCCTCTCCGATGCCGTCGTTGGTGTCGGGGGCCCAGCCCAGCTTGCCGGTGCCGCTGGTGGGCTGGGCGAGCAGGTGGTGGCGCTGGCCGTCGGGGAACTCGCCGACGCTGGAGCAGTCGTGTGCGTGCGAGGCGCTGTAGAGCACGCTCTGGTAGGGCAGCACGGACTGGGTGGCACCGAGGCAGGTGTCGCGCCAGCGCTGGCTGAAGTCGCCGAGGTTGAGCGCGATCCGGCCGTCGAAGACGCCTCCGCCCGTGCCCTCGTTGGCGGTGTAGAAGCCGGTCGCGTCGGTGGCGAGGTCCTTGACGACGGAGTTGGTCTCGATGAATCCGGCGTACGTCTTGGTGAGCGCGCCGCTCGTCGCGTCGACGACGGCCAGCGCGTGCGTGTTCGTGCCGTTGACGGTGAAGAAGTCGCCGCCGAGGACCACGCTGTTGCCGTCCGGGGTGACCTCGACGGCGCGCCCGGGCTCGTCGGCGTCGGCGGTGAAGGGCTTGAGCGCCCCGTCGGCCGCGCCGACGGCGGCGAAGCGTTCGCGCGGCTGGCCGGCGACACTGAGGAAGTCGCCGCCCGCGTAGACGGTGTCGCCGGTGACGGCGAGGGCGCGGACGGTGGCCGCGAAGGCCGGGCGGAAGCCGGCCTTCACCGTGCAGCTCGCCACGTCGACGGCGGCGAGGCTGGACACGGCCGTGCCGTTGACGGCGCCGAAGTAGCCGCCCGCGTACAGGGTCGTCTTGTCCGGTGAGAGGGCGAGCGCGCGGACCGTGGCGGTGCCGGCGGCGATGGTGAAGGAGAGTTTGCAGGAGGTCGGGGCCCCGGTCGCGGCGTCGAGCGCCACGAAGTTCACGGCCGACTGCTCGCTGCCGGCGCCGCCTGCGGGCGGGCGCACGGTGGAGAAGGTGCCGCCGGCGAAGACCTGGCCGCCCGCCTCGGCGAGGGCCCAGACGACACCGTTGGGCTGCCAGGTCGACAGCGGGTCGGCGGTGAAGGCGACGGGCGGGGTGACGGCCGCCGCCTGGGGGACGAGGCCGAGGCCCAGCCCTGCGCCGGTTCCGGCCAGGGACAGGGCGAGAGCGGCCGCCAGCCTTCTGGATCTACGCATGAACCCCCCAGTTCGGTGTGCTGTGCGGCCGTGTGGTGCGGCCGGGTGAGTCATGGCCGGAAACCGCCGAACAGCAGTCCGCAACCATGCGTACGGGCGCACCCTAGGGCGATTCCGCGCTCGGTTCATCCCACTTGACACATCGGATGCCAAATCGCGCCGGCACCTCCGCCGGGGCCCCTTCGTCAGCCGCGACGCGGCTTGGCGCGGACGTGCATCCGCTCCCCCTGCCGCCCGAAGAGGCTGAGGATCTCCACGGGCCGCCCGTCCGCACTGGTGAACCAGTGGGGCAGCCGGGTGTCGAACTCGGCGGCCTCGCCGGGGCCGAGGACCAGGTCGTGGTCGGCGAGGACGAGCCGCAGGCGGCCGTCGAGCACGTACAGCCACTCGTAGCCCTCGTGCGTACGGAGATCCGGCTCGGCACCCCGGTCGGGGATGAGCATCTTGTACGCCTGGAGGGGGCCCGTGCTCCGGGTGAGCGGCACGGCCGTACCGCCGTTCGGCAGGGCGCGGGGCGTCAGCCGCACCCGGGGGTCCCCCACTTCGGGGGCGCCGACCAGGTCGTCCAGGGGCACGCGGTACGCACCGGCCAGCGGCAGCAGCAGTTCCAGGCTGGGGCGGCGCTGTCCGGATTCCAGCCGGGAGAGGGTGCTCTTCGAGATGCCGGTCGTCTCCGAGAGCGCGGCCAGCGTGAGGCCCCGCTGGGCGCGCAGCCGTCGGAGCCGGGGGGCCACCTCGTCGAGGACCGCTTGGTGGGGCGCGGGCTTGTCCATGCGGTCCTCTTCCCTCCGGTCGTCTTCCATGCGGCCATTGCACTCCCCCGTCCCGGAAACGGCAACAAGGTTTGCCGTTGCAGTGGCGGGTCGCACACGCTCCTCGGCATGAGCCCACACAGTGATTCCGGACCCGGACAGGTACAGCAGCAGGCCGGCACCGGCACCTCCCCCGAGACCACGGCCGACGCCGGGCGGCGGGCGCCGGCGGTCCGTCGGGTGCTGGCCGGGCTGTCGCTCTCGATGCTGCTGTCCTCGCTCGGCACCAGCATCGCGAACGTCGGCCTGCCGACCCTGGCGCAGGCGTTCTCGGCCTCGTTCCAGCAGGTCCAGTGGATCGTCCTCGCCTATCTGCTCGCCATCACCACCCTGATCGTCGGCGTCGGCCGGCTCGGTGACCTGATCGGCCGGCGCCGGCTGCTCCTGGGCGGGATCCTGCTGTTCACCGTGGCCTCGGCCGCCTGCGGCGCCGCGCCCACGCTCTGGCTGCTGATCGCCGCGCGGGCGGTGCAGGGTCTCGGCGCGGCCGTCATGATGGCCCTCACGATGGCCTTCGTCGGGGAGGCGGTCCCGAAGGCGCGGACCGGCAGCGCCATGGGGCTGCTCGGCACGATGTCCGCGGTCGGCACCGCTCTGGGTCCTTCGCTGGGCGGCGCCCTGATCGCCGGCCCCGGCTGGCGGGCGATCTTCTTCGTCAACGTGCCGCTGGGCGTCCTCACCTTCGTCCTCGCCCACCGCCACCTGCCCGCCGACCGGCACAGGACCGGGGACGGCCGGCCCCGCTTCGATCACCTGGGGACCCTGCTGCTCGCGCTCACGCTCGCGGCCTACGCACTGGCCGTGACCATCGGCCACGGCCGGTTCGGCCCGGTCAACCTCGCCCTGCTGCTGGCCGCCGCCCTGGGAGTCGCTCTGTTCGTCCGCACCGAGGCGCGGGCGGCGTCACCGCTGATCCGGGGGGCGGTGTTCCGTGATCCCGTGCTGCGCGCGGGCCTCGCCACGAGCGCGCTCGTCTCGACGGTGGTGATGGCGACGCTGGTCGTCGGGCCGTTCTACCTCTCCCGCACGCTCGGGCTCGACGCGGTCCTCGTCGGGCTCGTGCTGTCGACCGGTCCACTGGTCGCCGCGCTGACCGGGATACCGGCCGGCCGCGTCGTGGACCGCTGCGGCGCCCCGCGCACGACCGCCGCCGGCCTCATCGCGACGGCGGCCGGCGCTCTCGCCCTCTCCTTGACCCCGGAGACCTTCGGCGTGCTCGGCTACGTCGTGCCCCTCGCGGTCGTCACCGCCGGGTACGCGGTGTTCCAGACGGCCAACAACACCGCCGTCATGACGGACGTCCGGCCCGGTCAGCGGGGTGTCGTCTCCGGCATGCTCAACCTCTCGCGCAATCTCGGCCTCGTCACCGGTGCGTCCGTCATGGGCGCCGTGTTCGCGCTCGCGTCGGCGACGACCGACATCACCACCGCGGGCCCGCAGGCCGTCGCCACCGGCATGCGGGTCACGTTCGCGGTCGCGGCGGTACTGGTCCTCCTCGCACTCGCCGTCGCCCTGGCGGGGCGCCCGAAGGAGGACGGGCTGCGGGGCGGGTGCTGAAAGCCACCCCTCCCGGAGGTCACACAGGGTCACCCTGTGGAAACGGCCCCGCGGGGGCCCGCGCGGCCTCTACCGTGCCCTGAGGGGATGGGCACGGCACCGGAGGTGGGGCGGATGGACGAAGAAGAAGACATGCGGCTGGCGGGGATGACGCCGGAGATCTCCCGCCGCACCCTCACCATGCTGCGCGGCCTCGCGGGCCTGGAGCCGCCCGAGCAGGTTCCGGAGGACGCCATGGTCGTCGCCGACGCCATCCTGGCCGAGCACGGTACGGACGGGCTCCGGGTGCTGGTGATGACGCTGGCGGCCTGGGCGACCGCCCAGATCGAGAACGTCGCCGAGCTCAGCGGACGCAGTCACGAGGCGGTGCTGGACGCCATGGAGCTGGCCTGCCTGGAGGCGAACGCCGAGGACTAGGTGTATTGCCCCGGGAGGTTGTGGACGGGTGATGCAGGTCTCGGCTGAGGCGTCTTGAACGGGTGAGGGCCTTCCGGGTTCGGTGTGGATTGCGACGTCTACACCGACCAGAAAGGCCCTCGTGCCCCACCGTAATGCACCCCTGACCGAGACCGGACGGCTGCGCCTGGCCCACTGCGTGGTCGTGGACGGCTGGCCGCTGCGGCGGGCCGCCGAGCGTTTCCGGGTCTCGCCGACCACGGCCCAGCGGTGGGCCGACCGCTACCGCGATCACGGCGAGGCGGGCATGCGTGACAGGTCCTCGCGCCCGCATCACAGCCCACGCCGGATCCCGAACCGCACCGAACGCCGGATCATCAAGGTCCGTGTCCTGCGCCGCTGGGGACCGGCCCGCATCGCCCACCTGCTGGATTTGGTGCCCTCGACCGTGCACCGCGTCCTGACCCGCTTCGGGCTGGCCCGCCTGAGCCATCTGGACCGGGCCACCGGCCGTGTCATACGCCGCTACGAACGCGAGAAGCCCGGCGAACTGGTGCACGTGGACATCAAGAAGCTCGGCAACATCCCCGACGGCGGCGGCCACAAGACCCTGGGCCGCCAGGCCGGCCGCAAGAAACGCCCCCGCCTGGGCTACAGCTACATCCACACCGCCGTCGACGACCACTCCCGCCTCGCCTACAGCGAGATCCTGACCGACGAGAAGAAGGAGACCGCGACCGCCTTCTGGCAGCGGGCACAGGCGTTCTTCACCTCGTGCGGGATCACCGTGGAACGGGTCCTGACCGACAACGGGGCCTGCTACAAATCCCACACCTGGCGCGACGCCCTGGCAGCGGCCGGGATCACCCACAAGCGAACCCGGCCCTACCGGCCCCAGACCAACGGCAAGGTCGAACGCCTCAACCGCACCCTCCTGGAGGAATGGGCCTACGCCCGTCCCTACCAGTGCGAGCAGGAACGACGCGACGCGTTCCCGCAGTGGCTACACACCTACAATCACCACCGCGGACACACCGCGCTCGCAGGCAAACCACCCGCCAGCCGCGTCCCCAACCTCACAGGGCAATACAACTAGGCCGTCCTTCCGGTCCCCGGAGGAGCGGGTTCCGCGGTCGGCCCGGAAGAAAGACGGTCCGGGCCGGCCGGGATCGGGCGGGCGTCGGCGACACTGGGAGAGCAGGAGCGTCGCCGGGGGGTCGTTCGTGATCGGAGGCCGTCGTGAGCACACCTTCCCCCATCCGCATCGCCGCCGTCCTGTCCACCGAGCACCGTGGACGGCTGATGTCCCAGGCCCGCGAGGTGAATTTCCCGGAGAACGCGCGGATCTTCGACGAAGGCAACCGGGCCGAATCCTTCTGGATCGTGCGCTCCGGCACGGTGACCCTGGAGGTTCCCGTGGCCGGCCGCCGGCCCGCGGCCGTGGAGAACCTCGGCCCCGGTGAGCTGGTGGGCTGGTCCTGGCTGTTCCCGCCGTACGTGTGGCAGCTCGGGGCGGAGGCGATGACGCCGGTGCGCGCGTACGAGTTCGACGCCGCGGCCGTACGGATGCTGATGGACGCCGATCCCGCCTTCGGGTCCGCGATCGGGCACTGGGTCGGGCGGGTGCTCGCGATGCGGCTCCAGCAGACCCGGACCCGGCTGCTCGATCTGTACGCCCCGCGTCTGAGCGCGGCCGGCTAGGCGGGCCGTCCGGGCCACCGGACCCCGGCATCGGCGACGCCGGTCTCCCGGCGCTGCGTTGCGGTCCGGTCCCCGAATGGCCGGTCGACGGGTGGCCGCGCACGATGGAAGGGTGCGAACCGAGGCTTACGGCACGGGCAGCGGACCGGTGTCCGGATTCCTGGAGAACCCGGTCGTCGGGATGGCTCCGTGGATCGTCTTCTCCCTGCTGGTCGGACCGGGCCGCTTCGAGGTCGCGGTCGGGATCGCCCTGGCGACCGCCGTCGCCCTGGTCGTCGTGACCCGCGTGGTCAACCGGGGCAGCTCGTGGAAGCTGCTGGAAGTGGCCGATGTGGTGTTCTTCGCCGCGCTGGCCGTGATCGGCGCCCTGGCGAGCGAGGGCACGCTGCGCTGGCTGGAGACGTACGCGGGCGAGGTCGCGAGCATCACCCTCGCCGTGATCGCCTTCGGCTCCATGGCCGTGGGGGTGCCCTTCACCATCCAGTACGCCCGCGAGCAGGTCGATCCGGCCCTGTGGCACACGCCCGCCTTCGTCCGCACCAACTACGTGATCACGGCGGTGTGGGGACTCGCCTTCCTGGTGGCGGCCATCGCGGGCGCTTACGGGGACCTGGTCCTGCACAACCCGAACAACATCTGGACCGGCTGGATCATCCAGATCCTGGCGATCGTCGCCGCGCTCCGCTTCACCGTCTGGTACCCGGACGTGGTCCGGGCCCGCGCCGCCCGCGAGGCGACCGGCCAGGGGCCCGAACCGCTCCGCGTGGCAGGGCTGCTGCTGCCCCTGGCCGGGTTGCTGGTGCCGATCGGGATCGCCGTCCTCGTCTTCGACGGCAACGTGTGGTGGCTCGGTGTGGCTCTGATCGTGGGCGGCGGGCTCCTGACGAAGGCACTCCAGTCGCAGAACTGAGCCCCGCCGCCCGCCGCGTCGGACTTTCAGGACCGACCCCCACGGCAACTCCCCCCGGCCCAGGGCGGTAGCGTAGGGACGATATAAAACCACGGGTAGTTATGTGTCGGTGTGGTCCGATTCATGCCGCCCGTCGCCGGCCGCGATGTCACCGCCTGGCTGTTGGTTGCGTCTCACCCTCTGAGCAAGGAGCTCCGCACGCATGTCCATACCACCGCAGCCGCCGTCGTCCCCCCAGCCGTACCCGCCGTCGGGACCGTACGGGCAGCCGGCGCAACCCGGGCCGTACGGTGGCCCGCAGGGCTGGCCGGGGCAGCCGCCGATGATGTCGCAGAAGACCAACACGCTGGCCATCGTCGCGTTCGCGATGTCGCTCCTCTGCGGGCTGCCGCTGGTCCCGCTGATCCTCGGCATCATCGCCCTCTCCCAGATCCGCAAACGGGGCGAGAAGGGCAAGGGCCTGGCCGTCGCGGCCATCGTCATCCACAGCCTGATCCTCGCGTTCTACGCGGTCGCGCTGGTCCTCGGACTGACCGGGGCGCTGGAGGACAGGCATCCGAAGCGCGACACCAGTGGCCAGGTCACCGGATCGGGCTCCAGCAAGGTGCAGGACATCCGCAAGGGGGACTGCTTCAACACGGGCGGCGATCTGGCGGAGTACCAGGACGAGGACGGCGGCCAGGCCGGCTACTCGGTGAGCATCGTGCCCTGCGACCAGGCTCACGAGGGTGAGGCGTACGCCGTCTTCAACCTGGACGACGGGGCTTACCCGGGCATGGAGAAGGTCGTCAAGATCGCCGAGGAGAAGTGCTCCGGTACGGCGCTCACCGACTACGTGGGCAAGAACGCGAAGGTCTCGGACAAGCTGGAGGTCTTCTACTACTACCCGCAGCCCAGCACCTGGACGTTCGGCGACCGCGAGGTCACCTGCTTCGTGGGCGACCCCAGCGGCGCGAGCACCGGATCGATCCGCTCCGGTTCCTGAGCGGCTGCCCCCGGCCCTGGACTCCTCGTGGCCGGGGGTGACGCGGACCGCCTCACAGCCTCCACAGCGAGAGGCCCACGGAAGGCCGAACGGCGCCCCGGATGAGGCGAGTTGAGGCATGGCCAGGCATGATCAGGTTCGAGCTAGAGTAGGCATTTTCAGCCAACACGTTTTCCCTGGGGGATCCTTGCGCCTCAAGAGCAGCCTCGTCGCGACGGCCGCGGCTCTGGCCACCGTCGTCATTCCGCTCCTCGCCAGCCCCGCGGCCGCGGCGTCCGGCACCGAGGAAACGGTCTCGACCAACTCGTACTACGGGCGGATGGTCATCGGCTGGCGGATCAACCCCTACCGTCTCGACCCGATCCAGATCATCGTCCAGGACCGCGCGACCGACGGCTACGTCGTCGGCATCCGCCTCATCACCAACGGCGAAAGCGGCCACAAGGTCTGGAAGATGCGGACCGTGCCCAGCGGCCAGACGAGCGCCTCCTGGAGCACGTACTTGGAGGCCGGCTGGATCGACAACGCCTACTTCGAGGTCTGCAAGATCGGCGCCAGCAGCGGCGTGATCGCGAGCTGCGAGGCCTCGGGCGTGATGAACAACCCGTTCGACGACTCCTCCATGTAGGACGCACGACGAAGGGGGTGTCACCCGCATGCGGGTGACACCCCCTTCGTCCGTCTCCGACCGTCGGCCGGGGCCGGTCAGAGCCCCGACCAGTCCCGTGCGCCGGCCCACTCGGCCGGCCGGCGCCGCAGGACCAGGGCGGCCGGGATGACGGCCGAGACGACCGCGAGGGCCGCGCAGGCGCCGGCCGTCGCGCCGAGGACGTCCCACGGGATCACGATGCCGCTCGGGACGTCCAGGAGCCCGAGGGCCCACCGGATTCCGGCCAGGTTCAGGGCGGCGACCAGGGAGCCGGCGACCGCGCCGACGAGGACGACCATCAGGGACTCCCCCGCCACCAGCGGGAGCACCTGCCACCGGGTGGCGCCGGCCAGGCGCAGCGCCGGGCGGCCGTCGGCGAGGAAGACGACACGGTCCGCGCAGGAGGCGGCCACGGGGTCGTGGGTGACCATGACGACGGTCTGGCGGTCGGTGTCGACCACGGCCCGGAGCAGGGTGAGCACCTCACGGCCGGTCCGCGAGTCCAGGGCGCCGGTGGGCTCGTCGCCGAAGAGCACGTCGGGGCGGGTGATGAGGGCTGGGCCACGCGCTGCTGCTGGCCGCCGGACAGCTGGGCGGGCCGGTGCCGGGCCCGTTCGCCCAGGCCCACCCGGGCCAGGGCCTCGCGGACTTCGGCCTTGGCGGGGCGGCGGCCGGCGAGGCGCAGCGGCAGGGCCACGTTCTGCTCGGCGGTCAGGGCGGGCAGCAGGTTGAAGGCCTGGAAGACGAAGCCGATCCGGTCCCGGCGCAACAGGGTCAGCCGGGTCTCGCTCAGTCCGCCGAGTTCCGTGCCGCCGATGGTGACGGTGCCGGAGGTGGGGCGGTCGAGTCCGGCGGCGCACTGGAGCAGGGTGGACTTGCCGGAGCCGGAGGGGCCCATGACGGCGGTGAAGGTGCCCCGGGGGAAGTCGAGGGAGACCTGGTCGAGTGCGGTGACCGCCCGGTCGCCGGTCCCGTGGACCCGGCTGACGTCCCTGAGTTGGATCGCGTCGCCTTCCATGCCTCGACTCAACCGTCCCGGGCGGCCCGGCACAGCGGGCCTGGAGGGTGTTCCGGGGGTGGGGCCGGCCCTACCCCCGGAGGGGTTCCAGACCCCGTCCGAGCCGATCACGGGCGGTTGACCAAAGGTTTCGGGGGCGTTTCCCGGTCGGTGTTCGGCCGATTCGGCGGGCCGCTCCCCCACAGGTCAGCCCGCTCCCACCGCTGCGGTCTGCACTCATCCGTACACGATGGGTGACGAAAAATGGGGGTGCGAACGGGCGTTCACGGTCCGCGTGGGCAAGACTCTGTCCGCTATCCGAAACACCAACCCAAGGGAGTGTTCGCAATGCGGTCCATCGCAAGGGGTCTCGGGCTCGGTTCCGCCGCCATGGCGCTCACCGCGCTCACCGCACTGGCCTGGCCGGGTACGGCCGGGGCCGCGCCGGCCGGTACGGAGAGCCTGTACGCGCCGTCCGCGCTCGTGCTCGGCGTGACGGCGGGACAGGACGCCGACAGCGGCACGGTGCTGCGTGCGGTGACGCTCGTCTGTGCGCCGACGCCGGGCGGGACGCACCCGAACCCGGTCGCCGCGTGCGCCGAGTTACGCGCGAACGGTTCCCGGCTGGACCCGCTCGCGGCCCCGGCCGCCGACGCGGTGTGTACCAGGGAGTGGAACCCGATGACGGTGACGGCCGACGGGGTGTGGCAGGGCCGCCGGCTCAGCTACACGTACACCTTCGCCAACCCGTGCGGCTTCCGGAACACCACGGGCGTGCTGTTCGACTTCTGACCCCCCCGTGACACGACGGGCCGGGCGGCGCCGTGCGACCGCCGTCCGGCTCACAGGGGCCCCGACCACTCGCCCTCTCAGCCCAGTTCGAGGCTGGTCACCCCGAACAGCTCGGCCAGGGCGAGGTCCGGGGCCGGGCCGGTGTACATCCGGGCGGTCTCGAAGACCGGGACCAGGCCGAGGCCCGCGAGGAGTGCCATGGCCTGCGGGTTCGCGTCCGGCACGTCCACGGAGACCACGCCTCCGGGCGCGTGCCGGGCGAGCCGCCGCAGCAGGGTGGCCGCCACCGTCGGGTCGGCCGCGTACAGCGGGCCGATCCGGTGGGCGGCGCTGCACGGGCGGATCACGCCGAGACCTTCGATCCGGCCGTCGCGGACGGCGGCCAGTGCCGTCCGGCCGGGCAGCCCGGTCCAGGCGGACAGGAAGGCGGGGCGCGGTGCGGGGAAGAACCGCCGGTCGTAGGCGGCGAGCGGACCGAAGGGCAGCGAGGCCGCGTCCACGATCGCGACACCGGCACCGGCACCGGCACCGCCACCGGTCTCGGTCTCGGCCGCGCCGTCGCCGTGCCCCTCGGGGACACCTTCGTAGCGGACGTTGTTCCAGGCCGGAAGGAAGCCGGACTTGCGGTAGTTGCCCTGCTGGGCGACGACCCCGTCCAGGCCCACGAGCCGGCCGTCGAGCCGTTCCATCCCGGCGTGCCACAGCCGGATGCCGTAGCCCTGGCCGCGGAAGGCCGGGCGGGCGATGTAGAGGCCGATGAAGCCGAAGCCGGCCCCGTACCGGACGGCGGAGATGCAGGCCACCGGTTCTCCGTCGAGCCGGCCGACGAGGAAGCCCTCCGGGTCGGCGACCGCGAACGCGAACCGGTCCGAGTCCCCCGGGTTCCAGCCCTCCTCGTCGGCCCAGCCGCGCATCAGTTCCATGTCGGCGGCGCTCGCGCCGGTGACCTCGAATCCCGTCATGCCGGTGTTGTACCAGAGGTGGACGGTGCGCGCAGGAGTGCCTGATCGGTCGTCAACAGCTGTACGAACGCGGTGAGATCGGCCTCCGGGTGGACGTCGCTGACCTGTCCGTCGCCCACTTCGACGACCCGCCAGGCCCCGTCCGCGCGCAGCGCGAGGTCGGTGGTCACGAAGGGGCAGCCGAGCGCTTCGACGGCCGCCCGTACCGGTTCGAGGTCCGGCTCGGGAACCTCGGCGACCGCGCTGTCGGGGTGGGCGGTGACCATCCGGGGCACCCCGTCCCGCCACCACACGCGCACCTCCGCGGCCGCCGCCTGCGGCGCGACGAAGGTCTCGAAGGCCCTCAGCACCACCCCGCCCGCCAGGAACTCGTCCTGGAGTTCGACGAAGCGTGCGACCACCCGGTGCAGGGCGGCCGGGTCGGCGAGGTCGGGCACGTAACAGGCCTCGGCCCACTCGTGCTTGCGGGACTTCACGTAGTCCTTGACCACGGCGGACCCCGGCGGCAGCCCGGCGGCGAGGGCCGCGAGCCGCTGCGGGTCCGGGACCTCTCGGGGCGCCGTGGGCAGCCAGCCGCTGAGCGGGGTGAGGCCGGCGAAGGTCCCGTACCAGCCGGGGAGTTCGTGTGCCCGGCGGTACGCCTCGGGGGTGACGACGAGTTCGGCGCCGCGCCGGCGCAGGGCGGCGTCCATTTCGGCGTACCGCCGGGCAGGGAGCATCCAGCCCCGGTACCAGACGGCTCCGGTCCTCTCGGGCACCCGCGCGACCGCCCGTTCGGGGTCCCCGGCGAGGAGCGCGTCGTGGTCGACGAGCAGGGCCGTGCCGCCGACGGCGCGCAGCCGCCGGGCCTCCGCCGCGAAGTGGGCGTCGGCCCGGCGCTCGTTCAGCGGGTCGCGGCAGTAGAGGACGGTGGTGGTGGTCGCGGTCGTCGTCGGCATGCCCCCACCCTACGGAGGGCCCCGCATGTCACCGTACGGATGTCAGCCCGCGCAGATCACGTCGTCGAGCCGGATGGGCTTGGAGTCGAGGCGGACGTACGCGGTGAAGGTGTCGGTGACCCCGCCGGCCCAGTGGGTGGTGACGGTGGCCCAGCCGACGCCGGCCGCCTGGGCGACGGTGACCGGGCCGATGCCGATGTTCTGCGGTTCGTTCTGGGAGCAGAGCAGGACGTCGGAGTCGGTGTTCACCTGCTGTCTGTCCTTGAGGATCTGCGAGACGTGCTGCTCGCGGTCGTGCGGGGAGGGGCCGTGGGCGCCGTAGAAGGTGGCGAGGAAGCGGCTGATCTGATCGGCGGTGTGCCCCTCCGCGATCGCGACGGGTGCGACGGACCGGGCCGGCGCGGCGTGGGCGGGGACGGACGACAGGGCCGGCAGCGCGAGCAGGGTCAGCAGCAGGGCGCCAAGGCTGTGCGGCTTGAGCATCATGTCCGGCTTTGTACCCGGCTGGCCGGTGTACCGGGAGGGAGCCGCGCGGATCTCACTCCTGTGGGGGGCGGGATTCACCGCAGAAACGACCCTCCGACGCCCTGCGGCCGCGGCGCGGTAATGGGGTCGCGGGCGCCCGGCGCCGGTACATAGGGTCGGAGCATGGGAAAGCCGCTTGTCGCAGTGTTCAGCGGGGCCGGGATGTCCACCGACTCCGGAATCCCGGACTACCGGGGGCCACAGGGCCTGTGGCGCCGGGAGCCGGACGCCGAGAAGCTCGTGACCTACGAGTACTACATGGCAGATCCGGAGATCCGGCGCCGGTCCTGGCTGATGCGGGCCGAGCTCGCCGCCCTCGGGGCGCGGCCGAACGCCGCGCACCTGGCCGTGGCCGGGCTCGAACGCGGCGGCACCCCCGTCCGGGTCATCACCCAGAACGTGGACGGGCTGCACCAGCTCGCCGGTATGCCCGCGCGCAAGGTGTTCGAGCTGCACGGCACCGCCCGGTCGGTGGTGTGCACGGCCTGTCACGCCCGGTCCGGCATGGACGAGGCGCTGGCCCGGGTCGCCGCCGGGGAGCCGGATCCCGCCTGTCCGGTGTGCGGCGGGATCCTGAAGGCGGCGACCGTGATGTTCGGGCAGCGGCTCGACCCCGTGGTGCTGGGGCAGGCGATGGCCGTGGCCAAGGGGTGCCAGGTCTTCATCGCCGTCGGATCCACGTTGCAGGTGCAGCCCGCCGCGTCGCTGGCCGGCATGGCCGCGGAGGCCGGTGCCCGGCTGATCATCGTGAACGCGGAGGAGACCCCGTACGACTCCCTGGCCGACGAGGTCGTCCGCGAGCCGATCGGCACCGCCCTGCCCGCGCTGCTGGCTCGGATCGCGGCGGCCTGATCACGCCGGCCCCCTGGTCTGCACCGCCATCGGATTCGGTCAATTCACTGCCCACGTGGCCGAGATGGCCCCAAAGGTGCCCTTTCCGGCAAATCTGACCGAAGATCATCCCGCTTCTCGCACCCCGCCCCTCCATGATTCCCAAGGGCCCTCCGGGCCCTCACGGACGGCACGAAAGCCGTCTGCACAAGGGTGGGAGGGGCGGAAGTGACACACGTACTGGTCGAACGCGACGACGTACTCCGGGCCGTGGCCGCCGCCGCTGCCCGGGCGCGCTCCGGGAGGGGCAGCTGGCTGATGCTGGCCGCGCCGCCCGGCCGGGGCCGGAGCGCCGTGCTCGACACCGTCGTCCGCCGGGCGATTCCCGTCAACGGCGTACGGGTGCTGTCGGCGCGCTGCTCGCCCGAGGAGACGGCGTTCCCCTTCGCCCTGTTGCGCCAGGTGTTCCCCGGCGCCGACGGCATTCCCTTCACCGACCCCGCCGCCGAGCAGGAGCAAGAGGTCTTCCACCGGCTGCTGGACCTGCTGGCCCGGACCGCGGCGACCCGGCCCGTGCTGCTGGCCGTCGACGACCTGCACTGCGCGGACCCGGTGTCACGCCGCTGGATCGGCTACCTGGCGCGCCGGATCGCCGGGCTTCCGGTCCTGGTGCTGGCGACCGAATGCCGCGAGCACTCCGACGTCACCTGGCTGCCCCGGACCACGGGCGTGTGCCACCCGCTTCCCCCGCTCGGACAGGACGCCGTCACACGGCTCGCGCGCGAGCGCGGGCTGACTCCCGAGCAGGGTGCGGTGTGCCGGGACGCGACCGCAGGCAACCCCGCCCTCGTCCAGGCCCTCCTCGCCGACCTGGCCGGCTCCGCCCGCTCCCCCGACCCCACCGCCCCGGGACCGGGGCAGGCCCCGCTCCAGCCGGGCGGCGCTCCTCCCGCCCGCTACCGCGACGCGCTCGCCCGCTGGATCCGGCACCGCGCCGACGACGAATCCCGTCACATCGCCCTGGCCCTCGCCGTCACCGCCCAATGCTCTCCCGCCACCGGTTCCGCTCTGCTCCAGGAAGCCTTGACGCTCTGCCCGCCCCGCCACGCGGCCGCGCCCTGCGCGCCGCGGCTGGCCCTGCTGCTCTCCCACCCGCTCGCCCTCGAAGCCGTACTGGACGCGGCCGACCCCACCGAACTGGCGGCCCTGCACAGCCGTGCCGCCCGGCTGCTCCACGACCGCGGCGCCCCCGCCACGGCCGTCGCCGCCCACCTGCTGCACCTGGAACGCCCGCGCGAGCAGTGGATGGCACGCTGCCTCGAGGAGGCGGCCGACGACGCCGTGCGGGCCGGGCACACCGAACAGGCCGCCGGGCTGCTGCGCCACGCCCTGCGGACACAGCCGCCGCCGGCCCGGGAGCGGCACGCCGACCTCACCTTGCGCCTGGGATCCCTGGAGTTCCCGCACAGCGCCGAGGCGGGCATCCGCCGGCTCCGCGCGGGCCTCGACCTGCACCCCGACCACCGGGAACGCGCGGCCGCAGCGCCCGCCCTCGGCGCGGCCCTCGCGGCACGCGGCCGCACCGACAGCGCGCTGAGCGTCCTGCACCGGGCGAGCAGCGGCACCGACGACGACGAGCTGGTGCACGTTCTGCGGACGGTCACCGCCCTCATCTCCTCGCACGACGCGGTCGCCTGGCGCGATGCCATCGCGGGACTGCGCACCCTCGCTCCCACGGCCCCGCCCTCCGTCGAACCGCTGGTCTGCGGTCTGATCACCGAGTACGAGACCGGTGCCGGGCTCCTCTCCGCGGCCGAGGTCCTGGCCCGGATCCAGCCCCGGCTGGCCGGAGCACCGGTCCACCCGCGACTGCGCACCGCCTGGCTCGGCAGCGCCGCCACCCTGCTGCAGTGGGCCGACCGGCTGGAGGACGCGCGGGCCCTTGCCCAGCAGGGGCTGCCCGTGCCGCCGACACCGCCGGACCTGACCGACGCGGGCCTGCAATGCCTGCTGAGCGCCCGGGCCGAAGCCGCGCTCTGGGCGGGAGACTTCCGACGCGTCATCGCCGAGAACACCCTCCTGGCGCACACCTGCACCGGACGCGGCATCCGCGCCCCCCACCTGGTCTCCATGGTGGCGCTCGCCCGGTACGAACTCGGCCTGCGCGACCAGGCCTGGCAGCTGCTTTCCACACCCGACGAGACCACCGCGGACAGCTCCTGGGAGTGGAACGAACTGCGCTACGCGCGCGCCCTGCTCCACGGCTACGAGGGCCGGTGGCAGGCCGCGCTCGACGACCACCTCGCCTGCGGCACCGGCCAGAGCGCCCGCGACTTCGTCAGCCCAGTGGCCACGCCATGGCGCTCCGGCGCGGCCCTCGCCCTGGCCCGTCTCGGCCGGGCGGGCGAAGCACGGGAGCTGGCCGAGGAGGAACTCGGCCACGCACGCCGCTGGGGCACCCCTCGTACGGTCGGCAGGGCGCTCCGGGCCCACGCCGCGGCCGTCGGCGGCCGGCAGGGGCTGGAATCGCTCACCGAGGCGGCCGCCCTGCTGGAGGGAGCACCCGCGCCGGTGGAACGCGTCGAGGCCCTGATCGACCTCGGCCGGGCGCGCATCGAGGCGGGGCTCGGCCGCAGGGGCCGCGAGGATCTGCGCGTCGCCGACGCCGAGGCGGCCCGGCTGCTGTCCCCTGCGGGGGTCGCGGACGGCCCGGGCGACGGGGGCACCGACCCGGCAGCCGTGCCGACGGGCCGGCTGCTGCGCGCGACGCGTGCCGCGCTGCGCGACGCGAACGCCCGCACCACGACACGGGCCCGGACCGGCCCGGGCGCGCTGACCGGAGCGGAACGACGCGTCGTCGACCTCGCCGCCAAGGGGCACACGAACGCGCAGATCGGCGAGGCGCTCCACCTGTCCCGGCGCACGGTGGAAAGCCATCTCACCAGTTCCTACCGGAAGTTGAAGGTGGCTAGTCGCAGCCAGCTCGCGGCCGGCCTGGCCGGAACGGACACCGCCGCGGGCGGGCCACGGGACTGACCACGAGAACGCCCGGAGCGCCGTGTTCGTGGTCTTCCACGATGTGCTCGGACACGGCCGGCGGACAGAGTGGGCAACGCGCCGGACCGGCCCCCGCGGTCCGGCGCCACTCCATCCGGACCGGTGCCCGCCGCACCCTCGACGGCGCCGTGCACGAAAGGTACTGAGCATGAATTCCACGATGCGCACGTCCGTCCGCTCGGGTCTGGTCGCCCTGATGGCCGTGGCGGGGATGTCGGCCCCCCAGGCCGTCGCCGAGGCCCGCCCCGCCACCGTTCCCACGGCACAGACCGCCTCGGACCTGGGGGTCATGCTGGCTCCCAACGAGCTGTGGCAGCTGCGCAAGCGGGGCAGCCGGTACGAGATCGCCAACGTCCACAGCGGCATGTGTCTGAAGGTGAAGGGCGGCTCGAACGACAGCGGCGCTCCGGTGGTCCAGGCCGAATGCGGGACCGCGAGCGAGCAGTTGTGGAAGTCGGAGGTCACCGACGGGGGCACGTTCATTCAGCTGCGCAACGTCAACTCCGGCAAGTGCCTCGACATCGCGGGGGGTACGGCGCGCAAGGGTGCCAAGATCATCCAGTGGGACTGCAACGGCGGCCTGAACCAGAAGTGGTGGGACACGGACAACATCGACGGCAACCCCGGCTGGTGGATCAGCGGCGCCACTCCGAGCGGCGCCCCCACCTGGATGTGCCTGGACATGCCTGGCGCGAGCACGTCCTCCGGCACCCAGGCCGCCGTGTGGGAGTGCGTCTAGCCACCCGCCTCCTGGCCCTGCCCGGCCGGGGAGGGCGGGGCCAGGGGAGGCACTCCCGGGAGCGCGCCTAGGCCGCGTCGGCCGCCCGGCGCATCTCCGCCACGTCCAGCTTCTTCATCTTCATCATGGCGGCCATGGCCCGGGCGGCGCGCTTCGGGTCCGGGTCACTGACCAGGTCGACGGCACCGGGCGGGACGACCTGCCAGGACACCCCGAACCTGTCCTTGACCCAGCCGCAGGCGGACTCCTGGCCGCCGTCCTTGGTCAGCGTGTCGTAGTAGTAGTCCGCCTCGGGCTCGTCGGCGCAGTTGATCATGAAGGAGATCGCCTCGGTGAAGGGGAACTGCGGTCCGCCGTTGAGTCCGACGAACTTCTGCCCGTTGATCTCGAACTCGACGGTCATCACCGAGCCCTCCGACCCCGGGTTCGCCTCCGTGTAGCGCGCGGTCCGGCCGATCCTGCCGTCCTTGAACACGGACACGTAGTACTCGGCGGCCGCTTCCGCGTCGCCGTCGAACCACAGGCACGTGGTGAAACCGTTGCCGCTCATCTCTGCCTCCAGGCCGGTGCGTGGACGGTGGATACCGTTCCTCACATACGGACCGGCCCCGGGCCCGAAATTCATCGGTGGGCCCGGGGCCGGTCTGTGTTCGGCCGGGTTTTCGCCCGTACGGCCTACTTCGCGGGCGCCGCGCCCATGGCGAGCATGCGGTCGACGACGCGCGCGGTGGCGTTGCCGTCGTCCAGGTCGCAGAACTCCTCGCGGAACGCCGCCCGCGCCTCGGCGTACTGCGCCCCGACCTCGTCGGCGTTGCGCACGGCCTCGATCAGGCTCGCCGAGTCCGCCAGCAGCGGGCCGGGGGCCTTCTCCTCCAGGTCGAAGTTGAAGCCGCGCAGCGTGCCGCGGTAGTGCGCCAGGTCGTACGTGAAGAGCAGGATCGGCCGGTCGGTGTGCGCGAAGTCGAAGATCGCGGAGGAGTAGTCCGAGATCAGCACGTCGGCGACCAGCAGCAGGTCGGCGGCGTCGGGCCAGCGGGACACGTCGACGACGAAGCCGTCGCGGACGCCCTCGCGGACCTGCTCGGTCACGTGGTGGTGGCCGCGGACCAGCAGGACGTGGTCCTCGCCCAGCTCACGGCGGGCCTGCTCCAGGTCGATCCGCAGGTCGAGCTTGTAGCCGCCCGACCAGCCCTCGCAGTTCTCACGCCACGTCGGCATGTAGAGGACGACCTTCTTGCCCTCGGGCAGGCCGAGCCGCCGCCGGACCTCCGCGATCCGCTCGGCGTCGGGCCGTACGAGTGCGTCCGTACGCGGGCTGCCGGCCTCGATGACCTCGCCGTCGTAGCCGAGGGCGCGCTTGAGGATCGGCGTGGCGTAGGAGCTCGGGGAGGCCAGCAGGGACCACTGGGCACTGTCGTGCTCCAGCCCCTCCAGGATCTCCGGGCTCGTGTAGTAGTCGTGCACGAAGTCGTGCCCGATCTGCTTGATCGGCGTGCCGTGCCAGGTCTGTACGACGACCTGGCCGGCGCGGCGCTGGAAGAGCCGCGGCACGTTGTCGTTGGTCACGTAGTAGCGGGCGCGGGCCAGCACCTCCCACGACTCCACGCTGCCGTACTGCACGGCGCGGGCGGTCGCCGGAACCTCGGCGCGGCCGTCGCGGACCAGCCAGATGTGCTCCAGCTTCTCGCCGCGGCGCAGCAGTTCCTCGTGGATGGCGCGCGGCGAGTCGCCGGCGCCGTTCCCCTGGAAGGTGTCGTAGACGACCATGTCCTTGACCGGCAGGGCGCGCTGCGCCGGGTAGGTCTCGAAACGGGCGACGCGCTGGGCGAAGTGGGAGCGGTCGTGCGGGCTCAGCAGCGGGTCGGCGACCAGCACCATGCGGTCGTGGAAGCGGGTCTCGACCCGCATCCGGCGGCCCTGCGTGCTGAAGGGGTGCGGGCCGGCGAAGAGCAGGCCGGGGCCCATCTGTACGGGAGCGCCGCGGTCGACGCCGAGCAGGCCCGCGGTGGTTCCGGCCTCGGCGGCCGGGCGCAGCGTGGGCCACCAGCGGCCCTCGGGGAGCGTGGTCCGGCCGGCGTACGCCTCGGGGAGCACGGGCTGGAAGGTGGTCTCGAAGGCGTCCCCGTCACGGGTGACCGGGTAGCTGAACTCGACGCCGTGCGCGTTGTGCAGGACGAGCTCGTACGGCTCGTCGGCGGGCGCCACGAACCGGCCGCGCAGGGTCACGGTGCCGTCCTCGGCCGTGACCTCGTCCACCAGCGGCGGGGAGGGCTGCACGGAGAGGGTCAGGTGTCCGGTGTTGCCGCGCTTGGCGAAGAGGGAGCGGCCGGTGTCCTCGCCGGGCAGGGGCAGGACCAGGCCGTTGAAGCCGCCGCGCTCGTCGTGGACCATGCGGTGCTCGGTGCCGTCGGCGCCGAGCACGGAGAGGCTCCAGGGCTCGGGGGCCCACTCGCCGGGCTCGACCTCGGCGTCCGGTACGGCGGCCAGCTCGGCCAGCGCGACGCGCGCGGTGAAGGGGACGCGGCCGGAGCGGGCCGCGGCGGTCTCCAGCGGGAAGCTGAGGACGGCGCCGGTGGTGACGTGGACGGCCCGCAGTGCGGACACGGCGCCGACCTCGGCGGAGAGCTCGCCGGTGATCTCGACGGCGTCGTCACCGGCCGGGTGGACGTCCAGGGCGCGGGCGCGGACGACCTCCACCTGGATGGTGAGGGAACCGGAGACGGCCGGGACGATCCGGACGTCGGGGGCCACCCACTGCGGGGGCGGGTTGTGGCCGGTGTCGTGCTCGCCGCCGCGCAGGCGGGCGCGGTGCAGACCGCCGGCTCCGGTGACGGCGATGGACGTGGTCCATATTCCGTCGCGCCACTTGCCGCCCGACTGGAAGATCGAGGGGTCGACGACGGCGGTGAAGCCGGCCCAGTCGGCGTGCCGCAGGGCGAGGTGCGGGGACTTCACGGTGGCCATCGGCGAGGCGACCGTACGGGCGCTGACCACGGAGCGGCGGCGCTTGCCGCCCTCGCGGAACACGAGCATCTTGCGCGAGCCGAGGCGGCTCTCCGCGCCGAGGTGGCCGGGGAGGGCGTAGCCGCGCAATAGAAGCTTGCCGTCGGCCCAGGCCGCCTGCTCCAGGCGGCTGACGACGCGGCGCTCGCGCGGGCCGAGGGTGAGGACCTTGGCGGGGACCGGCGGGCGGCCCTGCAGGAAGGGGTAGTCCGCCTGCGGGCGGGCGAGGCCCTTGACCGGCACGCTGTAGTGGTAGTCGCGCTGGTGGTGCAGGAGGGCGATGAAGTCCTCGACGCGGCCTTCGCCCGCCAGGTACGCCTTGAGCCGGTCGGCGACGGTCAGGTCGGGCCAGGGGCCGGTGCCGATCTCGCGGACCAGCCCGCCGACCTCCTTGACGAAGGCGGCACGGAAGTCGGCGCCGCCCTCGGCGACGTACTTGTAGATGAGCGGGAGTTCCTCGCTCAAGACGTTGTAGTCGTAGTCGCGCAGGTAGCGGACGTACTTGGCGCCCTGCTTGGCCTTGAGGGACTCGCGGACCAGGCGGACGGACTTCACGCGGTCGATCAGGGAGATCGGGTCGGTGGAGCGCTGCGTGATGGAGCGCTCGCCGGTCTCGCGGACGCGCCAGTGGTAGACGCAGTCGCTGATGATGTCGACGCTGGACGCGAAGTAGTGCGCGGGGATGCTGACCGGCGCGTCCTCGTAGAGGATGCCCTCGGGGTACTGGAAGCCGTGCTCGTCCCAGAAGGTGCGCCGGTAGACCTTGTTCCACGCGGTGCGGTCGGTGACCAGCGCCGGGAACTTGGAGATGTGGGTCTTCAGCTGGGTCTTGGCGAAGGCGGCCCGGTGGCCCCACGACTGCTGCATGCCGACCGAGCGGAAGCGCTTGACGTTGCCTCCGGCGAAGTCCGAGCCCGTCTCGTCGAGGGCGTCGATCATCCGCTGGTAGGCGTAGTCGGGCATGGTGTCGTCGCTGTCGACGAAGGCCAGGTACTCGCTGTCCGGGTGGGCGTGGCGGGCGCCGACGTTCCGGGCGGCGCCGAGGCCGGCGTTCTCCTGCATCACGACGCGGAACCGCTTGTCCCGGGCGGCGAAGGCCTTGGCTATGACGGCGCTGGTGTCCGTGGACCCGTCGTCCACGAGGATGGCCTCGAAGTCGCCGAAGGTCTGAGCGGCGATGGATTCCAGGCACTCGTCGAGGTAGAGCTCGACGTTGTAGACGGGGACGACGATGCTCAGGCGCGGGGGCATGGGTGGCGGGTTCTCCAGCGTTTGGTGCTTTATCGATGATCAGCTGCTCACAGCATCCTACTAGGTAGCAGAATCATGAACTCCTCCCTATTCGGGCATACCACGGCTGATCGCCAGGGCGGACGGCAAAGATTTAAGCCGCCCGCCACCTTGACGTCGCGGTCCAGGGTCAGACCTCCAGGTCGGCCTCGATCTTCTTCAGCTGGTGGCGGGCCATCGCGAGGTTGGCCCGGCCCTTGTCGAGGGCGAGGTAGAGGAAGAAGCCCGACGTGCCCCGGCCCTTCAGCAGACGGATCAGGTGGTACTGGCTGCCCAGGGTGATGAGGATGTCCTCGATCTCGTCCTTGAGGCCGAGCATCTCCATCGTGCGGACCTTGGCGCGGACCACGTCGGTGTTGCCGGCGGCGGCGACGGTGAGGTCGAGGTCCTTTCCGCCGCCGACGGTCCCCAGTGCCATGCCGCTGCCGTAGTCGACAAGGGCGGCGCCGAGCGCGCCTTCGATGGTGGTGGTGGCTTCCTTGAGCGTGGTCTCGACGTTTGCCATGAGGGGTTCCTCTTTCCTCGTTCGTTGTGTCGTGTGCTGTGGCGGTACGTGGTTCGGGTTCGGTCCCGTGGCGCCGTACGGGGTCAGGCGGGCGGAGCGGGCGGCAGCGGGGGAAGGGGCGGAAGGCCGGAGCCGCGCCGCCCGAGGATGTGGTCGATCAGTTCGGCTAGCCGGAGGCTGGAGCGCCGGGCCTCGAGGTGGAGGCGCCCCACGTTGACGCGGGGCTCCGCGGTCAGGGTGAGGACGGCCGCCATGCCCGCCGCGTAGGTGGCCACGTATCCGTCCTCGCCCCGCACCAGCAGTTCGCGGAACGCGCCCTGCCCGGTGCTGTCGCTCAGCCGCTGGGCCACCCCGAGGGCGGCCGCGGTCAGGGCGGCGACGGATTCGGCCTCGGCGGCGGCGCTGTCCTGGGCGAGGACGAAGCCGTCGGCGCTCGCGGCGAGCGCACCGGTGAGCTGGGGTACCCGGGCCCGCAGCCTGCGGAGCTCGGCGAGTATCTCGGCCTCCGCCTCGGGGGGCACCGTGCTCATGTCGGGCTTTCTCCTTTCGGGCTGCCTCCGCTCGGAGCGGTCGGCGCGCAGGGCCGGTCGCAGCGGGAGCCTCACAGGCTTGCCTCCAGTGCGTCGCGTAAGCGGCGGAGCAGCGCCACGTCCGGGGATTGGGCCTGGGTCATCCAGTCGGGCAGGGGTGCCACGACGGGGGGCGGAGCCGGGGTGTGCGGGGTCTCGACCAGTCCGGCCGCCGCGAGGCGCCGTACGTCGAGGAGCGTGTGGAAGGCGGGCCGGCCCAGCACCCACGCGAGGTCCGCCGGGGTGCGCACGCCGTCGGCCTCGCGCAGCAGGATCCGCTGCCGGGCGCTGACCGTCTGGCCGGGCGAGGCCGCCCGGGGTACCACGGGGGCGGTGTCCAGCAGCGGGTACGGCCAGACCGCGTCGAGCAGTTCACGGCGGCGGCGCGTCTCCCGTTCGACGGCGGCGGCCGGGACGGAGCGGACCGAGCCGATCCAGTGGGTGGCCCCGCGCCGGAACCGGGAGGGCCCGCTGCCCGGGGACAGCGCGAAGAACGCGGCGTCGAAGATGGCGGCGATGTGGCATATCTCCAGCTCCCCGCCGGCGAGCCCGCCGCTGTCCACCAGGAAGCGGGCGACCTGGCGGCGGGCGCCCGCCCGGTCCACGGCCTCGCGCCAGCGCTCGGGGGCGAGGCCGCCGCCGGTGGTGAGCAGGACGTCGAGGCCGGGGGTGGCCGGACTCTCCGCGTGCACGATGCGGCCGTCCTCCAGGAAGAGGGTGCCGCGGTCGCGGAGCAGGGCGCCGGTGGCGCGCTCCGCGGCGAGCCGGGTGAGCAGGGGGGAGACGGCGGCGAAGGCGTTCGCCGCCGTGGCCGGGGTGGTCATCTGAGCACCAGCCCTTCGGCCAGGGTCCTGAGTCTGTGGCGGGCGAGGGCGAGGTTGCCGTCGGCCCGGTCGAGCCACAGGTGCAGGAAGACGCTGCTGTCGAAGCTCGTGTCGACGAAGCGCAGGACGTGGTAGCCGGAGCGGGTGGTGACGATGAGGTCTTCGACGGGCGGTCCGGCCGTGTCATCGCCCGACGCCGGAGAGGCGAAGGACTCGTACTCGGCGGCCGCCCGGGCCAGCTCGGCGGTCTCGGCGGCGGTGGTCTCGTGGTCGCCCACGGGCGACTCCCCGGCGGTGCCGAGGGCCAGTCCGCTGCTCCAGTCGACCAGCGCGGCCCCCCGCGCACCAGGCAGGGCCATGGCTTCGAGCAGGCATTCGTCGATCCCGGGCACGCGGGCTCCCCTCCCGGCCGGATGTGCTGTTTGCACGGTCGTACGGCGCGACAGGAGGGAACTTACTCAACTTCCACAGTACGAAAGGGCGTTCTGGCATTTTCCGCTGGAACATGCCATGAAGGGCGTGAGAGCTTGGCCGGAACGCGTCGATATTTGATCACGAAGCGAGCGGAAGATCGTCCGCGAGACGGAACGAGCCGCCCTCGCGCTGGACGTACCCCTCGTGGCTGAGGGTGCGCAGCAGGTGGTAGACGGTGGGCAGCGGGATCCCGGTGACCCGGGCGAGCCGCTTGGCCGTCGCCCCGCCTTCGGCGTACATCGCTTCCACGAGGCGCAGCGCGCGCTGCACGGAACCGATCAGGGTGGGCGTACTGTCCTTCTGGCTGTGGTCGGTACCCATGATGAGTCCCCCTGCTCGGTACGAGGCCTGGCAAACCCATCAAAGTCGCTCACCGGCCGCAAAACCAGCGGACTCGCGTAAACCTGAGCATAAGATCACCGGATACCTGTCGGTCGGTTCCGCTAGCGCGTGCAGGTCACGTACGCCGGGAGCGGGGTGTCCTCGATCAGGTGGCGCGGCAGGGACAGCCCGAAGCGGTGTTCCAGGACGGCGAGGGTGTGGCGGTCGCGTTCCTCGAACGGTTCCTCGTCGGGGCGGGCGCACGCGCCGTCCGGCGCGAGTATCCCGGCCGCGATCAGCTCCGGGAGCAGGAAGTCCGGCTGGTGGCCGCCGCGCCAGCATTCCTCGCCGAGGCCGAAGCAGCACACCAGCTCGCCGCTGCGCGCGTACGCGAACTGCTTGGGCGGGTGGTCGGGCTGGGGGTCGAGGTGGACGGCTTCCACGCGGCCCCGGGAGACCTCGGCGAGCCGTTCCGCGCCGGCCGGCAGGCCGTGTTCCACCGCGAAGGACCAGTCGCCCCACCGGCCGACCCGGGCCACGCCGTCCCCGTCGGCCGTCTCCGTGACCATGCTCCAGGCGTCGAGGGCGCCCAGTGGACCGGGCTGGACGCCCGGCACCGCCCCGAGCCGCGCGGCGAGTTCGTCGGGGCCGATGCCCCGGGCGAAGGTCAGGCCGACGAACCATCCGTCCCAGTCGGCCAGCCACTGGATTCCACCGGCCGCGCCGGCTCCGCCCTCGGCCATGTGCGCCATCCCTGCACTCCCCACGGTCTCCACCGCGACGCCGGTGCTCCCTCACCGGCACGATAGTCAGTCCGCGGACCGCTGCGGGAGGAGGCGCTCGACCATCGTCTCGATGAGCCCCTCCACCGGGTGGGCCTCCAGCATCGCCGGCGCGGTCAGGTCGTCCACGATCAGGCCCAGCATCGCGAGGTAGAGCAGGACCACGCCCTGCCGGTCCCCGGGCAGGCCCGACTCCATGTGCCAGGCGATGTTCGCCTCCAGCTCCTCGCCCTGGAAACCGGCCAGCTCCGCCTGGAGTTCGGGGCGCCGGGTGCCCTCCAGGCGCAGCTCCAGCATCGCGATGTGCACGCTGCGCTCGCGCCGCATCCGCTCCAGGAGCCGGGTCAGCAGCACCTTGGTGTCCAGCGGGCCGGCCAGGTCCGCCGGCTCCGGCGTCAGCCGCTCCCGGGTGCGGTGCAGGATCTGCACGAGCAGCTGGGCCCGGTTGGCGAAGTAGTTCGAGGCGGTGCCCGTGGGCACACCCGCCTCGGCGTCCACCGCGCGCAGCGTCAGGCCGCGCGATCCCTCGCGCGCCAGGACTTCGATGGCGGCGTCGAGCAGCGCGGCGCGGCGCTGCGGATTCTGGCGCATGGGCGGTCCCTGGGGGGTGGGTGCGGCACATCGCGTGAGGCACATCGATTGATCACTGCAGGTGCAGTGCTTCGCTCACGGTAGCGGATGCGCCCACCACGGGCCCTCCCCACCGTCCCCTCCCCCGTGTCAGGCTGCCCGTCATGGAGCGGATCATCGAGGAGATACGCGAGGACCTGTCCCGCCGGATCGCCGTCGCGGCGGACCGGCTCGCCGACCGGACGCTGACGGAGGACCCCGCCTACGCCGCCCTGCTCGGCCGGGCCGAGCTGCGCGAGCGGATCCACCACCACCTGCGCCAGGCCGTCGAGGGCCTGGTCCGCAGCTCGCGGGGCCTGCCAGTCGAACTCGCCGACGCCCGGGCGGCCGGCGCGCTGCGGGCCGAACAGGGGCTGCCGCTCGCCTCCCTGCTGCGCACCTACCGGCGCGGCGGCCGGGTGCTCTGGCAGACCCTCACCGAGGCCGTGGCCGCGCACGACCGGGCGGCGCTGCCCCGGCTGCTGCCGGGCGCGACCACGTTGTGGGACGTACTGGACCAGATGACGGACGCCGTCACCGAGGCGTACCGCCGCACCGAGGCCGCGCGCGCCGACCGTGACCGGGAGCGCCGGGCGGCCCTGCTGGACGTCCTGCTGGACGGGGCGGCCGACAGCGGCGGGCCGACGGCCGCGGAGGCCGCGGCGCGGCTGGGCCTGCCGGAGCGGGGCCGGTTCGCGGTGGTCGTGGTGGGGTCCGGCTGCGAGGTCCTGTCCGCGGGCCCGGCCGCGGGCCCGGCCGCCGGCCCGGCCGCCGGACAGGGCGACGCCCCCGCTCCGCGCGTGCTGTGGCGGGTCCGGGCCGACGGGGAGATCGGCCTGGTGGAGCTGGGCCACCATCCGCTGGAGTCCGTACGGGAGCTGCTCGCGCCGCTCGGCCTGCGCGCCGGGGTCAGCCCGGTCGTCGGCGCGGCGGCCGAACTGGCCGGGGCGCACCGGCTGGCGGCCCTGGCGCTGCGCACGGCTGCGGAGTCCGGCGGTCCGCGCACGGCGCTGCTGGACGAGCGGCTGCCGGCTGCGCTGGTCGCCGCCGAGGCCGAACTCGCCGGCCGGCTGCGGCAGGTGGTGCTGGGGCCGGTGCTCGCGCTGCCCGTCGAGGACCGGCGCACCCTGCTGACCACCCTCGGCACCTGGCTCGCCTGCCAGGGCTCGACCACGTACGCCGCGCAGCGGCTGTACTGCCACCGCAACACCGTCTCCAACCGGCTGCGCCGCCTGGAGCAGCTCACCGGCCGTTCTCTCACCGACCCGCGGCACGTGGTGGAACTGGCGCTGGCGCACGCGGCGGTGGTCCAGCACGCCGCGGCCCGGCACGCCGCTGCCCAGCACGCCGCCGCGGGCCGGCACGCCGCCGGGGAGCCGCCTACCCCTCCTGCCGGGCGGGCTGCGCGGACTTCGCCGACTCCAGCAGGTACGGCACGTCGATCACCGCGACGCCCGGCGTGAACAGCAGCCGCGCCTTCAGCCGCAGGGCGTTCTATTGTGCAGCGGCTGTTCCCACCAGTGGCCCACGACGTACTCGGGGATCACGACCGACAGCACGTCCGTGGCGGAGTCCGCGGTCAGTTCCTGCACGTGGGCCATGATCGGGGCCACCACCTCGCGGTACGGCGAGTGCAGGATCTTCAGGGGCAGGCCCGGATCGTGCGCCGCCCAGGTCTCCCGCAGCCGGGCCGCCTCCCCCTCGTCCGCGGCGACGGTGACCGCCGTCAGGGTGTCGGGGCGCAGCCCCTGCGCGTAGCCGATGGCCTTGAGCGTGGGCGCCTGCACGGCGGCGACCAGGACCAGGACGTGGTGGCGGGCCGGCTTGCGCGGTTTGGCGTCGGGGGCCACGGAGACCTGCCGGGCGACCTGCTCGTAGTGGCGGCGTACGCCCTTCATGCCGAGGAAGAGCAGCGGCATGGCGATGACGACCAGCCACGCCCCGTGCGTGAACTTGGTGAGCAGGACGATGACCAGGACGAGGGCGGTCAGGGAGGCGCCGACCGCGTTGATGGCGCGCCTGCGGTGGATGTGGACGCGCTCCTCGCGCGGGGTGGCGGGCGAGTCGAGCTCCTTGCGCCAGTGCCGGACCATGCCCGCCTGGGAGAGCGTGAAGGAGACGAAGACGCCGATGATGTAGAGCTGGATGAGGCGGGTCAGCTGGGCGTCGAAGGCGACGATGAGGGCGATCGCGGCGAGTGCGAGGAGGACGACGCCGTTGGAGTAGACGAGCCGGTCGCCGCGGTTGGCGAGCTGGCGGGGCGCGTACCGGTCCCTGGCCAGGATCGAGGCGAGCATCGGGAAGCCGTTGAAGGCGGTGTTCGCCGCGAGGATCAGCACGCCGGCGGTGACGGCCTGGAGCAGGTAGAAGAGGAAGTGCCAGCTGCCGAAGGTGGCGCGGCCGATCTGGGCGAGGGCGGTGGAGGTCGCGGTGCCGGGCGGAAGGCCCAGTTCGGTGGGGTCGGCCGCGACGTGCACCTGATACGACATGGCCAGGGCCGTGATGCCCATGAACATCGTGACCGAGAGCGCGCCCATCGCGGCGAGCGTGGTCGCCGCGTTCCTGGCCTTGGGCTTGCGGAAGGCGGGGACTCCGTTGCTGATCGCCTCGACGCCGGTGAGGGCGGTGCAGCCGGAGGCGAAGGCGCGCATCGCGAGGAACACCAGGGCGATTCCGGTGTAGGTGCCTTCCGCGGTGATGGGCAGGTGGGCGGACTCGGCGCGGATGGTGTCGCCGGTCCCGAGGCGTACGGCGGCGACGGCGAACATCAGGTAGATGACGAGGACGAAGCCGTAGGTGGGGATGGCGAAGACGCGGCCCGACTCCCGTACACCGCGCAGGTTCATCAGGGTGAGCAGCACCACGAAGGCGACCGACAGGGCCACTTCGTGGTCGTTCAGCGAGGGGACGGCGGAAGTGATGGCGGAGACGCCGGAGACGACGGAGACCGCGACGGTCATCACGTAGTCGACGAGCAGGGCGCTCGCTGCGGTGAGCGCGGCGCTCTGCCCGAGGTTCTCCGCGCTGACGACGTACGCGCCGCCCCCGCCGGGGTACGCGTGGCAGGTCTGCCGGTAGGAGGCGACGACCACCACGAGCAGGAAGACGATGGCGGCGGCCGCGTACCAGGTGAGGTGGAGCAGTGCGACGCCGCCGAGGGCCAGGATCAGCAGGATCTCCTCCGTGGCGTACGCCACCGAGGAGAGCGGGTCGCTGCAGAAGATCGGCAGGGCGAGCCGTTTGGGCAGCAGGGTCTCGCCCAGGCGCGCGGTGTCGAGGGGTTCACCGACGAGCACGCGTTTCGCATTGATTCGCCTCATTGGGGCATGATCGTCGATACCTTTCGCCGATCATCCCTTTTACTGCTTGTGTCCCCCTGTGAGCTCCTCCGCCCGGTGAGCCAGCCAGAGGTCGTACCGGGCGCTCGGGGACTGGAGCAGGGAGCGCTCCAGCAGCACCTCGATGCGGGTCAGCCGCTTGCGGGCGCCCGGGACGGAGACGCCCAGGGCCGCTGCCGCCGGACCGAGTTGCGCGTCGTGCGCCAGCCAGGCGCGGACCGTGGCGCGCGCGCCCGAAGGGGCGTCCGGTCCGCTCAGCGCGCTCAGCTGGGCGCGGGCCCAGGCGGTCACGCGCGGATCGCGCAGCACCGCGTCGAGACCGGGGGCGGCCACCGCGGCCGCGCCGTTCCCCCGCCACGCTCCCGGGGTCAGCCTCAGCGCCAGCGAGAGCGCCGCCTGGTCCCCGAGGCGCGCGAGGTCCAGCCCGAGCAGCCCCTCGACCAGCCGGAGCCTCGCGGCGAGGGTGTTGCGGTGGATCTTCAGCAGCCGCCTGGCGTGCGAGGTGAAGTTCAGCCAGGCGTGGGCGGTGGCGCGCAGTTCCTGGCCGCCGGGGTCCTGGGGGCGCCGGGGCTCGTACGCGTGCAGGGGCGCGAGCAGGGCCTCGGCCCAGCCGGCCCCTGCCTCGTGCGCGGCGAGCACCAGCTCGGGGCCGGGCCCGAAGCGGGCGTGCCGCTCGCCCCGCTCCCGGGCCACGGCCAGCGCGTGGAAGGCCTGGCTGTAGGCGGCCGGTGCCTCGCGCAGGCGCAGCTCCCCGCTGACCCCGACCGTGGAGTCCGGGGCCACCGCCACCAGTGCCGCGGCGAGGGGGTCGTGGTCGGCGGACACCGCCGCCGGGCCGGCCGGGACGAGCACGATGAGGTGGCGTACGTAGACCGGGCAGCGCACGATCCAGGCCCGGCCGGCCGTCAGCTCCTCGCACAGCCGGCCCACTTCGGTCCGCTGACCGGTGCGGCATTCGACGACGTACATCCGCATCGGCTCGGGCAGCGAGGGCCCCAGCGCCTCGGCGATCTGGTGGGCGGTGGAGAGCCGCCCGTTCATCAGCAGGTGCAGCACCGCCTCGCGAGCCCGCGACTCGGCCAGCGCGGCCCGATCCTCCCGCCGCCCGGCCTCCTCGGCGCGCAGGACGAGGGCGAGCGGTACGGCGGCGTCCGCGAGCAGCGTGGCGGCGTCGGGGTGGTGCGGCCGCTCCAGTACGGCGGCCAGCGCGCGCCCGCCGTCCAGCGCGAACAGCAGGGTGGCGGAGCCGGGGTCGTGCAGGACGGCCGACCGCACGCCCCGGGCGGTCAGTTCGGCGGCGCCCCGCACGGCGGCCTCCGGCCCCCCGCCCTGTGCGGCGTCCACCACCCCGGTCCATCCGCCGAGGCGGGTGGAGAGCCACTCCAACAGGGCGGCCGACCCCCCGGAGTGAGCGAGCCGGTGCAGCTTGAGGACGTCGTCGGTCCGGGACACCGGCGCATTCAACCATCCGCCGCTCACTGTGCGCTGTGATACCCGTCTCGGCCGGTCACTGTGCACGGCGCACCCTGCCAACGGACGCCGGACCGCGTACGTTTGGCGGCGAGCGGCCGGATCCCGGCATTCACGGGGGAAGACCGGGATCCGCCGCCGCTCACATCCTGGCGGCCGCGCTGCGGATGGCCTCGCGGATGCGGAAATACGTACCGCAGCGGCAGATGTTGGCGATGGCGTCGATGTCCTCGTCCGTGGGCTCGCTGGTGCGCTTGAGCAGGGCGACGGCGGCCATGATCTGGCCGGGCTGGCAGAAGCCGCACTGGGCGACGTCCTGTTCGAGCCAGGCCTCCTGGACGGGGTGCAGGTCGTCCCCGTCCGCCAGCCCCTCGATGGTGGTCACCGACCTGCCCGCGCACGCGGAGACGGGCACCACGCACGGGCGGACGTCGACGCCGTCGAGGTGGCTGGTGCAGGCCTTGCAGACGTCCACCCCGCAGCCGTACTTGGGCCCGCGGACGCCCAGCAGGTCGCGGAGCACCCACAGCAGGGGCAGATCGTCGGGCGCGTCCACGGTGACGCTCTGCCCGTTGACGGTGAAGGTGTGCGAGGGCACGGCGTACTCCTGGATCCGGACCGGCGAGGGGGGCGGGGCTAGCGGGGATAAGGGGTGAAGTCGACGTCGAAGTCGAGGGGGAAGCTGCGCGGCTTGGAACCGGTGGCCCGGGCCCACGCGTTGGCGATCGCGCCGACCGCGGCGGGGACGCCCAGCTCGCCCGCGCCGCCCGGCTCCTCGCCGGTGGCCGGCAGCACGAAGACCCGTACGTCACGCGGGGTGTCCCGCTGCTGCGCCCAGTGGAACTGGCTGTAACTGCCCTCCAGCGGCAGTCCCTTGTCGAGGTGCAGCCCGGCGCGCAGGGTGGTGGAGATGGCGTCGGTGAGACCGCCGATCATCTGCGCCTCCAGCCCGCGCGGGTTGACCGGCAGGCCCACGTCCACGGCGATGACCGCCTTGGTGACGCGGACGTGTTCCGGGTCCCGGGTGTCGATCTCGACGAGGCACGCGGTGCGGGACTTGTACTCCTCGTGGAAGGCGATGCCCTGCGCGCAACCCGCCTCCATCGGCCGCCCCCACTCCCCTTCCGTGGCCACCTTGTCGAGTACGGCGCGCTGGGCGTCGGTCTTCAGGAAGGTGCGGCGGAAGCGGTACGGGTCCCGGCCCGTCCGGGCGGCGAGCTCGTCGACCACGATCTCCTCGGCTCCGCGCGTGTTGGCGGAGTACACCGAGCGCCAGGATCCGGTGGGGATGCCGGTGGGCACCTCGGTGAGCGCCTGGGTGGTGAGCCCGAAGTGGTACGGGGACTTCACCGTGGTCAGGAACAGGGTCTGGGCGAGGGTGGCGTTGCCGATCCCCAGCGGCAGACTCGCCGCGGTGGCGGTGATGATCTCGCCGAGCCCGTGCCGGAAGTCGGTCTCGGCGGCGGCGACCCGGTGCTCGAAGCTGAGGACCTCGCCCAGCAGGTGGGTGGCCCGGATCTTGTGGTGGGTCGCGGGACGCATCCGGCCGTGCCGGGTGTCGTCGACGCGGGTCCACATCAGCCGGACCGGGCGGCGGCAGGCCTTGGAGACGCGGGCGGCCTCCAGGGCCGCGTCGAAGAAGAGCCGCCGGCCGAAGGAGCCGCCGGCCTGGACCACGTGCACCTTCACCTTGTCCAGGGGCAGGCCGAGGTCGGCGGCGATGGTCTCGCGGGCCACGATCGGGGACTTGAGCCCGGACCAGATCTCGGCGCGGTCGTCGCGGACGTCGGCGATGGCGGAGTTGGTCTCCATCGGGGCGTGGCTGACGAAGGCGAAGTCGAACTCGGCGTCCACGTACGGGGTCAGCAGCGGCGGCACCAGCAGCGGCGGGGTGGCGGCGCGCAGCTTGGCGCGGATCTGGGTGTCGGACAGCTGGTCGGCGAGGCCGGGCCCCCAGGTGACCTGGAGGGCGGACTTGGCGGTGATGGCCTGCCCGAAGGTCTCGGCGACGACGGCGACCCCCGTCGGGACGGTCACCACGTGCAGGACGCCGGGCATGGCCCGGACGGCGGCGAGGTTGGTGACGGTGCGGACGGTGCCGCCGAGGGTGGGCGGGCGGCGCACCACGCAGGGCTTGGCGCCGGGCACGTCGAGGTCGAGGGTGTACCGCTGGGCGCCGGTGACCATGGCGCGGGCGTCGACCCGGCTGGTGGGCCTGCCCACGAGCGTGTGCTTCGCCGTCTTCTTGGGGGTGGCGCCCAGCACGATCAGGCCGGGGTCGGCGGCGGCCGCGGCGAGGGAGCCGTAGTCGGCGGTGCGGCCGTCGGTGGCACGGACGGCGCCGTTCGCGGTGGTCAGTGACCCCGCGGAGAGGCCCCAGCGGCGGGCGGCGGCCGCGACGAGGCGGGCCCGGGCGGTGGCCGCGCACTGGCGGACCGGCCCGTAGAGGGAGCGGATCGAGTTGGAGGATCCGGTGAGCTGGTTGAAGAGCAGCTCGGGCCGCGCGTCGTCCAGCTCCACGCGTACGTCGGCGAGGGGCGCGTCGAGTTCCTCCGCGACCAGCATCGCCACCGCGGTGGTGAGGCCCTGGCCGACCTCCTCGCGCGGCAGCCGGAAGCGGATGGTTCCGTCCGCCTCCACGGCGAGCGCCAGCAGGGCGGAGGTGGGCGCCCCGGCCAGGATGAACAGGTCGCCGAGGTCGATCAGGTCGGCGATGGCGGGCAGGGACGGCACCACGGCGTGGGCGGGATGCGGGGCGAGCGCGTCGGCGCCGGCGCGGGTGACGAGGGCGAGGGTCGGCGCGGCCACGAGGTAGGTGAGGAAGGAACGGCGGCTCTGTCCGGCGGGGCGGCCCTGCCCGGCGGCGCCGTCCCGAGGCGTGACGTGGTCCTGGACCCGGGCGTCGTCCTGAGCCCCGGCGTTGTCCTGAGCCCCGGCGTCGTCCTGAGCCCCGGCCCGAACCGTGTCGTGCTCCCGCCCGGCGGCGTGGCTGTGCCGGCTCATGTTCGTTGTGTCCCCACGCTGCGCGGGCCCGCCCGCACGGACCTCCCCCGGTTCATTACCGGCACGTAGGGTAGCGACCCGGGGGTGCGCTGGGAAGCCCGGGCTCCGCATCGACTCGCGGCAGGGGGTCCTCCGTTCGGGGGTATCGCGTGGGCCGCGTTGATCCGGGACCGGTACGAGTGCCACCGCGGGCCGAAGTCGTACACCTCGGCCGTACGATCGAGCGGCGGCGGGCGGAGCGAAGGTTTCCGGCCGCCGCCACCACCGCCTTCCGGCTCCGACCGGCTGGTGCCGGTCCCGCCCAGCCGAAGGCCGTTGACCGGATTCGTTCGCACACGAAATGGGGCCCGGAAGGCCTGCGGCATATACCACAAGCAAGAACGTCGCGGATGTTGCCAAACGCCTTACACGCCGTCGCGCCCTGTGCAACAGTCGTTACCGGTCCTTCCTTCAGACTTGGCCGTGCCGCGCCTGTATCGGAGTTCTCATGCCGTCCCACCTGTTCGCGGACCGTTCCGCGCAGCCGCCAGAGCCGGGGTCGGTGGACGCGCTGATCTCCCAGACCCGGCGGCTGCGGGGAGAAGTTGACGCGGTCCGCCGCGACACCGTCGTGGACGACGACGACGCCCAGGGCCGCTGGCAGCGCGCACTGTGCGATCTCGCCGTCCACCACCTCGACGACCTCGGCGAGCACCTCGGCCAGCTCAAAGAGGGCCTGCCGTCGGTGCCCGAGACCGTCGAGCTCCCGCAGGCGGCCCCCGAGGCCGGGCCCGAGGCCCACACCCGCGTCGGCAGCGCCGAGTGGAACCTGCTGACGGACGAAGTCAGCTGGTCCGACGAGCTGTTCCAGATCTTCGGGCGCTCGCCCGAAGCGGGCGCGCTCCCCCTCGACGAACTGGGCTCCACCCTGTTCTCCGAGGACCAGCCGCTGCTCACCGCGTGGGTCACCGCCTGCCTGGTGGACGGCAAACCGATCGACGGCGAGTTCCGCATCGTCCGGGCCGACGGCCGCGTCCGGACGCTGCACATGAGGGGCGAGCCGGTACTCGACTCCGACGGCTGTACGGCCTCCATGTGGGCCGTGCTGCGCGATGTGAGTGAACTGCGCCGGAGCCAGCGTGCGGTGCGCGAGTCCCGTGACTCGCTGCAGCGCCAGCGGGAGATCGCGCAGACCGAGCACCGGCTGGCGGTCGAGCTGCAGGAAGCCGTGCTCCCCCCGTGGCGCGGCTCCCTGCGGTTCCCGCACAGCAACGCGGGCACGCTGGACGTGGCCGCCCACTATCTGCCGTCCGCGACCAGCGCGCTGATCGGCGGCGACTGGTACGACGCGCTCGAACTCCCCGACGGACGCTCGATGCTGACGGTCGGTGACCTGACCGGGCACGGGGTGACCGCCACCTCCGGGATGGCGATGATGCTGGGCGCCCTGCGCGGGATGGCCATGGCGGGGATCGAGCCCGGCCCGCTGATGGGCTGGCTCAACCAGCTTCTGGAAACCTCCGTGCAGCCGGCGCTCGGCTCTGCCGTGTGCTGCCGCTACGATCCCGCGCGCCGGGTGCTGTCCTGGGCGCAGGCGGGCCACCCGGCCCCGCTGCTGTTCCGCCGCGGGTCGGGCCGGGGCCTCCTGCCGCCGGAGGGCGTCCTGCTGGGCGCGACGTCCGGAGCCTCGTACGGGCAGGCCGAGGAACGGCTCGAAGTGGGCGACCTGCTGGTGCTGCACACGGACGGACTGACCCCGCGCAGCATCGAGTTCAGCCGGGCCGACGGGACCGAGCGGCTCCTGGCGCTCGCGCCGCGCTTCGCGGCGGCGCGGTCGGCGCAGGACTGCGTGCGGATCGTGATCGAGGAGTTCGGCGAGAGCGAGCGGGAGGACGACGCCTGCGTGCTCGTGGCCCGGGTGGGCGGATAGCGGGCACGCCGCCCGAACGGGTCTCACGGCCGTACGGGTTCCGGGCCGCACAGCTCCAGGACAGTACGGGTTCAGGGCCGCGCCGGAAGGCGCGGCCTTTCTCGTCTCCGTACAAGGATGCTGCGGCCATGCGGGGCGGACGGGCTGCGGGGGCCGGCGTACGACTACACCCCCGTGGCGCGCGGCGCCGGGCTGTCCGGGAGGGCCAGCTCGATCTCCTGCCGCAGGTCCTCGATGCGCGGGTAGCCCGAGTACTGGGCGGTGAGCCGGTACATCTCGCGCAGCCGGTCCCAGGTCCGGTGCGAGGAGGTCTCGTTCATCGAGACCAGGGCCAGGCGTGCGTAGCGGTCGGCCTGTTCGGGCTCGTCGGCGATGAAGCAGGCCGAGGCCATGGAGATGTAGTCGAAGATCTGCGAGCGCTGGTAGCCCTCGCCGCGCAGCCGCAGGGCCTCCCTGGCGTGGCGCGCGGCGATCGGCGCCGCCGCTGCGTCGTGGTCGGCGAGGGTGCGGTAGGCGAGGGCCTGCATGCCGTGCAGGTCGGCCTCGTCGAAGTGCTGCATCCAGCTCGGCGGCGGCACGTCGCCCTTGTCGGAGACGAACAGTTCCTCCGCCTCGCCCAGGGTGCGGCGCATGGCCTGGCCCTTGCCCATGGCGGCCTGCGCCCAGGCTTCGATGGTGTGGAGCATGGCGCGGGTGCGCGGCAGGGTCTGCTCGCCCGAGCCCGACTGGGCGAGCTTCATCAGGTCCAGGGCCTCGTTCGGCTTGCCCAGGTGGACCATCTGGCGGGCGGCGCGGGACAGCGCCTCGCCGGCGCGCGGCCGGTCGCCGCCCTCGCGGGCCGCGTGCGCGGCGATGACGAAGTACTTCTGCGCCGTGGGCTCCAGGCCCACGTCGTGGGACATCCAGCCCGCGAGCACGGCCAGGTTGGCAGCCACCCCCCAGAGCCGCCGCTGGAGGTGGTCGGGGTGGTGGTAGGCGAGCATCCCGCCCACCTCGTTGAGCTGCCCGACGACGGCCTTCCGCTGGAGACCGCCCCCTCTGGAGGCGTCCCAGGCACGGAACACCTCGACGGAGCGCTCCAGGGCCTCGATCTCCTGGGAGCCGATGGGGGCCGCCTCGTAGCGGTCGTATCCCGCGGGATCGGCCTGGAAGGCCCCCCCGAAGTGCCGCGCCTCCTTCGCGAGGGCGGGGTCGGTGTGCAGCCAGTCGTACATGGCGTTGCTGAGGGCGGAGCCGGCGGTGAGCACGGCGCCCGCGCCCATCAGACCGCGACGGTTGAGCATGAGGTCCATTCCCGTGAATTCGGTGAGGACCGCGGCTGTGCGTTCGGGCGCCCACGGCATCCCGTCGGGGTTCTCACGAGCCCCTTCCGGCTGCCGTCTGGAGGTGCGCCGCTGCCGTACGAACCCGAGGTCCTCGATGGTCACGACACGACCGAGCCGCTCGGTGAACAGTGCTGCCAGTACCGTGGGCACCGGTTCGCGCGGGGTCTCCCCCATGTCGATCCAGCGCCGCACCCGCGAGGTGTCGGTGGCCAGCTGGGGGTGGCCCATGGCCGCCGCCTGCCGATTGACCATCCTCGCGAGTTCGCCCTTCGACCAGCCGGCCAGGCCGAACAGGTCGTTCAAGCGGGTGTTTGGACCTTTGCTCACGTCAAGCCCCCAGGTTCTCGGCTGAGTTGACAGTAGCCCCCCGTCAGATGCCCAGCGACTATTCGCCAGGCTTCGCCAGGGCACGCCCGATGGTTCGCCACCTTGCGCCGGGTGTCAGGTAGGAATGCGCCTCCCCGACCCGGTCACCGGCGGAACTCCCCAGGGCGAAGCAGGGGATCCGGCGGGGCGGCGTACGCAACTCGTCGGCGCACGAAGGGATCCGTATCACCATGTACGCAGCAACGTCCTCCGTGTCCGCACCGGTCCGGCCGCACCGCACGCTCCCCGCGGGCGGCGGCCCCTACCTCGAACCCGGCCGCCCGTCGGCTGCGGTGCAGGGCACCGTCCGGGCGCGGCGCATGCCGGGCACCGGGTCCCAGCCCGTCAGTGGAAGAATCGACCTCTCGGGGCCGCAGGGGGCGCAACTGCGCACCGCTCTCGCCTCGGTGCAGCGGATCTGTCCGGAGTTCGCGCCGGTCCAGGTGCTGCGGCGCAGCGGACGGTCCGTCCTCCTGGTCGGGACCACCGGGCGGATGACCGCCGTCGCGAAGGTTTTACTGGACCACTCGCCGGAGTGGCGCGAGCGCTACCGGCACGAAATAGCGGCGTACCGGACGTTCGTCCGGCACCGCCCGCCGGTCCGGGTGCCGCGGCTGATCGCCGCCGACCCCGAGAACTGCACGCTGGTGGTGGAGCGGATGGCGGGCCGGGTCGCGGCCCTGCAGCGGCACCCGGTGGAGCCGCCGCCGCGGGTGGACCTGCGGGCGGCCCTCGGCGCGGTGTGCCGGGTCAACCAGTGGCGGCCGCCGGCCGAGCTGTTCGGAACCCCGATGAACTACGCGCGGCGGATCGCCCGCGACTACGAGTTGGGGCTGCTGACCGACCGGGACCTCGGCGACCTGCAGAAGCTGCTGCACAGTGTGAAGCTGTCGGGCACGGCGCTGCAGTTCAACCACGGTGACGCGCTGCTGTCGAACCTGCTGCTGTCCCCGGCCGGTCCGGTGCTGCTCGACTGGGAGCACGCCGGCTGGTACCTGCCGGGCTACGACCTGGCCACGCTGTGGGCGGTGCTGGGCGACGCCCCGGCCGCCCGTGCCCAGATCAGCCGGCTCGCCCAGTCGGCCGGTCCGGCCGCGCGGGACGCCTTCCTGGTCAATCTCATGCTGGTGCTGACCCGGGAGATCCGGATGTCCGAGACGGCGGTGCAGCGCTCGATGCTGGCGACCGCCCCGACCCAGCCGCTGCCGGCGGGCTCCCTGTCCTCCGGGGAGGAGCAGCGGCTGCTGCTCCGCCGCCTGCACGACGACGCCGGAATGGCGCGCAGGGCGGTCCGCGCGGCGGTCGGCACGCGCTGACCGCTCCCGCGCCCCATGTACGCGAAGTCCCGTGGCCCCCACCGCCACGGGACTTCGCTCGTTCGCGGGTGCGCAGGCACCGGGGGCGGGGCGCGGGCGCTGCGCCGCCCGCGCGGCGCGGTCTTGCCCCGAATGTCCCGACGGGCTCGGTTAGCGTGGGGAGACGATCGACGGGAGGCGCTGATGAAGTCCGGAGTGCGCAAGTGGGAGGCGGTGCGGGAGTTCGCCCTCGGCCTTCCGGAGGCCGTGGAGGATCATCCGTGGGGCCCCGAGGACCGCGTGATGAAGGTGAACAAGAAGATCTTCGTCTTCCTGGGGAACACCGACGGGCCGGGGCAGCCCGGCCTGTCCGTCAAGCTCAAGGACGAGGCGCTGCACGGGCACGCCATGGCCTCGCCCGGAGCGGAGCCCACCGGATACGGTCTGGGCCGCTCCGGCTGGGTGTCCGTCCCGCTGGCGGAGAAAGGGGCGCCCTCGGTGCAGGTGCTGTGCGAGTGGGTGGAGGAGAGCTACCGCACCGTGGCTCTCAAGCGGCACGTGAGGGAACTGGACGCCCGGATCCAGGCGGAGGGCTGAGGTCTCGGTCTTGTCCCCGGGCGCCGGATGCCTTGACATCACATGATCCCCCGAAGACCTTTTCTGACTCAGCATCAGACGTGCTGGAGCCGATCCCCGCCCTCCCCACACCGCTGGAGCCTGCCCATGTCCGCAAGCGCTTCACGCACCTCCCCCGGAACCCGCCCGTCGAGACGTACGGTCCTCGCCGGTACGGGCGCCGGGGTGCTCGCCGCCACCGTGCTCCCCTCCGCCCCGGCCCGGGCCGCCGGCGCCCAGGACGGCCCCCCGCTCGGCGAGTTCGACGTCGTCGTGGTCGGTTCCGGGGCTGCCGGGATGACCGCCGCGCTCACTGCCGCCAAGCGGGGGCTGAGCGTGCTGGTCGTCGAGAAGGCCCCCACCTTCGGCGGATCGGCCGCCCGTTCCGGGGCTGGCATATGGCTGCCGAACAATTCGGTGATCCTGGGCGCGGGAGTGCCGGACACCCCGCAGAAGGCGGCGACGTACCTCGCGGCCGTGGTCGGACCGGAGGTGCCGGCCGACCGCCAGGCCGCCTTCCTCGCCAACGGTCCGCGGATGCTGGACTTCGTGATGGCCAACAGCCCGCTCAAGTTCCGTTTCATGGAGGGGTACAGCGACTACTACCCCGATCTGCCGGGCGGGCTGCCGAACGGCCGGTCCATCGAGCCGGACCAGATCGACGGCAACGTCCTCGGCGCCGAACTGGCCCGCCTGAACCCGGCGTACATGCCCGTCCCCGCCGGGATGGTGGTCTTCAGCCAGGACTACAAGTGGCTGAACCTCGCGGCGGTGAGCGCCAGGGGGCTCGCGGTGTCCACCGAGTGCCTGGCGCGCGGCACGAAGGCGGCGCTGTGCGGGGAGAAGCCGCTGACGATGGGCCAGGCCCTGGCGGCCGGGCTGCGCGCCGGACTGCAGCGGGCGGGGGTGCCGGTGTGGCTGAACAGCCCGCTGGTCGACCTGGTCCAGGAGGGCGGTGCGGTCACCGGTGTGGTGGTGGAGAAGGAGGGCGTACGGGGGACCGTACGGGCCCGGCGCGGGGTGGTCGTCGGCTCGGGCGGCTTCGAGCACGACGCGGCGATGCGGGCGCAGTACCAGCAGCAGCCGATCGGCACCCAGTGGTCGGTGGGCGCGAAGGAGAACACCGGGGACGGGATCCGGGCGGGGCAGCGGGCGGGGGCCGCGCTGGCCCTGATGGACGACGCCTGGTGGGGGCCGTCGATCCCGCTGCCCGGGGAGCCGTACTTCTGCCTCGCCGAACGGACCCTGCCGGGCGGGCTGATCGTGAACGCGAACGGCGCGCGATTCGTCAACGAGGCGGCGCCGTACAGCGATGTCGTGCACGTGATGTACGAGAAGGACCGGGGCGCCACCGGTTCGCACATCCCGGCGTGGCTGATCGTGGATCAGAACTACCGCAACAAGTACCTGTTCAAGGACATCCTGCCGACGCTCGTCTTCCCCGATGCCTGGTACCAGGCGGGCGCGGCGAAGAAGGCGTGGACGTGGGACGCGCTGGCGGGCCAGATCGGGGTTCCGGCGGGCGCGCTGCGGGCGACGCTCAACCGGTTCAACGCACAGGCGTGGAGCGGGACCGACTCCGACTTCCACCGGGGCGACACGGCCTACGACCACTACTACACGGACCCGAACGTGCATCCGAACTCGTGCCTGGCTCCGATCTGGGCCCCGCCGTTCTACGCGTTCAAGATCGTGCCGGGGGACCTCGGGACGAAGGGCGGCATCGTGACGGACGCCCGGGCCCGCGCCCTGCGGGCGGACGGCTCGGTGATCCGGGGCCTGTACGCGGCGGGCAACGCGAGTGCGGCGGTGATGGGCCACAGCTACGCGGGGGCCGGGTCGACGATCGGGCCCGCGATGACGTTCGGCTACGTGGCGGCGAACGACATCGCGGACGTGTGACGGCCCGCGGAAGGGGTGAGCGCTAAGGAGACGGTCTAGCCCTGCTGGAAGAGCTCGGCGGGGAGCGGCTTCAGGAGCGCGTAGAGGTCATCGGTGATCGGGCGGTCCCAGCTGGCGATGGTCACCAGCACGTTGTCACTGCGGTCGAACTGGACGCAGGAGATGCGGGACTCCGACAGCTTGATCTTCCGGACGATGAGGAGGTTGTCGCCCTGCATGACGGGGCAGTCCTCGACGCCGGTGACCTCGACGTCCTCGTCGTTCTCCAGGGCGTCGAGGAGCTGGGCCACCTCGAAGGGGACCTCACCGTCGGAGAGGTCCCGGGCCGGGGAACCCTCGGGGAGGTTACCGATGATCATCGCGGGGCCGCGTCCGCCGAACAGGTCGTAGCGGAGGAAGACACCCTGGCAGCTGCCGTCGGGCGCGGGCAGCAGCCCGGCCCCGAGATTGCCCGGCCAGTCCCCCGGGTCCATGGCGAGGACGTCGAAGTCCGGGCCGGCGGGTGTGGCGGCGCGGTGGCGGCGGAGGAAGGACATGCCGCCATGGTACGTGGCCGCACGGGTTTTCCGGCCCGGGGGCCCGCATCCCGGCGCCGCCCGGGCCGGGCGCGCCGGACCGGCCGGTCAGACCGGGGGAACCAGGGTGAACCAGTGCGGGAGCAGGGTGGCGTCGCCACCGGTGACGCGCAGGGCGGTGGCGGGCAGCCGTCCCCAGAGGAAGAGGGCGAGGTCCGAGGCCGTCCCGGCGGTCTCGACGTCCGCCGGGGCGGTGGGGCCGGGCTCCGGGGCGGGGCCGCACTCCAGCAGGACCTCGTCCGCCGCGAAGACGACCGTCCAGGTTTCCGGTCCGTCGGTACTCCGGAAGCGGTACCGCTCGCCCGTACCGGACGGCGCCGCCTTCCACGAACGGCGTGCCGGGGCCATCACCTCGAAGGTCTGGGTGACGGCGTCCGCCGCGACGCCCGGGACGAGGGGGCCCGGGGCGCCCGTCGCGGATTGCGCGTCCCAGCGGTGGACGGCCAGCTCGATCAGCTGCATCCGCAGCCAGAAGCCCGAGGTCTGCTCGGCCGACCAGGTCCACACCGGGGTGTCCGGTCCCAGCTCGTCGAACAGCTGCGCCAGCTCCCTGGGAGCCGGCGGGTACGAGCCAATGCCATGGAAATCGGACGGCCATGTAATCTGATCATGACTATCTGAACAGGTTCAACAACACTGGGGGGCCGGTGTACCGTCACCGTGTCATGATCTCCGCCGCCGTCGTCGCGGCAGCCGTCGGTCTCGTCGTACCGAGCGCGGCCCATGCGGCCGAGCCGGCCGCGAACCACACGCAGGACGCGGGCGAGAAGCTCGCGACAGCCGTGGAGGAGGCGACGAAGACCGCCACCTTCAGCAGCCCGCCCGAGCGGTCCGTCCGTACGACCCCTGCCACTGCGTCGGCCGCCGAGGGCACGCCGGCCGCGGCCTCGGACCACTATGTCGGTCTGGTCACCACCGGATCGGGTGCGCGCACCATGGCCCTCTCCACCTGGGTCGCGAGCGAGAAGCTCGATGCGTTCACGGTGACCGTCGACTGGGGCGACGGTCACACGGCGAGTCCCGGGATCTCCCTCACGGACGAGTTCCTGCGCTTCAAGCACACGTACGCCAAGGTCGGTACCCACAAGATCACGGTGACGGCGACCGACACGCTGACCAAGACGACCGTCACCAACAGCGTGGACATCGTCGTGGCCGGCTCCGACTTCACCCCGCACGCGCCCACCCGGCTGCTGGACACCCGGGACGGCACCGGGACCTCGTCGTCCCAGCCCGTCGCCCCGTACGGAACGACCCGGGTGAAGGTCGGGGGCACCAGCGGCATCCCCGAGGGGGTGACCGCCGTGGCCCTCAACATCACCGCGACCGGCGCCGCCGCCGACGGGCATATCGCCGCTTACGCGTCCGGCACCGAGCAGCCGACGACGTCGAACGTCAACTTCACCGCAGGGCGGTCCGTTCCGAACCTGGCGATCGTGCCGGTCGGCGCGGACGGTTACGTCGAACTGGTCAACCGCAGCCCTGGCTCGGTGAACCTGATCGCGGACGTCACGGGCTACTTCGCCCGTTCCGCCTCCAGCGGCTACACCCCCATGGACCCGTTCCGTCTCGTCGACACCCGGGACGGCAAGGGCACCGCCAAGGGCCAGGTCGCCGGGCAGGGCTCCTTCGGCGTCCAGGTCGCGGGCCAGGGCGAGCTGCCGGCCGCGGGCATCACGGCCGTCGCCCTCAACGTCACGATCACCGCCCCCAAGGACTCCGGCCACCTGACCGTCTTCCCGAGCGGGCAGCAGGCTCCGATCACGTCGAACGTGAACTTCACCGCCGGCCAGACGGTCGCCAACTCGGTGATCGTGCCGGTGGGCCCGGACGGCAAGATCAACATACGCAACGGCTCCTGGAGCCCGACCGACGTGATCGTGGACGTGACCGGCTACTACAGCGCCGACGGCAAGGCCGCCTACCTGCCGCTCGCGCCGGAGCGCCTGCACGACTCCCGGAAGTTCTTCTGGCCTGTCGACGGCCAGGACTACCGGTACCAGACGCTGTTCGAGCCCAACGTCACGCTCGCGGGCGCGGTGATGAACGCCACCGTCACCAACACGGAGGGCAGCGGCCACCTCACGGTCGCCCCGGACCCGAACACCCGGGAGCAGTACGGCCAGAGCAAGGCCATCACGCCGACCCCGCCGAACTCCTCCAACCTGAACTGGACGAAGGGCGAGACCGTCTCGAACCTGGTCCAGGCGAGCGCCGGCAAGAACGACATCGTCGACTTCTGGAACCGTGGCTGGGAGCGCACCGACCTGATCATCGACCTGTTCGGCGTGTACGCCAAGAACTGACGGGCATCCCCTGAAGGCCTACGGTGCGTAGGCCTTCAGGGCGGCCGGCAGGCCCGGGACGTCGGTGCCGAGCTTGCGGCAGGCCGCGGACAGGGCCCAATCCGGGTCCTGTCCGGGGCGGCCGGAGCCGTCCGGGGCGGGCCTGCCCGCCGCCCGCCGCGCCGCCCGGAGCTCCTCCTCCGTGAGCCCGTCCTGCGTGGGCCCGTCTTCCTCGTCCTTCCCGTCCGGACCGCACGGCAGGGTGCCGCCCAGCCCGAGCAGGGTGTCGGTCGCCCGGGCCACCAGTCCGTCGGCCCCGCAAGCCCGGGCCGTCACCACGGCACGCGCCAGCAGGTCCACGTCCCGCAGTTCGGTGCCGAGCGCGGCCAGGGCGCGGGCCAGTTCGTAGCCCGCCGGTGACTCCGCGAGCAGCGCGACCGCCTCCTCCAGCAGCCCGGCCCGGTCCTCCGGTGCCGCGACCTCGGCCGCCACCCGCAGGGCCTGGCCGATGCCCGAAGGGGCGCCGAAAGCCCGGGCCCGCCGCACGGCGTCGCCGGCCAGGGCGCGCGCCCGGTGCGGATCGTCCGCCGCGACGGCCCGGGCCAGGTGCAGCTGCCACGGGCACCACGCCGGATTCTGTATGCCGCGCGGGGTCAGCCGCCGGTCGACCTCCTCCAGTGCGGCGACCGCCGCCCGTACCTGGCCGCGGGCGAGCAGCAGTTCGGCGTAGACGGTCTGGGAGTCGGGGAAGACCACGGCCGCCGGGAAGGGCCTGCCGTACTCGTGCTCCCGCCCCAGCTCCCAGGCCTCGTCGACCCGGCCCGCGCGAGCAGCGTCGTGAGGAGGATGGCTATGGCGTACCAGTGCACGGGGGTGCGCCGGCCCACGCGTTCGGCCAGCCGCAGCCCGGCCCGCGCCAGGTCCTCGGCCTCGGCGAGCCGCCCGCGCCGGTGGAGGACGTAGGCGCGCAGGCTGTACGCGAAGGAGAGGTGCGCCCCGCGCCAGCCCTGCCGTTCGAACTCGGCGGTGCCCGCTTCGAACAGCTGCTCCGCCCGTCCCGGCCGGTCGGCGTACATGTGGGCCATCGCGACCAGGACCGGGACCTCGAAGCCGCGGTCCTCGTGGGCCCAGCTGAAGGACCGCTCAAGCACCCGTCCCGCGTGGTGCAGCACCACGTCCACCGGCTCTCCCCGCAGGCAGGCGTCCCAGGCGCGCAGCCCGATGACGTACCGCTCGGTGAGGTCGCGGCCGGTCAGCCGGTCGGCGAGCCGGGCGAGGCGCCGCGAGCGGGCCGGGGAGTCGGTCTCCGCGGCGTTGAAGGCGTCCCACATGAACTGCTCGGACTGCAGGCGCAGCCGGGCGCGGACGTCCTGGGTGTACGGGATCTCCCGGGCGAGGGATTCCGAGGCCTCGGCGAGGCGGTCGCTGTGCGAGAGCACCTGGGCGAGCCGGATGACGATGCCCTGGCGCAGGGCCGGGTCGTCGAAGGGCTCGGCGAGGGCGGCCCGCAGGTGGTTGACGGTGTTGGCGGGCTCGGTGAGCAGGGAGGCGCAGCCGAGTTCGTACAGGACGGCCGCGCGCTCGTCGAAGTCCGGTGGTTCGCGCAGCGCGCGGGCGAGCTGGCGGCGGGCGGCCTCGGGTGCGCCGGCGCGGAGGTTCTCGCCGGCGGCCTCGCGGAGGATGCGCACCACCCAGGGGTCGTTCTCGGGGTGGGTCTCCAGCAGGTGCCGGGCGGCTGCGGAGGGTCCGAGTCCGGCGTCGACGACGGCTGCGGCGGCCTTGCCGTGGAGGGCGACGCGGAGTGCGTCGGGGATGGCGCGGTAGATGCCGGTGGCGATGAGCGGGTGGACGAACTCCAGCCCCGTGTCGGGCTCTTCCGTGGCGGCGGACAGGATGCGCGCGTCGCGCAGCCGCCCGGTGGCGTCCACGGCCTCCTCGTGGCCGAGGGCGGCGACCCGGGCGGCGAGGTCCTGCGGGATCGCGGTGCCGAGGACGGCGCAGGCCCAGGCGAAGCGGACGGTGGAGGGGCCGAGGCGTTCGAGGCGGGCGACGAGGCCGCTGCCGCGCTGGGCGGCGGCGAGGTCGCGCAGCAGCGGGGCGTTCGTCTCGACCGGGGACAGGCCCTTGTCGCGGACCTTGGCGGCGAGTTCGACGGCCTCGAAGGGGTTGCCGGTGGTGACGGCCCATGCCTCCTGGCAGAAGCCGTCGTCGGCGTGGTCGCCGAGCCATTCGCGGACCAGGGCGGCCACGGCGGCCGGGGTGAGCGGCGCGAGGGGCAGCGGGCGCTGTCCCGCCCGGCCCGGCAGCGTACGGAAGGCATCGGCTTCCGCGGGCAGTTCGTCGGGGCGGTAGGCGACGACGAGGAGCAGCGGGAGGTGTTCGGCGCGCGGGGCGAAGGCGGCGAGCCAGCCGAGGGACTCGGGGTCGGCCCAGTGGGCGTCGTCGAGGACGAGCGTGACGGGGGCGCGTTTGACGACGAGGTGGGTGAGGACCCAGTCGAGTCCGTCGCGCAGGCCCTGGGGGTCGGGCGGGGCGCCCTGTTCGGGGGCGCACAGTCCGAGGGCCGGTCCGACGATGGAGTACCAGCTCCCGAGGGCCGCGCGCAGTTCCTGCTCGGAGGTGCCGGCCAGCTGGGGCTGGATCAGCTGGCGGGCGACGTGGAAGGGCTGGCTCTGCTCCTGTTCCCCGCCGCGGGCGGCGAGGACGGTGCAGGAGCGGGCGTGGGCGCGGCGGCGCAGTTCGGCGAGCAGGGTGGTCTTGCCGAGGCCGGCCGGGCCGGAGAAGGCGAGCAGCGCGCCGCCGGCGTCGGGTCCGGGACCGGTGAGCTGGTCCAGGGCCTCGTCGACGGTGGCGAGTTCGGCCTCGCGTTCGACCATCGTGCGCCGCATGCGGGTCCGGCGGTCCGCCATGGCTGGTACCCCCCAGGCCTGTTCGGAGCATCAGCGTACGCCCGCGCACAGGGCGAGGGATCCCACAGTGAGGAAAGAATCCGATCTTCTTTTCCGGCGGCCTTTCAGGGGGCCCTTCGGGGGTCGTTCGGGGGTCGTTCCGGGCCGTGTCAGTCCCGTGCGGAACGTGCCGCGAGGTCCTCCAGGACGGCCACGGCCTCGGCGGCCCGGTCGGCGGCCACGAACAGGTGGTCGTGGTGGTAGCCGGCGATGACGTTGCAGCTCAGGCCGTGCCGGCCGAGTTCGGTGGCGAAGGCCGCGGTGAGGCCGACGGCCTCGAGCGCGGAGTGGATCCGCAGGGTGATCCAGCCGGCGGTGTAGTCGTAGGCGAGCCCGGCGGCGTCGGCGTCCTCCTGTCGCAGGACCAGGGTGAGCCCCTCCCGCTCCAGAACGGTGGCGACGGGCGCGGTCCCGGCGGGCACGGTGCCCCCGGGGACGGTACAGAAGACGTACCGCCCCTCGTTCAACTCGGGCCGCATACCGCTCAGGAGCTTGCGCAGATCGTTCTCTCCACTCATGCCACCACCCTACTCATCATCCCGTTATGACCGATTCGGGCACCGGTCCACCGGTCGGCGGGAGGCAGGATCGGATGGGCAGCCGCTTCCGCCGGGGGGCCGGGAGTGTGCAGGGGCGCTCCCCGCAGGGCGCCGAACGCCATGTGCCCCGGCCCTCCGACCCCCGCCACGTTCGGCGCCCGAGGAGACGCCCCGGAGCGCGCCCGGATCGGCCCGGCCGACCCGGCCCGGGCCCAGTGGGCGGCGGCAGCAGCGGGTGACGGCGGCTCCTCGGGCGGGAGCTGCCGCGCCCGGGCGGTCGTTTCGGTGCGCCGGGCCGTCTACGAGGCGTCACCCTTTCGGCGATGATCGCGGGTGACAGGGGCCGCGGGCGGCCAGGGCCCCGGGGGGGGCGAGGGCTGCGGGTGCCCGGGCCGGGGCGGCAAGGGCCGCGGGCGGCCACCGGGCCGGCGGCTCCGCGCCCGGTGGTGCCGCGCCCGGTGGTGCCGCGCGTACGGTCTCGGTCTACGTCAGGTCGAACTCCCCGCCCCGGGCGTTCAGTACGAACTTGTGCCACTCGTCCGGCGTGAAGATCAGCGAAGGGCTCTCGGGGCGCTCGCTGTTGCGCATCGCAATGAAGCCCTCCACGAAGGCGATCTGGACATCACCCGCTCCCCGGCTGCTCGACTGCCAGTCCGCCTCGGTGAGATCGAGGTCCGGCTTGCCCCAGCCAGCGAGGGGCTGCGAAGTCATGCTCTCGGCCACGTGCGTGCTCCTCCCGGTACGTCGTCCGGGGGCCACATTAACCACCGCAGCGCGTGGCGCACAGGCCACGGTGAGTCACCCTGGCCTGTCCCGTACCCCGGCCGGCCCCTCCGTCGCCGGCCGGGGCCGCCGTCAGGACGTGGGCTCCTCGGCCCCCACCAGCCACATCGCGAAGAACTGCGCGCCGCCGCCGTACGCGTGGCCGAGGGCCCTCCGGGCTCCCGGAACCTGGTGTTCCCCTGCCTGGCCGCGGACTTGGAGGGCCGCCTCCGCGAAGCGGATCATCCCGGAGGCGCCGATCGGGTTGGTGGACAGGACCCCGCCGGAAGGATTGACCGGAAGGTCCCCGTCGAGTTCCGTGACCCCCGCCTCGGTGAGCTTCCAGCCCTCGCCCTCCGCCGCGAACCCGAGGTTCTCCAGCCACATCGGCTCGTACCAGGAGAACGGCACGTACATCTCCACCGCGTCGATCTCCCGGCGCGGATCGGTGATCCCCGCCTGGCGGTAGACGTCGGCCGCGCAGTCCTTGCCGGCCTGCGGCGAGACGAAGTCCTTGCCCGCGAAGAGGGTGGGCTCGCTGCGCATCGCCCCGCCGTGCACCCAGGCGGGCTGTTTCGGCGCACGGGCCGCGCCCGCCCGGTCGGTGAGGATCATCGCGCAGGCGCCGTCCGAGGAGGGGCAGGTCTCGGAGTACCGGATCGGATCCCACAGCATCGGCGAGGCCTGGACCTTCTCCAGGGTGATGTCGTGCTCGTGGAGGTGCGCGTACGGGTTCTTCAGGGCGTTGCGCCGGTCCTTGTAGGCGACCAGCGAGCCCACCGTGTCGGGCGCGCCGGTGCGCCGCATGTACGCGCGCACGTGCGGGGCGAAGAACCCGCCCGCGCCCGCCAGCAGCGGCTGCTGGAAGGGGACGGGGAGGGAGAGCCCCCACATGGCGTTCGACTCGGACTGCTTCTCGAAGGCGAGGGTGAGGACGGTCCGGTGGACGCGCGCGGCGACGAGGTTGGAGGCGACCAGTGCGGTGGACCCGCCGACCGAACCGGCCGTGTGCACGCGCAGCATCGGCTTGCCGACCGCTCCGAGCGCGTCCGCCAGGTACAGCTCCGGCATCATCACCCCCTCGAAGAAGTCGGGGGCCTTGCCGATGACGACGGCGTCGATGTCCGCCCAGGTCAGCTCGGCGTCGGCGAGTGCGCGCGCCGCCGCCTCGCGGACCAGTCCGGCGATGGACACGTCGTGGCGGGCGGCCACGTGCTTGGTCTGGCCGATGCCGACGACGGCGACCGGCTCCTTGCCGGACCTGCCGGTTGTGCTCATGCTCGGTCCCCTTCCAGGACGGCGACCAGGTTCTGCTGGAGGCAGGGGCCGGAGGTGGCGTGGGCGACGGCCCGGTCGGACTCGCCGCGGTGGATGCGGGCGGCCGCCTCGCCGATGCGGATCAGGCCGGCGGCCATCATCGGGTTGGCGGCGAGCGCCCCGCCGGAGGGGTTGACGGCCACGCCGTCCCCGAGCCCGAGTGCCTTGCGGAGCACCACCTCCTGGGAGGAGAACGGCGCGTGCAGTTCCGCCGTGTCCACCGGCGCCTCGAAGACACCCGCGTGTTCGGCGGCGATCCGGGTGGACGGGGAATCGGTGAGGTCGCGCAGGCCGAGGCCGTGCGCCTCGATGCGGTGGTCGAGGCCGGTGATCCAGGCCGGGCGTGCGCACAGCTGCCGGGCCAGGTCGCCGGCCGCCAGGATCACGGCGGCCACGCCGTCTCCGACGGGAGGGCAGTCCCCGGTGCGCAGCGGCCGGACCTGGTAGTCGCCCTGGGGCACCGAACCGCTCAGCTGGGCGTGCGGGTTGGCCTCGGCGGCGGCCCGGCTGCGCGCTCCGATGGCGGCCAGGGCGGGCTCGTCGGTCTCGCCCGCGTCGATGAGGGCCTGGGCCTGGAGGGCGGCCAGGGCCACCGAGTCGGGCCAGAGGGGTGCCACGTAGTACGGGTCGAGCTGCCGGGTCAGGACGTCCCGTACCGAGCCGGGCGAGGACTTTCCGTACGAGTAGACGAGCGCGGTGTCGGCCTCGCCGGTCTGGATCTTGACCCAGGCTTCGTAGAGGGCCCAGGCACCGTCCATCTCCACGTGCGACTCGGAGATCGGCGGCCAGGCGCCGACCCCGTCGAGGGTCATGGTGAACGAGAAGGCACGGCCGGCCAGGTAGTCGCTGGAGCCGGAGCAGGTGAAGCCGATCTCCCCGGCCTTCAGGCCGGTCGCGGCCAGCACCTGGTGCAGGACCGGCATGACCATCTCGACTTCGCTGAGCTCGTCGGTGCGGCGCAGGTGGTCGCTCTGCGCGAAGGCGACCACCGCGACCTCACGGGCGTATCGGGCCATCAGATGAGCTCCTTGTACGCGTCGTAGTCCGCGTCCGGCTCGCCGGTGGGGCGGTAGTGGTCGGGGTGGCGGCCGCCCTCGGTCCACACGGGCTCGACCCGCAGGCCCATGCGCACCTGGTCGTACGGGATGCCGCCGATCCGGCCGTGGAGGGCGAGGCCGGCGCCGTCGAGGGCGATGTGGGCGTAGACGTACGGGACCTCGATGTCGAGGTTCTTGGCCTTGATGTTGACGATGCAGTACGTGGTGACCGTGCCCGCGGGGCCGACCTCCACCTGGTCGGTGGTGGCCACGCCGCAGGTGGGGCAGGCGCCGCGCGGAGGGACGTACACCTTGTGGCAGGAGGGGCACCGCTCGCCGACCGTCTTCTGCTCGGAGAGGGCGTTGATGTACGCGGTCTGGGCGCGGCCGGGGCTGTAGACGTAGTCGAGGCGGGCCTGCGCGACGATGCCGGTGACGGCGCCGGCGAAGTGCCCGTCGTGCGGGGCGGCCTCGCCGCCCGCCGGGCCCTCGTACGGTTCGAAGCAGGCGATGTCGGTGATGGCGCCGGTCCGCTCGGCGGCCCAGCGGACGCGCACCCGCATGCCGGTGTGCACGGCCTCGGGGCCGGGCGCGTCGAGGGCGTGCAGGAGGGCGGTGTCCGCGCCGTCGAGCTTGACCAGCACCCAGGCGAAGGGGGTGTCCAGGGGCTGGTGGGGGCGGGGCCGGCCGTTCCACGCCCAGGTGGTGACGGTGCCGGTGGCGGCGACCTCGACGAGCTCGCGGATCTCCTCGGCGGTGACGGGGTCGTACTCGACGGGCGGGACCATCACCTTCCCGTCGGCGGTCTTCACCCCGAGGACGACGCCTTCGCGCAGGCCGGTGAGGAAGGCGCTCTGGACGGGCCCGAGGGACCGGGTGAACGGAAACTCGACGACGAGGGGCGCGCGGAGCAGCTCCGGTGGGGAGGCAGCTGTCATGGTGGCTCTCCGATGTGTTGATTCCGAGTGTGGGTCTTCAGCCGGGCCGATCCCGCATCGCCGTCACGAACCCGGCCCCGCCGACGTTTGAGGCGCGGGGTGCGGGGCGGTGCCCCGGCTGCGGTGCCCGGCTACTCGCGCCGGTACAGCGCGGGCCGTTTCTCCGCGAAGGCCCGCGCCCCCTCCTTCGCGTCCGCCGTGTCGAAGATGGGCCACCCCCGCAGCAACTCCGAGGCCAGCCCCTCCGTCTCCGTCATCCCGGCCGTCTCGTAGACCGACGCCTTCACCGCCTCCACCGCCAGCGGCCCGCACGCGTTGATCCGCTCCGCGGTCTCCAGCGCCGCCTCCAGCGCCGTGCCGTCCGGCACCACACGCCCGACGAGCCCGATCCGCGCCGCCTCCTCCGCGGAGTACGGGCGCCCGGTCAGCAGCATCTCCAGGGCGTGCGTGCGCGGGATCTGACGCGGCAGCCGCACCGTGGAGCCGCCGATCGGGAACAGCCCCCGCTTGACCTCGAAGAGCCCGAAGGTGGCCCCTTCGCCCGCCACCCGGATGTCCGTGCCCTGCAGGATCTCCGTCCCGCCGGCCACGCAGTAGCCCTCCACCGCCGCGATCACCGGCTTGCGCGGCCGGTGGTGACGGAGCATCGCCTTCCAGTGCAGGTCGGGGTCGGCCTTGAGGCGGTCCCGGTACTGGTCGCCCGCCATCCCCTTCCCGGCCAGCGCCTTGAGGTCCATGCCGGCGCAGAAGTCCCCGCCGGCGCCGGTCAGGACCACGGAGCGGATCGTGTCGTCGGCGTCCGCCTCCAGCCAGCCGTCGTACAGCCCCACCAGCAGCGGCAGCGAGAGCGCGTTCTTCGCCTCGGGCCTGTTCATGGTGAGCACCAGCGTGGCGCCGTGCCGTTCCACGGTCAGGTGTTCTGTCCCACCCATTGCCGTCCTCCCGTCTCAAGACCTAGAACAGGTTGCAGTAGGGGCGGGTGCAGTTCAATAGTTTTCTGACACTCAGTCAGATTTCTTGGGCGGTGCCCTTCCCAGTTGCCGGCTCCGGCGCTCTAATGACCGCCGAGCAGACCAGCCACGGGGCCAGTCGTCGGGAACAATCGGGGTCAGGAGGAACGGTGGAGTACAACCTTGCCGACCTGTTCGAGTCGGTCGTGGACGTGGTCCCGGACCGTGAGGCCCTCGTCTACGTGGACCACCCCGGGACCGGCGCCGAGCGCCGCCTCACGTACGCGGAACTGGACGCGGCGGCGAACCGGATCGCGCACCACCTGCTGGACAGCGGCCTGAAGCCCGGCGAGCACCTGGGGCTGCACCTCTACAACGGGATCGAGTACCTGCAGACCGTGCTGGCCTGCCTGAAGGCCCGGCTGGTCCCGGTGAACGTCAACTACCGGTACGTGGAGGAGGAGCTGGTCTACCTCTACAACGACGCCGATCTCGCCGCGCTCGTCTTCGAGGGCGAGTTCACCGAGCGGGTCGCCGCCGCGCTGCCGCAGACGACGAAGCTCCGCCACCTGATCCGGGTCGGAGAGGTCCCCGTGGGAGCCCCGGAGCCCTCGGTCGCGCCGGTGGCGTACGCGGACGCCGAGGCGGCCGGCTCGCCCGGGCGGGGTTTCCCGTCGCGCAGCCCCGACGACCTGTTCATCATCTACACCGGCGGTACGACGGGCATGCCCAAGGGCGTCATGTGGCGGGCGGAGGACCTCTTCTTCGCCGGGCTCTTCGGCGGGGAGCCGTCGGGCGAGCCGGTGAAGCGGCCGGAGGAGCTGGCCGAACGGGTCGCGTCGAAGGGGGCCGGGCTCACCTTCTTCCCCGCTCCCCCGCTGATGCACGGCACGTCGACCCTGACCTCGTTCATCGCCTTCAACTACGGCCAGCGGGTGGTCATCCACCGCAAGTACGCGCCCGAAGAGGTGCTCCGTACGATCGAGAAGGAGAAGGTCTCCAGCGTGTCGCTGGTCGGGGACGCGATGCTCAGGCCGCTCATCGACGCCTTGAAGGGCCCGCTCCAGGGCACGGACCTGTCCTCGCTGTTCAGCGTGTCCTCGTCCGGGGCGATCATGTCGGAGACGGTGCGCGCCGAGTTCCAGCGGCTGGTGCCGAACGTGCTGCTCCTGAACAACTTCGGGTCGTCCGAGTCCGGCTCCAACGGCCGGGCTGCGGACGACTCCGGGCCGGAGAAGGGCTTCCGCCTGGTGGTCAACGACCGTACGCAGGTGGTGGACCCGGTGACGCACGAGCCGGTCGCGGTCGGCGTGCCGGGGCGGCTCGCGCAGCGCGGGCACGTACCGCTCGGCTACTACAACGACCCGGCCAAGACCGCCGAGACCTTCTTCCAGAAGGGCGCGGAGCGCTGGGTGCTGCTCGGCGACATGGCGACGGTCGACGAGCAGGGCATCGTCACGGTGCTCGGGCGGGGCTCGCAGTGCATCAACACGGGCGGCGAGAAGGTGTATCCGGAGGAGGTGGAACAGGCGCTGAAGTCCCACCCCGACGTGTACGACGCCCTGGTCGCCGGTGTCCCGGACCCGACGTGGGGCAGCCACGTGGCCGCGGTGGTCCAGGTCCGCGCCGGTTCCCCGGTGCCGACCCTGGACGAGATCCAGAGCCACTGCCGCACCCGCCTGGCGGGTTACAAGATCCCCCGCCAACTGGTCGTCGCACCCGCCATCCAGCGCTCCCCGAGCGGCAAGGCCGACTACCGCTGGGCGAAGGCGGTGGCGACGGAGGCGCACACGGCGAACTAGGGGTGCCGAGGCGGACCGGGTCCGGAGACCCCCGGCCCGCCTCACCCTCCCCCGCCGGCACGCAACCAGCCCCGCCGGCGTCTGAGACGGGGCGGCGCCGGTCAGGCACCCACGGACAGGAAGTGCTCCACCCGGGCCGCGAACCAGCCGCCGTCGTCCATCCACGGGAAGTGCCCGGCCCCGGACTGGACGTCGAGCGATCCCGCGGGGAACAACGCGGCGAGCCGGGCCGCCAGCGCCGGACGGGGGTTGCCGTCCAGTTCCCCGGCCAGCACCAGCACCTCGCCCGTGACCTGCCGCAGGCCTTCCCGGGTGGCGGGCGGGTCGAAGGCGCCGGGGCCCGCGTAGGCGTCGGCGGCCTTCTCGTTCTGCTGCCGTCCGTTCGCCGCCCAGTGCGCCCGGGCCCTCTCGTCCCAGCGCCCGTAGAAGAGCGGCGCGGCCAGGTCCCAGTCCGCCTCACCACGGCCGTCGCCCGCGAGGATGCGCTCGTAGGCCTCGATGGCCGTGTCGTACGGCTCGGTTCCGGCGCGCAGCCGTGCCCCCTCCAGCCGCTGCTCCGGGGTGACCGGGAGGTCCACAGCCCACGCGGTGGGGGTGACCAGGACGGTCCGGCGCAGCCGCTGCGGGTGCGCGGCCGCGTAGAGCTGGGCGAGGTTGCCGCCGGCCGAGTGCGCGAGGAGGTCCATGCGCTCCAGGCCGAGGTGGATCCGGAGCGCCTCGACGTCGGCGACCTGGTGGTCGACGCGGTACGTCGACTCGTCCGCCGGTATCGCGGAGTCGCCCGTACCGCGCAGGTCGAGCAGGATGAGACGGCGGCCGGCGGCCAGTCCGCCGAGGTCGCCCAGGTACTCGGAGGCCCGCATGGCGCCGCCCGGGAGGCAGATCAGCGGTTCGCCCTCGCCTTGCAGGTGATAGGCGAGTTCGGTTCCGTCGTAGGTGGTGAAGGTAGGCATGGGAGCCATCACAACAGACGATCACTCGTTCGAGTCATTGATTTAGCCTGCCCGGTCCTGGCAATCTACCGAATGATCGTTCGGTTCATTCAGGATGAGGTGACGACATGGCGGTGCAGGCGGATCTCCACGACGAAGGCGAGCGGCTGAGCCGCGACGAGCTGGCCGCCCTCCAGCTGACGCGGCTGCGCGCGACCCTGCACCGTGCGTACGAAGACGTGCCGTTCTACCGGCAGGCCTTCGACAAGGCGGGCGTCCATCCGGACGACTGCCGCTCGCTCGCCGATCTCGCCCTGTTCCCCTTCACCGCCAAGGCCGATCTGCGCGACCAATACCCCTTCGGTATGTTCGCCGTGCCCCGCTCCGAGGTGCGCCGCATCCACGCCTCCAGCGGCACCACCGGGCGCCCCACGGTCGTGGGGTACACCGACGGGGACCTCTCCACCTGGGCGGATGTCGTGGCCCGGTCCATACGTGCGGCGGGCGGCGGGCCCGGCCAGATCGTCCACATCGCCTATGGCTACGGGCTGTTCACCGGCGGCCTCGGCGCGCACTACGGTGCGGAGCGCCTCGGCTGTACGGTCGTGCCCGCCTCGGGCGGGATGACGGACCGTCAGGTACAGCTGATCGAGGACTTCCGGCCGGAGGTCATCATGGTGACCCCGTCCTACATGCTGACCCTGCTCGACGAGATGGAGCGCCAGGGCATCGATCCCCGTGCCACCTCGCTCCGCACCGGCATTTTCGGCGCGGAGCCGTGGACCGAGGAGATGCGCCGGGAGATCGAGGAGCGGCTCGGCATAGACGCGGTGGACATATACGGCCTGTCCGAGGTCATGGGCCCGGGTGTGGCGCAGGAGTTCGCCTCGCACAAGGACGGCCTGCACATCTGGGAGGACCACTTCTACCCGGAAGTGGTCGATCCACTGACGGGCGCGGTCCTGCCGGAGGGAGAGCAAGGCGAGCTGGTGTTCACCTCGCTCACCAAGGAGGCCATGCCCGTCATCCGTTATCGCACCCGGGATCTGACGCGGCTGCTGCCCGGCACGGCCCGGCCCGCGTTCCGCCGGATGGAGAAGATCACCGGCCGCAGCGACGACATGATCATCCTGCGTGGGGTGAACCTGTACCCGACCCAGATCGAGGAGATACTCCTGCGGACGGCCGGCCTGGCTCCGCACTTCCAGCTGCGGCTGACCCGGGAGGGACGCATGGACGCCCTGACGGTACGGGTGGAGGCGCGCCGGGAGACGGACGCGGCGGGGCGGGGGGCCGCGGCCGCCCAGGTGGTCCGGGCCGTCAAGGAGGGGATCGGGGTCTCCGTCCGGGTCGAGGTGGTCGACCCGGAGACCCTGGAGCGTTCGGTGGGGAAGATCAAGCGGCTGGTGGACCTCCGCAGTGCGGGGGAGGTCGCGGACACGCGTCCGGGCGGCTGAAACCACCCCTTCGGGCCCTATTCCGGGCGGCTCCCGGGAGCGGGATCGCTCTCGCGGGTAGTGCATGACCTGTGACCTCGATCTTCCGGCAGCTCTACGACCGGCTCCAGGGCTCCCACATCGGGCTGGCCTGGAGCCGGGGCCGGGAGATGGAGCTGATGCACCGGGCGATGGGCTTCGCGGCCCTCGGGTTCCTCACGCTGGTGCCGCTGCTGGTGGTCGTGGCGGCCGCCGCACCGGGCAGCGGTTCCGGGTTCGGCCGGTGGCTCGGCCAGGCCCTCGGGGTGGCGTCGTCCTCGCGGGCCCGGGTCGAGATGCTGTTCAGTGCCGCGGACCTGGCGCTGGAGCGGACCACCGCCTTCGGTCTGGCCGCGCTCGCCGTGTTCGGCCTGACCTTCGGTTCGGCCGTGCAGACCGGGTACGAGAAGGTCTGGGACCTGCCGACCGCCCGCTGGCACACCATGTGGCGGCACGTCGTCTGGCTCGCTCTGCTGGTCTGCTACCTCGCCCTGCTCGTCGAGATCCCCGCGCCCTCGAACGACGCCATCGGCACGATCCTCGGCACGGGGGGCGACCTCCTCGGCACCTGCCTGTTCTTCGTCGCCTCCCAGCGTCTGCTGCTCGGCGGCCGGGTCCGCTGGCGGGCCCTGGTGCCGGGAGCGGTGGCGACCAGCCTCGGCCTGCTGGGGCTGCGGCTCTTCTCGCAGTTGGTGTTCTCCCCGCTCATCGCGTCCAACGCGGTGACCTACGGCCCCTTCGGCACCCTGCTGGTCGTCCAGTCCTGGCTGGTCGGCGTCGGCTTCGTGGTCTACGGCGGCGCACTCGTCGGCCGCCTCGTCCACGAACACCTCACCCTCCGGCGCCTCCGCCACAGCGGACTCCTGCCCCCCGAGGCCTTCCCGCCCCACGCCCCGCACCCCCACTGGCCGCGCCCGCCCCACTGACCACGCCGGACGCACTGACCGCGCAGGCCGGGTCCCCGCTGACCCGCAGGGCCAGCCCTAGGAGGCGGAGGTGTCTCCGAAGCGGTCACGGAGTTCCCGCTTGAGGATCTTGCCGCTGGCGTTGCGCGGGAGGGCGTCCACGAAGAGCACCCGCTTCGGGGCCTTGAAGTGGGCCAGCCTCTCCCGTGCGTACGTCATCAGCTCCGCCTCGGTCACTTCCCCGCGCGGCACCACGACCGCCGTGACCGCCTCGATCCACCGCCCGTCCGGCAGCCCGACCACCGCCGCCTCCGCCACCCCCGGGTGGGCGTGGAACACGTCCTCCACCTGGCGGGAGGCGACCAGCACCCCGCCCGAGTTGATGACGTCCTTCACCCGGTCCACGACCGTGAAGTACCCCTGCGCATCGCGCACCGCGAGGTCGCCCGAGCGGAACCAGCCGTCCCGGAAGGCCTTCTCCGTGGCCACCGGGTCGTTCCAGTAGCCGAGGCACAGCTGCGGCGAGCGGTAGACCACCTCGCCCGCCGTTCCGTCCGGCACGTCCTTGCCGTCCTCGTCGACGACCTTCGCCTCGACGTGGCGTACCGGCCGCCCGCAGGAGTCCATCCGCCCCTCGTGCTCGTCCGGCCCGAGCACGGTGGCCAGCGGTCCGATCTCACTCTGGCCGAAGCAGTTGTAGAAGCCGAGCCCGGGCAGCCGCTCGCGCAGCCGTTCCAGGACCGGAACCGGCATGATCGAGGCCCCGTAATACGCCTTCCTCAGCGCGCCCAGCTCACGCGACGCGAACTCCGGGTGGTTGGCCAGGCCGATCCACACGGTGGGCGGGGCGAAGAGGCTGTCCGCCTCCCCCGCCTCCACCAGGTCGAAGACCTGCTCCGCGACCGGCGCGTCCAGGATGGTGTTGCGCGCCCCCACCGCGAGGTACGGCAGCAGGAAGACGTGCATCTGCGCCGAGTGGTACAGCGGGAGCGAGTGCACCGGCCGGTCCTCCTCGGCCAGGTCCAGCGCCTCGGGATGTTGACAGATCATCGGACCGCCTGCATGGGTGTGGGGGCACGGACGCACCGCCTGTCCCGCGGGCAACCACGCCCATCCGCAGGCTACTTGGGAGGCACCTTGCACTCGGCACCCGTCCGATACTCCGCCGCGTCGCCCTCACCGGCGCCCCGCTGCTCGCCGCGACGGCCGCGATGCCGCAGGCCTCGGCGGCGACCGGTAACCGGATACCGGCCGGCGGCGGTCTGTCCGCCGTCATCCGGTACACCGAGAACGGCATCCCCCACATCCCCGCCCGCGACTACGCCCAGCTCGGCTTCGGCACCGGCTGGGCTCAGGCGGCCGACCAGGTCTGTGTCCTCGCCGACGGGTTCGTTCCGGTGGTGCGCAGCAGCGCCTCAGTCGTCCTCCGGTTCCGCAGACCTCTCCTGCACTCACACGCGAGACCCGCACGGCGGCGCTCGGCGTTGGCGTGAGGCCAGCGCTACTCCCGCCGCCCCTACCCTGGCCACCCGGAGCACCGACCCGGCGTACCCAAGCCTCGGGGCGGTACTGCGGGCAGTTGGCTCAGCGCCACCGCTGGGTGGCGGAGCCGTTGCAGTCCCACTGGTTGGCGCGGGCGCCGTTGGCGGTGGAGTCCCCCCGGATCTCCAGGCACTTACCCGAGTTCCCGTTCATGAGAGTGCCCGAGGGGGTCCAGTTCCACTGCTGGGTGGCGGAGCCGTTGCAGTCCCACTGGTTGGCGGCAGCGCCGTTGGCGGTGGAGTCGCCCCGGATCTCCAGGCACTTACCCGAGTTCGCATTGCGGAGAGTGCCCCAGCCGTTCAGGTTGGAGCTGTACCACTTCTGGGTGGAACCTCCGTAGCAATCCCACTGGTTGGCGTCGGCGCCGTTGGCGGTGGAGTACGACCAGATCTCCAGGCACTTGCCCGAGTTCGCGTTCACCCACGTGAACGGCCCCGAATCCATCGCCGAGGCGCTGGCCGACGGTGCGGTCACACCGCCTACGAGCAGGACGATTCCGGCGGCCAGCACCATGGCTCCCTTGCGGACGTGAAAGTTCACGAATCTCCCTCAGTTGGTGGCGTACCGGAACCGCGCAGCCGGGCGGGCCGGTGGCCTATCGGGTGTCAGTACCTGACAAGTCTGTTCGCCGATCGGTGCGTCCGTCATTGGCATCCAGCGCAGAAAGACTTGTTCCTATGCGCACGGGCCAGGAGCAACCGGGGCCGATGTCAGCCGGCGTCCGGCGACACGCTCCTCCCGACGTGCGCGGCAGCGCCGTCCGGCGGTACTCGCCGGGCGGGATGCCGTAGGCGGCGCGGAACGAACGGCTGAACCGGTCCGGACCCGACAGGCCCCACCGCGCGCCGATGGCGTGTACGGGGACAGCCAACAGACTGGGGTCGGCGAGGTCCGCGTAGCAGCGCTCCAGGCGGCGCCGGCGAATCGCCGCCGACACTGTCTCGCCCCGGCTGCGAAAGAGCTGGTGCAGAAGCCGGACGGAGATGTGGTGGTGGGCCGCGATGGCAGCGGGGCAGAGCTGGGGGTCGGCCAAGTGGTCCTGGATGAAGAGGTCGATGCGGACGAGCAGCATTTGGTGCCGCGACTCCGGAGGGAGCCGGTCCTGTGCGCCGGTCCTGGCAGCGAGCATTCCCACGGCCAGGTCCAGGGTCACCATACCCAGCCGCTCGGCGTCCAGGGCATCCAATCCGGGCGCCTCCCGGGCCACCGAGGTCAGATGGTCGGCCAGGATCCGGCCCATCCCGGTTCCCCCCGGCACGGCACAGGCCAGCAGTCGGTTCATCCTGTCCTCGGGCACGGGGACCAGGGCCCGAGGCAGATGCAGGATGATCGCCCGTGGCCCACCGGTCCCCGGCTCGCTCACCGCCCGACCGCCATAGGGCCTTGAAGACGTCCAGAAGGCAAAGTCACCAGCGGACAGCCGGGCTTCGTTCCGAAGCTGCGACACCTCCATGGCCCCGCTCAGCACCAGAGTGAGCTCGTAGGTCTCCGGGTCCCCGCGGCGGACGAGCTCCGCAGTACGTTTCGACCGCAGCCCAGGGAAGGTTATCGTCGACAGCTGGAGCCGTCCCATGCCGAGGGAGCCGAAGCTCCCGGCAAAGTCCGAGGCCTCATCACTGGTGATCCGGGTCGGCGCCACACCCCGACCGACCACCTCGCACCACCAGGCGAAGCGCTGCTCCCGGGGCAGCTCCGCCGTGTCGAACTCCGTGAACGCCATCGGACCCCCCTCTGGAAGCGCACGGTTGCCTGCCCACCCTCGCCAGCTGGCTCCTGCGACACAACTCGCGACCGGCGAAATGGCCGGGCTGTCGCCGGAGATGGCTGAACTACCTGCCGCCATCCCTCTCCGTCCAGAGCCGCTGCCTCCTGGGGACATGTCCTGCCCGAGAGCGGTACTGCCGGATCGCGGTACGCACTCCGGACGTGACGCCTGCTCCCCACATCCGTTGAACAGGCCTCCAGCACACCGTTGCTCGGCTCCTCGCTCGCTCCTGCCGCGCCCAGACCGGCGGACCCCGCTTTGACCATCACGACCCAGGCTGTACGGCTCGGCACCCGCCCCAGCCCGATGGCGATGGCGATGGCGATGGCGATGGCGATGGCGATGGAACAGACCCACCGAGTCGCCCACGCGTTCCGTGCCCGACAATGGGGATTCGCCCTCGACATCCGCAAGATCACCTCCGAGGGAGACGCCCACCGCGGGCCCCTGTCTCGCGGTTCTTGCGGCCGGCTTTGGCGGCCCAGGGCTTTGTGGCCGCCGTGAAGTCGCGGTCCAGCAGATGCGGGGCCCGTGCGTCGCCCGGGTTGGGGATCGTGGTTCTCGGTCTTCGCCCGCGGACCACGCCGTTGAGACCGAGTGAGCGCATGGCGCGGTCGACGGCGCCGAAGCCGCCCTCGGGCAGGAGGGTGCGGCGGATGAGAGCCAGCATTTTGCGCCGGCCATAAGCCCTTTGGGAGCCAGCACACGCTCACCGGCCGTGTTGGTGGTCAACTCCAACGACAGCGCCTGGCCGGCCCATGCGGAGCGGCCGCTAACCGGCTACGAGCGGGTCTGGGGCAACCTCGCCACCCCGCGTTCCCTGCGCACGCGCGGCGCGCTCGAGGACGTCTCGGCGATGGCCGCGAAGGGCCGGCTGACCGTGTCCGACCTGCAGAAGCAGCAGTTCGCCAACCGGGTCCCGGCCGGTGACCTGGCGGCCGCGGACGCGGCGAAGGCCTGCGCCGCGCTGCCCGGCGGCACGGCCGCGGGCAGCGACGGGAGCGCGGTGGACGTCTCGGCTGCCTGCCCGGTCCTGGCGGGCTGGGACCGTACGACCGACAGCGCCAGCCGCGGCGCGCTCCTCTTCGACCGGTTCCGGCGCAGGCTGACGGCTTCGACCGCGGCCAGGACCTGTGGCTGGTGCCGTTCTCGGCGGCCGATCCCGTCCGCACCCCCCCCGTACGCTCAACCAGGCGGCGCCCGGCCTCGGGCGGGCGCTCGCGGACGCGGTGGCCGAGCTGAGGGCCGCCGGGATCGCACCGGACGCCCCGCTGGGCGAGCACCAGTTCGTGGTGCGGGGCGGGCAGAAGCTGCCGGTGGGCGGCGGTACGGAGGCCCTCGGCGTCTGGAACAAGATCGAGGCGCCGTGGAACGCGGCGGCCGGCGGCTACCCGGAGGTCACGCACGGCTCCAGCCGCATCCAGGCGGTCGGCTGGGACCGCGGCCACTGCCCGGTGGCGCGCACCCTGCTGACGTACGGCCAGTCCTCGAACCCCGGCTCGCCGTACTCCGCGGACCAGACCCGGCTGTTCTCCCAGGAGCGCTGGGTCACGGCGCGGTTCTGCGAGCGGGACATCCTCTCCTCGCCGCAGCTGAAGGTGGTCTGGGCGCGCGAGCGGCGGTGACCGTGGCCTCCTCCTGGCCGCCGGCCCTCAGGGGCTGACGGCCAGGAAGAGGTACGCGGCCAGCAGCACGATGTGCACACCGCCCTGGAGCAGGGTGGCGCGGCCGGGGGCGATGGTGAGGGCGCTGACCACGACGGTCAGGGCGAGCAGCACCATGTGGACCGGACCGAGGCCCAGCAAGAGCGGGCCGGAGAGCCAGATCGAGGCCAGGGCGATGGCCGGGATGGTCAGGCCGATGCTGGCGATGGCGGAACCGTAGGCCAGGTTGAGGCTGGTCTGGACGCGGCCGCGGCGGGCGGCGCGGACGGCGGCCAGGGTCTCGGGCAGCAGGACGAGCAGGGCGATGATCACGCCGACGACGGCGTTGGGCAGGCCGGCGTCGGCGACGCCCTTCTCGATGGTCGGGGAGACGGCCTTGGCGTCGCCGACCACCGCGACGAGCGCGACCAGCAGCAGGCCGAGGCTGATCAGTGCGGCGCGGGCGGTGGGCGGGGCGGCGTGGTCCTCGTTCCCGCCTTGGCCGCTCTGGCCGCCGGGCTCGCCGGCCGACCGCCCGGTCTCCACGGGCAGGAAGTAGTCGCGGTGGCGGACGGTCTGGACGGCGACGAACAGGCCGTACAGGGCCAGCGAGGCGACGGCGGCGAAGGTCAGCTGCGCGGTCGAGAACTCCGGGCCGGGCGTGCTCGTGGTGAACGTCGGCAGCACCAGGGTGAGGACGGCGAGGGTCGCGACGGTGGCGAGGGCCGCGCCGGAGCCCTCGGGATTGAAGACCGCGACCCGGTTGCGCAGGGCCCTGACGAAGAGGGACAGGCCGACGATGCCGTTGCAGGTGATCATGACGGCGGCGAAGACCGTGTCCCGGGCGAGCGAGGAGGTCTTGGCCCCGCCGTCGGCCATCAGAGTGACGATGAGGGCCACTTCGATGACGGTGACCGCGACGGCGAGCACGAGGGAGCCGAAGGGTTCCCCGACCCTGTGGGCGACGACCTCGGCGTGGTGGACGGCCGCCAGCACCGCGCCCGCGAGGCAGAGCGCGACCAGCACCACCCCGAGCGCGGGCAGGTCGCGTCCCCAGCTGAGGACGAGCGCGACGAGCGCCACCAGGGGGACCACGAGGGTCCAGTCGGTCAGGGCGGATCTGCGGGTAGCCGTACTCATATATGCAAACTTGCCAGAAATGCCCCTCAAGTGCGGTGTCGTCCGTGTCACGCGTGGCGCAAGTGTCGGACGTGGCGGGGCGTCAGGCGTGACGGGCGTCTGGTGCGGTGTCCCCAGACGCACCCCTCGCCCTGGACCGGGGAGGACCTGAACCGGCTGACCGCGTCGCGGTCCGGGCGGGCTGGTGCAGCCGCCGGAACGCCCGGACACCACCCGCGTGGTCCTGTGGGACGGCCGCGACCTGGACGGTTCGGTCGCCTACGACCTCCCCCTGGTCGAGGACTCCTCCGACTGCGACGTCCCGTGGAGCGTCATCGCCGCGGTGCTGCGGCAGCTGGCCGCCACCGGACCGGACCCGGCCGCCGCCACGTCCGTGGACGGCCTGGGCATCCCCGTCGTCGACGCCCGCCCCGCGACCCGGCGGTTCCTGGAGGAGCCCGCGTACGACCTCACCGACGCGCTCCGCGGCACCGTCTCCGTGATCGGGCACTACGGCAGCGATCCGGACCCCGAGCCCGGGCTGCTGCTCGCCGGTTTCCTGCTGGTCGGCCCCGCCGCGGTAGGGCTGTACGTCGACCGGACGGCCGGCGCCGCCCCGGCGGCCGGGCCGGCCGCGCGGATCGGCGACTGCGCGGCGATCTACGACTTCACCCACTGGTGACGCGGGATCAGCGGGACGGGCGGGACGGGCGGGACCGGCGGATCAGCCCGATCAGCCCAATCGGCCGGAACCCGCGCGATCACATGGCCCGGTCGTGGCCCTCCCAGTACGGGTCGCGCAGCCGCCGCTTGTAGAGCTTGCCGTTCGGATCGCGCGGCATCGTCTCGATGAAGTCGACGGTCTTGGGGCGCTTGTAGCCGGCGAGCTGGCGTTCGCAGTGGTGCAGGATCTCCGCGGCGAGCGTGTCGCCCGCGACGAAGCCCTCGGCCGGTTCGATGACCGCCTTGACCTCCTCGCCCCAGTCGGCGTGCGGGATGCCGAAGGCGGCGGCGTCCGCGACGGCCGGGTGGGTGAGCAGGGCCGACTCGATCTCGGCCGGGTAGATGTTCACCCCGCCGGAGATGATCATGTCGATCTTGCGGTCGCGGAGGAAGAGGTACCCCTCCTCGTCCATCAGGCCGAGGTCGCCGACGGTGAAGAAGTCGCCGATGCGGTTCTTCTTCGTCTTGCCCTCGTCCTTGTGGTAGCTGAAGCCGCCGGTGTTCATCTTGATGTAGACGGTGCCCAGTTCCCCGGCGGGCAGCCGGTTTCCGTCGTCGTCGAAGACGGCAAGCTCGCTGATCGGCCAGGCCTTGCCCACGGTTCCCGGCTTCTTGAGCCAGTCCTCGGCGGTCGCGAAGGCGCCGCCGCCCTCGCTCGCCGCGTAGTACTCCTCCACGCAGCCGCCCCACCAGTCGATCATCGCCCGTTTGACGTGGTCGGGGCAGGGCGCGGCGCCGTGGATGGCGTGCCGCATCGAGGAGACGTCGTACGCGTCCTTCGTCTCTTGCGGGAGCGCGAGCAGCCGGTGGAACTGCGTGGGGACCATGTGGGTGTGCGTGCAGGCGTGCCGGTCGATCAGGCGCAGCATGTCCTGCGGGGTCCACTTGTCCATCAGGACCAGCGGGTGCCCGATGTGCAGGGCGGCGCCCGCGAACTGGAGGACGGCCGTGTGGTAGAGCGGCGAACAGACCAGGTGGACGTTGCCGTCGAAGGGGCGGATGCCGAAGATGCCGAGGAAGCCCCCGAGGTACGTCTCCTCCGGCAGCTTGCCGGGCAGCGGGCGGCGGATCCCGCGCGGGCGGCCGGTGGTGCCGGAGGTGTAGTTCATGACCCAGCCGAGGGTGCGCTCCTCGGGGACCGTCCCGGGCTGCCCGGCGAGGAGGTCCCCGTACGGGCGGAAGCCCGCGACCGGTCCGACGGCGTAGCGGTGGCCCGCGGGGAGGGCGGCCTCGTCGGCCGCGGCGGTGGCGGCGTCGGCGAAGCGTTCGTGGGCTATGAGCACCTTGGCCCCGGAGTCGGAGACGATCCAGGCGATCTCGGGGCCGACGAGGTGGTGGTTGACGGGGACGAGGTAGAAGCCGGCCTGGGAGGCGGCGAGGTAGGCGGTGAGGAACTCGACGCCGTTGGGGAGGACGACGGCGAAGACGTCACCCTTCCGCAGGCCGGCCGCGCGCAGGCCGTGGACGAGGCGGTTGACGTCGGCGTGCAGCCGGCCGGCGGTCCACTCCTCGCCTTCGGGGGTGACGAGGACGGTGCGCTCGGGGTCGGCGGCCGCCTGGGCCCAGAAGCCGTTGGGGGGCTGGTCACTCATGCTGATCACACCTCTCAGGCCCGGCCGGCGATGCGGTTGATGCGGTCGATGGCGCGCTCGAAGCCGCTGGTGAGGTCGTCGAAGACGGCCTGGACACTGCGTTCGCTGTTCATCCGGCCGACGATCTGGCCGACGGGGGTGCCGAGCAGCGGCTGGACCTCGTACTTCTGGATCCGGGAGACGGCCTCGGCGACGAGCAGGCCCTGGAGGGGCATGGGGAGCGCGCCCGGACCCTCCGGGTCGTCCCAGGCGTCGGTCCACTCGGTGCGCAGCTGACGGGCGGGCTTGCCGGTGAGGGCGCGGGAGCGGACGGTGTCGCCGGAGCCCGCGGCGAGCAGCTTCTCGGTGAGGGCGCGCGAGTGGAGGTCGGCCTCGGTGGTGGTGAGCCAGAGCGAACCGAGCCAGGCGCCCTGGGCGCCGAGGGCGAGTCCGGCGGCGATCTGCTCGCCGCTGCCGATGCCGCCGGCGGCGAGGACCGGGAGCGGGGCGACGGCTTCGGCGATCTCGGGGACCAGGACCATGGTGGCGATGTCGCCGGTGTGGCCGCCGGCCTCGTAGCCCTGGGCGACGACGATGTCGATGCCGGCTTCCGCGTGGCGGCGGGCGTGCTTGGCGCTGCCGGCGAGGGCGGCGACGAGGACGCCGTGGCCGTGGGCGCGGGCGATGACGTCGGCGGGCGGGGAACCGAGGGCGTTCGCCAGGAGTTTGATGGGGTAGTCGAAGGCGACGTCGAGCTGGTTGCGGGCGACCTGCTCCATCCAGCCGGTGATCCGCCAGCCGGAGGCCTCGCCTTCGGCCAGCTCGGGCACGTGGTGCTTGGCGAGGGTGTCGCGGACGAAGGCGCGGTGCCCGGCCGGGATCATCGCCTCGATGTCGGCTTCACTGATGCCGTCGACGGCCTTCTTGGCGGGCATGACGACGTCGAGGCCGTAGGGCTTGTCGTCGGTGTGCGCCTGCATCCAGTCGAGGTCGCGTTTGAGGTCGTCGGGAGCGGTGTAGCGGACCGCACCGAGTACGCCGAAGCCACCCGCGCGGGTGATGGCCGCGGCGACCGCCGGGAAGGGCGTGAAGCCGAAGATGGCGTGCTCGACTCCCAGTTTCTTGCTCAGCTCCGTCTCCATGGGCGGCAGGATGCCGCAGCCCGGCATGCGAGGGAAGAGATTTTCTGATGCAGTGTCAGATTCTTTACGGGCCGGTCCGTGCGGAGGGTGCCCGACGGGCGGGCAGATACCCACTAGCGTGCGGATCGCCTGCGGCGCGCACAGCAGATCCGGGAGGCCCGGAGACCGTTCGCCTGCGGCACACTCGGCGGCTGCCGGATCCCGGCGGCCCGGTGGCACGGGGCGGGCACCGGGAGCGGCGGCCCGGCCGATGCGGGCGGGGGACGACGCGCAGTCGGCAGCGGACAGCGGGTGCGGGATGCGGATGAGGAGGGCCGGACATGGCAGCGGACACGGGGGCCGAAGCGGTGGCGGAGGCCGACAAGGAGCGGACGGGCGGCACGGAGCAGGGCGGCACGGGCGGCACCGGCCGCGGGCAACCGCACGAGCACGGGCCTGCGCACGGGCAGGGGCGCGACGGCGGGGACGCTGCGGAGGTTCCGCGCCGACAGGGCTGCGGCCGGGAGCGCGAGGGCGGGGGCGAGTCCGGGCGGGGGCTGACGCGGCGACGGCTCGGGGCGCGGCTGCTCGCGCTCGGCGGGGTGCTCGTCCTGCACGCCGCGCTACCCGGCGCCGCCGCGGGAGCCTCGGGCAACCCGGCTGAGCGACGCGCGCTCCAGGGCCTGCGGCTGCGGTACGGCTCCGCACGCCAGGCCGGCCTGCTGGAGAAACACCTCGAAGGGGTCGCGGACGAGGCCCGGCGCTTCCTCGGCCCCTCCCCCGAACACCCCTACTACGCCGGTGCGGTGGTCCTCGCGGGCCGGGGCCGCACCATCGCCCTGCACCGGGCCATGGGCGAGGCCGTGCGCTACGCGGACTACGACGGGCGGACCGACCGGGTCCGGGAGTTCCCGGCGGCCGAACGGATCGCGATGGCCGAGGACACCGTCTTCGATCTGGCCTCGCTGACCAAGCTGTTCACCTCCGTCCTGGCCGTGCAGCAGATGGAACGGGGGCACTTGGAGCTGGAGGCTCCGGTGCGCCGGTACCTGCCGGAGTTCACCGGGGGCGGCAAAGAGGTGATCACGGTCCGTCAACTGCTCACGCACACCTCAGGGCTGCGCTCCTGGGCACCGTTCTACAAGGAGTCCACGCGGGAGGGTCGCCTGAGGCTGCTGTGGTCGGTGAGGCCGCAGGAGACTCCCGGTACGGTCTACCGGTACTCCGACCTGAACCTGATCACCCTCCAGCTGCTCTTGGAACAGATCACCGGTCGCACTCTGGATGTCCTGCTCCGCGACGAGATCACTGCTCCGCTCGGGATGCACCGCACTCGTTACAACCCACCGCTCTCCTGGCGCCGGGTCACCGCCGCCACCGAGGTGCAGCGCCCGCCCTGGTCAGGCCTGGACCGCGGGCTGGTGTGGGGCGAGGTCCACGACGAGAACGCGTACGCGCTCGGCGGCGTCGCGGGCCACGCCGGCGTCTTCGGCACCGCCTGGGACCTGGCCGTCCTCGCCCGCACCCTCCTCGACGGCGGCGTCTACGCGGGCAGGCGGATCCTGCGCCCGTCCTCCGTCGAGCTGCTCTTCACGGACTACAACACCGCCTTCCCCGGCGACGACCACGGCCTCGGCTTCGAGCTCTACCAGCACTGGTACATGGGCGCCATGGCCACCCCGCACTCCGCCGGCCACACCGGCTTCACCGGCACCTCCCTGGTCCTCGACCCCTCCACCGACTCCTTCCTGATCCTGCTCGGCAACTCCGTCCACCCCGTACGCACCTGGCGGGCCGGCAGCGCGCCCCGCGTCGCCGCCGGCAACCGCTTCGCCCGTGCCGTCCCGGTCCGCCCCCGGCACGGCGGCGCGGCCTGGTTCTCCGGGATCGAGCCGGGCGCCTCCGGCACGCTCACCCTGCCGCCGCTCACCCCGGCCACGGCGGCCGCCCGGCTGCGCTGCGCCCTGTGGTGGGACACCGTGCCCGGCGAGGGCGCCCTGCACCTGGAGGCCTCCTCCGACGGGGAGCGCTGGGAACCGCTGCCCTTCAGCACCCTCCGGTCCACCGGCGGCGCGCCCGAGGAATGGCGCCGCGGCTCGGTGAGCGGCTGGTCCGGCCGCATCTGGCACCGCCTCGAAGCCCCCCTCACCGCCGCCGGGCCGGGCCGGGAGGTACGCCTGCGCTTCCGCCACACCGCGACCGGCCGCTATGTCGGCCGCGGGATCTACGTGGACGCCATCCGCGTGTCGGAACCGGCCCGCCTCCTCTTCTCGGAAGACCGCCCCGCCGACGCCGCCCGCCTCGAAGCCGCCGGCTGGACCCGCTCCTCGGACTAGACGATCAAGTCCAAGGGATCCCCGCGGACACGAGGGGGGAGTCCGTGGTCGGTGTGTGAAGAGCCGATCCCGACTCCCCCGCCGCCGCTGCGCACGTGAAGTTGCCGCTCAGGGAGCGACGGGCTTGTAGAGGAAGCCGGTCAGCGGTGCGAGGACCTTCCAGTCGAGCGTTTCGTAGAGCGGAGGCCAAGGCGCTGGTTAGCCTCCTCGGTGACGATCTGGTCGAAGACGCAGGGGGTACCTGTCAGACCGATGTGACCGCCCGCGGCGAGCTCCCCGTCGGCGGCCGGGATGTGCACGCTCATGACGTCGTCGGCGGTCTCGGCGGTGGCCGTGTAACCGTCAGGCGCGCGCACGACGGACGGCCGCAGGCCGACGGCCGCAGGAAGCCGGGATCGGTCGGCTCCCACTCGGGGGTCCACCGGACTCAGCGGCTCACAGCGGTTTCCCGGTCCATGCGGGTCAGCTTCTCGGGGTTGCGCACGGTGTAGATGCCGGTGATGACCCCGTCGTCGATCCGCATGGCCACGACCAGGTCGATCTCCCCGTCGATCCGTACGATCAGAGCCGGATGGCCGTTGATCAGCGCCGGCTCCAGCGTCGACACGGGTCCCCACGCCGCCACGCCGGCGGCCAGCAGCCGGGCGACCTTCTCGGCTCCCACCGTGGGCCGCGGCATGGCCTGCTTGATGCCTCCGCCGTCGCTCAGCGCGACGACGTCCGGGGCGAGGAGTTCGACCAGGCTCTGCAGGTCTCCCGTCTCGACCGCCCGCTGGAAGGCCCCGAGCGCGGCCCGGGTCTCGGCCGTGGAGACGACACCGCGCTGACGGCGCGCGGCCACGTGCGCCCGCGCCCGGTGGGCGATCTGGCGGACCGCGGCCGGGCTCTTGCCGACGGCCTCCGCGATCTCCTCGTACCCGAGGTCGAAGACGTCGCGCAGTACGAACACCACCCGCTCGGTCGGTGCGAGCGTCTCGAGGACCAGCATCATCGCCATCGAGATGCTGTCGGCCAGTTCGACGTCCTCGGCCACGTCCGGCGCGGTGAGCAGCGGCTCGGGCAGCCAGGGTCCGACGTACGACTCCTTGCGCCGGCCGAGCGTGCGCAGCCGGCCGAGAGCCTGCCGGGTGGTGATCCGGACCAGGTAGGCACGCTGCTCGCGCACCGTGTCGAGATCGACGGCCGCCCAGCGCAACCAGGTCTCCTGGAGGACGTCCTCCGCGTCCACCGCCGACCCGAGCATCTCGTAGGCGACGGTGAACAGCAGGTTGCGGTGGGTGACGAACGCCTCGGTGGCGGGATCGGGACGGCGATCGTCCTCACTCATGCCGTGTCTCCTGTTCCTTCGGTTTGTGCTTCTTCTGCTTCTTCTGCTTCTTGATGCTCTTTCTGTCTCTCGGCTCTCGACCGTGTCACCCACAAGACACCGGATCCCGCCGTCCTGTGACACCGCGCCGTCCGTGACGCGCGACACGCCGCAGGGGTGTCACAGGACCCGGCCCGCCGGCATCTCATGTCCGACCAGTCACCGAGGCAGGAGGCCGACATGAAGGTGGTAGTGGTGGGCGCCGGTTACGCGGGCATGCTCGCGGCGAACCGGATCGCCAGGAAGGTGAAGAGCGCCGAGATCACGGTGATCAACCCGCGCCCCGACTTCGTGGAGCGCGTACGGCTGCACCAGCAGATCGCGGGAACCGCCGCCGTCGCGACGCCCCTCGCGTCGATGCTGCGCGACGGGATCGCTTCGCGGGTCGGCACGGTCGACAAGATCGCAGACGGCGGCGTCGTCCTCGACGACGGCGCGAGCGTCGATTTCGACTACGCGTTCCTCGCCGTGGGCAGCACGGCGCGGCCGATGCCGGGCACCGTCCCGGTGGGCACGTGGGAGGGCGCCGAGCGGGCCCGCGTGGCACTCGCCGCCCTCCCTTCGGGGAGCACGGTCACGGTGATCGGGGGCGGCGCGACGGGCGTGGAGACGGCGGCGGAGGTGGCCGAGGCGAGGCCGGACCTCCAGGTGCGGATCGTCGGGCCGTCGGTCGGCCGGGACTTCTCCCACCGGGCGTTCCAGCGGGTCCGGTCCGGACTGGAACGGCTGAAGGTCGCCGTCGTGGACGACGGCGTCACGGGGGTCGACGACGGCGTGGTGCGCCTTCGGTGGGGAGGGGCTTTCGCCTCGGACCTGACCCTGTGGGCGATCGTGTCGGGCGTCCCCGACCTCGCGGCACGCAGCGGTCTCCAGGTCGATGCGGAGGGCCGTGCGCTCGTGGACGCGTACCTGCGCAGCGTCGACGACGAACGGATCTTCGCCGTGGGCGACTGCGCGGCCGTACCCGGAGCCCGTTTCGCCTGCGCCCTCGCCACGCCGCAGGCGGCTCACGCGGCCAACACGCTGGCGCGCCTGAGCGAGGGCCGCACGCCCGAGCCGTACTCCCTGCGTTACGTCGCGCGGGCCGTCACCCTCGGACGCAAGGACGCGGTCGGCCAGTTCACCCGCCCCGACGACTCCCTCCGGCAGGCCTACATCACCGGACGCACCGCCGCCGTGGTCAAGGAGATGGCCTCCCGCGGCGGGAAGTACGGCGCCCGCACGGGCACCGGCGCCTAGGGAGTCGTCACTTGCCCTGCTGCCGGGCCACCATCTCGGTGATCCAGGCCGGCGCGAACGGAGAGGTGCAGCCCGGGGAGGTCGGGTAGTCCTTGAGTACTTCCAGGCGCTCACCGATGGCGATGGCGCGGGCGCGGTACTCGGGGTGCTCGATCCCGATCTGGGCCAGGCAGTGGTTCATCGCCCACTGCAGGCGCTCCGGGGCGTCCTTCATCTGCGTCTCGATGACGTCGAGCAGTCCGGCGAGGTCGAGTCCCTCGGGCTTCTTCGCCACGCGTTCGGTGGTCAGCGCCCAGCCGGCGCCGGCGACCACCGGATCCGGATCGGCGGACCAGGCCACACGCAGCTCTTCGTGGTGCGGGTTCTTCTTCACCACGTAGTTCACGAGCCAGTCGTGCACCTTGGGTGTGCGGGCCCCGCGCAGCATCGCGTCCAGCTCGTCCCGCCCGAACGCCTTCGGGCGGCAGATCAGGATCGCCAGCAGTCTCGCCGCGGTGTCGTCCGTCTCCCAGAGCCGGCCCGCGAGTTCCTGCTGTGTCTTCAGCCGCTTCGCGAGCGCGCGCAGCTTGCCGAGGTTCACACCGTGGTCGTCACCGTGTTTCTCGTTCACGGCGCGCGCCTTCGGGTCCTCGAGCGCGGCCAGCTCGGCCATCACCTCGGCCACCGCCGTCCCGGTCTCCACCGTCCCGGCCATCTCAGCCTCCCGTCCGTCCCGTGCGGGATGCAGCCTACGACGGAAGACGGCCCCGGTCGTACACGCGCCGGCGCCGTGGCCGAGCGGACGACGCGGGGCGCGCGGTGGGCCGGGGCGAGCGGTCATCCGTACGCAGTCGGACGGGTCCGCTCGCCCCGGTGCGTCAGACGGCCTGGGTGCCGACCGGAGGCTGCGGTTCGCGGCGCATCGCCCACAGGGTCGGGCCGCCTCCGGGCAGCCGGACTTCCTCGCGCACGGTGAAGCCGAAGTGCTCGTAGAAGGGAAGGTTGTCCGCCTTGGAGGACTCCAGGTAGGCGGGCAGGCCCGCGGCATCGGCCTTGGCCAGGCCGGAGCGCAGCAGGGCGGCGCCCTGGCCCGTGCCCTGTGCGGCGGGGTCGGCGCCGATCACCGCGAGGTACCAGTGCGGTTCCTGCGGCGTGTGCTGGGCGGCCGCCTCGACGGCTGCCCCGAACAGCTCGGCCCGGTCGCCGAGGATGTGCCGCAGCTGCTGGATGGTTTCCGCGTCGGGAACGGCCTTGGCCTGCGCCTGCGGCGGCACCCAGAAGGCCGCCGCGGCCTCGGTGAACTCGCACACCGCGTTGGAGACGTACTGCCGGGTGAAGAGCGTCGTGAAGTAACTGTCCAGCGACGCCTCGCGCGAGGAGTCGTGGGGGAAGAACCAGCGCATCATCGGGTCGTCGTCGAAGGCCCGGGCCAGGGAGCGGCTGATCAGCGCTGCATCGTCGATCGCTGCCGTCTTCGGCGTGTTCGGTATCAGCATACGGACATTCTGCATCTGATGATCTTGAACGGTGCGGGCGGGGTCCGACGTGTCGGACACCCGGCACCCGGACACCCGAACACCCGGCACCCGGCACCCGCTAGTGACGGACCAGGCAGAAGGGATGGCCCGCCGGGTCCGCGAAGATCCGCCAGCCGCCGCCCCCGCCCGCACCCCCGTCGAGCAGCGTCGCTCCGGCCTCCAGCACCTGCTCCTGCGCGCGATCGAGGTCGGGGACGCCGAAGTCCAGGTGGAACTGCTGCGGCCGGGTGGGGTCCGGCCAGCGCGGGGGCTGGTGGTCCGCCGCGCGCTGGAATGCGAGGACCTGACCCGACGGCGCGTGGAGGGTCGCCCAGTCCTCGCCGACCGCCCAGCGCCGGTCCGGCTGGTTGACGTTTCCGCCCAGCAAGGTTCGGTAGAACTCGGCCAGCGCCTGCGGATCGGGACAGTCCAGGACCACGCACTGCAGTTCAGCGATCATGACCGGATCTTATCCACGGTGCGCGAGGGCCGCGTCGATCATCCGGCGGGCGACGGAGGCGAGTTCGGCCGGGTCCGGGGCCACACGGGAGCGGGCGAGGGCGCCGGCCAGCCGGTCGTAGAGGAGCCCGTCCGTCCAGGCGACGAGCAGCTCGGCGTCCTCCTCGGGCCGGTCGGCGCCGAGTGCGGCGAGGATGCCCGCGACCCGGGCCCGGGGCCCCTGCCCCGCCCGGAGGAAGTCCGCCTCCAGTGCCGGATTGCGGGCCGCCTCCAGGCTGAGTTCGAAGCGGGCCAGCTGGCGCTCGCGCCCCACCGTCAGCCAGTGGTGCAGCAGTCCGGCCAGCGCGGCGGCCGCGGCCTCCCGGTCCGGCACCGGGGGCGCGGACGGACTCTCGCCGTGGTTGCCGAGGTCCAGGTCGCCGAGGTCCAGGTCGGCCAGCCGCTGGTAGCAGGCGCCGATCAGGGCCGTCCTCGTACGGAAGTAGTACGAGGTGCTGCCCGCCGGCAGCCCTGCCGCGCCGTCGACAGCGCGGTGGGTCAGTCCGCGGAGGCCGGTGGCGGCCACGAGACCGATCGCGGTGTCGGCGATCAGCGTCCTGCGGTCCGTGAGGGGTGCGCTCTGACGGGGGGTGGCCATTCCTCCACTCTACAGCTGTAGAGTGATGGGACTGGACTCTACAGCTGTAGAGGACGGGGAAGAGCAAAGAGGAGGACTCGTCATGTCGGCACTTCAGCGCCACGCGGTCGTGGCAGGCGCGGGGATCGGCGGACTCACCGCGGCCGTGGCCCTGCACCGACGGGGCTGGCGGGTCACGGTGTGCGAGCGGGCGCCCGGGCCGACCGCCGCGGGCGCCGGGATCGTCCTCGCGCCCAACGCCCTGCGCGCCTTCGACACCATCGGCTTCGACATCACCCGCACGGTGGGCCGTGCCGTACCCGCCGCGATGGGCCTGCGCCGCGCGGGCGGCCGCTGGCTGAGCCGCGCCGACACCGGCGCGCTGGCCGCCCGTTACGGCGGACCGCCGCTCGCCGTGCACCGCTCGGCCCTCGCCGACGCCCTGGCCGGCGCGCTCCCCGAAGGCTCGGTCCGGTACGGCGTCACGGTCGGCCGGGTGGACGACCCGGACGGCTCCCCCGTGGTCCGCACCTCGGCCGGTGACCTCGCGGGCGCCGACCTCGTCCTGGCCGCCGACGGCATCAACAGCCCGCTGCGGCGCCAGTACTTCCCGGACCACCCGGGCCTCCGCTACAGCGGGGAGACCGCTTGGCGCACCGTCCTGCCCGCCACCGCGGGCCGCGCGGAGACGGCCACCGCCGAGACCTGGGGCCGCGGCGAGCGGTTCGGCGTCGTCCCGCTCGCCGACGGCCGGATCTACCTCTACGCCACCGCCGTCGTCCCCGAGGGACACCGCCCCGCGGACGTCCGCACCGAGCTCCTGCGCCGCTACGGCACCTGGCACGACCCGATCCCGGCCCTGCTGGAGCGGGTCGACCCGGCGGCCGTGCTCCAGCACGACCTGTACGACCTCGCGGCTCCGCTCCCCCGATTCCACCACGGGCGCCTCGCCTGGCTCGGAGACGCCGCCCACGCCATGACCCCCAACCTGGGCCAGGGCGGCTGCCAGGCCATCGAGGACGCCGTGGTGCTCGCCCATCTCCTTGACGGGGCCGGCGCCGTGGACGTTCCGGCCGCTCTCACCGCCTACAGCGCAGCCCGTTGCGCACGCACCGACGCCATCCGCGTCCGCGCCCGCCGTGCGGGCCGGATCGCCGCCCTCACCCACCCGCTCGCCGTGGCCGCCCGCGATCTCGCCGTCCGCGCCACCCCGGCCCGCGCCACGCACCGGGCGATGGATGCGCTGTTCGACGGATTCGCGCTCCCGGACGCAATGCGCACCGTGCCCGCGGGCGCTGGCACTCGTTGGTGAGGTTCGTTGACCGTTCAACACGAAGGCAGGCGGATCCTATGCCCACCGACATCGACTGGGACCACCCGACCGACCCCAGGCCGGGGAGCTGGCAGCTGGACCACCTCAGGGAGTACGTGGCTTCCGACGGCGCTGTGGGTCAGCGCTGGAAGGGCACCCAGACCCTCCTGCTCACCACCGTGGGCCGGGTCTCCGGCAACCCCGTGCGCACCCCGCTGATCTACGGCGAAGCAGATGGCCGCTACCTGCTCGTCGCCTCCAAGGGCGGCGACGAGCAGCACCCGCTCTGGTACCGGAACCTGACCGCACACCCCGAGGTCCGCATCCAGGTCGGCCCGAAGGTCATGCAGGGCACGGCCCGTACCGCCACTCCCGAGGAGCGCGCCGCGTACTGGCCGGTGATGGTCAAGAACTGGCCCGCGTACGACGAGTACCAGGCCAAGACGGACCGCGAGATCCCGATCGTGGTCATCGAGCCGCTCGCATAGAACCCGTGGGCGGGGCCCGTCGGACCACGCCCGTCCCCGGGCAGGGCCCTTCCCCGCCCGGGGCTCCGTCACCTCAGCCGCACGTCCGTGCCACCTTCTCCAGCTCGTCCCCCCACACGGCCACGTCCCGCGGGCCGATGTGCGGCGCGGCCAGCGACCGTACGCGGAAGGGGTTGTGCGGTGTCACCTCGTCCGCTTCGCGGATCATCAGGTCCTGCAGCGCCGGCGGGATGGAGCGGTCCTCGGTGAAGCGCAGGAACGTCCGCGGCACCCGCCCCCACTTCTCCGGCAGCCCCCGGGCGTCGGCTGCTCCGATCGCGGCGGACTCGTCCGGTTCCAGGGTGTTGAGCAGCGCGCGCACCTCGGCGTCCGGCAGGTCACTGCCCAGCGCCTCCTTCGCCGCGGAGAAGAAGGCGGGGTCGCCCGAGCGCCAGTTGACCCGGTTGACGCCGAGTTCCGGCGGGGTCTGGACGGCGGTGAGCCGGAACAGGGCGCTGGTGGCCGCCTCAGGGGCCGTCATCAGCTGCGTCACCGAGGCGTGCCGGGTCGGGCAGAAGGCGGACGCGTACACCAGGTGGGAGATCAGCTCGGGCACTTGGTTGGCGACCGCGTTCACCGTCACCCCGCCGAGGCTCTGGCCGACCAGGATCACGGGGCCGTTGCGGTGCACGGCGCGTACGACGCCGACGACGTGCGCCGCGAAGTCCGCCAGTGTCACCGCGGAGATCGGCGAGGGCTCGGTGCGCAGCCGTTCCGGGTCCTGGGGGGTCTGGTAGGAGAGCGGGAAGTACGCGCCCGTCCCGTGTCCGGGCAGGTCCACCGCGACCGCCCGGTGCCCGCGCATGCCGAGCTCGCGCAGGACGGGCGACCATCCGTAGGAGTTGCTCCCGGCGCCGTGGACGAGGACGAAGGTGGGCGCGCCGCGCCGTGGTGCGCCGGCGCCCAAGTCGTCTCTCATAGCGTTGCTGCCACTTAAGTTACTCATGAGTAGGATCTTAGGCGTGGGCGCTCCCGGGACCGGCTGATTTCGGCCATCCGCCCCGCCGGGCTCCGCAGCGGCGTCCGGCTAGTGCCCGAGCACCGCCATCGCCGCGTTGTGTCCGGGGACCCCGCTGACCCCGCCGCCCCGGACCGCCCCCGCGCCGCACAGCAGGACGTTGCGGTGGGCGGTCTCCACGCCCCACCGCCCGGCCCCGCCCGAGTCGGCGAAGGGCCAGGACAGGTCGCGGTGGAAGATGTGCCCGCCCGGCAGGCCCAGTTCGCGTTCCAGGTCCAGCGGGGTCTTCGCCTCGATGCACGGGCGGCCGTCCGCGTCGAAGGCGAGGCAGTCGGTCAGCGGCTCGGCCAGGTGCGTGTCGAGCTGCGCGAGGGTGGCGGTCAGCAGCACCTCGCGGGCCTGGTGGTTGTCGTGTCCGAACAGCCGGGCCGGGGTGTGCAGGCCGAAGAGGGTGAGCGTCTGGTAGCCCTGCTCCACCAGCTCCGGGCCGAGGATCGTCGGGTCGGTCAGGGAGTGGCAGTAGATCTCCGAGGGCGGTACGGACGGCAGTTCGCCGGAGGCGGCCTCCGCGTGGGCCCGCGCGAGCTCGGCGTACCCCTCGGCGATGTGGAAGGTGCCGCCGAAGGCCTCGCGCGGGTCCACGGCGGTGTCCCGCAGCCGGGGCAGCCGGCGCAGCAGCATGTTGACCTTGAGCTGGGCGCCCTCGGGCGCCTCCTGCGGCGGTGCCTCCCCGAGGAGTTCGGCCAGGGCCCGCGGCGAGGCGTTCACCAGCACCGTGCGGCCGACGACCCGGCCCTCCCCCCTGGCGGTACGGAACACCACCTCGGCCGGAGCGGTCCCGTCCGTGTCGATGCGCAGCACCTCGTGGCCGGTGGCGATCTCCGCCCCGGCGGCCCGCGCGGCGGCCGCGAGGGCGTCCGTCAGGGCGCCCATGCCGCCGACCGGGACGTCCCAGTCCCCGGTCCCGCCGCCGATGACGTGGTAGAGGAAGCAGCGGTTCTGCGCGAGCGAGGGATCGTGCGCGTCCGCGAAGGTGCCGATCAGCCCGTCCGTGAGGACCACCCCGCGGACCAGGTCGTCCGTGAAGTGCCGCTCCACCGCCTGCCCGAGCGGCTCCTCGAACAGCATCCGCCACGCGGCCTCGTCGTCGATCCGGGCCCGCAGCTCGGCCCGGGTGGGCAACGGCTCGGTCAGGGTGGGGAACACCTTCCGGGCGACCCGCCCGGTGGTGCCGTAGAAGGCGCGCCAGCTCTCGTACTCGCGGTCCGAGCCGGTCAGCCGGGCGAAGGAGCCCCGGGTGCGCTCCTCGCCGCCGCCGACGAGCAGTCCGCCGGGCCGGCCGTCGCGTTCGACGGGCGTGTACGAGGAGATCGTCCGCCGGCGCACCGCGAACCGCAGGTCCAGGTCGCGCACGATCTTCGCCGGGAGCAGCGAGACGAGGTACGAGTACCGCGAGAGGCGGGCGTCGACGCCCGCGAAGGGGCGGCTGGAGATCGCGGCCCCGCCCGTGTTCCCGAGCCGTTCCAGGACGAGGACCGATCGGCCCGCCCGTGCCAGGTACGCGGCGGCCACGAGGCCGTTGTGCCCGCCGCCCACGATCACGTCGTCGTACACGTCCCGCCCGAAGGTCGTCATGGCTCTTGGTAACACACCTGGCCGAGCCGCTCCAGACAGTGGGCTTCGTCGGCGTGGGCCAGCGCCGTGTCGGGATGCTCGTCGCCCAGGGACCGCTCGCGGATGCCGGAGAGTTCCCGGTAGATGGGCAGGGCTTCCTCCCAGCGGCCCAGCCGGCCGAGCCCGACGGCGAGTTCCCGGCGGCTGACCAGGGTGTCCGGGTGCTCGACGCCGAGCACCTCGGCCCGTACGGCGCCCACCTGCCGGGCCTCGGCCACCGCCTCCTCCCAGCGTTCCAGCCGGCCCAGGTTGACCCCGAGGACGTGCCGGGCGCGCAGGGTCTCGGGGTCGGTGGCCCCGTAGGCGCGGGTGCGGTCGCGGACCAGGGCCCGGAACAGGTCGAGGGCCTGCGCGCTGCTCCCGGTGCGGCCGAGCGCGATGCCGACCTCGTAGCGGGCGGCCAGGGTGTCGGGGTGGTCGCGGCCGAGCACCCGTTCCCGTACGGCGGCGACCTCGCGGAAGCCGGCCAGGGCCTCCTGCCAGCGCTCCAGGCGGCCGAGCGCGTACGCCGCCTCGTACCGGGTCAGCAGGGTGTCGGCGTGCTCGGGGCCCAGGACGGCGGCCCGGTCGGCGGCGACCGCGGCGGCCGTGGCGTGGGCGTCCGCGAACCGGCCCAGCGCACCCAAGGCGCAGGCCAGGTTGTGGCGGCAGCGCAGGGTGTCGGGGTGGAGCTGGCCCGTGGCCCGCTCGCGGGCGACGAGCACCGCGCGGTAGGTGTCGTGCGCCTCCTGGTGGCGTCCGAGGCGGCCCAGCTCGTACGCCGTCTCCTGGCGCGCGGCGAGGGTGTCGGCGTGGTCCGGGCCGAGCTCCCGCGCCCGCCCGTCGGCCACGGCCGCGTACACGGCGAGCGCCTCCTCGGGGCGGCCCGCGCGGCTGAGGGCGTAGGCGCGCGCGTGGCCCGCGGCGAGCGCCTCGGGGCCGGTCTCCCGGGGGCCGGGGCCGCGCGGGAGGCCGTACGCCGCGGTGAGCCGCGGGTCCTCGGCGGGCTCGGGGCGGACGATGGGCGCGACGGGGCCCACGGCGGGCCGCCAGCCGCTCGGACGGACGACGGGCTGCGCGCCGCTCGCGCGGGCGACGGGCTGTTCGCCGCCGGGGCGGACGGCCGTCCAGGAGCCGGTGAGCACGGCCCATTCGCCGCTCGCGGGGCGGGCGTCGATCCCGGCCTTGCGCCCGGCGGTCATCCCGCGGGCCCACGCCGGGAGCGGGGCCTGGGCGCCGGGCAGCCCGCCCGGTCCCAGCCGGGCCTCGACGAGCCGGCGGTGCACGTGGCGGGCGTCCCCGGGCGGTCCTCGGGGCGCTTGGCGAGCAGGTCCAGAACCACCCGCTCGAAGGAGACGGGCAGTTCGGGGCGGTGCTCGCGCAGCGGCACGGGCGGGGTGTCGCGGTGGCCGACCAGCACCGACCAGGAGTCGCCGAGGTCGAAGGGCGGGGCTCCGGTGGCGATCTCGTAGAGGACGCAGCCGAGGGAGTAGAGGTCGCTGCGGTGGTCGACCTCGCCGCCGGCGATCTGTTCGGGCGACATGTAGTGCGGGGTGCCCATGGCCATGCCGCCGCCGGTCAGCTTGGCGGTGAAGCCGATGTCGTGGGCGAGGCGGGCGATGCCGAAGTCGCAGATCTTCACGGTGCCGTCGGTGAGCCGCATGATGTTGGCCGGCTTCAGGTCGCGGTGCACGACGCCCTGGTCGTGGGTGTAGCCGAGGGCGGCGGCCATCTGCTCGGCGATGTCGACGACCACGTCCACGGGGAGCGGGCGGGTCTCGTTGTCCTCCAGGAGCTGGCTGAGGTTGCGGCCTTCGAGGAGCTCCATGACCAGGTAGAGGGGACCGCCCGCGGCGCTGTCGTCGCCGAAGTCGTGGACGACCGTGACACCGCGGTGCTGGAGGGAGGCGGCCACGCGCGCCTCGCGCCGGAACCGCTCGCGCAGCACCTGGGTGAAGTGGGCGTCCTGCTCGGCGCCGATCGGCTTGAGGCACTTCACCGCGACCTGCCGGCCCAGCGATTCGTCGCGGGCGCGCCACACCTCGCCCATGCCGCCGCGCCCGATCAGATCGAGCGACCGGTACCGGCCCTGGATCAGTCTGGACTCCGCCATGTCTTAAAGCCGCCCCCGTTGTCGTGCTACGCCCTCCCCGGCCGGTCCAGTATGGCCGCTGATGTACGCAGTGTGTACGGCGAGGGGCGGCTCCCGGGGCCCATGCGACGCATCGCTTTCAAGATGTGACCTGGAGGCAGCTTCCAGCGCAGACCTGCGGGAATGCTGCGCAACACGCGTCCGGTGAGGCGCAGGCGACGGGTGATGCTGCGCGGCGCCGGTGCGGGTCGCCCGTACAGCTGGTGGGCCCAGCCGGGGAGGGAACCGTACGCGAGGCCTGCGAGCGGGCGCCACAGCAGGTTTCGGCCAGGCACGAGGAGGGCAGGGACGGGCGGGCCGCGCAGGAAGTCGTCCACGGAGCGGGCGTCGGGGCCGGCGGCGAGCTCCGGGCGGATCCGCTCGAAGTAGGCGGCGAGCCCGGCGGTGTCGGCGGGGACGCCGGCCGGGTCGAGGCCGACGAGGCGGGCGTTGACGCGGTTCTCGTCGACGTAGCGGTCGGCCTGGGCGGCGGTGAGGCGGACCCCGGAACGGCGCAGGACGTGCAGGAAGCTGTCTATCTGCGCGCAGTGGATCCACAGGAGCAGCTCGGGGTCGTCGACGGGGAAGCGTTCGCCGGTGTCCGGATCGGTGGCGGAGAGTTTGCGGTGGATCGCGCGGACCCGGCCTCCGGCGCGCTCGGCGGCCTCGCTGGTGCCGTAGGTGAGGGTGCCGACGAAATCGGCGGTGCGCAGCAGCCGGCCCCAGGCGTCCCTGCGGAAGTCGGAATTCTCCATGACTCCGCGGACGGCGCGCGGGTGGAGCGCCTGGAGGTAGAGCGCCCGGACGCCGGCGATCCACATCATCGGGTCCCCGTGGCACTGCCAGGTGACGGACGCGGGGCCGTACAGCCCCGGATCGGCACCGGAGCCGGGTCCGGGCGCTGGTCCTGGCCCGTCCCCGGGTCCTGCCGCGGGTCCTGGTTCCGGTTCTGGTGCGGTCGCGGTGTTCCCCATCCCGTACCTCCCCGTCGCAGGCCCCGGCGGTCCCAGCCTACCGATCCGGGGCTGCCGTCAGCGATGCCTATGAACCGGGCCGACTGCCGTCAAGGTCCTGTCAGGAGGTGGCGCGCGGGACCCGGCGGCGGACACGGCTTCGGCGTCACCGCCGATCGGTCTCCGATCGGCGACCGCGGCCCCGCCGGGAGGACCCATGTGCCTCTTCCAGTACGCCGACGACCCCGAGCCCGGGGAACAGGGCCCGGCCGGCCCCCTCTACGTCCGTCCGGCCGGGAAAGGCGGAGGTGGTGCTCCGGATGATCCGCACCCCGCCGGGTGGACCCCGCCGCCGGATTCACCCGTCCGGACCTGCTGGCCGCGACGCGCGGCGCCAGCCGGCCGGCCGGCCGTGGATCCGGCTCTCCGAGTCCGCGGTCCGTCCCCTGTGACGAGGAGGCCTTCGTCACCACCTCCGTCTGCCGCACGGCGGACTGGCGTGCCTCCCCGCCTCGTGGGCCGCCCGCCGGTCGCGCCCACCGGGAGCGGTCGGCGCCACCGGGTGCGTACGGCCCCAGGGCGGAGGCGGCGGGGGCTCAGCGGCCGAAGACGCGGGTGGTGGCCCTGTCGGTGTTGTTCCTCCCGTTCCGGTCCGGGGTACGGGAGGTGACGGCGGCCTTCGCGGTGATCGCGGGCCGCCGGTCGGCCCGTACCGTGACGTGGAAGACGCGCTGCTGTCCGGCGCCCAGGGCCTCGACGCGCCAGGTCAGCGGGGTGGGAGTACGACGGTCGGCGCCGGGGGGCGCGTCCGTGACCGGCACCCCGCGCGGCAGGGTCAGGGTGACGGCCAGGTCCGCGGCGGCGAAGGGCCCCTTGTTGGTCACCGTGACGGCATAGGTGTACTCGGCGCCGCCGCGCACGGAGGCCGGAGCGCTCAGGCGGACCGCCAGGTCGGCCCGGGGCGGACCGGCCTCGAGCTCCAGCCGTCCGACGCGGTCGCCGCCGATCTCGGTGAACCACATGTTGGCGTCCGGGCCCGCGGTGATGCGGACGGGGAGGCTGCCGGGGGTGGGCAGCGGGTAGCGCGCGAAGTCCCCGTCGGGGGTGATCCGCCCGATCCCGTCGGTGAGCTGCTCGGTGAACCACAGGTTCCCGTCGGGACCGGCGGCGATCCCGTCCGGGCCGCTGTCCGCGGTCGGCAGGGGGTACTCGGTGATGACCCCCGCCGTGCTGATCTTCCCGATCCGGTTGCCGAAGAGCTCCGTGAACCACAGGTTCCCGTCGGGCCCGGCGGTGATGACGTCCGGGCCGCTGTCGGCGTTGGGCAGGGGGGACTCGGTGATCTCGCCCTTGGGGGTGATCTTCCCGATCCGGTTCCCGGTGATCTCGGTGAACCAGAGGTTCCCGTCCGGCCCGGTCACGATGGACTCCGGGCCGCTGCCGGAGTTGGGCAGGGGGTACTCGGTGATCTTCCCGCTGGGGGTGATCTTCCCGATCCGGTCACCGGGGTCCTCGGTGAACCAGAGGTTCCCGTCGGGCCCCGTGGCGATGGCGAAGGGTGTGCCGCTGCCGGCGGGCAGGTCGTACTCGGTGATGAGACCCGCCGTGGTGATGTTCCCGATCCGCCGGCTGCTGTCGGTGAACCACAGCTTGCCGTCGGGCCCGGCGGTGATCCCGATGGGGCTGTTGTTGTCGCCGGGCAGCTGGTACTCGGTCAGGTCCCCGGTGGGGGTGACCCGGGCGATCTTCCTGATGCCCTGCTCGGTGAACCAGAGGTTGCCGTCGGATCCCGTGGTGATGTCGGCGGGAAAGCTGCCGACCGTGGGGAGGGGGTACTCGGTGATGTCACCGACGTCGGCGCGGGCGGGGGCGGCCGAGGCCACGGGCAGGCTGATCAGACTGAGGAGCAGGACGGCGGCCAGCTGGAACGCCCAGCTCGGGCGGCGGCGTCGGGGCGTCCGGGGCGGGGACCCGCACGGGGTGCGTGGGGACAGCGACATCGGGAGGCAGACCTTTCGGCCGGAGGTCGGGGGCAGGCCCGCCATCGGGGCGAGACCTCGCCGGCGGGTCTGGGCACTGTCGGGCGGCGCTCGAGGTCGCGACAGCGGTGCGCTGCTGGATGCCCGGGGGCATGCGCACTGCGCAGCGTAGGACCCCGGGTGACGGCCTGTCAGGCGCCGGTGGGCCAACAGGCTGACGGCCGGACGAGTTGGACGAGGCGGCCGCGAGCCGGCCCGCGACGCAGGGCCCCGCACGGGGACCGTGCCGCCCGGGCCGGATGCCGTGGCCGACCTGGCCGGATGCATTGGCCGCCCCGGCCCGACGCCTCGGCCGACCTGGCCGGATGCCTTGAGCGGGCGGTCGCGGCCGTCCTCTAGAGTGCTTCCGTCCCCCATCCACGCGCCCGTGGCCCCGGCCCTGCGGCGCGCCCCCGAACCCGCCCACGGGCCCGACCGAGGAGCAACCGTGACCGACCTGGCGTCCACACCCCTGCAGCAGGAGATCGCCCGGGATCTCCAGGTGAGCGCGTGCTTCGACGCACAGCAGGAGATCGAACGCCGGGTGGCCTTCCTCGCCGGCCAGCTGACCTCCACGGGCCTGCGCTCCTTGGTGCTGGGCATCAGCGGCGGCGTGGACTCCACCACCGCCGGCCGGCTGTGCCAGCTCGCGGTCGAGCGCGTCCGTGCCACGGGGCAGGACGCAACGTTCTTCGCGATGCGGCTGCCGTACGGCACCCAGGCCGACGAGGCGGACGCGCAGCTGGCGCTTGAGTTCATCCGGCCCGACCGGGTCCTGACCGTCGACATCAAGTCCGCCAGCGACGCGGCGCTGGAGGCGGTGCTGGCCGGCGGCACGGTCTTCCGCGACGCGCACCACCAGGACTTCGTGCACGGCAACATCAAGGCCCGGCAGCGCATGATCGCCCAGTACGCGGTGGCGGGCGCGCACGAGGGTCTGGTGGTCGGCACCGACCACGCCGCCGAGGCGGTCTCCGGCTTCTTCACCAAGTTCGGCGACGGCGCGGCCGACGTGGTGCCGCTCACCGGCCTCACCAAGCGGCGCGTACGGGCCCTGTCCCAGGCCCTGGGCGCGCCCGCCGGCCTGACCGTGAAGACCCCGACGGCGGACCTGGAGACGCTGAAGCCGGGCCGGCCCGACGAGGAGGCGCTCGGTGTCACCTACGACGACATCGACGACCTCCTGGAGGGCAAGCCCGTCGGCGAGGCCGCCTTCGCGGCCATCACCCACCGCTACCGCCTGACCGAGCACAAGCGACAGCTCCCGATCGCCCCCTGAGCCGGCGCCGGGCCCCGGGGGTGGAGTGCCCCCGGGGCCACCGGCGTTCAGCTGTCGGAGCCGGCGAGGCCGCCGTCGAAGTCGCCGTCGCCTTCGCCTTCGCCGTTCAGGTCACTGTCGGGGATCCAGGAGCCGTGGATGCCGCCGGTGACCCGGCGCGGCAGGTGGACCGTGGCGATCCGCTCGAGGGCGGAGGCGTCCAGGACCAGGAGCTCGGAGGCGTTCTGCTTGAGGTCGGAGACGACGGTGAGCAGGTAGCCGTCATCCTCCCGGGTGGCCCCGGCGGCGGGGACGAACACGGCCTCGCTGGGCAGGCGGGCGTCGCCGGCCTCGTGGATGTGACGGGCGCCGGTGCTGCGGTCGTACTTGACGATGCCGTAACCGCCCCGGCCCTCCTGGTCGGGGAAGGAGACCGCGTACTGGTAGCGGTGCTCGGCGCCGAGGAACTCCTCGTTGAGCGTGGGGAATTCGATGGCGAGGTCGTCGATGATCTGCTCGTCCACGCGACCGGCGGCCAGGTCGACGACCCATCGGCGGCTGTAGGAGCGGGTGTTGGGCTCCGTGCCGCGGCCGGGAGCACCGACCCACCAGTTCCAGGAGAGTTCGAACCCCTCCCGGTCCACGGTCGGGCCCTCCAGCACGATCCGGCCCCGGGCGTCCTCGTAGGCGTTGGCGGCGTGCAGCATGCTGCCCGGCTCGATGGGGAACCAGCGGATCTGCGCCGCGCCTTGCGGGCCACGGGGCATGACGCCGATCCGCGCCGGCTGCGCGTCGTTCCAGCCGTACGGGATGCCGGAGTGCTCGGCGGGGTCGAAGGTGACGGTGCCCTCGTGGAAGACCACGTAGTGGCGGGTAACGGCGAAGTCGTGCTTGAGGGCGGCAGTCGCCCCCGGCACCTCGACGCTGTGGCTGATCTGTCCCTTGGCGTCGGCGACGTAGTACATGAGGTGGGGCGGGAACGGCGAGGAGCCGAAGAAGTGCAGTTCGCCGGTGACCGGGTCGGTCTTCGGGTGCGCGGTCATCGCGCTGCGCAGCTTGCCGCCGAAGTCGTGGGCGCCGACCGTGTCGAGGTCCCGGGTGAGTTCGAAGGGGAGGTTCGCCTCGCACAGGGCGAGGAGGCGTCCGGCGTGCTCGATGACGTGGGTGCCGGCGGTACTGGCCGTCAGGTCCGGGCCGCGGTCGGTCATGTAGGGCGCGCCGTCCAGGGCGGGGGTGTGCACCCAGCGGTTGCGGTACCACTCGGCGCGGCCTTCGCGCAGCCGGATGCCGTGGACCATGCCGCTGCCCTTGAACCAGTGGGTGGGGGTGACACCGGGCTTGGGGTTGTGGCTGTTGCGGATCAGCCGGCCGGTCAGCTCCGGGGGAAGGGATCCCTCGACGGTCAGCTCGGTGGCGGTGATCTCGTCGACGGCCGGGGTGTAGTGGCCGGTCAGGTAGGGCTTGTCGGCGGTCATGGCAGGAACCTCGCTTTGCGTGACGGTGTGGGTGCGGGTCTGGCTGCAGGTGCGGGTGTGTATACGTGTACGTGTGCGTGTCGGACGTGACGGGGCGAAGAGCGATGACCGGGGGTCAGTCGGCCTGCTCGGCACGGTTCTTGAGGGCGGCGAGCCAGGCGGTCAGGGAGTCGCGCAGGGCCTGGCCGAGCTCGGCGGGGGCGGCGTCGACGGGAGCGCCGCTCCAGGACTCCTCGGTGCGGACGGTCACCTGGCCGCCGGTCTGCTCGAAGGTCCACACGTGGATGCCCTCGATGCCGTTGGCCGGCCCGCCCCAGACGAGCCGCTCACCGGGGACGATCTCGCGGATGGTGGAGGTGATGTCCAGCCCGTGCGTCTTCCAGCTGAAGGAGTGGCCGGGCAGCAGCGGGCCGTCGAGCTCGGCCTGGTCGACGTGGGCGTTCCAGCTCGGCCAGGCGTCGATGTCGGCGTGCAGGGCCCAGACCCGCTCCAGCGGAGCGTCGATCACGGTGGACAGGCGGACGATGGCGGGAGCGGTCTCGTCGATGGTGAACATGGCTGCTCTTCCTCTCGGTTGATGAACCGGCGGTGACGCGTTCGGTCGGGTGGAACGGTTGGAACGGTTGGAACGGTTGGGTTCGGCGGGTCGGCCGGGTCCGTCGCCCCGGCTGGTCAGCGACGGCCGTCGGCGGCGGGCTGAGGGGCCGGGTTCGGGCTTGCTTCGGAGGGGCCGCTCTCCCTGCGCCGGGTGAGGAGCGGGGCGAGGGCGGCGGTGGCCAGGAGGACGGCGGCGGAGACGCCGAAGGCGATGCGGTAGCCGGCGGTGAGCGCCTCCAGCTGCGGTTGGTGCGCGGCAGCCTCGGCGGTGGCGGTACCCGCGAGAGTTGCCAGGACGGCCAGGCCGATCGCTCCGCCGACCTGCCGGGAGGTGTTCACCAATCCGCCGGCCAGCCCGGCGTCCTGGCGGGCTACGCCCTCCACGGACAGGGCGGTGAGCTGGACGAAGGCGATGCTCAGGCCCAGACCGATGAGGATGCCCGGGCCGAGGAGGTCGGCGACGTAACTGCCGTGGGCGCTGATCCGGGACAGCCAGAGCAGTCCAGCGGCCTCGGTCAGCAGGGCGGCCGTCACCGTCGCGGTGGGGCCGATGCGGCGGGAGATCCGCGGGGCGAGGGTGGAGCCGAGCATGTTGGCGGCGGCGAGCGGGAGTTGACCGAGGCCGGTGACCAGCGGGCTGGAGCCGAGGACCTGTTGCTGGTAGAGCGGCAGGAAGAAGAACAGAGCGATCCACACCGAGCCCAGCAGCGCCATGAGCGCGTTGCCGACGGTGACGCGACCGGCGCGGAACAGACGCGGCGGCAGCAGTGGATTCGGGTGGCGTCGCTCGACGAGGACGAACGCGGTCAGCAGCACGGCGGTGACGGCGAAGGCCCCGAGGACGGTGGTGTCCGTCCAGCCCGAGCGGCGGGCGGTGGTCAGGCCCCACACCAGGGCGGTCAGCGCGAGGGTGACGGCGGTGGTGCCGGGCAGATCAAACCGGCCGCTGCCGGTGACCGGGGCCGGCGGCACGCTGACCACGGCGCCCGCCAGGACCGGCAACGTGCCGATGGCGACGGCGAAGAAGATCCACTGCCAGCCCCAGGCCTGGGTGAGGGCGCCACCGAGCAGGACTCCGGCCGCGCCTCCCGCGCCGGATACCGCGCCCCACACACCGAGCGCCCTCCCCCGCCCGGGGCCGGGCGGGAACAGGTCCATCACCAGGGCCAGGGCCGCCGGGGCGATCGCCGCCGCGCCCAGGCCCTGCAGTGCGCGGGCGGCGATCAGGACCGGGGACGAGGTGGCCAGCCCGGCCGCCAGCGAGGCGGCCCCGAACACCGCGAGCCCCGCGAGCAGTACCCGGCGTCGGCCGAGGAGGTCGGCCGCCCTTCCGCCGGCGAGCAGCAGCGCGCCGAAGGCCAGGCCGTAGGCGTTGACCACCCAGGTCGTGCCGCCGTCCGACAGGCCGACGCCGTCGCGGATCTGCGGGAGGGCCACGTTCACGATCGAGGTGGCGAGCATGACGGTGAACTGCGCCCCCGCCAGAACTGCGAGCGCCGCTCCCGGGCTCCGGGTGGTGGCGGTGATCCTCACGAGATCCTCCTCGAGTCTCTTTGAGTGGTTAACCACTCACATTTGACGCCTGAGAAAAGGCGGGGGCATGTGCCCCGCCGACAGCCCCAGCCCGGCTCCGCGATGACGCCGGACTCAGTAGTGCGTGATGCCCGCGGACAGGGTCCGCATCCAGGGAGCATCCACGCCACCGGCCCCCATGGAGACGATGAGGTGGCACAGCATCCCGCGCGCGAAGAACTCCTGGACCTGCACCTCGGCGCCGCCGGAGGCGCCGCGGACGTACTCCACCAGGCGGGCGTAGCCCTGCTGGACCACCTCGCGCACGGCCGGCTCGGAGACGGCCGCGGCCTGGGCGTGCAGCTGGATCAGCATCAGGTCGTTGTCGCTGATCAGCAATGCGTACGCATCCCCCATGGCCTCCAGCACCACCTCGGCGGAGCTGCCCTTCGCCTCGGCCGCCGCCCGCTCCAGAGCGGCCCGGACCTGCACGAAGCAGTGCTCGACCACTGCGGTGAACAGCAGTTCCTTGCTGGGGAACAACCGGTAGACGTACGCCTGCGAGATGCCGGCCGCCTTCGCCACCTCGGTCGTGGTGGTGCCCCAGTAGCCGCGCGCCGCGAAGGCGCCGATGGCGGTGCGCAGCACCGTCTCGCGACGCTCTTCGGCGGTGGACAGCTTTCGGGGTCGTTCGCTCTTCATGTGAGTACTCAACCACTCACACTCTTGCGTGTCAACGACGGATCCGCCGGCTCCGGCGCCTTGCCGGGCCGAACGGTGGTCACTGCGGGCCAGCTGCGGCTGTAGACGAGGACCTTGGTGAGCGCCCACCAGGCCGAAGATCATGCCGACGCTGATCAGATGCGCCAGCAGGAACCTGAGCCAGGACGTCCAGGCGTCCACGACGACCGCGCGGCCGTAGAGCACAGGGATCGGCGCAACGACGGCTCCGCCGAAGCGGGGGGGCGAATTTCGCGTCGACCCAACGGATGGTGCTGCGGCCGTAGACGGCGGTCGAACCGAGGCAGACCGCCGGCGCTGCCCCCCGTTCACGATTCGATGATCGTTACCCTGGGCAATCCGCTGCCGCCGACGTCGAGGTCGCCGGATTCGCCTGTCACGTGCGAGGCCTGCATCCCGTTGACCGCCTTCTTCGAGACCTCGATGCGGTTGGAAACGGAGGCCCCCTTGCAGGGCCTCGCTGTCAAGATCACCTGGACCGTGGTTCGCATCGCGGCGGGGGTCGCGTGTGCGGCTCTCCTGGTGCACGAGCTGGTGACGTGGCGTGCTCAGCGAAACGAGTCCGGAGCGGGCGTGGAAGTTGACGTGCCGACGAACCGACTCTGACGCGCTCGCGCGGACGGAGGGCCGGGCCGGGCGTGGGGCGGCGCCGGGGCGCATCTTCGTCTGGTCAGCGAGATGATCCGAAGGAAACGGCCTGAGTCACTGTGCCCAAGACGCATGGTCGTCTGCCTGTCGCTGACCGCGTCGGAGGAAGTCCTGTTGGCACTTCCGTACACGCCTCGCGCGTGAGCTGGCCCGATGAGAGCTCGACGCGAAGACCGGGCCGGAGCACGGGACCGCGGAGGGCGTACACCCGACGCCAGCCGGACACGCACCGGCGGCGGCGCCTGGGGGTGCGCCTGCTCGCGTGACCGAGGCCTCGCCAGCGTCCGCGACACCCGCCCCCCGGGCGGGCCGCAGGTCCGCCGCCTGCGGCGCGGCCCGCGGGCGATACCGGCGGCGGCACGTCGAGGAGCGGTCCTTGAACTCACCACACGCCGGTCGGCCGGGACGTAGACGAGCCGGCGTCCCATGCCCCAGCCGTCAGATACGAGGACCGGCCCCAAGGCTGCGCCGGATGACGACAGATCCGGGCTCCGTACGCGGGACGGGCTGCTGAAGCGTCTCCTCGGCAGCCCGCTCCGCGGCTGTACGGCCACGGGCGGTACGTACGTCCCGGTCGTCGTCGAGGGGGTTCGGTCCGTGCCCGAGAGGGCGGCGCATGGTACTCACCTCCAAAGTCTCGCAGCCTGTCTGACGGCTTGTCGGGCGGGGGCGGCACCTTCTGCGCGTCCCCCGGACGGCTCCAAGGCCCCCTCCGACGCGTCGTGGCTGAGCCGGGATCCGGCTGGTCCGCGTCAGCTCCCGCCAGCACCGACACGTCGGAGCCGACGTGCGGTGACCGCGCCCTCGGGCCCAGGCGGACCGCTCCCGGCCCCCACGAATCGACCGCGCCGGATCAGCCCTCTAGCGGGGCCTCGGAGATCGGGTGCACTTCGACCGGGTCATTGCCGGGCGTCCCGCCCGGGCCGGGGCAAGCCGACGCCCGTGCGGCGATCTCCAGGGCCCGGTCCTCACTCTTGACGTCGACCACCCAGTACCCGGCCAGGACGTTCTGATCCGCCCGGGCCGGTCCGTCGGTCACCTGCGGGCGCCCATCGCTTCCGGCTCTCACCGTCTTGGCCAGTGAGGGGCCGCCGAGACCCTGACCGTCGACCCATTCACCAGCGGCATTGATGTCATCGTTGAGGGCGTTCATGTGGGCGAACATGGCCTCCATGTCGTCCTTGGAGTACGACGACATGATGGCGTCCCACTGGGCCGCAGGCACGTTCATCTGGATCATGTACTTCATGTTCCTCGCCTTCCCGGGCTGGCTGTGAATCCTTCAGGCTTACGAAAGGTAGACCGCCCGACAGCGCGAAACTCATCGCCGCACCCGGATCCGCGAACGGAGCGGTTGGTGGCGTTGGACGAGTCCACGGACGTCCACTGAACTCACGGGGTTCCATCGCAGGTCAACTCGGCTCGTCGGCCCTCCCGGCAGGGGCCCTTGCTTGGGTTGACCGCCACGCCCCGCGGGCTCGAGGCCCCCGCAATGAAGCTTTGATCGACGCCCTGCCCATTGATGTCTGCCCGGCCGATCGTGTTGGAGCCGGCGTTGGCCCAATAGATGTTGTGGGCGTCGACCGCAACGTTGGCGGGCCCGGAGGCGCCGACAATGAAGTTCTGGTTGATGTCTTGTCCGTCGAGCCCTGCCCGGCCGATCGTGTTGGTGGCGCTGTTGGCCCAGTAGATGTGGTGCGCGTCAACCGCCACGCCCCGCGGGCCCGAGACCCCCGCAATGAAGCTTTGATCGACGCCCTGCCCATTGATGTCTGCCCGGCCGATCGTGTTGGAGCCGGCGTTGGCCCAATAGATGTTGTGGGCATCGACCGCAACCCCAAAGGGGCCAACGGTCCCGACAATGAAGCTGTGATTGACGCCTTGTCCCTCGAGGCCTGCCCGGCCGATCGTGTTGGAGCCGCCGCTGGTCCAGTAGATGTAGCGCGCGTCAACCGCCACGCCCCTCGGGCCCGAGACCCCCGTGATGAAGCTTTGATCGACATCCCGCCCGTTGAGGCCTGCTCGCCCGATCGAGTTGGCGCCGTTGTTGGTCCAGTAGATCGAGGAAGGACCGGCTGCCATGCCAGCGGGATTCGAGGCACCCGTGACCAAATTTTGAGTGGCGTTCAGTCCGTTCACATCAGCGCGACCGATCGTTCCCGTCGTGAAATTGCTCCAATAGATGTGCCCTTTCACTCGCCCGAATCCGGTAAGCGCAAGGGTCTTGCGTACGGCAGGCTTTCCACTCCTGGCGGTAAGCACGGCTCGGTCGCCGACGACGCTGGTGGCGCTCGGTGTGTAGTCGACTCTGACGCTGCACGACCTCCCAGGGAGGAGGCTGGCTCGTGTGCAGGTATCAGCGGTCTTACTAAAGGCGGCCGAACCCGTCAGCGTCACGGTTGTCGGCGCAGTTGCCACGCCTCCGGTGTTGGTGAGGGTGAAGGTCTGGGACGTTCTCCGGCCGGGGGCGGTGTTTTCGAAGTCGTGGGAGCCTGTGCTCGTTGCCGGTGACCAGAGGAGCGACGGCAGGGGCTGCGCCGAGACGCTCTGCCCCGTTGCGGTCAACAGCATTGTCACGGATGCTGCAGCTGATGAGACGAGCACCGGAATTGACCGCTGCATAGCGTTGTTCTCCTCTCGTGGCGGCTCGCGGATCACAGAACTGATCCCCTCTTCCTCCGTTCCTCAGTTGCGCCCACCACCGCAATGACCCGAATGGAGGGTCCGCGCGATGCGTGAGGACGTCGCGACTTGATGCTGTTTCGGCCGGTGGCGCCGCCGACGGAACTGAAGCGTCCGCAGAGAGGGAGCCAGCGTCAGACAACTGACCGCGCCCCTGGCAGCGATCGCCTTCGTGGCTACCTCGGGCCGCGCCTGGCCACACCTCTCAGCCGCGTCTGCTCCCCGGGTGCGAGGGGGTCAACCTTGACCTCTGCGACGGCCAGGCCTTCCCCGAGCTTGCGCATCTGCCGGGCATCGGGCTGGGGGGCCGGGCGGAAGGAGGTCGGGGCGGCTGCAGGCGTCGGCGGCCTGGTGGAGGCGGTCCGTGCACGCGGCCGACAGCGGGGCGTCGCCGCGCGGCTGCCGGTCGATCGGCTTCAGCCTCGACGCACAGCACCAGGAGGTGGAGCCGCCGCGCATCCTGTGGACCACGAGCCATCCGTGCCCGGCGGGCCGCGAGGGGTCGGGGCATCCGGGAACCGTGTGCTGGTCCTGGCGGCCGGAGGACTCCCGGAGCGTGGCGCGGGGGGCGGTGCTGTCGTTCCTCTCTGTCGCGGCTGGATCGTTCCTCAGACGTGGTGAACCCCGGGTTCCGGGCGCCTCGCGCGGCCCCGGCGGCCCCTGCCGCCTTGGGTCATGGTCGCTTCATTCTGCTGCCCAGATGGAACGGGGCCGGTCTCGCCGGCCGCCTGCGAAAAGCCTCACCCTGCTTGGTCACGAGGAGGAGGACACCAATCACCGTCTGCGGCTTCAAGTAGGGCGAGGGGGCTTGCTTCCTCGTCCGCGAGTGGAACGGCACCGGCTTCCCCTCCGACCTCGCGCAGGCCGCCGAAGCGCGCCCGCCGATGAGCATCGCGTACGGACCGACCACGCTCACGTACACGGTCGTCATCGACGAGAGGGAGCGGCAAGCGCGGCTACGGCTGACGGCGACGGAGTCCGGGCTGAAGGTCACGGAGATGATCGTGGGCGCCTCCGAAGTCTCCGGCCGCAACCGCCTCGTACTGACCATGAGCTCCCGGACAGACCTGACCCCCCGCCGACACCGAAGCCCCACAGCCGGCCCTCACCGCGACATCCGCCGCCCCGCCCTCCTCGCGCCCAAGACCACCCCCTCCTGGGCATGGCCTGAACCACGGTATCGAGGAGAGCGCGGGCTTCGAGAGGGTCGCCACAGCAGTACCAGTGCACCCGGTTCGGGTGGCCCCGGACGACATCACTTCACGCCTGGCCCCCGGGTAACCGGACACCCAACTACCCATCGAGACCGGGCAGGTCGCACCTCCCGTGCGATGGATAGCATCACGTGGCACTGCCCTCCCCCCTCCCCCCATGTCTACGGAGTCCCCCCATGAACGGTGCCCCTGGCTTCCCCCTCTCCCGCCGCGGCCTCATACGCACCGGTATCGGCGCCTCGCTGGCCGCACTCGGGCTTGGCACCGGCGCGCAGACCGCTTCGGCTGATGTGACCGCGACCAAGCGGTTCGATCTCACGGAGCCGTCGTACGACCTGTTCCGGTCGAAGGACACGCACGGTGCGCGGGTCCAGCAGAGCTTCGCCTTCGACTGGGTGAACAAGTTCCTGTTCGTGGCGACCAAGCGGAGTGGAAGCGACGAGTCCGCCGGTGACCTGTGCATCAACAAGATGGACTTCGACGGGAACTACATCTCGTACATGCACCTCAACGGCTTCGGCCACGGCGTCGCCTTCGCCGCACTGCCGAGCGGTTCCGGCACCGAGTTGTGGATCGAGTGCGACGCGAACACCAGCGGGTACGGCACCGCGCTCGCCCCCATCCGTTACACCGCCAACACCACCCTGGACTCGCCGGCTGCCGCAGCCGCCTACCGGCCGATCTCAGGGGCCACGGAGTACACCTGCTCCGTCGACCCGGTCTACCGGCGCATGATCGTGCGCTACCACACCAGCGCCGGCAAGCGCATCGCCGTGTACCCCCTCTCCGCCTTCGAAACGCGCAGCTTCGGCTCGCCGCTGGTCGACTTCAAGCAGCCGGCGATCTCCGGCACTCCGCAGGGCTACACCCTCTACGGCTCTTACATGTACTACCTGACGGGAGACGCGTACCCCGGCAACGGCACCCCCACCGGCGACGGCAACTCCTACGTCACCAGCATCGACATCAACACGGGCACCGTGAAGCAGGGCCCCGTCCTTACCAAGGCCGGCTCCACCCTCCACCACCGCGAGCCCGAGGGCCTGGCGATCTACCGCACCGACGCCGGCGAGGCGCGCCTCTTCATCGGCTTCGCCACCGGCCTGGAGGGCGACCGGCGCTCCAGCATCTTCTACAAGAACGCGCTGGTCTGAACCAGCCCGCCCGGCGGCCGGTCATCGGCCGCCGGGCGCCGGGCGCCGGGCCCCAAACCCCGCTCCCCAGGGTCTGCTTGAACAGCCGGAAGGTGTGCTCCAGGTCGATCGCGGACGCCCAGCATCCACCCCTGACAACTCCTCACGAAATGATCTTCAAGGTGGTTGGATCACTTCGAGACTGACGGCCCGCCCCGAACCGTGTGCTCGGAGCCGGTGGAAGTAAATGCGTCGACAGAGCCCCTCGGTACCCGGCAAAGTGGCCGCCCGTGACGAGCAGTGAGCTGTGGACCCGTGCGACCGCCGACCGCTACGACGCCGAGGAGACCGAGACGTCCTCGGCAGCCGCCCTCGGACCGACTCTCGCCTTCCTCGCCGAGCTCGCCGGAGACGGCCGGGCACTGGAGTTCGCCATCGGGACGGGACGAGTGGGCGTCCCGCTCCGGGAACGCGGCGTGCCGGTAGTGGGCATCGAACTGTCCGAGCACATGGCGGCGGTGCTGCGGCGCAAGATCGACGAGGACACGCTCCCGGTAGCCATCGGGGACATGGCCACCACCGTCGTTCCCGGCGAGTTCACCCTGGTCTATCTCGTCTACAACACCATCACGAACCTGCTCACGCAGGAAGAGCAGGTCGAGTGCTTCCGCAACGCCGCACGTCATCTGGAGCCCGGCGGCCGATTCGTCATCGAGCTGGGCGTGCCGCCGCTGCGGTTCCTGCCGCCCGGCCAGGTCGCGGTGCCGTTCGACGTCTCTGAGCAGCATCTCGGCTTCGACACCTTCGACCTCGTCGAGCAGATTCTCGTCTCGCACCACTTCACCCGCGACGGCGACGACGGCCGCTACCGCCGCGACAACTCCCGGCACCGCTACGCCTGGCCGGCAGAGCTCGACCTGATGGCACGGATCGCTGGGCTCGAGTTGGAACGTCGCGTCGCGGACTGGGACGGGGCGCCGTTCACCCAGGACTCCGCGAAGCACATCTCCGTGTGGCGCAAGCCAACCTGAGGTCGGCCACCGGACGACTAACAGATCAGCCAGCTCCGGGCGCCATCGCCGCCCGCACGGAGGCGGTTCATACCGGGGGGGAGCCCCGACCTGGCCCTGTTCGGCCAGATCACGTTGGGCCTGAACCGCAGCGAACGCTGGAACGAGGCGCTTTCCTCGGCGCTGCTCGGCAACTGGGCCGCCCCGCTGTGCGACGGCACCGGCCTCGCCGGCCCGCGCTGGACCGCCTGCGCTCGGAGGCCCGGACGCTCCACACCCAGCTGGTGCCGTTGTGGAAGCGGCGCCCCGGCAGGTACAGGGTCCTCCCACTGGAGACGCCCGTCCGCAACGGCGCGACGCTGCGAGACCTGCTCGCCGACCGGCCCCTGCCCGACGACCCGGTGCTCGACCAGGTCCCCGGCGACCGCCGCCTGGCCGCCATCATGGCCGCATTGAACCCGGCCGACGGGGCTGTCGTTCTCGCCCGCGGCCACAGCGGCGTGGCAACCTGGGCCGACGCCGCCGCGCTGACCGGCAGTGAGCGTCCCCGAGAGGACGGCGAACGGGTGCGCCGCACGGTCCGCCGCGCCGTCGACGAACTCCGCCGCCGGGACGGACAGCGCACGGACGGACCCACCGGCACGTGGACCCCGGCCCAGGACGGCGGATTCCAGTGACAGAGTTTTCCGATCTCAGCCAGCGTCGAATGTCTCGGCGCCTTGGCCGCCACCGGGCTGATCACGCTCGGCGCACGGGCAGTCAGGGTGATCAGAGGACCGCGAGTTCCGCTGCCCACCCCTCTGGTGTGCTCAGCGGCGAACCCGGGGCATGCCCAGGCCGATCCAGGAGATGATCTCGCGCTGGATCTCGTTGTTGCCGCCGCCGAAGGTGAAGATGACGGCGCTGCGGTAGCCGCGTTCGAGTTCGCCGTGGAGGACCGCGCCGGCTGAGCCGTCCTTGAGGGAGCCGGCCGCGCCGACGATCTCCATGAGCCAGGCGTACGCGTCCCGGCGGGCTTCGGAGCCGTACACCTTGACCGCCGAGGCGTCCTGGGGGGTGAGGGTGCCGGCCTGGACGGCGTTCACCATCTGCCAGTTGAGCAGCTTCATCGCGTCGAGCCGGGCGTGGGTGCGTGCGAGGCGGCCGCGTACCCAGCCGAGGTCGATGACGCGGCGGCCGTCGGCGAGTTTGGTCGCGGCGGCCCAGCGCTGGACGTCGTGGAGGGCCCGGATGGCCATGGTGCCGTGCGCGGCCAGGGTCACGCGCTCGTGGTTGAGCTGGTTGGTGATCAGGCGCCAGCCCTTGTTCTCCGCGCCGACCCGGCGGCTCGCGGGGACGCGGATGTTCTCGTAGTAGCTGGCGGTGGTGTCGTGCGAGGCGAGGGTGTTGATCAGGGTGCAGGAGTAGCCGGGGTCCGAGGTCGGCACGAGGAGCATGGTGATGCCCTTGTGCGCGGGGGCGTCCGGGTCGGTGCGCACGGCGAGCCAGACCCAGTCGGCGGTGTCGCCGTTGGTGGTCCAGATCTTCTGGCCGTTGACGACGTACGTGCCGTTCTCCTCGTCGCCCTCGCGGACGGCCTTGCACTTGAGCGCCGCGAGGTCGGTGCCGGCGTCGGGCTCGCTGTAGCCGATGGCGAAGTCGATCTCCCCCGCGAGGATCTTCGGCAGGAAGTACGCCTTCTGCTCGTCGGTGCCGAACTGCATGATGGTCGGCCCGACGGTGTTGAGGGCCATCAGGGGCAGCGGTACGACGGCCTGCGCAGCCTCGTCGAAGAAGATGAACTGGTCCATCGGGGACATCCCGCGGCCGCCGTACTCATTCGGCCACCCGACCCCGAGCCAGCCGTCCGCCCCGAGGCGGCGGATCGTCTCTCGGTAGTACCGCTTCTGGGCGGCCGGGTCCTCGTAGCGGGCGTAGACGTCGTCGGGGACGAGCTCGGCGAAGTAGGCGCGCAGCTCGGTGCGCAACTGCTGTTGCTCAGGCGTGTATTCGAGGTGCACGGCCCCTCCGGGAGTCTCGCGGTCCAGCCGGTTCGCTGTGGCGGCGGTCAGAGTAGAACCAGTTTCAGAAATTCGGAAGGGCCGGGGACAGGTGCCAATCGTTCCAGGACCCGTGTGCCGGCGGGTTCGCGGCGCCGTTCATACTCTCGGCTATGACGATCCCACGGAGCAGAGCGGAATTCTTCGTCGAGCCCGAGCGGGACGGCCGTTTCAGCGGCCCCGCGACCGGCGACGAACGGCCCATGCTGGTCGCCTTCCTGGCAGACCACCGCGCGACCCTGGAACTGAAGTGCACAGGCCTGGCCGAGGAGTTGGCGCGGCGGTCCGTGGAACCGTCCACGCTCTCCCTGCTGGGGCTGGTCCGGCACCTCGCCGACGTGGAGCGCCGCTGGTTCAGGAAGGTCCTGGCCGGGCAGGACGCGCCGCCGCTGTACTCCTCCGCGACCGCACCGGACGGGGACTTCGACGGCGCCGAGGCCGACCCCGCGGCCGTCGAGGCGGCCTGGGAGGCCTGGCGCCACGAGGTGGCCTTCGCCGAACGCTTCGTCGCCGAGGCGCCCGACCTCGACGTCGAGGCCGTGGACGCGTGGCGCGGGAAGGTGTCCCTGCGCTGGGTCCTCATCCACATGGTCGAGGAGTACGCCCGGCACAACGGGCACGCCGACCTGCTCCGCGAGCGGATCGACGGAGCCATCGGCATCTGAGCCGCCGGCACCTCACCCCGGTCCGGCCTCGCCGGTGACCAGCGCGGCCGGGTCGATCCGCCCGTCGGCGAGCCGCGCCAGCGTGGCGCCGAACTCCGCCGGCGGGTAGGTGAGGCACATCCGGATGGTCACGTCCTTGTAGACGCCGACCACGGGGCGGATCACGTCCTCGGTCATCACCCCACCGATCTGCAGGATCTCGGCGCCGCGGGGGACGGTGTGCAGGAGCCGGTTCAGCATGCCGGGGACGCCCACGCAGTTGACCACCACCATGTGCCGCGCACGCGTCCCGGCCAGCTCCGTGCAGCGGGCCACCGGATCTTCCTCGGCCGGGTCGACCACCGCGTGCCCTTCCGCGGTCCACCGTTCGACGGCTCCGGCGGCCGTGCCGCACCCGTCCAGCCGGGTCCCGCCGAGCGTCTCGATGTACGCCACCAGGTCAGTCGTGCCGAACTCGGCTTCCTGCAAAGCCTGTTCACGCATCTCGGCGAGGTGTACCGGGGTGACCAGCCGCCACCCGGACCGGTCCGCGGCGGCCGGCGACAGCACCCCCGCACCGTGCCGGCCTGCCAGCACGGCTCCGGTGGGTGAGACCGCCGAGGCGACGGCCACGTCCGACTCCCGTCCCCGGTACGGGCCGAGCTGGAGCCGGGCCTCCTCCAGGGCGAACCAGTCGGTGGCGGCCGTGACGGTCTCCCCGCGCAACAGCCGCAACGGCACGGCACGTCTGCCGTACGACGGAACACGGTGCGCGGCGCACCTTCAACAGCCCCGCCGACGTGCTCCCACTCAGTGGGACGTCCGCCGCCGGCCGTCAGGTGTAGAGGTAGACGAGGTCGAAGCGGACGAGATCCCGGGCCTCGTCGATGTGGTACTCGCCCGAGGGGAGGGCGTCCGACTGCGGGCGGTTCACGTACGCGTCGAACTGCGGGCTGTGCTGCCAGACGGCGCCGGCGGGCAGGTACTTCTCCAGCGGGGCGGGCAGTGCGGACGCGGGTACGGCGGGCGCGAAGGCGTACTCGGCGTTGCGCACGATCGCGGCCGCGCCGCCGGCCGCGAGGCGGGCGACACCGACCAGGCGGATCCGGGAGTCCGGGCTCGGGATGGTCCGGTCCCCGGGGCTCTCGTCGATGTCGTAGCCCAGCCAGTGCGCCTCGGCCAGTTCGCCCACGTACGTCCCGAAGCGGGACTCCAGCGGCTTGAGGTCGGTGCGGACCCGGACCCGGGACGGGTCCGGCTGCGGCCACGCGGCGTACGCCGTGAGGCCGCCCGCGGCCAGCAGCGGGAGGCCGGCGATCAGCAGGAACCTGCGCCGATTCGTACGTCCCGGCTGCGCTTCCACGGCCGCCCCCGCCCCCGTTGCCCGTCAGTTCAGGGCGCTGATCATAGCCGTCGCCGTCGCCGTCATCGCCGTACGGGCGGCCGTCAGGTACGGCCGGGGGTCCGCCGGGGTGAGATGGGTGCGGATGGCCTCGGTCATGGCCACGTTCAGCGCGGTGCCGATGTTGACCTTGCGGATGCCGCCGGCGACGGCCGCCGCGAGCTCGGCGTCCGGCAGCCCGGAGGATCCGTGCAGGACGAGCGGCACGTCCACCGTCTTGGCGAGCCGGGCCAGCAGCACGTGGTCCAGGGCCGCGGTCCGGCTGGTCATCGCGTGGCTGCTGCCGATGGCGACGGCCAGCGCGTCGACCCCGGAGTCGGCGACGAACCGCCGTGCCTCGTCGGGGTCGGTACGGGCGCCGGGCGCGTGCGGATCCAGCGGGGCGGCGCCGTTCTTGCCGCCGACCTCGCCCAGCTCGGCCTCGATCCACAGCCCGTTGGCGTGCGCCCAGTCTGCGGCGGAGCCCGTCGCCTCCACGTTCTCCCCGTACGGGAGGTGCGCGGCGTCGTACATCACCGAGCTGTACCCGGCGTCGCAGGCCTGCCGGAGCAGTTCCGCGCTCTTGACGTGGTCCAGGTGCAGGCCGACGGGGACCCCGGCCGCCTCCGCACAGGCGACGGCCGCGCGGGAGATGGGCAGCAGCCGCCCGCCGCGGAACTTCACGGCGTTCTCGCTCAGTTGCAGGATGACCGGCAGCCCGGTGGCCTCGGCCCCGGCCACGACGGCTTCGGCGTGTTCCAGGGTGATGATGTTGAAGGCGGCGACGGCGCGGCCCGCGCGGGCCGCCTCCAGAACGAGGGGGCCCGCGGGTACGAGGCTCATCGGACCGCCTCCTCGCCGGTGGTGAGGATCACCGAGCGGGTGAGATGGCGCGGCGCGTCCGGATCCAGCTGCTGGTGGGCGGCGACGGCGAGGGCGAGGCGGTGCACGCGGACCAGCTCGGCGAGCGGGTCGAGCCGTCCGGCCACCCACTGGGCGCCGGTGGCCCGTACCTGCGCGGCGAGCCCGTCGGGGGCCTCGTCGAGCGACCAGGTGGCGGTGCCGGGTCCCGAGACGCTGATCGGCCCGTGCCGGTACTCCATCGCCGGGTAGGACTCCGCCCAGGACAGCGAGGCCTCCCGCATCTTCAGCGCGGCTTCGTTCGCCAGCCCGACGCTCCAGCCGCGGCCGAGGAAGGTGAACTGCCCCCGGCTCGCCAGCTCGGCGGGCAGCGGCTCGGTGAGGGCGGTACGGGCGTCGGCGACCACGGCAGGGGTGTGCAGCCCGGCGTGGGCGCGCAGCAGGGTGAGGGCGGTGGTCGCGAAGCGGGTCTGCACGACGGACTGTTCGTCGGCGAAGTCGAGGACGACGAGCTCATCCGCGAGGGTCATCACCGGGGTGGCGGGATCTCCGATGACCGCGGTCGTGGGCACGCCGGCGTCGCGGAGCGCCCCCAGCAGGTCCAGTACCTCGGTGGTGGTCCCGGACCGGGTCAGGGCGACGACCCGGTCGTAGCGGCGGTGGCGGGGGAACTCCGAGGCGGGGAAGGCGTCGGTCTCGCCCTGTCCGGCCTCCTCGCGCAGCACGGCGGCCGCCTGGGCCATGAAGTACGAGGTCCCGCACCCGACGATCGCGGTACGCTCCCCCGGCTGCGGCAGCACCGTCCGCTGGGCCGGGGCCAGTTCGGCGGCCCGTTCCCAGCATGCGGGCTGCGTGCCCAACTCGTACGCGACGTGACTCATACAGGCTCCCTCGTGCGACAGGCGGGTCTGAATGCGTGTTCCTGCAAGGTATCGGGCAGTTTCACGCAACTTCAAGCATCCACGGGGTGATCGACTGAGTTAGTGTCGCCGGGTGGGCCGGACGAGGCCGAGGGAACTCACCGGCGAGCACCGTGGAACGAATGTCGCAGAACACCGAAGGGGGCGGACGATGACGCGCAAGGAGCGCTGGCAGACACTGCTGGACCTGCTCGTGGAGCGGGGTGAGCTGGAGGTGGAACCGGCGGCGGAGGCCCTCGGCGTGTCGGCCGCGACCATTCGCCGCGACCTCGACCAGCTCGCCGAACAGCAGCTGCTGGTCCGCACCCGCGGCGGGGCGGTCCTGCACGGGGTCTCGTACGAACTCCCGCTGCGCTACCGGACCTCGCGCCGCGCCGCCGAGAAGCGCCGGATCAGCGAGGCGGTGGCGGCCCTGGTCGCCCCGGGCGAGGTGATCGGCCTGACGGGCGGCACCACGACCACCGAGGTGGCGCGGGCCCTGGCCGCCCGCCCGGACCTGGCCCAGGGCTCGCCGGCGCTCACCGTGGTGACGAACGCCCTCAACATCGCGGGCGAGCTCGTGATCCGGCCGCAGTTCAAGATCGTGCTGACGGGGGGCGTCGCCCGCCCCCAGTCGTACGAGCTCACGGGGCCCCTCGCCGAGCAGGTGCTGGGCCAACTCGCCGTGGACACCGCGGTGCTCGGCGTGGACGGCTTCGACCCGGCGGACGGCGCCGCGACCCGGCACGAGGACGAGGCCTCGGTCAACCGCCTGCTGTGCGAGCGGGCCCGCCGGGTGGTCGTCGCGGCCGACTCCAGCAAGCTGGGCGTGCGCGCCTTCGCCCGGATCTGTGCCACCTCCTCGGTGGACGTGCTGGTGACGGACACCGGCCTGGCGGCGGGGGTGGCCCGGGAGTTCGAGACGGCGGGCGTGCAGGTGCTACGGGTGTGAGCCGCGGCCACGAGCGTCCGGCGCGGCCGTCAGGCCCGGGCGGATCTCCGTCGGGTCCGGCTGGATCACCGCCCGCCCGGGTGGATCACCGTCCGGCCCGCCGCCTCCCTAGACTCCCCGGATGAACAGCCATCCCCTGAGCCTCACCGTCCTCGGCAGCGCCACTCCGTATCCGGGCCCGGACAACCCCTGTTCCGGCTATCTGGTGTCCGGCGGCGGTACGCGCGTCTGGATGGACGCCGGCACGGGAACGCTCGGACCGCTCCAGCGGTACGTCGGGCTGGGCGAGCTGGACGCGGTCTGGATCTCGCACCTGCACGCCGACCACAGCGCGGACCTCCTCACCGCGTACTACGGCCTGCTCTTCGCCGACGTCGAACGGGCTGCGCCGCTGCCGCTGTTCGGCCCGCCGGGCATCGCGGACCGGCTGGCCGGCTTCCTCACCAACGGCGCGGCGCGCAGCCCCGTGGAATCCGCCTTCGCCGTCCACGAACTGCACGACGGACACCGCACGCGGATCGGGGCGCTCACCCTCACGAGCAGCGCCGTCGCGCACGGGATGCCCGCCTTCGCGGTCCGCGTCGAGGCCGCCGGCCGCTCGCTGGTCTACTCCGGGGACACCGCGCCGTGCACCGCTCTGACGGCCCTCGCCGAGGGGTGCGACCTGCTGCTGTGCGAGGCGGAGAGCGCCCGCCGGCCGTCGCCCGACGAGGGCGAACACCTCCACCACACGCCCGAGGAGGCCGGTACGACGGCGGCCGCCGCACGCGCCGGCCGACTGGTCGTCACGCACGTCGGCCGCGGCCTCACCCCGGACGAGGCGGTGTCCCGCGCCTCGGCGCACTACGCCGGGCCGGTCGACCACGCGGCGCCGGGGACCGTCTTCACGCTGGCCTGAACCGGCCTGAACCGGCCTGAACCGGCCTGAGCCGCCTGACCCGCCTGAGTCGCCTGAGTCGCCTGCATCCGGCGTACGGCGTACCTCGCTCAGTGCGCCGGGAGGCGCTCCGACTCCCGGACCAGGGCGGCCAGCACGGGGGCGATCAGCGGATGGGTCTCGCCTCCCCGGCGGGTGGCGGCGAAGACACGGCGGGTTGCGGCCGGGCCGGTGACCGGGCGGACCTGGACCTCCTTGAGGTCCATGCCCCGCAGCGCCGAGCGCGGTACGAGGGCCACCCCGGCCCCGGCGCCGACCAGCGCCGTCACGGCGCGGAAGTCGTCGGAGGAGTGGACGAACCGGGGCTGGAAGCCCGCCAGTTCGCAGGCGAGCAGCGTCACGTCGTGGCACGGGTTGCCGGGGTACTGACCCACCCAGTCCGAGTCGGACAGGTCGGCCAGCGACACGGCGGGCGCGTCGGCCAGCGGGTGCCCCGAGGGCAGCACCGCGTCGAAGGGCTCCGCGTACAGCGGGAGGACCGACAGCCGGGCGTCGTCCGCTCCGGGCCCGCCCCGGTACTCGACCGCGAGGGCCACGTCCGCCTCGCCGTCCAGGAGCAGCGGCAGGCTCTGGTCGCCCTCCGCGTCCCGGACCCGCAGCCGGATGCCCGGCTGCTCCAGTGCGAGCCGGGCGATCGCCGGGGCCAGGACCTCCGCGATCCCCGTCGCGAAGGCGGCCACGGTGACCTCGCCCGCCGAGCCGCCCGCGTACGCGGCGAGTTCGGCCTCCGCACGCTCCAACTGCGCCAGCACCTCGTGGGCGTGGCCGAGGAGGATCTCACCGGCCGCGGTGAGCCGTACGCCCCGACCGCTGCGGGTGAGCAGCGCGTGGCCCGTCTCCTGTTCCAGCGCCGCGAGCTGCTGGGAGACGGCCGAGGGGGTGAGGTACAGGGCTGCGGCCGCGGCGGTCACCGTACGGTGGTCCGCCACGGCCCGCAGGATGCGCAGCCGGCGGGGGTCGATCACCCCTCCATTGTCGCAGGCCACGCGGGTCCCTCCGGCCGCTGAGGCCGCTCTCGCCGCCCCCACCGCCCTTGCCGCTCGGACCGCTCCGCCCCCTCAGGCCACTCAAGCCACTCAAAGACTCGGGCCCAGGCCAGTCGGTCAGGCCTTCTCGGCCGCCAGCGCCGCACGGGCGTCGATGAAGGCGGCCACCGCGCGCTCCACGTCGGCCGTCGAGTGGGCCGCCGAGAGCTGCACACGGATGCGCGCCGCGCCCATCGGCACCACCGGGTAGGAGAAGCCGATCACGTAGACCCCGCGCTCCAGGAGCAGCTCCGCCATCCGGGCCGCCTCCGCCGCGTCGCCGATCATCACGGGGGCGATGGCGTGGTCGCCGGGGAGGATCTCGAAGCCCGCCTCGGTCATCTTCGTGCGGAAGAGCGCGGTGTTGGCGGCGAGCTGCCCGCGCAGGTCGCCGGCCGACTCCAGCAGGTCGAGGACCTTGAGGGAGGCCGCGGCGATGACCGGGGCGAGGGAGTTGGAGAAGAGGTACGGGCGCGAGCGCTGGCGCAGCAGCTCCACGATCTCGGCGCGCGCCGCGACGTAACCGCCGGAGGCGCCGCCGAGGGCCTTGCCGAGGGTGCCGGTGATGATGTCGACGCGGTCCATGACCCCGTGCAGTTCCGGGGTGCCGCGGCCGCCGGGGCCGACGAAGCCGACGGCGTGCGAGTCGTCGACCATGACCATGGCGTCGTAGCGCTCCGCGAGGTCGCAGATCTCGGCGAGCGGGGCGACGTAGCCGTCCATGGAGAAGACGCCGTCGGTGACGATCAGCTTGCGCCGGGCGCCGCCCTCGGTGGCTTCCTTCAGGCGGGCTTCGAGCTCGGCCATGTCGCGGTTGGCGTAGCGGAAGCGCTTGGCCTTGCTCAGCCGGATGCCGTCGATGATCGAGGCGTGGTTGAGGGCGTCGGAGATGACCGCGTCCTCGGCGCCGAGGAGGGTCTCGAAGACTCCGCCGTTGGCGTCGAAGCAGGAGGAGTAGAGGATCGTGTCCTCCTGGCCGAGGAAGGCCGACAGCCGCGCCTCCAGCTCCTTGTGCACCTCCTGGGTGCCGCAGATGAAGCGGACGGAGGCCATGCCGTAGCCCCAGCGGTCCAGTGCGTCCTTCGCGGCGGCGACGACCTCGGGGTGGTCGGCCAGCCCCAGGTAGTTGTTGGCGCAGAAGTTGAGGACCTCTCCCGCCGTGCCGCCCGCGGTGACGGCGACGGCCGCGCTCTGCGGGGTGCCGATGACGCGCTCGGGCTTGTGCAGGCCGGCGGCGCGGATCTCGTCGAGGGTGGTGCGCAGGTCCTCGCGGACGGACTCGAACATGGGTGCGTTCTCCTTGTGCGGCGGAGTCGGACGAAGAGGAGGGGGGCCGGGCCCCGCGGAGGGGGGAGGGCGTGCGGGGCCCGGCCGGAGGGAGATGGTTCAGCGGGTCCGGTCCGGCGCTTACGCCGTCCAGTCCAGGATGATCTTGCCGCTGCGGGCGGTCGACGCCTCGTCGAAGGCGGCCTCGAAGTCGCGGTGCGAGTAGCGGCCGGTGATCACGGGGCTGAGGTCGAGCCCGCCCTCCAGCAGCACGGTCATCGCGTACCAGGTCTCGAACATCTCGCGGCCGTAGATGCCCTTGATGGTGATCATCGAGGTGACGACCTTCGCCCAGTCCACCGGGAACTCCTGCGCGGGCAGGCCCAGCATGGCGATCTTGCCGCCGTGCGTCATGTTGTCGATCATGTCGCGCATGGCCTCGGCGCGGCCGGACATCTCCAGGCCGACGTCGAAGCCCTCGCGCAGGCCGAGCTGCGTCTGCGCCTCGGCGATCGAGGACTCGGCGACGTTCACCGCGAGCGTGGCGCCCGCCTTGCGGGCGATCTCCAGCCGCTCGGGGCTGACGTCGGTGATGACGACGCTGCGGGCGCCGGCGTGCTTGGCCACGGCCGCCGCCATGATCCCGATCGGGCCGGCGCCGGTGATCAGCACGTCCTCGCCGACCAGCGGGAAGGACAGGGCCGTGTGCACGGCGTTGCCGAAGGGGTCGAAGATCGCGGCGACGTCCAGGTTCACGGTGGTGCGGTGCACCCAGACGTTCTGCGCGGGCAGGACCACGTACTCGGCGAAGGCGCCGTCCCGGCCGACGCCGAGCCCGATCGTGCTGCGGCACAGGTGACGACGGCCGGCCAGGCAGTTGCGGCACTTGCCGCACACCAGGTGGCCCTCGCCGCTGACCAGCGCGCCGATCTCGATGTCGCGGACGTCCGCGCCGAGCGCCGCGACCTCGCCGACGAACTCGTGGCCGAGGACGAGCGGGGTCTTGACCGCGCCCTGCGCCCAGCCGTCCCAGGCCCGGATGTGGAGGTCGGTTCCGCAGATGCCGGTGCGCAGCACCTTGATCAGCACATCGCCGGGGCCGTACTCGGGCTCGGGGACGTCCATGAGCCACAGCCCGGGCTCGGCCTTGTGCTTGACGAGTGCCTTCATGGGGTGGCTCCAGGCATGCGGAAGGGGGCGCCGCGGGCGTGCGGGCCCGGACGGCGTCGGTGACGGGCACCAATCTGCCGATCGGCGCGGTGATCAGTCCATCGAGACTTTCTTAAGCGGGTCGACAGCGCAGCTTCACGCCTATGCTCCTCCCTTGACGGGGCAGGGGCCCGCGCCGGTGGAGGGCACGGGGAAAAGGGGAGGTGAGGGGCGTGCCGAGTCTGCGCAGCAGGGCGCTGTCGGCGGCGCTGATCGCGGCGGGACGGCGAAGACGGTTCGCGAGCGCCGAGGCGGTACGGACCCGGGTGGCGGAGTCCGCCCGCCGGCCCGCCTCCCATCTGCCGCCGCGTTCGCTGGGCCGGGTCGCGGACATCTCGCGGACCTTCGTCGGAGCCTGGCCCGTGTACGACGTCTCCCCGCTCGGGAGGGAGCCCGCGGCGCAGGTGCTGTACGTGCACGGAGGCGGGTACATCAACGAACTGGTCCGCCCGCACTGGGCGCTGATCCGGACCCTGGTCACGCAGGCGCGGGCACGGGTCGTCGTACCGGCGTACATCCTCGCTCCGCGCGGTACCGCCGACCGGAACGTCCCGGTCGCCGCGGATCTGCTGAGCGGCCTGATCGCGGGCGGCGGTGGCGGCGGGACGGTGCTCATCGGGGACTCGGCGGGGGCCGGGCTGGCGCTGGCAGCGGCGCAGCGGCTGCGCGACCGCACCGGGGCGCAGCCCTCCAGGATCGTGCTGATCTCGCCCTGGCTGGACGTGACCATGAGCCATCCGGACCAGGCGGCCATCGAGGCGGCCGATCCGATGCTGGCCCGTCCGGGGCTGCGGGAGGCCGGCCGGCTGTACGCGGGGACCCTGGCCGCCGACGATCCCCGGGTGAGCCCGCTGCACGGGAGTTTCGCGGGGCTGGCGCCGCTGACGGTGTTCACCGGGACCCGGGACGTGCTGATCACGGACAGCAGGGAGCTGCTGCGCCGGGCCCGCGCGGACGGGGTCGAGGTGGAGTTCCACGAGGCGGCGGGGCTGCCGCACGCGTACCCGCTGCTGCCGGTGCCGGAGGGGCGGGCGGCGCGCGACCGGATCGTCGAGCTGATCAGGGCGACGGCGGAGCTGTGACCCGACGGCGGAGCCGTGGCCTGCCCACCCGTGACCGGGGAACAAGGGCGCGCTACGCCGTGCAGGTCATCAGGGAGCTGATCGGCCACGCCCGGTATCCCGTCCAGTACGCCTCGTCGCGTACGGCGTCGGCGGGCGGGGTCCGGTTCGGCTGCCAGCCGACGGTGGCGAAGCCCGCTTCGACGGCCGCTTCGGCGAGGTCGGCGTGGGCCCACTCGCGGAACTCGAAGGGCACCGGCGGCTCGGTCAGGAAGTGCGCCTTCAGCAGAGGTGCGTCGCCGTCCGGAATCCGGTCGAGGATGCGGACCCCGTACGGCGACCAGTCCACGCGAGGGAACGCCCCCGCGTTGGGCACGATGGCCAGCAGCCGCCCGCCGGCGCGCAGGTTGGCGCGGACGGACCGGAACATCGCGTGCAGGGACCTGCGGTCGGGCGCGTAGCTGAAGACGTACGCGGCGGTGGCGAGGTCGAAGGGGCCGAGGCGGGGAAGGCCTGCGGCGTCGGCGACGTGGTACTCGACGTCCGGCCGGTCCTTCGTGGCCTCGTGCTCGCGGGCCAGCCGGATCATCTCCTCCGAGACGTCCACGCCGACGGTCCGGCGGGCCCCGCCGCGGGCCAGCAGCCGGGTGTTGTAGCCGTATCCGCAGGCCAGGTCGAGGGCGTCGAGCCCGCGCACCCCGCCGAGCGCGTCGAGGGCTCCGTGCAGCGTGTAGGTGTCGGCCGCCGAGAAGGCCGCCGTGGTCTTGGACTCCGCGTAACGCTCGCCGATGGTGTCGTACTGGAACCGCATGCTCTGCCTTCCGGGGGCCTGCCGGGGGGTGGGACGCGTGCGTATCGTGCCCCGCGGCGCGACCGGGGGCAGCCCGTACACCCGTACGTCCCCCGGACGGGGGAGGCGGTCGGCCTATCGCGGGCGCTCTGGTCCCTCCTGGCCGGTCGGGATCAGCTCGCGGGCGCAGGCGCGCAGCCAGGCGTGCGCCGGGTCGGCGTCGTGGCGCGGGTGCCAGGCCATGCCGAAGGGCAGGGGCGGCAGGGCGAGCGGTATCTCGAAGGTCTCCAGCCCCAGCGCGGCGGCGAGCGGCTCGGCCTGGGTGGTCAGCAGTCCGACGAGGTCGCTCTCGCGCAGGACGAACAGGGAGGCGGGGAAGGTGCCCACGCTGCCCACCACGCGCCGGGACAGTCCCTGTTCGGCGAGGGCGGCGTCCACCGGGCCTTCGAGGCGGCCTCGCCGGGAGGCGGTCATGTGCTCGGCCGCGGCGAACCGGCGCACCGTGAGGCGGCCGCGGAGCAGCGGGTGCCCGCGGCGTACGACGCCCAGCATGCGCTCCTCGGACAGGTGCTCGACGCGCACTTCGGGGGAACGGGTGTCGACGACGCCGAGTTCCAGGTCGGCGACGCCTTCGCGCAGCGCGGGGACGTCCACGTGGCTCTCCGGGAGGAAGCGCAGCCGCACCCCCGGCGCCTCGCGGGCCACCCGGGTGAAGAGCGTGGCTCCGTAGACGGCGGTGAAGGCGTCGTTGGCCAGCACGGTGAAGGTGCGGGTGAGGGTGGGCAGGTCCACTTCCGCGCCGGTGAGGAAGAGGGCGCGGGCCCGTTCCACGACCGCGCGGACCTCGCCCTGCACGGCGAGCGCGTGCGGGGTGGGCACCATGACCCGGCCGGCCCGGACCAGGACGGGGTCTCCAAGGGCCTTGCGGATCCGGCCGAGGGTCCGGCTCATGGCGGGCTCGGACAGGTGCATGCGGGCCGCCGCCCGGGACACGCTCGCCTCCTCCAGGAGAACGTCCAGAGCGACGAGGAGATTCAGATCCAGCCCGGATTGCGTCACACGCATGGATGCCTTGCATAAGTTGCACTGGAAAGCAGGTCATCCCAACTCTACGGTGATCCGAGGGTGATGGCCGCTGCCGGCCCTCCTTTCCCCTCCTTCCTTTCCTTCCTTCCGCCGTACCGCCACCGACTCCGAGGAGGAGCCGTGCTCCGCCATGCCGTCGCGCAGGGTCCCGCCGTCCCCGTGCCCTCCCTCACCCGGCCCGCCCTGCTCGCCCTGTGCGCCTGCGTGCTGGTCGCCCAGGGGATGGTCGCCGCCGTCAACCTGCTGATCCCCCAGCTCGCCGCGTCCGACCTGCATCCGGATCCCGGCGAGCTGCTGTGGTCGGTGGACGCGTACGTCATCGTCTTCGCCGCGCTGCTGATCCCCGCCGGGGCGCTCGGCGACCGGTACGGCCGCAAGGGCGCCCTGCTCGCCGGACTCGGCCTGTTCGCCGCGGGCGGGGCGGCCAGCGCGCTCGCCCAGGCCCCGGCCGTGCTGATCGCCGGGCGCGGTGTGTGCGGGGCGGGCGCGGCCCTGATCATGCCCGCCACCATGTCCGTCCTGGTCCACCTGAGTCCGCCCGAGCGCCGCGGCCGCGCCCTGGCCACCTGGACGCTGTCCGCGGGCCTCGGGGGCCTGGCGGGCAATGTCGGCGGCGGCCTGGCCGGGGAGTACCTGACCTGGCGGGCCCTGTTCTGGGCCGTCGTGCCGCTCGCAGCGCTGCTCGCGCTCGCCGTCGCCCGTGCGGTCCCCCGTACTCCGTCGCAGCCCGCCGCCGCCGTCGACCCCTTCGGGGCGGCGCTGCTCGCGGGTGCGCTGCTCGCGGTGGTCTACGGGATCATCGAGGGGCCCGCGTACGGCTGGGCCTCGGTGCAGGTGCTGACCGCCTTCGGCGCGGGTGCGGGGCTGCTCGCCGCGTTCACCGGCCATGCGCTGCGCGCCGCCCGGCCCCTGCTCGACCCGCGCATCTTCGCCTCGCGCAAGTTGCGTGCCGGGACGCTCGGCATCGGGACCGGCTTCTTCGGACTCTTCGCGCTTTTCTTCGTCAACGCCCAGTACCTCCAGTACGCGAAGGGCTTCTCCCCCGCCGAGACGGGGTTCGCGATCGTCCCGCTGACCATCGGCATGGCCCTGGTGCCCAGGTTCGGCGCCCGGCTCCAGGAGCGCACCGGGCCGCGGCTGCCGGTCGGCGCCGGGCTCGGCCTGATCGGGGCGGGGCTGCTGCTGGTCTCCACCGCGGACGCGGGCACCCCGTACCCCGTGTACGCGCTCTACCTGCTGGTGCTGTCCGTGGGTACGGGCCTGTCCGCGCCCTCGCTGACGCTGACGGTGGTCGCCGAGCTGCCCTCCCACCAGGCCGGGCTCGGCTCCGGGCTGAACACCGCGGCCCGGGAGATCGGCGCCGCCCTCGGAGTGGCGGTGGTCGGCACCGTGCTGGCCTCGCGCTTCCACGGGAACCCGCAGGATCCGGCCCAGGTCGCCGCCTTCACGGACGCGATGGGGGCCGCGCTGCGCACGGTGGCCGTGGCGCTGCTGTGCGCGTCGGCCGCGGTGGTGGCCGGGTACCGGGCCGCGGGGCGGCGCGGGCGCGGCCGGGATGCAGGGGCCGCCGCCGAGGGCGCATCCTGACTGTGTGATCGCGAGAGCGGACAGCGGCGGCGCCGCGGCCCCTGATGCCATGACTCGGGCGCTCGCCCGGGCGACCGTGAGCGCCGTGGAGGCCGTGGGTGGATACGCGGGCGGGGTGTACATGCGCTCGCCCACCGCCGGCCTCCTGCTGCTGGCGGTGTTCATGGGACTGCCGATCCCGCTGTTCCGCCCGTGGTGGCGGATCCAGGTGAACCGCCCGTACCCGCCCGCCGAGGCCTATCGCACCGGGCAGGCCGTGCACCTGGCCGACGCGGAGTCGGCCGTGGGCCGCTTCCCGCAGCTCGTGGCCAGCCTGCCGTTCCCCTTCGCCTCGCTGTACGAACCGGTGACCGCCGGGACGCAGCGGTTCGGCGTGCTGCTGGTGCTGCGCCCGGCGACCCCCGGCATCCCGGTCGGGGCCGTCGACCGGGAACGGTTGCGGAAGGCCGCGGACCGGCTGGCCCAGGACCTCGCGGAGCTTGCGGCGGCCGGGGCGCCCGTGGCGTGGGAGGGCGATCCGGTCGCGGTGCCGACGCCGCCGCCCGACACCGGCTCCGCGGGTGCCCGCGCGGCCCTCGACCGGCTCGCGCTGGCGGTGCTCTCCCTGGACCGGCAGGGCAGGATCGGTTTCGTCAACAGGGCGGCCGAGGAACTGCTCGGCCTCGCCGGCCCGCAGCTGTACGGAAAGGTGCTGTGGGAGGCTCTGCCGTGGTTGGGGCACCACGCCTACGACGACCACTTCCGGGCCGTCTTCATGTCCGGCGAGCCGGCGCGCTTCCCGGCCCGTCGCGGCCGCCACCCGCCCGGGGAGTGGCTGTCGGTGGACCTGCACCCCGCCCCCGACGGCGTGACCCTGACGATCGGCAGCACCGAGAAGCCCGCCTACGCACCCGCGTCGGTGGTCCAGCCGGATGCGGGCCCGGCTTCGCCCGTCGACCAGGCCTCCGCGCTGTACCGGCCGGTGGCCCTCGCCATCGCGCTGTCGGAGGCGGTCACGGCCCGGCAGGTGTCTGCGGTGGTCACCGAGGAGCTGCTGCCGGCCTTCGGCGGCCGCCAGCTGGCGATCTACCTGCTCGACGAGCGGCACCTGTACCTCGCCTGGGAGACCGGTTTCCCGCGGGGGTTCCTCAACCGGTTCGACGGGGTCTCGCTCGATGTGCGGCTGCCGGGCGTGGAGACGCTGACCACGGGCCGGCCGATGTTCTTCGAGTCGATGGAGCATCTCGCCGCCGCCTATCCGGGCATTCCGCTGGACGCCCACGTCGGTGCCCGCGCCTTCCTGCCGCTGATCGCCTCCGGCCGGCCGGTCGGCTCGTGCATCCTGGGCTTCGACTCGCCCCGCGGCTTCAGCTCGGAGGAGCGTACGGTGCTCACGGCGCTGGCCGGCCTGATCGCACAGGCCCTGGCGCGGGCCCGGCGCTACGACAGCGAGGCGGCCCTCGCGCGCGGGCTCCAGTCGGCCCTGCTGCCGCACCGGCTGCCGGTGCGTGAGAACGTGGACACGGTCGGCCGTTATCTCGCGGGCACCGCAGGCATGGACGTCGGCGGCGACTGGTACGACGTCATCGAGACCGGTCGCGGCCTGCTGGCCCTCGTCATCGGGGACGTCCAGGGCCACGGGGTGGCGGCCGCGGCGACCATGGGTCAACTCCGCAGTGCTGTACGGGCCTTCGCGCTCAGCGGCAGTACGCCGGAGCAGGTGATGAGGGGCACCAACCAGCTGCTCATCGACCTGGATCCGGGCCAGTTCGCCAGCTGCTGCTACGTGTTGCTCGACCCGGCGTCCGGCGCCGTCCGGGCCGTCCGGGCCGGTCACCCCCAGCCGCTGCTGCGCCACCCCGACGGCCGGACCGAGGTGCTGGACCTGGCGGGCGGGGTGGTGCTCGGCATCGACCCGGAGGCCTCGTACCCGGTCACGGAACTGCGGCTGGAGACGGGCGCGGTGCTCGCCCTCTACACGGACGGGCTGGTGGAGACGCCGGGCATCGACATCGACGAGGGGGTCGAACGGCTGCGGGTGGCTCTGGCGGCGGCCCGGCCGTCCCCGCTGACCGAGACCGCCGACCGGCTGGTCGGCGAGGCGGACGGTTCGGCCGACCGGCCGGACGACATCGCCCTGTTGCTGGCGTCCCGCAGGGGCGAGGACGCGTAGGACCCTCAGCCGGCGTTCGTGGACGGGCCCGTGTACCGGCCCGTGCCGTCCGCCAGGATCAGCGCGGTGTTCACCAGGCCGACGTGGCTGAACGCCTGGGGGAAGTTGCCGAGTTGGCGTCCGGCGAGGGGGTCGTACTCCTCCGCGAGCAGTCCCACGTCGTTGCGTACGGCCAGCAGCCGCTCGAAGAGGTCGCGGGCCTCCTTCTCCCGCCCCGTCAGGTACAGGGCGTCGGCCAGCCAGAACGAGCAGGCCAGGAAGGCTCCTTCGTCGCCCGGCATTCCGTCGACGCAGGCGCCTTCGGTGGTGTAGCGGCGGACCAGTCCGCTGCGGCCGAGCTCCTCCCGGACCGCGTCGACCGTCCCGACGACGCGGGGGTCGTCGGGCGGCAGGAAGCCGACCCGCGGGATGAGCAGGGTGGACGCGTCGAGCTCGCTGGAGCCGTAGTACTGGGTGAAGGTGCCCCGCTCGGGGTCGTATCCGTGCTCGCACACGTCGCGGTGCACCTCGTCGCGCATGGTCCGCCAGCGCTCCACGTCGCCGGGCATCGAGGAGTCGCTCTCCAGGGCGCGCACGGCCCGGTCGGCGGCGACCCACGCCATCACCTTGGAGTGCACGAAGTGCCGGCGCGGTCCGCGGACCTCCCACAGGCCCTCGTCGGGCCGGCGCCAGTTGCGCTCCAGGAAGTCGAGGAGGGCGAGCTGGATCCGCCAGGCGTGCCGTTCGGAGGGGAGCCCGGAGGACCGGGCCAGGTACAGGGAGTCGATGACCTCGCCGTACACGTCGAGCTGGAGCTGGTCGACGGCGGCGTTGCCGACCCGGACCGGGGCGGAGGAGGCGTAGCCGCGCAGCCACGGCAGTTCGCTCTCGGGGATCCGGCGCTCGCCGGCGATCCCGTACATGATCTGGAGGTCGGCGGGGTCGCCCGCGACCGCGCGCAGCAGCCACTCCCGCCAGGCGCGGGCCTCGTCGAGGAAGCCGGTGGACAGGAGCGAGCCGAGGGTGAGGGTGGAGTCCCGGAGCCAGCAGTAGCGGTAGTCCCAGTTGCGGACGCCGCCGAGTTCCTCGGGGAGGGAGGTGGTGGAGGCGGCGACGATGCCGCCGGTCGGGGCGTAGGTGAGGGCCTTGAGGGTGATCAGGGAGCGGGTCACGGCCTCCTCGTAGGGGCCCTCGTAGCGGCACTGCGCGCTCCACTCGCGCCAGTCGGCAAGGCTCTGCTCCAGCGCCTCGAAGGGGTCGCAGGGCTCGGGGCGCGGCTCGTGGGAGGGGTGCCAGGTGAGGACGAAGGCGACGCGCCGGCCGGCGGTGACCGGGAACTGGGAGCGGGTGCTGTTGGCCTCGCCCCAGGTGCGGACCGGGGGGACGCTGCGGAACCAGGCGGAGTCGGGCCCGGCGACGGCGACCCGGTCGTCCTCGACCCGGCGCACCCAGGGGACGACGTTGCCGTAGTCGAAGCGCAGGCGCAGGGTGCTGTGCATCCGCACGGTGCCGCTGACGCCCTCGACGATGCGGACCACGTCGGGGGCCCCGTCGCGCTGCGGCATGAAGTCGATGACCTTGGCGGTGCCGGTGTCGGTCACCCAGTACGACTCCAGGACGAGCGAGCCGTCCACGTAGGCGCGGCGGGTGCACGGCTCTCCGTCGGCGGCGTCGACGGGGGCGATGCGCCAGTGGCCGTTCTCCTCGTCGCCGAGGAGTTTGGCGAAGCAGGCGGCCGAGTCGAAGCGGGGCAGGCACAGCCAGTCGATGGACCCGTCACGGCCGACCAGTCCGCTCGTCATGAGGTCGCCGATGAGTGCGTAGTCTTCGATGGGTTGTGTCATTTGTGCGCTCTTCCCGCGAATGCCCGGGGCCAATCAGCTCGGGCCCCGGACACACCCCCGTGCGCGCTACGTCAGGCTCTGGGGAGCGTTCTAGTCGCGTACGAGGAGCAGCACCGCGGCGAGGACCACGCCGAGGGCGACGGCGAGGGCGCCGTGCGCCAGGCGGTGGCCGCGCAGGACGGGCAGGAAGCGGTCGACGGCGTACCGGCCGGGGCCGGTGAGGGCGAGGGCCGCGGCGCCCGCGGTCAGCAGCAGTTCGTACTCGATGCCCTTGGGGGCGAAGAAGGCGCCGGTGCCGTGGACGGCGATCGCGTTGACGAGGGTGCCGACGATCGCGGCGCCGGCGATCGGGGTGAGCAGTCCGAGGGCGAGGCCGAGGCCGCCCAGGGTCTCGGTCAGCCCGGCGAGGACGGCCATGGCGTCACCGGCGGGGTAGCCGCTGGCGGTGAAGAACTGGCCGGTGCCGCTGATGCCGCCGCCTTCGAACCAGCCGAACAGCTTCTGGGTGCCGTGGGCGGCCATGGTGAGGCCGAGGACGAGGCGCAGGAGGAGCAGGCCGGTGTCATGACCCGGGGTGGAGAGGGCGGTGGGCTCGGGGCGTACGGCCGGCGCGGCGGCCTGCGGCTTCGTCGTGGTGACGGAGGGGCTGGTCATGGGGGGGTCCTTCCGGTCGGGCGGCCCGGTGGAGGTGGCAGGAAGTTGTTCAAATTCGAACCGCTGATCGTCGACCCTAACCATTGATTCAAATTGGAACAACCCGTGTAGGGTGGAGCCATGTCTGAACCGAGATGGCTGGACGACCGCGAAATGCGGGCCTGGAGCGGTTTCCTGGCCGCATCGGCCCTGGTGAACCGCCGTCTCGACCAACAGCTCAAGGACGAGGCCGGGCTCTCGCACCCCCAGTACGAGATCCTCGTACGGCTCGCCGCGGCGCCCGGGCGCGAGCTGCGGATGACCGAGCTCGCCAACGGCCTGATCAACTCCAAGAGCGGGCTCACCTACCAGGTCACCCAGATGGAGAAGGCCGGACTGGTCCGCCGCCGCAGCTGCCCCTCCGACGTCCGCGGCGTCTTCGCCGTCCTCACCGACGCCGGGAGCGCCAAGCTGGAAGAGGCGGCACCGGGGCACGTGGCGACGGTCAGGGAGATCCTCGTCGACGTCCTGACTCCCGGACAGCTCGACGCGCTCGCGGACGGACTGGGCGAGGTCGGCCGCAGGCTGCGCGAGCAGGGCGCCTGAGGGGATCCGGCCGCCGGCCGGATAGCGGGTGCAGGTTTCGGGGTATAGGGGCGGCATGGACGGAAAGGTCTGGCTCACCTTGCTCACGGTCGTCGCAGTGGGGCTCGCGATCGCCGCGGCCGTACTGCTCGTACGGGTCTTCAAGGCACGGCGGCTGCTGCTCGACGCGGGGATCCCGCTGCGCGACAAGGCTTTGTTCTGGGTCGCCGTGATCTACACCGTCTCGCCGGTGGACCTGATTCCGGACCCGGTGTACCTGGACGACATCGGCGTGCTGCTGCTGGCGCTGCGCTCGCTGCACGCGGCGGCCGGGGCCGCCCGCACGGCGAAGGAGCCGGACCCCGCCGTATGAGGCCGGGGCGGTACGGGTCGGCGCCGTACGGGCTCAGCGGTGCTGGTCGAAGAGGACCGGATTGCCGTCCGGGTCGAGGACGAGGAAGCTGCCCGGACCGGAGCCGGACCCGTCGGCCTCCGTCACGAACTCCACGTCGGCCGCCTTCAGCTCCCGCTGCAGTTCGCGGACGTCGGTGAACGCATCGAGCGGCTGCGCGTTCGCGTCCCAGCCCGGGTTGAAGGTCAGCATGTTCTTCTCGAACATGCCCTGGAAGAGCCCGATCACGTGGTCGCCGTTCTTGAGGATCAGCCAGTTCTGCGCGGGGTCCCCGCCGAAGGCGGTGAAGCCGAGCTTCTCGTAGAACGCCCTGGAGGCCTGGACGTCGCGCACGGCCAGACTCACGGAGAACGCACCCAGATCCATGCCCATCAGCCTGGACGGGCCCGGGTGGGGCCGGAACTCCGAGGGCGGGGCCCGGAGCCGGAGGTCAGCGGACGCCGCGGGTCCGGAACTGCACGCTGATGCGGGGCCCGACCGCCCGCACCGACTTGGGCACCGCGTGCTCCATGGTGCGCTGGCAGGAGCCGCCCATGACGACGAGGTCGCCGTGGCCCAGGGGCAGTCGCAGCAGGGTGGCTCCGCCGTCGCGGGGACGGAAGGCGAGGTCGCGCGGATCGCCGACGGAGACGATGGCGACCATGGTGTCCTCGGTCGAGGAGCGGCCGGTCCGGTCCCCGTGCCAGGCGACGCTGTCCCGTCCGTCGCGGTAGAGGCACAGACCGGCGGTGGTGAAGGGTTCTCCGAGCTCGTCGGCGTAGTGGCGGGTCAGCGCCTCGCGGGCCTCGGTGAGCGAGGGGTCCGGCAGGACCTCTCCCTCCCCGTAGAAGGCGAGCAGCCTGGGCACCTCCACCTCGCGCTCGTACATCTGCCGCCGCTCGGCGTGCCAGGGCACGTCGGCGGCCAGCCGCTCGAAGAGCGCGTCGGCGCCGCTCAGCCAGCCGGGCAGGTGGTCGACCCAGGCCCCGGCGCCGAGCCGGGTACGCCGCATGCCGTCCAGGGGGCCGAGCCGGATCTCGTCACCCTGGTCGAAGAGGGAGCCCTGAAGGCCCTGGACTGCGTGCATGACCCCAGCCTAACCCCACGAACCGAACGCATGCACGAATACAGGGGCGGGTCCGACCCCGGACGCGACCGCGCGGCTCATCGGCCGGCCGGGGGCTGGTGCAGGCCGAAGGGAGTGCCCTGGTCGTCGTGGCAGAGCTGGAAGCGGCCGAACCGGGCGACCGACTCCTCGCCGCTCCCCGGGTCGGTGTCGTCGACGGAGCCCCCGAGCGCGCGGACCCTTTCGAGCGCCGTCTCCATGTCGTCGACCGCGAAGAAGAGGTACGGCCTGGCGCCCGGGTCGTTGCCGTGCAGTCCGCCGGGGACGTTGGGCGTCCGGATCGCGAACCCGCCGCCCTCGGTCGGACCCGGCTCGAAGGTCCAGCCGAAGAGTCCGCCGAAGAAGGTACGGGCCTGCTCGCTGTCGCCCGCGCCCAGCTCGAAGAAGGAAAGCTCACCGGCCATCGCCGACTCCCGTCACCCGAGTCCGTCACGCATCACTCGTCACATGCGAGCTGTGCCCGGACCGTCCTCCCACCGTAGGTCCGGCCCCGCACCGCCGCACCCGCCCGTCCCGGCACGGGCGGACCGCAGCTCCGGCGCGCCCGCTCAACTGCCACCCGCGCGGACGACGTAGGGCCGGGAGAGGACGGTGACGGCGACGGAGACGGCGGCGACGAGGGCGATCGCCGCGCCGGGGGCGAGGAACTGGGCCAGGCCGCCGGCGAGCGCCGCGCCGAGGCCCTGCCAGGTCATCCGGCCGGCCGACTCGACTCCCTGGACCTGCCCGCGGACCCGGTCGGGGGTCAGGTCCAGCAGCTGCTCCTGGAGGGGCAGGGTCGCCGCGAACCCCGCACTGGCGAGGAACACCGCGGCCGCCACGACCGGGAGGGGCGGGTGCAAGGCGAACAGCAGGAAGGGGACGGCGAGCAGCAGCCGCAGGGCGAAGGCGTGGCGGCGGCGCCGGTGGGCGCTCAGCAGCCGGCCGACCGCCAGGTCCCCGAGGAGCATGCCGGCCGATCCGGCGGCCAGGAGGGTGCCGGCGTGGCCGGGGTCGTAGGAGATGAACAGCGCCTCGCAGCCGACGATCAGGCCGTTGGGGACCCACAGGTTCAGCAGCAGCGCCCGCCGGCCCGGGTGGGAGAACAGCTCGGCGTTCGTCGTCCAGGTCCGGCGCAGTCCGGGGCGACGGGTGAGCCGGATCGAGCGTTCCCGGACGGTGGCCGCCACCACGGCGAGTCCGAGGGCGGTCAGGGCGGCGGCCACGAGGAAGACCCCATGCGGGCTCAGGTACGACAGCAGGACGGCGCCGGCGGCGTAGCCGAGGATCGCCGTACCGCCCGAGGTGATGTTCATCAGCGAACGCGCGGGCGCGTAGGCGGTGTTCGGCACGATCTCGGCGAGCAGCCCCAGCCGGGTGCCGGTCCCCAGGGACTGGAAGAAGCCCAGCATCAGCAGCAGCCCGAAGCGGGCGGCCAGCGGCAGCCCCGGAACGGCCTGGGCGCAGACACCGGCCAGCGAGGCGAACTGGAGCGCGACGATGGTCCGGCGCGGCCGGTTGCCGTCCGCGACCGACATCAGCGTCAGCGCGCCGAGCACCGTCGCGAACGTGGCGCCGTACATGCTCACGGCCGTCAGGAAGGGGGAACGGGTCTGCTGGTCGACGAGGGTGGCGAGGGCGAAGCCCGACAGGGTGCTCGCGGCGACGGTCAGGGTGAAGCCGGCGTAGAGGCCGGCGAACTCCCGGTTGCGGAGCAGATCTCGGTAGCCGGTGGCGGGCGCGGGGGCCGGCTTGGAGGAAGGAGAGGAAGCAGGGGGCGGAGAGGAAGGAAGGGAAGAAGGCATGAAAAAAGCCTCCGGACACGTGCACGGGGCACGCACGCCGAAGGCCAACACGGGGATTCTAGCAGTCTTTTCCGTACCACTTCTTGGACGCTCCCGGCCCCCGACCAGGGCCCGGGGCGCAATCTTCCCCGCAGTCGCGTGTGATCAGAGACTCACGCACTTGGCCGCAGGCCCGCCGCACGGTAGCGTCACCGCGACATTTGCACATAGCGACGACGGCGAGACGGAAGCCCGGTGTGAATCCGGCATGGTCGCGCCACTGTGTGCTGCGGTGACATCCCTCCGGGGGAGGCGCCGTGGCGAGTCAGACCCGAGGACCGTCGTCCTGCACCACCGTATGGGACGCGTGTTCCCCGAGGAGGTTCCATCATGGCCGAGGCTGTCGCTTCCGCTGCCGTATCCACCCCCGCCGGCTCCCTGTCGGCTCCGCTGCCCGTGCGCGCGGTCCTGCCCTGGGCGCTCTTCGTCGGTCTCCTGATGCTCGTCGCCCTGTACTTCGTCGGTGCCGAGCAGGGCGCCACGGCCGTGTTCGCCGGCGAGGGCGTGCACGAGTGGGTCCACGACGGTCGTCATCTGCTCGGCTTCCCCTGCCACTGAGAGGCCACGCACATGTACGCCTCGACTGTCAGAGGTCTGTTGGTCCGCGGCATGCTCGCGGGCCTGATCGCCGGGCTGTTCGCCTTCGCCGTCGCCTACGTGGTGGGTGAGCCCCCGGTACGGGGTTCCATCGCCGTGGAAGAGGCCCAGGCCGCCCAGGGCGCGGCGGGCGCCCCGAGCGCTCACGCCGGGCACGGCGGCGACGCCGCACCGGCCGAAGCCGCCGAAGAGGAGGAACTGGTCAGCCGGCCGGTGCAGTCCACCTTCGGTCTGGCCACCGGCGTCCTGGTCTACGGGGTCGCGCTGGGCGGCATCGCCTCGCTCGCGTTCTCGTTCGCCCTCGGCCGCGTCGGCGGGTTCAGCCCGCGGGCCACGGCGGCGCTCACCGCCGCCGGTGCCTTCGCCACCGTCTACCTGGTGCCGTTCCTCAAGTACCCGGCCACCCCGCCGGCGGTGGGCAATCCGGACACCATCGGACAGCGCACCACGCTGTTCTTCCTGATGATCCTGCTGAGCGTGCTGCTCGGCGTCGGCGCGATCGTCCTCGGACGGCGGCTGGCACCGCGTCTGGGCAACTGGAACGCGACGCTGGCCGCGGGCGGTGCCTTCGTCGTCGCCGCCGCCCTGGCGTTCGTGTTCCTGCCGGACAACAGCGACGCGGTCCAGCCCGGTTTCCCCGCCGCCCTGCTGTGGGAGTTCCGGGTCGCCTCGCTGGCCGTGCAGTTGGTGCTGTGGGCGGTGTTCGCCATCGTCTTCGGCGTCCTGGCCCAGCGGCTCCTGGCCTCGCGCGCGGACGGCACGGAGGCCACGGCCCAGCAGACGGCGCCCGCCCTCGGCTGATCCCACCCGCCCTGCCTGCACCACGGGCCCCGTCACCCCCGGCCGGGGGTGACGGGGCCCGTGGCATCGCACCGCGGCCGTCCTACGATGTGCGCATGAGCGCAGGCACGGATCTGGCAGGTGCACAGGTTTCGCAGGAGCGGGGTGACCGGCTGGAGGTCGCCGCGTCCGTGCTGGCCCTGCTCGCGGACCGCACCCGCCTGGCGCTGATGGAGCGGCTCGCCCGCGGCGAGGCCGATGTCACCACCCTCACCGAGGCGTGCGGGGCGGCCCGGCCCTCGGTCAGCCAGCACCTCGCCAAGCTCCGCCTCGCCGGGCTGGTCACCACCCGCAAGGACGGCCGCCGGGTCGTCTACGCCGTACGCCACGGGCACCTGAGGCGACTGGTGGACGAGGCCCTGAACGCGGCCGACCACCAGCTCGGTTCCCTGCCCCCGCACGACTGAGCCGGCGACCGGCCGGACCGCCCCACGTTCGCCGGTTCAATACGTGCACAGGTGCGCACACGTTGGCTACGCTGACGTGGAGTCATCGACGCCGACCGGACGGGGCCGCCCGTGCTGTCCGTACTGCGCAACGGCACCTACCGCCGCCTCTTCACCGCCCAGGTCGTCGCCCTGGCCGGAACCGGTCTCGCCACCGTCGCACTGAGCCTGCTCGCCTACGACCTCGCGGGCGCCGACGCCTCGGCGGTCCTCGGCACCGCGCTCGCGATCAAGATGATCGCCTACGTCGGCATCGCCCCGCTGATCGGAGCGGTCGCCGGCCGGATCCCCCGCCGCACCCTCATGGCGGCGATGGACCTCACCCGCGCCGGTGTCGCCTCGGCCCTTCCGTTCGTCACCGAGGTCTGGCAGATCCACCTCCTGATCTTCCTGCTCCAGGCGGCGTCGGCCGCCTTCACACCGACGTTCCAGGCCACCGTCCCCGAGGTCCTTCCCGCCGAACGCGACTACACCCGGGCCCTGTCGATGACCCGGCTCGCCTACGACCTGGAGAGCCTCTTCAGCCCGGTCCTGGCCACGGCCCTGCTGACGCTGGTCTCCTACGACTGGCTGTTCGCCGGCACGGCCCTCGGCTTCCTCGCCTCCGCCACGCTCGTCGTCGCCACCGTGCTGCCCCGGCCCGCCCCCGCCGAACCGGCCGGCGGCCTCCGCACCCGGGCCTCCTTCGGCATCCGCCTCCTCCTGGCCACTCCCCGACTGCGCGCGCTGCTCGCCCTCGAACTCGCCGTCGCCGCCGCCGGCGCCCTCGTCTTCGTCGGCACCGTGGCCCTGGTCCGCGGCCACTTCGGCCGCCCGGCCGGGGCCGTCCCGCTCGCCCTCGGCGCGTACGGCGCCGGCTCCATGCTGGCCGCGCTGGTCCTGCCCCGGCTCCTGCAGCGCGCCGCCGACCGTACGGTGATGCTCCGCGCCGCTTTCGCCCTCCCGGCACTCCTGGCCGCCGCGGCGGCCGTCACCTCGACCACCCCGGGCTCCTGGTCCTGGCCCGCGCTCCTCGCGGTCTGGGCCGCGCTCGGCGCCGCCTGCTCCGCCGTCCTGACTCCGGGGGGCCGCCTCATCCGCCGCTCCACCGCGGACGCGGACCTGCCCGCCGCCTTCGCCGCCCGGTTCTCCCTCTCCCACGGCTGCTGGCTGCTCACCTACCCGCTGGCCGGGTGGCTCGGCGCGGGGGCGGGCCTGTCCCCGACCGCCCTGGTCCTGGCGGCCGTCGCCCTCGCCTCCACCACGGCCGCGGCCGTGATCTGGCCCGCCCGTGACCCGTACCGGCTGGAACACGTCCACCCGGACCTGCCCCCTGGCCACCCCCACCTCGCCGACGCCCGGCCGTCCGGCGGCGGCTGGCGCCACGACCACCACTACGTCATCGACCGGCACCACCACCGCTGGCCCTGACGGATCCGCGGGCGCGCCGAAAACCGCTGGTCGGTCGTCGCCGAGGGGGTTACGATCACCGCGATGACCACTCATTCCGCTCACAGATCGGGGGTCCCGTCCGCGCAAGGTGAGTGCTGATGCTCACTCAGACCGCGTATGGGGATTCCCGCCTTTCCCTCTGGCTGCGCGTACGCGAGTACGCCGTGCCGCCGTCCATGATCGAGACCGCGACCGCCCGTCGTTCCGTGGGGGACTGGGCCGGGGCCTGCGCCGCCGCAGGTGTCGATGTCGATCTCAATCTGCGTTCCGTGGCACGCTCGCACGGCCACGACCTCACGGCCCGGATCCGGGCCGATCTCCGCCATCTGGCGCCCGACCTGCTGCGCTGGCACATGCCGCGCATCGCTCCCGACGGACTGCTGCGCCCGGACCTGACCCTCTCTCTGGCCCGGTACGAGGTCGCGGAGCGGGACGGGCCGCGGTCGGGGCCACGTGCGGTCCACCTCGTCGCCCGGACCGCTCCGGCATGGGCGGACGCCGGTCAGCGGATCAGCCTCGCGCTGTGGGACGGATCCGGCGCCTGCGGTGATCCGCGCCCCCGCGCCCGTCCCGAACGGCGGTTCCGCCTCGACCTGCACCGCCACTTGTGGGACGCGCGCAGGACCGACGAGCTGAGGACCCGGTCCGGGGCCGAACGGCCGCCCGCCGACGGGTGCCCGGAGGACCCGGAGCTGCGGGGCCTGCTCCCACCGGGGCACCACTGCGCCGTGGACCGGTGGACCGACGAGGCGCTGATCCTGCTCCGCGCCGAGGGGCGGCCCCCCGGGGCCGTCACCGTACGGTTCGGAGCCCGGCGGCGACTGGTCCTGGACCTGGTCGCGGGCGGGAACGGGGGCCGGGACGGTGACCGCGACGGTGACCGCGGCGGTGACCGCGGCGGTGACCGGCACGACGGGCCCCTTGCCCTGCGGGCCTGGGCGGCGCCCGCCGACGGCAGCGCCTGCGCGCTGCCGGTCCTGCCCGACGCGGCGGTCCGGGTGCTGCCCGACCTGGACCTGCTCCGCGCCGGTGCGCTCGATGCCGAGCGGCTGCACCCCCTGGTCGCCGCCGCGCTCGTACCGGGTCATGCGCCGGCCGGTCCGTCCCGGATCCCGGACCGGGCGGGGCAACCGCGCCTCGTCGAGTGCCGGGGAGCCCGGCACCGGATCGGTCTGGTCGACGGGGTGCTGGCCCCGCTGGACCACGACCCGGCGGAGATCCGCCGGGAGGAACTGCTGGCCGCGCTGACCGGTACTCCGCTCCCCTGCCTGCAGGCCATCGACGCGGCGCACCGTCATCCGGACTGCCTGACGGGCGTGCGCGAACGCCTGGACCACGGTGACACCGCCGGTGCGCTGGCCGTCGTCGAGGGTCTGCTGGGCCCCGGCGCACTGCTGCGCGCCGGCGCCCTGCGGGACGCCCTGGAGGCGGCCGCCCTGCGGCGGATCACCTACGGGCTGTTCCGGGCCGGCTTGGCCGGCCCCGGACCCGGCCGCATCGACCGGGGGGCCCGCCGCCCCCGGCGGTACCGCCCGCACCCGCGCCAAGCCCTGCGCTGACCGGGGGACTTCCCTCCCCCGTGCCCGTTCCGCCTCACGAACCCACAAGGTGATCGAACATGCCCGCACCCACCCCGTTCACCGCGACCGGCTTCGCCGACGCCCTTTCCTCCCAGGCCCCTTCACCCGCCGACCCGGCCGGCGCCTCCCAGCTCGACATCGCCGGTGAGCTGCTGTCGCTGCTCCGCGACACCACCACCGAACCGCGCCCCGACTCACAACTGGAGGCGCTGACCCTGGCCGTGGCCGCCGACCTGCCCGTACTCCTGTGGGGCGAGCCGGGGATCGGGAAGACGGCGGCCCTGACCCAGCTCGCGGAGTCGCTGGACCTTCCGCTGACCACGGTCATCGCCAGCGTCCACGAACCGTCCGACTTCTCCGGGCTGCCCGTCCTGGGCGACGACCCCGCGGAACAGGGCGTCCCGATGGCCCCGCCGGACTGGGCCGTCCGGCTCGTACGGGCCGGACGGGGGCTGCTGTTCCTGGACGAGCTGTCCACCGCGCCTCCGGCCGTCCAGGCCGCCCTGCTGCGCCTCGTACTCGAACGGCGGATCGGCGCCCTGCAACTGCCGCCCGGGGTCCGGATCGTGGCGGCCGCCAACCCGCGGTCCTCGGCCGCCGACGGCTGGGAGCTGAGTCCGCCCCTGGCCAACCGGTTCGTCCATCTCCAGTGGACCCACGACCACGAGGTCGTGGTGCGCGGGCTGGGCGGGACGTGGCCCCGGGCGAGCCTGCCGCGCCTCGACGCGCAGGCGCTGCCGGCGGCCGTGGACCACGCCCGCCGCGCGGTGTGCGGGTTCCTCTCCGCCCGCCCCACGCTCGTACACCGGCTGCCCAGCAGCGAGACGCGGCGGGGCGGGCCCTGGCCGTCCCCGCGCAGCTGGGACATGACACTGAGTCTGATCGCCTTCGCGACCGCCGCCGGCTCCTCCAGGGAGGTGCTCTCCCTGCTGGTCCGGGGCACCGTGGGGGACGGTCCGGCGCTGGAGCTGCTGGCGGGTCTGGACCGGATGGACCTCCCCGACCCCGAGGATCTGCTCGCCGATCCGGCGGGTGCCGTCCTGCCCGAGCGGGGAGATCTGCGCCAGGCCGTGCTCGACGCGGTGGTGGCGGCCGTCCGCAAGCGCCCGGAGAAGTCCCGCTGGGACGCCGCGTGGGCGCTGCTGGTCCGGGCGCTGGAGACCGGAGCCCCGGACCTGCTGGTCGTCCCCGCGACCACGCTCGCCACGCTGCGTCAGGAGGACTGGGACGTTCCGGCATCGATCGAGCGGCTCGCCGGAGTGGTGACCCTGTCCCGACGGGCGGACCGGGCGGCGGACCGGGCCGCGGCGCGCACCGCAGTCCCCGTGCAGGCCGGCCGGTGAGCCCGGACGCACCGGGGGCGGCGGAGGCATCGGGGACACCGGGCCTCGCCCCCGCCCCCGCTCCCGGCCTCGCCCCCGTCCCCGGCCTCGCCCTCGACTTCGACAAGCTCTTCGCCGCCCGGCTGCAGGCCGCCCGGGTCCGGCCGTACCTGGCGACGGCCCTGTTCGCGCTGCACGCCGTGGAGTCGCGCCGGGTGCCGACGATGGCCGTCGACCGGCACTGGCGGTGCTACGTCTCTCCCTCCTTCGTGGACCGGACGCCGGTGGAGGAGCTCGCCGGGGTCTGGGTGCACGAGGTGTCGCACCTCCTGCGCGACCATCACGGGCGCGGTGACCGGTACGCACGGGCACACGGGCTGACCGGCCCGGGAGAGCGGCTGCGGATGAACATCGCCGCGGACTGCGAGATCAACGACGACGCCTTCGGAGACGGTCTGGTCGGGCTCGAGGACGCCGTGACGCCGCAGGCCCTGGGGCTGCCCGCCGGTCAGCTGATGGAGGACTACCTGCGCCAGTTCCGGCTGTCGGCGCATACGCAGGGCCTGGCCTGGCTGGACTGCGGCAGTGGCGCCGACGGCCTGGAGCGGGAGTGGGACCTGGGCCCGGACGGCGCTCACGGGCTCAGCGCGCAGGAGCGGGACGCGGTCCGGTTCCGGGTGGCCCAGGGCATCAACGGCCGTCCGGGGAGCGCCCCGAAGGGGTGGCAGCGGTGGGCGGACGAGGCGTTCCATCCGCCGCAGCCGTGGCGCGACCTGCTGGGGGCGGCCATCCGGTCGGCGACCTCCGGCTCGGGCGCGGGCGAGGACTACAGCTACGGCCGCCCCTCCCGGCGTTCGGCCGGGCTGCCCGGGGCCGTTCTGCCGAGCCTGCGGCGCAGGCCGCCCCGGGTCACGGTGGTCATCGACACCTCGGGGTCGGTCAGCGACGCCGAACTGGGCAGTGCGCTCCTGGAGGTCGCCGCGATCTCCCGCGCCGTGGGCGGCCGGCGCGACCTGGTCACCGTGGTGCCGTGCGACGCGGCGGCCCGGATCGTGCACCCGCTCTGCCGCGGCGAGGGCATTCCGCTGCTGGGCGGCGGGGGGACGAACCTGCGCGAGGGGTTCGCGAAGGCGCTCCGGACGGGTCCGCGGCCGGACGTGATCGTGGTCCTGACCGACGGCCAGACCCCCTGGCCGGCCACCCGGCCGCCGTGCCGGACGGTGGTGGGGCTCTTCCCCCGCGGGCGGTCGGCCCGGTGGGACGAGGAGGATCCCGACTACGTGCCGGACTCGCCGCCCGAGTGGGCCCGCGTGGTGACCATCGGGTCGTGAGGGCGGGCCGGTCCCCGTCGGTCCAGGAACGCCGTCGTGGTCGCCACGAACCGGTCGGCGTCGTCGAGCCACGGGTAGTGGCCCGCTCCGGGCTGTACGACGAGTGTGGCGTCGGGGAACAGCTCCGCGAACCGGGTCACCGTCCGGGGAGGGCTGTTCAGGTCGAACTCCCCGACGACGAGCAGTACGGGCGCCTCGAGGGCGGCGAGCGCCGCACGGGTGGTCTCCGGGTCGAAGGCGCCTTCGGCCGCGAAGAGGGCGACGGCCTCGCCGTTGGCCGGCCGGCCGGCCGCGTGGTGCCGCTGCGCCGCGGCGTCCCACCGGCCGCAGAAGAAGGGCGCGACGGCCTCCCGGTCGCTTCCGGTGCCGGCGCCTTCGGTGAGCGCCTCCAGGGCGGCGAAGGCCACCGGGAACCACGGCTCGTTCTTCCTGAGCAGCGCGAGTTCGCGTCGCGTCTCGGCGGTGACGGTGATGCCGACGGCCCGGACGCCGGGGCCGATCAGGGCGAGCCTGCGGATCTTCTCCGGGTACCGGGCCGCGTACTGCGCCGCGAGGTTCGCGCCGCCCGAGTGGGCCAGCAGGTCGATCCGGGAGAGTCCGAGGTGTGCGCGCAGGGCCTCGACGTCGTCGACCAGGCGGTCGCAGCGGTAGGAGGCGGTCTCCTCGGGAACCGCGGACCGGCCGGTGCCGCGAAGGTCCAGGGCGATGAGCCGGCGGTGCGCGGACAGGCCGCCGAGGTCGCCGAGGTAACGGGAGTCCGACGGGCCCCCGGGAAGACAGACGAGCGGCTCGCCGTCCCCGGTCACGCGGTAGGCGAGCCGGGTTCCGTCGGGCGCGGAGAAGGTGGGCATGACGCGGATGCTGCCAGCGATAACCGAGTTGTACAACCGGGTTATGACCACGGCGTGCGGGGGTATATAACCGAGTCATGACAGGGGAAGAGGAGACGCGCGGCAGCCCCGGAGCATTGACCGAGGACCAGGCCGGGCGGATGTTCGCCGGCATGAACGAGGTCATCCGCGCCGGCGAGGAGATGCGGAAGCTGCGCACCGAAATGATCCAGGTGCTGGCCGGGCTGGGCTGGACCCAGGACCGGATCGCCCGGCTCGCCGACATGAGCCAGCCCGCCGTGTCCAAGCAGGCGGCGAAGCACCGGACGGACGGGCCGCCCGCGCCGATGGCGCTCTCGCTCGACCAGCACGACGCGCCCTGGCTCGAAGGATGCCTGTGGGGCCTCGCCGAGGAGATCTCCGAGACCCTCGGCGACAGCGCCCGATGCTCCCGTCACGTCGACGCCGTCGCCCGGGGAAGGAAGCGCTTCACGCCCCGGAACGTCGACGAGCTGCGGCGCCTGGTCGAAGAGGACCTGATGCTGCACCGGGACGCGATGCCCGCCGGCTACCAGGAGGCGTACGACCGGATCAGCCGCGGCCTCGACGTCCCGCCGAAGGCCGCCGCCTCCTCCTCCACCGGCACGGCCACCGCGTCGGCCTCGGTGCGGCGCGCCCTCGCCCACCGGATCCAGCGCGACCACCTCGGCGCCGGCTCGAACGCGGCCTAGACCGGCTTGAGGGAGGCGGCGCCGAAGGAGACGTCGAAGCGGTCGCACCAGATGGCGAGGCTGCTGTAGTCGGCCAGGTTCACCTCGGCCGGAACGGCGTAGTTCTGGTCGCCCTTGTTCCCCTTGAGAGCACCGAGGCTGACGTGCTTGCCGTCGTCGAAGACCCGCCAGCCGGCGACGCCCTCGACGACCGGGGCGTCGGTCAGCCAGACCTTCAGGTCGGGGCCGTTGCTCGTGTCCAGGTCCTCCACGCGGAGGACGTGCGAGCCGTCGGCGAGGCGGAGGAGTTTGACGGTGCCGGTGGTGGCGTGCTCGTGGCTGATCAGGGTGCCCTGGGCCACCGTCCGCGGCGCGGCGGGCGGGCTCGCCGACGCGCTGGCGTTCGGGGCGGCCGAGACGGAGGGGAGGGCCTCGTCGACCGTGTCCTCCACCCACAGCTTCCAGGGCTCGAACCAGTACAGGCCGACGGCCAGCGCGGCCGCCGCGACCCCCGCGCCGCCGATCAACAGGGGCCTGCGCCGCCGCCCACGCTCAAGTACCACGCCCGGTCCTCCGTCATGCCGCTGTGCGGCGCCGCCCGTTGTGGTGGCGGCGCGCCGGCGGATGCGCCCGCCCGGTCCGATCATCAAACCATGCCCCGCCGGGCGGGCGGCGCCGGTCAGAGTTCCCAGGACCTCGGGCGTGCCTGAGCCTCCCACTCCGCACGGAGCAGGGAGAGGACGGCGACGTCGAGGCGGCGTCCCCGGTGCAGGCAGGCCGAGCGCCGCACTCCCTCCTGGACGAACCCCGCCTTGGCGAGGACGGTGAGCGCGGCCGTGTTGCCGGTGTGGGTGACGGCCTGGACGCGCTGCATGGGCAGTTCGCCGAAGGCGAGGTCGGTCAGCGCGTCCAGGGCATCGGAGCCGTGGCTCCGGCGCCGGTACCGCGGATCCATCATCAGGTGGACTTCCGCCGTGCCGTCGACCATGTCCTGGTCGACCAGGGCGATGTGGCCGATCGGCGTGCCGTCCGGGAGCAGCACGAGGAAGTCGTCCCGGTCGTGGTCGTCCCGGTCCCGCTCCAGGCGCTCACGGAGCGAGGTGAGGGAACGCGGCCAGAAGCCGATCTCGTAGGCGGCCACGGGGTCGGACCGCCAGGCGTGCATCAGCTCGGCGTCCTCGGCGTCGAGCGGCGCGAGAGCGACCGCCCTGCCGCGCCAGCACGGCACTCGTTCGGTCACCACGGGCGCGTCGTCCATCTCGTTCTCGGTCACGGGCGGATGCTACGGGCGGCCGGAAGGGGACGACGAGCGATTTACGCCGTCACCCACCCCGCCACCCACCCCGTCTCACCGTCCGGCAGGTCCCGCCTTCCACGGGCGGCACCAGGCCGGCATCCTGCATCCCCGTCAGGCGCACGTCCGGCTGGCCGCCTTCGACTTCGGGGCGCGGACCGACCGCGGCCGGGCCGCCGCCCTGCTGCTGCGCTGGAGCACCGCCGCCGAACGGCTGCCCCGGGGCGAGCCGGTGGGCGAGGAGCTCTCACCGCCCGGTTCCCGCGCCGCCGACACGGGCGCCGCGCTCGGCGCGGGGCCCGCCTCCCTCACCCTCGCCTTCGGCCTGGGCGCGGGCTTCTTCGACCGGGCCGCCATGGCCTCGGCACGCCCCGAGGCCCTCGCTCCCCTGCCTGCCTTCCCGACGACCAGCTCGACCCGGCCCGCAGCGGCGGCGACCTGTTCGCGCAATCGCCGCGGACGACCCGCTCGTCACCGTGCACGCCCTGCGGACGCTCCAGCGCCTCGCCCACGGCGAGGCCGTGGACCGCTGGACGATGGCCGGCTTCACCTCCGCCCCCGAGGGCGCCTCGGCCGGCGGCGCCCACCGCAACCTCGTGGGCCACCTCGACGGAACCGCCAACCCCGACCCGGCCGACCCGGCCCGGCTCGCGCGGATCGTCGTCTCGGACGGCGTCCCGGACGCCGGAATGCTCTTCCTCGCCTGGCAGTCGGACCCCCGCACGGGCTTCATCCCGGTCCGGTACCGCCTGGCCCGCGGTGACGCCCTCGCCCGCTCCGTCGTCCACGAGGCGTCATCCCTCTTCGCGGTCCCCGGTGGCGCCGCCCCGGGCACGTACGTCGGTCAGGCACTGCTGGAGGGCTGACGCACGCTTCCCCGGGCCACGAGAACTACGGGCGGGTGGCCGTCACCAGGTAGTAGTCCAGGATCTGCTGCTCCCAGGCGGCCAGGAAGTTCCGGGGCCAGGTGCCCGGCCTCCAGAGGCGGGCGAGCCAGCGGTCCCAGCCGGGCCAGACCTGCGGGCCGATCGAGGCGACCCGGACACCGGCGAATCCGGCCTCGTCGAGGGCGTCGGCGAGCCGGGAGACGGGCCGGGCGATGTCCAGGCCGCTGGCGAACGAGTCGAGGAGCCCGGCGAGCCGCTCCGCGTGCGAGGGCGCGCCGTCGACGGTGAAGAAGCTGGCGACCGCCAGCCGCCCGCCGGGGCGCAGGACCCGCGCCGCCTCCCGGGCGAACGCGGACAGGTCCGGGAAGTGCTGCGCCGCCTCGACGCTGAACAGGGAGTCGAACTCCGCGTCGCCGAGCGGCAGGCTCTCCGCCGCCCCGAGGACGAAGCGCAGCCGGTGCGGCTGCGCTTGGAGGCGCGCGGAGTTCGCCTCGCGGGCCCGCTGGAGCTGCTGGGGATGGATGTCCACCCCCGTCATCACCGAGGGCCCGTACTCCTCGAGGGCGAGGGCGCACCCGAGGCCGAGGCCACAGCCGATCTCCACGGCCCGGCGGCCCTCGGGGGCGGCCGCGTCGAGTACGTGCCGGTAGAGGTCCTGTTCGCTCCGGATCCGGTCGCCCTGCGACAGCGGCCGTTCGAGATCGACGGCCTGCCACAAGCCGAAGTTGATGAAGCCGCCGGCGAACACCGGCACTGCGCTGAGATCGGCCGGGCCGTACGTCTCCCACACCGCGGGGCGCACGACCGGAGCGGGCTGCTCCGCAGACTCACCCGACAACTCCCCACCACCCTCCTCGCATCGGGGCTTCCTGCCCCGAGGTCATCAGTGTGGCCCGGGAACCACCGTCACGACAGAGGACCCGCGCCCGGGTGGACCGTTCGCTGTTTGCCGAAATCATGGGGCATTCTGGATGGATGAACACCTCGCATGCCGGGACGCCGGCGCCGGCGGACCAGCCGGCGCCCGCGGCCCGTCTCGCCGCTTTCGCCGCGGCCCTGGCCGACGAAACCCGGGCCGCCATCTGCATGACGCTGCTGGAGGGGCGCGCCTGGACCGCGGGCGAGCTGGCCCGGATCACCGCGGTGGCGCCGTCCACCGTGAGCGGCCACCTGTCCCGACTGCTCGACGCCGGCATCTGCGTGACCGAACGCCAGGGCCGCCACAGCTACGTGCGCATCGCGGACGCCGCGACCGCCCGCCTCGTCGACGAGCTCGCCTCGTACGCGATTCCCGACCGGGACGCGGCGCACGCGGTCCCCGTGGTCGCCGCACCGGACCCGCTGGCGCGCGCCCGGACCTGCTACGACCACTTCGCCGGACGGTTCGGCATGGCGGTGACCGACGCGATGGAGCAGCGCGGGCTGCTGCGTACGGAGGGCGTCTTCGAGCTGACGGACGACGGCCGGGCCTGGTGCGCCGGGGCCGGCATCGGCCTCGCCCACGAAGGGCGCAGGCCGCTGGCGAGTTCCTGCCTGGACTGGACCGAGCGGCGCCGCCACCTGGGCGGCGTCACCGGCTCGCGGCTGTGCGCGCACGCGTTGCGCGAGGAATGGGTGGTACGCCCGCCCGGCGGCGGGCGGGCCCTGGACGTGACCCGGACCGGGGAACAGGCCTTCGGCGACCTGCTGGGAATCACGCCGCAGGCGTGGATCTGAGCCCTGAGGGCCGCCGTACCCCACCAGGATCCCCCATCAATATTTCGGTCGACAGCGAAATGTTGCGGTCGTAGGGTGGGTGCATGACGTTCCGCACGGGTCGCATCCCTCCCCACGTGCTCACGATCGGCGCCGTCTCCTTCACGGTGTTCGCCTGGGCCTCCGCCTTCGTCTCCATCCGCAGCGCGGGCGCCGCCTACTCCCCCGGGGCCCTGGCCCTCGGCAGGCTGCTCGCCGCCTCGCTCGTGCTCGGCGTCCTGCTCCTGGTCCGCCGCCAGGGGCTGCCGCCCCGCGAGGCCTGGCGCGGGATCCTGGTGTCCGGTCTGGTGTGGTTCGGCGGCTACACGGTCGCGCTGAACTGGGGTGAGCGTCTGGTCGACGCGGGGACGGCGTCCCTGCTGGTGAACACCGGGCCCATCCTCATGGCCCTCCTCGCGGCCCGCCTCCTCGGTGAGGCGCTGCCGCCGCGGCTGCTGGCGGGCATGGGCGTCTCCTTCGCCGGAGCGGTGGTCGTGGGTCTGTCCATGTCGTCCGGCGAGGGCGGGTCCACCTCGGTGCTCGGCGTCGTGCTCTGCCTGCTCGCGGCGGTGGCCTACGCGACCGGGGTCGTCGCGCAGAAGCCCGCCCTCTCCTACGGAACACCCCTGCAGATCACCGCCTTCAGCTGCCTGACGGGAACCGTGGCCTGCCTGCCCTTCGCGGGGCAACTGGCCGCGGAACTGCCGAACGCTCCGGTGTCGGCGACCCTGAACATGGTCTACCTGGGCGTCGTGCCCACCGCCCTGGCCTTCACCACCTGGACCTACGCCCTGGCGCGCATGCCCGCCGGCAAGCTGGGCGCGACGACCTACGCCGTCCCGGCCATCGTCGTCCTGCTGAGCTGGGCCCTCCTGGGCGAGGTCCCCGCATGGCTGACCCTGCTCGGCGGCGTGCTCTGCCTCGCCGGGGTCGCGGTGTCCCGGTACGGACCGCGCGCCCCGCGGACTCCCGGCCAGGACGGCCGGCTTCCCGCAGGCAGGCCGGAGCTGACCGGATCCCACGAAAGGAACTCCGCATGAGGATCCTCACGGTCGGTGCCGGCGCCGTCGGCGGCTTCTTCGGCGCCCGGCTCGCCGCGGCGGGCCAGGACGTCTCGTTCCTGGTCCGCCCGGCCCGGGCGAAGGCCCTCGCGGCACGCGGACTGCGCGTCGAAGGCCAGGGGGAGCGGCTCCGCCTGACGCCGAAGCTGGTGACGGCCGGGGCCCCGGGCGGCCCGTACGACGTGGTCCTGCTTTCCGTGAAGGCGACCGCCCTGCACGCTGCCCTGGCGGACGTCGAGCCCGCCGTGGGCCCGGACACCGCCGTCGTCCCCCTCCTCAACGGGGTCGCCCACCTCGACGCGCTCGTCGCGCGCCTCGGGGCCGCAGCCGCGCTCGGCGGGGTCGCGAAGGTGGTCACCACCCTGAGCGGGGACGGCGACATCCTCCGCATGGCTCCGCCCGCGGTCATCCTGACCGGTGAGATCGACGCCCGCCCCTCGGCCCGTGTGGACACGATCCGGAGCGTCCTGGCCGAGGCGGGCATCGACTCGCCGGAGACCGGGGACATCCTCGCCGCCATGTGGCACAAGTGGGTCTTCATCTCCACCCTGGTGGCCCTGACCTGCCTGATGCGCGGCACGGTCGGTGAGGTCAACGCCGTCCCGGGCGGCTCGGCCCTGGGCCGGTCCCTGCTCGCCGAGGCGGCGGCGGTGGCCGGGGCCGCCGGCCACCCTGTGCCGGAGGCCGAACTCGCCTTCACCACCTCGACCGTCACGGCCGCCGGCTCCCCCCTCACCCCGTCCCTTTACCGCGACCTCGTGGCCGGAGCGCCCACGGAGGCCGACCACGTCCTGACCGACCTCACCGTCCGCGCCCGCGCGTTGGGGGTGGCCACTCCGCTGCTGGACCTCGCCACCCTCCACCTGCGCGTCCACGAGCACCGCCTCGCCGCGGAACGCTCCTGAGGGCCAAGGGCGCCCTACCGGCCGGGGCGGGGTTCGGGCAGGATGACCCGGCGCACCGGAGGCCGCCCGCGGCGGTGGCCTCCGCCCGGCCCGACCGTGACCGGAGGTCCCCGTGACGTCGTACGACGCCCAGGCGCGGCGTGACGAGCTGTACCGCGACCCGTACCCGCTCTACGACCGCGCCCGCCGGGCCGAGGGGCTGACGTACGTGCCCGAGTTCGACGCCTGGCTGGTGGCGCGCGACCGGGACGTACGGGAGGTGCTGCTGCGCGCGGAGGACTTCTCCTCGGCCAACTCCCTGCTGCCGGACGTCGCGCTGTCGGAGGCGGCGCTCGGTGTCCTGCCCCGGGGGTTCGGCCCCCGGCCGACCGTCGTGTCCTCGGACGGAGCGGCCCACCGGCGGCACCGCGCGCCGCTGAACCGGGGGCTGTCCACCGGCCGGGTGGCGGCGCTGGTGCCGTACGCGCGCGCCTGTGCGCAGGAGCTGGTGGACGGCTTCGCGGCGGACGGGTCGGCGGAGCTGATGGAGGCGTACGCCCGGCGGCTGCCCGGGATGGTGGTCGGGCGGCTGATCGGGCTGGACCCGGCCAATGTGCCCGCGGCCGTGCACGGCGGATACCGGGCCGAGGAACTGCTGTTCCGGCCGCTGCCCCCGGAGGAGCAGGTGGCTGCCGCCGAGGACGTGGTGGCGCTGCAGCACCTGCTGGACGGGTACGTCCGCGACCGGCGCGCACGGCCCCGGGACGACATGTGCTCGGCCATGGTGGCCGCCCTCGCCCCCGGTGACGCCGAGCTCACCCTCGAACAGCGCCACGAACTGGTGACCAGCCTGCAGAACCTGCTGATCGCCGGATTCCTCACCACCAGCGCCCTCATCGGCACCACCCTGCTGCACCTGCTCGGTGACCGGCGGCAGTGGCGGATGCTCCGCGCCGATCCGTCGCTCGTCCCGGCGGCGGTGGAGGAGGCCGCCCGCCACGACACCGCCATTCAGGCCTTCCGGCGGACCACCACCGGGCCGGTGACCCTCGCCGGGACGAAACTTCCGGCGGGGGCCACCGTGCTGGTGGCCTTCGGTGCGGCCAACCGCGACGGAGAACGGTACGAGCGGCCCGACGTATTCGACGTCACACGGCCCGGGAACCGGCAGCACCTCGCCTTCGGGCACGGGCCGCACGGCTGCCCCGGTTCCCAGCTGGCGCGCGAGCAGCTGTGCCTGACGCTCGAACTCTTCACGCGCCGCCTGCCGGAGCTGCGGCTCGACGAGGACCGTCCGCGTCCGCGGATGCGGCCCACGCTGATCCACCGCTCGCCGCAGGACCTGTACGTCACCTGGTGACCGGGTGGCGCGGCGCCACGGCGCCATGGCGGACTCAGTCGTGCAGCAGCTCCGCGCGCAGGGCGCCCAGCGTGCGGGACAGCAGCCGGGAGACCTGCATCTGGGAGAGGCCGAGCTCCGCACCGATCTCCGCCTGCGTCAGCTCCTGGCCGAAGCGCAGCTGCAGGATGCGGGTGGAGCGTTCGTCCAGGTCGGCGAGCAGGGGCGCCAGGGCGTGCCGGTCCTCGACCGCCTCCAGGGCGGGGTCGGTGTCGCCCAGGGTCTCGGCGAGGCTGCGCGCGGCCAGTCCGGCCGCGGGCGCCTGCCCGCTGCCGGCGGTGGGCTGCTGGGGCGCGTCGAGGGACTGGGTGGAGTAACCGTTGGCCGCGACCAGGCCCTGGCGGACCTCGTCCTCGGTCAGGCCGAGGTGTGCGGCGAGTTCCGCCGGGGTGGGCGCGTGCTCCGACTCGGAGGTCAGCGCCTCCGTGGCCTTCGCCAGCTCCACGCGCAGCTCCTGCAGCCGGCGCGGCACCCGCACGGACCACGTGGTGTCCCGGAAGTGGCGCTTGATCTCGCCGGTGATGTACGGCATGGCGAGCGTGGCGAACTGCGTGTTGCGGTCGGGGTCGTAGCGGTCGATGGCCTTGATCAGGCCGATGATGCCGACCTGCACGACGTCCTCGTTCTCGGGGCCGCCCGGGCGGTCCCGGAAGGGGCGGGCGGCGAAGTGCACCAGTGAGATGTTCATCTCGATCAGCGTGTTGCGCACGTACTGGTACGCGCGGGTCCCCTCTTCGAGGCTCCGCAGCCGTTCGAAGAACACCCGGGTCAGCTGCCGGGCGTCGCCGGTCGGCAGGTCCCGCGGGCTGGGCACGTACGGCAGCCCGCTGAGGGCGGGGACGGACGCGACCCCGCCGGTGGAGGCAGGGGCCGTCGTCGGGGGCGTGGCCGGGGTCGTGGCCTCGGCTGTGGCCGTGGGGGTCATCGTCGTCGCTCCTTGGGCACAGGTGCTTGCGGCGCGTTGCGCGACTGCTCGGGTCATGCGGAAGTCCGCTTCCGCTCACCTGCACCCTGCCGGGGCCACGGACACACGTCAAGTTATACCGGAAAAACATTTCTGGATTTGATTTTCGCGAGTCGCCATTCCAAGATGTCCGCGTGGAGAACGAGCACGCCGGGTCCCGTCGGAACCACTGGACCTTCCTGACGAACCACGCCCGGGTCCTGATCGCGATCGCGCGCGACCCGGGCATCCGGCTGCGCGACCTCGCGGCGATCTGCGATCTCACCGAGCGCACCGTGCAGACGATCGTCACGGACCTGGAGGCGGACGGGTACCTCACCCGGACGCGGGACGGCCGGCGCAACCGCTACGCCATCGCCCCCGGCGCGCGTTTCCGCCACCCGGCCGAGGCCGGCCGGGAGATCGCCGGCCTGCTGGCCTACCTCGCCGGCCCGCTGAGCGCTCCGACGGCGCCTCCCGGTCAGGACAGAGCAGCGGGTGGGGCCTAGCGTGGCTGGTGGGGGGCAGTCACCCCGGGCACACGCCCACGGCAGGAGGGTCCGCCATGAGCACAGGCCACGAAACCGAAACCCCGCACGAGGACCGGGAGGCGGAAGCCTACGAGGTGGTCTTCGCGACCACGGACCAGCCCGGGGAGGACGTGGTCCGGATGACCCGCACCGACGCGGCGGGTCCCGGCGGCCACCCCGTCTACGAGGACGCCTCCGGCATCCTCCGGGCGGAGATCAGCAGCGGGGGCGAGGTCCGCGTACTGGCGACCGGAGGCGGCCAGGAGCCGGCCCGCGTACTGCGGGCCCGGGCGGTGGCCTGACACCCGCGCCGTGACGGACGGGGGCCCGGGCCGTCTAGCCGACCTGGATGCCGATCACGCACGTGTCGTCGTCGGTGTCGGACCGGCTCTCGACGAGGAGCCGGTCCAGCCGCCCGTCCAGATCCCCGGCGCCGGCGGCCGCCGCGGTCACCAGATGGCCGAGCGAGTCCTGGACCGAGGAGTCCCGCCGTTCCACCAGCCCGTCCGTGAACATCAGCAAGGTGTCGTCCGGTTCGAGCCGCACCTCCCGCTCGACGTACGTGACGTCGGGCAGCGCCCCCAGGAGCAGGCCCTCGATGAGCGGGAAGGCCTCGGCCTCACCCCCACGGACGAGTACGGGCGGCAGGTGCCCCGCGCGCGCCCAGCGCATCACCCTGGTGCTCGGGTCGAAGAGGCCGCAGACGGCGGTGGCCGTCACGTGCTTGGCCAGGTGGTGGGTGACCGTGTTGAGCCAGGACAGCAGCTGGGCGGGGCCCGCGCCCGTGACGGCGAGGCCGCGCAGGGCGTTGCGCAGCACGACCATGCCGGTGGCGGCCTCGATGCCGTGACCGGCGACGTCACCCACGGACAGCATGATCAGCCCGGAGGGCAGGACCACCGTGTCGTACCAGTCTCCGCCGACGAGCGACTCGGTCTCCGCCGGCCGGTAGCGGACGGCGACCCGCAGGCCCGGGGCCTCGATGGCGGGTGGCGTGGGGGGCATGATGGCGTGCTGGAGCTGGAGGGCCAGCCGGTTGCGTTCGGCGGACTCGGCCTCGGTGTGGGCGAGCTGGTCCCTGGTCGCGGCCAGCGCGACCTCGGTCCAGTGCTGGGCGGAGATGTCCTGGTAGGCGCCGCGCACGGCGTGCAGCCGCTGGTCCGCGTCGAGTACGGGCTCGGCGACGACCCGGATGTGGCGGGTGATCCCGTCGGACCTCTGGAGGCGGAAGTCGACGGAGGCGGGCCGGCGGTGGCGGAGCACCGCCCGCAGGAAGCGGTCGAGGGCGGCCGAGTCGTCCGGATGGGCGTGTCCGGGCAGTTCCCGCAGCCGTACGGGGGGTGCGGTGGCCGGGAGTCCGTGCAGGGCGTAGAGCTGCGCGTTCCAGGTGGTCTCCCCGGTGGCGAAGTTCTCCTCGAAACCGCCGATGCGGCCCAGGCGCTGGGCGTGCTGGAGGAGGTTGGCGAGCCGGGCCCTCTCGTCCTCGATCCGCCAGATCAGCAGGACGGCGGAGCCGTGACGGCTGACGCTGATGTCCGCGACCGTGGTCAGCGGGATCTGGTCGACGAGCGCGGTCAGGCTCATGCGTTCGGCCCTGAACGGCTCGCCCGTCGCGTGCACGCGCTCGATGATGTCGAACAGCCCGCTCTCGCCGGCGGCCATCGGATAGGCCTCCAGCAGCAGCGCACCGTTGACATCGCCGCGCGGCCGGCCCACCGGGTCGACGAACCGGCTGCCGGCGTGCCGGATCCGGAAGTCGCCGAGCCGGCCCTCGGCGTCGAGGACCGGAGTGAGCACCACGGCGGGGTCCTGCAGTCCCTCGGCGAGGTCGATGAGCTCCGCGACGTCCGGAAGCACCCCCTCGGTGGTCGTGACGTCGCGCGGGGGCGAGGCGTCCATGGTGCGGGCGCACAGCTCGGCGAGCGCCTCGACCTGGCGCTCGATCTGCGGCGGCTGCGGAGCCAGGGGCTGCGGCCAGCAGATTTCGAGGACGCCGTGGATCCGTCCGCCCGTCCCCGTCGGTACGGCCATCCGGCCGCCGTCGGGCCACTCGAGGTGCCCGATCGAGGGCAGTCCCTCGCGTTTGAGGCGCGGGAGGGTGACCAGTCGGCGCTCGCGCAGCGCGAGACGGGCGACGGTGGAGACGCCCGGCGGTACGTGACGCCAGCGGGCGGCCTCCCTGGGCGGGAAACCGGCGTGGCCGGCGAGGGCCAGCGACCCGTCGGGCACCGCGGTCCACACCGCGACGGCGACCGCTCCGAGAGGGCCCAGGGCGTTCGTCAGGAGCGACTCGGCCACCGCCTGGGTGTCGGCGTCGGCGGCCAGCATGCCGCTCTCGGCGGTACGCAGCCGGACCGACACCGTGGAGTGCCGCCCGGCCGGGTCGCCGGCCGTGCCGGTGCGCTCGACGAACGCGGCGGCGATCTCGCTGACGTGGTCGCGGGAGGCCTGGTTGACGATGTCGGCGGCGAGTTCGAGCGGGGACGTCCCGCTCTCGCGGCACAGCACGTCGAGCTGGCGTGCGGCCGCGGCCGGCGTGCAGTGGAACTGCCCGATCAGGATGCCCTTGGCCAGTTCTACCAGGGCCCGGCCGTCCGCGGCCGCCTGTGCCTCCAGGACCTCGCGGCGCAGGCGTTCGACGGTGGCGACGAGGCGTCCCATCGTGGTCGGTGCCTGGTGCGGGACGGTGCTCGCGGCCCGGTCGGCGACCGGCGCCGGCTGCGGGCGCGCGTCCTCGCGCCGCTGCGTGTCCCCGGTCATCGCGTGAGCCAGTACCGGACGCGGGCGATGAGGTCGTCGGCGTCCACCGGTTTGGTCACGTAGTCGCTGGCGCCCGCGGCGAGGCTCTTCTCCCGGTCGCCGGGCATCGCCTTGGCGGTGACCGCGATGATGGGCAGGCCCGCGTACGCCGGCATCCGGCGGATCTCGGCGGTGGCGGCGTAGCCGTCCAATTCGGGCATCATCACGTCCATCAGGATGAGGTCGACACCCGTGTGGTGCGTAAGGGCGTCGATGCCCTTGCGGCCGTCCTCGGCGTGGAGCACGCGCATGCCGTGCAGTTCCAGGACCCCGCTGAGGGCGAAGAGGTTGCGCGCGTCGTCGTCGACGACGAGGACGGTGCGTCCGGCCAGGTCGCCGTCGAGCACGTGGGCGGCCTGCCGGCGCTGCGTGTCGCCCTGGACGAGGGGGAGCACGTCCCCCGGCTGCTCGGCGGACAGGTGGAGGGCGATGCGCTCGCGCAACTCGTCCAGGCTGGACAGCAGTTCCACGTGGCGTGCCGCGGGCCGCTCCCGCACGGCCTCCTCCAGACCGGTCCTGACCCGGGGGTTGTTGTGGGCGAGCACGGGGAGCGAGGAGAGGGCCGGGTCTCCGTCGAGCGCGTCGAGGAAGCGCAGCGCTTCGCCGTCGGGCATGTCCAGTTCCAGGACGACGCAGTGGAAGGAGTCGGTCGCCAGGGCGGCGGCGGCCTCGCGCGAGCTGGTGGCGTTGACCACGTGGATGCCGCCGTGCTCCCCCGGCGTCTGATGGCCGGGGGTGAAGTCCCGGCCGGCGCTCTCGGCGACGAGGGAGAGCAGGCCGCCCGGCCGTTCCTCGATCACGAGCAGGCGGCGGGCCCGCCGCTGCGCCGGGAGCACGGGCGCGCCGCGACGGCCCGGAGCCGCCTGCCCGGACGCCTGCGCGGACGACGGCTCCGCGGGGGCGTCGGGACCGGGTGCGTCCTCGTAGTCCGCGCGGCTGACCGGCAGGTAGAGGGTGAAGGTGCTGCCCTGGCCGGGTGTGCTCTCCGCGGTGACGGCCCCGCCGAGGAGCTGGGCGATCTCACGGCTGATGGAGAGCCCGAGGCCGGTGCCTCCGTACTTGCGGCTGGTGGTGCCGTCGGCCTGCTGGAAGGCTCCGAAGACGGACTCCAGCTGCTGCGCGGGGATGCCGATGCCCGTGTCCCGTACCCGGAAGGCCAGCATGGGGCCGCGCCGGGGAAGCCCGGCGGGGACCTCGGAGGCCGTCGCCGGTTCGATCCGGAGCTCGACGCCGCCGCGCTCGGTGAACTTGACGGCGTTGGACAGCAGGTTGCGCAGGATCTGGCGCAGCCGCGAGTCGTCGGTGAGCAGGTCGTCGGGGGCGTCCGGGGCGGTGGTGACGGTGAAGTCGAGGCTCTTCTGCGTGGTCATCGGCCGGAAGGTGGCGTCGACGTACTCGAGCAGCTGGGGCAGGTCGACCCGCTCGGGGTTGATGTCCATCTTGCCGGCCTCGACCTTGGACAGGTCGAGGATGTCGTTGATCAGCTGGAGCAGGTCCGAGCCGGCCGAGTGGATGATGCCCGCGTACTCGACCTGCTTGGGGGTGAGGTTGCGGGCGGGGTTCTGGGCGAGCAACTGGGCGAGGATGAGCAGGCTGTTGAGCGGCGTGCGCAGCTCGTGGCTCATGTTGGCCAGGAAGTCGGACTTGTAGGTGGAGGCCAGCGACAACTGCTGTGCGCGGGTCTCCAGTTCCTGCCGGGCCTGCTCGATCTCCAGGTTCTTGGCCTCGATGTCGCTGTTCTGGCTGGCGAGGAGGGCGGCCTTCTCCTCCAGCTCGGCGTTGGAGCGCTGGAGTTCCTCCTGCTGGACCTGGAGTTCCTCCGAGCGGGCCTGGAGTTCGCCGGCCAGCCGCTGGGACTCGCCGAGGAGCTCGTCGGTCCGGGCGTTGGCGACGATCGTGTTGACGTTGGCGCCGATGGTCTCCATCAGCTGGGCCAGGAAGTCGCGGTGGACGGGGGTGAAGGCGCCGAAGGAGGCGAGTTCGATCACTCCGAGGACCTGGTCGTCCACCACGATCGGCAGGATGATCAGGCTGCCCGGAGCGGTGTGGCCGAGCCCGGAGGCGATGACGTAGCCACCGGGGACCTGGTCGGTGGCGATGATCCGGCGGCTGCGGGCCGCCTGGCCGACGAGGGACTCGCCGAGGGCGAACGCGACGCCCTCCTCGGCGGCCGCGGAACGGCCGTAGGAGCCGACGAGGGTGAGCACGGTGCCGCCGGCGCGGTCCTCGGCGAGGTAGAAGGCGCCGTACTGGGCGGCGACGAGGGGCGTCAGTTCGTCCATGACGAGTTCGGCGACGGCGGCGAGTCCCCGGTGGCCCTGCATCAGGCCGGAGATGCGGGCCAGGTTGGACTTGAGCCAGTCCTGCTCCTGGTTGGCCCGGGTGCTCTCGCGCAGCGAGCCGACCATGGAGTTGATGTTGTCCTTGAGTTCGGCGACCTCACCCGAGGCGTCGACCGTGATCGAGCGGGTCAGGTCGCCCTCGGCGACCGCGCTGGCGACCTCGGCGATGGCCCGGACCTGGCGGGTCAGGTTGCCGGCCAGTTCGTTGACGTTCTCCGTCAGGCGCTTCCAGGTCCCGGAGACGCCCTCGACCTCGGCCTGGCCGCCGAGCCGGCCCTCGCTGCCGACCTCGCGGGCGACCCGGGTGACCTCGGCGGCGAAGGCGGAGAGCTGGTCGACCATCGTGTTGATGGTCGTCTTCAGCTCCAGGATCTCCCCGCGGGCGTCCACGTCGATCTTCTTGGACAGATCGCCGTTGGCGACGGCCGTCGTGACGAGGGCGATGTTGCGGACCTGGCCGGTGAGGTTGTTCGCCATGGAGTTGACGTTGTCGGTGAGGTCCTTCCAGGTGCCCGCCACATGGGGAACGTGCGCCTGACCGCCGAGCCGGCCCTCGGTGCCCACCTCGCGGGCCACCCGCGTCACCTCGGCGGCGAACGCGGACAGGGTGTCGACCATCGTGTTGATGACCCCGGCCAGCGCGGCGACCTCGCCCTTCGCCTCGACCACGATCTTCTGCGAGAGGTCGCCGCGGGCGACGGCGGTGGCCACCTGGGCGATGGAGCGCACCTGACCGGTGAGGTTGGACGCCATGACGTTGACGTTGTCGGTCAGGTCCTTCCAGGTGCCGGAGACCCCCCGGACCGTGGCCTGGCCGCCCAGGTTGCCCTCGGTCCCGACGTCGCGGGCCACTCGCGTCACCTCGTCGGCGAACGCGGACAGCTGATCGACCATCGTGTTGATGGTCTCCTTCAGCTCCAGGATCTCCCCGCGCGCGTCCACCCGGATCTTCTGCGTCAGATCGCCCTGGGCCACGGCGGTGGTGACCTCGGCGATCGAGCGCACCTGGGCGGTCAGGTTGTCGGCCATGACGTTGACCGATTCCGTCAGGTCCTTCCACGTGCCGGAGACGCCCATGACGTCCGCCTGGCCGCCGAGCCGGCCCTCGGTGCCCACCTCGCGGGCCACCCGGGTGACCTCCCCGGCGAACCCGGAGAGCTGGTCGACCATCGTGTTGATGGTCTCCTTCAGCTCCAGGATCTCCCCGCGCGCCGTGACGTTGATCTTCTGCGAGAGGTCGCCCTTGGCCACGGCGGTCGCGACCTGGGCGATCGAGCGTACCTGCGCGGTGAGGTTTCCGGCCATGAAGTTGACCGAATCCGTGAGGTCCAGCCAGGCTCCCCCGACTCCCGGTACGTCGGCCTGGCCGCCCAGTGTCCCCTCGGTGCCCACCTCGCGGGCCACCCGTGTCACCTCGGAGGTGAACAGCGACAGCTGGTCGGCCATCCCGTTGAAGACGGTGGCGATCTCCCCGAGCAGCCCGTCCGCCGTATCGGGCAGCCGGGTGCGGAAGTCCCCGTCGCGTACGGCGGTCAGCCCGGCCAGCAGCTGGCGCAGCTCCGACTCGCCGATCCCGCCCTCGCCCGGAAGCGGTGGGACCCCGCTCAGTGAATCCGTGCCCGCCCGCTCGCCCATCCGTCAACCTCACTCTCGATAACAACCGCACCGGCACCCGGGACAGGACAGGCCCCTGGCATCGGGGCGCGCCGGAACGCCCGGCTCCGCCGGGATCCCCTACGCGCCCTGGCACCGGGTCGGGTGAAGGCTAACGCCACCGGAGGGACGGCGAGCCCCAGTCGATCACACCGGAGGCAGCACATCCGGCTCCGGGGCGCGCCGTCGGCGGCCGGCCCGTGCGGCCGCCGGCCCGCCGGCGCGGGTTCACGTCCCCAGGGCGTCCTCGACGCTCTCGTGCAGGGAGAGCACGGTATCGGCGCCGGTCACGGCGAACAGCCGTCGCAACTGCTCGCCGGGGGCGGCGATGCGCAGGGCCGTGAGGTGGTGCAGGCGCAGGAGCAGGTTCAGGAAGGAGGAGTCCCCGAAGGTGATGGCCCCGGCGTCCAGCACCACCAGCGGGTACCCGTCGGCGGCGGAGAGGAGAGCCTCCTCCAGAGGGGTCAGCGTGTCCTGGTCCAGCTCCCCGTGGGCCGTCACCACCCACCCGGCTGCTGCCGGGTAGCCGTCCCCGACCACACCATGCTGGTACGCGTCCCCTGTTCCGGTCATGTCCGCCTCCCCGGATCGCCACCTGTACGTCCTGCTCAAGGGAGTATGCCTGCTCGCTCGGCCGGCGTGGCCGCCCCCCGTCCACAGCGGCCCCCCTTCGGCCGCACGGCGCGACCCGCAGAAGAAAGCCATGCACCGAAGTGTGTAGAACCGCAAAGCCGGGGCAGAAGGGCCCCCGGCAGCCGTCAGTCAATCGGGAGGGAGCGGCCACCATGTCTCGCTCGTCCACCGCCATAGGCCCCATTCGTGCAACAGACGCGCAAGTCCCTGCTTGTGACCCTGGCACCGCGGGAGCGCCAACGCAGGACGAGGACCTGTTCCATGTGGAGAACGCCCGTGAGATGGCACCCGCCGACGCACGGGAACTGTCGCGGCTCTTCTTCGGGAGGCTGCGCACCCTGGAGGAGGGAACGCGCGAGTACCAGTACACGCGCAACACCCTGATCGAGATGAATCTCTCCCTCGTCCAGTTCGCCGCACGACGGTTCCGCTCCCGCGCGACCGGCGGCGGCATCGACATGGACGACATCATCCAGGTGGGGATCATCGGCCTCATCAAGGCCATCGACCGCTACGACCTGGAGCGCGAGGTCGAGTTCTCCACCCTCGCCCTCCCCTACATCACCGGTGAGATCAAGCGCTACTTCCGCGACACCACCTGGGCCGTGCACGTCCCCCGGCGCCTGCAGGAACTGCGCATGGAACTCGCCAAGGCCCAGGAGAACCTGACCGACGTCCTGGGCAGGGCGCCGACGGTCAAGGAGGTCGCCCAGCACCTGAAGCTGTCCGAGGACGAGGTCATCGACGGGCTGGTGGCCGCGAACGGCTACACCAGTGGTTCCCTCGACACCGCCGGCGCGGACGGCGACGCGCAGTCCACGACGGGCCCGGCGACCCGGCCGCTGGCGGAACGCCTCGGCGAGGTCGACCCCGCCATGGAGCTCTTCGAGGAGTTCCACACCCTCGCGCCGCTGCTGGAGCAACTGGACGAACGCGACCGGCGCATCCTGCAGATGCGCTTCGGCGATGAGAAGACCCAGGCCGAGATCGGCGCCGAGCTGGGCGTCTCGCAGATGCAGGTCTCCCGCATCCTGTCCCGGACCCTGGCCCGCCTGCGCGCCGGCATGCTCACGGGGTAGGCCCGGGCCATGACCTCCCTGCCGACGGGTGCGGGCGCGGGAACGGGCGCGACCACGCCGCTGACGGCCCTGCCCATGCAGGACCGTCCCGGCGCGCGCCTGAGCGGCAGCTGCGACCTCGACACCCGGCACGCCCTGTCGGCGGCGCTCGGCGTCGTGACCGGGATACCCGGCGCCGTCGTCCATCTCGATCTCTCCGCCGTGGCCTTTCTCGACACGGCCGCGGTCGCCGCCCTCGTGCAGGCGTCGGCCGCCCTCAAGGGGGAGGGGCGGCGCCTGCTGCTCCACGACCCGCCATACTCGCTGCGCAAGGTAGTGGAGATGTTCCCGGACGAATGCGCCGCGCTGGAGGTCGCAGCATGATCACTGTTCCTGCGCCCGCCGAGTCCGGGGCCTTCGTCCACCCCGCCCTCTTCTACCGGGACCTCGGCGAGTACCTCGCCGGGGTGGGCGGTTTCGTACGGGCCGCCCTGTCGGCCGACGAACCGGTCCTGGTCGCCGTGCCGGGCCCGCACCTGGACGCCCTGCGCGAGAGCCTCGGCACGAGCGGGACCGGCATCACCTGGACCGACATGACGGAGCTGGGCCGCAATCCCGGCCGCATCCTGGCCTCCCTGCAGGACTTCGCCGACCGGCACGCGGGGCGGGCGGCCCGGATCGTCGGCGAGCCGATCTGGCCCGGCCGCTCCCCCGCCGAGGTGCTGGAGGCCACCCGCCACGAGGCCCTCATCAACACGGCCTTCGCCGGCCGGCCGGCCACCATCCTGTGCCCGTACGACGTGCGGGGGCTGGCGCCCGCGGTGGTGACCGATGCCCGGCGCACGCACCCCACGCTGATCGAGGGGGGCCGGGACCTGGCGAGCCCGGCCTACACCGACGCCGCCGGGGTCTCCGCGGACTGTGATCTCCCCCTTCCCGAGCACGACGGCGAGGTGTCCCGGCTCGCGTACTCCCACGGCGGGCTGGCCGAGGTGCGCGAGCACGCCGAGAACTGGGCACGCGCCACGGCCCTGTCGCCGGCGCGGCGGGGCGACCTCGTCCTGGCCATCAGCGAGGCGGCGGCCAACTCCCTCTCCCACGGTGGCGGGAAGGGCACCCTCCGGCTGTGGGCCACCGCCGGCCCCGGAGCGGGAGTCGTCGCCGAGATCCACGACGGCGGCCGCCTCGCCGACCCGCTGGCCGGGCGCCGCCGCCCTTCCCTGGCGTCGGCCCGGGGAGGCCGCGGACTGTGGATGATCCACCAGCTCTGCGATCTGGTCGAGGTCCGCGCCACGGAGAGAGGTCTCACGCTGCGCCTCCACATGGCAACGCCCTGAGAGCGGCGGTCCCCTAGACTGTCCGGGCAGGTGCCGAGAGCAAAGACCAGCGTCGACGTGGGGGTGAAAGACCACAGTGGAGACCATCGGTCCGGAAACGGGCGATCCGGTGAGTGCCGCCACTCCCGTCGGGGGGCAGCGACGTCGGCTCGCCCTGACGGGCGTCCGCGGCTCCGTGGCCAAGGGCCGCGACTTCACGCGCCAGGCCCTGCGGGACTGGGGCTGGGACGGGACCGAGACCGCCGAGGACACCCTCCTCGTCGTGTCCGAGCTGCTGACCAACGCGTCGCTGCACGCGGGCGGCTGTCACGAGCTCGTGCTCAGGGGCGGGGAGGCCCTGCGCATCGAGGTGTACGACGGCACGACCACGCTGCCCTACCCCCACCCGGCCCCACAGCGCGGTCTCCCGGGGGGCCACGGTCTGCACATCGTGGAGCGTCTGTCCGATCGCTGGGGCGCGCGCACGCACGATCACGGGAAGGCCGTCTGGGCCGAGATCGAGGCCGCCCGGCTGGTGTCCGGCAGGCCCACGGGGCGCTGACCGCCGGTCGCACCCGACCGGACCGATCGCGCGCCTTCGCGCCCTGTGCCCGGGGCGTCGACCGGGCCGCCGCGGGCAAACGCGCGGCATGACCTCATCTCAGCTCACCACCCTGTCCCTGACCCCGGCACCCGGGCCCGCCTGGGTGCACCTGCTCGTCATCGCCTTCGCACTGATCGTCCTCGTCCACACCCTCGCCCGGCACCGGTAGCAGGTGCGGCACCGGTGGTTCCGGCGCCGGATACGCGGATCCGTGCTGGAGCCGCGTCCACGGGGTATCCGCGGAGCATGGAAACCTCTTCGGCTCGGCCGGGCGGCTCGCGGCGCCCGTGGTGGGGGCGGATCGCCGTCGGCCTGGCGGTGGTCGTGGTGCTGACCGTGCTCGTGGGGCGCTTCAGCCTGGTTCCGGGGTTCGGCGGCCTCTTCGGCGAGGACACACGGGACCGCTCCGGTCCCGCGCTCCTCAAGTCGATGCAGGACATGCACCGTTACGAGGCGGCCGTCGGCAACTTCCAGGTGGTCGTGGACCTGGAGAAGGACGCGGCACTGCTGCCCGACGCGATCCGTGGGACCCGCACCCTGTACGTGGGCGCCGGCACCGTCAGCGGCTACGTCGACCTGGGCGCGCTGGGCGAGCGGAACGTCACCGTGAACGGCGACCGCACGAAGGCCTCGATCCGGCTGCCGCACGCGGTGCTCGGCACGGCGGCCCTCGACCCGGAGCGTTCGTACGCGGTGTCGAAACAGCGGGGCCTGCTGGACCGGATCGGAGATCTGTTCTCCGACAACCCGGCCGGCGAACAGGCCGTGCAGAAGCTCGCCGCGCAGCACATCAACGAAGCGGCCCGCGACAGCGGCCTCGTCGAGCGCGCCGAGCAGAACACCACGTCGATGCTGGAGGGGTTGCTGCGTTCCCTGGGCTTCCGCGAGGTGACCGTCGCGTACGGCTGAATCGTGGGCCGGCCGCGGCGTGTTCCGCTCCGGGCCGGGTAGCCGCGCCCCAAGACGTCCTGACGGACGACCCGCACCACGAGGTGCGGGCTGCCGACGACACGGAGAGGGGTGCACATGTCGCACGTCGAGGAGTACGTCGAGGTCAACGTCCCCGTACGCACGGCCTACAACCAGTGGACGCAGTTCGAGGAGTTCCCCGCCTTCATGGAGGGGGTCGAACGCGTCGACCAGCGCACGGACACGCTCACCCACTGGGTGACGAACGTGAACGGTGTGCAGCGCGAGTTCGACGCACAGATCACCGAGCAGCTCCCGGACCGGCGCGTCGCGTGGATGACGGTCGACGGGGAGGCCCGCCAGGCCGGGCTGGTCGTCTTCCAGCCGATCGACGCGACCACCACCAAGATCGTCCTGCACATGAACTGGGTGCCCGACGGTCTGGCCGAGACGGCCGCCGACAAGCTCGGCTTCGTCAAGCGTCAGGTGATGGGCGATCTGAAGCGGTTCAAGCTGTTCATCGAGTCGCGCGGGGTCGCGACGGGCGCGTGGCGCGGCGAGGTCTGATCCCGGTCGGCGGGGCGGGCAGGGGCGCGGGCGGGGCGGTACGCGCCCGGTCTTCAAGGGGGTTACCCGCCTAAGGCGAACAAAATCCCCTGGCATCTCGGCCAAGTTGTCCGTACGCCCCTGAACGCCCCCCGCAGTGACGTTCCATCACCCCTGTACGGGGGCACCCGTGGTGCCGTTGGTTCGTCTACCGAGGAGAGCACAGATGACGAAGGTCCTCGTCCTGCACAGCGTCAGCCTGGTCAGGTCGGCACTGGCCGCCCTGCTGAGATCGGAAGGGCGCTTCGAGGTCACGTCGGCGGGCTGGCGGACCGCGGTGCGCCAGGCCGAGTCCTTACGACCAGACGTGACGGTCGTCGACCTCGACTGTCCGGGGACCACGGCCGTCCTGGCCGACGGGGGACGCGCGGACCGCCAGGTCCTCGCGTCCCCGTCCTCGGTCCTGGTCCTCGCGTCGACGGGCGCGCCCGGTTCGCTGCACCGGGCCTTCCGGGCCGAGGCCCTCGGCTACGTCGACAAGGACGGCTCGCCGGGACGGCTCGTACGGGCCGTCCGGAAGGTCGCCGCGGGGGAACGGTTCATAGACGCCTCGCTGGCCTCCGCCTTCATGGAGGCCGACCCCGTGCCCCTGAGCCCGCGGGAACTCAGCGTGCTGGCGCGGGCCGCGGAGGGCGATTCCATCGCCGAGATCGCCCGCACGCTGCATCTGGCGAGCGGGACGGTACGCAACTACCTGGCCGCGGCGACCCGCAAGACCGGCGCGCGCAATCTCATCGACGCGATCCGGATCTCCCGGCGGGCCGGCTGGGTCTGATCCACGGCCGCCGGGGACGGGCGCGGCAGGGCAGGGCGGCCCGGCGGCGGCAGCCGCGTCACCCGTCCGTCCCGTTCCACTTCCCCACCAGATCGCGGTACAGGGGCGACCTGTCCGGGAGTTCCGCGTGCGTTCCGCACACGGCTTGGGTCCCGTCGAGGACGAGGACCCGGTCGGCGCGGGCCGCGGACGAGACCCGGTGGGCCACGACGACGAGGGTGCCGGGACGGTCCGCGAGGGCCCGTTCGGCACGCTCCTCGGTACGCGGGTCCAGGTGGCAGGTGGCCTCGTCGAGCAGCAGCAGCGGGGCCGGCGAAAGGTAGGCGGCGGCGAGCGCGAGGTGCTGGCACTCCCCCCGGGACAGCCGCCGGGGGGACACCTCGGCGTCCAGCCCGCCCAGCCGCTCCACCAGCCCTTCCAGCCCCAGGACGTGGACGGCGCGCCGCACCCGGGCGTCCCCGGGCCCGGGGACGCCCGGGTGCGGGGACAGGTGGGTCAGGTTCTCCCGCACGGTGCCGGTGAACACGTAGGCCTGCTGTGGCAGCAGGGTCCGCCGCGGGTCCGGTCCCGTGGCGGCCGGATCCCGGCGGGCGGCCGCGCCGGCGACGAGGACCGCCCCGGCGTCGGGTGACAGCATCCCGGCGAGCAGTGCGGTGAGCGTCGACTTGCCGATGCCGCTCGGCCCGACCACGGCGAGGTGCTCCCCCGGCCGCACCACCAGGTCGAGGTCGTCGAGTACGGGAGCCGCGCCGGGGCCGTACGCGAAGGTGGCGCCCCGGAGCTCGGCCGCAGCCGCGGTGGCGGTGGCGGTCCGCCGGCCGACGGGCTCCTGCGGGTCCGCCGCGCGGTGGCCGCCCTGGCCCCCCGGCGGCGGATCGCAGAACCGTTCGAGGACCACCACCAGGCGGGTACCGGCGGAACCCAGCGCCGTCATCAGCGAGTTGAGGGCGGGCAGCAGCGCCTGCACGACGTACGTGAGGCCGCCGGCCAGCGTCCCGGCGGTGATCCCGTACCCGAGCAGCCAGGGGGTCGCGGCGAGCAGGGCGATCACCGGCAGCCGGCCGGCCGTGGCCAGGGCCAGGGTGCGCACGGCCGCCCAGCGCGCGAGCGTCCGCGCCAGCCGCTCCTGAGCGGCGATCAGCGGCTCCACCCGGGCCCGCGCCGCCTCCTGCCCGCCGCAGGCGACGATGTCCCGCAGGCCCTCTCCCAGGGCCCCCACCCGGTCCGCCAGCGCCTCGTCGGTGTCCAGGGACCGGCGTTGCGCGGCCGCCATGGGACGGAGCGTGGCCAGGAAGGCGGCCACGCCCAGCAGCAGCGGGGGCAGCACGACCAGCAGCAGCACCGGAGCCAGGGCCGCCATGCCCGCGAGGACGCCCACGGCGGTGAACACGAACGAACGCACCGTCAGGACCAGTCCCGCGAAGGAGTCCCGGGCCATTTCCGTCTGCTGGGTGAGCCGGGACACCGCGCCCGTGTCGGGAGCGCGCACGGGGTCGGCGACGGCCCGGTCCAGGGCCTGCCGCACCGCACGGCGCACCAGGCCGTCCCGCAGCGGCTCCACCAGGTCCGCGAGTCCGGCGAACACACCGCGCAGCGCGAACCCGCCGAGCAGGGCTCCGGCTCCGGCCGCGGCCAGCCAGGCGAGACCTGTGCCGGTGCGGCCGGCGAGGAAGCCGTCGTCGAGGGCGCGGGCCACGCCGTAGCCGCCGAGGAACGTGTGCGCGGACTCGACGAGCGACCATGCCGCGAGCCGTCCCACGGCGCGCTTGCGGCCGCGCAGGAACCGCCGGCCCTCGGGCGCCACCCGGCTCCAGGCCTCACCCTCGGTCACCGCGCCGCCTCCGTCGCGGCCTCTGTCGCCGTTTCCGTCGCCGTTTCCCCTTCCGCGCCGGCCGTCCCGTCGGCGGCGAACACCGCCCGGTAGGCGGGTTCGTGCCGCCACAGCTCGCCGTGGGTGCCCACCGCCCGCGTCCGCCCGTCCTCCAGCCACACGACGAGGTCGGCGCGGACGGCGGACGAGAGGCGGTGCGCGACCACGATCCGGGTGCCGGGCCGGATCCGGTGGGCGAGGGCCCGCTCGACCTCACGGGCCGTGACGGTGTCGAGGCTGGAGGTGGCGTCGTCCAGCACGAGGAGCCGGCCCGCGTGGCAGAACGCCCTGGCCAGCCCCAGGCGTTGGACCTCACCGCCGGACATCGGGGCGTCGGCGAGGCGCGTGCCGTACCCGTGGGGCAGGCGCCGTACGAACGGGTCGGCGCCCGCGGCGCGGGCCGCGACGCGGAGCGCTTCCGGGCCCGGGGCCGGACCGGCGCCGAACCCGATCGCGTCGCCGACCGTGTCCCCGAAGAGCACGGGCCGGTCGAAGGCGTGCCCGACCTCGCGGCGCAGCGCCCCCGCGGTCACCTCCCGCAGGGGAACCCCGTCGAGGAGCACCTCGCCCGCGTCGGGGTCGGTGAGCCGGCCGGCCACGGCCGCGAACAGCGTCTTGCCGGCGCCGGACCTGCCCACCACCGCGACCGTGGAGCCTCCGGGGACCACCAGGCTGATGTCGTGCAGGACCGTCGAACCTCCGCGCACGACCCGGACCCCGCGCAGTTCCAGGGTGCCGGGGCCGTCCGCCGGCAGTTCCGCCCGGCCGTGGTCGAGTGCGGGCAGCTCCAGGAGTGCGGCCGTGCGCCGGGCGGCGGCCCGGCCGCGGACCACCGCCGCCAGCCCGCCGGTCACGGCGCCGACACCGGCCGCGAGGCCGGCGTACCGCAGGGCGGCGAGGAGGTCCCCGACCCCGATGGCCCCGGCCGACAGGCGGATGCCGCCGACGGCGAGGACCGCGTACAGGAGCATCGGCATGAGGGCCGCGGAGCGGGCCGTCGTGCCGCCGAAGACCTGCCACATGCGCCTGCCCTCGCTGCCGAGTTCGGGCAACCGCGCGAGGATCCGCGCGCGTTCGCGGTCCGCGGTACCGGCTGCGGCGATCGTGCGCGCCCCCGCCAGTGCCTCGACGAGCCGGCCGGCGGTCGCGAGCTGGACCTGCTGGTAGCGGGCGATGCTGGTACGGGTGTCGCGGGTGAAGGCCCGCAGCAGGAGCACCAGCAGCGGAACGCCCGTGAGGAAGGCGAGCGCCGTCCACACGTCGATGAGGAGGAGTGCGACCACCGCGCCGACCGGCGGCAGCAGTGCCGCGAGGGCGTGTGCGACGGCGGCCGGGACCTTCCCGGCCTCGGTGGCGTGTGCGGTCAGCCGCGCTGCGGTCTCGCCGGGCGCGTGGCGGGCCGCGTGGTGCGGGGCCGTCCGCAGGAGCCCGGCGAGCCCGAGCCTGCGCAGCCGGGCGGTGGAACGGCCGTCCACCTCGCCGGTCAGCCGTGCGGCGACGGCATCCAGGGCCACTTCGGCCGCGATGACCGCGGCGCACCACAGCGTCCAGACGGGGCCCGACGGGTCTCGGCGGAGCAGCAGGTCGAGGGTGTGGCCGAGGACGGCGGGTTCGGCGAGTGCCGCCACGGCGGCCGCCACCGCGCATCCGAGGACGGCGGCGGTGCGCCCGCCACTGTGCCGGGCCGCTGCCACGAGCGCCCGGTCGGCGCTGCGGCCCACGGCCGGCTCCTGCGCCGTGTCGAGCGCCTCGTCAGGGGGGCTCATCGGCGAATGCCTCCAGGAATGGGGTGCGGGCCCGGGCGGCGAACCGCCCGGGCCCGAGGTGACCTGGGTCAGTTACAGGTCGTGAGGCTCAGGCTGCTGTCGCCGCAGAGGAGCAGGCTGGCCCGGCTGCCGCCACCGCCGCCGTGCATCGCCTCGGTGGTCTCTTCCTTCGGGGTCTCCATCGACTGCAGGTCAAGAAGCGTCATGTCAGGTTCCTCTTCTTCTCTGAGGTGGTGCGATGGGTCACGGCCCCGGGTGGGACCGGCTTGGGGGCCGCCGCGCGCTCGCGCAGCGGCGGGAGGAACGGCAGGTGCGCGCGCCCGCCGGGCGCGGCGCTGCCGAGGGCGAGGAGAGTGCCGGCCGTGCCCGTGGCGAGGTCCATGGACAGCCGCATCATCTGCTCGCCGGGGAAGGCCAGATGCCCCTGGTACGGCACGGCGTGCCGGGCCAGTGCGTCGATCTGGCGGGCGATGGCTCCGGCCCCGGTGCCCGGGCCCGGTGTGGTGGTCCGGGCCAGGTGGAGGATCATCCCGGCGGCGCCGCGCAGCAGCCCGGGCTGGGCGTAGAAGGTCGCCTGCGCCGCCCGTACGATCTCGCGCCGGGCCTGTTCGAACCGCTCGTCCGGGCCGTGCTCCAGCCAGTCGTCGAGCACCATGCCGATGCCGACACTGCCCTCGCCGAGGTACGGCATCGTCCGCCAGCCCTCGTTCACCTGGAGGGTGCCGAACGCGCTGGTGACGCAGCGGTCGAGGTCGCGGTGGAGCGCTTCGGCGGCCTGGATCAGCAGTTCCTTGTCGCCGGTGCGCTCGTAGAGCCGTACGAGGAGCAGGGCTGCGCCGGAGTGGCCGTACAGCAGTCCCGCTCGTCGGGGCCGCCGCTCGGGCCGGACGATCAGTTCGGCGCAGCGCAGGGCCGCGGTGTGCAGTTCGCTCTCGCCGCTCGCGGTGCCGAGCGCGTCCAGGGCGAGGCCGATGCCGGCCAGTCCGCTGTGCAGGTCGGGGCCCGCACTCTCCCACGGCTGGTGCAGCAGCAGGTCGACGAGGGCGAGGGCGCGGTCGTGGTGTCCGAGCCGGTGCAGCGTCCAGGCCGTGCCGGCCAGGCCGTCGTAGAAGCCGAGCGGTGTGCCGGAGACGGGTTCCTCGGTCCGGTCGAGCAGCCATTCCTCGGCCTCCGGCCAGGGTCCGGCGCCGGTCTCGGCGAGGGCGTGGAGCACGCCCGCGACCCCGTAGCCGAAGCCGACGCCTCCCCCGGCGGCCGCGAACTGGGCGATGTCGCCCGGGAGGAGCCGGTCCTCGCGCTCCGGGGTGGCGCTCGCGCGCAGCGCCGCGGTCATCGACGTACGGGCGGCCGGCCATGCGCCTGGCTCGACGGGCAGGTACGGCCCGGCCGGTGCGGGCGGGCGGCCGCCCGGTGCGTCCTGCGGGACGCCGGACAGGATCTCCTCGACGGCCTCGTCGAGGAACCGTCGCGGTACGGGGAACTGCTCGGCGGCGACGGCGGCCAGATGCACGGCCTTGGCCCGGTCCAGGACGAGCAGGCTGGTCAACGGGAGGAAAAGGGCGAGCCGCAGGCAGGCCAGGGCGTAGCGGTCGACGGAGAACCCGCGCCGCCCGGCCGGGGCGACGAAGGCGGGGTTGGCCACGGTCTGCCGCAGTCCCTCGTCGACGTGCGCTGCGGCTTCGAAGTCCAGGAGTGCGACGGTGGGTTCGCCGCTCTCGTCCTCCGCCACCATGATGTTGAAGAGGTGGAGGTCGTTGAAGACCACGCCGCGGGCGTGCACGGCGTCGACGGCCTCCGTGACCCGCCGGTGGATCGTGAGCGCCCACTCGGTGTACGAGGCGAGCTCCGCCGGGTCGGGATCCGCCTCGATCAGGGGGTGACGGCGGGCGAAGTAGGTGTTGAGCGGTTTGCCGGGGAGGTGTTGCAGCACGAGGAAGTGGTGGTCGCCGACCGTGAAGGTGCCACGGACCGCCGGGACGCAGTCCAGGCCCGCCAGCCGTTCCAGTGCGGCCTGTTCGCGGTGCAGCCGGGTCACGGCGTCGGCGCCGTCGGCGGCGAGGCCGGCGTACGGCCGGGCCTCCTTGAGGACCACGCTCTCGCCGGTGCGGCTGTCCTTGCCGACGTAGACGCCGCCGCCGTTGGAGAAGTGCAGTGCCCGCTCCACTGTGAAGGGGATGCCGGTCAAGGTGACCGCGGAACGCGCTTCGAGGTGCGGCTTCAGGAAGTCGGGCAGTTCGAGCCACTCGGGCGGCTGGAAGGCCGGCCCGCGCGGGTCCGGTACGAGCCGCCCGTCGGGGGCCTCGATCGCCGGGACCAGTTCGCCCTGCTCCGTGTAGCAGTGCCGCAGGGTGAAGCTGCCGTAGCGCAGGTGGACGGGTCCGGCGCCCCAGCGCAGATCGCTGAGGATGTACGGGCCTGCCGCCCCCGCCAGCGCGGCGTCGAGGTCCTCCGCGATCCGGCGGCACTGCTGCTCGTCGGACGGGTACACGGTGATGAACTTCCCGCTCGCCGCGCGGTCGGCGTACTTGGCGTTGCGCAGGTGCAGCAGGTACCGGCTCGGTATGAACTTGAAGGCGATGCGCCGGGCGGTGCAGTACTCGTACACCGTCGTCAGCAGCGACTCGGCGTTGTCGAGCGTGGCCGATACGTGGATCTTCCAGCCCTGCGAGGGCAGTTCGGCGTCGGCGGGACGCAGCGCGAGCCAGTCGCCGCTGCGGTGCGAGCGCCACCCCGCCGGGACGGGGGCGTCGGCCGCCGGGTAGTTCTGACCGCCCCGCCGGTACGGCGCGTCGTAGAACCAGCGGTCCGTGTCGCAGAAGGCTGCGTACCCCTTGTTCACACCTGCTCCCTCGGTCGGCGGCAGACCGAAGGTGTCACGCCCGGCGGATGCGGCGACAGTCACCGCTGTCACCGATGGGGTGTGCAGTACTCACGAGTCACGAGGAACGGGACACACGTCCTGGGTCACGGGTCACGGGTCACGGGTCACGGGTCACGGATCACGAGGCTTCCGGACTCTTGGGACGCCCGGGCCGACGGGGGCGGGTCCAGCGGTGCCACCAGTGCGTGCGGCGCGGGTGCACGGCCCGCCCCAGCCGCCGGCCGATCAGCAGGTACCCGAGGAGCGCTCCGGCCGTGTTGAGGATGACGTCGTCGATGTCGAAGACGCGTCCCGTGACGAGGGCGCCCTGAGTGAGCTCGACCAGTGTCATCAGGCAGACCGTCACGGCGGCGACCCGCAGCAGGCCCCGGGCCGGGGGCAGCAGGACGGGCAGGAGCACACCGAACGGCAGGCCCAGCAGCAGGTTCCCGCCCAGCTGGCGCACCGCCTCGATCGTCGAGGTCCCGTCCAGGTAGGCGCTGATCGAACGGCCGGGGCGGACGTTGCTGTGCACGAGGGCCGCCGAGGCGGCGGAGGGTTCCAGCGTCAGCCGGGCCAGGACCACGCTGAACAGGACGGTGCCGGCGAAGGCGGCCACCATGGCCAGCGCCCGGACTGCCGGGTGTGCCGGACCGCGCCTCCTCCCGGTCGCCGGGACGGCCGCTTCCTCCGACTGCTCACCGCGTCGCGCGTCACTCCGTGTCATACGAGCGCGTCTGCCCGGTGAACGGCCCGGTACGCGTGGACTGTTGACGGCCCGCCGGGGCCGGCCGGGGTTCCGTGGTCAGCCGGGCGGACTCGATCTCCGCCCAGACGACCTTGCCGGTGTCATGGGGGTAGGAGCCCCACCGGTCGGAGAGCCGCTGCACGATGTGCAGGCCGTGGCCGCCGGGGACGCCCGGCCGGGCCACGGCCCGCGGGCGTGGCAGCGCCCTCGCTCCGTCGAGCACGTCGATGCGCAGGGTCTCGCCGGCGGTCAGTACGAGCTCGTGGCAGCCGCTCGCGTGCAGGGCCGCGTTGGCGACCAGCTCGGACACGACGAGCACGGCGTCCTCGGCGCTCTCGCGGCGGTCCCACCCCCAGTCCCGCAGGGTCCGGCGGGTGAAGTCGCGGCCTTTGCCGACCGCGCCCCGGACGCTGCGGAGGGCGAGACGGCGGCACTGGCCCGGCACCGGCACCCCCGCACGCCGAGGATCGCCGGTGGCTGCTCCCGTCGTGTTCACTGTCGCCTCACCCCGACCGTTGACGTGCTCAGTTGCTGTGTTGGACGGAGCCCGGCGGCTCCGTCCGCGGACTGCCCCCGCCGGCCGCTTCCCGCGGCCGGCGCGGGGCCGGCGGGCTACCAGTAGTGGCGCCGGCCGCCGACCGCGTGCCCGACCGAACCCAGGATCCACAGCACCGCCCCCACCACGAGCAGGATGATCCCGATGGTCCACAGGATGGAAATTCCGGTCAGGAATCCCACGATCAGGAGAATAAGTCCGACGAGAATCATGATGCCCCTCGTTCTCACGTTGGGAATTCGGCGGAACGATCGGACCGCCGTGGCCTCTCGGATCGCGCCTACCCTCGAACCTCGTGTACGAACTGGACGGCGGGCATGAAAATGGGCCCGAACTCGTCGAGTTCGGGCCCATTCCGGCGCCGGGTCAGACGGGGCGGCGACCGAGGGGGCCACCGGCGGAGTAGTAGTACGTACCGAGTGCCTCGCGGTAGTCGACGTCACCGAGGTGCTTGTCCCGGTGGAATTCCGGAGCGTTCTTGATCTGCTCCTTGGTGCCGTTGACGTAGACCTTCTTCTCGGCCTCATCGATCCGGATCACGGTGCTCGCCGGGAGCAGGACCTCCTTGCCGAAGATCCACACACCGGTGTCGACGACGAGGTAGGCGTCGCCGACCTCGTACGAGTGCTTGTCGACCTTGCCGATGTCGCCGTCGATCGCCTCGACCTTGTACCCGGTCAGATCGGTACCGGCCAGGTGACCCGCGGTCGACCGGTAATTCCACACATGCTCGGTCACGCGAAAACAACTCCTCCGGCGGGCAGGGGACGGCGAGGATTTCCCTGCCGCTCCTCCCTCTTCGATGTCGTACGCAGCGGCAGTGTTGCCCCGCGCGGACTCGATTGCCCCGCTTTCGGCGCTTCATTCATCGGGCCGGGAGGCGAGGTCAGGACCTGCCCGTGCCCTTCTTCATCTTCTCCGAGGCCTTCGCCGTCATTTCCTCGGCCTTGCCGCTCATCCGATCGGCACTGCCCTCCGCCTGCATGCCCTTGTCGTCCACGGCACTGCCGGCGCTCTCCTTGATCTTGCCCTTGACCTGCTTGGCCTTGCCCTTTGCCTTGCTCATGACGGGGTTTTCCTTCCTTGGAGGGGGTGCTGCCCACCTTGCTTCGGCGGCAGCCACTCCGCAATTCGGGCCGGAATTCCTTGGTTCCTGCCGAGCCCGGCACTCCCGGCGCCTTCCCCGTCGAACGGTCCTCAAGCACGGGCGGCGGCGACCGCGTCGTCGCTCCCGCGCCGGGGCCGCCGCGAGGGGCCGCCCCACCTGGGCGCACGCGGTGTACGGCCGTGGGATGCTCAAGGAATGAAGGGCGATGCCGCGCCTGAGGGCGAGGGCGCCGGACCCGAGGTGCTGGCGCTCGCCAAGGTGGTGGCCAGGCTGCGATCGGAGGTCGCGAACCTGGAAGGCGTCGCCGCGACCACGGCTGTCGTGGAGCGGGCCAGGGGCGTCCTGATGGCCCAGGCGGGTGTATCCGCCGACACGGCCCACGCCATGCTGCTCGGCCGTGCCGCCGAGGGGGGCCGCACCCTGCTGGAGGAGTGCTGGATCGTCCTGGGGCGGATCCGCTCGCACCCACCGCCCGGAACCGCACCCTCCGACCCGCCCGCCGTCCCCGCCGCCCCCACCGCCGACGCGGGGGCGGAACCGGCCGCCTCGGCGTTCGGCTCCGGGCACCGTCTCGTCGGCGGCGCCGGTGAGGCCGCCCTGCGCCCGCCCCTGGCCCGGCTCGCCGACGGCCTGGCGGTGGCGCACGGCGGTGACGACGTCGCGGAGCTGCTGAGGACCGTGCTCGGCGCCGAAGCAGGCGTGGACGCGGTGATGATCTACACCCTGACCTCCGCCGGCAGCCTGGAGCTGACCGGTCGCGCCGGCATCGACGACGTGCTGGCCGAGCGGTGGCGCCGTATCCCCCCGCTCGCCGGGGTGGCCGCCCACGAGGCGGTCGCCGGGCACCGGGCCCTGTGGCTGGAGAATCCCGCGCAGGACGCCCGCCACTACCTGCTGGTCGCGGACGCGACGGACCGCTGGCGCTCCCGCGCCTGGATCCCCGTACCCGCCGACGGCTCCCCGGACACGGCCATCGGCTTCCTGCGGACGCGGCCGGGCCCCTTCGCTGCCGACATCCGGGCGCTGCTGCGGCGGGCGGCCCAGCTGTGCGCCGGTCCGCTGCGCGTGCCGGAGCGGCCCCGCGACGCCGCTGCCGAGCCGGCGGACGTCGACGTGGCCTCCGCGCAGCGGGTGCTGGACGCGCTGGCCGGACCGGCCATCCTGCTCACCCCCCTGCGCTCGGAGGCGGGCGAGGTGGAGGACTACCGCATCGACGCGGCGGCGCCCGAGTCGGTGGACGTCGCCGGCCGTCGTGGCAAGGAGCTGGTCGGCCGCCGGGTCCTGGAGACGTACCCGACGGTGGTGGGCACCGCGCTGTGGGACGGGTACCTGGAGACGCTCACGACGGGAACGACGTACGAGGGCGAGCCCTTCACCTACGAGGAGGTGGTCGCCGGCGTCCCGCAGCAGTCCGTCTACTCGGTCCGGGCCTCCAGGCTGGGCGACCGGCTGGTCGTGTCGTGGATCCGCCACGACACGAGCGAACGCGAGGCACGGCGGCTGGCCGACATGCAGCGGCTGGGCAACCTGGGCTGGGCCGGATGGAACCTGACGACGGACACCATCACCTGGTCCGATCAGGTCTACGCCATATTCGACCGCGACCCCCGCCACGGGCCGATGGCGCTGGAGGAGCTGCCGCGGCGTGTCCTCCCCGACGACCTGCCCAAGCTGGGCACCGCCGTCCGGCGGCTGCTGAGCAGGGGGGAGTCCGTCGACCAGCCGTTCCGGATCACGACCGCCGACGGCGTGCGTCACCTGCGGATCGTCGCCGAGGCCCAGACGGACGCGGACGGCACACCGGTGGAGGTGCACGGCTTCTTCCAGGACCTCAGCGCGCAGCGCGGCGCCGAGCTCGCACTGCGCGAGAGCGAGCGGGCCGTCCTCGTCCAGCGCGGCATGCTCCAGGCCGAACGGGCGCTCGCCGCGAGTCTCCAGGACGCCCTGCTGCCGATCCCCGACCAGTCCCTGGAACTGGCCGGCCTGTGCATCGACGTCGCCTACGTTCCCGCCGACCGGGGGGTCAACGTCGGCGGTGACTGGTACAGCGCCATCGAACTCCCCGACGGCAGTGCCCTGTTCGTCGTCGGGGACGTGGCCGGCCACGGTCTGGCCGCCGTCGGCACCATGGCACAGCTGCGGTTCACCACGAAGGGCATGACCGTCACCGGCTCGCCCCTGCCCGATGTGCTGCGCCGGCTCAACACCCTCCTGCTCCATACCGCTTCGGACCCGTCCACCACCGCCACCGCCACCATGGTCATGGGCCGCTACCAGCCCTGGGACCGGCGCCTGACCTGGGTACGGGCGGGCCACCTGCCGCCCTTGCTGGTCCGCGGCGACCGGGCGGGCCTCCTCGACCAGCCGCCGGGCAACCTCCTCGGCGCCAGCTTCGACTCCTCGTACGGGCAGGCCGTGATCGAGCTGATGCCCGGTGACCGCCTGCTGTTCTACACCGACGGACTCGTGGAGGAACCCGGCGAGGACATCGGCGTCGGACTCGACCGGCTCGCCGCGTCCACCCTGCGGCTGCTCCGGGAGGGCCGCGGCGAAACCCTCGCCCGGACGCTCGCCGCGCTGTGCCCGGGCAACCGCGACGACATCTGCGTGCTGGACATCCACGTCCCGGACGACCCGTGATCCGGCACACCGGGCGCGGCCGCGCCACGACACCGACCGCCGCTGCCCGCCCCCCGGTCTCAGGCTTGGACGGCAGCCGACGGGGTAGGCGCGACGTACCCCGAAAATTCCGGATGGGAGGAGCCATGGCAGCCTCAGCGGTTCATCCGACCGGGCGCGGAGAGGGAGTGTGTGGCTGATGGCCACGGCGAACGGAGAACGTTTCACCGTCGAGGCGCGGTCCCTCCAAGGGGCCACGGTCCTGGCCATGGCGGGGGAACTCGACCACGACACCGCCGAGCCCCTGCGGCAGGCCCTGGACACCACGTGGCCGGACGGCAGGCGACTGCTCGTCGACCTGACCCGTCTGGACTTCTGCGACTCGACGGGCTTGAACGTGCTGTTGCGCGGCCGGCTCGCGATCCAGGAGTCCGGGGGCACCCTCGAGCTGGTCGGCCTGCACCCACCGGTCGCCCGCATGTTCCACATCACGGGCGCGGACCGGCTCTTCCGGGTCCACACGGATCTGGAAGCCGCGCTCGCGACGTCCCAGCGCCCGTAGGGGAGGAGCACCCATGGACGAGGGGCGGTCACCGGAGCTGACCCGGCTCCTCGTGCTGCACGGGGCCGCGAACGCGGTCACCCGGTGCCGCGAGTTCGCACGTCAGGCCCTCTCGGAGTGGCGCTGGCCGCCGGGCGGCGTGGAAGAGGGCACCCCCGGCGCGGAGGCCACCGACGACGCCCTGCTCCTGGTCTCCGAAGTCGTGGCCAACGCATGCCTGCACGCGGGCGGGCCCACGTCCCTGGTCCTGCGCTGTACGAGCGAGCGGCTGCGGATCGAGGTGACGGACGGGAGCCCCGCCGCACCACGGGCCACGCGCCGGTCCGACCCTTCCCGGCCCGGAGGCCACGGGCTCCTCATCCTGGAACGGCTGGGCCGGAACTGGGGCTGGCATCCGCTGGACGGCGACGGCGACGGCAAGTGCGTGTGGGTGGAGATCGGCTCCCCGACGGGCGGGGTCACAGACCGAGGTCGAGGAGGGCCTTCTCTACGAGCTCGGTGGGCGCCGGGTGGATCCAGTACGGGGACCTGACGAGGGTGGACGCGTCGATGCCCAGGGTCATCGCCAGGACGAGGGGCTGGATGAGGGCGGGGGCCTGCGGGCCCATGAGGTGGGCGCCGAGCAGGCGGCCGGTCCCGCGTTCGGCGAGCACCTTGCAGAAGCCGGTGATGTCCTCCATCGCCCAGCCGTAGGCGACGTCCGCGTACCGGGCCTCGCCCACCAGGGGGTCCAGCCCCCGGTCGCGGCAGTCCTGCTCGGTGGCGCCGACCGAGGCGATCTGCGGCCGGGTGAAGACCGCCGCGGGGATCAGCTCGTGGTCGGCCGCGATCAGATCGTGGGGGTGGCGGAGGTTGTGGCCGACGACCTGCGCCTCGCGGTTGGCGACGTGCTTGAGCGGTACCGGAGTGCACACGTCGCCCAGCGCGAAGACGCCTTCCGCGGTGGTGCGCTGGTACGCGTCGACGACGATGCGGCCGTCGTCGTGGGTGGCGACACCGGCGGCGTCGAGGTTCAGCCGGTCGCCGTTGGGGACGCGGCCCACCGCGACCAGCAGCATGTCCGCCTCGACCGCCGAACCGTCGTCGAGGGTCAGCCGCAGGGCGCCCGGACGGCCGCCGACGGCGGTGAGCTCCCGGCCGAGCCTGAGGTCGTAGCGCGAACGGGCCAGTTCGGTGAACCGTGCCGCGACCGTCTCGTCCTGGGGGCCGAGGAGGCGTTCCTCCTTCTCGACGATGACCACGGAGCTGCCCGCCGCGGCGAACACCTCCGCCAGCTCCGCCGCGATGTAGCCCCCGCCGAGGACGGCCAGCCGGCGGGGCGGCGCGTCGATCCGCATGATCGTGTCGGAGGTCTCGTACGGAAGCGCGGAGCCGGCGACGGGCGGGGGCACGAGCGGGCGGCCGCCGGCCGCGATGACGATCTGCCGGGCACCGATATCGACGGGTCCGTCCGCGAGCTCGATGCGCAGCTCCCGGGGGCCGGTGAAGCGCGCCGTGCCCTCGTACACCGTGACGGAGTCCGCCTCACGGCGGCCCCGGCGGCCCTCCTCACGCTCGGCGTCCAGGCGCCCGAAGACCCGGTCGCGCATCTCCCGCCAGTGCACGCCGGACAGCTCCGCGTCCACGTCGTACGTGCCGGCTTCGCCGACGGTCCGGGCCACTTGGGCGGTGTGGGCGTACATCTTGCTCGGGATGCAGCCCGCGTTCAGACAGGTGCCGCCGAACCACCTCTCCTCGACGATGGCCACGTCCAGACCGGCGAACGATGCGTCGATGACGGCGTTGCCGGAGCCCGCACCGATGACGACAAGATCGTGCTGACGCATCACGCCAGGCTACGAGGCCGGTACCGGACCGGCGCGTGGGACGCGCCACCCGCCCGGCGCGTGTCGCCCGTCCGCCTGCCTGAGGGCAGGCGGGCCGGTTCACCAGGTCCAGCGGAAGCCCGCCGCGGCATTCTCCGGGGACGGCAGAAAACGGTGTACGGCGGAGGCGTCCTCGAAGCCGACCTGTTCCTCGAACAGCACCCGGCCACCGCTGTGGTCGTCCCCTACGGCCCACCAGAGCTTGCTCGGCGGCCGGCCGGGACACGTACCGGACCTACGCCGCCAGCTGCACCTGACGCGACGGCCGTGACACACGTCGTCTCCGCATGCCCGTCCAAGGTCGTCGCAGGTGTGGTCCCGCAGCACCTCACCTGCGACGGCCTGCAGGGCTTCGGGGGCCAACTGGGCCAACACGTGCAAAGCTCCTGTCCCGCCTGTCCGCGGCCCTGCGAAGGACGCGCGGCGCTGCGCCTCGGGCTTCCGCCGATCAGCGCCGGCGATCACCGCGCACCGAAGCAGCAGGGGTGTACCGAGGCTGCCCGTTGCAAGATCGGGTAGGCGGTCCCCAAGGGTTTCGTACGGGAAGGGTGATCGGGCTTGCTGGGTTTGACGGGGATCGACGTGGTGTACGCCTGCGCGGGGCTGGGGGCTTTGTGCGCGGCGGTGCTTCCGACCGCCCTGGCGAAGCGGCCCCTGTCCTTGCCCATGGTGTTCCTGGCGGCGGGTTTCCTGGTGTTCCTGCTGCCGCTCGACGCGCTCCCGGCACTCGATCCCGTCCGGCACCGGAGCTTGGTGGAGCACCTCACGGAGGTCTGTGTCGTGGTCGCGTTGATGGGCGCGGGACTGGCCATCAACAGGCCGCCGGGCCGGCGTGCCTGGTCGACGACGTGGCGGCTGCTGGGCTTGGCCATGCCCCTGACGATCCTGCTCACCGCGGCCGTGGCCGGGTGGCTGGTGGGCTGGCCGCCGGCCGTCGCGCTCATGGTGGCGGCTGCCCTCGCTCCTACGGACCCGGTACTGGCCGCAGAGGTACGCGTGGGCGAGCCGACCGACGATGAAGACGACGAGGACGAAGTCCGCTTCGCGCTGACCAGCGAGGCGGGGCTCAACGACGGTCTGGCCTTCCCGTTCGTCCTGGCGGCCATCGCGCTGACCACGGCCTCGGCTACGGGCTGGTCCACGGACGGGCTCTGGCACTGGGTGTGGAGCGACATCCTGGTGCGCAGCGTGGTGGGACTGGCGGTGGGGTTCGGCGTCGGGCGCCTCCTCGGCTGGATGTTCTTCCAGGCCTCCTGGAAGGCGCTGCGGCTCTCCGAACACCGCGAGGGCTTCGTCGCGCTCGCCGCGACCTTCACTGCCTACGGCCTGACCGAACTCCTCCACGGCTACGGTTTCCTCGCCGTGTTCGTCGCGGCCTGCACCATCCGGAACGCCGAACGCGCCCATCGGTACCACCGCGTCATGCACGCCTTCACCGATCAGGTCGAAAGGCTTCTCACCGCCGTCATCCTGTTCCTCGTCGGCGGTTTCATCGCCGACGGTGGTCTCGCTGCACTGACCTGGCGCGGAGCCGTCCTGGGACTGGTGCTGTTCCTGCTGATCCGCCCGGCCGTCGGCTGGGCCGTCCAGATGCGGGGCACTGCCAGGGGGAAAGAGCGAATGGCCATCGCGGTGTTCGGCATCCGGGGCATCGGCTCGTTCTTCTATCTTGCCTACGCATTGGGCGAAGCCGACTTCGCCGCGCCCGCGCGGGAGCTGTGGGCCGTGGTGACTTTCACCGTGTTGCTCTCGGTGCTCCTGCACGGCGTCGCGGCGACGCCCGTCACGGCCCGGCTCGACCGCTCGGCCCCGGATGGATGAAGAGAGCCGAGCAGTCGTTGATCGGGCGGGGATTCCGGGCCCTCGGGTGGCGCGGTGTCGGAGCCGGGCCGTCCTTGGTGGCACGGCCGGCAGCTTGTTGATGTGACCGATGAGGGCGTCCGTGCCCCTGCTGAGCGGCCTCGGGTCGGGAAGGGGCCGCACGTCCAAGGGCTCCGGCCCACCCGGCCGCAGCTGTCAGCTCTGGGCGCGGCCTGGGTCCGAGCGCGGGTAGAGCGGGGCGATGCTCGCCCAGTACCGGTCGAGGTGCGCGTCGGCTGTCTTCAGCGTTTGATCGCCTGTCAGGTCGAGGAAGGCGGCGTGCAGGCTGACCACACGCTCGTGACCCGCGCCGGCCCCGGCCGGGGCGGGTGCTGTCCGACGCCATGGGGCGCGGGCGGCGCTGGCGCCGTGTCCGCTGTTGCGCCGTGCACGGGTGAACCACCACCGCCCCGTGAGGGCGCCGGCGGTGACGGCTGCGGCGGCCAGGACGTGCAGACCGTGTTGCACGGCCATGGCTTCCTCCACGAAAGGAGCGTTGTCGGTAAGGGGTTTGCCGGGGGGCGGTGCCGGCCGGCTCGGGGAAGGTGGCCGGCACCGCGGCTGGTCAGCCCGGCCAGGTGCCCGTCAGGCGCCGTACGGCTACAGCCCCTGACCGGTCGACCGAGGCCTTGACCACGGCGAAGATCGCACCCTGGATGGCCGCGGCGAGCAGGATCTGCTTCCAGGTCCGGTCCTCGTCGGTGGCGTCGGGAGCATCGCCCTCGCCCTCAAGGGTCTTCCACGCCTGCTTGAAGGCGGCGCCTGCGATCACACCGCTGAGGGCGCCCAGGGCCAGCCCGACGGGCTTGTAGGCGATCTTGGATGCCTTCATCGGCGACGTCCCCGGCTGCGGCGGACCAGCAGGAGGACGACTACGGCGGCTCCGACCACCAGGAGCGGGGTGCGGTTGGCGCGTGCAGCCGTTGCTGCCTGACCGGCCTTCTCCAGGAGCGGGTCGGGCGTCCTGTCCGCCGCGTACTGGCCCGCCTTGGCCGCACTCTCGCGTACCTGCGCTGCGGCCTGCGCGGTCTTCTCCAGGAGCGGGTCGGGGGTCTTGTCCTTCAGCAGCCGGGCAGCCTCCCCCGCCTTCTCCCGGATCTGGTCGGAGACCAGGGCTGCCTTCTCGGCGGCCTGGTCCTTGACGGCGGCCGTCTTCTCCTTGGCCTGGGCCTTGATGTCGGCCTTCGCGGCGAGGGCCTCGACGGTCTGGCCGAGCTCATCGCGGGTGCGCTCGACCTGATCGCGCAGTTCGGCGGAGCCGGGGCTGGCAGGGGTGGGGGCGGGGGTGCCGATGTTGGTCCGGGCGTCGTCGTTCATCGGTGTGCCTTCTCCTTGATCTCGGCCAGGTCGGCCTTGACGCTGTCGATGGTCTGCTCGGGAGCCGGGGTACCGGCGTGGGCGATCTGCTTCTTTCCGGCCAGCGCAGTCCCGCCCGCCACCATCCCCAGGACCGCGGTGATGATCAGGGCGGACACCCACACCGGCAGAACCAGCGCGAGAGCGGCGATACAGGTCGCCGTCAGAGCCTGGAGTGAGAGGAGGCCGATGATTCCCGTGGCGCCGAAGAGGCCGCCGCCCTTCCCGTAGCGCTTGCCCTTCTGGGCCATCTCCGCCCGGGCCAGCTGCATCTCCTCGCGCACCAGCTCGGAAATCTGCTGCGAAGCGCGGGAAACCAGGACGCCCACCGAGTCGTCGGCGGCGTGGGGCTGCCGCTCTACCGTGCTCATGATGGGGACACCTTGCCTTTCTTCGATCTGCTGGAACGGGCGACACGTCGGTCAGGTGCTCTGCTCGGCGCTGCCCGTGGTGTCCTGGACGGGGCGTCGGCGTTGCGCTTGACCGGGTCGATGCCGTTCGCCGTTCAGGCACGAGCGGGGTCGCGTCGTGCTGACTGGTGGCGATCACAGGGCCGTTCGTACCTCAGAGCGAGCCGCTCTGGCGGGGCCTCCTCGTTGAGTTGTTCATGACGTCGTCACTGCGCGCCTACCCTGCAACCGCCCCGTCACCCGCGCGGCAACCAGCGTTGTACGAAGGCCGTGCCGTGTTGGACCGTGCCCCCGGTCGGCGGCCGCAAGCGAGGCCCGAGCGGCCATGCCGTGCGGGTCTCGCGGCGAGCGCTGTTCGCGCAGGGGTCAGTGCTCCATGCGGCGGCGGTCGCCGTCGCTCCGGGCACGGGTGTCGCGGGGCTCGACGTAGGGTTCCTCGTCCTCGGGCAGTCCGCCGGCGATCGCGCGCTGCCGGGCCGCGGCCCTTCGCGTTCGGCGCGGCCCAGTAGAGGATCGCGATCATGATCGTGACGAGGAGGACCAGCACCGGCCACTTCGCGATCGGCCACACGGTCGGGGCGGTGCCCCCGAGCCGCAGGGCGGTGCCCGTCTGCCGGGCGAGAGAGCCGGAGAAGACGACGATGAGCGCGCTGGCGCAGCCCAGGACGGCGTCGGTGATCACGTCCCGCGCCGAGCCGGGGCCAGTTTCTGCAGGTTGTCCAGGACCTGCGTGGTGGCGGACTCCCCCGCAATGCCCAGAGGGACACCGACGAGCTCGCCGACCCGGCCGCAGTCCTGACCGTCCTTGAACTCCTTCACGGTGCCGCGCAGCACGGCCTTCCCCTCGTGTCCGCGAGGGCACGCGAGATCCCGGGCCTTGCCGACAGGGGGGCCTGGCTACAGCCAGCCGTTGCGGCGGAAGGCACGGTAGAGGGCGCCCGCCGCGAGCACCATGAGACCGACGGCGAGCGGGTAGCCGTAGGTCCAGCCGAGTTCCGGCATGTGCTCGAAGTTCATGCCGTAGACGCCGGCGACCATCGTGGGGATCGCGAAGATCGCCGCCCACGCGGAGATGCGTCGCATGTCGTCGTTCTGCCAGGTGCCCACGCGGGCCTGCTGCGCGCCGAGGACGGAGTCCAGCAGTTCGTCCAGGGTCCGCACCTCGATGTCCGTGCGGTGCAGATGATCGGCGACGTCACGGACGTACGGGGCGATCTTCGGCTGGCGGTCCGCCTCACCCGGGCCGCCCAGGAGGCCTTGGACCACCGGAACGAGCGGCTGCACGGCATCACGGAACTCGCGTACTTCCCGCTTGAGGGAGTAGATGCTCTCGGTGTGGTCGACGCGGGAAGTCGAGAACACCTCGTCTTCGAGCCGGTTGAGCGTGGCGCGCACCCTTCGGGCGGCATCGCTGTACGCGTCGACGGCGACGTCCAGCACGGCGTGCAGCACGGCCCAGGGGCCATGGCACAGCATGTCCGGATCGACGTCCAGCCGACGGGCAGCCTCGGTGCAGGGATCGATCGTGCCGTGACTCACGGTGAGAACGCTGCGAGGTCCTACGAAGATCATGATGTCGCCGGTCTCCACCGCCGTTTCTTCTTCCACGTACCGGAGGGTCTTCAGCGCTACGGCCAGAACGTCGCTGAAGCGCTCGCGCTTCGGACGCTGCCGTCCATGGAGCGCGTCCTCGACGGCCAGCGGGTGCAGGCCCAGTTCCTCGGCCAGCTGGACCAGTTCGCCTTCCGAGGGGGCTGCCAGTCGGACCCAGGCGAACTCGCCCTCGCCCAAGCCCCGCAGCCGCTTGAGGGCGGACTGACAGGCGTCGTCCGGCAGCTCGCACTCCACGTGTTCCGACCGGCCCGAGCCCTGGTCGTATATGACACATTCCATCTCCCGCGCATGCTTCACCAGCCCGGTTTCATGCGCCCGCAGCCGGCTCTCGTCCTGCGTCCGCCGTGTGGCGGGAGACACCGGAGCAGGCTCGTGTGCCCGCGCAGACGCGGGTAAGGAGCAACCCCATGAAGGCGTCGAGTGAACTGGTGTCCGAGTCCGGAGTGCGGGAGCTGATCGGATGGCTGGTGCACGTCATCGAGGCGGGCGGCGCACTGATCATCTTCGCGGGCGCCGTCTGGGCCTTCGCCCGGTTCGCCACGACCGGCCTGCGCAGGCGCTCCCTCATCGGCGAGTTCAACAAGATCCGCCTCAGCCTGGGCCGCTTCCTCGTCCTGGGACTGGAATTCCAGCTGGCGGGCGACGTCCTGCGCACGGCCGTCGCCCCCAGCTTCACCGAGATCGGCCAGCTGGCGGCCATCGCCGCCATCCGCACCATCCTGAACTTCTTCCTCACCCGCGAGATCGCACAGGAGCGCGCCGAGATCGAAGCGGACCAGAAGGAGCCCGTGCAGCGGACCGTGGCCTCCTGACCATTCGGCTCCGCGCCACCGGTGTTTGATGCCGGTCGGCGGGGAACACGGGCTTGCGAGGTGATCGACTGTGCCCAGACGGGGCGAGCCTTCTGGCCGAACTCCGCTCGGGCCGCCAAGCCCTCACCCCGAAATCCTGACCGAAGACACGGGTTGGTCTGCTGCACGGCCTGGCCCCGGGGGCCAGCGGGCCGGACCCGCGCAGCGACAGCCGACCCGGCAAGTGCGTAGAACCGCAAAGCCTGGGCAGAAGGGGCGAACAGCCGTCAGTCAACTGGGAGGGAACGGTCGTCATGTCTCGCTCGGCCACCATGATGGGCCCCGTTCGGGCAGAGGAAGCGCACGTCACAGGTACCCCGGGAACGCCGACGGAGGAGCTGGAACAGGCCCGAGTGGACAACGCCCGTGAGATGGCGCCCAGGGACGCACGCGAGCTGTCGCGTGTCTTCTTCCGGAGACTGCGCACGCTGGAGGAGGGCACGCGCGAGTACCAGTACACGCGCAACACCCTGATCGAGATGAACCTCTCCCTCGTGCAGTTCGCCGCACGGCGCTTCCGCGCCCGCGTGCTCGGCGGGGGTCTGGACATGGACGACATCATCCAGGTGGGAACCATCGGCCTCATCAAGGCCATCGACCGCTACGAGCCCGAACGCGAGGTCGAGTTCTCCACCCTCGCCCTCCCGTACATCATCGGCGAGATAAAGCGCCACTTCCGCGACACCACCTGGGCCGTGCACGTCCCCCGCCGTCTCCAGGAACTGCGGAGCGAGCTCGCCAAAGCCCAGGAGGCCCTGACCGACGTCCTGGGCCGGGCCCCGACCGTCAAGGAGGTCGCCGGGCACCTCGAACTGACCGAGGAACAGGTCATAGACGGGCTCATCGCAGCGAACGGCTACACGAGCGGCTCCCTCGACACCACCGCCGGGGAGAGCGACGTACAGTCCTCGCCCAGCCGGACCACCCGACCGCTGGCGGAGCTCGTCGGCGATGTCGACCCCGCCATGGAGCTGTTCGAGGACTTCCACACCCTCGCGCCGCTGCTGCAACAGCTCGACGCCCGCGACCGGCTGATCTTGCAGATGCGCTTCGGCCAGGAGAAGACCCAGGCCGAGATCGGCGCCGAACTGGGCATCTCCCAGATGCAGGTCTCCCGCCTCCTGTCCCGAACTCTCGCCCGGCTTCGCGCCGGCATGCTCGCCGGGTAGGGGCGACCGATGACGTCCCTACGGGGGAACGCGGTGCCGCGGTCTGAGGCCGACCCACCGTTTCTGCGATCTGGTCGAGTTGCGCACCACCGGCAGCAGCTTCACGCTGCGGCTTCCCAGGGCAACACCCCGAGGCGGGGGGTCCCCTACACTGTCACGACCATGCTGAGGCTTCCCGCACCACCCACGGGCATCCGACCGACCCATGACGCCGGCAGCGACCGTGGCACGGGCGGGGGGCCGGGAGCAGAGGCCAGGGTGGAACGCGGGGGTGGGACCACAGTGCAGACCAAGGAACCGGAGGCGGGCGGTCCGATGAGCGTTGGCCTTCCCTCCGGGAGCCAGCGCCGTCGGCTCGCCCTCGCGGGCGTGCCGGGGCCCATTGCCAAGGGCCGCGCCTTCACGCGCCAAGCACTTCGGGACTGGGGCTGGGACCAGACCGAGACCTCCGAGGACACCCTCCTCCTCGTGTCCGAACTGCTGACCAACGCGGCACTTCATGCGGACGGCTGCCGCGAACTCGTCCTGACCGCCGACGAGACGGCCTTGCACATCGAGGTCCACGACGGCACGACGACCCTTCCCGTCCGCCACCCGGCACCGCAACGCGGCACCCCGGGCGGCCGCGGTCTGTACATAGTGGAGCGCCTGTCCGATCGCTGGGGCGCCCACACGTACGGGACCGGGAAGGCCGTGTGGGCCGAGATCGAGGCTTCCCGGCTGGAATACGGCATGACAGCGGGACGCTGACCACTCCGGTCCCGCGCTGGGCGAGTCGGTCCACACGCCGTGCCGTCCAGCGCGCCCTCGGCGACTTACGGGTCGCTGTGGACCCGTGTGGGATGCGACGCTTCTGGCTTGCGCCCGCTCCGAGCGCCGAACCCGCCGTACCGTCCCGTGCGTGAACGCGTGCCGGGGGGAATCGGAGGACCGCGAACCGGCGTTGTCGTAGACGTGGGTAACGCATCTGGGTACGGCCATGACGAGCACGGCCCGGCCGCTTTCGAGGCCGCCCGCGCACGCATTGCAGCCGACCGCGCCGGCACCCTCGCGCGGGCGGCCGCGCTGGGCCGCGACTTCGACGGGATCGTCGCGGCGAACGCCCTGGTCGCCGTTGACGACGAGCACGACCCCGAGGGGGCCAGCACCGCCTTCGAGCGGGCCCACGTGGCCGCCCTGATGGCGCGGGCGCGCGAGCACCTGGAAGAACTGGACCGGGCGCTGGAACGGCTCGAACGGCACGAGTACGGGCAGTGCGAAGGCTGCGGCAAGACGATTCCGCCCGAGCGCCTGGAGATCCGTCCGGCGGCGACCACCTGTATCCGCTGCGCCCGGTCCGACCCTCACCGGCTGCCGGGCCCCGCCTGACGCCGGGCCGTGTCAGCCGTGCCGGCCCGCCCCCTGCCCGGGTATGGAAGTGGGCCAGTGCACCCGTCCCGCCACCGCAAGTGCCAGATCGGGACGCCACCGCCGCCGGGGGGCGGGGCGGGGCTGCCGACTCCCTGGGGGGCATGGGCTGCGGCGACCCCTGAGGCTCGTCGCAGCCAAGCGTCGTCAGGGGCGAGCGTCAGCGGCCCCAGCGCAGCGCTGCCGTCTGCACCGGCGCGTCCCACAGCCGCAGCATTTCCTCGTCGGCCCGGCACAGCGTGACCGAGCACCCCGCCATGTCCAACGAGGTGACGTAGTTCCCCACAAGGGTCCGGGCCACCGGGACGCCCCGAGCCGCCAGCACCCGGGCCACCTCCGCGTGGAAGCCGTACAGCTCCAGCAGCGGCGTTGCGCCCATCCCGTTCACCAGGGCCAGTACCGGCCCGTCGGCCGCCGAGGTCGCGTTCGCCATGTCGTCCAGCACGGAGCCCACTGCGGCCTCCGCGATCTCCCCCGCCGACATCATCGGGCGCCGCTCCCGGCCCGGCTCGCCGTGGATCCCGATGCCCAGCTCCAGCTCGCCGTCCGGCAGGTCGAAGGTGGGGCTGCCCTTGGCGGGGGTGGTGCAGGCGCTCAGCGCCACGCCGAAGCTGCCCGAGGCCTCATTGACCCGCCGGGCGATGGCGGCGACCTGCTCCAGGGGAGCGCCCTCCTCCGCCGCCGCCCCGGCGATCTTCTCCACGAACAGCGTGGCCCCCGTCCCCCGGCGCCCGGCGGTGTAGAGGCTGTCGGTCACGGCGACGTCGTCGTTGACCAGCACCCGCTCGACCCGGATGCCGTCCTCCTCGGCGAGCTCGGCGGCCATGTCGAAGTTGAGTACGTCCCCGGTGTAATTCTTGACGACGAACAGCACCCCCTGGCCGGAGTCCACGGCCTTCGCCGCCCGCACCATCTGGTCGGGCACGGGGGAAGTGAACACCTCGCCCGGACAGGCGGCGGACAGCATTCCGTATCCGACGAAGCCGGCGTGCAAGGGCTCGTGTCCGGAGCCGCCGCCGGAGACGAGACCGACTCGCCCGCCCTGCCGAGCGTCCCGCCGTACGACGACCCGGGCCTCGACGTCCACGTCCAGGTCGGGGTGGGCCGCGGCCAGCCCTCGCAGGGCGTCCGCGACCACGGTCTGCGGACTGTTGATCAACATCTTCATCGTGTGCCTCCCGGTCGGAGCCGGCGATCCATACGAACAGTGTGCTGCCATGCCGCGGACATCCGCGAGAACTCGGGCGACCGCCTCGGGGAAGGATCGAGGAATCCGAAGCGGGAACCGGCCTCCGCGGGACGGGACCGTTCTCGCCTTTCCGGTACGGGCGAGCCGTCTTACGCTGAACCGGGGGGCTCGGGGCAGTCGAATGCCGGTCTTCGGGCCGGCGGGAAGCGGGCACCCATGAAGGAGCGCCTCAAAGCACATGGGCTGGTCGGCGAGCTGTCGGCCGAATTCGCCGGCACCATGATCCTCATCCTCTTCGGCTGTGGTGTCGTGGCCCAGGTGGTCGCAGGCGGAGCCCTGACGGACCCCGCGGGCGGCCTCGGAAACCACGACAGCATCGCCTGGGCCTGGGGTCTCGGCGTGACCCTGGGCGTCTACGTCGCGGCGAGGCTGAGCGGTGCTCACCTCAATCCCGCGGTGACCCTCGCCCTTGCCGCCTTCAAGGGCTTCCCGTGGAAGATGGTCGCCCCCTACGCGCTGGCCCAGCTGGCCGGAGCCTTCGTGGCGGCCCTGATCGTCCGCTGGAACTACACCGAGGCGCTGGCCAAGGCCGACCCCGGTCACACCATCAAGACGCAGGGCGTCTTCTCCACGCTCCCGGCCAACGGAAACACCAACCTGCCGGTGACCGAGTGGGGCGCACTGCGCGACCAGATCATCGGCACCGCCCTCCTGCTCATGCTGATCTTCGCCGTCACGGACCTGCTGGGCACGCCCCCGGGCGCCAACCTGGCCCCGTTCATCGTCGGCCTGATCGTCGTGGCGATCGGCATGGCCTGGGGCACCAACGCCGGGTACGCGATCAACCCGGCCCGTGACCTCGGCCCCCGTCTGGCCAGCTTCCTCACCGGGTACGGAGGGGCCTGGAGAGATCAGTACGGGCACCTCTACTTCTGGGTGCCGATCATCGGCCCGTTCATCGGCGGTGTGCTGGGTGCGGGTATCTACAAGCTCCTCATCGGCCGGTTCCTGCCGACCGCCGAACCCGAGCCTCCCGGACGCGTACCGGCCCCGGACGAGAGCTGACCGGATCTGCGGCGGGCGGGACACGGCACGGCCCTTTCCCGTCCGTCCCCGGACGACGGCCCCACACACGGCATCCCTAGAGGAGGCGGCACCCATGGCTGACTTCGTCGGCGCAGTGGACCAGGGGACCACGAGCACCCGTTTCATGATCTTCGATCACGCCGGCAACGAGGTGGCGCGGCACCAGCTGGAGCACTCGCAGATCCTCCCGCGCTCGGGGTGGGTCGAACACGACCCGGTGGAGATCTGGGAACGCACCAATTCGGTGATCCAGAACGCCCTCCGGCACGGCAACCTCGACGCCTCCGACCTGGCGGCCGTCGGCATCACCAACCAGCGGGAGACGACCGTCGTCTGGGACCCCCGCACCGGCCGCCCGTACTACAACGCCATCGTCTGGCAGGACACCCGTACCGACTCCATCGCCGCGGCACTGGAGCGCGGCGGCCAGGGCGACGTCATCCGCCGTAAAGCGGGGCTGCCACCGGCCACCTACTTCTCCGGCGGCAAGATCCAATGGATCCTGGAGAACGTCGACGGCGTACGCGAGGCCGCCGAGCAGGGTCACGCGCTGTTCGGCAACACCGACTGCTGGGTGCTGTGGAACCTCACCGGCGGACCCGACGGCGGCATCCACGCCACCGACGTCACCAACGCCAGCCGCACCATGCTCATGGACCTGGAGACCCTCGACTGGGACGACGAACTCCTCGGCTTCTTCGGCGTACCCCGGGCCATGCTGCCCACCATCAACCCGTCCTCCCACGCGGAGGCGTACGGACAGACCCGCACCTCCCGGCCGCTGCGCGAGGCCATCCCCATCACCGGTGTCCTCGGCGACCAGCAGGCGGCCACCGTCGGGCAGGTCTGCTACCAGCCCGGCGAGGCGAAGAACACGTACGGAACCGGCAACTTCCTGGTGCTCAACACCGGGACGGAGCTGGTCCGCTCGCAGCACGGCCTGCTGACCACCGTGGCGTATCAGTTCGGCGACAACCCCGCGATCTACGCCCTCGAAGGATCCATCGCGGTCACCGGTTCCGCGGTGCAATGGCTGCGTGACCAGCTGAAGATCATCGGTAACGCCGCCGAGAGCGAGCGCCTGGCCCGCACCGTCGAGGACAGCGGCGGCATCTACTTCGTGCCCGCCTTCTCCGGCCTGTTCGCCCCGTACTGGCGCTCCGACGCCCGCGGCGCGATCGTCGGTCTGGCCCGCTACCACGACAACGGACACCTGGCGCGGGCCACTCTGGAGGCCATCTGCTACCAGACCCGTGACGTGGTGGAAGCCATGGAGCAGGACTCCGGCGTCCACCTCGACGTGCTCAAGGTCGACGGCGGGGTCACGGCCAACGACCTGTGCATGCAGACCCAGGCCGACGTCCTCGGCGTACCGGTCAGCCGTCCCGTCGTCGCCGAGACGACCGCACTCGGCGCCGCCTACGCGGCCGGGCTCGCCACCGGCTTCTGGCGCGACACGGACGAACTGCGCACCCACTGGCAGGAGTCCAAGCGCTGGAACCCCGAGTGGTCGGAGGAACGGCGCACGGAAGGGTACGAGGGCTGGAAGCGGGCGGTGGAGCGCACGCTCGACTGGGCCAAGGTCGAATAGGTCCCGGCCGATCCGGCCACGCGTGCCCGCAGCACCGAGGAGGAGACATGGTCGATCCGGTGGCCCTCTCACCCCAAGCCCGGACGCAGTCCCTCGCCGACATGGGACGGGGCGAACTCGACGTCCTGGTCGTCGGAGGCGGCGTCGTCGGCAGCGGGGCCGCCCTGGACGCCGCCACCCGGGGCCTGAGCGTCGGGCTCGTCGAAGCCCGCGACTGGGCCTCGGGCACGTCCAGCCGCTCCAGCAAACTCATCCACGGCGGCCTGCGCTACCTGGAGATGCTCGACTTCCGCCTCGTCGCCGAAGCCCTCAAGGAACGGGGCCTCCTGCTCCGGTACCTCGCCCCCCACCTGGTGCGTCCGGTGCCGTTCCTCTACCCCCTGCAACACCGCGTCACAGAGCGCCCGTACGTCGGCAGCGGCGTACTGCTGTACGACGCGATGGCCCGGGCCTCCGGCACCTCCGGAGGCCTGCCCCACCACCGCCACCTGAGCAGGCGCCGGGCCCTGCTCGAGGCGCCCGCCCTGCGCTCCGACGCCCTGGTGGGCGCCATCCAGTACTGGGACGCCCAGGTCGACGACGCCCGGCACACGCTGTTCCTCGCCCGTACGGCCGCCTCGTACGGGGCACTGACCGCCAACCGCACCCGCGTCAGTCGCTTCCTGCGACAGGGCGAGCGGGTGGTCGGCGCCGTCGTCACGGACCTGGAGAGCGGCAACGAGACGGAGGTGCGGGCCAAGCAGGTCATCAACGCGACCGGGGTGTGGACGGACGACACCCAGGCCCTGGCCGGCACCCGCGGCCAGTTCCACGTCCGCGCCTCGAAGGGCGTCCACCTGCTCGTCCCCCGTGACCGCATCAACTCCCGCACCGGACTGATCCTGCGCACCGAGAAGAGCGTGCTGTTCGTCATCCCCTGGGGCCGCCACTGGATCATCGGGACCACCGACACCGACTGGACGCTCGACAAGGCCCACCCCGCCCTCAGCTCCAAGGACGTCACCTACCTGCTGGAACACGTCAACAGCGTCCTGTCCACGCCCCTGGTCCCCGAGGACGTCGAGGGCGTCTACGCCGGCCTGCGCCCCCTGCTGTCCGGCGAGGCCGCGGAGACCAGCAAGCTGTCGCGGGAGCACCTGGTCGCCCATCCGGTGCCCGGACTCGTCGTGGTGGCGGGCGGCAAGTACACCACGTACCGGGTGATGGCCAAGGACGCGGTCGACGAGGCGGTCCGGGGCCTGGACGAGAAGGTTCCCGACTGCGTCACGCACCGCGTCCCGCTGCTCGGCGCCGACGGCTACCCGGCGCTGTGGAACTCCCGGCGCCGACTCGCCGAGCACTCCGGACTCCATGTCGCCCGCATCGAGCACCTCCTGAACCGCTACGGCTCCCTGGCGCCCGAACTGCTCGCCCTGGTAGCCGCCGACCCCGCGCTCGGCGAGGCACTGCCGAGCTCCGACGACTACCTGAGGGTCGAAGCCGTGTACGCGGTAACCCACGAGGGAGCCCGCCACTTGGAGGATGTCCTCGCCCGGCGCACCCGGATCTCCATCGAGTCCTGGGACCGCGGGGTGGACGCGGCGCCGACCGTGGCCCAGCTGATGGCGCCCCACCTGGGATGGGACCGGGCACACCAGGACCGCGAGGTCGACCACTACCTCAAGCGCGTGGCCGCCGAGCGCGAGGCCCAGCAGCAGCCGGACGACCGGACCGCCGACGCGGTGCGGCTCGGCGCCCCCGACATCATCCCGGTGAACTGAACGGTCGCACGCGGGGCCCCGTCGTACGCCGCCGGCCCGTGGGCGGCGGCGCCTGGCGGGATGCTCGGTCACGGGGTGAAGAGGACCTTGACGGCGCCGTCCCACTTCTTCTGGAACATCTCGTACGCATCTGGTGCCTGCTCCAGGGACAGCCGGTGCGTGGCGAAGCCGTCGACGCCGAGGGGGTCCTCGTCGGTCAGCAGGGGCAGGAGGTCGCCGACCCAGCGGTGGGTGTGAGTGCAGGCCCTGGCCGCACATGAAGCAGGTGCCGCACGACACGTTGAAGGGGATGACCACCCGGTCTCCCGGCTTCACGGCGGTCACGTCCGGGCCGACCTCTTCGACGATACCCATCGGTTCGTGCCCCAGGATGTCGCCGGCGTCGAGGAAGGCGCCGAGGACCTCGTAAAGGTGGAGGTCAGAGCCGCACAGGCCGGTGGTGGTCACCTTGATGATGGCGTCATCCCGGTCTTGGATCTTCGGATCGGGCACGGTGTCGACGCGTACGTCGCGCTTGCCGTGCCAGGTGAGTGCCCTCATGAAGTCTCCTTGCCGGTACGTCGACCCGGGCGTCGCACACTGCGCTGCGTGCCCCGCACAGGGCGGCTGCCCTCAGGGGCGGGGGCGAACCTTCCCGAGGCACGGCAGCTGGGCCCTCTTCCCCGTGGAGAGGGGACGCCCGCACGGCCTGCCTCGACCTCTCCGGTCCGAGCCCCTGCCGCGCAGCAGGCTCATCGAGCCACGACGAACCCCCGGACTGTCCGGCCGGGGGTTCGTGGGCGCGACGCGCATCCCGCGGATCAGCCGCGGCGGGTCTTGCGCCAGCCGAAGGGACCGGGCAGGTCCACCGAGGTGGTACGGCGTCCGGTGCTACTGTGGGTGCGGCGAGGGCCGTGCTTGCCGCCGCCGGTGGTGATCGACCATGACTTGCGGTTGATGTTGAGCCGGACACCGGGCAGGATCCTGAAGCTCTTGCGGAAAGTCAGCGGCATGACGTCTCACTTCCTCGGTACGCGTAGGGACGGGCGGCCCGATCGTCGCTGTGCTCAGGCCAGTTGGCATACGTGTATCCGACGCCGCCCGTTCCATGCGCCCGCGGCCGACTCAGCTGCGCAGCGCGGAGTCCGCTCCAGCCGGTCGAAGACGCTCTCGCAGCCGGAGGACCGGTGCACCCCGGGCAGAGACGGTGACAGGGCGAGCGGGTCGGGCCGCCGTACGGCGAGCCGCCTGCATCCGGGGTGTGGCCGCTGGCATGGTGGCCGTGTGTTTCGCAGCAGCCCGAGGCGCGGGCCGGCTGAGCGCAGCCCCGGGTCCTCCTGCCCGGGGCTGCGCGGTGCCGGGCGCCGGTGGGGGCTGTGCCGGGTAGGCGGGGAGGCCCGTGCTCGTGGCCGGGGCCGGGCGGGCCTGTGGGCTCGGGGTGTGGTGCAGCCGTCGGCGAGGGCGCAGGCCGGGTGATGCGGGAAGAAGAGCACGCCGCCGTTCCCGACTCGCTAGGGCGCACTTGAGCGCGTCTACGAGCCCGGGGCGGCGGTCGGCTGCTCCGCCGAGGCGCCGTGCTCAGGAGCTTTGCGCCAGCGGGCTTCGCAGAACGAGTAGAGGCCGAACAACAGGAGGCCCACCGCCGCGGCGATCAGCAGTACGGGCCCGGCGGGTGTGGCGGCGAACGACCGCAGGGTCTCGTCCATGCCCTTGGCCCGGCCGGGATCGAACTGCACCGCGGCCAGCAGGACGAACAGCCCGGCCACCGCCGCGACCACGCCGGTCGCCACGCCGCCGACGATGCCGAGGCCCGCGACGACCCGCCGCGTCGTCGGGCTCATCTCGCCCGTCCGGAGATTCTCCTCGAACTTCCGCATCAGGCTCCGGACCACGATCACCACGCCCACGATGACCAGGACGGCTCCGACCACGCCGACCAAGACCCGCCCGCCCGGCCAGTTCAGCACCCTGGCGGTGTAATCCTTCGACGTCTCGTCACCGGGCCGGCCTCCGGCGGATCCCCCGACCAGCGCGGTCTGCACCACGCCGATGCAGATCACGGTGTAGAACAGCGCCAGCCCCAGAGAGCCCAGGCGCCGGGTCCACTTGTCTCCGCCCGTCACCGCCTGCCCGAACGCCGCCTCGGACAGCCGCCACAGCGCCATCGCCGCCAACCCCACCACCAGCGCCCACAGCAGCACCCGGCCGAACGGCTGCTCACCGATGGTCCGCACCGCACCGGACCGGTCGGCCTCCTTGCCACTGTCGCCGCCGAAACCCATCTGCACCGCCAGCAGCCCCACCAGCACGTAGATCACACCCCGGGCGCAGAGCCCGACCCTGGACAGGACCTCCATTGCGCGACTGTTGGACATGCGCCGCCCCTGGGACCTGGCCTGGGAGACACTGCCCTTTCTGATGGCCATACGTGGCACCTCCCGGGCCCCGCCCTTCCCGCCCTGCCGTGAGGTCGGCGGGGCGGCACGGGGCTGGTGGTCTATCCGGCGCTGCGGGTACCGGGCGGATCCTGGGGGTCGACGCCGGTGGAAGCGGAGGCGTCCTTCGTGCCGCTGGGGCGCTGGAAGCGCCCCCGGGGGCCGAGGTCGTGCATTCCCTTGCTGCCGGAGCCCTTGTCCTGGTCCTCACCGCGGCTGCCCATGCTCTTGGAGGGGGCGCCGTGGGGGTGACCTGCTGTCCTGTATACGGAGGACAGACCGCTCGAACACGCTCGCCCTACCGCTGGTGACAGCATTGTCTCACCACCGCAAGCGGAGTTCGCGACTTCTTCACGTTTCAGCCGGGCGACGACGCTCCCGGATCGGGGCGCCGGCGTCGTGAAGACTGGCGAGGGTCTGCCGGTAGGAGCCGATCAGGCTGGTCTCCAGGTAGCTGACACCCAGTTCCTGGCAGTGGCTGCGGACGATGGCCTGGGCCCGGCGCAGGTGCGGGCTCGGCATGCTCGGAAAGAGGTGGTGCTCGATCTGGTAGTTCAGGCCGCCGAGAGCGACGTCGATGAAGCGGCCGCCCCGCACGTCGCGGGAGGTCAGCACCTGGCGGCGCAGGAAGTCCGGGCGGTCGGTGCCCCGCAGGACCGGCATGCCTTTGTGGTTCGGGGCGAAGATCGAGCCGAGGTAGACGCCGAAGAGGCATTGGTGGACGACGAGAAACGCGATCGCCTTGCCGGGCGGCAACACCAGGAACAGCGCACCGAGGTAGGCCGTGAAGTGCGTGAAGAGAAGGACACCTTCCCACGCACGGTTCCTGAGGGAACGGTCGGCCAGCGACCGCACGCCGGACACGTGCAGATTGAAGCCCTCGAGCGTGAGCAGCGGGAAGAACAGGAGCGCTTGGTGACGGCCCAGGAGCTGCGGCAGTCCCGTGGCCGCACGGGCCTGGTCCTGGGTCCAGACGAGGATGTCCGGATCGAGGTCGGGGTCGAGGTCCTCGTGGTTGGGGTTGGCGTGGTGCCGAGTGTGCTTGTCCTGCCACCAGCCGTATCCCATGCCGATGCCGAGGTTTCCGGCGATGCGCCCGCTCAGTTCACTGGGCTTGCGGAGCCGGAAGACCTGACGGTGCGCGACGTCGTGCGCCAGAAGGGCCACCTGCCCGAACACGAGGGCGAGGAATCCGGCGGCCAGGAGCGTCCACCAGCTGTCTCCGATCAGGGCGAAAGCCGCCCAGCCGACGACGTAGAGGCCTGTGACGACGGCTATGCGGAGCGTGTAGTAGCCGGGGCGCCGGCCCATGAGGCCTGCCGACTGGATCTTCTTCGAGAGCCGGGCGAAGTCGCTTCCCAGCTCCGCACGCACGGGCGGGGGCCGCACCGTCTGCAAGGAGTTCATGATCAGAAGTCACTTTCCGTACGTTAGGGGCGGCGGCACATGCCTGTGGAGCTGTGTCTGCGCCGGAGTTGCCTATGTCGCGCCTACCCGGAATTGCGTATTGAAACGGCCGCTTCACCCAGGTTTCCCGCGGGCCCGCCGGGCGGGGATGCAGAGGCATGATCGCCGTGCTGAGCCGACGGCTGACGCGGTGGCGCACGACGGGCAACGCGTGCGAACGTCGGTTCAAACGGTGCGGGTGACGGTGACCAGGACGGTGACGGGTTTGGCTGCACCGTGCTGCGTCACGTAGGCGGTGACTGCGGTCCGCACGTCCTCGCGGACCTGTCGGGCGATGTCGACGACGTGACGGTCAGCGTGCAGGATGCATCGCACTTCCACGTGCCATCCGCCTTCCGGGGTGTGTTCGCAGCGGATGCCGGCCGCCTCGTGGTGCGAGGTGGTTCTTGCCGTCATGGCGCGGGAGGCTGCGAGAGCCAGCCGGTCGGCGAGCGCGGGCTGGAGTGCGGCGACACCGGGAGCGGCGAGGGCTGCCGCGGCTGCCGCCTGCTGGATGGCCTCACGTTGGGGGGCGGTCATCGATCGCTCAGCTCGAACCGCTCGCCACCCGGCACACGGGGCAGTTCCAGCACGGCATTGATTTCCAGGTCGACGGCTGTGACGGCGAGACCGAGGGTGTGCTCAGCTGCGGAGAGGACGGCTTGTCTCACCTTTTCGGCCCGTTCCCGCAGCGGCTTGTCGAGCGCGGCTGCCACCGTGATGGCGACGGAGTGGCCGCCCGGTACGGGGGTCAGGCGGCAGCTGGACGCGCGGGCGCCGAGGACGGTGTCGGCGGCCCGGCGCAAAACCTTCGCGGCGGCGCTCTCGGCGATGCGCAGATCGTGATCGGGATCGTCCAGCCAGAGCATGGTCCCCAGTCGTGCCTCGGCCCGGACCGCGTTGATGACCCGGTTGGCGAGGCTGAGGCTGTCGGGTTGCTCCTCGGCGCGCAGAGCACGGGTGGCCCGGTCCAGGGCTGTCAGCCCTTCGACAGCCTCTTCGCAGTAGGGGCAGCTGCTCCTGTGCGGGTCTGCCGCACCGGCGGCAGGGTCCCGGGCCTGTTCCCAGGCTCGGCCGAGGGGGCGTCCACAGGGCAGCAGCTCCGCCCCGGCCAGCAGCTCGGCGTCAGGGATCAGTGATGCCTCGGCCCTCGGGGCGGCCACGTTCTCGGGCCCGTCGTGGGAGGTGAGGTGCGGGTCGTCTAGCGCCATGGGCGCATCGCCTCCATCAGAGCGCGCCGTGCGCGAAAGAGTCTGCCGCGCACCGTTTGTTCGCTGGCGCCCACCACATGGGCGATCTCTTCGTAGTGCAGGCCGTGCAGCTCCCGCAGGACCCAGCACACGCGCAGCTCGGGGCGCAGTTCCATGAGCGCTCGCACCAGGGCGGCTGTCGCCGCGTCCGCCTCAGCCACTTGGGGCGGTGAGCTGTGCGCGTCCACGGCAGCGGGTTCGGGGACGACGTCCAGGGGCAGAGGGCGGGGCTTGTGACGCAGAGTGTTGAGGCAGCGGTTCGTGACGATGCGGTACATCCAGGTGCCGAACGAGGCGCCGTGGCGGAATTCCGGCAGCCGCCTCCAGGCGCTGAGGAAGGAGTCCTGGACGGCGTCCTCGGCGTCTGCCCGGTTGCCGAGCAGATGCTGGGCGAGGGCGAGCAGGCGGCTACCGTGCCGACGGACCAGCACGGCGAAGGCTTCTTCATCCCCTTCGGAAGCCCGTACCGCCAGGACACTGTCGTCCAGGTCGCCGGGAGTGTCCCGGTTTGCGGCGACGTCGGCGATCGGCTGCGGCGCCGGCCGCAGCGAGAGGTCGCCGTACGGGGGCGGGGGTTTCGTCCGATTGCGCATCCGCCGCTCGCTTTCTGCCGGAGACGGTCGTCGCGGCCTGCGTACGCACTCCTCGATGGTATGCGGTGTGTGTCACGCCAGCCGGGTGAGGAATGCCCCTGCGGCGTGTCTAAAGGATGAGGGCACCGCACCGGCGCCCGGACGGACACCCTGGGGAGGTCCTCATGTCGGACACCATCAACCCCACCGCGGGCGGGAGCGAGTCGCGCCCTGCCGGCAAGGCGCTCACGGGCCACACCGGCGCCGGGACGGCTCCCGAGACGCGGGGCCGGACGACCATCGCCGACAGCGTCGTCGAAAAGATCGTAGGAATGGCCACCCGCGAGGTGCCGGGCATCCACAGCCTCGGCTCCGGCATGGCCCGCACGCTCGGGGCCGTGACGGACAAGGTCCCCGGGGGACGTCCCAGCGTGTCCCGCGGCGTGAAGGTCGAGGTAGGCGAACGGCAGGCCGCCGTCGATCTCGCCGTGGTCGTGGAGTACGGCGTCGCCATCGTGGACATCGCCGCCGACGCCCGCACCAGCGTCATCACGGCTGTGGAACGCATGACCGGCCTGGAGGTCGTCGAGGTGAACATCACCGTCGCCGACGTCCACCTGCCCGACGAGGAGGACGACGAGGAGGGCGAGGGCCGCGTGCAGTGACCCCTCGCAGCCCACGGCATCCCCGCCGCCGGGCGAAGAAGCGATCGACGGAAATTCAGGTGAGTGAGATGAGCGCAGCAACCACGGGCCTGCTGGCCGGCATGGCCCTGGGCTTCGCCGCATTCTTCGGCGGCTTCTGGGCGTTCCTGCTCGTGGCGTTCCTGGGCCTGGTGGGCCTGGTGATCGGCCGCATGCTGCAGGGTGACCTGGAGCTCTCCGACTTCACACGCTCCCGGGACCGGCAGTGACCTCGCAGCCTGCCACTGATTCGCCCGGCGGAGCAGCCGCAGCCCGGCCGGTCCTGCCGGCTGCCGAACGTGGCGCCACGGTGATCCCGGAAAAGGTGGTGGCCCGTATTGCGGCCCGCGCCGCGCGGGAGGCCCTGGCCACGCACACGGACACGTCAGCCGCGCGGGCGAAGCTGGCCGCTCCGCACGCCTCGGTCACCGTCGGGAGCGGCACGGCCCGGCTGGGACTGACCTTGGACCTGCCCTACCCGATCGACCTCGCCCGTGCCTCCCGCCACGTGCAGCAGTACGTCAGCGAGCGGGTCGCCCATCTGACCGGGATGCGCGTCACCGAAGTCACCCTCGCCATCGAGCGCCTGGTTCCCTCCAACGGCCTGGAAGACCGACGCGTGCAGTGAACCGGTCCGCAGGCGCACCGGGAAGGAGAGCCGGTATGAAACGGGACCAAGCCCCCCCGGCCGAGACGGAGCGGCCCACCGCAACCGACGAGGTCACGTCCCTCACGGTGGGGCAGCTGGCAAAGCAGTCCTCGGCCGGCCCACGGCCGACCGTCAGGCGCCCGTGGTCCGCACGCCGGATACCCGCGGCGCTGACCGCCCTGCTCATCGGGGCTGCGGCCGGGACCCTCTTGTTCGACATCATCAGGGTCCATGCGGGCCGGACCGCCGCGGCCTGGCGCACGCGCCTGGCCGACGAACTGGCCACGCGCCCGCTGGATGACCCCTGGATACGGATCAGCGCGGTCGTCATCGGCCTCCTCGGCCTCTGGCTGATCGTCCTGGCACTCACCCCCGGCCTGCGTGACCAGTTGCCCCTCAGAACCCCCGACGCGCAGACCCACGCCGTGCTGGACCGTGACGCCGCGGCACTCCTTCTGCGGGATGCCGCCATGCACGTCCCCGGGGTCAGTGCTGCCAGGATCCGGATCTCCCGGAACCGCGTCGGGGCCCGGGCGGACGTGCGTTTCCGTGCCCCGGCCGACGTCAAGGCCGATCTCTTGGTCGCTCTGCGGGAGGAACTCACCCGGCTTGCCCTCGCCCGCCCTCCTCGGCTCGCCGTTCGGGTACGCCCACGCCGGAAGTGACTCGCCCCTGAAGGACCACGGCCGAGCGAGAGACAGGAAACGGTCCCATGAAGAGGAAGTCCGCGATCAACCGAGTCCTGCTGGCCCTGACAGGCATCGTCCTGCTCGGCTCCGGCATCCTGATTCTGGCGGGTGGCTTCGACCTGTACCGGCGCTGGCGGCTGACACCACCCGACGGCTGGCCCTTGACCACTCCCGACGGCGTCCTCCTCGACGCCGCCGATCGCACCCGCTGGACGGACGAAGGATGGTGGTGGCCCGTGGTCATTGCCGTCTTGACCATCGTCGTTCTGCTCGCCGTGTGGTGGCTGCTGGCGCAACTGCGCCGCACGCACCCCGGCCACATCCCCCTGGGCGGACTGCCCGCCGTGGACGGTGTGGAACTGCGCGAGCGCGCCCTCAGCAACGCCCTGGCCGCCGACGCCCGACAACAGCCCGGCGTCCAGAAGGCCCGGGCGAGGATGGACGGCTCGGCCAAGCATCCGGAAGCCCACCTCGACCTCACCCTTGCCTCCGACAGCGCACCCGGCCCCGTCCTCCGGGCGCTGGGCGACGGTCCGCTGGAACGCGCCCGCCAATCCACCGGCCAGACCCACCTCCCCGCGAAGGTGCAGCTGCGGGTGACTCCGCACAAAGCCCACCGCGCCGACTGAGTCTCCTGCGCCCGCGTACGAGCACCCGACCGGCGTAGCTCTGGAAAACGAGTGCCGGGCCCGGGAAACGGCTCCGCCCTCAAGCTGGAGGGGGAGCCGTTTCGGGTGGTGGGCTGATCAACGCGCCGTGTCAGGCACGGCGGTGCCTGTTGCGAGTGAGGAGGCGGTAGAGGGCGAGGAGGATGAGGGAGCCGACGATGGCGGCGATCCAGGTGGAGAGTTCGAAGAAGCCGTCGATGGAGTCGACGCCGAAGATGACCTTGCCGAGCCAGCCGCCGAGCAGGCCGCCCGCGATGCCGATGAGCATGGTGATGATGAGGCCGCCCGGGTCCTTGCCCGGCATGAGCGCCTTGGCAATGAGGCCCGCGAGCAGCCCGATGAGGATCCAAGCAATGATGCCCATGATGCCTTCCTACCTCGTCTTGTAAAGCCGGTGTCAGTTCAGCTTCTGCACTGTCCGAGCACTTTCAAACGTCCGAACGTGATCTTCCCGCCGAAACTGATTGGGGTGAGCGCGACGCTCCGATGACGATCGCCAAGGACCTCGCTGGAAGGCTGAATGGCGATAAGGAGTAGAGGTGGTACACCTGACCGCTCGCGCCCGGGTCACCGGCGGTCACTCAGGAATCAGGACGCCGCGGCCAGGAACACGAGGGCCGCCGCGACGTTCGACGGCAGGTCGATCACGCTGTCCAGCACCAACCGGTCATCCGACCACGGTACGAACTCCTCCCGTCGCCGCTCCACCGCCTCCCACGCCGGCTCATGGAAGCCCTCGATCCCCCGGGACCGGCCCTCAAGCCGCCTGCGATGCACGGCCGCATCCGAACACACCACCTCGATGAACACCACCGGCACGCCACATCGCCGCCTCGATCGGATCCGCCGACACGACCGGAGCGGCCAACTCCCGCCCCAGCGCCTCGGCGACCGAGCTCTTCCCCGCGCCGGGCAGCCCCGCCATCGCGATCAACATGAACGCACCCTCGCATGCCCAACCGCCCCTTCTCAGTGAGAGCCCGGTGGCCGGAAGGGCGAGGGGCGTCCCTCCTCCGGAAACCGCTCAACGACTCGGCCGCGGATACCTCGGGCGACAACCTCAACGCGGGGGTGCAGAACGGTGTCATCGACGCCCGCATCAGAGCGCAAGGGCCCTGGGCTCGCTGTGATGCATCCATTGGGGCGATCAGCCGACCGGTTCTGTCTGAGCCGCTCGCCTGGCGGGGGACTAATGGCTCGCGCGTTCCGAGCGCATCCGTCCGCCCGGTGAACGCCGAACAGGTGGCAGGCACCACTTCACGACACGGAGGACTGAAATGCACGCGGAGCCGGTTGCTGATCATCTCCTCAAGACCCCCCAGCGGAAAACCGCGCATACCTCCCCGCACCCAGCCGCTGCGGCAGTCGACGCCGACGTGACCGCTGCCGTGAACCGCGAACTCGACCTCGCTTGCGCCGAGTTCGTCGAGTGCGGCCGGTCACTGGACGTCATCTTCGCCACCGACATCGCGGAGCGGCTGGCCGCCTTCATCCTCGGCAGCGGCTCGCGCATCCGGCCTCGGTTCCTCTGGTGGGCCATGCGGGCCTGCGGCGGGGCGGACCCCCACGTGCCTGGGGCTCTCCGCGTCGCCGCCGCGCTCGAACTCATCCAGACCTGCGCCCTCATCCACGACGACGTCATGGACCAGTCGGCCGTGCGCCGCGGCAGGCTCTCCTTCCACGCGCAGATAGCGCTTCAGTACCCGGCGGCCACGCCCCCGCAGGCACCCGGACCGTCGCCGTTCGCACAGTCGGCCGCGGTCCTCGCCGGAGACCTGGCGCTCTGCTGGGCGGACGACCTGGTCGCCGGAGTCGACCTCGACCCACCCGTGCGTACGGACATCCTGCGGATCTGGCGGGCCATGCGGACGGAAATGGTTGCCGGACAGTACCTCGACCTGCACGGCCAGACGACCTCCTCCCGTTCGGCAGTCCAGGCCATCCGCACCATCTGTCTGAAGACGGCGCGCTACACCGTGGAACGGCCCCTGGCTCTGGGCGCGGCCCTGGCGGGTGCCGACGGCGCCACCATCCGCGCCCTGACCGCCGCCGGCCGCTGCGCCGGCATCGCCTTCCAACTGCGCGACGACCTCCTCGGTGTCTTCGGCGACCCCGAGGTGACCGGCAAGCCCTCGGGGGACGACATCCGCTCCGGCAAGGCGACGTACCTGCTGGCCCTGACCCATTCCCGAGCCCGTGCCACCGGCGCCACCACCGTCATCGACCTCCTCCAGGACTGCAGGGGGAGCGCCGACCTCTCCGCGCCCACCCTGTCCTCCGTCCGCGAAGCCCTGCAGTCCACCGGAGCTCCGGCGCAGGTCGAACGGCGCATCGAACGCCTGGTCCGCGCATCCGAGCACCACCTCGCCGCGGCGCGCATGCACGGCCCCGCCGCCCACCGCCTCGCCGAACTGCTCAGACAGATCGCGTCACCACCGCAGCAGGCCGCCACCACCACCGCCGCAACCGGCGACCCCGACGGAGGCGCCCGATGAGGACGATCACCGGGCCCACCGACCACGTGGTGGTCGTCGGCGCCGGACTCGCGGGTCTCGCCGCCACCCTCCACCTCCTCGGCGCGAACCGCCGCGTCACCCTCGTCGAACGCGACCCCCTCCCAGGCGGCCGGGCCGGCCTCATCGAGCGCGGCGGCCACCGCTTCGACACCGGCCCCACCGTGCTCACCATGCCGCACCTGCTGGAGGAGGCCTTCGACGCGGTCGGCCAGAGGATGTCCAACCGGCTGACCCTGCACCCCCTCCACCCCGCCTACCACGCCCGGTTCGCGGACGGCAGCAGCCTCGACGTCCACACGGGCGCCCAGGCCATGGAGGCGGAAATCGAACGCTTCGCCGGCGGCCGGGAAGCGGCCGGGTACCAGCATCTGCGCCGGTGGCTGCACGACCTCTACCAAGCGCAGATGGGCCGTTTCATCGAGGCCAACTTCGACTCGCCCCTCTCACTGCTGCACCCCGACCTGGCCCGGCTCGCCGCACTGGGCGGCTTCGGCCGCCTCCAGCCGAAGATCGGCCGATTCATCACGGACGAGCGGCTACAGCGGGTCTTCTCCTTCCAGGCCCTCTACGCGGGCGTCCCGCCGGCCCGCGCACTCGCCGCGTACGCCGTCATCGCCTACATGGACACCGTCGCCGGCGTCTACTTCCCCGAAGGCGGCATGCATGCCGTACCCGCCGCACTGTCCGCTGCCGCCGCCGACGCGGGCGCCACCCTCCTCCACGGGCAGACCGTCACCCGCCTGGAGCGCACCGGTGAGCGGATCACCGCCGTCGTCACCGACCGGCAGCGCATCCCCTGCGACGCGGTCGTCCTGACCCCGGACCTGCCCCTCGCGTACCGGCTGCTCGGCGGCCGCCCGCGCCGCCCGCTCGCCCTGCGCCACTCCCCGTCGGCCGTCGTCCTGCACACCGGCACCGACCGCACGTGGCCCGAACTGGCCCACCACACGATCTCCTTCGGCGCCGCCTGGAAGCAGACCTTCCGCGAGCTCACCCGCACCGGCCGCCTGATGAGCGATCCCTCGCTGCTCATCACCCGGCCCACCGCCACCGACCCGAGCCTCGCCCCGCCCGGTAAGCACACCCACTACGTGCTCGCACCCTGCCCCAACACCACGGTCGGCCCCTCGGCCGCCTCCTGGAAGGACCTGGGACCCCGCTACCGAGACAGCCTGGTGCGCGAGCTGGAGCGCCGCGGCCTGACCGGCTTCGAGGACGCCGTCGAGACCGAAATCCTCGTCACCCCCGCGGACTGGGCAGCCCAGGGCCACGCGGCCGGCACCCCCTTCTCCGTCGCCCACACCTTCCCCCAGACCGGCCCCTTCCGCCCCCGCAACCTCGTACGCGGCACCGCCAACGCCGTACTCGCCGGCTGCGGCACCACCCCGGGCGTCGGCGTCCCCACCGTCCTGATCTCCGGCCGCCTCGCCGCAGCCCGCATCACCGGTCTGCCCGGCGTCCGCCACCGGACCGCTGCACCCCCTCCCGCGGCGACGAAAGGCGACCCCGCATGACGCGACGCGAACTCGACGCCGCCGCCATCACCGACCCCGCCCTGCGTGCGGCCTTCGCACGCTGCCGCCGTCTCAACGCCCAACACGGCAAGACGTACTTCCTCGCCACCCGGCTGCTGCCCGCATCCCGCCGCCCCGCTGTGCACGCCCTCTACGGCTTCGCCCGGCTCGCCGACGACATCGTCGACGACCTGACCGCCCCCACCGCCCCCGGCGACCGTTCCAGGCGGCTCCAGGCCCTCTCGCACGACCTCCGCATCGCGATGGAGGGCAGCCCCGGTCGCCACCCCGTCGTCACCGCCGTGGCCCACACCGCGCGCCGCTACCGCATCCCCCACCGCCACTTCGACGACTTCCTCACCTCCATGCGCAGCGATCTCACCGTCACCGGCTACGGCACTCTGGACGCGCTGCGTGCCTACATGCACGGCTCCGCGGCCGTCATCGGCCTCCAGATGCTTCCCGTGCTGGGCCACACCACGACCCGGGACGAGGCGGCTCCGCACGCCGCCGCGCTGGGCGAGGCGTTCCAGCTCACCAACTTCATCCGCGATGTCGGCGAGGACCTCGACCGCGACCGCGTCTACCTGCCCGCCGATCTCCTCGCCTCCGAGGGCGTGGACCGAGGCCTGCTGCGCTGGAGCAGACGCACCGGTCGTCGCGACCCCCGCATCACCAGCGCCCTGCGCTCCGCCGCCGCCCTCACCCGGCGGTTCTACGCGGCGGCGGAACCGGGTCTGGACATGCTCGAACCCGTTTCCCGACCGTGCGTCCGGACCGCCTTCGTCCTGTACGGGGAGATCCTCGACGCCGTGGCCCGCGACGGGTACGCGAGCGTCCAGCGCCGCTCCTCGGTCTCCCCCGCCCGGCGGGCGGCCGTCGCGGCGGCCGGCCTGGCAAAGATCGCGGCAGTGCGCCTGACGGCCCGCGCCGCCCCCGTAGTCGAGGAGCCGTTGCGATGAGCCCGAGAGCCCCCCGCCGCCGTCGCCTCCCGATCAGCCTGCGGCGCGGCCCGGTGGCCTGGCACCGGCAGGAACCGACCTGGCGGGACGCATCACCCCGGCTCATCGACGCCGCCCTCAAACGGGCGGGAGCCCGGCCCACCGGCAACTGGTACGTCCTGGGCCCGAGCGCCGCCGTCCGCCCGGACGCCGGCTACGGGTGCACTGTCGAAGGCACGGAGATCGTGGCCTGGCGAGGCACCGGCGGCGCCCTCGTGGCCGGCCCTGGCGCCTGCCCGCACCTGGGCGCCCCGCTGGCCCAGGCCCCGGTCCGCTGCGGCGCCCTGGTCTGCCCCTGGCACGGACTCGCCCTCAACGGTGCCCCCTTCGCCGGGTGGACTCCGTACCCCGCCCACGACGACGGCGTCCTCGCCTGGGTACGTCTGGACGAACACGGGGGCGAGGAGCCCCTCGGCACCCCTGCCGTGCCACCCCGTCCGTCCGCTGCCGGCTCCTTGACCGCCGTCTACACCGGTACCGGCGTCTGCGAGCCCGAGGACATCGTCGCCAACCGCCTCGACCCCTGGCACGGCGCGTGGTTCCACCCGTACTCCTTCGTGGACCTCACCGTCCTCGACGATGGCGCCGAGAGCGACGTCCTCACCGTGAGCGTCTCCTTCAGGGTGGCTGGGCGTGTGGTCGTGCCGGTGACCGCGGCGTTCACCGCCCCCGGACCCCGAACCGTCGTCATGCGCATCACCGAGGGTGAAGGCGCGGGCTCCGTCGTCGAGACCCACGCCACCCCGTTGGGGACCGGCCGCGACGGCCGCCCCCGCACCCTGGTCACCGAAGCGGTCATCGCCTTCTCCCCCCGAACCGGCTTCGCGCTCGCCCGCACCGCGGCCCCCCTGCTGCGCCCCCTGATGCGGCGCGCGGCGGGCCGCCTGTGGCAGGACGACCTCGCCTACGCGGAGCGCCGCTGGGATCTGCGCAGCACCGGCCGCTTCCCCGGCTGAGGCGATCGGTACTCTGCCCCTGCCCTGCCCCTGCGCGTGCCGTGCCGGCCGTGCCGACCGGTCATCGCGCGGGGACCGGCGACCGTCCGAGACCCGCCAGCATCCGGCCCGCGGCGGAACGGCCGCGTTCCGGGACCGTCCACAGCGTCTCGCCCCGTACACCCCACCGCTCCAGCAGGGCGTTCGCCGCCAGGAACCCGCTGGTCGCTGCCCGTTCCATCAGCGCGACCGGCAGCCCCGTACGCACCAGGTCGCCGGCGACCACGACACGGGCGTCGCCCGTGCGCACACCGGGCCGCTCCCGGTAGCCGCCGACCGTGAACAGGGGGCAGTCCTCGCGCCACTCGTGCCGGAAGTCAACGATCTCGGCGCGCGCCGTCTCCGGGTACACCTCACGCAGCCGGCGCGCCAGCCGCTCCTCCACCTCCGGGCGCCCCTCCGCCGGATCGACGGCATAGGCGTGCAGTTCCACCACCGAACCGCCGGTCCGCAACGCCCAGCGGTGCGCCTCCCCCTCCCAGCGGTCCAGGACGCTCACGTTGTCGAGGCCGCCGAAGCCGCTGGTGCCGAGGAAGCCGTGCCGGTCGCCCGCCACCGCGCGCGACAGCCACAGCCGCGACACGAGGAACGCCGGCGCCGTCCGCAGCCCGGCGATCCGGGCCCGCCACGCCGGGTCCACCAACTCCGGTGAGGCGCCCACCACCCCCCGCAGCCCTCCGGTGTCCAGGGCCAGCACCACCCCGTCGTACCGTTCGCCCGTCGCTCCCGCGACCACCTCCACCCGCTCCTCGCCGACGGGTCCCACCTCCCGCACCGCCGTGCCCGTACGGATGTCCACGCCGAGGCCGCCCAGATACCTGGCCAGCGGGTCCCACAGGGCCTGCGGGAACGGTTCGCGCGGCACGTCGAAGAGCAGTCCCTCGCTGGAGCCGAGGAAGTAGATGTGGAACATCAGCACCAGTTCTGCCGCCGACAAAGTCGCCGGATCGGCGAAGAAGCTCCGCGAGAACACCTCGAACGCCAAGTGGTGCGCCGCCTCCGGGAAGCGGATCCCGGCCAGGAACTCTGTGGCGCTCACCCCGTCCAGCGACTCGTACACCTCAGGTACGCCGACGTCCAGAAGGGGCAGGGCGGCCCGCGGATTCATCCGCCCCAGATCCCGCCAGCCGAAGGACGGGCTCTGCGCGACGAAACCGAGGGCGCTGAGCGGTGGCGTGCGCGGCACGCGGGCGAAGCTGTCCTGCCCGCCGCTGCGATGCCGCAGCGGATAGTCCGCCAGCCCCGTCAGACCGTGCAGCCCCGGATCGGTACGGCGCAGCAGCGCCCGCAGGTTGTAGTACTGACGGAAGAACGCGTGGAAGCCCCGGCTCATCGTCACCTCCGAGCCGTCCGCCAGCCGCGTCCCCCACCCCGCCAGCCGGCCACCGAGCTGCGCGTCCCGCTCGTACAGGGTGACCCGCACACCACGCTCGGCGAGCACGGTCGCCGCCGACAGACCGGCGATGCCCCCGCCCACCACGGCCACCCGCGGACCGTCCCCCTCGACCCGATCCCGCCCGACCCGGCCGTCGACGCGCCGGGCCCGCCGGTCCCGGCCTGGGTACGCCGCGCTCACGCGCCGGCCCGCCCGACGAAGGTGTGGGTGATCCCCGTCTGCCACCCCGGCAGCGGCAGTACCCGTACGTCCGTGAAACCGGCACCGCGCATCCGCGCGGCGAACTCCGCCGCCGTGTCGAAGCAGAGCACGCTGCGCCACAGGTGCTCGTACAGCCCCGAATCCCCGCCCGCCCGACCGAGTGGCATGATCACCGCCCGGCACACCGCCGTCCACAGGGCCCGGTGCAACGGATTCCCGCTGAGCGCGTACTCGTGTACGGCGATCCGCGCGCCCGGAGCCATCGCGGCGCGCACGGCAGCCAGCGTGAGATCGGGATCGGGCACGTTGCGGAAGAGGTAGGCGGCGAAGACGGCGTCGAACGGCCCCTCGACACCGGCCTCGCCCAGCCGGTCGGCCGACGCCTCGACGAAACGGACCCCGGCGGGCCACTTCTTGACCGCGGCCCGCTCCAACATGCCCGCCGAGGCGTCCACCCCGGTGATGTCGGCCCGTCCCGCGGCCGAAAGCAGCGCGGCCGTCGAGGCGCCGGTACCGCAGCCCAGGTCCAGGACTCGGGCGCCGCGGCCCTCGTCCGGCAGACCCAGCCGACGGGCGGAGCGGCGCAGATGCCCGTGGTAGCCGGGACTCGCCGCGACCATCAGGTCGTAGCGGGCCGCGGCATGGTCGAAGGCAACCGACAGGGCGTCGTCGCGCAGCAGTGACATGACAGCCTTTCAGCGGTGGCCCGGCCCTGTGGCCGGGACGGATCGGGGAAGCAACGGCAGTTCCAGCAGCGACCGCACCATGGGAACGACGGGGGTGCGCAGACCGATGCCGAGGTCTTCCCAGGGGGACGTCGCACCATCCAGGAACCGCAGGACCTTCTCGGCAGGCACGGAGGAGAAGAGGTGGGCGAAGAAGGGCCCGCCGGCGACCCGCCCGGTGTCCAGCGCACGCAGCAGCACCGCATCCATCGCCCGGGCCCGGCGCCCGTGCACGGCCGGCACCCGGGCCGGGGAGCGCCCCGCCCGCACTGCCCCGGCGAGGTGACGGCTCTGGCGCTGGATCGCTGCGAAGGTGTAGCCCGTCGACGGCCGGGTTGCCCCGCCGGCGGCTCCGATGAAGAAGACCCGGCGCCCCGCGCGGCGGGGGAAGAGGCCGTCGCTCATCGGGATCACCCCCTGCTCACGTCCCTGCACCGTGTAGTCGCCGAGAGCGAGAACCGACCCGCAGTAATGGCGCAGGGCACGCTCATAGGCCGCCTCGCACAGGGCGGCGCGGGAGAACTCCGTGTACTCGACCAGTGCTTCGTACCGGCTGAGTGGGAGGACGTAACCGAAGGCGAGCCCACGGGACGGCTGGGGGAGACGGAAGTCCATCAGGGTCGCCGCGCCTGGATCGAAGGCCGGCTCGGCCGTGCGCACGAACCACCCCAGGAAGTGCTGGAGCAGCGTGGTCCGGGCGGCGGGTAGCTGCCGCGGAGGCCTTGAGTCGAACACCAATCCCGACCGGATCACAGACGGTGCCCCCGACGCGTCACGGCCGCGGACCAATGCCGCTCCGCCGGCGTCCTGCGCCGACTCCACCGTCGCCCGCCGCACGTCGACCCCGTACGCGTCGAGCCGCTCGACCATGGCCGCCTCGAACCGGTCAGACCTCAGCATCTTGTACCGCAGAGGACCCAGCGGTCGATCGATCACCGCGCCGTCCGGGGCGTAGACGCGCAGCTGGTTCCAACTCGCCGCCAGCAGCCCGTCGTACGGTCCCGCGTCCGCCTCCCAGTAGCACCAGGTCCGGGCCGGCGGACGCGGCGGCCCCGGCGGGGCCTCGACCACGACCACGCGCGGTGCCGGCCCGTTCCCGGGGAGCGGCTTCGCGAGCTCGACCGCCAGGGACAGCCCGGCGGCCCCCGCACCTACCACGGTCACATCAGCGTCCCAGCTCAACCCCGGCCTCCCGCCCTGCGCGCCAACCGTCTCGCTTCCGCTCCGGACAGCCCGACGGATGCAGTAAACCGCCAGTCGAGGCTCGGCTCCGAGCGACGCGGCGGCCACCCATGCAATGTGACGGATGCTGGTCTCACCACCGGCCCGCTCAGTGAGCGCTTCTCATGGCCTGGCCTGCTGTCCGTCTTGGGAAAGACGCGCGCATCGGTGCCGGCGCGTCTACCGTTGGCCGGCTCGACGAGCCAGGTCAGGCGGCAGCTGTCGTGCGCGCCAGTTCGCTCACCACGTCGGTCAGGCGCCCCCTGCGCAGATGCGCGGCGCGCTGCCGGGCGGCTCCGCCGCCGGAGCGGCGCACCCGGTCGAACAGCTCCTCCGCGAGGTCCAGGTCTCCGGTCGCAGCCAGCCCGGGCGCCGCGCGTTCCAGCAGCCGCTCCGCCAGCACCAGGGCCGGTACGTGCTCGCCCCGGGCGGGATCGAGGCCCTCGCCGGTCAGCCCGCGACGGGCTGCAAGAGCGTGGGCAGCGTGGAGGCGCGGGTCGCGAAGGTCCGGGGGTGGCTGTCCGTTGCCGATGTCCGGCAGCAGTGAGGTGGCCAGGCCTCGTACCAGGGCGGTGAGCAGCACGACCACGTCGAGGTCTGCGTTCACGTCGCAGACCCGGATCTCCAGTGTCGGTACGTGCTCGGAGGGTCGGGCGTGCCAGTAGATCATCCGGCGGTCCAGCAGGGTGCCGGTGTGGACCAGGTGGTCGGCGAGGCGTTCGTAGCCGGCTTCGTCGAGCACGGGTGCGGGACCGACGCCCGGCCACCGTGCGTACTCGACCGACCGGCGACTCGCCCAGCCGCTGTCCCCGCCCAGAGAGAAGGGCGAGTTGGCGGCGATCGCCTGGAGCGTCGGCAGCCAAGGCCGCATGTGGTTGGCCAGTGCGAGGGCCTGGGCGCGTCCGGTCACTCCGACGTGGATGTGGCAGCCACACACCATCCCGTCGTACCCACCCAGCAGAGCGGGCCACCGGGCGGCCATTCGCTCGTAACGCTCGCCCGGGGTCACGGTCAGCGGACGCCCCGGCGGGACGGCGGGAGTACCGGTGGCGACGAGCAGGCACCCCTCGCCGGCCGCCGCCTCCCCCATCACCTTCCGCAGCAGCGCAAGTTCAGCCCTCAGCGCGGCCAGACTCGGCGTGGGACGGGTGCACACCTCGACCTGTGCGCCGAAGAACTCCGCCTGCGCCTGCTCGCCGAGGACCGGGAGTGCGGCTTTCAGGACATGAGGGCCCCGCGCCACGGGAATGCCCGTACGCCGGTCCACGAGCAGGAATTCCTCTTCGACGCCCACCGTCATCGGGCGCTTCCCCCGCGGCAGGCCGAGCCGTGCTGGGTCGACGCCGCACACCGGGACGATCACCATGGGAGACATACGGAAGCCCCTTCGTCGAACGGGCCGGAGTAGGCCGCAGTCGGCTCACCCGCACTGCCTCGCGCCTACCCCTTCGACCGGCCGCCAGTCGGTCCAGCAGAGCCGAGAATCCGAAGCGGACCCCCCAGCAGCACCCTTGTATCACGGGTGCTCAGCGGCCATTGGCCTTCGTTTCACTGGTCGAGGAGGACCGGCAGATCCTGCCCGGACCGGTCGGCCTGCCGGAGCCCTGGGCGGGGAGCCGGGCGCTGCCGCCGTCGCGGCCTCCGGGCAGCCCCTCGTCGTTCCGGACGTTCGTGCCGACGACCGGCTCCTTCTGGCCGCCGGCCATGCCGCGGACGCGGATCCCCGATCTCGCTGGCGGCGCCAGCGGATTCGGCTGCGAGAAGGGCGGGGACCGCATGCCGGCGGCTGCCGACCTGCCCCGTGCCGGCAGCGGAACGGCTCCGCCCTCGGCGAGGGGGGAGCCGCTCCGTCTCGGGTGGGACTGGGTCGCTCAAGCGTGGCTGTGGTGGCGCTTGTTGCCGGTGACCAGTCGGTAAACGGCGAGGAGGATGACGGAGCCGATGATCGCGGCGATCCAGGTGGAGAGTTCGAAGAAGCCGTCGATGGAGTCGACGCCGAAGATGACCTTGCCGAGCCAGCCGCCGAGCAGGCCGCCCGCGATGCCGATGAGCATGGTGATGATGAGGCCGCCCGGGTCCTTGCCCGGCATCAGCGCCTTCGCGATGAAGCCCGCAAGCAGTCCGATCAAGATCCAAGCAATGATGCCCATGCGCTTCTCCTACCTCGGTGAATAGAGCCGGTGTGAACACTCGCCTTCACCGCGCCTGGGTTTCCAAACGTCCGGATCTTATGATCGCTTAGCGGCAGCGGGCTTTGACGGCTGGGCCGCGGTGTCGCGTTCGGACATGACGGGATCCTGGAGAGAACGCGGCGCGTGCCGGCGAAGGTGCGGGCGAAGGTGGCTCCGGTGTCGCCACACGTTCGGGCACGTTCCCTACGGCACCGACCGCGTGGGGACAGAACGGGTTTCTTGACCGTAGAGGGGGCAGGCGCTGTGCAGGTCCACCAGCGGAAGGAGGCTCAATGACCACACCGGTCCTCGATCAGCCCGTGCCGCGCAGCGGTCAGCCCAACACAGCCGCACGCGACGCCACCCGCGCCTTCCTCCACCGCGCCGCCCACGTCAGACCCCCTGCCCACCCCTCGAACGCTGACGGCGTCCTCCTGGTCGTCGCCGAGCTCGTCACCAACGCCCTCCGCCACACCGAGGGCCCCTGCGCCCTCCACCTGGAACTGCACGGAGATCACCTCGAGATCTGTGTCACCGACACCAGCCCCTGCCCGCCCCAGCCCCGGCCGCCCCACACGGACGGTAGCGGGGGCTGGGGATGGCTGCTGATCAACCGCCTCACCACCCACGTCCACATCGAACCCACCCCCGAGGGCGGCAAGACCATCTGCGCCCACTCCCCCTGGTAGACCCGGGGAGATCGCCCAAAGGCCGCGGGCCGCCGGTCACCATTGGGCCGACCGGTCAGTCCACGGCACGCGGGCGCCGAACACGAGCAGCGGAACCAGGTCGAGCAGGGCAGATCCCGCGGTCAGCGCTTGGCACTCGGGACGGCAAGGGGCTCGCCCGGAGCCCTCTTCTTGGCCTTCTCCATCTGTTCGCCGAGTTCGGTGAGGCGGTTGCGGCCCATGGCCTTGCGGACGTCGGGGAACCACTCCTTCTCTTCTTCCTCGACGTGGTGGCGGACGTTCTCCATCAGGACGCTCATCTTGGCGTCGAACCGCTCGTCGGCCGCGTCAAGGTCCTTGAGTTCGGAGAGCATCCACAGCACGACGTGATGTTCCTCGATGCTCTCCAGGACGTGGTCCTTGGTGTCGGGTGCCGCCTCCCGGGCGGCCGGGTAGAAGATCTTCTCCTCGATCCAGGTGTGCGTGGTCAGCTCGTCGATCACCTGGTCGGCGATCTTCCGCTTCTCCGCGTGAGCGTCGTCGCCGGCCTTCTCGAACTGCTTGAACAGCTTTTCGACCGTCTTGTGGTCTTCCTTGAGCAGCACGATCCCGTCCACCAGGTTCTCCTCAGCATCGACGTACCGGGCGGCGCTCTCAGCCGCCCTGACGGCGTGTACCCGGTGCGGCATCGCGCGGCTCGCCCCAGAGGTGGGTTTGATCCGGAAAGGCGACCCGCCTACGCCGTACGCGCCGGTCGGTGTCCGCACACCACCGGTGCCGGTGCCTATTGGGGCAGGCCGTCCGGGCACCCCTTCGGAGAGCGGTCGCCATTCGGCGGGTCCTGGTCCACGGGGAAGAGTGGCAGGGCTCCGGTCATCTCCAGGAGGCGCTGGAGCTGGTGGTTGGGGGCTGCCAGGCGGATGACGGTGCCGGTCTCCTGTGCCGCGCGTCGCGCGGTGAGGAGTGCGTTGAGCGCCGCGGAGTCGCAGAAGGTGATGTGACTGCAGTCGACCGCCACGGGCTTGGCCGGTGAGGCGTGGACGAGGGCTTCGGCCAGGGCGAACCGCAGGGAAGGGGCCGTCTCGATGTCGATCTCGCCCGAGGGCCTGACGGCGACGACGTGATGCAGGACTTCCACGGCGATGCCGTTGCCGCCGGCCTCCGGGGAAGGGCGTTCGGCCATGGTGGGTCACTCCTCGTTCATATGGGCGTGGCCCCCGAAACCCGTGGTCCGGTCGGTGGGTCGGGGCCAGGGGATCACATGCTGCGCTGGTCGTGGGAGTCCTGGCGGAGCTGGTCGGTGTGCCGGGTCAGAGCGTCGATGTGTCCGGCGAGTTCGGCGTCCTCCGACCGCAGATGGGCCCGGGTATCGATCAGGGGGCGGACGAGGCGGGCGGCGTCGTTGTCGGCGAGGGCCAGGTTCAGGTCGCCGACGGCGCCCTCGGCGCTGGCGGGAAGACCGGTCAGGGCGGTGACCTGGCCGGCGAGCCGGCGGAGGTCGGCCGCGTTGTCACGGGCCCAGGCGGTCACGGTGCGGTCGGCGGCGCGCGTGTCACGGGTGGCCTGGACCCGCTGCTCGCCGGTGCTTCCGGCGGTGCCGGGGCGCAGGCGCAGGTAGCGGCGTTCGGCGGCCTGGCGGCTTGCGACCCCGAGGGGCCCGGCAAGGTCGGCCCAGCTCGCGCCCTGCCCGCGGGCCGTCTCGATCAGCCCGCTCTCCCAGCCGGCGAGCTGCTCACGCACCTCGCGCAGCATCAGCAGAGCGGCCAGAGCCGGGTCCGGGCCCGGGCCCGAGTCCGAGTCCGGCGCGGGCGCCGCTTCGGCCGTCGGCGCTCCCGCGGGGCGTTGCTGCGCGTCCCTTACCGCTTGGTCGATGGTCTCCAGTGCCGCTGCGGCGGCGAGGAAGGAAACCTGGCCGGATGTGGGGGCGGCCTCATGCATGACACTCTCCGTCAGTCCGTCATCCTCCCGATGACTGCTTGCTTGTCATCGCTTCGATGACATGTTACAACGGGAGCACGTTGAAGCGCATGGGCAGTTTCTGCCTGAACCAACTGGAGGTGTTTCGCGATGTTGATGCGCACTGACCCGTTCCGCGAGATGGACCGGATCGTCCAGCAGCTGTCGGGTACGTCGGGCACGTGGTCGAAGCCGTCCGTGATGCCGATGGACGCCTACCGTCAGGGCGACGTGTACGTGATCGCCTTCGACCTCCCCGGAGTGAGCACCGAGGCGATCGACATCGACGTCGAGCGGAACATGCTGACGGTGAAGGCCGAGCGCCGGCCCACGGGGAAGTCCGACGGCGTGCAGATGGAGCTCTCCGAGCGGCCCCTCGGTGTCTTCTCCCGCCAGATCATGCTGGCCGACACCCTCGACACCGAGCGCATCGAAGCCGACTACGACGCGGGTGTCCTGACCCTGCGCATCCCGATCGCCGAGCGCGCCAAGCCCCGCAAGATCAGCATCGGCGGCGAGTCCGGCCGCAAGCAGATCTCCGGCTGACCAGCCCCGCACCAGCTGCGGAGGACGGGGAAACGCCCCCTCCGGCACCCCGCCCTCCGCCCCCCTCCCCGTCCCTTCACCCTCCCCGGAGGTGACGTGATGTCGATACGCAGGGAGGCGTTCCTGGCCCACGTCCAGGAACGCGGCGAGTACACGACCCTGCCGGAAGCCGAACGGGCGGCCCGCGTCGTCCTGGCCCTGCTCGGCGCGCACCTGGTCGGCACCGTGCGGGCCGAACTCGCCGCCCGGCTCCCCGAGACGTACGCCCTGATCCTCCTCAATCCCCTGCAGGCCGCCGAACCGCTCTCACCCGAACGCTTCGTCCGCGCGACCGCGGCCTGGATCGAAGGCGCCACCGAGAAGACCGCCCTGTGGGACATCGGCGCGGTCCTCTCCACCGTGGCCGCCGCCGCAGGTGACGTACTCGTGCGCGAGGTCCTGCTCCAGCTCCCGCCCGGCTACGACCTCCTCTTCGGCCACCCCCAGCCCACCTGACCAGCTCCGACGGCCGGAACTCGAACCTTCGAAGAGAAAGGCACCGCAGCACCATGTACGACCAGCCTCGACCGGACCGGCCCACCCCCGCCGTGACGTTCGACCAGATGCTGGAACGCGTCCGCTACGAGGGCGCCTACCCCACCCGCGAACGCGCGGAAGAAGCCGTCCACGACGTCCTCGCCGCGCTCGGCCGGCAGGTCACCCGCGACGAACGCGTCGACCTCGCCCAGTGCCTGCCCGTCGAAGCAGCCCTCACCCTGACCGCCCAGATCCCCGATATCGAGCAGCTCACCGGCTGGGGCTTCGTCAAGGACCTGGCCGCCCGAACCGGCGGCACCCCCGCCACCGCGCGCTGGGACACCTGCGCCGTACTCGCCACCGTCACCGCGCTCGCCGGACCCGACCTCCTCGCCCGCATCCTGGACCGCCTCCCGGGAGGCTACGCACTCCTCTTCGGCCAGGCAGAACTGCGGCAGCCCCAGGCCGCCGCCTGATTTCCGGAGATGGACTGGCGTTCGAAGACAGCGCGTCCCTCCCGGGAGCGAGGCGGCCAGCCGGATACGGGTCGCGTTCGAGGCCGATTAGCTCCGCATCGAACGCGCGAAAATCTATGGCGGCCACAGTAGACATTCACCTCTGTCGTGGTTATGGTTTCTCTCGTAGACGAGATCGAGCAAGGCCCGGAGAGACGAACCTGCCGGGCAGCAGTACACGCAGTTCGCAGGGCGGTGCGGTGGTGGAGTTCCGAAGCCAGGGTTGTTGTAGGACGGCGACGGAACTGACGACCGGACCGGGCGGCCCGCAGTGATCAGGGGCCGCCACCAGCAGTACCCAGCAGTGCAGTCAGAGAGCGGTACCTCGGTAAAGGCGTCGACTGCGGGCGCGCGTACCGGGAGGTTCGGCAGCGGGGTTCTAAGCCAGAGCAGACGCAGGATGGGCAACGGGGCTGGCTGCCGAAGAGTGGCGCTGGAGCAGGCCACGGAGTAGTTCGCATCACCAGCAGTGCGCAGTAGAGAAGTACCAGCAGTAAGCAGTCCCCGCTTGGCAAGTGATTGGTTCCATCAGAGGGAAGAACGGAGGAGTTGACCGCCATCAGGATCGCCCGGGCGGAAGTCTGAGCCCGGGTACCGCAGGACATCGATAGTGAGGTGGTCTCCGGTCAAGCAACCGCGATCCCCGCGCCCCCGGCCGAGTGCAGGTCAGGTCCGCGGAAACAGAAGGCCGGCGCAGTACGAGGGTCGGCAGATGGTGTAGCAGTTCCTTCGGGGCCCTGGTGCCGTACGGCACCAGGGCCCCTCCACGCGTTCCACAGACAGAGGTGCAAATGACAGCACACGACTCGTTCGACGACCGCCTCGACGACGACGATTACCCCGCCTACACCATGGGCCGGGCCGCCGCCATGCTCGGCACCACCCAGAGCTTCCTCCGCGCCATCGGCGAAGCACGCCTGATCACCCCGCTCCGCTCGGAGGGCGGACATCGCCGCTACTCCCGCTACCAACTGCGCATCGCCGCCCGCGCACGGGAGCTCGTCGACCAGGGAACCCCCATCGAGGCCGCTTGTCGCATCGTCATCCTCGAAGACCAGCTCGCGGAAGCCCAGCGCATCAACGCCGAGTACCGCCGCGTCAGCGAAACACCCCCTCCACCAGCCGCAGTGTGACGGCTACGCCTGCGAGGCAAGGGTGCGCGCAGACCTTCTCAGAGGTGTCGCGACCCTCTCGCGGCGCGGCTGGTCACCCCACGCCCGTGTAACCGGCGCACGATCGCGTTGCTCGTCCGAAACGATGGATCGGCCCGGATGGGCGACGCGCCTACGTCGTCCGCCGGCGGCGCCGAAGGAGCGTGCTCACCAGCCGATATAAACCCGTTCGGCGTCTGGTATGTCCGCGGATCGCGGGTAGGGGCCGCATATGACTGCTATCGAGACACTCGCGGCCGAAGGCCAGGCCTCACTCTTCCTCATGTTTGTCGGAGTGGTCCTGGTCGTCCTTCTGATCGGCGCATTCTGGTACGGAAGCCGACGCAGGCGCCGGGAGGCACCACCGGCCGAGCAGAACCCCGTCGCACAGCGCCGCGAGGACTCCTGGCAGACCCCGGAAGAGCATGCGCGCGACCAGAAGGACCAGAAGTATCCGCGCCCGTGAGCCCGACGGAGACCGGCTGATCCGACGACGCCGAACGGACGGCAAGAAGGTAGGGCACATCACCTATCGTGCGCCGACCGAGTTCCTGAGCGGCGAGCCGGTCCGGCGGGAGAGCGTTGAGGCCCCAGCGCGCCGCTCCATCCCCTCTGAGGAGCCCCGCTCGGCCAGCTGAGTTCCGGTGGGCCTCACCCGCCCCCCGCCGAGCCGGGCCTTCTTTCAAGAGGGGGGCGTTGCGGTGTGGTCAGGATGGTGGGGAGTGCGGCGAATCGTTTTGAGGCGGGCCTCCAGGAGGTGACCCCGCCCGCCGGCCACCTCGTCGACGATGTCGCGTTCCACCGCGGCGAAGGGCTGGTAGTAGGTGAAGTTGTAGGCCTCGATGATCTGGAACGTCCAGTGGCCCGGGATGACGTTGCGGCCCACGATCTCGCGCTCGACCCGGGCGGCCTGCTCCTCGTGCCCCGCCTCGCGCAGGAGCCGCGCCGCGTCGCCGAGCTCGAAGTCCGCGGTCCCGGTCAGCTGGTGGAACCCGTAGAGGTGACCACGGGCCCGCTCCGTGGTTTCCAGCGCCTTCGAAAGCGCACCCAGAGCGCGCACCGTCTTCTCGTCGACTCCGTCCGGCACCTGATGCGCCGGATCCATCTCGTGATTGCTGTCCATGGAAGATGTTCTGCCCGAAGGACGCTTCACCGGTTGGCGATTGGGCCAAGCAGCGTAAGAAGAATCTCCCCCGATGCATCGGCCCCGACACGGCTCCGTCGAAGCGCCGTCGCGGAATGCAGGCAAGATCTTCTGCCCAGCCACCAGGATAAGAAACAAATAAGGATCGCATGCATGTCCTGGGTACGGTCGGGCACACGGCACTTCGGAGGTTGATAACTATGGTTCCCCTGCTTCTCGTTCTTCTGCTGGCCCTGATCCTCTTCGGCGCGGGTTTCGCGGTGAAGATTCTTTGGTGGGTGGCTATCGCAGTCCTGATCCTGTGGCTGATCGGTTTCGTCGCCCGACCCAAGGGCGGCAGTGGCCGCTGGTATCGCTGGTAGCCGTACGACAAAGCGCAGTTCTGACACTGCATGGCGGTGGCCGGTCCCCCTTCCTGGGGGGGGACCGGCCACCGCCATGCCGTTGTCGACATGCCCTCGCGAACACGGAACGGATAAAGGTGGATATCAGGGGCATCCGGAGGGCAGCCGGGACGGTCGCCGTGACGCAGCAGGGAACCTGCTCACCTCCAATGATCGACGGCCGCCCCGGTCCCGCATTTCGATCCGGGTGCGTGAAGTCGTAAAGGCAGGGCAGGTGAAGTCCAGGCGGAACGCAGCACAACCGCCGAGCACGACGTACGGAACAAGGAGGATCGGCGGGAGATTCCATTCTCCCGCCGTCCCCCGTTGACCGGAGGAGTTGTTTTCGCGTGACTGAACATGTGTGGAGTTACAAGTCGACGTCGGGCCACCTGGCCGGTACCGATCTGACCGGCTACAAGGTCGAGGCGACCGACGGCAGCATCGGCAAGGTCGACAAGCACTCCGACGAGGTCGGTGACGCCTACCTGGTGGTCGACACCGGCGTATGGATCTTCGGCAAGGAGGTCCTGCTGCCGGCGAGCACCGTGGTCCGGGTCGACCCGGAGGACAAGAAGATCTTCGTCGACCGCACCAAGGAACAGATCAAGAACGCCCCCGAGTTCCACCGGGACAAGCACCTCGGCGACACCGGATACCGAGAAGAGCTGGGCACCTACTACGGCACCGGCGCCCCCTTCGGCGGCCGCCCCGCCTGATCCCGTTCCCGCACGACGACGCCGGTCCCGGCACCCTCTCCTGGGTGCCGGGACCGGCGTCGTCGTGGGAGTCAGCCGCCCTCGAATTCGAGGACCTCGGCCAATGCGGCTTGCTGCTCCTCCACATCGCCAGCGCTCCTGGCAATCACCGCGTACCGCCAGGAACGGCCGTCGGGCGGCACGTCCACGTAGAGGACCACGCCCTCGCCGCGATCCGGGTCGAACGCGAGGCGGGATGCGCGCAGCCGGGCAAGCGCCTCGTCGAACTCCATGGGAGTCCGTGTCCAGCCCTTCGCCACCGACCACGCCGGGTGTGCGTTGGCCGATCCCTCAGTCAGCCGGGTGACCATGGTGTGCGGTGTGGTGGTGGCCGTACGGCGGATGTTGCTCTCACTCGCGTACGCGACGCCGTCCGCGTCGACCAGCGCGTCGAGCCCGAACCCGGCGTAGCCGTGGTCGGCCAGGTCGCGGCCCAGGGCCGTCCCCCACGCCTCCAGCTCGCCGGCCACGTGCGCGCAGGACGGCGGCAGCGGAGAGGCGTATCCCGTGAAGGAGCCCTGAACCGTGCGCATCGCACCGCTGAAGAGCGCGCGTGTCCCGGAAGCGGTCACCTCCAGCTGGATACTGACCGACTCGGCCACGTCGAGGCACTCCTCCACCACCCACATGCCGTCGGGCCCACCAACCGTATCGAGCGCCAGGCTCGCGCCACCCCTCAGGTCGTCGCGGGACACGAAGCGCATCCCGTGCCCACCCGCCGAACGGTCGGGCTTCACCACGACACGCTCGTGGTCCCGCAGCAGCTCGCGCGCCACACCCTCGGCCTCCGGGCGCCGGCACATCCGCCCCACCGGCAGTCGCATGCCCAGTCGTCCGGCCGTCTCGCGGAACCCGGTCTTCGTGTTGAGCAGCATGGTCATCTCAAGAGCGGCCTCGGCGGCCTCGACCGTGGGGTACGGATGGACCGCGATGCCGATGTCCCGGGCGAACGCGATCGCCGACGCGTCCAGCGCCGTCGGCAGCAGCGCAGCACCCCGGTCAGCGGCGAGAGCCCGGAGGTGCCCGACGAGGCCGGCCTCGCGCACCGCCCGAGCCAGCGGAACGGCTCCGGCGGGGGGTACTTCGATGACCGCCACCGATTCCGGGGGCACTCCCGTCAAGTCGTACACGTACCGCAAGAACTCCCGGCTCAGCGGCACGGGAGTGACCAGTACGTCCCCCGGCCGAAGCAGCCACGCCTTCCGCGGCGCCTGCTGGGCCCACTGCGTCAGGATCTGCCCCTCGTTGAGATCCACCGCCAAGTCCGAGAGGAAGTTCGCGAACACAACGATCGGTCCCGTCTCAGTCACCGCTGCTCCTCTGCTCCTCTGCTCGCCTGCCGCACGGCCGTACGGGGAACCGCGTCCCCGCGGCACGTCCGGTCAGGACTCGCTGATGCTTCGCACCCCGCCCTACCGCACCGTGCGACTCGAGACGGTCCTCCTGCCGGCGAGTGGCGAGCGCACCGAGCGGGCCGAGCGGGCCGGTCCTCCACGAGGCTTCGCCACCTGGGACGTGGAGGCACGTCAGGGGAACGGTACCCACGCCTCGGGGCCGGCGCCCCTCCACTCCACGAACGGCTTTCCCGGCCTCGGTCACCCAGGTGTCGCAGGCGGCGTGAGGGAAGGCCGTTTCCGCCAGCGCAGAAGGGCCAAGCGCCAGTGCCACGCGGGACTACCGCAGGACCGGGCAGTTGGCGGCCTCGTACTCATCCGCGATGGTGAAGACGCTGGCGCATCTCGGACACTCCGCCTTGCCGAAAAGGTGGGAGATTCCCTCGGCGAGCCCGACTTCCCCATCCCGGATGGCCACCTCGTGCATCCACCGGCCGACACCCGAAAGCTCCTCGTCGGGCGCCGGCCGGAGGTCGCGCCGGTCCACGTCGCCCAGGTTCCAGTCGCGGATCGCCGAGTAGCGCCCGTAGTCGCCGATGGCAATCGTCACCTGCGTCGCGCAGTGAGGGCACGGCAGGTCGTAGAAGTCGTCCGTGAAGTCCCCCAGGACGTTGGCCCAGTGGTATTGCTCCCGGACCGCGAGCAGTGCGCGGAAAGTCACCACGTAGTCGGCCGGCCGGGCCTGCAGGTGCAGGTCCAGCAGGATGCCGAACTCGGCGATCGCATCGGCGCTGTCAGCCAGGAGCTCGTCACCGCCGTGGCGTCCTGCCGCGCGCTCCATGATTTCTCCGGCCAGGTGCCGTGCCTTCGTGCTCCCCGGTGCGAGACGCACCAGACGGGGCAGGGCGGCGATGCCGGCGGGCGACACCAGGTCGCGTTCCAGGATCAACCGGTGTCCCAACTCCGTCCATGCCTCGTCATCGTCCCCGTGCTCCAAACGATCCAGAAGCTCGGGAACTCGGTCCACGTCGGAATGCCAGTCGTACATCTGTGCCCAGTTCACCACCCGGGCATTGAACCGTCCTGCGAGCTCCGAGTCGAGCTGCGCTCACCCTCGCCGCCCCGCCCCTGCCGGCCGTCGCTCACGCCTCCCAAGCGGCGACCGACCATCACCCGGCCGCCGCCTCCGCACACGCCTTCACCCCCGCAGCGCTCGCCGTCGCCGAGGGGAACGGCGGGGAGTGCGGCGCGGTCCTCGGACGGCTCGCGCCACTGTACGTACGCCGCGACCTGGGTGGGCTGCGGTTCTGGACAGCGACGAGGGTCGCACGCGGGCTGGTGACCTCGATGAGGGCAGAGTCCGCACCGGCGTGCGCGGCGCACATGCGGTTCGTCATCATCCGGGCGGAGCCCACTGCTTCTGCACGCCCCCGCTCCGGGCTGTCGGGAAACGGCCGACACCAGTTACACGCCCATCCGCTGGCCGGCGGTGCCTTCCAGCGCCATGCCCTGGAAGCCGAGGGTGATCTTCCCGATCTGGGGGTGGTGGAAGGTCTTGGTGGCGTACTTGCGGCCGGTGACTTCGTAGCGCTCCCACAGCCCTGCGAAGTCGGGGCTCTTCAGGAGGAGCTCGCCGACGAGCTGGGTGAGGTCGGGCGCGTCGGGGTCCGTGCCGGCCAGAGCGCGCGGGCGGGCGACGCAGCCGCGGATCTGGTTGTCCCAGTCGGCGAAGACGTCGCGTGCGGCAGGGTGGAGGAAGAGGTAGCGGGCGAGGTTGCGCCGGCCGGCGGGCCAGTCCTCGATGCCCGCGTACAGGGCGAGGCCGCCAGGGTTCGACGCGAGGACGTCCATGCTGCGGCTGACGATGTAGGCGGGGTTCGGGCGCACGGTTTCCAGCAGCAGTTTCAGGTGCGGACGCACCGTACGGGTGGGGGCCGGGGCGGGCTGGGGTGCGTAGCGGGCGGTGCGGATGGCGAGGTCGCGCAGGTGCTGGTGTTCGGCGTCGTCGAGCTGGAGGGCGCGGGCGAGGGCGTCGGTCACGGCGGGGCCGGGACGGGTTCCTTGCCGCGTTCCATGCGGGTGTAGTAGTCGATGCTGACTCCGGCGAGGGTGGCCAGCTCCTCGCGGCGCAGGCCGGGGGTACGGCGGACGCCGGGGCCGGGGGTGAGGCCGGCGGACTGGGGGCTGGTCTGGGTGCGGCGGGCGCGCAGGAAGCGTGCCAGTTCGTCGCCGCTGCTGTGCTGCTCGGGTGCCATGGCGCGAGTGTCTCTCCGCCGCCGGTTCGGCATTCACGACGAGGGGGGCCCTGTCACACCCCCGCTGGCTACCCCCTGGCAAAGCTCGGCCTGCCTGGAGCAGGCGTGACGGGGCACGGTTGAACGTGTCGCTCCTGTTCGAGAGCGAAGCGCCCGGCCGTCCCCGCACCCGGCTGAGCGCGCCCCGTCTTTCAGCTGGCGGGCCCCATGGAGGCGGGCAACGGTGAAGGTGACGGACGGCGACACGGCCGGGCACGGGCCCGGCTCTCAGCCCTGCAGACCGGAAGGGAAAGACGATGGCGGACTGGAACGGCACGGATCTGGACAAGGTCGCCGCAGCTGAGGAGCTGGATCTCGCATCCGAACGGGCCAACGGCACCCTGCGCGATCCGGTGACGATGTGGGTGGTCCGCTCCGGCGGCCGGCTGTACGTCCGGTCGGTCAAAGGCCCCGACGGCCCCTGGTTCCGGGGGACGCAGTCGCTGCACCGGGGCCGTATCGAAGCCGGAGGAGTCCGGCAGGACGTCACCTTCCACCGGGCCGACCCCGGCGAGTACGCGGGGGTGGACGCCGCCTACCGGAAGAAGTACGGGCGCTACACGAGCATCGTCGAGCACGTTCTGACCGACCCGGCCCGCGCCTCCACCCTGCGCCTCGAACCGCGCTGACGCCGTCGGCCGCCCGAGGCACCGCGCCGGCCCTCTTGGCAGCTCACGGAGCTTCTGCACCAACGAAAGGCAAGATCTTCCATGCGTGCCACCTTCATGTACGGTCCCGGCGACGTCCGGATCGAGAACGTGCCGGACCCGGCCATCGTCGAGCCCAGGGACGCGATCGTCCGGATCACCCTGGCCAGTGTCTGCGGCTCCGACCTGCACCCCTACCACTCCATGGACAAGACCGACGAGGGCGTGCCCATGGGGCACGAGTTCCTGGGCGTCGTCGAGGAGACCGGCTCCGACGTCCGGGGGCTGAAGCGGGGCGACTTCGTGATCTCCCCGTTCGCATTCTCCGACAACACCTGTCCGATCTGCCGGGACGGCTTCCACACCGCCTGCCCGCACGGCGGCTGGTACGGCGCCGGCGGTGTCGGAGGAGCGCAGGCCGAGGCCATCCGGGTCCCGCAGGCCGACGGCATGTTCACCCACCCCGTCCTCAGCGAGATCGGCAAGGCACACGACAAGTCCGCGGCCCAGGTCGTACTCCGCTGGCTGATCCAGCGGAGCATCGTCACGATCCCCAAGTCGGTCAGCCCCGACCGCATGGCGCAGAACTTCGACGTCTTCGATTTCGAACTCACCGACGAGCAGATGGCGGAGATCGCCCATCTCGACACCGGCACGACGCTGTTCTTCGACCACCACGACCCCCAAATGGTCGCCGGGCTCAGCAAGCGCCGCCTGGACAGCTGAACGCCGCCCCGGAAGCCGTCCACCGTGATCGCACCCCACCACGCCGATCTGCCAAGCCGGCGCACCGTCCCGCGCGGGGCACTGCTGACAGGAGCCGCCGCCGTGACCGGACGCTTCAGCGGCGCCGTCTACCTCAACCTCATCGAAGCCCCCGCCGAGCCGGCACGCCGGGCCGGCCGAGTCCATATGAGCGATCCGACGGCTTCATCGCTGACGGGGACGGCCGGTGTGGGAGATGACGGCGCCGGGTAGCACGGGATCATGCCCGACATCCCCCTGGCCGAAGAGGCACTGCGAAGGGTGCTGAGCGTCGTCGACCAGACGGCGGAGCTGGCGACAGAGCTGGCCACCACCCTTCGGATCCGCCCGGATGACGCCGCGATCCGCACGGCGGCGACGCCGCTCGGCGTCGATGTACTGGCCTTCGGGCCTGCGGAGTTCGAAGCGGTGGCCCGTCATCTGGAACCGCTGGACCAGCTGATCGCGGCCGTCCCTCCGGACGCCGACGGCATGCGGTGGCGCTACCTGGACGAAGCGGTTCTGTTCCGTTGCGAGGCGGAAGTGAGCACGCCGTTCGACGAGTTCACCGCGCGCGTCGACATCAGCCGGGTGATCGGTCTGGGCAGCGGCTACCTTGCCGGCTGTACGGAGGTCCGGGCGCGCGACAAGACACGGAAGTCCTGCGCGAACAGGTGGCCGAAGTTGCATTCCGCGCTCCCGTACGGCGGCCCGTAGTTGTTCGCCAGATCGAAGTGCGTGACACCTCGGTCAAAGGCCCGGCGCAGCACCGCCCGCTGCGCCTCCAACGCTTGGCCGTCACCGAAGTTGTGCCACAGGCCCAGCGAGACGACAGGCAATTGCACACCGCTGTGTCCGGCCCGGCGGTAGGTCATGGAGGCGTAGCGGTCTTGCGCGGCATGGTAGTTCATGTCGCACATCCTGCCCGATTTCCATCAGAATCAGAACTGAATCAACGTATCTCAACATTGCGCGGCCCCGGGGCCTGAGTTCCCGGCGGTGATGGCAAGGCACCGCGGGGCCGGTGGCCCCGCAGCCGCTGCCGCTGCCGGTCGAGGCCGCACAGCACGGCCTCGACCGGCTCCTGGCCACCGCTGCGCTACTTGGTGACGGTGAATCCTTGCTCCGTGCCGTACTTGGCGCTTGTGGCCTGCCAGGCCTCCAGTCCCCGGGTCAGGGTCGTCGAGGAGACGTACGCCTTGCCGACGGTGTCGTTGAAGACGGAGTTCGCGTACACCTGGTACGGCAGGTACGACCAGCCCGCGGCGACGTCACGGGCCGCGTCGGCCAGGATCCGGTTGGCCTGCTGCCCCCCGAAGTAGGGGAACGGTGTGTCCAGGAAGGCCTGCGATTCCAGGTCGGCACGCGTGGCGGGGAAGGCGCCCTCGGAGGCGCGGGCCGTGGCCCCGGCTCCCGTGGTCGCGTACTCGATGAAGGCGTAGGCCAGCGCCTTGTTCTTCGACGCCTTCGGCACGGCGAGGGAGCTGCCCCCGTTCTCCGCACCCGTCTTGGCACCCCTGGTCCACTGCGGGAGGGGCGCCACGCGCCAGTCCCCCGACGCGGCGGGTGCACCCGAGACGAAGTTGGCGGGCATCCAGGCGCCTATGGACAGGGTGGCGATGCTGCCGTCCGACAGACCCTTGTACCACTCGTCGCTCCAGGAGGTGACCGGCGCGAGCAGTCGCTCGTCGATGAGCTTCTGCCAGGTACCCGCGTACTGAGCCGTTCCGGGGTCACCGAAGTCGATGCCGATCTCGGTGCCCTCCACCTTGTACGGGCGTCCGCCCGCCTGCCAGATCAGGCTGGTCGTGGCGCCGGCGTCCCCGGTGTCGTTCGTGATGTAGAGCTTCGGGTCCGCCTTGTGCAGGGCGCGCGCCGCTTCGACGCACTCGTCCCAGGTGGTGGGGACGGCGATGCCGTGCCGGTCGAATACCTTCTTGTTGTAGAACAGCGCCATGGGTCCGGAGTCCATGGGGAGGGCGTAGATCCCCTGGCCGTACTTGACCCCGTTCCAGGGACCGGTGGTGAAGGCCTGGTCGTGGGCGGATGCGCCGTAGCGGGAGAGCTCCTCCAGGGATTTGCCGATGGCGAACTGGCCGACGGCGTAGTACTCGACCTGAGCCACGTCCGGGGCTCCCGAGCCGGCGGCGATGGCGTTCTGCAGCGCGGTGTACTGCTTGTCGCCCGTGCCCGCGTTGACGAGCTCGATGTCCACCTTCGGATACTTCTTCTCGAAGTCGGCGGCCACCTTCTTCAGCGTGGGCTCCCATGCCCACACCGTCACCTTGCCTCCGGCTTCGAGTGCTGACGCCACGTCCTTCGCGGAACTGTCGGCCCCCGGGTCCGGCGAACCGCAGGCGGTGGCGCCGAGGGTCAGGGGGCACGTCGCGGCGACGGCGGCGAAGATCCGGCGGCGGCTGTTCGTTCTCATCGGTGGTGCTCCTGATTCGGTGTGCGGATGAAGTGGGTCGGGAGGGACCGGGCACGAAGCCGGGCGCGTCACTCCTTGACGCTGCCGGCGGCCAGGCCTGACTGCCAGTAGCGCTGGAGCAGGAGGAAGACGACGACGATCGGCACGATGGTGAGCAGGGATCCGGTGATGATGAGGTCGAACACGGGCTCGCCGCCCGCGGTCCTGGCCTGGGCACTCCACGCGTTGAGACCGAGGGTGAGCGGGTACCAGTCCGGATCCTTGATCATGATCAGCGGCAGGAAGTAGTTGTTCCATGTCGCGACCATGGAGAAGAGCAGCACCGTCACGGTTCCCGGCATCAGCAGCGGCAGGGCGATCCTGAAGAAGATGCGCAGCTCACCGGCACCGTCGATGCGGGCGGCTTCGAGCAGTTCGGAAGGTACCGCTTGCGCGGTGAACACCCACATCAGGTAGAGCCCGAAGGGCGAGACCAGGGAGGGGATGATCACTGCCCAGGGAGTGTTGGCCAGGCCCATGCCGCTGAACATCAGGAACGTGGGGACGGCGAGGGCCGTGCCGGGGACGGCCACCGCCCCGATGACGACGGCGAACACGGCTCGGCGGCCCGGGAACTCGTACACGGCCAGCGCGTATCCGCCGAGCACGGCGAGCAGCGTCGCACCGCCCGCACCGGCGGCGACGTACAGCAGTGTGTTCAGTGTCCAGCGGACGAAGGCGCCGTCGTCATAGGTCAGCGTGCGGGAGATGTTGTCCCAGAGCTGGAAGTCCTTGCCGAGCCACAGACCGAAGGAGTCGAGGAGGTCCTCCTGGTCCTTGGTCGCGTTGACGACCAGCCACACGAGAGGCAGGAGGGTGTACACGAGGACCAGTCCGGCCCCCAGGGTCAGCGGGATGCTGGGCTTGGGATCGAGCGGGGTGTGGGGCCGTCGGCGACGACGCGGCGGCGACGGACGGGGCGGTTCGGTGGCCGGGGGCCTCGGTGATCGGGCGGCGGCGCCGCTCGAGTCCGCGCCGGAGCGGACGGTGCGCTCCCTCGTGTCCGAGGAAACACCGGTGGGATCCGTGATCATGTGCTCAGCCCTTCCGCATACCGCGGAGCTGGACCGCGTAGGCGATGACCGCGGTGAAGACGCCCATCACGATGGCAATGGTCGCCGCGTAGTTGTGCTGCTGCCCGGAGAAGGCCAGCGAGTACGTGTAGAGGTTCGGGGTGTAGTCGGTCGTGATCGCGTTGGGAGCGAGGTTCTGCATGATGTTCGGCTCGTTGAACAGCTGGAAGCTGCCGTTGATCGAGAAGATCGTCGCGATGACCACCGCACTGCGGATGGCCGGCAGTTTGATCGCGGTGACGATGCGCCACTCCCCGGCGCCGTCGATGGCCGCCGCCTCGTAGAAGGAGCGCGGAACCACCTTCAGGGCGGCATAGAAGATCAAGGTGTTGTATCCGACGAACTCCCAGGTCACGAAGTTGCCTATGGAGGCGAGCACCAGTGAGGGCGAGAGCGGATCCGGCAGGGCCAGGCCGAACGCGTCGTTCAGGTTGCCCACCAGGCCGAACCTGGTGCCGTAGATGAACCCCCACATCAGGCTGGCCACCACGGCCGGTACGGCGTAGGGCAGGAACACGGCCACCCTGAAGAAGGCCTTGCCGTACAGCCGGCCGCTGTCGATGGCGAGCGCGACGAGCAGCGCGATCCCCAGCATGACCGGCACCTGGACGAGCAGAAACAGCCCGACCCGGGCCGACCCCTCCCAGAACCGCGCATCGGTCAGCGCTTGGAGGTAGCTGTCCGCGCCGACGAAGGAGGTGCCGCCGATGAGCCGGTCGCGCATCAGGCTGAGGTAGAACGCGTACCCGATGGGAGCCAGGAAGACGAGGGCGAACACCGCTGCGAACGGTCCGGCGAACCCCCAGCCGACGAGGGCGTTCCGACGTGCGCGCGAACGGGAACGGGGCGGGGGGACTGCTTTTGCCGGTGACGGCAGGAGCGTCATGGTGGGTCCTTGTGTCAGTGACCTACAGGTCCGCGACGGAGGGAAGCGATGACGGCCTCCGGGCCGGAATCGGCCTCATGGGGCAGGACCTGATGAGAAATGTTTACGTAACCATCGGTACGCGATGGTGGCACTCCCACCTGGGAGCGTCCAGCACCTTGCGCCCGCTGGCCGAAAAATGAGCCACCGGGCGGCAGTGTCCGCCCTGGCGTGGCGTTCTCACGAGCAGTCGGCCGCGGACCACCCCATCCAACCCGGGGCGTCACACGTGAGGTTGGGCGGAGGAGCGCCACCCGGGCCGGTTGTGACGATTCACGTCCGACTGCTTGACAGGCCCCGGCATGGCTCCCAGACTCGCAGCCAGCCCGCGCAATGTTTACGTAAACATAACGCGTGTGGAACATCGCCTGCACCGGGGCCGGCGCCGCCGTCGGTTCCGGAGCCGTGGGCGCACCGCCCGTCCACGGCTCTCCACCCGCCAGCCGTCACGAGGTACTCATGCGACGTCACCCCCCTTACCTGACAGCCCTGTTCGCCGTCGTGGCCGCGCTCTTCGCGAGCCTCCTCGGCGGTCTCGGCACCGCCGCAGCCTCCCCCTCCCCCGTCACCGTCATCAACGCCACGCAGTTCACCGATCCCGCCGGCCGGCCCGTCCACGCCCATGGCGGAGGGGCCATCAAGGTGGACGAGTACTACTACTGGTTCGGAGAGGACCGGAACCCCGACAACAGCTTCCGGTACGTCTCCGCCTACCGCTCCACCGACCTCAAGACGTGGGAGCTCCGCGGCCACGTCCTGTCCCAGGCCACCGACCCGGAGCTGGCCACCGCCAACATCGAGCGCCCCAAGGTGATGTACAACCGCGCCACCGGGCAGTTCGTCATGTGGATGCACAAGGAGGGCAGCGCCACCGACTACAGCGAGGCCCGTGCCGCGGTGGCCGTCTCCTCCACGGTCGACGGCGACTACTCCTGGCGCGGGAGCTTCCGGCCGCTGGGACACATGTCCCGGGACATCACCACCTTCGTGGACACCGACGGCACCGGCTACATGATCTCCGCCGCCAACGAGAACGCGGACCTGCACATCTACCGGCTCACCGCGGACTACACCGGCATCGAGACCCAGGTGCAGAAGTTGTGGGCCGGCCAGTCGCGCGAGGCTGCGGCCCTGTTCAAACGCGACGGCGTCTACTTCCTGGTGACGTCCGGCGCGACCGGCTGGTCCCCCAACCAGCAGAAGTACGGCACGGCAGCCAGCGTCACCGGCACCTGGAGCTCTCTGCGGGACCTGGGCGACGGCAGGACCTACGGCTCCCAGACGGCCTTCGTGCTGCCCGTGGAGGGCGCCGGTGCCACCACCTACCTGTACATGGGCGACCGCTGGGGCAACTCCATGGGCGGCACGGTCAACGATTCGCAGTACATCTGGCTCCCGTTGAAGTTCCCGAGCAGGACCACCCTCTCCATGGACTACTACCCCCAGATCATCATCTCCACGGAAGCCGGCACCGTGCGGGGCACCGGGGACTGCAACATCCTGACCCCCGCGCACAGCGGCAAGTGCGCGGATGCCGCCGACTGGTCGGTGGCCGAAGGCGCCGCGCTGATCCAGTGGGCCTGCACGGCGGGCAGCGTCAACCAGCAGGTGTGGTTCCGGGGCGTGGGAGACGGCACGGTGCGGATCATGCTCCGCCACAGCGGGAAGTGTCTCGCGGTCCGGGACGCGTCCTCCGATGACGGCGCCGCCGTCGTACAGGTCACCTGCGGCGACGCGCCCGGACAGAAGTGGAAGACGGCCCAGGCAGGCCCGACCGGCATGCGGCTCGTCGCCCAGCACAGCGGCAAGTGCCTCGACGTCGCGAACCACTCCTGGGCCGACGGCGCGCGGCTCGTCCAGTGGACGTGCAACGGCGGCGACAACCAGAAGTGGAGGCGCTCGGCCGTCTGACCTGCCCCGCCTCGCCCCCGGCACCGGTGCGGCCGTGTGAATCCACGGCGTGGGACACGGCCCCACACGGTCGCCGGGGCGGTCAGTCCTCGACCGGGCCGAGGTCGGGTGCGTCCCGGAAGGCCACCCTTCGTTCCCGGCCGGGTGCGTGCAGTTCGAGTACGACGACTTCGTTCGCACCCGCACGCAGCACCGGGCCGGGCACGTACAGCGAGCGCTGGGGGCCGCGAGACCAATACCGGCCGAGGGCGAAGCCGTTGACCCAGACACTGCCCTTCGTCCAGCCGTCGAGGTGGAGGAAGGCGGCGGTCCGGTCCGCGTCGAAGGTGCCACGGTAGAAGGCCGGCCCGGTCGGCGTGGACGACCCGGCGCCGAACGGAAGGTCCTCGAGCGAGGTGAGCGGCAGCGGACGGCTGGTCCATCCCTCGAGCGGGGACCCGTTCAGCAGAACGCCGCCGAGCAGCCCCTTGCGGTCGTGGATGCCCTGGCCATAGTTCACGCGCCCCTGGTTCTCGACGAGGACGGTCAGGACCGTGCCCGGCCGCGGGACCGTGAAGGTGAGGGAGTGCTCGTGGCCCTCCCGCTCCAGCACCCCCACGGGCTGGCCGTCGAGGAAGACCTGGGCGCGGTCGCGCACCTGCTCCAGTTCGAGCAGGGCGGGCCCGGCGTCCGGCAGGTCCGCCTCGTACAGCACGAAGCCGTAGTCCTGTCCGAGTTCCTCCATCGTCAGCGGACGGCGCGAGGCCACGGCGTCCCCGAGGGCCGGCGCGGCGTCCAGCAGACCGATGCTCTCGGTCAGCGCCACCGCCTCCAGGCTGAACTTCGCCGCGCGCGCGGGCGGGAACTCCGCCGGGACCGGAGCGTACTTGGCGATGACCTTGCGGAAGGCGGCGAACTTCTCGGTCGGGTCGCCGGCCTCGTCGAGGGGGGCGTCGTAGTCGTAGGAGGTGACGGTCGGCCGGTAGGTGTGCTTGTCGTTGGCGCCGTTCATGAAGCCGAAGTTCGTGCCGCCGTGGAACATGTAGAAGTTCACGGAGGCCCCCGTCGAGAGCAGCTCGTCGAGCTCCTGGGACGCCTGCTCCGCGCCGCGGACGACGTGGTTGCCGCCCCATCGGTCGAACCAGCCGATCCAGAACTCCGTGCAGAGCAGCGGTCCGGACGGCCGGGCGGCGCGCAGGGTGGCGAGGTGTGCCGCCGACCGGCTGCCGAAGTTGGCGGTGGCGAGCACTCCGGGCAGGGCCCCTCGTTCCAGGTCGGCCGGCTGGTCACAGGTGAAGAGCGGGACGTCGACGCCGTGGCGGTGCAGGGAGTCGGCGAGGTGTTCCAGGTAGGCGGTGTCCTCTCCGTACGCCCCGTACTCGTTCTCCACCTGTACGGCGAGCACCGGCCCGCCCCTGGTGGCAAGCCGGTCGTGCAGCGGGGGCAGGAGCCGGCTGAAGTAGCCGTCGACCGCGGCGAGGAACTGCGGGTCGCGGCTGCGCAACCGCATGGCGGGATCGGCCAGGAGCCACGAGGGCAGGCCGCCCCCTTCCCATTCGGCGCAGATGTAGGGGCCGGGCCGCAGGAGTACGTGCAGCCCCTCGGCGGCGGCGAGATCGAGGAACCGGGGCAGGTCGAGGCCGCCGTCCATGCGGAACTCGTCGGGCCGCGGCTGGTGGAGGTTCCACGGTACGTACGTCTCCACCGTGTTGAGCCCCATGAGACGGGCCTTGTGCAGCCGGTCGCGCCAGAGGTGGGGATGGACGCGGAAATAGTGCAGTCCGCCGGAGAGGATGCGGAAGGGATCGCCGTCGAGCCGGAATCCGTCGTCTTCGATCTGGAGAAGGGGCATGCGCGTGCTCCTCAACTGAGCAGGGATGCGCGGATCGCGCCGTGGGGCTGTCGCCCCTCTGAATGTTTACGTAAACATTCACGACATGGCAAGTCCCTCCGTCTGTCACGCTCGTGAATGTTCCCGCGGGCAGCAGCGGGGCCGGGCTGGGGCCGACGGGCGTGTGCCGGCCGGGATCAGGGCTGGGTGGCGCCCAGGAGCAGCTGTCCCACCGAATCCCTCAGGACGGAGCACGCCTCGGGGTCGAGGCCGTCGTCGGAGACGAAGTAGTCGATCTCCGAGAGCGCGATGAACCGGCTGAGACCCACGACGCCCCATTTGGTGTGGTCCGCGACCACGGCAACCTGAGTGGCGCAGTCGATCAGCGCGCGGTTGGTCTGGGCTTCCGCGAGGTTCGGAGTCGTCGCGCCGGCACGTTCGGACACGCCGTGGGCGCCGATGATGAGCAGGTCCACCTGGAGGGAGCGGATCGCCTGGTCCGCGAGAGGTCCGACGAGAGAGGCGGACTTGGTGGGAGTGCCGCCGGTCAGGAGCAGCGTGGGACCCGCGGAGCCGGGCTCGGCCCCCGTGGGCCGCAGCAGCTGGGCGACCGGCAGGGAGTTGGTCACCACCGTCAGACCCGGGACGTCCCGGAGCCGGGCGGCCACCGCGTAGGACGTCGTCCCGCCGGAGATGGCGACGACACTCCCCGGTTTCACGAGGGCGGAGGCCGCCTCGGCCACCGCCGACTTGGCCCGCGACTCCAGACCGGCTTTCGTTTCGAAGGGTGGTTCGTCTCCGGTGGTGACGGAGGCACTGATGGCGCCCCCGTGCACCTTGGACAGGGAACCGGTACGGGCGAGCACGTCGAGGTCGCGGCGAATGGTCATGTCCGAGACGCCCAGCCGTTCCACGAGATCGGCCACCCGCACGGCTCCGTCGCGGCGCACGATGTCGAGGATGAGAGCTCTCCGCTGGGGTGCGAGGCGTGCTGACTCGGTCACGATCTCGTCCCCGTTCCTCTGCGCGCCGTCCGTGTTGGCCGTCGTACTCACACGGCATTCCTCACAAACGAACAGTCTACGTCGCCGGGCTTCGACCTCACCGCGTTCTCATGCGATGCGCCGGGCGCCGGCGGCCGGGGAGACCGGGAACAGGTGCGGAGCCTGGTACCCGGCCGAGCCGAACGCAGTGGTGACAGCGTCGCCGATCGTCTCCACCCGGCCCTCCTCGGCCAGCACGATGACGGACCCGCCGAAACCGCCGCCTGTCATGCGCGCCCCGAGCGCTCCGTGCGCCAGGGCCGTGTCCACCACGAGGTCGCTCTCCGCACAGGAAATCCGGAAGTCGTCGCGCAGCGACGCGTGGCCGTCCGTGAGGATCGGACCCAACGCCGCCAGGTGACCGGCCCGAAGGTGCGAGACGGCCTCGGTGACCCGTGCGTTCTCCGTCACCACGTGCCGGACCAGGGGCATCAGGTGGGCGGGGAGGGCTCCGGCCGCCCGGGGCAGGTCCGCGGGAGTGAGGTCGCGCAGTGCCGCCAGCCCGAGCAGACGGGCGGCCTGCTCGCACCCGGCCCGCAAGGCCGCGTACGCGCCGTCCCCGAGGTCGTGCTTCACACGGGTGTCGACGACCAGCAGGCTCATCCCCTGTGCCTCCGGGGCGAACGGGACCTGCTCGTGGGTGCCGGTGCGGATGTCCAGGTGCAGGGCCGCACCCGCGGTGCAACAGGCGGAAGCCAACTGGTCCATGGCCCCGCACGGCACGCCGGCGAAGCCGTTCTCCGCACGCTGGCCGATCAGAGCGAGGGCGGGTGCGCTCAGATTCAACCCGTAGAGGTCGTTGTAGGCGAAGGCGACCGCGCACTCGAGCGCGGCGGAGGACGAAAGGCCCGCGCCGACGGGCACCGCGCTGTCGATGTGGAGGTCGGCGCCCCCGAACTGGTGCCCGGCCTCGCGCAGCGCCCAGACCACCCCCGCCGGATAGGCCCCCCACGTGGTGACGGCTCCGGGGGTGAGTTGGGCGACGAGGAGGTCGATGACCGGGCCGTCCCCCTGGGCGCTGTGCAGCCGCAACCGGCCGTCCTGTCGCCGCCGCGCCGCGACCAGGGTGTGCTGGGGGATGGCGATGGGCAGCGCGAAGCCGTCGTTGTAGTCGGTGTGCTCGCCGATCAGGTTGACCCGGCCGGGCGCTGCCCAGACCCCCTCCGGATGGGCGCCGTAGATGCGCCGGAAGGTCTGCTTCATACGGTCACCTCGCGTGCGAAGGCCCAGGCGTCAGCCACGATGGAATCCAGGTCGGTTCGGCGGGGCCGCCAGCCGAGGCGCTCGCGTGCGCGGGCCGCGGACGCGACCAGTACCGCGGGGTCGCCGGGACGGCGGGGGCGGACGATCTCCGGAATCGTACGGCCCGTGACCCGTCGTACGGAGTCGATCACCTCGCGGACCGTGAACCCTTCGCCGTTGCCCACATTACAGATCAGGTGCTCGCCGGGGCGGGCGGCATCCAGGGCCAGCAGGTGGGCCTCCGCGAGGTCGGCGACGTGGATGTAGTCGCGTACGCAGGTGCCGTCGCGCGTGGGGTAGTCGTCGCCGTGAACGTCGATGTGGGGGCGTTGCCCCAGGGCCACCTGGAGGATGAGCGGGATGAGGTGCGACTCGGGTTCGTGGCGCTCGCCGTGGCCCGCATGGGCTCCCGCGACGTTGAAGTACCGCAAGGACACGGCGGCCAGCCCGTGGGCGGCGGCCTCGCCGGTGATCAGGTGGTCGACGGCGAGTTTGGTCGCGCCGTAGGGGCTGGTGGGTGCGGTCCGGGTGTCCTCCGCGATGGGCACCTGCTCGGGGTCCCCGTACACGGCCGCGGTGGAGGAGAACACCAGGGTGCCCACGCCGGCCCGGCGCATGGCGGTGATCAGCTCCAAGGAGCCCGCCACGTTGTTGCGCCAGTACTTCTCCGGGTCGCGCACGGACTCGGCCACCTGTGAGGAGGCGGCGAAGTGCAGCACCCCGGCGTATTCGGCGTCCAGCAGCACGTCGGCCTGCAGCACCCCGCCCAAGACGAAGTCGGCGCCTTCCGGGACGGCTTCCACCACGCCGGTGGTCAGATCGTCCAGCACGGTGACCTCGTGTCCGGCCGCGAGGAGCCGGGCCGTGACCACGCTGCCGATGTAGCCTGCCCCACCGGTGACCAAATACCTGCTCATGACGCGGCCTCGCGGAGCCGCCGGGCCGCGTCTTCCGGGGCGATGTCGTTGACGAAGGAGTCCATGCCGGATTCGACCCCGGCGAGGAACTTGAGCTTGCCCGCCGACCGGCGGACCGTGAACAGCTCCAGGTGCAGCGCCAGTTCCTGCCCACCGGTCTTCGGTGCCTGGTGCCACGCGGAGATGTAGGGGGTCGGGGCGGTTTGCGCGGCCTCCCCTTCTTGACGGAACAGCCGGTCGAACCTGCGCAACAGGTCCAGGTACATCCCGGGGAACTCGGCGCGTTCGGCCTCCGTGAGGTGGGTGAGGTCGGGGACGCGGCGATGGGGATAGAGGTGCACCTCGTACGGCCAGCGGGCGGCATAGGGGACGAACGCCGTCCAGTGCTCCCCCGCCAGGACCACGCGCGACGTGGCGGCCCGGGCCTCGGCCAGCAGGTCTTCGAAGAGGTTCCCGCCGGTGACGGACCGGTGCTTGTCGGCGACGGCGATCATCTTGGCGGTCCGCGGTGGTACGAAGGGAAAGGCGTAGACCTGTCCGTGCGGGTGGGCGAGGGTGACGCCGATCTCCGCACCGCGGTTCTCGAAGCAGTACACCTGCTCGACTCCGGGAAGGGACGACAGCCGCTCGGTGCGGTCCGTCCAGGCGTCGAGTACGAGCCGGGCACGGTCCTCGGTCAGATCGGCGAAGCTCGCTCCGTGCTCGGGCGTGAAGCACACGACTTCGCAGCGTCCGACGCGCCCTGCCAGGGAGGGGAAGCGGTTCTCGAACACGGCCACGTCGTAGTCCGCCGCCGGGATCTCGCTGTGGCGCCCGTTCCCGGAGGGGCACAGGGGACACTCGTCGGTCGGCGGATGGTGGACGCGTCCCTGCCGGTGCGAGGCGATCGTGACCCAGTCGCCGGTCGCCAGGTCCAGGCGCAGCTCCGGGTGACTGTCGACGGGCTCCGGCGCACGCCGGTCGACCGTGTCGCGCTCGGCGCTCTCGTCGAGGTCGTAGTAGATCAGCTCGCGGCCGTCTGCGAGCTTCGTCGTGGTTCTCTTCACGGAAACGTGCCCGTCTCTCGGAGTGCGGTACGGCGCTATGGCGAGCCATACGTCGACAAGAGTAAACAGAAAACAACCAAAGTCAACGTGTGCTCCTGTCAGGTGTGCGACCGACGGCGGGCCCTTCGGGGCGAGCCCGTCGCGTTGCGTCGCCGCAGCAGGACGAATGCACCGCCGGCCAGGGCCGCGGCGGCGCCGACGGCGCCCCCTGCGACGCCGATCCGACCGGCGCTCCCGTGCGCGGTCGCGTCGGTCCGCACCTCGTGCGCCGTCGCTCCGGGAGCGGTGTCATCACCGGCAGGCGCTTCGCCGGTCCGGGCGGACGAGGAGGTGGAGGGCGAGCCCGTGGGGGCGGGGCTGGGCGACAGCGCCGGGGACTCCGAAGGGGAGGCGGCACCACCGGGTGCGGTCGGATGGACGTCCGGTCGGGAACCGGCGGCCGTGCTGGTGATGGCGATGTCGTCGAGGAAGAGGACCGCTTCGGATGCTCCGACCCGCTTCGACGGCCCCTTCTCGGGGCGCCAGTTGGGGCGGTAGGCGCCGATCCTGAAGTGCGGCGGATCGCCGCGGTGGTAGTTGTTGGCGCCCTGGTGCGAACCGACGGTGACGCCGTCCCGCGCGACGGCGATCGAACCGGGCCTGCCGGCGGAGGACCACGTGACGTCGAAGGTCCACCGGTTCCAATGACCCAGACGCGCAGCACCGAGCGGGATGACGGTCTCCTGTATCTCACCGCTGCTCATCCAGTGGACCTTCAGCTGCCAGTTGGCACCGTGGATCGAGAGTGCGACGACGGGTTTGATGCCCTCGCCGTCGTCCTGGGTGCTGAACCACTGGGCGACGATGGTGTCGAGATCCCGCTCCTGCCAGTCGCCGGGGAGGTAGTTGGCGAAGCTGAAGCGATGACTGCCCGCGTCAAGGCCCTTGATGACCAGCTCGGACTTGAACGAACGTCCGTCGTTGGGGATGTTCACGCGCGCGGCCTGTCCCGCCTCCCTCCGGGCGCGGGCCCGATGAGGACACGGCCGAAGCCGTTGATCGCCATGAACGGCAACTTCTGGGAGGGGGACTCGAAGTCGTACGACACGGAATCGGCGGCGGCCGCCGGGGAGCCGGCGGTGGGACCGACGACCAGCAGGACGGTGGTGCAGGCGATGAGGAGGCGGGCCGGTCGGCCGGCGGGTGACAGCGGTACGGCGCGGGGCACGGGCATGCGTCCTTGCGCGAAAAGGGATGGAGACTTCAGCCGGCGATACGGCGGCAGGCACGGAACGGAACGGAATGGGACGGGACGGAGAAGCCGATGAGGCCTCCGACGGAGACCGCCAGATCACAGCGGGGAATGGGCGACCGGGCCCGATACGGCAGGACAGACCACAGGCCCTTCACACGCACAGTCGGTGCGCGAAGACCGGCCTTCCGGTACTGCGCTCTCAGGCGCGCGCCGATGGCTCAAGCTGCCGCGACCCTACTGGGCAGGGAGGGGGGAGAACCAGGGGAGAACCCCGCCCGTTCGATAACGAACCCGCAACTACGGTGGCGCGAAGCTCAGTTGTTGGCTCAGGTCGGCGGCCTTAGCCCCTCTACGACCCTGTCGAAGACCGGCCTGCGCCGGTCTGCGCCGATCCCACACCGCGTCCGGCGCCGAGAAGTAGCCGACGTACTGCGTGCCGGCGCTGTCGCCGTTTCCCCCTCTCCTGTTGCTCGACCGTCACGGCGGACATAACGCAACGCCGTATATGCGGCCAAGATGTCTCGGAGCGAATGCATTGCACCGCTGCCGGCGCTCAAGAGGCGTGCAGCGTAATGCATTTCGGGGCAGTTCCTCGACCGCGACGATTGCTTGACACCCGTCTGATAGATGGCCGAAATTACGCCACTCCCTCAGATGAGCGCAGAAATGCCGCTTTGGTTCTGAACGATTTCGGGGCGCCGGCGCGCGTGGTTCCGGATACGGGCGAAGGCGGACGATGGACGGGGCCACGACGATGCCCACCGCCGCTCCCGGCGGCACACCAGGCGTGCGCGGGCGGGCGGGGCCGGCCGATGACCTCCGTACTGCTGGTCGAGGCCGACGCGCTGTCGCGCGGGGCCACATTGCTCGCCCTCCGGCGCTACTGGGTCTTGAGGCAGGCGCCGACGACTACGTCACGAAACCCTTGGACATACCGGTCCTCGTGGCACGGATACGGTGCGCGCTGCCGCGCCGCCGGTTGCCCGACGGGCGCGACATCGCCCTGACGTCGGCGACGGAATTCGGAGACCTGCGGATCGACCCGCAGGCCTGACGGTCCGGCGGTCCGGCCGCCCGCTCGACCTCACTCCCACCGAGCCCTGACGGGCGGTTTCAGCGGCAACGGCGCGCCGCTCGTCCCTCACGCCCCCTGGGTGTCCGCCAGGATCAGCCGGCCGACCTGCTCGCCGAGGACGGTGCGTGCCTGCTCGGCGAGTCCGTCGTCGGACACGAAGTAGTCGATCTCGGACAGGCCGGCGAACCGGCTCAGCCCGACAACGCCCCACTTGCTGTGATCGGCCACAACGGCCAGCCGGGTCGCGGCGGAGATCAGGGTGCGGTTGGTCTCCGCCTCCGCGAGGTTCGGAGTGGTCACCCCGGCTCGCTCGGAAACGCCGTGCGCGCCGACGATGACGAGGTCGACCTGCAGGGAGCGGATCGCCTGGTCCGCCAACGGCCCGACCAGAGAGGCGGACTTGGTGGGGGCCCCGCCCGTGACCAGCAGGGTCGGGGCCGCGGAACCGTCCTCCGTCCCGAACGACCGCAGCAGCTCCGCGACGGGCAGGGAATTGGTCACCACGGTCAGGCCGGCGATGTCGCGCAGACGGTGGGCGACGGCGTACGTCGTCGTCCCGCCCGAGATCGCCACGACGCTTCCGGGCTGCACCAGTTGGGCGGCCGCTTCGGCGACCGCGGCCTTGGCCGCCGACTTGAGGGTGGACTTGGTCTCGAACCCGGGCTCGTCGCCCGTGGTGCCGGAGGTACTCACCGCTCCGCCGTGCACCTTCTCGACCGCCCCGGCCCTCGCGAGCACGTCCAGGTCGCGGCGGATGGTCATGTCGGACACCCCGAGCTGTTCCACGAGCGCGGCAACGCGCACCGCTCCCTTGCGGCGCACAGTATCGAGGATCACTTCTCGCCGCTGGGCCGCCAGCGGTGCCGACTCCGTCACAGTCCCACCCAATGATCTCTAGCGAATTCCAGACAGAGATCAATTGTACACTGCATCCAATAAGGGCGGGCAAGGGGTACGCAGGACCTCATCCGCCGAACGTTCGTACCGAAGGACGGATTTGCCGGGTTGCGTATCCGACCGACCAGCCCTGGTGACCGCCCCCACTCTTTTGTCCGCGCAAGCATTTATGGCGAATAACGGCGGTGGGTGCCGAAAGGCTTCTCCCCGGTCCCCCTCGCCCTCCGTGTGATTGATCGCGTTTCAGGCCGGAGGGCCGTTTCGCCCGACGAGGCCCGCCCCTCACGGGGCGGGCCTCGTCGTACCGAGCGCACTACCGTCGTGCGCGCCGTGTCAGTGGGGCAGTCCGACGGCCCGTTCACCGCTGCGGCGCTGCTGGATGACGACGGCGCCGACGAGAAGGGCGCCCTGGGCGACGTTCTGCCAGAAGGTGTTGATGCCCTCGACGGTCAGTCCGTTCTCCAGCGCGCCGAGCAGCGCCACGGCCAGGAGCGTGCCGCCGATGCCGCCCTTGCCGCCCTTGAGCGCACAGCCACCGAGCGCCGCCGCCGTGATGGCCTTGAGTTCGAGGCCCTCACTTCCCGAGACGGGCTGCCCCGAGCCGGTCCGCGCGGTCAGCAGGATGCCGGCCACCGCCGCCACCACACCGATGAGCGCGTAGACGGCCACCAGGTACTTGTTGATGTTGATACCCGCCAGGCGCGCCGCGGTGTCGTTGCCGCCGATCGCGTAGATGTTGCGGCCGATGTCCGTGTACTTCAGCATGACGTGCACCGCCAGCGCCACGACCACCAGGATCCAGATCATCACCGGTACCCCGGCGATCTTCCCCCGGCCGAGGAACACGAAGAGGGGATCGTTGAGTACGTAGCCCTGCGCGCGGCCGTCGGAGACGAGCTGGGCCACGCCCTTGTAGGCGGCCAGGCCCGCGAGCGTCGCGATGGTGGGGTTGACCCGGCCGTAGACGATGGCGACGCCGTTGACCACGCCGACGAGGATGCCGATGCCGATCGCGGCGGCCATCCCGAGGTAGGGGTTGGATCCGCCGGACGTGAAGACCATGGCGCTCACGACGGACGCCAGACCGGCCTGGGAGCCGACGGATATGTCGAGGCCGCCGCAGATGATCACGACCGTCTGGACGATGGCGAGCAGTCCCGTGATCGTCACCGCCTCGCCGATGACCTGGATGTTGGCGAGGCTGAGGTAGTTGTCGTTGAGGAACCCGAACAGGGCCAGGACGAGGACGAGGGCGCCGATCAGGCTGAGGTTCTGCCCGCCGACCGAGGAGAGCAGGGCCCCTCCGGTCTTCCGCGCCGGAGCGGGGAGGTTCTCGGTGGTGGCCGGCGTCTGGGTGGTGGTCATCGAGCGTCTCCATCGGCGGAGTCGGTGTGCGGTCGGTCGGATGCGACGGGGGCGAGGTCGTCTGCCATGGCGAGGTTGAGGATGGCTTCCTCGGTGGCTTCCGACCGGTTGAGTTCGCCGGTGATGCGGCCGTTCTGCATCACGACGATCCGGTCGGCGAGGCCCAGGACCTCGGGTAGTTCGGAGGAGATCACCAGCAGGGCGACCCCCTCCCGCGCGAGGTCGGCGATGATGCGGTAGATCTCGGCCTTGGCGCCGATGTCGATGCCGCGCGTCGGCTCGTCGAGGATCAGGACCTTGGGCTTGCGCAGCAGCCAGCGGGCGAGCACGACCTTCTGCTGGTTGCCGCCGGACAGTTTGCGCACTTCGTGCTCGATCGAGGGGGTGCGCACCCGGAGCCTGTCGGAGAAGTCCTGCGCCACCGCCTTCTCCTGGCGGCTCTGGACGAAGCGCCAGCGGCGCAGCCGGTCCAGGCTCACCAGGGAGGTGTTGTCCCGGATGGAGCGGTGGAGGAACAGCGCCTGGGCCTTGCGTTCCTCGGGGGCGAGTCCGATGCTCGCGCGGATCGCGTCCCTGGGGCTGCGCAGACGCAGGGGGCGGCCGTTGACGGAGACGCGACCCGATCGGACGGGCCGGTCGCCGGCGAGGGCGAGGGCCAGCTCGGACCGTCCGGCCCCCATGAGTCCGGCCAGGGCGACCACCTCTCCGGCACGGACCTGGAGGTCGATGTCGCTGACGTCGTCCGTGGTGACACCTTCCAGCTGCAGGACCACCTCGTCGCGGGCGACGTCCTGCCGCACGAACAGGGAGGACGGGTCACGGCCCACCATCAGGCGGACGACCTCCCCCTCGTTGGTGTCGCGGGCTTCCAGCACGCCGGCGACCGCGCCGTCGCGCAGGACGGCGATGCGGTCGGCGAGGCGGAAGATCTCCTTCATGCGGCTCGGCGAGCCGCTGCTGAGGCAGACCCGCGAGGTCATCGCGGCGCACGCGCTGCCGGCGACGCTCCAGGCGCTCACCTTCCAGCGGAGCACCGTGCCGGACAACCCGGTGAGCCTCGGAGCCGCCACCTTCGCCCTCGAGGGCTTCCTCGACGACCGCGAGACCTTCGGCACCGTGGCGGCGGGGCGCCGCGCCGCCAGGGCGGCGAAAGCCCGGACGTCCTGAGGGCGGCCCGGCGTCCGGCCCCTCAGCCGGCCGGGGGCGCCGTACTCCCGCGCACCACCAGGACGGGCGCCACCGACGCCTGGCGCGGGTTGCCCGTCTCGCCGCCGATCTGCTCGAGGAGCAGTCTGACGCAGTGGCGGCCCACGGCGTCGAAGTCCTGCCGGACCGTGGTGAGGGGGGCGGGGAAGAACGCGGCCTCGGGAACGTCGTCGAATCCGGTCACGCTCACGTCCTGCGGCACGCGCCGCCCCGCCTCCTGCAGGGCGCGCATGACGCCGAGGGCCATCTGGTCGTTGGCGGCGAAGACCGCCGTCACCTCCGGGCGGCCGGCCAGTTCACGTCCGGCGCGGTAGCCCGAGGCCGCGGACCAGTCACCGTAGAGGAGCGGTGGTACGACGGTGCCCGCATCCTTGAGCGAGCGGTGCCAGGCCTCGGCCCGGCGGCGCGCCGCGTAGGAGTCGCGGGGCCCCGCGACGTGCCAGACCGTACGGTGGCCGAGGCCCAGCAGGTGCGCCACGACGCTGCGGGTGCCCTCGGCCTGGTCGATGTCGACGTTGGCGTAGCGGTGGCCGGTGTCCCCGTCGGCGAAGACCACGGGGACGGTGGACGGCAGCCGGAGTTCGGGGGTGTCCAGGATCTGCGACTCGATGAGGATGATCCCGTCCACCGACTGGACCATCAGCTGCTGGAACGCCTGGCGCACGGCGGCTCCGGTCTGGGCCCGGGCCCCCATGAAGTTCACGAACAGGTCCGCTTCGCGGGCGGCCTCGGAGATGGCGGCGAAGGTCCTGGCGTTGCCGTAGGCGCTGATGTCGAAGCTGATGACGCCCAGCGTGCCGAAGCGTCCGGTCACCAGCGCCCGGGCAGCCGTGTTGGGCCGGTACCCGAGCATCTTCATCGCGGCCAGCACCCGGTCGCGGGTGGCCGCGTCGACGTTGTCCCGGTTGTTGGCCACGCGGGAGACCGTCTGCGACGAGACCCCCGCCATCGCGGCGACATCGGCCATGGAGGGTGACTGGCGCAGCGGACGGGACCTCTGTGATCGTGCTCCGACCTCGCGCGGCATGTGAACCGGACCTCCGAACCCCTCTGCTCCGACCGAGTGCGTGGTGCACTCCGTACGGATGTTAGCGCTGCGCACCGACAGGGCGGGCGCGCACGCTACTCGCCGGTTCTCTCGACATGTCCACCCACCGCTTCGACACTCTCCCCACCCTCGTATGTTTACGTAAACATTCCGCTGCGCCCGGCGGATCCCGCTCGCGCGCCCGCATCGCCATCCGACAGGAGACCAACTGTGCTCGGTACCAGAAGAAGGCTCCCGGGCGTCGCCCGGCGCCGCATGCGCACCGCCCTCGCGACCTCGCTCGCGGCCGTCGCTGCACTGCTCGTCGGGGGTGCGGCGTCACCTCCGGCCGCAGCCGGCCCCGTCCCGCCGGCCGCGGTCCCCGTCCGCCTCGATCCCGGTTACCAGCAGGCACCGTTCGAGGGGTGGGGCACCGCACTCGCCTGGTTCGCCAACGTCACGGACGGCTGGCCCGACGCCCAGCGCAACCGGCTCGCCGACGCCCTCTACGGCGCCGAAGGACTCGGCCTCACCATCGCCCGCTACAACATCGGCGGCGGTGACAGCCCGGAGACCGAGCCCTACATGCGCCCCGGGGCAGCCGTACCCGGCCACTGGAACCGGCCCGGCCCCGAGACGCCCGACGGGTGGGACCCGGACGACCCCGATCACTGGGACCCGTACGCCGACGGCAACCAGCGCTGGTGGCTCAAGGCGGCCAAAGCCCGGGGCGCCGACACCTTCGAGGCGTTCTCGAACTCCCCGCCGTACTTCATGACCCACAGCGGACTCGTCTCAGGTGCGGTCGACCCCACGCACGACAACCTCCGCCCGGACCAGTACGAGCGCTTCGCCGCCTACCTGGCCGGGGCCCTGCAGCGCGTGCAGAACAGCACGGGCGTCACCTTGGCCTCCGTGTCGCCCGTCAACGAACCGGGCACCGCCTACTGGCGTGCGGGCGGACGCCAGGAAGGCTCCCACTGGGCCCCCGGTTCCCAGGCCCGCATGATCACGGCACTGCGCGCCGAGCTGGACCGCAGCGGGCTGCGCACGCCGATCGCGGCGATGGACGAGACGGACCCGGACATGTTCCGTGCCAACTGGGACGGTTACGGCAGCACGGTCCGCTCCGCCATCGGACGGCTCAACACCCACACCTACGGGACGAACGGGCGCAGCGGGGCACGGGACATCGCCAAAGGCGCGCACACGCCCCTGTGGATGTCGGAGGTGGACCTCGGCGGCACGGCCCCGCAGAGCTTCACCGACATGGGCCCGGCCCTCGACCTCTCCGAGCGCATCACCGACGACCTCACGCAGCTCGAACCGCGGGCCTGGGTGCTGTGGCAGGCCGTCGAGGACTACGAGAACATGACCCCGGCCCACGAGAACTCCAACTGGGGTCTGATCCAGACCGACTTCACCCCGGCCCACGCCGGGACGGAGCCGCTGCGCAAGAACAAGAAGTACTGGGCGATGGCCCAGTACAGCCGGTTCATCCGGCCCGGCTCCCGCGTCATCGGCACGGACGACGACCACACCCTGGCCGCGGTGCGTCCCGGTGGGCAGGGTGCGGTCGTGGTGCACACCAACCCCACGGGTTCGGCCCGGACGATCACCCTGGACCTCACCGGCTTCCGGAGCGTCTCCCCCGCACCGGTGCAGCGCTACACCACGGACGCGACCCGCAACGTCCACCGGGAAGCCGACGTCTCCACCACCGGCAAACGCCTTACCGTGACCCTCGCCCCGCACTCGGTCACGACCCTCGTCGTACCGGGCGCGTCCGGCGTCGACCCCGAGAAGGCGGCCCCCGCGGCCGGTCCCCGGCTCCTGGTCAACGACCACAGCGGTCTTGCCCTCACCGCCGCCTCGGCAGGAGAAGGCAGCGCACTCGTCCAGCACCCCCCGAACCGGCCCGACAGCACACAGCAGTGGACCCTCACCAGGTCGGCGCCCGGTGACTGGAGCAGCACGGCCTCGTACCGAGTGACGAACGCGGGCAACGGCCAGGCCCTCGCTGTCGCCGACGGCGAACTCACCCTGCTCCCCCCGGAACCGTCCGCACAGCAGCAGTGGATGCTGTCCGCCTCCGGAGACGGGCACCACACCTTGGTCAACAGCGCGACCGGCACTCTCCTCGACGTCACCGGCGCCTCCACCGCCGACGGTGCCCCGGTCGGCACCTACCGGCCCAACACGGGGCGCAACCAGTCCTGGACCTTACGCGCGGACCCGGCGGGCGGGTAGTCCCGACGGCGTGAGACGCGCTGCCGGTGGCGGACCCTGCGGCGGTCCGTCACCGGCAGCGCAAGGGGGGCCGCGGGCATGCGGCGTATCGACCTCGTGATGCCACCACGTCGGGAGAAGTGTTGCCCGGCATTCACGCGTCGGCCGCATTGATTGCGTAAACATGTGGCGTCTCGCCCAAGGGCGGTTCGCTCGCGCCCCCACCAGTGGAAGGACCACACACCCATGAAACGCAGGTCTCTGATCGCCGCGACGGCCGGCGCCGTCGCCCTCGGCTCCGCGACCTCGTCGCCGGCCGCGGCACAGCCGGACGTTCGCGGCGCCTGCCTTCGGGGGCTCGGCGACGGGCTGCGCCGCCACCGCCGTGCCGGCAGCGGCAACGGAGGGAAGGCCTGTAGCGGCCGCCCTGGCGATCAGGACCGCGGTCGCGGAGCTCCGCGCGCCCCGGGAGCGGACGAAGGCCGCGCAGCGCGTCGTCGCCCGTGGGCGGGGCGACGTCGCTCCCTTTGCTCAGGTACTCCAGCTCGCCCGTCGCAGGGTCTCGGCGATCTCCGAGGGGTCGGGGGCGGCGTCCGCGGGGTCGTCGGGCCACTGCTGGACGACGGCCGTGGCCCACTCGGCCCAGGTGGCGACGAGTCGGTAGTAGTCGGTGAGGAAGCGGCCGACGAGTACCGTCTGGGCGGCCCGTTCCTGGAACGGGCCCTGGCCGGCCAGATAGGCATGGGCGGCAGCCACGTTGCCCCGGTTCCGCTCCTCGGCCCAGGCCCGGGCGGCGTGGAGGGTGGCCAGGGTGTCGGCGCTGGTGCCGGAGTCGGCGAAGAACACCTTCAGCAGCTGTTCGGACTCCAGCACCAGCCCGGCGCTCGGTCGGGGCAGCCAGTCGGCCAGCGCGCACCGGCCCTCGGCCGTGATGGTGTAGACGGTCCGGGGCCGCCGCCCGACCGCCTCCTTCGTCGCCTCGGCCAGGCCGTGGCGGACCAGCTTCTTCGGCTCCTCGTAGAGCTTGCTCTGGGCTCGGGGCCATATGCGGCCCAGACTGCGGTCCATCTGCTGTGCGAGCTCGTAGGTGCTCCAGGGGCGGACCGAGAGCAGGCCGAGGATCGCGTAGGAGGTGGTGGTGAGCGCCGGGTCCATTGACATCGCCACCCTCGGGGTGTAATCCGGTAAATAGTCCCTTTGGGACTATTTTGGAAGTATAGGTGGTGGTGGCGATGGTCAGCACTCTTCAGGTCGCTCCGTCCAACGCCGAGCAGGCTCGCGCCTGGGACGGACAGGAAGGGGCGTACTGGGCGGAGCACGCCGACCGGTTCGACCGCGCGCTGCGCCCCTATCGCACAGGTCTCCTCGCCGCGGCCGACGTAGCCGCCGCCGACCATGTGCTGGACATCGGCTGCGGCACCGGCGAGACCACCCGCGACGTCGCGCGGCAGGCGAGCAGCGGCCTTGCACTGGGCACGGACCTGTCGGCCGCGATGCTGCGGGTCGCCCGGCAGCGAGCGGCGGACGAGGGGCTGCACAACGCCGACTTCGTGCAGGCGGACGCCCAGGTCCATGCCTTCTCCCCCACATCGTTCGACGTGGCCGTCAGCCGAACCGGGACGATGTTCTTCGCCGGCCCGGTCGCCGCGTTCCGCAACATCGGCGGAGCGCTGCGTCCAGGCGGACGCCTCGTGCAGCTGGTCTGGCAACCGCCGGCGGGCAACGAGTGGCTCCGCTCCTTCACCCGGGCCCTGGCCGCCGGACGATCGTTGCCCACGCCCCCGCCCGACGCGCCCGGGCCGTTCTCGCTGGCCGACCCCGCGCGCGTACGGACCGTTCTCGGCGCCGCCGGCTTCACGGACGTCCAGCTGGAGCCGCACAGCGAGGCGATGTGGTTCGGCCAGGACGCGGCCGACGCGGAGCGCTTCGTGCTCGGCCTGCACGGCTGGATGCTCGACGGTCTCGATGACGAAGGCCGGCATCGTGCTGTCGACGACCTGAGAACCACCCTCACCGCCCACGAGACCGACGACGGCGTTCTCTACGCCTCGGCAGCCTGGATCATCCGGGCGACCCGCCCGTGACGAACCCGGCGGGCCGGAACAAGGGGCGACCACGGGCCTGTTCGCCGGGCCGCTCGCCGGCCGCGAGCACGACACCGCATCCTGCTGCGGTCGACTGCACAGGAAGGGCCCTCGCCGTTGGCGAGCTGACATCGGAATCGAGACCGCTCGCCCCGGGGGGAGGTAGAGCGGCAGTGGCCCCCGACGGGTGAAGTCGTCCGCGGCAGCAGGCTCGTCGGCGAGATCGAGGGCACCTTCCCCGAGCTCACGCTCGAGGTGGGACGACGGCTGCGCCCCGACGACGACATCGTCGTCGTGGAATGGACCTGCGACTACGGAGACGACCACCTCTACCGCAACGTCACCATGGGCGAGCTCCGCGAAGGCCGGGCTGTCCGGGTCACCGGCCACGGGGGCGAACCCGCCGCCACTCCCCCGTGGCGCCGGCCGCTCACCGCCCGCCTCGGCATGCCGGGCGACGGGATCCGGAAGGACCACGACCACCTCGGTCACCCTTGACGCCCCGTCGGCGTCCCCGCCGCTCCCGTATGACGGAAGTCTTACGTCCGCGCGGGGGAGACCCCCCGTGGGCTCCACACTGCGTAGCGTCCGGAGCATGCGCGTACTCGTCACCGGAGGGGCCGGGTTCATCGGCTCCCACATCGTCACCGCCCTGAGGGACCGCGGGCACGAGCCCGTCGTCCTCGACGCCCTGCTGCCCGCCGCCCACCCCGGTACACCGCCCCTGCCCGACCCCGAGTTCGTGCACGCCGACGTACGGGACGCCGATGCGGTCCGGGCCGCGCTGCGCGGAGTGGACGCGGTGTGCCACCAGGCGGCGATGGTCGGCCTCGGGAAGGACTTCGCCGGCGCCCCCGAGTACGTCGGCTGCAACGACCTCGGAACGGCGGTCCTGCTGGCGGAAATGGCTGCCGCCGGGGTGCGGGAACTCGTCCTCGCCGGGTCGATGGTGGTCTACGGAGAGGGCCGGTACACGTGCGGGCAGCACGGAACGGTGCGCCCCGGACCGCGCCGGACCGACGACCTGACGGCGGGCCGGTTCGAGCTCCGCTGCCCCGACTGCGGGGCTGAGCTCGTGCCGGGTCTGGTCGGCGAGGACGCGCCGACGGATCCGCGGAACGTGTACGCCACGACGAAACTGGCGCAGGAGCACCTGGCGGCGTCCTGGGCCCGGTGCGTGGGGGGTCGTGCGGTGTCGCTGCGCTACCACAACGTGTACGGGCCGGGCATGCCGCGCGACACCCCGTATGCCGGCGTCGCGTCCTTCTTCCGCTCCTCCCTCGCCCGGGGCGAAGCCCCGCGCGTCTTCGAGGACGGCGCACAGCGTCGCGACTTCGTCCACGTCAGCGACGTGGCCGCGGCGAACGCGGTGGCGCTGGAGGCCGTCGGCACCCGGCCCGCGGGTGCCCTGACGGCGTACAACACGGGCAGCGGCGAACCGCACACGGTCGGCGAGATGGCCGCCGAGCTGTCCGCCGCGCACGGTGGACCGGACCCGGTGGTCACGGGCGAGTTCCGCCTCGGCGACGTACGGCACATCACCGCCGACTCCGCACGGCTGCGCGAGGAGCTGGGCTGGCGCCCTGTGGTCGGCTTCGCCGAAGGGATGGCCGAGTTCGCGCGGGCCGGGCAGCGCGCATCGGCTGGGGCTGTCGGCTGAGCTCGTGTGGGCGGTGCACCGTCCGCCTGACGTGCAGTGGGCGCGGATCGATCCGGTGCGGCCCAGGCGGGGCGGCCCGGAGCCGCCGGCGATGCCGTCGGCCGGTTCCGCAGCGGGCGGATCCCGAAGGCCTTGTCAGCGGACGACGTCGAAGACGTTCTTCTGCAGACCGTTGGCGTAGGCCTCGTGCTCGACGAGCTTCAGCTTCTGGGTGTCCTTGTCCGTGGCGCTGAAGAGCCGCTTGCCCGCACCGAGCAGGAGCGGGAAGACGATCAGGTGGTAGCGGTCGATCAAGCCGGCGTCCGAGAGGCTCTGGTTCAGGGCGGCGCTGCCGTGGACGATGATCGGGCCGCCCTCGGTCTGCTTCAGAGCGGCGACCTCGTCGAGCGTGCGCAGGATCGTGGTCTCGCCCCAGTTCGAGACCAGGTCGTCCTCCGTGAGGGTGGTGGAGACGACGTACTTCGGCATCACCTTGTAGCCGGCGAAGTCCGCCATCTCCGGCCACACCTGGCTGAACGCCTCGTAGCTGGTCCGGCCCATCAGCATCGCGGTGGCTTCCTTCTGCTCCCGGCCCTTGATGTCGAACGCCTCGGGGAGGAAATCGACGTCCTTGAAGGTCCATCCGGAGTTTCGGTAGCCGGGCTCGCCGCCAGGCCCCTCCACGACGCCGTCGAGGGAGATGAAGGCGGTGCTGATCAGGGTACGCATCTTGGTTCCTCGGTGTCTCGTGTCCGGTTCTCGGCGGATTCGCTCGGCGCGTGAACGGCCCCCGCACTCGCGGCTGCCGCACACCGGCCATGATCTCTGACTGTGGATCACGGAGGAACTCATCGGTCGTCGCCGATTCGATTCCGTGGTCCGTGCGACGCGGCCTACGCGGGGGCCGGGAGGGTCAGTTCGAAACGGCAGCCGCCGGGGACGTTGTGGACGTCGGCTTGGCCGGAGTGGGCCTCGACGATGCCCCGGACGATGGCCAGGCCGAGGCCCGCACCCGAGGGAGGCGTGCGCGCCTGGGAGCCGCGCCAGCCGGTGTCGAAGACGCGGGGCAGGTCCTCCTCGGGAATGCCGCCGCACGCATCGGTGACGGACAGCACCACCGCGTCCGCGCGGCGTTCGGCGGCGATCGCGACGGTGCCGTCGGCCGGGGTGTGGCGGATGGCGTTGACCAGCAGGTTGGACAGCACCCGGGTCATCTCCTTGCCGTCGACCTCCACCGGCAGCGGGGCGACGCTCCCGCCGACCAGGCGCACCCCGTGTTCGCGGGCGAGTGCGTCAGCGCCCGCCAGCGCATCGCCGACCAGGTCGTACAGGGACATGCGGGCGGGGCTGAGGGCGAGCGCCCCGGCATGGATCCGGGACAGCTCGAACAGGTCGGTGACCATGGAGTTGAGCCGCTCCACCTCCGCGCGCATCTGCTGATGGTACCGGGCCGGATCGGCCACGACACCGTCCTCCAGTGCTTCCGACATCGCGCGCAGCCCGGCCAGCGGGGTCCGCAGATCGTGCGAGATCCAGGCGACGAGCTCGCGCCGTGAGGTCTCCAGGGCCCGCTCGCGTTCGCGCGAGGCCAGGAGTCGCTCGCTGGTGAGGGCCAGTTCACGGCTCAGCGCGGCGAGTTCGGCGGGGGCCGGAACGGCGGGAGCCGTGAAGGAGCCGGCTTCCCCGAAGTCGCGTGCCGCACAGACGAGTTCCCGGCACCGCAGCACGACCTGGCGACCCAGCAGCAACGCCGTTCCCAGGGAGACGGCGGCGGCCATCGCGACGACCGTGGTCACCACGGCCAGGTCGTGGGAGGACAGGAACATGGCCCACGCCACCGTGAGCGTACCGGCGAGCATCGCGGACACCGCGACCGCCGCGACGACCCCGAGGGACACGGCGACGCTGCGCCGACGCAGTATCCGCAGCGCGACGGCACCGAGCAGCCCGGCGGCCGCCGCGCCGAGGAAGGCGTACAGGGCGATCAGCAGCAGGTCACGCATGGCCCTCCTCCGCCCGGGCCACGCCCGGCGCAGAACCGGGCGGACAGGGGCCCGCCTCGAAGCGGTATCCGGCGCCCCATACCGTCTTGATCAGCCGCGGGTCGGCCGGATCCTTCTCGATCTTGCTTTGCAACCTGCGGACGTGCACGGTCACGGTGGAGAGGTCCCCGAAGTCCCAGCCCCAGACCTCGCGCATCAGCCGCTCCCGGTCGCAGACCTGCCCCGGGTGCCGCAGGAAGTACACGAGTAGGTCGAACTCCCTCAGGGTGAGGGCCAGTTCCGATCCGTCCCGCGTCGCACGGCGGGCAGCGGGGTCCACCGCAAGGCCGGCCGCCACGAGCAACGGTTCGTCGACCGGGGCCGCCGAGGAGGCCCTGCGCAGGACCGACCGCACGCGCAGGACCAGCTCGCGCGGACTGAACGGCTTGGTCACGTAGTCGTCCGCACCGACCTCCAGGCCCAGGATCCGGTCGTCCTCGTCACCGCGCGCGGTGAGCATGACCACGGGGACAGCAGGCCTCCCGTTTCCGCTCGCACGCAGCCGACGGCAGACTTCCAGGCCGTCCATGCCGGGCAGCATCAGGTCGAGGAACGGTGGGCGGCCTGTTCCTGGATAGCGCCGAACAGCGGGCACTGCGCGAAGCCGTCGCCGACTTCGCCGGCCGCCGTGACCGGTCCGCCGACGGGCCATGGGCCGAGGAGTTGTGGGCCGAGGCCGGAAAGCTCGGCTACCTCGGCGTCAATCTCCCCGAGCAGTTCGGCGGCGGTGGCGCGGGGATCACCGTACTGTCGATCGTGCTGGAGGAACTCAGCGCGGCCGACTGCCCGCTGCTGATGCTCGCCGTGTCACCGGCCATCTGCGGCACCATCATCAGCCGGTTCGGTACCGCCGAGCAGAAGCGGCGGTGGCTGCCCGGTCTGGCCTACGGATCGGTCCGGATGGCGTTCGGGATCACCGAACCCGACGCGGGGTCCAACAGCCACCGGCTCACGACGACCGCGCGCCAGGACGGCACGGACTGGGTTCTGACCGGCCGCAAGGTGTTCGTCTCCGGCGTGGACACGGCCGATGCCACACTCGTCGTCGGCCGCGCGAGCGGAGGCGCCGACGGCAGGCTGAAGCCCTGTCTGTTCATCGTGGAACGTGACACGCCCGGGTTCGAATACCGGGAGGTTCCGATGGAACTCTCCGCCGTTGAGCGCCAGTTCCAGCTCTTCCTGGACGGCGTACGGCTGCCTGCCGAAGCCCTGGTCGGCAACGAGGTCGCGGGCCTGCCGCAGTTGTTCGCCGGCCTGAACCCCGAGCGGGTCATGATGGCCGCGTTCTCGGTCGGCATGGGCCGGCGCGCCCTGAACACGGCGGTGGAGTACGCCCGTACCCGCCAGGTCTGGTCGGTTCCCATCGGCGCCCACCAGGCCATCGCCCATCCGCTCGCCCAGATCCACATCGAACTGGAACTCGCGGGTCTGATGATGCGCAAGGCCGCCCATCTGTACGACCACGGGCACGACGTGGCCGCCGCAGAAGCGGCCAACATGGCCAAGTACGCCGCCGCCGAGGCCGCGGTCAGAGCCGTTGACCAGGCCGTCCAGACACTGGGCGGCAACGGGCTCACCGCCGAGTACGGCCTCGCCGCTCTGCTGCCCCTCTCCAGGGTGACCAGGATCGCGCCGGTCAGCCGCGAGATGATCCTCAACTTCGTGGCACACCACACCCTCGGCCTGCCGAAGTCGTACTGATCACTGCTGGACAAGGCGTGTCCGATGCCTCGGGCACGCCTTCGTCGTGTTCGAGCCCCGGCACCGGGGCACGGCTGCGGCCCGCCCCGGCCCGGTGGTTACCGGGAGCGGGACGGGCCGTGGCAGGGACCGGGTTCCGTCAGAGGTACGAGTTGGCCGGGTTGAAGCCGTCGCCCAGCACCGGAATGCACTTGTGCTGCTTGATGTCGAGGTTCGAACCGTCGAACGTGTCGCCGGTGGTGCGCTGCGGGTAGACCCAGGTGTCGCCGAGCGTGTAGCGCGCGTTCACAGCCAGGCGGAGCCGGGCGTCCGGCTTGGAGGCGCGGGAGCGGTGCATGCACCGTTCGGTGAAGATGATGTACTCGCCCGCGTTCATGGGCATGGTCTCAGTGGCCCCGGGTGCCAGCTCGAGGGCTCCGTGACTACGGCCAGCAGGCCGGCGCAGCGCTCGGTGCTCCATCACGCCGTCGTCGTCGGAGACGTCCGTCAGAGGGAGCCAGAGCGTCCAGCTCCACTGGCTGGAGGGGTTCATCGGGAAGCGCCGGCCGGTGGCCGCCGACTTCCTCGCCGTCGAAGTACCCGTACTCCTGGTGCCAGTCGATCGCCCCGTCGCCGGGGAACTTCTCGAAGGGCTTGCTGCGCCACAGGACCAGCGAGTCCGCGCCGGTCGCCTGCTCCAGCGACTTGATCAGCTCGGGTGCGGTCAGCAGTTCGCGCACCTTCTCGTTCACCAGGTGCCAGTCACGGACCGAGTACCGGTTGTACAGCGGGTGGACGGGCTGGTTGTCGAGCACGTCCTGGAAGAACTCGCGGAGCTCCCCGACGGTGTCCTCCGAGGCGAATCGCGGGAACGGGCCCACGAATCCGTTCTTCTCCAGCGCGTCACGGGGAGATACTTCGGTTGTCATCTTCATGTCCTTCACAAAGGGAATCAAACGTGAGGGTTGGTCAGGAAACGTCGGCGAGCTGTTGGGGCGGCGACGTCTTGACCCGCCGCTTGCGCTGCCACTTCTCGAGCAGGCTCAGGCCCGGACTCGTCATGACCGTGGTGATGACGGCCACGACGACCAGCTGTGCGAACACGGTCTTGGTGATCAGGCCGGCCTCCAAGCCGATGTTCAGGGCGACGAGTTGGACCAGGCCGCGCGTGTTCATCAGCACCCCGACCTGGGCGGCCTGCACCCAGTCCCGGTCGTGCCACAGCTGGGCGGCCGTGCAGGCGCCGAGCTTGCCCACCACCGACACGGCCAGGAAGATCAGCACTCCGGTCACCACGGCGACGGAGCCGAGCAGCTGGACGTCGGTCCGCAGACCGGTGTAGACGAAGTAGAAGGGCAGGAGCAACCCCACGGCGACGGGGCGCACGGTGTCCGTCCACCGTGACAGCGCCTCGCTCTTGGGGAAGGCCAGTCCGAGGGCGAAGGCCCCGATCACCACGTGGAGTCCGAGGAACTCGGTCGCCGCGCACGCCGCGAACAGCAGGGCGCTGACGAGCGTGAGGAAACCGGTGGTGCTGCCCTGCTCGTCGCCGGTCCGGGCCATGTACCACCGCAGGCCGGGGCGCACCACGCCGAACAGGACCGCGATCAAGGCCGCGAAGCCGAGGGCGGTGACGACGGGATCCACGTCGCCGGCGGCCGCGAAGGTGAGCATCAGGGCGATGCCCAGCCAGGCGATGACGTCGTCGATCGCACCGGCGCCGAGGGCGATCGTAGCCGTCCGGGAGCCGAGCAGCCCGCGCTCCTCGATGATGCGAGCCAGCACGGGCAGCGCCGTGATCGACACGACGATGCCGATGTAGAGGGCGCCCGAGGTGCTGCCGCCCTCGGGGACCATCTCCGGGCGGTTGCCGAAGAGCCAGACGGTGACGCCGACGCCGAGGAGGAAGGGTACGGAGATGCCCGCCAAGGAGACGGAAAGGCAACGTCGGAGCAGTCCGCTGCCCTTGGTCAGCGAGCTGCTGAACTCCAGTCCTACGAGGAACATGTAGAAGGCGATGCCCAGTTGGCCCAGGGCGTACATGACGGGGCGCGTCTCGCCCGGGAACATCCACTTCTGCGCGTCCGGCAGCAGCATGCCGAACAGGGACGGACCGAGCGCGATGCCCGTGATCATCTCCGCGATCACGGGCGGCTGGTTCAGCCGGACCATGACGGCGGTGAGCAGCCTGCACACGACGATCATCGTCACCGCGCACAGGAGGAACTTCGTGAGCAGCTCGGACGACATGCCGGTCAGCCCCCCATCGCGGCGATGAGGCTCTTGGGCCGCATGTCGGTCCAGTTCTGCTCGATGTAGTCGAGGCAGGCCTGGCGCGTGTCCGCGGCCTTGGCCACGTGCCATCCGTCGGGGATCTCGGCGAAGTGCGGCCACAGGGAGTGCTGGCCTTCGTCGTTGACCAGGACCACGTAGGTGCCGTCGGTGTCGTCGAACGGGTTGCTCATGACGTCTTCTCTTTCTGTGGAGCGGATGGTGAATGCACGTGTGTCAGGCCGACAGGCCGGTCAGGCCCGCGGCGGGCGCGTTGACGAGGACGGCCATGTTTCCGGCCGGGTGTCGGTTCTCGTGGACGAGTTGGTGTGCGTGGGCGATGTCCTGGAACTTGAGGGTGCTGCTCAAGCAGGGGTCGATCCGGCCCGAGCCGACGAGGTCGATGATCGCCTTCGTCTCCTGGACGTTCGCTGCGTGCGAACCCTGGAGCCGCTTCTGGAACATCCACAGGTAGCGGAGGTCCAGGTCGCCGTTGTAGCCGCTGGTGCCCGCGCAGGTCACGACCATTCCGGCGTGATCGCACAGGTAGACGGACGTCGGAAGGGTGTCCGCGCCCGGGTGTTCCAGGACGATGCGGGGCGGGCGGCGCTCCCCGAGCGCGTCCCAGAACGCGCGGCCGAAGGCGCGGGCCCCCGCCAGCCAGGTCGCGTACGCCTCGGTGTCGTCGGAATCCGGCAGCCGGCCCAGTGGGTGAAGTCGCTGCGGTTGGTGACGCCTTCGGCGCCGAGCTTGAGACAGTACTCCGCCTTGGCGTCGTCGGAGACCACGGCGATGGGCCGGCCGGCGAAGTGCTTGACGATCTGGATCGCCATGGAGCCCAGGCCGCCCGAACCGCCCCAGATCAGGACCGGATCGCCGGGGCGCACCACGTTCGGCGCCCAGCCGGACAGCTGGCGGTAGGAGGTAGATCCGCCGGCGAGGAAGCAGCCGGCCTCCTCCCAGGTCAGGTGTGCGGGTTTGAGGTGGCACTGGTACTCGTCGGCGACCGTGAACTGGGCGAAGGAGCCGTAGTTCAGCTCGTATCCCCAGGCGCGCTGCGAGCGTGAGGCGATGGGGTCGACGCCGAGGCGAATGTCGGGCGCGGACTCGTCCCAGCAGACGCCGCCGACGATGACGTGGTCGCCGACCTTGTACTGGCGGACTCCCTCGCCGACGGCCCAGATCACCCCGGAGCCCTCGGAGCCCGCGATGTGGAACTCGTCCGGATCGCCCTGCTTGCGCCGGGCGGCGATGACATCGGCCGGTGTGCCGAGTCCCGCCCACACGCCGTTGTAGTTGACCCCGGCGGCCATCATCATGATCACGACCTGGCCGCGGCCCGCCTTGGGGACGGGTACGGTCTCCACCTTCATGGCCTGCGAAGGCTGTCCGTACCGCTCGGGGCGGATGACAGCGGCGTACATGTGGCTGGGGACGTGCCCCAAGGGGGGAATCTCCCCGCGTTCGTCCAGCTCCTTCACCGTGTTCTCCTCGGTGGTCATGCGCGGGTCGGCCGCGGCCTCAGTTCGGCATTGAGGGGGGCGGCGATCTGCCGGAGAGCGTCGCGCCGCAGCATTTCGCGGTGCTCGCAGGGGACGGAGTGGACCGTGACGGTCCCGCCGACGTACGGCTTCCAGTCCTCGGCGGTGCCGGGGCGCTCCTCGCCGGCGGCGACGAAGAGGAGCATGTCCCCGTCGTAGGAGGCCGGCGTGTGCGCGCCCTGGAGCATCACGTTGTTCCGATGGGTCTCGACGAGAGTGGCCAGGGTGCGCTCCACCCAGGGACGATGCACCGTCGTGGACGTCGCCATGACGCCGTCCGCGGAGCCGTCCGGAGGGCCGGTGCGGTATCGGCGGCCGCAGGGGTTGACGCTGTCGTGGTCGGCGCCGGGCTCGGCGCCTTCACCTCGTTCGAGGAGGGTGAGTGCGGCGGCCGCCGTTTTGAACAGTGGCTGCTTGGAGGCCGGGGCCCCGTCGGTGACAGTGGCCTCGTTAGCGGCCCGGCCCGGTGTGGTGGCGTCAGGGCCGGAGCCGGCGGGCGTGTCCCAGTAGCCGTAGCGGAACGGGACGAAGAGCACGCCCGGGCGCGGGCCGGTGATGCGGAGCCGTCCCCGCAGCGCGCCGCGGGGTGTGCTGACCTCGGGCAGATCTCCTTCGGCGAGGTCGAGTGCGGCAGCGTCTTCCGCGAGACGGTCAAGATCACCGGCCTGAACGACCCCAGCGTCGACCTCCACGGCAAACTCACCGGCGAACTCGCCAGCCACTGACCGCCCCCGACGCTCCCACGGGGCGGCTCCCAGGCTGCGCCCAGCAGTGTGTGGGGAGAGATCACCGTGGTGGCCGCTGAACTCGAGGCGGACGCGCCACGCCGACCGCGTCTCATAGGACTGCGTCGTCCAGCTCATGCCTGTGGATGTCGTGTGGTCCTCGCGACGGCGCCACTGCTTCCCCGGGTTAATAACGGGTAAAACGATAGAAAGGGGAGAATCTTCGCGCGTTCCCGGACTCACCAGGAGGCTGGCGATGGATCCTTGGCTGATCTGGTTGATCGCCGCTCTAGTGCTGGGAGCGGCAGAGCTCGCCACCCTCACCGCGGCACTCGGGTTGCTCGGCGGCGCAGCTTTGGTCACAGCCCTGTTCGCCGCGGTCGGCCTGCCCCTGCCCTGGCAGTTCCTCGTGTTCGCGGTCGCGGCGACGGTCGGCCTGGTCTTCGTACGCCCCCTCGCTCTCCGCCGCCTGTCCTCGCGTCCCGAAGAGCGTTTCGGGGTGGACGCTCTGCTCGGCGCAGCCGCCTACGTCACTTCGGAGGTGTCGAAGCTGGGCGGCAGAGTCCGTATCGGCGGTGAGGAGTGGACGGCCCGCGCCTACGACGAGACGCTGGTGATCCCTCCCGGAACGACCGTCGACGTCATCGAGATCAAGGGCACCATCGCGCTGGTCTACCCCCGGGAGTGAACCATGGAAGTGTCCGCGTTCCTCATAGTCGGTCTGCTCGTGGCGGTGCTCGCGGTCTTCACCGTGGTCCGCGCCGTACGCATCGTCCCCCAGGCCCGCGCACGCAACGTCGAACGACTGGGCCGCTACCACCGCACTCTCAAGCCCGGACTCAACGTCGTCATCCCGTACATCGACCGCGTCTACCCGGTGATCGACCTGCGCGAGCAGGTCGTCTCCTTCAAACCACAGCCGGTCATCACGGAGGATAACCTGGTCGTCGAGATCGACACCGTTCTGTACTTCCAGGTCACCGACCCGCGCGCCGCCGCCTACGAGATCGCCAACTTCCTGCAGGCGGTGGAACAGCTGACGGTCACCACGCTGCGCAACGTGGTCGGGTCCATGGACCTCGAGAAGACTCTGACCTCGCGCGACACGATCAACAACCAGCTCCGAGGTGTCCTCGACGAGGCCACCGGCAAGTGGGGGCTCAGGGTCAACCGGGTGGAGATCAAAGCCATCGACCCGCCGCAGTCCATCAAGGACGCGATGGAGAAGCAGATGCGGGCCGAGCGGGACAAGCGGGCCGCCATCCTCGGGGCCGAGGGGCAGCGCCAGTCCCAGATCCTCACCGCGGAGGGCGACAAGCAGTCCGCCGTCCTGCGGGCCGAGGGCAACCGGACGGCCGAGATACTCAAGGCGGAGGGGCAGGCGCGGGCCATCGACGAGGTGTTCCAGGCCGTCCACCGCAACGACCCCGACCCCAAGCTCCTCGCCTACCAGTACCTCCAAGTGCTCCCCCAGCTCGCGCAGGGCCCGGGGAACACGTTCTGGGTGATACCCGGTGAAGTCACCTCTGCCCTCCAGAACGTCACCCGCGCCTTCTCCGAAGTGCTCCCCCAGTCCGCAGCGACCCGCGAGGCGTCCTCGGACGACTTGGCCGTGCAGGCCGCGAACGACGCGGCGAGGGCGGCGGAAGCCGCCGCCGAGGCGCTCGCCGATGCCGCCGAGGCGGACAGCGAAGCCGCCGGCGCGCTCGCGGCGCGACGCCAGTCCGCAGGACGCGGCACAGAGGCAGCATCAGAGCCCGGATCACTGGACTGACTCCCCGCTCGCGGATCACCTCTCACTGCGGACGCGCCCGGCTCCGGCGGAAGGGGTTCCGCAGTTTGCGTCGGCTCGGCCACGGGAGGGGATACGAGTCCCGGCTGCCCGGCACGCCGTCCTCGCCCGGACCCGGGGCCGCAGGGGTGTGCCTCCCGAACGGGGGTCCAGGCGCGCTTCTCACCCGCCTCAGCGGCCTCCCGGGGCGTCTGCTCGTCGGCTGAACGGCTGCGCGTGCCGACCGCCCACGGCCACCGGAATGACCCTCGTCATCTCGAAGACACGGGAGACCAGCAGGTGCGGCGGCGGAAACGGCGTACGCCGTAGACGGTCACTCTTCGCGGAGCACCCGGACGTTCGTGACCTCCGTGGCAACCGCGTCCGGCACGACCGTGCCCGCCTCGACCCCGGTCCGCAGGTAGCGCAGTACATCTGCGGTCAGGCGCTCTCCGGACAGGGCAGCCGGACCGGCACACCGCTTCGCCGAGCACGGCCCGCACCCTGGGGTCGGCGCCCCGTCCCTGCTTGCGCCCCGGAGGAGTGAACGGGGTGTGGCCGCTTTCGTGGTAGGCGGCCAACGCATCGAGTACCGGTGCCTTCGACTGGTCCATGACACGCGCCTCTTCCGTGACCCCGACGAAAACGGACATCCGGTGGGAAGGGCGACCAGCACGTGGCGCTTCGTTCCTGGCGGCCTGGTCAGGAGGCCGGGCCGAGATGCTGTTCCAGCCAGTCCGCGGCAGCGCGCCGGTAGAGCCGCCGGTTGTCCGCCCGAAGGAATTCGTGGCCCTCGTTGCGCAACGTCAGCTGCCGCGCGGGCACGCCGCGGTCGCGTGCCGCGCGGACGAACTGCTCCGACTCCGTCGGCGGCACGTTGGTGTCGTGCTCCCCGTGCACGGCCAGCACAGGGGCGCGCAGTTGATCGATGCGGCTCATCGGGGACAGGGCGCGCAGCAGCTCCCGGTCGTGTTCGGGATGGCCGTACTTGGCGGCCGCGGACCGGGCGATCCACGGCTCCGTACCGGCGAAGAACGTGGCGAAGTCCGACATCCCGCAGACCGCGACCCCGGCCCGGAAGAGGTCGGGATGCCACACGAGGGAGGCCATGGTGAGGTAGCCGCCGTACGAGCGGCCCATCACCCCGAGCCTCAGGGGGTCGGCGTACCCGAGCGAGACCACGTGTGCGGCGCAGTCGGCGACGTCGTCGATCGCCGCGAACCGGCCGGCGCCGAGGTCGGCGTCCACGAAGGACCGGCCCCGGCCGGACGAGCCGCGGACATCGGGAGCGAACACGTCCAGTCCTCTGCCGAGGAGCTCGTGGTAGAGCGGATTGAACACCGGCCGTTCCTGTTCCTCCGGTCCGCCGTGGAGGTGGATCACGCACGGGGCCGGCCGGCCGGGGTCCTGCCCCGGGGCACGGTAGTACCAGCCACCGAGTACGAGCCCGTCCCGGGCCTCGCAACGCAGGGGCACCGGGCGTACGGGAGGCCGCCCGGGCGGGACCGCGTCCTCGTCCCGCGCCGACCAGCCGGTGCGCGCGGCGACGAGGGCCTCGTCCAGTTCCCAGATGCCGGGCCTGCGCCGGGATCCCGAGAGGGCGGCGAACAGCCCGCCGCGTTCCAAGGGCGCGATCCGGGTCACCACCTCGTGGGGCAGGACGGGATGGTGTCGCGGTCCGATGTCGCCGTCCGTATGGCGGAGGTGGAGTCCCACGCTTTCCAACTCGGTCGCGCCGTGCGCGTTCCATGCCAGCACGGCCCACCGGCCGTGGTCGGGCACACTCAGCAGATCGAGGGCGGACTTCTCCCGCTCGGCGGCGACGGACAGCCCCCGGGACCTTCCCTCCGCATCCAGCCGCACCCTCAGCAGGGCCGCGAACTCCCGCTCCGCGTCGCTGCGCAGCCACAACGTCCGCGCATCGGCGGAGAACCGGCCGATCCAGGGGTCCCCGTCGGCGACGTGCAGCGCGAAGGTGGTGCGGCCCGCAGCGGTGTCGAGTACGAGGGCCTCCCGCCGGCCGCGCGGACCGCGCCGGACGAGCGCGAAGCGGCCGTCCGCACTCATGTCGCACACCCGCAGGGAGGCTGCTCCCTCCTCGCCGAACAGCAGAACGGGGCCGGTGGCTCCGTCGGGGTCCACCAGGTAGACGGCCAGGCCGCCGCTCCGGGCCGAGCCGAGCTCCGCGACCGGCACACCGCTCGCCGGAGAGCGGGCCGCTTCGAGCACGGACGGCGCGGGGCCCCGCCGGACCGGTGGTTGCGCGGCCCCTCCCTCGAGCAAGGTGGCCGGGCCGCCGCGTTCGGACCACGCCGAGCCCGGTGTCCTTCCGCCGGCCGGCGATGCCCCGTCCGGCGGCAGATGTCCTGGTCCAACGTGCTCCGAGCCCGCCGCGGAGGGCTGGGCGACCGTGATGGCAAGGGCCGTGCCGTCACGCGTCCAGCACCCGAGGTGAGCCGAACTCCCCGGATCCGCGCCCGCAAGTACCCGGCGTCCGGTGCCGTCCGGCCGCACCACCAGAACCCGAGTGTGCTCGCCACCCCCCGGCGCCGAGGTGTAGGCGATCCAGCGCCCGTCCGGCGACCAGGACACCTCGGTCACCGGGTCGGGATCGCCGTCCATCACGTGCACCTCCGTCCCCCGGGCGGGCCCGCTCCACAGCTGGGGGACCCCGGCCCGATCGCAGATGAACGCCACATGCAAGCCCGTCGGGTCCGCCGACGGGTACCAGCAACCGTGGGCGGCCAGGAGGGTCGGCGGGTCGACGCCGCGATGGCCCGGCATCCGGACCGGCGCGGGGGCCGGCGTCGGGCCCGGCACAGGGTCCGCCGGGGGCGCTCCGGCGACGGGGGGACCGGCCGTCCCGCGGGGCGTTTCGTGCACGTGCCTCAGAGGCTTCGTGTGCTCCAGGGGCATGGGCCGCCTCTCCCAGGCTTCGCTTGCAAGTGCCGACCGCTCAGTGGTTCGCTCAGTGGTTCGCTCAGTGGATACCGTGCGTCTGCAGCCAGATTTCCAACGACGCGACCTGCCACAGGGTGTTGGCCCCGCGTTTGGTGCGATGACGGTTGGGTGCCTCGAGCAGCTCGTGGACCAGGCGCTGGTCGAAGATGCCGCGTCGGCGTGCTTCCGGGGCCGTGAGGGCGTCGCGTACGCGAGCGAGCACGGGCTCGGCCATGTGGCGGACCGCCGGCACCGGGAAGTAGCCCTTCGGCCGGTCGACGACTTCAGGGGGCAGGATCTTGCGTCCGATGTCCTTGAGCACGGCCTTGCCTCCCTGTGCGAGCTTGAGCTGCGGAGGGCAGGCCGCGGCCAGTTCGACGAGTTCGTGATCCAGGAAAGGCACCCTCGCCTCCAGGCCCCAGGCCATCGTCATGTTGTCGACCCGCTTGACCGGGTCGTCGGGCATGAGCGCGTGGACGTCCATGCGGAGGGTCGCGTCGAGAGCGGTCGTGGCCCCCGGTGCGGCCATGTGCGCCCGGACGAACTCCGTCGAGGCGTCGTGGCCGGCGGTGAAGTCGGGGTGCAGCATGGCGGTGAGATCGGCGTGCGTCCGGTCGAAGTACGCGTCCGCGTATGCTTCGTCGGCATCCGGCCGGGCGGCCGAGGCGATCTGCGGGTACCAGTGGTAACCGGCGAACACCTCGTCCGCGCCCTGACCGCAGAGCACGACCTTGACCTCCTTGGAGACCTGTTCCGACAGCATGTGGAACGCGACGGCGTCGTGGCTGATCATCGGCTCGCTCATGGCGCCGATCGCGGCTTCCAGCGCTGAGGGGAGCCGATCGGACGGGATCATGAACTGATGGTGGTCGGTCGAGAACCGGCTCGCGATCAGGTCCGAATACCGGAACTCGTCTCCGTCCTCCCCGTTCTCCGCCTCGAAGCCCATGGCGAAGGTCGCGAGGGCCTCCTGCCCCGCCTCGGCGAGCAGCGCCACGATCAGGCTCGAGTCCAGCCCGCCCGAAAGGAGCACGCCCACAGGGACGTCCGCGACCGTGCGCCGCCGGACCGCCGTGCGCAGCGCGTCGTGCACCGCCTCCTGCCAGAGGGCCGGATCCTCGCCGAGCTCGGAGTGCCGGGTGTACGACGGCTGCCAGTAGCAGTGGTCACGGTGCGTCCCGTCCGGCTCCACGACGCGGACGGTGGCCGGCGGGAGCTTCTGTACGCCGGCCAGTACGGTGCGGGGCGCCGGGACCGTACCGTGCCAGCTCAAGTACTGGTGCAGTGCCACCGGGTCGAGGGACGTGTCGACTCCGCCGCCCTCCAGCAGGGCGGGCAGGGAGGAGGCGAAGCGGAGCCGGTCGCTGTCCTGGGTGACGTACAGGGGCTTGATTCCCAGCCGGTCACGGCCCAGCACGACACGGCCGGTGTGGTGCTCGACCACAGCGAAGGCGAACATGCCGATGAGATACTCGACGCACTCCCAGCCCCACTCGGCGTACGCCTTGACGACCACCTCGGTGTCGGAGCGGGAGAAGAAGCGATGCCCGAGCCCCTCCAGGCGGTCACGCAGCTCACGGTAGTTGTAGACGCAACCGTTGAAGACCGCGGTGAGACCCAGTTGCGCATCGGTCATGGGCTGGGCACCGCACTGGGAAAGATCGATGATCTTCAGGCGCCGATGCCCCAGCGCCACAGCACCCTGCGACCACGCCCCTCGGCCGTCCGGTCCCCGCGGCTCCAAGATATCGGTCATTCGTTCGATCGCAGCGAGGTCCGGCCGTCTACCGTCGAAGCGCATCTCCCCGCTCAACCCACACACGGGGCACCCACCACGTGCACGGCACCTCGGAGGCGCCACCCCCTCGCGCCCTCACTCTCCGTGGAACACCTGGTCACGTACGTCATCACTACACTCCTGTACCACTTCGGCCGACGATGGGCGGGCCGGCACGAACGGGCGATCGACATACGAGGCGCCTGCCCGTCCGAGCGCCCCTTAAGCGATCGCTCTTCCTCGACGCCCCACGGGCCGCACTGCCGATGCCCTGGTCGGCGCGGGCCGGAGGCGTCAGCCCTCGACGCACACATCGACAGGGCTGCTCCCTTGCGGGGTGCAGCCGGCCGCCACGACCTTCCGTCCCCCTCCGAACTGTGAGAGGAACAGGGTGTCGCCATCGAGGCGCAGCAGGGCCTGACGTCCGTACACCTCGGTCGTGCGGACCGACCCCGCCGTCGGCAGCTCCTCCGCCTCCAGCGCCTCCGCGCACGCCTTTCCTTCGTCCTGCTCCAACTGCCCGAGCGTCCCGGGTGCCAGCAGCCGGCAGGCCGCCTCGTGGTCCCCGGACGCCAGAGCCCGCTCGAACCGCTCCCCGGCGGCCCGTGCCCCGTCCGTCCGGGGCCGCGGACGCTCCGCACCCGCCGAGGATCGCACCGACGGCACCGACACACAAGACGGCGCGAACGGCCCTTGCCCCCGCCGGTCTCACCGGTAACCCCGCTCCGGACAGGAGGATCGGCTTCACACGACTTCTCCTCACGGAGGACACCACGGTTCCCTACCTATGCCCGCACGCGCTCCCGCATCCGTCCCGTTCCCCGCAGACCACTCGACCGGCCCCCGCCCTCACTGGAGAGGGCGGCCTACCTCACTACGCCATCACGGGCCGGCAGGGCCGCCGGAGGCGGCCGGCAGCCCCCGGCCGCGCCCCCGCGCCCGGTGTGGCCCCTGCGCCGGGAACGGGCCCACGCGCCTAGAGTGGACAGTCCCTGATAGCCGCCCGACCCGAGCGGCCCGTTGGAGCGTGGACGCGGTCGGGCTCAAGATCTCGGAGTGCACTCATGGGCCAGCCCCCGCCCGCCGGGGCCCGCCGGTCTCCCCCAGCAGCACCCTCTGCCGACGACGCCGATGCACTGTTCAGGCTGGAGGACCTGCGAACGGGGCCCGCCCCCGCAGGCCCGGCGCGACCGGGGCCGCTCATCGGACCCTCGTTCCGCGACTCCCCCGCCGCCCGCCGGCTGCTCTCCGTTCGGGAGATCCACGCCGAGCCCGCAGCCGCGGCTTCGCCACGCGGACGGCAGATCCTCGCGCGCTTCCCCGACGCCCGGGTCATCGACGTGGCCTCGCACTGGCGCATCCCGGAACTCCACGGCAACGAGGGCAACCTCGACCGCTGGGTCCGCATCAAGAGCGAGGTCCTCGTCCTGGGCGAGAAGAAGACGCTCGCCACGCGACCGAACGGAAGGTCGGCCGACTGGATCGCCCCCGGCCCGGCGAACGGCTGCGCGATGGCGTGCGCCTACTGCTACGTTCCGCGCCGCAAGGGCTACGCCAATCCGATCACCGTGTTCACCAACATCGAGCAGATCATCGCCCACCTCGGCCGGCACGTCGCGCGGCAGGGGCGCAAGCAGGAGCCGAACCAGTGCGATCCGACCGCCTGGGTGTACGACATCGGGGAGAACAACGACTGCTCCGTGGACGCCCTCATCAGCGAGAACACGGCGGACCTGGTGCGGGCGTTCTCGGGCTGGCCCACGGCCAAGGCCTCCTTCGCCACGAAGTTCGTCAACCCCGACCTGCTGCTGCTCGACCCGCGCGGCCGCACCCGGGTGCGCTTCTCGGTGATGCCGCCGCAGGACTCCCGGCTGCTGGACATCCGGACCAGCCCGGTGGAACAGCGCATCGCGGCGGCCGCGGACTTCCTGGAAGCCGGGTACGAGGTGCACTTCAACCTCTCACCCGTGGTCATCCGGCCCGGCTGGGAACAGGACTGGACGCAATTGCTCCGGCACATGGACGACGTGCTGCCCCGCGCCGTGAAGGATCAGGCCGCGGCCGAGGTCATCATGCTGACGCACAACAGGGACCTGCACGAACTGAACCTCGCCTGGCACCCGCGGGCCGAGGACATGCTGTGGCGTCCCGACCTCCAGCAGGCCAAACGCTCCGAGAACGGCAGCTGGAACGTCCGCTACCGCAACCGCGACAAGGCCGAAGCCGTCGACACCATGCGTCGCCTGGTGACGTTCCACGCCCCCTGGTTGCGGATCCGCTACGCCTTCTGACGGGCCCGGCTCCGCTTCGCTGCGGCTACCGCTTTCGAGAAAGGCTGGACTCCGCCGCCAGCTCTTCGAGGAACCGGACCAGCGTCCGGACACCGAGGCGAAGCGCTTGAATCTTCACCCTCTTCTCGGGCCCGTGCCACCGGTCCCCGGGTAGTCCCGTCCCGAAGAAGAGCACAGGCGCGGTGCAGGCGCGGGCGGTGCCCGTCCAGCCAGGCGCGCAGCCGGTCGGCCCCGGTCGGCCAGCTCAGAAGTTCAGCATGACGGCGTAGGCAAGGAAGAAGAGGGCGCAGACCAGGGCCAGCAAGCAGATCACCAGAAGGGGGCCCTTGGCCCAGCCGCGCGTGAGGGGGCGGTACGGGCCCGCGCCGGAGCCGGTGCTCGACTCGCCGGGCGGAGTCTCGCCCGGCGGTACGCCGCCGTACGGTCGGGACGTGTTCCGCGGGCCTGGGTCCGGGTCTGGAACGTGTGCGGACACGTCTGCCTCTTCCTCACCACCGGACGCCGGACCCGCCCTGTCGGCAGGTCGGCCGGACTGTCCGGCGGCTACCCGCCGCCTGGCGCCTCACTCCTCGCGGACCGTCCGGTCAGACCGGATCAGGCCGTCGGGACTCAGCGCCAGAGGGACCGCGCGGAACGTTCACATCCCCACCGGTCCACCCCGGTCGGGGCAGACCTCCCCGCCGCTACCACGGAGCGCGGGCGCAGATGGTCTTGCCGCCGTCGGGGGTGGGCTCGATGTGCACGGCGGTAGTGAGGTGGTTGATCAGTTGCCAGCCCCAGCCCCCGGTTCCGTCGGTATGGGGCGGGTGCGGCTTGGGCGGGTCGGGGTTGGTGTCGCTGACGCAGATGTCGATGTGATCAGCGTTCAGTTCGAGGTGAAGCATTGCGGGCCCCTGGGTGTGGCGAATGGCGTTGGCGACCAGCTCGCCGACGACCAGGAGCACGGCGTCGTCATTCCCGGGCTCGGAGGGCGGCCGTATGCGGGCCGCGTGGTGAAGGAAGACACGGGTGGCATCGCGTGCTGACACCGTGGGCTGCCCACTGCGGGGCAGGGACCGATCAAGGACGGGTATAGCCATACGTCCTCCTTCCGCCAGGGCTCTACAAGACACCTGCCCGGTCCGGGAAGGAGAAACCCGGCAAACGCCGCGCGCGGTAGTGCTCCCGTCGCGCCTGCGCTGACAAGGTCAGCGGCTGGCCGTCACGCGGTCGGCGGCGCCGTCAGGCCCGCTCCAACGGGGCACGTCCTCGACCGTGACGTCCAGGCGCAGCCGTTCACATCAGCTCGGGCGGCCATGGACGCCCCATGTCGACGGCGGCGCCGGCGCTCTGCTGGGTCAGGCGTCGGCTCCGGCACCGGCGGGTTCGCGGGCGGGGAGCGAACTGCTTCCCTCGCAACGGAGTGCCGCGCCGACGGGCCGGAGCTGGAACGGCTGGCCGAGCTCGCGCTCAGTGGTGAGGGCCCCGCGGGGCAGGACCCTGTTCCGGACGGCTTCCGCTACGTCGTCCACATCGACACCGAGCTGGTGGAGTTACTGGATCCGTACCTCACCACGGACCAGCGACAGCTGATCGACGCTGTTCTGGCCGCTGGTGCCTGAACGGGCCCGCCAACCCGGCCGCCAGTCGGCCGGTGCCGTACCGGCCCGACCGGGACCGGTACGGCACCGGCCGGCTATCCCGCCGTACCACTCAAGGTCCGCCCGTCCCGCGCCGCCCCCGCCACGTCATCCGCGTCAACGAGCCATGCGGTGCGCAGCCGCTCCCGAGCCGCGGCCAGCGCGGCGTCGATGTCACGCGTCCCGGTCGACACGCACAGCGTGTAGACCACGTCCTCCATCCGCTGCCGCCCCGGTTCGTGACGGCCTGCGGCCTGGAGCTCCGACGCCGTCTCGTACTCCTCCACCAGACGTGCCAGCACCGCGGGGTGAGACAACATCACGATCTCGCTCCTTCACACACGTCGCAGTCACAGGCGGCCAGCCGCCACCACGCGTCGTCTGCCCCGGCCCCGGCATCCCATGCGCCTTCCATGCGCCGCGGGCGTCGTGCATGCGCCTCCTCTTTGCGCCCGGGGCCAGGCACCTGCACCTGCACCGCACCTCGTACGCTGTCCCGCCGGAATGCCCGGGCGCGGCTCCGCGTCGACGGGCTTCGGGCCCCCGCGGCGGTTCGGCCGGTCAGACACGGACCGCCTCTTGGAAGGCCGTCGAGCCGACGAGCGAGAGCACCGCGAAACCTTCCCGCACCTCCCGGTCTCTCACCGGTAGGTCAGCGCTGACCAGCAGTTCCGTGCGCGGTGTTTCGCCTGGCGGCAGGATCGGTCGGCGGAAGGCCTGCCAGGGCTGCCGCCCGCCCGTTCGGCTGCGGGACGGGACCGAGCCATTCGCAGAACAGGACGGTGGCGTCGTCCTGGAGGTGGCCGTCGTGGTGTTCGAGAACGGCGTGGATGAGGCGGCGCAAGGTTTCGGGGACGGGCAGACCGGCTGCGTGGTGGCGGATGAGGAAGTCGGTGAACCGGGCCAGGCCGAATTCCTCGTCGCCGGCCCGGCGGGCTTCGGTGATGCCGTCCGTGTAGAACACCAGCCGGTCACCGGGCTCCAACTGGTCCCGGCACAGCCTCACGGGAAGGCCCAGACCGGTGCCCATGGGGTGGGCGGGCGGACAGTTCAGCAGAGTGCTCCAGCGGCCGCCGCGGATGATCACCGGCGGGTGATGGCCTCGGTTGACCCACGTCAAACCGCCGGTGCGGGTGTTGAGGTTGGCGAGGATGCCCGTGGCGTAGCGGGTCTGGCCGTACTGTTCGATCAAAACCTCCTCGATCCTCTCGCTCGTCTCCACCAGCCCGGCACCCTGGCGGCGCGCATTGCGGCAGGCGCCCATCGCCAGGTTGGCGGTCAGCCCGGCGGCCGTGTCGTGCCCCATGGCGTCGAACAGCGACAGGTGCACCACGTGCCCGGAGATCGCGTAGTCGTACGCGTCCCCACTGATCTTGTAGGCGGGCTCCATCGCCGCGGAGATCATCACGCGGCCGTCCGCGTACGTGGGAGGCGGCATCAGATGCCACTGCATCTCCGCCGCGACGTCGAGCGGCTTGACACGCGTCAGTCGGGCATGGGAGTCACTGCTGCGCCGCTTACTGTCGATGATCAGAGCGAGCAGGGCGGACAGCAGTTCCATGTCCTCCAACGCTCGCGGGTCGCCGTTGGCGGTGGTGATCCGCAGGACGCCCAGGCGTTCGGTACCGTCCAGCAGCGGCACCCACCAGTGGCTCCCCTCCCCGCCCGCCTCGGCGCCGACCAGGAGCTGCCCGTACTGGAAGGCACGCCCTGCCACGGTGCCCTCGATCTTCAGCTCCGTCTCCTCCCCCACCGCCCCCTGTCCGGCGTCCAGGCCCGCCCCGGTCAGCAGACGCAGCACGTCTCCCTGCAGATCCACGACGTAGATCAGTACCTGGGTGAAGCCGACCCCCGCCGCGTGCTCGGCCGTCTTGGCCGGCAGGAGCTCCAGCGGCATCAGGTGGCTGGCCGCCAGCAGGCCCCCCAGCATGCGCCGCCCCTGTGTGTCCCGGTCCCGGTCGTTCACCGCAGCACCCTCGATCCTCGGCTCGAGCCGGCACCCTGCCCCATGCCGGTGCACAGGTGCCCGTACTCCACTCTCCTCCTCCACGGCTCAGAGAGACAGGACAGCCGGGGCCATCGGGGGACATACCGCGGCGGGCCCGAACCTGTGCTGGGTTTCGGACCCGCCGCATCCGGAGTCACGTGGAAAGTGCAGGAGTGCTGAGCGCGGCCGGGTCTTCGCCTCCGGTGGGCACCGTGCCTGGCAAGCACGCTGCCCAAAGCCTCGCTCCGGGCCCACGCGCGTGCCCTACGCGGGAGGGCGCTGTGCACCGGGGTCCCTGCGCGCCTCGGCGGCGGTGTCCCGTCCTACCTGGCGCAGTTCGTCGGCGGTTTCCTGTCCTGCGTTCTGCGCGTGCTCGGTCGTGGTGGATACGGCCTCCTGAGCCGTGTCCTTCACCGATTCCACGGCCTCCGCGACGGGTTCCTTCAGCTCTTCCCGGACCTCCTGGGCGGCATGGAGGGCGGTCTGCTTGACGGGTTCCAGCAACTCGTCCGAGTGTTCCCGAAGTTGCTGTCCCGCCTGCTCCTCGACCTCGGTGGTCGGCAGGAGGGCGGCCGCGAGCATGCCGGCGCCGAAAGCCATCAGGCCGGCGGCCAGCGGGCTGCCCTGGGTCTGTCGCTTGATCTGGGCGGGGGCCTGCTGGACGCTCTCCTGTACGTTGCCACCGACTTCCTTGGCCGTATCCGTGAGGCTGTCCGCAGCGTGCTGCAGGCTCCCGGAGGTACCCTGCGCAGCATCATGTGCCGTGCCCATCACGCGCTCCTTCACTCCGCTCACCCGGTGGCGCATCGAGTCGACCTTGCGCTGGGCCACCTTGCTCGGGGTCATCCTGTCCGCCAGGATGTTGACGTTGCGCGCCAAGTGCGCGCGCCGGTACTCCACGTCCTTCGTCAGCTCGTCGGGTGTCGTGCCCATCGGGCATCCTCCTTCAAGGTCTCCACGGTCTGTTCCGGCTTGAGGTTGACGGTGCGCAGGCGCTTTCGGCCCGTCACGTACAGCACCCCGCCCACCACGGCCCACAGGACGGTGACGATCAGAGCGGCCCATGCCGGGTCCATCACGTTGGCAAGGGCGAAGACGAGGCTCAGGCTGCCGAACAGCAGCACCACGTGCCCCGCGTAACCGGCCCCGCCCAGCATGCCGACCGCTTTGCCGGCCTTCGCGGACTCCTGCTTGATCTCGGCCTTGGCCAGCTCGATCTCGTCGCGTACCAGCTGCGACAGATCCTGGCCGATCTCACCGATCAGATCACCGATGGACGGCTCGGAGGCGGCAGGCCGCGGGGGTGGAGCGGGCGCCGCCGGTCGTTCCTGGGAGGAAAGGGCCATGCTCAGATCCCTCCCCCGGGCTGCGACGGGCCGCCGTAGGGCGGGGAGCTCGCCGGCGGGTAGGCCGGCGGCGCCGGGGTGACGTGCGGCGGCTGCGATTGACCATGCGTGTCGAGCGGGTCCTCGTAACCGGCCGGGATGCCGCTCGGCCGGGGGCGGGGGCGCGCCACCGGTGCCGGGTCGCCCGACCCCGTGGGCGGCCTGTCGACCATGGCGGAGGCAGCGGCGCCGCGGTTCGCGGAGGAGCTGCCGGAGGCATCGGATGAAGCGGCCGCGCTGACGCCCTTGCCGGCTCGCGCGACGACGAAGCCTGCCAGCGCCGCGCCCGCGAGGAAGGCACCCGGGCGGCGGCGCGCGAAGCCCTGCAGGTCACCGATCAGCCCGTCGGGGCCCCGCTTCTCCACGTGGGCGGCCACCTGGTGGCCGCCGTCGGCTATCTGCCGGGCCACTTCCGCCATAGTCGAGTCGGGCTTGCCGTTCTCGCCCAGTTCCCGCAGCTCCTGCGAGAGGCGGCGCACGTTCTCCGCCAGCCGTTGGGTCTGGGTCTCGGCCTGACCGGTCAGCTGAGTACGGAGTTCTCCGACGAGGTCCCGGGCCTGCGTGGTGGCCTCGCCGACCACGTTGGCCGCCTGCTCCTTTGCCGTACCGCCCACTTCGGCGGCTTTGGCCCCGACCAGCGAGGCACCCTCACCGGCCTTGTCCTGAACAGTGTGTGCTACCGCCGTCGTCCTGCTCTCGTCGGGGCGGCTCGCATCCTGGAAGTCACTCAAGGCTCCTCCTGATGAATGGTGTTTTGACGTTGCAAGGGGGCGCCTGCCCTCCTTTCGACGCCTCACCCTCACGCAGCCCGCCGAAGTGACGCGTGAGGAAGGCGGCCGGTCACCGTCCTGGGTCGGGTCCCACGGGGACGGCGCGTAGAAGAGCCGTACTCCGCCGGCTGCACAGACTGTCAGCGCTGCCCTGGAGCACTGGTCAGCACGCAGCACAGGGGACAGGATGCGCACGGTGAGGGGGATGCCGAAGGCTGCCGCCCGAGCCGAACAGCCCACGGACCCGACGACGTCACCCCGCTCACGTCACTCCGCACGCCGGGCATCGAAGGTGACGTCATCCACCGCGCAGATGTTCGCGGACATGTTGCAACGCATCATCCGCAAGGCCGCTTCGGCCAGGTCGGCGTCGATGTGAGCGACCGCGTCGACCGCTACGGCGACATCGAAGTGCCGGATGTGGGCGTCCAGAGCCGAGTACATCACGCACTGTTCGGTCACCTGTCCGCAGAGGACCAGGCGCTCGGTCCCGAGCTGGCCCAACAGGTAGGACAGAGGGGTTTCGAAGAAGATCGAGTGCCGCGCCTTGACGACGAAGAGCGAGTTCTCGTCAGGCGCGACCGGCTCCACCAGGTCGCTGTGGCGACCGTCGAGGGCAGCTCGCAGGATCTCCCCGTGGTGCGAGCGCCACTCCCCGAAGTTGTCGTTCACGTAGATGACCGGCGAGTCGCTGGCCCGGGCGTGCTTCAACAACGTCGTGACCCCGTGGAGCGCCTCACGGACGGACGGGACCAGAGACTCGGCGTCTTCGTGTGCGTAGGTGTTGAGCATGTCGATCACGATGAGCGCTGTACGAGGCATGGGATCCGCCGCCTCTCGGCTCGTCACGCGGTCCGTTTGCTCATTCCAGTCTCCGTCATCCGGGGCGGCGTGGCCGATGGAACGTGATCGGGAGGTGCACCCACCTCGTCAGCGCGGCCGGCCCTCCGGTCCGCCCGGGATGCCCGCTGAGAACGTCGTGGTCCGCGCCGTCCCGCGCCCCCTCCCCACGCCCCCTTGGCCCGACCGCCCGCTCTGCGCTGCGACGTTTGAGAGCGCGAGACGCGTGAAGAAGCGACTTGACACTGGCCTTATCCCGCGAAGCAGGAGACGCATCATGGGCATCATTGCTTGGATCCTCATCGGTCTACTTGCCGGCCTCATCGCGAAGGCGCTGATGCCGGGCAAGGACCCGGGCGGCATCATCATCACCATGCTCATCGGTATCGCGGGCGGCCTGCTCGGCGGCTGGCTCGGCAAGGTCATCTTCGGCGTCGACTCCATCGACGGCTTCTTCGACCTCTCCACCTGGATCGCCGCCATCATCGGCTCCGTCATCCTCCTGGCCCTCTACCGCCTGGCGATCGGAAGCCGGCGCTCCCACCGGCACGCCTGAGCTGCGGTCCTCACGGTCCCCCGGCCGTGGCGATGCCTGTGGCCTCCGCCGCACCGAGCCGACGAAGTATTCGCGCGGCTCGCGACGCCGTGAGTCAGGCTTGCTCGAACCACAGGGCGCGCGTTCCGAACGGTGTTCTCCATCTGGATGCTGACCGACTCGGCCACCATACGAACTCCTCGACCTCCCACGTCCCGTGTGGGCCGCCGGCCGCGTCCAGCGCGAGGGCTGCGCCCTACGTCGTTCCGCGAGAGGAAGCGCAGACCGTGGCCCCCTGCGGAACGGTCGGGCTTGACCACCACCCGCTCGTGCAGGGCGGACGCGTCCTGGGCTGTGGGCAGGAGGGCCCTACCCGGTCGACCTATTCCTGTCCGCTCACTGCTGGTCCTCCCACGTCATCCGGCGTGTTGGCGCCTTCCGCAGCGCCGCTCCACGCGGCGGGTGCCAGACCGCGGATCTGATGGCTCGGGACGATGTCCGGTCCGCGGCGCGCCTCGCCGTCGGTGTCTGCGTCACGCGGATTTCGACCGAGCCGAACGTACGGAACCCCGTCAGGGCGCCATCTCGCAGCCAGGGCTACGCCCCATCGGCATCCGAACCGTCCGGCGAACGTGGCCGCTGCTCCTCGCGCGCCGCAACGGGACGCCGCGTTCCGGGACGACCTTCGCCGTGTGCACCCGAGCGCGCGGCCCGCCGGCGTGAGATGCGGGCAGATGCGGGTACGCGCACCATGACCTTGACGCCACACCCCCTGATCCGCCCGAGAAGGGCGACGACGGAGATCCCATGCCTCAGGAAGCGCCCCGGGTCCCCGACCCGGTGACACTCCACCCCCGCCCTCCCTTTCCCGACCAGGAGCAGGACCATCCCGGCTCCACGGAGCAGATGGAGCCACGACCCGACCACGGCGAGGACAACTACCAGGGTCACGACGTACTGCTCGACCGGGCGGCTGTCGTCACCGGCGGCGATTCCGGAATCGGCAGGGCCGTCTGTCTGGCATTCGCCCGCGAAGGCGCGGACGTGGTCTTCACCCACCTCCCCGAAGAGGCGGACGAGGCAGCGGAGACGGCGCGTCTGATCCGCGCGGCGGGTCGCAAGGCCGTACCGGTCGCGTGTGACATCCGGGACGAGGAGCAGTGCGCGGCTCTGATCGACCGGGCCGTTGACGAACTCGGGCGTGTCGACCTCCTCGTGAACAACGCCGCCTACCAGATGTCGCAGCCCGACGGGATCGAGGCGATCACCACGGAGCAGTTCGACCGGGTGATGAAGACCAACCTGTACGGGATGTTCTGGCTGACCCGTAAGGCCCTGGCGCACATGCCGCGCGGCGGGTCGGTCATCAACACCACCTCCGTCCAGGGCTACCAGCCCAGCCCCCACCTGCTCGACTACGCGATGACGAAGTCGGCGATCATCTCCTTCACCCACGGGCTGGCGCAGATGGTCGCCGAGCGCGGCATCCGCGTCAACGGAGTCGCGCCTGGACCCGTGTGGACGCCACTGATCCCCGCGACGATGCCCGACGCGACGAAGTTCGGCGAACAGTCACCCTTGGGCCGACCTGCCCAGCCCGCCGAGATGGCGCCCGCATACGTGTTCTTGGCCTCGCCCCAGGCGAGCTACATCACCGGGGAGATCGTCAACGCCACCGGCGGCACACCTCTGCCCTGACCCGGTCTGCCCCGAACTTGGAGGGGCGGGGCAGACGGCGGGCCGGCACCGGATGCCGCCAAAGCACAGCGTCGGCGGTCAGCGAGGGTACCCACGTGCCGGGTATGCGCAGCGCGCGGGAGGGCAGACGGACCACATGGCCGTTTTCGTCGGCACCTCCGGATGGCAGTATCGGGACTGGTCGGGCGTCCTCTACCCGTCGGACCGGCCCCAACGGCTCTGGCTGGAGGAGTACACACGGCATTTCCCCACCGTGGAGCTCAACAACGCCTTCTATCGGCTGCCATCGCCAGAGACCTTTACGCAGTGGCGCGCACGGACTCCGCCCGGCTTCGTCATGGCCGTCAAGGCGAGTCGTTTCCTGACGCACGTCAAACGCCTCGCTGACCCGGCGGAACCGGTCCGGCGGCTCATGGAGCACGCTGCGCCCCTGGGCGACCGGCTCGGTCCGGTCCTGCTCCAGCTCCCGCCCACGCTGCGCGCCGACCCTGCCGCACTCGACGCCTGCCTCGCGTCCTTTCCCACCGGCACTCGCATCGCCGTCGAACCACGGCACGAATCGTGGTGGACGGCGGAGGTACGCTCCGTGCTCGTCGGCCGCGGCGCGGCCCTGTGCTGGGCCGACCGCCGGTCGCGGCCCGTGACACCACTGTGGCGAACGACCGACTGGGGCTACGTACGTTTCCACGAAGGCCGTTCCCAGCCCGCGGCCCGCTACGGTCGGACGGCCCTGCGCAGCTGGGCTAGCCGGATCGCGGACACCTGGCCCCGGGACGCGGACGTCTTCGCCTACTTCAACAATGACGCCGGCGGAGCAGCCGTTGCAGACGCACGGTCCTTCGGTCGTTTGACGGCTGGACCGGAGGTCATGTGATTGCTTTCCGCCGGGCGCCGTCAGCGTGGTGGCCACGTTCAACAACTGGCGCTGCGCATACGCGCGTCCTCAGGCGCGGCCCGGACCCGACGGCAGTGCGCAGGTTCAGCATGGCCTGGATGTGCCCGTTCCCCAGGGGCAGATCCAGACGTCCTCCCAGGCCGGAGGGATCGCCAGCGCTCGCAGCCGGGCACGCTCCAGCCCATCGGCACGTCTACCCGCCGGATCCGTCCGCACTCCCCAGCCCTGCACGCCGTGGGGTGTCGCGGAGTTCGTCGGCGCGACCGCCGGCGCCCAGCAGACCGGTTGCCTCGAGGGCCTGCGTGCGCTCCAGGCGCGGCAGCTCGGTGCGGGCGACGTGAGCGACGACGGCCGGGAGACAGGCCCGCACCGGTTGGACGGCACGAAGCCATGCCGGCATGTAGACGGATGTTGCGCGTCGTTCTGCGGCGGCGGCCAGCCGATCGGCAACCTGGGCCGCCGGGTACACCTTGCGTGCGGGCGGCGGCATGTGGGCGCGCAGTTCGCGCAGGACGGCGTGGCGGTCGGCGTCCCGGATCATGTCGGTGTCGGTCCAGTTGATGTAGGCGATGCCGACTGCACACCTCGGTGGGCGAGTTCCGCGCGCAGGGCGTGGGCGAAGGACTCGACGCCGGCTTTGGAGGCGCAGTAGGCGCTCATGAGGGGGGACGTCCCCATGGCCGCCAAGGAGGCGACCTGCAGGCAGTAGCCGTGGGTGTCGAGTAGGTCGGGCAGGAAGCAGCGCGCTGTCGCCGCACTGCCGATCAGGTTGACCTCGATGACACGGCGCCAGACCTTCGGATCAGAGGCGGCGAACGGACCTCCTTCGGCGACGCCGGCATTGCCCACCACCACCGACGCCGGTCCGAGGCGGGTGCGGACCTGTCGGGCCGCGTCGGCCATGGCCGCATCGTCGGTTACGTCGACCTCCCAGCAGGCCGATTCGTTGTGCAGAGAGGCGGCCAGCTCCTGCAGGCGCTCTCCTTCCAGGCCCAGCAGGGCCAGCCGCGCACCCCGATCGTCGAACGCCCGGGCCAGGGCCGCTCCCACCCCCCGCGCCGCCCCCGTCACCACCACGGTGCGGCCCCGCAGGGGCCGCCTGTGCGTCCGCATGCCCACGTGGCGCCTCCGCCCATCCGCAGCCCTGTCGCCTGGTTCTCCTGCTTCCAGGATGCTCCTGCTGAGCAGTCGCCCGCAGACCGAGGCTCTACGGCTTGGCGCAAGCGCGCGTAATCGGCCGCCCGCTGGACAGAAGCGGGCTTGAGGAGGCGACGTGGGCGACGTGGGCGACGTGGGCGATCCATCATGCGATGAGCTGTACGCGCGACTGCGGCGGGAGTGCGGCCGCCGGGCGGACGGTCTGTGGGCCGTCAGCCGCGCCCTGCACGCGGATCCCGAGCTCGCCTACGAGGAGCACCGTGCGGCCCGGCTGCTCGCCGACGAACTCCGGGGGGCGGGGTTCGCCGTCGAGCCGGGGGCCGCCGGACTCGACACGGCTTTCGTGGCCCGCGCGGGGAGGGGGCGGGGGCGATGCGTGGCGCTGCTGCTCGAGTACGACGCATTGCCTGACCTGGGACACGCATGCGGGCACAACCTGATCGCCGCGGCCGGACTGGGGGCCGCACTGGCGTTGCGCAGCGTCCTGGAGGAGGAGTTCGAGGGCACGGTGCTCGCCGTGGGGACACCGGCGGAGGAGCGGGGCGGGGGCAAGGTCGCCCTGGCCGAAGCCGGCGTGTTCGACGGTGTGGACGCTGCGTTGATGTTCCATCCCGGCGTGCACGACTGGTCATGGGCGCCGCTGACCGCGCAGACCCAGGTCCGAGTGGGCTTTCACGGCCGGGCAGCGCATCCGACGGGCGATCCCACCCGCGGGATCGATGCCCTGGCCGCCCTCATCCAGCTGTTCAACACTGCGGCCGTGATGAGCAGGCGACCGCCGTCCGGCTCACACGTCCAGGGGATCGTCACCGACGGAGGCAGCGCGACCAACATCGTGCCGGCCTTCGCCGAAGGCATGTTCGGCCTGCGCGCGGCCACGAGCCACCGCCCTCGATGCGCTGGTGGCTGAAGTCGGCGGCTGGGCCGAAGGGGTGGCGGCCGCGACCGGCACCACGGTGGAGGCGACCCGCCTGGGCAAGGGCTACGCCCACTTCCGGGACAATGACGTCCTCTCGGACCGGTTCGGCCTGCACATCGCACGCCCGGGCATCCGACTCACCCAGCCCATCGGCGGGGTGTTCCTGGGCTCGTCCGACATCGGCGACGTCAGTAGCCGGGTCCCCGCCATCCATCCGTTCGTCGCGATTTCGGGCGACGAGACCTCGGACCACACCCCCGCCTTCGCGCGGGCCGCGGCCTCGGAACGGGGGCGCGAGGTGATGCTGGCGGCCGCCGAAGCCCTGGCCTGCACGGCGGCCGACGTCCTCACCGACGCCGGAATCACCGCCCGGGCATGGGCCCGCCAGCGGGAGAAGGCGATGGCAGGCCTCTGATTCCCGGCCGCGGCGCCTCGTGCCGTCCCCGGCCGGTCGTACGTAGGCGGGTGGCGCTCCGGGACGAGCCGGCTCGCCGCACCCGCCCCGCACGGGCGCCAGACGCTCACGACGCCCCGTCCGTCTCCCGGTCGGACTGCGGCCATACGTACGGCAGATCGTCCGGTACACCGGGGAAGCGCTCCCGGTAGAAGGCCGGGTCCTTGCGTACCAGCGCGGACTGATGGCTTCGATGGAAGTCCGGTGCGCCCAGCCACGGCGGCAGGTCCCCGCCGGCGGCCAACTCCTCCTGCGTCCGCGGGGCTCCCCCCGGCCGCCACCCTTCGAAGTCCTGGACCAGGGTGACGGCGCAGGTATCTGCACGCCCCTCGGCAGTCCACACCCCGCAGATCTCCAGCCCGTACCGGACGAGAGCCTCCTCGTACCCCGCCCACATCCGCACCGCGGGGTGCCTGCGCCATCCGTAACCCGGAACGACCAGGCCACGCAGCACCTGCAGGGCCTCGACCCGCTGCTTGCCGAGCCTCCGCACGTCCAGCACGGCTGCCGAGGCGTCGAACGACGGAAACGGGAGGAACGTCTGCACAAGCTCTCCCTCCGAGGGGTCGGCCTCTCGCCGGGCCACACTCTCACGTCGGCGGGTCGGAGGTACGGATCCGGCCCGGCGGCCTAACGGGCCGGCACGTATCCGGGCGGACGAGCGGATGGGGCCCGCCCATGTGCGGCAACGAACGAACGACACGGCCTGGCCCGGCGACGGGGGCGCCGGGTCCGAACCGTGTGAGATGCGGCGTGGTGGGGGTACGCGCACCATGACGACCGCGGGAGCCGCCCAGCCAGGGCCGGTTCGTCCCCCTTCCTTGCTCGGGTCCTGCCGCGCGCGGGAGCCGCGCCCATACCGTTCCGGTAGCGGAAGGAGTCCCGTGGCCGTCCGTCATCAGCCCGACGAGGCGCTCCGTGCCTGACGCGGTGGTGATCGGCCACGACTGCGCGCGCCGCTGCGCCACGGCGTTCTGCTCGGCCGCTCGGGGCGAGCTCCCGCGCCGTGCGCTGCGACGCCTGCCGTGCTGGAAGGCGCTGATCAGGAGAACCACCACGGCCACACACCGGGGAAGGTGAGGAGCGGCGAGACTGGCCTTCGGCCGCGAAAATCTAGGTGTCAATCATGGCGGGCCCACCCGCGATAGGCAGGCCTACCGGCCGGCAAAAGCGTCGTCCTGCGCCACGGCCGCGCAGATCAGCCCCACGCTGACCACCGGATGCGCCTACGCTTGAAGAGGTCAGGACGCGGCACCACTGACTTTGCACACATGACCTCGGGTGCTCCGCACAGCGCGGAGGCAGGGGACCCCTCCCCCTTTCCGGAAGACAGGCAGGCCACATCATGGCTAAGCAGCCGAAGTCATCCCAACCCCGGCACGGCGAACGGCCGAGCCCGCACAAGGGGACCGAGCAGCACGGTTGGTCTCCCGACGTCGACGAGACCCGCCAGCAGGACAATCCGAGCGCCCATCGTTCTTTCCACCCAGAGCAGTACGCCCCCGCCAAGGGCCCCGGCCGCAAGGTCTCCAAGGAGGAAGCCGGAAACCCGCACGGCAGACCCACGAAGAGCGTGAGCAGTCGCGGCGAGGACCGGAGCAAGGCGGGCAGCGACGAGGACGGCATGCACGACACGGGCCCCAAGGGCCGCTCGCAACGCCCCAGCGGCACCAAGGACGCATCCGCCTACACCGGCGTCGACCCGCAGGATCCGCCCGGAACCCGCAGCGCCGGGTGACTCCCGGGCCGTTCGCGCAGCCCGTTCGGTCCGCCCGTACTACGGCCCTCGGTCAGGTGTCCCGGCCGGCAGTCTTCGCGTTCTCGGCGGCCCGACGCTGCGCACCGCTGCTCGGAGGCAGTGCGTCGCCGGCCTCGCCTTCGTGCGTGTCGGGAAGCACCGCTTCCTCCGCTTCCTCGCGGGCCTCCGGGTCGCCGCTTTCGCCGGGAGCCTGGGACGGAGGGGTAGGGGCCGGGTCGTGCTTCCTGTTCTCGGTCATCGCGCACTCCGTTCATCGCTCTTCACATCGGTATGCCCCGCGTCTGCCCAGTTCGGCACCCTCATCACATCGGCCGCAGCCAAGGGCCCGGCCCGAGCCGCCGGGGCGCCTCACGGCTTGATCGTCATCTCCGCACACCGAGTGACGACGGAGGCGAGCTCCTGCCCGTCGGCGTGCAGCCGGCGCTGTGTGCGAGCGCCGTTCCCCCGTTCGTACAGATGCGCGACGCCTTCCCGGACCCGCTCGTCATCGCCGTGGTCCTTCAATGCCTCGCGCACATGCTGGTACAGGGCCTCGACTGCGTCCTCGGCAGACGTCTCGCGCATGGTTTCGGGGTGCAGCAGGGGTCCGTCCAGGCCGGAGCGGCCGGCCCGCCAGGAGGCCAGTCGCAGCAGGCTCGTACCGATCCTGGCCGGAGGCTGCCCGTCCTGCCAGGCGCGGGCCGCGGTCTCGACCAGGCCGCGGATGAGCGCGGCGAGCAGGACGGGCGTGGAGGAGTCCAGGCACACGTCGGCGACCCGGACCTCCACGGTGGGGTAGGTGGCCGACAGGCGGGCGTCGAAGTAGATCATGCCCTCGTCGCGCAGGACTCCGGTGTCGATCATCGCCTGGACCTGCTCGTGGTAGCGGTCGGCGGAGCCGAAGATGTCGACCGGGCCGGCGGACGGCCACCGGTTCCACACCCGGCTGCGATAGCTGCCGTACCCGCTGTCCTCGCCCTGCCAGAAGGGCGAGTTCGCGCTCATCGACGTCAGGACGGCCAGCCAGGGTCTGATGCGGTCCAGGACGGCGACGCCCTCCTCGTCCGACGCGACCGACACGTGGACGTGGCACCCACAGGTCAGCTGTTCCTGCGCGGTCAGTCCGAACTGCTCGCCCAGCCACCGGTAGCGTCGTCCGACGTTCAGCGACGGCTTGACGGGCAGCGGGGATGTCGCGACCGCCGCCACCACGGCTCCGGCACTCGCCGCGTGGTGGGCCGCCTCGCGGCGGATGCGGACGATCTCCTCCTGGAGCTCGCCCATCTCGGTGACCGGTTTCGTGGCGAACTCCAGCTGCTCCTTCTGCAGTTCCTTCTCGAACTCATGATCCCGTCGACCGCTCGTGCCGGGGCGCTGCCAGGCAGAGCGCTCCGCGGCCGCCAGCACCGCCCCCGACACAGCGAGCGGGGCACCACTGTCCGCGTCCACGAGCAGCAGCTCTTCTTCCACGCCTACGCTTCGCATCTCGCCGCCTGTGGATCGAACCGTCAGATGCCCCGCACCTGCCCTGCCTCCCCTCGTCCATTCCGCCGCCCCGCGCGTTTGCCACTCGTCAGCCGGGCAGACGGCCTCAAGGAGGTGATGCATCGTGCCGAGGTGGCTCAGTGCACCGGGAAGAGCGAAGTCGGCGGCCGCTCATGCCGCCACGTACGTGTGGCACGGCGTGCGGAAGCCGGGCACTGAGCGGGACGACCTGCTTCTGCAGGCGAAGACGGTGGTGGCGGCCATGGTCGCGTGGACGCTGGCCCGCTACTTCCTGCCGCCCGCCGTAGCGACGTTCGCGCCGTTCACGGCGATGGTGGCCTTGCAGGCGACCGTGTACCGCTCGCTGCGCGACTGCGCCCAGTACGCGCTGGCGATGTCGGTCGGCGCGACGCTGGCCGCCTCGCTGGCGGCCACCGCGGGCATCCACGGCTGGACCTTCGGTCTCCTCACCCTGGCCGCACTCTGGCTCGGCCGCGTCCGGAGCCTGGGCCAGCAGGGCACCCAGGTCGCCATCGTGGGGTTCTTCGCGTTCTCCTCCGGACAGGGCCGGATCGACTACATCGGAGACCTGGCCGCGTCGGTGGCCATGGGGGCCGTCTGCGGGCTCGCCGCCCACGTCGTCCTGGCTCCCGCCCGCCACGCCCGCCATCGGCAGACCGACGCCGCCGGTCTCTATGCGGAGATGAGCGAACGGATCAACGGGTTGGCCGACACCTTCGAGGCGACCACTCCCGACGCCGCCAGGGTGCAGCAGTGGCGCCAGGACTGGCGCCGCCTCTCCCACGACTGCGACGCCGTGCACCGGAGCGTCGAGACGGAAGAGGAGAACAGCCGCCTCAATCCCCGCCGCAGCTTCGAAGGCGCCGCCCAGGCCCTCCCCCGGACCCGCGAGTCGATCACCATCGCCCAGCACTCACTGGACCACCTGCGCTCCATCACGCGCACTCTGGACTACGCCATCGACAGCGGGGAGATCGAAAACCTGCCGGCGTCCTTCCGCAGCGGTTTCGCCTCCGTGCTGAGGACCTCGGCCGGCGCGATGGAGGAGATAGGACAGACGTCCCGAACCGACGACGGCTGCCTGGTCGACATGATCGAGGATGCGACATCCCAACTGGACCGGGTCCAGAACCACTCCCTGACCCACCCGGAAAGCCGGTCGGCGACCCCGACGCTCCAGGGCACCCTCCTCACCGACGCCGCGCGCCTCCTGGCCGAGCTCCGCTCGGGCCGGCACTCCCTCAGCCCGGCCTGAACCCCAACCCGCAACGGGCGCGGACCGCACCCCGATACGCGCGGCGGGCCAGCACCCGTCAGGGCCGCGGGGTGACAGAGCCCGGCCGCGGTGACTACGGTCCTCGGCCGGGCTCTGGGTGCGTGGGACAGCGCTCTTCTCGGGGCCCTCTGGGCACCGGTCGAGACACCAACGGCGATGGTTCCGACCCCTCGGAGCGTTCGCGTGCCGCAGCTTCACACTGACACAAATGATCACCCTACGCACCACCTCAAGCACGGAACGTGTGGAGTGTAGTCCAGAAACCCCTCATCGAGCCGTGTGCGGCGCTCGGGGGAGCCTGGATTGCTTGCCGCCCAGTTCGGGCACAGGATGCCGCGTGACACGAAATCCTCCGCCGACCCACACCCCGGACGGACATTACGTCCTCATCGACGGCAGGCGATGGCGGGCTACCGACCCGGACCTCCCCGACGACGTCGCAGCGCGCCTTCGCTCCCACCTCATGTCGGCCCGGCGTGCCGTCGGTGCTGCCCTGCGCAGCCACGACGAGCAGGCGGAGCGCGAAGCCAGACGTCGCGTCCACACCGCCAAAGTGGCCCTCGGCGAGCGCGGAGCTCCCTGGTGGGAGCAGGACGACGCCCAACGGCGGGCACGCTGGCTGGAGGGCCTTGCGGCGCTCGACAGGGACGGTGAACAGCTCTGATCGAGCAGAAGACCGAGACAAAGGTCGAGCAGGCCAAGGGCGACGCGCGAGAGGCCAAGGAAAAGGTCAAGGACACGTTCAAGCACTGACCGCAGCGTGCGCGGGCCGGGTCCGCAACCGCGGTGCCGGCCCCGCTGTGTGCCCCGGTGCGCCGGGGACCGGCGGGCGGCCATCGGCTGGGGGCAGCGGCAACAGGAACCGCCCCCGCCGACACCGGCGGCCGACGCGCCGTCAGAGCCCGGTCCGCACTCTGCCCGCGCTGCTGCTGTGCGAGGTTCAAGAGCAGCTCGCCGGCCAGGAGGCGAGCAGACGCCGTCTGCCGACCAACAGCTGTTGAACCATCGCCTGGTGGCCGTTCTGCTCGAAGGCGGTGCGGACGCCGCCGAGCGCGATTTCGAAGGCTGCGTCGCGGAAGGTGGGCTCTGGGATGAGGCAGCGTTCCAGCGCTACCCCGCAGGCTGGCACCAGGATGAACTCAGGGATCTTCTGGGAGCGCGGGCGGAGCCCGCGTGCGAGCGCGGACCCTACCCGCGCGTAAGGGACGTGAGCCGAACCATGGTGAGCCAACCGAGTTGTCGAAGGGCTGTCGCCTAGATATCCGTCACTGTCCGTAGTAAGTCTTGTCCCGGCGTGACACTCGCCGTGACGGGTGCCTGCGCGTCCACCCGTGTGAACTGACACAGAGGAACCGCCCATGGCGACGTCGACCGAGCCTGTCACGCCGATTCCGGTACGGGGCCGCTCCTGGGGGAGCGTGCTGGTCTCCTGGCTGACCACCACCGACCACAAGAAGATCGGGCACTTGTACCTGATCGCGTCGTTCGGGTTCTTCGTGATCGGCGGCGTGATGGCGCTGCTTCTGAGGGCCGAGCTGGCCCGGCCCGGCATGCAGATCGTCTCCAACGAGCAGTACAACCAGACCTTCACGCTGCACGGCACGATCATGCTGCTGTTCTTCGCGACGCCGACCTTCGCGGGTTTCGCCAACGCCATCATGCCGCTGCAGATCGGTGCGCCGGACGTAGCGTTCCCCCGGCTGAACATGCTGTCGTTCTGGCTGTTCCTGTTCGGCGGGCTGATCGTGGTGTCGAGCCTGTTCACCACGCAGGGTGCGGCCGACTTCGGCTGGACTGCCTACACGCCGCTCAGTGGCGGGGAGCGGACCCCTTACGTCGGCGGCGACATGTGGATCATGGGGCTGGCGCTTTCCGGTTTCGGCACGATCCTCGGTTCGGTCAACTTCGTCACGACGATCATCTGCATGCGGATGCCGGGCATGACGATGTTCCGGATGCCGATCTTCACCTGGAACATCCTGCTGACCGCGGTCCTGGTGCTCTTCGCCTTTCCCGTTCTCGCCGCGGCGCTGCTGGTATTGGAGGCCGACCGGCGCTTCAACGCGCGGGTCTTCGACCCGGAAAACGGCGGCGCCCTGCTGTGGCAGCACCTGTTCTGGTTCTTCGGGCACCCGGAGGTCTACATCATCGCGCTGCCGTTCTTCGGCATCGTCACCGAGATCTTCCCCGTGTTCTCCCGCAAGCCCCTGTTCGGTTACCTCGGCCTGATCGGCGCGACCGTCGCGATCGCCGGCCTGTCGCTGACGGTCTGGGCGCACCACATGTTCGCCACCGGGGCAGTGTTGCTGCCGTTCTTCTCCTTCGTGACGTTCCTGATCGCGGTGCCGACGGGGGTGAAATTCTTCAACTGGATCGGCACCATGTGGAAGGGTTCCATCTCGTTCGAGACACCCATGCTGTGGGCCGTTGGATTCCTCGTCACGTTCCTCTTCGGCGGCCTCACCGGCATCATCCTGGCCTCCCCACCGATGGACTTCCATGTCACCGACTCCTACTTCGTGGTGGCCCACTTCCACTACGTGGTCTTCGGGACGGTCGTCTTCGCGATGTTCGCCGGCTTCTACTTCTGGTGGCCGAAGATGACCGGCACCATGCTCGACGAACGCCTTGGAAAGATCCACTTCTGGTCCCTGTTCATCGGCTTCCACATGACCTTCCTGGTCCAGCACTGGCTCGGCGCCGAAGGCATGCCCCGCCGTTACGCGGACTATCTTGCCGCCGACGGATTCACCGCACTGAACACCCTGTCCTCGATCGGAGCCTTCGTACTCGGCCTCTCCACGCTGCCGTTCTTCTACAACGTGTGGAAGACGGCCAAGTTCGCGCCCCGCGTCGAGGTCGACGACCCGTGGGGCTACGGCCGCTCCCTCGAATGGGCCACCTCCTGTCCCCCGCCACGGCACAACTTCTTCACCCTGCCCCGCGTGCGCTCCGAATCACCGGCCTTCGACCTCCACCATCCCGAGATCGCCGCCCTCGATTACACCGGCGACCACAAACGCGACGTCATCGACCAGGACAAGGCCTCTGCTCCCCGCGGGTCTCTGCGCGGCAAGGGCCCGGAGCAGCCCGAGTAGGCCCGGGCCGGCGATGACCGAGCGCTCGAAGGAAACGGCCGCCGGACTCGCGCGGATCGAGGGGTACCTGATGAGTCAGGCAGCCCTTCGAGAAGCCAAGGACCAGGGTGAAGCCTTCGCCCACGATCTGACCTGGCTGGGCCCCGGCGAGCAGCGCGAGATCAGTCACCGGTTCGCCCAGCACCACTTGCGCCTGCGTAGGGAGATGCTCACCGCGACCGTGGCACGGGCCGAGGAACTCAGAACGGAATACGCACACCGCTACACCCACCTGCGCCGCCGCGTCATCGGCCTGGCACTGGGCGCGTTCGCGGTCTGCACGCTCACCCTGGCCATCCTGTTCCGTCCATGACCATCTCGAGAACCGGCATCACCGGTTCTCGCCAGGCAGCGTCGGAGCGGGCCGAGTCGGCAGCGACGGCTTCCTCGTCGGCATGAACCCAAGGGTCACACGATGTCCGCCGCCGATCCGGCGCCCCTCCAGGCGGGCTCGCCCGGGCGCCGGAGGACGCGTCAGGCCGGCCACGGTCTGATGGCTGGCGAACGCGCTGGGCGTCGGAAGGACCCTGCCCGAAGGTGCCTGACAAGTGGGGCACGCATGGGCCCATCCGTGCCCGTCCGATCGATCCCGACGCGAGCGACCCGTACACCCGCTGCCGCATCATCACGATGAACGGCATCAAGGTGGAGGCGATCCTCTTCGGCCACAATCTGGCCCGCACCTGTGTGGACCCGGAGGTCAAGCGGCAGCTGGCCCGTACCCGGTACATCGAGGCGCGGCAGCAGAACGTCGTCAACCGGCTCCTGCCCGGTGGCTCCTCGGTGCTGGAGACGACGATCGCGTACGAGCAGGTGGCGGTGGATCTGACGTCGTGGGTGGCACTTCTACACCTGCGGATCTCATACGACCTCGGCGCCGGCTACGTGCGCGAGGCGCACGAGCGGCAGCACCAGGAGATGTTCGGACGGGACTACCGCGTGGAGACGGAGGGGCCGCACCCCGACCCGTCGCAGCGCGCATGAACCGGCCCCGCAGCCACAGCCGGCCCGCGCCCCGGCGCCAGCCGGTGCCGGCCGGTGCCGGATGACGCCGGATGACGCCGGATGACGCCGGATGACGCCGGATGACGCATACCCTCTCCAGGAGGATGACGTGAAGCAGGTAGGGGACCCCGCGGCCGGTGAGGACGTGGTGGCTCTCCTCATCCGCCAGCACGGTTAGATCCACAACCTGTTCGACGAAGTACGTCTGAGCGAGGGCGACGCCCGCGCGGATGCCTTCAACCGTCTGGTGCGGCTCCTGGCCGTCCACGAGACGGCGGAGGAGGAAGTTCGTGCACCCCCACGCCCGCACCGCGTTCGAAGGCGGGCGACGACTTGTACCGGCCGACGCGGAGGCAACGCGCGCCTCGCTTACGGCCCTGCCAGAGCAGCGGTACCCCACAAGCCCGCTCCTTGACGCAGCAGTGTGAGGATGTGCTGGAGTTCGGGCCGGTGCTGTCCGGGGAGGAACACCAAGACAACGCGGCCGGTCGCGACCGCCGTATCCGTCCATTCGGCCGGTACGAGGCCGGGAGCGGGTTGGTAGAACTCTGCTCCGTCGTAGGTCACGAACACGGCGCCATCCTTGACGATGGCCGACCAACCCGGGGTCGGCCGCAGCAGGTCCTCGACGATGGCGGTGAAGGGCGTGAGTCCCATAGCCGTGAGTAGCTCGTGCACGGCCCGGTCGTCGTGGTTGTCGTCTTGCGTGAACACCAGGAGCGACAGATCGCCCGCCGGTGTCCCGCGGAACCCGATGGCCTTGAACGCCCACGACGGTTCCTGGTGCATACGCCGGCCTCTATCGTTTGTTGCGGTTCGGTTGGCCCGTCCGATGACCTCGTGGCGCACCACCTGCTCGTGGACGGCGTCGGCGTCCACGTGCTCAGCGTAGAAGTGTTCGGCGGCCGTTCCGGCTCCGCAGCGCCGCATTGCCTTGGCGAGGCGCCTGGAGCCGGGCGAGGAGGTGACCTCGGCCCAGGCGAAGTGTCCGATGAGTGCACCGCGCAGGGCCCGGTGGAGCCCGAAGAGCGAATTCAGGTTCACAGTGGCGAGGAGAGGGGCGGGAGCCTGGCCGAAGTAGCGGCCGTACGTGGGATCGAGGCCGAGGTCGACCATGAGGTCCGCGAAGAGCTGTGCGTGCATGTCGGCGGTTCGGCCCGCGCCGAACTCGTCCTATGCGATGGCCACCATCGCCGCTTTGGCGCGACCGAGGAGCCGGGGAATGACCCGGGCGTGCGGGTCCGCTCCCTTCAGGTGGTAGAGGGAGCGCAGCGCGGCGTATTCGCGCAGCTGCCACAACTCGCCGGATTTCTCGAGGTGGAGATCCTCGCCCCACGGGTCGGCCTCCAGTACCGCCCGGGGCGCGTACACCGGCGCGGTAGGGGAGAGCAGGGCCTCGACGACGGTGCCGGAGAGCTTCCCGCGCCCGTCCACCAGACGGGGCGCGCACGCGGTCGCCTTTGTGGTGGTGCGGGGAGGGTCATGACGGCTTCCTGTCCTCGGACGGCCGGGCGGCTCGTTCACGGGGGCGGTGGCTGGTGTCGCACCACGGGTGGGTACGGCTGCGGCGGCAGGTGCGGAGCGCGGTCATGAACCGGTCGGAGCGGACGCAGGTCCCGCCCGTCATCGAAGACGATCTCGACCGGACCTTCCACCAGAACCGGGCCTTCCGGGTCCACCGTCACCCTGCGCGCCGACGCCCGGCTCGGTGCCGGCTGGTCGGGGCTGTCAGAGGGACTGGGCACGAATGACCACCAGCTCTTCGAGTTCCCCGGCTTCGGTGGTCAGGCCCTGCTGCTGAAGCCAGGCCCGGCGCGACCGCAGAACGGGCCCCCACGGTACGCATGCCCTTGCGGTGACCTCGGTGACCAGACCCCTAGCGGTCAGCCGATCGACGGTCTCCTGGGCTCCGCACATGCCGGAGTGCACCATGAGCAGGACACCGCCGGGATGCAGCAGGGCGGGAGCACTCGTGCAGATCCGGTCGATGACCGCGCGGCCGTCGGGACCGGCGTCCCAGGCACGCTCCGGCCCCCGCACGGGGAGTCCTGATCCCGGGGCCGGGACGTAGGGCGGATTGGAGATGACGAGGTCGAACCGGCTGCCGATGACGGCCGCCGCGAAGTCGCCGTGGACGACGCGCACGGGCAGGCGCCGACGGACGGCGTTCAGCCGTGCGGTAACCACGGCGCGCCAGGAGACGTCCACCGCGGTGACGCCCGCTCCCCGGCGTGCGGCTTGGATGGCCAGCGCACCGGTGCCCGTTCCGATTTCCAGAACGTCGGCTCCGGGACCCAGAGGTTCTTGAGCGAGGGCCTGTGCCAGGAGACGGGTGTCGCCCTGCGGCTGATAGACACCCGGAAGGGCGATCAGCCCGGCGGGCAGCGTGCCCCACGTCAAAGCCGTACTGGCCACGGGGTACCTCCGTGCTTGGTGTGACCCGCTCGCGGCCGTCCGCCGCTTCGCGCCACTGCCCCCTACGGAGCAACTCATCCGACGCTCGGGCGATCATCTCCAGACGCACCCTGGGGTGGCTCTTTGTCCGAGCCGGACATCGGCCGGACGCCTACGGGCGGGCGTCCCCGCCATCCGGATCATTCTCCGGGGTTTCCCACGATTGCGCGCGCCGCTGCGCCGCTGGGTCTGCTGCCCTGGCCGGGCGGGCGGGGGCCTTACGCCGGGCGCTGCGGCGGCTGCCGTACCAGAAGGCGCCGATCAGAGGAATCACCAGGACCACGCCGACGAAGAGGAGAAAGGTCTAAACCCGGCCTTCGGCCGCCGCAAGATTTTCCAGGGCGATCATGCCGGGCGTCTACCCAGCCTGAATTCGTTCACGGGGTCGAGGAGTGCCGTGCCAGCTCTACACCGTAAGAGAGCGGCGGCTCAAAGCGCTATGCGTGAGCACTGTCCGCAGGGAACCGCACCTCGGCCGAGGCCCGTGGACCGCGCGCCGGACACCGAGCGAGCCTCGGGCCCCTGGGGGGCCGAGGCTCGCTACACCCGCCGAGGTCCTCCGAGCGGGTATGTGTGCGGGTCGGGTCAGGCTGCGGCGGGGAAGCGCTCCCAGACGCGGTGGGCTGCGATTAGTTCCAGGAGCTGGGGCAGTGCCCGTGCACCGTCTGTCACGATGACGCCCGGCTCGCCGTCGGAGATGCCCGCAGCCTCGAAGAGGGCCTCGGCGCCGCCCCAGCCGGCGACGGCCTTGCCGTGCCGGTAGGCCTCGGCGAGCAGCGCCATGACGCGTGGGTCGCTGGCGGCGGGCCTGGGGTCTCCGGCCTTGGCGTCGCGGGCACCGTAGGCGTCGGCGCCTGCGTCCGGCACGCCCGCGAACACCAGCGCGTCGAACTCGACCGAGCGCGCGGTGGCGAAGGTGCGCTGGACGGTGACCGGGTCGCCGCCGGCACCCAGTACTCCGCCGGCCGGGGCGATGACCAGCGGCACCATGCCGGCATCCAGGACGGCCTCGCGGATCTCGCGCAGGCCCGCCATGTCGATGGCCTGATCGGTGACGATGCCGACGACGCGTCCGTCCAGCGGCCAGGTACGGCCGACCTGGGACAGGGCGGGGCTCGGGCGGACGTCCGCGAGGGGTTCGGTGGCGGCCGGCACCGGCAGCCCGAGCCCCACCGCCACCTGCGCGCACAGCTCGGGGTCGATGTTGGCGAGTACGGCCAAGGTGCGTTCCTTGACGGCCTGTTCGTAGCACTTGCCGAGTTCGAAGGTGTACGCGGCGATGATGTGTTCGCGCTCGACCGGGCTCATGCTGAGCCAGAACAGGCGGGGCTGGGAGAAGTGGTCGCTGTAGGAGGCGGGTGCTTCGCGGACCTTGCGTCCGGCAGGGACCTCCACCGGTACCTCGATGAACGCGCCGGTGTCGGCGCCGGCGAAGAAGGGGCAGCCGCCGTCGAGGCTGTTGGGCTTGTAGGGGGCCACGCCCCGGTGCACGGCCGTCTGGTGGAAGCCGTCACGGAGCATGTCGTTGACGGGCGCGTGGGTGCGGTTGATCGGAATCTGCGGGAAGTTGGGACCGCCGAGCCGGGTGAGCTGGGTGTCCAGGTAGGAGAACATCCGCCCGGCCAGCAGCGGGTCGTCGGTCGCGTCGATACCTGGGACCAGATGACCGGTGTGGAAGGCGACCTGCTCGACCTCGGCGAAGAAGTTCGACGGATTCGCGTTCAGCGTCAGCAGCCCGACCGGCTTCACCGGCGCGAGCTCCTCCGGCACGATCTTCGTGGAGTCGAGGAGGTCGATGCCCTCGAACATCTGGTCATCGGAGTCGGGGAAGGTCTGGATGCCCAGCTCCCACTGGGGGAACGCCCCGGACTCGATGGCGTCGAAGAGGTCCCGGCGGTGGAAGTCGGGATCCACGCCCGCCAGGATCTGCGCCTCTTCCCAGACGAGCGAGTGCACGCCGAGTTTGGGCTTCCAGTGGAACTTCACCAGCGTCCTCACGCCCTGCGCGTTGACCAGGCGGAAAGTGTGCACGCCGAACCCCTCCATCATCCGGTAGGAGCGCGGGATGCCCCGGTCGGACATGTTCCACAGGGTGTGATGGGTCGCCTCCGTGTGGAGGGACACGAAGTCCCAGAACGTGTCGTGCGCGGACTGCGCCTGCGGGATCTCCCGGTCCGGATGCGGCTTGCCGGCGTGGATGATGTCGGGGAACTTGATCGCGTCCTGGATGAAGAACACCGGGATGTTGTTCCCGACCAGGTCGAACACACCTTCCTCGGTGTAGAACTTCGTCGCGAAGCCGCGAGTGTCACGCACCGTGTCCGCCGACCCGCGTGAGCCCAGCACCGTGGAGAAACGGACGAACACCGGCGTCTCGACGTCCCTGGCGAGGAACGCGGCCTTGCTGACCGCTTGCGCCGTGCCGTAGGACTGGAAGACGCCGTGCGCGGCCGAGCCGCGGGCGTGGACCACTCGCTCCGGGATCCGCTCGTGGTCGAAGTGCATGAGCTTCTCGCGCAGGTGGTGATCCTGCAACAGCACCGGCCCCCGCGGGCCCGCCTTCAGCGAGTGATCCGTATCGGGCAGGCGCGTGCCCTGCGCGGTGGTCAGGTACGCACCGCTCTGCGCCATCCTGGCCTGCTCCGCACCAGTGGGCTGGCCGGTCGGGCTGACGGTCTCCGGGCCGCTCTGGTCCGCCTTCGGCGGCAGAGGCCCGACCGGATCGACAGGCTCGACGAGCTGAGGAGAGACCAAGGCCGGCTTGCCGGGGATGCCGTCTTCAGGGCCCCCTGCCGGACCGGCGTGCATGACGCCGGCGATTTTGTCGGCGACGGCCTTCACCGGATTCTTCTCGGACATCACATCTCCAGATACGGGGGCGGGCCCTCGGGCCCTACACCTGTGACCCGCAGCCAGGTCCCCTGAAACCTGGACTAGCCTGTCCGGTCGAGGGCCACCCGCACAGGACCGGCAGGCGGATCTGCGAAGCTCCGCCGCGCCCTTGCCCCGCCCCCACGCCTGGGCCGGGTTCTCCCTCGGCCTGGGGGTCTTCCAGCCGTTCGACGGGATCGTCGACCACAAACTGCTGCGCCAGCACCAGATCCGCTACGGCGTTGATGTCACCCCGTACGACTGGGCCTGGAACGTCGCCGCCCTGATCCTGCTCCTGATCGGCGCGGCACTGGCCGTCCGCGCTGCGCGCCACGCGAGGGCGGGATCAGCATCGTGATGCCCGGGCACGTCCATCCCGGCCCAACCACGGGCCCCGGCCCCGCCGAGGTGGTCACGGCGGTGACCGCCCTGCTGGGGGTCGCCGTCTACCTGGTGGCCGCTCATCGTCTTCGACAGCGCGGGGACCTGTGGCCCCGATGGCGCGACGCCCCGTTCTCCGCCGGCCGCGCTGTTGCCGCCTCGGCGGCGACAGGCCGCTGCCGGGCGGTTCGTACACCGCCCACATGGTTCAGCACCTGATCGTCGGGATGGCGGCCCCGCTTCTGCTCGTCTGTCCCACCCCCTCACCCTCGCCGGGGCGGTGTTGCACGAGGCGCCCGAGCTGCCGTCCGCCGTGTGGAATCGAATCGGTCGGGCAGGGGCCTGACATGAGGCCCCGCTCCCGTCGGTACCGAACCGAGTCGGACTCAAGCCCCCCGGAGGGCCGCGTCGCGGTGGCGACGGGCGCTGCCCGGGGGATCGAACACCGCTCGGCCCGCGTGTACGCCCCGCCGTGGCTGCGCGGCGCGCATGCGGCCCGCGCCTGCCCGCCCCCCTTGGTCGTGCACCCCTCCCGACGGGTTCTCGCGGCGCGCGGGCGCGACCCCTGCCGCCCACCGGCTTGCTCGGCCCGGGCGGCGCGACCGCCGACACCACGGCAGGCCCAGAGCCGAACCATCACCCGTACTTTCGTTCCGGGGAGAAACCATGGCCGTACGACACCAACTGATCCACGCCACGCCACTCCAGGTGTGGGCCGTGCTCGCCGACGGCTCGCGCTACGCGGACTGGGTGGTGGGCACCAGCGAATCGCGCGTCGTCAGCGGCCTGTGGCCCGAACTTGGATCCGCTCTCGAGTACACGGTCCGGATCGGACCGTGGACGGCCGCAGGCACCACCGCCGTACGGCTGGCCGGTGGGCCGACGGAGCTGGAACTGGAAGTCGACAGCGGGCCCCTCGGCACGGCCCGGGTGGCGATCGAGGTCCGCCCCTGGGGCGAGGAGTCCCTGGTCATCGTGGACGAGCACCCCCTGCGAGGCATCGGGGGCACTCTCCACAACGCCGCGGTCGACGCTCTGCTCCAGCTGCGCCACCGCAGCATGCTCGCGCGGCTCGCGAACGTGGTCGAGGAGTCCGCCGGGTCGGGCGACCGCGCACAGGCCTAGAAGTGTCAAGGTGACGACGCAATACGCCCCGTTCCAGTCGTTCCCGCGCGTATCACGTACAGGAACCAACAGCGAGCACCGTACAGAGCAGTGTGGCCGCACCGTAGGCCGACGGCCGAGTCGTCTGGCCGCCGTTCCTCGAGGCTCGGCGCTGTGCGGCCGGGTGCATCCAGTGGGCCGTTTTCCGAAGAGCAATGGGGACAGTCACGGGTGTGATGTGTTGTCCCACGAAGGTGCAGGACCTTGCGGAGGCTGAGGTGGCGCGTGATCGGATCGGACCGGCCGAGGTGCTCGCGGCGGCGGAAGACGCCGCGCCGGTGGACTCCCTCGACATCGTCGCGCGCAACCTGCGGAACCGGTTCGGTGCGGTACGTGTCCTTCCTGGTCGGAGAGGTACCCGCGACGCGCTCCACCGTTCCACCGCTGTCGACGAGTTCAGTATGTGCCCCCGTCGGCGGCGTGCCGCTCCCTTTGGCCGCCACGCTCAGATCAGGGGGCGAAGAGAACCTTGACGGCGCCGTCCTGCTTCTTCTGGAACATCTCGTACGCGTCCGGCGCCTGTTCGAGGGGCAACCGGTGCGTGGCGAAGTCCTCGACGCCGAGGGGGTCCCCGTCGGTGAGCAGGGGGAGGATGTCGTCGACCCAGCGCCAGACGTTGGCCTGGCCCATGCGCAGCGTGAGCTGCTTGTCGAACATGGTCAGCAGGGGCAGCGGATCGGCCGCACCTCCGTACACCCCGGACACCGAAACGGTGCCGCCGCGGCGGACGAGGTCGATGGCGGTCTGGAGCGCGGACAGCCGGTCGATTCCTGCACGCTTCATCATGGCCGCAGCCAGCGAGTCCGGCAGGAGGGTGGTCACGCCCTGCGCGGCGGCGGCGATACGGCTGCCGTGGGCCTCCATGCCGACGGCGTCGATGACGGCGTCCGGGCCCCGCCCTGCCGTGAGCTCTCGGACGGCGTCCGCCAGGTCCTCGCCGCACTCCTCCATGTCCAGGGTGTGCATGCCGCGCCGACGGGCCCGCGCCAGGCGCTCGGGAACGAGGTCAATGCCGATGACGGTACCGGCGCCGCGGTGAGCGGCGATGCGGCAGCTCATGTCCCCGATGGGCCCCAGGCCCAGGACGGCGACACTGCCGCCCGGCGGGATGGACGCGTAGTCGACGGCCTGCCAGGCCGTGGGCAGGACGTCCGACAGGTACACGAACCGATCGTCGGGCGGCCCGTCCGGAACACGGATCGGCAGGGAGTTTCCGAAGGGGACGCGCAGGTACTGGGCCTGCCCGCCCGGGACCTGACCGTAGAGCTTCGTGTAGCCGAAGAGCGACGCGCCTGTGCCGTGCTCGTGGACCTGCGTCGTCTCGCACTGGGACTGCAGGCCCCGGTCACACATGAAGCACGACCCGCACGAGATGTTGAAGGGGATCACGACCCGGTCCCCCGGCTTCACAGCGGTGACCTCCTGCCCCACCTCCTGGACCATGCCCATGGGCTCGTGGCCCAGGATGTCGCCGACATCGAGAAAGGCCCCGAGAACCTCGTAGAGGTGCAGGTCCGAGCCACACAGGCCGGTCGTCGTGATCTTGACGATGATGTCGTCGCGGTCGCGGAGCGTGGGATCGGGCACGGTGTCCACGCGTACGTCCCGCTTGCCGTGCCATGTAAGTGCCCTCATGCCGCCTCCTTGCAGACTGTGCCGCTGCGCTTCCGTCTCTGTCGTCCCTCACCGTGCGCCTGCCCCCGACCGTTCCGACGAACCGGTTCGGACCGGTTGAGACCGGTTCGTCCCGACTCCGCTCCGGCCCGCCCGGAGGAACCCCGCGGACGACCGGCGGCAGCGACAGCGCTTCAGCCGGGTGTGCGTGGGCAGCCGCCGGACATGAACCGACTTCCCGAAACCGGACGCTCCTACTGGATGGAAACGGCCGCCCTGCCGTCCTTCGCCCCCCTTTCGGGAGGTGCGGAGGCGGATGCGGCGGTGATGGGCGGCGGCATCGTCGGTCTCAGCACGGCGTGGGAACTGGCCCGGGCCGGTCTCAGGGTCATCGTGCTGGAAGCGGACCGGCTCGCGGGAGGCGTCACGGGCCATACGACGGGAAAGCTCACCGCGCTGCACACCGCCGTGTACGACACGCTCCGGTCCGAGCACGGAGAGGACGCCGCCCGCCAGTACGCGACGTCCCAGAGCGCCGCGCTGCGGCACGTCATCGAGGTGGCCGAGGAACTCGGCATCGACTGCGAGCTGGAGAGGCGCCCGGCCCTCACCTACTGCGAGCAGCCCGAGGGCGTCGAGGCGCTGCGCGCGGAGGCCGTAGCGGCCCGGTCGGCCGGCCTCAACGCTTCGTTCGTCACCGGAACGGGCCTGCCCTACCCGGTCGCCGGCGCCGTCAGGGTGGAGGACCAAGCCCAGTTCCATCCGCTCAAGTACCTGCGCGGTCTCGCCGATGAGATCGTCGCACTCGGCGGCCGGATCCACGAGGGCACCCGCGTCACGGAACTCGACGAGGGGAATCCGTGCCGCTTGACCACCGACTCGGGGGCCATCGTTACCGCCGGACACGTCGTGGTGGCCACCCATCACCCCGTGTTCGACCACGCTCTGCTCGCCGCGCGGCTGACCCAGCACCGCGACCTGGTCATCGCGGGCCCCCTGCCGGCCCATCTCGACCCCCAAGGGATGTACATCACGGAAGAGGGCGGCAAGCGGTCCGTCCGGACCTCGCCGCTCGCGGACGGGAGCCGACTGCTGATCGTCACCGGCGAGGCGTTCACCCCCGGCGAGGGCGAAGACACCAACGCCGGGTACGCCCGTCTCCGGGCCTGGACCGAGCAGCATTTCCCCGACGTCACCCTCACCCACCGGTGGGCGGCTCAGGACAACAGCGCCACGGACACCCTGCCCCTCATCGGCGCAATGCCCGGAGGGGGCGAGAACGTCTACGTCGCCGCCGGCTTCGCCGGCTGGGGCATGACGGGCGGGGTCCTGGCCGGGACGGTCATCGCGTCCCTCGTCAGCGGCGAAGAGGAGCCGTGGAACGGCCTGTACGACCCCGGCCGCTTCGGTTCCGCTCTCCGGTCGGCGCCCACGCTCCTCAAGGCGCAGTGGGACGCTGGGAAGCACTTCGTCAAGGACCGCCTGGACACGCTCGGCGACGGCACCAACGGCCCCGTCCGAAACCTGCCGCCGGGCGAAGGAACCGTGGTCGGTGCCGGTGGGAAGCCGTGCGCCGTACACCGTGACGACCGGGGCGGGCTGCACTCCGTGTCCGCCGTCTGCACGCACCTCGGGTGCCTCGTCGCCTTCAACAACGCCGAACGGACGTGGGAATGCCCTTGCCACGGCTCCCGCTTCGGCATCGACGGCGAGATCCTCCAAGGACCGGCACTCCGCCCGCTGGAACGCCGGGATCCCGGAGAGCTCTGATCGGTTCCTCCGGCCGTGACCGGCCCGAGTGGAGCGGCCCTCATCTTTTGCACCACGTGTCGGTGGCGGGGACGTACCGCACCAGTCCGCGCGTCTCGAAGTCCCGCAGCCACCCCTCCATGGGCCAGTTCCCCCAGCGGGCCTTGTACAGGGCTCCGTTGCGGAGGATGTCGTCGATGTGCTGGACGGGAGGGCGCTGGGTGGGGTGGTGCTGGTGGTAGGCGGGGGCGCCGCCCACCCACCACAGGTCCACGCCCTGCCGGCCCGCGGCGGAGGCGAAGTCCGTGTCCTCGGCACCGTATCCGGTGTAGTCCTCGCAGAAGCCGCCGATGCGGTCCCAGGTCCCGGCCGTGAGGGCGAAGGACAAAGACCAGAACAACCGGGGGTCTCCCCCGTGAACGACCCGGCCGTCCGCGGGTGCGGGGCGCGCCGGGTGCGGCGGAGCCATGCCGGCCAGGTCGTCGAGCCGGTACCCGCCCGCGGGCGGCGGCGGCAGGTAGGCGACCGTGCCACAGAGCAGGGCGCCGTCCTGGGCGGCCCGGACGTAGCCGTCCAGGAGGGAGGCACCGGGGACGCAGTCAACGTCGAGGAAGACCAGCAGGTCCGCGCCGGCCCCGAGGGCTCGCGCGGCCCCCGCGTTGCGGGCGGCGGCCAGCGGGAGGTGCCCGTCCGTCCGGGGGAGGGTGACGACGTCCGCAATCGGGTTCCTGTCGACGACGAGGTGCCGGATGTCGGGGTCGGACATGGAGACGATCACGTAGTGGTCCGGGGGGCGGGTGCTGCGTGCAAGACCGTCCTGCTGCAGGAGCAGATGAGGGTGCCGGCCCGCCGCCAGGGTGATCACCGCGGTACGCATGCGGACCGTCCGGGCGGGCGCAGGGCCAGATCGCTGAGCAGCCGTGCCGCTCTCTGGGCTCCGTCGCCGGGAGACCAGCGTTCCCAGCGGGCTTCCCGGGCGGCTGCTTCGACCAGGAGTCCGGTCCAGGCGTGCGGGGGCGGCCAGCTGTCCCGTACGGTGGCCAGGCCTGCCGCTCGCAGGGCCCGGCCGGTGGCGTGCTGCTCCCCATGGGGCCGGTCCTGGGGGATGACGATGGCAGGGACGCGGGCTGCCGCGCACTCGGCGACGGCGTTCTGACCCGCGTGCGTGATGATCACGTCTGCCCGGCACAGCACCGGCCACGGGTCGTCGATCCAATCGGCCCGGGGGCCGCCGAGGAAGGTCCACGACCAGTCAGGGGTGGCGCGGACCGCCTCTGCGAGCTGGCGATCGGTGACGTCCGCCCCTCCGGCTCCCAGCATCACCACCACTTCCTTCCGGGAGGACGGCCCGCCGCTGACGCACAGGGGACGCGGGCGGCCGTCGTAGCGGGAGATGCCGCCGGTGTGCAGGGCCTTGGCGTGCCAACGCGCGGGCCAGTCCGGCTCGGGCAGGGATTGCGGCCAGGGGGCGATGAGGGCGTCCGCAAGGTCGTAGGCGAGGCGGTGGGCCTCGTCCCCGCGGTCTCCGCGCATGGCGACGACGACGGGGGTGCCCATGAGACGGGCCAGGGTGGCGGCCTCGACCGACACGTCGCTGACGAACAGGGCCGGGCGCTCCTGCCTGATCCACTCGGCGATCGTTCCCATGCGTTCGCGGTGCTCCGGGTGGTGAAGGGGAACCCAGTGCAGGCGCCCGCGAGCCGTGGGGTCCACGGGGGCGTGGTCGCCGTCCGGGGGGAGCGACACCCAGCCACCCGTCCACGCCTGCGGCTTGGGCAGGGAGGACAGGATGGTCACCGGGCCCTGCACGTGCGCGGCGATGCAGCGGGCGCGGTGCAGGTGGCCACGGCCCTGGTGGTGGACGTAGTAGCCGATCACCGCGCCACCTCCTCGTACAGGTCGGTGTAGGCGTCGGCGGTGCGGTCGAGGGAACAGAACTCCTCCGCCCGGTGGCGGGCGGCACCGCGGTCGAGTTCCATGGCGCGCGGGATGAGCTCCGCCAGCGCCTCCACGTCCCCCGACGGGGCCAGCACGCCGCAGTCCGGTGTGAGGATCTCCGACAGGGCGCCCCGGTCGAACCCGCACACCGGTGTGCCGCAGGCCAGCGCCTCGGCGACCACCAGTCCGTACGGTTCGTCCCAGCTGGGCGTCACCAGAGCGGCGCTCGCGGAACCCAGCAGCTCGGCCAGCCCACGGCGGTCCAGGTGACCGACGTAGCGAACGTCCTCTCCCAGCAGGGGCTCGATCCGGTCGTCGAAGTACGCACGGTCGCAGATCGGCCCCGCGATCCGCAGCGCCATTCCGGCCGCGCGAGCGGCTTCGATGGCCAGATGGGGCCCCTTCTCGGTGACCAGGCGGCCGGACCACACGAGGTCGCCGCCACCGGGTCCCGGCTTCCAGAAGTTCATGTCGATGCCGTTGCGCACGACGCGGGCGCAGGGCACGGTCGCCTGCCAGGCACCGGCGGTGAACCGGCTGACAGCCGTGAACGTGACCGGGCAGCTGTCCTGGGCCTTGATTGCCGACTCCAGCCACGGGGTGGGCGGCGTGTGGAGCGTGGTCACCACGGGAACGCGCAGCGCCGACGCCATCGCGACGGGGAGGTAGTGCAGGCTGTTGTTGTGCACGACGTCGAAGCGGTGTTCGCCGTCCCGCGCCAGGTCCAGCATGAGCCCCAGGTAGGCGTGGTGCTCTTCCATCCACATGACACTGGGCATGCTCACATCGGTGCGGGCCGCATCGCTCAACGTGGAGCGACGCACCGGAAGTTCACGCGCTCCCAGTGCCGGGTCGGAACCGGGTGCGGCGAAGAGTTCCACGTCGTGCCCGCGCCGGTGGAGGGCACGTGCCAGCCACCACGTATGGGCTTCCAGCCCTCCGGCGAACGGCTCGCTGATCGGAAAGCGTGCGGATGCGATGAGGGCCACGCGCAAGCTGCTCATCGCAGCGTGCTCATGTACAGGGCACGGTGTGCGGCAGCGAGTTCGTCTCTCTCCTGCGTCCGGTGCTGCGCGGTCGCCCGTGGCGCCGGCCGTTCCTCGTACGCCGTCCGCACCGCCGCGCGCAGCGATTCCTCGTCCAGGCCCCCTCGCTGCGTGTGCCCGTAGGTCAGGCAGGGGCGCTGCTGGGCGTAGAAGCCACAGTCGGGGGCCGCGACCGCGGTGCCCAGGTCGTGGCACGCTTCCAGCCACCCGGAGTGGGTGCCGAAGAGGTAGGGCAGCACCGACAGGTCCAGGGACGCGAGGTAGTCCCAGAGCTGTTCGTCGTCGAAGTAGTCATGGACGGCGAGTGTGAGGCGCCCTCGGTCCGCAAGTTCCTCCAGCGCCCGGATGAGGTGTGGAGCGTGGGCCGCGGAGGTGGGTTCCGCCACCTCCCGGTGGACGTTGACCTGGAGCTCGGCGTCCTTGAGTTCGGCCACCGCGTCCGCGAGGACCCGTACCACCGGGAGGACGGACATGTTGGGGCGCAGGCTCTTGGCGTGCACGCCGACCCGGAACCGGTCACGGACCGGCCGGGGGCGGGCGAGGCGTGCCAGTTCGACCACGTGTGGATGGGGCAGCACCGTCGCTGTCCGGTTCCAACGACTGCGGATGCTCCGGGCTGCGCCGGGAGTCAGGGTGACCAGGTGGTCGGCTGCGGGAACGACCACATCGAGGGCGGCGTCGTGGGCGGCCGGATCGGGCTGATGGGGATTACGGAGGTCGTGCACCGTATAGACGAGAGGTTTCCCGTGCAGGCGGAGAGCGTCCACGAGCGCGGAAAGCTGAGCCGGGCTCTGGGCGTCGAAGCCGAAGTGCAGGTGGAAGACATCGAAGTCCTCGTGGTGGGCACTCACCCAGTCCGGGTCGAGCATGACCGGCGGCCACCAGCGCTGCGACGTACTGGCGGCTCCGTTCGGGCGGGGGTCCAGCAGACGGCTGACACCGTCGGGCTCCGGTGCGGAGCAGTGCCGCACGTACACGTGACCGGCGGGTACGGAGGCGACGCGGATGTCGCGAGCGCGGCCGGTGTGCAGCGGCTGCTGTTCGGTCACGGTGTGTTCCTTCGGTGACGGAGGCGACGGAGGCGACGGAGGCAACGGAGGCAACGGAGGCAACGGACCGCAGCAAACTTTGCCGGCCCGTCCCAGTCTGTGGGGCACTGCCCCGGCCTACCTGCGGGCGGGGTGCGTCGTCGGGCGACGAAGGCTCGATGAAAGTCCGTCCCGCAGGGGCGCGCGGGCGAAGCAGCCGTGGGGTCAGCCGTCGGCCAGGCGAGTGAGGAACCGCTCCGCGAAGTGGGCCGCCGCCCACCGCGCTCCGTGTGCTTCGACATCCGTGCTGCGCAGCACGTCGAGGACCGTCGCTCCCTGGATCAGGACCAGGCACGCCCGATCCGTCTGGGGAATGCGGGTCAGGAACCGGCGTACCCGCCTGTCGGCCGCGCCGCCGTCCGGCTCGGTCCGTGCGACCTTGCCGTCGGGTCCCAGTGCGCACAGCGACGCCATGAGCGCACCCGCCGGTCGGTCCCGGGCGTGGCCGGCGAACAGCAGGACGGTCGTGTTGCGGGAGAGGAAGTGCTCGACCGCGCTCGCGTCCCTCAGCTCAATGACGGCCATGCGTTCCATGATCGGGGTCTCCGCCCCGCCAACGCTGCCGACAGGCCGGCATCAGCCGTACCGGGCGCAACGGCGTCCGCCGCAGTGGTCACACTTCTCAAAGCACGCGGATGCTCGTCACCTCGGGGTCGACCGCGTCCGGCACGACGGTCAGGCCTTCAGGCCTCCGTGCGGCCGCCTCCGGATTGGAGGCCGTGCCAGTCGAGGCAGAGGACGGTGGCGTCGTCTTTGGGCGGCCGGCCGTCGTAGGCGCCGGTCACCGCGCCTACCAGGGTGCGTACGACCTCGCGCGGATGCTCGGCTGCGGTTTTGCGCAGGAGGGCGGGCAGATCGACTGTTTCAGCGTCGCGTTCCTGCATGCCGTCGGTGTGGAGCACGAGGCGGTCCCCGGGGAGCAGGTCGAGCGCCTGCACTTGGTATGCGCCCTGCACGGCGATGCCGAAGGGCAGGTCCACGGCCAGGCGCAGAACGTCGACCGCGCCGTCGCGCAGTCGTAGCGGCCAGGGGTGGCCGGCATTGACGACCTGGGCGCTGGTGCCGTCCAGGGCGATGCGCAGCAGCTGGCCGGTGGCGAAGGTCCGTCGGCCGTGGTCGAGGAGTGCCTGATGGATCTGGCGGGCCTGCTCGGCCAGGTCCGTTCCGGCGCGGCGGGCGCCGCGGGAGGCATTGACCAGAAGGGTGGCCATGAGCGAGGCATCGACGTCGTGGCCCATGGCGTCGGTGACGGACAGGTGCAGGATGTCGTTGTCGAGGCTGTAGTCGTACGTGTCACCGGCGATGTCGGAGGCCGGGACCAGAGCACCGGCAAGGGTGAACTGGGGAGCCTCGCAGGAGGGGGCCGAGGGCAGGAGCTGGCGCTGGATCTCCGCTGACAGGCTGACCGAGGTGGTGCGGTTGCCCCAGTGGTAGAGGTCGGTGAAGCGTCGGTCGGTGACGATGACGTACGCCAGCGCGTGCGCGGCCTCTTCGACCTGTTCCAGCACATCCCTTGTGACCTGGACGAGGAACAGCTCCAGGACGCCGATGGTGTCACCGCGGTTGGTGACAGGAGCAAGCACCCGCTGCCCCTGCTCGCCATACCGTCCCAGCACCGGCTTCTGGCTGCGCAGGACCTCGTCGTATGCACTGCTGCCGGCGAGGGGGATCTGCTCGGCGCGCTCCTCCTGGTGGGCGGCCGTCGTGTCGTGGACGCGCAGGAGACGTCGGCCGACGACGTCGACGAACAGGAACGATACGTACCGCGCACCGAACCGGTCGCGCAGATTACGCGCCACGACGTCGAGGGAGTCCACCGGCGCGGCCGCCTCCGCCGCCGCCAGCACCTCAGCCAGTCCGATCCGCTCACGCGCCACATCAGCCTCCACAGGGTTAAGACTCTCTTTCCCGCGTAACGACGGAATCACAACCGCGCTCAGCCTGTCCGGTACGACAGACCTGACCGCGGTGGGTGTCGGGGGCAGTGCAGGTCGTCCTGCTAAGCCGTGCGGGGCGCTCAGCCCGCCGGCGTAGCACCGGCGCCTTCGGGCAGGCGCCCCGGTGGGGCACGGCACGCACCTCGGGGTGGTGCTCGCCAGGCGCCTCCCGACTGGCAGGTCCGGCCAGCGCGCCTCAGGTTCGGCGCGGTGCCCGTGTGAAGGGAGTGTGGCTCGTGGCTTACGGCATCGTGTGGGACGAAGCCGCCGTGTGCGGGGCCGTTCGGCATATCGCGGATGATCCGGAGGGCCTGCGGCTGCTGCTGTACGCGGTCGATTGCCTTGCTGCCCGGCCCCGCCCGCGGGGCGCAGCCTTGCACGGCCGGGGGCTGTGTCGCATCCACGTCGGCCGCTACCGCGTCCTGTACGCGATCACCACTGCTCCGGTGGCGGTCGTCATCCGGCACGTCGGCCGCCTCGGGTGACCCTGAGGGGGTGCTGCGATGAGGCGCATCGCGACGATCGGCATCTACGGCTTCACGGCCGGAGCCTTCCTCAAGGAGCTCGCCGGCGGGGGCGTGGGGCTGCTGCTCGACCTCCGCCAGCGCCGCGGCGTTCGGGGTCCTGACTATTCCTGGGCGAACTCGGCGCGGCTCCAGCGCGCGCTCGCCGCAGCGGAGATCGGCTACCGGCACGTGAAGGAGCTGGCGCCGACGACGGAACTGCGTCAGCTCCAGTACCGGGAGGACGACCGCCAGGGCGTGGGCAAGCGCAACCGCATCGTGCTGGCGCCCGAGTACGTCGAGCGCTACACCCGTGAGATCCTCGACCCGTTCGACCTCGGTGCGCTCGTGGCCGAGCTTCCGAGCGGCTCGGTGACCGCCCTGTTCTGCGTCGAGCGCGATCCGGAGGCATGCCACCGCTCCCTCGTGGCCGAGCGCCTGCGCGCCGAGCACGGACTGCACGTCACGAACATCCGCCCGGGCTGATCCGTGCCCGTCACCGGCATCCGTGCGCCTACGGCCGTGAAGCCGTCCGTGCACGTCTCCTCCTGCTCACCGGCGTCCAGCGGCATCCAGAAGATCCGGAGCTGCGCGTGCCTTCGTGTGCCCTCCGGGCTGGCGAAGGACAGCTCATGGACGACCAGCCGCGGCTCGTCCGCGGGCAGGGCCTGCCCAGTGCGTCGTGGGTCAGGTTTCCCTCGACCTCCGGAACCAGGACACCCGGGACGTCGGTGTAGCGAAGGGTCACGGTGTTTGATCCCCCGCTTCTCCCTCAGGTGGTGCAGGGCGGCGAGGGCGCCTTTGGAAAGGCGGGTGGGGCTGCTCACAGCGGACTCACCTCGGCGCTGGTCAGGCCCTGGGACTCAGGGCGGAAGGGTGCTGTCACCGTGGTCCTGGCGAGCGAGAAGGCGTGCTCCTCCCGCCGCCCGGCCGCTGGTGACTAATGGTTTGACCGGTGCGGCGAAGAGAGCGCGGGCGGCGAGGAAGGATTCCGGCAGGCCGGAGGGTCAGGTGTGGAGGCGGCTGTTGATGCCGTCGTGGCTGTCGGCCTGTTCGTCGTCGAACCAGTAGTCGCCGACCGCAAGGTAGCGGAAGGAATGGGCGCTGTCGGCGGGGAGAGCGACGGTTGCGGCGCGGGTTCCGTCCCCGCGGGGTGCCAGGGGGTGCGCGTTCGGGTTCCAGTTGTTGAAGTCTCCGACGACGCTGACGGCTCCGTCCGGCGTGTTCTCGGGGAGGATGAAGGTGACCTGGGTGCGGCCCTTGAGCTGCTTGCGTTCGAGCACGGAAAGACTCCAGCCACGAAGAACGGGGATCGGCCCGGGCATCCTCACGCCAGCGCGCGTGTAGCGGGGCGGGACAGCGCCGTAAGCCGGGCGGAGGTCACCCGGGTGGCCGCGAACCGGCCGCCGCCAGGCTCATGGCGCGGGGTCGCCGCGGGCATCCCGGGCACCGGCGCCGAGGCTGTCGCACGGCCCTGACCCGGCGAGGCTGCGATCGGCGGCCCGCCATGGTATTGAGCCTCAAGTGCCGGGCTGAAGTGATCCGCAAGGCCGACATATTCTCCGTCCTATTTGTCTATTTAAAACAGCTACATGGGTAGATGCGGGTCACCACTCCTTCCCTGGAGGTCATCATGGCGTCAACCCACCGCGCACCCATCGAAGAGCACCCCGACCTGATGGAGCTGCGCGCCCGACACGACCGCGCGGCAGCCACACCCCGCGCTCAGATGGTCGAGGCGCTCGCCCTTCTCACCGGCCTCTACCTCGCCGCGTCGCCCTGGATAGTCGGCTTCCACGGTTTCACTACCCTCGCCGTCAACAACCTCATCACCGGTATCGCCTACATGCTCCTCCTCGGCGGCCTCGGCAACTCCTACGAGCGCACCCACTCCATGGCCTGGGCCGCTGCCGCCATCGGCATCTGGACCTGCATCGCCCCCTGGGTCGTCGCCGGCGACGTCGCCCACACCCACTCGATCACCAGCAACCTCATCACCGGCGTCATCGCCACCCTCCTCGCCCTCGCCGCAGCCTCCGCCGCCCGCGACCACGACACCACCCGTCACGGCCCCGGCACACGCCGCCCCATGCCCGGAGCTCACTGAGAACCACCTTTCTCGACTGCGTGGCCACGGAACATATCGACCGGCAGCGGTATGGACAGCGGCGCGGGGAGCGGCACCCGGCGGGCCGCTGCTCCTGGTCCCACGGCGCTGCCGACTGCGGCGCGGCTGGGACCGGGTCGTTCAGCGTAATGATCGGGGTGCCGGTCGCTGGGCACCGGTGACCGATCCGACCGCCCCCACGGGCAGCCACGTCGGGCAATTGCGGTCGGCGAACACCGCATCCGCCCGCCACCTGCGCCCGGACGACGGCCAGGCCCCCGCCGAACCACCGCGCGCCGTCACCTTCCGGCCGGCTTTCGATCCGGCCCGCCGGGCAAGCCCGTGCGAGGTTTGCCAGTCAGGCCGGACTCGGGACCAGCCGAAACAAGGACAAGAAGCCATTCGTCGCCGCGGGTCCCGACGGTAAGGCCGGCTGCGCGCAGCGGGGCCGAAGGCGCGCGGCAATCCCGAAAGGTCTGCGAGCGGTTACCTCTGCGCCGCGGGCGCGTACCTCGTAGTGGTGCGGATGACCGCCACGCCATGACGGCTCAACTGTTCCGGCAGGCCCCGTCTTCTCGGCGGTCCGACGCTGCGACATCGTTGCCCGGCATTTGCCCGGCATCAGTGCTCTCCGGCCTCGCCATCGTGCGTGTCGGACAGCACCGCTCGTCAAGAAGAACCAGCCGATCCTCTATGCGCAGTTGAGGTCCCTCCCCGTGGACCAAGACGGCGGTGAAGTTCTACGACCGCACGCGTACCCACGGTCGGTTGCCGGCTGGTGCGGGTCCTGACCGTCACGACTTCGGCGTCAACTTCCCGCACGCCGCGCAGACAGCACGGATCGGAGGTGGCCCGGGTGCTGGCCGCGCGGGGTGTGCGGGTGGCCCGGGCACTCGTGGGGAATCACGTCACGTCGCTGGACATGGCGGCTGTTCGGTGACGCTGTGCGACGACGAGGAACTGCTCCGACTGTGGGACGCGCCCGTCCAGACCGCCGCGCTGCGGTGGGGCCGCTGACCGTATGGTGTCGGTGGGACTGGCCAGACCGATGCAAGGCGAGGAGATCGGGTGCGCGACGCAGACTTCTTCCGGCGCTGGATGGCGGCCGCCGCGGCCGCGGTCGAGCGGGAGGCGGACCGGCTGACGGAGCTCGACTCCCCCATCGGGGACGCCGACCACGGGAGCAATCTGCTCCGCGGTTTCACGGCGGTGCTCCCGGCTCTGGAGGCGGAGGCCCCCGAGGCGCCGGGCGCGGTGCTGCAGCTGGCGGGAAGGACGCTCATCTCGACGGTCGGCGGCGCGTCGGGGCCCCTGTACGGGACGCTGCTGCGGCGCACCGGCAAGGCGCTCGGGGAGGCGGCCGAGGTCTCCGACACGGAGTTGCGCGAGGCCCTGCACGCGGGGGTGGCCGCGGTGGCGCAGCTGGGCGGAGCGGCGCCGGGTGACAAGACGATGCTGGACGCGCTGGTGCCGGCGGTGACCGCGCTGAGCACGTCGTACGGGGCGGCCGCGGACGCGGCGGAGAACGGGGCGCTGGCGACGGTCCCGCTGCAGGCGCGCAAGGGCCGGGCCAGCTATCTGGGCGAGCGGAGCATCGGGCACCAGGATCCGGGCGCGACCTCGTCGGCGTTGCTGTTCAGGGCGCTGGCGGACGTGGCGGAGCCGGCGGAGGGCGCGCGGTGACGGCCCCGGACCCGGGACCGGCCATGGTGGGCATCGTGCTCGTATCGCACAGTGTGGCGGTCGCGGAGTCGGTGGCCGAGCTGGCGCGCGGCCTGGCCGCGGGCGGCGCCCTGGCCCCGGTGGCCGCTGCGGGCGGATCCGCCAGCGGCGGGCTCGGCACGAGCGCGGAGCGGATCGTCGCGGCCGCGCGGGAGGTGGACCGGGGCGCCGGGGTCGCGCTGCTGGTGGACCTGGGCAGCTCGGTGCTGACGGTGAAGGCCCTCCTCGTGGAGGACGAACTCCCGCCGGACTCCCGCCTGGTGGACGCGCCCTTCGTGGAGGGGGCGGTGGCAGCCGTGGTGGCCGCCTCCAGCGGCCTCCCCCTGCCGGCAGTGGCCTCGGCCGCCGCCGAGGCCTACACCTACCGCAAGACCTGACCCTGGCCCCGGGGCCACCCCGGGGCCAGGGCCCGGACCGCCGGACCGCCTACGGGCGGCCGCGGAGGGTTTCGATCTCGCGGCGTTCGCGCTTCGTCGGACGGCCCGCGCCGCGGTCGCGGATGCCGACCACGGCGGCCTCGACGGGGGTCGGCGGCGGCGGGCTCTTGTCGATCAGGCACTCCGCGGCGACGGGGGCGCCCACCCGCTTCGACACGGGCCGCTTCACCACCACGATCCGTTCGCGCCCCGCGTGGAAGAGCCGTACCTCGTCACCCGCGCGCACCGCCTGCGCCGGCTTCGCACGCTCCCCGTTGACCTTCACATGGCCCGCCCGGCAGGCGGTCGCCGCGATCGAGCGGGTCTTGGTCAGACGCACGGACCAGATCCACGCGTCGACCCGCACCGTGCCCGATTCCGTTCCCGTTCCCGTTACCTCATCTGCCATGCCCCGACTCTAGCGAGGCGGGCAGGGCAGGGCGGAACGACTTTTGGCAGATACACCAAGAGGCATGGCATCTGCCATAGAGATCTGCCCAACAGAATTGCAAACGCGCCATACGTGCGCCTACCTTGTCGCACATGCAGTCCTACACCATCGGACAGGCGGCGCGTCTGCTGGGCGTCAGCCCGGACACCGCGCGCCGCTGGGCCGACGCAGGCCGGGTCGTGACCCATCGCGACGAAGGCGGCCGACGCCTGATCAACGGCCGTGACCTGGCGGCCTTCTCCGTCGAGGTGGGCCAGGGCGCACACACCGAGGACGGGGAGCCGTACACCTCGGCACGCAACGCCTTCCCCGGCATCGTCACCGCCGTCAAGCTCGGCGACGTGGCCGCCCAGGTCGAGATCCAGGCAGGTCCCCACCGCCTGGTCTCGCTGCTCACCCGTGAGGCCGTCGAGGAGCTCGGACTGGAGGTCGGCATGCAGGCCACCGCCCGCGTGAAGTCCACCAGCGTGCACATCGACCGCACCTGACCCGGACGACACGACGGAACCCGGACGGCCCCGCCCACCGGACCCGCGCTCCCCGCCGTCCGCCGCGGTCCCCGCACCACCCGCTCAGCACCGCCGAACGTCCCCACCCGCTCCGCCCGTCACCGGCGCGGGTCACCACCGCGCGGAACCGGCACCCTGCCGGCCGCCGACCCGACCGAGGAGCCTCTGCTCATGTTCCCGCCCCTGACCCGCCGCCGTGCCGCGGCCGCCGCGCTGACCGCCGCCCTGCTCGTGCCGCTGGCCGCCTGTGGCAAGGGGGACGACAAGCCCGCCGCCGGCTCCACGCCCGGCTCCGCCTCGGCCTCCGCCCAGCCCAAGGCCGCGAACCTCACCGTCCTCGCCGCCTCCTCCCTCACCGACGTCTTCAAGACCGCGGGCGCCGAGTACGAGAAGACCCACCCCGGCACGAAGATCACCTTCTCCTTCGCCGGTTCGCAGGAGCTCGCCGCGCAGGTCAAGCAGGGTGCCCCGGCCGACGCGCTGGTGACCGCCGACACCAAGACCATGGACGGGCTGAAGGCCGATACCGGCGACGCCACGGTCATCGCCAAGAACCGCCTGGTCATCGCGACCGGCAAGGGCAACCCGTTCAAGATCGACGAGCTCAAGGACCTCGCCGACACCAAGCTCAAGGTCGTGCTCGCCGCGCCCGAGGTCCCGGTCGGCCGCTACAGCAAGCAGGTCCTCGACGCCCAGAAGATCGAGGTGAAGCCGGTCTCCCAGGAGCCCAACGTCCGTGCCGTGCTGAGCAAGGTCGAGCTGGGCGAGGCCGATGCCGGTCTCGTCTACAAGACCGACTCCGCCAAGTCCGGCGGCAAGGTCGTCACGGTGGACATCCCGGACGAGCAGAACGCGGTTGCCTCCTACCCGGCCGCCACGCTGAAGCAGTCCAAGAACGCCGGGGCCGCAGCCGCGTTCGTGGCCTGGCTGAGCACCCCCGAGGCCCAGAAGATCCTGCAGGACGCGGGCTTCCAGAAGGTCTGAACGCCGTCGGCGCCGTCGGCATGACGAGGGGCTGCCTGGTCCGGGGGGACGGGCAGCCCCTCCCGGCGTACCCGCGCAAGTACGCCCGTACGAAAGCCGCTTCGGATGCCGGTACGGATGCCGGTACGGATGCCCGTACGACGGCAGGCGCGAGCGCCCGTACGGCGACCACGGCCAGGGTCAGGGCCACCCCTCCGCACGGACCGGCCGACCGCGGCATACCCTTCCCCCGCCGTCCCTCTCCCCCAGCCAGGAACGCCCATGAGCAGACTCCGTACCCGCACCCGGCCCCCACTGGCCCTCGTACTCCCCGCACTGCTCGCCGTCGCGTTCCTGCTGATGCCGCTCATCGGCATCCTCGTCCGCACCCAGTGGGGCGAGCTCGGCACCCATCTCGGCAGCCCCGGCGTCGTCGAGGCGCTGAAGCTCTCGCTCCTGGTGTCCCTGTGGGCCCTCGGCCTCTCCCTGCTCCTCGGCGTGCCCCTCGCCTGGCTGCTGGCCCGCGTCCCGTTCAGGGGCAAGGCGCTGGTCCGGTCGCTCGTGCTGCTCCCGATGGTGCTGCCGCCGACCGTCGGCGGTGTGGCCCTGCTCCTCGGCTTCGGCCGGCGCGGGCTGCTCGGGCCCTGGCTGGAGGACACCTTCGGGATCACCCTGCCGTTCCACACGTCGGGGGCGGTCGTGGCGGCCACCTTCGTCGCCATCCCGTTCCTGGTCATCAGCCTGGAGGGCGCCCTCGGCGGCCTCAAGCAGAGCTACGAGGAGACCGCCGCCTCGCTCGGCGCCTCACCGGTCCGCGTGTTCTTCACGGTGACCCTGCCCATGGTGGCCCCCGGCCTGATCGCCGGAGCCGCGCTCACCTGGGCCCGCGCGCTGGGCGAGTTCGGCGCGACCATCACCTTCGCGGGGAACCTGCCCGGCACCACCCAGACCCTGCCGCTGCAGGTGTACCTGCTGCTCCAGGACCAGCCCGAGGCCGCCACCTCCGTCTCGCTGCTGCTCCTGGCCATCGCCATGGGCGTGCTGATCGCCCTGCGCGGCCGCTGGACGGGCCCGCCGGTCACCGCCCGCGAGGCCGTCGCCGCGCCGCCGGTCCCGGACGAGGCGCCCGCCGCCGCGCCCGACATCGGCACCGGCACCGGCACCCGCACCCGCACCCGCACCCGCACCGAACCCGCCGCACCGCCGGAGTCCGCGCCGCACGAGGCCGGCCACTGGCCGCTGCACGCCACCGTCACCGGCTTCAACCAGCTCACCCTCGCCGCCGAACCGGGCACCACCATCGCCGTCGTCGGCGAGAACGGCGCCGGCAAGACCACCCTGCTGCGGGCCCTGCTCGGCCTGACCCCCCGGGCCCACGCCGAGCTCCGGCTCGGCGACGCCGACGTCACCGCACTGCCCCCGCACAAGCGGCAGGTGGCCTGGGTCCCACAGGACGGCGCGCTGTTCCCGCACCTGAGCGCCCTGGCGAACACCGCGTACGGGCTGCGCGCCCGCGGGGTGCCGCGCGCCGGCGCCCGCCGCGAGGCGCAGGCCTGGCTGGACCGGCTCGGCGTCGGGCACCTCGCCCAGCGCAAGCCGGCCCAGCTGTCCGGCGGCCAGGCCCAGCGGGTGGCCCTGGCCCGCGCGCTGGCCGCCCGCCCGCGGCTGCTGCTGCTCGACGAGCCGCTGGCCGCCCTCGACCAGACCACGCGGGCCCGTGTCCGGCACACCCTGCGCACGCACCTCGCCGGCTTCGGCGGGGTCTGCCTGATCGTCACGCACGATCCCGTCGAGGCGGTGTCGCTGGCCGACCGGGTCCTCGTACTGGCCGACGGCCGCACCCTCCAGGACGCGCCGCCCGCCGAGGTGAGCCGGCACCCGCGCTCCCCGTGGGTGGCCCGCATGCTCGGGCGCAACGCCTGGCCGGGCATCGCGTCGGCGGACGGGCTGGCCCTCGCCGAGGGCGGACGGCTCGTCGTCGCGGAGGCGCTGCCCGAGGGGGCACAGGCGCTGGCGATCATCGCCCCGGAGGCGGTGTCGGTGCACCGGGAGCGCCCGGGCGGCAGCCCCCGCAACGTCTGGCCGGGCACCGTACGGGAGATCACCGCGGTCGGCAGCCGGCTGCGCGTGCTGATCGCCTCGGGCGGTGCGCCCGACCTGGTCGCGGAGATCACCCCGGAGGCGGCGTCCGAGCTGGCCATCGTCGACGGCGCCGAGGTATGGACGAGCGTGAAGGCCACCGAGGTCACCCTCGTCCGCCTCTGACGGCCTGACGGCCTGACGGCCCGCCAGCCCGTCGGCCTGGGAGCCCTCCGCCCCCTCGGTGAATCGTCTGGACGCGTCAGCGGGCTGACGCGTCTTCACCTCCGTGGTCCCGGACGGCACGGTCGAGGGCCGGCACCCCCGCTCGGGCCCGACGGCTCCCCTCACGGCCTGGTGGGTGGTCCGGGTCGTCGCGGCGCTCACCGGCCGTACGGGGCCCGTACGCCGCGGCCTGACACCGGAGCCGGGCGGTGGGTCGGCGGGGCGGCCCGGCCTCAGCTTCCCCGCTCCGGGCCGGCCAGGGCGAACTCGCACCACACGCACTTCCCGCCGCCCCGGGGCTCCACGCCCCACTCGTCCGCCAGCCGCTCCACCAGCATCAGCCCGCGCCCCGACACGGCCCAGTCCCCCGCCTCCCGCCGCCTCGGCAGGGCGCTGCTGGTGTCCTCGACCTCGATGCGGATCCGGCCCTGCGCCGTGAGCCGCATGCTGACGTCGCCGCCGCCGTCGGTGTGGACCAGGGCGTTGGTCATCAGCTCGTCCGCCGCCAGTTCGATCTCGTCGGCCCGGTCCCGCGCTCCCCACGCGGCCACCGCCGCCCGGATCAGGTGCCTGGCCAGCCCCGGGGCCTCGGGGTCCCCCGGTTCGAGGCGCTGGCGCAGCGGACCGCCGCCGCGCGCGCCGGGCGTGCCGCGGCGGCGCAGGACGAGCAGGGCCATGTCGTCGCCCCCGCCGGAGTCCCCGACCAGGTCGCACAGCACGTCGGCGAGCTCCTCCACGTCCACCGGGCCGCTGTGGACCGCGGCCATGAGCTCCCGCATGCCGGTGTCGTGGTCCGCGCCGGGGCGTTCGATCAGGCCGTCCGTGCACAGCACCAGGGTGTCGCCCGGGTGCAGCTCGAGGCTGGTGACGGGGTAGCCGGTGCCGGTTCCGGGCTGGTCGCGGGGCGGCAGTCCGAGCGGCAGACCGCCCGCCACCTGGATCCGGTGGCAGCTGCCGTCGCCGCGCCGCACGACCGGGTCGAGGTGGCCGGCGCGGACCATCCGGAGCATCCCGGTGGTGAGGTCCAGCTCGGCGTACGTGCACGTGGCGAACCGTTCCGTCTCCAGCTCGCGCAGGAAGGCGGAGGCCCGCGCCATCGCCGCCGCCGGGGTGTGCCCCTCGACGACGTACGCGCGCATCACGATGCGCAGCTGCCCCATGACGGCGGCCGCGTCCGTGTCGTGCCCCTCGACGTCGCCGATCATCACCCCGACCCGGCCGTCGCCGAGCGGGATCACGTCGTACCAGTCGCCGCCGATGTCCCGTCCCATCCGGGCGGACCGGTAGCGCACGGCGATCCGCGCGCCCGGCACCTCCGGGATCCGGCGGGGCAGCATGGCCCGCTGGAGCCCTTCGGCCAGGTCGTGCTCCTGCTCGAAGAGCATGGCGCGCTGGAGGCCCTGCGCGACGCCGCTGCCGAGCGCCATCAGCAGGTTCCGCTCCTCGGCGGTGAAGTCCCCGTCCCGCGTGTAGAGCAGCCCGAGCGCCCCGATGGGCCGCCCCTGGGCGATCAGCGGCAGGTAGACCCCGCTGCGGACGGACAGCGGCTCGATGTACGGCCACAGCTGCGGGTAGCGGCGCTGGAACTCCTCGCGCGAGACGAGGAAGACCGGCTGCATGGTCCGTACGGCCTCGCTCATCGGGAACCGCGCGTCGATCCGCGTGTACTCGATCTCCGGTACGTACGAGCCGAGCTGCCCCTCCGCGACCAGGTGGATGCGGCCGCCGTCGACGATGCCCAGCATCACGCTGACCGCGCCGAGGTGCCCGAGGGCCTGGGGGTCCTTGAGGACGTCGGTCACGTCGTTGACGGTGCGGGCGTGGGCGAGGATGGCGGTGGTCCGCTCGACGACGCCCGTCATCCGGCGCCGTCCCTCGGCCTGCTCCCCGGCCGCCCCGGGCTCGCCCGGGTCGTGGGCGGCGTCGCGCAGGATCCCGATGACGCGGTACGGGCGGCCGTCCGGGTTCCGCAGGATGTGGCCCTGGATGTGGGTCCAGGTCGGCGTTCCGTCGCGGAGGCGGGTGCGTACGTAGGCCCCGTAGTGGCTCCGGCCCTCCTTGATCGCCTGCGCGACCCGGGCGTCGAGGCGGGCCGCCTCTGCGGGGGCCAGGCGCCGGCGCAGCCCCCCGGCGGTCCCGTCGTACTCGTCCGGGCGCAGGTCGAGGACCTCGAGGGCGGTGGGATCCAGGTGCATCCGCCCACTGTCGAGGTCCCAGTCGAATGTGCCCATGCGGTTGAGCGCGAGGCTCGTATCGGGCCGCGCGGGCCAGTCGACCTCGGGGTTCTTTCCCCTGCGGGCCATGCAGCCAGGGTCTCACTCTCCCCCGCCCGTGTCCCCGTGGGGCGGCCGGTCCCCCAGCGCCGTGGCCTCGGCCACCGGCTCCGCGCTGCTGCTGGGCGCCGACGCGGGCACCGCCCCGGCCGGACCCGCACCGGCTGGGCCGAAGAGGCACCGCCCTGCGGAAGGTGCTCGAAAATTCTCTGGTCCAGGGTCTGTTGGCCGTCTAGCGTGACCCGCTATGCCCACCAACGAACAAATCATCGAGCAGGCCCTCGACCGGATCGCCGCAGGTTACGTCTTCCCCGAAAAGGCCGTCGCCATCGAGGCGGCGATCCGCAGCCGTCTCGCAGCGGGCGCGTACGAAGGCCTGGACGGGCCGGCCCTCTGCGAGACGGTGACGGCGCACCTCCAGGAGGTGTGCCCGGACAGGCACCTGCGCCTGCTCTGGTCAGAGGAGCCGCAGTCGCTGCACCCGGTCGACGCGGACGGGGGGCAGGCCGCGTTCCTCAAACTGCTGAGGGAGCACAACCAGGGCGTCCGTCGCGTCGAGCACCTCGAAGGCAACATCGGGCTCATCGAGGTCGGGCGCATCGCCACCGCCGTCGAGGGCGCGAGCGTGATCGGCGCGGCCATGCAGCTGGTCGCGGGCAGTTCCGCACTCGTACTGGACCTGCGCGGCTGCCTCGGCGGCGCGCCGGAAGGGGCCGCGATGTGGTGCAGCTACTTCTTCGGCGACGACCAGGTGCACCTGAACGACATCTACGACCGGACCACCGGCACGACCCGTCAGTACTGGACGGTCGCCCACCTGCCCGCGCCGCGCTACACGAACCGGCCGGTGTACGTGCTGACGAGCGAGATCACGTTCTCGGGGGGCGAGGACGTGGCGTACACCCTGCAGGCGCAGGGCCGGGCCGTCGTCGTCGGGGCGACGACACGGGGCGGCGCCCATCCCACGGCCCGCCACGCGGTCGCCGAGCACGTGCTCGTGACCGTGCCGGCGGCCCGGACCGTCAACACGGTCACCGGCACCAACTGGGAGGGAGTGGGCGTCGTTCCCGACGTTCAGGTCCCGGCGGACCAGGCGCTCGACACCGCGCTCAAGGCCGCACTGCGGCAGGTGGAGGCGGGGGCGAAGCCGGGCGGCCCGGCGCGCTGACGCCGGCTCCCCTCACCCGGGCGGGCCCGGCGTGCCGGCGTCGTGCACCAACAGGGCGATCTGGACCCGGTTGTTGAGGTCCAGCCGGGTCAGGATCCGTGACACGTGCGTCTTCACCGTGGGCAGCGCCAGGTGGAGTTCCCGCGCGATCTCCGCGTTGGACAGGCCCCGCCCGACCCCCAGGGCCACCTCCCGCTCGCGTTCGGCCAGCAGGGCCAGCCGAGTGCGGGCGGCGGCCGCCCGGACGTCCTGGCCGGAGCCGCCCGCCACCTGGTCGATCAGACGGCGCGTGACGGCCGGGGAGAGCACCGGATCCCCGGCGGCCACCGTCCGGATGGCCGTCACGATCTCCTGCGGCGGCGTGTCCTTGAGGAGGAACCCGGCCGCGCCGGCGCGCAGCGCCCGCAGGACGTGCGCGTCGGTGTGGAAGGTGGTCAGGACCAGGACTTCCGGTGCCCCCGGCCGTGCCCGGAGCGCCTCGGTCGCGGCCAGCCCGTCGACACGGGGCATCCGGATGTCCATCAGCACCAGGTCGGGTCCCTGCGCGGCGACCAGCCCGGGCACCTCCGCCCCGTCGGCGGCCTCGGCGACCAGCTCTATGTCGGGGGCCCCGCCCAGCATCAGACGCAGCCCGGCCCGGACGATCGCGTCGTCGTCGACCAGCAGTACGCGGATCACCCGCGGCTCCTCCCTCGTCTCCCCCGTCCTTCGGTCATCAGCTCTGCCAGGGTAGCCAGGCGTACACCCGGAACCCGCCGTCGGCGGGGACGGCCGTCAGCTCCCCGCCCGCCAGCCGGGCGCGTTCCGCCAGGCCGATCAGCCCCTGCCCGCCGCCCTCGCCCGTCGTCCCGACGACCGCCGCGGCCGGGGCCGGATCCGGCCCGGGCGGCCGGGCGTTGCGGACCTCCACCGTCAGCCCCTCCCCCGGGCCCCCGGTCACCCGTACGTCGACGGCCGCGCCGGGCGCGTGCTTGCGTACGTTGGTCAGCGCCTCCTGGACGATCCGGTACGCCGTACGCCCCACCAAGGGCGCCGGCGCGGCCTCCTCGGGCGGCCCGGCCAGGTCGATCCGTCCTCCCGCGGCCCGCGCCTCGGCCACCAGCCGGGCCAGGTCCGCCAGTTCCGGCTGCGGCCGCTCTCCCTCCGCGGGCGCCGACCCGGATCCCGCCCGCAGTACGCCGATCACCTCGCGCAGATCGTGCAGGGCCAGGTGGGCGCTCTCCCGCATCACCCCGGCGGCCCGTTCGATCTCGGCCCGCGGGGCACCGGAGTTGAACTCCAGGGCGCCCGCGTGCACGCTCAGCAGCGTCAGCCGGTGGCCGAGCACGTCGTGCATCTCGCGGGCGATCTCCTCCCGGGCCTCCATCCGCGCCCGCTCCGCGCGTGACTCCGCGTCCGCCTCGGCCAGTTCGGCCCGCTCGCGCAGGGAGGCGATCAGCTGCTGCCGGGACCGCCGGAACAGCCCCCAGCCGATGGCCCCGGCGATCAGGGCGAAGTACGTCACCGCCGAACCCGCCCGCTCCTCGGCCATGTCCGGCAGCTGCCACAGGAACACGGGCAGCGGGGCGAAGGCCAGCGCCGCCACCCACGCCGTGCTCTTCCACGGCCGGGTCGCGGCCACCGTGAACACCGCGACCATCGTCGGGCCGGTCAGATAGTGCGCCTGACTGCCGGCCAGGAGCAGGACCACGGCGAGCTGGACCGGCCAGCGCCGCCGCAGCAGGACCGCCGCGCAGCCCAGCCCGCCGACCACCTGGTCGGCGGCCCGCCACCCCGGACCGAGGTCCTCCGCGACCGGGATGAACTGCGAGCTGACCGCCGCGAAGCAGGCGGCGAAGAGGAAGAGCCCCAGGTCGACGGCCCAGTCCCGGCGGGTTCGGTGGATGCGGCGCATGTCCCCGGAATCTACGCGGGCGGGCCCGTGACGGGACCCGCCGGCCCCGGATCGGATACTTAAGTACGAACCCTGAGCGCCCAAAGACCGATCCGGTGGACGGCGCCCGGCTCCTACCGTCGGAGCATGACCTCCTCCACCCCGAAATCCCCGCTGGCCGCCGTCACGGGGCTGCTCTCCTTCGTCCTCGTCGTCGGCGGCGCGAGCGGTCTCCTGCACGAGTGGCTCGGCTGGATCCACTTCATGGGCTTCGTCCGTTTCCTCGCCCCCGACGGCTACGAGATCTACAGCTACGTCGTCATGGTCGTCCTCGGCCTCGCGGTGGGCGCGGCGGGCGACACCCCGACCCGGCGCGGCCGCGCCTGATCCGGCACGCCGTTACGCCATCCGTGTCTTCCGTGTCTTCGCCGGCCTGCACCGGCGTACGTAGTACGCCCAGGTGAGGGCGGCCAGCAGAGGTCCCCACAGGACGAACAGCCCGCTCGTCACCCTGGCCGCCAGCGCCCAGCCGGGGCCCACGAATGCGGGGTCCTCTCCCCCGGACAGGCCGAAGGTGGTCAGCAGCCAGTCCACGGTCAGTGCGAGCGCCCCGGCCGTGACCAGGGACGCCGGTACGAGCACCACCGCGGGGCGCAGCCGGCGCCCGCCCACCAGGGGCAACCGGTGCGGGAGCACCTCGCCCCAGCCGCGCACCAGCCCGAAGCAGAGCAGTGCGGCCACTTCGGAGAGCGTGCTGAGGCCGAAGATGTAGGGCACGGTCACCCAGCGCGACAGCGCGTCCCAGTCGTCCGCCCGCAAGCCCATCGTGTGGCCGAAGGCGAAGGGCAGCCGCCACAGGCAGACGGGCAGCATGAGCAGCGGTATCGCGCGGGCGACCCGGTCGGCCCAGCGGGGCACGGGTCGTTCCGTCGTGGTGTACGTCGTCATGCCCCCAGCCTCGCCGCGGGGCGGGTAGAGGACGTCGGACCAGGGAGTGCACCGCCTCCCCCGCGCGGGGGAAGCGGTGCACTCGCGGCTGCTGCTGGAGGCTGGTACCGGGCTACTCGGACTGGTCGCCCGTGACCTCCGGCTCCGGCTCTGCGGGCGGCGGCGCAACCGGTGTTTCGGGCTGCACCGGGGCCGCTGACTCGGGCTGCTCCGTAAACGTGTCCGGCGTCGTCTCAGGAGTCGTCTCCGGCGTTGTCTCAGGAGTCGTCTCGGGCGTTGTCTCGGGCGTGGTCTCAGGAGCCGTCTCGGGCGCCGTCTCCGGCGTCGTCTCAGCCGACGCCGTCGTGTGCGTTTCGGTCGGCGTCGCGGTCTTGGGCGTCTCCGTCTCCGTGGGCGTCGCCGAGGTCTCCGTCTCGGTCGGCGTCGCCGACGTCTCCGTCTCGGTAGGCGTCGGCGTGGTCTCCGTCTCGGTGGGCGTGGGCGTCGTCTTCGTGTCCGTCGGCGTCGGGGTGGTCTTCGTGTCCGTCGGCGTCGGGGTGGTCTTCGTGTCCGTCGGCGTGGGCGTCGTCTTCGTGTCCGTCGGCGTCGGCGTCGTCTTCGTGTCCGTCGGCGTCGGCTTGGTGTGCGTCCCGGTCGGCGTCGGCTTGGTGTGCGTCCCCGTCGGCGTCGGCTTGGTGTGCGTCCCCGTCGGCGTCGGCTTGGTGTGCGTCCCCGTCGGCGTCGGCTTGGTGTGCGTCCCCGTCGGCTTCGTCGGGATGATCGTCGGCGTGTGGATCGGCGGCGGAGGCACCGGCCGGTCGGGCCTGCCGTGGTGGCTGCCCTTGTCGCGCTCGTACCAGCTCCGGTTGTGCTGGTCATAGATCACGATCTTGTGGACCACGACGGGTGCCGGTGCGATGACCACCACCTTCTGCGGCTGGTACGAGGGCCACGTCTGCCCGAAGCGCTTGGGGTCGGCCTTGAGCGCCACCGGCGGACCGAGCGGGTTCCCGCAGGCGCAGCGCACCCTCGGCACTCCTCGGTCGTCCACCAGCACGGCCGTCCCGGCCTGCAGCACGGCTTGGTAGGCGGTGAGCTTGCCGTTCTGGTAGCCGTGGTTCGTGACCCGGGTGTCCATCCGCAGCTGCACCGAAGTGAGCGAGCGGAGGAATGCGGGGACGGCCTGCGGCTGGATGCCTTGGGCCGAGGCGAAGGCGGCGTTCTTGGCGGGGTCCGCGGACAGCGACCTGATCAGCGCCTCCACGTCGCAGCTGGCGGTGTTCTTCGTGCCCCCGTAGACGCCCGGTGCGGAGCCGCTGATGCTCCTGGTGCCCGTGGTGGTGCCCGCAGGGGAGCTGGCGCGGGCGCTGGGGCTGCTGGGGGGCTTGGGGCCCGTGGGGGACGCCGTCGGGCTCTCCGGCGGTATGTCCTCGGTCGTTGCGACCGACTCGGTGAACGGGTCGGGACCCGAGGCGGCGGCCGGCTGGAGGAAGACCTCCCCACCGGCGTTGTCGGTACCGCTGGGCCGGGTGAGGACGACGGCCAGGGCCACGACCGCCACGACCGCGACGAGCGCCGTGACGAGCCGCGGCACGGATCGCCACCACGGCCCCTTGGCAGGGCCACCGGGCCCGCCGGGGGATCCCGACGCGGGCGGTGCGGACGGAGGCGGGGGCGGCGGCGGCCCTTGCTGCCCGCCCGAGAGCGGGCCCGAAGGCGGCCCGCTGGGGCGCTCTGACGAGGGCGGCCGGCCGGAGGGTTGCGTGGTCACGGGCTCTTCTTCCCAGTAGGAGGGAGTTCCCTGCGGACCATTGTGTGCGCCATCCGGGTGGTGCCCGCAAGCCGAGGGTGCCACGGTGGCAGGGTGAGCCGGAAACCGAGATCACCATCGTCCGGGGGCTCCGCGAGGGCATGGCGCGACGCCCTCGTCGCCGTCGTCGCGGGATTCGCCGTGATGACCGCGGTCGCCGCCGCAGGGCTCGCGTGCGCGGGCGCGGGCGATCTGCCGGGCGGCGCGTTCCCCCGTGTGGTCGCCGCGGTCGTCGTGATGGCGGCCGGTGGTGCGCTGGAGGTGTCGGGCGGGGCCGGAGTCCTGGCGGGGGCGGATGCGAGCCTGTCGGCGCTCCCGCTCTCGGTGAGTCTGGCCGGCGCCCTCACCGCGGGCTCCTGCTTCCTGCACCCCCTGCACAACCGGGCGGTGGCCCGGCCCCGCGAACTCGTCGGCCGGGCCATCCCGTTGGTCTTCCTGTGGCTCCTCGCCCTGACCGGGGCCGCGCTCTTCGCCCGGCAGACCTTCGGCATCTCCACCGGCGACTCCCCGGTCGGAGTGATCGGTGAACTCCTCGACTCCGCGCCGACGGTGGGCTTCCGTGCCGACCTGCCGGCCACGCTCCTCTTCGGACTGCTGTGGATCCTGGGCCTGTTGCTGATCGCCCTGCTGGTCTCGCGCCGTGCACCGCTCCCCGCCCGGCTGGTCCGCTACCACGCGGCACTGCGCCCGTCCGCCTTCGCCACGATGCTGCTGCTCCTGGCCTACGTCGCCCTCGGTGTCGTGGTCGGCCTGGTGGTGGCCGCCACCCAGGGCCATGCCGCCCGGACCTTCGCCGTGATCCTGCTCGCGCTGCCGAACCTCGCCTGGATCGCGTTCACCCTGGGCTTCGGCGGCGCCTGGGAGGGCCGGGTCGAGGGCCCGTTCGGGCTGCCGATGCCCCCGCTCCTGGACGATGTCCTGCGCGGCTCCGAGCTGTCCACGGTGGACGTGGCCTCGCTCGCGGAGCGCGACTCCCGGGCGTGGTGGCTGGTGGCCGTGGCCGCCGTCCTGCTGCTCGGCACCGGAGTGCTGGCGGCCGTCCGCTCCCCCGCCCACGTCCGCCCCTGGCAGCACGCGCTCCACCTGGGCGTGGCCCTGGCCCTGGCGACCCTGGTGGTCTGTCTGCTCGCGAGCGTGCAGGCGCAGTTCGGCCTCTCCCTGCTGGGCATCGGCGAGGTGGACGGGCTCGGCGGCAAGGTCGTGCTGAATCCCGCCCTGTGGCGCACGGTCGGCCTCGCCCTCCTCTGGGGTGCGGTGGCGGGCTTCCTGGGTGCCCTCCTGGCCCGCCCCCTGCACCGCCGCGGCCGCGTCGGGGAAGGCGCCACGACCCCGGTGCCCTGACGACCACCGCCCCGCCCGCCACTCCCCCTCAGCCGGTCAGCCGCTTCCGGGACCGCGCTCAGTCGGCTTCCGGATCGCGCGTGTCCACGATCCGGGTGGTGTCGTGCTCCGCGTCGGGTTCGGGCCGGTCCGCCGCCTCCCCGTCGGCCGGTGGCCTGTCCGGTGGTACGCCGGCCCCGGCGCCCGCCCGTGTCGGTGTGGGCGCGGGTGGGGCCGGCGGCTGCGGCGGACCGGGCGAGGCCCCCGGTGCCGCCACGACCGCGAAGGTCGTCAGGCGGCTCGCGTCGCCGTACAGCCACTTCCCCGCCGTCACGTCGTAGACCCACACGGACTCCCCGTCCACGACCACCCCGGCCCGCAGCCCCCGTACGGTCCGCCGGAAGGAATCGGCGTCCGTCCTCCCCGAGGCGAGCTCGTCCACGGCACGCCGGTAGCGATCCAGGGCCTCGGCTGCGCGCGTGAGCAGTGGTCGCGCGTCCTCCGTACGGGCGAGCGGCCGGTCGGCCGTCGGCGGAGGCTGCGGCACCGACACCAGGAGCCGGCCGTCCACCCAGGCGGACCAGCCGTTGGCGCACAGGACCTCGCCCCAGTCTCCGCGCCGGGACAGCAGCTGTACCGGGAGGAAGCCGTCGAGCGGCACGGTGGGGCGGGAGACGTCGGGGCTCTCCCAGGCGGGAAGACCCTCCTGGGGGACGATGTGGGTGGGCCGGAAGTCCTCGCCCGGACCGGGGCTGGTCATGGGCGGCTACTTCCTCATGACCGCGGGCTCGGTGCGGCGCAGCATCCGGGCCACCAGCACGGTGAACAGCACGGACAGGACGAGCAGCATCCCGACTTCGAGGAGCCACAGGCTCGCCTTGTGATCGAACAGCGGGTCCTGGGTGATCTTGAGGGGCACGATCGCGCCGAGGTCGGTGGTGGTACCCATCGCGCCCATGGCCCACCGGGCCGGCACGAACCAGGCCAGCTGTTCGAGGACGGGGACGCCGGCGAGTTTCAGCAGGGCGCCGCAGAAGGCGGACTGGACGATGGTGAGGAGGACCAGCAGCGGCATGGTGGCCTCCTCCTTGGTCACCAGGGCGGAGATCATCAGGCCGAGCAGCATCGAGGTGAACGACAGCAGGGCGACGGCGAGGGCGATCTCGATCAGCGGCGGCAGGAAGATCCCCTTGCCGCCGGGGGCGTTGGTGTCGACCCCGGCGAGGCCTACCACGGTGAGGACCACGGCCTGGGCGATGGTGAGCACACCCAGGACCACCACCTTGGACATCAGGTAGGCCGACCGGGACAGGCCGACGGCGCGCTCGCGCTGGTAGATGACGCGTTCCTTGACCAGTTCGCGCACCGCGTTGGCGGCGCCGGTCAGGACTCCGCCCAGGACCAGGATGAACAGCGCGTTCAGGCCCGTCTCGGCCGTGAGGGCGCTGCCGGCCAGCGCGCGGGCCAGGCCGCCCATGACGAACGGCAGCCCGACGATGATGGCCAGGAAGGTGCGGTCGGCGCCGAGCACGGCGGTGTACCGGCGGATCAGGGTGGAGAGCTGGGAGCCCCAGCTCTGGGCCTTGGGCGGCGGCTGCGGCACGACGCCGGCGGCCCGTGCAGCCTCCCCCGCGGGCGGGGGCGGGGACCTTCGGGCGGAGACGTCGACGTAGCGGCTCTGCAGCGGTGAGGCCCGGTACTGCCCGGCCCAGTCGCGGTTCTGCTCGTTCTCGAACGCCTCGTAGGCCTCGGGCCACTGCTCGAAGCCGAAGAATCCGAGGGCCTCCTCCGGAGGGCCGTAGTAGGCGGTGCGTCCGCCGGGCGCGAGGATCAGGAGGCGGTCGCAGACTTCGAGGTTGAGCACGCTGTGGGTGACGACGATGACCGTGCGGCCGTCGTCCGCGAGGCCGCGCAGCATGTGCATCACCGAGCGGTCCATGCCGGGGTCGAGGCCGGAGGTGGGCTCGTCCAAGAAGAGCAGGGAGGGCTTGGTGAGCAGCTCCAGGGCGACGGACACGCGTTTGCGCTGGCCGCCGGAGAGGCTGTGGATGGGCTGGTCGGCACGCTGCTGGAGGCCTAGTTCGCCGATCACCTCCTCCACCCGGGCCTGGCGTTCGGCCTTGGCGGTGTCCTGCGGGAAGCGCAGTTCGGCGGCGTAGCCGAGGGCGCGCCGCACGGTGAGCTGGGAGTGCAGGATGTCGTCCTGGGGGACGAGCCCGATGCGGCGGCGCAGTTCGGCGTAGTCGCGGTAGAGGTCGCGTCCGTCGTAGAGGACGGTGCCCTGGTCGGCGGGGCGCAGCCCGGTGAGCGCGCCGAGCAGGGTGGACTTGCCGGCGCCGCTGGGGCCGACGACGGCGAGCAGGCACTTGGCTCCCACGGGGAAGGAGACCCGGTCGAGGAGGATCTTGCGGCCCTTGTCGACGGCGACGGTGAGGTCCTGGACGTCGAGCGAGACCTCGCCCGTGTCCACGAACTCCTGCAGCTGGTCGCCGACGAGGCAGAACGCCGAGTGTCCGATGCCGACGATGTCGCCCTGGGCGAGGGGGGCGGCCCGGCGGTCGAGGCGGGCGCCGTTGAGGTAGGTGCCGTTGTGGCTGCCGAGGTCGGCGATCTCGTAGGTGCCGTCGGCGAGGGCACGGAGTTCGGCGTGGCGGCGGGAGACGGTGAGGTCGTCGATGACGAGGTCGCTCCCGGGGTCGCGGCCGATGCTCACGGCGGTACGGGCGAGGAGCGGACGTACGGTCGTCGGCTGCTGGAAGGTACGGGACAGCGACGCGACCCGGGACGGCCGGCCGGCGGCGGCGTCCGGCGCGGCGGAGGAAGGCGGTGGCGGAGGGGGAGCCGGAGGGGGCGGCGGCGCACCGACGAGGACGGCGCGCGGGCCGTCCTCCGCGTCGCCGAAGCACAGCCGGCTCCCGACGCCGACGGTCCGTTCGTGGACGCGCCGTCCGTCGGCCCAGGTCCCGTTGGTGCTGTGTTCGTCCTCCACCGTCCAGTGGTCGCCCTCCGGGCGCAGGACCGCATGGTGCCAGGAGACGCGGGCGTCCTCCAGGCAGATGTCGCAGAGGGGGTCCCGGCCCACGTGGTAGGTCCGGCCCGGGCTCATCGCGATCGAGCCCGTGTCGGTCACCAGGACGAGCTCGGGTGCGGTCGGCACACCGGGGCGCTGGACCATGAGCAGATTTTCCCATGAACCCGCCCGCCCGGCAGCGGTCCGACATCGCCGCAGGTCAGAGGCCTCTTATGGGTAATGACAACGGTCCCCGTTGCAGCCTTTGCCCATCTCGCCGGGGTGCGCTTCACTTCACGCGACGGATCCGAACACACGGGTGCCGCGATGAGACGGGGGACGCCATGAGTGGGCACGGCCACGCGCACGACGACCACGGGCACGGAAACGGGCACGGGCACGGGCACGGACACGCGGGACACAGCCACGGCGTGTCCGCCGACGCCGACCGCCGCTGGCTGGCGATCGCGCTCGCCCTGATCGGCGGGTTCATGGCCATCGAGGTCGTCGTCGGCGTCATGGCCAACTCCCTGGCCCTGATCTCCGACGCGGCACACATGCTGACCGACGCCGTCTCGATCGTGCTGGCGCTGATCGCCATGCGGCTGGCCGCGCGGCCCGCCCGCGGCGGCTTCACGTACGGCCTCAAGCGGGCGGAGATACTCTCCGCCCAGGCGAACGGCCTGACGCTGATCCTGCTGGGGCTCTGGCTGGCGTACGAGGCCGTGCGCCGGCTGATGGATCCGCCGCCGGTGGAAGGCGGCCTGGTGGTGGTGACGGCGCTCGCCGGCATCGCCGTCAACGTGGCCGCGGCCTGGTGCATCTCCCGGGCCAACCGTTCCGCGCTCGTCGTCGAAGGCGCCTACCAGCACATCCTGAACGACCTCTTCGCCTTCATCGGGACCGCCGTCGCCGGCGTGATCGTGCTGACCACCGGATTCCGGCAGGCGGACGCGATCGCCACGCTGGTCGTGGTGGTGCTGATGCTCAAGGCGGGCTACGGGCTGATCCGCGAGTCCGGCCGGATACTCCTGGAGGCTGCTCCCGCCCATGTGGACCCGGACGCGGTCGGCGACCACCTCGTCGGGCACCCGCCCGTCACCGAGGTGCACGACCTGCACATCTGGACCATCACCTCGGGGCAGGCGGCGCTCTCCGCGCACGTGCTGGTGGAGCCGGAGGGCGACTGCCACGCCGTACGCCGGGACCTGGAGGGGCTGCTGGCCAAGGAGTACGGGATCACGCACACCACCCTCCAGGTGGACCACGCGCAGGATTCCCTCCTCACGGTCGGCCGCGCGGGCGAGGGCCCGGCCGGCGCCCACTGCGCGGACGCGCACGGGCCGGTCCACCGGCAGGGCCCGCACGACCACTGACCCGCGCGCGCCTGACCGCGCGCCCCCGGCTCCGGAGCACTGACCCGCGCCCGTACGGGGCATGGATGGATCCATGACGCACAAGCGCAGTGCCGGACTGCTCCTGTTCCGGCGGACCGGCGGCCCGCCGGAACAGGGCCCGCCCGGGGTCGAGGTCCTGCTCGGGCACATGGGCGGCCCGCTCTGGGCCGGGCGGGAGGCCGGCGGCTGGGCCATCCCGAAGGGCGAGTACGGGCCGGAGGAGACACCGCGGAACGCGGCCCGCCGGGAGTTCACCGAGGAGATCGGGCTGCCCCCGCCGGAGGGCGAGTACCTGCCGCTGGGCGAGGTGCGGCTGACCAGCGGGAAGCTGGTGACCATCTGGGCGGTGGAGGCGGACCTCGACCCGGAGCTGATGGTGCCCGGGACCTTCACCATGGAGTGGCCCCCGCACTCCGGGAACGAACAGGAGTTCCCGGAGCTGGACCGGGTGGCATGGTTTGCTCCGCCACTGGCTGAAAAAATGCTGATTAAGTCTCAAGTCCCTTTCCTGGAGCGGCTGTTGGGGCTCCTTGGGGGCCTTGAGAGCTGACTCGTACTTGCGCTTGCCAACACTCCCACCTGCATGGACATTGCACATATGACGAACGTCGTGCTGGTGGGAACCCTGGACACCAAGGGTGTGGAGTACGGCTGGCTGCGCGAGAGGCTGCTGCGCGCCGGCGTCGAAGTGGTACTGGTCGATACAGGAATCATGGGCGAACCCCGGGTGCCCGCCGATGTGCCGCGTGACGCGGTCGCCCGGGCGGCGGGAACGGAACTGTCCGAACTGCGCGCGACCGCCGACCGGGGCGCGGCCGTGACCACGATGGCCCGCGGCGCGGAGGCGACGCTCTTACGCCTGCACGCCGAGGGCCGGCTGCACGGGGTGCTCGCGATCGGCGGCAGCGGCGGCACCTCCATCGCCACCCGGGCGATGCGCGCCCTGCCGCTGGGCGTACCGAAACTGATGGTCTCGTCCATGGCGTCCGGGGACGTCAGCCCGTACGTGGGTTCCTCGGACATCACGATGATGTACAGCGTGGTGGACATCGCCGGGATCAACAGCGTCTCCGGACCGGTCCTGGCGAACGCCGTCGAGGCGATCACCGCAATGGCCGGGGCCTACGCCCGCGCCTCCCTGGAGCGCCGCCCGCCCCGGCTGGGAGCGGGCGCCCGCCCGCTGATCGCGGCGAGCATGGCGGGCGTGACCACGGCCGGTGTGGACGCGGCCCGCGAGCGGCTGACGGACCTGGGCTACGAGGTGCTGGTCTTCCACGTCAGCGGCACCGGCGGCCGCACCCTGGAGACGCTGGCCGGCCAGGGGATCTTCGCGGGCGTCCTCGACCTCACCCTCAGCGAGCTGGCGGACGACCTGTGCGGGGGCACCCTCACCGCGGGCCCGGACCGGCTCAGCGCGGCCGGGCGGGCCGGGATCCCGCAGGTGGTGAGCCTGGGGGCGCTGGACATGGTGAAGTTCGGCCCGCTGGACAGCCTGCCCCAGCGGGTCCTGGACCGGGGGGTCCACGTCCACAACCCGTCCATCACCGTGATCCGGACGAACGAGGCGGAATGCACGGAACTCGGCCGCCGGGTCGCCGCCAAACTCCGCGCCGCGACCGGCCCCACGGCCGTCTGCGTCCCGCTCCGCGGACTGTCCACGCTCGGATCGCCGGGCGGCCCGTACCATGACCCCGGCGCGGACCGGGCTCTGTTCTCGGCGCTGCGCGAGGGCTTGCGGGGCAGCGCCGCCCGGCTCTACGACTACGACACGCACATCAACGACCCGGCCTTCGGACGGGCGGCCGCCGACCGGCTGCACGACATGATCGGCGCGATGGCGGCCGCGGCCTGAGGGCCGCAGCCTGAGACACCCCGCACGGCTGGGAACCGCCGTGCCGGAAACCGTGTCCCAGGGGGTGGCCGGTCACCGACCGGGCACCGGGACGGTGCGGCACGGCACGGCGGACAGCCGGACAGGGGGCGGGAACGATGAAGGACACGCGGGCGGCATGGTCGGTCCCCGGTTACACGGAGGTCCGGGAACTCGGCGCGGGCGGCAGCGGCCGCGTGGTGCTCGCCGTCCACGACGCCACGGGCACGGCGGTCGCGGTGAAGTACCTCAGCGACCGGCTGCGCCAGGACCCCGCGTTCGTCGGGGAGTTCCGGGCCGAGGCCCGCCTCCTGGGCGGGCTCGGAACCCCGTACGTGGTGAGGCTGTACGAGTACGTGGAGTCGCCCGGCGGCGCGGCCATCGTGATGGAGCTCGTCGACGGCATCTCCCTGCGCGCGCTGCTCAAGCAGTCCGGGCAGGCGGACGCCGAGGCCGCGCTGGTGGTCCTCAAGGGATCGCTGCTCGGGCTCGCGGCGGCGCACCGGGCCGGCGTGGTCCACCGGGACTACAAGCCGGAGAACGTGCTGGTCGCGGCGGACGGCTCGTCGAAGCTGGTGGACTTCGGGATCGCGGCGAACCGCGGCACCACGCCCGGCGTGGCCGGAACCCCGGCCTACATGGCCCCCGAGCAGTGGCAGGGCCGGCCGGCCTCGCCCGCGGCCGACGTGTACGCGGCGACGGCGACCTTCTTCGAGTGCCTGACCGGGCGCAAGCCGTACGACGGGGAGAACTTCGCGGAGCTCGCCGTCCAGCACATAGAGGCGCCCGTACCGGAGACCGAGGCCCCGGAGCCCGTCCGGCCGCTAATCCGGCGGGGCCTCGCCAAGCAGCCCGAACAGCGCCCGGAGAACGCCGAGGCGTTCGTCGCGGAGCTGGAGGGCGTGGCGCTGGCCGCGTACGGGCCCGAGTGGGAGGAGCGCGGGCAGCGCAAACTGGCGGCGCTGGCCGCGCTGCTGCCGCTGCTGTTCCCCTCGGCGGGCGCCCCGGCGGCGGGCACCACGGCGGTGGCCACGACCACCCTGAGCAGCGGCTCGGGCTGGGCGCCCGGCCGCAGCGGCTGGCTCGCGGCGGGGATCGCGCTGGTCCTGGGCGCGGTGGTGGTGCTGACCACGGACGCGATCGGCGCGGCCCCGGGCGGGGCCTCGGCGTTGAGCGCCTTCGCCACGACGAGTGCGGCCCCGCCCGGATGGGCCTCCCCGGCCCCGAGCCCGACGGTCTCCGCTTCCGCTTCGCCGACCCCGAGCCCCTCGGCGTCGGCGAGTCCTTCGCCGTCCGCGTCCGCGTCGCCCTCGGCGTCGCCCTCGCCCTCGCCCTCGTACTCGTACTCGCCGAGCCCCACCCCGAAGCCGACGGTGAGCTGGTCGCCGACGCCGACGCCGACCCTGGTGGTCACGAAGGTCGACGTGTCGCTCAAGACGGGCGTGTACCGAGGTGACGCGACGGTCTCGGTCGCCGCCCAGGGCACCGGGCCGGTCACGGTGGTGCTGGAGTGGTTCCTCGGCGGCGCGCAGGGCTCCTACTCCGTCCCCGACGGCACGGAGTCCTTCACGGTCCAGGCCGGTTCGCCGGTCACCGTGGTCAAGTCCCACACCTTCACACGCGACCGCGGCTGCTACGGAGGCGTCCGGGTGACCACCAAGCCGGCCGCCGGGAACAAGTCCGCGTCGGCCTCGCAGTACCTCCTGCGCTGCCAGGACGTGCCCCGATGACCGATCCCCGCGCCCCCGAGGGCGACGACTACAGCGCCACCGTCCTCGGGAGCCACTGGTTCTCCGGTCCCCCGGTGGCCCCGGAGGCCCCGGTGGCCCCGGAGGTGGCCCCCGACCGGGTCGAGGGGTCCGTGCTCCGGTTCGGGCCCGGGGTGACCGCGGCCATGCCCGCGCCGTTCCCCCTGGTGGTGGCCGCCGTTGCCGCCCCCCGGCGCCGCCGGCTCGCCGGTCTGCGGCGGTACGCCCTCGCCGCGGTCGTGCTGGCCGCCGTCCTCGCGTACCTCGGGTGGCAGCGGTTCGGGCCCGCCATCGAGGTCCGGGACGTGGCCGTGACCACCGATCCCCAGGGCCCGCCCTGTGACGCGACGGCCGACGTGGTGGCCGTCGTCGGGACCAACGGGCGCCCGGGGACCCTCACCTACCGCTGGGTCCGCAGCGACGGCACGCGGTCGGAGGAGCTGACGGAACGGGTGCCTCGCGGGCAGCGGGAGGCCCGGCTGCACCTGCTGTGGACCTTCCAGGGCACGGGGAACTACCCCGCGCGGGCCGAGCTGCAGCTGTTGTCCCCGGGACAGCGTTCGGCCGCGGTGGACTTCACGTACCGCTGCTCCCCGTAGCGGGCAGCCGGATGACGGCGAGCCCGCCGTCGAGGTCCACGCGGGAACGCGGCGGCGCGCCGTCCTCCTCGTCGTCACGCAGGACGAGGGCGCTCTGCCGTTCCTTGAGCCCGTTCTGCTTGCCCGGCGAGAAGCTGGCGTGCAGCTGCTCGAAGCCGGTGGCGGAGATCTGCCCCTGACGGCCGTTCCAGCGCCAGGGCAGCAGCCCCGCGCGGCCCGCGCGTTCCAGTGCCAGGTCGAGGAAGGCCATGGCGGTGAGCAGCACAGCCAGCCCCGGAAGGGTCATGAAGCTGACGAAGCCCATGGCCCGACGGTAGCCGACCCGGTGGTTCGGCCGTTCGGCCGAGGGGACCGTAGCCGTCCGGCCGAGGCGCGGGCGCCCTGTCCCCTGGCGGGCCGTTCCGCGTTCCCTCCCCCGCCGCAACCGGGGGACGGAAGTCCATGGGGCGTGGCGCAGGTCAGAAGCGGGCGTGCGCCGTGATGTCCGCCTCGAACTCGCCCGTCATCGCCGGGGTCACCGTCGGCCGGCACTGCCGGACCGCCGCCAGGTGGTCCTCCGTGGTCGCACCCAGTTGAGCGGCCGCCGCGCCCCGCACGCCCACCGCCTCCAGGTCCCGTTCGAAGGACACCTGCGCCGCGATGCGCGCCGCGTGCTCGATGTCGGCCGGCGTGAACAGCTCGGTCGCCGCGACCAGGGCCGCCACGTCGACGTCCGCGCGCCCCGCCGTGTAGCGGGACCAGATCGCGGCGCGGGCCCCGGCGTCCGGGGTGCCGATCGGGATCAGGTAGTCGAAGCGGCCGGGCCGCAGGAAGGCCGGGTCGAGGGAGCGGATGGAGTTGGTGGCGCAGACCAGCAGGCGTTCGTCGCCCTCCCGGAAGCCCGGTATCAGCTTGAGCAGCTCGTTCGTCACGCCGTGGATCCCGCCGGGCTGCGCGGGCTCGGTGCGCACCGGTGCGATCTCCTCCACCTCGTCGATGAAGACGAGTACGCGCTCCAGCTCGGCGATCCGGGCGAAGGCGTCGCGCAGCGCGGCGGCCAGGTTGCCCTCGTCGGCGAGGCGGGAGGGCAGCAGTTCCACGAAGGGCCAGCCGAGCCGGGAGGCGATGGCCCGGGCGAAGGTGGTCTTGCCGGTGCCGGGCGGGCCGAAGAGGGTGATCGCGCGCGGCGGCCGCACCCCGTGCGAGGCGGCCCGTTCGGGCTCGGCGAGGGGCAGCACCACGCGCCGCTCGATGAGGTCCTTCTCCTTCTCCATGCCGGCGACCTTCGCCCACAGGTCGTTGGGGAGGAAGCGGCCGCCGAGGTCGTCGAGGAGGCCGGCCGCCGGCCCGTGCAGGGGCTCGGTCTTCTCGAAGTAGGCGACGGCGGGCTGCCGGGTGTAGCCGGCGTTGAGCAGGCCCTCGCCGAGCAGGTCCTCCTCGGGCAGGACGTAGGCGATGCGGCCGACGCGCGCGGCGATGAGGCGTCGCTCCAGTTCGACGAGCAGGGCGCTGGCCAGGCCGCGGCCGCGCCAGCCGGCGGCGATCGCGATCCGCATGACCCAGGCCCGCTCCCCGGTGACGCAGGCGAGTGCCGCGCCGATCGGGACGCCCTGGTGGACGGCGACCACGCAGGGCTGCCGGCCGGTCAGCGCGCTGATGCACTCGGCGAGCGAGAAGACGGACTCCTGGCCGAGTTCGGCCGTGGTGTCGATCAGGTGGACCACCGCTGCGAGATCGCTCTCGCGGTAGTCGTGGATGAGCCAGTTCACCGGGTACCGCCCCTCGTTCGTGCTCCTGCGGCGAGGCTAGGGGCGGCAGTACCGACCGATCACGCTCCGTCGTGCACAACAGGCGGTCCGGAAACCGTCCGTGTCGTCCATAGACTGGTGCCTTCCGCCCGAACGCCAGACCGAGGACCCCATCGCCTTCATGCTTTGCCACATATCCGCGGCCCGACGCGGGCGTCTCGTATGACTCGTCCCGTTCCTGGGGACCCTGGCGCTCGGTCTGTGGGGGCTCTCCCGGCAGGACAGCGTGTGGCGGGACGAGGCGGCGACCTGGCAGGTGGCGGGCTGGCCCTCGGGCTGCTGCCGGTTGTCCAGTTCTACCTGCAGGAGGGTCGGCCGTACGCGCTGGTCGCGGCCGGAGCCGGACTGTCGACGCTGCTGCTGGTCCCGCTCCTGGAGAGCGGGCCCGGGCGGCGGGCCTGGCACATGCCGATCGGCCCGGGGATCTTCCTCGCCATCGGCGGGCTCGGCGCGCGGGCGGACCGGCCCGACCGCAAGGGCCTCTCGGCGGCAGCGGTGGGTCTGCCGCTGCTGGCGGTGCCGCAGCTCGGGCTGATCGGGCTGTCGCTGGTCCAGCCGCTGTTCCCGGACCGGTACGTGCTCTTCTCCATGCTGGGTCTGGCCCTGCTGATCGGCGCCGCCCTGGGCGCGGCCGTACGGGCGTGCGCGCCCCGGTTCCCGGCGGCGGCGGGCCTGCTCGTGCCGGGTGTGGTCGGGGTGGTGGAGGACCGGCAGGTGCGGGGCCGCCGGGTGACGGTCGACGAGCGCCCCGGGTAACTTCGCGGGCCCGTCGCTCCGGGTTTCACATCGGGTCCACCGGATTCACAGGGGATTCATACGGAACACCGGGCTCCGGACATAGGTTCGGCGGGCAGGGTGGAGTCATGATCCACCGCATGCTCCCCCGGCCGGCCCGGCGCATCCGTGCGCGGCGGGCAGCACGGATCCTGCTCGCGCTGACCGCGATGGCAGCGCTGCTCGGCGTGGACGTGCCCGACGCCACGGCCGGAGCGCCGCCCGGGATCACCGCGCAGGCGGTGCCCGGCGCCACGGCGGACCGGGTGGGCGCGCTCTTCGCGGACGGGCTCGACGGCGGGCACTTCTGCACCGCGTCCGTGGTGCGCAGCGACGACCACGACGTGATCGCCACCGCCGCGCACTGCCTGGAGAGCCCGTACACCACCGTCTTCGCGCCGGGCTACCGGGACGGCGAGGCCCCGTACGGTCTCTGGAAGCTCACCGGGGTGTACCTCGCCCCGGGCTGGACGGACCGGCAGAACCCGGACGACGACATCGCCTTCGCGACGGTGGCCCCGGTGGACGGCGGACGGAACGGGTCCGTCGAGGACCTCGTGGGCGGCTTCCCGGTCGCCGCCGAGCAGCCGGACGACGCCGCGGTGACGGTCATCGGGTACCCGCGGACCCTGGAGGCCCCGCTGCGCTGCGCCAACACCACCGAGCTGTTCTCCGAGACCCAGCGGCGGATCGGCTGCCCGGACCTCAGCGGCGGCACCAGTGGCAGCCCCTGGCTGGTGGACGGCGCGCTGGCCGGGGTGCTCGGCGGCCACGAGGGCGGCGGGACCGTACCGGAGGTCTCGTACAGCGCGGTGATGGGCGACCAGGCGGTGGAGCTGTACCGGGAGGCGGCCGACGCCGGGTAGACGGCCTGGGCCTGACAGGGTCTAGCGGACGGCCGGGATGCGTTCCGCCTCGGGCGCGGAGGGCTGCGCGGGCAGCCGTTCGACGAGCGGGGGCCGGGCCGGGGTGGCCGAGCGGATGTCCTGCATGCCGCGCCGCAGCCTGTCGCGCAGGAAACGGCCCAGCGGGCGTTCGACGAACCGGTGGATGAGCCAGGCGAGCAGCACCATGAAGGCGGTGACGCCGACGGCCAGGGGCACGGGCGCGACCTCGTGGCGGAAGTGGTGGATGAAGGTCAGCCCGGCCAGCATGTGGATCAGGTAGAGCGGGTACGTGATCGCTCCGGCGTGCGGGAGCCAGCGCCACCGGATGCCGTCGAGGGCGCCGAGGGCTATCGCCGCCATGACGGTGAAGCCGAGCAGAATGATCACGTGGGCGGGCCAGGAGGGCGTCTGCTGGGTGACGCCCCGGCCCAGGCTGGCGATCATGCGGGCGTGCACGTGGTGCTGCGCCAGGAGGAACTGGACGCCGATGACGGCCCACAGGACGGCGTTCGGCCCGAAGCGCCGCATCAGGTAGAAGGCGATTCCGGCGATGAAGTACGGGGAGGCGGACGACGCCGCGAAGAAGGACAGCACGCCGCTGTCGACGGTGGGGGCCACGACGCCCGCGAGGGTCCAGGCCCCGCAGAAGAGGACGCAGTTGCGGTAGGTCACGCCGCGCATGACGACGACGGCGAACAGGACGTAGAACTTGAGCTCGACGAAGAGGGTCCAGTACGCGTCGTCGAGGTGGGGGACCCCGATGCCGCCCTGCAGCATCGACAGGTTCACCACGACGTCACTGACATCCTTGATCTTCCTCACCTCGGGCCAGTTGAACAGCACGAGGGAGGTGAAGGCCACGGCCGCCCAGTAGGCGGGGAACAGCCGGGAGACCCGGGACACCGCGAAGTCGCCCACCGTCCGGCCCCAGGTGCTCATGCAGATGACGAACCCGCTGACCAGGAAGAAGATCTCGACGCCGAGCCAGCCGTAGACGGCCAAGCCGTGGGCGGCGGGGAAGACGCCCCCGGTCGGTTCGCCCCAGGCGCTGTCGAGGGCCACGTAGTGGTAGAAGAGCACGGAGAGTGCGGCGAGGGCCCGGACGCCGTCGAGGGCCGCCAGGCGTCCGCCGGCGGCTCCGGTGCGCGCACCACCGTCACGTATGCCACCGGTCCGCGGGCCGCCGCTCGGCTGCGGCCCTCCGGCTGAAGTGCGCACGCCCATTCCTCGACCGTCCCCCGTTGAACGTACGACTGTCCGATGACCGCCGTCGGATCAGCGGAACCTAACAGCGCACCCCGGCCGCCGCCAGGTGAGCCCGGCCACACCCGACCGGTTTGCCGGACGCGCCCTATTCCCGGATCTCCACGGGCGCCGCGAACCAGGTGGGCTCGTCCCGCAGGGCCCGGTGGATCCGGTCCAGGGCGAAGGACTCCAGCGGCGGCAGCGCGTCGACCTCGAACCAGGCCACTTCGAGGGACTCGTGATCGTTGGCCCGCGCCTCGCCGCCGGTCGCGCGGCAGCGGAAGGTGATGTCCTGGAACTGGCAGATGTCGCCGTTGGGGTAGGTGATCTGCTCCAGCATCTGGACGAGCACCACCCGCTCGGGGACGCAGCGCACCGCCGTCTCCTCGTACACCTCGCGCACGGCGGTCTCGGCGGGCTGTTCCCCCGGTTCGGCGATTCCGCCGACCACGGACCACCGCCCGGTGTCGGAGCGCCGGCCGAGCAGCACCCGGCCCCGGTCGTCGAGGACGATGGCCGTGACCCCGGGCAGCAGGAGCAGCTGGTGCCCGGCGGTGGCTCGGATCGCACGGATGAAATCGGGTGTGGTCATCCCCCGACCCTACGAGGCCGGGGCGCCGGCCCCCGCCTCAGACCGCCCGGCGCGCGCGGATCCGCCGGGTCAGGATCCACCCGAAGCCGCCCGCGGCCAAGAGGAGCAGCCCGTACTCGCCCAGCGGGCCGACGACGGTGGCCGGGGTGCGGGTGGAGCGGAGCGGGATCTCGGCGACCAGCGCGTCCGCGGTGAACATCCTGGTCTCCGCCGTGATCCTGCCGTCGGGGCGGATGACGGCGCTGACTCCGCTGGTGACGGGGACGAGGACGGTCCGGCTGTGCTCGACGGCGCGGACCCGGTCCATGGCCAGCTGCTGGTAGGTCATCTGGGTCCGGCCGAAAGTGGCGTTGTTGCTGGGTACGGCGATCACCTGGGCGCCGTCCCGGACGGTGGAGCGGACGGCGTCGTCGAAGGCGGCCTCGAAGCAGGTGACCATGCCGACGCCGCTGCCGGCCATGTCGAAGACGCCGGGGTCCTTGCCGGGGCCGAAGTCCCTGCGCACCCGGTCCACGTCGGAGCTGAAGAGCCGGACGAAGGAGCGCATCGGGATGCGCTCGCCGAAGGGCTGGATCTTGCGCTTGTCGTAGGTCGCGGTGGGGCCGGCGACGGGGTCCCAGAGGATCATCGTGTTGCGCAGCGGGCCGGTCTCCGGGGACACGACGGCGCCGATCGCGACGGGCACGCCGATGGCCTTGACCGCCTGGTCGATGACGGCGTGGGCGTCGGGCTCGGCGTACGGGTCGAGGTCGGAGGAGTTCTCCGGCCAGACGACGAAGTCGGGCTTCGGGACGCGGCCGGCCTTGACGTCCTCGGCGAGCTGGACGGTGCGCTTGGCGTGGTTGTCGAGGACGGCGCGGCGCTGGGAGTTGAAGTCGAGGCCGAGGCGCGGCACGTTGCCCTGGATGACGGCGGCCACGACGGTGCCGTCCTCGGCCGCGTCGGAGACCAGCGGACGGGCGGCGAGGCCGGCGCCGATCGGGGCGGCGATGGTGAGCGCGGCCAGCGCGGCGGTGGCGCGGCCGGGGTGGTGGCGGGCGATGCGCAGGGCTTCGTAGAGGCCGAATCCGCAGAGGGCCACGCCGAAGGAGAGCAGGGGTGTGCCGCCGAGCGCGGCGAGCGGGGTGAAGACGCCGTCGGCCTGTCCGAAGGCGAGCTTGCCCCAGGGGAACCCGCCGAAGGGCGCCCGGGCGCGCAGGGCCTCGCCCGCGACCCAGACGGCGGCGGCGAACAGCGGCCAGGCCGGGAGCCGGCTGACGAGGGCGATGCCGAGGCCGGTGAGGCCGATCAGGAGGGCTTCGAGGCTGACCAGCGCCAGCCAGGGCACCGGGCCGACCTCCTCGCCGGTCCAGACGAGGAGCGGCAGCAGGAAACCGAGGCCGGCGAGGAAACCGAGGCCGAATCCGGCCCGGGCGCGGCGGCCGTGGAGGCAGCCGGCGAGCAGGGCGATGCCGAAGGGGGCCAGCCACCACAGGGGGCGGGGCGGGAAGCTGAGGTAGAGCAGCACGCCGGAGAGGACGGCGAGGACGGCGCGCACCAGCCGGGCTCCCTTCCGCGGCGCGGGGGCGGAGGGCGCGGCGGAGGCGTTGCCGGGGGCCGAGGCGTGGGGCGGCGCGGCCTCGGCCGGGGCTCCGTCGGCGGGCTGCGAGGACTCGTTCCCGGCCGCGCGGGTGACACTGCTGCTCATCTGGCGGAGTGTACGTCCCCACGCCTCGGACAGGGGTAAGCGCCCGGGCCGGTCGCGACCACTACCCAAGTAATCCCAAATGGGACAAGTCACTCATATCTCGTATTCAAGTCACCTCGTTACATACGCCTCTTGAGGGTGTGTCAGTCGCAAACGCGCGGGGCATAATCGGGCCCGGTCGTCTCCGGAAGCGGTGGAGCCATCGGGACACCGACTCACCCCCTCGGCGGAATTCCGCACCGGACCGATCCTCAAGGCGTTGCAGATGTCCCTGGCCAGCCGCAGCCGCCTCGCGGCCCTGCTCACCGCGCTCACGATCGGCGCCGCCGGGGTCACGACCTGGGCCTACGGATACGGGAACGCGCAGGAGCCGGCGGCCCCCGAGACGGCCTTCCGCCCGAGTGTGACCGAAGGCACGGTCCTCCACGTCGTCGCACACCCCGACGACGACCTCTTCTTCATGAACCCCGACCTGAGCCGCTCCATATCGACGGGCGTGAAGGTCGCCACCGTGTACCTGACCTCCGGCGAGTCCGACGGCAGGAACGAGGCCCACAGCCCGCACCTGGAGGACCCGGAACGCCCCGCCGACCACGCCGCCTACGCGGAGGCCCGGCAGAACGGGATACGGGCCGCCTACGCGCAGATGGCCACCGGCAACCGCGCCAGCGCCTGGCAGCGCAAGTCCATACCCACCGCCGGCGGCGGGAGCGCCGAGGTGGACGTCCTCGTCGCCCGGCCCGAGGTCAACCTCATATGGATGCAGCTGCGCGAGGCCCGCAGCATCTCCGGCGACAACCCGGACAGCCTGCGCGGCCTGTGGGACGGCAAGGTTTCCGCCCTGGGCGCCCAGCTCACCTCCGGGACGCCGGTCAAGCCCTGGTTCTCGTACACCAAGGAACAGGCCGTGGAGGCCATCGCGGACGTCTTCGCGCGGTACCGGCCGACGACGATACGGACGCAGGACCCGACGCCCGGCCGGGCTCAGGGCGGCGCCTTCCTCGACCACCAGGACCACATGTACGGGGCCCGCTTCGTACAGGCGGCGGCCGAACGCTACGCGAAGTCCGCCGACCGGCCGCACTTCTCGGTCCAGAACTACGTGAGCTACCCCAACAGCTCCCTGCCCCCGACGCTCGACCCGCAGGCGGCCGAGGAGAAGCTCGGCTACCTCAAGACGTACGCGTGGACGGACCACCAGGACTGGTGCGGCAGCACCGCCGGATGCGGCGACCGCAAGACCGCGACCCGGCCCACCGGCGCCGGCTGGAGCCAGACCATCCGCTACAGCCGGGGCGACGGCACCTCCTGGATGACCGAGGGCGCCTCCGGCCGGCTGTGGGCCTTCGCCGTCCTGGACGGCCGGATGGCGTACTGGACGCGCAGCGGCCCCAAGGCCCCCTGGCAGGGGCCCGACTTCCTCCCCGGCTCCGGGATCGACGCGGGCGCGACGTCCGTCCGGCTGCCCGACGGCAGGATCGCGGTCTTCGGCACCCGCACCACGCTGGGCACCGCACCCCAGGAGTACGGACGCGACCTCGTGTACGCCGTCCAGGCCGCGCCCGGCGGCGCCTTCGGACCGTGGCAGTCGCTGGGCACCCCGGACACCGGCGACATATCCGGCACCTCGGCGATCAGCGCACCGGCCGTCGCCGTCGACGGCGACGGCCGGATGACCGTGTACGTACGCGACTCGCGGCGCACCCTGCGCGCCCGCGCACAGGACGCCCCGGACGACGCCTTCGGCGCGTGGCAGGCCCTGGGCGGCGCCGGTCTGCAGGGCGACCCGGTCACCGCGACCGACGCGGCGGGGCGGCGCCACGTGTACGCGGCCACGGCCGGGTCCGTGCTGGCCTGGGTCCGGCCGACGCCGGACGCCCCCTTCGGCGGCCCCTTCCCGACCGGGCTGCCGGCGACCACCGGACCCCTGTCGGCGAGCCCGCAGGGCGACGGCGTCCGCCTCTACTTCCGCCGCCCCGGCACGGGCACCGTCGGGACGAGCCTGGCCACCGCGGGCGGGACCGCGCCGGTGTTCTCCCCGGTCACCGAGGCCGGCGGCGAGGGCGGCTACGGCGCCGTCGGCGTGACGGGCGGGCTGCTCACCGGCCGCGCGGGCGCGGGCACGATCGGCGTGTCGGGCCCGGGCGACGCGCCCTCCTGGTACGAGTCCCAGATGCTCTACACGGGTGCGCCGGCGGCCGTGGCCGAGCCGGACGGCACGGCCCTCGCCGCGGCCCTCGGCCTGGACGCCGGCCTGCACGTCACGACGGCTCCCCCGACCGGATCCGAACCGCCCGGCAGCCGCCCGCCCTCTTCCCCGTGGCACCGGGCGGTCCAGCCCTCGACGGTCGTGCAGGCCGGGCGCTAGGTCCCGCCTTCAGCTCCGGGTGGCAGGGGCGGCCGGAGCGGGCGACGATGGCGGGCACCACGTCGGGACCCGGACGGGGCCGGCCCCCGACCGGCTGACCCGACTGGCCGGCTGACCGGCTGACCGGCTGACCGCTGGTGATCGGAGCTCCCATGGCCGCTTGCTCCACCGCGCGCGGGAGCGCGGGACCGGGGAGGTTCCGCGCCGTGGCCTGCGCCGCCGTGCTGGTGGCCCTCGCCACCGGGTGCCGGAACGACGCGGCGCCGGCCTGGGGGTATCCGGAGCTCGGGGCGACCGTGCGGTCGCTGTCCCGGGCCCTCGAAGAAGGCTGTGCCGGTCAGGCCCCCTCGAGCTGCTCCGACGACCTCGACCGGCTCGACGTCCTGGCGGAGCGCGCCTTCGCCGAGGTCCTCGACCACCGGCTCCTCGACGACGCGTACGTCACGGCCGGGAACGAGGTGCGCCGCACGAGGCAGCTCCGCCTCGCCGCCGCGGCACAGGCCCGGTCCCGCCGTGATCCGCACCACCCGCCCCTCGCCCGGGCAATAGCGGCCGAAGAGCTCGCCTACCGGCACCTGCTGGCCGAGCTCGAGCGGGTCCGCACCGCTCCGCCGCAGCGTGAGGGGACGGACCCCGTCTGAGACACCCCTTACGGGCGCGTGGGCGGCGTGGGCAGGGCCGTGCCGTCGAGCGCCACGAGGGCCAGGACGGCGATCGAGCCCGTCCACGCGAGGGGAGCCACCGAGGCGGCCCTGCCCTCCTTGTCCACCTTCTCCGGCAGCTCGCCGAGCGAGTTCCGCTTGGCGAGGATCCAGTCGAGGACCGGCCCGGCCTTCGCCGTGTCGCCCGTGGCGGCCCAGGCGAGCGCGAAGAGCGCCGTACTGGGCGTCCAGGCGTTCGCACCCCAGGGCGCCGTGGAGTCGTTTCCGGGGGTCAGCCCGCCGTTGGGCAGGAGCAGGGCCCGGTACGTGGCGTCCAGCGCGCCGGGCAGGCCGGCGGGGGCCGTGTTGAAGGGGGGCGCCATGAACGTCACCGCGCTGTCGCGTCCGTGCCGGCCGTCCACGGTGCGCTGGTATCCCAGGGGTGCGAACCGCGCGGAGATCCCCGAGGAGAGCCGCCGCGCGGCCCGCGCCCAGCGCGCCGCGTCGTCCGGCCGGTTCGCCTCCCGGGCGAGGTCCGCGGAGGCGTTGAGCCCGGCGAGCAGCGGCGCGGCCGTGCCGATGTTCGTGGTGGTCGTCATCAGCTCCCAGTAGTCGGGGGAGGCCGGGGGCAGACCGTCCGCCCGCAGGGAGACCGCCGCGCGGTCGGCGGCCTTGCGGATCATCGGATAGAGGATGGCCAGCCGGGCGCGGCGGGTGGCCGCCGGGGCCGTCCGGTACCACTGCCAGGTGGCCCAGGGGACCCAGCCGTTGGCGTCGAGCTGCCACCACCTGCCGTCGGGCGGGCCGGTGGCGTCGAGCTTCGTCCGCGCATCCCAGGTGCCGTCCTTGCGCTGGGTCGCGGCGCTGTAGCGCAGGATCCGGTAGGCCTCGGCGTCATGGCCGGTGTGCGCGAACGCGGCGGAGGCGAAGCTGGAGTCGCGCGGCCAGGAGTAGTTCCAGCCGGGGCTCCACGCCGCGGCCACGGCGCCGTTGGGCTGGAGCAGGGCGCGCATGGCCAGGAGGGCCCGCCCGGCCGCGGCGCGCTGCGCGGGCGTCCTGCCCGGGACCCGGCCGGAGGCCAGCCAGGCGCGGCTCTGCGCGATCTGCCGCACCGCCGGCGGATGGTCGGCGGCGACCACGGCCGACTCCTTCCCGCCGGCGGGAAGGTACTTCCACCGGCCCGACGCCAGCCGCAGGACGTTGCTCCCCTCGACGTACCGCGCGCCCTCGGCGACGGACCGCGGAACGCCTTCGGCGGCGGTCGTGTTGGAGAGGAGTCCGACGGTGGGGGCGACGAGCGTCGACAGGGGCGCGTAACTGCCCGTGGGGCACAGGGGCACGGCGAAGCCCGCGAAGGCCGCCGTGGCGACCGCCCAGCAGCCGAGGACACCGGGCATCGCCACTCCCTCCGCCGGCCCCGGATCCGCGCGGACCCGGCTTCCCCATCCTGGGAGAAGCGGGCGGAGGCTGCCACGGAACGCCCGCCGCCCGGGTGAGCGAGGGGTTCCGGGAAATTCCCAGGAGCCGCGCCGCTCCGTACCCGTCCTGGCGCACCCGGGATGCAGGGGGCGGCGGGCCGTGCACAGGATGGGTGTTCGCGGGCCCGCTGCGAAGAGGTGGTGAATGAGCACGGCTGCGATAGAGGACGAGGACCTCCGGGCTGCTGGACCCGCGGCGGGCGGGGGAACGGGCCGCAGACCCGTCCTGCGCAGGCTCCTCCCGGCGGCCGGGGCGACGCTCGTCGCGGCGGCCGGGGCCCTGATCGCCGTCGGATGCTTCCTCGGTCTCTACGTGCGGCCCACGTCCGACGACTGGTGCGCCGCGTGGAAGGCCCGCGATCTGGGGGTCCTCGGCATCACGTCCGACTTCTACCGGACCCAGAACGGCAGGATCGCCAACGCCTTCCTGAGCGGTGTCGTCTACGGCGACGGACTGGCCGGGACCAAGATCCTTCCGACGGTCATCGCCGTCTGCTTCACCGCCGGGCTGGTCCTGCTGGGGCGTGAGCTCGTCCGGTTCCTCGGCGGCGGGCCCCGGGTGCTGGTCCTGACCGCCTGCGCCCTGGTCGTCCAGGCGTTGGTCTACTTCGCGGGCACCCGCAGCTACCAGGTACTGCTGTGGGCCCCGGCCACGATCTCGCACACCGTGCCGAGCGTCATCGGTGTGTGGGCGATCCTGCTGGCCCTGTGGACCGTCCGCCGCCCCCGGGCCCCCGCCCGCGTGGCCGGCTTCGTCACGGCGTTCCTCGTCGCCTTCGCACTCGGCACCCTGAGCGAGCCGTTCGCGCTCGTCAGCGGGCTGCTCGCCGGCCTGGCCGGGCTGCTCTGCCTGCCCCGGCTCGGCCTGGCGCGGGACTGGCATCCGTTCACCTGGTGCCTGCTGTGGTGCTCCGGCCTCGTCTGCGGTCTGGTCGTGCTCTACACCTCCCCCGGCGCCCGGTGGCGGCGGGCCCAGCAGCCGGACGAGGAGTCCCTGCTCTCCGCGGGCGAACTCCGGGGCACCTTCGCGGACTGGCTGCGCATGTGGGACTCCGTCACCGGCCAGTGGGCGTACCTCGGAGCCGCGGCCGTCGGCGTCCTCCTGGGCCTGGCGTGCTGCCTGCGCGGGCGGGCGCCCGGGAAGCGGGAGTCCCGGCGGACGGTCCCGCGCCGGGCGCTGACCGCCGCGCTGCTGCTGCCCGTGCCCGTGGTGGTGCTGGGGTCGTTCGCGGTGGTGGTGGGCCTGCGCAGCGGCTACGGCCCGAGCGGGTGGACGTACGCCCGTACGTGGACGAACTTCCTCGTGCCGATGGAACTCGCGCTCTGCGGCTACGGCGCACTGCTGGGAGCCCGGGGCGGCCGGTGGCTCGCGGGCCGCCGCTCCGCCGACGCGGCCCTCGCGACCGCCGCCGTGGCGGCGGGCTGCCTGGCCCTGGCCTCGGTGACCGCGCTCGTCCCGAACGTCCGGGAACTCACCACCGGCACGGTCGCCCGCTCCGTGGCCTGGGACGCCCAGAACTCCCGCATCCGCTCCGAAGCCGCGCGGGGCGGCAAGGACGTGGGCTACCGTCCCCTCTACATCGGAGCCCTCGCCGAGCCGTTCTTCACGGGAGACTACGAGCGGGACTGGGTCGCCTCGTGCGTGTCGAACTGGTACGGCGTGGACCGCATCCACCGCCGCTGACGGGACCGGTCCCGCTCAGCGGGCGAGGGCTCGCAGGTGGGTGCGGATGACGCGGACGGCGTCCTCCGCGTCGTCGACGGTGACCGTGAAGAGCTTCCCGTCGCCGAGCCGGAGTTCCAAGCCCTCGCCGCGGCGGACGATCACCGCGGTGCCCTTCTCGGGGCGCCAGCGGTAGCCCCAGCCGCCCCACTGCTGCGGGGTGATCCGCGGGAGGAACTCGGCGGAGGTCACCTCCGTGAGCCGGATCGTGCGGCGCGGCAGGCCGATGTGGCCGCAGCGCACGATCAGGGCCTCGGAGTCGATGGTGACGGCGACGTGTACGAAGGCGAGCGTGCCGTAGAGGATGAGCAGCCCGGCGGCCAGGCAGCCGGCCACGGCCATGAGGAGCGGGACGAAGCCCGAGGTCCAGGCGTTGTCGACGGCGAGCTCGATTCCGAGCGCCAGACAGGCCGCACCGGCCGCTGCGAGCAGCCACTGCGCGCGGTTGGAGGCCCGGCCCGTCCAGAACGGACCCGGGGGGTGAGCCGTCATGTGTAGCAGCGTACTCACGTTGCGCTGGTACGCCACCGCCCTGGCCCAGTCGGATCAGCACGTCGGATCAGCGCGTCGGATCAGCGCGCCGCGCCGTCCCCTCCGCCGGGCAGCAGGCCGACGAGCGCGTCGCGCAGGGCGGGCCGGCCGGCGGTCATGAAACGGTGCAGGGTCCGGGAGCCGAAGGCGACGCGCTGAGCGCTGCGGCGGCGCTCGGCGTCGTACGCGCGCAGGGCGCCGGGCAGCCCGGCCGGTCCGCCGGCGGCGGCGGCGGCGCCGAGGGTGGTGACGGCGCGGGTCAGCGCCTCGGCGTCGAGCAGGGCGGTGCAGGCGCCCTGGCCGAGGTTGGGTGTCATGGCGTGGGCGGCGTCGCCGACGAGGGCGATCCGGCCGTCGGCGACGAAGGTGGGGAGCGCCGGGAAGAGGTGGCGCATCTCGTACCGGATCCAGGTGGCGGGGTCGGTCTCGGCCAGGACGCGCGGGACGGGGTCGTGCCAGTCGGCGAAGGCGTCCCGTACGTCACGGGCGGTGGCGGCCTCGGGGACGGTGGCGTACCAGTTGGTGCGGCCGGGCTCGACGGGGGTCATGCCGAAGAAGCGGCCGTCGCCCCAGGTCTCACCGTACAGTCCCGTCTCGAATCCGGCGATGCCGATCCAGGCGACCGTGCCGATCGGGCGGGGGCGGCTGCGGCGGCCGAAGTACGCCGTGCGGACCGCGCTGTTGATGCCGTCGGCGCCGACGACGAGGCGGTCCGGGTCCGCGGTGAGTGCGGCCGGGTCGGTGAGGCGGTGTCCGTACGCGATCCGCACGCCGCCGAGCCGGTCGAGCTCGGCGAGCAGTGCGTCGATCAAGTAGGGCCGGGATATGAGCAGTTCCGGCCTGCCCGCCTTGCGTTCGATCCGTTCGAGCGGGAGGGCGGCCAGCACCGTGCCGTCGGGGCGGCGGATCCGGGCGTCGCGGTACGGGACCCCGCGCGCCCGCAGCGCGTCGCCGAGGCCGAGCCGGTCGAGCGCGGCCTGGGCGGTGGGGTGGATCCCGAAGGCGGTGCCGTAGCGGTCGAGTTCCGTCCGGCGCTCCAGGACGGTCACCGTCCAGCCCGCGCGGCGCAGGCCGATGGCGGTGGCGAGACCGCCGACCCCGGCCCCGACCACGACGGCCGTACCCACGCCCCGCCCCCGCCCCCGCCCGGCCCCTGCCTCGGTCCGGGTCCTGGCCTCGGTCTCGCTGCTCATGGCGCGTCCCTTCACCTACGTCCGGCCGACTACCACATCCGTGGTACTACATCTGTGGTACCACGGATGTAGTTAGGATGGCAACGTGAATCAGGACCGGAGGGACCGGCTGCGTGACGCGGCCGTCGCCGTGCTGGCCGAAGCGGGCGGGCGCGGGCTGACGCACCGGGCCGTCGACGCGGCCGCCGCCGTCCCCACGGGCACGGCCAAGAACTACTTCCCTACCCGGGACGCCCTGCTGCGGGGCGTCGCGGAACGCTGTGTGGAGCAGTACCGGGCGCTGGCCGCGTCCCTGGCCGGAGCCGGGCCGGGGCCCTCCGACGCCCGGCAGCTCGCGGCACTGCTCGCCGGGCTGCTGCGGGATGTCGCCGGGCCGGGCCGGCCGCGCGTCCTCGCGTACCTGGAGCTCCAGACCGAGGGGACGCGCCGGCCGTGGCTGGCCGCGCTGCTGGACCCGATCGCCGCGGCGGACTTCGCCGCGCACGCGCACCTGCTGCGCGCGGCCGGGTTGCCGGCCGGGCCGGAGCAGGCCCGCGCCCTCACCCTCGCGCTGCACGGCGCCATCCCCCACCTGCTGTCCGGTGCTCCCGCCACCCTGGCGGCGGCCGGCCTGGACGACCTCGACCGTTTCGCCCGCGGCCTGCTGGCCGCCGTATGCCCCGCGGAGATGCCGTGACCACTCGCCTCGACCGCGCCGTGGGGGCCGTCCTGGGATCGGCGGCGGGCGACGCGCTCGGCGCGCCGTACGAGTTCGGCCCGGCGGGACAACTGACCGCGCGCGGGGAGGAGATGTGCGGGGGCGGCGGCTGGGATCCGGGCGAGGCGACCGACGACACCCAGATGGCCGTGCTGGTCGGCGAGTCCCTGCTGGAGCGGGGCGGTCTCGAACTCCCGGACGTCTTCGCCCGGTTCCAGCGGTGGGCGGCCGGGCAGCCCAAGGACATCGGCCTCCAGACGGAGGACGTGCTGACGAACGGCGAGCCGTGGGACCTCGCCGCCGCCCTGCACTTCCAGGTCAACACCCGGGCGGCGGGCAACGGTTCCCTCATGCGGGCCGCCACCTCGGCGGTGTACTTCGCCGCCGCCGGGCGGGATCGGACCATGGACGCCGCGCGCCGGATCGCGGCGCTGACGCACGGCGACCGGGCCGCCTGGGAGGGAACGGCGGTCCTGCACGAGCTCGTCCGCGTCGCCCTGGACGGAGGCGATCCGCTCGCCGCCCTCCCGGGGACGCTCGCCGCGGTGCACCCGGACCACCGCGAGCGGTACGGCCGCGTACTCGCCCCCGACTGGCATCCCGGGATGGCCACCGAGTTCAACGGGGCGGTGTGGCCCTGCCTGGGCTCCGCGGTGTGGGCGCTGCGCACCACCACCGGGTTCGCCGACGCCGTACGGGCCGCGGTGGACCTCGGCGGCGACACCGACACGGTGGCCGCCGTGACGGGGGCCCTGGCCGGGGCCCGGTACGGACAGGGGGCGGTCCCGGAGGCCTGGACGGCCTCGCTGCACGTGCCGCTGCCCGGGTTCGGAGACCGGGTCCTGGACGCGGACGGCTTGCGGGCGCTGGCTCAGCGGCTCGAGGCGGCCGGCCGACTGGTCGCCGCCGGCTCCCGCTGAAGCTCCAGGCGCCGCCCCCGGAAGGCCGCGCGCAGCCGCCGGTCGTGCGTGACCAGGACCAGGGTTCCGCCGAAGTGGGCCAGGGCCGCCTCCAGTTCCTCCACCACGGCCGGGGCCAGGTGGTTCGTCGGCTCGTCCAGGAGCAGCAGGTCGAGCGGGCGGGCCACCAGCCGGGCCAGCTCCAGCTTGCGGCGCTGGCCGGCCGAGAGGAGGCGGACCGGCCGGACGAGGTCGTCCGGGGTGAGCAGGCCGTGCCGGGCGACCTGGTCGGCGTACGCCTCGCCGAACACCGTTACGGCTGACCGGGGTTCGCGGGCCCACTGGTCGTCCTGCCGGAGCAGTCCCACGCGCGGGGGTGTCCGTACGAGGCCCTGGGCGGGCTCCAGTTCACCGGCAAGCAGGTGCAACAGGGTGGATTTTCCGGTCCCGTTGGGTCCGGTCAGCAGGAGCCGCTCCCCCGGGGCGAGGGTGAGCGAGACGGGTTCGAGCCGTCCCGGCACGGCCGCGCCGGCCATCTCCACCGCACCGGCGGCGCCTTCGGTGAACCGGCCGGTGAAGACGAGCGGCCGCGGGGGCGGCGGGACGGGGTTCTCGGTCAGCCGGTGCAGCCGTTCGCGGGCGGTGCGGATGCGGCCGGCGGCGCCGTGGGTCCGGGAGCGGTCCCGGAAGGCACCGGCTCCGCTGAAGCCGCGGGGCAGCTTGCGCGGGATGGCGGCGAACCGCCCGATGTTGGTGTCGGCGAGCCGCTCGGCGCCGGCGACCTCCTCGCGCCACTCCTCGTACTCCCTTGCCCAGCGGGCGCGTTCGGCGGCGCGGGCGGTCAGGAACCCGGCGTAGCCGTTGCCGTAGCGGCGGACCGTCCGGCGGTCCTGGTCCACCTCCAGGATGGTGGTCGTGACGCGGTCGAGGAAGAGCCGGTCATGGGTGACGGCGACGACGGTTCCCGGGTGGGCGCGCAGGCGCTCCTCCAGCCAGCCGACCGCCTCGTCATCGAGGTCGTTGGTCGGTTCGTCGAGCAGCAGCAGCTCCGGCTCGGCGGCGAGGGCCGCCGCGAGCGCGAGCCGGGAGCGCTGACCGCCGGAGAGGGTGCCGAGCCGGCGGTCCGGGTCGAGCGCGTGGCGTTCGCCGAGGTGGCGCAGGGTGGTCGCGACGCGGCGTTCGGCGTCGCGGCCGCCGCGGGCCTCGTAGGCGGCGAGGAGGTCCCCGTACGCGGCGAGTTCCTCGGACCCGGCCCGGTGCAGGCGGGATTCGGCGGCGCGGATCCGGCGTTCGAGTGCGCGCAGGTCGGCGAGGGCGAGGTCGACCGCGTCGCCGACGCGGGCGGAAGGCGGGAGGCCGAGGGTCTGCGCGAGGTGTCCGAGGCCGCCGGGGGCGGTGACGGTGACCTCGCCGCGGTCTGGCCGCTCCCGTCCCGCGAGGAGGCGGAGCAGGGTGGACTTGCCGGAGCCGTTGTCGCCGACGACGCCGACCCGCTCGCCGGGACGGACCGTACAGCTCACGCGGTCCAGGACGACACGGGTGTCGTAGCTCTTGGTGACCTCGGACAGGACGATCTGGGTGGAGGCGAGTGGAGCACGCAAGGGCGATCCCTTCGGATTGAAACGAACCGTATCGTCTCGTTACACGGACAACCGTAAACGACGTCCGGACCTTACGCAAGACGATTCGTCTCGCCGCCTCTCGTCAGTCGGCGGCCGTCAGCCGACGGGCGCGCCCTGGCCCGCCAGGAGCCGGCCCTCCGCGTATCCGAGCGCGGCGGCCGGCAGGGACCCCTCGCGCCCGCTGCGCAGTACGGTCAGTGCGCCCGTGCGGGGCAGAGCGGGCTCGGGCCGGGAGCCGAGGCGGCGCAGCGCCTGGACGGCGACGGCCTCGGCGGAGCCGTGGTAGACCAGCTCGGCTCCCCCCGTCCGCGCGGCGAGGGCGGCCCTGATGGCGCCCTCGACCAGCTCGTAGTGCGTGCAGCCGAGCACCACGTCGGTGACGTCGGCCGGGGTCAGCGCGGCAGCCGCGGCCACGGCGTCCACCACGGCGGCGTCGTCGGCGGCCTCCACGGCGTCGGCGAGCCCGGGGCAGGGCACCTCGGTGACGCGGGCCCCGTCGGCGAAGTCGCGGATCAGCCCGCGCTGGTAGGCGCTGCCGGTGGTGGCGGGGGTGGCCCAGATCGCGACGCGGCCGCCGGCGGCCGCGGCGGGCTTGATCGCCGGTACCGTCCCGATGACCGGGATGGCGGGCTCCAGCTCGGCACGCAGGGTGTCCAAGGCGTGCACGGTGGCGGTGTTGCAGGCCACGATCAGCGCGTCCGGGCGGAGCTCGGCGGCGGCCCGCGCGACGGCGAGCGCCCGTTCGGTGAGGTCGGCGGGGGTCCGCGGACCCCAGGGCATCCCGTCGGGGTCCGAGGACAGGACCAGGTCCGCGTCCGGCCGCAGCCGACGCACCGCCGCGGCCGCCGCGAGGAGGCCGATTCCGGAGTCCATGAGCGCGATCTTCACCGGGCCACCTTAGTCGACCCCCACCCCGCCCGGGCCTCCACCACCAACTCCCCGCCCCCGACCACCACGCCCATGGGGCCACCCGACGCCCCCGCCCACGTACCCACAGGGCCCAACCGACACCCTCGACCTCCGCCCCCATGGGGCCATCCGACACCCTCGGCCGCCGCAGACACAGGACCCCCCACCGCCCCCGGCCGCCGCAGACACAGGACCCCACGGGCCACACGTCACGCCCCACGGGCCACGGGGCACGGGGCACGGGGCACGGGGCACCCCACGCCCATGCGCCACGTGCCGCACGACACGCCCCACGCGCCACGGGCGCCGGGCACGCCCCACGCCCCACACCCCCGGCACGCGCCACACGCCACACGCCACGGGCCGCGCACGGGCCCGCGGGCCCGCACGCCACAGGCCACGTCACGCCCGACGCCCCCGGGCACGCGCCACACGCCACGGCCCACGTGCCACGCACCGCGCCCCACACGTCACGCCCCACGCCCCCGGGCACGCCACCGGGCGGGCACGCCCCACGGAGCCACGGGCCACGCGCCGGCCGGCCCGGTCGCAGGCCCTGCCCGCCCGCCCGCCCGCCCGGCGAGGGCCGCCGCACCCGACGCGGGCGGATGCGCGACACGCCCGCCGGGGCCCGGCACACTGCCGCCATGGGCCTCTTCACCGCCGCCTGCGCGGCCTACGCCTCCCTCGCCGCATGGCTCTGGCTCACCCTCGCCCAGGGCATGTTCTGGCGGACCGACGTCCGCCTCCCCCCGCGCACCGCCCCCACCCACTGGCCGTCCGTCGCGATCGTCGTCCCCGCACGCGACGAGGCCGAGGTACTGCCCCTGAGCCTGCCTTCGCTCCTCGCCCAGGACTATCCCGGCGAGGCCGAGGTGATCCTCGTCGACGACGGCAGTGCGGACGGCACCGGCGGCCTCGCGCTCCGGCTCGCGGCCGGCCAGCCGGGGCTCCCGCTCGCCGTCGTCTCCCCCGGCGACCCCGCCCCCGGCTGGACCGGCAAGCTCTGGGCACTGCGCCACGGCATCTCGCTGGCCCGCACCGCGCACGCCACCGAGCCCGACTTCCTCCTCCTCACCGACGCCGACATCGCGCACGAGCCCGACAGCCTGCGCGAACTCGTCGCCGCCGCGACCTCGGCCGACCTCGACCTCGTCTCGCAGATGGCCCGCCTGCGCGTGGCCGGCTTCTGGGAACGGCTCGTCGTACCGGCCTTCGTGTACTTCTTCGCCCAGTTGTACCCCTTCCGCCGGATCAACCGGCACTCCGCCCGGACCGCGGCGGCCGCCGGCGGCTGCGTGCTGCTGCGCACCGAGGCCGCCGTGCGCGCCGGGATCCCCGACTCCATCCGCCAGGCGGTCATCGACGACGTCTCCCTCGCCCGCGCGGTCCAGCGCTCCGGCGGCCGGATCTGGCTCGGACTGGCCGAGCGGGTCGACAGCGTGCGCCCGTACCCGGCGCTCGCCGACCTGTGGCGGATGGTCTCGCGCAGCGCCTACGCGCAACTGCGCCACCAGCCCCTCCTGCTGGCCGGGACGGTCGCCGGGCTGGTGCTCGTCTACCTCGTGCCCCCGGCCGCCCTCCTGACGGGGCTCGCGACCGGACACCCCGCGGTCGCCTGGGCCGGGGGGCTCGCCTGGCTCCTGATGGCCGGCACGTACCTGCCGATGCTGCGCTACTACGGGCAGCCCGCCGTGCTCGCGCCACTGCTTCCGCTCACGGCCCTTCTGTACCTCCTGATGACCGTCGACTCGGCCGTTCAGCACTACCGGGGTCGCGGTGCGTCATGGAAGGGCCGTACCTATGCCCGTCCCAGCGACGCCTGAAACGACGAACTGTCGGCCGAAACCGAGTCATCCGAGGTCACCGCGTTGTGACGCTGCGTCAGCACGAAGTCGGTGCAACACCCAACCGGTGAGTACGAGTAGGAACAAGGTGGGGTGGAAGTGGCGAATCGTGCACGTGAACGTCAAGTGAAAGGTGAGGCCCTGACCTGCGAAGATGCAGGTCAGGGCGGTGTTGACGGCACCTCGCTATGGACCCGGTGAAGTCGTGGGCTTAACTTAGGTCCCATGACCTCCCCCCGCTCCACTTATGGCGGCGGTTACTACTCCGCGCCCTCCTTCCCGGACACCCCCATCTACGACTCCCTCGTCGCCGAACGCGGCACCCCGCAGATCGCCCCGATCCGCGTTCCGGCCGCCTACGAGTCTCCGAGTGCCGGATATTCGAGCGGCGGGTACCTGCCGGCCCTGGCGTCGGCGCTGCCCGCGCTGCCGCCGGCCGCCCCTCAGCAACAGCAGGCCCCGGCCTACGGCTACCCGTACCAGCAGCAGGCCGCCCCGCAGCCGATGCCGCTGCAGCACGCGCCCGCCCCGTACATCCCGCAGCAGCAGCCGGTTCCGGCGCGTACCGGATACGTGCCCCAGCCCCAGCCGCAACAGCCCCGCCCGGCCGCCATGGCCACCGGGTACGAGGCGATGCGCCCGGCCGCGCCGCGTCCGATGCAGGTGCCCGCACCGGTGCCGGCCGCCTCGTACGAGGACCCGTACGGCCGCCAGTACCAGGGGCGTGGTTACTGACCGGGCCGCCGACAGGCGCCGGGACAGCGGAGGGGGCTGGCAGTATTCCCCCATGTCGAACTTGCACGTCCAGGCGCTCCACGTCCATCCCGTCAAGTCGCTAGCGGGGACCGCTCCCGACGAGGCGACCGTGGAGCCCTGGGGTCTGTCCGGAGACCGGCGGTGGGCGCTGGTCGACACCGGGGGCACGGTCATCACCCAACGCCGCCATCCGCAGCTGGCCTTGGCGGCGGCCCGTCCGATGGCCGGCGGCCGGATCGCGGTGACCGCGCCGGGCATGGCGGAGCTGGTCGTGGAGGTGCCCGAGCCGGGTCCGCTGGAGCCGGTCGTCCTGTTCGGGAAGAAGGTCGAGACCGTGGTCGCGGCGAGCGCCGCGGCCGACTGGTTCAGCGCGTACCTGCATGAGCCGGTGCGGCTGATACATCTGGACGATCCGTCCGTACGCCGTCCCGTGGATCCGGACTACGCACTGCCCGGCGAGACGGTGAGCCTGGCCGACGGCTATCCGCTGCTGATCACCACCCTCGCCTCGCTGGACGCGCTCAACTCTCTGATCGCGCAGGGGGACCATCCCGAGGAGGGTCCGCTGCCCATGAACCGTTTCCGCCCCAATGTGGTGGTATCCGGTGCCGAGGCGTGGGCGGAGGACGGCTGGCGGCGCGTCGCGATCGGCGACGCCGTCTTCCGCGGGGCACGGGAATGCGGCCGGTGCGTCGTCACCACCACCGACCAGGCGACGGCGGAGCGGGGCAAGGAACCGCTGAAGACGCTGGGGAAGTACCGGCGGATCGGCAAGTCGCTGGCGTTCGGGCGGCTCCTGGTGCCGGTGCGGCTGGGCACGGTGCGCGTCGGCGACGAGGTTCGCGTCCTGGAATGACGTAAATGATGTGAATGGCGCGAATGACGCCTCCTGCCCCGGACGACGCGGGTGACTCGCACGGCACGGATGACACGGACGCCCCGGCACTGACCAGCCGACCCGGAATAACACCTTCGGGGGGCTCCGCATCCTCGCTGGAACCAACAGGCACGACCACGCCGTTGGATCAGTCAGGACACATGGGCAGAGGGAGACTGGCACAAGTTGGGGGAGCCGGACCGTGCGGACAGCAATGGGTGTGTGGCGTTGGCGGCGCAATCCGCTGCGCCGGCCGACCGATCTCTTCGAGGCGTGGGTGGCGTTCGCCGCGCTGGTGTGCGTGCTCGTGGTGGCTCCGGCCATCGGATGGGTCGCAGGCCTGCGGGTGGACGGCACACTGCAGCAGGCGGCGCAGGAGCAGCGGCAGGAGCGTCATCTCGTTCCGGCCGTGGTGGTCCGGCCGGCGCCGGCGGCGGCGGACGTGCCCGCCGACGCGTCGGCGCAGCGGACCGCCCCGCACCGTACGCAGATCGTGGCCTCGTGGACCGCGCCGGACGGCAGCAGCCACGAGGGCACCGTGCCGGCCGCGGAGGAACCGCCGCGCGCCGGCGACCGGTTCCGGATATGGACCGATGCGCACGGCCGGCTGGTCGGGCAGCCGCTCGACCCGTCCGCGGCCGCCTTCCACGCGGGGATGGCCGGCCTGGCCGCGGCGATCGGGGTGGCCGCGCTGGGCGAGACGGTCCGGCGCCTGGTCGTACGACGGCTCGTGCATCGGCGGTACATACGTCTGGACCGAGCCTGGGCGGCCGCCGGACCGGACTGGGGTCGAGCGGGCGCGGGCAGTTGACCTGGCACCTCTTCGGCTCCGCGCGCGCTACGGTGGGGCGGCCGGATCGGTCGCTCCAGCAGCTTCGGTGGCCCCAGCCGTTCCCACGGCTCTGAACCACACGAATCGGCTGCGGCGCATCCGGTGACTTCAGTGATTCCGGTGGCTTCAGACTTCAGTGGCTTCGGTCGCATCGGCAGCGCGAGTACGAGGGTGGGGGCACGACAGCACCATGGTTCAGGGCACGGTCCAGGTGACGCACGGCGGGTCTTCGCGCTGGCGGCGCCGCTCCGGTGAATATCCGACGCTGGCCGCCGCGCTCGCCGCCGCGGGAGACGGGGACGTGCTGACCGTCGCCCCCGGCACCTACCGGGAGAACCTGGTGCTGCACCACGCCGTCACCCTGCGCGGGCCCGAGGCCGGGCTGGGGTCGGTGCGCATCGCCCCGCTCGACGGGGTCGCCCTGACCGTGCGCGCCTCGGCCGTGGTCCAGGACCTGTACCTGGAGGGCCAGGACCGGGCGGCGCCCGCGCTGCTGGTGGAGGACGGCTGCCCCGAGCTCACCGATCTGCGGGTCAGCACCCACTCGGCCGCCGGCATCGAGGTACGCGGCCCCGGGGCCAGGCCCCTCGTACGGCGGTGCACGGTGGAGAACCCGGCCGGTGTCGGGATCGCCGTACTGGACGGCGGCGGCGGGGTGTTCGAAGAGTGCGAGGTCGTGGCCGCCGGGCAGACCGGCATCTCGGTGCGCGGCGGCGGCCGGCCCCGGCTGGAGCGCTGCCGCGTCCACCACGCCACGGGCGCGGGCATCGCGGTCACCGGCGAGGGCTCGGGCCTGGAGGCGCTGGGCTGCGAGGTGTACGAGGTCAAGGGCACCGGGGTGCAGATCGCGGCGCGCGCGACGGCCCGGCTCACCGACTGCGCGGTGCACCGCACCTCGGCCGACGGGGTCACCCTCGACACCGACGCGGTCCTCACCCTGGCCGGCTGCGACATCCACGACATCCCGGAGAACGCCGTCGACCTCCGGTCCCGTTCGGTGCTCACGCTCAGCCGCACCACGGTCCGCCGCTTCGGCCGCAACGGGCTGTCCGTGTGGGACCCGGGCACCCGGGTGGACGCCGAGGCCTGCGAGATCCACGACAGCACCGGCGACTATCCGGCGGTGTGGATCAGCGACGGCGCCACCGTCGCCCTCGATTCCTGCCGGGTGCACGACGTGCCGGACGCGCTGTTCGTGCTGGACCGGGGCTCGCGCGTCGACGTGGTCGACAGCGACCTGTCCCAGGTGCGCAACACCGCCGTCTCGGTGAGCGACGGGGCGACCGCGCAGCTCGACGACTGCCGGATCCGCGAGGCGGCCACCGGGGCCTGGTTCCGCGACCACGGCAGCGGCGGCACGCTCGCCAACTGCACCATCGACGCCGTGCAGACCGGCGTGATCGTCACCAAGGGCGCCGACCCCGCTCTGGAGCGGTGCACGGTCACCTCCCCCGCCGAGGCCGGGTTCTACGTGTCGGCGGGCGGCCGCGGCACCTTCACCGCCTGCCGGGTGACGGGCAGTTCCAGTTTCGGCTTCCACGTCATAGACGGCGCCCGCACCACGCTGACCCGCTGCCACACCGAGCGCTGTGCCCGCGGGGGCTACGAGTTCGCGGAGGACGGGCCGCTCGCCGAGGAGTGCACGAGCGACGAGTCCGGCCCGCGCCTGGCGGCCCAGTCGGCCTCGGGCGGCGGATTCGCGGGGGCGCAGGCGGGGATCCGTACGGTCACGGCGGCGCAGAGCTCCGTGCCGCAGCCGGCCCAGGCGCCCGCAGCTGTACCGCGGCCCTCGGCGGAGCGGCCGGAGGGCGGCGCGGCGGGGGGCGTGCGGGGTTCCGGCGAGGTGCTGGGCCAGCTCGACGCCCTGGTGGGCCTGGACAGCGTCAAGCGCGAGGTACGCGCGCTCACCGACATGATCGAAGTGGGCCGGCGGCGGCAGCAGGCGGGTCTCAAGGCGGCCTCGGTGCGCCGGCACCTGGTCTTCACCGGCTCCCCCGGCACGGGCAAGACCACGGTCGCCCGGCTGTACGGGGAGATCCTCGCGTCCCTGGGGGTACTTGAGCGCGGTCACCTGGTCGAGGTGTCCCGTGTGGACCTGGTCGGCGAGCACATCGGCTCCACGGCCATCCGCACGCAGGAGGCCTTCGAGCGGGCCCGCGGCGGGGTGCTGTTCATCGACGAGGCGTACGCGCTGGCCCCGGAGGACTCGGGCCGGGACTTCGGGCGCGAGGCGATCGACACGCTGGTGAAGCTGATGGAGGACCACCGGGACGCGGTGGTGGTGATCGTCGCCGGGTACACGGCGGAGATGAACCGCTTCCTGACCGTCAACCCCGGTGTGGCCTCGCGGTTCTCCCGGACCATCACCTTCGGCGACTACGGGCCCGGGGAACTGCTGCGGATCGTGGAGCAACAGGCGGAGGAGCACGAGTACCGGCTCGGGGAGGGCACCTCCGAGGCCCTGCTGACGTACTTCACGGAACTCCCCAGGGGTCCGGCCTTCGGCAACGGCCGCACCGCGCGCCAGACCTTCGAGTCGATGGTGGAGCGGCACGCGGGCCGGGTGGCCCAGCTGTCGGAGCCCAGTACGGACGAGCTCACCCTGCTGTTCCCGGCGGATCTCCCGGCCCTGCCGGCCCTGCCCGCTCCTTGCTGACGCGGGATTGTTGGGCGGGCACTCCCCCTGCTACCGCTGGGCGGGGCCCCCAGCCCCGTGCGGCCTCGTCCAGCCGGGCGAGCAGCGCGCCGCGTTCGGCGGCGAAGGCCGGATCGGCCTGGTAGTCGGAGTGGCCCAGGATCGGCGCGGGCAGCGGGTGGCGGGCGCTGCGTCCGTAGGCGATCGGATCGGCGAGCGGGCCGCGGTCCACCTCCTGCCCCGCGCCGGGAAGCGCCGGGCCGCCGATGGGGTCGGTGGGCCGCCAGAGGTTGCGCCAGCAGTCGACCTCCTGGTGCAGGGCGGCGAGCGGCCCGGGACCGAAGTAGGCGGGGAACCAGCGGCCGTAGAGGCGGCCGAGCGGGGATCCGTACGTGAGCAGGGCGACCCGGCGGCGGGCGGGCGGCGGGAGCTGCCAGACGGCCGCCGCGGCGAGCACGCTGCCCTGGGAGTGGCCGGAGATCACCAGGCGGCCGCCGGTGCGGCCGGTCCAGCCGGCCATCCGCCAGGTCAGGTCGGGGACGGCGCGCTCGGCGTAGCAGGGCGGCGCGAAGGGGTGGGCCGCGCGCGGCCAGAAGGTGCCGACGTCCCACAGGATGCCGATGGTCCGGCGGGCGGAGGGGTCCCGGTAGGCGCGGCGGCCCCAGGTGACGAAGACGGCGATGCCGAGGCCGATGAGCCAGGACCCGGTGTCCTGGGCGGCGCGGGCGGCGCCTTCCAGCAACGGCTGGGTCCCGCGGGCCGCTTCGCCCGGGACCTGTCCGCTGAGCCAGGCTCCGGCGAGGGCGCCCGCGCCGAGCACCAGGGTGACCCCGGAGACGGCCGCCACGAACCAGGGCGCGGAGTCGGTGAGCGCCGCCGCGGTCCGCGCCCCGGCGATCCGGCGGCTGCGGGCCCCGTCCGGCGCCTCCCCCGGGTACTCGGATGCCACGGACCCGGCGAGCCGGGCCCGCGAGCGGGCTCCGCGCACCGCGAACCAGACGGCGAGCAGGGCCAGCACGAGGAGCATCGGCGGTAACACGGCGGCCTGCCAGGACAGCAGCACGGGCGGCCCGGGCAGCGGGGTGCCGGCCATCCCGGGGGTGCCGCCTCCGTCCAGCCAGTCGGCGACGCGCTGGGCGACCCCGCCGGACATCATCCCGCCGAGCGCGCAGCCGAGCATGGCGACGGCGGGCCCGCCGAGGCCGTGCAGGGCGGGCGCCGGATCGGGGGCCCGTCGGTGCAGGGACCGGGCGACGGCGGCGAGGACGAGCACGCAGCAGCCCTGCCCCAGCATCAGCACGCCGAAGGCGAAGTCCCCCGGGAGCCGTCCTGTGGAGGCCCAGCCGGGTCGCGACCAGCAGGCGTGGAGGAGGACGGCGGCGAGCAGGGCGAGGGCGGCGCCGGGCAGCAGGGTGACGGCGGCCCGGTCGAGCCGGTGGTCGGCCCGGACTTCGGAGCGGCCGCGCCGGCAGACGACCCAGGCCACGGTGACGGCACCGGCGGCGAGCAGTGCCTGAAGGGTCCAGCCGAGGGCTTCGAGGGCGGGGGCACCGGCCCGCCGGTCGTAGCGGGCGGTGGGCACGGCGACGGCCACCGCCACGGTGAGCAGCCCGGCGGCGGTGTGTGCGGCGCGCAGCCGGGCCACGATCCGGCGGCCGTACCAGAATCCCGGGCGGCCGAGGGCGGGCGCCGTGTCGGAGGCGGCGTCCGGGTCGGCGGCGGCGTCCGGGTCGGCGGCGGCGTCCGGGTCGGCGGAGCCGGCGGGCGGCGGCTGGGACTCGTAGGCGCTCCAGGTGCGGTTCGACAGGAACCAGAGCAGCCCGGTCAGCGCGGCGGGGACCAGTGCTCCGAGGGCGAGGCGGCGCCCCGGCTGGGCCCACCAGCCGCCTCCGGGGGCGAGGAAGCCGAGCCAGGAGCGGGAGCGGGTGCAGGTGCGGGAGCCCGCGCACTGCCAGGCGAGCAGGTCGAGCGCGACCTCGCAGGCGGCCGCGATCAGCAGCACGGTCAGGCTGAGCGCGAGGATCCGTACGAGGACCCCGTACGTGCGCACCGCGCGCGGGGCGGGGTCGGCGGCTGGCGTGGCGGGCCGGGCCCAGTGGGCGAGGTTGGCCACCATGAAGGGCAGGAGCAGCAGCCACAGGGCGCGGGCGCCGTTGCCGGAGGTCAGCCGGGACCAGCAGTAGGCCTCGGGGACGGGCCGCCCGGCGTACCGCTCGGGGTGCGCTTCGGCGTCGGCGTCCTCGGTGCGGCGGAAGACGGCGGCGGTGGAGTCCCCGGTGACGCGGACGGTGCGCGGGTCGCCGAGCAGCTCGCCGGGGGCGGCGCCGGCGACTCCGTGGACGAGGAGTTCGAGGGCGAGGGGATGGTCGGGCGTGGGACGGTCCGGCACAGCGGCCTCCGCTCGCGGGGCGGGATCGGCGCGACTCCAGCATCCCGCGCGCCGCCTCCCGTGCCCAGGCCCCGCGCCGCGCGAATCCCCCGCGCGGGGTGAAAGCACCGAGACCGGAACCGGTACGGGAACCGGGCCGGGAACCGGGCCGGGAACCGGGCCGCGAATCCGTGCGAGATCGCAGCGGACATCTCGGGGCCGCCCGGCTATGGTGACGGCCACGCAGACCCGAACCTCGTCCCAGGGGGTACCGCCATGGCTCGCCGACTCCGTCCGGTGGGGCTGGACTTCATCGATGACGCGCCGGTCCGGCTGGTCTTCACCACCGAGGCGGCGGCGCCGCCCGAGGCCGTGTACCAGGCGCTCGCCGAGGAAGTGGCGGGCTGGCCGGGCTGGTTCAAGGCGGTGACCCTGGCCCGGCCCACGCACGGCGGCGCGGGCCGCGAGGTCAGGTTGATGGGCGGGGTGCGCTTCCAGGAGACGATCATGGCGGCGGATCCCGAGCAGCGCTACGCGTACCGGGTCGACACGACCAACGCCCCCGGAGTACGGGCCCTGCTGGAGGAGTGGCGGCTGACCCCGGCCGGCTCCGGCACGCACGTCCGCTGGACCTTCGCCGCGGACGGCTCGGCTCCGTTCCGCCTCGGCCTGACGGCCGCCCGCCCGGGCCTGGGCCACTCCTTCCGCACGGCGGTCCGCACGCTGGACGGGCGGCTCACCGCCCGGCGCGCGGCGGATCAGTAGCCGGATCGGCCGCCGTGCCGGTCGCGCGGTGCACTTCGGCCAGCTCTCCGTAGCCGCCGGCACCCCAGACCGCCCTGCGGAACTCCTGCAGGGTCATCGCCGGCCCGGTGCCGAAGTGGACCACCGCACACCGTGCGCAGCACCAGCCGCGGGACCACACCTCCTCGGCGGCGTCGCGGCCGGCCGCGATCCGGACCCGGAACGCCCGTTGGACCCGCACGGTCGACACGATCAGCAGGACCGGCCCCAGCAGGGCGAACGCCGAGATCCAGGCCAGGAACAGGAGCTCACCCTCGGGCTCGGGCGGGGTGGCCCACGTCGCGCCGCCCCAGAGCGTCATCGACCCGTGGTCGCTTCTGCCGCGGGCGCGTCGGCGAACCAGTTCCCGCCCTGCGCGCCGCCGATGAACGTACCGATGGACACCAGGACCAGCAGCACGCCCAGCGCCGTCCGCCCCGCGGTCACCGGCGGCGGCGGGGCGACGGCCAGCGCCTCGGCCAGCCTCGGGACGACCTCGAGGGAGCCGGCGCTCCGGTCGCCGCCGGCGTCCTCCTGGTACCTGGTGTTCCCGCTCACGCAGATGGCGGGGACGGCCCGCACCTCGTCGGAGCGGCGGCAGCTCGGACACTCCAGCTGCGTCGCCCGGGACTCGGCCCGGGGCCGGTCCGGGGCCGGTCCGGCCGGTCAACCGGCCGTGGCCGCCCGCCCGCACCGGTCTGGGCCCGTGTACGCGCGTCCCGTTCCGGTCTGTTGTACTCGATGCCGGCCATGGCTCCCCCGAAGCTCCGCCGTGCTCAAAAGTCCGCACATCGTAGCCAGCCGACTCGGCTGCGCCCAGGGCGTTTTCATCCCCGGACCGTCGCAGTCGCGCCACCCACCGGTCGGGCCGGTCGGGCCTGGCGGGGCGGGCCGCAGGCTCCGGCAACGGGCGGTCAGGCCGACGGCTCGCGCCAGATCCCGGTCGTCAGCAGGGTGTCGATGGTCTTCGTGTACGGGGCGATGTCGAGCCGCTGCGCCGCCAGCCACTCGTCGGAGTAGTACTTGTCCAGGTAGCGGTCGCCCGGGTCGCACAGCAGGGTGACGACGCTGCCGGTACGGCCCTCCGCCACCATCTCCGAGATGATCTTCAGGGCGCTCCACAGGCCGGTGCCGGTCGAACCGCCCGCCTTGCGCCCTATGGCCGTCTCCAGCGCGCGGCAGGCGGCGACGCTCGCCGCGTCCGGGACCTTCATCATGCGGTCTATGGCGCCGGGCACGAAGCTCGGTTCCATCCGCGGCCGGCCGATGCCCTCGATGCGCGAGCCGCAATCGCTGCTCGCGTCCGGGTCGTTGTTGGTCCAGCCGTCGAAGAAGCAGGAGTTCTCCGGGTCCGGGACGCAGATGCGGGTGTCGTGCTGCATGTAGTGCACGTAGCGCGCGATGGTTGCCGACGTGCCGCCGGTACCGGCGGTCGCCACGATCCAGGCGGGCTCGGGGAAACGTTCCAGCTTCAGCTGCTGGTACATCGATTCCGCGATGTTGTTGTTGCCGCGCCAGTCGGTGGCCCGCTCGGCGTACGTGAACTGGTCCATGTAGTGCCCGCCCGTACGGGCGGCGAGCTCCGCCGACGCCTCGTACATCTTCATCGGGTCGTCCACGAAGTGGCATTCGCCGCCGTGGAATTCGATGAGCCGGCACTTCTCCGGGCTGGTCGTGCGCGGCATGACGGCGATGAAGGGCACGCCGATCAGCTTGGCGAAGTACGCCTCGGAGACGGCGGTGGAGCCGGACGAGGCCTCGATCACCGGGCGGCCGGGGCGCACCCAGCCGTTGCAGAGCGCGTACAGGAAGAGCGAGCGCGCGAGGCGGTGCTTGAGGGAGCCCGTCGGGTGGGTGGACTCGTCCTTGAGGTAGAGGTCGATGCCCCACGCCTCGGGGAGCGGGAAGCGCAGGAGGTGGGTGTCCGCGGAGCGGTTGGCATCGGCCTGGACCTTCCGGACGGCCTCCTTCAGCCAGGCGCGGTAGTCCGCGTCGCTGCGGTCGACGTCGACGGTGGTGGCCGTCGTACCGGTGCTGCTGGTGGTGCCGGTGGTACTCATGCGCCGCGCTCCTTCATGGGTGTAATTCGCCCCCTCCTTTCGCAATGTACCTCGCTCACCTGCACAAACGTTCGCTTTGGGTTTCCATGCACATCGCTTTCGATCGCGTTCGGTTGCACTGCGCGGCACCGTGGGTGACCCTGGTGGAGCATTACCGAGGGTGCAGCACCCGTAACACTCATGTCGGGGAGTCGCAGCCGTGATCACACATTCCCGCAGGCACTGCGTCGTCGAACTGCAGGCCATGCCGTCGCGGATCGGCCAAATCCGCAGAATCGTTTCTGCACAACTGCGCCACTGGCAGCTCGACCCGCTCATCGACCGGGCTGCGCTCGGCGTGACGGAACTGCTCACGAACGTCCACCGCCACGCGCAGCCGGACAAGACCTGCACCGTCGAGATCGAACTCCGCCTCGGGCGCCTCACCGTCTCGGTGATCGACAGCGATCCGCGGCTTCCGGTGCTCCACGAGGCGCAGGCCGGCTCGCTGGAGACCTGCGGACGGGGCCTCGCCCTCGTGGCGGCGCTCAGCGAGTCCTGGGGCGCACGGCAGCAGTCCGACGGGCCGGGCAAGGTGGTGTGGTTCTCGCTCACGGCGGCTCCCGCCCAGGCGGCGCCCCCGCAGCCGGTGCGGATCGAGACCAGGCCCGTACGAGAACCCGCGCGGACGGTGCTGGTCTCCGTCGACCCGGGGGCCGTCGGGGCGGGCGTGCCGGTGGCCTCGCCGGTGGCGTCGCCCGTGGCATCGCCGGTCGGCGCCGGGCCCGGGTAGCCCCACCCTGCCCCGGCCCCGCCCCGCCCGCCGAGGCCCCGCGCCCGGAAGGATCCGGAAGCGACGGCCTAGGCCAAGGCTCCCAGCGGGTCGTCGAGCACGGGCTGCCAGGCCAGTTCGGCCGCGCCGACCAGGCTGTTGTGGTCCAGGGTGCACGGCAGGATCGGCACGCCTCCGCTGCGCCCCCACAGGCTGCGGTCGGCGACCACCGCGCGCAGCCGTTCCGGGTCGGCGTGCAGCAGTTCCCGGTGCAGGCCGCCCAGGATGATCCGGTCCGGGTTCAGGATGTTCACCAGGCCGGCGAGGCCGAGCCCGAGCCGGTCGATCAGCTCCTCCGTGGCGGCCCGTACCGCCGGCTCCGCGGGTTCGTCGCGCAGCAGGTCGCGGGCCTGCTGGAGCAGCGAGACCTCGGGGCCGGGGCTGCGGCCCGCCGCGGTGAGGAAGGCCAGCGGGTCCGCCTCCACGTCAAGGCAGCCGCGGCCGCCGCAGTGGCAGGCCCGCCCCTCGGGGTTCACGGTGAGGTGACCGACCTCCAGGGCCAGGCCCGAACTGCCGCTGTGCAGGCGGCCGTCCAGCACCAGCGCCCCGCCGACCCCGCGGTGTCCGGTCGCCACGCACAGCAGGTGCTGCGCGCTGCGCCCCGCGCCGTGCCGGTGCTCCGCCAGTGCCGCGAGGTTGACGTCGTTCCCGGTCAGGGCCGGGCCGTCGATCCCCGCCGCCTTCACGCACTCCGCGAAGACGGCCCGTACGGGAGAACCGGCCGGCCAGGCCAGGTGCAGCGGGTTCAGCGCGGTGCCCTCCGGCTCGGCGACCGCCGAGGGGACGGCCAGCCCCGCGCCGACGCAGCGGCGGCCGCTGTCCGCGAGCAGTTCGGCGCCCGCCTCCACGACCGCGCCGAGCACCTGGGCCGGGTCGGCGGAGACGGTGACCTTGCCGGGGGCGGTGGCCACGATGCGGCCGCCGAGGCCGACCAGGGCCGCCCGGAAGCCGTCCGAGTGCACCTGGGCCGCGAGGGCCACCGGGCCGTCCTCGGCCACGGAGAGGCGGTGCGAGGGGCGGCCCTGGGCGCCGCCGGCCCCGCCGGGGCGGGAGTCGACGCGGATCAGCCCGAGCGCCTCCAGCTCGGCGGCGACGGCTCCGGCGGTGGCACGGGTGACCCCGAGCTCGGCCGTCAGGACCGCGCGGGTCGGGGCGCGGCCGGTGTGCACGAGCTCCAGCGCCGGCCCGAGCGCACCGCGACCGCGTTCCAGCCTGGTCCGCGTGGCGGTCGTGGACGCGGCTGGCGTGGTCACGTCCCCCACCCGCGGCGGGGCCCCGTTGCCGTTCATGACATCGATCCTCGCATGATCGGAGGGTGCCGGACGCCGCCGCTCAGCCCAGCCCGCCGACCCGGAGTGTGATGTTCAGCCGCCCGGTCAGCCCGAGGGGCTGCGGGCCCGTGCCCGGCAGGACCTTCGGCACTCCGTGGTAGGCCAGTCGGCTCGCGCCCCCGAAGACGAAGAGATCCCCGCTGCACAGCTCCACGTCCCGGTACGGACGCCCGCGCGAGGTGGTGTTCCCGAAGCGGAAGACACAGGTGTCGCCGAGGCTGAGCGAGACCACCGGGGCCGCGGACTTCTCCTCGGCGTCGCGGTGCATGCCCATGCGGGAGTCGCCGCCGTAGAAGTTGATCAGCGCGATGTCGTACGCCGCCGCGGGGTCCGGCAGGTCCGTCGCGCTCCCCGGGCCCCCGTACGCGGCGGCCACCGCCTCCCGCCCCAGCTCGGCGAGCCACCCCGGCATCGGCTTGACCGGCGCCCCGTCCCCGTCGACGACGGTGCGGGCGTACCCGTACGGATACCAGTGCAGCCCGAGGCACACCTGCCGGGCGGTCATCACCCCGCCGCCCGGGGTCCGTACGGTGCGCAGGCCGGCCGGCGGACGGGCCCACGCGCGGCAGGCCGCGAGCAACTCGGCCTGCCGCTCGGCCCCGAGCCAGTCGGGCACGTGCACGGCGCCGGGAGCGATCACGGTCCGCTCGCGCGGGAAGAGTTCCCCATCCATGTCCCCCATTGTCGCGGGCGGGCTGATAAGACTCCCGGTATGGAGATCACCGAACTTGTGAAGACGCTCGCACGAGAAGGCGAGCTGCTCGCCGACGTGGCCGAACAGGCCGGTACGGACGCCCCGGTCCCCACCTGTCCGGGCTGGCACGTCACCGATCTGCTGCGCCACACCGGGTCGGTGCACCGCTGGGCGGCCGGGTACGTCGCGGAGCGGCGGCTGGAGCCGGTCGGCTTCCCGGACGCCCCGGAACTGGCCGACGGCGAACTGCTGGCGTGGTTCCGGCAGGGCCACGCGGACCTGGTGCGCACCCTGGCCGAGGCCCCGGCCGACGTGCAGTGCTGGACCTTCCTCCCGACGGCCCCGCCGTCACCGCTGGCGTTCTGGGCGCGGCGGCAGGCCCACGAGACGACCGTGCACCGGATGGACGCGGAGGCCGCGCGGGGTGTGGCGTTCTCCCCGCTGGAACCGGAGTTCGCGGAGGACGGGGTGGACGAGCTGCTGACCGGCTTCCACGCGCGGCCGCGCAGCCGGGTGCGTACGCCGGAGCCCCGGGTGGTACGGGTCCGGGCCGCCGACACGGGCGCGGTGTGGACCGTGCGGCTGTCGCCGGAGCCGGCCCGGACGGTACGGGGTGACACGGGCGAGGCGGCCGACTGCGAACTGACCGGGGAGGCGGCCTGGCTCTACGCGGCCCTGTGGAACCGGCTCCCGCTGGCGGGTCCGGGAGTGACGGGCGACCTGGCGCTGGCCCGGCTGTGGAGCGAGACGGCCGGGATCTGAACCGGGCGGCGGGAGCGGCGCGGCGTAGGCCTCCTTGTGACGGGCAGTGCGCACTGTGACACTGCACGCATGGAGCAACGCACTCAGGCGGACCGTGACGCGATCACGATCGAGATCGCCTACGCCTTCGTCAGCGCCTGCTTCGCGGCCGCCCTCACCTTCGGCGCGGTGTACGGGCCCGCACTGGCGTTCTCGCTGCCCCCCGCAGCCGGCCGCGCCCTGGCGGTGGCCGGAAAAATCGTGGCGGGCGCGGTGTTCCTCCTCCGGATCACCCACATCCTGTGGCGCTTCGCCCGCCGCCCGGAGAACGACGGCCGCTGAACCGCTAGGCCGCCGGGCCCACCGCGGCCCACCAGGCGACCAGCCGGTCGGCCATCGCATCGGTCCGGTGGCCGACGGGGTCCAGACCGAAGTGGTCCTCCAGTTCGTACCAGAGGAACTCACCGATCTCCGCCCGGGTGGCGCCGCGGTGGAGGCGCTGGAACAAGGGGACGAGCATGCAGTCGTATTCGTCCTGCGACAGATCGGCGACGCCGATCGGATCCCACTCGTTGAGCAGGTACCGCAAGTTGTCGAACAGCACCGCCGACGGAGTCCAGGTAGGCATCGGGCCAGACTGCCACCCGACGACGAGCTCCGCCGCCGAATATCTCCGGGCGGCCTGACCGCCGCTCCATGATCTCCGCCGGCTCTAGCCGCCGGTCGTGCCGTCGAGCATCTCGCGCAGGATGTCCAGGTGGCCGTTGTGGCGGGCTGTCTCCTCGGTGAGGTGGAGGAGGATCCAGCGCAGGTCGACGTGGAGGCGCTCGCGGACGGCTCGCTTGGCCCGGACGTCCAGGCCGTTCCCGGCGACCAGTTCGCGGTAGCGGGCGCTCTGTTCGGCGTATTCGTCGAGCAGCTGCGTGAGCGGGAAGTCGACGGCGATACGCATCTCGCGGTCGGGGTCCTCCTCGGTCCAGGGGCCCCGGTCTTCCTCGCCGAGGAAGACCACCTGGAACCAGTAGTACTCGACCCAGCGGAGGTGGTTGATCACTCCGCTCATGGTCATCAGCGGTGAGCCCGGCAGGAGCGCCTTGCGGGCGTTCTCTGCGGAGACGCCGTCGCACTTGGCGCGGGCGGTGTCACGTGTGTAGTCGAGAAACGTGGTGAGCTGGGTGCGCTCGTCCCACGCGGGCGGCGTGTCGTCGATTCTTGTCATCGCCCGAAGCGTCCCCGAACACCGGGACCGATGTCCAGGTATGTGGCGACGGGCTCAACCTGCTCCACCCAGCTCCATGTCCGGCGGGTCGCTCAAGCGATTCAGCGCCGGCGGGCCGGCCGGCATGATCCGCCGGATGGGCCTAGCCGAGGGTGGCCGCGTAGGTGGTCTGGGCGCGGTACTTCCATGTCGGGCCCGCGTTCCAGGGGTTGGGCATGACCGTGCTGGTCGCGTACGCGTAGCCCGCGCCGCGGTCGAAGGCCGTGCTCAGGGTGGCGCGCATCGCCCCGGCGTCCGGGACGTCGTGGACCAGGTGCCAGAACGCCGTGCCGCTCGAGTCGAGTTCGGCGCCGGAACGGTAGCCGGAGAGGGGGTCGAAGACGTTGCCGCCGAGCCAGCCGGAGCCGGTGTACGCGGCGTACGTGTCCTCGAACGTGACGAAGATGTCCGCGGTGCGGCGGGCCGGCTCCAGGTAGCAGTCGGCTATGGCGGTGCCGGGGTTGTTGACGACGAGGTCGGGGGCGGCCGGGTCGGCTGCGTTCATCGTGTCCTGGACGTAGCGGCGCAGTTCCGCGTAGTGGTCGCGGGTGGCGTTGGCCGGGCCGCAGTCGCGGCTGACCACGTCGAAGAAGATGCCGTCGACGTGGAGGCGGCCGTCGGGGGTCTTGAGGTAGTTGTCGACGGAGGCCTTGACGTCGGCGATGTCGCGGCTGCCGTGGTCGGTGTGGACGTAGCCGAGCACCTTGGTCTTCTCGCCGGTGGAGGTGGTGCGTTTGCGCAGCGCGTCGGCGCGGGCCCGCCAGGGGGCGTCGAACGGGGAGTCGCCGTTGCCCGGGTTCAGGACGACCACGGAGGCGGCCGGACCGGTGGCGGTGAGGTCGGTCAGCATGCGGTCGTTCGCCCAGACGTACGCGGGGACGCCGATCTCCAGACCCCGCACGCCGGGCATCCGGGGCATGGGGGGCGGGGTGGGCGTCGGGGCGGCGGCTGCGGGCGCGTCGCGCGCCGACGCGGTGACGGCCGGTGCCGGCGCGGCCAGTAAGAGGACGGCCAGGGCGGCGTACAAGGCCTTTACGGCGCGAGGCATGAACGTTCCTCCGGCGGCGGCAGGGGGGCGACCCGAGGAACACTAGACGGGCGGCCCATCGTTCAAGGCTGAACCGCCCGCATTGGTATGAGGAACAGAAGAGCGAGCCATCGCCTCATCATGTGAATCTCCGGCAGAGACCCCCCGCTGCCGGCCCTCCCGTCATACGGCGGGCAGGCCTACGCCGTGCGCCAGTTGGGCGGCGGCGTGCGCGAAGAAGGCGGCGCGGTCCTCGACGACGCGGTTGAACTGGCCGAACAGTTCGAAGGAGACGAGCCCGACCAGTTGCGCCCAGGCGGCGACCAGGGCGGCCGTGACCTGCGGGGGCAGGCCGTCGGCGAAGTCGGCGGTCATCCGGTCGGCCTCGGGACGCAGGGCCGGCGGCAGCGGCGGGAGGGCGAGACCGCGGCCCTCGTAGGCGGCGCGGAGGATGCCGATGAAGGAGTTGCCGACCCGGGAGGCGGGGCCGATGGTGTCCACGGGGGCGCTGTAGCCGGGCACCGGCGAACCGTAGATGAGGGCGTACTCGTGCGGGTGCTCCAAGGCCCAGGCGCGGACGGCCTCGCAGACCGCGATCCAGCGGGTGCGGGGCGGGGACCCGGCGGCGAGGGCGCGGGCGTCGGCCTCCTCGGCGGCGGCGCCGATGCTGTCGTACGCATCGATGATCAGCGCGGTGAGCAGCTCGTCGCGGCTGGGGAAGTAGCGGTAGAGGGCGGAGGAGACCATGCCCAGCTCGCGGGCCACGGCGCGCAGGGAGAGTTTTGCGGCGCCCTCGGCCGCGAGCATGCGGCGCGCCTCGTCCTTGATGGCGGCGGTGACCTCGATGCGGGCTCGTTCCCTGGCCCCTCGCACGGTGTTCATGCGGGTCAGTGTGCCACGCATCTGGAGCACCGCCCAGAAAGCGGACTCCTGCTCCATTTCGAGAGCACTGCTCTTGCTTTGGTGCATCGATCCGTGCACACTGCTCTCAAGCGAGAGCAGTGCTCTCTCAGTGGAAAACGGCCCCGGAGGTCACCATGAACGCGAAGCCCAACCCGTACTACGTCCAGGCCGGCCCGCTCGCCACCCGCTTCAACTCGTTCTTCGGCAAGCTGGCCCGCTTCGGCATCAGCCTGGCCGGCAGTGCGGAGATGTCGGTGCGCGGGCGCAAGTCCGGCAAGATGCAGCGGATCCCGGTCAACCCGCACACGTACGAGGGCGCCCAGTACCTGGTCTCGGCCCGCGGCCACTCCCAGTGGGTCCGCAACATGCGGGTCGCGGGCGGAGGCGAGCTGCGCGTGGGGCGCAAGGTGCGGACGTTCACCGCCACCGAGCTGACCGACCCGGTCCAGCAGGCCGCCGTCCTGCGCACCTACCTGGAGAAGTGGGGCTGGGAGGTCGACCGGTTCTTCCAGGGCGTCTCTGCGAAGTCCTCCGACGCGGAGATCCAGGCAGCCGCCGCCGACCACCCGGTCTTCCGGATCACGGTGTCGAACTGACCCCGCGGACTCGCCTCGGCGACCGTCACGACACCCGCGACGGCCGCGAGACCGCTCAGCCGAACGGCCTGCGCAGCCGCTCGACCAGCCGTTCCCACAGGTGGTGCCGCCACAGCCAGAGCGGCAGCCCCCGGTGCGGCACGAAGGACCACAGGTCGTCGTCGGCCTCGTTGCCGCAGGGGCAGCGGCGCAGCAGGTCCAGACAGCGCCGGTCCACCGTGCGGTGGAGCCGCGCCACATGGGCCAGGGCCACCACTCCCTGCCGGCGGACCTCCCGGTCCGCCGACTCCAGCGCCCTGGCGACCACGGGCAGCACGGCCGCGGGGTCGGGGTGGTTGAGGGCCAGCGCGATCACCGCCACACCGACGGACCGCTCGCCTCTTTCGAAGGCGGCGAGGACCTGCTCGGGCCGCTCCACCTCGTTCAGGTTCAGACCGCCCCACCAGTCCGGGCCGCCCGCACCCCCAGCGCTCTGAGCACCACCCGCGCCCACGCCCGCGCCCCGGCCCACCGCCCCCTTCCTAGGCCGTCTCTTTCGGATCTCGCCTGACCCGCGCCGCTCCCCCAGCTACCACTGGGAGGTACCCCCAGGCACCGCACCTCGCCGCGTTGTCGGGGCACCCAAGTACGTCCAGTACTCGGGCGCCCCTCCGCCTTGCGATGCACGGCACCAGACGACGCGGGCTTGACCGACAAGATCCAAAAGAGACGACTTAGCCCTGCCCGCCCCTCCGGGCCGCCGCCGCCTGCCTGGCGTCCAGCATGTGCAGCGCCTTGCGGGCCAGCGGGACCGTACGCACCAGGTCGGCCAGGGTCGTCGAGCCCCGCGTGATGCGGGCGAAGGCCCGCCACGCCGGACGGAAGCCGGTGAGCGCCGCGTGCAGCATCCGCGGCCGGGCCTCGAAGACGGTCAGCATCCGCTTGCCGACGCCCATCTCGACGCCCAGCCCGGCCTTCACCGCGAAGGCGTAGTTGAGGGCCTGTCGGCGCGCGTCCACAGCGTCCTGCGCCTCGGAGATCTTCACCGCCCACTCCCCCGCCAGCCGCCCCGAACGCAGCGCGAAGGAGATGCCCTCCCGGGTCCACGGCTCCAGCAGTCCGGCCGCGTCGCCCGCCACCAGGACCCGGCCGCGCGAGAGCGGCGAATCGGGCTTGCGGCAGCGGGTCAGGTGCCCGGAGGAGACGGCCGGTTCGAAGCCGGCGAGACCGAGCCGGGCGATGAAGTCGTCCAGGTAGCGCTTGGTCGCGGCGCCCTCGCCCTTGGCCGAGATGACCCCGACGGTGAGGTTCTCGCCCTTGGGGAAGACCCAGCCGTAACTGCCGGGCAGCGGGCCCCAGTCGATCAGCACCCGTCCCTTCCAGTCCTCCGCGACCGTCGCGGGTACGGGGATCTCCGCCTCCAGGCCGAGGTCCACCTGGTCCATCTCGACGCCGACGTGCGCGCCGATCCGGCTCGCGCTGCCGTCCGCGCCGACCACCGCGCGGGCCAGGACGGTCTCCCCGTCGGCGAGCACCACGGCGACGGTGCGCCGGTCGGGCACGGCCGTGCCGTGCTGTTCGACGCGGGCCACGGCCGTGCCCGTACGGACGGTGGCGCCGGCCTTCTCGGCGGCGGCGACCAGGCCGGCGTCGAACTCCGCCCGGTTGATGAGCCCGAACAGCATCTGCTTCGAGCGCCGGGTGCGGGTCAGCTTCCCGTCCATCGAAAAGGTGACCGCGTGGATGCGGTCCTTGAAGGGCAGTACGAAGCCCGGGGGCAGGGCGTCGCGCGAAGGGCCGATGATGCCGCCGCCGCAGGTCTTGTAGCGCGGCAGTTCGGCCTTCTCCAGCAGCAGGACGCGCCGGCCGGCCGTCGCCGCCGCGTACGCCGCAGAGGATCCGGCCGGTCCGGCCCCGACCACGACCACGTCCCACACTTCGCCGGTCCCGCCGCTCCCCCCGGTCTCCTCGTCGGCCGCCTCGTCGGCCGCCTCGTCGGCCGCCGCCCGGACGGCCTGCCCCACGTCCACGCCTGCGTCTGCGCCCTCGCCCGGGCCCGGGCCTGCGTCTGCGCCCACGCCCGCGTCCTCGCCTGCGCCCGCCCCTGCGTCGCGTACGTCGTCGTCGCTGCTCACGATGTGTTGCCGCTCCTGATCACCCGGTTGCTCCGATGCCGGGGAAATCCTACGGCGAGACGACGCCCCGCCCCGCTGTGCGAGGATCGGGACTGTCTATTTCGCCGTACCCGGCATACGCACACCCCGCGGATGCGGGCGGCGTACACGGAGAACAACGTCGCACCCAAAAGGAGCGTGCCCATGTCCCAGAATCCGATCGCCGAGACCATCGCCTCGCTGATGCCCCGCGCCAAGCGGGAGCTGACCGAGCTGGTGGCCTTCCAGTCGGTGGCGGACTGGGCGCAGTTCCCCAAGAGCGAGAGCGAGGCCGCCGCGAACTGGGTGGCCGACGCCCTGCGCGTCGAGGGTTTCCAGGACGTGGCGCTGCTCGACACCCCGGACGGCACCCAGTCCGTGTACGGCTTCCTGCCCGGCCCCGAGGGCGCGCCGACCGTTCTGCTGTACGCGCACTACGACGTCCAGCCGCCGCTGGACGACGCGGCCTGGATCTCCCCCGCCTTCGAGCTGACCGAGCGCGACGGCCGCTGGTACGGGCGCGGTTCGGCCGACTGCAAGGGCGGGTTCATCATGCACCTGCTGGCGCTGCGCGCGCTGAAGGCCAACGGCGGTGTCCCGGTGGCCGTGAAGATGATCGTCGAGGGCTCCGAGGAGCAGGGCACCGGTGGCCTCCAGCAGTACGCCGAGGCGCACCCGGAGCTGCTGACCGCCGACACCATCGTCATCGGTGACGCGGGCAACTTCCGCCTCGGCCTCCCGACGGTGACGGCCACGCTGCGCGGCATGTGCCTGCTCAAGGTGAAGATCGACACGCTGGGCGGCAACCTGCACTCCGGCATGTTCGGCGGCGCCGCCCCGGACGCGCTGGCCGCGCTGATCCGCGTACTCGACTCGCTGCGCGCCGCGGACGGTTCGACGACGGTGGACGGGCTCGCCTCGGACGAGGTGTGGGACGGCCTGCAGTACCCGGAGGCGGACTTCCGTGCCGACGCGAAGGTCCTCGACGGGGTCGAGCTGATCGGCGAGGGCACGGTCGCGGACCGGCTGTGGGCCCGCCCGGCCGTGACGGTGCTCGGCATCGACTGCCCGCCGGTGGTCGGCGCGACGCCCTCGGTGCACGCGAGCGCCGGCGCGCTGATCAGCCTGCGCGTGCCGCCGGGCGTGGACACCGCCGAGGCCGTCAAGCTGCTGCAGGCCCACCTGGAGGCGCACACTCCGTGGAAGGCGCGCCTCGAACTCGAGGTGGTCGGCCAGGGCCAGCCGTTCCAGGCGGACACCGACAGCCCGGCGTACGCGTCGATGCGGTCGGCGCTGGAGGCCGCGTACCCGGGCCAGGAGATGCAGATCAGCGGCATGGGCGGGTCGATCCCGCTGTGCAACACGCTGACGTCCCTGTACCCGCAGGCGGAGATGCTGCTGATCGGGCTGAGCGAGCCCGAGGCGCAGATCCACGCGGTCAACGAGAGCGTGTCGCCGCAGGAGCTGGAGCGCCTGTCGGTGGCGGAGGCCCTCTTCCTCGTCAACTACGCGGAGTCCAAGCGCGCCTGACCCCCGTACGGGGTGCGTGTACGCCCAGGGCGCAGTGCGCCCTGGGCGTACTCCGCTCCCGGCGAAGTCGCCTGTGCGAGCGGGCCGGCCGTACCTACGGTCGACGCATGGATCTTGTAGAAGTGCTTCCGGACCGGCTCCACATGCTCCGCTTCCCCATCGGCCAGGCGTACCTCTGGCAGGACGGTGAAGCCCTCACCCTGGTCGACGCAGGCAACAGCGAGTCCGTCGCGGAGATCGAGGGGGCGATACGTTCCCTCGGGTTGCTGCCCGAGCGGCTGGAGCGGATCGTCCTCACCCACTGCCACGGCGACCACATCGGAGCGGCCGGTGAGCTCGCCGCCCGCTGGGGCGCGCAGGTGCTCGCGCACCGCCTGGACGCGCCGGTGATCCGGGGAGAGCGGCCCGTTCCCGAACCGGTGCTGCTCGACTGGGAGATCCCGCTGTACGCGCACGCCCTGACCGCCGTCCCCGAGGCCCCGCCCACCCCGGTCGACCGGGAGCTGGAGGACGGGGACGCGCTGGGCTTCGGGGACGGGGCCTACGTCGTCCACGCGCCGGGCCACACGGACGGCAGCATCGGGATCCACCTCCCGCGCCACGGCGTGCTGTTCGCCGGCGACTGCATCGCCGCCGTCGGCCCGCTGATGCTGGGCGTCTTCAACGTGGACCGGGGCCGGGCGATCGACTCCTTCCACCGCCTGGCGGGGCTCTCCCCGTCGATCGCCTGCTTCGGCCACGGCGATCCCCTGACGGCGGACACGGCGGCCGCGCTGGTCAAGGTGGCCGCCGGAACCCCCGCCTGACGGCTCGCCTTCCCGTCCTCGGGCGACCGCCCGTCGCCGGGCTCAGCCGACCGGGGTGCCCGCCTCCAGGTAGAGGGGGCGGCCGCGTTCGCGGGCGCGCAGGGCCCAGCGCAGGCGTTCGTGACGGTGCGGCGGGAGGAGGCTCGCGGCCTCGGCCTCCGTGACGAAGCGCCAGGCTCGCAGTTCCGGGCCCGGAAGGCGGAGCCGGGCCGTCGCCTCCGGGGAGAGGCGGCCGCCGTCGAAGAGCAGGCGCAGTCCCCCGTAGCCGGGGGGCTGCGGGGGCTCCCAGTCGACCACGAGCAGGCCGGGCGCCCGGTCCAGTACGAGGCCCAGTTCCTCCGCGACCTCCCGTACGCCCCCGCACGCGGGTGCCTCGCCCGCTTCGACGACGCCGCCCGGGAACTCCCAGCCGGCCTTGTACGTCGGATCCACCAGGAGCACCCGGTCCTGCTCGTCGAAGAGCAGCACCCCGGCCGCCACCGTCTCCCGCGTGGGCTCCGGGGTCTGCACGATGTCGCAGACCGGGGCCGTCTCGGAGCGGACGGCCTCGGCGATGCGCTGCGCCGTCTCGCGCGGGGTCAGGCTGCTGTTGTCGATGACGTGCGCGTCACCCGTGAGCCAGCCGAGGGCCTGCTGGTAGACGGGAATGTGGTCGTAGGCCCACTGGCGGACCCGGAGGGCGACCTCGTCCGGCTCCCCCGGCTCCTCGCGGGTCGCGATCCGCTCACGCAGGATCGTTTCCGCGGGGGCCAGCAGCACGTGCCGCACCGCTATCCGGCGCGCCGCGAGCCCGCCGAAGATCTCGTCCCGGTACTCCTGGCACAGCAGCGTCATCGGTACGACGAGCACCCCGCCCAGCTCCGCGAGCATCGCCGCCGCCGTGTCCACCACCAGCCGCCGCCAGCTCGGCAGGTCCTGGTAGTCGGTGACCTCCGCCAGCCGTTTGGCCGGCAGCAGCACGCGCAGCGCGTCGCCGATGAACTCCGGGTCGAACAGGGTGCTGTCCGGCAGGATTCCGGCCAGTTCGCGGGCCGTGCTGGTCTTTCCGGCACTGAATGTGCCGTTGATCCAGACAATCACGTCTACCCCTCTCCCCATGGCTCGTCCGGAGCCCCCAGTGGCTTGCCCGCACCAGCCTGCCACGGAAACCTCACTATCGGCCGAGTGCTTATCCTCAAGGTCACAGCCCTGCCCGAGACTCCGGAGGATTCACGACCGTGCCCCACAACCGCCGCCCGTCCGATCCCCGCTACGGCAACCGGCCGACCATGAAGGACGTGGCGGCCCAGGCGGGCGTCGGCCTGAAGACGGTGTCACGGGTGGTCAACGGAGAACCGGGCGTCACCCCCGAGACAGAGAAGCGGGTCCAAGAGGCCATCGACGCCCTGGGGTTCCGCCGCAACGACAGCGCGCGCGTCCTGCGCAAGGGCCGTACCGCCACCGTCGGCCTGATCCTGGAGGACCTCGCCGACCCCTTCTACGGCCCGCTGAACCGGGCCGTGGAAGAGGTGGCCCGCTCGCACGGGGCCCTCCTCATCAACGGCTCCAGCGCCGAGGACCCGGACCGCGAGCGGGAGTTGGCGCTCGCGCTGTGCGCCCGCCGGGTGGACGGCCTCATCGTGATCCCGGCCGGGGACGACCACCGCTACCTGGAGCCGGAGATGCGGGCCGGTGTGGCCACGGTGTTCGTGGACCGGCCGGCCGGGCGGATCGACGCGGACGTCGTGCTCTCGGACAGCTTCGGCGGCGCCCGCGGCGGAGTGGCCCACCTGATCGCGGGCGGCCACCGCCGGATCGGCTTCATCGGCGACCACCCCCGCATCCACACGGCGGCGGAGCGCCTGCGCGGCTACCGCGCCGCCATGGCCGACGCGGGCCTGCCGGTGGCCGAAGCCTGGGTCTCCCTCGGCTCCACCGAACCCGGCCGGGTGGCGGCGGCGACGAGGTCGATGCTCACGGGCCGGGACCCGGTCACCGCCGTCTTCGCGGGCAACAACCGCGTGACGGTCACGGTGGTACGGGTCCTCGCGGCCCAGGAGCACCCGGTGGCCCTGGTCGGCTTCGACGACTTCGAACTGGCCGACCTGCTCCGCCCCGGCGTCACGGTGGTCGCCCAGGACCCGGCGACCCTCGGCCGAGTGGCCACGGACCGCCTCTTCCAGCGCCTGTCGGGCGCCGCCCTCCCGACGACCCGCACCGAACTCCCGACCCGCCTGATCCCCCGCGGCTCGGGCGAACTCCCGCCGTTCAGCGGATGAGCGTCCGCAGGACGGGAACGGTGGTGCGGATCCCGTACGCGTACGACGAGTACGGCCGGGAGACGAGGGTTCCGCCGCACGACTCCCCGCGGCTGGGCCCCTGGCGCACCCGAAACGGCCCGGCCCCGGTGGACCGGGGCCGGGCCGCTCACGCCGGCAGGGTCAGGCGGTCGCCGTCAGGGTGGCTGAGCGGCGGGGGATGGCGAAGGCGTCCAGTTCCGCGCGGGTCAGGCCGGTCAGGGCGGTGACCTCCTCGGCTCCCACCGCGCCGCAGTCGAGGCCGCGGACCAGGTAGCCGGCCAGGGCCTTCGCCGTGGCGGGCTCGTCCATCACGTCGCCCTCGATCTTGGCCACGTACGCCTTGAGGCGGGCCGCCGCGGTCTCCAGGCCCTCCCGGTAGAAGGTGAAGACGGCCGCGTAGCGGGTCGGCAGGTGGCCGGGGTGCATGTCCCAGCCCTGGTAGTAGGCGCGGGCCAGGGCGCGGCGGGTGAGGCCGTAGTGCAGCTTCCAGGCCTCGTGGACCTTCTCGGTGGTGCCGATGGGCAGGACGTTCGTCGAACCGTCGGAGACGCGTACGCCGGTGCCGGCGGCCGCGACCTGCATGATCGCCTTGGCGTGGTCGGCGGCGGGGTGGTCGCTGGCCTGGTAGGCGGCCGAGACGCCGACGCAGGCGCTGTAGTCGAAGGTGCCGTAGTGCAGGCCGGTGGCGCGGCCCTGGGAGGCCTCGATCATGCGGGCCACGGTGGCGGTGCCGTCGGAGGCCAGGATCGACTGGCTGGTCTCGATCTGGATCTCGAAGCCGATCCGGCCCCGGCGCAGACCGCGGGAGGTCTCGAAGGCCTCCAGCAGCTTGACGAAGGCGGTGACCTGCTCGGCGTACGTGACCTTGGGGAGGGTCAGGACCAGGTTGTCCGGCAGGCCGCCGTGCGCGAGCAGGCCGGAGAGGAAGACGTCGGTGGTGCGGATGCCGCGGTCGCGGACGTTGGACTCCATGCACTTCATGCGGATGCCCATGTAGGGGGCGTTGGTGCCGTTGGAGTACGCCTCGGAGATCAGGCGGGCCGCGCGGGCCGCTGCCTGGTCCTCCTCCTCGTCGGAGCGGACGCCGAAGCCGTCCTCGAAGTCGACGCGGAGGTCCTCGATGGGCTCGCGCCGCAGCTTGGCGCGCACGCGGTCGTAGACCGGTACGGCCAGCTCGTCGGAGATGCCGAGCACCTTGGCGAAGGTGGCGGCGTCCGGGGCGTGCTCGTCGAGCGCGGCGAGGGCCTGGTCGCCCCACGAGCGGATGGTGTCCGCGGCGAAGACGTCACCGGGTACGTAGACCGTGTGGATGGGCTGACGGGTGCCGGGGTCGCCCGGGTAGTGGCGCGCGAGCTCCGCGTCCACCGGCGCGAGGGAGGCGCTGATGCCCTCGCTGACCGCGCCTGCGAGGCTCGTCGCCACCTTCTCCTGCTGACCCATCGTGCACTCTCCTCTTTTCCGCTTTACGGAAGCTTAGATCCGCATAGCAGAATTTAGTCACGGGGTTCCGCTCCGTCAATGGTCCCTCCGACGCGTGGGACGAACGACTCGGGGCCGTGCGGTGAGAAACACCACACGGCCCCGGAGAAGTGAAGCTACGAGCAGAAGCGCAGGTCAGCCCTTGCGCGCCTTGATCTCGTCGGTCAGCTGCGGGACGACCGCGAAGAGGTCGCCGACCACGCCGTAGTCGACGAGGTCGAAGATCGGGGCCTCGGCGTCCTTGTTGATGGCGACGATGGTCTTCGAGGTCTGCATGCCGGCCCGGTGCTGGATCGCGCCCGAGATGCCGGAGGCGATGTAGAGCTGCGGGGAGACCGACTTGCCGGTCTGGCCGACCTGGTTGGAGTGCGGGTACCAGCCGGCGTCGACGGCGGCACGCGAGGCGCCGACGGCCGCACCGAGGGAGTCCGCGAGGTCCTCGATGATGTGGAAGTTCTCGGCACCGTTGACGCCACGGCCGCCGGAGACCACGATCGCGGCCTCGGTCAGCTCGGGGCGGCCGGTCGACTCGCGCGGGGTGCGGCCGGTGACCTTGGTGCCGGTGGCCAGGGCGCCGAAGGTGACGGCGAGCGCCTCGACGGTGCCGGCGGCCGGGGCGGCCTCGACCGGGGCCGAGTTCGGCTTCACGGTGATGACCGGGGTGCCCTTGGAGACGCGGGACTTGGTGGTGAACGACGCGGCGAAGGCGGACTGCGTCGCGACCGGGCCCTCGTCACCCGCCTCCAGGTCGATGGCGTCGGTGATGATGCCGGAGCCGATGCGGACGGCCAGGCGCGCGGCGATCTCCTTGCCCTCGGCGGAGGACGGGACGAGCACGGCGGCCGGGGAGACGGCGTCGTACGCGGCCTGGAGCGCGTCCACCTTCGGTACGACGAGGTACTCGGTGAACTCGGGGGCGTCGGCGGTGAGGACCTTCACCGCGCCGTGCTCGGCGAGCACCGCGGCGGTGGCGTCGGCACCGGCGCCCAGGGCGACGGCGACGGGCTCGCCGATGCGGCGGGCCAGCGTCAGCAGCTCGAGGGTGGGCTTGCGGACGGCGCCGTCCACGTGGTCGACGTAGACGAGAACTTCAGCCATGGGACTGCTCTCCTGCGATTGCGAAGTGTCTGGGGGCTATGGAGGGGGTGGCCGAAGCTCTTAGATGAACTTCTGGCCGGCCAGGAACTCGGCCAGCTGCTTGCCGCCCTCGCCCTCGTCCTTGACGATCGTGCCGGCGGTACGGGCCGGGCGCTGCGCCGCGGCGTCGACCTTGGTCCAGGAGCCTTCCAGACCGACCTCGTCGGCCTCGATCTCCAGCTCCTCCAGGTCCCAGGACTGAACCGGCTTCTTCTTGGCGGCCATGATGCCCTTGAAGGACGGGTAGCGGGCCTCGCCCGACTGGTCCGTCACCGAGACGAGCGCCGGGAGGGAGGCCTCCAGCTGCTCGCTCGCGGTGTCGCCGTCACGGCGGCCGGTCACGGTGCCGTCCTCGACCTTGACCTCGGAGAGCAGGGTGACCTGCGGGACGCCCAGGCGCTCGGCCAGGATCGCCGGCAGCACGCCCATGGTGCCGTCGGTCGACGCCATGCCCGTGATGACCAGGTCGTAGCCGGCCTTCTCGATGGCCTTGGCGAGCACCAGCGAGGTGCCCATGACGTCGGAGCCGTGCAGGTCGTCGTCCTCGACGTGGATGGCCTTGTCGGCGCCCATCGAGAGCGCCTTGCGCAGCGCGTCCTTGGCGTCCTCGGGGCCCACCGTCAGAACGGTGATCTCGGCGTCGTCGGCCTCTTCGGCGATCTGCAGCGCCTGCTCGACGGCGTACTCGTCGAGCTCCGACAGCAGGCCGTCGACGTCGTCACGGTTGACGGTCAAGTCCTCGGTGAACTGCCGGTCGCCAGTGGCGTCGGGCACGTACTTCACACAGACAACGATCCTCAGGCTCACGCCGGCTCTCCTACCGCATCGTCTTTTCTGGTACCGCCTTATGCAGGCAGCATAGGCGCCTCGTCGGGCGGATCCCGGTCGGGGCGGCCCGCGCTCCGAAGGGAATGTTACTCGTCAGTACACAGTGGGTACCGCCAAGTCGCAAGGCTGGTGAACTGTGATCTGCCCAACGCCGCCCGACCCTCCCAAGCAGGGACGATTCAGTCGCGCAACGCGTTGAAGCGCCCCTGGTGGTACAGCAGCGGGCGGCCTTCGCCGGCCGGATCCCCGGCGACCGCCTCAGCGATGATCACACGATGTTCGCCGGCGGGCACCCGTGCCACCACCCGGCACACCAGCCAGGCCAGTACGCCGTCGAGCACCGGGACCCCGTGCGGCCCCGGATTCCAGCCGGTGGCCGGCCCGAAGCGGTCGGCTCCGCTGCGGGCGAACAGCGCGGCCAGCTCCCGTTGGTGCTCGCCGAGTATGTGGACGCCGAGGTACTCGCTGTCGCGCACCCCCGGCCAGCTGGAGGCCCCCGTGCCGATCGTGAAGGACAGCAGCGGCGGGTCGGCGGAGACCGAGTTGAGCGAGGTCGCCGTGAAGCCCACCGGCCGCGCGCCGTCCTGGGCGGTGATCACGGCGACTCCGGCGGCGTGCTGCCGGAAGACCGAACGCAGGAGGTCGGGCGAGCCGGGGCGGCCGTCGCCGGAACGGGGAGGACGGGGGCTACGGGGCGACGGAGCGGTGTGCACCGTCGGGACCGTCGGAGCAGTCATCAGGGTTCTGCCTTCTGCCGCGGGACACGCGGGCGCTGTCGGAGATCGGGGGCCGGGGGCGTTCAGCTGTCCCGACAGCGCGCGCTCGCGTATCGGACGAGGTCCACGTGGACCCGTCCGTAGAGCAGGAGTTCATACCGCATACCGCCAGCCTGGCGATCTCCCGCGGACCCAGTCAAGCGGGATCGGGCAGATGTCAGGCGCGTCACGCTGCGTGCGGGCGCGCGCACCGGTGCGCCCGGTGCCCCGGCCCCTGGGCCGCAACCGCGCCCGGCCGCCGGGCCGCGCCGGGAACCGCCCGTCATACGGCGGCCCCCAGCGCGGCGATCACGTCCACCTTGCGCGGCAGTCCGGCCGCCCGCCGGACGATCCGGCCCGCCGAGTCCAGGACGAGCACGGTCGGCGTCTTCTCGATCCCGAGGGCGCGCACGAGCCCGAGCCGTTCCTCGGCGTCGATCTCGATGTGCGCGACCCCTTCGACCATCGCCGCCACCTCGGCGAGGATCCGCCGCGTGGCCCGGCAGGGCTGGCAGAAGGCGCTGGAGAACTGCACCAGGCTGGCCCACTCCCCCGGCTCCGCGCCCAGTTCCGCGGCGCCCAGCCGGACCGGACCGCCGTCCGCCCCGGGCCCGGGTCCCCCGGCTCGTACGCCACCGGGCCGGCCGGCCCGCCCGTCTTCGCGCCCGCCTTCGCGCCCGTCTTGGCGGCCTTCCCGCCCTTCCTGCCCGAGCACCCGCGCTCCCCTCGCCGCCTTCGTCCGCGTACGCCATGCTCGTACGCTCGTACGTGGATCGGAGCATCCTGCAGACGTACGACATTCCCGGCGTGACGAGAATCTCCCCGGGCACGGGCCTCTGGGCTGGCCAGCAGGCCTCGTATGGGGCACCATCCCCATGGTCGCGTACCTACGCTTCCGTAACTTCCGGCCGGGAGCACCTCCCCAGGCAGAAAGCGGGGTCTCCCCACCATGGCTGAGCTCGTCTATCCTCCGGTGATCGGCGCCGCGCACGGACTCTTCCGTGCCCTCGACATCCGCATCGACATGAAGGGCACCGAGAACATCCCCCGCAAGGGCGGTGCGGTCCTGGTGTCGAACCACATCGGATACCTCGACTTCATCTTCGCCGGCCTGACGGCGCGGCCGCAGAAGCGCCTGGTGCGCTTCATGGCGAAGGAGTCGGTGTTCCGGCACAAGGTGTCCGGTCCGCTGATGCGCGCGATGAAGCACATCCCCGTCGACCGCAAGCAGGGTGAGGACGCGTACCAGCACGCCCTGGACTCGCTGCGGTCGGGCGAGATCATCGGGGTCTTCCCGGAGGCCACGATCTCCCAGTCGTTCACCCTCAAGAGCTTCAAGTCGGGTGCGGCCCGGATGGCACAGGAGGCCGGCGTCCCGCTGATCCCCGTGGCGCTGTGGGGCACCCAGCGGCTGTGGACCAAGGGCCGCCCGAAGAACCTCAAGCGCAGCCACATCCCGGTGACGATGCGCGTGGGCGAGCCGATCGAGGCCCCCGCCGACCAGTACGCCGGGGCCATCACGCGCCGGCTGCGCGAGCGCGTGCAGGAGCTCCTGGACGCCGCCCAGCGCGCCTACCCGGCCAAGCCCAGCGGCCCCGAGGACTCCTGGTGGCTGCCGGCCCACCTGGGCGGCACCGCGCCGACCCCGGCCCAGGTCCGCGAAGCGGGCTGACGCCCGGGCGCACGCCCCGTACGGCGACGGCATCCAGGACCACGGCCAGGTCCCGGAGGCCGTCGCCGCCGCCGTGCCGCCTCCGGTCAGCCCAGATCCTCCAGCTGCCGCTCCACCCTCGCCAGGGCCCCGGCGAAGCGCCCGGGATCGGCGTCGGCGAGTCGGCGCAGGACGCCGACGCGTTCCCGCATGGTGCTGTGGGCCTCCCCTCGTCGGCCCAGCAGGACGAGTTGGCGGGTGAGCACGCCGAGCAGCTGTTCCAAGTGCTGGGCGTAGAAGGCGAAGTCCCCGGCGGCCTGCGCCCGGCGGATGTCGGCGGCCTCCCGCAGTGGTGCCAGCGACTCCTCGTGCCGCTCCAGCTCATGGAGCGCCACACCCAGGTTCTGTAAGGCCCCGGCCAGCTCGACGTCGTCCGGGACCGAGTCGCCGTGGATGAGGCCGCGGCAGGCTTCCATCGCCTCCTGAGCCGCTACGAGACGCTCTGCGGCGCCGAGGAGCTCCCGGCCCGCGAGATTGGCCAGGGCGTAGGTCAGCCGCCGCTGGAGCCTGCCGTACGTCTCCGGCTCGCCCCTGTGGCGTGCTGCCAGCTCCTGGAAGAGGGCGGCGCACGTCCTGCTGCACTCCAGGGCCCGCACGTGGTCACCCTTGAACTCGTACATGATCCCGGCCCAGTCCAGACAAGCGGCCAGCCGCTCCACATACGGGTCACCCTGCCCGGCCAGTTCCTCGTGGAGCCTGATGGACGCCTCGATCCGGGTGACGGCGGCCGCGTACGCACCGATCGTGTAGAGGCGGTGGGCGAGATCGCTGTGGACGTCCGCCAGCGCCGCCGCGTCCCCGCCCGCACGCCGTAATCGGAACGGGGCGACGTGCCGGGCGATCTCCGCGGCGCCTGCGTCGAGTTCCGGGTTCCGGAACGGCAGGCCCGACTCGATGGCGTCCAGCAGCTCCGGCGGCAGGGACCGGATCCGTACGAGCGCCGAGAGCGCGGCGGACCCGGCCCGGTGCACCAGCGTGGGCTGAGCGGTGAGCAGCGGTACGAGCTGCCGTTCGGCTACGTGGTCCCAGCGCTGGGCCGTCTCGATCAGGGTGATCAGCGCGCGCCTGGGCCAGGACAGGCCCTCGGCCGACTCGTCGGGGAAGGCGAACAGCCGCTGAGGAGCCTGCGTGGTCCATGCCGTGCTCAGCACGGAGCGCATCGGGCCGTTCGGCAGCATCAGGGCGATGAAGTCCTCGCCGAGCCGGTCCGGGTACAGCGGTTCCAGTACGGTGTCCTGCTCGCGTGCCGGGTAGGCGACGCCGTGGTCGTCGAGGGCCAGGCCCGGATCGCCGGGGTTGACGTCGAGGCGCGTGAGCACCTCGTGCGCCTGCGGCCACGGCAGGGCGCCGGTGAGCGTGGCCGCGTACACGGTCCGGGCGAACGTGGCGGGCGGGATGGACGCCTGGCCGGCGGCCCGCAGCTGCTCCCAGTACGTCTGCTCGCGCAGGAGCAGGTACGTGGAGATCTCGGCCGGGCTGCGCGGCGGATCCTGGCCCCGGCGCAGGGCGTCCACCTCGGCCAGCGCCGCCATGTGCACCGCCAGTACGGTGGCGAACCCGTCGCCGCTCAGCTCGGGCGGTGTGCGGGGCGGGGCCGTGACGCCCAGTGCCGCGCCGAAGTGGTCGCGGGCCGCCTCGAACAGGGTGGCGCGGTCGATCTCCTCGGTCAGGGCGGGCAGTTCGCGTTCCTCGACCTGCGCGCCGAGATCCCACAGGTGCTTGGACGGCGTGCTCCACCAGCCGGTGGCCGCGCGGGCGATGAACAGCATCCGCAGCGCGCGGTCCCCCTGCCCCGTGCAGTCGGTCATGAAGTCGGTCAGGTCCCGGCCGGGCCAGCGATCGGCGTAGTCGACGATCAGCAGGAGTCCTCCGGAATCGCCGTCCGCCTCCGGCAGGGGGGACCGGGTGTGCGAGCGGGTCATGCGGTCACTCCCGTGCCGCACCTGGAACACGGTCCAGCCCGCGTCCTGGGACTCCCGCGCGAACTCCTCGGCCACGCGCGACTTTCCCTGCCCGCCCGGCCCGTGGAGCAGCAGCGCCGAGGAGGCGGCCTTGGCGCCGCACCACTCCCGCAGGTCCCCGAGCAGCGCGGCCCGACCCACGAACTCCGGCTGCGGGTACCGGGGGTTGAGCAGCTGACTCGGGTGCTCGCGCAGCTTCTCCCGGTCGATGTCGAGGGGCGCCCGGGTGGCGGGTCCCATGTGGTAGAGCGGCGGCTGATCGAAGTTCTGCACGAGGGAGCTGCCGACCCGCTCGACGACCGTCATGTTGCCGTGCACCGTGACCTGCTGTCCCGGCCGGGCCAGCCAGCCGCGCCGAGGGGTCACCGCTCCTCGATCACTGACTCGCCCGCGCCGTCGATCTGGACGTGGTTCCCCTCGATGCGGGAACCGGGCGTCGGCGGGGGAACCGGCGCGGTCCGCCGGTTCCGGCCGAGTCGCCTCAGCGTCACCCGCGAGCGGCCCCGCACCCGTCGGACCGAGACCTTCGACCCGCCGACGTACTCGGCACCGGGCGCGGGCGGCGCAGTGGTGCGGTGTGCCATGACCAGGGAGAACACCTGGCCCGCCAGTCCGAGCAGGGTGACCGGCAGGCCGATGCTGCTCGCCAGTTTGTCCGCCTGGTCGAGCCCGACCGTGACGAAGTACGCGATGAGGCCCGCAGCGGTGAGCACCCAGACCACACCGCAGATCCAAGCCAGTCTCTGCCAAGTCATACGGTCAGCATGGCCGTCACCGCCCGGCGGTGAAACCCGTTCAGTGGGGATTGTCGGCGTGGGTCAGGGTCTCCCAGGCCTCGAAGTGGTTCTCGGTGCCCGCCGGGCGCCGCCCCTCGGTGAGCCTGCGGGTGTTCTCCATCGCGACGCCGAGCCGGGTGTGCAGGGCGTTGTAGCCGACCTCGGTCGCCGGGCCGATGCCCTTGGTCAGGCTGCCGCCGCAGAGCCAGGAGGGGACCGCCGCGCCGAGTTCGTACGTGGCGTGGAAGCCCAGCGCGTGCCGGAACCGGTCCTTGAACTGCGGGTAGAGGTCGCGGCCCTGGATGCGTGAGGTTTCGGCGACGTGCATGGCCGCGGCGATCCCCATGCCGGTGTGGCCGAAGTCCCGGCAGGTCTCCTGCGCGAGGCCGTCGACGAAGGTGCTCTGGCCGTGCCAGTAGTCGATCAGCTCGCCGCGGGTGTCGATGGACGAGCGCGGCGGGTACGCGGGCTGCGCGCCGTCGGTGGCCAGGTAGAAGTAGGCGGGGACGCGGCCGAGGTAGATGCCCATCGCCTTGTCGTAGGTCGCGCGGTCGTCGAGGTGGACCGCGATCCCGACGGCCGCGTCCATCATGATCAGTTCCCAGTTGCCGTTGCTGTTCGGCCGCCCGTTGATCACCTCGGGCAGGTAGACGTCCCGCAGCATCGTCGCGAAGCGCCCCTGGTTCGGCCAGCCGCCCGTGTACGTGTGCTTGACGATCTCGGCGGCGCGCGGCCAGGTGGAGCCCGCCCAGCCGCTCTGCAGCGGTGCGTTGCTGTTGGTGTGGTCCTTGATCTTCGCGGACCACGCGTCCATCAACTCGATGGACTTGCGGGCGTACTTGGCGTCCCGGGTCACGTACCAGGCGAGCGCGTGGCTGTAGGCGGCGATGGCGTCCTCGCGCTCGTCGGTGCAGCCGATGTTCGGGTTCGAGTACGAGCCGCACTCGACGACCTCGCGCGGCTTGGGCGTGCGCGACAGCGAGCCGTACTTGCTCGCCAGCATCTGGTCGTAGGCGGCCTTCCACGGCTGCCGGCCGGCCTGCACCTGCGTGCGTACGAAGTCCAGTTGCGCGCGGCTGTTGAGGACTCCGGGGTGGGCGAACTGCGCGGGTGCGGCCGCGGTTCGGGGCGTTCCGGCGACTGCGGCGTGGAGGGGGACGAGCGTTGCGGCCAGGCCGAGAGCGAGGGCGGCCAGCGAGGCGGGAACTCCGTAACGCATGAAGCGCCTTCCGGTCGGAGGTGGGGGATTCCGGGATTCCGGGGGTCTCCGTGGGGGGATTCCGCAACCGAATCTACTCATGCCCATGCCAATCTGACAACGATGTCAGACAGGAAACCTTCCTATTAACCGAACGTCAAAGAGCGGTCGGCAGCTTCGTCCACAACTCCGGCCGGTCAGCGGACTCCCGGAGGGCGCCCAGCGCGGCCGGGTGCGGGGCGGCGTACAGCTCGGGATGGTCGATCTCGCCGAGCTCCGGCCGCACGGGAAAGGCCAGTTGCTCGCGGTCGAGGCTGAACTGTGCGTCCACCCCCGGCTTGTTGCCGCGGGGGTCCAGGCGGGACCAGCGGGCACTGCCGGGCAACCGGACGGCCACCAGGCCGTGGACGACCGGGTTCGACCCGTCGTCGTCGGTCAGCCGTTGATAGCAGAGGGCCGCCGGGATGCCCTGCGCGCGCAGCAGGGCCACGAGGGCGTGGGACTTCGCGTAGCAGATGCCGTTGCGCGTGGCGAGGACGTCGGAGGCCCGCCAGGAGACCCGCAGGTCCCCGGAATCGGCCGAGTGCGGGATCGTGTCGCGGACGAACTCGAAAACCGCCTTGGCGTATGAGTATGCGTCGCCGGTGGCAGACCAGAAGGCGTCGGCGGTTTCCTGAACGAGGGGGTGCCAATGATCGATGGCCTCGTCCGACGCCAGATAGGCGTAAATATCGCGGTTCTGCTGGATCAGCTGCATGCCCCGGAGCATAGATATGCCCTCGACCGTAAATCAATAGATTTACAGTCGAGGGCATATCTATGCATGCACTGGCGCTAGCGCGCCATCTCTTCCTTCAGGGCCTGCAGGAAGCCGTCCACGTCCTCTTCCTGGGTGTCGAAGCCGCACATCCAGCGGACGTCGCCCGCGGCCTCGTCCCAGAAGTAGAAGCGGTAACGCTTCTGCAGTCGCCGCGACACCTCGTGCGGCAGCCGCGCGAACACCGCGTTCGCCTGCACCGGGTAGAGGATCTCCACCCCGTCCGTCTCGCGCACGCCCGCGGCCAGCCGCTGCGCCATCGCATTGGCGTGCCGGGCGTTGCGCAGCCACAGGTCCTTGGCGAGCAGCGCCTCCAGCTGCACCGACACGAACCGCATCTTGGACGCGAGCTGCATCGACATCTTGCGGATGTGCTTCATCTGCCGGACCGCGTCCGGGTTCAGCACCACCACGGCTTCGCCGAACATCATGCCGTTCTTGGTGCCGCCGTACGACAGCACGTCGACGCCGACGGTGTTCGTGAACGTGCGCATCGGCACGTCGAGCGAGGCCGCGGCGTTGGCTATGCGGGCACCGTCGAGGTGCACCTTCATGCCCAGGCCGTGCGCGTGCTCGCAGATGGCGCGGATCTCGTCCGGCGTGTAGACCGTGCCGAGTTCGGTGTTCTGCGTGATGGAGACGACCTGCGGCATCGCCCGGTGCTCGTCCTCGAAGCCCCAGGCCTCCTGGTCGATCAGCTCGGGGGTGAGCTTGCCGTCCGGAGTGGGGACGGCGAGCAGCTTGATGCCCGCCATCCGCTCCGGCGCGCCGCCCTCGTCCACGTTGATGTGGGCGGTCTTGGCGCAGATCACGGCGCCCCACCGGTCCGTCATGGCCTGCAGGGCGACGACGTTGGCGCCCGTGCCGTTGAAGACCGGGAAGGCCTCCGCGTACGGACCGAAGTGGCTGCGGAAGATCTTCTGCAGGTGTTCGGTGTACTCGTCCTCGCCGTACGAGACCTGGTGGCCGCCGTTCGCCAGGGCGACGGCGGCGAGCACCTCGGGGTGCACCCCCGCGTAGTTGTCGCTCGCGAAACCGCGCACCGCCGGATCGTGGTGGCGCCGGGCATCGGTCTTCCCGGCATCGGTTCTCACGGTTGCGGAGTGAGCCACAGACGCTGTCCGTTCACATCGGTGGCGGGCCGCTCCCAGACGCCGGCGATGGCCTCGGCCAGCTCCTTCACGTCGGTGAAGCCCGCGAACTTCGCATTGGGACGCTCGGCGCGCATCGCGTCGTGCACCAGTGCCTTGATGACCAGGATCGCAGCTGCCGCGCCCGGGCCCTCGTCACCCCCCACCTTGCGGAAGGAGTCCGCCATCGCCAGGGTCCAGGCCTCGGCCGCCGCCTTGCCCGCGTTGTACGCGGCGTTGTTGGCGACCGGCTTGTGCGCGCCGGACTGGCTGACCAGGACGTAACGGCCGCGGTCGCTGCGCAGCAGTCCGTCGTGGAAGGCCAGCGAGGTGTGCTGGACGGTGCGGATGAGGAGCTTCTCCAGGAAGTCCCAGTCCGCGAGGTCGACGTCGGTGAAGGTCTTGCTGCCGCGCCAGCCGCCCACGAGGTGGACCAGCCCGTCGATCCGGCCGAATTCCTTCTCGGTCTGCTCGGCCCAGGCCTGGGTGGCGGCCAGGTCGAGCAGGTCCACGGTGTCACCGGTGATGGTGGCGCCGCCGTGGGCGTAGCGTGCCGCGTCCACGGCCTCCGCGAGCCGCGCCGCGTTGGCGTCGGACGCGACGACCACGGCTCCCGCCTCGGCGAGGCGGAGCAGGGTGGCACGGCCGGCGGGGCCGCCGGCCCCGGCCACCGCCACCACCGCTCCGTGCAGCTTTCCGTTGCCGTTCCCGGAGCCGTTCATCTGTCCAGCCTCCTGTGGGCGAGCGCTCACGCGGCGACTCGCTCGGCCTGCTCTGCATTCAGGGCGGTGATGCCCTTCGTGGAGGCGATCACTCCCTTGAGCTTCTTGGCGAGCGCCTCAAAGAACATGCTGAGCGGAAACTCGTCCGGAAGCACGTCGTCCACGAGCTTGCGCGGCGGCTGCGTCATGTCGAGGGCGTCGGGGCCCTTGGCCCACTTGGAACCCGGGTGCGGGGCGAGGTACGTCGAGACCAGCTCGTAGGCCTTGAACCAGTGCACCAGCTTCGGGCGGTCGATGCCGGCCCGGTACAGGTCTTCGATCTCGGCGCACAGCTGGTTGGTGACCTGCGGGGCGCGCATCCAGTCGATCTTCAGCTTGTTGTCCGTCCAGCGCACGACGTCGTGCTTGTGGAGGTACGCGAAGAGCAGCTGGCCGCCGAGGCCGTCGTAGTTGCGGGTGCGGTCGCCGGAGACCGGGAAGCGGAACATCCGGTCGAAGAGGACGGCGTACTGCACGTCACGGCCGTGCTCGTTGCCCTCGGACTCCAGCTTCACGGCCTCCTTGAAGGCGGTGAGGTCGCAGCGCAGCTCCTCCAGGCCGTACATCCAGAACGGCTGGCGCTGCTTGATCATGAAGGGGTCGAACGGCAGGTCGCCGTGGCTGTGGGTGCGGTCGTGGACCATGTCCCACAGGACGAAGGCCTTCTCGCAGCGCTCCTGGTCGGTGACCATGGCGGCGATGTCGGCGGGCAGCTCGACGCCGAGGATGTCGACGGCGGCCGAGGTGACCTTGCGGAAGCGCGCGGCCTCGCGGTCACAGAAGATGCCGCCCCAGGTGAAGCGCTCGGGGGCCTCGCGCACGGCGATGGTCTCCGGGAAGAGCACGGCGGAGTGGGTGTCGTAGCCCGCGGTGAAGTCCTCGAAGGTGATGCCGAGGAAGAGCGGGTTGTCGTACCGGGTGCGCTCGAGCTCGGCGAGCCACTCGGGCCACACCATCTTGAGGACGACGGCCTCCAGATTGCGGTCCGGGTTGCCGTTCTGCGTGTACATCGGGAAGACGACGAGGTGCTGGAGCCCGTCCGCACGCTCGGCGGCCGGGTGGAAGGCCAGCAGCGAGTCGAGGAAGTCCGGCACCTGGAAGTCGTCCGCGGCCCACTTGCGCAGGTCGGCGATGAGCGCCTCGTGGTACGCGGTGGCGTGCGGGAGCAGCGGGGAGAGCGTCTCGACGGCGCGGATCACGCGGCCGACCGCGGCCTCGGCGGTGTGCCGGGCGGGGGCGCCCTCGGCGTCGAAGTCGATGGAGCCGTCCTTGGCCTGCCACGGCCGGATCTCCTCCACGGCGGCCTTGAGCTCGGGCCACGCCGGGTGGTCGACCACCCGCGTTTCGGCGGTTATCACGGCGCCGCCGGTACCCGGCACAAGAGTTTCCGTCATGTCACTTCCTCCACAGGAGAACCTCACGTCAAGGCAGCGTATGCGCGCGAGGCTCTTCCGTTCAAGAGGTGGCTCGGGAAATTATCCTGTGATACCCCCCGCTTCACCGGAAGTCTTCCCGTTCATCAGGGTGGAACCGACCACTCCGCCCAGTTGCGCCAAGGCTTCCCGGCCTGTGGCCGGTTCTGGCCGGACCGGGGCGGGCGGGGCCGGGGGTAGGCGGCGGAGTCGGACATCACATGCCGCGGAAGTGCGGGATGACCTTCTCCCCCCACTGCCTCAGGGTCTCCAGGCAGGCCTCCTGCTCCACCGTGCCCATCTGGATCAGGCACATGATCTCGTCGGCCCCCGCCTCCCTGAGCCGTTCCACGTACGCGATGGCGTCGTCGGCGCTCCCGTAGGCGTGGTCGGCGTTGAAGGTGGCCGTCGAGGCCGGACGGACCGGGATGTCCTGCTCGTGCAGCCGGGCCACCACCTGCTCGGCGGCCCTGCGCATCTCCGCCGCCTCGTCGGCGCCGGCGACGACGGCTTCGTCCGGGACCCCCGCCCCGCCGTACCAGTGACCGATCGACTGGGCGAAGAACCGCTGGCCGCGGACGCCGATCCGGCGCGCCTCCTCCCGGTCGTCGAGCACGATGGTCGGGCACAGCACGGAGAAGTGGTCGTTGACCACGGTGGACACGAACCGGCCGCCGTCCCGCCCGGCGATCGCGGCGTCGTAGACGGAGCGCATCTGTGCGATCGACTCGGGTCCGGCGAAGCCCATCACCAGCGCCCCGATCCCCAGCTCGGCCGCCTGAACCAGCGTCTCGCCGCGGCTGCACGCCAGGAACAGCGGCGGATGCGGGGTCTGCCGCGGCCGCGGCAGGATCGGGTGCGGGTCTATGTCGATCAGGTCGCCGTGGTACTCCAGCTCCTCCTCCTGCCAGGCCCTGCCGATGATCCGCAGCGCCTCCTCCACCTCCGCCGCGGTGCGCTCCCGGTCCACCCCGCACAGCGAGGTCTCCTGCTCGGTGCCGCCGCGCCCGGCTCCGAGGTCGAGCCGCCCGCCCGAGAGCAGGTCGAGCATGGCGGCCCGCTCGGCGACCCGCACCGGATGGTTGAAGTTGAAGGGCATGCACACGACGCCGTGCCCGATGCGTATGGTGTTCGTCCTGGCCGCGACCCAGGTCAGGAAGATCTCGGGGGCACTCATATGGGCGTACCACTTCAGGGAGTGGTGCTCCACGGCCCAGATCCGGTCGAATCCCATGCGCTCGGCGAGCACGGCCTGCTCGACGCAGTCGCGGATGACCTGGTGCTCCCGTTCCACCGTCGGGTCGGCAAGCTGTGCTTCGAAGATCACGGAGAATTTCACTGTGCCCCCAGGGTTGCGTCGCGTGCCCGGTCTCACTTCAATTAGTAATATGACTAGTAGTCAGGAAGCGAAGAAGCAAGAGCTTCCGCCGACCGCGTGGGCCGTGCTCGGCCTGCTCTCCTTCCCCGGTGAGCGGACCGGCTACGAGCTGAAGAAGTGGGCGGACTCCTCGCTGCGCTTCTTCTACTGGTCACCGGCCATCAGCCAGATCTACGCGGAGCTGCGCCGTCTGGAGGAACTCGGTTACGCCGCCTCCGCACGCTCGGGCCCCGAGGAGGCGCGGGCCAAACGGCGGTACGCCATCACCGACGCGGGCCGCGCGGCCCTGTCCGGCTGGGCCGCCGACACCGCCGAGGCGGGACCGCCGGTGCTCAAGCACGGTCTGCTGCTGCGGATCTGGCTCGGCCACCTGGCCGAGCCGGAGCGGCTGCGCGCGATGGTCGACGAGCACATGGAGCGCACCCGGGGCGAGCTGGCCGCCGTACGGGAGGCCATGGAGCAGGCGGACGGCGTACCGGAATGGGCCTTCCCCGCCCTCGCGCTGCGCTGGAGCGAACGCCAGCACCTGGCCGAGCTGGAGCTGGCTGAGGCCCTGCTCGCCGACCTGGCGGCGCTCCCGGAGGCCGGAGCGGCCGGCAGCGCGCGGACCGGCTCGGAGACCGGATCCGAGGCGGGCCCGGAGGCCGGCGACGAAGGCCGTCAAGCCGACGGGGACGCGCCCACCCCCGGGTGACGCGGCGGGCCCGGCGCCGGCCGCCGCGGGGCGCACAACCCTGGCGGGAAGCGGCCTGAGCGCCCTTCCGGGTCGGTGCACGGGCGGTCCCTTCGCACCCTCGGCGCACTAGCATGCGTCCTCATCGCGCGCGGCCGGTCGGGACACCGCGACCGCGCGGGGAGCCGCCGTCGACGGAAGCGAGAGAACCTTGACTTTCCTCACCATCGGTCACCGCGGGGTCATGGGTGTCGAACCGGAGAACACCTTGCGGTCGTTCGTTCGAGCGGAACGTTCCGGCATGGACGTCGTCGCCCTGGATCTCCGGCTGAGCAAGGACGGCGCCCTCGTCGCCCTGCACGACCCCGAGGTGGACCGGACCACCGACGGCTCGGGGGCCGTCGCCGATCTGACCCTGGCCGAGCTGCGCGAGCTCGACGCCGGTCAGGGCGAGCGGGTGCCGGTCCTCGAGGAGGTCCTGGACGCGGTCCGGGTGCCGCTCCAGGTGTCCGTACGGGACCGGGCCGCGGCCGGCGTGCTGGCGGAGCTGATCCTGCGCCGCGACCTGACCGGCCGGGTGGAGGTGGCCTCCGCCGACGGGGCGTTGCTCGCCGAGGTGGCCCGGCTGGTGCCCGGCGTACGGACCACCCTGTACGCGGCCCCCGGGGACGGCGCCGGGGGCATCGTGGACCGGGCGCTGGCCGCGGGCGCCACGACGATCGCGGTGGACATCCACCTGCTCTCCCTGGAGACGGTGGAGTCGGCGCACGCGGCCGGCCTGCGGGTGACCGCCCTGGCGGTCAACACCCTGGACCAGCTGCGGCTGGCGCGGGCGCTCGGGCTGAACGGCGCGGCCACGGACCTCCCGGAGATCCGCAGCACGGGCCGGTTCACCGCCTGACGGCCTTGCGGACCCGACCGTCCTGACGAGGGGTCAGAGCGTCTTGACGAGCAGCTCGAAAGCGAGGTCGTCCCGGAGCGGGACGCCGAAGCGCTCGTCGCCGTAGGGGAAGGGGCTCAGCTCACCGGTGCGCAGGTAGCCGCGGCGCACGTAGTAGGCGATGAGCTCCTCCCGCACGTTCACCACCGTCATCCGCATTTCCTTCGCACCCCACGTCTCGCGGGCGCGGCGCTCGGCCTCGGCCAGGATCTCCTTGCCGAGGCCGGCTCCCTGGAGCCCGGGGCGGACGGCGAACATGCCAAAGTAGACGTGGTCCCCGCGGTGTTCGAGCTGGCAGCAGGCGACGAGTTCACCCGCGCGCTCGACGACGAGCAGGACGCTGTCGGGGCTTTCGATGACGGCGCGCACCCCGTCCGGGTCCGTGCGCTGCCCGTCCAGGTAGTCGGCCTCGGTGGTCCAGCCGGCACGGCTGGCGTCCCCGCGGTACGCGGACTCGACGAGCACCACCAATTCCGGTACGTCCGCCTCCACGGCGCTGCGGAAACTGAGGGCGGCTGACTGGGCGGTCGACATCGGGCGCTCCGTTCGGTGCGGTGGCATATGACATGCCTGGTGCGGCAGGGAGAGCGTATCCCGGGGCCGCGTGAGCGCCGTGGGAGAGGGGCATCTCTCCCCGTGACGCGTGACGCGTGACGCGTGATGCCGACGAACCGGGGGTTCCGCCGTGCACGGTTCAGCCACGTCCCTCTCCGACCCGGTGTCCGTTTCCGTGTCCGCCTGGCTGCTGGTGCTGCTGTGCGCGGTGAGCGGTGGGTACTGCCTGCGGCGGGTGCGCACGTCGGGCGGAGCGGCGGCCGCGGAGGCGGTGATGGGGTTCGGCATGGCGCTGATGGCCGTTCCCCTCGCCCGCGCCGACGGGTGGCGGGCTCCCGTGCTGGGCGTGGTCTTCTGCGGCGCGGCCCTGCACGCCCTGTGGCTGCTGCGGGGCGGGGCGCACCACACCCACCACCTGGTGGGCTCCCTGACGATGGTCTACATGAGCCTGACGGCAGCGGTCTCCGGGAACGGTCACGGACATGGGCACGGCCAGGGCGCCGGCCTGCCACTGCTGACCGGGGCGCTGCTCCTCTACTACGCCGGGTACGTGGTCCTCGGGGGCACCCGGCTGCTCACCGCGGGAGGCCCCGCCGGGCAGCCGGTCGCCGCGGGCCCGGGCGGACCGGCCGAGCTGATCCGCGCCTGCCGACTGGCCATGGGAATGGGGATGTTGGCGATGCTGCTCGCGATGTGACGGCGCCGACGGACGTGTCCTGCGTCACCAAAGCCCCGAGGCCGTACCCGCAGGTAGTCCCGCGCTCATAGGCTGGCGACCATGATGGTCACCGCCGCTCTCCTGATGCTCGGCGCCCTGACCGCGGTGCTCGCCCCCCGCCTGCTGGCCCGGGCCCGATGGCCCGAGCGCGAGCCGGTCGTGGCGCTGTGGGCGTGGCAGTGCGCGGTCGGTGCCGTGCTCCTGTGCTTCGGACTGTCGATGCTGCTGAGTGCGGCGGCCGCCTGGCAGGCGGTCCGGGGCCGGCTCTTCGCCGCCGCCCCGCACGGGGTGGTCGACGCCTACGCCCTGGGCGCGTCCGGCGGGCCCTGGGCCGCGGCCACCGCGCTGGCGCTGGCGGGCGGTGCGCTGTGGACCGGGGCGATGCTGACCGGTGAGGTGCTGCGGGCCCGGGCCCGGCGGCGCGCGCAGGGCAGCGAACTGCTCGTACGGGCCCCGCTGCTTCCGGGCGAAGATCCCTCGGGCGCGCGGCTCGTCGTACTGGAGGGTCCGCGGCCGGACGCCTGGTGGCTGCCGGGAGCGGTCCCTCAGCTGGTGGTGACCACGGCGGCACTGGGCCGGCTGAAGGGCAGCCAGCTGGACGCCGTACTGGCGCACGAGCAGGGGCACGCGGCGGCCCGGCACGACTGGCTGCTGCACTGTTCGCGGGCGCTGGCCCGGGGATTCCCGCAGGTGCCGGTCTTCGCGGCCTTCGAGGCGGAGATGCACCGGCTGGTGGAGATGGCCGCCGACGACGTGGCCTCGCGGCGGTTCGGACGGCTGACGATCGCGCTGGCGCTGGTCGGGCTCAATGAGGACCGGGGGGTGTTCGCGGCCTCCACCCAGCAGGCGCACGTCCCGCAGCGGGTGCGGAGGCTGCTCGCGGCCGCGCCCCGGCTGTCGCCGGGCCGCAGGCTGCGCCTGACCGCGCTGGCCACGCTGGTCCCGGCGGTACCGCTGGTGGTGGCTTTCGTGCCGGGGCTGAGCGCGCTGGCGTAGTGCCCCCTCGTGGCGCGCCCGCGGCGCGGCCCGGCGACCCGCGCGCCGGTGCGAGGATCGCCCCATGCGGAACAACCCCCTTCGGTGGGCGGGCGTCCTCGCCGCTCTGCTCGTGTCGGTCCTGACGGCGCTGGTGGTGGCGGGGTGGCGGCCGCTCCTCTCCTGCGACCTCCGGGTCGCCGGGGACCTGCACGCCCACGCCGTCGCCCACCCCGGGGTCACGCAGGCCATGCGGGTGCTGTCCGACTGGGTGTGGGATCCGTGGACCATGCGGACGCTGGCCGCCGTCGCGTGCGTCCTGCTGTGGTGGCGCGGCGACCGGGAGCGGGCGCTTCGGGTGGCGCTGGCCACCCTGGTGGCCACAGTGGTGCAGCAGGGACTGAAGGCACTGGTGGGCCGGGAGCGCCCGGTGTGGCCCGATCCGGTGGACTCGGCGCAGTACGCGGCCTACCCGTCCGGGCACGCCATGACGGCGACGGTGGTGTGCGGGCTGCTCCTGTGGCTGCTCCCCCGGCCGCTGTCGCAGCCCCTCCCCCGGCCTCTCCCCCCTACGCTCCCGGCGTGGGCGCCGGCCGCCGCCTGGGTGGTGGCCGCGGTCTCGGTGCTCGGGGTCGGCTTCACCCGTGTCTACCTCGGGGTCCACTGGCTGTCCGACGTGGTGGCGGGCTGGCTGCTGGGCGTGGCCGTGGTGGCGCTCGCGACGTCCGGATCGGGCCGTCGGCGCGGGTCCGGCACTGCGGACCGGTGAGGGGTGTGGGGTGCCTGCTCTGGGCGATCCCCCGTTTCACCCAGAGCAGGCGACCCCGTGCGCTGAGTATATTGGCTCTGAGCCAGTCAACGCAGGAGTAAGCATGGTCCCGCGCAGCGCATCGGTCAATGAAGAATTGCGCAGACGTTCCCGGGAGCGCCTGCTCCAGTCCACGGTCGAGCTCGTCGCCTCGCGCGGCTACGAGGCCACGACCCTCGGCGACATCGCCGACCGGGCCGGCGCCGCCCGCGGCCTGGTCTCGTACTACTTCCCGGGCAAACGGCAGTTGCTGCAGTCGGCGGTACACCGGCTGCTGCACCTGACGCTGGACGCCGCGCTGGAGCGGGAGCCCCGCACCGACGACGGGCGCGAGCGGCTCGCGCGCGCCATCGACGCGATCCTCGGGCTGGCGCGGGACGAGCCGCTGCTGATGCGGAACCACATGGCGGGCATCCTCACGGCCGAGGGCTTCGTGCGGTGTCCGGAGCAGCAGCGGCTGGCGGAACTGCTGCGGGACACCGTCGCCCGGTACGGCTCGGCGGACGTGGACGCGGACTATCCGCTGCTGCGTGCCCTCCTGATGGGTGCGGTCGTGGCGATCCTGCTGCCGGGCGCCCCGATGCCGGAGGCCCGGCTGCGGGCCGAGCTGTTCCAGCGCTACGGACTGGACTGGGAGCTCGGCGTTCCGCCGGACGGCGGGCCGCCCGGCGGAACGTTTCCCTCACACCCTTAGCGCCATGGACGTCAGTGGTACTCGGGCTGGCTCTGCACGTTGAGCCGGTCCATCCACACCCACTTGGCGCTCTCGGTGCGCCAGTCGTCGATCCGCAGCACGTCGAGGCCCTTGGCGATGTCGTTCGAGTAGATGTGCCCGTTGTAGTAGTACGCCGACCAGGACCCGCCCAGTCCGAGCCGGTCCGTCGTCAGCGGTCCGCGCTCGAAGTACGCGATCTCCCTGGGCCGCGCGGAGTCGGTGAACTCCCATACGGACACGCCGCCCTGGTACCAGGCCTGCACCATGATGTCGCGGCCGCCGCCGACCGGGACCAGCGAGCCGTTGTGGGCCACGCAGTTCTCGGTGTCGGCCTGGTGGCGCGGGATCTTGAAGTAGCTGCGGAAGACGAGCTTGCGCTGGTCCCCGCGGCCGGTGATGTCGTAGACCCCGTCGGCGCCCCGGTCGGGGCCGGTGGCCCCGTTGCAGGTGGCACCGGAACCGCCGCCGAGCTCGTCGGTGAACACCACCTTGTCCGCCCGCTCGTTGAAGGTGGCCGAGTGCCAGAACGCGAAGTTCACGTTGTCCTGCACCCGGTCGATGACCTTCGGCTGCTCGGGCTTGCTGATGTCGAAGAGGATGCCGTCGCCCATGCAGGCACCGGCGGCCAGCTTCTTCGAGGGCAGCACGGTGATGTCGTGGCAGCCGGTGGTCTTGGAGACGCCGGGGTTGGTGGGCTGGCCCGGGTTGCCGCCGTCCGGGAAGAGGATCGGGAAGGCGACGACGGCGGCCTTCGCCGGCGCCTTCTTCGGGACCTTCACCACGGAGATGCCGTCGTGCGGCGGCTTGCAGTCGGGGAAGGCCTCGTTCGGGGAGTACGAGGCGACGTAGAGGTAGATGTCCCGGTCGCCCGGCACCAGGGTGTGGGTGTGGGAACCGCATGCGGTCTCGACGGACTTGATGTACCTGGGGTTCTTCTTGTCCTTGATGTCGAAGATCTTGATGCCCTCCCACGAGGACTTCTCCGTCGCGGGCTGCGAGACGCTGTTGCAGGAGTCGTCGCTGCGCGAGGAGTCGGTGGAGAGGAAGAGCAGGTCCCCGTGGACGGAGACGTCGTTCTGGCCGCCGGGGCAGAGCACCTGGGAGACGGTCTTCGGTGCCTTCGGATCGGCGATGTCGTAGATCGTGAAGCCGCTGTAGCTGCCCGCGTAGGCGTACCTGCCCTGGAAGGCCAGGTCGGAATTGATGTTCGCGGGATCGGTGCCGGGGATGTTGGCCAGGTGCCTGATGTTGCGGCTGTGCACGATCTCGTCCTGGCCGGGGATCTCGCCCGGGGCCAGTTCCCTGCCCTCGACGGAGCTCGCGCTCTGCTGGTTGCCGCTGCCGCTGCCGGGTGTCAAGTCGCCCGGGTCGGGGGTGGCCGACGCCGGTCCGGCTGCCAGGAGCGTGGTGAGGAGGCCGGCCGCCGCGACGGCCACCCCCACCCTCCTGTTCCGCACTCGCCTGGTGTGTAGCGAGGTCACTGTGCCCTCCGATGGGGGAGCCCGATCGGTTCCGCCCGCAAGGGAACGGAACCAGGACCCCGGCAGTATCTTCCTTTCCATGGACATGGCAAAAGCCCTCCGGGGCCGCGAGGCGCAGACAGCGCTGCTCCGCCGCACCGCCGCGGCCATCGCCACCGCCGGCCTCCTGCTGACGCTCACCGGCTGCCAGGGTGAGGACGAGGGGGCGGACCGGGCCGGAGAGGGACGGCCCGTGGTCGTCGCCCCGGGCCGGCCCGGCGAGAAGGCGCGCACCCTCACCCCCGAACAGGCCGCGAAGGCGAAGCCCGACGACAGCCCGAACGCCGCCGACCGCGCCTACGTGCAGCGCATGATCGAACACCACCGGCAGGCGCTGACCATGAGCGCGCTGGCCCCGGAGCGGGCCGCGGCGGACGGGGTCAAGCGGCTGGCGGAACGGATCTCGGCCGCCCAGCAGCCCGAAATCGGGGCGATGGAGAAGTGGCTGACCCTCCACCCGGCCCCGTCGGGGGGCTCCGGCGGGCCCGGCCACGACCACGCCGCGATGCCGGGCATGGCGACGGAGGAGCAGCTCGAGGAGCTGACCGGGGCCCGCGGCGCCGATTTCGACCGGCTCTTCCTGAAGCTGATGACCGCCCACCACGAGGGCGCCCTGAAGATGGCCGGCGAGGCGCTGGGCGCGGGCAACAACGTGGCGGTCGAGGAGATGGCCACCGAGGTGGTGGCCACGCAGAGCGCCGAGATCCACCGGATGCGCGCGATGGGCTGACGGCGGAGGGTGCCGGTGTCATGCTGGGACCACCTGCGGGAGGAGCTCCGCCGTGCTTCGTGTCGCCGTCGTCGGATCGGGCCCCAGCGGGGTGTACGCGGCCCAGACGCTGGTCCAGCAGCGCGAGGTGCCCGGGATGCGGGTCGACGTACTGGACCGGCTGCCCGCCCCGTACGGGCTCGTGCGGTACGGGGTCGCCCCGGACCACGAGAAGATCAAGTCGCTGCAGGGCAGCCTGCGCACCGTGCTGGAGGACGAGCGGATCCGATTCCTCGGGAACGTCCAGGTCGGCGGGCCGGAGCTGTCCACGGCGCGGCTCCTGGAGCTGTACCACGCGGTGGTGTACTGCGTGGGCGCGGCGCGGGACCGGCTGCTGGGGATCCCCGGCGAGGAGCTCGCCGGGGTGCACTCCGCGACGGCCTTCGTGTCCTGGTACAGCGGCCACCCCGACGCCCTCGGCGAGGTCTTCGACCTGCCGGGGGTGGAGTCGGCGGTGGTCGTCGGGGCGGGCAACGTCGCGGTGGACGTGACCCGGATCCTGGCCCGTGGCACGGCGGAACTGGCGCCGACGGACATGCCGCAGCCGGCGCTCGGCGCGCTCGCGGACAGCGGGGTGCGCAGGGTGGCGATGGTGGCCCGGCGCGGGCCCTCGCAGGGCAAGTTCACCACCAAGGAACTGCGCGAACTGGGCACCCTGCCGGGGGTGGACACGCTCGCGGACCGCGCCGAGCTGGCGCTCGACCCCATGTACGCCGATCCGGGCGCGGCCGCCGCGCTGCCGGCGGTGGCGCGGCGGAACCTGGAGGTGCTGCGCGGCTGGGCGGAGGCGGATCCCGGCGCGCAGCCGCGCCGCATCGCCCTGCGGTTCTACCTGCGTCCGGTGGAGATCCTCGGCGGGCCCGACGGGCGGGTCACGGGCATGCGCTTCGAGCGGACCGCCCCGGACGGGCGCGGCGGGGTGACCGGGACGGGGGTCCACGAGGACATCGAGGCGCAGTTGGTGCTGCGTTCGGTGGGGTACAAGGGCGTCCCGCTGGCCGGGCTGCCGTTCGATCCCGAGAGGGGGACGGTCCCGCACGCGGCGGGCCGGGTGATCCGTGCGGGCCGGGCCTCGGTCGGCGAGTACGTGGCGGGCTGGATCAAGCGCGGCCCGACCGGGGTGATCGGCACGAACCGACCGTGCGCCAAGGAGACCGCGTCCTCACTGCTCCAGGACGCGGCGGTGCTGGCCCGGCGCGAGCTGACCGGGGACCCGCTGGACGCCCTGCGGGCAGCGGGCCTGCACCCGGTGGAGTGGCCGGGCTGGCAGGCCATCGAAACGGCCGAGGCCGATCTGGGCCGTTCCCTGGGCCGCCGCTCCGTCAAGATCCCGGACTGGCCCGGGCTGTTGGGCGCCGCGGGGCTGGCGTAGGGGATGTCGCGCATTAGAGTGCTGCGGTGATGCGCGGAAGAAATCTGGTACTTGCGGTGACCGTGGCGGCCTGCGCCGTGCTGTCGGGGTGTTCGGACGAGGGCCCCGGCCGGGCCGCACCCGCACCGGGCCCCACCGTGACGAGCACGGCCGCTCCCCCGGACGCGGCGGCCCTCGCCGAGCGGTACCGGCAGGCGGGCGGAGACGCCGACGTGTACGGCATCGAGCAGGTGCCCGGGCCGGACGGGGCATCGCCCCTGATCGTCGTCCGCACCCACAACCCGGACACGGACGACGCCCGGTTCAAGCGGCAGGCGGCGTCCGTCACCGCGTACCTGACGCTCAGCGAGGGCGTCACGCTGCCCCACGGCTACCGCATGGACGTCTTCGGCCCGGACGGCGAGCTGCTCCACCGCTGGGACGCATCGGCCTAGGCGAGGCGCGCCGCCTCGGCCTCGGCCGCCGTGAGGACGCTGTCGAGGAGGCCGGGGTAGAGGGCCTCCAGGTCGTCGCGGCGCAGGGCGTTCAGCTTGGTGGTGCCGCGGTAGGTCTGGCGTACGACTCCGCTCTCCCGCAGCACGCGGAAGTGGTGGGTGGTCGTGGACTTGGTGACCGGCAGGTCGAAGTACGAGCAGGCCAGGTCCGCGGCCGAGGCGGCCAGATCCCGGACGATGGACAGCCGGACCGGGTCGGAGAGCGCGTGCAGTACGCCCTCCAGCCGGATCTCGGCCGCTTCGGGGTGGGCGAGGGTGCGGCCGGCGTCCCGTTCCGTCATGTCCCTGCTCCACTCACTCGGTTTGCTGCGGGCCCCCATCGTACGAGAGCCGTCGAAGGAGTCGGGGGTCCCGTGGAGATCGACGGAACCGGGAGGTGCGGCTCCGGGGCCGGCCGGGGCGCCGGAGCCGCACCGGTCACCAGGAGCGGTGGTACTGCTCGGGCGTACGGATCTCCGCGCCCAGCTCGGCGGCCGCGCGGCGGGCCCAGTACGGGTCGCGCAGCAGCTCCCGGGCGAGCAGGACCGCGTCGGCCTCCCCGTTGGCGAGGATCTTCTCGGCCTGCTCCGGTTCGGTGATCAGGCCGACGGCGGCCACGGGGAGGGTGGTCTCCTCCTTGACCCGGGCGGCGAAGGGCACCTGGTAGCCCGGGCCGACGGGGATCGACACCCCGGGGGCGAGGCCGCCGGTGGAGACGTCGAGGAGGTCCACGCCGTGCTCTTGGAGCAGCCGGGCCAGGAGCACCGTCTCGTCGGCGGTCCAGCCGTCCTCCTCCAGCCAGTCGGTGGCGGAGATCCGGAAGAGCAGCGGGAGCTCCTCGGGCCACACCGCCCGTACGGCGTCCACGACTTCGAGGGCGAAGCGGGTCCGGTTCTCGAAGGAACCGCCGTAGGAGTCGGTGCGCCTGTTGCTGTGCGGGGAGAGGAACTCCCCGATGAGGTAGCCGTGTGCGCCGTGGATCTCGACGACCTCGTAGCCCGCCGCGAGCGCGCGCTCGGTGGCGGCCGCGAACTGGCGGGTGATCCCGGCGATCTCGTCGACCGTCAGCTCGTGCGGTACGTGGCCGCCCTCGGCGAAGGGGACGGCGCTCGGGGCGACGGGCTGCCAGCCGTGCGCCTCGGGTCCGACCGGGCCGCCGCCCTTCCAGGTGCGGTCGGTCGAGGCCTTGCGGCCGGCATGGGCGATCTGGATGCCGGGGACGGTCCCCTGGGCCTTGAGGAAGGAGGTGATCCGGCGCAGCGCCTCGACCTGGGTGTCGTTCCAGATGCCGAGGTCGTAGGGGGTGATCCGGCCTTCCGGGGAGACGGCGGTGGCCTCCTGGATGATCAGGCCGGTGCCGCCGACGGCGCGGGCGGCGTAGTGCGCGAAGTGCCAGTCGTGCGCCACGCCCGCGTTCGGGCCGAACGCCTCGGCGCTGTACTGGCACATCGCCGCCATCCACACGCGGTTCGGGACCGTGACCGAGCGAAGGGTGTAGGGGGTGAACAGGGCGGCGAAGGCAGCGGGGTCCGCGGGGGCAGCACTCATCAGGGCTCCAGATGTCACCGGGCGCGCCGGGGATCGGCGGCTAAGTTCGAGACTCACCGTACTACGAATTTCCTCGTACTACGAGACCTCTCGTACAAGTGCGTCGAGCTCCGCGCGCAGCGCCCCCGCCAGGGCGTCCAGGTCGGGGACGGCCCCCGCGTCGGCGACCAGGCCGTAGTGGACGGTTCCCTTGTACGTGGACACCGCGACGGCCAGTGACTGACCCCGGGCCAGCGGGGCGAGCGGGTAGACCTCGCGGACCCGGCTGCCGCCGAGGGTGAAGGTGAGTCCGGGCAGCGGGACGCTGGTCACCAGGATGTCGAAGAGCAGCCGGGCGGCCTGGGCGACGAGGGGGCCTCCGAGCCGGTGGCCCAGCGGGTGGACGTGGTCGGCGAGCAGGGCGACGGCCCCGGCGCCCCGGGCGGGTCCGGCGTCCTTGTTGCGGTCCATCGCCGCCCGGATCCGGTCCAGGCGCAGCAGCGGGTCGCGCTCGGCCAGCGGCAGCCGCAGCAGGTAGCCGGAGAGCCGGTTCCCGCCGCCGGACCCGGCTCTGCCCCGGCGGGACACGGGGATCAGCGCACGGGGGCCCGGTCCGGTCGGCGCGGGATCGCCCCGCTCCTCCAGCCAGCGCCGCAGCGCCCCCGCGACCACGCAGATGAGCACGTCGTTGACGGTGCCACCGGCGGCTTTGCGGACCAGGTTGACCTCGTCCAGGTCGAGGGCGAGACCCGCGACGGCCCGGGTCCCCTTGCCGGCCGGGTCCGCGGTGAGGGCCGCGGGCACGCCCAGCGGCAGCCCGGAGCGGGCCACGGCGGCGCCGATCTCCAGGGCCTGACCGACGTCCTGGACCCGGGCGGCCAGGGTCCCGGGGAGCCGGCGCAGGACGGAGCCGGCCCGCTGCTCGGGGACCGGGCGCGCGGAGGTCCGCAGGGCCGGCCCCTCGTCGAAGAGCGCGGCCGCCAGGGCCAGCGCGCCGAGGCCGTCGGCGAGGGCGTGGTGGAACTTGAAGAGCACCGCGAAGGACTCCGGGTCCGGCCCGGCCAGCACGTGGGCCTCCCAGGGCGGCAGTTCCCGGTCCAGCGGCCGGGCCATCAGCGGGCCGGCGGCGGCCTGCGGGTCCGCCTCGTCGGTACGGACGAGGAAGACGTGCCGCGCCGGGTCGAAACCGGGGTCCGGCGACCAGGCGGCCGCGCCGACCGGCAGCAGCACGTCGCGGATCCGGCGGCGCAGGCCCGGAACGGAGGCGCAGCGGGCGGCGAGCAGTGCGGCGGCGCGCTCGGCGGTCCCGGACGCGGTCCCGGACGCGGCCCCGGAGGTGGCTCCGGACGCGGTCCCGGGTCCGGCGGCGGGCCCGGCGCCGGGTCCGCCGGCGCGGAAGACGGCGAGGGCGCCGAGGTGCATGGGGTGGGCGGCGGATTCGATCCGCCAGAAGGCGAGGTCGAGCGGCGACAAGTGCTCGGTGGCCACGAAGGTCCTCTCGCGTACGACGGCAGAAGTGCTGTGGCCTGAAGTCAATCCATTCCGAACGCCTACGTTCAAGTAGCAACGATTTACGGAGGGTAAATGATCGGTATCGATCGGCTGCTCAGCAGCCCGGTGCCGTCCGCCGGGCCGCTGTCAGAGGGTGGGTGCAGACTGGCCGGAAAGACGCTTCACGAGGAACGCCCCGCAAGGACGACGAGGTCCGGAGGTACCGGCCATGCCCGATGTACTGCTGCTCGTGGGAACCCGGAAGGGACTCTTCATCGGCCGTCGCCGAGGGGACGGACCGTGGGAGTTCGACGGGCCGCATTTCAACGCCCAGGCCGTCTACGCGGTCGCCGTCGACCGGCGGGGGCCGGCCCCCCGGCTGCTGGTCGGCGGCGACAGCACGCACTGGGGGCCGTCCGTCTTCAGCTCGGACGACCTGGGCGCCACCTGGCACGAGCCCGCCGCGGCGGCCGTGAAGTTCCCCCAGGACACGGGAGCCTCCCTGGAGCGGGTCTGGCAGCTGCAGCCGGCCGGGCCCGAGGCCCCCGACGTGGTGTACGCGGGGACGGAGCCGGCCGCGCTGTTCCGCTCGACGGACCGCGGCGAGTCCTTCGAGCTGGTCCGCCCGCTGTGGGAGCACCCGAGCCGCGGCAAGTGGGTCCCGGGCGGCGGCGGTGAGGGTCTGCACACGGTGATCACCGATCCCGGCGACCGGGACGCGGTGACCGTGGCCGTCTCCACCGCCGGGGTGTTCCGGACCAAGGACGGCGGAGCCAGCTGGGAACCGTCCAACGAGGGGGTCTCGGCGGTGTTCCTGCCGGATCCCCACCCCGAGTTCGGCCAGTGCGTGCACAAGATCGCCCAGGACGCCGGGGACACGGACCGGCTGTACCTGCAGAACCACTGGGGCGTCTACCGCAGCGACGACGCGGGGTCCCGGTGGACCGACATCGGCGGCGGGCTCCCCTCCGACTTCGGCTTCGCGGTGGCCGCCCATCCGCACCGGCCGGACACCGCCTACGTCTTCCCGCTCAACGCCGACTCCGACCGCGTCCCGGCCGGGCACCGGTGCCGGGTCTTCCGCACCCGGGACGCGGGCGCCAGCTGGGAGCCGCTCTCGGAGGGGCTGCCCTCCGGGGACCACTACGGCACGGTCCTGCGGGACGCGCTGTGCACGGACGACGCGGACCCCGCGGGCATCTACTTCGGCAACCGCAACGGCGAGCTGTACGCCAGCCACGACGACGGCGAGAGCTGGCAGCTGCTGGCCGAGCACCTGCCGGACGTACTGTGCGTGCGGGCGGCGACCATCGGCGGGTGACGGTGAACCCGCATCGTTCGTGCGTCGTACGGTGAGGGCATGTCCGAGACCACGCACGGCATCACCACGGGGGCGGTGGCGCGTCACCTGGGCGTGTCCCCGACCACCCTGCGGTCCTGGGACCAGCGGTACGGCATCGGTCCCGCCGCGCACGAGGGCGGGCGGCACCGCCGCTGGACCCCCGCGGACATCGCCATGCTGGAGGAGATGTGCCGGCTCACCGCCTCCGGGGTGCCGCCCGCCGAGGCCGCGCGGGCTGCGCGGGGCGGGCGCTCCGGCGCGCTCGCGGACCGCCGACCCGGGGCGGACCGTCCGGTGGGACGGCCCGGGCCACCCCGGCCGCCGGGGCCGGCCGACGGGCCCTCGCACCCCGGCGACGAGCGGGACGTCCGGAACGATCGGGGCGATCGGGGCGAGCGGGGCGAGCGGGGCGAGCGGGGCGAGCGGGGCGAGCGGGACGTGCTCCGGGAGAGCCGGGGGCTGGCCCGCGCCGCCGTACGCCTCGACGGCCCGGCCCTGGACGCGCTGCTCGGCGACCTGATGGCGGGCCACGGGCTGGTCACCGTCTGGGAGGAGGTGATGGTGCCGACCCTGCACGCGGTGGGGCGCAAGTGGCAGTCCTCCGGCGACCGTTACGTCGAGGTGGAGCACCTGCTGTCCTGGCACGTCTCCACCGCCCTCCGGCGGGTGGCGCCCGCCGCCGCGCAACGCCGGACCGCCACTCCCCCGGTGCTGCTGGCCTGCGTCCCCGCCGAGCAGCACACCCTGCCCCTGGAGGCGCTGACGGCGGGGCTCGGCGAACGCGGCCTGCCGGCCCGGATGTTCGGCGCGGCCGTCCCCGCCGAGGCGCTGGACGCCGCCGTACGGCGCACGGGACCGGCCGCCGTCGTCCTCTGGTCCCAGGCCCGCTCCACCGCCGACCACGCGCTCGCCCGGCACGTCGCCGCGAGCATCTTCGGGGTCAAGGGGGCGCGGACGCACCCCGTGATGCTGCTCGCCGGCCCGGGCTGGGCTGGCCGCGCCCCCGGACCCGGCGCGCTGCGCCCCGGTGGGCTGCGGGAGGCGCTCGACCTCATCTCCCGGCTCTACGGAGCCCCCTAGGGCCCGGCGCAGCCGCTGGAGTCCGCGCCGGGCATGGCTCTTGACCGTGCCCAGGGGCAGACCGGTACGGCGGGCGATCTGGACCTGGGTCAGGTCGGCGTAGAAGGCGAGGGCCAGTACCTCGCGCTGGACACGCGGAAGGCGCGCGAGCTCACGGGTGACGCGGAGACGGTCGAGGACGCGCTCGCACCCGTCGGGCGCCGCGGCGTCCGGTGACAGGGCCGCCCCGGCCGCGACGGCCAGGTCGAGCCGGCGCGTCCGGGCGGTGAGCGCGTCGGCGACCTTCCGGCGGGTGATGCCGACCAGCCAGGCGGGGACGGGCCCGCGTGCGGGGTTGTACCCGGCGCGGCCGCACCACGCCGCGAGGAACACCTGCTGGGTGACGTCCTCGGCCTCCCTGACGTCGCCCAGCGTGCGGGCGGCCAGGTGGTGCACGAGGCTGCCCCAGCGCCGGTGGGCCAGGGCGAAGCACTCCGCGTCGCCCCGCCCGATCCCGCGGCCGATCTCCTCGTCCGGGAGCGCGTCCTGGAACGCGCCCGGGGCCCCGGCCCGGAGCACGTCGGTCGTGCCGGGTGCTGCGCTCATGACGACTCCGCCTCCTCGCCGCTGCCGGGAGCTCGGCCGCTCCCGCCCCCTCAGGCTCCGGCGCGGCCACGAGGCGCTTCAACTCGCATCGTTCGTGCGTCGTCCTGCGCGCCGACGCGGCCCGCGGGCAGGCTCAGTCACGGCCCCGGGCGTGGCGGAAGCGGGCCAGGCCGTCGGCGAGAGCGACGATCGGGTCGGGGTAGTCGCAGGCGTCCCGTTCCGGGCCGGTGAGCTTCCACGGCTCGTGGATCGTCCCGGCGGGCAGGCCTGCGAGCTCGGGGACCCAGCGGCGGACGTAGGCCCCGTGGGGGTCGTACCTCCGGCCCTGGAGGACGGGATTGAGGACCCGGTTGGGCCGCGTGTCGGTCCCCGTCCCGGCCACCCACTGCCAGTTGAGCTGGTTGTTCGCGACGTCGCCGTCCACGAGGAGGTCCAGGAAGTGGCGGGCGCCCTCGCGCCAGTCGACGTACAGCGTCTTCGTGAGGAAGGAGGCGGCGATCAGGCGTCCCCGGTTGTGCATCCAGCCCTCGTGGGCGAGTTGCCGCATGGCGGCGTCCACCACCGGGTAGCCGGTGCGCCCCTCGCGCCAGGCGCGGAGGTCCGCCTCCGCCTCGGCGCCCCGCCGCCAGTGGTCCTGCCGGGGCCGGTAGTCGGCGACGGCCGTCTCCGGCCGGGCGGCGAGCACCTGGTAGTGGAAGTCCCGCCAGCACAGCTGCCGTACGAAGGCGGTCGCACCCGAGCCGCCGCGGGCCCGCGCCCGGTGGACGGCCTCGGTGGCCGATACGGCGCCGAAGTGGAGGTACGCGGACAGGTGGGAGGTGGCATCGCCGGCGAGGTCGTCGTGGCGCTCCTCGTAGGTGTCGGCGAACCGGGACAGCCAGGCACCGAGCCGACGGCGGCCCTCCCGCTCCCCGCCCGTGGGGAGGCCCTCCGACACGTCCGCCGCGGAGGGCCGCCCGGGCAGTTCCTCGGAGCGCATCCCGCGGACCACCCGGACGGCCCGGGGGGCGGCGAGCGGCGTGCGCGGCTGCTCGGCGGCCCACCGCCTGAAGTACGGGGTGAAGACGGCGAAGTGGTCGGATCCCTGCGGGGTGACGGCGCCGGGCGGCACGGCGGTGGTCACCCCGTCGTGCACGTAGAGGCGGCGGCCGTCGGACTCCAGGGCGCGCCGCAGCCGTGCCTCGCGGTCGCGGGCGAAGCGGGAGCAGCCGGCCGCCATGTGCACCTCGTCCGCATCGGCCTGCCGCGCCACGGCGTGGACCTCGGCTACGGGGTCCCCGGTGCGCAGGACGAGCCGCCCGCCGCGGTCGCGCAGGCCCGCGTCGAGGTCGGCCAGGCAGTCGGCGAGGAAGGCCAGCCGGTTGGGCGCGGCGAACCCCGCCCGGTCGACGGCGGGATCCCGGACGAACAGCGGCACGACGTCGTGCGCCGCCGCCAGGGCGGCGCGCAGGGGCGGGTGGTCGTGAAGGCGGAGGTCGGAGGTGAAAAGGACGACGGAGTTCATGGCGCCACTCCCGGCGATCGGCCACCCGGCGGGCGCGCGCGGCGGCGGCGGGTGGGCTGCGTGCGGACTTGCCGCCCTCACTTCTGTCCGCCGCCGCCTCCCGGATGCACCATCGGCCCCGCCGTGCTCCCGGCCGCCTCCTCGGTGGGTTCCTCCGCCGTCCTCTCGGCCGTTCGTGCGATGTTTCGCGCCATGCCGCCGAAGACGATGGCGTGGAACGGCGCCACGCTCCACCAGTACAGCTGTCCCGCCAGGCCGCGCGGGTGGAAGAGGGCCCGCTGGCGGTAGAGCGTGCCGCCCGCGGCATCGCGGTCGACGCGCATTTCCAGCCAGGCGAGTCCGGGGAGCCGCATCTCCGCGCGCAGCCGCAGGAGGCGTCCCCGCTCGATCTCCTCGACCCGCCAGAAGTCGAGCGTGTCACCGACCCGGAGTCGTTCGGCGTCGCGCCGGCCCCGGCGCAGCCCCACCCCGCCGACGAGCCGGTCGAGCTGGCCCCGTACCGCCCAGGCCAGCGGGAAGGAGTACCAGCCGTTCTTGCCGCCCACCCCCTCGATGACCCGCCACAGCTGCTGCGGGGTCGCCGGGACGGCCTGCTCGCGCTCGTCGGTGTAGAGGCTGCCGCCCGCCCAGTCGGGGTCGGTGGGCAGCGGGTCGCTCGGGGCGCCGGGCAGCGAGGCGTTGGACCAGCGGGTCGTGACGCGGGCCTCCTTGACCCGTTCCAGGGCGAGCGCGAGCGCGCGGTCGAAGGGGACGGGCGTCCCCGGCCCGTCGGGCACGTACTGCCGGATGTCGTGTTCCGCGCAGACGACCTCGTACTTCAGTGATTCGGCGAGCGGGCGCGCGAGGGCGGCGGGCACGGGCGTGACCAGGCCGATCCAGTGGCTGGACAGGCGCGGGGTGAGCATGGGGACGGGCAGGATGAGCCGCCGGGGCAGTCCGGCGACCTCCGCGTAGCGGAGCATCATGTCCCGGTAGGTGAGGAGGTCGGGACCGCCGATGTCGAAGACCCGGCTGACGTCGCGCGGCATCCGCGCGCTGCCGACGAGGTAGCGCAGCACGTCCCGTACGGCGATGGGCTGGACGCGGGTGCCGACCCAGCTCGGCGTCACCATCACGGGGAGCCGTTCGGTGAGGTAGCGGAGCATCTCGAACGAGGCCGATCCGGAGCCGATGACGACGGCCGCGCGCAGTACGGTCGTGGGCACCCCGGAGCCGAGCAGGATCCGGCCCACCTCGGCCCGGGAGCGCAGGTGCGGGGAGAGTTCGCCTTCGGGCACGTCGCGCGGGGTGAGGCCGCCGAGGTAGACGATGCGGCCTACGCCGGCGGCGCGGGCCTCGGCGGCGAAGGTGGTGGCCGCGAGCCGGTCGGTCTCCTCGAACTCGCGCCCGGCTTCCAGGGAGTGCACCAGGTAGTAGGCCACGTCTACGTCCCGCAGGGCGGGACGCAGGCTCGCCGCGTCGGTGACGTCGCCGCGGACCACCTCGGCCCGTCCGGCCCACGGGTGGTCCCTGAGGTGGGCGGGGGTGCGGGCCAGGCAGCGCACGCGGTGGCCGGCGTCGAGCAGCTCGGGGACGAGCCGGCCGCCGATGTAGCCGCCCGCGCCGGTGACCAGGCAGTGCAGTCCGGTGGCCGGGGCCGGGGTCGCGGGCGGGGTCGGGTTCCGGGGATGCGTGCTCACGGGCTGTGCTCCGTTCGTTCCGTACCGGGAGCGCGGCCGGCGGACGCCGGACGCTCCCGTTCGCCCATCCTTCCCCTTTCACCGCGGGAACGGATGCGGACACGACCGGAGACGGGCCCTAGGGCAGTCGCCAGTCGACCTGCTGGGTCCCCTGGCGCGCCAGCAGGTCGTTGGCCCGGCTGAACGGGCGCGAGCCGAAGAAGCCGCGGTCCGCCGACATCGGCGAGGGGTGCGCCGACTCGAGCGCCGGCAGGTCCCCGAGCAGTGGCCGCAGGTTGCGCGCGTCGCGGCCCCACAGGATCGACACCAACGGCTTGCCCCGCGCGACGAGTGCCCGGATCGCCTGCTCGGTCACCTCTTCCCAGCCCTTGCCGCGGTGCGCGGCCGGCTTGCCGGGGGCCGTGGTCAGGGCCCGGTTGAGCAGCAGCACCCCCTGCCGGGTCCACGGGGTGAGGTCCCCGTTGGACGGCCTCGCCAGTCCGAGGTCGGAGTTCATCTCGCGGAAGATGTTCTCCAGACTGCCCGGCAGCCTGCGCACCTCCGGCGCGACGGCGAAGCTCAGGCCGATGGCCATCCCCGGTGTGGGGTAGGGGTCCTGTCCGACGATCAGGACGCGGACGTCGTCGAACGGCTGCTGGAAGGCGCGCAGTACGTTCGCGCCGGCCGGCAGGTACGTCCGGCCCGCGGCGATCTCGCCGCGCAGGAAGTTCCCCATGGCGGCGATCTGTCCGGACACAGGTTCCAGAGCCTTCGCCCAGCCTGCTTCAACGAGTTCATTCAAGGGTCGTGGTGCCACGCCGTGTCACTCTACTGGTCCAACCGGGTGGCCGGGCGCCTACCGTCGGTGAGTTGACGGTATCTGCTCTTCATCGGATAAATGCGGACAGATGCCGCCGGAGAAGGCCCTGCCCGAACACCTTGTTCCGATAAGCCAGTAGCATGCGGCGCCATGAGCTCCCCCACTGGGCCCGCAAATGGCCTGCCCGTACGAATGCCGCGACCCCGCCAGACCGGACGGCACCGCCGGCCCGAGCCCGCGGCGGCGCCCGAGGGCGCGCCCGCGCTGGTGCTCGCCGTGCCCGGTGCCCCCTCGTCCGCCTCGCGAGGGCTCGCGGAAGAGATCATCAGCATCGGCCGCTCCGAGCTGCCGGGCCTCGACGCCCGCATCGGCTTCCTCGACGGTGACGACGCCTCCGAGTTCCCGTCCCTTTCCGGCGTGCTGACCGCCGTCGCGACCGAGCGTGCCGCGCGCGCGGAGTTCGCCCGCGCCGCCGGCCACGAGGTGCCCGCGCCGACCGGCCCGGACGCCGTGGTCGTGCCCCTGCTGGCCGGTCCGGACGGAGACCTGCTCCGCCGGGTCCGCCAGGCGCTGATGGACTCCTCGGCCGCCGCCGAGCTGGCCGACGTGCTCGGCCCGCACCCGCTGCTCGCCGAGGGCCTGCACGTGCGGCTGTCCGAGGCGGGCCTGGCCCGCGCCGACCGCGCCCGGCTCTTCACCGTGACCACCGCCGCCGACGGCATCGTCCTGGCCACCACCGGTGGCGAGGAGGCCGTGCAGGCCGCCGGCATCACGGGCATGCTGCTCGCCGCCCGGCTCGCCGTGCCCGTCAAGGCGGCCGCGCTGGACCAGGAGGGCTCGGTGGCCGCCGTCGCCGAGCAGCTGCGCGGCGAGGGCTCCACGCAGCTCGCGCTCGCCCCGTACCTGATCGGCCCGGAGGCGGCCGAGGGGCTGCTGGACACCGCCTGCAAGGAGGCCGACTGCGCCACCGCCGAGGTGCTCGGGGCCTACCCGGCGCTCGGCAAGCTGGCCGTCGCCCAGTACTCCGCGGCCCTCGGGATCAGCCAGGGCGCCGCTGCCCACTGAACCGCCCGTCCGTGACGGAGAAGGCCCCCGCCGGCCCTGGTTTCCAGGGCTCGCCAGGGGCCTTCTCCGTGGCCGCGTACGGATGCCCGGGGCGCGAGTCCCGTACGCGCGCCCGTGCGCACGCCCCGTACGTCCGTACGCGGGTCAGCCGAGGACCACGCAGGTGGCCGCGGGCACGGCCACCGAGCCGGCCCGGTGCGGCCGCCCGGTCAGCGGGTCCACGTCGAACCAGGTGACGTCGCCCGAGCGCTCGTTGGCCGCGTAGAGCCGGCGCCCCGGGGCGTCGACGGCGAGATCGCGCGGCCACTCGCCGCCGCAGTCCACGGCCCCGGTGAGCCGCGGCTCCTCGGGGCCGTCGGCGAGGGAGAGCGTGGCGATGGAGTCGGCGCCCCGGACCGCCACCCAGACGAACCGCCCGTCGGGCGAGACGACGATCGCCGAGGGGTAGGCCCGTACGGCCCCTGCGACGCCCGTGGAAGCGACCGGAACCTCACGGACCGGTTCCAGTTGCCCGGACGCCCCGTTCCAGCGGCAGACGGTCAGCTGCGGCTCCAGCTCGTGCAGGACGTAGACTGCGGCACCCTCCGGATGGAAGGCCAGGTGGCGGGGGCCGGACCCGGCGCGCAACGCCGTCTCCGAGTGCACCCCCAGCGCGCCGGTGGCCGGGTCCGGCGCGCAGACCCGCACCGAGTCGGTGCCGAGGTCCACGCTGAGCACCCAGCGGCCGGTCGGGTCGGGCAGCACCTGATGGGCGTGCGGGCGCTCCTGGCGGTCGGGGTCGGGGCCGCGGCCCTCGTGCGGGAGGACGTGGGCGGGCCCTGCCGGACTGCCGTCGGCGGCGAGCGGGAGGCTGCTGACGCTGCCGGAGGTGTAGTTGGCGGTGAGCAGCCGGCCCGCGCTCACGCTGAGGTGGGTCGGGCCGGAGCCGCCGACGCGGACGGCCGCGCCGAGCGGGACGAGGCCGTCGGCGGTCGGCCGGAAGGCGCTCACCGCGCCCCCTTCGGTCTCGTTCACCGCGTAGAGCACGCCGGTGTCCCGGGCGAGGGTGAGGTACGAGGGGTCCTCCGAGGCGGCGACCGAGAGCGTGGTCAGCGCTCCGGTCACCGGATCCACGGCCGCGGTGGTGACACCGCGACCGCCCCCCGAGGTGAACGAGCCGATGTAGGCCCGGTGTTCGCCGCCATGGTCCGTACTGTCAGCGCCGCCCACGCGAGGCCCCTCTCACCGCTCTCGGATCCGTTCGGAGCCGACGGTAACAGAAGGTCTAGACCAAATCTCGTCCTTGGGCCCGTTCCTGCGCGCCGGGGTGGTGGACGTACGCCGTACTGCTCGGGCTGTCCTCGTAGGTGCGGTGGAAGACCGGGGTGGCCGAGCCGGAGATCGGCGGCACGATCCAGGACCAGTCCGCGCCCACCTCGCGCCCCTTGCGCTCCTCCCGCTCCATGTGGGAAAGGAACCGCCGGGACTCGGAGTGGTGGTCGGCGATGGCGACGCCGGCGCGGTCGAAGGAGTGCAGGACCGCCCGGTTGAGCTCGACGAGCGCGCGGTCCTTCCAGAGCGAACGGTCGCTGGAGGTGTCCAGGCCGAGGCGGCGGGCGACGGCCGGCAGGAGGTTGTACCGGTCGGTGTCGGCGAGGTTGCGCGCGCCGATCTCGGTGCCCATGTACCAGCCGTTGAAGGGCGCGGCCGGGTAGTGGATGCCGCCGATCTCCAGGCACATGTTGGAGATGGCGGGCACGGCGTGCCAGCGCAGCCCCCAGTCCGCCCAGCCGTCGCCGTCGGGGTGGCCGATCGGCACCTCCAGGACGGCGTCCGCGGGGGTGTCGAACCAGCGGGGTTTGTCGTCGACGCCCTGGACCACCAGCGGGAGGAGGTCGAAGGGGCTGCCGGAGCCGCCCGGCCAGCCGAGCTGGAGCAGGGCCTCGGTGAGCGGGGCGTTGCGGGCGTCACCGACGGTGACGGAGGGGTGGTCGCCGTAGCCGGCGTACCTGATGAGCTGCTCGCTCCAGATCACCGGGCCGGGACGGCCCGGGGCGTCCGGGGCGAAGACCGTGATGGTGGGTCTGATCCTGCCGCCGTTGGTCGCCTCGCGCAGGTGGTCGAAGCACTCCGCGGCGATGTCGTCGGCGTCGGTGAGCCCGCGACGGTCGCGGACCCGCAGCGAGTTCCAGTAGAGCCTGCCTATGCAGCGGTTGCTGTTGCGCCAGGCCACGCGCGCCCCGTGGGCCAGTTCCTCGGGGGTGTGCATGTAGGTGCCGGTCCCGGCCAGTTCGGCCCTGACGGCGGCGAGCCGGGCGCGCGGATCGCCTGCGCCCTTGGTCTCCCGGTGGAAGAGTCGGATGAACTCCTCGGCCGCGTCCCACACCTGAGCGGTGGTGGAGCGTTGTTGAAGAATTTCCATTCCGGGCGATTACCCCCTGTCCGACCAGATCCACCCTGTACGTGCCGGATGAATGTGCAATGAACAATTACCCGTTGTACATGCCGCAGGTCAGCGGTGGGCGGCAGGAGCGGCCGGAACACTCCTCTGAGTGATCTTCGGCGATCGGCCTGCGGGCAGGGGGCGTAGGGGCGTACGATCCGGCGCAGGCGCGGGAGTTGGCCGTGCGTGCGCCGGGCCGCCCGCGCACGCGGGCGGGTCTAGCGGCAGGGGCGGCTCATGTAGAGCGCCTGCTCGCCGGCTGCGGGCGTACCGCCGTACAGCGCAGTGTCGAGGCCGCAGAAGCCGAATCCCATGCGCCGGTAGGCGTGCACGGCCGGGGTGTTGACCGAACTGACCTCCAACCACAGGTGCTCCGCGCCGCGTTCGCGGGCGTACTCCGCCGCGCACTCCATGAGGGCGCGGCCGATGCCGCGGCCGCGGCGGCCGGGCGCGACCTCGATGTCCTCGATCGTGAGGCGCCGGTTCCACGCGGCGTAGCCGACGGCCGCGAAGCCGCACACCTCGCCGGCGTCCAGGGCCACGTAGGTGCGCGCGTCGGCATCCTGGCCCGCCCCGCCGCCGAAGCCCTGCTCGTCGTGCTCCTCGGGCGGGAACACCTTGTGCACGGGCGGGTCCACCGGGACCTCGCGGACCCGGAAGCCGAAGCCGTCGTCGGAGGCGGTCACCTCGAAGACCGTGGCGGTGGTGAAGGAACCGTCCAGGGCCTCGATGGCACCCGCGTCCTCGGGGCGGGCGAGGCGGTAGACGATTCCGTCGGCGGAGCCGTGTGCGGTGGTCATGAGATCCACCGTACGCAAAAAATCCCCCGGCCGAATTCGCTGCCGAGGGATGCGAGAGAGTATATTTGCTGGTTCGTGACTTCGCGGGAATGAAGCCACAAGAACCTTACGAGGACACTGTATCGCGGTGGGAGTGCAATTGTCAACCGAGGAATTCCGTAAAGAGCAGCAATTCGTCACCGGTCTCTATCGGCGCCTCGACGACCTGCGCGACCAGGCCGAACATGCGGTCGAAGGGGCATTGCGCGACGTCGGAAGCGGGTTTCAGGCGCGCCTGGAGCGCGATGTCATGGTGGCCGAGCAGTCCGGCCTGCTTTCCGCGCTGAATGCGGGCGAGAACGGCCTCTGTTTCGGCCGTCTGGAGTTCTCCGACGGCCGTGACCACCACATCGGCCGGATCGGAATCCGCGCGGACGACGCGGAACGCACCCCGCTGGTCCTGGACTGGCGCGCGGAGGTGGCCCGGCCCTTCTACCTCGCCACCGGCCACACCCCCATGGGGCTGCGCCGTCGGCGGCACATCAGCAGCCGGGGGCGCGAGGTCACCGCCCTGCACGACGAGATCCTCGACCTGACCGACGCGGAGCGCACCGGGCACGAGGGCGCCGACGCGGACGCCGTGCTGCTCGCAGCGCTCGACGCCGCCCGGACCGGCCGCATGCACGACATCGTGCGCACCATCCAGGCCGAGCAGGACCGGATCATCCGCTCCCCGCACCGCGGGGTGCTGGTCGTGGAGGGCGGTCCGGGCACCGGGAAGACCGCGGTCGCGCTGCACCGCGCCGCGTACCTCCTGTACGCCCACCGGGAACTGCTCGCCAAGCGCGGGGTGCTGATCGTCGGACCGGGACCGGCCTTCCTCGGCTACATCGGCGAGGTGCTCCCGGCCCTCGGCGAGACGGGCGTCCTGCTCGCCACCCCCGGCGAGCTCTTCCCCGGCGTGCACGCCACCGGCGCCGACCGCCCCGGCGCCGCCGCGGTGAAGGGCCGGGCAGCGATGGCGGAGGTCCTCGCGCGGGTCGTGGCGGACCGGCAGGGCCTGCCGGAGAACGTGCCGGCGGGCACCGGGGAGGAGTACGACACGGTCCCCGAGCCCGCGCTGGAGATCGACCACGACGACTACGGGACCCTGCTGCTGGACCGCACGATGGCCTACGAGGCGCGGGACCGGGCCCGGGCCACGGGGCTGCCGCACAACCAGGCGCGCCCGGCCTTCGCCTTCCGGATCATCGACGCGCTCACCGCGCAGCTCGCCGACCGGCTGGGCGCCGATCCGTACGGCGGGCCGAACCTGCTCGGCTCGGACGACGTCGCCCAGCTCGGCAAGGAGATCGCGACGAGTCCCGCCGTGCACGCGGCGATCGACTCGCTGTGGCCCTCCCTCACCCCCGAGCAGCTGGTCGCCGGCTTCCTGGCGGATCCCACGCACCTGTCCGCGCACGAGGCCGGGCTGATCCGGCGCGCGCCCTCGGCGCGGCCGGAGTGGACGCCGGCCGACGTACCGCTCCTGGACGAGGCCGCCGAGCTGCTCGGGGAGGACGACAGCGCCCGGCGCGCCGCGGAGGAACGGGAGCGGCAGAAGCGCGTCGCGTACGCACAGGGGGTCCTGGACCTCTCCGAGGGCTCGCAGTCGTACGAGTTCGAGGACGAGGAGAACGAGTTCCTCGCGGCCCACGACATCATCGACGCCGAGCGGATGGCCGAGCGCCAGGAGGAGGCCGACCACCGCAGCGCCGCCGAGCGGGCCGCGGCCGACCGCACCTGGGCCTTCGGGCACGTGATCGTGGACGAGGCGCAGGAGCTGTCGGAGATGGCGTGGCGGCTGCTGATGCGGCGCTGCCCCACCCGGTCGATGACGCTGGTCGGCGATCCCGCGCAGACCGCCGACGAGGCGGGCTGCGGCTCCTGGGAGCGGATCCTCTCCCCGTACGTGGGCGAGCGCTGGGAGCTGGTCCGGCTCGGGGTCAACTACCGCACGCCGGCCGAGATCATGGAGGTGGCGGCGGCCGTGCTGCGGAAGCGCGATCCCGGCTTCGAACCGCCGCGTTCGGTACGGGCGACCGGGGTGCGGCCGTGGGTGCGCGAAGCCGGGGACCCGGCGCGGGCGGTGGCGGAGGCCGTGGAGCGGGAACGGCCGGCGGAGGGGCGGCTCGCGGTGATCGCGCCGCGGCCGCGGCACGCGGCGCTGGCCGCCGTGCTGCCGGGGGTACGGGAGGGCGCGGAGCCGGATCTGACCCGGGAGGTCGTGCTGCTGGATCCGCGCCAGGCCAAGGGGCTGGAGTTCGACACGGTGATCGTGGTGGAGCCGGCCGACTTCGAGCCGAGCGACCTGTACGTGGCGCTGACCCGGGCCACCCAGGCCCTCGGGGTGGTGCACTCTGCCGGCCGGCTGCCGGCCGGCCTGGCGGAGTCCGCGGAGGGACTGGTCAGGCGCTGACGACGAACGGCGCCCGCGGGTCGGTGCCCAGCGGGGCGGCGAGCTCGACCAGCGCCCGCTCCAGGCCCTGGAGGTGGGCCAGCGCGGGCCCGGAGCCGGCGGTGTGCGCCGCGGTGTCGCGCGCCGTGGCGGGCCGGCTCGCGCCCCGCTCCTCGGCGGTCAGCGCCTCCACCGCCGCCTCGACGCGCCAGCAGGCCGCGGCGAGGCGGGCGTCGTGGCTCGCGTCCGGGTCGGCGGCCACAGCCACCAGCCCGCGCACCTCGCGGGCGCAGTCGTCCAGCAGCGCGATGACCTGGCCGGCGCGGGCCTTGCGCGCACGGAACGGGCTGAGCGGGTGGACGAGCGGCGCGAGCGCCATCCGGACCCGGGCCAGCAGGGTCTCCAGCTCGGCGGCGTGGGGCGCCGGATCGGCCGTCTCGGAGCCGGCGAGGCGGGCGGCAGCCTGGGCCGTGGCCGCGTGCACGCAGTGCAGGGCGCGCTGGATCCAGGCGTCGTTCGTGGCGTGGGTGGTGACCGGCAGTACGAGGACCACGGCCAGCGCGGCGCACACCGCGCCCACGGCCGTCTCCTCCAGGCGCAGCACGAGCAGGCCGGGGTCCAGCACGCCGAGGAGGCCGTAGAGCAGCCCCGCCATGAGCGTGACGGCCAGGATCATCCAGCTGTAGGAGACCGCGGCCGTGTAGAAGATCGCGAACACGCAGCCGGCGACCAGGACGGCGGTGGGCGCGGGCGCGCCGTTCAGCGGGATGGCGATCAGCACGCCCGCGGCCACGCCGATGACGGTGCCGAGCACCCGGCGGAAGCCCCGGACCAGCGTCTCGCCGCGCGAGGCGGTGTTGACGAAGATCCACCAGGCGGTGCCGACGGCCCAGTACCAGCGGTCCTCGGAGAGCACCTGGCCGATGGCGAGGGCGACGGCGCAGGCGGCGGTGGCCTGGAAGGCCTGGCGGGTGGTGGGCCGGGCAAGGCCCCGTCCGGGCAGCGGCGCGGGGGCGGCGGGCGGCGGGGTGCGCCGCTCGATGGGCCAGAGCAGGAACCGTACGGCGCCGGCGGCGACCAGGGCCAGGCCCACGGCGGCGAACAGCTCCGGGAGCTGGGCGGGGACGGCGTGCAGGAACTGCGTGATGAAGAAGTTCATGAACGCGAAGATCCCGAGCGCGTGTCCGCGCGGGCCCCAGCGGCGGGCGTAGACCCCGCAGAAGACGACGAGGACGAAGGCCGCGTCGCGCGCGGGGGTCAGCCCGTGGAGGGCGGTGGCGAGGGCGAGGACCGGGAATCCGGCGGCCGGCAGCAGCGCGGTGGTGACGGCCTGGCGGCGCACGGTCGCGTCGGTGACGGTGAAGAGGGCGAGGAGCGCCGCCAGTCCCCCGGTGATGGAGGCGCTCAGGGAGAGACCGCACAGCTCGGCGAGGGCGACGGCGCCGGCGACGCCGATCACCGCGCGGGCCGCGTTCCTGAGTCTCAGACGCCCCGGATCCGGAGCCACGAACATCCTCTTCACGGCGGTGTGCCGCCCCCCTCGTGTGGTGCGCGCCGGCCCGGCGCCGCCCGGGGGTGGTGGGCGGTGGACGGGCACGGCGAAGGCGCCGCGCTCCGGAACCGGCCTCGTTGCCGTCCGGCGCTGCGCGGCGCCGTAAGTACATGGATACGCCACAGATAAGCATCCGCAGGGGCAATGGCTCAAGCGGGCCCCTGGCTACTGGACCATTGGCACAGATACCGGCGGGGATCTCCAGCCATCAGGAGACCAACGGACCGGCTTTCCCGCGCGGCGGGGAGCCGGCCGCGCTCACTGCGCCGGGCCGCCTTCCGTCGGCACGCACAGGACGGGCACCGGCGACAGGTGCAGGAGCTTGTGCGGGGTGGAGCCGAGGAGGGCGCCGCGGATCGGGCTGTCGCCCCAGCTGCCGACGATGATGACGCGGGCGTGGTGGCGCTCGGCGGCGTCCAGCAGGGCCTGGGCCGGCTTCTCGTCCACCACCTCGACCGTCGAGGGCACTCCGGCGGCGTCGGCCTCCTCGACGGCGCGGGCGAGTGCGCTGCGGCCCACCTGGCGGACGGCCTCCCGGTGGGCGCGGTACTCCTCGCCGGTGGCGCCCGGGGCGGCCGCGCCGTAGACGAGGACGAGCGGCTCGCCGAAGGCGGTGGCCACCTCCAGCGCCACGTGCAGGGCCCGTTCGGCGCCGGGCGACTCGTCGTATCCGAGAACCACGGACATCGGGACTCCTCAGCGCTTCCCGGCGTGGACGAGGGCCGGGTCGACCACGCCCCGCCGCTCCTGCCAGAACCTGCCGTCCCGTACCCGCCAGAAGCACATGACGAGCACGCCGACGACGGCGATGGCGATCCCGATGACCAGCGGCGGGCCGAGTCCGAACCAGGAGACGCCGCTCGCCGAGTTCTCCGGGTCGGACATGTCGCCGATCGACTCCACCAGCAGCCAGATCAGCAGACCGGCGCCGACCACCGGGCCGACCCCGATGAGCAGGAGGTTGTGCACGCTCTCGCGCAGGTGGCGGCGGTAGTAGACGGCGCAGGCCAGGCCGGTGAGCGCGTAGTAGAAGGCGATCAGCAGGGAGAGCGCGGTGAGGGAGTCAAGGAGCGCGTTCTCGCTGATCTGGTTGACGACGAGGTACCAGCCGATGGCGATGCCGGCCACCCACCAGGTGCTCACGTCCGGGGTCCGGAACCTCGGGTGGATGTGTGCGAGGGGCGGGGGCAGCGCGTGCCGGCGGGCCATGGACAGGGCGGTGCGGGAGGCCGGGATGATCGTGGTCTGCGTGGAGGCGAGCGCGGAGGTGCAGACGGCGAGGAGCACCACCCAGTCCCAGCCGCCCATCACCTCGTGGGCGAGCACGGCGAAGATGGCCTCCTCCTCGGCCGCGTTCTCGGCGAGGAACGTGGTGCCCGCGTAGCCGACGACCGCGAAGCACACGGACAGGTAGGTGACCAGGAGGATGACCGTCGACCAGATTCCGGCCTTGCCGGGCGCGGTTGCGGAGTTCTCGACCTCCTCGGTGAGGTTGACCGCGGACTCCCAGCCCCAGTACATGAACACGCCGAGCAGCAGTCCGCCGGTGAGGGCGGCGCCGCCCGCACCGAAGGGATTGAGCCAGGAGAGGGACGGCTCGATCTCCTCGAGGGTGCTGGTTCCGGCGTAGATGCGGTAGATGGCGACCACCGCGAAGGCCAGCAGGAAGAAGACCTGGGCGAGGATGAGGATGTCCTGGAGGTGGGCCGAGAGCTCGGTGCCGATGACGCAGATGGCGGTCATGGCCAGGATCACGACGACGGTGAGGGACTGCCGGATCCAGGCGTTGGCGGCCCAGTCGTCGAGTCCGAAGGCCAGCAGGCCGAAGTTGACGGCGACGTCCGCGAGCGAGCCGATGACCAGCACGCCCGTCATGGCGATGGCCCAGCCACCGAGCCAGCCCGCCCAGGGACCCATGGCCCGGGTGACCCACGAGAAGGTCGTCCCGCAGTCCTGGTCCACCTTGTTCAGGTAGTAGAAGGCGGCGGCGATGAGCAGCATCGGCACGAAGGAGGCCAGCATCACGCCCGGCGCGTAGATCCCGACCAGGGCCACGATCGGCCCGAGTACGGCGGCCAGGGAGTAGGCGGGCGAGGTGGAGTTCAGGCCGATGACGAGCGCGTCGAGGAAGCCGATCGCGTTGGCCTTGAGCCCCGCTTCCCCGTCGCCCGGCTCGTGCACGACATCCGTACCGTCCTGACCCATGTACGAATGGTTACGCACCGGGCATCGGCGCGCGAGGCGGGACGGACCGGTCAGGGACGGACGTTCCACCCTGCGATCACCGGGAGTCCGTGTTCGGTGGAGAGCTCGCTGACCGTGCCGGTGCGCAGCAGGAACAGCCGGCCGTCCGCGGGCTCCAGGCCCAGGTAGCGGGCGGTGAGGACGCGCAGGAAGTGGCCGTGGGCGACGAGCACCACGTTGCCGCCGTCCGCGCGGAGCACGGGGGCGACCCGGGCGAGGGCGCGGTCCGCGCGGGCGCCCACCTGGGCGGCGCTCTCGCCGGGGTGCGCCGGGTCGCCGGGCGGGACGCCGTCGCTCCACAGGGACCAGTCCGGGGTGGTGCGCCGGATCTCCTGGGTGGTGATGCCCTCGTAGCCGCCGTAGTCCCACTCGTACAGGTCGGGGTCGGTGACCGCGCCGGTGAGTCCGGCGAGTTCGGCCGTGGCGACGGCCCGGTGCAGCGGGCTCGTCACCACCAGGGCCGGGTGGCGGTTCTGGAAGTAGGGGGCCAGCGAGATGGCCTCCTCGACCCCCCGCGCGTTCAGCGGGACGTCGGTGCGTCCGGTGTGCCGTCCGTCGGCGCTCCAGGATGTCTCTCCGTGCCTCACCAGCAACAGGTCGCTCACCCTTCGGACCCTATGCCTTCCGGCATGTCGGCGCCGGGGGATCCGGGCGGGCGTGTCACTGTCGGGCGTCATGGAGGAGAGCGGGGAGAGCGGGGGCTCGGCGGGTGTGCGGCGGGGCCGGCCGCGGATGCCCGCGCTGCTGATCGTACTGACGGTGGTGACGGGGCTGATCGAGGCGGTGAGCCTGCTCGCGCTCGGTCCGGTTTTCACGGCGATGCAGACCGGCAACGTGCTGTTCCTGTCCTTCGGCGCCGCGCGGGCGGGCGACCTGCCGGCGCTGGCGCCGGCGGTCTCGCTGGCCGCCTTCGCCGTCGGCGCGGTCTGCGGGGCCCACCTGGAGTCGGTGACGGAGGGGCGCGGGTGGCGCTGGTTCGTGATCGGCCTGCTCTCCGAATCCGGGCTGGTCCTCCTCGCCGCGGCCCTCGGATGGGGCCTGGCGCCGCGCTACGGGGCTCCGACCGCCCGGCACATGACGGTGACGGCGGTCCTGGCGCTGGCGATGGGGATGCGCAACGCCACGATCATGCGGGCGAACGTGCCCGGCGTGCCGACGACACTGGTCACCCGGTCCATGACCGCCTTCCTGGGGGGCTCCGCCATGGGCCAGGGGAACGTGTTCGGATCGGGGAGGAGCCGCTGGGAGCTGCGCGGCCTGACCGTGCTCGCGATGTTCGCCGGCGGTTTCCTCGGAGCGCTGCTGGTGCGGGCCGGGTGGGCGGTGGGGTGGCTGCTGCTGCCGGCCGCCGTGACGGTGCTGTTGGTGGGCCTGGCCTACCTGGGGCAGCCCTGGCTGCGCACCGGGCCCGGTCCTGGCCGGGAACGATCGCGTTGAACTGGGCCATTGGTACAGTCGCGGCATGGCGGTGGACGAGCTCGACACCCGAATCCTGCGTCTGCTGATCGAGCAGCCGCGCACCAGCGTCCGCGAGTACGCCCGGATCCTCGGCGTCGCGCGCGGGACCCTGCAGGCGCGGCTGGACCGGCTGGAGCGCACGGGCGTCATCACGGGGACCGGGCCGGTGCTCTCCCCCGCCGCGCTGGGCCACCCGGTGCTGGCCTTCGTCCACATCGAGGTCACCCAGGGGCACCTGGACGACGTGGGTGATGCGCTGGCCGCCGTACCGGAGATCATCGAGGCCTTCTCGATCACCGGCGGCGGGGACCTGCTGACCCGCGTGGCGGCCCGTGACAACGCGCACCTGGAGGACGTGATCCAGCGGCTCATCCAGCTCCCGGGCGTGGTCCGTACGCGGACGGAGGTGGCCTTGCGCGAACGGGTCCCGCACCGGCTGCTGCCGCTGGTCGAAGCCGTGGGGAGGAACGCCCGCAAGACCTGACAGGATGACTGAGGCAGAACAGAACCGGCAGGACGGGCATAGCGGATGATTTCCGTCATATTCGATCTCGACGGCACCCTCGTGGACAGCGAGCCGAACTACTACGAATCTGGGCGCCGCACCTTGGAGCGGCACGGCGTCCCCGATTTCACGTGGGAGCAGCACTCCCGGTTCATCGGCATCGGCACCCTGGAGACGCTGGAGATCCTCAAGGACCGGTACGGCATCGAGGCGCCGGTCGAGCAGCTGCTCGCCGAGCAGAACGCGGCCTACCTGGACCTGGCCCGCACCCGGACCGAGGTGTTCCCGCAGATGCGGAAGTTCGTCGAGCGGCTGTACGCCGAAGGGGTGCCGATGGCGGTCGCCTCCGGTTCCTCGCGCGAGGCGATCGACGCCGTCCTGGCGGGCACCGGGCTGGACGCGGTGCTGACCACGGTGGTCTCCGCCGAGGAGGTCGCGCACGGCAAGCCCGCTCCCGACGTGTTCCTGGAGGCGGCGCGCCGGCTGGGCGCGCGGCCCGCCGACTGCGTGGTCGTCGAGGACGCGACGCCGGGGGCGCAGGCCGCCCACGCCGCGGGCATGGGCTGCATGGTGATCCCGTTCGCGGCGGAGATCGCGGACGACCCGGCCTTCGCCACGGCCGGACTCCTCTTCCCGCGCGGGCAGCCGGAGTTCACCGCGGACGCGGCGCACGACTGGCTGACGGCACGCCGGACGGCCTGACAGCCCGACGGCCCGACGGCCCAGCAGCCCGGGCCGGGCGAAGGCGCGCGAACGGCGCGGTCCGGACCCTGGTGCCCTGCGGGGGCTGCTGTCACCATGCCTGCGTGACCGCGACCCTGCCCCCGGGCACCCGGAACGGCGGACCCCGCCGGTGGCCCCTGCTCGGGAACCTGCCCGCCTTCGCCCGCGATCCCCTGGCCTTCTTCGAGTCCCTGCGCGACGACTACGGCGACTGGGTGCCCTGGGCCCTCGGCCCGCAGCGCAACGTGCTGGTCTCCCGGCCCGAGCACGCCGCCGAACTGCTCGGCGCCGTCGAATCCACCTTCAACCCGATGGAACTGGGCTGGGCCTTCCACCAGTTGCTGGGCGACGGGGTGGTCGTCGCCACCGGGGACGACTGGCGGCGCAAGCGGGCGCTGGTCCAGCCCTCCGTGCGGCCGCGGCAGGTGCGCTCGTACGCCGCCACGATGGTGGAGTGCGCGGACGCGCTGGCCGGCGGCTGGCGCGAGGGCGAACGGATCGACGTGCACCGGGAGATGGCCGGGCTCACCCAGCGGATCGCGGTGCGCACGCTGTTCGGGAGCGACGCGGCCGGCCGGGAGGCGCCCATCAGCGCGGCGATGGCCACCGCGCAGCGGGAGCTGGGGGCGGAGTTCCGGGGGCTGACGCTGTTCCTGCCGCCGTGGGTGCGCACTCCCGGGCGGCGCCGGATGCGGGAGGCGGTGGCGGTCCTCGACCGGGAGATCGCGCACGTCATACGGGAGCACGAGACGGCCTCGGCGGCCGGCGCGGAACGGGACGACCTGCTGAGCCGGCTGCTCGCGGCCCGCGACGAGGACGGTGGCCCGCTCTCCCGCAAGGAGCTGCGGGACGAGTCGATCACCCTCTACATCGGCGGCCACGAGACCACTTCGACCACCTTGACCTGGGCCTGGCAGCTGCTGTCGGGCGCCCCCGACGCGCGGGCCCGGCTGACGGAGGAGCTCGGCCGGGTGCTCGGCGGGCGCCTGCCGACGTACGACGACTACGCGCGGCTGCCCTGGACCCGGCAAGTGGTCAAGGAGGCGCTGCGGATCTATCCGCCGATCTGGCTCATCTCGGCGATGGCCACGGAGGGCGCGAGCATCGGCGGGCGGACGGTGCCCGCGGGGACGGCGGTGTGGACCAGCCCCTGGTCGATGCACCGGGACGAGCGGTGGTTCCCGGACCCGGAGGCGTTCCGCCCCGAGCGGTGGGACGCGGACGCCCCCCATCCGGCGCCCGAACACGCCTGGTTCCCCTTCGGCGGGGGCCCGCGGGCCTGCCTGGGGGCACGGTTCGCACTGGTGGAGGCCGCGCTCGTACTGGCCGTGCTGGGGCAGCGGTTCCACCTGGACAGCGGGAGCGGGCGGGCCGGGGTGTTCCCGGGCCTCACCCTGCAGCCCGTCGGACCGGTCATGGCGACGCTGCGCCGAACCGGCCCCGGCCCGGGCGAGGCGAGGGGGTGACTCCGGAACTGGCCGCGCGCGGGCGGTCGGCGCCGTAGGCCCGGCCGGCGGGGAAGATCCCGCGACCCTCGCCAGTTAGTAGAACCGTGAACAATGCGACGCGGGACGTGGACACGGTGGACGTGGTGGTCGTCGGCGCCGGGCAGGCGGGCCTGTCCAGCGCCTACCACCTGGCGCGGGCGGGGCTCGACCACGTGGTCCTGGACCACGCGCCGCGGCCGGGCGGGGCCTGGCAGTACCGCTGGCCCTCGCTCACCTACGGCAGGGTCCACGGGATGCACGCCCTCCCCGGCATGGAGCTGACCGGCGCCGACCCGCTGCGGCCCTCGTCCGAGGTGATCGGGGAGTACTTCGCCTCCTACGAGGACCGCTTCGACCTGCGCGTACGGCGTCCCGTGGACGTCTCGGCCGTGCGCGAGGGGGACGACGGCCGGCTGCGCGTCGAGACCTCGGTGGGCGTCTGGTCGGCCCGGGCCGTGATCAACGCCACGGGAACCTGGGACCGGCCGTTCTGGCCGCGCTACCCGGGCCAGGAGACCTTCCGCGGCCGCCAGTTGCACACGGCGAACTACCCCGGGCCGCAGGACTTCGCCGGGGCACGGGTGATCGTCGTGGGCGGCGGCACGTCGGCGGTCCAGCACCTGCTGGAGATCGCCGAGGTGGCGGCGGAGACCACCTGGGTGACCCGGCGGCCCCCGGTTTTCCGCGACGGCGGCTTCGGCGAGGCCGAGGGCCGGGCCGCGGTGGCCCTGGTGGACGAGCGGGTCCGCCGGGGGCTGCCGCCGCAGAGCGTGGTCAGCGTGACGGGGCTCCCGCTGAACGAGGCCGTCCGGGCCGGTCTGGCCTCGGGGGTCCTGGACCGCCGGCCCGTCTTCGACCGGATCACCGCCACGGGCGCCGTCTGGGCGGACGGGAGCCGCGTGGGGGCGGACGTCATCCTGTGGGCCACCGGATTCCGCGCGGCCGTCGACCACCTGGCCCCGCTGCGCCTGCGCGAGCCGGGCGGCGGCATCCGGGTCGAGGGGACCGGGGCCGTGCGCGACGAGCGGGTCCACCTGGTCGGCTACGGCCCGTCGGCGTCGACCATCGGCGCCAACCGCGCGGGCGGCGCCGCGGTCCGCGAGATCCGCCGGCTGCTGACCCGCGAACCGGTCGGTTCGCCCGCGGCCTGACCCGGCCTCCGGGCCTCAGCCGGCCGGGGCGGGATCGATGGGGAACTCCCGGTCCGGGGTGTCCGCCGCGACGGCCTCCGGGGTCGCGTACACGTAGCCCGTACCGTTGCGCACGCGCAGGACGGGCTCCGTCCAGTTCTCGGTGTGGTCCGGGACGAAGACACGAGTGGTGTGCCGCTCCGCGTCGTGGACCAGGAGCGAGACGATGGCGTAGAGCTGGGCTCCCGCTCGACATCCCGGCTGCAGCCGAGCCCCATCGCCGCGGCGTCGCGCGGCGCCGCCTTCGAGAGCAACTCGCCCAGTCGTTCCACGTACCGGTGCTCACCGACCAGAGCGGTCAGGTCGGCCTGGTCGAACCACCAGTGGAGCAGGTCGACCCCGAGGGGGGAACGGGCCAGCCACTGCTGCCACTCCGCCACGCTGCGGCCCCACCGTTCGGCCACCCGCTCGTGCGCTGCCCGCTCCGCGGCCGCGGTGGCCTCGGCGGCCGCGTCCACCGGCGGCGGAGGGCCCGGCGCCTCGTCGGGGGACCCGCTCTCCGGCGCCCCCGCCCCGGCCTCGGCTCCGGCTTTCGCCTTCCCTGTCGCTTTCCATGGCCACTTCACGGCTCGCCGCCTCGGTGCACGCGTCCGGCAGGCGGCCGATCGTAGGGCCGACCCCGGGTCCGGTGTCCCTCATTTCCCGGCGGCGCGCCCCTGACCTGCATGGGAGCCTGCGTGGGAGCTCGCGTGGGCGCGGATCCGGTTGAACTCCGCCACGTGCTTCTTGTGCTCGTCGTACGTGGCCGAGAAGCGGGTGTCCCCCGGCTTCACGGTGACGAAGTACAGCCAGTCGCCGGGCGTCGGCGCGACCGCGGCCGCCATGGCCTCCAGCCCCGGGCTGTCGATCGGGGTGGGCGGCAGGCCCTGACGTTCGTACGTGTTGAAGGGGCTGTCGATGCGGGTCTCGCTCAGCTTGGTGTCCACGCTGCTGCGGTTCAGCGCATAGTTGATGGTGGAGTCCATCTGCAGCGGCATCGACTTCGCCAGCCGGTTGTGCACCACGCGTGCGACCTTGCCCATGTCGGCGCGGTTCTCGGCCTCCGCCTCGATGATGCTGGCCATCGTGGCCGTCTGGTACGGGGTCATCCCATGGGCCTTGCCGCCGTCGGCCACCGCCTTGGTGGCGAGCTTCTCGTTCGCCGTGCGCACCATGTACGCGAGGAGCGCGGCCGGCGTGGTCTTCGAGGTCACCGGGTACGTCGCCGGGAAGAGGTACCCCTCCGGGTTGCCCTTGGCCTCCGCGGGCAGTGCCAGTCCGGCGGTGGTCACCGCCGACTTCGCGGATCCGGGCCGGAGCTTCAGTTCACGGTCGACCGCGGCGTACACCTGCGACGCGCGCCAGCCCTCGGGGATCACCAACTGGCGTGGTTTCTCCGGCTCGTCCCCGCCCCGCAGTATCGGGATCAGGACGGCCGCACCGATGGCGAGCAGCACGCCGAGGAAGAGAGCCAGTCGGCCCCGGCGGGTGAGCCGGGATCGGCGCCGCGGCGGCCGGTACTCATGACTCATGCGGGAACGCTAACCCGCAAACTGCCACTTTTCCGACATCCAGCCCGTGGGCCGGTCATACAGTCACACGTTCACCGGAGTCAGCTGGGCTTCCCCGGGCGGCTCGGGCGCCAGCGCGGCGTCCCGGTCCCGGCGGACCAGCGCCGCGTACCGGCCGTCCGCCTTCAGCAGCTCCTCGTGGGTACCGCGCTCGGCGATGCGGCCCGCGTCCAGCACCACGATCTGGTCGGCGTCGCGGACGGTGGAGAGCCGGTGGGCGATGGTGATGGTGGTGCGGCCGGCCGAGAGGTTGTCGATGGCCCGCTGGACGGCGTGCTCGGTACGGGTGTCCAGGGCACTGGTGGCCTCGTCGAGGATCAGCACCGGCGGGTCCCGCAGGATGGTGCGGGCGATGGCCAGCCGCTGCTTCTCGCCTCCGGAGAACCGGTATCCGCGCTCGCCGACCAGGGTGTCGTACCCGTCGGGCAGGGACGCGATGTGGTCGTGGATCTGCGCCGCGCGGGCCGCCTCGGTGATCTCCTCGTCGGTGGCGTCCGGCTTGGCGAAGCGCAGGTTGTCCGCGACCGAGGCGTGGAAGAGGTAGGTCTCCTGGGAGACCACCCCGATGGAACGGGCCAGCGAGTCGAAGTCGAGGTCGCGCACGTCCACCCCGTCGAGGGCGACCCGTCCGCCGGTCACGTCGTAGAGCCGGGGCACCAGGTAGCTGAGCGTGCTCTTGCCGGAGCCGGTCGGGCCGACCACGGCGAGGGAGCCGCCGGCCGGGACCGTGATGTCGATCCCCGTGAGGGTCGGTCCGCTCTTGGCGTCGTACGCGAAGTGCACGTCCTCCAGCGTGACCTCGCCCTTGGCCCGGTCGAGGCGCACCGGGTCGGCGCGCTCGGTGATGTCCACCGGCAGGTCGAGGTACTCGAAGATGCGGGCGAACAGGGCGAGCGAGGTCTGTATCTGCACACCGGTCGACAGCAGGCTCACGGCGGGCCGGAACAGGCCCTGCTGGAGGGTGACGAAGGCGACGAGGGTGCCGACGGAGAGCGAGGGGGCGCCCGTCTGGAGGGCCAGGCCGGCGGCCCAGTAGATGAGGGCGGGCATCGCGGCCATGACGATGCCGATCGTGGACATCCGCCAGCGGCCGGCCATGCTCGAACGCACTTCGAGTCCGACGAGCTTCTCGGACTCCTCGGCGAAGGCGGAGGTCAGCGACTCGGAGCGGCCCATGGTGCGGCCCAGCAGGATGCCGCTCACCGAAAGCGACTCGGTGACCGTCGCGGCCATGGCGGCCATCTGCTTCTGCCGCTGCGTGGTGATCCGCTTGCGCTCGCGACCGACCCTGCGGCTGATCCACACGAAGACGGGGAGGAGGAGCAGCGAGACGAGGGTGAGCCGCCAGTCGAGCGCGAGCATCGCGACGACGGAGGCTATGACGGCCGTCAGGTTCGAGACGAGCGAGGTCGCGGTGGAGGTGACGGTGGCCTGCATGCCGCCGATGTCATTGGCGATGCGGGACTGCACCTCACCGGTGCGCGTACGGGTGAAGAAGGCCAGCGGCATCCGCTGGAGCTGCGCGTAGACGGCGGTGCGCAGGTCGTGCATGACGCGCTGGCCGACGGTGGTGGAGATCAGCGTCTGGAGCACGCCGAAGACGCTGGTGACGACGGCGGTGAGGATCATGCCGAGCGCGAGCAGGCTGAGCAGCCCGGTGCGGCCCTGCGGGATCGCGACGTCGAGGATCTCCCGGAGCAGGAACGGCGAGGCGACGCCGACCAGCGAGGAGGCTCCGACGAGCAGGCCGACGACGGCGAGGCGGCCGCGGTAGGGCCGGAAGAGCGCCACGATGCGGCGCAGCTCCCGCGGCTGCTCCGCCGGGGCGGGGCGGGCGGGGTCAAGGGGGTCTTTCGATGGGATCCACTTCGGTTCGTCGTGCGGCATGGGCACCCTCTCGGGGTCAGGGGTCAGGGTCAAGGTCTTCGCGGAGTCCCCTCGGCAAGGCCAGGACCATTGGAGCATAGGTCATTGTTACCTATGCTCACAATGAACGGCATCCTGATATTGTTCCCGCATGAGCTCCGCCTCCGACAGCGACCGCCTCCTCGCCGAACAGCTCCTGCGCCTGACGCGCAGGCTCCACCGGATCCAGAAGCGCCACATGGTGCCGCTCGGGATCACTCCCGCCCAGAGTCGGCTGCTGCGCCTCGTCTCGCACTACGAGGGCGAGCAGCCGCCCCGGATGGCGGACCTCGCCGCGCGCCTGGAAGTCGTCCCGCGCGCCGTGACCACCCTCGTGGACGGCCTGGAGGCGGCCGAGTGCGTGCGCCGCGCGCCCGACCCCGCCAACCGGCGCGTCATCCGGATCGAGCTCACCGACACCGGCCGCGCCACGCTGCGCCGTCTGCGCAACGCGCGAACGGACGCGGCAGAGGAGATCCTGGCTCCATTGACCGCCGACCAGCGCGAGGTGCTCGGCGGTCTGCTGAACGCCCTGTCGGACGCCCCGGCGGAGCGCATCTGCTGACTAGGCCACACGTGGGCCGCCGTGAGGCGAGGGGTCGCACATGCCGCTGCTGGAACCGAAGCCGGGGGCCCTGCGCCCGCGCGGCGTCAGCGGCCCCTCCCCCGACCGGGTCGCCGTGCACCGGGCCGCCGGCACCCCGGAGCCGCTGCGCGGAGAGCTGACCGAGCTGCTGGGCGCCGAGAAGGTGCTGTGGAAGGTGTCCGACCTGGTTCGCTACGCCTCCGACGCCTCCCCCTACCGGTTCGTGCCCCAGGTCGTCGTGATCGCCGAGGACATCGACGACGTCTCCGCGGTGCTCTCGTACGCCCACGGCCGCGGGCGCGAGGTCGTCTTCCGCGCCGCCGGGACCTCGCTCAACGGCCAGGCCCAGGGCGAGGACATCCTGGTCGACGTACGGCGCCACTGGGCCGGCATCGAGGTGCTGGAGGAGGGCCGGCGGGCCCGGATCCGGCCCGGCACCACCGTGATGCGGGCCAATGCCGCCCTCGCCCGGCACGGCCGGATCCTCGGCCCCGACCCGGCCAGCGCCCTGGCCTGCACCCTCGGCGGGGTCGTCGCCAACAACGCCTCCGGCATGACCGCGGGCACCACGCGGAACTCGTACCGCACGCTCTCCTCCCTCACCTTCGTGCTGCCCGGCGGCACCGTCGTGGACACCGCCGACCCGCTGGCGGACGAGGAGCTGGCGCGTGCCGAACCGGCCCTGTGCCACGGGCTGATGGAGATCAAGAAGGAGATCGAGGCCGACCCGGCGCTGGTCGCCCGGATCCGCGCCAAGTACGAGATCAAGAACACCACGGGCTACCGCCTCGACGCCTATCTCGACGGCAACACCCCCGTCGAGATCCTGCGGGGGCTGATGGTCGGCTCGGAGGGCACCCTCGGCTTCATCTCCGAGGTCGTCTTCGACACCCTCCCCCTCGACCGCGAGGTCTGTTCGGCCCTGCTGTTCTTCCCCTCGCTTCCCGCGGCGGCCGCGGCCGTGCCCGTCTTCACCGAGGCGGGCGCCGTCGCCGTGGAGCTGATGGACGGCAACACCCTGCGCGCCTCGGTCAGCGTCGCGGGCGTTCCCGCCGACTGGGCGGACCTGCCCCGGGAGACGACCGCCCTGCTCGTGGAGTTCCGGGCCCCCGACGCGGCCGGCCGGGACGCCTGCGCACGCCGGGCCGCGCGGGCCCTCGAAGGACTCGACCTGATCGCCCCGGTGGCCTCGGTCACCAATGCCTTCACCAGCGACCCGAAGACCGTGGGCGGTTACTGGACTGCCCGCAAGGCCTTCGTCACCGCCGTCGGCGGAGCCCGCGCCCCCGGCACCACCCTGATCACCGAGGACTTCGCGGTCCCGCCCTCCCGGCTGGCCGAAGCCTGCGAGGCGCTCCTCGAACTCCAGGCGCGGCACGGCTTCGACGCGGCCGTCGCCGGGCACGCCGCCCACGGCAACCTGCACTTCCTGCTCGCCTTCGACGCCGCGGACCCGGCCGACGTCGAGCGCTACGGGGCCTTCATGGAGGCCTTCTGCCGGCTCACCGTGGAGCGCTTCGACGGCTCCCTGAAAGCCGAGCACTCCACCGGCCGCAACATGGCCCCCTTCCTCGAACTGGAATGGGGTCCCAGGGCAACCGGGCTGATGTGGCGCACCAAGCGGGTCGTCGACCCGGACGGGGTGCTCGCGCCGCGCATCCTCCTCGACCGCGACCCGCGGGCCCATCTGCGCGGCCTGAAGACCATCCCGCAGGTGGAGGCGGTGGCCGACCCCTGCATCGAGTGCGGCTTCTGCGAACCGACCTGCCCCAGCGGGGACCTGACGACCACTCCGCGCCAGCGGATCGTGCTGCGCCGCGAGATGATGCGCCAGCAGCCCGGCTCCCCCGTGCTGGACGGGCTGCTCGCCGCCTACGGCTACGACGCGGTGGACACCTGCGCGGGCGATTCCACCTGCAGGCTGGCCTGCCCGGTCGGCATCGACACCGGGGCGCTGATGAAGGACTTCCGCCACCGCCGGCACAGCGCGCGCGAGGAGGCCGCCGCCGCGCTGGCCGCGCGGCGGTTCCGGACGGTCGAGGCCGCCGCCCGGCTGACGGTGGCCGCGGCCGAGCGCATCACCCATCGGGTGGGGGACCGGCTGCTCGAGGCGGTCACGGGGGCCGCGCGCAGGGCCGTACGACCGGACCTGCTGCCGGAGTGGCTGCCGCAGATCCCCGGCGCGGCCGCGCGGAGCCTGCCCGCGACCCGGCGGGCGGGCGCCTCGGCGGTGTACTACCCGGCTTGCGTCAACCGGATCTTCGGCGGACCCGAAGGCCGTCAGGGCCCCTCCCTGCCGGAGGCCGTGGTGGCCGTGTCGGAACGCGCCGGCAAGCCGGTCTGGATCCCCGGCGACGTGAAGGGAACCTGCTGCGCGACCATCTGGCACTCCAAGGGCTACGACGCCGGCAACCGGGAGATGGCCAACCGGATCGTCGAGGCGGCCTGGGGGTGGACGGCCGGCGGACGGCTGCCGCTGGTCGTCGACGCCTCCTCGTGCACCCTGGGCATCGCGCACGAGGTGGTCCCGTACCTGACGGAGGACAACCGGGCGCTGCACGCTGAGCTGCGGATCGTCGACTCGATCGTGTGGGCCGCGGAGGAGCTGCTGCCGCACTTGGAGGTGCGGCGCACGGTGGGCTCGGCCGTGCTCCATCCCACCTGCTCGATGCGGCACTTGGGCGACGAGGCGCAGCTGCGGGCGGTGGCCGGGGCCTGCGCCGAGGAGGTGGTGGTCCCGGACGACGCGGGCTGCTGCGCCTTCGCGGGCGACCGGGGCATGCTGCACCCGGAGCTGACGGCCTCGGCCACGGCGCGCGAGGCGGCGGCGGTGACGGCGCGGGCCTTCGACGCGCACCTGTCGGCGAGCCGGATGTGCGAGGTGGGCATGGACCGGGCAACGGGGCGGAGCTACTACTCGGCCCTGCTCGAACTGGAGCACGCCACCCGCCCCTGAGCGCCGGGGCGCGCAACCCCCGTGACCAGGCCCCACCTCGCCCTCCGCCGCCGTAAACCTGCTGGCCGCCGCAGCCTCACCACGGAAAATCGATTGCTCGGTACCGGTCCGGAAGGCGAACCTTGCTCGGTTTGAACCACTCGACCAGTCATGGGGCGTCATGCAGATCAGCGATCTTCCGTATCCGGATCCAGGGGTACCCGACGCTCGTTCCGGCCCCCGGTTCTTGCTGTGGCTGGGGCGCGGTCAGCTCGGCGGACAGCTCAAGAGCCTGAGCTGGGGCATCCTCCACTTCTCCGGCGTCGCCGGGCTGCCGTACGCGGTGGGGCTGGGCGTCACCGCGGTCGTCGACCGCGAGCCGGACCGGCTGCTGCGCGTCGCCGCCCTGCTGCTGGTCATCGGCGTCGCCATCTCCGTCGGCGACGCCATGCTCCACCGCACGGCCGTCACCAACTGGATCACCGCCGCGGCGCGCGTGCAGCAGCTCCTCGCCCGCAAGACGGCCGAGCTGGGCTCCGCCCTCACCCGCCGGGTCGCCGCGGGTGAAGTGGTGGCGGTGTCGACCGGTGACGTGGAGAAGATCGGATGGTTCGTCGAGGCGGTCTCGCGCTTCCTCGCGGCCGTCTTCTCCGTCGTCCTCGTCTGCATCGGCCTGCTGTTCTACGCCCCCGAACTCGGTGTGGTCGTGGCCATCGGCGTCCCGCTGGTCGCCCTGGCCTCGCTGCCGCTGCTGCCGCGCGCCACCAAGCGCGCCGACATCCAGCGGGAGAAGGCGGGCAAGGCCACCGAGCTGGCCTCCGACACCGTCGCCGGCCTGCGCGTACTGCGCGGCATCGGCGGTGAGGAGCTGTTCCTCGGCCGTTACCGCGAGGCCTCGCAGGAGGTCCGCAGGGCCGCGGTGCGCAGTGCCCGGATGTGGGCGCTGATCTCCGCGATCCAGGTGGTGCTCCCGGGCGCGCTGATGATCACCGTGGTCTGGTACGGCGCCACGCTCGTCACCGACGGGACCATCGCGGTGGGTGAGCTCGTCGCCGCGTTCAGCGCGGTGGCCACGCTGCTCTACCCGCTCCGGCACTTCGAGGAGATCGCCATGGCCTACTCCTTCTCGCGCCCCTCCGCCAAGCGTGCTGCCCGGGTCCTGTCGCTGACCCGTACGGACGCAGCCGAGCGTCCCGCGCGCACCGGGCCGGTGGAATCGCCGGCCGCGGGCGGGGACCTGTACGACCCGCAGACCGGACTGCTGGCCCCGGCGGGCCGGTTCACCGCCGTCGTGTGCGGCGACCCGGACCTGGCGGGACGGCTCGCCGAACGCCTCGGCGGCCACCCCATGGACGGGGAGGCGGGGGCGGACGCGGGGACCGACGCTGACACGGGCACGCCGTCCGTGCTCCTCGGCGGAGTCGCGCTGGACGACCTGGAACTGGACACCGCGCGCACCCTGGTCCTCGTACAGGACAAGGATCCGGTGCTCCTGTCCGGGACCCTGCGCGAGCTGTTCGACGTACCGGCCTCCGGCGCGGTCGAGTCCGGCGCGGCGCTGGCGGCCGCCCAGTGCGCGGACGTGCTGGACGCGCTGCTGCAGTCGGCCCCGGACGGGGTCGAGGACCCGATGGACGCCCGGATCACCGAGCGCGGCCGGTCGCTGTCGGGCGGCCAGCGCCAGCGTCTGGCGCTGGCGCGGTCCCTGGTCACCGACCCGGAGGTGCTGGTGCTCGACGAGCCGACCTCGGCGGTCGACTCGCACACCGAGGCACGGATCGCGGAGGGGATCGCCGCCCTGCGTGCCGGGCGGACCACGGTGGTGCTGGCGTCCTCACCGCTGCTGCTGGACCGCGCGGACCGAGTCGTGCTGATCGAGGGGGGCACGGTCGCGGCGGTCGGTACCCACCGCGAGCTGCTGCACGGTGAGCCGCGCTACCGGGCGGTCGTCACCCGCGAGACCGACGAGGAGCAGCGGCTCGCCGGGCTGGAACTGACAGAGCTGGCAGAAGTACTCACAGAGATCGAGGAATCCGCATGATCGGCGTGGCGCCACCGGAGCACGATCCGGCGGCCCCCGAATCGGCCGCGACCCTGCCCGTGGGCTCGTCGGCGACCGTACGGGGCTATGTGCGCGACCTGTTCCGGCGCCACCGGCGGGCCTTCGTGGCCCTGGTGAGCGTCAACGCGGCCGCGGTGATCGCCTCCATGGTCGGCCCGTACCTGCTGGGCCGGATCGTGGACGATCTCTCGGCGGGGGCGCGCGAGCTGCATCTGGAGCGCGTGGCGCTGCTGTTCGCGCTGGCGCTTGCCGTGCAGACGTTCTTCGTCCGGCAGGTCCGGTTGCGCGGGGCGATGCTGGGCGAGGAGATGCTGGCCGATCTGCGCGAGGACTTCCTCGTGCGGTCGGTGGGGCTGCCGCCCGGCGTGCTGGAGCGGGCCGGTACCGGTGACCTGCTGTCGCGGATCACCACCGACATCGACCGGCTGGCGAACGCCATGCGCGAGGCCGTGCCGCAACTGGCGATCGGCGTCGTGTGGGCGGGTCTTCTGTTCGGGGCACTCGCGGCGACCGCGCCGCCGCTGGCGCTGGCCGCGCTGGTGGCACTGCCGGTGCTGGTGGTCGGCTGCCGCTGGTACTTCCGGCGCGCGCCGTCGGCGTACCGCTCGGAGGCGGCCGGCTACGCGGCGGTCTCGGCCGTGCTCACCGAGACGGTGGACGCGGGCCGCACGGTCGAGGCGCACCGCCTCGGGCCGGAGCGGATCGCGCTGTCGGAGCGGCGGATCTCGCAGTGGGTCGCGTGGGAGCGGTACACGCTGTTCCTGCGGACGGTCCTCTTCCCCGTCATCAACGTCACCTTCGTGACGATCCTCGGCTCGGTGCTGCTGATCGGCGGCTACTGCGTGCTGCAGGGCTGGATGTCGGTCGGGCAGCTGACCACGGGTGCGCTGCTGGCGCAGATGCTGGTCGATCCGATCGGTCTGATCCTGCGCTGGTACGACGAGCTGCAGGTCGCCCAGGTCTCGCTGGGCCGGCTGGTGGGCGTGCGGGAGATCGAGCCGGACGCGGGAGACGCGAAGGTGGCGCCCGAGGGCCGGGACGTGCGGGCCGAGGAGGTCCACTTCGGCTACCGGGAGGGCGTGGACGTCCTGCACCAGGTGTCGATGTCCGTGCCGCCGGGCACCCGGATGGCGCTCGTCGGGCCCTCGGGCGCGGGCAAGTCCACTCTGGGACGGCTGCTCGCGGGCATCTACGCGCCCCGGACCGGCGAGGTCACCCTCGGCGGGGCACGGCTGTCGCGGATGCCTGCGGAGCGGGTGCGCGAGCACGTGGCGCTGGTCAACCAGGAGCACCACGTGTTCGTGGGCTCGCTGCGCGACAACCTCCGCCTCGCCCGGACGGGCGCCGACGACGCCGAGTTGTGGGCGGCGCTGGGCGCGGTCGACGCGGACGGCTGGGCGCGGGCCATGGAGGCCGGCCTGGACACCGAGGTCGGTTCCGGTGGCACGGCACTGACCCCGGCGCAGGCGCAGCAGATCGCGCTGGCCCGGCTGGTGCTGGCGGACCCGCACACGCTCGTGCTGGACGAGGCCACCTCACTGCTGGATCCGCGTGCGGCGCGGCACTTGGAGCGTTCGCTCGCCCGGGTGCTGGACGGGCGCACGGTCATCGCCATCGCCCACCGGCTGCACACCGCGCACGACGCGGACGTGATCGCGGTGGTCGAGGGCGGCCGGATCAGCGAACTGGGCTCGCACGACGAGCTGGTCGCGGCCGACGGGGCGTACGCGGCGCTGTGGCGGTCCTGGCACGGGTGACCCCGGCCGGCGGTTCGGCGGGCGGCTCGGCTGCCCTGCTGCCCTGCTGCCCGTCACCTGCCGCACGGATCCACGTGGCCGGCCCCCTGCGGGCCGGCCTCGCGGCGGCCGGTCATCACGAGGTTGCCGTCCGGGGTGCGCCGCGCGAGGTGGCCGGTGCGGAGGTGGCCGTCGGCGGTGAAGGAGCGTGCGTTCTGCTCGGACGCCCGGTAGTAGCCCCGCGGGGTGTGCGGGCCCCGGACGAGCAGCTCGCCGCACTCCCCGTCGGGCACGTCCTTGCCGTCGGCGTCGACGAGGCGGATCTCGTCGCCGGGCGAGAGCGGACGGCCCTGCGTGGTGAATACGGTCTCGTCCGGATCGTCGGGCCGAGTGAGGGCGAGCGGCCCCTCGGCCATGGCGAAGACCTGCTGCGGGCGACAGCCCAGTCCGGGCCCCATCCGTTCGGCGGTCGCCCGGTCCAGGGGCGCGCCGCCGATCTGCACGAGACGCAGACTGCTCACGTCGGCCCGGACCGCGGGCAGTGCGTCGAGCCAGAGCCGGGCGACGGCGGCCACCAGCGAGGTGACCGTGACCCGCTCCCGCTCGATGACCTGAAGGCATTGCGCCGGTCCCGGATCCTCGACCAGGACGACGGTGCCGCCGGCGGAGAGGGTGCCGACGATGCCGGGGCAGCCGAAGGCGAAGTTGGACTCGGCGGGCAGCGCGGCGAGGTACACGTCGTCCTCGGTGAGCGAGACCAGTTCGGCGGCGGTCTGCGCCTGGTGGAGGTAGTCGTTGTGGGTCCGCGGAACGATCTTGGGCTCCTGGCCGGCACCGCCGGACAGCAGGAGGAACGCCACCTGGTCGGCCCTCTGCGCGAGCTGCCGGTCGGGCGGGGAATCGATGGAGCCCAGCGGGAAGTAGTGGCAGCCCGACGGGTCGGTCGTGAAGCCGCCGTACGGGGACGAGGTGCCCGGAGCCTCGAAGGGGAACACCCGCCGCAGGAAGGGCCCTCGGGCCGCGATGTCCGCGGCCATCGTCGTGTGGTCGAAGCCCTGGTAGACCGAGGGACCGACGTAGCCGACGGCCTGGGTGGTCCACGCGACGGGGGACACCTCGGACGCGCGGTGCGAGACCGGGCACAGCACGGGGACCATACCGGCGCGCATCAGCGCGAAGACGGTGATGACGAACTCGGGCACGTTCGGCAGCTGGACCAGGACCCGCTGCCCCGGCCGCAGGCCGCGCAGACGGAAGCCGGCGGCCATGCGGTCCACGCGCCGGTTCAGGTTCGCGTACGTGATGCGGGTGGCACCGTGCACGAGAGCGGTCCGCGGTCCGTACCGCAGGGCCCAGCCGCGCAGCAGGCTGTCCAGCGTATGGCCGCGCCAGTGCCCGGCCATCCAGTAGCGGTCGACGAACTCCTCGGGCCAGGGCGTGCAGCCCTCGAGCATGCGTGTCATTCGCTTCCTTCCCCGCCGTCCCGACCCTGGCAACCCAATCCGCCAACATCCCTGCGCACAATGCGCTTTCCGGACCACGGACGCTGAATTCGATCAGCAGAACGACCAAGGCGCGCCGCTGACCAGGAGAAACGGTCCGGCCTGACGGGGTGGAAGCTGGACGGGCCGGCGGCCTGGCGGCCTAGGAGCCGAGCAGCGGCAGGGCGGCGAAGGCGTGGTCCTGCCAGATCAGGCGGGACGCCTCCTCCGGGTAGGCGGCGAGGGCCGGCCGGGTGCCGAAGAGCCGCACGAGGCGCTGCCCGGTGTCGTACGCCGGCCAGCCGGGGTCGCCGTGGGCCGCGAACGCAGTCCACGCGCCCCGCATGCGCGCGGACAGCTCCTCCGCCTCCGGGAACGGGCTCTCGCCGATCAGCACGGCGGGCTGGCCGCGCTCCAGGTTGCCGAAGACCAGGGGCACGTCGAGACCGTGGCAGGCGCCGAGGGCGCCGCCCATGCCCGGGGCGGACCAGGTCAGCTCGTAGACGTGGGCGCGGCCGCCGGCGGCGGCCTGGGCCTGGGCGAGGTGGAGGGACGGCATGCGGAACAGCCAGTCGGAGCCGACCAGCTCGTACAGCTCATCCGGGCCCGCGGCCGGGAATGCCTCGCGGTAGCGGTGTGCGGCGTCCTGACCGGGGCCGAAGACGTGCAGGGCGGTCTGCGCCTGCTCCGCAGTGACCTGGCCGAGCAGTCCGTCGAGCGCGGTGAGCAGCCGCGTTTCGTCGCGGGTGTGGCCGACGAGGAGTTGGATGTCCCGGCCGGCGCCGTCGGCCAGGGCCTGCCACGGGGTGACAGGGAGGGTTTCGCCGTCGACGACCGGCGAGAAGGGGATCGCCCGGTGCGCGGCGGGGCCCCAGCGATCCGCCCAGCGGTCCATCTTGGCGGCGACCGCGTCCCCGGCGGCGGAGAGCCGGGCGGGATCCACCCCGGACAGGTCCGCCAGAGTGGGCCCCAGCCCCAGCTCGGCGGCGCAGGCGGCGGCGATGTCGGCGGCGAGCTCCGGCGAGAAGAAGGTGCCCTGCACGCTCTGCGCGACGGCCCGGCCGAAGAGACCGGCGGCCCGGGGCACCGCCAGCAGAGCGGCGACCGATCCGGCGCCCGCCGACTGGCCGAAGACGGTGACGCGGCCCGGGTCACCGCCGAAGGCACGGATGTTGTCGCGCACCCACTCCAGGGCGGCGACCTGGTCCAGCAGACCCCGGTTGGCGGGCGCTCCCTCGATCTGCCCGAACCCCTCCAGGCCCACACGGTAGTTGAACGTCACGACCACGACACCGCCGTCACGCGCCAGGCGGCCGCCGTCGTACTCGGGAAGGCCCGACATGCCGATCGAGTACGCGCCGCCCTGGATCCACACCATCACCGGCAGCCCCGCGCCCGGCCCCGGCTCGGGCGACCAGACGTTGACCGTGAGCCAGTCGTCGCCGGCCGCGTCCCGGGCCAGCGCGTCCATGCCGAAGTGACCGCCCTGCGGGGGCGGCGGGCCGTACGACACCGCGGGCCGCACCCCGTCCCACCCCCGTACGGGCCTCGGTGCGGCGAAACGCAGCGGGCCGACCGGCGGCTCGGCGAACGGGATGCCGCGGAAGACCGCCACACCCTCCTCGCGGGTCCCGCGGAGCGCCCCGGCGGTCACGCGGACTTCCGGCTGGGGCCCGGAGGCCCCGGACGCGACAACGGTCATCACAGCTCCCTCACTGGCGGTCCGGACGTTCCGGATCATCCCGCTGCCGCATGCTGCGCGCCAGCGATTTAGGGAGCTGCCGGCGCGAGCCGGAAGGCGGATCTATATGAACCCGAGGGCCGAGGCGCCGCCGAAGCCGCCCAGCAGGACGAAGACCGGCATGAGGACCTTGAGCTCCACCCAGCTGCCGGCGCGGAAGCGCATCATCTTCGGCGGGCCGAGCGGGTACCAGCGCTTGCCGGCGATCGGGATGGGCCACAGGACCGGGCAGCCGGAGACGGTCAGCGCGTCGCCGATGTCGTGGACCAGGGCGCCGAGCACGATCGGCAGGCCCAGCCAGAGGTACTCCTGGCCCGGGCCGGTGAACAGCCAGCCCGCGCCGTTGCCGGGCTGGTCGAGCACTCCGGCCAGGATCCACGCGCTGGTCGCACCGAGCAGCCAGACCAGGACGTCGCTGGACATCCGGGCGGCCCGCCACAGCAGGCCTTCGACCGCCAGCACCAGGTGCACGAAGAGCAGGGCGAGCACGCCCCAGCGGTCGGCGGTGACGGCGAGCACGGAGGCTCCGCCGCCTATCAGGACGGCCCAGAGCCACGTGTGCGTCAGCGTGCGGTGTCCGCCGGTGCGGCGGGCGTCCTTCTTGGAGCGGGTGGACTTGTAGACGGCGTAGGAGATCTTGTCGACCACCTCGCACAGGCCCCTGGAGAGCGGGCCGAAGGCGCGCGAGATCGTCGCCGACTTGTGGTCGAGGTCCGGGGCCAGAGCCGCCCCGGCGCAGATCAGCGCGCCGACGACGAGGACGGGCCACGGCATGGGGTGTCCGGCTGCCGCGGTCGCCGCGCCCACCCCCAGCCAGGCCGCTGCACCGGACAGTGAGTGCGCCGGACCCATCATGGTCGTTTCCCGCCCCGCTGGTGTTGTGGTCGGGCCCCGTCGACTGGTTCGTTCGGGCCCCATCGACGGCACAGCGTACCGTCGATGATCTTCCTTCCGTCCGCCGGTTCCCTGATCCGGGGGGAAGCCAGGCAAGATGGGGGGTGTGACCCTCATTGATCAGCTCCCGCCCAACGCCGACCCCGACGCCCTCTTCGAGGCTTTCTCCTCGTGGGCGGAGGACCAGGGCATCACCCTGTACCCGGCTCAGGAGGAGGCGCTGATCGAGGTCGTCTCCGGGGCGAACGTGGTCCTGTCCACGCCGACCGGTTCCGGCAAGAGCCTCGTCGCGGCCGGCGCGCACTTCACGGCCCTGGCCCAGGACAAGGTCACCTTCTACACCGCTCCGATCAAGGCGCTGGTGTCGGAGAAGTTCTTCGACCTGTGCAAGCTCTTCGGCACCGAGAACGTCGGCATGCTGACCGGCGACGCCTCCGTGAACGCGGACGCCCCGGTGATCTGCTGCACCGCCGAGGTGCTGGCCTCCATCGCCCTGCGCGACGGGAAGCACGCCGACATCGGCCAGGTAGTGATGGACGAGTTCCACTTCTATGCCGAGCCGGACCGCGGCTGGGCCTGGCAGATCCCGCTGCTGGAACTGCCGCAGGCGCAGTTCGTCCTGATGTCGGCGACCCTCGGCGACATGAAGCGGTTCGAGGAGGACCTCACCCGGCGCACGGGCCGGCCCACCTCGGTGGTCCGCTCCGCGACCCGGCCCGTCCCGCTGTCCTACGAGTACGTCACCACGCCGATCACCGACACGATCACCGAGCTGCTGGAGACCCGGCAGGCTCCGGTCTACATCGTGCACTTCACCCAGGCCCAGGCGGTCGAGCGGGCGCAGTCGCTCATGAGCATCAACATGTGCACCCGCGAGGAGAAGGACAAGATCCAGGACCTGATCGGCAACTTCCGCTTCACCACCAAGTTCGGCCAGAACCTCTCCCGCTACGTCCGGCACGGGATCGGCGTGCACCACGCCGGCATGCTGCCCAAGTACCGCCGCCTGGTGGAGAAGCTCGCCCAGGCCGGTCTGTTGAAGGTCATCTGCGGTACGGACACCCTCGGGGTCGGTGTCAACGTCCCGATCCGTACGGTGCTGTTCACCGCGCTCACCAAGTACGACGGCAACCGGGTCCGGACGCTGCGCGCCCGCGAGTTCCACCAGATCGCCGGCCGCGCCGGCCGGGCCGGCTTCGACACGGCGGGCTACGTGGTCGCGCAGGCGCCGGAGCACGTCATCGAGAACGAGAAGGCCCTCGCGAAGGCGGGCGACGACCCGAAGAAGCGCCGCAAGGTGGTGCGCAAGAAGGCCCCGGAGGGCTTCGTCGCCTGGTCGGACACCACCTTCGAGAAGCTCATCGCCGCCGACCCGGAGCCGCTGACCTCGCGCTTCAAGGTCACCAACATCATGCTGCTGTCGGTCATTGCCCGGCCGGGCGATGCCTTCAAGGCGATGCGCCACCTCCTCGAGGACAACCACGAGCCCCGCAAGGCCCAGCTGCGGCACATCCGCCGGGCCATCGCGATCTACCGCTCGCTGCTGGACGGCGGTGTGGTCGAGAAGCTCGACACCCCGGACGCCGAGGGCCGCACCATCCGGCTCACCGTCGACCTCCAGCAGGACTTCGCGCTCAACCAGCCGCTGTCCACCTTCGCGCTGGCCTCCTTCGACCTGCTCGACCCGGAGTCGCCCTCCTACGCGCTGGACATGGTGTCGGTCGTGGAGTCCACGCTGGACGACCCGCGCCAGATCCTGGCCGCCCAGCAGAACAAGGAACGGGGCATCCAGGTCGGCCAGATGAAGGCCGACGGCATCGAGTACGAGGAGCGGATGGAGCGTCTCCAGGACGTCACCTATCCCAAGCCGCTCGAAGAGCTGCTCTTCCACGCCTACGACGTGTACGCCAAGAGCCACCCGTGGGTGCGCGACCACCCCGTCTCCCCGAAGTCGATCATCCGCGACATGTACGAACGCGCGATGACCTTCACCGAGTTCACCTCCTTCTACGAGCTGGCCCGCACCGAGGGCATCGTGCTGCGCTACCTGGCGAGCGCGTTCAAGGCGCTCGACCACACCATCCCCGACGACCTCAAGTCCGAGGACCTCCAGGACCTGATCGAATGGCTCGGCGAACTGGTCCGCCAGGTCGACTCCAGCCTGCTCGACGAGTGGGAGCAGCTGGCGAACCCTGAGGTGGAGACGGCGGAGCAGGCCCAGGAGAAGGCCGACCAGGTCAAGCCGGTCACCGCGAACCCGCGCGCCTTCCGCGTCCTGGTCCGCAACGCGATGTTCCGCCGGGTGGAGCTGGCCGCCCTCGACCACGTCAACGTGCTGGGCGAGCTGGACGCCGAGTCCGGCTGGGACGCCGACGCCTGGGGCGAGGCCATGGACGGGTACTGGGACGAGTACGACGACCTGGGCACCGGCCCCGACGCGCGCGGCCCCAAGCTGCTCCAGATCGAGGAGGACGCCGCGCACGGCCTGTGGCGCGTCCGCCAGACCTTCGCCGACCCCAACGGGGACCATGGCTGGGGCATCAGCGCCGAGGTCGACCTCGCGGCCTCCGACGAGGAGGGCCGGGCTGTCATCCGGGTCACCTCGGTCGGCGAGCTCGGCGCCCTCTGACCCGCTCCGGCATCCCGCCGGCCAGCCCGGACCCGACAGTGGAGATCCTCTGATGACGAACCCCGCCGAGAGACTGGTCGATCTGCTCGATCTGGAGCAGATCGAGGTCAACATCTTCCGCGGTGCCAGCCCGCAGGAGTCCCTCCAGCGCGTCTTCGGCGGCCAGGTCGCCGGCCAGGCACTGGTGGCGGCGGGCCGCACCGTCGAGAGCGACCGCCCGGTCCACTCGCTGCACGCGTACTTCCTGCGCCCCGGCATCCCCGGGGTGCCGATCGTGTACCAGGTGGAGCGGGTGCGCGACGGGCGGTCCTTCACCACGCGCCGGGTCACCGCGGTCCAGCAGGGCAAAACGATCTTCAATCTCACCGCCTCCTTCCATCATCCGGAGGAGGGCAGCATCGAGCACCAGCTGCCTCCTCACCATGCCCCCCACCCCGACACGCTCCCCAAGGTCGCGGACGAGATCCGCGAGCACCTCGGGGCGCTGCCGGAGGCGCTGGAGCGGATGGCCCGCCGCCAGCCCTTCGACATCCGGTACGTGAACCGGCTCCGCTGGACTCCGGAGGAGCTCAAGGGCGCCGACCCCCGCAGCGCGGTGTGGATGCGGGCGGTCGGCCCGCTGGGCGACGACCCGCTCGTGCACACCTGCGCCCTGACCTACGCCAGTGACATGACCCTCCTCGATGCCGTGCGCATCCCCGTGGAGCCCCTGTGGGGCATGCGCGGTTTCGACATGGCCTCGCTCGACCACGCCATGTGGTTCCACCGGCCGTTCCGGACGGACGAGTGGTTCCTGTACGACCAGGAGTCACCCATCGCACACGGCGGGCGCGGTCTTGCCCGGGGCCGGATCTACGACGTGGAGGGCAGGCTGCTGGTCTCCGTGGTCCAGGAGGGCCTCTTCCGTCCGTACCCCGCCAAGCCGTCCGACCCTGCCCGGCCGTCCGAGCCCGCCCCGAAGAACTGAGCACGCCCATGGCCGCCTCCGCCCTCCCCTGCCCCTGCGGGCTGCCCGCCGCGTACCCGGAGTGCTGCGGCCGCTTCCACTCCGGTGCCCAGCAGGCGCCCACCGCCGAGCGGCTGATGCGTTCCCGCTTCAGCGCCTTCGCCGTCGGCGACACCGCCTACCTGCTGCGCTCCTGGCATCCCTCGACCCGTCCCGCTCATCTCGACCTGGACCCCGGGCAGCGCTGGGAGCGGCTGGAGATCCTCGCCACCGAGCGCGGCGGGATGTTCGAGACGGAGGGCTCGGTGGAGTTCCGCGCCCACTACCGTGAGGGCCGGCACACCGGCTCGCTGCACGAGCACAGCAGCTTCTCCCGCGAGGCCGGGGCCTGGGTCTACGTCGGCCCCCTCTCCCCCGTCGACTTCGACTGATCCCGCGCGCCCGTCAGGGCGAAGTCCAGGCTGGTGCGGTACCAGTGGATCTCTTCCGGCGGCCCGGCCTCCAACAGCCGCAGCGCCACCGCCGCGGACGCCGGGACCTGCGGATGCCCGTACGGCGGGGATGGTGCGAGCGCGGCCAGGACGATCCGCTCCGCCGGGTCGGGCACGGCCTCCCGCAGCTCGGCCTCCGGGAGCACGGAGGCCAGTACGGCGGCGCGCTCCCAGGGGTCGGCGGTCCGTCTCAGCAGCAGCCCGACGTGCCGCCCGCGCCACCGGCGCGGGCGCAGATCCGCCCCGGCCGCCATAAGCTCCCGGTCGGCCGGGGGTGCGACCCCGCTCAGCATCCCGGGCTCCTGCGCCGCGAACGTGCGCAGTTCTGCGGCCAGATAGAGCCACACCACGGCCCGGTACCGGTTGATCCGGTAGCCGACGGGAGTGAGGTGCCCACAGCGCGCGAGGCGGGTGAAGCGGCTCGGGCCGACTCCCAGCACCTCGGCCGCGGCCCCCGCTCCGGCCACGGCCTCGACCCGCTCGCGCAGCGCGTCCGGTCCGCCCGCGGCCGTCCTGGCCCGGTCCAGCTCCGCCCGTGGGTAGCGCGCGGCGCCGCCCGTCGCCGGGCGCCCCGCCCGCACGATCCCCAGTTGGACGGCCCTGGCGAACTCGCTGCGGCTCAGCCCCAGTTCCCCGGCGGCCTGCACGCCGCCCACCAGCACATCCACGCCGCCGCCGTCTTCGACCGCTGCGGTCTTCTCCGCGCGCTCGGTCATCTCGGCGTCCCGCAGCACGGTCCCCATCTGCATCATCACGGTCCTCCCCCACGAGCAGTGATTACTCTGTGTGAAGACCGTAACTCAGTGCAAGGACATCCTGCGCGGCCTGTGGACAACTCTCCGGAAGCGGCCCCCGCCCCACCGGAGTCGGCCACCGGGCTCAGCCGCGGGCTCCGTCGGCGGACTCAAGTCTCCAGTCAGCCGCCGGTGATGCGCCGCTCCGCGACGCCCAGGTGCTCGCCCACCCGGTTGACCAGCAGCGTCATCTCGTACGCGACCTGGCCGATGTCCGCCTCGGCCGCGCTCAGCACGCACAGGCTGCTGCCCGCGCCCGCCGCCATGACGAAGAGGACCCCCTCGTCGTACTCGACCATCGTCTGCCGGACCTCGCCGGCCCTGAAGTGCCGCCCGGACCCCTTCGCCAGGCTCTGCAGACCGGCCGCGACGGCCGCCAGGTGCTCGGCGTCCTCCCGCGCCAGTCCCGCGCTCGCCCCCGTCACCAGGCCGTCGTTGGACAGCACCACCGCATGCCGCACCTGCTGGACCCTGCGCGTCAGGTCGTCCAGCAGCCAGTCCAGTTGCTTGTCCAGTGCCATTCCCAGCCCCTCCCCGTTGATACGGCCTCCCCGGCCGCGCCCCACCCCGCGTACTCGTGCCGCAAGCCTTCCCCACCAGCGCCTTTCGGGCAAGGAGGATGCCCCCATGGCGAAGAAGATGACTCAAGAGGAATGGCGGGCATTCGTCTCCCACTCCACCCGCACCGGAAAGCTGTCCACCGTCCGGGAGGACGGCAGCCCGCACATCGCTCCCGTCTGGTTCGTACTCGACGGCGATTCCTTCGTGTTCAACACCGGCAAGGACACCGTCAAGGGCCGCAACCTGGCCCGCGACGGCCGGGCCGCGCTCTGCGTGGACGACGACCGGCCGCCGTTCTCGTACGTCGTGCTCCAGGGCCGCGCCGAGATCAGCGGATACGCCCACGACGCGGACGAATTGCTCACCTGGGCGACCCGGATCGGCGCCCGCTACATGGGCGAGGAGCGCGCGGAGTCCTTCGGCCGTCGCAATGCCGTCCCGAGCGAACTCCTCGTCCGGGTCCCGATCGACAAGGTGATCGCCCTCGCCGCGATCGCGGACTGACCGATCCGGGCGCGGCCGCAGGCCGGTTCACACGGAATCGGCCTGCGGCTCGACCGAGTCCAGCAGCCGGGCGGTGTGCACCCGCCCGGCGTACTCGACCAGCCTGATCAGCACTTCCTTCCCCGAGTCCTTGTCCCGCGCGTCACACAGCACCACCGGCGTCCCCTGGTCCAGGTCCAGCGCCCGCGACACGTCGTGCGCCCCGTACCGCCGCGCGTCCGTGAAGCAGTTGACGGCCACCACGAAGGGGATGCGCCGGTGCTCGAAGTAGTCCACCGCCGGGAAGCAGTCCTCCAGCCGCCGCGTGTCGGCGAGCACCACCGCGCCGAGCGCACCCTGCGACAACTCGTCCCACAGGAACCAGAACCGGTCCTGCCCCGGGGTGCCGAACAGGTACAGGGCCAGCCCGGACCGGATGGTGATCCGCCCGAAGTCCATCGCCACGGTCGTCGTCGTCTTCTGGTCCACGCCGCCCGTGTCGTCGACCAGTTCGCCCGCCTCGCTCAGCAACTCCTCCGTCCGCAGCGGACGGATCTCGCTCACCGCTCCCACCAGCGTGGTCTTGCCGACCCCGAAGCCGCCCGCCACCAGGATCTTCAGTGCGAGCGAGGCGAGTTCGGCGTCCTCCTCGGGGCCGGGATCCAGATCCGCGTCCACGTCCGCATCGGCGTCCGGGCCCGGGCCGGCAGGTGCGTTGTCATGCTGTCCCATCAAAGCGCTCGCAATCCCTCGATGACTTCCCGCAGAATCCGCTCGTCCGGCAGCTGTGCGGGCGGTACCGGCCGGCTGACCTTGACGTGCCCGCCCTCCAGCAGGTCCCCGAGCAGGACCCGCACCACGCCCACCGGCAGGTCGGCGTCGGCGGCGAGTTCCGCCACCGACTGGGTCTCGGACCGGCAGAGTCCGAGCAGCGCCCGGTGTTCGGGGCCGAGCAGCGACTCGGCCGCCTCGTTTGCGCCCTCCGGGTCCACCACGACCAGCGCGATCAGGTCGAAGCGCACCCCGTGGGGTCCCGGCTTCGTACGCCCGCCGGTCATGGCGTACGGACGGACGAGCGGGCCCGCGTCGGCGTCGTACCACTGGCCGTTCATGTGCCGGACCGCCGCCCTCAGCCGGCGGCCGGCGGCCGCGCCGCGAACCGGGGCGGCGTGTAGAGGTGCTCGCCGACCCGCTTCACCAGGCGGGCCATCTCGTAGGCGATCAGGCCGATGTCGGCGCTGGCGGCGCTGAGCACGGCGAGACAGGAGCCGTCTCCGGCGGCTGCGACGAAGAGGAAGCCGTCGTCCATCTCAACCATCGTCTGGCGCACGCCTCCGGCGTGGAAGTGCCGGCCCGCGCCCTTGGCCAGGCTGTGGAAGCCGGAGGCCACCGCCGCCAGGTGCTCGGCGTCCTCCCGGCTGAGCGCGCTGGAGGCGCCGACCGCCAGCCCGTCGTTGGAGAGGACCACGGCGTGCCGGACCTCTCGGACCCGGCGCACCATGTCGTCCAGCAGCCAGTCCAGTTCGCCCGACCTGCGGACGCCGTCGAGGTCGATCCTCTGGTGTTCGATCATCACAGTTCTCCTTCGCTGCCTGCGTGGGGGGAGTTCTCCTGGGCGCCGCGGACCCAGCCGGCCCGGTAGGCCGCCATCCGGTCCCGGGCCTGTTCCGGGCTGCGGCCCGGCGGGTCCTCGGGGACGCGGGCACCGGCGGGGGCCGTGGGGGCCGGGGCCTCCCGGAGCTGCGGGACGAGGCTGGCCTGGCGCACCCGGCGCGGCAGTTCCGTCACCGATGCCGAGGGGGCCGACGCCGCCTGGGTACGGGCGACCGCGCCGCCGGGGACGCGCGGCCGCAGCGGCGCCACCGGGGCCGGGCGCTGCGCCTCGGGTGCTGGGGTCCCATCCGGAACCTGAGCCGGGGCAGGCCCCGGCGCCGGGATGCCGCGCGGGTCCTCCCGTACCGCCGAGCCGCGCGCGTCCTCCCGTACGACGGTCATGGTGTGCGGCGGCTCCGCCTGCGCCACCGCCTCCGGTGGCGGTGCCGCGGCCGGGCGCCCGGGGCCCGGGGCGGGGGCGGTGGCGGTGGCGGGGGCGCCGACCGTGAGGGCGCCTTGGAGCATGGAGTTCGGCAGGAGCACCACCGCGGTGGTGCCGCCGTACGGCGACGTGCGCAGGTGCACCTTCACTCCGTGGCGGGCCGCGAGGCGGCTGACCACGAAGAGCCCGAGCCGGTCGCTGTCGAAGAGGTCGAGCGCCTCGGACTGCTCGATGCGCCGGTTGGCGTCGCCGAGGGTTTCGCGGCCCATGCCGAGCCCGCGGTCCTCGACCTCCAGGACGTAGCCGGCGCCGACGGGTTCGCCGCTGACCCGGACCTTGGTGTGGGGCGGGGAGAACTGTGCGGCGTTCTCGATGAGTTCGGCGAGCAGGTGGGTGAGGTCGGCGACGGCGCCGCCGACGACGGCGGCCTCGGCGAGCTGGCGGACCTCGATGCGCGGGTACTCCTCGATCTCGGAGACCGCGGCCCGTACGACGTTGGTGAGGGGGACCGGCATCCGCCAGGCCCGGCCCGGGGCCGCGCCCGACAGGATGATCAGGCTTTCCGCGTGCCGTCGCATCCGGGTGGTGAGGTGGTCGAGACGGAAGAGGTCGCCGAGCTCGTTCGGGTCGTCGGCGCGCCGCTCCATCGAGTCGAGCAGGGTGAGCTGCTTGTGCACGAGGACCTGGCTGCGGCGGGCGAGGTTGACGAAGACGCCGGAGATGCCGCTGGCGAGTTCCGCCCGTTCGACGGCGGCGCTGAGCGCGGCCCGGTGGACGGTGCCGAGCGCCTCGCCGACCTGGGTGATCTCGTCGTCGGCGGGCGGTCCGGGCGGGGTCTCGGCGGTGACGTCGATGTCCTCGCCGGCGCGCAGCCGTTCCATCGCCTGCGGGAGTTTGCGGTGGGCGATCTCCAGGGCCGTGTTGCGCAGCGAGACCAGCTCGACGACCAGCGCGCGTCCGATCCGTACGGAGATGACGAGCGAGGCGGCGACGGCCGCCAGGCCCAGCAGTACGGCGGCGCCGGCCGGGCTCAGCGCCCCTTCGGCGAGCGGGTCGGCCCGGTCGGTGGCCGCGGCGTGCGCGGCCTCCTCGATCTCCAGCATCGAGGCGCCGATGCCGGTGTGGGCGGCCTCCCAGCCGGCGGGGGCTCCGCGGCTGTCCTTGGAGGTGCCTACGGCCAGCGCCCGGTCCTCGGCGCCGGTGAGCTCGGCGTAGGCGGCGCTCTTGGCGACGGACTGCCAGGCGGCCTGCTGGGCGGCGGGGAGGTCGCGGGCCGCGGAGTCGGTGAGCGCACGGCGCGCCTCGATGGCGCCGGTCAGCTGCCGAAGCGTTTCGGCGCTGCGCGGGCCCGGTACGGCGAGCAGGGCGTCCTCGCGCGACAGGAGCTCCCCGGCGCGGGCGAACTCGAGCAGGACGCGGGCATCGGGGCCGAGTTCGGCGTCCTCGCCGCCGGTCAGGGCGCCGCCGACGGCGAGGGCTGAGTCGACCACGCGGGTGTAGATCTCGTAGGCCGCCTCGGGGGTGGCGCGGCGGTCGGTGATGTCCTTGCGGGCCGATCCCAGGGCCTCGGCGGCGGCGACGAACGTGCCGAGGCGGACCACGATGTCGGAGCGGTAGTCGCCGGAGTCGGCGACGGTGTGGCGGTCGCCGAGCCGCAGCCTCCGGACGGCGCTGTCGGTGCGGCGGGCCTGCTGGTCCAGGGTGCCGGGGTCGGCGGCGGGGTCGGCGAGGAGGCGGACGGCGGCCCGCCGCTCGGCCTGGAGTTCGGTGACGGCGGCGGCGACGGGGGTGCGTATCTCGGCGTCGGCCTGGTGGATGCGGCTGAGGCGGGCGACGTCCTGGGCGGTGGTGACGGTGGCGAAGGCCCAGAGGGCGAGGAGCGAGACGACCGGGACCATCAGCAGCGAGACGATCTTCGCGCGGACGGTGGCGGGGCGCAGGCGCAGGCGGGGTCCGCGTTCGCGCGGGGCGGCTTGAGTGCCCGGCAGGGGCTGGTGGACCTGGTGTTCCGCCGTTTCCTCGGCCGGCGGTCCGGCGTGGGCCCGGCGGCCGCGTGCCGGGGGCGCGGGCAGCCGCGGCGCCGCTGCTTCCGGTTTTCTGCGGGGTGTTCGCATGGGCTCCTCGTTCCGGGCGGTGCCTACGGGTGCGGTGGCGGGGGCGGGGTTTCGGTGCGGGCCGGCGGACCGGCGGTGGGTCGGGGCCGCTGCGGTGGGTCGGGGGCGGCGGCTCCGGACGGGAGAGTGCAGGGGGCCGGCTCAGTGCGCGGTCACGGAGTGCTCCCCGAGGTGCTGGGCGGCCGAAGCGGAAGCGGCCCGCTCGTCGGCCGTCGGGGAGAGTGCGACGAAGGCCGCGGTGATGAACAGGTAGGAGCCCAGGCCGACGGCGAGCGGGAAGATGAACTGCATGGCCGTGGCGCCGGGCAGGGCCGCGTCCGAGGGGCTGACGCTGACCGCGACGGCCATCATCCCGGTGTAGTGCATGCTGCTGACCGCGGCGCCCATGACGAGCGAGGCGACGGCGACGGCCACCGGCGACTTGATGTTGAGCGCGGCCCACAGGGCCGCGGTGGCCGCGACCACGGCGATGGCGACGGAGAGGCCCACGGTGAGCGGGTCGTAGGAGACCTCTCCGTGCAGGCGCAGGGCCGCCATGCCCAGGTAGTGCATGCTGGCGACGCCCAGCCCGGTGGTGAGGCCGCCCAGGACGAGCGACCGGCCGCGGTCCTTGCCGTAACCGACGGCGAAGACCCCGGCGCCGACGACCAGCATGGCGACGAGCAGGCTGAGGATGGTGAGGGGCACGTTGTAGTGGATCTCGGTGCCGTTGACCTCGAAGCCGAGCATCGCGACGAAGTGCATCGTCCAGATGCCGGTGCCGATGGCGGAGGCCGCGGTGAGGAGCCAGTTGCGGCGGGAGGCGCCCGTCGCGGCGAGCGCGCGGACGGTGCAGCGCAGCCCGAGGGCAGCGCCGATCGACGCCATCACGTATGACAGCGCGGGTGTCAGCCACCCGTAGGCGGCGTGGTCCAGATGTCCCAGGTGTCCCATGGCCAACGGACGCTAGTCCGGGTGAGAGCGCGAACTGGGGGCGCATTTCGAAAGACGCTGGAACTGCTGGAATATGACAGAGCTACGTTCATCTTCGATCACACCACGTGCCACCTTGCGCACGGTCCGCAGGCACACGGGCGTCGCCGGTGCGGGATCATGGGCGCATGAGCGAAGACCACACACACGTGCAGGAGTTCTTCGGGCCGCGCGCCGCCGACTGGGACCGCAAGTTCCCCGGCGACGGGCCCGCCTTCGCCACCGCCGTGGCCGAGTTCGGGCTGCGGCGCGGGGACCTCGTGCTCGACGCGGGCTGCGGCACCGGCCGCGCCCTGACCGCGCTGCGGGCCGCCGTGGGACCCGCCGGAACGGTGCTCGGCGTCGACCTCACCCCGCAGATGCTGGCCGCCGCACAGCGGGCCGGGCGGGGCGCCGAGGGCGCCCTGCTGCTCGCCGACGTGGCCCGGCTGCCGCTGGGCGACGGGGTGCTGGACGCGGTGTTCGCCGCCGGGCTCATCGCCCACCTGCCGGACCCGGGGGCGAATCTGCGCGAGCTCGCCCGGGTGGTCCGCCCCGGCGGCCGGCTCGCACTCTTTCACCCGATCGGGCGAGCTGCCCTCGCCGCGCGCCACGGCCGCGAGCTGACTTCCGGGGACATGCGGGCCGAGCACAACCTCGGCCCGCTGCTGTCGGGTTCGGGCTGGAAGATGATCTCGTACGCCGACGAGGACGCCCGCTTCCTCGTGCTGGCCGTACGCCATCCGTGACATGCGTTCGTACGTCGGCACCGCGCCCGGGATCCGCGGACGCCCCCGGGATCACGCCGGAGGCTGTGCCTCCGCTCCGGCGGGCCGGCGGGGATGCGGAACGGGGCAGCCGCCCGAGCCGGGCACCGGGAACGTGCCGAGCTCGCCCACGTCGTAGCCGTCGGGGTAGCCCTTGATCTCCGGGTTCTGGCGGGCGTAGTGCGGGTCCCGGCGCGGGGGCAGCAGCCGGACCGCGCGGCCGCGCAGCCGCAGGGCGCCACGGACCAGCCGCCGGACCCGGGGGCGCGGGGCCTCGTACCGGAAGGCTCCGAGCAGCGGCTCGTCGAGGAGGGCGAGGCTCGCGCGGCGCACGGCGGGGGCGAGCGGCGTCGGGTACCAGGAGGCCATCAGGTCGAGCGTGGAGTCGGCGACCTTGCGGCCGCCCTCGTCCCAGCCGAAGTGGGCCTCCTCGTAGGCGTTCAGGGTGTCCTCGAACGCCTCGTAGGAGTCCGGGATGTCCGTGATGCCCATGTGGCGGCCGAGGGTGGCGTAGTAGTTCGCGCAGGCCCGGCGCTCGTGGTGGGTCAGCGGGCGCCAGCCGTAGGCGTCGAGCCAGCGCGCCGGGATCACCACGAAGGTGCAGAGGACGTAGCGCATGTCCCCGTTGGAGATGTCGTAGCTGCGGTGCATCTGGTTGACGCGGCGGATCGCGGTGCGCGCGATGTCGCTCTCGAAGCCGTGCTCGACGACCGCGTCGAGGAGCAGCGCCGTGTCGTCGTAGCGCTTCTGGCTCCGGTCGGTGAACTCGGCGGTCTCGGCCAGCAGACCGCCGATACTGGGCACGGCATATGTCCGGAAGAGGGCGAGTTCCAGGGCCCGGGTGAAGTCCCAGGGGAACTCGTAGGTGGCGGTGAGCCGGTAGATGGCGAGGAAGTCCTTGTCGGGGTCGAGACGGAGGATTTCCCTCAGCCGGTCGTAACGCTGCACCGGGTGTCCCTTTCTGTGGCGGGTTCCCAACTCTACGTGCAGGTAGCAGCCTTGGAAATCGTCGCCCGCCAGCTCTCGACGCACGGGTTACCCGCTGGTTAAGGTGCGCCGACGAAAGAGCTACCAGGAGGCCAGGTGTCCGACGACGAGGGTGGCGGCTCCCTGTATGTGCTGACCGCCGTACTGCTGACGCCCGCGCAGTTCCCCAGCATCCTGGGCGACGACTTCCCCGAGGCCTGCTCCCTGCTCGGCGTGGCGCCCAATGGGGACGGATACGGGCTGGTCCTCGGCCAGGACGAGGAGGGCGCGCGCTGGACGGTCGTCGTGGACGACGTCTCGCTCGTGGCCACGGCCATCGCGTCCTGGGACTGCGGGATGGAGTACGACCTGTCCCCCGACGAGCGGTCGATCGTGGTCTCGCTGGCGGGCTGGCCGCTGGAGCTGTCGGTGGCGGCGGCCGGGATCCCCGAGCCGCACGATCCGGAGCAGGGCGCGGACGGCACGGGGCGGGTTCCGCTGGCGCCGCCCTCCGCGGAGGCCTGGGGACCGGTGCAGCGACGGATGGGCGCGGACCAGATCGCGCGGGAGTGGTCGGACTGGCGCGAACGCGTGGCCACGGACGGCGGGGCGGCCGCCGCCGCGCACCCCGGGCTCGCACGGGCGCTGGAAGAGGCCCTGGCGTACACGCGGACCCCGCCGCCGCCCGGCCGGGTGCGGTCCTCGTTCGCCGGCGAGGGGGCGCGGACCCTGCGGGTGGACGGGCCGGGCTGGTCGCTGGTGGGGCGGACCGGTGATGCGGCCTTCGTCCTGCTGGACGAGGAGCCGAGCGAGGTGCTCGCGGTCCCCGAGGAGGGGGATCCCGGCCTGCCGGAGCTGCTGACGGCGCTCGACCGGGTCGCGGTCCGCCCGGCATGACGCGGTCAGTCCGGCGGGACGCGGTCAGCCCGGCGGGACGCGGTCGACCCGGCCCGCCCGGCCTGGCGCGGCCCGGACGTCCACGTGGTGGGACCGGACGGCCCCGATCGCACTCCCGACCTCCGGCTCAACGCGTACGTGGGCGAGTTCGGGCCACGGCGTGAACCGCGGCGGCCGGAGGGGTGGCGGCCTTGATCCACGGCCCTTACCGAGCAGTTCGCCGGCGTCGGGCGAGCCGGCGCGACCAGCAGCAACAACCCATGATCGAAAAGAACCGGCCAGGCGGGCTAAAAATCGCTCTGGATCCCCTTCCTCCGGAATGATCGAATCGGCCAGTCACGCGGCTCAAAGGGTGTGGACCTCACCCCTTCAGCCCATTCCACGACGGAGGCCGCTCTTGAATTCCATGTCATACCTGGACCTGCACCGGGAAGTCTCGCAGGACATCGATGCGGAGATCGAAACCGCTCTGGAGCGGCTCGGTCCGCTTGCGGGCACCACACGGAACACAGTGGCCAAGCTCTTGGAGCAAAGGAAACTGAGACATCCCCTCTCGGTGCTGCCTCTGCTCACGCACGCCATAGAGACGGGAAATCCCGGGCCGGCCGTTCCGCTGTCCGCCGTGCACCTGCTGTGGTGGACCTCGGCCTGCTACCTCGACGACCTGGCCGACGCCGACGGCGCGTCCATCTCCGGCGAGCTCACCGACAACGAGGCTCTGCTCGCCTCCGTCATCACCGGTAACGCGCTGCCTATTCAGATCATCCTGTCGCAGGAGCTTCCGGAAGCGGCTCGCAGCGCGCTGGTAACGGAACTCCTGCACGGGTGGATCATTGGTGTCGACGGACAGATCGACGACATGCGCGGGGACATCTGCAGCGCCTCGCGGAAATCGGTGATCGAGACGTATCGCGGCAAATCTGGCGCGCCTTTCGGAATGATCACGGCAATGGCCGCGATCTTTTCGGGAACGACCACCGAGAAGGTGGAGCTGTGGCGTGAATTCGGCTACGTCTTCGGCATCCTGTGGCAGATTTTCAACGACCAGGAAGACATCCTCTCCGGTCGGGACGAGGACCTGCTCAACGGCACGGTGACGTATCTCCTCGCCTCCGTGATCGAGGACGCCTCTCCCGCTTCCCGCGAGCACATGCTGGGGCTGTGCACCGCCGCCGGACGCTCGATTCCGGCCAGGGCGGAACTCGCCAGCCTCCTGCGGACACCCACCGCGCTCGACCGCTACAAGGCGGAGATCGACGGTTTCCGCGTCGAGGCGTACCGCATCCTGGACGAACTGGGCGGCGACGAGACCTACTTGCAGGTGCTCCGGCACCTCGTGGACCACGCGTCGCAGATGCTGCTCGAAGCGGACCTCGCGCCGGCCGCCGCGAGCGACGCCGCCTGATCCAGCCGCCAGGGCGGGCCGCCCCGAAACGCCCGCCCCGCGGCCGCACCTGCCGGGCTCCGCACCGCATCCGGAGCCCGGCCTCTCCGCCAGGTGACCGGGCAGGACCGTACGGCCTGGGCCGCCACCCGGGCCGGTTACGTCCGTGCCGGGTGTGCCCGGGCCGGTTACGTCCGTGCCGGGTGTGCCCGGGCCGCTGACGTCGTCAGCGGCCGATCTGCTTCCTGGATATGCCCCGCACCCGACGCCGCTGGGAGGAGTCCAGCAGGAAGTAGGCCGCAGCCGGCACACCGATCAGGACCAGCAGCCCGGCCCAGAACCCCACCGTCCAGAACAACACGATGGCTGCCACGACTCCGGCAACCGCGACTTTTCCGCTCGTGGACATCTGCGGACACCTCCTCCTGGGGTCGACCACTACTCCCCTCAACGTGCCGCCGCGACCGCGCGTTCCCCGACGCACGAACGGTCTTCGAAGTCGGCCGGTTCGCGGCCCCGCCCCCGCCGCCGGGCCGCCGCGGTGGGGTACTCTCGGCCGCCCTGCCCCCGGTAGTCAACTTTGAGGAATGCGTGCGCTCCGAGAACTCCGGCCTCCTCCACCGCTCCGCCGTCTTCCTCCCCGGCGAGCCGGCCCGCACCGGCCGGATCGCCCTCTGGCCGGTGGACGGGGAGTTCCTCGACGCCGCCCGCGCCAGTGCCGAGTCCGGCGCCGGCAGCGTCGAAGAAGTCACCGTCGTCACCTCCGACCTGCGCCGGACCCCCGTGACCGCGCTCGTGCTGCCCGTGGCCGAGGCCCTGCCCCTGCTCACCCGCGCCCGTGCCGCCGCGGCGGCAGCCGAGGCCGAGGCCGACAGTGGCGGCTCCGGCGACACCGGCCCCTCCGGCGCGGCGTTCTGGGGCGCCGCCGCACTGCTGGCCCTGCGGTTCGCCGCGCACGGACGGCTCCTGCCCGGGCTGAGCCCCGCCGGCCACGACGCCTGGCGGATCGGCTCGCTGGAGGCCGCCGACCTCGACGAGGTCCGGGAACTGGCCGCCGCCATGCCGCCCGGCGCCCACTGCCTCCCACTGGACGCGGACGGGCCGCCCCGCCTGCCCACCCCGGAGCCGCTGCTGCGCGCCTTCCTCGACGCCGTCGCCGACACCCTGCCCCGCTCCCCCGCCGCGGCCGAGGCCGCCGGCGGCCCCGCCTTCGCCGCCCGGCCGCCGCGGCTCCACCCCGAGCTGCGCGACTGGGCCGCAGAGGTGGCCGCCGGCCACGACGCCGGAGTACGGATCTCCCTGCGGATCGAGCTCGACCGGCCCCTCGACCAGGGCAGCGGCCGAACGTCTGGCCAAGGCCCCGGCCACAACCACGACCGAGCCCCCGACGAAGCCCCGGGCATGGCCCCCGCCGCCGACGCTCCCTCCTTCCGCGCCGTCCTCCAGATGCACAGCCTGGGCGACTCCGCCCTGGTCGCCGATGCCGCCGACGTCTGGGCCGGTTCCGGAGCCGCCGCGGCCGCCTTCCCACCCGGCGCCCGGCTGGACGCCCTCCGCGCCCTGCGCCGCGCCGCCCGGCTGTGGCCCCCGCTCGCCCCGCTGCTGGGTGCGGCCGTCCCGGACTCCGTCGAGCTGGCCGACGAGGAGGTCACGGAGCTGCTCGGCGAAGCCGCCGCCGCGCTCGCCGCCGACGGGGTCCAGGTGCACTGGCCGCGCGGGCTCGCCCGCAGCCTGAGCACCCGCGCCGTCGTGGGCTCCCCCGACACCGCGGGGCCCGGCCTCCCCTCCGGCCTGCTCTCCCCCGGCGCCCTGCTCTCCTTCAGCTGGCGCCACGCCCTCGGCGGCCAGGACGACCTCACCCGCGCCGAGCTCGACCGCCTGGCCGAGGCGAAGCGGCCCCTGGTCCGGCTGCGCGACCAGTGGGTCCTGATCGACCCGGCCGAGGCCCGCCGGGCCCGCGCCCGCGAGGACCTCGACGTGGCGGCCGCGGACGCGCTGGCCGCCGTACTCACCGGGTCGGCGGAGATCGGCGGCAAGCGGGTCGACGTAGAGGCCACCGGTGCGATGGAGCGACTGCGTGCGCAGCTCGCTACCGACCCGCGGGCCGCCGATCCGCAGGCGCCCGACGACCTCGCCGCACCGCCCGAGCTGCGGGCCACCCTGCGCGACTACCAGCTGCGCGGCCTGCGCTGGCTGGCCCGAATGACCTCGCTCGGCCTCGGCGCCTGCCTCGCCGACGACATGGGCCTCGGCAAGACCGTCACCCTCATCGCACTCCACCTGCACCGCAACCGGCAGGACGACGACGCCACCGCCGGGCCCACTCTCGTGGTGTGCCCGGCCTCGCTGCTGGGCAACTGGCAGCGGGAGATCGAGAGGTTCGCGCCCGGCACCCCCGTACGCCGCTTCCACGGTCCCGGCCGCAGCCTCGCGGGCCTCACCGGTTCCGCCGGTTCCGCCGGTTCCGCCGGTTCCGCCGGGGGCTTCGTGCTCACCACGTACGGCACGATGCGCCTGGACGCGCCCGAACTCGCCGCCACCGACTGGGGCATGGTCGTGGCCGACGAGGCCCAGCACGTCAAGAACCCGCATTCCTCGACCGCCAAGGCCCTGCGCACCATCCCGGCGCGGGCTCGCGTGGCCCTGACCGGCACCCCCGTCGAGAACAACCTCTCCGAGCTGTGGGCCGTCCTCGACTGGACCACGCCCGGGCTCCTCGGCCGCCTCGGCGCCTTCCGCTCCCGCTACGCCGAACCCGTCGAGAGCGGCCGCGACCCACAGGCGGCGGCCCGGCTGTCCGCGCTCGTCCGGCCGTTCCTGCTGCGCCGCAAGAAGTCCGACCCCGGCATCGCGCCCGAGCTGCCGCCCAAGACCGAGACCGACCACACCGTCGCCCTCAGCCGCGAACAGACCGCGCTCTACGAGGCCGTCGTACGCGAGACCCTCGCCGCGATCTCGGAGGCGGACGGGATGGAGCGGCGCGGTCTGGTGGTCAAACTGCTGACCTCCCTCAAACAGATCTGCAACCACCCGGCCCACTTCCTGGGCGAGCACGGCTCGGGGGAACACGGGGACCGGGGAACCGCCGGCGGCGCCCGCTCCGGCAAGCTGGAGCTCCTCGACGAACTCCTCGACACGATCCTGGCCGAGGGCGGTTCGGCCCTCGTCTTCACCCAGTACGTGGCGATGGCCAGGATCCTGGAGAAGCACCTCGCCGGGCGCGGGATCGCCTCGCAGCTGCTGCACGGGGGGACTCCGGTGCCGCGCCGGGAGGAGCTCGTCGACCGTTTCCAGGCGGGCGAGGTCCCCGTCTTCCTGCTGTCCCTGAAGGCGGCCGGCACGGGGCTGAACCTCACCCGGGCCGGCCACGTCATCCACTTCGACCGCTGGTGGAACCCGGCCGTCGAGGAACAGGCCACCGACCGCGCCTACCGCATCGGCCAGACCCAGCCCGTACAAGTCCACCGGATCATCGCCGAAGGCACCGTAGAGGACCGCATCGCCCGGCTCCTGGAACGCAAACGCGCGCTGGCCGACTCCGTCCTCGCGGGCGGCGAGGGCGCGCTGACCGAACTGACCGATGCCGAACTGGCCGAACTCGTGGCGCTCCGCGCGCACCACCGGGAGTGAGCGATGAGCACCCACGACCCACACCACAAGCACGAGAAGCATGCGAAGCGCGGGCAGCGCGGGCAGCACGGGCAGCACGGGCAGTACGGGCAGTACGGGCAGTACGGGCAGTACGGGCAGCGCGGGCAGCGCGGGCAGTACGAGAAGACGTTCCCGGCGCTGCCGCCCTCCCCCGGCCGCGCCTTCGCCCGCACCTGGTGGGGCCACGCCTGGCTGCGCGCCCTGGAGGACAGCGCGCTGGACGGGGAGCAGGTCAGACAGGGCCGCCGGTACGCGCGCTCGGGTGCGGTGGGCGCGGTCTCGGTACGCCCCGGCGGGCTCACCGCGGTGGTGCGCGACCGGGACGGCACGGCGCACCGGACGGACGTACTGGTGCAGGAGTTCACGGAAGCGGAATGGGACCGGCTGCTGGATCTGGCGGCCGCGGAGTCGGGGTACATCGCGGCGCTGCTGGACCGGGAGGTGCCGCCGGAACTGGCCGAGGACGCGGCGGCCGCCGGGGTGGAACTGCTGCCCGGCATCGGGGACCTCGACCCGCGCTGCGACTGCGGCGAGTGGGACCACTGCCCGCACACGGCCGCGCTCTGCTACCAGGTGGCCCGGCTTCTGGACCAGGACCCCTTCGTGCTGCTGCTCCTGCGCGGGCGCGGCGAGCGCGACCTGGTCGGCGAACTGGAGGAGCGCAGCACGGCGGGCGCGCAGGCCCCGCGGGTGCGGCCCGCCGACGCGGGTGTCCCGGCGGAGCAGGCGTACGCGGCGCAGCGCCAGCTGCCTCCGCTGCCACCGCCGCCGCGGCTGCCGGACGCGCCGGGGCAGCCGCCGACGCTGGACACCGAGGGCGAGGGGGAACCGGAACTCGACGTCGACGCGGTGGAGTTCTTGGCGCAGGCGGCCGCGACCGAGGCGTTCCGGCTGCTGGCGCAGGCGCTGGCTCCGGGCCACGCCGACCGCACCGCGCCGGCCCCGCTCACGGTTGCCGAAGACGCCGTACGACTCACGGCCGAGGCCGATGACTTCCGGGTCCGCTCCCGCCTGGCCGCGGCTACCGGACGCAGCCGGGCGGACATGGAACTGGCCGTACGCGCCTGGGGCTTCGGTGCGGCTCCTGGCCTGGCGGCGCTGGAGGACGACTGGACGCCGGACCGGACAACGCTGGCCCGCGCCCGGGCGGCCCTGGCCGCGGCCTGGGCGGACGAGGGGGCTCCGGTGCTCCGCCGGGTCCGCGCCCGCTGGACGGAGGCGGGCACCGGTCGCCAGCTCCGGCTGGGCCGGGAGGGACGCTGGTGGCCGTACCACCGCGAGGGGGACCGGTGGATCCCGGCGGGCCCGTCGGCACCGGACCCGGCCTCGGCACTGGAGGCTGGCCCGCCGGGTGAGGGTTTCAGCGCGAACCAGCCGACGTAGCGCGGAGGCAGTGGCCGAGGTACGGCTTGCCGGGGGCCCGTGCCGGGACGACGATGGAGCGCACCGGGCACCGCAGCAGGCGGGAGGGTGAGATGGGCGATCCGTCGGTGGCGCTGCCGGGCGGGGCCGATCCGGCCGCGCGCACGCGCGAACTGCGGCGGGCTCATGCCGCGTTCACGCGGGACGGCCGGGTCGATGCGCCGGTCCGGGCGGTCATCGCGCGGTCCTGGCGGCGGTGCGCGCGGGCCCGGCTCAGTCCGGAATGCGCACCCCGGGTGGAACTTGCGGAGGCGGAGCTGAGGTCGTACCGCGAGGAGCACCCGCTGGCACGGGCGATGCCGCTGTTCCGGGACCTCGTCGGGGCGTTCGCCGCGCACGGGGCGCATCTGCTGGCAGTGTGCGACGCGCGGGGCAGCCTGCTGTGGGTGGAGGGCGAACCGGGCACACTGCGGCGGGCGGAGCGGCTCGGTTTCGTGCCCGGTGCGCGCTGGGCGGAGACGGCGATGGGCACCAACGCGCCCGGCACGGCGGTCGCGGTCGGCGAGCCGGTGCAGGTCTTCGGGGCCGAGCACTTCAGCCGCCGGGTGCACCCGTGGACCTGTGCGGCGGCCCCGGTGCGCGATCCGCGGACGGGCAGCGTGCTGGGCGCGGTGGACATCACCGGCGGCGACGGCCTCGCCCACCCCCACTCCCTTGCCTTCGTGCAGGCGGTCGCCCGGGCGGCGGAGGCCCAGCTGACGCTGCTCGCCCCGGGCCCGCCGGCCGCCGGGGACACCCTGACGGCCCTCGGCCAGGACCAGGCGTTGATGGTCTCGGGCGGGCGCAGGGTACGGCTCGGCCGGCGGCACAGCGAGATCATGGCCCTGCTCGCGCACCATCCCGAGGGCTTGTCGGGCGAGGAGCTGGCGATCGCCCTGTACGAGGACGAGTCGGTGTCACCGGTGACATTGCGCGCCGAGATCTCCCGGCTGCGCGCGCTGCTCGGCCCCGCGGCGCCGCTCTCGCGCCCCTACCGCGCGGCCGGTCCGCTGGCCGCCGATTTCACCGCGCTGACCCGGCAGTTGGCTGCCGGAGCGGTCTCCGCGGCGCTCCACCACTACCCCGGGCCGCTGCTGCCCGCCTCCACGGCGCCCGGCATCGTGCGGCTGCGCCGTCGGATCGAGGACCAGGCGCGGGCCGCCGTGATCGCCCGGGCCGATGCCGGGCTGCTGACCGACTGGGTGTGCAGCCCGTGGGGCGCGGACGACCCGGAGGCGTGGCGGGCGCTGGCGGCGGCGCTGCCCCCCGCGGACCGGTCGGCCGCACTGGCCCGCGTACACGCCCTGGACCGTGAGCTCGGTGCGGGGTGAGATGACGGCATGGCGGCGGCACGGCGTCGCGGCCGGCGCGCAACGTACCCGCAACCTGCCCGCTCCTAGCCTCCACCCGAGCGCCGTCCGACGGTGGGCGGTGCCCGGCAAAGGGGAGGACACCATGGCCCGTTACGCTGCGCCCGGTACCGAGGGGGCGCTCATGTCGTACGCGTCCCGCTACGGACACTTCATCGGCGGCGAGTACGTCGAGCCCGCCCTCGGCCGCTACTTCGACAACCCCTCCCCCGTCAACGGGCAGCCCTTCACCGAGGTCGCGCGGGGCAGCGCCGAGGACGTGGAGCGGGCGCTGGACGCGGCCCACGCGGCGGCGCCCGCCTGGGGGCGCACGTCCATCACCGAGCGGTCGACGATCCTGCTGCGGATCGCGGACCGGATGGAGCAGAACCTGGAATCCCTCGCCCTCGCCGAGAGCTGGGAGAACGGCAAGCCGATCCGCGAGACGCTGGCCGCCGACACCCCTCTCGCGATCGACCAGTTCCGCTACTTCGCGGGGGCGCTGCGCGCGCAGGAGGGGGCGCTCAGCCAGATCGACGAGGACACGGTCGCCTACCACTTCCACGAGCCGCTGGGTGTGGTCGGCCAGATCATCCCGTGGAACTTCCCGATCCTGATGGCGGTGTGGAAGCTGGCCCCGGCGCTGGCGGCCGGGAACACCGTCGTACTGAAGCCGGCCGAGCAGACCCCTGCCTCGGTCCACTACTGGCTGAGCCTGGTGGCCGACCTGCTGCCGGCGGGCGTGGTGAACATCGTCAACGGCTTCGGCGAGGAGGCCGGCAAGCCGCTGGCCTCGAGCCCGCGCGTGGCGAAGATCGCGTTCACCGGGGAGACCGCGACGGGGCGGCTGATCATGCAGTACGCGGCGGAGCACCTGAAGCCGGTCACCCTGGAACTCGGCGGCAAGAGCCCGAACCTCTTCTTCGACGACATCTGGTCGACGGACGACGACCTGCGCGACAAGGCCCTGGAGGGCTTCGCCATGTTCGCGCTCAATCAGGGCGAGGTGTGCACGAGCCCGTCGCGGGCCCTGATCGAGCGGGGCCGGTACGGGGACTTCCTCGACGCGGCCGTGGCCCGCACCGAACTGATCGTGCCGGGACACCCGTTGGACACGGACACGATGATCGGCGCGCAGGCCTCCGAGGAGCAGCTGAAGAAGGTCCTGTCGTACGTGGAGATCGGCCAGCAGGAGGGCGCGAAGATCCTCACGGGCGGCAGCCGCATCGACCACGGAGGCGAACTGGCCGGCGGCTACTACGTCCAGCCGACCATCTTCGAGGGCGACAACCGCATGCGGATCTTCCAGGAGGAGATCTTCGGCCCGGTGGTGTCGGTGACCTCCTTCCAGGACTTCGACGACGCCGTGCGGATCGCCAACGACACGGCGTACGGGCTGGGCGCGGGCGTCTGGACCCGCGACATCAACACGGCCTACCGCGCGGGCCGCGCGATCCAGGCGGGCAGGGTCTGGACGAACTGCTACCACGCCTACCCGGCCCACGCGGCCTTCGGCGGCTACAAGCAGTCCGGCATCGGACGCGAAACCCACAAGATGATGCTGGAGCACTACCAGCAGACGAAGAACGTTTTTTGTAGCTACTCCCCCAAAAAACTGGGCTTCTTCTAGAGAGACGACGTCCGCTGCATGGAACGGGTGTTGTCCCATCCACTCCCACCCACTCCCGGGCGCACAAAGTAGTCATACAGCGACCTTGAGTGACCTCTAAGGCATTTCGGAGGCCACTCCCGGACCAGTCACGGACCAAGGCGTCGAGCGAAGGGCACAACGACGGCGAGGCGATGTCGAGCGCGTGATCGGTCAGGGCGGCGAAGGCGCTATGTCAGCATTCTGCAAGCTGGCATCACCAGCAGTGGCACCGGGGGTGCCGATCGCGGCCGGCGCATCGGCCGCGGCGGCGCCTCGTGGCCTTGACGCCTCGCCGTTCTCATAGCCCGCCGGATGGACATCCGCCCCTGCCGGGTCGACGATGGGGATAGGGCGATCACGCAGGCGCTGAGTCAGAGCGCGGGGCTGATATGTCGACGATCCTCATCCATGTCGGAGACCTCGAGGCAAAGGGTTTTCCCGAGGACTTGTGCGTCGATGACGGCCAGGATCCTGAATGGTTCAACCATCCACGTGCCACTGAGCTGATACCGAACGACGCGCTTGCGCCACACACCGGTCTGATGGACGACGCCACCCATGCCGCGGACTTGCGGTCGACCGGGCGGGGCCTCTTCGGCGCTCTCCTGCCCTCCCCTCTCCGTGAGGTCTGGCAGGCCGAGATCGACCTCCGAGGATCGCGCGTGGTGCTGGACTTCGAGCCGAGCGCCCTTCGCCCGTTGCCGTGGGAACTGCTCTGCACCCCCGCGCCCCAGGAACGCTATCTCTTCGATGACGAGACGCACCCCTGTGTCCGGGCGCACATCCCCTTTGCCCTGGAGACTGAGCCGCTGACCGGGCCGGTGCGGCTCCTCGTCGTCGTGGGCGACCCCTACGACCAGACACTGAACTCGGACAGAGAGCTCGAAGCCATCTACACCGGGCTGAGCACCGTCCCCTGCTGCTGGCAGGTACACGTGCTGCGGGCGCCCGGCAAGGAGAAGACCCGCGATGTCCTCACGGAATTCGACCCGCACGTCCTTCACTTCATTGGGCACGGCAGGCGGGTCGAGGCGGAGCCGACACTGGAAATCATGGCACCGGGCAAGCCTTGGTACCTCAGCGCCGGTTTCATCGAGGGAGCGCTCGACGTACCGCTGCGGCTCGCGGTGCTCAACGCGTGCCGGACGATGGACGAGGATCCCCAGGCGCTGGTCCGGGAACTCGGTGATGCCTTGTTCTCGCGCAAGACGCAGGCCGTGGTGGCCATGCAGGGCAACATCGCATCAGCCCCGGCGGTGCGGTTCAGCAAGGAGTTCTACGGGCAGTTGGCCGCGGGCAGGGCGCTCGACGAGGCCATGGCCCACGCGCGCAACCGCCTGCACTGGGTGGAAGACAGCCATCCCCGCGACTGGGCCATGCCCGTGCTCACTGTTCAGGCCGACCCGGCGGTGGCGCTCAAGTGGCCCGAACCCCTCGACCACACGAGGGTGACGAGGACGCGAGGACCGGAGTTCGAAGGGCCCCGCTGGCTGGTCGGGCGAGGGGACGAGCACAGCAGGATGATGCGCCGGCTGAACAGGACTCTCGAAACGGGCACAGCCGATCTCCTGGCCGTCACGGGCGGCAAGGAGGTCGGGAAGTCGGAGCTAACCCGCTCCTGCCTCCTGACGAGCTCGTGGTGTGGTGTTCCCGTCATCTACGTGAACCTGGCGAACAGGGGGAACCTCGACCTGCGGAAGCTGCTCGGCCACATCAAGGACGCAGTGCCCACGTGGCTCGGAGCAGACGTCAAGAGCGACGTCGAACTGTTCGGCAACATGCTCCAGAGCAGGGAAGACCTCTTCCGGTCACTGCGCGAGGGGAACCCGACGGGTGTCACACCCGACGAGGCGCTGCCTCCCCTCGACGATCGTCCGCACGACGTCCTCGCCTACGAGAACGGACTCCTCATCGACTTCAAGGCCTTCCTGCGGATGGTCACCCGGGATCCGCTGGTCGCCGGGAAACCGCTCCTGCTGGTCCTGGACCATGTCCTCCAGGCCGAAAGACACGGCCACGTCGTGGAACGCCTGTTGAAGCCTGCTGCTGAAGGGGACTTCGACCCCGTCCGTATCGTGGCCGTCGACAGCGGGCTCGACGCGGAGCTCGGGCTGCAGCTGGTCGATCTGGTCATGAAGGTCAGGCCGTTCGACCGGACCGAGGCGGAGCTTCTCGTCCGCGAGTACTGCGCCCGCAGGCGGGACGTCTACCGGGGGCAGCAGCCCGATGACGAATCCTGGGCGATCTTCACACGGAGCATGCGGGACGAGGCGCTCAGACGGGAGCAGAACGGCGATGAGTCCTTCAGCCCCAAGGAGCTCATGCTGTGGGAGCAGATGGCGTACACGCTTCTGCAGGTGACGTCATGACCACCCTGGACGAGGCGGCGAAGCGCCTCGCGGCGGGCGAGAACCTCGCCGACGTCACCCTGTCCTTGATGCCCGAGCCCCTGCGGGGGACGCTGATGCGGTGCGCCCTGGTCGAGGGATTCGACGAGGCGCAGTACGAGGCGGTGCTGCGCGACGGCGTCGGCCCGACTCTCGCCGAGCTGGCTCTCCAGCCGTGCGTCGAGCCGCAGCCCGGTGGCGACGGCGCCCTCCAGGTGGGGAGCGGAATCCGGGAAGCGGCCTGGCGGGCCTGGTGGCTCGACGGCGGGGCGGTGCCCGACTCCGTCCCGGTGCCCCGGGCACTGCGTTCCGCCGAGGCACGCATCGCGGAGTACTGCGAGGGCCTGGGCCGGATCGAGGCGGCCCTGCAGGCCCTGGTTGTCTGCGATCCGGACCGGGCAGCCGCCCGCTTCGACCAGTGGTACCGGGAGCGGGACGAGCGCTTCGATTTCCCCGGCTGCCAGGACCTGCTCGATGCCCTCAACGAGTCCTGGGCGTGGATGTTCGGTCCGCGTCTGGCCGAACTGCGCAGTGACCGTGACCGGTACCTCCGGTCACGGATGCTCTGGTACGACGCGTTGCTCAGGTCGGGCCGCTACCTGTCCCGACCCGAACTGGAGTCCAGACTCGACGGGCTGCTGGCGGGTACGCCCACCCGCGCGCTGCGGTTGCACGCCGTCGGCGGCATGGGCAAGTCGCTGATGCTCCAATGGTTCCTCGCCCGCCGCTGCGTCGCCGCACCAGCCAGGGTGCCGTGCGCGCTGGTGGACCTCGACGCCGTCGACGCCGTGAACGTCGTACGGCATCCGTGGCTGCTGGTGCTGGAGCTGGCCCACCAGCTCAACGAGCAGATGCCGGGAGCCCCGTTCCAGGAACTGCTACGCCGCCACGGGGCGTACCGCTCGGTCCTGTTCAGGGATGCCCCGGCACTGGCCCGCTCGGGCGCCGCCGCGCTCGACACCGCCGGGACCAAGTCCGACGCCCGCGACGTCCGCGACCGGTTCCTCAGCGTGCTGAGCGAGGACCATTCCGGCACGCCGCTGCTGATCGTGCTGGATGCCTTCGAAGTCGCGGTGCTGCGGCCCCTGGGCGGCGCCGCCGAACTGGTCGACGTCCTCGCCGACGTGTACGCGGCATCGGACCAGGTGCGACTGGTCCTCTCCGGGCGCCTCACGGGCGCCGAGAGGCAACTGGGACGGCTGGGCGAACGCTTGCCGGAGCAGTGCATGGGCTGGCTGGAGATCCCGCCGTTCACCGAGGACGAGGCCAGGAACTACCTGTCCGGGAAGCGTGGCATCGGCCGTCAGGAGCTGGTGGAGATCATCGTGCGCAGGTCACAGGGGGTCCCCTGGCAGCTGGCGCTCTACGCCGATGTGGCGGACTACTCGCCGGACATGTCGGTGGAGAGCGTCGAGAGCCTCGACCCCATGCTCGCCTGGTGCATGGACCGCATCATCGGCAGGATCGAGGACGACGCCCTGCGGTGGCTGGTTCGGTACGGGGTGCTGGCGCGACGATTGAGCCGGGACTTCGCCGAACGCGTCGTCCTCCCCCGCATGGTCGCGGCGATGCGGGGAAGCAAGGACGACCGCCCCGAGGACGATCCTGGGCCCTCCGGATCGGCACACGCCTTCCGGACCGGGGTGCACCCCCCAGAGGGGCCGGCGGAGTTCGCGCGGCTCTGGGAGAGCCTCAAGCAGTACTCGGTGGAGGTCTCGTCCTGGGTGAGCGCCGCCCCGACCGACCCTGACACCCTCGTCTTCCACCCGTGCGTGGCGGAGCCGATGCGCCGCCTGCTCTCCGTGCAGCCCGTCTACCGGCTTCTGCACGAGGACGCCGCGCGCTACTACGAGGAGTCGGCCCGGCTCCATCCGACGGCATGGGCCACCTGGACCAGGGCAGCGATCTACCACCGCATCCAGGCCGACGGCAGCCGGGCGGCGCCCGCCTGGCGCGAGGCCGTGGCAACGGCACGGGGCGCCGGCCGCTTCGAGGACGTGGCTGAGATCGCGGGGGAAATCCTCGGACCGGAGTACGTCGACGAGGAGGGGGTCCCCCTGAACCTCGCCGGGGGCGTTCCCGCACTCGACCCGCGGTTGCAGGCCGAGGCCCATGTGGAACTGGCGTGGGCCCTCGTCCACCGAGCCCGCAGCGAGGGCCTCTCGGGGGGACACCAGCTCTGGAGCGGAGCCGAGCGCAGCCTGGGCACTGTGGAGCGGATCACGGCGCAGTCCGACGTGGACCTTCCCCACGTGCGCTGGAACGCCGCGCGCGCTGCCCTGCTCCTCGCCCGTGGCCGGCCGGAGAGGGCCAGGAAGGTTCTCGGGCCGACCGTGCAGACCCCCGAGATGTCCGCGGATTACGGCTTCGCACTGGAGGTGTACGCGGAGGCCCTCGGTGCCCTCGACCGGCCGGACGAGGCGTCGGCGGTGCTCCACCAGGCCCTAGTCCTCGCGCAGATGACGGGAGACCAGCCGGGCTCGGCGCATCTGGCCCACCTGCTGGCCCGGGACGCGGCGACCCGCCTGGCGTACGACGATGCCCTGCGATGGGTACGCGCGGCTCCCGGCGAGAGCGGTCCGGCCGCCGAGCGAGCCGCGCTGCGCCTCACGGAAGCCGAGCTGGCCTTGCACCTGGGGCTGCCGGCCACGGCCGCACGGCTGGCCGAGACGTCCTCCGGCGATGCGGAGGCACGGCCCCTGGCCCTGGGCGTCAAGGCCCTGCTCGCACTCGGTCGGCCGCGCCGGGCCCGCGCTCTGTGCGAACGCGCCCTGAGCACACCCGTCAGCCTGCCGCCGGAGCAGGAGGCCGCGGTGTTCGCCCTGCGCGGGCGGGCCGACATCGAACTCATGCAGGTGGAGCGGGGCATGAGCGACCTGGTGACGGCACGTGAGCGGTATGCCCGCCTCCAGGACTACGAAAGCGGCGCCGCATGCGCGCTTCACGCTGCCAGGGCCCAGCTCGAGGTGGTCGGCAATCACTGGGAGGCGGCGCAGTTCCTTGACGAGGCGATGCGGCTGAACCACGACGAGAGCAACGCGATCGCAAGCCGGTGCAGGTTGCTGAAGGCGGACCTCATGGCCCGGCACGGGGATTCGGCCGGAGCCACGGGGGTCTGCGGGGATGCCCTGAGACGGCTGGAGGAATCCGGTGCGGATCCCCTGCTCGTCGTCGAGGCGGCCGGGCACGGGCTGGCCCTTCGGGACGACCCGTCGGGGCGGTTCGGCAAGGCCCTGCTCCATGCGGTGCGCCGGGTGACGCCGGCCACCGCCCGGCTCACCATGCTGCGCGCGCTCGAGCACTGCCCAGGGCCACTCGATGTCGGGCCGGACCTGCTCGCGCTCGTCCTTCCCGACGGAGACCCGCCCGCGGCGGAGGATCCGGCAGACGCCGGCTGGCTGACCGCACGGGCCGCCACCGCCTACCGCCTCGCAGGCCGACTCGCCGACGCACGCGCCTGTGCCACGCGCGCGACCGAAGTCCTCACCCGCGAAGACAGCTTCGCCTGGTGGTGGCTGATCCGATTCATGGACCTGACCGGGCCCGCCGGCCGGGAGGAACCCGAGCCGCCCGGTCTCCAAGGCTATGACGAGTATCCGCTGCTTCAGGCGGCCCACCTCATCACTGTCGCCCGGCGCTGGGCGGGCCGCGTCCCGGTTGAGCGCACTGCCGAGCGGCTCCACCTGGCGGACGCCCTGCTCTCACCGGGACCGGCGAATCGCTGGCAGGCGCTGTCCCACGACACGTGGTCCGGGCTGCTGGCCGAGACGGGGGAGCGCACCGAGGCTGAGACACACGTGCACGCTGCCCGCGCCGTCCTCGCCGAGCTCGGCGACGAGCGCGAGGTGCCTCCACCGCAGGCCCCCGCCCCCGACGAACTCGGCTTCGCGCTCACCCCGGACGGGGCTGTGCTCGTCCACAACGGCGGCCGGGAGCTGGGTCGCCTGCACCCGTCAACGCTGCTCGCGCGGGCGCTGCGCGAGAGGACAGAGCAGATGTCTTTGGGCCCCCTCGTCGACGCGATCCTCGCCGACGACCCCCTGGTGCCCGACGCATCCACGATGGAACCCCTCCTGGACCCGGGCCGGACGGAGCCGGTGGACCTCTGCCTGACCGTCGCCCCGCCCGAACTCGCTCAGGTCCCCTGGGAACTCGCGGTGACCGCACACGGCATGCTGGCCACGGACGACCGGGTCCGTTGCATCTACCGGATGCCCCGTACCTGGCGGGCCGGGACGGTCCGCACCGGTGTCCTCCAAGAGGCCCTGCAGCTGCTGGAGGCGGAACCCGGCCCGGTCGACGGGCTTATGGGCCCGCAGACCACTCGTGCGCTGTTCCACGTGCAGCGTTCCCTGGGGCTGGAAGCGGACGGAGTCGCCGACCCGGTCACGTGGGGAAGCCTGCGCGCGGAGCTGTGGCAGCACCGGCACCGTCCCCACGTCCTGGTCCTGCGGCGCGGAGCCGCCCGGCAGCTGGAGTCACAGCGCGGGCACCAGATGGGCGGGGCCGACCTGGGGATCACGTACACCAGGGAGGGCTGGGACGTAACGGTCGTGGACGACCCGAACTGGGCTCAGCTCGACCGTCTCGTGGCGGGTGTACGAGTACCAGACGTGATCCATGTGAGTGCCACTATGGAAGGGCTGGGCACCGTCCCGTACATCGATTTCGGGGCGTCCACCTACTCCAGGGAGTCCGACTGGGTGAGCGAGGACTCGGACACCATCACCGTGACCGACCTGGACCGCTTCGTCTCCAGGATGTCGGCCGGACGTCCCGGACCGCTGGTCATCCTGGACATCGCCCGGCCGGCCCGGCCCAGTGAGCTGGTCCGGCAACTGTTGCTCCGCAACGACTTCGCGCACCAGCTCGCCACGCTGGGCAGCACCGCTGTAGTGCTCGCCACGGGGCTCACCCCGGCGGGCGACTCCCGGCAGAACATCGAGCTCGTCACGAAGCTCAGGATCGGCTGGACACCGGCCGAGGTCGCCCGGGGCCTGCAACGGCTGGCAGCCGGGGACCGGCTCGAGGGCCTGCCATACGCGGCGACCGCGCTGATGAGTTCACTGCGGCCTTACGAAATGCTGCCCATCGGAATCTGACCCGTCAGCTCCCCGGCAGCCACTGGGCGAGTCGCGTGCGCACGTCCGCGTCCCGGAAGAAGTCGGTGTGCGCCACACCGCTCCCCGAGGGGATCACGAGGGGATCGCTCACGACGTAGGCGCCCGCACGATGGACGCCTTCGGTTGGCACCACAAGGTCATTGCCCGTGCCGAACAGATGGTCGACCAGCCGGTTCAGCGCCCTGATGGCGAGTCCGGCCCCGTCGGCCGGCCCGAAGTCGGACGTGATGGCGCGCACCGTCCCCGCCGCCGGCACGGCGGCCTCGTTCAGCTCGCCCAGCGCGGACGAGGCGGGGTCCATCGCGGCCAGCCCCTCCAGTCCGCCCAGCGCTCCCGTGGCGCAATGCTTGGCAACCTCGAGGACCACCTCGAGCGTGCTGCTCACCATCTCGTCCGGGAGCAGGCCGAGCAGATTGGTGAACACATCGAGCAAACGGCCCAGCCGCTGCTCGTCGGCGAGGACGGTGCCCGCGTTGGGGGTTGCGACGTGGATGAGGGTCCGTACGCAGGGAGCCGGTCGGCGGACGTCCCTTGCGAGGGCTTCCCTGCCGAGCTGGCGGGCCACCAGGCCCCCACGCGAATGGGTGACGAAATCGAAGGTCAGCGGCCGGTCGGCAGGTAGGTGCTCGAGGAGCCAACGGGCGTTGTCGGCCGGATCCAGATGGACCGTCGGGTGGTCGAAGACGAGGACCCGATCCCGGTATCTCTCGTGGAGGTCGCGCAACAGCTGCCCGTCCGCGGCGATGCCGTGAAACCCCGAGTGGCACCGGCTGAAGGTGCCGTGCACGAACACAAGGAACGGGCGGTCGGCGAGCTCGGCCAGCCGGTCCGCGGTCACCGTCTCGCCGGCCGTCGGGGTGAGGAAGCTGCCGGGACCGGTCAGCCGCAACCCGTACGGACGGAACCGCTTCTCCCATCGGCCCACCGCGAACTCCGCCACCCGCCCTGCCACCCTCTGGATGGGAAAGCGCAGGACGTGCAGGACCTTTCGGACGCCGAACCCGACCAGTCCGCGGTCCTGCGCCCCGCCCGGGAGGCCGAACTGTTCCATCGAAACCCGGAAGGTCTGGACGGCCCCAGCCCGGTCCGTGCCGCCTCCGCCGACCGCGGTGTCGGACACCACCCAGCGCACCACTCCGGTCGCGTCGACCTCCAGGACGACCTGCCCTTCGTCCTCTCCCGGTGCGGGCACCTGGAGCACCACCCCGGGGGCGGCGGCGTCTGCACGGTCGTGTCCGCCGGGGCGGGCTGGGACGGTGAGTTCGCTGAGCGGCAGCGTCAGAACCGGGCGCATCCCGGCTTCTTGGATGGCGGTCCCCAGCAAGCCTGCCGCTTCGGCAGGCACCCTGTCGGTCGCCAGCTGCTCCGCGAAGGCCACCGGCTCGGCCGCCCGTACGGGAGCACCGGCGCCAGCCCACCTCCGTACCTCGCCCACGCGTCCGCTCACGTCCGAAGACCGCAGGACGACACCGTACGGAAGGTCCATCCGTCCGTCCCGTTCGAGCTCAGACACCTTGCGCTCCTTCCCGGTCCCACACGATGGTCAGCCGGGGATGACCGAAGAACAGGTAGGCAAGGGGGGTCGAAAGACCCGCGCCTGCCGCGCCCCCGGTGGCCGCGCGCTGTTGCCGTACGTACTCTGCGGGTGCGGCGCCGCCTTTGAGCGCGGCCCGGTAGAAACCCTCGGCGAACTCCCTGGCGACCTCGTCGTCGACGTTCCACAGCGGTGCGACGACCGCCCCGACCCCGAGGCTGAGGAAGGCGGGCACCATGCCTGCGTTCGAGCCGAGCACGCTCCGGCCCTGCCCCAGCTGGCAGGCGTTGAGGAAGACCAGACGCACGGGGCTGGTCTCGACCCCGCGCACCGAGTACCGGCTCAGATATCTGCCGTCGGTCATGTTGATGCCGTCCTCCGAGTCGGCGGCGTCGAACTTCCCGTGCACGGCGAAGTGCAGGATGTCGTGGCCCGCCCCCGCCCTCAGACTGCCCAGTACCGGCTCGACCAGTGCGTCCACGGCCTCCGCCCGGTACTCCGCGACCAGGTGTTCCGCCTCGGCCGTCGCGTGCCGGAGTTCGTTGCTGTGGTAGTCGCCGCTCACCACGGCCATCGCCCGGGCCGTGAGCCGTGCAGGAGGAGCCGCCGTGCGCTGCTGGTCCCCGTACGTCCACCGGCCCACAACGGCCTGCGCACCCAGGTAGCCGGGAATGCCGGCGCCCCACGGCCGGGGCACCACTGCGAGCTCCCAGGGCACGTACGGATCCCAGGTGGCGATCAGCACCGTCGGCGGGTTCGTCACCCGGGCGGCGGCCCGGAGGGCTGCCCACACCTCGTCCGGCATCGCCTCTCTCACTTCCAGGCCGATGCCGTGTAGGTGGGTGCCGAGGTCAACGGCCTCCTTGTGGTCCTGAACACCACGCATGACATTGCGCGCCCACTCCGCCTCACCGCCCAGCCTGGTGACGGGGGGCTTCCCTGGCGGCCGTACTTCCGGATGCGGGGAGCGGTAGAGCCAGCACAGCTGTGTGCCGCCGGCGTCGTTCGCCGGAGCCACGACGATCTCCAGGTCGGGCCGGGTGCCCGGATCGTCGTCGGGCAGCGCCCAGGTGACGCCGGCCGGCTCTTCCGGGACCTGCGCGGGAGGGACGTCCTCGGGGCCCTCCCCCACCCGTACGGTCCGATGGGCCACTCCGATCACCCGCCCGCCGACAGAGAACACCGCGGTGATGACCCGCTCCCCCGCGTAGGCGCCGTCGTCCATCGCCCGCATTCGCCGCAGCTGGTAGGGGTACGGGTCGTCCGGGCCGGCCGTCATCGCAAAGCTGAGTGGCTCGCTGCCCATCACCTCGAACCCGGGTGCCAGGATCTCCACGCCCAGCAGGAACACCCCCCTGGAGACGGTAAGCGGGGCGGGCTGGAACACCTCGGGCGACGGAGTCGGAGCCAGCCCCACCCGGAGTTCAAAGACCTCCGCCGGAGCAACGCGTCTGGGCGCGTCCAGGCGGGCGTAGGCCTCCCTGGTCTCGTCGGAAGGTCCGGGAGGCGGCTGGGCCGGCCAGCCGAGAGGTGATGGGGGCAGCGGGACCGGCTCGCCGCCGCGGTTCGGCCCCCCGCGCAGTTCCCGGTCCCGTGTCGTCAGCAAGGACGTGAGGTTCTCGTACGGGCCGCGCCCCAGCGGGGGCGGCCAGGTCAAGGGTGGTCGGCCCAGGTGCGGTGCCACGCTCACCAGTTGCCGCAGGGCACTGAGCTGCCCACTCGCATCCTCGGCGTCGAGGCGCTGGTAGACGGCGGCGAGCACGGCACCTGGTGACACGAGGGTGACCAAGGCACCCAGCCAGTTGGCCCGTTCGGGGACCGGCGGAGGCAGCACCGGCAGCGCGGTCAGCGCCACCCCGGGCAGCTCTTGGACGACCCGGCCCAACCGTTCCGCGGCCCTCGCCAGTGTGACATCGTCCTGTTCCGCCGCTGCGACCAGTGTGGTGACCAGCCGGGTGAGCAGGCCCCGGGCCTCGGCTGGGGGAAGCGTGGCCAGTGCCGACAACTCGGGCGGGAAACCGGTGCTCGCCAGCAGCGTGTCCGCCACGGCAGCCGACAGCTCCGCCACGCCTGCGGCGACCGGAACCGGAGGATCCGCACGCGCCGGCTCCTGCGACGGAACAGCCCGCGCCAAGGACCGCTCTGCCGCCTCCTGGTGCGGTGACGTGTCGTCCGCGGCCCATCCGGCCAGTACGGAGCGGACCTCCGGGACGGGAAGGCCCCCGGCTGCCGCGATCAAGCCGTCGGTCCGATGGGGTTCCGATCCGAGCAGAAGGAGAACAAGCTGACCCACGTCCTCGACGGCTGTCGCGTCCAGGGGCAGCAGGGCGGCCGCAGTGAGGGCCTCTGTCCGCAGGCGGTGGTCCCGGCCCTGCGTGGCCATGTCCAGAAGCGGCTCGACGTCGCTCGCGGTGACGCATCGGTCCGACCCTGCAGACATGACTGCCTCCGGATTGCGATCAACAATCGGAGTGCACCGTAGCCGAATCGAAGGACGGGATCACCGACCGCCGGCTGCGATTCGCGGCGGTCCCGGGCAACCTCGCCGATGCCTGGCGTGTCAGCCGGTCAAGATCCGGACCATTCCCGGACCACGATGCCCACTGCGAGCCCCACAACGGTCGTTTCCACAGGTCAAACAGGTCGCGCTGCCTGCACCACCAGCAGACGAAGAACATGCTGGTCAGCTACTCCCCGAGGAAGCTCGGCTTCTTCTAGGCCCACGAGAAGCGGCGCCTGAGGCGAGGCGCGGTGGTACCCCATGTGGGTCTTGGCGCTGTCGACGCGAGTATCGGCTACGCGGCACTGGCGGCGGCAGGCGGCGGCGCATGCGTCGCCGGCTGCCGCCGCCGGACCAACGCGCTCCCCACGCCTGTCGATCTCGACCGCACCCGGTGAAGGAGAGCCGCAGACCGCTTTCTAGGCTGACCCCATGTCCGACGAGTCACCTCTCATCCGTAGCCTGCGGGCCGCTGTCGCCGCCGCTCCCGAAGACGTGCCGCTGCGGCTGCACTTCACCGAACTGCTCCTCGCGGAGGGGAGGCACGACGAGGCCGTCACGCAAGCCGCGGTCGCGCTGCAGCACGCGCCGGGCGACGAAGCCGTACGGGACCTGATGGTCCGTGCCATGCAACTGCCCACGGTCGGCACGCGACCCCCCGCCTTCGACTGGGCCGCCGCCGAGCAGGAAGTCGCCGGCGTCGTCGGCCCCCGCTTCGCCGCCGACCCCACCGATCCCACTGACCCCGCAGACGCGGGCGACGCCACCGAGGCCCCCCTGACCGCCGACGGCAGCGGCGACCCGGCCGATGCGTCCGCCTGGGACATCGACGCCCCCGGAGACGTGAGCCTCGCCGACGTCGGCGGCATGCAGCAGGTCAAGGACCGGCTCGAAGCCGCCTTCCTCGCCCCGATGCGCAACCCCGAACTCCGCAAGCTGTACGGCAAGTCGCTGCGCGGCGGCCTGCTCCTCTACGGCCCGCCCGGCTGCGGCAAGACGTTCATCGCGCGGGCCGTCGCCGGCGAACTCGGTGCCGGCTTCATGTCGATCTCGCTCTCCGACATCCTCGACATGTACATCGGCACCTCGGAGAGGAACGTCCACGACATCTTCGAGGCCGCCCGCCGCCAGGCGCCCTGCGTGGTCTTCCTCGACGAGCTGGACGCGCTCGGCGCCAAGCGCTCGCGCATGCACCACAGCGGTCTGCGCAACGTCGTCAACCAGCTCCTCACCGAGCTCGACGGCATCAACGCCGCACAGAACGAAGGCGTCTTCGTGCTCGCCGCGACCAACGTCCCCTGGGACGTGGACCTCGCCCTGCGCCGCCCCGGCCGCCTGGACCGCACCCTGCTCGTGCTGCCGCCCGACGCCCCGGCCCGGGAGTCGATCCTCCGCTACCACCTGCGCGAGCGCCCCATCGAATCCGTCGATCTCGGCAAGATCGTCAAGGTCACCGAGGACTTCTCGGGCGCCGATCTCGCCCATCTCTGCGAGAGCGCGGCCGAGTACGCACTCCTGGACTCCGCCCGTTCCGGCACCATCCGCATGATCGGCACCAAGGACCTCCTGAACGCGGCCAAGCAGATCAAGCTGTCCAGCGAATCCTGGTTCGCCTCCGCCCGCAACGTCGCCATGTTCGCCAACGACGGCGGCATCTACGACGACCTGGTCACCTACCTGAAGAAGAAGCGCAAGCTGTGACGACACACCCACAGGTCCAACGGGCGCGGATGCTCTACGAGATGATGCGCCCGGAGGAGGCGCGCGAAGCGGTCGGCCGCCGTCTCGCCGAGGACCCCGACGACCACCAGGCGTGGAGCCTGCTCGGCCAGTGCCAGCTGACCCTGGGCCGGTACTCCGAGGCCTTCGCCGCCGCGCTGGAGTCCCTGCGGCTCGAACCGGGCTTCCTCGACGCGCACTTCGTCCGCGGCTACGCCCTGCGCCACCTGGGCCGGCTCGAGGAGGCCGAGGCGGCGCAGCGCTTGGCGATCCGCATCGATCCGTATGCCTGGGGCCCCCGACGGCAGCTCGCCGAGCTGCTGTTGGAACTGGCCCCGGACCGCCCGGAGGAGGCGCTCGAGCACGCCGAGGTCGCGGTGCGGGAGGGACCGGAGGAGACCTACACGTGGGCGACCATGCACAAGGTCGCCACGTTCCACGAGCGGACAGAGCTGGCCGACGAGGCCATCCGGCAGATCCTCCGCGTCGACCCCACGCACACCCTCGCCGTCACCGTGTCCACCGAGCGCGAGGCCGCCAAGGCCGGCACCTCCGCCGCCCGGGCCGCCGAACTGTACGCGGGTGGGCTCGCGGCCGCACCGCACTCCGACGCGCTCCGCAAGGACCTCGACAGTGCCGTCTACCGGATGCTGCGCGGCACCCGATGGCTCGCCCTGCTCTGTCTGGTCATGGCCGCCGTCACCGTCGACGTGTTCCCCGTCGGGGGCGAGGCGAAGGAGCTGCCCGTCCATCTCGGCACCCGGCTGTGGGCGCTCACCCTGATGGCCGTGGTGTGGGGCTTCGGCGCCTGGCGCCGCTACCGGCGGCTGCGGACCGGGGCACAGCTCACCGTGTTCGCGCTCGTGCGCCGCTCGTTCTGGCCCAGGGTCGTGCTCGGCCAGGCCACCTGGGCCACCCTGTGCGCGCTGCTGCTCGTCGCTCTTCCGTGGAGCGGGCGCACCGTCCCTCAGGTCCTGTTCTGGCTGGCACTCGTACCGAACCTGCTCAGCATCACCCACGACCGGGACAAGGTCTGAGGAGCCGGGCCCTGCAACGGGCCGACGCCCTCTTCGACCTGGGGCGCCACGAGCAGGCCGCCGCACTCGCCGCCCAGCACCTCGCCGGCGACCCCGACGACGCCGACGCACTCGTGCTGCTCGCCCGCTGCCGGCACAGCCTCGGCGACGAACAGCAGGCGCTTACCACCGTCGAACACGCCCTGCGCGTCGCACCCGAGTCGGTGAGCGCCTGGCTGACGCGCACCCACATCCTGCTCGCCCTGAAGGAGTACGAGCAGGCCGAGGGATCCGCCCGGCGCGCCGTCGAACTCGCCCCGCAGCACTGGGCGAGCCACTACACCCTCGGCATGGTCCTCGATCGCGGCGCCCGCAGGAAACGCAAGCGGGCCGCATACGAGTCGGCCCGCAGGGCCGTCGCCCTCGCCCCCGAGGAGAGCGACGCGCACGTCCTCGTCGGCCTGACCGCCCACCACACCGGCAACCACCGCGTCGCCCAGCAGTCCTACGAGACGGCACTGCGCCTCAACCCGGACAACAGCACGGCCCACAACAACCTCTCGCTGCTCCATCTGCGCCGCCGCTGGCTCCGTCCCGGCTCGTGGACCCGGGCCGCCGAGGGCTTCGTCCAGGCCGCCGCCCTCGACCTGGAAGACCGCCACGCCCGCCACAACCTGGAGAACATGGCCTGGGGAACGCTCATGGGCTCCCGCTGGGTGGCCTTCGCCGGAACCGTCGCGGTGGCGTTGGGCTCTGCCCACCTGCGTGCAGGCGCCGCCGGCACTGACGCCCTCGTCACCTGCCTGGTGTGCGCGGCCGTGCTCGTCGGCAGCTGGGGAGGCTGGCTGCTGTGGCAGGCCCGGCGGGTCCCGCCCCACCTGCGCCGCCCCCTCCTCCTGGTGGCGCGCGGCTGCCGGCCGGTCCTCGGGATGGCGCTCCCCATCGCGCTGCTCATCGTCCACGCGGCCTCGGCGCTGGTGCTGTGGCGCAGCGCCCTGTTCTCCGCCCTCGCGATTCCGCTGGTCTTCTTCGCGCTCGTCATGTCCGTGGCCGGCCGCACCGCCCTCCAGCAGCGCGCGCCGAAGCAGTAGGAGGCAACCCCGTGGACGCCTTCGGCGACACCGCTTCCACCCATTTCCCACATCTGACCAGCTGTTCCGGGCCGCACACGGGCCAGATTATGGATCAGTCCGTAGTGCTGGCGTCCGCGCTCCGTCGGCTCCACTCCTGCATCGACTCCTCGATGAGGCGGTTGGTTGAAGGTGGATGCCCTCCGCCGGCCGCATCGCCGCGTAGTACATGCAGCTGTCACCCTGCGCCGCAGGGCACGGGTCCGCGCCCTGGCCGCCGACCGCCGCACTCTGGCAATCGCCGACGGCGAGGGCATCTCCGTCGTGGAAATGAACGACGGGTGAAAGGGCCGAGTCGCTGCGGCGGAGTCGTCCACGCATGCCCGCCGCCAGCGGACCCGGCGCTGCTGGTCGCCGTGTACGACCGGACGAGCCATTGGCCGCAGTCGAGCCGTGCCCCCCTTCGTCGCGGCGAGAACCGGGCCGGTCGTCCAGGGCGTCAGGCGGGTGTGTGGGCGGTTTTGCTCGTCGTGGTGCCGTCTTCGTCCTGGGCCTCCGACGCAGAAGGCTGTTGCGGAGCGGGCGGGGTGCGGATCAGCAACGCGACCAGCACGGCCAGGGCGCCGAGCACGGCGCCGATGCCGAGTCCCCACCGGATGCCCGTGGCGAGGGCGCCGGTGGCGTCGGCGCCCTCGGCTGCTGCCGTGGCGGCTTGTCCCGACATGACACTGATGACCAGGGCGGTGCCGGCGGCGGCCGCGACCTGTTGGAGCGAGCCCAGGATGGCGGAGCCGTGGGGGTAGAGGTGCGGCGGCAGTACGGACAGCCCGGAGGTGAAGACGGGGGTGAAGACGAACGCCATGCCCGCACTCAGGGCCACGTGAAGGGCGAGCACGAGCCACGGCGAGGTCTGTTCGCCCGTGAGGGCGAACAGCGCGAGGCAAAGCGCTGTGAGTACGGCTCCGGGTACGACCAGGCGTGGTGCGCCGAGTCGGTCGTAGAGCTTGCCGACCTGTGGTCCGAGCAGGCCCATGGTCAGGCCGCCGGGGATGAGGAGCAGCCCGGTCTGCAGTGAGGTCAGGCCGCACACCTCCTGCAGATAGATCGGCAGCAGGATGAACGCACCCATGAGCGCCATGAAGGACAGGCACATCAGGCCGAGTGCCACGGAGAAATGACGAAACGTCAGGGCGCGCAGGTCCAGCAGCGGTGCGGACGAGCGCTGCAGTGCCAGCTGTCGCCATACGAACAGCCCTACCAGCACGGCGCCGACCAGGGTCGTGACCTCCGGGGGCACGGGGGCCTGGGCCGCGTTCTCGGCACCGAGCCCGCTCAGGCCGTAGACCAGGGCGCCGAAGCCCGCTGCCGCCAGGGGGACGGACATCCAGTCGATGGGGGCGGCCTGCGGCTCGCCGATGTTGACCAGCTTGCGCCGACCGAATATGGCCATGGCTCCGGCGATGGGAAGCACGGCCAAGAACAGCAGGCGCCATGACCCCAGCTGCAGCAGCACACCGGAGACGGCGGGGCCGAGGGCGGGTGCGACGGAGATGACGAGGGTGATGTTGCCCATGACACGGCCGCGGTCGTGCGGGGGCACGAGGGTCATCAGCGTCGTCATGAGCAGCGGCATCATGACGGCGGTGCCGCTGGCCTGGATGACGCGGGCGGCCAGCAGTACGGGGAAGGTGGGCGCGGCCGCGGCCAGAGCCGTGCCGGCGAGGAACAGTGCCATGGCGAGGCCGAAGGCGGTCCGAGTCGTCACGCGCTGGAGGAACCACCCCGTCACCGGGATGACGACGGCCATGGTGAGCATGAAGGCCGTGGACAGCCACCCTGCGGCTGCCGCGGTGACCTCGAAATCGCGCATGAGCCGCGGGATCGCGTTGACCATGATCGTCTCGTTGAGGAGGACGACGAACGTGGACAGCACGAGAATCCGCAGCACGGCAGTGACGCGGGCGGGCGAGAGGGTGGGCGTTGCGTGTGGCGCGGGCATGGTGCCTTCCGTCATGTGAGTGTCCTCCGCACGTGAGCAGGTCACACTGACAGACCGCGGGGCCGGGAAGAACTCATCGGTGTTCCCCGATCCTGTCGGTGCAGCCGCCCAAGCTCAAACCATTTTGCCGACCCGGAGCGGCCAGGACATGGCTTCTGGAGCAGGCCGGCGCCGAGCTCCAGGACGGCTGGCAGCAAGCGCACCCTTCCTTCCGGGCGCCTGGACCGGGGTCTTCCGCCGTGCTGCCGCCCCCATGCGGCCCCCGCTGCAGCACTCGCAGCCAAGTGCCACGAGGCCGCCCTCGAAGGCCGCTGGAAGATCTGCATGCGCTTCTTCGCAGGCCCGAAGCTTTTGATCACCGCCGAGCTCGGCGATCTGCCGCTGCCCGAACGCGCCGGTGACACACGCTTCCACGGCGGCGCCCCGTACGCGTCGACGCCTCCCCCACCGGGCCCGCGCCGGAGCGGTCCCGTTCGTCTTCGAGTCCGTGGTCGACCTCTCCGGCCACGGATAACTGCAGCCGCCGATCCGACCTCGCGAGTGGTGTCGTTCACGGCGGAGGCAACACCCTGCTGTCCGCGGCCGAGCGAGCCGCTGATCGCCGAGGCGACGACGGCGCCGCAGAGCGGCTTGTCCGTTCAGCAGTCCACCGCTGCGCTTCCAGACTGGTCGCCACCAACCGCTGAAAGCTTCATCGGGGCCGAGTCGCACGGGGGTAGGCGGTACAGCCGGTGGCGTACGCCGTCTTCGACGCGCAGCGACGAGAAGTTCGGCACCTGGTTCTGCGCCGGGCGGGGAACCAGGCTCATCCGTCGTTCAGTCGCAGCAGTCGCAGCAGCACTTGCACGGATTGCAGCAGCCACCGCCACCGCAGCAGCCGTCACCCGAGCCACCGCCGGAACCACCAGAGCCACCAGAGCCACTGGACCCGTGACCGCCGCCCGAACCGCCGGAGGAGCCACCCGAGTTGCCGCCGCCCTGGCCGCCGAACCAACCGTCACTCCCGGAACCGTCCCTGCCGGAACCATCCCGGCTCGAGCCGCCGTTGCGGTTGCCGTCACCGAACTGCACGGGCTCTCCGTCATCCTGGCCGGCGTCTTCGTTGCAGCGGCAGCATGTGGAGCACAACCTGCAATCGCCGCACGACCGGCCCCACTCGCGACACCGCCGACACTGCCCCTCCGACGGCCGGCCCGACGCCATCACCCCGCCCTCCGGCGCCGCGCCCGCAAGCTCCCCTACGCCGCAGGCCGTGCCCGTGCCGGTCCCCGAGGGCGTTTCCGTCTCCGCACGGCGTCCCAGCCAGGGGAGCATGCGCAGGCCACGCACCTGGCGGCGGTGCTGAGGGTGACGGTGCCGAGGGTCGAAGACTCGATCGACGGCTCGCTCCAGCTCGCCGCCCAGGAGCGCCCGCGCCAGCCTTCCGTCGACGAACACGACGTCGGACAGGGCGAGTCGGATTCCACGGACGGCGTCGTCGCAGAGCCGGCGCACCTCGGCGCGGTCCGCGCCGGTCACGGCGATCGGGTTCCACGCGCCGGACGCCTCGTCCGCGTCCAGGTCCTCCACCGCGTCCAGCAGATGCGCCAGCCGACCGAACAGACGGCCGGCTTCCGCCAGCGGTTCGGCGTTGCCCGGGCGGTCCGTGAGCACTGCGGTGTACGCGAAGGCGGCTGCGGTCGCCGTTTCCGCGGGCTCCGTGACCGTCAGCAGCGAGCCGCCGGGGCCGGTCGACCGCTCGACGTCCGGCTGGCGCTCGACCGCCCCGAGCAGCAGCGCGGTGTCGAAGCCGAGCCGTGCGCCGCCTGCGACGCCCGCACGGTCCCAGTTGTCTGCGATCCGGCGTGCCGCCAGCGCCACCGGGCGGCGCCCCACCAGGCCGTCGCCATCGGCCGCATGGTCACGCATCTTCGCTGCGGCCAGCACCAGCGACACCGTCGCCGCCAGCCGCGCACCCTCACCCTGCGCCACGTCCGCCGACCGCATCCCGCGCAGCGGGCACGGACCGGCACCCCGCCGCCAGTCCCCGGTACGCTCCGACTGGGCTTCGGTCAGCACCGAGACGATCAGGCCATCGTAGTTGGTGGCCACCCTCGCGAACTGCCCGTACTCGCTGCGCAAAGCCAGGCACAGCCCGCACAGATGCGCCATCCACTCGGTACGCAAGCCCTCGCCCAGGCGATGACGGCATGGCCTGATGATTCCGAACACCGATGTTCTCCCCCGTAGGAACAGCTGCCCGGACGCATCCGGTCGGACGGCTCACGGACGCAAGACTGCACGTGAGGCACGACCCGGCGTGACGTCAACCGCATGTGACATCAACGCGCGGCCGACATCCTAGATGGTCCCTTCGGAGGGGTGTCTGCGGAGTCGAGCACGACAGCGTCCGAGGTCGCAGCGGCGCCCCTGTCGCAGCCCCGTCGTGACGAAGATCCGGACCGTTCCCGGACCGCGCCCTGCGTAGCCAACGCGGACTCGGGGCAGGCGCCGTCGCCATGCCCGGGCGGTCATTTGTCGGGCTGATCCACGACGCGGTCGACAGAGGTGCTCCGCCATGACGCCGGACTGTCGACCGAGCGAATCAAGACGTCTCGCAGTGTGCCGGCGGCCGTCTGTGCCTCGTCTCGTTCGGGCGATTTCTGCGTGGCCCCGTGCGCGTGGGGTCGCGTTCATCGGCTGTGCGAAAGATCATCACGTGTGGCCGCTGGATTCGGTGTGCTCCCGGAATCGGCATTCTCGGTAGCGTGACCCTCTGCTGCATGGGGTGTCCATGTGTCCGGCTGGTCCGTGCGGGGCTTTCGACAAAGAGTGATGAGGCTGCGATGAGTGAACCGACGAAGCCCGAGGTCGACGTTCCGGAGGGTGACGCTCCTACCGAGCTGACCATCCGGGACCTGGTCGTCGGGGACGGGGCTGAGGTGAAGCCGGGCATGGTGGTCAGGGTCCACTATGTCGGGGTGACCTTCGAGTCCGGGAAGGAGTTCGATGCCTCCTGGGACCGGGGCCAGCCGTTCAAGTTCGCCCTGGGCAGTGGAAAGGTCATCAAGGGCTGGGACCGGGGGGTGAGGGGGATGAAGGTCGGCGGTCGGCGCGAGATCATCGTTCCCCCGCGTCTCGGCTACGGCAATCAGTCGCCCTCGCCGTTGATCCCGGCGGGCTCGACCCTGGTCTTCGTGGTGGACCTGCTCGACTCGTATTCCAGCACGGCCGGGTGGAGCAGCGCCCAGTGACCCTGGCCGCTCCTCCCTTGTGACGTGCTGCCTTGTCTCCCGGGGTTCGGTGCCGCCGTGCTCCTCGCCGCCGCTCCTGTTTCCGCCTCCGCAGCGTTCGAACGGTTCCGCTGCGACTCGTTGACCGCCGAAGGCGACAAGGCGACCGACTTCCTCCATGGCCCGGCTCGACGAGGAACCGGTCCATCCAGACCGAGCCCTTCGTGTGCATGAGCCACGTGCTGGAGGTCTGCAGACAACCCCCGCCCGTCTCCCGGCTCCCGTCCGCCGACGTAGCCGGTCTGCATTCCGGCCACCTTGCAGCCAGCTCGGTGAGCGTCACGCAGCAAGATCCGGACCATTTCCGGACCAGTACGCTCCGAGAAGCCTCAGACAAGGCAAAGAGGACCGCGACGCTCTGCCCGGCCGTCGTTCACACTCGGCCGGGTCCACGCCAGAGTGAAGCCAGAACGAGATGCCGGCATGCCGCAGCCACCTGTGTCGGGTTGGGAACGCCAGCTGGATCCACCTCTTGGCTGACCTCCGGGGCGGACCACCGAACCCCGTTCAGCGGGTTCTCGGCGAAGTAGCCCTTCTCGACCGCGATTTCCCGTCGAGGCCGTCTCCTCCGGGCGGGGGGCTCGGGGCACTGCCGGATACGGGCCCGATCCGTCCGCAGGCGCCGACGCAGGCACCGTTCCGCTGCCGTCCGCCAGGACCGGTGCCCGCGGCGCCGCGGCCCCATCCGCCAACTACCGAAGCCCGCCCGGTGGTCCGGGGCGGGGTGGTCCGGGCATTGGGTACGCTCTCGGTTGACTTCGGGGCGCCGGCAGGTGCTGAATCGCCGCAATCAGAGATGGATCCCATGGGCAGCGCACCTTCCGCCGACTTCTTCCAGCCGCTCAAGGCGGACGACCCGGCCGTCGTGGGCGGCTATCGCCTCGCGGCCGTGCTGGGTGCGGGCGGCATGGGCAAGGTCTACCTCTCCTACACGCCGGGCGGTCGGCCCATCGCCATCAAGGTGATCCGGCCCGAGTTCAGCGAGGACCCCGAGTTCCGGCGGCGCTTCCAACAGGAGGTGCGGGCCGCGGAGCGGGTCCAGGGGCTCTACACCGCACCGGTCATCGACTCGGACACCGAGGGCCCCCAGCCCTGGCTGGCCACGGCCTACGTACCCGGCCCCTCGCTCGCCCACGCCGTCGCCCGGCACGGCGCGCTGCCGGTGCGCAGCGTGCTGCTGTTGACCGTCGGAGTCGCCGAGGCGCTGCACGTCATCCACGGCGCGGGCATCGTCCACCGGGACCTGAAGCCCGCCAACGTGCTGCTCGCCTCCGACGGCCCGCGCGTCATCGACTTCGGCATCGCCCGGGCCGCCGACTCCACCGCTCTGACCAGTACCGGCGTCAGCGTCGGCACGCCGGCGTTCATGGCGCCCGAACAGGCTGCGGCCGGTACGGTCACCCCGGCCACTGACGTCTTCGCCCTCGGGCAGATCGCGGCCTTCACCGCGATCGGGGCCTCCGTCTTCGGCGACGGGCCTTCGCACGCGGTGCTCTACCGGATCGTGCACGAGGACCCCGACCTCAGTGCCCTGCCCGAGGAGTTGCGGCCGGTGGTGACCCGCTGCCTCAGCCGCGATCCGGCCGACCGCCCGACCCTGACCGAGGTCATCGAGCTGTGCAACGCGGCCTCGGAGACCCCGCTGCGCCAGGGCGAGGACTGGTTGCCGCAGGCCGTCGCCGGTTCCATCACCGAGCGGCTGCGGCTGCCCGCGCCGGCGCCCACCCCGCCGCCGCAGCCGCCGACGGACGCGCCGACTCCGGCGCCGACTCCGACCGAGGTCTCGCCGCAGTCACCGGCCCCGGGCGCGCCTGCGGCACCCGCCGCCGCGCCCGGGTACACGCCGACCGGTGTGGCCGCCGCGCCGACGCAGACAGCTCCGGCGCCGGGGGCTCCGGGGTCCGTGCCACCGGGTTACCCGACGCCGCCCCCGTACGCGGAGCCTTCGTACCCACAGCCGCAGCACAGCCAGCCGCAGTACAACCAACCGCAGTACAACCAACCCCACTACACGCAGCCCTCGTACGCCCCGGGCCACAGCACGCCGCCGCCGTTCCACACCCAGGGCTTCGTTCCCGGTCCGCCGGCTCCGCCGCGCCCCAAGCGGACGGGGCTGATCGTCTTCGGGGCGGTAGCGGCGGCGGTCATCGGGCTCGCGGTCATCGGCTCCCTGCTGCCGGACGGCTCCGGCAAGGACGGGGGCGGGGGCGACAAGGCGTCGGGCGGCGGCAGCGCCTCGCAGAAGCGGCCCGACCCGCAGCCGGTCTCGTACCAGGGCATCGACGTGCCCCAGAACCACCAGCTGATGTTCGCCGACAATCCGCCGCGCCCGGCCGAGGAGCCGACCGGCGCCGGGGTGCTCTACGGGCACGGCGACCTCTTCTACTACCGGGACACCCTGTTCGGGGACGAGAAGTTCGGTACCACGAACGGCAAGCTCGTCCTGCTGAACAACTCCGAGAAGGGCTCCCTGGAGACCTGCCGCGCCGTGACCCGCTTCACCGAGAAGATCGGCCTCGACCAGCTCACGGACGGGTCACAGGTCTGCATGCTGAGCAAGGCCGGCCACATCACGCTGGCGACCTTCCGCGGCAGGTCGGGCGGAAAGAACGAGACCGCCTTCATCACCGTCGACCTGACGGTCTGGCGCAATGCCGAGGCCGCGGCGAAGAACTGAGGGACCGTTGCGAAAGTAGATCCTGGTCGTCGATGATCCGGCGCCCGGAGCCGTTGTCGTCGAAGGGGCATGAGGACTGCGGCGCCGGGCGCGGAGGGGGCGTGTGGCCACCGATCCGGCCGGCCGTGCTGATGGCGGCTCTCCACGAACGGCTCTGACCGGCCGATGGATTTCCGGTGCCCGCTCACCAGTCACGGCCGGCGATCAGCTCCTCTGCATCCGCGTCCGTGAAGCCGTATGCCGACGCGACAAGCCAGAACTCATCAGCGATCCACTCACGCGCAACCGTTTCGATCCCACTCCCGGCGGCCGCGAACTCCGCGTCCAGAAGGTTGAACTCCTCCGTCGCGGCCTGGGTGAGCGCATACAGGGCTTCAAGATCCGACGGCTGGTCAGCCTCGATCCGCTCGCACAGCCGCAGCAGGATCGCCCTCCCCCTGTCGACGACGTGATCGGGGAAGTACGAGTCCCCGTACATGGGCCGCAGAAACGCGTGCCCTGCTACCTGCTGGTTTGTGATCGGCATGGCGCTTCCTCATCCCTGCCTGAGAACTGACGCGCCGATCATGCACGACACCACTGACAACGCCGAGGCCCATGTGTGCCAGACCTCTTGCGACCCGCCTCGTCGGCACGGCCCCGCGCGCTCCAGCATCCTCTCGTCACGGTCCTGGCCTTCGGTGATCTCCACCAGGACCGACAGGATCCACGATCCGTCGATGTGCGGGACGAGCAGGTCAATCACCTCTTCGACGCGCCCTGTTCTGGTGAGCAGCTCGGCGAAGTCGCGGCATTCCGCCCGTCGGCGCCCACGGCAAGGGGCCTCTCGTACGGATGAGTTCTGCCGGCCCGTCGCTCGTGCCCTCGACGACGTTGCGCAGCCCATGTCCTTGCAGGGGCGGTCGAACTCGTCGACGATGCTTTCAAGCCCCTGCCTTCCGGATCTCACCGGGCCCGGCTCGGGCAGAGGAGAACAGGGGAGACAGTGACAACGAACAGCAATCGGAAGAAGCGCCCGATGGTCGCGGCAGCAATCGTCCCGCTCTTCGTGCTCGCCGGGATGCTACTGGGTCCCGCGGCAACCGCCTCGGCGGCCGCTCCGGCCGCCGCCCGGCAGGCTCCTGCCGCCGCGGCGCTGCCGCAGGGCGCTCTCCTCGCCGGCGCCGGCGTGGCAACCGGTCTCCAGGCACCGACGTCGTCCCAGGTCCGGGCCACCAGCGGGAACAAGAAGGGCAAGAAGAAGAGCAAGAAGAAGAGCGGCCTGTTCAAGAAACTCTTGATCGTCGTGGTCGTGGTCATCGTGCTGCTCGTCGTCCTGTACGGGGTCCGCCGGGCTCTGCGCCGCAGGTCCGCCTAGGAAACGGCACCGGGCCGGTGTGTCAGCGCCCGGCCCGCCCGAACGGCCCGGACCCTGGCCCTCCCCGGCCCCTGGCACTCCGACCGTCCTGTGCGCGTCGCGGGTCCGCCGGGGCGGCGCTACGGAAGCGCGAGCGCCCTGTCGATCCGTGCGCGGACCTCCTCGTCCTGCAGGAACGACCGGTAGTCGCCGTATTCGGAGTGCCGGCGGTCCGCGGCCCGCAGTGCCGTGAGTGCTTCCCTGACCGGTGGGGCGAGGTGTCCATGCCGGGCGAGCGTGTCGAGGGCGTAGGTGAGCGTCCAGTGCCACTGCCCGTCGGCGGCGTACGCCAGCACCGTCGCCTCCGCCTGCGCCGGTTCGAGCGGCGGTGGTTCCCACGGCTGCGGGTACGGCGTGAGCTCACCGGGCAGCAGCGGGTTCTCGCCCCACGCGCGGAGGACTGCCCGGAGGTCCCCGACCAGCCACCCCGCGCGGGAGACCTCGTCCCGAAGGGCTTCTCGTACCGCGGGCAGTAGCACTCCGGTGTGCGCGCGCAGGGGCCGGAGGACGTCGGCGACGTCCGGCTGCCGCGGGTCTCTCGGGACAAAGCCGCGGCCCTGCATGTCCCGGTAGGGCGCGACGAGCCGCTCGACGAGATCGGGCAGGGCTCGAACGTCCCCGATCCGGGTCAGGGCCCACCGCGCGTGGTCACCGACGGTGCCGTCGAAGGACTCCGATTCGCCGGGGTCGTCGAGGAGGGCGGCGAGCCGGTCGGCGTACGGGGCCGCCCTGTGACCGAGCACCGCCAGCAGGTGCGCGGCCTTGTAGCGCACGTCGTCGTCCGGGTCGGCCAGCAGCCCGGCCGCCAGCGGCAGTACGGCCGCTGCCGCGGAGGGCCGGGCCGACAGCAGGCGCCACGCCTCGTCCATCGCGCACCGGCGCAGCTCCGCATCGCCGATCCGGATCCCGGTCTCGGCGAGCACGGCCACGAACGAGGCCGCCTCCGTCGTGTCGGGCTCCAGCAGTTCCACGACCCAGGCCGCGACATCGTTGCGCTCGTACGGTATTTCGCAGTCCAGGGTGTACCAGACCTGCCCGAACTCCGGGGCGAGTACGGGATCGGCGAGGATCTCCAACAGCATGGGGCGGGCACGCAGCACCGCCTGCGGGTCCAGAGGTGCTGCGGCGATCACGGCCGCCACCCGCAGCACCGGGTTCTCGCCGTGGAGGGCGCTGTCCAGCACAGCCCGTACCTCGGCGTGCGTGGCGGCCGTGGCGGCCGTGGCGCCCGTGGCGTCCGTCGACTCCGTGGGGTCCACGGGGGCCGCGGCCGCGGCCCGGCCCAGTGCCAGCGACAGGGCCACCCGCACCGAGAGGTCCGTCTCCTCGTGCCACCGCTCCAGCAGGGGGCCCGTCCGGTCTGCGATCAGCTGGAGGGCGGCCCTCCGCACCACGGGATCCCCGTCGTCGAACAGCCTCCGCAGACGGGGCCACTGCCGCCACCGGGCCGCCGCCCGTGCGGAGTCGGCCTCACCGCCGCAAGCCAGGTGCGCCAGCAGATCGACCAGGACCGGCCGTGCGGCCGTTTCCGGGTCCAGGGCGAGATCCACCAGGAACGGCAGCGCGGCCGTGCCTACGTCGGTGCCCCGCCCCAGAGTCTGCCCCGGGGCCAGCAGGAGGTCCTGCAGGTCTCCGTACGCCCGCTCCACCGCCTCCGGACGGGTGGTGGCGTCCGCCCGGGCGATCCGGCGCAGCACCTTCGGCACATCGGTGGCCGGGTGGTCCGGCCCCACCGCCTCCAGCGCCCGCCAGTCCACCGCGTCCAGCGCCTCCCACATCTCCCCCGCCTCACTCCCCACTGGCCCTCCCCGTCCGGGGCATCCTGCCACCGCGTGAGAAGGGGCGGCGCGGCAATTCCTAGGCCGGCGGCTCGTCGACAGGGGTGGGCAGCCGCCGGAGTTCGAGCAGAGCCACCGCGATCTTCACTCCGGTGGAAATCGTCAGGGCCTGGAGGAACGGCATACCCATCAGCCACAGGGCGACCGTCATGACCGTGAGCACCAAGAACGCCGGCAGCAGGTTGGTCCGCCTGAGCGCGGTCCACAGGTGTCCGGCTCGACTCCGACGCTGATCCACCGTACCGATCGGGCGGCCGGCGACGCCCTCCTCATTGGCCTGCGGCATTGCCTGCTGCCCCTTCCTCGTGGTCGCCCCCGGAACCGAGCCTCGGGTGCGCCCCGGCGGACTGCCACTGCTGCGACCCGCCCCGCCGCCGTCCGACGTACAGGTTCACCTCACCGGCCCCAGATGTACGACGCCTCGCCCGGTTGAAGATCTTTCGGGTTCCTCTCCCCCGACTCCGTCCAAAGGCGGCTGCGTTTGCCTCACATGTTGCGACCAGCCCAGTGGGGTGTGGACGGTGCATGCGGTACTTGGACGACCGTGCCCGAGCCGGGCGGCGACCGCGGTGACGACCCGGGCACTGGCCAGGTGGGTGAGGGCCACGCGGGGCGGGATGCCCAGCACCTGTTGGGGGTCGTAGGGCTGGAGGAGCCGGGGTGGACTAATGGTGTGCCGGCGGAGATGGTGGCCACCCCGGTGGGGCGCGCAGTCACCTCGGCCGGCGTGCGTTGGGCCGGGCCCGGCCCAACGCCGGGCACCGGGCCGTGGCGGCGTTCGGGCGGCACGGCCTGCTCGCGGGTGTGATCACCCAGAACGGCGACGGTCTGCAGCAGGCCGCCGGCAGCGAGGGCGTGGTGGGACTCCACCGCAGCCTGGAACGGGTCGTCCGCCTCTCCTGCGGCTCCATCGGCTCGCGCGGCGGCTGGAGGCGGCGAACGCCGGATTCGAGCCGTCGCCGCCGGACTGACCTGAACCCGGACGGTGACACCGACCGACGGGCAGGTCGGGGACTTCCGTGTGGTGCCCTGCGCGCAGTGCGGCGGCGTCCTCGAACCCGACGTGGTGTTCTTCGGCGAATCCATTCCGCCGCAGCGGGTCGAGCACTGCCGCGGCCTGGTCGACGAGGCGGCCTCGCTCCTGGTCCTGGGCTCCTCGCTGAAGGTGATGCCGGGGCTGCGGTTCGTGCGACAGGCGGCCCGGGGGCCGCAAACCCCGTACTGAGCGTCGAACACGACCCGCCCCGCGGCGACCAGCACGCCCTCACCCGGGTCGCGCTCCCCTGGGGCCGACCCTCACCGATGTGTCCGACCGGCTCGGCATCCCGGTCGACGGCCCGGTCGACGGCCCGGTCGACGGCCCGGTCGACGGCCCGGCGGACCGGCCGGAACGAGCCGGGCCGGGCCGGGCCGCCGGCGGCGGGGGCGGCGGCGGCGGCGGCGGCGGCGGCGGCGGCTCAGGCTGCCGTCGGGTCCGCAGCGATCGGGTGCACTTCGACCGGGTCGCTGCCGGGCTTCCCGCCCCGTCCGGGGCAGGCCGACGCCCGTGCGGCGATCTCCAGGGCCCGTTCCTCGCTCGTGACGTCGACGACCCCGTACCCGGCCAGGATGTTCTGATCCGCCCGGGCCGGCCCGTCGGTCACCTGGGGCCTGCCGTCGCTCCCGGCCCGCACCGTCTTGACCAGCGCGGGGCCGCCGCAGCCCTGCCGTCCACCCCTTCCCCGGCGAAGGTGAGTTCGTTGTTGAGGGCGTCCATGTTCCCCACCCTTCCGGGGCGACCGCTCCGCTCTGCGTGCTGGCGAAGAGGCAGACCGGCGGCCGCCGCAAAACTCATCGGCGGCGGCGGATCCGGATCGGACCGCGGGCCGTGCCCGGACCGACGGGACGCCCGCCCTGGGTGATGTCCACCTCACCGGCCTCGACCAGCCGCCGGGCCGCGCGCCTCGCCGGTTCCATGAGCGCGCGCCACCCGTCGTCCTTCCCTGAGTACGCCGCTCGCGCGGCATCCGAGGGGCAGATCGTCGCGGTCGGCCCGCGACGCTCCAGCAGCTCCAGGATGACGCGCTCCAAGCGCTGCTCCGTATGCCGTTCGCTGTCGCCCACTCCGCCAGTGTCGCCCCGGTCGTGGCGGGCCGCCCCTGAGCTCGCCTCAGGCCGCCTCCGGGCCGGGAGGCTCAGGTCAGGCTCCACGACCAGGTGCCGTCGGCGATGACGAGGCAGACGAGGAGCACCACGTCGGCCAGGCCCAGGCCGATGGCCAGGCGGGCCCGGCCGGGCCTGGTCGTGTGCCGCAGCAGTGCGAGGGCGCCGAGGACGACGGCGGTCGGGCCGAGGATCAGGTTCATCACGAGCAGCCCCACCAGGCCGAGGACGAAGCCGGTGACGGCCATCGCGTCGGCGTCACGGGTACGGGCCGGGATCCGGGCCGCGGTACGGGAATCCACCCGTGGGCTCATCGGACACCTCCGCGGTCGTGGTCGAGCCGCCCGGTCCGGCGGTGGCCGGAGAGGCGCTCGCGTACGGCGAAGAGGGCGAGCCAGAGGGCGATGGCGAGACCGGCGACCACGCTGACGGGCGCGGGTACATGGGCCACGACGCCGAGGACGACGCCGAGCACCAGCAACGCGCCTACGAGGAAGAGCATGAGACGTCCTCCGTTCAGGTAACAGTTGTTCACTGACTACCCAGTCCAGTTTGCATCATGCTGGCGGCGGACAACTGTGACGCGGTTGACTTCGCGTCATGAGTGCAGAGACCGGCCTTCGTGAGACCCAGCGCCGCCGCACCCGACGCGCCCTCCTCGATGCGGCCCTGTCGGAGTTGGCGGAGCGCAGCCTCGGCAGCCTCGGCCTCCGGGAAGTGACCCGGGGCGCCGGAGTCGCCCCCACCGCCTTCTACCGGCACTTCCGGGGCATGGACGAGCTGGGGACCGTACTGGTCGAGGAGGCACTGGCCAGCCTGCACGAGACGGTGCGGGAGATCCTCGCCGCGACCGGCGACGCCGACCGACGCGGCGACGCCGCGGTGCGGCTCATCGCCGAACTGGTGCGCGACCGACCCGCGCACGTCCGTTTCCTGGTCCGCGAACGCCACGGCGGGGTACCGGCGGTGCGCGAGGCCATCGCCGCGCAACTCGACGTCTTCGCCGACGAGGTAGGCGTCGCGCTCGGGTCCGATCGCGTGAGCGCGGGCTGGGAGACCGCCGACGTGACGATGCTGTCGCGGCTGCTGGTGGATCACATGTTCATGACGGCCTCGGCGTTCCTGACCGCATCCCTCCGGGGCGAGGACTGGTCGGCCGCCACCGGAACGGCCCTCGCCCAGCTGCGCCTGATCCATCTCGGGCGCGTGCACTGGGCACGGTGACCGGGCGAGGTGATCGGGGCGGGGCTACGCGGCGTTTCGCATCGTGTCCGCGTCGGGGGCCACGACGAGGAAGGCGTCCCTGTCCAGGTCCATCACGACGGTCGCCCGCTGGCCCCGCTCCCGGCACCGGGCCGCGTACTCCTCGGCGGGCCAACTCCCGTACGGATCACCGGCGGGAAAGGAATCCAGAACCTTCGTACCGCGCACCGCCACCACCTCCTGAGCGACGAACCGTCCCCTCGCCGTGTGCCCCGGGTTCCGGGCCCCAAGCCCCCTGGGGCCGAGCGCCGCGACGGCGGCGACCGTCCGGTCCCAGAACGGGCCGGTCTCCAGGGTCGTCGCCACGCACGCGTTGACCGGGCGGTCGGCGGCCCCGGAGTCGAGGGCCGGCTCCTCACGCACCTCGTTGACGACCAGGGCCAGGAGTACAGCCTGGTCGCGGTCACCGGCGCGGTCGAACCGGCAGAAGTCCGACCAGGACCAGGACATGCTGCTGCACATCGCGGTCGGCTGCGGCGGGAACACCGCCACCTACACCCCCGCCCAGTAGGCCGGCGCCCCGGGCCGCTGCCGTAATCCCTGGCAGCTGCCGGGACACATCCGATGCAACACCCTTGCAATGACGCGTCGTTCGAGTCAGCTGCGGCTGTGCGGCGAGCCGTGCCAGCGCCAGTTGGTCCGGCGGGGGCGATCGGGCGTCTCGATGCGTCCGGTGGCCCACAGCAAGGTCGACCACGGGGTGTCGATGACGGGCACGTCGGGGAACAAGCGCGCGAGGGCCCGCTCGCTCAGGTCCTGCGGGGGTTCCCAACTACGGTCCAGGCCCTGCGTGATGTCGTGGGTGTGGACCAATGTCTCGACGACGCCCATGGCTGCGAAGCCCTCCGGGTCGGAGGCTCCGAAGACGTGTGGGGCCAAGGTGGTTGCGGCCGCGGTGTCCACGACGGTTGCGAGCAGTCCGCCGCAAGCCTCCACGACGGTCAGGAGTCCCTCTGGCCCTGCCTCAGGGTCTCCGAAGATGACGTTGGCCGGGCCATCGGGTCGATCGCGGGAAACGCGCAGCGGGACGCGCGACACGCCCATGGGCTCCGCGAGCCCGAACCGCAGCGCGTAGGTGAGCAGGTCATCCGCGAGGTGCTCAAGGGTCTCCCAGCGCGTCCACTCCAGGCCTCCGGCCCTGTCGTGCCATTGGGCAGCGGGAATGCCTTCGAGGGCGTCGAGGCAATGGGCGACGGCCCGCCGTACGTGTTTCCCCGACACCGACGTGTGCGGTTCTCTGGACTGTGACATGCGAGGAGCCTACAAAGGCGGGCCGACGCGGGCTGCGGTGAACTCCACCTCGGTGCCATGCGGGGCCGTGCCGTGCCGGGGCGTGGCGTCGTGTGGCGTGGCGCGGCGTGTCACCAGCGCAGCAGCATTACCGCGCCGCTGGCTCCACTTGCGAGGCCGAACAGTGCGACGGTGTCGCCGGGGGCCAGGCGGCGGTCGTGGACCGCTTGGGCGAGCTGGAGGGGCAGGGTAGCGGCAGCGGCGTTACCCGTGTGGGGGAAGGTCGGGATGATCTGCGCGGGGTCGATGTCCATGCGGGCGCGGAAGGCGTCCACGAAGGGCTGGGACGGCTGGTGGACGCAGACGAGGTCGAGTTCGCGGACATCGACGTCCTGTTCCTTGAGCCACTGGGCTGCCTGGGCGTCCAAGCCGGCAAAGGACGCCAGGAGTGCGTCGGAGTCGACGTGGAGGCCCTGGGGGCGGTCGGGGGCGTGATGGGGGTCGTAGAGGGTGGCCGCGGGCCAGCTCGCGGAGTTGGCCAGGAACACCGAGCCGGTGATGCCCGGGACAGGTGAGGCCTCCACCAGGAGGGCTGCACCCACATCGGCGCCGGTCAGGGAGGTGAGTCCGGTGCGCAGCTGGGTGCGGGTCAGCTTCCAGCGGGAGAGGCGGGTGAGGGTTTCCCCGCAGGTGATCAGGACACGTCGGTGCTGGCCGGCGCGGATCAGGGCGTCGGCGACCTGGAGGGCGTTGATCACTCCGTTGCAGGCGTTGCCGATGTCGAAGGCGGGACAGGACAGGCCTGTCTTCGCCGCGACGACGTGGGCGTTGGCGGGTTCGCGGACATCGGCGCTGACGGCCGCGAAGAGGAGCAGGTCGATGTCGGCGGGGCGCAGGCGCGCGGTGTTCAGGAGCCTGGTGGCGGCGCGGGCGGCGAGGTCGGACGGCAGGTCCGCGGAGTCGGCGAGAGTGCGCTCGCGCAGGCCGAAGGCGCGCTGCAGCAGGCCGGGAGGGAGTGTGAGTCCGGGGTTGTGGTGGCGGAGGCGCTGTTCGATTTCGGTGGCGCTCTGGCGTCCGGCGGGCATGTGGACTGCGGCGTGGGTGATGCGGCTGTAGGTGTTCACGCCCTCTCCTTCGGACGGGCGGAGGGCCCGCGCGGGTTCTCGCCGGGACGGGGCGCCGGTGGCGAGGCGGCCGCGGGGGTGCGGGGCAGGCCGGTGACGGCGTGCTTGAGACGGTCGGTCAACGCCAGCGGCAGCAGGGTGTGGAGCGGGACCAGGAGACGGGCGTCGCGCCCGACGACGTAACGCGGGCGTGGCCGGCGGGCCGTCAGGCATGCCTCGACGGTGCGCGCCACCGGCTCGGGTCCCGGCACGCGGCGGTCCACGGACGCGAACAGGCGCGTGGTGGTCTCGTATCCGGGGCCGTCGGGGTTGCGTACGGTGTCCAGGTCGGTCAGGGCACGGCCGAGCATGGGGGTGGCGAACGCGCCGGGTTCCACCAGGCAGACGCGGACACCGAGGTGGGCTGCCTCCACGCGCAGGCAGTGGGTGAGGGCCGACAGAGCGTGCTTGCCCGCGCTGTACCAGGCGCCCATCGGCCACGGGACGCGGCCCAGGCCCGAGGAGATGTTGACGATCCGGCCGCCACCGCGGGCAGCCATGCCCGGCAGAACCATCCGGCACAGGCGGGCCGGACCCAGCAGGTTCACCTCCAGCAGATACCGGGCCTGCTCGTCCTCGACGTCGGCCAGCGCACCCGCCTGCGGGATACCCGCGTTGTTCACCAGCGCCCACGGCCCGCCACCGGTCATCTCCGCGGCCTCGCCCAGCGCCGTGCGGCAGGACTGCGCGCAGGCGACGTCCAACTGCACCGTGCGCAGAGCCAGGCCACGCTCGGCGGCGTCCGCCTCCAGTTCCTTGGCCTTGCCCTGGTCGCGTGCTCCGGCGATCACATCCCAGCCCGCGCCCGCGAGACGAAAGACGATCACCCGGCCGATCCCGCCCGTCGCCCCCGTCACCAGCACACTACGCCCACCCGACGGCACGGCCACGCCCCACACCCTTCCCAGCCCGACCCACGCGCCGCAGCCGTCCGGCCACGTCTCTTACAGGACCAACGACACCTCCCCATCGAGGATGCGGCCCCCGAGCGCCGGGGCACACGGCGGGCGCGAGGGTGCTCCTGGACGCCGGCTCGCCTCGACCGGTGAAGGCCGGCCGGGGCGACGGTCCGCTCGACGCCGTAGGGCCACCAGGTGCCGCCGGCAAGGGTGCGGCCGGGTCCGGTCTCCGGGGCTTCGACGGCTTCGGCCATGAGGGCTTCGGGGTGGGGTGTTGCAGCCGCGGACCGGGTTGTCTCAGGTGTTCCAAGGCTCCCGGCGGGTGCGCAAAGGTGATCTCAGAGGCCTTGACGGCGCGGTTGTGAGCGTTAACACTCTTGTCTCGCCAGGCCAGAGCAGTGCGGCAGGGCAGTGCACCCCAGCGGCCGGCACCAGCCCACGCCGCCGACGGGGAACCGCCCGGGCCACGCCGGGCCGGGCCCCTCGTCACGCCGGGTCAAGGCGTATCACTGGAGGAAACGTGCGGAGAATCTCGACAGGCTTCGTTGTGGCGGCCCTCGGCCTGACCTTGGCGGCCTGCGGCCAGAGTGCGAACGGCGTCGGGGACGATGCGGCCGCGGGCGACACCAAGGGGGGCCTGGTCGGGATCGCCATGCCCACCAAGTCCTCCGAGCGGTGGATCAACGACGGCGCCAACATGGTCAAGCAGTTCCAGGCCAAGGGCTACAAGACGGATCTCCAGTTCGGCGACAATGTCGTCGAGAACCAGGTCGCCCAGGTCGAGAACATGATCACCAAGGGTGCGAAGCTCCTGGTGATCGCTCCGATCGACGGCTCCTCGCTCAGTGACGTGCTCCAGAGGGCCGCCGACGCGAAGATCCGGGTCATCTCCTACGACCGCCTGATCCGCGGCACCGGGGACGTCGACTACTACGCCACCTTCGACAACTACAAGGTCGGCGTCCTGCAGGCCACGTACATCGTCGACCGGCTCGGTCTCCAGGACGGCAAGGGCCCCTTCAACATCGAGCTCTTCGCCGGATCACCGGACGACAACAACGCCACCTTCTTCTACCAGGGCGCCATGAGCGTCCTGCAGCCCCACATCGATGCCAAGAGGCTCGTGGTCAGGAGCGGCCAGACCGAGTTCACCCAGGCAGCCACCCTGCGCTGGGACGGCGGCGTGGCCCAGTCCCGGATGGACAACCTGCTCAGCAAGGCCTACTCGTCCGCCACCGTCGACGCGGTGCTCTCGCCCTACGACGGCATCTCGATCGGCGTCGTGTCGTCCCTCAAGGGAGTCGGCTACGGCGGGGCGGGCAAGCCGCTGCCCATCGTCACCGGCCAGGACGCCGAGCTCGCCTCCGTGAAGTCCATCATCGCCGGCGAACAGACCCAGACCGTGTACAAGGACACCCGCGAACTCGCCAAGGTGGCCGTGCAGATGGGTGACGCCCTGCTCAGCGGCCAGAAGCCCGAGGTCAACGACACCAAGCAGTACGACAACGGAGTGAAGGTCGTGCCCTCCTACCTGCTGCAGCCCGTCAGCGTCGACAAGGAGAACTACCGGAAGCTGCTCGTCGACTCCGGGCAGTACACCGCCGACCAGCTGAAGTAGCCGCCACCGGGCCCACCCACCGGGGCCGAAGAGCCGGTGATGCGGCGCCGCCCCGACCGGCCCGCCGCATCACCCCAGTCGAACGGACTCACCACCATGGCCGGACCCGTCCTCGAGATGCGTTCGATCAGCAAGTCCTTCCCCGGCGTCAAGGCGCTGTCGGACGTCAGTCTGACCGTCGCCGCCGGCGAGGTCCACGCCATCTGCGGCGAGAACGGGGCAGGCAAGTCCACCCTGATGAAGGTGCTCAGCGGTGTGTACCCGCACGGTTCCTACGAGGGCGAGATCCGGTTCCAGGGCGAACCGTGCGCCTTCGGCGACATCCGGGCCAGCGAGCGCCGGGGCATTGTGATCATCCATCAGGAACTGGCGCTGATCCCCTACTTGTCCATCGCCGAGAACATCTTCCTCGGCAACGAGCACGCCTCGCGCGGCTTCATCAGCTGGCACCGGACGCTCACCCGGGCCCGGTCCCTGCTGGAACGGGTAGGCCTGCCGGACAACCCGCAGACCCGCGTCGCGGACATCGGCGTGGGCAAGCAGCAGCTGGTCGAGATCGCCAAGGCCCTCGCGAAGGAGGTCAAGCTGCTGATCCTGGACGAGCCGACGGCCGCGCTCAACGACGAGGACAGCCGCAAACTGCTCGACCTCATCCTCGAGCTCAAGGCCCAGGGCATCGCCTGCATCATCATCTCGCACAAGCTCAACGAGATCGCCCGCGTCGCCGACGCCGTCACCATCCTGCGCGACGGCCGGACCATCGAGACCGTGCAGGTCGCCGCCGAGGGCATCTCCGAGGACCGCATCATCCGCGGGATGGTCGGCCGAGACCTGGAGCACCGCTACCCCGAGCGCACCCCGGACATCGGGGAGGTCGCGCTGACGGTCGAGGACTGGACCGTCCTGCACCCGATCGACGTGCACCGCAAGGTGGTCGACGGAGCCTCGATCACGGTCCGCCGCGGCGAGATCGTCGGCATGGCGGGCCTGATGGGCGCAGGTCGGACCGAGCTCGCGATGAGCGTCTTCGGCCGCTCCTACGGCCGCCGCACCAGCGGCCGGGTCCTGCTCGACGGCAAGGAGATCCGTACGCGCACGGTCCCCGAGGCGATCGCCCACGGCCTCGCCTACGTCACCGAGGACCGCAAGCACCTCGGGCTCAACCTCGCGGAGGACATCCGCCGCAACATCTCGCTGAGCGCGCTCGACAAGGTCTCCCGCCGGGGCTGGGTGAACCAGCACGAGGAGACCCGCGTCGCGGAGAGGTACCGCAGGACCATGAACATCAAGGCGCCCTCGGTGTTCGCGGAGACCGGCAAGCTCAGCGGCGGGAACCAGCAGAAGGTCGTCCTCAGCAAGTGGATCTTCTCCGAGCCCGAGGTGCTCATCCTCGACGAGCCCACCCGGGGCATCGACATCGGTGCGAAGGCCGAGATCTACGCGGTGATCGCCGAGCTCGCGGCCCAGGGCAAGGCCGTCCTGGTGATCTCCTCCGAACTGCCCGAGCTGCTCGGCCTGTGCGACCGCATCTACACCATGGCCGAGGGGCGCATCACCGGCGAGACCACTCGAGCGGACGCGACCCAGGAATCCCTCATGCGCCTCATGACCGTGGGCGCCGCAACCCAGAACGAGCAGGTGTGAGGCATGACCCAGATCCAGAGCCCCGCAATCGATGCCGGGGGGACCAGCCCCGGCGGGGACAAGGGCACCAGCACGCCTGAAGGTCCACGCGCCCTCCTCGTGGGCCTCCTTCGCGGCAACATCCGGCAGTACGGCATGCTGGTCGCCCTGGCGCTGATCATCGTGCTGTTCCAGATCTGGACCGACGGAACACTGCTCAAACCGCTCAACGTCACCAATCTGATCCAGCAGAACGGTTACATCCTGATCCTGGCCATCGGCATGATGATCGTCATCATCGCCGGCCACATCGATCTGTCGGTGGGGTCCCTGGCGGCCTTCGTCGGAGCCGCGGCCGCGGTGATGATGGTGCACCACGACATCCCCTGGCCCCTGGCCGCCGCAGCCGCGCTCCTCATCGGGGCCGCGGCCGGAGCATGGCAGGGCTTCTGGATCGCCTACGTGGGCATCCCGTCGTTCATCGTGACGCTTGCGGGGATGCTGCTCTTCCGGGGCGGGACGCAGATCCTGCTCCAGGGCCAGTCGGTGGCCCCCTTCCCCCAGGGTTTCCGTAAGATCAGCAGTGGCTTCCTGCCGGAGGCCGGCCCGCACACGAACTACCACAACCTCACCCTGCTGCTCGGCCTCGGCGTGCTCGCGCTGGCCGTCGTACAGGAGGTGCGAGGCCGCCGCCAGGCCGCCTCCTACGGGCTGCGGCTGCTGCCGATCGGCTTCTTCCTCGTCAAACTGGCGGCGATCACCACCGCGGTGACGGTCTTCACCCTGCTGCTCGCGAGCTACCACGGCTTCCCGATCGTCCTGCTCATCCTCGGTGTACTCCTGGTCGCCTTCGGCTACGTGATGCGCAATTCCATCCTGGGCCGTCACACGTACGCCATCGGCGGCAACGAGCCCGCCGCCAGGCTGTCCGGCGTCAAGAGCAAGCGGATCGTCTTCCTCGCCTTCGTCAACATGGGCGTCCTGGCGGCGCTGGCCGGGCTGGTCTTCGCGGCCCGCCTCAACGCGGGTACGCCACAGGCGGGCATCAACTTCGAGCTGGAGGCCATCGCGGCGGCCTTCATCGGCGGCGCTTCGGCGTCCGGCGGTGTCGGCACCGTACTCGGCGCGATCATCGGCGGTCTCGTGCTGGGCGTGCTGAACAACGGGATGTCGCTCGTGGGCATCGGCACCGACTACCAGCAGGTCATCAAGGGCCTCGTGCTGTTGGCGGCAGTCGGTTTCGACGTGTGGAACAAGCGCAAGGCCGGCTCCTGAGGGTCGCCGCGCGACGACGGTTCGCCCCGGCCCTCGGCCGGGGCGAACCGTCTGCCTTCCTGTGTCAGGGCACGGGAGCTGCCCCCTCCTGGGGGGGGTGGAGGGTCCGTGCGGCGAAAGTACGGGATGAAGCACCAGTGGGAGCGCTCCCACCATGCTCCCGGGGGGAGTATGCGGTCAAGATGCACGACCCGGCGAAGAAAGCAGGGCAGCGCCGGCAACGAAGCCGTGCACGACTCTGTTCGCCGGCCGGGCCGCACGCTATGGTCCAGCCTTACCAGTGGGAGCGATTCCGACAGTTGACGCTGCGTCACGCATGCGTCTGAGCTGCAAGGAGTCGCTCATGCGACACCCTCCGCACCTGCCCGCGTTACTCGTGGGCGCGGCCCTCGCCATGGTGAGCGCCTCGCCCCTCCCCCATCTCCCGGCGGCCGCGGCCGCGCCCGTCTGCGTCGTCGAGTACGCCGTCACCCACACCTGGGACCAGGGCTTCCAGGGCGCGGTCACCCTCACCAACAAGGGGGCTCCGCTGTCCGGGTGGAGGCTCACTTTCGACTTTCCCGGCACCCAGAGCGTCAGCCAGGGATGGAACGCGAAGTGGTCCCAGAGCTCGCGTACCGCGACGGCGGTCAACGAGACGTGGAACGGCGGACTCGGCACCGGATCGAGCGTCACACTCGGCTTCCTGGCCTCTTGGAAGTCGGACAACGCGTCCCCCACGGCCTTCGCTCTCAACGGGAACACCTGCGCCACCGCGCCCGGCGGCCCGACCGAGCCGCCGACACCGACACCGACACCGACACCGACACCGACACCGGTGGAGGATCCACCCGCAGTGCATGTGAGCGATAACAAGCTGGTCGATGCCTCCGGTGAAACCCGCCGCCTGATGGGAGTCAACCGCTCCGGCGGCGAGTTCATGTGCGTCCAGGGCCACGGGATCTTCGACGGTCCCGTGGACGACCACGCCATCGCCGCCATCGCCGACTGGAACGTGAACACGGTCCGCATCCCCCTCAACGAGGAGTGCTGGCTCGGCCTGGACAACATCAGACCCGAGTACGCCGGACCCCGGTACCGAGACGCGGTGACCGCCCTGGTGCGGCGCATCGAGGACCACGGCATGACCCCGGTCGTCGAACTGCACTGGTCCTGGGGCCAGTACACCGGCAACTCCGCGGGCTGCGCGGACATCCACGCCACCTGCCAGAAGCCCATGCCGGACGCCCGCTACGCGCCGGCCTTCTGGACCTCGGTCGCGAACACCTTCAAGGGCGACCCCGCCGTCGTCCTCGACCTGTTCAACGAGCCCTATCCGGACCGCACCGGCTCCACCCCCTCCCAGGCCTGGGCCTGCTGGCGGGACGGCGGCAGCTGTCCCGGCATCGGCTACGAAGTGGCGGGCATGCAGGACCTCGTCGACGCGGTCCGGTCCACCGGCGCGCGGAACCTGATCCTGGCGGCCGGAGTCGCTTACGCCAACGACCTCAGCCAATGGCGGGCGCACCGGCCGCACGACCCGGCCGGCAATCTCGCCGCCGCCTGGCACGTCTACAACTTCAACGCCTGTGCCGACGAAGCCTGCTGGGACTCCACGCTCGGTCCGCTCGCGGCCGAACTGCCGATCGTGGCCGGCGAGATCGGCGAGAACACCTGCTCGCACGCCTTCATCGACCGGGTGATGCGGTGGTTCGACGGCCGCGGACTGTCCTATCTCGGCTGGACCTGGAACACGTGGGACTGCTCCTCCGGCCCCGCACTGATCAACTCCTACGAGGGCGCCCCCACGGCCTTCGGCATCGGGCTCCGCGACCACCTGCGCGCCCTCCCCGCACGCGATGGAAAGGACACACGATGACCTCCACGACTTCACTCCGTCCCCGTACCGCCTTACTGGCGGCCGCGGCCCTCGTCGCCGCGGCCACCGGTACCGCGACCGCCGTGTCCACCGGCGGCGCGGGAACGGCCGCCGCCGGCTGCAGGGTCGAGTACACCGTCCCGAACCAGTGGGGTTCCGGATTCACCGGCGCGGTCACCGTCACGAACACCGGCCCGGCCGTCCAGAGCTGGCAGCTGGAGTGGACCTTCTCCGGAAACCAGCAGGTCACCCAGGGCTGGAACGCCGGCCTGACGCAGAGCGGCGCCGGCGTCACCGCCCGGAACGTCGCCTACAACGGATCGCTCGGCACCGGCGCCTCCGCCTCGTTCGGATTCAACGCCTCGTTCAGCGGGGCCAACGCCCTCCCGGCCGCCTTCAAGCTGAACGGCGTCACCTGCGGCACCGGCCCCGGCCCCACGGACCCGCCCGGCCCGACCGACCCGCCCGGGCCCACCGACCCTCCCGGGACCCGCGTCGACAACCCGTACCAGGGTGCGTCGGTCTACGTGAACCCCGAGTGGTCCGCGAAGGCCGCCGCCGAGCCCGGCGGGAGCAGGATCTCCGGCCAACCGACCGGTGTGTGGCTGGACCGGATCGCCGCCATCGCCGGCACTTCGAGCAGCATGGGACTGCGCGCGCACCTCGACGAGGCCCTGCGGCAGAAGGGGGCGGGCGAGCTGGTCGTCCAGCTCGTCATCTACAACCTCCCCGGCCGCGACTGCGCGGCCCTCGCCTCCAACGGCGAGCTGAAGGCGGACGAGATCGACGCGTACAAGGCGCGGTACATCGACCCGATCGCAGCGATCCTGGGCGACCCCAAGTACGCCGTCCTGCGCATCGTCACCACGGTCGAGATCGACTCCCTGCCCAATCTCGTCACCAACACCGGCGGCCGGCCGACCGCCACCCCGCAGTGCGACACCATGAAGGCCAACGGCAACTACGTGAAGGGCGTCGGGTACGCCCTGAAGAAGCTCGGAGCCGTCCCCAGCGTCTACAACTACGTCGACGCGGGGCACCACGGGTGGATCGGCTGGGACGACAACTTCGGTGCCTCGGCCGACCTGTTCAAGCAGGCCGCCACGGCCGAGGGCAGCACCCTCGCCTCCGTGCACGGATTCATCACCAACACCGCCAACTACAGCGCCCTGAAGGAGGAGCACTTCTCGGTGGGCGACTCGGTCGCCGGCAAGTCCGTCCGCGAGTCGAAGTGGGTGGACTGGAACCGCTACGTGGACGAACTCTCCTTCGCGCAGGCCTTCCGCGCCAAGCTCGTCTCCATCGGGTTCGACCCGGGGATCGGCATGCTCATCGACACCTCCCGCAACGGCTGGGGCGGCGCCGCCAGGCCCAGCGGCCCCGGCTCCCCGGCCGGCGCGGACACGTACGTCGACGGAGGCCGCTTCGACCGCCGCATCCACATCGGCAACTGGTGCAACCAGTCCGGGGCCGGGCTCGGCGAGCGTCCGGCGGCGCATCCCGCTCCAGGGATCGACGCGTACGTGTGGATGAAGCCGCCCGGCGAGTCCGACGGCTCCAGCAGCCAGATCCCCAACGACGAGGGCAAGGGATTCGACCGGATGTGCGACCCGACGTACGGGGGCAACCCCCGGAACGGGTTCAACCCGTCGGGAGCCCTGCCGGGCGCACCCCTGTCGGGCAGGTGGTTCTCCGCCCAGTTCCAGGAACTGATGCGCAACGCCTACCCGCCGCTGCGCTAGCCGGCGCCGCAGGCCGGTGACGCGCGGCCGTCGGCCGCCCCCCGGGGGGCGTCGGCGGCCGCGCCCGCACGCCGTCCGCCACCGGCGCGCGCCCGCCGGGCGCGAGGTGTTCAATGAGATCAGGAGCGCCCTCGATCCTGCCGGAGTGAGACACGCGTGAGCGACAACGGCCCGGGAGAACCCGTCGCAGCAGCGGACTTCCCCACGGCGGTCCTGGTACTTGACGCCGCCGGCAAGGCCTTGACGGGCACACGTGCGGCGGCGACGCTCCTGGGCGCTCCCGAGACCATCGGTGGCCCCGGCGCCGGGAAGCTGGATGTGGGACTGCTCTTTGAAGATCCCGGCCTGTGGGCCCGCCTGGTCGCCGGAGCCGTCGGAGGTGCCAGGCGCAGCGCCCGGGCCCGACTGCTTCGGCCGGACGGCGGACGGCTGGAGGCCGACGTCGACGTCATCACCCTGCTGGAGGGCTCGTCGGCGCGGTTCCTGCTGCGCCTGCGCCCCGCCGACCCGGACCACCCCGTACCGGTCGCCGCCGCCGGTGACGTCCGTCGGGCGCCACCCGTACCGCCGGCGGACCAGCGCGCCGCCGAGCGGCTGGCGCTGCTCAACGCGGCCGCCGCGGAGATCGGCAGCTCCCTCGACATGGTGCGTGACGCCGAGCAGCTGGCCGGGGTGCTCGTCCCCGCGTTCGCCGACCTCGCGGCCGTCGACCTCACCGAACCCGTGCTGCTCGGCGAAGAGCCGGGAGAGCTGGTCACCGGGGCGCCGATGCGGCGCGTCGCCGTACGAGCCGCCGACGGGCGGTGGCCGCCCGAGAGCCACTCCGTGGGCGAGACCATCCGTCTCCGGAACATCGAGAGCATCCACCTGCGTGGGGGCTCGGCGGTCTTCCTTCCCGACCTGACCGAGCTCCGCGCGGTGCTCTCGGGCGAGGAGGAACGCGCACGGCTGATGCTTCCGCCTCAGGCCGCCTCCCTCATGCTGATCCCGTTGCAGGCGCGCGGGGCGGTCCTCGGCGCCCTGGTCCTGTGGCGCACCGCGGAGCGCCACCCGTTCGACCAGGAGGACGCGGTCCTCGCCGAGGAGATCGGCTCCAGGGCCTCGCTCAGCATGGACAACGCGCGCCGCTATACCCGTGAGCGCCGTACCGCGCAGGCCCTGCAGCGCAGCCTCCTGCCCAGGCCGGTCATGGACGTCACCGGTGCGGAGACCTCGGGGGTCCATGTCCCCACCGCCACGCCCCAGGCCATCGGGGGCAGCTGGTTCGACGTCATCCAACTCCCCTCGACACGGCTTGCGTTCGTCATGGGCGCGGTGGCCGGGCACGGCCTCGACGCCACGGCCGCGATGGGGCGTCTGCGGTCGGCCGTGCAGACCCTGGCCGATCTCGACCTCAGTCCGGACGAACTGCTGGCTCATCTCGACGACCTCGTGGTGCGCTTCATCGAGGACGACGACCGCCAGGATCCGGACGCGGACGCGCCGAGCGCGCTGACCGGCGCCACCTGTCTCTACGCCACCTACGACCCGGTGTCCCGCACCTGCGTGCTGGCGGGTGCCGGCCACCCGGCGCCCGTACTGGCCGCCCGGGGACGGACCGGGAGCGGCACGGTGTCGTACCGCCCGGGTCCGGTCCTGGGCACCGGCGGGCAGCCGTTCGAACCGACGGAGTTGTGCCTGGAGGCCGGCGATGTACTGGCCTTCTACGGCGGAGTGCTCGCCGAGGGCGGCGAACGCTCGGAGCGGCAGCTGGAGGCGGTCCGGGCGGGTGTGCGGGACGGCGCCGACAGCGGGCTGCCGGTCACCGAGATCGGGCAGCGGATCCTGGGCGCCCTGTTGCACGAGCCGCCGGACGACGACCGGGCACTGCTCGTGGTGCGGGTCAGGGAGGTGTCCGCCGATGCCACCGCCGTGTGGGAGCTGCCCGCCGACCCCTCCCTGGTCGGGCGGGCCCGGGAGTTCGTCTCGGACCGGCTGACCGCTTGGGGACTGGAGGAGCTGGTCTTCACCACGGAGCTGATCGTCAGCGAGCTGGTCACGAACTCCATCCGGTACGCGGGCGGTCCGGTCGGTCTGCGGCTGATCAAGGACCGTGTGCTGATCTGCGAGGTCTCCGACCCGAGCCAGACGCAGCCGCATCTGCGCCGGGCCCAGCTCACCGACGAGGGTGGCCGCGGCCTGTTCCTCGTCGCACAGCTCACCCACCGCTGGGGCAGCCGGTACACGGCGGCGGGCAAGACCATCTGGACGGAACAGCTCCTGGCGGACGGTTGAGGAGCCGCGCCCGCCGCCCGCCGCTCGGCCAGCGGGTTGGTGTAGGCGGCCGGATCCTGCGGGCCCGCCAGGGCGTGGGCGGGGAGCGGCAGTACGACGAAGGGCAGCAGGGCCGCCACGGCCGTGAGGACATGGGCATGCAGGAGGGTTCCGGTCATCTCTTCCCTCTTCCGTGCGGAGGGGACGTGGTCAGCCGGTCCGGAGCTGCCACTCCTGGCAGGGGTTGGCGAGCCAGGTCCATTGGCGGACTCCCGTGCCGTCGCGGGTGCCGCAGTCGGCGACGTCGGCGGCCTTCCCGCTGTGTGCGTTCTCCAGCCGCAGCAGGCCGCCCGCGCCGGCGATGAGCCGGAAGCGCTGGCAGGCGTTGTCCAGCCAGGTCCACTGGCGCAGCTCCGCGCCATCGTCTTCGGAGCAGCCCGCCACGTCGAGCACCTTGCCGCCGGCCACGTTGACCAGCCGGCTGGTGTCGTCCCCCTGGTCCTCGAAGCGCCATTTCTGAGCCGTGCTGCCGTTGCACGACCACAGCCTGACGTCCGCCCCGTCGGCGGAGGACCCGTTCGCGAGGTCCAGGCATTTGCCGCTGTGGGGGTTCACCAGCGTGTACGCGGTGGGCGTGGCCGCCGTCTCGCCCGCCGGGGCGGGCAGTGGGGTGCCGACAGCCACCGGAGTGCCGAAGTCGGGTGTCCCGTCCGGGCGCCAGGTGAACTTCTGGGCCCGGGTCGTGCGCCTGTTGTCGCAGCCGCCGGCGGTGGTGTCGTTGGCGTGGTAGACGAGCCAGTTCTCCGTGCCGTCCGGGGAGGTGAAGAACCCGTTGTGGCCCGGTCCGTACACCCCTGCCGCGTCGCTGCGCTGGAACACCGGGGAGGGCGACTTGGTCCATGACGCGGCGCTGAGCGGGTCGGCGCCGGTGAGCTCCAGCCGGCCCAGTTCGTAGTCCGGCGTGTTGCAGCTGGAGGCGGAGTAGGTGAGGAAGGTCCGGCCTTCGTGGTACAGCGGCTCGGGGCTTTCGTTGACCGATCCGCCTTGGCTCTCCCAGCTCAGCGTGGGGCTGGAGATGACCCTGAACGGACCGCTGAGGGTGTAGGGGTTGCTGAGCGGTGCGATCACCAGGCTCTGCCGGCTGCCGTTGATGAAGCCGCTGCCGAGCAGGTACAGCCTCTCTCCGACCCGCAACAGGCTCGCGTCGATCAGCCATCCGCCGGGCACGAGGTTGGATCCGGTCAGGATGTTCTTGTAGGTGTACGGGCCCATCGGATCGCTGCCGGCGCTCTGCAGCACGTGAGTGCGCTGCGAGTCGCAGCAGGCGGCCCCTGCCTGCCCGGCGGAGTAGTAGAGGTACCAGCGCCCGTCGGCGAAGTGCATCTCGGGCGCCCAGATGTTGGTGCTGCGCGAGGGGGTGTCGTCGGGCCACACCCGTACGCTCGGAGCGGTGGAAAGGCCTTCCCGAGTCGGTGACTTGCGCATCGTGATCTCGCCGGTGAAGGTTGAGGCGACCAGGTGGTAGTTGCCCTCGTGGTACTGCAGCCAGGGGTCGGCGCCCTTCTGGGCCTTCACCGGGTTGGTGTACGTACGGCTCGCTGCGGCTTCGGCAGGGCCGCCGGTGACGGCCGTGGTCGGGAGCAGCGCCAGCAGGACGACCGACAGGGCGATCCAGAGCGGCGGACGGGGACGTCGGACTGCGGTACGGCGTAACGCGGTGCGGCGCGAGCGGAAGTGGATCACGAGTGTCCCTTCTGAACGGCGGGGGCGCGCTGATGGCGGAGGTCAGAAACTCTGTGCCAGGCGGTGGTAGGCCTGGTTCCAGCGGATCTCCTGCGTGAACCGGCGGATGCCGGTGTCCGCGTCGATGACCAGCAACTCCGTGCCGAGCATGTCGGCGAGGTCACCGAGTTCCTCCGTGCCCACGGCGCTCGACAGCACGGTGTGGTGCGGTGCTCCGGCGATCAGCCAGGCTTCGGTCGAGGTCCGCAGGTCCGGTCGGGGCTGCCACACGGCCCGGGCCACGGGCAGGTTCGGCAGGGGCTCGGCGGGCTCGACCACGTCGATCTCGTTGGCGACCAGGCGGAAGCGATCGCCCATGTCGGCGAGCCCGACGACCACCGCCGGACCGGTGTCCGCGTCGAAGACCAGGCGTACGGGATCCTCCCGGCGGCCGATCCCCAGCGGGTGGATCTCGCAGGAGGGAACCGCGGCCGCGATCGACGGGCAGACCTCCAGCATGTGCGCGCCGAGGATCAGTTCCCTGCCGGGTTCCAGGTGGTAGGTGTAGTCCTCCATGAAGGAGACCCCGCCCGGCAGCCCCTCCGACATCACCTTGAGCGTGCGCAGCAGGACCGAGGTCTTCCAGTCGCCCTCGCCGCCGAAGCCGTACCCGTCGGCCATCAGTCGTTGCACGGCCAGCCCCGGCAGCTGCCGCAGGCCCCCGAGGTCCTCGAAGTTGGTGGTGAAGGCACGGAAGCCGCCCGCGGTGAGGAATGCCCGCATGCCGAGCTCGATGCGCGCGGCGTAACGCAGCGAGGCGTGGCGGTCCCCGCCGGCCCGCAGCTCCGGCGCCACCCGGTAGGTGGCCTCGTACTCCTTGGTGAGTTCGGTGACATCGGCCTCCGGGGTGCCGTCGACGACCTCGACGAGGTCGTTGACCCCGTACGTGTTGACGGAGACGCCGAAGCGCAGTTGCGCCTCCACCTTGTCGCCTTCGGTGACGGCGACGTCCCGCATGTTGTCGCCGAAGCGGGCCAGCCTGAGGCCGCGCAGTTCGGAGCGCCCCGCAGCCGCCCGGGTCCACGAGGCGATGCGGGCGACCACGGACGGGTCGCTCACGTGTCCCGCGACCGTCTTGCGGGTGATGCCGATGCGGGACTGGATGTAGCCGAACTCCCTGTCTCCGTGCGCCGCTTGGTTGAGGTTCATGAAGTCCATGTCTATGGACGACCAGGGCAGGGCGACGTTGGCCTGGGTGTGGAGGTGGAGAAGGGGCTTGCGCAGCGCGTCCAGGCCGGCGATCCACATCTTGGCCGGGGAGAACGTGTGCATCCAGGTGATGAGCCCGGTGCAGGCGTCGTCGGAGTTCGCCGCCAGGCAGATGCGGCGGATCGCGTCGGCGTCGGTGAGGACGGGCTTCCAGACGACCCGGACGGGGACGCCCGGTTCGTCCTGGAGGGTCTCGGCTATTCGCTGGGACTGCCGGGCCACCTGGCGCAGGGTCTCGTCCCCGTAGAGGGACTGGCTGCCGGTCAGGAACCACACTTCGCGGTCTTCGAGTGTCGCCACGGGAAAGCTCCTCACCGGCCGGCCTGCTGGCCGTACACGTTCTGGTAGCGGTGGTTCAGTGCGTCGATGTCGCTCTGCGCGAGGGGCAGCGGATCCCCCAGCTGGCGCGAGATGTGGACCGTGCGGGCGACGTCCTCGCACATCACGGCCGCCTTGACCGCCGCTTTGGCGTCCTTGCCGACGGTGAAGACGCCGTGGCTCTTCATCAGGACGGCGGGCGAGCGGTGTCCGCGCAGCGTCTCGACGATCCCCCGGCCGATGGAGTCGTCCCCGATCAGCGCGAAGGGGCCGACGGGGATCTCGGCTCCGAACTCGTCGGCCATGGCGGTCAGCACGCAGGGGACGGCCTCGCCGCGCGCCGCCCAGGCGCAGGCGTAGGTGGAATGGGTGTGCACCACCCCTGCGACCTGCGGCATGTGGCGGTAGACGTAGGCGTGCGCGGCGGTGTCCGAGGAGGGGGCGTAGTCGCCTTCGACCACTTTCCCGTCCAGGTCGCAGACGATCATGCGCTCGGGGGTCAGGTCCTCGTAGGGGACTCCGCTGGGTTTGATCACCATGAGGTCCTCACCCGGTACCCGGGCGGAGACGTTGCCGGCCGTCCAGACGACGAGGCCGTAGCGGACCAGTTCCTGGTGCAGGTCGCTGACCTCGCGGCGCAACTGCTCGATCGGTGACGTCATGAGCGGTCAGGGCCTCTCGGTCGGGGCGGTCGGGGCGGTCGAGGCCGTGAGGGCCGCGTTGCGCAGGGCGCGCAGCCGGTGCAGCTGCTTGTCGGGGCCGGTGCCGAAGTGGTCGTGCAGGGCGCGGTACTCCGCGTACAGCGCGTCGTAGGCATCGGCCCGGGCGGGGTCCGGCAGGTAGGCGGCCCGCTGCACACGGCCCATGGCCGCCGCGGCGGCGCGTACGTCGGGGTGTGCGCCGGCGGCGACGGCCGCGTGGATGGCGGCGCCGAGGGCCGGGCCCTGGGCGGAGGCCGCGAGGGACACCGGGCGGCGGAGCACGTCGGCGCAGATCTGCATCAGCAGGGCGTTCTTCTTCAGGCCGCCGGTGACGATGAACTCGTGTACCGGTACCCCACCCCGCTCCAGGGCGTCGACGATGGTGCGGGTGCCGAAGGCGGTGGCCTCCAGCAGGGCGCGGTAGACCTCCTCGGGCCGCGTCGACAGGGTGAGCCCCACGATGACACCGGAGAGGTGGTGGTCCACCAGGGTGGAGCGGTTGCCGTTCATCCAGTCGAGTGCGACCAGGCCGTGCCCGCCTACGGGCTGGTCGGCGCACTTGCGGGTCAGCAGCTGGTGCAGGTCCTCGCCGCAGGCCTCGGCCTCCGCCTGGTAGCCGGCCGGGACGCCCTGGGCGAGCCACCAGGCGAAGATGTCGCCGACGGCGCTCTGTCCCGCCTCGTAGCCGTACGCGCCGTCGACGATCCCGCCGTCCACGACCCCGCAGATGCCGGGCACGTCGGCGAGCGCGGCGCCGTTCACCACGTGGCAGGTGGAGGTGCCCATGACGGCGAGCAGCCGGCCGTTCTCGACGGCCTGGGCCGCGGCGGCAGCGACGTGGGCGTCCACGTTGCCGACGGCGACCGCGATGCCCTCGGGGAGGCCCGTCCACGCGGCGGCTTGCGCGGTGAGCGAGCCGGCCCGGGAACCCAGCGGGGAGAGCGGATGCTCCAGGCGGGTACGGGCGAACTCCCCGAAGTCCGGGTGCAGGGCGGCGAGGTAGTCCTCGCTCGGGTACCTGCCGTCCTGGTGGATGCCCTTGTAGCCGGCGGTGCAGGTGTTGCGCGTCTCGGTGCCCGTGAGCTGCCAGACGATCCAGTCGGCCGCCTCGATCCAGCGCTCGGTCGCCGCGTACGTCTGCGGGTCCTCCTCGAGCACCTGCAGCGCTTTCGCGAACTGCCATTCGGCAGAGATCCTGCCGCCGTACCGGGCGATCCACTTCTCGGCACGCAGATGGGCGAGGTCGTTGATCCGGTCGGCCTGGCCCTGGGCGGCGTGGTGCTTCCAGAGCTTGGGCCAGGCGTGCGGGCGGTGGCCCAGCCCGGTCTCGGAGAGCGGCTGCCCGTCGCGCCGTACCGGCAGGACCGTGCAGGCGGTGAAATCGGTCGCGATGCCGATGACGAGACCCGGGTCCACGCCTGCCGAGGCGACGGCGTCCGGGACGGCGGTGCGCAGCACCTCGCGCCAGTCGTCCGGATGCTGGAGTGCCCAGTCGGGCGGCAAGGCGGCCCCGGTGGTGGGCAGTTCACGGTCGATGACGCCGTGGCGGTACGTGTGGACGGCGGAGCCGAGCTCCTCACCGTCGTGTACGCGGACCAACACCGCGCGGCCGGACAGCGAGCCGAAGTCGACACCGACGACGTAGCGCACGGCGTCCGGGGCGGCTGGGGGACGAGACGGGGTCACGTTCACATCCTTCGTACGGAGCCCAGCGCCCCGGGGCGACACCCGGGCGGCGGGGACGGCGGCGCACGGGCCGCCCTAGGGTCAAATTGTTAGCGCTCACAATGAGCTGCACAAGAGTCTCCGCATACAGCGTTACCCAATCTTGACCTCAGGACCACGGGGGCAGCCGCCACCCCTGCGACCCCTCTGACCTGCGTGGATGCCCGCGGCCCTCCGCCGAAACTACCGGGGTGCGCGGCCCGTGCTGCGGCGCAGCACGATCTCCGTGGGTACCAGGACGTGCCTGCTCGCGGACTCCCGCGCTCCACCGCGCTCCCCACCGCCCACGCCAGTCGTGCGGTCGTTTCCGGTCAACTCATCGACCAGCAGTTCCAGCGCCCGTCGGCCCAGCTCGCCGAAGTCCTGTCGGACCGTCGTCAGCGGCGGAGCGAAGTAGGCGGCTTCGGAGATGTCGTCGAAACCGGCCACGCTGATGTCTCCGGGGATCGTCCGGCCCGCTTCGTGCAGCGCGCGCAGCAGGCCCAGTGCCAGCTGATCGTTCGCGCAGAAGACCGCGGAGGCGCTGCGGTCCTCGGCGATCCGAAGGCCGGCCTCGTATCCGGCGCGGGCACTCCAGTCCCCGGCATGGGCCTCGGGCACCGGGGCGCCGACCTCCTGGAGCGCCCTGCGCCATCCGGCCTGCCGGGCCGTGGTCTCCAGCCAGCCCGGCGGGCCGGCGATGTGGTGGACCGTGGCGTGCCCGAGGTCGAGCAGGTGTCGGGTGACGGCATGGGCGCCCGCCTCGTTGTCGACCGAGACCGTGGGCACGCGCGACCCGCTGCCCGACCCGACCGCCACCACGGGCACCGCCGTGGACAGCTGAGCGATGGCGCGCGCCGCCGGGATCTGCGGCGCGATCACCACGATGCCTTCGACGCCCTGGTCCCTGAGCCGGTCCACGGCCTCCTGCACCGCGCGCGAGTCCAGGGACCGGATGCTCGCCACGCTCACGAAGTAGCCGGCACTGCGCGCGGCCTGCTCGATGCCGTCCAGCATGGAGGCCGGCCCGTACAGCGCACTGCCGAAACTCACCACGCCGAGCGTCTGGGACCGGCGGGTGACCAGGGTCCTGGCCGCCACGTTGGGGCGGTAGTCCAGCTCGCGGATGGCGGCGAGCACCCGCTCACGTGTGCCGGGGCGGACGTGGGGTGCGCCGTTGAGTACCCGCGACACCGTCTGGTGCGACACTCCGGCGACGCGCGCGACATCAGCCATCACAGGCTGGCGTGGTTCAGGTTGTTCCGTACTTGCCGTTCCCACTGATAGCCCTCTCGTCGGCGAAGCCCCCGGCGGCCGGCCCGGGCTCCGGTGCGCAGACCGAATCGCGGTGGTGCCTGCACAGGGGCGCCACGAAGGCGAGTGTAATTGTTCACGATCACAAGCCCTCACGCGATCCAGCGGGACGACGACCCGTTTCCGTGCCCCCCTGTCGTGCGGATGCCGCAGCACCGCGGCCGCCGGGCGATGCATGAGGCCAGGCCGCGCAGGGCGCCGCCTGGCTCCGCGGCAGCGACGACGCCCACCTGTGGGGCGGCACCGGCAGCGTCGGCGTCATCACCGGCGACCCCGACCACCTACGGGCGCGTCTACGTCGGCACCAACGGACGCGGATTCCCGTACGGCGACCCGTCCTGACCCCGGCGCCCGAGCGGGGCCGCACCTCGGCGGCGTCGCACCGGCGGCCCTCGAAGCGTCGCTTCGGAGACGGAGTTCAGGAGCCGGGGGTCCAGTCGCCGAGCCAGTCGCCGACCTCCTGGCCGGAGGCCTGGTCGTCGCGCAGTTGCGGGCGGTTGCCGCTCGGCGTGCCGGCGCCCGGGCCGGTGTTCCCGTACTCCGCGAAGCGGTCGCTCTTCCAGGAGAAGCCACCCATATCGGACCACGGGGCGGCGCCTATGCCGCTGCCGAGCGTGGAGTCGCGCACGGTGGTCTGCGGGTCGAGGGACGCGTCGCCGCCCGCGTGCCACGGCCGGCCGAGGGCGAAACTCCCTGGAGCCACGTCGCCGTTGAACGCGCTGTTGGTGATCAGGAAGCCCTTGCGGCCGGCGGGGGTGCTGGGCGCGGTGACGCAGCCTCCCGAGGTTCCGTCCCAGCGCTTCTTGAGGGTGATCACCGAGCGGTCGATCGCGGCGGTGGCACTGCCGAAGATGAAGTCGACGGTACCGACGACGTAGGAGTTCGTCATGTAGACCCGTCCGGGCTTCGCACGCGTGGCGCTGTCCAGGAGCAGGGTGTCCTGGTCGCCGGTGATGATCACACTGTCGAGGAGGATCTTGTCCGCGGCGGTGCGCAGCGCGACCGCCTGGGCGCTCACGTGGGGGTTGGCCTTCTCGTCGAAGTCGTTGGAGACGGTGAGGTTTCGGGCCTGGAAGTCATCGGCCTCGACCGCGACGGTTGCGCTGCCGGCGGTGCCGTAGGTGCCCGAGCCGCCCGGTTTGGGGGTTCCGGAGGCGTTGCCGTGGACGATGACCGTGTCCTTGCGGCTACCGCCGGTGCCCTGCAGGGTGACGTGTGGCTTGTTCGACGGGATCCTGACCGTTTCCCGGTAGGTGCCGGGCTTGACGGTGATGACGACGCGTGAGGCGTTGTCCGCCGGGACGGCGTCGACGGCGGCTTGGACGGTCTCGTACCGGCCGGAGCCGTCCTTGGCCACGGTGAGGGTGGTCGTGGCGGGAGCCTGGGAGGTCGCCGTGCCGATGGCGGGGCGGGGGCCGGCGCCGGACTTCACCTTCGAGGGGACCTCGGCGGTCGGATCGAGGGTGTAGCCGTAGTACGTCTTCGGGTCGAAGGCCGTGCCACCGCTTTCATTGCGGCCGGTGGTGTTGACGAAGACGTTGCCGCGCTGCACGAGGGCGGCGGTGGTGTCCTTGGTGACCGGGTTGTTCATCCCTTCGAAGTAGCTGTTCTCCAGCACCATCTTCGTTCCTCCCCGCGCGTAGTTGCCGTAGGAGGAGGTGATGGACGAGTCCGGGTCGTCCTGCATGAAGTTGTTGTAGAGGTGCGCGTGCGCCACGTTGTCGGTGGACGGATTGCGCTGCTTGGTCTCGTGGAACCAGTTGTGGTGGATCGTGATGTCGGCGGTGACGTGATCGGTCCAGCCGATGCCGAAGGCCTTGTTGTCGTTCTTCAGCTGGTTCCAGGACACCGTGAGGTACGTGGTGTCCTTGCGGCTGTCGATCAGTCCGTCGGCCATGTTCCGCAGGTTGTTGTGGTCGATCCACACGTGGTGGGCGCCGTCCATTTGGATGGCGTCCCAGTCGTGGTCCTTGTCGTTCCACGTGCCGGCGTACGCGTCACGGATCGTCAGGTTCCTGATGATCACGTTGTGTACGCCCTGTCCCAGGAAGAACCCCCCGCCGACGATGTGACCCGAGGTGCCCGCGCCCACGATGGTCTTGTTGGAGGCGACCTTGATCTCCTTGCCCTTGGGGGTCATGGTGATCGTCCCCGCCACGACGATGACGTACGGCTTCGAGGCGGTCGCGTACTTCTCCAGGTCGGCAAGGTTCTTCACGGTGACGACCGCACCGTCCCGGCCGCCGTAGGTGCCGGTCTGCCCGAGCGCGTTGACCGAGGCGAAGCCGTCCGCGGCCTCCCGGGCCCACGCCCGGGCTGCGGTGGCCGCCCCGGCCTCCGGCCGGGCGTCCTCACCGAACGCCCCGAAGGCCCCGCCGTAGGACACGCCCACTGCGGTGGCCGTCGCCAACGGAATGCCCACGGTCAGACCGATTCTGCGCCTGCGGTGCCGCGCCTTGTGCTGAGTGGTTCGCATGACTCACTGTCCTGTAGTGGAGGGTGTGCGTACACCAGCCAGTTGCCACCGCGGGCGAAAAGGTTGCCGCGCTTCCGGGGCCCGGAGCGAGGCCCGGAGCGAGGCCGGCGCCGGCTGCGGATGGCATGACGGGTTCCCCCACTCGCCTGGAGGTCTCGGCCCTTCTGCCGGTCCTTTCGCTCCCTGCCTTGGCCGCTCACGTTTACCTCTCCAGGGTCGGCACCCATCTGCATGCCCACCACGGTGGGGGCGGCGGAACAGATCGCGGCAGGCCGCCTCAGCGAGCCCGCGGTACGCGCAATCGGCTCCACATCACGTCGGCGGCGGTGCGGCACGAGCGGAAGGGTCCAGCGCAGGGCATCCGAAGGCGAAGGTTTTGCCCGGGAATTCCGGAGCATCACACAGCCCTACGCGGTCGGCGTCAGTCAACGCCGGGTGGCATTCGTTTTCAACGGGCAGGGTTGTCGCAGGGTCGGGATGCGTCGGCATGGGCCGCCGGTGTGGACGAGGCCTCGGCAGGGGCTTCCACGGGAGCCTCGGCCGGTGGCAGGAGGTGGTCCTCCCACCAGGACAGGCCCATCACGACGGCGAGCAGGACGAAGGGGAGCGCGGCCGGAACGATCAGCGCGTACATGCGAACCGCCAGTTGTCGGATACGTGCGACGCGGCAGGCAGCGGAAACGGTGCCCGCATGGGGCACATCGAGGCTGCGCCGGATCGCGTAGCGACGGCGACTGCGGGACGGCCACGCTCGTGACGAGGCAGGCTCGGGCATCGATGAGCAAGGTGCCCCCGAGGGAGCGCGATGACTTCTCTGCGCTGATGCGAGGTACGGATGATGCATCGAACGATCACGATCCATGAAGCGCCGCAGACCCTGACGGATGCGGCTTCGCCGGCGGTTGACGCGCTGACCGCCGAGGTCCTCGAGTCGCGTGCCGAGGTTGAGCAGTTGAGCCGTTGAGCCGTTGAGCCGTTGAGCCGTTGAGCCGTTGAGCCGTTGAGCAGGGTGCTGGAGAGCCGTGCGGTGATCGATCAGGCGCGGGGCATGGTGATGGCCCCGGCGCCGTGTTCCGGTGTCGGCTCCACGATCGTCCGCGCTCACCGGCACGCCGCCGGGGCACGCCAGAAGGGGCCCCGGCCGGCGAGCCGAAACGGCCTAGTCGCTGTCCCCCGGCCTGACGTGGGTGGACGCGGTGGCCGTGTTGTTCTCCTCGCGCGGGTCCGCGTCGTCGCCGTACACCGTGGCGGTGTTCTTCAGGGTGGTGGGCTCCAGAACGTTGCCCGCGGTTCCGGTCACCTCGATCTCCACGTGGCGGCCCTTCTGCAGCGGGCCACCCGTGCAGGAGAGGAGGCCGTCGGTGATCTCGCACCCTTCGGTCGGCGTGGCGGGCGAGAGGATCTTCGCCGGAAGGTCGTCGGTCAGCGACCAGCCGGAGGAGCCGCCCTTCCCCTCGTTCTTCACGGTGATGCGGTAGGTCACTTGGGCCCCCGCCTCTACGCTCTTGGGTCCGTGCTTGCGCACCGCCAGGTCGGCGGACGAGTCGAGGAAGCAGGAGGTGGCGTCGAGGTTCGTCGCCGGCGTCGTGGTCTGCGTCGACAGCACGGTGAACCGCGGGTTGGATCCGGTCGCATTCCACACGTGGACGCGGATGAGCTGCCCGGAATTGCGGAAGAATCCGAGATCACCATTGCCGTACGTGAAGACGCCGCCGAAGTCCTCACCCCCCGGAAGAACACCCGGGAAGAAGTCCACGCTCTCATTGGCGATGTCGATCCGCGTGATGGCGCCCGCGTCGGTCGAGCCCCACAGGAATCCGTCACGGAACGCGATGTCGAAGACGTCGAGTGCCGGGTCGGCCAGCTCCGGGACGTTGATGACACGCGTGACCGAGCGGGAGTTGACGTCGATCTGATAGATCTCCCCCGTGTCGTCGGCCAGGACGTAGTAGTTGCCCTGCCTGTCGAACGTTCCCGAGATGTAGAGCGCGGACGGCAGACCGGCAATGACACCGAGGTTGGTGAAGTCTCCGTTGCGGTCGAAGCGGACCAGTTCGTTGTCCGGGCCGCCGAACGTGGTCCCGTAGAGGAAGCGATCGCGCGGGTTCACTCCGATGGCGTTGTAGAGGAACGGCGTCGGGTCGCCCAGCGGCGTGAACTGGACCGTCCCGGGCCCTCGGTCGGCGGTGTAGAGCTGGTTCTCCGGGTTTCCGAACGAGACGTAGACCTTCCCGTTACACGCAACGGAATTCCCAGCGGGGCCCGGCTGGGCGACAGCTGCCGCACGGGCAGGGACGGCACCGGCCGGTGACGCCGGCAGGCTGGAAGCGAGCCCTGCGACGATACCCACGGCGCCCAGCGCGGAAAGCGCGCGCAGCCGCCGCGTTCCCTGGTTCGGCCTGTTTGTTCCTCGGATCACGAACATGCACCTTTCACGGCTCAAGGCGGACAGGGCCCTATGGCGAGAGCCCCTCAGTGTGTGCCGGATGTGACGGACAAAGATCAGCACAAGGGATGCCGGGTCGGATACCACGGCTCGGGCTCCGGAATGGAGTTCGCTCCAATGCACCAGGACAATGCCCGTGTTATTTCTGTAAGATCATCAGAAACTTCGCCCCGTAGTGCCGTTGGATAACGCCTACGGCTACGGCACCATCAGTGCGGCCGGCCGCCTCCGGGGTGGACCAGGAGGCGAGCGCGGGCCGGGATGATCCCCAGGGACAGCCCCGGCAGGTCCGTCGCATCGAGGGATCGGCGAAGCTGGTCTCGCATCACTTCCGTCCCGCCGAGATTGATGCACAGCGCCTGTTCGCCCAGCAGGATGTGACAGGTCCGGCCTTCCTGAGCCGGAGCCCGCCTGTCTGCCTGGGTTGGACGCCGGCGCCCCGGACCACACGGCGGTGGACGCCGACGGCTTCGAGCACACGGTCGCCGCGCTGTGCGCTCGGGATGGCTGCCCACAGGTGGAAGTGGTGGGCGGAACGGGGGCGTTGGGAGCCGATGTGATCGCCACGATGGCGGACGGAGTGCGCGTGGTCATCCAGTGCAAGCCTGCGACATCGTCTGCGTCGACGGCGACGGCCCGGCCGCGAAGACGCCGTGTCCGGCGTGGGCCAGCCGAAGGGCTGCGGCCTGGCCGAGGCCTTCCGTCCCCCGCTTCCGCACCACCGAATGAGCTTCTCGACGCCGTTGAGGCCCTTACGCAAAGGGCGGCGCCCGTACCTGCCGATGCGTCCCCGTGACTGGACCCCGCGGCGCACTCCGTGCTCCCGTTGCAGCGATGCGGCCGGGGGCCGCCTGCCCTGCGTGGCGGGCCCCCCGGTTTGGAGCGTGAGTCCCGGGGCACACGCGCATTGTCACGATGGGCCACACCGGGAGGGCTTATGTCCGGACTATTCGCAAAGATCAAGCAGTTCAGCCGCAGCCCGCAGGGTCAGCGGACGATTGCTTCGGCGCGGCGTGCAGCTTCCGACCCGCGCAAGCGGGAACAGGCCCGAGGACTACTCAGGCGCCTTCGAGGCAGGCACTGACCTCAGCCCCCGAACACCAGCGCCCGCCACGACGTCTTCGACGACCCGCGCACATGACACTGCGCGCCCACGTGAACGCCCCGCCTCGCACCCCGTGGCGGGGCGTTTCTCATCAGCACGAACCGGCCCGCCCCGCGGCCGCCGTCACCGCCGTCGCGCGGCAACCGCGAACGCCCCGGCCAAAGCCGCGGCCAACCCGTTACGGTCGCATCGAGCGTGGTCAGTGCCGGATGCACCAACTCCGAAGGCGTGCCTGACAGCCGGCTTGCGCAGTTGTCATGCGCTGCCCCCTTCGGCGGCGCAGCGAGTGGCCTCAAGGGCTTCGGCTCCCAGGGCCCGGACCTCGTCCAACAGCCGGGCGTTGCTGATGCCCTTGACGAGGTACCCCGCGACGCCGACCGCAGCCATCTCGGTGCGCGGCCCCTGGTAACCGTAGGCGGAGAACGCCAGGATGCGTACGCCGGGGACGGCGCGGAGGATCTGCTCGGCGGTGTACGGGCCGCCGCCGGGGAAGCGCACGTCGAGCACCACGACGTGCGGCCTTTGGGCGGTGGCGAGTCGGATCGCCTCGTCGGCTTGGGCCGCGCTGCCGACCAGGGTGAGGTCGGGCTGGGCCCCGACGACCTGTGCCAGCGCCGCGCGCAGCACGGCGTTGTCGTCGCAGATCAGCACCCGCAGGGGGCCCCTGGGCGTGGCGGGCGGGGTCACGACGGCCCCTGGGTGGCGGTCAGGGAGTCGAAGCTCCTGCCGGGCGCACCGGGCAGCGGTTCGTCCAGCTCGCCGGTCGGCAGGTCGGGCACCCAGAACTCCACGGTCGTGCCGGTACCGGGCTCGGTACGCAGCGTCCACCAGCCGCCGGCGGTCTCGGCCCGCTCCCGCATCTCCATCAGCCCGAAGTGCTCTTGCAACCTGGGTGCGACCGCCGCGTTGCCGATGCCGTCGTCGGCCACTCGGACCTGCAGGCCCTGGTTCTCGGTGGTGACGCTGACCCGTACGGTGCGCGCTCGGGCATGTTTGCGCACGTTCAGCAGTGCCTCCTGCACGATGCGGAAGATGGTGATCGCGGTCTCGGGAGCCGGCTCCTTCTCCAGGTTGTGTTCCAGGGACGGCTCAAGACCCCAGCTCCCGGCCACCACGTCGTTGAGGTGCTGGGACAGCGACTCGACCAGGCCGTGCCGGTCGATGCCGGGCGGCTGGAGCCGGAAGGTGAGGTTGCGCAGGCGGTCCACCGCCTCGCGCACCGTCTCGTCGAGCAGCGAGAGTTCATGCGCGTAGGGCTCGCCAACCTGGTCGGCGAGGAGCTGTATCCGCATGCCGACGGCGACCATGGCCTGGATGGAGTCGTCGTGCACGTCCCAGGCGATGCGACGGCGTTCCAACTCCTGTGCCTGTACCAGGTGGGTGAAGAGGCGACGGCGTTCGGTGAGCGCCTGCTCGGCGGCGCGGCGTTCGGTCATGTCCCGCGTGACCTTGCCGAAGCCGCGCAGTTCGCCGGTCTCGTCGAAGAGGGGGGTGATCACCACGTTGGCCCAGAAGCGGGAGCCGTCCTTGCGGATGCGCCAGCCCTCGTCCTCCAGTCGGCCGTCGACGATGGCCGTTTCAAGCTCCGTGTGGGGCTTGCGGGCAGCGATGTCCTCGGGCGGGTAGAAGACCGAGAAGTGTTGGCCAATGATGTCCGCGGCACGGAAGCCCTTGATCCGCTCCGCGCCGGCGTTCCAGCTGGACACGTGGCCTTCGGGGTCGAGCATGAAGATGCCGTAGTCGAGGACGCTCGTGACCAGCAGGGTGAACGCCGTCTCGGTCGGTGCGAGGCCGCCACGTTGTCCGGCGCGGTTGTCACCGGTCATCGGAGAAGGCCCTCACGACGGGCCACGGCAACCGCCTCCAGTTGGGAGCGGGCACCGAGCTTCTCCAGGACCCGCTGGATGTGGTTCCTGGTCGTGTTGATGGCGACTCCGAGCCGCTGACTGATGTCGGCTGCGCCCAGGCCGTCGCCGAGCAGGCAGAGGGTCTCGCGCTCGCGCGGGGTGAGGGTCGTGCCCAAACCGACGGTTTTGCCGGCCAGCCGGTCCAGCGCTCCGCTGAGCAGTCCCTTGCTGAAGGCCACTTCACCCGCCGCCACCAGGCGTACTCCGTCCTGGAGCTCGCCCAGGTTGCCGACCTTGAGGATGAGCCCCGAGCCACCGGCCTCGGCGACGTGGGCGGCCACCGCCGGTGTCCCTTCGCCGGTCAGCACGAGTACCCGGGTGCCGGGTGCGGCGGCCTTGAGCGCAGTGATGGCGGCGATGCCGTCGCCGTCGGGCAGTCGCCGGTCCAGCACCACCACGGCGGGGCGAAGCCGGGACGCGTCGGCCAGCGCGTCCTTCACGCACAGGCTACGGCCGACCACCTCCAGGTCGTCGGTGCGGTCCAGGGCGATCCGGATCGCCTCGGCCACCATGTCGTGGTCCTCGACGAGCAGGATGGTGATGCGCCCCCCGGCGGTGCGCGGCACGGTATCCGGTGTGTTCTGCGGTGTCGAAGGCATCACAGGGTCCTCGGTGGTAGACGCGGCACGCCTCCGGCGAACAGCTCTTCGACGCCGGTGAGTGCGAACAGTCGGGCCACCTGCGTGCGGGCGCCCTCCACGCGCAGCTCGGTGCCGATCCTATCCGCTGTGGCCTTGACCTCCACCAGCACGTTGAGCCCCGCGCAGTCGCAGAAGCGCAGGCCCCACAGGTCGAGCACGACACGGTCGGGCCGCCGCGCGAAGCAGTCGGCGACGGCGGCGAGCAACTGCGCGGTACCGTCCAGGTCCAACGCGCCGACGAGCCGCAGACCGGCCACGTTGACGTCGAGTGCAGTGCTGACCTGGAACACCGGGCCGGTCACGTTGCGTCTTCTCTCATGCGGCAGCCCCCAGCCTGGGTAATGGGCACCAGCCAAGAGTAGTGAATCTGCACTAGAAAAGAACCCGTTCTCCTGACGGGTCACCACCTCAAGGGCGGATCGGCGCGAAAGCGCACGACGGCAGGAGACGCGAACCCGTGAACATTTCAATCAGGCTGGGTACCCTGCTGTGTGGGGAAGCGCCGAGGGACAGGGCCCCGACAGCGCTACGGGCTCCCAGGCAGCGGTCGGGCGCCCGAACGGCGAGGCACTCAGTGGAAGGGGCGTGGGGATGGAGCTCCCGTCGGCCGTTCCGCACGGCGCCCGTCATGCGGAGGTGCGCATGGACTTCGGCGGCGGGCCCGGCTGCATCGCCGAAGCACGGGAAGCCGCCGTCGCCTTTCTTCGCCACCACTCCCGGCCCGCCCGCCGCACCTTTCACGATGACGTCCTGCTGGTCGTCTCCGAACTGGTGAGCAACGCCGTCCGCCACGCTCCGGGGCCCTTCGTCCTGGAACTCGGTCTGGTTCCTGGCGGGATCGAGATCACCGTGCGGGACACGAGCTCACGCCCCCCGCACTCCCGGCCTCCCGACCGGACCGGCGGACGCGGGTGGAGCATCGTCCGGACCCTCGCACACCGGGTGCGCGTCGTCCCCTGCCACAACGGCAAGACCGTCCACGCGGAGTTGCTCTGGTAGTCCCCGGCCCTGTGATGGATCGGAATGCCGACGAGAGACAGGGTGGCGGTCACACCTGGGGCTGAGCGCTGTAGGTGGACTGTCCGGCAGGGGTCGCACCAGGGGGTGCGGCGCGGCCCCTGCGGGGGTGGTCAGGCGCCGTTGCCGTTGCCGGTCAGGGCCTCGGCCGACCGGCGGACGGTGTCCGGGTCGATCCGCTGGATCTGCACGACGACCCCGTCAGGGTCGGTGACCCGGATGCTGCGGCCGAAGTTCTCCTCGACGAGCTCGTACGGGTAGCCGCGCCGTTGGAGCCGCTGCGCGACCTGCTCCAGCGGCTCGTCCGTTGCGAAGCCCAGTTCGGTGGTGCCGGGCGGCCGCCCCTGCGAGACGGTGCTGGCATGGACGCCGAGGGCGCCCGCGGGTGCTGTCAGCCGGACCCAGACGGCCGCACCGGGCTCCTGCCGGACAGTGAGCCCCAGCCCTGCGTAGAACTCCCGGGACGCCTCGACGTCGGCCACGTACCTGATGGGAAGGACGGTCAACATGGTCTGCCTCTCTCGTTCGGTCACCATCAGCCTCCCGTCCAGCTGCTCCCGGGCGCCTTGTACAGTCGCCGAAATGGACACGATCAGACGTTCGGAGGCGACGTCATGACGCAACCCGTCATGCTCGACGCGCTGGATCGGCGTCTGATCCATGCGCTCCAGGTCGACGGGCGCGCCTCGTTCAGCAGGATCGCCACCGTGCTCGGGGTCCCGGAACGCACCGTCGCACGCCGCTACCACCGGCTGCGGTCAGCCCTGGTGGTCCGTGTGGTCGGGCTCGTCGACAGCCGGCGGATCGGCATGCTCGACTGGTTCGTCCGCATCGACTGCACGCCTGACGCCGCGGACGCGCTCACCACCGCCCTCGCCGTGCGGGACGACACCTCGTGGATCGCCCCGCTCGCCGGCGGAACACGGCTGACGTGCATGGTCCGCACGCCGGCCTCGAGTACCGACGGCGAGCGCCCGTTCTTCGACCATCTGCTCCGAACCCCGGGGATACGGGATGTGGAGGCGGCCTGCGTGCTGCGTCAGGTCGCCGGCGTCGGCGGCTGGGCAGGCCGGACGAGCGCGCTGGACGGGGCCGAGCAGGCTGCCCTCCTCTGCCCCGCGCTGGAGCCGCCGGGCGACCCGGAAGCGCCCGGCTGGGGCGAGGCGGAGGCACGGCTCGCGGGCGAACTGGCCCGGGACGGCCGGGCGGACGTGGTACGACTGACCGCCGTCACCGGTTGGTCGGCCTCGACCGTGCGCCGTCGCATCGCCGGCCTGCGGGCCGCAGGGGTGCTCCACTTCGAGGTGAACGTGGACCCGTCCTCCTTCGGCTTCCCTGTGGAGGCGCTGCTGTGGCTGGAGGTGGCGCCGGCCGCACTGGGCGAGGTGGCGCAGGCGCTGTCTCGACACGACGCGGTCGCCTTCGCCGCCGTCACGACGGGCCGGGCAGCGGTCGTCGCCATGGTGCTGTGCCGCGACACCGGCGCCCTGTACGACTACCTGGCCGGCCAGTTGGCTTCGCTGCCCGGCATCGGCCGGACGGAGACCGCCCTCATCCAGCGCCGCGCCAAACGTGCGGGACCACTCCTCGTGCCGGCGATGGCGGAACGGCTGGAGCGGCGCGCTCCGGGACGGCAGCAAAGGCGCTGATTCGACCCCGACTGGCTGCCTGGGGCAACCGAGTCGGGGACGCACCCGACGCGGCAGGACCGACCAGCTGATCACGGCGCTCTGAGAACACCCGCACGACGTCGGTGTCCGTCCCCTTCGGCCGCAGGCCCGGCTCGCCCGGCGCAGCAGCGCATGCGGGCCGACATGAACGACGGTGAGCAGCGCGATGGGCGCGATGGGCGCCATGACCGCCTTGGCCGCCTTCGCCGGCAGCCCGTTGCGCGGGTAATCGAGCGGCAGGACGGCGGGGTTGGCGGAGGCCTGGCGCCGTCGTACCTCCCTGCGCGACCCGCAGACCGCGCACCCGGCTGTCACCACGTCCCGGCGTCCCGGCGTCCCCGCTCCCCCGCGTCGAGCACCCCGGCCCATCCGGCCGTCACGAAACGGTCATGATCCGGTCTCATTCCGACATCAAAGGTCGGCAAGTATTCCGGCGGAGAACGTCAGCCCAGCAAAGGATCTACCGATGCTCCGTTCCCGGCGGGCCAGGGTCAGGGCCAGGACCAGGGAGCCGTACCGGCCTGTCGGGCCGTGCCGACCGGCGTTCGCGTCCGGGCCGCCTCGCGGCGGGACCTCCGATCCCTGCCCCGTACCTACGGAGCCGCGCACGTGACCCACCGCAAACCGAAGCCACGGCTGGTGTCGCGCCGCACCGCCATGGCCTGCACCGGCGGCGGACTCATCGCCACCGCTCTCGGCGCAGTCGCCGGCTTCAGCGGGGGCCCCGGGCCCGGCCGAACGGAAACGCAGGACGAGAGGGGGGCAGGGCCACCCGCCGAGACGACTCCCGAACGGGGGCAGGCGTGGATGCCGGAAGTCACCCACAAGCCGCTGGCGGTGAACTTCACTCCGGGTGGGATCAGGGAGATGCGGGGGTTGGTCATGCATGTGCAGGAGGGCGAGAACTCGCTCCACGATCGCTTCAGCGACCCGGCGGTGGAGTGTTCCTCGCACTTCTGGGTCTCGCAGTCCGGCGAGATCGAACAGTACGTCTCCGCCCACGACCGGGCCTGGGCGCAGGCCGCCGGCAACCCGTCGTGGCTCTCGGTGGAGACCTCGGGATTCGCACGTCGGCCGCTCACCGCGCAGCAGGTGCACTCCGTCGCCCGGATCTACGCCTGGGGCATGGCACAGCACGAGTGGCCACTCGAGCCCGCCTCCACACCGCTGGGTCGGGGGTTCGGCATCCACAGCATGGGAGGCCGGGACTGGGGCGGCCACGCATGCCCGGGCCTCCTCCGGTCTGCCCAGACGGGGGAGATACTCAGCGCGGTCCGCGAGATGTACCCCCTGTAGGTGTCGGGGTGTTGGCGGTGGGCCCGAGGGACCCTTCGAGGCCCCGCCTGCGCACAGTGGAAGGCGGGAGCCGATGCGAGGACTCGCGGGCGCGCCTGCCGGCCTCCCGGCGGGCACCGACTGGCCGTCGCTTCCCAGGACCGGTTCCGGCCCCGGTGCGCATGACGGCGGTCGTTCCCACTCACCGCTTACGACGCATCCCGCCTGGTGGACGGGGCGAACCGGCTGCGCCGGCCGCCCTGGACCGCTTCACCAGAATGCGCGCACCGGCGTGGAACAGCTTCAGGCCCGGAGCCTGGTCGCCGCCAGGGCGTCCTTGACCTCCCGCACCACGCGGGTGGCGTCCTCGGCGTTGTTCACCACATCCGTGTGGCTCATGTCGATGACAAGGACCTCGCTGGCCGAGTAGTGCTTGTGCACCCAGTCGTCGTAGCCGGACCACAGCGTCCGGTAGTACTCGACGAGGCTCTCGTCCTGTTCGAAACCGCGGCCCCGCAGCCCGATACGGTGCAGCACCGTCTCGAAGTCCGCCTTGAGATAGACCATGAGATCGGGTGCCTTGCGGTACGGCAGGCCGTCGATCTCGCGCATCATCTCGTTGAGCAGTCCCTCGTACACCCGCATCTCGAGGGAGCTGATCCGGCCCAGGTCGTGGTTGACCTTGGCGAAGTACCAGTCCTCGTAGATGGACCGGTCGAGGACGTTGTCGCCCTGCTTGTACGCCTCCTTGATCGAGGCGAACCGCGTCTGCAGGAAGTAGAGCTGGAGCAGGAAGGGGTAGCGGTTCGCCTGGATCTCCTCGGGGCTCGCCGTGTAGAAGAGCGGAAGGATCGGATTGTCTTCCACGCTCTCGTAGAAGACTTCGCTGCCGAGCTCCTTGGCGAGCATTTCGGCCACGCTCGTCTTACCGATCCCGATCATGCCTCCGACGCAGATCACTGCCATTCCTCACTTCTCCCTGGGGGTCTTCTGTTCGCGGGCGGGCGAGCCGGGCACCCCACACCACTGAGACGCGTGTCGGCGGTCACTCGATTCCCCAAGATCTACATGATCAGCGTCATATGGTCTCCGTCCGGACCAAGGCCCGCGACGGAGAACACCATCCTCGACCGGCCGGACCGGCCGTTCTGCAGGTGCCGCGTACAGCAACGCGCCACCGCCCTGCGACCGCCTTGAAGCATAAATGACGCTCCACCCCACGCCGGCCAGAGCCCCGGCGACCGGGAAGGCGGCCTGTGAAACGGGACTGGTCACCCCGGCCACATGGGGGGGCACCGCGGACGCCCGGGGCGACCGAGGCGGTCTCAGGGCGCGATCTCGAACTCAGGTGCCTCGAGGCTCTTCAGGCATTCCGTCTTCGGCGCGGCCGGGTCGTCGAAGAACGAGACGGTGATCTCCTGGGCGCACTTCGAGGTGGCGAACACCACGTGCGGCTCGTACGGGACCGTGACGACCTTGGCGTTGCTCAGCGTACTGGCGACGTACGGCCCGTTGTCCGCCCCGGTCTGGGAGTCGAACCCGCCCGACAGGGCGAGGGTCGGGATGTCCCCGCGCGTGACGTCCCGGATCGAGCTCGCCGCCGCGGGGACGTTCCAGACGTCGCAGTCCGGACGGAGGAAGGTGAGCTGCGGGGCCTGGGCCTGTACCGGACGGGGGAACGACGGGAAGGCTTCCTGTCCGCCGCGGAGCGCCTGCTCCTGGGTCTCGTACGGCGTCCACTCGCTGCAGAAGACGCCGTAGGCGAGTCCGTGCGCAATCCGTCCGATGGCCTGGGGGCTGAGCTTGCCGCCCGCCCACTGCTGGGCGATCCGCTGCGGCTTGCCGTTGGCCAGCTCGTCGAGGGCGGCGGGTACCTGGGGCGCCACGTGGGTGGCGGAGGTCATCCAGTTCACCAGGGCTCCGCCGTCCAGTACGACCTTCACCGGCTTGTCGCTGCCGGGGAGCGTGACGGTGGTGGTGACCGGCTTGGCTTCGAGTTCGCGGACGAGCCGCTCGAAGGTGGCCGACAGGTTCGGATAGCGCTTGTTGCACGCCGGCTGCTCCGCGCAGGCCTTGAACAGGCCGTCGAAGCCCTGCCGGGCGCTGCTCCAGGTCGCGGCCGACCCGGACTTGGACGGCGGCAGTATGCCGTCGATGCCCACCGAGCGGAGCCCCTCGGGGTGCAGGCGCATGGAGGCCAGCGCCAGGTGGGTGCCGTAGGAGATCCCGAACAGGTTCCACTGCTTGACGCCCAGCGCGGTGCGCAGGTCCTCGTAGTCGGCGGCGCTCTCGGTGTCGTTGTAGGCGCTGAGGTCGATCCCGCGGCCCGCCAGCTGGTCGCGGCAGGCCTTCGTGGCCTCAACGTGCAGGCGTTCGGTGGACGGGGCGTCGTAGACGAGGCCGACCGAGCGTGCGTTGAACTCGTCGATGTTGGGGCAGAGGAGCGTCGGGTCGGCCGAGTACGTACCGCGCTGGGACATGAAGATCACGTCACGGTCGCGGTTCAGGCCGCCGTCGATCGCCATCTTCGCCTCCCCCACGGCGTCGTCGCCGGGTCCGCCCGCGAGCCACACGATGGGGTCGGGTTTCGGCTTGTCGGTCGCGGCCGGCACGATCGCGACACCGAGTTCGATCGTCCGACCGCTCGGTTCCGCGCGGTTCTCGGGCACGGTGAGCGTTCCGCAGCGGGCCTCGTCGAGGGCCTCGATCGGTTCCGGCGTCTTCGGGCACGGGCCCGGTTCGAAGCGGGCGTCGCCCACCGTCCGTGCGGTCGTGCCGATCGGCGCTCCGGGGGTGGGAGTGGGGGTGGTGTCGGTGCGGGATTGCCCCTGAGCGGGCGCTGCGAGCAGCCCGGTGACGAGGAGACCGGTCGCCATGGTGGCCGCCGTGGCTCGGAGGCGTCGTACGGTGCGGCGGCGACGGGGCGCTTCGTGGCGTGTCATCTGGCCTCCCGGTCATCTCGGGATGATCGTGAACGGTTCGGGCTCGAGGTCGTTCACGCAAGCGGTGTCCGGGGCGGTCGGGCGGGCGAAGAACGAGGCCAGCACGCGCTGCGCGCAGGGCGACTGCGGGACCACCCAGTGGCCGATTCCCGGGACCTGTACGGCGGTCGAGCGGGACAGGTCGCGGGCCACGCCCTTCGCCCAACTCGCCCCGGTCTTCACGTCGAACGTGCCGGAGACGACGAGCGCCGGTACCGAACTGACCGTGGCCATCCGCTGGACGGACGCGCGGTCCGGGACGTTCCAGATCCGGCACACCGGGTACTGGAAGGGGAGTTGCGGCACCTGGGCCAGGACCGTGTCCGGCCAGCCGGGGAAGGCCTTGCGACCCGCCTTCAGCACGTCGGGCTCCGTGTACCCCGGCGCCCACTCGCTGCACGCCACCGAGTTCGTCAGGCCGTGCGCGAACTCGCCGACCTTCTGGACCGAACCGCCCGCGCGGGCCCGCGCGAAGCGCTCCGGGTTGCCGCGGCTGAGTTCGTCGAGCGCCGCCGGGATGTCCTTGGGCCGGGGGGTGAAGGCGACGATCAGGTTCAGCAGCGCGCCCCCGTCGAGGACGACCTTGACCGGCTTTCCTCCACCCGGCGGCGGGACGTTCAGCGTCAGGGGATGGGCCTCCAGCTTGCGCACCTGCTCCGTCAACAGCTGGGGGAGGTCCGGGTACCGGTCCTTGCAGGCGGGCTGCGCCGCGCACCCCTCGAAGATGTTGCTGACCCCCTCGGCCGTGCTGCCCCATGTCCACAGCAGGGTCACGACCTGGGGAGGTGTGACCGAGTCGATCGCCACCGCGCGGATTCCCTCGGGGTGCAGGCGCAGGTAGGTGAGGGCGAGATTGCTGCCGTAGGAGTACCCGTAGACGTTCCACCTGGGGATGCCCAGCGCCTTGCGCAGGTCCGCGAAGTCGGCGGCGTTCTCCGTGGTGTTGTAGGCGCTCAGGTCGATGCCGTCGGCCGTCAGACGGTCCCGGCACTCCTTCACCGCCTTCAGCATGAGCTGTTCCGCCTGCTGTGAGTCATAGCCCAGGCCCACGGCCCGCTCGTTGAAGCGGTCGACCTCCGGGCAGGCGAGGTTCGGCTGGTCGTAGAGGTTGCCGCGCTGGGCCATGACGATCAGCTCGCGGTCCTTGTTCAGGCCGGAGTCGACGAGGAAGGGGATGTCGTCGAACGTGTCGGCACCGGGACCGCCCGCCATGAACACCACGGGGTCCTGTGCCGGCTTCGCCGGGTTGACGGCCGCGATGACCGCCACGGCCAGCTTGATGGTCCGGCCGCCGGGGCGGGAGCGGTTCTCGGGGACCTCGAGGAAGCCGCACCGTGCGCTGCTGAGCGCTTCGATCGGCTCGGGCGGCTTCGGACAGGGACCGGGCACGAACCGGGACGGGGCTGCGGGACCGGCCCGGCCGGCGGACTGGGCGGGTGGTGACGCGGCGCTGCTCGCTGTGGGGCCGAACGCTGTCAGGCAGACCAGAGCGGCCGCGGTGGTCGCCGCGCGGATGCTGTGCTTGGGCATGTGGTCTCGTTCCTGTGCCGACATCGGCGGCTGCCCCGCCGGGCCGGGCCGCAGGTTGGGACGGAACACTCGCTCTCGACGCTACTGGGTGGACCGTACGCGCGCACGCGGAGCCATCGGCAGTCCGTGGCCCGGGCCACCGGGTGGCGCCGGGCAGGCCGGCGGGTACCCCGTGGCGGCCGTCACGGGGTACCCGGGCCTCGCAGAGCGGTCCCGACCGGGCCGGCAGACAATGAGCATGGCGGGCGGGGCCGTCCTGGGCCCGAGGCGCACCGGGCCCACCCCGGAGCAGCGAGGGACTGACTGGTGATGTCGGACGAGAGAGCCGAACGCATCGCGGATTTCATCGGGCCGCTACGGGTGGAACCGGGGTCCGAGGTTCGTCTGGACCGGGACTTCGATCCCCGCTACAGGGCCGGTCTGAAGAAGCGGGAGGGGGTCGAGCTGCTGCGGACCGGGGTGTCCTTGCTGGCCGAGTACCAGGAGCGGCTGGCCGCCCAGGACACGTACGGCGTCCTGCTCTGTCTCCAGGCGCTCGACGCCGGAGGCAAGGACGGGACGATCCGCCACGTCATGAGCGGCGTCAATCCCCAGGGGGTACGGGTCAGCAGCTTCAAGGTGCCCTCCACCGAGGAACTCGACCACGACTACCTGTGGCGGTACGCCCAGCGGCTGCCCGCGCGCGGCGAGATCGCCATCTTCAACCGCTCGCACTACGAGGAGGTCCTCGTCGTGCGGGTCCACCCCGACAACCTCGTCCGGCAGAGGCTGCCGCAGACCGCGTGCGGGCCGGACCTGTGGGACCGGCGCTACCGGGAGATCAACCGCTGGGAGCACTACCTCACGGACAACGGGTTCAAAGTGGTGAAGATCTTCCTCAACCTGTCCAAGGAGGAGCAGCGCGCCCGCTTCCTGAAGCGGATCGACCGGCCGGACAAGAACTGGAAGTTCTCCGCGGCCGACGTCCGGGAGCGGCGCCGGTGGGACGACTACCAGCACGCGTTCTCCGCGATGCTGTCGGCCACGAGTACGAAGTGGGCGCCGTGGTATGTCGTGCCGGCCGACCGGAAGTGGTTCGCCCGGATCTGCGCGGCGGCGGTCCTCGCGCACACGCTGATGGACATCGATCCTCAGTACCCCGATGTGGGGAAGGAGGCGCGCAGGGCCCTGCTCGTCACCAAACGGGAGCTGGAGCGGGAGGCGCCCGCCGGTGCCCCGGCAGATCCGTACTCCGCCTCCCGGCGGCCGGGTAAGAAGAAGCGCGGCTAGCTCTAGCCGCGGGTCCTCCGCCCGCCGACGAGCGGTGATCGCCCTCCGGGTGGGAGGGACCCGGCAGCCGTGGGTCAGGCGCTCTCGTGTCCTGCCGCGACCCGCCCCATCGTCAGCGCCAGACGTCGCACCCGGCGCCAGTCCATCGGCGGGGCGACGTGCGGTACGCCGGGCCGGTGCCGGGGGACGCGCACGCGCAGCGCGCCGGGGGCGAGACGGCAGCGCACCGGCGTGGGCAGCTGCAGGGCCTCGCCGTCGACACCGACCGGGATGACGGGAGCGTCGGCTTCGACGACGACCTCCCGGGCGGTGGCCTCGGTCAGCCCGCGGCCCTGCCCGCCCCGCAACAGGAGCTCCGTCGCTTCGGCGGCGTTGCCGACCCCGACGCACAGCACCCCCAGCCGGCCGGAATCCAGACGCCCCCGGCGTCCCAGTCCGGCCGGGTCGCCCCTCTCGTAGGGGTTGTTGCTCACGAGTACGGCCTGGGGGCCGTCCTTGGTCAGCGAACCGGCACGGACGCTCAGTCGCGCGCCGCTGTGGTGGGTCAGTAGATCCGGCAGCATCTCCAGGATGGTGCGGGCCTTGTCGTCGCGATAGGCGGGACTCTGCACGACTTCCGCGTACACGCCGAACGAGGCGTTGTTGATGAAGACGCGCCCTCCGCTCGGGCCCGCGGGCTCTCCCGCGGGCTCTCCCGCAGGCCCTCCCGCGGGCTCTCCGGCATGGAGGTAGCCGAGGTCGATGCGCAGTTCGACGCCGTCGGTCAGTGCCTCCAGGCATGTGGAGGGATCCTGCCGGTCCAGGCCCAGGTCCATGGCGAAGTGGTTGCGGGTGCCCGCGCTGATCACCATGAAGGGAAGGTCGTGCTCTGCGGCGATACCGGCGACCAGGGCCTGCGTGCCGTCGCCGCCAGCGACGCCGAGCAGGTCGGCGCCGCCCCGGACGGCGCTCCGCGCCAGCTCGGCCACGTCCTGATGCCGGGCCGGGTCCAGAACGACGACCTCGGCGCCCAGGTCCCTGGCGCGCTCCGCGAGGTGGAACTTCTCGACCTTTCCGCCGCCCGAGAGCGGATTCATGATCAGGAACGGCCGCTCGGCCCGGCCGGCGGAGCGCTCCGCCATGCCGGGCGGGGTGTCTTCGACCAGCGCGGCCCTGCCAGCGGAAACGGCCAGCGCCCACAGGCCGAGCGAGACCAGCACGACCCACAGCAGCCCGGCGGCCGCGTACAGAATCAGGACGCCGAGCGGCGCGGCGACCACCAGCAGCACGGCCAGCACCCTGATCCAGCCGGTGTGGGTCAGCATCCACCACCCACCGGCCGCCGTGAGCACCAGGCCCGCCCACCCCACGCCCATGAGCACGAGGCTGCCGAGCCCGGCGAAGACCACCAGCACCAGAACCGCCGCTACGCCGGCCGCCAAGGCCAGACGCGCGGCCCAGCGCCTGCTCATGGGGCAACCTCCCACCGCTCCACCGGCTGCCGGCCTGGAATCCCGATGCCTGCGTACCCGGTGGGCCGACTAGTCGTGGACATGGACGTCCGCGGGCCTCCACTTCAGGCTAGGGGCGGTCACCACCCCGCGCAGCATGGCCACCGGGTACGGGGGTGCCCTCGCGCAGATCACGGTGGGCGGCCGCGGCCTTCTCGTACCAGCGGCCGTACCGCTCGGCGAGGGGTACGGCGGAGACGCCGTGCAGGAGGACGCTGAGGCCGACGGTGATCGCGACCACCCTGCCGACGAGTTCCACCCCCGGAACGTGTTCCTCCACGACGAGCAGCGCCAGCACCACGGACGCGAGACCGCGGGGCCCGAACCAGCCGATGTACGCCACCGTGCGGGGGCGCAGTCCGCTCCCGGCCAGTGCGAGGACCACCGGCAGCATCCTGACGACGGTGAGGCTCAGCACCGCGTACAGACAGATCCGCCAGCTCAGGTGCTCCAGTGTGGGGCCGAGCAGCACCGCCCCGAAGACGAGGAGGCTGATCGCCGCCAGGAGTCCTCCGAGGGTCTCGGTGAACTCGGCCGTGCGGTCGGCGTCCCCCTGCTCGTCGTCGGCCGGGAAGCGGCGCAGGGCGAACCCGCAGGCGAAGCCGGCCACCCAGGCGGCGATGAACCCGCTGCCGGCCGTCACGACGGCGAGCTCGTACGCCGCTGCCGCGACGGCCAGCGGATAGAGCTGCCACCAGTCCTGCGCGACCCACCCCCGGGCCCGGGACCACTGCAGCAGCCGGCCTCCCAGCCACCCGATCAGCAGGCCGATGGCGGTGCTCAGCGCCAGGGCGCGCCAGAAGACTCCCGCAACGCCCTCCTGCGCGTAGTGCGTGCCGGGAATGGCCGCGAGGAAGAGGATGAAGAAGGGCAGCACCATGCCGTCGTTCAAGCCGCTCTCGACGTTCAGTCCGTCACGTACGAGCGCCGGTACCCGCGGGTGGGACATCGCGGTCTTCCCGAGGGCGGCGTCGGTCGGGGCGAGGATGGCACCGACCAGCGCGAGCTCCCACATCGTCAGCCCCGGCAGCAGGGGCCACGCGAGGAGCCAGCCCGCGCCGATGCTCAGGGGCAGTCCGATGCCCAGCAGACGACCGGGCAGAAAACCGCCGGCCCGGAGGTCCCGGCTGCGCACCGACAGGGCGTCGGTGAACAGCACGAGCGTCAGTGTGGCTTCGAGGAGCGCCACGATCGGCGCGGCGTCCTGCTCCAGGTTGACGATGTCCAACACGGCCGGCCCGAGGAGAACGCCGGCGCCGACGAACACGATCGCCGACGACAAGGGCGTAGAGGACAGCCGCCGCGAGCCCAGCGCGTAGGCGGCCGTGACGGCCGCCACCGCCGCAACGGTCCAGGTGCCACTGCTCACATGCCGGCCCTCCAGATCCACCTGCCGCACCACGCGTGGCCTCGTTCCTACAGGTCGACGGAGCGTGACGGACCGACGTCGGCAAGGACACGCCGCGTGATGCCACACGGGGAACCCGGATGGGAACCGGATGGCACGACCAGCCGGACCTTGGGACGATTGCCCCGGAGGAGAGCCATGAGCCACGCCCCGCCGGTTTCACCGTCGGAAGGGCCGGCACCGCGCACGGCGGACGGCAAGGACTGATCTGCGGCATCACCGCGGCCATCGGGTACGGGCTCGGCGTGATCGCGGCGTACGTGTGGCGCGCCTTCGCCGGCCGGGACGCGCGGAGCGCCTCGCGCAGGTCGTGGCTCGTGCTGCTCGTCAGCGCGATCGTGCTGTTCGGCCTCTCGTTCGGGCTCGGCCAGTACTGGCAGCACGAGATCCGCGTACGCATGGGGGTCACCGACTACAACGTCGTCACCGCCGTGGCCCGCCCCTTAGTCGCCGCTCTCGTCTTCTGGCTCCTGCTGCTGGCCGGGCGGGGGCTCCGGCGCCTTTACCGCTCGGCCGCCGACCTGCTCGGGCCCTGGATCGGGCCGCGAGCGGCACGGGTGGTCGGCTGGTGGCGGTCTGGCGTGGTCCGCGTTCTCCGGTGTCCTGCTGGGCGGCTTCGTGAACGCGGCCAACGAGGCGTTCTCCGTGCGCGACACGGAGACACCGGAAGGCGTGGACCAGCCCACCTCGACGTTGCGCTCGGGCGGGCCGGGCTCTCTCGTGCCGTGGGACTCCGCGTGGTGGAGCCCCGGGCTGGCCTTCTCCGAACCCGATGGGATCGGCGAGGCGCCCGGTTCGGACGTGCTCGAAGGGATGGTCTGGATGCCCCTCGTGCCCTTCTGGCAGGTCACCGCCGACCTCCCGTTCTCCACGGGCGTTCCGGACGGCCACGGCCACACGTACAAGGCCGCGTACGTCGACGGCTGGAACGCCGTCGAGATCGTTCTCAATCTCCTCGCGAAGGAGCAGACGCACCGGCCCAGCAGCGCCCAGGCGGTCGCCCAAGCGCTGGCGTTGGTGGAGTACAGCCCGGCCGCGGCCGTCGGCGGGAGTCCGGCAGAGGCGTCGGACCGGCTCGTGTCCCCGTACGTCAACGCCGACTTCGTTCAGCAGATCCGCGCGGTCGAGCGCCGGGGCATCGAGCTCGACCGCGAACGGGGCCCCTGGGACCAGTCGGTGGTCGACGCGCGCACGGAACTCGCCGAGCTCACCGGAAAGTCCGGTGACGCGCGCGGAGCAGCAGCCCTGTACGACCGCCTCGCTCAGGACTGCCGGCACTACTTCGGCCCCCATGACGTGCGTGTGCTCGACGCCTTCGAGGGTGTCGCGCGGTGGATCGGCAGGCCGGGCGGCCCGTAGGGCCGCAGGATCCGGCTGCCGGCCCTGGCGTACGGGCTGACGCGGCGTACTTCAGCGCTCCAGGACGATCACCTCGTACCCGGCGCCGACGACGAGCTCGCCGCCGGGGGCGAAAGCCACGGCGCGCGGATCGACCGGCAGGTGGAACCGGTGCAGGAGCGTGCCCTTGCCCAGGTCCCAGATTCGTACGGTGTAGTAGTCGGCGGTAACGGCCACCGGCAGCCCGTCCAGCAGGCCGACCTCCACATCGGACACCCAGCCGTGACCGAGCCGGTGACGCAGCTGCCGGCTCCGCAGATCCCACACTTGGGCCCCGTTGCGGGCGGTGGCCACCAGGACCACGGGGGTGCGTCCGTCGGTGCCGCAGACCATGGCGTTGACCTGGTCTGTAAGGCCCTCCAGGTCGCCCACCCAGGTCCGGCCGGTGACGTCCCAGAGCCCCGTCTGCCGCTGGGTGCCCCGGAACAGGTGATGCCCCGCGATCACGGCCAGGGGCCTTCCGTCCACGAGAGTCCAGGCCAAGCCGGTCGGGGTGCCGGCGGCGGCCCCGAAGGTTGCGCCGATCTGCAGGGTTTTCAAGTTCCAGATGCCCGTCCGGGCCCCGTCGGGTCCCACCTGCCCGACCAGGGCGACCGGACCACCGTCGACTTGTCCGCAAACCAGAGCTGACTCGTAACCCACCTCGGTTCGTCCAGTCTCTGACCCGTCCGCGAGGTTCCACATCCGAACGGTGTCGTCGTGTCCGCGGGTCACGGCGACCGGTGTGCCGTCAACCGTTGCGCAGGCCACGCTTTCCACCCAATGGGCGTGCCCTTCGAGGCGGTGCAGCTCCCTTCCGGAGGACAGGTCCCATACGCGTGCCGTGTGGTCGTGGCTCGCCGACACCGCGATGGCAGCGCCGTCCGCAACGGTGCACGCGACCGCCATCACCCGGCTGGAATGGCCGTTGGGCGCGACCTCCTCGACTTGCTCCTCCAGGGTCCACAGGCGGACGGATCCGCCGCTGCCGGAGCTGGCGGCCACCGGCCGGCCCTCCACGCTCGTGATCACGATGGAATGGACCCAGTCCGTATGGCCGTTCAGCCGGGCGAGCAACTGGCCGCCCCCGCCCGGTCCTTCCCGCAGCTCCATCGAGCCGTCCCCGTAGCCCACCACCATGACCGTGCGGCCGTCGAGTTCCGTGAAGGCGACGGCCGTGATCCAACCGTGCCCGACGCGGCAGGAGGAGACGACGGTGTCGGTGGCCGGGTCGCGGAACTGAAGCTTGCCCTCGCGGTAGCCGAGGGACACGAGCTCGCGGCCTTCCAGAGCAAGGCTCGCCACCGCCCGGCAGTCCTTGGAGTCGTGGAAGAGATCCCGCTCCCCGGTCTCCAGGTTCCACCGCCGCAGCGAACCGGAAGGCGAGCCGACCAGAGCGGTGGCGGCCCCTCGCGTCTCCAGACAGAGGACCGAAAGGACATGGTCGCTGTGCCCGGCCCGCCCCAGAAGGGTCGCGCGGACCTTGCCGGACATCAGTTCCCGGGTCCAGGCCGACCCGTTCGGGGCACAGCCGACGATCAGCACCTCGCCGTGGACGCGGGTGCAGGCCAGGCCCGCCACGACGGGGTCCGTGGCCAGTTCGTCGGCGCTGCGGTCGGCCTCGGCCTCGGCCTCGGTCCGCACCACGAACCGACGGAGTTCGGTGCTGCGTGCGAGGTCCCAGACGCGCAGGGTTCCGTCGTCGGATGCGGTGACGACCAGCGTGACACCGTCCACCTCGATGGAGTCCATCGCCGTCACCCGCCCGGTATGCCCGTCCAGGGTGGCGACGCAGCTCTGCTGCGCCGGATCCCAGACCTGCACCGGCCCCTCGTACCGCGCGCTGAGCACCACCGGCATGCCCTGTAGCTCCGCCGCGACCAGCGGATGGGCGGACCAGGAGCTCAGCTCGCCCCGGAACAGGCTGCTCGTCTGGGACCCGGTCGCCCACCGCGGTGTCCACTCCAGGCGCCGCCCCAGCCTGCTCCGGTGCTCCTCCAGCCGGTACCGGGCCGCGTCCACCGCCATCACCTGGGCCCGTTCGTCGACGCCCTGCCCGCGGTAGCGGTGGGCCGAGGTCCGGTACATCGTGCGGACGCGCTGCGCGTCAGCGCCCCGTACGCCGTCCATCGCGGCCAGCAGCCCGTCCGGATCCGCGTGCACCAGGAACCACGGGTCCCGCAGCAGGCGTTCGAGGTCTCCCGAAGCCGCCGCGTGGCCCGCCAGGTGGGCGTGGACGTACGGGTGCGCGCGCTCCCACTCCGGGCCGTCGCCGTCGGCCCGCGGCGGCACCGAGGCGATCAGCTCGGCCGTCATCCGGCGCTGGTCCTCGCGGCTGCGCCGCGGATCGCGCAGGTGCTCGGCCAGCGCCTCGTGGTACAGCCGGAACACCGACCGGTCCTCGCCGGCCGGCACCTCCACCACGTACGCCCCCGCCTGCCGCCACAGCCAGTCCACGTCGTCGTTGGTGCACTTCTCGCCCGACAGGGCCGCCGCCAGCGGGGCCCACAGCGAATCCCACGGCAGGCCGGAGCCCTCCGCGTACGCCAGCGGCCGCAGCAGCCGCCGTACCCGGTCCTCGTTCTCCCCGTACCGGGCGAGGTAGGCGTCGAAGGCCTGCCCGACCTCCGAGGGCAGCTCCTCCTCCCAGCCCGGCCGGGAGGGGTCGGGGTTCAAGTCCCCGTGCAGCAGGGCCCGTACGGTCATCCGGGCGACCAGGAAGGAGCGGCCCGCCCGCCGGGCCACCGCGGCGGCGACGGCCTCACGGTCCGCCTCCGTCAGCCCGCCGGGCATCCCGGCCAGCGTGCGCCGCGCGTACAGCTCGATGTCGTCGCGGCCGGTGTACGCGTCGGTGTCCAGGTCGACGACCTCGACGGCCCGGCCCAGTTCGGGGATCATCGTCCGCCGGGTGCCGACCAGCAGCCGCAGGTTGTGCAGGACGGACATCGGCCGGAGCAACTCACGGGCGATGCGCTGCGGTTCCCGCCCGCCGACGCCCGTGCCCGCCTCCTCCAGTGCGTCGATCAGCACGGTCCGCAGGGGGCCCTCGTACTCGGCGAGCCGGGCCAGCAGCTGCGGCGGGCTGTCCGCCTCCACGTCCAGCGCCGCCGCCAGCCGGGCGGTGAGCCGTTCCAGGGTGGTGCCGTGCGCGTGGACGGAGAGCGTCACCGAACCGGGCGGCGGCAGCAGGTGCGCGGAGGCCTCCGGGTGGTCCGGGCGAGCCAGCGCGAGCAGCCGGCCCAGGACGGCCGACTTGCCGGAGCCGGGGTCCCCGGTCACGACCCGGGCCCTGGCGTCGTGGACGGGATCGCGCAGCCAGCCCGCCAGCGTGGCCAGGGCCTGCCGGCGCCCGGTGAACCAGTCGCCCGGCTCGCTCGCGTACTCCACACCTCGGCCCCGCGGGCCGAAGTGCGCGGTCCACTCCCGCTGCGACTCCACGTCCATCGCCTCGTCGGGCAGGCCGGGCCGGTACTTCGGATTGGGCAGGAACGGCGGGACCGCGTAGCCGGACACCGCGTGATAGCTGGCGCACTGATCCGGCCGGTGCTCCCGGAAATGGCCGTTGACCTGGTCGGTCACCGTGGGGATGTCCAGGTACGGCTGCCGCATCCCGGCCGTGCCCGCGCGCACTGCGGCCTCCAGGGCGGTGACGAAGGCGTGGTCGTACGCGAGCTCGCGGGAGCGGGCCGAGGCCACCAGCCACAGTCCGTCGGACCCCGCGGGCCGGTAGTCCACCAGCTGGCCGGTGACGTTCGCGATCTCGGCCGCGCCCAGTTCGGCGTAACAGGTGTCGAGCAGCAGCAGGACGTGCCCGACCGGGGTGTCGGCCAGCAGGTCCGCGAGCTCGCGGGAGGCGAGGGTGGTGCTCATCCGGTCGTGCCGGCTGTTGCGGCAGGTCAGCCGGTGGGAACGGTCGTCGCGCAGGCCGTGCCCCGCGTAGTACACGACGAGCACGTCCTCCTTGCAGCGCTCGTCCGCCTTGAGCCAGTCCTCCAGACCGGCGCGCACCTGCTGGGCGTCGGGTGCGCCGGCGAGCTGCGGGAGGATCTCCGCGTACCCGAGGGAGGAGAAGAGGGCCTTGACCCGGCTCAGGTCCTCGGACACGCCGGGCAGGTCTTCGAGGTGCGGGTCGGCGGTGAACGTGCCGGTGCCGAAGGCGAAGACGTACCGGTTGAGGCCGTCGGGGGCCGGGCCGTTCGGTGCGTCCGGTCCGTCCGGTCCGTCCGTTGCGGGGGCGCCCGTGTGCGGGCCGTGTGTCACCGGGCCAGCCCGGCGGCGATCGCCGTTCCGGTCTCCACCGCCGTCAGGTAGGCGCGCATGCTGTGCATCTCGGAGCCGTTGTCCACGGGCAGGTCCCGGACCTCCGGCCCGAACCGGGGGGCGAGTTCGCGGACGAGGGCGACCGCGTCACCGCGGTCGGCCAGGTTGGTCCACTCCTTGACGGGGGCCGGCCAGACCCCCGTGCCGTCCTGCCGCGGTGCGGGCTGCAGGCGGTCGTAGACCAGCCCGGCCAGGCCCAGCGGGGAGCCGAGGGTGACCAGGTTCAGCGGCGGCCGGTCGGGTCGGAGGGCGCACAGCGCCTCGTACGCGACCACCGAGCCCAGCGAGTGGCCCACGACCACCCGGGTCTCGGGGGTGATCAGCTCCGCGGCCCGGGCCCGTACGGCGGCACGCAGTTCGGGCTCGGTGAAGTAGCGGCGCACCTGCTTGAGGTCCGAGATGAGCAGCCGGTCGGAGACGGCCCCGAAGAAGCGGGTGCGGGTGAGGGCGTGCAGGGCGCGGCGGACCCGGTCCACGGCGAGGGGGCGGGAGGCGAGCCGGCCGACGGCGCCACGGGGGGCGGGGCCGGGGCCCGTGCTGTGCGGACCGGCCGCGCCGGGACCCGTACGGTCCGGGCCGGCGTTGTCCGGTCCGGGGATACGGGGGTCCAGCCGGGCGGCCTCCCGCCACCAGGCCTCCAGCAGCTCGGTCTCGAAGCCCGGTTCCACGTCCTCGGCCCGGTAGTACGGCTCGCCGCGGGTGCCGGGCTGCCGGTAGAGGTCCCCGTATCCCGCGCAGGCGATGTCGCCGTCCGCGAGCCGTCCGAGCGTGGGATCGCGGCGCAGCGCCAGTCCGACGCCGCCGCGCAGCGCGGGTTCCACCTCCGCCAACAGGGTCTCGGCGGTGTCGAGTTGCCGCCCCACCCCGTGCACCACGACGACCCGGCTCATGCTCCCCCTCATGCCCGTCCTGCACTTCTGTCGCGAGCATAGTCGGGGGCGGGCCCCCGGGGCGGGTCCTTCCCTTCCGCCGGCCTCGTGGTCAGAAGGCCGAGTGGGCGAACCAGTGGGCGAGCAGGTCCGGGTCGCCGAGCAGCCTGAAGGCGTCGCTCCGGTGGTCCAGCCGGCCGTAGAGGAGCAACAGGAGGTCGGAGGCGGTGCCTTGGACCGTGCCGTCCGCCGCGCAGGGCCCGGCCTGGTCGGCCACCAGGGCGAAGCCGTCGGTGCGCAAGGCGACCAGCCAGTCGCCGTCGCCGTCCGTGCAGCTGAAGCGAACGGTCCGGTCAGGGGCGCGCAGTTGGGCGGTCAGCGGCGCGAAGGAGGAGGCGAACGGCAGGTTGGTGAGGAACTCGTCGATGCCGTCGACGGCCAGTGCGCGGTCGACGTGCGGCGCGAGCCCGAGGGCCAGTTGGGCGTCGACCCGGTGGACGAGGGTCTCGAAGAGCATGCGCCGGACCCAGAACCGGGCGTGCTGGTCGACCCCCCAGGCCCACATCGGTGCGTCCAGGTCGGTGGCGGCGAACACCTCTGCGGCCTCCCCCGCGCTCGCGGCCAGCCAGTCCGGGAGGGCGTCGGGGCGCTCCGGCAGGCGCAGGTCGACCTCACGGCTGGTCGGCGGCTGCTGGATGCGCCGTCGGAGCAGCTCGGTGAACCAGCGGTGCACGCTGCCGACGTGCCGCGTGAGGTCCTCGAGCGTCCAGCCGGGGCAGGTCGGCACCGGGGTGGAGAGGTCGGCCGCCCTGACCGTGGCGACGAATCCGGCGGTCTCGGCCGCGACGGCCGCTCCGTGCTGGGCGGGGTTCATGTCTGTGCCCTTCCTCTGATGGTGCTGCCGCGGGCGGCAAGGATGCTTAAGGAAGTAGATGATTCATGTCTTCAAGTAATATGACGGTAATTCGCAACCGTTGACGATGTCAACTTTCGCTCCGCGCGGCTGCGCGCAGCGCCCCGATGACGGCGGTGTGCGTCGGATTCGCGGTCTCCGTGTGACGCGTCGCGGCGAACAGGAGGCGCCGGATCGGGCGGTCCCCGATCGGTGCCGTGCGGATTCCCGGCGTGGCCGGGTCGATGGCCGTCCGGGGGACGAGCGCGGTGGCGAGGCCTGCCCGCGCCAGGGCGAGCTGGGCGGCGATGTCGGCGGTGACGTAGCGCGCCGTGGGCGTGAAGCCGGCTTGGTGGCAGGCCTGCAGGATGGCCTGCCCGCAGTCCGTGCTCGGCGGCGGCACGGCGAGGCTGTGCGTGGCCAGTTCCCGCAGGGCTACGGGCCGCTCGCCGGCCGGGCCGGCCGCGGTGACGACGAGCAGCGGATCGTCGAGCAGGGGCGAGACCTCGATGCCACGGGGCACGGCGTCGGGCAGGTGGTGATAGCGCTGCCCCAGCACCACATCGACGGTGCCGAGCGTGAGTTCCCGCAGTTGCGCCTGGTCGGTGACGAGACAGGTCACGGCGAGTTGCGGGTGGTCGGAGCCCAGCGCGGTCAGCGCGGGCGCCACGATCCTGGCGACGGTCGACGGCAACGCGGCCAGTGTGGCGGTGGCTCCGACCGTGCCCTTGACCGCCGCGAGGGCGCTCTCGGCTTCGTCCACGGCGGCGAGGATCCGGTCGGCGTGCTCGAGGAGCACCCGGCCCGCCTCCGTCAGTGCCACGGTTCGCCCGTCGGGGCGCAGCAGGTCGACGCCCACGTCGTGCCGCAGCGCGGACAGTTGCTGGGACACGGCGCCGGCGGACAGCGCCAGTGACTGGGCGGCCGCGGCGATGGAACCGCGTGCGGCGACGGTCTTGAGCATGTGCAGACGGCGGATATCCAGCATGACTCGATAGATTACCTAAAGGGTTCCGACAGAAAACATCCCCTTGACCTGTTCAGTCAGGGTGGGCGACCTTCAGCGCATGGAAATCTTCGACTGCATCGCCGCAGCTGCCCGGCCCCTCCACGATTTCGGCGACGAGTTCATGTCGGACGAGGCGACCGCCGCCGTCGGTCTGCGCGCGGGGTTCGCCCCGGGGCGCGGCTTCTACTGCCGCGGACGGTTCGGGGTGCTCGGCGAGGCACCCGCCGCGGTGGTCCAAGCGGTGCAGGGCTTCCTCGGCCCCCGCCTGGTCTCCGCGGGCTGGGAGGCGGGACGGGCCGTGATGCCGGCGGAGCGAGCCGCCGCCCGCTACGCACGGGCAGTCCGGAGGTGGGGGCGCGCCCACATCCCCGCCGACGTCGACGTGGAACACTTCAACCGCCTGGCACAGCAGCTCATCGACGCCGCCGACGCGGACGCTCTGCCTCTGTTCGCCGGCTGGCGCGCGCAACCCTGCCCGGGCGACGACCCGGTCGGTGCGGCCATGCAGCGCATCCACGTGCTGCGGGAACACCGCGGCGCCTGCCATCTGGTGGCGGTGCGGCAGAGCGGACTGAGCGCCCGAACGGCCATGGTCGTCAACCTCGGCATCGAGCAGGCCACCCGCTACGGCTGGCAGGATCCGCAGCCTGCCACCGCAGCCCGGATCCTCCGATGGCAGCGTGCCGAGCGGCTCACCGATGAGCTGCAGGCACCGCTCTACGCCACGCTGACCGACGGGCAGCGCGCCGAATTCGCCCGGCTCGTCGACGCGTTGACGGCCCCGCCTGCTCCGTGACGGCCGCCAGGACGGCGTCCGGCGAGCCGGGAAAGCGGGCGTGGCGCACTCGTGGTCGAGGGCATCTGAGCCGCCGGGCGGCCCGTCAGCGCAGTTGGCGGTGGACCAGGGTGTGGAAGAGGCCGGCCGTGTCGGCGAGCAGCTCGGCGGGCGGGCCCTGCTGGACGATGCGGCCCTCCGACATGGCGATCACACGGTCGGCGTCCATGATCGTGGAGAGCCGGTGGGCGATCACGATGCGGGTGGCGTGCAGGGCGCGGGTGGATTCGATGACCACGCGCTGGGCTTCGTTGTCCAGGGCGCTGGTGGCCTCGTCGAAGAACAGGATGCGCGGCTTGCGGATCAGGGCCTGGGCGATCATCAGCCGTTGGCGCTGGCCGCCCGAGACGGTGCCGCCGCCGTCGGACAGCATGGTGTGCATGCCCATCGGCATGGCCTTGATGTCCTCCGCCAGCCCCGCCATCGCGGCGGCCTCCCACGCCTCCTCCGGTGAGAACGTCCCGGCGCCGCAGATGCAGTCGAGGATCGAGCCGGTGAAGGGCTGGGCGTTCTGCAGGACGACACCGCACTGGCGGCGCACGGCCGCCTGGTCGAGCGCCGCCAGGTCCTGGCCGTCGTACAGCACGCTGCCGGAGACGGGCTTGTCGAAGCCGATGAGCAGGCGGAGCAGGGTGGATTTGCCGCAGCCGCTGGCCCCTACGATGGCGACGAACTCGCCGGGCCGTACCCGGAAGTCGACGTCGTCGAGGACCAGCGGACCGTCGTCGGCATAGCGGTAGGACAGGTTCTTGGCCTCGATGGCGCCGGTCAGCTCGCCGGGCCGGGTACTGGAGCGGACCACCTCGGGAATCTCCCGCAGGACCGGCTTGATCTGCTCGAACATCGGCAGCACGGCCGCGGCCGAGATGAGCGCGCCCGTCAGCTGAGTGACCGAGGACAGCAGCATCGTCAGCGCGGTGCTGAAGGTGAGGAACTCGCTGGCGGACATGGCGCCGCGGGCCGGTCCGGCCAGCAGCACGAACATCACCAGCGTGCACAGCGGCAGGTAGACGGCGCCCAGGACCGTGATGACGTTCTGGATCCGGCCGATGCGCTGCTGCAGGTCGCGGGTACGGGCGAACTCGCGTGCCCAGGCCGCGTACGCGAAGCTCTCGGCCGCGGCGACGCGGAGTTTGGGCAGGCCTCGCAGGGTCTGGAAGGCCTGGTTGTCGAGCTGGTGGCCGAGCTTGATCAGCCGGCGCTGGTAGCGCAGCTGCCACAGGCCCAGGCCCAGGAAGACAGCTGCGATGACGACCAGCATGGCGAGCGCCGCCATCGCCAGCGGCACGCTGTAGACGAGCAGCAGCACGAGGTTCATCGTGCCGACCGCGCCCGCCTGTACGCAGACCGGGCCGATGCCGGACAGCACGCGGCGGATGGCGCTGATCCCCATGGCCGCGCCGGCCAGTTCGCCGGTGGAGCGGCCGGCGAAGAACTTCGTCGGCAGCCGCAGCAGCCTGTCCCACACCGCCGGCTGCAGGGTGGCCTCGATGCGGCCCTCCATGCGCAGGAGCGAGGTGTTCTGCAGGAGCATGAAGACGGCCGAGACGATGCCGGTCGCGATCAGTGCCAGCCCGGTCTGCACGATGAGGCCGTTCTCGCCCTGCGGAACGTACCGGCCGAGGACCTGGCCGGTGGCGAGGGGCACCAGGGCGCCCAGGACCACCGCGACCAGCCCGCCCAGGATCAGGCTGCGCAGCTCCGGGAAGGTGCCGCGCACGCTGAACCGGAGCAGCGCCGGCAGGCCCACCCGTCCGTCGGGCAGGGGGCGGTACAGCATGACGGCGCGCGGTTCGAAGGCGGTCTCATTAATCCTGGAGACGCGCTCGCGCGTGCCGGTGGCGGGGTCGACCGCCTCGTAGCCGCCGCGCCGCCACAGCAGGGCGACGGGCGTGCCGTCCTTCTCGCGACGGCCCACCAGGGGACCGCTGTTCTCCCGCCACCAGCGCCCGCCGAGCCTGACCTCGCGGGTGCGGATCCGCGACGCGAGCGCGATGCGTTCGACGGGGTCCGTCTGGCCGGACGCGGGGCCCCCGGCCTCGCCCGGTTCGGACAGCGCGATGCGGGCCGCGTCGGCGACCAGGCGGCACACGGCGAAGGTCGCGTCGGCGCTCCCGCTCCGGTGGGGATGCCGGCCGGAGCGGTCGATGGACGCCAGCAGCGTCCGGTCCGCCTGGGTACGGGCTGCCCGGCCGGCCTCGATGCCGGCGGCCGTGCGGTCCTCGTGCGCGCGCTCCTGCTGTTCGATCCAGCCGTCCAGGGCGTACAGCAGGCGGTGCTGCTGGTCGACCATGCCCTGCCACATCGCCGCGTCGACGAGAAGGGTGCCGACCGCCTCCGCCTCGTACACCGCGCCGTACTGGACGCTGCCGGGGGTGATCTGCATCCACAGGATGTCGTCGTCGGCGCCGCCGTGGCCGGTGGTGGCACTGCCGTCCAGGGGTGCTTGGTAGAGCACGCGCAGGCCGCGGCCGATGCCGCGCGCGAAGGCGTCCTCGAGCGGGCTCAGTCCTCCTGCGGCGGGGGCGCCGTCATGCCCTTGATCGGCGTACCACGGTCCGCCGTGGAACTGGCCGGCATGGAACTGACCGCCGTGGAACTGGTCGCCGTGGAACTGACCGCCGTGGAACTGGTCGCCGTGGAACTGACCGCCGTGGAACTGGTCGCCGTGGAACTGGTCACCGTGCTCCGGGCGGTACAGCTCCCGCAGTTCGATGCGGCGCAGCCGGCACCCCTGCAGGGGCCGGCCGACCAGGGTGTGGTCGGGGCCCTCGGCCGGGCCCAGCAGCAGGGTGCCCGGCTCCAGGCGGCCCAGGAAGTGCCAGTGCCCGGCCTGCGCGGCGTCGACGGCGAACAGGTCCAGCTCGCCCTCGACGACGAGCCACAGGACGAGCGGGCCCTCCAGGGACAGGCTGCGCAGGCCCGTGCAGTCGACGGGCGAGCCCAGGGCGCCCAGGGCCGCGACGACCGGGTCCGGGGCCCCGCCCGGCAGACCGGCGGGGGTGGCGGTTCCGGCGGCGGTGGCGTGGTGCGCGTGCGTCACCTCAGTGCTCCTTGACCAGTGCGGCGTACGGCCCCTGCGCCGCGACCAGGTGCTCGTGCCGCCCGCGTTCCACGACCGTGCCCCGGTCGAGTACGACGATCTCGTCGCTGTCGCGGACCGTGCTCAGCCGGTGGGCGATGACCACACAGGCACAGCCGCGCCGGCGCAGGTTGTCGATGATGACCTGCTCGGTCACCGCGTCCAGGGCACTGGTCACCTCGTCGAGGACCATGACGCTGGGGCGGCGCACCAGCGCGCGTGCGATCTCCAGCCGCTGGCGCTGGCCGCCGGAGAAGTTGCGGCCGTCCTGCTCGACGCGGCTGTGGATGCCGCCGGGGCGGCGGGCGATCACGTCGTGCACGGCGGCATCCTCGAGCGCGGCGATGACGGCCTCGTCGGCGATGGTGGGGTCCCACAGCGTGACGTTGTCGCGGACGGTGCCCTCGAAGAGGAAGACGTCCTGGTCGACGAAGGAGACGGAAGCGGCCAGCGCGCCGCGCGGGATGTCCTCCAGGCGCATCCCGTCGATGCGGATGGCCCCCTCCCAGGGTGTGTAGAGGCCGGAGATCAGCCGGGAGACGGTGGACTTGCCGCTGCCGGAGCCGCCGACGAGCGCGACCTGCTGACCGGGTCCGACCGACAGCGAGAAGCCCTTGAGCAGCGGCGCGTCGAGTGGGCTGTAGCCGAAGGTGACGTGCTCCAGCTCCACCTGGCCCTTGAGGCGCCGGGTGCCGGCCGCGGGCTCGCGCCGCGCGTGGACCGGTGCGACGGGAAAGTTCTCGACGTCCTTGAGGCGGGCGACGTCGGCCGCGAAGTCCTGGATCCGGCCGGCGACGCCGCCCAGCCGGGAGATCGGCGCGGTGAAGCTGGTCACCAGGGCCTGGAAGGCGACGAGCAGACCCACGGTGAGGTGCCCTTCCACCGCCCGCAGGCCGCCGATCATCAGGATCAGCGCGCTGTTGAACGCCGCCAGCGTGGGCGCCACGATCGCCAGCCACGCGCTGGGCACGCCGAGCCGCTGCTGTACGTCGAGGGTGACGGCGTGCTGTCCGGCCCAGCGGCGGAAGAAGCCGTTCTCGCCGCCCGTGGCCTTCATCGTCTCGATGAGCTGGAGACCGCTGTACGAGGTGTTGGTGAGCCGGGCGCTCTCGGCGCGCAGCTTCTGGGTACCGGTGGCCCTCAGCCGGATCACGATCCGCATCGCCAGCACGTTGAGCAGCGCCACGGCCACGCCGACGAGGGTGAGCTGCGGATCGTACGTCCACAGCAGCACCGCGTAGAGCACGACCACCACGGCGTCCACGCCCGCGGCGGCCAGGTCCCGGGCGAGGGTCTCGGCGACCGCGTCGTTGGACTGCAGGCGCTGGACCAGGTCGGCCGGGTTGCGCTGGGAGTAGAAGGCGACCGGAAGTCTGAGCAGGTGCCGGAAGAAGCGGGCGCTGCCGAGGGTCGAGGAGATGATGCGCCCGCGCAGCAGGTTGGCCTGCTGCAGCGCGGTGAGTGCCGCGGTGAGGACGAGGGCGACGGCCATCGAGGCGAACAGCACGCCCAGCAGGGACGTCTGCTCCCCGATGAGGAACATGTCGATGTACGTGCGGCTCAGGGCCGGTACCGTCGCGCCGACGGCGACCAGGAGCAGACTGGAGAGCACGGCGGCGGCCATGGTGCCCGAAGTTCCGCGCAGGCGGGCCGGCATGGCGCCCAGGACGCCCGGCTTCCGGCCGCCGCGGCGGAAGCCGTCACCGGGCTCGAAGGTGAGGACGACACCGGTGAAGCTGGTGTCGAACTCGTCCATGGGGACGAACCGGCGGCCCTTACCGGGGTCGTTGACGTACACGCCCCTGCGGCCGAGCCGCCGGCTCATGCCGTCGTAGACGACGTAGTGGTTGAACTCCCAGAAGAGGACGGCCGGGGCGCTCACTTCGGCGAGCGCGGCCAGGTCCATCTGCATGCCCTTGGCCTTCAGCCCGTAACCGCGGGCGGCCTTGAGGAGGTTGCTGGCGCGGGAGCCGTCGCGGGAGACGCCGCAGGCGATGCGCAGTTCTTCGAGGGGGACGAAGCGGCCGTAGTGGCCGAGCACCATGGCCAGGGCGGCGGCGCCGCACTCCACCGCCTCCATCTGCAGCACGGTGGGGGTGCGTACGGGGCGGGGCGCCTTGCCCCTGGGGGTCCTGGGGACCGTACGGGCGGACGCGGACCTGCGGCGGCCGCCCCCCTTGGGCTCGGGGCGGTGGCGCCGGCGTCCGGGGGGAGGGAGCTGCGGGGCCTGCGGCCGGGCCCCGGTCTGCGGGGAGGTCTGCGGGGAGGTCTGGGGCGCGGTCATGGGAGCAGCCAGTCGACGGGGCGCCGTGCGGCGAGGTGGACGGCGCCGGTGACCGGCGTCCGCGAGTCGACGGCGTACGGGGGCCCGTCCGCGGAGGACCACCGGTAGCCGGACTTGGTGGAGGAGGAGGGTTCCAGCTGGACGAGGACGGCGACCGGGTTGCCGTGGCCGGAGAACTGCTCGGCGAGCCCGCTGTCGCCGAGGAAGCCGCCGATCTGCGCCGGCGTCTGGGGCGCACGGCCGACCGCCTTGACGCGGCCGCGCAGCATGCCGAACTGCTGCTGCGGGACGGACTGGACGCTCAGGTCGACCGGGGCGCCGACGGGGATCGCCGAGCCGCTGCCACCCGGCACGTACAGGACGGCCACCAGGGGCTCCTCCGAGTCCCTCACGCGTTCCACGGTCGCCACGTCCGCGCCCGTGGCGACGACCGAACCCACCTTGGCCACGAGTGTCGTCAGCCGGCCGGCGGTCACCACGCGCACGGGGCGGTCCCCCTGCTCCGTACGGACGTTGAGCAGGGGGGCACCGGCGGCCAGCAGTTGACCCTCCTCGGCGAGGACTCCGGTCACCTGGCCCGCGACCGGGGTCTGCAGCACGTAACTGCCCTCGGCCCGGGTGAGGATGCCGGGGGCGCTCAGTTTGGAGGACACGGTGCCCGTGAAGGCCCAGAAGCCCGCGGCTGCGATGACGACGACCGTGACGGCCAGGACGAGGCGCCCCTGTGGGCGCGCAAAGCGAACGGGCAGGTCGAGTTCTTCGGGCGATTGCAGCTTGGAAAGAGCCTTTTGGCGAAACTGCACGGATCATTCCTTCCACTGCATTTACGTCTGCCGGGCAGGCGGGCAGCCAGGAACCCCGGAGCCGTGGGGGACGCTCCGGGGTTCATGGGATTTCGCGATCAGAGACCGGCGCGGCCGGTGTTCAGCGAAACGCCGGTGATGCCGGTGACGAGACCGGGGACGTGGGAGACGATGCCCTGCGCGGCCTGGACGGTGTGGAGGGAGCCCACGACGCCAACGACGCCGCTGACATCGCTGGTCACGGCGCCGGCCAGGCCGCCGGACACGCTGATGATGCCGCCGGAGACGGCGTCCAGCTCGGTGTCGTCGATCTCACGGGTCTCGATGTCGTTACGCATGACGCGCACCTTTCATTGGGGGGAGGAATTCACAGCCTGCGGCGGCCGGGCGGCCCAAAACTCGGGCGCCATTCCCGACTGCCGCAATGGGCAAGATGAAAGCACGCGAACGGGCTGCCCACCCAATCCCGTTGACCCCCCATCACGGGCGGATGCCCGCCTCTGCGGACCGGCGTGCAGCTTGATTCACGGAATGGTGACGGCTTCTTCACAGGATCGAGTAACAGATATGGGCCGTCCGCTGCTTACACAGAACCAAACAGGACAAGGTCCCACGAATCAGATGGGACATATCCGCCATACCGCCGGGCGAAGGAGGCCGGCGGGAGCGATCGCGGACACGATGTGCAGGTTTCCGGAAGACGCGCGGGGTGACGGGCTCGTTACACCCGGTGTGCGGGCGTTCAGCTCCCCGCTCTCGCTTCGATCAGGAACCGGTGGTCGTGCACGGTGAATCCGCCCGCGCCTGCGATGTGCCGGTGGAGTCGGCGTAGCGCGGGCTCGTGCGCGGACGGCTCGAACCCGGGGAACTGCCAGGGGATCGCACGCAGCTGGAAGATCACCGCTCCGATGTCGCGGAAGGTGTACGGGCTCATCTCCTCACGCGCCGTGGTCACGCGCAGGCCCACACCCTCCAGTGCCCGTACGGCGACGTCCAGGGTCCAGCCGTCGGGATCGGCCGGCGAGGGGATGCCGACGGCTTCGTTCAGTTCCAACTGGTTCCGGCCGCCCACCTGCTGGGTGAGGAGCCGGCCGCCCGGCGCCAGCGCGGCGCGGACGCTCGCCGCATCCAGCAGTCCGTGCCGGTTGAGGATCAGGTCGAAGCGTCCGGAGGGCAGGTTCAGCCCCGATGCCTGGTGGACCTCCACCCCCAGCGGGGTGAGGCGCTGCCGGGCCAGGGGGAGGCTGGGCGCCCAGTTCTCGGTGGCCGCGGAGGCGGGCGGCAGCGGGGCGAGCGAGGCGAGGAACTCACCGCCGCCGGTGTCGATGTCCAGGAGGCTTCGCGCGTGCGAGAGCCGGGCGCGGGCGAGCCGTCCGTAGTCCCAGGTGGGGCCCCCGCCGTCCGCCCGGCCCTTCAGCCAGCTGAAGTCCCAGCCCGTCATGCCGGCCTGCAGGGCTTCCGCGACGCGGGTCTCGCAGTCGTGAGCCATGAGAGAAACCTCCGGGTGATGGGCTGGCGCGGGGCTCGACAGGGTGCTAAACAGAACCACCAGAGATGGTTACACGTGTAACAGCAGATGTCTGCGCCTTTTCAGGAGCTCCGGAGCGTCCATGTGCACCACACCCGAGCCGATGCCGCTGCCGTTCTCCTGGGCCGCACAGGAACGGCACCTCGTCGGCCTGCTCTCGGCACTGATCCGGCTGGACACCTCGAACCCGCCGGGCCACGAGATCGCCGTCGCGCGCCACCTCTCCCGGGAGCTGTCCCCCCTGGGCATCGCGCACACCGTGCTGGAGTCCGCACCGGGCCGGGCCAACCTCGTCGCCCGGCTTCCGGGGTCGGGACAGGAACCGCCGCTCATGCTGCTGGGCCACGCGGACGTGGTCGGCACCCAGCCCGACCAGTGGAGCCGGCCCCCCTTCTCCGGCGAGGTGGCCGACGGCCGTGTGTGGGGCCGGGGGGCGCTGGACATGAAGGGCCAGGTCGCCGCGAGCCTGCTGGTGATGCAGCTCATCGCCGCGCACCGGATACGGCTGCGCCGGGATCTGCTGCTGGCGGTCACCGCCGACGAGGAGGCCGGCAGCCGGCTGGGGGCGTACTGGCTGTGGGAGAACCACCGAAGTCTCGTCGAGGCCGAGTTCGCGTTCAACGAAGGCGGCGGGCAGCGTTTCCTGACGCCCGGCGGCCCCGTCTACACCGTCCAGGTGGCCGAAAAGGGCAGCGCCCGGATGCGGATCACCGCGCGCGGTCAGGGGGGCCACGCTTCCGTCCCGCGCTCGGAGGCGGCGGTCTTCACGCTCGCCGAGGCCCTGCTCCGGCTGCGCGCCTACGCGCCCCCGTCCGTGCTGCATCCGGCCGCCCGCCGCATGCTGAGCACGCTGGCCGAGCTGCACTCCGGGCCGGGCGCGCAGGCGATCGAGCGCCTGCTGGAGGCTCCCACGTGGGCGGGCGCGAGCAGCCTGCCCATCGATCCGGTCCTGCGCGAGTTCGTGGTCGCCGGGCTGCACAACACCGCCACTCCGACGCTGCTGTCCGCGGGGCAGCGGCAGAACGTGGTGCCCGTCGAGGCGAGCGTGGTGCTGGACGGCCGCCTGCTGCCCGGACAGCAGCCCGAGGACTGGGTGGCGGAGGTGCGGAAGGCGGTCGGGGACCGTGTGGAGGTGTCGCTGCTGCACGGCAGGGAGAGCCGCGCCGTCCACGACGACCCGGAGCTCCTGCGGGTTCTCGGCGATACGGTCGCGGCCCACGAACCGGGGGCGCGGGTGCTTCCGTACATCAACCCGGCCTCCACGGACGCCCGCGCCTTCCCCGACACGAAGGTGATCGGCTTCTTCCCCTCCGCGAGTGACGCGGACGTCATGCGGCTCATCCACGCGCCGGACGAGCACGCCCGGATCACCGACCTGATGTTCGGCGGGAAATGCCTGCTGGACGCGGTCCTCAGACTCTCCACCTGAAAGGAACCACCCCATGGGTGTTGTCATCGAGACCCTGACCGGCAAGGTCGAAGGCACGGCCGTAGACGGGCTGTCGGTCTTCAAGGGCATTCCCTACGCCCTCCCCCCGGAAGGGCCCCTCAGGTTCCGGGCCCCGGTCCCGGTCCCCGCCTGGGAAGGGATCCGGCCGGCCACGTCCTTCAGCGCCGTACCGCCGCAGTTGCCGCTGGTCCCCGGCATGCCCCCGGCGTGGCGGCCGGAGGACGGCCTGGACTGTCTCAGCGTGAACGTGTGGACCCCGGGAGGAGCCGGTGACCGGCTGCCGGTCATGGTGTGGATCTACGGCGGCGGGTGGAAGACGGGTCACTCCGCCGATCCCCTGCACGACGGAGAGGTACTGGCCCGGGGCGGCGTCGTACTCGTGACGTTCAACTACCGCGTCGGCTTCGAGGGGTTCGGCCACGTGCCGGGCGCCCCCGCCAACCGGGGCTTCCTCGATCAGGCCGCCGCCCTCACCTGGATACGCGAGAACGTCGCGGCCTTCGGCGGCGATCCGGACAACGTGACGATCTTCGGCGAGTCCGGTGGAGGTGCGTCCGTCGCCGCGCTGATGTCGGCGCCCGCCGCGCGCGGTCTGTTCCGTCGCGCCATCGTCCAGAGCATGGCCGGGCGGTTCCTGCCCGAGGACGAGGCCCGGCGGATCGCCGCGCTGATCGGGGAGGCGGCCGGTGTGGGCCCCGAGAACCTCGCCTCGTTGTCCCCCGAGGCACTGCTGGCCGTGCAGGACGCGCCCCTGCCGGCGATGCGTGCGAAGCCGTCGGACTGGACGACTCCCGAGGCGATCACCGCGTTCTCGCCCGTCATCGACGGCGTCACCGTCGTGGACGAGCCGTGGCGCGCACTTCGGTCGGGGTGTGCCAGCGACGTGGACCTCGTCACGGGCTACACGCACGACGAGTTCACGCTGTTCGCGATGGAGCGCGGCCTCGTCAAGATCAAAGCCTCGGCGATGGTCAGGGCCCTGCCCATGATGCTCGCGGCGGCCCGCGCGGGATTCCGCGAGCGGGCGTCGCGAAAGCCGTCAGGCCCCTCGGCGAAGATCCGCGACCTCGACCTCGGCGTCGTCGCCGAGGAGTTGGGACTGGGCCACCGTGCGGTCACCGAATACCGCGCCGCCCACCCGGGCCTGACCGATCCACAGCTGTACGTGGCCATGTACTCCGACGCCCTGTTCCGGATGCCCTCGACGTGGCTGGCGCAGGCACACGCCGCCGCGGGCGGCCGGGCCTGGCTCTACGACTTCACCTGGAGCAGCCCGGCCTTCGGCGGGGCCCTGGGCGCCTGCCACACCATGGACATCCCGGCGACGTTCGGCCACGCGCGGGGGCCCCTGGCGGAATTCCTCTTCGGCGGCAAGGCCCCTTCCCCGGAGTTCACCCGCCTGTCCGAGCGGCTTCGTGCCTCGTGGATCTCCTTCGCCACCACGGGGGACCCCGGATGGACCCCCTTCACGCAGGAGCGGCCGATGACCCGCATCTGGGACGTCGAGCCGTCGGTCGTCGAGGATCCGCTCCGGGCGTCCGGCCGGATCTGGCAGGAGAAGTCCGGGCTCTGACCACCCCGGCACCGGTCCCTCCCCAGCCCCGTCTCCCCCGCGCGGCCGTGACCCGGCCGCCGCTCAGGCGGGCGTATCCCGCGACACCACCGTCATGGAAGGAAGCACCGCATGGCTCTCGCTCAGGACCGCACCGCGCCCGTCGTGACCACCCGCTCGGGGCGGATCCGGGGCGTCGTCGAAGACGGCCTCGCCGTGTTCAAGGGCGTGCCCTACGCCGCGCCGCCCGTCGGATCCCTCAGGTGGCTCCCCGCTCAGCCGCATCCGGGCTGGAGCGGGGTCCTCGACGCCTCCTCGTACGGGCCCGGTTCCCCGCAAGCCGTGCGCGAGGGCGACCCCGTGCTCGGCAGCCACGGCCTCCCGCCCTTCGACGAGGACTGCCTGACGCTGAACGTGTGGACGCCCGGCACGGACGAGGCGCGCCGGCCGGTCCTGGTCTGGATCCACGGCGGCGCCTTCCTGTCCGGGTCCGGCGCGATGCCGAACTACTCGGGCGAGACCTTCGCGCGGAACGGCGACCTGGTCGTGGTGAACCTCAACTACCGGCTCGGCCCGCTCGGCCTGCTCTACTTCGAGTCGGACGACGGCGCCGAGCACGGCAACCTCTGGCTCACCGATCAACTCGCCGCACTGCACTGGGTCCAGGACAACATCGCCGCGTTCGGCGGAGACCCCGACAACGTCACCGTCGCCGGCCAGTCCGCCGGCGCCCTGTCCACCGCGGCGCTCGCGGGCCACGGGGGCGGCGGTCGTCTCTTCCGGCGTGCCGTGCTGCAGAGCGTCCCGCTCGGGATGCCGCTGTCCACCCCGGCTGCGTCCCTCGCCCGCACCGCCGCCTATCTCGAGATCGCCGGCGCGAAGGACATCGACGAACTGCGCACCGCACCATGGCCGTTGCTGGTCGAGGCCACCGTCGGTCTCCTCAGGGACACCACGGAGTGGGGGCACTGGACCGTGCCGTTCCCGCCGGTTCTGGACGGCTCGACGGCGCGGCGGCAACCGGTCGAGAACCTGCTCGACGGTCCGGGCGCCGACATCGACGTCCTCATCGGCTGGACCAGGGAGGAGTCGGGCTTCAGCTTCGCGCTGGGCGAGGCGTACGCGTCGGCGACCAAGGAGCAGGTGCTCGGCCGGGCACGGGACACCTTCGGCGACGGCGCGGCCGATGCCTACGCGGCGTACGAGGCCGCCCGCCCGGGCGCACGGCCCGTCGACGTCCTCATCGACCTGAGCACCGACGAGCTGTTCAGGAAGCCCACCCTGGCGTTCGCGGAGGCGCGGGCAGCACGGGGCCGCCCGGTCTGGGCGTACGAGTTCGACTTCCCCACCCCCGCGCACGACGGCCGCCTGGGCACCCCGCACTGCCTGGACCTGCCGTTCGTGTTCGACAACTTCGGCGCCTGGTCGCACGCACCGTTCCTGGCGGGAATGGACAGCCGGATCAGGGACGGCCTCGCCAGGACGATGCACCGGGCGTGGATCTCGTTCATACGCACCGGCGACCCCAACCACCCGGACATGCCGCGCTGGGACCGGTACGACCTGCGGTCCCGCACCACCCTGCGCTTCGACACCGTCACCACGGCCGTTTCCCGCCTCACGCCGCACTGACGCGCTGACGCGCTGACGCGCTGACGCGCTGACGCGCTGACGCAGGAACCTAGCCGAGGGACCCGTCTATGGGCTGCTCGGTCCAGATGGTCTTCCCACTGCTGGTGAACCGGCAGCCCCACCGGTCGGTGAGCTGGGCGACGAGGAACAGGCCGCGCCCGCCCTCGTCCGTCTCCCGCGCACGGCGCAGGCGCGGCTGAGTACTGCTGGGGTCGGACACCTCGCACACGAGCACCCGGTCGCGGATCAGCCGGAGCCCGACCGGGCCGCCCGCGTAGCGGATCGCGTTCGTGACGAGTTCGCTGGCGACGAGCTCCGTCACGAAGCTCAGTTCGTCCAGCTGCCAGCCCGACAGCTGGCCCACCACCAGCTCACGGGCGTGCGCGACGAGAGAAAGGTCGGCTTCGAGTTCCCACTCGGCGACCTGATCGGACGAGAGGGCGCGGGTGCGGGCGAGCAGCAGGGCGACGTCGTCGGCTGGCTCCTGGGGCAGCACCTTGTCGAACACGCTCTGGCTGACCTCGCCCAGGGGCCGGCTCGATCCGGCGCCGGCGAGGGAGCTCCGCAGTCTCTCCAGACCCTCCTCGATGTCGCCGCCGCGGCGCGCCACGAGTCCGTCCGTGAAGAACGCCATCGTGCTGCCGGGTGGTACGCCGAACTCGGATACCTCGAAGGGCATTCCGCCGACGCCCAGCGGCGGTCCCGGCGCCATGCCCAGGAAGAACGGCTCCTCCCCCGGGGGCAGCAGGGCCGGCGGCGGATGTCCCGCGGTCGCGGCGACGCATCGACTCGTCACCGGGTCGTAGACGGCGTACAGGCACGTCGCTCCGAGCACGGCGGGCTCCGCGCGGGACGCGCCGCTCATCTGCTCGCTGGAGAAGCCGAGCACCAGGTCGTCCAGGTGCGTGAGCAGCTCGCCCGGATCCAGATCGAGGTCGGCCAGGGTCTGCACCGCGGTCCGCAGTCGCGCCATGGCCGCGGTGGCTTCGAGGCCGTGGCCGACGACGTCCCCGACGACGAACGCGACGCGCAACGACGGCAGGGGGATCACGTCGAACCAGTCCCCGCCGACTCCGACCCCGCCGCACGCCGGCTGGTAGACCCCCGCCGTGTCCGCGGCCGCCGTGTTCACGAGGGAGTGCGGCAGCAGGCTTCGCTGCAGGGCCACCACCGACCGGTGCTCCTTCGTGAAGCGGCGCGCGTTGTCCACGCCGAGCGCGGCCCTGGAGGCGACGTCCAGCAGGAGCGCCGCGTCCTCCTCCCCGAAGGCGGACGGCAGCTGGCTGCGCCAGACCGTGACGCAGCCGAGGATCAGGCCTCGTGCGTACAGGGGCACCGCTACGGAGGAGTGCGCCCCGCTCGGGACGAACAGGCGCAGGGTCTCGGCGTCCACCCCGAGCGCCGCGCGGAGCACGTCGACGTCGGACACCAGCACGGGCCGTCCCGCCATGAGCGGGCGCATCACGTCCGTGTCCGGTACGGGAGGCAGTGACTCGCCGACCGGCAGGAGGTCCTCCGCGGAAACCCCGGGGCTCTGCGCGGCGGCGGTCCGGCGCAGGCGGACCTCGCCGCTGGTGTCGAGGGGCAGCGGCTCGTCGCCGACCAGCACCGGCTCGGCGAGGTCCACGGTCGCCAGGTCGGCGAAGTCGGGGACGAGCAGGTTCACGAGGACCTGGGCCATGTCCGTCACGTCCAGGGAGGCCCCGATGCTCGCGGCGGCCGTGTGGGACAGCCTCTTGCGGCGTCGCTCCGAGTCGGGCTCGGCCGCCTCCGCCGCGGTGTCCTCCAGGGTGACCAGGACGAGCCACTGCGCCTCGGCGTCGCGATGGCCCGGAGTGCGGGCGGCGAGGCGCACGACCGTGCAGACCAGAGGGACGTTTCGACCCGCGCCGTCGCTGCCGGGGATGGCCACCGTGCGCCCGACCGGTCCGGCCTCCGCTCCGGCGCGCGGCAGCAGCCCCAGCAAGGGAGCACAGGGCTGGCCCGGTGAGCATTCCAGCAGCGTCGCGGCCCGTTCCGAACGGGCGACGACCACGCCTGCGTCGTCCAGTACGACGGCTGCCGTTTCGCTGACGGGCACCGCGGCCGGCCTCGGGCCACGCCGCTCCGGTTCACGCATGTCGCCTCCACGCACCGTGACCTTCAGTATCGTCCCGGAGGGAGGACCCGGCGACCCGCGGCAGGCTCCGCCGGGCGGCTCCTGCGGCCACGGCCGGGTCAGCGCGGGTCGAGGGTCAGCGCGCCTCGGCGCCCGGTGACCGCTGCCCGCGGCCGGACCGGGCCGCCCAGCGGCCGTCGTGGCGGCTGACCTCGATGGGGCGGCCGAAGCACGTGGTGAGCAGGTCGCCGGTCAGGACGGCCGCGACCGGGCCCGTCGCATGGACGCGGCCCTCGCGCAGCAGCAGCGCGTGGCTGGTGCTCGGGGCCAGTTCCTCCACGTGGTGGGTGACCGTGACGGTCGCCAGGTCCGGGCGACCGCCGGCGAGTCGGTGCAGGGCGTCGATCAGGTCCTCGCGGGAGGGCAGGTCGAGCGCGTTGAACGGCTCGTCGAGGAGCAGCAGGGACGGGTCGGCGATGAGCGCGCGGGCGATGAGGATGCGGGCGCGTTGGCCGCCCGAGCACACGCCGTACGGCCTGTCGGCCAGGTCCTTGCAGTTCAGCTCGGCGAGCAGGTCGTGGGCGCGCTCCCGGGTCGCGGCGTCGTACGTGCGCCACAGCGGCTGGACGGTCCCGGTGGCTCCGGTCAGGACGATCGTGTGCGCGGTCTCGTTCTCGGGACCGCGCTGCACGCTGGAGACCAGGCCGATGCGCGCCCGCAGTGCGCGCAGGTCCACGCGGCCGAGCCGGTGGCCGAGGATCTCCACGGTGCCGTCGGTGGGGTGCATCAGCGCGCCGACGAGGCGCAGCACGGTCGTCTTGCCCGCGCCGTTCGCGCCGAGCAGCGCCCAGTGCTCGCCGGAGCGTACGGTCCAGTCGATCCGGTCGAGGATCACCAGCCCGGTGGTGAAACGGCGCACGCTCGCGGCGTTGAGCGCAGCGACGGTCCGAGGCTGCGCGGGCGTGTCCATGGGGGCTCCTGCCTGGCGCTGATACGCGCGACGATGATCAGGAGAGATCATATCGCGCTGAAATGTCGATCGCCGATATTGCGCGATATTCGCGCTGGAACAGGGCCTCGTGGCCGCTCGCGTTCACGGGAGGGGCAGGCCGGCGGCCGCGCGGGCGCCGGCCTGCCACCCGTGGCCTACGGCACCGGCTGCTGCTGGGTCACGCAGCGGATGCCGCCGCCACCGGCCCCGAGGCGGTCGATGTTGAGCCGTCCGACGACGCGCCGCGGCATCGGCCTGGGTGTCGCCGAACTGATGGAGGACATCACCGACGCCCACGTGGACAGCCTGGTGCGCTTCACCGCGCCCGGTGCGGTCCTGTTGGACCGCGCGCACCCCAGCACCCCGGCGGACTCCTGGTCACGCTCCGCGGGCCGGGCCAAGTCCGTCCTGTCGAAGGCGGCGGACGCACGCGGGCGGCGCTTCGAGGTCATCGGCCTGCCGCAGCCCGACCTGGACAGGATCACGGGTGAGGGCGACGACTTCGTGTCGACGTACGCCAACTTCTACATCGCCAACGATGCCGTCCTCATGCCCAAGTTCGGGGACCGCAAAGCCGACGACAAGGCCCGCGGGATCCTGCAGGAGCACTTCCCCGAGCGGGACAACGTGCCGGTCGCGGTCGACACGATCGCCTCGGGCGGCGGCGGCATCCACTGCTCGACCCACGACCAGCCCGGGAAGCCCGCCGGCACCTCCTGAACTCCGGCCGGGGGTCCGGCGGTCCGGCGGTCCGGTTGCGGAACGACGAGACGATCCAGGAGCAGAGGGGGAGGAAGAGGGCGGCGCCGAGGCTGCCCAGAATGCGGGCAGGGCAGCACGAAGCAAGGCGTACACGGAGGTGTCCGGGCACGCCGCGGGGCCTCGGCGCGTGACCGTCCTCTGGGCCGGAGGCGGAGTTGTGGCCTCCGGCCCAGCTGCGGTGGTGCGTCCCGCCCCCGGCCGGGCAGGGGCGGCCGGGGGGTGCGGGCCTCGCGGGTAGGCTGTGAGCGCAGCTGGTTCGCACCCGTCAGCCGGACGGGGCGCGTCGTAAGAGGGAACCCGGTGGGAATCCGGGACTGCCCCGCAGCGGTGAGTGGGAACGACCGCCGTCATACGCACTGGGACCGGAACCGGTCCCGGGAAGCGACGGCCAGTAGGTGCCCGCCGGGAGACCGGCAGGCGCGCCCGCGAGTCCGAAGACCTGCCACTGCCCGCATGACGAAGCGTCGTGCGGGGGCCCGGGGCACGCCTCCCCGGGGCCTTTCTGCCGCGACTCGCGAAGGAGAGTTGACGTGGCCGACCAGACCGTCACCACCGCTGGGTGCGTTGAGCACGACACCGGCCTCCCCGATCTCGACGTCGACGTCGACGTCCCGGGGCCGATCCCCTCGTAGACGACGGGCCGCCCGGGCGTCCCGTGCGACGCCCTGCCCCCAGGCGCCGTGGCCGCCGTGCGGGGCCGCCGCCTGCCGTCCCCGCGAGCCGTGGCGCGATTCACCCCGCCCGGCCCCGTGCGCCCGCTCGCTCCTGTGCCCCGTGCCCTGTGCCCCTGACAGGGCGTGAAGAACATCCGATCCATCCGCGGTGAGAGGACCACCCATGCCCCGCAACCACCCGAAGGCCGTGCTGTCCGCGCTCGCCGTCGCCCTGCTGATATCCGGCTGCGGAGGCGGCACCGCGCCCTCCGCCACCCCCTCGCCGGGCACGACCGCCGAGGGCTTTCCCGTCACGGTCACCAACTGCGGGGTGACGAGCACCTATCAGCGTCCGCCGCAGCGCGCGGTGTCGCTGAACCAGCACGCGACCGAGGTGATGCTGGCGCTCGGCCTGGAGAAGTCGATGGTGGGGACGGGCTATCTCGACGACAAGGTCCTCCCCGAGTACCAGGCCGCCTACGACAGCGTGAAGGTCCTCTCCAAGGAGTACCCGTCCTTCGAGGCACTCCTGGAGGCCGAGCCCGACTTCGTCTACGGCGGGTGGACCTCCACCTTCGACGAGAAGGAGGGACGCAGCCGGGCCGCGTTCGCCAAGGCCGGGATCAACACCCGCCTCAACACCGAGGAGTGCCCCACCGGCCCGGTGGACGTGGCCGCCATGGACGAGGAGATCCGCGCGGTCGCCAAGGTCTTCGGCGTGCCCGAGCGGGCCGAGGAGCAGCTGGGGAAGCTGCACGCCACCCTCGACAAGGTCGAGGCCGGGCTCACCGGCGTCACCGCGGTCAAGCTCTTCGTGTACGACAGCGGCGACAAGACGGCCTTCACCGCGGGCGGCAAGGGCATCGGCAACGAGATGATCCGCCGGGCCGGCGGGGTGAACCTCTTCGCCGACCTGGACAAGGCCTTCGGCGACGTCTCGTTCGAGCAGGTGGCGCAGCGCGCTCCCGAGGCCATCGTCATCTACGACTACGGCGACCGGTCGGTCGAGGACAAGAAGAAGTTCCTGCTCGCCCATCCGGCGCTGAAGGACGTGCCCGCGATCAGGAACCAGCGGTTCGCGGTCCTGCCGCTGTCTTCCACCGTGGTCGGCGTGCGGGTGCCGTCGGCCGTCGAGTCGCTGGCGCGTCAGCTCCACCCGGGCCTCGTCCAGTGACCGGGGCGAAGGCTCCGGCACCCGTGGGGGCCGGCCTCCATGAGGAACGCCGGTCCGGCCCTCGCGAGGCAGGCCGGCCAGGGCCCGCGCGGCGCCCCGGGATCCCGTACGCCGTCGTGCTGGCCCTCCTGGGCGCGCTGGTGGTCGGCGCCGCCACGGCCGGCATCGCGGCCGGCTCGATCAGCGTCCCGGCCGACCAGGTGTGGGGCATCCTGCTGCACCGCGTGCACCCGTCCCTCGCCGAGCCGGCGTGGACCCCGGTGCGCGAGACGATCGTCATGGACGTCCGCCTGCCCCGGGTGCTGCTGGCCGGGGTGGTCGGCGCGGGCCTGTCGGTGGCCGGAATGGCGCTTCAGGCACTGGTCCGCAACCCGCTGGCCGATCCGATGCTGCTGGGCGTCTCCTCGGGCGCGTCGGTCGGCGCGGTGCTCGTGCTGGTCCTGAACCTGACGGTGTTCGGGCTGTTCACCCTGCCGGTGGCCGCGTTCTGCGGGGCCCTGGCCGCCCTGGTCGCCGTCTACTTCCTGGCCCGCTCGGGCGGGCGGATGACGACGGTACGGCTGGTCCTGGCGGGTGTGGCCACGGCCGAGGTGCTGTCGGCTCTGGCCAGCTTCCTGATCATCACCTCGAACGACCCGCACAAGACCCAGTCCGCACTGCGCTGGATGCTCGGCGGACTGGCCGGGACCACCTGGACGACGGTGTGGATCCCGGTCGGTGCGGTCCTGCTCGGGACGGCCGTTCTCCTCGGTGTCTGCCGTCCGCTCAACCTCCTGCTGGCCGGGGAGGAGGCCGCCGCGGCCCTCGGTCTGGACGTACACCGGTTCCGCGGCGCCCTGTTCACGCTGGTGGCCCTGATGATCGGCACGATCGTCGCGGTCAGCGGGCAGATCGGCTTCGTCGGACTGATCATGCCGCACGTGGTGCGGCTGCTCGTGGGCGCCGACCACCGCCGTGCGCTGCCCGCCGCGGCCCTCCTGGGGGCGGCGTTCCTGATCTCCGCCGATCTGGCCGCGCGCACGCTCATGAGCCCGGAGGAGATACCCGTGGGCATCCTCACCGCCCTCGTCGGCGGTCCCTTCTTCCTCTGGCTGATGCGACGGAAGGCCGCCCGGTGACCAACCGACCGACCGGAGAGCCCGGATACCTGCGCGCCGAGGACGTCAGCGTCGTGGTGAACGGCAAGGCACTGGTCCACCAGGCGTCCCTGCACGTGTCGGCCGGCGAGGTCGTGGGCCTCGTCGGCCCCAACGGCGCCGGCAAGTCCACCCTGCTGCGCACCTTCTACCGGGCGGTGCGGCCCACATCGGGCCGGGTCCTGCTCGACGGCGAGGACGTCTGGCGGATGCCGGGCAAACGCCTCGCCCAGCACCTCGCGGCCGTACTGCAGGAGACGTCAGGGGACTTCGAACTGACCGTGTACGACGTGGTGGCGATGGGCCGCACCCCGCACAAGCGGGCTTTCGCGGGCGATGACGCGGACGACCGCGAGATCATCACCCGGTCCCTGGCGGAGCTGCGCGTCGGCTCCCTCGCGCACGCGCCGTTCGACCGGCTGTCGGGCGGGGAGAAGCAGCGGGTCCTGATCGCCCGCGCGCTCGCCCAGCGCACGGGGACCATGGTGCTCGACGAACCGACCAACCACCTGGACCTGCGTCACCAGCTGGACGCACTGCGGCTCGTGCGGCGCCTCGGCGTCACCGCCGTCGTCGCGCTGCACGACCTGAACCTCGCCGCGGCGTTCTGCGACCGGATCTGCGTGATGACGGGCGGCCGCGTCGTCGCCACCGGGCAGCCCTCGGAGGTGCTGACGGCGCCGCTGCTGTCCGAGGTGTACGAGGTCGAGGCCGAGGTCATCGAGCATCCGCGCACCGGGGTGCCGTTCGTCAGCGTCCTGCCCGGCTACGAGGGGCCGGCCGACGGGGCACCGGAGGGAGGGGAGCCGGCCGTTCGCCGGGACTGACCGGTACGCCGCTCACGCGGCCCTCGCGGCAGTGCGGGCGACGGGGTGCAGGGCCGCGTACTCCAGCGGCGCCGACGGGTCGATCGAGACGTCGAGCTGCGCCGGAGCCGAGCCCGACCGCACCAGGAGGTCGCCGACGGCGGCGATCATCGCCCCGTTGTCGGTGCACAGGGTCAGCGGAGGCACCCGCAGCTCGACCCCGGCCGCCGCGCACCGTTCCTCCGCCAGTGCGCGCACCCGCGAGTTGGCGGCGACCCCGCCCACCACGACGAGCGTCCGCACTCCGTACTCCCGGCAGGCGGCCAGGGCCTTGCGGGTGAGCACGTCCGCCACGGCCTCCTGGAGGGAGGCGGCGCCGTCGGCCAGCGGGATCTCCTCGCCGCGCAGCCGGTGCTGTTCGGCCCAGCGCGCGGCGGCGGTCTTCAGCCCGGAGAAGGAGAAGGCGTACGGGGCGTCTCCAGGACGCGTGAGCGGGCGCGGGAACGCCACCGCGCGGCCGTTGCCGCCGCGGGCGGCCCGGTCGATGGCCGGCCCGCCCGGATAGGGCAGGCCGAAGACCCGGGCCACCTTGTCGAAGCACTCCCCGGCCGCGTCGTCCACCGTGTCGCCGAGGTGCAGGATCGGATCGCGGACGAGGTCCCGTACGAACAGCAGCGAGGTGTGCCCGCCCGACACGATCAGCACCATGCACGGGTTCGGGAGCGGCCCGTGCTCCAGGGTGTCGGCGGCGACGTGTCCGGCCAGGTGGTGCACGCCGTACAGCGGCACGCCGGCCGCGTAGGCCAGGGACTTGGCACCGGCCAGCCCGGCCTGCAGCGCGCCCGAGAGGCCCGGTCCGGTGGTGACCGCGACGGCGTCGATGTCGGAGATCCGCAGCCCCGCCTGGTCCAGGGCCTCCCGTACGACGGGGTTGAAGGCGTGGAGGTGGGCGCGGGCGGCGATCTCCGGCACCACCCCGCCGAACCGCGCGTGTTCGTCCATGCTCGACGCCACCACGTGCGCGAGCAGCCGGCCGTCGGACACGATCCCGGCACCGGTCTCGTCACACGACGACTCGATGCCCAGCACCACAGGAGAGCCCACCAGATCCTCTTTCGCATCCATAAAGCAGTTGCACATTGGTCGCAATAAGGTACGCCGCCGGAAGGGGTTCGACGCGAACGGGTGCCGGCGGGAACTCGTACCGCACCCCGCACGACTACCTCTCCGGCGGCTCGCGCACGGATGACCGCGACGGGAGCAGCGCCGTACACGTACCCAGGATCTGGAGAGCCGATGACCGGAAGGCAACCCGAGACCCGCCCCCGCCCCGCCTGGCCGCGCTGGGCGCCGCCGCCGGCCCTGGCCGGCTTCGTCGTGCTCCTCGCAGCCGTGTTCGCCCTCTCCTACGGGGTGGGATCGGCCGCCGGGCCGGTCGCTCCCGGCCTGCACCGGACCGGCTCCGATGCGGGATCCGGCGGCGGTACGGGTGACATGGGCGGCATGGGCGGTACGCATCCGGGGAGCGGGCGGTGACCGCGGACGCCGCGGCCGGCACCCTGACCACGACCGATCTGACCGTCGGCGGTATGACGTGCGCGGCCTGCGTGAACCGGGTGGAGAAGCGGCTGGCGCGGCTCGACGGGGTGACCGCGACGGTCAACCTCGCCACCGGGAAGGCGCGGGTGAGCCATCCGCCGGCCGTGACCGTCCAGGACCTGGTCGAGGCGGTGGAGCGCGCGGGTTACACCGCCGAGCCACCCCCGGCGCCCGTACCGCGTGAGGAGTCCCCGCGTGAGGAGTCCCCGCGTGAGGAGTCCCCGCGTGAGGAGTCCCCGCGTGAGGGGTCCCCGCCGGTGGAGCCGCCCGGCGACGGCGAAGGCGAAGGGGAACGCCTGGAGCGCGAACGGCTGTTGATCACCGTACTGCTCTGCGTCCCGGTCCTCGTGCTGTCGATGGTGCCCGCCCTGCAGTTCCGCAACTGGCAGTGGCTGTGCCTCACTCTCGCCGCTCCGGTGGTCGTGTGGAGCGCCCTGCCCTTCCACCTGCGGGCGGTACGCGGACTGCGGCATGCGGCGGCCACCATGGACACCCTGGCCTCCCTCGGGGTCGCCGCCTCGTTCTCCTGGTCCCTGTACGCGCTCTTCCTCGGCGGCGCCGGCGATCCGGACATGCGGATGCCGTTCACCTTCCTCCCCTCGGCGGGAGGGGAGGTCGCGCACGTCTACCTGGAAGCCGCCGTCGGAGTTCCCCTGTTCGTCCTGGCCGGACGCCATCTGGAGGCGCGGGCCCGGCGCGGCACCGGCGCGGCCCTGCGCTCACTGGCCGGGCTCGCCGTCAAGGACGTGACCGTACGGGAGGACGGCACGGAGCGGCGGATCCCCGTGGAACAGCTGCGGGTGGGGCAGGAGTTCCTCGTGCGGCCCGGCGAACGGGTAGCCAGCGACGGCGTGGTGGTCTCCGGCAGCTCTGCCCTGGACCTGTCCCTGGTCACCGGTGAGAGCGATCCCGTGGAGGTGGGGCCCGGCCGGAAGGTGGTGGGCGCCGCCGTCAACGCCGGCGGGCTGCTCCTCGTACGGGCCACCGCGGTCGGCGCGGACACCCAGCTCGCCCGGATCACCCGCATGGTCACCGAGGCCCAGGCGGGCAAGGCGCGGGCCCAGCGGCTGGCCGACCGCGTGGCCGGGGTCTTCGTGCCGGTGATCCTGACCCTGGCGGTCACGGTCCTCGGTTTCTGGCTCGGCGCCGGGGCGGATCCACAGGCGGCCGTGACCGCGGCGGTGGCGATCCTCGTGGTCGCCTGTCCGTGCGCGCTGGGGCTGGCGACCCCCACCGCGCTGCTGGCCGCGACCGGCCGGGGCGCGCAGCTGGGCGTGCTGGTCAGCGGTCCGCAGGCGCTGGAGGCACTGCGGCACGTGGACACCGTAATCCTGGACAAGACGGGCACGCTCACCACCGGACACATGAGCGTCGTCCACGTCACCGCGGTCAGCGGCGGCATCGGGCGCGAGGCGGTCCTGCGCCTGGCCGGGGCCGTGGAGCAGGGCTCGGAGCATCCGCTGGGCCGCGCCCTCGCCGCGTACGCGCAGCGCGCACAGACCGGGGGCACGCTGCCACCGGTCACCGGCTTCCTGGCCACTCCCGGGGCGGGCGTCACCGGGTTCGTGGAGGGGCGGCGCGTCGACGTGCTCTCCCCCGACGACGGCCTGCCGAAGTCGCTGGTGCAGGCGCTGGCCCAGGCGGAAGCGGCCGTTCTCACGCCCGTCCTGGTCCGGGTGGACGGCTTCGACGAGGCCCTGATCGCCCTCGGGGACGTCCTGCGCCCCGGGAGCTACCGGGCCGTGGACGGGCTGCGCCGGCTGGGAGTGGAACCGGTGCTGGCCACGGGTGACCGCGATGCCACGGCTCGTACGGTCGCCGCGCAGCTCGGCATCGCCGCGGTCCATGCGCGCTGCACTCCGGAGGGCAAGGCCGAACTGGTGACCCGCCTGAAGGAGGAGGGGCGCCGGGTGGCGGTGATCGGCGACGGTGTGAACGATGCCGCCGCCCTGGCCCGCGCCGATCTCGGCATCGCCATGGGCAGCGGTACGGACGTGGCGATCGGAGCGGCCGACGTGACGCTGGTGCGCGGTGACATCGAGGCCGTGGCGGACGCCGTCCGGCTGGCCCGTCGCACCCTGGGGACGATCCGCGCCAACCTCGTCTGGGCGTTCGGCTACAACGCGGTCACCGTGCCGCTCGCCGCGGCCGGCTGGCTCAACCCGATGGTCGCCGCGGCCGCGATGTCCGCCAGCTCGCTGCTGGTGGTCGGCAACAGCCTGCGCCTGCGGGCCTGGCAGCCCTCACCGAAGCGCCACGGCGGCGTGGCGGCACCCCGTTCCGGCCGAAAGGACTTCCAGCGATGACCGGTCCCCTTCCCCCCACGTCGCCGGCCGAGGCCTGGTTCCGCAGCCGCCGGCTGCGCGAGGGGCTGATCTCCGTGCTCGCACCGGTGACCGCCTGTCTCACGGCCCTGGTCGGGCTGACCGCCTGGACCACGGCGGGAGCGGCGGGCACTCCGGCCCGCATCGAGGTCGGTCTCGGGCGGGTCTTCCTGCCGTACGCCGACAAGGAGCGCACCGCCGCGTTCTTCCGGATCACGAACACCGGGGGGTCCGGCGACCAGTTGGTCTCCGTCACCTCCCCCGTCGTGGAGGCGGTGATGCTGAGCCGGCACACGAGTGCCGCGGGGGCGGATTCCATGCGCATGGCCCCCTCGGCGGAGATCCCCGCCGGCTCGACGCTGCAGATGTCCCCCAGCACGCTGGACGTGATGATGACGGTCAAGGGCCGCTGGCAGGTGGGTGACGCCGTGCCCTTCGTCCTGCACTTCCGCAACAGCGGGCCCGTCGAGGCCGTGGCGTTCGTCGTGCGGCCCGGCAGCTGAACCGCTCTTCGTCGCACTTCTTCAGGTCTCGTGCGATCTTTCCGTCTTCGGGAACCCGGAGCCCGCGCCGTCCGACTACTGCGGCGTAAGGGGCGGACACCGCGGCGAAGTCATCCTGCCGCGGAGGATCGAGGGACGAGTGATGGGCGGGCTGGACGTCCACATGCGCGAGGTGGCCTGCCGGCACGGCCGGGTGGAGGCCGTCGCCGAGGTGGATCTGGAGATCGCGGCCGGTGAGCGGGTGGCCCTGACCGGAACGAACGGTTCGGGCAAGACCACGCTGCTGCGTGCCGTGCTCGGCCTCCACCGGCAGGTGTCGGGCTCGATCACGGTCGGCGGACGCGGCACCGGTTCGGCCGCGGAGTGGGCCTGGCGGCGCCGGGCCTGCGCCTGGATCCCGCAGAAGCCGGCCGCCGGGCGCTTCCCGCTGCTCGGCGGCGAGCTGCTGGCGAGCAGCGGCGCTCCGGGGGACGCGGCCGAGGCCGCGGACCGGCTCGGGGTGGGTCCGCTGACCGGGCGGCCGCTGCACACCCTCTCCGGGGGGCAGTTGCAGCGCATGTACCTGGCCCGGGCGATCGGCTGTGTCGCCGCCGGGGCACAGGTGCTCCTGGCCGACGAGCCCACCGCCGCCCTCGACTTCGACGGCCAGGAGGAAGCGGCGGACGTCCTCACCTCCCTGCCGGTGACCCTCGTCGTGGTGACGCACGACCGCACGCTGGCGGAGCGCTGCGACCGGGTACTGGAGATGGCCGCGGGCCGGCTGCGGGAGGTCCGGTGACACTCGCCACCGCCGACCTGGGCGAACTCCTGCAGCTCCTGCCCGTGCAACGGGCGGGCATCGCCCTGCTGCTGGCCGCGGTCGGCCTGCCCGTCATCGGGGTGGTCATCGTCGGGCTCGACATCATGCCGGTGCGGTTCGCGATGATGCACGTCGCGTTGCTCGGTATCGCGGTCGGCCTGCTCACCGGCCTCGACCCCATGCTGTGCGCTCTGGTGGCCTGCGCCCTGGCCGGCGCGGGCGTCGCCCCGCTCGCCCGTACCCCGGACGGGCTGTCCGGGGCGATGGGGCTGCTGATGAGCCTGGCCATCGCGGCGGCCCTCCTCCTGCTCGCCGTGTCGGGAGTCAACGCCTCCGGCGCGTTCGCCCTGCTGTGGGGCTCGATCCTGTCGGTGGGCACCGCCGATCTCGTCGTCCTCGGGGTGCTCGCCGTGGTGGTCCCCGGTCTGTTCTGGTGGCGGCGCCGCGAGATCGGCCTGCTCCTCTACGACCGCGAGCTCGCGCAGTGCTCCGGCGTCCCCGTGCGGGCACTGACGGCGGCCCTCCTGGTGCTCGTCGCCATCGCGGTCGCCGGGGCCATCAAGCTCACCGGCGCCCTGCTCGTCGACGCGCTGACCCTGCTGCCCGCGCTCGCGGCCCGCCGCCTCGGCAGTTCGCTGCGGTCGATCACCCTGTGGGCGGTCGGCATCGGCGTCGTCGTCAACCTGACGGGGTTCCTGCTGGCCCTGTGGCTGGACTGGCCGCCCGGCCCGGTCCTCGTCCTGACGGCGGGGGCGCTCGTCCTCGCCGTGCACTTCATACCCGAACGGAGAATCAGCTCATGGCGCGCACCGGCGTCCGTATCTCTTCCTTCCTCGCACTGAGCGCGGCAGTCCTCCTCACGGCCGGTTGCGGAGGCGACGGCGACACCGGCACCAGCGCCGCCGCCGACGGCCCGGCGAAGGCCGGCGCCCCGGCCGGGAAGAACAAGCCCGTGGTGGTCGTGACCACCACCTGGGAGGGCGCGTTCGCCAAGGCCGCGGGGGCCGAGGACGTCAAGGTCATCGTCCCGCAGTCCGTGCACCACGCCCCTGACTACGACCCGAAGCCCTCGGACCTCGCCGCCGTCGCCAAGGCCGACTTCGTGCTCTACGCGCCGTTCGAGCCGTACGCCGCGAAGATCAAGGAAGCCGCCGGCTCCAAGGCGAAGCTGGTCGAGGTCAACCTCGACAACGACCCCGACAAGGTCAAGGCCGAGGTCGACAAGCTGGGTGCTCTCTTCGGCACGGCGGACGCCGCCACTCAGTGGAAGACCGGCTTCGACACCGAGTACGCGAAGCTGAACAAGGACGTCCAGGCGGCCTGGCCCGGCGGCAAGAGCCCCTCCGTCGTCACCCAGGTCTTCACCGCCTGGGCCGCGAAGCTCTCGGGCGCCACCCCCGTGGGCACGTTCGGGCCCGAGGCCGTCACCCCGGCGCAGCTCGCCGATCTTTCCGCGAAGAAGCCTGCGCTCGTCCTGGACAACGCCCACATGTCCACCGGTACGGTCCTGCCCGACTCCGGCGCCAAGCAGGTCAAGATCGTCAACTATCCGGGCGAGGACCTCGACCTACTGCCGGTCTACCGCAACGCGGCGGCCGAGCTGAAGAAGGCCATGGGCGCCTCGTGACCGCGCGCCGCACGGCGTAGCGACGACGGGAGGGCACGCGCTGGGCGCGTGCCCTCCCGTTCCTGCTGGGGCGGGGCCCGGCCGGCGCGGCGCCGGCCGGGCCCCGCCGTCTCATCCGGCCTGGGCGAGCGGGACGCTGCCGGTCGCCAACTGCGGGACGGTGCCGGTCCCCAACTGCGGGACGCCGGTCGCCGGCCGCGGGACGGTGCCGGTCTCCGGCTGCGGGCGGATGTCGGTCAGGCGCGCGCGCAGGGCGCCCCGGTCGGGCTTGCCCGCCGGGGTCAGCGGGAGTTCGGCCACGACCAGGAGCCGCTCGGGGAACTTGCGCTGCTCGAGCCCGCACTCCGTGAGGTGCGCGCAGAGCTCCTTCAGGGACGGCGCGTGCGCCGTGCGGGGAACGACGCAGGCCGCCAGCCTCTCCCCCATCACCGCGTCCGGAACGCCCACGCACACCACGTCGCGCACCGACGGGTGGGAGGCCAGCCGGCGTTCGACCTCGGCGGGGCTGATGTTGGCGCCGCCGCGGATGACGATGTCCTTGAGCCGGCCGACGATGTGGAGGGTGCCCGCCCCGTCGAGGAAGCCGAGGTCTCCGGTGCGGACCCAGCCGTCGGGGGTGCGGTAGCGGGCGTCGAGGTCCGGGGAGGCGACGTAGCAGAGCGGGGTCATCGGGCCGCGCGCGATGATCTCCCCGACGCTGCCGTCCGGCAGCGGCTCGTGCGTTTCGGTGTCGGCGATGCGGATGTCGGCGACCCGGGGGTCGGGGCGCCCGGCCACGACCCCCTGGCCGTCGGCGGGCGGGGTGTCGTTGGCCAGTCCGGTGTGGCAGTTGACGCCGTCGGCCGAGCCGTAGAGGTTGACGACCGGGCAGCCGAACGCGCGGGCGGCGTCCTCGGCCGTGCGCTCGTCGAGCGCGGATCCGCCCAGGACGAGGGCGGTGGGGGCGGGCAGCGCGCCGCCGTCGCCCTCGAGCCGGTCCAGCATCATCCGGACCATCGTGGGCACGCCGAGGATGTGCGTGGGCGCGTGCTCCCGCACCGCCGCGAGGGCCGCTTCCGGGGTGAAGTGGTCGAGGAGGACCAGCGTGCCGCCGTGCCGGGCCAGGGTGACGGCCGTGCCGTTCGAGCCGAAGGCGGAGGCCAGCGGCACCAGGAAGAGGCAGCGCGGCGCGGTCCCGTCGGGCATCAGGGAGGCGAGGAAGTTCCCGCGGCCGCCGGCGAGGGCGTTGTGCGAGTACGCGACCATCTTCGGCTCGGCCTCGGAGCCGGAGGAGACCAGGATGCGGGCCGCGCTGTCCGGGTCGGGCCGGGCCGGTACGAAGGCGCTCGCGTCGGAGCGCAGCAGGGCAGAGAAGGCGACCGTTCCCTCGGGTGCCGTCCCCGCCCCGGCTGCGATCACGTGCCGGAGGGCGGGCAGGGCCGGCGCCAGGGTGTGCAGGTCGGCGGCGTGCCGGCTGCCTCGGTGGTCGATCGCGGCGATGACGGCGACGGCCTCGGCGCGGCGAAGCAGGCATTCCGCTTCCAGGCTGCCGCGGCCGACGGGGAAGGGCAGGGCCACCGCGCCGAGGGCGGCCAGGGCCAGGTCGGCGATGACGGCGTTCCGGTGGTTGGGGAGCTGGACGCCGACCACGTCGCCCGGTCCTATGCCGAGGTCGCGCAGGCCGGTGGCCAGGGCGCGCACCTTGCGGTCCAGTGCGGTGTAACAGAGCGGGCCCTTGGCGTCGATGACGGCGGTGGCGTGCAGGTCGGCGATCTGCCGGGCCCGGAAGAGGCTGTAGAGGTCGAGGTCGGGGCAGGTGCCGTCGACCACCCAGGAGCGGCGGAGGTCGGCGGGCAGCAGGTCGTGCAATTCGACGGTCATCCGAAGCTCCAGGGGTCGGGAACGGCAGGGGCGCCGTGCGCGTCGCGGCTGATCGAGCCGGTGAAGCGCCGGTCGTGGTGCAGGTCGGCCAGTTCGGTGGTGACGGCGGTGGCCGTCAGGCCGTGCTCCCGCAGCTGCTTGAGGGCGTCCGCGGTGGGCAGTTCGCGCAGGTCGTACGCTCCCGCGGCGGCGGCGCCCTCGTCGGTCGGGGCGATCCAGCCGTCGGCCGTGGGCAGGGGGCGCCGGAATCCGGCCGGCCGCCGGGGGTCCTCGCCCCGGACCGCACGTCGCAGCGCGGGCGCGGTCAGCGTGTCGGCGGCGCCGAGCAGGGAGGAGTCCACCCGTACGCCGTGACCGGTGCGTTCGCGCAGCAGGAGTCCGGCGAGGACCGCCTCGGTGCCGTGCAGTCCGCCGAGGACGTCGAGCAGGGTCATCAGCGAGGGGGCCGGGGCCTCGTCCTGGGGGCGGACGGCCTCGCCGACCGCGGTGCGGGCCTGGACCATGAAGTCGGTGCCGATGGGGGCGTCGCCGAGCCGGTCGGCCCAGCCGCTGGTGTACGCGTAGACGAGTGCGGGGTTCACCGCCGCGAGGTCGTCGTGGTCCAGGCCGAGTTCGGCGGCCTTGCCCGGGGCCCAGTTGTGGAGGAAGACGTCGGCCTCCGCGGCCATCTCGCGCAGCCTGCGCCGGTCTGCGTCCGCCTTGATGTCGATCTCCACCGCCTGCTTGCCCCGGTTGAGGGCGAGCCAGCGCGCGGAGATTCCGGAGCAGGCGGGCGGCATGCCGCGCAGCGGGTCCCCGCCCGGCGGCTCGATCCGGATCACCTCGGCGCCGAGCAGGCCCAACAGGTGGGCGGCGAGCGGGGCCTGGATGCGGCGGCCGGCCTCCAGCACGGTCAGTCCGGCCAGCGGCCGGCCCGCGGAGGGGCCGTCGCCCCGCCCGGCCGCCGTTCTCGGACGGCCGGCTTCCGGCTCGAGGAGCCGCAGCGCCCAGGGAGCGGCGCCGTCGTCCTCCAGTGCCCTTTCCGCGAGGGTGCGCAGGACGCAGACTTCGGCGCCGGAGAGCGCGGCGGCCCGCCGGATGCCCGTCATGGGGATGGCCCGGGTGACCTCGTGGAGGGCCGGCGGGAACGGCGCGCAGGCGGTGGCGTACCGGAACTGGAAGGGCCGCCAGCCTGCCCGGATCGCATCGGCGGGCGCCTCCAGTGCCCGCCAGAAGGCGGCCCAGGCACCCGGGTCGAGGGTCTCCAGCTCGAAGAGGACTCCCTCGGCGGAGCGGAAGGGCGGGCCGCCGGCGGCGAGTTCGGCCGCCTCGCCCTCGTCGGCTCCGGCTGCGGCGAGGTACTGGGACACCGTCAGCAGGCCCGCCCGGTCCGCGCGGGTGGTGACCTGGGCGGCGGGCCCGCCCCGGGCCTGGCCTATCAGGCCGGCGAGCAGTCCCTGCACGGTCAGGACGGCGGTGGCCGTGGCCGCGTAGTCGGCGGCCAGTCCGCGCGGGGAGCCGTCCCGGCGGCCGTGTACGGCCATGATGCCGGTGGCGGCCTGGACGGTCGCCTCGTCGACGAGCCCCCTCGCGGGACCCGCCCACGTGGCGGCCGCCCGCGCCGGTGCGAAGCCGCCGCCGGTGAGCGTGATGCGGTCCGGCGGGGCCTGGCCGCCATGGTCCCCGGTCGCGCCGAGCATGCGCAGGTGGCCGGCGACGACCTCCGTGATCTGCGGGGGCCCCGAGGTGTCGAAGCGCAGTGTGTCGAGCGGCCGGACCGTCTGCGTGGTGGCTGGTGACGCCATGCCTCTCCTCTCCCGGCGCGGCGGTGGCCGTCGCCCGGTTCGTGCGATACGCGGGAACCGGGGAGCGTTCGCACCCGACCAGTTCCACGGACAGACAGTCGGACAACCGTTCCCACGAGTTCCCGGGAATGAGGAGGAAAACAGTGATAGATCCAGGCACGGCCGCCCCACACGAGCTCCGAGGAGCCGAGTTGAAAGCCCGGGTCGGCGCGTTCGTCCGCGGCCGGGTGATCCCCCGGGAGGGCGTGCTGGACGCGGGCGGCCCGGCGGCGGCCGCAGCGCTCGCCGAGCTGAGGGGGCAGGCCCGGGAGGAAGGGCTCTGGGCGCTCCCGCTCCCGGCCGAACTGGGCGGCGGCGGACTGTCCTTCGCCGCGTACGCCGCGCTGGCCGAGGCCGAGGGCGCCAGTGACCACGGTCCCGTCGCGCTCGGCTCCGCTCCCCTGCTCGACGTCACCATGCTGGCCCGCCACGGCACGCCCCGGGTCCACGAGGAGTACCTGGAACGGCTGGTCGCCGGGGAGATGCGTACCTGCTACGCGATGACCGAGCCGGACGTGCCGGGCACCGACCCGTTCTCGACCGCCACCGGCGCCGAGCGCCTTGCGGACGGCAGCTGGCGCGTCACCGGCCGCAAGTGGTTCACCTCCGGCGCCGCGGGCGCCGACCTGGTGACCGTGCTGGCCCGCACCGGCGGAACCGCCGGGGACCGCGAAGGCCTCTCCCTGTTCCTGGTGCCCACCGCCTCCCCCGGCTTCCGCGTGGTCCGCGAACTCCCCGTGCTCGGCGCGGCGGGTCAGTACGAGATCGAACTCGACCGGGTCCGCGTGCCCGCCGACCACCTCCTCGGCGAGCCCGGCAACGCCCTCGCCCTCGCGGGTGAGCGGCTGCTGCTGGGCCGTACGCTGCGCTGCCTGCGCTGGCTGGGCCAGGCCCAGCGCGCCTTCGACCTCATGTGCGCACGGGCCGCCACCCGCAGCGGATCCCGTGGGCCCCTCGCCGACCACCAGCTGGTCCAGCAGCACGTCTTCGACGCCCTGCTCGCGCTGCGCACCACGCGTCCCCTCGTCCACGAGGCGGTGGGCCTGATCGCGGCCGGGCAGGACGCCCGTACGGAGGTGGGGCTGGCCAAGGTCGCCGCCGCCCGCATGCTCCAGCAGGTCACGGACTCGGCCATCCAGGTCCACGGCGCCGCCGGGCTCGGTCCGGACACCCCCCTGCCCGCTCTCTTCCGTACGGGGCGCGCCGCCCGCATCCTCGACGGCCCCGACGAGCTCCACATCACCTCCGTGGCCCGCCGCGTCCTGCGCGAGCACGGCACGGGGGGGCCTACACGCGGGTGATGTCGACGAGGCCGTCCAGCGCGGCCAGCCCGAGCGCCAGGAAGAAGTCGCCCCAGATCAGCTCGTGCCGGACCGCCAGTCCCTTCGCGGCGTCGTAGCAGCCGTCCAGCAGCATCCCCGGCGGGCGGCCGGAGCACGCGCCGGTCAGGTGGGCCTGTGCCAGGCGGTTCAGGATGGCCACGGCCCGGTCCGAACACGCTTCCGCCCGGGGGCCGGAGGCCCGTGCGAGCTTCAGCAGGGCCACCGCGGTGATCGCGGCGGCCGACGTGTCCAGGGGGCCGCCGGGCCGGGAGGCGCCGGCCGGCGGTACCAGCCGTCCGGAGAGCACCTCCCCCTGCGACAGCAGCTGTCCGGCCGCCTCGTCGAGCCGGGCGGAGTCACCGCTCACGAGGCCGGGCCGCGTCAGGGCGTCGGCGACGGCCAGGAGCAGCCAGGCCTGCCCCCGGCTCCAGCCCGGCGCGGGTTCGTCGCAGCGCTGCCATCCGGCGCCCTCGTCGAACAGCCGGGCGGGCCACAGCCACGGGCGCCGCTCCCCGCCCGAGCCGAGGCAGAGGTCGAGGTGCCGGTGGAGGTGGCCGGCCGCGGCGGCCGTGCCCTTCGCCCCGGCGCCCGCCAGCAGGGGCACCATGCCCGGTACGCCGTCCACGCGGGCCAGCAGGCGGGGCCCGCCCAGCGCGTCGCCCCAGGGCACCAGGCCGAGTTCGGGGTCGTAGGCCGACAGGCAGGCCCGGGCGGCCCGTTCCCGCAGCCGGGCGGCTTCGGGATCGGTTCCGGCGAGCGAGGTCCCGTACCAGAAGATCAGGCCCCGGGTGGCGGTGTCGGCGTCCGCCCACGGCGCGAGCCGGGCGGTGCACGCGGCGGCGGCCCGCCGGTCGGCGTCGGTGCCGGTGTAGCGGGCGCGCAGCCACAGCAGCCCCGCCCAGAAGCCGCCGGTCCACGAACCTCGGCCGGTGGTCGTCCATCTCCCGTCGTCGGGCTCCGCGTGGAGCGGAAAGCGCTCGCCGACCTGGGCCTCGGTCACGCTCACGCGCCCGATCACGGCTGCGAGGGCGTTTTCGGCCCAATCCACGGGTGCCGTCGCGGTGTTCACGAGGTGACCTTCCGCCGGTCCCGCGCGGCCCAGGCGAAGGCGACGGCTCCCGCCGCCGCGAACTCCACGGCGACCAGCAGCCACCCGTAGCCGTACCGGCCGCTCCCGGCCAGCAGGCCGAACAGGGGCGGCCCCAGGGCGAATCCGCCGAAGAACCCTGCCGCGACGAGCGCCGAGTCCTGCCCGGCCCGGCCCGGGGCGGCCCGCTGCATGACCAGCACCATGGATACGGCGTTCCCGGAGACGGCGAACACGCCGACGGCGACCGCCCCGATCCACACCAGCGGGCCCGCGAAGAGCGCGGCGCCCAGGAGGAGGGCCGCCCCGAGCGCACCGCAGGCGAGCCCTCCCGGCAGCCACTCGGCCCGCCCGGGCCGGGCCGCCTTCGACCAGCCGATCCGGCCGGCGATCCCGGCGACGCCCAGTACGGCGACCAGGGCGCCGGCGGCCGTCGGTCCCATGCCCAGGCGCTGCGCCCCGAAGAGGGCCAGGTAGGTGTTGACCGAAGCGATGCCGGCCCCGAGGAACAGCGAGAAGGCTGCCAGCCAGGCGACCATCCCGCGGGGAACGAGCGAGCCGCCCGGTCCGGCCGGGGGCGGCGGGGCATCGTCGGGCAACGCCCGCAGCGCCCACCCCCCGGCGAGCAGGGCCGCGCCGGCCGCCGTCCACACCGCACCCCGCCAGCCGATCCCGCCCGCCAGCATCACGAGGGGCAGTCCGGCCACGAAGGCGCCCAGCTGGACACCGGACTGCTTGAGTCCCGTCACCGCACCCCGCCGGGCCGCCGGAACGACGCGCATGATGGCCTTGTTGGTGGCGGGGTTGGCCAGCGCCTGCGGTACGCCGCCCAGTGCGACGGCGCCCAGCAGCACACCGGCACCGGGCGCGGCGCCGATCAGGGCGAGGGCCGCGGCCGACAGCAGCAGCAGGACGACCAGCGAGCGGCGCGGGCCGATCCGGTCGACGATCCGGCCGCCGGCCGGGGACAGCAGGGCGGCCGTCCCGAAGCCGAGCGTCGTCGTGAGGCCGAGGACCGCGGGCGACACGCCCAGTTCGTCGACCAGCCGCGGGCTCAGGGCGCCGAGCAGGAACAGCTGCAGCATCGAGAACGCCATGGCGCACGTGAGCAGCGCCGTCAGCCGGTGTTCCGTGGCCTCGTCCGCACGCGTCCGCACGGTCCCGGGTTCCTCCACCGCCACTGATGGCTCCCTTCCCCACGCTGCGCGCACTTCCTTCCGACCGGCCATGCAGTCGGCCGGCGAGGCCCTCCAGTTCCGCCCGCTCGCTGTGTTCCGGCTCACAAGGGGCAGGCGCTCAAGGCGCAGCCGGGCCGGCCACCAGAACTTGTCCAGAAGTGCGCACCCTTCTTCGAACTCCCGGAAGCTGGTGCGAGGATGAGCCCCGCCATGAACCCGGGCCGATGTTCACGAGTCGTACGGGCTGCGATGTTCGCAGCCCTCTGCGTGCTGCTCGCGGCCACCGGCCACATCCTCATGTCGGGCACGGCCGTGCCCTGGTGGGCCCTGTCCGCCGCGTTCGCCGGCACGGCGGGAGCGGCCTGGGCCTTCACCGGCCGGGAACGGGGGCTGCTCGCCGTCACCGGCGCGGCCGTCACCGTCCAGGCCGCGCTCCACGCGGGGTTCTCCCTGGCCCAGTCCCTGGTCCGCCCGTCCCTGCCCACCGGGGCCTCGTTCGCCCGCCAGTGGGCCGAGTACCTGACCTGCGGAGACGGGGCGACCGCCGCCGTCTCCGCGCGTGAGGCGCTGAAGGTGGTCAACGACGCCGGGGTCGGCGGGCTGGTCTTCCGGCCTCCGCCTGGCACCGCGCTCTCCGATGCCGCCGCTCATGGTCACCACGCCGTGCACGAGACGGCCGGCGCCGTGTCCGCCGGGACTGCGATGCCGGGCGGCGGCCACGACATGGGCGGCATGTCGCCGACCGCGATGCTCACCGCCCACCTCGTGGCCGCGGTGGTGTGCGGCCTGTGGCTGGCCTACGGAGAGCGAGCCGCCTTCCGCATCCTGCGCGCCGTCGCCGGATGGCTCTGGACACCGCTGCGCCTGCTGCTCCGCCCGGCCGCGACTCCGCACCCGCCGCGCGTCCTCGTACGCCGTGCGCGCCGGCGCCACGCGCTGCGCCGGCTGCTCCTCGTCCACGCCATCACCTCACGGGGTCCCCCGACGGGAACCGCTGTCCTCTGACAGCCGGCTCCCCGAGTACGCGTCGGCCTCCGCGTTCGCGCACGCCCCTCGCACCTCGGGCATCGGCCCTGCCTCCGGCAGGCCGTACACCCCTCACCGGCCCCGCCTGCGGGCGGCGCCGGACCTCCCTTCCCCGAAGGACCTGTGGCGATGACTCCTGCCCTGCCCACCCAGCACCGTCCCGCCGGCGAACAGACCGACCGGCACACCGCCGACGCGGCGGTGACCCGACTGGCCCTGGACGCCCGCGACGGCGACCCCGCGAAGGCCGACCGCTTCGTGCGTGCGCTGCACCGCGACGTCTGGCGCTACGTCGCCTACCTCAGCGCCGACACCCAGGCCGCCGACGACCTCACCCAGGACGTGTTCCTCCGGGCCCTCGCCGCCCTCCCACGCTTCGAAGGCCGCTCCTCGGCGCGCACCTGGCTGCTGTCCATCGCCCGCCGCACCGTCGTCGACAGCCTCCGCCACGCCGCCGCCCGGCCCAGGCTCTCGGACCGCTACGACTGGCAGACCGCCGCCGAACAGACCCAGCCGTGCGACGTCCCCGGCTTCGACGAGGGCGTCGCACTGGCCGAACTCCTGGCCGCGATCCCGTCGGAGCGCCGGGACGCCTTCGTCCTCACCCAGCTCCTCGGCCTGCCGTACGCGGATGCGGCCGAGGCCATCGGCTGCCCCATCGGCACCGTCCGCTCCCGGGTGGCCCGTGCCCGCACCTCCCTCATCGAGCTGCTGACGGACACCACGGCGGCCGCACCCGCACCGGAGCTTCCGCTCGCGGAGCGGGGACAACGGTTCGCCGCGCCGGCCGTGCCGACCGCGCGGGCCGTGCCGACCGCGCCGGCCGTGCGGAAGGGTGCGCTCGCCCCGTCACCCGCCTGATCCGACCAGGGAGCACGGGAGGGCTCGGTGTCACCGCAGCCCTCCCGTGGCCGGCGGCGGCCGCACGCGTACGAGGGCTCCGCATTCGACGGCGGGCGCGCTACCCTCCACCGCATGATTGACATGGGCATGTTAAAGACCTGGGTGCGCGGGCGCCTTCGCCGGCGTACCGGCCGGCGCGCCTTCGTCGGACTCCTCCTGCTGACCCTGCTCGGTACGACGACCGCCGCGGCCGCCTCGCCCCCGCGCCCGCGCCCGTCTACCCCCGCCTCCGCCTCCGCCGCCGCCTCGCCCCCGGGCCCGCGCCCGTCTACCCCCGCCCCCGCCTCCGCCGCCACCGCGACGGCGGGCACGAGCGCGGCCGGTGCCGCGGCCGCCCGCTGGGGTGACCGGCGCCTCGACGAGGCCGCCTTCCTGACCACCCACAACGCGTTCACCAACTACGAGGACTCCCGCTGGAGTTCGGTGAACCAGGCCGAGTCGGTGCGCGCCCAGCTCGACAACGGGGTCCGCGGCCTGAGCCTGGACACACACTGGTACGAGCGCAGCACCTGGCTGTGCGTCATCAGCTTCGGCAGCGACTGCTACCCCAGCGACGTGTACCTGTGCCACGGCGACTGCAAGACCTTCGCCGGCGCCACGTACGCCCTCCCCCGGCAGTCCTTCCACGGCACGATGCAGACCGTGGTGGACTTCCTGGCCGCCCATCCGCAGGAGGTGGTGACGATCTTCCTCGAGGACTACGTCAGCGCCGAGCAGCTGCAACAGTCCCTCGGCAGGGTCAGAGGGCTGCCCGAGATGGTGTTCCGGCCCGACGAGTGGGGCGTACGCCGGCACGGATGGCCGAAGGTGGCGGACCTCGTGACCGCCGGCAAGCGGCTGCTGATCTTCTCCGACCGGTCCGACCGTGAGCACCTGGGCGTCATGTACGACAAGTCCTGGACGGTGAGCAACTACTGGAGCCTCGGCGACCTGGGCAACGACCTCGCCTGCGTCAGCCGCTGGTCCGACGTACCGCTGGACCGTCAGGAGCCGGGATTCCGGCGCCTGTTCACCATGAGCCACCACCGCAACGTGCCGACCGTCATGACGGCGGCCCTGGACAACGGCACCAAGCTGAGGAACCGCATCGCGGGGCAGTGCCGGACGGCCACCGGAGGCCGTGATCCGAACTTCGTCTCCGTCGACTTCCACCGCCTGTCGGACGGAAGCGGCCACACTCCCGCCTCGATCGTCGCGGAGCTCAACGCGGGCCCCTGAAAGCCCCCCGCACGCACGCCGAAGCGGCCCTCCACGATGTGGAGGGCCGCTCCCGGTCAAGCCGTTACCGCATCACGGGACTACGGCGTTACCTTCAGCAGCTTGTTCGCGGTGCCGGAGGACGGGTTCTTGATGGCACCCTTCGTCGCGGCACCGGTCAGCGCGGTGGCCGTGTCGGCGGGCGTCGCCGACGGGTGGGCCGCCAGGTAGAGCGCGGCAGCGCCCGCCACGTGCGGGGCGGCCATCGACGTCCCGGAGATCGTCTTGACGGCCGTGTCACTGTCCTTCCAGGCCGACGTGATCTCCGAGCCCGGCGCGTACAGGTCCACCACCGAGCCGAAGTTCGAGAAGTCCGACTGCTGGTCGCCCTCGGTGCTGGATGCGACCGTGAGGGCCTCGGGCACCCGGGAGGGCGAGCCCTGACCAGCGTCGGAGGACTCGTTTCCGGCCGCCACGGAGAAGGTCACGCCGGAGGCGACGGCCCGCTTCACGGCTGCGTCCAGCGCCTCGTCCGCGCCGCCGCCGAGGCTCATGTTGGCCACCGACGGCCCGGAGTGGTTCTTCGTCACCCAGTCGATGCCCGCCACGACCTGCTCGGTGGTGCCGGACCCGTTGTCGTCCAGCACCCGCACCGCGACGACCTTGGCCTTCTTGGCGACGCCGTGGGAAGTGCCGGCGATGGTGCCCGCCACGTGGGTGCCGTGGCCGTTGCCGTCGTCAGCGGTGTCGTCGTTGTCGATCGCGTCGAAACCGTGAGCGGCCCGACCGCTGAAGTCCTTGTGCGAAATCCTGACACCCGTGTCGATGACGTACGCCGTCACCCCCTCGCCGCCGCCGTCCGGGTACGTGTACTTGTCGTCGCCGGCCGTGGCGGCCTGGTCGATCCGGTCCAGGCCCCAGGACGGGGGCTTCTCCTGCGTCTCGTTGATGCGGAAGCGCTTGTTCTGCACGACCGTGCCGACGGCCGGGTCCGCGGCGAGCCGCTTCGCCTCCTTCACCGTCATGCCTGATGCGGAGAAGCCGTTGACCTGCGAGCCGTACGAGCGCTCCAGCTTGCCGCCGTACTTCTTCGCCAAGTCCTCCTTGTTCGCGGATGCGTCGAGAATGACGACGAAGCTGCCGTCCACGGCGTCTGCTACGCCGAGTCCGTGCACAGTCCCTTCGGCCGGTGTGGCCGCCCCCGCGAGGGGGCTCGCAAACAGGGCCACCGCGGCCGCAGTTGCGGCGCTCGCGGCTATGGCCGTGTTGCGAAGGGCTTTGGATCGCTTGTGAGTTGCCATGTAGAGGGTTCTCCTCGTGTTGACGTGTGGGGCGTCAAACCGTCTGGAGAACCCTGTTCCGATTGACAGGAGCAAATCAAGAGCGAACCAGGGGTAAGGGCTTCTTCAACAAGGTTTCTTAATGGGCTCTCCGCACCGCCTCCACCTCGCACACATGTTCTCTGGAACCCCTGCACGGAATGGACACATGATCGCTTCGGCGGCGGGAGGCCGGGGCGCGCGTGTTTGGCGGGGCCCTGACGGGTTAGGCGCCGATTATCGGGAATCCCGTGAGGAGCGTGAACCGTCATGGGTGGAGACAAGCGCCGGATGCCGGGCGAGGGCCGCGAGGAGCAGATCCGCGGGCGCTCGCCGGAACCTGACCAGCTGAAGACGGGCGGCCGGCCGCGCAGCCCCGACGAGGTCGCGCACGAGCGCGGCCGCGAAGACGCGACGATGCGTGACGTGATGCACGACCTGCGTGAGGAGGACTTGGACGACATGCGCGACGACCGCTGAGGGTCGTCACGCCCCCTCGGCCGCGAGGCGGCCGAGGGCCCGGACGACCGCCGCAGCCGGTGACCTTGCTGGTCCAACGGGACCGGGAGCACCGCCGGGGTCGCCCGCGGCGCCGGGAATCGCGCAGTCGTGGTCGGTCCGCCCCGGGGAGCGGCCTATGGCGTGGTCGTCCGGCTCACCGGCCGGAGCCCCCCTTTTTTGCGGCCCGGCTGCGTGCTGGTGAGCCCGGACGATCGTGGAATCCACCGAGACGGCCCAGTCGTCTGCGGAGACCAGGACGCGCTGGGGGAGCTGGCGAGAAGCGCGTCGAGCAGCAGCCGGCCGGATTCTCCCCCTGGGACGCCCTCATCCTGGCAGGGGGAACTCGTCCCGGTCGTCCAGGTCCGGCTGGGCGCGGGACCCCGTACCGACCCCCGTACCGCCCCCGATCCGCGCGTCAGGGCGATCGTCGCGACGGCCTTCGCCCGCGTCGACACCGTGACCGAACTCCGGGCCGCGCGCAACGGACGACTCGACCTGGCAGAGCTGTACGACCAGTGCCTCGCGGCGGTGCGGGGCGCCGACAGCCGGGCCGGCGGCGACCCGGGATGACCCACCGCACCGTGGAGCAGTTCGCCTACGCGGCGATCCCGGCCGCGTAGGAGGCCAGGCCCTCCATGCTCGGGCCGGCCCAGCCGACGTGGCCGTCGGGGCGGATGAGGAACAGCCCGTCCCCGTAGGCCTCGTACGAGGGGATCCGGACGGTACGGACGGCCGCGAGCCCGGGGAGTCCGGACAGGTCGGGCAGGTCCGGCAGGCCGGTGCCGGTGCCGGTGCCGGTGCCGGTGCCGGTGCCGACGGTCAGCAGCGTCCAGTGCGTGCCCCGGAATTCCTCGAAGAGCCGGACGCCGCCGCGCACCCCGTCCGGTGCGCGGTCGCCCGCCCGGAGGGCCTCTTCGGCCAGGCCGTCGCGGGTCTCCACCGCGAGGGCCGAATCCCGGTAGCCGATGCCGAGCTGTCGGGTGGCTTCGCCGCGCCGTGCCTCGCCGCGGTGGATGCGCGTGGACAGGCCGAGCATCTCGGCGGCGACCGGCAGCCGCTCCTCCTCGTAGGTGTCGAGCAGCGACGCGCGGGCTCCCTCGCGCAGCACGGCGGCCAGCTTCCAGCCCAGGTTGTACGCGTCCTGGACGCTGGTGTTGAGGCCCTGTCCGCCGGCGGGCGAGTGCACGTGCGCACTGTCACCGGCGAGGAAGATCCGGCCGTCCCGGAAGCGGTCGGCCATCGCGGCCCGCGGCCGGAAGTCCGAGGCCCAGCGCACCTCCTTCACGTCACCGGGCGCGAGGTGGGAGCGGGCGCCGACCACCTTGCGGATCCCTTCGAGCGAGAGGTCCGGCTCGGTGCCCTCCGGGAACTGGGCCACCACCTGGAACTCCTCGGTCGCGGCCAGGGGCCAGATCGCGAGATAGCCCCCGCCCTCGGCCGGCGGGAAGACGTGCATGTGGTCGCGGTCGAGGCCCTCGAGCCGGACGTCCGCGACCAGCATCGGGTTCGGGTCGACCGTCTCGCCGGTCATGCCGATGCCCAGCGCCCGCCGCACGGTGGACCGGCCGCCGTCCGCCGCCACGGCGTACCGCGCCCGGACGGGCGGCCCGGAGACGAAGGCGGCCGTCACTCCCTCCGGGTCCTGCTCGATGCCGGTCAGCTCCCGGCCGAAGGCGATCTCGCCGCCCAGCTCCGCGAGCCGCGCGGCGAGGATCTCCTGCGTACGCCACTGCGGCACCATCCAGGGCTCGGCGTAGGGGGCGCCCTCGTCCGGTACGGCCGCGTCGAACATCCGGTGCTCGCCGGTGCGGACGCCGTCCTCCCAGATCACCCCGACCGGGTACGAGGCTCCGGCCGCCTGGATCGCGTCGTGCACGCCGAGGTCGTCGAGCACCTCCAGCGTGCGGGGCTGCAGCCCCTTGCCGCGCGATCCCGGGAAGAGCGAACCGGAGCGCTCGACGACGAGGGCGGCGACTCCGCGGCGGGCGAGGTCGATGGCGAGAGCGAGCCCGGTGGGGCCGGCTCCGACGATGAGCACGTCGGTGTGGTGTGCGGGGGCGTGCGTGTCCACGGCATTCTCCTTAACGTTGTTAAGTGCTGCGCTCCCCAGCATGCATTTAACGGTGTTAAACTGTCAACCGTGGCAACCCGGAAACCCCCCAAGCTGGACAAGAAGCAGGCCGTCGACACCGCGCTGCGGCTCTTGAACGAGGTCGGCCTCGACGGACTGACGCTGCGCGCGATCGCCAAGGAGCTCGACGTCCAGGCGCCGGCCCTCTACTGGCACTTCAAGAACAAGCAGGAACTCCTCGACGAGATGGCCACCGAGATGTACCGCCGGATGGTCGCCGGGCAGCGGATCGCCCCCGACGCCACGTGGCAGGAACAGCTGATGGCCTTCAACAGGGGGCTGCGGGACGCCCTGCTCGGCTACCGCGACGGCGCCAAGGTCTACAGCGGCTCCCGCTTCACCGGCACCGAGCACGCGGTCCAGCTGGAGGAGAACCTCCGCGCCTTCGGTGCAGCGGGCTTCGAGCCCGCCCAGGCCGTACGCGCCCTCACCACGGCCTACTACTTCACACTGGGCTTCGTCACCGAGGAACAAGGGGTCGAACCCCTGCCGGGTGACCGCCGCGACGGCTACGACGTCGACGAACGCGCCGCGCGCATGGCGGACTTCCCCCTGGCGGCGGCCGCCGGAGCCGAACTCTTCCAGGATTTCGGCACGGGGTTCGAGGAGAGCCTGCGCCTGCTCATCGCGGGCATCGAGGCCCGCTACGGCATCGCTTGAGCTCTCGTCACGGGCAGCCCCGCCCGCACACCGGGGAAGTCCCGGCGCTCACCCGGCCGTCAGCCGTCCAGGTCCGCGTACGAGTGCGGTGCGGAGGCGCCCAGGGTCCGGCGGGCGCCCCACAACAGGTTCCGGCGTAGGCTTTCGCCCAATGGAGCGGCGGGGGGCGGAACACATGACGGCGGAAACGGCACGGACCTGGGGGGCGACCCTCGATTCGGTCGTGGTGTACGCACAGGGCGCGCTCTGCCGCCGCCTGGCCCGGGGCAGCGTGCCGCCCGACGGCCGGGTACGCGTGACGGGGCTGCCCCGCTCGCTGGATCCGGGCTCGCTGCGGGCCCGTGTCCTGGGGGCTCCCGGGGTGCGCGTCACCGAGGCCCGGGTGGAGGTCGAAGCCGAACCGCTCGGCGCGGGCACGCCCGACGAGCTGCGGCGCGAGGTCGAGCGGCTGGGCGACGCGTACACGGCGGCGCGGGCCCGCCGGGACCGACAGCTGAGCCTGATCGAGGAAGTCAAAGCCCTTCACCCGGTGCCGCCTCCCCGCAGGCGCGACGACCCGCACCGCCGCACCCCGGTCGACGCGTGGCTGGATCTGGCCGACTTCGTCGAGGAGCGGCTGACCGGACTGCACGCCCGCCTCGCCGAGCTGGAGGAGACGCTGCGCGGGGCCGAGCACGAACTCACCGTCGCCGCCGACCGGCTCGCCCGCGCCTCCACCGACGCACCGCCGGCACACGTGGAGACCACCGTCTGCGCCGTCCTGACCCTCGACGGCGCCGCCGAGGACGAGGTGGAACTGGAGCTGGAGTACGGGGTGCCGGGCGCCGTCTGGGTGCCGGCCTACCGGCTCACTCACCGTCAGGGCGACGACAGCGGCCACCTGGTGCTGCGCGCGTCGGTCGCCCAGCGGACCGGCGAGGACTGGACCGGCGTGCGCATCGCCCTGGCCACCGCCGATCTCCGGCGCCGCACCGACCTGCCGAAGCTCCGCTCGATCCGGATCGGACGCAGTCAGCCCGCCCCCGCGCCCTCCGGCTGGCGCGAGCCCCCCGCGGGGCTCGCCGGCCTGTTCGCCGGGTACGAGGCGGCCGGCCCCCGACCCGTCACGGCCGCCACCCCTTCGGCTGTCGGGGCCGGTTCCGCTCCCTCGGCCGCCAGGCCTTCCGGGGGCGGCTCCGCGTACGGTCCCGTTCCGCCACCGCCGCCTCCCCCGCCCGCACCACAGGGCTACGGCGGCGCGATGCCCGACTTCGCGCAGGCGGCCCCCGCGCGGCCGGCCCCCGCGCGGCCGGGCGCCAGGCCGCGTACCGCCGCCCGGTCCTTCGCAGGGGCCCCCGCCGCCATGCCACCCGCCGCGATGGCACCCGCGGCTCCCGCGGCTCCGGGCGGAGCCCCGCCGCCGCCTCCGCCGCAACCGGTGGCCGGCCCGCCGCAGCCGAGCGGCGCCGAACTCGACTACGCCGCCCTCACCCTGTGCGGCCCCGACGAGCAGGGCGGTCGCCGGGGCCGGCTGTTCCCCGGCGCTCCCATCGATCCGGTGGCGGCCGAGTGCCGTCGCCGTGCCGAAGCGGTGGCCGCGCTGCCGCTGCCCGGACAGGCCGTGCGGCCCCGCGAGTCGGCGGGCTCCTTCGACCACCGCTTCGATGCCGCCGCCCGCGCCGACGTCCCCTCGGACGGCACCTGGCACACCGTCACCGTCGCCGAGGTCCCGGTCGGCCTGCGCACCGAGTACCTCTGCGTGCCCTCCGTCGAGCAGACCGTGTACGCGACGCTGGTGCTCTCGAACGCCACCGGCCAGGCGCTGCTGGCCGGCCCGGTGGAGGTGGTCGTCGACGACGAGTTCCTGCTGACCGCCGCACTGCCCACGCTCGCCCCCGGCGGTGTCCGCCGGGTCGGGCTGGGGCGCGCCGAGGGCATCCGGGTCACCCGCCGTACGAACGTGCACGAGTCGACCGCGGGCCTGCGGGGCAACACCACCGTGCTCGACCACCGCGTGCACGTGGAGCTGGCCAACGGGCTGGCGAGGCCCGTCACCGTCGAGGTCCGCGAGCGGGTTCCGGTCACCTCCGATCCGGACGTCCGCATCGAGGAACGGGCCGACTGGACGGCGCCCGAGGAGGGCAAGGGGCCCGAACACCATGCCCCGGGCACCCGTCTCTGGCGGCTGGAGCTGCCCGCCGGCGCCACCGCCGCCCTGGGCGGCGGCTACGAGATCCGCATCCCGACCGGCAAGGCCCTGGTCGGCGGCAACCGCAGGAGCTGACGCACCCCATGTCCACGGCCCCGAAGCCGATCGCCCTCCCCGTCACCGCCGTCACCTGTCTCGAGGACCGCGCCCATGTCGAACGCACCGTCGTGCTCGACCTGGAGGCCGGCGTCCAGCGGCTGCGGCTCGGGCCGGTCAGTGCGCTGGCCGTCGACCGGACCCTTCATGCCGAGCTGACCGCCGACGACCCGGCGACGGTGCTCGACGTGCGGATCGTCCGCAGCTGGACGCCGCGCGGGCCGCTGCCCTCCGCCGACGAGGACTCCGCGCTGCGCCTGCGCGTACACGCCCTCGAAGAGGAGCGGACGGCCCTGGAGCAGCGGCGTGACCGGCTGCGTGCCCGCCTCGCCCTGCTGGGCCGCCTCGCCGCCGATCTGCTGCGGGACATCGGCGAGGGCGCCGGCTCGGGGGAGGCCGAACGGCCGCGCTGGACCCGCGAACTGGACCGGCTGGACGCGGAGCGCGACACGCACGGTGAGCGACTGCGCATCGTGGAGGTCCGGCTGGCCGAGCTCGGCACCGAATTCGGCGCCGTCCAGCGGGCCATGGACCTCTCCGAGGAGGAGCCGGCCGAGCTGGTCGGCCATGTGGAGCTGACGGTGGAGGCCGCGGTCGCCGGGCCGGTCGGGCTGCGCCTGAGCCACCTCACCCCGTGTGCGCTGTGGCGGCCCGCCTACCGGGCCGTCCTCGACGGGGACGCCCTGACGCTGGAGACCGACGCGGTGGTCTGGCAGCGCACCGGTGAGGACTGGTCGGACGTACGGCTGACCTTGTCGACCGCCCGCTCGGCGCTGGCCACCGACCCGCCACGGCTGGGCGAGGACCGGCTGACGCTCAAGGACCGCTCCGCGGCGGAGCGCCGCACGGTCGACGTGGAGCTGCGCGAGGAGGAGATCGGCTCCCTCGGGCCGGCCCCGGTGCTCGGCCTGCCCGGGGTGGACGACGGAGGCGAGGCGCGCGTGCTGCACTCCCCCGCGCCGGTCTCCGTGCCCGGGGACGGCCGCGCCCACCGGGTGCCGCTCTCCGTGTTCACCGCGGACGCGAGCAGTGAGTACGCCTGCTCACCGGAGGTGTCGCCGCTGGTCACCCAGGTGGTGCGGTTCGACAACCCGTCCGGCCACGCGCTGCTCGCCGGGCCGGTGGACCTGGTCCGCGGCAGCGGATTCAGTGGCCGCGGCACGCTGGACTTCACGGCCCCCGGCGCCCGCGTCGAGCTCGCCTTCGGCAGTCGCGACGACCACGGGGTGGTCCGGCAGACGGAGGAGTCCCGGGAGTCCGCCGGGATCATGCAGCGGACCGTGGTCACCCGAACGGTCCGGCTGCACCTGTCCCGGTTCTCCGCACCCGGGGAACGCGGTGACCGGGTGGTCGTGCTGCGGGAGCGGATCCCGGTCTCCGAGGTCTCGGCGGTGGAGGTACGCCTGCGCAAGGATGCCTGCTCCCCGCCGCCCGAGGTGGTCGACGCCGACGGGATCGCCCGCTGGGACGTCGCCCTCCCGCCCGGCGGCCGGCGCACGGTCACCCTGGTCTACGAGCTGTCGGCGAGCTCCAAGGTCGCCGGACTCTGAGGCCGCCGGACTCCGAGCTCGCCGGACTCTGAGCTCGGCGGGCTCTGAGCGGCGGCCCCTGATCCCGCCGTGCTCCGGGCACTCACCCGTGCGGCGGACCTGAAGCGCAGGAGGGGCACAGCCCCCGGTAGGTGACCTCGGCCTCGGACACCGTGAAGCCGAAGCGTTCCTCCACCGCGAGGCCCGCCAGTGGATCGCCGGTCGGGTGGACGTCGCGGATGAGGCCGCAGCCGGAGCACACCAGGTGCTGGTGGGGCTGGTGCGCGTTGGGGTCGTAGCGCTTGGCGCGGCCGTGCGCGGAGACCTCCACGACCTCACCGAGCGAGACCAGTTCGCCCAGGGTGTTGTAGACGGTGGCCCGGGAGATCTCGGGCAGCCGCTCGGCCGCGCGGGCGTGCACCTCGTCGGCCGTGAGGTGCACGTGCTCGCCGTCGAGGACCTCCGCCACGACGCGCCGCTGGGACGTCATGCGCCAGCCACGTCCTCGCAGTCGCTCCGTCAGGTCACTCATGCCGGTCCACCTCTCCCTTGCGTGCCGCGCCGGAAAACAATTCCCGTTCCCCTTCCGCTTCCGTCACCCTCTGCGTGTTCTCGCGGCCGCGCGGTCCGCGGTGCGCGACCATACGGACGCCGATACCCGCTCGATTATCGGCGCCGTTCGTGAGCAGAGGGAAACACCGAGACAGGAAGAAGGACTGACGTGTCCGGCAGCGAAAGCGAGAACCCAGTAATCCCCGCCCCGACCCCCACGTCGACCCGCCCCCGGGCGAACCGGGACTGGTGGCCGGATCAGCTGGACCTTCAGGTTCTCCACCAGCACTCGCCCCGTTCGCATCCGATGGGTGAGGACTTCGACTACGCGGAAGAGTTCGCGTCCCTGGACGTCGAGGCGCTGAAGCAGGACGTCTTCGAGGTGATGACGGACTCGCAGGACTGGTGGCCCGCCGACTACGGCCACTACGGGCCGCTCTTCATCCGGATGAGCTGGCACGCCGCGGGCACCTACCGCATCGAGGACGGCCGGGGCGGTGGCGGCTCCGGTGCCCAGCGCTTCGCCCCCCTCAACAGCTGGCCGGACAACGCGAGCCTCGACAAGGCGCGCCGTTTGCTCTGGCCGGTCAAGCAGAAGTACGGGCGGAAGATCTCATGGGCCGATCTTCTGGTTTTCGCCGGTAACTGTGCCATGGAATCGATGGGATTCAAGACGTTCGGATTCGGATTCGGACGAGAGGACATCTGGGAGCCCGAGGAAATCTTCTGGGGGCCCGAGGACACGTGGCTCGGAGACGAGCGGTACAGCGGCGACCGGGAACTCACCGGTCCTTTCGGCGCCGTGCAGATGGGCCTGATCTACGTCAATCCGGAGGGGCCCAACGGCAACCCGGATCCGATCGCCGCCGCCAGGGACATCCGCGAGACGTTCGCGCGGATGGCCATGAACGACGAGGAGACGGTCGCGCTCATCATCGGCGGCCACACGTTCGGCAAGTGCCACGGCGCGGTCGGGCCCGATTACATCGGTCCGGAACCGGAAGCCTGCCCGATCGAGCAGCAGGGCCTCGGGTGGAAGAACTCGTACGGCAGCGGCAAGGGCGTCGACTCGCTCACCAGTGGTCTCGAGGGGGCGTGGACCTCCGAGCCGACGAAGTGGGACAACGGCTACCTGGACAACCTGTTCCGCTACGACTGGGAGCTGACGACGAGCCCGGCCGGCGCACAGCAGTGGACCCCCAAGGATCCCGCGGCCCAGGGCACGGTGCCCGACGCCCACGATCCGTCGAAGCGGCACGCTCCCATGATGCTGACGACGGACCTCGCACTGAAGCTGGATCCGGTCTACGCGCCGATCTCGAAGGCCTTCCACGAGAACCCGGACCGGCTCGCGGACGCGTTCGCCAAGGCCTGGTACAAGCTGCTGCACCGCGACATGGGCCCCCTCTCGCGCTATCTCGGCCCGTGGATCCCCGCGCCGCAGCTGTGGCAGGACCCCGTACCCGAGGTCGATCACGCGCTGGTCGGGGACGCGGAGATCGCCGACCTCAAGGCCCGGATCCTCGCCTCGGGCCGGTCCGTCTCCCAGCTGGTCACCACCGCCTGGGCGGCGGCCGCGAGCTTCCGCGGCACCGACAAGCGCGGCGGGGCCAACGGGGCACGGATCCGGCTCGCGCCGCAGAAGGACTGGGAGGTCAACGCCCTGCCCGAGGTGGCCGAGACGCTGCGGACCCTGGAAGGGATCCAGCGCGACTTCAACGGCGCGCAGGCCGGGCCGGTGAAGGTGTCGCTCGCCGACCTGATCGTCCTGGGGGGGTGCGCCGCCGTCGAGCAGGCCGCGAAGAAGGCCGGGCACGACATCACGGTCCCGTTCGCACCGGGGCGCACGGACGCCTCGCAGGAGCAGACCGACGTCGAGGCGTTCTCCGTACTCGAACCCAAGGCGGACGGGTTCCGCAACTACCTCCCGGCGGGAGAGAAGCTGTCGCCGGAGACCCTGCTGCTGGACCGCGCCAGCCTGCTGACGTTGACCGCGCCCGAGATGACGGTTCTGGTCGGCGGCATGCGGGCCCTGAACACCGGCTTCGGGGGGTCCTCCCACGGCCTCTTCACCCAGCGGCCGGAGACGCTGACCAACGACTTCTTCGTCAACCTGCTCGACATGGGTACGGAGTGGAAGGCGTCGGCCACGGCGGAGAACGTGTTCGAGGGCCAGGACGTCGCCACGGGCAGGGCCAAGTGGACCGCCACCGCCGTCGATCTCGTGTTCGGTTCGCACTCCCAGCTCCGGGCCCTCTCGGAGGTCTACGCGTCCAAGGACGCGGGAGAGAAGTTCGTACGCGATTTCGTGGCGGCCTGGGACAAGGTGATGAACCTCGACCGGTTCGACCTCGCCTGATCCCGGGGTCCCGGCCGGCCCTCGCCGTCCGGCCGGGCACCCGGGATCCGACCGGGTGCGTGCGCCGGCGCCGGGGCCTACGCTCGGCGCATGGCACTGGAGTGGGAGCAGCTCGTCGTCGACGCCGGGAACCCGGCGGTCCTGGGGCACTGGTGGGCGCAGGCCCTGGGATGGGTCGTCGTGAACGACGACCCGGACGAGTACGAGATCCGCCCGGCACCCGAACGGCTGCCGGGGGTGGTCTTCGTGCCGGTGCCGGACGCCAAGACGGTGAAGAACCGCCTGCACCTCGACTTCCGCCCCGACGACCAGGACGCGGAGGTACGCCGCCTCCTGGCGCACGGCGCACGCCCGGCCGACGTGGGGCAGGGCCCCGAGGTGACGTGGGTGGTGCTCGCCGACCCGGAGGGCAACGAGTTCTGCGTCCTGGCCCCGCGCCGCACCTGATCCGGCGGTCACCCCGCCCGGCGGTTCAGCGCCCTCGGCCCCGGAGACGGGCGAGGAGGGACCGGCCCCTGCCGCTCTCCCGCCCGCCCTGCGGAGCCGGCACCGCAGGGGAGCCCGCCTGCCGCGCTTCCATCGCGGCGGTCATCTCCGCGCGGCGCCGCTCGTCCTCGTCCGGAGCCTGTGCGTCGAACTCGGCCACCGCCGTCAGCATCTTCGCGGCCAGGTCGAGGAAGGTGGGCTCCAGCCAGGGGCACGCCTGCACGAGGCGGCACAGCGAAGCGAGGATCGTCGCGTCGCGCTGCTGCCAGGCCTCGCTCACCCCCATCATCCGGTCGGCGAGCTGGTGCCCGACGTCCTCGCGGGCGGCGGGGTCGACCCAGGCGGTGGCGAGCAGCGCGAAGCCCGCGGCCTCGTTGGTCCAGTCCTCGGGGCCGAAGAGCAGGTCGAGCAGCAGGGCCCTGCGCCGGGAGCCTTCCCAGGGCTCGTCCGCGCGGTGGTGGGCCAGGCCCAGGCAGGCGAAGGTCTGCACGGCGCGGACCCACATCTCGGGCTGCCGGCCCAGCAGGTACTGGCCCTGGTCTCCCTCGCGCGGCAGCGGCGGGTGCACGCAGACGGCCAGCAGGTCCTCGGCGCTCAGGTCGGCGAGGCGTACGGCGTGGTCGTACGCGGCCCCCGGCGCGGCCCAGCTCAACGCGGCGACCTGGCGCACGCGTTCGGCGGCCTCGGGCGACGGCGGGGCGACGGCGGGACGGGCGTCGAGTCCCTCGGGGCCGCCGAACTCCCACAGCCGGACGCCGACCTGGCGCTGCGGTTCCCGGGGATCGGGAGCGGCCACTGCCTGGTTGGCGATCCGCGCTCGCGGGAAGCCCATGGTCACGGCGAGCCGCGTACTGGGGGCTTCCAGGTTCGAGATGAGCAGCTCGATCTCGTGGTCGCGGGCGGCGTCGGGCTCGGCGAGCATCTGGTGCAGCACGTTGACGCTCGCCTCGGAGGCGGGGTGCACGTGGCCGAGCCACGGCCGGTCCTCGCACAGCTCGTCCAGGAGCTGTGCGGCGTAGCCGTGTTCGGGGTGGGTGCGCAGGTGGTCGGCGAGGGCCAGCAGGTGCGCGGTGCCGCCGTCGACGGCGTGGCGCAGCGCGAACACGGCCGGGGCGGCCTTGGGGTGGTGCGGTTCGGCGGCGAGGGCGCGTTCGAGCCAGGCCAGGCCGGCGGCGGGGCGGCCGGTCCGCCCGTACAGCTGCGCGACGTCGACGTACAGGTCCCGGTCGGAGGGGTCGCGGGCGATCTCCGCTTCCCAGACGGCGAGGGCCTCGTCGGTCCGCCCGGCGGCGCGCAGCGCGGAGCCCAGCGCGATGGCCTGCCAGTGGCCGGGGTCGGCCCGCCGGGCACGCTCGGCCCAGGCGACGGCGTCGGCCACGTCGCCGAAGCGGCGGGCCAGGGTGGAGGCCAGCGTGTTCAGCAGTACGTGTCCCGGGTGGGCGGCGACGCAGGCCCTGACCAGCGCGTAGAAGGGCTGGACCCCGTCGCGGAGCGGCTGCGGCAGGGGTTCGGGCAGGGTGCGGGAGATCCGGGCGACGGCCTGGGCCACGGCGGACGGTGCGAGCCGGCCGGGCAGGGCCGGGTCGGCCAGCCAGGCGACCTCGGCCCAGGGCCGGGCGGGGTCGGCTCCGATGACCGAGGCGAGGACGCCGACGGCGGGCTCCCAGTCCCCGACGGCGGCGTGGAGCTGGGCGACGCAGGCGACCGCGCCGATGGTGGGCTCGTCGTCGGCGAACAGCCGCAGCGCGGCGGCGTGGCCACCGGCGGCCGCGACGAGTTCGGCGAGCGCCTCGTAGGCGTCGGGGTGGCGGGGGTCTGCGGTGAGTGCGCCTGCGAGGTGTGCCGCCGCGTGCGGCAGATCATCGCTGTCGATGGCGAGCCGTGCCACCGCCACTTCGCCTTCGGCTTCGAGCCGCTCGTCCACAGGTCTCTCTCCCCCACGCCGGTCGTGGCTACGAAAGTAGCCCGTACGAGGGCGGGTTACCCCACCGGGTCCCGCCTCACCGGCCGGTCTCGGGCGGGCGCCGCCACGGGTCAGAAGGCCGACGGGGAGGGAACCCGCGGGTCAGGGACGCAGGCCACCCCATCGAACGGTCCCGGCCGGTCGCAGAGTGCCCGGCCCGGTTCCTGGCCCGGTTCCCGGCCCGTCACCCGATCGCATCCTGACCGCGGCGCCCGGCAGGCAACGTGCCTGCCGGGCGCCGGAACCGGTCACTGCGGACCGGCTACTGCCAGTCGTCCCACGGCGGTTCCTCGTCCAGGTCGAAGGGCGGCTCTTCGTCGGCCGGGCCGGCGGCGGCCGGCCGGCCGGATTCGGCCCGCGGCGCGGCGACGGCAGGCCCGGGCCCGGCGGCAGCAGCGGCAGGCCCGGTGGCGTTGCACTCCGCCAGGGTGTCCAGGACGCCTTGGGCGTACTTGGCGAGCTTGGCCTCGCCGACCCCGCCGATGGTGCCCAACTCCGCCTCGGTGGCCGGGAGTCGCGTCGCGATCTCCCGCAGCGTCGCGTCGTGGAAGACGACGTACGCCGGTACGCCCTGCTCGCGCGCCGTCGCGGCCCGCCAGGCGCGCAGCGCCAGGAAGAACGGCTCGGCCGCGGCCGGCAGGTCGACCGGCACGCGGGCGCCCTTCCCGGAGCGCGACCCGGACTCCTTCTTCGCCGGCCCGGCCGGCGCCTTCTCCTTGCGCATCGGAACGCTGCGGCGCCCGCCCAGCACCTCGCCGCTGTCGTCGGTCAGCACGAGCGTCCCGTAGTCGCCCTCCACCGCCAGCAGCCGCGACGCCAGCAGCTGGCGCACGACCCCGCGCCACTCCGCGGTGCTCAGATCGGCTCCGATGCCGAACACCGAGAGCGCGTCGTGGTCGAACTGGATGACCTTGGCGGTCTTCTTGCCCTGCAGGATGTCGATGATCTGGCCGGCGCCGAATTTCTGGCGCCGTTCCCGCGCGAGCCGCCACACCGTGGACAGCAGTTTCTGCGCCGGGACCGTCCCGTCCCAGGACTCGGCCGGCGTCAGGCAGGTGTCGCAGTTGCCGCAGGGCTCGCCCGACTGCCCGAAGTACTCGAGCAGCCGCGTCCGGCGGCAGTCGACCGTCTCGCAGAGGGACAGCATGGCGTCGAGGTGCATGCCGAGGGAGCGGCGGTGCGCATCGTCGCCCTCGGAGCCGTCGATGAGCTTGCGCTGCTGCACCACGTCCTGCAGGCCGTAGGCCAGCCACGCGGTGGCCGGTTCCCCGTCGCGGCCGGCGCGGCCGGTCTCCTGGTAGTAGCCCTCGACCGACTTCGGCAGGTCCAGGTGTGCCACGAAGCGCACGTCCGGCTTGTCGATGCCCATGCCGAAGGCGATCGTGGCCACCACCACGACCCCGTCCTCCCGCAGGAAGCGCGCCTGGTTCGCCGCGCGCGTACGGGCGTCCATTCCGGCGTGGTACGCCACGGCGTCGATGCCCTGCTCCGCCAGGAAGGCCGCGGTCTTCTCCACCGAGGCCCGCGAGAGGCAGTAGACGACCCCGGCGTCCCCGTCGTGCTCGGTCCGGATCAGGTCCAGCAGCTGCCGCTGCGGGTTGCTCTTCGCGACGATCCGGTACTGGATGTTCGGCCGGTCGAAGCTGGCGACGAAGTGCCGGGCGTCCTCCAGGCCGAGCCGCGCCACGATCTCGGCGTGGGTGGCCTCGGTGGCCGTCGCGGTCAGCGCGATCCGCGGCACCTTCGGCCAGCGCTCGTGCAGCATGGACAGCGCGAGGTAGTCGGGCCGGAAGTCGTGACCCCACTGGGCGACGCAGTGCGCCTCGTCGATCGCGAAGAGCGACACCTTGCCCCGGTCGAGCAGCCGCTGCGTGCCCTCGGTGCGCAGCCGCTCGGGGGCCAGGTAGAGGAGGTCCAGCTCGTCGGCGAGGAAGGCCTGCTCGACGGCCTGCCGCTCGTGGTGGTCCTGCGTGGAGTTCAGGAACCCGGCCCGCACCCCGAGGGCGGTGAGCGCGTTCACCTGGTCCTGCATGAGCGCGATGAGCGGCGAGATCACGACGCCCGTACCGTCTCTGACCAGCGCGGGGATCTGGTAGCAGAGCGATTTGCCGCCGCCGGTCGGCATCAGGACGAGGGCGTCACCGCCACCGACGACCTGGTCGATGATCTCCTGCTGCTCGCCGCGGAAGGAGCTGTAACCGAAGACGCGGTGCAGCACCTGCAGAGCATCGGAGATTTCGTGGGTGGTGTCCGGAGCGGCCATTCGAGAAGCCTAGCGGCACCCGCCGACACCCCTGCTCCGCTCACCGGAACCTGTGGAAAACCTGCTGCGCGTACGGGCTGCGCAAAAGAGCCGCGGAGCGCGTTGCCCCGGCTCGCCGTGGAGGCACGCTCTTCGTGGGCGATCCGCGCCCTGTCAAGATCGGCTGATCCGGACGGGAGGGGCTGACGGCGGCCCGGACGGTCTCACGTCAGGGAGGCGTCAAGAGATCCCGTGGCCCCGTATGGAGGCCGTCAAAGCGCGTCAACACCGGGGTGAAGACCGGGTTATCTGGTCATCGGCCACCTGGCCGATTCACATCACTCACTTCATCCAGGAGCTCACGATGGCCGATCTGGCCTTCGTCGTCACCACGGTTGCGGTCTTCGCACTGGTGGCTCTCATCGCCCGAGGGGTGGCCAAGCTGTGACCGTCGAGAACATCGTCGGCCTTGCCGTGGCCGTCTCCCTGCTGGGTTACCTCGTCCTCGCCCTCGTGTACCCGGAGAGGTTCTGAGCACGATATGAGCCCCGTAACCGCTGGTGTGCTCCAGCTGCTCGCGCTGATCGCCGCACTCGCACTGGCCTACCGCCCGCTCGGCGACCACATGGCCCGCGTCTACTCCTCCGAGAAGCACTACGAACCGGAAAAGTGGATCTACAAGGCCATCGGCGCCAACCCGTCGGCCGAGATGCGCTGGCCCGCCTACCTCCGTGCCGTCCTCGCCTTCTCCGCGGTCAGCGTCCTCTTCCTCTATTTGATGCAGCGCCTGCAGGGCAGCCTGCCCGGCTCGCTCGGCTTCGCCTCGATCGACCCCGACCAGGCCTTCAACACCGCCGCCTCCTTCGTCGCCAACACGAACTGGCAGTCGTACTACGGCGAGCAGGCCATGGGCCACGTCGTGCAGACCGGCGGCCTGGCGGTGCAGAACTTCGTCTCCGCGGCGGTCGGCATGGCCGTCGCCGTCGCCCTCGTACGGGGCTTCGCACGCTCCCGCACCGGGGAGCTCGGCAACTTCTGGTCCGACCTGGTCCGCGGCACCGTCCGCATCCTGGTGCCGATCTCGGTGATCGGCGCGATCGTCCTGGTCGCCTGCGGCGCCATCCAGAACTTCGCCGGCATCCACGAGGTCGGCCGGTTCCTGGGGGGCACCCAGCAGTGGAACGGCGGCGCGGTCGCCTCCCAGGAGGTCATCAAGGAGCTGGGCACGAACGGCGGCGGATACTTCAACGCCAACTCGGCCCACCCCTTCGAGAACCCCACCCCCTTCTCGAACCTCTTCGAGATCTTCCTGATCCTGGTCATCCCGTTCGCGATGACCCGCACCTTCGGCAACATGGTCGGCTCGGTCAAGCAGGGCTACGCGATCCTCGCGACGATGGGTGTCATCTGGATCGGCTTCACCGCGCTGATGATGTGGACCGAGTTCGCCCACCACGGCCCGGCCTTCGACGTCGCGGGCGGCGCGATGGAGGGCAAGGAGACCCGGTACGGCATCGCCGCCTCCTCGATCTTCTCCGTCGCGACCACGCTCACCTCGACCGGTGCGGTCAACTCCTTCCACTCCTCCTACACCGGGCTCGGCGGCGGCATCCAGCTGCTCGGCATGCAGCTCGGCGAGATCGCGCCCGGCGGCGTCGGCTCCGGCCTCTACGGCATGCTGATCATGGCGATCATCGCGGTGTTCATCGCCGGTCTGATGGTCGGCCGCACCCCCGAATACCTGGGCAAGAAGATCGGCATCCGCGAGATCAAGCTCGCCGCCTGCTCCATCCTGATCACCCCCGCCCTGGTGCTGTGCTTCACCGCCGCCGCGATGGCCCTGCCCACCCCCGGCAACTCGATGACAAACTCCGGCGCACACGGTTTCTCGGAGATCCTCTACGCCTACACCTCGGGCGCCAACAACAACGGCTCCGCCTTCGCGGGCCTCAACGCCGACACGCAGTGGTTCAACAGCACCATCGGCATCGCCATGCTGCTGGGCCGCTTCCTGCCCATGGTCTTCGTCCTCGCGCTCGCCGGCTCGCTCGCCGAGCAGAAGCCCGTCCCCGAAACGGCAGGCACCCTCCGGACCGACAAGCCGCTCTACACCGGCCTGCTCGTCGGCACGATCCTCATCATCACCGGTCTGACCTACTTCCCGGCCCTGGCGCTGGGTCCGCTCGCCGAAGGACTCGCAGCATGAGCACCGTCACTCCCACGAGGGCTCCGCACCAGGACGTGCCCAGCGGTCACAAGCCGGGCGCCGGGCGCGTCGGAGGGGGCCTGTTCGACCCCGAGCAGCTGCTGAAGTCCTTCCCGGACGCGGTGCGCAAGCTCGACCCCCGGGTCATGATCAAGTCGCCCGTCATGTTCGTGGTCCTGGTCGGCTCGGTGGTCACCACCGTCCTGGCGGTCAAGAACCCCACGGACTGGTTCGGCTGGGCGATCACCGCCTGGCTGTGGCTGACCACGGTCTTCGCCAACCTCGCCGAAGCCGTCGCCGAGGGCCGCGGCAAGGCGCAGGCCGACACCCTGCGCAAGGCCAAGACCGACTCCGTCGCCCGGCGCCTGACCCCGGACGGCAGGAGCGAGGACCAGGTCCCGGGCACCGAGCTGAAGATCGGTGACCTGGTGGTCTGCGAGGCCGGCGACATCGTCCCCGGCGACGGCGACGTCGTCGAGGGTGTGGCCTCCGTCGACGAGTCCGCCATCACCGGCGAGTCCGCGCCCGTCATCCGCGAGTCCGGCGGCGACCGCTCGGCCGTCACCGGCGGCACGAAGGTCCTCTCCGACCGGATCGTCATCAAGATCACGACGAAGCCCGGCGAGACCTTCATCGACCGCATGATCGCCCTCGTCGAGGGCGCCGCCCGGCAGAGGACCCCCAACGAGATCGCCCTCAACATCCTGCTGGCGTCCCTCACCATCGTGTTCCTGCTCGCGGTCGTCACCCTGCAGCCGTTCGCGATCTACGCGGGCGCCGAGCAGTCGATGATCGTGCTGACGGCCCTGCTGGTCTGCCTGATCCCCACGACGATCGGCGCGCTGCTCTCCGCCATCGGCATCGCGGGCATGGACCGGCTCGTCCAGCGCAACGTCCTCGCGATGAGCGGTCGTGCGGTGGAAGCCGCCGGTGACGTCTCCACGCTGCTGCTCGACAAGACGGGCACCATCACCCTCGGCAACCGCCAGGCCTCCGAGTTCGTCCCGGTCAAGGGCACCACGGAGGCCGAGCTCGCCGACGCCGCCCAGCTCTCCTCCCTCGCCGACGAGACCCCCGAGGGCCGTTCCGTCGTGGTCCTCGCCAAGGAGAAGTACGGCCTGCGCGAGCGCCACCAGGGCGAGCTCGCCCAGGCCGAGTGGATCGCGTTCACCGCCCAGACCCGTATGTCGGGTGTCGACGTGGACGGCAGGAAGACCCGTAAGGGCGCGGCCGGTTCGGTCATGACCTGGGTCAGGGAGCAGGGCGGCCGGGTCTCCGACGACGCCGGCCTCCTCGCCGACGAGATCTCCGAGGCCGGCGGCACGCCGCTCCTGGTCGCCGTCGAGGACGAGAAGGGCGCCCGGGTCCTGGGTGTCATCCACCTGAAGGACGTCGTCAAGGAGGGCATGCGCGAGCGGTTCGACGAGCTGCGCCGCATGGGCATCAAGACGGTCATGATCACGGGTGACAACCCGCTCACCGCGAAGGCCATCGCCGAAGAGGCAGGCGTCGACGACTTCCTCGCGGAAGCGACTCCCGAGGACAAGATGGCCCTCATCAAGCGGGAGCAGGCCGGCGGCAAGCTCGTCGCGATGACCGGCGACGGCACCAACGACGCCCCGGCGCTCGCCCAGGCCGACGTCGGTGTCGCGATGAACACGGGTACCTCGGCCGCCAAGGAGGCCGGGAACATGGTGGACCTGGACTCCAACCCGACCAAGCTCATCGAGATCGTCGAGATCGGCAAGCAGCTGCTGATCACGCGTGGTGCCCTGACCACGTTCTCCATCGCCAACGACGTCGCGAAGTACTTCGCGATCATCCCGGCCATGTTCGCCGTGGTCTACCCGGGCCTCGACAAGCTCAACATCATGGGCCTGTCCTCGCCCGAGTCGGCGATCCTGTCCGCCGTCGTCTTCAACGCGCTGATCATCATCGCGCTGGTCCCGCTCGCCCTGAAGGGCGTCCAGTACCGGCCCACCAGCGCCGACAAGATGCTCCGCCGCAACCTCGGTCTCTACGGGGTGGGCGGTCTGATCGCCCCGTTCATCGGCATCAAGCTCATCGACCTGCTCATCTCCCTCATCCCCGGAATGGGCTGATCGGCTGTGAACTCTTCCGTATCCAGCACGGCACGACTGCTCGGGGCCGGGCTGCGCGCCCTCCTCGTCCTGACCGTGATCTGCGGGGTCATCTACCCGCTCGCCGTCACCGGGATCGCCCAGGCCCTCTTCAACGACAAGGCCAACGGCTCCGAGATCAAGGACAAGAGCGGCCAGGTCGTCGGCTCCTCCCTCATCGGGCAGACCTACGACCTGCCCAAGCAGAACCCCGACGACGCCGAAGAGGCCGCGAAGCCGGACCTCAAGTGGTTCCAGCCGCGCCCCTCCAACGGACTGGGCTCCAACAGCGTCAACACCCAGTACGCGCTGATCCTCTCCGGAGCCACCAACCGTTCCGCCGGCAACGGCGCCGTGGGCGGCCGGTGCACCGAGGACGCGGAGCAAGGCACCCTCTGCGCCCAGGTCGTCGCCGCCAAGGAAGCCGTCATCACCGACAACTCCACCGCCGCCTACCAGGTCAAGCCCGAGGACGTGCCGGCCGACGCCGTCACCTCCTCCGGCTCAGGCCTCGACCCGGACATCTCCCCGGAGTACGCCAGGATCCAGGTCCGCCGCGTCGCCGAGCGGAACAAGCTCGACGTCAAGCAGGTCGAGGAGCTCGTCGCCGACCACGTCCAGGGCCGCACCCTCGGCTTCATGGGCGAACCGCGCGTCAACGTCCTCGAACTCAACATCGCGCTCAGGGCACTGACCAAGAGCTGATGCCCGACGTCGCACGACCTGAGGACCGGCGGGGCGCGCAGCTCGCGCCCCGCCGGTCCGTACGGCTGACCCCCACCGAGCGGCACGTAGATCACCGTCCGAGCACCACACACGAGAAGTCGGCATCATGGGACGCGGAAAGCTTCGGATCTACCTCGGCGCGGCACCGGGCGTCGGCAAGACGTACGCGATGCTCTCCGAGGCGCACCGCCGGATCGAGCGGGGCACCGACTGCGTCGTCGGCTTCGTCGAGCACCACGGCCGTCCGCGCACCGAGGTCATGCTGCACGGCCTCGAACTCGTGGAGCGGCGCGAGATCGAGTACCGCGGCACCACCTTCACCGAGATGGACGTCGACGCGATCCTGGCGCGTCGCCCCGCGGTGGCGCTCGTCGACGAGCTCGCCCACACCAACGTGCCCGGCTCGCGCAACGCCAAGCGCTGGCAGGACGTGGAGGAACTCCTCCAGGCCGGCATCGACGTCGTCTCCACTGTCAACATCCAGCACCTGGAGTCGCTGGGCGACGTGGTCGAGGCGATCACCGGCGTCCGGCAGCGGGAGACGGTCCCCGACGAGGTCGCGCGCCGCGCCGACCAGATCGAGCTCGTCGACATGTCCCCGCAGGCCCTGCGCCGTCGCATGGCGCACGGCAACGTCTACAAGCCCGACAAGGTCGACGCGGCCCTGTCCAACTACTTCCGCCCCGGCAACCTCACCGCCCTGCGCGAGCTCGCGCTGCTCTGGGTCGCCGACCGCGTGGACGAGTACCTGCGGGAGTACCGGGGCGAGCACGACATCCGTTCCACCTGGCAGGCCCGCGAACGCATCGTCGTGGGCCTGACCGGCGGGCCGGAGGGACGTACGCTGATCCGCCGCGCGGCCCGCCTCGCCGAGAAGGGCGCGGGCGGCGAGGTCCTCGCCGTCCACATCGCCGCCAGCGACGGCCTCACCTCCGCCTCGCCCAAGGAGCTGGCCGTCCAGCGCACGCTGGTCGAGGACCTCGGCGGCACATTCCACCACGTCATCGGCGACGACGTCCCCGACGCGCTCCTGGAGTTCGCCCGCGGGGTCAACGCCACCCAGATCGTGATGGGCGTGAGCCGCCGCCGCTCCTGGCAGTACGCCTTCAGTCCCGGGGTCAGCGCCACCGTCGCCCGCGAGTCCGGGCCCGATCTCGACGTCCACATCGTCACCCACGACGAGGCCGCCAAGGGCCGCCGCAGCCTGCCCCTCGCCCGCGGCGCGCGGCTCGGCCGCTCCCGCATCATCTGGGGCTGGCTGGCCGGCATCGCGGGCCCGGCGCTGCTCACCGTCCTGCTCAACCAGGTCGTCCCCGATCTCGGGCTCGCCAACGACATGCTGCTGTTCCTCACCTTCACGGTGGCGGCGGCACTGCTGGGCGGACTGCTCCCCGCCCTCGCCTCGGCGGCCTTCGGCTCGCTGCTCCTGAACTACTGCTTCACCCCGCCGCTGCACGAGTTCACCGTCTCCGACCCGAAGAACATCGTCGCCATCGCGATCTTCGTCGGTGTGGCCGTGTCGGTGGCCTCCGTGGTCGACCTGGCCGCCCGGCGCACCCATCAGGCCGCCCGGCTGCGCGCCGAGTCCGAGATCCTCTCCTTCCTCGCGGGCAGCGTCCTGCGCGGCGAGAACTCCCTCGACGCGCTCCTCGAACGGCTCCGCGAGACCTTCTCCATGCGGTCGGCCGTCCTGCTGGAGCGCACCAGCGAGGTGGATCCGTGGATCACGGCCGCGGCCGTGGGCACCGGTCCGGTGGCCCGCCCCGAGGACGCGGACGTGGACCTGCCCATCGGCGAGAACATGGCCCTCGCCCTGACCGGCCGGGTCCTGCCGGCCGAGGACCGCCGGGTCCTCGGCGCGTTCGCCGCCCAGGCGGCCGTCGTACTCGACCGCCAGCGCCTGGTCGACGAGGCCGAGAGGTCCCGCGAACTCGTGGAGGCCAACCGCATCCGTACCGCCCTGCTCGCCGCCGTCAGCCACGACCTGCGCACGCCGCTCGCCGGGATCAAGGCCTCCGTCTCCTCGTTGCGCTCCGACGACGTGGAGTGGTCCGAGGAGGACGAGAGCGAGCTCCTGGAAGGCATCGAGGACGGCGCCGACCGGCTCGCCGCCCTGATCGGCAACCTCCTCGACATGTCCCGCCTCAACACCGGCACCGTGGTCCCGCTGATCCGCGAGACCGACCTCGACGAGGTGGTCCCGATGGCCCTGGGCGGCGTACCGGAGGACAGCGTGGACCTCGACATCCCGGAGACGCTCCCGATGGTCGCCGTCGACCGGGGGCTGCTGGAGCGCGCGGTCGCCAACATCGTGGAGAACGCGGTGAAGTACAGCCCCGCGGGCGAGTGCGTGCTGGTCGCGGCCAGTGCCCTGCGCGACCGCGTGGAGCTGCGCGTCGTCGACCGGGGACCCGGTGTCCCCGACGAGGCCAAGGACCGCATCTTCGAGCCCTTCCAACGCCTCGGCGACGCCCCGCGCGGCGCCGGAGTCGGCCTGGGCCTCGCCGTCGCCCGCGGCTTCACCGAGGCCATCGGCGGCGCCCTGTCCGCCGAGGACACTCCCGGGGGCGGCCTCACCATGGTCCTCACCCTCCCCGTCGCCCCCGATCCGGCCGCGGGACGGCTCCGAGCACCCTCCGCACCACGCGCCCCATTTTGACGGGACATAGTCAAGGTGTCTTAGTCGTCGGATCAGCAGCGCGTCAAGGCACACGGCCCGCGCCGCCGCCCGCCCTACCGTCGCCCCCATGGACGGACTCGCCGAGGACATCCACTGGGCCGGTGCGCGAGGCTCCGCGATCTGCACGGCCGCGCTGTTCCTCGCGGCCCTGCTCGTGCTGGACGCGGGTGCCGGCGAGCTCGGCGTGCTCCGAAGCGCCCTCTGGGCGGCTCTGGCCGCGCTGCTGTGCGTGATCCTGCTGCCGCCCCGGGTCTCCGTACGCGCGGGCCGGCTGGGCGCCCGCGGCCTCCTGGTCGGCCACAGCGTCCGTACCGACTCCCTGGTCTCCCTGCAGTGGTGCGACGGCGTGGCCCAGCGCCTCGTGCTCCGGGACACCGACGGAAGCAGCGTCGAGATCGATCCGACCGTCCTGACCCGCAACCCCCGCGATGTGGCGCCGCCTGGACGCCGACACCCGTACCTCGGTCGAACGCGGCACGCTGCGGCTCGGCTCCTCCGCGCTGCGCGAGCTGGCCGGGCACATCGACCGGGAGACCGCCCGCACCGTCTTCAGGGTGTCCGGCCTGCGGTGACGGCCTCCGCCGGCCGCGAGAGCGGTCCCGCCGGCTCCTGTCAAGGTACGAACAGCCGGGGCTACGACCCCGTCCCCCCTCCGGGCACGGTGGAAATCGACCGTCCTGCGCCAGTGCAGGACCGATACGCCACCCGGATCGGAGGCATCCGTGTCCCGTCGAGCAGGGGTCTTCGTGACCCGCCGACCCCGACTCGTGCTCTTCGCCGCGCTCGTGTTCCTCGTCGTGTCCGCCGCTTTCGGCGCGGGGGCGACCGGCCGGCTGAAGACCCAGGGATACGACGACCCGCGCTCCGAGTCCAGCCGCGCCGCCCACCTGGCGGCCGAGGGCCAGGGAGCCTCCCCCAACCTCGTCGTCGTCGCGCGGGCCCGTGGCGGTTCCGTCGACGACCCGGCGGCCCGGAGCGAGGGAGAGGCCCTGACCGGCCGCCTCGCCGCCCGGCCCCACGTCAGCGCGGTGACCTCGTACTGGACCGGCGGCGCGGCCGAGCTGCGCAGCCGGGACGGCGACGCGGCCATGCTGGTCGCGCACGTGGACGGCGAAGGGGAGCAGCTCGGAGACCGGGTCGGGGAGCTCAAGCGGGAGCTGACCGCCCCGGGCTCTCCCGGGACGGCCCTGGCCCTGCACGTGGGAGGGACGGCGCTCGTCGACGCCGAGCTCCAGGACCTCTCGGAATCCGACCTCAAGCGCGCCGAGGCCGTCGTCCTGCCGGGAACCCTGATCCTGCTGATCCTGGTGTTCGGCAGTGTGGTGGCCGCTGCTCTGCCCCTGCTGATCGGCGTTCTGGCCATCGCCGGGACACTGCTGGTCCTGAGCGTCCTCGGCTCCGTCACCGACGTGTCCGTGTTCGCGCTGAACCTCACCACCGCGCTCGGCCTGGGGCTGGGCATCGACTACGGGCTGCTGATCGTCTCGCGGTTCCGCGAGGAGCTGGCCGAGGGGTACCGCCCGCGCAACGCCGCCATCCGGACCGTGCGCACGGCGGGCCACACGATCGTCTTCAGTGCCGCCACGGTCTCCGCCGCGCTCGCGACGCTGCTGGTGTTCCCGCCGTACTTCCTGCGCTCCTTCGCCTACGCGGGCATCGCCGTGGTGGTGATCGCGGCGGGGAGCGCGCTGACCGTACTGCCGGCGCTGCTCGCGCTGCTCGGCAAGCGGGTGAACGCCTGGGCCGTACCGTGGCGCCGCCGGGTCCACACCGGCTCGCGGTCCCGTCTCTGGGAGGGGCTGGCGCGGATCGTCGTACGCCGCCCGCTGGTCGCGGCGCTGCCGGTGATCGGCCTGCTGCTGTTGCTCGCGGCGCCGTTCGCGCACGCCGCTTTCGCCACTCCCGACGACCGGGCGCTGCCGGTGAGCGCGTCCAGCCGGCAGACCGGGGACCTGGTGCGCGGCTCCTTCGACATGAAGGGCTCCAGCGCGCTCACGGTCGTCGTCACGGGCAAGGCGTCCCCGTCGGCGCGGGAGGACTACGCCCGCCGGCTGTCCGCGCTCCCGCAGGTCGCCCAGGTCATGGGTGCCGAGGGCAGCTTCCGGTCCGGCGGGAAGGCGGCGGCCTCCGGCTCCGCAGGCTCCGCGGCCGGGTCCGTCGGCGAAGGCCCGGCGCGGCTCTCCGTGGTACCGCTGGCCGACCCCCAGTCGCACGCGGCCCAGCAGCTCGTACGCGACATCCGCAGCGCTCCCGCCCCGGCGGGCGCCGAGGTCCTCGTCGGCGGGCCCAGCGCGGTACTGGTCGACGCCAAGGCCACCGTGGGAGACCGGATCCCGCTGGCGCTCTCCCTGATCACCCTCACCACCTTCGCCCTGCTGTTCGCCTTCACCCGCAGCCTGCTCCTGCCCCTCAAGGCCATCGCGCTGAACGCCCTGGGCCTCGCGGCCGTCCTCGGGGCCATGGTGTGGATCTTCCAGTCGGGCCATCTGCACCACCTGCTCGGTTTCACGCCCGGCCCGCTCAGCACGACCATGCCGGTGCTGCTGTTCTGCATCGTCTTCGGGCTCTCGGTGGACTACGAGGTGTTCGTCCTCGCCCGCATCAAGGAGGCGCACGACGCCGGGCAGGACAACGCGACATCGATCGTCTCGGGCATCGCCCGCACGGGCGGCATCGTCACGACCGCCGGCGCCCTGCTCGCCTTCACCCTCCTCAGCTTCGGCACCTCCCAGGTCTCCCTCCTGCAGTTCTTCGGGATCGGCGCGGGCCTCGGCGTCCTCCTCGACGCCACGCTCGTCCGCGGAGTCCTCGTACCGGCGCTCATGCGTCTGGCGGGCGGCCTGAACTGGTGGGCACCGAAGCTGCCGAGGCGCAAGGTGCCCCGCCCGGCGTCCCGTCCGCCGCCGCTGCGGAGGTGCCCGCCGGGCCGGTGCCCCCCACGGGGCCGGACCGCGGTCCGTACGCCCGTCCGTCCCCACGACCAGGCCCGCGCACCCGCGCGCCGCTGACCACCAGGGCGCAGGCCCCGTCCCCGTACCCCCTGTCCCCGCACACCCCCCGTTCCCGCACACCCCGCCCCCGCACACCCCGCCCCCGTCCAGGGGATCACGACAAGGAAGACCCGTCATGACCGACATCGCCATCACCGGACTCGGCTGCCGCTTCCCCGGCGCCCCCGACATCCGCGCCTACTGGAAGCTCCTCATGAGCGGGGAACGCCAGTTCTCCGCCGTTCCGGCAGAGCGCTGGAACCACGAGGTCTTCCACGAGCCCGGCAACCGCTCGGCCCCCAACGCCGCGTACACCGACCAGGTCGCGTTCCTGGAGGACGTGGACCGCTTCGACGCCCTGCACTACGGGGTACCGCCCGCCCGGGCCCGGTCCATGGACCCGCAGCACCGGCTGATGCTCGACATCGCACGCGAGGCCCTCGACGACGCGGGCATGGGCCGCGGCGACTTCGACCGGGAGAACACCGGGGTCTTCTTCGGAATCTCGGTGTCCGAATACAAGGACCTGATGGCGGCCCCCCTGCGGGCCATCTGCCTGGCCGGGGGAATGCAGGCGGCGGACCGCCCCGGCGGCCTCGACGCCGTCAGGGAGCGGGCGGCCGAGCTCGGCACCATCCACTCCTTCACCCTGCCCGGGAGCCTGCTCAACATGGCGTCCGGCACCGTCAGCCGGCAGTTCGACCTCGGCGGCCCCAGCTTCGCCGTCGACGCCGCCTGCTCCGGCTCGCTGGTCGCCCTCGACCAGGCCGTCGCCCAGCTGCGCCAGGGCACCTGCCGGATCGCCGTCGTCGGCGGCGTGTACCTCAACCTCACTCCGGACAGCCTGGTCGGCTTCTCCCGGCTCCGCGCGCTGTCCGCCACCGGGGTGTGCCGTCCCTTCGACGAGGAGGCCGACGGCTTCGTCCTCGGCGAGGGCGCCGGCGCCGTCGTCATACGCCCGCTCGCCGACGCGCTCGCCGACGGCGACCGCGTCTACGCGGTGATCAAGGGCATCGGCTCCGCCAACGACGGAGCGTCCCCCGGACCGCTGGTCCCCACCGCCGAAGGCCAGCTGCGCGCCATGCGCCGGGCCTACGAAGACGCGGGGGTCGCCCCGTCCTCCGTGAGCTTCATCGAGGCCCACGGCACCGGCACCACCACCGGCGACCGTGCCGAGGTGGAGGCCCTGCGCCGGCTGCGCACCGAGTACCCCGACGACGACCCCTCGCTGTGCTACCTCGGTTCCGGCAAGGCCCTCATCGGACACTCCCTGTCCGCGGCGGGCATGGCCGGTCTGATCAAGACCGCCCTGATCGTCCACCACCGCACGATCGCGCCGCAGCCCGACACCACCCCCCATCCCGACCTGGGCATCTCCGCCGCGGGCCTGCGCTTCGCCGACACCGCACGGCCCTGGCCGAGCGCGGGCGCCCCGCGACGCGCCGCCGTCAGCTCCTTCGGTTTCGGCGGCACGAACGTGCACGTGGTGCTCGAGGAGCAGCCCGCCCCCGCCCACGGCACCTTCCCGGCACGCGCCGAAGGGCCCCGGCCGCAGCTGCTGCTCCTCTCGGCCGGCAGCCCCGAGCTGCTGGAACGGCACATCGACGAGGTACTGGACGTGCTGGACCAGGCCGCCCCCGTGCCGATCGCGGCGCTGGCCCACACCCTGGGCTCGCGCGAGCCCCTGAAGACGCGGCTCGCGATCGTGGCGGCCGACACGGAGGAGTTCACCCGGCGGCTGCGCCACGCCCGCGGGCAGCTGGCCGAAGGCGCCCGGGGCGACCTCGGTGACGGCGCGTTCGCCGCCGACGCTCCCCTGCCGGAGGCGGAGCGCCGCATCGCCTTCCTCTTCCCCGGTCAGGGCAGCCAGCGGCCGGGCATGATGCAGGACCTCTACGAGCGGTTCACCGGTTTCCGTACGGACGTCAACGTCCTCAGCGCCGTGGCCCGCCTGGACGCCGGCTTCGACCTCGCGGACCTGCTGTACGGCGAGGCCTCGGCCGCCCACGGCGACCCCGAGGAGCTCAGTCAGCGGCTGACCGGCACCGATGTGTGCCAGCCGCTGCTCGGCACCGTCCAGATCGCCGCGACCAGGCTCCTCGCCCACTGCGGCATCGCGCCCGACCTCGCCCTCGGCCACAGCGTCGGGGAGTTCGCCGCCGCCGCGGCGGCCGGAGCGCTCACCGACGAGGACACCGTCCGGCTGCTGGTCCACCGGGGCGCGGCCCTCCGCCAGGCCGAGACCGGCCTCGGGGGCGGGATGCTCGCCGTCCAGACCGACAAGGAGACCTGCCGACGGCTGATGACCGGCATCGACGACGTGTGGCTCGCCTGCTTCAACCAGCCGCGGCAGGTCGTGGTCAGCGGTACGCCGCACGGGCTCGCCGCGGTGCGGCAGGTCTGCGCCGAGGCCGGGGTGGTCACGGTGGCGCTGGACGTGTCCAACGCCTTCCACTCGCCGCGGCTGGCCTCCGCGGAGGAGACCGTACGCGCGGACCTCGACGCCCTCCGCATCACCGGGCCCGTCCTGCCGTTCGTCTCCTCCGTGAGCGCGGAGGTCTGCACCGACCCCGATGAGCTGCGCGAGCTGTGGGCCCGTCACGCGTCCGCCCCGGTCCACTTCGGCGACGCCGTCCGGACCGCCTACGACCAGGGGGCCCGTGTCTTCCTCCAGGTGACGGGCGGCAGTTCGCTCCTCGCCTCGGTCCGCCGCAACCTCACCGGCCACGGCGACGTGCACGTCGTGCCCGCCGGTGAGGTGGCGCCGGACGGCGGGCGCGGCTTCGTGCGGGCCCTCGCCCGGCTCGCGGTCCTGGGCGTCCCGGTCGACCCGCGGACCCTCGTGCCCCGGGAGGACCGCCGCCTGCTGGACCTGCCGGTGGCGAAGCTCGCCACCCAGTCCTACTGGGTGCCGGGCGGGCGCCCCGCCAAGAAGAAGGACACCGGCGCCACCGCCCTCCCGCCCGAGCCCGTGTTCCCCGGGGAGACCTCGATGACCGCCCCGGTGAACACCCCTGTGGACGCCGCCGCGAACGACCGGGCGGACGGCCCGATGGGTGAACTGCTCCAGCTGGTCCGGCAGCAGGTGGCGCTGATCGCCCGGCTCGCCGAGGCCCTCCCCGCGCGGAACCCGGCCGCGGAGCACACCAAGCCCGCCGGACCCGCGCCGGTGCCCGCCGAACCCGCCGACCCGCCCGCTTCCCGCGCGCCGGCCGCGGAGGCCGCGGAGGCCGCGGAGGCCGCGGAGGCCGCGGAGGCCGCGGAGGCCGACGAGATCACCGCGGGCGTGCTCGCGCACGTGGCCCGGATCAGCGCCTTCCCGGTGAGTCACCTGCGCGTCGACCAGCTGCTGATCGACGAGCTCGGTTTTGACTCGCTGATGCTGACCGACCTGTTCACCGCCCTCTCCCGGCAGTGGCCGCAGTGGACGTTCGACGAGAGCGCCGCCGACCGGCCGACCGTCGGGAGGATCGCGGCGAAGATCGCGAACGCCTGCGGCGCGGACACGGCTCCGGCCCCCACGGCGGAGCCGGCACCCGCACCCGAGGCCGCACCGGACTCCGTACCCGCGGCCTTCCCCGTACAGCGGGCCGGCCACGGCGAGGAGGACCCGCCGACGCCGCCGGCCGAACCGCCCACCGCCCCGCTGCCCGAGGAGCACACGCGGATCGAGTGCTTCCCCGAGGTCACCGCCCACGGCGAGCGCATCGCCGCGCTCGCCAGGTTGGGAGTCCCCAATCCGTACTTCCTCGTCCACGAACGCGGCATGACGGACACGACCGTCATCGACGGCCGGGAACTCCTCTCGTTCTCCAGCTACAACTACCTGGGCATGGCCACGCACCCCCAGGTGAACGAGGCGGCCCGGGACGCGATCGAGCGCTGCGGCACGTCGGTGTCCGCCAGCCGGCTGCTGTCCGGCAGCCGTCCCCTCCACCTGGAACTCGAGGCGGAACTCGCCGGCCGGCTCTCGTGCGAGGCCGCGGTCACCCTGGCCAACGGGCACGCCACCAACGTCACCGTGATCGGTCACCTCGTCGGACCCGGGGACCTCGTCGTCCACGACTCCCTCGCCCACGACAGCATCCTGCAGGGATGCAAGCTCTCCGGCGCGACCCGGCGGCCCTTCCCGCACAACGACGCGGCCGCCCTGGACGCCATCCTCACGCAGGTACGCCACCAGTACCGGCGGGTCCTCGTCGTCATCGAGGGCGTCTACAGCATGGACGGCGACATCGCCGACCTGCCCGCCCTCGTCGAGGTCAAGCGGCGGCACGGCGCGCTGCTGATGATCGACGAGGCGCACAGCATCGGGACGATCGGTGCGACGGGGCGCGGCATCGGCGAGTACTTCGACATCGACCGCTCGGAGGTCGAACTGTGGTCGGGCACGCTGTCCAAGGCCCTGGCGAGCTGTGGCGGCTACGTCGCCGGGAAGCGCTCGGTCGTCGAGTACCTGCGCTACACCGTTCCGGGCTTCGTCTTCAGCGCGGGCATGACCCCGGCCGACACCGCCGCGTCCCTGACCGCCCTGCGCCTGCTGCGTGCCGAGCCGCAGCGTGTGGCACGGCTGGCGGAGAACGCCGCGCTCTTCGTCCGCCTCGCCCGCGATGCGGGCGTCGACATCGGGGACAGCCACGACACGCCGATCGTCCCGTGCATCGTCGGGGACTCGCTGAAGGCCCTGCGACTGGCGGAGACCCTCTTCCAGCAGGGCGTCAGCGTCAATCCCATCCTCTATCCGGCCGTGCCGGAGGAACTGGCCCGGCTGCGCTTCTTCATCACCTGCGAGCACACGCCCGAACAGATCCGTCACGCGGTGACCGCGCTGGAGCACGGGCTGCGGCACCCGGCCACGACCCCGGCCCCGGCCCGCGCGGCCTGACCCCGCAGCCGTGCACACCACCTCCGTGGAGACCCCCTTCCCGCCGATCGCGCCGGGCCACATCCACCGATGGGGCGGAGCCCGCCTCCTCGTGGCCCGGTTCACCGACCTCCGGCAGGCCCCGTTCCTGTCACCGGCCGAGCAGCAGGTGGTCCACGCACTGCCGGCCCGGCGGCGGGCCGAGTGGACGGCCGGCCGGCTGCTCGCCAAGCGCCTGGCCGGCGAGACCCTCGCCGTGCCGGCGCAGGAGGTGGAAATCCTCCCCCGGGACGACGGCAGCCCCTGTGTCCTCGTCAGCGGCAGTCCGGTGGCGGACGTGCAGGTCTCCATCAGCCACACCGCCCGCCACGTCGCCGCGGCCCTCGCACCGGAAGCGGTCGGAGTGGACCTGTGCGAGACCGTCTCGGCCGCCGCGGTACGCCGGGTCGCGGACCGCGTGTTCTCCCCCGGGGAGCTCTCCCTCATCGGTACGGACCGGCCCGACGCCCTGGCCGGCGCCTGGGCGCTCAAGGAAGCCGCGGTCAAGGCCGACCGGAGCAGCGTCTTCGGCGACGCCCCGCGCCTCGTCGAGATCCTCGGCCTCCGGCCGCCCGTCCTCTCCGGAGGGCGCCGCGCGACGGTGTGGCGGGCGCAGGACGCGGTCCTCGCCCTCGTCCTCGGGCGCTCCCCGGGTCCGGCGGGCTGAGCGCACCCCCATGGCAGCACTGCGTTGGTGCTCCTTGCCCTGCCGGACGATGCTTGTCAGTGGAGCCCCTGGCCGTGCAGGTTGCCGTGGAACCGCGGCGAGGGAACTAGCGAGGGCGAGATGAGCGGCGATGGAGCAACTTCCCACCTCTCCTGGTGAGCGGCCGGAGGAGACGAACGCCTCCGACGGATCGACCTACACGGCCACGGCCACCCTCAGCGAGCAGGGCATCGTGACCGAGTGGAGCGAGGACGCCCGTCGGCTGCTCGGCTACGCGCCCGCCGAGATCGTGGGACAGCCCGCCGCCCGCCTGCTCGCCGACGGAGCCCAGGACGCCCAGGACGTCGACGAGAGCGCGGGGCGGATCCCGTCCGGGCAGGACCGGTGGAGCGGCACCGTGGCGCTGCGGCACCGGGACGGCCGGCGGGTGGAACTGAGACTGCTCGCGCACCGCTGGACGTCCACCGGCGGGAACACCAAGTGGTTCGTGGTGTCCGCCGTGCCGGGCGAGCACGGTACGCCCTGGAGCGACTCCCTGAAGGAATGGACCTTCGCCCAGTCCCCCTGCTTCCTGGCGGTCTTCGACGGGGACCTGCGGCTGGTGCGGGCGAACGCCGGCATGGAGCGCACGCTGTCCCTCACGGAGGGCGAGATGCGCGGGCTGCGGCTGCCGGAGATCACGCCGGATCCCGTGAGCGACGAGACCGAGCGCAGGATGCGCCTGGTGGTGGAGACGGGGGAGCCCCAGCACGTCGACTCCTTCGTCCGCCCCACGGATCCGCGGACGGATCGTGGCCTGGCGGCCTCGCTGGCCCCCTTGCGGGACGCGGACGGCCGGGTGCGCGCCGTGTGCCTGGCCGCGCACGAGAAGACCGGAACCGACGACGAGCGGCCGCAGCTGCTGCTGTCGGACGTCGACACCGCCGGCATCGGCACCAGCATGGACAGCGCCCGCACCGCGGAGGAGCTCGCCGACGCCGCCGTGCCCCGGATCGCCGACTTCGCGGTCGTCGACCTGCTGGAGCCTCCCCCGCGCGCCGACGAGCGCTCCTCCCGGCCGGCGGCGGGGCCCGTCACCGTGTCCCACACCGCCGTCCGCTCGCTCCTCGAAGGAAGCCTGGAGTCCCAGGTCCCGGTCGGCGGGACGGCCGTCTATCCGGCGCTGTCGCCGCCCGTGGAGTGTCTGGCCGCGGGCCGTGGCGCCGTGTACGCGGCCTCGGACCCGGCCGTCGCCCGATGGGTGGCCCAGGACCCCGGAGCCGCCTGGATCAGCCACTCGGGGACCCACTCGATGATGATGGTGCCGTTGCGTGCCGGAGGTACCACGCTCGGCCTGGCCGTCTTCAGCCGTCACCAGCGTCAGGATCCCTTCCACCCGGAGGACCTGTGGCTGGCCGAGGAGCTCACGTCCAGGGCGGCCGTCAGCATCCACAACGCGCGCCGCAACACCCGCGAGCACACCACCACCATGACGCTGCAGCGCAGCCTGCTCCCGCACTCGCTGCCCGATCACCCGGCGCTCGAGATCGCCTCCCGCTACCTGCCCGCCGGTACGGATGCCGGCGTGGGCGGCGACTGGTTCGACGTGATCCCGCTGTCCGGCGCACGGGTGGCCCTCGTGGTGGGCGACGTCGTCGGCCACGGCATCCGTGCCTCCGCCACCATGGGCCGGCTGCGCACCGCCGTTCGTACGCTGGCCGACGTGGACCTGCCGCCCGACGAGCTGCTCACCCACCTCGACGATCTGATCATCCACCTGTCCGCCGACGAGGGTGATCAGGGAGCCGCCGGGGAGGCCGCGGGCGGGATCGGCACCACCTGCCTGTACGTGGTCTACGACCCGGTCACCCGCCGCTGTACCGCCGCCCGGGCCGGCCACCCCCCGCCCGCCGTGGTCAGCCCGGAGGGCTCGGTCTACCTCCTCGACGTCCCGGCCGGGCCGCCGCTGGGCCTGGGTGGCCTGCCCTTCGAGACCCTCGAGACCGAGATTCCCGAGGGCAGCCTCCTCGCCCTGTACACCGATGGCCTGCTGCAACCCCGCGAGCGTGACATCGACGAGTCCCTGGACAGCATGTTCGCGGCCCTCGTGCGTCCCGCCTCCAGTCTGGACACGGTCTGCGACCGCGTCCTGGCGGCTCTGCTGACCCACCGTCCCGACGACGACGTCGCCCTGCTCGTCGCCCGGACCCGGGCCCTGCACGCCGACAAGGTCGTCGTCTGGGAGCTGCCCTCCGACCCGTCCGTCGTCGCGCAGGCCCGCCGGTACACCACCGAGCAGCTGACGGCCTGGGGGCTCGACGAGGCCGCCTTCGTGACCGAGCTCGTGGTCAGCGAACTGGTGACCAATGCCATCCGCTACGGAGCGCCGCCCATCGAGCTGCGGCTGATCCACGACGACAGCACCCTGCTCTGCGAGGTCTCCGACGCGAGCAGCACCGCCCCGCACATGCGGCGTGCCCGGACCTTCGACGAGGGAGGGCGGGGCCTGCTGCTGGTCGCCCAGCTCGCCGAGCGCTGGGGTACCCGGCACTCCACGCTCGGCAAGACCATCTGGGCCGAGCAGTCGCTCGCCGGGTTCTGAGACCTACAGCCCGCCGGTCGGCGCGTGGAAGACGGGCCTGGCCCAGATCGGAGGCTCCGGCGGCGGCTCCTGGGGTTCCACCCGGGAGGACGGACCGTCCTCGCGCCTGGTGGCGTTCCCGGTGGCGGCGCGCAGGGCTCCCACGAACTCCAGGCAGGAGTCGTAGCGGTCCTCCGGCACCTTCGCCAGGGCCTTGGCCAGGACTTCGTCGGCGGCGGGCGCGATCTCCGGCCGCCTCTCCGACAGAGGAGCCGGCTGGTCGTACTGGTGCGCCCACAGCAGCGCCACGTCCTCTTCGCGCACGAAGGGGGGCCCGCCGGTGAGGGTTTCGTAGACGACGCAGGCGAGGCTGTAGAGGTCGCACCTGCCGTCGACCGGCCGGCCGGTGATCTGTTCCGGCGCCATGTAGTCGAGCGTGCCCACGAACTCCCCCGCCGTGGTGAACCCGCTGAGCGACAGGGACTTCTTCGTCAGTCCGAAGTCCGTGAGGTAGATGTGCTCGGGGTGGTCGCTGTCGGTGCCCGCGGCGACCAGGATGTTGCCCGGCTTGACGTCCCGGTGCACGAGATCGTGCTCGTGGGCCGCGTCGAGCGCGGACGCCACCTGGGAGGCGATGCGCAGGGCCGTCGCGACGGGCAGCGGGCCGTCCCGGTCCAGCAGGGCCCGCAGGTCGAGCCCGGAGACGTACCGCATGGCGATGTAGAGGACGCCGTCGGTCTCACCGGCTTCGAAGATCGGCACGATGTGCGGGTGGTCGATCTTCGCGGCCACCCGCGATTCGTGCGTGAACCGGCGCCGGAAGGTGTCGTCGCGGGCGCGCTCGGGGGCGATCAGCTTGAGCGCGACCGTACGGTCCAGGCGCAGGTCCTTCGCGGAGTAGACGACGGCCATGCCGCCGCGGCCGATCAGGCGCTCCACCCGGTAGCCCGCGATCTGCTTGCCGATGAGGCCGGAGGGCCGGCCCGTGTACACGCTCAGGTCGGGTGCCGAGGCCATCAGACGCCCGCCTCACCCGGCCGGCCGGACGACGGCGCGGCGCCGACGCGATGCCCGTGGGCGAAGGTGCCGATCATGCCGACCCCGTCCTCGATGGAGCGCCGTCCGAGGGACGACATGGCTGAACGGGTCGCGCTCGACGCGACGGTGTCGGCCCGGGCGCGAAGGTCACGCGCCAGGCCGCTCTTCCATACCCGAAGTCTATCCAGTGATCCATACGAGTGCCCCTTCGAGACGGAACGGGTCCCCGGCACGTGGTGTGCCGGGGACCCGTGGGGTGGCGCTGGTGGTGGGGGTCAGCCCACGCCGCCGTTGCCGCCGCGGCCGCCGAATCCGCTGGTCTCGCAGCCGATGCCGACGCAGAGGCCGCCGTCGCCGCCGAGGCCGCCTTCACCACCGTCGCCGCCGGGGGACGCCGTCCCGCCGGTGCCGCCGTCGCCGCCGTTGACACTGCCGTGGCACACCCCGGCGCAGATCCCGCCCTTGCCGCCCGTCCCGCCGGTGCCGCCGCCCGGCCGGCCCGTCACGCCGGTGCCGCCGTTGGCGCTGCCGTTGCAGACTCCGGCGCAGATGCCGCCGCTGCCGCCCTCGGTGCCGTTGACCGAGCCGTTGCACTTGCCCGCGCAGACCTTGTCACCGACGCGGACGCTGTCCTTGTCGATCTTGACCTTGCCGGTGAGCTGGTCACCGAACTTGCCGATCGCTCCGTTGCGGCCGAAGCGGTTCCCGCCCGTCTGGGTGTCACCGCCGCCGGGAGCGGGGACCTGCCGCTGTCCGGCGGCCGCCTCGACCGTGTGGCTCGGCAGTGCCGGCGCCGCCGTGGCGACCGGTGCCATGGCACCGGCACCGATGAGGGTGGAAGAGACGAGAAGGCCGAGACGGAACTTCCAAGATCGCACGCGCATGAGATTCTCCCTTGCCTAGAAATTGATTTCCGCTGAGCGGTTCGGTTTGTCGAATTCCGCGCCGTGGACGGTCCCTCCGGCGCAAACACTCGGGGCGCTCCGGCCGCATCGGGCCGGAGCGCCCCGAGGGGGACTCGTCCTTGAGTCGTTTCCCGTCCCCGCCTGCCCGCCCTCGTTCCTCAGGTCCCTCAGGTCCGTCAGGTCCCTCAGCTCCCTCAGGTGGAGGAGGAGAAGCCCTCTCCCATCAGGGCGAACCAGTTGCCCTCGAGGTAGGCCTCCTTCAGGTCGTCGAGCTGCTCCTCCGGCATGTCGTACTTCTTGGCGATCTTTTCCTTCATCTCGTCCGAGTCGTCGACCAGCAGGATCATCACGATGTGGACCTTGTCGACCATCGACAGGTCGGACTTCGACTTGTCGGGCAGGTCATCGAACCGGAAGCAACCGACTCCGCCGGGCTTGCCGGGCTCACCCGGCTCGCCGGGCTTGCCGCCCCTGCCGCCCGCCCCGCCCTTGCCACCCTCGCCGCCCTTGCCACCGAGCGCACAGTGCGTGGGCTGCTCGGCCACGACCGAGGAGCTGGTGCCCGCCGAGGCCTTGAACTCCGACGCTTGCGCGGCGCAGGCCGTGCCGGTGACGAGGGCCAGAGAGGCCGCCGCCAGGATGAGCGGACGCTGCCAGGTGCACGTGAACATGGGGTTCTCCGTTTCCGTAAAACAAGAGGTTGGGGGGTTGGGGAGGTGGGGGTTGGGGGTTGGGGGGTGGAGGCCGGGAGGGCCTCCACCCCGTCGGATCAGGTGCGCCTCTTAGAAGAAGGAGCCACCACCGGCTCCGGCGTCGCCACCGAGGCCACCGATCAGGCCGCCGAAGCCACCGTCACCGGCGTCACCGCCCGCACCACCCTGGAGGAAGCTGAAGCCGCCCTTGCCGCCGTTGCCGCCCTTGCCACCGATGAGCCGGCCGTCACCGCCGCCACCGCCGGCGCCACCGCCGCCGCCTTCGAGGATGCCGAAGCCGCCCTTGCCGCCGTCGCCGCCGGCGCCACCGATGCGGCCCTCGCCGCCACCGCCACCGCCACCGCCGCCACCGCCGACGAGGAACCCGTCCCCACCGTCGCCGCCGAGGCCGCCCTTACCACCGGTACCGTTGACGCTGCCGCCACCGGCACCGCCGGAACCGCCACCGCCTCCGACCAGGCCGCCGCTCCCTCCCTTACCGCCCTTTCCTCCGGCGCCTCCGTCGGTCGGGAGGAGGATGGAGTGCACGGTGTCCGGCATCGGAGCCGCCGTCGCGGCGGACGCCGGCAGGAGGATCCCTCCGACAACCACAGCGGCCGAAGCGGCCAGCGTGGCGAAGCGGAAGCCCTTGCGGGTGGGGCGGACGGTGCTGTTGGTGTGCATCTTGCGGTTCATGACTTTCTCCTACCGATTAAGAGGAATATGGACTCGCCCGGATTTCCGGGACGGTGCGGTGATACTGGCGAGAGGAGGAATCCCTTTGCGAGGTGTTCCGTCTGTGCCTTTCGCTTCGTTTCCTTTCCGCTCCTCAAGTAAGCCCCGGACGGCACACCCGGGTCATGTTCCGGAATCTCGGGACTTGACGCCCACCTAAATGCCGGGTAAAAGTCCGCGCGGCCCCGCCCCGACGGGCCGGACGGCCACCCCTTGACCTCAACCCCGCTTGATGTCCGAGGCTCACGGAACGGGCCCCGGAGAGACCGGAGGCCCTGGTGGAGGGGTGAGTGCCATGCGTGCGACACAGGCGATCGGATTCGGCGGTCCGGAGGTACTGGTCCCCACAGAGGTTCCCGAGCCGGTGGCAGGCCCGGGGCAGGTGCTGATCGCCGTCGCGGCCGTGGACACGATCTTCGTGGAGACCCAGGTGCGCAGCGGGTGGGGCCGCGAGTACTTCCAGGTCACCCCGCCCTACCTGCCGGGCGGCGGCATAGCCGGTACCGTCCGCGCCACCGGCGAGGGCGTGGACCCGGTGTGGAAGGGCCGCCGGGTCGTCGCAGGCATCGACGGCGGTGGCTACGCGGAGCTGGCCCTGGCCCCGGCCGAGGGCCTGGCCGTCGTACCGGACGAGGTGTCCTTCACCGACGCGGCGGCCCTGGTGCACGACGGGGTGACGGCCGCCAGGCTGCTGGAGAGCACGGCTCTGCGGTCCGGCGAGCAGGTGCTGGTCCTGGGGGCCTCGGGCGGCATGGGCACCGTACTGGTCCAGCTGGCGAAGGCCGCGGGCGCCCGGGTCGTCGGCGTGGCCCGCGGTGACCACAAGACCTCCCTGGTACGGGAGTTGGGCGCGGATGCCGTCGTCGACGCGGCTCGCCCCGACTGGGTGGACCGGGCGCGCGAGGCGCTCGGCGGCTCGGGCGCGGACGTCGTATTGGACGGGGTGGGCGGTGAGGTCGGTCTGGCCGCGTTCCCGCTGGTCCGGGCGGGCGGGCGGTTCTCGGCCCACGGCGCTCCGACGGGCGGCTTCGCCCCGGTGGACCCGGCGGACGCGGAGGCACGCGGCGTCCGCCTGCTCGGCATCGCGGACGTCCAGCTGACCACCCCGGAGCGGGCCGCACTCGCGGCGCGGGCCCTGCGGGCGGCGGCCGAGGGCACCCTGCGCCCGGTGATCGGCGCCACCTTCCCCCTGGAGCGCGCGGCGGCGGCGCACGCGGCGATCGAGTCCCGGGAGCTCGTGGGCAAGACCGTGATCACCGTGTGAGGGCGGTTCCACTGCCGGAGGCGCCCTTCACCCCTGCGGGGGGACGCGGTACATGCGGCCGGCGGGCGAGGGGGCTGCCTGTCCTGCGAAGGACAGTGCCGACGGAGTACGGGGAGAGCAACGGTGGCGGTGCCCTCTCCCCCGTGGCCACCCCGGCCCCGGTGTACGCACACCGGGCGCCGCCGGCCTCCTTCGGTTCCCTTGTCGCGGCCCGCCGGGCGAGGTCGCCGATGTCGGGGGCCTGATCGAGACGGCGTACGCGTACATGTGCGGCCTCGCACGGCACCCCGCCTTCGCCGCCTCCCACCGGCGCGAAGGGGCCGGGAAGGGCTGCGAAGGCGGTACGAGGGTCTGCGACGACTGCGGCGGGCCGCTGGCTGGCGGCCGCCTTCGCGGCGGCGCCGCGTCCATCAGGGCGAGGGCGAGGGCGCGGGCGACTCCTGGAGATAGGCGGCGATCATGGCGAGGTCGTTGGCGATGGTCAGTACCCCGGCGGGGTCGGCGGTCGGCGTGGAGGCTCCGTTGACGCCCGCGTAGAAGGTGTCGTAGCGGCCGCCACCCTTGTCCAGGTAGCCGGCGATCGTGATGGCGCCGACGGCCAGCCGGTCGTTGAGCGCGTCGCCTCCGACGGCCGCGCCGGTCTTGGCGAACACCTTCCCGCGTGCGGGGCAGCTGCGGCAGTTGTCGGCCAGCAGCCCGTCGACGCCCAGGATCGGCAGGGCCTCCCGGAAGAGCCTCGCGTCGGGGGTGCGCTGCCAGTACGCCAGCATCTGCACCAGCGCCCGAGGGGTCACCCGGTCGGCGGGGTTGCCTCCCCGGCCGTCCATGAGCTGGGCCTGCTTGCGGTCGACGCCCGCCCGGTCCAGGAAGTCGGCGAGCACCGGGAAGCCGTCCTCGCACTGGTGGCTGCCGGTCGTGACGGCCATCAGGCAGATGCCGAGGTTGGCGCCGAGGTTGTGGCTGACCTTGAGGATCAGCTTGGCGTACTGGGCGTAGGGCGGGGAGGTGTACGCGGCCACCCGCGGCCGCCCCGCGTAGTCGCGCGGCAGCCGGGCGACCGGGTTGGGCCCGGCCGGGTCGGCGGTGACCCGCACGCCGGCCCGTCCGAGCGCCTCGATCAGCGCGGTGCGGCCGAAGGCGGCCGGATCGGTGACCGGTGAGGTGCGCAGCAGCGGCTCGGCGCCCGCCGCGATGGTTCCGGACAGCCGGATCCGGGTGCCGCCGTCGGTGGCCGTCACCGTGACGGCGGTCGGCTTCCCGGCGGCCACGGTCTTCACGGTGGAGGTGACCTGGTACGGAGCGACTTTCGGCCGCCAGTCCAGCCGGGCGTCCGCACCGGCCTTGTCCCCGGGGGTGGTCATCAGGTCGATCAGGTTGTCGTTGATGATCAGCGGCGTCGGGGTGGGGTCGAGGACGGGGTCGGGGAGGAAGAGCCGGCTGTCGACGATCACGTCGCCGTCGAGGCGGGTGATGCCGGATTCCCGGACCTGCCGGGCGAGCTGGTCGATCCCGGCGAGGGGGTTCTCCGGGGTGAGGGTCGCGCCGGGGAAGTCGTTGGCGTAAGTGTGGTCGAGGTCGGTGTACGCGACGGTGCCGTCGGGCCGCGTCCTGCCGCCCATGGTGAGGTCGCCCTGGGCGACGAGGTCGAGGTCGCCGGTGAGCGTGGCGCCGCTGCGCTCGCCGACCGCGTAGAGGGGGGTCACGAAGCGGTGGTCCGCGCCGAGGGTCTGCCACGGGCCCGAGACGCTGATCAGCTTGGCGGTGGACCCGGGGATGAAGAACTGCCCGGGGAACATGCTGTGCACCACGCGCCCGTCGTCCGGTTCGGTCTGCAGCAGGCCCCACTGGGCGTGGCTGTACTGCGGCTTCCGCATGATCTCCGTGATGCGCGGGTCGAGCGGGCCCTGCTCCGCGTCACCCGACGGCGACGGAGCGGGTTCCGCGGCGGCCGCGGTACCGGGGGCCAGTGCCACCACGAAGAGCAGTGCGGCGCAGGCGGCGGCCAGGCCCCGCCGCAGCGATGCGGGGCGGACGGAGTGGATCGGACTGCTCACAGCGCGCTCCGTTCGTCGCGGCTGCCTGGTCCCCGAGGCCGTGTGAACAGGGTGGCACGGCCGGATTCGACCTGCATGTCACACCGTGTCGAAGCCCTCGGAGGCCCGCCGCGTGGCCGGATCCAGTCGCTGGGCCGCGGTGCTCAAGAGGCAACACTGACGGGTGTTGCCGGCGGCGGGTACGGTGCGGCCATGGATTCCGCAACAAGTTCGACCGGCGACGGCGTGACGCCGAAGACGGTGGTCAAGGACGCCGCGCGTCGCCAGTTGGTGAAGCTGGGCGCCGCAGGGCTGTCCCTGGACGGCGTGGCACGTGACTGCGGTCTCGCCCTCACCGATGTCGAGGCCGTGTTCCCGCACCGGGACGACCTGTTGACCGCACTGGTCATCGACGCCTACGACGCGTCGGGCGCCGCGATGGAACAGGCCGACGAGGCCGCCGTCAAGGCCGGTGCCCCGGCGGGTGCGCGGCTCCTCGCGGTGACGCGCGCCCTGCGGCAGTGGTCCTTCGCCAACCCCGGTGAGTTCACGCTGATCTACGGCTCCCCCGTGCCGGGCTACCACGCCCCGCAGGACACGGTCCCGCCCGCCTCGCGCACCCCCGGGGTGCTCGCCGGCATCGTGCGGTCGGCGCTGGTGGGCGGTGAACTCACCCCGCCCCGGCGGGCGGTGCCCGGCCCGCCGCTCCTCCTGCCGGCCGCCGTGGAGGCCTTCGGCGGCGTACCCGAGGCTCCGTTCTCGGACATCGTCGAGCGCGGCATCGTCCTGTGGAGCAATCTGATCGGGCTCCTGGTGTTCCAGGTCTTCAGCCGTACCCACGACAGCGTCAGGGACGAGGCCGCGTTCTTCGACTACTCCATCGCCGTGGCGGCCGAGAGCATCGGGCTCGTGGTCCCCTCAGGCGAGAACACCGACTGAACCGTCCGCCGCATGCGCGGCACGCGCAGAAAACCGGGACGTGAACACCACCAGAACCCTCTGCTTCGTCATAGCAGCGCTGTCGTCGTACGCGGCGCTCGTCTACCGGCTGTGCCAGGCACGCCGCAGTTGGAGGGACAGCGCCTACCGCACGCTGATCGCCACTCTGCTGCTCCAGTGCCTCACCTTCACCATGGGCGCCTTCGCCATGGGCGGCAAGAGCCTCCTGGGCGTCGGCAACCTCGCCATCCTCATCATGCACCTGGCGGCGGTCGCCTTCTGCGTCAGCGCGCAGATCATCCTGCTCCGGTGGGCGGCCGCGGACTTGGCCACGGTGCGCAGGACGCGCTACTGGCTGGTCTCCGGCATCACCCTCGACGTGCTGCTGACGGCCCTGTTCTTCCTCGCCGACGGCCCCGGCCGGCCCACCTCGGACTTCGACGGCACCAGCGAGCCGCTGATGCTCACGTACCTCCTGGTCTTCATCGTCTCCCAGGCGGTTCCGTGCGTCACCATCTACCGGCAGTGCGGCCCCTACGCCCGGATGACCGACAACGCCACGCTGCGGCAGGCCCTGCGGCTGCTCTCGGTGGCCTCCGTGGTCCTCTTCCTCTATTGCGCGGCGCGGACGGTCAACATCCTCACGGCGGCGGGCGGTGTCGACATAGGCGCCTGGAAGGTCGCCGCTTCGGTCTTCAGCGCGGCGGGCATCGTGCTGCTGTCGCTGAGCCTGACGAACTCCTCCTGGGGCCCCTCGGCCACCCGGCTCCTGGAGTGGTCCCGGACCTACCGGACCTACCGGGCGCTGTACCCGCTCTGGCGGGACCTGTACGAGGCCTCCCCGGACATCGCCCTGGAGCCGCCCGGCGCCTCGGTCTCGGACCTCGACTACCGCCTCCACCGGCGGGTCGTCGAAATACGGGACGGATGGCGGGACTTGCGCCCGTACATCGACCGTACGGCCGGCGGCCCGGACGGGGCGGGCGGGCCGGGCGGGGAGGCGAGCGAGGAGCTGCGGCAGGCGTTTACGGAGGCGGCGCAGATCAAGCAGGCCCTGCTCGCCAAGCGGACCGGCACCGTCCCCCACGACAACAAGGACGCGGGCGACTTCGACGACCGCGACACGGACAACTTCAGTGCGGAAGTGGCCTGGCTCACCCAAGTCGCAGCCGCCTACAGTAAGCTCGGCACCGCGAGTTGAGAGCTCCCGCCCGGTTTGCATCCCCCGTCAAACCGGGCGGGCAGCAACCCCGTCTCCCCCGACTTCACGTCGGGCCGGACGGGTGGCTCCCGCCCGGACTGGCCCGGCCCATCCCCCGAGGGCCGGGCCAGTCCGATGTCGCCGGCAGCCGACTCTGTAAAGCCCCCGTGAGTCGACTTAGCTGACAGCTATCGGCGAGACCCCAACGGTGGCGGATTCCCGGCCAATTGTCAACTGACTGCTAATCTGTGAGACTGACAGATAGCCAAGGGCTATGCCGAGGAGGTGACGGGAGGAAGATTCACCATGACCGGGACGGAAAGCGGGTCCGATGACCGGCCCCTGCTCGCAGTGCGCCTCGACGACCTGTTCAAGACGGTCCGCCCCAAGGGCAGGCACTGGACCAATGCCGAAGTGGCGGAGGAGCTGAAGCGCGCCAGCCCCGAACTCAAGGTCGGGGGCGTGTACCTCTCCCAGTTGCGGACGGGGAAGCGCTCCAACCCCTCACCCGACCTCCTCGCCGCCCTGGCCCGGTTCTTCGGCGTCTCGGTCGCCTACTTCTTCGACGACAAGGTCGCCGAGTCGGTGCTCAGCCAGATCGCCGCCATCGAGGCACTGCGCCAGTCCGGGGTCCGTGCGGTGGCGATGCGCGCGGCCGGGATGAAGAAGGAGAACCTCCAGGCCATCACGGCCATCATGGACCAGTACCGGCAGATGCAGGGCCTGCCGCCCGTCACCGACTCCTCCCCACCCGAATGAGGGGCGCCTGGAAGGAGCGGTCGGCCGACCAGGACCGCCGCAGCCAGCTCAAGAAGCTCCGGAAGGCCGGCGCCCGGCGCATCGCCGAACTCGGCCTCCCCGAGGTGACCGACGTGGCCGAACTGTGCCGCCACCTCGGCGAGGCGCGCGACCGTCCGATCACGCTCGTCCCGATGCAGATGCCCTCCACGCATCCGTGCGGCATGTGGGTCGCCGCACGCGACGAGGACCTCATCTTCTACGACGCCAACACCACCAGCGCGCATCAGGAGCACATCATCTTGCACGAGCTGGGCCACATCATCTGCTGCCATCGAGGGGCAGGCGGGCTGGACGAGGCGGCCGCCCGACTCCTCTTCCCCAACCTCGACCCCCAACTCGTACGGGACATGCTCCTGCGCGCGACCTACGACGACGTCCAGGAGCAGGAGGCGGAGATCATCGCCTACCTGCTCTCCCAGCGGATGGGCGGCGCCGAGCAAGGGCACGGCGCGCCCCCGGCGGCGGACGCGGAAGAGGGCGGGGACCCCGGGAAGAGCGCCATGCTCAGCCGGATCGAACGCACCCTGATCTGAGGGGAGTCACTCAGTGCCCGGTGGAGGCCACCTCCTCGGCCAGGACCGAGACGGCACGTCTGATGTCGTCCTCGCGGTGTTCGCTGGTGAGGAAGAACCGCAGCCTCGACAGGCCGTCCTCCACGGCGGGGTGCACGATCGGATCCGCGATGATCCCGCGGTCGAACAGCCCGCCCGCGACGCGCAGGGTCCGCGCCGAGTCGCCGAGGATGCACGGCACGATCGGGGTGTCGGCACTGGAGCCGGTGGCCAGACCGGCGGAGGCGGCCAGGCCCAGGAAGAGCCGGGCGTTGCGCCGCAGCGCGCGGACCCGGTGCGGCTCCGCAGCGATCAGCTCCGTCGCGGCCAGGGCCGCGGCCGCGTTGGCCGGGCTCAGGCCGACGCTGTAGACGAACCCCGGCAGCGTGTGGCGCAGCCAGCGCACCATCCGGGCCGAGCCCCCGAGGTAACCGCCGCAGCTGGCGAAGGCCTTGGAGAGGGTGCCCATCCACAGGTCCACGTCGGACCGGTCGACGCCGAAGAACTCGCCCACGCCCCGGCCGTGTTCGCCGACCGTGCCGATGCTGTGCGCCTCGTCCACCATCAGCAGCGCGCCGTAACGCTTCTTCAGCTCGATCACGGCGGGCAGGTCGACGAGGTCGCCGTCCATGCTGTAGGCGCCCTCGACGGCGATCAGCACCCGCCGGAACCGGGACCGGTTGAGCCGCAGCATGTGTTCCAGCTGCCCGATGTCGTTGTGGGCGAACGGGCGCCGCGCCGCCCCGGACAAGGCGCAGCCCTGCAGGATGCTGTCGTGGGCGAGCGCATCGTGCACCACGAGGTCCTGCGCGCCGACGAGGTGCCCTATCGCGGTGACGTTGGTGGCGTGGCCGCTCACCAGCGTCAGGCAGTCCCCGACGCCGAGGAACTCGGCCAGCGCCCGCTCCAGCCGGACCATCAGCTCCCGTTCGCCCGACAGCACCCGGCTCGCGGAGACCGAGGTCCCGTAGCGGTCGACCGCCCGGTGCGCTGCCTCGTTGACCGCCGGATGTCCGGAGATGCCCAGGTAGTTGTAGCTTCCGAAGGACAGGTACGCACGCCCCCCGATCACCGTGGTGTCGCGGATGTTGCCCTCGTGGACCCGGAAGTACGGGTACTGCGCCCCACCGTCCGCGATCGCGCTCAGGCGTTCCTCGAACCGGCCCACCTCCGGGAACTCCTCGACGCTCGCCGTCCCCGCGCCCCACTCCGGGGGTGCCTCCCGGGGAGGCGGCGGCGCGGGGGGCTCCGGCTCGGCGCGGTCCGGATCGACCAGCGCGATCAGCCGGCCGACGGTGAGGTCGGGCCAGAACAGCTCTTCGGTGCGGAAGCCGGGTATGCGCCTGCCGATGCCGACCGCCAGCTCCTGGAGCATCAGGGAGTCGAAGCCGAGGTCGGTCACCAGGGTCATCCGCTCGCTCAGGTCGGCGAGCGGGAAGACTCCGGTCCGCGACACCTCTTCGAACACGACGGCCGCGGCGGACGCGCCATCGGGCCGTGTCGAGGTCACGGTAGGGACCTCGAACGGGACCGCGGGCGAGACGGCGGGCGAGACGGCAGTCGCCGTCCCGGGCGGCGGGTCCACCGGTCCGGCCGGGTCCTGGACCTCGCGCGCCGACTCGTCCACGACCCAGTGACGGCGCGGGGCGAGCGGACTCGGCGGGAGCGTGCACGGGGGCACGCGCTCGCCCACCGGACGGGGTCCCGGTCCGGCCTCCCCTCCCGGGCCGGCCTCTCCGGTACGGCCCGCCTCGACGGCCTCGGCCGCCGCGGTCAGCCGGGCGACGGCGTCGGCGGCGTCCCGAGCCACGACGTCGAGGCGTTGCGCGAGGGGTGCCCGGCGGGCCAGGGTGTCCGCCACCGCGGCCAGCGGCGGCCGGTCCTCGGTGAGGGTCTGCGCCAGTTCCCGGGCGTATCGGGCCAGCCCGGCCCGGTCGCGAGCGCTGAGGACCAGGTGGTGCGGTCCCCCGGCCGGCGCCGGGCGGTCCGGCGCGGCGCACTCCTCGACCACCACGTGCACGCCCGTACCGCCGAAGCCGAAGGCGCTCACCCCCGCACGGCGCGGCCGGCCGTCGTCCGGCCAGGGGACCGGCTCCGTGGCCACGGTCAGCCGCGCGGCGTCCAGTGCGGCGCGGTCGGCCAGGTCGAACTCCGGCTGCGGCGGTATCACGCCCCGCTGCACGGCCAGGACGGACTTGATGAGCCCGGCCATCCCCGCGGAGTTGAGCGAGTGGCCGATCACCGCCTTCACCGCCCCGAGGTGGGCGGGTGCGGCCCGCTCACCGCGCAGTTCGCGCAGGACGTCGAGCTCGACGGGGTCGCCGACCGTCGTCCCGGTTCCGTGCGCCTCCAGGTAGCCCACCGCGTCCGGGGGCAGGTCCGCGTCCCGGTACGCGCGGCGCAGGGCCCGGAGCTGACCGGCGGCGCGGGGGTACATGCCGCCCTGCACGGTCCCGTCGTTGGCCGTCCCCACACCACGGATCACCGCGTAGACCCGGTCGGCCGCCGCCAGCGCGTCGGCCAGGGGCCGCAGCACCAGGACCCCGGCTCCCTCCCCCAGGACGAAGCCGTCGGCCCGCGCGCCGAAGGGCAGGCACCTGCCGCTGCGCGAGAGGGCGCCGATCCGGCACAGCCCCACCAGCAGGTCGGGGGCGAGTATCAGCTGGGCGCCGCCCGCGAGTGCGATGCGGGAGCGGCCCGCGCGCAGGGCGTGCACGGCGTTGGCCACGGCCATGAGTCCACCCGAGCACGCCGAGTCCAGCGCGTAGCTCTCGCCGTGCAGGTCGAAGACCGAACTGATCGTGTTCGGACCCATGTTGAGCAGCAGCCCGGCCACGGACGTGCCGTGCAGTCCGTCGACCGCGCGGACCGTCTCCGCCCACCGGGGGTCGGCCGCCCGCGCCCCGAACTCGCCGCCGGCCAGCTGCCGCATCCGGATCTGCATGGTGCTGAGCTCGCGGTAGCCGCTCTCGGTGAGCGCCGTGATGACCGAGGTCTCCTCGCGGTCGAAGCCGTCGGCCTCCCACCCCGCGTCCTGGATCGCTTCGCGGGCGAGGTCGATCAGCAGCCGGTGCTGGGGGTCCATCGCCCTGGCCCGCCGCGGCGGGATGCCGTAGTGGGCCGCGTCGAAGTGGCCCACGTCCGGCAGCAGCGCCATGGTGTCCGTGTAGGCCGACGAGGTGTCACGGAGGCTGTCGCCGAGGAAGGCGGCGGTGCGCCAGCGCGAGTCCGGGATGGTGGAGAACTGGGTCCGGGGTGCCGTCAGGAGCCGCCAGTACTGGTTCACATCGCGTGCTCCGGGGAACCTGCACGCCATCCCCACGACAGCGATGTCGTCGCGCCCCACGCCCCTTGGATCCGCTGTGGGATCCGTCCCTCTCGCGCCTGTCACCCCGTGACCGCCACGCGCTCGCGCCACCAGTCCACGGTCTCCTTGACCTGCTGGTCGACGGGGGTGGCCCGGACCGCGAACGCCGCCTCGTAGGCACGCGCGTCGACGGTGAACGGGCGGTCGAACTGGTAGCGGATCTCCTTCAGTTCCCGGATCAGCGGGGAGAAGAGCGAGGCCGCGCCCAGGGCGGCCGGCGGGATCCGGCGCACCGCGACCGGTCCCGTGCCCGCCTGGGCGGCCAGGCGGCCGACCATCTCCCGGACCGACAGCGCGGGCTCCGTCGGAACGTGCCACGGCCGGCCCCAGGCCCGTTCCTCGCCCGCGACCTCGGCCAGGGCCCTGGCCACGTCGGGGAGGTAGGTCCAGCTGTGCGGGGCGTCCGGGTCCCCGAGGGTGGAGACCGGCTTGCCCCGCAGCAGCGGCGGCAGGACCCGCCCGGCCAGGTGGCCGCCGTCGGTGACGCCGGGCCCGAAGAAGTCCGAGGCGCGCACCTCGACCGCCCTGACCCGGCCCTGCTCGTGCAGGTGCCGTGCCTGCTCCCACACGGCGGCGCGCACCCGCCCCTTGGTGCCGGTGGCGGCGAGCGGCAGGTCTTCGGTCAGGGGCCCGTCCACCGGTCCGTAGCCGTAGAGGTTCCCCAGCATCACCAGGACGGCCCCGGTCGCCTCGGCCGCGGCCAGGGCCGACGAGGCCAGGGGCGGCCAGGCGCGCGCCCAGTGATGGTAGGGAGGCGCGGCGCAGTGGTAGATCGCGGCGGCGCCCTGCGCGGTCTCGGTCAGCCGCGCGCTGTCGGTCGCGTCGAACGCGAAGTGCTGGATTCCGGGTTCCGGGCTCCTGCCCGATTTGGTGACCACCCTTACGGTATGGCCCTGTTCGGCCAGAAGTCGAGCGGTGGCAGCGCCTGCAGGTCCAAAACCAATGACGACATGAGAGCTCACATACGCACACTAGCGCGAGCCGCCCGCGCCACAGGGGCCACCTCGGCTTCCTCCGGACGGACAGGGCTGATAGTCGCCTGCGGGCTGCCGGATCACGACGTTCCGCCGGTATGAATATTCCGGTTCGCCGGTATCGGTCACGCGGGCGCGGCACCATGGCTGCTCTCAATGGGCGGGCACGCGGGGGGCACATGAGGTTCACGGCGTACGAACGCGCGCTCGTCGTGGCGGGGCGCATAGCCCGGGAGCGGAGACTTCCCCCGCGGGGGGACCTCTCCACGCGCGGCACCCGGTGGATCGCGTCACGCCTCGACGACCGGCTGGACGGGCGCGACGGCCCGTCCGCGCGCCGGCAGCGCGAGCTCCTCGAACTCGAAGGCTTCCTCGGCGGGCTGAGCATCGCGGACTCGAAGGACTCGGGGAACGCCGGGCACTCCTGGGTACGGGCGATGCTGATCAGGATCACCGACCGTCTTCCGGAGCCGGGCGCACTGCCGCCCAAGGACCGCCATCTCGCCCGCCTCTACGAGCTGTTGGGGCGCGAGTACGTGCGCTACGCGGACTGGTCGACCGCGGCCGAGTGCTTCACCGGGGCCGCCCTCCACTGGGCGGCTCCCCGCCACGTCCGCCGTACGTACGCCCAGATGGTCGTCCTCACGATGAAGGAGGGGGACCACGCCGCCGCCCGGGACGGTCTGGAGATCATCCAGGGGGCGTCCCACGGCCCCTCCGCCGCCTTCCACCGGATCGCGGCCCGGATCCTGGACCCGGCGCCCCTGCTCGACGCGCACGCGGCCGACGGCATCGAGCGGGTCCACGACCTGGGGATCATCCCCTACACCTACCTCGTCTCCTGCCTCGCGCAGCGCCTCGCCGCCGACGCGCAGCCGGAACGCGCCCTCGGCCTCCTCACCACGGCCCGCGCCCGGCTCGCCGCGGACCGGGCCGACGACTGGCTGGCCGGGGAGCTGGAACAAGCGGCCGCGGGCATCTGGACCTCGCTGGAACGGTACGAGGAGGCCCTGGGCCTGGCCCTGTCCGCCTGGGCGAAGCTGGACGCGCAGCGGTACCGCGCGTGTTCGCACACCCAGCGGCTGTCCCTCTGGAAGAACTTCGGACCCACTCGGCGCGCGGCCCTGGTATCGGCGGTCGCCCTGGGGGACGAGCGGACGGTCGCCGAGCTGATCGAGTCGTGCAGGCTGCAGTCCCTGCTCGGCGCCGCCGTCGAGGTCGAGGACGACGAGAAGCTCGCCGGCAGCGGGATCGAGGCCACGGCGGGCCCCGCGGACGCCGATGCGGAGGATCCGGACGGCGGGGGCTCCGGGACCGCCGGGCCGCTCGCGACGCCCGCCCCGGCCCCGGGGGACGAGTCCGCCGCGGCCGACGGCAGCGGCCCGGTCGTGTCGTCGGCGGTCTTCACCGCGCTCAACGACGCCCTGAACTCGACGCTCCTGCACTTTCCGGAGCCCGTCTCCTACCAGGGCACGGCCCTCCTCCTGCCCCACTACCGCACCGCCCTGCCGCCCAAGGAGGCGCAGGGCCTCGCCGCGCGGCCCCTGGACGACGCGCTGCCCGAAGGCGTCTTCTGGTCGACCCACATCGAGGACGGCCTCCTCTTCTGGTTCGTCGCGCGGGACGGACGGCCCGCCGGGTACGGCGCGCAGGACCTCCGGGAGTTCGACCGGATCAAGCCGGTCCTGCTGGGCCTGGCCGGGCATTCCCAGTCCTCCGAACGCAAGACGTGGAGCCTGTTCCCGTACAAGCGCGGCCCCGGGGACTTCTACGAGCCGTTCACCCAGCTGAGGAGCTGGCGGTCGGCGGAGGAGCAGATCATCACGCGCACGATCGGGCAGCTCCTGCCGCCGCCGCTCGTCGACGCGCTGCGGAGGGCCGGCGCGGACCAACCGCTCCGTCTCACGATCTCCGCGGCCCGCGAACTGACCTGTGTGCCGTGGGCGATCACCATGGTCCCCGGCACGGAGGAGCGGCTGATCGAGAAGGCGGTCCTGCGGATGTGGACCTCCACGCCGACCCAGCTCAGGCGCGCGTCACGCGACTCCCGGCTGCCGCCCGGCTCGCCCGTGCCGTTCCTGCTGGCCTGCGACAACCCGGACGGGTCCCTGCGCGCACGGACCGCGGACTCCGTGGTGAACGAGGCGGCCGCGCTCCTGACCGCCTCCGGCCCCGACGGCCCCGGGACCAAGGACGCCCTGCTGGCGGCCCTGCACAAGATCGGCCCCTCCACCCACGGGGTGTTCTTCTACCGCGGTCACGGGGTGCACGACAGCGATCCGGCCTGGTCGGCCCTGCCCCTGGCCGAGGAGACGTACGTACAGTCGGGCGAGCTCTTCGGGGCGTTCGACGACGGCACGCCCTTCCTGCCGATGCCCACGCGGGTGATCCTGTCGTGCTGTTCCAGCTCCACCGCGTCGGCCCTCGGCGGCGAAGGCATGGGGCTCGCGGCGGGCGCGATCCACTCCGGCGCCGATCAGGTGATCGCCACCTCGCTCGACATCCGCGACGCCTCCTTCACCGAGGCCTTCGAGGACCTCCTCGTCCGGGGGATGCTCGACGGTCAGCGGACCGGTGATCACGCGGACCTGCTCCGGCGGCTGCAACTGCGGATGCTCACCGAGTGGAAGGTCTTCTCGGTGCGCGGGGAGGACTTCGACGGTGAGGAGATCCGCGATCCCCACCCCATCATCTGGGCCTCGTTCCAGGCGTACTGACCAACCGAAAGGATCTCCTCCATGATTGCCGTTGCCATGCCGTCGGACATCGCCGATCTGCTGGTGGCAGAGGGTCTGGCCATCCGGCCGGGGGGCCGGGGCAGCACGGCCGAGATCGTCGTCGTGGGCTTCGCGGCCCTCAACGCCACCATCAGCCTCCTCCAGGGCCCCGACACCTTCCTGCGCCTCACGGAGCTCGTCCGCAACAACTTCGGGCGTTCCACGGGGGTCACGGTCGAGATCAAGGCGAACGGCGACAGCGTGACCATCGAGATCCCCGGCGACGCGGACGTCGTGACCGTCGCCCACCGGGTCCGGGAAGTCCTGCTCGGCGACGACGAGTAGCCGCTCCCGGACGCCGGCGGCGTCCTGGACGCCCCGAACGGGGGCGCCCAGGACGGGCAGGGAGGCTCACAACTCCTCACCCAGCGGCAGCCGGTGGATGCCCGGAAGGTACTCGTCCAGCTCCCCCGGGGCGAACCGGGACATCCCCACGACGTGCCAGAACTCACCGGCCACGTCGCCCTCGTACTTGTAGCCGCCGGACGGGGTCAGCGCCGCCCAGCCGCCCGTCATGCCCATCAGCGTCGCGCGCAGCGACGGCGGGCCGCCGTCCGCCGGCAGGTTCCAGAGCCGTACGGTGCCGTCCTCGGCGCCGCTCGCCAGCGTCGTACCGTCCGGGGAGAAGGCCAGGGAGAGCACCCGGCCGGTGTGGCCGACGAGGTCGGTGACGTGCTCCCCGGTCTCCGCGTTCCACAGGCACACCGACCGGTCGTCGCCGCCGACCGCCAGCAGCGGGCGGCTCGGGTGCGCGGCCACGGACCACAGCCGGCCGCCTCGGCCGCGCAGCCGCGGCCCCGCCTCCCCGTTCCGCCAGACGATGGCGCTGCCGTCCCAGCTCGCGCTGGCCAGCCAGGCGCTCCCCGGCCCGTACGCGACGCCGTACACGCGGTCCGCGTGCCCGGTGCTCCCGCCCAGTTCCTCGACGAGCCGGCCGCTCCTGGCGTCCCACACCCGTACGACGCTGTCGTCGCAGCCGGTGGCCAGGACGTCGGCGTCCGGGCGGAAGGCGATCGAGCGGACCCGGCCCCGGTGCCCGGTCAGGTTCGACACGGGGGAACCGGTGGGGCGGAACCAGACGCGCACGGAGTCGTCGTCGTTGGCGGTGGCGAGCAGGGTGCCGTCGGCGTTGAAGGCCTCCGCCCAGACGTGCTCGGTCTCGGCGTCGAGCTCCCTCAGGTATTCGCCGCGCGCCGGGTCCCACAGGTACATGTCCCCGTCGTTGCTGGCCGTGGCCAGGAGGGGCTCGACGGGGCTGAACGCCGCCGAGACCAGCCGGTCTCCGCGGCCGGAGAGCTCGTCCGTACGCCGTCCCGTACGCGTCTCCCAGAGACGTACGACCCCGTCGTTGCCCGCCGTCGCCAGCTGCGCGCCGTCCGCGCTGAAGGCCACGCCGCTGATCCGGCGGCCGTGGCCGCGCAGGATGCGCTTGCCCTGGCCGGTGGCGGAGTCCCAGATCTGCGCCCCGCCGTCGTTGCCGACGGTGAGCAGCTGGCCGTCCCCGGGCCGGAAGGCGCACGCCCAGGCGGTGCCCCGGTGCTCGGCCGGCTGCTGGGGGTGGAGGGCGATCGTGTAGCCGTGCGGCCGCCCGGTGGTGACCGTCCACAGCCTGACCGCGCCGTTGCTGTCGCAGGCGGCGAGGAGCTTGCCCTCGTCTCCGAACAGCACTTGGTAGACGGCGCCCGTGCCCCGTTCGAGGATTCCGGCGGGGGTGCCGACGACGGGGTCCCAGAGCCGTACCTGGCCGTCGGTGCAGCCGCTGGCCAGGAGGTTGCCCTCGGGATGGAAGTCGAGGACGTACACGCGGCCGGTGTGTCCGGTGAACTCGTGCAGCAGCCGTGCGTCCGCGGTCCGCCAGATCCGCACGGTGCCGCCGCGCCCGCCCTCGCCCCGGTCGGCGGTCGCGAAGAGCGTGCCGTCCGGGCTGAACCGGGCGCGGTAGACGGCGCCCTGATGGCCTTCGATCTCCCGGACGCAGTGCCCGGTGGCCAGGTCCCAGAGGCGTACCTTCGCGGTCGCGTCGCCGGTGAGCAGGATGCCGCCCGGGCCGTAGACCGCGGTGTAGACGGGTGCGGTGTGGCCGGGCAGCCGGTGCACGGGCACGCCCGTGGCCACGTCCCACACCGTGACCAGGCCCTCGCGGTCGCCGGTGGCGAGCAGGGCGCCGGCCGCGTCGAACGAGACCGGCCACACCCCGTCGGGGTGGACCCTCAGGCTGTGCCGGCACGCGCCGGTCACCGGGTCCCAGAGCCGCACCGCGCCGTCGGAGCCGCCGGTGGCGATCACGTCGGGCCGGAACTTCACGGCGTACACCCGTCCTTCGTGCCCCTGGAGGGTGCGCACGGCCCGGCCGTCGTCGGCGCCGCAGACCAGGATGGAGCCGTCCTCGCTGCCGACGGCGAGGAGTTCGCCGTCGGTGCTGTACGCGATGGGCTCGGGGAGGCGGCTGGTGCGCATGCCGAAGCCGTACGGGACGCCGACCGCCGACGGCCGGAACCCGGCGTCCACCGGCATCCCTGGGGCGATCGAGGCGGTCCTGAGCTCGGGGGCCGAGCGCACCGCGTCGTCCATCGTCACGTCGATCAGCGCGGACCGGTGCCAGCGGCTGCCGGCCAGCGCGGCGCCCCGCAGATCGGCCCGGGTCAGCCGGGCCCGGCTCAGGTTCGCGCCGGTCAGGTCGGCGCGGCTCAGGTCGGCCCGGTCGAGGCGGGCGCCGGTCAGCCGGGTGCCCCGCAGCCGGGCGCCGGAGAGGTTGGCGCCGACCAGGCGGGCGTCCGTCAGATCTGCGTCGCTGAGGTCGACTCCGGAGAAGTCGCGGTGCGAGAGGTCCTCACCGGCCAGCCGGGCGCCGCGCAGGTCGGCGTTGGCGGGCACCCGGAGCCGGTCGCTGATCCGGACGGCGTTGGCGCGGGCGGCGTCGTTGGTCCCGCGCCCGGGTGAGTCGAGGGCGTCGCGCACCCATCGGGCGCACCGTTCGTGGTCGGCGAGGTCGCAGAAGAACTCGACGGCGAGCTGGCTGAACGGGCGGGCGTGGAGCAGGGTGTGCTGGCCCCGGGCGAGCTGGCGTGCGGCCTCCCGCGCCACGAGCCATTCGACGACGGAGCCGTGGATGAACTGGAACACCCCGTCGTCGCTGCGCACCAGCAGGCTGCCCGCGCCGACGGCCTGGGCCCGTTCGGACGGGGTGAGCGGGGATTCGGTGAGCTCGCTGAGGGTGGTGGCCACGGTCTCGGTGAGCTCGTCGAGCCGCAGGGCGCTGCGGCCGCTCTCCCACAGCCGCCGGGCCAGCGCGGTCACCGCGGCCCACAGCTCGTCGAGGGTGAGTCCGGGCGGGGCGCCGGGACCTCCCTGGCCGCGGAGCTCCTCGTAGCCGAGCCAGGAGGTGAACACGTCCTCGTAGAGCCGGGCCGGGCTGAGGGCGCGGCCCGCTCCGGCGACCGCCCGCAGCTGGTCCTGGCTCAGGTCGGCGACGAAGGAGAGCAGCCGGGGGTTGCGGCAGAGCATCAGCAGGTCGGGGATGTTGCGCAGGAGCTGGAAACGCTGGTCGGCCGCGCGCTCGTCGCCGTAGCTGCGGACCAGGTAGGAGCGGATCTGCGCCGGGGTGAAGCCCTCGACGGAGAGGATGCGGCGCTGCGGCAGCAGGCCGACGCGTTCGCCGAGCGCGGTGAGGACCTGGGCGTGGGACTTGAAGTGCTGGGTGCGGCTGCTGACCACGATCTTGGCGTGGTCGACGGCGGCGTCGAGGAGGACCTGGAGGTGGTCGGCGGCGCGGTCGTAGCTGACCCGGTGGACCAGTTCGTCGAAGCCGTCGAAGAGCAGGACGACGCGGCCCTGGGCGAGCATGTAGCGCAGGGCCCGCAGGTCGATGGTGTCGACCTCGTGCCCGGCCAGGTGGGCGGCGACCAGCCCTTCGAGGCTGTGCGCCCGGTCGAGGGTGTTGAGCGGGATCAGCAGCGGGGTCAGGTGGGGGAGGTGTTCGGGGATGCGGCGGGCCAGCTCGCGCAGGGCGAAGGTCTTGCCGTGTCCGAAGTCGCCGAGGAGCAGGACGAAGCGGCCGTGGTCGGACTCCAGCAGCTCGAGCAGCTCCTCGACCAGCCCGTCACGTTCTTGGCCTGCACGGTCCTGGCCGTCGCTGCGGTCGGCGTCGCGGTAGCGCTGGGGGAGGTAGAGGCCCGGGGGGTACTGATCGCTCCCGGCGAGCCGGACGGTCTGGGCGGCGACGTAGCCGCGCAGGTCGAGAAGGCCCTGGAACTCGATGAAACTGCGCACCCGGACCCGGACGCCGTGGCCGGCGGCCCGCTGCCGCAGCCCGCTCGCGGGGGCGTCGCCCGCGTACACCAGGACGGCCTCGGAACCGGTGTCGGTCGCGTGCACCTGGGCGATGAAGCGGTCGATCTCGTCCTCGGTGGGGGTGCCGGGGTGGACGGCGATGCGCTGCTGCTGGACGACGCCGTCCTCCTGCTCCTGCCAGGTGGCCATGATCTGCGCCATGTCGGCCGGTTCGCGGCGCGGGACGTCCCGCAGCCGTACGCCCTCCCTGCGCACCCGGCAGATCTCCTTCACCCGCTCGATGAGGGAGGCGGCCGGATCCTCCAGGGGAGCCCTGCCCTGTGTGTGCTCGACGGTGATGACGGCGGGCAGTTCGGGGACGGGGAAGACGCGGCGGGTCTGCCTCCAGTCGCCGGGGAAGTGCTCCCCCTCGGCCGTGATCCGGTCGTCCCAGCGGGTGACTCCGTCCGCGGTGACCCGGAGGAGCTGGAAGCGGGCGGGGGCGGCGGAGCCGAAGAGCGGCAGTTCGCCGGCGGGGCCGGGCAGCCGGGTGCGGCTGGGGACGCCGGTGAGGGTGCGCGGCCCGCCGGTCGGGCCGTGCAGCAGCAGGTGCAGCCGCGGGGCGGCCAGCCGGGCGAGGGTGTCGGCGTCCCGCAGACCGCCGGGGCCGCCGATCGCGTCGCCGGGGCGGCGGCCGTCGGTGAGCGGGTGGCGGAGCGCGCCGATGCGCAGCCAGCCCTCCTCCTCGTAGCGGCGCATGGCCTCGGCGAACCAGGCGGCCTGGTCGCGGCCGATGTACCCGTACTGCTCCTCGGGGCGGTGGCTGTAGGCCATGGAGGAGTTGAACCCGGCGACGACCGTGCTCAGTTCCGGCACCGGGAAGAGGGTCCAGGGCTGGTCGCTGTCGAAGACGGTGTCCAGGCCCTGGTAGAGGCCGCGGAAGAGCCGGGTGTAGTGGCGCCACTTGGGCCAGTACGGCGGCTGCGGCGCGACCTCGTCGGCCTCGCAGGTGTGGAAGTAGGCCTGGGACGCGGCCTGGTTCACGTCCTGGGCGCCCGGCACCACCATCACGCGCTGGGGGGACAGGTCGAGCTGGGACCGCAGGGCCGTCAGGAAGCTGAGGGCCTGGTCGCACTCGCGCGGACTGCCGGACGCGGTGAGGTCGCCGGTCACCACCATCAGGTCGGGGGCGGGGGCGCCCGCGTCCCTGAGCATGATCAGGTCGCCGCGGATCTGCCGGCTGAGCGAGTCGGGCTCCCGGCCGCGCCCGAAGTCCGGGCCGGCCAGGTGCAGGACGGTCACGGCGTCCTGGGCCCGGCCGCCGCCGGCGGCGGAGTCCTGCGGGTAGAGCGGTGCCCGGGCCGGCCGTCGGCGCCCCGACCAGCCGGGGCCGGCGAGTGCGCTCGGCTGCGGCTGGGCCGGGTTCGGCTGCTCCGGGTGGCGGACGGGGGCGGGGCCGCTGCCCGGGTAGCCGGGCCGCCTGCCCGGGCGGGCGTGTCCGTCTACGGCTTGCTCGACCCGGGTCAGCAGCAGGGAGCGGGCGGCGTCGATGTCGGCCACGCCCACGAGGTCGACGTAGGTGATGGTGGCGAGCAGTCCCTCGATCGGCATCTCGTCCACCCGCACGGTCAGCAGCCGTCGTTCGGGGGACTCGGGCGATGCGCGGAGCGCGGCCTGCCATTCCATGCGCCCGTAGGTGGAGCGCTCGTAGTGGCGGGACAGTACGGCGATCACGGCGCGGGACTCGCTGACCCCGCGGTCCATGAAGTCTATGAAGTTGGTTCCCGGTACGAAGTCCCAGGCCTGCACGACCGTGCGGTAGCCGGCTTCCTCCAGGGTCCAGGCGATCCAGGCCGCCCACGGCTCGTCGGCCGGCGAGTAGCTGATGAAGAAGTCGAACTCTCTTGCGGGAGCGCCGAATTGCCCATCCGTCATCATGGGAACCATGGTAGGAGTCACCCCGCCCGAGCGGGCCTGTCCGGATCCATCCGGGCCGCCTGACGGCCGACCGCGCGTACGTGCGAATCTGTTCGACGTGTCTCTCCTCAGGCGGCTGCACCCACTGGACTGGCTGGCCGGCGGCCTGCTCACCCTCGGCGTGCTCTGCGTCGCCACGGGCCTGCTGCCCGCCGAGCCCGCCGGCGAGGTGATGGAGCGCATCGGTCCGCTGCTGGTGTTCCTCGCCACGGTCATCGTCCTCGCCGAGCTGACCGGCAAGGCGCAGGTCTTCGACGTGGTCGCCACCTGGGTGGCGCGGGCCGGGCGGGGAAGCTATCCCCTGCTGTTCGTTCTGTGCGTGCTGTTCGCGTCCGTCACCACCATCACCCTCAACCTGGACACCACGGCGGTGCTGCTGACCCCGGTGATGCTCGCGCTGGCGACCCGGGTGGGCATCGCGGCCGTGCCGCTGGCGATGACGACGGTCTGGCTGGCCAATACGGCGAGCCTGCTGCTGCCCGTGTCGAACCTGACGAACCTGCTGGCCGCGGACCGGGTCGCCCTGGCCCCGTCGGAGATGGCGGCCACGATGTGGGCCCCGCAGCTGGCCTCCATCGCGGTCACGATGGCCTGCCTGTGGGGCTTCTACTGGCGCCAGGGGCGCCGCGGCGCGCTCCGCTACGAGCCGCCGTCACCGCCGCGCCCGGCGGACCGGGTCCTGTTCCGGGTGTCCGCGGTGGCGTGCGCCGGCTTCCTGCTGGCGATCCTCGCCGACGTGCCGCTGTGGTCGGCGTCGATGACGGCCGCGCTGATCGTGGTGGTGGCCTTCGCGGTGCGCGGCAGGGAGGCACTGCGCCTCTCCCTGGTCCCCTGGCGGCTGCTCGTCCTCGTTCCGGGGATGTTCCTGGTCGTGGAGACCGTCAACGCACACGGACTGCACGAGATCCTGGCGACGGCGATGGGCTCCGACAACGGCGTCGTCGGAATGCTGAGGTCCGCGGCGGTCGGGGCCGGCTTCTCCAACGCGCTGAACAACCTGCCGGCCTACATGGCGGGCGAGGCGGCCATCCCCGAGGCCAACCACCACCAGCTCCTCGCGCAGCTCATAGGCGTCAACGTGGGCCCGGTCGTCACCCCGTGGGCCTCCCTGGCCACCCTGCTGTGGTTCGAGCGGTGCCGCTGGCACGGCACACGGATCGGGCTGGGCCGCTTCCTCGGTACGGGGCTGGTCCTGGCGGTGACGGGCACGCTGGCGGCGACGCTGGCGCTGGCCGCCACCACGTGAGCACGTCCGGCGCGGGTACGGGCCCGGGCCGTCCCGGGCAGGTCACACCACGTGCCGGGCACGCCGCACACAGGGTCACGCCACGTGCCGGGTCGCCTCGCCCACCTCCCGCAGCAGGTAGGCGAGGGTCTCGCCGCGCGCCGCCACATAGCTGCGCCCGCTGTCGTCCCCGGCGAAACCGGGCCGGAACCGCGCCCCGGACAGCGTGCGCAGCTCCACCCCCGCCTCGGCCGCGAGCAGCGCCCCGGTCGGCAGGTCCACGCCCTCGGCCCGGTAACCGACGAAGGCGTCGATCGTGCCGCGTGCCAGCAGGCTCCAGCCGAGCAGCGGCGCCCACAGCTGCAGCACGCGCCGGCAGCGCAGTTCGAGCACGGCCCGCAGCGCCACCGCCGTCGGGTCACCACGCTCCACGGCGTACCCCTGGGTCCAGGCGACGACGGGCCCGGGGCGCGGCAGTGCGGGGCCGGGGCCGGGCAGTGGGCCGGATGTGCCGTGGGCCCCGTGCCCCCTGACCGCGTGCCAGGTCTCCCCGGTGACCGGCTCGTGCACCACGCCCATCACCGGGGCACCGCCGAGGCACAGCCCGATGCCCACCACGTACGCGGGCAGCCCGATCGCGACGTTGTTGCTGCCGTCCAGCGGGTCGACGAGCCAGGTGCGCTCGCCCGCCGCGTCGAGGAGCCCGGCCTCCTCGGACAGGATCCGGTCGTGCGGGAAGTGGCGCTGGATCCTGCCCAGTACCAGCCGCTCGGCGGCGAGGTCGAGGTCGACCTGCACGTCCCCGGACTCGCCCTTCGTCCGCAGGCAGTACGCCGTACCGAAGCGCCGGCGCAGCAGGCCGCCCGCCTCCTCCGCCGCGGCGACGGCGACCCGCCTCTCGCGGTCGAAATCAGGCCCGCTGTTCGGCATCGATCCTCCTGAGGACGGTATGGACGCTGCGTACGGTCTGCACGGTGTCGCACAGGCGGCGGGTCGTGCGCCGCGGGCGGCCGTCGAGCGGCCCGAGCGAGAGGTCGGCCTGCCCGGGGACGGAGAACCCGTGCACCAGGGTGGCGGCGGGTTCCGGGCCCTCCAGGGCGGTGGCGTGGAACTCTCCCGCGGGCAGGGTGTAGGTCTCCCCGCCGGAGCTGACCTGGGCGGGCCCGGGCTCGCTGCGCACCAGCAGGTCGGTGGGGCGGATCTCGTCCACTCCGTCGCTCCCGCTGTGCACCTCGAACACGCGGTGGGTCGCGCCCTCTTCGCCGTCGCCCACCGCGGTCGTCCGTACGGGAAGGTTGGCCACCCGCCCGTACAGCACGCGGCTGCGCAGCTCCCAGCTGTGGGCGTGCATGGGCGACGCGTCCGGCTCGGCGCGGTTGCCGGCGTCGAAGAGATGGACGCAGATCCCGCGCGGGCCCTCTCTCAGCAGCGGCAGGCAGAGGAATCCGAGCGGATGCCGAACGGCACGCAACTCCCTTTCGCCGCAGGCTATTTCCTCCAGGGTGACAAGGGTCCTTTCCAGCTCGCGGTCCATGGAACGCGCCGCAGCGCATCACCTCCTGTAAGGGTCCTCCGCGTGCAGCGCCTTCTCGATGATCTTGCCGATGTCGCTGTCGGTGAAGACGCGCGGCAGCGGAAGCCGCAGGTCTTCGAAGAGCGTGCGCACCTCGTCGACGGTCGGTTCCTGGCCGAGCGGCGACGCGACGCGCAGGTCGAGCACGGTCGCCTGCTCGCGGCTCTGGTGCAGCTCGGTGACGTAGTAGTCGTAGAGCGGCTGGCCCCGTTCCACGAGCAGGTTCACCCGGGACTGGTCGTCCTGGGTGATGACGAGGCAGGTCTCGGACAGGTCGAAGCGCAGGGTCGGCACGGCGGACGACAGGTGCACGCTGATCTCGAGCGTCGTCAACTGCCGCTGGTACCAGCAGGCGGCGAGGACGGTGGCGTACGACTCCCGGCGGACCCGGTCGGTGGTCCACAGGTCGTCTCCGCGGCGCTGCACGCCGAACATCTGGCGGAAGCGGGCGTACGCGGCGCAGGCCCGCTCGTCGGCCGGGTTCACGATGTCGATCTTCACGTTGAGCTGCGAGCGCTGTTCCTTCGCCGCGCGCACGCACAGCGGCAGGGTGACGGCCCGCAGGTAGGTTCCCGTACCGCCCTTGAAGTACCAGAGGTTGGTGTGCTGGCGGGCCTTGCGCAGCGCTTCGCCGACCTCGTTGCCCGACAGCGAGCGCACCATGGCGAGGTCTTCCAGGGCCCGGCGGGTCCCGCTCATCGCCTCCTGGATGCTCGCGGGCCGGCGCACCCGCTCCACGATCGACCCGGTCGCGAGCAGACCGAGGACGACCAGGGTGGCGCCGGAGGCCACGTCGTCGCTGACGACGTCACCGAAGATGTCCAGGAAACCGACCGCCATGGCGACCAACAGGGCGACGACGACATCGGCGTTGCGCAGCACCCAGGCCACGAAGCGCTCCAGCCGCCCGACATGTGCCGCCATCCACGCACCCCCCTCCCTCACCCGTGTCCGATGGTAGAGACGCTCGGGCGGCGCCACCAGAGCGCACTCGGGCGGGACGGGGCACGGCCGGGGCACGGGGCGGGGGCGGGCGCCCGTTACGATCTCCCCTCGTGATCAACAAGGGGGAATGGATGTCGAACGCCGACCGCGCCGTGCTGGGCCCGCTGGGGCCGAACGATCCGCAGGAGATAGCCGGTTACCGGCTGCTCGCCAAGATCGGTGAAGGCGGCATGGGCTCCGTCTACTTCTCCCGGACCCGGGGGAACCAGCCGGTCGCGCTGAAGGTGATCCGTCGCGAGTTCGCCCAGGAGCAGGACTTCCGGGCCCGGTTCGAGCACGAGGTGCAGGCGGCCCGCCGGGTGCAGGGCTACCACATCGTGCCGGTCCTCGACCACGACACCAGTGGGGAACAGCCCTGGCTGGCCACCGCGTTCGTGCCGGGCCTGCCGCTCGACGAGGCACTCGCCTCCCACGGGCCGCTGCCGCTGCCCGCCGTGTTCCAGCTGATCGGCTGCACCGCGCAGGCGCTGCACTCCGTACACGCCGCCTCGGTGGTGCACCGCGACCTCAAGCCCAGCAACATCCTGCTCGGTTCGAACGGCCCCTGGGTGATCGACTTCGGGATCGCGCGGGCCACCGACACCACCCAGCTGACCCGCAGCGGCGGGTTTATCGGAACCCCGCAGTACATGTCCCCCGAGCACGCGCTCGGCAAGCAGGTCACCCCGGCCACCGACATCTTCGCGCTGGGTCTGATCGCCGCCGTGGTGGCCACCGGCCGGCACCCCTACGGCGACGGCGGGGGCATCTCGATCGCCGCCTCGATAGCCAACACCCCGCAGCAGGCACCGGACCTCAGTGGTTACCCGGACGCGCTGCGGCCCCTGCTGGAGCGGTGCCTGGCCGCCGATGCCGCGCAGCGGCCGCTGCCCGCGGAAATCGCCGAGTGGTGCCGGAAGTCGGCGGGCCGGGAGCTGCGCGATTTCGCGGACTGGCTGCCCGCGCCGGTCACCGCGGAGATCGCGCGGCGCGAGCAGCTGGCGCAGACGCCCCCGCAGCCCGCGCAGCCTGCGCCGCCCGCGTACACGCCGACCCACGCCCCCGAGCCGGCCCGGCCGGCGTACGCGCCCACGCAGGCCTCCGCCCCGGCCCACCCGGCATACGCGCCGACGCAGGGGCCGACGGCCGGCCCGCACTCGCCCATTTACAGCGCCCCCACCGGCCCCGCCTACGCCGCGCCCGCCGGCCCGGCGGCCCCCGCCGTCGCGGCCCCGGGCGGCAAGGGCCGCGGCCGCGTCCCGCTGATCGTCGGCGCGGGGGTCCTGGCTCTGGCGCTGGTCGCGGGCGGCACCTGGTACCTCACGCGCGAGGACGGCGACCCCGGCAAGGCGACCGCGGGCGACGACAAGCAGAAGACGGCGGAGCAGCCGAAGGACGCGGCCCCGGCGGCACAGTCCAGCGGCTCCGCGGCCGCGCCCCGGTCCTCGGCCCCGGCCTACACCGCGGTCTTCAAGGACAAGCCCCTGAAGATGCTGGCGGGCCGGGAGTTCGGCAAGGGCTCCGACGTGGACCTGGACTTCCCCAAGGTGGCTCCGTTCGGGGAGATCGGCTGGAAGGACCAAGAGCTGGCGATCGGCTTCGAGGACGTCAAGAGCAGCACCCCCTTCGGGAAGAGCAAGGGCCCCACCCCCGAACAGTGCGAGACCGGGGCGGCCACCAACCCGATCCCCGACAGGCTGCCACGCTCGGACCTCTCCGGCGCGGACAGTGCCATCGTCCAGGGCGACCTGCTGTGCACGGTCACGTCCAAGGGCAACCTGGCCATGGTCAAGATCGTCACGGTCGAGCCGTCGACCAGCAAGCAGTACACGGTCCCGACGTACCTCACCGAAGTGACGCTCTGGAAGCGCCAGCCGTAGGGGGCCGACGGCTCAGCCGGCCGCGTCGAGCAGCAGCTTCGCGGCCACCGTCGCCCCGTCGGTGCGGAACGCGGCGGCCACGGCGGTCGCCCGGGCGCGGGTCCCCGGCGTCAGGGCCGTCTCGAGGGCGGCCGACAGGGACGCGAAGGCCGGGGTCGGACCGTCGTGGGCCGCGCCGATGCCCAGTTCGGCCACCCGGCCCGCGAAGTACGGCTGGTCCGCCCCCTGCGGTACCACCACCTGGGGCACGCCGGCCCAGGTGGCCGTCGTCGTCGTGCCCGCGCCACCGTGGTGTACGACGGCGGCCGCCCGCCGGAAGAGCGCCTGATGGTTGACCTCGCCGACGACGAAGCAGTCGTCCTGGTCGTCGATCAGGGCCAGGTCGGCCCAGCCGCGGGAGAGGACCGCACGGCGGCCCTGCGCGCGGATCGCCTCGATGGTCGCCCGGGCGACGTCCTCCGGATCGCGCATCGGAATGCTGCCGAAGCCCACGTACACGGGCGGTGTGCCGGCGTCCAGGAAGGCCGTCAGGTCGGCGGGGAGCGGGCGTTCGTCCGGCAGGACCCACGCGCCGGTCTGCACGACGTCGAGGTCGGCCGGCTGCTGCCACGGGGCCAGGACCGGGTCCGCGGCCAGCCACGGGCGGTCGGTGAAGACGAGGTCGCGGACGTTGTCCACCGGCGGCAGGCCGATCGACGTCCGGTGGGTGTTGACCGCCTCGCCGAACACCGCCTGGGCGTCCTGGACGTCCCGGTCCCACAGCTCCCGGTTGTCGGTCACGTCCGCCGGGAGCGGCCGGCCCGGCCTCGGCATCGGCGGGTGGTGCGGCGACGGCAGGCTGACCGGCTGGTAACTCGCGTACACGTAGCGGATGCCCAGCTTCTCGGCGACGGCCTTCACACCGGCCACGGCCGGGACGAGGCCGGTCGCCACCAGGACGTCGCACTCCTCGGCCGCCGCGCTGACGTTGTCGTAGAACGCGGCGACCAGCTCGGCCGCCCGCCGGGGCACACCCCCGGGCGAGGGCGGGACCTTCCCGGTCACCAGTGCGCGCACGGACTGCCCCGTCGGCACCATCTCCACGCCGACCCCGGCCAGCCGCTTCGCGAACTCCTCGTCCGGCGGCGCGCACACCCGGACCTCCGCACCGAGTTCCTGCAACCGCACCGCGAGACCCACCAGCGGCTCGACGCCCCCGCGCGAATCGTAGGCCGACAGCAACACACGCATTTCCGTACTCCCAATTCCGCGGTTTCTGACTACGGTTGGAGATTCTGCGGCACGACCGGGATCTTGTGGCAAGCCCCCCGGTGCGCTATATGTTGAGCGTGGCAAGGAGTGATCACTCTCCTTGCCTTCTTCGTCTGCGGTGCCGCTCACGCCCCGGCGAACAGGGACACCACGATCAGGATCACCAGGGTGGACAGCGCAGGCGCCTGCAGGCGCCGGATGCGGGCCGTGGCGACGAGTGCCGGGCCGATCGCGCAGGTCAGCACGAACGGCCAGGTGAGCTGGACGTTGGGGCTCCCGGGAGCGTTCAGCCAGTCGCCCGAGCACGTGAGGACGTACGCCATCAGCAGGAGGCAGACCGGCACGCTGAGGCCCAGCGGGTGGACCCTGGAGATCCAGAGGCCCACCGGGACGAGGACGACCACGATCGCGACGGCCAGGACGAGCGCGTAGAGCGGGTAGTACGTCAGGCAGACGCCGGGCTCGTCCTTGCACACCTTCGCGTCTTCACCCAGGCCCCAGTTCCATGCGCCGGACACGGCAGTTCCGGTCAGCGCCCCGGTGGCCGCCGCACCGGCTATGCGCACGGGTTCCCACATGCCTCCGCCTTTCCGTGGAAAGGCCTCGGACGACGTCGAACAGGCCTTGACCGCAAGGACTTTACGCGCGCGGCACGTCGCCACGTCAAGGACCGCCTACGAGCGGGACGCGCCCGCCGTGGCCGTCGGGCGGGATGCCGGGAGGGCGAAGGCCTCGGCCAGCAGTTCGTAGGAGCGCTGCCGGTCGGCCGGGTCGGACGTCAGGGTGTTGATGACGAGCTCGTCCACTCCGTGGGTCCCGGCGAGGGCCGTCAGCACGGCGTACACCTGCTCGGGCGCCCCGGAGACGAGGGCCGTACGGTGCACCTCGGCCCGCTCCAGTTCGGCGCCCGTCCACCGGTGGCGGCGCGTGGTCTCGTACGACGGCAGCGGGGCGTCCTGGCCGAGGTCCTTGCGGGCACGCCACAGCAGCAGGCTCTGGGCCAGTTCCTCGGCGCGGCCGGCACTGTCCGCGGTCACCACGCGCACCGCGAGCGCGCCGCCCGCCCGGCGGCCGGTGGCCGCCCGGAACTCGGCGCGGTAGTCCTCGAACGCCTCCCGGCCGCCGGCCGGGGAGAAGAAGTGCCCGAAGGCGAACTCGGTCCCCAGCAGACCGGCCAGCCGCGCCGACTCGCGCCCCGCGCCCAGCAGCCACATCTGTGGCGGGACCGGCGCGTGCGGTACGACTCCGCCCTCGCCCAGCAGCACCCGGAGCTCCGCCAGCCGCTGCGGGAAGTCGCGCGCGGGCCCGCCCGCCCGGCCGATCCCCAGGTCGACCCGCCCGGGGTAGAGGGAGGCCAGTACGCCGAACACCTCGGCGACCTTCGCCGGTTCGTAGCGGGGCAGCAGCACGCCGCCCGTCCCGATCCGCATCCGCGAGGTGTGGGCGAGCAGCGCTCCCGCGAGGATCTCGGGCGCGCTGCTCGCGAAGCCCGGGGAGCCGTGGTGTTCGGCGGCCCAGTACCGGGTGTAGCCGAGGTCCTCCGCGCCGCGGGCCAGGTCCACGGAGGCGCGCAGCGCCTGGTCCGGGGTGTGGTCCTCGCCGACCGGGGTCTGGTCCAGCACCGACAGTCGCAGGTTCGTCATGGGGGATGGCCTTTCAGTGCTGGTGGGCGGGGACACCGGTGGCCCCCGCCATGGTCGCGGGCACGATCCTGAAGTCCCGTTCGAAGACCAGGTTGTGGAGGTCGGCGGCGGCGATGACGCGCAGTGTGGGCAGTTCGGCGGCGGCCTGCGCGTCGTCGAAGACGTTCAGCGGCCACTCGGAGACCGTCGCCCCGCGCAGGTGCGGGTGGTGGAAGGAGGCGCCGTAGTGCGCGTAGAGGGTCACCGGCGGGATGTCGGCGGCCGACTGCTCGTCCCACCACAGGGTCCAGGCGTGGAAGAGGCTGCCGTCGTCGGCTCGTTGGACCCCGCCGCCGTCCACCACGCCCTGCCCGAGGAGCAGTTCGTCATTGAGCTCGCCCAGCGCCTGGCGGGCGTACGGGTCCAGGAGTCGCACGGCGGTGCGGAAGTGCTCCTCCTTGTCCGGGCGGGTCACGGCGCCGCCGTGGATGCCGTCGCGCAGGTCGGCGAAGTGCCGGAGCAGGGCGTCGAGGTTGGGGACGTCGGGGGTCATGTCAGCTCCTTGAGAGGTGAAGGACGGGATGCGGGAGGGGGGAGGAGGGGGGAGGGGGGGAGGAGGAAAGGGCCGGGCGGCCTCAGACGCCGGCGGTGTCCGGTGAGACGAGCTGGTGCAGGGCCACTCCCAGCCAGCCGCGCAGGGAGACCGTCGCGTGCCCGCCCGTGGCCCGGCCGGGCTGCAGGAACGCCCCGTGGCCCGTCTGCCGGAACTCCCGCAGGGCCACCTCCACTCCGGCCGCCCGCAGCAGCCGCCCGTAGCGGTGCACGTCGTCACCGACGGGGTCGAGGTCGCCGGTGGCCATCACGGCCGGCGCGACTCCGCGCAGGTCGGAGGCTTCGAAGGGGGTGCTGTAGAGCCGCGTGCCGTCCGCGGCCGCGGGCCGGCCCGGCTGCCGGTAGTCCTGCCAGGCCGCCGCCAGGTACGAGGCCGTGGGGAACATGTCGGGGAAGCGGTGGTAGGAGGCGGCGGTGCAGCCGGGGTCCAGCGGCGGATAGGCGAGGATCTGGGCGGCCAGGGGAAGGGCGCGGTCGCGGCAGGCGAGCGCGGCGCAGGCGGCCAGGGTGGCTCCCGCACTGTCTCCGCCGACCGCGACGGGTGCGGTTCCCCCGGCCCGCTCCCGGACCCAGTCGAGCGCCGACAGTACGTCCTCGACCATGGCCGGGTGGCGTGCGCCGGGGGCCAGCCGGTAGTCGACGCTCACGACGGCGAAGCCGGAGGACTGGGCGAGTTCGGCGGTCGCGCCGTGCCAGTCCTGGGCGGATCCGGCGCGCCAGCTGCCGCCGTGGGCCCACACCAGCCAGCCCTGCGGGGCTGATGCGCCCGGCCGGTACACCCGGGCGGGGACCGGGCCGGACGGGGAGGGGATCTGGGCCTGCTCCCAGCGGACCGCGACACGGCTGTTTCCGGCGTCCGAGTGGGTGGGTGTTGCCATCGGGGTTCCTTCCCTCCGTGCCTGAGGCCAACGTTCGCTGCCACGGCAGGGCTGTCACAAGGCGGAGTTGCCTTAGTTGCCGGGCTGCTGCTTGTTGCGGAGGAAGAGGGCGGTGGTGAGGGTCCCGAGGACCACGATCGCGGTGTTCACGATCACCGCCGTCGTGATACCGGCGTGGATGTCCGTGTTCGCCGCGGCGATCGCCGACATGATCGGCGTACCCATCGTGATACCGATCTGCTGGGTCATCGTCGCCAGACCGGTGGCCATGCCCTGCTCGTGGTCCGGCAGACCCGTCGTCGCCGTCACCATGAACCCGACGATCACCAGCATGTTGCCGACACCACCCGCGAACGTCGCCACCAGCAACAGCCACATCGACGAAGACGTCTCACCCAGAGCGACCAGACTCAGCGTCGCCACCGCCTGCAGCACACCACCGACGATCAGCGTCGTGCGGGTACTCGTCGCACCGATCACCCGCGGAGCGATCGAACCACCGATCACCGTGCCGATACCCAGCACACCGAACGACAGCCCCGCCGTCAGCGGCGAAAAGTCCAGCACCTCCTGCAGATACAGGGTCATCAGGAAGACCAGGCTGGTCTCCGTCAGGAACGCGATCAGACCCGCGATATTGCCCCACGCAACCGTCTTCTTCTTCAACACCGACACCGGCACCAGAGGAGCAGCACTCTTCGACTCGATCGCATAGAACACCACCAGCAGCACCACACCCGCCGTCAGCCAGCCCAGCGCCGAACCCGAACCCGAACCCCAACCATGCTCACCCGCCTGCGTCAACCCGTAGATCAGCGCGAGCAGACCCAGCGTCACCGCCGTCGCACCCGGCAGATCCAGCTTCGGACGCACCGACGGACGAGACTCCTTGATCACCGCAGGAGCGATGAACAACACGACGAGCGCCACCGGCACATTGATGAAGAACGCCCACCGCCACGACAGCAGATCCGTCAGAACACCACCCAGAATCGCGCCCGTCGTGAACCCGGCCGACATCAGCGCACCGTTCAGACCCAGCGCCTTCTGCCGCAACGGCCCCTCAGGGAACGACGTGGTGAGCAGAGACAGACCAGCCGGCGTCACCGCCGCAGTCGCCAGGCCCTGAAAGACGCGGGCGATCAGCAGCATCTCCGGGCTGGTCGCCAGACCACCCGCCAGCGACGACAGACCCAGCACCGCCAGACCCACCAGGAACAACCGACGACGCCCGAACAGATCCGCCACCCGCCCGAACAACAGCGTGAAACCCGCAGCACACAGAGCGAACGACGTCGCGATCCACTGCAGATTCGACAACGAGAAACCAAGCCCGTCACCGATCACCGGCAACGCCACGTTCAGAATCGAGAAATCAACCGCCAGCATGAACTGCGCCACCAGCAGCACCACCAACACCAACTTCAGGCGCCCGTCCAAACGGACCGGACCCTCCCCCGTCCCCGTATCAACACGCGCACCCTCGACAACCGACATCGCGACACTTCCTCTCGATCACGCAACGAGCTGTTGCGTCATCGACTCTGGACCGGTCGGAGAGGGTTACCCAGCCCCCTGGTTGTGCTGGCGCCGGGCAAGCTAGCACTGCCAGGGCCACCTTCACGGGCGGCGTTCGGCGCCCTCCCCCGGCACACTGGAACGCATGGACACACCCACAGCCCTGGGCGAATTCCTCCGCACCCGTCGCGCCCAGCTCCAGCCCGAGGACGTCGGTCTCCCCTCGCACGGCACCCGCCGTCGCGTACCGGGGCTGCGGCGCGAGGAGCTCGCCCTGCTGGCCGGCGTGAGCATCACGTACTACACGCACCTGGAGCAGGGGCAGAGCACGAACGCCTCGGACAGCGTTCTCGACGCCCTGGCCCGCGCCCTGCGCCTGTCTCCGGACGAGCACGCGCACCTGCTCAACCTCGCCCGTCCGCCGCGTGCCAAGCGGGCCCAGTCGCCCCGGCCCGAGTACGCCCGGGACACCACGCGCCGGCTGATCGGCGCGATGCCGCAGGTGCCCGCCGTGGTCCTGGACGGCCGCAACAACGTGCTCGCGTGGAATCCGCTGGGCCATGCCCTGCTCGCCGGGCACCTCGACTTCGCGAGCCCCGAGGATCCGGCGGTACGCCCCAACCTCACGCGGATGCTGTTCCTCGATCCGCACACCCGGGAGCTCTACACGGACTGGAAGGGCGAGGCCCGGGTCGCCCTGGCAGCGCTGCGCCTGGTCGCCGGGCGCAATCCCGAGGACCGCGCGCTCGCCGAGCTCATCGGGTCGCTCATGCTGCAGAGCCCCGACTTCGCCTCGCTGTGGTCCAAGCACCCCGTACGGGACTGCACCGTCGGCACCAAGACCCTGCACCACCCGGTCGTGGGCCCGCTGACCCTCGACTTCGAGAACCTGCACCTCACCGACGGCACCAACCACCGGATGCTGCTCTACAGCGCCCCCGAGTCCTCCCCCTCCGACGCGGCCCTGCGCATGCTGTCGAGCCTGACGGCCGGTTCCACCGCCCCGGGCCTGGGAACGCCGAAGCCCGCGTCGGCGGATGCCGACGCGGACGGGGGGCGGTAGGGCGGCGGGTCAGTCCCGGGCGGACGCGGTGACCGGGGTCCGGTCCCCGGAAGGCTCGCGGGCCGGGGCCGGGGCAGGGACGGACGGCGTACGGGGCCTGGCGCGGCCGAAGCGGCGCATGGCGGGCATCTCGACGAAGCGGTAGAGGAGCCAGCCGCCGAGCAGCGACGCGGCGAAGAAGCCGGCGATCACGAGGAGGGCGACCGGGACGCTGTAGGTGTTCTCACCCAGCAGCGAGCGGAGGTAGAAGATCGTGACGCCCTGGACGAGGTAGAACCCGAAGGACACCTCGCCGAGCCAGACCATGGGCCGGCTGCGCAGGAAGGTGGCGCGGCCCTCCACGTCGGCGGTGGCGGTGGCCCCGATGAGCGCGGCGACCGGGATGACGGTGGCGACGACGAAGCCGTACTGGAAGGGTGCGACGAGGGCGGCGGCGTAGCCGAGCACGGTCAGGGCCAGGGAGACGCCGAAGCCGACGCGCCGCGGCCAGAGGCCGGCGAGGACGACGCGGGCGAGCAGGATGCCGAGGGCGAACTCGAAGACGCGGCCGACGGGGAGCAGGTAGCCGAACCAGAACTGCAGGTCGGAGACGGGGGTGATGGCCGACTTCGGGGTGTCGGGGACGACGTAGGTCGAGACCAGCTGGACGGCGGCCATGCCGACGATCATGAGGGCGCTCCACACCCACAGGGCCGCGCCCTTGATCTTGCGGATCGGGACGATCAGCAGCGGGAAGAGCACGTAGAAGAGCAGTTCGCTGCCGAGCGACCAGCTCGGCGGGTTCACGCTCAGGTTGACGCTGGCCTGGGGGAACCAGGTGTGGATCAGGAGCAGGTTCGGCAGCCAGTCCGCCACGCTGGTGACCGCGGCGCCGGCGAAGAGGATCATCGCGGCGGCGAAGACGACGATGTGGTTGGGGAAGATCTTCAGGAGTCTTCGGCGCAGGAAGGCGGTGACGCGTTCGCCGGGCCGGGAGGCCCAGGCCAGCACGAAGCCGGAGAGCACGAAGAAGAAGGAGACGCCGAGGTAGCCGGCCTTGCTGAAGGCCGTGGAGAACCCGTCGGCGATCGTGGCGTCGGCGAAGGGGTTGATCGGGGCGTTCGGCGGGATCGGGGAGTCCGTCAAGGACGAGTGGAAGAGGAAGACGAGGAGTGCGGCGAAGAAGCGCAGGCCGGTGAGGGAGGGCAGCTTCGCCCGCTTCGCGGCTTCGGAGGGCGTCGAGGTGGCCACAGGAATCGCTCTTTCGGAAGAGGTTCGTCGGGGACAGCCGTCGGGACCGTGCTGCGCCGTGCGCGGTGTGCACGGTCCCGGTGGCGCGAAGGGGCGTACGGGACTGCCCGGTGGACCTGGGCCTACTGCTCGATCTGGTTGCGGTAGACCATGAGCTTGGCGTCCTTGGCCACGTAGTAGTTCTGCACGGAGTAGGCGATGGTGGCGAAGTCCAGGCGGCCGTCCCCGTTGAAGTCGGCGGTGGCGATGCGGGCGACGGACTCCTCGGAGACGCGCCACTTGGCCCAGACACCGTTGGCCGCGTCGATCGCCTTGTAGTACATGACGCCCTGCCACGGCCACGGGCCGCGCAGTGCGACGAGGAACTCCTCGTCCCCGTCGCCGTCGAAGTCGGCGCAGACGATCTGGTGGCCGGGGCCCTCGCCGTTCTCGTTGGGGTCTCCGTACACGTCCAGCAGGACGCGGTTCCAGCCCTCGCCGTCCGCGGCCTTGGTGTAGACGGCCACGGTGTTGCCGTGGAAGGGCTCGATGGCGGCGACGTAAGCCATCGGGTCGTCGCCGAGCCGGCCCGCGTTGAGGTCGCCGCTGCCGCGGAAGCCGGTCTGCTCGAACTGCGTGAGCTCGCCCGTGCCGATGAGCTCGCGGACCCACTCCCGGCGGTTCTCGTCGAACCAGAGCCAGGTGACGCCCTCGTCAGAGGCCAGGAGGAGCGATTCGAGGTCGGAGCCGGGGATCAGGCCCTGCTTCTTCTCGGCGCCGTGGATCATCCGGAAGTGGCTGTCGTCGATGACGGTCATCGGCCACTCCTCGGCCGTGTGCACGTCGTCGGGCTGGGTGAACAGCACGACCGGCAGGACGGCGTGGACGTCTTCCTTGGCGACGATCGGCAGGCCGATGATCTGGAGCCGGTCGGTGCGGGTGAAGTGGCCGGCGCGCAGGCGGTGCATGCCGGTGGCGCGGCCGATGTAGTGCCGCTTCCAGCGCGACTCGTCCTTGTCGGGGGTGCCCGGGTTCTCCAGCCAGTCGATCTTGCCGCCCTCGGTGTTGGCGTCGTGGATCGTGCCGATCGGGCCGTAGAGGTCGTAGCAGACGATGACGTCGGGGTGGCCGTTGCCGCTGACGTCGGCGAAGTCGGCGCCCACGGGCATCTTGATCCGGTCGGCTATGAGCCGGCGGGTCCAGTCGCCGTCGTTGGCGTACCAGTAGATCTCGCCGAGGCGCAGCCCGTAGCCGAACAGGTCGGGCTTGCCGTCTCCGTCGATGTCGGGCGCCTCCAGCCAGTAGCCGTCGCGGAGCTGGTCGGCGACCACCTCGGCGGTGAACTTCGGGGCGCGCAGGACGGTCTCGTCGTTCTTGCCGGTGGTGGTCATCAGTGGTTCTCCTGGGAGCGTGCGAGGCGGACGGCGCGGGGGACGGGGTGGTACTCGATGGCGAGCCAGATGCAGTCGGTGTCGGCCTTGTACTGGTGGAAGGGGTAGTGGTAGGTGCACTGCGGGCCGGTGGCGCAGAAGGGGTCCTGGGTGGTGTAGCCGGGGCTCATCAGGACGTCCTGGTAGAGGGAGGCCTGGTCGTGGTTGCGGAAGCGCTGCATCCGGCCGAGGCCGTGGACCTGGGTGTGGACCTCGATGAAGTCGTGCTGGTTGTGGATGAAGCAGTTGGTCCCGGCCGGCGCGAACCAGAGGTTGGCGCGGACGGTGAACTCCCGCTGGACCATCGCGGTCTCGCGCTCCCCCAGCACGTGCGCCGGGTCGAAGACCACCGTGGTGATCTCGTCCTGGGGGCTCCGGTAGAGCGGGGTCTCGCGGGGGAAGTCCCCGTCGGGGCCGAGCAGGTCGGCCAGGTGGGCCCAGCCGGGTGCCTCGGCGACGCCGGACACCTCGCCGCCCTCTTCGGCGGGGCGCAGCAGGAGCAGCGCGTCGGCCTTCTCGATGCGGGCGTCGGCGAGCACCGTGGAGGAGAGCGGGGGGATGGCCTTGCGGAGGTCCTCGGCGACGACCACGGGGGTGTTGCCGGGGTTGACCACGATGGTGCGGCCTTCGACGGTGTAGTCCACGGCGTCGCGCACGAGGTCGGCCCTCAGGTACGGGGTGCTGAAGTTCAGCGGGCGTTCGATGGCGGACGGGGTGGCGGTCATGCGGGCTTCCTCTCGGTCAGGTGCGGGCGAAGGCGGCCGTACGGGCGAGCTCGACGCTGAGCTCGTCGGCGGCGCTGTCGGGGACGAAGGGCTCGGGGGCGGGCCCCAGGCCGAAGAAGTGGGCGAGCGCGGCGACCGTGCGGGCGGTGGCCTGTCCGTCGCCGTACGGGTTGGCGGCGTTGGCCATCCGCTCGTACGCTGCCCGGTCGCGCAGGAGCTCCAGGGTGCGGGCGACGATGCCCTCGGTGGCCGTTCCGACGAGGCGGGCGGTGCCGGCGACGATGGCCTCGGACCGCTCGGTCACGTCGCCGAGGACCAGGGTGGGCTTGCCGAGCGCGGGGCCCTCCTCCTGGCTGCCGCTGCTGTCCGAGACGATGAGGTCGGCGCGGGCCATGAGCTTGCAGAAGCTGAGGTAGGGCAGCGGGTCGACAATGGTGATGTGCGGGTGGCCGCCGATGTGCGGGAGGAGCGCCTCGCGGACCACGGGGTTGCGGTGTAGCGGGACGACGACGCGCACGCCGGGCTCGTCGGCGATGCGGGCCAGGGCCTGCCCGATCTGCGGCAGGTGCGGCCAGGCCTCGCGGCGGTGCGCGGAGGCCAGGACGATCCGGCTCGGGTCGGTGTCGAGGTCGGCCAGGGCCGGGTCGCCGTAGCTGTCGGCCCGGCCGCAGGCCCAGCGCAGGGCGTCGATGACGGTGTTGCCGGTGACGGTGACCGTGCCGGCGTCGATGCCCTCGCGCAGCAGGTTCGCCAGGTTTCCGGGGGTGGGTGCCAGGTGCAGGGCGGCGACCTGGGCGACGAGCCGTCTGTTGCCCTCCTCGGGGAAGGGCGAGCCGAGCACGCCGCTGCGCAGTCCGGCCTCGACGTGGACGACGGGGATCCGCTGGTGGAATCCGGCCAGGGCTCCGGTGAGGGTGGTGGCGGTGTCGCCGTGGACCAGGACGGCGTCGGCGGGGGCAGTGGCGAAGTAGTCGTCCAGGCCGCGCAGGGACCGGTAGGTGACCTGGGAGAGGGTCTGCTTGGGGGCCATCACGTTCAGGTCGACGTCGGCGGTGAGGCCGAAGGCGTCGAGGGTCTCGTCCAGCATCTGGCGGTGCTGCCCGGTGGAGATCACGACGGGCTCGAAGCGCGGGTCGTCCTGGAGGGCGCGGATGACGGGCGCGAACTTGATGGCCTCCGGCCGGGTGCCGAGGACTACGGCGACGGAACGCATGGCTTCCTCTTCTTTCTGACGCGTTGGGAATCGAGCCGTGGCATGACGCAGAGGGGCGCGGCACGGCGGTGCCGCAGACCTGTTCGACGGGTGGTGGCCAGGGGATCGGATCTCGCTGCGAGGGGCTTTTCAGCTGCCCTCTTCCGGCCAAGAGACAGCTTTCCCGGAGCCGGCCGGGGAGTCAACGAACGCCCGCGGCCACTCGAACGGTTGAGCGGGAACGTCAGAAGCCCCGCACTCCGGAGACCGGAGTACGGGGCTTCTGACCAGCGGGAACGCGAGGAGTGTCAGCCTCGGGCGGGCTTGATGGACATGGAGTGGCGGAAGAAGTCGGACGGGTCGTACCGCCTCTTCACCTGCTGCAGGCGCGGGTAGTTGTCCTTGTAGTAGAGCGTCTGCCACGGGACGCCGGACCGGTTGCGGCGCGGATCGGTCACGTCACGGTCGGGGTAGTTGATGTAGCAGCCGTCGGTGCTGTCGTCGATCAGGGGCACGCCGCCGGTCGCCGAGAAGAAGTCCTCGTACAGGCCGCGCAGCCAGCCCAGGTAGAACTCGTCCTCGCTCTCCTCCTGCCAGAAGGTCTGGAAGCACATCTTGAAGATGGATGACCGCTGCGCGTTGGCCGTCGCGTCGGGCGCCGCGGCGTTGACCTGGCCGCCGAAGGAGAACAGCACCAGCATGGTGTCCGGATTCTTGAAGTCCGGCCGGCTCATGTACCGGTAGAGCGCCGCGATCTGATGATCCGTGAAGTTCTTTCGCATGTACGCCGACTTGTGCGCGCCGCGTGAGGTGGGATTGGTGATGGTCGGGTTGTTGGTGCCGACCAGTCGCGTCGCCTGGAGCCAGGGCAGGGTTCTGGGCTCCGCGAACTGCGGCATGGCGGGCAGTTCGCCGGTGGCGCGGGTGAGTGCCTTCGGGGTCACCCCGGTGCCGGCCGTGATCGCCGCCAGGTAGTCGTCGAGCAGTCTTCTCGCGTGCGGCACCGTGGCGTCGACCTGGGTGAACATGCCCACGCTGCCGTGCGCCTTGGAGCTGACGTTGAACAGGCTGGACAGGTGGCGGTACGGGGAATCGGGCGCGCTGTTCGCGGCGTGCCAGGCGCCGAAGTTCTTGAGCAGCCGGGTGAACTTCGCCTCCGTCAGCTGCTCCCAGGGGAAGTCGACGGCGCTCACCAGAACCGTCGACGGCGGGGAGATGAGCTGCTCGGAGGGTTCGGAGCCCTTCGCGCCCGGGGAACGGAACCAGTAGCGGGTCACGAGGCCGAAGTTGCCGCCGCCCCCGCCGGTGTGCGCCCACCACAGCTCGCGGTTCGGATCGTTCTTCTCCCGGGTCGCCACGACCGTGCGTACGCCGCCCTTCCCGTCCGTCACGACGACCTCCACGGCGTAGAGGTGGTCGACGACCAGGCCGTGGGCGCGTGAGAGCAGGCCGTAGCCGCCGCCCGCTATGTGGCCGCCGGCTCCGACGCTGTAGCAGATGCCGCCGGGGACGGTGACGCCCCAGCCCTTGTAGAGGGCCTCGTACACGTTGATCAGACGGGCGCCGGCCTCGACGACGAACGCCCGGAACTTCGGGTCGTACCCGACGTGCGTCATCTCCGAGAAGTCGATGATGACCTCGGTGTCGGGGTGCGCGGCGAAGTCGGCGAAGCAGTGGCCGCCGCTGCGTACCGAGACCCGCTTGCCCGCGCGGACGGCGTCTCTCAGGGCGCGTTCGGCGTCCGCGGTGGAGCGGACCATCTTGATGTAGTCCGGGCGGGCCACGAAGCGCTGGTTGTTGCCGGTGGTCAGCATCTCGTAGCGGGGGTCGCCCGGCCGTACGACGGATCCGGCTCCGGCGGCCGCGCCGGGAGCTCCGGAGGCGGCGGGGGCCGTGGCGGCGGCCGCGGGGCCGGCCAGTGCGCCGGCCACCGCAGCGCCTCCGACGACGGCGGCGCTGCGGGTGAGCATGGTCCGGCGATCGACACCGTTCATGTGCGTCTACCTCGACTTCTCTTCGACGATGGAGTGGGTGCCGTACCCGGCACCGGCGGAGGGGTGCTGTGCGGATGGCTCAGGTGCGGAGTGGTTCGGCGGGGAGCTCTGCCGACGGCAGCGGGCGCGGCCCGCGGCCCCTGCGCTCGAGCCGGCCGGAGAGCGCCGCGGTGCCCAGACCGGCGGCGGCGAGACCGGCGCCGATCCAGGTCGGCGCGGTCCATCCGAGGCCGTGGGCGACGGCGAGACCGCCGAGCCAGGCCCCGAGGGCGTTGCCGAGGTTGAAGGCCGCGATGTTCGCCGCGGAGGCGAGGGCCGGGGCTCCGGCGGCCTGCTGCATCACGCGGGCCTGCAGCGGAGGCACCGTCGCGAAGCCGATCGCCCCGAAGGCGGCCAGGGTGATCGCGGCGGGCAGTGCGGCTTGCGAGGTGAAGGTGAAGACCACCAGCACCAGGGAGAGGCAGCCCAGGATGAGGTACAGGCTGGGCATCAGCGCCCGGTCGGCGGCCCGGCCGCCGAGCACGTTGCCGACGCACAGTCCGACACCGAAGAGGACGAGGAGCCAGGCGACCGCGCCGTCGGAGAAGCCGGCCAGTTCCGTCATCATCGGCGCGAGATAGGTGAAGGAGGCGAAGACGCCGCCGAAGCCGAGCACGGTCGTCGTCAGCGCCAGCCACACCTGGGGCTTGCGGAAGACGGCGAGTTCGCCGCGCAGCGCCCCGGGCGCCGGCGCCGGCTGCGCCGGGACCAGGGTGACGAGGCCCAGCAGGCCGACGATCCCGATGCCGGTGACCGCCCAGAAGGTGGAGCGCCAGCCGAACTCCTGGCCCAGGAAGGTGCCCAGCGGTACGCCGAGTACGTTGGCCAGGGTGAGCCCGGTGAACATCAGGGCGATGGCGCTGGCCCGCCGGTCCGGTGCCACCAGGTCGGCGGCGACGACGGACCCGATCCCGAAGAAGGCGCCGTGGGTCAGGGCGGCGATCAGCCGTCCGCCCATGAGAGCGGTGTAGTCGCCGGCGAGGGCGCAGAGCAGGTTGCCCGCGATGAAGACGGCCATGAGCACGGCGAGCATGGTCTTGCGCGGCAGGCGGGCGCCGGCCGCGGTCATCAGCGGTGCGCCGACCACCACGCCGAGGGCGTAGCCGGTGACCAGCATGCCCGCGGAGGGGATGGACACGGACAGGTCGTCGGCGACCTCCGGGAGCAGGCCGACGATGACGAACTCGGTGGTCCCGATGCCGAAGGCACCGATGGCGAGGGCGAGGAGGGAAGCACGCATCGGCCCGGTCAGATCTGCCGCAGGGCGCCGCCGTCGACGCTCCACTCGGCGCCGGTGACCTGGGTTGCGAGGGGCGACAGCAGGTACGCGACGACGCCCGCGACATCGTCGGGCGTACCGATGCGGCCGCTCGGCAGCGCGCGCACCACGCGGATGAAGTGCTCGACGGCCTCGTCGGCCGGGAGGCCGAACCGCTCCCCGAGCTGCTCGGCGAAGCCGCCGGGCGCGTCGAAGAGCGCCGTCCGGGTGGGCCCCGGCGAGACCACGTTGGAGCGCACGCCGCGTACGCCGAACTCCGCGGCGAGGGACTTGGAGACGGACAGCAGCGCCGTCTTGGAGGCGGCGTAGTCGACGATGCCCGGGTCGGGGAAGCGAGCGGCCTCGCTGGCGACGTGCACGAGGGAGCCCGCTCCCGTCTCCAGGAGCGCGGGCAGGGCCGCTCGGGTCATGCGGACCGCGGAGTGGAAGTTGACGTCGAAGGTGCTCCTCCACTGCTCGTCGGTCACCTCGAGGAAGCCGGTACGGGATTCCAGCGCGCCCGCGTTGTTGACGAGACCGTCGAGCCGGCCGTGGCGCTCGATCACGGTGTCGGCCACGTACCGGGCCGCGGTGGGGTCGGTGAGGTCGGCGGCGACGGTGCTGACCCGGTCGCCGAGGGCTTCGGTGTTCCACGGCTTGCGGGCGACGCCGACGACGGTGGCGCCTTCGGCGGCCAGCAGCCGGACGGTCGCCGCGCCGATTCCGGACGACGCGCCGGTGACGAGGTACACGCGGTCTTCGATACGGAGGTCCATCACGTTCCTTGGGAAGAGGAGACCTTGGCGAGAAAAGGGGGAGGCGGCCCCGGCACGGCGGGGGTGGGGTGCCGGGGCCGCCTCCTCGGGGGGAACCCTGAGCCGCGGGGGCTCAGGCGGAGGCGAGGTCCTTCGCCGCCTTGTTGCGGAGGAAGAGGGCGGTGGTGAGGGTCCCGAGGACCACGATCGCGGTGTTCACGATCACCGCGGTCGTGATACCGGCGTGGATGTCCGTGTTCGCCGCCGCGATCGCCGACATGATCGGCGTACCCATCGTGATACCGATCTGCTGGGTCATCGTCGCCAGACCGGTGGCCATGCCCTGCTCGTGGTCCGGCAGACCCGTCGTCGCGGTGACCATGAACCCGACGATCACCAGCATGTTGCCGACACCACCCGCGAACGTCGCCACCAGCAACAGCCACATCGACGAAGACGTCTCACCCAGAGCGACCAGACTCAGCGTCGCCACCGCCTGCAGCACACCACCGACGATCAGCGTCGTGCGGGTACTCGTCGCACCGATCACCCGCGGAGCGATCGAACCACCGATCACCGTGCCGATACCCAGCACACCGAACGACAGCCCCGCCGTCAGCGGCGAAAAGTCCAGCACCTCCTGCAGATACAGGGTCATCAGGAAGACCAGGCTGGTCTCCGTCAGGAACGCGATCAGACCCGCGATATTGCCCCACGCAACCGTCTTCTTCTTCAACACCGACACCGGCACCAGAGGAGCAGCACTCTTCGACTCGATCGCATAGAACACCACCAGCAGCACCACACCCGCCGTCAGCCAGCCCAGCGCCGAACCCGAACCCCAACCATGCTCACCCGCCTGCGTCAACCCGTAGATCAGCGCGAGCAGACCCAGCGTCACCGCCGTCGCACCCGGCAGATCCAGCTTCGGACGCACCGACGGACGAGACTCCTTGATCACCGCAGGAGCGATGAACAACACGACGAGCGCCACCGGCACATTGATGAAGAACGCCCACCGCCACGACAGCAGATCCGTCAGAACACCACCCAAAATCGCGCCCGTCGTGAACCCGGCCGACATCAGCGCACCGTTCAGACCCAGCGCCTTCTGCCGCAACGGCCCCTCAGGGAACGACGTGGTGAGCAGAGACAGACCAGCCGGCGTCACCGCCGCAGTCGCCAGCCCCTGAAAGACGCGGGCGATCAGCAGCATCTCCGGGCTGGTCGCCAGACCACCCGCCAGCGACGACAGACCCAGCACCGCCAGACCCACCAGGAACAACCGACGACGCCCGAACAGATCCGCCACCCGCCCGAACAACAGCGTGAAACCCGCAGCACACAGAGCGAACGACGTCGCGATCCACTGCAGATTCGACAACGAGAAACCAAGCCCGTCACCGATCACCGGCAACGCCACGTTCAGAATCGAGAAATCAACCGCCAGCATGAACTGCGCCACCAGCAGCACCACCAACACCAACTTCAGACGCCCGTCCAAACGGACCGGACCCTCCCCCGTCCCCGTATCAACACGCGCACCCTCGACAACCGACATCGCCATACATCCTTTCCATCACAACGGAGGCCCTCGGCTCGGAGGGCCGGTACTGGCCGGGAAGCCGGCTCAGGCAGGGGTCTGCGCCGAGGCCCGGCGCCGTAGTTCTTCGGACAGCTCCTGCCAGCCGCGCGCGCACTGGGCGGCCGCGGCGGCGGCGGTCTCGGCGCGGTACGGGGGTACCGCGGCGACGATCCGCTCCCACTGGCGCAACCCGCTCACCTGGAGATCGAGCATGCGCAGCAGGAGCCTTCCCGCCTCGCTCAACCTGAGCAGGGGGTCCTTGCAGAGGCCGGTGACCAGTGAGGGCAGTGGCTGCCCCCCGCCCCGGTCCGGCAGCCGGGGCGGGCCCGGGCTGTTGCCCGAGCGCCGCTGGACGGCCGGCACGGGATCCGCTCCCTCGCCGATCCGGCGGCGTACGTCCCGTACGGTCGAGGGCGCGATGCCCGCCTCACGTGCGATCTGCCGCAGGGAAGCCGTGGGACGGCCGGCGAGCAGCCGGGCCGCGACCTCGCGGCCGCGGACCGGATCGGCCGGCCGTACGCGGCCGTCCTGGCCGATGCGCCCGGGCGGGGCGGGCGCCGGCCCTTCGCGGCGGCGCAGCGCCCCGATGGTCTTGGCCGCCAGCCCGGTCCGCTGCGCGATGCCGCGGTCGGACCAGTCCGGGTGGGACCGCAGGATCCGTAACGCCGCGGCGGTCCGCTCCGCGTGCGTCAGTGGGAGCCCGTGACTGATGTTGGCCTCGACCGAGAGCACGAACGCGTCCTCGGCGCTGCCGTCGAAGTACGTCACTCCCACCGTGTGCCGCCCGCGGAGCACGGCGGCCCGCAACCGGTGCGTCCCGTCGATGATCCGCATGGTCGGGCGGTGCACGAGCAGCGGCGGCAGCGCCCGCCCGGAGTGCGCGAGGTCCTGTGCGTGGCTCTCGTTCACGTGGACCGTGCGGGGGGAATCCGCCGCGAGCAGCGCGCCGACCGGCACTTCGAACGCGGCGTCGGGGGTGTTCGCCGCCTTCGCCGCGTTCCTCGTGTTCGGCTTGCCCATGAAGTTCACCTCCTTTCGTGCACTCGATGCTTCGGACGCCGCGCTGTTCGTCGGCCCCGGGAAGAAATTACGTAACTACCGTTCGGTAACCAATCCTGCAGCCGAACCCCGTTGAGATTTGGGCAAGTTGGGGGGGTGCCGGTCCGGCGGGGTGGGCGACCGCGGAAGATCCCCGGTCGCCCATCGGGGGCCGCTCACACCCCTGCGAGCTGCTCGGACCGTACGAACTCCTTGAGCCAGGAGAGGAATTCGGGGCCCAGATCCTCGCGCTCGCAGGCGAGCCGGACCGTCGCGCGCAGGTACTCGCCGCGGTCCCCGGTGTCGTAGCGCCGGCCGGAGAAGACGACCCCGTGCACGGGGCGCCCCGCGTGAACCAGGGTGCGCAGGGCGTCCGTCAGCTGGATCTCGCCGCCGCGTCCGGGGCTCGTACCCCGCAGGACCTCGAAGATCTCGGGGTCGAGGAGGTAACGGCCGATGATCGCGAGGTTGCTGGGCGCGGTTCCCGGCTCCGGCTTCTCCACCAGCTCGGTGATGCGTACACCGTCGCCGCCCGCCGGCCGCTCCACCGCGGCGCATCCGTACTGGTGGATCGCGTCCGGATCCACCTCCATCAGGGCCACGACGCTGCCGCCGAGCCGGGCGCGCACCTCGGCCATCCGGGCCAGCAGGGGGTCGCGCGGGTCGATCAGGTCGTCGGCCAGGAGCACGGCGAACGGCTCCTGACCGACGTGCGGGGCGGCGCACAGAACGGCGTGTCCGAGCCCCTTGGGGTCGCGCTGGCGGACGTAGTGGATGTCGGCGAGCTCGGTGGAGGCGCAGACGCTGTTGAGTTTGTCCTGATCACCCCGGCGCTGGAGGGCCTCCTCCAGCTCGTAGTTGCGGTCGAAGTGGTCCTCGAGCGGTCGCTTGTTGCGTCCGGTGACCATGAGGATGTCGGACATCCCCGCCGCGACCGCCTCTTCCACCACGTACTGGATGGCCGGCTTGTCGACCACCGGAAGCATTTCCTTCGGGGTGGCCTTGGTCAGCGGCAGGAATCGCGTACCGAGTCCTGCCGCGGGGATCACTGCCTTGATTATCTGAGGGGGTGTGGAATTCATGCAGCAGACGCTAGACGGCATGGCGTCGCATCGGCCTGAATTCCCCGGCCTTTACGCCTACTTAGGCATTTCCGTTCCGGCCGGCCCCTCCGCCGGCCCCTCCGGCGGCCCCTGCGCCGGCGTCGCCGCGATGCTCCGCCGGACGAGCCACCACAGTTCTCCGAGTTCGCCGGTGGCCTCACCCGGGCGCCCGCCCCGGCCGCGGCGCGCCCGAGCGACGACGCCGCCCACCAGATGCGCCGTCAGCACGGCGACCGGGCGCGGGTCGACCTCGGGGTCCAGCTGCCCTTGTGCGGCGGCCCGCTCCAGCAGCTCCCTGACCTCGGGAAGCCAGCAGCAGCACCACTCGGGTCCGGCGCCGACGCGCTCCTGGGTCAGCCGGGCGGCGGCGCGTACGGCCACGTCCGTCTCGACGAGGCGCCCCAGGGCGAGGACGAGCGCCGAGAGGGTGTCCAGCGCCGGGCCACCGCGGGCCGTCACACCCTCGACCACTCTGCGGGTGGCGCTCCGGCCGGCGCTCTCCACGGCCGATGCCAGATCTCCCTTCGCCGAGAAATGAAAGGTGACGGCTCCGATCGATATGTCGGCGGAGCGGCTCAGCCGGGAAAGTGATGTCCCGTCATATCCATTGCGGTCGAATTCAGCGGCGGCCACCGAGATCAGATGATTACGGGTGCGCACGGCGCGCTCTTGCTTTACCACTGCACTATCACTGCCATCCAGGTCGTTCCTGACTCGCCCATGCCTCCTCCGCGGAGACGGGCGACCTCCAGCGTCACCCCGGCACCGACCCGACACAACGGCGACTTGACGAAGAAGCACCCCTGTCCCGCCGCTCCGGGACCGCGCCGCGACGGGCGTCGCCGGACCCGTTCACCAACCTGCCGAAGTCGCACCCTGGCTGCCATACGTTCGCTAGAAAAAAAACGAACGTTCTGTATTCTTAACTCATCGACGACGCACGCCGGCGTCCGTAGTGAAGGGGGAGACAGATGACGGCACAGACGAGGACCCGAGCCCTGGTTGCCGGTGACACGGGCCTCGACGAGTTCACGGAACGCCTCTTCGGCCACTTACCGCGCACCGACCAGCGCCGTTGGGCCCGGGTCTACCTGCAGGGACTGCTCGCGACCCCGGGCAAGAAGTCCGTGCGCAGGCTCGCGGCGTCCGTCACCGAGTCGCCCACCGCCTCCCAGTCCCTGCAGCAGTTCATCAACGCGAGCCCCTGGGACTGGGCGCCGGCCCGCGCCGAACTGCTGCGGTGGGCGGAGGAACGGCACACGGTTCGCGCCTGGACGATCGGGCAGGTGTGCTTCCCCAAACGCGGTGAGCACTCGGTGGGCGTGCACCGCCGCTTCGATCCGGCCGCCGGGCGCATGGTCAACTGCCAGTTCGGCTTCGGCCTGTTCCTGTCCCTGGACGGCATCAGCGTGCCGGTCGACTGGCGGCTGGTGCTTCCCGAGACGTGGACGGCGGATCCCGTTCTGCGCCGCCGGGCGCGCATCTCCCCCGAGGCCGTGCACCAGAGCCCCGAGTCCCTCGTGGTGGAGCTCGCCGACGGGGTCGCCGCCCGTACCTCCTCGGCGCGCGTCCCCGTGGTCGCCGACATCAGCCGCCTCGGCAGCGCCGCCGCGGTGATCGGCATGCTCGGCCGCCGGGGCCACGACTTCCTCGTGTCCGTGCCGCCGACCCTCGGCGTCTGCGTCGCCGGTACGGTCCCCGGCGGCGACCCGGCCCGGACGCCCGGGCGCGAGTCCACGGCGGGCGACTTGGCCCGCCTGGGGAACACCAGCCACCCGTACACCGCGCTGCTCACCAGACCCGACGCGGGCCCGCAGCGGCTGCGCATCCACTCGGCGCTGGTCCGCGTACCGGGAGGGGAAACGGGGGCGCCGGGAGCCCTGGGGGCCTCGGGGGCGCACCAGACGTACCGGCTGTTCGGTGAACGGCGACCGGGACCCGGGCAGCGGGGCGGCGGCCCGGTCTGGCTCACCAACATGAGCCGGCACCGGATGGACGACCTGCTGCACCTCGCCCGGCAGTCGGCCCGGGCCACGGCGACGCTCGGCACGCTGGCGGACGGGTTCGGCCTGCTCGACTTCGAGGGCCGGTCCTTTCCGGGGTGGCACCACCACATGACCTTGATGTCAGCCGCGTATGCGTACAAGGCGGTGCCGGTACTTCGCGAGCGGCGGGAGTATGCGCGGCTCGCGTGAGCCGGGCCCTGCCGAGGGCTCCGCTGTGGGGAAACCCGGCTCCGCCGGGCACCGGGCGCCGGCCGCAACCGCGCTGAGCGCGGGCGGCCGGCCTGGCATCACGGCATCAGGCGCGGATGAGGGCCAGGACCTCGTCACGGACCTTCGAGAGGGTCGCCGCGTCGCGGGCCTCCACGTTCAGGCGCAGCAGGGGCTCGGTGTTGGAGGCGCGGACGTTGAACCACCAGTCCTCGCCCGTCACCGTCAGACCGTCGAGCTCGTCCACCGCCACCCCGTCACGACCCGCATACGCGGCCCTCACCGCCGCCAGACGGGCCCCCTGGTCCGCGACCGTCGAATTGATCTCACCCGAACCCGCATACCGGTCATACGAAGCCACCAGAGCCGACAGCGGACCGTCCTGACCACCCAGCGCCGCCAGCACGTGCAACGCAGCCAGCATGCCCGTGTCCGCGTTCCAGAAATCCTTGAAGTAGTAGTGCGCCGAGTGCTCACCACCGAAGATCGCACCCGTCTTCGCCATCTCCTCCTTGATGAAGGAATGACCGACACGGGTACGGACCGGGGTGCCGCCGTTCTCACGGACCACCTCCGGCACCGACCAGGAGGTGATCAGATTGTGGATCACCGTGCCCGTCCCCCCGTTGCGGGCCAGCTCACGCGCCGCCACCAACGCGGTGATCGCCGACGGGGACACACCCTCACCCCGCTCGTCCACGATGAAGCAACGGTCCGCATCACCATCAAACGCGATACCCAGATCCGCACCCTCCGCCAGCACCCGCGCCTGCAGATCCACGATGTTCTTCGGATCCAGCGGGTTGGCCTCGTGGTTGGGGAACGTGCCGTCCAGCTCGAAATACATCGGCACCAGATCCAGCGGCAGACCCTCGAACACCGTCGGAACCGTGTGACCGCCCATGCCGTTGCCCGCGTCCACGACCACCTTCAGCGGACGGACCGACGCCAGGTCCACCAGCCCCCGCAGATGCGCCGAGTAACCGGGAAGGCTGTCCTGCTCCGTGACCGTGCCCGCAACCGTGCCGGCCGCCACCGCCGGGGCGCCTTCGCCGGACCACTTCTCCACCAGCTCACGGATCTGCGACAGACCCGTGTCCTGGCCCACCGGAGCCGCACCCGCCCGGCACAGCTTGATCCCGTTGTACTTCGCCGGATTGTGCGAAGCCGTGAACATCGCACCCGGCAGATCCAGCGAACCCGACGCGTAATACAGCTGATCCGTCGAACACAGACCGATCAGCGTCACATCCACACCCCGCACGGCCGCACCCCGCGCGAACGCCGCCGACAAACCCGGCGACGACGGCCGCATGTCATGACCGATCACGATCGCCGAAGCCCCCGTCACCTCCACGAACGCGGCACCGAACAGCTCCGCCAACGACTCGTCCCACTCGTCCGGCACAACACCACGCACGTCATACGCCTTGACGATGTTCGAAAGATCGGGCATGTCCACTCCTTCGGGGGGTGACCGGCTGTGTTCCGGACGCTACCCGCCGCCCTCCCCGCCACAGCCCGCCCGCCCCCCAACCCGCTGAGGCTTTGGCAGATCGCCTTCAGCCCGGGGCGGCGCCGCCCCTCTCCCGGTACCACTGCGCCGCCTCGCCGAGCCGGCTCAGCGGGCCGGGTCCCGGCGCGACCCCGGCCAGCCGCCATGCCTCGTCGGCGCGGTACCAGTGGTCCCGGGCCAGCAGCGTGAACTGCCGCTCGCTCACCCATCCCGGGGCCGTGGCCAGCGCGTCCAGACACCTGCGCCACGGCCAGTCGGCGGCGGGTCTCGCCGGCAGCACGCGGTGGTCGGCGAGGGCGTCCATGAGGTCGCGGTTGCGCACGGGCACCGGGTGGTGGGCGTGCAGGACGCCCGCGGCCCCGGCCGCCGCGCCGTCCCCGAGCGCGAACGCCGCGATGAGCCGTGCCAGATCGTCGACGTCGACGAACGAGGCCAGCCCCGCACCTCCTCCCCACGCCGCCGGTACGCGCCGGAAGGCGTCGACGAGGGCCGGTACGACCCAGCGGTCACCCCTGCCCAGCACCAGTCCCGCGCGCAGGACCAGTCCCCCCGCGCCGAGCACCGGCTCCTCCCCCGCCAGCCGGCTGCTGCTGGCCGCCGACACCGGGGCGGTCGTCAGCTCGCCGACGTCCTGTCCCGTGTGCGGGCCCGGCCCATAGACGGCGCAGGTCGACAGCTGGACGATGCGCCGTACACCCGCCCGGCGCGCCTCGGCCATCAGGGCAGCGGTTCCCGTGGAGTTGACCGCCGTACAGCGGTCGGCGTCCGGTCCGATGAAGGAGGCCAGCGACAGCAGGACGTCCGCGCCGTCGCACACTCCGTGCAGGGATTCCGCGTCGGCCAGGTCCGCGCCGACCCAGCGCCCGCCGTACGCGATGGGGGGACGCGTACGGGACACCGCGCGCACCACGGCCTGCGGGTCCTGCGCGGCCAGCCGGCGCAGGACCGCCGACCCCACGAACCCCGTCGCCCCGGTGACGACGATGTGACGGGTGCTCAACCCCGCGGCTCCCGCCCGGGTTCCGGCTCCTTGGTGGTCTGCTGCCGCGTCGGACGCAGCGTCAGGCGCAGGTTCTCGCGGGTGGCCTCGGTGGCGACCGCGGGAAGCAGGTAGCGCCACAGGGAGGCGATGCGCTGCGGCAGGTCGGCCCGTCCGGTGGACGCCTGGGAGAAGAGCTGCGCGCCGGTGAAGGAGCTGACCAGCACCCAGGCCAGCTCGTGGTCGTCGACGTCGGGCTGGAGTTCCCCCTTGGCCCGGGCGAAGCGCAGCTGCTGGCGGAACTCCAGCACCCAGGCCTGGTAGGCGACGTCGTCGCGCAGGCCGAACTCTCCCTGTTCCACGGCCAGTCGGACGCCGGCGCGGAGTACCGGATTGTGCCGCAGCTCCTCCGCGAGGTAGAGCGTGATGTCCACCAGGTGCTGCAGGCCGTCCTCCCCTTCGGGGAAGACCAGGCCGTCGCCCTGGCCGACCATCACGGCGTAGGCGAGCTCCTCCTTGGAGCTGAAGTGGAAGTACATCCCGCCCTGGGTGACGTCCGCCCGCTTCATGATCTTGCTGATGCTGGCCCCGCTGAAGCCGAACTCGTCGAAGACCTCGGCGGCAGCACGCAGGATGGCCGCTTTGGTCTGAACTGCCCTGAGTTGAGGCGCGCGTTGCTGCTTCCGCTCTGACATGGACACCTAATCTCTCTCGACAAAAAAAACGAACATCCTTTATTTTAGGACCCAGCGCCACACAAGCACCAGCTCATGTCCGATGTCCAGGGGGGCTCAACCATGACTGTGTCAGCTGATCACTCCGTCTCGTCCGTCGCCGCACTCAGCAGCGCCTTACCGCGGGAGTACGTCCACAAGAGCGCACACTCCGAAGTCCTGCTCACCGGGTGGCGCACCGTCGCACCCGACGAGTACGTCGTCACCGCCCAGTGGCCCCGCACCCACAGCTTCTACACGCCGGACGGGGGCCACCACGACCCGCTCCTCCTCGCGGAAACGGTCCGCCAGGCCATCCCGCTCCTGAGCCACGTCGCCTACGACGTCCCCTTCGGCCACCGTCAGATCTGGGACACGTTCAGCTACTCGGCGAACCCGGAGGCCCTCGTCGTCGGCCCGGTACCGGCCGACATCGTGCTCCGCATCAGCTGCTCCGGCATCACCCGCCGGGGCCGAAGACTGGCGGGCCTCACCATGCACGTCACCGCGACCCGCGACGGGGAGTTCCTCGGCACCGCCCAGGCCGGCTTCACCAACCAGCCGCAGGCCGTCTACCAGCGCCTTCGCGGTACGAACGCGGACCTCGACCAGGTGGCCGCCCGCATCATCCCGCTGCCGCCGCCGTTGACGCCCCGCCGCGTCGGCCGCGACCGCTTCCACGACGTGGTCCTCTCCCCGACCAGCTCGGTCCTCCGCGCCCAGCTCCGGGCCGACATCAACCACCCGATCCTCTTCGACCACCCCGTCGACCACGCCCCGGGCATGCTGCTCCTGGAAGCCGTGCGCCAGGCCGCGTATGCTTCCGCCTTCCCCCGGCGGGGAGTCCTGACCGACATCGAGATGCGGTTCTTCCGCTACGCGGAGCTGAACTCGCCCTGCTGGATCGAGACGGCCCCGGCCTCCGGGGAGACGACCGCGACGGGCCGCCATCCCGTACGCGTCCTGGCCCGCCAGAACGGCGAGGACGTCTTCACCGCCACCGCGACGATCACCACCACGGCGCACGCCCCCCTCCGCGTCTAGGAGAAGCACGAAGGCGCCTGACCGGGTCCCCGCCCGGCAGGCGCCTTTCCCTTCCCCGCGGTGCGCGGGGCGCTGCGGTCAGACCTTCCTGACCACGCTGGACTTGAGCTGCATGGAGCCGAAGCCCTCGATCCTGCAGTCGATGTCGTGGCCGTCGACACCCTCGACGAGACGGATGTTGCGCACCTTGGTGCCGGCCTTGATGCCGGTCGGGCTGCCCTTGACCTTGAGGCCCTTGACGACCGTGACGGTGTCGCCGTCGGCCAGCGCGTTGCCGACCGCGTCCTTGATCACCCGCTCCCCGGTGGCCTCGGCGGGCTCGGCGGACGCGAGCGGCCACTCGTGCCCGCACTCGGGGCAGACGAGGAGCGCGCCCATCTCGTACGCGAACGTGCCGGCGCATTCGGGGCAGGGGGGCAGCGGGGTCTCAGTCACCCCGGCAGTATATTTCAGGCCATTCTTGCAGGTCGGCGCACGCGTCCCCGTTCCGGCGTGTGCGAGAGTCCGGTCGGCGCGGTTCACGAGGGGACGCCGGACCGCCGGGCCCCGCTCTCGCCACCCAGTCCAGGAGGTCCATGTGTCTGCCGCATCGAGCTACGCGTCCGGGGTCTGCGAAGTGCCGCTGCTGGGCGACACGATCGGCGAGAACCTGGACCGCACCGTGCGGAGGTTCCCCGGCCGCGACGCCCTCGTCGACGTGGCCGCCGGGCGCCGGGCGCCGGTGGACGTACGCGGAGCTCGCCGCCGACGTCGACGCCCTCGCGCTCGGACGCGGCTACTCGGTCATGCTCGGCTACTGGGAGGAGCCGGAGCGGACCGCCGAGGCCGTGGACGCCGCCCGCTGGATGCACACCGGCGACCTGGCCGTCATGGACGACGACGGCTACGTGAGCATCACCGGCCGGATCAAGGACATGGTGATCCGCGGCGGTGAGAACCTCTACCCGCGCGAGATCGAGGAGTTCCTCCACACCCACCCGGACGTACTGGACGTCCAGGTCATCGGCGTGCCCGACGCGAAGTACGGGGAGGAGCTGATGGCGTGGGTGCGGATGCGCGAGGGCGCCGAGCCGCTGACCGCGGCCGCCGTGCGGGCGTACTGCGACGGCAGGCTGGCCCACTTCAAGATCCCCCGCTACGTGGACGTCGTGGAGGAGTTCCCATGACCGTCACCGGAAAGATCCGCAAGGTGGAGATGCGCGAGGCTGCCGTGCGGCTGCTGGAACTGCCCTCGTAGAACGGCGCGTTGTCACTGGCACCTCCGCCGGTCCTGTCAGATGATCTTCCCTGGGCCCGTGGACCGGTCGACCGACCGATCCGCGGCGCCCCTTTTTCCGCCCTACCGAACGACCAGAGGAACACAGTGCCCCTGCCCATGAACCGACGTCTGGCCCTCAGCGCAGCCCTGCTGGCGGTGACGGCCGCGGTGGCTCCGGCGACCAACGCCCAGGCCGCCCCCTCCCTCTCCCCCGATCTCGAGGGGGTGAGCCAGGCGCTGCGCAACACGACCGCCGCCGGAGCGCCGGGCGCCATGGCCCGCTTCAGCGGACCCCTCGGCGTCCGGACCAGGACCGAGGGCGTACGCGACAAGACCACGGGATCGGCCATGGACACCCAGGCCCGCTTCCGGATCGGCAGCGTCAGCAAGACGTTCTCCGCCGTCGTGCTGCTGCAGCTGGTGGCCGAGGGCCGGATCGCGCTGGACGCCCCCGTCAACCGCTATCTGCCCGGTCTGCTGCCCGACGACAAGATCACCGTGCGTCATCTGCTCAGCCACCGCAGCGGCCTGGCGGACTACACCGATGCCATGTTCGCGAAGACCGTGCCCGGCTTCGAGTCCGTGCGCAACAAGGTGTTCAGCTACCAGGAACTGGTCGACCTCTCGCTGCGCGAACCGCGGACGACCGTGCCCGGCGCGGCGTACAAGTACTCGAACACCAACTTCGTGGTCGTCGGCATGCTCATCGAGAAGGCCACCGGCAACCAGGTGGCCACGGAGTACGAGCGGCGCATCTTCAAGCCGCTGGGGCTGCGCAACACCTCCTACGTGCACCCCACCACGCAGATCAAGGGACTGCACGCGCGCGGCTACCTGCACCCGGACGAGGCCGGCGCGCCCCTGGTCGACTCCACCGAGCAGACGGTGTCGTGGGCCCAGTCCGCCGGGGCGGTGATCTCCAGCCCGGCCGATCTGAACACCTTCACGTCCGCGCTGCTCGGCGGCCGGCTGCTGTCCGCTCCCATGCTCGACGCCATGATCACCATGACCCCGACCGACACCACGAACACCCGGTTCTACGGGCTCGGTCTGCGCCGCTACGACCTCTCCTGCGGCACGTCGGTCTACGGGCACACGGGTACCGTGCAGGGCTTCTACACGTACGCCTTCTCCACGCGCGACGGCCGGCGCAGCCTCGCCGCCATGGCGAACACCTCGAACAAGGGCTCTGCGAACACCGCCCTCGGCGGAACCCTCGAAGCTGCGTTCTGCGGCAAGCAGCCCGCGGAGCCCACCAAGCGCGGCTTCGGCTTCGCCCCGGCCGAGATGGACCTGCCCGAGCACAACGCGGCGCGCTGACGCGTCCCCAGGGCGTCCTGACCTCTCAGCCGTCACCCGCCGCGTCGTCGCAGGCGGGGCAGACCCGGCTCGCGTACTGCGGGTCGTACCACGCGGAGCCGGGCTGCCCCGGCGGCTGCCACGAGGCCCTCTGCATCGCGAACGTGTCCCGGCCGCAGAAGGTCCGCGGGCCGGGGACGGCCGTCATGCCGGGGGCGGCCGGCGCCGCGTGCACGCGGCGTACGGGCAGCTCGCCGCCCCCTGCCGGTTCGCCGGGGTCCTGCGCCGTCACCGCTTCGCCGAGCTCGTACACGACGACGAATTCGCTCATACCCCGACGGTAGGCCGCCCGCGGGCGTCCCGCAGGACCGACACCGGGAAACCCGCGGCACGAGTCGGTGCACCTCGGTTCACCCGGCGGGGGCGAGCAGCGTGTCGGGCCGCCGGCGCCGGCCGGGTTCGCCATCCTGGGCCGGGGCGCGGTACCGCAGTGGCCGCCGCCCCTCCCCCACGGCGAGAAGGAGCACGGCATGCCGACGGACGCGATCGGGCGTTTCCTCGCGGCTTTGGACCCCGGCCACCGGGAGGCCGTCACCGGCCGGCCGCGCGAGGAGCAGGAGCGGCTCGCGGCCGCCTGGGAACGGGAGCTGGCGTCGGACGACGAGCTCGACACCCTCGACGAACTGTCTCCTCCGGCTGCCGAGGCCGAGGCGGCCCGCCGCGTCATGGACCGCGAACCCTGACCCCGCCTAGGGGGTGTCTCCGGGCCCGCCCGACAGCCGCTCCCAGGCCTCCGCGAACATCTCGTGCAGGGGCGCCGTCGGCAGCACGCGGCCGAACGGGGCGCGGATCTCGCTGCGCCACAGCGGGCGCACCAGGTGGCTCCCCAGCTTCACGGTCTCCAGCGGCAGGTGCGGGGCCTTCAGCTCGCTCCACTCGCCGGGCAGGAACAGGGTCCGGCCGGCCCGCGCCCGCTTGGCCTCCACCACCGTGCCGGTGGCGAGGAGTTCGGTACGGGCCTGGGTGTGCTGCTTGGCCGACCAGCCGTTCCACCGCCGCACGTTCCGGTCGGTGGGCGCGGCCAGGGCCGCCAGCTGGAGGTACAGGGCCGCGGCGTCCGCGCCCGCGCCGATCTGCCGCGTCACCCGCGCGACCAGTTCCGGGCAGGACTGGCGCGGGTCCGCCTCGTACGTCCCGGCCGGCAGCGCTCCCGAGCGGGCCCGGAGCATCATCCGCTCCAGCCCGCCACCGGGCAGCAGCGGCGCCAGCCGGTCGAGTGCCTCGGCGAGGCCGGTGATCCCGCGCAGCCGCTGCCACACCTCGGGGCCGGCGAGCGCCGCGGGCCGCAGGAAGGCGGCGCCGCCGGGCGCGCACACCACCAGCGGCCCGGCGTCGTACGCGGTCACGGTCACCGAGCCCTCCTCCGCGTAACGGCCCTTCACCACCGGCAGCCGCCCCGGCCCGAACTGGTCGGCGATCGGGGTCGAGCTGTCCTGGACCAGCCCGCCGGGCAGCTCCAGCAGCAGCTCCGGGCGGGCCAGTTCGGCCCGCAGCCGCTCGTACAGGGCCATCGCCCCGGCCACCGCCGGATCGCCGACGGGCCGGTCCGTCCACGCCCACACCAGCGCGCTCGCGATCCGCCCGAGGGGGAGGCCCACCGGGGTGCCGTAGGGCAGCTCGGGTCCGGCCGGCGGCACGGCCCTGACCTCCACCTTGTTGCCGTACCGGGTGGCCGCCAGCTCCCAGCCGGCCGCTTCGGCCGTCGTGTCCTCGGCGGCCTCGTAGCCGCCCGCCAGCCGCCGGGCCCACACCTCGCAGAGGCCGAGTTCGGCCTCCAGGGCGTCGGCCGCCTCGTCGTGCACCGCGGGCTGCGCCCCGATCAGCTCGCACCACACCCCGGCCATCCGTTCCACGGCCGCCAGGACCCCGCCCGGCCGCCACAGCTCGGCCGGGTCCTCGGGCAGGGCCGCCGCCAGGACGGCCCGCCGTCCCGCGCCCCCGAGCCGCGCGCGCAGCCGCTCGTACGCCTCGGCGGTCGTCGGGGTCGCCTTGTACGGGGCCTTGCGCGCCAGGGCGCGGTCCTCGTCCCGGCCGGGCCGGCCGACCAGACCGGCCACCACGAGCCGGGCCACGGCCCGTCGTACGCCCGTCAGTTCGGCGAAGCGCGCGGCCGCCGGCTCCGGCAGCGGGACCGGGCCGTGCGCGTCGACCGCTTCGACCAGGGCCCGGAGCCGGGCGGCATCGTTCCGCTCCACCCGGACGAGCCGTGCCTGCGCGAGCGCCGCCGGTACCGGATCGCCGTCGGCGTCTGCGGTGGCACCCTGGGTTGTGTTCTCCGTGGTGTGCTCCGCTGCGGGTGCGACGAACCAGCACTGCGAACCGCCGGGCCGCACGGCGGCGGACGCCACGGCCGTACCGCCCGCACGCAGCCCGTCCAGGGCCCCGGCGTCGGCGCGGCCCACCCACCACCGGCTGCCGACGCGGGCGAACGGCTGGTCGGCCCAGGTGTCCAGGAGCGCCAGCAGCGCGGCCCGGTCGGTGTCCGGGGTCGGTGCCACCGCCGCCCGCCACGCCGCGGCGTCGACCGTGCCCAGCAGTTGCGACCAGTCGTGCGGCGGCGCCGGCGGGGAGAGCCGCCGCACCTCCTCCACGATCGTCCCGGCCAGGCAGGCGCCGTCGGAGGCCAGCGCGCCCAGCGTCGCCGGCAGGGCCACGTCCCGGGCCGGCCGCTCCCCCTTCGAGACCAGTCCGAACAGCGCGGGCAGCAGCTCGGTGTCCGGCGCGGACCGGCGGGGCTGGGCCGGCGCGGCCTCGGCGAGCAGGGTGACACGCCGGTGCAGGGCGCGCCGCCGCTCCTCCACCCGGGCGGCCCGCCCGGCCACGGCCACGACGGCCTCGGCCAGCACCGGGTCGGTGACCTCCGGCAACTCCCGGGCCACGGCCGCGCGCAGCGCCGCCGGGCCGTCGAGGGCGGCCTTGAGCAGGGTGTCCGCGGTCTGCCCTCCCACGGTCCGCAGCGCGCGGGACCCGGACGCGTCCCGGGTCCGCAGCAGGTACCAGAAGGCCGGCGGCAGGGCCACTCCACCCGACACGGTGACCTGCCGGGCCGGCCTCACCCGCGGGTTCCGGGGCGAGTGGTGTCCGTCCAGTTCCCACAGCAGGACGCCGTCGGCGGCGTAGGCACGCACGCCCGTCCAGGTCCGTGCCTCGGCGAGGACCACGTCCTCCACCGCGCCCTCCGGCGGGGCCCACAGGGCCCAGGGCTCCTGCCCGGGCCGGTCGATGTCGAAGCGGGCCGTCCGCCCGTCCACGCTCTCCACCAGGTAGTGGTCGGGCGCGTGGTCGCGGTGCCGGGTGCGGAACAGCACCCGGGTCCCGACCAGCCCGTCCCGGCTGCCCAGCGGGGAGTCGTCCAGTCCGGCGGGCAGCGGCGCCAGCTGCAGTGCCTCCACGGCCGGGCTCATGCCGGTCTCGGACGGCTCCGCGGCCGGATCGGCGCTCGCGGGCCGGCCCGGGAAGTCCGGCAGCGGGCTCGCCCCCTGCCGCTCCCCGGTGACCGGATCCACCACCTCCCACGGCCGCCGTCCGAAGACGGCGTTGGTCCAGATCCGGGAGCCGTCGCCGAGCAGCAGCTCGTCCCCGTCGATGCCCTCGGTGCCGCCGGGCCGCAGCACGCGCGTGCCGCCGTGCCGCCCGCCCCCGTCGGCGGTCTCGAACTGGAAGCCGTAGGCCCCGTCCAGGCTGCCGGCGAACGGCACCAGGCCGCTCAGCTGGTCCGGAGTGAACGGCTCCGCCGGACGGTCGGCCCAGACGGCGGTGTCGCAGTAGTAGGGGCTCTTCTTGAGGGTCCAGCTCACCAGGAAGGAACCGCCCACGTAGTGGACGGCGTACATGGTCGCCCCGTCCGGGACGGTGAACCGGCAGGAGCCCCGCACCCCGTCCGGGGCGACGGCGACCGCCCGGTCGCGCCCGAACACCGTCAGCACCGGCCAGGTGCAGGTCACCCCGGACACCCCGGCGACCCCCGTCACCTCCGTCGCCTCCGGCAGCGCCCCGTCCGTTCCCTCGGGCCCGGCATCCGCCGCGAACTGCGCGTACACCGACTCCAGGGCCGGCCAGGCCAGTTCCTCGGGCAGGCCGGCCGTCAGCGAGCGCCGCAGCGCGCCCGCGGCGCCGGCCCCGGCGAGGGCGTCGGCGATCCCGCCGAGCGCCGTCACCGTCGGCCGGTCCAGCAGGGTCTCCAGCTCGGCCACGGCCTCCTCGGCCCCCGCCATGCCGCCGCCCGCGACCGTGTCGACGAGCTTGCCGACCCGCCCGGCCACCTCGTGGGCGATGCCCTCGTTGCCCGGCAGCAGTGTCACCGCGGACCCGGGCCGGCGGTGGTGCGCGGCAGGCCAGTGGGGCGTCAGACGCGCGTGTACGGTCCCCTCCAGGCGGGGGCCGAACACCGGGTCGGCGGCGAGTGCGACGAGGTCCCGCCGGGACCGCTCGCCCCAGAAGCGCATCCGCGTCTCCGGACCCGGGTCGACGACCGCGACCCCGGCCGCCAGGCAGGCGTCGAGCACGTCCGCGTCGAAGCCCTGGTAGTGGTGCCGGGTGGTGTGCACCGTCACCGGGTCGCCCGCCGCCCGCAGCCGTGGTCCCAGCCGGCCCACGAGGTCGAGGAACTCCGCCGGGAGCGGCTGGCGCGCGACGCCGCCGCCGGACTGCGCCGCGTACTGGTACATGCGGACGAAGTTTCCGGCCCAGTGGTGCAGTCCGCCCTCCGGCACCACCCGTCCGCTCTCCATCGCCTCCGCCGCACCGCAGCCGATCAGCATCCGCAGCCACGCCCCGCCGTCGGTGACCCCGTCCGGGAAGACCTCCACCAGCCCGGCCGCGACCGTGTCCGCGGGCCGATGGGCCGTCAGGACCTGCTCCGCGGCGGTGAGCAGCGCGTCCGGCACCGACTTCTTCCGGGTGACCGACAGGATCGCGCCCACCAGCCGCGCGACCTCCTCGTCCCCGTGCCCGGCCGCCTTCGCGGACGCCCGTACGCGGCGCACCAGATCCGCCGGGAGGTCCGCGGGCGAGCCCGCCCACGCCGTCAGGAACGTGTCCAGGGCCGCGTGCGCCGCGGCCGGCTCCAACGTCTCGGCGAGGAACCGCTGATGGGCCCCGAACTCCTTGGCGGGCATGGCCCCGCCCGTGGCGAACAGCAGCGCGTTGGCCCGGCGGTAGCCCGGGTCCACCGGCAGCCCGTGCCGGGCCTCGGCCTCCCGTGCCGCGGCGTAGGCCCGCCCGCCGGGGCGGCTCCCGTAACCGATCAGCCGGTGGCCCACGGTGTCCCAGAACCACGGCAGGTGCGCCGGCGGCAGCCGTCGCGCCCGCGCCGCCATCGTGTCGACGAACCGGCCGGGCTTGCTCCGGGAGCGGCCCAGTTCGGAGCGCATGTCCTCGATCAGGGCGCGCGCGGTGCCGGCGGCGTCCGGGTCGTGGGCGGCGACCCAGTCGGCGTAGGTGGTCGAGTCGTGGGTACCCGCGGTGGGCAGCAGGGCGGTGAACGAGGCGATCATGCCCGGGATCGTCGCATGCCCCACCGACACCGCCGGCGCCACGGCCCGGGGATCCGATCCAGCCGGGCTGACGAGTCATCAGGTCATCCGTCCCGGACTCTTGACTCTGCTGCCGCCAGTGGCGATTCTCGTCCCACCGCTTGTGCGGGCCATGACAAACAAGCCACAGCCGTGCCCTGCGGCCGTGGCCGTCGTGTGCCCCCGGACGGATCCGGCTCCTCGACCGCGCCATCCACTGACCGAAGACGTGAGTGATGACCATTTCCCGACACACGCACCACAGGCGTAGGCCCCTGGCGGTCCTGTCATTGCTCCTCGCCGTGGTGGCCATGGTGCTCGGCCCCGTGCCCAGTTCCTCCGCCGCCGACCCCGGCTGGTGGAACCCGGTCGCCCGGCCCGCACCCGACTCCGAGATCAACGTCACCGGCGAACCCTTCAAGGGCACCGACTCCCAGGGACGCGTCCGGGGCTTCGTCGACGCGCACGACCACCTGATGTCCAACGAGGGCTTCGGCGGCCGCCTCATCTGCGGCAAGCCGTTCTCCGAGCAGGGGGTGGCCGACGCGCTCAAGGACTGCCCCGAGCACTATCCCGACGGCACGCTCGCCATCTTCGACTTCATCACCAAGGGCGGCGACGGAAAGCACGACCCGAACGGCTGGCCGACCTTCAAGGACTGGCCCGCCCACGACTCGCTGACCCACCAGCAGAACTACTACGCCTGGGTCGAACGCGCCTGGCGCGGCGGCCAGCGGGTGCTCGTCAACGACCTCGTCACCAACGGCGTCATCTGCTCGGTCTACTTCTTCAAGGACCGCGGCTGCGACGAGATGACCGCCATCCGCCTGGAGGCGCAGAAGACGTACGACATGCAGGCGTACGTCGACAAGATGTACGGCGGTCCGGGCAAGGGCTGGTTCCGGATCGTCACCGACTCCGCGCAGGCCCGCGACGTCGTCAAGCAGGGCAAGCTGGCCGTCGTCCTCGGCGTCGAGACTTCCGAGCCGTTCGGCTGCAAGCAGATCCTGGACATCGCGCAGTGCAGCAAGGAGGACATCGACCGCGGCCTGGACGAGCTGCACAAGCTGGGCGTGCGCAGCATGTTCCTGTGCCACAAGTTCGACAACGCCCTCTGCGGGGTCCGGTTCGACCAGGGCGCCCTCGGCACGGCGATCAACGTGGGCCAGTTCCTGTCCACCGGCACCTTCTGGCAGACGGAGAAGTGCAAGGGCCCGCAGCACGACAACCCCATCGGCCTCGCGGCGGCGCCCGAGGCGCAGAAGCAGCTCCCGGCGGGCGTGGCGGTCCCCTCGTACGCCGCTGACGCGCAGTGCAACACCCGAGGTCTCACCGAGCTCGGCGAGTACGCGGTGCGCGGCATGATGAAACGCAAGATGATGCTGGAGATCGACCACATGGGGGTCAAGGCCGCGGGCCGGGCCTTCGACATCCTCGAATCCGAGTCGTACCCCGGCGTGATCTCCTCGCACAGCTGGATGGACCTGGACTGGACGGAGCGGGTGTACCGGCTCGGCGGATTCGTCGCCCAGTACATGAGCGGCTCCGAGGCCTTCAGCGCGGAGGCAAAGCGCACGGACGCGCTGCGCGAGAAGTACAAGGTCGGCTACGGCTACGGCACCGACATGAACGGCGTCGGCGGCTGGCCCGGCCCCCGTGGCGCGGACACCCCGAACCCGGTCCGCTACCCCTTCCGCAGCACCGACGGCGGCTCCGTGATCGACAAGCAGACCACCGGCGTGCGCACCTGGGACCTCAACACCGACGGCGCCTCGCACTACGGTCTGGTCCCGGACTGGATCGAGGACATCCGGATCACCGGCGGCCAGGACGTGGTGGACGACCTGTTCCGGGGCGCCGAGTCCTACCTCACCACCTGGGGTTCGTCCGAGAAGCACAAGGCCGGGGTGAACCTCGCCGCGGGAGCCCCCGCCTCGGCCAGCTCGTCCGAGTGGAACCCGTTCATCAGCTACGCGCCCTCACGGGCCGTGGACGGTAACACGGGCACCCGCTGGGCGAGCGACTGGAGCGACGACCAGTGGCTCCAGATCGACCTCGGGACACCGGGCCTGGTCAAGCGCGTCACCCTCGAGTGGGAACGCGCCCACGGGAAGTCGTACCGGATCGAGCTCTCGGGCGACGGCACGAACTGGCAGTCCGCATGGTCCACGACCACCGGTGACGGCGGGCTGGACACGGCGCAGTTCGCCGGCACCCCGGCCCGGTACGTACGCGTCCACGGACTGCAGCGCGGCACCCAGTGGGGGTACTCGCTCCACGAGGTCGGCGTCTACAGCAGCTGACGCCGCCCGGGCGGCGTCTGGTGCCGGGGCCGGGGCCGGCCGGATCCTCACCGATCCGGCCGGCCCCGGCCCCGGCCGCCTTCCCGCCGCCGCACCGCACTGCCCGTATCGCACCGCCCGCACCACACCGCCCGTAGCGCACCGCACGGCACAGCAGCACGAACCGAAGGGATCGCCCATGGCACGGATGCCGTCGGCCGACCGGCGCCGGCAGCTGACCGAGGCCGCCATCCGGGCGATGACCCGCGACGGGGTCGCCCGGACGACGACCCGGTCGATATCCGCCGAGGCGGGCGTATCACTGAGCGTCTTCCACTACTGCTTCGACTCCAAGCAGGCCCTGCTCGAATCCGTCATGGCGGCGATCACCGAGCACAGCATCAGCGTGGTGAAGGAGGCGATCCAGCCGAAGGCCACCCTGCGCGAGACCGTCCGGGCCGGCTTCCAGGCGTACTGGGACCACGTGTCCGCCCACCCGGGCGAGCACATGCTCACGTACGAACTCACGCAGTACGCCCTGCGCCGGCCCGGCTTCGAGCACCTGGCGCGACGCCAGTACCAGCTGTACGCCGACACCTACACCGAGCTCATCGAACAGCTCCGTCACCACATGGGCTTCGAACTCCGCGTCCCCGTGACGGTACTGGCCCGCTATCTGGCCGTCATGACGGACGGGCTGACGCTCAACCACCTGGTGCTCGGCGACGAAACGATCTCCACGGACATCCTCGACACGTTCACCGACCACGTGGCGGGCCTCGTCGGGGACGACTGCGCCGGAGGCTTCGGCGACCGCGGCGACGGGGCCCGGCCGCCCGTCCGGGAGCGCGTCGCACCACCGCGCTCCGCCTGAGGCGGCCGGGTCCCCGGATCAGGCGCCGTCGGCGGTGACCTCGGCGCGGACCTGGCGGGCGGCCTCGACCAGGTTCTCCAGGGAGGCCCTGGTCTCCGGCCAGGCCCGGGTCTTCAGGCCGCAGTCGGGGTTGACCCACAGCCGTTCCGCCGGGATGGCAGCGAGGCCCTTGCGGAGCAGCGCCGACGCCTCGGCCACCGAGGGGATCCGCGGCGAGTGGATGTCCCAGACGCCGGGGCCGACCTCGCGCGGGTAGTCGGCGCCCGCGAGCTCGTCGGCGACCTGCATGTGCGAGCGGGCCGCTTCCAGGCTGATGACGTCGGCGTCGAGGGCCTCGATGGCGTCGACGATGTCGCCGAACTCGGCGTAGCACATGTGCGTGTGGATCTGGGTGTCCGGACGGACCCCGGCGGTGGTGAGCCGGAAGGACTCGGTGGCCCACGCCAGGTAGGCGGCGTGGTCGGCGGCGCGCAGCGGGAGGGTTTCCCGCAGCGCCGGTTCGTCCACCTGGGTGACGGAAGTGCCCGCCGCCTCCAGGTCGTCCACCTCGTCGCGCAGGGCCAGCGCCACCTGGCGGGCGGTGTCGCCGAGCGGCTGGTCGTCGCGGACGAAGGACCAGGCGAGCATGGTGACGGGGCCGGTGAGCATGCCCTTGACGGGGCGGCCGGTCTGCGCCTGGGCGTACGTGGTCCAGCGCACGGTCATCGGGTCGGGGCGGGAGATGTCGCCGGCCAGGACGGGCGGGCGGACGTAGCGGGTGCCGTAGGACTGCACCCAGCCGTGCTGGGTGGCGAGGTAGCCGGTGAGCTGCTCGGCGAAGTACTGGACCATGTCGTTGCGCTCGGGCTCGCCGTGCACGAGGATGTCGATGCCGGCCTTCTCCTGGAAGGCCAGGACCTCCCGGATCTCCGCCTCGATGCGGTCCTCGTAGCCCGCCGTGTCGATGCGGCCGGCCCGCAGGTCGGCGCGGGCCACGCGCAGTTCGTCGGTCTGCGGGAACGATCCGATGGTCGTCGTGGGCAGCAGCGGCAGGCCCAGGCGGGCGTGCTGGGCGCTCGCGCGCTCCTCGTACGGCTGGGAGCGGCGGCCGTCCGCGTCCGTGATCGCCGCGGTCCGGGCGCGCACCGCGGGGTCGCGGGTGACGGCGGAGCTGGCGCGGGAGGCCAGGTCGGCCCGGTTGGCGGCGAGTTCGGCCGCGATCACGTCGGTGCCGCCGACGAGGCCGCGGGCGAGCGTGGCGATCTCCGCGGTCTTCTGCCGGGCGAAGGCGAGCCAGCGCCGGACCTGCGGGTCGGCGTCCCGTTCGACGGTGGCGTCCAGCGGGACGTGGAGCAGGGAGCAGGAGGCGGCCACGTCGACCCGGTCGGCGAGGCCCAGGAGGGTGCCGAGGGTGGACAGGGACTTCTCGAAGTCGTTGATCCAGATGTTGCGGCCGTTGACGACGCCCGCGACGAGCCGTTTGCCGGGCAGGCCGCCGACGGCGGCGAGGTCGGCGAGGTTCGCGGCGGCGGCATCGGTGAAGTCCAGGGCGAGCCCGTCGACGGGAGCCTTGGCCAGCACCGGCAGAGCCTCGCCGAGCCGGTCGAAGTACGAGGCCACGAGCAGCTTCGGCCGGTCTCCCGGGGCGCCGAGCTCGCGGTACGCGCGGGCGGCGGCGTTCAGTTCGGCGGGGGTCCGGTCCTGCACGAGGGCGGGCTCGTCCAGCTGCACCCACTCGGCTCCGGCCGCCCGCAGGTCGGCCAGGACCCGGGCGTAGACGGGCAGCAGGCGGTCGAGCAGGGTCAGGGGCTCGAAGTCGGCGGCGACACCGGGGGCGGGCTTGGCCAGCAGGAGGTACGTCACGGGCCCGACCAGCACCGGGCGGGCGGTGTGGCCGAGCGCCAGTGCCTCTTCGAGCTCGGCGACCTGCTTCGAGGAGTCCGCCGTGAACACGGTGTCCGGGCCGAGTTCGGGCACCAGGTAGTGGTAGTTGGTGTCGAACCACTTGGTCATCTCCAGCGGCGCCACGTCCTGGGTACCGCGCGCCATGGCGAAGTAGCCGTCGAGGGCGTCGGTCCGCACGGCGGCGCGGTGGCGTTCGGGGACGGCGCCGACCATGACGCTGGTGTCCAGCACGTGGTCGTAGTACGAGAAGTCGCCGGTCGGCACTTCGGTGATGCCGGCGTCGGCCAGCTGCTGCCAGTTGGTCCGGCGCAGGTCACGGGCGGTCTCCCGGAGGGCGTCGGCGGTGACGCGGCCCTTCCAGTAGCCCTCGACGGCCTTCTTCAGTTCGCGGCTGCCGCCCTGGCGGGGGTAGCCGTACACGGTGGCCTGTACTGCCGCGGCTGCGGACTCGGTGGTCACGGAACTCTCCTTCGCGAGCGTGTCTCCATGAACCCGGTGACGGGCCTGGGCTGCGAAGGGGTGCCGGAACGGGCGGACCGCCGGATGCGCGTACGCCTGAGGTACACGCCGGAACGATCCGCCTGAAGCACGCCGACCCACCCACGAGGTCACCGGGAAACCGGGCGCGGTCGTTCGCGCTCGGGCAACGGGCAGGTCTTCGGACTCGCGGGCGCGCCTGCCGGTCTCCCGGCGGGCACCTACTGGCCGTCGCTTCCCAGGACCGGTTCCGGTCCCAGTGCGTATGACGGCGGTCGTTCCCACTCACCGCTGCGGGGCAGTCCCGGATTCCCACCGGGTTCCCTCTTACGACGCGCCCCGTCCGGCTGACGGGTGCGAACCAGCTGCCCGGCCAGAGTAGATGGCGTTCGCCGTCAACGGAGCGGGTTGTCCAATATCCGGATCGCGGCGAGACCGGGACGCGGAGGATCCCCGCGCCGCCGGGCGGAGCGGGGATCCGGGGGGGGGGAAGGTCAGTACCGGTCCAGCAGGGTGGTCAGGACCTTGTAGAGGACCGATTCCTCATCGGCCACGGCCTCCTCCGAGCGCCAGGCCACGAAGCCGTCCGGGCGGACGAGGACCGCCCCGGCCGCGGTCGTGCCGTGCGCCTCGGCCCAGTCGCCGCCGCTCGCAGGGATCAGGTCGGCCTCCGGCCCGTTGCCGATGGCGTAGGCGTCCAGGCGCACGTTCATCCGTTTGGCGACGGATCCCGCCGCCCCGCTCCACGGCGTGCCCTCGGAGCTGAGCAGGACGAAGGACCGCTCGTAGAGGTCCAGGGTGGACTTCTGCCGCTCCTCCCCCGGGGCGTGGAGCCACATGTGCGGCGCGCGCGTGCCCGGTTCGCCGCACAGACGCATCCGTTCGGGCACGACCGGCTGGTCGGGGTCGGTGCCCAGGACCGCGCCCTGGTTGTAGCGGTAGCCCATGGCCACGGACAGGACACCGCCCTGACGTCCGCCCGGGGCGGGCTCGGGCTGGCCCTCGTGGACGGTCTCGGGGTCGGGCTCGTACCCCGGGTGGCTGTGCTCGGCGGACCGGGCCGAGGCGCGCTCGCTCGTCGCCCGCGCCACCGGAAGCCGCTCGGCCTCGTACGTCTCCAGCAGCCCGGGGCCGGCCGCGCCGTCCAGTACGGCTGCGAGCTTCCAGGCCAGGTTGTGCGCGTCCTGGATGCCGGTGTTGGAGCCGAACGCCCCGGTGGGGGACATCTCGTGGGCGGAGTCACCGGCCAGGAAGACCCGGCCGGCCACGTACCGCTGCGCGACCCGCTCGGCCGCGTGCCACGGAGCCTTCCCGGTGATCTCCACGTCCAGGCCGGGTGCGCCCACGGCCCGGCGGATGTGCTCGACGCAGCGCTCGTCCGTGAAGTCCTCCAGGGTCTCGCCGCGGTCGGGGTGCCACGGCGCGTGGAAGACCCACCGCTCGCTGTTGTCCACCGGCAGCAGGGCCCCGTCGGCGTCGGGCTTGGTCAGGTAGCACACGATGAAACGCCGATCGCCGACCACGTCCGCGAGCATGCGGGACCGGAAGGTGATGCTCACGTTGTGGAAGAGGTCGCCGGGACCGCTCTGGCCGATCCGGAGCCCTTCCCGCACCGGGCTGCGCGGCCCGTCGGCGGCGACGAGGTAGTCCGCGCGCACCGTGCTGTGCTCCCCGGTGTCGCGGTTCTTCACGATGGCGGTCACACCGCCCGGGTCCTGTTCGAAGGAGAGGAGTTCGGTGGAGAACCGCAGGTCGGCCCCGAGCCCGGGGGTCACAGACATCAGTACCGGCTCGATGTCGTTCTGGCTGCACAGGCACCATGCCGACGGGCTGAAGCGGGCGAGTGCGCCCCCCGGGTCGATCCGCTCGAACAGCCACTCCTGGTCTTCACCGGTCAGGGAGCCGCCTTGCAGGATGCCGTGGTTGTCCGCCAGGACCGAGGCCGCCTCGCGGATCCGGTCCTCGACACAGGCGACGCGGAACAACTCCATGGTCCGTACGTTGATACCGCGTCCTCGCGGGTGCATCGAGGTACCCGCGTGCTTCTCGACCAGCATGTGGCTGATGCCGTGCCGGCCGAGGAAGAGCGAGGTGCACAGGCCCACCAGCGAGCCGCCCACGATGAGGACAGGGACGCGGTGGTCGACGTTTTCCTTCATGGCTCTTCCATGCCCTGTACGAGGGCGCTTCCCTCGCCCGTTCACCCGCTTGGTTCTCTCCTCTCGCGCCGGGGGGATTACGGGACAACGATCGGTTCGGGTGGCGCCGCCCCGTGGCGACCGTGTGGTCTCGAAGGAGTGTGAACGATGACAACCTTGTCGGAACGGATATCCCAGTCCGCCTTCGACGGCTCGAGGCTTCGGGTCGTGCTGCTGCTGGATCTGTACGACGGTGCGCAGAACCAGTTCCTGGAGGTCTACGAGCATCTCCGCAAGCAGGTGTCCTCCGTCCCCGGACACATCAGCGACGAGTTGTGCCAGTCGATCGAGAATCCCTCGCAGTGGCTCATCACCAGCGAGTGGGAGAGCGCACCGCGGTTCCTGGCCTGGGTCAACAGCGAGGAACACGTCGCGTCGGTGCAGCCGCTCCACGGCTGCGTACGGGACACCCGCTCGCTGCGCTTCAGCGTGCTGCGGGTGACCGGCAAGGACTCCGTCCCCGCCGTCTCCCTCTCCCCCTCGTCCTACGGCTCCGATCCCGGGTTCGGCCCCGACGCCGCTTCCGCGCACTTCGGGGACCGGTCCGGTGACCGCCTCCAGGTCGCCCCGCGGCGCGGGGACGGCGTGGTGCGCCACGCCCTCACCTTCACCGTGAAGCCGGGCAGCGAACCGGTCGTGGCGGAGCTGCTCGCCGGGTACACCTCCCCGCAGGCGCGGGTCGACGAGAACACCCGGCTGCGCCGCACCTCGCTCTTCATGCACGGCAACCGGGTCGTACGGGCGGTCGAGGTGGAGGGCGACCTCCTCGCGGCGTTGCGCCACGTGGCCCTGCAGCCCGAGGTGCAGGCCCTGGAGGAGGCCATCAACCCGTATCTGGAACAGGACCGGGACCTCAGCGACCCCGGATCCGCCCGGATGTTCTTCACCCGTGCGGCGCTCCCTGCGGTGCACCACGTGGCGGGCGCCGGCCGCGAGCACGCGGACGTCCGGCGGCACGCGCTCTTCTACCCCGCCAAGAACGGGTGCGGCATGGCACTCGCCCGGCTGCTCGCCGGCCAGGACGAGGCGGCCGTGGACGACCCGGCCAGCCCCATCGAGGGAAGCACCCTGTTCCAGCGCGACGACATCGTCGTCCGGCTCCTCGACATGCGCGGCCCGCTCGACGCCCGGCCCGCCCTGGCGCTCGGCGTCGAGGGCGGCCACAAGGCGGCCGTGCTGGCCCGGCTGCTCGACAGCGCCAAGGACGGCGTCCCCACCACCGACCAGGAGATCTCACGCTTCCTCGCGCGCTCTGAAATGCGCCTGATCACCGACCGGCGTACGCCGGACCAAGCCTGAGGAGATGGCCGTCATGACCCCTCGACTGACCATGGAAGAACTGGCCGCCCTGATGAAGAAGGGGGCCGGCGTGAACGTCGACCCCGCGGCCATGGCGAGCCGCCCCGACTCGGGCTTCGACGAGTGGGGGCTCGACTCCCTCGGGCTCCTCGGCATCGTCGGCGAGCTGGAGAACCGGCACAGCCGGCCCCTGCCCGCCGACGCGGACCGGTGCAAGTCGCCGCGCGAGTTCCTGGACCTCGTCAACAACGCCCTGGCGACCAAGGCCTGACGCGTTCGGACGGACGGGCACCGCCCGTCCGTCGTGCCGACGCCCCCGAGACCGGCTCATCCCGCCGGTCTCGAGGCGTTGTGGCGCGCGGGGGGCCCGGAATCACTCGGGCACGGTGCACTCGAACGCGTGCAGGTACGGGTTGACCGGACGGATCTCGCCGATCACCAGCCCCGCGTCCCGCATCCGGGTGCAGAGGCTCTCCTTGGTGTGCTTCGCGCCGCCCACGTTGAGGAGCAGCAGCAGGTCCATGGCCGTGGTGAACTTCATCGATGGGGTGTCGTCGACCAGGTTCTCGATGATGACGACCCTGGCCCCGGGCCGGGCCGCGGAGACGACGTTGTGCAGGGTCCTGCGGGTGCTCTCGTCGTCCCATTCCAGGATGTTCTTGATGATGTACATGTCGGCCTCGACCGGGACGGCCTCGCGGCAGTCCCCGGGAACGATGCCGGCCCGCTCGGCGAGCGGACCGCCGTCCCGCAGCCGGGGATCGGCCTTGGCGACCACGCCCGGCAGGTCGAGCAGGACGCCGCGCACCGTCGGGTGCTTCTCCAGCAGGCTCGCCAGTACGTGCCCCTGGCCGCCGCCGATGTCCGCGACCACGGAGACCCCGGTGAGGTCCAGGAGCTCCGCGACGTCCAGCGCCGACTGCATGCTGGAGGTGGTCATGGCCCGGTTGAACACGTGGGCCGACTCGTGCGCGTCCTCGTGCAGGTACTGGAAGAAGCCCTTGCCGTAGAGGTCCTGGAACACGCTCCCGCCGGAGCGCACGGCGTCGTCGAGGCGCGGCCAGGCCTGCCAGGTCCAGGGTTCCGTGCACCACAGGGAGATGTAGCGCAGGCTCTGAGGATCGTCCTCGCGCAGCAGCCGGGACATCTCCGTGTGGACGAACTTTCCGTCCTCGGTCTCCTCGAAGATCCCGTAGCAGGCCAGGGCGCGGAGCAGCCGCTCCAGGGGCCGGGGCTCGGAGTTGACCGCCGCCGCGAGCTCGGCGGCGGTGGCGGGCTCCGACCCGAGGGCGTCGGCCACGCCGAGGCGGGCGGCGGCCCGTACGGCCGCGGCGCAGGCCGCCCCGAAGACGAGCTCCCGCAGGCGCATGCCCGGCTGGGGGGTGTGCGGGGGTACGGGGACGGTGGCCGGGGTGGGGGTGGAACTTACCGTGGTCATACGGCCTCGATTCTTCTGATGAGGTGGAGCACGGTCAGCACATCCCGGCCGGTACGGAGGTCCCGCACCGGTTGCCCACGAACCGGTTGCCCGTTCCGGTCCCCTGGTTGGCCAGGTCGGCCGGCTGGTTGTCCCGCACCACGTTGTCCTGGATGACGTTGTCGGTGTTCGTCGCGCCCACGAAGCTCTTGAACAGCAGGATTCCGCCGGACAGGGGGGAGGCGCCGACGTTGCCGCGGATGGAGTTCCCCCGCACGACCGTCTCCTCGGCCCCGGTCAGGACGATGCCGACGCCCTGGATGTCGGGGAGGCGGCTGTTGCCCTTGCAGAACTTGTTGTTCTCGTGGATCCGGTTGCCCCGGATGGTCATGGCTCCGGCACCCGGCTCGCCCTCGTCGCCGACGACGAACACGCCGCCGCAGTTTCCGGTGAGGAGGTTGCCGCTGACGGAGAGGTTCCTGACGCGCCTGACCGTGACTCCGATCCGGTTCCCGGTCAGCGTGTTGCGCCGGACCACCGCGCCCAGGGTGTCGGTGGCGCCGCCCTCCCGCTCGACGGTGTTGGCGATGAAGATCCCCGATTCGGTGTTGTCGCGGGCGATGTTGCCGCGGAACACCCCGCGGGTGGACCGCTCCTGGGCGATGCCCCAGGTGCCGTTCTTCTCGGAGATCACCCGCTCGACGCTGAGCCGGTCGGTGTAGGAGGCCCAGATGCCGTTGCGCTTGAAGCCCGAGACGGCCAGCGAGCGGATCTTCACCTCGTTCACGCTCTGCTCCGGCGTCCCCATGACGCAGATCCCGGTGTCGGCCTGCGAGCAGGCGGTGGCCGCGCGCACGGGAGCCGCCGGTGCGCCCGGCGCGGCCGCTGCCGCTCCGGCCTGCGCGTCGGGCGCCGCGGGTGCCGCGGGTACGGCGGGTGCTGCCGGCGCGGCCTGGGTGACCGGCGGCCTGATCACCGTGCGGGCACCGAACCCCCGCAGGGTCAGTCGCTTCGTGATCAGCACGTTCTCGTAGTAGGTGCCGGGCATCACGGTGATGATGTCGCCCGGTCGGGCGGCGTTCACCGCGTCCTGGATCGAGTCGCCCGGGTGCACTCGCCGTCCGGCCGCGGCGGCGGGTGGCGCGGCCACGCCGAGGCCTGCGGCCATGACGACTGCGATGCACATGAGGGACTTGATTTGTCGGTTCGTCACGATGCAGAAGTTATGGGCGATGAGAGCAATTCGCCACATTGGGTAAGCGGATGGACACATGCCGTGGGCAAACGGCGCAATTTGACGTCCGGAGGAGTGGATCGCGAAACGCGCCGCGACGGCCTTCCGCCGTTGCGCCGTGACGCCTCGTCACCCGGAGCCGGGGACGCGACGCGGGCCGTTGCCCCCCGCTCCTCGACCGGGCTGGTCGCAGGGGGTTTCCCGGGAGATCCGGCAAGGGGCAACGGGCAACCCGTCGACCGCCGCACCCGGCGGGGGCAGGCTGAAGTCGTCCGCAGGAGACAAGAGCCACCAGGGGAAATCATGCGCAAGATGTTCCGCGGCGCCGCCGCCCTCGCGACCGCCGCCACCGCCGTCCTCGCGCTCAGCGGTGCGGTCGAGGCCAAGCCGGTCGACGCGTGGGCCGGATGCCCGGAGGGGGCGGTCTGCATCTACCCTCAGAACCAGAACCCGGCCGTCAAGCCGACCCACGTCTTCTACTCGTACGGGGCCCACAACCTGAGCAACCAGTTCGGGAACCACTGGGTGCTCAACAATCAGTACGGCGGTGCGACCGCAAACCTGTGCACCGGCTACAACGGCGCGGGCTGCGGCAGCCGCATCGCGGCCAAGACCGGTGTCTACGCCGACCTCACGCCGATCAACTCGATCCGCCTCAACCGGTAGCACCCCCGTGGCAAGGGCTTCCGGAGCCGCCGCGCGGGCGGCTCCCGGGGCTCCTTTTCTCGTCATACCGGCTGGAAGATCCAGTCTTCCGCCGTACCCCCGCGGTAGCCTGGGCCGTGCCATCTCGCTGCCTGGGCGCGCATTGCCATGGGGGATGTTTTGGGGGATCCGGACCGCCGGCGGAAGACCGATCACCAGCACGTATCCGACGACGCGTCGGTGCACTTCCCCGCGCAGCTCAGACGTCTGCGGGTGCAACGCGGCCTGTCCCTCGCGGACCTCGCACGGCAGACGCACTACAGCAAGGGCTATCTCAGCAAGATCGAGACCGGCTCGAAGCCCGTCACCGTCGACGTCGCGCGGCGCTGCGACGACGTACTGCGGGCGGGAGGTGAACTGCTGCGGATGATCCGGGAGACGGGAGCGCCCGACGCCGGCAGCGGGGGCCCGGGTCCCGCCGAGGCCGGGCCGCCGGCGGACGGCGGGTGTCCGTACCCCGGCCTGCCGGCCTTCACCGCGCGGGACGCCGAGTGGTTCTTCGGCCGGGAGCGGGCGACGGCCGAGCTGGTCGAACGGGTCTTCGGGCGGGTCGGCGTCGGCCCGCTGATGCTGGTCGCCCCGTCGGGCGCGGGCAAGTCCTCGCTGCTCAACGCGGGTCTCGTACCGGCGCTGCGGCGCGGCGGCGGCTTCCCGATGCCTGGCGCCGACACGTGGCCGGTGGTGCGGTTCACTCCCACCGCGCATCCGCTGGAGGAGCTGCTGGACTGCGCCGCGAAGGTCCTGGGCAGCGATCTCGGCATCACGGCACGGAAGTTGCGGGACCACCCGCACGTGCTGCTCGAAGCCGTCCACCGGCTGACGGACCGGCCCCCGGCCGGTTCCGGGGACCGGCGGCCGCCTCCGCCCCGGCCGGTGCTGCTCGTCGACCAGTTCGAGGAGCTGTTCACGCTCTGCTCCGACGAGGACGAGCGGCGCGCGTTCGTCCGGGTGCTCTGCTCGCTGGCCGCCTCCGGTCCGGCGCCGCCGGCCGGGCACGACCCCGCCGTCGTGGTGCTCGGCGTACGGGCGGACTTCTCCGGGAACTGTCTGGACCTTCCGGAGCTGGCCCCGGTCTTCACCGGCGGGCTGTTCGTGCTGCCTCCGATGTCCCTGGCGGAGCTGCGGGAATCGATCACCCGGCCCGCCGAACTCGCCGGTCTCACCCTCGAACCGGGCCTGGTCCCGCTGCTGCTGCGCGATGTCGGCCTGCGCGACGATCCGCCGGACCGTACGCCCTCCGGTGCGCTGCCCCTGGTCTCGCACGCGCTGATGGCCACCTGGCGGCAGCGCGAGGGCTCCACCCTGACCGTCGCCGGGTACGAGCGCACCGGCGGAATCCAGGGGGCGATCGCCCGCACGGCCGAGGAGGTCTTCGCCCGCCTCTACCCGGCCGAGCAGAACACGCTGCGCCGCGTCCTGGTACGGCTGGTGCACGTGGCCGACGGCACGGGCGCGGCGCGCCGCAGGATGAGCCGGACCGCACTGATGGACCAACTGGCCGACACGGGCCCCGCCGCGGCCGCGCTCGACACCTTCGTACGCGCCCGCCTGATCACCATGGACAGCGACACCGTCGAGATCACCCACGAGGCCCTGCTGCACGCCTGGCCACGGCTGCGCGGGTGGATCCACGCCGACCGGGCCGGGCTCCTGATCCACCAGCAGCTGGCCCACGCCGCCGCCGAGTGGGAGCGCGAGGGCCGGGACCCCTCGGCGCTCTACCGCGGGACCCGGCTGGACACCGCCCGCTCCTGGGCCGACGAGCTCGACGGCCGGAGCCGGCTCGGCCCCCTGGAGGCCGCCTTCCTCCGGGCCGGCCAGGAGGCGCACGACAGCCGCGAGCGGCAGGCCGGGCGCCAGGTGCGGCTGCGGCAGCGGATGCTGGCCACGCTCGTCGTCCTGCTGGTGCTCGCGGTGGGCGCCGGCGGCCTGGCCTACCAGCAGCGCGCGGGCGCGCTCGGCCAGGAGCGCGTCGCCCGTTCGCGGGCGCTCGCCCTGCAGTCGGCGGCGCTGGCCGCCGGCCAGCCGGAGGCATCGATGCTGCTCGCCGGGGAGGCCTACCGGACCGCGCCGACGAGCGAGGCCCGGGGCGCCCTGCTGAGCACCCAGTCCCAGCCGTTCATCGCCCGCCTTGGCGGGCACGGCGGGCCGGTCAACGCGGTGGCCTTCTCCCCGGGCAACGACTCGCTGGCGACGGCCAGTTCCGACGGCACGGTGACCCTGCGGCGGATGACCGACCGCCGCACCCTCGCGACCTTCACCATGCCCGGGCGGGTCCGCGCGGTGGCCGTCAGCCCGGACGGGCGGACCCTCGCGGCCGCCTCCACGGACGGGCCGGCGCGCCTGTGGGACACCGTGGACCACCGGGCGACGGGGGTGCTTCCCGCGAGTACGGTGGGCGCCCGGACCGTGGCCTTCTCCCCCGACGGTCGGACGCTGGCGGTCGCCGGCGCCGACGGGACGGTCCGGCTGTGGGAGAGCGCCGGGGACCACCGGGCCGTCGCGTCCCTCGCGGGCCACACCGGGCGGGTCAACGCCCTCGCGTACGCCGCGGACGGCCGGACGCTGGTCTCGGCCGGCGCCGACCGGACCGTACGCCTGTGGGATCCGGTGGACGCGCGTGCGCTGGCCGTGCTCACCGGGCACACCGACGAGGTGCTGGGGGCGGCGTTCGCCCCGGACGGCCGCACGGTCGCCACGGGGGGCGTCGACCGGACCGTACGGCTGTGGGACGTGGCCGGCCGGCGGACGGCCGCGACGCTGACCGGGCACAGCGACGACGTCAACGGCGTCGCCTACACCCCGGACGGAACGACGGTCGTCAGCGCGGGCGGGGACGGGACGACCCGGCTGTGGGACGTGGCCGGCGGCCGGCTGACGGCGACGCTCGCCGGGCACACCGACTACGTGCTCGGTGTGGCCGTGGACCAGCGCGGCGCGATGCTGGCCACCGCCGGCTTCGACCAGTCCGTGGTGCTGTGGGACCTGCGGGGCGCGGTGCTGGCCTCGCGGCCGTTCTCGGAGATCTGGCACGCCGCATACAGCCCGGACGGCAAGCTGCTGGCCACCGCGGAGGCGGATCACACGGTCCGACTGTGGGACGTGGCCGAGCGGCGGGTGCTCGCCACCTTCGAGGGGCACAGCGAGACGGTGTTCTCGGTGGCCTTCTCCCCCGACGGGCGGAACCTGGCCTCGGCCGGCTCGGACGGCACCGTACGGCTGTGGGACGTCGTGGCGGGCGGACCGTCCGCCACGCTCGCCGGGCTGGGCGGGACCGTGTTCTCGGTGGCCTTCTCCCCCGACGGGCGGACGCTCGCCTCGGCCGGCTCGGACGGCACCGTACGACTGTGGGACGCCGTGGCGCGCCGCCCGCTCGCCACGCTCCCCGGGCATACGGACTTCGCCAACGACGTGGCGTTCAGCCCCGACGGACGCACTCTGGCGAGCGCCGGCGACGATCTGACGGTCCGTCTCTGGGACGTGGCCGGACGCCGCCAGCTGGCCGCCCTCACCGGCCATACGGGTGCGGTCCGCGGGGTCGCCTTCAGCCCGGACGGGCAGACCCTCGCCAGCAGCGGCAACGACGGCACCGTCCGGCTGTGGGACGTGCGCCACCACCGCTTCCGGGCGGCGCTGTCCGGTCACACCGGCTCCGCGCGGGGCATCGCCTTCTCCCCCGACGGGCGCACGCTGGCGAGCAGCGGCAACGACCGTACGGTGCGGCTGTGGGACGTGGCCGCACGCCGGACGGTGGCCACGCTGTCCGGCCATGCGAGCGCGGTGTGGGGCGTGGTCTTCGCCCCCGACGGGCGGACGGTGGCCAGCAGCAGCACGGACGGCACCGTCCGGCTGTGGAACCTGGACGTCGGGGCGCGGCTGGCGGCGATCGGGCGGCTGCGGGAGTGACCCGCCCGGGCCGCGTCCGGGGACACGGGCGCGGCGCCGGAAGGCCGGAAGGCCGGAAGGCCGGAAGGCACCCCTCGCGCACGGGCTCCGGCAGCGCACGGGCGGGCGCCTCGGCCCCGGAGCTCGCGGCCCGGAAGCCCTCGACAGGACGACCATCGCCAGGGCGACCAGCTCCAGGCACCCGCCCGCCCACGCGAGGGCGGCCGGCGTGAGCCGGTCGAGGACTGCTCCGCCGACGGCACCGCCCAGGGCCACGCCGATGTACGACGCGGAGCTGTTGACGGATGCCGCCGACTCGGAGGCGAAGCAGCTCGCCAGTACCGCCAGCAGCGCCATGGCCGCCGCGCCCGACACCGAGGCGGTGGTGCGTTCCGCCCCGATGCGGTCGCCGGGCCGGCCGCCGATCGCGTTGCCGACCGCGCCCGCGACACCGAACACCGGCAGGACGCTCACGCCGGCGTCGTCCACGCCCGTGGTGGCACGGGTGAAGGCCGCCAGGTGGGTGAAGACGGTGAAGCAGCCCTGCCGCGGCGGTGTTCATGTAGAGGGCACGTTGGCGAGCAGGGAGGCCGGCATCGAGCCGCGCAGCATGACGCGCCGGGACACACCGGCGGTCAGGGTCATCAGGACCGGCGCGCTGATCGCGTAGCTGAGCGCGAAGGCCGTGACGAGCTGTCCGGCCACCGGTTCGGACACGTCCAGTTCACCCGCGATACGCGGAAGAATACCGCTGATGACAAATCCGTCCGCGCCGACGGCAAAGGAGCCGATCGCAAGAAGCGCCAGAATCACCCTGTGGGGCATGACGCCTCCCGGGGGCCCTGAATTTCCGAGCGCCCCTTTCAAGTCGGGCCGCTCTCGTGAACGGCCTTACGAACGGGGTTGTTCCGATCAACGTACCAGCAGGCAAGTCCCCACAATAACGGCATCGGCGTGAGGGCGATCACCGGCCCGATGACCGAAAAACATCGCCCCGCCCAGCGGCTTGATCTGCAAAGAAGGCCGATTTCCAGTCAAAACCCGAGCCTCACAGGCAGATGCGGCTCAAAGACGATGGACCGGCCGTCATATTCGGGTCGCTTGTCAACACCCAATTCCGACGAAATTCTGCCGTCGACAATCCACTCGACATTGCCTCCAGCAGTGGGCTGAGTCACACGAGGAGCACATTCGGCCCGGAATGATTAACATCGAGCGTCGGCCCTTTGAGCATGCCGACGTCCACTCGATTCAGAGCCGTCGATTCACCGACGATTCACCGCCAGGACAAGAATCGGCCGACCGGATCACCGCGCCCGAAAGGGACCGTCCCCGGCCGTGCACCACATGCAGGAGGAACACACGATGCCGCACGGAACATCTCCGACCGACAAGCCGGGCCGCGACGGAGGGGAGCCGTGCCCGGCCGACGCCCTGCCCACGGACACCGGGTGGACCTTCACTTGAGTACGGACGTCCGCGCGGCGCTCGCGAAACGGCGGGACCCGGGCCCGGACATGGGGTGAGCCGCCCACCGCGGAACGGTCCGCGCTGCGGGCGGCTCCCGCGCTCAGTCGACCGCCGGATCGGTCCTGACCGGAAACCGTCGGATTCGCATCGGTCGGGCCCGGCCGCCGGTCCCCCGGGTCAGCTGTCGCGGACCGCGATGATGCCGTTGAAGACGCCGACGTACGCGGTGCCGTCGGGGCCCAGGGTGATCGGGGCCCAGTTGTTGTCGTAGAGCGGTCCGGTACCGGTCAGCTGCCGCCAGCGGCGTTCACCGGTGCGGAAGTCCACGGCCGTGAGGTACCAGCCGTCGATGCCCCAGAAGTTGGGCTCCTTCTCGTAGAAGTAGAGCAGCCCGTTCGCGGTGGAGAGCTTCGGGACCACGGAGGGAGCGCGGATCGCGCTCTCCCACACCGTGTCGCAGCCGCTGCCGTCGGCCCGGACGTCGATGCGGGTCACGCCGCCCACGACCGACTTGCCCAGCAGCAGGGTGGTGGGGTTCTCGTAGCCGTAGTTGTTCTCGACGACGATGCTGTTGCCCCAAGTGATCAGGGAGTTGTCGGTGGTCGAGGCGCCGGAGCCGAACACCGGCACCTTGCAGACCAGCCGCCGGTCGGCCGGGACGTCCGTGCCCCGCTTGTAGACCAGGACGTTCATCCGGTCGTCGGCGTTGTCGGTGATGGCGACGTAGCCGTTGCCGAAGAGGTCCGGGGTGGTTCCCGAACCCTGGTTGACGGAACCGGGCTTGGCGGCGGTCCCGCGGTCGTACGTCTGGCGCCACTGCACCTCGGGGGTGCCGTCGGCGGCGGCGCGGAAGCCGTAGAGCGCGTGGTCGGAGACGATGGAGACGCCGTCCTCGGCGACCGAGAAGGAGTTCTGGATCTCCTCGCCCGGCAGCCGGACGGAGCGGATCCGCGAGGTCGCCGGATCCACGGTGCCGACCCGCCCCTGGCGGGTGACCCACCAGATGCGGCCGTCCCAGTCGGGCATCACGGAGGTGACGGGGTCACAGGTGCCGCTGGGCCGCAGGTTGGTCCAGGTCACGCAGTCGTGCGGGACCCGGCCGGTGAGGTCCCAGTCGTCGTCGACCGTGAACTTCCAGCCGCCGTCGGGGTTCTGGGAGTGGGCGAGGCGCAGGATGTGCTGGCGGGAGTCGGCCAGCACGGCCCGGTCCTGGTCGTCCAGGTAGAAGTAGGCGCCGCCCGAGGTGTCCTTGAAGATCTTCGCGAAGTCGAGCGAGGTGATCGCCTCGACCGTCGAGGAGCGCTGCGGGAGCTGGTACTCGGCGAGCGTGGCGAGCGTACGCGGCTCCAGGAGCTTGACCTTGAAGCCCGAGAAGGTGCCGCACACCGTGACGAGGCGGCCGCCCGCGTCGAAGGTGGCGGTGGCGCATTCGCCGCCCAGTGCCGCGATCTTCTCACTGGTCACCTGCGGGTTCTTGCCGAGCGGCCCCGACCAGGGGACCGTGGCGCTGCCCGCCGCGTCGGAGTGCATGCCGCTGCGGCCGTTGGGCGCGAGGTGGGGGTGCTGCGGCGGCGCCTCGCCGGGCAGCGGTGCGGCGGCCACGGGGCTGCCGTCGTAGTGGCTGATCAGGCGGTGGCCGGGAGCCTTGGGTATCTCCTCGGCCTGGGCCGGCGAGCCGCCGTACATCACCGTGAAGGCGGCGACGACCGGCACCACGGCGCAGTTCAGCGCTCTTCGGAACATCCGGGCTTCCTCCCTGTCCCTTCGGTCTTGTTGACATTGCATCTGACATCGCGCCGCGGCCAGACGCTAGATCGCAGTGCCCGAGGAGTCCATGGATGCGCCGGATGATTCACGAAGGCGCAACAGAAGATCAAGGTCAGGGGTGGAGGCTGGAGACCACGTTCGCGGTGGCCGTCAGCCCGTTGTGGATGGTCGCGGCCATGCTGCTGCTCGCGAGGTAGAAGCCGAGCAGCGCGCAGACCAGCGCGTGCGAGAACTTGAGCCCGCCGCTGCGCAGGAAGATCCAGGCGAGGATGAGGAGCAGGACGACCACGGAGAGGGAAATCACCATCGAAACCTCCTTACTCGCCGTCATGGTGGCGCAGGAGGGGGTGCCTTCGAGCGAAACACGTGTCCGCCGTACGGGTGTTGACCGTCCGTGACGGGCGGTCAGTCCTTGACGATCTCGCTCCAGTGGGTCGTGCGGCCGCACCAGCGACCGAGCAGCACCGGATCGTGGCCGACGGCGAGGAGTCCGGCCCCGCTCTAGGCGCGGTACTCCTCGACGACCGCGACCAGGGCCGCGGCGGTGGAGGCGTCCAGCATCGCGGTCATCTCGTCGCACACCAGCCAGCGCGGCCGCAACACCATCGCCCGCGCCAGGCAGGCGCGTTGCAGCTGGCCGTCGCTGACCTCGTGGGGACGGCGGGCGAGCAGGTCCGCTCCGAGGCCGACCCGCTCCGCCAACTCGGGCACCCGCACCGCCACTCCTCGCGCCGGCCCGTCGCGCGGAGGGGTTCGGCGACGAGGTCGCGCAGTCGGAGGCGGGGGTCCGCGGAGAGCCTGGGCTGCTGGAAGACCACGCCGACCGCCGTGCGCAGGGAGCGCGGGGCCCGGTGGGAGAAACCGGTCACGGCGCGGCCGTCGAACGCCACGGTCCCCCGGTCCGGACGGTGCAGCAGGGCGGCGACCCGGGCCAGGGTGGACTTGCCGCAGCCGCTCGGCCCGAGCAGGCCGAGGGACTCGCCCGGCCGCAGGGTCAGGTGCGCGCCCCGGACCGCGGGGGCGCGGCGGGCGTAGCCCGCGGTGATGTCCTTGAGCTCAAGCATGGTGGCAGGCCACCCCTTCGGTGAGCACGGGCCGCCGACTGCGGCAGACCTGGTCGGCGGCCGCGCACCGGGCGGCGAAGGCGCAGCCCGGCGGGAGCGCGCCCAGCTCGGGCGGCGCCCCGGGGACGGGGATGAAGGCACGTTCCGGGAGGGCGTCGAGGAGGCCCCGGGCGTAGGGGTGACGGGGACCGGGACTGCCGAAGAAGGCTTCGGCCCGGCCGGTTTCGACGATCCGCCCCGCGTACATGACGGCGACGGTGTCGGCGATCCGCTCGGCCGCCGCGAGGTCGTGCGTGATCATCAGCAGGGCGCGGCCGGCGTCACGGGTGTGGGCGCGCAGCTCGTCGACGCGCAGGGTGCGGGTGGAGCGCCGGGCGCGCCCGGCCGGACGCCACGTCAGCTCGGCCGCCTAGGCCGCCGAGGCCGCCGGAGTCGCCGAAGTGTCAGCCATCGAAGCCCACCCTCGGGTCGGCCAGCCCGTACAGCAGGTCGGACAGCAGGTTCCCGGCCAGCACCGCCGCAGTGCGGCGGCCAGGGTCGCCCCGGCCGCTCCCCGTACTGTCCGGGCCGTCATGCTCTGCACATCCCTGTTCAAAATCATCCGTTATTGCAAAGAGCTGGCAATAATGCCAGACAGGACCGGAAGAAGACGAACCGGGGCACATCGCCGACACCCGAGCGCAGGGGTCTTGCCGGGCCCACGCCCGCCGTGCCATATATGTCTAGACCTTTACGGCAGCGGAGGAAGGCACCCCGTGCGACGCAGAGCCGCCCCCACGCTCGCCCTCTGCCTGGCCCTCACCGGCCTCACCGGCCTCACCGGCCTCACGGGCCTGACCGCGTGCACCGCACCCGACGCCGAAGCTCCGCCCGCCCCGGCCGGACTCACCGCTCAGGCGGGCAGCGCCACCACCGTGCACGTCATGTGGAACGCGGCGGCGGACCGGGACGGGGTGACCGGCTACCGGGTCTTCGAGGGCGACCGGCTGGTCCGCGCACTCCCGGCCGGGCAGACCATGGTGGACGTCACCGGCCTCGCCCCGCAGACCGGTTACGCCTTCACGGTCCGGGCCCGGGACGCCGCCGGCAACCTCTCCGAGCCCGCCCCGGCCGCCCGGGCGACCACCCCGGCGGCCAGGGCCGAGGACCGCACGGCGCCCACCGCCCCGGCCACGACCACCGGCCGCGCGACCGGGCCCCGGGCCGCCGCGCTGTCCTGGACGGCGGCGACGGACGACACGGGCGTGACGGCGTACGACGTCTACCAGGGCGGCGTCCGGATCCACACCGCCGGTCCCGGCGAGAGCGGCACCGCGCTCAGCGGCCTCCGGCCCGACACCGTCTACACCTTCACCGTCCGGGCCCGGGACGGGGCCGACAACTCCTCCCCCGACGGGCCGGCCGTGGACGTGACGACCCCGCCCGCCTCCGGAGAAGGGCCGGGCACCGCCCCCGCCGAGTTCGGCGCGGCGGCCTCCCCGGGGGCGGTCACGCTCACCTGGACCGCACCGGACACGGGCCGCGAGACCACCGAGTACGAGCTCTACGTCAACGGACGCGCCACGACCGTCATCCAGTTCGGTGCGGGCGCCGTACCCAGCGGCCGGGTGGAGCACCGGCTCACGGTGGCGGAGCCGGCCGGCACCGAATGGGCCGTGAAACTGCGGGCCAGGCTGCCCGACGGCAACTGGGGCGCCTTCTCCGCGGAGCGGCGGATCACCCTCGTGGCGTGAAATCAAGGCACCGATCCGGCCCGAACGGCACGGTCGGATAAGAAGATCACGCACAATACATCCGTGTTCGGTGAGTACTCGGTCAATGACAATCAGGCAGAATCCGCGGACGACGAGCCCCCTCCGGGTTCCTGCGCGCCGGGAAACCTGCCTCCGGAACCGGCGAGCTTCGTGGGCCGGGAACGCGAACTCGGGCTCCTTGGCGACCTGTTGCACGAGCGGCGGCTGATCACCCTCACGGGGGTGGGCGGGGTCGGCAAGTCCCGGCTCGCCCTGCGGGCCGTCGCCGATCCCCGCCAGTTCCGGCCCGACGGCGTCTGGTGGGTGGAGCTGTCGCCGCTGCGCGATCCCGGCCTGCTCACCGCGACCGTCGCGCACGCGGTCGGCCTCGCCGACCACTCCCCGCGCCCGCTCGACGAGGAGTTGTGCGCGTGGATGGCCGACCGGCGGCTCCTCCTGGTCCTGGACACCTGCGAGCACCTGGTGGCCGCCTGCCGCCACCTGGTCGGCGAACTCCTGCAGTCGGCACCGGGGCTGACGGTCCTGATCACCTCCCGTGAGCCGCTCGGCAGCCCGACCGAGGAGCTCGTCGAGGTGCGGCCGCTGCCCTGCGAGGGACCGGACAGCGACGCCCTCGCCCTCTTCCGGGCCCGCGCCCTCGCCGCGACCCCGCAGGCGGTGGCCGTGTTCGCCGATCCCGTACGGACCGCGCTCGCGGCCGAGGTGTGCCGGCGTCTGGACGGCATCCCGCTCGCGCTGGAACTCGCGGGCGCCCGGCTGCGGTTGTGGACGCTGGAGCAGACGGCCGAGCGGATCGGCGAGCGCTTCGAGGTGCTGTCGGGCGTCCGGGCCGCCCTGCCGACCCGGCACCAGACGATGCGGACCACGATCGGCTGGAGCCACGAACTGTGCGAGCCGCTGGAACGGCTGCTGTGGGCCCGGCTCTCCGTCTTCACCGGCGACTTCGACGTGGCCGCGGCCCGCGCGGTCTGCGCGGGCGGCCCGCTGCCCGCCGCCCGGGTGGAGCGGGTCCTGGCGGGGCTGGCCGCCAAGTCGGTGGTCCTGCGCACCGACGAGCGAGGGGCCGGCGCCCGCTACCGGATGCTCGACACGATCCGCGAGTACGGGCACGACTGGCTGGGCGAGCTCGGCGAGGCGCGGCTCGTGAGCGACCGGCACGCCCACTGGTACGCGGCGCTCTCCGAGGCCGCCGACCGGGGCTGGCTGGGCCCGGGGCAGGTGGACTGGTACCGCAGGATCACCGCCGAGCACGCGCAGCTGCGTACGGCTCTGGAGCACCTGCTCACCGCAGACCCGACGGCGGCCCTGGAGATGGCCGGGGCCCTGTGGTTCTACTGGTTCGCCTGCGGGCACGTGCACGAGGGCCGGGGCTTCCTGGAACGGGCGCTGCGGGCCGCTCCGCCCACGGGGGCCGTGCACAACCAGGCCCAGTGGGCCCTCGGGCTCACGCTGCTGCTCCAGGGCGACATGGACGCGGCCGGGCGGATCGCCGTGGAGTGCACGCGGGACGCGGCCCGGCTCGCGGACCCCGAGCGGGAACTGCGCGCGGCCTATCTGCAGGCGGTGGCGGTCCTCATGCCCGGCGATCCCGTACGGGCGCTGGGGCTGGCCGGCCCACGGGCCAGGGCGGGCCACGGCGGGCGGACGAGCGGTCCGGGCTGGCTGCTGTGCAAGCTGGCCACCGGCTACGCCCTGTGCGACCAGGGGCGGTTCGAGGAGGCGACCGAGGAGGCCCGGGCCCTGCGGGAGGCGTGCGCGGAGCTGGGCGAGCGCTGGCTGCGGGCGTACGCGGACTACATCCTGGCGGTGGCCGCGCTGGGCCTGGGCGACCACGGGGAGGCGGCCCGGCACGTGCGGGCGATGCTCTCCGGCAAACGGCTGCTGGGCGACCGCTTCGGCATCGCGCTGGGCCTGGACCTGCTGGCTGCGGCGGTGGCCGGGCTGGGCGACGGGGAACTGGCGGCGCGGCTGCTGGGCACGGGGCACGCCTGGTGGCGCACGGTGGGCCGGCCGCAGATGGGCTCGCCCTCGCTGACGGCGCTGCGGGACCAGGGCGAGCGGCAGGCCCGGGCCGCGATCGGCGACGCCGCGTACGAGACGGCGTTCCTGGGCGGCGCGGCGACGTCCACCGGCTGAGCAGCGGCCGGTGGACGCTGTGCGTAGTGGATCGGCTTCGTCGGGGCTCCCGTCAGTACGGGAGGGGTCTGCCCGACGGTGTGCGCAGGTCCAGGTCTCGTGGGGCGGGCTTGGGGACGGGCTTGCGGATCAGCTGCTGGCGCATGCTGCCTCCTCGCTCAGACCAGGGCCGGGCGGCGGGGTTCCACCGTGCGGCTGTCGGGGAGCAGTTCACCGGTGTCGTCGAAGATCACGACCCCGTTGCACAGCAGGCTCCAGCCCTGTTCGGGGTGGGAGGCCACGATGCGGGCGGCGTCGTGATCGGCGCTGTCGGCGGATGGGCAGGGTGGCTGGTGGGAGCACATGGCGCACCTCCTCGCAAAGTGGGGCGGGAGGGCCGGTGGTCACCCGGTCGATTCCGCGATCCACGGTGGCTGGTGAGTATTGCTGATCGCCACCCCTGGGCGGAACCCATATTCGCCGCACAGTTCAGGGTGTGTATGCCCGATTACCATGCGCTCATGCCCGGTATCCGGATCGTTCACCGCACGTCCCGGCCGCCCGCCGAGACCTGGCTGCGGCTCACTGACTGGGAGCGCCACGGCGCACAGGTCCCCTTCACGCGGACGATCATCGACACCGCGCTCCCGACGCACGTCGGAACGATCTTCACCGCGCGCACGGGTGTGGGCAGGATCACTTTCGACGATCCCATGGAGGTCGTGCTCTGGCAGCCCCCGGCGGAGGGATCGCCGGGGCTGGTCCGGCTGGAGAAGCGCGGCCGGTCCGTGACGGGCTGGGCGGAGATCGAGATCCGGCCCCTCGCCTCGGGCGGCACGGAGGTCCACTGGCGTGAGGACCTGCGCCTGCGCGGCCTCCCCCGCGCCCTGGACCCCGTGGTCGCGGCGGCGGGCCGGTTCCTCTTCGGCCGGGCCCTCGCCCGGCTGCTGCGCTCCTGAGGACACGGGCTAGGGTGCCGTGATCACCGCGCCGGTGATCACTACGCGACCGAGGAGATCTCCGTGGCCACTCCGCCACCGCCGCAGCAGGGCGCCGGGGGCCCGTACAGCCCGGCGGGCCCCTACGCACCGCAGCAGCCGACCGGGGCCGGCGGCCCCGTGTTCGCCGGACCGCAGCAGCCCGGCCCCGCCTGGCCCGCACACCCGGGAGCCCAGCCGTACGGCGCGTACGGCGCGTACGGCGCCCACCCGCAGCCGGGCCGGTACGGCTGCACCCTGTGCGGGGCCTGGCCGGCCGCGCCCGCGACCGTCCGCGGCCACCAGGGCATGATCGTGCTGATGCGGACCCTGAGCCTGCGCGGGCCGTTGTGCCGCGACTGCGGACTCGCCACCTACCGCCGCATGTCCTCGGACACCCTGTGGCAGGGCTGGTGGGGTCCGCTCTCCTTCTTCATCACGCCGGTGATTCTGCTGATGAACCTCGGCCCGCGCGCGGCCTTCCGCCGGCTCGCGCCCCCGGCGGGCGGCTACCGGCCCGCGCTCGACCCGGGCAGGCCGATGTGGCGCCGGGCGCCGGTCCTGCTCTTCCTCGTCCCGTTGCTGCTGCTCTTCCTCGCGATCCCGACCCTGGTCGTGATCGGCGTGGTGGTCGGGGACGACGCGCCGCACCCGTTGACTTCCGGCCAGTGCGTGCGCAACAAGGGCGACTGGACGGACCAGAAGCTCGTCGTGACGGACTGCGACTCCCCGGCCGCCGAGTACCGGGTGCGCCGGCCCACGGCCGCCACCGGGCCCTGCGCCTCCGGCGACTACCTGGCCCGCCCCGAGTACAGCCCCGACGGCACCCTCAACTGCCTGACACCGCTGCGCTGAGGTGTGGGTGGGGAGGTGCGGGGCACCCGCCCCGCACCCCCCACCCCCGGCCGAGGCCCGGCGCCTAGCGGATCGGCATGCCGGAGATCGTGCGGGCGATCACCAGCCGCTGGATCTCGCTGGTCCCCTCGAAAATCGTGTAGATCGCGCTGTCCCGGTGCATCCGCTCCACCGGGTACTCGCGGGTGAATCCGTTGCCGCCGAGGATCTGGACCGCCTGCGCGGTGACCTTCTTGGCGACCTCGCTCGCGAACAGCTTCGACATCGAGCCCTCGGCCGAGTCGAACGGCCGGCCCGCGACCGCCATCCAGGAGGCCCGCCACACCAGCAGCCGGGCCGCGTCGATCTGCGTCCGCATGTCGGCGAGCTGGAAGGCCACGCCCTGGTTGTCGATGATCGGGCGGCCGAACTGCGTACGGGTCTTCGCGTAGTCGAGGGCGACCTCGTACGCCGCGCGAGCGGTGCCCACGGCCATCGCGCCGACCGCCGGCCGGGAGGCCTCGAAGGTGGCCATGGCCGCGTTCTTCACGCGCTCCCCGCCGCCGCTGCGGGCGCGCTCGTGGGCCCGCGCGAGCCGCTCGTCCAGCTTCTCCTTGCCGCCGAGCAGGCAGGACCCGGGGATCCGTACGTCCTCCAGCACCACCTCGGCGGTGTGCGAGGCGCGGATGCCGTGCTTCTTGAACTTTTGGCCCTGGGACAGCCCCGGGGTGTTCGGCGGCACGATGAAGGAGGCGTGCCCCTTGGTGCCGAGCTCGGGGTCGACGACGGCCACGACGATGTGGACGTTGGCGATGCCGCCGTTGGTCGCCCAGGTCTTGGTGCCGTTGAGCACCCACTCGTCCTTGGCCTGGTCGTAGACCGCGCGGGTGCGCATCGAGCCGACGTCGGAGCCGGCGTCCGGCTCGGAGGAGCAGAAGGCGGCGACCTTCACGTCGTCCGGGGTGCCGTACATCTGCGGGATCCAGGTGCCGATCTGCTCCTCGGTGCCGTTGGCGACGACGCCGATGGCCGCGAGTCCGGTGCCGACGATGGACAGGGCGATGCCGGCGTCGCCCCAGAAGAGCTCCTCCATCGCCATCGGGATGCCGAGGCCCGTCGGGTCGAAGAACTGCTGGGCGTAGAAGTCCAGCGAGTAGATGCCGACCTTGGCGGCCTCCTGGATGACGGGCCAGGGAGTCTCTTCGCGCTCGTCCCATTCGGCGGCCGCGGGGCGCATCACATCGGCGGCGAAGCCGTGGATCCAGTCCCGTACCTGCTTCTGGTCGTCGTTCAGCTCCATGGTGAACTCCGCCATGTCCCCTCCACCTGTCTGTACTCGTCCATGCGGAAGTTACTAGCGGTAACCTACGCGAAGGCCACAGTCTGTTACCGGCGAGTAAGGGCTGTCAAGCACGGAAGATCCGGACAACCGCACCCGGCGGACGGCCGCCGATTCGATCGCCGGGGTGTACCGGGTGTTACGTTGCGTGGGCGTCACGCACATCGCAAGGGCGGGGAGAGAAACACGTCATGGAGACCACTCAGCAGGCCGGCGAACCGGGAGCGGCCGAGCGCCGCCGGCGGGAGCTGCTCGAAGCCGCCGACCGGGTCGTGCTCAGGGACGGCCCGAAGGCCTCCATGAACGCCATCGCGGCGGAGGCCGGCATCACCAAGCCCATCCTGTACCGGCACTTCGGGGACAAGGCGGGCCTCTACCAGGCACTCGCCGTACGCCACACCGACGCCCTGCTCGACTCGCTGCGGGCCGCGCTCGACGCCCCCGCCGAGCGGCGCCGCCGGGTGGAGGCGACGCTCGACACGTACCTCGCCGCCATCGAGGCCCGCCCGCAGGTCTACCGCTTCCTCATGCACCCGGCCGAGGACTCCCACAGCGCGGAGCGCGGCTTCGACGTCGGGCTCCACTCGGCGCCGCTGCTGCGCCGGCTCGGCGAGGAACTGGCCGAGGTGATCGGCGAGCGGGTGGACCTCGGGCCCGGCGGCGAACGGCTGGCCCGGGTCTGGGGCCACGGCATCGTCGGCATGATGCACGCGGCCGGCGACTGGTGGCTGGGCGAGCGGCCCTGCGAGCGCGCGGAGCTCGTCGCCGGCCTCACGGACCTCCTCTGGGGCCGCCTCTCCTCCGCCGGCAACCGCGTGGACGGCCCGGGCTTCTAGCCGATCCGGGCCCACCAGGCCGAACCCAGCCTCACCGGGGTCCCTTTGGGCTTCGCCCGGGCAGGTTTCAGCTCGCCGGAGGGGCTGAAATGGCCCGGCGAAGCCGAAGGGGGCGGAGGATGGAACGCCTAGCCGCGCAAGGAGGGGGTGGACCAGGGGGCCTTGCGGATCGCCCGCCGCAGGCGACGGGCCCGCAGTCCGGTCACGCGGTCCGCGTACACGGTCCCGTCGAGGTGGTCGCACTCGTGCTGCAGACAGCGGGCGAAGAAACCCGTACCGGAGATCCGTACGGCCGCCCCGTCCGAGGTGACCCCCTCGACGACCGCCCGGTCGAAGCGGGCCGTCCCCGCCTCCAGCCCCGGCAGGGACAGACAGCCCTCGGGCCCGAGGAACTCGTCCCCGGCGGCCTCCACCAGCCTCGGGTTGACGATGTGCCCGACGTGGCGGACGTCCTCGTCGTCGGGGCAGTCGTAGACGAAGACCCGCTTCCCGACGCCGATCTGGTTCGCGGCGAGGCCGACGCCCTCCGCGGCGTACATCGTCGCGAACATGTCCTCGATGAGCCGGTCGAGTTCCGGGCCGAATGCGGTGACCTCCGCGCAGGCCGAGTGGAGCACCGGAGCACCCAGCAGGCTCATGGTGCGGACGAGTCCGGTGGTACCGGGAATGGGGCGCTGTCGCATGGCCGTAAGCGTACGACGGGCGACTATATGAGGAGATCCGCGGCGGGGCGGGGGCGCCGCGGTCAAGGCTCCGGCCGGTACTGGATAGGCTGGGGCCGACCGACGCAAGGAGGACAAGGGACGATGGCAGGCAACACGGAGCCGCTTTCGCCGCGGGCCAAGCTGGCCGTGACGGCGGGCAAGGCCGCGGCGGCGGTGTCGCGGGCCGCGGGACGCGGAAGCGGATCGGTGATCGGTGGCAAGGTCGCACTCAGGCTCGACCCCGATCTTCTCGGCGCGCTGGCGCAACACCTCGACGTCGTCCTCGTCTCCGCGACGAACGGCAAGACCACGACGACCCGGCTGATCGCGGAGGCCCTGCGGGCCAGCGGGCCGGTCGTCTCCAACGCCCTCGGCGCCAACATGCCGGCCGGCATCACCTCGGCGCTGGCGGGCGGCTCGGACGCCAAGTACGGCGTCATCGAGGTCGACGAGAAGTACCTGGCCGGAGTGGCCCGGGACGTCACCCCCAAGGTGATCGCCCTGCTCAACCTCTCCCGCGACCAGCTGGACCGCGCCGCCGAGACCCGCATGCTCGCGGAGAAGTGGCGCGAGGGCCTCCAGGGCTCCAAGGCGGTCATCGTCGCGAACTGCGACGACCCGCTGATCGTCTGGTCGGCCTCCTCCTCGCAGAACGTGGTGTGGGTCGCGGCCGGCCAGGAGTGGAAGGACGACGCCTGGTCGTGCCCCTCCTGCGGTGGCGTCATGCAGCGTCCCGGCGACGACTGGTTCTGCGGCGAGTGCGGCTTCCGCCGCCCGACGCCGACCTGGGTGCTCTCCGGAGACCACGTCCTGGACCCGCACGGCAGCGCCTGGCCGATCCACCTCCAGCTGCCGGGCCGCGCCAACAAGGCCAACGCCGCCACCTCGGCCGCCGTTGCCGCCGTCTTCGGCGTCCCGCCGCAGGTCGCGCTGGAGCGGATGTACCAGGTGCAGGCCGTCGCCGGCCGCTACGACGTGGTCACCTTCCAGGGCCGTGAGCTGCGGCTCCTGCTCGCGAAGAACCCGGCGGGCTGGCTCGAAACGTTTTCGCTGATCGACCCGCCGCCGACGCCGGTGATCCTCTCGGTGAACGCGCGCGGCGCCGACGGCACCGACACCTCCTGGCTGTGGGACGTGGACTACCCGCGCCTGGCCGGCCACCCGATCTTCGTGATCGGTGACCGCAAGCTGGACCTCGCGGTCCGCCTCGAGGTCGCGGGCCTGGACTTCCGGGTGTGCGAGACCCTCGACGAGGCCGTGCAGCTGGCGCCGCCCGGCCAGATCGAGCTGATCGCCAACTACACCGCCTTCCAGGACGTCCGCCGCCGCGTCGGCAACTAGGCCCGTCAGAAACGCAGAGGACAAGAGCATGAGCGACAACAGCCTGCGTCTGGTGTGGGTCTACCCCGACCTGCTCAGCACGTACGGAGACCAGGGCAACGCCCTCGTCGTGGAGCGCCGCGCCCGCCAGCGCGGCCTGGACGTGCAGCGCGTGGACGTGCGCAGCGACCAGCCGATCCCCACCTCGGGCGACATCTACCTGATCGGCGGCGGCGAGGACCGGCCGCAGCGCCTGGCCGCGGAGCGGCTGCTGCGCGACGGCGGTCTGGAGCGCGCCGTCTCGAACGGGGCGATCGTCTTCTCCGTCTGCGCCGGGTACCAGATCCTCGGCAAGGAGTTCGTCAACGACCAGGGCCAGCGCCAGGAGGGCCTCGGCCTGCTGGACGTCGTCACCCTGCGCGGTGAGGGCGAGCGGTGCGTCGGCGACGTCCTCGGCGACATCGACCCGCGCCTGGGCCTGCCTCAGCTGACGGGCTTCGAGAACCACCAGGGCGTCACGCACCTCGGTCCGACGGCCAGGCCGTTCGCCCGGGTGACGATGGGCCGCGGCAACGGCACCGGCGACGGCACCGAAGGCGCGTACAACGACACGGTGTTCGGCACGTACATGCACGGCCCCGTGATGGCCCGCAACCCGCAGATCGCGGACCTGCTGCTGAAGCTGGCCCTCGACGTGAACGCGCTGCCGGCCATAGACGACCGGTGGTACGAGGCGCTGCGCGCGGAGCGCATCGCGGCCGCGACGCAGCCCGCGTAGCGCCCGGCGGACCGCTCATCGGGGCGGCCCCGTCATCATGTGTTCGGCCCGGTTTTCCCTAGGGGGAACCGGGCCGACGTGGTTTCGTACGACGAGTGCGACCAGCATGTGGAGGATGGTTCAGCCCACCGCTCCACCGCTTGTAGGGTGGCCGTAGTTCCAACCGGACGACGTGGTCCGGTCGTCGGCCCACGTTGCAAAGGTCTCTCCCTGCCATGCGCATTGGTGTGCTCACTTCCGGTGGCGACTGCCCCGGCCTCAACGCCGTCATCCGCTCCGTCGTGCACCGCGCCGTCGTCGACCACGGCGACGAGGTGATCGGCTTCCTCGACGGCTGGAAGGGCCTGCTGGAGGCGGACTACCGCAAGCTCGACCTCGACGCCGTCGCCGGCATCCTGGCCCGCGGTGGCACCATCCTCGGCTCCTCCCGGGTCCAGCCCGCGCACCTGCGCGACGGCGTGGAGCGTGCCCGCGGGCACGTCGCCGACCTCGGCCTCGACGCGATCATCCCGATCGGCGGCGAGGGCACCCTGAAGGCCGCGAACCTGCTGGCGCAGGCCGGTCTGCCGATCGTCGGTGTCCCCAAGACCATCGACAACGACATCGCCTCCACCGACGTCACCTTCGGCTTCGACACCGCGGTCGGCGTGGCCACGGAGGCCCTGGACCGTCTGAAGACCACCGCCGAGTCCCACCAGCGCGTGATGGTCGTGGAGGTCATGGGCCGCCACACCGGGTGGATCGCCCTGCACTCGGGCATGGCGGCGGGCGCGCACGCGATCGTCGTACCGGAGCGCCCCTTCGACATCGAGGAGCTGACGGCGATCGTCGGCGAGCGCTTCTCCGCGGGCAAGCGGTTCGCGATCGTCGTGGTCGCCGAGGGCGCCAAGCCGCGCCCCGGGTCGATGGACCTGGAGGAGGGCGGCGTCGACATGTACGGTCACGAGCGGTTCGCCGGCATCGGCAACCGGCTCGCCGTGGAGCTGGAGCACCGCCTGGGCAAGGAGGCCCGGCCGGTGATCCTGGGCCACGTCCAGCGCGGCGGCACGCCCACCGCGTACGACCGGGTCCTGGCCACCCGCTTCGGCTGGCACGCCGTGGAGGCCGCGCACCGCGGCGAGTTCGGCATGCTGACCGCGCTGCGCGGCACGGACATCGAGATGGTGCCGCTCGCCGAGGCGACCTCGACCCTCAAGACGGTTCCGGCCCAGCGGTACGACGAGGCCCAGACGGTTCTGTAACCGTATGCCCGTTACGGCCGCCCCCGCGCGCAGGAGCGTCCGGGGGCGGCACTACTGTGGTGGGGCGCCACGGTCAAGGGAGTGAAGAGATGGATCACAGCGGGCACGGCATGGACATGGACATGGACCTGCCGCCCTTCACTCTCGGACGCGGGCTGGAGTTCTCCTTCGACGCGTTCTTCCTGATCGGCTCGCTGGTGGGACTCGCCCTGTACGCGTGGGGCGCACTGAGGCTGCGCCGGCGCGGGGACGCCTGGCCGCTGGGCCGGACCATCGCCTTCACCGTGGGCGTGCTGACCGTGGTCCTGGTGATGTGCACCAAGCTGAACGACTACGGCATGGTCATGTTCAGCGTGCACATGGTCCAGCACATGGTGATCAGCATGGTCACCCCGATCCTGGTGCTGCTGGGCGCCCCGGTGACGCTGGCGCTGCGCGCGCTGCCGCCCGCCGCCCGCGGCCACAAGGGCCCGCGCGAGCTGCTGCTGGCGCTGCTGCACAGCCGGTACATGCGGGTGGTCACCCACCCCGCGTTCACGATCCCCATGTTCATCGCGAGCCTCTACGCCCTGTACTTCACCCCGCTCTTCGACTTCCTGATGGGGAGCCGCACCGGGCACATCGCGATGATGGTCCACTTCCTCGCCGTCGGCCTCATCTTCTTCTGGCCGATCATGGGCATCGACCCGGGTCCGCACCGTCCGGGTTACGTGATGCGGATGCTGGAGCTCTTCGCGGGCATGCCCTTCCACGCCTTCTTCGGCATCGCGCTGATGATGGCGAGCCAGCCGATGATCAAGACGTACGCGAACCCGCCGGCCTCCCTCGGCATCGACCCGCTGCTCGACCAGCAGTGGGGCGGCGGCATCGCCTGGGCGTTCAGCGAGATCCCCTCGGTGCTGGTCCTGATCGCGCTCGTCTACCAGTGGTACCACTCCGAGCAGCGGGCGGCGAAGCGCTCCGACCGGGCCGAGGACCGCAACGGCGACAAGGAGCTGGAGGCGTACAACTCGTATCTCGCCTCGCTCCAAGCGCGTGGCCAGTAGCGGAACGGCACTGTCGCGCGCCACCATGGGGCATGACCGGATCCGTTAAGGCGATGGCTGTCATGACCTTCGCCGCACTGGTGGCCGTCGCCACGTACTCCGTGGCCCTCGGCAGCAACGGCTGGCTGTGGTTCGGCTGGGTGGTGCTGGGGCTGCTGACCGCAGGGATGGCCGCCTCCCGCAATGTCTGAGGAAGGATCCCACCGCCCCCTCCAGCCCGTGGCTCACCGTCCGTAAACTGGCGGTGACAACGGGATATCGACGGGAGCGGCCTGGTGTTCTACCACTTGCTCAAGCACGTGTTGCTCGGTCCTTTGCTGCGGCTGCTGTTCCGGCCGCGGATCGAGGGCCTGGAGAACATCCCGGCGGAGGGTGCCGCGATCGTCGCGGGCAACCACCTGTCCTTCTCCGACCACTTCCTCATGCCCGCCATCCTCAAGCGGCGGATCACCTTCCTCGCGAAGGCCGAGTACTTCACCGGGCCCGGCGTCAAGGGCCGGCTCACGGCCGCCTTCTTCCGCAGCGCGGGGCAGATCCCGGTGGACCGGTCCGGCAAGGACGCCGGGCAGGCGGCGCTGCGCGAGGGGCTGGCGGTGCTGGCCAAGGACGAACTGCTGGGCATCTACCCGGAGGGGACGCGCTCGCACGACGGGCGGCTCTACAAGGGGAAGGTGGGCGTGGCCGCGATGGCGCTGGGCGCCGGGGTGCCCGTGATCCCCTGCGCGATGGTCGGCACCTTCGAGATCCAGCCGCCCGGGCAGAGGATCCCGAACATCCGGCGGGTGACGATCCGCTTCGGCCGGCCGATGGACTTCTCCCGGTACGCCGGGATGGAGGGCGAGCGGGCGATCCTGCGGGCGGTCACCGACGAGATCATGTACGCGATCCTCGAACTGTCCGGCCAGGAGTACGTCGACCGGTACGCGGCCGAGGTGAAGGCCGAACAGGAAGCCGAGCGGAAGAAGGAGCAACGGAAGAAGGCCCGGCGCTCCGCGCGCTGAGCCTTCTCCCGTACGGACGGTCCGGTCTAGCGGACGGCCGGCAGCTCCTCACGGGCCGGCCACTCGCTGCCCGGTCCGTGGTCGAGCGACAGCGCGGCGACCTGGGCCGGGGCGACGGGCGTGGCGTGCGGGGCGCACGTCACGTCCTGCGCGTCGACCTTGCCGGTCAGCAGGTAGGTGTCCACCCGCGTGTTGATGCAGGGGTTCTGCAGGCTGGTGACACCGTGCGAGCCGGCGTTCTGCTCGGTGATCAGACGCGAGCCGGCGAGACGGCGGTGAAGCTCGACCGCGCCCTTGTACGGCGTGGCCGCGTCCCGCTCGGACTGGACGATCAGGATCGGCGGCACGCGCTTGGCGCCGACCGCGATCGGGGTGCTCTGCTTGGCCTTCCAGGTCGCGCAGGGCAGGTTCATCCATGCGTTGGACCAGGTCAGGAACGGGTACTTCTCGTGGAGCTTGGTGTTGTCCCGGTCCCACTTGGCCCAGCTGGTGGGCCACTTGGCGTCGGCGCACTCGACCGCCGTGTAGACGGCGTTGCTGTTCTCCGAGGCCGCGTTGCCCTTGGTGTCCGTCATGTCCGGGGCGATGGCGTCGACGAGCGCCTGCTCGTCACCGGCGGCGTAGGCGGCCCAGGTCTGCGCGACGGGCACCCAGGAGGAGTCGTAGTACGGGGCGCCCTGGAAGAAGCCGATGAGCTCGGCCGGGCCGACGATCCCGCCGATGGGCTGGGCCTTCGCCTTGTTGCGCAGCTCCTGCCACTTGGCCTCGACCTTGGCGCGGGTGTCGCCGAGGTGGAAGACCCCGTCGTTCTTGGCGACCCAGTCCTGCCAGTCGTTCCAGCGCATCTGGAAGGCGACGTCCTGGCCGAGGTTGGCCTCGTACCAGATGTTGTCCTGCGAGGGGTCGACCACGCTGTCGACGATCATGCGGCGCACGTGGGTCGGGAAGAGGCTCGCGTAGACCCCGCCGAGGTAGGTGCCGTAGGAGACGCCGAGGAAGTTCAGCCTCGCCTCGCCGAGGGCGGCGCGGATCACGTCCATGTCGCGGGCGCTGTTCGGCGTGGTCATGTGCGGCAGCATCTCGCCGCTGCGCTCCTTGCAGCCGTCCGCGTACTCGGCGGCGAGCTTGCGCTGGGCGAGCTTGTCGGCCTCGCTGTCCGGGACCGGGTCGGCCTTGGGGGCCTTCACGAACTCCTGCGGGTCGATGCAGGAGATGGGCGCGGAGTGACCGACACCGCGGGGGTCGAAGCCGACGAAGTCGTACGCCTTGGAGGCGTTGACCCACAGCGGGCTCTTGGTGGTGACCCGGCGCGGGAAGCGCATGCCGGAACCGCCGGGGCCGCCGGGATTGTAGACGAGCGCGCCCTGGCGCTCCTGCTGGGTGCCCGTGCTGCCGATCCGGTCGACGGCGATGTCGATGGTCTTGCCGTACGGCTTCGCGTAGTCGAGCGGGACCTTCACCCAGCCGCACTGGATGGGCTTCTCCAGGCCCCAGTCCGCGGGGCAGTCCTTCCAGTCGATCCCGGTACGGGCGGCGCGGGCGGCGGCGATCTGAACCCCCAGCACCTCCGGCAGCTTCGGGCCGTTGTCGGCCTGGGCCGCTGCGGCCGGCGGGGCCAGCAGCAGGCTCGCAGCCAGTGTGCCGGTGATCAGTGTGGCGGCGCTCCCCAGCGTCGCGTTGCGTATCACGTGGTTGTTCCCCCTGCGTCAGGTGCCGCCGTGGGCGGCCGGGTTGGTCGTTTCGGTCGTCGGCGTGCAGGGGGATCTTGTCCTCTGATCCGGGACCGGCGACAGAGCCGGATCGACTTCTTTGCCAACCCGATAACCGGAAAGGCGTGTACCGCTGAGCGGTGTCTGTTTCCTCCCTTGTTCACCCGTGGTACGTGCGGCAGGCCCCGTCGAGCACCTCGCGCAGCCGCAGGGCGTCCGGGGCCAGGGCCGTCACGAGAACGGCCGGCCCGGCCAGCGGCGTCACCACGGCGCACTCCCCCAGCACCCGGGCCGCGGGCGGGTCCTCGGCGAAGGCGGGGTCCACGACGAGGAGCTGGCCGAGCGCCCGGTGGCCGGCCAGGCCCGCCGGGCCGTCCCAGCCACCGGGCGCACCGGGGCCGCAGGTGAGCTCCTGGTCCAGCAGCGGACGGCCGCCGCGGGTGACGGTGAGCCGGCTGCTCAGCAGTCCCGGGGCCTCGCCCGAGCGGCCGAGCACCTGCTCCTCGCGCAGCAGCAGACGGGCGGTGGGGGCCACTGCGACCCGGGTGTGCACCCGCAGTTCGCTGCCGCGCACCGAGACCAGCGGCTCCGGCAGCCACCGCACCGCCGCCCCGTCCTCCAGGGTCAGGCGTACGTCGTACCGTGCGGGCTCGCCGCCACGGCCGGGCAGCGCCAGGGTGGCCGCGGCCGAGGCGAGGGCGAGGCGCGCGCCGGGCCCGGCGGCGGCCTCGACGGTGAGGTGGTCCCCGCCCAACGGCGCGCTCATCGCGCCGACCAGCACGACCCGGGCCTCGGCCCCCGACCCCCGGGTGCGGCGCAGCGCGAGCGGTCCCTCGCCCGCCAGCAGCGGCAGGGCGGTGCCGCCCCGCCCGTCGGCCACGGCGTGGATGCGGGCGGTGGCCCGCAGACCCGACGCGGGCAGGGGGACGGAGTCCGGAGGGACCCGGGGCGGGGAGAGGGGAGGCGCGCTGGTCACCGCACGGTCCAGGCGGCGATCCGCTCCCGCACCCAGGCGGCCACCGGGGCCACCCCTTCGGGGCCGCGCAGCGACTGGAAGGCGACGGGCAGTTCGCCGCGCTGCTCGGCGGCGTCGCGCGCCATCCGGCCGAGGTCGGAGCCGACGTACGGGGCGAGGTCGGTCTTGTTGACGACGAGGAGGTCGGCGGTGGTGACGCCGGGGCCGCCCTTGCGGGGGATGTCGTCCCCGCCGGCCACGTCGATGACGAAGATCTGCGCGTCGACGAGTCCCCGGGAGAAGGTGGCGGTGAGGTTGTCACCGCCGGACTCGACGAGGATCAGGTCGAGCGGTCCGCTCTCCCGGAAGGTGTCCTCCAGTTCCTCGACGGCCTCGAGGTTGGCGGAGATGTCGTCGCGGATGGCGGTGTGCGGGCAGGCCCCGGTCTCGACGGCGGTGATCCGCTCGGGCGGCAGCACGGCCTCGCGGAGCAGGAACTCGGCGTCCTCGCGGGTGTAGATGTCGTTGGTGACGACGGCCATGGACAGTTCGGTGCGCAGCGCGCGGCACAGGGCGGCGACGGTGGCGGTCTTGCCGGAGCCGACGGGTCCGCCGAGTCCGATGCGCAGGGCGCGCCGGTTGCCGTCGGCGCGGAGCGGGTCGGCGCTGCGGGTGTGCCGGTGGGGGTAGGTCACGGCGTGGTCGAGGTGCATGGGGGGTGTCTCCTTCGGGGGGTCAGGAAGCGAACAGCCGTACCGGCCAGTCGGCATGGATCTCGGCCGAGATGTCCAGCAGCGGCGAGGAGGCCGCGGGCAGCGCCTCCGTGCCTTCCGAGCGGGCCCGCAGCGCGGCCCCGGCCGCCTGTGCGGAGACCGCGTCGAGGTCCGGGGCGAGCCGGGCCAGGACCCCGCTCGCCTCGAAGGGGTCGAGGCCGAGCAGCCGTACGGTCGCGGTCGCGGGCCCGCCGACGCTCTCGTACGCCGCCACGTGCGCGGCGTCGAGCGGCCCGAGCCCCGCCGCGCGGGCGGTGACGCCGAGCACCACGGGCTGGTGGGCGCCGCGCGGGAAGGCGGCGGCGAGTTCCTCCAGTCCGGGCGCCGGCCAGGTGGCCCGGGCGGCGCGCATCAGCTGCCGCCCGAGCCTGCGGGCGGCGGTGCGCAGTGCGGGCGAGGGGGTGCGGGCGTCGGCGACGGCGTCGAGCTCCACCGGGTCGAGCCCGAGGGCGGCGGCCGCGGCGAGCGCGGCGGCGGTGAGTCCGGCGGTGTGCAGCCGGCCCCGGCAGAACTCCTCCAGGGTGGCCGCGTCGTGGATCCGGCCCGCCTTGCAGGCGGCCTCGGCCCCGCCGGAGTGGGCGTGCCCCCCGGCGGGGAACCGGCCGTCGGCGAGGACGAGCAGCGCGGCGAGACTCATGGCAGGAGTCCTCTCTTCAGGCTGCGCCCCATCAGAAGAGGAAGTACCGCTGGGCCATGGGCAGTTCCGTCGCGGGCGCCGGTTCCACGGCTTCCCCGTCGATGGTGACCGTGAAGGTGTCGGCGTCGACCTCGACCCTCGGCATGGCGTCGTTGTTGCGCATGTCGGCCTTGCCCACCTTGCGGGTGCTCTCGATGGCCGTGAACTGCTTGCCGAGTCCGAGGCGTTCGGGCAGTCCGTCGTCGAGGGCGGCCTGTGCGGTGAAGTTCAGCGAGTTCAGGGCGGGGGCGCGCCCGTGGCTGCCGAACATGGGGCGTGGCATGACGGGCTGGGGGGTGGGGATGGAGGCGTTGGCGTCGCCCATCTGCGCGTAGGCGATCTGGCCGCCCTTGATGACGAGCTCGGGCTTGACCCCGAAGAAGGCCGGGTTCCACAGGACGAGGTCGGCGAGTTTGCCGGTCTCGACCGAGCCGATCTCGCGGGCGAGTCCCTGGGCCACGGCGGGGTTGATCGTGTACTTCGCGACGTAGCGGCGGGCCCGGTGGTTGTCGGCGGGCCCGTCGCCGGGGAGGAAGCCGCGCCGCTTCTTCATCACGTGGGCGGTCTGCCAGGTGCGCAGGACGACCTCGCCGACCCGGCCCATGGCCTGGGAGTCGGAGGAGATGATGGAGATGGCCCCGAGGTCGTGCAGGACGTCCTCGGCGGCGATGGTCGATGGCCGGATGCGGGATTCGGCGAAGGCGAGGTCCTCGGGGACGGCCGGGTTGAGGTGGTGGCAGACCATCAGCATGTCGAGGTGTTCCTCGACGGTGTTGACGGTGTGCGGCCGGGTGGGGTTGGTGGAGCTCGGCAGGATGTTGGGCTCGGAGACCACGGTGATGATGTCGGGGGCGTGCCCGCCGCCCGCGCCTTCGGTGTGGTACGAGTGGATGGTCCGGCCCGCGATGGCCGCGAGGGTGTCGCCGACGAATCCGGCCTCGTTGAGGGTGTCGGTGTGGATGGCGACCTGGGCGCCGGTCTCCTCGCAGACGCTCAGGCAGGCGTCGATGACGGCCGGGGTGGTTCCCCAGTCCTCGTGGAGCTTGAATCCGAGCGCGCCGCCCCGCAGTTGGGAGTGCATGGCCTCGCGGGACATGGTGTTGCCCTTGCCGAGGAGGCCGATGTTGACGGGGTAGGCATCCAGCGCCGCGAACATCCGGGCCAGGTGCCAGGGTCCGGGCGTGACGGTGGTGGCCTTGGTGCCTTCGGCCGGTCCGGTGCCGCCGCCGACCAGGGTGGTGGTCCCGGAGGCCAGCGCCTCCTCGATGACCGTCGGGGAGATGAAGTGCACGTGGGCGTCGATGGCGCCGGCGGTGACGATCTTCCCGTTGCCCGCGATGATCTCGGTCTCGGGGCCGATGACGAGGGCGGGGTCGACCCCGTCCATGGTGTCGGGGTTGCCGGCCTTGCCGATGCCGCAGATCCGGCCGTCGCGGATGCCGAGGTCGGCCTTGACGATGCCCCAGTGGTCGAGGACGACGATGCCGGTGATCACGGTGTCGGGGGCGCCCTCCGCCCGGGTGGTCCGGGCCTGCCCCATGGATTCGCGGATCACCTTGCCGCCGCCGAATACGGCCTCGTCCCCGGCCCGGCCGGGTCCGCCGCAGAGGTCCTGCTCGATCTCGACGAAGAGGTCGGTGTCGGCGAGCCGGATCCGGTCGCCGGCCGTCGGCCCGAAGAGGTCGGCGTACACCTGGCGGGAGATCTCAGCCATCGAGCGGCCCTCCGGTCTCCCCGCGCAGCCCCGGTACGGTGCGCAGCCCGCCCAGGGGTACGAGTTCCACCGCGACCGGGATGCCCGGCTCGAAGCGGACGGCCGTGCCGGCGGCGATGTTGAGCCGGAGCCCGCGGGCGGCGGCGCGGTCGAAGTCGAGCCCGGGATTGGCCTCGGCGAAGTGGTAGTGGGAGCCGACCTGGACCGGGCGGTCGGCGGCGTTGAGCACGGTGAGGCGGGTGACGGGGCGGCCCTCGTTGAGGCGCACCGGGCCGTCCCCGTAGGCGATCTCGCCGGGGATCATGCGGGTACTCCTCTTCAGACGATGGGGTCGTGGACGGTGACGAGCTTGGTGCCGTCCGGGAAGGTCGCCTCGACCTGGACGTCGTGGATCATCTCGGGGATCCCCTCCATGACTTCCTCGCGGCGCAGGACGGTGCGGCCGGAGGCCATCAGCTCGGCCACGGTCCGGCCGTCGCGGGCCCCTTCGAGGATGTGCGACGTGATCAGCGCGATCGCCTCGGGATGGTTGAGGCGGACCCCGCGCGCCCTTCGCTTTTCGGCCACGTCCGCGGCCACGTGGATGAGCAGTCTCTCCTGCTCGTGCGGTGTCAGATGCACTCGTCATCACCAAGTTTCCGGGACAAGATCAACAACGCGCCGGAGCGACCCTAACGGCCGTCAACACCTTGTTGACCTGCACATATCCGAGCCAAGCGTGTCTTGCCCAACGCAGGGGAAGGCTTTCCGTCCCGACCACCGCCGCTTTACCGGATCATGGGTGATCATTGGCGGTCGAACGTGGCCGCCACGCTAGGGGCCGCGCTTTTCCGCTGCGTTAACCCACGTTTCAGGCAGGCACCCGGTTCAACTCCGTTGCCCCGAGAGCCCGGTTCCGTATACGGATTCGCATACGGATCCCCCATCGAGGAGACACATGTTCGTCAATCCCGTCCGGCACATCACCTTCGACGCCCTCGACCCCTACCGGGTCGCCGAGTTCTGGTCGGCGGTGACCGGCTATCCGATCCACCCCGACGACGTGGAGGGGGACGACGAGATCCTGCTGGAGCCGGCACAGCCGGGTGTGCCCGGACTGCTGTTCATCCGGGTGCCGGACGCCAAGTCCGTCAAGAACCGTGTCCACTTGGACATCCAGCCGCCGACCGGCACCCGGGACGAGACGGTCGAGCGGCTGATCGGGCTCGGCGCGAAGCTCGTGGACGACCGCCGCGACGAGGACGGCGTCATGGGGTGGGTCGTGCTCGCCGACCCCGAGGGCAACGAGCTGTGCATCGAGCGCAGCGCGGTGGAACGCGGCACCGCCTGAGTCCTTCAGCAGCCGGGGACGCTCCGCGCCGCCGCCGGCGCTCCGACGGCCCAGGGCAGCGTGATCCACACCGTCTTGCCGCCCTCCTCGGTCGGGGTGACCGACAGTCGGCCGCCCGCCTCCGCAGCGAGCCAGCGGATGATGACCATGCCCCGGCCGTTGTCCTGCTGGACGGCGGCCGGGAGCCGCTTGGGCCAGCGGGGGTAGCTGTCGGTCACCCCGACGCGCAGCCACTCCTGGCGCTCCAGCCGGATCTCGACCGTGAAGGTGGGCGACTGGCCGAAAGTGTGCTGGACGGCGTTGGTGGCGAGCTCCGAGACGATCAGCCGGACACTGTCAGCGGTCTCGGCGTCTTCGGGGAGTCCCCATTCGCTCAGCACGTCCGCCACGAAGCGGCGGGCGGCGGCGACCGAAGCGGGATCGCTCGGCAGAGTGACGGATGCTTCCTGGTGGTCTGCCATGGCGACGGTCCCTTTCCCACCGGGACGGAACCGCCCCGGATCTGTGCTGGACGCCAGAGTGCCACCCATCGTGGCGCCGCACCTGCCGTTCCCCCAAGATATGCATATATCTGTCGCTCAATGCGGTGAACTCTGCTACGGAAGAGCGTATTTGGACGGCAGACTGGTGCGAGCTGTGCCGGTGGAAGGGAGGCGGGTGTGCAGCACGGTCCCGCGGTGCGTCGGCGCAAGCTCGGCGAGGAACTGCGTGCCCTGCGTGACCGGTCCGGACTCACCAGTGGTGAAGCCGCCCGGATCATGGGATGGCACCAGTCGAAAATCAGCCGCATCGAGACAGGCCGCAGCGGCGTGAAGCCGGAGGACATCCGGCTGCTCCTCGACGTCTACGGGGAGGTCGTGAGCCCGCAGCAACGCGCCCTGCTGGAGGCCCTGTCGGCCTCGGCCGCCGGCCCCGGTCCGGCCGGCGACACCGGGCGGGGCCGCCAGTGGTGGCACGACTACCGGGGGCTGCTGCCGCAGGAGTACCGGGACTTCATCAGCCTGGAGGCGGGCGCCCGGTCGGCCCGCACCGTGGAGCTGTCCGTGGTGCCGGGGCTGCTGCAGACCTCCGGGTACGCGCGGGCGGTGACCCGGGCCGCGCTGGGCGGGCTGCCGGAGCCGAAGGTGGACGCCCTGGTCGACGTACGGCTGGCCCGGCAGTCGGTGCTGCGGGCCGATCCGCCGCTGGAGCTGAGCGCGGTGCTGGACGAGGCGGTACTGCGCCGGCAGATCGGCGGACCCGGGGTGATGGCCGAGCAGCTGCGGCACCTGGCGGAGGTGTCCAGGCTGCCCCAAGTGTGCCTGCAGGTCCTTCCGTTCAGCGTCGGCGGCCATCTCGGCCTGACAGGACCGTTCGTCATTTTTTCATTTCCGGACATCGCTGATCTGGATGTGGTGGTACTCGACCATTTGACGAGTAGCCTCTATCTGGAGCGGAAGGAAGACCTAGAGGCGTACAGCGCCGCGTTCCGCACCATTCAGGAACACGCCCTCCCGCCCCAGGACTCGTCGGATCTCATCAGCAGCCTTGCTGACAACGCGTAAGGAGGCACCCCCGTGTCCGCAACCCCCTTATCCTCCAGCGGACTTCTGATCAGCGCGCGGTGGCGGCGGAGCAGCCGCAGCACCGGAATGAACAACTGCGTGGAAGCGGCCGCCCTCGGCGGCGGCCTGCTGGCCGTCCGCGACTCCAAGCGGGCCGACGGCCCGGCCGTGCTCTTCACCGGGCCGGCCTGGGACGGCTTCCTCGCCTCCGTACGGGCGGACGCGCACGCGTAGCTCCGCCTAGCGTTCCGTGGCTCCGGCGGGCGCGGTCCGAAGGATCGTCCCGACCGCCCGGTTGATCTCCTCCGCCGTGAGATCGGCCCGGGCGGTCAGCCGCAGCCGGGAGATGCCGTCCGGCACCGACGGCGGGCGGAAGCACCCCACGGACAGACCCGCCTCGCGGCAGTCGGCGGCCCAGCGCAGTGCCGCCGACGCCGACGGGGCCCGTACCGACACCACGGCCGCGTCCGGCCGGGCCGCGGTCAGGCCGGACGCGGTGAGCCGCCCGTACAGCCGGTCGGCCACCTCGCGGGCGCGGCCCGCCCGCTCCGGTTCCCGCTGGAGCAGGCGCAGGCTCGCCAGGGCCGCGCCCGCGGCGGCCGGGGCCAGTCCGGTGTCGAAGATGAAGGTGCGCGCCGTGTTGACCAGGTGTCTGATCACCTTGGCCGGGCCGAGCACGGCCCCGCCCTGGCTGCCCAGGGACTTCGACAGGGTCAGCGTCGCGACCACGTAGGGCGCGCCCGCGAGCCCGGCGGCGTGCAGCGCGCCGCGGCCGCCCTCGCCGAGCACGCCCAGCCCGTGGGCGTCGTCCACGATCAGGGCCGCGCCCTCGTCACGGCAGGCGGCGGCGTACCCGGCGAGCGGGGCGGCGTCCCCGTCCACGGAGAACACCGAGTCGCTCACCAGCAGCGCCGGGCCGTCGTGGGTGGCGAGCGTCTTGCGCGCGGTGTCCGGGTCGGAGTGCGGGATCACCGCGGTCTCGGCGCGCGAGAGCCGGCAGCCGTCGACGATCGAGGCGTGGTTTCCTGCGTCGGAGACGACCAGCGTCCCCCGGCCGCCGAGCGCGGTGACGGCGGCGAGATTGGCCGCGTACCCGGAGGAGAGGACCAGCGCGGCCTCGAAACCGCAGAAGGCGGCGAGCTCCCGCTCCAGCTCCTCGTGCAGCTCGGTCGTGCCCGTCACGAGGCGGGACCCGGTGGCTCCGGCGCCCCAGCGCTCGGCCGCCTCCCGTGCCCCGCGGACCGTCTCGGGGTGCCGGGACAGGCCGAGGTAGTCGTTGCTCGCGAGGTCCAGGAGCGGCGACACCGCCGGCCGCGGGCGGAGCGTGCGGACCAGCCCCGCCTGCTCCCGCTCGCTCTCCGCGGCGTCGATCCAGGCGAAGACGGCCTCGGGGTCGGGGGTGTGCTGGGGCATCGGCATGTCCTCGTGTTTTGTCGGCAGTCCACAGACCTGCCCCGACCCTAGCGGCCGTGACTTGTGCGCCAGGTGTGGTGATACACACACACCCATCCGGCCATGTTGTGCGATCTCTCCTTGGCCGGGATGGGTGCTGTGGTCCAGGATCGGGTGCATGGACCTGCTGAACACCCTGGTGGACAAGGGGCTGCGGCGCGAGCTGCCGACCCGCGAAGAGGCGCTCGCCGTACTGGCGACTTCTGACGACGAACTGCTCGACGTGGTGGCCGCGGCCGGCAAGGTGCGCCGCCAGTGGTTCGGGCGTCGGGTCAAGCTGAACTACCTGGTCAACCTGAAGTCGGGCCTGTGCCCGGAGGACTGCTCGTACTGCTCCCAGCGCCTGGGATCGAAGGCGGAGATCCTCAAGTACACGTGGCTGAAGCCGGAAGAGGCCTCCCAGGCCGCCGCCGCCGGCGTCGCGGGCGGCGCGAAGCGGGTCTGCCTGGTCGCGAGCGGCCGCGGGCCGACGGACCGGGACGTGGACCGGGTCGGCAAGACCATCGAGGCGATCAAGGAGCAGAACGAGGGCGTCGAGGTCTGCGCGTGCCTCGGCCTGCTCTCGGACGGCCAGGCGGAGCGGCTGCGCGACGCGGGCGCGGACGCCTACAACCACAACCTCAACACGTCCGAGGCGACGTACGGCGCGATCACCAAGACCCACACCTACGCGGACCGGGTCGACACCGTACAAAAGGCGCACGCCGCCGGCCTGTCCGCGTGCTCCGGTCTGATCGCGGGCATGGGCGAGACCGACGAGGACCTGGTCGACGTCGTCTTCTCGCTGCGCGAGCTGGACGCGGACTCGGTACCGGTCAACTTCCTGATCCCCTTCGAGGGCACCCCGCTGGCCAAGGAGTGGAACCTCACCCCGCAGCGCTGCCTGCGGATCCTGGCGATGGCGCGGTTCGTCTGTCCCGACGTCGAGGTCCGCCTCGCGGGCGGGCGCGAGGTGCACCTGCGCTCGCTGCAGCCGCTGGCCCTGCACGTGGTCAACTCGATCTTCCTGGGCGACTACCTGACCAGTGAGGGCCAGGCCGGTCAGGCCGACCTCGACATGATCGCGGACGCCGGTTTCGAGGTGGAGGGCGCCGGTACGTCGACCCTCCCCGCGCACCGCTCCGACGCGGCGGCCGCCGGGGGCTGCGGCTCGAACGGCGGCGCCTCGGTCTGCGGTTCGGGCGCGACCACGGGCGACGACGCCCCGGCGGCGGGCTGCGGCTCGGCGTGCGGCGGCTGCTCCGGGCACGGGCACGCGGAGGCGGCGCCCGTACCGGCCCAGGCCGAGGCCGGCGAGGTCCGGCCGGAGCTGGTGGCCGTACGCCGTCGCGGCGCGGGGACGGACATCGCTCCCAATGCCTGATCAGCCGCACCCGCTCGACGCACCGTCGTCCGGGACACGTCCGGCCGGCACTCGTTCGTCCGGCCCTCGTTCTTCCGGCCCTCTTTCGTCCGGCGCGGAACTGCTCGCGCTGGACCGGCAGCACGTCTGGCACCCGTACGGTCCGATGCCCGGGCGGCAGGAGCCGCTGGTCATCGCCTCCGCCTCGGGAGTGCGGCTGCGGCTCGCCGAGCCCTCCCAGGGGGAGGGCCACGAGGAGCTGGTCGACGGTATGTCCTCCTGGTGGTCGGCCATCCACGGCTACAACCACCCGGTGCTCAACGAGGCCGTGACCACGCAGCTGGGCCGTATGTCGCACGTGATGTTCGGCGGGCTCACCCACGAGCCCGCCGTCCGGCTCGCCGCGAAGCTCGTCGAGATCACCCCGCAGGGGCTGGAGCACGTCTTCCTCTCCGACTCGGGCTCGGTGTCCGTCGAGGTCGCGGTCAAGATGTGCCTGCAGTACTGGCGTTCGGTGGGGCGGACGGGCAAGACCCGGCTGCTGACCTGGCGCGGCGGCTACCACGGGGACACCTGGCAGCCGATGGCCGTCTGCGACCCCGACGGCGGCATGCACGAGCTGTGGCAGGGGCACCTGCCGCGGCAGGTCTTCGCGGACGCGCCGCCCGCCGGTTTCGACACGCCCGTGGACCCGGCGTACGCCGACCACCTGCGCTCCCTGATCGCCGCGCACGCCGACGAGTTGGCCGCCGTCATCGTGGAGCCGGTGGTCCAGGGCGCGGGCGGCATGCGCTTCCACCACCCGGACCACCTCCGGGTGCTGCGCGAGCTGTGCGACGAGTACGGCGTCCTCCTCATCCTGGACGAGATCGCGACGGGCTTCGGCCGCACGGGCGCGCTCTTCGCGGCCGACCACGCCGGGATCACCCCGGACGTGATGTGCCTGGGCAAGTCGCTGACCGGTGGCTACCTCACCCTCGCGGCGACCCTGTGCACGGAACGGGTCGCCGACGGGATCTCCCAGGGCGAGGTGCCCGTGCTCGCGCACGGGCCGACCTTCATGGGCAACCCGCTCGCGTCGGCGGTGGCGCTCGCGTCGATCGAGCTCCTCCTCGGGCAGGACTGGGCGACCGACGTCAAGCGGATCGAGGCCGGCCTCCGCGAAGGCCTGGCGGCCGCGGCGGGGATCCCCGGCGTGCGGGACGTGCGCGTGCTGGGCGCGATCGGCGTGGTGCAGCTGGACCACGAGATCGACATGGCGGCCGCGACCCGGGCGGCGGTGCGCGAGGGCGTGTGGCTGCGCCCCTTCCGGGACCTGATCTATGTCATGCCGCCGTTCGTCACCGGCGAGGCGGACGTGGCCCGTATCTGCCGCGCGGTGTGCGCGGCCGCGGAGGAAGGCTGAGATGTCCGTAGTGGTGGTGTCCGGGACGGGCACCGAAATCGGCAAGACCATGGTCACGTCGGCGATCGCGGCCGCCGCGATCGCGGCCGGCCGCTCGGTGGCCGTGCTCAAGCCCGCGCAGACGGGTGTGGGTCCGCAGGAGCCGGGGGACGCCGCGGAAGCGGTCCGCCTGGCCGGCTCCGCGGTCACCGCGGTGGAACTGGCCCGCTATCCGGAGCCCTTGGCCCCGAACACGGCGGCCCGCCGCGCGGGGCTGCCGACCCTCTCCCCGGCGGAGATCGCGGAGGCGGCGCGGCAGCTGTCCGAGGCGCACGACCTGGTCCTGGTGGAGGGGGCGGGCGGGCTGCTCGTCCACTTCGACGACGAGGGCAACACTCTGGCCGACGCGGCCCGGCTGCTGGGCGCGCCGACCGTGATCGTCGCCCCTGCGGGCCTCGGAACCCTCAACTCCACCACCCTCACGGCGGAAGCCCTGCGGGCCCGGGACCTGACCCCGCTGGGCGTGGTGGTCGGCAGCTGGCCGCAGGACCCGGACCTGGCGGCCCGCTGCAACCTGGCGGACCTCCCGAAGTCCGCGGACCTGCCCCTCCTGGGCGCGATCCCGGAGCGCTCGGGCACCCTCCCCCCGGACCACTTCCGCACCTCGGCCCCCACCTGGCTGGCCCCACCCCTCTGGGGCACCTGGTCGCCAGCCTCCTTCCTCACGACGTGGTCCCCTCCGGCATACGCCTGAGCCGGGGCACGAACCCCCGCCGGCGACAAACCCGGCAACGCCGCCGCAATCCGGCCCCGTCGCCTCAATCCAGCCCCGTCGGCGTCTGAGGCGCGGGGTCCGGGGCGGAGCCCCGGGTCTTTCCGCCTCGCCGGCGTCTGAGGCGCGGGGCATGGGCTCGGAGCCCGAGCCGCCGGAGGCAGGGATGACGGCCCGACCACAGGGCACGCTGGAGGTACCGGAACGTCGCCTCCCGGGAGGTCCGTCATGCCGCCCCGCCGCAACAAGCGCACCACGCACAGCACCCCGCCCCACGACCCCGTCCACCACCCCGTCTTCGCCCGCTTCTACGCCCGCGCCAGCACCACCGCCGAGACCCGCGCCGGCATCGCCCCCCTCCGCCGCGAGCTGCTGCACGGCGTCTCCGGCCGCGTCATCGAGATCGGCGCCGGCAACGGCCTGAACTTCCCGCACTACCCCCGCGCCGTCTCCGAGGTCGTCGCCGTCGAACCGGAGCGCACCCTCCGCCGGCTCGCGGCCTCCGCCGCCCTCCGCTGCGAGGTCCCCGTGGACGTCGTACCCGGCGCCGCCGAGGCCCTCCCGGTCAAGAGCGAGGCCTTCGACGCCGCCGTCGCCTCGCTGGTGCTGTGCACCGTACGGGACCTGCACCGCTCCCTCGCCGAACTGCACCGCGTACTCCGCCCCGACGCCGAGCTGCGCTTCTTCGAGCACGGCCTGGCGCCCGGCCCCGGCATGGCCGCCGTCCAGCGCACCCTGGACCGGACCGTCTGGCCGCACCTCTTCGGCGGCTGCCACACCGCGCGCGACCCGCTCGCCGCCATCGAGGCCGCCGGCTTCCGGATCGTCTCGCACCGCCGCCTGCGGCTGCCCGAGCGCGGTCCGGCCCTGCCGACCTCCTACTGCGTCATCGGGTCGGCGCGCCGAGAGGCTTGACCCAGCGCGTCCACTGGTCCTGGGGCCCGTAGCCCGCGGCGTCCCAGGCCAGGTGGGCCCGTGCGTTGCGGACGAGCACCATCGCGTCCGCCCGCCGCCCGCCGAGCGCCACGAAGCGTTCCTCGGCGGCGGCCAGCAGTGCGGTCCCGATCCCCTGGCGCCGGTGGCCGGGGTGCACGGCGAGCCGGTACAGGTGACAGCGCCAGCCGTCGAACCCGGCGATCACCGTGCCCACGAGCTCGCCGTCGCGCCGGGCGAGGAGCAGCGCCTGCGGGTCGCGGTCGTGGAGCCGCTCGACCCCGGCGAGGTCGTCGCTGATACTCGTTCCCTCGGCGGCGGCCTTCCAGAAGGCGAGCACGGCGCCGAGATCGGCGGCCGAAGCGGGTCCGATATGAAGATCAGTCATATCCGGATCCCATCATCCGGCCGGACTCCGCCAAAAGAATGATCCGTTCTCTTTGCCCGTCCTTTACCATGTGGGCAAGGTCCCTCTTGAGTGAAAGGTGTGAGCGTCCGCCCATGGGCGAGCCTCCCAGTCCCCGACATACCGCTCCGCGACATCGCGCGGTCCCCCTCCTCCTGGCCGATCATGGGACGGAGGTGATCGACCGATGACCGAGGTGCTCCTGCTCGTCGTGGCACTGCTGCTCTGCGTCGCCTGCGGGGTCTTCGTCGCGGCCGAGTTCTCGCTGACGACCGTGGAGCGCAGCGAGCTCGAACGAGCCGTCGAGCGCGGTGAGCGCGGGGCCGACAGCGCCCTGGCGGCCGTCCGCACCCTGACGTTCCAGCTCTCCGGCGCCCAGCTCGGCATCACCGTGACCGGCCTGGTCATCGGCATGATCTCCAAGCCGTCGATCTCCACCCTGCTCCAGGGCCCGTTCGAGGCGATGGGCCTGTCGGCCGGCGCCGCCTCCTCCACCGCCCTGGTCCTCGGCACCGTCGTGTCGACCGTGGTGCTGATGGTCGTCGGCGAGCTGGTGCCGAAGAACTGGGCCATCTCCTCGCCGCTGGCGATCGCCAAGCGCGTGGCGACCGCGCAGCGTGTCTTCAGCCGGGCCTTCAAACCCCTGATCAGCCACCTCAACACCACCGCGAACCACATGGTGCGGCGCCTGGGCATGGAGCCGGCCGAGGAGCTGGCCTCCGCGCGCACCCCGCAGGAGCTGGTCGCCCTGGCGCGGCACTCCGCGAAGGAGGGCGCGCTGGAGAAGGACACCGCCGAGCTGTTCGTGCGGACCCTGAACCTGGCCGACCTGACCGCGGAGAACGTGATGACCCCGCGCGTCCAGGTCACCGCTCTCGACGTGCAGACCACCGCCGAGGACGTGGCGAACGCGACGCTCGCCACCGGCCTGTCCCGCTTCCCGGTCTACCGGGGAAGCCTCGACACCGTCGTCGGCACCGTCCACATCAAGGACGTGCTGGCCCTGCCCGCCGAGGAGCGGCGCCGCCGTCCGGTGTCGCAGCTGCTGCGCGAGCCCCTCCTCGTACCGGAGTCGCTGACCGTGGACCGGCTGCTCGACCGGCTGTCCGGCAAGCAGACGATGGCCGTGGTCATCGACGAGTACGGCGGCACGGCCGGTGTGGCCACGCTGGAGGACATCGTCGAGGAGGTCGTCGGCGAGGTCCGGGACGAGCACGATCCGCACGAGACCCCGGACCTGGCCCCGGCCGGTACGGACGATTCCGGCCGCCTCCTCTACTCCGCCGACGGCTCCGCGCGCACCGACCAGCTCCAGCGGATCGGCCTGCGCGTGCCGGACGGTCCGTACGAGACGCTGGCCGGCCTGATAGCGACCGAGCTGGGCCGGATCCCGGCCGTCGGCGACCAGATGGAACTGGACGGCTGGCAGCTGGACGTGGTGGACGCCGGCGGACGCCGGGCGGCGCGGGTGCTGCTGCACGCCCCGGCCGAGCGCGCCGGGGGAACGGAGGAGGCCCGATGACCGTCATCCAGCTGCTGATCGGCCTGGCGACCCTGGTCGTCAACGCCTTCTTCGTCGGTGCGGAGTTCGCACTGATCTCGGTCCGGCGCAGCCAGATCGAGCCGTACGCCGAGCAGGGCGACCGGCGGGCCCGCGCCGTCCTGTGGGGCCTGGAGCACGTGTCGGCGCTGATGGCGGCGGCGCAGCTGGGCATCACGCTGTGCACCCTGGTGCTGGGTGTGGTGGCCGAGCCGGCCATCGCGCACCTGCTGACCCCGCTGTTCGACCTCGTCGGGGTACCCGACGGGCTGACGCACGCGATCTCGTTCGTGGTGGCTCTGTCGCTGGCTACGTACCTGCACATGCTCTTCGGCGAGATGGTGCCGAAGAACGTGGCGCTGTCCGAGCCGGTGCGCACCGCGCTCCTGCTGGGGCCGCCGCTGGTGGCCGTCACCCGGGCGCTGCGGCCGGTGATCTTCGCGATCAACGCCTTCGCCAACGCCCTGCTGCACCTGCTGCGGGTGGAGGTGAAGGACGAGATCGCGGCGAGCTTCTCGGACGACGAGCTGGCGCGGATGGTCAAGGACTCCAGTGACGCGGGTCTGCTCGACGACCGGGCGAGCGAGCGCCTGCACGACGCCCTGGAGCTGGGCCGGCGGCCGGTGACCGATGTGGTGCTGCCGGCGGACCGGGTGGTCTCGGCCCGCGTGGGCATCACTCCGACCGGCCTGGAGCGGCTGTCGGCCGAGTCCGGGTACTCCCGTTTCCCGGTGGTCGACGAGCAGGACCGGATCCTGGGCTACCTGCACGTGAAGGACGCCCTGGACGCGGACGGGGAGGCACGGAACGAGCCCTTCCCCGTGGCGGAGCTGCGGCCGATCGCCCAGGTACGGGCGGAGACCCCGCTGGACGACGTGCTGACCGCCATGCGGCGCAGCCGTACGCACCTGGCGGCGGTGCTCGGGGCGGAAGGTGCCATGACGGGCCTCGTGACCATGGAGGACGTACTGCGGGAGCTGTTCGGCAGGCCCGCGTCCGCCTGATCCGTCGGGGAGGTGCGGTCCCCCGGCCCTGCGGGGTCGGGGTACCGCGCGGTAACATCACTCCGCCATGGAGATGAATGCCTCTTACACCAGTTTCGTCGCGGTCGGCGACTCCTTCACCGAGGGCATGTCGGACCTGCTTCCGGACGGCTCCTACCGGGGCTGGGCCGATCTGCTGGCCGCCCGCCTCGCCGCGCGCGAGCCGGGCTTCCGCTACGCGAACCTCGCGGTCCGCGGGAAGCTGATCGGGCAGATCGCGGAGGACCAGGCCCCGGTGGCGGCGGCGATGGGCGCCGACGTGGTGGCCCTGGTGGGCGGGCTGAACGACGCCCTGCGCCCCAAGGTGGACATGGGCCGGGTCCGCGGCCACCTGGAGGCGGCCGTGGAGATCCTCGCGCCCTCCTGCAAGCGTCTCGTCCTCATGCGCTCCCCGGGGCGCAACGGTCCGGTGATGCAACGATTCCGGCCCCGCATGGAGGAGCTCTTCGTCATCATCGAGGAGCTCGCCGCCCGGCACGACGCCCAGGTCGTGGACCTGTACGGGGCCTCCGTGCTCGGAGACCAGCGGATGTGGGACGTGGACCGGCTGCACCTGACGGCGGAGGGCCACCGCCGGGTGGCCGAGGCCGTCTGGCAGACCCTGGGCCTGCCCGCCGAGCAGGATTGGCGCACGGAGCTGCCCGTCGCCGTAACGCCCGGCTGGACGGTGCGCCGGGCCCAGGACCTGAGCTTCGCCCGGCAGCACCTGCTCCCCTGGATCGGCCGCCGCCTGACGGGCCGCTCCTCCGGGGACGGCCGCCCGGCCAAGCGCCCGGAGCTGCTGCCGTACGGGGACGCTTCGCTCTCGTAGCAAGCCACAATCACGAGCGGGGGCCCTACCTGCGTGAACGCACAGCGGTGGCCCAAGTAGAATCCCTCCACGTGACTGCCAAGCCCCGCATCCCCAATGTCCTGGCCGGCCGCTACGCCTCCGCGGAGCTCGCCGTCCTGTGGTCCCCCGAGTACAAGGTGACGCTGGAGCGGCGGCTGTGGCTCGCCGTGCTGCGCGCCCAGAAGGACCTCGGTATCGAGGTCCCGGACGCGGCCCTCGCCGACTACGAGCGCGTCCTGGAGACCGTCGACCTCGCCTCCATCGCCGAGCGCGAGAAGGTCACCCGGCACGACGTGAAGGCCCGGATCGAGGAGTTCAACGCCCTCGCCGGTCACGAGCACGTCCACAAGGGCATGACCTCGCGCGACCTCACCGAGAACGTCGAGCAGCTGCAGATCCGGCTCTCGCTGGAGCTGGCCCGCGACCGCACGGTGGCCGTCCTCGCCCGCCTCGGCAAGCTGGCCGGCGAGCACGCCGAGCTGGTCATGGCCGGCCGCTCCCACAACGTGGCCGCGCAGGCCACCACCCTGGGCAAGCGCTTCGCCACCGCGGCCGACGAACTGCTCGTCGCCTACGACCGCCTGGAGAACCTCCTCGGCCGCTACCCGCTGCGCGGGATCAAGGGCCCGGTGGGCACCGCCCAGGACATGCTCGACCTGCTCGGCGGCGACGCCGCGAAGCTCGCCGACCTGGAGCAGCGGATCGCCGCCCACCTCGGCTTCGCCCAGGCCTTCACCTCGGTCGGCCAGGTCTACCCGCGCTCGCTCGACTACGACGTGGTCACCGCGCTGGTGCAGCTGGCCGCCGCCCCGTCGTCGATCGCCAAGACGATCCGCCTGATGGCCGGCCACGAGCTGGTCACCGAGGGCTTCAAGCCCGGCCAGGTCGGCTCCTCGGCGATGCCGCACAAGATGAACACCCGCTCCTGCGAGCGCGTGAACGGCCTCATGGTCATCCTGCGCGGCTACGCCTCGATGACCGGCGAGCTGGCCGGCGACCAGTGGAACGAGGGCGACGTCTCCTGCTCCGTGGTCCGCCGGGTGGCACTGCCGGACGCGTTCTTCGCCTTCGACGGCCTGCTGGAGACCTTCCTGACGGTCCTCGACGAGTTCGGCGCCTTCCCGGCGGTCGTCGCCCGCGAGCTGGACCGCTACCTGCCCTTCCTCGCGACCACCAAGGTCCTGATGGGCGCGGTCCGGGCCGGCGTCGGCCGCGAGGCCGCCCACGAGGTCATCAAGGAGCACGCGGTGGCCTCCGCGCTCGCCATGCGCGAGCAGGGCGCCGAGCGCAACGAGCTGCTGGACAAGCTGGCCGCCGACGACCGGATGCCGCTGGACCGGGCCCAGCTCGACGCCCTCATGGCCGACAAGCTGTCCTTCACCGGCGCCGCGGGCGACCAGGTCGCCGCCGTCGTCTCCCGGATCGAGGCGATCGCCAAGCAGCACCCGGAGGCCGCCGGGTACGCGCCGGGGTCGATCCTCTGACCCCCGAGGAGCTGACCGCCGCCCGTGACCGCGTCCTCCCGGACGTGGTCGCGGGCGGTCTGCGTGTGCTGTTCTGCGGGATCAACCCCGGCCTCCTCTCCGCCGCGACGGGCCACCACTTCGCCCGCCCCGGCAACCGGTTCTGGCCCGTCCTGCACCTGTCGGGCTTCACTCCGCGCCGGCTGGCCCCCGCGGAGCAGGAGGAGCTGCTGACCTACCGTCTCGGCATCACCAACGTCGTCGCCCGCGCCACGGCCCGCGCCGACGAACTGAGCGCCGAGGAGTTCCGCGAGGGCGGCCGCATCCTGACGGCCAAGGTGGAGCTCCTGCGCCCCCAGTGGCTGGCGGTGGTCGGAGTGACGGCCTACCGCACGGCCTTCGGGGAGCGGAAGGCGCAGATCGGCCCTCAGGAGCGGACCATCGGCTCCACCCGCATCTGGGCGCTCCCCAACCCGAGCGGCCTCAACGCCCACTGGACCGCCGAGTCCATGGCCCAGGAGTACGCCCGCCTCCGCGCCGCCGCCGAGGCTCCCGAGGGCTGCTGACCTCCCGCCGTTCGGCGGCTGGACCAAGACGTTCACCGACCCCCGCCTCTGCGCGGCCATCGTCGACCGCCTCACCGCGGCCAAGGCCGGCTGACATCTGACTGGGCGGTCTGAAGGTGCGGATGATCGACGAGGATCGTCGCCATGACCTACGTGATCGAAGCCGCTCGTCCGGACGACTCCGCGTGGTTGGGGCCACTGCTGCTGAGGGCTTGGCTGGAGACATACCGCAACCCAGAGGTGGGGGTCGACGAGGACTGGGTCCGTGAGCATCGCAGCTCGTCAGCCACGGCGGAGGGCATCACCCAGTGGCGGGAGTTCATCGAGGCAGCGAACCAGCAACCAGACCTGCTGTTCTGCCGCGTTGTCCGTTCCGAAACCGAGATCGTCGGCGTTCTCTGCGGGCGCCGCGGCGAAGTGGTCACCCTCGGACCGATGTATTTGCTGAATCACGTCCAGGGTCAGGGACTCGGTGGCCGCATGATGACCGAGTTCTTCACCTGGGCCGGAGCCGCACCCATAGGCCTGTGGGTCACTGACTACAACCAGAGCGCGGTCCGCTCCTACCGTCGTCACGGATTCAAGATCACGGGTGAGCGAGAGCTTTGGCAAGGAAGGCTGCCAAACCTGCGCATGACCCGCGAGGTCGCATCCAGCTTCAATCACAGCCGAGCTGCACGGAACCAGACCCGCGTTGGCAACAACTGCCTCGATGGCCAGGTGCGGGAAAACCCACCCCACGGGATCGTGGGTGGGGCCAAAACAGACTCGACGGCCCGCCGCCCTCCGGGCAGCGGGCCGTCCCCGTGGTCTGCTGCTACTTCTCGGTTCTGGCACAGATCTTGGGGAGTCGTCGCCGAGTGTTGCCCCGATGTTCGATTGCAGGGAGGCGAGTTCGCGTGAGACCGCGTACGCCTTGCCGTCCGAGAGTAGAGCTGTCGGACGCCGCCCCGATGCGATGCGTGCGCCTTTCGTGCGACCTGTTGCCGCCTTCGAGACGGTGATGGACTACCTCCACAGCCGGAGATGATCAGGGGCGAGGGGAGACGCCATGGACGGCAACGGAATCATTTCCCTTTCGGCAACGGCCGTGGCCATGGGTTCGCTAGGGGTGAGCTGGATTCAGGCGAGGACGGTGCGGACGCACAACAGGAAGTCCGTGAGGCCCCACCTTCAAATGCGCCAGGTGAAGAACTACGGAGACCGCACGACGGGCCTCCAGGTGATCAACGTCGGCCTCGGACCTGCCCTGATCACCGGAACGGCGGTGACGCTGGACGGTAGGCCCATTGGCCAGTGGAACAAGGAGACCTACGAGACACTGGCCCCGGATTGGCCCGCAGCGCCCAGCATGTACGCACTCTTCGACGGCATTGCCTTCCCCCAAGGCGCTTGCCAGTACCTCATCCATCTCGACGAGTACGATGACGCGACACATGCGTGGTTCTGGGAATTGATCTGCCGACGCCTCTCCATCGTGATCGACTACGAGTCTTTCTACGGCGGAGAGAACCTCAGGGCGTCTCCTCCTCCCATATAGGCCTGTCGGCCATGGCCACTTGGACGGAACGGTGACCGTCACGTCCGAGCCCCGGGCCCGGGCCCGGGAGACGGTCGAGCACATCGTGCGGGCGGTCCGTGACGGCGACGAGACCCGCATCCGCACCCTGCCGGCCGACCCCGCGGCCGTCGCGCACCGGAAGGTGTCGGGGCCCTTCGCGTCGCAGCGTTTCCACCGGAGCGGGGAGAGCGGGCAGCCGGTTCACCGGTGAGGGAACGGGAATGCCGTTCAGTTTCCGTTCAGGTGCTCGCGGACGCACTGCGTGTACTGGTGGAAGCTGTCGGGCTGGTAGCACTCCTGCGTCTTGTTCGCGTACCAGGCCATGAACACGGCGACCAGCCCGGACACCACGATCGCGAGGGACGACGTCACCACGGCGGTGACGGCCTTGCCCCGGCCCACGCCGGTCCGCTTGGCCGCCATCAGCGCGGCGATGCCCAGGATCAGGCCCATCACGGCGAGCGGGCCGCCGACCAAGACGAACGAGGTGCACAGGCTGATGATGCCCAGTGTCATGGCGGCTGTGGCCAGGCTGTTCTTCGGTGCTGTCAGACCCGGCGCCATTCCGTTCGGTGTCGTCTGACTCCGTACGGCCTGGTCCTGAGCGGACACCGTGTGATCCAGCGGTGTCTCGATCCCCTGAGCGTTCATCAGCCCGTCCTTCCGTCCCGTCAACTGGCAAGACCTCGATTCTGGTTTCGGGAACCCACGGACACATCGCGGGAAGGCGGGAGAGTCCGCTCCCCCGATCGGGGGAGGCCGCCGGTGGGCCGTCCGGTGATACTTACCTGGCCCATGTTCAGAGGAATCCGGCCGCTGCTGCGCGGCTCCACGTATTCGGGTGCGCTATTCGCCTATTGCGGGGCGTTGGCGAGCCTTCCATTGCTGCCTTTCGCAGCACTACCGGCGGTGGCATGGCCATCCGCTTCCTTGGGAGTGCAGTTCGCTCTGACCGTGCTGGTCTGGTCCGTACTGATCGGCGTGATCGGGCTGGCTCGTACCACGCGGCGGGTGCTGATCGCTTGCGCCCGGCGGATGCTGGGGGTGCCGTTGCCGGACCCCGTGGGCGAGCGTCGGCGTGCGGGCCTGCCCGGTGACGGGGCGGCTTCTTCCACTGCATCGGGCGCCGACCGGCTGCGGACCCCGCTCTGGCTGCTGTCGCATGTGGCGCTGGGGTGGGCGGGGGCGCAGCTGAGCATCCTGCTGTTCGTCGCGGGCTTGCTCCTGCCCGGCGGTTGGGCCGGCGCCGAGGCCGGGGTGAGTGTGAACGGCTGGTCGCTGCGGGCGGAGAGCGGCTGGCAGAGCTGGGCAGCTGCGCTCTGCTGCCTGCTGCTGGCGGCGGCTCTGTGCCCGGCGGTGACATACGCCCTGCGGTGGCTGGCGCCCAGGCTGCTGGGTCCGTCGTCGGCCGAGCGGCTCTCGCTGGCGGCCGAGCGGGAGCGGGTACTGGCCGAACGCAACCGGCTGGCCCACGAGTTGCACGACTCGATCGGGCACACCCTGACGGCCGCCACGATCCAGGCAGCGGTGGCCGGCGAGGTGCTCTGTGCCGACCCGGTGGCGGCGCGGGCCGCCCTGCGCAGCATCGAGGAGTCGACCCGGGCCGCCCTTGAGGACCTGGACTATGTGCTGGGCATGCTGCGCGAGGAGAAGGCGGGGACGGCGCCGGCCCGGACCCTGGCAGACCTGCCCGAGCTGCTCGACCGGCTGCGGCACGCGGGCGCGGTGGTGGAGCCGGAGCTGTCGGGCGACTATGCGCAGGTGCAGGGGACGCTCTCCCGGGCGGCGTACCGGATCCTGCAGGAAGGGCTGACGAACGCGCTGCGGCACGGAGCGGGCGGTCCGATCCGGGTCAAGGTGGCGACCGCGCCGGACTCGTTGGAGCTCGGCGTGGTCAACCGGACCGGAGCCGGGAGCGGAATGAGCGCGGGTGCCTTCCCGACGTCCGGGCACGGCCTGCCCGGCCTCTTGGAGCGCGTGCGGCTCCTGCACGGCGAAATCGAGGCCGGTGCGGACGGACCGGAGCACTGGCGGCTCGCGGTCCGGCTGCCGGTACGCTTGCCCGCATGATCGGCTCACAAGCGAGCGCTGCGGTCGCGACCGGCCCCGACGCGAGCGCAGCCGTCACAACTGACACCTCCGGCGCCTCCAGCTGCACCACCCTCCTGATCGCGGACGACGACGAGGTGACCCGCAGCGGTCTGCGCACGCTGCTCGCCATGCAGCCCGGGATTGCCGTCGTCGGGGAGGCCGCCGACGGCATCGAAGCAGTCGAGCGGGCACGGCAGTTGCGGCCGGACGTGGTCCTGATGGACGTACGGATGCCGCGCCGCAACGGCATAGAAGCCACCCGGCAGCTCCTCGCCGGGCCGGCCGACCCGCCGAAGGTCGTGGTGATCACCACCTTCGAGAACGACGACTACGTCACCGCCGCACTCAGCGCCGGGGCCAGCGGCTTCGTGCTCAAGCGGCTCCCCGTCCCCAAGATCGCGGAGGCGGTGCGGGTGGTCGCGGCGGGCGAGGCGATCCTCTTCCCGGCGGCCCTGCGCCGGATGGTCACCGCCCGTCCACTGGGATCCGCCGAGGCGCTGCCGCAGGCGGCGCTGACGGGCCGGGAGGAGGAGGTGCTGCGCCTGATGGCCACCGGCCGGTCCAACCCGGACATCGCGGAGTCGTGCAGGGTGAGCCTGGAGACGGTGAAGACGCACGTCGGGAACGTGCTGACCAAACTCGGCGCGCAGAACCGGACCCACGCGGTGGTGATCGCGTACGAAACCGGCCTGGTCGTGCCCGGGGTCACGGGCTGACGCAACATCAGCTGGTCTGACCCGGTCTGCCTGTGCCGCTGGACCAGCCTCCCGGGCGGTCCACGCCCGGGCCACCGCTCCCTCGGGGGCCCGGCTACGGGGACTCGGGGAGTTGCCCGCCCTCGCGGCGGGAGAGGTCGGCCGCGTAGGCGTTGCGGGGGCCCCAGGGCGTTGGGTCCAGTGAGTGGCCGACTCGATATTGATGCCGAGGAGGCGGCTCAGGACGACGGCGGGAAGCGCGGCGGCGAGATCCAAGAGAGGGGCTCGCGCTGCGAAAGGGTGGCCCTACGCCCTCGATGCAGGTCCGCAGATGGAAACCCAGCCGCTCATGCACTAGATGCAATTCCCCCGGGTTTGCGCCTCCACCACATGTGGCCGCAGCCGAAGATGCTGATGTTCGCGGCAGGGTTCGCCCCCCTCTGAGCGAGGTGCAGCTGACCTGGGTGCAGGCAGAGTGGGACGCCACCGACTAGGCAAGATCCAAAAGAGGCGGCTTAGGGCGGGTCGATGACGGTGACCCCTGCCATCAGCAGGTAGGGGTCCTCGGTGTCCCACTGCGCCACGTAGGCCACCAGCCACCGCTCCTCGGCCCGCCACAGGTGGACGTGGTCGGTGCTGTTGCTCAGCTCGTCCCACGGCTCCGGTATCTCCTCCCCGTCGAGCCCTCGCTCCAGCAGCGACCCGACGCTGAACACCTGCGGCTCCCCCCACCGGTCGGTCACCGCCTGGGTGAGCGCCCCGTACTCGGCACTGATCTGGTCGGTCGCCCCGATCCGCCCCGAACCGTCGTCATCCCAGAAGTGCTGCGTCCGAGTGAGCCGGATCAGATGAAAACCCGGGCCGCTGCTGCTTTCGACGGTCCGGACCGGCTCGGGCGGGAAATCCTTCGCCCTGAGCCTGTCGATCGTCTCGAGGTGCTCTGCCGTGGTCATACCGTCAGTATCCCCGCCACCACTGACAACTGGCCTGGCGTCACGCGTCCCGGCGGTGCACCGAGACCCACCCGCCGATGACTGCGGCGGCCGCCCACAGGGCCATCACACCGAGTCCCGTCCAGTGGCCGACAAGGCCGTCGGCCTCCATCCGCATCATCATCTGGCCGGCCCGGTCCGGCAGGAGCTGAGCCACGCCCTCGGCGCTCGCTCCGATGACGAAGGACACCAGCAGTACGAAGGGTATGAGCAGGCTCAGCACCGCCGCCGCGCTCCGCAGGACGGCCGTCAGTCCCGCCGCGAACAACGTCATCAGCGTCAGGTACATCCCGCAGCCGAAGACGGACCGGATCGTGCCCGGGTCACCGAGCTCCATGGCGTACGGCCCCATGAACGCCTGGCCGGCCACGAACGTGACGAGGGCGGTGATCTGCCCCAGCACGAAGGCGAGTGCGCCCACCACGGCCATCTTCGAGAGGTAGAAGCGGGTGCGGTTCGGCACCGCGGCCAGCGAGGTGCGCAGGGCTCCGTTGTGGAACTCGGCGGACAGCGCGTTCGCTCCGAAGGCTATGGCCGCGATCTGGCCGAAGTTGATCCCGTAGTAGGCCGCGAGGAGGCGGTCGTCACCCATGCTGCCCTCTTCGGCCTGGCCGATCGCCGCGGCGGTGAGCACCTGGATTCCGGCAGTGGCGACGAAGATGGCTATGTACGTGCCTACGGTGCCGCGCAGGGACCGTAGCTTGATCCATTCCGAGTGCAGGACGGGCATGGTGGGCAGAGCGGCGCTCATGGCGAAGCCTCCTGAGTGGGGAAAGAAGGGAGGGAAGGTCAGCGGGTTGCGGCGAACTGGGCGTGGTCGGCGGTGAGGTCCAGGTAGGCCTGCTCCAGCGAGGCCCGGTCGTCGGAGAGCTCCAGCACGGGCACGCCTTCGCGGGCGGCCAGGCTGCCGACCTGATCGGCCCGCATGCCCTCGACGGTCCATCGCCCGTCGTCCGCGGTGACCAGCTCGAAGCCGTCACGGGCCAGCGCGGCCCGCAGCCGGACCGGGTCGGAGGTGCGCAGCCGCACCCTCGGGGTGCTGCGGGCGTCGATGACCTCCTCCATCGAGGTGTCGGCCAGCAGTCTGCCGTTGCCGAGCACGACCAGGTGGTCGGCGAACGCCGAGGTCTCCGACATCAGATGGCTGGAGACCAGGACCGTGCGTCCCTCGGTGGCGAGACCGCGCATCAGCTCGCGGATCCAGATGATGCCCTCGGGGTCGAGGCCGTTGGTCGGCTCGTCCAGCAGCAGCACCCCGGGGTCACCCAGCAGCGCCGCGGCTATGCCCAGGCGCTGGCGCATTCCGAGCGAGAAGGATGTGACCCGCCGCCCGGCGACGGAGGCTATCCCCGTCTGCTCCAGGACCTCGTCCACTCTGCGCATCGGGATCCGGTCCGCCGCGGCGAGGAAGCGGAGGTGGTTCCGGGCGGTGCGCCCGCCGTGGGCCGCCTGCGCGTCCAGCAGTGCGCCGACCTGGTGCAGCGGGTCGGGGAGGTCGGTGAACCGCCGCCCGCCGATCGTGGCCGTACCGGACGTGGCCCGGTCCAGGCCCAGCAGCAGGCGCAGCGTGGTGGACTTGCCGGCGCCGTTGGGGCCGAGGAAGCCGGTGACCCGGCCGGGCAGGACATCGAAGGTGAGGCCGTCCACCGCACGGTGGGTGCCGTATGCCTTGGTGAGTTCTCGGATCTCGATGCTGTTCATGGCTCAAGACTCGCCGTCGGCCCCACCCCTCTCCCTCCCCCATGCGAGGGTGCCGTCTCCCCCACGTGGGGGAGACGGCCGCGAGCCACCTCCTGTCACGATGAGGGCATGTACCGACTGCTCCGTGCACCGCTCCAACCAGTGACCTATTCACGCTGGTTGCACCTCTGCGTGCCGATCCTGTTGGTGGCGCTCTGGATGTTCGTGGAGCCGGCGGCGCCGTGGGTCCCGCTGCTCATCGCGATACCTGTCGGTCTGGTCCCCTGGGTACGGCTGGTCGAGGGGCTGCAGGCGCGGTTCCTGCTCACCCCGCACGACTGGGGCCGCGCGGAAAGCACCATCAGTGCGGTCCCCTCCGCGCGGTGGAACGACCGTTGGCGGACCCTGCTGTGGCTGGAGGTGCGGTTCGTCCTCGCGTGGGTTGCCTGGGTCCCGACCGTGTGGCTCCCGGCCATGTCGGTCGAAATGGTCTCGATCGCTCTCGGGCATCCGCTGGGAAGTGACTACATGCTTCCCTTCGAGCCCCCGCGGTGGGCCGCCGCGCTGCTCGTGCCGGTGCCGCTGATCCTGCTCATCGCCATAGTGGTCCTTTGCGGGGAGCTGATCACCGCGATCGCCCGGCGGTTGCTGGGGCCTTCGGCGGCCGAGCGGCTCACCGCGCTGGAGGCCCGGACCGAGCAGCTTCTGGAGCGCAACCGGATCGCTCGCGAGCTTCACGACTCCATCGGGCACGCGCTGACGGTGGCGGTGGTGCAGGCAGGGGCCGCCCGGGCCGCCGGAGACCCGGAGTTCACGGACCGGGCGCTGTGCGCGATCGAGGAGACGGGCCGGGCCGCGCTGGAGGATCTGGAACGCGTGCTGGGGGTCCTGCGGGAGTCCGGGCAGCCGCCGTCGCAGCGGCCGACGCTCGTGGAGGCGGACCGGCTGCTGGAGTCGGCCCGGGCCTCCGGGGCGGCCGTGGACGCACAACTGTGCGGCCCGCTCGACAGGTTGCCGGGGCCGGTCACCCGGGAGGGGTACCGGATCCTTCAGGAGGCGCTCACGAACGTGCTGCGGCACTGCGGTCCGGTGCCCGTCCGGGTGAGGATCGAGATGGCCGGGGACCGGCTGGACCTGGAGGTGTCGAACCCGCTGCCGGACGGGCCGGCCCTGATACAGCGCAGCGGGAGCGGGCTGCGCGGGATGCGGGAGCGGGCCGCGCTGCTCGGCGGGGAGGCCGAGACCGGTCCGCACGAGGGCAGTTGGAGGGTGCGCGCGCGGCTTCCGCTGGAGCGAATACGCTGACCGGATGCCGGTTACCGTACTGCTCGTCGATGACGAACCCCTCGTGCGCGCTGGTCTGCGCGCCGTCCTGGACTCCCAGCCCGACATCGAGGTGGTGGGTGAGGCTGCGGACGGGGCCTCGGTGGTCCCGCTCGTCCGCCAACTGAGGCCGGACGTAGTGGCGATGGACGTGCGGATGCCGCTGCTCGACGGGATCGAGGCGACCCGTGCGGTCCTGCGTTCGGTGGACTCACCTCCGAAGATCCTCGTGATCACCACCTTCGAGAACGACGAGTACGTCTACCAGGCGCTGCGGGCCGGAGCGGACGGGTTCCTGCTGAAGCGGGCCCGGCCTTCGGAGATCGTGCACGCGGTACGGCTGGTGGCGGAGGGCGAGACGCTGCTCTTCCCGGCCGCGGTGCGGTCCCTGGCCGCGGAGTACGGGAACCGGCAGGCGCGGGCGGCGCTGGAGCGGGCCGCCCTGACCGGGCGGGAGGAGGCGGTCCTGCGGCTCATGGCGCGGGGGCTCACCAACGTGGAGATCGCGGCCGACCTGATCATCGGCACGGAGACGGTCAAGTCCCACGTCAGTGCGATCCTGGCGAAGCTGGGGGCGCGGGACCGCACCCAGGCGGTGATCACGGCGTACGAGTCGGGGTTCGTCTCGCCGGCCTGAGGAAAGGCTGATTCCGGCTGATGGGGGGCCGCTTCTCGCCGCGGCACCGGGCGCGCAGTACGATCCGGCAAACAAGCTCGCTAGCTGGGAGGACACACGTTGGGGCAGCTGACCGGCGGGGACCCCTCTCTGCTCCGGCGGATCAATTCCGCCGTCGTGCTGCGCGCGCTGCGCACGGCCGGATCGCCGACGCTCACGGACCTCACACGGCTGACCGGGCTCTCCCGGCCGACCGTCGAAGGTGTCGTCGAGGGGCTGATCGGGACCGGGCTCGTCGTCGAGGCCGAAGCGGAGGAAGGCGCGCGTCGCCAGGGTCGACCGGCGAGGCGGTTCCGGTTCCGGGCCGAGGCAGGGCACCTGCTGGGCATCGAGATCGGCTCGCACCGGATCGCGGTGCTGCTGTCCGGGCTGGACGGCCGCGTCATCGGCGCCGGCACCAAGGACGTCGCGGAGGACGCGTCCGCGGACGAGCGGCTGGAGCGGGTGCGGGCGGCCGTCGCGGATCTGCTGCGCCGCGCCGGCGTGCCTCGGGACTCCCTGCGGGCGGTCGGGGTCGGCAGCCCCGGGATCGTGGAGGCGGACGGCACGGTCCGCCTCGGCACGGCGCTGCCCGGCTGGACCGGGCTGCCGCTCGGGGAGCGGCTGCGCCGCTCGTTCCGCTGCCCGGTGCAGGTGGAGAACGACGCCAATGCGGCGGCGGTCGCCGAGCACTGGAAGGGCGCCGCGCGGGACACCGGCGACATGGTGTTCGTGATGGCGGGGCTCAGTCCCGGCGCCGGCTCGCTGATCGGCGGCCGGCTGCACCGCGGCTTCGGCGGCGCGGCCGGCGAGATCGGCGCCCTGCACCTGCTGGGCCGCGAGGTCACGCCCGAGCGACTGCTCTCGACCACCGGTGAGCCGCTGCATCCGCTGGACGAACCCGCCGTCGCCGAGGTCTTCGCGATGGCCAAGCGGGGCGACGAGCGCGCGGTGGCCGCCGTGGAGCGGTTCCTGCAGCGGCTGGTCCACGACGTGGCGGCGCTGGTCCTGGCGATGGATCCGGAGCTGGTGGTCGTCGGCGGCTGGGCGGCCGGGCTGGACGGCGTACTGGAGCCCCTGCGCCAGGAGCTGGAACGCTATTGCCTGCGCCCGCCGCGGGTGGCCCTGTCCCTGCTGGGCGAGGCCGCGGTGGCGACCGGCGCCCTGCGGCTCGCGCTGGACCACGTCGAGGAGGAACTCTTCGCGGTGGAGAAGACGGTCACGGCCCGCCGCTGACCACACCCCCTGGGACCCTCGCGGTTCCCTGGTGCCGGCCGGGCCGTGACCGGCCCGGCCCACGGGTGTCAGGAGGCGACGCGGGGTTCGTGCGTGATCTCGACGTTGCCGGAGTCGCCGAAGGTGAGGCGGCAGGTGTCGGCGCGGTAGGTGGCCACCGAGACGGCGGCCGTGCCCGCGGCGGTGAAGTAGCGGGTGGTGACCAGGAGGACCGGGGCGCCGGGCAGGCGGTCCAGTTCCTTGGCGTCGTCGGCACGCGCGGAGCCGAGTTCGACCGAGCGGTCCTGGCCGTCGAGGACCAGCCGCTGCAGCTCACGCAGGACGGCGCGGGCGCGGGCGGGTCCGGACGGGGCCTCGATCGCGGGGAGTCCGGGCACCGAGGCGGCCGGAACGTAGAGCAGCTCGGCGGCGACGGCCTGGCCGTGCGTGACCCGGGTCCGGCGCACCGTGTGCACCGGCTGGTCGGCGGCGAAATCCCCACCGGTGCCGAGGAGCTGCAGCACCGCGGCCGGCGGCAGGCTCTCGGCCGCGTCCACCGGCTCCCAGCCGTCGACGCCCTCGCCGGGCCAGCTGTGCTGCGCGCTGCCGACGGCGACGCCCACGCGCGGCGGGGCGACGGTGGTGCCGACGCCACGGCGACGCTGCAGCCGGCCTTCGAGCTCCAGCTGCTCCAGCGCCTGACGCAGGGTCGCGCGGGCGACCCCGAAACGGGCGGCGAGTTCACGCTCGTTGGGCAGGACCTCACCGACGGCGAAGTCCTGGTCGAGCGCCTCGCTGAGGACGGTCTTGAGGTGCCAGTACTTCGGCTCCGGCGCCGTTTCGAGCTGCGTGGTCCCCACCCTGACTCCTCCTGCCGTCGCTGCACTCGCCGTGTGTTCCAGCGGCAGTTCCGCGCCCTTGTTTATTAAAGGTTCCTGCACTATCCCTGCGACGATAGGACGGTGCACCCCCTTGGTCAAGACCAATGCTCGTCCCTTTGCCGGGCAGATCGGGCATACGTATCAAGCCGTTCACGGGATGTTCTCGTGTGCCCCGAAGGCTTGTAGTCAAGGGCTACCGGACGGTAATCATGGCGGTGGGTGTTACTGACAGCCTGTCTCGCACGCGTCCCACCGACGAGGAGCAGCATGACCGCCACGGTCTCCTTCACGATCGACACGCCGCTCGGCCCCCGCACCACCACCGTCGCCTACGAGCGCAAGGGCTCCGGCGAACCGCTCCTCCTGCTGCACGGCATCGGCCACCACCTCCAGGCCTGGCAGCCGGTGACCGACATCCTGGCCGCCCAGCACGAGGTGATCGCCGTCGATCTGCCGGGCTTCGGCGCCTCGGAGCCGTTGCCGCACGGGGTTCCGTACAACCTGGGGACCGTGGCACCCGCGCTGGGGGCGCTCTGCACGGCCCTCGGCATCGAGCGCCCGCACGTCGCGGGCAACTCCCTCGGCGGGCTGCTCGCCCTCGAGATGGGCCGGAGCAAGCTCGTCCGCTCGGTCACCGCCCTCTCCCCCGCCGGGTTCTGGACGGAGGCCGAGCGCCGCTACGCCTTCGCCACCCTCCTCACGATGCGCGCCGGCGCCAAGGCCCTGCCCCTCCCCGCGGTGCGGCGGCTCTCGCGCAACGCCGTCGGCCGCGCCGCACTCACCGGCACCATCTACGCCCGCCCGGCCCGCCGTTCGCCGGAGGCCGTGGTCGCCGAGACCCTGGCCCTGCGCGATGCCACCGGCTTCGAGGAGACCCTGGCCGCGGGCGGTTCCGTACGGTTCACCGACGACGTGCCCGGCCTGCCGGTCACCATCGCCTGGGGGACGCGCGACCGGCTGCTGCTGCGCCGCCAGGGCGTGCGCGCCAAGCACATCCTCCCCGGCGCCCGGCTGGTCCGGCTCCCGGGCTGCGGCCACGTCCCGATGAACGACGATCCGGCGCTCGTCTCCCGGGTGATCCTGGACACGGCCCGCAGCGCGAACCCCGTGGCCGCCTGAACGGATGAGCGGCTGACGGGTGTTCATCCGGGGTTCGCGTGGGCGACGCGGCCGGGCCGGGGTGCGGCGGCACGCTGGTCCGACCCGTCCTCGCCGGCCCCTGGAGACGCACCGATGGCATCGATGCCGCACACCCGACGGACCCTCATCGGCGGTTCCCTCGCCCTGTCCTCCGCGCTGTTCGCCGCTCCGGCACTCGCCGCCCCCGCCTTCGCCCGCTCCGGCCGGCCGAAGGCGCTCTGGGGCGTCCAGTCCGGCGAGATCACCGCCCACTCGGCCACCGTCTGGACCCGTTCCGACCGCCTCGCGCGGATGTACGTCGAGACCTCCCCGAGCGAGGCGTTCCGCTACGCCGTACGGCGCCACCGCGGCCCGCTGCTCGGCCCGTCGAGCGACTTCACCGGAACCACCGTCCTGCGCGACCTCCCGCCCGGGCAGCAGATCCACTACCGCGTCGTCCTGGCCGACCCCGACGACCCCCGCCGCACCGCCGAGCCGGTCCACGGCACCTTCCGCACCACCCCCGTCTCCCGCCGCCACGACGTGCGCTTCCACTGGTCCGGGGACCTGGCCGGCCAGGGCTGGGGCATCAACCCCGACCTCGGCGGCTACCGCGTCTTCGAGGAGATGCGGCTGCGCAACCCCGACTTCTTCCTCTTCAGCGGGGACACGATCTACGCCGACGGGCCGATCAAGGAGTCCGTACCCCTGCGCGACGGCAGCCTCTGGCGCAACGTGACCACCGAGGAGAAGGCGAAGGTCGCCGAGACCCTCGCCGAGTTCCGCGGGAACTTCCGCTACAACCTGCTCGACCGCAGCCTGACCGCCTTCAACGCCCAGGTCCCGGTCCTCGCCCAGTGGGACGACCACGAGGTGCGCAACAACTGGTACCCGGGCCAGCTGATCGACGACCCCCGCTACACCGTCAAGGAGGCCGACACCCTCGCCGCCCGCGCCCGTCAGGCATTCGGCGAGTACTTCCCCGTCACCGACCTGCGCGGCGGCCGCGCCGAGGGCCGGATGTACCGGGTGATGCGGTACGGGCCGCTGCTCGACGTCTTCGTCCTCGACATGCGCACGTACCGCGACGCCAACTCCCCCGGCACCCAGTCCGAGGACCCCATCGGCATCCTCGGCCCCGAGCAGCTGGCCTGGCTCAAGCGCGAGCTCTCCCGCTCCCGCGCCACCTGGAAGGTCATCGCCGCCGACATGCCGCTCGGCATCGTCGTCCCCGACGGGGCCGCGAACTTCGAGGCCGTCGCCCAGGGCGACCCGGGCGCTCCGCTGGGCCGCGAGCTCCAGATCGCCGAACTCCTGCGCCACATCAAGCACCAGCGCATCACCGGCACCCTCTGGCTCACCGCCGACGTGCACTACACCGCCGCGAACCACTACGCGCCCGAGCGGGCCGCCTTCACCGACTTCGCGCCGTTCTGGGAGTTCGTGTCGGGCCCGATCGGCGCCGGCGGCTTCCCGGCCGGCCGTCTCGACGCCACCTTCGGCCCGGAGACGGCGTACGTGCAGTCGGCCCCCTTCGCCAACATGTCGCCTTCGGAGAACCCTCCGTACTACGGTGAGGTCGACATCGACGGCGGCAGCGGGGAACTCACGGTCCGGCTGCGCCGCCAGGGCGGCGGCGTCCTGTTCACCAGGACGCTCCAGCCCGGCCGCGTGGGCCAGTAGAGCCGGACCCGGGGGCAGACGCCGGCAGGGCCGGCCCCGGGGGCACACGCCGGCAGGGCCGAACCCGGGGGCACACGCCGCCAGGGCCGAACCCGGGGGCACACGCCGCCAGGACCGGGCCCGGGGCTCACGCCCGTATTCCGGAAACGGCCCCGAAAACTGGATGAAATCGGCCAGATGGACACTTAACCAGTCGGTCACAGATCGTTCGTGATCACGCAACACCCCTGCGCCACAGTGGTGTGCATGACTGACCGCAGCCCCGCCTCCGCCCAGCGTCCCCACCGCCACCACTGGCGCCGTGACCTCGTCGAACTCGCCGCACTGTTCTGCGCCGTCGCCGTCGCCGACGCCATCGCCAATCTCGTCGTGCACGGCCCGAGGGGCCCGATCCTGCTGGTCACCTCGGCCGTCGCACTCCTGGTGACCGCCGCGTTCCACACCTGGTGGGCACGGCGCCACAGCCATGCGCCGCCGCCGGGGAGCACAGCGCCCAGTGATCCGACGCCGCTCCCGGCCGAGGCCTCCGGCCCGACCGCCACGGCGACCGCCGCCACCACCAGCCTGTGGCGGATGCGCACGACCGTACGGGACGAGCCCGGCTCCCTGGCGGCCGTCTGCACCGCCCTCGCCCGCAGCGGCGTCGACATCCTGACCCTGCAGACGCATCCGCTCCCCGAGGGCGGCACGGTCGACGAGTTCCTGCTGCGCGCCCCGCATCAGCTGCCCTCCGCCGACCTCTCCCGCGCCATCTCCCGGGCCGGCGGCCACAGCACCTGGATCGAGCGCGCCGACGCCCACGATCTCGTCGACACCCCGACCCGTGTCCTGGGCCTGGCCACCCGCACCGCCCTCGACGCCGCCGAGCTCCCGCTCGCCCTGCGCCAGCTGCTCGGCCGCTGCACCATCCACTCGATCCCGGCGACCACCCTTTCCGGCCGCCCCAACCTCGGCGCGGACGCACCCGTCGAGGGGGTCCTGGAGGCCACCGTCATGCGGCTGCGCGACCCCTCGGGCGGCGCGATCACCGTGGAGCGGCCCTACCTGCCCTTCACCCCGACCGAGTTCGCCCGGGCCCGCGCCCTGGTCGAGCTCGACGCCCGGCTCGGCCCCCGCGTCCCGCGCAGCCAGGACGTGCTGACCCTGCCCGAGGGCAACGAGATCACGGTGCGCCGCGCCGACGGCTCCGACCAGGCCGCGGCCCGCGCCATGCACGACCGCTGCTCCGAGCGCACCCTCGGGCTGCGCTACCACGGGCCCGTCGCCGACGCCGACCGCTACCTCGGCCACCTGCTGAGCCCCCGCTTCGGCCGCACCCTCGCCGCCACCACCGCCTCCGGGAAGCTCGTCGCCCTCGGCCACCTGCTGTGGGACGGCGACGAGACCGAGGTCGCCCTGCTCATCGAGGACGACTGGCAGCGCCGCGGCATCGGCTCCGAGCTGCTGCGCCGGCTCCTCTCGATGGCCGTCGAGGCCGGCTGCGACAGCGTGTACGCCGTCACCCAGGCCTCCAACACCGGCATGGTCGCCGCGATGCGCGGCCTCGGCCTCCCCCTCGACTACCAGATCGAGGAGGGCACCCTGGTGATCACCGCCCGGCTCGACGCCACCCCGGTCGGCTCGCGCCCGCCCTACGTACTTCCCCGCGACCTCCCCTACGAGCTCCCCCGCGAGCTGCCGCACGACCAGTGGGCCGCGCCGCGCCGCCCGCACTGAGCCGCCCGGCCCGGACCGGCCCGCGGACCTGCCGCGAGCCGCCGGGCCGGATCGTCGGAAGCCCGCGCGAACCGCCCGTAACCGGACGTCCGGCAACCGGACGGAGAGCGTCCGGGGACCTCCGGATCCGGCCAAACTCCGGGCGCCCGGAGCCCCGGCCGCCCCGCCCCGGGGGCGCTAACTCGCCTGCGCCGAACGCTGGTTGATCTCTCCCGGCACACACGGCGGGACCGGCCGCGGCCCACGTGGGCAGGCTGACGGCAATCTGTGATGACGGGAGCCCGTCTCACATACGAAGATGGCCGCATGTCAGAGATCCTCCAGAACGGCAGCGCCCCCCGACTGCCCCGCCAGGTGGCCGACGCGTACGTCGACGCCCTCATCGCCCTCGACCCGATCACGGGCACCTACCTCGGTGTCGCCGCGAGTTCCGGCAAGCTTCCGGACTTCTCGCCGGCGGGTCGCGCGGCCGTCGCCGAGCTGGCCCGCGACACGCTCGCCCGCCTCGACGCCGCCGAGGCGCTGCCGGGCGCCGACAGCGACGCCGAGCGCCGCTGTGCCCGTCTGCTGCGCGAGCGCCTCACCGCCGAGCTGGCGGTCCACGAGGCCGACGAGTACCTGTGCGCCGTCAGCAACATCCACGGGCCCGCGCACGAAGTCCGCGAGGTCTTCACCCTGACCCCCTCCGACACCGAGGAGGACTGGGCGGCGATCGCCGAGCGGCTGCGCGCCGTCCCGGCCGCCTTCGCCGGCTACCGCGAGAGCCTCCGGCTCGGCCTGGAGCGCGGCCTGTACGGCGGCCCGCGCGCCACCACCACCATGATCGGCCAGCTCGGCAACTGGGCCGGCCAGGACGGCGCCGACGCCGCGTTCTTCGAGGAGTTCGTCTCCGCCGGCCCCGACTCCCTGCGCCCGGAGCTGGACGCGGCAGCCGCCGGCGCCACCGCCGCCGTCGTCGAACTGCGCGACTGGATGAGCACGGTGTACGCCCCGGCCGTCGAGGGCAGGCCGGACACCGTGGGCCGCGAGCGCTACGCCCGCTGGTCCCGCTACTTCAACGGCACGGACCTGGACCTCGACGAGGCCTACGCCTACGGCTGGGCGGAGTACCACCGGCTGCTCGCCGAGATGAAGACCGAGGCGGCCAAGATCCTCCCGGGCGTCGGCCCCTGGGAGGCGCTGAAGCACCTGGACGAGCACGGCACCCACATCGAGGGCGTGGACGAGGTCCAGGCCTGGCTGCAGGGCCTGATGGACGAGGCCATCGAGAACCTCGACGGCACCCACTTCGAACTCGCCGAGCGGGTCCGCAAGGTGGAGTCCCGGATCGCCCCGCCCGGCGGGCCCGCGGCCCCGTACTACTCCTCCCCCTCGGAGGACTTCTCCCGGCCGGGCCGCACCTGGCTGCCCACCATGGGCCAGACCCGCTTCCCCGTCTACGACCTGGTCTCCACCTGGTACCACGAGGGCGTGCCGGGCCACCACCTGCAGCTCGCGCAGTGGACGCACGTGGCGGACCAGCTCTCCCGCTACCAGGCCACCGTCGGCTGGGTCAGCGCCAACTGCGAGGGCTGGGCCCTGTACGCGGAGCGGCTGATGGACGAGCTGGGCTACCTCAAGGACGCCGAGCAGCGCCTGGGTTACCTGGACTGCCAGATGATGCGCGCGGCGCGGGTCATCGTGGACATCGGCATGCACCTCGGGCTGCGGATCCCGGACGACTCGCCGTTCCACCCGGGCGAGAACTGGACGGTCGACCTGGCGCAGGAGTTCTTCGGCCTGCACAGCGGCCGGCCGGCGGACTTCATCGAGAGCGAGCTGACCCGCTACCTGTCCATGCCGGGACAGGCGATCGGCTACAAGCTCGGCGAGCGCGCCTGGCTGCTGGGCCGGGAGAACGCGCGCGCCGCGCACGGCGAGTCCTTCGACCTGAAGGCCTGGCACATGGCGGCGCTGTCGCAGGGCTCGCTGGGTCTGGACGACCTGGTGGACGAGCTGTCGAAGCTCTGACGGCGCGGCTGCCGCCGCCCGGTGAACGACTGACGGGCCGCTCCTTCCCCCCCGGGGGACGAGCGGCCCGTCCGCGTGGACCGGCACGTCAGCAGCCGCAGTCGTCCGAGTCGGTCGGCGCGGTCAGCGGGTCGGCCTCGGCGCGCTGCCGGCTGCCCTCCCAGGTCTCGACCTCGAAGCCCTCGCGGATCCAGTACTCGATGCCGCCGAGCATCTCCTTGACCTGGAAGCCGAGTTCGGCGAGGGCGAGGGCGGAGCGGGTGCCGCCGTTGCAGCCGGGGCCCCAGCAGTACGTCACCACGGGGATGTTCTTGTCCAGGAGCCGCTCGGCCTGCTCGGGGATGAGGGCCGTGGGCAGGTGGACGGCGCCGGGCACGTGCGCCTGGTCCCAGGAGGGGGTGGAGCGGGAATCGACGAGCTGGAAGCCCAGCTCGGCGCCCGTCTCGCGGTGCGTCTTGAAGGCGCTCGCGACGTCCGAGACGTCCGCGTGGAAGGCCAGGCTCGCGGCGAAGTACGCGGCGGCCGCGGCCGGGGAGGCCGGAGGCACCCGGAGCACGGGGTTGGCGGAGGCAGTGGCAGCGGCGGCGGTGCTGGTCGTCGTCATGGCAAGAAATCTACGATTTGTTGATCACTCCCGGAAGTGACTTTCCCCGGCCTTCTCGTTGTCGGACCGGGGATTCCCCTGCTAGACCTGCACCATGACCGACTATTCCCCTGACGCCACCGACTGGCGCATCCTCGAAGCACTCCAGCGGGACGGCCGCGCCAGTTTCACCGAGCTCGCCCGCACCGTGTCCATGTCCGCGAGCGCCGTCACCGAGCGGGTCCGCCGGCTGGAGGAGACCGGCATCATCACCGGCTACACGGCGGTGGTGGACCCGGAACGGCTCGGCAAGTCCATCCTCGCCCTGGTGCGGCTGCGCTACCCGCACGGCAACTACAAGCCCTTCCACGACTTCCTGGAAGCCACCCCGGAGATCCTGGAGGCCCACCACGTCACGGGCGACGACTGCTTCGTCCTCAAGGTCGCGACCCGCTCGATGTCGCACCTGGAGGAGGTCACGGGCCGGATCGCGGGGCTCGGTTCGGTGACGACGAGCATCGTCTACTCCTCTCCGCTGCCCCGCCGGCCCCTCAGTCCGTGAATGCCGCCGTCCGGTGGCGCACCACTGAGCCGCCGCGCTGCTTGACGATCTCCAGCTGGGCCTGGACCCGGGTCCGCAGGTCGGCGACGTGACTGACGATGCCGACGCTGCGGTCGCGCTCGCGCAGCGAGTCCAGTACGTCGAGCACCTCGTCCAGCGCCTGGTCGTCGAGACTGCCGAAGCCCTCGTCGATGAAGAGGGTGTCGAGGCGCATGCCGCCCGCCTCGTCGGTGACCACGTCGGCGAGGCCCAGCGCGAGGGCGAGCGAGGCGAAGAAGGTCTCGCCGCCGGACAGGGTGGCGGTGTCCCGCTCGCTGCCGGTCCAGGCGTCGACCACGTGCAGCCCGAGTCCGGAGCGCCCCCGTCCGCTCGCGCGCGCGTCGGAGTGGACCAGGGTGTAGCGGCCGCCCGACATGCGCAGCAGCCGTACCGTCGCGGCGGCTGCCACCTGCTCCAGCCGGGCGGCCAGCACGTAGGCCTCAAGGCGCATCTTGCGCTCGTTGTCGGCGGACGTGCCCGCGGTGAGTCCGGCCAGCCGGGCCACGCGGTCGTAGGCCTCCCGCAGCGGGCCGAGCGCGCGCAGTTCCTGCTCGGCCTGCCGTGAGAGCCGGTCCAGCTCCGCGCAGCGCACCCGGGCCGCGTCGGCGGCCGACCCCGCCGTACGGAGCTTCGCCGCGGCCCCGGCCGCGTACGCCTCGGCCCGCTCCGGTTCGGCCGGGGGCAGGGCTGCCGCTTCGGCGGCGCCGGTTTCGCCGCGGCGGTCCGCGAGGAGGGCCTCCTCCGTCTGCCAGGCGTCCAGCCGGTGTTGGAGCGCGGTGCGTTCGTACTCGGGGAGCACCGCGTCGGCGGCGGCCTCGATGGTGTCGAATCCGGCCTTGAAGGCAGCGTCGGCGAGCTGGTCGTCGGCTTCCTTCAGCCGGGTGGCGGTTGCCTCGGCGCGGCGCAGCGCTCCGGCGGCGCCCGAGACCATCCGGACCCGGTCCTCCAGGGTCCGGGCGCGGGCCGCGACGGTGGGCGCGCCGTCCCGTACGAGGGTCAGCTCGGCCTCCAGCGAGGCCTGTTCCCGGTCCAGGGCCTCGCGCCGGGAGGCCCTGGCGGCGGCCCGGGTCTCGGCGCCCTGGCGCTCGGTGCTGCGCGCGGCGTGCTCCCGTTCGGCGCGGGCGAGCCGTTCCCGGGCGGTGTGCAGTCCGGCGGCCGCGGCGTGGGCGGCGGCGTGCCGGGCACTCAGGTCCGCGGTCAGGGCGAGGAGTTCATCGGTGGTGGCGTCCCCGGCGGCGGCCGCGGCCTCGTCGCGGGCCTCCCCGGCGGCGGCGAGCCGGCGGTCGGCGGCGGCCCTGGCCCGCTCGGCCCGTTCGAAGAGGCCGTGGGCCGCGTCCTCGGCGGCGCGGTCCACGTGGCCGGGTGCCGGCCGGGCCGGAGCCGGGTGCTCCGCGGACCCGCACACGGTGCAGGCCTCCCCCGCCACCAGGGCCTCGGCGAGTTCTGCGGCGATCCCGCGCAGCCGGGCCTCCTTGAGCTCCAGCCAGCGCTCCCGGGCGGCGGCCGACTCCTCGCGCAGGGTGAGCAGTTCGCCCTCGGCGCGGTCCGCTTCCGCCGCGAACTCGTCCCTGCGGCGGGCGGCGTTCAGGTGCATCCGGGCGGGTTCCAGCCGGCCCGCGAGCTGCTCGGCCAGCGTCGCGGCCTGCTGGGCTGCGTCCACGCGCTCCTGCAGGGCGGTCCGGGTCGCCTCCCAGCGCTCCAGCCACTCGGCGGTCTCCTGGTGCTGCTCCTCGGCTGCCCGGGACTCCCGTTCCAGGTCGGCCCGCTCACGGCCGATCTCGGCGCTGCGCTGCTCGGCCCGGTGGGCGGCCCCGAGCGCGCCCAGGTCCTCGCGCAGCCGCTGTTCCACGGCGGCCAGTTGCTCGGTGCCCGCCTCCTTCAGCTGCGGCGGGAGCTCCGCGCGGGCAGCGGCCTCCGCGTGCGCGGCGGTGAGGTGCGCTGCGGAGGCGGCGCCGCGCAGTTCCAGGGCGGGGGCCACCAGGGCGCCGCGCCGGGCCCGGTCCAGTAGGCCGCGCACGCGCTCCCGCTCGGGCTCCGCCTCGGCGAGCAGGGCGGCCCGGCGGGTGGTCTCCGCGTGCCGGCGCTGCAGCCGGTCGAGCTCGCGCGCGTCCTCGGCGGCCCGCCGGGCGGCGTGGTGCCGGCTCTCGACGGCGGCGAGCGCGTACTCGGCGACGTCCTGCCGCTCCCGGGCCGAGCACCGGGCGACGGCCGCCCAGGCGCGGACCGCCGGGGCGAGCCCGGGGTCTCCCGGCTGGTGTCCGGGCAGCGGCCAGGCCCGCAGGTCGGCGCTGTCCCCGGCGGCCTGGGCGAGCCGCTGCGCGGTGTGCAGCACCTTCTCGTCGCCGGCCCGGACCCTGGCCTCGGCGGCCCGGCGGCGCTCGCCGAGCAGGGTCTCGACGGCGGCGAAGCGGCGGGTGTCGAAGAGCCGGCCGAGGAGCCGGCCGCGGGCCGCCTCGTCGGCGCGCAGGAACTTCGCGAACTCCCCCTGCGGCAGGAGCACGACCTGGCAGAACTGCTCGCGGCTCATGCCGAGGAGCTGCTCGATCTCCTCGCCGATCTCCTGGTGGGAGCGGCTGAGCGGCTGCCAGTCCTCGCCGGTGTGCTCGCGCAGCCGGCTCTGGGCCTTGTCCTTGGTGGTGCCGGTGCCGCGCTTCTTGGGGCGCTCCTGTTCGGGGCGCCGGGTGATCTCCAGTCGGCGGCCGCCGGCGGTGAGTTCGAGGGTGACCTCGGTCGGGGTCCCGGCGGACGCGTGGTCGCTGCGCAGGCTGGTGCCGGGGGCCTGGCGGGGGCCGGGCACGGAGCCGTAGAGGGCGTAGCAGACGGCGTCGAGCACGGAGGTCTTCCCCGCTCCGGTGGGGCCGTGCAGCAGGAAGATCCCGGCGCCGGACAGGGCGTCGAAGTCGATCTCCTGGGGCTCGGCGAAGGGCCCGAAGGCGGTCACGGCGAGCCGGTGCAGCCTCATCGGTGGGTCTCCTGGCGGCTGTCGTCGGCCCGTACGTCGTCGAAGGCGCCCTGGAGGACGGCCCGTTCGGCCTCGTCCGCCCGTCCGCCGCCGCGTACGTGGGCGACGAAGTCCTCGGCGATCTCCTGGTCGCTGCGGCCCCGCAGCCGCTGGGCGTAGGAGGAGCCGGCCTCCTCCTCACGGCCCTCGGGGTCGAAGGCGAGGCTGAGGGTGTGCGGGAAACGGGCGGCGAGCCGGGCCATGGGGTCGTCGGGGCGGACCGGGTCGGTGAGGGTGGCCTCGACCCAGGCGTCCTCGTGCACCGCGTACGCCGGCTGCGCCAGCAGGTCGTCGAGGCGTCCGCGCAGCCGGGCGAGGGCGCGCGGTACGGGGGTGTCGATCCGCTCGGCGCCGGCGATCTCCCCTTCCGCGCCCAGTTCGATCAGCCACATGGTCTTGCGGTGGTCGGCTTCCGAGAAGGAGTAGGCGAGCGGGGAACCGGAGTAGCGGACCCGTTCGTTGATGGTCTGGCAGCCGTGGAGGTGGCCGAGGGCGGCGTAGTCCACCCCGTCGAAGACTGAGGCGGGCACGGCCTCGACCCCGCCGACGGTGATGTCGCGCTCGCTGTCGCTGGCCTGCCCGCCGGTGACGAAGGCGTGTGCCAGGACGACGGAGCGGGTGCCGGGCGGGCGGGTGGCCAGGTCGGCCCGGACCCGGTCCATGGCCGCGCCCAGTACCGCCTCGTGGCTCACCTTCTCCGCACGGAACTCGTCCTTGACCAGGGCCGGTTCCAGGTAGGGCAGCCCGTACAGCGCCACCTCGCCGTGTACGTCGGCCAGGACGACGGGGTCGGCGCAGCCGGCCGGGTCGGTGCGCAGGTGTATCCCGGCCCGGTCGATCAGTCCGGCGCCGACGCCGAGCCGGCGTGCCGAGTCGTGGTTGCCGGAGATCATGACGGTGGGCACGCCGAGGTCGGCGAGCCGGTGCAGGGCCCGGTCGTACAGATCGACGGCGGGCAGCGGGGGCACGGCCCGGTCGTAGACGTCACCGGCGACGAGGACGGCGTCGACCTCGCGCTCGCGGACGGTCGCGACGAGGTGGTCGACGAAGGCGGCCTGGGCGCCGAGCAGGTTCACCCGGTGGAAGGCCCGGCCGAGGTGCCAGTCCGAGGTGTGCAGGAACTTCACTCGCCGGCCCCGCCGCGCATGCCGTCTCCCCCTGGTCGTCTCCCGCTCGCTGAACCCCTCTACGCTAACCCGTCCCCGGGGTCGCTCAGGGCGCGTACGTCTCTCCGCCGAGGGTGAGGCCGGCGGTGCCCGCGGTGCTGTCGGCGAGCCAGGCCTCGAAGGCCGGCAGATCCGCTTCCGGGAGGGCGACCTCGATCTCCACCGCGGAGCCGTAGCGCAGGTCGACCACGGTCCGGCCGGTGGCGCGCAGATCGTTCTGCGTCTTGCCGGCCCGCTGGTGGTCGACGGTGACGGTGGCCAGCCGGTAGCGGCGCCGGGTGACGGTGCCGAGCTCGTCGAGCGCCTCGCCGACGACTCCGCCGTAGGCCCTGATCAGACCGCCGGCGCCGAGCTTGACGCCGCCGTAGTAGCGGGTGACCACGGCGACGGCGTAACGGATGTCGCGGCGCATGAGCATCTGCAGCATCGGCACCCCGGCGGTGCCGCCGGGCTCGCCGTCGTCGCTGGCCTTCTGGACCGAGGCGTCGGCGCCGACCACGTAGGCGAAGCAGTTGTGCGTGGCGGTGGGGTGCTCCTTGCGGATGCGCGCGACGAACCCCTGCGCCTCCTGCTCGGTCGCGGCGGGCGCGAGCGAGCACAGGAAGCGCGAGCGGTTGATCTCGGACTCGTGCACGCCCTCGCGGGCCACCGTCACGTACTGGTCTGCCTTCACCGCTCCACCCTACGGGGAATCGGACATGCGTCCTTTCGGTTGACCAGGCTGAACGGCAACCCCAGCAGCCCTGAACGACGGACGAGAACCACAGGAGGCGGCGCCCGTGTACGGCGACCCGGCAACCATCCGCAAGATCCTCACCGAGCTCGGCGACACCTGGGCCGTGGTGGGCCTCTCGAACAACCAGGACCGGGCGGCCTACGGGGTGGCCCGCGTGCTCCAGCGGTTCGGGAAGCGCGTGATCCCCGTACACCCCAAGGCCGAGACGGTGCACGGCGAGCGCGGGTATGCCTCGCTGGAGGAGATCCCGTTCAAGGTGGACGTGGTGGACGTGTTCGTGAACAGCGAGCTGGCCGGCCCGGTGGCCGACCAGGCGGCCGCCGCCGGCGCCGATGCCGTCTGGTTCCAGCTCGGCGTGATCGACGAGGCCGCTTTCGACCGCACCCGCGCGGCCGGGCTGACCATGGTCATGGACCGCTGCCCGGCGATCGAGATCCCCGCGCTCTAGCCCCCTGCCGGACGGACGGGCGGGATGGAGACGGCCATCGTCATCTCCATCGGCCCGGGCCCCTCGTTGTGGTAGGCGTGCGGCAGGTTCGCCTCGAACGAGACGGCCCCGCCCGCCGGGACCGCGTACCGCTCGCCGTCCACCTCGAGGGTCAGCTCTCCCTCCGTGACGTGCAGCATCTCGAAGGTGCCGGCCGGGTGGGGGTCCGAGGCGGTCCCGTCGCCGGGCTCCAGTCGGTAGATCCACATCTCCACCGGCCCGCGCCTGTCGTCGCCGAGCAGCATGCTCGCACCGCTGCCCGCCGGGGACGACCACATGCGCACCCCCTGACCGGGCAGCACCACATGCACCTGCGGGGTGCGGTCGTGGTCCAGCAGCGTGGTGATGCTGACTCCGAGGGCGTCGGCCAGCTTGACCGTGGTCCCGACGCTGGGATTCGTACGGGCCTGCTCGATCTGGATGATCATCCCGCGGCTCACCCCCGCCCGGGCCGCCAGCCCCTCCAGGGTGAAGCCGCGCTCCCCGCGCCACCGCTTGAGGTTGCGGGCGAGCGCCTGGGTGAGCTCTTCGAGATCGGACACGGACTGCCCACTCCATTTCGTCCAATATCTTGGATGACGCAGTCCAATGGACTGAACTATCATCGCGGTGTCATCAATGCTGCACTCCACCGTTCACCGCACTGTACTGCGAGGCCCCGCATGACCGCCCTCTTCGCCCTGGCCACAGCCGTGCTGTGGGGTCTCGCCGACTTCGGCGGCGGGCTGCTGACCCGCCGGATACCGGCGCTCACGGTGGTCGTCGTCTCGCAGATCGTCGCGGTCCTCGTGCTCGGCGCGGTGGTCCTCGGCACCGGCGCCTGGCGGGAGGCCGGACCGCAGCTGTGGTTCGCGGTCGGCGCGGGCCTGGTCGGCCCGGTCGCGATGCTCAGCTTCTACAAGGCGCTGGCCCTCGGCCCGATGGGCGTGGTCTCGCCGCTGGGCTCCCTCGGGGTGGTCGTGCCCGTCACCGCGGGCCTGGTCCTGGGCGAGCGGCCCGGCCTCGGCCAGTTCGCGGGCATCGCGGTGGCCGTCGTCGGCATCGTCCTCGCGGGCGGCCCGGAGCTGCGCGGCGCGCCCGTCCAGCGGCAGGCCGTCGTCCTGACCCTGGTCGCGGCCTTCGGGTTCGGCGCGGTGATGGCCCTGATCGCGGAGGCGTCCACCACCCTCACCGGGCTGTTCCTCGCGCTGTTCGTCCAGCGGGTGACCAATGTCGCCGTGGGCGGCGCCGCCCTGTGGGCCCGGTCCCGGCGCGGCGTCCCGGCCCTGCCGACGGGCACCGGCCCGCGGATCCTGTGGGGGCTGCTGCCCGCGCTGGCCTTCGTCGGCCTCGCGGACGTCGCGGCGAACGGCACCTACTCCATCGCCGCCCAGAGCGGCCCGGTCACCATGGCCGCCGTACTGTCCTCGCTCTACCCGGTGGTCACCGCGCTCGCCGCCTTCGCCGTGCTCAAGGAGCGGCTGCGCGGCATCCAGGCGGCGGGCGCCGGCCTGGCCCTGGCGGGAACGGTTCTCCTGGCCGCGGGCTGACCGGCCGCAGACACCTCTACGCCTGCTCCGCCTCCGCCAGCTCGGCCAGCCCGCGCAGTTGCTCCGGGGTCATCCCGTCCGGGATCGGCACCGGCGCCGGCGTGCGCAGCGGCGGCTGCCAGCCCGTCTCCGGCTCCCAGCGCCGTACGATGCGCGCCGGCGCCCCCGCCACCACGGCATGGTCCGGCACCTCGCCCCGTACGACGGCCCCCGCGGCCACCACCACGTTGCGGCCGAGCCGCGCGCCCGGCAGGATCACCGCGCCGGTGCCGAGCCAGCACCCCGGGCCGATCTCCACCGGCGCGCTGCGCGGCCACTGCCGGCCGACGGGCTGGTGCGGGTCGTCGTAGCTGTGGTTCGTGGACGTGATGTAGACCCCGGGACCGCAGAAGGTGTTCGCCCCGATCGTGATCCGGGCGTCGGCGATGACATGGCTGCCCCGGCCGATGACGACCCCGTCGCCGAGCACGAGCATCGGCTCCTTGCCCAGGTCGAGGTCCGGCATCATGCCGGCGGTGAGGGTGACCTGCTCGCCGATGATGCAGTGGCCGCCGAGGCGGATCCACTGCTCGCCGAAGACCGTGCCCTGCGGGAAGGCGAGCCGGGTGCCGTCCCCGATCGCACCGAACCGCAGCCGGCCCGGGGTCTGCGCGGTCACCGCGCCGGCCTGCTGCATCCAGCGCCAGCCGGTGTGGACCGCGCGGCTCGCCAGCCGGCGGCGCAGGGCCGTCAGAGATGAGAACGTGTTCTGGTTCTTCGGCACCCGGCCACGTTAATGCGCCCGGCGCCGGTCGTCCGGACCACCATCCTGTGATCTTCACCCCATCGCGGGTGCGGCGGGCCGCGTGCCCTACGGTGCCGTTAGCGCGGCACCCGGACGACAGACAGACGGCAGAGGAAGAGAACATGAGCCACCAGGCGGCCCAGGCACTCGTGGCGGGTGTCGGCGGCAAGAACCCGGACATCGACCCGACGGCCTTCACCGCGCCCACCTCGGTCGTGGTCGGCGACGTCACCCTCGCCGCCGGCGCGAGCCTCTGGTACTCGGCGGTGCTGCGCGCCGACTGCGGCCCGATCACGCTCGGCGCCGACAGCAACGTGCAGGACAACTGCACGATCCACGTGGACCCGGGCTTCCCGGTCTCGATCGGCGAGCGCGTCTCCATCGGCCACAACGCCGTCGTGCACGGCTGCACCGTCGAGGACGACTGCCTGATCGGCATGGGCGCGACCGTGCTGAACGGCGCGGTCATCGGCGCCGGTTCGCTGGTCGCCGCGCAGGCTCTGGTCCCGCAGGGCATGGTGGTCCCGCCCGGCTCGCTGGTCGCGGGCGTGCCCGCCAAGGTGCGCCGCGAGCTGACCGACGAGGAGCGCGAGGGCATCAAGGTCAACGCCCTGATGTACGTGGAGCTGGCCGAGCAGCACCGCGCCTCGGTCACCGTGGAGGGCTAACGGGCTTCCCACGCGATCCGGAGTGCGGACAGGACGGCCGCGTACTCCGGGTCGCGGTCGCGCCAGCCGCGCTCGATGCCGTCGGCGTTGCGCTTGCGCCCCGCCATCGCGCCGAGCACGGTCTGCCTCGTGACCGCGGCGCCGCGCGCCAGCGGGTGGTAGTGGTCTTCCCGGCCCTCGCCGGACCAGTCGGGCGGCTCGCCTTCCTGTCGCGCCGACGTCACTCGCCGACCGTCGCCCGGGCCTCCGACTGCGCGGGGATCCCGGCCCCGGCCGCGCCCGCCTCGGCGGCCGCCTTCTTCATCCGGCTGCGCATCACCAGGGTCACCGCCAGCCCGAACAGCACGGCGAGAGCCAGGGCCAGCCAGGAGAACCGCTTCAGCCATGGCTCCGCGACGATCCCGACCGAGTAGATGACGGCCGTGGTGCCGCCCGCCCAGAGGATCCCGCCGAGGACGTTGGCGACGAGGAAGCGCCAGTACGGCATGTGCAGCACGCCCGCCAGCGGTCCGGCGAAGATCCGCAGCAGCGCCACGAACCGCCCGAAGAAGACGGCCCACATGCCCCACTTCTCGAAGGAGCGTTCCGCCAGGGCCACCTGCTGCGGCCCGAAGTGCTTGGGGAAGCGCCGGCCCAGCTTCTCCAGCAGCGGCTTGCCTCCCCGGCGGCCGATCGCGTAGCCGATCGAGTCACCCACGATCGCCCCGGTGATCGCGCAGATCCCGAGCACCACGGGGTCGATCTCCCCGTGCTGCGAGGCCAGCAGCGCCGAGCTGACCAGGATGATCTCGCCCGGCAGCGGAATGCCGAGGCTCTCCAGCCCGATGACCAGACCCACCAGGAGATAGATGCTGACCGCCGGAATCGTCTCCAGCCATTCCTGGATGTGCACCGGTACGTCCTCCCGTGTCGTCCCGGCGCGCCCCCTGTGACACGCCGAACGGGCAGCCTATCGGCTCGCCACCACGACCTTTGACTTCAGTGGCAGCTCGCGCGAGGAACGGCCCGCGAACACCTCCCGGCGGCCGGAACCCAGCACCCACGTGTGCCGTTCCGGATCCCACGACGACAGGGCCCTGGCGTCGACGTCGACGGCGACCCGCTGCGCCTCGCCGGGCGCGAGGGTGAGCCGCCGGTAGCCGGCCAGTGCGCGCACCGGCTGGTCGAGCTGGAGCTCCGGGGACGGACCGACGTACACCTGGGCCACCTCGGTGCCCTTGCGGCGGCCGGTGTTGCGGACGGTGAACTCCGCGCGCAGCCCGCCCCGCTCCGGCCGGACCGTGAGCCTCTCGTACTGCCAGGTCGTGTACGAAAGCCCGTGCCCGAAGGGGAACAGCGGCGCCACCTGCTGGGCGTCGTACCAGCGGTGGCCGACGTGGATGCCCTCGGAGTACTCCTGCCGGCCGCCCAGTCCCGGATAGCGCAGCGGGTCGCCGCCGACCGGGGTCGCCCGTTCGTCGGCCGGGAAGGTCTGGGTGAGGCGGCCGCCCGGGTCCACGTCGCCGAAGAGGACGTCGGCGGTGGCTCCCGCGCCCTCCTGGCCCGGGTAGTACATCTGGAGGACGGCCCCGGTACGTGCGAGCCACGGCATGGTCGTGGCGGAGGAGGTGTTGAGCACCACCGTCGTACGGGGGTTCGCGGCGGCCACCGCCTCGATCAGCCGCTCCTGCCCGCCGGGGAGGGCCAGGGAGGTCCGGTCCCTGCCCTCGGTGGCGTCCTCGTAGGCGAACAGGATCACGCTGCGGGCCGATTTCGCCGTCCTCACGGCCTCGGCGAGGTCCGCCGCCCGGCTCGCCCCGGTGGTGTGCCGGAGCCGGAAGCGCTGGCCCCCGTCCCCGCCCCTGGCCGTCACGGCGAGCCGGTGGGTGCCCGCCTTGAGGGCGAGAGTGCGGCGGCGGACGGCCATCCCGTCGGGTGCGCAGCCGAGGAGTCCGCCGGCGAAGTGCTCGGCCATGCCCTGCCGGACGGGGAACAGCTCCTCGCCGTCGAGGCGCACGGCGGGCCGCTGCCCGGTGTAGTGGACGATCAGGGTCCACTCGTCGTCCGCCGCGAGGCGGAACTCGCCCTCGTGGCTCCACTCGCGCCCGGGGGCCACGCTCCGCTCGTCGAGGCCGGCGGCCGGGGTCAGCAGGTGCGCGGGGAGCGGCCGTCCGTACAGGTCCTCGCCGAGGGCGTGGCGGACGGCGGAGCGGTTCCCGGCCCGTTGCCGCAGGGCCGTGAGCGGGGCGGCCGCCCCCTCGGGGACCACGTGCGAGCTGCCCCCGCCGCCGACGAACGGCACCTGGGCGGTGGGACCGATCACCGCGATCGAGCGGGCGGCGGCGCCGGTCAGGGGCAGGGTGCCGGCTTCGTTGCGGAGCAGCACCGCCCCGGCGGTGGCCACCTTGCGGGCGACCCGGGCCCCGGCGGTGGCGTCGCGCGCGGGCCGGGCGGCGGGCCGGGCCGCCAGCAGCCCGAAGCGGTCCATGGTGGTCAGGATCCGGTGGACGGCGAGGTCGACGGCGGCCTCGGTCACGGAACCGCCGCGCACCGCCTCGCGCAGCGGGCCGCCGAAGTGGGTGCCGCCGGGCATCTCCATGTCGAGGCCGGCGCCGATGGCGGCGACGGTGCTGTGGGCGGCGTTCCAGTCGGACATCACCCAGCCGTCGAATCCCCAGCTCCCGCGCAGCAGTTCGTCGAGCAGCGGCTTGTTCTCACAGGCGTGGACGCCGTTGACCTTGTTGTACGCGCCCATCACGGCGCCCGCGCCGGCGGCCACGGCGGCCTCGAAGCCCCGTAGCTCGGTCTCGTGCAGGGTCTGCTCGGCGGCGGTCACGTCGACGGTGTGGCGGCCGTGTTCCTGGTTGTTGAGGGCGAAGTGCTTGACGGTGGCGACGAGCCCTTCGTCCTGGACGCCCCGGACCACCTCCGCGACCAGGTCCGCCGTCAGCCGCGGGTCCTCGGCGAAGGTCTCGAAGTTCCGGCCCGCGTACGGGGTCCGGATCAGGTTGACCATGGGCGCGAGCAGGACGTCCTGGCCGAGCGCCCGGCCCTCGCGGCCGAGGACCCGGCCGTATTCGCGGGCCAGCGCCGGGTCGAAGGCGGAGGCGAGCAGGACCGGCGCGGGCAGTGCGGTGGCGTGCCGGGCGACCCGTACTCCGGCGGGCCCGTCGGCGAGGCGCAGCGCCGGGATGCCCAGGCGCGGTACGCCGGGCACGTAGCCGGCCTGGCCGAGGCGGGCGGGGTCCTGCGCGCCGTGCAGCAGGCTGGTCTTCTCTTCGAGGGTGAGCCGTTCCAGCAGGGCGTCGATGCGGGCGGCGCCTGAGCCCCCGGGCCCGGCGGCGGATCCCCCGGTGGGTCCCGCCGCGGGCGGTGCCTTGGAGAGTCCCGCACCCGGCGGCACGGTGGGGGCGCAGGCCCCCGCACCGAGGGCCGCTCCGACTCCGCCCGCCGCCGCGAGCAGCCGCATCGCCGAACGTCTGGACACGGCCTCGCTCATCGGCGCTCCCTGCGGCGTGGTTCGGCGGGAGCGGCCCGCGCCGGACCGCTCCCCCGCCCACTGTGCGCCGCGCGCCGACGTGCCCGGCCGAGACGCGCCACCGCGGAGCCCAGGTTCAGCCCTCCGGCAGCGGCGGCATCGTGTCGGCGGTCCGGCGCAGCTCGTCCTGCCGCTGGACCCGCGCCTCGGTGCGGTGCCCGCGCGCGATGTAGTCCCGTACGACGGCCTCCACCGCGTCCTGCGGGGATCCGACCCCGGCGAGCACCATCACCTCCACCACGAGCTCGGCATCGAGGCTGATGTTGACCTTGGCCACGGGCGCTCCCTCCATCGTCGTCCGACGGACTCTAGCCGCCGGACGCCCGCGGGTTCCGTGGTTCCGCCCCTTCATCCGGGTTCATCCGGGCGTCTCCTCCAGCCGGCCCGTCCGGCCGACGGACCACGGGCTTGCGCGCTCACCCCCCGCGCGTGCGCCCTGCCGTCGCGGCGGCACGCAAAAGGCCCCCGCTCGGCAGAGCGGGGGCCTTCGCAGCGGCGCCGGGACCTATGCGTTGGGGCGCAGGGTCCAGACGACGGTCATTTCGCCGGTCACGGCCTCGTCCTCGCGCTGGATGGCGATGGTGACCGGGAACTCGGGGCGGCCGCCCGCGTCGAGTTCGGCGATGACCTCGGCGGCCGGGCGGCCGAGGGTGGCGGTGGCGGTGACGACGCCCTTGGCGAGCTTCTTGTAACCGATCTCGGCCTTCACGGCGAGGGGCACGGCGCGCGAGAGCTGGTCGCCGAAGGCGGCCAGGACGATCGCCCCGCTCGCGGACTCGGCGAGGGTGAACATGGCGCCGGCGTGCGGGCCGCCGACGTGGTTGTGGTAGTCGGGCTGGTCCGGGAGCCGGACGACCGCGCGCTCGGGGGTGGTCTCCAGGAACTGGAGGTTCAGGGTCCGGGCCATCGGCACCGTCGCGGCGAGCAGTTCGCCCACGTTCATCTGGTCTGCGCTCATGAACGGCGATGTTACCCGCGAGTAGAAGCTCTTGGCCAGAGCTCTCGAGGGGGCGGCCGTGGCTCCCGGGGTCCGCTCCCACTATCGTTACCGGCCATGTGGCCAGGACAGCAGCAGCCGCCCGGGGGCGAACAGAACCCCCAGGACGCGCACCAGAACCCGTACCAGCAGCAGCCGGGGCAGCCGAACCCGTACCAGCAGCAGCCGGGTTACGGATACCCGCAGCAGCCCGGGTACCAGCCGCCCGCAGGCGTCCCCGGCCAGCAGTGGGGCCCGCCCCAGCAGCCGCAGCAGCCCCAGGGCGGCGGCGGGAGCCCGTACTCGACCAAGACTGTGGCCATCGTCGCGGCGGCCGCCGTCGTCGTGGCAGCCGCCGGGACCGGCGCGTACGTGTTCACCCGGGACGACAAGAAGACCGAGGCCAACGACAAGCCGCCGGCGGCCAGCTCCCCTGCGGCCACCGAGGCACCCGCCCCGGCCGGCAGCAGCCCCAACCCGCGGGCCGGCGGCAGCATGCAGCCCGTCATCCCGGGCTGGAAGGTCGTCGTCAACACCAAGTACAACGTCGCCTACGACGTGCCCCCCGAGTGGAACGTCAACGACTCCGGGGTGTCCCTCTCCATCCACGACGAGGCCGACGGCAAGCCGGTCGTCACGATGTCCGGGACCGCCACCCTGAAGCAGGAGTGGTGCACGGTCGACAAGAACGCGGACGGCACCATGGAGAAGTACTCGCTCGCGGACACCGGCGTCAAGGGTGCCCAGGGCGCCAAGGACACGGCCCAGGTGGCGACCGACAACACCGGCACCTGGGTCTGGGCGGCATACGCCCAGAAGGAGCCCAAGGGAACGGTGAAGGTCACCGAGCCCAAGGAGTACACGACCGCCTCCGGCATCAAGGGCCACACGGCGGTCGCGACCGCGCCGAACGTGAAGAAGGAGAACAAGTGCTCCTCGGACGGCAAGGCGATCGGCTTCGCCTTCAAGAACGCCGTCGGTGACTTCGCCAGCTTCGTGATCGTGGGCGCGGCAGGCGTGAAGGACGAGGTTCCGACCGACGTCTCCGACAAGATGCTCAGCTCGATCCGGCTCTCCACCGGCTGATCTCCGCCTCCGCCTCCGCCGCCCCGGTCCGGGAATCCGTTTGGATTCTCGGCCCGGGGCGGGGATAGTCCGGGGGTGAGTCCTCCCCCCGCCGCAGCGCCCCGTACGCCCGCACGCCGTCGCCGGCCCGAATGGGCGGGCCGCAACTACTCCCTGCTGACGGGCGCGGCGGTCGTCACCAACCTCGGCAGCCACGGGGCCCTCATCGCCGCCACCTTCGCGGTGATGGAGGCCGGCGGATCCAGTGGCGACATCGGCCTGGTCGCGGCCGCCCGTACGCTGCCGCTCGTCCTCTTCCTGCTCATCGGCGGCGCCGTCGCCGACCGGCTGCCGCGCCACCGCGTGATGGTCGCGGCCAACGCCCTGAACTGCCTCTCGCAGGCGGCCTTCGCGCTGCTCGTCCTCACCGGCGACCCCCAGCTGTGGCAGATGATGCTGCTGACCGCCCTGTGCGGCACCGGCACCGCCTTCTTCAACCCCGCGGCCGAGGGCATGCTGCTGTCCACGGTCTCCGGGGAGAACTCCAACCGGGCCTTCGCGCTGTTCCGCATGGCCATGAACGGCGCGGGCATCGGCGGCGCCGCCCTCGGCGGGGCGATGATCGCCGCGATGGGCCCGGGCTGGGTGCTGGCCGTGGACGCGGCCGCGTTCGCCGTCGCGGGCCTGCTGCGCGCGTTCCTCGACGTGAGCCACGTCCCCGGCCGGGCCCCTGGTGGCGGCCTGCTGGCCGACCTGCGCGAGGGCTGGACGGAGGTCCGGACCCGCCCATGGCTGTGGAGCATCGTGCTCCAGTTCTCCGTCGTCGTCGCCGTCGTGGGCGCCGCGGAGGCGGTCTACGGTCCGCTGGTCGCCCGGGACCAACTGGGCGGGGCGGCTCCCTGGGGCGTGGCCCTCGCCTTCTTCGGGGTCGGCACGATCGCCGGGGCCGTCCTGATGATGGTGTGGAAGCCGCGCCGGCTGCTGCTGATCGGCACGCTGTGCGTGTTCCCGCTGGCGCTGCCGTCGGCGGGCCTCGCCGTGCCGCTGCCCGTATGGGGGCTGTGCGCGGTGATGCTCGTCAGCGGAGCCTCGATCGAGGTCTTCGGGGTGAGCTGGATGACCACGATGCACCAGGAGATCCCGGAGGAGAAGTTCTCCCGGGTCTCCGCCTACGACTGGTTCGGCTCCGTGTCGATGCTCCCGCTGGCCACCGCCCTGGCCGGCCCGGCCGAATCGGCCTTCGGCCGCACCGAGGCCCTGTGGGGCTGCGCGGCCCTGGTCATCCTGGCCACGGCCCTGGTCCTCCTGATCCCGGACGTCCGCCACATGACCCGCGCATCCAAAGCGACCCCCCTCCCCAAGCCCCCCACCAGCCCGGCCACCCCGTCGACGGCCGCACCCTCCCACCCCACCGCACCCTCCAGCCCCGCCGGCGTTTGAGGCGCGGGGTCCGGGGCCGAGCCCCGGTCTCCGCGCCCCGCCCGGGGGCACCTCCCAGCGGTAGCTGGGGGAGATCGAGGCGCGGGGCACGACGCGGCAGCACGCCGGCTACCCCAGCGAGAACGCACCCTCCGGCGGAGCCGGAGACGGCGCCGCGTCCGCGTCGGCCACCGGCGCCGCGCCCTTCATGAACCGGACCAGCCCGTCCCCGTACTCCACCCGCGCCGGAAACACGTCACCCGCGCACCGCCGGGCCAGCGCGGCCACCGGGAGCCCGGCATCGGAAGCCAGGAGCACCGCGTTCCCGAACCGCCGCCCCCGCAGCACCCCCGGCTCCGCGACCAGCGCCAGCTCCCCGAACGCCTCCGCGAAGTTCGCCAGTTGTGCCCGCAGGAAGTCGAACGGCGCCCCGTCGGCCAGGTTCGCCGCGTACAGCCCGCCGGGCCGCAGCACCCGCGCCGCCGCCCGCGCGTACTCCACCGACGTCAGCTGCGCCGGCACCCGAGAGCCGCCGAAGACGTCGGCCACCACCACGTCCGCGCTCGCGGCCGGCGCCGCCTCCAGCCAGGCCCGGGCATCGGCGGTGTGCACCGTGATCCCGGACCCCTCCGGCAGCGGCAGGTGTTCGGCCACCAGCTCGACCAGGCCCGCGTCGAACTCGACGACCGCCTGCCGGGATCCCGCCCGGGTCGCGGCCGCGTAGCGGGGCAGGGTGAGCGCGCCGCCGCCCAGGTGCAGGAGGTCCAGTGCGCCTCCGGGCTCCGCGGCGCAGTCCAGGACGTGCGCGAGGCGGCGTACGTACTCGAATTCCAGGTGTTCCGGATCATCCAGGTCCACATACGACTGCGGGGACCCGTCGACGGTCAGCAGCCAGGCCCGCTCCGCGTCCACGTCCGGCATCAGCTTGGCAGTGCCCTGGCCCACGTCCCGGACGACCGGGATCTGTTCGTCGCTCACCCCACCATTGTCGGGCGGACCGCAACGGGACGGTCCGCCAGGGGGCGCGACCGGACCGGACCCGGCTCAGGCGGACCGGACCCGGCTCAGGCGGACCGGACCCGGCTCAGGCGGACCAGACCGCGGCCGCCTCCTCGACGTGCTCCGCCGCCTGAGCCAGACCGGCCCGCGCCGCGGGGTCCCGGCGGGCGGGGTCGAGTACGTTGCGGCCGAAGGCCTTGCGGGCCTCCGCCGACGGGGTGATCAGCAGGACCCGCGCCCCCGCGTCCCGCAGCCGTGCGGCCTGCACGGCCGGCGAGGGGACGAGCCCGGAGCCGAGCGAGATCGGCGCGATGATCACGACGCGGGCGTACCCGGCGGCGAGATCGGCGTTGGTCGCGGAGCGGATGCCTCCGTCGATGAACCGCCGTCCGCCGACCGTCACCGGCGGCCACACCCCCGGCACGGCGCAGCTCGCCGAGACCGCGTCGACGAGCCCCGCGCCGCTCTCCCGGTCGAAGTCGGCCGGTTCGCCGGTGAGCGCGTCCACGGCGGTGACGACGAGCCGCCGCTCGGGCCATTCGTGCGAGACCAGCCGGGCGGCGAGCACCGCGCGCCGGTCGGCCTCCGCCCCGGTGTCCGCGGCCAGGGCCAGGGCGCCGACCCGCTGCCGGTAGGCCGTCGCGTTGCGGGAGCGGACCATCGCGACGGCGTACCGCGCGATCACGCCGGCCCCCAGCTTCGCGGCGATCTCCCCGGTGGCGTCGCCGAGCTGGCGCTCGTACAGCTCCCGCACGGACAGCTGCCCGCAGGTGAGCTGGGCGCCGACCACCGAGCCCGCCGAGGTGCCGACGACGAGGTCGGCGGTGGTGAGGTCGACGCCGGCGCGGGCGAGCCCGTACAGGATTCCGCACTCCCAGCCCACGCCCGTCAGTCCCCCGCCGCCCAGCACCAGTGCCGTCTCGCCGCCCATCGCCGCCCGCCCCTCTGCTTCGCGCATGCCTGTGGTGACGGCAGTCTGGCGCAGCAGCACCGCCGTCACCACAGAGGGGTCCGCCTCAGGTCGGCCGGGTCACCCCAGCACGGCCGTCACGGTTCCCGCGCCGACGGTCCGCCCGCCCTCGCGGATCGCGAAGCCGAGCCCCGACTCCAGCGGGACGTCCCGCCCGAGCTCGACGGTCATCGTGACCGTCTGCCCCGGCCGGGCCACGCCGGCCTCGCCCAGGTCCACGTCCCCCACCACGTCGGCGGTGCGGATGTAGAACTGTGGCCGGTAGCCGGTGGCGACCGGAGTCGTACGGCCGCCCTCGCGCCCGGAGAGCACGTACACCTGCGCGGTGAAGCGCCGCTTGGGCGTCACGCTGCCGGGCGCGGCCACCACGTGCCCGCGGCGCACGCCGTCGCGCGGGACCCCGCGCAGCAGCAGCGCGACGTTGTCCCCGGCCTCGGCGGACTCCATCGGCTTCCCGAAGGTCTCCAGTCCGGTGACGACCGTCTCGGCCGGCTCGCCGTCGCCGCCGAGGATCGCGACGCGGTCGCCGAGGCGGACGCTGCCGCGCTCGACGGCTCCGGTCACGACGGTCCCGCGCCCGGTGATGGTCAGCACGTTCTCCACCGGCAGCAGGAACGGCGCGTCCGTGTACCGCACCGGCGTCGGCACGTACGTGTCCACCGCGTCCAGCAGCGCCTCGATCGCCCCGGTCCACCGCGGGTCGCCCTCCAGCGCCCCGAGCCCGGAGACCCGTACGACCGGCGCGGCGTCCCCGCCGTAGCCGTGCGCGGTGAGCAGCTCGCGGACCTCCAGCTCGACCAGGTCGGTCAGCTCGGGGTCCCCGGCGTCGGCCTTGTTCAGCGCGACGACGATGTGGTCGACGCCGACCTGCCGGGCGAGCAGCACGTGCTCGGCCGTCTGCGGCATGACCCCGTCGAGGGCGGAGACGACGAGGATCGCCCCGTCGAGCTGCGCGGCCCCGGTGACCATGTTCTTGATGTAGTCCGCGTGACCGGGCATGTCCACGTGGGCGTAGTGCCGGGTGTCGGTCTCGTACTCGACGTGCGTGAGGTTGATGGTGATGCCGCGCCGGGCCTCCTCGGGGGCCCGGTCGATGCGGTCGAAGGGCACGAAGGAGGCGCCGCCGCGCTCGGCGAGGACCTTGGTGATGGCGGCGGTGAGGGTGGTCTTGCCGTGGTCGACGTGACCCATGGTGCCGATGTTGAGGTGCGGCTTGGTCCGCACGAAGGCCGTCTTGGCCATGATGTCTTTTCCCGTTGCTCGAAGCGTGATCGGGACCCCTGAACCGAGCCGACCCTCCCCCTGCGGGGTCCGCCGGACGATCCGGGAAGGGTCAGCTTCGTGCGCCGTCGAATGCGGCGAAGGCCTCTGCGGGAAATGCGAATGCGGCAGCCTTCGGCGCGTCCGCGACTGCGGACGGCGCTGCGGGGAAGGCGAACCGGGACATGCCCCTGATCCTGCCGGACCGCCCCGGGCCCGTCGACTGGATTTCGGCGCCGTCGGAGGTAACTTGCCCCTGTGACGGGTGCGGATGACGCGGAACCCACCTCGGTCGTCGTGCGGTTCAACGACTGCATCAACCGCCGGGACCTCGGCGGTCTCGCCGGCCTGATGCCGCCGGACCACACCTTCGTCGACACGCGGGGAGCGGTCGTTTCGGGCCGGGAGAGCTGCCTCGAGGCGTGGCGCGGCTTCTTCGCCTCGTTCCCGGACTACCGGAACGCCTTCGCCTCGCTCACCGCGCGGGAGGACGTGGTGACGGTCGTCGGGCACTCGGTGTGCTCCGAGCCGGGCCTCGAAGGACCGGCACTCTGGACCGCGCGGATCCGGGACGGCCAGGTCGTCGAGTGGCGCGTCCACGAGGACACTCCGGACGTCCGGAGGAGGCTGGCCGTCCAGGAGGGCCGGTAGCCCCTCGACGCCCGCGGCCGCCCTCTACGTCCCGTCCTCGGCCGATCTCTACGAGGGGGGAAGGTTCTTGAGCGCCTCGCGCACGGACAGCGGGGCCAGGGAGCCGCGTTCGGCCTCGACGAAGGCGCGTACGGCGCCGGGGTCGGTCTTCGCGTACTCCCGCAGGGACCAGCCGATGGCCTTGCGCAGGAAGAAGTCCGGGTGGCCGGCCCGGAGGCGGCAGTAGGCGAAGAGGCGCCCGGTGTCGGTGGCGGCCTTGTAGCGGAGCTGGTGCAGCAGGGCGGCGCGGGCGAGCCAGAGGTCCTCGTCCTCGATCCACTCGTCCATCACCTCCGCCAGCGCCGGGTCGGCGGCCACGAGCGGGCCGACCGTGTGCGCGGCCAGCAGGTCGACGGTGTCCCACCAGGGGACGGTGACGATCAGGTGCCGGACCACCGGCAGGAAGCCGGAGGAGCACCGGGAGACGTGGCGGCGCAGGTAGTCCACCGCGAAGTAGTGGTACTCGCGCTCGGGGAGCCGCCAGCAGCGCAGCGCGAGCGCCGCGCAGTCCGCCTCCGACGGCTTGGGGGTGTCCCGGGTCACGGCCTCCGACAGTTCCCGGCGCAGCGGCGACGGGATGCCGAGGAAGGGTGCGACGTCCTTCATGTACGCGGTCATCGCCTCGGCCCGCGCGGGGTCGGCGGCTGCCGCGTACGTCCTGGTCAGCCGGTCCAGCAGGGTGTCCGCGAGGGGGCTGCCGGGAACCCCCGGGGGGCGCCGGCCGTTCGACGGCATGAGGCCCAGATTACGGCGCGACGCCGCATACGTCGGCTAGTCTCCCGGGATGTCCCTCCTCCTCGCGCCGTGGACCCGGCTGTCGCTGCTCGTCGTGCTGCTCGTGGCGGCCGGCGTGTGCGTGCTGCTGTTCGAGCCCCAGCGCCTGCTCTCGGAGGGCTGGCCCCCGGGCCTCCCGGTGGGCACGGCGGTCCTGCTGTTCGCAACCGCGTACGGTGTGTGCGCGGCGGCCTTCGTACCGCGCCCCCTGCTGAACCTGGCCGCGGGAGCCGTCTTCGGCACCCAGTTCGGCCTCGTCGCAGCGGTCGGCGGCACCGTCCTCGGCGCCGGGATCGCCTTCGGCCTCGGCCGGATCATGGGCCAGGAGGCTTTGCGCCCGTATCTGCGCGGCCGCTGGCTCGAGACGGCGGACGGCCAGCTCAGCCGGCACGGCTTCCGCTCGATGCTCGCCGTCCGGCTCTTTCCCGGCGTGCCCTTCGTGGTGGCCAACTACTGCGCGGCGGTGTCCCGCTGCGGCTGGGGCCCCTTCCTCCTCGCGACGGCCCTCGGCGTCGTGCCGAACACCACCGCGTACGTGATCGCCGGGGCCAGCGCCTCCTCCCCCGGTTCGCCCGCCTTCCTGGTCTCCTTCGGCTTCATCGTGGTCTCGGTGGTGGCGGCCGGAGCCGTCGCCTGGCGCAAGCGGCACCGCCTGACACCCCCGCGAGCCCGGGATTCGGCGTACGAACTGACGCCCCAGCACCCCCCAGTGGTCAGTGGCACTTCGCACGGGCCCTAGCATCGGACGCGAACTGCCCGACGATCACAAGGACGAGCGCACCCCGACATGAGCTGGTTCGAATCCCTAATCCTCGGTCTCGTCCAGGGGCTTACGGAGTTCCTCCCGATCTCCTCCAGCGCCCACCTGCGGCTGACCGCGGCGTTCGCCGGCTGGCACGACCCAGGAGCGGCCTTCACCGCGATCACCCAGATCGGCACCGAGGCTGCCGTCCTGATCTATTTCCGCAAGGACATCGCGCGGATCATCTCCACCTGGTTCCGTTCCCTGTACACGAAGGCCCTGCGCTCCGAGCAGGACGCCAAGATGGGCTGGCTGGTGATCGTCGGCTCGATTCCGATCGGCGTCCTCGGTCTGGTCTTCAAGGACGCGATCGTGGGTCCGGCCCGCGACCTGCGGCTGACGGCGACCACCCTCATCGTGATGGGCATCGTGCTCGGCGTCGCCGACCGGCTGGCCGCACGCGATGAGGAGGGCGGCCGGCACCGCGCCATCCGCGAGCGCAAGACGCTCAAGGAGCTCAGCGTCAAGGACGGCCTGATCTTCGGTGCCTGCCAGGCGATGGCCCTGATCCCGGGCGTCTCCCGGTCCGGCGCGACGATCTCCGGAGGTCTGCTGCTGGGCTTCACCCGCGAGGCCGCGGCGCGGTACTCCTTCCTCCTCGCCATCCCGGCCGTCCTGGCCTCGGGCGCGTTCGAGATCCTGGACGTGGTCGAGGAGCCGGGCCACATCTCCTGGGGTCCGACGATCTTCGCCACGGTCATCGCCTTCTTCGTGGGCTACGCCGTGATCGCGTGGTTCATGAAATTCATCACTACGAAGAGCTTCATGCCGTTCGTGATCTACCGGATCCTCCTCGGCATCCTGCTGTTCGTGCTGGTGGGAGCCGGTGTGCTGAGCCCGCACGCGGGCGAATCCGGCGGCTGAACCAGGGCCGTACAGGTAGCGCTATCTAGCATTTCCTAGCGCCTGATTGCAGCACCACGCCATGATCATCTCCCACTCGTCTCCCACCCAGGAGACCGGGAGACGATCAGCCAGAAGTGCGCACCTGCAAAGTCGGGAGCAGAAAGGAGGGCCCGCACAGCTGCTGCTGTGCGGGCCCTTCCGCGTGGCGGCCGGCCCGGGTCAGTCGAGGCTGAGGCGCGCCAGTAGGCCCTGGACACGGCCGGCGAGCGCCTTCTCCGGGTCCGGGCTGATGGTGGCAAGTGCCACTGCGGCCGTCACGATGACGTCGCTCAGCTCCTTCTCGACGAGCCGCCAGCGCGGGCGGTGAGGAAGTCGAGGGTGTAGCGGTCGGGGTTGCCGTAGTCGGCCAGGCCCATGAGCTTGCCGGAGCTGGTCCAGTTGCCGAGTCCGAGGTGTTCGGCGACGGTCTCGTAGAACCAGCCCAGCGACTGGCTGAACGGGAACTGGCGCAGGACCTTCAGTCCCTTGGCGGTGCCGTGGGCGAGGGTGGCGGAGAGGCCGTCGCCGGAGCCGTCGACCACCAGGACGGCGGCCTCGTCGAAGCCGCTGGGGTGGAAGGCGGAGGCGGCGTGCGCGAGGTGGTGCTCGACCACGGTGACCTGCCGGGGCCGGTGGTGGCCGAACAGGGCGGGGGCGAGGAGTTCGGCGATCAGCTCGGCGTCCGTGCAGATGTTGCTCGGCGTAGGCCAGGCCGGGTTGAAGGCGATGGCGATCTCGTCAATGTCGGCCAGGGTGATGCCGGCCTCGGACAGGCAGTAGGCCGCGGCCACCGCGCAGGAGCGGGAGTCCTTGTGGTGCTTGCGGCGGGAGAAGCGCTCCTCCTCGGCGAAGGCGACCACCTTCCCGTCGATGACCAGGCAGGCGGAGGGGTGGAAGCAAAGGGGGAGGAGGGGGCGGCGGTACGGGCCGATTCGGCTGGTGCCCGTCGTCCCCGATCGGCGACCGGTGGTTCCCCTCCACGACCCTTGCCACAGCAGCCTCCTCAAGGCCTGGGTTCTCCACTGCAGAAGCGGAGGCCCGCGATGCACGAGGGCGCACATGCGCCTGTACACCTGTACGCCTGCTGCATACAACCCAGCGACTGGGTCGCTCGTCAGCCTTCGAGCGGGCGGCCCTGTGCTGCCCGCAGGCGGGCCAGACCGGAGATCCGCGTGCGAGCAAGTGGCAGTTCGTCTTCGGGGGTCGGGAGCGTGACGGGCATGGACCACACACCGCTGGTCTGGGAGGCGATGCCGAGCGCGACCATCACCTCGGCGAGTCCCATGCCGTGGCCGGGACAGGGAGCCCGACCACGGTGAGTACGTCGGTGCAGCCGGCCTCCTTCCCGGCAACCAAGGCGCGGATCTGGACCTTGGTTGCCGTCCCGCGCAGCGGTAATCGCGGAGCCAACTCAGCCCTCTACCGCATTGCCCTCGTCCCGCATGTCCAGAGACGCCCGCGCCAACGAGTTTGCCGCGGCGGCGGACCGTTCCGACTTTCCTGCCGGTGGATGTCGGCCGGTGATCGGCCGCGTCCAGCTGCTCGGCGAGCGGGAAGCTGCCGCCATAATGGGAGGCATGCCCTCCAGCCCGCACCACCCCGCACCCGCGTCGAAGAACCTCTCGGGCACGGACGCCGAGGACCTCGCGCTGTACCGGGAGAAGTTCCGGTGCCGTCTGCCGGAGTCGCTGGACGAGTTGCACGGCCCGACCCAGGGGATCGTCGAGCTGCCGCTGCACATGGCCTGGTCCGGGATGACCTCGTACGACCTGGGCAAGCCGCGCCAGCGCATGGGCCTGTACCGCACTGTCTTGCATGAGGGCCTGCACGACGACCTGCCCCGCTACCTCAACCAGGACCTGCTCCTCCAGCTGTGGCCGGTGCTGCGCACTCTCGTCGGCCGCACCGTGCGCACCGTGTGGGAGGACGCCTTCGCTCAGCTCGCCTCCCGCACCCAGGCAGCCGCGTGACGGACATGCCGGAGCTGCACGCGCGGCTCCTGGCGGATGTGATCGCCCTCGGCTCCCCGTATCCCCTGGTCCTCACTGGCGGGTATGCCGTGCGGGCGCACCGCCTCGTGAACCGCCCCAGCCAGGACCTCGATGTCGCCCGGCGCCCATGGCCGACATCGCGGCCACGCTCCGCGCCGGCCTGGAAGCCCGCGGCTGGAAGGTGCACGCGCTGGAGACCGCCCCGCTGTCCGCCCGCTTCACCGTGACCGACCCGGCCACCGGGCAGGACTGCGAGGTCGACATCCTCAAGGAGATCTTCTGGCGGCCGGTCGCCCAGAGCCCGTACGGGCCCGTCCTCGCGGGGGAGGACGTGATCGGGACCAAGGTCCGCGCCCTCGCCGACCGCGGAGCGCCCCGTGACCTGATCGACGTGTTCGCAGCCTCCCGCCGTTGGAACACCGCCGATCTCGAGGAATTCGGCCGTCGCCACGCCCGCGGCCGCTTCGAGGGCGAAGACCTGCAGGCAAACCTCGCCGGATCCGAGTGGACCGACGACGAAGCCTTCGCCGCCTACGGCCTGGACCAGGCCACCATCACCGCTCTTCGTGCCTGGGCCGTGGAGTGGGCCGACGACCTCGCGGCCCGACTCCTCGAAGAGTCGGATGATCCGGAAATCGACTGATCACATCTGGCCGACCACCGGAAACGGGAGCCCGGGGAAGCCGAGCGAGGGGCAAGTACGGTGCCGTGGAAATATCCCCACGGCACTGGGCAAACTGACCTCTCACGGGCGATACGACCAACATCCGACTCCTCCGGGCAGCCAGGCCACGCCTCGAAGGTAGAGCTCGGCAAGCACTTCGGGCGTCCGCGCTCTGAGAACTGACTTCCCTCGAGCCCGCAGTCTGACGACGTTCTATCAGCGCGGACGACCGCCGCTGAGGTGGCGAAAAGAAGAGCTCCTCGCTCGCCAACACTGCTCTTCCAGTGGCCTGACCAGCCAGCCCGCCGGCGCACCCGACACGCCATCAAGGGTGCGACCTCATCGTCGCGTCACTACCGGCGGAGGAGGGACTGGGACTGGCGATCGCCAACCGGCTCCGCCGCGCTGCTGGGCCCCGAACCACCGTGTGACCAGCGCCGACGCCCTGCCCTTACTGCTACTGGCGGCAGCCTACGAGCGGGCACCAGCCATCGCACCGTCTGGTCCCGCCGGAGGTCGCCGGATCGAGCCACGCTGACGGCCTTGTCATCACACCCAGGCGCCGGGCGAGGGCGGTCTCGGTGCGGAACCTCAGCGCGCGCCGGTGCTGCCCCGCCCCGTACGGCGACCGGTCCAGGACCCTCCATTCGTCGTCCACGTCCGCACAACGAGCCAGGCGCCGCCCGCGCTGTCGGCCGAACGAGGGCGGACCGCCCGGGATCACTCGCCGCCCCCGCCGTTCCGGGCCTGCGCCAGCAGCGCCGCCACGACGTCGTCCGTCCCGTCCTCGATCTGTTCAACGAGCCTGTGCACCACGTCGCCTGCGCCGGGACCGAGGACCTGCCGGGTGAGGCGTTCCATCGGCTCGGGGTCGGTGCCGCTGCCGGGGCCGGTGAGTTCCACCCGTGTCGGCCAACGCGAGGCGAAGATTTCCGGCCCTGTCGGCGCCTCGGTCGCCTCCGCTTCGGCGAGCGCGCGGTAGACCGAGGCGACCGAGGGGTGCTGGCCACGGGCGATGCCCGTGAGGCCGAGGAGAAGGTCAAGGACGTCTTCAAGCACTGATCCTCATGCGGCAGGGCCGGGACCGCAGGAGCGGTTCCGGCCGGGCTTCGTGTCCGCGCGCTGTCGGCCGGGGTCAGGCGGCGGCGAGCTGGGGCCGGCGCAGTTCTGCCCGGCCGAAGAGGAGGGCGTGGCCGCCCGGGAGCTGGCGCAGGATGCGGGCACCGCCCTCACCGACCTTCCCGACGCCGCCGCGGCGGCCGTCGGCGAACTGAACCGGGCCCTGGCCGACAACGACGCAGCCCGCCTCGTCCGGCCCCTGACCGACACCCGGGCCCATCTGCGCCCCGAAGACCGGGCCCTCGTCGATCGCCTCGACGCCATGACCCGACACACCGACCACCTCCGCCGGGACAGCGTGACCGGCGCGGCACCTGACCTCGGGTACAAACCGCAGCTCGCCGAGGCCAGGCAGCTGCGTTGTTCGTACGCGGCCCTGATTCGCTATGCCGCGGATCCCCCCGACATCACGCAGGAGCCGCTGTTCGGGTCGAGCGGTACGGGCTCTGGGACAGCCTTACGTTCCGGTCTCGGTGCCGCGGGTAGTACGGGTCAGGCCGGGGTGATGTTCTCGGCCTGGGGGCCCTTCTGGCCCTGGGTGACGTCGAACGTCACGGTCTGGCCCTCCTGGAGCTCGCGGAAGCCCGAGGAGTTGATCGAGGAATGGTGGGCAAGACGTCCGGGCCGCCGCCGTCCTGGGCGATGAAGCCGAAGCCCTTCTCCGCGTTGAACCACTTCACAGTTCCCGTAGCCATGTCTGATGCCTTCCAGCCGATGAACGCCTCCCGCTCCATGCGGAAGGCGGAGATGATCGTCCTGGTTCCTGCGGCACAGCACAGCAAAACGCCCACGCCGAAGGCGTGGGCAAGGGGAACTTCCGAACCACGACAGCTGACGCAGACGCTATACGTCCACAACGGACTGTCACCAGGCGAACGAACGCGCGCCGCAACCCCAAAACGCTCGAGTGGGCGTGCCCGCCATGCCGACGAGCACGCCCGCCTCAGGCTGCCGTCCGTGGATGCCCGGGAAGCGCTGAGCGGCGGTGCTCGGCGTTGACGCGCTGCGCTTCTTCGAGCCGGACTTCGAGCATCACGATCCGGCAGGCCGCCTCGATGGGGGTGCCGTGGTCGACGAGTTCGCGGGCGCGGGCGGCGATCCGCAGCTGGTAGCGGGAGTAGCGGCGGTGTCCGCCGGCGGAGCGGAGCGGTGTGATGAGGCGGGCCTCTCCGATGGCGCGGAGGAAGCCAGGCGTGGTGCCGAGCAGCTCTGCGGCCCGGCCCATCGTGTAGGCGGGGTAGCCGTCGTCGTCGAGACGGCCGAACGAATCGTCTGCTGTCATCGCACCTCACTGCGAAACAGGTAGGGAAAGGGGTCGGAACACGGGGAGGGGCCCTGGCGCGTACAGCACCAGGGCCCCGAAGGAACTGCTACACCATCTGCCGGCCCTAGTCCTGCGCCGGCCTACTGTTTCCGCCGACCCGACCGACATGCTGCCGGGAACGCGGGGATCGCGGTTGCTTGACCGGAGACCACCTCACTATCGATGTCCTGCGGTACCCGGACTCAGCACTTACGCCCGGGCGATCCTGATGGCGCCTCAACTCCTCCGTTCTTCCCTCGGCGATCAACTGCATACCAAACGGGAGAGACTGCGAACTGCGGGAACTGCACTCACTGCGGATACTGCGAACTGCTGGTGGCCTGCGTCAGCGCCACTCTTCGGCAGCCAGCCCCGTTGCCCATCCTGCGTCTGCTCTGGCTTGGAACCCCACTGCCGAACTTCCCGGTGCGCGCGTCCGCAGCCGACGCCTTCACCGAGGTGCTGCTCACTGACTTCACTGCTGGTACTGCACTTCACTGCTGGTACTGCGCACTGCACTTACGGGTACTGCCACTGCTCAACTGCGGTACTGCTCACGGCGGCCCCTGATCACTGCGGGCCACCCGGTCCGGTCGTCAGCCCCGGCGCCGTCCTGCAACAACCCTGGCTTCGGAACTCCACCACCGCACCGTCATGCGAACTGCAACTGCGCTTACTACTGCCCGGCAGTTCGTCTCTGCCAGGCCCTGCGGTCTCTCTGGGCTACGAGAGAAACCATAACCACCCCACCACCCAATGTCTACTCCGGCCGTCATAGATTTTCAGGCTCGTCGGTGAGAGGTAGACCTGCATGGTCGGTCCAGGATGTGCACAGCGGCTTGCGCAGTAGGTCAGCGGCGGGAAGCTCCGTCAGCCGGCGACGGCCACGGGGGCCGCGGACATGTGGTCTTTGGTCGTGTCCGAGCTCGTCACGAACGCCGCGCGCCATGGCGGAGGCACCTGCAGCTTGCAACTGACGGCCCACACGGAGAGCATCGAGGCGGCCGTCGGCCGGCGGATGGTCAACCGCTTCCCCCGAGCGACGGCTGTCACTCGTCGGTCCTCCGGCGGGAAGACTGTGAGTGCTCTTCTCGACCGGTAGCGCTACCGGCCGAGAGGACGGGGCGACCGGTGCATAAAATCGGCTCTCATGTCGAATCCTGACGAGCTGCTCGTTGACGTTGCCACCTGGTGGAGTCCGGGCAGAGCAATCAGATGTCCCTGACTGTGGTCTCCTCCGGTGCTGTCATCACCGGTCGACTTGCTCCCGAAGCCGTGTGGAGGCAGCGGGTGTCGGAGGTGCTGACGGATTCCGCGCGTCTGGGCGAGTTCTCCGCGATCTTCACCGCCACGACACCCCAGGAGGGGCCACCCGCTCACCTGCACTTCCATGTGGCCCGCATTCTTCAGGGCACGGTGGGGATCCCGGAGACGGGTGGGATGTACCGCGTCTCGATCGCGGATGTCAGCGCCTGGACCGTGGGCGACTTCAGCTACTCCGACCACTGAACCGGCCCAGCGTAAAACCCTGGGTACGCGAAAAAGGGCCCGACCGGCGTGTGCCGGTCGGGCCCTTTTCGCTCACTGGGTGGCGGCACCGCCGGGCCACCCGTCAGGCGGTCACGGGGTTACCGAGCATCGCGGAGGCCCGCTGGAGGGGGCTGAGCACGCCCGTGGGCACGGCGGTCCGGGGAAGGCCGCGGCAGGTGAAGCCGAGCTGGTTCATGGCCCGGAGGACTTCGCCGGCGCTGAAGTCGCGGCGGTCCTGGCGGGTGATGACCTGGCCGACCTGCTTGACGGGGTAGGTGCGGCGGCCGATGATCACTGACTCGCCGATTACCTGCTCGGGCTTGATGCCCTTCATCGACTCCAGGACACCGCTCTTGGTCAGGTCGAACGGGAAACGGGCGATGACACAGCGCATGGATGCCTCACAGGGTGAAGGGGAAACGGGCCGACCACGGTGCGGTGGTTCAGCGGCTGAGGGCGAGGACGCCCAGGGCGCTGCCTTGTTCGTCCACGACAGGCAGGGCGGTGAGCCTGCAGTAACGCATCGCGTGGTTGGCCTCAGCCATCGTCGTCATGGGCGAGGCGAACGGCCCGCGGTCACCGAGAACATCGCGCAGACGGGTCCGGTCCGTGTACGCCGCGCTGTCGCGGACGATGGTGAGCTGGGCACGGGTGACCAGCCCGGTGCACAGGCCGTCCTCGTCGCAGACGAGCAGATGGTCCGCGCGGGCGCCGGCCATGACGGCCAGGGCCACCTCAACGGTCATGTCATCGCAGACCTGTGGACCCGCCGCTTCCATGGCGTCGTCCACCGTCGGGTGGCCGAGGTCGGCGGCATCGGCATGCGCCGGGCGGGGCTGCATCTGGACCAGCGTCAAAAGGTGCCTCCTGCAGAGGTGGGTCAGTGTCCTGATCACGTGGTTCTCAGGCCGCCGCATCAAAGGCGGTCTGTCGCAGGCTCGCGCGCCGCGCAGCCGACAGGGGCCCGCGTCGACCGCGGGAGGCCGTGCTGCGCTTGGGCCGCTCGGACACCGGTGCGGTGATGGTGACCGGAATGCCGGAGGGGGCCTGGGCACCGGTGATGCGGTTCAGGGCCTCGTCGCCCGAGCGGACCTGGGTGGTCAGCGGGGCGATGCCCGCGGCCTGCATCAAGCGGGCCATCTCGCGGCGCTGGTTGGGGGTGACGAGGGTGACGACGCTGCCGGACTCCCCGGCGCGGGCGGTACGGCCGCCGCGGTGGAGGTAGTCCTTCGGGTCGGTCGGCGGGTCGACGTTGACGACGAGGTCGAGGTTGTCGACGTGGATACCGCGCGCCGCCACGTTCGTGGCGACCAGCACGGTGACGTGCCCGGTCTTGAACCGGGCCAGGGTCCGGGTGCGCTGGGGCTGGGACTTCCCGCCGTGCAGGGCCGCGGCGCGGACCCCGCTGTCGAGGAGGTCCTGGGTGAGGCGGTCCACGGCGTGCTTGGTGTCCAGGAACATGATCACCCGGCCGTCGCGGGCCGCGATCTCCGTCGTCGTCCGGTGCTTGTCGGCGCCGTGGACGTGCAGGACGTGGTGCTCCATCGTGGTGACCGCGCCCTGCGAGGGGTCGACGGAGTGCACGACCGGGTCGGTCAGGTAGCGGCGGACCAGCAGGTCGACGTTGCGGTCCAGGGTGGCGGAGAACAGCATCCGCTGGCCCTCGGGACGTACCTGGTCCAGGAGGGCGGTGACCTGCGGCATGAAGCCCATGTCGGCCATCTGGTCAGCCTCGTCGAGGACGGTGATGGCGACCTGGTTCAGGCGGCAGTCACCGCGGTCGATGAGGTCCTTGAGGCGGCCGGGCGTGGCGACGACCACTTCGGCTCCGGCACGCAGGGCACCGGCCTGGCGGTGGATCGGCATGCCGCCGACCACGGTGGCCAGGCGCAGCTTGACCGCCCGGGCGTAAGGGGTGAGGGCGGCGGTTACCTGCTGGGCGAGCTCTCGTGTCGGTACGAGGATCAGCGCGAGCGGCTGACCCGACTCGGCGCTCTGGCCGGCCGTACGGGCCAGCAGCGCGAGGCCGAAGGCCAGGGTCTTGCCGGAGCCGGTACGGCCGCGGCCGAGGACGTCGCGGCCCGCGAGGGTGTTGGGCAGCGTCGCGGCCTGGATCGGGAACGGCGTGGCCATGCCCTCACGGGTGAGCGTGGTGAGCAGCTGGGCCGGCATGTCGAGGTCGGCGAAGGCCTCGACGGCGGGCAGCGCCGGAGTGATCGTCTTCGGCGGTGCGAACTCGCCCTGGATCGCGGCGGGCCGGCGGCCGTAGCCGCCCGAGCGGCTCGGACCTCCGGAACGGCTCGGGGCCGACGAGCCGAAGCGGCTGCCCCGACCCGAACCGGCGCCGGTGCCGAAAGCGGGGCCGCCGGTGCGGCCGCGGGTGCGAGAAGAGCGCTCGTTCGTACGTGTGGGGTTCATGCGGAACCTTCCTTGATACGGCACGTATCAAGGAATTCCCGCAGCGTAGAAGAGGCGCAGGGAATTGCAAGAACGGGCCGAATGGAATGCGACGATAGCGATCTGGCGGACAGGAATCTGTTCGGGCTCAGACGCTGAAATGAGGTGGCGTCATGCGGACGCGACAACCAAGAAAAGAAATCGGGTGCAGCTCCGAGAGGGCCAGTCGGCCAGATCTCTCAATGCTTGATACCGCGGGTGAACGCACCGCGGGAAATGCGTGCAGCTGGGGCCCGCACCCCGAGGGATGCGGGCCCCAGCTACAGAATGCGTGTCAGCGTCAGGCGGGAACGATGTTCTCGGCCGTCGGGCCCTTCTGGCCCTGCGCGATGTCGAAGGTGACCTTCTGGCCCTCGTTCAGCTCGCGGAAGCCCTGGGCGGCGATGTTCGAGTAGTGGGCGAACACATCAGCGCCGCCACCGTCCTGCTCGATGAAGCCGAAACCCTTTTCCGCGTTGAACCACTTAACGGTACCAGCAGCCATGCCATATCTCCTTTGGGGCAGTGCATCAACGTCTGCACTGTGCGGACGCCGTGTCGCCGCGATGATGCCCCGCCCGGAAATTGACCGGGAAATACAAAGCACTTCCGTGTGGCCCGAAAGTCCGACTGGAGGCGCTTGAAGTTCTTGGGTACCAAAACTGCAACCGAGATCGACAGTAGCACGCTGCAGCGGCTTGTGTGCGCTAGATATTCGGGCTGCCGTGTGGCGATAGAAACTCTCCCCGCAGGATCCGTTAAATTCTCAGGTCGCGGTGACAGATATTGATTCACCCCGAGCGCAGCGTTCTTAAGTGCTCGCCGTCGGCTGCAGGATGCGGCAGCGAGGTCGTCGCGGAGTTGGCTGGTTGAGGACGTATGGGGGGCGGGTGCCGCCGGGGCGGACCGCTGGAGCGGTCCTCGCGGTGGTGAGGTCCTGTACGACAACGAACGCGAAGTCGTTGTCGTGGAGGTGGCCAGGGTGCCCGGAGCGGGCTTGCCGCTACGAAGTTCTCCCTTGCCCAACTCAGCGAGGGGCGCCTGACGATCGGGGGGTGGGGGGAGGGAGGTGTCAGGCATCCCTCCCCTCACCTGCTCTACGGGTGCCGTCGGGGCCGAACGGCACAGGCGACCGTGTCGATCAGGCACTCGTCCATGCGGCGAGGAAGGCTTTCCGCCTGGCCGGATCGGCTGATTTGTGGTCGGCGTGCAGGACGCGCCAGGCGGTGAGTTCGAGGTCCCGGAGCCATAGCTCGCCGATGACCTGCGTTTTGAGGTCGGGAAGGTGGTCGGATTCGGAGAGCGCCTGGCCGATGACCTCCCCCGCTGCGATGCGCTGGGGCGGGGTCATCTCATCGAAGGCCGAGAGGATCTGTCCTGCCAGACCGGCGCCTTCTCCCGCCAGCGAACTGAGCACGTACTCCTTGATGTTGGCAGGAAGCAGGTAGAGGGAGCCCGAGGACCTCCACAAGTCCGACCAGAAGTGCTCTCCGGCCTCGGTGGGAGCGGGGAGCGCGGCCAGCAGTCCGAGGAGGTGCGCGGTGGCCGCGTATCCGTTGGAGTGGGCGGATGCGACGACGGCGATGTCCGCGACGCGCTCCACGTCGATTCGGCCCGCTTCGAGGCGGGGGTCCAGTCCCAGCCGCTGTTCCAGCTGATGGGAAAGGGGGACGGACGCGTGGGAGCGGAACTCGGGAAGCATCGGCGGTCCTTGAACGTAGGAGAGCGGAGAGGCCCGTTCGGATCCCTCATCGTTCCCATGAGCCGCCGAATTACACGACTTTCACGGTCTCAACCGGTGGCGGACCGCCAGGAAGCAGAACCATGAGGCGGCTGAACGTGCCACGTCCGCGGCGGACCTCTGGGGAGCTGATTTGAGCGGGCTCCTACCATGACCACATGGTTGCCCGTGATGCCCAGCACCCACAGCCCGGACGGGAAGCAGTGTCCCGAGACGACGCCGAACCCGGCAATGCCTCTTTCGCAACAACGGTCGGAGAACGCGACGACTCCCACCAGGTTTCCGACCTGTTCGAGCGAGCAGCCGATCTGGTGGAGCCGATCAAACCGAAGCTACGAGGCTGGCTTCACGCCGGAAGAGGGTGTCGGGGCAGGGGTTCCCGCGCTGGGGAGAGCGCTGCTGCCCGGGTCGCTGTTCGACCTGAAATCGAACTCCCTCGGCACCTACCTGCGCCCAGCAACGGCACGGGACCTCGTACGGATCACGGCCGGACCGCCCGGGATGCGCGCCGCGTTGTACTGCGTCTTCTCCCCGGCGGGCGCGCGGCAGGTCCTCGCCTCCGAGGCGGCCAACTTCCGCAAGGACACCCCCTTCTACCCAGAGGTCCGGGAGTCCTTCGGCAACGGGCTGCTGACCAGTCAGGACGAGGACTACCTGCGCCAGCGCCGGCTGGTCCAGCCGCTGTTGACCCGACGCCGGGCGGACGGCTACGCCGGGGCCGTCGCCGCCGAGACCGATATGGTCATCGCCGTCGGGGGGGATGCCCCAGACGGGGTCCTCGACGTCTCCGACGAGATGATGCACCTTGCCTTACGCGCCGTCGCGCGGATCCTCTTCGGCACCGATGTCGAGGCCACGGCCGATGTCGTGGCCCGGCGCTTTCCGGTCATCACGGATTACGTGCTGCGCCGCGGCTACTTCCCCGCCAACACCTCGCGCGAGTGGCCCACCCCGGGCAACAAGCGGGCGGCCACCGCGATGGACGAGCTCTACGGGGTGTGCGACAACTTCGGCCAGCCGCCCTTGCACTTCGGACACAGGGAGTCGAAGCCGTCGGTGTTGAAGTTGTGGATCCCGTCCCGGATCCGGTCATCACTGGTGAACGTCACTTCGGCGATCTTCGCCACCGGTATGCCCTGCGCGGACAGCAGGACCACCTGGGCCCGCCGCCAGGTCACCACCGACCCAGTGCCCCTGCGGATGATCCGAAGCGGCCGTCTGCCCTCGTCATCCTCGATCTCGAGTGCACGTACTCGCTCTGCCACCCGGACAGGGTGACGGTCACGCGCCGCCCGACACAGCACCAAGACGGCGCGTCACAGCACAAGAGGGCGCACGTTGCCTGATGCGGCACTAGCCCCACCGCCGGTGTGCCAGCGCCTCCACCTGGACAGTGGTCGTAGCCGGCCCGGCTCCCGCCTCGGATACCGTGTTCCTCTACGGGGTGCCATAACGGATGTGACGCCCCCCACCGGAGGTAGACAGCGTATGAGTTCAAAGCGCAGCAAGAATCCAGCCCTGCCCGTACTTGACGACGCATTCCGACTCGAGTCGGTCAAGGACGCCGAAGAGTCCACCCGTGACTTGGCCGCGCGGCTGGCCACTACCGAGCTGCGCCGCGTTTCCCACCCGGGCCGGGTCACCTGGGAGCCCACCGATCAGGCCGAGCCCGTACCGGTCCCGCCGAGTGTGGTCGACGGTGACGGGGACCTGTGGCTGCGGGACCGGGGCACTGGCACCTGGACCATGCCCGAGTTCAACCCGAAGGAGTTCCCGGCCCGCTGTGGCGAGGTTCTGACGTGGAACCAGCTTGCCCGCGAGTTCGGCCCGCTTACCGCACTGGCCGACGACCGCCGCATCGGCGGCGGCCGGCGCTGACCGCGCAGCCTTCTGGGATGACCGCGCCCCTGAAGCGCCCGTTACGGGTAGCTGGGAGCTCCAGCTCACCGCCGAGCTCGACGATGGCGGCGAGCAGGTGAGCGTGGTGGTGGCGTGCGACGGCCTCGATCAGCGTGGTGCGGGCCTGGCGCCACCCGATGTCCTCGGTGCGGCCGGCGTCGGTGGACCAGCCGGGTAGCGGTCGGCCTTCAGTTGCCGTGGTGAGCGCGCGGCCCAGCTCGGCGATCGACTGCTGCCGGTCGGCCAACTGCCCGAGCAGGCCGCGCACCAGCTCGTCGACGGCGGCCGCCGGGCCGGCGCCGAAGGCCCGCGCTTCGGCGCCGGCCTCGGCGAGGACGTCTTCGTCCAGGTCCTCGAGGGCCTCACGCCACGGAGCGGAACCGGCCAGGGCGGCGTGCAGCTCGGCGTCGAGAGCGGCGGGCGAACACGGCAACGGGGTGCTGATGAGGATATGTGAAAATCACCAGGGTCGCTCTTCCCCTCAGCTGGTTGGGGGTTGAACGTTCTGGGGAGCCTGGGGATCGAGGAGCGGAGAGACCAGGTCGCGTGCGTCCCGATGCCGTCCTCCGCCTTGGCGAGGTAGGCCAGGGCGGTGAAGGCGGAGGCGCCGGAGCCGATGACGGCAGTGCGCTTGCCCGCGTACCGGGTCCGGACGGCGGGGTCCGTCAGGTCGGGGACGCGGTAGGAGATCCGGTCGGAGGCGGCGCGCCCGTCGAGGGCGAGCAGGCCGCTGGCGCCGGCCGGGCTGGGGGTGGACCAGGTGCCGGAGGCGTCGATCACGGCGCGGGCGAAGATCCGCTCCTCGTGGCCCGTGGGGCTGGTGAGGTGGATGACGAAGGGCTGGGTCTCTCGGTCGGCGTCGACGATGCGGTCACGGCCGGTGCGGGAGACGCCGGTGACGGTCGCGTTGTAGCGGACGCGGTCGCCGAGGAGGTCGGCCAGGGGCTTGGAGGTAGAACTCGGCCCAGTCGCCACCGGAGGGGCAGGTGGCGCCGTCCGGCTTGACCCAGCCGGTGGGGGCGAGGAGCTTCTCGGCGGCGGGGTCTACGACCTCGGACCAGGTGGAGAAGAGCCGTACGTGCGACCAGTCCCGGACTGCGGTCGCGGCGGCCGGGCCGGCCTCCAGGACCAGGGGCTCGATGTCCCGCTCGATCAGGCGCGCGGCCGCGGCGAGTCCGATCGGGCCTGCGCCGGTCACGACGACAGGCAGGGTCTCGGTGGATGCGTTCACGGCAGACTCCCCAGTTGATTTGACGTTTGTCGATGTCCTGACGCCTCTAGGGTGACTCCTGGATCGACGTCCATCAACATAGACATCTGTCGAATTTAGACGGATGCTGGGGGCATGACTACGAAGGTGTTGCCGCTGCTGGAGCCGGAGGCCGTGGCGGCGTGCTGCCCGCCGCTGACGGAGCGCCCGCTGACCGCCGAGGAGGCGGAGCGGACCGCCGTCATGTTCAAGGCCCTGGGTGACCCGGTTCGCCTGCGGCTGTTCTCCGCCATCGCCTCCCACGAGGCTGGCGAGGCGTGCGTCTGCGACATCTCCGACGTCGGCGTCTCGGCGCCGATCGCGGGCGTGGCGAACGCGGCTGGCGAGTGCTCCCTCTTACTTCGCCTGGGGCTTGAGGTGGAGGGTGAAGCGGGCGCCGCCGCGTGGGCTGGTGGTGGCGTCGAGGGTGCCGTCGTGGGCGTGGGCGATCCAGGAGGCGATGGAGAGGCCGAGGCCGCTGGAGCCTGAGGCGGACCCGCTGCGGAAGCGTTGGAAGAGGGAGTCGGCCAGTTCCCGGGGTACGCCCGGTCCGGTGTCGTCGACGGTCAGCGTGCCGTCGGCGGTCACGGTGAGCTCGACCTCCGCGGGCCGGCCGGGGGCGTGGCCGTGGACGAGGGCGTTGCCGAGCAGGTTGGCCACCGCCCGCTTCAGGAGGTCGGGGTCGGCGACCACGACGACCGGTTCGGTGCGTACGGTCACGTGGTGCCCGCCGGTCTCGGTGTCGTCGACGACGGCTTCGACGAGCTGGTCCAGGCGCATGGGCTGGCGGTCCGGGGCGCTGACGCCGGCTGCCATCCGGGCGCGGGTGAGCAGGCCGTCGATGAGGTCGCCCATCCGGCTCGCCAGGCGCACGGTCCGTTCCAGGGCGGCGTCCCGGTTGGTGTCGTCGCGCAGCGCGGTTTCGGCGAGGATGCGCAGTGAGGCGGCCGGGGTGCGCAGGTCGTGGGCCGCGTCGGCGAGGAACTCCTCCTGCTGGCGCAATGCCGTCAGCGCGGGTCGGATCGCGCGTCCGGAGAGCAGGTGTCCGGCTGCGGCGGACAGTGTCACCAGGGCTGCGCAGCCACCTGTCAGGAGCAGCGTCAGCCGGCGGTGTGCGGCCTGGTCTGCGGACATGTCCACGGCGGCGACGAGCGCGCCTTCCGGTTTTTCGCCGTCGCCTGCCGTGTAGGGCTCGGCGAGCAGCCGGATCTCGTGGCCGTCTTCGCTGCGGGCGTCGACGACGACCGCCTCACCCTCCTTCACGGCTGCGGCGGCCGCCTCCTCCAGGTCCTCGTTCCGAGGCCCTACGCAGGCCTGGCGCGGCTGGTAGACGATGGTGGGCTCGTTCGCCGTCGTGGCCACCACGGTGAGCAGGGGGCACTCGGTCTCCATGCCCTCCTTCAGGGCCTGGACGTCGAGTTTGCCCTTCTCGTCGGTGCCCAGGAGCGGGATCGCCCGGCTGGTCTGGAGGTTGAGGGCGTCGTCGAGCTGGTTGCGCCAGGAGTTGTCGTTGGTGTGGATGGCGAACGCCGCGAGGGCGATCAGCCCGACCGCGCTGGTCAGGGTGAACAGGGCGGTAAGCCGTCGGCGCAGCCGGCGGGCGCGGGCCTCGGCCGCCGTCATGCTCGGCCGGTCGTGGGGGGTGCCAGGCGGTAGCCGATGCCGCGGACCGTGTGGATCAGCGGTGGGTCGCCGAGCTTACGGCGCAGTTGGGAGACCAGCACCTCGACGACGTTGGAGTTCGGCTCGGCCATCTCGTCCCAGCATTTCGCGATCAGTTCGGCGCGGGGTACGGCCTGGTCAACGCGGGCCGCGAGCAGTTCCAGTACGGCGAATTCCTTGCGGGTCAGGATCAGCAGCACGCCGCCCCGGTGCACCTGGCGGCGGGCGGTGTCGATCTCCATGTCGGCGATCCGCTGCACCGGCGGCCGGGCCGCCCCCGCCCGTCGGCACAGGTTGTGCACCCGGGCCACCAGCTCGGGCACGGCGAACGGCTTGACCAGGTAGTCATCGCCGCCGACGGCGAACCCAGCGACCCGGTCGGCGACCGTGTCACGAGCCGTGAGGAACAGCACCGAGACGGTCCGCCCCGCGCGCCTCATCTTGTCCACGTAGTCGATGGCGTCCCCGGAGGGCAGTGTCCGGTCGAACACCACACAGTCGTAATCGGTGACGAACAGTGCCTCGTCGGCGGCCGGCAGATCGGCTACCTCGTCGACGGCCAGCCCCTCGGAGCGCAGCGCTGCGGACACCGCGAACCGCAGATCGTCATCGTCCTCGACCACCAGTACTCGCACGGCGGTCAGGATAGCCCGCCCGTCAGATCGGCCCTGGGCCCGTCCTCATCAAATCCTCAGGTTCCCTCAGGGAGCATCCATCCAGGTCGCAGCGGAATCGAACACGCGGCGACTTGAGACACCCCCGGGCGTGGACCCCCCACCCCCACCCGGCTCCACGTCCGGGGGGCAGGCCGCAGACAGCGGCCTCCCCGCTCTAGGCGCCGGCTTGAACGCGTGCCCTGCGCGCCGTGAACCGGCGCCGCCGACCAGTCCCGACGGAGTACTCCCATGAACCATCCGGCCCTCAAGCGCGGCAGCCTGATCCTGGCCCTGGCCGCACTCGGCGCGACGGCACTCACCGGCTGCGGCCCGGCCAGTGATGGCGCACGACCGCCCGGCGTCGGCGCCGTATCCGCCGATCCCGCCGGGCAGAGCGATCTGCAGGGCTTCTACCAGCAGAAACTGACCTGGACCCGGTGCGGTGAGCTGCAGTGCGCCACGCTCACCGTGCCCATGGACTACGCACATCCCAAGGACGGCCGGACCTTCACCCTCCCGCTGGCCAAGGCCGTCACCGCGGACCCCGACTGGCGCGTCGGCTCCCTGGTCTTCAACCCCGGCGGCCCCGGCGAATCCGGGGTCGACCAGCTGAAATCCGGCGCCCAGTCGTCCTTCAGCGAACGGACCCGCGCCCGCTTCGACATCGTCAGCTTCGACCCGCGCGGCGTGGCCGGGAGCAAGCCGGCCGTCGACTGCGGGTCCTCGGACCCGGCCGCGGAGGACCAGCCCCCCTCCGGTGCCGGCGACACGTCGACGAGCCTGTACCCGAAGACCGACGCCGAACGCCGCGCCGAACTCGCCAACGCCGAACACCAGACCGCCGCCTGCAAGGCCCGCAGCGGCGCGATCCTGCCGCACGTCGGCACCCTGGACGCCGCCCGCGACATGGACGTACTGCGCGCCGCCCTCGGCGACGACAAGCTCACCTACCTCGGCTGGTCCTACGGCACCTACCTCGGCACCGTCTACGGTGAGCTGTTCCCGCGCCGGGTCCGGGCACTCGTCCTCGACGGCGCGGTCGACCCCGCACTCGACTGGTCCGAGGCCGCCCTCCAGCAGGCCAAGGGCTTCCGGAAGTCGGTGGACGACTACGCCGGGCAATGCGCCTCCGTGGTGGGGAACGCCTGTCCCGCCGCCACCCCCGACGGTATCCACAAGGTGATCACCGACCTGTACGCGCGGGTTTCGAAGCGCCCGCTGCGCATCAAGGGCAGCGACGAGCGGCTCGACCAGGCCATGCTCAACGCCGCCGTCAGCATGTCGATGTACTCGCCGGAGTCCCAGTGGCAGCCCCTGTCCGAGGCACTTCGCGCGGCGCACAAGGGCGACGGGACGAAGCTCGCCGAGATCGCGGACCCTGGCATATCGGCTCAGGACGACAGCTCCGACGGCGGATCCGAGCCGGGCTCCGACGACGACCAGGCCCCCGGTAACTCCTCCGACGCCATCGTGGCCGTCAACTGCCTCGACCAGCCGCACCCCAGGGACCCGCAGCCCTACTGGGACCTGCTCGACCGGGCGAACCGCGAGGCCGGGGCCTTCGGCACCTCCAACGTCCTCGCCGCGCTCACCTGCAAGGACTGGCCTGCCGGAGCGCAGAAGCCGCACCGCGTCCAGGCCGAGGGCCTCCCCCCGGTCTTGGTCGTCGGCACCACCGGCGACCCGGCCACGCCCTACGAGTGGTCGAAGAACCTCGCCGGTCAGCTGCCCGGCGGCATGCTTCTCACCTTCCGGGGGCCGGGCCACACCGCTTACGGCCGAGGCAGCGCCTGCGTGACCGCCGCCGTGGACGCCTACCTCCTCGACCTCAAACCGGTCCCGGACGGGACGACCTGCTGAACAGCCCCCTCACAGCCCGTACGTACCACTGGAGATCTTCCGCATGCCCATGGACCTGCCCCCGGATTCCTCGCTCGCGTCAACGGTCTTCCAACCGTTGCAGCCCGACGACCCGGGCGAAGTGGGCAGCTACCGGTTGTACGCCCGGCTCGGGGCCGGCGGTATGGGGCGGGTCTACGTGTCGTACACACCCGGCGGCCGGCCGGTGGCCCTGAAGACGATCCGGCCGGAGTTCGCACAGGACCCGGAGTTCCGGCGGCGCTTCGCGCACGAGGTGGCCAACGCCCGGCGGATCCACGGGCTGTACACCGCCCAGGTCATCGACTCCGGTGCAGGCGCCGAGGTGCCCTGGCTGGCCACCGCGTACGTACCGGGCCCGTCGCTGCAGCAGGTGGTCCGGGACCACGGCGCACTGCCGGTGCGCACCGTACTGCTGCTGATGGGTGGGATCGCGGAGGCACTGCAGGCGATCCACGGAGTCGGCGTGGTGCACCGGGACCTCAAGCCCGCCAACGTACTGGTCTCGGCCGACGGACCCCGCGTGATCGACTTCGGCATCGCCCGCGCGGCCGACGCCATCGCGCTGACCGGCACGGGTTTCCGGATCGGCTCCCCCGCGTTCATGGCGCCCGAGCAGGCCCTTGGCCGACCGGCCACGCCCGCGACGGATGTCTTCGCGCTGGGCGCGCTGGCCGCGTACGCAATCTCCGGCGCGCTGCCGTTCGGCGAGGGGCCGGAGACCACGGTGCTGTACCGGGTGGTCAACGAGCAACCCAACCTCGACCGTGTCCCGGGCGACCTGCACGGGCTGCTGCTGCGCTGCCTGGCGAAGCAGCCCGAGGACCGGCCGACGCCCACCGAGATCATCGAGACCGCCCGCACCCACCACACCGTGGGCGGGCAGCTGCGCTTCGCCGACGACTGGCTGCCCACAGGGGTCAGCACCGACATCACCCGCCGCTGCGACCTGCCCCGACACCTTCCCCCGGCCGTCGCCCCCGCCTGCGTTCCCACCCAGGCACCGCCCGGCTCCTTCGGCTCCCCACAGCCCCCGACCGAGGCACCGACCGCCCTGCTGCCCACACCGCCGGCGACCGTTGCCGCTCCGGCGCCACCCGCGCAGGTCAAGCCCCGCCGCCGTCGCCACAAAGGCGCGTCCTGGAAGACGGTGCTCGTGGTGGCGCTGCTGACGGCGCTCGGCGGAACGATCGCAGGCGTACTCCTGGCCGTCCAACCCGGCCAGATCCCCAACGACACGGATGACACCAGCCCCGACGCGGCGGCAAGCACGGCCACCTACACCCCGGCGTATACCGAGACGGTCCTGACCGCGCCCGACGACTCCTACGACTTCGACATCACCACCGGCACGCTCACCCCCACGCGGTCCACCCCGTGGGCCGTGGGACACAACGCCGACGGGTTCCTGAGCCCGTCGGACAGCGACGCCTCCATCACCCCCAGCAGCCAGCCGACGCCCGCCGAGTGCTCCACAGCCATCGACCAGCAACCTGCGACTGCCGTCGGCTTCGGAGATCTGCCGACCGGACGAGCCTTCTGCGTGCGCTCACGCAGCACTCACGACATCGCGATCCTGCGAGTGATCACCGTGTCCGACAACGGTCCGGTGACGATCTCGATGGACTACTACCGCAACGACAACTGACTGCCGTGCGACACCGTTCGTACCGAGTCATAGCTGACCTCATTCTGATCGCCGTGACGGGTGTCACGGTGCTTGTCCTGTTCGGCTGGGTCGACAGCTGGGGCGTCGGAGCCGGGCTCTTCGGTGAGTCGGCGGGATGCCCGTTGTTGCCCAGTCTGCTCGCTGTCTTCGCTCACCCGGATGACGAGTCCCTCCTCGCTGGCGGGGTGCTCGCCCAGCACGCCGCCGCCGGGGCACCCACGGCGGCGGTCGCCGCCACCTGGGCCCCGGACAGCCGTCGGGCCGCCGAACTCGCAGCGGCGCTGGATGTCCTCAGCGCGGGTGCGCCACGGATGCTCGGATACGGTGACGCCCGCAACGAATCGTCGGCGCCCGGCCGACCCCGCTGGTGCGACGTGCCCCTGGACGACGCCGTCGCCCAGGTGGTCGCGCACATTCGGCAGTTCCGCCCCGACATCGTCGTCACTCATGACGTGCTCGGCCAGCTGACCGGGCACCCGGATCACCGGCGCACCCACCAGGTGACGCTGCTCGCTGTGGAAGCAGCCGGAATCGCTCACCTTCACCCGGAGGCCGGGGAGCCGTGGCAGCCCCGCGCGCTCTACGCGGCCACCCACCCTCAGTCCGGGATCGGCGACCTCGGGCCGCTGCTGTGCGGGGTCGGCAAGACCCTGCTGGCCGTGCCGGACGAGTACGTGGCCGCCGCCGTGAACGTGACGGAATGGATCGACCGCAAATGGCGCGCGATCTGCTCCCACAGCAGCCAGCTCGAAGGCGAGCGACCGCTGCCAGCGCTGCTGTCCCGCGTCGATACGGAGAGGAGGAACCGCATTCTGGCCATCGAGTACTTCACCCGCCTCAGCCTCCCGACCGGCGGCCCCATCGCTTCCGCGCTCACCAGCGGTCCGACCGTCCACTCCTGTGGGTCGGGTTCCGTAAGGACAGGCTGACGTGGACGGGCTCAGGTGGCGAGCCGACGTGGTACGCGACTTGGCTTCTCCGAACTACCGAGGGCGTCCCGTGATCGGGTGACGGGACGATCAGTCTCGAGGAGAAGGGTCGGCATGTGGCCGGAGAACGGCTGCGAACGGCGCGGGTGTTAGTTTCCTTCCCGTGTTGGAACACCAGGACGAGACCAGGGCGGCCTACGACGGGGTCGTCGAGCTGTATGCGTCGATGTTCGCTAATCGGTTGGAGACGCAGCCGTTCGCGCGGAACATGATCGCCACCTTCGCCGAGCTCGTGCGTGGGACGGGGAATCTGCGGGCAGCCGACGTCGGGTGTGGGCCCGGACATCTGACGGCCATGCTGCACGACTTGGGGCTGGACGCCTTCGGGCTCGACCTCTCCCCGGCCATGGTCGACCACGCCCGGCGGGCCCATCCGGCGCTGCGGTTCGACGAAGCGCGAATGGAGGCCCTGCCGGTCGAAGACGGCGCGCTCGGTGGAGTGCTGGCCCACTACTCGATGATCCATACCCCACCTGGGGAATTGCCCGCGCTGCTCGCTGAGCAGGTGCGTGTCCTGGCATCAGGGGGCTTGCTCCTGGTGTCCTTCTTCGGGACCGAGGGGCCGGAGCCGGTCCGCTTCGATCACAAGGTGGCGCCCGCCTATAGCTGGCCGGCGGAGCAGTTTGCCGAGTTGCTGGCCGGGGCCGGGCTCGTCACGGTGGCTCGGTTGCTCCACGACCCGGCCTCTGAGCGGGGCTTCCTCGACACACACTTGCTGGCCCGCCGCCCGTAGAGCGTGGCCTGGGGTGGTGTAGGTCATCCGCCTGCTGAAGCGCCGCGTTCTGGCCGATCGGTTTCGATCGGTGCAGACCTTCCGAGCATCGCCGGAGACGACAACCGTCCAGGTCATGAAGACTCCGGCGGTGCGGCCACCGCAGTGGTGCGAGCAACGATCTCCCGGAAGGAAGGAATGCCCAGGTCAACGGACTGCTGCTGCCGGGAGATCTGCGCATCGAGCTGGGCGAGCTTCTCCTCGGCGTGACCCAGGCTGCTCTGCAAGCCTTCGATCTCACCAAGCCAACCCTCGCGTTCGGCTTCCAGGATGCGCGCGAGGAGGTTGTCGCGGATCTCGATGAGCCGCGGACGTTCTGTCGCGTGAACGATGAGTACGGGACAACGGACACAGGCGTGCTCATGAGCACAATCGGTTCCGTATGCGCGGCCGCAGTCGCCCAGGGCGAGCTTGCGGCGCTCGAAATGCCCAAGGAACTCGTCCCATTCCTCCGGGGTGACGGTGCGGTATTCCTCGACAGGCCGCAGTGCCCGGCGCCGGGCGATGAACGCCCGATGGGCCTCGATGGCGTCCGTCGGGTAGATAGCGGCGTATCCCATCGTGGTCCCGATGTGGTCGTGCCCAGCGATGACCTGCGCGATGTGGGGCGGTAGGCCATTGAGGATGGAGTCTGTGATGAAGATTCGGCGGAAGTCGTGGGGCTGGAAGATGAGGGGGTCGCCTGCGCTGTCCACCAAGCCCGAGGCCAGCAGAGTCGCGTCGAGTCCCCTGCGGATCGTCGTCGCAGACAGCGGACGCGGGGCTCCAGTAACCCGATCTTGGATCAGCAGCGGCATCGGCGGGTTCCAGACCCGTTCGTAGTGGTCGTAGCTCCGGACCAGGGGAACGCGACCGTTGGCGGCGCGGAGTCGGGAGACGACTGTGCTCAGGACGTCGGCCAGTTCCGGTGTGACCAAGACGAGTCGTTCCTGGTCTGTCTTCGATGGGGCAATCTGTAAGAGCGGGACGACCTGGCCGGTGGTGGGCAGCTTGTAACTGATGATGCTGTGATGCCCCAGCTCGAGGAGTTCCTCGATGCGGATGCCGGTGTGCCGCAAGACCTCGATAGCTGCCCATGCCCAGAATGCGCTCCGCTCCTCGCCCGCGAACGATCGCCGGCGGCCGCGGGCGTCCCAGGCATGGACTGGACGTCCGTCAGCGCGCTTACTGGAGCGAGGGACGGTGAACGTCTCGCCCAAGACGGTGAATGTCGAGTTGAGCGGTGCGGCGTTGAGCGCATCAATTCGAGCCGTGGCCTCCCTCAGAAGGCGGCCAGCTGTCTGCACCAGCGTGGGCAGCGCGGGAAGGCGCTCACGAGTGCGTTGGTCCATTCGGGCCTTGAGCTGGCGGTCAGCCTTTGCTGTCGAGCACTCGGCTTCACTGATCGGGCAGGGAGCGACCCAAGCAGCCCACTGGCTGGGTTCTTCCACTGCCCACTCCGCCAGGTCCAAGTACAGGGCCCTGACCTGGGTCTTGATGGCGGTTGCGTTCCTGCGCGGTTCGGTGAACTCGCGGAAGGAGCCGTCGGGGAGACGCTTGCGGACGGTCTTCGTGGCCAGTCGGAGCTTCCAGGCAGTCATCACCTCGGCGGGCAGCCGAAGAGAGTCGACGCCCGGATGATGCCGCTCCAGGTCGTCCCAGAACCGAAGCGCCAGCGAGTTCGTGAGCCCCATCAAAGACGTGAAGTCAAGACCTACGGACCGATGGGAAAGATAGGCGACCAACAGATCGCGGACCGGCCGGCACTGCAGTTGGTAACGGTCCACGAGATCTGCAGCAGTGAGTTGCCCAGTGCGGTGGGAGATCCGGAACAGCGTGTGCGGTGCGTCTGCGGGAAGGATGCCCAAATTGAGCAGCCAGGTGTAGGCGAGCTCGATCCGCCGATTGCTGTTGGTCCGGTTCGTGCGGTGCCATAGCAACAGGTCACCGACGACGATGTCCTCGATGGTCCCGCCCTGGCAAGCCATGATCTCCGTGATGGTCTTCAGCCCGGACGAACCATCACCCGACGACAGCTCCACCGGCAGTGACGCTCTCAACCGTGCGAAGCCCTCGGGGTCACGCGCCTCCTCCATAGCCGGTCGGAGATGCCGCGACCTGGACCCGATGAGGAAGCCCGGGTCGGGTCTGACAGCATCCGCGCAGAGCAGTGCCAGGACCCCGACCAGGAGCGTCTCGCGCCGGGACACGCGTGATTCCGAGCGAGCCCACTTCGCGTAGGCATCCCTCCACCCGGGGGACGCAATCTGCTGGCCGTGGGCAGGACTCGCTTGCCAGCGCTCCTGCCAGGTCTCGCCGGGAAAGGTTGCCAGCCAGTCCAGCACGAGGCGTGCACCGAACATTCGATTCGCCTGAGCGCTGCTGTCCGCGACTCGCAGCGGCGGACGAGCCATCCGTTTAAGGATTTCTGCGCGCGAGGCGGCTGTCGCCGGCCACGTACTCGGCCTTCGACGAGGTGGAAACCGGTTCATCAAGGTGAGCGCTTCGGCGCCCACCAGGCTTCTCTTCTTCGGCACAAAACTCGAGATGATGTGCGTTGCAGCGCTGGTCATGGCACGTCCCGTCCGAAGAGGATCGACAAGGAGTCGGGGTTGTAGGACGGCTCGTCAACGGAGACGGGCGGCTGCTTGCGGCGCTGGTCCTGACGGGCATGGTGGGCAAGCCCGGCGGTGATGACGTCGTCACGAGTAGGACGGTTGTAGATGTCCAAGGTCGACAAGCACTTGTGGCCGAGGATCTTCTGCACGTAGACCGGCGGCATGTTGGGGTCGTCGAGCATCAGGAACGTCGCCGTGTGCCGCAGGTCGTGAAGGGTCCAGTTGGCCCCCAGAAGCTCGTTGGCACGGTTGAACATCATGCGGGCCGCGTCGTATTCCAGCGGTCGCCAAGGGCGCCGCAGTGTCCACCACAGCGGGTGGTGGCGGCCGCGAGGGACGCCCTTCCTCCAGGCATCCTCCTGGTAGAGCCGCAGCCATACGAACGCGTCGGGGTTGGTGGGCAGCTCCTGGTATTCGCGGCTGCCCTTGCGGATCACACCGATGGTCTGCTCACCAACGACCGCACCGCCTTGCCTGACGGTAAGCAGTTCCTCAGCGCGAGCGCCGGTAGCGACCCAGAAGGCCAGCAGGGCCCGGTCGCGGTGCGAGCGGAGCCCAGCGAAGACCTCGGTGTACTTCTCGTCGGGGATCCGCCGCGGGATCTGCTGAGGAACGGTGGGCCGGTAGAGGCCCGTGCGCCGGTTCCGGTGCTTCTTCTCACCGTGGCTCTGTGAGCCGGGCCGTGCCGAGCGGCGGTCGCGAACGATCGGAAACGGGTTGACGAGCAATGCCCCGACGTTGCCATCCAGATGGAAGTCGTAGAACTGCCGCAGCACCGTTTCACAGTGGGCACGAGTTCTCGGCGAGTACTTCGTCCCGACGGTGGGCTTGCCCGTCACCGGATTCGGTGTCCCCGGCACCGGCCTGTCACTGCGAGGCGGCGGGATCTCTGAAGGCGCCTTGCCTCGGCGGCGCCAATGCACGCGTACCGGCTTGTTGGCCACCTTCATCCACAACATGAAGTCCCGGGCATCCTCCCGGGTAGCACGGTCCCACTCGATCCCGAGCACCCACAAGAACCGGAACCAGCGCAGCAGATCCATGCCGTACGACCGCGGCGTCAGCGGCGACCTGTCCCTCGCCATCAGCTCTTTGAGGTACAGCGCTGCTGGCTCGACCGGGCTACCGACCGGATCCAACACCCTGTACGGCTCCCAGGGGTCCCCCGTCTCCAGTAGCCGGCCTAACTCGGGCAGCACGAAATCCCTCAGGTCCCTTCCGGGACGTTGCTCATCAAGCACGCCGGGAAACTAGCAGACACCCCGCCTGAACTGCGAGGACGCACTAGTTAGTTCGGTCAACAGGCCCGACTCTGCGCCGGGGCTTCTGCCCGCCATGCGTTATGCAAGCAGAATGTGTGTCCATGTGTCTCGTGTCTCAAGCCGGGCACGTGACCGGCATCGTGCACAGGCATATCACCGTCACACGCGCCAAGCCCCTCGAAGCTGTGCGCCAGGGCTGGTCAGCCGGAAGCCCGCGGTCGACCTCGACCACCCAGACGTCAGCATCAGCACCCTGAGCGGAGCCCTTCCCCGCGGGCTGACGCTGAGCGGCCTGAGACAAGACCGAGCCGTCTCTCACTGTCAGCGCAGTAGCCGGATTACTGCGGTTGCTCGACGTGCGGCCTGGCAGGCGAGGGCGCACCGGGCCGCACGTCGGGTCGGGGTGACGGGTTCCGGCAGGTCACCGTGGTCCGGCTGAAGAGGTTTGCCGACGGTTATCGGGTTCGGAAGCGCCGGTAGAGGTTGCGGGCCACGTACACGCCCGGGCCGCCGAAGCCGACGATGTCGACGCGTTTGTCGCCGGTGATGTCGGTGAGGAAGCGGGGGTGGCGGTCGACCCGCCAGCCGCCTGCGTTCTCGTTGTAGCCGAAGCCGCGGCACACCAGCTGGGCCTGCTCGAACCGGCCGTCGCCGCGGTTGTGCGATACCCAGACCCCTTCGTTGCCGAAGCCGATGATGTCCGGGTTGCCGTCGCCGGTGACGTCGGCGAGGAAGCGAAGGTGCTTCTTACTCGTCCACCCCTGGGCGTGCCCGAAATCGTTCAGGACGAGCTTGGCGCGCTCGAACGTGCCGTCGCCGCGTCCGCGTGCGACGACGACGCCCTGCGGGCCGAACCCGACGATGTCCACCGCCCCGCCATCGGTGGTGCTGAGCAGGAACCGGGGGTGTTCCTCGACCGAGCTCCACCCCTGGTCGACGCCGAAGTCGTCGAGGACGTACAGGGGGTCGGCGAACGTGCCGTCCTCGTTCTGGAGGGAGATCCAGACGCCGTCGTCGTGGAAGCCGACGATGTCGAGCCGGCCGTTGCTGGTGGTGGCGGCGAGGAAGCGGGGATGCTTGTCGGCAAGCCAGCCGCCCGCCTTCTCGTCGTGGCCGAACGCCCGGAGGACCGGTTCGTCGGGGAGCGGTTCGAACGTGCCGTCCTCGTTCTGGAGGGAGATCCAGACGCCGTCGTCGTGGAAGCCGACGATGTCGAGCCGGCCGTTGCTGGTGGTGGCGGCGAGGAAGCGGGGATGCTTGTCGGCAAGCCACCCGCCGGCCTGCTGGCCGTGCCCGAACGCCTTGAGGACCGGCTCGCCGCCCGCGGGCGGGAACGTCCCGTCCTCGTTCTGGGGGGATACCTGGACACCGTCGGTGGCGAGCACGACGACGTCGGGCTTGCCGTCGCCCGTCAGGTCGACGAGGGTCCACAGGTCCGCGGGATGCGAGGAGGGCGCGGACTGGTGCAGGACGCATTCGTCGTCGTCGAACGTCCCGTCGCCCCTGCCGGACGACGTCACAGCCCCCTTCGCGGGCTTGAGCCCGACGATGTCCTTTCGCCCTGCTTTCGTGGTGTCGGCGAGGAACCGGTCACCGAGCCCGGCCCACCAGCCCGGTTGCCCGCTGGGAGAGTGGTTGGCCTTGTAACTCTTCCACCCGCCGGCGTCCTGGTCGCTGCCGAACTTCTCGAGGACCAGCAGCATGTCGCTGAAGCAGGGCGTCGCGCCGGGTGCCGGCCGCAGCGCGTTAGGGCGGCCCAGGCGCCAGGACCGGCGGCCGTTCCAGTGATCCAGGGAGGCCCAGGGCAGCACGGGGTCGCTGACGCGCTCGGGCTCGGCCGCGACGAACCGCCACCGCTGGCTCTCCGCGCTGTCGTCGTGCTCGCGCAGGACGACCCGGGTGCCCTCCACGTCGTCCACGTCGGGATCGGCGGCGTCGGCGAGGTCGAGAACGGCGCCGTCGGTCGCGGCCTCGATGAAGTACACGCCCGCTTCACCCTCAACGGGGACGAGGTGCCACTGCTGGGCCTTCCTGCCGGCGGTGGCGTTCCACTGCCTGACGCCGCTATCCGCGGCGGCGGGGTTGTCGAGCGCCTTGTCGCTGGCCGCGTTGCGGATCACATACGCCTGTTCTCCCTGTGCTTGTCCGCCCTGCGCGGCCTGTGCGGGGGTGAGGTGCCACTGCTCCGGGCTCGGCCCGCCTTCGGGGAAGTCGCGGACGACGAGCGCCCCGTCCGCGCCCGGCGCGGCCTTGGCGCCGAGGGTCTTCCCCGTGGCGGCGTTGACGATCTCCAGTTTCAATTCTTGCGTGGGCACGGGCATCGTGGTGCCTCTTCCAGGCGGTTGGGGCGTGGGCTCGGGACGGGTGCGCGGCTGCTGCGGATCACGTGAAGACGTGGTGGTACGGCGCGCTCCACTCGTTGGGCAGCCGCGGGTAGAACGTGTTGATGACCGTGCCGGTGAAGTCCCCGCCCCAGTTGTAGGTGAGACGCACCTCGCTGTCGGCCCCCACCGCGTGGTCCTTGAACCCGAGGATGGCATCGGGGTGGGTGATCGGCACGAAGGTGATCCCGCCCCACGGCGTCACCGTGACGACCCAGAGCTGGGTGTCCTCGGGCGCGCCGTTCTTCCCGCGCCACAGGGCGTCCACCTTGTCGGGCAGGCCGACCTGAACGGTGTCGGCCGTGCTCTCGGGAGCCTTTTGGTGGACGGTGATGCGCCTGCGCTGTGGCTTGGGCGCCCCGTCGTCGCCGCGCCCGGCGTCGGCTTGGCCCGCACTGGCGAGCTTGGGCGTGACCTGGCCCGCCGCGCTCTCGATGAAGTACAGCGGTCGCTGCCCGAAGAAGCCGGCGGGAGTGATGTGCCAGAGGTGGCCCTTGGCCTCCTTGGTGGCGGAGTCGAGCGCGGTGGACAGCTTGACGCCGTTCTTGTGGTCGTCCTCCTTCAGCTCTGCGGGTCGCAGGTAGCCGCCGTTGAAGGCGTGGACGAGCATGACCGGCCGGTTCTCGACCAGCGCGGCCACGATCGCGTTGTCGTAGCTGTTTACCGCCACCGGGCCGCCGACCACCAGATTCGACATCGCCGTGCGTTCCTGGGTGTACATCGCGGAAACCTCACCTGTTCTGAATTATTGAAAACGCATCGGACGCTCAATACAGTGGCCTGTCGCGCGGCATTTCCGCACACTCGAAAACGACTGGATTGACTGACACGAATAACCCACCCGCGCAAGAGCCGCAGCTATGGAATCCGTAGGCGGGTTGATTCGGGAATCCATCAGTCGAGTGATCGACAAGCCTCAAGGTACCCATGAAATAGGAGAGTTGAGAAAGCTGTCGAGCATTTATCACTCGATTGAGCGCATAGTACGGAGATGTCTTCCCGGGCGGCGGAGCGCATGTTAGCTTCGCCTTTCTGGGCAGGCAGATTTTCGTTTGCATTTCATCTAGTGGAATTCGGCCGGATTAGTCGAGGGCGGGGAATGTCTTCCAACGCGTACATCCTGGGGCGGGCCAAGCGTCAGCCGCTGACGAAGAAGAACCTGCGGGAGCTCAACATCGCGGAGATCTGGGAGTCCATCCTGGACCACCCCAATCTGGTCTACGTCGACGGCTACGGCGTGCGGCACAAGCCCGTCGGGTTCTCCGTGAACAAGTCGAGCTTCGGCACCTTTCCCGGGACCGCGTTCGAGCGGGGCTGGCTCGCGTACATGAACCTCGGGGAGCCGCTGATCGAGGAGCGGTGCGACATCAGCCAGCCCCCGCCCGACACGTTCTCCTGCCGCACCTACGTCAACCGCAGCCAGGCGTCCGCGATGACGTTCACCGACTCGGTCGATTTCACCGTGTCGAACGGGGTCACCTGGTCGCTTTCCGGGGAGGCCAAACTCACCTTCGGCGGCAGCGTCACCGCGCAGCTCCAGCTGCAGCTGCAGAACCAGCTCAAGATGGACCTGCAGACGCAGCTCCAGACGCAGCTCCAGAACGAGATGGCGAACAAGAACGCCAACACGATGACGAACAAGAACAGCAAGGACAGTGTGGGGGTGGACAATGCCAACGCCACCGAGACGGGTGTGAGGAACGCGGCGACGAACTCCGCTACGAACGCGGTGACGAACTCGGTGGCGTTCACGACCACGGGCAGCGCCACCGGCACCGCGGCGCTCAACGCCTCGTTGCTGCTGGGCATCTCGGGCTCGGTCGGCGGCTCCCTGAACACCAGCTGGGCCTCGAAATCGCAGATCTCCGGCCAGGTCCCGCCCGGCTCCCGCGTGGAGACCCTCGCCACGCAGCGGCGTTGCCGCAAGCAGTACTGCTACGAGATCCCGGTGACCTTCTCCGGGCTGATCGCGGTGATGTACGCCGTGCCGGTGGCGGTCCTGTCTCCCCCGCAGCCCGGCAGCTATCCCGGGCTCGACAAGCTGGTCGCCCGCGACATCGGTGACATCGACCTGGCCGGCGGCGGCTTCCGTATGAAGGGGCTGGCCGAGGTCGTCTCTTCCCTGGACGTCCACCACACGATGTTCGACGGCGAGGACCTGATCGACGACCCGCGAGCCTTGTACAAGCAGCCCTGACCGGGCACACGACGACGACAAAGGGTGACGACCATGGTGTTCGGCAACATCTTCAAATCCGCGGGCGACAGCGCGAAGCTCTTCTCGGTGAACACCAACGAAGACAAGCCCCGACCGGCGAGTGTCGACGACTTCGAGGACGTCGAAGCCGACGCGTACGACGACAAAAGCACGAGCCTGGACAGCAGCACCATTCATGGGGCTTCCTTTCAGGCGAAGGTGGTACGCGAGCAGTCACCCGAAGCACGGGCCATGCTGGGCTTCCTCGGCTCCTTCATCCAGACCACCCAGCGATCGGCCGGTAAGCAGGCCGAGTACGCCCAAGATCCCGGCTCGGTGTCCACGGCGGCGTCGGACGGCATGCGGAAGGCGCGTGAGACGGTGGAGAAGCACGAGGGCCTTCAGAAGAACCCGGACCTGGCGAGCAAGCCGAACAAGAGCGAGTACACCAAAGCCCCCAAGGCTCCCGAAGCACCCAAGGCCGAGGAGCCCGGCAAGGCCCCCCCGGCGAGCGCCGAGAAACCCCCTCGTTCCGAGGAGCCCCCCCGTTCCAAGTCCGAGTAGGGCCCGGCTATACGTGGGTCAGGGGCGACGCGGCCCCTGACCCACGCGTGTGTCACACGGGGAGCAACTGCCACTGCCGGTTGCGTTGGTCGCCCTGCGACCCGTGCTGCCTGATCACGGTGCGGGCGTTGGTGTCGACGTGCAGGAGCAGACCGCTGTTCCGGTTCGCGATCTCGAACACCCGCGGAGTGTCAGTCGCTGAGCCGACCGGGATCAGCCGCCACTGCTGGTGGCGTGCGTCAGCACCCTCTTGGGCACGCTGCGCCACTACCGACCCGTCCGCCATCCCCGCTCCGACGACCTCCAGGACCTTGCCGCTGCGCACGTTCTCGATCCTGTACAGGATGTCGCCGTCGTCGTGCCCCGCCGCGATGAGCCGCCACTGCTGGTGATTCCGGGGGGCGGCGAGGGTCTGGTGGACCTCGGCTCCGTCCTTGGTGGACTCACGCACGACCCCCATCCGCAACCTGCTGCGGACGTTGGCCCAGGAAGCCACCGTGCCCGAATCGGGCAGCCCGGCCATCCTCGCCGACACGACCCTCCGAACTCGGTGGTTGCTCAGGTCGGCGATGTAGAGGGTGTCGACACAGTCAACGGCGAGCCCGCACGGGGAGTTCAACGGGGCCGAGGTTGCCGGGACGCCGTCAGCACCGTAAGTCGCTGCGCCCGTGCCCGCGACCGTGCTGATCTTCTTGTCGGCCGTCACCTTCCGAACCCGGTGGTTGTTGCAGTCGGCGATGTAGAGGGTGTCAGTGCTGTCCACCACCACCGCCATGGGGGTGTACAACGGGGCCGAGATTGCCGGGACACCGTCAGTGCCGAAGGTCGCGGCGCTCGTGCCGGCGACCGTGCTGATCTTCCCATCGGACCACGTGATCTTCCGGACCCGGTTGTTGCCGGAATCGGCGATGTAGAGGTCGCCCGCACTGTCCACCGCCACTCCGTGCGGGTACTGCAAGGGGGCCGAGGTTGCCGGGACGCCGTCACCGCCGTAAGTCGCGGCGCTCGTGCCCGCGACTGTTTTGATCTTCCCGTCGGCCATGGTGACCTTCCGGACCCGGTTGTTGCTGTAGTCAGCGATGTAGAGGTCGCCCGCACTGTCCACCGCCACTCCCGACGGGTAGCTCAGCCGCGCGGAGGTGGCGAGGTCACCGTCACCACCGAATGTCGCGGTGCCCGTGCCGGCGACCGTGCTGATCTTCCCGTCGGCCATGGTGACCTTCCGGACCCGGTTGTTGCTGGAATCGGCGATGTAGAGGTCGCCCGCGCTGTCCACCGCCACCCCACGCGGGTATTGCAGCTGGGCCGAAACGGCGAGGCCGCCGTCTCCCCCGGGTCCCGCGACCCCGGTCCCCGCGACCGTACTGATCTTCCCGTCAGTCGTGATCTTCCGGACCCGATGGTTGCCGTAGTCGGCGATGTAAACGGTGCCGGAACTGTCCACCGCGAGCCCGATCGGATTGCTCAACTGAGCCGAAACAGCGCGCTCATTCTCCCCTTGGGGCGGCCCCGCGACCCCGGTCCCCGCGACCGTGCTGATCGGAGGGTCGAAGTGCTCGTCACCCGTGGCTGCCGTGGGGGCAGTGCTCATGGTCTTCCCTTCACCGTTCACCATTACCGACCGCCCACTACGGACGGCTGGAGGTTGACTGCAGGAAGTCCCAGGAGTGCCGGGGCGACGAAATCACTTGCGTGATGTTTCCTGTGGGGCACGTTGGCGAGATACCACACCGGATCGGTAGCAGCCCCCGCCAACACCCTGACGCGGAAACCGCTCGACCGCCGCGGCGGCTTGGCCCAGCCCGAAGCGCTCTGGGAGGCGGTGGCAGCCAACGGCTCGCCGCGACACGCCATCACCAAGCGTGAAAATTCGGGCAGCTCTCTTGCGCCCGTCCAAGCCGTGATCCCCCTTGCGAGAAGACTCCCTGCAAGGGGGATGCTGGCAGTCCAGCAGGTCAGGCAAACGGCGCAAGCATCATCTAAGTCGACGACGCAGTCCTGAAGGAGACGTTTAGTGATGGAGCGGCGCGCTCATTCCTTGCCTCTAGCGCCGTCCGCCGGTCCACCGAATGACCTGAAAGAACTCGCCCACACGGGTTATCCCATCTCCCACACGCAGTCTTCGCAGCGCGGTGGCTGGCGCCGACCGAACGTGCACCGGGCGTGATCGAAGCCGACGCCGGCGGGGACGCAGCCGCTCGGCCTCCTGGTGGCGCAGCGCTTCGACCAGTCCTTCACGGCCGCGGGCGCGCGAGGCTGCAACCAGTGCACTTGGGCGAGAGGTGCCCTCGTCGGCCCTAGGGGGCGGTGAGGGGCGCTATGCAGGGGCGTGTTGAGGGGTGTCGTCGGCGCACGACGGCGGCTGACGCTCCGTCATGAGGAGGCGCGGAGCCTATTGATCCGAAACGCTTTGGGTTCAGGCTCATTGACGGTGTGTGAGTGATCTGGTGGGGGATGCGCGGGCCTGGCGCCGGATGCGCAGGAGGCCGCGCGGTCGTTGGCGGTGTCCGCGCTGGTGGAGGGCCGGGACCGGGTAGAAGTTGCCGCCCTGTTCAAGGTGTCGGTGAAGGCCGTGGACAACTGGTGGGCGAAGTGGCAGGCCGGCGGCCGGGACACATTGCTGTCCCGCCCACGAGGCCGTCGCGTGGGTGAGCACCAGGTCCTGTCGGAGGCCGAGCAGGCGGCCGTCCGGCAGGCTGTCCTCGATCACATCCCCTCCGACCTGGGACTTTCGGGTCAGCTGTGGACACGGGGGCAGATAGGCGAGCTGATCTTCAAGCTGGCCGGCGTCCGCTTCACCGAGCCCGGGGTGGGCAAGTACCTCAAGCGTTGGGGGCTGTCCTTCCAGCGTCCGGACAAGCGGGCGGTCGAGCAGGACCCGGAAGCGGTCCGCCTCTGGCACGAGGAGACCTGGCCGGCGATCCGGGCCAAGGCGAAGGCGGAGAACGGCGAAGTCCTCTTCGCCGACCAGGTCGGGATCCGCTCGGACCAGGTCACCGGCCGAACCTGGGGCGCCAAGGGCACGACTCCCATCGTCCGCCGGACCGGGAACCGGTTCTCCGTGAACGCGATGTCCGCGATCAGCACCCGCGGCCGGATGCACTTCATGGTCTTCACCGAGTCGTTCGACGCGAAGGTCATGTGCCGCTTCCTTGCCCGGATCGTCGGGCACTTCGGCCGGAAGATCCACCTGATCGTCGACCGGCACTCGGCCCACCGCTCGAAACCTGTCCGGGCCTGGCTCGCCAGTCACGAGAACGAGATCGAGCTGCACTTCCTGCCCTCGTACTCACCCGAGCTGAACCCCGACGAGCTGGTCAACGCCGACCTCAAGCGCAGCCTCCCCCACGCCCACCGGGCCAGGAACCAGGCCGAACTCGCGGCCGAAACCCGCAGATTCTTCCACAGACGCCAGCGTCAACCACACATCGTCCGCGGCTACTTCGGCGGCCCACATGTCCGCTACGTCCTCGACGAGAACCCTTTGAGTTTCTGATCAATACCTTCTGGGGTTTCGCCGGCTACGTCTTCTTCCTGACGATGCCGTTCACGGTCATGCGGCCTGCCGAGCTCTACGCTCTGCGCCGCGAGTTCTGCCACCCGAACTGGCCGACTTCAGACCCCGACCTTGAACGGCGGAAAGAAGCCCTGGAGCGCTACGGGCCAACGGCACTGCCCGCGCTGCGCGTCCAGTGGCAGTTCCAACGCGAGTTCGGCAAGGGACCGGTGAAGCTCTTTCCGCCAAAGTACGAATCCCATCGAAATCTCTCCCTCCCCGGATTCATCGCGGAGCTGCACACGGCGCTCCTCGCCACCCATGATCACGAGTACCTGTTCCCGGCCATTGGCGGCGGGCTGCTGGCCAACGCAAACTTCAGCTACTCCCACTGGCAGCCGGTCTCGCGCGGTCGACCGGCCTCCGAGGAGTTCACGAGGATCCGCCTGAACCAGCCCCAGCTGGTCACCTCCCGCCGTCCCATCCCGGACGTCCCTGCGACCGCGTACGCCGGGAAGCGGCTGTACCTGCTTCGTCACGGCGGCAAGGAGTGCCTGGACGAAGATGGACACAGTCGCATCGCCGTGGAGACCCGCATGGGCCACGAGGTCGCCGGCGTGGAAGGTCTCTACTCGCACGTTCCCCTGACCATGGAGCAGGAGATTGCCGATTCGCTGCAAACCAGGTGGCTGCGCTTCGTGGCCAGCGAGGGAGAGCACTGGAAGGTGCCATCTCCCACTGCTCTCCCATTCGATCTTGAAGAGTGGTGGAAACAGCAGGTCAAAGCCGCTCAGGACCTTGACGCTTGAACTCCACCAAGAAGTTCATCTCGACCAAGAGCTCCATGCCCTTCGTGATCTACCGGATCCTCCTGGGCATCCTCCTGTTCGTGCTGATCGGCGCGGACGTGCTGAGCCCGCACGCGGGTGAGTCCGGCTCCTGGCAGGACCCGCTCCACCGCCTTCGCGTGAACCGGAAGCCGCTCGGGAACGTTCCCGGGCGGCTTCCGCGTCGTTGTGCCTGAAGAGACCTGAAGAGACCGGAAGGCAAGCAAGCAGGGGGTGTCCCATGGGTCGAGTGGTGCTGGAGCGTTTTCCGGCCGGAAGTCCGAGGGGGAGCTGGCCCGCCGAGGAGTACGCGGCGCAGCGCATGCGGGAGGGGGTGCAGGCCGAGGTGGTCATGGACCTGGACAGCGACGCGTTCCTCGTCGTGGTCCGCCAGCGGGAGGCCCGTTCCGGTCACTGAGCGCCCGCGGCAAGATCCGGTCCGCGCACGCCCCTTGGCCTCGCGCCCGCGCAGCCCCACACTGACCCGATGACTCAGCGTGTGGATCTCGCGACGGTGATGGACCGGCTGGCGATCGACGAAGTGGTCACGGGCTACGCGGTGGCCGTCGACGACGGCGACTGGGCCGCCTACCGCGCCCTCTTCACCGCCTCCGGGCGGGTCGACTACAGCTCGGCGGGCGGGATCGAGGGTTCGGCGGGGGAGGTCGCGGACTGGCTCGCGGAGACCATGAAGCTCTTCCCCGTGCGTCAGCACCTGATCGTCAACCGGCTGGTCCGGCTCGAGGACCTGGGCGGTTCGCCCGGCGACAGCGCCGAGGTCCGGGCTGACTTCCTCAACCCGATGCGACTGGCGGGGCCGGAGTCCGATCCTGCGGTCACCGCTCCCAACTTCGTCGCCGCCGGACGCTACGCCTTCGCGCTGGCTCGCACCCGTGACGGCTGGCGGCTCACCCGCGTCACCGTGCACGAGACGTGGCGGCACATGTCCGCCTGAGCCTGTCCGGCCCTGCACTGCCAGACTGAAAGCGGAGGCGCGCCATGGTCGCGATGCGGAACGAGTGGATGCGTCGGTGGCGCGCGCCCGCCGCGGTCGCCGCCGGGGCGCTGCCCGCCCTCGCCTTCCCCGCGCCCGCGCTCTGGTGGTTCGCCTACGTCGCCCTCGCGCCCTGGATGCTGCTGTTGAGGTCGGCCCCCACCGGGCGGCGGGCGGCCCTCGAGGGCTGGCTCGGGGGCGCGGGGTTCATCGTGGCAGTCCACCACTGGCTGCTCCCCAGCCTGCACGTCTTCCTGATTCCGGTGGCCGCGCTGCTGGGGCTGCTCTGGATCCCCTGGGCGCTCCTGGTGCGGGAACTGCTCGGCGGCGTCCCGTCCGCCGGCCGGGCACTGTCCGCGCTGGTCCTCGTACCGGCGGGATGGCTGCTCTCGGAGCTGGTCCGGTCCTGGCAGGGGCTGGGCGGGCCGTGGGGGCTGCTGGGGGCGAGTCAGTGGCAGGTGCCGCCCGCGCTGCGGCTGGCCTCCGTGGGCGGGGTGTGGCTGGTCAGCCTGCTGGTGGTGGCGGTGAACTGCGCCCTGGTGCTGCTGCTGGCGGTGCCGGGGGCGCGGATCCCGGCGGTGGCGGGAATGACGGGGTGCGCGGTGCTGACGGCGGTGGTGTGGGTGTGGACGGCGGCCCCCACGGAGTCCGGCCGGCTGCGCGTGGCCGTCGTACAGCCGGGCCCGGTGCCGGACGGCCCGGACAGTGCGGAGCGGCGGTTCGCGGCCGGTGAGCGGCTGACCCGGCCGCTGGCCGGGCAGCGGGTCGACCTCGTGGTGTGGGGCGAGAGCAGCGTCGGCGAGGACCTGACGGCCCGCCCGGACCTGGCCCGGCGGCTGGCGTCGTTGTCGGCGGAGGTCGGGGCCCCGCTGCTGGTGAACGTGGACGCGCGGCGGGCGGACCGGCCGGGGATCTACAAGAGCGCGGTGCTCGTGGGCCCCGGGGGCCCCACCGGCGACCGTTACGACAAGATGCGGCTCGTCCCCTTCGGGGAGTACGTACCGGCCCGGGCGCTGCTCGGCTGGGCCACCTCGGTCGGAAAGGCGGCGGGCGAGGACCGGGTGCCCGGCACGGCCCCGGTGGTCATGGACCTGCCCGCACGGCCGGCCGGGGCCGGCGCTCCCACCGGTGTCCGCCTCGGTCCCCTGGTCTGCTTCGAGTCGGCCTTCCCCGACATGAGCCGGCGCCTGACCCTCGACGGGGCCTCGCTGCTCATCGCCCAGTCGGCGACCTCCACCTTCCAGGAGAGCTGGGCCCCGGCCCAGCACGCCTCGCTGGCGGCCCTGCGCGCCGCCGAGAACGGCCGCCCGATGGTGCACGCCACCCTCACGGGCATCAGCGTCGTGCACGGCCCCTCCGGCGAGCGGATCGGCGCGGCGCTGCCGACCTCCGCGAGCACGGCGGCGGTGTACGAGGTCCCGCTCGCCCGGGGCACGACCCTCTACGGCCGCTTCGGGGACTGGCCGGTGGGGGCCGCCCTCGCCGCGCTCGCGGTGTACTGCGCGGTGGCGGGCGTCGGTTCGCTCAGGAGGCCTGCTCCAGAGCCGACTCCACCACCTGCTCGCACAACTGGTGGGTGAGCAGCGCGTCCCGCGCGCTGAGGATCTTGCCGGCCTCGACGGCCTCCAGGAAGTGGTCCACGACCTGCTCGATCCCCCGCTGGCGGGCGACGGACACCCAGTCCCCGCGGCGCCGCACGGTCGGCTGGCCCTTGTGGTCGATGACCTCGGCGAGGTTGACGACCTGCCGCTTGGTGTCCCGGCCGGAGACCTCCAGGATCTCCTCGGTGGAGCCGGAGAGCCGGTTCATGATGCCGAGCGCGGTGAAGCCGTCGCCGGACAGCTGGAGCACCACCTGGTGCATCAGCCCTTCGCGCACCACGGCCCGCACGTCGACACGGTCGGTCTCCCCCGGCAGCAGGAAGCGCAGGGTGTCGACGACGTGGATGAAGTCGTCCAGGACCAATGTGCGCGGGTCCTCGGGCAGCCCGACCCGGTTCTTCTGCATGAGGATCAGCTCGCGCGGGTGGTCGGCGCACTGCGTGTAGCCGGGCGCGTGACGGCGGTTGAAGCCGACGGCGAGCGAGACCCCCTGCTCTTCGGCCAGTTCCACCAGCCGCACCGAGTCCGCGAGCTCGTAGGCGAGCGGCTTGTCCACGTACGTCGGCACGCCGGCCCGGAGCAGCCGCGTGACGATCTCGGGGTGGGCCGCGGTCGAGGCGTGCACGAAGGCCGCGTCGAGCCCCTCGGCGAGCAGCGCGTCGAGGTCGGTGTGCCGGCGCGCTGCGGGGACGTGGTGGATCTCGCCGACCCGCTCCAGCGTGGCGGGAGTACGGGTCTGCAGGTGCAGCTCGAGGCCCGGGCGAGTGGTGAGGACGGGCAGGTACGCCTTCTGCGCGATGTCGCCGAGTCCGATACAGCCGACCTTCACCGGGAGACCTCCAGGTTGATCCTTGTGGGACTTCAGCAGCTTAATCCCTGGTGGCAGGGGCCCGGTTCACCGAGGATGTCCCTCATGACCACCAGTTCCGGATCACATCGCACCGAGCCCGCGACCACCGCCGACGAGCGGGACATGCTGGACGGCTGGCTCGACTACCACCGCGCGACCCTCGCCTGGAAGTGCGAGGGGCTCCAGGACGAGCAGCTGCGCCGCACCCCGCTCAAGCCCTCCGAGTTGAGCCTCCTGGGCCTCGTACGGCACATGGCGGAGGTGGAGCGGTACTGGTTCCGGGAGATCATGCTCGGCGAGGACCTTCCCGAGCTGTACTGCACCGACGATGATCCGGACGGCGACTTCCACTTCACCGACGACGCCACCTGGGCCGAGAACGAGCAGGTGTGGCAGACCGAGGTCGAACTGGCGCGCCAGGCCGCCTCGGGCCGTTCGCTGGACCTGCTGTCGCAGGCCGAGAGCCACCACCGCGGCGAGGTCTTCAGCCTGCGCTGGGTCTACACCCACATGATCGAGGAGTACGCGCGCCACAACGGCCACGCGGACCTGCTGCGCGAGCAGATAGACGGCGCCACGGGCGACTAGCACCTCGCTTGCGGACCGGGCCGGACCGGGCCGTCCGATCCGGGCCGGGCCGTCCGATCCGGGCCGGGCCGGCTCCGCCGGACACCCCGCTCGCCGTCACCCGTGCGGGGTGAATATCCGCTCCGGGTTTTCGCAACGGGGTCCTCGCACACCAGAGTTGCGCGGGTGCATCCAACCCGAACCACGACAACCCTGCTGCTCGGAGTGGCCTGTGCCGTCTCGGCCGTCTCCGGCTGTGTGAACGTGAGCCCCGGTCCCGTGCGGCCGGCGGCGGTCCCCGCCACCGGCGAGCCGCCCCGCCACGAGCCGCGCGGCGGGCCCGGATCCGCCCACGTGGTCGTCCAGGCGCCCGCACTGGAGGCGCTGAAGGCGGTCCCGGAGCAGCCCGCGCACCCGGTGGCCTCCGCGCCCGCCCGGCCGTCCGCCCAGCCCTCCGGTCAGGGCGCCTCCGGCGGGCCCGCACCGGACGTGCCGCCGGTCCCGGACATCCCGGAGCCGCCGAAGCCCGCCGAGCCCGCGTCGGGGCGTCCAGGCGGCCGCCCCGAGCATTCCCGGCGCGATGCCGAGGTGGGGCGGGAGCTGGTGCGGAAGCTGCCGGTGCGGCCGGCCGACGTGTGCGCGCTGGGCCGCCGGCACGGCCGCTGGCACCCGGACAGCCCGGAGGCCCGCATCTGCGCGGGCGTCCGCGAGGGCTGACCGCCGGGCCTGTCATTCGGGCGATCGGGCCGGGACGCGGCGCCCCTACGGGGACTGCTCGGGGAACGGCCGGGGGCCGGCCCCCGGTTCCGTGGCCAGGCGCCGCTCCAGCCGTGCGATGGCCTCCCGCACGCCGTTTCCGTACCCGTCGTCCGGGAGGTCCCCGGTGGCCGCCCTGGCCCGCGCCAGGTGGACCCGGGCGGCCTCCGGTCGCTGCAGCTTCACGTAGTCGGCGGCCAGGCTGAGGTGCAGGGACGGGTAGAACACGCGCATCGCGAGATGCGGCTCCCGCGGCGCCGTCCCGCCGTTGCGCGCCCCGGTGACGGGCCGGTCGCCCAGGGCTTCGGCGGCGGTCAGGGCCCGCAGGTCCCAGGCCAGCTCGTCGGCGGGATCGTCCTGGGCGTCGGCCATGTAGTGGGCGAGGGTGCAGCGGTGGAGGTCGTCCCCCTCCTCGCCGATCTCCGACCAGATCGCGCCGAGCCGGTTGCGGGCCTCCTCGCGGTCCCCGGCGTGCAGCAGGATGACCGCCTGGCCGATCCTGGTCATGACGGCGTCCTCCGACGCCTCCTGCTGCTCCGTCACCGCGGCCTCCGGCTTGATCCGCCAGACCTGCTCCGGGTCTGATCATCACGAAGCTAGCCGGAGGTGGCGGCAATGGCGCCGAGGCGCGGTGGGGCGTCAGCCGAGGTCCGGGATCCGCCAGTCGATCGGCTCATGGCCCTGGGCGGCGATGGCCTCGTTGATCTGGGTGAAGGGCCGGGATCCGAAGAACTTCTTCGCCGACAGCGGGGAGGGGTGGGCCCCCTTGACCACGACGTGCCGCTCCTCGTCGATCAGCGGGATCTTCTTCTGGGCGTAGGCGCCCCACAGGACGAAGACGGCCGGGTCGGGCCGCTCGGACACCGCGCGGATCACGGCGTCGGTGAACTTCTCCCAGCCCTTGCCCTTGTGCGAATTGGGCTCGGCCTCCCGCACGGTGAGGACCGCGTTGAGCAGCAGGACTCCTTGCTGGGCCCACGGCATCAGGTACCCGTTGTCCGGGACCGGCAGGCCGAGCTCCTCCTTCATCTCCTTGTAGATGTTGCGCAGCGACGGCGGGGTCTTGACCCCGGGCTGCACGGAGAAGCACAGGCCGTGACCCTGGCCGGCGCCGTGGTACGGGTCCTGGCCCAGGACGAGCACCTTCACCTGGTCGAAGGGAGTGGCCTCCAGGGCCGCGAACACCTGCTCGCGGGGCGGGTAGACCGGCCCGTTCGCCCGTTCCTTCTCGACGAACTCGGTGAGTTCCTTGAAGTAGGGCTGGTCCAGCTCCCCGCCGAGGACGGGGAGCCAGGACTCGGGCAGCATCTGGGTCACGGCGAAAACCTCCGGTACAAGTTCGTGCAACTGCTCCAGAACCTACCGGGGGCCACTGACAACGCGTCGGCCGCCCGGGGCGCAAGCCCCGGGCGGGGCCGCTACCAGCTGGTCTTGCGGTACAGCTCCCACATCTGCATGGCGGTCTGCGGGTCCAGCGCCCGCTCGGCGCCCGCGATGTCCTCTTGCGCGGCGACGTACAGCTTGCCCTGCCACAGGGGCAGCAGCCGGACGTCCTCGGCGAAGATCTGCTGTGCCTTCTCGAACTGCTGGACCCCGGCGGAGCGGTCGCCGTCGCGGCGGGACTTGGGCAGCAGGTCGTTCTGGATCTCCGTGGACTCGTACGGGGTACCGACCGCGTTCTCCCTGCCGACGAACGGCGCGATGAAGTTGTCGGGGTCCGGGAAGTCGGGGAACCAGCCTCGGCCGAAGATGGGGTACTCCTGGCCCTTGTAGCCCTCCTGGAAGGCCTTCCAGGGCTGGCTGCGCAGGGTGATCCGGAAGAGCTGGCTCTCGTCCAGCTGCCGCTTGAGCTCGGTGAACTCCTCGGCGGTGGAGGAGCCGTACCGGTCGGTGGTGTACCAGAAGGTCAGGTCGACCGGCGTGGGGACCCCTGCGTCCTTGAGGAGCTTCTTGGCCTTGGCGACGTCCGCGGCGCCGTACTTGTCGTAGAACGGCGTCTTGTGGCCGACCACGCCCTTGGGAACCATCGAGTACAGAGGCTCCGCGGTGCCCTGGTAGACCTTGGAGACGAGGGTCCCGCGGTCGACGGTCTGGGCGATGGCCTGGCGGACCGCCAGCTTGTTGACGGCGGGGTCCTTGGGGTTGAAGACCAGGTAGCGGATCTCGGCGCCGACGTTCTCGACGACCTGGACGCCCTGTGCGTGCGCCGCGGGGGTCTGCAGGTCCGTGATCTCCGTGGCCGACAGGCCTCGGTAGGTGGCGTCGATATCCTTGGCCTTCAGGGCCGAGACCATCTTCTGGGAGTCCTGGAAGTAGCGGATGGTCACCGCCTTGTTACGGCGGTTGGCGAAGCCCGCGTAGCTCGCGTTGTTGCTGAGGACGGCCTCGTTGCCCTCCTTGTACGAGTCGAGCACGTACGGGCCGGAGCCGGTGATCTTGCCGTCCTGGCGCACCTTGTCGGCGGGGTAGTCCTTGGGCGCGACCAGCGAGGCGGCGGGCGATCCGAGGACGTACGGGAAGGTGGCGTCCGAGGTGTTCAGGTGGAAGACGACCGTCAGGGCGTCCGGGGTCTCGATCTTGTCGAGGCTGCCGAAGAGGTCCTTCGGGCCGACCTTGGAGCCGATCGTCTTGATGCGCTCGAGGGAGTGCTTGACGGCCTTGGCGTCGAGCGGCTCGCCGTTGGAGAACTTCAGGCCCTTGCGCAGGGTGCACCGGTAGGCCTGGCTCGCGCCGTCCGTGAACTCGCAGCTCTGGGCGGCGTCGGGCTGGGGCTTGGTGGAGCCCGTGGGGAACGCCAGCAGCGTCTGGTAGACGTTCCGGTACAGCTCCCAGGAGCCGTCCCACGCCGCGGCGGGATCGAGGGTGCTCGGTGCGCTCGTGGTGCCGACGACGATCCTCTTCGCCTCGTCGTCGTTGTCCTCCGACAGCAGGCCGCATCCGGCGAGCAGGGATATGGACGCAAGGGCCGCAGTGATCTGCAGGCATCTGGTCCGGTTGAACACGTGCACGCTCCTCGATCAGCCAGGGGTGCGGCAGACCCTACCGCAGTGCCCCACGAATCCAATGGGGTGGTTTCGTGGGGCACTTGACCGGTTCCGTGCACATTCGATACGCATTTACCTCCCTTTCGGAGGCGAATACGTCCGATTATCGGTCAGTGCACTCCAGCATTGAGGAACATCCCACCGTCGACGACCAGAGTTTGGCCCGTGATCCATTCCGCTTGTGCAGATGTAAGAAACGCGGCGGCCCCTCCGATGTCCGCCGGGTGCCCCAGCCGGCCGAGCGGATAGGCGGCCGCGGCCTCCTGTTCCCGGCCCTCGTAGAGCGCCTGCGCGAACTGGGTCTTGACCACCGCCGGGGCGATCGCGTTGACCCGGACACCCGGTGCCATCTCGTGGGCGAGCTGGAGGGTGAGGTTGATCATGGCGGCCTTGCTCATCCCGTACGCCCCGATGAAGGGCGAGGCGGAGACGCCGGCGATGGAGGCGATGTTCACGATCGCTCCGCCGTTGTCCTTCTGCCAGGCGTGCCAGGTCCGCTGGGCGAAGCCGAGCGCCGAGATCACATTGGTCTCGAAGACCTTGCGGGCGACCCCGAGGTCCAGGTCCGCGATCGGCCCGAAGACCGGATTGGTGCCGGCGTTGTTCACCAGGAAGTCGACGCGGCCGAAGGCCTCCATCGTGCGCTCGACGGCGACGGCCTGGTGGGCCTCGTCGTGCGCCTTGCCGGCGACCCCGATCACCCGGTCCGCGCCGAGCCGCTCGACGGCCTCCTTGAGTGCCTCCTCGTTGCGCCCGGTGATGCAGACCCGGTCGCCGCGGGCGACCAGCGCCTCGGCGATGCCGTAGCCGATGCCCCGGCTCGCTCCGGTGATCAGTGCGACCTTGCCGCTGTCGATACCGTCGTACGTCATGACGTGCGCCCTGCCTCTCGTGATCTCTTGGCTCGTCAGTTGAGCGGGCCGCCGGCGACGTACATGACCTGGCCGGAGACGAAGCCGGCCGCCTCGCCGGTGAAGAAGGCGATGGCGTTGGCGATGTCGTCCGGGCGGCCGACGCGCTGGACGGGGATCTGGGTGGCGGCCGCCGCCTGGAAGTCCTCGAAGCCCATGCCGACGCGGGCGGCCGTCTGGGCGGTCATCTCGGTGACGATGAAACCGGGGGCGACGGCGTTGGCGGTGACGCCGAACTTGCCGAGCTCGATGGCCAGGGTCTTGGTGAAGCCCTGCAGGCCGGCCTTGGCGGCGGAGTAGTTGACCTGGCCGCGGTTGCCGAGCGCCGAGCTGCTGGAGAGGTTCACGATACGGCCGAACTTGGCCTCCACCATGTACTTCTGACAGGCCTTGGACATCAGGAAGGCACCGCGCAGGTGCACGTTCATGACCGTGTCCCAGTCGGTCTCGCTCATCTTGAAGAGCAGGTTGTCGCGCAGCACACCGGCGTTGTTGACCAGGATGGTCGGGGCGCCGAGCTCGCTCGCGACGCGCGCGACGGCGGCCTCCACCTGCGCGCCGTCGGAGACGTCGCAGCCGACCGCCAGGGCCTTGCCGCCGGCCGCCGTGATCGCCTCCACGGTGTCCTTGCAGGCCGCCTCGTCGAGGTCGAGTACGGCGACGGCCCGGCCCTCGGCGGCCAGGCGTACGGCGGTGGCCGCGCCGATGCCCCGGGCCGCCCCGGTCACGATCGCGACGCGCTGCTCGGTGGTGGACATGCTGGATCTCCTCGCCCTTGAGAGACGGCCGCCCAGAGGTGAGCAACCGCTTAGTAGCTTCAGCTGAGGAGACGCTAGGAGCCCCGGCACCCGGTGTCAACGGCGGCACATCCAGCCCCGTCGGCGTTTTTTGAGGCGCGGGCACGGGGCGGAACCCCGATCTTTCAGCCCCGCCGGCGTTTTTTGAGGCGCGGGGAACGGGTCGGAGCCCCGATCTTTCAGCCCCGCCGGCGTTTGAGGCGCGGGGGCTCGGGGGCAGAGCCCCCGCAACAGAGACGCACCGGCCCACCGGCGGGACCCGCGGTCAGCGGACCAGCAGGTCGAGCAGCCGCTCCACCTCCGCCGCGGGATCGGCCGTCAGGCCGGTGTGCACCGGCCCCGGCTGCACCACCGTGCTCCGCGGAGCGATCAGCCACCGGAACCGCCGCCCGGCGTCGTCGCCCGCCGCCTGCCCGGCGGACTCCCCGCCCGCGCACACGCCCTCGACCCCGTGCAACGCGGCCCGCACGCCGGCCACGTCCGCTCCCGGATCCAGCGCGAGGAGCTTCGCCTCGTCGAGGTGGGTGCGCGCGGCGACGTACGCGTGCGCCCGGCAGTAGACGATCACGCCGGCGTTGAAGCACTCACCCCGTTCCATCCGGGGCACCACACGCACCAGCGCGTACTCGAACACGTCCCGCTTGGTCACTCGTCGTCGCTCTTCTTCTTGGGGGGCAGGGGGGCGAGGCGTTCGGCCAGCCAGCCCGGCGGACCGGACCGCTGCTTGACCTCGGCCTCCATGGTGATCCTCTCGTGGATCGTTGCCGCGCGCGGCAGCAGCGCCTCCACGTAGGCGCGGCGCAGCGCGTCGGTGGAGCCGAAGCCCGGCTCGTCGACCAGCCACTCGTCGGGGACGTCGGCCGCGACCTCCGTCAGCAGTTCCTCGGTGACCAGCGGCGCGAGGGCCGCGGCCGCGGCCTCGATGTCCGGTCCGACGGGGGCCAGTACGTGGTCGGAGGCGTTGTAGGGCTTGGCGGCCGCGGCCTTGGCGGTGGGCCAGTTGTGGTGCCAGATCATGGTGGCGCCGTGGTCGATGAGCCAGAGGTCCCCGTGCCAGACCAGCATGTTCGGGTTTCGCCAGGACCGGTCGACGTTGTTGATGAGGGCGTCGAACCAGACCACGCGTCCCGCTTCGGCCGGGTCCACCTGGTAGGCGAGCGGGTCGAAGCCGATCGAGCCGGGCAGGTAGTCCATGCCGAGGTTGAGCCCGCCGCTGGCCTTGAGCAGCTCCTGGACCTCCTGGTCGGGCTCGCCGAGCCCGATGACGGGGTCGAGCTGCATCTGGACCAGGGTCGGGACGCGCAGTCCCAGCCGTTGGGCCAGGCGGCCGCAGATGACCTCGGCGACCAGGGTCTTGCGGCCCTGGCCGGCTCCGGTGAATTTCATGACGTAGGTACCGAGGTCGTCGGCCTCGACGATTCCCGGGAGCGAGCCGCCCTCACGCAGAGGCGTGACGTAACGGGTCGCGATCACTTCGGACAGCATCCGCCCAGGTTACGGGGATCAGTGCGCGGGGGCCCACTGCTTGAGCAGGTCTTCGGCCGTGGTGATGGACGCCACGAGCGCGAGGGAGTTGCGGATCACCTCGGCGGTGCAGGACGCGGGCACCCCGGAGATGGCGTCGGCGGGGACCACGACCTGGTAGCCGAGGTTCACGGCGTCGAAGACGGTGTTGGGGATGGCGATGTTGGAGGAGACCCCGGTGACGACGAGGGTGCGGATGCCGAGGTTGCGCAGCAGGGGGTCGAGATCGGTGCCGGCCATCGGGGAGAGGCCGTGCAGCCGGCGGACCACAAGGTCCTGCCCGGCGACGACGATGGGGGCGGCGACCTCCACGGCCCGGCTTCCCGTCAGCTGGCGCACGGGCAGCTTTCCCGCGGCCCGGAACAGCCGGGCGTTGGTGTTCGCACCGAGCCCGTCGGGCCGCCGCTCGGCGACGGCGTGCAGCACTTGTACGCCGGCCCCGCGCGCGGCGTCGACCAGCGCGGCCACCCGCCCCAGCATCCCGGAGTCCCGGGCCTCCTTGGCGAGCTCGGGCAGCGCGCTCTCCTCGCCGACGACACCGTTCTGGCACTCGACGGTGAGCAGCGCGGTGGTGGCGGGATCGAGATCCGGCATGGCTCCCCCTGGCGTGGCGACGGAAGAGCCCTCATGATTCCTGACACACAGTCAGATGTGAAGGGGTGCAGGACGGATGGACGAGTCACGAACCGGAACCTCGCAGCGGCGGGGCCGGCGCATCATGATGAGCGACGCGGAAGTGGACTCCTTCCTGCGCGAGCAGAAGACCTGCCGGGTCGCGACGGTCTCCCCCGACGGGCGTCCGCACGTGGGGGCCCTGTGGTTCGCCTGGGACGGCGGCTCGCTGTGGCTGTACTCGATCACGCGCAGCCGCCGCTGGTCCGACCTGCGCAAGGATCCGCGGATCTCGGTGGTCGTGGACTCGGGCGAGTCGTACGACGAACTGCGCGGGGTGGAGCTGTCCGGCAGCGCCGTCTTCGTGGGCGAGGCCCCGCGCACCGGCGAGCCGTGCCCCGAACTGGCGGAGGCCGAGCGGATCTTCCCGGTCAAGAACTTCGGCATCGAGGAGATGCCGCACGACGGGCGGCACGCCTGGATCCGGCTGACCCCCGACTCGATCGTCTCCTGGGACTTCCGCAAGCTGTAGAGCTGGAGAGCTGGAACTGCGGGCAGGGCGGACGGACGGACTACTGCAGTCCGGCGGCCGCCTGCCGCAGGGCGTCGACCGCGGCCCGGATCGAGGGCCGCCGGTCGGCGTCCGCGCGCCAGACGGCGTACACGTGGCGGCGTACGGCGTCGCAGACCGGCAGCAGCCGCACCCCCGGCGGCACCGGGCCGCGGCCCAGCCTCGGCGCCACGCACACGCCGAGTCCGGCCTCCACGAAGGCCAGCTGGGTGTGGTGCTCCTCGGCGATGTGGGCGATGCGCGGCTCGACGCCCGTACCGCGCAGGGTGAAGACCAGCCACTCGTGGCAGAACTGCCCCTCGTTCCAGGAGATCCAGTCGTCGTCGGCGAAGTCGGCGAGCGAGATCCTGCTCCGGTCGGCCAGCGGATGGCCGGCCGGGACCGCGATGTCGACGGAGTCGTCCAGCAGGTGGGTCCGGCTGAGCTCGGCGGGCACCGGCATCCGCTTGTTGTGCCAGTCGATGGCCAGCGCCAGGTCGAGGTCCCCGCGCACGACGGCGGCCATGCTGTCCTCGGGCTCCTGCTCGCGCACCCGGGCCCGCACGTCCGGGTGCCCGGCGCGCAGCGCGGACAGGGCCTGCGGCAGCAGCCCGCGCATGGCGGTCGGGAAGGCGCCGATCCGCAGCTCGCCGACGGCGCACCCGCGCTGAGCCTCGACGTCGGCCTGGGCGAGCTCCACCTGGGAGATGATCCGGGCCGCGTGATCGGCGAGCAGCCGCCCGGCGTCGGTGAGCCGGACCCCGCGCCCGTTCCTGGCCAGCAGCGGCTGGCCGACCTCGCGCTCCAGCTTGGCCATCTGCTGGGACACGGCGGAGGTGGTGACGTGGAGCCCGTCGGCCGCGCCGCTGACCGAGCCGTGGCGGGCGAGGGCATCGAGGGTGCGCAGGCGCTCCAGGTTCAACATGTAAGCAATGCTACGCCGTGGACTGGAGAGACTCTCGCTTGTCCTACGAAGTTGACACGAGCACAGTAAGGGTCATGAGCGCACCGACAGCCCCGCGGCCCACCCTCTCCACCACCGCCACCCCTACGACCGCCACCATCCCCCCGAGCGCCGCCACCACGGCCACCGCCGCCGGCTCGGGCTGGCGCACCAGGCTCCTCGACTGGCGCGTCCGGTTCGCGATCCTCTCGGTCGTCTGGGGCTTCAGCTTCCTCCTGATCAAGGTCGGCACGGAAGCGTACGCACCCTTCCAAGTGGCCCTGGGCCGGGTCCTGTTCGGCGCGCTCGCCCTCCTCGCGGTGCTGCTGGTCCGCCGCGAGAGGCTCCCCCGGGGGCTGCGCACCTGGGGCCACCTCAGCGTGGCCGCGCTCCTGCTCAACACCGTGCCGTTCTCCCTCTTCGCGTACGCGGAGCTGAGCATCCCCTCCAGCCTGGCCGGCGTCTGCAACGCGACCTCCCCGCTGTGGGGCATGGCGCTGTCGATGGTCGCCCTTTCCGAGGACCGCCCCACGCGCCGCCGCTTCGCGGGCCTGGGCCTGGGCTTCCTCGGCGTCCTCATCGTCCTCGGCGCCTGGCAGGGCTTCGCCGGCGTCGACGCCCGGGGCACCGCGCTCGCCCTGCTCGCCGCGCTCTGCTACCCCATCGGCTGGATCTACGTCCGCCGCACGCTGGCCGGCACCCCGGGCTCCCCGGTGGCCCTGACCGGCGGCCAGCTCATGGTCTCCACGCTCCAGCTCTCGCTGGTCAGCGCCCTCTTCACCACGGCGCCGGCCTCGTTCCCGCTCTGGCCGACCCTCTCCGTGATCGCGCTGGGCGCCCTCGGCACGGGCATGGCGCTGCAGATGCAGTACGGCCTGGTGACGGAGGTCGGCCCGACCACCGCCCAGATGGTCACCTACTTCATCCCGGTCATCGCCACGGCGGCGGGTGTCCTGGTCCTCGGTGAGCAGCTGCACTGGAACACCCCGGTCGGCGCCGCGATCGTCCTGGCCGGAGCCGCCCTCAGCCAGACCCGCCCCGGCACACGGAAGCCCGTCTGACCACTGCTGATGTCCGGGCGATCATCACACCGCCCGGAGGCACCTCTTGAGCACCGCCGTCGTCCTGCTGACCGTCGGACCCGCCCTGATCGTCGCGGGCAGCTGGGTCGCGCTGAACATTTGCGGCGCCGCCGCCGCGCTGGAGCGGCGGTCAGCCGCCAACGCCGAACTCAGGATGCACGCCCGGGGAGACCTCGGCCCGGCCCCGCGGGTCGCCGCCGCCGTGTTCTACCGCTACCTGGGCTCGGTGAACGCTCTGTGCGGAGTCCTCCTGACCCTGGGCGGCCTGCTCGAACTCGCCTGACCCCGGCCCGCCCGGTCCGCCTCCTCCAGTCCTGTCGGCAGGACTGGAGGAGGACCGGGCGGCACCGGGCCGGGAGTTGACCCGTACGGTTAGTCGTTCCGCCCGCCCGCGACCCCCGTCCGGACCGCCGCGGCCACGGCGTCCGCCAGGCCCGGCACCTCCGAGACCCCCAGCTGCGACACGGTCAGCCGTACTCCCGGTCCCGCCTCGACCCGGAAGATCGCCCCGGCGGCCACCGCCCATCCCGCGGCGAGCAGCCTCGTGACCACCACCGTCTCGTCGGCCACCGGCACCCACACGTTCAGCCCGCTCCGCCCGTGCGCCCGCACCCCCCGCTCCCGCAGGGCCTGGACCAGGGCGTCCCGCCGCTCCCCGTACGCGCGGGCCACCGCTGCGCGGTCCACGGCGTCCGAGGCCCACAGCTCCACCACCGCGTGCTGGAGCAGCCGGCTCACCCAGCCCGGGCCCAGCCGCTGGCGCCCCCGTACGCGGTCCAGGGTCACCGCGTCGCCCGTGAGCACGGCGAGCCGCAGGTCGGGCCCGTAGGCCTTCGCCGTGGAGCGGATCGTCGCCCAGTGCGCGGTCACCCCGCCCAGCGGGTGCAACGGCAGGTCGACGATCCCGTGGCCGTGGTCGTCCTCGATCAGCAATACCCCGGGGTGGCGCGCCAGCAGCTCCCGCAGCTCCGCCGCCCGCTCGGCGCTCACCGCGGCGCCGGTCGGGTTCTGCGCCCGCGAGGTCACCACCAGCGCCCGGGCCCCGGCGGCGAGCGCCCGGGCCACCGCGTCGGCCCGTGGCCCGTCGTCGTCCACCGCCACCGGCAGCACCCGTAGGCCGAGCGCCGGGACCAGGTCGAGGGAGCCTCCCCAGCCCGGGTCCTCGACCGCCACCGCGTCCCCCGGCCTCAGGTGGGCGACGAGCACCCGCTCCATCGCGTCCAGCGCTCCCGAGGTCACCGCCACCGGGCCGGGCGGCACGGCGTCCGCATCGAAGTCCGCCCGGGCGAGCCGGGCCAGGTCCGGCGCGACCGGGTCCGCTCCGTAGAGGGCCGGGGCCTGCGCGTACCGCCGGGCCGCCGCCGCCAGCGCCCCGTCCAGGGCGGGCAGCAGCGACACGTCCGGATTGCCTTCCGCGATGTCGCGCACGCCCGCCGGCACCACCATCCGCAGCGCGTCCCGCGGGGTGCTGGAGGGGCGGGGCCGCACTCTGCTTCCGCGCCGCCCGTCGGTTTCGATGACCCCGCGCTCGCGCAGTGTCCTGTAGGCAGCCGCCACGGTGTTGGGGTTGACGCCCAGTTCGCCCGCCAGCTCCCGCATCGGCGGCAGCAGCGATCCGGGCGGCAGCGCGCCGGATGCCACTCCCGCCTCGACGCTGGCCGCGATATCCGCTGTGCCGCGCCCTGTGATCCGATACTCTACTAGCACAAACCCAAGTATGCACTAGTGCAATGGAGTCGGCATCATGACCGCGACGCCCGCCACCGAGACGACGACCGAGAGCACCGGGACGACCGGCGCGTACGAGCCCACCGACCGCACGGTCCCCACCCGGTCCCGCGACCGGGCGCGCTACGACCGCGAGACGGTGCACTCGATACTCGACGAGGCCTACATCTGCCACCTCGGCTTCGTCCGCGACGGCGCGCCCGTGGTCCTGCCCACGCTGTTCGCCCGGGTCGGCGAATCGATCTACGTGCACGGCTCGACCGGCTCCCGCCCGCTGCGCGCGGCCGGAAAGGCTGATCCGGGCCTGGCCGTCTGCGTGACCGTGACCCACGTCGACGGTCTCGTGCTGGCCCGCTCGGCCTTCCACCACTCGCTCAACTACCGCTCGGTGGTCGTGCACGGCACCGCCTACCAGGTCACCGACGAGGCGGAGTGCCGGATGGCCCTCGACGCCCTGGTCGACTCCGCCGTTCCGGGCCGCTCCGCCGACATCCGGCCCGCCAACGCCAGGGAACTCGCCGCCACGGCGGTGATCCGCGTGGACCTGACCGAGGTGTCCGCGAAGCTGCGTACCGGCCCGAGCAACGACGACGCCGAGGACCTGGGCCTGCCCCACTGGGCGGGCGTGGTCCCGGTCGCCCCCGCGTTCGGAACCCCGGTGCCCGCCGCGGACCTGGCCCCCGGCATCACCGTCCCGGACTACATCACCGCGCTCTGAGGACTCCGCCGCGCGGCGGTGGGCACGGGCTCCGCCGGACGGCGCGATTCCGCCGCGATCAGGGCGCCCACCGCCGTCAGCAGCAGTACGGTGCCCAGCACCACGGCGGCGGTCAGCCGCTCCCCGAGGAGCAGGACGGCGATCACCGCGGCGCTCACCGGCTCGATCAGCATGATCACCGAGACGGTGGCGGCCCGTACGGCGGCGGCCCCCGTGAAGTAGAGCGCGTAGGCCAGCGCCGTCGGCACGGTGGCCACGTAGACGAGCAGCCAGAGCACCCGGCCGAGATCGGCGGTGTGCGGCAGCAGCCCCTCCACCGCGGCGAGCGGGAGCAGACACACCGTGCCCACCGCGACCGACCACGCGGTGGTCACCAGCGGGTCCCCGCCGGCGCCGCGCTGCCCGAGCCAGCGGGCCCGCAGGGTCATCGCCGCGTAGCCGGCGGCGGACAGCAGGGCCCAGCCGACGCCGAGCGGCCGCACTTCGCCGCCGCCGCTTCCCAGCACCAGGACGGCGAGGCCCGCCAGCGCGCCCGTGACGGCGGCCACGCCGCCGCGGCCGAGCCGCTCGCGCATCCAGTACCGCGCCCCGAGCGCGATGAGCACGGGCCCGGCGCCGAGCGTGACGACGGTGCCCACCGCGAGGCCGGTCTCGCGGACGGCGGCGAAGTAGGCGGCCTGGAAGAGGGTGAACAGCAGCCCGGTCCCGATCAGCGAGCCCGCCGAGGGCCGCGTCCGTCCCGGCCCGCGACGGGACCCCCGCACGGCGAGGACCCCCAGCAGCACCACGAGCCCGCCCGCGCACCGCCAGAACGACAGGGCGAGCGGGCCGAGGTCACTGGCCAGGAAGAGGAGTGAGGCGGCCGCCCCGGCGGTGCCCCAGGCGGCTCCGGCGACGACGAGGTACAGCAGACTGCGCCCGGCGGCGGGCGAATGGTTCGACACGAAACTCTCCGCGCATGCGTGAAGGATGAAAGAAGCAGGTCATCGCTTCGCGGGCAGCGCGAACCCGCCCGGGAACTCCCCGGGCCGGATCATGGTCGTGGAGGCGCCGCCCGCGCTAGGCGGCGGGAGGCGGAAGCACGGTCGAATGCATGATCGCCACCCTAGGCCGTCGTGGTCTCGCGGTCCAGCAGGGCCGGACCGCCCACGGCGGGCGGGACCGGGGGGACGGGCGGGGCCGGCCGGGAGGACTGGGCGATGAAGGCCCCGCCCAGCACCAGTGCGCCACCGACGATCTGCCAGGTCGAGAGGTACTCGCCGAGCAGGATCCACGCCAGCACGGTCGCGACGACCGCCTCCAGGAAGGCCACCACGCCCGCGACCTGCGGCGAGAGCCTGCGCACCGAGACCACGCCGGTCAGATACGCGAAGACGGTCGCGACCAGCACCACCCAGGCGAGCAGCACCGGCGCGGGCATCATCGTGCCGCCCACGGAGGCCTGGCCGCCCAGCACCTGCCAGTCGATCTCCCACGGCCGGGCGATCGCCGTCATCACCAGGGCGCCGACGAGCATGCCGTACGCGATCACCCCCAGCGGGTCGGGGGCGTCGTCCCCGTCGGCGCCCTGGTCGGCGAAGACGAAGTAGAAGGCCTGGCAGCAGGCCGCGGCGAGGCCGAAGAGCACGCCGAGCGGGTCCAGGCTCAGCCCGGCCCAGATCTCGACCACGCAGGCCAGGCCCACGACGGCCACGGCCGCGCCGGCGGCCGCGCCCCGCGTCACGGGCTTGCGCTGCACGAAGCGGATGTAGCCGAGCAGCAGCGCCGGGCCCAGGTACTCCAGCAGCAGGGCCACGCCGACCGGGATCCGGGACAGGGAGGCGAAGTAGAAGGCCTGCACGCCCGCGACGGCGATCAGCCCGAAGCCGGCCAGCAGCAGGGGCTTGCGCAGGACGAGGTCACGGTGGCGCCAGGCCAGCGGGGACAGCACGAGCGCTGCCCCGGCCACTCTGAGCCAGACCATGTGGAGGGGGTCCAGACCCGCCTCGATCAGCGGCTTCGCCGCAACTCCGGAACCACCGAACGCGAACGCCGAGACGAGGGCGAGGCCCAGTCCGGCGTTTTTCCCTGACGCTTGCATCCCGTCATCATGACAGGGCCGGTCAGCACCGTCACGGCCATGACACCTGTTGAGACGGAGTCGAGATCACACCCGCCGGCCCCCATGATTTCTGACAGGTCGTCAGTATTGAATGTTCCGCCCGGCAGGGCTACCTTCCGCCGCACGTACCCGACGAGAAGGGGTGGTCGCATGGCTGAAGTCACCGCGGAATCACGCATCGAGGCGCCCGCCGCGAAGCTCTGGTCCCAGCTCACGGACTGGGACGCGTACGGCCGGTGGAGCATGACCCACACGAACTTCCCGAAGGGCGGACCGGAGACCCTCGCGGTCGGATCCACCTTCGCCGAGAACATGAAGATGATGGGCTTCCCGGCCGAGGTCGTCTGGACCGTCTCGGAGCTGGAGGACGAGCGCCTCTTCGCCATCACCGGCAAGGGTCCGATGGGCGTGGCCGTCCTCACCCGGTACACCCTGACCCCGGACGGCGGGGCCACCACGGTCCGCATCGACGGAGAGTTCACCGGGGCCGCCGTCTCGCTGATGGCGGGCAAGCTCAAGGACTCGGCGACCGCCGCACTGAACGAGTCGCTGCGCAAGCTGGCCGCCCTGGTGGCCTGACCACCCGCCTCCCACCCCCGTACACGACGGCGCGCCCCGCGAGAGGACTCGCGGGGCGCGCTGGGTGAAGCCGGGGCCTTCCGGCCCTCAGTGCTCGTCGGCCAGGATCAGGTAGAGCTTCTTGCGGGCGTCGTTGATGACCCCGAGCGCCTTCTCGCGCTGCTCGGGCGAGCCGGTCTTGAAGACCTGCCCGAAGGCCTCCATCAGGCCGATTCCGGCCGTCCGGACCTCGCGCATCGCCTCGAAGTCAAAGCCGCGCCCTGCATCGGCCCACGGTGCGTCCGGGCCCGACTCGGCCTCGGTGCGGCCGGCGTCGGTGAGCGTGAACAGCTTCTTGCCGCCCTCGCTCTCGTTCGTGATGAGCCCCTCGTCCTCGAGCAGCTGCAGGGTCGGGTAGACCGAGCCCGGGCTGGGCTTCCAGGACCCGCCGCTGCGCTCGCCGATCTCCTGGATCATCTCGTAGCCGTGCATCGGCCGGTCGGCGAGCAGCGCCAGGATCGAGGCGCGCACGTCACCGCGCCGGGCCCGGCCGCCGCCCCGCCCACCGCGACCGCCGCCCCCGAAGGGCCCGCCGCCGAAGGGCGGCCCGAACGGCCCGAAGGCGGCGCGCAGCCCCCTGAACTCCTCCCGACGGTCCGGCCCGCAGTGGCCGTGACCCCGTCCGTGCTCATGTCCGTGGTCGTGCTGTCCATGTGAACGCATGACTGCGCTCCTTTCGTCACGTCGTCGTTCTGCGTGTCATCGGTTGCCCGATGACTCAACTATCGCTAATCCATCGCGATGCGTCAACGATATATCGGAAACTCGTCAGCGACAGGTGATGCGATGGCACACCTTCGTCCTGCCGCATTGGACCTGGACCGGTCTCACCGAAGTTCGACGACCACCCCGTGGCGGGGTGCACGGCAGTTCCGCGGGACGGTGCGTGGGGGCGTGGCGCATCCTTGGGCCATCGGCATCGTGGGGGATGGGGGCGGTGTGGGTAGTGGCAGGCGTGCGCGGGTGGGTTCGGTCGTCAGCGGGTCGGGGGCGGCGGCGACGTTCGCGTTGGGGGTGGTGACGAACTACGCCACGAACGCCGCGCCGGGCTGGGCGTCTCATCCGTGGGTGGTGTGGTCGGTCTTCGGTGTGCTGGCGGCGGGTGCGCTGGTGTTGGAGCTGGTCGGCCGCCGCTTGGACACCGCAGGGGCGGTGGGGGGTGGTGGGCCGGTGAGGTTGGTGGCGCTGGAGCGGCTCCGCGTTTCCGGCGGCGTGGCTTCGCTGCGCGCGCCGCACGGGTCTGGTCCCGTGCGCGGCCGTGACGGCGAACTCGACTCTCTTCGGCGGCTGCTGGCCCGGCCCCAGGGGAGGTACGCCGTGGTGTGCGGGGTGGGTGGGATCGGCAAGACCGCCCTGGCTTCCGCCCTGGCTGACATCGCGCGTGCTGACGGCCGGGCCGTGTTCTGGATCCGCTGGCGCGACAGGGAGGAGCTGGCCGAGCAGATGATCCGCACCGCGCTGGCCTGTGGCCTTCCCGAAGCCCGGCTCGAAGAAGCGCGCGCGGGGCGGGCCGGACTGCCGGATCTGGTGTGGGAGCAGCTGGAGCAGACCGACAGGTGGCTCCTGGTCCTCGACAACATCGACACCCCGCAGGCCGTCGGCCCCGACGGGGAGGACGTGGCGTCCTACCGGGGGTGGATCCGGCCGGCTGGCAGGGGGCTGCTGCTGGTCACCAGCCGCAACACCGACCCCGCGGTGTGGGGCATCCGGGCCGTACTGCGCCGCGTCGTCCCGCTGGAGCCCGCAGCCGGCGGCCAGGTCCTCTGCGACGCGGTCCCCCACGCAGGAACCGCCGAAGAAGCACGGGCGCTCGCGGACCGGCTGGGCGGCCTGCCGCTCGCCCTCCATGCCGTCGGCCGCTACCTGGCTGCCCCCGGCAGCCGCCACCGCACCTTCACCGCTTACACCGCCGCCCTCGAGACGCAGCTGGGCACGCTGCTCGGCGCCACGCAACCCCAGGCGAGCGACCCGGCCGTCGCACGGACCTTGATCCGCCACACCTGGGAGCTGTCACTAGACGAACTCGCCACCGACGGCAACCCGCTCGCACGGCCGGCACTGCGGCTGCTGTCACTTCTGGCACCAGCCCCCGTCCCCGTCTTCCTCCTCACCCCGGCACTGGTCACCGAGGCCACCGGGCAACCGACCGGCGAGATCGAGGTGGAGGCCGCGCTCAACGGCCTGCACACCTACGGACTCGTTGACACGCCCACACGCCAAGGCGGGCAACCCGTCCTCGGACAGATCGTTCTGCACCCCCTCGTACGAGAGATCACCGCTCACACCCACACCATCGAATCCACCGGGCCCGACCGCTACCAGCAGTCCCTCACCGGCCGCCTGATCCAGGCAGCCCAAGGGGTGATGGGTTCCAGGGTCGCCGACCGGGATACGGCCCTCCTCCTCGCCCCGCACCTCCTCGCCGCCGCAACACACACCACCAACCAGCACAACCGCCTCCTCGCCCATGCCGTCGATCGCATCAGCCGGTCCCTCACGGAAGCGGGCGACTACGGCAGCGCCCTACAACTGCAGCAGGCAGCGCACTCGATCACCGCCCGCTCCTTCGGACCCGACCACCCCGAAACGCTGAACAGCCGCAGCCACCTCGCCGACGCGCTCGACCTCTTCGGCCGGCACCAGGAGGCAGCCGACCTCCACCACCAGGTCCTCACCACCCACGAACGCGTTCTCGGCGCCGACCACCCCGACACCCTGCTCAGCCGCAACAACCTGGCCAACGCGCTGGACCACCTCGGCCGACACCAAGAGGCAGCAGACCACCACCGGCAGATCCTCACGGCCCGCGAACGTGTCCTCGGCACGGACCGGATTCCCACCCTGCACAGCCGCAACAACCTCGGCCTCGCGCTCGGCTACCTCGGCCACCACCGAGAAGCAGCAGACCTGCACCGACGGGCTCTCTCCGGTTACGAACGCCTCCTCGGCGCCGACCATCCCGACACCCTGAACAGCCGCAACAACCTCGCGCTCGCGCTCGATGACCTCGGTCGGCACCAAGAAGCAGCAGACCTACACCGACAGGTCCTCAGCGCCTACGAACGCCTCGTCGGCCCCGATCACCCCGACACCCTGCACAGTCGCGACAACCTCGGCCTCGCGCTCGACCACCTCGGCCACCACCGAGAAGCAGCAGACCTACACCGACACGTCCTCAGCACCTACGAACGCATCCTTGGTCCCGACCACCCCAGCACTTTGACCAGCCGCAGCAACCTCGGCCTCGCGCTCGACCACCTGGGCCAGCACCGAGAAGCAGCAGACCACCATCAACACGTCCTCACCACCCGCGAACGCGTCCTCGGACCTGCCCACCCCCACACCCTGCGCAGTCACGACCACCTCGCGGCAGCCCTGCGTGCTGCGGGGCGCACCGGCACAGGATTGGGTTGGGGGAGGAGGCTCCGGTTCATCGGGGCCAGGCGCAGTTGAGGGTCGACGCGATCGTGGCTGCGCAGCTGCTCGGCCCGTCCTGCACGGGTCCACCCGGGGATGCAGCGGGGTGGATGGGCGACCGAACTTTCGGGCGTGGAGCGTGCGGGTGTGTGCTGGGCTGGGCTGGGCCGCGAACATGCCCAGACGACCCGCAACGGGGACATCCGTGCGCCTTCAGGGACGCGCCAGGAAGCGGCTCGCCGCCGCGGCCGCCGCCGCGCTGCTGCTCGTAGTGCCGGGCCCGGCCACCGCCGACGGCCCCGACCTGTGGCCGCGGTGACGGGAACTTCGACCTCGTCCCCCCGCTGTCGGGCACGAAGGCACTCTCGCGGAACTGAGCCGGCCCGCCCCGGGGCACCGGCCCCCGCTCCGGGGCTCCGTCCCAGTCCAGTCACCCCGGATTGGCCTTTGTCGGCGATCAAGGAACCGCCCTACCGTCGGTGCATGCGCATCCGAATCGTCGACGCCTTCACCGACCGGCCCTTCCACGGGAACCCCGCCGGAGTCCTGCTCCTCGACACCGCCTTCCCGCCGGACGCCTGGCTCCAGCAGGTCGCTTCCGAGGTGAACCTCTCCGAGACCGCCTTCGCCCACGCCCTGCCGCCCGGCGGGGACGCCGACTGGGCGCTGCGCTGGTTCACCCCGGCCGCCGAGGTCGACATGTGCGGCCACGCCACGCTCGCCACGGCGCACGTCCTGGCGTCCGCGGGCCTCGCCGCGGGCCGGATCCGCTTCACCGCGCGCTGCGGGATCCTCACGGCCGAGACCGCCGAGGACGGCACGATCACCATGGACTTCCCGACGTCCTCGCTGACCCCGGTCCCGGCGCCGACCGCCGTGGACCACGCGCTCGGCGGGGCGCCGATCCTCTCCGTGCACGACACCGCCGCGCACATCGGTGACCTCGTGATCGAGCTCGCCGACGAGAAGACCGTCCGCGAGCTGACGCCGGACCACGGCGCCCTGCGCGCCTTCGCCAAGCGCGGGGTCATCGTCACCGCGGCCGCCGAGGATCCCTCCCGCGGGTACGACTTCGTCTCCCGGGGCTTCTTCCCGGCCTTCGGGATCGACGAGGACCCGGTCACCGGCAGCGCCCACACCGCACTCGCCCCGTTCTGGGCCGAGCGTCTGGGCCGCACCGAACTGACCGGACTCCAGGGCGGCGCGCGCCGCGGTCTCGTACGGGTGACCCTGGCGGGCGACCGCACGCTGCTGACCGGCCGGGCCGTCACCGTCGTCGACGGCGAACTGTTCGCGTCCCCGCCCGGGGCCGGACAGGCGGGGTGAACCACGGGGCACGGACGCGGGCTGACCCGGGCCGGGCGGCGCCGGGTCAGCCCGCGGACCCACCCCCGTCGCCCTTCTCGTCACCCTTCACGTCCCCCTTTGCTCGCACCTTGCCTCGCGCCTTCGAGCGCGCCTTCGCCTCCGCCTCCGCCCGCGCGGCACTCCGACGCTTCTGCTCCTGCTCCACCCAGGCGGCCGAGTCGATCCGCTTGCGGTAGACCTGCTCCGGCTCCGCCGCGCCCAGGTGCACCGTCCACACCCACAGGACGGCCGACACGACGAAGAAGACGCCCGCCAGTGCCAGATACGAGGCGATTTCCTCGGACTCGGAGGCACCGTCCTCGTGCGCGAAACCGGGTACGCCGACGACGAGCGCGTTCACCCACCACGCGAGCGCCCCGTTGAACAGGACGAGGGAGATCCAGTACGCGACCCGCATGCTCTTCGCCGGGCCGCTCACTTCTCCCAGCAGCAGGAGGCGCCGCAGCGAGACCGGCCCCGTCCGGTGGCGGCCGCCCGTGTCCGCCTTGGCGCGGCGCACCGACGCGTAGCAATCGTCCAGCCAGCGCCCCGGCTCCGGGTCCGGGGCCGGGGCCGGGGAGTCGGTCGGCGCCAGCTCCTTGGCCTGGATCCAGCCGGTGAGGAACTGGACCTCCAGCTGGGCCTTCTCCAGTCGCCTGCGGTAGTGGTGGTCGGAGCTGCGTGCCTCGCGGCGGTCCCGGATGAGGAGGCTGGCCCCGCCCACCAGGCCGCTGACCACGGGCACGAAGAACGGCGCGAACGGAACCAGGGAGTCCACAACAGCCACCGGGCGCGCCTCCTCACTCCCCTCCAGCGTCGCACCGGTTCGGCCTGCACCCCCGCCCGGCAGGGCCGTTCGGGTGCGCCGCCGCATCACGGCGTGGGCAGCCAGCCCACCTTGCCCGCGAGCAGGGCGTACCCGCCGAAGGCCACGAGGTCGAGCAGCGCGTGCGCGACGACGAGCGGACCCACCCGGCCCCAGCGGCGGTAGGCCAGGACGAAGACGACGCCCATCACCATGTTGCCGATGAAGCCGCCGATGCCCTGGTAGAGGTGGTAGGAGCCGCGCAGCGCCGAGCTGGCCAGCAGCGCGGCCATCGGCGACCAGCCGAGCTGGTCGAGCCGGCGCAGCAGGTAGGCCAGCACGATGACCTCCTCCACCACGGCGTTCTGCAGCGCGGAGAGGATCAGTACGGGGAACTTCCACCACACGTCGGGCAGCGCCTCCGGCACCACCGTGAGGTTGAACCCGGCGGCCCGCGCCCCCAGGTAGAAGGCGAGCCCCGCGCTCCCGATCCCTGCGGCGACGAGCGCGCCCCGGGCCAGGTCCCCCAGGGGCCGGGTGCGGTCGAAGCCCAGCACCCGCAGCCCGGGGGCGCCCTCGCGGGTCAGCAGGTGCGCCACCAGCAGGACGGGGACCAGCGCGCTCGCGATGCCGAACAGCTGCCACGCGAGGTCCAGCCAGGGCCGGCCCGGAGCCAGCGAGGCGTTGAGCGTGGCGGCCTGGTCCTTCAGGCCCCCCGGCTTGGTGAGCGAGCCGATGAAGCTGATGAGCGCCGAGACCCCGCTCGCGCCCAGCGACAGCGCGAGGACGAGCAGCGTCTCGTTGCGCAGGAGACCCCGCCGCCCGTCCTCGTCCAGCTTCACGAACACCGGCTCCGGATCCGCCCGCACGCCCGACTCCCGTCCTGCCATCCCGTTGCGACCACCCCATATTGCCTCCTCGGGCGACCGGGAGGATCACTGCGGGGGGCAACGGGATCAACAGACGGCTCCGGCGGCACGGCGGCTCAGCGCGCCGCCGGCACCGAGGCGCTCACCTCCTCCCCCGGTCCCACGGGCCAGGTGTGCACCGGGTCGCCCTTGTGCATCAGCTCGCTGTACCTCCGGGTGGTCGCGGCCAGCGCCTCGTCCCGCTCCAGCCCGGCCGCCAGGGCCCGGTGGTAGGTGTCCACCTGCCAGGTCGCCCCGTTCGCCCGCCGCCGGCAGCGCTCCTCGATGATGCCGAGGTAGTGGTCCCGGTCCGCGGGCTCGATGCCCCAGGCGTCCAGCCCCGCCGCCGCCATCGGCAGCAGCTCGTCCAGGACCAGCCGTACGGCGGGCACGCTCGCCAGTCCCCCGGCCCGGCCCCGGCGCGGCCACCGCAGCCGCGCGTCGATCCCGTACCGGCACGCCGCGTCGAAGTTCGCCTCCGCCTCGGCGAAGGGCAGGCGGGTCCACACCGGGCGCGGCTCGTCGGCGAGGGTGCGGACGAGCCCGTAGTAGAAGGCGGCGTTGGCGACGACGTCGGCGACCGTCGGCCCGGCCGGCAGCACGCGGTTCTCGACCCGCAGGTGCGGCACCCCGTCCGCGACCCCGTACACGGGCCGGTTCCAGCGGTAGACGGTCCCGTTGTGCAGGACCAGCTCCTGCAGCGCCGGCACCCCGCCCTCGGCCAGCACCCGCAGCGGCTCCTCCTCGTCGCATATCGGCAGCAGGGCCGGGAAGTAGCGGACGTTCTCGGCGAAGAGCTCGTACGCCGAGTCCACCCACCGCTCCCCGAACCAGGTGCGCGGCCGCACTCCCTGCGCCTGGAGCTCGGGCGGCCGGGTGTCGGTGGCCTGTGTGAACAGCGGCGGCCGCGATTCCCGCCACAGCTCGCGCCCGAACAGGAAGGGCGAGTTGGCGCCGACGGCTATCTGCGCGGCAGCCACCGCCTGCGCCGCGTTCCACACGGCCGGGAACCGGGCCGGCGTCACCTGCAGGTGCAGTTGTACGGAGGTGCAGGCGGCCTCCGGCACGATCGACCCGGAGGTCCAGATCAGCCGCTCGACCCCGTCGATGTCGAGCGTGAAGTCCTCCCCGCGCATCATCAGGATCTGCTCGTTCAGCAGCGAGTAGCGGTCCACCGCCGACAGGTTCGCGGTGACCAGGTCGGAGCGGGAGATCGTCGGCAGAATGCCGATCATCACCACGCCGGCGTCGATCTCCGTGGCCTGCCTGTGGGCATAGCCCAGCCCCGCGCTGAGTTCCTCGGCGAGCTGGTCGAATACCCGGCCGCCGAGCCGGTGCGGCAGGACGTTCACCTCCAGATTGAACATTCCCAGTTCGGTCTGGAAATCAGGACTCGCTATCCGCTCCAGCACCTGGGCATTCACCATTCTCGGCAAACCGTCGGCGCCCGCGAGATTCAGCTCGATCTCCAGTCCCATCATGTTCTTCGGGCGATCGAACCTCTTCTCCGCCAGGAGTCGCTCCAGCCCCTCCAGACACTCGTGAAGCTTCCTTCGATACCGCTGCCGATCGGACAGGTCGAATCCGCCCGCCACGACCTTCTCCCCCATCGAAGCGTCCCTCCTCGAGTGGCCCGGCCCGGGACACCCAGGCGCGCATTACGGTCGATGATGCCCCGCCTCCGTGATCCATAACGCGGTGGGGGCGTGCGTGGCGAGGAGCGCGCGCCGGTTTGGCCGAAGGGCGCTTCGGCACATTCACCTGGCAAGTCGCTTCGCGCAAATTCCTCTTCGACTTTGCGCGCGCCGCAAAACCGATGCTTTCCAGCCGAGCCCCCGTCAGGTAACCTCCGAGGTCAGCGCGGCTCGTTCGCGCACATCCGGCATGAATGCCATGTCAGCGGGACCGGTAAGCGCCTTGTCGGCAATAGGCGGGACAGCTAGCCGAAACACTGCGTGAACACATGTCGTATAAACTCCGCAAACGAGGCAGAGAGTTGGCGCGCGGCCATTGCCCCTCGGCCCCCCTCTGGCCCCAGAATGCGACAGCGCCGTCCGCACCTGCCCCCGTTCCACAGGTCTCCCAAGTGAGAGGCGACCCACCATGCCGCTGCATGTCCCTCCGGCTCCCGCGCCCGCCCTGCGCAGCGTCCTCGCGGCACTCGGTTCTCCCACCGCCGTCCACGAGGCGCACACCCCGGCCCTGCGCGCGATCCAGGGGCCACTGACCGCCGAACTCCCCCTTCCGGTGCACGTCCTCGACCGGCTGGGCATGTCCACCCTCGCGGCCGGCGGCAGGCCGCCCCGCACGCGGCTCACGGGCTGGCGGTTCCTGATCCGCAGCGGGGACCGCTACGTCGCGGCGGCCGACACCCGCCTGACCCCCGACGGCTGGACCTTCTCCCACTTCTTCGAGGGGCCCTACGTCGCCGCCACCGAACGCGCCCTGCGCCAGGCGGAGTCCCTCGGTACGAACTACCAGCCGCGGCTGCTGTCCGTACCGGAGCTCTACATGCTGACCCTGTGGCTGCACGGGGCGGTGGGCGCCGACGCCTCCGCCGGGCTGCCCGCCGGCGAGGACCTGCTGGTGCCGCTGGCCCCGGCCCCGCCCGGCATCGCCGCGTACCGGCCGCATCCGGTCTCCGAGCTGCTGCCCGTGCTCACCCACCGGCTGACCCCCGCCACGGCACCCCTCCCTCCGTCGTTGGCCGCGCCCGCCGCCTGACCCGATTAGCCCATTCGGCCTAGTCCGCTCGGGTCACGTGCGAACCATCCGAAAGGACAGGGGAGTTGGCCTGAACCGCCCGCACGAGTGATGCGTCATCAATCTGTGAGGACAGCTGCGGGGAAATACCTGCGAAGCGGCTGTCGTGGGGGAAGACTGATGACACGCTCCCCGCGGGTGCGGGGATGACCCAGGGGGACGGCCATGAATCACGCATCGAGCCGTAGCACGCAGACCACACCGCAGCGAAAGAACGCATCCATGTGCCAGCACCAGCCAGCCTGCCCGTCAGCCGAATCCGCCGACCGGGAGGCCGCTCGCCCGGTGGCCAACCACCCGGAGCAGGGCTGGAGCCTGCTGTGCAATGGCGTCCTGCTCTTCGAGGACACCGGTGAACTGCTGCCGGACGGCCAGATCATCGCCCCGCACCGCCCGCTCGCGGCGGCCTAGGCGCTGAGGACGGCCCGGCCGACGGAAGCCACGACGAAGGGGCCGGTCCGGGAGAATCGCCCGGACCGGCCCCTTCGTCATGTCACTTCACCGCTCGGTGTCAGTGGTCGTACTCGTCCAGCGGCGGGCAGGAGCAGACCAGGTTGCGGTCGCCGAAGGCACCGTCGATGCGGCGCACCGGCGGCCAGTACTTCTCGGCGGCCGTGACGCCGCCCGGGAAGACGGCCTCGTCGCGGGTGTACGGGTGGTTCCACTCGCCGCCCAGCGCCGCCGCGGTGTGCGGGGAGTTGGCCAGCGGGTTGTCGTCCGCCGGCCACTCGCCGCCCGCGACCCGCTCGATCTCGCCGCGGATGGCGATCATCGCGTCGCAGAAGCGGTCGATCTCGGCGAGGTCCTCGGACTCCGTCGGCTCGATCATCAGCGTGCCGGCGACCGGGAAGGACATCGTCGGGGCGTGGAAGCCGTAGTCGATCAGACGCTTGGCGATGTCGTCCACGCTCACGCCCGTGGACTTCGACAGCGGGCGCAGGTCGATGATGCACTCGTGCGCGACCAGGTTCCCCGGGCCGGTGTAGAGCACCGGGTAGTGCGGCTCCAGGCGCTTGGCGATGTAGTTGGCACCGAGCACCGCCACCTGGGTGGCGCGCTTGAGGCCCTCACCGCCCATCAGGCGCACGTACGACCAGGAGATCGGCAGGATGCCGGCCGAGCCCCACGGGGCGGCCGAGATCGGGCCGACGCCCGTCTCCGGGCCGGCGGTCGGCTGGAGCGGGTGGTTCGGCAGGTACGGGGCCAGGTGCGCCCGGACACCGACCGGGCCGACGCCCGGACCGCCGCCGCCGTGCGGGATGCAGAAGGTCTTGTGCAGGTTCAGGTGCGAGACGTCGCCCCCGAAGTGACCCGGCTTGGCGAGGCCCACCAGGGCGTTCAGGTTGGCTCCGTCGACGTAGACCTGGCCGCCGGCCTCGTGCACCTGGGCGCAGATGTCGGCGACGTGCTCCTCGAACACACCGTGCGTGGAGGGGTACGTGATCATCAGCACGGCGAGCTCGTCGCGGTACTGCTCGATCTTGGCGCGCAGGTCGGCCGCGTCCACCTCGCCGTCGTCGGCGGTCTTGACGACGACGACCTTCATGCCGGCCATCACGGCGCTGGCGGCGTTGGTGCCGTGCGCGGAGGACGGGATGAGGCAGATGGTGCGCTGCTCGTCGCCGTTCGCGCGGTGGTAGGCGCGGACGGCCAGCAGGCCGGCGAGCTCACCCTGGGAGCCGGCGTTGGGCTGGATGGACACCTTGTCGTAGCCGGTGACCTCGCAGAGACGTTCCTCCAGCTCGGTGATGAGCGTGAGGTAGCCCTCGGCCTGCTCCACCGGGGCGAAGGGGTGCAGCTGGCCGAATTCGGGCCAGGTGACCGGCTCCATCTCGGTGGTCGCGTTGAGCTTCATGGTGCAGGAGCCCAGCGGGATCATGCCGCGGTCCAGCGCGTAGTCCTTGTCCGAGAGCTTGCGCAGGTAGCGCAGCATCGCGGTCTCGGAGCGGTGCTGGTGGAAGACCGGGTGCGTCAGGTAGTCGTCCGAGCGCAGCAGGCCCTCGGGCAGGGTGTCGTCCGTGCTCTCGTCAAGCGCCTCGATGTCCGCGGTAACACCGAAGGCGGCCCAGACGGCCTCGACGTCGGCGCGCAGGGTGGTCTCGTCGCAGGCGACGGAGACGTGGTCGGCGTCGACCGGGTGCAGGTTGATGCCACCCTCGCGGGCGGCGGCGACGACCTCGGCCGCGCGGCCCGGAACACGGGCGGTGACCGTGTCGAAGTACGAGCCGTGCACGATCTCGACCCCGCCGGCCGACAGGCCCGCGGCGATCAGGGCCGCGTAGCGGTGGGTCCGGCGGGCGATCGTCCGCAGGCCGTCCGGGCCGTGGTAGACGGCGTACATGGCGGCCATGACGGCGAGCAGCACCTGCGCGGTACAGATGTTGCTGGTGGCCTTCTCGCGGCGGATGTGCTGCTCGCGGGTCTGCAGCGCCAGGCGGTACGCCCTGTTGCCGTCCGCGTCCACCGAGACGCCGACGAGTCGGCCGGGCAGCGAACGGGCGTGCTTGTCCTGGACGGCCATGTAGCCGGCGTGCGGTCCGCCGAAGCCCATCGGGACGCCGAAGCGCTGGGTGGTGCCGACGGCGATGTCCGCGCCCAGCGCGCCCGGGGAGGTCAGCAAGGTCAGCGCGAGCAGGTCGGCGGCGACGGCGACGATGGCGCCGAGCTCGTGCGCCTGGTCGATGACCGGCTTGATGTCACGGACGGCGCCGGAGGCGCCCGGGTACTGGATCAGCACGCCGTAGACACCGCGCTCGGCGACCTCGGCCGGGATGCCCTCGGACAGGTCGGCGACGACGACCTCGATGCCGATCGGCTCGGCGCGGGTCTCGATCACGGCGATGGTCTGCGGCAGCGCGTCGGCGTCCACGAGGAAGACGTTGCCCTTGGCCTTGCCCACGCGGCGGGCCAGCGTCATGGCCTCGGCGGCCGCGGTGCCCTCGTCGAGGAGGGAGGCGCCCGAGGTCGGCAGCCCGGTGAGCTCGGCGACGACGGTCTGGAAGTTCAGGAGGGCTTCGAGGCGGCCCTGCGAGATCTCCGGCTGGTACGGCGTGTACGCCGTGTACCAGGCCGGGTTCTCCATGACGTTGCGGAGGATCACCGGGGGCGTGAAGGTCCCGTAGTAGCCGAGACCGATCATGGAGGAGAGGACCTGGTTGCGGTCGGCGAGCGAGCGCAGCTCGGCGAGCACCTCTGCCTCGGTCCGCGCCTCGGGCAGGTCGAGCGCCTCGGCGGTCTTGATCACATCCGGTACCGCGGCGGCGGTCAGTTCGTCCAGGGAGCCGTAGCCCACATGGGCGAGCATCTTCGCCTGCGCCTCGGCATCCGGGCCGATGTGGCGCTGTTCGAAGGGGATGCCTCGCTCCAGCTGGGAGAGCGGAATGCGGTTGGCGGTCATGTACGGAGGCCTCCTGGTCGTACGACCTGCGAGGGGCACCACGGCGCGGGCACCCGGACGGCCTCCCCCTCTGTCATCTGCACCTGAGAGTTTCACCGGAGTCACGGGGGTCACCCGCGCCCTCCGGCTTTCACCGTCGGTGAGGAGTGGGACCGGCACTGCGCGCCCGGTACCCGCCCCTGCTTTCCAGAGTGGCCTCGTCCGTGCGGTACGTATGCCTGAGAGATTCCGGGGAGGATTTGCTCCTTCGGCGCCTCCGTCTTGCTCACTCGGAGGACTCTCCCGCACAGGGTCGACAGCCATCACCCAGCCTACCAGCGAGGTTCTGGGGCCTCCCCCGAGTGGCCTCCGCTGCCGTTATGCACTTCTGTAGTCATTACGGAGGAGTTGCGACCATTTGGAGGGACCGTGCAGACCGACATCGATCCGCGCAGCCTGATCGGCCGCAAGGCGTTCGACCGCAATGGCACCAAGATCGGCACCGTGGACGAGGTCTACCTCGACGATGCCACGGGCGTCCCGGAATGGGCGGCCGTCCGTACGGGCCTGTTCAGCCGGGACGCCTTCGTCCCGCTGGAGCCGAGCGAGATGGTGGGCGACACCCTGCGGGTGCCCTTCGAGCGCTCCCTCATCAGGGACGCCCCCGACTTCGGCGTCGGCCGCCACCTCTCCCCCGAACAGGAGCTGCAGCTCTACCACCACTACGGCCTGGACACGACCCTGCCGGCGGACGTCCAGCGCGACTTCGGCCGCCTGGCGAGCGACGAGGGCTGAGCGCCCCCGGGGCCAAGGGCCAGGGAACGGGCCGTGCGATACCCCGCCTCCGGCTCCCGGGTCATGCCGGGCCGGCGGCTCCCGGCTCCCCGTCCCCCACCAGCGGCAGCGGATCGGACGGCTCCAGCTCGGGGTCGTCCACCCGGAAGGTCCGCACCCGGCCGGGCTCCGATCCGGGCTGCTCGAACCGTACGGTCACCCGCCCGACCCCGCTGCCCTGCACCCACCCGGGCCCGTACACCGCGTGCCGTACGTCGCTCCCGGCCGGCCAGCGCCGCTCGGGAGCCGGCTCAGGCGCCCCGGGCGGCTCGGCGGCCACCGGGGCCCCGGCAGCCACAGAAGCCCCCACAGGCGCGGCAGCAGCTCCGGTCTCGCCGCTCCCGCCGACGACGACCGTCCCGGCCTCCTCACCCGTCGTGCCCGTCCCACTGGTCCCGTCCGTCCTGCCGGTCCCACTGGTCCCGCCGGTCCCGCCCGCCCCGTCCGGCTCAGCGGCGAGCGACTGTGCGAACAGGTCCTCCTGCGTGTAGTCCGCGAGCCCCGTCACCCCCACCCCCAGCAGTCGCACCCCTCCCGTGGTGTCCACGCCCTCCAGCAGCCGCCCCGCGGCCTCCCGCACCACCGCGGGGTCGTCCGTGGGCCCGCGCAGCGTCTCGGACCGCGTCAGCGTGGAGAAGTCGTACCGCCGCACCTTCAGCACGATCGTCCGCCCCGAGTGCCCCGAGCCCCTCAGCCGCTGCACACACCGGTCGGCGAGCCGCTGCACCTCGTTCCGGATCCGTACGCGGTCGTGCAGGTCCACGTCGAAGGTGCCCTCGACCGACACCGACTTCGCGTCCCGTTCCGCGACCACCGGCCGGTCGTCCAGCCCCAGCGCCATCCGGTACAGGCCGACGCCGTGCGCCCGCCCGAGCATCCGGACCAGCTCGTCCTCCCCGGCCTCGGCCAGCTCCCCCACCGTGGTGATCCCGGCGCGGCGCAGGTGCTCCCCCGTGGCCGGTCCCACTCCGGGCAGCGTCCGTACGGACATCGGCGCGAGCAGCTCGCGCTCGGTTCCCGGCTCGATCAGCAGCAGCCCGGCCGGCTTGGCCTCCTCGGACGCCACCTTGGCCAGCATCTTCGACCCTGCGAGCCCCACCGACCCGCTGAGCCCCGTGGCAGCCCTGATGTCGGCCCGCAGCCGCTCCCCCGCCGACCGGGCGGTCCACGAGTCGAAGGCCACCCCGCCCGCCTCCAGGTCCACGAAGGCCTCGTCAAGGCTGAGCGGCTCCACGAGCGGCGACAGCTCCCGCAGCAGGGCCATCACCACGTCGCTGACCTGCCGGTAGACACTGAAGCGCGGGATCAGGTAGGCGCCGTTCGGGCAGAGCCGCCGCGCCTGCGCCGTCGGCATCGCGGAGTGCACCCCGAAGCGCCTGGCCTCGTACGACGCCGTGGCGACGACCCCACGGGGCCCCAGCCCGCCGACGATGACGGCCTTGCCCCGCAGACTGGGCTTCGACGCCTGCTCCACGGAGGCGTAGAAGGCGTCCATGTCCAGATGCAGGATGGTCGGCGCGGCTCTCACAGCACCGATGCTGCCCTACGCCACTGACATTTCTCCGGCCCGGATCAGACGGCCCGGTTGCGGCGGGCGGCCAGCTCGTCCGTCGGGTTCTGCCCGACCAGGGTCTCGCCGGTGTCCACCCGCTCCCCGTGCAGCTGCGAGAGCGCGCTCTCGACATCGCGCCACACCACGCCCACGGCGATGCCGAAGACGCCCTGCCCGCCCTGGAGCAGGCTCACGACCTGGTCCGGCGAGGTGCACTCGTACACGGTGGCGCCGTCGCTCATCAGCGTCATCCGTTCGAGGTCCGAGAACCCGCGGTCACGCAGGTGCTGGACCGCCGCACGGATGTTCTGCAGCGCCACCCCGGTGTCCAGGAAGCGCTTGACGATCTTGAGGACCACGACGTCGCGGAAGCTGTAGAGCCGCTGGGTGCCGGATCCGTACGCGGGGCGCACACTCGGCTCCACCAGCCCGGTCCGCGCCCAGTAGTCCAGCTGCCGGTACGTGATGCCGGCCGCGGCACACGCCGTCGGCCCGCGGTATCCGATCTGCTCGGGCGCCGGGTCACCGCTCACCGGTCCGACCGGCGTCGACTCCGGCTGACGGCGCGCGGACCCGACCGCGCCACCGTGCAGCGGGTACGGCCCAGCGTCACTCCGTACGGGGGTGCCCCCGGTCGTACCGTCGCCCGTGATCCTCACGCCGACCCTCCGTCCTTGACCTGCCACCTTGAAGGTAGGCAGTCACCCGGGGTGCGTCAACGATCGCCACACTCGGCACGCCGAGTGATAATCACCCTGAGAGTGGTTTCCCGTATCCCGTTATGGGGAAAGGCTAATCGAATGGGCTGAAAGTTCCCCGCGAATCACGCGGGCGACGCGGCCCACGCCTCACTGCGGGCCGGTGCCGAAGTCCTCGGGCGAGATCTGGTCGAGGAACTCGCGGAACTTCTCCACCTCGTCCTCCTGCTCGTCCGGAATGGCGATTCCGGCGTCGTCCAGCACGCCGTCACTGCCGTAGATCGGCGTCCCCGTCCGCAGGGCCAGCGCTATGGCATCGGAAGGCCGCGCGCTCACCTCGACCCCGCTGGCGAAGACGAGCTCCGCGTAGAAGACGCCCTCCCGCAGATCCGTGATCCGGACCTCGGTGAGCTCCTCGCCGATCGCCTCCAGCACGTCCTTGAACAGGTCGTGCGTCAGCGGCCGGGCAGGGGCCATCCCCTGCTGCGCGAAGGCAATGGCGGTCGCCTCCCCTGGACCGATCCAGATGGGGAGGTACCGGTCGCCTCCCACTTCACGCAGGAGCACGATCGGTTGGTTGGAGGGCATTTCCACCCGGACACCCACAACGTCGAGCTCGTTCACACAGCAACCCTAGGACCTGCCCGGCAGGTTTGGGTAGTCGGGGCTCCACTCCGACCAGCGCGGTCACCGCAACCGGACTCCCAGAGCGGTCTGTACGAGGGCCTCGTGGAGCCGTACGGACAGCCCGGCAAGCTCCTTCAGCGTGGCCTCCGCATGGGCTCTGGTCTGTGGGTTGCGGTGCCGGCGCAGCGGTGCCACGACCTGCTCCACCAGGCCCGCCTCACGGTCGGCGGCGGCCTTCATCGCGCGCAGGTGCCGCGGCTCCAGTCCGAAGCGCCCCAGATCGGCCACGAGGCGGGCCACCGTGACCGCCTCGGCGTCGAAACCACCGCCCGGCGCCTCGGCCAGCAGCCCGTACGACTCCCACTCGGTCAGCTGGACCTCGTCCACCTCGGCGGCGGCGATCAGCTCCGCCCGGCCCACCCGGGCCACGGCGGGCCGCTCCCGCCCGACCTCGCCGTACACGGCCGCCGGGCCGGCGGGACCGTCGGAGTCCCCGTGCGCGGTGGGTGCCGGGATGCGGATCTGCTCACCGCGGGCGAGCGCGTCGAGCTGCTCGCGGATGACCTTCAGCGGCAGGTAGTGGTCCCGCTGCAGACGCAGGATGCGGGCGAGGCGCTCCACGTCCTCGGTGCTGAACTTGCGGTATCCCGAAGGGGTGCGCCGGGGTTCGACGAGCCCCTCCGCCTCCAGAAAACGGATCTTCGAGATGGTGACTTCGGGGAACTCGTCACGCAGCGTGGTGAGCACCGTGCCGATGCTCACCAGCCGCCCGGCCGAGCCGGTGGTGCCGTTCCCGGCACCCCCTGTCGGGTTGCGCAGCATGGGACCTTCCCTGGGAAGCCCCGGACGCAGTCCGGGGGTGGGGGTCCCCCCGGACGGAGTCCGGAAGGGGTCAGATGCCCCGCAGGCTCGCGTAGAAGACCAGCCGGTACTTGCCGATCTGCACCTCGTCGCCGTTGTGCAGCGCGACGGAGTCGATCGGTTCCCGGTTCACGTACGTGCCGTTGAGGCTGCCCACGTCGGAGACGGTGAAGCCGCCGTCCTGGCCCCGGCGGAAGTCGACATGGCGCCGGGAGACGGTGACGTCGTCCAGGAAGATGTCGCTCTGCGGGTGCCGGCCGGCCGTGGTCAGCTCGCCGTCCAGCAGGAAGCGGCTACCGGAGTTGGGACCGCGCCGCACGATGAGCAGAGCGGAACCGGGGGGCAGCGCTTCCACCGCGGCCTGGGCCTCGGGGGACAGCGAGGACGACACGTGCGTTTGTCCCGACACCTCGGCCTCGTAGGCCTCCAGGCCCGAGATCGAGATGGTGGACGTGGTCTCCGAGGCACGCTCCGGCGTCAGACCCGGCCGCAGCGGCGCCCCGCAGTTGGAGCAGAACCGGCTGGCCGCATCGCTGCGGTGTCCGCACCTGCTGCAAATCTGCTCGGCCGACATGGACGGCTCCTCGCGCCGCGGCTGCCCCGCGGAGGCATTGGTGGCGTACGGGTCGGGGGCAAACCCTCCACCCGCAGTTGAGGTTGATGGTTCACCGAAACCTATGCCTCCGGTACCGGCAGGGTCAACGGACGACGCGCCGTGGCCGCCCGAAACATCACCCGGGCCGGCAACCTCGTCGCGGAAGAGCGGCCGGTCGCCCTGCCCTTCCACGTCCCCGCGCCCCGCGCGGTGCCGTGCCGCACCGCCGTCCTCGCGGTTCTTCTTGCCGAACAACTTCTCAAACAACTTCACGGGCGATTCCCCTTGACCGAAACAGACCCGCCCGTGGGGCAGGACGAACTCCGAATGCAGACACCTGCCGACCCGGACATACTCACAACGTCCGTAACCACCAGACAGTTTCCACCACGCACCGCGACTTCAGTGCGCCGACCCCCCGCAGGCATCCGCCCGCGTGAGCCGCTCCACCCTCCACTCCAGTTCCTCACGATGACGACCGAGCGTAGTCAGGCTGCTTCGCAGCCCGCAAGGCATCCACAACGATCTTCGCCGACCGTGTGACGGCAACGGTCGCCTGCTCCTTCTCCAGCGTCTGGACGACACCACCGGGGATGTTGAGCGCGGGCTCCAGATCCTGGGGCTTGCCGATCACCCTGAACTCGTAGGGTTGTGTGATCTTCTTACCGTCGATCGCGACCCCGCCGTTCTCGTCGGAGAAGTACGAGCCGGCCACGATGCGCACACCGTTGATCTGGATCGCCTCGGCCCCGGCCGCCCGCAGCTCCTGAAGGGTGTCCAGCAGCTGGTCGGACTGCACCTGGCCCGTGGGATCGGTGATCTTCAGCGTGATGCCCGGCCCCTGCGCTGCCACCGTACCGGCCAGGATCCCGAGCTGACGCTCCTTCTCCACGGTCTGCTTGCGGGCCTCCTCGGCCTGGTTGGAGCTGCTCTCCAGCTCCCTGCGCTGATCCTCCAGCGCCTGCTTCTCCTCTTCCAGGCGCTTGGTGCGCCCGTCGAGCTCGTCCAGGATCCGTACGAGGTCCTCCTGGCGCGCCCCGCGCAGCGCGCTGGAGTCGCTGTTCGACCGGACCTGGATGGCCAGCCCCAGCCCCAGGACGAACAGCAGCAGTGCGACGATCAGTTGGGCCCGGCTCACCCGCGGCGGCCACAGCCCGGCCGCGAGCCGCTGCCGGCCGGTCTCCTCGGGCTGAGCGGCGGACTGCACGGGCTCCGGCGCGGGCTCCGGCGCAGGCTGCTGCACGGGCTGCGCCGGTACGTCCTTCGGCGGCTGCCCTGCGGGCCCCGCGCCCGACTCCTCGGGACTGTCGTTCGTACTCATCGGCCTCACGCCCGGAACACGTGCCGGCGGATGGCCGCGGCGTTGGAGAAGATGCGGATGCCGAGGACCACGACCACACCCGTGGACAGCTGCGAGCCGACGCCGAGCTTGTCACCGAGGAAGACGATCAGGGCCGCCACCACCACGTTCGACAGGAACGACACCACGAAGACCTTGTCGACGAAGATCCCGTCCAGCATCGCGCGCAGACCGCCGAACACCGCGTCCAGCGCCGCCACCACGGCGATCGGCAGATAAGGCTCCACCACGGCCGGTACCTCGGGCCGGACCAGAAGTCCGACCACCACTCCGGCCAAGAGGCCCAGTACCGCGATCACGATGCACCCTTCTGCTGCTCTACCGGTGTAGCTGTACGTACGGTCAGACTCGACGCGGCCGGCAGCCGCACCTCGTCCGCGGCGGACAGGGTGTAGCGGATCCCGTAGCTTTCCTGCAGCACGTGCAGGTACTGGCCGTCCGCGGAGTCCTGGAAGGCCGTGCCGAGCCGCTTCTTGTCCCCCACCGCCAGCACCTCGTACGGCGGCACCAGCGGCCTGTTGTCGACCAGTATCGCGTCACCCGCGGCCCTGATCGCCGACAGCTCCGTGAGCCGCTGCCCGTTGATGGAGACGGCCTCCGCCCCGGACTGCCACAGCCCGTTGACGATCTTCTGCATGTCGCGGTCGCGGAGCCGGCCGGTGTCCGAGAAACCGGCGCTCTCACGCGGTTTGCCACCGCCTCCGGAAGAAGCGCCCTTCGCATCGTCCACGACCAGCTTGATCCCGGGCCCGCGGACCTCCGTGGCACCGGCCAGCAGCGCCACGAGCTCACCCTGGCCCCCGCCGGGCTGCTTCAGCGCCGCGCGCTGGCGGGCCGCGACATCGGTCCTCAGGCCGTCGATCTGCCGCTCCAGGCCGTCCGCGCGCTCATCGGCCCGCTGCACCCGGTCGATCAGCTCGTGACGCTCCTTGGCCAGCACCGGGGCGGCCAGCCGCGCCTCGGCCGCACCGAGCGTGACGACCATGGCGGTGATCACGAGCCCGGCGGCAAGCCCCAGTTTGGCCTTGAGGGTGCGGGGCAGACCCGCCGTTCCCTCCGCCTCGCGCCGGGCCGCGGCCTCCGCGTAGCCCTCGTCGAGACTGTGGTCCATCACGTGCGTCAGCAGCGACATGGAAGCGTCCGGGCGCGGGGGCACAGGAGACGCCGAAGTCCGGTTGTGGGGCGGCTGCGACATGCCCCACATCGTCGCATGTCGGCGCCGTACACACCCAATGCGCCCATCCGGTGGACCGGAGCGGAACTCCCGCACCCGGCCCACCGGACCCTGTCCTACGTCGTCACGCAGCGACGTCCTACATCGTCACGCGGTGACCGGCGCTCAGTGCCCGGCCCCGTCCACCACGGCCGCCCACTCGTCGAGCAGGGCCTGCGCGGAGGCGTCGTCGGGACCTTCGGCCCACAGGTGCGTGACCGCCTCCGCCGGGTCCGGCAGGACCAGCGCCCACCGTCCGTCGGCCTCGACCACCCGTACCCCGTCGGTGGTGTCCACCTGCCGGTCGCCGGCGGCCTCCACGACCCGCCGCATGACGAGTCCCTTCACCGCCCACGGCGTCGGGACATCACGCTTGAGCACGTGGGCCCGCGGAATCCGCGCGTCGATCTGGCTCAGCGTGAGCTGGGTGCGCGCCACCAGACCGAGCAGCTGCACGAAGGCCGCCGAACCGTCGAAGACGCTGCTGAACTCCGGAACGATGAAGCCGCCCCGGCCGTCCCCGCCGAAGATGGTGTTCTCCGCACGCCCCACGCGGGTCAGGTCGTCGGGCGACGTCGTCGTCCACTCCACCTGCGTGCCGTGGTACGCCGCCACCTGCTCGGCGACCCGGGTCGTGGTCACCGGCAGCGCGACCTTGCCGCTGCGCTTCTCCGCGGCCACTAGGTCGAGCATCACCAGCAGCGCGCGGTCGTCCTCGATGATCCGTCCGCGCTCGTCCACGAGGGAGATCCGTTCGCCCACCGGGTCGAAACGCACCCCGAAGGCCGCCCGTGCCGAGGCGACGATCTCCCCGAGCCGCACCAGCCCGGCCCGCCGGGATTCGCTGGTCTCCGTCGGCCTGGACTCGTCGAGCCCGGGATTGATCGTCAGGGCGTCCACGCCGAGACGTCCCAGGAGGCTCGGCAGAACGAGCCCGGCGCTGCCGTTGGAGGCATCCACGACCACCTTGAGCCCGGCATCGCCGATCCCGGTGGTGTCCACCCGCCGCAGCAGCGAGCCCGTGTATGCGTCGAAGACGCTGCCCGGGAACTGCAGGTCGCCGATCTCGCCGGGGAACGCACGCCGGTACTCCTGGCGTGCGTACACGCGGTCCAGCTTGCGCTGCTGCTGGAGCGAGAGGTCCGCTCCGCGCTCGTCCAGGAACATGATGTCGACGGAGTCCGGCACACCGGGCGAGGTCCGCAGCACGATCCCGCCGGCGGTGCCCCGTGCGGTCTGCTGCCGCGCCACCGGCAGCGGTACGTTCTCCAGGTCCCGTACGTTGATCGCGCTGGCCTGCAGGGCCGAGATCACGGCCCGCTTGAGCGCTCTCGCGCCTCGGGAGTGGTCACGGGCCGTGGTGACCGTCGCACCCTTCTTCAGGGTCGTCGCATAGGCGCCGGCGAGCCGGACCACCAGCTCGGGGGTGATCTCGACGTTCAGGATCCCGGAGACTCCCCGCGCGCCGAACAGATGGGCCTGCCCGCGGGACTCCCAGATGACGGACGTGTTGACGAAGGCACCGGCCTCGATCGTCTTGAAGGGATAGACCCGCACGTTCCCCTGGACGATCGATTCCTCACCGACGAGGCACTCGTCACCGATGACGGCCCCGTCCTCGATCCGCGCGGAACGCATGATGTCGGTGTTCTTGCCGATGACACAGCCGCGCAGATTGCTGTGGGGCCCGATGTAGACGTTGTCGTGGATGACGGCCCTGTGCAGGAAGGCCCCGCTCTTGACGACGACGTTCGACCCGATGACGGTGTGCTCGCGGATCTCCACGCCGGCCTCGATCTTGGCGTAGTCCCCGATGTAGAGGGGTCCGCGCAGCACCGCGTCCGGGCTCACCTCGGCGCCTTCGGCGATCCAGACCCCGGGCGAGATCTCGAAGCCGTCCATCTCGATGTCGACCTTGCCCTCGAGCACGTCGGCCTGTGCCTTGACGTAGCTCTCGTGCGTGCCCACGTCCTCCCAGTAGCCCTCGGCCACGTAGCCGTAGATCGGCCGGCCTTCCTTCATCAGCTGCGGGAAGACATCGCCGGACCAGTCGACGGAGACGTCCGGATCCACGTAATTGAAGACCTCGGGCTCCATGACGTAGATACCGGTGTTGACGGTGTCGGAGAACACCTGGCCCCAGGTCGGCTTCTCCAGGAAGCGCTCGACCTTGCCCTCCTCGTCCACGATCGTGATGCCGAATTCCAGCGGGTTCGGCACCCGGGTCAGGCACACGGTGACGAGTGCGCCCTTCTCCTTGTGGAAGCGGATCAGATCGGTGAGGTCGAAGTCGGTGAGCGCATCGCCGGAAATGACGACGAAGGCGTCATCCTTCAAGGCCTCCTCGGCATTCTTCACACTGCCGGCGGTGCCGAGTGGCTTCTCCTCGTTGGCATAGGTGAGCTCCATTCCGAGCTCTTCGCCATCCCCGAAGTAGTTCTTGACGAGCGACGCCAGGAACTGCACGGTGACCACGGTCTCGCTGAGCCCATGGCGCTTGAGCAGCCTGAGCACGTGCTCCATGATCGGCCTGTTGGCCACCGGCAGGAGCGGCTTGGGCATGCTCGAGGTCATGGGGCGAAGACGCGTACCTTCGCCACCGGCCATCACGACGGCCTTCATGTCGGAAGAATCCTCCTTGAGAGATGACAGTCGTGCCGACTCTCACCCGTCTCGGTCGGTGACTCCGCAACTCCTCCGCGTCATCCGGCGCCGGTCGGGCTCAATCGGCAGTGGCGTCAGCCTTCACGAGACGGCGGACTTGAACCACGTAAAGGATTCCTGCCCACCAATAGAGGGTTGTACCCCATCCCGCGAACGCCCATCCGAAAACTGACCCCAACCAGGCCAACCAACCCGTGCCATCACTGAGCAGCAGCAAGGGAAACGCGTACATCAGGTTGAAGGTCGCCGCCTTGCCGAGGAAGTTGACCTGCGGCGGCGGATAGCCGTGACGGCGCAGGATCCACACCATGACTAGCAACATCAGCTCACGCAAGAGCAGTGCTCCGGTGAGCCACAGCGGCAGCAGCTCGCGATAGGTCAGACCGAAGAGCGTCGACAGGATGTAGAGGCGGTCCGCAGCCGGGTCCAGCAGCCGGCCGAGCTTGCTGATCTGATTCCAGCGCCGCGCGAGCTTCCCGTCGAGGTAGTCGCTGATCCCGCTGAGCATGAGGACGGCCAGGGCCCATCCGTCGTACTCCGCGAGGATCAGCCACAGGAACAAGGGCACGCCGGCGAGGCGAGCCATGCTCAGGATGTTCGGAATGGTGAAAATTCGGTCGGTCTGAACCCGAGTCTCCTGGACCTCCACCCGGGGGCCTCCACTGTGACTGTAGAAAACGGTCGTTCGATGCCCCCTGACCCTACAGGAGACCCCACACGTGTCCGGAACGCAGAAAAGCCCCGCACCGGACCCGAAGGTCTGGTGCGGGGCTTCCGCAATGATTGTTCGGCGGCGTCCTACTCTCCCACAGGGTCCCCCCTGCAGTACCATCGGCGCTGAAAGGCTTAGCTTCCGGGTTCGGAATGTAACCGGGCGTTTCCCTAACGCTATGACCACCGAAACACTATGAAATTTGAACGCTGGCATGAACACAGCTGTTCGTTATTTCAGAACTAACACAGTGGACGCGAGCAACTGAGGACAAGCCCTCGGCCTATTAGTACCAGTCAGCTTCACCCGTTACCGGGCTTCCACATCTGGCCTATCAACCCAGTCGTCTACTGGGAGCCTTACCCTCTCAAGGAGGTGGGAATACTCATCTTGAAGCAGGCTTCCCGCTTAGATGCTTTCAGCGGTTATCCCTCCCGAACGTAGCCAACCAGCCATGCCCTTGGCAGGACAACTGGCACACCAGAGGTTCGTCCGTCCCGGTCCTCTCGTACTAGGGACAGCCCTTCTCAATATTCCTACGCGCACAGCGGATAGGGACCGAACTGTCTCACGACGTTCTAAACCCAGCTCGCGTACCGCTTTAATGGGCGAACAGCCCAACCCTTGGGACCGACTCCAGCCCCAGGATGCGACGAGCCGACATCGAGGTGCCAAACCATCCCGTCGATATGGACTCTTGGGGAAGATCAGCCTGTTATCCCCGGGGTACCTTTTATCCGTTGAGCGACGGCGCTTCCACAAGCCACCGCCGGATCACTAGTCCCGACTTTCGTCCCTGCTCGACCCGTCGGTCTCACAGTCAAGCTCCCTTGTGCACTTACACTCAACACCTGATTGCCAACCAGGCTGAGGGAACCTTTGGGCGCCTCCGTTACCCTTTGGGAGGCAACCGCCCCAGTTAAACTACCCATCAGACACTGTCCCTGATCCGGATCACGGACCGAGGTTAGACATCCAGCACGACCAGAGTGGTATTTCAACGATGACTCCACCCCAACTGGCGTTGAGGTTTCACAGTCTCCCACCTATCCTACACAAGCCGAACCGAACACCAATATCAAACTGTAGTAAAGGTCCCGGGGTCTTTCCGTCCTGCTGCGCGAAACGAGCATCTTTACTCGTAGTGCAATTTCACCGGGCCTATGGTTGAGACAGTCGAGAAGTCGTTACGCCATTCGTGCAGGTCGGAACTTACCCGACAAGGAATTTCGCTACCTTAGGATGGTTATAGTTACCACCGCCGTTTACTGGCGCTTAAGTTCTCAGCTTCGCACGCCCGAAAGCGCACTAACCGGTCCCCTTAACGTTCCAGCACCGGGCAGGCGTCAGTCCGTATACATCGCCTTACGGCTTCGCACGGACCTGTGTTTTTAGTAAACAGTCGCTTCTCGCTGGTCTCTGCGGCCACCCCCAGCTCACGGAGTAAATCCGATCACCAGTGATGGCCCCCCTTCTCCCGAAGTTACGGGGGCATTTTGCCGAGTTCCTTAACCATAGTTCACCCGAACGCCTCGGTATTCTCTACCTGACCACCTGAGTCGGTTTAGGGTACGGGCCGCCATGAAACTCGCTAGAGGCTTTTCTCGACAGCATAGGATCATCCACTTCACCACAATCGGCTCGGCATCAGGTCTCAGCCTTAATGAGGGACGGATTTGCCTACCCCTCGGCCTACACCCTTACCCCGGGACAACCACCGCCCGGGCTGGACTACCTTCCTGCGTCACCCCATCGCTTACCTACTACAAGTCTGGTTCGCCGGCTCCACCACTTTCCTTTCCCCGAAGGGTCCGGAACGGCTTCACGGACTTAGCATCGCCTGATTCGATATTGGGCGTTTCAAAGCGGGTACCGGAATATCAACCGGTTGTCCATCGACTACGCCTGTCGGCCTCGCCTTAGGTCCCGACTTACCCTGGGCAGATCAGCTTGACCCAGGAACCCTTAGTCAATCGGCGCACACGTTTCTCACGTGTGTATCGCTACTCATGCCTGCATTCTCACTCGTGAACCGTCCACAACTAGCTTCCGCTGCTGCTTCACCCGGCACACGACGCTCCCCTACCCATCACAGCGGGCGTTGGCCCTATTGCTGCAATGACACGACTTCGGCGGTACGCTTGAGCCCCGCTACATTGTCGGCGCGGAATCACTTGACCAGTGAGCTATTACGCACTCTTTCAAGGGTGGCTGCTTCTAAGCCAACCTCCTGGTTGTCTCTGCGACTCCACATCCTTTCCCACTTAGCGTACGCTTAGGGGCCTTAGTCGATGCTCTGGGCTGTTTCCCTCTCGACCATGGAGCTTATCCCCCACAGTCTCACTGCCGTGCTCTCACTTACCGGCATTCGGAGTTTGGCTAAGGTCAGTAACCCGGTAGGGCCCATCGCCTATCCAGTGCTCTACCTCCGGCAAGAAACACACGACGCTGCACCTAAATGCATTTCGGGGAGAACCAGCTATCACGGAGTTTGATTGGCCTTTCACCCCTAACCACAGGTCATCCCCCAGTTTTCAACCCTGGTGGGTTCGGTCCTCCACGAAGTCTTACCTCCGCTTCAACCTGCCCATGGCTAGATCACTCCGCTTCGGGTCTAGAGCGTGCAACTCAATCGCCCTATTCGGACTCGCTTTCGCTACGGCTTCCCCACACGGGTTAACCTCGCTACACACCGCTAACTCGCAGGCTCATTCTTCAAAAGGCACGCAGTCACGACCGTTGTTCCGAAGAAAACGGCGACGCTCCCACGGCTTGTAGGCACACGGTTTCAGGTACTATTTCACTCCGCTCCCGCGGTACTTTTCACCATTCCCTCACGGTACTATCCGCTATCGGTCACCAGGGAATATTTAGGCTTAGCGGGTGGTCCCGCCAGATTCACACGGGATTTCTCGGGCCCCGTGCTACTTGGGAGATGAGCAAGCAAGCCGCTGATGTTTCGTCTACGGGGGTCTTACCCTCTACGCCGGACCTTTCGCATGTCCTTCGACTACATCAACGGTTTCTGACTCGCCGACCGGCCGGCAGACCGATCAAGCTCATTCCCACAACCCCGCATGCGCAACCCCTGCCGGGTATCACACGCATACGGTTTGGCCTCATCCGGTTTCGCTCGCCACTACTCCCGGAATCACGGTTGTTTTCTCTTCCTGAGGGTACTGAGATGTTTCACTTCCCCTCGTTCCCTCCACATGCCCTATGTGTTCAGGCATGGGTGACAGCCCATGACGACTGCCGGGTTTCCCCATTCGGACACCCCCGGATCAAAGCTCAGTTGGCAGCTCCCCGGGGCCTATCGCGGCCTCTCACGTCCTTCATCGGTTCCTGGTGCCAAGGCATCCACCGTGCGCCCTTAAAAACTTGGCCACAGATGCTCGCGTCCACTGTGTAGTTCTCAAACAACGACCAGCCACCCATCACCCTGCTCCACTCGGGAACAAGTTCACTGGGGCCGGCACTGAAGACATGACCTTACGGCCGTACCTTCAGGACCCAACAACGTGCCAGGCACGATCCTCCGTCAGTGACTCACTTTCCACGCCGAAGCAGTACTCGTGATCCATCCGGAAAACCGTGCCAACTAATCAACGTTCCACCCATGAGCTGACCGTGCAGAACATTTGTCTGCAATCGGTACTGTGCTCCTTAGAAAGGAGGTGATCCAGCCGCACCTTCCGGTACGGCTACCTTGTTACGACTTCGTCCCAATCGCCAGTCCCACCTTCGACAGCTCCCTCCCTTACGGGTTGGGCCACCGGCTTCGGGTGTTACCGACTTTCGTGACGTGACGGGCGGTGTGTACAAGGCCCGGGAACGTATTCACCGCAGCAATGCTGATCTGCGATTACTAGCAACTCCGACTTCATGGGGTCGAGTTGCAGACCCCAATCCGAACTGAGACCGGCTTTTTGAGATTCGCTCCACCTTACGGTATCGCAGCTCATTGTACCGGCCATTGTAGCACGTGTGCAGCCCAAGACATAAGGGGCATGATGACTTGACGTCGTCCCCACCTTCCTCCGAGTTGACCCCGGCGGTCTCCTGTGAGTCCCCATCACCCCGAAGGGCATGCTGGCAACACAGGACAAGGGTTGCGCTCGTTGCGGGACTTAACCCAACATCTCACGACACGAGCTGACGACAGCCATGCACCACCTGTATACCGACCACAAGGGGGGCACTATCTCTAATGCTTTCCGGTATATGTCAAGCCTTGGTAAGGTTCTTCGCGTTGCGTCGAATTAAGCCACATGCTCCGCTGCTTGTGCGGGCCCCCGTCAATTCCTTTGAGTTTTAGCCTTGCGGCCGTACTCCCCAGGCGGGGAACTTAATGCGTTAGCTGCGGCACCGACGACGTGGAATGTCGCCAACACCTAGTTCCCAACGTTTACGGCGTGGACTACCAGGGTATCTAATCCTGTTCGCTCCCCACGCTTTCGCTCCTCAGCGTCAGTAATGGCCCAGAGATCCGCCTTCGCCACCGGTGTTCCTCCTGATATCTGCGCATTTCACCGCTACACCAGGAATTCCGATCTCCCCTACCACACTCTAGCTAGCCCGTATCGAATGCAGACCCGAGGTTAAGCCTCGGGCTTTCACATCCGACGTGACAAGCCGCCTACGAGCTCTTTACGCCCAATAATTCCGGACAACGCTTGCGCCCTACGTATTACCGCGGCTGCTGGCACGTAGTTAGCCGGCGCTTCTTCTGCAGGTACCGTCACTTTCGCTTCTTCCCTGCTGAAAGAGGTTTACAACCCGAAGGCCGTCATCCCTCACGCGGCGTCGCTGCATCAGGCTTTCGCCCATTGTGCAATATTCCCCACTGCTGCCTCCCGTAGGAGTCTGGGCCGTGTCTCAGTCCCAGTGTGGCCGGTCGCCCTCTCAGGCCGGCTACCCGTCGTCGCCTTGGTGGGCCATTACCCCACCAACAAGCTGATAGGCCGCGGGCTCATCCTTCACCGCCGGAGCTTTCAACCCCCGCCCATGCAGGCAGGAGTGGTATCCGGTATTAGACCCCGTTTCCAGGGCTTGTCCCAGAGTGAAGGGCAGATTGCCCACGTGTTACTCACCCGTTCGCCACTAATCCACCCCGAAGGGCTTCATCGTTCGACTTGCATGTGTTAAGCACGCCGCCAGCGTTCGTCCTGAGCCAGGATCAAACTCTCCATGAATGTTTACCCGTAATCGGGTGCACACATCACTTAGAGCGGGCACGTCAGGTCGGAATAAGACCGACGCGCCACAACGTCCTCGCTGTGTAATTGCCTGCCAGTGCCCGAAGGCTCGACAGGACTTTTTCAAAGGAACCTCATCCACCGAAGTGGACGGGGTATCAACTTCTGGCGTTGATTTTTGGCACGCTGTTGAGTTCTCAAGGAACGGACGCTTCCTTCGTACTCACCCTCTCGGGCTTTCCTCCGGGCTTTTCGTTCTGTGTTCTTGCGTTTCCGACTCTATCAGACCCTTCCGGGCCCGATTTCCTCGGTGCTTTCCAGTTCCTGCGCTTTCGCGCTTTCCCTTTCCGGCGATTCCGACTCTATCAGCGATTTCCCGGCTCTCTGGCCACTCGCCGTATTACCGAAAAGGCATACGAAAAGACGGACGGAGATCAAGATCGTTGATGAAGAGGGAGGGGTCCCGTCCATCTGCCGTTCGCGAGAAGTTCACACGAGGCGTCCTGGCGGGAGTCACGACAGTACAGGCCCCATGGTGCCCAAGCAAATCGATTCAGGCGTATGGTCTAGTCCACCGGTCTAGTCCACTAGTCTCCGTGCCGAAGGGCCAGCCCGGATCGGGACCTGACATCGGGCGAACCCGAACATCAAGTGACATATCCTTCAGAAGAGTACGCCGTTCGCGACAGGCAGTGACGGCGACACGATGAGCCCCACCCCTGGGAGGCCCCCATGACCAGCGTGACGTCCCCACTTGCCGGGATCGCCATCGGACTCGCGGCAGTGCCCGATCCGGTGTTCTCCGGCGCGATGGTGGGACCGGGCACCGCTATTGATCCCGTCCGCGAGCCCTCGGAGGCGGTGGCCCCCGTCGACGGTGTGGTCGTCTCCCTGCACCCGCACGCGTACGTAGTAGTCGACGGCGAGGGCCACGGCGTACTCACGCACCTCGGGATCGACACGGTTCAGCTCAACGGCCAGGGCTTCGAGCTGCTGGTGAACAAGGGCGACACCGTGACCCGCGGCCAGGCCGTCATCCGCTGGAACCCCGCTGCGGTCGAGGCCGCCGGCAAGTCGCCCATCTGCCCCGTCGTGGCGCTCGAGGCGACGGCCGAATCCCTCTCCGACGTCGTCGACTCCGGCGACGTGAAGGCTGACGACGCACTCTTCAGCTGGCAGTGACGCTTCCGCCCGTCACGGGCGAGTGAGTCGGACATCCACCGCGGCGGCTCGGCCCGCCGCTCAATCGGAGACGGGTGAAATGGAGACAACGCTGCGAGGCGTCGGCGTGAGCCACGGTGTGGCGATCGGCGAGGTCCGGCACATGGGCACGGCGGTCCTGGAGCCGCCGGCCAGGCAGATCACCGCGGACGAGGCGGAGCGCGAGCAGGGGCGCGCCCGTCAGGCGGTGAGTGCGGTGGCGGCCGATCTGATCGCGCGTGGCCAGCTGGCCGGTGGCGAGGCCCAGCACGTGCTCGAGGCCCAGGCGATGATCGCCGAGGACCCCGAGCTGATGGCGGACGTCGACCGGCGGATCGCCGTCGGCAGCACCGCCGAGCGGGGCGTGTACGACGCCTTCGCCGCCTACCGCGATCTGCTCGCGGGGGCCGGCGAGTACATGGCCGGCCGGGTGGCCGACCTGGACGACGTGCGCAACCGCATCGTGGCGCGGCTGCTCGGCGTGCCGATGCCTGGTGTGCCCGACAGCGACGAGCCGTACGTGCTGATCGCGCGGGATCTGGCTCCCGCCGACACGGCGCTGCTGGACCCGGCGCTCGTCCTCGGTTTCGTGACCGAGGAGGGCGGGCCGACCAGTCACAGCGCGATCCTCGCGCGGGCGCTGGGCGTGCCGGCGATCGTGGCGCTGCCGGGTGCCGGTGAGATCGCCGAGGGCACGGTCATCGCCGTCGACGGCAGCACCGGGGACCTGTTCGTCGAGCCCACCGCCGAGAAGAAGGCCGAGCTGGCGGCGGCGGCCGCCGAGCGCAAGGCGGCTCTTGCCGCCTCGTCGGGGCCGGGTGCGACGTCCGACGGTCACAAGGTGCCGCTGCTGGCCAATGTCGGCGGTCCCGCCGACGTACCGGCGGCCGTCGAGGCGGGGGCGGAGGGTGTGGGCCTGTTCCGCACCGAGTTCCTGTTCCTGGACGACAGCAAGAAGGCGCCGTCCGAGGAGAAGCAGATCGAGTCCTACCGCAAGGTGCTTGAGGCGTTTCCCGAGGGCCGTGTCGTCGTGCGGGTGCTGGACGCCGGCGCCGACAAGCCGCTGGACTTCCTGACTCCGGCCGACGAGCCGAACCCGGCGCTCGGCGTCCGCGGGCTGCGCTCGCTGCTGGACCACCCGGACGTGCTGCGTACGCAGCTCACCGCGCTGGCCAAGGCGGCCGAGGGGCTGCCGGTCTACCTCGAGGTCATGGCCCCGATGGTCGCCGACCGCATCGATGCCAAGGCTTTCGCGGACGCCTGCCGCGAGGCGGGCCTCAAGGCCAAGTTCGGCGCGATGGTGGAGATTCCCTCCGCCGCGCTCCGGGCGCGCTCGATCCTGCAGGAGGTCGAGTTCCTGTCGCTGGGTACGAACGACCTCGCGCAGTACGCCTTCGCCGCGGACCGGCAGGTGGGTGCGGTGTCGCGGCTGCAGGACCCGTGGCAGCCGGCGCTGCTCGACCTCATCGCCATGTCGGCCGACGCGGCCAGGGCCGAGGGCAAGAGCTGCGGTGTCTGTGGTGAGGCCGCTTCGGACCCGCTGCTGGCCTGTGTGCTGACGGGTCTGGGTGTCACCTCCTTGTCGATGGGTGCCGCGTCGATTCCCTATGTGCGGGCGACGCTCGCGAAGTACACGCTCGCCCAGTGCGAGCGTGCCGCGGCGGCCGCCCGGGCGTCGGACAGCGCCGAGGAGGCCCGCGTGGCCGCGCAGGCGGTGCTCTCCGGCGAATAGCCGGACGGACCGTCGTTCCCCGAGGGGCTCTCGCCAGTGGCGAGGGCCCCTCGGGCGTTCCCGGCGGATCTAGTGGTGGGGGCCCGGGGTGTCCACGTCGTAGCCCGGGCAGTATTCGACGCCCGGTTCGGGGGCGACGGGCTCCCCCGTGTCGGCGTCCGTGCAGTAGGCGTTGAAGACGGCCGCGGCCGAGAGTGCGACGAGCCGGCCTCGGTCCAGGCGCCAGCCGTGGACCCGGTCGCGGTGGCCCTCGGTGGTGCTCCGCACCACCAGTCCCCCGGGTCCGCCCTGGGCGAGTCCGGCGGCCAGGACCGTCACGAAGTCGAGGCCTTCGCGGCCCTCGATACGTGGCGGGGTGTCCGGGTCTTCGGTGGTCTCGGCGTGGAGGACGGCGACGAGGTGTTCCGCCTCGGCCGGGATGCTGCAGACGAAGTGGTGGTGCCCGGGCCCGGCGCCGGCGAGGAGTCGTTTGAGCGCGTCGGAGGCGCGGTCGAAGGAGGCGTGGCCGATGTCCTCGCCGCAGTCCGCGCAGCGGCCGATTCCGGCGAGGAGGGTGGTGGCGTACTCCCAGGTGGCCTGGCGGACCGCCTCGTCGACGAGGAGCGGGACGATCTCGTCGACGGGCTGGCCGGTGTAGGGCAGGACGGCGCTGCTGCCGGCGAGCTCCGCGGTGAAGCGGGTGCGGGTCTCGGCCGTGTCGGGGTCGAGGCCGTGTTCCCCGCAGTATTCGGCGTACTCGTCGGGGTCGAAGAGGGCGACGGTGGTGTGGATGCCCCGGGCCGCGAGGGACCGGAGCAGGCCGTCGACGTGGCGGAGGTACTCGGCGTAGTCGGCGGGGTGGTCGAACGTGAAGCTGCGGTAGCCGCACATGGCCGCGAAGTCCCCGGCGTCGGCCAGCAGGCCGAGGGTGCTGGGGACTTCGCGGCGCAGCGTGCGGCGCCTGTCCGTGTCGTGGTCGTTCCTGCGTGGCATGGCTCCCCCTGAGTGATGCGATCTTCTGCTCACTCAAAGTAATCATTGCCACTGACAGTGACGGCGTCGGCAGTGTCAGCCGCGGGTGCGGGCCAGCTCCTCGTAGAAGTGGAGGAGGTCCAGGTTGTCCACGGAGCCCGGGTTGACCGCCTTGGCCAGGGGCGCGCCCTGGAGGAGGCGCTTGACCGGGACCTCGATGCGCTTGCCGGTGAGGGTGTGCGGGATGCCCGGGACCTCGATGATCTCGTCGGGGACGTGGCGCGGGGAGAGCTCCTCGCGGATCGTCGCCTTGATCCGGGCGCGCAGGTCCTCGTCGAGGGTGGCGCCGGGGGTGAGGTGCACGAAGAGCGGCATCCAGTAGCCGCCGTTCGGCTCCTCCAGCCCGATGATCAGGGACTCCTTGATCTCGGGGAGCCGCTCGACGGCCTCGTAGATGTCGGCGGAGCCCATCCGGACGCCCTGGCGGTTGAGGGTGGAGTCGGAGCGGCCGTGGATGATCACCGAGCCGTGGTCGGTGATCGTGATCCAGTCCCCGTGGCGCCAGACCCCCGGGAACATCTCGAAGTAGCTGTCGCGGTAGCGGCTGCCGTCGGGGTCGTTCCAGAAGTGGATCGGCATGGACGGCATGGGGTTGGTGACGACGAGCTCGCCGACCTCGCCGATGACGGGCTTGCCGGACGGGTCCCAGGACTGCAGGTCGGTGCCGAGGCAGGCGGCCTGGAGCTCGCCGATGTGGACGGGGAGCGTGGGGACCGCGCCGGCGAAGCAGCTGCAGACGTCGGTGCCGCCGCTGACGGAGGCGATCCAGAGGTCCTCGGCCACCTCGTCGTGGAGCCAGCGGAAGCCGTCGGGCGGGAGCGGGGAGCCGGTGGTGGCCACGCACTTCACGGCGGACAGGTCGAAGTCGCGCGCCGGGTGGACCTCTGCCTTGCGGCAGGCCATGACGTACGCGGCGGAGGTGCCGTAGAGGGTGGCCTTCGTCCGCTCGGCGATGCGCCACTGGGCGCCCGTGTCGGGGTAGCCGGGGCTGCCGTCGTAGAGGACGACCGTCGTGCCGGTGAGCAGTCCGGAGACGAGGAAGTTCCACATCATCCAGCCGGTGGAGGTGTACCAGAAGAACCGGTCCTCCGGCCCGAGGTCGCAGTGCAGGCCGAGCTGCTTGAGGTGTTCGAGGAGGATGCCGCCCTGCGACTGGACGATGGCCTTGGGCAGGCCCGTCGTACCGGAGGAGTAGAGCACCCAGAGGGGGTGGTCGAAGGGGACCGCCTCGAAGACGGGCGGAGTGTCGGCGGCGGTGAGGGCCGACCAGTCGAGGGCGCCCTCGGGGGCGGGCGTGCCGAGGAGCGGGATGTGGACGACCGCGCGCAGGGAGGGGAGCTCGGCGCGGAGTTCGGCGACGGTGTCGCGGCGGTCGTGCTCCTTGCCGCCGTAGCGGTAGCCGTCCACGGTGAACAGGACGACGGGCTCGACCTGCTGGAAGCGGTCGAGGACGCTGCGGGCGCCGAAGTCGGGTGCACAGGAGGTCCAGACGCCGCCGACGGCGGCGGTCGCGAGGAGGGCGACGGTGGCCTCGGGGATGTTGGGGAGGTAGCCGCTGACCCGGTCGCCGGGGCGTACGCCGAGGGCGCGCAGTTCGGCGGCGAGCGAGCCGACCTGGCGGCGGAGCTCGGCCCAGCTGACCGGGGTGACCTCGTGGGTCTCGTCCACGTACAGCAGGGCGGGGTCGCCGGCGCGGGCCGGGTCCTCGGCGGCGCGCAGGGCGTGCTCGGCGTAGTTGAGGGTGGCTCCGGTGAACCAGCGTGCGCCCGGCATGGAGCGGTCGGCGAGGACGGATTCGTACGGGGTGGTGAAGCGGACGTCGAACCATTCGGCGACGGCCTGCCAGAAGGTGTCGAGCTCGTCGACGGACCAGCTGTGCAGGGCGGGGTACCCCCCGTCGGCGGGGGCTCCGAAGCGGGTCGCGGCCCAGGCCTGGAAGGCGGTGATGCGGGCCGCGGCGATCCGGTCGGGGCCCGGCGCCCAGAGGGGTTCCGGCTGCGTGGCTGAGGTCATGGGTCGGCTCCCGGTCAAGTCTGCGGCTCGCGCTTCGTGTGCGTACGGTGCCATCGCGCGGGGGGTGTACGCGCGGCGGCTCACAGGGACGATGCCATGTGATCGACCGCTACACCAGGGCTGTCCTGGCCGGTCGGGTGACCTGCGGAAGGTGCCGCTCCCGGGTGAACGGCAGTTGAACGCGGTCCCCTCGGCCGGGGGCCGGTGGCAGGGTGATCTCCATGGACGGTCGTGATCTGGTGCGTGCGGTGAAGGACATCGGTACGGAGCGCGGGCGGCGCGCCTGGCGCGCGGCGTGGCGCCACCGGCGTGCGGACGCCGTGGGGCTCCCGCGCCGGGGCGCGGAACGGGCGCGCGTGCCGGGGCTGCTGACCGGTACGGAGCCCCGCCCGGGCGGGGGTGTACTGCGGTTCGCGCGCTCGGAGCTGCTGGTACGGGTCATGGCGGGCGGCGCGGTGTTCTGGGGGTGGGACGGGGCCGGGCCGACGCCCTCGTACGCGGTGGTGGGCGACGGGCCGGAGCCGGATCCGCGGGCCGTGCTGGAGCCGGACACCGGGGGCGGCTGGCGGGTGGTGTCGGAGCGGGTGACGGTGGCGGTGTCCCGGCACGGGGCGGTGGAGGTGCGCACCCCGGGCGGGACGGTGCTGCGGCGGGAGGCGCCGCCGCGATGGTGGGAGCCGGTGCCGGTGCCCCTCGCCGGGGAGGCGAGGAGTGGGGACGGGGCGCCCGGGGCCGGGACCGTCGGGGGCGGGACAGCCCGGGACGGGACCTCCGGGGACAGGGCCGTGGGGCACGGGACGGCCGGGGACGGGGCCGGCGGGCGCGGGGCCGTGGGGCACGGGACGGCCGCGGAGGGGGCCGACGGGCGCGGGGCCGTGGGGCACGGGACGGCCGCGGAGGGGGCCGACGGGCGCGGGGCCGTGGGGCACGGGACGGCCGCGGAGGGGGCCGACGGGCGCGGGGCCGTGGGGCACGGGACGGCCGCGGAGGGGGCCGACGGGCGCGGGGCCGTGGGGCACGGGACGGCCGCGGAGGGGGCCGACGGGCGCGGGGTGGTCGGAGGTGGGGTCTCCGGGGGCGCCTCGGTCGGGGGCGGAAGGGCTCCGGACGGGACCGGCGGGCGCGGGGGGCGGTGGGTGCAGCGCAGTGAGGTGGCGGCCGATGCGCGGTTCTTCGGGCTGGGCGGGCGGGCCGCCGGGCCGCGGCTGCGGGACGGGGCGTACCGGCTGTGGAACACGGACCCTAAGGGGGGCTTCGGGCCGGGTGTCGATCCGCTGTACCTGACGATGCCGGTACAGATGGTGGTCGCGGACGCGGGGACGCATCTTGTCTTCCACGACAACACCTGGGACGGACGGGTGGTGCTGCGGGAGGGCGAGGAGGGCGCGGGCTCGGGGGCGGACCGCCCCGGGGCGAGCGAACTGCGCATGGAGGGCGGGCCGCTGCGGTGCTGGGTGCTGGTGGGGACGCCGGCGCGGGTGCTGCAGGGCTGGTCGGCGCTGACGGGCGCGGCCGCGGTGCCGCCGGAGTGGGCGCTGGGGTACCAGCACGCGCGGTGGGGGTTCGGGAGCGCGGCGGAGGTGCGGCGGGTGGTCGAGGGGTACGCGTCGCGCGGGCTCGCGCTGTCGGCCGTACACCTGGACATCGACCACTACGACGGGCACCGGGTGTTCACGGTGGACGAGCGGGCCTTCCCCGATCTTCCGGGGCTGGCCCGGGAGTTGCGGGAGCAGGGGGTGCGGCTGGTCTCGATCGTGGATCCGGCGGTGAAGGCCGGGGACCCGGTGCACGTGTCGGGGCGTGCGGTGGGGGCGGCCGGTGCCTTCGTACGGGACGCGCGGGGCGAGGAGGTGCGCGGCGAGGTGTGGCCGGGCGAGTGCGCGTACCCCGACTTCACGGATCCGGCCGTACGGGAGTGGTGGGGCGGGCTGTACGAGGAGCGGCTCGCGCAGGGCTTCGCCGGTTTCTGGCACGACATGAACGAGCCGGTGTCCTTCGCGCCGTTCGGGGACGCCACGTTGCCGCGGTCGGCGCGGCACGCGATGGACGGGGCGGGCGGGGACCACCGCGCGGGGCACAACGTGTACGCGCTGGGAATGGCTCGGGCGGGGTGGGAGGGGCTGGTGCGGCTGCGGCCGGCCGAGCGGCCGTTCCTGTTCTCCCGGTCGGGCTGGGCGGGGATGCAGCGGTACGGGGGCACGTGGTCGGGTGATGTGGAGACCAGCTGGGAGGGGCTGCGGGCCTCGCTGGCGCTGGTGTTGGGGCTCGGGCTGTGCGGGGTGCCGTACTCGGGCCCGGACGTCGGCGGCTTCGGCGGTTCGCCGTCGCCGGAGTTGTACGTGCGGTGGCTGCAACTGGGCGCGTACCTGCCGCTGTTCCGAACCCACTCGGCGATCTGGGCGGGGCGGCGGGAGCCGTGGGCGTTCGGCCCCGAGGTGGCGGAGCAGGCGGCGGCGGTGATGGCGGAGCGGGAGCGGCTGCGGCCGTACTTCGTGACGCTGGCGCACCTGGCACGGCGGACGGGTGCCCCGTACGTACGGCCGGTGTGGTGGGGGGCGCCGGAGGAGCGGCGGCTGCGGGACTGCGAGGACGCGTTCCTGCTCGGCGACGCACTGCTGGTCGCGCCGGTGCTGGAGTGCGGGGCGGACCGGCGGGCGGTACGGCTGCCGCGGGGCCGGTGGTACGACACCGCGACCGGGACGGCGTACGAGGGCCCGGGCCAGATCCTGCTGGACGCCCCGCAGGGGCGGATCCCGGTGCTGGCCCGGGCGGGGGCCCTGCTGCCGGTCCGCTCCGCGGGGGGTGACGGGGTGACCTTGGAGGCCTGGGCGCCGGCGCGGGGGCGTACGGGGGGCGGGGTGGTGATCCGGGACCCGGGGCCGGGGTTCGAGGCGGGCACGGTCGAGCGGTACACCGTGCGGTGGGCCGGGGACGAGGTGGTGGTGGAGACGGAGGCGGGCGACTCCGTCGAGGGGGTCACCGTGCGGGGGCTGTAGGGCCTCGGCAGGCTCCGCGGCGGGCCCGCGGCCCCACAGGGTGGCTGGGCCGAGTGCGCGGGTGCCGGTGCCGGTGCGGGTGCGGGTGCCGGTGCGGGTGCCGGTGCGGGTGCCGGTGCGGGTGCCGCGCTTCAGACGCCGACGGGGCTGAATCGGGGGCTGAAGGCCTCCTACGCGCTGTACTTGCCCGCGAACCAGGCGGCGGCCGCCTGGGTGTGGAGGGGGAAGGCCAGGGGTGACGGGGTGTGCAGGATGTGCCAGCCCGTGGTTTCGTCCGTCGGCTTCGAGGTGGGGAGGTCGGCGGCGCGGCGGGGCGGGAGGAGGCCGAAGAGGAGGAGGTGGCCCGCCGGGGAGCTCAGGGCGTCGGCCAGGGTGACCTCGGAGGCCGGGGCCGTGATGCCGGTCTCCTCGCGGAGCTCGCGGACGACCGCGTCGCGCCAGTCCTCGCCGAAGTCGATGAAGCCGCCGGGGAGGGCGACGCCGCCGAGGGCCGGTTCGATGGTGCGGGTGATGACCACGAGGCCGGTTCCGTCAACGTCCTCCACGGGGAGGAGGGTGACGGCCACGGGGAGCGGGTTGCGGTAGGCGGTCGCCCCGCAGGCGGCGCAAGAGCGGGGCCACGCGTGGGTGGAGTAGGGCGCTCCGCAGGCGGAGCAGTGCGAGTCCTTCAGCTGTGCCGGCATCCGGCGATGGTATGCCAAGGGGTATGCGGATGACGGCGGTTGTGGGTGTGCTCGCGGTACTGGCCGGCGGGGCGGCGCCCTCCGGGCACGGGTACGGGCACGGGTACGGCCACGGATTCGTGGCGCTGCGCGAGGTGGATCCGAGCGTCCGGCAGGACATGCGGTACGCCGGTGCGCGGAATTTCACCGGTGGGGTGGTGGACGGGTACGAGGAGCCGGTGTGCCTGCTGGCCCGGCCCGCCGCCGAGGCGCTGCGGCGGGCGCAGCGGGGGCTGCTGCGGCGCGGGTATTCGCTGCGGGTGTACGACTGCTACCGGCCGCAGCGGGCGGTCGACCGGTTCGTGCGGTGGGCGCGGGAGGCGGACGGTCCGGACGACCGGGCGGCGAAGGCGGAGTTCTATCCGAACGTGGAACGGAACCGGCTGATTCCTGAGGGGTACATCGCGGAGAAGTCCGGGCACAGCCGCGGGAGCACGCTCGATGTGACCCTGGAGGAACTGTCGGGCCGGCAGGTGGACATGGCGACCGCCTTCGACTTCTTCGATCCGCTCTCGCACACCGATGATCCGCGGGTCACGGGTGCCGCCCGCGCCCATCGGAAGGTGCTGAAGGGGGCGCTGGCCGATCAGGGGTTCGTGAATCTTCCCGAGGAATGGTGGCACTTCACGTACAAGCCGGAGGCGTATCCGGACACGTATTTCGATTTCCCCGTCGCTGTCGCCTCCGTCCGCCCCTGAGTACCGTGCGCGCATGACTTTCAGCTCTCCCCCAGCTACCGCCGGGAGGGGCCCCCAGAGGAATTCTGGCCGTACTACGTCGCGATGCACTCCCGGGCCGCCACCCGCTGGATCCATCTCACCGGCACGCTCACGGGGCTCGCCCTGAGCGTCTACGGGTGGCGCGGGGCCGGAAGCGGTATCTGGCCGCGCTCCCCCTGATCGGGTACGGGACCGCCTGGCCGGCGCACTTCCTGATCGAGGGGAACAATCCGGCCACCTTCGGCCATCCGGGATGGTCGCTGCGCGGGGACGCGCAGATGATCCGGATGATGCTGGCCGGGCGGGACGCGGAGCTGGGCGAGATCGCCCGGAAGTGGCTCGCCGAGAACCCGTGCCAGGGATGCCCGCCCGTGACAGACTCCTGACGATCCGTCAGAAGTCTGGCTAGGGAGGGATCTTGGCACGCACACGCACACCCGTCGTGAACGGGTGGTTCACCGAGGACGGTCCGGACGGCGGCTTCCGGCTGCTCGGCACCCGCTGCTCGGCCTGCACCGCGGTGTTCTTCCCGCGCGAGGACGCGTACTGCCGCAATCCGCACTGCACGGGGAACGGCGAGCTCACCGAGGTGCCCCTGTCCCCGCGGGGCCGGGTCTGGTCCTGCACCGACGGGCGCTACCGGCCGCCCGCCCCGTACGTCTCCGACCCCGACGTGCCCTGGGAGCCGTACACACTGGTCGCGGTGGAGCTGGAAACAGAGGGGATGGTCGTGCTGGGGCAGGCGGCGCCCGGGGTGGGGGTCGCCGATCTGGCGGTCGGGACGGAGGTCGAGGTGGTGGGCGGCGTGCTGAACGAGGACGCCGAAACCGTCTGGACCACCTGGCGGTTCAAGCCGGTGGGAGGGGCCGCATGAGCACCGACATCGCCGTCCTCGGGGCCGGAATGCACCCCTGGGGCAAATGGGGCCGCAGCTTCGTCGAGTACGGCCGGACCGCCGCGCGGGCGGCGCTCGCGGACGCCGGACTGGACTGGACGGACGTGCAGTCGATCGTCGGCGCCGACACCGTGCGCTCGGGCTACCCGGGCTACGTGGCCGGTGCCACCTTCGCGCAGGCCCTCGGCTGGCAGGGCGCACGGGTGACCAGCGTGTACGCGGCCTGCGCCTCCGGGGCGCAGGCGATCGGCGCGGCCCGCGCGCAGATCCTGGCGGGCCTGGCCGACGTGGTCCTGGTCGTCGGTGCGGACGCGGCGCCCAAGGGGTTCTTCGCCCCGGCGGGCGGCGACCGGCCGGACGATCCGGACTGGCTCCGCTTCCGCGTGCTGGGAGCCACCAACCCGGCGTACTTCGCGCTGTACGCCCGGCGCCGGATGGCCGTCCACGGGGACACCCCGGAGGACTTCGCCCAGGTCAAGGTGAAGAACGCGGCGGCCGGGGTGCTCAACCCGTACGCCCGTTACCGCAAGAGCGTGAGCGCCGAGGAGGTCGCGGCCTCCGCGGTGGTCGCCGATCCGCTCCGGCTGCTCGACATCTGCGCCACCTCCGACGGGGGCGCGGCGCTGGTGCTGAGCAGCATGGACTTCGCGCGTTCGCGCGGGGTGGCCGATCCGGTGCGGATCCGGGCGGTGTCCACGGTGACGCCCACGTATCCGCGGACGGTGCTGGACCTGCCGGACATCGCGACCGACTCGGCGGTGGCCGTGAACCCGGCGGCCGGATCCTTCCGGTCGTCGATCGCGCGCGCCGCGTACGAGGAGGCGGGGCTGGGTCCGGACGATCTCTCGCTCGCCGAGGTGTACGACCTCTCCACCGCCCTCGAACTGGAGTGGTACGAGGACATCGGGCTGTGCGGGGAGGGCGAGGGGGCGAAGCTCGTCCGGGAGGGCGCGACCGCGCTGGGCGGCCGGATCCCGGTCAACACCAGTGGCGGGCTGGCCTCCTTCGGGGAGGCGGTGCCGGCGCAGGCCATCGCGCAGGTGTGCGAGCTGACGTGGCAGCTGCGCGGGACGGCCGGGGACCGGCAGGTGCCGGGCGCGAGGGCCGGGATCACGGCCAATCAGGGGCTGTTCGGGCACGGCTCGGCCGTCGTCGCCGTGCGCTGAACGGCTCGGGTTGTCCGAACGCTTGACGACCCCCTGCGGCAGGTTCACACTCGCTCCACAGTCCCGCTCCGCGACCGGGACCCCGAACCCCCCGTGAGAGCTGCGGCCCGTACCCCAGTCGGCGGGGGTACGGGTCGCCTCCATGCCGGGGCCGTCGTACGGACGCCGGCGCCGGGCCCCTGGTACGGGCGCCACGCCGGCCGCCCGTCAGGCCCCCGCGGACAGGCTCCGGCGCCGCTCGCGCGCCAGGGACATCGCGTGTTCCACGACCCCCACCAGCACGTCCTTCACGGATTCCCGGTCCCGTGCGTCGCAGAGCAGCACGGGTACCCCGGGGTCGAGGTCGAGTGCCGTCCGTACGGTCACCACGGGGTGCCGGTCGGCGCCGTCGAAGCAGTTGACGGCGACCACGAACGGGATCCCGCGCCGTTCGAAGTAGTCGACGGCCGCGAAGCAGTCGGCGAGGCGGCGGGTGTCGGCGAGGACCACGGCGCCGAGCGCGCCCTGGGCCAGCTCGTCCCACAGGAACCAGAAGCGGTCCTGTCCGGGCGTGCCGAACAGGTACAGCACCAGGTCCTCGCGGAGCGTGATGCGCCCGAAGTCCATGGCCACGGTCGTGGTGCTCTTGCCCTCCACTCCCCCGGTGTCGTCGACACCGACGCCCGGCTCGGAGAGCCGCTCCTCGGTCCGCAGCGGTCTGATCTCGCTCACCGCACTCACCAGGGTGGTCTTGCCCACCCCGAAGCCGCCCGCGACCAGGATCTTCAAGGTCAGCGGTTCGACCGGCGACACCGCGTGCATGGCACCGGTGCGGCTAAAGCGCCCGAAGGCCATCGATCACCTCACGCAGAATGGATTCATCGGGCAGTTCGGCCGGTGGTACCGGCCTGGTCACATGGACCAGTTCCTCGTCGACCAGGTCGCCGATGAGGACGCGTACGACCCCGACCGCGAGGTCGAGGTCGGCCGCGAGTTCGGCGACCGACTGCGGCCGGCCCCGGCACAGCCCGAGGATGTGGGCGTGTTCCGGGGAGAGGGTCATGTCCCAGACCGGATCGTCGGCCGCCGCTTCGGCGACGACGAGCGCGATCAGGTCGAGGCGGTGCTGACCCGCATGGCTGGTCCGGCCGCGGGTCATGGCGTACGGGCGTACGACGGGACCCGCGTCGTCGTCGAACCAGTGCGCGTGGTCGGGGCCGTCGGCCGAAGGGTCGACGGGGAAGCCGATTCCGGCGGCGATGTCGGTGTCGGTGGAGTGGTCCTGGCCTGAATCGCTCATGCCGTACGACTCACCCTCCGGCTGGCAGCCCGGTGCGCGGGGCGGTCGCCAGGTGGTCGCCCACTCGCTTGACCATCAGCGTCATCTCGTACGCGACCTGCCCGACGTCGGAGTCCGCGTCGGCCAGCACGGCCAGGCAGCTGCCGTCGCCCGCGGCCATGACGAAGAGGAAGGCCTCGTCGAGTTCGACCACGGTCTGGCGGACCCGGCCGGAGTCGAAGTGCCGGCCGACGCCCTTGGCCAGGCTGTGGAAACCGGAGGCCACGGCCGCCAGGTGCTCGCTGTCCTCGCGGGTCAGGTCCTTGGAGCTGCCGGTGGGCAGGCCGTCGCCGGAGAGGACCACCGCCTTGCGGATGGAGCCGACCCGGTCGACGAGCTCGTCGAGGAGCCAGTTGAGCGGGCCGGAGCCGCGGCCCCTGGTGTCGTTGCCGGTCTGCGGTGCGGTCATCGACCGTCCCCTTCGTTCTCGTATCCGGGACCGTCGGCGGCGGATGTGCCTGCCTCGGTCCCGGGCTGCGGTGCGTGCTGGTTGCGGCCCGCCGTCCAGCCACGCTGGAGTGCGGACATGCGCGTACGTACGTCTTCCGCGTCGCGGTCGGCCGCCTGGTCAGTGGCGGCTTCGGCGGGTGCGGCGGACGGGCTCTTCTTGAGCTGGGGTGCCAGGCTGGCCTGGCGGACCCGGCGGGGCAGCCCGCCGGTGCCCGGGCCGGGTGCGGGGTCCGTGTCACCGGATCCGGCCGCCGGGGCGGGGGTGGGCTGCGGGACCACCGACACCGGGCGTTCCACCCGGCGGCCGTGATCGGCGACCAGCGTCGGGGCGGGGCGGCGGCGCGGCAGCGGTACGGCTCCCTGGGTGCGGGGGGCGTCCGGTCGTGAGGCCTCCACGCGCTGGGTCTCCAGCCGGACGGGGCCGGTGGGGGTGAGCGATTCGCGGTCGCGGTCGTTCTTGCGGGCGCCGTTGCGCTCGGCGTGCCGGTCGGTGTGCGGCCGGTCCGCCGGGCGCAGGCCCAGCAGGGCGCTGCGCGGGGTGCCGTTCGGCGGGGTCTCGTCGTCGAGGGTGGCCATGACGGGGCGGCCGACGGCGCCGGGGCGGCCCGTGATTGCGGCGGTGGCGTCGTCCAGGACTGCGGGGTCGTCGAGTCCGTCCAGCGGGTCCAGGCCGCGGCCCACGAGCGGGGCCTCCAGCTCGACCGGGCCGCGCAGTTCGGCGGCGGGCAGCGGGCGGCCGGACGGGGCGCGCTCCACGGCGGCGGGCGCGGGCCGCTCGGACGTCGTCCGGCCGGCGTGGCCGGCCTTCGCGGGCGAGGCGGCCCGTACGGGCTTGGCGACCGCCCGGGCGCCGTCGAGGCGCACGCCGTTGCCGTTGGTCTCGGGGGCCTCGGTGAGCAGGGCCACGGGGAGGAAGACCACCGCGGTGGTGCCCCCGTACGGGCTGGGCTGGAGGACGACCTTGACGCTGTGGCGCTGCGCGAGGCGGCTGACGACGAACAGGCCGAGGCGGTCGGTGTCGGAGAGTTCGAACTCGGGGGTCTCGGCGAGCCGGAGGTTCGCGTCGAGCAGTGCCTCCGGGGTCATGCCGAGGCCGCGGTCGTGGATCTCCAGGGTGAAGCCGTTGGCCACGCGCTCGCCGTGCACCTGGACGGCGGTGTGCGGCGGGGAGAACACCGTGGCGTTCTCCAGGAGTTCGGCGATGAGGTGGGTGATGTCGGCGACGGCGGGGCCGACGATGCCCAGGCGCGTGAGGCGGCGCACCTCTATTCGCTCGTAGTCCTCGACCTCGGCGACGGCGGCCCGTACGACGTCCATCAGCTGGACGGGCTTGCGCCACTGGCGGGAGGGCGCGGCGCCGGAGAGGATCACCAGGCCCTCGGCGTGGCGGCGCATGCGGGTGGTCATGTGGTCGAGGCGGAAGAGGTCGGCGAGCTCCTCGGTGTCCTCGGTACGGCGTTCCATGGTGTCGAGGAGCGTCAGCTGGCGGTGCAGCAGCACCTGGTTGCGGCGGGCCAGGTTGACGAACACCTCGGAGACACCGCGCCGCAGGTCGGCCTGCTTGACGGCGGCCTCGACCGCGGCGCGCTGGAGGGTGTTGAGGGCCTGGCCGACCTGGCCGACCTCGTCCTTCTCGTATTCGAGGTGGGGCGCCTCGGTCTCCACGTCCACCGGCTCGCCGGCGGCGAGGCGGCGCATCACGCTGGGCAGCCGGACGCCGGAGGCCTCGTGGGCCTCCTTGCGCAGCCGGGACAGGTCGCGGACGAGGTCGCGGCCGATGCGGACGGAGAGCACCAGGGACACGATGAGGGCGATGAAGCCGAGCACACCGGCGGCGGCGGCCTGGATCATGACGTCCATGGCGACGGGTTCGATGCGCTGCTGGTAGCGGTCGCCCGCGGCCGTGTTCATGGCTGCCAGGTCTTCGAGGGCCTTGGCGGCGGCCTCGTCCCACTGGGCGGGGGTGACGCTGCGCGGCTTGTTGACCGCGCCGCCCGCGATGAACCGTTCTTCGGCATCGCGCAGGGGCTTGGTCTGAGGGTCCTTCCAGTACTGCTCGAAGAGTTCCCGGTCGCCGGCGGGAAGGGTCACGAGGTTGAACTCGTAGAGCAGCGAGCGGTTGGCGGCGTAGTCGGAGACGTGGCGCACGTCGGGTGCGGTGACGTTGCGCGCGGCGAGGGCGGAGGCGACGACGGCGTCCTCGCGGGAGAGCAGCTCACGGGCGCGGCTGATGCCGACGAGGGCGCGGCCCTCCTTGTCGACCTCCACGTTGTCCAGGCCGTGGAGGTTCATGAGGAAGTCGTAGCAGGGGTCGACCAGCCGGTTGTAGAGCTCCAGGGCCTGGGTGGGGTCCAAGGCGTTCTGGTCGACGGAGCGGCGCATGGCACCGATGCCCTGGAAGGCGCCGACGATGGAGCGCAGGCGCTGGGCGCTCTGCGAGCTCAGCTCGTCGATGACCTTGGGGTCGCGTGCGCTGACGCTGATGCGCTCGACGGCCTCGTCGGTTTCGGCGCGGCGCTTGGTGAGTTCGGCGGTGGCCGTGGCGGCCCGCGGGTCGCCGAGGACGACGAGGGTCTGGCGCCGTTCCTTCTGGATGACGCGGACGACGTCCTCGACGGGGTAGCCGACCTTGTCGATCACGTAGGCCACGTCGAAGAGTTGGATCGCCTGCCGGCCGGTGATGACCGTGGCGAAGCCCCAGAGCGCGGTCAGGGAGACGAGCGGCACAAGGAGCAACGCCACGATCTTCCGGCGGATGGACTTTCCGCGAAAGCGCATGGCCTCCCCAGCCTCCCCCAGGTCAACCCCGTTACCGGGGGTCGGTGTTCCGTCATTTAAACGGCGTGAGCCTACTACTGCTCTGGAGCAGGTTCGAAGGCGTGTCCGGACGTTTTCGGCCGGACCCCCGGACGAAGATCACCAGTTGTCCGACACTTCCGGTCAAGAGCGGCCCGATATGTGGCAGATGACACTTGGTGGGGCGTCAGTTCCTGCAACCTGATGGATGGCTGGAATTGTTCGTTCCGCGATCATCGGGGCGCGTGGAGGCATCCGCGATCCGGGAATCTCTCGGTACCGCCGGACGTCTGTCTGTTCGAGGGCCACGTCGGGGGTAGACGTGGTGGGTAGGCATGGCGGACCGCGGCGTGGGGAGTGAGCGGACCATGAGCAGTGACGAGCGCGGCGGGGCGGGTGCGGGCGCGTACGCCGGAGCGGCGGGACGGGGGCTGTGGGTGGAGGAGCCGGCCCGCCGGCGCCGGATGCCCGATCCGGTACGGACTTCCGCGGTGCGGGCGGTGCTGATCGTCGCCGTGACCCTCACCCAGGCGGCGATCACGTTCTTCCTGACCCTGACCGGCTCCTGGCTGGCCCTGCCGATGGCGCTCGGCGCGATAGCGGGGACCGTCGTGGCCACGTGGGGCGTGCTGGACGTGTGGATCACCCGGCAGACGTGGAACCAGCGGTACGGGGTCCTCTCGGAGCCGAGCAGTACGGCGCGCAGCCGCCGCCGTGAGGCCCGCAGGGCCGCCCGGGCCGCGCGCGAGGCCGCTCCGGGCCGAATACCCCGGGACGACGGCCCCCTGACGGCCTTCGGCGGCTCCACGTCCCCCTGACGGCGGACCGGCCCCTGCTCGCCTGCGGCGGGCACGGCGGGGCCGGCCGGCCTCACTGCCGGGCGCGGCTGCCGCCCGCCCTCCGGCGGACGGGGTCCGGCGCAGCGGGCCGAAGCCCGTGAGGCGCCCGGCGCCGAGCGGCGCGAGGCACGCGTCGGGAAGGGCGGCGGGCGTCAGGAGACGCCGCTGCGGCGGAACATGCGGGTGGCGGTGATCTCGCCGTGGATGGTCTCCTCCTCCGGGGACTGCTGCGGCAGGCCCGGGCGCAGGTGTTCCTCGACGCTGATGTACTTCAGGCCCGCCCGCAGGTCCGCGTCGTTGCGCAGCCGGATCACCAGCGGGAACTCGGCGAGGGCCGTGGTGTCGAACAGGCCCGTCGTGTAGAGCAGCTGGACGCCGAGAGCGTCGGAGACGGCCCGCTGGAGCTCCAGCAGGTACGTGGCGTTCGCGCGGCCGATCGGGTTGTCGAGGAACAGCGTGCCCGCGTGGCGGTGCTTGTCGCGGCCGCGGTCGTTGCTGCGCAGCGCCGCCATCGTGCAGTAGAGGGCGATCGCGGCGGTGAGCAGCTGCCCGCCGGAGAAGACGTCGCCCATCTGGCCGACGGGGACGCGTTCGGCGCGCAGCACCGCGTCCGGCTTGAGGATCTCCACGGAGATGCCCTTGGGCTCGAGGGCCGCCTGGACGCCCCTCAGCAGCAGGGACATGCCGTCGCGGCGGCCCTCGCCGAAGGAGGCGGTGCTGTTCTTCTTCACGGCCGCGCGGGTGGCCTCGTCGATGACCTCGCCGAGCCGTTCCGTGAGCGTGGCCTGGTCCGGCTCCTCGAAGCGGATCCGCAGGAACTCCTGGCCCGACCATTCGCCCAGGCCCTCCGGCAGCTGGGAGAGGCGCTGCGCGGAGCGGAGCGTGGCCAGGGCCGATTCGACGAGGCCGCGCAGGCGGTCGACGATGCTGTCGCGGTTGCGCTCCAGCTGCGCCAGTTCGTCGGTGAGGACGCGCAGGCGGGGGGCGAAGGCCGCCGCCCAGGCCGCCGCGTGCTCGGGCAGCGCCGCGGCGGGCAGTTCCCGGATCTGCTGGCGCGCGGGGGTGCGTACCTGCTCGTAGCGGGTGGCGTTGGCGTGCCGGACCAGGATGTCGCTCGCCTCGCGCAGCGCCGACTCGGCGGCCGAGAGGTCGGCCGCGCAGCCGCGCAGGGAGCGGCGGACCTCGGTGGCCGACTGTCGGGCCTCCTCCAGGGTGCCCGGGTGGGGCACCGGCTCCTGCTCGTCCTCGGCGTGCGCGTGGTCGCGCAGGAGGTCGCGCAGCAGGGCCGCGGTCTCGTCGAAGCCGCCGGCGCCTTCCTCGGCGGTGCGGTGGGCGCGCAGCAGGTCCGCGTGGGCGGCGCGGGCGCTCTCCACGGCCGCGGTGTGGGCGGCGAGCTGGGCGGTGGCCGTACGGAGCAGGGCCTGGGCCTGTTCGACGTCCTCGGGGACCAGTTCCTCGGGCAGTTCGGTGTGGGCCTCGCCCTCGGCGGGGGCGTGCCGCTCGGCCTCGCCGCGCAGCCGGCCGAGCTGCTCACTGGCCGTGGACGCGCGGGTCTCCAGCATCTGCACGAGGGACTCGGCGCGGGCGGCGGCGGCCTGCCGGGAGGGGCCGTCGGCGCCGTCGGTGCCTTCGAGGAGCTGGGCGGCGCGGGTACGGACCTTGTTGGTGAGGCGGTCGAGTTCGGCGAGGGCGGCGCTCTCGTCGCTCTCGGCGCGGGCCTGTTCGGCGCGCAGGTCGGCGCCGACGCCCACCTTCTCGTAGAGCTGGGAGGCCGCGCGGTAGGCCTCGCGGAGGTCCGGGAGGGGCACCCGCGGGCCGGCCGCGTCCCCGTCGGGCAGCTGGTCGGGGGCGCCGGCGATCTCGGCGCGCTCGGCGCGCAGGGCGCGGGCGGTGCGGCGGGCGTCGTCGGCCGCGCGCTGGGCGGCGCGGCGGTCCTCGTCGGCGGCGCGGGCCCGGTCCAGGCAGACCTCGGCGCGGGCCTCGGACTCGGCGGCCTCGTCGGCGAGTTCGCGGAGCCTGGCCTGCCAGCCGGCCCGCTCGCGCAGGCGGAAGGCGAGGCCGGCGAGGGCGTCGGCGACGCGGCGGGCTCGCTGGGCGGTGTCCTGGCGCTCCTCGCGGACGCGGGCGGCGTCGGCGGCGGCCTCGTCGGCCTCGGCGCGTACGGTACGGGCCTCCGCGAGCTCGGCGTCGGTCTCCTCGGCGAACGCCCGGGCGGCCGCGGCCTGTTCGGCGAGTTCGGTGAGGCGGCCGGGCGGGCAGCCGGTGCGCCAGGAGGCGAGGCGGGCGGCGAGTTCGCGGTCACCGGAGAGACGGGCCGCGAGTTCGCGGATCTCGGTGTCGCGGGCGCCGGCCCGGGTGCGCAGGGCCTGGCGCTCCTCGTCGGCAGCGTGCTCGTCGTGCATGGCCGGGTTCGGCGGGACGAGGAACACGGCGGTGTCGGTGTCGGCCGCGGGCGGTACGGGCGCCAGCAGGGCGGCCGCAGTGCCGACGGCGACCGTGGAGCGGGGCAGCAGGGCCGCGCCGGAGAGGACCTCGCGGGCCCGGCTGTGGGTGTCGGGGTCGGTGATGACGACGCCGTCGACGAGTTCGGGGCGGGCGGCGAGGACGGCGGCGTGGTCGGCGGGGTCCACGGACTGGGCGAGGTAGCGCCAGCCGGGAAGGGCCGGGATGCCGTGCTCGCCGAGGTACTCGACCGTGGCGAGGACGTCGGGACCGGGCGGCAGCAGGCCGCCGTCGCCGAGCGCGCCGAGGATGCGGGAGTCGTCGGCGGCGGCGGTGCGCAGCTCGAACAGCTGGCGTTCCGCCGAGGTGACTCCGTCGGTGAGGAGCTGGCGGAGGTCGTCGGCGTTCCGGTCGAGGTCGGCGACGGTGAGCCCGCCGGCTCCGGCCGCTTCGGGGCGGCCGGCGGGCCCCGCCTGGGCCGGGCCGTGTCCGCCGGAGCCGTGCGCGGCCCCGGCCGACGCCGCCTGGGCGCTCTGGGCGGCCTGCGCGCCGGATCCCGCGAAGGCGCCGGATGCACCGCTCTGCGTGCGCGGGTGGGGCAGGAAGGAGGCGGGCACCGACGGGAGCCCCAGGAGCTCGGCCAGTCGGGGCGATTCGGCGAGGGAGGCCGCGGCCCGGTGCTCGGCGTCGTGGGCGGCCTCGGCCGCCTCGGCGGCGTCAGCCGCACGGGCGGCGGTGAGCTCGGCGCGGGATTCGTTGGCGGCGGCCTCGCGGGCGGCTTCGGCGGCGGCGCGGGCGGCATCCCGGGCCTCGTCCCAGGCAGCCACGGCGGTCTTCTCGGCGTCGGTGGCGGCGAGGGCCGCGCGCGCCGGGTCGGCGTCGGGTGCGGAGTCGTCGAGCCAGCCGGCGCGGACGGCCTCGGCGGTCTCCTGCTGGACCTCGGCGAGGCGCGAGCGGAGGTGCTCGGCCTCGCTGCGGGCCCGCTGGGCGGCCGTGGCGGCGGCGGTGGCGTCGCGGTGGGAGTCCTCGCCGGTGGCCTGGAGGGCGGCGGAACGCTCCTCCTCCTCGTTGGCGAGCCGTTCGCCGTGCTCGGCGGCGGTGTGCAGGGCCCGTACGAGCTCGCCGGCGGCCGTGGCGCGTGCGGCCAGGGCGGGGGCGGCGTCCCGCTCGGCCTCGCGGATCGCGGCGGCGACGCGGACGGAGCGGTCGGCGGCGGCGCGGTGGCGGAGCACGATCTCGGCGGCCTGCCACGCGGAGTGCAGCGTGCGGGCTTCGAGGAGTTCGCGGCGCTGGGCGGCGGCGGCCTTGTCGGCGACGGTCAGGGCCAGCGAGGCGTGCCGGTAGGCGAGTTCGGCGGAGACGGCGGCGCTGCGGGCGCGGGCGGAGTCGGCGGCGGTGACCTGGTGGGCGGCGCCGGTGACCTGCTGGGCGAGCTCGGCGGCGCGGCCGCGTTCCTCGGCGGCGCGGGCGGACAGCCGCCGGGCGAGGGTACGCGTACGGCGCTCCGCGCCCGCGTGGACGTCGCGGAGCCGGGAGCGGGTCCCGGCAGCCTCGACGATCTTGGTCAGCAGGTCCACCGAGCCGGCGGTGAAGTCGCGTTCGGCCATGAGCTCGGCGCGGCGGCCGAGCTTGTTGCCGAAGCCGTGGACGAGGTCGGCGAGGCCGTCGGTGTCGCGGGTGTCGGTGACGGCGCGCAGCAGGAGGTCGGTGAAGTCGGAGTCCTTCTTCACCGCGAAGAGGCCGGCCGCCTCGCCCTCGTCGGCGTTCATCTCGCGCTGGTAGCGGAAGAGTTCGGGGTCGAGGCCGAGTTCGGTGAGGTGCTCGTTCCAGCGGTCGTGGATCTCCTCGAAGTACACCTCGAGGTGCGGGTAGGCCTTGCCGGCCTCGGTGAGGGCGTCGCGGAAGCCCTTCATGGTGCGGCGGCGGCCCTGGGCGCCGGAGGCGCCTTCGACGGGCGCGCGCACGGCGGTGGCCTCGGCGACGGGCAGGTTGTCCAGGCCGAGGCCCGGGCCGGGGCGGAAGGAGTACCAGGCCTCGGCGAACTTGCGGGGGTCGTTGGAGACCTGGCGGCCGCGCCATTCGCTGACCTTGCCGACGACCACGCACTCGCCGGTCTGGGTGTGCTGCCACTCCAGGGCCACGTGGCCGCAGTCGTCGGCGAGCAGGAACTTGCGCAGGACGCCGGAGCTCGCGCCGCCGAGGGTGTTGCGGTGGCCGGGCAGCATCACGGAGAAGATCAGCTTCAGGAGGACGGACTTGCCGCCGCCGTTCTCCAGGAACAGCACGCCGGCGGGCGCGGGCCGGCGCGGCGGGCCGGTGGGCTCGTCCTCGAAGAACTCCGCCTGGGCCGGCGCCGGGTGGGGCACCGGCTCGCCGACTCCGCGCAGGTCGAGCACGGTGTCGGCGTAGCGCGCGCCGGCGGGCCCGATGGAGTAGAGGCGGATCCGGGACAGCTCGTACATGGCGTCGGACTCTCGTGGTGTCTGGTGACTCAGGGCGTACGGAGGACGGGTGGCTCAGGCGTGGAACGGGAGCCCGGCGTCGGCGGCCAGGTCCAGGTCGTCGCCCTCGGGCGGCGGCAGGAGGGTGGCGGAGCCGTCGGTGACGGCGACCACGCCGAGTTCCAGGAGTTCGGCCATGGCCGCACTGCCCGCCATGTCGCGGACCTGGAGCTGGTAGCGGGGGGTGGTGCGGTACGTGCCGCCGGACTCGTCGCCGGTGCGCTGCAGGAAACCGGAATCGGTGAGGAAGGCGGCGGCCTTGCCGACGATGCCGGTGGTGGAGCCGGCCAGGCGGCGGGCGTCCTTGGTGGCGCCGGTCGCGCTGCGGCGGGCGTAGACGCGCCAGGCGGCCTCCAGGCCGGGGGCGTCGGTGGCCGGGTCGGTGTTCTCGCCGAGCTCCTCGGCGCGTTCCTCCAGGCGGCGGCAGGTCTGCCGGACGAAGGAGTCGACGCCGTTGACGGTGATGCGGCCGATGTAGCCGTCGTCGGCGAGGTCCTCGGGGCGGGGGAAGGCGAGGGCGGCGACGGCGAGGTGCGCCAGCCCGTGCAGGAACCGGTCGGCGGAGTCGGCGGCGGTGCGGCGGGCGTAGTCGCCCATCCGGACGGCGAAGACGGAGTCCTCGCCGGCGGCCACGGCCATGCCGGCGCGCGGGGACACCTCCAGGACGACCAGGCCGAGGCCGGTGGCGACGGCGTCGGCGAGGCGGCCGAAACCGGGGTCCTCGCGGTAGCGGCGGAGCAGCTCGGCGTACTCGGCGTCACGGGCTGGCAGCAGCTTGGGCTGCAGCCCGAAGGCGACGAGCCGGGCCGCGTCGGCGGCGTCGGCGGGGGTCACCGCCGGGTTCGCGGCCGCGACGGGGGTGGCGGGAGCCGCGGGCTCGCTCCACGCGGGGTGCTCGGCGTGGTGGTCGCTCACGGGTGGGTCTCCTCGGCGGTGCGGGTGGTTCGGGCGGTACGGAGCGCGCGGCGGAGCCGCACTCGGGATTCGGCCTCGCCGGCGTGGTTCGCGACGCGCGGGCGTCCGGCCGGTGGCTCCGCCACATCCAGCCTCGGCGGGGCTGGATCGGGAGCCGGCAAGGCTGCGGTGGGCCAGGCAAAGGCGACGGCGGTCATGACGCCTCCGCGCGGTCGGCGGCCATGCCGGCGGCGTCGAGGAGGGCGGTGCCGACGATGAGGTCGGCGCCGCCGAACTCGGGGTCGTCGAGCTGCGTGCCGTCGTCCACCGCGAAGAGCAGCCGCTCCTCACCCTGCCGGTACGCCGTGCCGACGGCCGGGCTCGCCGCGTGGACGGCCAGCAGGGCCACCAGGTACGGCAGGTCCGCATCGCTGCGCCGGGCCTCCGCGAGGAGCCCCGACAGCCGCCGCGGGGCGTCGTGCGGGAGGTCCAGGAGCTGCATCGCGGCGGCGAGCTGCTCCTCGCTGAAGCGGCTGTCGTCCGGGGTGGCGATGAGGTCCGGTTCGGGCATCTCCGCGCCGAGGTGCTCGCGCTCCACGGGAGGGGTGAGCAGGATCTCGACCAGGTCGGTCACGCGCACCGAGACCGGCGTGCGCAGCCCCGCGCCGGAGGCGAAGAAGGCGTCGGTCACCCGGCTCGCCTGCTCCAGGGGCAGAGGCAGGAGCGGGGCCACGAGCTGGCCGTACAGGTCGATGCCGGAGCGCGGCGCCGGAGCGGCGAAGGCCTGGCGGTCCTGCTCGGCACGGAACAGCGGGCCCGCGTCCAGCAGCCGGGACTGGAGCTGGGTGTGGCGGCGGATGCAGTCCTTGACGATGTCGACGAGCTCGGCGGCGCGGCGCTTGCTCTCCGGCTCCTCGGCCTCGTCGCGCGCCTTGCGGATGTTGGTCAGGATCGCGTTCTCGTGGCGGTAGCGGTCGGCGACGTGGTCGAGGGCCTCGGCGATCATGTCGGGCACGGCCTGCAGCCAGTCCACCGCCCGGACGTTGCGCCGGGTCGCGTCCAGCGTGCGGCGCAGGGTCTCGGCGTACTGGACCGTCCGGTAGCGGGCCTGCTCTGCGGCCAGCTGGGCGTCCGCCAGCCGCCCGCGGCTGATCAGCACCTCGAGCTTGACCTCGGCGGCGATCTGGGCGCTGGTGACGTCGGTGTCGAGGGCGCCGACCAGGACGTTGACGGCCTCGTCGGTGGTGCGCAGGTAGACGGCGCCGCCGTAGCCCGGGACCTCTTCGATCAGCTTGAAGTCGTAGTCCCGGCGGACGTAGACCCCGTCGGGGCCGAAGGTGCCGTAGATCGCGCGGAAGCCGCGGTCGACGCTGCCGACGTTGATCAGGTTCTCCAGCACCCAGCGGGCCACCCGCTCGTGCTCGGCCGCCGGGCGGGACGGGGCCTGGGCCGCGACGCGCGGCAGCAGCCTGGCCACTATCTGCTCGTGGTCGGCGCCCGTGTCGAAGTCCATGTTGAGCGTGATCAGGTCGATCGCGGCCAGCGCCACCTCCGCCATCGCGTAGACCCCGTACTCGCCGGCCAGATTGGCCTTGCGTACGTCGAGGTCGTGCAGCGGGGCGGTGCAGGCGAGGGCGCGCAGCCGCCGGGCCAGGCCCTCGTCGGCGGCCGGGCCCGGCGCCGGGGACGGGAGGGTCTTCGCCGGGGCTGGGAGAGTCACGGACAAAGACTAGGCGCTGTTACTGACAACATCCCAAACGGCATGGTTCGGCCGGATCGTCCCCGGCCGAACCGCCGGACGCCTGCTCTACGCTCAGCCCATGGATTCCATGATCGCATCCGCTCGCGTCGTCGACCTCAACGCCGACCTCGGCGAGGGATTCGGACGCTGGACGCTCACCGACGACGAGGCCCTGCTCTCCGTCGTCACGAGTGCCAACGTGGCCTGCGGTTTCCACGCCGGGGACCCGTCCATCATGCGCCGGGTCTGCGAGCTGGCCGCGGAGCGGGGCGTACGGATCGGCGCGCAGGTCTCCTACCGCGACCTGGCCGGCTTCGGACGGCGCGCGATGGACGTGCCGGCCGGCGAGCTGGCGGACGAGGTGGCCTACCAGATCGGCGCGCTGGAGGTGTTCGCGCGGGCGGCCGGCTCCCGTGTGTCGTACGTGAAACCGCACGGAGCGCTCTACAACCGGACCGTGCACGACGGCGACCAGGCGGCCGCCGTGGTCGCGGGCGTCCGGCTGGCCGCCGGGTCCGGTGCCACCGGGGGCCTGCCCGTCCTGGGGCTGCCCGGATCGCTCCTGCTCGCCGCCGCCGAGGGGGCCGGGCTGGCCGCCGTACCGGAGGCCTTCGCCGATCGCGCTTACACGCCCGCCGGGACGCTGGTGCCGCGCACCGAGCCGGGAGCGGTGCTGCACGACCCGGACGCGGTGGTGGCGCGGGCCGTACGGATGGCGGCCGAGGGGACGGTCGTGGCTGCCGACGGGTCGGCGGTCCCGGTGGCCGCGCGGTCGCTGTGCCTGCACGGGGACACCCCGGGGGCGGCCGTGCTCGCGCGGCGGGTCCGGGAGGCGCTGGGCGCGGCCGGGGTCCGCGTGGAGGCGTTCGCGTGAGGCCCCTCGTGGTGGGCGGCGAGGCGCTGCTGATCGAGCTGGACTCGGCCGCGGAGGTGGCCGCGCTCCACGCCGAGCTGCTGCGCCGCCGGGACGCGGGCGAACTGGGCGCCGTACGGGACCTCGTGCCGGCGGCGCGGACCGTGCTGCTGGACGGGGTGCGGGACCCGGCCGCGCTGGGGGCCCGGATCGCCCGGTGGGAGGTGCCCGCGCTCGCGGAGGCGGAGGGGCCGCTGGTGACCGTCCCGGTGCGGTACGACGGCCCGGACCTGGCGGAGGTGGCCCGGCGGTGGGGGGTGTCCCCCGGGGAGGTGCCGGGGATCGTCGGGGGCACCGGCTTCCGGGTGGCCTTCTGCGGTTTCGCCCCCGGCTTCGGCTACCTGACGGGGCTCCCGGCACGCTTCCACCTGCCCCGCCGTGACACGCCCCGTACGGCCGTCCCGGCGGGTTCGCTGGCGCTGGCCGGCGAGTACGCGGGGGTGTACCCGCGCTCCTCCCCCGGCGGCTGGCAGCTGATCGGGTCCACGGACGCGGTGCTGTGGGACCCGGAGCGGGAACCGGCGGCGCTGTTCGCGCCGGGCGTCCGGGTGCGGTTCACGGAGGCGGGCCGTGACTGAGCTGCTGGTGGTGCGGCCGGGCGCGCTGACGACGGTCCAGGACCGGGGGCGCCCGGGATGCGCGCACCTGGGCGTCCCCCGCTCGGGAGCGCTGGACACGGCGGCGTACGCACTGGCCAACCGGCTGCTCGGCAACCCGCCGGGTGCGGCCGCGCTGGAGACGACCCTGGACGGGACCGGGCTGCGGGCGCTCGCCGCGACGGTCGTGGCGGTCACGGGCGCCCCCTGTTCCGTACGGATCTCCGGCCGCCCGGCGGCCTGGGGAGCGGCGGTCCGGCTGCCGGCCGGGGCGGAGCTGGAGGTGGGCCCGGCGGAATCGGGGCTGCGCAGCTACGTCGCGGTACGGGGAGGCCTGGCCGTCCCGCCGGTCCTCGGCAGTCGCTCGACGGACCTGCTGTCAGGCCTGGGGCCGGCCGTCCTGTCGGCCGGGATGCGGCTGCCGGTGGGCCCCGCCGGGCCGGATCCGGTGCCCGGGGCGGACCTCTGCGCCCTGCCCGGGCCGCCCGCGGAACTGCTGCTCCCGCTCCGCCCGGGGCCGCGCGCGGACTGGTTCGCGCCGGCTTCGCTGGCCGGGCTGTGGCGTGCGGAGTTCCGGGTGTCGGCCAGGTCCAACCGCATCGGCCTGCGCACGGAGGCGGGCCCGCCGCTGGTCCGCGCCCGGCCCGGGGAGCTGCCGAGCGAGGGCATGGTGCTGGGCGCGGTCCAGGTCCCGCCGGACGGCCTGCCGGTGGTGTTCCTGGCCGACCACCCGGTGACGGGCGGCTACCCGGTGGTGGGCGTGGTCCCGCCGGGGCCGGCCCTGGACGCGGCGGCGCAGGCCCGGCCGGGGACTCCGGTGAGGTTCCTGCGGTCCCGATGAAACGTTTGCGGGGGCTCCGGCCAAGTACGGAGTGAGGGGGCCGACCGGGTCCCCGACGCAGGGGAGGAACCAGGGTGCGCAGCCCAGGACAGAAGACCGGGCCACCGGATCTCACCACGCACGACGGATTCGGCGCGTTCTACGAGGAGCACATCGACGCCGTGCTCGGCTTCGTCACCCGCCGGGTCGCCGACCCGCACCTGGCGGCGGACCTGACGGCGGACATCTTCCTCGCGGCGATGGGCTCGGCCTCCGGTTATCGGCCCAACAGGGGAGCGCCGATCGCCTGGTTGTTCGGGATAGCACGCAACGTCCTGTCGGGCCACGCCCGCGGACTCGCCCGCGAGAGCGGCGCGCTGGCGCGGCTGAGCGGCCGCCGCCTCCTCGAGGACGAGGACGTCGCCGCCCTGGAGGAACGGATCGACGCCCAGCGGGCCTTCAGGTCCCTCGCCGAGCGCCACGCCGGCCTCTCGGAGCCGCTGCGCGCCGCCCTCGACCTCGTGGTCATCGACGAACTCACCCCGGCCGAGGCCGCGCAGGCCCTCGGGGTCACCCAGGCGACCGTCCGCGTCCGTCTGCACCGCGCCCGCCGCGCGCTGCGCGGGACCGGGCCCTGCGCCGTCACCGAACCGCACTTGGAGGCAGCCCGATGAGCACCAGGCCCAGCGGGTTCGAGGACCGGCTCAAGGCGGCGCTGCTGGCCCGCCTCCCGGAGGAGGCCCCGGCCCCGGCTCCCGCCCGCTCCTTCGCCCGCCGCTACGGCATCCCGCTCGCCGTGGGCATCGCCACGGCCGTCGTCGTCGCCGTCATGGCCCTGCCCGGCAGCACCCGCAACGGCTCGCTGCCCGCCGGCGGTCCCACCGGCTCGCCGAACCCTCCGGCCACGGGCGCGCCCGAGATCAGGAAGGATCCGGACGGGTCGCTCCGGCTCAAGCTGCCCGGGCACGATCAGATCCCGGCCCTGGTGGACCGGCTGAAGGAGCTGGGGGTCCAGGTCGCACTGGTCCCGAAGCGGCCCCGGTCCCGGTGTTCCGAGCTCGGCGGTGGGTACCGCGGTCCACAGGCCGACCCCGAGGCCGAAATCATGCAGCACAGCGATGACGACTTCACGCTCAAGGTCAACGCGAAGACGGTCCCACCGGGCTACACGCTCACGTTCTCGTGGGCGGACTACTACCCGCTGGGTGAGCAGGGGATCGGCTTCGGCGTGGTCGAGACGTCCAAGGTCCCGTCCTGCTCGATCGACTACTCCGAGGGCCTGGAGGAAGCGCTGAAGGCGCGTTCCGAACCCCCGAAGGATCCCGGCAAGACCATCGAGGTCGACGTTCCCGCGCCTGAGGGGCTGGTCGCACTGGTCCAGAGCCTTCGGGCCCAGGGGGTCAGCGTCGCGGTGACCGAGAAGAAGCCCGCGACGGAGTGCACGCACGTGGGGGGCGGCTACCGGGGCCCGCAGGCCGACCACGAGGCCGAGGTGTCCGTCGGGACGACACCCCGGTTGCGGATCAACTCGAAGACGGTCCCTCCGGGGTACACCCTCGTGCTCACGAAACCGGCGAGGCCGTCGAGCCCGTACGCGAAGGTCGGGTACGGCGTGAAGGAGACGTCGAAGGTCACGCCCTGCGAGATCGACTTCTCGTCGACCGACGAGGAATGGGCCGAGGCGCAGGCCAGGCTCAAGGAACTGCAGGGCGGTCCCCAGCTCCTTCCGGCACCGCCCGCCACGTCGTCGCGGTGAGCCCCCGCCCCGGCCCCCTCAGGGCCGGGGCGTCCGCGCGCCCGCGACAGGGCGCGACGGGCGGGCCACGATCAGGTGGTTGCGGGCGGCGGTTCGACCGATGGAGCGATCGGTCCACGTGGTCAAAGGGCCCGGGGCTCGCCCGTGCCGCCTCGACCACGGGCACCGCCCGCTCGGGAACCGCCTTGCCCGTCACGCGCCCCTACACGGCGGTCTCCGGAGCGATCCGGCTGCGTACGGCCGACTGGACGTCCTCTTCCTCGGCCGGGTCCGTCGCCAGGCGGCGCAGTCGCGGCGCGACCCGGGCGTCGGCGGTCTCGGCGTGGTGGGCCGCCACCTCCCGGGTGGTCTCCTCGCAGTCCCAGAGGCATTCGACGGCGAAGCCCGCCGCGAAGGTGGGGTCCGTGCTGGCGAGGGCCCGCGCGGCCCGGCCGCGCAGGTGGGAGGAGGCCGTCTCGCGGTAGATGTGGCGCAGGACGGGGGCCGCGCAGCCGATGGCGAGGCGGCCGGCTCCGTCGACGAGGGCGTAGAGCCGCCGGGTGTCGGGGCCCGAGCCGCGGACCGTGGAGCGCAGGGCGCCGAGGACCAGTTCCGCGTCGTCGGCTCCGCCCCGGGCGGCGAGGACGGCCGCGGCGGCCGCGCCCAGGGCGTCGGGGCGGTGGATCCAGCGCCGGGCCCGTTCGACGGCCCCGGGGCCGCACATGCGCTCGTAGGCGGCCACGGCGGGTTCGTCGGCGGCGGCTTCGATGAGGTCCAGCACGGCCGGATTCTCCGGCTCGGCGAGGACCAGGTGGTGCAGGGCCGTGGCGCGGGCGGCCTCGCCGGAGGCGCCGGCGGCGGCCGCGAGGATCGCGGAGCGGTCCTCGGGCGCCGCCACGGCGGCCAAGCAGCGTGCGGCGGGCACGTGCAGCGGCGTGCCGCGGCGCAGCCCGTCGGCGGCCCAGTCGAAGACGGCCTGGACGCCCCAGCCGGGCCGGGGGCCGCTCGGGTTCAGCTGGCGCTGCCAGCGGTCGAAGGAGCCCTGCTGGCGGGCGGCGCGCAGGCGCTCGCCGTGCTGCGGGGTCTCCTCCCACAGGCACCACGGCCGGGGCTCGTAGGCGTCGCGGACGGCGGCGGCCAGCCGCGCCTCGCCGTCCGCCGTGGCGGGGAATCTGGCGAGGACGGGCGTGGCCAGTGACCGCAGGCCTTCGTCGTCGTCGCGCAGGGCGAGCTCGTCGAGGGCCCAGGCCCAGTTCGCCCCGGAGGCGGCGTACCGGCGCAGCAGCATGAGCGCGTCGTCGCGGCCGTACGAGGCCAGGTGGCCCAGGACGGACAGGGCGAGGCCGGTCCGGTGGTCCTCTTCGTCGACGAGGTCGTCGGCGCTGAAGAGGTGGTTCTCGATCTCGCCCAGGGGACCGTTGAGGTCCAGGTAGAGCCGGGCGTAGTACAAGGAGCGGTTCTCGACCTGCCAGTCCTGGCGCGGGTCGCGGAGCACGCATTGGTTGAGGGCCTCGAGGGCCTCCGCCCTGGGTGCCGCGAGTGCGTGCAGCGTGCCGTCGCCGCGGCCGCGCTGGAGGAGCCCGAGCAGGGTACCGCTCGGTGCTATGACTGGTTCGAACATGGGAATGGCCTCAAATCAAGCTGGGGACGCAACCGGGAATCGGGATTCACAAGGCCGCGTAACAGCATGTGAGGACGTCCGCCGTCATGTTCCGCTCGATGTAGACCATTGCCTTCTCACTCTCGTCAGTTCTTCGTGACCATGGTGGCCGGGTCGGGCCGGGACACCCTTCGTGTCCTACCCCGCTCCGGCCCGCCCCCCGTGCTCGCGAATCGAATCCGACGCCATGATGGCCCAGCCGGTTTGTGCACCGCGACCACATTTACGGCCGCCGTGACCAACCTGTGAGGTCGGGAACCGGCCGGGCGCGGCCAGATCCCCGGCAAAAACGGACTACTTGGCTCCGAAAAGTTCCAGCAGGTCGGCCTTGGCGAACATGCGCGCCGTGTCCACGGCGGAGGGGGTTCCGGCGTTCGGATCGGCCCCGCCGGCGAGCAGGGCGCGGATGACGGCCTCCTCGCCCTTGAAGACCGCCCCGGCGAGCGGGGTCTGGCCGCGGTCGTTGGCGCGGTCGGCCTCGGCGCCGCGGGCCAGCAGGGCCGAGACCGCGTCGGCGTGGCCGTGGTAGGCGGCGAGCATGACGAGGGTGTCGCCGCGGTCGTTGGTGAGGTTCGCCGGGACCCCGGCGTCGAGGTAGGCGGTGAGCGTCTCGGTCTCACCCTGACGGGCGAGGTCGAAGATCTTGGTGGCCAGTTCGATGACGTCCTCGTCGGGGACGCCCTGGGAACCGGCGCCTTCTGCAGCCTGCTCGCTCATCGTTCGTACCGCCTTTCACTCGTTGCTGACATGGTCCGCCTCGCGGCCCCGTCCCCGGGACGGGCGGGCAGGGGGGTGCACGGCACTGCGTCCGTACGGGTGAATCGCCAGAGTAGCGCCCTGGCCTGCACATGTCCGGGCCGGGCCGAGGCAAGGATCACCCTCGACCCCCTGTGCGCCGGACGCGCCAGCCGAGCTGAGCCGGTCAAGTGAAAAACCCTGGAATTCACCCGTATGCACCTTTTGTCGCATAGATACTTCCTGTGAGCCTGGAAGAACTGATGGTGACTGTCCCCACCAACCAGGAGGGCTCCTCATGGTCCTGTCCATCTCAGGCGTGGTCCTGCTCGGCATCATCTGCTTCCTCTTCTTCAAGAAGGACGGGATGAAGCTGACGCACGCGTTCGTCTGTTCGCTCTTCGGCTTCTTCCTCGCCGGCTCCGCCATCGCCCCGAGCATCACGGCGAGCACGGCGAGCCTCGCGAGCCTGCTCGGCGGGATCAAGCTCTAGCCCGCCATCGCGCAGCGCCACCAGCAACACCCGAAGCACCCGTCACACCCACAACTCCAGGAGACGCCCGTGGCCCGGCGCCCACTTCCCCGCATCCTCAGCAGCGGCACCGCGTCGCTGTCCCGGGGCCGCGACCTCGCTCGCACGGCCGCCGACACCGCCACGGACGTCCTCCATCCGCTCCTCACCATCGGACGCGGGCTGCGCATCCTGGCCTCGGCCGGGCGGCGCAGATGGTCCGAGACCCCCAAGGACAAGCGTGGTCCCGCGCTGTTCCTGGGAGCCGCCTGCGTCCTCGTGGTCGCGCTCCTCCCCTACGGTCCGCTCCTCGCCCTGATCACCCTCATGGCGGCCGCGGCCTGGCAGGGACGCGACCGCACCGCGGTGAAGACCGGGCCCAGCGATGCCGAGACCGAACGGCTCGACTCCCTCTACGAAGCCCTCGTGCCGTACTTCTCCATCCCGGAGGACCCGAACCCCCTCTTCGCCCACGGCGGGGACTGGGACAAGGCCTTCAGCGGCTACGAGTTCGACGAGGCGGGCCGCATCACCCGGCTCCACATCCGCTACCCGGCCTACTTCACCGATGGCGAGGCCGCCTCACGGGCCCGGATCGAGGCACTGCTGCACGCCAAATCCGGGCGCGGACGGGAGTATCTCTTCGACTGGGACGAGGAGGGCAACCAGCTCGACCTGAGTGTGCTGGCGGCGCTGCCGACGGGCATCGCCGCCCAGCCGTTCGTCACCTCGCCCGGCGAGACCGTGCTCGGCTTCACCGACACGGGCGGCGTGCAGCGCACCCTGCCCGTCCTGGAGGGCGATGAGCCCCGCGACGTGCCACCCGTGATCTGGCGCACCGGGCCCCGCTCCACCGAGCCCCACCTGCTGGCCGTCGGCCAGCCCGGCACCGGCACCTCCACCCTGCTCCGCTCCGTCGCCCTGCAGGCCCTGCGGCACGGCGGCGACGTACTGATCGTCGACGGCGGCGGCAGCGGCGACTACTCCTGTCTGTCGGGCCGCGCCGGCGTCCTCGCCGTGGAATGCGGGCCGACCGGGGCGCAGGCCACCCTGGAATGGGCCGCGCAGGAGACCGAGCGGCGGCTCATCGCCACCCACCGGGCCCGGGAGTCCGGCCGGCCCGCGCCCGAGGACACCCGGCGCCCGCTGTGGATCCTGCTGGACCAGCCGAGCGTGCTGGCCCATCTCGCGGTCGCCGAAGGGGGCCCCGACCCGCTGGCCCAGCTGCAGGTGCCGCTGCGGCACGGCCGGCCCGCCCACGTCACGGTGGTGGTGGCCGAGCACTTCGACCACCTGGAACTGCTCAACGACGCGGTCTGGCAGCACACCCGCGCCCGGATCGTCCTCGGACCCGCCGGGATCCAGCAGATCGCCGACGTACTGGGGCTGCCGCCGCACACCACCCCGACCGCCCAGGTGCCGCCCGGCCGCGGGTACGCCCGGCTCGGCGCGGGTCCCGTACACCGGCTGCAGGTGCCCGCCACCCCGGACCCGTACGACGAGGCCGCGAACGCGGTGTACCGCCAGGCCGTGCTGGAGCTGCTGCCGGACCGGCAGCAGGGCCCGGGCCGCGGCCCGGGCAGGCCCCACCACACGCTGCCGCCGGCGCAGGGCTGGGCCGTCGGCGCCTCGGAGATCCCGGAGGTCCCGGCCGAGGCGCCGTGACCCCGGCGGGGGCCCGGCGCTCGCCCGCCGCCCGGGGCTGCCCGGGTGGCGGGGCCCTGGTGGTACGCCACGAACTGTTACGCCACGAATGTGCGCGGCGGCTCCGCGCCGCTGCCGCCGGCGCCCGTGCCGACCAGCCGGGCCGCCGCCGCCAGCCGGGAGGCGGCCTCTTCGGCCACCGGCCCGCCCACGGTGAAAGGCAGCCGGACGTAGCCCTCGAAGGCCCCGTCCACGCCGAACCTCGGTCCCGAGGGGACCCGTACGCCGACCCGCTCCCCCACCTCGGCCAGCCGGGAGCCCGACAGGCCGCCCGCGCGGGCCCACAGGGTCAGCCCGCCCTGCGGAACCTCGAACTCCCAGTCCGGCAGCTCCCGGCGGACCGCCGCGACCAGCGCGTCGCGGTTCTCCCGGGCCTGGTCGCGGCGGATCCCGACGGCCTCCCGCCAGCCTCCGGTGCGCATCAGCCAGTTCACCGCGAGCTGTTCCAGCACCGGCGTGCCCAGGTCGGCGTAGGCGCGGGCGGCGACCAGGCTGCGGATCACGTCGGGGGCGGCGCGGACCCAGCCGATCCGCATGCCCGCCCAGAAGGCCTTGCTGGCGGAGCCCACGGTGATGACCGTACTGCCGGCCGGGTCGAAGGAGCAGACCGGGCGGGGCATGTCCAGCTCGGGGTCCAGCTGGAGTTCCAGCATGGTCTCGTCGGCGACCAGGACGGTGCCGGCCGAGCGGGCGGCCGCCACCATGGCGCGGCGCTGCTCGTCGGAGGCCAGGGCCCCGGTCGGGTTGTGGAAGTCGGCCACGACGTAGGCGAGGCGGGGGGCCGAGTCGCGCAGCACCTGCCGCCAGACGTCCATGTCCCAGCCGGCCAGCCCGTCCGCCATGGCGACGGGCACGAGGCGGACCCCGGCGGCGCGCATGAGCTGGAGGATGTTGGCGTAGGACGGCGACTCGACGGCGATCCGCTCCCCGCGCCCGGCGAAGAGGCTGCAGATGGCGTCGATCGCGCCCATCGCGCCGGTGGTGACCATGATCTGCTCGGGCATGGTGGGGATGCCCTGCTCGGTGTACCGGTCGGCGAGCATCCGGCGCAGCGCGGGCAGGCCGGCCGGGTAGTCGCCGTGGGTGTGCGCGTACGGGGGCAGCTCCTCCAGGGCGCCCTGCACGGCCTTGGTGAGCCAGGGCTCGGGGGCGGGGAGGGCGGCGCAGCCGAGGTCGATCATCGAGCCGAGGGACTCGGGCGGCAGCGGCTCCAGGCCGCGCGCGGGCAGCGGGTTCCCGGCCGGTACGGAGGTCCAGCTGCCGGCGCCGCGGCGGGACTCCAGGAACCCCTCCCCGCGCAGGGCCTCGTACGCCGCGGCGACGGTGGTGCGGCTGAGGGAGAGGGCGACGGCCAGCTCCCGCTCGGCGGGGAGCCGGGCGGCGACCGGAACGCGGCCTTCGAGGACGAGGAGGCGGATCCCGTCGGCGAGGGTGCGGTACGCGGGCGGTTTGCGGGCGCCGGGGACCGCGGGGCGCTCCTGCTGCGAGGTGATGAGACGGGCGAGCTGGGCGGCGCCGACCGCCGAGGTCCATTCGGCCATTGCGTCCGGTCCACCTTCGTCGGATTGGCCTCGGCCGCGGGTGCCGGGAGCCGGGATTGGATTGATGTCTGCGGGCACAGCCTGTCACGTGCCAGTCCACTTGCACCAGGGGGTGCCGCACCGGGACGCCGGCCGGGCACCGGAGGGGTGCCGGTGGAGCATCGGAGGGGCGTCGGCGGGCACCGGTTCGGACGGCGCCTCGTCCGCCGTTCACCTCGCGTACCACCGTCCACGCACGTCCCGGGGGATACTGCCGCCGTGACGCACGTACGCCTTCGCCATCCGTATCTGGACCACCCGGCTCCGATCCCCTTCGCGCACCGGGGAGGTGCCGCGGACGGGCTGGAGAACACCGCTGCCGCCTTCCGCCGGGCCGCCGAAGCGGGCTACCGGTACTTCGAGACCGATGTGCACGCCACGGCCGACGGAAAACTCGTCGCCTTCCACGACTGCACGCTGGACCGGGTCACCGACGGCCGGGGCCGGATCGCCGAGCTGCCCTGGAAGCAGGTCCGCGAGGCGCGCGTGGCCGGCACCGAGCCGCTGCCGCTCTTCGAGGAGCTGCTGGAGGAGTTCCCGGACGCCCGCTGGAACATCGACGTCAAGGCCGAGTCGGCGCTGCACCCGCTGGTCAACCTGATCGCCCGGACCGGGATCTGGGACCGGGTCTGCGTGGGCTCCTTCTCGGAGAGCCGGGTGGCCCGCGCCCAGAAGATCGCCGGCCCCCGGCTGGCGACCTCGTACGGCGTGCGCGGGGTGCTCGGCCTGCGGCTGCGCTCGTTCGCGATCCCGGCGGCGCTGCGCGTGGGCGCGGTCGCGGCCCAGGTGCCGGAGACCCAGGCGGGCATCCGCGTGGTCGACCGGCGCTTCGTGCGGACCGCGCACGAGCGGGGCCTTCAGGTCCACGTGTGGACCGTGAACGAACCGGAACGTATGGAGGCTCTCCTCGACCTGGGTGTCGATGGCATCATGACCGACCGGATCGACATCTTGCGCACGGTGCTGGACCGGCGCGGGGCCTGGGCCTGACACGCTCTTCGGCCGCCGCGCGGGCAAGGGGGCCGCTGCGGTACGGGGACCAGCGAGGGGGACACCAGGTGAGCGCGGAAGACAGCAGGACGACCGAGGAAGCGGAACCAGCGGAACCGGGAGCCGAGGACGGCAGATCGGCCGCGACGGCCGCTGCCGCGACGGCCGCGCGCAAGCGCGAGCAGCGGGGCTGGTACTTCTACGACTTCGCCGTGTCGGTGTACTCGGCGAGCGTGCTCACCGTGTTCCTCGGGCCGTACCTGACCTCGGTGGCCAAGGCCGCCGCGGACGCCGAGGGCTTCGTGCACCCGCTGGGCATCCCGGTGCGGGCCGGGTCCTTCTTCGCCTACTCGGTGTCGGCCTCGGTGATCCTGGCCGTGCTGCTCATGCCGCTCGTGGGCGCCGCGGCGGACCGGACCGGGCGCAAGAAGCCGCTGCTGGCGGTGGCCGCCTACGTCGGCGCCGCGGCGACGGCCGGGATGTTCTTCCTGGGGGGTGAGCGCTACCTGCTGGGCGGGCTGCTGCTCATCGTGGCCAACGCCTCGCTGTCCGTCTCGATGGTGCTCTACAACGCCTACCTGCCGCAGATCTCCACACCGGACGAGCGGGACACCGTCTCCTCCCGGGGCTGGGCCTTCGGTTACACCGCGGGCTCCGTGATGCTCGTGATGAACCTGGTGCTCTACATGGGCCACGATTCCTTCGGCCTCACCGAGGGCATGGCGGTACGGATCTGCCTGGCCTCGGCGGGCCTGTGGTGGGGGGCCTTCGCTCTGATCCCGCTGCGCCGGCTGCGGGACCGGGCCGTGGTCCGGGAGCCCGGGGCCGGGCCGGCGGTCAGCGGCTGGAAGCAGCTCGTCGCCACCCTCAAGGACATGCGGCGCTACCCGCTGACCCTGTCGTTCCTGCTGGCGTACCTGATCTACAACGACGGCGTGCAGACGGTGATCTCCCAGGCCTCCATCTACGGCTCGGAGGAGCTGGAGCTGGACCAGTCCACCCTCATCGGGGCGGTGCTGCTGGTGCAGGTCCTGGCGGTGGCGGGGGCGCTGGGGATGGGCCGCCTCGCGCGGATCTACGGCGCCAAGCGGACGATCCTGGGCTCGCTGGCCGCCTGGGCCGTGACGCTCGCGGTCGGCTACTTCCTGCCCGCCCGGACCCCGGTGTGGTTCTTCGCGCTCGCCGCGATGATCGGACTGGTCCTGGGCGGCAGCCAGGCGCTGTCGCGCTCGCTCTTCTCGCACCTGGTGCCGGCGGGGAAGGAGGCCGAGTACTTCTCGGCGTACGAGATGAGCGACCGCGGGCTGAGCTGGGTGGGCCCGCTCGTCTTCGGCCTGACCTACCAGCTCACGGGGAGCTACCGGGACGCGATCATCTCGCTGGTGGCCTTCTTCGCACTGGGATTCGTGCTCCTGGCGCGAGTGCCGGTGCGGCGCGCGGTGGAAGCGGCAGGCAATCCTGTACCGGAGCGGATCTGAGAGCGGATCTGAGAGCGGGTCCGCGAGTGCGCACGGCCCGGATCCACGAACGAATTCCGAACGAATTTAGACGTTGAAGCAAAGGGCCGGTAGTGTACGCCTTTGGCCTGCCAGGCGGACCGTTACTGCGCGCTTAATAAGCGTGGACGTTGGGTGACATCTGCTGCCAGATGTGACAAAACGGGCACTGGTGGGTACAACAAGGGGCGGCACGACGGGCGACGCACGACCCGGAGCGGGAATCTATACCGCCGACCGGACGTTGACCGGATGACGACGACAGCGACACCTGTCCTGTGGGCGACAAGCCCGGGAGGCACGATTCATGAGTGAGCGAGCTCTCCGCGGTACGCGCCTCGTGGTTACCAGCTACGAGACGGACCGCGGCATCGATCTGGCCCCGCGCCAGGCGGTGGAGTACGCATGCCAGAACGGACATCGATTTGAGATGCCGTTCTCGGTTGAGGCAGACATTCCGCCGGAGTGGGAGTGCAAGGCGTGCGGCGCCATGGCACTCCTGGTGGACGGGGACGGGCCCGAAGAGAAGAAGGGCAAGCCTGCGCGAACGCACTGGGACATGCTCATGGAGCGACGCACCCGCGAGGAGCTGGAGGAAGTGCTGGCCGAAAGGCTTGCGGTCCTGCGCTCCGGCGCCATGAACATTGCCGTGCATCCGCGGGACAGCCGCAAGTCCGCCTGACAGCCGGACGGATACACAAGCCGAGGGGCCCCGCCACACAGTGTGGCGGGGCCCCTCGGCTTGTCCTGCGCTCTCCTGTCTCCTGCGCTCTGCCCGATCGGGACCGGCCGTGACGGCCGGGGCCGGATCGGGCCGGTGTCCTACGAGGTCAGGGGCGGGCGGTGGCTCGTCTCCGGGCCGCCCGGGCCCTCGGGCCGGTCCTCACGGATGACCTCTCCCTGGACGATCTTGCCGTCGGGGTAGCGGATACGGGCCTGCTGGAAGGCGTCGCCGAAGCTCCCGGCCGGGGCCGAGGCCATCTTCCGCTCCAGCGAGCGGGTCGCACGGCGGCCGATCCAGGCCCGGACGGGCGGCAGCAGGAGGAACAGTCCCGCCACGTCGGAGAGCAGACCCGGCATCATCAGGAGCAGGCCCGCCAGCATGGTGAGGCCGTTGCCCCGGCCGGGCTGCTGCGGGGCGGGCTGCTGCCCCTGCTGGGCCTGCTGGGCCTGCTGGGCCTGCTGGGCCTGCTGGGCCTGCTGGAAGGTGTCCGCAAGGTTCTTGAAGGCGCGCCGCCCGGCCCGCTTGATGACCACGGCGCCCAGCACCATGGCGCCCGCGAGCAGCGCGGCGACGGCCAGCCCGCCGGCCACGTCCGCGACCACGGTGAGCAGCCAGATCTCCAGGATCAGCCAGGCGGCGACCGCCAGGGGGATGAAGGTTCGGGCGGGCGTGCGCCGCCGGGGGGCCGTCGAGGTCCCCGGCCGCAGGGATCCAGTGCCGGTCGTCATACCCACCAGTGTGCCTGGGGCCGCATAAAAGTGTCCTCAGCCGGAGGTACCGGACCGCCCCTAGGGGTCAGCGCTCCGCGTCGGGCCTGCTAGCGGGGTTGGCCGGACCCCCGCCGCCGTCCTTGCCCAGCAGCCTGGCCGCCTGGGCCTTCAGACCCCACTGGGTGACCCGCCACAGGGCCTCGACCACGATGTCCTTGCTCATCTTGCTGTCGCCGAACTCGCGCTCGACGAACGTGATGGGCACCTCCACCACGCGGAAACCCTTCTTCACCGCCCTGCGGGCCAGGTCGACCTGGAAGCAGTAGCCCGCGGAGGCCACCTCGTCCAGGCCCAGACCCTCCAGGGTCTCGCGGCGGAAGGCCCGGTAGCCGCCGGTCACGTCGCGGATCGGGACGTTCAGCATCAGCCGCGAGTACGTCGAACCGCCGCGCGAGAGGATCTCCCGGCTCTTCGGCCAGTTGACGACCCGGCCGCCCGGCACCCAGCGGGAGCCCAGGACCAGGTCGGCGCCGGCGAGTGCGGTGAGCAGGCGGGGCAATTCCTCCGGCTGGTGGGAACCGTCGGCGTCCATCTCGACGATCACTCCGTAGCCGGCGTCCAGGGCCCAGAGGAACCCCGCCAGATAGGCCGCGCCGAGCCCCTCCTTGCCCTTGCGGTGCAGTACGTGCACGTGGTTGTCGCCGACCGCGAGCTCGTCGGCGAGCTTTCCGGTGCCGTCGGGGCTGTTGTCATCGGCGACCAGGATGTGGGCCTCGGGCACCGCCGCGCGGACGCGGCCGACGATCAGCCCGATGTTCTCCGCCTCGTTGTAGGTCGGAATGATCACCAAGGCCGTACCGAGCGGCCCGTAGGTCCGCTGTCCGCCGTCGCTCACTGAGTCCCCTTTTGTGCTCGTGCACGTCCTGTACGTCTGGTCGCAGAGGATGACTTTAGAACAGTGATCGGGGCCCGCGGTCCTTCGGGCCGGTCAGACGCCCGCTGGCTGCGGGCCGCCGTGACCGTTGTCTACTGGACCGCCGGGCCCCGACCCGGGGCCACCCTCCCCCAGCTACCACTGGGGGTGCCCCCACCGGCGAAACCTTCCCTCGCCCCCGAGGCGCGGGCGCGCTGAGCAGACGGATCCGTCCGGCACGGACGTCCTGTGGTGGACCCGGCCGAACCTATCCGGGTCCGACCGCCCGTACCGAACCGAGGCACACCGGATCACCCCTGTGGGCGTACGAATGCCTCCCGCCCGCCGACGACGGTGGCGAGGCACACCGGCAGTTCGGATCCGGGGGTCAGGTCGGGCAGTCCGGGGGTGCCCGAGCGGGGGTCGGTGGACCAGCGGGCCACCCGGTCGTCGGGGGCCTGGACCAGCAGTTCGCCGGTCTGCCAGACCGCGTAGTCGGCCGGGGCGCCGGGGACGAGGATGCCCGCGTCGTCGCGGCCCAGCGCTCGCCAGCCGCCCCGGGTGTGGGCGGTGAAGGCGGCCCGTACGGAGATGCGGTGCTCGGGGGTCCGGTGGAAGGCGGCCGCGCGGACGGTGCCCCAGGGGTCCAGCGGGGTGACCGGTGCGTCCGAGCCGAAGGCCAGTGGCACACCGGCCTTGAGCATGGCCGCGTACGGGTTGAGGGTGCGGGCGCGCTCGGCTCCCAGCCGGTCGACGTACATGCCGTCCTCGCCGCCCCAGGCCGCGTCGAAGGCGGGCTGCACGGAGGCGGTGAGCCCCAGCTCCGCGAAGGCGGCGATCGCGGCGGGCGTCATCATCTCGGCGTGCTCGACCCGGTGCCGGGCGGCGCGGACCCGGGCCAGGCCGACCTTCTCGGCGGCCGCCCGGACGCCCTCGACGACGGCGGTGATCGCGGCGTCGCCGATGGCGTGGAAGCCGGCCTGGAGGCCCTCCTCGGTGCAGGCGGCCACGTGTTCGGTGACGGCCTGCCGGTCGAGGTAGCCGGTGCCGGTGTGCGAGGCGTCGGCGTACGGGGCGTGCAGGCAGGCGGTGTGCGAGCCGAGGGCGCCGTCGACGAAGAGGTCACCGGCCGCCCCGACGGCCCCGAGCGCCTTGGCCAGTCCCAGGTCCCGGTCGGCCCAGTACCCGAAGACGCGCGGCCCGGGCCGCTCGGCGGCCAGGGCGAGCAGGCCGGTGAAGTCCTCGGCGGAGGAGATGTCGGGCCCGCCGCACTCGTGCAGGGAGCCGATGCCGAGGGAGGCGGCCCGGTCGAGGGCGGCCCGCTGGGCCTCGGCGCGCTGGGCCGGGGTGACGGCGGCCAGGGCGGCCCGCCGTACGGCGTGGTGGTCGTCGGCGGTCAGCGGCCGGTCCCCTGCGGGCCGCACGGCCGGGACGAGGTCGAGCAGGGCCGTGGTGACCACCGCCGAGTGGACGTCGATGCGGCTGAGGTAGAGCGGGCGGCCGCCGGCGGCCTCGTCCAGCTCGGCGCGGTGCGGCGCCCGGCGCTCGGGCCAGCGGGCGGCGTCCCAGCCGTGCCCGAGGAGCACCCGGTCGGCCGGACGGCTCGCGGCGTACGCGCGTACGAGGTCCAGCGCGGCCGTCAGCGAGCGCGCGCCGCTGAGGTCAAGCCCGGTGAGGGCCAGACCCGCGGAGGTGGTGTGGACGTGGGCGTCGCTGAACGCGGGCGTGACGAGCGCCCCGCCGAGGTCCACGACCTCGTCCACGCCCTGCGCGAAGGCGTCGGCCGCGCCCTCGGAGCCGACCCAGGCGATACGGCCGCGCTCGACGACCATCGCGGTGGCGAAGGGGTCGGCGGGGCTGTGGACCTCGCCCCCGCGGAGGAGGACGGTCCTGGTCAGTGCTCCGGCGGCGTCGGCGGAGTCGGTGGTGCGGTCAGTCATGCCGACCAGTGTCCCGCGTCGCCCCGCCCCCACCGACCGCCGGGTCCCCCGCGCGGACTACACGCGGGGCGGGCGGGCCTCGTAGGGGGTGGACAGGACCACCGTCGTGCGCGTCGAGACGTGGGCGAGGGCGCGCAGCCGGCCCAGGAGGTCCTCCAGCTCCAGGGGCGTGGCGACGCGCACCTTGAGGATGTAGTTCTCGTCGCCCGCGACGCTGTGGCAGGCCTCGATCTCGGGGACGCCTGCCAGCCGGTCGGCGATGTCGTCCGGGGCGCTCGGGTCGAAGGGCTTGACCGAGATGAACGCCGTCAACGGCAGGCCGACGGCCTCCGGGTCGACCACGGCCGCGTACCCGCGGATCACCCCGCGCTGTTCCAGACGGCGTACTCGCTGATGGACTGCCGACGTGGACAGTCCCGTGGCCTTGCCCAGATCCGTGTAGCTCATCCGCCCGTCCCGTACGAGCAGATCCACGATCTGGCGGTCCAGCTCCTCCATTGCGCTCATAGCCGCACAACTTAAGGCCCAAGGGCACTCCAGGCCCAGTGGTGTCCGCCCACTGGAGGCATCTGCGCCAGGCATGTGACCAAGGCCACAGGGGTATGCAGGCGCAGGCCGGTCTGTTGTGGTTACTCGTGACGCTCGACGGGAAGTGCTTGCTGTGGCCGAGGCCGTAGAAGCTGCCCGCCCGGCCCACCCAAGGGGGAGTACATCCATGCTGAACACCAAGCGCGCCGGTCGCACCGAACCGGAGCCCCTGGAACCGCTCGCATCCGGGGACGGCACGTACCCCGAGGACGGCGCCTACGCCGAATACCCGGACGACCTCGACGGGTTCGAGATCCACCACGCGATCTGCCCCGACTGCGGCCAGTCGATCGCCCTCGTCGCGGACGAGGAGTTCCTGCCGCAGCACGCGCTCTGCCTGACCCCGTGGAACCCTTTCGGGCTCACGGTGTGCGCGGGTACCGGGCGGCCGGCCACGGACGCGCTGCCCACCGTCGGCACGATCCAGCCGGCGGAGGTCCAGGAGCTCGATTCCGTCGTCCTGTCGGCCCTGCCCCAGGGCCTGGACTGGCGGACGCAGCCCTTCTCGCACGTCGGCGGCCCGGGCTCGCGTCCGGTCCGCGTGGTGAGCCCGGTGCTCCCGCAGCCGCAGGCGCAGACGCGGCAGCAGCACGCCCAGGCGGCCTGACCACCGCCCGGGCGTCCCGCCCCTGCTCCGACCCCTACCAGTACGTTCCCTGCACCATGGCGGCCAGGCTGGCGTGGTGCAGGATCAGGCTGTCCGGGTCCGCGGGGATCTCCACCTCGCCGAAGTGCGCCTGCCGGTAGGCGATGCGCAGCATCACGATGGCGTGCCGCAGGGCGGCGTAGAGGGTGTGGAACTCCATGTCGCGCGGGGTGTGCCCGGTGAGTTCGGCGTACCGGCGCTCCAGGTCCCCGCGGCGCAGGAAGTCCGGCAGGCCGGGCTGTCCGAAGCCGACGGTGAGGTCCTGGAAGAACCGGTGGAGGTAGACGGTCCAGCCGAGGTCCACCTCGCGCGGGACGCAGGCCGCCATCTCCCAGTCCAGGACGGCCACCGGCGTGAAGCCGTCGTAGATGACGTTGCCGATGCGGGCGTCGCCCCAGTTGAGGACCGCGGGGCCCTCGTCCGCCGGCCACAGCTCCTCCAGGCGGGCGAAGGCCCGCTCGATCAGCGGGGACGGGGCGAGTCCGCCCACCACCCAGGCGTAGTAGGCGCGTTGGGCGTCCACGTGCCGGCGCAACGGGGTGCCCTTGCCGTCCGGCAGGAGGAACTCGGCCTCCTTGGCCGGGAATTGGTCGTGCAGGCGGGCCAGCAGCGAGATGCTCGCCTCCTGGAGCGCGGCGCGCTCGGCGTCGGTGGCGGCGTGCAGCCAGTTGCCCTCGTAGGTGTAGGGCATGACGTCGGGCGGGACCCTGCCCTCGGCCCGCGCCATCACGAAGAACGGCGCCCCCAGCGGCCCCGGATCCTCCTCCAGCCACTGCACCCGCGGGACGGGCAGGTCCGTGTGCTCGGCGACCAGACGCATCACCCGGTGCTGGCGCGGCATGTCGTACGTCGGGAAGACGGTGTAGGCGGCCGGGTCGGCGGCGAGCCGCAGCGCGCAGGCGCGGAGCGGGGTGTCGGGGTGCTCTATGTCGAAGAGCAGGGTCTCGCTGGACATCCCGTTGGATCCGGGGACCGAGACGTTGGTGACCTTCGCTCCGGGGAGCCTGCCGTCCAGCCAGACGGCGAGGCGTCGGCCGAGCTCTTCGGGCTCCCGGGTGGAGGTGCGCGGGCGTGGCGCGATGGCCATGGTGAGCCCCTTCCTGCTACTGGGCGACGGAGGAGTAGTCGGTGAAGCCGCTCGGGTCGTGGCGGCCGAAACTGCCGTGCTCGAAGATGCCGTGTCCGGTCTGCCCGTCGAGGGTGAAGCGGGCCGAGTGGTCGGTGACCCCGAAGGCGGCCATGGGGTGGGCCGCGGGGTCGGACAGGTCGTAGACGCGGCGGTCGGTCCAGCCGCGCCCCTGCCAGGTGCCGTGCTGCCAGTCGCCGGCGGGCGGGTAACCGGCGCCGACGGCCAGCGGGGAGCTGTTGAGGATCTCCACGACCAGTTCGAGGGGCTTGCGGGACGGGTCGGCGAGATGGACCACGGCCCGCTCGGGGTGCCGGCCGCCCGGCCGGTAGCGGATCTCGGTGTGCGGCCAGCCGAGCTGGACGTCGTGGCGGCCGCTGCCCTCGGGAAAGACCTGCACCGCCTCGTTCAGGGTGCGGTGCCCGTCGGCGTCCTCCTGGGCGATGACCATGACGAACCGGTCCTCGAAGCGGACCGGGATCCAGAGCCAGTGAAACCCCTCGGGCCGGTACTCCTCGGCGGCCCTCCCCCCGTCCTCACCAGGTATCGGCCGCACCCCCCAACTCCGGTCGCGGGTACCGGTCCACTCCCCCGGCGTGAGGACGAACTCCTCCCCCTTCGCCCGGATGACGCCGCTCACGCCACCGGCCTGGACGAAGCGGCGCCCCTCCAGCATGAGCCGGTCGCCGCGCCGCTGGACGTGGTGGGGCTCCCAGACGGCGGGGAACTCGGCGGTCCAGGTGACGTCGTACGAAAGCCCGTCCGGGTCCTCCGGGTCCGCCGCGCAGCGCAGGGTGAGCCGCTTGAGCGGAACGTCGACCGTGATGGACAGGGGCCCCACGGACAGATTCATCCGATCGTCGGTGAGGGCGTCGGAGGCCCGGACGGCGAGGAGCTCGTCGCCGATGCGGAGGGTGGCGTAGGCGTCGATCACCCCGGCGTTGGGGTAGACGCCGAGGCCGAGGATGAGGACGGCGCGGCCGGCGTGGTCGAAGACGTGGAAGATGCAGCGGTCGTAGGCGTTGCGGTCGCCGCTGACGAGGTGCTTCATCGACAGGGGGGCCTGGTGGATGGGGTACTCGTCGAGGGCGACGGGCCGGTCGACGGACATGGCGGACCTCCTGGACGGACGGCTTCGGGGGGCGGCTCAGGCGGATATGACGGTACGTCAGAAGCGCCCCCCAAGACCACCCTTCTGGCACGCTCTGACACCCCGACACACCACGCCGCGCCGGGGTCGCCGGACCGCTGGGCCGCTGGGCCGGAAGGCCGGAAGGCCGGAAGGCCGGAAGGGACCGGTGAGGACGGTGAGGGACCGGTGAGGACGGTGAGGGACCGGTGAGGACGGTGAGGGACCGGTGAGGGACCGGTGAGGGACGATCGAGGGGGCGGAGAGGCTGAAGCTCGACTCAGCCGAACTGGACCGAGGTGTGGCTGGGGCCCAACCCCGGGCGGTTGCCGGCCGCCGTTACGGAGGAGGCCGTAGCGATGAGAGGCGGCCTACCGACCCCAGACGGCAGGCGGCCGCCGCCACGCAGGATCGATGGCGCCCTACGTCCACCCCCAGACGGCCGGCAGCCGCTGAGACGTGCGAAACCGCGTAGCCAGCGGTGGCGGCCCATGCCCACCCCGAGACAGCCGGCGACCGGCGGCCGGCGCCCGCTGAAGCGTGCGAAGCCTGTAGCGATCGCCGGGGGCTCATGTCCAGCCCCCAACGCCCTGCGGCCGCCGTTACGGAGGAGGCCGTAGCGATGAGAGGCGGCCTACCGACCCCAGACGGCAGGCGGCCGCCGCCACGCAGGATCGATGGCGCCCTACGTCCACCCCCAGACGGCCGGCAGCTGCTGCGGGGCGAAGCGCTTCGCGATCGATGGCGGCCTACATCCAACCCAGGAAGGCCAGGCAGCCGCCGCGAACGTGCGAAGCGCCCAGCGATCAGCGGCGGCCCCAGGCCCAACCGCAGACGACCGGCAGCCGCCGAAACATGTGAACCGCGCAACCGTCGATGGCGACCTATGCCCACCCCCAGACGGCCGGCAGCCGCTGAGAGATGCGAAGTGCGTAGCGATCTGATGCGCCCCCCAACCGGGCCGTCGGCCACCGACACACCCGTCCCTGCCTTGATCGCCCGGCCCGTTCTTTTGGGGGTTTCCCGGCTGTCTTCGATTTTCCGTGGCGGGACGGTCGGTCAAGGGTGGCCGCAGGCCATCGCGCAGCGACGCGACGAAGGAGCGCCCTTGAGGGACCGGCCCGCCACGGAAGACGATGAGACCGACGGGAAACCCCCGAACCCCCTCTGATCCCGGCCCGCCAGACCCGCCCCCGGGGACGGCTCGAACGGATACCCGTACCCCGGGGGCGATTACCCGGCCCTTTGCTCCCGCGTTGGCCGTGCATGACCATGCTTCAGTCTTCAACCGGCCGAAGGCGTCGGCCGACGCCGCCGGGATTCGAAGAATCGGTTCAGCGGCAGCATCCCCACCAGCGTGAGCAACAACAGCAACCGCAACATCAGCAACATCAGCAGCAACAGCAGACGCCCGACCCGCCGATCTACCGCGACCTGCTGGCCCGGTGGGCCGATGCCGGCCGCACCCTGCCCGGTCGGCGCGACCCTGAGTGGTCCCGGCTCACGTCCTCCCCGGTCTGGCCCACCACCAGCAGCGGGCTGTACTAACCCCCCCCCCACCAGCCCCGGCTAACCCCCACCCCCGAACCAGGCTCAGCGGGTCTCCGGCCCCGCCAGGTGGCGGGCGATGACCATGCGCTGGATCTGGTTGGTGCCCTCCACGATCTGGAGCACCTTCGCCTCGCGCATCAGGCGCTCGACGGGGAAGTCCGCGGTGTAGCCGTAGCCGCCGAGGACCTGCACGGCGTCCGTGGTGACGGCCATCGCCGCGTCCGTGCAGAACAGCTTCGCCATGGCCGCCTGCCGGGAGAACGGCTTGCCCGCGTCCCGCAGCCGGGCCGCCGCGAGGTACAGCGCGCGCCCCGCCTCGATCTTGGTGGCCATGTCGGCCAGCATGAAGCGCAGCCCCTGGAAGTCCGCGATCGGGTGCCCGAACTGCTTGCGGTCCAGGGCGTACGTGAGCGCCTCGTCCAGCGCCGCCTGCGCGACGCCGATGGCGCAGGCGGCGATGCCCAGGCGTCCCGCGTCCAACGCGGCCAGGGCGATGGTGAAGCCCTGCCCCTCCTCGCCGATCCGGCGCGCGTCCGGCACCCGTACGCCGTCGAAGTGCAGCTGGGCGGTGGGCGAGCCCTTCATGCCCATCTTCTTCTCGGGAACGGCCGCCGTCAGGCCCTCCGCGTCGCCGGGGACCAGGAAGGCGGTGATGCCCTTGGGACCCTCGGCGCCCGTCCGCGCCAGGACGGTGTAGAAGTCGGCGACTCCGCCGTGGGTGATCCAGGCCTTGGTGCCGGTGATGACCCAGTCGTCGCCGTCGCGCACCGCCTTGGTGGTGAGCGAGGCGGCGTCGGAGCCGGCGGCCGGCTCGGACAGGCAGTAGGCGCCCAGCAGGCCGCCGCCGAGCATCGCGGGCAGGTGCGCGCCCTGCTGCTCCTTGGTGCCGTAGCCGGCCAGGCCGTGGCAGGCCAGGGAGTGCACGCTGACGCCGAGGCCGACGGTCAGGCGGGCCGCGGCCAGCTCCTCCAGGACCTGGAGGTAGACCTCGTACGGCTGCTCGCCGCCGCCGAACTCACCGGGGTACGGGAGGCCGAGCAGCCCCGCCTCCGAAAGCAGCGTGAAGACCTCGCGGGGGAACCTCCCGGAGTCCTCTTCCTCGGCGGCCTTCGGGCGGATCTCCCGCTGGGCGATCTCGCGTACGAGGGCGAGGAGGTCGCGGGACTCCTCGGTGGGCAGCTGACGGTCCACCGGCTGCGGGGCGCGGTCTGTCATGGCGGCGCTCTCCTCCCTGGTCGGGCACGGCGGCGACGCGTGAGGTGTGGGACGCGCCGCCGGGTCTCGGTGCTCTCACAGCCGATGGTGCCCTCCCGGATCACGGAATGGGCTGTTCAGCGGCTGCGGCGGCTTGAGTATGCCCGATCAGGGGCTTCCCGTCACCGGGGCAAGATCGTCACGCTGACCGAACGGTCCTTCGGTAGCGGGAGGTGCCGGACACTCCGGGACGAATTCCCCGATCACCGTCAGTGTCGCGCGCAGCTGGCGCACGAGCAGGGCCCCGATCTCGGCGCGATCGGGCTGCGCCTCCACCTCGATCCCACCCGGCCCGCCGATCCATTCCAGGGTGATCCCCTCGACCGAGGAGAGCCAGCCGACGAGGGCGAGCCGGGCGACCGGAGGGAGCGCGCGGTGGCCGTACGCGCCTTCCGCGATGGTGGCGACCAACTCCTCGCGGACGGCGTCGCGGATGGCGAGCACCTCGGCGTCGGAGCCGACACCGCCGGTGACGATGGTGCGGTAGGCGGCGCGGTGGTGCTCGGCGTAGTGCAGGTAGCCGTCGATGGTGCGGCGGACGCGCTCCGCGTCGGGGAGGTCCGCGTCCCCGCCGGCGCGGGCGACGAGCTCGGCGACCGAGTCTTCGACGATGGCGAGGTAGTAGCCGCGCTTGCTCTTGAAGTAGTAGTAGATCAAGCCCTTGGCGACCCCCGCATGCTTGGCGATGTCGTCCATGGAGAGCGCGTCGTAGGAGGTGTCGGCAAACAACTTGCGCCCGGTTGCTATGAGTTCGGCCATGCGGACCTGCGAACGCTCGGTCGTACCGCGCTGTTGACTGTTATTCAAATTCAGCCCTAGCCTCGAACCGCCACAACGTGCCCGAAGTATGGCAGCACTCCCCTGCGCACCGGACGACCTACGGGAGGAACACATGGCTACCGGCAAGAACACACCCTGGCGCGCCCGCCGCCTCCGTCCCGTCGACGGCGAGGACCTCGACGGCGACGCCACGTTCGGTACGGCACAGATCGGCCGGGACGCGGACTGCCGGTGATGCGGGGCGGGACCGAGCTGCTGCTGATCCCGCTCTCCCGGTCATCCCGCCGTTCGTCTTCATGGCCCGGGTCAGCGCCGAGCAGGCGCTGGTCACCTCCGACGTGATCGTCACCGACGGACTGAGGCCGGAGGCCTCGTGATCCCCGGTGCGGAGGCGACTACGAAGGCGACTGCGGAAGCGACTGCGGAGGCGGCTGCGGAGGCGGCTGCGGAGGCGCCGTCGAGGCGGCCGCGAGCGTGCGGGCTGGAACGGACGCGGTTACAGCCAGCCGACCTGGGTGACGAACATGGCGACGACGACCACGAGGGTCCAGCCGAGGACGTGCTCCAGCCAGGAGGAGTCGCCCTTGGGGCCTCCGGTGCGAACGAGGTCCAGGGCGGGGGCGGTCGGGGCGGCGCTGTCGGCAGTCATGATGTCCAATGTGCCAGCGTTCGCGGCCTTCGCGGTAGATGACGATGGTCACGTGGTGGTCCACATCACACCGCCGGGCCCTCACCGCTCCCCGAGAACACAGGGGGCGGCGAGGGCCCGGCGGCCTGTTCGGCGCCGTCGTCAGATGCGGGAATCGCGTCGGGAATCGCGTCGGGAATCGCGACTGCGGCCCGCCATGCCCGCCATCGCGAGGCCGAGGCAGAGTGCGACGACTCCGGTGATCACGTTGCTGACCACGGAACGAGTCGTGTCCATCTCTCCGGCGATGGCCCACGGGGCGATGATCGTCCACGCGCCGAGCGCTACGGCGGTCCAGGCCATCGCATGGGTGCGTTCGTAAGCCGACCCCAGACCACCCATGCACAGGCAGAACGCCAGGCCGGCGATCAGGTTGTTGATGGCCAGCGGGGTCAGGACGCTGAACCCGGCTATCCACGGCGAAGCCGCCAGGTACAGACCCGTGACCAGGGCCAGTGCTTCAACGGCTTGCGCGGCAGGGGTGCTGGTCACCCGCTCGAACCGAGTGCGCATCTCGGCAAGGTCCGGGTGGTGCTCGATGCTGCTGGGATGAGTGGTCATGGCGGACTGCCTCCTACAAGGAGCCTTATATGCCGTTTATGCCCATATTCCGCCCGTTAAGCCATCCGGACCAGCGGAGCTTTCGCGGCCCCCTCCCGGACCTGCCCCCGAGCTTTCCCGGAGCTTTCGCGGAGCTTCCCCGGAGCCTTCGCGGACCTGCCCCCGAGCTTCCCCGGAGCCTTCTCAGAGCACCCCGACCGCCGTCAGCGCGGCCGTGTGCCCCGCGCCCAGGGCCGCCGGGAAGTAGAGGTAGCAGATACCGCCGGCACCCGAGGCGACCTTGCCGGAGGCGCCGTGGCGCTTGGTGCGCAACCAGATGGTCTCCCATTCGGCGCGCTTGTAGACGCGGCGGACGGCGGGGTTGTCGGGCGAGTTGGGGTCGTTCGCGATCACGTCCCCGGCCGCCGTGAAGCCGATGACGGTCATCAGGTGGCCCGCGGTGCCGTAACCGGCGCCGCTGAGCTCCTCCGTGCGGAAGGACTGCGAGGTGATGGCCGGGATGCCGGCCCGGACCAGGGTCTCCAGGTCGGACAGCGCGGTGAGGCGGGTGACGACACCGGCGAGCCCGCGGTAGGTGGCCGCGTACGCGGGGTTGAAGGGCCAGTTGCCGCAGCCCTTGTAGGCGGCGTCGTAGGTGGAGCGGGCCGCGTGGCAGATCTGCGGGTCGGCGTACCTCGGGTTCACCCAGGTCAGGGCGGTGGCGCTGGCCTTCCCGCCCCAGTACTCGATGATCATCTGCGAGGAGGTGGGGCTGCACCAGGCCTCGCCGCCGTTGTCGTACTCGGGGTACTGCCCGGCGTGGGTCTCCTGCGAGTAGCGCGGGACCTTCAGCTCGTGGGCGGGACCCGAGAAGGAGGAGGCGGGGACCGCGAACCGGTCCGGGACGTCGGAGACCATCGCGCCCGCCAGCCACACGGTGGGGCCGCGGTCCGCGCCCGGCTTGCGGTACAGGGTGAGGCGCAGCTGCCAGTCCGTGATCCGCAGCCCGGCGGCCGCGGCCGGGGCGTCGACGGCCAGGGTGTCGGTCCAGACGGTGGACTTCCCGTCGGTCTGGCCGTCCACCGACGTGCGGCGGATGTCCCGGTCGCCGGAGGCCCACCGCCCCATCACGTACCAGAGGGTGGCGGTGCCGTCGGTGTAGGTGCCGCGCAGTTCGATCTGGATCCAGGTGCCGGCCGGGGTGCGGGCGTTCCAGGAGGCGATGGCCTCGGTGGCGGGCACGGTGGAGCGGTGCACCGGGGAGGTCCAGGTGGCGTACTCCCAGACGCTCTTCGTCCCGGTGTGCGGATCGGCGTACTCCGTACGGCCGGCGGCGGTCTTGATCTCCAGGCCGGGACGGGCGCCGCCGACGGCGGTGGTGCCCTTGTGGGCGCCGGCCAGCCAGTGGGCGAAGGAGTACCAGAAGCGGTTGTCGACGGTGCGGCCCGCTGCCCTTGGGGTCGGCCGGGCGGCCGCTGAGGCGTTGCCGCCGGGGACACCGGCGGCCGCCGCGGTGGCGACCGCGAGAGCGGCGACGAGTACGGCCCTGCGTGGCGTGGATGCTGTCATCGCGAGGTTCCCCCGGGGTGGGTCGGCGCTTCGGTGGGTTCACCCTTCCAGTTCCCGGCGGCCGTACGCCGAAGCCACTGGTCGTGTCGGGTTTGTCTACGCTGGTCGGGTGGAGCCACAGCAGTCACTTGAGTCACTCGCCCGGGAGCTTGCCGCGTTGCCGGTCTCCCTCGGCCCGGTGCGCCTGATCGGGATCGACGGTCACGCCGGATCCGGGAAGAGCACCTTCGCGGGGCGGCTCGCCGAAGCGCTGGGCGGGGCGCCCGTCCTGCACCTGGACGACGTGGCCAGCCACGAGGAGCTGTTCGGCTGGGAGGAGCGGCTGCGCGCGCAGGTGCTGGAGCCGCTCGCCGGGGGACGGCCCGCGCTCTGGGCCCCGTACGACTGGGTGGAGCGCCGCTTCGGGCCGGAGCGGGTGCTGGAGCCGGCGCCGGTGCTGCTGATCGAGGGGGTCGGGGCCGGCCGGCGGGCGCTGCGCCCGCTTCTGGCGGGGCTGCTGTGGATGGAGACGCCTCGTGCGCAGTCCTGGCTGCGGGGGCGAAACCGGGACGGGCGTGAACTTTCCGACTTCTGGGACGGATGGGAGCGCGAGGAGCGCGCGCACTTCTCCAATGACCCTTCGCGCCCCTTCGCCGACACCCTGGTGCGCCAGAGCGGTACGGGATACGAGTGGTCTTCCGGGGCGGGAGCGACGGCGGGAACCGCCGCTTCCGTGACCGAGGGTGACGAACTCCCCCGGGCCTGAGCGGCCCTGAAAATCCTCTCCGCCAGGCCTCCACCGACCTGCTTGACCTGGGGCCCGCACCGGCCTTACGTTCTCAATGCGCGGCCTTACGGCTGCTGCAGACACGAAGCCCCCGATTGTTCCCCCGTGATCGGGGGCTTCGTTCTGCCCGCGAACCCCCTTCCCACGGGTGTCACGCGACGCGGATCCGCCCCTGTTCTTCACCCTGAGTCACCGGACGCCCCCGGGGCGCACTCCCGAACCCGGCCCGTCGCGCCCTACGTAAGGTGCGAAACCGCAGGTACGATGCAGCCCTGATTTCAGCGACGCCAGCCGGGGGCACCGGTCAACTCGCGCGCTCGCAGCGGGGGTTGCCGCGCACCACGGGGGCAGGCTTGTGGGGGACGTGATGGATTTCGGCACGCCGGGCAGCATGCACGCCCCGGCCGAACTCGCCTGGCTGCGCGGAGTCGACGCCTGCACCATGGGCGCGTATCCGCAGGCCGAGGAGGAGTTCCGGGCGGCCGTACGACTCGACCCCTCGATGGCCGACGCCTGGCTGGGGCTGCACGCGCTCCGGGTGGACACCGGCAACGCGTTACTCCGGATGTACGCGCACCGGGACCGCTTCGGCGAGCAGCGGGCCCGGCACCGGCGGACACTGAACTCCTGGTACTGGCTGGGCTGGTGGGTGCAGCCGGTGCTGGAGAGCCGGCGGGACCTGCTGCTCGCCCACGCCTCGCACTGGCTGGACGGCCGCCACGTGCCCGAGCTGGACCAGGCCCTCGCGGCGCTGCCGCCGGTGGACACCGACTCCCAGGTACGGTTCCTGCACGCCTGCCGGGCCTACCTGGTGAAGGACTGGGAGCAACTGGTCCGGCACACCGAGCCGCTGGTGAACGATCCGCTGCTGGGGATCGAGGCGGGGCTGTTCGGCGGGATGGCCCGGGTCCGGCTGGAGATGTACGGGCAGGCGGAGCCGATGCTGTCGGCGGCCCTGATGCGATGTCGCAGCGAGCAGCCGCAGCGCAAGGAGCTGCGGTACTGGCTGGCGCGGGCGCACGAGGGCACCGGGCGCAGCGCGGCGGCGCTGCCGCTGTACCGGGCGGTGCACCGGGTGGATCCCTCGTTCATGGACACCGCGGCCCGGCTGACGGCCATCGAGGACGGCGACGACACCGACGGCATGGCCGATCTGGCGGGTCTGGCGGGGTACGCCGGCTACGGGGCCTACGCCGGGCACGGCCCGTCCCCGGCCGGCGGGGACTTCGCGGCGGTCGCGCTGGGCGGCGGGCCCGTCCAGGACATCGCGGCCGACAACCAGGCCGAGCCGGACCCGCTGGCTCCGCCGACTCCCCCGGCGGGCCGGGTGGAGGGCGCACGGCGCAAGGTGCCCGTCCCGCCGCAGGGCGGCCCCGAGGGGCTGCCGGCCGGTCCGGCCGACCCGGCGGCGCTCGCCGAGGCGCTGGCGGAGCTGGAGCGGATGGTGGGCCTGGAACCGGTCAAGCGGCAGGTGAAGGCGCTCTCGGCGCAGCTGCACATGGCGCGGCTGCGGGCGGGTCAGGGGCTACCGGTGCAGCCGCCGAAACGCCACTTCGTCTTCTCGGGGCCGTCGGGGACGGGGAAGACGACGGTCGCGCGGATCCTGGGGCGGGTCTTCTACGCGCTGGGACTGCTGGGCGGGGACCATCTGGTGGAGGCCCAGCGGGCGGACCTGGTGGGCGAGTTCCTGGGCCAGACCGCGGTGAAGGCGAACGAGCTGATCGATTCGGCGATCGGCGGGGTGCTGTTCGTGGACGAGGCGTACTCGCTGTCGAACTCGGGCTACAGCAAGGGCGACGCGTACGGCGACGAGGCCCTGCAGGTGCTGCTCAAGCGGGCCGAGGACAACCGGGACCACCTGGTGGTGATCCTGGCGGGCTATCCGGCGGGGATGGACCGGCTGCTGGCCGCCAATCCCGGGCTGTCCTCGCGGTTCACCACCCGGGTGGACTTCCCCAGCTACCGGCCGCTGGAGCTGACCGCGATCGGCGGGGTGCTGGCGGACGCGAACGGGGACCACTGGGACGAGGAGTCGCTGGAGGAGCTGCGCAGCATCAGCGGGCACGTGGTGGAGCAGGGCTGGATCGACGAGCTCGGCAACGGGCGCTTCCTGCGGACGCTGTACGAGAAGAGCTGCGCGTACCGGGACCTGCGGCTGGCGGGCTTCGCGGGTGAGCCTTCGCGGGACGACCTGGCCACGCTGCGGCTGCCGGACCTGATGCAGGCGTACGGGGAGGTCCTGTCGGGCCGAGGGCCGCAGGAACGGCCGGAGCCGCCGTTGTGACCCCGGCGGCCGCGGTGGCCGCGGTGGCCGGTGCGCGGAGCCTTCTCCCCGCCCCGCCCTTTCGCCGTTTCTCCCCCAGCTACCGCTGGAGGTGCCCCCAGGGCCTGCCCGGAGCCGGTCCTCAAACGCCGGACGGGCTGAAAATCCAGCCCGCCGGCGATTGAGGGGTGGGGGTTCCAGGGTTCCCCCGGACGGAGTCTGGGGGAACCCTGGCTACGCGCCCCGCACGTACGCCCGGTGTGACGGGTCGCGGACCTCGCCCACCAGCATTTCCAGGACGTCCTCCAGGGCGACCAGGCCCAGGACCCGGCCGGCGGGGTCGGCGACCTGCGCCAGGTGGGTGGCGTCGCGGCGCATCACGCCGAGGGCGTCGTCCAGCGGGACGGTGGCGCACAGGGTGGTCATCCGGCGCCAGACCCGCTGGGGCACGGCCCGCTCCCGGTCCTCCAGGTCCAGTACGTCCTTGACGTGCAGGTAGCCCATGAAGGCGCCACTGGCGGCACGGACGGGGAAACGGGAGTAGCCGGTGCGCACGGTCAGCTGCTCGATCTGGCGCGGGGTCACGTCGGGGCCGACCGTGACCAGGCGGTCCCGGTCGAGGAGGACGTCGCTGACGGGACGGCTGCCCAGTTCGAGGGCGTCCTCCAGCCGCTCCTGCTCGACCGGCTCCAGGAGCCCGGCCCGCCGGGAGTCCATGAGGAGCCGGCCCAGCTGGGCGGAGGTGTAGACGGCCTCGACCTCGTCCTTGGGTTCGACCTTGAAGAGCTTCAGGACGAGCTTGGCGCAGGCGCCGAGCGCGGTCGTGACCGGCCCGCACACACGGGCGAAGGCGACCAGGCCGGGGCTGAACCACAGGGCGGTCTTCTCAGGGGCGGCCATGGCGAGGTTCTTGGGGACCATCTCGCCGATGACCAGGTGCAGGAAGACCACGGCGGCGAGCGCGAGCGCGTAGCCGAGGGGGTGGATCAGGCCCTGCGGTACGTGGACGGCGTGGAAGACGGGCTCCAGCAGCCGGGCCACGGTGGGTTCGGCGACCGCGCCGAGGGTGAGCGAGCAGATGGTGATGCCGAACTGCGCGGCGGCCATCATGCGCGGGAGGTTCTCCAGGCCGTGGAGGACCTGGCGGGCCCGCTTGGAGCCGGCCGCGAGGGGCTCGATCTGGCTGCGCCGTACGGAGACGAGTGCGAACTCGGCGCCGACGAAGAAGCCGTTGGCGAGGACCAGCAGCAGGGCGAAGAGGAGCTGGAGCACGTTCACCGGGAGGCGCCTTCCAGCTCGGCCCGCTGCGGGACGCCTTCGCCGTGACGGCCGGAGCCGAGCAGGCCGGCGCCGTCGGCCGCGGAGGCGGGCCGGTACCCGCCGGCCGCGGGCACCGCCGTCAGCCGGACCAGGCGTACGAGCTCGGCGCGGTTGCGGCCCACCCGGCGGACGGACAGCTTCCAGCCGGGGAGATCGGCCCGGTCCCCGGGGGCGGGGATCCGGCCGAGCAGGTCGGCGACGAGGCCCGCGACGGTCTCGTACGGCCCTTCGGGCACCTCCAGGCCTATCCGGCGCAGGGTCTGCACCCGGCAGCTGCCGTCGGCCTCCCAGGAGGGGCGGCCGTCCTCGGCCGCCACGACGGCCAGTTCGGGGCTGTCGTCCTCGGCGAGGTCGTGCTCGTCGCGGACCTCGCCGACGAGTTCCTCGACGATGTCCTCCAGGGTGACCACGCCGGCGGTGCCGCCGTACTCGTCGACGACCACGGCCATCGGCTGTTCGCTGCGCAACCGTTCCAGCAGCGGCTGCACCGGCAGGGAGCCGGGCACCAGCAGCGGGGCGACGCAGATCCGGCTCACGGTGGTGCGGTCGCGGTCGGACTCGGGCACGGCGAGGGCGTCCTTGAGGTGGACCACGCCGGTGACCTCGTCGATGCGGTCGCGGTAGACCGGGAAGCGGGACAGGCCCGTGGCACGGGTCAGGTTGAGCACGTCGGCCGCGGTGGCCGTGTGCATGAGGGCGCTGACCTTCACCCGGGGGGTCATGACGTGCTGGGCCGTGAGCTCGCCCAGCGAGAGGGTCCGTACGAAGAGGTCGGCGGTGTCCTGTTCGAGGGCGCCGGCCTGGGCCGAATGGCGGACCAGGGAGACCAGTTCGCCGGGGGTCCGGGCGGAGGCCATCTCCTCGGTCGGCTCCACGCCGAGCGCCCGGACGAGCCGGTTGGCGACGGCGTTCAGCCCGGCGATGACCGGCCGGAAGGCGCGGGAGAAGGCGTTCTGGGGGCCGGCGACGAAGCGGGCCACCTGGAGCGGCCGGGAGACCGCCCAGTTCTTCGGTACGAGCTCGCCGACGACCATCTGGACGGCGGAGGCGAGCAGCATGCCGATGACGACGGCGACGCCGGGGACGGCTCCCTCGGGCAGGCCGGTCGCGGCGAGCGGCCCGGCCAGCAGCGCGGCGAGGGCGGGCTCGGCGAGCATGCCGACCACGAGGGAGGTGATGGTGATGCCGAGCTGGGTGCCTGAGAGCTGGAAGGAGAGCTCTTTCAGGGCCTCGACCACCGTGCGGGCACGGCGGTCACCGTCGGCTGCGGCGCGCTCGGCCTCGGGTCGCTCCACGGTGACGAGGCCGAATTCGGCTGCCACGAAGAAACCGTTGGCGAGGATCAGGGCGAATGCCGCCGCGAGCAGGAGTAGCGGAATGGTCATGCCGCCGCCTCCGGAGGGAGGGCGGCGCGGGTACTACCGGACGATCCGTCCATTGCTGGAGGGAGTCACTCCTCAAGTCGCAGGTGCCCACGGACCTCGGGGTCCCGGGGCCGGTGGGAGGGCGCACGACTGCGCCCCGCCACCAGGGTAGTCATTGAGATCCCGGCCGCAACGGTACGCAGCGACGAGGATCGGCGGTCTCAGCTGTCGTTCGCGCCGGTTCCGCGGGATTCGGCGAGGGCGCGCAGGGCGCGGGCGTCGCCGATCGCCTGCTGCTTGGCGACACCCGGCTGGATGCCGAGGACGGGCAGGCTGGTGCCGTCGCTGAGGTCCAGGAACACCCACGGGTCGCCGGGGCGGAGGTTGACGCGCAGGATCTGCGCCCACTCCAGGCGGCGGGTGGTGGTCAGGTTGACCACGGTGACTCCGGTCTCGTCCGCGACCACCTTGGGGCGGCTGAGCAGGACGAGTACGGAGGACAGCAGGACGGCGACGAAGACGAAGCTGATCCGCTCGCCGGGCTGCAGGCGCTCCAGCATCACCGCGATCGAGGTGATCGTGGCGAACATGGCGAGGCCGACGCCCAGCAGGACCACCCGGGTACGGGTCGGCCGGAAGGTGACCGGCAGGGCGGGGGGTTCGGGCTGGGCGGCGGACTCGGCCATGGTGGTTCAGGTGCCTTCTGCAGTGGTGGCGCGGGTCGGACGGGTCAGAGCCGGCAGGCGTGGATCGACGTGGTGAGGATCGCGCGCGCGCCGAGCTCGTACAGGTCGTCCATGATCCGCTGGGCTTCCTTGGCCGGGACCATGGCACGGACCGCGACCCAGCCCTCGTTGTGCAGCGGGGAGACGGTCGGCGACTCCAGGCCCGGGGTGAGGGCGACCGCGCGCTCGAGGTGCTCGGCGCGGCAGTCGTAGTCCATCATCACGTAGCTGCGGGCCACCAGGACGCCCTGGAGGCGGCGCAGGAACTGCTGGACCTGCGGGTCGTCGGCGTCGGCGCCGTTGCCGCGGATCACGACGGCCTCGGAGGTGAGGATCGGCTCGCCGATGACCTCCAGGCCCGCGTTGCGCAGGCTGGTGCCGGTCTCGACGACGTCCGCGATGATCTGGGCGACGCCGAGCTGGATGGCGGTCTCGACCGCGCCGTCGAGGTGGACGACGGAGGCGTCGATCCCCTTCTCGGCGAGGTGCTTGGCGACGATTCCCTCGTACGAGGTCGCGATCGTCATCCCGTGGAAGTCCCCGGGGCCCTTCGCCGTGCCGGGGGTGGTGGCGTAGCGGAAGGTGGACCGGCCGAAGTTCAGCGGCAGGATCTCCTCGGCGCTGGCGCCGGAGTCGAGCAGCAGGTCGCGGCCGGTGATGCCGATGTCGAGCTTGCCGGAGGAGACGTAGATCGCGATGTCCTTGGGGCGGAGGTAGAAGAACTCCACCTCGTTCTCGGGGTCGACGACCACGAGCTCCTTGGACTCCTTGCGCATCCGGTAGCCGGCCTCATGGAGCATCGCCGACGCCGGTCCGGAGAGTGAACCCTTGTTGGGGACGGCGATGCGCAGCATGGGGCTTCCTTTGGTGCGTGGTGTGCGTGGTTACGGGCGGGTGTGCGTGCCGTGGATCAGAGGTGCGCGTAGACGTCGTCGAGGGAGATCCCGCGCGCGACCATCATCACCTGGACGTGGTACAGCAGCTGGGAGATCTCCTCGGCGGCGGCTTCCTTGCCCTCGTACTCGGCGGCCATCCAGACCTCGGCGGCCTCCTCGACGACCTTCTTGCCGATGGCATGGACGCCCTTGTGGACGAGCTCGGCGGTGCGGGAGGTGCTGGGGTCGCCTTCGGCTGCCTTGAGCTGGAGCTCGGTGAAGAGCTCTTCGAAGGTCTTGGAGGGTTCGTTCGCCATGATGTCCTTAGAGTAAGGGCTCACCCGGGTGTCCCCGTGCCGGGGTTCACTCCTTGGACTAGCGCCAGGGTTCGCTGACGGTCCGCAGGGTCATGGCGGTGGAGACGGCGGCGGTGACCGCTTCGTGCCCCTTGTCCTCGTTCGACCCCTCGAGCCCGGCGCGGTCCAGCGCCTGCTCGTCGTTGTCGCAGGTCAGCACGCCGAAGCCGACGGGGACTCCGGTGTCGATCGACACCTGTACCAGGCCCTGGGTGACGCCCTGGCAGACGTAGTCGAAGTGCGGGGTGCCGCCGCGGATGACCACACCGAGGGCGACGATCGCATCGTAACCGCGACCGGCCAGCACCTTCGCCACGACCGGCAGCTCGAAGCTGCCCGGGACGCGGAGCAGGGTGGGCTCGTCGATGCCCAGCTCGTGCAGGGCCCGCAGGGCGCCGTCGACCAGTCCGTCCATGACCTTCTCGTGCCACTGGGCCGCGATCACGGCGACTCGGAGGTCTCCGCAGTTCTTCACGCTCAGTTCGGGTGCGCCCTTGCCGCTCACAGCTCTGCTCCTCGGTGGTTCGTGGATGTACGTACGGGTGGTGGTGCTTGCCTACTGGTTGCCGCAGGCGGACGTGGTCACGGCCCCGTCCAGCCAGGGCAGGTCGTGGCCCATCCGGTCCCGCTTGGTGCGCAGGTACCGGAGATTGTGCTCGCCCGCCTCGACCGGCATGGCCTCCCGGCCGGTGACCTCGATGCCGTACCGGACGAGGGCGGCGGACTTGTCGGGGTTGTTGGTCATCAGGCGGACGTCGTGCACGCCGAGGTCGGCGAGGATCTGCGCGCCGGCCGCGTAGTCGCGGGCGTCGGCGGGCAGGCCCAGTTCCAGGTTGGCGTCGAGGGTGTCGCGGCCGCGCTCCTGCAGTTCGTACGCGCGCAGCTTGGACAGCAGTCCGATGCCGCGGCCCTCGTGGCCGCGCAGGTAGACGACGATCCCGCGGCCCTCGTTTTTGATCCGCTCCATGGAGGCGTGCAACTGGGGGCCGCAGTCGCAGCGCTGGGAGGCGAAGATGTCGCCGGTGAGGCACTCGGAGTGCATGCGGACCAGGAGGTCCGTGCCGTCGCCGATCTCGCCGTGGACGAGGGCGACGTGCTCGACGCCGTCGACGGTGGAGCGGTAGCCGTAGGCCGTGAACGCGCCGAAGGCGGTCGGCAGGCTGACCTCGGCCTCGCGGCGCACGGTGGGCTCGGCGGAGCGGCGGTAGGCGATCAGGTCCTCGATGGAGATGATCGTCAGGCCGTGCTTGCGGGCGAAGGGGATCAGCTCGGGCAGGCGCAGCATGACGCCGTCCTCGCCGGCGATCTCCACGATGGCACCGGCCGGGCGCAGGCCCGCGAGGCGGGCGAGGTCGACGGCCGCCTCGGTGTGGCCGTTGCGGACGAGGACGCCGCCCGGCTTGGCGCGCAGCGGGAAGATGTGGCCGGGGCGGACGAAGTCGCCGGGGCCGCAGACCCCGTCGGCGAGGAGCCGCAGGGTGGCGGCGCGGTCGGCGGCCGAGATGCCGGTGGTGACGCCGTGGGCGGCGCTCGCGTCGACGGAGACGGTGAAGGCGGTCTTCATCGACTCGGTGTTGTTCTGGACCATCTGGGGGAGTTCGAGCCGGTCCAGCTCGGGGCCCTCCATGGGGGCGCAGATCAGGCCGCGGCACTCGCTCATCATGAAGGCGATGATCTCGGGGGTGGCCTTCTCGGCGGCGATGACGAGGTCGCCCTCGTTCTCGCGGTCCTCGTCGTCGACGACGACCACCGGCCGGCCCGCCGCGATGTCGCGGACGGCCTGCTCGACGGGGTCGAGGCGGAAGGTCTCTTCGGGGATCTCGGGCACGGGCTTGAGGGTGGTCATGCCGTTGCTCCTTCCAGGGCCGGGGCGGGGGTGGTGGTGCGCGAGCGCTGGTACCAGTCGTAGGCGCCCCAGACCACGAGGGCGAAGTACACGACGTAGACGAGGCCGGAGAAGGCCAGGCCGTTGTTGAAGGCGAGGGGGACGCCGACCAGGTCGACGAGGAGCCAGGCGATCCAGAACTCGACGAGGCCGCGCGCCTGGGCGACCATCGCGACGATGGTGCCGACGAAGATGTACGCGTCGGCCCACGGGCTCCAGGACAGGTCCGGGTAGAGCGTGAACAGGCCGCCGACGGCGAGGGTGCCGAGCGCCGCTCCGGCGAGGAGCAGTCCGCGCTCCTTCCAGGTGGCGGTGCGCACGGCGATGGAGCCGTCCTGGGCCTGCTGCCGGCCGAGCTGCCAGGCCCGCCAGCCCCACGCGGCCACGCCGATGACCAGGAGCTGCTTGCCGACGCCGCCGGCGAGGTGGGCGGAGGCGTAGGCGGCGATGAGGATCAGGCCGGAGAGGAGCTGGGCGGGCCAGGTCCATATGGAGCGGCGCCAGCCCAGGGCGAGCGCGGCCAGGCCCATCAGGTTGCCGATCATGTCGGACCAGATGACCTTCTGGCCGAAGACGGTGAAGGCCTCGGCGTTGAGCCAGGTCAGGGCGGTCACTGGTCGTCTCCCGTCGGACGCGCGTGCAGGGGGTCGACCCCGGCGGCCAGGAGGCGCTCGACGTACTTCGCAAGGACGTCGACCTCCAGGTTGACCGGGTCGCCGGGCTGCTTGGTGCCGAGCGTGGTCAGGGCGAGGGTGGTGGGGATGAGGCTGATCGTGAACCAGTCGGCGGCCGCCTCGACCACGGTGAGGCTGACGCCGTCGACCGTGATGGAGCCCTTCTCGACCACGTACCGGGAGAGGTTCTCCGGGAGGGCGACCTTGACGATCTCCCAGTGCTCGGAGGGGGTCCGGGAGAGGATCTCGCCGGTTCCGTCCACGTGCCCCTGGACCAGGTGGCCGCCGAGGCGTCCGCCGAGGGCCATCGGGCGCTCCAGGTTGACCCGGGAGCCCTCGGCGAGGGCGCCGAGGCTGGAGCGGTTCAGGGTCTCCTGCATGACGTCGGCGGTGAACTCGCCGTCGGCGGTCTCCACGACGGTCAGGCAGACGCCGTTCACGGCGATCGAGTCGCCGTGCTTGGCGCCCTCGGTGACCAGGGGGCCGCGCAGCCGGAAGCGGGAGGCCTCCTCGAGCTGCTCGACGGCGGCGACCTCGCCCAGTTCTTCGACGATTCCGGTGAACACTCAGTGCTCCTTGGGGGCGGTGGTGGGGATGGCGGTGATGCGGAGATCGGGGCCCACGCGCACGGCCTCGGTGATGTCGAGGCGTACGGCGTGGGAGATGTTCGTGATGCCCGCGTCGCCGAAGGCCGCGGGGCCGGCGCCGAGCAGGGCCGGGGCGAGGTAGCCGACGATCCGGTCGACGGCTCCGTCCTCGACGAAGGCGCCCGCCAGGGTGGGGCCGCCCTCCAGGAGGAGGGAGCGCACGCCGCGGGCGTACAGCTCCGCGAGGAGCCTGCGGACCGGGATGCGGCCGTCCTGCAGGGGCAGCCGCAGGAGGTCGACGCCGGGCAGGTGACGGGTGTCGGCGTCCTCGGCGACGACCAGCAGCGTGGGTGCGGAGTCGTCGAGGATGCGGGCGCCCGGCTGGAGTCCGGCGTGGGTGTCGAGGGCCACGCGCAGGGGCTGGGTGGCTCCGTCGATGCCGCGTACGGCCAGGTGCGGGTCGTCGGCGCGCAGGGTGCCGCCGCCCACCAGGACGGCGTCGGCCTCGGCGCGCAGCCGGTGGACGTCCGCGCGGGACTCGGAGGAGCTGATCCAGCGGCTGGTGCCGTCGGCCGCGGCGCTGCGGCCGTCGAGGGTGGCGGCGTACTTCCAGGTCACATGGGGGCGGGCGAGCCGTACGGAGGTCAGCCAGGCGGTGTTGCCGGCCTCGGCCTCCGCCTCCAGCAGCCCGGCCTCGGTGTCGACCCCGGCGGCGCGCAGGGTGGCCGCGCCACCGCTGGCCTGCGGGTTCGGGTCGGAGACGGCGTAGACCACGCGGGCGATCCCGGCCTCGACGAGGGCGCGGGCGCAGGGTCCCGTACGGCCGGTGTGGTTGCAGGGTTCGAGGGTGACGTAGGCGGTGCCGCCGCGGGCCGCGTCGCCTGCGGTGCGCAGGGCGTTGACCTCGGCGTGCGGGCCGCCGGCCCGCTCGTGCCAGCCCTCGCCCACGACGGTTCCGGAGGCGTCGGTGATGACGCAGCCGACGACGGGGTTGGGGCTGGTGGAGCCGAGTCCGCGGGCGGCGAGCTCGACGGCTCGGCGCATGGCACGGGTACCCGCGTCGGATGCGGGTGCTGCGTGCGCGGCGTGTGTCGCCACCGGGTCCTCCTGCCTCATCGGGCACGGACTCCGGGGCCTGTCGGGATACGACAGATGAAGCGGTCCAGCTCACAGGGGGACGCCGAGGCCGAAAAAACGGTCCGATCGGGCATGTCCGCAGGGATATGCCGATGAACCGCCGACGGCGGCGTACCCGTGACTGGCCCGCCGCGCACTGCCTCCCATCCGGACTTTAACCGTCGGTCCAGGAATCTCACCTGGTCAACCGGCCGCTGGCTGCGGACGGGTCGCGGACTATAACCGCCGGTTCGGAATTACACCGACCCCGGAGTGCGCTGCTACTGGTACTCCAGCCAGTCTGCCACGGGTGATCCGCCGCCACGCAGGTGATGCGGTGTGGCCTGGCTCACAGAGGGTGACCCGGGGGGTGACCGCGGCCGAGACCTGGCCAAGTGGGCCGGGGGTTGGTCCAGACCTATTGACGGGGTGGTCTAGTCCTCTTAACGTTCCCTTCATCTTCTCGGGAACAGCCCGTCAGATGTGCGCACGTCACGGGCCAACACGCTTCTGCACCAGTCCTGTTGCTTCACGTTGTGTCCACCTGTGTCCCGCATCCTCCCCTCCCCAGGAGGCACCATGCCGTCCCCCACACGTACGAGAGCGATGCTCCTGGCATCCGGCGCCGCGATCGCCGGACTGCTGGTGGGCGGGCTCTCTGCGGGCGTCTCGCACGCCGCCGACAACGAGAGCTGTCGCCCCGACGGGCTCTACAAGACGGCCGGCGTCGACGTCCCGTACTGCTCGGTCTACGACTCCGAAGGCCGCGAGAAGATGGGCGCCGACCACCAGCGCCGCGTCATCGGATACTTCACCGGCTGGCGCACCGGCAAGGACGGCACGCCCGCCTACCTCGCCCACAACATCCCGTGGTCCAAGGTCACCCACCTGAACTACGCCTTCGCCCACGTGGGCGCCGACAACAAGATCTCGGTCGGCGCGGACAACGTGAACAACGCCGCCACCGGGATGACCTGGCCCGGCGTCGCGGGCGCCGAGATGGACCCGGCCCTCCCCTACAAGGGCCACTTCAACCAGCTGACGAAGTTCAAGAAGCAGTACCCGGGCGTCAAGACGCTGATCTCGGTCGGCGGCTGGGCCGAGACCGGCGGCTACTTCGGCGACGACGGCAACCGCGTCGCCTCCGGCGGCTTCTACTCGATGGCCACGAACGCCGACGGCTCGGTGAACCAGGCCGGCATCGACACCTTCGCCGACTCCTCGGTCGAGTTCATCCGCAAGTACGGGTTCAACGGCGTCGACATCGACTACGAGTACCCGACCACGATGAAGGACGCGGGCAACCCGCTGGACTGGCAGCTGGCCAACGCCCGCCGCGCCGGTCTGGTCCAGGGCTACGCGGCCCTGATGAAGTCCCTGCGCGAGAAGCTCGACCGCGCGGGCGCCGCCGACGGCAAGCACTACCTGCTCTCCGTCGCCGCCCCCTCCTCCGGCTACCTGCTGCGGGGCATGGAGACGTTCCAGGTCCAGAAGTACCTGGACTACGTCAACATCATGTCCTACGACCTGCACGGCGCCTGGAACGAGTACGTCGGCCCCAACGCCTCGCTCTTCGACGACGGCAAGGACGGCGAACTCGCCGCCGCCGGCGTCTACTCCACCTCCCAGTACGGCGGCATCGGCTACCTCAACACCGACTGGGCGTACCACTACTTCCGCGGCTCGATGCCGGGCGGCCGCATCAACATCGGCCTGCCCTACTACACGCGCGGCTTCAAGAACGTGCAGGGCGGCACCGACGGGCTGTGGGGCAAGGCACCCGCGACGACCTGCCCGGCCGGCGCGGGCCTGGCCAAGTGCGGTGACGGCGCGGTCGGCATCGACAACCTCTGGCACGACAAGGACACCAACGGGGTCGAGTCCCCGGCGGGCTCCAACCCGATGTGGCACGCCAAGAACCTGGAGAAGGGGGTCGTCGGCGACTACGTCACCAGGTACGGCTTCCCGGCGAACACCACGCTGAGCGGCGCCTACGTCCGCAAGTACGACTCCACCCTGGTGGCGCCGTGGCTGTGGAACGCGCAGAAGAAGGTCTTCCTCTCGACGGAGGACGAGCAGTCGGTGGCCGCCAAGGCCGACTACGTGGTGAACAAGGGCATCGGCGGCACGATGGTCTGGGAGCTCGCGGGCGACTACGCGTACAACGCGGCCAAGGGCCAGTACGAGATGGGTGACACGCTCACCGACACGATGTACCAGAAGTTCAAGTCGGCCTCCCCGTACGGCGCGAAGAAGTCCAACGCGGCGCTTCCCGCCCAGGCCGTGAACATCAGGACGGAGTTCACCGAGTTCAAGCTGGGGGACTCCAACTACCCGCTCACCCCGAAGCTCAAGATCACCAACAACACGAACACGACGCTGCCCGGGGGCACCGAGTTCCAGTTCGACTACGGGACCTCGGCCCCGGACAACGCCTCCGACCAGTCGGGCTTCGGCACGAAGGTGATCAGCAGCGGTCACACCGGCACCAACGCCGGCGGCCTGAAGGGCGACTTCCAGCGGGTCTCCCTCAAGCTCCCGGCCTGGCAGACGCTGGCCCCGGGCGCCTCGGTGGACCTGGCGTTCAACTACTACCTGCCGGTCTCCACGCCCTCCAACTGGACGGTGAACATCTCCGGCACCACCTACGCCCTCGCCGGTGACCTGGCACGCGGCACCACGGTGACGGAACCGGGCGGCACCCAGCCGCCGACCACCCCGCCGACCACTCCCCCGACCACGCCGCCCACCACCCCTCCCCCGACGGGCGGGACCTGCACCGGCCCGGCGTACGCGGCGGGCACGGTCTACAACAGCGGCAACGTCGTCTCCCACAAGGGCCGCAACTGGAAGGCCCAGTGGTGGACGCAGAACGAGGAGCCCGGCACCACCGGAGAATGGGGTGTCTGGAAGGACCAGGGCGCCTGCTGACCCTGATCCGTACGTGCGTGCGCACGTGAGCGGGTGAGGACCCGGTGGCCCGGCGGCCACCGGGTCCTCGCCCGTGCCTAGGCTGTCCCGGTGAGCACCCATGTCACCGCGACCGAAGCGGACTTCGAGGAACACCGGCCCCGGATGTTCGGCATCGCCTACCGCATGCTCGGCTCCGCCGCGGAGGCCGAGGACACCGTGCAGGACGCGTACCTGCGCTGGGTGTCGGCGGACCGCGCGGACATTCGGCACCCGGGGGCCTGGCTCGCCAAGGTCGTCACGAATCTGTGCCTCAACAACCTCACCTCGGCGCGCGTCCGGCGCGAGGAGTACGTCGGCCCCTGGCTCCCGGAGCCGGTCCTCACCGGGGACGGGACGCTCGGCCCGCTGGAGTCGGCGGAGCAGCGGGACAGCGTGTCGATGGCCCTGCTGGTGCTGCTGGAGCAGCTCACGCCGGTGGAGCGGGCGGTCTACGTGCTGCGCGAGGCCTTCGCGTACGGCCACCGGGAGATCGCCGGGCTCCTGGACCTCAGCGAGGCCAACTGCCGCCAGCTCTACCGTCGGGCGGCGGGCCGGGTGGCGGCGGAGCGGGCGGCCACCGAGGAGCGGCGCTTCGAACCGGACCCCGAGCGGTGGCAGAGCCTGGTGAAGACCTTCCTTTCGGCGGCCCGCGGCGGGGACCTGGAACGGCTGGAGGGCCTGCTGACGGCCGACGTGCGGTACGTGTCGGACGGCGGCGGCGTGGTCGGCGCGGCACTGCGGCCGATCGTGGGGCGGGACAAGGTGGCCCGGTTCTCGATCGGGGTGCTGGAGAAGTTCGCCGCGGGCCTGCCGGTCACCGTCGCGGAGGTCAACGGCACGCCCGCGCTGCTCTTCGGGGAGGTGGCGGTCCTCTTGGTGGAATTCGAGAACGGACTGGTCAGCGGCATCAGCACGGTGGTCAATCCGGAGAAGCTGGCCTTCCTCCGGCGGCAGCTGTCACATTCCTGAGGACTGTCCTGTCCCAGCTGGCGAAAAACGTTCCCGGCGAAAGGCGGACCCCATGAGCACCATCCTCGTCACCGGAGGCACCGGCACCCTCGGCACCCTGGTCGTGTCCCGGCTGCGGGAGGCGGGCCACGAGGTCCGCGTACTGAGCCGGCACGCCCCCGAGTACCCGGTGGACCTGCAGGACGGAAGCGGACTGGACGCGGCGATGGCCGGCGTGGAAGTGGTCGTGCACTGCGCGAGCAACACGCGCCGCGCGGGCAAGGGCGACGAGATGGCCACGGGGCACCTGATCGACGCGGCCCGCCGGGCGGGGACGGTCGGCAACATGGTCTACATCTCGATCGTCGGGGTGGACGTGGTTCCGCTCGGCTACTACAAGGCGAAGCTGCGGGTGGAGCGGATGCTGGAGGGATCCGGGCTGGGGGTGACGATCCTGCGCACCACGCAGTTCCACGACCTGGTGGCGCAGGTGACCGACGCTGCGGCGAAGCTGCCGGTCGTGCCGGTGCCGAAGGGGGTCCCGGTGCAGCCGATCGCCGTCGAGGAGGTCGCGGACCGGCTGGCCGAGCTCGCGGTCCCCGCCCCGGCGGGCCGGGTCCCCGACATGGGCGGTCCGCAGATCCGGCGCCTGACGGACCTGGCCCGCGCCTACCTGGAGGCGACCGGCCGCCGCGGCCGGGTGGTCCCCGTCCCGCTGGCGGGCAAGACGTACGCCGCCTTCCGCCGGGGCGGCCACCTGACCCCGTCCCACGCGGTGGGCAAGGGCACGTTCGCACAGTTCCTCGCGGCGCGGGGGCGGTAACGGGCGGGGCCGGGTCCCTTGGCCTGGCCGGCCGGAACGCCGCAGTCCCACCGGGGCCGGGTGCGTGCCGGGGCACCCCTGGCCCGGCCGGCCGGAACGCCGCAGTCCCACCGGGGCCGGGTGTGTGCCGGGGCGCTCCCCGCAGGGCGTCGAACGCAAGGTGGCCCGGCCCGCCGACCCCCCGTCACGTTCGGCGTCCGAGGAGACGCCCCGGCGCGCGCACGGCCCCACCCGCACCGGCGAAGCCTGCCGCCCCGATCCCGCACGAGCGGCGCAGCCACCCGCGCTCGAGGAGACGCCCCGGCGCGCGCCCCGCCCCAGCACCCGCCCGGCCCGGGGCACAACAGGCCCGATCCCGCACGAGCGGCGCAACCACCCGCGCTCGAGGAGACGCCCCGGCGCGCGCCCCGCCCCAGCACCCGCCCGGCCCGGGGCACAACAGGCCCGATCCCGCACGAGCGGCGCAACCACCCGCGCTCGAGGAGACGCCCCGGCGCGCGCCCCGCCCCAGCACCCGCCCGGCCCGGGGCACAACAGGCCCGATCCCGCACGAGCGGCGCAACCACCCGCAGGGAACGCCCCGGGTGGACCCGGCCCTACCCCCCGAACAACACCTCCTGCGCCGCCTCCCGTGCGGCCAGGCGGGCTCCGGCCAGGACCGCCGGGTCGCCCAGGGTCGTGGCGCGGATCTCCGTCGGGACCGGGGTCAGCTTCGCCAGGCGGTGGGCGACCCGGGCCGCCAGCGCGGGACCGCCGGCGCGGCCGAGTTCGCCCGCCAGGACCACGCAGCCGGGGTCCAGGATCGCCGCGGCGGCCGCCGCGCCCAGCGCGAGCCGCTCGGCCAGGGCTTCGAGGAAGGCCTCGCCGGCGGCTCCGGCCACCGCCTCCTCCGCCGGGCCCGCGAAGCCGTGTTCGCGCGCGAGCGCGGTCACGCCGTCCCGTCCGGCCAGGGCGTGGAACCCGCCCCCGCAGTCGGCGGCCGAGGGCAGGGAGCCGGTGCCCGGTACCGGGAGGAAGCCGATCTCGCCCGCCCCTCCGGAGGCGCCCCGGCGCAGCCGGCCGTCCAGGACCACCGCCGCGCCCACCCCCGCGCCGAGCCACAGGAGCACGAAGGAGTCCAGGCCGCGGGCGACGCCCAGGCGTTGCTCGGCGAGGGCGGCCAGGTTGGTCTCGTTCTCGACCACCACCACGGCGGGCAGGGTCCGTTGCAGGGCGGTCACCAGGTTGCGGTGCCAGGCCGGCAGGCCGCTGGTGTCGCGGAGTTCGCCGGTGGCCGGGGTGACCAGGCCGGGGGCCCCGATGACGACGGTGTGCAGGGCCGCGGCGCCGGCCTCGTGCGCGGTGCGCAGCAGGGCCGCCACCGCGTCCTCGGGTGCGCCGACGGGCAGGGCGGCCTCGGCCAGGGGGTGGCCGAGCAGGTCGGTGACGACGGCGGTGACCCGGTCCGTGCGGACGTCCAGGGCGGCCAGGTGGGCGCGGTTCGCGACGATCCCGTACAGCTTGGCGTTCGGGCCGCGCCGCTGTTCGCCGGACTCCCCGACGACCTCGATCAGCCCGGCTCCGGCGAGCCGGTCGACGAGGTCGGCGACCGAGGGGCGGGAGAGCCCGGTCCTGGACTTGAGCTGGGTGGCCGTCAGCGGCCCGGACTCCTGGAGGAGTCGCAGGGCGAGGCGGTCGTTGATGGCCCGGGCCGTGCTGGGCGAGGCGGGGGACGGTACCGGGGCGGGGGCGGAAGTCACGGCGCCCATCCTAGGGAGTCGAGATCATTATCTATCAGGCAGGGTCCCTGATAGTTTATTTGTCATGACCGGGGACAACCACCTCAGCCCGGCGCGCCTGCGCCACGCCCGTTTCGCCATCGCCGCCGTCTTCTGTGCCCACGGCGCGGTCACCGGCTCCTTCGCCACCCGCATCCCCTGGATCCAGGACCACGCCCAGCTCGGCGCGGGCACCCTGGGCCTCGCCCTCGCCTTCCCCGCCCTCGGTGCGGCGTTCGCGATGCCGCTCGCCGGGCGGATCAACCACCGGTTCGGCGCCCGCGCCGCGCTGCGCGGACTGCTGGCGATGTGGACCCTCTCCCTGATCCTGCCGAGCCTCGCCCCGAACCTGCCCGCCCTCTGCCTCGCGCTCCTGGTCTACGGGGCCACCGCCGGCATGTCGGACGTGGCGATGAACGCGCTGGGCGTGGAGACCGAGAACCGGCTGCGCCGCTCGATCATGTCCTCGCTGCACGGCATGTGGAGCGTGGGCGCGCTGCTCGGCTCGGCCGCCGGCATGGTCGCCGCGCACGGCGGGGCCGACGCCCGCCTGCACCACCTGGTCGCCGCGCTCGTCCTCACCGCGGCCGGGCTGTTCGCCGTACGGGGGGTGCTCGACCTGAGGAGCGACGGGGAGGCCCAGGCGCCGCCGCACTTCACGCTGCCCCCGAAGTCCGCGCAGCTCATCGGGGCCATCGGGTTCTGCGCGGTCTTCGCCGAGGGCGCGAGCCTGGACTGGTCGGCGGTCTACCTGCGGGACGTGCTGCACACCGACGCCGGCCTGGCGGCCGCCTCCACCACGGCCTTCGCGCTCACGATGGCCGTGGCCCGGCTCGCCGGGGACCGGGTGGTAGACCGGTTCGGGCCGGTGCGCACGGTCCGGGCGGGCGGCGTACTGGCCACCGCCGGCGGGCTGCTCGTGGTGCTGGTGCGGGATCCGGTGGCGGCCATGGCCGGCTTCGGGATGATCGGGCTGGGCATCGCGGTGGTGGTCCCGCTGGCCTTCGCGGCCGCGGCGCGCAGCGGGCCCGCCCCGGCGCAGGCCATCGCGGGCGTCGCGACGATCACGTACACCTCGGGGCTGATCGCGCCGTCGGCGATCGGCGCGGTGGCCGACGCGAGCTCGCTGGTGGTGTCCTTCGGTCTGGTCACGCTACTGGCCTTCGCGCTGGTCGTGGGCGCCGCGGTGCTGCGTCAGCGGCCGCCGGTGGGGCAGTCTGGGGGCGGGGCCGGCGAGAAGGCCGGTCCGACCGAGCGGGACGAAACCATCGATATCCGGCCGTAATATGTCGACTGGCCGCAGCGGCACGATCCGTGCGCTGCGGCCTCGACGTGTGAGCGGCCGGCGCGGTGACCGTCCGGAGAAGAGGAGTGGAACATGGGCCTCGGCGTGGGCTGGACCCTGCACGGAGACGGGCGGACCCCCGCCCCCGGCGCGGTGGTCCGGCCGGAGGAGCGGCTGTCGTGGCCGCGGACCGCCGGGCTCGGCGCCCAGCACGTCGTGGCGATGTTCGGCGCGAGCTTCGTGGCACCGGTCCTGATGGGCCTGGACCCGAACCTGGCCATCATGATGTCCGGCGTCGCGACCGTGATCTTCCTCCTCGCGACGCGCGGCCGGGTCCCCTCCTACCTGGGCTGCTCGCTGTCCTTCGTCGGCGTCGCGGCGGCGATCCGGGCCTCGGGCGGGGACAGCGCGGTCGTCACGGGCTCCGTGTTCGTCGTCGGCGTGGCGCTGTTCCTGGCCGGTCTCGCGGTGCAGCGCTTCGGCGCGCGCATCATCCACACGGCGATGCCGCCCATCGTGACGGGTGCGGTGGTGATGCTGATCGGCTTCAACCTGGCTCCGGTGACGGCGTCGACGTACTGGCCGCAGGACCAGTGGACGGCGTTGCTGACCATGCTGTTCACCGGGTTCGCCGTGGTCTGCCTGCGCGGTTTCTGGTCGCGCATCGCGATCTTCCTGGGGCTGGTCTTCGGGTACACGATCTCCTGGCTCTTCGACCTGCTCTTCGGGAAGATCCACTCGACGGTGGGCGGGGAGGCGGCCGTGGACCACTGGCGCCTGGACCTCTCCGGGGTAACGAAGGCCGACTGGATCGGCCTGCCGTCCTTCCACGGGCCGTCCTTCGATTGGTCCGCGATCCTGATCGCCCTGCCCGTGGTGATCGCGCTGATCGCCGAGAACGCGGGGCACATCAAGGCCGTGGGCGAGATGACCGGCGACCCCCTCGACGACAAGCTGGGCACGGCCATCGCGGCGGACGGCGCCGCGTCGATGCTGTCCACGGCCGTCGGCGGCCCGCCCAACACCACGTACTCCGAGAACATCGGCGTCATGGCGGCCACCCGGGTCTACTCCACGGCTGCCTACTGGGCGGCGGCGGGCTTCGCGCTGCTCTTCGGTCTGTGCCCCAAGTTCGGCGCCGTCGTCGCCGCGATCCCGGGCGGCGTCCTCGGCGGCATCACCGTCATCCTGTACGGCATGATCGGTCTGCTGGGCGCCCAGATCTGGATCAACGGCCGGGTGGACCTGCGCAATCCGCTGAACCTGGTGCCGGCCGCGGCGGGCATCATCATCGGCGTCGGCGGTGTGAAGCTGCAGATCACCGACAGCTTCGAGCTGGGCGGCATCGCGCTGGGCACGATCGTGGTGATCGCCGGCTATCACGCGCTGCGCTACTTCGCCCCCGCGCACCTGAAGTCGCAGGAGCCCCTGCTCGACGCGGGCACCTCCGCCTACGACGCCGGCGGGGCGGCGGAGGACAAGCCCCGTTGACGGGGTTTCGCCCGAACCGGGGAAGCGTACGGCCAAGTTCCCCGGATCCGCGTCGGCGCCTGCGACTCTGCCTCCCATGGAAGCGGTGCTGGCGCGGATGCGCGCCCTGGAGGAGCGGCTCCCGCCGCAGGACGGTGTCGCCGTCTTCAACCGGGTCTACCTGACGGTGACGGAGACCCTGCACGATCGGATCGAACACGGGTGTTTCCCGGCGCCCCGGCGGGCGGCGACCCTCAGCGTGCGGTTCGCGGAGCGGTACCTGACGGCGGTGGAGGCGGACCGGGCCCCGGCCTGCTGGCGCCCGCTGCTGCAGTACCGCCGTCACCCCGGGATCCAGCCGCTGCAGCACGCGCTGGCCGGGATCAACGCGCACATCGGGCACGACCTGGCGCTCGCCGTGGTGGCCACGTGCGGTGAGCTGGACTGCGAACCGCGGGCCCTGGAGGCGGACTTCGACCGGGTCGGCGACACGCTGGTCTCGCTGGAGGAGCACATCCGGGAAGACCTGATGCCGGGCCCGGACCTGCTGGAGATCGCCGACCCACTGACCCACCTGGTCGGCTCCTGGAGCCTGGAGCGCGCCCGGGCCGGTGCCTGGTCGGCAGCCCGGCTGCTGTGGACGCTGCGCCGGGCGCCGGAACTGGCCGAGGAGTTCGCGGACTCCCTCGACGCGGGCGTGGGCCTGGTCGGCCGCTGCCTGCTGACCCCCGTCAGGACGCCCTCGGAAGCGGGCCGGTCCCCGAGCCGGGCCTGACCGCACGCCCCGGGCGGTCCGCGGGCGCCGGCGTCTAGGCTCACGCGATGGCCAGCTTCACCACGCACCGCCTCCGGGCGCACGATCCCGCGCGTTCGCCGGCGCTCCGCTTCGCCGCGCTGTGCACGTGCCTCGCCGAGTTCGCCCCGTACGGGTTCCGCGCGACCTACCACCACCTGTGCCGCAGCGCGGGGATCCCGCCCGAACCTGAGCAGGACCCGGAGGCGGTGGTGCGGGCGGTGGAGGAGCTGCACGCGGCGCGGGAGGTCTGGTTCGCCGCGTTCCGGGCCTGGAAGGGCGGGCGCCGGGTGCAGAAGCTCGCCGGGGCACGGGTCCCGGAGCCGCCGGAGCCGCGTCGGCGGCTCTGGTGCCCCGACCCGGAGTTCCACCCGGGTGAGCCGCTCTCGGTGGTGATGCGGCAGATCACGCGCGCCCCGGCCGGGGACCTGGAGAGGTGCCCTGTGTGCGTGGAGGGGCGCGGGACGAAGACCTGGCACGACGGGTTCACGGAGCACACGCTCTGCGCCGGCTGCGGGGTGAGCCTCGCCGGCCGGCCCGTTCCGCACGATGTCCGTATCGCCGCCGGCCGGGCGGAGCGGTGGCGGCTGGTCTGGAGGCGGCGGGCATGAGAACGGGCCGCCGGCCCGCGTGCTGACGTTCGCGGGGCGGCGGCCCGTGATCAGGGGCCGGGAGGGTCAGTCCTCCGGCAGTTCGACCGGGGCGATGTCGTCGTACATGTCGCCCGGGCCCGGGTTGGTGGCGTCCGTGGAGCCGCCGAGGTGGTGCATGACGCCCCAGACGGCGTTGAGGGCGGTCTGGACCGCGCCCTCGGCCCAGCCGGCCGTCCAGGAGATGTCGTCGCCCGCGAGGAAGATGCCGCGCTTGTCCTCGGGGAGGCGGTCCTGCATGAAGTGGGTGAACAGGCGGCGCTGGTAGCGGTAGTGGCCCGGGAGGTTGGCCTTGAACGCGCCCATGAAGTAGGGCTCGTTCTCCCAGGACACGGTGACCGGGTTGCCGATGACGTGGCGGCGGATGTCGACCTTCGGGTAGATCTCGCCGAGGGACTTCAGCATGACCTCCATCCGCTCGTTCGCGGACAGCGGCAGCCACTTCAGGCTGTCGTCGCACCAGGTGTACGAGAGGCAGATGACGGCGGGCTTGTCCGGGCCGTTGTCCAGCAGGTACGTGCCGCGGGTCATGCGGTCCGTGAGGGTCATCGACATGACGTCGCGGCCGGTCTCTTCGTCCTTGTCGAGCCAGAAGGGGCGGTCGACGGGGACGAAGAGCTTCGAGCTCTCCATGTAGTGGGTGCGCTCGATCGCCGTCCAGTGGTCGATCGGGAAGAGCGTGTCGTCGCACTCGATCTTCGACAGCAGCATCCAGGACTGGGCCGTGAAGATCGCGGCGCGGTACGTGCGGATGTCGCCGGAGGAGTCGGTGACCGTGATGCGGTTGCCGGCCGTGCGGTGCAGGCGGGTCACCGCCGGGCGCGGGGTGCCGTCGTGCAGGGTGGACAGGGACGTGCCCTGGGCCCAGTGCACGATCTTCTCGGGCTCGCGCTCCCACAGGCGCAGCGGCAGCTGCTGCGAGCCGCCCACGATGCCGCGGTGGTGGTCGTCGGCCTCGGTGTAGACGACGCGCAGGATCTCCAGGATGGAGTTCGGGAAGTCGGTGTCCCAGCCGCCGGTGCCGAAGCCGACCTGGCCGAAGATCTCGCGCTTGCGGAAGGACTGGAAGGCCTCGGACTTGCAGAGGAAGCCGTAGAAGGTCTCGTCGTCGAGCTTCTCGACGAGCTTGGCCCAGATCTCGCGGATGCGCGGGACGTCCCGCTCGCGCATCGCGGTGTTCATGTCGGAGAAGTCGGCGCCCTCGTCGAGGCAGGCGTTCCACGCGGCGGCGACGTCGCGGTAGACCTGCGGGAGGTCGGCGATGGTCTCGGCGTAGTGGGTCTCGCCCTTGAGGTCCACGACCGTCGAGGGGGTGGCCTCGGCGAGCGGGTTCGGGAAGGGCTCGGTGACCAGGCCGACGAGGTCGATGTAGTGCTGCAGGGCCGTGGAGGACGGCGGGAAGCGCATGGCGCCCATCTCCGCGGTCAGCTCCTCGGTGCCGGCGCCCTCGAAGCCGACGGTGCGCAGCCGGCCGCCGATCTGGTCGGCCTCGTAGACGACGGGCTTGAGGCCCATCTTCATCAGCTCGTAGGCCGAGATGATGCCGGACAGCCCGCCGCCGATGACGGCGACCTCGGTGCCGAGTTCGGTCGCGGGTATCTGACCGAGCCCCGCCGGGTGGGCGAGGAAGTCGTCGTACGCGTACGGGAAGTCCGGGCCGAACATGGTGATCGGCGGCTGTCCGTCGCTGTGCGGGACGGCGGTGGTGGGCACCGTGGACGTCATGGGGGTACGTCTCCTTGCGGCAGGGCTGGGGGAAGAGGTCTTAGACGAGGGAGGCGTAGAGCCCGGGGCGGCGGTCGCGCAGGTAGGGGTTGTTCTCGCGCGACGCGGCCAGCAGCTCGGGGTCGGCCTCGCCGAACACCATCTCCTCGCCGCGGCCGGCCCGGGTCCGGGTGACCCCGTCGGGGCTCGCCAGGCAGCTGAGTCCGACGAACTCGAACTCGCCTTCCGGGCCGGTGCGGTTGACGTACGCGATGTACATCTGGTTCTCGAAGGCCCGTACGGGGACGAGCTGTTCGGCGACGAACTGGAACGGGTGCATCTGCGCGGTCGGCACCAGGAGGAGGTCGGTGCCGGCCAGCGCGTGCGCCCGGACGTTCTCGGGGAACTCCACGTCGTAGCAGATCATGATGCCGATGCGGAGGCCGTCGAGGTCCGCCTGGACGACGGGGGTGTCGCCGGGGGTGAAGGCGTCCTGTTCGAAGCAGCCGAAGAGGTGGGTCTTGCGGTAGTTCGCGAGCCGCACCCCGTCGGGGCCGATGAGCTGTGCCGCGTTGTAGACGGTGTCGTCCGCCCGCTCCGGGTAGCCGTACAGGACGGCGATGCCGTGGCGGCGGGCGATCTCGCCGATGGCGACGGCGGACGGGCCGTCGGCCGGTTCGGCGAGCCTGGGGATGTCCTGGAGGTCCAGCGCGTAGCCGGTCAGGAACATCTCCGAGGTGACGAGGAGCCCGGACCCGCCCTGCGCGGCGTTCGCCGCCGCCTCGTCGAGCGCCTTGAGGTTCTGGGCGGTGTCGCCGAGAACTCCGGAGCTCTGGAGGAGGGCGGTGCGCAGCGCAGGCATGGGCTACCTCTGTGACAGGAGGGGTGGGGTCATACGAAGGTACGTTCGCGCGTTGCACCCGGACAAGCCGTGACCGTTGCGCTGCGCGCATCGATTCGTTGCGTGTTCCGCGACGGGTGCGGCGATTCGTTGCGCGGGACCCCAGGAGGCTCCCGGGGAACCCCTGAGGACCGCCCGGGACCCCCTCGGCGGGCCCCTCCTACGAAGCCTTGCGGAAGGCCGGGTGGCCTGCCAGGAAGTGCAGGTCGTCGAGGATGTCGGGGGTGTGGTCGGAGACGACGCGGCCGCTCCAGGTGTCGACGAGGGCCGGGACGGTCAGGGTGCCGTCGAAGTGGTGGCCGGCGGCCTCGTACGCGAGGCGCAGCGCGGTGTACCCGGCCGCTTCGGTGCCGCGGCCGGCCCCGGTGCCGGCGAGGGTATCGGTCTCGGTGCCGGCGCCGGTGCCGGCGCCGGTGCCGGTGCCGGTGCCGAGGACCGTGGTGGCGACGGAGTCCTCGATGCCCAGCGCGGCGAGGGCGGCGGCCACCCGCCGGGAGCGCGGACAGTCGGGGCGGAGGTAGAGGCGGTAGCGGTGCGGGACGGGGGAGAACCCGGCCCCGATGCGGCCGCGCAGGGCGGGGGCCGGGCCGGTGCGGGGCAGGACGGTGTGGGACATGACGCTCCTGGGGCGGCGCGGGCGGTGGCCCGGGCGCAGTGCGGCCGGGCGGCGTGGCGCCCTGCGCGGCGGGGCTCCGCCCCGGGCGGGGCGGTGCTGCGCAGGGCTGCGCTCCGGGCGGCTTGGCGCACGCCCGGTCCGGGTCACTCGTCTTGGGGAGGGGTCAGCCGCGCGGGCCGAATGCGCTGCACACCCGCAGGAGGTCGATGTGCAGGCGCCGGGTCAGCCACCAGCGCCGCAGGGTCGGGGCTCCCGCTTCCGCGGTCCGGGGCGTGTGCACCGGTCCTCCACCCCCGTCCTGTCCTCGGCGGCCCGTTGCGCGGTGGTGAGGCTTCCCGCGGCGGGCACGGTCCGTCGTGGCCGTCCCCCGCAGTCTCGTGGCGGCGCCCGGGGCCGTCAAGAAGGCGGTCGCGGACGATCGCCGCCGCCCCACGGAAGGAGTCCCGCAGCCATGTCCCCCGAGACCGGCACCCTGCCCGACAACGCCGTACTCGACAATCCGGTCTGGGCCGCACTGACCGGCACGCACCGCGGTTTCGCCGAGCTGGGGCCCGCGGGTCTGGCCGGCCGGTACACCTTGGACACGTCCCCCTTCGCGGCGCTCGCCGACCCGGCGGATCCCCGGGCGTGGGCGGACCTCGCCGCGCTGGTGGGGCCTGGTCAGGAGGTCTGGGTGACCGGGCTGCCGACCCCGCCGCCGGACTGGGAGACGCTGGCGAGCGTGCCGGGCGTGCAGCTGGACGGCCGGGCGGTACGGGCCGAGGCCGCGCCGGAGGCGGTCCCGCTGGGCCGCGGCGACGTACCGGAAATGCTGGAGCTGGTCGGGCTGACCCGGCCGGGCCCGTTCCTGGACCGGACGGTCGAGCTGGGCACGTATCTCGGGATCCGCCACGAGGGCAGGCTCGTGGCGATGGCCGGGGAGCGGATGCGGCCGGCCGGCTGGTCGGAGATCAGCGCGGTGTGCACCCACCCGGACCACCGGGGCAGGGGCCTGGCCGGCCGGCTGACCCGTGCGGTCGCGGCGGCGATACGGGAGCGCGGGGACAGCCCGTTCCTGCACGCGGCGGCGGCGAACACCGGCGCCGTCCGGCTCTACGAGTCGATGGGCTTCACGCCGCGCAGCCGCCCGCTCTTCCTCGGCCTGCGCACACCGCCCCGGGAGGCCTGATCCGGAGGGCGCCCGGCCGCGTACCGGGCGTGGCGGTGTTTCAAGGGGCGGCGAGCGGTCACACGCGGGGCATCCCGAAGAAAGGAACCGTCATGACCGATGTGTCGCGCCTGCCCGGCGCCGTCCACCACTCCTGGCAGTGGCAGACCGGGGCGGCCTGCCGGGACCTGGGGTCCGGCCGCTTCTTCCATCCCGCCGGTGAGCGGGGCGAGGACCGCGAGGAGCGGGACGCCGCCGCGAAGCGGGTCTGCGCGGCCTGCCCGGTCCGGACGGCCTGCCTGGAGCACGCGCTGCGGACCCGCGAGCCGTTCGGCGTCTGGGGCGGCCTGACGGAGGAGGAGCGCCACGCGCTCCAGGGCTCGGCGGGGATGACCGTGGCGGCGCGGGCCTAGAAGGCGGCGTCACGGGCCCGGGCCGGCATCGGCCGCCCGGGCCTCGTCCCGTCCGTCTTCTCCGAGGAGGTCTACGCCGGTGCGCCGGAGGTGAAGCGGCGGAGCAGCGGGGAGAGGACCAGGACCGACTTGGTGCGCTCCACGAAGGGCTCGCCCGCGATGCGCTCCAGGACCCGCTCGAAGTGCCGCATGTCGGAGGCGAAGATCTGGACGAGGGCGTCCGCGTCGCCGGTGACGGTCGACGCGGACACCACCTCGGGATAGCGCGCCAGTCCTCGCCGGATGTCGTCCGGCGAGGTGTTGTGGCGGCAGTAGATCTCGATGAAGCCCTCGGTCTCCCAGCCCATGGCGGCGGGGTCCACGCGGACGGTGAAGCCGGTGATGGCGCCTTCGGCGCGCAGCCGGTCCACGCGCCGCTTCACGGCGGGGGCGGAGAGCCCGACCTCGGAGCCGATGTCCGCGTAGGAGCGGCGGGCGTCCTCGGCGAGGGCGTGCACGATGCGTTCGTCGAGATCGTTCAGTCGCACGGGGGGGTGAATCACTTCTATTCAGCGGCCTCCTCGGCCGTGGCGGCCAGGGCGGCCACAGTGGCCAGGCTGGAGCGGCGCATGCCGTAGAAGAAGTAGATCACGAGCCCGGCGGCCATCCAGCCACCGAAGACCAGCCAGGTGATTCCGGGCAGCTCCGTCATCAGGTAGGCGCAGAGGAGGAAGCCCACGATCGGGGTGACCGGGAAGAGCGCGACCTTGAAGGTGCGGTTCATCTCCGGGCGGGTCTGGCGCAGGATGATGACGGCCACGTTGACAAGGGCGAACGCGAAGAGCGTGCCGATGCTGGTGGCGTTCGCCAGCTCACCCAGCGGAATGAAGGCGGCGAGCAGTCCGCAGAAGAGGCAGACGATGATCGTGTTGACGCGCGGGGTGCCGGACTTCGGGTCGACCTTGGCGAAGGCCTTGGGCATCAGGCCGTCGCGGGACATGGCGAAGAGGATGCGGGTCTGGCCGTAGAGGACGGCGAAGACGACGCTGGCGATGGCGACGACGGCGCCCGCGGCGAGGATGACGCTCCAGAAGGAGTGTCCGGTGACGTTCTCCATGATCTGGGCCAGGGCGGCCTCGCTGCCCTCGAACTCCTGCCACGGCATGGCGCCGACGGCGACCAGGGCGACGAGGCAGTAGATCGCGGTGACGATGGCGAGCGAGAGCATGATCGCGCGCGGCAGGTCCTTCTTCGGGTTCTTGGCTTCCTCACCGGCGGTGGAGGCGGCGTCGAAGCCGATGTACGAGAAGAAGAGCATGGAGGCGGCGGTGCTGATGGCGGTGACGCCGAGCGGGGCCAGCGGCGTGTAGTTGCCGGCCTTGATGCCCATGAAGCCGATGACGCAGAAGAGCACCAGCGTCACGATCTTGACAGCGACCATGATCGAGTTGATCCGGGCGCTCTCCTTGGCGCCGCGGAGCAGGAAGACCATGCAGAGCAGGACCACGACCAGGGCCGGCATGTTGATGTAGCCGCCCTCGCCCAGCGGGGCGGAGAAGCCCTCGGGGATGGTGATGCCGAGGGTCCCGTCGAGCAGCTCGTTGAGGTACTGGCCCCAGCCGACGGCCACGGCCGCGACGGAGACGCCGTACTCCAGGATCAGGCACCAGCCGCAGACCCAGGCTATGAGCTCGCCCATGGTGGCGTAGGCGTACGAGTACGAGGAGCCCGAGACGGGGATGGAGCCCGCGAGCTCGGCGTAGGAGAGCGCCGAGAACAGCGCGGTCAGGCCCGCGACGATGAACGCGATGAAGACGGCCGGGCCGGCGATCGGGGTGGCCTCGCCGAGGACGACGAAGATGCCGGTGCCCAGGGTGGCGCCGATGCTGATCATGGTCAGCTGCCACATGGTGAGCGAGCGCTTGAGTGCACCGCCCTCACCCTGGCCGCCCTCGGCGACCAGCTGCTCCACCGGCTTGCGGCGGAGCAGCGGGTTGACGGGCTTCGAGGCGAGCGGTGGCGCCTGGCCGTGGTCGAGCACGAGGGGACTCCTTGTCACTGCGGATCGGGGAGGTCGGGGATGAGGCATCGACCGCGACGATCCGGAGCAGGACAGGGCCCGACGGGGGAAGGGCCTGAGCATGGGAGGACCGCCGAGCTGGCGATCCGCCACTCCACGTACAGCGAGTGAGCCTACGAGCTGAGTGATACTGCCCGTAATGCACCATCCTTGCACATTGGCGCACGATCGTTGCGCGGATCTGTCCGGGATGGTCCTTTGTTGCGTGCGGATGATCGATCGCTGCGCAGCCCTCTCCGAACCCCGTTTCTTGACACTTCGTCAGATGTGCCGCAGCGTGCCGCCTGACGGCATTGGTGCGACCGGAGGCGGTGGATCCGGGCCAGCACGGGGTACGGGTGGCCGAGACCGCGACCGGGACCGAAGGTTCCCGGACCGGGACCGCGGACACGATCGGAGGCGAAGCGTGAGCAGACCGGGCACTGACCAGCAGTGGCCGTGGCAGGATCCGCAGCCCTTCCTGCGCGGGGTCGCCTGGCTGGACAAGGGGCGCCCGGTGCGGGCCGACCCGGCGGACACCATGCGGCTGCCCTGGGACACCGGCGAGCGGGCCACCCTGCCCATAGGGGTCCGGCTGGAGTTCACCACCGAGACCGCGCGGGCGGTGGAGATCCGCTACCGGGCGACCGTGCCCGGCCCCACCGACGCCCTGCGCGACCTCGCGCACGGCTTCGCCCTGTGGGACCGGCACGGGGTGGTCACCGAGGTGTTCACCGAACCGGCCGCGGAGGCCGTCGTACGGATCGAGCTGGGAGGCGGCAACGGGCCGTTCACCATCCACCCGCCCGAGACCCAGTCCCCGCTGGTCCTCGGCCTGCGCGGGATCGGCGGCCCCCTCGCCCCGGCGCCGCCCGCCCCGCGCTGGGTGGTGCACGGCGACTCCATCACCGAGGGCTGGTGGTCCACCCGCCCCGCGCACGGCTGGCCCTCGGTCACCGGCCGGGCACTCGGCTGGGACACCGTCAACCTCGGCTACGCCGGCGCCGCGCGCGGCGAGCTCACCACCGCCGAACAGCTCGCGGGCCTGCCCGCCGACGTCCTCACCCTCGCCTTCGGCACCAACTGCTGGTCCCGGGTGCCCTTCTCTGCGCCCCTCCTCTACGAGACCACGCGCGCCTTCCTCGAACTGGTCCGGCAGGGGCACCCGCGGACCCCGCTGCTGCTGGTCTCGCCGGTGCTGCGGCCCGACGCCGAGCGCACCCCGAACAAGCTCGGCGCCACCCTGGGCGCCCTGCGCGACGCGATGGAGCGCGCCACCCGGGACCGGATCGCCGCCGGGGACGACCGGCTCGCCGTCCTTCCGGGCCGGGACCTGCTCGGTCCCGAGCACCTGGAGGACGGGCTGCACCCCAACGACAGCGGACACCAGGTACTCGGCCTCGCTGTGGCCACGGCTCTGCGGCGCGCCGGGTTCGGCGCGGGGTGAGTGAAACAGCCCACACGAGCTCCCTTGAACAGATCCCTGCCATCAGGGCGTGTCCTGAGCACAGTTGCCGCCGCCGGGGGCGACGGCACGAAAGACACCACACGTGGGAGAGATCAAGATGGGCATCAAGCGCGGAACCACCCTTGCAGCCGTCGCGATGACGGTCGTCCTCGCGGCGACCGCCTGCGGTCCGTCCGACGACAAGGCGGCCGACTCGGCCCAGCCCGCCGGTGCCGCCTCCCAGGCTCCCGCCGCGGACGGCGGATACGGGGCCCCCGCCGCGGACGCGGGATCGGGCGCCAAGCCCGGCGGGCAGCTGGCCCTCGCCAACAACGACCAGCTCGGCGCGGTGCTCACCGACAGCGCGGGGCTCACCCTCTACCGCTTCGACAAGGACACGGCCAAGCCGCCGAAGTCGAACTGCGACGGGGACTGCGAGAAGACCTGGCCGGTGGTCGCCGCCGGCGATGCCACCGCCGCGGCGGGCATGGACCCCTCGCTGCTCGGCGAGGTCGTGCGCAGCGACGGCAGCAAGCAGCTGACGGTGGCCGGCTGGCCCGCGTACCGCTACAACAAGGACGCCAAGGCGGGGGACTTCAACGGCCAGGGCGTCGGCGGGGTGTGGTTCGCGCTCGCGCCGGACGGAAAGAAGGCCGCTAAGGGGGCGGCGACCGAGGGGGCACCGCCGGCCGCGGGCGGCGCCGCCGAGGCCGACGGGAAGCTGTCGGTGGCCAAGGACCCCAAGCTGGGCGACCACATCGTCGACGGCAAGGGCATGACCGTCTACCGGTTCAAGCCGGACACCCAGTGGCCGATGACCTCCAAGTGCGTGGGCGACTGCCTGACCAAGTGGCCGGTCGTTGCGCCGGTGGAGAAGGCCAAGGACAAGGGGATCGCCGAGAAGAACTACTCGGTGCTCAACCGCCCGGACGGCCTGAAGCAGCAGAGCGTCGACTGCTGGCCCGTCTACACCTTCACTGGTGACAAGAAGCCCGGCGACATCAACGGCCAGGGCGTGGGCGGCACGTGGTACGCCGTCTCCCCCGAGGGCAAGCTCATCACCATCCAGTAGTCCCGTAGTCCCGGGACTGCTCCGAGACCCTCCAGTCCCCCCACCACGGTTCGCGCGGCCCCGCCCCCATCCCCCGGGGCGGGGGCCGCGCCCCGTTCCGCCGCGGCGCACCGCTCTCTAGACTCGTCGGCATGCTGCGCGTACTGGCCGTCGACGACGAGAAGCCGCTCCTGGAGGAACTCCTCTACCTGCTGCGCTCGGACCCCCGCGTGCTCAGCGCGGAGGGCGCCTCGGACGCCACCGAGGCCCTGCGCCGGGTCACCCGGGCGCTGGAGTCCGGACCGGACGGGGCCGACGGCATCGACGTGGTCTTCCTCGACATCCACATGGCCGGGCTGACCGGTCTGGACATCGCCCGGCTGCTGGCCGGGTTCGCGCAGCCGCCGCTGATCGTCTTCGTCACCGCCCACGAGGGTTTCGCCGTACAGGCCTTCGATCTGAAGGCCGTGGACTACGTGCTCAAGCCGGTGCGCCCCCAGCGGCTGGCCGAGGCCGTCCGGCGGGCCTGCGCGCAGCTGGGCCGCGCCGAGGAGGCTCCGATCGCCGCCGGGCCGGCGGCGAGCCCGTCGGCCGTGGCGGCGCCGCGCCGCCCGGCCGCCGAGGTCACGGTCGCCGAGCGCGCCCCGGAGCAGATCGCCGTCGAACTGGGCGGGGTCACCCGCTTCCTGGCGATCGCCGACATCGCCTACGTCGAGGCGCAGGGCGACTACGCCCGCCTGCACACCGACGAGGGCAGCCACCTGGTCCGGATCCCCGTGTCCACGCTGGAGGAGCGCTGGGCGGCGCGCGGGTTCGTACGGATCCACCGCCGCCATCTGGTGGCGCTGTCGCGGATCGACGAGATCCGGCTGGACGCGGGTACGACCAGCGTCCGGGTCGGGTCGGCGGAGCTCCAGGTCAGCCGCAGGCACGCGCGGGAGCTGCGGGACCTCCTGATGCGGCAGGCCACCGGCTGAAAGCGGCCGCCGGCGGAGCCCGTTCGGGCCGCCCGTCCGCCGGCGCCCGTCCGCCGGCGCCCGTCCGCCGGCGCCCGACCGTCCGGCGCCCGACCGTCCGGCGCGCGCGGGCGCCGTTCGTCGCGCCGGGAAGGACGTACGGCGATCCGCCGGAGCCGTCGGCCGCACCGGCGGCGGGAACGGCCCGCCACTGCCGGCACCCCTGCGTATCGTGGATCTTCCGGCGCGGGAGGAGCGAGATGTCCGAGATCCAGGCGCTGGTCGACGCGCTGAGCGGACTGCCCCGTACCCGGCCCGCCGGGCCCGCCGAGGCGGAGGCACTGCTGGCCCGGCTGCGCAGTGCGGCCGCCCGCTGGGCCGACATCCTGTACGAGGCCCGCGAGGGGGTCCGCGAGCAGGTGCCGCCGCGTGCGGAGGCGGCCCTGACGCTGGCCTTCCGGCGCGCGGAGGAGTCGTACGTGGAGCTGGAGATCGCCTTGCGGGACTGCGCCGAGCACCGCGACCCGGCCGTCTGATCCACGAGCGGCACGGGGCCCCGGGCGGCGCCCGGGCAGCGGCGGCTCAGGGCCGGATCGTGCCTGTTGCCACGTCCGGGCCCGTGCGTAGACTCCGGTCTCCACTCCACGCCCCTCCGCCGAAGGACCCCACCGGTGAACCAGACGTACGCGCTGACCGCGGTCGCCGTCGTCGTGGTGGCCACCGTCCTGGTCGGCGCGCTGGGCCTGCGCATATCCCGGACCACCTCCGACTTCTACGTGGCCTCGCGCACGGTGGGGCCCCGGCTCAACGCGGCGGCCATCAGCGGGGAGTACCTCTCGGCCGCGTCCTTCCTCGGGGTGGCCGGGCTGGTGCTGCTCCAGGGGCCCGCGATGCTCTGGTATCCGGTGGGCTACACGGCCGGGTACGTGGTGCTGCTCGCGCTGGTGGCGGCCCCGCTGCGGCGCTCCGGCGCGTACACGCTGCCCGACTTCGCCGAGGCCCGGCTGGAGTCGCAGGCGGTGCGCCGGATCGCGGTGCTGTTCGTGGTCGGGGTGGGCTGGCTGTACCTGCTGCCGCAACTGCAGGGCGCCGGGCTGACGCTGGAGGTCATGACCGGGGCCCCGCACTGGGTCGGCGGGCTGGTGGTGGCCTTCGTGGTGAGCGCGGCGGTGGCCGCCGGCGGGATGCGCAGCATCACCTTCGTACAGGCCTTCCAGTACTGGCTCAAGCTCACCGCCCTGCTGGTCCCGGCCTTCTTCCTGCTGGCCGCCTGGACCGGGGACGGGGCGCCGCGGGCCACCTTCGACGCCCCGGCGGTCTTCCGGGAGCACACCTCGGTGACGCTCGCGGAGGACGTGCGGCTGTCCCTGGACGAGCCGCTGACGGTCACCGTGACCGGGCAGGTGGACGGGCAGAGCTACGTGGCGGTCCCGCTGGCCCTGGCCCCCGGCGGGCATTCCGTACGGGCGCACGCGCGGCTGGAGTTCGCCCCGGACACGCCCGTCCCGGACACCCGCGCGGAAGCCGGTCTCGGGGTGTCCAGCTGGTCGGAGCCGCTCTCCGGGGACCGCCCGGAGCACCGGCTGTACGCCACCTACGGGCTGATCCTGGCCACCTTCCTCGGCACGATGGGCCTGCCGCACGTGGCGGTGCGCTTCTACACCAGTCCCAACGGGCGGGCCGCGCGGCGCACCACGCTGGTCGTGCTCGGCCTGGTCGGCGCCTTCTACCTGCTGCCGCCGGTGTACGGGGCGCTGGGCCGGATCTACGCCCCCGAACTCGCCCTGACCGGTGACGCGGACGCGGCGGTGCTGGTGCTGCCCGAGCGGATGCTGGGCGGGCTGCTCGGCGAGCTGCTGGGGGCGCTGCTGGCCGGGGGCGCCTTCGCGGCGTTCCTCTCGACCGCATCGGGGCTGACGATGGCGGTGGCCGGGGTGCTGCACCAGGACGTGCTGCCGGCCCGGGGGGTGCGCAGCTTCCGTTCGGCGGTGCTCGTGGCGATCCTGGTGCCGCTGGGCGGGAGCGTGGCGGCGACGGAGGTGCCGGTGGCGGACGCGGTGGGCCTGGCCTTCGCCGTGTCGGCCTCGTCGTTCTGTCCGCTGCTGGTGCTGGGCATCTGGTGGCGCGGGCTGACCCCGCCCGGGGCGGTGGCGGGTCTGGTCACCGGCGGCGGGGCGGCGCTGAGCGCGGTACTGGCGACGCGGACGGGGCTGGCCCCGGCGGGCTGGGTGCACACGCTGCTGGCGTGGCCCGCGGTGTGGTCGGTGCCGCTCGGGTTCCTGACGATGGTCGCGGTGTCGCTGGCCACCCGGTCGCGGGTCCCGGCCGGGACGGCGGCCACCCTGGCCCGGCTGCACCTGCCGGAGAACGTGGCCGTGGACCGGGCGTGGGAGTCCCCCCGGCGCAGCGAGGGGGAGGGCGCGCGGTGAGCGCGGTGTGTGCGGCCGTGCTGGCGGTGGTGGGTGCGGTCCTGCTGCTCGCCGCGGGCTGGGCGGCGGGCCGCCGGCACGCCCGGCGCGGTGAACGGGCGGCCGGGCTGGACCTCGGGACGCCGGTGGAGCGCGCCACCTTCCACACCCTGCACACGGCTTCGCTGGCCGCTCCCCCGCTGCGCGCCGGGCTCACCGAGGACGCCGCCCGCAAGGCGGCCCGGCGGCTGCGGTCGCTGCTGGGCACGGAGGCCCTGTGCCTCACGGACCGGGAGTCGGTGCTGGCCTGGGACGGCCCGGGCGCCGACCACCACGAGCGGCGGGCGATGGCCCGGGTGGCGGTGATGCTAGAGTCGGGGCGCAGCCAGAGCGTGCGGACCGAGTGCCAGCGGCCCGACTGTCCGCTGAAGTGGGCGGTGGTGGCCCCGCTCACCGGCGAGGACGGGATGCTGGGCGCGCTGGTGGCGTACGGGTCGCGGGAGTCCGCGGTCCTGGTGCGGGCCGCGACGGAGGTCGCCCGGTGGGTGTCCGTCCAGCTGGAGCTGTCCGAGCTGGACCGCTCGCGGACCAGGCTGATGGAGGCGGAGATCAAGGCGCTGCGGGCGCAGATCTCCCCGCACTTCATCTTCAACTCGCTGGCCGCGATCGCCTCGTTCGTCCGCACCGATCCGGAGCACGCCCGGGAACTGCTGCTGGAGTTCGCGGACTTCACCCGGTACTCCTTCCGGCGGCACGGCGACTTCACCACGCTCGCCGAGGAGTTGCGCTCCATCCAGCAGTATCTGGCGCTGGCCGGCGCCCGGTTCGGCGACCGGCTGAAGGTGACCTTGCAGGTGGCTCCGGAGGTGCTGCCGGTGGCGCTGCCGTTCCTGTGCCTGCAGCCCCTGGTGGAGAACGCCGTCAAGCACGGGCTGGAGGACTCCACCGAGGAGTGCCGGATCACGATCACCGCGCAGGACGCGGGCGCGGAGGCGGTGATCACCGTCGAGGACAACGGGGTGGGAATGGATCCGGCCCTGCTGCGCCGGATCCTGGCCGGGGAGCAGAGCGGCTCCTCCTCCGGCATCGGGCTGCCCAATGTCGACGAGCGCATCCGGCAGGTGTACGGGGACGCGTACGGTCCGGTGATCGAGACGGGCGTCGGTGCCGGCATGAAGGTCACCATCCGAATTCCCAAATACCGTGCGGGCGTGCACAGTTCACCGTCAGGACAACATCTCCCGCAACCCTGACCGGCCGGTCGCGTGTCATCCTGGGAGGGGCGCGGCGCGACCGGTGGGGGCACCCCCGGCAGTGACTGCGGAAGGGATCGCCGACGTGCGGGTCGGGCGAGAGCAGCTTCGTGACGAGATACGGCAATGGGTGCGCGGGGGCGCCGAGGGTACTGGGGCCTTCCTGGTCGTGGAGGGCGAGGCCGGCGCGGGCCGGACCGGCTTCGTACGGGACGCCCTGACACGGGCGGCGGCCCTGGGCTGCCGCGTGCGGTACGCGGCGGCCGACGCCCCCGGCGTGGAACTGCCGCTGCGCGCCGCACTGGACTGCCTGCACCCCCGCGGCCCGGAGCGGGCCGCGGCCGTCGCCCTGCTGCGGGAGGACGAGGCGGCGGCGCGGCCCGGCGGCGCGCTGCTGGCCGCCATGGACCTGCTGACGGCCGCGGTCGAGGAGTGGTGCGCACAGCGGCCCCTGCTGCTGGTCTTGGACGATGCGCACCGGGCGGACGCGGCCAGCCTGCTGCTGTGGCGGCGCCTGGCCGACCGGGCGGTGACGGGCCGGCTGCCGCTGCTGCTGGCGGCGACCCGGCGGCCGCTGCCCGGGCGCCCCGAGGTGGAGGAGCTGTGCGCGACCCCGGGTGGGCGCACGCTCCGGCTGGAGCCGCTGTCCGCGGCGGAGGCGGCGGGGCTGGTCCGGGACCTGCTGGGGGTCGGGCCCGGGCCCCGGCTGCGGGAGGCGGCGGAGCAGGCCGGCGGCAACCCGCGGCTGCTGCGGGAACTGCTCGCGCACTGGTCCGGGCTCATTCGCGTCGACGGCGACCGTGCGGAACTCCTGGTCACGGAGGAGGAGTTGCCGCCGCCTCCCGCCTCGCTGACCCGGGAGCCGGACCGGCTCCGCGAACCGGCACGCTCCACCCTGCGGCACGCGGCGCTGCTCGGCCCGGCCTTCACCGCGCGCGAGCTGGCCCTCGTACGGGGCGCACCGGTCCGCGAGCTGCTCGCGGACCTGGAGGAGCCGATGGCGGCCGGGCTGCTGGCGGACACCGGCGGCTCGCTGCGCTTCCGCCACCCGGCACTGCGCCTGGCGCTGTGCGCCGGGACCCCCGAGGCCGTGCGCGCCGCCCTGCACCAGGACGCCGCGCGGGCCTTCGCCGAGGCGGGGCTGGACCCGGAGCGGACCGCCGAACAGCTGGTGCGCGGCGGCCGGCTGGCCCCGTGGGCGGTGCGCTGGCTGGCGGACTCGGCGCCGGCGCTGATCGCCGGGGCGCCCGGCGCGGCGGCCGAGCTGCTGGAGCGGGCCATCGCCCAGGGCGGCCTGCGGGAGCCGGAGACCCGGGACGCGCTGGAGGAACGGCTGGCGGACGCGGCGCTGATGCTGCGCCGACCCGAGTCGGCGGACCTCCTGGGCACGCTGCGCGCCCGGACCACGGATCCCGGCCGGCGGGCCGCGGTGGACTTCAAACTGGTCTCCGCCCTGATGATCCAGGGGGACATGGCCCGGTCCCTGGCGGTCACCGAGCGGGCGCTGGCGGACGAGTTCCCCTCGGTCGCCCTGCGGTTGCGCCTGGAGGCCTGCCGCGTACTGGCCCTGGCCGATCTGCACCGGGCCGCCGAGGCGTACGCGCTGGCCGGGCCGGTGGTGGAGCGGGCGCGCCGGCTGCGCGATCCGCTGTGCGGGGCGGAGGCCCACCACGCCGCCTCCTACGCGCTGTTCCACCTGGGCCGCGGCCGGGACTCGCTGCGCCATGTCGCGGAGGGGATCGCGTGCGCGCGGCGCAGCCCCGAGGCCAATGACATGCGGTTGCTGCTGCTGGCGAACCAGGCGGAGGGCCACATGCGGTTCGACGAGCCGGGGACGGTGGCGGCGGCGCTGCGGGAGGCGCGGGAGCTGGCGGCGGCGACCCGTTCGACGGGACGGCTGGTGGTGACCGAGGCGCGGCTCGCCGAGTTCCACTACCGGCTCGGCGACTGGGACGAAGCCCTCGGCGGGGTGGCCCGGGCGTGCGCACTGCCCGTCTCGGACGGCTGGCTGCCGGTGGTGGTGCACGGGCTGCGGGCGCTGGTCCTGGGCCACCGCGACGAGCGGGAGGCCGCGGGGGCCGAGCTCGAAGGCCTGCCGGCCGATGCCTTCGCCACGCCCGCGGCCCGCCGCTACGCCTCCCACGTGCTGCTGGCCCGGGCGCTGCTGGCGGAGCGGGACGGCAGGCCGGCCGACGCCCTGGAGGCGCTGGCGCCCGCGCTGGAGGAGGGGGTCGAGGAGTCGGTGGCGTACGACCGTCCCTGGGTGCTGTCGGAGATCGTCCGGCTGGCCCTGGAGTGCGGGGAGACGGCCACGGCCCGGACGGCGGTGGAGTGCTGCGGGCGCGCGGCGCGGACGCTGGCCGAGTACCCGGGGCCGGCGCTGGCCCTGCTGCGCTGCCAGGGCCTGTTCGCGCAGGATCCCGAACTGCTGGCGCAGGCGGTGGCTCGGGGCGAGCGCGGCGGGTGGCCGCTGGTGCTGGGCCACACCCTGGAGGACCTGGCGGTGGCGCGGGCCTGGCACGGCGATCTCGCCGGGGCGCGGTCGGCGCTGACCCGCGCGGCGGCCGCGTACGAGGACCTGGGCGCCCGGTGGGACATCGCCCGGGCCGATGCCCGGCTGCGCAGCCTGGGTGTGCGCCGGGGCAGCAGATCGGCGCGGCGGCGGCCGGCGAACGGCTGGGAGGCGCTGACCCCGGCCGAGCTGAAGGTGGCGCTTCTGGTGGCGCAGGGCCGCTCGAACCCGGAGATCGCGAGCGTGCTCTTCCTCTCGCCGAGGACCGTGCAGACGCACGTGTCGCACATCCTGGCCAAGCTGCAGGTCCGCTCGCGGGCGGCGGTGGCGGCTCAGGCGGCGGCGCGGCCGGGCCGGCCGGAGGCGGGGGCGCCGGGTCCGTAGCCGGGCATGGCGGCGCGCAGTGCCCGCAGGGCGTAGTGGGTACGGGACTTCACGGTCCCCGCGGGCACCCCGAGCGCTTCGGCGGCCTCGCAGACGGAGGCCCCGCGGTAGTAGATCTGCACGAGCACGGCGCGGTGCTCGGGGCTCAGTGATCGCAGGGCCCGGCGGACGTCGAGGGCGGCGACGGCCTGCTCGGTGCGGTCGTCGGCGGCCGGGGAGTGCGCGAGGGCCTCCGGGCCGACCTCGGTGGGCCGCACCAGGCGGGCGCGGCGGGCGTCGATGGCGAGGCGCCGGGCGACGGTGTAGAGCCAGGGCCGCATGGAGGCGTGGCCGCTCTCCAGCGCCTCCGGGTGCTTCCAGGCCCGGAAGAGGGTCTCCTGCAGGAGGTCCTCGGCGCGGTGCCGGTCGCCGAGGGTCAGGCCGAGGAGGAAGCCGTAGAGGGCCTTGCCGTGCTCGCCGTGCAGCCGGGCGAGGGCGTGCGGGTCGGTTCTGGCCACGGGGTGCCCCTTCCTGGTCGGGTCACCTCAGCGTGACGGACCGACGCCCGGGAGTTATCCGCCGCTTGGCGTATCCGGCCCCCGCCTGCGCCGAACGGTCACCCGCCACGCCGAACGGTCCCGGGGCTCCGCCCCGGACCGCGCATAAACGCCGGCGAGGCTGGATTGCCCGGGAACGGCCGTGGCCCCGGCCGTCCCTCGAAGGGACGGCCGGGGCCACGGGGAAAGAGCTAGCTCCAGCTGGCGTGCAGCGGCTTGCCCTCGGCGTAGCCGGCCGCGGACTGGATGCCGACGACCGCCTTCTCCTCGAACTCCGCCAAGGAGCCCGCACCGGCGTACGTGCACGAGGACCGCACACCCGCGATGATCGAGTCGATCAGGTCCTCGACGCCCGGACGCGCCGGGTCGAGGAACATGCGCGAGGTGGAGATGCCCTCCTCGAACAGGCCCTTGCGGGCGCGGTCGTAGGCCGACTCCTCGCTCGTGCGGTTCTGCACCGCGCGCGCCGAGGCCATGCCGAAGGACTCCTTGTAGAGGCGGCCGTCGGCCGACTGCTGGAGGTCGCCCGGGGACTCGTACGTACCGGCGAACCAGGAGCCGATCATCACGTTGGACGCGCCGGCGGCCAGCGCCATCGCCACGTCGCGCGGGTGACGGACGCCGCCGTCGGCCCACACGTGCTTGCCGTGCTTCTTCGCCTCGGCCGCGCACTCCAGCACCGCGGAGAACTGCGGGCGGCCCACGCCGGTCATCATGCGGGTGGTGCACATGGCGCCGGGACCCACACCGACCTTGATGATGTCCGCGCCGGCGTCGATGAGGTCCTTGACGCCCTCGGCGGCGACGATGTTGCCGGCCACGATCGGGACCTGCGGGTCCAGCGCGCGGACGGCCTTGATCGCGTTGATCATCGATTCCTGGTGGCCGTGCGCCGTGTCGATGACGAGCGTGTCCACGCCCGCGTCGAGCAGCTGCTTGGCCTTGGCCACGAAGTCGCCGTTGATGCCGACGGCGGCCGCGATGCGCAGCTTGCCGTTGGCGTCGGTCGCCGGGGTGTAGAGGGTCGCGCGCAGGGCGCCCTTCCGGGTGAGGATGCCGACGAGCTTGCCGTCCTTGTCGACGGCCGGGGCCAGCTTGCGGTGGCCGGCGTCGAGCTTGTTGAAGGCCTCGCGGGGGTCGATGTCGGCGTCGAGGAGCAGGAGCTCCTTCGACATGACCTCGGAGAGCTGGGTGAAGCGGTCGACACCGCTCAGGTCGTGCTCGGTGACGACGCCGACCGGGCGCCCCTCGCCGTCGACGACGACTCCGGCGCCGTGGGCGCGCTTGGGCAGCAGGGACAGCGCGTCGGCGACCGTCTGGGTGGGCGCCAGCGTGATCGGGGTGTCGAGCACGTGGTGGCGGGTCTTCACCCAGGAGATGACGTCGGTGACGATCTCGATCGGGATGTCCTGCGGGATGACGACGATGCCGCCGCGGCGGGCGACGGTCTCGGCCATCCGGCGGCCCGCGATGGCGGTCATGTTCGCCACGACCAGCGGAATGGTGGTGCCGGTGCCGTCGGGCGCGGAGAGGTCGACGCCCTGGCGGGAACCGACCGCGGAGCGGCTCGGAACCATGAACACATCGTCGTACGTCAGGTCGTACGGCGGCTTCGAGTCATTGAGGAAACGCACGTGCTGAACATCCCAGTCGATCGGAGGTACCCCGACGGGTCAGCCGAGGAAACGCACGTACTTCATTCTCCCACGACCTGGCGTTTGCACAGTCCGGGCCGATCGTCCAGGACATACCGGGCCCCGTGGTTCTTTCCTACGGGACCTTGGTCACGAACGGCCGGGCCGACCCTTCCCTCCGGTGCACCGGGCCGCGGCGCCGCGCCAGCGGGAGCACCGTTCCTCCGTGCCGGAGCGCCGTGAACTCGGCGGCGATGGCCAGGGCCGTCTCCTCCGGGGTGGCGCCGCCGAGGTCCAGCCCGATGGGAGAGCGCAACCGGGCGAGCGCGGAGTCCGTCACCCCTTCCTCCCGCAGCCGTCCCTCGCGTTCGGCGTGGGTGCGCCGCGATCCCATGGCTCCCACGTAGCCCACGGGCAGCCGCAGGGCCAGTTCCAGCAGCGGTACGTCGAATTTGGCGTCGTGGGTGAGGACGCACACGGCGGTACGGGAGTCCAGGCGGCCCGCCTCCCATTCCGCGGCCAGGTGCCGGTGCGGCCAGTCGACGACGACCTCGTCGGCGTCGGGGAAGCGCTCCGGGGTCGCGAAGACGGGCCGGGCGTCGCACACGATGACCCGGTGGCCGAGGAAGGCGCCGATCCGGGCGAGGGCCGCGGCGAAGTCGATGGCTCCGTAGACGAGGAGCCGGGGCGGCTCGGCGGCCGATTCGACGAGCAGGGTGAGGGGCTCCCCGCAGAGTCCGCCGGCGGTGCCGAGCTCGGCGGTGCCGGTGCGCCCGGCCAGCAGCAGGGCCCGTACCTGCCGGGCGGCGGCCCGGTCCAGGGCGGGGCCGCCTGCGAGCCCGCCCTCGTAGGAGCCGTCGGCGTGGACGGCGAGCGCCCGGCCGAGTTGGCGGGGCGGGCCGGAGACCACCCGGGCGAGCGCGGCGCGGGTCCCGCCGGCGGCGGCGTCGAGCACGGAGCCGAGCACGGGCCGTACCGGATCGGGTCCGCGCACCGGGGTGACCAGTACGTCCAGGACTCCCCCGCAGGTCAGACCCACGGCGAAGGCGTCGTCGTCGCTGTAGCCGAAGCGGTGCAGGCCGCCTTGGCCGGAGGCGATCGCCTCGAGGCACAGCTCGTGCACGGCGGATTCCACGCAGCCCCCGGAGATGGAGCCGAGCGCGGTGCCCCGGGCGTCGACGGCGAGGGAGGCGCCGGGCCCGCGCGGGGCGCTCCCGCTGACGGCCACCACGGTGGCCAGCGCGAACTCCCGCTGCGCGGCGCACCACGCGCGTAGCTCGCCGGCTATGTCGAGCATCAGCGGATGTACTCGCGGCGCGGGGTCTGGCCGGGGAGGTACGGGCGCGGCGGCAGCGCGGCCGGGGTCGCCGGCCGGGCTGCGGCGGGCCGGGCCGCCGTGGCGGCCGGCCGGGTGACGGCGGCGCGGGCGGGCCCGGGGTATCCGTCGGGCAGGTGCGGCCGGGTGCCGAGCAGTTTGGCGGCGTGGGCCACGCTCGCGAGGGTGGCGTGGTGGTGCCAGCCGCGGAAGGAACGGCCCTCGAAGTCGCGGATGCCCACCGGCTCGCAGGTCTCGGCGAAGTCCAGGGAGACCCTGTCGGTGAGTTTGGCGAGCAGGAAGAGCTGGGCGAGGGGCCGGTCACCGATGTTGGTGATCCAGAACTCGGAGGGCAGCAGGGCGGCTTCGGTCCAGGCTCCGACCAGCAGCAGCGGGGTGGGCGGCGCGGGTACGGGCCGGTCCTCGCAGGGGGTGGCGAGGACCGGGGCCGAGGTCAGCAGGGTCACCGCGCCTTCGGCGCGGCCGTGCCGGGTCCATTCGACGACGCGGCGCTGGGACCGAAGGGAGTCGATGAGTTCGCGGGCGGGAGCGGTGTGCGGTCCGGGTTTGTGGCGGCCGGCGCCGCCGAAGGAGACGGGCAGGGAGCCGTCGACCTTGAAGACGAAGGGGATGTCCTGCAGCGTGAAGGACTCGATGCTCTGCGGCAGATCGCCGTTGGCGACCTCCATCACCACGGGCCGGCGCTGGAGTTGCCAGGTCGCGGCCATCCGCTGGACGGCGTGTACGGCGTCCTGGGCGGGGGTGAGGGAGCGGGCGGTGTCGGGGATGCCGGCCCGTCGGCGGCGCAGGAGTTCACTGGTCCAGGGCCCGGGGAGGGTGAGGGTCCATTCGACCGGGAAGCTGGCCTCGCTGGAGGCCAGCCAGATCCCGCTGGCCTGCTGGCAGTTGGCGGTGCGGCCGAGCTGGGGGACGAACTGCCGGCCGACGCCGACCGAGCGGTCGCCGGCCTTCTCTATGACCATGGGCTGGAGCACCCAGGCCAGGGGCCGCTGGGCGGTGCGTTCGAGGTGCTGGGCGAGGGAGCGCCGGACCGGGGTCCAGTCCCAGGGGGACTTGCTGATGAACTGCTGGAGGCTCTGCTCGACGGAACTGGCCCCTGTTCCGGCGATGTTACGGATTGTTTTCTTCCCGGTGGTCCGCACCAACCCGTTCAGATAAACGCGGGCCCAGTTTCGCTGGTCCCGCCGGGGTAACGACTCGAAGAGCAGAGAGATCAGGACGTCGATCAATTCGGAGATTTCCTTCGTGGAATCCTCCGGCAGGACTACGCGAGCCATCTGGGCCTCCCCCGCGACCAGCTAGATCCAATACCCTACTTGACCGCGGAGAACGGCCGTAGGCCCCGGCGGCTACTTCCTGAGGTCGCTGGCAGTTTCGAGCCGCTCTTCCTCTACCACGAGGGGGATGGGGATCTGGTTCGCCGCATAGTAGATCGCGATCAGGAAATGTGCGACAAGTGTGAGTGTCGCGGAGTAGAAGGCCAGCGCGACGGTGAGGGGGTAGGCGATGGCACCGAGGCCGAAGCGCACCCGTGTGGCTCGTGCGCCCTCCCGGTCCACCTCTTCGTGGAAGAGGTGGCCGACCCGGGTGACGTACCACCAGAAAGCCAGGAACGCCGTGGCGTAGGCCACGGTGACGGCGCTGTAGAGGACCGCGGCCGCGTTGGCGGAGCCGCCTTCCTCCATGAGGTGTTCGGCGAGGACGTTGGTCGTGTACGGAACGACCGATACCACCATCAGCACCAGGAGATTCAGGAACAACAATGGACGGTCGACCTTCTTCAGGTGACTGAAGATGGTGTGGTGGTTCACCCACATCACGCCGATGATGAGGAAACTCACGACGTAGGCGGCGTAATGGGGCCACTGTTCCCGGACTCCGTGCCAGAACTCCGAGCCCGTTTCTTCCGGAACCTTCAATTCCAGAACAAGGATGGTGATGATGACGGCGAATACTCCGTCACTGAATGCCTCGATCCGCCCGGTTTCGTTTTCCATTGCCTCCCCTTTGCCACTGCTCGCATATATGCGCAGTCTGCAAACGCACGGTATGCCACACATACGGGGAGGGCGTTCTCCCGCCCTCCCCGCACACGCTACCCAGATTTCGGCCGTCAGCCGCCGAACCCGGCAGTCTGCCGCCAGATTCGGCCATCGCGGACGACAAGTGTCCCGAACGCGTGCTCCGGTTCGCCGTTCAGGTTCATGATCGCCCGGTAGAAGATGGTGTCTTCGGTCTCGATGTACTCCTGGAGTTCGACGAGGATGGGCTTCACCGTGAGATAGCCGGTGAACGTCTCGCGAACGGCTTCGATGCCCACCGAGACCCCCTCGAAGCGCAGCAGCACGGCGTCGTCGGTGTAGTTCTTCATCACCGCCTCGATGTCCAGGGCGGCCAGCGCCTCCATCTGGCGGACGAACACCGGGTGCAGCTTGGAGATGTCGTACTTGGCCATGTCGACTCCGTTCAACTGGGTGGGGCGCCCTCGACGGGTGTCGTATCGGGCGTTGTGGCAGGTGAGGCGCAGGACTGGGCGCTGCCGGCGAAGGGCAGCCGGACCACCATCCGGGTCTCGCCGGGACGCGAGCGCGCGGTGATCGAGCCGTGGTGGCGCTGGGTCACGATGCGGTAGCTGAGGTGCAGGCCCAGGCCCGTGCCCTTGCCCACGTCCTTGGTGGTGTAAAAGGGTTCGAAGATCCGCGGCAGGGATTCCGCGGGGATGCCGCGGCCGGTGTCGCAGATCTCGACGACCATGCAGACGCCCTCGGCCCGGGCGCGCAGGGTCAGTACGCCCGCGCCCTCCATGGCCTCGGCGGCGTTGTCGACCAGGTTGGTCCACACCTGGTTCAACTCGCTCGGATAGCCCGTCAGTTCGGGCAGGACCGCTTCGTACTCACGCACGATGCTGATGCCGGTGAGCTTGGCACGCAGCACGACCAGCGTGTTCTCCAGTCCCTCGGTCACCGAGAAGCGCTGTTCGGGCGCCCGGTCGAGATTGGCGTAATCGCGGGTGGCGGAGACGAGTTGGGAGATCCTGGGACCCGCCGCCCGCAGCTCCGCGGCGAGCGAGCGGATCTCCAGGAGCGCCGCCAGGTGGTCCAGGGCGCAGGCGAGGGCCGGCTCGCCGACCCCCTCCAGCCGTTCCAGCAGCCAGCCCAGTTCCAGTCCGAGGTCCGAGATCCCGGAACCGAGCAGGCCGGGCCGTTCGGTGCCCGCCTCCTCGGCCCAGTCGGCGATCTCCTCCTCGGCGTCGGCCTGGGCGAACGGGTCGGTGGTCGCCGGCGGCGGCAGCTTGTCCAGTTCCTCGGCGAGCCGGTCGAAGACGGCCCGCTCCGCGCCGGAGGCGGCCGCGCCCCAGGCCTGGGCGGTCCGGGTGAGCCGGTCCAGGGCCGGGGCCAGCTCCTGCGCGGCCCGGGCCACGGCGGCGGCCGGATTGTTCAGCTCGTGCGCGAGCCCGGCCGCGAGGGTGCCGAGGGCCTCCACGGTGGCCCGTTTGCGGGCCTGCACCTCGGAGGACTTGATCCGCCAGGCCAGTACGGGGATCAGTACGGCGGCCACTCCGTGGCAGCGGGTCAGCATTTCGAAGAACACCGGCTTGGGGTACGCCACGACGGTGGTCGACGGTCCGCTCGCGGCCGCCGTGGCCACGTACGAGCCCTCGGTCAGCAGGGGCAGTTCGCCGGTGAACCGGTGGGCGGCGGACGGTTTGCCGTCGTGCTCCTCGGCGGAAGCGCTCTCTTCCTCCGTGGAGTGGCGGGTGAGCACCTCCTCCCGGCCGTCGACGACCTTGGTGACGACCAGCCCGCCCGAGAGCAGGACGTGGAAGCCGGCGGCCTCCTCACCGTCCCGGAAGAGCACCTCCCCGTCGGCGAGGACCCTGGGTTCGGACACCGAGACCAGCCAGTCCAGCTGGTCCTCGGTCAGCCCCTCGAAGATCTCCAGCGAGCGCAGGGCGGACCGCAGATCTGCCGGGTTCATACCGTGCCCTCCTCTGCCCTGGTGCGGGCGGCCAGTCGCAGGGTGGCCAGCAGGGCCAGCGCGCACACCCCGGCGACGGCGGCCATGAAGCCGACGGAGGTGCGGTGCAGCCCGTGGATGTTGGTGAGCATCCCGGCGAGGACCGCCGGCACGCTCATCGCGAGGTACGCGAAGACGTATACGGCGGCGGTCAGTTCACCGCGGTGCGCCGGTTCGGCGAGCGCGCTCAGCGCCCGGAAGGAGCCGAGGAAGGCGGCGCCCCAGCCGCTGCCGAGGACCGCGGTGGCCGCCAGGAACACCGCGGCCGAGCCGAGGCCCAGCGCGAGCAGGACCAGGCCGAGCCCGGCGAGCAGGCCGAACAGCCCGAGCACGGCGGTGCGCAGCGCCGGGGTGCCGCCGAGCATCAGCTGGGCGACGGTGGCGGCGCCCGCGAGCAGTGCCACCGTGGCGCCGCCGACGAGGTAGTTGGTGGACTCCAGCAGCGAGAGCGCCAGGTGCGGGCCGAGCGAGAGGTAGAAGCCGCCCACCGACCAGACGGCGACGATGGTCAGCACGAGGACGGCGAACCGGCCGCGGGCGCCCTCCGGTACGCGGATCCGGTGCGGGACCACCCGGAAGCGGCCCCCGGCGCCGGGCGCGCTCTCCCGCATCCTGACCACGCCCACCAGGGTCACGGCGAAGGCTCCGACCAGCAGCAGGTAGCTCAGGACGGTCGGTGCGGGTGCGTACTGGACGAGCAGTCCGGCCCCGATCCCGCCGAGCCCGATGCCCACGGTCGGGCCCGCGCTGTTGACCTGGGCACCGAGCGCGGGCTTCGAGGCGGGGCTGAGTTCCAGCAGGGCCGCGCCCATCGCCCCGGTGGCCAGGCCCACGGCCAGGCCCTGTACGGCGCGGGCGGCGAGGAGCAGACCGAGCCCGTCGGCCCCGGCGAACAGGGCCATCGAGACGATCGCCAGCACCAGTCCGGCGCCCAGGACCGGGCGCCGGCCCAGGGTGTCGGAGAGGGATCCGAACAGCAGGAGCCCGGCGAGCACGGTGACGGCGTACAGGGCGAAGACCACCGTGATCATGCCGGAGGACAGGCCCCATTCCTGCTGGTAGAGCACGTAGAGGGCGGAGGGCACGGAGGAGGAGAGCATCAGCAGGACGAGGACCGCTCCCACCAACCAGAAGCCGGAGCCTCTGGGCGCACCGGCCGCGGATGCGGCCGGGTGCACGGTGATCCCCGTGGTCGTCTTCGGTGATTCGGCCACTGCTTCACTCAACTCCCCCGTGACGGGGCCCTTTCCGGGCCCCTTGATGGGCGATCAGGCGAGTGCCTGCTCGGCCCTCTGCAAGGCTCGGGCCGTCAGTACCCCCGCGAGGTGGCCGAGGTACTCGGCCGAGGTGCCGCGCCCGGGGACGAAGAGCTCCCGGGGTTCGGCGCGGAAGGCCGCGAGCACGGCGTCGGTGCCGTACGGGCCGCCGCGCAGGCGGTCTTCGACCCCGCGCAGGCGCAGCGCGCGGGAGGTGGCCCCGGTGACGGCGATGCGCGGCCCGTCGGGAGTGATCCGTACGGCGGCGGCGCACACCGGGTAGCGGGTGGCCCGGTCGGCGGTCTTCTCGAAGGCGGCGGCCCGGCCGGCGGCGGGCACCAGCAGGGCGGTGAGCACCGCGCCGGCGGGTGCGCTGCCGGCCGCGAACTCCTCGGCCGGCAGGGCCGACCGTCCGTCGGGGCCGGCCAGTTCGACGACGGCGTCCGCGGCGATCGCGGCGACCGGCAGGTCGGTGGCACGCCCGGCTGCGGCGAGGTTGCCGCCGGCGGTGCCGAGGTTGCGGACCTGCGGGTCGCCGTTGGAGCGGGCCGCCGCGGCCAGTTCGGGGGCCTCGGCGAGCACCAGCGGATCCGTGGCGAGCTCGGCGAGCGTGGTGAGGGCCCCGATCCGCAGCCGCCCCCCGCCCGGGTCGCGCCGGACGCCCCGCAGTTCCTCCAGCCGCCGGATGTCGACCAGCAGGCGGGCCCGGTCGGCTCCCGTGCGCAGGTCGGGCAGCAGGCTCTGCCCGCCGGCCAGGATCCGGGCGCCGCGCACCCCGGTGAGCAGGGCCAGCGCCTCGTCGAGGCCGGCCGGCCGGACGTAGTCGAATTCGGTGAGGATCACTGGGATTCCCCTCTCAGACGGCGCCAGACCTTCTCGGGGGTGAGCGGCATGTCGATGTGCTGGACGCCCAGGTCGGAGAGGGCGTCGACGACGGCGTTGACGACGGCCGCCGCGGGCGGGACGGTGGCGATCTCGCCGGCGCCCTTGGCGCCGAGCGGGTTGTGCGGGCTGGGCGTGACGGTCTTGTCGAGCGCGAAGAACGGCACGTCGGCGGCGCGCGGCAGGGCGTAGTGGTTGAGGTCGCAGCTGACGAGCAGCCCGTTCTCGTCGTACTCGGCGGCTTCCATGAGGGCCTGGCCGAGGCCGTGCACGATGCTGCCCTCGATCTGCCCGTGGACGATCTTCGGGTTGCCGATGTTCCCGGCGTCGTCGACGGCCGTGTAGGCCACGACCTCGGTCTCGCCGGTCAGTTCGTCGATCTCGACGACCGCGACGTGCGTCCCGAAGGGGTAGTTGAAGTCCGGCGGGTCGAAGTGGGTGGTCTCGTCGAGGGCCGGCTCGATCTCCGGGGGCAGCCCCCAGCCGTACCACATGGCCATGGCCAGTTCGGCGAAGGTCTTGGTGTTCTCCGGGTTGCCCTCTTCGTATGCCTTGCCGCCCTCGTAGACGACCTTGTCCTCGGGGACGCCCAGGAACACCGCGCCGGCCTTCACCAGCTTGGCCTTGATCTTCCGTGCGGTGAGCGCGACTGCGGGCGCGGCCATGCTGTAGGAGCGCGAGCCGTAGGTGCCCTGCCCGTACGGGGCCTTCTGGGTGTCGCCTTCGAGGACCTGGATCGTGTCCGGGTCGATGCCGAGCTCGTCGGCGGCGACCATCGCGAAGACGGTGCCGTGGCTCTGGCCGGTGGAGGCGGAGCCCACCGTGACGGTGACCTCTCCGGTCGGGTGGACGCGGATGTTCGCGCTCTCCCAGGTGCCGCCGAGCATGCCCTCCTGGGACATCCGGGTGGAGGGGCCGACCCCGCAGATCGCGACGTAGGTGGCGAGGCCGACGCCCAGGCGCTTGCCGCGGGTGCGGGCCTCGGCCTTGCGGGCGGGCATGTCGGCGTAGCCCGACAGCTCGATCGCCCGGTCGAAGTTCAGCTCGTAGTTCCCGGAGTCGTAGGTCCAGCCCAGACCGTTGTCGTACGGGAACTTCTCCTTCGGCACCAGGTTCTTGCGCCGTACGGCCGCCGGGTCCATGCCGATCTCGGAGGCGTACCGGTCGACCAGGCGCTCCATGAGGAAGGCGGCCTCGGCGCGCCCGCTGCCGCGCTGGGCGCCGAGCGAGACGGTGTTGGTGAAGGCGGCGTAGACCTCGCAGAAGGCCGCGCCGATGTCGTACATGCCGCTGATGGAGCGGCCCATCAGGGCGGTGGCGACACCGGGGCCGATGGTGGAGGGGTAGGCGCCGAGGTTGGCGTAGCTGGTCGCGCGCACGGCGGTGATGCGGCCGTCGCGGGTGCCGGCGAGGGTGACGTGCTGGCGGTGGTCGCGGCCCTGGACGGTGGAGTTCATCAGCCCGGTGCGGGTGTCCACCCACTTCACGGGCCGGCCGAGCGCCTTGGAGAGCAGCAGGACCAGCGCCATGTCGGGGTACAGGTACCCCTTGGTGCCGAAGCTGCCGCCGACCGTCGGGGCGATCACCCGGAGTTTGTTGAAGGGGATGCCGAGGACCAGCGCTGCGAGCAGGAAGCGGTGGTTGTGCGGGCCCTGGGTGGAGGCGTAGAGCGTGTACTCGCCGGTGGCGGCGTTGAAGTCGCCGACCGCGCCGCGGGGCTCGATGGGGCTGTTGATGGTGCGCTGGTTGACCAGGTCGAGCTCGACGGTGACCTCGGCCTCGGCGATGGCCGCGTCGGTGCGGTCCTTGTCGCCACAGGTCCAGTACGCGTTCAGGTTGCCCGGGACCGCCTCGTGCAGCTGGGGCGCGCCCTCGGCGAGCGCCTCGTCGGCCCGGGTGACCACGGGCAGCGGCTCGTACTCGACGGCGATGGCGGCGAGCGCCGCGGTGGCCTGGCGCGGGGTCTCGGCGACGACCACGGCGATCGGGTCGCCGACGTGCCGGACGGTGTCGCCGGTGAGGACCGGGCGGGCGCCGGGGAGTCCGTAGGGGTGGGGCGGGAAGTGGCTCTCGACCCCGCCGGGTATCCAGATGCAGGGCAGCGGCATCACGTCGGTGAAGTCGGCGGCGGTGGCCACCTTCAGCACGCCGGGCAGCTGCTCCGCGGCCTTGGTCTCGATGGAGAGGATCTTCGCGTGGGCGACCGGGCTGCCCAGGATGGCCATGTGGGCGGTGCCCGGCAGGTCGATGTCCGCCACGTACGTCGCCTCGCCGCGCAGCAGCTGCGGGTCCTCGCGGCTGTCCAGCGGCTGCCCGAGTACTCCGCCTCCCACGGCAGGGGCGTCCCCCGTCACTGCGGTCATGTCCCTCACACCTCCTGTCGGGCAGCGGTGGACGCGGCGACGGCGCCGGATTCGGCGAGGGCCGCGGGCTCCTCGGCCCGGGCGGCGGCGCAGGCGCGCTGCACGCCCCGTACGACGCTGTGGTAGCCGGTGCAGCGGCACAGGTTCCCGGTGAGCCATTCGCGGATCTCGGGCTCGGTGGGAGCCTCGCCGCCGGCGGTGGTGTCGACGAGTTCGCCGAGCGCCATGACCATGCCGGGGGTGCAGAAGCCGCACTGGGTGCCGTGCTCCTGGCGCAGTGCCTCCTGGAGTCCGGTCAGTTCGCCGCCCGGGGTGGTGACGCCCTCGATGGTGGCCACCTCGCTGCCGGCGGCCGAGGCGGTGAGGACCAGGCAGCTCTTGACGGACCTGCCGTCGAGCCGGACGACGCAGGAGCCGCACTGGCCGGTGTCGCAGCCGACCTTGGTGCCGGTCAGTCCGAGGCCGTCGCGGAGCCGTTCCACGAGCAGTTCGTTCGGCGGTGCCGAGAACTGCTCCGGTCTTCCGTTCACCTTCAGTGTGATATCCATGCCAGCGCCTGCGCTTCCGTGAGCGGCCGGTTGAAGAGGGGCCCGCCGGGCTGCTGGAGAATTCCTCCGGAGTGCAACGGGCCGGTGTCTACGGGGGCGAATCCCAGATCCGTGATGATTCCCGCGACGATTTCCTTCGCTTTCGCGTCGTCGCCCGCCGTGTAATGCGCCAGGCGTTCTCCGGATGCGGTGCCGGCGACGGCGAGGGTTTCGAAATGCATGGTGTTCAGGGATTTCACGACCTGGGCGCCCGGGTACCACTCGGCGACCAAGTCGCTGGAGCCGCGCCCGCCTCCCGCGGCGGGGGTGCCGGGGCCGCCGAACGCGTTGGTGGCGTCCACCAGCACCTTGTCCTGCACGACGCGCGGCGGGAGCAGCCCCCGGACGCCGTCGAAGGGCACCATCAGCACCAGGAGTTCGGCCTGGGCGGCGGCCTCGGCGGGGTGCGCCGCCGAGGCCGCCGCCCGTCCCAGCTCGGCCACGAGCGGGCCGAGGGTCTGCGGGCCCCGGGCGTTGGCGAGGACGACCTGGTGGCCCGCCGCCACCAGGATCCTGGCCAGGGTCGAGCCGATCCGCCCGGTGCCGATGATGCCTGTGCGCATTGCCGCTCCTTCGGGAGGGGACCTCAGTCCATGCCGATCCAGACCGACTTGGTCTGGGTGTAGCTCTCCAGCGACTCGGGTCCGCATTCGCGGCCGTAGCCGGAGGCCTTGTAGCCGCCGTAGGGCACGGAGGGGTCGTACTGGTTGTAGCAGTTGACCCAGACCGTGCCGGCCTTGATCTGCGAGGCGACCCGGTGGGCGCGCCGCAGGTCCTTGGTGTGGACGCCGGCGGCGAGGCCGTACGCGCTGTCGTTGGCGATGCGTACGGCGTCCTCCTCGGTGTCGAAGGGGATGATCGACAGGACCGGCCCGAAGATCTCCTCCTGGGCGATCCGCATCCCGTTGTCGACGCCGGTGAAGACGGTCGGCAGGAAGTACAGGCCCTGGCTGGAGGCCCCGTCGGGGGTCCAGCCGGTGCCGCCGGTGCGCAGCACCGCGCCTTCCTTCTCGCCGACCTCGATGTAGGAGCTGACCTTGTCGAACTGGCCGCGGTGGGCCAGCGGCCCGAAGAGGGTGGCCGGGTCGCGCGGGTCGCCGGGCTTGAGGGCGGCGGCCCGGCGGACGAGGCGTTCGACCATCTCGTCGTGGATGGGCCGGTGCAGGAGCAGCCGGGAGCCGGCCGTGCAGATCTCGCCCTTGTTGTAGTAGATGCCGAAGAAGGCGAGTTCCTCGGCGGCGTCGAGGTCGGCGTCGGCGAAGACGATGTTGGCGGACTTGCCGCCGAGCTCCATCGTCACCTTCTTCAGGGTGCCGGCCGCCTTGCGGATGATGGACTGGCCGACCGAGGTGGAGCCGGTGAAGGCGATCTTGTCGATGTCCGGGTGGTCGGTGAGGGTCTCCCCCAGTTCCACGCCGGGACCGGTGATCACGTTCAGTACGCCGTCCGGGATCTCCGCCTCCTGGAAGAGCTCGGCGATCTTCAGGGCAGTGAGCGGGGTGGCCGGGGAGGGCTTGTGGACCACCGTGTTGCCCGCCGCGAGGGCCGGCGCGATCTTCGTCATCGACAGCAGCAGCGGGAAGTTGAACGGGGTGATGGCGCAGACCACGCCCAGCGGTTCGCGCAGGGTGTAGGCGAGCTGTCCGCCGGCCGGGGCCCGCGAGGAGCCGTCGACGCGGGTCACGGCGCCGGCGTAGTAGTGCATGAGCTGAGCGGCCATGGGGGCGTCGACCGTGCTGGAGAAGGCGAACGGCTTGCCCATGTCCACGGTCTCCAGCAGGGCGATCTCCTCCAGGTCGCGCTCGATGAGCTCACCGACCCGGTTCAGCCGCAGCGCGCGTTCCTGGGCGGACAGTCTGCTCCACGGGCCTTCCTCGTACGCCTTGCGGGCGGCGGCGACGGCCGCGTCCGCGTCGGCGGCGGCGGCCTGGGCCACCGGCACGATCTCCTGCCCGTCCACGGGGCTGACGTCCGGTTCGGTACGGCCGTCCCGGGCGGGGACCCATCTGCCGCCGATGAACAGTTTCCCGGGGTTCGCGAGGGGCTGGCCGCTCAGCTCACGCTTGGTCATGGCTGCCTTCCGGTGTCGGGTGCGGGGCGGTACTAGCCCTTCGCGAGCTGCCGTAAGAAGGTCTCGGCGAGGGCCTTGGAGGAGTAGGGGTTCTGGCCGGTCGTCAGCTTGCGGTCCACGACCACGTGCGAGTCCCAGATCGCTTCGGCCTTCTCGTAGCGGGCGCCGAGCCGGGTGAGCTCCGCCTCCAGGATCAGCGGGAGCCGGCCCGCCATGTTGGTGACCAGTTCCTCGCTGTGCGAGAAGGCCGTCATCCGGTAGCCCTCGAACGGCCAGCGGCCTTCGCCGTCGCGCAGTGCGAGCAGCGAGGTGTGGCCGTGGCAGACGGTGGCGAGCGGCTTGTCCTGGGCGATGACCCAGCGCAGGATCTGCGTGAGCTCGTCGGACTTGGGCAGGTCGCCGATGGCGCCGTGGCCGCCGCTGACGTACACGCCGTCGTAGTCGGCGATGTCCTTCTCGGTGAGGTCCTCCAGCGCGAGGGGAGCTCTCAGCTGGGGGGTGTCCCCGATGACCCGGACGTACTCGGCGGCGTTGGCTGCGTCCTCGTCCGGCGAACCCTGGGGGCGGACCCACTGGAGGAACTGCGGGTCGATGCTCGTCTGGTCGACGGTGGGTGCCTGGCCACCGATCGTCGCCACGTCCACGGCGTGGCCGGCGGCCTTGAAGAGCTGATAGGGGACGACGAATTCCTCGGCCCAGAATCCCGAGGGATGCTGTTCGCCGTCCAGCAGGTGCAGTGTGGCCTTGGCCGTCATGACGACGAGAATCTTCATGATTCTCTCCTTGTTCTGGATTCGCTGCCGATTCAACACGCCCCCCGCAAGGGGCGTAAGGGGGAGGCGTCAGGCCCGCGATACTTCGTCACGTGCGTCCAACGCCGAGATGATGGTGCGGAATTCACCGACCAGGGGGTGGCCGGGGTGGGCGTCCGCGAAAATGCGTTCCCCGTACAGAGCCGCCATTTCCGGCGAGTACGGAAGGATTCCGGCCAGCGGTGCTCCGTAGACCTCCTCGGCGCGCCGCCGGGCCTTCTCCCGGTCGATGCCCTCGGGGGCCATGCTCAGCACCAGGATCCGCCGGCAGGTGAGGCGGCCGGCGAGGGCGATGGTCTCCTCGACCCCGGAGAGGTCGATGCGGTCCGCCCGGGCCATGATCATCAGTACGTCGGCGCTCGCCATGGCGGTCACCGACTCGTTGTTGAGTCCGGCGTGGGTGTCGAGCAGCAGCACGTCGAGCGCGTAGTGCTCGGCCAGCCGGTCGAAGCCCTCCGGCAGCAGCCCCACGTCGTAGCCGCTGGTCATGATCTCGCGCAGGGCGGCCGTCCCGGTCCGGGCCGGTACGACGTACAGCCCCCCCGGCCCCGATCCGAAACCGCCGCCCGCCTGCTGGGCGGTGGCCTCGATCTCGCAGCGGCCGAGGAGGTAGTCGGCGAGGGAGGCACCGGGTCCGAGCCGGAAGAGCAGGTCCAGGGTGGGTGACTGGATGTCGGTGTCCACCAGCCCCACCCGGCGTCCCCCGGCCGCGATCAGCAGCGCGAGGTTCGCCAGGACCGAGGACTTCCCGGTGCCACCGCGGTGCGAGTGCACCACGATGGTGCGGGCCACCTAGGCCACCACCTGGTGCCCGGCGCCGTCCGCGTGCGGCCCCCGCGCCGCGCGTGGCCGGTGCAGGGCCAGCATGGTGACGTCGTCGTGCTGTTCGGCGGTGCCGGTGTGCTCGCGCACCGCCAGGTCCATCCGGTCGACCACGTCCTTGCCGCTCACCAGAGGGCCGGCGAGCAGTTCCAGCATCCGTTCGTCGCCGAGGAAGCTGCCGTTCGGGCAGCGGGCCTCGGGCACTCCGTCGGTGAAGGCGAAGAGGGTGTCGCCCGGGTTCAGCTGGGCGTATCCGAGGGTGTAGACGCAGTCGGGCAGGACCCCGACGGCCGGGCCGGTGACGTCCAGGGTCCGGGGCGGGCTGCCGTCGGCGGGCAGCAGCAGGGGCGGGTTGTGGCCGCCGTTGATGTAGACGAGGCTGCCGGTGAGCGGGTCCAGCACCCCGAAGAACAGGGTGGCGAAGTAGCCCTGCCGCAGGTGGTTGCGGGTGAGGTAGCCGTTGGTGGCGGTGACCGCGTTGAGCAGCGGCGTGGCGCCGACGACCGGGATGCGCCGGCTGCCGCCGGCGCGTCCGGCGGCGACCAGGTGCTGCAGGCCGCTGTTCTGTGCGGTGTGCCGGAGCAGGGAGCGGATGAGCGCCATGAAGAGCGCGGCGCCGACCCCCTTGTCGCAGACGTCGGCGACGACGAACGCCAGCCGGCGGCCGCGGGATATCTCGAAGACGTCGTAGAAGTCCCCGGCGACCTGCCGGGCGGGCCGGAAGCGCACGTCGATCTCCCAGCCCGCCGGGACGGGCAGCGATTCGGGCAGGAAGCCCGCCTGGATCTCCCGGCCGATCTCCAGTTCCTTCTCGTAGCCCATGAGTTCGGCGCGGGCGTCGGCCTCCCGCAGGGTGCGGCCGAGTCCGGCGCGCTCCGAGCAGCTGTGCAGCCGGGCCCCGACGAGGGCGGGCAGGAAGGGCGGTACGAGGTAGTCGTGCCCGATCCGGACGTGTGCCTCCAGGGCGGCGAACTCCGTAACGGTCCAGACGACGACGATGGGGGCCCCGGCCCAGCGGCGCAGCCGGCGTACGGCCGTGCGGACGGACTCCCCGTCGGACTCGGCCGGGGCCAGCAGCACGTCGGCGACGGGCAGCAGTTCCAACGGGCCCGCGAGCAGCTCCGTCAGCGTACGGGTGACGAGTTCCGCGTCCATGATCCGCAGCGCCTGCAGGAGCTCGGGCGGCGGTGGCGGGTACGCGTCGAGGATGATCACGGTCGTGGAGGGCATCGGTCCGTCTCCTCAGCCTTCACAGTCAGCGTGCTGATGTTGCGGCCGGCCCGGTGCGCGTAGCTGAACTCGTCCACGCTGGTCAGCGCCAGGTGGATGCCGAGGCCACCGATCCGCCGGTCCTCCGGGGGGACCCCGGGGGCGGGCGGAAGGCGGCCTTCGACGGGGTCGAAGGCGGGTGCGGCGTCTTCGATGGTGATCTGCACCCCGCCCGGGCCGGAGCGGCCGCGGACGGTGATCCGTCCGTCGCCGCCCCGGTACCCGTGCATCACGATGTTCGTGGCCAGTTCGTCCACGGCCAGCCGGATGCGGTACGTGGCGCCCTTGCCCAGGCCCGCCCGGCCGGCCAGCCGCAGGACGAACGCGGCGATGTCGCCCAGTGCCCCCACCGTCGCGGGCACCTCCAGCAGGGAGGACGTCCTCGCCAGTTCGGCCATGTCAGTCACGGTGGTCACTCATCGGAGAGCACGATGCTGCGGTCGAGTCCGGCCGTCCGGATGGTCCGGGACACGGGCTCGATGGCACCGACCACCTTGATGGTGACGTTGTTCGCAACCTTCTGCTGGGCGAAGACCAGGGAGCGCAGTCCGGCGCTGGCCATGTAGCCGACGCCGGCCATCCTGATCTCGACGGTGCTGGTGCCGTGCCCGGCGGCCTTCTCGATGGTCTGGTGGAAGTCCGGCGCGGTCTTGGCGTCCAGCTCGCCCGTCAGCTCGATGACGGTGGTGTCGCCCTCGATGCTCAGGGACACGGAAAGCGGCATGTCAGGTCTCCTTCGGTCACAGCATCTCGGGATCATTGGTACGGCCCACCAGGATCACGACCGAGCGCGGGCCGATCAGGTACTTCCCGGCGTTGTCCAGTTCCTGCTCGCCGCCGGGGGTGCGGATGTCGTGCGGTGCCTCGGCCCCGGTGTCGGCGAACAGGTGCCAGCTCCGGCCTCCCGGCAGGGCGGGCAGTTCCAGGTCGTGCGACTCCCAGTGCGAGTTCATGGCCACGTACACCACGTCGTCGTCCCCGGTGCCGCAGCGGGCCACGGCGATCAGCCGGCTCTCGTCGGACCAGTCGGGCTGCCAGGCCCGCTCCCCGTGCCAGCTGATGTCCGGCAGGCCCAGGTTCTCGCGGACCTGGCCGGTGGGGTGGGCGGTGGAGCGCAGCTCGCGGTGGTGCTTGCGGAAGGCGATCATCTCCCGCGTGAACCGGAGCAGTTCGGCGTTCTGGTCGACCTGGTCCCAGTCGAACCAGGAGAGTTCGTTGTCCTGGCAGTACGTGTTGTTGTTGCCCTGCTGGCTGCGCGCGACCTCGTCCCCGGACAGCAGCATCGGGATGCCCTGGCTGGTGAAGAGGATGGCGATCGCGTTCTTCATCTGGCGCGTGCGCAGCGCGTTGATGCCGGGGTCGTCGGTGGGCCCCTCGGCGCCGCAGTTCCAGCTGTTGTTGTCGTTGGCGCCGTCGTTGTTGTTCTCGCCGTTGGCGTCGTTGTGCTTGTCGTTGTAGGAGACCAGGTCGGCGAGGGTGAAGCCGTCGTGCGCGGTCAGGAAGTTGACCGAGGCCGCGGTGCCGCGGCTGGAGTACAGGTCGGGCGAGCCGGCGATCCGGGTGGCCAGTTCTCCGGTGACCCCGGCGTCGCCCTTGAGGAAGCGGCGCACGGTGTCGCGGTACTTGCCGTTCCACTCCGCCCAGCGGCCGTACGCCGGGAAGTTGCCGACCTCGTAGAGGCCGCCGGCGTCCCAGGCCTCGGCGATGAGCTTGGTGTGCCGCAGGACCGGGTCGTAGGCGAGCAGTTCCAGCAGCGGCGGGTTGGGCAGCGGGGTGCCGTCCAGAGCCCGGCCGAGGATGGCCGCGAGGTCGAATCGGAAGCCGTCGATGTGGTAGTCGGCGACCCAGTGGCGCAGGCAGTCGAGCACGTAGTTGCGCACGACGGGGTGGTTGCAGTTGACGGTGTTGCCGGTGCCGCTGAAGTTGAAGTAGTACCCCTCGGGCGTGAGCATGTAGTACGTGGCGTTGTCGAGCCCCTTGAAGGAGATCGTCGGGCCCTGCTCGTTGCCCTCGGCGGTGTGGTTGAAAACGACGTCGAGGATGACCTCGATGCCGGCCGCGTGCAGGTCCTTGATCAGGGTGCGGAACTCGTCCCCCTGCATCCCGTACCGCCCGGTGGCCGCGTAGCCGGCCTTGGGCGCGAAGAAGGAGACGGTGTTGTAGCCCCAGTAGTCGAAGAGCCGCTCGCCCGTCTCCGGGTTGGAGCGCGGGTTGTCGCTCTCGTCGAACTCGAACACCGGCAGGAGCTCGATGCAGTTGATCCCGAGTTCCTTGAGGTACGGGATCTTCTCGCGCAGTCCGGCGAAGGTGCCGGGCGCGGTGACCTGCGCGTTGGGGTGCCGGGTGAAGCCGCGCACGTGGGCCTCGTAGACGACGAGGTCCTCGGCGGGGATGCCCAGCGGTGTGTCGTCGCCCCAGTCGAAGTCCTGGAGGCAGACGCGGGAGCGGTACTGGTAGCCGCGGCTGCGGTCCGGCTCCACGCCCCACACGTCACGGCCGGCGATCAGCCGGGCGTAGGGGTCGGAGAGGACCTGCCGGGCGTCGAAGCGGTGTCCGGTGACCGGGTCGTAGGGGCCGTCGGCCCGGTACCCGTACTCGATGTTCTCGTGGTCGAGGCCGAAGACGGTCATGGCGAACACGCTGCCGGTGCGGAATTCCTCGGGGAACTCCAGTTCGGCCATCGGTTCGGGCTCTCCGCGCTTGTAGATGACCAGGGTCATGGAGGTGGCCTGGTCGGAGAAGACGGAGAAGCTGACCCCGCCGGGGACCACGTTGGCCCCGAAGGGGAACGGTTTGCCCGCGCGGACGCGGTACCCGCCCACCTCGTGGGTCGGGTACGCGTCGACGCGCAGGACCTGCTCGGACCGGGTGTCGCTCATCGCGCGGCCTTGGCCTTGGCCTTGGCGGCCGCAGCGACGGCCTCGCCGGTCTCGAAGAAGTCGAGGAAGCCGGTGGCCGACATGACGAACCGGACTTCCTCGCTCACCCCGTAGAGGGTGACGGCGACGCCGGCGTGCTGCGCCTCGCGGTAGACGACGAGCAGGGTGCGCAGGCCCGCGCTGGAGACGTAGGTGACGGCCGTGAGGTCGATCTTCAGCGGCTTGCCCTCGCGGACGAGCGGCAGCAGGGCCTGGAGCAGCGAACCGGATGTCTCGCTGTTGATCTCGCCGGTGGCGACGAGCACGGTGCCCGTCTTGTTCCGGCGTTCCTTGACGTTGAGAGTCATTGCATTCCCCTCTGGTTGGGGCGCCCCCCGTTGAGCGCTACTTCTTGGCCACTGGACGCAGCCGCACCTTGACCTTCACCCGCCCCTGGACGTCGGGCAGCCGCACGGTGAGGGCGTCCGCGTCGAAGTCCGTGTAGGGCTTCTCGTCGATCTCCACGGACGCGATCCGCACCGAGCCGGCCGGGAGCAGGTCGGGCGAGACGCGCAGGACGCGGTCGGGCAGGTTGGTCGGGTCGGGCTGGAAGTGGAAGTCCATCTCCCGGCCGTTGATGAGCAGGTTGTTGTAGACGGCGGAGAGGTAGCAGAGCTCCGCCGAGTGGTACATGGACATCGAGTGGCTGCCCTTGAGGCGCTCGGTGCCGAGCAGGTACGGCGTACCGCTGGCGAGCACGTTGAAGTAGACGGCGCCCTCGTCGTGGTCGAGGAAGAAGGTGTTGTAGAAGGACTGCGCCTGCCGGGCCTCGCGCAGGTTCGCCTCGCCGCCGACCGTGCCGTTCAGGATGAGGTAGGCGAGGATCGCCTGCTCCTGCTGCCACCAGGCCTTGCGGTCGTGCCAGGCGAAACGATACGTCTCCTCGTCCCCGGACTTGATCCGCTCGACGACGTCGTACCAGCCGCCGCGCTGCACGTCGCTGCCGACCGCCGGCATGATCTCGCCGATCTTCTTGGCGAGGTCCTCGTACGCCGGCTTGGCCTTCAGCGAGTTCATCCGCATCAGGTTCCAGGCGATCTTCAGGTTGTGGCCGACGACCGCGCGGTTCTGCTGCCAGCTGTGGGCGGTGTCGTGCGACCAGTCGCGGAAGAAGCGCTCCTGGACGAAGGGGCTGTTCTTGTAGTCCGGGAACTTGTCCGCGATGGTGTCGAAGGTGTACTCGAGGAAGTCGGCGTACTTCTGCTCGCCCGTCGCCAGGTAGAGGTTGATCAGGTACGCGGGCGCGTGGTCACCGACCGAGTTCCAGTTCTTGCGCTCGGCGTTCTCGCCGAGGGACTCGTGGTCCGCGCTGAAGAGGATCGGGTCGATGTGCGAGTAGTAGCCGCCCTGCTCCGGGTCGAAGAAGAACTTGTCGAACAGCCGGATGGTGGCGTCCGCGTCGTTCTTGATCCGGACGTCGCCGGTGACCCGGTAGGTCTGGATGGGACCGGCCAGCGCGTAGATCTGCTCGTACATCGGGATCGCGTCGTAGTCGTCGGAGAACTCCGAGGTGAAGAGCTTGCGCTCGCTGTCCCCGTCGACGCTGATGCCGTGGTACCAGAAGACCACGTCCTCCTCGCTGTCCACGACCCGCATGTGCTTGCGCAGGTACTCGGTGCCGCGCTCGGCGACCTCCAGGTACTCGTCCTTGCCGGTCAGCAGGTAGGCCGAGGCCATGCCGTAGACCAGGCGGGAGATCGTGTCGGTCTCCTGGACGTGGCTGGCGGTCTTGTCACCGCCGAGCCGGATCTCGGTGCGGTACTCGGTGAAGTCCACCGGCCCGTCGCCGAACTGCGCCCGCTTGTAGAAGTCGGCCAGCGACTCGATCTGCTTGATCCACCAGCTGGGCTCCTCGAAGCGGTAGTCCTCGGCGCCGCGGCCCAGGAAGACCAGGCGCTTGGCGTCGAACCGCCCGCCGTGCTCCGGGTAGTGGACTCCGTAGACGAAGAGGAACCGGCCCGGCGAGAGCATCTCGTCGATGTGCCCGGAGGCGTCGATGTAGGGCTCGTCCAGGTTGCGGACCAGCTCGGCGCTGGGGTCGCCGGCGAGCGAGACGTCGAACCCGCGCCCGTCGGAGGTCTTCAGACGCAGCACGCGCGACCCGGAGTCGAAGCGTTCGACGTAGCCGGCGATGGTGTCGGAGAAGGAGAAGCTCACGGCATCCGCCATGTCAAGCACCGTCCTTGTCGTGAGAGCCCTCGTGAGAGCGGTCGTCCTCATATCCCTGGCTGACCTCGACGATCACCCCGTCGGGATCGCGGACCCACACGGTCCGCCACCCGCAGATGAAGTCGTCGAAGTCCAGCGGCCCCAGGGTCACTTCGGCCGTGTCGCCGAGCGATGCCAGGAACGCGTCCACGCTGTCGGTCTGGAAGGCCAGGTGGCGCATCCTGCCCGGGGCCTGCGGCCCGTCGTCGTGCGCCGGCCGGGCCGGCTCGGTGCCCGCAGCGAAGAGCTCCAGGTACGCGTCCCCCTTGCGCAGGAAGACGATCTTCGACTCCCCGAGGTCGACCACCCGGGCCCGGGAGAAGCCGAAGTAGCGGGTGTAGAACTCCTCGGTGGTCTTCTGGTCCACGCAGTTGAGGCCCACGTGCGACCAGACCAGGCCGGCCATCAGGCCGCCCCCCGGCCCCGTCCGGCCACGATCAGGTCGATGATCCGGCGGGCGAACAGGTGGTGGTGGGCGCCGGTGCGGCCGGTGACCAGGTCCCCGTCCACCACCACGTCCTCGTCGACGTACTGGCCGCCCATGTTCCGGACGTCCCCGATGAGGTTGTTGTGGCAGACCACCTTGCGGCCCCGCACCTTGTCCGGGATCGAGGCGGCCAGCCACATGCCGTGGCAGATGATCCCCTTGAGGACCGTCGGCTCCTCGAAGGCCCGGCGCAGCAGCTCCGTCGCCGGGGCCAGCTGGTCCACGTCCTCGGTGTAGCGCAGCCGGTCGGCCACCATGCCGGAGGGCACGATGACCGCCGCGTACCGGCGCAGCTCCTCGTCGCTCAGCCCCTCCAGGGACCGGTTCGCCGTGAAGGGCGCCCGGTACTCGTGCCCGGTGAAGGTGATGGAGTCGTTGCCCCACAGCCGGGTCAGGAAGTCGACCTCGGCGCCCTCCTCCGCGAACCGGTGCTGGTAGTAGAAGATCTCCGGCTCGTAGTAGTCGCTCTCGACCAGGACCGCGATCCGGGTCCCGGACAGCGCACCCTCGCGCAGCACGGCGTCAGGCACGGGACACCCCCCTCAGGAAGTCCGCCGCGCGCTCGGCGATCATCGCGATGGCGGTGTGGCAGTTGCCCGACGGGACCGCGGGCATCACGCTGGCGTCGACGACGCGCAGGTTCCGTACGCCGTGCACCCGCAGCTCCGGGTCGACGACGGAGAGGTCGTCGATGCCCATGCGGCAGGAGCCGGCCTGGTGGTGGTAGCTCTCCGACTTCTGCTTCACGAAGGTGCGCAGGTCGTCGTCGCTCACGTAGCCGGGTCCGGGCTGGAGCTCCTGCTTGTACCAGGGGGAGAAGGCGGAGGTCGCGAAGATCTCCCGGGCGGTCTTGACGCCCTGCACCATCCGTTCCAGGTCCCAGCGGTCGCCCAGGTAGTTCGGGTTGATCAGCGGGTGGGCCAGCGGGTCGGCGCTCGCGAGCCTGATCCAGCCGCGGGAGACCGGCCGTACGACACCGGGCAGGATGGACACCGTGTTGGGGTGGTCCTGGCCGACGATCACGTCGAAGGGCACGTGGACGAAGGCGATCTGGAGGTCGGGCGCGGGCAGTCCGGGCTGCGAGGACAGGAACAGAGCGCTCTCCGACAGGTTCTGCGCCGGCGGCGGGAGCTCCTGGGTGACCTCGGCCATCAGTCCGGTCAGGACGTGGTTGTGGAAGTTCTCGCCGACCCCGGGCAGGGCCGCGGTGACGTCGATGCCGTGCTCGCGCAGCTGCTCGGGGTGGCCGATGCCGGAGAGCAGCAGAAGCTTCGGGGACTCGATGGCCCCGGCGGCCACGATCACCTCCCGGCGGGCCCGTACGGTGTGCAGACCGGGCGCCCCGGCACTGCTGTGCGCGTCCCGGACGGTCCGGCCGGCGAACTCGGCGGGGGCCTGGAGCTGGGCGTACTCGACGCCCGTGCAGGTGTCCCCGTCGAAGAGCAGCCGGGTGCTCTGCGCGCTGGTGCGCAGGGTCAGGTTCGGCCGGCCGAGCGCGGGCTCCAGATAGGCGGCGAGGACGCCCTGGCGGCGCCCGTCGGCCACGTCGATGTGGTGCCAGCCGGTGCCGAAGAGGCCGCGCCGGGGCCCGTCGGTGTTGAAGTCGGCGATCTCCTCGTGGCCCAGCTCGACCGCTGCGTCGATGAAGGCGCGCGAGACCGGGTTGGGGCCGTGCCGCCCGGCGTTGGTGATCCGCTGCGGACCCCGGGTGCCGGTGGTGGCGGTGGTGACGTCCTCCTGGCCCTCCAGCAGGGCGAAGTACGGCAGCACGTCCTCGTGTGCCCAGCCCGCCGCGCCCTGGTAGGCCCAGTTGTCGAAGTCCGAGGCGTGGCCGCGGATGTGCATCATGATGTAGAGGTTGCTGCTGCCGCCGGGGGCCTTGCCGCGCGGTTCGTACGTGCGGCGGCCGTCCAGGCCGGGCTGCGGAGTGCTGGTGTAGCCCCAGTCCACGGGGCCGCCGAGGAGCTTGTACCAGGAGGACGGGTCGTCCACCTCGGGCGGGATCCGGGAGCCGCCCGCCTCCAGGACGAGGACGGAGACGTCCGGGTCCTCGGAGAGCCGGTTCGCGAGGACGCTGCCCGCGGTGCCGGATCCCACGACGACGTAGTCGTACTCTTCCACGCTCACGGGTCCCCCTCAGCCCTGGCTCAGCACCTGGAAGGGAACCGTGTCGTGGTAGTTCGCCATGTAGGCGATCTTTCCGTCCACGATCCGGAAGAAGTTCATGACCTCGGCCTCGATGGGCTCGCCCGAGGCGCTGACCGCGGTCAGGTGCGAGACGGCCGCGGCCTTCTCACCGTCGACGAGGAAGTGCACGGGCTCGTTCCGGAAGACCCGGTACATCGTGCCCATGCCCTTCATCATCGAGCGCAGGACTTCGAGTCCCTCGATGTGGCCGGCCAGCTGCTCGTCCATGACCTGGTCGTCGGCGAACAGGTCGCACCAGCGGTCCCAGTCCCCGGCGTTGGCGTACTCGTAGTACTTCTGAAGGATCTGTCGTGCGTCCATCGCGCTCATCCCCCTATCGGTCCCTGCGGGTTCCGTCCGGCGCGAACGGCGCCCAGAACTGGCTGAAGGCGGACGCCGAGTCCCCGAAGAGCCCGTCGCGGCCCTCGACGATCCGGCCGTCCTGCCAGCGCATGTAGTGGAAGACCGGGTAGTCCATCCGCTCGTACGGGGACCCGCTCGTCCCGTCCGCGCCCGCCCGAAGGGCGACGTTGCGGCACACGTCCGCGGAACAGTCCTCGCCGACGAGGACCGCCTCCAGGTCCATCCGGAAGGTGCCGCCCGTGAGCTTGTGGGTCTGCCCCATCAGCTCCAGGAAGGCGTCCAGGCTCTCGTACCAGCCGGCCAGCGGGTGGTTGCCCGGCACGAGCCAGCGCAGGTCCTCGGAGTAGTACTCCGCGATGCGCGCCCGGTCGCCGGAGCCGAGGGCGGCGTAGGCCGCCCGCACCCGCTCCTGCGTCACTTCGGTCATGGTCGCTTCTCCTTCGCCGGCGGTCAGAGGGAGCCGGAACCGGGCATCGGCGCCAGGTCGTTGACGGTGTACTGCTTGATCAGCGGTCCGTTCGGACCGGCGACCACCGTCCACGTCTGATCGGCGTCGAAGCCGAGCCACTCGCTCCGGGCGGCCGGCGGGTTCCAGATCTTGGCCTGCCAGTTGACGAGGACCCGGACGACCGCCCGGTCGCCCTCGATGACGGGCTCCACCTTCGTGACCGTGTGCACCTCGTCGAAGAAGCGGTGGGTGACGGCCTCGTACCAGCGTCCGAAGCCCTCGTGTCCGAGGAAGGTGTCCTCGGGGACCTTGAACTCCAGGTCCTCGGTGATCAGGGCGAGCACGTCGGCCGCCCCCGCGTGCTGGTCCAGCGCCACGTACCACTTCTCGGCGAAACTGCGGATCGCGTCCTCGGTCAGCTGCCGCTCGGCGGGCATGCGGTCTCCTCCTGTCCGTACGGGACTTGCGTCGGATGGCTGTCAGATCTGGATGTCGACGAGGAAGGGGCCGGGGTGGGACAGCATCCGGCCCACGGCGGAGACCGCCTCGTCCGGCTTCTCCACGCGCATCCCGCCGGCGCCGAGGGACCGGGCCAGCCCGGCGAAGTCGATCTCGGGGTGCGAGAGGTCGAAGGAGCCCGGGAAGCCGTGCGCCGGGATGTCCCGCTCCCGCCAGTACTCGGCGATGTTGTCGTCCAGCAGCCGGTACTTGCGGTTGTTGCAGACCACGAACTTGGCGTCGATGCCGTGCCGCGCGGCGGTCCACAGCGCCTGGTACGTGTACATCGACCCGCCGTCGCCCGCGAAGCCGACGACGAGCCGGTCCGGCCGGGCCAGCTTGGCGCCGACCGCGCCCGGGAAGCCGACGCCGAGCGAACCGCCCCGGGTGAGGTGGTAGTCGCCGGGCCGCTCCGCCGGCAGGTACCGCGTGACCAGCGGCGAGGTGGTCAGCGCCTCGTCGAAGACGATCAGGTCCCCGCCGGTGCGCTCGGCCAGCGTCTTCAGGAAGACGGCCATCGGCGAGCCGTCGTCCGTGGCCGCCTGCGCCTCGCGGGCCCGCTCCCGGGTCCGTACGTCGAGCCGGGCGGAGGCCGCGGCCCGCTGCTGCGGGCTCAGCAGCCGGTCCAGTACGCCGGCCAGCGCGCGCAGTGCCTGCTTGGGGTCGGCGGCCAGGCCCAGGTCCACGGGGTGGTTCTTGGCGATCTCGTAGGCGTTGAGGTCGATGTGGATGACCTTCGCGCCCGCCCGGAAGGGGTTCTCCAGCTCGGGGAACACCTCCGGGAAGACATAGGTGCCGACGATCAGCACTCCGTCGGCGTCCCCGACCAGATCCTTGCTGTGCGGGCCGAACATGTGGCCCGTCTGGCCGCGCCGCAGCGGGTGCGAGGCCGCGATGTTCACCTCGGACGAGTCGACCTCGTACACGTCGGCGCCCAGCAGCCCGGCGACGGCGGCGAGCTCGTTCTGCGCCCCGGAGAGCGAGACCCCGTCCCCGACGAGGACCACCGGCCGCTGCGCGGAGGCGAGCAGCTCGGCCGCCCGCCCCACCGAGGCCGGCGAGGGCGCCACGTCCGTGAGCGGCACCGTGGCCGGCAGGACGGGCTCGGAGTTGAGCTCGTCCAGCACGTCCATCGGCAGCGCCACGAACACGGGCCCCCGGGGCGGGGTGAGCGCGATCTTCACGGCGCGCCGGACGGTGCGGAGCACGGAGTGCCGGTCGGTGACCCGGGTCGCGTACTTCGTCACCGGCTTGGCCATCGCCACCAGGTCGGACGCCATCTGGGCGTCCATGGCGTCGTAGCGCACCCCGGCGTCACCGGCGACCACGACGAGCGGGGTGTGGCCGCGCAGCGACTGGTAGAGCATGCCGATGCCGTTGCCGAGCCCCACCCCGGAGTGCAGCTGGAGCAGCGCCGCGCCGCCGGTCGCCCGGGCGTACCCGTCGGCGATGCCGGCGGCGACGGTCTCCTGGAGGGCGAGGATGTAGGTGAAGTCCTCCGCCGCGTCCACCGCGTCGAGGAATCCCTGTTCCACCGTCCCCGGATTTCCGAACATCACATTCAGGCCGTCGGCCTTGAACTGCTCGATCAGCCTTTCCCGTCCGGGAGTGGCTTCCATGAATTCCCCCTCAACTCTCCGATTTCTCTGCGGCCGCCGGGATTACCAGCCGTATCGGGTGAGACCGTCCTCCAGGACTTCCACGATCTTCTGCCCCGTGAGATACGAGTCGGGGGTGGAACGTCCGGTGACGAAGGGGAAGTCGACGATCACCGAGACCGGCTTGCCGAAGTTCCCGTGGTACGCGCCGCGCGGGCCCGTCGCATCGCGCAGGATGTACTCCAGCGGATACGGCGGCGGCCCCATGTTGAAGTCGGTACCGAGGAATCCGGTGCCGTCCTTGTAGTCGTACTCCTTGCAGTGGCCGGTCACGTGCTTGCCCCAGATGATGCTCCTGCGGTCGCTCCAGTCCCGGGCGAAGGCCAGGCAGGCGACCCCGTAGCACTCCGCGGCCACGACCTTGCCGGCCTTCTTGAAGGCCAGGATCAGGGCGTGCACGCGCTCGTTGTTGGCGAGGTCCGCGATCGGGCCGCTGCCGCCGACGATGAGGATCGCATCGTAGTCCGCGATGTCGGCGTCGAGCTTGTCCAGATCCCGGTGGTACTGCTCCAGCTTGCGCAGGTAGCCCTCGTCGCTCGTGTACGGACGCTCGGGGACCCACGCCTCGATGTCGAGCGGCGAGTCCAGCCGGCTCGACTGCTCGAACTCCCGCCCCCGCCGGGCGTTCTCCTCGCTGGTGACCGAGCGTCCCAGTGGAGGATCGATGTAGTTCGCGTCGAGGCTCGGCGGAAGAGCGTGTGCACGCTTTCCGGTCGGCGTGGCGAATATGACTTCGTAGCCCCGCTCGTCGAACTTCGATACGGGTCCGATCAGTTCCTCGGCCCAGTAACCGTGTTCGGAGACAATGACCAGAATCTTTCTGCTCACGTATTCCTCCAGGCGCCGCCTGTTGTCGTTGGCGTCCCCCACACTGGCCGCGCCCGGGGGCGTGCGTCAAAGCGCTGGTATGCGACTTCGTGAGGTAGCCGCCCAGGTCGTGGCAGCACCTCAGGAAGTCATCGGCGGACGTCAGGAAGTAGCTTCAGGACTACCTGACTTCGGCCGATTCGATGAACCATTACCGCGTCCCCGCCCTATCGTCTGGACGCGCCGTGAATCACGGGCGCGCGGGCCGTGTTGGTGAACGAGCACGAGAGAGGGACGGGGACGATGACGATGGACCTGTTGTGCACACACATCGATCAGATACGTCCGGTGAAACCCACGGCCGCGGGCTGCGAGGAGTGCCTCGCCGCCGGCGACACCTGGGTGCACCTGCGGATGTGCCTCAGCTGCGGGCACGTCGGATGCTGCGACTCGTCGAAGAACCGTCACGCCACCCGGCACTACCGGACCACCGAGCACGCCATAGCCGCCTCCCACGAGCCCGGCGAGGACTGGGCCTGGTGCTACGCCGACAAGCTGATGCTGGACCCGGCATGAGCGCGGCCCCGGAGAACTCCGCGGCCCCCGCCGCCCCCGCCGCCCCGGCCGTGTCCGCGGCGGCCGCCGCCGAGCGCGCCGAGAACAAGAAGCCGGTCATACTCGCCGTGGACGACGACCCGCAGGTGCTGCGCGCCGTCCGCCGCGACCTGCGCAGTGCCTACGGCGACCGCTACCGGGTGCTCGGCGCCTCCTCGGCGGCCGACGCCCTGAAGATCCTGGACTCCCTCGACGAACGCGGCCACGACCCGGCGCTGTTCCTCGTGGACCAGCGGATGCCCGACGTCACCGGGGTCGAGTTCCTGCTGGAGGCGGTCAGCCGCTTCCCGGACGCCCGCCGGGTGCTGCTGACGGCGTACGCGGAGACCGACGCGGCGATCACTGCCATCAACCGGGTCCGGCTGGACTACTACCTGCTCAAGCCGTGGGACCCGCCGCACGAGCGGCTCTTCCCGGTCCTGGACGACCTGCTGTCGGACTGGCTGGCCACCTACCGCCCGGCGTACGACGGGATCATCGTCGCCGGCCACCTGGTCTCCCCCGGCACCCACGCCGTCCGGGACTTCTTCACCCGCAACGGCCAGCCGTTCCGCTTCCTCAACGTCGAACGGGACCCCGAGGCGCTGACCGTGATAGCCGCCGCCCAGGCCGACGCGGCGCTCCCCCTCGTCCGCTTCCCGGACGGCACGGTGCTCTCCGTCCCCACCGACACCCAGCTCGCCCAGCGCCTGGGCCTGGCCACCACCGCCTCGCGCCCGCACTACGAGTGCGTCATCGTCGGCGCGGGCCCGGCCGGCCTGGCGGCCGGGGTCTACTCGGCCTCCGAGGGCCTCTCCACGCTGATGCTGGACTCCCGCGCCCCGGGCGGCCAGGCCGGCACCTCCAGCCTGATCGAGAACTACCTCGGCTTCCCCTCGGGCCTCTCGGGCGGCGACCTGACCCGCCGGGCCACGATCCAGGCCTCCCGGTTCGGCGCCGAGATCCTGCACCCGGTGGAGGTGGTCTCGCTGACCCGGGACGACCCGGCGAAGATCATCACCCTGGCGGACGGCACGGAGATCAGCGCGGAGACGGTCCTGCTGGCCACCGGCGTCTCGTACAACCGTCTGGAGGCCCCGGGCGCGGACCGCTTCGAGGGCGCGGGGCTCTACTACGGCGCGGCCACCACCGAGAGCTCCGCCTGCATCTCGCAGCACGTGTTCATCGTGGGCGGTGCCAACTCGGCCGGCCAGGCGGCGGTGCACTTCGCCAAGTACGCGGCCCGGGTGACGATCCTGGTCCGCGCGGCCTCCCTGGACGCGAGCATGTCCCGCTACCTGATCGACGAGATCGACCGCACCCCGAACATCGAGGTGAAGGTCCGCACCACGGTGGTCCGCCTCGACGGCGACGAACACCTGGAGCGGCTGACCCTCCACGACGCGGACACGGGCGGGAACACGGAGGTCCCGGCCCGGTTCATGTTCACCTTCATCGGCGCCCGCCCGCACACCGACTGGCTCGCCGGCGTCGTCGAGCGGGACGAGTACGGCTTCGTCCTCACCGGCTCGGACCTGATCGCGAACGGCGGCGAGCTCCCGGCCGAGTGGAGCCTTGAGCGGGCCCCCTACCCGCTGGAGACGAGCGTCCCCGGCGTCTTCGCGGCGGGCGACGTCCGCGCCCACTCGGTCAAGCGGGTCGCCTCGGGCGTGGGCGAGGGCGCGATGGCCGTCTCCCTGATCCACCGCTACCGCTCGATGGGCTGAGAGCGCTGCGACATTCCCCGGGGCCGTAATCCTTGCGATCAAGAAGGTATCGGATGCAACGTTGATTACATGATTACAGCCGAACAGAGCGAACAGCTCCGCGCGTGGTTCGCCGAGCGCCTGCCGGTGGACGTCTACGAGTCCCTCGTCTCGGTCACGGCCGACCGCGAGGAGATCACGGTCGTCGGAGTCATACCGGCGAACGAGTCGGTCAAGGAGTTCCGCGAACGCACCCGCGAACAGCGCATCGAGGTGGCCCGCGAGGCCGAGTCCCTCTACCGGCGCAAGGTCGCCTGGGGCGTGCGGGCGGGTGAGGAGACGACGCTCTTCACCCACCTCGCCGTCCCGGTGATGACCCGCCTGCGCCAGTCCGAACGCCAGGTCCTCGACACCCTGGTCGCCGGCGGGGTCGCCCGCAGCCGGGCCGACGCCCTGGCCTGGTGCGTCCGCCTCGTCGGGCGCAACACCGACACCTGGCTGACCGAACTGCGCGACTCCCTGGACAAGGTCCGCCAGGTCCGCGAGCAGGGCCCGGACGTCTCCGGCGAGACCGACTCCAGGAAGTCCGGGTCCGAATGACCGATCGGCCCCACTCCGGCGCATGATCGCGTGAGGCTGGCCGAGACCACCAACCAGGGAGAGGCACGCACCCATGACCACCACCGTCGAATACATCCGCTACCGGATCGCATTGGACGACCAGCCGGCCTTCGAGGACGCTTACGCCCGGGCCGCCGAGGCCCTGGCCGCGTCACCCGAGTGCATCGACTACGAACTGGCCCGGTGCGAGGAGGAGAAGGAGCGCTACATCCTGCGCATCCGCTGGACCTCGATCGAGGCCCACCTGGGCGGATTCCGCAAGGGCGAGCACTTCCCGGCGTTCTTCAGCGCGATCCGACCGTACGTGACGGCCATCGAGGAGATGCAGCACTACCTCGTGACGGGCGTCGTGGGCACGGGAAAGGCCATCTGACGACGATGAGCACCACACCCACCATCTACGAGTGGATGGGCGGCGCGGAGGCGATGGACCGCCTCACCGACGCCTTCTACGCCCACGCCCTGCAGGACGAGATCCTGGCCCCGGTCTTCGCCGGCATGGACTCGGAGCACCCGCAGCACGTAGCGGTCTGGCTGTCGGAGGTCTTCGGCGGCCCCTCGGACTACTCCGCCCACCACGGCGGCCACCAGCACATGGCCACCAAGCACCTGGGCCGCGGGATCACCGAGAAGCAGCGCCGCCGCTGGGTGGACCTGCTCATGGACACGGCCGACGAGGTCGGCCTCCCGACGGACCCGGAGTTCCGCGGAGTCTTCGCCTACTACATCGAGTGGGGCACGCGCATGGCCCTGATCTACTCGGGCCCCAACCCGCCCCCGGTCGACGCGGCCAAGATCCCGGTCTGGTCCTGGGGCCAGACCCCACCGTGGATCCCGAAGACGGACTGAGCGACGAAGACCCGGAGCCCTGCTCCGGGTCTTCGGCTTCCAGACGTTCGAGGAGCGGAGTCCCGGGCGAAGCCCCGATCTTTCACCCCGCCGCCACCACTCACCCCCGCCGGCACCACTCAGCCCCGCCGGCGTTTGAGGCGCGGGGCCGGGGGCGGAGCCCCGATCTTTCAGCCCCGCCGGCGTTTGAGGCGCGGGGTCCGGGACGGAGCCCCGGCAGCCGGCCCGGGCCCGGCCTCGGCCAGCAGCACCGTCAGCCCCGGCTCCCCGCCGTCCAGCCCCCGCCAGAAGTCCACGGCCTCCTCCAGCACCTCCACGAAGGTCTCCCACTCCGCAGGCCGCGCGGCAGCGTACCCGCGCCACGAGGTCACCGCGACCAGCCGCCCCGCGGCACGCGGCAGCCACGACAGGTCCCGCATCGCGTCCGCGAGCGCGTCCCAGTTCCCGCCGACCCACTCCGGCAGCCGCAAGGCGACCCCGCAGCGCCGCATCAGCTCCGCCTTGCCCCGTACGCCGTCCAGGTCCAGCCGTACGGTCGTCCAGCCGGCGGCATCGGCCGCCGCGAGCGCGGGGGCGAGCGGCTGCGGGTCCAGGGTCATCGGAGAACCGCCTTGAAGGTGTCGTAGTGGTCGTCCGTGTAGAAGAACTCCCCACCCTCACCCGTCACGATCCGCCGGGCCCCGCGGTCCCGCTCCCCCGGGGTCCGCACCGTGAACTCGTGGTAGTAGCCGCGCTTCTGCTTGGGCAGGACCTTCTCGAAGTTCCCGAAGACGGTGCCGTCCTGCCGGTACGGATACGGCCCGCCCTTGTCGATGAGCGCGAGCACGTCACGTGCCTGCTGCGGCAGCGCGTCGGCCCGTACGACGGCCATGCCCTTCGCCCACGCGGGAGCGGTACTACTGCCGGGACTGGCCCCGCGCGCACTGGCACTGGCACTGGCGCTGGCGCTGGCGGCGGCGGGCGCGGGCTGCTGCCCGCCACAGCCCACCGCGCCGACCAGCGCGGCACAGAGGAACACGGCCCCCAGCAAACGCAGCAGCGATCGGGGCACGTTCCGAAAGATCATGCACCGATCGTGCCAAATATCCGATTCGCTCGCGAATCGCCCGGTCGCCTCAGAGTGCGGCCATCTTGGTGTAGGGACTCAGGATTCGCTTCTGGACCGAACCGAAGTCGACGAGAACGGCGATCCCCTCCTCGATTCCGACGACACGGCCGAGACCGTGCTCATCGTGAGTGACCCGGTCGCCGACGCTGAACTGCCGGATGGGCTGTTCCACGGGGGCCTTGAACGGGCTGGACGGCAAATGGCGGCGAGGTACTGCTGACTTTGTCATTGGAACCAGTATGCGCCCAGCAGGCCGCCGCGCGGTCCGCCGTTCGGATCTCAATTCCGGCACCATCCGCATCGGCCGTGGCGGCGGACCGCCGATCCGCCGCTACAGGTCGTCGGGATCGGCCCGCTCCAGCGCCGGCCGCAGCCCGGGGGCCGACTCCGTCAGCAGGTAGTCGGCGACGGCCGTGTCGGTGACGAGGCTGGTCACCAGACCGGACCGGAGCACCGCCCCGATCGCGGAGGCCTTGCGCAGTCCGCCCGCGATCGCCACGACCTCCGGGATCCGCCGCAGCCGGTCCGCCTCGACGGTGATGCACCGCTCGCCGAGGTCCCGGCCGACCCGCCGGCCCTCGGAGTCGAACAGATGGGCGGACATCTCGGCCGCGACGCCCAGCGAGGCGTAGTGGGCCCGCTCCTCGTCCGTCAGCATGTCGTGGACGGTGGAGATGCCCGTCTCCCACGAGCCGATGGAGACGGCCGCGACCGTCACCTTGTCGAAGTACTCGAAGGCGCGCGCGATCCCGGTCTGGTTGCGCAGCGCGGTCGCGGTCGCCGGGTCGGGCAGCAGCATCGGCGCGTAGATCGGGTGCGCGTCGCCCCCCGAGACCTGGGCGGCCCTGCGCACGGCCTCGACCGAACCGCGCTCGGCGGTCCCCGCGTCGTACACGCCGGTCAGCTGGACCACGGTGCACTGCGGCAGCCGGTGCAGGGAGGCGGCCATGTGAATGGTCGACCGTCCCCACGCCAGGCCCAGTACGTCGCCCTCGTTGACCAGTTCGCCCAGCAGGTCGGCGGCGACCGCGCCCAGGTTCTCCGGGTCGGGCGCGTCCTCGGTGGCGTCGGCCGGCGATTCCACCACGACCGCGTGCCGGAGCCCGTACCGGGCCCTGAGCGCGTCCGAACGCTCCGCGTCGAGTTCGGCCGGTACCCGGATCTCGATCCGTACGAGGTCCCGCTCCAGGGCGGTCTCCAGGACCCGGGCCACCTTGAAGCGGCTCACGCCGAACTCCTCGGCGATCTGGATCTTGGATTTGCCCTCGAGGTAGAAACGGCGCGCCATGGCCGCCGCCTGCACCAGCTCCGCGGGTCCCATCCGCAGGGCTGACCGTCCCGCCGACATTGCAGACACCGCGTTCTCCTCACTGCTGTTCACACTCTCGTGTTCACACTCTCGACTCGCCGTTCATCCTGTCAGATCCGACGGCCGTTGATCAGCCTGGACAGCTCCCGTTCACCGAGCTGTTCATCAACCCTTGGCTCAGTGGTCGCAAGCCCACGGCGCGGCGGCGATCGCCGCACCCGCCTGGTCACGCAGCGTGCGCACGGCGGCGGCCGGATCGACCGCGCCGTAGACCGCGCTGCCCGCGACGAAGACGTCGGCGCCGGCCTCGGCACAGCGTTCGATGGTCGAGGCCGAGACCCCGCCGTCGACCTGCAGCCACAGCTCCAGGCCGTGCTTGGAGATCAGCTCCCGGGTCCGGCGGATCTTGGGGAGCATGATGTCGAGAAAGGGCTGGCCGCCGAAGCCGGGCTCGACCGTCATGATCAGCAGCATGTCGAGCTCGGGGAGGATGTCCTCGTACTGTTCGATGGGCGTCGCGGGCTTGAGCGCCATCGACGCCCGCGCCCCCTTGGCCCGGATCTCCCGCGCGAGGCGCACGGGCGCCGCCGCGGCCTCGGCGTGGAAGGTGACCGAACCCGCACCGGCCTCCACGTACTGCGGGGCCCAGCGGTCCGGGTTCTCGATCATCAGGTGGAGGTCCAGCGGGATGTCCGTGGCCCGGCTCAGGGACTCCACGATGGGCATGCCGAGGGTGAGGTTCGGGACGAAGTGGTTGTCCATGACGTCGACATGCAGCCAGTCGGCCCCCTCGACGGCCTTCGCCTCTTCGGCGAGTCGGGCGAAGTCGGCGGACAGGATGCTGGGATAAATCTGCGCGGCCATGCCCCAAGCCTGCCATGCCTGCGGCCGCTTCCGGCCACTACCCCGCAACTCGTCGCGGACGCAACGACGCTTAAATGATCATGGCGAACATTTAACTTATGCTTGTGGATCTACCCAGCCGTGCCGGACGGCGTGGCCGCCGAGCTGCATCCGGGTCCGGACTCCGGCTATGTCCATGAGATGGCGCAGGCGTCGGTGCAGCGTGCGCGGTGACAGACCGAGCTGTGTCGCGGCCGTCGGGTCGGTGAGACCGGCAAGAAGGAGCGCGAGGATCCTCCGGTCGAGGTCGGTCGGGCCTTCCGGACCGAGCTCGACGGTGGTTTCGGCCTCTCCGCCGACGCCCGACAGCTCCAGCGGGTGGGCGGTTCGCCATACCGTCTCGAACAGCGCGTCCAACGCGTCCAGCAGGCCGCTGCGGTGCAGCAGCACGGCGCCGGGCTCTCCGTCCGGTGTGACCGCGAGCGGGACGAGGCCGAGGTCGGCGTCGGCCAGCACGAGTTTCATCGGCAGCTGATCGGCGACCCGCAGTTGCACGCCGTTGTGGAGCGATTCGATCGCATCCTTGACGATGCCCGGCTCTGCCAGCACGGCCCGGTCCAGTACGGCCCTGAAGTGCACGCCGCGGCCGATGGCCATGGCTTCGGCCGTGTTCTCGTCGGGAGGCACGGCGACGAACGGTGCCGTGATGAAGCTGCGGACCTGGGTGCGGGCTGCCTGCTGCACCTGCAGGAAGCGGTGGCGGATGGCGTCGACGCCCGTGACGACCTCGATCAGATCGCTGATGCTGCTCCCGGTCATCGCCGCCCGGTGTTCCTCGGCGAAGGTCACCAGTGCCTGCTCGGCCCTGCGCAGCCCGTCTCGGCGCTGGCTGATGAGAGCGCCGAGCGCCATGGCCGGCGGCGCGGTGGTGAACCGCTCGTCCGCCGACCTGATCACCAGCCCCCACCCGACCAGACGGCACAGTGCCCCGTCCACGTCGGCCCGCGATGCGTCGAGCAGGTCCGACAGCAGCATCACGGTGGAGTCCGGCCGTCCGAGCAGCGCCCGGTAGACGCGCTCGTCGTCGGCTTCGAGGCCCAGAGCATCCAGCATCGGCGACCGACTCTCTTCCGCTTGCCGCAGCGGGGTGAGTATGCGCCATGGCGGCAGACCCTGAACAGTCCCGGCTGAGAGCGGGCGCGGGGGGAAGGGCCCCGGGAAGTCGCCTCCCCGGGGCCCGACAGTACGGCTCATCGCAGGCCGTACGCCCGGATGATCTCGTTCTTGACGCTGAAGCCCCGGTCCGTCCCGGCGCTCGCGCGGACCGAGACGAAGCCGCCGGGCTTCTTCGCCGTCCTGAACGAACCCGTCCAGGAGCCGTGGGCGTCCTTGGTCAGGGCCACCTTCTGCCAGGTGGCGCCGTCGTCGTACGAGACGTCCAGCTTCACCGTGGTGACTTTGCCCGGCACGGCGCCGCCGTCCATCGACACCGGCTTGAGCGCGATCTTCTGGGTCGCGTTGGCCTGGACGTCACCGTGCAGGTCCGACTCCAGCTTGTAGTCCAGGTTCAGCACCGAGAACTCGAAGAAGTCCGAGTCGACGGTGTCGGACATGAACGTCCATTCGGTGTGGGTGCGCGTCGACAGCCGGAAGACGTCACCCGGCCGCTCCACGCCGAGGACGGCGCGGTAGGGCAGGTTGCCCGCCGGTACCTCCTTCCACTGCATGTCCCCGCTGACCGGGTTGTCGTGGATCAGCGTGTCGCCCTGGAAGATCTGCAGGTGGGACGGCGTCTCACCCCACGGCAGGAAGCCGCCCAGCCGCATGTTGTCGCTGGCGGAGGCCCACGCCTGCACGTTCCAGGTCATGTGGTTCTGCCAACGGGAGTTGTACACACCGAAGGACTCGCCCTGGCCTGGCCGGGTCGCCGGGGCGAACCAGTCCAGCCGGGTGGTGGTGCCCTTGGCGTACGTGTTGTCGCCCGAGACCATCGACCACGGCAGGGCTCCGTCGACGCCCTGCGTGTGGAACTCCCTCCAGACCTGACCCGGGGTCACCCATTCGGTGCGGGTGCCCGGGTGCCATTCGCGCTCGGGGAGGTTGAACGACGGGCTGAGGGTGAAGTCGGACCGGTAGCCTTCCGCCGGCCCGCCGTCCGCGGCCGAGTAGTAGCGGGCGTCGATCCGGGCGAGGTCACCGTTGGCCGGCTTGTAGACCAGGGCCCGGTCCGGAACCTGGCCGGGGTAGTCCCGGGTCAGGTCGTAGACGAACGGCGTGTACTCGGTCTGCTTCGCGGTCAGCTGGAACTTCCCGGCCTTGACCATCGAGACGAGGGTCTTCCCCGCGTCGCGGTGCACGGTGGCGACCGGGATGGCCGACTCCCCGACGTACTCGATCAGGGCGCCGGTACCGTCGTTGACCACGATCAGCGCCTTCGCACCGGCCGCGACCGCCGCCTCGGTGCGCTCCTGCGGCGAGACCTCGTCGCTGCGCTCGATGACGACGACCTTGCCCTTGGCGCCGGCCTTCTTGTACGCGTCCGCCGCGCCGTTGCCCGCGTAGACGGCGTCCAGTTTGTCCGTGGCGGTGCCCAGGGCGCTGCCCGCTTGTACGAGTGCCTCGAACTGGATCCGACCGCCCAGCGCGCTGAGGCCGAGCTGCGGCTCGCCCTTGCGCCAGCGGGTGGTCAGCATGAACTCGCCCTGCTTCATGGGCTCCGTCGGCGCGATGTAGACATCGTCGTACGTCAGCGGCAGCACGTACGCGCTGCGGTAGTCCGTGAACGGGTCGAGCCCTTTGTAGTGGACGTTGAAGTCGACCTTGCGCTGGCGGTCCTCGGTGCGCTGCGGCGCCTCCGTCTGCAGCAGACGTGCCTTGCCCGCGTCCAGCACCACATCCGCGGAGCCGTCCTTGAGCACGGTCTCCGGGTCGACCAGCACGGCCAGACCCGAGCGGTCCGCCTCCTCGCCGGCCACGTCGACGTACGCCGCGACGGTGTACAGGCCGGGTGCCATGCGCATGGTGGTCGAGCCGTCGACGTAGACGTTCCACGGCCAGAAGTCGCCGGCCAGGTTGACCGTGGCCCAGCCCGCGGCGGGCTTGCCGTCCCGGCCGACCAGCTTGATGTTCAGGTCGTAGCGCTCCTCCTCCTTGAGCAGCGCCACCGAGGTGCGGGTCACCGCCTTCCCGGTGGTCGCATCGGTGCCCGTCACGTAGCCGACGTGCCGGCCGGCCGAGGCGGTTCGCGGGTCACTGGTCACCGGGACGGCGGCGGTGCCGCCCGCGGGGACGGTCACCGTGGTGGCTCCCAGCCTGAACGGGCCGCCGTCGTTGGTCAGCGCCAGGTTCAGCCTGACGTCGGCGGAACCGGCGTTGGTGAAGGTCAGGTGCTTGGAGACGGCGACGTCGCTCGGCTCGTGCGGCCAGGTGTAGTTGCCGAAGAAGAGCGATCCGGTGCTGCGGACCGTGGTGCGCACGGCGGCGGCCACGTCGAGACGGCCGGCGCCGACCTCGTACGGCGAGTACCAGTCGTGCAGGTCCTTCGCGGTGCTCATCAGGTGTTCCTTGAGCTGCGCTCCGGTCCAGTCCTGGTGCTGCTGGGCCAGGATCGCCGCGGCGCCCACCACGTGCGGAGTGGCCATCGAGGTGCCGCTGATAGTGCGGTAAAGGCCCCCGCCACCGTCGGTCATCTCCTGCGAGCGGGCCGCGGTGATGTCCACGCCGGGCGCCGCGATGTCCGGCTTCATGGCGCCGGAGTAGGCCAGCGGGCCGGTGCTCGAGAAGGATGCGAGCTGGTCCTGCTTGTCCGTGGCGGCCACGGTCAGCGCCGAGGCGGCCGCACCCGGGGAGGATATGGTCTCCGGGCCCGCGTTGCCGGCGGCGATGACGAACAGCGTGCCGTACTGCGCGGACAGCGCGTCGACCGTCTGCGACATCGGGTCGCTGCCGTCCGTCGGGTAGGAGTCGCCGAGACTCATGTTGACGACGTCCGCACCGGACTCGGCGGCCCACTGCATGCCGGCCATGACCCACGAGTCCTGGCCGTAGCCCTCCGCGCCGCCGAGCACCTTGCCGACGACCAGGTCAGCGCCGGGGGCGACGCCCTTGTTGGCCCCGCCGGACGCGGCGCCCGAGCCGACGATCGTGCCGGCCACGTGTGTCCCGTGTCCGTTGACGTCGGTGACGGCCTCGTTCGGCACGAAGCTGGCCGTGCCGTCGATCAGGCCGGCGAAGTCGGGGTGGTTGACGTCGATGCCGGTGTCGAGCACCGCGACCTTGGCGCCTTTACCGGTGTACCCGGCCGCCCAGGCGTCGGGCGCGCCGATCAGCGGCACGCTCTCCTTGAGGCTGGCCTTCACGCGACCGTCGAGCCACAGCTTCGCCACGTCCTCGCCCAACGTCGCGCTGCCCTGCGGGGCGACGTTGGTCCAGAAGGTGCGGGCCTCCCGTTTCTCGGTGCTGAGCGCGGCACCGCGGATGCTCTTGAGGTCGTGGGTCAGCTTGCTGCCCCGGGGGGCCGTCGGCGGGGCGGCCGAGCGGGACTTCGGCTGGGCGTACGTCGCGATCAGCGGCAGCGCGGCCGTCTTCGCGTCGTCGTAGCCCATCTCGATCAGGTCGGTGACGTTGAACAGCCTCCGGTCCAGCTTGTCCGTGCCCAGCAGGGGCACCGCTTCGTCCGGGATGACGAACAGGTCACCCTTGATCTGCTGGACCTTCACGCCGCCGACGGCGCTGTCCGGCCGGTCGACGTCGGCGATCTGCTTGCCGTCGGCCATCGTGGAGACCGTGACGACGTCGCCGGTGACCAGAGTGACCTTGTGGGTCGCCGAGGGCTTGGCGGGAACGGGGGGCTTGTTCGGAGCGGCTTGAGCGGGCGCTTGCAGAACTGCGAGCCCTGACGCCAGCAGGGGCACCACGGTGGCGGCCGAGATCAGCTGCCAGCGCCTGCGCCGGAAGGCGGAAGCCTGAGAGGGGGAGAACATGCCATGGGTCTATCGGCCGGTCAGGCCCAGGTGAAGGCTTGCCGGCGGCAAGTCCTCGCCATGGCAAGGACTTGTCAGCCGTGAACCACGCGAACCCGGGCAAGCCCATACTTTCGCCCGTGGGCACTCCGCCCCTGCGGTCGCAGGGCCCGCTCCGCGTCTGCCTCGGGCTGCCCCCGTCCCCTTACGCCGTCCCCTACGCCGTGCGCCTCAGCAGCGCCAGGTACATCGCGTCCGTCCCGTGCAGATGGGGCCACAGCTGGACGTCGGGGCCGTCGCCCAGCCCCGGTACGCCCGCCATGAACGGCCTCGCGTCGATCAGTTCCGCGGACACCGGCGACGCGCCCGCGCCGCGCCCCTTCAGGACGTCGTCCACGACGACCCGGGTCTCCGCCAGGTGCGGCGAGCACGTCGCGTAGCCCACGATGCCGCCCACCCGGACCGCCGACAGCGCCTCCCGCAGCAGCCCGCGCTGGAGCGGCGCGAAGCCCTCCAGGTCCTGCGGGCGACGCCGCCAGCGCGCCTCCGGGCGACGGCGGAGCGCGCCCAGACCGGTGCACGGGACGTCCATCAGGACGCGGTCGAAGGAGCCCGGCCGCCACGGCGGCCGGGTGCCGTCCGCCGTGATCACCTGGTACGGGCCGGGGTTGCCCGCGAGGGCGCGCTCCACGAGCCGCGCCCGGTGCGGCTGCTTCTCCGAGGCGAGCAGGAACGCGCCGCGCTGCGCCGCGAGCGCGGCGAGCAGCGCCGCCTTGCCGCCGGGGCCCGCGCAGCCGTCGAGCCAGCGCTCGTCGCTGCCCTCGACCGGCACGGCCGCCAGGGCCATCGCCACCAGCTGGCTGCCCTCGTCCTGCACGCCGGCGCGGCCCTCGCGCACCGCCTCCAGCGCGCCGGGCTCGCCGCCCTCGGCCATCCGGACGGCGTACGGCGACCAGCGGCCGGGCAGCGCCGACTCCTCGCCGACCGCGTCCAGCAGCTCCTGCGGGGTGGAGCGGCCGGGGCGCGCGACCAGGGTCACCTCGGGCCGCTCGTTGTCGGCTTCCAGCAGGTCCTCGATCCCGGCGCGGCCGCCACCGAGCGCGTCCCACAGGGCGCTGACGATCCACCTGGGGTGCGAGTGGTACACCGCGAGGTGTTCTTCGGCGTCGTCCTCGTACGGCGGCGCGACCCGTTCCAGCCAGGCGTCGAGATCGTGCGCGGCGATCTTCCGCAGTACGGCGTTCACGAACTTGGCGCGCCCGTCCCCGAGCACCACCCGGGCCAGCTCCACGCTCGCGGAGACCGCCGCGTGGGTGGGGATCCGGGTGCCGAGCAGCTGGTGCGCGCCGAGCGAGAGCACGTCGAGCACCGGCGGGTCCACCTCCCGCAGCGGCCGGTCGATGCACGCCTTGATGACGGCGTCGTAGGTGCCCTGGCGGCGCAGCGTCCCGTAGACCAGCTCGGTGGCCAGTGCCGCGTCGCGCGCCTGGAAGCTCTCGTCCTGACGGGCCTTCTTCAGCAGCGGCGGCAGCACGAGGTTCGCGTAGGCGTCGCGTTCGCCCACCGCCCGCAGCACCTCGAAGGCCAGCATCCGGACGGGGTCCTTCTGTGGCCGCCGGTACGGCTTGGCCTGCCGCTGGCCTGCGGGGTTGCGACGGGGACGGGGCTGTTCGCTCACGTGAAAGGTGCTCCGGGTTTACGAGGTGCTGCGGTCATGACGTGAAAAGGTGGCGGGCGCCGCCCCGGCGGGGCGACGGTCCGTACGGTGCCGGGCCGGGCGCCGACGCGGCGGCTCGGCTGGATGCGGCTCGGCTGGATTCAGCCTACGTCGGCCCCGCCGAGCCGCTCGCCGGGCGCGATCCGCACCCCGCGGGCCCAGTCGGCGCCGCGCATCGGCTTCTTGCCCTGGGGCTGCACCCACAGCAGCTCCACGGCGTGCGAGCCGGTTCCGACGTGGACGTTGTTCTTGGCCGGGGCCAGTTCGCCCGGCGCCAGGTCGGTGCGGTCGGCCACCAGACCCACCGAGATCAGCTTGAGCCGCTCCCCGCGGAAGACGGTCCAGGCGCCCGGGGCCGGCGTGCAGCCGCGCACCACGCGGTCGGCGCGCATGGCCGGCGCCGTCCAGTCGATCCGGGCGTCCTCCACGGTGATCTTGGGCGCGAGGGAGATCCCGTCGTGGGGCTGCGCGACGGCGCGCAGGGTTCCGTCCTCGATGCCGTCCATGGTGGCGGCCAGCAGCCCCGAGCCGGCGAAGGCCAGCCGGGTGAGCAGGTCGCCGCTGGTGTCGGTGGGGCGGATCTCCTCGGTGAGGATGCCGTAGACCGGGCCGGAGTCCAGGCCCTCCTCGATGAGGAAGGTGGAGGCGCCCGTGACCTGGTCGCCCGCCATGATCGAGTGCTGGACGGGCGCGGCACCGCGCCAGGCGGGCAGCAGCGAGAAGTGCAGGTTGACCCATCCGTGCTCGGGGATGTCGAGGGCGCTCTTGGGGAGGAGGGCCCCGTAGGCGACGACGGGACAGCAGTCCGGGGCGATCTCGCGCAGCCGGGCCTGGAAGTCGGGGTCGCGCGGCCGGGCGGGCTTGAGGACCTCGATGCCGGCCTCCTCGGCGCGCTCGGCGACCGGGCTGGCGACGAGCCGGCGGCCGCGGCCGGCCGGTGCGTCGGGCCGGGTGACGACGGCGGCGACCTCGTGCCGCCCGGAGGCGATCAGGGCGTCCAGGGCGGGTACGGCGACCTCGGGGGTGCCTGCGAAGACGAGCTTCACTGGGGTCCTACCTCGCTATCTCGGCTGTCAGCAGCGCACCAGTCTATGGGGCATGCGCCAACGGGCGATCCGGCGGCCGTACGCGGGCCGCACGCCCCGGTTCCGCCGGAGACCCCACCAGGGCCCACCTGTGGTGCCCGGGGGGCGTACGCACACGGACGCGCCCCTCGCATATGCCGACACGCCCCCACAGCGTGACCTGGGCGCCGGGTGGCGCGTTGGTCAAGAGAGATTGACCAAAACGGGCCGCGTGTGAACGGTGTCTGCGGCCCGATCCGCCCTTCAGCACCGGTTCGAGAGGCTTCTTCATGGCCGACCACGCCACCCACGACGCCCAAGCCCGGGCCAGCCTGCACCTCCTGGTGCGGGACATCGAGCGGGTTCGCCGGCAGGTGGATGCCCTGCGTACGCTCACCGCCCAGCTCGGCAACGTGTACCGCCCGCGCCGCTCCGGTCCCTCCACGGGGTTCGTCGTCTACGGCCGGGCGCCCGCGCCCACCGTCCGCCTCGCGCAGGAGCTGCGGGACAGCGTCGAGACGCTGGTCACCGCCGCCGTGGACTTCGACCGCTCGCTCGGTTTCTCATGGGACGCGGTCGGCTCGGCGCTCGGCGTCACCAAGCAGGCCGTGCACCGCCGTTACGGTGCCCGGCGGGCGCAGTCCGCCGAGTCCGCGGAGCCGCTGGCCGAGGGGACGGCCGCCCGGCCCCTGGGACCGCTGCCCACCGTGCCGGCCGCACGCTCGGTGCCGCCGCAGCCGGTGCGCGAGGAGGCCCCGGCCGCGGCCGGCGGGACCCCGGGCCGCACGCTCGCGGAGGCTCCCCGCTCCCCCGCCTTCCCCGGTCCGCGCAACGGCTGACCTGTGTCCCGCCGCCGGGACGCCGACCCCCGACGGCCGGCCGCCGCCGCGCTCCGCCCCTGAATCCGCCCCCGGCGGGACGACCCACGCGTCTCCCGCCGGGGGCTTCGGCGTTCCCCCTTCGGCGTGCGTGGTGCGGCGTTCCCGCTCCGGCCTTCGCCGCCGGTCCGGTCAGCCGATGTCCGGCGGGTCGATGCGGACCCGCACGGCGTCGGCCGCCGCCACCTTGCGGGCCGTCCTGGCCGCCTGCGCGGACTTGAGGGAGGCCGCCAGCGCGCCCCCGCTGCCGGGCGGCACCCGGACCAGGGCCCGCTCCCCGGGCGAGGGCTCCCCGCGCCGGCCCGGCAGCGGGACCGGACCCAGGATCTCGGCGTCCGGGGGCAGCTCGGCGGCGGCCAGGAAGTCCTCCACCGCGGCGGCCCGCCCGATGACCGACGCCATCCGGGACACGGGCGGAAACCGCAGCTCGGCCCGCTCGGCCAGCTCGCGCAACGCATGCCCGACGGGGTCCCACCGCACCAGCGCCTGGACCGGCCGCAGCGTCGGCTCGGCGACGATGACCACCTGGCCGTCGCCCCGGACCAGGCAGGCGGCGGCGATCCACCGGCGCAGCGCCTCCTCCCCGGCCCGCAGATCGGGGAAGCCGAGCATGGCCCAGCCGTCCAGCAGCAGGGCCGCCGCGTACCCGGCGCCTTCCGCCACCGGCTCCGCTCCCGGCGTCGACACGACCAGCGCGGGCGCGTCCGGGACCCGTTCCAGGACGTGGTCGCGGCCCGAGGTGCGCACCGGCACGGCGGGGAAGGCCCGCCCGAGCTCCTCGGCCGTGCGCCGGGCGCCGACCACCTGTGCCCTCAGCCGGAAGGAGCCGCACTCCTCGCAGTGCCAGGCCGTCTCCTGCAGCCCGCACCATCCGCAGTGCAGGTCCTGCTGGTCCGGCGCCTCCAGCGGTCCGGCGCAGGTCTTGCACCGGGCCGGTGTCCGGCACCGCTCGCAGGCCAGCCGGGGCACGTATCCGCGCCGCGGCACCTGCACGAGCACGGGCCCGGTCTTCAGCCCCTCCCGTACGGTTTCCCAGGCCAGGCTGGGCAGCCTGGCGGCCCGTGCCGCCTCGTCCCGGGCGAGCAGCTCGTCGCCGACGGTCCGGATCCGGGGTGCGCAGGACCGTACCGTCTCGCGGTCGGCGACCAGGGGACGGGCCCAGCCGGACTCGACGAGCTGCGCTGCTTCGACCGTGCAGCTGGTACTGCCGAGCAGGAAGCCGCACCCCTCGGTCAGGGAGCGCAGCTGCAGCACCTCGCGCACATGGGGAAACGGCGCGCTGGTGTCGCTGTGGCTGGAGTCTCCGTCGTCCCAGATCGCCACGAGGCCGAGCCGGTGCACCGGCGCGAACATCGCGGCCCGGGTGCCGATCACGGCCCGCACCGATCCGCGGTGCACCGCGAGCCATTGCGAGTAGCGCTTCTGCGGACCGGACTCGGCGGTGAGCACGGCGTGCAGCCCCTTGCCCACCAGGGCGGTCAGCGCCTCGTCGACGCGCGCGGCGGCGCGGCCATCGGGCACCACGGCGAGCGCTCCGCGCCCCGAGGCGAGTGTGGCCGCCATCGCCCGTGCCAGTTCGTCCGGCCACGTCGGTCCGGGCAGCGCGGTCCACACTGTGCGCGGGCTCGCCCCGGACGCCAGCTCCCGCAGGAACTCGGGCCCCGCCGGGTAACGGTCCCACCCGCCCGGGCCGGGGGCCCCTGGCGGCGGCAGCGGGTCGGGGGAGGGCCGGCTCTCGGCCTGTCCGTGGCGGGGCGGGATCGCCAGTTGCAGGACGTCCGCCAGGCTGCCGCCGTAGCGGCGCGCGACGGCCCGCGCCAACCGCTCGATCTGGGGGCTGAGCACCCGCTCGGGGGAGACCACCTGGGCGAGCGCCGCGAGCGGTCTGTCGTAGTCCGTCTCGGCCACGCGCTCGATCAGGTACCCGTCGATCAGGCCGCCGCCCTCGCGGCGCCCGTCGCGGACCCGGCCCTCGCCCGCACCGAAGCGGACCCGGACGCGGACACCCGGCTGTGCGTCCGCGGCGAGGTGCTCGGGGACGGCGTAGTCCCAGGTCTGGTCCAGGTGCAGAACGCCCTTGTTGACCAGGACCCTGGCGATCGGCAATTCCTCGGCGAGCGCGGCCCCCCGCCAGGTGCGCGGCTTCGCCTTGGGCGCCTTGGCCTTCGCCTCGGCGACCACCTCGCGTATGAGCGCGAGCTGCTCCGGCGGACCACCGGGACCCTGGTCCACACCCCGCTGCTCGGACTCGTTCGCGCTGCTCACACTCGCATTCTTACCAAACCCCACTGACAGCCGCGGCATGCGAACGGCCCCGGACCAGCAGGTCCGGGGCCGAACGCCTACGAGCGTGGTGGTGCTTACAGACCGGCGGCCGCACGCAGGGCGTCGACGCGGTCGGTGCGCTCCCAGGTGAAGTCCGGCAGCTCACGGCCGAAGTGGCCGTAGGCGGCGGTCTGGGCGTAGATCGGGCGCAGCAGGTCCAGGTCGCGGATGATCGCGGCCGGGCGCAGGTCGAAGACCTCGCCGATCGCGTCCTCGATCTTCTGGACCTCGACCTTGGCGGTGCCGAAGGTCTCGACGAAGAGACCGACGGGCTCGGCCTTGCCGATGGCGTACGCGACCTGGACCTCGCAGCGCGAGGCGAGACCGGCGGCGACGACGTTCTTGGCGACCCAGCGCATCGCGTACGCGGCGGAGCGGTCGACCTTGGACGGGTCCTTGCCGGAGAACGCGCCGCCACCGTGGCGGGCCATGCCGCCGTAGGTGTCGATGATGATCTTGCGGCCGGTCAGACCGGCGTCGCCCATCGGGCCGCCGATCTCGAAACGGCCGGTCGGGTTCACCAGCAGGCGGTAGCCCTCGGTGTCCAGCTTGATGCCGTCCTCGACGAGCTGGGCCAGCACGTGCTCGACGACGAACTCGCGGATGTCCGGGGCGAGCAGCGAGTCCAGGTCGATGTCGGAGGCGTGCTGCGAGGAGACCACGACGGTGTCCAGGCGCACGGCCTTGTCACCGTCGTACTCGATGGTGACCTGGGTCTTGCCGTCGGGGCGCAGGTACGGGATGGTCCCGTTCTTGCGGACCTCGGACAGCCGGCGCGAGAGCCGGTGCGCGATGTGGATCGGGAGCGGCATGAGCTCGGGGGTCTCGTCGCAGGCGTAGCCGAACATCAGACCCTGGTCGCCGGCGCCCTGCTTGTCGAGCTCGTCCTCGTCGCCCTCGACCCGCTTCTCGTAGGCGGTGTCGACACCCTGCGCGATGTCCGGGGACTGGGCGCCGATGGACACCGACACGCCACAGGAGGCGCCGTCGAAGCCCTTCTTCGAGGAGTCGTAGCCGATCTCGAGGATCTTCTCGCGGACGAGCTGCGCGATCGGCGCGTAGGCCTTCGTCGTCACCTCGCCCGCGATGTGCACGAGACCGGTGGTGATGAGGGTCTCCACGGCCACGCGCGAGGTCGGGTCCTCGGAGAGGAGCGCGTCGAGGATCGTGTCGCTGATCTGGTCAGCGATCTTGTCGGGGTGGCCCTCGGTCACGGACTCCGAGGTAAACAGACGACGGGACACAACGCTCCCTGGGGTTGCAGCGGCTGCTGGCTGATCATTTGGCGGAACCACATCGGGGGCTGCGCCCGATCACGTTCCTCGTGCAGTTTATCGGTCGCCACCGTTTCCGGGACCACCCGTCTCGCCTTGTGGGAGCCGTGTGACCTGCGGCACCTCATTCTGACGCACGGAGGTGATCAGGAGAAGGGCAATCGGCTCAGGCGCGTCGCGACTGCAGCCGGACGGCCACCTGGTCCCAAATGGCTTCGGCCAGCGCTTCCTTCGGTCCATAGGGCACCTGAACCTCCGACCCTTCGGAGGCCAGGATGACAGCCTCATTCTCCTCGGAACCAAAGGTTCGTGACTCGCCGACCTCATTCACGACGAGAAGATCACATCCCTTGCGCAGGAGCTTGGCCCGGCCGTTGGCGAGGACGTCGTCGGTCTCGGCGGCGAATCCCACCACCACCTGCCCGGGCCCCGCCCGGTCGGCCGAGATCTCGGCGAGAACGTCCGGATTTCGTACGAGCGCGACCGGCGCGGGATCCTGCCCGTCCTTCTTCTTGATCTTCCCGCCCGCGTACTCGGCGGGCCGGAAGTCGGCCACGGCGGCGGCCATCACCACGACGTCGGCGTCCGCGGCGGCCTTGAGCACGGCCTCCCGCAGCTGCACGGCCGTCCCCACCCGTACGACGTCCGCCCCGGCCGGGTCGGCCAGCGCGGTGTTGGCCGCCACCAGGGTGACGCGGGCCCCGCGGGCGACGGCCGTACGGGCGAGCGCGTAGCCCTGCTTGCCGGAGGAGCGGTTGCCGAGGAAGCGGACCGGGTCCAGCGGTTCCCGCGTGCCGCCCGCGCTGATCACCACGTGCCGCCCGGCGAGGTCCGGCTCGCTCACCCCGCGCGCCAGCACCCTGCGACACACCTCGTAGATCTCCGCCGGGTCGGGCAGCCGACCCTTGCCGGTGTCCTTGCCCGTGAGCCGGCCGACGGCGGGCTCGATGACGAGGGCGCCGCGCCGGCGCAGCGTGGCCACGTTCTCCTGGGTGGCGGGGTGCTCCCACATCTCGGTGTGCATGGCGGGGGCGAAGACCACCGGACATCGGGCGGTGAGCAGCGTGTTCGTCAGCAGGTCGTCGGCGAGCCCGTGGGCGGCCTTCGCCAGCATGTCGGCGGTGGCCGGGGCGACGACGACGAGGTCGGCGGACTGCCCGATGCGCACGTGCGGCACCTCGTGCACGGTCTCCCACACCTCGGTGGAGGCCGGGTTCCCGGACAGGGCGGCCCAGGTCGCCTCGCCGACGAAGTTCAGCGAGGCCGCCGTGGGCACGACCCGCACCTCGTGGCCCGACTCGGTCAGCAGGCGGAGCAGCTCGCACGCCTTGTAGGCGGCGATCCCGCCGCTGACCCCCAGCACGACCTTCGGCTTACCCACCACGCACTCCCCTTCGAGTCCTGACGACGTCCGTCGTTCCTCCCCATGACACACCACAGGCCCGGCAGATGTTCTGCCGGGCCTGTGGTGAAAGGATTTCTCGCGCCTTACTGGGCCGGGGCCTCGATGGCCTCGGAGGTCAGCAGACCCGCGTTGATCTCGCGCAGCGCGATCGAAAGCGGCTTCTCGTGGACGTGGGTGTCCACCAGCGGGCCTACGTACTCCAGCAGGCCCTCACCGAGCTGCGAGTAGTACGCGTTGATCTGACGCGCGCGCTTGGCCGCGTAGATCACGAGGCTGTACTTCGAGTCCGTGGCCTCGAGCAGCTCGTCGATCGGCGGGTTGATGATGCCCTCGGGCGCAGTCATGGAAGAGGACACGCTCTACCTTCCGAAGAATGTGGGAAAGATCGAATCGATCAAGATCTGCTCGATCATGAAAAATCGACCAATGATTCAGCCAACTTCCATCAAGGCTAGCAGCTCACGAGCCACGTCCTCGACGGAGGTGTTGACCAGGGTGGTGTCGAACTCCGATTCGGCAGCGAGCTCGATCTTGGCGGAGGCGAGCCGGCGCTCGATGACCTCGGCCGATTCGGTGCCCCGGCCGGTGAGCCGGCGGACGAGTTCGTCCCAGCTCGGCGGCGCCAGGAAGACGAGCTGGGCGTCGGACATCGACTCGCGGACGAGCCGTGCGCCCTGGAGGTCGATCTCCAGCAGTACCGGCTCGCCGCTGTCCAGGCGTTCCAGCACCGCGCCGCGCGGTGTGCCGTAGCGGTTGCCCGCGAACTCGGCCCACTCCAGCAGCTCGCCGTTGGCGATCAGCTTGTCGAACTCGTCGTCATTGACGAAGAAGTAGTGGACTCCGTGTCGCTCACCGGGCCGCGGCTTGCGGGTGGTGGCCGACACCGAGAGCCATACCTCGGGGTGAACCTTGCGCATATGCGCGACGACCGTGCTCTTGCCGACCCCTGAGGGGCCGGAGAGCACGGTCAGCCGCGGACGAACCTCTGCTGCCATAGAGCGATTATCCAGGTTCTCGGGACTGCCTGAGAACGCCGGGAGAACTTCAGTCGACGCCTCAGGCGCCGGTGCTGCCGAACTCGCGCTCCAGAGAGGCGATCTGGTTGGAACCGAGACCTCGGACACGCCGGGACTCGGAGATGCCGAGACGCTCCATGATCTGCTTGGCGCGCACCTTGCCCACGCCAGGCAGAGACTCCAGCAGGGCGGAGACCTTCATCTTGCCGATGACGTCGTTCTCCTGGCCCGTCTTGATGACCTCTTGGAGCGAGGCGCCGGAGTGCTTGAGTCGATTCTTGACCTCGGCCCGCTCCCGGCGAGCCGCGGCGGCCTTTTCGAGCGCGGCTGCGCGCTGTTCAGGGGTAAGGGGCGGAAGAGCCACGCCTACGTCACCTCGGATGTCGAACTGTCGGATACGGACCGGTGGGCAGCCCGAAGGCACCACACCTGGCGAGCTCCCGAACAGCGATGGAAACGCGTTCGCTGCACGTTCACTCTGCTCGGAGACTAGCGGCCAACACCGCTCCAGTCAGCGAGAACGGACGAAAAGTCCTGGTCAGCCTCCACTGAACCGTACATCACGGACAAAATACCTCTGTTTTGTCCGATGAAGAGCGTTCGGGTTTCGCCAAGAAGTGCGAGAGGCCGCGCCGCGGGAGATGCGGGCGGCCTCCACGGGCGGGTGATTACGCGGAGACGGCCTCGCCGATCTCGTCGGCGAACCGACGCGCCGAGTCGCGCAGCGCCGTGACGTCCGGGCCGTGCTTCAGGACGCCCCGCGACACGTTCGGGACGACGTTGCGCACGGCCTTGCCGAACACCGCCGGCAGGTCCGCCGCCGTCGCGCCCTGCGCGCCGATGCCGGGGGCCAGCAGCGGCCCGTTGATGTCCAGGTCGAAGGAGGACAGGTCGCCCAGCGTGGCTCCGACCACCGCGCCGAAGGACCCCATCGGGGCGGCGTCCGCGTTCTCCGCCGCCAGGTGCGCCAGCATCGTCGCGCCGATGGTCCGGCCGTCCTCCCGGACCGCCCGCTGGACCTCCGCGCCCTCCGGGTTCGAGGTCAGGGCGAGCACGAACAGGCCGGCGCCCGAGGCGCGGGCCAGGTCCACCGCGGGCTTCAGCGAGCCGTAGCCCAGGTACGGGGAGACCGTCAGCGCGTCCGAGAACAGCGGCGAGGCCGGGTCCAGGAAGGCCGAGGCGTACGCGGCCATGGTCGAGCCGATGTCGCCCCGCTTGGCGTCCATGACGACCAGGGTCCCGGCCGCCCGGGCGTCCGCCACGGTCTGCTCCAGGACGGCCACGCCCTTGGAGCCGAACCGCTCGAAGAAGGCCGCTTGCGGCTTGAAGACCGCCACCGACTCCGCGAGCGCCTCCACGACGGTGCGGGAGAACCGCTCCAGGCCCGCGATGTCGTCGGACAGGCCCCACCGGGCCAGCAGCTCGGCGTGCGGGTCGATGCCCACGCACAGCGGGCCGCGGGTGTCCATCGCCTGGCGCAGGCGGGTGCCGAACGGGGTCACAGGGCTCACTTCGCGGCCTTTCGGGTCTCGGCGCCCACCGCTTCGGCGAGCGTCGCGTACGGGCTGACGGCCAGGCGCGCGGCCAGGCCCTTGTGGATGGCGCGGGCGTAGCAGGGGCCCTCGTAGATGAAGGCGCTGTAGCCCTGGATCAGCGTGGCACCGGCCAGGATCCGCTGCCAGGCGTCCTCGGCGTTCTCGATGCCGCCGACCCCGACCAGGACCAGCCGGTCCCCCACACGGGCGTACAGGCGGCGCAGGACCTCCAGCGAGCGCTCCTTGACCGGGGCGCCGGACAGCCCGCCGGTCTCCTTCACGAGGTCCGGGGAGGACTTCAGGCCGAGCCCCTCCCGCGCGATGGTGGTGTTCGTCGCGATGATGCCGTCGAGGCCCAGCTCCAGGGCCAGGTCGGCGACCGCGTCGACGTCCTCGTCGGCCAGGTCGGGGGCGATCTTGACCAGCAGCGGGACCCGGCGGTCGGTCACGGTGCGGTCCGCGGCCTCCCGTACGGCCGTGAGGAGCGGGCGCAGCGACTCGGTGGCCTGGAGGTTGCGCAGGCCCGGGGTGTTCGGCGAGGAGACGTTCACGACGAGGTAGTCGGCGTGGCGGGCGAGCCGCTCGGTGGAGGCGACGTAGTCCGCCACCGCCTCCTCCTCCGGCACGACCTTCGTCTTGCCGATGTTGACGCCGACGACCGTCTTGAAGACGGGCCGGCGGGCCGCGAGGCGGTCCGCCACGGCCGCGGAGCCCTCGTTGTTGAAGCCCATGCGGTTGATCAGCGCGCGGTCCGGCACGAGGCGGAACAGCCGCTTCTTGGGGTTGCCGGGCTGCGGCTCGGCCGTGACCGTGCCGATCTCGACGTGGTCGAAGCCGAGCATCGACATGCCGTCGATGGCCACGGCGTTCTTGTCGAAGCCGGCCGCGAGGCCGAAGGGGCCGTGCATGCGCAGGCCGAGGGCCTCGGTGCGGAGCTCCTTGTGGCGGGGGGCGAGGCAGGCCGCCACGAAGGTGCGCAGCACGGGGGTGCGGGCCGCGAGGCGGATCCAGCGGAAGGCCGTGTAGTGGGCCTTCTCCGGGTCCATCCGCTTGAAGACCAGGTTGAAGAAGAGTTCGTACATCGTCGAGAGGATCCCTCTGCGCTCATGGAAAGGGGGACACCCGTCGTGAAACCGGTGTCCCCCCTGCCGTTTCCGGGCTGTACGGGCTGTGCGGACTGATCAGTCGCGGGCCGCGGTCAGGCGCTCCGCGTGCTCCTGGAGGGAGCGCACGCCCACGTCGCCGCGGTTGAGCGCGTCGATGCCCTGGACGGCCGCGGCGAGTGCCTGGACCGTGGTCAGGCAGGGGACGCTGCGAGCCACGGCCGCCGTGCGGATCTCGTAGCCGTCGAGGCGGCCGCCGGTGCCGTACGGGGTGTTGACGATCAGGTCGACCTGGCCGTCGTGGATCAGCTGGACGATGGTCTTCTCGCCGTTCGGGCCCTCGCCCTCGCTGAGCTTGCGCACCACGGTGGCGTTGATGCCGTTGCGGCGCAGCACCTCGGCGGTGCCGGAGGTGGCCATCAGCTCGAAGCCGTGGGCGACGAGCTCGCGCGCCGGGAAGATCATCGAACGCTTGTCGCGGTTGGCGACGGAGATGAACGCCCGGCCCTTGGTGGGCAGCGGGCCGTAGGCGCCGGCCTGCGACTTGGCGTAGGCGGTGCCGAAGACGGCGTCGATGCCCATGACCTCGCCGGTGGAGCGCATCTCCGGGCCGAGGACGGTGTCCACGCCGCGGCCGTGGATGTCGCGGAAGCGCGACCACGGCATGACGGCCTCCTTGACGGAGATCGGCGCGTCGATCGGCAGGGTGCCGCCGTCGCCGGTCTTCGGCAGCAGGCCCTCGGCGCGCAGCTCGGCGATGGTGGTGCCGAGCGAGATGCGGGCGGCGGCCTTCGCGAGCGGGACGGCGGTCGCCTTCGAGGTGAAGGGGACGGTCCGGGAGGCGCGCGGGTTGGCCTCCAGGACGTAGAGGATGTCACCCGCCATCGCGAACTGGATGTTGATCAGGCCGCGGACGCCGACGCCCTTGGCGATGGCCTCGGTGGAGGCGCGCAGGCGCTTGATGTCGTAGCCGCCGAGGGTGATCGGGGGCAGCGCGCAGGCCGAGTCGCCGGAGTGGATGCCGGCTTCCTCGATGTGCTCCATGACGCCGCCGAGGTAGAGCTCGTGGCCGTCGTAGAGGGCGTCGACGTCGATCTCGATGGCGTCGTCGAGGAAGCGGTCGACCAGCACGGGGCGGGTCGGGGAGATCTCGGTGGACTCGGCGATGTACGACTCCAGGCGGGCCTCGTCGTAGACGATCTCCATGCCGCGGCCGCCGAGCACGTAGGACGGGCGGACGAGGACCGGGTAGCCGATCTCGTCGGCGATGGCCTTCGCACCCGTGAAGGTGGTGGCGGTGCCGTGCTTGGGGGCCGGCAGGCCGGCCTCGGCGAGGACCTGGCCGAAGGCGCCGCGGTCCTCGGCGGCGTGGATGGCCTCGGGCGAGGTGCCGACGACGGGCACGCCGTTGTCCTTGAGCGCCTGGGCGAGACCCAGGGGGGTCTGGCCGCCGAGCTGGACGATGACACCGGCGATGGGGCCGGCCAGCGACTCGGCGTGGACGATCTCCAGCACGTCCTCGAGCGTCAGCGGCTCGAAGTACAGGCGGTCGGAGGTGTCGTAGTCCGTGGAGACGGTCTCCGGGTTGCAGTTGACCATCACGGTCTCGAAGCCGGCGTCGCTGAGCGCGAAGGAGGCGTGGACGCAGGAGTAGTCGAACTCGATGCCCTGGCCGATGCGGTTCGGGCCGGAGCCCAGGATGATGACCGCGGGCCTGGTGCGCGGGGCGACCTCCGACTCCTCGTCGTACGAGGAGTAGAAGTACGGGGTCTTCGCGGCGAACTCGGCGGCGCAGGTGTCGACCGTCTTGTAGACCGGGCGGACGCCGAGGGCGTGGCGGACCTCGCGGACGACGTCCTCGCGCAGGCCGCGGATCTCGGCGATCTGGGCGTCGGAGAAGCCGTGGCGCTTGGCCTCGGCGAGCAGCTCGGGGTAGAGCTTGTCGGCCGCCGTCAGCTCGTCCGCGATCTCCTTGATGAGGAAGAGCTGGTCGACGAACCAGGGGTCGATCTTCGTGAACTCGAAGACCTCCTCCTGGGTGGCGCCGGCGCGGATGGCCTGCATGACGGTGTTGATGCGGCCGTCGGTCGGGCGGACCGCGGTGCGCAGCAGCTCGTCCTTGTCGCCCGGGTCTCCGACGAAGGTGAACTGGGAGCCCTTCTTCTCCAGGGAGCGCAGGGCCTTCTGGAGCGCCTCGGTGAAGTTGCGGCCGATGGCCATGGCCTCGCCGACCGACTTCATCGTGGTGGTGAGGGTGGCGTCGGCGAGCGGGAACTTCTCGAAGGCGAAGCGCGGGGCCTTGACGACGACGTAGTCGAGGGACGGCTCGAAGGAGGCCGGCGTCTTCTCGGTGATGTCGTTGGGGACCTCGTCGAGCGTGTAGCCGATGGCCAGCTTGGCGGCGATCTTGGCGATCGGGAAGCCGGTGGCCTTGGAGGCGAGCGCCGAGGAGCGCGAGACGCGCGGGTTCATCTCGATGACGATGACGCGGCCGTCGGCCGGGTCGATCGCGAACTGGATGTTGCAGCCGCCGGTGTCGACGCCGACCTCGCGGATGATCGCGATGCCGATGTCGCGCAGCCGCTGGTACTCGCGGTCGGTGAGCGTCATCGCCGGGGCGACGGTGATCGAGTCACCGGTGTGGACGCCCATCGGGTCGAAGTTCTCGATGGAGCAGACGACGACCACGTTGTCCTTGGTGTCGCGCATCAGCTCCAGCTCGTACTCCTTCCAGCCGAGGATGGACTCCTCCAGGAGCACCTCGGTGGTCGGGGAGAGCGTGAGGCCCTGGCCGGCGATGCGGCGCAGCTCGTCCTCGTCGTGGGCGAAACCGGAGCCGGCGCCGCCCATGGTGAAGGAGGGGCGCACGACGACGGGGTAGCCGCCGAGGGTCTCGACGCCCTTGAGGACGTCGTCCATCGAGTGGCAGATGACCGAGCGGGCGGACTCGCCGTAACCGATCTTGGCCTTGACGGCTTCGACGACGCCCTTGAAGAGGTCGCGGTCCTCGCCCTTGTTGATGGCCTCGACGTTGGCGCCGATGAGCTCGACGCCGTACTTCTCCAGCACACCCTGCTCGTGCATGGAGATCGCGGTGTTGAGCGCGGTCTGGCCGCCGAGGGTGGGGAGCAGCGCGTCGGGGCGCTCCTTCGCGATGATCTTCTCGACGAACTCGGGGGTGATCGGCTCGACGTACGTGGCGTCGGCGATCTCCGGGTCGGTCATGATCGTCGCGGGGTTGGAGTTGACGAGGATGACCCGCAGGCCCTCGGCCTTGAGGATGCGGCAGGCCTGGGTGCCGGAGTAGTCGAACTCGGCGGCCTGTCCGATGACGATCGGGCCGGAGCCGATGACCAGGACGGACTGGATATCGGTGCGCTTAGGCACGCTCGGCCTCCATCAGGGATACGAAGCGGTCGAAGAGGTACGCGGCGTCGTGCGGGCCGGCAGCCGCCTCGGGGTGGTACTGGACGGAGAAGGCCGGCTGGTCGAGCAGCTGGAGGCCTTCGACGACCTGGTCGTTCAGGCAGACGTGGGAGACCTCGGCGCGGCCGTAGGCGGTCTCCGAGACCTTGTCGAGGGGCGCGTCGACGGCGAAGCCGTGGTTGTGCGCGGTGACCTCGACCTTGCCGGTGGTGCGGTCCTGCACCGGCTGGTTGATGCCGCGGTGGCCGTACTTCAGCTTGTAGGTGCCGAAGCCGAGCGCGCGGCCCAGGATCTGGTTGCCGAAGCAGATGCCGAAGAGCGGGGTCCTGCGCTCCAGCACGCCCTGCATGACGGCGACGGGGCCGTCGGCGGTGGCCGGGTCGCCCGGGCCGTTGGAGAAGAACACGCCGTCCGGGTTGACCGCGTACACGTCTTCGACGGTGGCGGTGGCGGGCAGCACGTGCACCTCGATGCCGCGCTCGGCCATCCGGTGCGGGGTCATGCCCTTGATGCCGAGGTCGACGGCCGCGACGGTGAAGCGCTTCTCGCCGATCGCGGGGACGACGTACGCCTCCTTGGTGGCGACCTCGGCGGAGAGGTTCGCGCCCTTCATCTGCGGCTGCGACTGGACCTTGGCCAGCAGGGCCTCGTCGCGGATGCCCGTCCAGGCGTCGCCGGAGAAGATGCCGACGCGCATGGCGCCGCGCTCGCGCAGGTGGCGGGTCAGGGCGCGGGTGTCGATGCCGGAGATGCCGACGACGCCCTGCTTGACCAGCTCCTCGTCCAGCGAGCGCTGCGAGCGCCAGTTGGAGGGGACGCGGGCGGGGTCGCGGACGACGTAGCCGGCCACCCAGATGCGGGAGGACTCGGGGTCCTCGTCGTTGACGCCGGTGTTGCCCACGTGCGGGGCGGTCATCACGACGACCTGCCGGTGGTACGACGGGTCGGTGAGGGTCTCCTGGTATCCGGTCATGCCGGTGGAGAACACGGCCTCGCCGAAGGTCTCCCCCACAGCGCCGTAGGCACGGCCGCGGAAGATCCGACCGTCCTCCAGGACGAGTACGGCGGGAGCTTTGGCTGCTCCCCTGGTGGAGGTCGTCATCGTTCGGCGCCTTCCGTCGTGATGGATGAGTTCATGAGGTTGATCGCTTCGACCCAGGCGGCGTGTTCGGCCGCGCGGTCGGAGCGGAATCCGGAGTCGATCAGCTTGTCGCCGTGCGCCCAGGTGACGACGAGCAGACCGCCCTCGGTGAGTACCTTGCCCGCGATTCCCTTGTCGAGGCGGGCGCCGCGCAGCTGCGCGGCCGGTACGAAGAAGTCGTTGGCCCCCGGTCGGACCACGTCGAGGCCCGCGTCGGTGAGCGTGAGCTCGACCCGGCTGCGCAGGCCCAGACCGTGGGCGACGATCCGGTCGAGCCACTGCCCGGCGGTGGTGGACCCGTGGTACCGGCCGGTCAGGGCCAGCCGGTGCTCGGGAAGACCTTGGGGGGCGGCGGGCAGCTCCGGCAGATCGTTCTGCAGAGCGCCGCGCCATTTCCAGCCCTGCCGCATCAGCCAGTACACGAACGCGATGAAGACGATCAGGCCGATCACCCACGCGATGCGGGCGCCGACGCTGGTCACCTCCGCCGACTGTCGTTCGGCGGCCTCGGCGGCCAGTTGGATTACTGCAGGTGTCACGCCAGTTTCCCGTCCACGACCGTTGCCCGGCCCCGCAGGAAGGTGTGAGTGACGCGCCCCGGCAGCTCACGGCCCTCGTAAGGCGTGTTGCGGCTGCGGGAGGCGAAGTGTGCGGGGTCCACGACACCACGGTACGAGGTATCGACCAAGGTCAGGTTCGCGGGTTCACCTGCCGAGACGGGACGGCCGTGGTTCTCCAGGCTGCCGATGCGCGCAGGGGCGAAGGACATCCGCTCGGCGACGCCCGCCCAGTCGAGCAGTCCGGTCTCCACCATCGTCTGCTGCACGACGGAGAGCGCGGTCTCCAGGCCGACCATGCCCATGGCGGCGGCGGCCCACTCGCAGTCCTTGTCCTCGTGCGGGTGCGGGGCGTGGTCGGTGGCGACGATGTCGATCGTGCCGTCGGCGAGCGCCTCGCGCAGGGCCAGCACGTCGCGCTCGGTGCGCAGCGGCGGGTTGACCTTGTAGACCGCGTTGTACGAGCGCACGAGCTCCTCGGTGAGGAGGAGGTGGTGCGGGGTGACCTCGGCGGTGACGTCGATGCCGCGGGCCTTGGCCCAGCGGACGATCTCGACGGAGCCGGCGGTGGAGAGGTGGCAGATGTGGACGCGGGAGCCGACGTGCTCGGCGAGCAGGACGTCGCGGGCGATGATCGACTCCTCGGCGACGGCCGGCCAGCCGCCCAGACCGAGCTCCGCGGAGACGATGCCCTCGTTCATCTGGGCGCCCTCGGTGAGGCGGGGCTCCTGGGCGTGCTGGGCGACGACACCGCCGAAGGCCTTCACGTACTCCAGGGCGCGGCGCATGATCACGGCGTCGTCCACGCACTTGCCGTCGTCGGAGAAGACGGTGACGCGGGCGGCGGAGTCGTGCATGGCGCCCAGCTCGGAGAGCTGCTTGCCCTCCAGGCCGACGGTGACGGCGCCGATGGGCTGCACGTCGCAGTAGCCGGACTCCTTGCCCAGGCGCCAGACCTGCTCGACGACGCCGGCGGTGTCGGCGACCGGGAAGGTGTTCGCCATCGCGAACACGGCGGTGTAGCCGCCGGAGGCGGCGGCGCGGGTGCCGGTCAGGACGGTCTCGGAGTCCTCGCGGCCGGGCTCGCGCAGGTGGGTGTGCAGGTCGACGAGGCCCGGGAGGAGGACCTGGCCCTCGGCCTCGATGACGGTCGCACCCTCGGCGGACAGGTTGTTGCCGACCTCGGCGATGGTCTCGCCGTCGATCAGGACGTCCTGCGCCTCGCCGCCGAGTACCTTCGCGCCACGGATAAGGATCTTGCTCATGGTTACTTGCTCTCCTCGGTACGGGCGGCGGGGGCGGTGGTGACGGCGGGCTCGGAGCCTCCGAGCAGCAGGTACAGGACGGCCATCCGGGTGGAGACGCCGTTGGCGACCTGCTCCACGGCCGTGCAGCGGTCGGAGTCGGCGACCTGGGCGGTGATCTCCATGCCGCGGTTCATCGGGCCGGGGTGCATCACGATGGCGTGCTCGGGCATCTTCGCCATGCGGTCGCCGTCGAGCCCGTACCGGCGGGAGTACTCGCGCTCGGTCGGGAAGAAGGCGGCGTTCATGCGTTCGCGCTGCACACGCAGCATCATCACCGCATCGGACTTCGGCAGCACGTCGTCGAGGCTGTACGAGACCTCGCACGGCCAGGCCTCGACGCCGATCGGGACGAGCGTGGGCGGGGCCACCAGGGTGACCTCGGCGCCGAGGGTGTGCAGCAGGTGGACGTTGGAGCGGGCCACGCGGCTGTGCAGGACGTCGCCGACGATGGTGATCCGGCGGCCGTTCAGGTCCTTGCCGAGGCCGGCGTCGCGGCCGACCAGGCGGCGGCGCATGGTGAAGGCGTCCAGCAGGGCCTGGGTGGGGTGCTCGTGCGTGCCGTCGCCGGCGTTGACCACGGCCGAGTCGATCCAGCCGGAGGTCGCGAGCCGGTAGGGCGCGCCGGAGGCGTGGTGGCGGATGACGACCGCGTCGGCGCCCATGGCCTCCAGGGTCAGCGCGGTGTCCTTCAGGGATTCGCCCTTGGAAACGGAGGAACCCTTGGCGGAGAAGTTGATGACGTCGGCGGAGAGCCGCTTGGCGGCCGCCTCGAAGGAGATCCGGGTGCGGGTCGAGTCCTCGAAGAAGAGGTTGACGACCGTGAGACCGCGCAGGGTGGGCAGCTTCTTGATCGGCCGGTCCGCGACGCGGGCCATCTCCTCGGCGGTGTCGAGGATCAGGACGGCGTCGTCGCGCGTGAGATCGGCGGCCGAGATGAGGTGGCGCTTCATCTGGATGGCTCCGTAGGTCGGGAGGGCGGGCGGACTGACGGGCGGAGGTGCGAGCGGGCAGGGCAGGGCAGGGCGCGGGCCCGGTCGGGGCCCGTCACCCGGAAGGTCTACTGACCTGCTGCCTGGGTGGTCCGCTGGCCGAGCAGCACGGCGTCACGGCCGTCCTCCTCCTGGAGCTGGACCTTGACGGTCTCCCGCAGCGACGTGGGGAGGTTCTTGCCGACGTAGTCGGCGCGGATCGGCAGTTCGCGGTGGCCGCGGTCGACGAGGACGGCGAGCTGCACGGCGCGCGGGCGGCCGAGGTCGCCGAGGGCGTCGAGCGCGGCGCGGATGGTGCGGCCGGAGAAGAGCACGTCGTCGACGAGGACGACGAGGCGGCCGTCGAGGTCGTCGCCGGGGATCTCGGTGCGGCCGATCGCGCGGGCGGGCTTCATCCGCAGGTCGTCGCGGTACATGGTGATGTCGAGGGAGCCGACCGGGATCTTCGTGCCGGTGATCTCTTCGAGCTTGGCGGCCAGCCGGCGGGCGAGGTACACACCGCGGGTGGGAATGCCGAGGAGCACCACGTCGTCGGCGCCCTTGGCGCGTTCGACGATCTCGTGGGCGATGCGGGTCAGGACCCGCGCGATGTCCTGCGCTTCGAGTACGGGGCGCATGGAATCGGCGTGCTGCTGGGTGTCCATGAAAAGGACCTCCTTCTCCGCCTCACGGGACGGACCTTAAAGGACGTCTGATGTACGTGTCCCACGGTACCAGGGCGCGGCCGGTCGTCGGCACCGGCCTGGTGCGGAGGGGCTCTCACGGGGCTGCTGGGGCCCCTCTTGAGGGGGCGGCGAAGACCATTCGGCTTGACGCATCCAAGTAACGCTGCGTAACCTCACAGTGAGTTACCAGCCGCGCGGCGGAGCCGCACGTGGTCAATGTCGTCACAGCGTCCATGTCGTCACAGCGTCACAGCGTCCGGGAGCGTTATGTCCAGCGAATACGCCAAACAGCTCGGGGCCAAGCTCCGCGCCATCCGCACCCAGCAGGGCCTTTCCCTCCATGGTGTCGAGGAGAAGTCCCAGGGCCGGTGGAAGGCCGTGGTGGTCGGGTCCTACGAGCGCGGGGACCGCGCCGTGACCGTCCAGCGCCTTGCCGAGCTGGCGGACTTCTACGGGGTTCCGGTGCAGGAACTGCTGCCCGGCACGACTCCCGGCGGGGCTGCCGAGCCGCCGCCGAAGCTGCGCCTCGACCTGGAGCGCCTCGCGGGCGTTCCCGCCGAGAAGGCCGGCCCGCTGCAGCGTTACGCGGCGACGATCCAGAGCCAGCGCGGCGACTACAACGGCAAGGTGCTGTCGATCCGCCAGGACGACCTGCGCACCCTGGCCGTCATCTACGACCAGTCCCCCTCGGTCCTGACCGAACAGCTGATCAGCTGGGGCGTTCTGGACGCGGACGCGCGCCGCGCCGTGGCGCACGAGGACATCTAGTCCCCGCTTCCAGGACCAGCAGAAACGTTACCGGCGGGTGCCGGGAGCCCGAGAGGGTTCCCGGCACCCGCCGGTTTTCGTGGTTCGCGAAAAGCGGAGGGGCCGCAGCGCACGCGCTGCGGCCCCTCCGCTGTGCCGAACCGCCGGAGGCTACTCGCGGCGCAGGCTCGGCTTCAGGTCCTTGAACCGGGCCAGCAGCCCGTTCACGAACGAGGGCGACTCGTCCGTCGAGAACTCCTTGGCCAGCTGGACGGCCTCGTCGATGGCCACGGCGTCCGGGGTGTCGTCCACCCAGATCAGCTCGTAGGCACCGAGCCGCAGGATGTTCCGGTCCGCGACCGGCATGCGGTCGAGCTCCCAGTCCACGGCGTAGGTGACGATCAGGTCGTCGATGCGGTTCACCTTGTCGGCGTACCCCTCGACGAGATCCATCGTGAAGGCGCTGACCGGCGGCTGCCGGTCGTCCGACCGCGAGTGGCGGATCCAGTCCGCGAGGACCTCGCGCACGGGCACGTCGCGCTGGTCCGCCTCGAAAAGGATCTGGAAGGCGCGCTTGCGCGCATTGCTCCGAGCAGCCACGGGTTAGTTGCTCTTCCGGCCGAGGTAGTCGCTGGTGCGGGTGTCGACCTTGACCGTCTCGCCGGTGGTGACGAAGAGCGGGACCTGGATCTCGTAACCGGTCTCCAGCGTGGCGGGCTTGGTGCCGCCGGTGGAGCGGTCGCCCTGGACGCCCGGGTCGGTGTGCTCGATCTTGAGCTCGACCGCGGCCGGGAGCTCGACGTAGAGCACCTCGCCCTCGTGCTGGGCGACGGAGGCGGTAAAGCCCTCGATCAGGAAGTTCGCGGCGTCGCCGACGGCCTTCTTGTCGACCATCAGCTGGTCGAAGGTGGTCATGTCCATGAAGACGAAGTACTCGCCGTCCATGTACGAGAACTGCATGTCGCGGCGGTCGATGGTGGCCGTGTCGACCTTGGTGCCGGCGTTGAACGTCTTGTCGACGACCTTGCCGGAGAGCACGTGCTTGAGCTTGGTGCGCACGAAGGCCGGGCCCTTGCCGGGCTTGACGTGCTGGAACTCGACGACGGACCAGAGCTGGCCCCCGTCGAGCTTCAGCACCATGCCGTTCTTGAGGTCGTTCGTGGAAGCCACGGTTGCGGAATCTCCTGCACTGGAAGACCACGGGTGCGCGCACAGCCCGGCAGAGCGGGCTAGAGCGCGAGCAGCTCCTTGGTCGTAATGGTGAGTAGCTCGGGACCGCCGTCCGCCTCGGGGCGTACGACGAGCGTGTCATCGATCCGGACACCTCCCCGGCCCGGGAGGTGAACCCCCGGTTCGACGGTGACCGGCACGCAAGCGTCCAGTTTACCCATTGCCGTAGGTGCAAGCTGCGGGTCCTCGTCGATTTCGAGGCCCACGCCGTGTCCGGTCCACGGAGCGAGGGCTTCCGAGTGGCCCGCGGAGTCCAGGACGGAGCGTGCGGCATGGTCCACGTCCCGGTACGCCGCACCGGGCAGCAGCGCCTCGCGGCCCGCCCGCTGGGCGGTGAAGACGAGGTCGTACAGCGCGATCTGCCAGTCCGCGGGGCTGGTGCCGATCACGAAGGTCCGGCCGATCTCGCACCGGTAGCCGCGGTAGTTGGCGCCGAGGCAGACCGAGAGGAAGTCGCCCTCCTCCACCCGGCGGTCGGAGGGCCGGTGCCGGGAGCGGCCCGAGTGCGGGCCGGTGCCGACGGAGGTCGGGAAGGCGGGACCGTCCGCCCCGTGGTCGACGAGCCGCCGCTCCAGCTCCAGGGCGAGGTGCCGTTCGGTGCGCCCCACGAGGATGGATTCCAGCAGCTCGCCGAGGGCCTGGTCGGCGATCTCGGCGGCGATCCGCAGGCAGGCGATCTCCTCCTCGTCCTTGACGAGGCGCTGCTGCTCCACCGCGGTCCCGAGGTCGGCGAGGCGCAGCTTGGGCGCCACGGAGCGCAGGGCCCGGTGCCGGCCGACGGTGAGGTGGTGTTCCTCCACCGCGAGCGAGTCGGCCCGTACGCCGGCGGTCATGTCGGCGGCCGCGACGGCCGGGTCGGCGCCCGGGTTCCCCAGCACGGAGACCCTCAGGTGCTCGTCGAGGCGCCCCTCGTCCGCCTCGCCGGTGGGCGTGCCGGCGCAGAACATCACGTCTTCGGTGGGCCCGACCAGCAGTACGGCGCCGAGCGGGGACGCCCCGGAGAGGTAGCGGACGTTCGCCGGACGCGTGATCAGCGCGGCGGCGTTCCCCGCGGCGGCACATCGGTCGCGAAGCAGGCCCCGGCGGGCGGCGTACACGTCTGACATGTCTTCGAGCGTACGAGCGCCCCGCGGATCCGGCCTGGTGAGCGCGTCCGGACGGGCGCCGGCCGCCCCGCCTACTGCCCCGCCAGGGCCCGGGCCAGCACCTCGTCCAGGGCGCGCGCCGTGCCCTCGACGTCGAGGTGGGAGTTGTCGATGATGGGCAGGCCGGAGCCGTACCAGCCGGCCATCCGGCCGTGGATCCGCGCAACCTCCTCGTCGGAGAGGCGGCGGTTGCCGGAGCGGTGCGCGTTCCGCTCCAGGACGATCTCCAGGCCGGGCAGCAGCACCACCGGCAGCAGCGTGGGGCCCACGTGCCTCTTCCAGCCGCCCAGCCCGACCACGGGCCGGTCGGGGAAGACGGCGTCGTCCAGGATGCAGGAGATCCCGTTCGCCAGGTAGTTGCGGGCGGCGAAGCCGCAGGTGCGGCGGGCGAGCCGGTACTGGGCCTCGGAGTGCTCGTTCCAGCCCGCCTGCGGGTCCGCGAAGCCCGAGCACACCCACTCCCGGACGTCGTCCAGGCTGACGTGGGCCGTCGGCACGGGCCGGGTGCCGGCCCAGTGCCGCGCGACGGTGGTCTTCCCCGCGCCGGCCGGGCCGATCAGCAGCACGGCCAGTACGGCCCCTCCGGTACCCGCCACCGCGGGCGGCAGCGGGATGTGTCCGGTGGCCTCCGGTACGGGCGACACCGGGTGCGGGGGCGGCGGGGACTGGTGCCCGGGCTGCGGCTGGGGCGTGCCCGGCCAGCCCTGCGCCGGGGGTATGGGCGGCTGCGGGGGCGCCGCCGCGTGCGGTCCCGGCCGGCCCCAGCCCGCTCCCCCGCCCCCCACTCCTTGGTGCATCCGCTGCCACTCCGTCTCGTTCCGGCGACTGATGCGAGAACGTTATATGACCGCAGAGGTCAGAGCGTCCACCAGCACCGCCAGGCAGAGTGTCAGGTGGAGATCTCGTCCGCCAGTGCCCGCAGCGCGAGCCGGTACGAACCGATACCGAAGCCCGCCACCGTGCCGGTCGCCACGGCCGCGATGACCGAGGTGTGCCGGAACTCCTCGCGGGCGTACGGGTTCGAGATGTGCACCTCGATCAGCGGCGCCGTGCGCTGCGCGGCCGCGTCCCGCATGGCGTACGAGTAGTGGGTGAAGGCCCCCGGGTTGATGACCACGGGGATCTTCCCGTCCGCCGCCTCGTGCAGCCAGCGCACGAGCTCGCCCTCGTCGTTGGTCTCCCGGACCTCGACGTCGAAGCCGAGCTCCTCGCCCAGCGTGCGGCAGCTCTCGACCAGTCCGGCGTACGAGGTGGCCCCGTACACGTCGGGCTCGCGCGAGCCGAGCCGCCCCAGGTTCGGACCGTTCAGCACGAACACCCGGCGGCTCACGCGGACACCTCCCCGTAGGCGGCGATCAGGTGCGCCGGGTCGGGGCCCTCCAGGACGGTCGGCTTGGCCAGTCCGTCGAGGACGATGAAGCGCAGCAGGTTGCCGCGGGACTTCTTGTCGACCTGCATGGTCTGGAGCAGCTTGGGCCACTGGTCGCCGCGGTAGGTGAGCGGCAGCCCGACGGCGGCGAGGATCTCCTTGTGCCGGTCGGCGGTCGCGTCGTCGAGCCGGCCCGCGAGCCGGCCGAGTTCGGCGGCGAAGACCATGCCGACCGAGACGGCCGCGCCGTGCCGCCACTTGTAGCGCTCGTTCTTCTCGATGGCGTGCGCGAGGGTGTGGCCGTAGTTGAGGATCTCGCGCAGCCCCGACTCCTTGAGGTCGCTGGAGACCACGTCGGCCTTGACCTGGATGGAGCGCACGATGAGCTCGGCGGCGTGCGGGCCCTCGGGCGTGCGGGCCGCCTGCGGGTCCTCCTCGATCAGGTCGAGGATCTTCGGGTCGGAGATGAATCCGGCCTTGATGATCTCGGCGAGGCCGCTGACGTAGTCGTTGACCGGCAGCGAGTCCAGGGCCGCGAGGTCGCACAGCACGCCGGCCGGCGGGTGGAAGGCACCCACCAGGTTCTTGCCCTCGGCGGTGTTGATGCCGGTCTTGCCGCCGACGGCCGCGTCCACCATCGCGAGGACGGTGGTCGGTACGGCGACCCAGCGCACCCCGCGCAGCCAGCTGGCCGCCACGAAACCCGCGAGGTCGGTGGTGGCTCCGCCACCGACGCCGACGATGACGTCGGTACGGGTGAAGCCGGACTGGCCGAGGGCCTTCCAGCAGTAGGCGGCGACCTCGATGGTCTTGGCCTCTTCGGCGTTCGGCACCTGGATGGCGACCGCCTCGTAGCCCTGCTCGGCGAGGTCGTCGCGCAGCGCCTCACCGGTCGAGGCGAGCGCCTCGGGGTGGATCACGGCGACCCGCTGGGCCTTCGTACCGATCAGGGAGCCGAGCTCGCCGAGCAGCTGCCGCCCGACGAGCACGTCGTACGCGTCGTGTCCGGCGCTCGCGCCGACCTGGATCCGCGTCACCTGGTCTGTCATACGTCCTTCAACTCCAGAGCGTCGAGGACCGCCTGGGCGACCTCTTCGGGGGTGCGGTCGTCGGTGGGCACCACGACGCGCGCGACTTCGGTGTAGAGGGGGCGCCGCGCCTCCATCAGCTCGCGCCACTGGCGGCGCGGGTTGACGGCGAGCAGCGGGCGCGCGGCGCCGAGGCCCACGCGCCGTACGGCTTCCTCGACGTCCATCGACAGGTAGGCGACGGGCAGGCCGGTGAGCAGCTTGCGGGTGCCCTCGTCGAGGACGGCGCCGCCGCCGAGGGCGAGGACTCCGGTGTGCTCGGCGACGGCGGCGGCGACCGCCTCCCGCTCCAGCTCACGGAAGTACGGCTCGCCCTCGTCGACGAAGAGGTCGGAGATCTCCCGGCCCTGGGCGGCGACGATGTCCGCGTCGGTGTCCCGGTAGTGGACGCCGAGCCGCTCGGCGAGCAGCGCCCCCACCGTGGACTTGCCGGACCCCATGGGGCCGACGAGGACGACCAGCGGTCCGCGCGTCACCGGATCTGCAGGTTGTCGAGGTACGACCGGACGTTGCGGCGGGTCTCCGGGACGGAGTCGCCGCCGAACTTCTCGACGACGGCGTCGGCCAGCACGAGGGCGACCATGGCCTCGGCCACGATGCCCGCGGCCGGGACGGCGCACACGTCGGAGCGCTGGTGGTGGGCCACCGTCGCCTCTCCGGTCGCCACGTCGACGGTCGCCAGGGCGCGCGGAACGGTCGCGATGGGCTTCATCGCGGCCCGTACGCGCAGCAGCTCACCGGTGGTCAGACCGCCCTCGGTGCCGCCGGCGCGGCCGGAGGTGCGCTTGAGGCCCTCGGGGGTGGAGACGATCTCGTCGTGCGCCTTCGAGCCGGGCACGCGGGCGAGCTCGAAGCCGTCACCGACCTCGACGCCCTTGATGGCCTGGATGCCCATGAGGGCGGCGGCCAGCCGCGCGTCGAGGCGGCGGTCCCAGTGGACGTGCGAGCCGAGGCCGACGGGGACCCCGTACGCCAGCACCTCGACGACGCCGCCGAGGGTGTCGCCGTCCTTGTGGGCCTGGTCGATCTCCGCGACCATCGCCTTGCTCGCGTCGGCGTCGAGGCAGCGCACCGGGTCGGCGTCGAGCTTCTCGACGTCGGCCGGGGTCGGGTAGACGCCGTACGGGGCCTTGGCCGCGGCCAGTTCCACCACGTGCGAGACGATCTCGATGCCGGCGACCTCCTTGAGGAAGGAGCGGGCGATCGCGCCGAGGGCGACGCGGGCGGCGGTCTCGCGGGCGCTGGCGCGCTCCAGGATCGGCCGGGCCTCGTCGAAGCCGTACTTCTGCATGCCCGCGAGGTCGGCGTGGCCGGGCCGCGGGCGGGTGAGCGGCGCGTTACGGCCGGTGTCCTTGAGCAGCGAGGGGTCCACGGGGTCGGCCGACATGACGGTCTCCCACTTGGGCCATTCGCTGTTGCCGACCATGACGGCCACGGGCGAACCCAGCGACAGACCGTGCCGGACGCCGCCCAGGAAGGTGATCTCGTCCTGTTCGAACTTCATCCGGGCACCGCGGCCATAGCCGAGCCGGCGCCGGGCCAGGTGGTCGGCCACCAGCTCGGTGGTGACCGGGACGCCGGCGGGAAGGCCCTCCAGCGTCGCTACCAGCGCCGGTCCGTGAGACTCCCCGGCGGTCAGCCAACGCAACCTGCTCAACGATGCTCCTCATGCTCGCGCCTGGTACAGCGACGGCGCGATCGGGGTGCGCGGCCCGGACCCGCCTCACCCGAATCCTCCCATGTCCGGAGCGGTTTCCCGGGCCCCGGTCCAGCTATCGGACGCCCGGCTGGTCAGCGGACCCGGCTGCGGCGCCCGCGGAGCCAGCCGATCCCCGCCCACACCGCGGCGGAACCCAGGAGTCCGAAAACGGTGGCCTTGGCCCAGCCGGGCAGGTCTCCGAAGGCCACCCTGACGAGGGTGAACAGCGCGAAGGGGATGTCCCACTTCGACGCGAGTACCTGCTCCGTGTCCGCCCCGTCCATCCCGTCCCCCTGTGAATATGCAGGTGAACAGCCTAACGGGTGACATTACCGGCGAGTACACTATATCCCGCCAAGATCGTCGGACTTGGCGGGATCGCCCTGCGGCGCCGGAACCTCAGTGGGATCCCGAGAGGGCCGCGAGGCCCGCACGCCGCATTACCTCGAGCGGCGCCGGGGAGCGGCCGGTCATCTGCTCGACCTGGAAGACCGCCTGGTGCACCAGGAGGTCCAGGCCGCCGAGGAGCTTGCCCCCGCGCCCCGACCAGGCCGCGGCGAGAGCCGTGGGCCAGGGGTCGTAGAGGACGTCGAAGAGGGTGCCCGGGGCATCGGGCACGGCGGCCGCCAGTTCGTCGGTGACCCCCGCCGGGGTGGTGGCGATGACCAGCGGCGCGGCCAGCGCTCCGGCCGCCTCGGACCAGTCGGCCGTGCGGACGGGAACTCCGAGCCGCTCGCCCCACTGCCGCATCTCGTCGGCGCGCGCCCGCGAGCGGACGTACACGGTGACCTCGCCGGAGCAGATGCGCGAGAGCGCGGCGAGCGCCGAGGAGGCGGTGGCGCCGGCACCGAGGACGGCCGCCGAGGACACCTTCTCGACGCCGCGCTCGTGGAGCGCGGCGACGATGCCGGGGATGTCGGTGTTGTCACCGAGGCGCCGGCCGTCCTTCGTGAGGACGACCGTGTTGACCGCCTCGACGGAGGCGGCCGTCTCGCTGATGCCGTCCAGGAGCGGGATGATCGCCCGCTTGAGCGGCATCGTCAGCGACAGCCCGGCCCACTCGGGGCCGAGTCCGGCGACGAACTCCGGGAGCGCGGCCTCGTCGACTTCGAAGCGGTCGTACGACCAGTCGTCGAGGCCGAGCTCCCGGTAGGCGGCGCGGTGCAGCACTGGTGAGAGGGAGTGCTCGATGGGCGAACCCAGCACCGCGGCCCTTATGCGTGACATGTCCTGCTATCCGCCGTTCTTCTGCTTCTGCCGTTCCTGGAACTCGGCGACGAGCTTGAGGTGCTCGTCGTAGGTCTTGGTGAAGGTCGTCGTGTCGCCGTCGACCGACACGAAGAACATCCAGCCGCCGTGATCCGGGTTGAGCGTAGCGGTCAGCGCGTCCAGCCCCGGGTTCCCGATCGGGCCGACCGGCAGCCCCTTGATGAAGTGCGTGTTGTAGGGGTTGTTGAACGCCTGGGCTTCCTTGAGGTTGAAGTTGATCTCGCTCTGGTTCTTGACGTAGTTGTACGTCGAGTCGAACTCGATCTTCTGGTTCGTGACGTCGTTGGTCTTCTTCATGCGGTTGTAGACGACCTCGGACATCTTGCGGAAGTCGTCGTGGTTCTTGCCCTCGGCGTTGACGAGGCTGGCGACCGTGACCACCTGGAGCGGGTTGTCCAGGCCCAGTTCCTTGGCCTTGCCCTCGACGCCCAGCTCCGTGTACTTGGCGGTCGCGTTCTTGACCATCTCCTTGAGCAGGGACTCGGGAGTGCTGTCCTTGCCCAGGTCGTACCGCGTCGGGTAGAGGAAGCCTTCGAGCGGGTCGATCAGCTTCGGGTCGTTGCCCGCCCAGGCCGGCAGGCCGAGGTTCTTGGCCTCGCGCACCGCGATGTCCTTGGTGGTGCCTGCGGGCTTGCCCAGCTTCTTGTCGATCGCTTCGTACACCTTGGCGTTGCGCATGCCCTCGGTGACGGTGATGACGTTGAGCTTGCTGGGGTCGATCATCAGCGCGACGGCGGCCGCAGCCGACATCTTCTTGTTCATCGGGTAGGTGCCGGGCTGGATCGACTTGCCCTTGGGGTTGTTGTTCGCGGCGTCGACGAAGGCCTGGGCGCTGGCGACCACGCCGGCGTCCTTGAGGATGCGGCCCATCTGCCCCAGGAGCGCGCCCTTGGGGATCTCCACGTCGACCAGCTCGTCCGTGCCCTCGCCCGCGAAGTCCTCCGCGGCGCCGAACCTGGCCTTGAGGTAGCTGTAGCCGTAGTAGCCGCCACCGCCGACCACGCCGATGATGACGACGGCGGCGATCAGGCAGGCCATGCCGCTGCGCTTTTTCGGCTTGCCGCCCTTCGAGCGGCCGCCGCGGCGACCGTCGCCGGGCTCGTCACCGTCGTCGTCGCCGTCGCGACCGCCGGCGAGGAAGCCGCCCTCGGGCTCCTCCGCCTCCTCCTCGACCGGTTCCGGCTCCAGGTGGCGCCGGCCCGGGGGCTGCGGCGGCGGGTAGGCCTCGGGCGTGGTGTAGAGGTCGGGGGCCTCGCCGGGGTAGCCGGATACGGACTGCTGCGCGTACGGGTCCGCGCCCACGTAGGGGTCGGCCTGCACGGCGGCCGCGTACTGGCCCTGGCCGGTGTCCCAGCCCTGGTTGTCGTACACCGGCTGCTGGGGGTGGGGCTGCGCCTGCTGCGGGGCGTAGGCCTGCTGCTGGGCGTACGCCTGCTGCTGCGGGGCATAGGCCTCCTGCTGCGCGGCGTACTGCTGCTGGTCGGGGTACTGCTGCTGGTACTGCTGTTGCTGGTACTGCTGCTGCTCGTACTCCGGGTACTGCTGGTACTGCTGGGGGTACTGCTCCTGGTACTGGGGCTCCTGCGGGTACTCCTGCTGGGGGGCACCGCCGTAGGGCACCTGGCCCTGCTGGGTCTGGTGCCCGTACCCCTGGTCCCCGTACAGGGGATCCTCGGGGTGCCAGGGTTCGGGGCCACGGCCCCGGCCATACTCAGTCATCGGTCCCCTAGAGCCGCGAGACGGAGGCCACGGAGTCCGTCGTCCGTGGCACCCGGTTCCGCCTCTTTGACGGTGGGCGACGGCTGTTCGAATGCCGTCTCATCGCGCGGAACGTTACCGTATCGCGATCAGACAACCACTTCGACGCACTCACCGGGCGGATTACCTGATACCCGTTCGGTCTCAAGAGCGTTCTGAAGGATCACCACAGCGGCCGCCTGGTCGATGACCGCCCGGCCCTTCTTGGCGTTCCTTCCGGAGGCCCGCAGCCCCTGAGCGGCGGTGACCGTGGTCATCCGCTCGTCCACCAGACGGACCGTCACCGGCTTGATGCCCTTGGCGAGCTCGTTCGCGAAGACGCGCACCTTGGCCGCGGCCGGACCCTCCCGCCCGCTGAGCGAGCGGGGGAGGCCGACCACGACCTCGAGGGGCTCGTACTCCTCGACGAGCTGCCGCAGCCGCCGGTGGGCGAAGGGGATGTCCCGGCCCGGGACGGTTTCCACCGGTGTGGCGAGCACCCCGTCGGGGTCGCACGAGGCGACCCCGATCCGGGCGTCCCCGACGTCGATGGCGAGCCGGCGGCCGCGGCGCAGCGTCATCGTCAGGCCGTCTCGACGACGAGGCGCTCGACGGCGCTGATGGCCTCCGGGACGGCGGCCGGGTTCTGGCCGCCGCCCTGGGCGACGTCCGGCTTGCCGCCACCGCCGCCGCCGAGGGTCTTGGCGGCCGTACGGACCAGGTCGCCGGCCTTGAGGCCGCGCTCGCGGGCCGCCTCGTTGGTGGCGATGACGGTCAGCGGGCGGCCGCCCGCCACGGTGAACAGGGCCACGACCGCCGGACGGTCGCCGGGGATCCGGACGCGGACGTCGAGGACCAGCTTGCGCAGGTCGTCGGCGCCGATGCCGTCCGCCACCTGGCCGACGACCAGGGCGACGCCGTGGATGTCCTGGGCGTTCGCGGCGAGACCGGCGGCGGCCTGCAGGACCTTCTCCGCGCGGAACTTCTCGATCTCCTTCTCGGCGTCCTTCAGCTTGCCGAGCATGGAGGCGATCTTCTCCGGCAGCTCCTCCGGACGGCCCTTGACCAGCTCCTGGAGCTGGGCGACGACCGTGTGCTCCTTGGCGAGGAAGTTGTACGCGTCCACGCCGACGAGGGCCTCGACGCGGCGCACGCCGGAGCCGATGGAGGACTCGCCGAGCAGCTTCACCAGGCCCAGCTGGGAGGTGTTGCCGACGTGCGTGCCGCCGCACAGCTCCTTGGAGAAGTCGCCGATGGTGACGACGCGCACGCGCTCGCCGTACTTCTCGCCGAACTCGGCGATGGCGCCCTGCTTCTTGGCCTCGTCGATGCTCATGATCTCGGCGGTGACGTCCAGCTCGCGCGAGAGCACGTCGTTGATCTTCTGCTCGACGTCGGTGAGGACCGAGCCGGGAACGGCGTTCGGCGAACCGAAGTCGAAGCGGAAGCGGCCCGGGGAGTTCTCCGAACCGGCCTGGGCGGCGGTCGGGCCGAGGGCGTCGCGCAGCGCCTGGTGGGTCAGGTGGGTGGCCGAGTGGGCGCGGGCGATGGCCCGGCGGCGCTTGATGTCGATGGCGGCGTACGCGGAGGCGCCCACCGTCACCTCGCCGACCTGGACGGAGCCCTTGTGCACGGAGACACCGGGGACGGGCTGCTGGACGTCGCGGACCTCGATGACGGCGCCCGTGTCGAGCTTGATGCGGCCCTGGTCGGCGAGCTGGCCGCCGCCCTCGGCGTAGAAGGGGGTGCGGTCGAGGACGACCTCGACCTCGTCGCCCTCGGAGGCGGCGGGCGCGGAGACGCCGTTGACCAGGAGGCCGACGATGGTGGACTCGCCCTGGGTGGTGGCGTAGCCGGTGAACTCGGTGGCGCCGGAGCCGTCGGCGATCTCCCGGTAGGCGGACATGTCCGCGTGGCCGGTCTTCTTGGCCTTGGCGTCGGCCTTGGCACGGTCGCGCTGCTCCTGCATCAGGCGGCGGAAGCCGGTCTCGTCCACGGAGAGGCCCTGCTCGGAGGCCATCTCCAGGGTGAGGTCGATCGGGAAGCCCCAGGTGTCGTGGAGCAGGAACGCCTTGTCGCCGGAGAGGACGGTGCCGCCGGCGGCCTTGGTCTCGGTCACGGCGGTGTCGAGGATGTTCGTTCCGCCCTTGAGGGCCTTCAGGAAGGCGGCCTCTTCGGCGAGCGCGACGGTCTCGATGCGCTTGCGGTCGGTGACCAGCTCCGGGTACTGCTCCCCCATCGTGTTGATCACGACGTCGACGAGGTCCTGGACGACCGGGCCCGTGGCGCCCATGAGGCGCATGTTGCGGATGGCACGGCGCATGATGCGGCGCAGCACGTAGCCGCGGCCCTCGTTGCCGGGGGTGACGCCGTCGCCGATGAGCATCACGGAGGTGCGGATGTGGTCGGCGACCACGCGCATCGACACGTCGGTGCCCGGGGCGGCGCCGTACTGCACGCCGGTCAGGGCGGTGGCCTTGTCCATGACCACGCGCAGGGTGTCGGTCTCGTACATGTTCTGCACGCCCTGCAGGATCATCGCGAGGCGTTCGAGGCCGAGACCCGTGTCGATGTTCTTCGACGGCAGGTCGCCGAGGATCGGGAAGTCTTCCTTCCCGTCGCCGGCGCCGCGCTCGTACTGCATGAAGACCAGGTTCCAGATCTCCACGTAGCGCTCGTCGTTGACGGCCGGGCCGCCCTCGACGCCGAACTCCGGGCCGCGGTCGTAGTTGATCTCCGAGCACGGGCCGCAGGGACCCGGGACGCCCATGGACCAGAAGTTGTCCTTCTTGCCCAGGCGCTGGATGCGCTCGGCGGGAACGCCGATCTTCTCGCGCCAGATCTGCTCGGCCTCGTCGTCGTCGAGGTAGACGGTGATCCAGAGCTTCTCCGGCTCGAGGCCGTAGCCGCCGTCCGCCACGGAGCTGGTGAGCAGCTCCCAGGCGTACTTGATGGCGCCTTCCTTGAAGTAGTCCCCGAAGGAGAAGTTGCCGCACATCTGGAAGAACGTGCCGTGGCGGGTGGTCTTGCCGACCTCTTCGATGTCCGGCGTACGGACGCACTTCTGCACGCTGGTGGCGCGGGGGGCCGGGGGCTTGGTCTCGCCGAGGAAGTACGGCTTGAAGGGGACCATGCCCGCGTTGACCAGCAGCAGAGTCGGGTCGTCCGCGATGAGCGACGCCGAAGGGACAACGGCGTGACCGCGCTCCTCGAAGAAGCTCAGCCAGCGGCGGCGAATTTCAGCCGACTCCATCAGTGGTCCTCATTCCGGTCGTGCGAAAACGTTGGTCGGTGGGTGGTGTGGTCGTTCTCGATGGCCCGCAGCCGCCGCGGCCCGGGAAGGGCGGTGACGTTGTCGGGCCGGTCGGGGTCCTGGTGGAGCCCCAGTGCGTCGTTCAGCTCGTCCTCGCGCTGCGTCATTCCCGCTTTGACGTCGAGGGCGAAGTCCTTGAGGCGGTGACCCGCCTCCACGGCCTTGTCGGCCGCCTGGGCTGCGAGACTCTCCGGAGTCAGCTTCTTGAGCTGACGGTTGACCTTGGTGGTGGCCCACACGCCGGCGGCTGCGCCTGCGGTGAACCAGAAGGCTCGGCGGAACATCGGCGGTCTCAGCCCTTCTGCTTCCGGCGCCGGGCGGGCGGCACCGTACGGCCAACGATCACGTTACGTCGGGATGCTTTCGGCGGCATGCCGCCCGGCGTCGCGGCATCCCCCTTGCCCAGCGCCTTGCGGACGCCGTAGCCGAAGGCCGCGACCTTCACCAGCGGCCCGCCGAAGGCGGTGGCCACGGTGGAGGACAGTGCGGAGGCGTTGGAGGTGACCTCCTGGACGTCGCTCGCGATGGCGTCGACCCGGTCCAGCTGGGTGCGCGCGGAGCGGACGGTCGTGGAGGCGTCGGCCAGCAGCGGAACGGCCTGATCGGTCACGTCGGCCACCAGCTTGGTGGTCGCCCTGAGCACCTGGGCCAGCCTCGCCAGCGCCACGGCGAGGAAGGAGATCAGGATGGCCCAGAAGACGGCCACGATGATCCCGGCCACCTCTACACCGGACACGTCACACCGCTCTCTGTCTGCGCCTGAACTGCCGGCTGCACCGATTCCTCAACGATCCTCCGACCCTATCGCGCCGGGGATCCCCGGCCGTACCGGAATAGGGGGTCGGAAGGCACCGCCTTGAACGCAATGCATCCGGACCAGTACCCTCCGTGTCCCATGCGACACAGACCCCTGCGCGACGGGCCCTGGGGCAATCTTCCCTCGGAGCTGGGCCGGTTCATCGGGCGGGGTGCCGAACTCGCCGAGCTGGGACGGCTCCTGGACTCCTCCCGGCTGGTGACGGTGACCGGCGTGGGCGGGGTGGGCAAGTCCCGGCTCGTGCTCGCGGCCGCCCGGTCGGCCGCCGAGGCGGCGCAGGGGGCCCGGGGAACGCAGGGAGCGCAAGGGGCGGAGGGGACGCTCGCGGCGCGGGCGGCGCAGGACCGGCACGGCGACGGGGTGTGGCTGGCCGAGCTGGCCTCCGTACGGGATCCCGCGCTGCTGGAGCTGACCGTCTCCGAGGCGCTCGGGCTGACCGACCACACCACGCGGCCGCCCCGGACCGTCCTGGCCGAGCACCTGGCCGGACGGCGGCTGCTGCTGGTCCTGGACGGCTTCGAGCAACTGGTCGACGAGACCGCGGACCTGGTGGGGGATCTGCTGCGCCGCTCCCCCGGCCTGCGGGTGCTGGCGGCGGGCCGGCGCCCGCTCGCCCTGGCCGGGGAGCTGGCCTTCCCGCTGGCCCCGCCGGTCCCGGAGGAGGCGCTGGCCCTGCTGGCGGCGCGGGCCGGCGCGGCCGATCCGGCCTTCGCGGTGACCGCGGCGAACCGGGACGCGCTGGTCGAGGTGTGCGAGCGCCTCGACGGGATCCCGCTCGCCCTGGAGCTGGCGGCGGCCCGGCTGCGGACCTTGTCGCCCGAGCAGGTGCTGGCCCGGCTGGAGAACCGCTTCGCGCTGCTGACGGGCGGTGCGCGCGGGGCGCTGCCCCGGCACCGGGCGCTGCGTACGGCGATCGGCTGGAGCCACGAGCTGTGCACGCCCGCGCAGCGGCTGCTGTGGGCACGGCTGTCGGTGTTCGCCGGGCAGTTCGACCTGGACGCCGCCGAATACGTGTGCTCGGGCCCGGACCTGCCGGTGGAGGACGTACTGGACCTCGTCGGGGAGCTCCAGGACCAGTCCCTGCTGGTCCGCGAGGAGACGGCCGCCGGGGTCCGCTTCCGGATGCTGGAGACCGTACGGGTGTACGGGGCGGGCTGGCTGGGGTCGCTGGGCGACGCCCGGCGGCTGCGCAGGCGGCACCGGGACTGGTACACGGGGCTGGCGACCTGGTGCGAGCTGGACTGGTTCAGCCCGCGCCAGCCGGAGGTCGCCGCGCTGGTGGAGGCGGAGCTGCCGAATCTGCGGCTCGCCCTGGAGTGCTGCCTGGACGAGCCGGACGAGGTGCACCTGGCCCAGTACCTGGCGGGCACCCTGTGGTTCTACTGGGCGGGCTGCGGGCGCCTGACCGAGGGGCGGCACTGGCTGGACCGGACCCTGGAGCCCACGGGCGGGGTACCGACGGAGTACGAGAACTCGCGGCTCAAGGCCCTGTGGGTACTGGGCTACGTCGCGGCCCTGCAGGGGGACGCGGCGGCCTCGATGAGCGCCCTGCACGAGTGCCGGGACGCGGCGGCGCAGAGCGGGAACGCCCTCGCCTCGGCCTACGCGGTGCACCGGCTGGGCTGTCTGGCGCTGGTCTCGGACGACATGGCCCGGGCCCGGGAGCTGCTGGGCACGGCGCTGGAGCGGTACCGGGCGGTCGGGGAGCTCAACAGCAACGTGCTGATGTGCCAGGTGGAACTGGGGATGGCGCTGGCCTTCCAGGGCGAGCTGCCGGGCGCGCTCGCGCTGTGCCGCGAGGTCCGGGAGATCTGTGAGGAGCGCGGGGAGCGCTGGACGAAGGCGTACGCCCTGTACGTGCTCGCGTACGCGGCCCTGGACGCGGGGGACGCGCCGGAGGCCCGGCGGCTGCTCAACGAGTGCGTGGCGATCAACCACGCCTTCCACGATCTGGTCGGGCTGGTGCTCGCGCTGGAGCTGCTGGCCCTGGTCACGGTCGCGGAGGGCGATCCGGCCGAGGCGGCGCTGCTGCAGGGGGCGGCGGAGCCGATGTGGGGCGGGGTGGGGCTGCAGTTGTTCGGCTCGGGGTACTTCAACGCCCCGCGGCTGATGTGCCTGGAGCGTGCGGGCGAGCTGCTGGGTGCCGAGCGGTACGCGGCGTACGCGGCCGAGGGGCGGGAGCTGAGCCGCGAGGCCCTGGTGGGGCGGGCGCAGCGCGGCCCCGGTGAGCGCGGGGTCAGGGCTTGGGTGTCCCGGCAGGCAGGACGGGGCGGGGCGGGCGGCCCGCGGACGTCGCGCCGCGCGGCGGCGGCGGACCAGCCGTAGTCCGCCGGGCCGGGGCGGGCCCGTGAACGGGAAAACCCGCCGCCCCCCGGAGGGGACGGCGGGCTGACCAGCCAGTGAGACTAGGCCTGCATCAGCGGGCGTAGTACTCGACGACGAGCTGCTCGTCGCAGATGACCGGGATTTCCTTGCGGTTCGGGTCGCGGTCCAGGCGGAAGGCCAGGGCCTTCAGGTTGACCTGCAGGTAGCGCGGGGTCTCGCCCTCGCCTGCGTAGCCACCCTCACGGGCAACCTGGAACGGAACCTTCTCGCGGCTGCGCTCGCGCACGGTGATGACGTCGTCCGGGCGGACACGGAACGACGGCTTGTCGACCTTGTCACCGTTGACCTCGATGTGGCCGTGAACGACCATCTGGCGGGCCTGGTAGATGGTGCGGGCGATGCCCGAACGCAGAACCAGGGCGTCGAGACGACGCTCGAGCTCGACGACAAGCGCCTCGCCCGTCTTGCCTTCGGCCTTCTTGGCGCGGTCGTACGCGCGGGCCATCTGACGCTCAGAGATGTCGTACTGAGCGCGCAGACGCTGCTTCTCCAGCAGACGAACCTTGTAGTCCGAGTTCTGCTTGCGGCCACGGCCGTGCTCGCCCGGCGGGTAGGGGCGGGCCTCGAAGTACTTGACGGCCTTCGGGGTCAGCGCAATGCCGAGGGCACGCGACTTCTTGACCTTGGGTCGCTTCTGGTTCACGTGGAACCTACCTCCATGTAAGTTAGGTGAGGCTTACCTTAGCGAGGAGGACGTAATGTCTCGACCACATGGGATCCCCCTGCCCAGTGCGCATCGAAGTTCAGATTCCAACGAAACAGAATCTGCTTTCGACGACGATAAGCAAGGTCAGCCGCGTCCCAGGGAAGGCGTTCGGCAGCTCACCGGAGCCGAACGCGTACGAACCCTCGTAGAGTCCAACGCCTCAGTATCCCTCACGCTCATCGGTGCTCGTGACGGTCACGAGCACGAGGAGTTCGGGACAGGGATGCCGGCCGCACGGACCGTCACCCCGGACGGGGACGTGATTCTCCTTGTTTACGGGGAATCCACGGCTGCCAGAGCAGCCGCTCACGCCCAGGACGACGACCTCACCGCCGTGATCGAGATCACGGACGTGGCGCCGGTGTCCGTCCCACATCGTATCCGAGGTCGCGCCTGGCTGGCCGGGTGGCTGACGCCGGTGCGCGGTGACGACCGCGCGGCCTGCGCGGCGCTGCTCGCGGAGCGCCACCCGGTGGGCGAGCTGCTGGGGCTGTCGGAGGCCTCGGACCTCCCGTACTCGGCCCGCCCGGCGTGGATGATGCTGCGGCTGGAGGTCGGCGAGATCTCGGTGGACGACCTGTGGGGAGCCGAGCACGTGGACCCGGAGGACCTGGCCGCGGCGGAGCCGGACCCGATGGTCGCCCACGAGACGGAGCTGCTGCAGCACCTGCACGCGGCCCACGGGGACCGGATCGGCGAGCTGTGCGGCCTGCTCGGCCCGCGCGGGGCCCGCGGCATGAGCGCCGTCCCCCTCTCCCTGGACCGCCTGGGCCTGCGCGTCCGCTTCACGGGCGGCGCCGCCGGCTCCTTCGACGCGCGCTTCGACTTCCCGGAGCCGGTGACGGACATCTGCGGCCTGCGGCGGGCGATGCACACGCTCTTGACGGCGGCCTCTCACTGAGGACAGGCGGCCGGCATCCGCTGGAGCGCGAGCTTCTCGGGCGGGGTGACGGAGAGCCGGTACCTGGCCTTGATGCCGGTGTACCGGCGCGCGTACTCGCACCGGTACTCCTGCCGCGGCGGCTGCCACTTGTCGGCCGTCCTGCTGCCTACGTCGTCACGGGTGTCGCAGCCGTTGCGCCCGCCGACGGCATCGGTCTCGTCGGACCAGTACCGGCCGAAGTTCTCCCGCTTGTACGTCTCCCAGTTCCGCCCCCACGCGACCGCCGGCCCGCCCAGCTGCGCCTCGGCCGTCCGGGCGTCGGGCGGAAACCCGGCCCCTGCCAGCGGCACCACCGCGCGCGGGGCGGTGTCGTGGTGACATCCGCCGAGCAGGAGCACTGCCGCCACGGCGATGAGCAGAGCAGGCGTCGCATGCCGTGAGCCTAGGCGGCGCCCTCCCCGCGTCACTGCACGGCGCTCCGCGCCCGCGCCTCGAACGCCGGCGGGGCTGAAGCCGCAGAGGTCAGGCTCCGCGCAGCCGTTCGCGGACCTTTTCCACCACGTCCGCGTAGCGGGCTTCGGCTCCGTAGCGCGTCGGCTCGTAGTACCGCTTGCCGTGCAGCTCGTCCGGCGCGTACTGCTGCGCCGCGATCGCGCCCGGGACGTCGTGCGGGTACACGTACCCCTGCGCGTGCCCCAGCTTCGCCGCGCCCTTGTAGTGCCCGTCGCGCAGGTGCGCCGGGACCGTCCCCGCCAGCCCGGCCCGTACGTCGGCCAGCGCCGCGCCGATGGCGGTCGTGGCGGTGTTCGACTTCGGGGCCAGCGCCAGCGCGATCGTCGCGTGCGAGAGGGTCAGCGCGGCCTCCGGGAAGCCGATCATCGCCACCGCCTGGGCCGCGGCCACCGCGAGCGGCAGGGCCGTCGGATCCGCGAGGCCGATGTCCTCGCTCGCCGAGATCATCAGGCGGCGCGCGATGAACCGCGGGTCCTCCCCCGCGTCGATCATCCGGGCGAGGTAGTGCAGTGCGGCGTCCACGTCCGAGCCCCGGATCGACTTGATCAGCGCGCTCGCCACGTCGTAGTGCTGGTCGCCGTCACGGTCGTAGCGGACGGCGGCGCGGTCGACCGCCTCCTCGACCGTCTCCAGGGTGATCTCCGCCTCACCCTTGGCGATGGCCGATCCGGCCCCCGCCTCCAGCGCCGTCAGGGCCCGCCGGGCGTCGCCGCCGGCGATCCGCAGCAGGTGCGCCTCCGCGTCCTCGGGCAGGGTGACCGCCCCGCCCAGGCCCCGCTCCTCGGCGAGCGCCCGCCGCATCAGCGCGCTCAGGTCCTCGTCCGTCAGCGGTTCCAGCGTCAGCAGCAGCGAACGCGACAGCAGCGGGGAGATGATCGAGAAGTACGGGTTCTCCGTGGTCGCCGCGATCAGCGTCACCCAGCGGTTCTCGACGGCCGGGAGCAGCGAGTCCTGCTGGGCCTTGCTGAAGCGGTGGATCTCGTCGAGGAAGAGGACGGTCTCCTTGCCGTAGCCGCCGGCCGCGCGCCGGGCGCCCTCGATGACCGCCCGTACCTCCTTGACGCCCGCGGTGATGGCGGAGAGTTCCACGAAACGCTTCTGCGTGGCCTGGCTGACCACGTACGCGAGGGTGGTCTTCCCGATGCCGGGCGGGCCCCAGAGGATCACCGACGAGGCACCGGCCGGGCCGCCCGCCCCTTCCCCGACCAGCCGCCGCAGCGGCGAACCGGGCTTCAGCAGGTGCTGCTGGCCGACGACCTCGTCCAGGGTGCGCGGGCGCATCCGGACGGCGAGCGGGGAACTCGCGGGGTCCTTCTCCTGGCGTTCTTCGGCAGCGGCGGTGAACAGGTCTGGTTCCACACAGGAAGCCTATGCGAGCCCACCGACAGGGCCGCCCGCCGTCAGGTCGAGGCCAAGAAGTCAGGAGGTCAGGAGGTCCAGAAGTCCCACCAGCGGGTCAGGATCAGCATTCCGATGATCCCGACGTGCAGCACCGGCAGCACCCAGGTGAACTCGTCGAGGAAGCCCTTGAGCCAGCCCGGAGCCGGCAGCATGCCCGCGCGGACGTTGTGCGAGGTGACGTACCAGAACATGAAGATCGTGGCGACCCAGGCCAGGGAGCACCAGAGGCAGAGCGAGTTGATGTTGTAGAGCGACTGGTAGGTGAGCCAGGCGCAGAAGACGACGCCGAAGAGGGTGCCCGCGTTCAGCGTCAGCCAGTACCAGGGGCGGAACCGGGCCCCGGCCAGCAGGCTCATGCCGACGCAGATCACGATGCCGTAGGCGACCAGCCCGAGCATGGGGTTCGGGAAGCCGAAGACTGCGGCCTGGTCGCTCTTCATGATGTTGCCGCAGGAGACGACCGGGTTCAGGCTGCAGCCCGGCGTGAAGTTCGGGTCCTCCAGCAGCTTGAACTTGTCGATCGTGATCACCCAGGCGGCCAGCAGGCCGGCGGCCCCCGTGATCACCAGCAGCAGGGCCAGCGCCCGGCTGCCGCCGACGGTCCCCCGGGCGGTGTCCGCGTCCGTACCTCGTGTCGTCGTCATACCGCCCGCTCCACATCTACAAGGTCAACAAGCACCGGCCATTGTGCCGTACCGGGCTGTGAGTGCAGCGAAAAGAGGTGGGGTCCGCACAGCGGCCCCCACCTCTTCGCACCGGACGACCGCCGGATCAGGCCAGCTTCGCCCGCAGTACCCCGACCACCTCGGCCAGCGCCACCGGAGCCTGCTCGCCGGACTCCATGTCCTTGACCTGGACCACGCCTTCCGCCAGGTCCCGGTCGCCCGCGACGATCGCGAAGCGCGCACCGCTGCGGTTGGCGTCCTTCATGGCGCCCTTGAGGCCCTTGCCGCCGTACGACATGTCCGCGGCCACGCCCGCCTTGCGCAGCTCCGTCACCAGCCCGAACAGCGTCGGCTTGGACGCGCCCAGGGCCACCGCGAAGACCGCCGTGGCCGCCGGGATGTCCAGCTCGATGCCCTCGGCCTCCAGGGCCAGCACCGTACGGTCCACGCCGAGCGCCCAGCCCACGGACGGCAGCGCCGGTCCGCCGATCATCTCGGACAGGCCGTCGTAGCGGCCGCCGCCGCCGACCGCGGACTGCGCGCCGAGACCGTCGTGGACGAACTCGAAGGTGGTGCGGGTGTAGTAGTCCAGCCCGCGCACCAGCTTCTCGTCGTCCTCGAAGGCCACTCCGGCCGCCGTGATCAGCTCGCGGACCTCCTCGTGGTACGCCTTGCACGCGTCGCACAGGTAGTCGCGCAGCACCGGGGCACCGACCAGCTGCTTCTGTACGTCGGTGCGCTTGTCGTCGAGGACGCGCAGCGGGTTGATCTCGGCCCGGCGGACGGTCTCCTCGTCGAGGTCCAGCCCGCGCAGGAAGGACTGCAGCGCCTCCCGGTACACCGGGCGGCACTCCTTGTCGCCCAGCGAGTTCAGCAGGATGCGGAAGTTCGACAGGCCGAGCGTGCGGTAGGCCTGGTCGGCCAGGATGATCAGCTCGGCGTCAAGCGCCGGGTCCTCGGCACCGATCGCCTCGGCACCCACCTGCGAGAAGTGACGGTAGCGGCCCTTCTGCGGGCGCTCGTAGCGGTAGTACGAGCCGGAGTACCAGAGCTTGGCCGGAAGGTTGCCCTGCTTGTGCAGGCTGGCCTCCAGCGCCGCGCGCAGAACGGAGGCGGTGCCCTCCGGGCGCAGGGCGAGGTTGGTGCCGCCCTTCGTGGTGAGGGTGAACATCTCCTTGGTCACGATGTCGGTGGACTCGCCGACACCGCGCGCGAAGAGGTTCACGTCCTCGAAGCCGGGCGTCTCGATGTAGCCGTACCCGGCCTTGCGCAGCGGGAGGGAGATCGCGTCGCGCACCGCGAGGTACTTCGCCGAGAACGGCGGGATCAGGTCGTACGTGCCCTTGGGGGCCTTGAAGGTGCTCACGGAAGTCTCGTCACATTCCTCGTCGTGGAGCGGCTGTCGGGTCCGCTGCCAGGCCGGCGGCGACTTCCCGCAAGTACGGGTTGGTCGCGCGCTCGCGGCCGATGGTGGTCTGGGGACCGTGGCCGGACAGCACCACGGTCGAGTCGTCGAGCGGCAGGCACACGCGGCCCAGCGATTCGAGCATCTCGGCGTGGGAGCCGCCGGGCAGGTCGGTGCGTCCGATGGAGCCGGCGAAGAGCAGGTCGCCCGAGAAGAAGACCGGCGGGACGTCGGCCAGCTCGGGCATCCGGAAGGTCACCGACCCCTTGGTATGCCCCGGTGCGTGCGCCACGGAGAAGTCCATTCCGGCCAATTTCAGCGCGGCGCCGTCGGCCAGTTCGCGGACGTCGTCGGGCTCCCCCACGGTCAGCTCGCCCATGAGCGGCATCCCGATGGAGCGGCCGAGGGCCTTCTCCGGGTCGCTCATCATGTAGCGGTCCTCGGGGTGGATCCAGGCCGGTACGCCGTGTGCTCCGCACACCGGGACCACCGAGGCCACATGATCGATGTGGCCATGGGTCAGCACGACCGCGACGGGCTTGAGCCGATGCTTCTTCAGCGTCTCCTCGACACCCTGAGCGGCTTGGTGGCCCGGGTCGATGATGACGCACTCCTCACCGGCGGCGGGGGCGACCACGTAACAGTTGGTCCCCCAGGCTCCTGCGGGGAACCCGGCAATCAGCACGTTCGTCCTCAATCGTCGTCCGGCGGGAGGCTGCAGGTCGGAATCCTGCTGCTCAGAGCCTACCGGCGCCGCTCATTACACAGCGAACCCATATACGGTACGGCCTATCCCAGCCCGGACAGCAGTACCAGACACGCACAAGGAGACGACCCCGTGGTCACGAGCGATCAGCGGCGGCGACAGCTCGCCAGGGAGAAGTACGAGCGCCAGCAGGCACGCCGGGCCGAGGCCCGCAAGAAGTCGCGCCAGCGTGCGGCGGTGATCGGCGCGGCGGTGGCCGTGGTGGTCGCGACGCTGGTCGGCCTGATCGTGGGCGGTGTCTTCGACAAGGACAAGAAGGACCAGGCCGCGGACCCGGCGGCGAACCCGTCGGCCTCGCCGTCGACGCCCGAGCCCAAGCAGTCCCCCTCGCCGGAGATGGCGATCGACCAGAAGGCGAAGTACACCTTCGCCCTGAAGACGAGCGCGGGCGACATCAACTTCACGATGGACGCGGCGAAGACCCCGCAGACCGTCAACTCGTTCAAGTCGCTCGCCGACAAGAAGTACTTCGACAACACGAAGTGCCACCGGCTGACGGCCGGCGGGATCTTCGTGCTCCAGTGCGGCGACCCCGAGGGCACCGGCATGGGCGGCCCGGGCTACAACATCCCGGACGAGAACCTGGACTCGCTCGGCAAGGCCAACGACCAGGGCAAGGTCGTCTACCCGGCGGGCACGGTGGCGATGGCCAACACGGGTCAGCCCGGCTCGGGCGGCAGCCAGTTCTTCCTGGTCTACAAGGACAGCCCGCTGCCGCCGTCGTACACCCCGTTCGGCAAGATCGACGCGGCCGGCCTGAAGGTCCTGGAGGACATCGCCAAGGCCGGTACGGCCGACGGCGGCCAGGACGGCGCGCCGAAGACCGAGGTCAAGATCGAGAAGGGCACCGTCACCCAGAACTGACGGGATGCGGCAGCCCCGGGCCTTGCCGGCCCGCCGCCCGTACGTCGATATTCCGTCGTGCGGGATGCGGACAGCCGGCCCGGCGGTCGCCTATGTTGGCGTTGTGCAGGGCGGGCGCTGCCCGCCCCAGGAAACTGTGGACGATGCCCAGGGGGTGAACCCCTCGCAGGCATCAGGTGGAGGAGGCGCTGTGAGCAGCGACCCGTGGGGCCGAGTCGACGAGACGGGCACCGTGTACGTGCGTACTTCCGAGGGCGAGCAGGTCGTCGGTTCGTGGCAGGCGGGCACCCCTGAGGAGGCCCTGGCCTATTTCGAGCGCAAGTACGAAGGCCTGGTGGTCGAGATCGGCCTCCTCGAAAAGCGGGTGCGGACCACTGATCTGTCCGCCAAGGACGCGCAGACGGCGATCGACCACCTGCGCACTCAGGTCGACGAGCACCACGCCGTGGGCGACCTCGACGCCCTGCGCGTGCGGCTGGACAAGCTGGTCGAGACGGTGGAGTCGCGGCGCGAGGAGCGCAAGGCCCAGAAGGCGAAGCAGACGGACGAGGCCCGTGCGGCCAAGGACGCGCTGGTCGTCGAGGCCGAGCAGCTCGCGCAGAGCGACCAGTGGCGCAGCGCCGGCGAGCGGCTGCGCGCCCTGGTGGACATCTGGAAGGGGCTGCCGCGCCTGGACCGCAAGTCGGACGACGAGCTGTGGCACCGGTTCTCGCACGCCCGTTCCGCCTTCTCCAAGCGCCGCAAGGCTCACTTCGCCTCGCTGGACGCGCAGCGCGAGGATGCCCGCAAGGTCAAGGAGAGGCTGGTCGCGGAGGCCGAGTCGCTGTCGAAGTCGACCGACTGGGGTCCGACGGCCGCCCGCTACCGCGAGCTGATGGCGGACTGGAAGGCGGCGGGCCGTGCGCAGCGCGAGTCCGAGGACGACCTGTGGAACCGTTTCCGCGGTGCGCAGGACGTGTTCTTCGCGGCGCGCAGCGAGGTGTTCGCGGAGCGCGACGCCGAGCAGACCGAGAACCTGAAGCTGAAGGAGGAGCTGGCCGACGAGGCCGAGAAGCTCGTCCCGATCACGGACCTGAAGGCGGCCCGCGCCGCGTTCCGTTCCCTCAACGAGCGCTGGGAGGCCATCGGCCACGTGCCGCGGGACGCCCGGCCGAAGGTCGAGGGCCGGATGCACACGGTGGAGCGGGCGATCCAGGAGGCCGAGGAGGGCGAGTGGCGTCGTACGAACCCGGAGGCCCGGGCGCGTGCGGCCGGTCTGACGGGTCAGCTCCAGGCGGCGGTCGACAAGCTGCGTGAGCAGATCGACGCGGCGCGCGCCGCCGGCAACAACGCGAAGGCCGACAAGCTGGCCCGCGAGCTGGAGGGCCGCCAGGCCCTGCTGGACCAGGCGCTGAAGGGCCTGGAGGAGTTCGGGGGCTGACGGCCGCCGCAGGACCGCGTGCGGGCGGGCACCACCGGGATTCCGGGGGTGCCCGCCCGTCGCGTTTCACGGGAGTGCCCGGCTGCCGTCCTGGAGCAGGTCCAGCGCGTGTTCGAGGACCTCGCACGCCTCGATGTGGTTGCCGGACTCCTGGAGGAGCGCGGCCAGCCGGCGGCACACCTGGACGGCCTCGGGCCCGTAGAACCGGTGCACCTGGTGGAAGGCCTGCTCCAGCACCTCGATGGCCTCGCGGGTCTGTCCGGTCTCCTCCAGCACGTCGGAGAGTTCGAGCTGGACGGCGAGCAGGTCGCTCTCCCCGTCGGAGGCCCGTTCCTGCAGCGCGAGGCGCAGCACGGGCAGCGCGTCGCCGGTGCGGCCCGCGCCGCGCAGCGTACGGGCGAGGCCGAGCCCCGCGACGACCATGGCGGAGCGGATGTCCGCGGCCAGGACGGGTCCGGCCGGGGTGCCGCGCACGGCGCGCGCCCGGTTGCGTACCAGCCGCAGCCGGCCCATGCCCATCTCCTGGGCGTGCTGCGGGAGCGGGCGGTTCTTGGCGCGCAGCCGGGCCTCCATGGTGCGGCACAGGGTGTCGAGGTCGATCAGTTCGGGTCCGTCGTGGATCCCGTCGCGCAGGACGGTCAGCAGTTCCCCGGTGAAGGCGGTGTGCCGTTCGCCGTAGGGGGCCAGGGCCACGGCGTCGCGCGCGGAGGCGGCGAGGACGTACGCGCCCTCCACGGCGGCGTGGGAGGCCAGGGCGTCCTCGTCCCCCGCCAGGGTGCTGGCGGCCCGCCCGCTGAAGCAGCAGTCGAGGACCACCACCTTGCGCCGGGCCCGGGACTCGCGCAGGGCGGCCCGCAGGTGCTGGAAGGCGACGGCGGTGTAGCCGACGTGCTCGCGGGAGCCCTGGAGCGCCAGGTAGAGGTCGGCGGTCGACGCGTCCCGCATGCCGTGCCCCGCGTAGTAGACGAGGAGCGTGTCGGTGGCCTCCTCCCCCGCCCGGTGGACCGGGTCGAGCAGCTCGGCGGGGTGCTGCGGGTCGAGTACGAGCGTGCAGTGCTGCTCGGGCAGTCCCCAGACCGTCGCGTCGCACAGTTCGGCCGCCAGGTCCTTCACGTTGGCCTCGACGGACGGGAGCACGGCCAGGTGCCGGTAGCCGGCGCTGCCGACGAGGACGGCGCGCGAGGCCGCCGGGTCAGGCAGTCCCGTCATCGTCCCCGTCCCGGTCCGGTTCCCCGCTTCCGTTCTCCAGCGCCGCGACGATGCGGTGCAGGGCCTCGGGGTCGCCGGCCTCGTCCCCCGTGAGCGTGACCTCGTAGGGGCCGCGGCGCACGGTGAGGGCGGGCGGCCGGCGGCGCGACGCCTGCCACTGGAGCACGGCGAACACCAGCGACCCGGTGGACAGGCCGGATCCGACGGCCAGTTGGAGGAGGTCGAAGCCCGGGGACCCCATGGGCGTGCCGAGCGCGGGCACCGGCACCCGGGCCGGTTCGGCGCTCCGGATCCGTCCGCGCACGTCGCGGCGGAGCGCCTCGTCCTCGCTCAGCCAGAGCAGCAGCGACCGCAGTTCGGTCTCCGGGCCCTGCCCCGCCCTGTGCGGGTCCACCCGTAACGCGTACTCACTCATCCTCGGTGTCCCTCCCCTGTCCGTGGTGTGCGCCGACCCGGGCGAACAGCTCCAGCGCCTGCGGTGCGTGACCCTGGCGGGCCAGGCACACGGCCTGCCAGTACTGGCAGGCGAGGGTGGTCGGATGGCCCGGGCCGAGCGTCTCCGCACAGAAGGCGCTGATCCCGCTGAGCAGGTCCACGGCCTCCCGCAAGCGCCCGCGCTGGATCAGTCCGACCGCCTCGCGCTGCCGGGACAGCGCGGTCTTCTCGGTCATGTTGCTGCGCACCAGGCGGCGGGTGCTCTCGCTGAGGGCGACGTGGTCGTCCTCGGGGACCTGGTGCGGACCTGGCCGTACGTCGACCAGGCCCCAGTCGTACTCGGGAACCTCACCAGGAGCGTGATCGTCGAGCGACCATTCGGCCGCCTCGGACGCGTGGTTGTCCAGGGGCACCAGTGGTTCCCCGGAAGCGTGGTCGTCCAGAGGCGCAAGTGGTTCCCCGGAGGCGTGGTCGTCCAGCGGTACGATCCCGCCCAGCGCCCAGGGCCGGATCAGGGCCTCCGCGGCGGCGGCGCTGGAGGTGCGGGCCGTCAGGTCTCGCGCGCTGAGGGCGTCCACCGCGTCCGCGAGCCCGGCGGGAGCCGACGGCCGGCTGTCGCGCAGCGAGGGCATCCCGTCGTGGACGGCCCGGAAGAGCAGCACGTCCAGGTTCTGCACGTCACCGAACGGGGAGGCCCCGGTCAGCATGAAGTGCAGGCAGGCGCCGACCCCGTAGACGTCGGAGGCGGCCTGCGGCGACTGGCCCGTGATGCATTCCGGGGCCATGTACTGGGGGGTGCCGAGCAGGTCGCCGGGGTTGGTGAGGGCGACCTCGTCGGTCAGCCGGGCCAGGCCGAAGTCGTAGAGGACCACCCGGCCGCTCGCGGTGACCCGGATGTTGGCGGGTTTCACGTCGCGGTGGAGCACGCCGCGGGCGTGCGCGGCGCCCAGCCCGGCCAGGGTGTCGGCGGCGATCCGGCAGGCCTCCCCCGCGGGGAGTGCGCCGCCCGCGCGGACCAGGTCGGAGACGTCCGATCCGTCGAGGAACTCCATCACGAGGTAGGGCGTACCCTCGTCGATCCCCACGTCGTGCACGCCGACCACATTGGGATGGGTGATCCGGGCGAGCGCGAGCGCCTCGGCCTCGAAGCGCTCGGCAGCCGTCTCGCTCACCGTTCCGTACGCCGTCAGGACCTTGACCGCGACGCGCCGCCGCAGCCGCGTGTCCTCGGCCTCGAAGACGGTACCCATGCCACCCCGGCCGACCGGGCGGACCGGCTCGAACCGCCGGGCGAGTCCGCGCGGGAAGACAGCGGCCACGTGGTCCCCCCGGGGTGGCATCGGTGCGGCGGTAAGGCCTTGGTCAGGGCCTCCTTGCAGAGGTAACACGGTAGACGTCGTAGACGCCCTCCACACCCCGAACGGCCTTCAGGACGTGGCCGAGGTGCTTGGGGTCGCCCATCTCGAAGGTGAACCGTGAGGTGGCCACCCGGTCACGGGAGGTCTGGACGGCCGCCGAGAGGATGTTGACGTGCTGGTCGGAGAGGACCCGGGTGACGTCCGACAGCAGACGGGACCGGTCCAGCGCCTCGACCTGGATGGCGACGAGGAAGACCGAGGACTGGGTGGGCGCCCACTCGACCTCCAGCATCCGCTCGGGCTGTTGGGAGAGCGAGTCGACGTTGACGCAGTCCGCGCGGTGAACCGATACGCCACTGCCGCGGGTGACGAACCCGATGATCGGGTCGCCCGGCACCGGGGTGCAGCAGCGGGCCAGCTTGACCCACACGTCGTCGACGCCCTTGACGACGACACCCGGGTCGGCGTTGCTGCGCCGCTTGCTGCGGGCGCGGGCGGGCGGGATCGACTCCTCGATGTCCTCGTTGGCGGCTTCCTCCCCGCCGAGGGCCGCCACCAGCTTCTGTACGACGCCTTGCGCGGCCACGTGGCCCTCGCCGATCGCCGCGTACAGGGAGGAGATGTCGGGGTAGCGCATCTCGTGCGCGAGGGTGACGAGCGAGTCGCCGGTGAGGATGCGCTGGATCGGCAGGTTCTGCTTGCGCATGGCCCGCGCGAGGGCGTCCTTGCCGTGCTCGATGGCCTCGTCGCGGCGCTCCTTGGAGAACCAGCCGCGGATCTTGTTGCGGGCCCGCGGGGACTTGACGAAGCCCAGCCAGTCGCGGGACGGGCCCGCGCCCTCGGCCTTGGAGGTGAAGACCTCGACGAGGTCGCCGTTGTCGAGCGTGGATTCCAGCGGCACCAGGCGGCCGTTGACCCTGGCCCCTATCGTCCGGTGGCCGACCTCGGTGTGGACGGCGTACGCGAAGTCCACGGGAGTGGCGCCGGCGGGCAGCGCGATGACGTCGCCCTTGGGGGTGAAGACGAAGACCTCGTTGCGGGAGAGGTCGAAGCGCAGCGAGTCGAGGAACTCGCCCGGGTCCTCGGTCTCCTTCTGCCAGTCCAGCAGCTGGCGCAGCCAGGCCATGTCGTTGACCGTGTCCTGGCCGGCGCTGCCCTTGGCGGCCTGCGGGACGTCGGTGCGGACCTTGGAGGTGCCGGCGACGGTCTGCTGCTTGTACTTCCAGTGCGCGGCGATGCCGTACTCGGCGCGGCGGTGCATGTCGAAGGTGCGGATCTGCAGCTCGACGGGCTTGCCGCTGGGCCCGATGACCGTCGTGTGGAGCGACTGGTACATGTTGAACTTGGGCATCGCGATGTAGTCCTTGAACCGGCCGGGGACCGGGTTCCAGCGCGCGTGCACGGTGCCGAGGGCCGCGTAGCAGTCCCGGACGGTGTCGACGAGGACGCGGATGCCCACCAGGTCGTAGATCTCCGCGAAGTCGCGGCCGCGGACGATCATCTTCTGGTAGACGCTGTAGTAGTGCTTCGGGCGGCCCGTGACGGTGGCCTTGATCCGGGCGGCCCTGAGGTCGACCATCACCTCGTCGGTGACGACGGCGAGGTACTCGTCGCGCTTGGGCGCCCGCTCGGCGACCAGGCGGACGATCTCGTCGTACATCTTCGGGTAGAGGATCGCGAAGGAGAGGTCCTCGAGCTCCCACTTGATCGTGTTCATGCCCAGCCGGTGCGCCAGCGGGGCGTAGATCTCGATCGTCTCCCGGGCCTTCTTCTCCTGCTTCTCCCGCTTGAGGTAGCGCATGGTGCGCATGTTGTGCAGCCGGTCGGCGAGCTTGATGACGAGGACGCGCGGGTCCTTGGCCATCGCCACGACCATCTTGCGGACCGTCTCGGCCTGGGCGGCCTCGCCGAACTTCACCCGGTCCAGCTTGGTGACGCCGTCGACGAGGAGGGCCACGGCGTCGCCGAAGTCGCGGCGCAGGTCCTCCAGGCCGTACTCGGTGTCCTCGACGGTGTCGTGCAGCAGACCGGCCATCAGGGTGGCCGGGTCCATGCCGAGCTCGGCGAGGATGGTGGTCACCGCGAGGGGGTGCGTGATGTACGGGTCGCCGCTCTTGCGCTTCTGGCCGCGGTGCCAGCGCTCGGCGACCTGGTAGGCCTGTTCGAGCTGGCGCAGCGTCGACGTCTCGATCTTCGGGTCGTTGCTGCGGACTATGCGGAGCAGGGGCTCCAGCACCGGGTTGTACGGGTTCGAGCGCTGCACGCCGAGCCGGGCGAGACGGGCGCGCACCCGGTTCGAGGACCCGGCCGACTTCACCGGCGCGGGCTTGACCGGCGGCGCCGGCGGGGCCGGCGGGGGCGTGGCGGCGGCCGCCGCGGCCTGCTCGGCCTGCGGGTCGGGCTGCGGGGCGGAGACTGGCTGGACCTCGTCTGGCAAGAGCGCTCCTCCTGGGGGTCCCCCCGGACGGAGTCTGGGGGCGGATCCGGTGCCCGTGTCCGGTCCGGATAACCCATCGTAGCGAGGGTTGCGCCACCCCGTTCCCCGAGGCTCCGCCCCGACCGGTCAGGGCGCTCCGCGCGGGGTCCGGGGCGGAGCCCCGGCCTACGGCCCGCACGCGAAAGCGGCGGGCACCCGGGATGTCCCGGATACCCGCCGCTCGACGAGCGAAGAGGTCAGACCACGATCAGCGCGTCCAGCGGAGCCCCGTCCAGAGCCGGGCCCAGCTTGGCCCGCCCCGGGAGGAACGACAGTTCCATCAGGACCGCCACGCCGGCGACCTCCGCCCCGGCCCGCCGGATCAGCGAGAGCGAGGCTTCGGCCGTACCACCGGTGGCCAGCACGTCGTCGATGACCATGACCCGGTCACCCGCCGCCAGATCCTCCGCGTGGACCTCGATCTCCGCGGTGCCGTACTCCAGCGCGTACGACTGCGCGAGCGTCGCACCGGGCAGCTTCCCGGCCTTGCGCACCGGCACGAAGCCGATCCCGGCCTGCACGGCCACCGGAGCCGCCAGGATGAACCCCCGCGCCTCCAGTCCGACGATCTTCGTCGCCCCGTACCGCCCGGCCAGCTCCACCAGCGCGTCCGTCAGCGCCGCGAAGGCCTTCGGGTCGGCCAGCAGCGGGGTGATGTCCTTGAACATCACGCCCGGCTTCGGGTAGTCCGGGACGTCCTTGATCCGGCCGAGCAGCAGGGCCCGTACGTCGTCGGACAGCGGCGCGGTCAACGTCGCCGCCCCGGCCGGCCCTGCGCCACGACCTGCGGCTCGTCCTCGGACGCGTAGCCGTCGTCCGGGGACTCGCCCCTGGCCGCCGCGGCCGCCCGCTTCGCGAGCACCCGCTTCTTCAGCGCCTTCATCGCCGGCTCGCGCTCCTTGAGGTCCACGACCAGCGGGGTCGCGATGAAGATCGAGGAGTACGCACCGGCCGCGAGGCCGACGAACAGCGACAGCGAGATGTCGTTCAGCATGCCGGCGCCCAGGAAGCCGCCGCCGATGAAGAGCAGCGCGGCGACCGGGAGGAGCGCGACGACCGTGGTGTTGATCGAGCGGACCAGGGTGCCGTTGATGCTGCGGTTGGCGACCTCGCTGTACGTCCAGCGGGTCTGCTTGGTGATGTCCTTCGAGCCCTCCTTGAGACCGTCGAAGACGACGACGGTGTCGTAGAGGGAGTAACCGAGGATCGTCAGCAGACCGATGACCGTACCGGGCGTGACCTCGAAGCCGACGAGCGCGTACACGCCGACGGTGATGGTGAGGTCGTGGATCAGGGCGATCAGCGCGGCGACCGCCATCCGCCACTCGAAGGCGATGGCCAGGTAGATCACCACGAGGACCATGAAGACCCCGAGGCCGGTCCAGGCCTTGTTCGCGATCTGCTCGCCCCAGCTGGGACCGACCAGGTCGGCGTTGATGTCGGCCTCGGTGACCTTGAGGTCGGTGGCGAGGACCTTCTTGACGTCGGTCGCCGCGTCGGTGTCCAGACCGGAGATCTGGATCCGCAGGCCGCCGGTGCCGAGTTCCTGGACGATCGCGTCGTGGCCCGAGGCCTTCTCCGCGGCCTCCGTCGCCTTGGCGACGGAGACGGCCGTCTTCGGGGTGGTGAAGACGGCACCGCCCTTGAACTCGATGCCCATGTTGAGGCCCTGAACGGCCAGGGCGACGATCGCCGTGATGGTGATCAGGATGGAAACGCCGTACCAGAGAAAGCGCTTGCCGACGAAGTCGTAGCCGACCTCACCGCGGTACAGCTTGGCGCCGAGATCTCCCAGCTTCGACATCTCTCACGCCTCCTTTGCTTCGACGGGGGCGGGGGCGGAACCGGTACGGCGGGACCGGCGCAGCGGGGGCTTGGCACCCAGCCGCTTCGGGTCCAGCCCGGACCACGGGTGACCGCTGGCGAAGAACTTCGTACGCGCCAGCAGCGTCATGACGGGCTTGGTGAAGAGGAACACCACGACCACGTCGAGCAGGGTCGTCAGACCCAGCGTGAAGGCGAAGCCCTGCACCTTGCCGACGGTCACGATGAACAGCACCGCCGCGGCGAGGAACGACACGAAGTCGGAGACCAGGATCGTGCGCCGGGCGCGCGGCCAGGCCCGCTCCACGGCCGGACGCAGGGTGCGGCCCTCGCGGATCTCGTCCCGGATGCGTTCGAAGTACACGATGAACGAGTCCGCCGTGATGCCGATCGCCACGATCGCGCCGCAGACCGCGGGCAGGTTCAGCGCGAAGCCGATGCCCTTCCCGAGGAGCGACATGATCGTGTAGGTCAGGACCGCGGAGACCAGGAGGCTCAGGATGGCGACGAACGCCAGGCCCCGGTAGTACACCAGCAGGTAGATCACCACGAGCAGCAGACCGATGGCTCCGGCGATCAGGCCGGCCCGCAGCTGCTCGCCGCCGAGCGCGGCGGTGACGGTGGTGACGCTGTCCTCCTGGAAGGACAGCGGCAGGGCGCCGTACGAGAGCATGTTGCCCAGGTCCTGGGCGGACTGCTGGTTGAAGCCGCCGGAGATCTGGGCGTTGCCGCCCGTGATCGCGGTGCTGACCGACGGGTCCGAGACGACGGAGCCGTCGAGCACGATCGCGAACTGGTTCTGCGGCATCTGCTTGGCCGCAAGCTCGCCGGTGACCTTGGCGAAGGCGTCGGAGCCGCGGTCGTTGAAGTCCATCGTGACGATCCACTGACCCGTCTGCGGGTCGATGACGCCCTTGGCGCTCTTCACGTCCTTGCCCTCGACCGCTGCCGGGCCGAGCACCCACTTGCCCCACGCGGTGCCGCGCTGGCCGCAGGCGAGCGTCGGGTCGGTGGGCTTGACGCCCTTGCCGACGGCGGCGCGCTGCGCCTCGTCGGTGCAGTCGAGCGCGGCGAACTTGGCCTGCAGGTCGGCGGCGGCCGCCTCGTCACCCGTGGGGGGAGCGGACGCGGACGGCGACGGAGCCTTGGTGTCGTCTGCCTTCTTCGACTCGCTCGCCGAGGGCGAGGGAGTGGGGGCCGTCGGGGCCTTGAGGGCCTCGCTGAGCGCACGGCCCTGGGAAGTGGCGCTGGACGACGGGGTGGCGGAGGGGCTGGCCTTCTTGCCGTCCTCGGCCTTGGGGGCACCGGAACCGCTCGCGGAGGGGTTCGGGCTCGGGCTCTGGGTGCCCTCGGGGGCGGCGGGGGCGCCGTCCGCGAACGCGATGACCGGGCGGAAGTAGAGCTGGGCGGTGGTGCCGACCTGCTCGCGCGCCTGCTGCTCGTTCGTCCCCTTGGGGATGTTCACGATGATGTGGTCGCGGCCCTGGGTCTGGACCTCCGCCTCGGACACGCCGAGACCGTTGACGCGCCGGTCGATGATGCCGACCGCCGTGTTCATGTTGGTCTCGTTGACGGCGTTCTCTTTGCCGGGCTCGCTCTTGGCCTTGAGCGTGATGCTCGTGCCGCCGGCGAGGTCGATGCCCAGCCGGGGAGTCGTCTGCTTCGAGAGGAACATCCCCGCAGTGAGCGCCACCATCGCGATCAGGATGATCGCCAGGGCGCGCCCCGGCCTCCCCTGAGCCCCCGTGGGCCGCCGGCCCTTCTTCGGTGCTGCCACCTTGTCGTTTCTCCCTGTCCAACCGCCCCGCGCCGGGTCAGCGCGCGGACGGCCACGAAATGTGTGGTGGGGACCCCTGCCCCCCGCAGAAGTGTCACTGACGGGGACCGCGACGGCCGCCGGTCCGGCGCCTCCACGGTCCCCCGCCGCGCGCTACTTCGCGCCGGCCTCGCCGTCGGCCTTGCCGTCCTTGGGCTCGTCGTCGCCCTCGGCCGCGTCCTTCTTGCCCAGGTCGGGCTTGGGAGCCTCGTCCTCGCCCTTGTCCTTGGTGAGGTCCGTCTTCGGCTCCTCGGTGAGGGAGGAGGCGTCGTCCGGGACGACCGGCGTGTCGGTCGTCACGTCATCGGTGATGCCGTGGACGATGCGGTTGTACTCCGCGTCCTCGAGAACGGCGCCGATGGCGTTCTTCGCGAAGATCGCGTGGACACCCGGAGCCACCTCGAGGGTGACGGTGTCGTCACCGACCTCCTTCACCGTGGCGTACATGCCGCCGATGGTGCGGACCCCGGTGCCGGGCGTCATGTGGTCGCGCATCTGCGCGGCTGCCTGCTGCTTCTTCTTCGCGGAGCGGGTCATCAGGAACATCGCCCCGATGAGCACGATGAACGGGAGGAGTGTCACGAGATTCACGGGACGGAGATCCTTCGCACGACCGCACGCGGACGGCGGCCTTTTCTACGGGGGGTGGGCATACCGACCCGAAGGGTCGGCATCGGCGGAGTCTAGGCGAGTCCGCACCGATGGAACAACGCCCAGCATGGCACCGCAGTTCCTGAGGGGGCGAACCTCCGCGCCGTCAGGCCCCGAACAAGCCCTGTTGTCCGCCTGATCCACTTCCCCCGTGCTGCGGCGGCACAAGCCCCAGGTGAGCCCATGCGGCGGGCGTCGCGACCCGTCCCCTGGGCGTGCGCGCGAGCAGGCCCTCGCGGACCAGGAACGGCTCCGCGACCTCTTCCACGGTCTCCCGCTCCTCGCCGACCGCCACGGCCAGGGTGGACAGCCCGACGGGGCCACCCCCGAAGAGTTTGAGCAGCGCCTCAAGAACGGCCCGGTCCAGCCGGTCGAGCCCGCGCGCGTCCACCTCGTAGACCTGGAGGGCGGTGCCGGCGACCTCGCGGTTGATCACGCCGTCCGCCCGTACCTGGGCGTAGTCGCGTACGCGGCGCAGCAGGCGGTTGGCGATGCGCGGGGTGCCGCGGGAGCGCCCGGCGATCTCGGCGGCCCCGTCGGTGTCGATCTCGACGTCGAGGAGGCGGGCGGAGCGGTGGATGACGCGCTCCAGCTCCTCGGGGGCGTAGAACTCCATGTGCCCGGTGAAGCCGAAACGGTCCCGCAGCGGAGGCGGCAGCAGTCCGGCCCGGGTGGTGGCGCCGACCAGGGTGAAGGGCGGCAGCTCGAGCGGGATCGCGGTGGCCCCGGGCCCCTTGCCGACGATCACGTCGACGCGGAAGTCCTCCATGGCCATGTAGAGCATCTCCTCGGCGGGCCGGGACATGCGGTGGATCTCGTCGAGGAAGAGGACCTCGCCCTCCTGGAGGGAGGAGAGGATGGCGGCGAGGTCGCCGGCGTGCTGGATGGCGGGGCCGGAGGTGATGCGGATGGGCGCGCCCATCTCGGCCGCGATGATCATCGAGAGGGTGGTCTTGCCGAGGCCGGGCGCGCCGGAGAGCAGGACGTGGTCGGCGGTGGCTCCGCGCTGCCTGGCCGCCTTCAGGACGAGGTCCAGCTGCTGGCGGACCTTCTCCTGGCCGACGAACTCCCCGAGGTCCTTGGGCCGCAGGGCCGCCTCGACGGCGGTGTCCTCCCCGTCGGCCGAGGCCGCGACGAGTCGCTCGCTCTCGTCTGCGTTGGTCTCGTCGTCCCAGTTCACGGTGTCAGTCTGCCTTCTCGGTTCGTACGGTGGTCGGTCGCGTGCGGCGCCGCTGCGGGGGCTCTGCACCCGAACCCCCGCGGGCAGAGCCCGGCGGCACGCTAGCGGGCGCGGTTCAGGGACTGCAGGGCCGCTCGCAGGAGCTGTGGGACCGGCGCCGAACCGCCGGCGGCGATCGCGGCTTCGGCCTGCGGCGTCACCGCCGAGACGGCCTCCTCCGCGTCCCGCGAGGCGTAGCCCAGCCCGATCAGCGCGGCGGACAGCTGCTCCGTCCACGGCGCCGGGCCCGCCGCGACGGCGCGCTGCGCGCCCACCAGCCCGCTCGCGCCCAGCGGTGCGCCCAGCTTGTCCTTGAGCTCCAGCAGCAGCTTCTGCGCGCCCTTCTTGCCGATGCCCGGCACCGCCGTCAGCGCCTTCTCGTCCCCCGTGGAAACGGCCAGCCGGAGCGCGTCCGGGCTGTGCACGCCGAGCATCGCCTGCGCCAGCCTCGGCCCGACCCCGCTCGCGGTCTGCAGGAGCTCGAAGACCTGGCGCTCGTCGTCGTCGGCGAATCCGTACAGGGTGAGCGAGTCCTCCCGTACGACCAGGGAGGTGGCCAGCCGGGCCTGTTCCCCCGTCCGCAGGCCGGCGATGGTGTTCGGCGTGCACTGCACGGCCATGCCCACTCCCCCGACCTCGATCACGGCGAGGGTGGGGGCGAGTGCGGCGACGGGGCCGCTGACGAAGGCGATCATCGGGTACGGCCTTTCGAGCCAGAGGCGTGCAGGGCGACCGCCTGCTGGAGGCGGTTCTGGGCGGGGGCCCGCCAGATGTGGCAGATGGCGAGGGCGAGGGCGTCGGCGGCGTCCGCCGGTTTGGGCGGTGCGGCCAGTCGCAGGAGCCGGGTGACCATCGCGCCGACCTGGGCCTTGTCGGCGCGGCCGCTGCCGGTGACGGCGGCCTTGACCTCGCTGGGGGTGTGCAGGGCGACCGGTATCCCGCGGCGGGCGGCGCACAGCATGGCGACGGCGCTCGCCTGGGCGGTGCCCATCACGGTGCTGACGTTGTGCTGGCTGAACACCCGCTCCACGGCGACGACTTCGGGCTGGTGCGTATCGAGCCATTCCTCGATGCCCTGCTCGATGGCGACGAGCCGGTGGCCCAACTCCGCGTCCGCGGGGGTGCGTACGACCCCCACCCCGAGCATGGTGAGGGGGCGGCCGGCGACGCCCTCGACGACGCCGACACCGCATCGCGTCAGCCCCGGGTCCACACCGAGTACGCGCACCTTCGCCCCCCTCGTCCACTCGTCCGTCCGTGTCGGTGCAGGTTATCGGGCACCACTGACAACGCAGCGGGCCGACGGGGGTGTGTCCCCGTCGGCCCGCTGCTGCACGGTCTGCCGGTCAGGCGTCGACCTTCTCCATGACCTCGTCCGAGACGTCGAAGTTGGCGAAGACGTTCTGCACGTCGTCGCTGTCCTCCAGCGCGTCGATCAGCTTGAAGATCTTGCGCGCGCCCTCTTCGTCCAGCTCGACCTGCATGGTCGGCAGGAAGTTGGAGTCGGCGGAGTCGTAGTCGATGCCCGCCTCCTGGAGGGCGGTGCGGACGGCGACCATGTCGGTGGCCTCGCTGATGATCTCGAAGCTCTCGCCGAGGTCGTTGACCTCTTCGGCGCCGGCCTCGAGCACCGTCTCCAGGACGTCGTCCTCGGAGAGCTCACCCTTGGGCAGGAGGACGACACCCTTGCGGTTGAACAGGTACGAGACCGAGCCCGGGTCGGCCATCGAGCCGCCGTTGCGGGTCATGGCGACGCGGACGTCGGAGGCGGCGCGGTTGCGGTTGTCGGTGAGGCACTCGATGAGCACCGCGACACCGTTCGGACCGTAGCCCTCGTACATGATCGTCTCGTAGTCGGCGCCACCGGCCTCAAGACCACCGCCGCGCTTGACCGCGGAGTCGATGTTCTTGTTCGGGACCGAGCTCTTCTTGGCCTTCTGGATGGCGTCGAAGAGCGTCGGGTTGCCGTCGATGTCCGCGCCGCCCATGCGGGCCGCGACCTCGATGTTCTTGATCAGCTTCGCGAAGAGCTTGCCGCGCTTGGCGTCAACCACGGCCTTCTTGTGCTTCGTCGTAGCCCATTTAGAGTGGCCGGACATCTGCCTGTCTCCTTCGCGTCACCAACAGTGTTCGTCTCCGATCCTACCGGGACCTGATTACAGCCCCGCGCGCACCATGTCGACGAAGTAGGCGTGAACCCGATCGTCTCCGGTCAGCTCGGGGTGGAACGAGGTCGCGAGGACGTTGCCCTGGCGCACGGCGACGGTGTGACCGTCGTACGTGGCGAGCACCTCGGCGGAGGCGCCGACGGACTCGACCCACGGGGCGCGGATGAAGACTCCCTCGACCGGGCCGCTGTCGATGCCCGCGAAGTCGATCTTCGCCTCGAAGGACTCGTTCTGGCGGCCGAAGGCGTTGCGACGGACGATCATGTCGATGCCGCCCAGGGTCTCCTGGTCCTCGCGGCCGTCCAGGAGCTTGTCGGCCAGCATGATCATGCCGGCGCAGGTGCCGTACACGGGCATGCCGGCGGCCACGCGCTCGCGCAGCGGCTCCAGCATGCCGAACAGCACGGCGAGCTTCGACATGGTCGTGGACTCGCCGCCGGGGATCACCAGGGCGTCGACCTCGGCGAGCTCCTCGGGACGCCGGACCGGCCTGGCCACGGCGTCCGCCGCGGCCAGGGCGATCAGGTGCTCCCGTACGTCGCCCTGGAGAGCCAGGACACCGATCACGGGGGTGTTCGTCATGTCGGTACTACCAGCCGCGGTTGGCGTAGCGCTCGGCCTCGGGGAGGGTGTCGCAGTTGATGCCGACCATGGCCTCGCCCAGGTTGCGGGAGGCGTCCGCGATGATCTTCGGGTCGTCGTAGAAGGTGGTGGCCTTCACGATGGCGGCGGCGCGCTTGGCCGGGTCGCCCGACTTGAAGATGCCGGAGCCGACGAAGACGCCCTCGGCGCCGAGCTGGCGCATCAGCGCGGCGTCGGCGGGGGTGGCGACGCCACCGGCGGAGAACAGCACGACCGGGAGCTTGCCGAGCTCGGCGACTTCCTTGACCAGCTCGTACGGCGCGCGCAGCTCCTTGGCGGCGGCGAACAGCTCGTTGTTGTCGTAGCCGCGCAGGCGGGCGATCTCGTTCTTGATCTGGCGCAGGTGGCGGACGGCCTCGACGACGTTGCCGGTGCCGGCCTCGCCCTTCGAGCGGATCATGGCCGCGCCCTCGGCGATGCGGCGCAGGGCCTCGCCCAGGTTGGTGGCACCGCAGACGAAGGGGGTGGTGAACGCCCACTTGTCGGAGTGGTTGACCTCGTCGGCCGGGGTCAGGACCTCGGACTCGTCGATGTAGTCGACGCCGAGGGACTGCAGGACCTGGGCCTCGACGAAGTGGCCGATGCGGGACTTGGCCATGACCGGGATGGAGACGGCCTCGATGATCTCTTCGATCATGTTGGGGTCGGACATGCGGGCGACCCCGCCGTCCTTGCGGATGTCGGCCGGGACCCGCTCCAGGGCCATGACGGCCACGGCGCCCGCGTCCTCGGCGATCTTCGCCTGCTCGGCGTTGACCACGTCCATGATCACGCCGCCCTTCAGCTGCTCGGCCATGCCGCGCTTGACGCGCGAGGTGCCGATCGCCGACTCGGCGGACTGGGGGGAGGTGGGAAGCGTGCTCACGGATGACCTCACTCGAAGGGAACTCGAAAGGAAGACGGGTACTACCTGACCGAGGAAACCCCACGGGTCAGTCCACTACAAGGGCCAATGTGGAGCCTGTGGCTCCTTCATTTGTCCCTCGCGGCCCTAGGTGGGCCGATCGGCAAGATCCACCGGTGGCTCGTCGTCCATTTCGAAGGCCAGCGGGAACGGTGCGTGCCCGGCCAGTCTGAACCAGCGGACCTTGCGATGGCGACGCAGCGCGCGGGCGGCCCGTACGGCGTCGTTGTGGAACCGGCGGGCCATGGGCACCCGGCGGACGGCCGCCGCCAGCTCCTCCGTGGCCTGCACCCCGCCGGGCGCCGCCTTGAGCACCTCGACCTGGTCGGCGTCGGCGAAGACCGCCCGGAGCGCCTGGCTGAGCTCGCTCTCGGCGACCTCGCGGTGCTCCTCCTCGGCCTGCCGGGCGGCGTGCGCGGCCTCGTACAGCACGAGCGAGGAGGCGGGATCCAGCACTCCGGAGGTGGCCACCTCCAGCACCACCGAGGCCCGCCGTACGAGCTGCGCGTCGAGCGCGGCCCGCGCGGCGTCCATCCGCGAGTGCAGCCGGTCGAGCCGGCCGGCGGTCCAGCTGAGGTAGACCCCGACGACTCCGAGAGCCAGGGCGATCCAGACAAGGGTTTCGATCACGCTGCGCGACCCTACAGCTCCGTGAGGCTCCGGCCCCCATCGGCCCTCGCCCCCGTCCGGACCTCTCCCTTAGGCTGCATGATCCACATCGTTCGGGGGGATCATGAACCACACGCGCTACCGCAGACCGGCGGCCCTTCTGCTGCTGACCCTGGGGATCGTTTGCGCCGCCGCGGTGGTGGCCTGGGTCGCATCGGGCGACGAGGGCGGCCTGGTCCTGCTGACCGAGCTCTACGCCCACATCGTCCCGCTGGGGTGGCTCGCCTTGGCCGCGCTGACCGGGGCAGCCCTGCTGGGGCTCGCGAGGTCCGCGCTGCGCCTGCCCCTGGTCACCGCGCTGCTCGTCGTCGGCGTCCCGCTGATGCTTCTCGCCGGCTTCGTCTCGGTGACGTTCGGCAGGCCGAGCGCGCAGGAGAAGACCGAGCCGGCTCCCGGCCGCGGCGACCGCCGGTTGGTCGTGGAGAGGGACAGCACCCTCCTCGACCCCGTCTGGCACGTCTACGTCCAGCAGGGGAGGCGGCCCGTCGAACGCCGCTGGAGCGTCGGCTTCTTCGACGGCGACTCCGACGCCAACGCACTCCGCGAGACCGTGTGGACCTCCCCCGACCGGATTCGCATGACCACGAGGGAGGGCGCGGTCCACGAAGTGACCATCGCCCCCGGCGGCCGGGTGGGTCAGGCCGAGGTGTCGCGGGAGAAGCCCAGGCGGGTGCGGAGGCTGGTGCTGCGGTCGTCCTCGGCCACCGCCGCCGCGCCGTCCGTGACCGTCTCGTAGACCGCCAGGATGTCCGCCCCGACCGTGGACCAGTCGAAGCGGCGGACGTGCGCCGAGCCGCTGGCGCTGAGCCTCGCCCGGCGGGCCGGGTCGCGCAGGAGGGTGATCGCCGCCGTCGCCAGGGCGTCGGCGTTCTCGTTGGCGAAGAGGTCTCCCGCCCCGCCCTGGTCCAGGACCTGCGCGAAGGCGTCCAGGTCCGATGCCAGGACCGCGGCGCCCGCCGACAGGGCCTCGACCAGGATGATGCCGAAGCTCTCGCCGCCGGTGTTCGGGGCGACGTACACGTCCACGCTGCGCAGCAGCCGTGCCTTGTCCTCGTCCGAGACCATGCCGAGGAACTCGACCCGCCGGCGCAGGTCCGCGGGCAGCGAGGCCACCGCCTCCTCCTCGTCGCCGCGGCCCGCGACCAGCAGCCGTACGTCCGGGCAGGCCTCCACGATCTTCGGGAAGGCCTCCATCAGCACCGGCAGGCCCTTGCGCGGCTCGTCGATCCGGCCGATGAAGCCCAGGGTCTGCCCGGACCAGTCGGGGTTCGGATCGGCCCTGGCGAAGAAGTCCACGTCGACCCCGTTGGGGATGACGACCGCGTCGCCGCCGAGGTGCTCCACCAGCGTGCGCCGCGCGTACTCGCTCACCGCGATCCGCGCGCTGATCTTCTCCAGGGCCGGCTGGAGGATCGGGTACGCCGCGATCATGGCGCGCGAGCGCGGGTTCGAGGTGTGGAAGGTGGCCACGATCGGGCCCTGCGCGGCCCAGCAGGACAGCAGCCCCAGCGAGGGCGAGGCCGGCTCGTGGATGTGGATCACGTCGAAGGTGCCGTCGTGGAGCCAGCGCCGTACCCGCGCGGCGGAGAGGAACCCGAAGTTGAGGCGGGCCACCGACCCGTTGTAGGGCACCGGTACCGCCCGTCCCGCCGAGACCACGTAGGGCGGCAGCGGGGTCTCGTCGTCCGCCGGGGCCAGGACCGACACCTCGTGGCCGAGACGGATCAGGTGCTCGGCCAGATCCCGGATGTGGAACTGGACGCCGCCCGGCACGTCCCACGAGTAGGGGCACACGATGCCGATCTTCACTACGCGCGCTCCTCCAGGTCGTCCAGCCACAGTCGCTGCAGCATGTGCCAGTCCTCCGGGTGCTCGGCGATCCCCCAGGCGAAGGCGTCCGCCAACGCCTGCGTCATGACGGCGGTCTTCTCGGTCCGCGTGCCGTTCTTCGGCACCTCCACCTCGGGGTGGATGCGGCCGTACAGCTTCGGCGTGTCCCCGTAGTGCAGGGTGGCCGGGAGCAGGACCGCACCGGTCTGCTGGGCCAGCAGCGCCGGCCCGGCCGGCATCCGCGCCTTCGAGCCGAAGAAGTCCACCTCGACCCCGGAGGCCGACAGGTCCCGGTCCGCGACCAGGCAGACCATGCCGCCGGAGCGGAGCCGGCGGGCGAGCGTGCCGAAGGCGGCGCCGCCGCTGTGCGGCAGGACCTCCATGCCCAGGCTCTCCCGGTAGGCCACGAAGCGGTCGTAGAGCGTCTCGGGCTTGAGCCGCTCGGCGACCGTGGTGAACGGGGCCCCGATGTGGCCGATGGCCCAGGCACCGGCGAGGTCCCAGTTGGCGAGGTGCGGCAGCGCGACGACGACCCCGCGCCCGGAGGCGAGGGCGTCGCGCAGCAGGTGCTCGTCCTGGAACTCGACGTCCGTGCCGAACCGCTCCGGGTCCATGGTCGGCAGCCGGAAGGACTCCATCCAGTACCGCATGTACGAGCGCATGCCCGCCTTTGACAGCTCGCGCAGCCGCTCCGGCCCGGCGTCGGGCACCACCCGGGCCAGATTCGACTCCAGCCGCAGCACGCTCTTGCCGCGCCGCTTCCACGCGAAGTCCGCGATCCGCCGGCCCAGGGCCACCGCGGCCGGTTCGGGCAGCTTCTTGACTCCGGCCCAGCCGAGCCCGTACAGCCCGCTGACCAGCTTGTCCTGCGCGCTGCCCATCAGGCCGCGCCGCCGTCGGCGGCGGCAGCCTCGGCGTCGGCCTCGGCCGACTCGCGGCGTACGGTGACCACCCGCTGGATCAGCGTGACGAGCGAGCCCACGGCCACGATCCACAGCGCGATCGGCAGCAGCACGCCGATCCAGGACGGCACGCCGAAGGTCTGCAGCCCCGAGAGGCCGGCCGCGACGAGCGAGATGACCAGGCGCTCGGCCCGCTCGATGAGCCCGTTGACGGCCACCGGCAGCCCGATCGACTCGCCGCGCGCCTTGGTGTACGAGACGACCTGTCCGCTGGCCAGGCAGAAGATCGCCACCGCGCAGAGGGCGTTGTCGTTCCCGGATCCCGCGTACCAGAGCGCGAGACCGCCGAAGATCGCCGCGTCCGCCACCCGGTCGAGGGTGGAGTCGAGGAAGGCTCCCCAGCGGCTGGAGATGCCGGCCTGGCGGGCCATGTTCCCGTCCACCAGGTCGGAGAAGACGAAGAGGGTGATGGTGATCGTGCCCCAGAAGAACTCGCCCCGGGGGAAGAAGAACAGCGCTCCCGCCACCACTCCGGCCGTGCCGATCAGGGTGACCGCGTCCGGGCTCACCCCCCGCCGGAGCAGAAAAGCGGCGAATGGCGTGAGAACACGCGTGAAGAATGCACGCGCGTACTTGTTCAGCATGGCCTTCCCGGAGGGTCGCTGGGCCGCACGGCCACCACGGCCACCGGCTGGCCCATCGTAGCCAGCACGCCGCCGCCCGGACGCCGCGCACCCACCGGTTCGTGCCGCGTAAGACGTGCTTCACGTCACGGACCGCCTCCGGTGGGCCCTCGGGTACGTGCCCGGTACGACGTATGGACGCGGTGTGACACCAGTGCAAAGCTCGAAGAACCCCGTGTTCCTCATCCGAGGAGCCGCGCAAGGAAGCGATCAAGGAACCCATCCTCCTCACCGTCACCACCGGGAGGCACGAGCACCATGGGAGCCACATCACACCAAGCCGGAGCCGCCGGCAGGGCACTGACGGCCGACCGCCCCTCCTCCATCCGGAATGTCGTGCTGGTCGGCCACAGCGGATCCGGCAAGACCACGCTGGTCGAAGCCCTCGCCCTGACCGCCGGAGCGGTCAACCGGGCCGGCCGTGTCGAGGACGGCGCCACCGTCTCCGACTACGACGAGATCGAGCACCGCCGCCAGCGCTCCGTCCAGCTCTCCCTCGTCCCCGTCGAATGGGGCGGGATCAAGATCAACATTTTGGACACCCCCGGATACGCCGACTTCGTCGGGGAACTCAGGGCCGGTCTGCGCGCCGCGGACGCGGCCCTTTTCGTCGTCTCGGCCTCGGACGGCGTCGACGGGGCCACCCGCATGGTCTGGGACGAGTGCGAGGCCGTCGGCATGCCCCGCGCCATCGTCGTGACCCACCTGGAGGCCGCCCGCTCCGACTACGCGCAGATGGCCACCGTCTGCGGCGAGATCTTCGGCGCCGAGGACCCCGACGCGGTCATCCCCCTCTACCTCCCCCTGCACGGCCCGGCCGGCCCCGACGGGCACGCCCCGGTCACCGGCCTGCTCGGCCTGCTCTCCCAGCGCGTCTACGAGTACTCCTCCGGCGAGCGCGTGGAGCGCGACCCGGACCCCGCCGAGCTCGCGCTCATCGCCGACGCCCGCTCCCGCCTCATCGAGGGGATCATCGCCGAGAGCGAGGACGAGGGCCTCATGGACCGCTACCTCGGCGGCGAGGACATCGACGTCAAGACCCTCGTGGACGACCTGGAGCGGGCCGTCGCCCGCGGCACCTTCCACCCCGTCCTGATGGCCGCGCCCGCCACCGACGGCGCCCGCCAGGGGCTCGGCACGGTGGAACTCCTCGAACTGGTCACCGGCGGCTTCCCCACCCCCCTGGAACGCGCCGCCGTCACCGTCACCCGCCCCGACGGCTCCGCCCGCCCCGACGTCACCTGCGATCCCGCCGGCCCCCTCGTCGCCGAGGTCGTCAAGACCTCCTCCGACCCCTACGTCGGCCGCGTCTCCCTCGTCCGCGTCTTCTCCGGCACCCTGAAGGCCGAGGACACCGTCCACGTCAGCGGGCACGGGCTCGCCGACCGGGGCCACGAGGACCACGACGTCGACGAGCGGATCGGCACCCTCACCGGCCCCTTCGGCAAACAGCAGCGCGCCCTCACCCGGTGCATCGCCGGCGACCTGGCCTGCGTGGCCAAACTCACCCGCGCGGAGACCGGCGACACGCTCTCCGCCAAGGACGATCCGCTCCTCATGGAGCCCTGGACCATGCCCGACCCGCTGCTCCCCCTCGCCATCGAGGCCCACAGCAAGGCCGACGAGGACAAGCTCTCCCAGGGCCTGGCCCGGCTCGTCGCCGAGGACCCCACCATGAGGCTGGAGCAGAACCCGCACACCCACCAGGTCGTCCTGTGGTGCCTCGGCGAGGCCCACCAGAACGTGGCCCTGGAACGGCTGCGCACCCGCTACGGGGTCCAGGTCGATCCCGTTCCGCACAAGGTGAGCCTGCGCGAGACCTTCGCCGCCAAGGCCGCCGGCCGCGGCCGGCACGTCAAGCAGTCCGGCGGCCACGGTCAGTTCGCCATCTGCGAGATCGAGGTGGAGCCGCTCCCGCCGGGCAGCGGCATCGAGTTCGTCGACAAGGTCGTCGGCGGCGCCGTGCCCCGCCAGTTCATCCCGTCCGTGGAGAAGGGCGTACGCGGTCAGGCCGCCCGCGGGGTCGCGGCCGGCTACCCGCTGGTCGACGTGCGCATCACCCTCCTGGACGGCAAGGCCCACTCGGTGGACTCCTCCGACGCCGCCTTCCAGACGGCCGGCGCCCTCGCGCTGCGCGAGGCCGCCGCCGAGGCCCGCATCGACCTCCTCGAACCGGTCGCCGAGCTCGCCGTCCTCGTCCCCGACGAGTACGTGGGCCCGGTCATGAGCGATCTCGCCGGCCGCCGCGGCCGCGTCGTCGGCACCGACCAGGCCGGGCCCGGGCGCACCCGGGTCCGCGCCGAGATCCCCGAGATCGAGATCGGCCGCTACGCCGTGGAGCTGCGCTCCGTCTCGCACGGCACGGGACGCTTTGCCCGGGCCTATGCCCGGCACGAGCCCATGCCACCTCAGATTGCGGACAAGGTGCGCGAACAGACGGAGAAGGGAAGCTAGTTGACATAGCGTCGGGAAGGGCCGCCCACCCAACCAGCTTGCGGTGGGCGGCATTTCCCTGTCCCATGACCATGGGGCCAGATCCGCCGATAGGCTCATCGGCGCACCAAAAGAGCACGAACGCACAGCGATGGGGGCAGCGGTGGCGGACGACGGATTCGACTTCAGGCCCGGAGCGCAGATTCCTCTCCAGGGTGGCGGTGGGCAGACGGCGGCGACCAACGCCCTCGCCTCGGCCGCGTACCGCGACGGCGGCAAGGACACCAGGCTGGACGCCATACTCGGGGCCAACAGCGAGCTCCACCCGGCCACGGTCAAGGCCCCGAAGGTCTCCCTCTTCGAGCCCAGCCTCGGCGAGGCCTTCTGCCGGGCCGTCGAGGCCCGCACCCTCGGCTCGGGCCGAAAGCCCCTGATCCAGTCCTTCGGCGCCGATCCGCAGACGGTGGTGGAGCACTGCCTGGCGGCCTCCCGCATCCGCAAGGAGCGCGACCGCAGGCTCCGGCTGATCATGCTGGTCTGCGGTGTGCTGTTCCTGCCCGGTCTGCTGCTGTGGCTGGGCCTGTTCCAACTCCGCAAGAGCCTGTCCGGCAAGGGGGGCAAGCGGGGCTCGTGGATCGGCACCGTGCTCCTGGTCGGCGTGGGCGTCGTGGCCGCCGTCCTGATGTTCCGGCTGCCGCTCACCGGCTTCCTCGGGCTCTACGCCCGCGGCATGATCATCGCCCCGGCCCTGGGCTGGCTGCTCGCCCGCCGGACCTGCGAGGCCACCGCCAGGGACCTGCGCGCCCGCTGGGACGGACTGCTGTCCGGCGACGGGATCGGCGCCAAGATCCCCGAGGCCGTGCCGGGCAACCCGGACGAGAAGGCGCGCGAGGATCTGCGCCGCCAGCTCGCCAAGCTCACCGCGGAGGACCGCAGCAACCAGGTCTTCTACGCGGGCCCCAAGGGCATCCTCGGCATGGGCACCCGCTGGGGCAGCTGGCAGATGGCCGAGGAGCTCGCCCCCAAGAACGAGGGGATGGAGATCCACCCCTTCCGCAGCTGGGACGTCATACGCGCGATCGACGCCCAGCTCCGCAAGCTGGAGCGGGGTCCCCTGCACACCGGCGGCTTCCCGCCCGCCGCGATCCAGCACTGGATCGTCACCCCGGTCGGCGAGGGCGCGGGCGAGGTCGCCCGCCCCACCGGCGAGAACGTCGACGCCTTCCTCATCAAGCCGCACGAGATCACCCGGATCTGCAACGAGCAGCAGTTCAACGCCGGGAACCGGCACTACCTGGGCATCCAGTACCCGCTGTGGGACGGCCAGCTGGTCATCAACATGCTGGTCACGGTCACCGTGCTCTACAAGACCCTGCGCGTGGACGTCACCGCGCACGCCCTGGGCCCCGTACACGGCCTGTTCACCACCAAGGCCAAGGCCCCGGTGGTGGAGGTGCCCAAGAGCATCCGCTTCTGGGAGACCGTGGAGCGCCCGCTGCCGCTGGTGGACGTCCAGGAGGTGGTGCGCCTGGCCGTGCGGGCCCCGCTGACCTGGTACCCGCCGATCCTGGACTTCTTCGGCGGCAAGCTGGTCCTGCCCGAGCCCTTCGGCCTGCGGCACGTCTGGGCGAGTTCGATGTGGCGCCACCGGTTCATGGCCGACGACGCCCTGCGCACGGTGGCTCCGGTCCTGCGGGCGATCCACGCCGCGACGTTCAAGGTGCTGGAGGAGAACGGCGTCGACACCGACCGCTTCACCAACCGCTCCTCGATCATGAGCGGGCTCATCCAGGAGCCGTCGCCGCGCAAGGCCGACGTCTACGACGCGTAGGTAGGCTGGAGGCGCGGGCAGGGGCAGGTGGCAGGGGGTGTGTCCCTACGATCCGGAGGAGCGGCCGTGACCGAGCGCAAACCGCCTGGCGTCAGCTTCGAGTCCTTCGTGGACCGGCAGATCCGACAGGCCGCCGAGCGGGGCGAATTCGAGAAGCTGCCCGGCTACGGCAAGCCGCTGGCCTCCCTCGACGCGCCGTACGACGAGCTGTGGTGGATCAAGGGAAAGTTGCACCGCGAGGGGTTCGCCGTCCTGCCCCCGGCGCTCGCGCTGCGCAAGGAGGCGGAGGACGCCAGGGAGGCCGCACTCGCGGCCCGCTCCGAGCGGCAGGTGCGGGACATCCTCACGGGGGTCAACGACAAGATCCGCGCCGCCCTGCTCAGGCCCCCGCCGGGACCGCCCCTGGGCCTGACCGAATTCGACGTCGAGGCCGTACTGGAGACGTGGCGCGAGAGCCGTGCGGGCCGATCGGCCGGGTGATCAGCCGACCGGCCAGGCGTCCGCGAGCATCTGACGGGTGTCCGCGAGCAGCTGCGGCAGCACCTTGGTGTGGCCGACCACCGGCATGAAGTTCGTGTCCCCGCCCCAGCGGGGCACGATGTGCTGGTGCAGGTGTGCGGCGATGCCGGCTCCGGCGGCGACGCCCTGGTTCATGCCGATGTTGAAACCGTGCGCGCCCGAGGCCTTGCGCAGCGCGACCATCGCCCGCTTGGTGAGGTCCGCGAGCTCGGCCGTCTCGAGGGCGTCGAGCTCGGTGTAGTCGGCGACGTGCCGGTACGGGACGACCATCAGGTGGCCGCCGTTGTACGGGTAGAGGTTCAGCACCGCGTAGACGTGCTTGCCGCGCGCCACGACCAGGCCGTCCTGGTCGGACATCTCCGGAATCCCGCAGAAGGGACAGCCGTCGCCGGCCTCGGGACCGGTCGGCTTGTTCTCCCCCTGGATGTAGGCCATCCGGTGGGGCGTCCACAGACGCTGGAACGCGTCCTGCGTGCCCACACCGATCTGCTGCTCCGGCTCAATCGTCATGGCGGCAAGCATATGACCTTGGCTTCCCGTACGAGGAAGGCCCCCGGAAAGTGATCACTTCCGGGGGCCTTCTCGGTGCTGCGGTTACGGATGCCGCGGGTGCGGATCAGACCTGGACGCGGTCCGCGACGACCTTGGCCAGCTTGGCCAGCGCCTCGTCCTTGGCGATGCCGTTCTCCTGCGAACCGTCGCGGTAGCGGAAGGAGACCGTGCCCGCCGCCATGTCCTCGTCACCGACGATGATCATGAAGGGGACCTTGAGCTTCTGGTGGTTGCGGATCTTCTTCTGCATGCGGTCGGAGGAGGCGTCCACCTCGACCCGCAGACCCTGCTTCTTCGCCGCCGCGGCGAACTCCTGCAGGTACTCGACGTGCCCGTCGCCGATCGGGATGCCGACGGCCTGGACCGGGGCCAGCCACGGCGGCATGGCGCCCGCGTAGTGCTCCAGCAGCACGGCGAAGAACCGCTCGATCGAGCCGAACAGCGCGCGGTGGATCATGACCGGGCGCTGGCGGGAGCCGTCCGGGGCGGTGTACTCGAGGTTGAAGCGCTCCGGCAGGTTGAAGTCCAGCTGCACGGTCGACATCTGCCAGGTACGGCCGATGGCGTCGCGCGCCTGCACGGAGATCTTCGGGCCGTAGAAGGCCGCGCCGCCCGGGTCGGGGGTGAGGGGCAGACCCTGCTTCTCGGCGACCTGCTGGAGGACCGCGGTGGCCTCCTCCCAGACCTCGTCCGAGCCGACGAACTTCTCCGGGTCCTTGGTCGACAGCTCCAGGTAGAAGTCGGTCAGACCGTAGTCGCGGAGCAGGTTCAGCACGAAGGTGAGGGTGCGGTCGAGCTCCTCCGCCATCTGCTCACGGGTGCAGTAGATGTGCGCGTCGTCCTGGGTGAAGCCCCGGGCGCGGGTCAGGCCGTGCACCACGCCCGACTTCTCGTACCGGTACACGGTGCCGAACTCGAACAGGCGCAGCGGCAGTTCGCGGTAGGAGCGGCCGCGCGCGTCGAAGATCAGGTTGTGCATCGGGCAGTTCATGGGCTTGAGGTAGTAGTCGGTACCACCGTCGAGCTGCATGGGGGGGTACATGCCCTCCGCGTACCAGTCCAGGTGGCCGCTCTTCTCGAAGAGCGCGCCCTTGGTGGCGTGCGGGGAGTAGACGAACTCGTAGCCCTCCTCCTCGTGCCGGCGGCGCGAGTAGTCCTCCATGGTCCGGCGGATGATGCCGCCGCGCGGGTGGAAGACGGCGAGGCCGGAGCCGATCTCGTCCGGGATGGAGAAGAGGTCCAGCTCGTTGCCGAGCTTGCGGTGGTCGCGCTTCTCGGCCTCGGCGAGGAAGTCGAGGTGGGCCTTCAGCTCCTCCTTCGACGGCCACGCGGTGCCGTAGATGCGCTGAAGCATCGGGTTCTTCTCGCTGCCGCGCCAGTAGGCGGCGGCGTTGCGCATGAGCTTGAAGGCCGGGATGTTGCGGGTGGTGGGCAGGTGGGGACCGCGGCAGAGGTCCTTCCAGCACAGCTCGCCGGTCTTCGCGTCCAGGTTGTCGTAGATGGTCAGCTCGCCGCCGCCCACCTCGACGTTCGCGCCGTCGTCGGTCGACGCGGAGCCCTTGATGCCGATGAGCTCCAGCTTGTACGGCTCGTCGGCGAGCTCCTCGCGGGCCGCCTCGTCGGTGACGACGCGGCGGGAGAAGCGCTGGCCGCGCTTCTGGATCTCCTGCATCTTCTTCTCGACGGCCTTCAGGTCCTCCGGGGTGAAGGGCCGGGCCACGTCGAAGTCGTAGTAGAAGCCGTTCTGGACCGGCGGGCCGATGCCCAGCTTGGCCTCGGGGAAGAGCTCCTGCACGGCCTGCGCCATGACGTGCGCGGTCGAGTGGCGCAGGATGTTGAGGCCGTCCTCGGAGGAGATCTCCACCGGCTCGACGGTCTCGCCGTCCTTCACCTCGTACGCGAGGTCCTTGAGCTCGCCGGCGACACGCGCGGCGACGATGGTGCGCTCGCCGGCGAAGAGCTCCGCCGCCGTAGTGCCCGTGGCCACCACGCGCTCGTCCCGCTCGGAATCGCGTTGGATGATCACACGGACGTCTGACACCGGTCTCTCCTGAACTCTGGGGGTGCGCGAGCGAACACTGCGCGCCTGAATCGTACCGAGCGGAGTGGCTGCGCCGCTAAACGGTTACGGCGCGGGCCCGCCGGGCCCGCCTCCCCCGGCCGGCCCGGGGCCCGCGCGACCGCCCCGGGCTCCGCCCCGGGCTCCGCCCCCAACCCTCCCCCAGACTCCGTCCGGGGGGACCCCCACGCCTCAGACGCCGGCTGGGCTGGATCGTGCGGGCCACCCCGGAGTGTCCCGCACCCGCCCGAAGTAGCCTGGGCGGCATGCCGAACCCACGGATCCGCCCGCTGGACCTGACCGACGACGCCGCCGCGGCGGCCGTGCACCGGATCGGGCGGGCGGCGTACGCGGTGGAGGCGGAGCTGATCGGCTTCGACGGCATCCCGGCGCTGGGCGAGAGCCTCGCGGAGATGCGTGCGCAGGAGCTGAACTGGGTCGGCGCCGTCTCCGAAGCCGGGGAGCTCGCCGGTTTCCTCGCCTGGGAGGAGGAGGCCGACGGCGGCATCTCGATCGACCGTCTCTGCGTGGCCCCTGCCTGGTTCCGCCGGGGCGTCGCCTCCCTCCTGCTCCGCCACGCCCTGACCGGCCTCTTCCCCGGCCGCCCCGTCACGGTCACCACCGGCGCCGCCAACACCCCCGCGGTCTCCCTCTACGCACACCTGGGCTTCACCCGCGGCCCCGACTTCTCCCCCGCCCCGAACCTGACGATGGCCGCTTTCTGTTTCAACCCGGCCGCACAGTCCAGCCCCGCCGGCGTTTGAGGCGCGGGGGTCTGGGGCGGAGCCCCAGCAGCAGCGCCGCACGCCTACTCGTCGGCCTCGAGCACATCCGCAGGATCGAACGCATCGTCCAGCGCCTTCATCAGCCGGTCCCGCTCGACCTCGTCCAACGGCACCGGCGTCACATCCGTCGCATCCGTCAGGCGACGGAAGCCGCCCCGCCGCTGCAACCGCCCGCTGACGCGGATCGGCAGGCCCACCAGGTGCGCGTGCCCCGCCACCCGGTACGCCTCCTCGTCCAGCGCGGCGCGTACGTACGGGACCTCCGCTCCCGCGAGGACCCGCAGCCGGACCGTGCCCCCGCCCCCCGGAGCGGAGCGCCGCATCCGGACCACCGCCCCCGCGATGCGGACCTGGACGGCCGGCTCGTCCCGGGTGTACCGCGCCGCCGCCTCCCGCAGCACCGGCAGGTCGCCCGGCGAGAACTCCACCGGCTCCGGCCGGGCCGCGCAGCCCGCCGGGACCCCGGCCGCCGGCGCCCAGGCGAGCGCGATCCGTGCCCCCTCCGTGCCCCGGACCAGCGCGATCAGTGCCTCGGCCAGTTCCCGGCTGACCCCGGCCCGTACCGCGGCGTCGAAGGCCTCCATGCCACCGGTGGCCCGCTGGTAGTCCACGGCTTCGCGTGCCGCGTGCAGGGCGTGGTGGAGCCGGGCCACGGTGCCCCGGCCGCCGTCCACCGGTACGTACGCGGTCAGGCGCCGGCCGCCCGGGTGCGGGCCCACCAGGACCCCGTCCAGGGCCCGTTCGGCCTTGGCCCGGTGCCGGGCCCCGTAGTACCCGGCCCGGCCCCGTTCGGCCAGGGCCCCGGCGAGGAGGAGCTGCCGGGCGGCCGAGCGCAGCTGTTCCTGCACCGTCCACGCGGCGTCGCCCTGGAGTCCGTACGCCCCCTGCGGGATCTCCCGGTCCCAGTGGATCTCGTCGCTGGGCACGCTCAGCCCGTAGAGCACCTCCCGCGCGGAGGGCAGGCCGCTGCGCGAGAGGGCGGTGATCGCCTCTTCGAGCAGGTCGGCGCAGTCGGGGAAGGTGCGGCTCTCGGGGACGAGCAGGCTGGTGGCGGCGCGGGCCGTCGGGTGCGTGGCGGGCGGGGTCCAGCGCCCGTACCGGCCGGCGGCCCCGCCCCGGCGCAGCCAGCCGTGGCGGTGCAGCAGCGCGCCGAGCACGGCCGGATCGACCTGTGCGGGGTCGGGGGCGGCGGGGTGCGCGGAGTCCGTGAATCCGCCGTAGTCCGGGGACGGCAGCGGTTCCAGGTTCGGCGAGTGCCAGTGCATCAGGGTGTCCCTCCCGACCCGACCCGGGTCATGATCTCGCACAGCGCCCGGTCGTCGAAGATCCGCGTGGTCGGGATCCGTACGGTGGTCCGGCGGCGGCCGGTCACCGGGTGTCCGGCGAGATTGGTCCAGTAGCAGCAGTGCCGCAGGTCGAGGCGGTCGTGCCCGGCGGCGAGCCACTGGTCGCGCTCCCGCGGGACGAGCATCACGACGAGGATCTTGTGGACGGCGACCGGGGTGCGGGCCAGTTTCACCAGGTGCTCGTTCTCGAGGGTGAAGGCGAAGGTGGGCCCGGCCGGCCGGGGCGGTATCTGGTAGGTCGCCTTCAACTGCACCTTGATGGTGACCTCGTCGTCGACGACGTGCTCGGGGGCGCCGTGGCTGACGTGCCAGTCGATGCCGTTGTCCGGAAAGGGCTGGGAGAGCGAGCAGCCGGCCGCGGCGGCCACGGCGTGCAGGTATCCCACCTGAAGGGTTTCCATGCAGGCGGTGGTGGCGAGTGTGCCGCGCAGCGGTCCGGTCCGCGCGTCGTCCGGTGTTCCGGTCCGCGGATCGATCTGCCCCGCCAGCACCCCGCCCGGTTCGGGCTGCGCGAGCGCCATGGCCGGCTCCCCATGCCTTACGGGCTCTGCCGTCGGTGGTGGGTGGGGTGACGACCGGTCATGTGTACGGCCCCCCATGGATGTTGTCTCCGCACCCGGGTCCCCGCAAACGGCGTACGGGGCAAACAGCCCGGGTATCACCGATGCGGGCGAAGGTGGCGTGATCCAGGTGCGCCCCATCTGCCGACCGGGGACGAGGAGTTCGCCATGACACGCTGGTACGAGGGCCCGCTGGCCGCATTCGACACGGAGACCACCGGGGTGGACGTCGAGCAGGACCGGATCGTGTCCGCCGCGCTCATCGTGCAGGAGTGTGCGGGGGGCCGGGTCCGCACCACGCGCTGGCTGGTCAATCCCGGCGTTCCGGTGCCCCCGGGGGCGACGGAAGTGCACGGGCTGACCGACGAGCACCTGCAGCGTCACGGGCGCTGGCCGGCGCCCGTGGTGGAGGAGATAGCCCGTGCGCTCGGGGAGCAGCAGGTGGCCGGCCGGCCGGTGGTGGTGATGAACGCGCCGTTCGATCTGACGCTGCTGGACCGGGAGTTGCGCCGGCACCGGGCCTCGTCGCTGGCCCGGTACCTGGACAACCGGCCGCTGACGGTGCTGGATCCGCGGGTGCTGGACAAGCACCTGGACCGCTACCGCAAGGGACGGCGGACACTGACGGACCTGTGCGCGCACTACGGGATCGAGCTGGAGGGCGCGCACGACGCGGCGGCGGACGCGATGGCCTCGCTGGAGCTCGTACGGGCGGTGGGGCGCCGGTTCGCGGCCCGGCTGGAGCGGCTGTCGCCGGCGGAGCTGCACACGCTGCAGGCGGTCTGGCACGCGGCGCAGGCGCGGGGCCTGCAGGCGTGGTTCGCGCGGCAGGGGACGCCGGAGCCGGTCGATCCGCACTGGCCGCTGCGGCCGGACCTGTCGACGGCGGCCTAGGGCGCACGGTCCCGTACATGCGGAAGGCCGGTCCGTCTTTCGACGGACCGGCCTGTCCCGGTGGGCGATACTGGGATCGAACCAGTGACCCCTTCGGTGTGAACGAAGTGCTCTCCCGCTGAGCTAATCGCCCGGGAACGCACCGAATAATACAGAAGCCTCGGGGCTGGTTCAAACCGCTTCCCTCCCGCTGCGTACTCAGAGCGGATCTGAGTACGTACGCCCATGTCTTGACGGCGTGACCGGCGCCACACTCCCGGTATGAACAACCCTCTGCCGCCGGCCGAAGAGCTGGCGCTCATCGACCGTGAGCTGGTGCAACTCGACGCCCGGCGGCTCCACTTGCTGACCCGCCGGGACTGGCTGCTGCGCATCCTCCAGCAGCCGGGGCCCGCCCCCGCCCCCGCCGGCTGGGGTTCCGCCCTGCCCGCCGGGCGGCCGAAGGAGACCTCGGCCCCGAGCGCGCAGAACGTGCTGCTCACCCTGGGCGCCGTGCTGCTGGCCGTGGCCGCGCTGGCGTTCACGCTGGTCAGCTGGGGGTCCATGGGGATCGCCGGGCGCTCGGCGGTACTGGCCGCGGTGACGGCGGCGGCGCTGGCCGCACCCGTGCCGCTGCTGCGCCGGGGGCTGCGGTCGACGGCTGAGTCGGTCGCCGCGGTGGGGCTGCTGCTGACGGTGCTGGACGCGTACGCGCTGTACGCGGTCGGCATGCCGGACGCCGACGGCACCGGGTACGCGGCGGGTGCGGCCGCGGTGCTGGCGGCGGTGTGGGCCGGGTACGGCTCGGCCCTGCGGAAGCTGCGGCTCCCGCTGCCGGCTGCGGTGCTGGCGGCGCAGTTCCCGCTGCCGCTGGCGGCGCTGGCCGCGCAGGCGGGCCCGCTGGAGCTCGGCTGGGCGCTGCTGGCGACGGCGGTGCTGGACGCGGCGCTCGCCCTGCGGGTGCGGGCGGCGGCGGTCCCGGCGGCCGTGCTGGCGGCGGTGGCGCTGCTGATCGGGGTGGCCGAGTCGTGGTCGGCGGCCTCGGTGGCGCAGGCGCTGGTTCCGGGGGCGCTGCTGCTGGCGGGCGCGGCCCTGGGCACGGCGGCGGCCTGGCGGGAGCCGCGCGCCTGGGTCGCCGCGCTGGCGGCCGGCCTGGCCGCGGTGGTGGCGCTGGGCGGGCTCGCCCGGCCGGCTCTGACGGATTCGGTCCGGGACGGCGCGTGGGTGGCGCTGGTGCACCTGCTGGTGGCGCTGCCGCTGCTGGCGGCGGTACGGGCCTCCGCGCTCCCGGCGGCGGTGCGGCGCGGCCTGGCGCGGGCGGGGGTGGCGGTGGCCGCCCTGGTGGCGCTGTCGGCCGGCGCCGCGGTGGTTCCGACGCTGCTGGCCCGGCTGCGGGTGCTGGAGGAGGTGTGGGCGGTGACCACTCCGGCCCCGGCTCCGTACGCGCCGGGTGCGGCGGGTGTGCTGATCCTGCTGACGACGGCGGGGGCGGCCTGGTGGCTGTCCCGGGTGCTGGCGCGGCCGGAGCCCGGGGTGGTGGCGGTGGTCCTGGCCTGGGCGGGGCTGTTCACGGCTCCGGTGCTGCTCGGGTTCCCGGCGGCGGCGGTGTTCGCCGCCCAGCTGGCGGTCACGGGCGCGGCCGGGGTGTTCGCCCTGCGCTCCCCCGCGCGCGGCGCCGGGATCGCGGCGGCCGTGTGCGCGCTGGCCGGGGCCGCGAACGTGTCCCTGGGCGCGCTGGACGGCCGGGTGGCGACCTTCGCGGTGTGGGGGCTGCTGGGCGCGGCCTGCGCGGCGGGAGCGGCGTACGGGACCGCTCCGCGCCGGGTCCGCTCCGCGGCGGCGGTGTGCGCCGTCGGGTACGCCACGGCGCTGCTGGTGGCGGCGGCCGCGGTGACGGACCTGGCGGTGGTCTGGTGGGCGCTGCCGGTGCTCGCGGTCCCGGCGCTGGCGGCGGCTTCCGGGCCGCGGCTGGGCGGCGTACGGGTGCCCGTGGAGATCGCGGCGGCCGTGGCCGGCGTCCTCGCGGTGGCCCTGTCGGCCGGGCGTCCGGGGACGCTGGCGCTGGTCCTGGCGCTGGCCGGGACGGTCTGTGCGGGGGCCGCGGTGCGCCCGGAGCGGCGCGCGGTGGGCTGGGCGGCGGGGGCGCTGTTCGCGGCGGCCACCTGGGTCCGGCTGGCCGACGCCGGGGTCACGACGCCGGAGGCCTACACGCTGCCGGTGACGGTGCCGGCCCTCGTGGTGGGCTTCCTGCGGCGCCGCAGGGACCCGCAGGCCTCGTCCTGGACGGCGTACGGCCCGGGGCTGGCGGCGACCCTGCTGCCGAGCCTGCTGGTGGCCCTGGACGACCGGAGCTGGGTGCGCCCGCTGCTGCTGGGGCTGGCCGCGCTGGCCCTGACCCTGATCGGCGCCCAGCGGCGGCTGCAGGCCCCGCTGCTGCTCGGCGGCGCGGTGCTGGCGGTGGTGGCGGTGCACGAGCTGGCCCCGTACGTGGTGCAGGTCGCGGGGGCGCTGCCGCGCTGGGTGCCGCCGGCCCTGGCGGGCCTGCTGCTGCTGGCGGTGGGGGCGACGTACGAGAAGCGGCTGCGCGACGCCCGGCGGCTGCGGGACGCGATCGGACGGCTGCGGTAACGCCAGAGGCCCGGAGACTGTGAAAGTCTCCGGGCCTCTGGTCCGGGTGGGCGATACTGGGTTCGAACCAGTGACCCCTTCGGTGTGAACGAAGTGCTCTCCCACTGAGCTAATCGCCCGGACGCACCGCAAACATTACCGCATGTCAGCGGTGCTCCCTGACCATCACTGGTCCTTGAGGTTCCAGGGCAGGACGAGCCCGTACTTCCACAGGTAGAAGCCGATCAGCGCGCCCGCGATGACGAGGCCCGCGCTGGTCAGGATGATGTTGCGGCGGCGGACCTTCGGGTCGAGCGCCTTCTGTGCCGCTTCGGTGACCTTGCGCTTGGTCCAGCGCAGCACGAGGTGGGCCCAGGCGAACTCGGTCGCCCAGATCGCCAGGCCCGCGAAGATCGCGACCCAGCCGGGGCCGGGCAGGACGAGCATGGCCACACCGGCCGCGATCACGGCGAGGCCGACGACGAAGACGCCGACCTGCCAGCTGAGGTGCAGGCCCTTGCGGGCCTTGATGAAGGCGGGCGCCTTCGAGACGTGCGGCGCCTCCGCCGCGGCCCCCTCGGCTTCCGCGGCCTCGGCGGCTGCCGGGCCCTCGGCGGCTCCCGGGCCCTCGGCGGCTGCCGGGCCCTCGGTGGCTCCCGTGGCGTGCACGGCGGATTCCTCGGCGGCGGACTCGTTGGCTCCGCGGTCACTCCCCGTATTCATGAGGTCGAATCTACCGGAGCCGGAAGCACACGTGAATGGTGGTTTGGATCCGCCGTCCGAGGGACCCAGAGGTCCGCAAAACGGTCAGAGGGGTTTACAACGGCACCGTAGGTGGCATGTCGATTTCGCCGACGTGCGAATCCCCGAGCGCACACTGAGCGAAAGGCCCTGGCGCTTATGAACACCACGGTCAGCTGCGAGCTGCACCTGCGCCTCGTTGTGTCGAGCGAGTCCTCACTGCCTGTTCCCGCGGGCCTGCGGTATGACACGGCCGACCCCTACGCCGTGCACGCCACCTTCCACACCGGCGCCGAGGAGACGGTCGAATGGGTATTCGCCCGCGACCTCCTCGCGGAGGGTCTCCACCGGCCCACCGGTACCGGCGACGTCCGCGTCTGGCCGTCCCGCAGCCACGGTCAGGGCGTCGTCTGCATCGCCCTGAGCTCACCGGAGGGAGAAGCACTGCTCGAAGCACCCGCCCGAGCACTCGAGTCGTTCCTCAAGCGGACGGACGCCGCGGTTCCACCCGGGACCGAACACCGGCACTTCGACCTCGACAAGGAGCTCTCCCACATCCTGGCCGAAAGCTGAGCCAGGCCTACAGCCGCTCGACACCGTCCGACTCGGGGCGACGGTGCGGGTCGGACAACCACATACGGCAGTGCCGGCGCTGTTCCCGCGGGATCCACCCGCGAGGACGGCGCCGGTGTGCGTGGGGGGACCCGCTATTGTCGGGCGGCAGCGGCGGCGCCTCCCGTCGCCGCAGGCCCGGCCCCTAGGGAGACCCCGTGCAGATCCCCCACGACACCCGTCGCGCGCTCGACGTCGTCGTCGCGCTGGTGAACACCGCGGCCGAGGCGGACCAGCCCGACGGACTCTCGGACGTCGGCTCGCTGCGCGGCTTCGTCCAGGAGTACGCGATCAGCGACGTCGGCGAGCTCGGCGCCCGCGACCTGGCCGGCGTCCGGACCGTGCGCGCCAAGTTCGCCCAGGTCTTCGCCGCACCGAACCCCCGTGCGGCCGCCGCGTTGATCAACGAGCTCGTGGACACCGCGGGCACCACCCCGCAGCTGACCGACCACGACGGCTACGACTGGCACGTCCACTACTTCGCGCCGGGCGCGTCGGTGGACGACCACCTGGCGGCCGACGGCGGCATGGCCCTGGCCTTCATCGTGGTCTCCGGCGAACAGGAACGGCTGCGCCGCTGCGAGGCCCCGGACTGCCGGCGCGCCTTCGTGGACCTGTCCCGCAACCGCTCCCGGCGCTACTGCGACAGCCGGACCTGCGGGAACCGGCTGCACGTGGCGGCGTACCGGGCCCGGCGCAAGGAGGCCGACGCGGGCCTGTCAGAGCATGAAGAGGTCGTGCACGGCGGCGAGCAGCAGCAGGATGCCGATCACCGCTAGGAAGATCATCAGGGGTGGCTGGGAGAGCGCGAAGAGGCAGCCTCGCGGCTCCTCCACGACGGGGGCGGGTACCGGCACGGGCACCGAGGGCTCACTCTGCGATGTCTCGAGCATGTCGGGGCGATGATGACGCAGCGGGCCGCCGTCCGCCCCCCAACACGCCAACAACCGCGCGGCAGTTCGCCCGAACTCGTGGACCGGGCGCCCTGTGACCCCTCCCGGGGGCGTCCTCCGGATCGGTCCCGGGAGTCAGATGCCGTGCTTCTTGAGGATGGCCTCGATGTCGGAGAAGTCTTCGGCGGGAGCCGCGGCCGCCGGCTTGCGGCTGGGCGCGGGCGCGCTCTGCGCACCGGCTCCGGCGCCGAGGGACGGCGCGGAGGCGGCCGGGGCCACGGCCTCCGGGGCCCGGCTCCCCTTGACCTTCTTCTTCGCGGGCTCCCCGGACTCGCCGAGGCGGCGGCGCTCGACGGCCCGGGTGGTGACGAGGAGCAGCCAGGCCAGCGCCAGCAGCCCGAAGCCGGCCCAGACGGACGGCTTGAAGACCATCGAGGACACCCACTCCACGACGCCGGTCAGGACGAGGCCGATGGGCACCAGCGCGTACGCGGTGATCCGCGCGGCGGCCAGGAAGCGCTTGCGGTAGGCGGTGAGCGCGGCGATGCCCAGGCCCGCCGCGGACACCGCGGAGCAAATGGTCTCGGCGAGCATGCGGTCCTCCGGACTGTCGGCGGCAAGGCGATCTGTCCCTATCCATCCTGCACCGCCGGTCGCCGCGGGGGCCAGGTCCGCAGCCTCCCCCGGACGGATCTCCGGGACATCTCCGGGTCGCGCCTCCTCCCTGGGTCCCGGTCGGTGGGCGCGGCGGGGGCTGGGAGACTGTCCGTATGACCGATTCCGTGATCCTCGACGTCTGGTGCGAGCTCCAGTGCTCGGACTGCCACCGCGCCCTGGACGACGTACGCGCCCTGCGGGCCCGCTACGGCGACCGGCTGGACATCCGGCTGCGCCACTTCCCCCTGGAGAAGCACAAGCACTCCTTCGCCGCGGCGCAGGCCGCCGAGGAGGCCGCCGAGCAGGGGCAGGGCTGGCCCTACGCGGAGGCCGTCCTGGCGCGCACCGCCGAGCTGGCCGAGCGCGGCGAGCCGGTGCTGCTGGACGTGGCGCGCGAACTGGGTCTGGACGCCGAAGAGTTCGACACCGCCCTGATCGACGGACGGCACATCCTGATCGTCGACGCGGACCAGGCCGAGGGCAAGGCGATCGGCGTGACCGGCACCCCGACGTACGTGATCGACGGCGAGCGCCTCGACGGCGGCAAGAGCCAGGACGGCCTGCGCGCCCGCATCGAGGAGATCACCGACCGCCTGCTCGGCGCCTAGGTTCTAGATCAGTTCCTTGACGGCGTTCACGGTGGTGTCCCGGTACCCGAGCGACTCGTAGAGCCGCCGGGCCGGGGTGTTGCCCTCGACCACGTACAGCCCCAGGTGGTGGGCGCCCGCGGCCAGTGCGCTGTGTTCGGCGAGCAGCATGAGGGTCCGGCCGTGCCCCTGGCCGCGGTGCTCGGGCTCGACCCGGACGTCGTACACGTACGGGACGGAGCCGAGGCCGGGCAGTTCGCGCTCCCCCACCCACACACTGCCCAAGATCGCGCCCTGCGGGGTCTCCACCACGTGGAAGGCCGTGCCGGGGGTCTCCCGGCCGGCCGGCAGCATCCGGGCGTGATCGGCGCGGGACGCGGCCACGCCCTGTTCCGTGGTCATGCCGGGCGCGACGAGGCGGGGGGCGTACTCCACGATCGCCACCTCCAGCCAGGCGTCGAACTCCGCCCGGGTCATGGGGCGGCCCGAGCTGCCGGCCGGGAGCGCGGGCGGTTCGGCCGGCAGCTCCTTGACCATGACCCGGCCGGTCTCCCGGTAGCCGAGGGCCGTGGCCATCCGCAGCGCCGGCCCGGCGTCGGCGGGCACCGACACGGCGACGCCGGTGCAGCGCCAGGAGCGCAGCACCTCCTCGGCGGCGAGCGCGGCGACCGTGCCGCGCCCGCGCCGGCGGTCCTGTTCGTCGATCCACAGGTCCCGGATCACACCGATCCGGGGCTGGGCGGCGGACCGGGTGGCCAGTTCGAGGGCGCCGACGTGCCGGCTGTTGACGCGCACCTCGTAGGTCCGCGAGCGGGTTCCGTCACTGTTCTGCTGGAGCGGCTGTGCGGGCCGCAGGGTGGTGGTCATCACTTCGAGTTCTACCTGCCCTGCGGCCCCGCGTCACCAGGGTTCACGGATCGATGTCCGAACCGGCCTTCACCTCGAAGATCCGCATCACCTCCGCCGTGACGGGCCCGGGGCCCGTGCCCAGCTCGCGGTCGTCGACCCGTACGACCGCCTGGGCGTCGCGCAGGGAGGAGGTCACGAAGATCTCCTCGGCGTGTTCCAGCGCCTCGAAGGGCAGGTCGGTCTCCTTGGCGCCGGCCCAGTCGACGATGAGGGCCCGGGTGATGCCCGCCAGGCAGCCGGAGCTCAGGGGCGGGGTGTGCAGTTCCCCGTCGAGGACGACGAAGACGTTGGAGCCGGTGCCCTCGCAGAGCCGGCCGACGGTGTTGGCGAGGAGCGCCTCGGAGGCCCCGGCCCGGTGCGCGGCGGCGAGCGCGACCACGTTCTCGGCGTACGAGGTGGTCTTCAGGCCGGCCACGGCGGAGCGTTCGTTGCGCACCCAGGGGACGGTGATGACGGCGGTGGTGTCCGGTCGGCGGGCGGACGACGCGACGGCGGCGATCAGGGTGGTGCCGGCGTCTCCGCGGTCGGAGCCGAGCGGGGAGATTCCGCCGGTGTAGGTGACGCGCAGCCTCCCGTGCTCCATCGGGTTGGCCTCCAGGACGGCGGCGCAGGCCCGGCGCACCTCGTCGAGGTCGGGGTCGGGCAGGCCGAGGCCCCGGGCGGAGCGGGTCAGCCGCTCCAGGTGACGGGTGAGCGCGAAGGCCTGGCCGCGCTCCGCCTTCAGCGTCTCGAAGACGCCGTCTCCCACGGTGAGCCCGTGGTCGAGGACGGACACCTGCGCGCTGCCGACGTCCTTCAGCACTCCGTCGAGCCAGATTCTCATGGTGCGGTCCTTCCGATCGTCCCGTTCGTGCCCTGGCCGCCGGTGGTTTCGAGGCCCGACGCCACCCGGAGCAGGCGGGCGGCCTTCAGCTCGGTCTCCGCCCATTCGCGGTCGGGGTCCGAGCCCCAGGTGATGCCGGCGCCGGTACCGAAGAGCAGGCTGGGGCCACCGGGTGTCTCGCGGTCGATCCAGAAGGTACGGATGCCGACGGCGAGCTCGGCGGTGCCCCGGTCGGCGTCGACCCAGCCGATGCCTCCGCAGTAGGGGCCGCGCGGGGCGGTCTCCAGCGCCTCGATGATCCGCAGGGCGGAGGACTTGGGGGCACCGGTGACGGAACCGGGCGGGAAGGTGGCGGCGAGCAGCTCGGGCCAGCCGGCGCCGTCGGCGAGTTCGCCGCTGACGGTGGAGACGAGGTGGACCAGACCGGGGTGCTCCTCGACGGCGCACAGCTCGGGGACGGTGACGGAGCCCGTCGCGCAGACCCGGCCGAGGTCGTTGCGGACGAGGTCCACGATCATCACGTTCTCGGCGTGGTCCTTGGGGAGCAGGTCGGCGGCGGTGCGGCCGGTGCCCTTGATGGGGCCGGACTCGATGTGGCGGCCGGTCCGGCGCAGGAAGAGCTCCGGGGAGGCGGTGGCGATCTCCACGCCGCGGGCGGCCAGCCGAATCGTTCCTGCAAAGGGTGCGGGGTTGCCGCGGGCGAGGAGCGCCGTGAGGGCGTCGACGTCGGCGCGGTCCGGGTGGGGCAGCGGCGCGGACATCACCCGGCAGAGATTGGCCTGATAGACCTCACCTGCGGCGATGTGCTCGCGGATGCGGCGCACTCCGGCGACGTACGCGGCCCGGTCGAGCGAGGAGGTCCATTCGTCGGCGTCGGGCCCGCGCCAGGCGCCGGGGACCGGCGCGGGGACCGGGTCGGGGCGCACGTCACCGAAGCGCGCGCAGACCAGCCGCCCTTCGAAGCCGGCGGCCACCGCCCAGAAGCCGGTGGAGTCGAGGGCGGCGGGATCACTGGTGACGTCCCGGAGGTCGGTCGCGAGGAGGCCGCCGAAGCGGGCCATGGGGGGCAGGTCGTGCACGGCTGCGAGTCTATGACCGGTGACGACGCGGCGCCGGTGGGGTGAAGAAGAGGTGACCTGTGGTGATCGGGTGGCAGCACGCTGCGGAAACGCGTTTTTGAGCTGGCCCGGGAATCCGCTAGAGTTCAACTCGTCGCCAGGGAGCGAAGGGGGAAAGCCCCGGAGTGAACACGGCGACCTGCGGACGTAGCTCAGTTGGTAGAGCACCACCTTGCCAAGGTGGATGTCGCGAGTTCGAGTCTCGTCGTCCGCTCGAAGTGGGGGATCTTCCCGAGAACCCCTGCAGCTCCATGGTGGAGTGGCCGAGAGGCGAGGCAACGGCCTGCAAAGCCGTCTACACGGGTTCAAATCCCGTCTCCACCTCCAAGGACGATTAGCTCAGCGGGAGAGCGCTTCCCTGACACGGAAGAGGTCACTGGTTCAATCCCAGTATCGTCCACTGATCCGCAAGGATCCCCGCGCGATTAGCTCAGCGGGAGAGCGCTTCCCTGACACGGAAGAGGTCACTGGTTCAATCCCAGTATCGCGCACGCAGCACCTGGCACCACTTGCCTGACCTGCGGCTTCCGAGCCGTGGTTCCCGCGCGATTAGCTCAGCGGGAGAGCGCTTCCCTGACACGGAAGAGGTCACTGGTTCAATCCCAGTATCGCGCACCGATCGAAAGCCCCGGCCGTCTCTTCGGCCGGGGCTTTCGCGTTCCCCTGTGCGCAGGGCATGAAAAGGGTGCTGCCCGTCCGACTCCCCAGCCGTACGGGCAGCACCCTTCACCTGCCGTCCGTCCGTCGCTCCCCCGTCCCCACGGGGTTCGACAGCCGATGTCCCGGCCCGGACCGCTCTCCCGGGCCCGGGGCGCCGCTCAGCGCCCCGGCATCAGACCCACGGACGACGCCTGTGCCACCAGCTGGTCGAAGCCTCCGAAGAGGAAGAGCAGCAGGGCGGCCAGGGGGAGCACCATGGCCGCGGCCACCAGTGGGTGGCGGGTACCGGACTCGTGGCCGTTGAACGCGAATGCCTTGCGTCCCTGCCGTGCGATGTCCGCCATGGCCCTCTCCCTGTCGTTTGGCAGCGGCGGGCTTGTGACCTCGGGGGACGAGTGCGCCACCCGCCGCTTGTCTTCAACACTAGGCGGGCGGACGGCCCCTGGCCTCATGCCTTCGTACCCATTGCCGGGCCTCCGGGAGGATGACGGGACCTCCTCCGTGTACTCCCCTGGGTGGAGGCCGCTCCCCCGGTGTCGGGGTCTTCCCGGAGGGGATGACCGGAGGGTAGTGACTTCTCTCACTTCCGTCACTCCCTGTTGATACGTGTCCGCCCGCCACCCCTCGACAAGATCCACTCGCGCGTGGGCGGCGTACGTCTGCACCTGGAAGGCCCCGGACCCGCGCCGATGCCTCAATCCCCTTGAACCGAGGGGTGCTTGGGCGTGCGGAGCAGCCGCGCCGCGCTGCCGTCCGGCATCCCTGAGGCTCCCTCAAGTGTGCTGTGCCGCACTGACAATCGAATCCCACGGCGAGGGCGCGGCCTCTGAGCACGCATGCCGGATGGTCCGTAAGCTGTGGCACATCAACAGGACGACCGGTCAGCGGGGTGGACATGGCGATGATGCGGCTCCGGCGCGAGGACCCGCGTGTCGTCGGCTCGTTCAGGCTGCACCGGCGGCTCGGTGCCGGCGGCATGGGCGTGGTCTACCTGGGATCGGACCGGCGCGGGCAGCGCGTCGCGCTCAAGGTCATCCGGCCGGACCTGGCCGAGGACCAGGAGTTCCGCTCGCGGTTCGCCCGCGAGGTGTCCGCCGCGCGGCGGATCCGGGGCGGATGCACCGCACGGCTGGTGGCGGCGGACCTGGAGGCCGAGCGGCCGTGGTTCGCCACCCAGTACGTGCCCGGGCCCTCACTGCACGACAAGGTGGCCGAGGAGGGCCCCCTGACGGCTGCGCAGATCGCCGCCGTCGGCGCCGCGCTCTCCGAGGGGCTGGTCGCCGTACACGAGGCGGGGGTCGTCCACCGGGACCTCAAGCCCTCGAACATCCTGCTCTCCCCCAAGGGCCCGCGGATCATCGACTTCGGGATCGCCTGGGCCACCGGGGCCAGCACGCTCACCCACGTGGGTACGGCCGTCGGCTCCCCCGGGTTCCTCGCGCCCGAGCAGGTGCGCGGCGCGGCCGTCACCCCCGCCACGGACGTCTTCGCCCTCGGCGCCACCCTCGCCTACGCGGCGACCGCCGACTCGCCCTTCGGGCACGGCAGTTCCGAGGTCATGCTCTACCGCGTGGTGCACGAGGAGCCGCACCTGCAGGGGGTCCCGGACGCGCTGGCGCCCCTCGTACGGGCCTGCCTGGCCAAGGATCCCGAGGAGCGGCCCAGCACGCTCCAGCTGTCGATGCGGCTCAAGGAGATCGCGGCCCGCGAGGCACAGGGGCTGTCGGAGTCCCGCCCGCCGGCGCAGCGGGCCCGGACCGAGCGGCCGACGGGGCGGCTCCCCGAGGACTACGCGGAGCAGCGCACGGAGCGTCGTACCGGCGGCTCCACCACGCCCCGGGCCCCGGGCGGGCCGCACTCGCGGCCCTCGTCCTCCCGCAACCCGCGCAACCCCGGCGGTCCGTCCTCACGGCCGACCGCCGGCCGTACGGGCGGCCGCCCGGCGCCCAGGACGACGGGGACCGGACGGCGCCCCTCGCGGCCGGACCCGCGGATGATGCGGCAGCGGCTGATCGTGTTCGTCCTGGTGACGCTGATCGTGGCGCTGGGCATCGCCGCGGCCCAGAAGCTCTAGGGCGCGTCTTCCGGATCCTGTCGGCCCCGCGTGCCCGGCGAGATCCGAGGAGAGGGCCTAGGTGTGTTGTCCCGGGACGTTGGTGACACGCGTACTGGGTTCTTGAAATGAGTGAGGGCCTCCGGGTTCGGTGTGGATTGCGACATCTCCACCGATCCGAGGAGGCCCTCGTGGTCCACCGTAATGCCCCGCTGACCGAGACCGGACGACTTCGGCTGGCCCGCTGTGTCGTGGACGACGGCTGGCCCGTGCGCCGGGCAGCAGAACGCTTCCAGGTCAGCCACACCACCGCGGCCCGCTGGGCCACCCGCTACCGCACGCTGGGCGTCGCCGGAATGAGTGACCGGACCAGCCGCCCCCACCACCAGCCGCGACGGACCCCGGCCGCAGTCGAGGAACATGTGCTGCGGCTCAGGCGCGAATACCGGATCGGACCCCTGCGACTGGCCGCCCGCGCGGGAATCGCGCCCTCGACCGCCCACCGCATCCTCACCCGCCACGGTCAGCCGGCCCTGGCCACCCTGGACCGGGCCACCGGCGAACCCATCCGCCGCTACGAACGCTCCCGGCCGGGCGAACTGATCCACGTCGACGTCAAAAAGCTCGGCAGGATCCCCGACGGCGGCGGCCACAAGACCCTCGGCCGGGCCGAAGGCCGGCGCAACAAGACCGGCACCGGCTGGGCCTACCTTCACACCGCCCTCGACGACCACACCCGCCTCGCCTACACCGAAGACCTGCCCGACGAGACCGCCCCCACCTGCGCAGCCTTCCTGACCCGCGCCGTCGCCTGGTTCGCAGAACGAGGCGTCACCGTCGAACGCGTCCTGACCGACAACGCCTGGGCCTACAGCAAGAACACCTGGCGCGACACCTGCCGTGATCTGGGCATCAGCCCGCGATGGACCAGGCCCTGGCGGCCGCAGACCAACGGCAAGGTCGAACGCTTCCACCGCACCCTGCTCGAGGAATGGGCCTACCAGCAGCCCTACACCTCAGACGCCGAACGACAGACCGCGTTCACCGACTGGATCGACTGGTACAACTACCACCGACCCCACACCGGCATCCAAGGCCAAACACCCGCCAGCCGCGTCACCAACCTGTCCGGACAACACACCTAGGTTGTCTCTTTTGGATCTTGTCGGTTAAGCCCGCGTCGTCTGGTGCCGTGCATCGCAAGGCGGAGGGGCGCCCGAGTACTGGACGTACTTATGTGCCCCGACAACGCGGCGAGGTGCGGTGCCTGGGGGTCCCTCCCAGCGGTAGCTGGGGGAGCAAGATCCGAAAGAGACGGCCTAGCGGCCCTGGGCCACCGCGTAGAAGGCGACGGCGGCCGCCGCGCCCACGTTCAGCGAGTCCACGCCGTGCGCCATCGGGATCCGTACCCACTCGTCGGCGGCGACCAGCGCCGGCGTGGACAGGCCGTCCCCCTCGGCGCCCAGCATGAGCGCGACCCGTTCCAGGGACTGCGGGGCGGCCACGTCGATCGGCGAGGCCTTCTCGTGCGGGGTGAGGGCGAGCAGCCTGAAGCCCGCCTCCCGCACCGAGTCCAGGCTCTTGGGCCAGGCCTCCAGGCGGGCGTACGGGACGGAGAACACCGCGCCCATGGAGACCTTCACCGAGCGGCGGTAGAGCGGGTCCGCGCAGTCGGGCGACAGCAGCACCGCGTCCATGCCGAGGGCGGCGGCGCTGCGGAAGATGGCCCCGATGTTGGTGTGGTCGTTGACCGCTTCCATGACGACCACGCGGCGGGTCGTGGCGAGGAGTTCCTCGGCCGTGGGCAGCGGCTTGCGCTGCATGGAGGCGAGGGCGCCGCGGTGCACGTGGTAGCCGGTGACGCGTTCGGCGAGCTCGGGGCTGACGGCGTAGACCGGCGCCGGGAGTTCGTCGATGACGTCGCGCATGACGTCGACCCACTTGGCCGAGAGCAGCATCGAGCGCATCTCGTACCCGGCGTCCTTGGCGCGTCTGATGACCTTCTCGCCCTCGGCGATGAAGAGCCCTTCGGCGGGCTCGCGCCTGCGCCGCAGTTCGACGTCGGTCAGACCCGTGTAGTCGCGCAGGCGCGGGTCGTCGGGGTCCTCGACGGTGATGAGATCAGCCACAGGGTGATACTGCCTTGTCCTGGGTGCGGTGCCAACGGCCTGTCAGGCGCTGGTGATGGGGGCGTTGACGCGGACGACCTCGCCGATGACGATGACGGCCGGCGGGCGGACCTCCTCCGCCCGGACCCGCTCGCCGACCGTGGCGAGGGTCGCGTCCACCCGGCGCTGGGTGGCGGTGGTGCCCTCCTGGACGACCGCGACCGGGGTGTCGGCCGCGCGCCCGTGCCGTACGAGCGCCTCGGCGATCAGGCCGATCTTGTCGACGCCCATCAGGATCACCAGCGTGCCGGTGAGCTTGGCGAGGGCGGCCCAGTCCACGAGGGAGCGCGGGTCTTCGGGCCCGACGTGCCCGCTGACCACGGTGAACTCGTGGGCCACACCGCGGTGGGTGACCGGGATGCCGACGGCGCCGGGCACCGAGATGGAGCTGGAGATGCCGGGCACGACGGTGCAGGGGATGCCCTGTTCGGCGAGAGCCTGGAGCTCCTCCATGCCGCGGCCGAAGACGTACGGGTCCCCGCCCTTGAGCCGCACCACGGCCTTGCCGGCCTTGGCGTGCTCGATCAGCGCGTTGTTGATGGCCTCCTGGGCCATGAACCGGCCGTACGGGATCTTCGCGGCATCGATGACCTCGACGTGCGGCGGAAGCTCGTCGAGCAGGTCACGGGGGCCGAGGCGGTCGGCGATGACGACGTCGGCCTCGGCGAGGAGGCGGCGGCCGCGCACGGTGATGAGGTCCGGGTCGCCGGGCCCGCCGCCGACGAGGGAGACGCCGGGGGTGCGGGGGCGGGCGGCCGTGAGGGTGCCGTCGCGCAGCCCCTCGACGACCGCGTCCCGGACGGCGGCGGAGCGGCGCGGGTCGTTGCCGCTCAGCACGGCGACGGTGACGCCCTCCACGCGGCCGGTGGCCGGGGTCCAGGCGGTGGCGGCCCCGGCGTCGTCGGCCCGGACGCACCAGACGCGCTCGCGCTCCGCCTCGGCGGAGGCACGGTCGTTGGCCTCGCGGTCCCGGGTGGCGATGAGGGCGTACCAGGCGCCGGCCAGGTCGCCGTCCTCGTAGCGGCGGCGCTCCCAGCGGATCTCGCCGGTCTCGGCCATGGCGTCCACGGAGGGGGTGGCGGAGGGCGAGACGAGCAGGACGTCGGCGCCGGACGCGATGAGCGCGGGGAGGCGGCGCTGGGCGACCTGGCCGCCGCCGATGACGACGACGCGGCGGCCGGCGAGTCGGAGTCCTACGGGGTAGGCGGGGGTGTCAGCCATGGCGGATGCGGCTCCTGATGCGGCGATCGTTCTGTCTTGCCGCTGCGGCTCTGGAGCGGCGGGGGTACTGACGTGCGGGTTCTGGGTGCGGGTCCACCATACGGCGCGGGCCGTCCCATAGCGCGGACGGGGGCTGCGCGGTCGGCTCCCCCGGGGCCCCGCCCCGGACCCCGCGCCTCAAACGCCGGCGGGGCTGTTCTTGCCCGGTGGTGCCGAAGCGGTCTGACGGGCCGGTCCGCCCCACCGGAACCACCCCGGCCCGGGGCGGCCGGGCCCTGGCCGAAGCTTCCGAGGGACCCGGGAGGACGGCCCGAGCCCGCCGAGCCACCCCGCAGGGGCCCCGCTACTTCTCCGTGACGCCCGCCGAGTCGAAGGTGGCTACCTCGTGCATCGCGCGGGCCGCGCTCTGGACCAGGGGGAGGGCCAGCAGGGCGCCCGTGCCTTCGCCGAGGCGGAGGTCCAGGTCGACCAGGGGCCGCAGGCCGAGCTTGTTCAGGGCCGCCACGTGGCCCGGCTCCGCGCTGCGGTGGCCCGCGATGCACGCCGACAGGGACTCGGGGGCGATGGCGCGGGCCACCAGGGCGGCGGCGCCGGCGCTGACGCCGTCCAGGATGACCGGCGTGCGCAGGGAGGCTCCGCCCAGGAGGAGGCCGACGATCGCCGCGTGCTCCAGGCCGCCAATGGCGGCCAGGACGCCGATCGGGTCCGCCGGGTCGGGCTGGTGGAGCTCCAGGGCCCGGCGTACGACCTCGACCTTGCGGGCGTGCGTCTCGTCGTTGATGCCCGTGCCCCGGCCGGTGACCTCGGCGGGGTCGACCCCGGTGAAGACCGAGATGAGGGCCGCCGACACCGTGGTGTTGGCGATGCCCATCTCGCCGGTGAGGAGGGCCTTGTTGCCGGCCGCCACCAGGTCGCGGGCCGTCTCGATGCCGACCTCGATCGCCGCGATCGCTTCCTCGCGGGTCATCGCCGGGCCGGTGGAGAGGTCGGCCGTGCCGGGGCGGACCTTGCGCGGGAGCAGGCCCGGCGTGGCCGGGAGGTCGCCCGCGACGCCGACGTCGATGACGCAGACCTCGGCGCCCACCTGGTTGGCGAACGCGTTGCAGACCGCGCCGCCGCCGAGGAAGTTGGCGACCATCTGGGTCGTCACCTCCTGGGGCCACGGGGTGACGCCCTGGGCGTGGACGCCGTGGTCACCGGCGAAGATCGCGACGGCGGCCGGCTCCGGGATCGGCGGCGGGCAGACCCGGGAGAGGCCGCTGAGCTGCGCGGAGATGATTTCGAGCATGCCCAGGGCCCCGGCGGGCTTGGTCATGCGCTTCTGCCGCTCCCAGGCCTCGCCGAGCGCCTTCGCGTCGAGCGGGCGGATGCTGGCGACCGTCTCGGAGAGCAGGTCGTGCGGCTCCTCGCCGGGCAGCGCGCGGCGGCCGTAGGTCTCCTCGTGGACGACCCAGGACAGCGGGCGGCGCTGGGACCAGCCGGCCTGCGCGAGCTCGGGCTCCTCGGGGAACTCGTCGACGTAGCCGACGCAGAGGTAGGCGACGACTTCGAGGTGCTCGGGCAGGCCGAGCTCGCGGACCATCTCGCGCTCGTCGAAGAAGCTGACCCAGCCGACGCCGAGGCCCTCGGCGCGGGCGGCGAGCCAGAGGTTCTCGACGGCGAGGGCCGAGGAGTACGGGGCCATCTGCGGCTGGGTGTGCCGGCCGAGGGTGTGGCGGCCGCCGCGGGTGGGGTCGGCGGTGACGACGATGTTCACCGGGGTGTCGAGGATGGCCTCGATCTTGAGTTCCTTGAACTGCTTGGCCCGGCCCTTGGGCAGCGACTTCGCGTAGGCCTCGCGCTGGCGCTGGGCGAGCTCGTGCATCGTCCGGCGGGTCTCGGCCGACTTGATGACGACGAAGTCCCAGGGCTGGGAGTGGCCGACGCTGGGCGCGGTGTGAGCCGCCTCCAGGACGCGGAGCAGCACCTCGTGCGGGATCGGGTCGGTACGGAAGCCCTTGCGGATGTCGCGGCGCTCGCGCATGACGCGCAGGACGGCCTCGCGCTCGGCGTCGTCGTAGGCGGGGGCCGGGTCACCCGGGTGCTGGCTTGCCGGCTCGCCTGCCGGCTCGCCTGCGGCGGGCTCGACCGGGGCGAGTGCCTCGGGCTCGGCCGCGGCCGGAGCGACCGGCTCGGGCTGCGCCTCTACGGGCTCCTGCTGGACCGGCTCGGCCACGACCGGGGCGACCGGCTCCGGCGCCACCTCGATCAGCTCCGGCTCGGCGGGCTCGTCCTGGGCGACCGGCTCGGGCTGCGCCTCGACCGGCTCCGGCTGGACCGGCTCGGCCACTACGGCCTCGACCGGGGCGACGGGTTCCGGCGCGACCTCGATCGGCTCCGGGGTGACGGGCTCGACGGGCTCGGGCTGGACGGGCTCGACCGCGGCGGCCTCGACCGGGACGACCGGCTCCGGCTGCGCCTCTACGGGCTCGGGCTGGACCGGCTCGGCGACGACCGCCTCGACAGGGACGACAGGGACGGGCTCGACCGCGACCGGCTCCGGCGCGACGGGCTCGGGGGCCCCGGGGACCACGGGCTCCTGCTCGGGCTGCTCGGGCTGTCCCGGCTGCTCGGTCTGGACCACCGTTTCTGCGGGTACGGCGAGCGGCTCCGGCTCCACCGGCGGCTGTGCGGGCTCGGCGGCCTGCGCGGGCGCGGCCTCCGGCACGGCGACCGGCTCGGGCGAGGCGACCGGCTCCGCCGCCCAGGGCGCACCGGCCTGCGGCGGGATCTCGCCCTGCTGCGGGACGGGCGCCGCGACGGCCTCCGCGCGCGGGACGTCCAGGTACTCCGGGCCCGTGGTCGGGGGCCCCGCCTGGCGGAGCGGCGCCGGTACCACCGGGGTGCTCAGCACGGCGGCCATCGGCGCGGTCGGAGCGGGGGCCGCGGCCGGGCCGCGGTCGGCGAGGGAGCGTACGACTCCGCCGTTGGCCTCGGGCACGGGCGGGCCCATGTGCAGCGGGCGCCGGACGGGGGCCGCGGGGGCCACCGGTGCGGCGGGCGGCGGGACGACGAGCCCGCCGAGGTCGAGCGCGCCGGAGTCACGGCCGCCCGCCTCGTGCGCGCCCGCGCTGTAGCCGGTGTCGGGGAAGGAGGGCTGGGGGAACCCGGGGTACGCGGCGGGCTCGGGGTACGCGGCCGGCTCGGTGTACGCCGCCGGGGCCCCGGGGTACGCGGGCTCGGCGCCGTAGGACGCGTCGGCGTACATCTGCGGCTCGGGGAGCTGGGGGTCCACGGGGAAGACGGGGGCCGGCGGGACGACCTGCGGGTCGCTCCACGCGCCCTGGCCGCTCGGCATCAGCAGCAGTTCCTCGTCCTCCGGCTCGGCCGGGTTGTCCATGAGGTCCTGGAAGGCGTAGCCGCCGGGAATCGGTGCCGGGATCTGGACCGGAGCCGGGATGCCCTGCTGATCCACCATGCCCGCGCTGTCCGGGAGACCCTCGCCCGGTACCTGGCCGGTGTCAGTCATGCTTACCCCTCGCCCATCGGTTCTGCCTCGTCGGTCGCCCGGTCGCCCACGAGGCCTCCAAGCGGAGTTGCCGTGCGGGGCCGGCGTGCGACGAGTCCGTCTCACATACGCCTGCACGACAACCACTAAGCATTGTCGCGCCCGTTAGCCATCGTGGCGGCCATAACCGCCACGGTCCTCTGTGGACTGCGCCACGTCGCGCGTTCCGGCGGTGTCGCGATGCCCGGAACGCCGGGGCAGTACGACGATCGGCCAGCCTACCCCGGCCCTCGTCTCAGCGGGTCACAGGGCGTTCTGCCGACAGGAGGAACACCACGGAACGGTCCTGTTCGGCCCAGGTGCGGGGGTCCAGGGCGACGGACTGGAGCAGCGCGCACTCGACGGCGTACCCGTGTTCGGTGAGGGTGCGGCCGATGGCCTCCGCCTCGTCGCGGGTGGAGGCGTGGCTGACGATCCGTTCGGGGCGGCGGTCGGCGACGGCCGCGACGACCTCGGCCCCGCCGCCGCCGACGCGGACGACGTCGGGCTCGGGCAGGCTCTCCAGTACGTGCGGTGCGCGCCCGGCGACGACCTGGAGCTGCACTCCGCGCTTGCGGGCGGCGGCAGTTACGCGTTCGCAGGCGCGCGGGTCGGCGTCGACCGCGATGACGGCGGCGCCGAGGGCGGCGGCGTCCACGGCCACGCCGCCGGAGCCGGCGCCGATGTCCCAGACGAGGTCGCCGGTGCGCGGGCCGAGCCGGGCGAGCTGGGCCGCGCGGAGCTGCGCCGACTCCCCTTCGCCCGCGTCGGGCTGCGGGCGGGCCCAGCCGCGGTCGCCGGAGTGGGCGGCGCCCTGGCCGAGCAGCCAGCCCGGTTCGGCGGCCGGGGTCTGTCCTGCGCCGCCGATGACGATGACGACGTTGGGGTCGCGCCAGCTGTGGTCGGCGGCCTTGTCGGAGGTGAGGACGCTCACCTGCTCCCGCTCCGTGCCGACTTCCTCGCAGACGACGAAGGTGCGGTGGACTCCGTCGAGGAGCAGGGCGAGTTCGGCGGGGCCGGCGCCGGGCGAGGTGAGGACGGCGACCTTGGCGTGGGCGCGGCAGACGTTGACGGCGCGGCGCAGGGTGCGGGGGTGGGCGACGACGACCTGGGCGTCGTCCCAGGGCATGCCGGCGCGGGCGAAGGCGGCGGCCACGGAGGAGACGGCCGGGACGACCTCGACCTCCAGGCCGTGCTCGGGGGCGCGCAGGGTGCGTACGACGCCGAAGAAGCCGGGGTCCCCGTCGGCGAAGACGACCGCGGTGCCGCGGTGGCCGGCGATGCGGCGGGCGGCGAGGCCGAGGCTGCCGAGGCGGACGCGTTCGGCGGTGGGCGGTACCTCGGGGAGGGCGAGGTGGTGGGCGGCGCCCGCCACGAGGGTGGCGGCGGAGAGCGCGGACCGGGCGGCCGCGGTCAGGGGCGAACCGTCCCAGCCGATCACCGTGACCCGGTCGGCCATCGTCGTCAGTCTCCTGGTGTGGGGGCGGGCGAAGCTTCGTCGGGGGCGGGCACGGTGAGACTACCCGGTCATCGGTTCAGTTCCAGTCGGCGCCGACGGCGCGGCCGTGCGCGTCGGCCCGCTGCCCGAAGGCGGTGCTGACCGCGTATCCGTCGTAGGAGTCGTAGCCGTCGTATCCGTCGCCTTCGTCGAGGTCCTCGGGGACGAGGCTCCAGACGATGAGGTCGGTGCGGGTGTCGGTCCAGCCTCCGTCGGGCGTCTGCGTGCGCACTATCCACGCGTTGCGGAGCACGCCTTCGCTGATGCAGCCGATCTTCTGCGCCACCTGCTGGGAGGCGGTGTTGTCGGCGGCGGTTCGCAGTTCGAGGCGCTCGAACCCCTGGTCGCGCAAGAGCCATTGGGCGACGGCCAGGACGGACTCGCTGGCGTAGCCCTCGCCGCGGGCCCAGGGGGCGGTGACGTAACCGACCTCGGTGGCGCGGGTGCGCCAGTTGGTGTTCTGGAGGTGGACGATGCCGACGAGGCGCTGGGTGAGGAACTCGGTGACGGCGAAGACGATGCCGCGGCCCTCGGTGCGTTCGGCGTGGGAGTCGCGGGTGGCCCACCCGTGCGCGTCGGCGTGGGTGTAGGGGTGTGCCACGGTGGTCCAGGCGGTGACGTACTCGTCGTTCATCATCTCGGTGAGCGCGGTGACGTCCTCTTCCTCGAAGGGGCGCAGCACCAGCCGGTCCGTGCTGATGGTGACGTCCGGGAAGGTGGTAGTCATGCGCAGCTCCATGCCTGAGAAACGTGGTGCGACCGTGGTGCGATGCGACCGTGGTGAGGGACCGTTCGTGCGGGGCCGCCTCCACGGGTCGTAGGCCACAGCATGCAGCATCGACCGGGGGATGTGCAGGGCCGGGTTGCCCGGAAGCGGGCAGAGCTCGGCCCCGCGCGCCGTCAGGGGCGTGCGGGGCCGAGATTCCTGACTGCGGGGCCGGGCCCGGGGGCCGGCCCGCCGGGTCAGGAGGCCGGGGTGCCGGGTCAGGAGGCCGGGTGCCGGGTCAGGAGGCCGGGGTGCCGGGTCAGGAGGCCGGGGTGCCGAAGGCCGGGATGACCGAGCCCTGGTACTTCTCCTCGATGAACTTCTTGACCTCGTCGGAGTTCAGCAGCTTGGCGAGCTTCTGGATCCGCGGGTCGTTCTGGTTGCCTTCCTTGACCGCGAGGAAGTTGGCGTAGGGGTTGCCCTCGGCCTTCTCCAGGATCAGCGCGTCCTTGGCGGGCGACAGCTTGGCCTCGATGGCGTAGTTGCCGTTGATGACGGCGGCGTCCACGTCGTTCAGGGCGCGCGGGACCGTGGCGGCCTCCAGCTCCTTGAACTCCAGGCCCTTCTTGTCGGTGATGTCGGACAGCTTGGCGCTGGTGCCGACACCCTCCTTGAGGGTGATCAGGTTGTTCGCGGCGAGCAGATGGAGCGCGCGGCCCTCGTTGGTGGTGTCGTTGGGGACGGCGATGGTCTGGCCGGCCTTGATGTCGGCTATCGCCTTGACCTTCTTGGAGTAGAGGCCGAGGGGCTCCAGGTGCACGTTCGCGACGGGCACGACGTGCGTGTTGTTCTTCTTGTTGAAGTCGTCGAGGTACGGCTTGTGCTGGAAGAAGTTGCCGGCGACCTGGCCCTGCTCGGTGGCGGTGTTCGGCAGGACGTAGTCCGTGAACTCCTTGACGTCGAGCTTGAGGCCTTCCTTCGCCGCGAGGTTGTCCTTGACGAAGTTCAGGATGTCGGCGTGCGGGCTCGGGGAGGCCGCGATGACGAGCGGCTTGCTCTCGTCGGTCTTGCCGCCGTCGGCCTTGCTGGAGGACGGGTCCGAGGAGCTGCCGCAGGCGGTGAGGCCGAGGGCGAGCGCGGTGGCCGTGGCGGCGAGGGCGGTGAGCTTGATGTTCTTACGCACGAAGAGTGCCTTTCTTGCTGAACAAGTTCCGAAGACTTGCTGGTGGTGGCCCAAGCACGACAAGTGCGGGCTCTGCGGGGTGGGAAAGCCGGGGGTGGCCCGTGGGCCGGTCAGGCGGTGCGGCCGCGGCGGGCCAGGAGGCGGACCACGCCGTCGCCGAGCAGCTGGATCACCGTGACGAGGACGATCAGGACCGCGACGGTGGCGACCATGAAGCCGGTCTCGAAGCGCTGGAAGCCGTACGTGATGGCCTTGGAGCCGAGTCCTTCGCCGCCGACGGCGCCGGCCATGGCGGAGTAGCCGACCAGGGTGATGACGGTGGTGGTGACGCCGGCGACCAGCGAGGGCAGGGCCTGCGGCAGGAGCACCTTGCCGACGAGGGTGGGGATGCCGCCGCCCATGGACTCGACGGCCTCGATCAGGCCGTGGTCCACCTCGCGGACGGCGGTCTCGACGAGCCGGGCGAAGAAGGGGACGGCGCCGATGGCCAGCGGGACGATCATGGCGGTGGGACCGATGAAGGTGCCCACGATCGCGGTGGTGACCGGGATCAGGAAGATCAGCAGGATGATGAACGGCAGCGAGCGGCCTATGTTCACGATCACGCCGAGGACCTTGTTGAGCGGCTGGTTCTGCAGCAGGCCGCCCTTGTCGGTGAGTACCAGCAGGATGCCGATGGGCAGTCCGCCGAGCACGGTCACCAGGGTGGACCACAGCACCATGTAGAGGGTGTCGTAGGTGCCCTGGGTGAGCAGGGGCTGCATTTCGGACCAGGTCACTTCGCACCATCCTTGACCAGCGCGGCCAGTTCGTCGTCGATCTCGTCGGCCTCGTCGATCACGTCGACCTGGAGGCCCTGCTCGCGCAGGAAGCCCACCGGCACGACGTTGTCCTCGTAGCGGCCGGGCAGTTCGATGCGCATGCGGCCGATCAGCCGGCCGACGACGGTGTCCATCGCGGCGCCGAGGATCGAGATGTCGATGTTGTACGTGCGCGAGAGCTGCGAGATGACCGGCTGGGCGGCGGCCTCACCGTGGAAGGTGACGTCGACGACGGTGCGGTCGGGGCCGGTGGCCGCGCCGGTGACCGGGAAGAGCTCGCCCGCCAGCTCGGAGCCGGGGGTCGCGAGCAGTTCGGCGACGGTGCCGGACTCGACGATCCGGCCGTTCTTCATCAGGGCGGCCGAGTCGCAGACGGTCTTGACCACGTCCATCTCGTGCGTGATGAGCAGCACGGTGAGGCCGAGCTGCTGGTTGAGGTCGCGCAGCAGCTTGAGGATGGAGCGGGTGGTCTCGGGGTCCAGGGCGCTGGTGGCCTCGTCGGAGAGCAGCACCTTGGGGTCGCCGGCCAGGGCGCGGGCGATGCCGACGCGCTGCTTCTGGCCGCCGGAGAGCTGGGTGGGGTAGGCCTTGGCCTTGTCGGCGAGGCCGACCAGGTCGAGGAGTTCGAGTGCCTTGCGGGAGCGCTCGCGTCCTGAGACGCCGAGGATCTCCAGGGGCAGTTCGACGTTGGCCTGGACGGTGCGCGAGGACAGCAGGTTGAAGTGCTGGAAGACCATGCCGATGCGGCTGCGGGCCTCGCGGAGCTCCTTGCCGGCTCGCCGGCCGCGGCCGGCGAGCGCGGTGAGGTCGACTCCGTCGACGCTCACGGTGCCGGTGGTGGGTCGCTCCAGCAGGTTCACGCAGCGGATCAGGGAGGACTTGCCGGCGCCGCTCTGGCCGATGACTCCGTACACCTCGCCCTCACGGACGTGGAGATCGACGCCGTCCAGGGCGGTGACCTCGCGGCCACGGGACTGGTAGACCTTCGTGAGGCCCGATGTGGTGATCACAGGATTTCCGTCGCTGTCGAGTGCACGGCGCAGCGGGGGTGCCGGGCACGGGGCAAACATCTGGGGACGCGATACGGGACGAACCGTCAGAAAACGATGGCTTGGTCGCATGCGCGGGGCAGGAGTGAGCCGTGCCGTTCATCAGCTGGTGACGCTCTGGCGCGGCTGGTCTCGCTTCGGGGCGCGAGGCTCAGGAAGGGGCCCTCAGAAGGCGCACATTCGACACATACAACGAGCACCGGGCGTCATCGTCGCCTCGGTCGCAAGGGTGCGGCTGCTCGTCGTGGTCATGGGCCCAAGTAAAGCAGACGTCCCCCCTGACCGATCAACGATGTCCGGATAGCGGACGCATTCCGCCCGAATACCGGACGGCACCCTTGCGTGCCGCTTGCCGAGATCTCACCCCTGACCTGCGCCGACGCGGCCCACGGGCGCGTACGTCCGCACCGGCACGGAGCCCGCCGGGACGGGCCTTTGTGGTCAAGACCACGGTCCGCGCACCGCGGCCGGGCGGGCGGAGCGCGCGGCCGGCCGGAAGGGGCGCGCGCATCGGGTCTTTCGGCCCGTAATACCCTCGCTGCATGCTCGACGCCCTGACGGTCGCCATAGGCGTGGCCGCACTCGCCCTCGCCGCCTGGTGCGGCCACGCCGCATGGCGCGACCAGCCGACCAAGGACTGGCACTTCATCGGGATGGCCGTCGTGACCGTGCTGGTCCTGGTCCAGCTGGTGATCGGCCTGGTCAAGCTGGGCCAGGGCGAGAAGCCCGACGAGGGCACGGTGATCTTCGTGTCGTACCTGCTGGGCGCGTTCGCCGCGGTGCCGGCGGCCGGCATGCTCTCGCTGACCGAGCGGACCAGATGGGGATCGGTGACGGTGGCCGCCGGCGCGGTCGTCCTCGCCGTCCTCGAAGTGCGGCTCTACGACATCTGGGGAACCACCGGTGCCTGACGCTGAGACGACGACCGCCACTCCCGCCGGGCGCAAGCGACTGGTCTCCGGGCCCGGGCTGCTGCTGGTGTGGCTCTACGGGGTGATGGTGGTGGGCGCGGTCTCGCGCTCCGCCTTCCAGATCTCCACCGAGTTCGGCAAGGCGCCGCTCGCGTACTCGCTGTCCGCCGTGGCGGCGCTGGCCTACGCCTTCATCACGTACTCGCTGGTGCGCGGCGGGGAGACGGCCCGCAAGGCGGCGCTGGTCTGCTGCGCCGCCGAGCTGGCCGGCGTACTGGCCGTGGGCACCTGGACCCTCGTGAACCCCGACGCCTTCCCCGACACGACCGTGTGGTCGGCCTTCGGGATGGGATACCTGTTCATCCCGGTGATCCTGCCGATCACCGGGATGCTCTGGCTGCGCACGAAGCGCTGAGCGAGCGGGCGCCGCCGGCGGCGGGCGCCGACCGACTGCGGACCGAACGGCTACGCGCTGACCGTGAAGTCGGTCGGGTCCTTGGCCTCCTTCTCCAGGATCACCAGCTGGACCCCGTCGGAGGCCGTGCGGCCGCCGACCTTGACGTAGCCGGCCTTGCGGTAGAGGCGCAGGTTGGACTCGCTCTTGTGCCCGGTGTGCAGGCGGAAGCGGGTGGTGGTGCCGGGGCTCGCGAGGGCCTCCTCGACCGCGCGCAGCAGGCGCGCGCCGAGTCCGTGTCCCTGCAGGCGCGGGTGGACGCACAGCTTGGCGATCTTGCCGGTGCCGTCCTCGTCCACGCTGCCGCGCACCGTGCCGACGATCTCGTCGCCGAGCCGGGCCACGAGGACCGTGTCCGCCGCCAGCTCTCCCTTGAGGGAGTCCAGGGACTGGGTGAGCGGCTGGATGAGGTAGTTGCCGTACAGCTCGGCCTCGCGCTGGAAGGCCAGGTACTGCAGTTTGAAGATCTGCTCAGCGTCCTCGGCAGCCGCCGCCGAAATGGTCACGCTCATGCCCATGTGCGCATGCCTCCAGCTCACCTGGTAGCCCGTTGGTCTACCGCTCCTTTCCCCGAAGGCCAGGAGCCGCAACCTCTGCCGCCAGCATTCTGCGCAGACATCCCAGGCATCGGGAACGGACGGGCCCCAAACTTCCTTGTGAGATACCCAACTCTCCTGCGATTTCACGGTAAGTGAGGTCTCTGGGCGAAAGAAGTGCCTTCATCAGCTCGGGGCAGCGTCCGGGCAACCGGGCGACCGCCGATCGGAGTGCGCGGTTCACCTCCCCGTGCAGAAGGGCGTCTTCCGGTTCGGCCCCCGCGGCGGGTTCACGCCCGGCGGCGGGCTCGTCTCCCGCGCCGCCGCCGGCCGTCGGGCCGTCGTACGGGATCTCCCGGCGGGCCCGGCGCCGGGCCAGGCGGGCCTCCGCGCGTACCGCGCGGCGCAGCCAGCGCGCCGGCTCCGCCGGCTCGTCGGGGTCGGGTGCGCGCCGGCCGCTCTCCAGCAGCCTGACCCAGACGGCTTGTTCCAGGTCGGCCGCGTCCACTCCGGTGCCCGCGGCCTCCGCGGCCGCCTCCGCGGAGAGCAGCGGGCCGAGCTTCTCAAAGAGGTCAGCCTTCAGCAGGTCCATGCCGGGCGGGACGAGTGGGCCGGGCCCGGCGGTTTCCCCCGGGCCCGGCCCACTCGTTCGGGAAGGCGCGCTCAGCCGTTGACGGGGCGTCGGCCGGGGCGGAAGGCCTCGGCCGCGAGCAGTCCGGTGTCCGGGTTGTCGGTGAAGATCCCGTCGATGCCCTGTTCGAAGTACGTCCGGAAGGCGGCGAGGGCATCGCCGTAGGCGGCCGGATCCGTGCCCTTGCGGTACTCGGCCGGCAGGAAGCTGTTCTCGTTGCGCGCGGTGTAGGGGTGCAGCACCAGCCCGCGGGCGTGGGCGTCCTTCACCAGGGTGGTCGGGGCTCCGAGCCTGCCGTCCGCCGTGCGCGGGAGGATCAGGTCCATGGTCGGGCCGATGCCCTGGGCGAAGCCGGCGATCCACTTCAGGCCCTCGGGCTTGACCAGGTCCGCGACCGTCCGCGGGTCCTTGGCCTGTTCGAAGTCCCAAGGACGCGTGTTCGCCGCGGAGAGCAGCACCACGCGGGGCGCGGAGACCAGCCGGGAGAGCCGCTGGATGCTGGAGGGCTCGAAGGACTGGAGGAAGACGGCCGAATCGCGACGGTCTCGTCCGTAGCGGCGCAGCAGCTGGGCCAGCGGCTCCTCCAGGCCGAGGCCGAGCGCCCGGAAGTAGCTGGGGTGCTTGGTCTCCACGTGCAGCCAGACCTGCTTGTCGCGGCGGCGGCCCTCCCGGTTGGCCCAGCGCAGGACCTCCTCGAAGGTGGGCACCGCCCACTGGCCGTCGTAGAGGGTGTTGCGCTGGCGGACGGCGGGGATACGTTCCTTCGCGCGCAGGGTCTTCAGCTCGGCGAGGGTGAAGTCCTCGGTGAACCAGCCGGTGACGGAGACCCCGTCGACGGACTTGGTGGTCCGGCGCGCCGCGAACTCCGGGTGGTCGGCGACGTCCGTGGTGCCGCCGATCTCGTTCTCGTGGCGGCACACCAGATGCCCGTCCTTGGTGGGGACGAGGTCCTGCTCGATGACGTCGGCGCCCATGTCGAGCGCGAGCTGGTAGGAACCGAGCGTGTGCTCGGGCCGGTAGCCGCTGGCTCCGCGGTGGCCGATGACCGTCGGGTGGGGGAGGTCCCGGTGGCCTCCGTCGCCGTGCCCGCCGCTCGTGGCGGACGCCGGTCCCGCCGCGAGTCCGCTGATGCCGCCCCCGGCCGCCAGGACGGCCGCCCCCAGGACCGTGCGCCGCGCTGCCCCACCCTGTGTCATGCGTGCCACTCCTCGTCGTCGCGAAGGTCCGCGGGCCCGGGATCTCCGATGTCCCGGCATTTCGCGGCCCCTGATCGGCGTGCCGATGGTAGGCAAAGGGGGGTGGCCGCAGGGGGTGCGGCGACGTCACATCCGGGGAACTTGGCGCGAACGTGTGTCAACACTGCGTATCCGACACGTGAACCCGATGTGCGCTCGGACGTGACCCGCGAGTATCGTCCTCACCTGCACCACCGCCGTGTGGTGAGTGCGAGAACCCCGCTTTTCGATGCCGGAGGGCCCACGTTGTTCCGTACGCGCCTCATCAAAGCCACTGTCGGACCGGTCATGCGCATGATGTTCCGCACCCGCGTGGAGGGCGTCGAGAACATCCCCGGCGACGGACCGGTGATCCTGGCGGGCAACCACCTCACCTTCATCGACTCCATGATCCTTCCGCTGGTCTGCGACCGTACGGTCCACTTCATCGGCAAGGACGAGTACGTGACGGGCAAGGGCATCAAGGGGCGCGCCATGGCCTGGTTCTTCACCGGGGCCGGCATGATCCCCGTCGACCGTGACGGGGCCAACGGCGGAGTCGCGGCCCTGATGACCGGCCGCCGGATCCTCGAAGAGGGCAAGATCTTCGGCATCTACCCCGAGGGCACCCGCTCCCCCGACGGCCGCCTCTACCGCGGCCGCACCGGCATCGCCCGCCTGACCCTGATGACCGGCGCCCCCGTGGTCCCGTTCGCGATGATCGGCACCGACAAGCTCCAGCCCGGCGGCGCCGGCATGCCGCGCCCGGGCCGTGTCACCGTCCGCTTCGGCGAGCCGATGGAGTTCTCCCGCTACGAGGGCATGGACCGCGACCGCTACGTGCTGCGCGCCGTCACCGACTCGGTGATGGCCGAGGTCATGCGGCTCTCGGGCCAGGAGTACGTGGACATGTACGCGACGAAGGCCAAGGCCGCGTAGCGGTCACTGCCTGCGCAGGGACCGGCTGACGCCCGCCGCCGTGGTGGTGGCGAGGATCCAGCCGGTCACGATCAGCAGGTACGAAAGCCACTGGTACCAGCCGCTCGGCGCGTAGGCGGACTCCTGCCCGAAGCCGATGATCGGCAGCATCAGGTCGATCGTGTAGAAGACCGCGTTGAAGTCGGGGGCCTCCCCCGTCTTGAGCGGCCGGGGCGGGGCGAGTCCGTAGGCGATCGTCCCGGTCAGCAGGAGCGCCAGCAGCCAGCCCGTGGCCCGCAGCGGCCGGAAGCCGTAGCCGACGGTGCCGTCCTGGAGCAGCCCCCAGAGCCGGGCGTGCCGCGGCAGGGTGCGCCGGTGCCGGCGCAGCTTCGCGAGCTGGACGGTCCGGGCCGCGGCCTCGTCGCCCGCCGTGCGGTACGCGGCCGTGAGCTGTTCGTAGGCGTACGGGAGGTATCCGGACTCCTCCCGCTCCAGTGCGGGCAGTCGCTGCTCGGCCGGCAGGTGGGGGGCGAGGGTGCGGTAGGTGAGGCCGTCGACGGCGATCCGTGCGGGCCAGGCCTGCGGATCGATGTGGAGCAGGTCGATGGTGGAGCGGCGCAGGTTCACATCGCCCCGGATCTGATCGCACCGGCGCAGCCACAGCTCGCCGATGGCGCAGCTGGAGGCGCGCAGGGCGGTCCCGCCGGTGTTGTCGAGATCGGCCCGGGTCAGGTTGGCCTGGCCCGGTATGCGGGAGCCGGTGAGGTTGACCATTCCCTCGGCCTTGAGCCGGTGCCCGCGCAGGTCGGTACCGACGGTCAGGTTCTCGGCGTGCAGGGCGATGGCGCCGGGCGCGAGCAGCCGGGCGCGGTCGAGCTGGATCTGGCCGCCGACCGTGGCGCCGTTGAGGCGGAGCTGGCCGTGCACGGTCAGGTCGTTCGCGATGATGTCGGTGTCGACCTCGACGTGATTGAGCTGGAGCGGGGGCTCGTCCGCCTCCTCGCCGCTCGTGGGGCCGATCACGGCTCCCTGGAGGAAGAGCCCCCCGGATATCTTCGAGCCCTGCAGGCGGACCGGGCCCGTGATCCGGCAGCAGGAGAGCCGCAGGACCACGTCGACGCGCACGGTGGCCGCGGTGAGGCCGGGGAGGGTGGAGTAGCCGAGCACGAGGGCGCGCAGCTGGGCCCCGTACAGCAGGGGTTTGCGCTCGAACCAGCAGTCGCGCAGCCGGATGGGATGGTCGACGACCGCATACCGGAGGTCGAGCTTCCCGACGATCTTCGCGCCCTTGACCTTGAGTCCGGCGACCCGGCCCTCCTCGGCGCGGCCGACGCCCAGCAGCAGGGCCCGCAGCACCTCCGCCCGGACGGTGCGTTCCGGCCCCCAGCCGGCTCCGTCCACGGAGCTGTCGTCGGCGTGCTCGCGGAAGTCGACGCCCTCACCGCGCGGGAAGGCGTCCCAGATGCGGCGCTCCGCCGGGGTCAGGTCGTTGATCTCCATCGCCGGGATGGTGTCCCGCGGTTCGACGGACTGTCAACTCCGCTCGGGACACCACCCTCTGGCGGGACGTCAGTGCTCGATGCCGTCCTGGAGCCGCTGGCCCTTCAGCAGGAACCAGGCGGCCGCGGCGGTGGCCAGCAGCACGGCCGCCCCGACGCCGGAGGCGAGGCGCAGGCCGTCGACGAAGGCGTCCTGGGCGGCGCCCACCATCTGCGTGGCGGTGGCCGGGTCCAGTGACCTGGCGGCCTCGACCGCCCCGCCCAGGGACTCGTGCGCGGCGTCGGCCACCGGTCCGCTGACGGAAGCCGGGGCGGTGAAGCCCTGGTAGACGCCGGTGACGATGGAGCCGAGCAGGGCGATGCCGAGGGCGGCGCCGAGTTCGTAGGCGGTCTCGGAGACGGCGGAGGCCGAACCGGCCTGCTCCTTGGGCACGCTGGACAGGATCACGTCGGCCGTGACGGTGAAGGAGAAGCCCGCGCCGAGGCCGACGGCGAGCAGGGCCGCGCCGAGCAGCGGGTAGCCCGTCTCCTTGTGGATCACGGTCAGGACGGCCAGGGCCAGGCCGATGGCGCCGAGGCCGCCGGCCACGATGGACCGTACGGAGTACTTGCGGGCGTAGTTGCCCGCGATCAGGCCGGTGACCACCGCGCCGACGGCGGCGGGCAGTTCCGCGAGGCCGGCCTCCAGCGGCCCGCGGCCCTGCACGAGCTGCAGGAACTGCGAGAGGAAGAAGACCAGTCCGGAGAGGCCGAAAACGGTGAGCAGGTCGGCGAGGACCGCGCCGGAGAAGCCGCGGTGCTTGAAGAGCCGCATGTCGAGCAGCGGGGACGGCAGGGTGAACTGGCGGCGGACGAAGGCGTACAGGGCGCCCGCGCCGAGCCCTGCGGTGGCCACGACCTCCCAGGTCAGGCCGTGGGTGGCGACTTCCTTGACGGCGTAGACCACGGCGATGACGCCGACGAGGGAGAGGCCGACGCTGACCAGGTCCCAGGGGCCCGCGACCGGGTTCTTGGACTCGGGCAGCAGCTTGATGCCGACGAGGACCAGGGCGACCATCACGGGGAGGTTGATGAGGAAGACCGAGCCCCACCAGAAGTGCTGGAGCAGGGCTCCGCCGACGACGGGGCCGACGGCCGCACCGGCCGAGGCGGTGGCGCCCCAGATGCCGATGGCGAGGCTGCGCTCCTTGGGGTCGTGGAAGATGTTGCGGATCAGCGCGAGGGTGGACGGCATCAGGGTGGCGCCCGCCACGCCGAGCAGGGCCCGGGCGACGATCATCATCTCGGGGCTGGTCGCGTAGGCGTTGAGGACCGAGACGGCGCCGAAGGCGGTGGCGCCGACGAGGAGCAGCTTCTTGCGGCCGATGCGGTCGCCGAGGCTGCCCATCGACACCAGGAGTCCGGCGATGACGAAGGAGTAGATGTCGCCTATCCACAGCAGCTGGGTGCCGGACGGCTTGAGGTCCTCGCTGAGGGAAGGGGTGGCGAGGCCGAGTACGGTGGCGTCCACCGCGACCAGCAGCACGGCCAGGACGAGCACGGAGAGCGCGAGCCAGCGCCCCTTGCTCTTCCCCTCCGTCCCCGTCTGCCTGCTCAGCTGTTCGGTACGGCTCATTTCTCCACACTCCGTCTGGCGCCACCGAGCAGCAGCTCGATGATCATGTACTGAAAGTCCTTGGCGGCGACCCGGCCGTCCATGACGGCCCAGGCGCAGCTGCCGATGAGGCCGTAGAGGGCCTCGGTGAGCCAGGCCGGGCTCAGGTCGATGCGGATGTCGCCCTCTTCCTGGCCGCGCCGGAACAGGGCGGTGACGCGGGCGTCGAGCCGCGCCCATCCCTCGTGGATCTCCTCGCCTTCGAACAGCTGGTTCTCGGTGACGAGGAAGGCCAGCAGTTCGGCGTTGGGCTCGGCTTCTGCGACGAGGCGTCTGAGCGCCTCCACGGCCGTGCCCTCGTCGAGACGGGCGTGGTCGAACGCCACCTCGAACTCCCGGATGCCGAGTTCTTCGAGGGCCCGTACGAGGGCGTCGCGCCCGGCGAAGTGCCGGTGGAGGGTCGCGCGGCCGATCCCTGCGGCGCGGGCGACCTCGTCCATCGTGGCGGTCGATTTGCGGGAGAGCAGGGCGGCGGCGTCGCGGAGCACCTGGTCACGGTCCATGGCCATGAGACAAGCATACCCCGAATGAGACGTCACTGTCTCATTCTCGCGAAAAATGGGCTGCTGTACGGGCAACCGGAAGGGAATCTGTGCCGATGAAGCCACTGCTGCTGATCGATGTCGACGGACCGCTGAACCCCTACGCGGCCAAGGCCCAGCGCCGCCCCGAGGGCTACACCACCCACCGGATGCGACCCACGGGCTGGCGGGAGGCGGAGAGCGTGAAGCCGTTGCGGGTCTGGCTGAATCCCGCCCACGGGGAGGAGCTGCTCGCACTCGCGAACGCGTACGAACTGGTCTGGGCCACCACTTGGAAGGACGAGGCGAACGACTGGATAGGCCCCCATCTCGGCCTGCCCCGGCTCCCCTTCATCGACTGGCCGTCGATGCACGGCCGCGCACCGCGCGGCACGTTCTGGAAGACCCAGTACGTCCTGGAGTACGCGGGCGGCCGCCCCTTCGCCTGGATCGACGACGACATCGGGGCCATGGACCACGAGTACGTCGAGCAGCACCACCCGGCGCACGCGCTGCTCCTGCGGATCGACGAGCAGATCGGCCTGACCGGGGAGGACTTCGACACCCTGACGAACTGGGCGGACTCACTGTGATGCGGCGACCACTACCCGTGTTCGCGCGAACGATGCGCGGTCGTCAACGGATCGCGCTCCGCCCGTAACGCCGAAGGGGCGGGGGAGCCCATCGGCTCCCCCGCCCCCGGCCACGCTCGGGCCTACCGCTTGTGGACCGCCCAGGCGTGCTGGATGACCAGGTCGGCCTTCAGCTCGGTCAGCTGGACCGCGACCGCCGACGGGGCGGTGCCGCCGCGGCCGTTGCGGGAGGCGAGGGCGCCCTTGACGTTGAGGACGGTCCGGACCTCGGGGGTCAGGTGCTCCGAGATCTTCGCGAACTGCTCGTCCGTGAGCTCGTCCAGCTCGATGCCGAGCGCCTCGCACTCCTTGACGCACTCGCCGGCCACCTCGTGCGCCACCCGGAACGGTACGCCCTGCTTGACCAGCCACTCCGCGATGTCGGTGGCGAGCGAGAACCCCGCGGGGGCCAGCTCCTCCATCCGCTCCCGGTTGACCGTGAGGGTGGCCATCATGCCGGTGAACGCCGGCAGCAGGACCTCGAGGGTGTCGCAGGAGTCGAAGACCGGCTCCTTGTCCTCCTGGAGGTCCCGGTTGTACGCCAGGGGCAGCGCCTTGAGCGTGGCGAGCAGACCGGTCAGGTTGCCGATGAGGCGGCCCGACTTGCCGCGCGCCAGCTCCGCGATGTCCGGGTTCTTCTTCTGCGGCATGATCGACGAGCCGGTGGAGAAGGCGTCGTGCAGCGTCACGAAGGAGAACTCCTTCGTGTTCCAGATGATGATCTCCTCCGCGATCCGGGACAGGTTGATCCCGATCATCGCGGTGACGAAGGCGAACTCGGCGACGAAGTCACGCGAGGCCGTGCCGTCGATGGAGTTGCCGACCGAGCCCCGTTCGAAGCCCAGGTCGGCGGCGACCGCCTCCGGGTCCAGGCCCAGCGAGGAGCCGGCGAGGGCGCCCGATCCGTAGGGGGAGACCGCGGTCCGGGTGTCCCACTGCCGCAGCCGCTCCGCGTCCCGGGACAGGGACTGCACGTGGGCCAGTACGTGGTGGGCGAAGAGCACCGGCTGCGCGTGCTGGAGGTGGGTCCTGCCCGGCATCGCCACGTCCGCGTGGCTCTCGGCGAGGCCGACCAGCGCGTCCTGGAGGTCCGCGACCAGACCGCCGATGGTCCGGGCGTGGTCGCGCAGGTACATCCGGAAGAGGGTGGCCACCTGGTCGTTGCGGGAGCGGCCGGCGCGCAGCTTGCCGCCGAGGTCGGCGCCGAGCCGCTCCAGCAGGCCGCGCTCCAGGGCGGTGTGCACGTCCTCGTCGGCGATGGTGCCGGTGAAGGAGCCGTCGGCCACGTCGGCCTCCAGCTGGTCCAGCCCGGCGATCATGCGGTCGAGTTCTTCGGCCGTGAGCAGGCCCGCCTTGTGGAGCACGCGGGCGTGGGCGCGCGAGCCGGCGATGTCGTAGGGCGCGAGGCGCCAGTCGAAGTGGACCGACGCGGACAGCTTCGCGAGGGCCTCGGCGGGACCGTCGGCGAACCGGCCGCCCCAGAGCCGGACGTCACCCTTGTTGCTGCTCACAGCTACTGCTCCTCAGGACTGCATGGCCTGTACGGCCTGTACGGCCTGTACGGCATGCTTTTCGGATGTGAAACCGCCTCCCCGCCGCGGAGGAAACGGGGAGGCGGTCACGTACTGCTGATCGGTCAGGCGAGGTCGCGCCGCGCCGCGATCTTCGAGGACAGGCCGAAGATCTCGATGAAGCCCTGGGCCTTGGACTGGTCGAAGGTGTCGCCCGAGTCGTAGGTCGCGAGGTTGAAGTCGTACAGCGACTCGTCCGACTTCCGGCCGGTGACGACGGCGCGGCCGCCGTGCAGCGTCATCCGGATGTCACCGGTGACGTGCTGGTTGGCCTCGTTGATGAAGCCGTCCAGCGCCCGCTTGAGCGGGGAGAACCACAGGCCGTCGTAGACCATCTCGCCCCAGCGCTGCTCGACCTGCCGCTTGTAGCGGGCCAGCTCGCGCTCGACGGTGACGTTCTCGAGCTCCTGGTGGGCGGTGATCAGCGCGATCGCGCCCGGAGCCTCGTACACCTCACGGGACTTGATGCCCACGAGACGGTCCTCGACGATGTCGATCCGGCCGATGCCCTGGGCACCGGCGCGGTCGTTGAGCTGCTGGATCGCCTGGAGCACGGTGACGGGCTTGCCGTCGATGGCGACCGGGACGCCCTCCTTGAAGGAGATGACGACCTCGTCGGCCTCGCGCTGCAGGGCCGGGTTCGAGGTGTACTCGTAGATGTCCTCGATCGGGGCGTTCCAGATGTCCTCCAGGAAGCCCGTCTCGACGGCGCGCCCGAAGACGTTCTGGTCGATGGAGTACGGGGACTTCTTGGTGGTCGCGATCGGGAGCTGCTTCTCCTCGCAGAAGGCGATCGCCTTGTCGCGGGTCATCGCGTAGTCACGGACCGGGGCGATGCACTTGAGGTCCGGGGCGAGGGCGACGATGCCCGCCTCGAAGCGGACCTGGTCGTTGCCCTTGCCGGTGCAGCCGTGGGCGACGGTCGTGGCGCCGTGCTTCTTGGCGGCGGCGACCAGGTGCTTGACGATGGCCGGCCGGGAGAGCGCCGAGACCAGCGGGTACCGGTCCATGTAGAGGGCGTTCGCCTTGATCGCCGGGAGGCAGTACTCGTTGGCGAACTCGTCGGAGGCGTCGGCGACCTCGGCCTCGACCGCACCGCAGTCGAGCGCGCGCTTGCGGATGACGTCCAGGTCCTCGCCGCCCTGGCCGACGTCCACGGCAACGGCGATGACCTCGGCGCCCGTCTCCTCGGCGATCCAGCCGATGGCGACGGAGGTGTCCAGGCCGCCCGAGTAGGCGAGTACGACGCGCTCGGTCACGGGTTTCTCCTTACGGTGCATTCAACGACAGGCATAACTATGCACTACTCCGTATGTTTCGTCAATCGACTCCACCGCGAGGCTCCTGACCAGGGGGAATATGGGGCGCGCCATCCCCCGGACACCGCCTAGGCTCGCCGGGTACGCGTGGACAGGGGGAGGGCACATGAGCGCCTGGGAGCGACAGGACGCGGAGAACGGGCGGGCCGCGGCGGCGGGACTGCTCGGCGGCAGGCGCGTCGGGATCGGCGGAGTCCGGCTCCCCGACCGGCCGGCGGCCTGGACCGCGTTCGACGAGGAGGTCCGGCAGGCCCGCGCGCACGGCACCTCGCTGCCGTGCTTCGACCGCCTGGAGACCCGCCTGTGCCACCGCGACGGCCGGATCCGCGCGGCCGCGCTCGACGAGCCGGACCCGGTGCTCCCGCTCGTCGCCATCCGGTGTGCCGACTGGGTCCCGGCGGTGCGGCGACGTGCCCGCCGGGTCCTCGGCGAGGCCCTGGCCGCCGACCCCGCGCGGACGCTGACCGACCTGACCCCGCTGGTCCTGCGGCTGGGGCGGCGGGAACAGGGCGCCTGGGCACTGGAGCACTTCGAGGCGGCCCTGCGCGCCGAGGACCCCGTCCTCGCCCCGTGGTGGCGCCCGGCCCGGCCCGCGACCTGGTGGCGGGCCGAGCGGCCCGCGCACACCCGCACCGGCGAGCAGCCCGACACCGTACTGGCGTGGCTGCGGTGGAACCCGGACCTGGCGACCCGGCGCTTCGCCACCCGGATCACCCTCGACCGCGGGCTGTTCGGCGTACGGGAACTGGCCCGGCGGGCCGCCGTCGAGCAGGACCCGGTGACGAGCACGCTGTGGACCGACGCCGCGCTGGCGGCGCTGGCCGCCGGGGCTCCGGGCGACGGGCCGGACCGGGCCGACGCGGACGCGGACGTGGACGCGGCCGTCGACGCCCTGCTGGGCGGCCACCTCCCGATGGTCCGGGCCGCCGGGGTCACCGCCCTGCGCCGGGCTGGGCGGGCCACTGAGGCCGTGCACCACCTCACCGACCGCTCCGGAACGGTCCGGGCCTGTGCCCGCTGGCTCCTGCGCCAGGGCGGGGGCGACCCGTACGCGTACCTCCGCGAGCTGGTCGAGGACCCGGACCGGATCACCCGGTACACGGTGACCGGCTTCGCCGAGTGCGCCGGCCGCGCGGACGCCCCGCTGCTGCGCGCCCTGCTGGACCACCCCGCCGGGGCGGTCCGGGCGGCGGCCGTCGCGGGGCTGCGCCTCCTCGACGTCACCGACCTCGCGCTGCTGCGGCCGCTGCTGGACGACCCCTCGCCGGGCGTGGCCCGGGAGGCCTCGGTGAGCCTGCGCGCCTCGGCAGGGCAGCTGCCCGCCGACTGGCTGCTGACCCGCATCGCGCCCGAGCGGCCGCTGCACACCCGCCGGGCCGCCTACCGGCTGCTGTTCGCGCGCGGCGGTGTCGCCGGGCTGCGGGCCTCCGTGGACCTGCTGTCGGACGAGGACGCGGGGCTGCGCGTGGTCGCCGGGCAACGCCTCGGGAGCCTGTGGTCCCCCTACCGTCCGCCCGCCCTTCCGGTCCGGGATCCGGAGGTCGGCGCCCTGCTGGACCGCTGCACCGGAGTGTTCAGCGACTACGTCCTGCAGCGGATGCGCTCACAGCTCGGACTCCCCCGCACCACCACGACGGACGGATACTGATCACCATGGGAAAACTCCACGAACGCATAGACGGCCGCCTGCGCAAGTTCATCGAAGAGCAGCCGGTCTTCTTCACCGCGACCGCACCCCTGGCGGGTGACGGTCACGTCAACCTGTCCCCCAAGGGCCGTGCCGGGACCCTCGTCGTCATCGACGAACAGACGCTCGCCTACCTGGACTTCGGCGGCAGTGGCGCCGAGACCATCGCGCACGTCCGCGAGAACGGCCGGATCACCCTCATGTGGTGTGCGTTCAGCGGCCCGCCGAACATCGTGCGCATCCACGGCGAGGGCGAGGCGGTCTTCCGCGACGACCCGCGCTGGGCCGGGCTGATCGCACTGTTCGGCGAGGCCGACGGACCCGCGGCGCGGGCGATCATCCTCGTCCGCGCCTGCCGGATCGCCGATGTCTGCGGGTACGCCGTCCCCCTGATGGAGTACCAGGGCGAGCGCACCCTCCATTCGGAGTACTTCGGCCGCAAGACGGACGAGGAGTTCGCCGCGTACTGCGAGAAGAAGGAGTTCATCGGGACGAGCGTCGACGGCCTGCCTGCGCTGCCCCTGCCCCTTCCGCCCCGTACCGTCTGACATGTGCTGCGTACCGCTCTCGTCATCGGCGTGACCGTCCTCACCAGCCTGCTCCCGCAGGGCCCCGCGCCCCTGCCGTCCCGGCTCGCCGACACCGGCGGCGGCAGTCAGCTGATCATCGCCGTCGCGTCCGCGCCCGGATCCACCACCGGCCGGTTGACCTGGTGGGACCGGTGGTCCGGGGGCTGGCACGAGGCCGGGAGCGCGCCCGCCCGCTTCGGGTCGAACGGCCTCACCGAGGGCGCGACCCGTACGCAGGGCACCAGCACCACGCCGACAGGGCTGTACGCACTCCCGTACGCCTTCGGGATCCGGCGGGCGCCGGCCGGCACGGAGTACCGCTACCGGCGGGTGCGGGGCGACTCCTGGTGGTGCCAGGACAACGCCTCCGCGCACTACAACCGCTGGGTGGAGCCGCTGCCCGCGGACTGCGCGCCGGGCGAGGCCGAGCACCTGGTGACGTACGAGAAGCAGTACGCGCACGCCCTGCTCATCGCCTTCAACTACGAGCGGCCCGTACGCGGCCGGGGCGCCGGGATCTTCCTGCACGTCAACGGCAAGGGCGCGACGGCCGGTTGCGTGTCGGTGCCGGAGCGGGCCATGCGGGCGATCCTGCGCTGGGCGGACCCGCGCCGGCGCCCGCACATCGCGATCGGCACGGAGGAGGGCCCGCTCGCCGTCACCCGCTACTAGGTCCCGTGCCCTCGGGCTCGTCCTCGGGCTCGTCCTCGGGCTCGTCCTCGTCGGTGGCCCGGTATTCGTACGCGTCCTCCCACCAGACCTTGTCGTCCAGCCACTCGTCGTCCTCGTCGGCCTGGTCGGCTCCGCGCCACCTGTCGCGGTCACCGATGCTCCGCACCACGTGGCGCCGTTGGTCTTCGTCGAGGGCCGCGAGGGCCGGATGCGGCTCGGCGCGGATCCGGTCCCCCAGCGGGTCGCCGCACTCCGTCCGGGCCCGGACCGCCTTGCCGGCTCTTTCGGCGAACACCAGCGCCGCCAGGCCGAGGGCGGCCACCGCGGCGCACGCCCATTCCCGTACGCCGTGCGGACGCTCGGCCAGCAGCAGCACGCCCGCCAGGCACCAGAAGAACATCACCAGGACGATGCCCACGCAGCCGCAGCAGGCCAGCAGGCGGTTCCCCTCGCCGTCCGGCATCCGCGGGAGATCGGGCAGCAGGCCGTCCCGTTCGCTCCCGTACGCGCTGCGCCGCTCGGCGTACCCCTCGTCGCACCGGTCGATCCAGCCGATCGACACGGGCTCGGGATCGTGCCGGCGTACGGCTTCCAGCAGGGCGGCGGGCAGCGGGTGGGCGGGCGTCCGGGCGGGGTCGCGGCCCTCCTCGGTCAGGAACGCCGCTCCTTCCCCGTCGATCCGCAGGTACCCGCCGAGGACGAGTTCGGCGGCCGCCGCCTCGGTCGCCTTGTTGCGCAGCAGGGCGGCGTGGTACGGCTCGACGTCGAGGGCGGCGACGAGCCGGAGGATCTCGCGCCGGATCCGGGCCCGGCGCCGCCACCGCAGGCCGATGGGCCCGTACACGGCGGCGGTCACGACGGACACCGATAGGGCGAGGACGAGTTGGAGCACGCCCCGAGGTTATGTCGGCGGGCACCGGTCCGGCACCGGATTTCCGGCGCCCCGGACTTCCCCGCTCAGCTCTCCTTCTGCGCCAGCCGCAGGAGGTGATCGGCGAGGGCCTGGCCGCCCGCCGGGTCGCGGCTGATCAGCATCAGGGTGTCGTCGCCCGCGATCGTGCCGAGGATCGCGCGGAGTTCGGCCTGGTCGATCGCCGAGGCGAGGAACTGCGCCGCGCCCGGCGGGGTGCGCAGGACCACGAGGTTCGCGGAGGCCTCCGCCGAGATCAGCAGCTCCCCGGAGAGGCGCCGCATGCGCTCCTCCTTCGCGGACTCGCCGAGCGGGGCCTGCGGGGTGCGGAACCCGCCCTCGCTGGGCACCGCGTAGATCAGCTCGCCACCGGTGTTGCGGATCTTCACCGCGCCCAGCTCGTCGAGGTCGCGGGAGAGCGTCGCCTGGGTGACGCTCAGCCCGTCGTCGGCGAGCAGCTTGGCCAGCTGGCTCTGGGAGCGGACCGGCTGCCGGTTGAGGATGTCCACGATCCGGCGGTGGCGCGCGGTGCGGGTCTGCGGGACGGCCTGTCCGCCTTGCTCGTTGTCCTGCGGCTGGCTCATCGTCGTCTCATTCTCCGGATCCGTCCCCGTTGGCTGCGTCGAGGATGCCGGGCAGGGCCCGGAGGAACGCGTCCGCCTCGGCCTCGGTGAGTACGTACGGGGGCATGAGCCGTACGACGTCGGGGGCGGGCGCGTTGACCAGGAAGCCGGCATCCTGAGCCGCCTGCTGCACCTGGGGTGCGAGCGGCTCGGTCAGCACGATACCCAGCAGCAGGCCGGCGCCCCGGACGTGGGAGACCAGCGGGTGCCCCGAGGCCTCGATCCCGGCGCGCAGCCGCTCGCTCCGGGCCTTGACCTGGTCGAGCAGGCCCTCGGAGTCGATGGTGTCGATCACGGCGAGGCCGGCGGCGCAGGCGACCGGGTTCCCGCCGAAGGTGGTGCCGTGCTGGCCGGGCTGGAACAGGTCGGCCGCGGCGCCGAAGAGGGCCACCGCGCCGATCGGCAGACCGCCGCCCAGCCCCTTGGCGAGGGTGACGATGTCGGGCTCGACGTCCTCGTGGGCCTGGTGCTCGAACCACTGGCCGCACCGGCCGATGCCGGTCTGGACCTCGTCGAGGACGAGCAGGGTGCCGGTGGCGCGGGTGATCTCGCGGGCGGCCGTCAGGTACCCGGCCGGGGGCACGACCACGCCGTTCTCGCCCTGGATCGGCTCGATGACGACGAGCGCGGTCTCCTCGGTGACGGCGGCCCGCAGGGCCTCGACGTCGCCGAACGGGACGTGCGTGACGTCACCCGGCAGCGGCAGGAACGGGGCCTGCTTCGTCGGCTGGCCGGTGAGGGCGAGGGCGCCCATGGTCCGGCCGTGGAAGCCGCCGTCGGTGGCGACCATGTGGGTCCGCCCGGTCAGCCGGCCGATCTTGAAGGCGGCTTCGATCGACTCGGCCCCGGAGTTGCAGAAGAAGACCTTGCCGGGGCGGCCGAAGAGCTGCAGCAGCCGCTCGCCGAGCGCGACGACCGGCTCGGAGATGAAGAGGTTGGAGACGTGGCCGAGGGTGGAGACCTGCTCGGTCACGGCCGCCACGATCGCCGGGTGGGCGTGGCCCAGCGCGTTGACCGCGATGCCGCCGACGAAGTCGGTGTACTGCTTGCCGTCGGCGTCCCACACCTGGGCGCCCTCGCCGCGCACCAGGGCGACCGCGGGGGTTCCGTAGTTGTTGGTCAGCGCACCCTGCCAGCGCGTGCCGAATTCCTGGTTGCCGGTGCCCTTCGTCATTCCGCTCCCCCTGGCTGTTGTCCGGGCTGTGCGTCGGGCACGACCATCGTGCCGATGCCCGAGTCCGTGAAGATCTCCAGCAGGATCGAGTGCTGGACCCGCCCGTCGAGCACGCGGGCGGTGTTCACGCCGTTGCGCACGGCGTGCAGGCACCCCTCCATCTTGGGCACCATGCCGCTGGACAGCTCGGGCAGCAGCTTCTCCAGCTCGCTGACGGTGAGCTTGCTGATGACCTCGTCGCTGTTCGGCCAGTCCGCGTAGAGCCCCTCGACGTCGGTGAGGACCATCAACGTCTCGGCGCCCAGCGAGGCGGCGAGCGCCGCGGCCGCCGTGTCGGCGTTGACGTTGTAGACGTGGTGGTCGTCGGCGCTGCGCGCGATGGAGGAGATGACCGGGATCCGGCCGTCCGACAGCAGGGCCTCGATCGCGCCGGTGTCGATGGCGGTGATCTCGCCGACCCGCCCGATGTCGATGGTTTCGCCGCCGACCTGCGGGGTGTGCTTGGTCGCCGTGATGGTGTGGGCGTCCTCGCCGGTCATGCCGACGGCGAGCGGCCCGTGCTGGTTGAGCAGTCCGACCAGCTCGCGCTGGACCTGGCCCGCCAGGACCATCCGTACGACGTCCATGGCCTCCGGGGTCGTGACGCGCAGGCCGGCCTTGAACTCGCTGACCAGGCCCTGCTTGTCGAGCTGGGCGTTGATCTGGGGGCCGCCGCCGTGCACGACGACCGGCTTGAGGCCGGCCTGGCGCAGGAAGACCACGTCCTGGGCGAAGGCGGCCTTGAGGTCCTCGTCGATCATGGCGTTGCCGCCGAACTTGATGACGACGATCTTGCCGTTGTGGCGGGTGAGCCAGGGCAGGGCCTCGATGAGGATCTGCGCCTTGGGCAGGGCGGTGTGCTTGCGGGCGGTGCCGCCGGAGGTGCCGGGCTGGCCGGCCTTCTCGTCGCTCATGAGGAGTAGGCGCTGTTCTCGTGGACGTAGTCGGCGGTCAGGTCGTTGGCCCAGATGACGGCCGACTCGGCACCGGTGGACAGATCGGCGGTGATGCGGACCTCGCGGTCCTTCATCGAGACCAGGTCGCGGTCCTCGCCGACCGATCCGTTCTTGCAGACCCAGACGTCGTTGATGGCGACGTTGAGGCGGTCCGGGTCGAAGGCGGCCTGGGTGGTGCCGATCGCGGAGAGCACCCGGCCCCAGTTCGGGTCCTCGCCGTGGATGGCGCACTTGAGCAGGTTGTTCCGGGCGATGGACCGGCCGACCTCGACCGCGTCGTCCTCGCTGGCCGCGCCGATGACCTCGATGCGGATGTCCTTGCTGGCGCCCTCGGCGTCGCCGATCAGCTGGCGGGCCAGGTCGTCGCAGACCGTGCGCACGGCCTCCGCGAACTCCTCGTACACGGGCACCTGGCCGGATGCGCCGGAGGCGAGCAGCAGCACCGTGTCGTTGGTGGACATGCAGCCGTCGGAGTCGACCCGGTCGAAGGTGGTGCGGGTGGCGGCGCGCAGCGCCTTGTCGAGGGTGGCGCTGTCCAGGTCGGCGTCGGTGGTGAGGACGACGAGCATGGTGGCCAGGCCCGGGGCGAGCATGCCCGCGCCCTTGGCCATGCCGCCGACGGTCCAGCCGCCCTGGGAGACGGTGGCCGTCTTGTGCACGGTGTCGGTGGTCTTGATGGCGACGGCCGCGGCCTCGCCGCCGTCCTCGGACAGGGCGGCGGCCGCCGTCTCGATGCCGGGGAGCAGCTTGTCCATGGGGAGCAGGACGCCGATCAGGCCGGTGGACGCGACGGCGACCTCCCCGGCGTTGAACTCCGCGCCGGAACCGAGCCCGTTCAGGACGTCGGCGACTTTCTCGGCGGTGGCGTGGGTGTCCTGGAAGCCCTTGGGGCCGGTGCAGGCGTTGGCGCCGCCGGAGTTGAGGACGACCGCGCTGACGGCGGCGCCGCGCAGGACCTGCTCGGACCAGTGCACGGGGGCGGCCTTGACGCGGTTGGAGGTGAAGACGCCCGCGGCGGCGAGACGCGGACCGTTGTTGACCACGAGGGCCAGGTCCGGGTTGCCGTTGGCCTTGATCCCGGCGGCGATGCCCGCTGCCGTGAATCCCTGTGCAGCCGTAACGCTCACGGCGCGACTCCAATCGTGGAAAGCCCGAGCTGCTCGGGGAGCCCGAGGGCGATGTTCATGCTCTGCACCGCGCCGCCGGCGGTGCCCTTGGTCAGGTTGTCGATGGCGCTGACGGCGATGATCCGCTGGGCGGCCGCGTCGTAGGCGACCTGGACGTGGACGGCGTTGGAGCCGTGGACGGACTTGGTGGACGGCATCCGGCCCTCGGGCAGCAGGTGCACGAAGGGCTCGTCGGCGTACGCCTTCTCGTAGGCGGCGCGGAGCGATTCGGCGGTGGTGCCGGGGAGGGCCTTGGCCGAGCAGGTGGCGAGGATGCCGCGCGCCATGGGCACGAGGGTCGGCGTGAAGGAGACGGAGACGCGCTGCCCGGCGAGCGGGCTCAGGTTCTGCACCATCTCGGGGGTGTGCCGGTGGCCGCCGCCGACGCCGTACGGGGTCACCGATCCCATCACCTCGGCGCCGAGCAGGTGCGGCTTGAGGGCCTTGCCCGCGCCGGAGGTTCCGGTGGCGGCGACGATCACGGCCTCGGGCTCGGCGAGCTGCGCCTGGTAGGCGGGGAAGAGTGCGAGGGAGACGGCGGTGGGGAAGCAGCCGGGGACGGCGATGCGCTTGGTTCCCTCCAGCGCGGCGCGGCCGCCCGGCAGTTCGGGGAGCCCGTAGGGCCAGGTCCCGGCGTGCGGAGCGCCGTAGAAGGCGTCCCAGTCGGCGGAGTCCTTCAGCCGGTGGTCGGCGCCCATGTCGACGACGAGGACGTCCTCGCCGAGCTCGGCGGCGACGGCGGCGGACTGGCCGTGCGGGAGTGCGAGGAAGACGACGTCGTGGCCGGCGAGGGCCTGCGGGGTGGTCGCCTCCAGGGTGCGCCCGGCGAGCGGCACGAGGTGCGGCTGCAGGGAGCCGAGGAGCTGTCCGGCGTTGGAGTTGCCGGTCAGCGCGCCGATCTCCACTTCGGGGTGCGAGAGCAGGAGGCGCAGGACTTCTCCACCCGCGTACCCGCTCGCTCCGGCCACCGCTACACGTACCACCATCGGACCCTCCTCATCGATGGCATGACTATACGTACGTCCGCACGTTTATGCAATGTTTTGGATCTCGGCGGGAGGGATGGACGGGAGGATCCGGCGCCTGCGGCGCCCTAGGGAAGATGTCTAGCAGGAAAGGCCCCGTTCCGGCGGCGATTCCGTCATCGCGTCAGTCGGCAGCGCCCGGCCGCCCGAGAGGCCGTCCCGTCGACGAGACGGTGCCCGACCCGTGCGTTCGGCTCCACGTGGACCGCGTAAACGGGGGTCTCGATCGCGTTTACGCCGGGGCCTGCAGGGAGAGGTACCAGCGCCCCGACCAGCCCGTCAGGGTGAGCGTGGACAGCGGCCGGACGTCCACGTGCCAGTAGGTCAGCGGGGGCGCCTGCAGCGCGTAGACCAGGGCCGCCCGGACCACCGAGGGCTCGGCCACCGCAACGATCTCGCCGCCGTCGTCGGCGGGACGGGTGTCGAGCCAGCCGCCGATCCGGGAGATGAAGGCGAGCAGGGACTCGCCTCCGTGCGGGGCGGCCCGCGGATCGGCGAGCCACAGGTCCACCGCCCCGGGCTCGCGGGCGGTCACCTCGGCCAGGGTCAGCCCCCGCCAGCGGCCCATGTCGCACTCGCGCAGCGCGGGCTGCGCGAGGGGCGCGTACCCGAGGGCGTCGCCCGTGGCCCGGCTGCGCGGGGTCGGAGAGCAGTAGCGCAGCTCGGCCGAGCCCAGGGGCACGAGGCCCCGGGCGGCGGACTCCACCGACCGCCAGCCCGCTCCGTCCAGCGGTCGGTCGTCATCGAAGCGCTCGGTGAGCAGCGAGGAACTACGGGCTGCGGCAACCAGCGAAACCCGAACATGCATGCGGTGATGGTGAGCCGCGAACGGCCGGGGGTCAAGCTTTCCGGAATGAGGCCCTCGGCGGCGCCGCACGCGTCCTAGCCGCCCAGGCCCGCCCGCAGCCGCTGGACCGCCTCCACCAGTTCCCCCGGCCCCGACACCCCGGCAAAGCTCAGCCGGACGTACGGGCCGGGCGGTTCGGCGCAGAAGTACGGGCGGCCGGGGGCCACCGCCACCCCGGCGCGCAGGGCCGCCGCCGCGAAGGCCGCGTCGTCGCCGCCGTCGGCCATCCGGACCCACAACTGGTATCCGCCCGAAGGCAGGTGCGGCAGCGTCAGCCCGGGCAGTTCGCGCCGCAGGGCCCCCGCGAGCACGTCCCGCCGGTGCCGCAGCTCGGCCGCCACGGTGCGCAGGTGGCGCGGCCAGGCGGGCGCGCCGACCAGTTCGAGGGCGGCCTCCTGGAGCGGCCGGGGAACGAAGAAGCTGTCCACGACCTGGATGGCGCGCAGCCGGTCCACGACCGGGCCCCGGGCGGCGAGCGCGCCCACCCGCAGGCTGGGCGAGGTGGCCTTGGTCAGGGACCGGACGTGCACGACCACCCCGTCGTGGTCCTCGGCGGCCAGCGTCGCGGGCAGCGGACCGGCGTCGTCGTGGCCCAGGGCGCGGGCGTAGTCGTCCTCCACCACGAAGGCCCCGGCGGCCCGCGCGATCCTCAGCACCTCGGCCCGCCGCGCGGGAGCCAGTACCGCCCCCGTCGGGTTCTGGAACAGCGGCTGGCATACGAACACCCGCGCCCCGGTCGCTTCGAAGGCGGCGGCCAGCAGCTCCGGCCGCACCCCCTCGGCGTCCACCGGGACGGGCACGGGCCGGCATCCGGAGGCGCGGGCGATGGCCAGCAGTCCGGGATAGGTCGGGGACTCCACCAGGATCGGCGCGCCGGGCGGGGCCAGCGCCCGCAGGGCGGTGGTCAGTGCGCTCTGCCCGCCCGCGGTGATCAGTACGTCGGCGGCCGCGACGGCCCCGCCGATCTCGCGGGCGAACCAGTCGCGGAGCTCGGGCAGCCCCTCCATGGGCGGCCGGTCCCAGGCCCCGGGGCGCCGCCCGGCCCGGGCGAGCGCGGCGGCCATGGCCCGCTCGGGCTGGATGGAGGCGTGCAGGTAGCCGCTGTTGAGCCCGATCACCCCGGTCGGCGGTGCGGCCAGACAGGCCAGCACCCCGGAGGCGTCCACCGAGCGCGGCACGATCTCGCCGGAAGCCTCCGCGCTGAGGGCGACCTCCTGCCAGGAGGTGTCCCCGGGCGCGGCGGGCGCCGTGCGGGGGGAGGCGCGGAAGACGCCGGCGCCGGGCCGGGTGACGACGAGGCCCTCGGCGGCGAGCTGCGCCAGGGCCCGGGAGACTGTGACGGGGCTGACCCGGTAGCGCTCGACCAGGGCCCGGCTCGACGGGAGCTTCCCACCCACCGAGTAGCGGTTCAACTCCGACCGCAGAGATTCCGCCAGCTCTGCCACACTGCTACGCTCATACATGACAGCACAGAATAGCGCTACTCTCCCGAAGCCGATAGCGGTCAAGAGTCCGGTGGGCCGGGGCACCGCCCTCGCCTCGCTCGGCGTCCTCGCCTTCTCGCTGACCTTCCCCGCCACCGCCTGGGGTCTGGAGAGCTTCGGCCCGTGGTCCCTCGTCGCCCTGCGCAGCGTGCTCGCCGCCGTCATCGCCGGAGCCTTCCTGCTGGCCCGCCGGGTCCCGCTGCCCGCCCGCGAGCACTGGGCCGGTCTCGCCGTGGTCGCCGCCGGGGTGGTCGTCGGCTTCCCCCTGCTGACCACCCTCGCGCTGACGACCTCCACCACCTCGCACGCCGCCGTCGTGGTCGGCCTGCTGCCGCTCACCACCGCGGCACTGTCCGCCCTGCGCACCGGCACCCGCCCCTCGCGCACCTTCTGGGCCGCGGCCGTCGCCGGGGCCGCGGTCGTCATGGGCTTCACGCTGGCGCAGAGCGGCGGCGCCCTCTCGGCCGGCGACGCCTACCTCTTCGCCGCCCTGCTGGTCTGCGCCGCCGGGTACACCGAGGGCGGGCGCCTCGCGCGGACCCTGCCCGGCTGGCAGGTGATCGGCTGGGCGCTGGTCCTGTGCCTGCCGCTCACCCTGGCCGGGTCCGCGCTCGGGCTCGCGTACGAGCCGGTCCACCTCAGTGCACACGGACTGGCCGGCCTGCTCTGGGCGGCGGCCGGCTCCACCTTCCTGGGCCTGTACGTCTGGTACCGGGGCATGGCCGAGATCGGCGCGCCGCGGGCGAGCCAGCTCCAGCTCGCCCAGCCGCTGCTGACCCTGGTCTGGTCGGTGGCGCTGCTGGGCGAGCACCTCACCCCCGCCGCACCGGCCGCCGCCTGCGCGGTCCTCGTCTGCATCGCGGTGACTCAACGGGTCAAATAGCCCCGGAACGACCTAAACTGCTAGCACCGGATCGGACCGCCACCGAGGAGGTCAGTTATGCGCGCGACCGAGGGCGACCAGCTGGTGCAGCACGGCAGGATCGTCGGACAGCACGACAAGGTGGGCGAGATCACCCAGGTGCTGGGCGAGAACGGAACCCCCCCGTACCGGGTCCGCTTCCAGGACGGGCACGAGGCCCTGATGGCCCCCGGGCCCGACTGCGTGGTCCGTCACCCCGTAGAACCCGAACACTGAATCAGCGCGGGGGCGCCGCCGAGCCGTAGTGCTCGGCGACCACCCGGGCCATCGCTCCATTGGGGTCCGCGGCCACCTGCTTCGCCGAGAAGTAGACGTGGCCGCGGACTTCCGGGTGTCCGGCGGCGAGCCGTACGTGCTTCGACAGCTCCCCCGGATCGCGCCAGGCCGCGGTCGTGCTGTCCGCGTCGCAGCGGTAGAGCCCCTCCCCCACGTACAGGTCCACGCCCGTGCCCGCGACGGTCCGCGCCCACCAGGGGACGATGTCGGCGTAGTCGGCGGTCGGATGGCCGATGTGCCAGTACGCCTGCGGCACGATGTAGTCGATCCAGCCCTCCCGGACCCACTTGCGGGTGTCCGCGTACAGGTCGTCGTACGTTCCCAGGCCCGCCCGCGTCGGGGAGCCGAGCGGGTCGCGGTCGGAGTTGCGCCAGACCGCGAAGGGGCTGATGCCGAACCGGACCGCCGGGCGCAGCGCCCGCAGCCGCGCGGACATCTCCTGGACCAGGGTGTCGGTGTTGTGGCGGCGCCAGGCGGCGCGGGAGGGGAAGGCGCCCCCGTGTTCCTCGTACGCCTCGTCGTCGTCGAAGTACTCGCCGTCGGCCGGGTAGGGGTAGAAGTAGTCGTCCCAGTGCACCGCGTCCACCGGGTAGCGGGTGATGGCGTCGAACATGGCGTCCTGGACGAAGCGCCGCACCTCGGGCAGGCCGGGGTTGTAGTAGAGCTTGCCGCCGTACTCCACGGTCCAGCCCGGATTGCGCCGGGCCGGGTGGGCGGGCGCCAGCCGGTCGGGGTCGGTGTGGTTGGCCACCCGGTACGGGTTGAACCAGGCGTGCAGCTCCAGCCCGCGGGCGTGCGCCTCGGCGACGGCCGTGCCCAGCGGGTCCCAGCCGGGATCGACCCCCTGCTCCCCGGTCAGCCACTGCGACCAGGGCTCCAGCTTCGAGGGCCAGAACGCGTCGGCCGCCGGCCGGACCTGGAGGACCACGGCATTGAGCCGTCGCGCGACCGCCGCATCGAGGAGCCGGAGCAGTTCCGTACGCTGCCGTGCGGCGGAGAGCCCGCTCTCGGAGGGCCAGTCCACGTTGGACACGGAGGCGATCCACATCCCCCTGAAATCGGCGGCGGCTGCCCGTGCGGAAGGCCCGGAGGAGGTCCGCCGCGCCGCCGCGGCGGCCGGTCCGGACGTGGCGGCCGCGATCACCCCCGCGGCTCCGGCCAGCAGCGCCCGTCGACCGATGTACGTCATGTGACGTCTCCGTTTCACTGAGTGACATTGCACGATGTCCGCTCAGCATGCCCGCCCCGGCCCGCCGCCCGGCGCAAGGTCGGGAGTAACGTCGGGGGGCGTGGCGGGCGCCGGAATCGTACGGGGGACCCGCCGACGGAGAGCTGCGAAAGGCACGAAGTGACTGACCTCCCTTCCGACATCACACGAGTCGGCGTAGTGGGCTGTGGCCAGATGGGCGCGGGTATCGCCGAGGTGTGCGCCCGCAGTGGCCTTGAGGTCAAGGTCGCCGAGACCACCGGCGAAGCCCTGGAGATCGGCCGGACCCGGCTTCACAACTCCCTGACCAAGGCCGCCGAACGCGGCAAGATCACGGAGGAGGAGCGCGACGCCGCCCTCGCCCGCCTCACCTTCACCACCGACCTCGGCGAGTTCGCCGACCGTGACCTCGTCATCGAGGCGGTCGTCGAGAACGAGCAGGTCAAGACGGAGATCTTCCAGGTCCTCGACCAGGTGATCACCCGCCCGGACGCGATCCTGGCCTCCAACACCTCCTCGATCCCGCTGGTCAAGCTGGCCGTCGCGACCTCGCGGCCCGACCAGGTCATCGGCATCCACTTCTTCAACCCGGCGCCGGTGCAGAAGCTCGTCGAGCTGATCCCCGCGCTGACCACGGGCGAGGAGACCGTCAAGCGGGCCGAGGCCCTGGTGCGGAACGTGCTGGGCAAGCACGCGGTCCGCGCCCAGGACCGCTCGGGCTTCGTCGTCAACGCGCTCCTCGTCCCGTACCTGCTCTCCGCGATCCGGATGTTCGAGTCCGGCATCGCGAGCCGCGAGGACATCGACAACGGCATGGAGCTGGGCTGCGCCCACCCGATGGGCCCGCTCAAGCTGTCGGACCTGATCGGCCTGGACACCATCGCCTCGATCGCCGACTCGATGTACGCCGAGTACAAGGAGCCGCTGTACGCCGCTCCCCCGCTGCTCCAGCGGATGGTCGACGCGGGCCGCCTGGGCCGCAAGACGGGCGCGGGCTTCTACCCGTACAGCTGACCCCGTACGGCCGATCCGGTACCCGGCCGTTCCCGTACGGCCGGTCCCTGCGGCGATCCCTGTGGTGATCCCTGCGGCTGATGCCTACGGCTGGCCGAGCCGCAGGTGGTGCAGCAGGAGCAGCCCGGCCGCCATGTTGGCGGCCGGGATCTCCCCGCGCGCGATCATGTCCGGCACGAGTTTGAGCGGGACCCATTCCCGGCGCGAGGACTCGAAGTCGTCCTCGGGATGGCCGATGTAGGTGGCTCCGTCCGCCCAGTAGAGGTGGTGGCGGGCGTCGGTCAGCCCGTTGGACGGCTCGACGGTCATCAGGTGGTGGAGCGGGCCGGGCCGCCAGCCCGACTCCTCCTCCATCTCCCGCGCCGCCGCGACCGCGATGTCCTCGCCGTCCTCAACCACCCCGGCGGGCAGTTCCCAGCCCCAGCTGTCGGTGATGAAGCGGTGCCGCCAGAGCAGCAGCACCTCGTTGGCCTCGTTGACGGCCGTGGCCACCGCGACCGGACGCAGCCGGATCACGAAGTGGTCCAGGTGCCGGCCGTCGGGAAGTTCCACATCGGCGAGGTTCACGTCGAACCAGCGGTTCTTGTACACGGTCTGCTCACTCAGGTTCATCCACTGCACGGCTGTGCCACCTTCCGTTCGAGTAGGTGGCAAACATGGCAGCAGCTGACCCGTCACAGCGGAACGCGCAGCGCCCCGTCGATGAGCTGTGCGGTCTGGGCCGCGTCCGGACAACCGCTGGTCAGCAGCTGTTCGCGGACCGTCCGCAGCCGGTCGCGCAGCCTCAGCGACTCCATCCCCCTGGCCCGCTCGGCCATTTCCGCCGCGGACGCCGCGGCCCGGTCCGCCTCGCCCTGGCACAGCTGGATCTCGCACAGCATCGCCAGCCGGTGCACCCGGCCGCGGTCGTGGGCCGGGGTGTCGACGGCGGCGGCCGCCTGCATCCGGGCCGCCTCCAGATCCCCCAGGCTGAGCAGCGCCTCGGCGACCTGGACGTTGACGAGCCCCGGCTGCACGTAGCCGGTCTCGTCGGGTTCGGTGCCCGGGTGGATCCGCTCGGCGGCGGCCTCGGCGTTGCGGATGCAGGCCAGCGCGGCCTGGGTGTCGCCGAGTTGGGCGTACGCCTTGGCCTGCATCGCGTACAGGTCGGCGGCCAGCGCCGGAGTGGTGTGCGGGCCGGCGGCGCGCAGCGCGGCCTCGGCGAAGGCGACGGCCTGGCGGTACTCGCGCAGGTGCAGGGACTGGTTGACGATCAGCGCGATCACGTACGCCCCGAGCCCCCGGTCCCCGGACGCCTTGGCCAGGCGCAGCGCCTGGTGGAAGTAGCGCTGGGCGAGCCCGTGGGCGTCCGAGTCGTACGCGCAGATCCCCGCCACCGCCACGAGGGACCCGGTAGCCCGGTGCAGCTGGCGGCCGAGGCCGTCGGAGTAACTGCCGCGCAGCATGGGTGCCGTCTCGCTGCCTAGGAAGCGGACGATCCGGTCCCGGGTGGCCACCCCGCCGGCCCGGCGGTACATCAGCTCGTAGTGCGCGCGGGCGGCCTTCAGGATCTCGATGTGCTCGGGACCGATCCGGTTCGGCCCCTCGCGGGAGACGTCCGCGTCCTCGGGCGGGTTCTCCCACTCCCAGACCGGGATGACGGCGGGCGTCCCGGTGACCGCCTCGGCGGCGAGCAGCTGGGGCCGGGCCTGGCCGTCGGACCGCCACAGGGCGGCGGCCCGGTCCACGAACCCGCTCAGCGGGGAGGCGTGCAGGGAGACGGGCCGGTCGGCCGCCCCGAGCCCGATGTCGTCCAGCCCGACGGAGCGCCGCAGCCGGCCGCCGAGCACCTCGCAGATCAGGTCGGGGACCTGGCCCCTGGGCCGCTGGCCCTTCAGCCACCGGGCCACGGCGGTGTGTTCGTAGCGGAGGGCGAGTCCGCGGGTGCGGCCTGCCTGGTTCACGTAGGCGGCGAGTCCGGCATGGGACATGCCCGCCTCGGCGAGGAGGGCGTCGAGCAGGACATTGGGCTGCATGGGCCGCTCCAAGGGCTCGTCGGTCTCAGGCTAGTGGGTGCGCGGTTCACACGGGGTGTGAACCGTGTACGCGCATAAATGCGATGCGCACTCTGCCGCACGGGCCCCCGTGGGCGCTTCACTTAAGGGCCTCGCCAAGAGGCGGCTCGGGTCGTCCGCTCCCCCTCGTACAGTGCGACGACCCGCACCGCGCCGCCCGTCCTGCTGTCTGCCCGACACTCCACGGCAGGCGGGCGGCGTGTTCCGGCTCCGCCGGCGCCCGGTTGGTCGCCGGGCCCCGGCGGAGCCGGCCCCCCGGCCCCCCGGCAGCCGGCCGGTCAGGACCGGTCGTTGCGGAGCACCAGCAGGGCGACATCGTCGGCGAGTCGCCCGCCGGTGTGCCGGAGCAGGGCCGCGTGCACGCCCGCGACCAGCCGCGCGGGCGTTCGCGGTGCCGGGGTCTCTGCGAGGACGCTCCGCAGGGGGAAGAACACGCCGACGGCGTTCCGGGCCTCCTCGGCGCCGTCGGTGTGCAGGAACAGGGTCTCCCCGGGCCGCAGTTCCCGCACGGGGTGCGGCTCGGCTCCCACCGGCAGGGGCACCACCCCGAGCGGGGGCAGGGTCTCACCGTCCAGAGCCTGCACGTCCGCTTTCCCGGGCTCCGCCCGGACCCGGTCCTCAAACGCCGGACGGGCTGGAAAATCCAGCCCAGGGCGCATGCGGTACGGCCAGGGGTGGCCGCAGTTCAGGGCCAGGAGGGTGCCGTCCGGGGCGATCTGGAGGAGCAGGACCGTCACGAACTCCTCCGCCGAGGGCGACTCCGGCTCACCGGTGCAGGCGGCCGGATGCTCCGCGCGCGCCCGGTCGCGCAGGTGCCGGCCGAGCGCCCGCTCCATCCGCCGCAGGACGCCGCCCAGCGACACCTCGTCGTACGCCGCTTCGCGGAAGGCCCCGAGCACGGCCGCCGCCGCCCCGAGCGCCGGCAGCCCGTGCCCCCGTACGTCCCCGATCACCACCCGCACGCCGTACGCCGTCGGCACGGCCTCGTACAGGTCCCCGCCCACCGCCGCGCCCCGGCTCGCCGAGAGCTGCGCCGCGGCCAGCGTCAGGCCGTCGATCCGCCCCGGCAGCGGCCGCAGCAGCGCCCGCTGCGCGGCGCCCGCGATCTCCTGCGAGCGGCGCAGTTCGCTCAGCAGCCCGCGCCGGATGTGCAGGGCGCACCCGGTGGCCAGCAGCAGGAAGGCCGCACAGGTCGCCAGGCTCGGCACCAGTCGCCCCGGGGTGGCCAGCTCCCAGGACACCGCGGCGCCGCCCCAGGCCACGACGCACACCCGGCGCAGCTGGGGCATCTCCCCGCGCGTGATCATCCGTAGGCTCCCCTCCGGCCGGATCGATTGTGTCGACCGACCGGTGCCCCGGACACGGGCCTCCGCTCTTCTCACCCGAACGAGTGAGGGCGCATCCGGTGGTCCGGATGCGCCCTCAACTGGCCTTACGTGGTGCGGCTACGCGGTGCGGCTACGCGCCCCGGAGCACCGCCCCGGTCCGCTCGCCCGCCAGCGCCACCGCCGCGTCGCGCGCGGCCGTGGACTCCTCGGCGGTCAGCGTCCGGTCGGCCGCGCGGAAGCGCAGCGCGTACGCCAGGGACTTCTTGCCCTCGCCGACCTGCTCACCGGTGAACACGTCGAACAGCCGGAGCGACTCCAGGAGTTCGCCCGCGCCCTTGCGCAGGGCGGCCTCCACCGAGGACGCCGGGACCGACGCGTCCACAATCAGCGCGACGTCCTGGGTCGCCACCGGGAAGGTGGAGATCCGGGGCGCATGCAGGGCCTCGCCGCCGACCGCCGCGAGGCGGTCCAGGTCGAGCTCCATGGCACTGGTGCGGGCCGGCAGGCCCATCGCCTTGACCACGCGCGGGTGCAGCTCGCCGGCGTGGCCGATGACCTGCTCGACGCCGTCGATGGTGACGACGAGCTCGGCGCAGCGGCCCGGGTGCCAGGGGCCGTACTGGCCCTGGCGGACGACGAGCTCCGCGCCGGCCTCGACGGCCAGCGAGCGGGCGGCCTGGACCGCGTCCGCCCAGTCGGCCGGGCGGCCCTTGCCCCACCAGCCGGCCTGCTCGCGCGCACCGGCGAGCACGACCGCGGCGTACCGCGGCTGCGCGGGCAGGGCCGCGTTCAGGGTGGCGATCTCCTCGTCCGTGGGACGCCGGTCCACGGGCAGCCGTACGGCGACGCCCGGCTGCGCGGCGGCCCGGAAGACCGAACCGGTCTCGAAGAGCGCGAGGTCGTGGCTGCCCCGGCTGTCGTTGCGGCGCAGTGCGCCGAGCAGACCCGGCAGCAGCGTGGTGCGCAGCGCCGGCTCCTCGTCGGAGATCGGGTTGACGAGCTTGACCACCTGGCGGGTGGCGTCGTGCGCCGGGAGCTGGAGCTGGTCGAAGACGCCCTCGCCGATGAAGGGGTAGCTCAGCGCCTCGACGTAGCCCGCGCCGGCCAGCGCGCGGCCGACCCGGCGGTGCAGCTGCTGCCGGGCGGTCAGACCGCGGCCGGAGGGCACCTGCGGGAGGGTCGACGGGAGGTTCCCGTAGCCCTCGAGCCGGATGACCTCTTCGGCGAGGTCGTTGGGCGCGGCGAGGTCGGGCCGCCACGAGGGGACGGTGACGACGAGCTCGTCCTGGCCGTAGACGTCGCAGCCGATCTCCTGGAGGCGGCGCACGACGGTCTCGCGGCCGTACTCCATGCCCGCCACCCGGTCCGGGTGGTCCGCGGGCATGGCGATGGTGCGCGGCGCGCCCGGGGCGAGGACCTCGGTGACGCCCGCCTCGGCGGTGCCGCCCGCGAGCAGCACGAGCAGGTCGACGGTCCGCTGCGCGGCCGCGGCGGCGGCCTGCGGGTCGACGCCCCGCTCGAAGCGCTTGGAGGCCTCGGAGGAGAGCTTCATGCGGCGGGCGGTGCGGGAGATCGACACGGAGTCGAAGTGCGCGGCCTCGATGACGACGTCCGTGGTCCCCGTGACCTGTCCGGTCTCGGGGTCGGTGACGGAGTCGGCGATCTCGGTGTTGGCGCCGCCCATGACACCGGCGAGCCCGATCGGGCCGCTGTTGTCGGTGATCACCAGGTCCTCGGCGTCGAGCGTGCGCTTGACCCCGTCGAGGGTGGTGAACTTCTCGCCCTGCTCGGCACGGCGGACGCCGATGGTGCCGTCGATGCTGGAGCGGTCGTAGGCGTGCAGCGGCTGGCCGAGCTCGAGCATCACGTAGTTGGTGATGTCGACGGCGAGCGAGATCGGGCGCATGCCCGCCTTCTGCAGGCGGCGGGTCAGCCAGATCGGGGAGCGCGCGTCGGGGTCGAGGCCGGTCACCGTGCGGGCGGTGAAGCGGTCGCAGCCGGCCGGGTCGTCGATCTTGACGGGGTAGCCGTACGAGTTCGGCTGGGGCACGTCGAGCAGCGCCGGGTCGCGCAGCGGCAGGCCGTAGGCGGTGGCGGCCTCGCGGGCGACACCGCGCATGGACATGCAGTAGCCGCGGTCCGGGGTGATGTCGATGTCGAGGACCTCGTCGACGAGCTGGAGCAGCTCGATCGCGTCGGTGCCGACCTCGTGCTCGTGCGGCAGCACGATGATGCCGTGGGTGCCGTCGTCGCCCATGCCCAGCTCGTCGCCGGAGCAGATCATGCCGTGCGAAGTGCGGCCGTACGTCTTGCGCGAGGCGATCGCGAAGTCGCCGGGCAGCACCGCGCCGGGCAGGACCACGACGACCTTGTCGCCGACGGAGAAGTTCCGGGCGCCGCAGACGATCTCCTGCGGTTCGCCGGTGCCGTTGGCCTGGCCGACGTCGACCGTGCAGAAGCGGATCGGCTTGCGGAAGCCCTCGAGCTCCTCGATGGTCAGCACCTGGCCGACGACGAGCGGGCCCTTGAGCCCGCCGCCGAGCTGCTCGACGGTTTCGACCTCGAGGCCGGCGTCGACCAGCTTGGCGGCCACGTCACGACCGGTCTCGCCCGCGGGCAGGTCGACGTACTCCCGCAGCCAGGAAAGCGGGACGCGCATCAGATCTCACTCCCGAACGGCCGGGTGAAGCGAACGTCACCCTCGACCATGTCTCGCATGTCTTCAACGTTGTGACGGAACATCAGCATCCGCTCGATGCCGAACCCGAAGGCGAACCCGCTGTACTTCTCGGGGTCCACACCGCAGGCGACGAGCACCTTGGGGTTGACCATGCCGCAGCCGCCGAGCTCGATCCAGCCCTCGCTGGAGCAGGTGCGGCACGGGCGGTCGGGGTTGCCCACCGACTCGCCGCGGCACACGTAGCACTGCATGTCCATTTCGGCGGACGGCTCGGTGAAGGGGAAGAAGTGCGGACGCAGGCGCGTGGTGGTGCCCTCGCCGAACAGCTCCTGGACCATGTGGTCCATGGTGCCCTTGAGGTCCGCCATGGTCAGGCCCTCGTCCACGGCGAGCAGCTCGACCTGGTGGAAGACCGGGGTGTGCGTCGCGTCGAGCTCGTCGGTGCGGTACACCCGGCCCGGGCAGACGATGTAGACGGGGGGCTTGCGCTCCAGCAGCGAGCGCGCCTGCACCGGGGAGGTGTGGGTGCGCAGGACGACACCGGACTCGTCGCCTTCGGTGCCCTCGGGGCCCCGGACGAAGAAGGTGTCCTGCATCTGGCGCGCCGGGTGGTCGGGCGTGAAGTTGAGGGCGTCGAAGTTGAACCACTCCGCCTCGACCTCGGGCCCCTCGGCGACCTCGTACCCCATGGCCACGAAGATGTCCGCGATGCGGTCCATCAGCGTGGTCAGGGGGTGCCGGGCGCCGGCGGGGACGCGGTCGTAGGGCAGCGTGACGTCCACGGCCTCCTCGACCAGCACCCGCTCGTCGCGCTCGGCTTCGAGCTCGACCGTGCGGGCCCCGAAGGCCTTGTTCACGGCGCCGCGGGCCTGGCCCACGCGCTTGCCCGCCTCGGCCTTGGCCTGCGGGGGCAGCGCGCCGATCTCGCGGTTGGCGAGCGCCAGGGGCGAGCGGTCGCCCATGTGCGCGGTCTTCGCCTCACGCAGCGCGTCGAGGTCGCCGGCGGACGCGAAGGCGGCGAGCGCCTCGTCCCGCATGCGCTCGATCTCTTCCGGTTTCAGTGCCTCGACCTCGACAGGGTCGTACGACTTGTTCGGTGCCGACATCTCTTCCCGTACTTCCGATGGCTGGCTGGTGGGTCCCCGTACGGCACGATCAGACCGATCGACACAGAGACACAAGGGTGCCAAAGGACGAGTCTAAAGGTCGCTGGGGGTGAAGGAGCCCGTGGGCCGTCTGGCGAGATGCTCAGCAGGGCTACTGCGTGAGGTACGCCGGGGCGCTCACGGGCAGGATAAATCGGAACTCGGCGCCGCCGCCGGGGCCGCGGCCGACCGTGATGGTGCCGCCGTGGGCCTCCACGATGCCCTTGACGATGTAGAGGCCCAGGCCGGTGCCGCCGCGCTTGCTCCCCCGCCAGAAGCGGGTGAAGACGCGGCCCATCGACTCCTCGGGGATCCCGGGGCCTTCGTCGGACACGGTGACGGCGGTTCCCTTCTCATGCGGCGATACCCCGATGGTGACCGTTCCCTCTCCGTGGCGCACCGCATTTTCGAGGAGGTTGCCGAGGATCTGGTCGATCTTGTCCGGATCGGCCCACAGATCGGGGAGCGGACGGCTGACGCTCACGAGGAACCGCTCGGGGGCCTGGCCGTTCGCCGTGAGCGCCTGTACGTGGCGGCCGACGGCGGTGGCGATGTCGACGGGCTGGCGACGCACCTCCAGGCGGCCGGAGTCGATGCGGGAGATGTCGAGGAGTTCGGCGATGAGCCTGGTGACGCGGTTGGCATCGGCGTCGACGGTCTCCAGCATCAGCCGCTTCTGGTCGTCGGTGAACCGCTCCCACTTGGCGAGCAGGGTGGCGGTGAACCCCTTGACCGAGGTCAGCGGGGAGCGCAGCTCGTGGGCGACGGTGGCGATCAGCTCGGCGTGGCTGCGCTCGGTACGGCGGCGGGCCTCGGTGCCCCGCAGGGTGACCACGAGGCGCCGCAGGGGGCCGGTGGGGTGGGTGCGGACGTAGCTGGCGGAGACCAGCACCTCGCGGCCGCCGGGGAGCAGCAGGTTCCGCTCGGGCTGTCCGCGGCGGGTGGCGAGGCCCCCGTAGGGGTCGGTCATCGCCCACCAGCGGCGGCCTTCGAGGTCCTCCAGCGGGAGCGCCCGGTCGATGCGCGTGCCGAGGGCCTGGGCGGGGTCGGTGGCGGTCATCCGGGCGGCGGCCCGGTTGAAGCAGATGACGCGCCCGGTGTGGTCGGCGACGACGAGCCCGTCGGGGAGGCTGTCGGGGTCGATCCCGAAGCCGAGCCCCTCACCGGGGGCGGACCCCGGGGGTACGGCGTCGGCGCGGGTGCCGTGGACGGAGTCCGCGGGCCCGCCCGCACGGGCGCCGGCCGGAGCCTGCGGCGGAACGCCGGCCAGGCCGTCGACCTGCGGCGGGACCTGGGCGGGGCCGGGTGCGGCCGGCACCGGTGTGCCGGCCGTCGTGCCGGCCCCCGGTGAGCTGTTCGTACCGACGGTCATGTCCCCGTACCCCACATCTCCGAGTAGCGCAGTGGGCCCCCGGGCCGCCACATTACTAGCTGGGGGTCACGGAGCGGCACCCTCCGGGCGCCCGCTGTGCACGCGCGGACGCGTAGAGACACACGGCGGCGGCCGTCGCGAGGTTCAGGCTCTCCGCCTTTCCGTGGATCGGGACCCGCACCACGGCGTCCGCCAGGGCCCTGGTCTCCTCCGGCAGGCCCCAGGCCTCGTTGCCGAAGACCCAGGCGGAGGGCCCGCCCATGGTGCCCGCGTCCAGCTCGGCGTCGAGGTCGTCCTCGCCCGCTCCGTCGGCCGCGAGGATCCGTACGCCGGCCGCCCGGAAGCCCTCGACGGCCTGCTCCACCGGGACGCCGACCGCGACCGGCAGGTGGAAGAGGGAGCCCACGGAGGCCCGTACGGACTTGGGGTTGTAGAGGTCCACGGAGGCGTCGGTCAGCACCACCGCGTCGGCGCCGGCGGCGTCGGCGCAGCGCAGCACCGTACCGGCGTTGCCGGGGTCGCGGACGTGCGCGAGGACGGCGACGAGCTTGGGGCCGGACGCCAGGATCTCCTCGAACGGGGAGTCCAGGAAGTGGCAGACGCCGACGAGGCCCTGCGGGGTGACGGTCTGCGAGACCTCGGCGAGCACCTCGTCGGAGGCGTAGTGCACGCGGGCACCCGCGTCCAGGGCGGCGGCGATGATCTCGGTGTAGCGCTCGGCCGCCTCGACGGTGGCGAACAGCTCGATCAGGGTCGACGCGCCGGTGGGCCCGCGGTGCTCGACGGCCTCGCGGACCGCCTGCGGGCCCTCGGCGATGAACCGGCGCTCCTTGGTGCGGAAGTTGCGCCGCGCCAGTCGCCTGGCGGCGGCCACCCGCGGGGATCGGGGGGAGATCAGCTCGGCGGGGGTACCCATGGTCTCAGCGGTTCTCTCTCGGGGTTCCGATGCGCGCGGGGCGCGGGGAAGCGGGGGCGCGGGGGCGAGGGCCGGCCGCGGGTGCGAGGACGCCGCGGGCAGGAGGGGCGCGGGCGCGGCGGTGCGCGGAACGTACGGGCCTCGCGGTGCTCGCAGGGCTCGCGGGCTCTCGGGCTCTCGGGCTCTCGGGCTCTCGGGCTCTCGGGACGAAAGCACACGGACCCGCAGGCGAATGCCTGCGGGTCCGTGGGGGCCGGCCGCGTGAAGCTGGGCCGGCTAGCCCTTAGGCAGCGGCCTTGGGGGCGTTGACGTCGGCCGGAAGCGCCTTCTGCGCGACCTCGACCAGCGCGGCGAACGCGTTGGCGTCGTTGACGGCCAGCTCGGCGAGGATCTTGCGGTCCACCTCGATGTTGGCGGCCTTCAGACCCTGGATGAGGCGGTTGTACGTCATGCCGTTCTGGCGGGCAGCAGCGTTGATGCGCTGGATCCACAGCTGACGGAAGTCGCCCTTGCGCTTCTTGCGGTCGTTGAAGTTGTAGACCAGCGAGTGGGTGACCTGCTCCTTGGCCTTGCGGTACAGGCGCGAACGCTGACCGCGGTAGCCGGAGGCCGCCTCGAGGATTGCCCGGCGCTTCTTGTGGGCGTTTACTGCCCGCTTGACGCGTGCCACTTTTTAACTCCTTGTAGCGGGGCCGTGGGTGTCTTCACACGGCCCGAATTCGATGGGGTCCCGGTCTTGACGTCCCGCTCCCGGCAGGGGGAGCGGAGGACATCAGATGCCGAGAAGCTTCTTGATCTTCGCGGCGTCGCCGGGGGCCATCTCCGCGTTGCCGGTGAGGCGGCGGGTGACACGGGACGACTTGTGCTCGAGCAGGTGGCGCTTGCCGGCGCGCTCGCGGAGCACCTTGCCGGAGCCGGTGACCTTGAAGCGCTTCTTGGTACCGCTGTGCGTCTTGTTCTTCGGCATGGCGCCGTTATCTCCTCGTCGGTGGCGCTCCCACCGGTCCGTTGCGGGACCGGCTCACGGGAGCGTCATGTTGTGTCGGTGATCCGAGACGGGCTGTCTCGGGATCAGGCCTCGGCGTTCGTCCCGTCGGCGGGGGCCTCGGTGACGTCGGCGGAGGCGACCTCGGTGGTGTCCTCGACCTCGACGGCGGCTTCCTCGGAAGCAGCCTCGTCGTCGGTGTGGGCGACACCCTGGCGCTCGGCCTTGCGGGCGGCCTGCGCCTCGCGGGCTTCGGCCATCGCCTCGGTCTTCTTCTTGTGCGGACCGAGGACCATGATCATGTTTCGGCCGTCCTGCTTCGGGTTCGACTCGATGAACCCGAGGTCCTCGACGTCGGCCGCGAGGCGCTGCAGCAGTCGGAAGCCGAGTTCCGGCCTGGACTGCTCGCGACCACGGAACATGATCGTGATCTTGACCTTGTCGCCCTGCTTGAGGAACCGAACGACGTGACCCTTCTTGGTGTCATAGTCGTGCGGGTCGATCTTCGGCCGGAGCTTCATTTCCTTGATGACCGTGTGCGCCTGGTTCTTGCGCGCCTCACGGGCCTTCATGGCCGACTCGTACTTGAACTTGCCGTAGTCCATGAGCTTGCAGACCGGCGGGCGTGCGGACGCCGCGACCTCGACCAGGTCGAGGTCGTACTCCTGCGCGAGCTCAAGCGCCTTGGCAAGCGGCACGATGCCGACCTGCTCGCCGCTGGGACCGACAAGCCGTACCTCGGGAACGCGAATCCGGTCGTTGATGCGGGGCTCGGTGCTGATGGATCCTCCTCGGTAGCACCACACGACTGCCTGGCAGACAGCCGCTGACGTGTATTTCCGTCAGACCGACCACAGCGGGAAACCAAAAAAGCCCCGCCGGGCACAGGCAGGGGCTCCAATACAACCGGAACACCGTCGCGTGCGAACCGCGGGGCGTAGAATCGGGCAGCTTTCCATCGTCCGTACGGAACGATGGATGCCGCCTGACCGGTGACCCGCCGCCCCGGAGGACGGTCAGGTGGGAGAAACGGAGCCTCCACTTGTGGGCCGGGCACAGAAGTGTCCGGCCGGTCGAAGTACATACTAGCACCCGCGTTGCAAGCCCGCCGCACGGCATATCGTGGGGTTCATGACTGACGCGACACCCTCCACCGACCCCGCTGCCGACGGCGCCCCCGACTACGACGCCATGACCCGCGACATCGCGGACGTGCCCGCCGTCGAGGTGATCACCACGGTGGCCGTGCACCTGCTGAGCGCCGCGGCCGTCAACCTGGGCCTGGACAAGCCGGACTCCGAGCACAAGGACCTCGACGAGGCCCGCAAGCTGATCACGGCCCTGGCCGGCCTGGTCACCGCGAGCGCCACCGAGATCAGCTCCTTCCACGCCGCCCCGCTGCGCGACGGCCTGAAGTCGCTCCAGCTGGCCTTCCGCGAGGCGTCGATCGTCCCGGACGAGCCGGGCCAGGGTCCGGGCGAGAAGTTCACGGGTCCCGTCTTCGCCTGATCGCGCGCCGGCGACGCACATACGAAGAGGAGAGGCGGGTCACACGGGAGATTCCCGTGTGACCCGCCTCTCCTCTTTCCTTACGGCTCTTACGGCTCTTACGGCTGTTCCGGCACTTCCGGTCAGCGGGTGAAGAGCGGTTCGCCGGGCGGAGCCGGCGCGTCCGGCGGCAGCAGCGCCAGGTCCAGCCCGCGCACCAGCCGGGCCCGCAGGGTGGTGTCCGCCGCGAGGGCCTCGGCGACGCGGCGGGCCGCCGCGGGCGCCTGCGCCCCGCCGGCCAGCACGATCGCAAGGGTGCCGTCGGCGTCCGCGCCGCCCGGGCCGAGGTGGGCGCGGAGCACGGCCGGCTCCGCGGACACGGCGGCCCGTACGGCCTCCCGTACGGCGGGGTCCGCCAGCGGGCCCGCGTCCGTACGGCCTTCGGCGAGGGCGAGCAGCGCGGGCCCGGTCAGCTGGTAGGTGACGGGCCCGGCCAGGTCCAGGACCACGGTGTCGGCCTTCTCGTGGGCGGCCGCGGCCAGGGCCTGGTGCAGCGGGACCGCCACCGGGCGGGCCGCCGGGTCCCAGAGCGCGAGCGAGGCGGTCGAGGTGAAGGCCGGCAGCGCCCGCCGGTCGCCCGCCCGCAGGGTCGGGACGGCCATGTCGCTGGTCTTCTCGCGCTTCAGGCCCGTCTCCGGGTCGGTCTCCACATCGCCGAGGACGGCGACCACGGGGACCAGCAGCCGTGCGCCCTTGAGGGCCGCCAGCACCTCGGGCTCCTTGGCCCGGTCCTCGGACCAGGCGGCCAGGGCCGCGGTCAGCCGGGGATCGGCCGAGCCGTCGTCGTCGGAGAAGCCCGGGTCGGGAATGTTCTTGTTCGCCATGTTCGCCACAGTTACCCGACCCTACTGTGCCGGGTGCGACGGCGCCGTGAGGGGTTGGCGGTCCCGGCCCCGGGTGCCCCGCCGCGGGCGCCGGCCCAGTACGGCGGCCAGTACGAGCAGCACCGCCCCCGCGAGCGCGGCCGCCGGGGCACCGAGCCGGGCGCTCCGCTCGGGCGGCCGGACCGGCTCGGGGCCGGTGCCGAAGTACGGGCGCTCGGCCGCGGCGGGCGCGGGCACCGCGGCCTCGGGCTGCATCGCCGCCGCGACCTGGAGGGCCGCGGCGGGGTCCACCGTCCCGTGGCCGCGGGCGTCGTCGCGGCCGCCGGCCGGGGAGTCGGAGGCGGTGTCCTCCAGCAGCTTCTTGATCTGGGCGGGGGACAGGTCCGGGTGCGCGGCCTTGACGAGGGCCGCGGCGCCGGAGACGAAGGCCGCGGCGGCGCTGGTGCCCCAGCCCTCGTAGTACGAGCGGTCGGGGTCGGCGATGACCACGTCGACGCCGGGGGCGCTGACGGTGGCGTACCAGTTGCGGGTGGAGAACTTGGCCTTCTTGCCGCGGCGGTCGACGGCGGTGACGGCGATCACCCCCGGGTAGGCGGCCGGGTAGGACACGCGGTCGCCCGTTTCGCCGCCGTTGCCGGCGGAGGCGACGACGACCACGCCCTTGGCGAGCGCGTACTGGACGGCCTCGTCCTCGCCCGCCTCGTGGTGGGCGGAGTCGCTGTCGTCGCCGAGGGACAGGTTGATCACGTCGGCGCCGTGGTCGGTGGCCCAGCGGATGCCCTCGGCGAGGGCTCCGCCCTTGCTCTCGCGGGCCTTGCCGCGGCCCGGATCGCCCTCTTCGAGGATCACCCGGACCGGCAGGATCCGCGCCTGCGGGGCGATCCCGAGGACGCCCTGGCCGCGGCTGGGGCCGTGGCCGTGCCCGGCGATGATGCTCGCCATGGCGGTGCCGTGGCGGGCCCATGAGCGGTCGCCGCGGCCGGCGCCCATGCCGACGAGGTCGGTGCCTTCGAGGACCTGCCCCGCGAGGTCGGGGTGGGAGTCGTCGACCCCGGTGTCGAGGACGGCGACGGTCACCCCGTCGCCGCGGGTGGTGCCCCAGGCCTCCTCGGCGCGCAGCGCGAGCAGGCCCCACTGGCGGTCGCGGATGGTGTCGGCGGCCGCCGGGAACGCGGTGGCGGCCGTGAGGAGGGCGGCGGCGGTCAGGGCGGCGGCGGCCTGCCCGAGCGCCCGGTGCGGGGTCATCGGCGGGCCTTCGGGGCGGGTGTGACGGGCGGTGCGGCGAGGAGCGCCACGGTGTGCCCGATCCGGTCGGCGACCGCCTTGGCCTCGTGGCCGAGTCCGGCCTGGGCGGCGGCTCCGGTGGCGTCCTTCTTCATCAGGTCCCCGGCGGGGCGGGGCGCGTCCAGGGCGCGGCCGTCGGCGAAGGCGGAGACGGCGTAGACGACGACGGGGGCCTCGTCGAGTACGGACGCGGCCCAAGCGGCGCGCTGGGCGTCGGTGAATCCGTACGCGGGCGGGGCGGCGATCCGTCCGGTGAGGGCGGTCATCGCGGGGGCGTCGGCGGGGGTGAAGACCAGGCCGACGGTGATCAGGGAGCTGCGGGTGGCGTCGGTGTAGGTGGCGCGGAGCACGCGGGTGCAGCCGGTGGAGGCCAGCAGGCCCTGCCAGTCGGCGGCGAGGCCGGACGCGCAGTCGGCGTCGGGTGCGAGCGCGATGCGGGTCCAGCTCCGGTCGGAGCCGCCGGGGCCGGCCGCGGGGCCGGTGACGACGGGCGGCAGGAGGTGGTCCACGGGCGCGGACCGCCACAGCGACTCGGCCTTGCGGTAGGCGGCGTCGGCGGGCAACGGGCGGTTCGCGGCGCGGTGTTCGGCCCAGGTGGTGACGGCGGCTCCGCCGACGAGGCCGCCCCCGAGGAGGAGGCAGAGCGCGGCGGCGAGGACGCGTCCGGGGTGGCGGCGCGGCGGGGTGTGCGCGGGCTGGGGCGGCTGGGACCAGAGGCCGGGCTCGCCCGGGATCGTGGTCCGCGGTGTCGTCGTGGTCATCCGGCGGCTCCGCCCCCCGTTCCGTACGGCTGCCTGCCCGTACTCTACGGGGTCCCCGGCGGGGCTCCGCGGGGCCGGTGTCCCCGCCTCCGGGCGCCGCCGACCCCTACCCACCGGTAGAGACCTCTGGCAAGCTGCCGCCCATGAACTCCCCCGCCGCCGACCGCGCCCGGTACGACCGGGCGACCGCGCACCTGGACGCGCCGCTGGCTCTCGTGGACCTCGAAGCGTTCGACGCCAATGCCGACGACCTCGTGCGCCGGGCCGGCGGGAAGCCGGTCCGGGTCGCGAGCAAGTCGGTCCGCTGCCGCGCGCTGCTCGAACGCGTGCTGGCCCGGCCCGGGTTCGCCGGGATCATGTCGTACACCCTGGCCGAGTCCCTGTGGCTGGCCCGGTCCGGGTTCGAGGACGTGCTCCTCGCGTATCCCTCCGCCGACCGGGCCGGCTTCGGCGAGCTGGCGAACGACGCCAAGCTGGCCGGTGCGGTCACGGTGATGGTGGACGATCCCGCGCAGCTGGAGCTGATGGACGGGGCCCGTGACGGGGGCGCCGAGGAGATCCGCGTCTGCCTGGAACTGGACACCGCCCTGCAGCTGTTCGGCGGCCGGGTACGGGTCGGGGCCCGCCGGTCCCCGCTGCGCGAGCCCGCGGAGCTGGCCGCGCTGGCCCGTACGGTCGCCGCCCGGCCGGGGTTCCGGGTGGTGGGCCTGATGGCGTACGAGGGCCACGTCGCCGGGGTCGGGGACGCGCTGGCCGGCCGCCCGCTGCGCTCCCGGGCCATCCGGCTGATGCAGGGCGCGGCCCGCAGGGAGCTCGCGGCGCGGAGGGCCGAGGTGGTGCGGGCCGTGCGGGCCGTCGTACCGGACCTGGAGTTCGTCAACGGGGGCGGGACGGGCAGCGTGCAGCAGACCGCCGCCGAGGACGCGGTGACGGAGGTGGCAGCCGGGTCGGGGCTGTACCTGCCGCGGCTCTTCGACAACTACACCTCCTTCAAAGGGCGTCCGGCGGCGCTGTTCGCCCAGCCGGTGGTGCGCAGGCCCGGTGTGGGCGTGGTGACGGTGCTCGGGGGCGGCTACCCGGCCTCGGGTGCGGCCGGCGCCGACCGGCTGCCGGCTCCGTACCTGCCGCAGGGGCTGCGCTACGACCCCCAGGAGGGGGCCGGTGAGGTGCAGACCCCGCTGCTGGGCGGCCCGGCCGACGATCTGCTGATCGGCGACCGGGTCTGGTTCCGGCACGCGAAGGCGGGCGAGCTGTGCGAGCGCTTCGACACGCTGCACCTGATAGAGGGCGACCGGGTGACGGCCACCGCCCCGACCTACCGGGGTGAGGGCCGCACCTTCCTCTAGCGGACCGGGGCCTGGAAGACGGAGTCCGTCTGGTCCGGGATGACGCTGGTGTCGCCGCGCAGGACCGGTCCCTTGGTGCCGTCGTGGCCGACGTGGCCCGTCGTCGCGCACGGGTAGGGGCCGGTCTTCTGCGGCTTGGGCTCGATGAACATGGGGTTGACGATCCAGCGGCCGTCGCTGTTGTCGTACGCCCGGCACATCAGCTCGTTCTTGTTGCGGTTGACGACGAGCCGCAGGGCGGTGGCGTCGCGCAGGAAGGAGATGTCGGTGTCGGAGTCGCCGGCGGCGAACACCTGGCGGCGGGCGGCGGGCTGGACCTTCTCGGCGGCCGCTCCGCGCACGCCGAAGACCTCCTTGTTGATCCAGCAGCGCTTGCCGTCGATATAGGTGATCATCGTGTCGGCGCCGTCCCGGACGGATCCGCAGCCCTGCAGGTGGGAGGTGAACTTCCTGCCGTGGGTGGTGGTGTTGCGGATGCCGATCACGTGGTCCGCGTCGATGCCGGCGCCCTCGGCCCACACCTCGACGACCGGCTGGGGCGAGGCCGAGCTGATCCAGACGTCGAAGCCGGACTTCTGCAGCGCGCCGATCAGGTCCTTCTGCTGGTCGTAGTAGCGCACCCAGCCGGTGGCGGTGCCGCTGCCGACCCGCTGCGCGGCGCCGACGGGCGCGGCGAGGTTCTCGGCGCGGGCGGCGGCGGCGAAGCCGCGGATCTCGCGGGCGGTCCAGCCCTGCATCAGCTGGGGCAGCCAGGCGTACGAGGGTTCGGTGGTGCGGCGGTCCCAGCCGGCGAAGGCGGCGGCTCCGGTGCGGGTGGCGGCGGTCCCGTAGACGGCGTTGATCTCGTCCGCGCAGCCGGCTCCCGCGGGGGTCCCGGTGGGCAGCGGGGCGCCGGGGCGGGCGAGTGCGTCGCAGGCGTCGGCGAGGGCCCTGGCCCCGGCGGGGGTCAGGTGGCGGCTGGTGGCGGCCCAGTCGGCGGGGCGGCGGATCTTCCCGTTGCGCAGCAGCCAGAACATGGTGGCGTCGCCGACGTCGTTCTTGACGACGGTGTTGTCCCAGTCGAAGACGGCGACGGGCCTGGTGCGGCGGGGACGGTACGGGTTGCAGCCGCCGTACCGGTCGATCAGCTGCTGGAGGCGGGCCTGGTTGTCCCCGTACCAGCCGGAACCGACCGTCACCGGGCGGCAGTGGCTCTGGTCCGCCTCGGCGGGCGGGGCCAGCAGGAGTCCGGAGCCGGCGGCCGCCACGAGGGCGAGGGTGGCGGTTCTGTTTCTGCGCATGCTGCTCCTCGGGGTTTCGGGCACGGAACGGCCGGGCGCCTCGCGGCGCCCGGCCGGCTCGGAACGGGGGCTGCGGCGGGATGGTCTACAGCGGGGTGACGTACGCGCCGGAGATGCCGCCGTCGACGAGGAAGTCGGTGGCGTTGATGAAGGAGGAGTCGTCGCTGGCGAGGAAGGCGACGGCGGCGGCGATCTCGGTGGGCTCGGCGAAGCGGCCCAGCGGGATGTGCACGAGGCGGCGGGCGGCGCGCTCGGGGTCCTTCGCGAACAGCTCCTGGAGCAGCGGTGTGTTGACCGGCCCCGGGCACAGGGCGTTGACGCGGATGCCCTCGCGGGCGAACTGCACGCCGAGCTCGCGGGACATGGCCAGCACGCCGCCCTTGGAGGCGGTGTAGGAGATCTGGGAGGTGGCGGCGCCCATGATGGCCACGAAGGAGGCGGTGTTGATGATGGAGCCGCGGCCCTGGCGCTGCATGTAGGGCAGGGCGGCCTTGCAGCACAGGTAGACGGAGGTGAGGTTGACGTCCTGGACGCGCCGCCAGGCGTCGAGCTCCGTGGTGAGGATGGAGTCGTCGTCCGGCGGCGAGATGCCCGCGTTGTTGAAGGCGATGTCGACGGAGCCGTAGGTGTCGAAGGCCGTCTTGAACAGGGCGTCGACCTGCTCCTTGTCGGTGACGTCGACCTTCACGTAGGTCCCGCCGACCTCCTCGGCGGCGGCCTTGCCGGCCGTCTCGTCGATGTCGCCGCAGACGATGCTGGCGCCCTCGGACGCGAGGCGGCGGGCGGTGGCGAGGCCGATGCCGCTGCCGGCTCCGGTGATGACGGCGGTACGGCCGACCAGGCGGCGGCAGACGATCTCTTCAGGGGTCTGGCTGGTCATGTTCTTCAGGCCTCCGTGCTGATGAAGACGTTCTTGGTCTCGGTGAAAGCGGTGAGGGCGTCGGGTCCGAGCTCGCGGCCGAGGCCGGACTGCTTGTAGCCGCCGAAGGGGGTCCAGTAGCGGACGCTGCTGTGGGAGTTGACGGACAGGTTCCCCGCGGCGACGGCGCGCGAGACGCGCAGGGCGCGGCCGATGTCGCGGGTCCAGAGGGAGCCGGAGAGCCCGTACTCGGTCGCGTTGGCCAGGCGTACGGCGTCCTCCTCGTCCTCGAAGGGCAGGACGACGGCGACCGGGCCGAAGACCTCCTCGGCGGCCACGGGCGCGGTGGGGGCGACGTCCGTGACGAGGGTCGGCGGGTACCAGAAGCCGGGGCCCTCGGGGGCGGTGCCGCGGATCGCGGTGAGGTCGTCGGTGACGAAGGACCGTACGCGGTCCAGCTGGGTCCGCGAGATCAGCGGGCCCATCTGCGTCTTCTCGTCGAGCGGGTCGCCGACGGACACCGCGGCGATGCCGGGGGCGACGAGCTCCAGGAAGCGGTCGTAGACGGAGCGCTGTACGAGGATCCGGGTGCGGGCGCAGCAGTCCTGGCCGGTGTTGTCGAGGAAGGACATCGGCGCGGCGGCCGCGGCGGCCTCCAGGTCCGCGTCGGCGAAGACGATGTTGGGGCTCTTGCCGCCGAGTTCGAGGGTGACGCGCTTCACCCGGTCGGCGCACTTGGCCATGATCTGCTTGCCGACGCGGGTGGAGCCGGTGAAGACGATCTTGGCGACGCCGGGGTGTTCGACGAGCGCGTCGCCCGCGACCGCCCCGTGGCCGGGGAGCACCTGGAAGAGGTGCTCGGGGATCCCGGCTTCGAGGGCGAGTTCGGCCAGGCGCAGCGCGGTCAGCGGGGTGGTCTCGGCGGGCTTGAGGATGACGGCGTTGCCGGCGGCGAGGGCCGGGGCCAGGCCCCAGGCGGCGATCGGCATGGGGAAGTTCCAGGGGGCGATCACGCCGATGACGCCGAGGGGTTCGAGGAAGGTGACGTCGATGCCGCCGGCGACGGGGATCTGGCGGCCGGAGAGCCGTTCCACTCCCCCGGCGGCGAAGTCGAGGAGGTCGCGTACGTTGCCGGCTTCCCAGCGGGCGTTGCCGATGGTGTGGCCGGCTTCGCGGACCTCCAGCCGGGCCAGTTCCTCGATGTGGCCGTCGACGACCGCGGCGAAGCGGCGCAGCAGCCGGGCCCGGTCGGCGGGGGCGGCGGCCGCCCAGGCGCGCTGGGCCGTGGCGGCCCGGGCGACGGCGGCGTCGACATCGTCCCGTGTGGCGGCCGGGACGATGGCGACGGTTTCCTCGGTGGCCGGATTCAGCACTCGCAGATTGAGTGGGGCCAGCTCATCGGACACGTGTTGCCTCACAGACTTTCGGTGGTTCGGCGGGGCGGGTTACAGGCGTTCGAAGGAGCGGCGCAGCTCCCAGTCGGTCACCGCGGAGTCGTACGCGTCGAGTTCCACGCGGGCCATGTTCCGGTAGTGGGCGACCACTTCGGGGCCGAAGGCCGCCTTGGCGATCTCGCTGTTCTCCCAGAGCTCCGCGGCCTCGCGCAGGGTGGCGGGCACGTGCGCGTAGTCGGCCGTGTAGGCGTTGCCGCCGCACGCCTCGGGCAGCTCCAGCCGGTTCTCGATGCCGTAGAGCCCGGCCGCGACCAGGCCGGAGACGGCGAGGTACGGGTTGACGTCGCCGCCGGGGAGGCGGTTCTCGAAGCGCATGGAGCGGCCGTGGCCGACGACCCGGAGCGCGCAGGTCCGGTTGTCCACGCCCCAGGCGACGGCGGTCGGCGCGAAGGATCCCGGCCGGAAACGCTTGTACGAATTGATGTTGGGGGCGTAGAGAAGGGAGAAGTCGCGCAGCGCGGCCAGCTGGCCGGCCAGGAAGTGCCGCATCACCGGTGACATTCCGCCTGGTCCGTCCCCGGCCATCGCGTTGCGTCCGTCGGTATCAGCGAGCGAGAGGTGGATGTGACAGGAGTTGCCCTCGCGCTCGTCGAACTTCGCCATGAAGGTCAGCGAGACGCCTTCCTGGGAAGCGATCTCCTTCGCCCCGGTCTTGTAGACGGAGTGCTGGTCGCAGGTGGTCAGCGCCTCGTCGTAGCGGAAGGCGATCTCGTGCTGGCCGAGGTTGCACTCCCCCTTGGCCGACTCGACGATCAGTCCCGCGGCCTGCATCTCGTTGCGGATGCGGCGCAGCAGGGGTTCGACGCGGCCGGTCCCGAGGACGGAGTAGTCGATGTTGTACTGGTTGGCGGGGGTCAGGCCGCGGTAGTTGGCGTTCCAGGCCTGCTCGTAGGTGTCCTGGAAGACCATGAACTCCAGCTCGGTGCCGACCATCGCCGTGTACCCGTGCTCGGCGAGGCGCTCCAGCTGGCGGCGCAGGATCTGCCGGGGCGCGGCGACGACGGGCGAGCCGTCGTTCCAGGCGAGGTCGGCGATGAGGAAGGCGCTGCCGGGGTTCCAGGGGATGCGGCGCAGGGTGGCGAGATCGGGGTGCATGGCGAAGTCGCCGTAGCCCCGGTCCCAGGAAGACATCTCGTACCCGTCGACGGTGTTCATGTCGGTGTCGACGGCGAGAAGGTAGTTGCAGCCCTCGGTGCCGTGCTCGAGGACCTCGTCGAGGAAGAACTGTGCGGCGAACCGCTTGCCCTGGAGCCGCCCCTGCATGTCGGGGAAGGCCAGGACCACTGTGTCGATCTCGCCGCTGGCGACGAGGGAGCGGAGCTCCTCGGGCGCGAGCGGCGGCGTGCGGTCTACCACGGGAATCTCTCCTTCGGTGAGCCGAGTGCGCCTAAGGTATTGAATAGAACCATTGCTTGGGAAGGGGAGGAGCCGAGATGACCGATACGGCGAGTGAAGGCGACGCGATCGCGCGGCTGAATCCCGTACTGCGGCAGGTGCGGGCGGGCAACGGCTTCGAGGAGGCGCTGGAGCAGATCCTCCAGGTGGTCCGGCTGGGTCTGGTGCCGGGCGGCGAACGGCTTCCGCCCGAGCGCGAACTGGCCGAGCGGATGGGAATCAGCCGGGTCACCCTGCGCGAGGTGCTGAAGGTCCTCCAGGACCAGGGCCTGGTGGAGGCCCGGCGCGGACGGTACGGCGGAACGTTCGTGCTGCCCCGCCCCGACACCCCGGCGGGCGGCGCCGAGGAGGAGCTCCGCCGGCGCGTCGCGGGGGTGGACATCGAGGACGCGCTGCGCTTCCGCGAGGTGCTGGAGGTGGGGGCGGCCGGGCTGTGCGCCTCCCAGGGGCTGACCGAGGAGGGCGCCGAACGGCTGCTCGCCGCACTGGGGGCCACGCACGACGCCCCGCTCGCCGACTACCGCCGCCAGGACACCCTCTTCCACCTGACCCTGTGCGAGCTCGCCGGATCCGCCACCCTCACGGCCCAGTACGCGGCCGTCCGCGCCACCGTCAACGACCTGCTGGACTGCATCCCGCTGCTCGTGCGCAACCTGGAGCACTCGCAGCAGCAGCACACCGCGCTGGTGGAGTCGGTCCTGGCGCGGGACGCGCCCGGGGCGCGCGAGACCATGCGCGAGCACTGCTGCGGCACGGCTGCGCTGCTGCGGGGCTTCCTGGCCTGAGCGGAACCGGAACGGGGCCGGGAAACGGAACCGGAGCGGGGCCCGGGAGGTTTTCGTAACTTCTGTTTAACGCAGAGGTCTTGCGCTCCCCACTCCACTAGAGCAAAGGTACGCCCCACAACCATTGCCCTGAGGCAGGAGCGCACGATGGCCGACGACATCGAGGCACGGCTGACAGCCGTACCCGCACCCACCAAGTCCGCCGAGGGCGGCGGCGCAGGCACGGACGACTACCTGGAGCGCCGCACACTGCGCCGGGGCAGCGCCGGCTGGCTGCTCCTGACCGGTCTCGGCGTCGCCTACGTCGTCTCCGGCGACTTCTCCGGCTGGAACGTCGGCCTCGACAAGGGCGGCTTCGGCGGCCTCGCCATCGCCACCGTCCTCATGGGCGCGATGTACGCCTGCCTGGTCTTCTCCCTCGCGGAGCTCTCCACCATCCTGCCGACAGCGGGCGGCGGCTACGGTTTCGCCCGCCGCGCGCTGGGCCCCTGGGGCGGCTTCCTCACCGGCACCGCCATCCTCATCGAGTACATCCTGGCCCCGGCCGCGATCGTCATCTTCATCGGCGACTACGTCGAATCCCTCGGCCTCTTCGGCCTGACCTCCAGCTGGCCGGTCTACCTCGGCTGCTTCGTCGTCTTCATCGGCGTCCACCTCTGGGGCGTGGGCGAAGCCCTCCGCTTCAGCCTCGTCGTGACCGCGATCGCCGTCGCCGCGCTGCTCATCTTCGCCGTGGGCGCCTTCACCGAGTTCAGCGCCGACGGCCTCAACGACATCCCCGTGGACCCGGAGGCCTTCGGCTCGAACTCCTGGCTGCCGCTCGGCGTCCTCGGCATCTGGGCCGCCTTCCCCTTCGGCATGTGGTTCTTCCTCGGCGTGGAAGGCGTACCGCTGGCGGCCGAAGAGGCCAAGGACCCGGTCCGCTCGATGCCCAAGGCCCTGGCCATCTCCATGGGCATCCTCGCCCTGCTGGCGCTGATCACCTTCTTCGCCGCCACCGGCGCCCAGGGCGCCGACGCCGTCAAGGCGGCCGGCAACCCGCTGGTCGTCGCCCTGGAGGGGGACGACGGCCCGACCGCGCTCAGCCGCTTCGTGAACTACGCGGGCCTCGCCGGCCTCGTGGCCTCCTTCTTCTCCCTCATCTACGCGGGCTCGCGCCAGCTCTTCGCCCTCTCCCGGGCCGGCTACCTGCCCCGCTTCCTCTCGCTCACCTCGAAGCGCAAGGCCCCGTACCTGGGTCTCGTCATCCCCGGCGCGATCGGCTTCGCCCTGGCCGCCGCCACCGGGAACGGCGCGCGCATGCTGAACATCGCGGTGTTCGGCGCCACCATCTCCTACGCCCTGATGGCCCTCTCGCACATCGTGCTGCGCCGCCGGGAGCCCGACCTGGAGCGCCCGTACCGCACCCCCGGCGGGATCCTGACCTCCTCGGTGGCCTTCGTACTCGCCCTGTCGGCCCTGGTCGCCACCTTCCTGGTGGACAAGGACGCGGCATTCATCGCCCTGGCCGTGTACGCCGTCGCCCTCGCCTACTTCGCGTTCTACAGTCGGCACCACCTCGTGGCCTCGGCGCCCGAGGAGGAGTTCGCGGCGCTGGCGGAAGCCGAGGCGGAACTGACCCGCGACTGACACCCTGTTGCTGCACTTGCCCTTGCCCTTGCCCTTGATGGAGGTAGAGAACGTGCCCAGGCCGCTCATCGGCATCACCACCTACGTCGAGGAGTCCACCCGCTACGGCGTGTGGGACCTCCCGACGTCCCTCGTACCGACCGGGTACTACGAACTCGTCCAGGCGGCGGGCGGCGCGGCCGTGCTGCTCCCGCCGGACGAACCCGGGTCGGCGGCGGAGGTGCTGAGCCGGGTGGACGGCCTGGTGGTCGCGGGCGGCCCGGACGTGGACCCGTTCCACTACGGGGCCGCACGCGACCCCCGTACGGGTGCCCCCGCGACGGTCCGCGATCACTGGGAACTGGCCCTGATCGCCGCCGCACTCGAGTCCGACACCCCCGTACTCGGCATCTGCCGGGGCATGCAGGCGCTGAACGTGGCCCTGGGCGGCACCCTGATCCAGCACATCGACGGCCACGTCGACGCACCGGGCGGCACCTCCTGGCACCCGGTCCGCCCGGTCGCGGGCACCCGGTACGCGGAGCTGGTCCCGGAGGAGGCGCAGGTCCCGACCTACCACCACCAGGCCGTCGACCGCCTGGGCCGCGGCCTGGTCGTCTCGGCCCACGCGCTGGACGGCACGGTGGAGGCGATCGAGGTCCCCGACCCGGAGCGGTGGATCCTGGGCGTCCAGTGGCACCCGGAGCGGGACAAGGACACCCGGGTGATGGAGTCGCTGATCTCCGCCGCCCATGCCCGCGCGGCGGTCCCGGTCCCATAATGGCTGCGCGGCACTCCAGCCCCGCCGGGCGGACGGCATCGGCCAGATCCAGTCCCTCCGGCATTTGAGGAGGGGGGTCTGGGGCGGAGCCCCAGATCTTCTCGGCCCCGCCAGGCCGCGCGGCCCCCGGCTAGGACAGGCGGCGGGTCAGCGACAGCAGGTCGCGCGCCGGGCCGGCCGGGCGGGAGCCGGACGGCCAGACGGCGCGCAGGGCCCGGCCGAGCCCCGCGCCCGACACCGGCACCTCCACCAGCCGCCGCGACGCCAGCTCGTCCCCCACCGCCAGCTCCGACAGGACACACGGCCCCGCACCGCTCAGCGCCGCCGCCTTCACCGCGGTGGTCGAGGCCAGTTCCAGCAGCGGCGCCGCCAGCCCCCCGCACCCGGCCAGCGCAGCGTCCAGCACCTGCCGCGTCCCCGAGCCCCGCTCCCGCAGGATCAGCGGCATCGCCGCCAGTTCCGCCGCCTCGACCCCCCGCGTGCGCCGTGCCCACGCGTGCCCCGGCGCCACCGCGACCACCAGCCGGTCCTGTGCGATCACCGCCGAGTCCAGCCCGTCCGGCACCGTCAGCCCCTCCACGAAGCCGAGGTCGGCCTCGTGCATGAGGACCCGTTCGGCGACGACCGCCGAGTTCCCGGCGTGCAGCGACACCGCCGTGTCCGGCCGCTCCCCGCGCAGCGCGATCAGCCACCCCGGCAGCAGGTACTCCGCGATCGTCATGCTGGCCGCCACCCGCAGCCGCGAGTCCCGTCGGCCCCGCAGGGCCTGCGCGCCCGCGTCGAAGGCCTCCGCCGCCTCCACCACCCGCCGGGCCCAGTCCGTGACCAGCGCGCCCTCGGCCGTCAGCGTCGACCCGCGCGGCGAACGGTCCACCAGGGCCACGCCGAGCCGCGTCTCCATCGACCGGATCCGGCTGCTCGCCGCGGGCTGGGTGATGCCCAGCCGCCGGGCCGCGCCGCTCAGGCTGCCGACCCGCGCGACCGCGAGCAGCAGTTCCAGCGCGCCCAGGTCCGGCACCCGGTGCGCCAGCGGAACCCACTCCTCATTACCCATAACATCAGTTTATGACCTCATAGAGGGATGGCCTCTGCCGCCCCGTCCGCCCCGTCGCGAGGCTGGACCCATGGCCACCACCCTCGTGCGACCCCGCACCACGATCTCCCGGCTGCCCGCCGCCCACAAGGCTCCCGCGCTCCGGCACCTCGGCCCCAACTGGTACGCGTCCGTCATGGGCACGGCGATCATCGCCAACGCCGGCGCGACCCTCCCGTACCAGCTGCCCGGGCAGCGCGTGGCCTGCCAGCTCCTCTGGGCGCTGTCCGCCGCCGTCCTCGCCGTCCTGCTCACCGCCCGCGCCGGCCACTGGATCCACCACCGCGACCAGGCCCGCGCCCACCTCCTCGACCCCGCCGTCGCCCCCTTCTACGGCTGTCTCTCGATGGCACTGCTGGCCGTCGGCGGCGGCACCCTCATCGTCGGCAAGGACCTCATCGGGACCGGCGCGGCCGTCGCCGTGGACGCCGTCCTCTTCACCGCCGGTACCGCGGCAGGCCTGGTCATGGCCGTGGCCGTGCCCTACCTGATGGTGGTGCGCCACGAGGTCGAGCCCCGCCAGGCCACTCCCGTCTGGCTGCTCCCCCTGGTCGCCCCGATGGTCTCCGCGGCCCTCGGCCCCCTGCTGGTCCCCCACCTGCCCGCCGGCCAGCCCCGCGAGGCCCTGCTGCTCGCCTGCTACGCCATGTTCGGCATCAGCCTGCTGGCCACCCTGCTGATGCTCCCCCTGATCTTCGGCCGGCTGATCGTCGGCGGGCCCCTGCCCCTGGCCCTGACCCCCACCCTCTTCCTGGTCCTCGGCCCCCTCGGCCAGTCCACCACCGCCGTGAACCAGCTCGCCGACGTCGCCCACCAGTCGATCGGCGCCCCCTACGCCGGCGCGCTGTCGGCCTTCGCCGTGGTCTACGGGGTCCCCGTGATGGGGTTCGCGCTGCTGTGGCTGGCCCTCGCCACGGCCATGCTGGTCCGCGCCGCCCGGAACGGCATGGGCTTCGCCATGACCTGGTGGGCCCTGACCTTCCCCGTCGGCACCTGCGTCACCGGCGCCGCCGGCCTGGCCCACCACACGGGCCTGACCGCCTTCGCCTGGCTCGCCACCGCGCTGTTCCTCGCCCTGCTGACCGCCTGGCTCCTGGCCGCCGCCCACACCCTGCGCGGCCTGTTCACCGGCCGCCTGCTCGCCGCCCCCCGCTAGGCCGTCTCTTTCGGATCTTGCCTGACCCGAAAGAGAGGCCTAAGCTCTGCGCCCAGCCCTCCGCAGGGCCCGCGCCAGTACCGCCGGCGCCGTGGCCAGCGAGGGTCCGTACCAGGTCAGGTGCCGGCCGTCGACGAGGGCGGCCGGCAGGCCGGGGAAGGCCTCCGGGCCGTCCTCGGCCGTGAAGCGGTACGGCTCGTCGGGGAGCACCACCAGATCGCAGCCACTGGCCGCCAGTTCCTCCACCGGCACCCGGGGATACCGCTCCGGGTGCCCGGCGTACACGTTGCGGACCCCGAGCCGCGCCAGCAGGTCCCCCGCGAAGGTGTCCCGGCCCAGCACCATCCACGGCCGCCGCCAGATCGGCACGAAAGCGGTGAGCGCGCCGACCGGTTCCACCCGGGCCCAGGCGCGCTCCGCGTCCGCCAGCCACCCCGGCCTCGTCAGCCCCAGCGCCCCCACCAGCACCCGGTCCAGCTCCCGCAGCGCCTGCGGAAGGTCCCGTACCTCGGTGACCAGCACCTCCAGCCCGGCCGCCCGCAGCGCCGCGAGGTCCGGGGCCCGGTTCTCCTCCTCGTTGGCGATCACCAGGTCGGGGCGCAGCTCCGCGATCCTCCGTACGTCGGGGTTCTTCGTGCCCCCGATCCGCACCGCGCCCCCCAGGTCCGCGGGGTGCGTGCACCAGTCCGTGACCCCGGCCAGCAGGCCGGGGGCGCTCACGGCCACCGCCTCCGTCAGCGAGGGCACCAGCGAGACGACGCGCACCGGCTCAGTGCCCGGGCGAAGGCGGCTCGGAGGTGGCGTGGATGTGCTCGCCCACCGCGACCACCAGGATCCGGGTGTCCTCGGTGACGGCCCGCCAGCGGTGGCGCACGCCGCCCGACAGGAACAGGGCGTCGCCGCTCTCCAGCCGGTAGGCCCGGCCTTCCGCCTCCACCTGGCAGGCGCCCTCGACCACGTACATGAGCTCGTCGTTGCGGTGCTGGTACTCGCGGCCGGCGTCCTGGTCCCCGGTGAACTCCAGCGCGTGCAGCTGGTGGTGCCCGCGCACGAGGGGCCGTACGCCGTGGACCGGGCCCAGCCCGGACTCGTCGCCGGCCCGTACGAGGTCCACCGTGCGCGCGGTGTCGGACGCGGCCAGCAGTTCGACGGCCGTGGTCTCGAGCGCGTCCGCGACCCGCTCCAGGGACCGCATGCTGGGCCGGGCCCGCTCGTTCTCTATCTGGCTGAGGAAGGGCACCGACAGGCCGCTGCGCGCCGACACGGCGGCCAGCGTGAGGTGCAGCGCGCGGCGCCGCTTGCGCACGGCGACTCCCACCCGCAGCGGCTCCTTGCCGTCCTTGTCCTTGCTCTTCTCGTCCCTGTCGGTCAGCTTGTCGCGCAGGCCGTCCGTACCGTCGGTGCCGTCGGTGCCGTCCCTGTCGTTCATGTCGGGGCTGCCCTCCCCATGTCTGTCGCACATCGGTGTGCTGTAAGCACCTTACGCAGCAACCGCCCCCGGTTTCGCGTGCACGGGCCTTCCCGTACCCGACCGCTCACGGTCCGTGCCGGGGCGTTGCGGCATCATCGTCTCCGTGACGACACGACGCCTGATGCTCCTGGACACCGCCTCCCTCTACTACCGCGCCTATTTCGGTGTGCCGGACTCCGTGAAGGCCCCCGACGGCACCCCGGTCAACGCCGTGCGCGGCCTGCTCGACTTCATTGGCCGGCTCGTGCAGGACCACCGCCCGGACGATCTGGTGGCGTGCATGGACGCCGACTGGCGCCCGCACTGGCGGGTGGAACTGATCCCCTCGTACAAGGCCCACCGGGTCGCCGAGGAGACCGAGAGCGGACCCGACGTCGAGGAGACCCCGGACACCCTCGCCCCCCAGGTCCCCATCATCGAGGCCGCGCTGGACGCCTTCGGCATCGCCCGGGTGGGCGTCGCCGGGTACGAGGCGGACGACGTGATCGGCACGCTAACGGCCCGCGCTAGTGGCCCGGTGGACATCGTCACGGGCGACCGCGACCTCTACCAGCTGGTGGACGACGCCCGCCGGCGCCGGGTCCTGTACCCCCTGAAGGGCGTCGGCAGCCTCCAGGTGACCGACGAGGCCTGGCTGCGCGAGAAGTACGGGGTCGACGGCACCGGCTACGCGGACCTGGCACTGCTGCGCGGGGACCCGAGCGACGGCCTGCCGGGCGTCCCCGGCATCGGCGAGAAGACGGCGGCGAAGCTCCTCGACGCGTACGGCAGCCTGGCCGGGATCATCGCCGCGGTCGACGACCCGAAGTCGAAGCTGACCCCCACTCAGCGCAAGCGGCTGGACGAGTCCCGGCCGTATCTGGCCGTGGCCCCGAAGGTGGTCCAGGTGGCTTCGGACGTGCCGCTGCCGCCGTTCGATCCGGCCCTTCCGGCGGCCCCCGCGCAGCCCGAACTCGTCGAGGCGCTAGCCCATCGGTGGGGTCTCGGTGGAGCAGTCTCCCGCCTGAGCAGTGCGCTGCTCCACTGAGGTGCTAACTTAGGTAAGGCTAAGTTTCAGGGGAGTCAGGGGAGACACCGTGGCAGAAGGACGCGCCCGCACCGTCGGCACCGCCGTCGTCGTACGCACCGAGCGGCTCTCGCCGCACATGGTGCGGCTCGTGCTGGGCGGTGAGGGCCTGGCCGAATTCGGCGCGGGCGGGTACACCGACCACTACGTCAAGATCCTGTTTCCCCCGGCAGGCGTCGTCTATCCCGATCCCTGGGACCTCGAGGAGATCCGCGCGCACTTCCCGCGGGCGCAGTGGCCGCGCCAGCGCGCGTACACCGTCCGGAGCTGGGACCAGGCGCACCTGGAGCTGACCCTCGACTTCGTCGTCCACGGCGACGAGGGCGTGGCCGGCCCCTGGGCGGCGCGGGCGCAGCCGGGCGAGCGCGTGCACTTCCTCGGCCCCGGCGGCGCCTACGCCCCGGACCCGACCGCCGCCTGGCACCTGCTGGTCGGCGACGAGAGCGCACTGCCGGCGATCGCCGCGGCGATGGAGCGGATGCCGGTGGGCGCGCGGGTCCACGCCTTCGTGGAGATCGAGGGCCCGGAGGACGAGCTGAAGGTCGCCACCCCGGACGGCGTCGTCCCGGTCTGGCTGCACCGCGCCGGCCGCCCGATCGGCGAGGCCCTGGTGGAGGCGGTCACCGCCCTGGAGTTCCCCTCCACGGACGTCCACGCCTTCGTCCACGGCGAGGCCGGCTTCGTCAAGGACCTCCGCCGCCACCTCCGCCTGGAACGCGGCATCCCCCGCGAACGCCTCTCGATCTCGGGCTACTGGCGCCTGGGCGAAACGGACGAGGGCTGGCGCGCGATCAAGCGCGACTGGAACGCCACGATCGAAGCCGAACAGGACCACGCCGCAGCGGCGTAACCTTCCTCCCACCAGCACCCCCCAGCCCCGCCGGCGCTTGAAGCGCGGGGCCGGGGGCGGAGCCCCGATCTTCCGGCCCGGCCGCACCTTTCAGCCCGGCCGCGCCTCAGCCCCGCCGGCGCTTGAGGCGCGGGCTCCGGGGCGGAGCCCCGATCTTCCGGCCCCGCCGCACCTTTCAGCCCCGCCGGCGCTTGAGGCGCGGGCTCCGGGGCGGAGCCCCGATCTTCCGGCCCGGCCGCCCCTTTCAGCCCCGCCGGCGCTTGAGGCGCGGGGTCCGGGGCGGAGCCCCAGCAGCGGCGCCGCACCTGCGCACGCACTCGCGGCCACGCACCCGCACCCCCCGGCGGGAGCCGCCCGGCGGGAGCCACCCCGCGCGCCCCCACCCGTCCGGCAGGACAATGGCGGCATGCGTACGCTCCGCGCACTAGGGGCAGCCGCCGCCGCGACCCTCCTCACCGCCGCGGCGGCAACGGGCGCGCCCAGCCCGCCTCCCCCACCCCGGCCCCTGATCAGCGACGACGCAGTCGACAAGGCCGTCGCCCGCCTCGACCGCACCGTCACGGACATGATGCGCCGCACCGGCGTCCCCGGCGTGTCCGTGGCCGTCGTCCACGACGACAAGGTCGTCCACATCAAGGGCTACGGGCTGCGCAGAACCGGCGAGAGCGCCGAGGTCTCCCCCGACACCGTCTTCCAGATCGCGTCCCTCTCCAAGCCCGTCTCCTCCACGGTCGTGGCCGGCGCCCTCACCGGCCCCGACGAGTGGGACAGCCGCACCACCCTCCCCGGGTTCTCCCTCAAGGACCCCTGGGTGACCGACCACGTCACCACCACCGACCTGTTCTCGCACCGCAGCGGCCTGCCCGACCACGCCGGCGACCTCCTCGAAGACCTCGGCTACGACCAGGCGTACATCCTCGACCACCTGCGTCTCGAAGCCCTCGCCCCCTTCCGCGCGAGCTACGCCTACACCAACTTCGGTTTCACCGCGGCCGCCGAGGCCGTGGCCCGCGCCAAGGGGAGCAGCTGGCAGAAGCTCAGCGCGGACACCCTCTTCAAGCCCGCCGGCATGACCCGTACGAGCACCGAGTTCTCCGCCTTCGTCAACTCCCCCGACCACGCCTCCACCCACGTCAAGAACCCGGACGGCACCTGGAGCCCCCGCTACGTCCGCGACCCGGACGCGCAGGCTCCGGCCGGCGGTGTCAGCTCCACCGCCACCGACATGGCCCGCTGGCTGCGGCTGCAGCTGGCCGGCGGCACCCTCGACGGGAAGCGGATCGTCCCCGCCGACACCCTCGCCCGCACCCACCTGCCCGAGATCGTGTCGCAGCCGGCCAACGCGGTCGGCACCACCAGCTTCTACGGGCTCGGCTGGAACGTCAGCTACGACAGCGCCGGCCGCCTGCGCCTGAGCCACTCCGGCGCCTTCGAACTCGGTGCCAACACCAACGTGACGATGCTCCCCCTGGAGAAGCTCGGCATCGTCGTCCTGACCAACGGCGCCCCGGTCGGCCTCCCCGACGCCGTGGCCCTGGACTTCTTCGACTTCGCCGAGCACGGCAAGGTCAGCACCGACTGGCTCGCCCTGGCCGCGTCCGCCTACGCGCAGGCGCTCGAGGACCCGGGCCGCTCCACCACCGACTACGCCCACCCGCCCGCCGGCGCGAAGCCCGCCCGGGACAGCGCCGCGTACACCGGCACCTACGACAACCCCTACTACGGCAAGGCGACCGTGACCGCCGACGACACCGGCGCGCTCACCCTGGCCCTCGGCCCGAAGCCGCTGCGCTTCCCGCTGACCCACTACGACGGGGACACCTTCAGCTTCGAGACCACGGGCGAGAACGCGGTCGGCCGCACCGGGGTGACCTTCGCCGACGGCACGCTCCGCGTCGAATACCTCGACGTCAACCACCTGGGCACCTTCACCCAGCAGTAGCCGCATAGCCTGTCCCCCGATGAGACGCAGAGCCCAGCCACCCCCCTCGCCCCTCCCCCAGCGGGCCGGCATCGACCCGGTCCGGCTGCGGCTGCCGCCCGACCCGGACGGGATCTGGCCGGACCTCGGCGCCTACCTCACCGCCCGCTACGCCGGCACCCGAGGCGCCGATTCCATCGCGCGCCTGCTGGCCGCCGGCCGGGTGCTCGGCCCCGGCGGGCGCATCCTGCACGCGCGGGACCCGTACGAGCCGGGCGGCTACCTGTGGTTCCACCGGGACATGGAGCCCGAGCCGCGGGTGCCCTTCGCGGTCCGCGTCGTCCACCGGGACCCGCACCTGCTGGTCGTGGACAAGCCGCACTTCCTGGCGACCACCCCGCGCGGCAGCCACATCACCGAGACCGCTCTGGCCCGGCTCCGCGAGGAGCTGGACCTGCCCGCGCTCAGCCCGGCGCACCGGCTGGACCGGCTGACGGCGGGGCTGGTGATGTTCAGCATCCGGCCCGAGGACCGCGGCGCGTACCAGCTGCTCTTCCAGCGGCGCGAGGTCCACAAGGAGTACGAGGCCCTCGCACTCCACGACCCCGCGCTCGCCGCCACCCTCCCGCGCACGGTCCGCAGCCGCATCGAGAAGGCCCGCGGGGTGATCGCGGCGACCGAGGTGCCCGGCGCCGAGCCCAACGCCGAGAGCCTGATCGAACTGACCGGCACCCGGGGGGACCTGGGCCGCTACCGGCTGACCCCGCACACCGGCCGCACCCACCAGCTGCGGGTGCACATGAACGGCCTGGGCCTGCCCATCCTCGGCGACCCGGTGTATCCGCGGGTCACCGACCCGGCCCCGGACGACTACCGCAGGCCGCTGCAGCTCCTGGCGCGGGTCCTGGAGTTCACCGACCCGGTCACCGGGGCCGTCCACCGGTTCGAGACCGGCCGCACCCTCCAGGCCTGGCACGACCGCTCCGGCTGGGAGGCCGGTACCGAGCCGGCCAGCGGGATCCGGCGCGAGTCTCCTTGATCCGCTCGACGACCGCGCGGGTCAGGACGGCGCCGGCGGACACGACCGTGCCGGGCTTGACCAGGGGCTCGTGACGGAGATGCGCTGCCGGTCGTCGAGCCGGCCGGCCGGAAGGCCTGCCGGACGGGTCACCGGCTCCCGGGCAGGCCGACCCCCGCGATCCGCAGCGCGGCATCGGCGGTGGCCTCCGCGAAGGCTCCCACCGGCCGTGCCGGATCGGCCCGGTGGATCAGCATGACACCCTCGATGAGCCCGAAGACCAGGTCGTTGCGGAGCGCGAGTCCCGCCCCGTCCCCGGCCAGTTCGGCGCCGGCGCAGGTCCCGCCGAGCAACACCCGGTAGGCGTACTTGAGTTCCGCGCGCATCCGGCGGAACTGCGCGAAGCGCGCGCCGCCCACCTCGGGCAGCAGATAGAGCGCCCCCAGGTTGTACGGGCCCCCGCACAGCAGCAGCACATCGGAGCGGCACAGCTCCCACAGCCGCCGCGCGGCCGGCCGGCCGTCTTCGGCGAGCAGCCGGCGGGCCAGGACCAGTGAGGGCGCGACCGTGGACTCCAGCAGTTCGGCGAGGAGGTCCTCCTTGCCGCCGAAGTAGTGGTACATCGTGGCCTGGCGCATTCCGGCCCGCCCGGCGACCGCCCGCGTGGTGGTCGCCGCGTACCCCTGGACGGTGAACAACTCGGCCGCCGCGCAGAGGAGTTCCTCGCGCGGCGGCCGGCCGCTCTCCGGTCTCAGCCGGTCGGCGCGTGGCCGACCGACCCGTCTCGGGCCCTCGTCTGCTCCCCCGCTCATGGATCGATCGTCGCACAGGGCACGAGGATTCGATCATGGCAAGAGATCAGATCAGGCCAGCCCCGCCCTCGGAGGAAGCCCCAAAACCGGCTAGCCGACCGAGCTGTAGGCCACTACGCCCCGCAGCAGCGCGTCCACGGCCTTGCGGGCGTTGCGCGCCACCGTGCTCCCGCTCTCGCCGGAGGCCGAGGGGGCCGCCGCCGCGACCTGTCCGAGCACGTCGATGACCTGCTTGCACCAGCGCACGAAGTCACCGGCCGGCATCTCCGCCTCGCGCAGCACCTCGTCCAGGCTCTTGTCGGAGGCCCACTGGTACGCCGCCCACGCGAAGCCGAGATCCGGCTCCCGCTGGCCCACGCCCTCCGCCTGGTTGATGCGGTGCTCCTCCTCCAGCGCGTCGAGCCGGCCCCAGATGCGGACCATCTCGCCCAGCGCCTCCTTCGCCGCGCCGCCCGGCACCTTCGGCGCGACCGCGTCGTCGGACTGCCGCGCCTCGAAGACCAGCGCCGAGACGCAGGCGGCCAGTTCGGCCGGGCTCAGGCCCTCCCACACCTTGGCCCGCAGGCACTCGGAGGCCAGCAGGTCGAGCTCCCCGTACAGCCGGGCGAGCCGCTTGCCGTGCACGGTGACCTCGTCCTCGCGCAGGTAGTCCAGCTCGGTCAGCAGTGCGTGGATCCGGTCGAAGGTGCGGGCGATGGTGTTCGTCCGGCCCTCGATCCGCCGCTCCAGCTGCAGGGTGTCCCGCTTGAGCCGGTGGTAGCGCTCCGCCCAGCGGGCGTGGTCCTCGCGCTCGTCACACCCGTGGCAGGGGTGCGCCCGCAGCTCGGAACGCAGCCGGGCGATCTCACGGTCGTCGGCGGCCTCGGCCCGGCCGCGGGCACGCCGCTCCGGCGTGATGTGCCCGGCCTTGCTCCGCAGCTGCGAGGCCAGGTCCCGACGGGACTGCGGCGAGCGCGCGTTGAAGGTCTTGGGGATCCGCATCCGGTCGAGCGCCTCCACCGGGACCGGGAAGTCGATCGCGGCGAGCCGCTTGACCTGCCGCTCGGCGGTGAGCACCAGGGGGCGCGGGCCCTCCGCGTACTCGTACCCGCGGTGCCCGTTGACCCGCCCGGCCGGCACGCCCGGATCCAGGACCAGCGCGAGCCCGGCGAACTTGCCCGTCGGCACGTGGATGATGTCGCCCGGCTTGAGCTTCTCCAGCGAACTGGCCGCCTGCACCCGGCGCTGGGCGGCGCCCTGCTTGGCCAGCTCCGTCTCACGGTCCTTCAGGTCGCGGCGCAGCTGCGCGTACTCCTCGAAGTTCCCCAGGTGGCAGGTCATGCCCTCCTGGTAGCCCTCCAGGCCCTCCTCGTTGCGCTGCACCTGCCGGGAGATCCCGACGACCGAGCGGTCGGCCTGGAACTGTGCGAAGGAGGTCTCCAGCAGCTCGCGCGAGCGGTGCCGCCCGAACTGGCTGACCAGGTTCACGGCCATGTTGTACGAGGGCTTGAAGCTGGAGCGCAGCGGATACGTACGGGTACCCGCGAGCCCGGCGAGCCCGGCCGGGTCCATGCCCCGCTGCCACAGCACCACCGCGTGGCCCTCGACGTCGATGCCGCGCCGCCCGGCCCGGCCGGTCAGCTGCGTGTACTCGCCGGGGGTGATGTCGGCGTGCTGCTCGCCGTTCCACTTGACCAGCTTCTCCAGGATCACCGTGCGCGCGGGCATGTTGATGCCCAGCGCCAGGGTCTCGGTGGCGAAGACGGCCTTCACCAGACCGCGGACGAACAGTTCCTCCACGACCTCCTTGAAGGTGGGCAGCATGCCCGCGTGGTGCGCGGCGATGCCCCGCTCCAGCCCTTCGAGCCACTCGTAGTACCCCAGGACGTGCAGGTCCTCGGTGGGGATGGAGGCGGTCCGCGCCTCGACGATCTCGCGGACCCTGAGCCGCGCGGACTCGTCGTTGAGCCGCAGTCCCGCGTACAGGCACTGCTGGACCGCGGCCTCGCAGCCGGCCCGGCTGAAGATGAAGTTGATGGCGGGCAGCAGCCCGTCACCGTCGAGGCGGGCGATGACCTCGGGGCGGGAGGGGGTCCAGATCCGGCCGCGGGAGCGCCGCTCGCGCTCGCGGTCGGCCTCGCGGACCATCTTGCCGCGCCGCCGGTCCTTCGGGTTGTAGGTGCGGCTGTTCTCCTCGCGCGCCATGCGCAGCAGGTCGGGATTGACCTCCCGGCGCGCGGAGCCGCGGCCGCCGTGGTCGGACTCCTCCTCGAAGAGGTCGTAGATCCGGCGGCCGGCCATGACGTGCTGCCACAGCGGAACGGGCCGCTCCTCGGAGACGATCACCGCGGTGTCGCCGCGGACGGTGTCCAGCCAGTCGCCGAACTCCTCGGCGTTCGACACGGTGGCCGAGAGGGACACCAGGGTCACCGACTCGGGGAGGTGGATGATCACTTCCTCCCAGACCGCCCCGCGGAACCGGTCGGAGAGGTAGTGGACCTCGTCCATCACGACGTAGCCGAGGCCGAGCAGCGACTGGGAGCCCGCGTACAGCATGTTGCGGAGCACCTCGGTGGTCATCACGACCACCGGCGCCTCGGAGTTGACGCTGTTGTCGCCCGTCAGCAGGCCCACCTTGTCGGCGCCGTAGCGCTTGACGAGGTCGGCGTACTTCTGGTTGGACAGCGCCTTGATCGGCGTCGTGTAGAAGCACTTGCGGCCCTGCTGGAGGGCCAGGTGCACGGCGAACTCGCCGACGATGGTCTTGCCCGAGCCTGTCGGGGCGGCGACGAGGACGCCCTTGCCGGCCTCCAGTGCCTTGCAGGCCTCGACCTGGTACGGGTCCAGATCGAAGTCGTACATCTCGCGGAAGGGGGCCAGGGCGGAGGCCTCTTCGGCGGCGCGGATCCGGGCAGCGGCGTACCGCTCGGCGGGTGAGAGTTCTTCGGTCATCTTGCTGTCGAGCCTACCCGCCACCCCTGACAACAGTCGCGATCATTTAAGCGAGCAGCCGCACCGCCCCGGGGACGCCTACCGCGGTCACCGTGCCGGTGCCCTCGCGGACGGCGGCGGTCAGGCGGGCCAGCGCGTCCTCGGCGTCGGCGCCCACCACCGTCCGTACGGAGAAGCCGGCCGCCCGCAACGCGGAAGCGGCCGGCTGCGCGGCGTGCGCGCCCCGGCCGCGGCCCGCGGTGGGATGGACGAAGAGGGTGATCTCAGAGCCCACCCGGCGGAATCTACGTCAGGTCGCGTCGTCGTAACCGTTGATCCGCTGGCGTCCGCCGGCGGCCTGGCCGGGCAGCGCGGCGGGGGCCGACACCGACTCCAGCTCACCGATCGGCGCCGGGGTCAGGTCCAGCTCCGAGGCCTCGTCGTCGCTCAGACCCGCGTCGGGGTCGTTGCGCCGGCGCCTGCGGTCGTTGAGGAGACAGATACCGAGGGCCAGGAAGTAGAGGGCCACGATGGGCAGCGCCAGCGCGAGCATGGTCGGCGGGTCACCCGTGGGGGTCGCGAACGCGGCGAAGACCGTGATGCCGAGGACCATGCCCCGCCACCAGCCGCCCAGCCGCTTGCCCGTGAGCACGCCCGTGAAGTTCAGCAGGATCAGCAGCAGCGGCAGCTCGAAGGCCAGGCCGAACACGATCACCATGCGGGTGACCAGGTCGAGGTAGTCGTCGACCGGCAGCAGGTTGCGCGCGTGATCGGGAGTGAACTCCAGCATGATCGTCGCGGTCTGCGGAAGGATCTTGTACGCGAGCACGGCGCCGGCCGCGAACAGCGGCGCGCCGACCGCGACGAAACTCCGCGCGTACTTCTTCTCGTGGCTGTGCAGGCCCGGCGCGGCGAACGCCCACAGCTGGTACAGCCACACCGGCGCGGACAGCACCACACCGGCCGTCAGCGAGACCTTCAGGGCGATCGAGAACGCCGAGATGAGACCGTTCACGGTCATGTCGGCGCAGGGGTGGCCGTTGCGCTGGGTCACCACACCGTTCCTGCAGCCGACGGAGTCCAGCATCGGCTTCAACAGGAAGTTGATGATGTCCCGGTAGAAGAAGGCCGAGATGACGGTGATCACCAGGACCGCCAGGACCGACTTCAGCAGACGGTTTCGCAGCTCACGCAGGTGCTCGACAAGAGGCATCCGCCCTTCGGCGTCCTTGTCCGCTTTCTCCTGCTTGCGGGCAGACTTGAGCAACCCACGTCCCTTGTCTCGTTGCAGATGACTGGCGCGTTACGGCGTGCGTCAGCCCTGGGCGGCGCGGTTCGTCTCGCTGACCGGGCGGGAGCTGGTGACGTCACCGGGCGCGGCCTGGATGGTGCGCGGGGCGACGGGCTGCTGCGCGGACGGGTCCGCGACGGTGGTGGCGGTGGCCGCGTCCTCGGCCTCGCCGTCCTTCTTCATGGCCTTGGCCTCGCTCTTGAGGATGCGGGCCGACTTGCCGAGGGAGCGGGCCATGTCAGGAAGCTTCTTGGCGCCGAACAGCAGGATGATGACGCCGACGATGACGAGGATTTCCCAACCCCTGAGGTTGCCCATAGAAATCTTCCTTTTCTCCGAGGTTGACAGCGCACCGGCACGGGCGCCTGGGACTGTCTCTACCGAGGATCGTAACCCCAGGGGGTTAACGCCCGGCAATCCCCCGGCGTCCCCCGTCTTGCGTCCTGGCCGGATGTCAATCCCCCGGTCACACGCCCGTCTCATTCGCTACGGTCGCACGTCGCGGCCCGCCCTGGCCAGGTCCGCGGCCGCCCGCTCGAGATCGCCCGAGGCATCGGTGATCCGGCGGCTGGCCTGCGCGACCTGCACGGAAAGTCTGCGCACCTCCGCGTAGACCCGCACCGCCAGTACGGCGAGCACGGCGACTCCGAGGAAGCCCAGGGCAATTGCGAACATCGGCCACAGCATGGGCCGAGCCTAGGCCACCACCCGCCTCAGATACTGCGCAGGGTGCTCACGCCACCGCCCGTCAGCAGCTCCACGATGCGCTCACCAGCAGGTTTACGCACGGAGGCACCGCATTCAGGACACGTGAAGGAGTAGAAGGTGGCCCGCCGGCTGCCGCCGATGGCCAGCCGCAGAGCGCCCGCGTCCAGCTCGAAGCGAGCCCGGCAGTCGGGACAGGAGGCCTTGAAGGCGACGGGCCCTGACGTTGGCGACATCGACCGCGCTCCCCTCAGACCTGTTCCCCGTACCCCGCGAGTGCTTCTCGAGCGGCGCTCCGCGCGCTCTCCGCCAGCTCTGCGGGGGCGACGATCCGCCCCTCGCGCCCGAGCCGCAGCGCGAGCCGGCGCAGCGAAGCCGGATCCGGGCTGCGCAGCGTGATCCGCAGGCCCCCGTCGGCCAGCTCCTCCGCGCTGTCGTGCGGGTAGTACTCGGCGACCCAGCGGCCGCCCGGCCCCACCTCGACGACGACCTCCGGGTCCTCGGCGGCCGGCTGGACCAGTCCCTCGGACAGATCGCGCGGCTCGATCGCCGGCGGCTCGGCCCGCTCGTCCAGCAGCCTGATCTCCGCCACCCGGTCGAGGCGGAAGGTGCGCCGGGCCTCGGAGAGGTGGCACCACCCCTCCATGTACGTGTGCCCGACCGCGAACAGCCGGATCGGGTCGACCTTGCGCTCGGTGAGCTCGTCGCGCGCGGGCGAGTAGTAGCGCAGCCACAGCCGCCGGCGCTCCGCGATGGCCCGGTCCACGTCCGCGAAGACCCCGCCCTCCGACTCGAAGGTCACCGACAGCCGGGAGCTGGCCCCGGCCGCCTCGCCCGCGGCCGCCTCCAGCTTGGCGGTGGCCCGCAGCAGGGCCTCCCGGTCGCTCTCGCGCAGCCCGGGCAGGGTCGCCACGGCCCGCGCGGCGACCAGCAGCGCGGTCGCCTCGTCGGCGGCCAGCCGCAGCGGCTCGGCGGTGGACTCCCCCGAGGCGTCGGGGTTGCGCCACCAGATGCGCTCCCCGTCGGTGTCGATGTCGAGCAGGTCCCCGCCCCGGAAGCTGGTCCCGCACATGGGCAGCACGTCGAGGTCCGAGATCAGCTCGTCCTCGGTGATCCCGAACGCGCGGGCGACGTCGGCGACGTGCGCCCCGGGGCGCTCGCGCAGGTAGGTCACCAGGGACAGCATCCGGCGGGTCTGGTCGATGGCGTTGGCAGCCATGCTGGTACGTCTCCCCCTCAGGGCACGTCTTGGAATGTGGCGGTCTCGAAGCTGGCGGATCTCGGATCGGGCTCTCGGATGTGGCGGAGCCCGGACGGCGCGGCGGCGGACGCGGGCGCCGCCCCCGCGCACCGGGTCAGGCCTTGGCCACGGCCCGCAGGCGGTCCACCACGTCGGCCCGCAGATCGGCGGGCCCGACCACGACGACGTCGGGCCCGAACTCCACCAGCCAGGCGTCCAGCCCGTGCCCGTACGGAATTTCCAGCTCGTCCCAGCCGTCCGCGCCCTCGCGCACCCCGGTGGCCTTGGCCCGCAGCGGGTAGCCCGCACCCGCGCGCAGCCGGATCAGCGCGGAGCGGTCCGCGCTCTCCCCGGCCCAGCTCGCCACGGTCTCCCGCACGGTCACCACGTCGGGAACCTCCGCCGTGTACCTGGCCGCCCGGGAGCGGACCTTGCCGGTGATCCGGGACAGCCGGAACACCCGCTCCGCCCCGCGGTCCCGGTCGTAGCCGGCCAGGTACCAGTGACCGCGCCAGCACTCCAGCGCCCAGGGCTCCACCTGCCGGGTCTCGGGCCGGGCCGCGGTGGACTTGCGGTAGTCGAAGACCACCGGCCGGCGGTCCCGGCAGGCCAGCATCAGCGGCTCGAAGGCCGCCTCGTGGACCGGGATGCGCGGCTCGATGGCACTGTGCTGGCCCTCGTACGGGTCGCCCGCCTCGGGCATCCCGCCCGCGCGCAGCTTCTGCAGGGCCCCGCTGGCGGCCCCCGCCAGGCGGGCCTGCTGCCAGACCTTGGCCGCCAGCCCCAGGGCGGCGGCCTCCTCGGCGTCCAGCGAGACGGGGGGCAGCCGGTTGCTGTCCCGGCGGGCCAGGTAGCCGGTCTCGCCCTCCAGGTTCTCCACCGTCTCGATGACCAGGCCGAGTTCCCGCAGATCGTCCTTGTCCCGCTCGAACATGCGGTTGAAGGACTCGTCGTTGCCGGCCTCCATGTAGGCCTCGATGGAGCCGCGCAACTCGCGCTTGCTCAGCGGCCGGCGGGTCCCCAGCAGACACAGCGCCAGATTCATCAGCCGCTCGGCCTTGGCAATCGCCATCGACGCCCTTCCCCCGTTCTCGACACACTCGTGACCGTTGACCGTACCGCCCCGGCGGTCCCGGACAAAAGCGAGGGCCCCCGCCTCACGGCGGGGGCCCTCGGAGTGACTGCCGGTGTATCAGGCGGCCATCAGGTCACAGACGAAGATCAGCGTCTCGCCCGGGGCGATCGCACCGCCCGCGCCGCGGTCACCGTAGGCGAGGTGGGCCGGGATCGTCAGCTTGCGACGGCCGCCGACCTTCATGCCCGCGATGCCCTGGTCCCAGCCCGCGATGACGCGGCCGGCACCGAGCGGGAACTGCAGCGCGGAACCGCGGTTCCACGAAGCGTCGAACTCCTCGCCGGTGGAGAAGGCCACGCCCACGTAGTGGACGGAGACCATGGCACCGGCCTTGGCCTCGGCGCCGTCGCCCTCCCAGATGTCCTCGATGACGAGGTCCTTCGGGGCTTCGCCCTCGGGGAAGTCGATCTCGGGCTTCTCGAGCTTGTCGCTCACGGAACTGCTCCTCATACGTACGAAACGGTCAACCGGAACAGTCTTACATCACGGCGAGGATGTCGAGGCTGAAGACCAGCGTCGACTTCGCCGGGATGGTGCCCTGCTCCTTGTCACCGAAGGCCTGGTCCGGCGGGATGACCAGCAGGATGCGGCTGCCGACCTTCTTGCCGATCAGGCCGTCCTTCAGGCCCGCGACCGAAAGCTCCTTCAGCGGCCACGTGACCGTCTGGCCGGAGGTGTACGTGCTTTCGAAGGACTTGTCGTCCTTCCACGTCTTGCCGTTGAACTTCACGACGACGGAGTCGGTGTCCTTGACCACCGCGCCGTCACCCTCCAGGACGTAGTTCGAGACCAGCTTGGCCGGCTCGGCGGTGTCCTTCGGGACGGTCACGGAGACCTCGTTGCCGTCCGTGTTCGTGCCGACCTTGGGCAGGTCCTTGTTCTCCTGGGCGACTTCCTTGCCCGTGGCCGAGGCCGGGACGGTGGCGCCCTTGACGATGTCCACGACGAAGACCAGCGTGGCGTTCGGCTTGATCTTCGGCTCCGAGCCCTGGGCCCCGTAACCGAGGTCCGGCGGGATCACGAGCTCGACACGGCTGCCGACCTTCTGACCCTCCAGGCCCTGGTCCCAGCCCTTGATGACGGCGCCGGCACCGATGGTCAGGTCGAACGGCGCGGGCCGGCCGAAGCTCTGGTCGAACGGCTCCTTGCCGTCCCACACCTGGCCGAGGTAGTTGACCTGCGCGATGTCGTTCTTCTTCAGCACCTGCCCGGTGCCCTCGCTGATGGTCACCACCTTCAGCTCCTTGGGCGGCGCGCCCTTCCCCTGCGACAGGGTGGGCGTCTCCCCGAACTTGGCACCCTTGGTGATCGCGGGCGCCCCGTTCTTCATCTGGGCGGAGTCGGAGCCGCTGTCGTCGCCACACGCTGCTGTCGTCAGCAGCAGAAGGGGTACGACAAGCAGGCCGGCAAGTCGGCGCACGGGTTCCTCAGATCTCAGACGGCAAGGCGGTCGCCCGCCACTCTAAGCCGTGCGCAGGGCCCCGTACGAGAGACGTACGGGGCCCCGGTAAGGAGTGCGATGTCACATTGCGGGCCTACATGCCGGCGATCAGCTTCTCCACCCGGTCGTCCACCGACCGGAACGGGTCCTTGCACAGCACCGTCCGCTGCGCCTGGTCATTGAGCTTCAGGTGCACCCAGTCGACCGTGAAGTCCCGCCGCTGCTCCTGCGCCCGCCGGATGAAGTCCCCGCGCAGCCGCGCCCTCGTCGTCTGCGGGGGCACCGACTTGCCCTCGAAGATCTTGAGGTCGTTGCAGATCCGCGCCGCCTGCCCCTTGCGCTCCAGCAGGTAGTACAGCCCGCGCCGGCGGTGGATGTCGTGATACGCGAGGTCTATCTGAGCCACCCGCGGATTCGACATGGTCATGTTGTGCTTGGCCCGGTACCGCTCGATCAGCTGGTACTTCATGACCCAGTCGATCTCGGTCCCGATCCGGTCCAGATCCTCCGCGTCGATCGCGTCCAGCGTGCGGCCCCACAGCTCCAGCACCTGGTCCACCACACCGGTACGGATCCCCCGCCGCTCGGCGAAGTCCACCGCCTTGTCGTAGTACTCCCGCTGGATCTCCAGCGCCGAGGCCTCCCGGCCGCTCGCCAGACGCACCTTGCGCTGACCCGTGATGTCGTGACTGACCTCGCGGATCGCCCGGATCGGGTTCTCCAGGGTCAGGTCCCGCATCACCGTGCCCGCCTCGATCATGCGCAGCACGAGATCGGTGGCCCCGACCTTGAGCAGCATGGTCGTCTCGGACATGTTCGAGTCACCCACGATGACGTGCAGCCGGCGGTAGCGCTCGGCATCCGCGTGCGGCTCGTCCCGGGTGTTGATGATCGGCCGCGAACGGGTCGTGGCGGAACTGACACCCTCCCAGATGTGCTCGGCCCGCTGGCTCACGCAGTAGACCGCGCCCCGGGGCGTCTGCAGCACCTTGCCGGCGCCGCAGATCAGCTGCCGCGTGACAAGGAACGGAATGAGAATGTCCGCCAGGCGGGAGAATTCCCCGTGCCGGGCCACCAGGTAGTTCTCGTGGCAGCCGTACGAGTTGCCCGCCGAGTCGGTGTTGTTCTTGAAGAGATAGACGTCGCCCGCGATTCCCTCCTCGTGCAGGCGGCGTTCGGCGTCGACGAGCAGTCCTTCGAGAATGCGCTCGCCTGCTTTGTCGTGGGTGACCAGTTCGGTCACGTTGTCGCATTCGGGAGTTGCATATTCCGGATGCGAACCCACATCGAGGTACAGGCGGGCGCCGTTCCGCAGGAAGACATTGCTGCTGCGGCCCCATGACACAACACGGCGGAAGAGGTAGCGCGCCACTTCGTCAGGAGACAGTCGGCGCTGTCCCCTGAACGTGCACGTGACGCCGTACTCGTTCTCCAGCCCGAAAATGCGGCGGTCCATGACTGAACATTACGCCTTCTGCCCTCTTCTGAAACCGGGTTCGGGAGCGCCGTTTCGATCAGTTCCCCGCAGCGGGCCCGCCGACTCGCCGTCGAACAGGCCCCCGCACCGGCTCGCCGACCGGTGTGGCGCCCCCGGATCACCCCGCCGAGGAGGCCTCTGACGCCCCCTCGCGCACGCCACCGGACACCCCGTCAGGCGAACCCGCCACCGCGCGGCTCGGCCCGGCAGTTGCCATCACCCGCTGAGTGGCCATCAGCACCAGCAGCGCAGCCGCACCCGCCACGGACGCCACCCCGAAGCTCGCCGCCGTACCGCCCAGTTCCACCGCCGGCCCCGCCGCCGCCGTACCGATCGCCGCACCCACCCCGAAGAAGGTCACCAGCCACGAGAACGCCTCCGTCACCGTGCCCGCCGGCGCATGCCGGTCCACCACGATGAACGCACACGCCAGCGCAGGCGCCAGGAACACCCCCGACAGCGCCGCCAGCGCCGTCATCGCCACCGGCCCCGGGGTCAGCATCAGCGGCAGATAGCCCAGCGCCAGCAGCGCCAGCAGCATCAGCAGCCGGCGCTCCGGCGCACCCGCCCACTGACGCGCCCCGTACGTCACCCCGCCGATCAGCGCACCCAGCCCGAGCGCAGCCATCAGCCACCCGTACACCGCCTGGTTCCCGTGATCGTCCGCGTACGCCACACCCGCCACCGTGATCGAACCCAGCGCCGTCCCCACGAAGAAGAAGGCACCCAGCAGCGCCAGCAGCCCCCGCGAACGCAGCGCACCCAGCCAGTGGGCCTCCCGCGGCGCCGAACGCCACCTGCGCGAAGGCTCGCTCACCACCACCGACAGCGCACCCAGCACCCCGATCGCATTGAGCGCCAGCAGCGCCCCGGCCGGCGACCACAGCGCCACGAACAGCGTCACCAGGAGCGGACCGACCGTGAACATGACCTCCTGGGCCACCGCGTCCATCGCGTACGCCGCGTGCACCTTCTCCTCACGGCCCCCCAGTACGCCCGGCCACAGCGCCCGCAGCCCGCCCTCCAGGGGCGGCGTGAAGAGCCCCGCGACGACCACCGCGGGATACGCGGCCACCGCCGACCCCGTGCCCGCCAGCGCCAGCCACACCACGCCCAGCGCCGAGACCACGGCGGCCGGCAGCTGCACCCGCGGCTGCCCGAACAGGTCCACCGCCCGGCCCAGCAACGGCTGGCCCACCGCGTTGGCCACCCCGTACGCGGCGGCGAGGGCTCCCGCGAGGCTGTAGCTGCCACCCTCGGCGCGCGTGAACAGCACGATCGCGATCGGCGCCGTCGCGTTCGGCAGCCGCCCTATGAGCGTGCCCACCAGCAGCCTCGCGGCGTGCCGGGTCCGCAGCAGCTCCGCGTATCCCGCGGCCATGTCGGCCCCCTTCTGCCCGGATCCCGCCGGGGTAATACGTATAACGTGACCCGTCATACGTACCATGGCCGCAGTCCGCGGGTCCACCCCACGGACCCCGACACCACCCCCGACCTCGCACTTCAGGAGCCACCTGTGACGAGACCCACCAGCCGCGACGTGGCCACCGCCGCCGGGGTCTCCCAGGCCACCGTCTCCCTCGTCCTCGGCGACAAATGGCCCGGCCGCGTCTCCGAACGCACCGCCGCCCTCGTCCGCGAAACCGCCACCCGCCTCGGCTACCGCCCCAACCTCGCCGCCCGCAACCTCCGCCTCGGCTCCACCCGCACCGCCCTCCTCGTCGTCCCCGCCCTCACCAACGAATTCTTCGCCCGCGTCTACACCGGCGCCGCCCGCATCGCCGCCGAACACGGCTTCGGCGTCGTCCTCTACCCCTCCCCCGACGGCACCGGCCCCGCCCGCGACCCCTTCGCCTCCGCCCGCGCCGCCCTCGACGGAGTCATCGCCTCCTCCATGGCCGCCGACGCCCTCGACGCCATCGGCGGCGACACCCTCCCCCTCGTCATGCTCGACAGCGACCCCGCCGCCGGCACCGCCGCCGCCCACGTCAACCTCGCCATGGCCGACGGCATGCGCCAGATCACCGAACACCTCCTCACCCACGGCCACCGCCGCTTCCTCCACCTCGCCTCAGCCGTCGACTCCTGGACCTTCGACACCCGCGCCGAAGCCCTGGCCACCCTCCTGGGCCCCGGAACCGAACTGCGCACCGTACGGTCCCCCCTCACCGTCGACGGCGCCCGCACCGCCATGGAGACCGCCCTCGCCACCCCCCAGGGCAGGCCCACCGCCATCGTCTGCGACGACGACATCCTCGCCGCCGGCGCCTGCAAGGCCGCCCGCCGCCTCGGCCTGCGCATCCCCGAGGACCTCTCCGTCACCGGCTTCGACGACCTGGCCCTCGCCACCGCCGTCGAACCCGAACTCACCACCGTCCACCTCCCCGCCGAACGCGTCGGCGAGCAGGGCATGACCGCCCTCCTCGCCGTCCTCGAAGGCACCCCCTGGACCGCCCCCGACATCCCCGTCCGCCTCGTCGTCCGCGACTCCACCGGACCCGCCCCCACCTCCTGACCCGACGGGAGCCGGGCGGGGCCGGACACGACGAAGCCCCGGCCCACCGAAACGGTGAACCGGGGCCCTCGCACCACCGGACTACTCGGCGTCGTCCTCCGGCGCCTCGTCGTTCGACACGGCATCCGCCTGCGCGGCCGCCGGCACATCCGCCTCCAGCAGCCGCGACAGCTGCCGGCCCCGGATCCGCTTGAACTTGCGCTGCTGCGCCCGCGTACGGTCCAGCACGGCCACCTCCAGCCGCTCGGCCGGAATCGCCTTGTCCGCACCGTTCGCCTGGCTGGACAGCGCCTGCACCGCCAGCTTCAACGCCTCGGACAGGGTCATCCCGTCCTGGTGACGCTGATCGAGGAAGGTACTGATCTGCTCGGCGTTGCCACCGACCGCGACCGAACCGTGCTCGTCCACGATCGACCCGTCGTGCGGCAGCCGGTAGATCTGGTCCCCGGCCGCAGTCGCACCGACCTCGGCGACCACCAGCTCCACCTCGTACGGCTTCTCACCCGCACTGGAGAAGATCGTGCCGAGCGTCTGCGCGTACACGTTCGCCAGCCCACGGGCCGTCACATCGTCGCGGTCATAGGTGTACCCGCGCAGATCCGCGTACCGCACACCACCGATCCGCAGGTTCTCGTACTCGTTGTACTTGCCGGCGGCCGCGAAGCCGATCCGGTCGTAGATCTCGCTGAACTTGTGCAGCGCACGGGACGGGTTCTCGCCGACGAACACGATGCCGTCGGCGTACTGCAGCACGACAAGGCTGCGACCGCGGGCGATGCCCTTCCGGGCGTATTCCGCCCGGTCGGCCATGGCCTGCTGGGGTGACACATAGAACGGAGTCGACACCGGCTTTCCGTCCCTTTCTTCTGGGCTCCTGAGGGGCGACGGATGGTCAGAGCAGGGCGGCGCGCGGGCCGTCGGGCTGCTCCAGACGACGGTTGGTGACCGTACGGGCGAGCTCCTGCGACTCGTCGTCGGTCAGCCTCCGGAAGCCCTCGTCGGTGATGACGGTGACGATCGGATAGATGTGCCGGTACAGGTCCGGGCCACCGGTGGCCGAGTCGTCGTCAGCCGCGTCGTACAACGCCTGCACGACCAGCGTGGTGGCCTGCTCCTCCGTCAGATCGGGGCGGAAGAGCTTCTTCATGGATCCTCGGGCGAAGATCGAACCGGAGCCGGTGGCGGCGTACCCGTGCTCCTCGGAACGGCCGCCGGTCACGTCGTAGGAGAAGATCCGGCCCTTCTCCTTGGCCTCGTCGTACCCCGCGAACAGCGGCACGACCGCCAGCCCCTGCATCGCCATGCCCAGATTGCTCCGGATCATGGTGGAGAGCCGGTTGGCCTTGCCCTCCAGGGACAGGGTCGTCCCCTCCACCTTCTCGAAGTGCTCCAGCTCCAGCTGGAACAGCTTGACCATCTCCACGGCCAGGCCGGCCGTACCGGCGATGCCGACGGCGGAGTACTCGTCCGCCGGGAACACCTTCTCGATGTCCCGCTGCGCGATCATGTTCCCCATGGTCGCCCGCCGGTCACCGGCGAGGACGACCCCGCCGGGGAAGGTGGCGGCCACGATGGTCGTCCCGTGCGGCGCCTCGATCACGCCCTCCGGCAGCTTGCGGTTGCCGGGCAGCATCTCGGGCGAGTGCGCGCCCAGGAAGTCCATGAAGGACGACGACCCCGGCGTCAGGAAGGCTGCCGGTAGACGCCCTGTGCTACGAGTGTTGGGTTCCACAGGTTTCCTTCCACGTAAGCGGCTGCACGCCTCATGACGTCCGGCCGATCCTTGAACTGCCCCAGGGCTGCGTTGCAGCTGAAGCACAGTACGCCTCGGACCTTACCCGTCTGATGATCGTGATCAACATGCTCAGCCGAGCCCACTCTGCAGATCACGCAGACACCGCCTTGAGTCGCGATCATCTCGTCCCGCTGAGCCTCGGTGATGCCGTACTTGCGCTTGAAGTAGCTAGCCCTGTTGCGTTGCGCCCGGCACGAACGGCAGTAACTGGACCATCCGTCCGAGGTGGTTTTGTTCGGCTCCCATTCGGAATGCGGCTTGATCTCCTCGCACTGAGGACACCGTTTGTGGCCGGACGGCACGGCCACCTTCACCCGTACCGTCCGCCCTTTCGCCTCTTGGCGCGCCTTGTAGTACTCCGCCCAGCACGTGGGGCAGTACGCCTGTAAGCCGTCGACCGTAGAACGGTTGCCCGCATATTCCGCCCGCGGCCTGTCCTGCTTGCATCGCGAACACCGCTTCGTACCCTCGGACAACTACCCCGCGCCCGCCTTCGATTCGAAGGTCAAATGGCCTTATTGGCCACCCTTCTGAACGAAGGACCTCACGAAATCCTCGGCGTTCTCTTCGAGTACATCGTCAATCTCGTCAAGTACGGAGTCGACGTCGTCGGAGAGCTTTTCCTGGCGCTCCTTGAGGTCGGTCGATTCTTCGACCGCAGCCTCCTCGACCTCCTCGGTCGAGCGCGTCGCCTTCTGCTGTCCGCCGCCGGTGTCCTTGGTCGCCATGTCTACCTCACCCCGCTCGGTTCGCACGCTCACGTCGAGAGACCCCGGGATTCGGGATCTCTCAAGATCAGACCCTATGTCGGACCTTACTAGGAGGGTCCGACATTCGTCCCCGCACTTTCACAACGTCCGGTTCTCCTCATGATTCCCGGACCGGGGCCCTTTCAGGCCCCCATGGCACCGCTCACTGCCCCGAAAGCACCCGCACCAGGTCCTCCGCCGTGCGACAGCGGTCCAGGAGCTCCTTGACGTGGTTCCGGGTCCCCCGCAGGGGTTCCAGCGTCGGGACCCGCTGCAGCGAGTCCCGGCCGGGGAGGTCGAAGATCACCGAGTCCCAGGAGGCCGCGGCCACGTCGTCCGCGTACTGCTCGAGGCAGCGGCCGCGGAAGTAGGCCCGGGTGTCCTCCGGGGGCTTGCTCTGGGCCCGCTCGACGGCGGGCTCCTCCACCAGGCGCTTCATCTTGCCCCGGGCCACCAGGCGGTTGTAGAGGCCCTTCTCGGGCCGTACGTCCGAGTACTGGAGGTCGACCAGGTGCAGCCGCGCCGCGTCCCAGCCCAGCCCGTCCCGGCGCCGGTAGCCCTCCAGGATCTCCCGCTTGGCGATCCAGTCCAGCTCGCCCGACAGGCTCATCGGGTCGCTCTCCAGCCGGCCCAGCACGTCCTCCCAGCGGACCAGCACGTCCTTGGTCTGCTCGTCCGCGTCGGAGCCGAAACGCTCCTCCACGTGCTTGCGGGCCAGCTCGAAGTACTCCATCTGCAGTTGCACCGCGGTCAGTGTCCGGCCGCTGCGCAGCGTGATGAGGTGCTTCAGGTCGGGGTCGTGGGAGACCTGGTGGAGGGTGCGCACGGGCTGGTCGACGGCGAGGTCGACGTTGATGAACCCGTCTTCGATCATGGACAGGACAAGTGCGGTCGTGCCGAGCTTCAGGTACGTGGAGATCTCGGAGAGGTTCGCGTCGCCGATGATCACGTGCAGGCGGCGGTACTTCTCGGCGTCGGAGTGCGGCTCGTCCCGGGTGTTGATGATGGGCCGCTTCAGGGTGGTCTCCAGGCCGACCTCGACCTCGAAGTAGTCCGCGCGCTGGCTGATCTGGAAGCCGTGTTCGCGGCCGTCCTGGCCGATGCCGACGCGGCCGGCGCCGGTCACGACCTGCCGGGAGACGAAGAAGGGGGTCAGGTGGCGCACGATCTCCGAGAAGGGGGTCTCCCGCTTCATCAGGTAGTTCTCGTGCGTGCCGTAGGAGGCGCCCTTGTTGTCGGTGTTGTTCTTGTAGAGGTGGATCGGCTGGGCGCCGGGCAGCTGGGCGGCCCGTACGGCGGCCTCGGCCATGATCCGCTCGCCGGCCTTGTCCCAGAGCACGGCGTCGAGGGGGTTGGTGATCTCCGGCGAGCTGTATTCGGGGTGCGCGTGGTCGACGTAGAGCCGTGCGCCGTTGGTGAGGATGACGTTGGCGAGGCCGATGTCCTCGTCGGTGAGCTGGCTGTTGTCGGCGGCCTCGCGGGCGAGGTCGAAGCCGCGGGCGTCCCGCAGCGGATTCTCCTCCTCGAAGTCCCAGCGGGCGCGTCGCGCCCGGTGCATCGCCGCCGCGTAGGCGTTGACGATCTGGGACGAGGTGAGCATGGCATTGGCGTTCGGGTGCCCCGGGACGGAGATCCCGTACTCCGTCTCGATCCCCATTACTCGCCGTACGGTCATGCGGCCCTCCTTGCCCGGCGGCGCTCCCCTTCGGGAGCGGCGCTCAAGTACCGCTGGTGCTCCGGTGCGTGTGCCTGTGCGGTGCCCGTCCCCGCACTGCGCGTCCGGCGGTACGGAAGAGCCTAGAACCACTGCGCGCTCGTGGGGAGATCATTTCCGTCATTGAATCCGCCCTTTCACCGGCTGAAAAGCGGCCGGTAAAGCGGTCGGGTAAAGCAGTCGGCTGCGGACGCCCGGGGAGGGCATCCGCAGCCGCTCCGCGTCAGAGGTACTGACCGGTGTTCGCCACCGTGTCGATGGAGCGTCCGGTGTCCGCGCCTTGCTTTCCGGTGACGAGGGTGCGGATGAATACGATCCGCTCTCCCTTCTTTCCGGAGATTCGGGCCCAGTCGTCCGGGTTGGTGGTGTTGGGCAGGTCCTCATTCTCCTTGAACTCGTCCACGCACGCCTGGAGGAGGTGGGAGACCCGGAGGCCCTTCTGGTTGTGCTCGAGGAAGGCCTTGATCGCCATCTTCTTCGCACGGTCCACGATGTTCTGGATCATCGCGCCCGAGTTGAAGTCCTTGAAGTAGAGGACTTCCTTGTCGCCGTTGGCGTACGTGACCTCGAGGAAGCGGTTCTCCTCGGTTTCGGCGTACATCTGCTCGACGACGGTCTGGATCATGCTGTGGACGGTGCCGTCCTTGGAGCCCTGGTGTTCGGACAGGTCGTCCGTGTGCAGGGGCAGCGAGGCCTTGAGGTACTTCGCGAAGATGTCCTTCGCGGCCTCGGCGTCCGGGCGCTCGATCTTGATCTTCACGTCGAGGCGGCCGGGGCGCAGGATGGCCGGGTCGATCATGTCCTCGCGGTTGGAGGCGCCGATGACGATGACGTTCTCCAGGCCTTCCACGCCGTCGATCTCGGCGAGCAGCTGGGGGACGATGGTGTTCTCCACGTCCGAGCTGACTCCGGATCCGCGGGTGCGGAAGAGGGATTCCATCTCGTCGAAGAAGACGATGACGGGGGTGCCCTCGCTCGCCTTCTCCCGGGCACGCTGGAAGACGAGGCGGATGTGCCGCTCGGTCTCGCCGACGTACTTGTTGAGGAGTTCGGGGCCCTTGATGTTCAGGAAGTAGGACTTCCCGGCGGGCTGGCCGGTCACCTCGGCGACCTTCTTGGCAAGGGAGTTGGCCACGGCCTTGGCGATGAGCGTCTTGCCGCAGCCGGGCGGGCCGTAGAGCAGGATGCCCTTGGGCGGGCGCAGTTCGTGTTCCTTGAAGAGGTCCGGGTAGAGGTACGGGAGCTCGACCGCGTCGCGGATCAGCTCGATCTGGTCGCCCAGGCCGCCGATCTTGTCGTAGTCGATGTCGGGGACCTCTTCGAGGACGAGTTCTTCGACCTCGCTCTTGGGGACGACCTCGTAGACGTAGCCGGAGCGGGGTTCGAGCAGGAGGGCGTCGCCGGGGCGGATGGTGATGTCCAGGAGCGGCTCGGCGAGCCTCACCACCCTTTCCTCGTCGGTGTGCCCGACGACCAGGGCGCGCTCGCCGTCCTCGAGGATCTCCTTGAGGGTGACGATGTCCCCGGCCCGCTCGAATTCCATGGCCTCGACCACGTTGAGGGCCTCGTTGAGCATGACCTCCTGGCCGCGCCGGAGGTCTTCCGGGTCGACGCTGGGGCTGACGTTCACGCGGAGCTTTCGGCCTCCGGTGAAGATGTCGACGGTGCCGTCCTCGTTGGCTTGCAGGAAGACACCGAAACCGGCCGGCGGCTGTGCGAGCCGGTCGACTTCTTCCTTGAGGGCCACGATCTGGTCCCGGGCCTCACGGAGGGTATTCGCGAGTCGTTCGTTCTGTGCGGATACGCCGGCAAGATTTGTCTGCAGCTCGACGATCCGCTCTTCGAGAATCCTCGTGTGTCGCGGAGAGTCGGCGAGCTTACGTCGCAGGACGGCGATTTCCTGCTCGAGATAGGCAACCTGGCCGGCGGGGTCCTCAGACCCTCGCCCGGGCCGGATGCCGCGGTTGATGTCGTCGTCGTGGGCTGCCACGGTCCTCACCTCCTCCAAGGGGAGCTGGACGCTTCCTGACCCTACCTGGGCTGGTGGTGATTGAAACCCCTAGATCACAAAGACGGTAGAGGTGTGTCCGATCTTCACCCTTGCGTACTCCCTCACGCCAAGGAAATACCCACCCATCAAACTCGGGAAGCGGCCGGTTGTAAGGTCGAACTGTTCAACACCCGTCAGGGCTCGCGCGACTTGCTGCGGGTTGTGACCGGGATGGATCACTCAGCGCAGGGAACGGCAGGAGATATGACCGTGCAGCACGAGGCTCCGACGGGCGCGGCCGGTGAGGCCGGCGGGCCGCTTGAGGTCTGGATCGACCAGGACCTCTGCACCGGGGACGGCATCTGCGCGCAGTACGCGCCCGAGGTGTTCGAGCTGGACATTGATGGTCTGGCGTACGTGAAGAGCCCCGAGGACGAGCTGCTGCAGGAGGCGGGGGCGAGCACTCCGGTTCCGCTGACGCTGCTCCAGGACGTGGTGGACTCGGCGAAGGAATGTCCGGGGGACTGTATTCACGTAAGGCGCGTTTCGGACAGGGTGGAAGTCTTCGGCCCTGACGCGGAGTGACGCTTCAAACACTTCTGACGGCTGAGTCCGTCAGCTCCTGGCGGAATTTTCCGTCGCTCCAGCGCCACTTGGCGAGCTGCTTCTTGTCGGGGCAGCAGCGCGGCACCTCGGGTGCGGAGTAGCCGAGGAGGCTCGCGGTGACGGCGTGGTCGCGCACGGTGAGTTCCGTGGCGGTCTGGCGTTGTCCGGGGTCGAGGAGCGTGGCGACGACGCGGGGGCGGGCGCCTTCGGTGCGGTCCTGGACGAGGACGTAGATCGCGTGGGGCGGGGTGCCCGAGCCGGCTTCGCAGCGGACGGCGGCCACGGTCTCGGGGCGGCCGTCACCGTCGAGGTCGCCCTGGGCGGTGGCCGTGACGGTCTGCGGGGCGCCCTTGCAGTCGAGGGGGTAGGTGACGGCCGCGGCGTCGGGAGCGGCGGCCCGGGGGCCGTTCGCGGTGGGGTCCGGCGTGGCGGCGGGGGTGCCGGTGGCCGGCTGTACGAGTCCCGCGGTGGCTATGACGGCGGCCATGGCGGTGGCCGTGGCGAGCCAGTGGAGCGGCCTGGCCATGCTGTGCGCCAGGGTGTCCGGGGTCGGCGTCAGCTCGGCGGGGCTGTGCAGCACGCGGGGTGTCTCCTGTGCGAAGGGTGACGGGGAGCCAGCATCGTGCCATACCTCACACGGAGGTGGAACGGCCGGGTCCGGTCCCGTTGGATCCGGTGCGCTGTGACCGCGCGCGGGCAGGACCGGATCGGGTCGGCGGAGGGACAACGAAAAGGCGCTGTGGCGCAGTTCCCGGTCGGCCGGGGGAACTGCGCCACAGCGCCTTCGTGTTGGGTCGGCGGTGCGGTTACGCGGAGCGGTCGCTGCCGGGCCCGTCGTAGTCCTCGCCGTAGGCGCCCTTGGCGGGGCGGCGGCGGCGCATGGGGGGCTCGACGCCGTCCGCGAGGCGGCGGGCGGTGACGAGGAAGCCGGTGTGGCCGATCATGCGGTGGTCCGGGCGGACGGCCAGGCCTTCGACGTGCCAGTTGCGGATCATCGATTCCCAGGGCTGCGGTTCGGCGAAGCAGCCGATCTCGCGGATGGACTCGACGGTCTTGGAGAGCTGGGTGGTGGTGGCCACGTAGCAGCAGAGGATGCCGCCGGGCACCAGGGCCTTGGAGACGGCCTCCAGGCATTCCCAGGGGGCGAGCATGTCGAGGATGACGCGGTCGACGTCCGTGTCGGACAGGTTGTCCTGGAGGTCGCCGACGGTCAGCTGCCAGGCCGGGTGGGGGCCGCCGAAGTAGCGTTCCACGTTGGCGGTGGCGATCTCGGCGAAGTCCGCGCGGCGCTCGTAGCTGTGGAGCATGCCCTGGTCGCCGATGGCGCGCAGCAGGAAGCTGCTCAGGGAGCCGGAGCCGACACCTGCTTCCACGACGCGGGCGCCGGGGAAGATGTCGGCGAAGGCCAGGATCTGGCCGGCGTCCTTCGGGTAGACCACGGCGGCGCCGCGGGGCATGGACAGGACATAGTCGGGGAGCAGGGGACGCAGCGCGAGGTAGGCGACGTTGCCCGTGGTACGGACAACACTGCCCTCGGGGGCACCGATCAGCTCGTCGTGGGGGAAGGAACCCTTGTGGGTGTGGAAATTCTTCCCGGCTTCGAGCGTGAACGTGTAGTGGCGGCCCTTGGGGTCGGTGAGCTGAACCTGGTCCCCGACCTCGAAGGGCCCGCGTCGGCGGGCGGCACCGGTCGGTTCGGACATGTGACCAGTGTATTGGCTTCAGGACTGGGGCCGTGCCATGGCCTTCACGAAGGCCTTTTCGACGTCGAGGGTGGACAGGACGCCGTAGATGGCGCCGCCGGGTTCGAGGACGAGGTACTCGGTGGCGGGGTTGGCGCGGAGGCGCTCGAGGAGTTCTTCGCCGGTGAGTTCCGCGGAAACCTTCATGCCGTCGGTGAGGTCCTGGGCGAGGGTGCTGACGGCGACCCAGGGGCGGCGGTGTTCGGGTACGGAGGCGATGGCGCTCTCGCGGACGATGGCGGTGGGGTCGCCGTGGCCGTCGACGACGACGAGGGCGCGTGCTCCCGCTTCGTTGGCCCGGCGCAGGGCTTCGGAGAGGGGGGTGGCGTTCTCGACGGGGATGGCGCGGCGGGTGAGGGTGCGGGCGCGTAGGTCGGGGAGGTGTTCGCGCAGGCGGGCCATGCGCAGGCTGTTGCCGGCTCCGGTCCAGATGATGGCGGCGAGGATGGCGGCGAGCAGGGCGTCCATGACGGTGTCCATGCCGCCGATCTCCTGGGTGCGGTTGCCGAGGAGTCCGGTGTGGGTGAGCAGGGGCAGGCCGAGGAGGACGGCGATGGCGAGGCCGCGGCCGACCCAGGCGGCGGCGACGGTGCCGGCCATGGGCTTTCCGGTGATGCCCCAGATGACGGCGCGGAGCATGCGGCCGCCGTCGAGGGGGAGGCCGGGGAGCAGGTTGAAGGCGGCGACGAGGAGGTTGGAGATCATCAGGCCGGCGAGGAGGACGCCGGGGACGCTGGCCGGGTCGACGGCTTTCATGCCGAGGTAGAAGGCTCCGGAGAGGAGGAGGGAGAGGAGGGGGCCGACGAAGGCGAGGACGAATTCGCGGCCGGGGGTCTCGGATTCCTTTTCGATCTCGGAGACTCCGCCGAAGAACTGGAGCTGGATGCGGCGCACGGGGAGTTTGAAGCGGAGGGCGGCGACGGTGTGCGCGAGTTCGTGGACCAGGACGGAGGCGTAGAAGGCGACGGCGAAGAAGAGGGAGACGAGGTAGCGGACGGGTCCGAGGTCGGGCAGGACGCGGTCGAGCTGGTCGCCGAAGACCCAGGTGATGAGGGCGGCGACGAGGAACCAGCTGGGCGAGACGTAGACGGGTACGCCGAAGGGGCGGCCCATGAGGATTCCGCCGCCCGGTCCGGAGCGCCGGCCCGGGCGCTCGCCGGTTTCGTCGGTGTCTGCCACGGCTGTCCTTCGTTCCTCGGGGTCCCCCCGGACGGAGTCCCGGGGATCGGTGTTTCCAGTGTGGTCCGCAGTGCGTAAGCGGGCGGTGATGCTCCGATCATGCAGTGCGAGGGGGTCCGGCGTCGATGGTATGCGCGTGCTGTCGGCGGCGGGTCGTAGGGTTTTGTCCATGACGACGAGCCCCGGTGCTGCGCCAGGCGCAGCCGATGCCGCGACGCCGAGCGCCGTGGCGCCCGCTTCGCTCTCCCCTTCGCGGGCGAGCGATTTCATGCAGTGCCCCCTGTTGTACCGGTTCCGGGTGATCGACAAGCTGCCGGAGAAGCCCAGTGCTGCGGCTACCCGCGGAACGCTGGTGCATGCGGTGCTGGAGCGGCTCTTCGATCATCCGGCGCCGGAGCGGACGGCTCCGCGGGCGAAGGCGTTGGTTCCGGGGCAGTGGGACCGGTTGCTGGAGGCGAAGCCGGAGCTGACGGAGCTGTTCCCGGAGGGTGACGAGGGGGCGGGGCTGGCACGGTGGCTGACGGAGGCGGAGGCGCTGGTCGAGCGGTGGTTCACGCTGGAGGACCCGACGCGGCTGGAGCCGGTGGAGCGGGAGTTCTTCGTGGAGACGGAGCTGGAGTCGGGGCTCCGGTTGCGGGGGATCATCGACCGGGTGGACGTGGCGCCGACGGGTGAGGTGCGGATCGTCGACTACAAGACGGGCAAGGCGCCGCGGCCGGAGTATGCCGAGGGTGCGTTGTTCCAGATGAAGTTCTACGCGCTGGTGGTGTGGCGGCTGAAGCAGGTGGTGCCGCGGCGGCTGCAGCTGGTGTATCTGGGCAGTGGGGACGTGTTGACGTACGACCCGGTGGTGGCGGACCTGGAGCGGGTGGAGCGGAAGCTGCTCGCTTTGTGGGAGGCGATCCGGGAGGCGACGGAGTCGGGTGAGTGGCGGCCGCGGCCGACGAAGCTGTGCGGCTGGTGTGACCATCAGGCGGTGTGTCCGGAGTTCGGGGGGACTCCCCCGCCGTATCCGCTGGTGATCGGCCCGCGGCCGGGGTCGGAGCGCCCGGCGGAATCATGATCGTCGGATCAGGGCAGAATGGACGGGCTCGCCGTAGCCGTCCGACGAATACGAGGTAGACCCCGTGGCCATCCGCGTCCTGCTGGTCGACGACCAGCCACTTCTGCGCACCGGCTTCCGGATGATCCTGGAGGCCGAGGAGGACCTGGCGGTGGTCGGTGAGGCCGGGGACGGTCTGCAGGCGCTGGACCAGGTGCGGGCGTTGCAGCCCGATGTGGTGCTGATGGACATCCGGATGCCGCGGATGGACGGGGTGGAGGCGACCCGGCAGATCACCGGGCCGGGACGGGACGGGCCGGCGAAGGTGCTGGTGCTGACGACGTTCGATCTGGACGAGTACGTGGTGGAGGCGCTGCGGGCGGGGGCGAGCGGGTTCCTGCTGAAGGATGCGCCGGCCGCGGAGCTGGTGCAGGCGATCCGGGTGGTGGCGGGTGGTGAGGCGATGCTCGCGCCGAGCATCACGCGGCGGCTGCTGGACAAGTACGCGGGGCATCTGCCGTCGGGTGAGGAGAGCGTCCCGGACACGCTGGGGACGCTGACCGAGCGTGAGGTCGAGGTGTTGAAGCTGGTGGCCCGGGGGCTGTCGAACGCGGAGATCGCGGCGGACCTGTTCGTGAGCGAGACGACGGTCAAGACGCATGTGGGGCACGTGCTGACGAAGCTGGGGCTGCGCGACCGGGTCCAGGCGGCCGTGTACGCGTACGAGAGCGGTCTGGTGCGTCCCGGCGCCCAGTAGCGGCGGTCGGGGACGCGAACGGGCCGGCAGCCGCGTGGTGCGGCTGCCGGCCCGTTGTGCGTGGCCCGGTCGGGGGTCAGCCCTTGCTGATCTCCCAGAAGCGGAAGACGGTCGAGGCGTCGAGGGACCACTGGAGGCCGCTCACGTTCTGGCGGGTGACGGCGTACTGCTTGCCCTGCCAGAGGGGGAGGATCGGGAGCTCGTCGGCGACGATGTCCTGGAGCCGGTTGTAGTCCGTGTTGGCCGCGGTGCGGTCGGACTTGGCGGAGGTCGACGGGATGATCGTCCCGGTGATCTCCTTGTTCTCGTAGTTGTTGTGCAGGACGTTGTCCGGGCCGAAGAACGGCTGCGTGAAGTTGTCGGCGTCCGGGTAGTCGGGGACCCAGCCCTTCACGTAGATGCCGTACTTGCCGTCCTGGATGTCCTTCTCGTACTGCTCGAACTCGACGGACTTGACGTCGGCGTCGAAGAGGCCGCTCTCGTTGAGCTGCTTGGCGATGACCTCGAACTGCTGGTCGGTGGAGGGGCCGTAGCGGGACGGGGTGGAGTACAGGGTCAGCTTGACCTTGCCGTTGATGCCGGCGGCCTTGAGGGCGGCCTTGGCCTTCTCGGGCTGGGGGGAGCCGCCGTAGCGGTCGAAGAACGGGGTGGTGTGGCCGGCGATGCCGGTCGGCACGATGGAGTAGAGCGCGGTGGCGGTGCCCGCGTACACGTCACGGACGAGCGCCTCGCGGTCCACGAGGTAGGCGATGGCCTTGCGGACGGGCAGCTTGCCGACGACGGGGTCGTTGACGTTGAAGACCATGTGCTCGACCTCGGCGCCGGTGCCCTGGACGACGTCGACCTTGTTGTCGCCGGTCTTGGTCGAGGCGAGGGCGGCGATGTCCTTGGCGGCGAGGCCGCGGAACGCGAAGTCCACGTCGCCGCTCTCCAGGACCTTCTTGAGGCCGCTCTGGTCGCCGTTGAAGAACTTCAGCGTGACGCCGGTGTTCTTGGCCTTGGCCTTGCCGGTGTAGGAGTCGTTGACCGAGAAGGTGGCGCTCTTGTCGCTGAACGAGTCGAGCTTGTAGACGCCGGAGCCGATCGTCTTGTTGTCCGTACGCAGCTTGTCCGCCGGGTACTCGCTGTGGTCGACGATGGAGCCCGCACCGGATGCGATCTTGCTGGGGAAGGTCGCGTCGGAGGTCTTGAGGCGGAAGATGACGGTCTTGTCGTCGGGGGCGTCGATGCCGGCGATCGACGAGAGCATCACGGCCGGGCCGTTCTCGTCGTTGATCTTCAGCGTGCGCTCGAAGGAGAACTTGACGTCCTTCGAGGTGAGGCTGTGGCCGTTGCTGAACTTCAGGCCGGCGCGCAGGGTGCACTTGTAGAGCTTGCTGTCCGCGCCCTCGAAGCCGCAGGACTGCGCGGCGTCGGGCTCGGGGGTGGTACCGCCCTTGGGGAAGCTCAGCAGCGACTGGAAGACGTTGTTGAAGAGCAGCCAGGAGCCCGGGTCGTAGCCCGAGGCCGGGTCGGTGGACTTCACCTTGTCGGATATGCCCATGACCACGCCCTTGCCGCTGCCGGCATTGGAGCCATCGGTCGAACCGCAACCGCTGAGCAGCGCGGCGGCGGTGGCTGCGCCGAGCGGAGCCGCCAGCCACTGGTTACGTCGATTCACGCGAACGTCCTTCACAGTCGAACTGTTTCGTTGCCCGGCTCGCGACACCCGCTGCCGGTCGTTGCCTTGCTCAGCCGCTTACGCCGCGGCCGAGCTCCCACAGCTGGAGGTCGGAGATGGCGTTGACCGACCACTCCACTCCGGTGATCCCGTCGCGTGCGGCGACGTACTGCTTGCCCTGCCACAGGGGCAGGACGGGTACGTCCTCGGCGACGATGTCCTGTATCTCCGTGATCGCGGGGACGGCGACGCCTCGGTCGGCGGCGCGCCGCGATTCGGGGATGAGCCTGGTGCGCACCGTGTTGTTGGCGTACGGCGTGCCCAGGAAGTTGTCCTGCTCCAGGAACGGAGCGAGGAAGTTGTCGGCGTCCGCGTAGTCGGGGAACCAGCCGAGCCCGTAGGCGGCGTGGTCGCCCTTCTTCTGCGCGGGACGGAATTCGGCCCACTCGCTGCCCTGGACGGTGATGTCGAAGAGCTGGGTGGAGTTGAGCTGGGCCTTGAGGGCCTCGAACTCGGCGGCCGTGCCGTCGCCGTAGTGGTCGTTGGTGTAGTGCAGGGTCAGCTTGACCGGGGTCTTGATCCCGGCTTCCTTCAGCAGCGCGGCGGCCTTGGCCGTGTTGGCCTCGCCGTACTTGTTGTAGAAGGAGTTGACGTGGCCGGTCACGGTGGTGGGGACCAGCGAGTAGAGCGGCTGCGCGGACTTGCCGTAGACCTTGGAGATCAGTGCGCCGCGGTCGACGGCGGCGGCGAGGGCCTGGCGCACGGCCTTGTCCTTGACGACCGGGGCCTCGGTGTTGAAGCCGAGGTAGCGGATCTCCAGGCCGGGCATCGGGACGAGCTTGACGCCCTTGGGCGGCTGGGCGGAGTACTCGGTGATCTGGGCGGGCGACAGGGTGCGGGAGACCATGTGGATCTTCCCGTCGGTGAGCGCCTTGCCCATGGCCGGGGAGTCGGGGAAGGTGCGCAGTTCGACCTTGTCGTTCTGCAGCTTGATGTCGCCCTTGTAGTTCGGGTTCTTGCTGAAGACGGCGCGGACGAGCCGGTTGTCCTTGACTTCGGCCTTCATCGTGTACGGGCCGGAGCCGTCCACGGAGAAGCCCTCGCGGAGCTTCTTGGCGTCGTAGTTCTTCTCGCTGACGATGCCGGCGGCGGGGGTGGAGAGCTTGTACGGGAAGGTCGCGTCCGGGGTCTTCAGGTGGAAGACGACGGTGTCGGCGCCCTTGACCTCGACGTTGTCGAGGGTGGAGAGCAGCGAAGAGGGGCCGTTCTCGTCCTTGATGGCGAGGACGCGGTCGATGGAGAACTTGACGTCCTTGGCGGTGAGCGGGTCACCGCCGGCGAACTTGAGGCCGGGGCGCAGGGTGCAGCGGTAGCTCTCGTTGCCGGCGTCGGTGAAGCGGCAGGCGGAGGCGGCTTCGGGGACGGGCTGGCCGCCGCCGCGCGGGGTGTGCATCAGCGTCTGGACGGTCTGGCGCAGGACGTTCCAGGCGCCGGCGTCGTAGGCGTAGGCCGGGTCGAAGGGGGCGGGAGCGAAGTCTGCGGCTTCGAACCGGTCGGTGGTCCCGACGACGATCGCTCCGGATCCTGCTCCTCCGCCGCTCGCGCTGCCGCATGCGGCGAGCACGGGGGTGAGCAGTCCGGCCGCGGCCGTCAGCACCATGGTCTTGCGGTTCATGCTGGAAGTACTCCCTGTAACCGGCACTTGCTCAAAGCGGCGTAAAGGGCACTTCGCGGCGGTCGCCCGTTCAGGGCGGAACGATCGGGCCGGTGAGTGACGATCGGTCCACGCGGTCCCGGCACAGGGGTGTGCGTCCGGGACGGCAGAGGTTGCGGCTTGGTGCCCGCGTTGACACTAGTGGCCCGGGACGGGATGGCTGGAACTGGCCGGACTTGGGGTGTAATCGCACCGTGATGGGAGCGAACTGGCTGTTCATGCGCAGGGGTGCGCAGATTCGGTCAGCAACTGATCAATCCGGACACAAGGGAAGGCGTAGGAGCCCCTGGACAGGCCCATGGGGGGTTTGGCGCGTGACCAAGGTCACTCTGAGCAACCGCCCCGGAGGGGGATGGAATTTCAGCCTCCGGGGCCCGTGACGGAAGATCCTTCCGCTGGACCTCCATCCAGCAGGCGTTCCGTTCGGTACGGAGCGTGCTCAGGGTGTGTCGTTCCGTGTCGGCGCCTGCGCATGCGTGCCGAGGTTGCCGTGGGTAACCGGGGGGGGTGCCGCGGCGGGGCGGGGGCCCGCTCAGTTCATCGGGGCGATGAGGGAGCGCAGGAACGCCAGGTCCACGTCCTCCAGCGAGCGCACGACCGTACGTCCCGGAGCCGGTTCGATCACGCCCACCGAGGGGATCGCCACGACCCGGCAGCCGGCGGCCTCGGCGGCCGCCACCCCGGTGCTGGTGTCCTCGATGACCGCGCAGCGCGAGGGGTGGGCGCCCAGCGTCCGCGCCGCGAGCAGGTACGGGTCCGGGTGCGGCTTGGTCCGGGCGACCTCGTCACCGGCGACCGTCATCGTGAAGCGGTCCCGGCCGAGGGTGAGCAGGACCTGGTCGATGACCCGGCGGTGCGATGCGGAGACGAGGGCGGTGGGCACGTTGTGCCGGGCCAGCTCGGCCAGCAGCCGCTCGGCGCCCGGCATCAGCGGCACCTGGTCGGCGATGCGGGCCTCGAAGCGCTCGTTGAGCAGGACGCTCAGCTCGGCGAGGCCGATGGCCGCGCCGGTGGCCTCGATCAGGAAGGTCGCGCTGCGGCTCATCGGGCCGCCGACGACCACGTCGCGCCAGGCCTCGTCGAGCCGGTGGCCCAGCTCCTGGAAGATCTCCGCCTCGATCTCCCACCAGAAGCCCTCGGTGTCGACCAGGGTGCCGTCCATGTCGAGGAGCACCGCCTGCAGGGCCGAGCCGTCGGCCGTACGGGCGACGGGGGCGGGAATGGTGCTCGTCATGCGCGGACCTCTCAGAAGGGACGAGAAGGCCGGTCACCTCTTCCCGCGGGGCATACCCCTGGGAACAGGCGACCGGCCTGTATGGGACCGACAAGTGTACGTCGGTTGACCTCAGCGTGCGTTGAAATACTTCGCTTCGGGGTGGTGGATCACGATCGCGTCGGTGGACTGCTCCGGGTGGAGCTGGAACTCCTCCGACAGGTGGACGCCGATCCGCTCCGGCTGGAGGAGGTCGGCGATCTTCGCGCGGTCCTCCAGGTCGGGGCAGGCCCCGTAGCCGAGGGAGAACCGGGCGCCGCGGTACTTGAGGTCGAACATGTCCTCGACCTGGGCCGGGTCCTCGCCGCCGAAGCCGAGCTCGGCGCGGACGCGGGCGTGCCAGTACTCGGCCATGGCCTCGGCGAGCTGGACGGAGAGGCCGTGCAGCTCCAGGTACTCGCGGTACGAGTCGGACTCGAAGAGCTTGGCCGTGGCCTCGCCGATCCTCGAACCGACGGTGACCACCTGAAGGCCGACCACGTCGGTCTCACCGGACTCCTCCGGGCGGAAGAAGTCCGCCAGGCACAGGCGCCGGCCGCGGCGCTGGCGCGGGAACGTGAAGCGGGTGCGCTCGTTGCCCGCCTCGTCCAGGATGATCAGGTCCTCGCCCTTGGACACGCAGGGGAAGTACCCGTAGACGACCGCGGCCTCGAGCAGGTTCTCGGTGTGCAGCTTGTCCAGGAGGCCGCGCAGGCGCGGACGGCCCTCGCTCTCGACGAGCTCCTCGTACGTGGCCCCGCCCGCGCGGGCCTGCTTGAGGCCCCACTGGCCCTTGAAGAGGGCGCCTTCGTCGAGCCAGGAGGCGTAGTCCTTGAGGGGGATGCCCTTGACGACGCGGGTGCCCCAGAACGGCGGGGTGGGGACCGGGTTGTCGGCGGACACGTCGGAGCGGCCGCCCTGCTCCTCGGGCTCCTCCACCTGCGGGAGCGGGGTGTCGCGCTTGGCGACACGGCGCTGCTTGAGCTCGGGGAGGGAGGCGCCGGGAACACCGCGCTTGACGGCGATCAGGGCGTCCATGAGGCGCAGGCCTTCGAAGGCGTCGCGGGCGTAGCGGACTTCGCCTTCGTAGATTTCGTGGAGGTCTTGTTCGACGTAGGCGCGGGTGAGGGCGGCGCCGCCGAGGATGACGGGGTAGTCGGCGGCCAGCTTGCGCTGGTTGAGCTCCTGAAGGTTCTCCTTCATGATCACGGTCGACTTGACGAGGAGGCCCGACATGCCGATCACGTCGGCCTTGTGTTCCTGCGCGGCTTCCAGGATCGCCGAGACCGGCTGCTTGATACCGATGTTGACGACGTTGTAGCCGTTGTTGGTGAGGATGATGTCGACGAGGTTCTTCCCGATGTCATGGACGTCACCGCGGACGGTGGCCAGCACGATGGTGCCCTTGCCCTCGTCGTCGGTCTTCTCCATGTGCGGCTCCAGGAACGCCACCGCCGTCTTCATGACCTCCGCGGACTGCAGGACGAAGGGGAGCTGCATCTGCCCGGAGCCGAACAGCTCACCGACGACCTTCATGCCCTCCAGCAGCGTGTCGTTGACGATGCCGAGGGCGGGGCGGGTCTGCAGGGCCTCCTCGAGGTCCGCTTCCAGGCCGTTCTTCTCCCCGTCGATGATCCGCCGCTGCAGCCGCTCGTCCAGCGGCAGCGCGAGGAGCTCCTCGGCGCGGCCGGCCTTCAGCGACTTGGTGTTGACGCCCTCGAAGAGGGCCATCAGCTTCTGCAGCGGATCGTAGTCACCCGCCCGCCGGTCGTAGATCAGATCCAGGGCGGTGGTGACCTGCTCCTCGTCGAACCGGGCGATCGGCAGGATCTTCGAGGCGTGGACGATCGCCGAGTCCAGGCCGGCCTTCACACACTCGTCGAGGAAGACGGAGTTCAGCAGGACACGCGCGGCCGGGTTGAGGCCGAAGGAGATGTTCGACAGGCCCAGGGTGGTCTGGACGTCCGGGTGGCGGCGCTTGAGCTCACGGATCGCCTCGATCGTGGCGATGCCGTCCTTGCGGGACTCCTCCTGCCCGGTGCAGATCGTGAAGGTGAGGGTGTCGATGAGGATGTCCGACTCCCGGATCCCCCAGTTCCCCGTCAGATCACCGATGAGGCGTTCGGCGATGGCGACCTTGTGCCCGACGGTGCGGGCCTGCCCCTCCTCGTCGATGGTCAGCGCGATCAAAGCCGCACCGTGCTCCTGCGCCAACCGGGTCACCAGCGCGAAACGGGACTCGGGGCCGTCACCGTCCTCGTAGTTGACCGAGTTGATGACCGCACGCCCGCCGAGCTTCTCCAGACCCGCCCGGATGACGGGAACCTCGGTCGAGTCCAGCACGATCGGCAGCGTGGACGCGGTCGCGAAACGGCCCGCCAGCTCCTCCATGTCGGCGACACCGTCACGGCCCACGTAGTCCACGCACAGGTCGAGCATGTGCGCGCCCTCACGGATCTGATCGCGGGCCATCTCCACACAGTCGTCCCAGCGGGCCTCCAGCATCGCCTCACGGAACTTCTTCGACCCGTTCGCGTTGGTGCGCTCACCGATCGCCATGTACGAGGTGTCCTGACGGAAGGGAACCGTCTGGTAGAGCGAGGCCGCACCCGGCTCGGGCTGCGGGGCGCGCTCGGTGACCGCCGCACCGCGGACCCGCTCCACCACCTGCCGCAGATGCTCCGGCGTGGTACCGCAGCAGCCGCCCACCAGGGACAGCCCGTACTCGCGGACGAAGGTCTCCTGGGCGTCCGCCAGCTCGGCGGCGCTCAGCGGATAGTGCGCACCCTCCTTCGTCAACACCGGAAGACCCGCGTTGGGCATGCAGGACAGCGGGATACGGGCATTGCGCGCCAGATACCGCAGGTGCTCGCTCATCTCCGCAGGACCCGTCGCACAGTTCAGACCGATCATGTCGATCCCCAGCGGCTCCAGCGCCGTCAGAGCCGCGCCGATCTCCGAGCCCAGCAGCATGGTGCCGGTGGTCTCGACGGTGACGGAGCAGATCAGCGGGACGGTGACGCCCAGCGCCTCCATCGCCCGCCGGGCACCGATGATCGAGGACTTCGTCTGCAGCAGGTCCTGCGTCGTCTCCACCAGCAGCGCATCCGCGCCGCCGGTGATCAGGCCCTCGGCGTTGATCTGGTAGGCGTCACGGATCTGCCCGTAGGTGATGTGCCCCAGCGTCGGCAGCTTCGTACCCGGCCCCATCGAGCCCAGCACCCAGCGCTGCTGTCCGGTGTTCGCGGTGAACTCGTCGGCGACCTCCCGGGCGATCCGCGCACCCGACTCCGACAGCTCGAAGTTGCGCTCCGCGATGTCGTACTCCGCCAGCGCCGCGTAGTTCGTACCGAAGGTGTTCGTCTCGACGCAGTCCACACCCACCGCGAAATACGCCTCATGCACCGTCCGCACGATGTCCGGACGGGTGACGTTCAGAACCTCGTTGCAGCCCTCCAGCTGCTGGAAGTCCTCCATCGAGGGATCCTGCGCTTGGAGCATCGTTCCCATGGCTCCGTCGGCGACGACCACGCGGGTCGCGAGCGCCTCTCGGAGGGCATCGGCCCGGGTCTGGGTGTCAGCGGGCGGGTTGGGCAACGAAGCCATGGTTGTGCTCCCTGGAATGCGACGGCTGTCGGCTTTGCACCCCCTTCTGTGTCAAGGGTGCACGTCGCCAGCGTAACCGCGAGGCACCGGCCCCGGTGCGGGTGTCCCACGTGGCGGACTGCATTCTGTGGCAGGGGTTGCCGAGGGTGTCCCGGCGACGGTACGTCGAACGGTTCCCCCTCGCTGCGCGAGGTCGGCATCGGCCGATACTGTTCAGCATTGTCGAACCGCATCAAGATGGTCAGTAATGACAGCAAGGTCAGCAGGAGGCTGCGCGATGGCACGGAACATCCAGTCGCTCGAACGAGCCGCTGCGATGCTGCGGCTCCTGGCGGGCGGCGAGCGCCGGCTGGGGCTCTCCGACGTGGCCTCCTCGCTGGGTCTGGCCAAGGGGACGGCCCACGGCATCCTGCGCACCCTGCAGGCCGAGGGCTTCGTGGAGCAGGACCCCGCCTCCGGCCGCTACCAGCTGGGCGCGGAGCTGCTGCGCCTGGGCAACAGCTATCTCGACGTGCACGAGCTGCGCGCCCGCGCCTTGGTGTGGACGGACGACCTGGCCCGGGCGAGCGGCGAGAGCACGTACGTGGGCGTGCTGCACAAGAGCGGGGTGCTGATCATGCACCACGTGTTCCGGCCCGACGACAGCCGTCAGGTACTGGAGGTCGGGGCCATGCAGCCGCTGCACTCGACCGCGCTGGGCAAGGTGCTGTCCGCGTACGACCCGGTCGCGCACACCCAGGCGCTGGAGGTGGAGCGCGAGGCGTTCACCCCCCGTACGGTCACGGACGCCGCGGGTTTCGAGGAGGTCCTGGACCTGACCCGGGCACGCGGCTGGGCCGCCGACGTCGAGGAGACCTGGGAGGGCATCGCCTCGGTGGCGGCGCCGATCCACGACCGGCGCCGGATGCCGGTCGGCGCGGTGGCGGTGGCGGGTGCCGTGGAGCGGGTCTGCGGGGCGTCCGGGGAGCCCCATGCGGCCCTCGTGGCATCCGTACGGGACTGTGCACGATCGGTTTCACGCGACCTCGGCGCGGGCCGGTTCTGACCTTGCTTTAGCACCCCGGAGCGGCCATGTGGCTGCTTTCTGCCCACTTTTCGCCACATCCCGACCGCAGGATGGCTAGATTTGGGCGATCGTACCTAGTGGTAACGATCCGACACCTTGGCCTGGCGGGCTCTTGACGCATTCTTCACTTGGGCGGAAAACTGCCGTTCACCGGTCGGCATTGCCGAACACCTGACGGCAATACGCGCTAGGATGCGACAAGGCCAAGGACCGGTGCAGCACTCACCGAGTGCGCGGAACCACCGGAGGGACCCGGTGTCCGCCCACCCCTGGACGTACGTAAGGAGTCGCGGGTGTCCAGCTCCGACATCTTCATCGGCGAGACCATCGGTACCGCCCTGCTCACACTGCTCGGCGGTGGCGTCTGCGCCGCAGTGACACTCAAGAGCTCCAAGGCCCGCAACGCGGGCTGGCTCGCCATCACGTTCGGCTGGGGATTCGCCGTACTGATCGCCGCCTACGTCTCCGCGCCGCTCTCGGGTGCGCACCTCAACCCGGCGGTCACCGTCGGCCTCGCCGTCAAGACCGGCGAGTGGGGCGACACCCCGGTCTACTTCGCCGGCCAGCTGCTGGGCGCGATGCTCGGCGCGGTCCTGATGTGGATCACCTACTACGGCCAGTTCCGCGTACACCTGGCGGACCCGGAGCACATCCGCGACGCCAAGCTCGGTCCCGAGGACCCGCACCCGCACGATGTGGCCGGTCCCGTGCTCGGCATCTTCTCCACGGGCCCCGAGATCCGTAATGTCGTCCAGAACCTCGCGACCGAGATCATCGGCACCGCCGTACTGATCCTGGCGATCCTGACCCAGGGCCTCCAGGACGACGGCAAGGGCCTCGGTGTCATAGGCGTCCTGATCACCTCGTTCGTGGTCGTCGGCATCGGCCTCTCGCTGGGTGGCCCGACCGGCTACGCCATCAACCCGGTGCGCGACCTCGGTCCGCGCATCGTGCACGCCCTGCTCCCGCTGCCCAACAAGGGCGGCTCCGACTGGGGATACTCCTGGATCCCGGTGGTCGGCCCGCTCGTCGGTGCCGTCCTCGCCGGTGGTCTGTACAACATCGCGTTCGCCTGATCAGCACGGCCGCGTTCGTAAGATCCGCACCGCCCTCCTGATTCCGCCTACTCACCAGACCTGCCAGGAGCAGCCACATGACCAGCAGCACCGGCCCCTTCATCGCCGCGATCGACCAGGGCACCACCTCCTCCCGCTGCATCGTCTTCGACCGTGACGGCCGCATCGTCGCCGTCGACCAGAAGGAGCACGAGCAGATCTTCCCGAAGCCGGGCTGGGTCGAGCACGACGCCTCCGAGATCTGGACCAACGTCCAGGAGGTCGTCGCCGGGGCCATCGCCAAGGCCGAGATCACCGCCGCCGACGTCAAGGCCGTCGGCATCACCAACCAGCGCGAGACCACCCTGCTGTGGGACCGCCACACCGGCGAGCCCGTGCACAACGCGCTGGTGTGGCAGGACACCCGTACCGACACCCTGTGCAAGGAGCTCGGCCGCAACGTCGGCCAGGACCGCTTCCGCCGCGAGACCGGCCTGCCGCTGGCGAGCTACTTCGCCGGCCCGAAGGTCCGCTGGCTGCTCGACAACGTCGAGGGCCTGCGCGAGCGCGCCGAGGCCGGCGACATCCTCTTCGGCACCATGGACTCGTGGGTCATCTGGAACCTCACGGGCGGCGCCCAGGGCGGCGTGCACGTCACCGACGTCACCAACGCCTCGCGCACCATGCTGATGAACCTGCACACGCTGGCCTGGGACGAGAAGATCGCGGAGTCGATGGGCGTCCCGCTCAACGTCCTCCCCGAGATCAAGTCCTCCGCCGAGGTCTACGGCCACGTCAAGGACGGCGTCCTCGCCGGTGTCCCCGTCGCCTCGGCGCTCGGTGACCAGCAGGCCGCCCTCTTCGGCCAGACCTGTTTCGCCGAGGGCGAGGCGAAGTCCACGTACGGCACCGGCACGTTCATGCTGATGAACACCGGCGACAAGATCATCAACTCCTACAGCGGCCTGCTGACCACGGTCGGCTACCAGATCGGCGACCAGAAGCCGGTCTACGCCCTGGAGGGCTCCATCGCCGTCACCGGCTCGCTCGTCCAGTGGATGCGCGACCAGATGGGCCTGATCAAGTCCGCGGCCGAGATCGAGACCCTGGCCTCGTCGGTCGAGGACAACGGCGGCGCCTACTTCGTGCCGGCCTTCTCCGGTCTGTTCGCCCCGTACTGGCGCTCCGACGCCCGCGGTGTGATCGCCGGCCTCACCCGGTACGTCACCAAGGCGCACATCGCCCGTGCCGTCCTGGAGGCCACCGCCTGGCAGACCCGCGAGATCACCGACGCCATGACCAAGGACTCGGGCGTCGAGCTCGCCGCCCTCAAGGTCGACGGCGGCATGACCTCCAACAACCTGCTGATGCAGACGCTCTCGGACTTCCTGGACGCCCCCGTGGTGCGCCCGATGGTCGCCGAGACCACCTGCCTCGGCGCCGCCTACGCCGCCGGCCTGGCCGTCGGCTTCTGGCCCGACACCGACGCCCTGCGCGCCAACTGGCGCCGCGCGGCGGAGTGGACCCCGCGGATGCCCGCCGAGCAGCGGGACCGCGAGTACAAGAGCTGGCTCAAGGCCGTGGAGCGGTCCATGGGCTGGGTCGACGACGAAGACGCCAGCTGACCGCACTCAGCTGAGTCAATCGACGAGGAGCTAAGAGAGATATGAGCAGCCTGCAGAGCGTTCCCGCACTGGGCACGCACCCGACCGCCGGTGCCAACGTCAGCCGCGCCCAGACCCGTGAGCAGCTGTCGAAGGCCACGTACGACCTGCTGGTCATCGGCGGTGGAATCCTGGGTACCTCCGTGGCGTGGCACGCCGCGCAGTCGGGCCTGCGGGTTGCCATGGTGGACGCCGGCGACTTCGCCGGCGCCACCTCCTCGGCCTCCTCCAAGCTCGTCCACGGCGGTCTGCGCTACCTGCAGACCGGCGCGGTCAAGCTGGTCGCGGAGAACCACCACGAGCGGCGGGTGCTGGCCAAGGACGTGGCCCCGCACCTGGTCAACCCGCTCACCTTCTACCTGCCGGTCTACAAGGGCGGACCGGTCGGTGCGGCCAAGCTGGGCGCGGGCGTCTTCGCCTACTCCGCCCTCTCGGCCTTCGGCGACGGCATCGGCAAGGTCATATCCCCGGCCCGTGCCGTCGCCGACAACCCCGGCCTGAAGACGGACAACCTCAAGGCCGTCGCGGTCTACTACGACCACCAGATGAACGACTCCCGCGTCGCCGTCATGACGGTCCGCGCGGCCGTCGAGTCGGGCGCGGTCGTCCTCAACCACGCCGAGGTCACCGGACTGCGCAAGACGCGCGGCCGGGTCACCGGCGCCGAGCTCAAGGACCGTCTCGACGGCACCGAGTTCGGGGTCGACGCGCGCGTCGTGCTCAACGCCACCGGCCCGTGGGTGGACCACCTGCGGCGCATGGAAGACAAGCACTCCATGCCGTCGATCCGCCTCTCCAAGGGCGCGCACATCGTCATGAAGCGCAAGTCGCCGTGGAAGGCCGCCATGGCCACCCCGATCGACAAGTACCGCATCACCTTCGCCCTCCCGTGGGAGGACCAGCTGCTGCTCGGCACCACCGACGAGGTGTACGAGGGCGACCCGGCGGACGTGCGCGCCACCGAGTCCGACATCGCGCAGATCCTGGACGAGGCGGCCTTCTCGGTGAAGGACGCGGACCTCGACCGCTCGCTGATGACGTATGCCTTCGCGGGCCTGCGGGTGCTGCCCGGCGGCCCCGGCGGTGTGGAGAAGGCCAAGCGCGAGACGGTCGTCTCCGAGGGCGCCGGCGGCATGCTGTCGGTGGCCGGCGGCAAGTGGACGACGTACCGTCACATCGGCCGTGTGGTCATGGACAAGCTGGCGAAGCTCCCGGGCAGCCCGCTGACCGAGGACATGGAGCCGGTGAAGTCCCTCGTGCGCCGGATCGCGCTGCCCGGTGTCGCCAACCCGAACGCGGTCGCGCACCGGCTGCTGGTGGACCGTGAGCCGGGCACCCGGATGGACCCGCTCACCGCCCGCCACCTCGCCTCGCACTACGGCTCGCTGGCCTTCGACATCGCGCGCCTCGCGAACGAGGACCCGGCGCTGGCCGAGCGCATCCACCCGGACGGTCCGGAGATCTGGGCGCAGGTCGCCTACGCCCGTGACAACGAGTGGGCCGAGACGGTCGACGACGTGCTGCGCCGCCGTACGACGGTGACGATCCGCGGCCTGGACGACGAGGCCGTACGGGCCCGCGTCGAGGAGATGCTGGGCCACAAGGCATAGCTCTCACGCAGGTGGGGAAGAGGGGCGGTTCCGAGGGGAACCGCCCCTCTGTCGTGGGCTGTGGCTGGCGTCGTATCAAGGCTTAGGCTGACCCACGTACGCAAGGGAACTTCGGAAGGAGACCTGGGTGATCGAGCTTGAGGGCGTGCCCGAGCTGATCGACCCGGTCATGGTGGCCGCGTTCGAGGGCTGGAACGACGCGGGTGACGCGGCCTCCGGTGCGGTCGCACACCTGGACCGGGAGTGGAAGGGCGAGGTCTTCGCGGCGCTCGACGCAGAGGACTACTACGACTTCCAGGTCAACCGGCCGACGGTGTGGCTGGACAACGGGGTACGGAAGATCACCTGGCCGACGACACGGCTGTCGGTGGTCCGGATCGGCGGCGCCAAGCCGCGCGACCTGGTGCTGGTCCGGGGGATCGAACCGTCCATGCGGTGGCGGTCGTTCTGCAACGAGATCCTCGGCTTCGCCCACGAACTGGGCGTGGAGATGGTGGTCATCCTGGGGGCGCTGCTCGGGGACACTCCGCACACGCGGCCGGTGCCGGTGAGCGGGGTCACCTCGGACGCGGACCTGGCGCGGACGATGGACCTGGAGGAGACCAAGTACGAGGGTCCGACGGGCATCGTGGGCATCCTCCAGGAGGCGTGTACGCACGCGGGCGTGCCGGCGGTGTCGCTGTGGGCGGCGGTGCCGCACTACGTGTCGCAGCCGCCGAACCCGAAGGCGACGCTGGCGCTGCTGAACCGGCTGGAGGATCTGATCGACATCCGGATCCCGCTGGGCGAACTGCCGGAGGACGCGCGGGCGTGGCAGCTGGGCGTGGACCAACTGGCCGCGGAGGACAGCGAGGTGGCGGAGTACGTCCAGACACTGGAGGAGGCGCGGGACACGGCCGACCTGCCGGAGGCGTCGGGCGACGCCATCGCCCGGGAGTTCGAGCGGTACCTGCGCCGGCGTGACCCGGCGGCGCCGTCGGCCGAGGCGGGCGACGGCTCGTACCTGCGCGACACCTCGGGCGGCCTCCCCCGCCCCCCGAAGCGCAAGCCGGACCCCTCCGGGGAGGAACCGGAGCCACCGACCGCCCCGTCCCCCGACGGGGACGACACCCCGGACGCGTAACCCGCAGGTGGGCGGGTGCCGGGGGGTACCGCTGCGCGGAGCCGTCAAAAATCCAGCCCCGCGCAGCGGAGGACCCGTCCGGTCCGGCCGCGGAAAGGGCGATGCCCCCGGGCCGGGTGGCCAGGGGGCATCGGCAGGGCTGCGGGGGTGGCTACAGGGCCACGCCCAGGAGGGCGTCCACGGTGCGGGAGACCAGGCCGGGGGCCGACTCGTCGTCGCCGTCGGTGGCGTTCTGGAGCTCCACCCAGCGGTCCACCGCGGCGAGGGCCGCAGGGGCGTCCAGGTCGTTGGCCAGGGCCTCGCGGACCTCCTCCACCACCGCGTCGGCCGCGATGCCGTCCGGCCGGGACACCGCCGCGCGCCAGCGCTCGAGCCGGGCCACGGCCTCGGCGAGGACGTCGTCGGTCCACTCCCAGTCGGCCCGGTAGTGGTGCGACAGCAGGGCGAGGCGGATGGCCGCGGGGTCGACCCCGGCGCGCCGCAGCGCGGAGACGAAGACGAGGTTGCCCTTGGACTTCGACATCTTCTCGCCGTGCAGGGCGACCATGCCCGCGTGCACGTACGCCTTGGCCATCGGGAACTCGCCCGTCAGCACCTGCGCGTGCGACGCGCCCATCTCGTGGTGCGGGAAGGCGAGGTCGGAGCCGCCGCCCTGGATGTCGAAGCCCATGCCCAGGTGGTCCAGGGCGATGGCGACGCACTCGATGTGCCAGCCCGGCCGGCCGCGGCCCAGCGAGCCGCCGTCCCAGCTCGGCTCGCCCGGACGCGCGGCCATCCACAGCATCGGGTCCAGGGGGTTCTTCTTCCCCGGCCGGTCGGGGTCGCCGCCCCGCTCCGCCGAGAGCAGCCGCATCGCCTCGGCGTCGAGGTTCGAGACCCCGCCGAAGTGCGCGTCGGACTCGACCGAGAAGTAGACGTCGCCGTCGAGCTCGTACGCCGCGCCCGCGTCCCGCAGCCGTTCGACCAGCGGCACGATGCCGGGTATGGCCTCGACGGCTCCGATGTAGTGCTGCGGCGGCAGCATCCGCAGGGCGGTCATGTCCTCGCGGAAGAGTGCGGTCTCGCGCTCGGCCAGCTCGGTCCAGTCGTGGCCGTCGCGCAGCGCCCGCTCCAGGAGCGGGTCGTCCACGTCAGTGACGTTCTGGACGTAGTGGACCTGCCGCTTGGTGTCGAGCCACACGCGCTGCACGAGGTCGAACGCGTTGTAGGTCGCCGCGTGACCGATGTGGGTCGCGTCGTACGGGGTGATGCCGCAGACGTAGATACGGGCGACGGGACCGGGGGCGAGGGTGATCGTCCCCTGGGTCGCGGTGTCGTGGATCTGGAGGTCGCGGCCCTTGCCAGGAAGGGCGGGGACCTCAGAAGCGGGCCAGGCATGCATGTCTCGAGCCTAACCGGACGGATGTTCCGGAAACGAACCGGACCTGCACTGTTGTCTTGATCGGCACTCTTGCGGTCTGGCCGGATCTGTGCGTGTGGCGGATGGCCGGTTCAGACCGGTGGCCAGGGGATCGACGGCCACTGCCCGGACGGCTGCGGGTGGGTTCCGGTGCGCAGCAGGTGCGCCACCCGGTCCCGTACGGCGGCCAGCTCGACGGCGGTGATCAGTTCGGCCAGCCGGGTGGCGAGCGGGGCTCCCTCGGCGAGCTCGGCGGCCAGCCCGGCGAGCACCTCGCGTGCCTCGCCGGTCAGCGGTTCCCCCGCCCAGCCCCACAGCAGGGTGCGCAGCTTGTCCTCGGCGTGGAAGGTCACGCCGTGGTCGATGCCGTAGAGGCGGCCGTCGGATGCGGGCAGCAGGTGACCGCCCTTGCGGTCGCCGTTGTTGATCACGGCGTCGAGTACGGACAGCCGGCGCAGCCGCGGGTCGTCGGCGTGGACGAGCAGCGCGGTGCGGCCCTCCCCCACCTCGGCGAAGGCGACGGGCTTCCAGCCCTCCCCCGCCTCCTCGCCGTCGACGAGCGCGAGGAGCCCGTCGGCCGGGGATTCCCCTTCCGGTCCCGCGGATTCGATCCACCGCTGGACCATGCCCTCGCCGTACGGTCCGTCGCGCAGGACGGTGGCGGGCACCAGGCCCCATCCGGTGGCCTCGGAGACGAGGTAGGCGGCGACCTCGCGCTGGGCGAGGTTCCCGTCGGGGAAGTCCCACAGCGGCCGCTCGCCCTTGACCGGCTTGTAGACGCAGTCGGCGCTCACGCCCTCGTGCGTGACGGTGCACAGCAGGACGGCGTTGGACGCCTCGCGGATCCGGCCGATGACGGTCAGTTCGCCCTTGGCGAGCAGTTCCTCGATCTCCCCCGTGTCGGTCACGCCTGGCGCCGGTAGCCGTTCTGGCGCGGGCACACGTGCCCCTCCGGGTCCAGCGGCAGACTGCACAGCGGGCAGGGCGGGCGGCCGGCGTTGACCACGTCCAAGGCCCGCTTGGCGAACGCACGGGCCTGGGCGCCGCTGAGGCGGACCCGCAGCATCGGCGGGCCGTTCTCCTCGTCCTGGAGCAGCCGCTCCTCCGCCTCGGCGAGGTCCTCGTCGGAGTCGGCGTCGAGCTCCACCAGGGCCTGGGCCTCGACGATCATCCGCTGCTCCTCGCCGTCCCAGGCCAGGGCCATGGTGCCGACGCGGAACTCCTCCTCGACGGGGACGTCCAGGGGTGCGGTGTCGGCGGCCTCGGCGGGGGCGACGGCCGGCACCGGGGCGTTGCCGCCGGTGCGCCGCACGACCTCGTCCAGCAGCTCGTCCATCCGCTCGGCGAGCGCCGCGACCTGGGTCTTCTCCAGGGAGACGCTGGTGACGCGGGGGCCGGAAGAGGCCTGCAGGAAGAACGTACGGCGTCCCGGCAGACCGACCGTGCCGGCCACGAAGCGGTCCGGGGGGTCGTAGAGGAACACCTGACGGGGCACGTCCAGTCTCCAAGTCTCGGCGGCAGGGCAGGTCTGCGCCCTTGTGTGGGCCCGTCCACCCTACTGCGCCGTCCGATCACGCCGCGCCCGCGCCGCCTCCCACGACGGCGTTCCCGGCGTCTTCGGTGTCTTTGTCCGACGCGACGGGCTCCGGTGCGGCCGGGCGCCGTACGAGCGGGCCGAAGTCGCCGGTGTCGCCCAGCCGGAACACGAACGGCCGGGTCGGCGTGTACCGGATCGCGGTCACCGAGCAGGGATCGACGTGGATGCGCTGGAAGAGGTCCAGGTGCATCCCGAGGGCGTCCGCGACAAGGGACTTGATGATGTCGCCGTGGGAGCACATCAGGAAGACGGCGTCGCTCCCGTGCTCCTCCTCGACCCGCGCGTTCCACTCCCGTACGGCGTCCACGGCGCGGGCCTGCATGGCGCGCATGGACTCGCCGCCGGGGAAGGCGGCCGCCGAGGGGTGCTGCTGGACGATCTTCATCAGCGGTTCGTCGGCGAGTTCGGCGAGTTTGCGGCCGGACCAGTCGCCGTAGTGGCACTCGCCGATCCGCTCGTCGGTGTGCACTTCCAGCTCCGGCCTGGCGGCCAGCAGGGGTGCGAGGGTCTCCCGGCAGCGTTGCAGCGGGCTGGTGACGGCGGCGGCGAGGGGCACGCCCGCCAGCCTGCCGGGCAGGGCGGCGGCCTGCTCGGCGCCGCGCTCGTCGAGGCCGACTCCCGGCGTCCATCCGGCGAGCAGCCCTGCGGTGTTGGCGGTGGACCGCCCGTGTCGTACGAGGATCAGCGTGGCCATGGGGCCAGCCTAGGTGGTGCGGCCGGAGTGCGGGCGGGCCGTGGTCGGGGGACAATGCCCGCGTGATTGTGGACTGCGCGATTTACCGGAGCGGTCGCCGGACCGAGAGGCCCGAGGATTTCTCGGACGCCCTCGACGAGGCGCGGGCGAGCGGGGACGCGTTCCTCTGGATCGGCATGTACGAGCCGACGGAGGACGAATTCGAGCATGTCCGGCACGAGTTCGGCCTGCACCCGCTGGCGGTCGAGGACGCGCTGAGCGCACACCAGCGCCCCAAGCTGGAGGTCTACGACGATTCGCTGTTCGTCGTCCTCAAGCCGGTGATGTACGACGAGGCCACCGACACGGTGACCACGGGCGAGTTGATGCTGTTCATCGGCGACTCCTTCGTGGTCACGGTCCGGCACGGCGAGGGCGCCGCGCTGGCCGCCGTGCGGCGCCGGCTGGAGCACGATCCGGAGGTCCTCGGGCACGGTCCGACGGCGGTGCTGTACGCGGTGTCCGACGCGGTGGTGGACCACTACATCGAGGTGGCGGCCGAGCTCCAGTCGGATCTGGAGGAGCTGGAGGCCGAGGTCTTCTCCCCGAACCCCTCGGACTCCAAGAACACCGCCGCCCGGATCTACGGCTTCAAGCGGCAGGTGCTGGAGTTCCGGCGGGCGACCAACCCGCTGCTCCAGCCGATGGACCGGCTCGCCTTCGGAGAGGTCCCCTTCGTCCACGAGCACGCCCAGCCCTTCTTCCGCGACGTCGCCGACCACCTGACCAAGGCGAACGAGTACATCGAGGGGCTGGACCGGCTGCTGTCGGACGCGCTCGCGGCTCATCTCGCGCAGATGGGCGTCCGGCAGAACGACGACGTGCGCAAGATCTCGGCCTGGGCGGCGATGGCCGCCGTCCCCACGATGGTGGCGGGGATCTACGGGATGAACTTCGACCACATGCCGGAGCTCAGGCAGTGGTGGGGGTATCCGCTGGTGCTGCTGGTGATGGCCTCGGCGTGCCTGGGCCTGTACCGGATGTTCAAGCACCGGGGCTGGCTCTAGTGCCGCGCCCGGCTACGCGAACTCGGGCGTGCCGGCCGGTGCGCCGCCCAGCGCGTTGCGGCGCTGGGGCGTCCGCAGGCTGACCATCCGGTGCCAGCCGCTGAACCGCTCGTACGCGTACATGCCGCGGATGCCGGCGGCGAGCGCGGCCGCCTTCGGGGCGGGCCAGCGCAGCACCCGTCCCATGTGGTCCATGACGGCGAGGCTGACGTCCCGGTAGACGCCGATCTCGACGAGCGCGCTCTCGCGGAGCACGCGCTGGATGGTCCGGCCGTGGCCCGCGCGGGCCAGGCGCAGCAGTTCCTCGTGGCAGTAGGCGAGGTGGTTGGCCTCGTCGTTGCTGATCATGTGGATGGCCTTGCCGACCTCGTGGTGGTCGCCGAAGTACCTGACGAGCATGCCCATCTGGTCGGCGGCGCGCTGTTCGGTGACGCGGCTGTGCGCGAGGTAGACGACGATGTCCTCCTCGGTCAGCGCCTCCTCGCGGCGCAGCTTGTCGTGCGCGAGGCCGATGCCGCGGCGCTCCAGCAGCATCGTGTAGTCGGTCTCGGGCGGGACGGGGACCGGCGGCAGGCCGCGCTTGCGGAGCAGCGCGTGGAAGATCCGGCCGTGCTTGTCCTCGTCCGCGCCGTGCCGGGTGATCTTGGGAGCGAGGTCGCGCATGGAGTCCGGCACCAGGGCCGCGATCCGGGCGTTCTCCCAACCGCCCTGGGACTCCCCGCTGGCGGCGATGGAGCAGAACAGCTGGAAGGACTCGTCGTTGTCGACGATCTCCTGGAACAGGCTGCGGGCAGAGAGCATGAACCGAGTCAAACGCCGGTCGCGGGGACCGGCAACCGATGGGTCCCCCTACTCGCCCGAATGAACGAAACGAGGGGATGGACCGTCGCGCGTAACCCTGCGGGCACCCCGGGCGTTGTTGGCTGTGTCGGCCGTGGCGGGGAAGACCCCCGAGCCCCCACCACGGCCGCAGACCTCTCCCTTCCGACGCCGCCCTGCGTCCCGGCGGGCCTGGACCCGGATGTCAGGCCAGTCCTGCGAGCTCCATGGCCTCGGTGCCGGCCCGCAGGGCGGCGATCCGCTCGTCCAGGGTGAATCCGGCCGGGGCCAGCGTGAGGGTGGTGACCCCGGCCTCCGCGTAGGCCCGCATCCCGTCCGCGATGCGGCCGACCGGACCGAGCAGCGCGGTCGAGTCGATCAGCGAGTGCGGGACGGCCTCGGCCGCGCCGGTCTTGTCGCCGGCCAGGTACTTGTCCTGGATCTCGGCGGCCTCCTTCTCGTAGCCCATGCGCTGGGCCAGCTGGTTGTAGAAGTTCTGCTTCCGGCTGCCCATGCCGCCGACGTACAGGGCGGTGTAGGGACGGAACATGTCCGCGAGCGCGTTCACGTCCTCGCCGAGGGCCAGCGGCACGGTCGGGCAGACGTCGAAGCCGTCCATGGTCAGCCCGGCCTTCTCGCGGCCCGCCCGGATGTGGGTGAGGGCGGTGGCCTCCAGGTGCTCGGCGGCCGGGAAGATCAGCAGGGCGCCGTCGGCGATCTCGCCGGTCTGCTCCAGGTTCTTGGGACCGATGGCGGCGATGTAGAGCGGGATGTGCTCGCGCTCGGGGTGCACGGTCAGCTTCAGGGGCTTGCCCGGACCGCCCGGCAGCGGCAGGGTCCAGTGCTCGCCCTCGTAGGAGAGGCGCTCGCGGCTCATGGCCTTGCGGACGATCTCCACGTACTCGCGGGTCCGCGCGAGCGGCTTGTCGAACTTGACGCCGTACCAGCCCTCGGACACCTGCGGGCCGGAGACGCCGAGGCCGAGCCGGAAGCGGCCCTTGGTGAGCGAATCGAGGGTGGCCGCCGTCATGGCGGTCATCGCGGGCTGCCGGGCCGGGATCTGCAGGATCGCCGAGCCGACGTCGATGCGCTCGGTCTGGGCGGCGACCCAGGCGAGCACGGTCGGGGCGTCGGAGCCGTAGGCCTCGGCGGCCCAGCAGACGTCGTAGCCCAGGCGGTCGGCCTCCTGGGCGACGGCGAGGTTGTCGGCGTCCATGCCCGCGCCCCAGTAACCGAGATTGATGCCGAGCCGCATGTGTCGTCCCCTTACCGGTTTACCGATCAGTAACGTTGGTGTGCGGGGACTGTAGCGCGCCAGGGTGCTCCGCGTCAGCGCCCCAGTAGTCTCAGCGCTCATGGAGCAGAGGCATCTCGGCCGCACCGGACTGCGCGTTTCCCGGATCGGCCTCGGCACCCTCACGTGGGGCCGCGACACCGGTGAGGAAGCCGCCGCCGAGCAGGTGAAGACCTTCTGGGAGGCGGGCGGCACCCTCGTCGACACGGCCGACGTGTACGGGGGCGGGGAGGCGGAGTACCTCCTCGGGCGGCTGGTGGGCGGGCTCGTCCCGCGCCGGGACCTGGTGATCGCGACCAAGGCGGGCAGCGTGCCGGACCCGGACCGGCGGTTCGACGGCTCGCGCGGACACCTGCTCGACGCGCTGGACGCCTCGCTGGACCGGCTGGGCACCGACCACGTCGACCTCTGGCAGGTGCACGCCTTCGATCCGGCGACCCCGCTCGAGGAGACCCTGCAGGCGCTGGACCTGGCGGTGAGCAGCGGCCGGGCCCGGTACGCCGGGGTCTCCAACTACTGCGGCTGGCAGCTGGCGAAGGCGGCGACCTGGCAGCTCGCGGCGCCCGGCGTGCGGACCCGCATCGCCTCGACGCAGATGGAGTACTCGCTGCTGCAGCGGGGCGTGGAGCGGGAGGTCCTGCCGGCCGCACTGGACCTCGGGATCGGCCTGCTGCCCTCCTCCCCTCTGGGGCGCGGCGTGCTGACGGGCAAGTACCGGGACGGCGTGCCGGCGGATTCCCGGGGCGCCTCGGAGTCCCTGGCCGCCTTCGTGGACCCGTACCTCGACGAGGCGGCGGGCCGGATCGTGGACGCGGTGGTGACGGCGGCCCGGGGGCTGGCCGTGACCCCGCTCGAGGTGGCCCTCGCGTGGATCCGGGACCGGCCGGGGGTGGTCGCGCCGATCGTCGGTGCCCGGACGTCGGCGCAGCTCGCGGCGGCGCTGTCGGTGGAGGCCCTTAGTCTTCCGGAGGAGATCTGCCGGGCGTTGGACGATGTGTCGGCGCCCGTGCACCGCTATCCCGATCAGGACTGGAGCACGCTGTGAGTACGGACCGCCAAGCCGAAACCGAAGCCACTGCCGCGGAGGAACCGGCCGGGGCACAGGCCGACTCGGGCGGGCCCGAGGCCGGGCCTGCCGCACCGCACGGCGAAGCCGTTGAAGGCGGACCGGGGGCGGAGCCCCCGGTTTCAGGAAGGGGCGGGGTGGGAGAAAGCCCCGCAGGGCCCGCCTCCGAGGCCGGCGGCGACGCCGGGCCCGAGGCGGGAGCCGAGGCCGACGCCGAGATCGGATCCGAGGCCGAGGTTGAGGCCGGGGCCGAGGTTGAGGCCGACGCCGAGGCCGAGGCCGAGGTTCAGGCCGACGCCGAGGTTCAGGCGGACGCCGAGGTTCAGGCGGACGCCGAGGTTCAGGCCGACGCCGAGGTTCAGGCCGAGGCCGAGGTTCAGGCGGACGCCGAGGTTCAGGCCGACGCCGAGGCCGAGGTTCAGGCCGGAGCCGAGGCCGAGGTTGAGGCCGGAGCCGAGGCCGACGCCGGGGGGCAGGCGGCGCCCGCACTCACCGAGGCCCAGGCCGAGCTCGCCGCGCAGAAGGTCGAGCGGGAGCGGATCGCCCGGCGCAAGGCCGAGCGGGAGGCGCCCGTCGAGGCCGGGGCGAAGCTCAGCGGCAAGGCCGCCGACCTGCTGGCCGCCGTACGGGCCGTGGAGAGCGGGGAGCAGCCCCCCGCCGTGTACTTCGACGAGGCCCCGGCCGCGCCCCGCAGGCCGGCCCCCGCTCCCGCCGCGCCGCGCCCCGCGGCCCCGGCGCCGGTGGCCGCGGCGGCGCCCTCCGCCGACGCCGTCGAGGGCGTACGGTCCGTCCTGGCCCGCGGTGGCGCCCCCGAGTCCCTGGCCGGCCCGGCCGCGGCGGCGCTCGGCGACGGCGCCGCCGAGCAGCTCGCCGAGAACCCCTGGCGGCTGCTGTCGGTCCCGGCCGTGCGCCCGACCCAGGCGGACGGCTTCGCACGGTCCCTGCTGGGCTCCGAGGCCGGTCCCGGGGACGAGCGCCGCACCACCGTGCTGGTCGGCTGGCTGCTGGCCCAGGCCGGGCTCAAGGGGCACACCGCACTGGAGGCTCCGGTGCTGGAGAAGGCCCTGGCCCAGTACGGCGTACCGGACCCGGCCGGAGCACTGGAACAGGCCATCGCGGACGGCTCGGTGCTGGTCTTCCACGAGCCCCTCGGCCCGCCGGTCGAGGAGGGCGAGGAGCAGCCCGTACGTCTCCTCGTGGGCCTGGAGGGTTCTGCCATGGCCGAGGAGAGCCTGGCCGACGGACTGGCGCGGCTCGCGTCCGGCGCCTTCGACGCGCCCGCGGACTGGGAGCGGGCCGCCGGGGCCGCGCCCGGGCCGTCCGCCGCCGAACTGATCCGCACGGTCGCGGGCCACGGCCTGGTCGCCCACACCGGCGGGGAGGCCGCGCGTACCGAGGCGTTCGCCCTGGTCGCGGCGGCCCGGGAGCTGGGGCTGCGGGCCTGCCCGGCCGCGCACGCGCCCGGCGGCCCCGACTCGGTGACCGTGGCGGGGCTGCTGTCCGGGGCGGAGGGGCCCGGGCGGGACGCGGACGGGCAGTTCGCGCTGGACCTCCTCGTGGTGCTGGACGCGCCGCAGCTGGACGTGGAGACCGCGGCCGCGCTGGTGGAGTCCGTGCCGGACGGGGCCAGGCTGGTGCTTTCCGGGGACCCCGGAGTGCTCGCGTCCGCCGGGGCCGGACGGGTGTTCGCCGATGTGCTGGCGGCCCGTACGTGCCCCCAGGTGGTCTCCCGCACCCCGGATCCGGGCCCTCTCGGAGAACTCGTCTCCGGGGTCGGGGTCGGCGAGCTGAACCAGGTGGACGCCCCCGGCAACGAGGTCGTCATCGTCCCGGTGCAGGACGCCGGGGAGGCCGTGCACCGGGCCGTGCAGCTGGTGGCCGAGTCGGTCCCGCGGGCCTTCGGGATCCCGGCGGACAGCGTGCAGGTGATCACCCCGGGCCACGGCGGCTCTGCGGGGACGCGGGCGCTGAACAACGCCCTCAAGGAGCGGCTGAACCCCGGTCCCGGCCGGTTCGGCGGCTTCGACCCCGGCGACCGGGTGGTCCACGTGCCGTCCGCCGGGCGGGCGCTGGCTGCCAGGGTGGTGTCGGCCGACGCCCAGGGGCTGCACCTGGACCGTGCGGGCGTACGGATCGTCGTACCGAAGGAGCTCGTGGAGTCCCAGGTGCGGCACGGCTGGGCGGTGACGGCGCATCAGGCCGTCGGCACGCGCTGGCCGGCGGTGGTCGTCGTCCTGCCGGGTGACGCGGCGCAGGCGCTGTCGCGGGACTGGGTCTACACGGCGTTCGGGCGGGCCGAGCGGCACCTGTCGGTGGTGCACGGCGTCGACCAGGCGCTGCCGCGCGCGGTGGCCGAGGTGCTGCCGAAGCCGCGTACGACACGGCTGACGGGCCTGCTGAAGGCGCTCGCGACGGCGGGCGCACAGGCGGAGTGACTCCGGCCGTGGCCCCCGCCCCGCGGGGCGGGGGCCACCGGTGCCGGGCGGGGGTCGGGCCGGGGTTCAGGCCAGGACTCAGGCCGGGGTCAGCCCCGGCTTCGCGGTCTCGTCCTCATCCTCGCCCTCATCCTCGCCCTCGTCGAACTCGTCGGACTCCTCGTCGAAGACGGAGCTGACGTCGAAGCGGTGCAGGACGTCCTGCGGATCGATGTTCCCGAAGGGCGAGTTCAGCCACTCCCCCGGTTCCGCCATCTCCTCCGAGGCGGCGATCCAGAGCGTGGAGTCGCCCTCCTCCAGCCCGAAGTCCTTGAAGCGGGATGCGATCTCGTCGGGCTCGTACTCCCCGAAGAGGACACCCAGCGCCTCGGCGGTGCCGCCGTCCTGGACGAACTCGGCGTCCCGGTCGTGCGCGGCGATCCGCTCCGCCTGGGCGATCAGCCGCGGCGGTTCGACGACGGAGTAGTCGCGGCGGATGAGCACGCTGAAGGCGGCGGGCTCGGCGGGACCGGTGTAGGGCACACCGTCCTCGGGCGTGGGGATCTCGAAGGGAGTGACCTCGTCGTAGCGGTCGTAGAGGAGTTCGTCGTACTCCTCGGCCGCGGCGGCGAGTTCGTTGAAAGCGGCGTAGACGTCCGGGTCCTCGTCCCCGGTCCTGCGCTCGACCGCGGCGAGGTGACGGTCGAGCGCGGCCTTGACCGCCTCGGCGGCGGCGCGTACCTCGGCAACAGTGGGCAGAGCGGCATCAGACATAGAGGAGACGCTATCCGTACGAGGGCTCTGCCCGCACAATAGATGCGATGCCGGAATACGAATTTGTCGACGTGTACGTGCCCCGCGGTGTTCCTCGCAAGGAGGCGACCCGCCTGCTGACCGATCATGCCGAATACGGGAACTGGGAACTCGACCGGCTGAGGCTGTACCGGGACGGCAGTCGCCGTGTGCGACTGCGCCGCCGGATCATCCGCCAGATCCGCGCGACCTGGTGACGCGGGCCCCGGGGGCGGGGCCCGCGTCGTGAGCAGCCGTCAGGCGGCGTTGCGGGCGCGCCGGTAGAGCACGCTGCCCGCCAGCAGCAGGCCGCCCGCGAGCGGGAGGCCTGCGGTGAGGACGTCACCGGAGCCGGTGGCGGCGAGACCGGCCGACTGCCCGGGGCTGCCGCCGGTCTGCGTGCCGGTTCCCGGGCCGGGGTGCGTGACCGGGGTCACGGGAGTGACGGGACCGGTGCCGGGGTTGGCCGGCGTACCGGGAGTGCCCGGAGTGCCCGTGCCGGGCGTACCGGGAGTGCCCGGGTTTCCGGGGTTCTCACCGCCCGGGGTGCCGGGGTTGCCCGGGGTGCCGGGGTTCTCACCGCCGGGCGTACCGGGATTCCCGGGGTTGCCGGGGTTCTCGCCACCCGGCGTGCCGGGGTTGCCGGGGTTGCCGGGGTTCTCGCCGCCCGGCGTGCCCGGGTTACCGGGGTTGCCGGGGTTCTCGCCGCCCGGCGTGCCCGGGTTACCGGGGTTGCCGGGGTGGTCGTCGCACGGCTCGTCGCCGTCGCCCGGGTGTCCCGGGTTGCCGGGGTGTCCGGGGCTGCCGGGGTGTCCCGGATTGCCCGGGTGGCCGGGGTTGCCCGGCTTGCCGGGCTTGCCGTGCTTGCCGGGCTTGCCGTGGAACCCGTTCGAGCAGTGGTTCCCGAAGGCCGGATTGAGGCCTCCCACCACCGTGACCGTGTTCCCGCAGGCGTTCACCGGCGCGTCCACGGGTGCCTGCACGTTGTTCCCGGACAGCAGTCCCGGAGAGTTCGCGGCGTGCCCCGAGGCGCCGGAGTCCGCGTGTGCGTAGCCCCCGCCCAGGGCGAGGACACCCCCTGCGGCAGCCATGGTGATCAGGGTCTTCCTGGTGACCTGTGCCGGTCGTCGCATCTGTACTCGTCCCCTGGTGTGTGCGTTTCGGCCGTCTCTCGGCGGCCCGGCCGTCCAGGCTCCCCCGCCCAGTACGCCGAAGATGAGAATCCGGGCCGGAAAGCCCGGTGGCCCCGGAGCGCTGGGATGCGCTCCGGGGCCCAAGACTTCAGACGCGTCAGGCGTTGACGCAGGTGTTGCCGAAGGCCGGGTTCAGCAGGCCGATGACGGAAACGGAGTTCCCGCACACGTTCACCGGGATGTGGACCGGAACCTGGACGACGTTGCCGGACAGGACACCGGGGGAGCCGATGGCCGCACCCTGGGCACCCGCGTCGGCGACAGCCAGACCCGCACCCGCGAGAACCAGGCCACCAGTGGCAGCCGCAGCGGCGACAACCTTCTTGATCATTGTTCCTCCTAGTAGGCAATGCGGTCCCAGCCGCGGACCGCACCACCTGTAACGAGGAGGGATCACCAGGGCTACGAGCGTATGAGTGCATTCACTCTTCTCAGTGGAATGCGCACACCTAGCCGAATTTCAGGCGTTGTCGATGAACCGGTCGAGCACGCGCACGCCGAACTTCAGTCCGTCCACGGGCACGCGCTCGTCCACGCCGTGGAACATCCCGGCGAAGTCCAGCTCCGGCGGCAGCTGCAGCGGCGCGAAGCCGAAGCAGCGGATGCCGAGGTCGTCGAAGGACTTGGCGTCCGTACCGCCCGAGAGCATGTACGGGACCGCCCGCGCGATCGGGTCCTCGGCCTTCAGGGCGCCCTGCATGGCGTCCACCAACCGCCCGTCGAAGTCGGTTTCCAGCGCCTTGTCGCCGTGCACGTCCTCCCGCTTCACGCGCGGCCCGAGGATGCGGTCCAGGTCGGCGAAGAACTCGTCCTCGTAGCCCGGCAGGAAGCGGCCGTCGACGTGGGCCGTCGCCTGGCCGGGGATGACGTTGACCTTGTAGCCGGCGCCGAGCATCGTCGGGGCGGCCGAGTTGCGCAGCGTCGCGCCGACCATCTTGGCGATGCCGCCGAGCTTGGCGAGGGTCTCGTCCATGTTGTCCGGGTCCAGCGGGGTCCCCAGCGCGTCCGAGAGCTCGTCCAGGAAGCTCCGTACGGTCTTGGTCACCCGCACCGGCCACTGGTGGCGGCCGAGCCGCCCCACGGCCTCGCACAGCTCCGTGATGGCGTTGTCGTTGTTGGTCATGGAGCCGTGGCCCGCGGTGCCCTCCACCGTGAGCCGCATCCAGTGCATGCCCTTCTGGGCGGTCTCCACGAGGTAGAGCCGCAGGTTCTCGTTCACGGTGAAGGAGAAGCCGCCGACCTCGCCGATCGCCTCGGTGACGCCCTCGAACAGGCCGGGGTGCTTGTCGACGAGGTGCCGGGCGCCGTAGATGCCGCCCGCCTCCTCGTCCGCGAGGAAGGCCAGCACGATGTCGCGCGGGGGCTTGCGCCCGCTGCGCATCCGGTCGCGCACGACGGCCAGCGTCATCGCGTCCATGTCCTTCATGTCGACGGCGCCGCGGCCCCACACGCAGCCGTCGGCGATCTCGCCCGCGAACGGGTCGTACGTCCAGTCCGCGGCATTGGCCGGAACCACGTCGGTGTGCCCGTGGATCAGCAGCGCCGGCCGGGAGGGGTCCTCCCCCTCGATCCGCGCCACGGTCGAGGCGCGCCCCTTGTGCGATTCGAAGATCTGCGGCTCCAGCCCGACCTCGGCGAGCTTCTCGGCGACCCACTCCGCCGCCTTGCGCTCCCCGGGGCCCGAGTGGTCTCCGTAGTTGCTGGTGTCGATCCGGATGAGGTCCCGGCAGAGGTCGACTACCTCGTCCTCGCCGGAGACGGTCCTGCCCGCGCTCGACTCGCTCACGCTGCTTCCTCCCACTGATCAGTACCGAACACCTCCATCCTCCCGCCCCGGGCCGCTCTCCCCAAGGGCGATCCCCGGCCGTCAGGGGGTGTGATCGAGGCCCCCGGAATGTTTGGTAATGTTTTCCACGTCGGAACGGCCCGCGAGGGACGCGAGACAGACACCTTGTCCGGGTGGCGGAATGGCAGACGCGCTAGCTTGAGGTGCTAGTGCCCTTTATCGGGCGTGGGGGTTCAAGTCCCCCCTCGGACACCACGGCGAAAGGCCGGTCGGGAGAAATCCCGGCCGGCCTTTCGTGCGTCCGGAGACGGCTGCCTCGCGCGCGCCCGGCTCCCGTCCGGCAGGTTGCGCGGCTCCGGGACGCGGGCGGGATGCCCGTCCAGCAGCGCCGTCCCCAGTTCGCCGGCCAGCAGCCGGTGCGTGCCGTTCCAGGTCGGCGCCTGAGGGTGGCGTGGTAGGTGGACGGCCGCAGGGAGGGCCCCAGGTAGCCCCTGGGCGTGCGTGGTGCGCTCCAGGAGGGTGCGCCGCTCGGCCGAGGCGGGCTTCGCCGTCGGCGCGGGTACGGAAGCGGCGCACGTACGTCTCCGCCAGCACACGGATCTCGCGCAGCCGGGCGGCGGATGCGACGGCTTGCACGGCGGAGAGGAACGCCGTGTTTTCCACGTAGTCCTGGTGGCCGGTCAGCAGGCTGACGTAGGGCCGAGAGCGCCGAAGGTCGCGGGGCGCCGGTTGAGCTCATCGGGGGGCCTGCAGGGAGCCGAGTTCGGGGCGGACGGGCAGCTCCGCGCGGTAGATGATCCGCTGGGCGGTGTCGGCGGACGGCACGTCGGCCGGTGTGGGCGAGGCCCGGAAGACGATCTGGTGCCGTTCGGGCAGCAGTGCGGGGCAGCTGGTCGGCGTGCCGGTCGTAGGCAGCGAGCCGGCCCAGGTTCAGCAGGGCTCCCGGGCCCAGCGAGGCGAACTCGTCGTCGCCGTCGTTCGCGGGGTCCGGCAGGCTGCATGGTTTCCCTTCCGTGGTGACTCCATGCGGCTCAGCTTGATCAGGTGGCATGGGGTGTCAAGCGCGGCCGGGGGTCCCAGCGCGGGGCGGGGAACGCCGAAGCCCCCCGCGCGGGAAGGGGAGCTCCGGCGCGGGGGGCCTCGTGGACCGGGAGGCGGGTCAGTCGCGGGAGGCGGCGAGCTCGGCTACTCGGCCGCGGACCAGGAACCAGCCGCCGACCAGGGCGGCGCCGATGAGGGGGACGAACATGACCGTGGTGCGGCCGACTCCGCCGTCGCACCACATCAGGACCAGGACCGTCAGGAGGAAGGCCAGGGTCACGAGCTGGGTGTACGGGGCCCAGGGCAGGCGGTACGAGGGCCGCTCCAGGCTGCCCTGCTGGGCGCGGCGCCAGAAGAAGAGCGAGCAGAGCATGACCATGCCCCAGGTGCCGAGGATGCCGAGCGAGGCGAAGTTGAGGACGATCTCGAAGGCGTCCTTGGGCATGAAGTAGTTCAGGCCGACGCCCGCGACGCCGAAGGCGGCGGTGAAGAGGACGCCGCCGTAGGGGACCTTGCCCTTGTTCATGAGGCCGGTGAACCTCGGCGCGGAGCCGGACATGGCCATCGAGCGCAGGATGCGGCCGGTGGAGTAGAGGCCGGAGTTCAGGCTGGAGAGGGCCGCGGTGAGCACGACCAGGTTCATGACGCCGGCGGCGCCGGGGACGCCGAGCTTGTCGAAGACGGTGACGAAGGGGCTCTGGTCGGAGCTGTACGCCGTGTAGGGCAGCAGGAGAGCGAGGAGGACGACCGAGCCGACGTAGAAGAGGCCCACGCGCCACATGATCGAGTTGATCGCCTTCGGCATGATCTTCTCGGGGTTCTCGGTCTCGCCGGCGGCGACGCCGCAGAGCTCGACGGAGGCGTACGCGAAGACCACGCCCTGGACCACCAGGAGCATCGGGAGCATCCCGGAGGGGAAGATCCCGCCGTTGTCGGTGATGGTGGAGAGGCCCGGGGTGTGGCCGCCGATCTCGTGGCTGGTGGCGACGAGCCAGATGCCGACGATCAGAAAGATCACCAGGGCGGCGACCTTGACCAGCGAGAACCAGAACTCCATCTCGCCGAAGTACTTCACCGAGATCAGGTTGGCGGTGAGGACGACGGCGAGGGCGATGAACGCGAGGACCCACTGGGGGACGTCGGTGAACATCGACCAGAAGTGGGCGTAGGTCGCGGCGGCCGTGATGTCGGCCACGGTGGTGGTGGACCAGTTCAGGAAGTACAGCCAACCGGCCGTGTACGCGCCCTTCTCCCCCATGAACTCGCGCGCGTAGGAGACGAAGGCGCCGGAGGAGGGGCGGTACAGGACGAGCTCGCCGAGCGCCCGGACGACGAAGAAGGCGAAGACTCCGCAGACCGCGTAGGCGATCGCGAGGGAGGGGCCCGCACCGGCGAGGCGGCCGCCGGCGCCGAGGAACAGCCCGGTGCCTATCGCTCCGCCGATCGCGATCATGTTGATGTGGCGGGACTTGAGGTCCTTGCTGTAGCCCTCGTCACCGGCGTCGACATGGCGGGAAGACGCCGGGGCGGGGGCCTCGGTCAAGGTGCGGTCACTCAGGTCACTCATGTATGACTTCGCCTTCGTGGGGGTCGGACGGCAGGTCCGTTCCGCGGCGCAGGGGAGCTGGGTGGTGTCCCCTGTGTCGCGGTCCGGTGAATTTGTCGCCCCAGGAGACCATGAGGGTCCGCCACCCGCCAAAATCGGCCCCCCGCACGCCGAAGCCCCCGACGACCTTGGAAAGGGGTGCCGGGGGCTTCGTAGGCGCTCGAAAGCGAGGTCAGTCGGTGGTACCGGCCGCTGCCGCCTGATCGAGGCGGAAGGCCTCGTTGCCCAGGCCGATGCGGGCGTGCACCTCGGGGCGGCTGCGGCGCAGCACGGCTCCGTAGAGCAGGCCGCCCACGACGGCGGCGCCGATGATGCCGGGCAGGGCCCAGCTGAGCGCGGAGCCCTTCTCGGCGCCGACCAGGACGCCGAAGTCCTTGACGGTGTAGACGGCGATGGCGAGGAGCGCGAGACCGGCGGCGCCGGCCGCGGCGAGGCGCCAGACCTGGGCGCCGGCGGTGCCGCGGCGGACGAAGAAGGCGATGACGGCGAAGGAGGCGGCGGCCATGAGGAGGGTCACACCGAGGGCTCCGACGCTGCCCATCCAGGTGAACAGGTGCAGGACGGGGGCGGTGGGGTCGCCGGCGGGCATGTCGTCGGTGACGGCGAAGGCGATCACGACGAGCGCGGCGATGCCGGTCTGCAGGAGGGAGCCGGTTCCGGGGGCGCCGGTGCCGGCGTTGGTCCGGCCGAAGGCGGCGGGGAGCAGGCCCTCGCGGCCCATGGCGAAGGCGTAGCGGGCGACCACGTTGTGGAAGCTGAGCATGGCCGCGAACATGCCGGTCACGAAGAGGACGTGCAGGACGTCGGTGAAGGTGGTGCCGAGACGGCTCTCGGTGAGCTGGAAGAGCAGGCCGGGGCCGGCTTCGGCGGAGGTCTTCACGACCTCGGCGGGGCCGGTGGCGACGGTGAGGGCCCAGGCGCTGAGGGCGAAGAAGAGGGCGACGAAGGCGACGGCCAGGAACATCACCCGGGAGACGACGATGTGCGGCTTGCTGGTCTCCTCGGCGTAGACCGGGGACTGCTCGAAGCCGACGAAGGCGGCGATGCAGAAGCAGAGCGCGGTGCCGAAGCCGGCTCCGCTGAGGGTCTCGGGGTTGAAGGCGTGCAGCGAGAGGCCTTCGGCGCCGGGCTCGGCGAGGGCGGCGATGTCGAAGACGACGACGAGGGCGCACTCGACGAGGAGGAGGACCCCGAGGACCTTGGCGTTGAGGTCGATCTTGAGCCAGCCGAGCGCGCCGGTGACGGCGACGGCGAGCAGGGCCGGTATCCACCAGGAGAGTTCGATCTCCAGGTAGGTGGCGAAGAGGCCGGAGATCTCGAAGCCGAGGATGCCGTAGACGCCGCACTGCATGGCGCTGTACGCGACGAGGGCGACGAGGGAGGCACCGGCGCCGGCGGTGGGGCCGAGGCCGCGGGCGATGTACGCGTAGAAGGCGCCGGCGTTGTGGACGTGCCGGCTCATCTCGGCGTAGCCGATGCTGAAGAGCGCGAGGACGGCGCCGAGGATGACGAAGAGCAGGGGCTGGCCGACGATGCCCATGACCCCGAAGGTCGTGGGCATGACACCGGCGACGACCATCAGGGGCGCGCTGGCGGCGAGTACGGACAGGAGCAGGCCGGCGGTGCCGAGGCGGTCGGCGCGCAGGGCGCGGTCCTGGCCCTTGTACGTACGGATCTCGGCCGGGTCCTGGAGCGTGGTGGATCTGCCCGTCGGCATGGCGGCGTCCTTTCGGGGGCGCGGTTCTCTCGGGGGCGGTTCTCTGGGAGTGCGGTTCTCTGGTGGCGCGGTTCTCTGGTGGCGCGGTTCTCTCGGGGGCGGCGGCTTCGGTGTCAGGCGGTGCCGAGCGCGACGCTGCGCGCGGCGAGGAAGGCCTTCTGCGGGTCCCGGTCCGGATAGGACCACGGGGCGCGGGTGGCGTGGCTGCCGATCCGGTGGAAGAGGGCGGCGGCCTCGGCGGGGCGGCCCTCGCAGAGTTTGGCGTGGGCGAGGAAGTTGAGGTCGACCCGGTTGCGGGGGTGGTCGTCGCGCTCCCACTCCAGCCACCAGTCGAAGGCGGAGCGCAGGACCTGGCGGGCGCGGCGGCCGGCCCAGTGGGCGGCCGCTGCCTCGGGGGTGTGGCCGTGGGTGGCGGCGAGGACCCGGTAGCGCTCGGCGTGCGCGACGACGGGGAGCACGGCGAGCGGGGAGTCGGCCGGGGACTCCTCGGCGGCCCAGGCCGCGAAGTCGTATACCTCGTGGAGCGGGTCCTGGCCGGCAGCGAGGGCGCGTTCGGCCAGCCGGGCGACCATCAGGTGGTGGGCGTGGTGGTGCTCGCGGTGGCGGGCCCGGACCTGGTCGAAGTGGCGGCTGAACTCCTCCTCGCTGCCGAAGGCCCGGGAGAGGAGGAGCAGTCCGAGCCAGGGGGTGGGGTCGGCGGGGTGCAGGGCGGCGGCCCGGCGGCAGGCTTCCTCGGCGGCGGCCGGGGTGCCCTTGTGGCGCAGGGCGGTGAAGACGGCGGCGCAGGCGAGGAGGGTGGCGGCGTCGGCGCTCTCCGGCTCGGCGAGCAGCCATTCGCGGGCCCAGGCGGTGGCCGCCGGGGTCTGGGCGAGGACGACGACGCGGTGGGCCCGGCGGTCCCAGTCGTCGCCGGTCCCGACGAGGAGGGAGCGGGCCCTGGCCCACCGGCCCTGGGTGAACTGGGTGCGGACGTCGACGAGTTCGGCGTCGCAGAGGGCCGGGTCGAAGAGCTGGGCTTCCCGCTTGCGGGCGCGGCCGAGGGGCGGCGGAGGCGGGGACATCCGCGGGTTTCCCTCCAGGACGCGGGCGGACGAAGGTCGGCGGCGGCCGGAAACGCGCGCAGGGCGCACGCGAGCGGTTCGGCCTGGTGGTCGGGAGATCGTGCCGGTGAGCGCACCGGTGATCACGCACAGCAAAGCGGTACGCACGCCTCCGAGTCAAGGTCCAGTCCACTGCGTGGCGGGTTTCAACTGCAGTGATGGCGATGCGAGTTGGGGCGGTTGTACGGGTTCGGGAGAGCGCGGGGGCATCGTCGTAGGGTGACCCCGTGACCACTTACGACGATCTCCCTCCCTACCTGCTGGGGTTTCCCGGTCCGCTGCGCGACCAGTTGGTCGCGGCCGTGCTGAGCGGGGCGAAGACCAGCACCACCGGCCTGCTCGCGGAGTACGAGGCCGAGGGCGAACCGCTGCCGGAGCCGGGGGTCCGTTCCCTGCTCGTCGATTCCGGGGAGCAGGGGGTTGCGGTGGTGGAGGTGACGGCCGTGGAGGTGCTGCGGCTCGGGGACGTCGGGCTGGCGCACGCGCTCGACGAGGGCGAGGGATTCACGTCCGTGGCCGAATGGCGTACGGCACACGAGGACTTCTGGCACAGCGAGCCGGTGCGCGCGGCCGTCGGTGACCCGGGGTTCACGGTCGACGACGACACCCTCGTCGTCGCGGAGCGGTTCCGGATCACCGAGCGGCTGGTCTGACGGAACGGTTCGGCCGGGCCCGCCCGCGCGGCGACAGCCGCCGGGCGGACGCCGGCCCGGTGGGACCGGCCGACGGGCGGACACCGGCCCGGTGGGACCGGCCGACGGGCGGACGCCGGCCCGGTGGGACCAGCCGACGGGCGCCGGGTCCGTCAGCCGGTCGCCAGGGCCGCGGCGCGGCCCGCCGCGCGCCCCGAGAAGATGCAGCCGCCGAGGAAGGTGCCCTCCAGGGCCCGGTAGCCGTGGACGCCGCCGCCGCCGAACCCGGCCGCCTCGCCCGCCGCGTAGAGGCCGGGCAGCGGCTCACCCGCGCCGGTCAGGACGCGGGAGGAGAGGTCGGTCTCCAGGCCGCCCAGGGACTTGCGGGTCAGGATCGAGAGCCGTACCGCGATCAGCGGCCCGGCGGCGGGATCCAGGATCCGGTGCGGGGCGGCCGTTCGGATCAGCTTGTCGCCGAGGTATCTGCGCGCCCCGTGGATGGCCGTGACCTGCAGGTCCTTGGTGAAGGGGTTGGCGATCTCGCGGTCGCGGGCCACGATCTCGCCCCGGACGGTGGCCTCGTCGAGGAGGTCTTCCTTGGTCACCGCGTTCATCCCGCGGACCAGGGCGGACAGGTCGCGCTCGACGACGAAGTCGGCGCCGTTGGCCATGAAGGCCTTGACCGGGCCGGGTACGGCCTGGCGGGCGCGGGTGATCACGTCACGGACCGACTTCCCGGTCAGGTCCGGGTTCTGCTCGGAGCCGGAGAGCGCGAACTCCTTGCCGATGATCCGCTGGTTGAGCACGAACCAGGTGTGGTCGTGCCCGGTCTTCATGATGTGGTCGAGGGTGCCGAGGGTGTCGAAGCCGGGGAACAGCGGCACCGGCAGCCGCTTGCCCGTCGCGTCCAGCCACAGCGGGGACGGGCCGGGCAGGATGCGTATGCCGTGCCTGGCCCAGATCGGGTTCCAGTTCTCGATGCCCTCGGTGTAGTGCCACATCCGGTCCTTGTTGATGTGGCTGGCGCCGGCCGCCTCCGCGATGCCGAGCATCAGGCCGTCCACGTGCGCCGGAACCCCGGAGAGCATCCGTTGCGGCGGGGTGCCGAGCCGGGCCGGCCACTGGGCGCGCACGAGGTCGTGGTTGCCGCCGATGCCGCCGCTGGTGACGATCACGGCCTGGGCCCGCAGGGTGAACTCCCCGGTGACCTCGCGGCTGCTCGCGGTGCCCCGTTCGGCGCCGGAGGGCGCCAGGACCTCGCCCGTCACGGTGTCCAGCGCGCCGGCGGTGGCGGAGAGCCCGGTGACCCGGTGGCGGAACCCCAGCCGGACCAGGCCGCGGGCCACCCCGGCCCGCACGCGCCGCTCGAAGGGGGCGACCAGGCCGGGGCCGGTGCCCCAGGTGATGTGGAAGCGGGGGACGGAGTTCCCGTGGCCGTTGGCGTCGTAGCCGCCGCGCTCCGCCCAGCCGACGACGGGGAAGAAGCGGACGCCCTGGCCGTGCAGCCAGGAGCGCTTCTCGCCGGCCGCGAAGTCGACGTAGGCCTCGGCCCAGCGGCGCGGCCAGGCGTCCTCCTCGCGGTCGAAGCCGGCGGTGCCCAGCCAGTCCTGGAGGGCGAGTGCGTGATCGTCCTTGATCCGCATCCGGCGCTGCTCGGGCGAGTCCACGAAGAACAGGCCGCCGAACGACCAGTGCGCCTGACCGCCGATGGACTGCTCCGGCTCCTGGTCGAGCAGGATGACCTTGCGGCCCGCGTCGACGAGCTCGGCGGTGGCCACGAGGCCCGCGAGCCCGGCTCCGATCACGATCACGTCTGCGTCGTACGTCATGCGGCTACCCGTCCTCCGTCGGTGGTGGGGCAGATCCTTGGCTACGGAGCGGTAACCAGTCAACAGGGGTGGTTGGATGGACCGTGTGAGTGCCGCTGATGAAGTACTGGACGTGGTGGACCGGGACGACCGGGTGACCGGACGGGCCCCGCGCGGCGAGGTGTACGCCCGGGGGCTGATCCACCGCTGCGTGTTCGTGCAGGCGAGGGACGCGCAGGGGCGGATCTTCGTCCACCGGCGCACCGCCTCGAAGCTGGTCTTCCCCTCGCACTACGACATGTTCGTGGGCGGGGTGGTGGGCGCCGGCGAGACGTACGCGCAGGCCGCGCTGCGGGAGGCCGAGGAGGAGCTGGGGGTACGGGGGCTGCCGCAGCCGACGCCGCTGTTCAAGTTCCTGTACGAGGGTCCGGGCGGGGCCTGGTGGTCGTACGTGCACGAGGTGCGCTGCGAGCTGCCGGTGGCCCCTCAGGTGTCGGAGGTCGACTGGCACACGTACCTCACGCAGGAGGAACTGGACCGGCGGGTCGGGGGCGGGGACTGGGCCTGGGTGCCGGACGGGCTGGAGGCCCACCGGCGGCTGCGCGAGTTCCGGGTGGCCGGCCAGTAGATTGGCCGGGTGATCGACTTCGTCAAGGACGTGCGCCTCTGGTTCGCACCCGCGAGGCTGAAGGACGAGGGCGAGACCCCCGACTACCGCTTCTCGCTGGCCAACGAACGGACCTTCCTGGCCTGGATCCGGACCGCGCTGGCCCTGGTGGGCGGCGGCTTCGCCGTCGACCAGTTCCTGCCGGACCTGCGCTGGGGGGTGCGGGTCGGGATGGCCTTCGCGCTGCTCGCGGTGGGTGCGGCCTGTGCGCTGCGGGCGGTGAACCACTGGGTGCGGTGCGAGCGGGCGATGCGGCGGGGCGAGGACCTGCCGCTGTCGCGCTTCCCCGTGGTGCTGAGCCTGGGCGTGGGGCTGGTCGCGCTGATGATGGTGGTGGTCGTGCTGATGGGCTGGACGACGGGACAGTGAGCGGGTCGGGCACCGACCGCGACGCCGGGCTGCAGCCCGAGCGCACCCGGCTCGCGTGGCGGCGTACGACGCTGGCCTCCTCGGTGGTGGCGGTGCTGGCGCTGCGGCAGGCCCTGCGCGGGTCCGGCGCGCCGGTGGAGGTGGCCGGGGCGGCGGTGATCGCGCTGGTGTGGCTGCTGTTCCTGTGGGTGGCGCACCGCCGGATCCGGGCGCTGGCGGCGGACCGGCCGCCGGGGCTCTCGCCGCGGGCGGCGCTGGCGGCGGCGGGGTGCACGATGGCGCTGGCCCTGGTCGCCGTGGCGGTGATCCTCTGAGTCCCGGCCACGGCCCCCCGGTCCCCGGTCCTGGCTCCCGGTCGCCCCGGTCGCCCCGGTCGCCCCGGTCGCCCCGGTCGGATGATCGCGGTTTTACGCGTCGCACGGACACAACGGGCGATACCCGGCGATCCACACTAATCTCGGCGCCATGACGACCCTGCACCACGAACACCCCACACACCAGCACACGCACGGCGCGGACTGCGGGCACCAGGCGGTTCGGCACGGCGACCACGTCGACTACGCGCATGACGGCCATCTGCACCGGGAGCACTCGGGGCACTGGGACGAGTGCGAGCCCACCGGGCACACCGCTCACGACGGCCACGACCACGCGCACGGCTCGGGCTGCGGGCACGAGACGGTCCAGCACGGCGACCACGTCGACTACGTGCACGACGGACACCGGCACGCCGCGCACGACGGGCACTACGACGACCACTGACCGGGCCTCTGACCGGCGCCACCGACTCTCCCGCTGAGCGGCGCCCCCGTACGGGAGGGGCCGGCCGGCGTGCGGCACCCGCTCTCCCCCGGCGCGGCGACGGCTGGCAGGATGCTGACCGCCCGTCAAAGCGACCCGGGGAGAGTCCAGATGCCCGTCGAAGAGCCGTACCTCGTCCAGCCCGCGCCGGGGGTGTACGCCTACGTCCAGCCGGACGGCGGCTGGTGCCTGAACAACGCCGGCTTCGTGAGCGACGGCGGCCGGACCCTGCTCATAGACACCGCCGCCACCGAGCGGCGGGCGCTGGCGCTGCGCGAGGCGGTCGTGGCGGCCGGGGTGCCGCTCCCCCGCACGGTGGTGAACACCCACCACCACGGCGACCACACCTACGGCAACGGCGTCTTCGCCCCCGAGGCGCTGATCCTCGGGCACGACAGCGCGCGCACCGAGCAGCTCGCCGCCGGCCACCAGCTGGAGCTGATCTGGCCCGCCACCGACTTCGGCGCGATCGACATCACCGCGCCCGATCTCACCTACAGCGACCGGGCGACGGTGCACGTGGGCGGGACGGAGGTGCAGGTCATCCACCCGGGCGTGGCGCATACGACCGGGGACTCGATCGTGTGGCTGCCCCGGCAGCGGGTGGTCTTCACCGGGGACCTGGTCTTCGCAGAGGGGACCCCGTTCCTGGCGATGGGCTCCCTCGCCGGCTCCCTGCGGGCGCTGGAGCTGCTGCGCTCGCTGGGCGCGGAGACGGTCGTACCGGGCCACGGACCCCTGACCGACGCCTCGGCCTACGAGGCCACCGAACGATACCTGCGGTACGTGGCCGAGCTCGCCCGGGAGGGGCGGGCGAAGGGGCTGACCCCGCTGGAGGTGGCCCGGCAGGCCGATCTCGGGGAGTTCGCCGCATGGCGGGAGAGCGAGCGGCTGGTGGCGAACGTTCACCGGGCGTACGCGGAACTGGCCGGGGAGCCGGAGGGCGTGCCGCTGGACATCCTGGCGGTCCTGAAGGACATGACGGTGATGAACGGCGGAACGCCGATCCTCTGTCACGCGTGACATGACATTGCCGGGCGGAAGGTCTTCTTTCGGCCCGCGCTCTGGACGGCATACCGACTGGTCGGCATGATGGCATTCCGCTGTTCTCACTCCGCACGGAGGTGCGCACCCATGACCTCAGCCCCGGCCGACCCGCGCGGCCTGGATCTGGAGCGGCTGCGCGGTCATCTCGACCGCGCGCGGCCGGGCCTCGTGACCGGGCCCCTGCGCGGCCGGCTGATCGAAGGCGGCCGGTCGAACCTCACCTACGAGATCACCGACGGGACCGCCCGCTGGGTGGTGCGCCGGCCGCCGCTGGGCCACGTACTGGCCACCGCGCACGACATGCGGCGCGAGCACCGGGTCATCGAGGCGCTGCACGGCACGGCCGTGCCGGTGCCCGAGCCGGTGCTGCTGTGCGAGGACGAGGCCGTGCTCGGGGCTCCGTTCTACGTCATGGAGTACGTGGACGGGGTGCCGTACCGGACGGCCGGCGAGCTCGCCGCGCTCGGCCCGGAGCGCACCCGGCGGGCGGTGCTGGGCCTGGTGGACACGCTGGTCGAGCTGCACGCGGTGGATCCGGAGGCGGTGGGCCTGGGCGACTTCGGCCGACCGGAGGGGTTCCTCGACCGGCAGCTGCGCCGCTGGGGCAAGCAGCTCGCGGCCTCCCGGGGGCGGGAGCTCGCCGGGATCGACGAGCTGCACGCCACGCTCGGCCGGACGCTGCCCGTCTCCCCCGCCCCGACGGTGGTGCACGGGGACTTCCGGCTCGACAACGTCCTGATCGGCGGCCCGGACGACACGATCCGGGCGGTGCTGGACTGGGAGATGTCCACCCTCGGGGATCCGCTGACCGACCTCGGGCTGCTCGTGATGTACAGCTCCGACCTCGGCCTGACCGCGTCTGCGGTCAGTACGACGAGCGGCGCGCCGGGCCATCCGGCCCCCGCCGAGCTGGTCGAACGGTACGCCGCCCGCTCCGGCCGGGACACCGGGGGCATCGCCTGGTACACGGCCTTCGCCTGGTTCAAGCTCGCGGTGATCCTCGAAGGCATCCACTACCGCTACACGCTCGGGCAGACCGTCGGTGCGGGCTTCGACCGGATCGGCGAGCTGGTGCCGGTCTTCATCGAGCACGGACTGACCACCCTGCAGGAACTCCAGGAAGGCTGAGGCACGCACCCATGGACTTCGCATTCGACGCCCGGACCGAGGAACTCCGCGAGCAGCTGCTCGCGTTCATGGAGGAGTACGTCTACCCGGCGGAGCCCGTCGCCGCCGAGCAGCGCGCGCGGCTGGCCTCGCCCTGGGACACCCCGGCCGTCTTCGGTGAACTGAAGGCCGAGGCACGCCGCCAGGGCCTGTGGAACCTCTTCTTCGTGGACCAGCACGGCGGTCCGGATGCCGAGCACGGCGCCGGGCTGACCAACCTCCAGTACGCGCCGCTCGCCGAGATCACCGGCCGCAGCCCGCACCTGGCGCCGATGGCGACGAACTGCGCGGCCCCCGACACCGGGAACATGGAGCTGCTCGCGCAGTTCGGCGACGAGGCGCAGAAGAAGCAGTGGCTGGAGCCGCTGCTGGCCGGCGAGATCCGCTCCGCCTTCGCGATGACCGAGCCCGACGTGGCCTCCTCGGACGCGACGAACATCGAGACGCGGATCGAGCGCGACGGCGACGAGTACGTGGTCACCGGGCGCAAGTGGTTCATCTCCGGGGCGATGAACCCGGACTGCAGGATCTTCATCGTGATGGGCAAGACCGACCCGGAGGGCGCCGATCCGCGCCGCCAGCAGTCGATGATCTTGGTCCCGCGCGACACCCCCGGCGTCGAGGTGCGCCGGGCCATGACGGTCTACGGGTACGAGGACCACGACCACGGCGGCCACGCCGAGGTGGTCTTCGACGGGGCGCGGGTCCCGGCGGCGAACCTGATCGGCGAGGAGGGCAGCGGCTTCGCGATCGCCCAGGCCCGGCTCGGCCCCGGCCGCATCCACCACTGCATGCGGCTGATCGGCATGGCGGAGCGGGCCATCGACCTGATGTGCCGGCGCGCGGTGGACCGTACCGCCTTCGGCAAGCCGCTGGCCGCCCAGGGCGTCGTGCAGAACTGGATCGCCGATGCGCGGGTCACGGTGGAGCAGCTGCGGCTGCTGGTGCTGAAGACGGCCTGGCTGATGGACACGGTCGGGAACCGGGGGGCTCACACCGAGATCCAGGCCATCAAGATCGCGACCCCGCGGGCGGTGGTGCGGATCCTCGACGACGCGGTGCAGCTGCACGGCGCGGGCGGGGTGAGCCAGGACTTCCCGCTGGCCGAACTGTGGGCGGCGGCACGGACGCTGCGGCTGGCCGACGGACCGGACGAGGTCCACCAGCGGTCGCTGGCGCGGCGGGAGCTGAAGCGCCACATGTGAGGACTCCGGCGGTCCGCGCTTCCGCCCGGCCCGGCCCGGCCCGCCCGGCCGGGGTCAGGCGGTGGCGGCGCCCGCCGCCGCGTCGATGACCTCGTCCAGGACCTCGCGGGAGCGGAGGAGGTCGCCGATCAGCCGGTCGATCCGCTCCCGCTCGGCGGTCAGCTCGGCCACCAGCCGCGGGGTGGCGCGCACGGACGGGCCGCCGTCCTCGTCCCGCATGCAGGGCAGGATCCGCGCGATCTTCGCACTGTTGAGGCCGGCCGCGTAGAGCTCCTGGATGCGGATGACCCGGTCCACGGCCCGCTCGGAGAACTCCCGGTGGCCGCCGGGCGTCCGGTCGGACACGAGCAGGCCCTGGGTCTCGTAGTAGCGCAGCGAACGCTCGCCGACACCGGTGCGCGCCGCCAGTTCCCCGATCCGCATGGCCCACCTCAGTCTTGAATCTGACATCAATGTCAGGTTCTACGGTACCGGCATGACGCAGACACAGCAGGCTCCCACCACGTCCCGTCTCTTCGAATCCGCCCGCCTCGGCGGCCTGGAGCTCCCCAGCCGCCTGGTGATGGCGCCGCTGACGCGCAACCGCGCCGGGGCCGACGGGGTCCCGGGCGAGCTCATGGCCACGTACTACGCCCAGCGCGCGTCGGCCGGTCTGATCATCGCCGAGGGCACCACCCCGAACGCCGTCGGCCAGACCTATCCGCACATCCCCGGCATCCACAGCCCCGCGCAGATCGCCGGATGGCGCCGGGTCACCGAGGCCGTGCGCGCGGCCGGCGGGCGGATGTTCCTCCAGCTTCAGCACGGCGGCCGGGTCGGCCACCCCGACACCAGCGGGCACGTCCCGCTCGCCCCGTCGGCCGTGCGCTTCCCCGAGCCGCTGCACACGCCCGGCGGGCTGCGGGAGGCCGTCCCTCCCCGGGAGATGACGGCGCAGGACATCGGGGCGACCATCGCCGACTTCGCGGACGCCGCCCGCAACGCCGTCGAGGCGGGCTTCGCCGGAGTGGAGGTGCACTCCGCCAACGGCCACCTCCTCCACCAGTTCCTCTCGCGGAACACCAACCGGCGCACCGACGAGTGGGGCGGGTCCGTCGAGGGGCGGATCCGCTTCACCGCCGAGGTGGTCCGGGCCGTCGCCGGGGCGATCGGAGCCGAGCGGGTCGGCGTACGGATCTCGCCCGGGCTGACCGTCAACGGCATCGAGGAGGGCGACACCGAGGAGATCTATCCGGCGCTGCTCAAGGCCCTGGCGGACCTCGGACCCGCCTATCTGCACCAGGTGTACGCCGACCCGGACCAGCCCCGCTTCACGGAGATCCGCCGGGCCTGGCCCGGCACGCTGATCGCCAACCCCGCGCTCTCCCGCGAGGAGGTCGCGGCCGACGGCGGCCGGCGGCGCGGCGAGCAGCTGCTGGCTGCGGGCGCCGATCTGGTCGCCCTGGGCCGGGGCTTCCTCGCCAACCCCGATTTCGTCGAGCGGCTGCGCGCGGGCGCGCCCCTCAACGAGGTCCGCCCGGAGTTCCTGATGTACGTACAGGGGGCGGAGGGCTACACCGACTACCCCGTCCTGGAGCGGTGACCCGTCAGGGGCGCAGCGCGCGCAGCAGCAGGTCGGCGAGGTGATCGGCGACCTGCTGCGGCGTGAGCGGGCCGTCAGCCCGGTACCAGGTGGACAGGTGGTGCACGGAGCCGAAGTGGTAGTCGACGACCAGGTCGGCGGGGGTCGCGCTGGAGAACACGCCCGTGCGCTGGCCCTCCTCGATCAGTGCCCGGAAGCGCTCGTGGTAGCGCCGGCGCTCCGCCCGGACCTGCTTGAACTTCTCGGGGCTGAGCTGGTGCATCGACCGGAAGAAGATCATCGCGTCGTCGAGGTTCTCGATGGTGGTGACGACCACGTCGGCGGCAGCCGCCCGCAGCCGCTCCTCGACGGGAGCGTCGGAATCGGCCACCGCGTCGAGCCGCTGCTGCTGCAGGCGCAGCATCCGCGCGTACACCTCGTGCAGCAGGTCGTCCTTGGACCCGAAGTAGTGGTAGAGCGCACCCTTGGTGACCCCGGCCGCCTCGACGATCTCCTGGACCGAGGTGCGGTCGTAGCCGCGCTCGGCGAACAGCCGGGTGGCGACGGCCAGCAGCCGCTGCGGTACCGGGGCTTCGTGCGTGCCTGCGGGTTCCGTGGTCCTGGCCGCCATGGCGCTGACCTTCCCTTCCTGTTTCCTGCCTGGTCACTGCGACCAGCTGTACGACCGTCCGACTGTTTTCAGCCGCGATCGCGCAGTTCCCGTCGCAGGATCTTGCCACTGGTCGTCTTCGGAAGGACAGGCAGGATCTCCACCTGGCGCGGGTATTTGTACGCGGCGATGCGCGCGGCGCAGTAGGCGGACAGTTCCTCCGGTCCGGCCGAGGCCCCGGGGCGCAGGCTCACGTAGGCCTTGACGCTCTCCCCACGGTAGGGGTCGGGGACGCCGACCACGGCGGCCTCGCGGACGGCGGGGTGGGTGTAGAGCACGTCCTCGACCTCCCGCGGCCAGACCTTGAAGCCGGAGGCGTTGATCATGTCCTTCTTGCGGTCGACGACGTAGAGCCAGCCGTCGGGGTCCATGAATCCGACGTCCCCGGTGCGCAGTTCGCCGCCCGGGAAGGTCCGGGCGGATTCCTCGGGCAGGCCCCAGTAGCCGGGCACCACCTGGGGGCCGCGGACGGCTATCTCGCCGGTCTCGCCGAAGGGGACCTCGGCGCCCTGCTCGTCGAGGATGCGGACGACGGTGTCGGCGCCGGGCAGGCCCACGGAGAGGGTGCCGGAGGCGGGGTCGACGGGGGCTTCGAGGTGCACGGGCACGCTGGCGCAGGGGGCGGTGCACTCGGTCAGGCCGTAGCCGTTGCGGAGGTAGAAGCCGAAGGCGCCGCGCAGGCGTTCGACGAGCGCGGGCGGGAGCGGGGCGCCGCCGGAGGAGATCACCTGGAACGAGGCGAAGTGGTCGGGGGTGACGGCGGGGTGGGCGGCGAGGGCCATGAAGGCGGTGGCCGGGCCGACGGTGTAGGCCGGGCGGTGTTCGAGGAAGGCGTCGAGGACGGCCCCGGCGTCGAAGCGGTGGGCGAGGACCAGGGTGCCGGCGTTGGCGAAGCAGGCGGCGAGCTCGCAGACCATGCCGGTGATGTGGAAGAGGGGCGCGAGGGCGAAGTAGGTGGCCCCCTCGGGCAGGGGGTGGGAGGTGACCTGCCGTTCGGCGTTGTACGTGAGCGCGCCGTGCGGGTTCATGGCGCCCTTGGGGGTGCCGCTGGTGCCGGAGGTGTAGCTGATGAGGGCGGTGTCGGCGGCGGTGAGGGGCGGGCCGTCCGGCGCGGGTCGCCTGCCGCGGGCCACGGTGAGGAGGTCGGCGGCGTGCCCTCCGGGCAGGGGGGCGGGTGCGGGGGCGGGCCGGCCCGGAGCGGCCGGGCCGCGCTGGGCCGGCAGGCCGGGCTCGGCCAGCAGGCCGGCCCGGGCCGGCAGGGCGGGCTCGGCCAGCAGGCCGGGCCGGGCCGGCAGGGCGGGCTCGGCCAGCAGGCCGGGCCGGGCCGGCAGGGCGGGCTCGGCCAGCAGGCCGGGCCGGGCCGGCAGGGCGGGCTCGGCCAGCAGGCCGGGCCGGGCCGGCAGGGCGGGCTCGGCCAGCAGGCCGGGCCGGGCCGGCAGGGCGGACGGGTCCGGTTCGGGCTGCGGGCCGGGCCGGGCGGACGGGTCCGGTTCGGGCTGCGGGCCGGGCCGGGCGGACGGGTCCGGTTCGGGCTGCGGGCCGGGCCGGGCGGACGGGTCCGGTTCGGGCTGCGGGCCGGGCCGGGCGGACGGGTCCGGTTCGGGCTGCGGGCCGAAGAGGCGGGGGTCGTTGCGCGTCTGGAAGTCCAGGTCCGAGGCGGTCAGGACGGTCCGCACGGCGCTCTCCCGCACCGCCTCGGCCAGGTACGCGGTCCACGCGCGGCCCTCGCAGACCAGCGCGGCGGCCCCGGAGTCGCGCAGGACGTGCCGGACCTCGCCCGACTTGTACATCGGGTTGAGCGGGACGACGACGGCCCCGGCCTTCCAGGCGGCGAGGACGGCCAGCACGAAGTGCGGCGTGTTCTGCAGCATCACCGCGACCCGGTCCCCGCGCCGGATGCCCCGCGCGGCGAGGTGACCGGCCACGGAGTCGGAGAGGGCGTCGGCCTCGGCGTAGCCGATCCGGCCGTCGAAGTAGGCCAGCGCGGTGCGCTCGGGCGCCCGGGCGGCGGCCTCGCGGAAGGCGTGAAGCACGGTGGGCGGCGGTGCGACCGGCTCCCGCTGGACCGGCGCGAGCAGCCCGACCCAGGGCCTGGCGGCGTACGAGGAGGTCACCGGGTCTCCCATTTCTGCTGGAGGTGGTTCATGCCGCTCAGCCAGCGGTCCGGCTCGGTGGCGCGGGCGGCGTAGAAGTCGGCGACCTCGGGGTGCGGGAGGATCAAGAACCGGCCCTTCTCCATGCCGTCGAACAGTGCGTCCGCGACCGCTTCCGGCTCGATCGCGGTCGGCGCCAGGACGAGCTCGCCCGCCGAGCCCGCGGCGGTCAGCATGTCGGTGCGCACCCCTTGCGGGCAGATGGCGTGGACCTGGACACCGCGGTGGCGGTAGGTCAGCGAGAGCCATTCGGCGAAGGCGAGCGCACCGTGCTTGGTGACACTGTACGGGGCCGCTCCGATCATGGTCAGCAGTCCGGCGGCGGAGACGGTAGACACGAAGCGGCCGGTCCCCCGCTCCAGCCAGTCCGGCAGCAGCAGTCTGGCGGCACGGACGTGGGCCATGACGTTGGTGTCCCAGGCCGCTTCCCAGACGCCCTCGTCGGCGAACACGTCGCCGCCCGAGGCGAGTCCGGCGTTGGCGCAGTAGACGTCGACCGTCCCGCCGAGGGCCTCGCGGGCCTCGGCCACGATCGCCGAGGCGTCCCCCGGCACGGCGATCGCCCGGGCCCCGATCCCGCCCGCCACCGCGGCGGCCTTGGCCGGGTCGAGGTCGTTGACCACCACCGTGGCGCCCTCGGCCGCGAAGCGGTGCGCGAGGGCGGCGCCGATGCCGCCGCCCGCTCCGGTGACGACGACTCGCTGGTCCTGGTACGCGTTCACGGGGATCACCTTTCGTGCGGCCGGAGGCCGGGTGTCGAATGCCGGATGGCAGCAGACTAACCAGTCGGTATGTGCGGGTGGAAGGGGTCAGACTCGTAGCGTGGCCGGATGACGCTGTCGCGACGCGGGGTGCTGGGACTGGCGGGGGCCTTGGGATCAGTGGGAGCCGTGGGGGCGGCGGGCGCCCCGGGGCAGGTGGGCGCCGCCGCGTCGGCACCGGGGGCGGCCCCGGCCTCCGCACCGCGGACGGCGGAGCGGGTGCGTACCGGCTTCGAGCGGCTCGCCGCGGACGGGTACGGCGTACTGGCCGGGCAGAAGGTCGGGGTGGTCACCAATCCCACCGGGATCACCGCCGACGCCCGGCACCTGGTCGACGTCCTGCACGCGGACGAACGGGTGGACCTGGTCGCGGTGTTCGGGCCCGAGCACGGGTTCCGCGGGACGGCGCAGGCGGGGGACTCCGAGGGGGCCTCGCGGGATCCGGCGACCGGGCTGCCGGTGTACGACACGTACGACAAGAGCGGGCAGCGGCTCGCGGACGTGTTCACGGCGGCCGGGGTCGACACCGTCGTCTTCGACATCCAGGACGTCGGGGCGCGCTTCTACACGTACATCTGGACCCTCTACGACTGCATGCGCGCGGCCGCGCTCTCCGGCAAGGCGGTGGTGGTGCTGGACCGGCCGAATCCGGTGGGCGGCCGCCGGGCGGCGGGGCCCGTGCTGGAGCGGCCGTACGCGAGCTTCGTGGGCCGGGAGCCGATCGCGCTCGCGCACGGGATGACGGCGGCCGAACTGGCCCTGCTCTTCAACGGCGAGTTCCTGGCCGACCGTCCCGTCCGGCTGCGGACGGTGGCGATGTCCGGGTGGCGGCGGGAGTCGTTCTTCGGGGAGACCGGGCTGCCCTGGGTGCCGCCGAGCCCGAACATGCCCACCCCGGACACGGCCCTCGCGTACGCCGGCACCTGCCTGTTCGAGGGGACGAACCTCTCCGAAGGGCGCGGGACGACCACGCCCTTCGAGGTGGTGGGCGCGGAGGGGATCGACCGGCGGTGGGCGGAGGCGGCGAACGCGCTGGGGCTGGCCGGGGTGTGGTTCCGGGAGGCGTACTTCACGCCGACCTTCTCCAAGCACGTGGGGAAGGTGTGCGGCGGGGTCCGGCTGATCGTCCACGACCGGGAGGCCTTCGATCCGGTACGGGCCGGGATCGGGCTGCTGGTCACCGCGCGGCGGACGTGGAGCGGCTTCGCCTGGCGGACGGACCACTGGATCGACCGGCTGACCGGCTCCGACCGGGTACGGACCATGGTGGACGCGGGGGCCGGGGTGGAGGAGATCGTGGGCGACTGGGCGGCGGCGCTGGCGCGGTTCGGGGCGACGCGCGAGGGATACCTGCTCTACGAGTGAGCCGACAGCGCCGGGGGGCTGGCCGGGCGGGCGCGTCAGCAGGATGCTGACAGCTCCGGAGGCACGGCGTGGAGGGGGACGTCATGACGGACATCGGTGGCGGGTTCGGGATCGGGGCCGGGACGGCGGCCGGGATCGTGGCGGGGAACGGGCTCGGGGTCTCGGCGGGGAACCGCCCCGCGGCCGGGATCGGGATCGGCGTCGGTCCGTACGCCGAGCTGACCTTCGACTCCGAAGGGGACGTGGACCGGGTCACGCAGGGTGCGGTGGCCCGGATGGAGGCCACGGACGTGCTGGTCTTCGCGCACGGCTGGAACAGCGACCGGTCCACCGCGACCCGGCTCTACGACCGGTTCTTCGCCCCCTTCCCGGGACTGGTGGGCTCGGGGGTGCGCCTCGGCTACGTGGGCGTCGTCTGGCCCTCGATGCGGTTCTCGGACGAGCCGATACCCGACTTCGACGCCCCGGGCGCCCTCGCGGAACCCGGCTTCGGCACGGCCCTGGACCCCGTCACGCGCCGGGCGCTCGGGGAGTTCTGGCCGGGGCGGCAGACGGAGCTGGACCGGGTTGCGGAACTGCTGGAGGAACGGCCGGAGTCGGCGGCCGCCTTCATCGAGTTCGGCGCGCTCGTACGGGAGCTGGCGGGCGTGGACGCGGTGCCCTCGGCGGTGGCTCCGGCGGTTCCCGCCATCTTCACCGACGACGTGCTGGAGGTGTGCCGGGTGCTCACCCGCGCCCTGGCCACGGCGGGTGCGCCGGCCGGCGACGCAGAAGGGCCGGGCCTGGCGGCCGGCGGGCCGGGTCTCACGGCCGGCGGGCCGGGTCTCACGGCCGGCGGCGCCCTGCGCGGTCTGTGGGGCGGCGCCAAGGAGCTGCTGCGGCAGGCGGCGTACTACAAGATGAAGAAGCGGGCGGGCGTGGTCGGTGAGCGCGGTCTCGGCCCGGTGCTGGCACAGCTGGCGGCCGACCGCCCGGCCCTGCGCTTCCACCTGATCGGACACAGCTTCGGGGCGCGGGTGGTGTCCTTCGCGCTGCGCGCGGTGCCGGACGGCGCGCGGTACGTGAAGTCCGTGACCCTGCTCCAGGGGGCCTTCTCCCACTACGCGTTCGCCGACAGGATGCCGCACGACAGGAGCAACGGCGGCGCCCTGCGCGGCCTGCAGCGGAGGGTCGACGGGCCGGTGGTGGCCTGCCACTCCCCGCACGACTCGGCCCTCAGGCTCTTCTATCCGCTGGCCTCCCGGATGGCAGGGGATTCGGCCGGACTGCTGGGCTTCGACGAACGGTGGGGCGCCATCGGTCACGACGGGGTGCAGGCGGTGCCGGGCGCGCCGCGGCTGAGCCTCGACACCGCCCTGCGCCAGGGGGTGCCCGCGGCCGGTTGCGTCAGTGTGGACGCGGGCTCGGTGGTCCGCCGCGGCGGTGCCCCCTCGGGGGCGCACAGCGACATCTGCCACGAGGAACTGGCCCGGGTGGTGGTGGCCGCGGGGCGCATGGGGCGCTGACTTCTGGCCATGTGCCACCCGCACGCCTCGACCGCCCCCGCATGCGCCCGGCCCGGGCAGGGCATGTTGGGCACATCGGCGGAGGTGATGGTGTGATGGCAGGTTTCCGGAGTCTGGCCTACCAGGTGCGCGACGCGCGCAATGACCGGGCCTTGCGGCGCCATTCGCTGCGCCGTTGCCTGGAGCGGTTCGCTCCGTACGGGCACCGGGCCACGTGGTGGCACCTGTGCGACCGGCACGGGATCGCACCCGAGGACCGGGGGGCGGATCCGCTGCGGCTGGTCGCCGCGCTGGAGGAGCTGGAGGACGCGCGGGCGGTCTGGCTGGAGTACGAGCGCCACTTCGCGGAGCGGCGCCGCCGGGAGAAGCACGACGGGCTGCGCCGGCCGGAGTGGGCGTGGGGCGGGAGCGGGGACGCCGTGGTGCGGTGCGCGGATCCCGGAGTGCGGCCGGAGGGGGCGCTGGGCGAGGTGCTGCGGCGGCTGGTGCGGGCGCTGGAGTCGGAGCCGGGGACGGCGTGCCCGGTCTGCGGGGACACCGAACTGCGGTGGCCGCCGGTGGCTGCGGTCGGGCCGTGGGAGGGGGCCTGGGCCTGGGACGGGCCGGTGTGCGCGGGCTGCGGGATCGTGGTGCCGAGACCGGCGCTGGCGGAGACGCCCCAGGCGGGGGCGGCCTGATGCCGTTGCTGCTGGCCTCGGTGAACGGTGCCCGGAACGCCGCGGACGGCCCGGCCGTGCCGATGTCTCCGGCGGATCTGGCGGAGTCGGCGCTGGCGGCGGTCGCCGCCGGGGCCGGGGAGGTGCTGGTGCACCCACGGACGCCGTGCGGGCGGGAGAGCCTCTCGCCGCGGGTGGTGGGGCCGGTGCTGGCGGCGATGCGGGGCGCGGGGGTCCGCGTACCGCTGTCGGTGCCGGCGGGCGTCGGGGCCGAGCCCGATCCGGCGGGGCGGCTGGAGCGGGTGCGCTCGTGGACGGTGCTGCCGGACCGGGCGGTGGTGCACTTCGGGGAGCCGGGGGCCGGGGAGCTGGCGCAGGCGCTGCTGGCGCGGGGGGTCGCGGTGGACGCGGTGGTGCCGCCGGGCGGACCGGCCGGGCCGGAGCCGATGGCACGCTTCCTGGCCTGGCCGGTGCGCGAGCCGGGGCGGGTCCGGCTCGTGGCCGAACTCGCCGCGGCCGATCCGGCGCTGGTGGCCGGGCTGCGCGGGCTGCCGCCGGTGGCGGTGCTGGTGTACGGGCGGGAGGCGGCGGCCTGGCCGGTGCTGCGGCTGGCCGCGCGGTGCGGAACGGGTGCGCGGACCGGGGTGGGCGACGTACTGCACCTGCCGGACGGGCGGCCGGCCCGCTCGAACGGCGAACTGGTGGCGGTGGCCCGGGAACTGGTGGCGGCCTCCCGGGGACCGGTACTGGCAGGCGCGGCCGCCCCGGGGGCTACAGCCGCGAACCGGTGAGGCGTTCGCCGAAGACGTCGTCCGGGTTGGACAGGGCGCAGGTCTTCATCGAGAGGCACCCGCAGCCGATGCAGTCCGTCAGGTGGTCGCGCAGCCGACTGAGCCGCATGATCCGCTGGTCGAGCTCGGTGCGCCAGGCCTCGGAGAGGCGGGCCCAGTCCTCGCGGGTGGGGGTGCGTTCCTCGGGGAGCTGGGCGAGAGCCTCGCGGATGCTGGCCAGCGGGATGCCCACGCGCTGGGCGGCGCGCACGAAGGCGACGCGGCGCAGTGCGTCACGGGTGTAGCGGCGCTGGTTGCCAGAGGTGCGGCGGCTGCTGATCAGGCCCTTGGCCTCGTAGAAGTGGAGTGCGGAGACGGCTGCGCCACTACGGGCGGACAGCTGGCCGACGGTGAGTTCGTGGACTTTCTCGGGAATCTGCGGCACCCGGCCGAGCGTAGTCGGAGGTCCGTTGACATACACATGCGGTCCCAGCATGCTGAGCAAGCGCTTATTCGTCCGCTGGCGGCCCGTCGTCGGTCCGTCAGTTGTCCGTCAGTCGTCCGTCAGTTGTCCGCGAGAGGCAGGAACAGGGCATGGCCGAGCCGAGGGTCTTCACGTCCGCCGAGGAACTGCGCGCCGGGGTCGGCGAGCCGCTCGGCCCCAGCGAGTGGCTGGAGGTGGACCAGAAGCGGATCGACCTCTTCGCGGACGCCACCGGCGATCACCAGTGGATCCACGTGGACCCGGAGCGGGCGGCGGGCGGACCCTTCGGTTCCACGATCGCGCACGGCTATCTGACGCTGTCGCTGCTGCCCAGCCTGGTGCCGCAGATCATGCGGGTCGAGGGCATGCGGATGGGTCTCAACTACGGGACGAACAAGGTCCGTTTCCCCGCGCCGGTGCCGGTCGGCTCGCGGCTGCGCGCCACGGCCGTGATCACGGAGGTCACGGAGGCGGGCGGAGGCGTGCAGGTCACGGCCACCGTCACGGTCGAGCGCGAGGGCGGCGACAAGCCGGTGTGCGTGGCCGAGTCGGTGTCCCGCTACTACTTCTGAGGGCGCGGCCGCGCGGCCACCATGCGGAGCACGAGGTCGGCGTAGAGCCCGCCGACCTCGTCGGGCGTGCGCTGTCCGGCCGCGCTGAACCAGCGGGCCACGTCGATGCACAGCGAGAGCACCGCGAGGGTGGTGCCCGGCACGTCCGGGACGTCGAACTCCCCTGCCGCTACCCCGTCCGCGAGGATCCGGCGGACGGCGGCGTCGCTCTGCCGGCGCAGTGCCACGATTTCGGAGCGGTGCTCCGGAGCGAGAGCATCGAGCTCGTACTGGACCACGCGGGCGGTCGTGTGATGCGCCGCGTGCCACCCTACGAAGGACCGTACGGCGGCATCGAGCCGCTCGGCGGCGCAGCCGGGGCCGTCGGACGCCGTGGTCAGGATCTCCAGCGCCTTGTCGTGGCCGATCCGGCTGATCCGGTGGAGCAGCTCTTCCTTGGTCTTGTAGTGGATGTAGAGGGCGGCCGGGCTCATGCCGGCCCGGCCCGCGATGTCACGTGTGGTGGTGGCGTGGTACCCGCGCTCGGCGAAGGCCTCGACGGCGGCGACGAGCAGCCGCCGCGCGGCGTCGGGGGTGACCTCGGACCACGGCCGGTAGCCGCCGACCGTCTCCTCCGCGCTGTCCATCGCTCACTCACCTCTTCACCGTGTGGAAGTGAACACCTTACCGGAGGGTGAGCAAGCGCTTAGTGCGCTCGGGCCGACTACTTCGGCGCGAACGGGTCGTACTCGGCCATGATCTTCTCCATCCTGGCCTGATCCACCCTGCTGACGATCTGGGTGACCTCCTGGCGGTCGCGGATCACCTTGGCGAGGGTGAAGGCGGAGGTGGTGAGGTACAGGACCGCGATGCCCAGGAAACCGCGCACCCAGCCGTCCACCTCCATGTTGTAGATCCCCACGGCCACGGCGCCGATGGCGATGCCGAAGGAGGCGACGGCCTGGCCGTAGTACGCCCCCGTGTTCTGCTGCTTGACCGGTGTCTCGTTCATGGGTCGAGCATCGGGCGGGACGGGATCGAGCACATCCGCACGCGTACTCATGCGGATACTCATCCGGTCGGCCGGTCGGCCAATCGGCCGGTCGGGGCTCAGAAGGCGGAAACCCCGGTGCGGGCGCGGCCGATGAGCAGTTTCTGGATCTGGCTGGTGCCCTCGTACAGGGTCATCACGCGGGCGTCGCGCAGCAGTTTGCCGGCCGGGTACTCGTCGATGTAGCCGTATCCGCCGTGCACCTGGAGGGCGTTGCTCGCGGCGCGCACGGCGGCCTCGGAGGCGAAGAGCTTGGCGGTGGAGGACTCGGTGGCGAAGGGCTGCCCGCGGTCGATGAGGTCCGCGACGCGCCAGGTCAGCAGCCGGGCCGCGTCCACGTCGACCGAGATGTCGGCAATCAGCTCCTGCACCAGCTGATGGTGGGCGATCGGCTTGCCGAACTGCTCGCGCTGGGCGGCGTAGGAGACGGCCGCGTCCAGCGCCGCCTGCGCGATGCCGACGCAGCCGGCGGCGACCGACATCCGGCCCTTGGCGAGGGTGGACATGGCGACCGAGAAGCCCTTGCCCTCGGGGCCGAGCATCGCGGAGGCCGGTACGCGGACGCCGTCGAGGGAGAGCTCGGCGGTGGCCTGGCCGCGCAGGCCGAGTTTGCCGTGGATCTCGCGGCGGGTCAGGCCCGGCGTGTCGGTGGGGACGAGGAAGGCGGAGACGCCGCGGTGGCCGGGCTCGTCGCCGGTGCGGGCGAAGAGCAGCACCACATCGGCCCAGGTGCCGTTGGTGATGAACATCTTGCTGCCGTCGAGGACGTACGTGTCCCCCGCGCGCACGGCGCGGGTGGTGAGGCTGCCGGCGTCGGAGCCGGTGCCGGGCTCGGTCAGCCCGAAGCAGCCGAGCGCGTCACCGGAGCAGAGGCGGGGCAGCCAGGCCCGCTTCTGCTCCTCGGTCCCCCAGGCGGCGATCGTCTTGGCGACCAGGCCGAGGGAGACGGAGACGATCCCGCGCACGGCGGAGTCGCCGCGTCCGAGCTCCTCGGTGACCAGGACGTAGGCGAGGTGGTCTCCGCCGGAGCCGCCGTACTCCTCGGGGACGGTCAGGCCGAGGAAGCCGAGCGCGCCCAGCTTCTTCACGATGGCCCGGTCCACGCTCTCGGCCCGGTCCCACGCGGCGGCGTACGGGACGACCTCGCGCTCGGTGAACTCGCGGGCGAGCCGGCGTACGGCGCTCTGTTCCTCGCTCAGCTCCAGATTCACCGGGCACCTCGGGGCGTCTCGTCCGGAGCCTTTAACTAGCACCGGTAGTTTATGGCGGCCAGGCCCTACTATGTGGCGCATGGCCAGACCGCGCAAGCCCCTCCTCAGCCGGGACCGCATCGTCGAGGCGGCCGGCGCGCTGGTGGACGCGGAGGGGCTGGAGGCGGTGTCGACGCGGCGGCTCGCGGCCGCGCTCGGCGTCAGCGGACCCTCGCTCTACAACCACTTCCGCACCAAGGACGAGATCCTGGACGCGGTGGCGGACTCGGTCAGCGCACGGGTCGACTTGTCGATGTTCGATGGCGGCCGGGACTGGCGGGCGGCCCTGCACGCGTGGGCGCACTCGTACCGTGACGCCCTGGCGGACCACCCGAACATCGTGCCGGTGCTGGCCCGCGGGCCGGGGCGCCGCCCGGCCGGACTGCGGCTGGCGGACGCGGTGTTCGGTGCGATGACGGCGGAGGGCTGGCCGCCGGCGCAGGCGACCCGGATCGGCGCGCTGATGCGGTACTTCATCCTGGGCTCGGCGGTGGCCTCCTTCGCCCGGGGTTTCGTGGACGACCGCGCGGCATACGACCCGGCGGACTATCCCCACCTGGGCCAGGCCCACCTGCTGGCGGAGCGGGGGCGCGAGGTGGACGAGGGCGCCTTCGAGACCGGTTTGACGGCGCTGCTGGACGGGCTGGCCGTCCAGTACGAGGCGTTGAAGGAGACCGCGTGACGCACGGGGACACCCCCTTGATCGCCGCGGCGCGGGCCGACGACGCGGTGCGCGTGCGGGCCCTGCTGGAGGCGGATCCCGACCTGGAGGCCCTCGGCGCGGACGGCCTGACGGCGTTGGAGATCGCCGCCGCCCGTGGTGCGTACCCGGTGGTCGACGCCCTGCGCGGCCACGGGGCGAGGCTCGACCGCCAGGGCCCCGACGGGCGGACCCCGCTGCTGCGCGCGGTCGACGCCGGGGCCTGCGCGGTCGCCTCGCTGCTCCTGAACTCCTCGGTGCCGACCTGGCCGGCGGGCCCCGATGGGCGGACGGCCCTGGAACTGGCCCGCCACTGGCACGAGACGGGCGCCGAGCAGGAGCTGCGCCGCCGGACGGGGGCCACGGGACCGGCGGAGCTCAGCCGCATCCCGGACGAGGAGTACCTCTTCACCGGCCTGCTGCGGCTGGGCGGCGCTGACGCGCAGGTGCGCACCGGGCACACGGCGATCCTGTGCGAGCTGGAGGCGGCCTACGGGATACGGACCCCCTTCGCGGAGCTCCTCGCACGCGCCGAAGCGGAGGCCGATCTCGAGGGCGTGACGCGCTGGGCCGCCGTGTCCGTGCTGTACGGCCGGGCCGACCGCGAGACCTGGGAGGAGGCGGCGGCGCTGCGCGGCCATCCGCTGTCCTCCGTACGGCACTTCGGCGCCGAGGTGGCGCGCTGCATGGCCCTCTTCGACGAGTGCAACGAGGGCGGGACCTGTGTCGAGGGGCCCGCGTGCGTGCAGGTGCTGACGTGGGACCTCTTCCTCGCGTGGGCGGCCGACGAGCCGGCGCCCGATGTTCTCGCCGTGCTGCTCAACGGCCTCCCGGACTGCTCCCCCGTGGGGTCGGGCGCTGCTGTCGCCGACGCCCTGCTCCCCCACGCGCGCCATCCGTCCGCTGCGGTCCGGCGGGCGGTCGCCGGGGCGTTCATCGGCTGCGCGGGCGAGGAGCGGGTGCGCCCGGCGCTGCTCGGATTTCTCCGGGACGCCGACGCCGTGGTGCGCAGCCAGGGCTGCCGCGCGGTGGCGGAACGCGGGGACCGGTCCGCCGACCTGCGCAAAGCGCTGCTGCCGCTGCTGGGCGATCCGTCGGTCGAGATCCAGGTCGAGGCGGTACGGGCGCTCGTGCTGCTCGACGACCCGCGGGGCGAGGAGGTGTTGGACTGGGTCGGCTCCGGGTTCCAGGAGGACTGGCCCGGGTACTGGTCGCTGTTCGACGCACACCGGCACCTGCGGCGGCGGGAGGCTGCGGCCGGCGCGGCCGACTGAGATCGCCCCGCGCCGGTGGGCGCGGGGCGACGGGGCCGGGCGGGGCGACGGGGCCGGGCGGGGCCGGGGCGGGGCCGGGGCGGCGCTGCGGCTAGAAGACGACCAGGGAGCGGCCGCCCTTGCCCGCCAGCATGGCGTCGAACGCGGCCGGGATGCCGTCGAGGGTGATGCGGTCGGTGACCAGGGCGCCGAGGTCGAGGCGGCCCGCGCGGACGTGATCGGCGATCACCGGGAGGTCACGGGCGGGGTCGCTGTTGCCGTAGACGCAGCCGGTGAGGGTGCGGGCGAAGTGGAAGATCTCCAGGGAGTGGAAGGTGACCTGCTGCTCCTTGCCGCCGATGCCGACGACCGTGGTGCGGCCGCCCCGGCGGGTGGACTCCCAGGCACCGCGGATGGTCTGCGCCCGGCCGACGCATTCGACGGCGACGTCCGCTCCCTGGCCTGCGGTGAGCTCGCGGATCTGCTGGGCGGTGGTGTCGGAGGCGAGCACGAACTCGGTGGCCCCGGCCGCACGGGCCAGCTCCTCCTTGGCCGGGGACACGTCGACGGCGATGATCGGGCCCGCCTGCGCGATCCGGGCGGCCTGCAGCGCGGCCAGTCCGACCCCGCCGACGCCGAAGACGGCCACCGACTCGCCCGGGCGGACCTGGGCGCTGTGGTGGACGGCCCCGTAGCCGGTGAGGACGGCGCAGCCGAGCAGGGCGGCCTCGGCCAGCGGGATCCCGGCGGGCGCGGGCAGCACGCAGTTGGCCGCGACGACGGTCTCCTCGGCGAAGGCGGCCACGTTCAGCCCGGGGTGCAGCTCGGTGCCCTGCGCGTCGTGCGCGTAGACCGCCCCGACCCCGGTGAGCGCCTTGGCGCAGAGCCAGACCTCGCCGATCGTGCAGTGGTGACATTCCCCGCAGGACGGAGCCCAGTTGAGCACCACGCCGTCGCCGGGCGCGACGTGCGTGACGCCCTCCCCGACGGCGAGGACCGTGCCCGCGCCCTCGTGGCCGAGGACGGCGGGTACGGGGATCCGCATGGTGCCGTTGGTGAGGGAGAGGTCGGAGTGGCAGACCCCGGCTGCGGCGAGCCGCACCCGGACCTGCCCGGGGCCGGGATCGGGCAGCACGATCTCCCGTATCTCCAGCGGGGCTCCGACGGCGGGCAGGATGGCGGCGCGGACCATGGTCGTCGTCTCGTCTTTCCGGTGCTGGGGAGGGCGGAGGGAGCTGTGGGTGCGGAGCTGCGGGTGCGGAGGTGCGGGTGCGGAGCTGCGGGTGCGGAGGTGTCGCGGGATCAGAACTGCAGGGACTTGGTCTGGAGGTACTCCGCCAGGCCGTGGGGGCCCAGCTCGCGGCCGACGCCCGACTGCTTGTAGCCGCCGAAGGGCGCGAGGATGTTGTAGCGGCCGCCGTTGATGTCCACCTGCCCGGTGTCCATGCGGCGGGCGAACGCCGCGGCCGTCTCCTCGTCCGCGGCCCAGACGGCGCCGCCGAGGCCGTAGACGGTGCCGTTGGCGATGCGCAGAGCCTCCTCCTCGTCCTCGTAGGCGAGGATCGACAGCACGGGGCCGAAGATCTCCTCCTGGGCGATGGTCATGTCGGGCGTGACGTCGGCGAACACGGTGGGGGCCACGAAGTAGCCCTGCTCGTGCGGTGCGTCGGGCCCGCCCGCGACGAGGCGCGCGCCTTCCTCCACGCCCTTGGCGATGAAGCCGCGGACGCGTTCGTGCTGCTTCGCGTTGACGACCGGGCCGATGCGGGTGCCCGTCTCGCGGGGGTCGCCGGTGGGGTATTCGGCGACGGCGGCGGCCGCGAGCGAGACGGCCTCCTCGTACTGGTCCCGGTGCACGAGCATCCGGGTGAGCGCGTTGCAGCTCTGGCCGGTGTTGTTCATGACGTGGCCGACGCCTGCCGCGACAGCCGTGGCCAGGTCAGCCCCGGGCAGGATGACATTGGCCGATTTGCCGCCGAGTTCGAGGGCGACGCGCTTGACGGCCGCGCCGGCCGTGGCGCCGATCTTCCTGCCGACAGCGGTCGAGCCGGTGAAGGAGACGAAGTCGACTCCTTCGTGCGCGGCCAGCGCCTGCCCGGCGACCGGACCGGTACCGGTCACCAGGTTGAAGACTCCGGCCGGGATCCCCGCGTCGTGCACGGCCTCGGCGAAGAGCTGTGCGGTCAGCGGGGTGTCCTCGGCCGGCTTGAGGACGAGGGTGCAGCCGGCGGCGAGAGCGGGTGCCACCTTTGCAACGACTTGGTACAGCGGATAGTTCCAGGGCGTGATGGCCCCGACCACGCCGACCGGCTCCAGCAGGACGGTGGAGTTCCCGATGCGCTCCTCGAAGGCGTACGAGGCGGCCATCTCGGCGAAGGAGGAGGTGACGGCGATCGACCCTCCGACGTGGACCGCCTTCGCGAAGGGGAGCGGGGCGCCGAGTTCGGCGGTGACGGTCTCGGTCAACTCGCCCTTGCGGGCCTGCAGTGCGTCACGGAGCGCGCCGATCAGGGCGGCCCGCTCGGCCGGAGGCGTGGCCGCCCAGCCGGGCAGGGCCGCACGGGCCGCGCGTACGGCCGCGTCCACGTCCTCTTCGGTGCCGGCCGGGACCTCGGCGATGACCTGGCCGTCGGCCGGATTGACGACCTCGATCCGGTCGGCTCCGACGGCGGGCCGCCACGCGCCGTCGATGTACATCCCGTCGTGGGCCTTCATGACATTCCTCCCGATTACGCATCTGCGCGTGGATCCGACCTCTCCGACACCCTACAAACTAGCGCCGGTAGTTTTTATCGGCCAGGGGTCGCCCGGGTTCAGATGATGCCGAAAAGCATCCCTGCCGCGAGGACGACGAGAGAGGTCAGAGCCGCCCATTTCACGGTGAAACGGGTGTGGTCGCCGAACTCGACCTTGGCCATGCCGACGAGGACGTAGACGGCCGGAACCAGCGGGCTGGACATGTGCAGCGCCTGCCCGACGAGGGAGGCGCGGGCGATCTCCAGCGGGGAGACCCCGTGGGCGGCGCCGGCCTCGGCGAGGACGGGCAGGACGCCGAAGTAGAAGCCGTCGTTGGACATGAAGTAGGTGAGCGGCAGGCTGAGCAGCCCGGTGACCAGCGCCATGTGCGGGCCCATGCCCTCGGGGATGGCGCCGACGAGCCAGTCGGCCATGTGCTTGACCATGCCGGTGCCGGTGAGGACCCCGGTGAAGACTGCGGCGGCGAAGACCATGCCGGCGACGTTCAGGACGTTGTCGGCGTGGGCGGCGATCCGGGCCTTCTGGTCGGGCATGTGCGGGAAGTTGACGGTGAGGGCGAGGGCGGCGCCGAGCAGGAACAGCACCGGGATGGGCAGCAGCTCCATGATCATGGCGGTGAGCAGCGCGACGGTGAGGCCGGCGTTGAACCAGTAGAGGCGGGGGCGCAGGGTGGAGCGCTGCGGGTCGAGGCCCTGGAAGCCGTCCCCCTCGCCGGGCGGGGTGGCGCAGGCGTGGCCGCCGGCGGCCACGGCGGACCCGGGGACAGCCGCGGACCCGGAACCGGACTCCGAACCGGCACCGGCACCGGACTCCGGGCCGGAGCCGGGGACGCCGCCGGTGCGCAGGCCCGAGCCGGCCACGACGAGGGAGGCGGACTCCGGCTCCGGCTCCGGCTCCGGCTCCAGATCCAGCTCCGACTGCAGCTGCGACTTCGACTCCGACTTCGGCTCCGCCTCCTCGCCGGGAAGGGCGAGGAGGCCGACCCGGCGGCGCTCCTTGACGCCGAGGACGTACGCCAGGACGAACACGAAGAGCAGGCCCGCCGCGAGGGCCGGGATCATCGGGACGAAGATGTCGGCGGCGTCGAGCTTGAGGGCGGTGGCGGCACGCGCCGTGGGGCCGCCCCACGGCAGGGTGTTCATGACGCCGTTGGCGGTGGCCGCGACGCCCGTCATGACCACCAGGCTCATGCCGAGTCGCTTGTAGAGCGGGTACATGGCCGAAACGGTGATCATGAAGGTGGTCGATCCGTCGCCGTCGAGCGAGACGATCGCGGCGAGGACGGCGGTGCCGACCACCACCCGCATCGGGTCCGCCTTGCAGAAGCGGAGGATGCCGCGAACGATCGGATCGAAGAGGCCGACGTCGATCATCACGCCGAAGTAGACGATGGCGAACATCAGCATGGCGGCGGTCGGCGCGAGCTTGCCGACGCCATCGATGACGTAGTCGCCGAGGTGCGCGCCCTTGCCTGCGAACACGCAGAAGAGTGCGGGGATGAGGACGAGCGCCGCGATGGGCGACATTTTCTTCATCATGATCAGGACCAGGAAGGTCGCGATCATGGCGAAGCCGAGGAAGGTCAGCATGGGGGGAAGGTAGGTGCCGCCTCCTGGGGCCAACAAGACGTCTGCGCGTGAGCAATACGAGCAAAACCCCAGCTCAGGGCAGGGGTGTGAGCTCGACGGGGAAGCCGTTGAGCACGGCCGTGCCGGACAGCCGGTCGAGTCGGGTGCCGTTGAGCAGCTGGTTGACGTTGGCACCGGGCGCGGCGGAGGCCACCGCGAGCCGGGCGCCCGCACGGTCGTGGCCCCAGCCGTGCGGGAGGCTCACCACGCCGGTGCGGACGGCATCGGTGACCTCCACCGGCACCTCCAGGCTCCCGCCTTCAGCGGTGATCCTGGCCCGGCCGCCGTCGGTGAGGCCCAGGCGGCCGGCGTCCTGCGGGTGGATCTGCAGGGTGCAGCGGTTGGAACCTCCGGTGAGGGCCGGAACGTTGTGCAACCAGCTGTTGTTGGACCGCAGGTGGCGGCGGCCCACGAGCACCAGGGTGGCGGGGCGGTCGGCGAGCGCCGCCGCCAGCCTGGGGAGCTCGGCCGCGATCGGGTCCGGGAGCAGCTCGATCCTGCCGCTGCGGGTCCTCAGCACGCCCGGGAGCCTGGGCCGCAGCGGGCCCAGGTCAATGCCGTGCGGGTGCGCGAGCAGCCGCTCCAGGCTGAGCTCTCCCTCGGCCGCCGCGCCGAACCTGTCTCCGTACGGCCCGAGTCGGAGCATCAGGTCGAGCCGGCGCTCGGGGCCGCTCTCGCCGGTGAGGAGGCCGGCGAGGCGAGCCGGGTCCTCCCCGTGGAGGGGAGAGAGCGGGTCGGCGGTCTCCTTGGCGAGGGCGCTTTGGACGGCGAGCTCGTCGACGGCCTCGGGGCGGGCCGAGCCGTGCATGCCGGAGACGGCCAGGACGAGGCGTGCGTGGATCTCGCACTCGTCGAGGCGGCCCGCTTCGAGGGGGACGGCGGCGCGCGTGTATCGGACCTGGTTGCGGACGGCGAAGCCGTTGAAGGCGAAGTCGTGGTGTGCGCTTTGCGAGGGCGGCGGCGGGGGCAGGACGACGTGGGCGTGGCGTGAGGTCTCGTTCAGGTACGGGTCGACCGAGACCATGAAGTCGAGGCCGGCCAGCGCCCGGTCGAGCCGGTCGCCGTCGGGTGCGGACAGGACGGGGTTCGCGGCGATGGCGATCAGGGCACGGATCCGCCCCTCCCCCGGCGTCTCGATCTCCTCGGCCAGAGCGGCGGTGGGCAGTTCGCTCTTGACCTCGGGGTGACCGCTGACCCGGCTGTGCCAGCGGCCGACCACGAACCCCTTGCCGGGCCCGGCGGGGCGGGGCCGCGGGCCGGCGGCCGGAAGCGGGAAGAGGGCTCCGCCCGGCCGGTCGAGGTTGCCGGTGAGGATGTTCAGTACGTCGACCAGCCAGCTGGCCGGCGTGCCGTGCTCGACGGTGCAGCTGCCGATCCGTCCGTAGACGGCGGCGGTGGGCGCGGCCGCGAGCTCGCGGGCGAGGGTGCGGATCTCGTCGGCCGGGAGGTCGCAGGCGGGGGCCACGGCCTCAGGAGTGAAACTCCGGAGCGCGGCGGGGAGTTCCCCGAGGCCCTCGGTCCACTCTTCGAGCGCGCCGGGGGCGGCGAGCTTCTCGGCGAGCAGCGTGTGCGCGAGGGCGGCGAGCAGCAGTGCGTCGCTGCCGGGGCGCGGCGCGAGGTGGCGGTCGGCGAGCGCGGCGGTACGCGTGCGGCGCGGGTCGACGACGACCAGGGTGCCGCCGCGGGCGCGCAGCGCCTTGAGCTTGCCGGGGAAGTCGGGGGCGGTGCACAGGGAGCCGTTGGACTCGACCGGGTTGGCGCCCAGGAGCAGCAGGAAGTCGGTCCGGTCGAGGTCGGGCACCGGGATGGCGAAGGGGTCGCCGAAGAGCAGCCCGCTGGAGACGTGCTTGGGCATCTGGTCGAGGGTGCTGGCGGTGAAGAGGTTGCGGGTGCCCAGGGCCTTGAGGAGCAGCGGCGGGTAAAGGGCGCCCGCCATGGTGTGGACGTTCGGGTTGCCGAGGACCACGCCGACCGACTGGGGCCCGTGCTCCCGGACGAGTGCGGGAACGGCGGCGGCGATGGCGTCGTAGGCCTCCTCCCAGGTGGCCTCCTGCAGTCGGCCGTCGCGGCGGACGAGAGGAGTGCGCAGCCGGTCGGGGTCGGCGTCGAGCTGTCCGAAGGCGGCGCCCTTGGGGCAGATGAACCCCTTGCTGAACACGTCGTCGCGGTCACCGCGGGCGCCGGTGACGGAGGCGCCTTCGATCGTCAGGGTGAGGCCGCAGGTGGCTTCGCAGAGGGGGCAGATGCGTAGGGCGGTGCGGGGCATGGGCCCTCCAGGGGCGGCAGGCTGCGGCACGGGCGCGCGGGAAGACCGAGCATACCGACCGGTAGGGACGGAGGGGAGGGGCCTGCGGGACCGAGTGCGGGGCGGGGAGGGGTCGGAGGGGGAGGGATCAGTCCAGTACGCGCGCCAGGTAGGCGTGCATCATCGCGCGGGTCTCGGCGACGATGCCGGGATCCCCGGCCGGGTCGGTCCGGAAGGCCAGCTGGATGAGGGCGTCAGTGGCCTCGACGGCGACGAGGACCGACCGTTCCAGGGTGGCGTCGGGGGTCAGGCCGAGGTGCGTGGAGAGCAGTTCGGTCAGGCGGACGGCGACCTGGTGGTTGGGGTCGGCCTCCGGGCCCTCGGGCGGCGGCGCGGGGACTCCGAAGTCGACGAGCGCGAATCCGGGGACGCTGCGCTTCATCGACAGGTACTCGTCGAGTACGGCGTCCACGACCGGCCGCCAGTCGGTGGCCGGGAGGCCGGCGAGCCGGTCCGCGATGCCGTCGGCGTAGCGGTCCAGGTTGCGGTGGGCGAGGGCGATCGCCATGGCCCGCTTGTTGCCGAAGAAGCGGTAGACGGAGCCGATCGGCACTCCGGCGCGCAGGGCTACGGTGCGGGTGCTGAGGTTCTCGTACCCGGTCTCGTCCAGCAGCTCGGCGCAGGCGTCGAGGATCCGGGCGAGCCGGTCGGCGCTGCGTTGCTGGACGGGCGTGCGGCGCAGTGAGTGGGCGGGAGACACGGGGTCCATCATGCCGCTCCTCGCTTCCGGGGTCGGCGCGGGCCTCAGTTCAGCAGGAGGCTGAGGCCGCCGACGGTGTACGTGATCATCAGGGCGAGCAGTGGCAGTTGTCCAGCCACCGCCTTGGCGGGCGGGAAGAGACGTACGGAGCGGTCGTGGGCGGCGACCACGCCGAGCACGTGGCCGGTGACGACGGCGATGACCTGGAGGGCGGCGAGGGCCCCGGGACCCAGTGGTGGGGCGGGTTCGGAGGCGTTGTCAGTGCCCAGTGCCATGCTTACTGTGCGTGGTCCTTCGACTACCAGGAGGGAGAAGTAATGGGCGATGAGATAGCCGAGTGCGATCGGCACGAGTGAGTGGGCGAAGGCGGTCAGCGGGCCTGGGTGCGGGCCGCTGACGAGGCGGGTGGCCGCCGCGCACAGGCAGTACAGGGTGGCGACCAGGGCGATGGAGGCGAGCAGTCCGAGCGTGGCCGCGGGGGTGCGGCCGAGGGGGGAGGTCTGTAGGGCGTTGATCCAGGAGGGGTTGTCGGAGAAGCCGTCGTAGGCGGTGGAGCCGAGCAGAACGCAGACGGTGGCGACGAGTCCGGGCCGCTCGGGCGTCGCGTCGAGTCCGTGGAAGGGGTTGCGGAGGACGAGGCGGCCGTCGCCGCGACGGCCGAGGGGGGAGAGCCGGGCCAGGAGGGCGGAGTACACCTCGAAGGCGTCTCCGTCGTCGAACCAGCGCTCGCCGAAGCGGGCGGCGAGCAGTAGCTGGGCGGATGCGTAGGTGGCGAGGGCGATCAGGAGGGTGGTGGTGGATGCGGGATCGGGAGCGACGAGTTCGAGCCAGGTGAAGCCGAACAGGCCGACCGCGGCCGGCCATTGCCCCAGCCGGGCGGGGAGCGGATGGCCGGGGCCGGGGCGGCGCAGGGCGCGGGAGAGCACGCGGTGCAGGGTGCGGAGCGGATTGAGCAGCCGCCAGACGGGGCCGAGGAGGAGGGAGGCGGGCACGAGTCCGACCCAGAGAAGGACGTAGACGGCGCCGGGAGCGGGGTTGTGCGCGGGGTCGTCGGGACCGAGGAGGAGGTGGAGCAGGACGGCGAGTGCGGCGGCGAGTCCCAGTCCGCGCAGGGTGGTTCGGGTGGCCGGCGCGTCGGCCACCCGCTGGAGGGCGGCGGGCAGGGCGAGGCCTGAGCGTGCGCCGCGGAAGCGGGAGGTGGACCAGAGGAGGCCGAGCGCGAGGAAGGAGACGAACAGTGCGGCGAAGGCACCGGCGAAGGCGTAGAAGGGAGAGATCGGCAGATCGTGCTGGGAGCCGATCCCGTGCGCGAGTGCGGTGAGCGGATCGGTCGGGTGAAGGACCACGCCCTGACCGGCCCCGCCACCGACGGCGCCCGGGGCGGGGCCCGGCCCGACGGGGCTCACCACCGGCCGGCCAGGGGCGGCGTCCCGCCGCGGGCATGCCCTGAGTTGCCCGGCGTCCCGGACTCGGGCCCGAGTCCGGGGAGGTGGGCGAGGCTGCCGCGGGGTGGATCCGGTCGGACCGCTCCCCCGCCGGGGGCGGCCGGAGCGACGGCGGGCTCGCGGTCGGCGCCTCGGCCGCGCCGGGCGCGGGGACGGGCTCCGGCTCCCTGGGCGAAGTGGGCGAAGTGGGCGGGAGGCTCGGCGCTTCGGCCCCGGTGGCCCTGGCTCTGGCTCTGGTAACCCTGGCCCCGGTGGCCCCCGCCGCCCGTCCGGGGCGGCGCGGCGAGCAGTGGCGCGGCGGGCGGCGACGCGGCGCGCAGTGGCGGTTTCATCGGACGAGGAGTTGGGTCAGGACGAGGCTGGACTCGTGGGTTTCGACCTCGAAGAGGCCCGTGCGGTCGGCGTTCAGGATCAGGGTGGCTTCCTGGCCTGCCGGCAGGGCGAGTTCCTTGTCGTAGCCGTGGACGTGCAGGGTGTCCGCCCGGTCGCTCGTCACCCGCAGGGCGACGCGCTCCCCGCGCCGCAGCTCGGTGCGGGCGGGGGCGGGGCTGACCTTGCCGTCCCGGACGGTGATGGTGACCGTCCGGTCGGCCTGCTGCTGGTCCGGTGGCTTCGGCGCGGCCTCGGTCTCCCCGTGGCCGTGGCCCGTGGAGGAGCCCGGGGCGGCGGCGGTGAGCTGGGTCGTGGCCTGCACCGGCTTGCCGGACACCGCCCAGGCGGTGTGGTCGTCCGCGTAGAGGCGGACGGTCAGCGTGTGCGCGCCCTCGGGGACCTGTGTGGCGGGCAGGTGGAACCACGGGCCGTACAGCCGGGCCAGCTTGCGTCCGTCGAGCTCGAGGTGGGCGTGGCCGGCGCCCGGGAGGGCGGCGCCGCCGGTGCTGTCCGGGGTGAAGCGGTAGTTCTTCACCGCCAGTTGGAGGTTCCAGCCGTCCTCGGAGTCCGGGCGGACCGTCACCTGGACCTCCGGTGCGCCCTGCGCCGGGACCTCGCGGAGCCGGTGGCCGGCGCCGTCGTCCGCGGTGAGCAGGGTGCCCACGCTGCCGGAGGCCTGCTCGTGGCTGGTGCCGGGCTTGTGGTGGGTGGTGGCCCGCCCCCCGCAGCCCGTCGCCGCGCCGCACGCCAGGAGCAGGGCGAGGGCGAGCAGGGCCGCGCTGCGGGCGGCTCGGCGGGGCCTGCGGGCGGCGCGGGGCGGCGTACGGCAGGCGTCGCACCGGATGTCGTCGTCGGGGCGGCCGGTCACGGCTGGCCTCCTGTGGTCTGGGCGCTCGTCAAGGCCGGGGCGGCGGTCACGGGGCCGGGGCCGGGTCGGAGCCGCCTGGGGTTCGGCGTGCGCCGCGGCGAAGGGCGGGCTCCCGGAGTCGTAGCCCCGGAGGCGTCCGGCGTCGCGGTCACGGGGCCGGGGCCGGGGCCGAGCCGCCTGGGGTTCGGCGTGCGCCGCGGCGAAGGGCGGGCTCCCGGAGTCGTGGTCCGCGGGGCGTCCGGGGCGGCGGTCACGGGGCCGGGTCCGGGGTTGCCGGGGGTTCGGGGGCTGCCGCGTGGAGGGCCGGGGCAGGGCCGGCGGGGACCGGGGCGCGGTCGCCCGCGGGGTCGCCGCCCGGGCCCGAGGGGCGGGCCGGGGCGCCCGGGCGGGCCGAGGCCACGACCGCCCACAGGACCCAGACGACGGCCACCAGGGCCCGTACCCAGGCGGGGCTCAGGGGGGTCCAGGGGATCATCAGGACGGCCTTGTCGAAGGCGTCCAGCAGGGTGAGCCCGGCCAGCAGCAGGGTCAGGCGGGCCAGCCAGGGGCGGCTGGGGCGCAGCGCCAGGCCGGCGCCCGTCCACCACAGGCCGAGCAGGAGGAGGGCCAGGGCCGGGACGAAGGTGGCGGTCAGCCCGGTCGTGGAGCCGGCCACGTCCAGGGCCAGGCCCGCCAGGCCGAGGAGTGAGGCGGCCGTGCCCAGCCGGGAGCCGCGCAGGCGGCGGCCCCACAGGACCCCGCCGACCAGCAGCAGGACGGCCGCGACGGCGAGCGCGAGCTGGGTCTCCACCCGCTCCAGGCCGCGCGCGCCGTACCAGTCGCAGCCGGCCGGGAGTTTGCGTGCCTGGACGTTGTAGTCGGCGCAGACGAGGAGTTGGACGAGCTTGACCGGTTCGCCGACCAGCCGGGCCGACGCCCCCGAGACGGCGCCCCGGCGGTCACCGCACTGCGGGACCGTGCCGGGGGTGGAGCCGTCGGGGCCGTCCTGCCAGCAGTTGCCTCGGCCCTGCCCGTCCCACCACACGTCCATGCCGTTGGGGCGGGCGGCGCCGGACTTGTCCTTGCCCATGACGTTCCCGGCGTACCGGTTGTGGTGGGAGGTGTCCGTCTGCTTCGACCACGCCTCCTCGCCCCGGATGAAGGCGGGGACCGCGCTGAGGAAGAAGCCCGCGCGCCGGTGCCCGTACACCCAGTTGTCCTCGTAGAGGTTCCAGTTGCCGCCCGCGGTGATGATGCCGGTGCCGGGGGGCATGGAGATCTGCGGGCAGACGACGCCGCGTTCGTAGCCGCGCTCGATCGGCGGCTTGGCGCAGGTGCCGTCGGCGACGTGGTGGTAGTAGTCCTGATTGTTGTCGTGGATCAGGTTCCGCTCGAACTTGGCGTGGTTCTGCGGGAGCCCGGGGTGGCCGGGGAAGGCGCTGTCCATCGAGGCGCCGCCCATGTTCTGGTCGAACTCGTTGTCGTGGACCCAGACCGAGTCGCCGGCGGTTCCGGAGTAGCCGACCATGTTGTGGTGGCTGCGGCAGCCGGTGATCTCGATGGAGTAGCGGGGGACGTCGTAGCCGCGGCCGTCGTTGATGTCGGAGGCGCTGCCGGGGTAGATGCCGGAGTCGCCGTTCCCGTACGACTCGCAGTTCTTGTAGAGCCCGTGGTCGCTGGCGAAGGTCAGGAAGCCGTACTCGTCGTTCCAGCGGGTCAGCACGTCGTCGATGACGAAGCCGTCGCCCGCGAGCACGTAGAGCGAGTTGAAGGTGGTGCGCTGGGCGGTGAAGTTGCGGAAGTAGATGCCGTTGGACTTGTCGGCGCGGATGGCGTTCAGCTTCTGGTACTTGGCGTCGACGACCACGTCCAGCCGGGTCGCGCCCGTGCCCTCGATCTGCAGGTTCGTCTTGCCGAGGATCGCGACGAGGTTCTGGTTGTGCCGGCACTGGACCTGCTGCTCGTACGACAGGATCTGGTAGCCGAGTGAGGACTCGGGGGCCTGCAGTGCGGCGCACTCCCCCGTCGGCTTCGGGAGCGAGGGCTCCTCCTCGTACAGGCCGGGGAGGATCGCGATGTTCATCCCGGGCCGGTCGACGGCGTCGACGGCCTCCTGGAGGTGGCGGTAGCCGCTCTTCTCGCACCGCTCGTACAGGGCGAGGTTGCGCCGGCGGAGCTCTTCCGGGAAGGCGGATATCCGGCGTTCGAAGGCGGGCCGGTCGGTCTTGCAGACGACCAGGTCGGGCTCCGCCTCGCGGTATTCCGGTACGGATCCGGAGCCGTCCGGGAGGGTGACCGGGCGTTCCTCGTGCGCGCGGGCGGCGGGCGCGGCGGCGAAGAGGGTCAGGAGGGCAAGGAGGGCGGCGAGGAGCGCCGCCGGCACGGCAGGGAACCTGCGGGTCCACGACATGCGCGTGAGAGTAGAGCAATGTTCATCTTTTGGGATCCCCCTCTGCGCGAATCCGTTCCAGGTCTGCGCAAATCCGTCCCGGGTCTTCGTGAATCCGCCCCGGGCCGGGCGCTCCGACCCCCCACGAACCCCCCATGGCCCCAAAGACCCCGTTGACGCGCGGGCCGCGGAATCCTACTGTCAACCATAGGATTCCTTCGACGGAGCGGGAGCAGCACATGAGCGAGCAGGCCGGCAGCGAGCAGGCCCGGAAGACGGCGGAGGCACTGGAGTACCTCACCGGCTTCGGCAACGAGCACAGCTCGGAGGCCGTCCCCGGCGCCCTCCCGCTCGGCCGGAACTCGCCCCAGCGCGCACCCCTCGGCCTCTACGCCGAGCAGCTCAGCGGCAGTGCCTTCACCGAGCCGCGCACCCACAACCGCCGCTCGTGGCTCTACCGGATCCGCCCCTCGGCCGCGCACCCGCCGTTCACCCGGGTCGACAACGGGGCCCTGCGCACCGCGCCCTTCACCGAGGCGGCGGACCCGAACCGGCTCCGCTGGAACCCGCTGCCCGACCCGGCCCCCGGCACCGACTTCCTGTCCGGCCTGTGGACCCTCGGCGGCAACGGCGACGCGGCCCAGCGCGCCGGCATGGCCATCCACCTCTACTCCGCCAACTCCTCCATGACGGACCGGGTGTTCAGCGACTCCGACGGCGAACTGCTGATCGTCCCCGAGCGCGGCGGCCTGCTCCTGCGCACCGAGCTCGGCCTGCTCGCCGCCCGGCCGGGCGACGTGGCCCTCATCCCGCGCGGGGTCCGCTTCCGCGTCGAGCTGCTGGACGCCGACGCCCGCGGCTACGTCTGCGAGAACTACGGCCAGCCCTTCGAGCTGCCGAACCTGGGCCCGATCGGCGCCAACGGCCTCGCCGCCGCACGGGACTTCCAGGCCCCGGTGGCGGCGTACGAGGACGTCGAGCGCCCGACCGAGGTGATCAACAAGTTCTGCGGAAACCTCTGGTCGGCCACCTACGACCACTCCCCGCTCGACGTGGTCGCCTGGCACGGCAGCCACGTCCCGTACGTCTACGACCTGCACCGCTTCAACGTCCTGGGCTCGATCAGCTACGACCACCCCGACCCGTCGATCTTCACGGTCCTGACCTCGCCCTCCGACACCCCGGGCCTGGCGGGCGTGGACTTCGTGGTCTTCGCGCCGCGCTGGCTGGTCGGCGAGGACACCTTCCGCCCGCCCTACTTCCACCGCAACGTGATGAGCGAGTACATGGGCCTCATCGAGGGCGCCTACGACGCCAAGGCCGAGGGCTTCGTCCCCGGCGGCGGCTCGCTCCACAACATGATGTCCGCGCACGGCCCCGACCGGGAGACCTTCGACCGGGCGAGCGCCGCCGAGCTGAAGCCGCAGAAGATCGACGACGGCCTGGCCTTCATGTTCGAGACCCGCTGGCCGATCACCGCCACCGCCCAGGCGTCCGGCGCCGATCACCTCCAGCGCGGCTACGACGACGTGTGGCAGGGTCTGCAGCGCCACTTCCGCGCCTGACCTGCACTGCATACGCTGCAGGCGCCGCACGTCACCCCCTGTCCAGCCGTTCGGAGATCCACCCGTGACCGCCTTCGCCCCCGACTCGCTGGTGCTGAACCGGAAGCTGCCGCTCTGGTATCAGGTGTCGCAGTCACTGCGCGCCTCGATACTGGGGCGCACTCCGGACGCCTCGCTGCGCCTGCCCACCGAGGAGCAGCTCGCCGAGCACTACGGGGTGAGCGTGCTGACCATGCGGCAGGCCCTCAAGGAGCTGGAGGGCGAGGGCCTGATCAGCCGGCACCGGCGCCGCGGCACCTTCATCGAGCCGGGAGCACTGCGGAGCACCCCGGTCCGGCTGCTGGGCTCGGTCGACGCGATCGTGGCCCAGCAGTCCGGTGACCGCACGACGATCCTCGGCCACGGGCGCACACCCGTGGCCGGGGAGCTGCTGGAGCACTTCCCGGCCACGCCCGAGGTGGTCACGTACCGAAGGCTGCGCCGTGACCGCGAGAGCGGCGAGCCGACCAACTGGGCCGAGAACGCGGTGCTTCCGGAGTTCGCCGAGGCGGTGGACCTCGCCGATCTGGAGCGCTGGCCGATGACCAAGGTGCTGCGGGACGTCGTGGGCGTCCGCATCAGCCGCATCACGGACACGGTGCAGGCCCGGCTGGCCGACCCGGAGACGGCCGAGCTGCTCCAGGTCCCGCTGCTCAGCCCGATCCTGCACTACACGGGCGTGACGTACGACGAGGACGGCCGGGTGGTGGACGTGGCGCGGATCCGCTACCGCGGCGACCGCTTCTCCTTCACCGTGACGGTCGACGCGCACTGACACGTCTACGCGCACGGACACGTCGACGCGCACTCATATACGTCGACGTGCACTGATACGACGCCCACGGACGAGGCCCGTCACACCGACCGCCGTCACCTCTTCTCGTCGGACTCCGTGGTGCGCTCACCCTCCGCCTGGGACGGTGTGGTCCGCTTGGTCTGGGGGTGCCGCTCCTTGCGCTGCTTCTCGTCCATGTCCTCGTCGAGGCGCTCGCCCTCGGCCTGCGACGGAGTCGAGTATTCGTCGTACTGGCTCATGACCGTCTCCTCGGTCGATCCCGTACGTAGGTGTCACTTATGCGTACATAAGGAGCGTAACGCTTCGGCCTGGACGCAGCCCGGCCATCGGATCCCGTCGCTACCATCGGCGGCGTGAGCGAAGACGTACCGCTGCTGCACGATCTGATGCCCTGGGCCGTGGGCGGCCTGCGCCTGGGCCGGGACTGGGTGGCCGCACCCGATCCGGCGGCCCTGCGCGCCCGCTGGGCCACCCTGACCGGCTCCGAAGGGGCCGAGCGGGAGCGGCTGTTCCGCCCGAGCCGCGTCCGCACGCCCGCCGCCGGGGCGGCCGCGCTGCCGGGCCAGCGCTCGGCGGCCACGGCCCGGTTCGCCGACGCGCCCGGCCCCTGCCCCGACCCCGTACGGGTGCTCCGCGAGCCCTTCGACGAGCAGTGGCTCCTGCCCGACCAGCGGCTGATCGACACGGCCCGGCCGGAGCTCTGGCGGGTCCGGGACGAGCACCAGGTGTTCCTCATAGAGACCCCCGACCCGCTGGTCACCGCACACCTCCCGGCCGGCCGGCTCGGCCGGATCCGCCCGCTGCACCGGCGCCCCGGCGGCGCCGAGCCCAATCTCGCCCCCGGCCTGCTGCCCCTGCTGGGCGAGCGCTACGGCGGCTGGGTCGCCCCCGAGGACTTCCTGTGCTGGGTGCTCGCCGCGGGCCGCCCGGGGCCGCGCGGCCACGAGGTCCCGCTCGCCGCCGACCCCGCACGCTGGCGGGCCGGGCTGGAGCTGGGGCACCGGCTGCTCACCGTCCAGCTGCGCGGGGCGCGGGGCGGTGAGCCGCCGCGGCTGCCGGGCGGGCGGCGCCCGTACGTCCGCTCGGCGGTCGGGGCGTGGCCGCAGGGGCTCGCGTACGACGCCGACAGCGAGACGCTGGGTCTCGGGGGCGGGACGGTCTCCCCCGTGCCGGCCGGGGCCTGGGAGTACGAGGCGCAGGGCGTGCGGGTGCTGGAGGCCTGGTTCGCCGCGCGCACCGCGCACCGCGGTCCGGACGCCGACGGGCTGGAGGCGCTGGGGCCCGCCGAGTGGCCGCAGAGCTGGACCTCTGAGCTGCTCGCCCTGGTGACCACCCTGGCGCTGCTGGCCGATCTGGCGCCGGAGCGGGCCGCGTTCGAGCCGGGGCCGGGCCTGGCGGCCGGGGAGCTGCGCGCGGCCGGGGTGCTGCCGCCGCCGGGCTGGGCCCGGCGCCCGGCCTCGGTGCTGGACCACCACGAGGAGGGCCCGGGCGGGCAGTTCGCGCTCCTCTGAGCGACGGCGCGGGGGCGGGGCCGCCGCGAAACCGACGGGCCCGCGCCCCTATGCACGCAGGCCCCCCGCGCCCCTGCGTACCGCAGGCCCCCGGCGCCCTTACGTACCCCAGGCCCCCAGCAGCCGTGACACGGAGCGGTCGAACACCGCGGCCATGTCCAGCCCGGCGCCGGGGACCGGGCCGCCGCCCGTGAGGGCCGCCGCCAGCCGCGGGTACTCCCCGGTGGCCAGGCGGGAGCCGAGCCAGGCCGACCGTACGCCCTGCTCCTCCGCCTCGCTCCACGGCAGCGCCCGGGCCCGCTCGGCCAGCGCCAGTTCGCCCGCCACATAGGTCGCGACGGTGCCGTTGACCGCGGCGACGAGCTCCAGCTTCTCGGCGTCCGGCGCGTCCAGCGGCGCCAGGCAGTCCAGGCTGTACTCCAGGTAGCGCAGGGCGTTCGGGCCGAAGCCGTAGACGGGGCTCAGCAGGCGCGGCAGCCAGGGGTGGCGGTGCATCAGCGCGCGCGTCTGCCGGGCCAGCGCCAGCTGGTCGGCCCGCCAGTCGCCGGTCGGCGGGGGGAGCTCGTACTCCCCGCTGACCGTGTCGACCATCAGCTCGTACAGGTCCTCCTTGCGCGGCACGTAGTTGTAGAGGGACATCGTCCCCGCGCCGATCCCGGCGGCCACGCGCCGCATCGAGACGGCCTCGATGCCCTCCGCGTCGGCGATCCGCACCGCCTCGGCCGCGATGGAGTCGCGGCTGTGCGCGGGCCTGGGGCCGCGGCCGGCCCGCTGGGGCCTGGACCAGATCACTTCGGGTTCAGCGGGTCGCCCGCCGGCTGTCATCGCTCAGATCACCTCGTCGTCTCGACCACCATCTTAGTTACGTACGCCGTACGTAGTGAGGTACGGTGTCGCACATGACAACTACGTACGCTGTACTTAGTGAAGGTCTGGAGAAGAGCTACGGGGAGGTCCATGCCCTGCGCGGCCTCGATCTCGCCGTTGCCGAGGGCACGGTCTGCGGCCTCCTCGGACCCAACGGCGCGGGCAAGACCACCGCCGTCCGGATCCTCACCACCCTCACCGCACCCACCGCCGGCCGCGCCCTCGTCGCCGGCCACGACGTCACCCGCGAGCCCGCGGCCGTCCGCCGCGCCATCGGGGTCACCGGCCAGTACGCCTCCGTCGACGGGGATCTGACGGGCCGCGAGAACCTCCGGCTCTTCGCCCGGCTGGCCGGACTGCGCGGCTCCGCGGGCCGCGCCCGCGCCGACGAGCTGCTGGAACGGTTCGGGCTCGCCGAGGCCGCCGACCGGGTGGCCGCCACCTGGTCCGGCGGCATGAAGCGGCGCCTGGACCTGGCCGCCGGGCTGGTCACCCGCCCCCGGGTGCTGTTCCTCGACGAGCCCACCACCGGCCTGGATCCGGCGGCCCGCGAGCAGATCTGGAGCGCGGTGCGCGAACTCGCGGAGGAGGGCACCACGGTGCTGCTCACCACCCAGTACCTGGAGGAGGCCGACCGGCTCGCCGACGACATCGTGGTCGTCGACCGCGGCCGGGTGGCCGCCACGGGCACCCCCGCCGGACTCAAGGCCCGCATCGGCGCCTACGCGGAGGTCACCGTCGCCGCCCGCGGGGCCCTGTCCGCCGCCGCCGGCGTACTCGACCAGCTCACCGGGGGGCGGCCCGTGCTCGACGAGGAGCGGCTGACCGTGGGCGTGACCGTCCTCGACGCCGGGCTCACGCTGCCGCGGATCATCCGGGAACTCGACACCGCCGGCGTCCCGGTCACGGACGCCGGCCTGCGCCCGCCCACCCTCGACGAGGTGTTCCTGCGCCTCACCCAGCCCCGTTCCGCCGATCAGGAGTACGCCGCATGAGCACCCTGCTGTCCGACGGCGGAGCCGTCTTCACCCGCCAGCTCCAGAAGGCCCGGCACGCGCCGGCGCTCCTGGTCCTCACCCAGACCATGCCGATCACCATGCTGCTGTTCTTCGGGTACGTCTTCGGCAGCGCCCTCGCCATGCCGGGAGCCGAGTACCGGGAGTTCCTGGTGCCCGGGCTGCTCGCCGCCACCGCCGCGAACGGCCTGATGACCGGCATGTTCACGGCGGCACAGGACGCCCACCGCGGCGTGATGGACCGGTTCCGCACCCTGCCGATGAGCCGCACCGCCGTCCCGCTGGGGCAGACGGCGGCCGATCTGCTCACCACGGGCGTGTCGATGGTGCCGCTGATGCTGGTGGGGCTGGCGATGGGCTGGCGGATCGAGAACGGCCTGCCCGGCGCGCTGGGCGCCCTGGGCGTGCTGCTGCTGTTCCGCTTCGCCACCGCGTGGGTGGGCACGTACCTCGGCCTGCTGAGCAGGAGCGAGGAGGCGGCGGGCCAGCTCGGCAGCGCCACCTTCGTCCTGCCGATGCTGTCCAGCGCGTACCTGCCGACCGCAGGGCTGCCCGGGTGGCTGCGCGCGGTCGCCGAGTGGAACCCGATCAGCGCCGTCGCCACCGCCGTGCGCGAACTGTGCGGGAACGCCGGGGCCGAGGCGGCGGCCGGGGCCGCCTGGCCCGCGGCGCATCCCGTGGCCGGGGCGCTGCTCTGGTCGGTGCTGCTCCTCGCGCTGTTCGTGCCCCTGGCCACGCGCAGGTTCGCCCGCGGGGAGGCGGCGCGCGGATGACACATGTCACCGCCCCGCGTGGTGACAGTTCCCGTCCGACCCGGTAGGCAGGGCCCATGGCTACCGAAACGGCTCCCGCACCTGCCCCCGAACCGCTCCCGCTGGACGGCATCACCGTCGTCGCCGTCGAACAGGCCGTCTCGGCCCCCTTCGCCACCCGCCAGCTCGCCGACCTCGGCGCCAGGGTGATCAAGGTCGAGCGTCCCGACGGCGGCGACTTCGCCCGCGCGTACGACACCGCCGCGCACGGCCTCGCCTCGCACTTCGTCTGGGCCAACCGGGGCAAGGAGTCGATCGCGCTCGACCTGAAGGACCCGCGCGGCCGGGAGGTCCTGCACGGCCTGCTGGCCGGCGCCGACGTCTTCGTGCAGAACCTCGCGCAGGGCGCCGCCGCCCGGCTCGGGCTCGACTCGGCCGCGCTGTGCGCGCGTTACCCGCGACTGGTCGCCGTGGACGTCTCCGGCTACGGCCCCGAGGGCCCTTACGCCCACAAGCGCGCCTACGACATGCTCGTACAGTGCGAGGCGGGCCTGGTCTCGGTGACCGGCACCCCGGAGCAGCCCGTCAAGGCGGGGATCCCGGCGGCGGACATCGCGGCGGCCATGTACGCCTTCTCGGGGGTCCTGGCCGCCCTGCTGCGCCGCGGGGTCACCGGGCGCGGCGGCAGGGTGGAGGTGTCCATGCTGGACGCGCTGGCCGAATGGATGGGGCATCCGCTGCACCACACGATGCACGGTGGGGAGCAGCCCGTACGCACCGGACTCGCGCACGCGGTGATCGCACCCTACGACGCCTACCCGACGGCCGACGGGGACCGGGTGCTGCTGTCGGTGCAGAACGACCGTGAGTGGCGTCGGCTCGCCCAACAGGTGCTGGAACAGCCGGAGTTGGCCGAGGATCCGGCGTACGCGACGAACGCGGCGCGCACCGGGAACCGGGAGAAGACCGACGCGGTGGTGGCGGAGGTCCTGGGCCGGCTGGGCGCTGACGAGGCGATCGGGCGGCTGGAGGCGGCGGGCATCGCCTGCGCGCGGCTGAACTCGGTGGCCCAGCTGGCCGGGCATCCGCAGCTGGCGGCCCGGGACCGATGGCGGGAGGTGGGATCACCGGCCGGTCCGCTGCGGGCCCTGCTGCCGCCGATCGGGCTGCCGGGCGGCGCGGCACCGCACATGGGTGCGGTGCCCGCGCTGGGCGAACACACCGAAGCCCTGCTGCGCGCCCTGGGGATGGCGGACGCACAGATCTCGGAACTGCGCCGGGACGGTGTGATCGGGTAGGGCCGGGAAGCCGCAGGCCCGAGGGCGAACGGCTGCGGTGCGGGGACGGTTACGAACGGCGGCTGCCGAAGAGCGTGCGACGCAGACGGCGCAGCGGCGCGAAGAGCGAGACGCGCGCGCTCCGGCTCCGCAGGCGGTGCGTGTGGTCGCGGGAGGTGAGCTCGCGCATCAGCAGCGTCGCCTCGGCGGTCTCCCGGTGCGGGAGGGCGGGCCCGCCCAGCACGGCGAGATGGCGGTCGAGGCGCGAACTGCTCGCACCGCTGCCGCAGGTGATGGCAGGCACGCGAGGCGGCCTGCTGCGCATAGCTATCTGTTCCATGTTCTCTCCCCACCCGTACGAGGGCACCCGGCCCGGGCAGGTTAACCCTATCGCCCCCGCGTCGCCCCCGGGTATCCCGGTGGTGTGAATTACCCCTATGGGGACGGGTAGTTGACGGTTACTCAACGGAGTCGACCGTTACTCTCCGCACAGAGGTGACGCTGTGGAGGGTCACGACGCGAGTCCCGTCACGACAGGGGCCGCTTGCCGCGCACTGCGCTAACTTGGAGTGACCGCCCGATGACACGGGGGCGCAGGGGAACGCACTCGGGGGGCCGCGTGAGTGAGCAATCGAACTCCGGTCGTGTCGTTTCGGGCCGCTACCGGCTGCTGGAACCGATCGGCCGCGGCGGCATGGGCGTGGTGTGGCGGGCCCGGGACGAGGTGCTGGCCCGCGACGTGGCCGTCAAGGAGGTACGGGCGCCCGCCGGACTCGATCCCGCCGAACTGCAGCGCATGTACCGGCGGCTGGAGCGGGAGGCCTGGGCCGCGGCCCGGGTCTCGCACCGCGGGGTCGTCACCGTCTACGACGTGGCGTCCGAGGACGGGCGGCCCTGGATCGTGATGGAGCTGGTGCGCGGGCTCTCGCTGGCCGACGTACTGGAGGCGGAGGGGCCGATGACCCCGCAGCGCGCCGCCCACATCGGGGAACAGGTGCTGGCCGCACTGCGCTCCGCGCACGACGCGGGGGTGCTGCACCGGGACGTGAAGCCGGGCAACGTGCTGATCGCCAACGACGGCCGGGTGGTGCTCAGCGACTTCGGGATCGCGAGCCTGGAGGGCTCCTCCGCGATCACCATGACGGGCGAGGTGGTCGGCTCCCCCGAATTCCTGGCGCCCGAACGGGCGTTGGGGCGCGATCCGGGACCCGCCTCGGACCTGTGGTCGCTCGGGGTCATGCTCTACGCCGCCGTCGAGGGGGTCACGCCGTTCCGGCAGGCCACCCCGCTGGACACCCTGCGGGCCGTGGTGGACGAGGAGTTGCCGCCGCCGCGCCGGGCCGGGCCGCTGGAGCCCGTACTGGAGGGGCTGCTGCGCAAGGATCCGGCCGAGCGGCTGCCCGCCGCGGAGGCGGCCCGGATGCTGCGGGTGGTGGGCGCGGGCGGGTCCGTACGGGCCTCCGGCGGGCCGGTGTCGGGCCCGGGCTCGCCGACGGCCACCGCGCACCACGGGCACGAGGCGCGGGGCGGCGGGGCACGGGCGGGCCAGGGAGGCTCCGGCGCGCCGGCGGGACCGTACGGGCAGCCCACGCCGCCGGTGCCCGTACCGGGACCGGGGCCCGGACCGGTGGAACGCGAGGGCCGGGCCGGACTGGTGCTGGCGGCCGGCATCGCGATCCTGGCGCTCGCCCTGCTCGCGCTGGGGTGGGTGCTGCTGAAGGACCGCGGGGACTCGGACGGCCGCGGAGGCGGTGCGGGCGCTCCGACGGGCGCGGCGACCACCGCCCAGACCGTCACCACGAGCCCCTCGGCCCCCGCGTCCGCCTCGCCGTCGGCCTCGGCCTCCGTCTCGGCCACCGCGGGGCAGTACGTCTCGGTGTACGTCGACGTCGTGCGCTCCACCTACACCGGAAGCTGTCCGCCGCCCGGGGAACACGCGCCCGCCTTCACCGCCACCGTCGAGGTGGAGCGGATCCCGGTGGTGCTGGAGTACCGCTGGGCCACGCGGAGCGGGCGGACCTCCGGTCCCGGCTGGCAGTCCGTCACGTACGAGGCGGCCGGGCCGCGGAGCCGGCGGCTGGAGCACTTCGAGCTCACGCACGTCCCGGGCGCGACCTTCGAGGACGCGGTCCGGCTGGAGGTGCGGGGGCCGGCGGAGGTGACCACCCAGTGGGTGGCCACCTCCGTGACGTGCAGGAAGGAGACCCCGACGGCCGGGGCCTCCTCCCCTGCGGCGAGTGCGTCACCGCACTCGCCGACGGCGAGTGCCGCGGCGAGCCCCGCGGCCGGCCGGGCGGATCAGGCCGCGCTGGCGAAGACGGGCAGGTAGCCGCCGGACTGTCCGGCGGCGGTCGGGTGGTACGACTCGCCGATGTTCAGCCAGTTGACGCTGTGCAGCCACGCGTTGCCGGAGCAGATCTCGTGGCCCGTGAAGGCTCCGGCGACCGAGGCGAAGGTGAAGCCGTGGTCGGCGGCGCGTTTGGCGATGGCGGCGTTGAGGTGGTCGGCGGCGCCGTTGATGGCGGCGCGTTCGCCCTCGGTGAGGCCGGTGGTGCAGGTGCCGTTCAGCTTGTAGAAGCGGGGATAGCCGAGGACGACGACACGGGCGGCGGGTGACCGGCTGTCGATGGCGTTGTAGACCTGGTCGAGCTGGCCGGGGAGGGTGGAGTTCACGTAGGCCTTGGCCTGGTTCACGCGGTTGACGCAGGTGGATTCGGACTGGAGCACACAGGTCGTCATCACGTCGGAGAATCCGGCGTCGTTGCCGCCGATGGTGATGCTGACCAGGTCGGTGCCGGAGTTGAGCGGGGCGAGCTGGTTGGCGAGGACATCACCCGTACGAGCGCCCGAGCAGGCGGTGAAGGAGAAGGTCTGGGGGGAATGGGCGGCGGCCCACAGGGCCGGGTAGGCGCGGGAGGTGCGCTTGCAGTTGCCGCTCGCGCTGTCGTAGTTGCCGGCGCCGACGCCGGAGGAGTACGAGTCGCCGAGGGCGACGTAGCCGAAGTCGGCGGCGGCGGCGGCCTGGGAGGCGCCGAACAGGGCGGCGCCCGCGGCGAGTAAGAGGGAGGAGGTGAGGGCAGCGAAGCGCGACAGTCTCATGCTCATGTGTGCGGCTCCTTGTGGGGGTTACTCCTGAGTCCGTGGTACAAGCAGCCGGGGCTCGCTGGAAGTGTCCATGCCAAGAATGTTCGGGGCGGAGTTGCGGCCCGAATCTTCACTCCGAATGCGTTTGAAGAGGGAACTCGGGCACCCGATCCGGCGAAACACGGGTGCACGAGGGCACGGTGTGCCGGATCATGGGCGCCATGCCAGCCAACCCGCATGACGCGTTGCCGATCCGGCTCAACGTCGACGACAGCGACTCGCCGTCGGACGTCGTCGACGCGCTGTTCCTCGGCCGGTTCGCCACCGGTGAGCAGCCGTACTCGCACAGCGTGTCGATCGAGCGGGTCAAGGCGGACGCGACCCTCCTGCCGCCGGAGGCCACGGTGTTGCGCTCGGCTCGCGACAGCGACCGCAGCGCCACCCTCGCCGAGGGCGAGGGCTGGACCATGCTCGTCTCCCGCTGGAGCCGGGGCGCGGACGTCACCGTGACGGCGGTCAGCGACGAACTCGCGGAAAGGGTGCTCGGCGAGGCCACGGAGGGGGTGCAGGACGAACCCGAACCGCAGCCGGAGAACGTCACGATGGGCTTCTGGTACGTCTCCCCCCGCCGCGGCCCCTACCGGACGACCCGCCAGATCGCGGCCGGGACCTGGGCGGAGGTGCGCCCGAACTACACCGCGCCGGTGGCCGGGGCGATGGACCGCCTGATGAAGGTGACCCCCGACGACATCGCGGGGCGGCTGCTCCTGCTGCACGGTCCTCCGGGCACGGGCAAGACCTCCGCCCTGCGCACACTGGCCCGGTCCTGGCGGGACTGGTGCCAGGTGGACTGCGTGCTGGACCCGGAGCGGCTGTTCAACGACGTGGGCTACCTGATGGACATCGCGATCGGTGAGGACGAGGGCACGTCGAAGGGCCGCTGGCGGCTGCTGCTCCTGGAGGACTGCGACGAGCTGATCCGCGGCGAGGCCCGCCACACCGCGGGGCAGGCGCTGTCACGGCTGCTGAACCTGACGGACGGACTGCTGGGGCAGGGCCGCAACGTGCTGGTCGGCGTGACCACCAACGAGGACCTGGAACGGCTCCACCCGGCGGTGGTCCGGCCGGGGCGCTGCCTGGCCCGCATCGAGGTCGGCCGGCTGACCCACCGGGAGGCGGTGGACTGGCTGGGCACGGACGAGGGCGTCTCCCGCGAGGGCGCCAGCCTGGCGGAGCTCTTCGCCCTGCGGCGCGGCTCGGGCCCGGCGGCGATCCTGCCGCCCCAGCCGCACACGTCGGAGGCGGGGCTGTACCTGTAGCTGCGCTGAAGTCCAGCCCCGCCGGCGTTCGAGGCGCGGGCGCGGAGCGCCGTAGGGGGCCTGGGGCAGAGCCCCCGACAACGGCACCGCGAGGGCTACTTGGCGGCGGCGTACCGCGCCCGGAGGGCTTCGGTGGCGGCCTCGACCGCCTCGGCCTGCGTCAGGCCGAGGCGATGGGCCCGTTCCGCATAGGCCTGCGCAGCAGAGGCGGCCTCGCGGGACGCACCCTCCGCCGCCGCGACGAAGGTCCCGTTCCGGCCCCGCGTCTCGATCACCCCGTCCGCCTCCAGCGCCCGGTACGCCTTCGCAACGGTGTTCGCGGCCAGCCCCAGCTCCTCCGCCAGCCCCCGTACCGTCGGCAGTTTGAAGCCCGCCGGCAGCTTCCCCGACCGGGCCCGGTCCGCGATCTGGGCGCGCAGCTGTTCGTACGGGGCGGCCGACCCGGCCGAGCCGTCGATGGCGATCTTCAGGTTTGTCGAGGTCACGCGGGTGATTGTCCCCCATCGCCGGTAAATTGGGAGGCGCCCGGCGCGAGAGCGCCCGTAGCGTCTGCCGCATGACCGCATCGATCCGCGACCTCCGCCCGGGTGACCTCTCGGCCGTGGAGTCCGTCGTGCGCGTCCGTCGCGCGGCCCTGCCGTTCATGATCAGCACCGTCGAGGGCGTGGCCTTCGAGCTGTCCTGCGCCCACCCCGCGAGCCACCACCGCATCCTCGTCGCCGAGACCCCGGGCGGCGAGGTCGTCGGCACGGCCGAGACCGGCATCGCCCACGACAGCCCGCAGCCCGGCCAGGGGTACGTCAACGCGTACGTCGACCCGGCCCGCCGGGGTCTGGGCGCCGGCCTGCTGCTGCTCCGCGCGGCCGAGGAGCACCTCGCCGCACGGGGCGCGGTGGACGCGTACGCCTGGGTCCTCGACGAGCCCGCGCACCGCGCCTTCGCCGAGCGGCGCGGCTACCGCCCCGGCCGGTCCGCGCACTTCCTCCGCCTGGACCTGGCGGCGGCCGCGCCGCCCGCGCTCCCGCAGCCGCTCCCGGCCGGGGTCGAACTGCGTCCCGGCTCGGCCTTCGCCGCCGACCCCCGGCCGCTCTTCGAGGCCGACGCCGGGACGACGGCCGACGAACCGGGTGATGTGGCGGCCGCGTTCGACGACTACGAGGACTGGCTCGCGCACAGGTGGAACAGCCCTTGCCTCGACAAGGAGCTCACCACCGTCGTGCTGGTCGACGGGGAGGTGGCCGCCTTCACGCTCGCCCGGACCGACGGCGCCACCCGCTACGCCTCGGGGATGACCGGCACCCTGCGCGCCTTCCGCGGGCGGGGGCTGGCCAGGCTCGCCAAGACGGCGTCCCTGCACCGGGCCCGCGCGGCCGGGTACACCGAGGCCTTCACCGGCAACGATGCCGGCAACGCCCCGATGCTCGCCGTCAACAAGTGGCTGGGGTACGAGATCTGCGCGACAGAGACGCGCTACACGAAGAAGCTCACGAAGCGACGTACGAAGGAACTGGAGACAGCGTGACCGAGCAGCTGACCGTCGTCCTGACCAAGGCCGGACGCACCAAGATCCGCTACCCGGCGGCGCAGGTCGCCGACGACGGCGACCGGATCTCCGTACGCGCGCCCTGGGCGGCCGAGGGCGTACGGGACTTCGGCTTCGTCCGCTTCGAGCCGGGCGACGTGTTCGTCGAGCACTTCTGGCGCACCCGCTGGTACGCGGTCAAGGAAGTGTGGACCGGTGACGGCGTCCTCAAGGGCTGGTACTGCGACGTGACGCGCCCGGCCCTGGTGCAGGCCGGGGAGATCCTCGTGGAGGACCTGGACCTCGACCTGTGGGTCTCGGCGGACGGGACCTCCGTACTGCGCCTGGACGAGGACGAGTTCGCCGAGAGCGGGCTCGCCACGAGCGACCCGGAGGCGGCCGCCCAGGCCGTCCGGGCCCTCGACGCCCTGGACGACCAGGCCCGCTCGGCGGCCGGCCTGCGCGCCCTCCTCGCGTAGGGGCGGCCGGGCGAGGCAGGCCCCGGCCCCGCCTCGCCGGCCGGTCCGTCTCTCCGTCGCGCTCTCCGTCCCTCTCTCCGCTACGCGCCCTCGTCGAAGAACCCGGCCTCCACCTCGAGGGCGAGCCTCTGCAGGACCTCGATCGCGGAGACGTCCGTCTGACCGTCGTCGTGCACGATGGCGAGACTCGTGAAGGCCAGGCTGAACCCGGCGACCATGGTCTGCAGGGCAGGACCGAGCGCCTGCGCGACCAGGCGGGCCACCTGCTCGGGGGACGAGTCCGCCGGCACGCTGATCGAGGGCAGCATCTCGTTCAGCAGGTTGGTGACCACCCCGGTCTCCGCGGCCGGGCCGTCGTCCTCGCCCGCCTCCGCCGCCCGGCGGATCTCCTGGGCCTCCGTGAGGATGCCGATGACTCGTTTGAGAACCTCTGCTCGCCTCATCCCCGGAGCGTAGCCCCCACGCACGGACGGAAACCCTCCCGAAGCCCGCTTCCTGAGGTCGTCCTTACTCCTTCCTTAACAGGACCGTAAGGATCCGCTCCAGGGGGCCGGAGCAGGCGAAAGGCGTGGTGCGGGGGGCTAGCTTGGCCGGGCCAGGACAGGAAGGGCCGTGTGGCGCCGCCGGGGGGCGGCGCCGCTGGACCCGATTCCGATTCCGCTGGCGCGCCCCTGCCTTGTGCCCGAAGGAGATCCACCCATGTCCGCACGCCGCCGTTCCGTGACGCTGACCCGTATCGCCTCCGCCGGTATCGCCCCGCTGGCGCTGGCCGCGTACGCCGCCGCTCCCGCGGTCGCGCACGGCTCGATGACGGACCCGGTCAGCCGGGTCGCGGCGTGCTACGCGGAGGGCCCGGAGGCGCCGAAGTCGGCGGCCTGCAAGGCGGCCGTGTCGTCCAGCGGGGCGCAGGCGTTCTACGACTGGAACGCGGTGAACATCGCCAACGCGGCCGGGAACCACCGGGCGCTGATCCCGAACGGCCAGCTGTGCTCCGCCGGCAACGACAAGTACCAGGGGCTGGACCTGGCCCGGGCCGACTGGCCGGCCAGCCCGATGACCGCCGGTGCGCACACCTTCCGCTACAAGGGCACCGCCCCGCACAAGGGTTCCTTCGAGCTGTACGTGACGAAGGACGGGTACGACCCGACGAAGCCCCTGAAGTGGTCCGACCTGGAGTCCGCGCCGTTCGCGAAGGCCACCGACCCCGGCATGCAGAACGGCGACTACGTCTTCTCGGGGACCGTCCCGAACAAGTCCGGCCGCCACCTGATCTACAGCATCTGGCAGCGCTCCGACAGCCCGGAGGCCTTCTACACCTGCTCGGACGTGGTCTTCGGCAAGGACAACGGGGGCGGCGGCAACGGGGGCGGCGGCAGCACGCCGAGCACCGAGCCCAGCACGGCGGCGTCTGCGCCGGCGAGTGCCAAGCCCGACACGGGCACCGGCACCGGCACCGGCACCAAGCCGTCCGACAAGCCCTCGGCCCCGACGGACCAGCAGATCGCCGCGGGTGCGGACAAGTCCACCGTCGAGCACAACGGTCACGGCGACAACGATCCGAAGACGAACGGCAGCACCGACACCGCCGCCGTCCCGGTGCCCTCCCAGTCCCCGGCCGGGCGCAACCTCGCGGAGACGGGCGGCAACGGCGCCACCCCGGCGATCGCGATCGCCGGGGCCGGCGCCCTGGCCGTCGGCGCGGCCGTGCTGTTCGGGCTGGCCCGCCGCCGTGCGACGACCGCGAGCCGCCACGGCCGCTAGTTCATGCCGCGGGCCGCCCGCGCCACCCGTCAGTCGAAGACGGAGGCGCAGGTGGTCCGTTCGGCGTGGGCCGGGTCGAGGGCGTTGAGCGCCTCGTGCCAGGCGATCCGGTCGGTGAGCCCGATGGCGACGTGCTCCGAGAGGTCCAGCACGCACAGGTCCTGGAGCACGACGTTCCGCACGTTCGGCCCGTCGAGGAACGCGCTCCGGTACGGCGTCACCACCTCGTCGTACTTGGTGGCGATCACCGTGTACTTCACCCCGGGGACGGTGTCCCCGCCCGCGTTCAGCTTCTGCTGGAAGGCGGACCCGGCGATCTGGTCGGCGAGGCCCGGGGTCGCGGTGCTGATCAGGTCCTCGGCCCCGGGGAAGTAGGGGAGGAGCTTGGTGAAGCCCAGCAGGGTGGTGCCGTGGTTGTCGGGGGCGAGCCCGACCAGTGCGTTGACCTTCTCGGCGCCGCCGAGGAACTTCAGGTAGTAGCGCGGCATCATGCCGCCCTGCGAGTGCCCGATGATGTCGGTCTTGGCGGAGCCGGTGGCGGCGAGGACCTTGTCGACGAAGACGTCGAGCTGGCCGGCGGACTTGTCGATGGGGCCGAGCCCGTTGAAGAAGGGCACGCCGGGGAGTTGGCCGTAGTCGAGGGAGTAGACGCAGTACCCGCGGTGCACGAGGTACGGCGCGAGGCCGAGCCAGTTGTCGACGGAGTTGCCGAAGGTGCCGTGTACGAGGACGACGGGGCGCGGGTGCGCGGCGGACGGCTTGCAGGACCAGTTGTTCCAGCCGGTGCTGGGGGCGGACGCGGCCTGCGCTGCGCCGGTGGGGGCGACGAGTGCGGCGGCGGTGAGGGTGAGGACGGCCAGCGGGCGGAGCAGGCGTCTCCAGGGCAGCATCGTGTGATCTCCTTGCGTTCGACTCAAGGGGATGGGGCGTGGGGGTTCGTCCCGTGATCCGGATCACAAAGGGGCGCTGCTGCCGCTAAATTACGGGTGAGTAGCAACACAGGGAAGTTACGCGTCGGTAAAAACTCGCGTGTCGCCCGATCGTCCGTCAGGCGGCGAGCGAGCCACGGGCGATGGCCTGCGGGCCGAAGCGTGCGCGGACCCGGTCCGTGACGGCTTCCAGCCGGCGGGCCTTCTCGTCCTCGGGGTCGAAACTGAGCTGCCGCACGGCCCGTTCGGCCGGGGTCAGGCCCTCGGCCCGCAGGGACAGCGCGCGGACCCGGGCCCGCTGCAGGCCGAGGCTCTCGTAGAGGGCGTAGGCCGCGGCGGTCAGGGACGCCGAGTGCGCGGTGGGTTCGGCCAGGGTGCGGGTGCGGGTGAGCGTGGTGCGGTCGGCGCAGCGGACGGTGAGCGAGAGGGCCCGGCAGACCTGTCCCCGGCCCGGTCCTTGTGTACGAAGCTTCGCGCCGAGCTCCTCCGTCAGCGAGAGCAGGGCCCGCCGGTGCCGTACGGGGTCCAGCTCGTCCCGGTCGAAGAGCCGCTCGGCGGCGATGGTGCGGGCGGCAGCGCCCGGCCGGACGGGGGTCCGGTCGATGCCGAGGGCGCGTTCGTGCACCTCGCGGCCGAGCCGGGCGCCGAGGATCCGCCGCAGGGCGGCGGGCGGGGCCTCGGCGACCCGGCCGACGGAGTCGAGGCCGTAGGAGCACAGGGTGCGGGCCGCCCTGGGGCCGATCCCGTCGAGCACGGTGACGGGCTTGCCCGCCAGGAACTCCCGTACGGCGGCGGGCTCGTCGGGGATCACCAGGGTCGCCCCGGGCCGGGCCTCGCGGGCCGCCGCCCGGGCCAGCATGGGGTTGCCGGCCACGCCGACGGCGGCGTCCACGCCGTACAGGGCGAGGGCCCGGACCCGGATCACGGCGGCCAGCCGGCGGGCGTCGCAGCCGAAGTAGCGCAGCGCGCCCCGGACATCGGCGAGGGCGGTGTCGGGCGCCAGGGCCTGCACGGCCGGGGTGATCCCGCCGAGCAGCGCGAGCACCCCGGCGTACGCCCCGGCCCCGAGCGGACCGCCGCCTGCGGGGTGCATCCGCAGACAGACCACAACCGCCCCGCCGCCCGATCCCGCGGCCGGACCGGAGGCCGCACCCGCAGCCCAGCCCGCCGCGTTCATCCCGCGCTCCCCGGGCTGGAGTGCCACAGCTTGCGGCCGGTGGCGGGGCCGGTGCCCGGGGGCTGGAGGTCGGCCCAGGGGTTCATCTCGTACCCGGTGGACATGTGGATCCGGCGTCCGGGATCCGCCGGAGCGGCAGCCGGGCCCGCCGGGCCCGCCGGGGAATCGACATCCGCCGCCCCGCCGGAGGCGAGCCGTGCCGCCACCGCGTCCAGGCCGCCCGCCGCCCGCAGTTCCGCCAGCTCCGCCAGGTTCCAGGCCGCCGCCCCGACCACGCTCAGGCTCTGCGGGCCCCGCCGCTGCACGACCCCCCGTACCAGCAGCAGGAAGGAGTGGAAGACGGTGTGCGCGCACCGCTCGTGGCTGTCGTCGAAGAAGGCCAGGTCGACCAGGCCCGTCCCGTCGTCCAGCGTGGTGAAGATGACCCGCTTCCCGGACCGGATCGGCGGGGTCTGGGTGGCCGCCTTGGCCCCCGCGACCAGTACGGTCTGCCCGTGCGCGGTGTCCCGCAGCCGGCTCGCCGGGACCACCCCCAGCTCGGCCAGGAAGGCGTGGTGGTCCCCCATCAGGTGCCGCGAGGCGTCCATGCCGAGGACGCCCAGCTCGGCGCTGAGCCGTTCCGCCTCGGTGAGGTCGGGCAGTCCGACGGAGGCCGTGGACCGGCCGCCCTCCAGCGGGAGTTGGGGTCCGCGGACCCCGGCCGCCCGCTGCGCGCCGTGCAGTTCGGTCAAGTGCAGCAGGAGGTCACGCCGGTTGGCGCCGAAGGCGTCCAACGCCCCTACCTGTGCCAGCCGTTCGGCGACCGGGCGCCCCGGGTGCGCCCGGTCCCAGAAGTCGCGCAGGGAGGCGTACGGCTGCCCGCCCTCGATCCGGTCCGCCTCGGCCCCGCTGATGCCATGGACGTCGGACAGCCCGAGCCGCAGCCCCCACGCCCCCCCGACATCGGACACCAGTTCGATACGATGGGCGGCCGCCGACCGGTTCACGTCCAGCGGCAGCACCGGTACGCCCCGCCTCCGCGCGTCCGCCAGCAGCAGCCGCTTCGGGTACATCCCCGGATCGTGGGTCAGCAGCCCGGCGTAGAAGGCCGCCGGGTGGTGCGCCTTCAGCCACGCCGACTGGTACGTGGGCACCGCGAAGGCCACCGCGTGCGCCTTGCAGAAGCCGTAGCTGCCGAAGGCCTCGACGATCTCCCAGGTCCGCGCGATCACCTCCACCGGATAGCCGCGCCCGCCCGCCTTCGCCGCGAACCAGACCTTGATCCGCGCCTGCGACTGCGGGTCGGACAGGCCGCGCCGCACGCGGTCCGCCTCGTCCCGCCCGCAGCCGGTCATGACGTGCACGATCTCGATGATCTGCTCGTGGAAGACCACCACCCCGTACGTCTCGCGCAGCGCGTCCGCCAGGTCCGGGTGCGGGAAGCGGACCGGCGCCCGCCCGTGCCGGGCCTCGATGAAGGGCCGCACCATGTCGGCGGCCACCGGCCCCGGCCGGAAGAGGGAGATGTCGACGACCAGGTCGTGGAAGGTCGACGGCTGCAGCCGCCCCACCAGGTCGCGCTGGCCCGGCGATTCGATCTGGAAACAGCCCAGCGTCTCGGCCGAGCGGATCAGCTCGTACGTGGCCCGGTCCCCCGGCGGCACCTGCGCCGGGTCGTCCAGGTCGAGCTCCTCCCCCGTGCCGCGCCGGATCTCCGCGACGGCGTGCGCCATCGCGGACTGCATCCGTACGCCCAGCACGTCCAGTTTGAGCAGCCCGAGCTCCTCCACGTCGTCCTTGTCGAACTGGGACATGGGGAAGCCCTCGCCGCTGGTGGGCACCACGGGTGTACGGGCGAGCAGGGAGGCGTCGGAGAGCAGCACCCCGCACGGGTGCATGGCGATCCCGCGCGGCAGCGCGTCGAGCGATTCGACGAGCTCCCACAGCCTCCCGTGCGACTCCCCCCGTACGTCGCGCAGTTCGGGGAGTTCCGCCAGCGCGGCGCGGGCGTCGCGGGCCCGGATGTGCGGAAAGGCCTTGGCGAGCCGGTCGATGACGGTCGGGTCCATGGACAGGGCGGCGCCGACGTCGCGGACGGCGTGCCGGACCCGGTAGGTCTCGGGCATGGAGACGGTGGCCACGCGCTCGGTGCCGAACCGGTCGATGATGCGCCGGTAGACCTCCAGCCGGCGGGCGGACTCCACGTCGATGTCGATGTCGGGCAGGACGCGCCGGCGCTTGGACAGGAAGCGTTCCATCAGCAGCCCGTGCGCGACGGGGTCGGCGTGCGCGATGCCGAGCAGGTGGTTGACGAGGGAGCCGGCGCCGGAGCCGCGGGCGGCCACCCGGATCCCCATTTCCCGTACGTCGTCGACTACTTGGGCGACCGTCAGGAAGTACGAGGCGAAACCGTGGTAGGCGATGATGTCGAGCTCGCGGTGCATCCGATCCCAGTACGCGCGGTCGTCCGCGTACCCGCGCAGCACCATGCCCGCCGAGGCCCGGGAGGCGAGGACACGCTGGGCGCTGCGGTGGGCGGCGCCGACGAGCCGGGCCTCGGGGAAGTGCACGGAGCCCATGCCGAGGTCGTCCTCGGGGTCCACGGCGCAGGCCTCGGCGGTACGGGAGGTCTCCGCGAGCAGGCGTCTGGCGTCGGCGGGGCGCAGGCCGGCGGCCTGGGCGATGCGGTCGGCGGCCTCGGCCATGGCGGCCGGGGCCTTGAGCCAGCGTTCGCCGCTGTCGAGGGGCCCGCGGGGGTCGATGGGGACCAGGCGGCGGGCCGCGTCGAGGATGTCGGCGACCGGGCCCTGGCCGGGGTCGGCGTAGCGGACGGCGTTCGTGAGCACGGCCCGGACGCCCTGTTCGGCGGCGAAGCCGACGGTACGGGCGGCCAGCCGCAGCGAGCCGGGCCCGGTGCCGGTGCGGCCGTGGTGGACGGCCTCCAGGCGCAGGGAGTCGCCGTAGACCTCCCGCCAGGGCGCGAGCAGCCGGGCGGCCCGGTCGGGGCGTCCCGCGGCGAGCGCCCGCCCCACCTCGGAGCCGGGCCCGAGGAGGACGAAGACGCCCTCTCCGCGCAGGGCCGACCAGGGCAGCACCGGCTGCTCGCCGGCCACCCGCGGGGTTGCGGCACCGTCGGGTCCGGTGCGGCAGGGCTCGCCGGCACCGGCGTGGGCGGCGGTGACCATCCGGCACAGCTCGGCCCATCCGGCGGCCCCGTCCCGGGCCAGGAAGACGGCCCGCGCGGCGGACTCGTCGACGAAGGCCCCGCCCTTGACGGGGGTGCGACGGCGGTACGAGGCCTCGGCGGAGCCCGCCCGGCCGCCGGATCCGCCCGTACCGTCCGCGCCGCCTCCGGCGGAGCCGGCCGAGCCCCCCGACCCGGCCGACCCCACCGGAGGCGACACGGCCAGGTCCACTCCGAACAGCGGCCGGATCCCCGCCTTCGCGCACGCCTTCGCGAACCGCACCGTGCCCGCGAGGGTGTCGCGGTCGCTCAGGGCGAGGGCGTCCATGCCCCGCTCGGCGGCACGTTCCGCCAGCCGTTCGGGGTGCGAGCCTCCGTAGCGCATGGAGAACCCCGAAACGGTGTGCAGATGCGTAAAACCAGGCACCCGCGGCCTCCTGCTTCGCTCGTTGAACACCTCCTCCCCCACCCCCACCATAGAGCAATTCGAATATCCGTGCGAAACACCTGTTCGATCCTCTGAGGCCGTCCAGGTCATCCGTTCGGCCCTCCCCTGCTGCGCCCCGCCCCCGGTACGCCGAGCGTGTGGAACATGACCCAGCCCACCGAGAGCACCGACGCAGGGCCGTCCACCACAGGCTTCCTCGCCGAGGTCAAGGACGCCGTGACCACCCGGGCAGCCCTGCTGGTCCTGGGGGTGCTGGCCCTCCAGCTCGCCTTCATCACCTCGTACATCGGGGCCTTCCACCATCCGAAGCCCAGCGAGATCCCGATCGCCGTGGCCGCTCCCCTCGCCCCGGTGGCCCAGCAGACCGCGAAGCAGCTCGGCGCCCTGCCCGGCGAACCGCTCGACCCCCGCGTGGTCAAGGACGAGGCCGCGGCGCTCGACCAGGTCAGGCACCGGGACGTCGACGCCGCGCTGATCGTCGACCCGGCCGGCAAGACCGACCGGCTACTGGTCGCCTCCGGCGCCGGCGCCTCGCTGTCCCAGGCCGTGGAAGAGATCGTCGGCTTCGTCGAGAAGACCCAGGGCCGGACCCTGCGGGTCACCGACGTGGCCCCGGCCGGCAAGGGCGACAGCCGCGGCCTGAGCTCCTTCTACCTGGTGATCGGCTGGTGCGTGGGCGGCTACCTGTGCGCCGCGATCCTCGCGATCAGCGCCGGCGCCCGGCCCGCGAACGGACACCGCGCCGTCATCCGGCTCGGCGCGCTGCTCTTGTACGCGATCGCCGCCGGGCTGCTCGGCACGGTCATCGCGGGCCCGATCCTTGGCGCGCTGCCCGGCAGCATCATGGGCCTGTGGGGGCTGGGCACCCTGGTCGTCTTCGCGGTCGGCGCGATCACCCTCGCCTTCCAGGGGGTGGCGGGCGTGATCGGCATCGGCCTCGCGATCCTGCTGGTCGTGGTGCTCGGCAACCCGAGTGCCGGCGGCGCCTACCCCTACCCGCTGCTGCCGCCGTTCTGGAGCGCCATCGGCCCGGCCCTGCCGCCGGGTGCCGGCACGTACGCGGCGCGCTCCATCACGTACTTCAAGGGGAACGGCGCGGGCGGGCCGATGCTGGTGCTGGCCGCCTGGGCGGTGGTCGGTTCGGCGGTCACCCTGGCCTGCGCGGTGTGGCGCAAGGGCCGGCCCGGGGTCCCCGACTGACCCCTGCGGGGTGCTCCGCGGTGCCCGCGCGCTGCCCGGACCCACGCCGGCGAGGCTGTCGTTCCGGGGACACCGAGCACTGCCGGAGCCCGGCCGTGGGGTGGGGACACGCAGGAGGGTCCCCGCAGGACGAGCGCGCAACCCAGGCCGTCTGGCAGAACCGCGGCCGCAGGCGCGAGCCGAGGAGATCCTCGTGCGGGGCACCGGCCCACCCCCCGCCGAGCACCCCGCAGGGGACACGGCACGGGCCCACCCCACGCCGCCTCGCAGGGACACGGCACCGGCCCACCCCACACCGAGCACCCCGCAGGGGACACGGCACCGGCCCACCCCGAACACGCCGAGCACCCCCCAGAGGACACGGCACGGGCCGAGCCGTAACACCGCCGAGCACCCCGCAGGGACACGGCATGATCGTCACGTGATCACCACGCTCGCCGTCGAGAACTACCGCTCCCTGCGCAAACTGATCGTCCCTCTGGGCCGGCTCACCGTCGTGACGGGGGCCAACGGCACGGGCAAGTCCAGCCTCTACCGATCGCTGCGCCTGCTCGCCGACTCCGCACGCGGCGGGGCGGTCGCGGCGCTGGCCCGGGAGGGCGGACTGCCCTCCACCCTGTGGGCCGGTCCGGAAAAGCCGGCCCGGGCCGTGCGCGAGGGACAGCACCCGCTCCAGGGCACGGTCCGCAGCGAGCCGGTCAGCCTCCGCCTGGGCTTCGCGGGCGACGAGTTCGGCTACGCGGTGGACTTCGGGCACCCGGCCCCGGTCCCCGACTCCCTCTTCGCCCTCGATCCGGAGATCAAGCGCGAGTGCACGTGGGCGGGCCCGGTCCTGCGCCCCGCCGCGCTCCTCTCGGACCGTGCGGGGCCGGCAGTACGCACGCGCACCGCGGACGGAGGCTGGCACCGTACGCAGAACGCCCTGCGCCCGTACGACTCCATGCTCAGCGAGCTCGCGGACCCCCAGCTGGCCCCGGACCTCCTCGCCCTGCGCGACCTGATCCGGTCCTGGCGGTTCTACGACCACGTCCGCACGGACGCCGGGGCACCCGCCCGGACCCCGCGGGTCGGCACCCGTACGCCCGTGCTCAGCGCCGACGGCTCGGACCTGCCCGCCGCGCTCCAGACGATCCGCGAGATCGGGGACCACGCCGCGCTGGACGAGGCGGTCTCGGCGGCCTTCCCCGGCAGCCGGGTCTCCGTCACCGACCGCGACGGCCGCTTCGAGCTGGAACTCCACCAGCACGGCCTGCTGCGCCCGCTGGGCGCGGCCGAGCTCTCCGACGGCACCCTGCGCTACCTGCTGTGGACGGCGGCCCTGCTGACTCCTCGGCCGCCCGCCCTGATGGTGCTCAACGAGCCGGAGACCAGCCTCCACCCGGACCTGCTGGCCCCGCTCGCCGACCTGATCCTCACGGTGAGCCGGGACACCCAGACGGTGGTGGTCACCCACGCGGCCCCGCTGGCGGAGGCCCTGGCGGCCGGCACCCGGCGGCACCGGGTGGACCTGCAGACCATCACCCTGGTCAAGGAGTTCGGCCGGACCGAGGTAGCGGGCCGCGAGGGCCCCCTCGACGAACCCCTCTGGTACTGGCCCCAGCGCTAGCCCCGGCCGGGGGCTCCGTCGGGGTGGGGCGGGGTCGGAGGGGTGGGGCCGGGCGCGCGCCGGGGCGTCTCCTCGGGCGCCGAACGTGACGGGGGGTCGGCGGGCCGGGCCACCTTGCGTTCGACGCCCTGCGGGGAGCACCCCGACACAGCCTAGGCACACCGGCCGCCGGAACTCAGGCCGTCCGGTGGACGACCTCGCCCGCCACCACCACCGTTTCGGCCACCGTGCCCGGGATCTCGTCGGCCGGGACGGCGAGGATGTCGCGGGAGAGGACCACGAAGTCCGCCGCCTTGCCCACCGTGAGCGAACCGCGTTCCCGGTCCAGGAAGTTGGCGTGGGCGGAGCCCATCGTGTAGCCGTGCACCGCCGTGGCCACGTCCACCGTCTCGGCCGGCTGCCAGGCCGGGCCCTCGCCGGACAGGGGGCGGCGCGTCACCGCCGTGTAGATGCCGACCATCGGGTCCATCTCCGCCACGTTCCAGTCGCTGGAGAACGCCAGCACCGCCCCGCCCTCGTGCAGGCTGCGCATCGGCCACGCCTTGTGCCAGCGGCCCTCGCCGACGTTCTCCGCCCAGTCCTGGCCGGGTCCCGCGATCTCCGGTGCGCAGTGCCTGGGCTGCATGCACGCGACCACGCCGAGCTCCGCGAAGCGCGGTACGTCCGCCGGGTCCAGGCACTCCACGTGGACCACCTGGTGGCGGGCGTCGCGCGGGCCGTTGGCCGCCCGGGCGTGCTCCACCGCGTCCAGGACGGTCCGGATGCCCCGGTCGCCGGTGGCGTGGACGAAGCACTGGAAGCCGCGCGCGTCCAGCTTCGCCAGCAGCTCCGCGAACTCCTCGGCCGGGTAGAAGGTCTCGCCCCGGTGGTGGCCGCAGCCCGCGTACGGCTCCAGCAGCGCGGCCGTGCGCGGCTCCACCACGTCGTCGATGTAGAGCTTGAGCGGGCCGACCCGCAGCCGCTCCCCCGCGTACGCGCGGGCGGCCGCCGCGAAGGCGTCGAGCTCCTCCTCGGTCGTGCCCCGCGGGTGGAACAGGGCGGCGACGATCCGCGAGCACAGCCGGCCCTCCGCACGGGCCCGCTCGTAGAGGGCGAGGTCGTCGAGGGAGTTCTGCGGCTCGACCACCGTGGTGATGCCGAAGCCGATCGCGTCGTCGAGGCTCTTGGCGAGCCGCCCGTACTGCCGGTCCGGCGAGGCCCACGGGACGCCCAGGTCGCGCAGCGCCCGGTGGCCGTCGCGCGAGAGCCCCTTGACGGCGAAGTCCTTGACGAATCCGCTGGGTTCGCCGGTCAGCGGGTCCACCGCCGCCGTGCCGAAGGGGAGGTCCGTGCGGTCCCGCGAGACTCCCAGCCGCCGCATGGCCGCCGTGTTCAGCCAGGCCGTGTGCACGTCGTACGAGAGCACGATCGCGGGGATGTCCCCGGTGACGGGGTCCAGGTCGGCGGCGCACGGCATCCGGCCGTCCGGGATCGCGGAGTAGTCGAAGGCCTCGGCCTCGATCCACTGCGCGTCCGGGTTGGCCTCCCGCCAGGCCAGGATCCGCTCGTGGATGCCCTCCAGGGTCCGTACCCCGGCGAGCTGCACGCAGGCGTCGTCCGAGCCGAGCCGGACGTGGTTGTGGGCGTCGATGAAGCCGGGGAGCACCAGCTTGCCGTCCGCGTCGATCCGCTCGGTGTCCGGGCCGTCCCAGGCGGCGGCCTCGTGGTCCGGGCCGAGCCAGACGATCCGGCCGTCGTGCACGGCGAGGGCCTCGGCCTCGGGCAGGTCCGGGTCCACGGTGTGGATGCGGGCTCCGGTGAGCAGCAGGTCGGCGGGGAAGGGATGGCGTGCCATGTGAGGGTGCTCCATTGCGTGTGACGTGTCGTGCGGGTGGCCGGGCGGGGCGGGTCCCGCGGCCGGTCAGGCCGGTCAGGCGGCCGGGGCGGTCAGGCGGCCGGGGCGGTCAGGCGGCCGGGGCGGTCAGGCCGGTCAGGCGGCCGGGGCGGTCAGGCGGCCGGGGCGGTCAGGCCGGTCAGGCGGCCGGGGCGTACGCCGGCGGCCGGGGCGTACGCCGGTACCCGGCGCCGGGCGAGGGCCCAGTAGGCGAGTCCGGAGACGACCGACCCGAGGAGGGTGAGGTCGGCGCCGCCGAGCGGGGCCACCAGCGGTCCGGTCCACAGTTCGGAGTCGCAGGTCAGGGCGGCGAAGGCCATGCCGGCGAGCAGGGCGGCCATGCCCGCCGGGTGGTAGCCGGAGCGGTACCAGTAGGCGCCGGCACTGCCCGCGTGCAGCGCGTCGGAGTCGTAGCGGCAGCGGCGCAGCAGCATGTCGGCGAGGAAGACCCCGCCCCAGGGGGCGAAGACGATGATCAGGAGGGAGAGGAAGGAGAGCAGGGAGGTGGTGAAGTCGGTGAGGAAGAGGGCGGCCAGCGAGCCGACGGCGGTGACGGCGGCGCTGATGACGATGGCCCGGGCGCGGCTCCACGGGATGCCGAGGACCTGGAGGTTCAGGCTGGAGGAGTAGAGCGTGATGATCAGGGCCCGTACCGCCTCCAACGAGCCGCTGAAGGCCGCCCAGGAGGAGATCGACGAGAGCTGGCAGCGGGACCTGGAGGCACTCCTCGCCAAGGGCGTGGACCAGGGCCGCTTCGCACCCATGGACGTACCCGGACGCGCCTCGGAGCTGCTCGCCCTGCTGGACGGCCTGAGCACCCGGGTCGTCCTGGGCCAGCGCGGCGCGGACCGGGCCCGGGCCCTGCGCCAGGCCCGCTCGGCGGCCGCCCTGCTGATCCCCGCGCCGTAGCGGGCCCGGCGCATCCGACTCCTTCATTTCGAAACGGACCGACCGCGACCGGCTTTTTCCCTGACGCCTCAGCCCGATGTCGCAATTCGACGAGCAAAAGCGGAAGCGTACGTGCCGAAAAAGCCCTTTCCGGGCGGACCGAAGGACCCTTACGCCCGTTCACGCCCCCAAGGCCCCTGACTTGACCTGGGCATATACCAGAGGACCAAAGGCGTCCGCGCGCTCGTGAAAGCCTTCACAAGAATTGCGCACGAAGTGCGCCCTACCGCGCTCCTCCGCCAGCGAGCACAATCTCGGTGACGACTCGCACCGATCGTGAAGGAGGGAGCGCGTGCGCAATCAGGTGCGCACAGCGGACGGACGCTCTCTGACCGTGGAGCGCTGGGGCGATCCCGACGGCAAGCCCGTCTTCCTGCTCCACGGCATGCCCGGCAGCCGCCTGGGCCCGGCCCCCCGGGGCATGGTCCTCTACCAACGCCGCATGCAGCTCATCGCCTACGACAGACCCGGCTACGGCGGCTCCGACCGCCACCCGGGCCGCACCGTCGCCGACGTGGCCCAGGACGTGGCCGCCATCGCCGACGCCCTCGGCCTGGACACCTTCGCGGTGGCCGGCCGCTCCGGCGGCGCCGCCGGAGCCCTCGCCTGCGCCGCCCTGCTCCCGGACCGGGTCACCCGGACCGCGGCCATGGTCGGCCTGGCTCCCCGGGACGCGGAGGACCTGGACTGGTTCGCCGGGATGGCCGCGTCGAACGTCAAGGAGTACACCACCGCCACCGCCGACCCCGAGGAGCTGGCGGCCCGGCTGATCCCGCGCGCCGACGGCATCCGCAAGGATCCCGGCCGGCTGCTGGACGAGTTGCGCCGGGAGCTGACCGACAACGACCGCATGATCGTCTCGGATGCGGGCCTGCGGTCGATGCTGCTGCGGAACTACCGTGAGGGGCTGCGCCATTCGGCGTACGGATGGATCGACGACGTCCTCGCCTTCAGCCGCCCCTGGGGCTTCGACCCCGCCGGCATCCGCTGCCCGGTGCTGATCTGGCACGGGGAGCTCGACGTGTTCTCCCCCGTGGGCCATTCCCGCTGGCTGGCCCGCCGCATCCCGGGGGCCACGACCGCCATCGAGCCGGCCGCCGCGCACTTCGCGGCCCTGCGCGCACTGCCCGACGTACTCAACTGGCTGCTGCGCGACCTGCCCATCCCGCCCCTCAGCGAACAGCAGCCCGCCTAGGGTGCGCCCTGGCCGTCCGGGCGGTCCCGGCGGTCCCGGCCGGCCAGTACGCCGAGCACCTCGCCGATGCGCGCCCGGACCTCCGGGTCGGCGATCGTCCCGTCCTGGCCGGACATCCCCCCGTTCACCGGGATCCGTACGCAGGCCTCCTCCACGACCGCGGCGCCGGTGTAGCCGAGGACCGCGCGCAGCGTGGCCTCCGCGCCCAGGCCGCGGCCCGGGGCGGCCGCGTTCACCCAGGCCACGGGCTTGTCGCTGATCTCGGTACCGCCGACCGTCCAGTCCAGGAGGTTCTTGAACGATCCCGGCAGGGTGCCCGCGTACTCCGGGGTGCAGACCAGGATCGCGTCCGCCGCGGCGATCGCCGCGCGCAGCCCGGCCACCGGAGCGGGCAACTGGTCCGTGTCGTCATCGGGGTTGAAGTGCGGCAGCGTCCCCAGCCCGTCGTACAGGACGGTGCGCACGTGGGCGGGCGTCCCGGCGGCGACCGCCTGCGCGGTGCGCAGCACCGCCTCGTTGGAGGAACCGGCGCGCAGACTTCCGGACAGCAGCAGGATCAGGGGCGGCGTGGTCATGCGCCCAACCTACCGAGACGGGTCGGGCCAGGTCAGCGCCGGGTCGCCGCGCCCGCGCACCCCGGTCGGACCCGGGTGCGGCCCCCGCCGGCTCCCGGTCCGGGTCCGCCGCCGGAAGAAAAGGATCTTGCCGTCCGGCGAACGGCCGAATAAGCCACGTCGAGAAATACGCCGAGCTTGCTATAGAACGGTTGACCAGGCGTCATGTCTCGGTTGCCAATGGGGTGTGGCCGAGTAAAGTCCACGCTTGACGGCAGCGCGTCGCTGTTGTCATTCGCATGCCCATTCCACATGGCTTCCCCAAGGACGGCGTCGTGAACACTTCCGCAACCCCCGCGACCAGCACGGTCAAGGCCCGCCGGGTCCCGCTCGCCAAGATCGACGTCCACACCGCCTCCGCGGCGGCGACGCTCGGGCGCGTACTGCCGACTGAATCCGGTCGTCCGGTTCAGGCACCGATCTTCAACTCCGCGCTCTGACACCGAAGTAGGCGCTCTAGACTGGTGGAATGAGCGGCCTGATCGCATTTCGCGAGATCGTCCTGAAAGTTCACAGCAGATGCGATCTTGCTTGTGATCATTGCTATGTCTACGAACACGCAGATCAGAGCTGGCGAGCCCGGCCGAAAGTGATCTCCCCCGAGGTAATCTCGCATACCGCGTCGCGGCTCGCCGAACATGCCCGTGACCATGCACTCCCCTCCGTCACGGTGATTCTTCACGGAGGGGAACCCCTGTTGGCGGGCACCGCCCGGCTCCGCCTCGTGTGCGAGGAATTCAGCCGGGCGCTCACCGGAACCGCCGCCCTCGACCTGCGGATCCACACCAACGGCCTGCAGCTCAGCACCCGTCACCTCGACCTCTTCGACGAGTTCGACGTCCGGGTCGGCATCTCCCTGGACGGGGACCGCGCCGCCAACGACCGCCACCGCCGCTTCGCGGACGGCCGTACGAGCCACCCGCTGGTCCTGGCCGCCGTCGCGCTGCTCCGCTCGGAGCCCTACCGCCACCTCTACCAGGGTCTGCTCTGCACCGTGGACGTGGCCAACGATCCCGTGGCCGTCCTGGACGCGCTCGTCGAACTCGAGCCGCCACGCGTGGACTTCCTCCTCCCCCACGCCACCTGGGAGACCCCTCCGGTCCGACCGGACGACGCCCCCGACGCGTACGCGCGCTGGCTCCTGCGGATCTTCGACCACTGGGAACGCCTCGGCCGCCCGGTGCCCGTACGGCTCTTCGAGTCCCTGCTCTCCACCCTGCGCGGCGGCCCCAGCCTCACCGAGTCGCTCGGCCTCGCGCCCACGGACCTCGTCGTCGTCGAGACCGACGGGACCCTGGAGCAGGTGGACTCCCTCAAGAGCGCCTTCGAGGGGGCCGCCGCCACCGGGTTCAACGTCTTCGACCATGCGTTTGACCAGGTCGCGGCCCATCCCGGGGTACGCGCCCGGCAGCTGGGCCTCGCGGGCGTCAGCGACTCGTGCCGCCGCTGCCCCGTCGTACGTTCGTGCGGCGGCGGGCTCTACACCCACCGCTACCGCGACCGCAACGGCTTCGACAACCCCTCCGTCTACTGCACCGACCTGCGCGAGCTCGTGGACGGGGTCGAGGGCCGCACGGCCCTGCGGGAGACCGCACCGCAGCTCTCCGACCCGGCCGAACTCGCCCGTTCCCAGGAGGAGCTGACCCGGATCCTGCTGGCCCGGCTCCACGCGGACCTCGGCGCCGAGCCCGGCTGGGCGCGCGCCTGGGAGCTGCTGGCCGCCGTGGAACAGGCCGGGGAGGCGGGCGCGGACGCGCTGGACGCCGTACTGGACCATCCGTTCACCCGTACCTGGGTGCTGGCGGCCCTGGACGGCGCCCGGGAGGGCCGGCAGGACGGGCCGGAGGCGGCGCGCAGGCTGACCGCGCTGGCCGTCGCGGCCGTCCTGCGCGGCGGGCTGGACCTGCCGGCCGAGGTGGCCTACCGGGACGGCGAGGTGTACCTGCCGACGCTGGGACTGCTGCGGCTCGGGGAGCCCGGCACGGAGGGCCGGGCCGCGCTGCACGTCACCGACGAGGGGTACGCCGTACGGGACGGGCGCACCGAGCACCGCTTCGGGCCCGCGGCGGGGGACGCGCGCTGGCAGCCCGTACGCACCTGGTCGCCCGGGCCGGACGCGGCCCCGGTGGCGCTGGAGGACCTCGACCCGTACCGCAACTGCTTCCCCCGCCCGCCCAGGCTCCGGCTCGGCACCGGCGAGGCCGAGGAGTGGCGGGGCAGGCTGGACCGGGCGTGGGCGCTGCTGCACGAGGCGGTGCCGGAGTTCGCCCGGGCGGCGGCCGCCGGGCTGACCACCCTGACCCCGCTGGCGGGCGGCCCGCGGGCCGGCGGCTGGGGCGAGGCGGGCCGGCACGGTCCGGGGGCGCTCGGGGTGCCGTACGCGGCGGGGGTGCGGGAGACCGCGCTCGCGCTGCTGACCGGGCGGCGGCGGACCCGGTTGCGGGCCCTGACCGAGGTGGCCGACCTGTACGCGCTGGACGGGGCGTGGCAGCACCCCTCGCCGTGGCGGGAGCGCCCGGTCCCGGTGTCGCGGCTGCTGGCCGACGTGCACGAGCGGGTGGCGGTGGAGGCGTACCGGCGGGCCACCGCGGCGCCCGAGCCGGGTGGCTCGGACCGCATCCACCGGGCGCTGGACCGCCTCTCGGAGGCGGCCGAGCTGACCACCACCGGCAAGCGCCTCGTCGCCGAGCTCCGCTACGAACTGAAGGCGGTCGGCGCGTGACCGCCCCGCCCCGGCCACCGGCCCCCTCCCCCGTCGGCCCGGGCCGGGCCGACGGCACCCTCCAGCTGGCCGTGCAGCTGCGGCTGCTGGGCGTCCGCCCCGGGATGCGGCTCATGGTGCACGCCGCCCTCGGCGGGACCGGCCTGCGCGCCGAGCAGCTGCGCGACGCCCTCACGGGGGTCCTCGGTCCGCGCGGCACGCTGGTGGTGCCCGCGTTCACTCCGGAGAACTCCAAGACCTCCAGCGTCCATCTGGAGCGGATCGCCGGCCTGGACGGGTCCGGGGTGCGGGCCTTCCGCGAGCGGATGCCCGCCTTCGACCCGGCGAGCACCCCGAGCCAGGGCATGGGCTCCCTCGCCGAGGCCGTCCGCACCACGCCGGGCGCCGCGCGCAGCTCCCACCCGCAGACCTCTTTCGCCGCCCTCGGCGCGGACGCGGAGCGGCTCTGCGCCGGGCACCGCATCGAAAGCCACCTGGGTGAGGAGTCACCGCTGGGGAAGTTGTGCTGGGAGGGCGGTCAGGTACTCATGATCAATGTGGGGTTTTCGGTCTGCACGGCTTTCCATCTCGCGGAGTATCGAATTCCGAAGCCCCCCTTGCGCATGTACGAGTGTGTGGTGAAGGTGAACCTTCCGGGGCGGCAAGGGAGCCGGCGGGAAGGGGCGTGGACCGCCTACGAGGACGTCGCACTGGACGACGGCGATTTCGCGGAGATCGGCAGGACGTTCCCGGATTCCCGGGTGCGCAGGGGGCGGGTGGGAGGGGCGGCGACCATGCTCTTCTCCCTCCCGGATGCCGTTGACCACGCCCTCGGGTGGATGACCGAAAACAGACGCTGATTGACTGAACGATGAGGGGATGTGGCGAAGCAGCTCCGGAATGATGTTTCTTCGCTCGCAGCTTCGGGACGGGGGGCGTGTTGCCCGCATCAGTGCAGCCATATTTTTTTCTCAGTTATGCGCATACACCGAGATTCGGGGCCGGGGGGCCCGACCCTGACATGTGGGTGGAGCGCCTCTTCCGCGATCTCTGCGGCCATGTCATGGCGCTGACGGACCTGCCCGCCGGCGCCGAAGCCGGGTTCATGGACCGGGAGATACGCAGCGGCGAGGGCTGGTCGGAACGGCTCGGGGCGGCGCTCGCCACCTGCCGGGTCTTCGTGCCCCTGTTCTCGCCGCGGTACTTCGCCAGCGAGATGTGCGGGAAGGAATGGTTCGCCTTCGCGCACCGCGCGATCCAGCACGGCGCGGCGAGCAACGAGCGCGCCGAGGCCATCGTGCCCGCGTTATGGGTGCCGGTTCCCCCTTCCCAGCTGCCCGGCCCCGCCGAGCGGTTGCAGTTCAACCACAACACCTTCGGCGAGCGCTACGTCACCGACGGGCTGTACGGGCTGATCAAACTGCGCGGGTACGCCGAGCAGTACGAACGGGCCGTCTACGAACTGGCCCGGCGCATCGTCCGGGTCGCCGAGACCGTCCGTCTCGATCCCGTCCGCCCCGTGGACTACCGGGTGGTGCCCAGCGCCTTCGGCCCCTCCGGCAGCGCCGGCGGCGCCGGCAGCGCCGGCAGCGGCCCCGCCCGCACCCTCCACGTGACCGTGGCGGCCGGCTCCCGGCACGACCTGCCGGAGGGCCGGAGCCCGGAGTACTACGGGGAGAGCGCCCTGGACTGGAATCCCTACCATCCGGTGTCCCAGCGGCCGATCGCGTACGTCGCCGAGGACGTGATCAAGAACCTCAACTACCAGACCACCATGTCCTCCTTCGACGACGAGGCCGGACACTTCGACAGCAAGCAGCCGCCGACCCGGCCGGAGATCCTGATCGTCGACCGCTGGATCGTGGAGGACGAGCACCGCCGCCAGCGCCTGGCCGCCTTCGACCAGGAGGCCCGCCCGTGGATCAACGTGGTCGTGCCGTGGAACCGCTACGACCACCAGAGCCGCGCGAAGGAGGCCGAGCTGGCACGGCGGCTGGAGGAGACCCTGCCCGTCAAGATGGGCCAGGGCCGGGCCGCCTGCCGGGCCGCCGCCAACGGCGTGGCCAACATGGAGACCCTCGGACAGATCCTGCCCCAGGTGGTCGAGGCCGCCGCCCAGCAGTTCCTCAGACACGCCCAGGTCTACCTGCCGGCCGGCAACACCCACACCGAACGCCCGCGACTGCTCGGGCCGATGGGGATGAGCGAGCCGCCCGCACGGCCCGCGGCTCCCTTCCCGCCCGACGCCTGCAACGCGTACGACGCCCACATCGACGGCAACGACAGCAACGACACCGACCGGGGGGACGCGGATGACAGCGAGTCGTGACAGCAGGGACAGCCGTGACGGACGCATCGTCACCTTCTACTCGTACAAGGGCGGCACGGGCCGCACCATGGCGCTGGCCAACACCGCCTGGATCCTGGCGGCCAACGGCAAGCGGGTCCTCGCCGTGGACTGGGACCTGGAGGCCCCGGGCCTGCACCGCTTCTTCCACCCCTTCCTGGACCCCTCCACGCTCGGGGCCACCACCGGGGTCATCGACCTGATCAGCGAGTACGCCTGGGCCGCGACCAGTCCGGTGCAGCGCGCCGAGGACTGGCACAAGGACTACGCGCGGATACAGCCGCACGCCGTCTCGCTGACCCCGGAGACCCTCGGCTGGGAGTTCCCGGACGGCGGCACCCTGGACTTCGTCTCCGCGGGCCGGCAGAACCGCGAGTACTCCGCGACCGTCTCCACCTTCGACTGGGACAACTTCTACGACCGCCTCGGCGGCGGCCTCTTCTTCGACGCGTTACGCGCCGACATGAAGAGGAACTACGACTACGTCCTGATCGACAGCCGCACCGGACTGTCCGACATCGCGGACATCTGCACCGTGCACCTCCCGGACGTCCTGGTCGACTGCTTCACCCTGTCCGACCAGTCCATCGACGGCGCCGCGTCCGTGGCCCGCCAGATCGACGAGCGGTTCAACGACCGCGGCATCAAGATCTACCCCGTCCCCATGCGCATCGACGAGGGCGAGAAGGAGAAGGCCGACGCGGGCCGGGCACTGGCCCGCATCAAGTTCGACCGCTTCCCCAATGGTCTGGTCGGGGACGAGCTCACTTCGTACTGGGGCGCGGTGGAGATCCCGTACCGGCCCTACTACGCCTACGAGGAGACCCTGGCCACCTTCGGCGACGAGGCCGGTCTCACCAACTCCCTGCTCTCCGCCTTCGAACGGCTCACCACGGTGGTCACCGAGGGCGAGATCACCTCCATGCCGGTCATCGGCGAGGAGGTCCGCCTGCGGATCAGGGACGCCTTCACCCGGCGCCGCCCGGCCCTGCCCGCCGACCTGTTCCTCTCCTACGTCGCCGAGAACCGGATGTGGGCCGACTGGATCGAGTCGGTGCTCACCCGCGCCGGCTTCCGGGTCGTCCCCAAGGACGTCTCCGCGGAGCGGGTCCCGGTGACCGCCGCCTCCGGGGACACCCTCGGCGGCGGGACGGGCATCAGCATCGACACCGCCGCCAGGACCGTGGTGCTGCTCTCCACGGCCTACCTGAAGTCCGCCCGGGCCGTGGACGTGTGGGAGCGGGCCGCGGCCGAGGACCCGACCGGGGGCCGACGCCAGCTGGTGCCGCTGAGGGTGGGCGACGTACGGCTCTCCACGCCCTACATCGACCGCAACCCGGTGGACCTCTTCCGGCTCGACGAGGTGCACGCCACGGCCGCCCTGCTGCGCGCGGTGGAGCGGCCGATGGCGCTGCCCGACAGCGTCGCCAGCGCCTCCCAGCCCGGTCCCCGCTTCCCGGGAACCGTCCCGAAGATCTGGAACGCGCCGCCCCGCAATCCCGGGTTCACCGGGCGCAGCATCGTGCTGGAGCGGATGCGCGACCAGCTCGGCGGCGGCATGGCCGTGGTGCTGCCGCAGCCGCAGACCCTGTTCGGGCTCGGCGGCGTCGGCAAGACCCAGGTGGCGCTGGAGTACGTGCACCGGTTCATGGCCGACTACGACCTGGTGTGGTGGATCTCCTCGGAGCAGACCGACGACGTGGTCGCGGCCCTCGCCGAGCTGGCCGTACGCCTGGGTGCGCAGACCGGCGAGGACATGGCGGCCGCCTCCCAGGAGGCGATCGACCTGCTGCGGCGCGGGGTGCCCTCCGCGCGCTGGCTGCTGGTCTTCGACAACGCGGACGATCCCGAGACGCTGAAGCGGTTCTTCCCGCCGGGCGGCCCGGGCCACGTGCTGGTGACCTCCCGCAACCAGTCCTGGTCGCAGTACGGGGACGCGCTCCCGGTGGACGTGTTCCTGCGCGAGGAGTCCATCGAGCACCTCCAGCGCCGGGCCCCCGGGCTCAGCAAGGACGACGCCGAGCAGGTGGCGGTGGCGGTGGGCGACCTGCCGCTGGCCGTCGAGCAGGCGGGGGCCTGGATCGCGGAGACCGCGACCCCGGTGGCCGCGTACATCGAGCAGCTGGCCCAGCAGGCTGCGAGCGTCCTGGCGCTGAACCAGCCGCCCGGCTATCCGGAGCCGGTGGCCGCCACCTGGAACATCTCCATAGAACGGCTGCAGTCCCGCTCCCCGGCCGCGGTCCGGCTGCTCCAGCTGTGCGCCTTCCTCGCGCCCGAGCCGATCTCCGCGAACCTGCTCTACAGCAAGGAGATGATCGACGCCCTCAAGCCCTACGACTCCTCCCTGCAGGAGAAGCTGGTGCTCGGCCGGGTGATCCGGGAGATCGGCCGGTTCGCGCTGGCCAAGGTCGACCAGGTCAGCAACAGCATCCAGGTGCACCGGCTGGTCCAGGCGGTGATCCGGGCCCAGCTGACCGAGGAGGAGCAGCGGGAGGCCCGGCACGCCGTCCACCGGATCCTGGCCGGCGCCCGGCCGGACGACGACGAGCCGATCGACAACCCGGAGACCTGGCCGCGGTTCAACACCATCTGGTCGCACCTGACCCCGTCCGAGGCCCGGTACTGCAAGGAGCCGGAGACCCGCCGGCTGCTGATCGACCGCGTCCGCTACCTGTGGAAGCGCGGTGACTTCAAGGCCGCGTACTCGCTCGGCGAGGAGCTGCGCGAGGCCTGGAAGGAGATGCTGGGCAACGACGACCTGCAGTACCTGTACCTGCGCTTCCACCTGTCGAACATCCTGCGTTCGCAGGGGCGGTTCGTGGAGGCGAAGGAGCTGGACGAGGTCACCCTGGAGCGCCAGCGGGCCGTGCTGGGCCCCTCGCACCCGCACACGTACATGACCATGAGCGGTCTCGCCAACACGCTGGGCGCGCTCGGCCAGTACGCGGAGGCGATGGAGCTGGCGACCGACGCCCACGAGGGCTTCAGCCAGATCTTCCACGAGGCGCACCCGCGCACGCTGGCCGCCGCGAACAACCTGGCGCTGAACCTGCGGCTGGTGGGCCAGTACACCAGAGCCCGTGAGATCGACCAGGAGGTGCACGACCTGCGCACGGAGGTGCTCGGACCGGAGCACCCGTACACCCTGTCCTCCGCGCAGAACCTCGCCCGCGACCTGCGCGAGGTGGGCCGGTACGAGGACTCGGTGCAACTGCTCAGCCGGACCTACGAGACCTACAAGCGGACGCTGGGGCGGGCCTTCCCCGGCACCCTGTCGGCCGCGAAGAACCTGGCGGTGTCGCTGCGCCGGGCGGGCCAGCTGGAGGACGCGCTCCGGCTGACCACGGCCACCCGGGCCCGCTACCGGGCCAAGTACACCTCCGTCAACCCGGACCTGCTGTCCTGCGAGCTGAACCTGGCCTCGGACCTCTTCGCGACCGGGGACCCGGGCGGGGCGCGGGACCTGGCGCAGGAGGTGGTGGACGAGTACATGAAGGTGCCGGGCGAGCGGCACCCGTACACCCTGGCGGCCGTCAACAACCTGGCGGTCTTCCACTGGGGCACGGGCGCGGCGGAGACGGCGGAGACGATGCTGCGGCAGACGATACGGGGCATGCGGGACGTGCTCGGCGACAACCACCCGCACACGGTCTTCGCCCATCTCAACCTGGCCAACACCCGGGCCGATCTGGGCGATCCGGAAGGCGCCCTGGAGCTGGAGCGGCTCGCCGTGATGCGGCTGCGCGAGGCTCTCGGGGGGCACCATCCCGAGACCCTGGCGGCCGGCTCCAACATGGCGGTCAGCCTGGACTCGCTGGGCCGCAAGGAAGAGGCGGCCCGGCTGCGGGCGGAGGCGGTGTCCGAGCTGAGCCGGCTCCTCGGCGAGGACCACAGCCTGACCCGGTACGCCCGTGACGAGCGGCGGATCCACCGCGATCTGGAGCCTCTCGCCGTGTGATTCCACGGAGGGCGGCGGGGCCCCGCGACCGCGGTCCGCCCGCCGCCCGCCACCCGACAGCAGGGGGGCGCTGTGACCGACAGCATGACTTTCCGAAACGAGGACCTGCCGGCCCTCTTCCACCACACCGACCAGGCGGCGATCTCCCGGCAGCGGGAGTCCACCCAGGCCACGCGCGCCCAGCTGATGCTGCTCGTGGCCGCCGCGGGGGCCGCGGCACTGCCCGCGGGGCCCAAGCTGGGCTCGTCGTACCTCTTCGGGCTGCTGAGCGTGCTCGCGTACGCGGGAGTGCTGGGCGTGGGCATGCGGGCGACCAGGCGCCGGGCGCGCCCGCAGTGGCAGCTCAACCGCAGCGCGGCGGAGTTCATCAAGTCCCTGGCCTGGCGGTACGCCGTGCACGGGGCGCCGTTCGGCAGCGAGGTCGGCGCGCCCGAGGCGACGTACCGGACCCGGCTGGAGGCGGGCCTGGCCGAGCTGCGGAAGATGGGCTGGGACGATCCGCGTGCCGCCGGGACGGTACCCGAGGGCGGGGAGATCACCGGCGCGATGCAGCGGCTGCGCGGGACGGACTACCAGGTGCGGCGGGAGACGTACGTCCGGGACCGGCTGATCGAGCAGCGCAACTGGTACCGGCGGAAGACGGAGGTGTCCCGGCGGGCGACGAACCTGTGGTCGTGGACGATCGTGCTGCTGACCTGCCTGGCCCTGCTGTTCGCGCTGCTGGGGTCGTTCGGGTCGGGGCCGGGGCCGAGGCTGACCGCGCTGCTGAGCGCGGCGGCGGCGGCCGGCATCGCCTGGAACGAGGTGCGCCGCCATCATCCGCTGATCGAGGCGCACACCCTGATCGAGCAGGACCTGGCGGCGATGATGGTCGTGATGCAGACGACCATCACCGAGTCGCAGTGGCCTTCGTCGGTGTACGAGACCGAACGGTACGTCTCCCCGCAGCACACCGACTGGCTGGCCCGGCACAGCAGTTGAGACCGGTGGGGGGCGTGGCTCAGTCCCTGGCCACGCCCTCGCACCAGATGACGGTGACCGGCTTGCCGAGCGCCCGCGCGTAGGCGACGATCTCGCCGGTGCCGCCGTGCCCGCGGGCGGGCTGCCCGTCCCAGACGGCGACGAGGCGGTCGCAGGAGTCGGCGATGTAGGTGCCGGCGGCGTAGTAGGCCTCGTCCGTGGAGCGGGCGAAGTCCATCCGGATCTCCTGCGTGGCACGGCGCTTGAGCCGCCGGTAGCGGGCCAGGGCCTCGGCGCCCTCGAAGCCGTCCTCGTAGTCCCCGCTGGGGATCACCACGGTCAGTCCCGCGCCGCATTCGAGCGCGATGGCGGCGAACAGCTGGTCCGCCCCCTCGGCGAGACTGGAGAACGCCTCCAACGGCCCTTCGTGGCCGCCCAGTACGGCGCGCAGGCCGTTCTCCACATGGCCGAGCACCGCCTCCGGAATGGACCGGTGTCCGGTCACGCCGATTCGTTTCATGCAGAAACCTGCCTCCCCCGGCGGACACGCACCCCTGGACATCCTCCCAGAAGGCGGGAGGACGTCCAGGGGTGCGACGGGGGCGCGTGAGGCACCGTCAGTAGACGCTGACCCCGTAGGCGTTGAGGGCCTCCACCACGGGCTGGAAGAAGGTCGTGCCGCCCGAGGAGCAGTTCCCGCTGCCGCCGGAGGTGAGGCCGACGGCGCGGGTGCCCGAGTAGAGCGGGCCGCCGCTGTCGCCGGGCTCGGCGCAGACGTTGGTGCGGATCATGCCGTAGACGATGTCGCCGCCGCCGTAGTTCACGGTGGCGTTGAGGCCGGTGACCCGGCCGCTGTGGATGCCGGTGGTGGAGCCGCGACGGGTCACGGACATGTTGACCGTGGCGTTCACGGCGCTGGTGATGTCCTGGCTGCCGACGGTCCCCGGAGGTACCGGCGTGTTGCTCGCGTACTTGATCAGGCCGTAGTCGTTGGTCGGGAAGCTGGAGCCGGTGGTGGTGCCGAGCACGGTGGTGCGGGCGGAGTTGGTCCACCAGGTGCCCGCGCCGTCGGTGCAGTGACCGGCGGTCAGGGCGTAGTAGTTGGCGCCGCTGCGCACGTTGAAGCCGAGCGAGCAGCGCCAGCTGTTCGCGTAGATCGCGTCGCCGCCGGAGGCCAGTTTGGTGAGCTTGCCGGGGGTGCGCTCGATGCGCAGCGCGCCGGCGTCCGCTCCGGCCTCGCGCTTGATTCTGTCGATGGCGGCGGCGGAGACGGTGGAGTCGGCGGTGATCACGAGGGTTCCGGTGGCGGGGTCGGTGTGCCAGGCGGTGCCTCCGACGTTGGCGCGCAGCACGGATGCGCTGGCCGACGCGAGCCGGTCGGCGCTGAATCCGCCGCCGTCCTGGGGGTCCGCGCTCGCCGCGGTGGGGACGGCGAACGCTGCGGCGGCGGCCAGGCCGGTGGCCGCCGCGAGCAGCCTGGTACGGGTCATGCGCTTGATCCTCACTTCTCGTCCTCCTGGAGAGGGTCGGGGGCCCGGCGGATGTGGGGGTGCCTGAGCCCGTGAGGCGCAGCCGGGGGCACGGCGGGCGCATGAACTTTGGCCGTGCCCCTGACAAGCGCTGTCGGGAGTGTCCTGTCGTCAGATACCGGTCGCAAGAGCGGCTTTCAGCCTCCGCTCGCCCGCCGCCACCCCCGAAGGACAGCGTGTTCCCGGGCGGCGGAAACGGACGGATGAAGTGGTCCGCGAAAGCGCAGGGGGCAGCAGCGACCGGCTGAAGTCCACGGTGATCTCCCCGCCTGCGTCCGGTATGCCGGGCTTCAGGAAGCGGAAGTAGCCGGACCGCCCGGCGGTGGCATCGCCGAACACGGCCCAGAGGCTGCCGTCGTCCTCGTCCTCGTCCTCGTCCTCGTCCTCGTCGACGGCGACCTGGAGGGTGTGCTCGGCGCCCTGGAAGGGGAAGGTCGGCTCCCCGCCGGGGCCGAGTCCGCGGGCCCGGCCGTCTGCGGTCTCCACCTGGACCCTTCGGTCCCCGGGGTACGGCCGGAAACGCCCGCGCGGCACGAAGGCGGGGTCGTACGGGGTGGCCTCGACGCCGGCGAAGGCCCGGCGGGCCTCGGAGGCGGGGTCGAAGACGCGTACCGCCCGCTCCCCTTCGCGGCGGATCACCACGATCCGCACCTCCCCGGCGGAGAGCCGGGAGTGGGCGGCGGGGCCTGGTCGGCGGCGCGTACGGCGTCACCGGTGAAGGGCTCGCCGTCGAGGCGCAGGGCGTCTTCGGCGGTGGCGGTGAGCGCCACACCGCCGCCGGTCGTGCGCCAGAGCCCCGAGACGGCCGGAATTCGACCTTCCGGGTAGTCGGCGAGCCTGGGGGTCCCCCCGGACGGAGTCTGGGGGAGGGCGCCCGTCAGCACGAGGGGGCCGTAGGGGGCGGACACGGCAGCGGCCCTGCCCTCGCGCCAGGTCCGCCGGGCGGCCCGCGGATCGTCTGCGTCGTCGCTCATCCCGCTCACCCCTTCCACAGGGGTCCGGACGGGAATCCCCCCGTACGCCGTCCGGACCTGTCGAACCTGAAGGGGCCTCAGCAGTCGCAGCCGCAGCAGTCACAGCTGCAGCAGCCGTCGCCACCGCCGCCACCGCCCCCGCTCCCGCCGCTGGAGCCATGGGTGCCGTTGCAGCAGTCGCAGCAGTCACAGGCGTCGCACCACGGGTCCCGCTTCTTCCGGGACCACGGGCCCTCGTGCTCGGTGCAGCACATCTGGCAGGTGCAGAACAGCCCGAGGGCGACCGCGCAGCCGGCGAGCAGCCCGCGGCGGGGCCGCTGCGGCGGCGGGGCACCGCCGAATCCGCCCGGGCCCGTGGGCGGCATCCCGGGGCCGCCGGCTCCGCCGCCGTACGGTGCGCCGCCGTACGGAGCCCCGCCGTACGGGTTCTGGCCGTACGGGTTCCCGCCCTGGCCGCCGTACGGCTGGCCCCCGTAGGGGTTGCCGCCCTGCCCGGCGGAGGCGGTCGCCGTGTGGGCGCAGCTGCCGGTCCCGAAGGCCCGGTCCACCGAGGTGCGCAGCTCGTGCACGAGCAGCCGGTGGGCGAGCCCCGCGTCCGCGAACTCGACCTCGCCCAGCGCGAGCCTGATCCCGTGCAGGGCGTCGTCGCAGAGCCGGCGGGCCTCGGTGAGCGAGGTCCCGGTGGCGGTGAGCGGGTTCCAGGCGCCCGCCGCGGCGTCGGCGCCCTGGTCCTCCACCGCGTCCAGCAGGTGTGCGAGCCGCCCGAAGTACCGGCCCGCCTCGGCCAGCGCGGGGGCGTTGCCTGGCCGTCCGGCCAGCTGCGCGGTATGGGCGAAGGCGGCGGCCGTCGCGGTCTCCGTCGGCTCGGTCACCACGAGCACGGGCGTGCCGGGGCCCGCCAGCGTCTCGATGCCCGCCTGCCGGTCCACGGCGTCGACGAGCACCGCCGTGTCGAAGCCGAGCGAGGCCCCGGTGCGGGCACCGGCGCGGTCCCAGCCCCGGGCCACCTTGCGCGCGGCCGCGGCGATGGGTGCGCGGGCCAACAGGCCGTCCCGGTCCGCCACGTGGTCGCGCACCTTCGCGGAGGCGAGGACGAGCGAGACCGCGGCCGCGAGCCGCGCACCCTCGCCCCGGGCGACCGACGCGGTGCGCATCCCGCGCAGCGGGCAGGGCCCCGCGGTGCGGCGGGCGGCGGGCGCGGGCCCCGACTGAGCCTCCGTCAGAACGGAGACGAGCAAGCCGTCATAGTTCGTGACGATCCGGGCGAACTGACCGTGGTCTCCGCGAAGTGCCAGACACAGCCCGCACAGATGGGCCATCCACTCCGCCTTGAACCGCTCCCCCAGCCGGTGCGTGCAAGGTCTGACGATGCCGAACAAGCTGCTTCCCCCGTGTGTCGTACGCGTATCTGCCGGGCATCGTAGCGAGCCGCGTCCTTCACTCGAACGTCCCCATAGCTCACCCGCACGGCGGCAGTGGTCGTATTTTCACTCAGTCAGCAGTGGTAGCCACCAGGATCCTTGACCGTGCAACGGATGTTCTGCACCAGTACCGTCACGAAACCTCTGCGCGGCGGCTATCCACTTGGCGCGTTGTCAGCATCATGGACGAGCATAGGGGCAGCGGAGAGAAGACAGACTGACCGCGGTGAAAGGAGGCAGTCCATGGGTTCGGTGCGCAAGGCGAGTGCCTGGCTGGGTCTCGTGGAGGACAGCGACGACGAGCGCTACTACGACGACGACTACGCGGAGGCCGCCCAGGGTTCGGTGGCCGGCCCCGGTGAGCAGTGGGTCACCGACCCGCGGGTGAAGGTGGCCTCCGAGTCGGCCGTGGAGCACGGCCGCCGGATCGCGACGGTCACCCCGGACGGCTTCCGTGACGCGCGAGGCATCGGCGAGCTGTTCCGCGACGGTGTCCCGGTCATCGTGAACCTGTCCTCGATGGACCCGGGCGACGCGAAGCGCGTGGTCGACTTCGCTGCCGGCCTGACCTTCGGGCTGCGCGGTTCGATCGAGCGGGTGGCGACCAGGGTCTTCCTGCTGACCCCGGCCGACACCCAGATCGTGAGCGGCGAGTCCGGCGGCCGCTCGCGCGACTTCTTCAACCAGAGCTGAGCAGGGCCCTCACCGGAAGGCGTCGAGACCGGTGAGCGCCTTGCCCAGCACCAGCTGGTGCATCTCGACGGTGCCCTCGTAGGTGAGGACCGATTCGAGGTTCGTGGCGTGCCGCATGACGGGGTATTCGAGCGAGATCCCGTTGGCACCGAGGATGGTCCGCGCGGTACGGCAGATGTCGATGGCCTCGCGGACGTTGTTGAGCTTGCCGAAGCTGATCTGCTCCGGCCGCAGGGTGCCCGCGTCCATCCGCCGGCCCAGGTGGTGGGCGAGCAGGATGCCCTTGTGGAGTTCGAGGGCCATGTCCGCCAGTTTGGCCTGGGTGAGCTGGAAGCCGCCGATCGGCTTGCCGAACTGCTCCCGCGTCCTCGCGTAGTCGAGCGCCGCCTCGAAACTGGCGCGGGCCGCGCCCATGGACCCCCAGATGATCCCGTACCGCGCGTGGCTGAGACAGCCGAGCGGCCCCTTGAGCCCCTTCACCGACGGCAGCACGGCATCGGCGGGCAGCCTCACGTCGTCCATGACGAGTTCGCTGGTCACGCTGGCCCGCAGGGACCACTTGTGCTTGATCTCCGGCGCGGAGAACCCGGCGGTGTCCGTCGGGACGGCGAATCCGCGGATCCCCTCGTCGGTCTGCGCCCACACCACGGCCACGGCGGCCACCGACCCGTTGGTGATCCACATCTTGCGCCCGTTGAGCACCCAGTCCGTGCCGTCGCGCTTGGCGCAGGTGCGCATCGCGGCGGGGTCCGAGCCCACATCGGGCTCGGTCAGCCCGAAGCAGCCGATCAGCTCGCCGGCCGCCATCCCGGGCAGCCAGCGCTGCTTCTGCTCCTCGGAGCCGTACTTCCAGATCGCGTACATGGCCAGCGAGCCCTGGACGGAGACCAGCGAGCGGATACCGGAGTCGGCGGCCTCCAGCTCGAGACAGGCGAGGCCGTACTGCACGGCACTGGCCCCGGCGCACCCGTAGCCCTCGAGGGACATCCCGAGCGCCCCGATGGCCCCGAGCTCCCGGGCCAGCTCCCGGATCCCGGGCAGCTCACCGTCCTCGTACCACTGGGCGATGTTCGGCAGCACCCGGTCGGCGGCCCAACTCCGTACGGTGTCCCGGACGGCGAGGTCCTCGGGCCCGAGGAGCTCGTCGAGCCCGAGCGGATCATGGGGCAGGAACGCGGACACGGGGCCTCCCGGCGGCCTGAGTACAGAACCTAGCAACGCAAGTTTTTGCGCCCAGCCGACGCTAGCCACCCGGATCCCCGCCCGTCCACCCCCGCCTATTCAGTCCCGCCGCACGATCCAGCCCCGCCGGCGTTCGAGGCGCGGGGTCCGGGGCGGAGCCCCGATCTTTCAGCCCCGCCGGCGTTTGAGGCGCCGGCGGCGATCAGCCCGCGTGCTCGACCGACGCAGGAGCCACGCACGGCTCACCGCTCGCCTGCGCGGGCAACCGCACCGACTCGGCCGCACTCCCGCACTCCATGGCCCGCGGCAGCTTCAGCGCCATCACCGCCCCCGCGAACAACAGCCCCGCACTCACCAGCAGCGTCACGTGCAGCCCGTGCACGAACGAGTGCCGCGCCGCCGCGTACAGCGAGGCACCCGCCGGCCCCCCGAGGTGCGCGGCGATCTGATAGGCCTCGCCGAGAGAGTTCGCCGCGCCCGCCGCGTCCGCCTTCGAGACCCCCGGCACGCCCACGAGCCCCGGCCGGTACGCCGCGTTCATCACGCTGCCCAGCAGCGCGATGCCGATGCCCGCGCCCAGCTGGTACGAGGTCTCGCCGATCGAGGCCGCACCGCCCGCGGCGGCCGCCGGGGCCTCGCTCAGCATCGACTCGTACGCGGCGAAGAGCGTGGTCTGCAGTCCGAAGCCGAGCAGGATGAAGCCGACGGTCAGCAGCAGCGGCCGGTCGTGCTGGCCCATCAGCGTCAGCAGCAGCACGGCGAAGGCGGTCAGCAGGAAGCCCAGCGAGACCATCGTCCGCGGCCCGACCCGGCCCAGGGTGTACGAGCCGGTGGCGCCCGCGGCCATGGCGGCGAAGGTCAGCGGCAGCAGCCGCAGACCCGTCTCCAGCGGGCTGAGCTCCAGCACCAGCTGGAGGTACTGGACGGCGATCAGCTCCAGGCCGACGAGGGCCAGCATGGCGAGCACGATGCAGGCCACGGAGGCGGAGAAGGCCGCCCTGGAGAACATCCGCATGTCGATCAGCGGGTGCGTCCGCCGCTTCTGCCGCCGTACGAACAGCACGAGCAGCACCGCGCCGAGCAGCAGCGGGACCACGGCCTGCGCGTCCAGGAGGTGCCGTTCGGCGCCGAGCCGCTTGATGCCGAGCACCGAGCCGAGTACGCCGGCGGCGGCCATCAGCGCGCCGACCACGTCCCACGGCCCGTCCGCGGCGCCGCGCGATTCGGGCAGCAGCCAGCGTCCGAGCGGGAGGATCAGTGCCATCAGCGGGATGTTGATGAGGAAGACCGAGCCCCACCAGAAGTGCTGGACGAGGAAGCCGCCGAGCACCGGCCCGCTCGCGGCGCCGACCGCGGCGACGGCGGTCCAGATGCCGATGGCCAGGGCCCGCTCGCGCCGGTCGGGGAAGACCTGGCGCAGGATCGACAGGGTGGCGGGCATGATCATCGCGCCGCCGATGCCGAGCAGGGCGCGCGCGGCGATGAGGACCTGGGCGTTGTCGGCCAGGGCCGCTATCGCGGAGGCGACGCCGAAGAGTCCGTAGCCGAGGAGGAGGATGCGGCGGCGGCCGACCCGGTCACCGAGGGTGCCGAAGAGGATGAGCAGCGAGGCGCAGACGAGTGGATAGGCGTCGACGATCCAGAGGAGTTCGATCGGGCCGGGACGCAGGTCCTCGGTGACGGAGGGGACGGCGACGTGCAGGATGGTCGCGTCGAGTGCGACGAGGACCAGGCTGACGCAGAGAACGGCCAGGACGACCCAGCGGTTGGCTCCGCCGGAGGCCGCGCTGAGCCGCTGCCAGGGGGAAGGGGTCCTGGCCCCGGCCGCGTTCGTCCCCGACATGCATGTACCTCCCAGGTGATCCCTCGCGCTCGGCGGACCAGCGTCTTGTGGAGCCACGGGGGGTGGTGCGCTGTGCGGCGTCCAACGGGGTCCGGCATCGACACGCGAGTGAACGGTCAGCGTACGCGAGTTCGTCCGTCCGACACGTGGCCAAGCTCTCATCCCGGTGACGGCCCCGGTGTGGTGTGCGCCACTCGCCGGCCCCCCGATCCTCCCCCGCGTGCACGCGCACTCACGGCCCGTGGTCGCCGGACCCGGGCAGGGCCGGCGCCACCGATAATCATGCCCGTGGAAGATCTTGGATTTCGCCGGGCCGCGCCCGCGCTGGCCGTCTTCGCGGCGGTCCGGCTGCTGGGGCTGACCGTGCTGGCGGTGTGGGGCGCGGTGGCCGGCAGCAGCCCGCACACGCTGCTGTCGGCCCGCTGGGACTCGCTCTGGTACGCCCGCATCGCGGCCGAGGGGTACGGGTACGAGGTGGTCCTCCCGAACGGGGACGTCCACTCGAACCTGGCGTTCTTCCCGCTGCTGCCGTGGCTGGAACGGCTGGTGTCGGCCGCGACCGGACTGTCGTACGGCTCCGCGGGGCTGGTGGTGTCGGCGGTCGCGGGCCTCGCCGCGGCCTGGGGGATCTTCGCGGTGGCCGATCTGCTCCACGGCCGCCGGGCCGGGGTGTTCGCGGTCGGGGTCTGGGCGGCGCTGCCCGTCGGGATCGTGCAGTCGATGGCGTACAGCGAGTCGCTGTTCACGGCGCTGGCCGCCTGGGCCCTGTACGGGGCCCTGCGCGGCCGGTGGCTGACGGCGGGGCTGCTCGCGGCGGGTGCGGGGCTGACCCGACCGGTCGGTGCGGCGGTGGTCGCGGCGGTGTGGGTGGCGGCCGTTCTGGCCTGGCGTCGCGGTGAGCGGTCCTGGCGGATGGCGGCGGGCGCGCTGCTGGCTCCGCTGGGCGCGGCGGCGTACGTGCTGTGGGTCGGCGCGCGCACCGGGAGCGGGCTGCTCGGCTACCTGGACGTGCAGGGCGGCTGGGGCAACGGCTTCGACGGGGGCTGGGCCTTCGCCCGGTTCGTCGGCGCGAAGCTGGCCTCGGCCGCCTTCCCCGCCGGGGTGGGGCTGATCGCGGGGGTGGTGCTGGTGCTGTGGCTGTACGCGACGTGCGTGCGGCAGCGGCAGCCGGCGCCGCTGCTCGTGTACTGCGGAATCGTCGTGGCGCTGGCGCTGTGCGCTTCCGGGTACTTCGGTTCCAAGCCCCGGCTGCTGCTGCCGGCCTTCCCGCTGATGCTGCCGCCGGCGCTGGCGCTGGCGCTGGCCGGGTGGCGGACCCGGCGGGCCGCCCTGGTACTGGGCGCGGCGGCCCTGGTCTCGGCGCTCTACGGGGCGTTCTGGCTGAACGGGTCGGGGCCTCCCTAGAGCCCCCACATAACGGAATGAATCATTCCCATCCATCTTTCAGCAAAAGAAATGACCTGCGGCAATAAGGTTCGGGTAAGTGGCTGAAACAATTGCCGGGACAGTGGATCACCCCGGTTCCAACCACTGCCGAAATACCGCGAATTAAGCACCGCGTGAGACCAACTCCACATCACATGGTCATCACAAAGCCCGCGATTCGCCCGGGCCGACCAGCGGCGCGCGGTAACGTCGATTGAGTGCGTACCGACCAAATCCTGACCCGTCTGGAGCGGGTGTTCGCCCGGCTGGACCGGGAACCAGAGCGACCGGCTCATCTGCAAACCCCGCAGATGAGCCGGCACCGCGTCGTACTCCTGGGATCGACCCTCGTCTTCTATCTCGCAATCGTGGTGGCCGTACTGACCACTTCGTGGCTGGTCCGCCTGGACTGGCAGATCATGTTCTTCCGGCCCTACGAACAGTGGCCGCAGGTACACGCCTTCCTCGACTACCTCGTCGTGCTCGGCCAGCGCGGACCCACCGCGGTCATGGTCGCCGCCTGGCTCGGCTGGCGCTGCTGGCGCCAGCACACCCTCCGCCCGCTGATCACCCTCGGCGTGGCGCTGCTCCTGCTCAACGTCACCGTCGGGTCCGTCAAGCTCGGCCTCGGCCGGCTCGGCCCGCACTACGCCACGGAGATCGGATCCGCCGAACTCTTCGCGGGCGGCGATATATTTCCTTCCGGCCACACCGCCAACGCCGTCGTGACCTGGGGGATCCTGGCCTACCTGGCCTCCACCGTGGTCACCCGGCGGGTGCTGTCCGTGGTGTCCGCGGTCGTCTCGCTGAGCGTCGGCGCCACCACCGTGTACCTCGGCACGCACTGGGTCAGCGACGTTCTGCTCGGCTGGTCCGCGGGGCTGCTGATCCTGCTGGCCCTGCCCTGGTTCGAGCCGCTCATCGCCCGGAGCGAGGCCTACGTCTTCGAGCTGCGCGAGCTGCTGCGCCGCCGCGCCGAGACCGGACGGATGCCCGCTCCGGTCGTCTCCGCGCTCATCCCGCTGCTCTCCGCGGGCGGCAAGTGGCAGTTGCGGCGCGCCGACGGCCCCGTCGCCGAGGAGCCGGTCCCGGTCCCCGCCGCGACCGGTGCCGGCGCGGCGCACTCCCCGGCTCCCCGGCCCGCCGCGCACCCGGCCGTGGCCCGGCCGCACCTGATCCGCTCCGAGCGGACCCCGGTCACCCCGGCCGGCAGCCGCCGCCCGGCGCACGCCGAGCGGGCCGCCACCCGGGGGGCGGCCGCCCGCCCGATCGCCGGCGGCTGACGGACCATCGCGGGGCGGTACGCACCACCTCACCCCGCGACACGAAGGCGGGCCCGGTCTCACCGACCGGGCCCGCCTTCGCCGTTCGTCAGCGCCGCGCCCGGACGTTCGTCCGTCCCGGGTCACGCTTGTGTCACAGAATATCTACAGCCGCAAATTCTTTTGGGAACCGCGACACGCCCGGCGTGCAAGGACTTTGGAATTCCCGCCGAGCAGCCCGGAATTCGTCTCGGACATTGCCACGGCCCTCATGGACCAGACCAGCTGAATCCCCCTCAGGTCCGCCACATTTCCTTCACTTCTCCCGGCTCCACGGCCCTCCCCAGGAGATCCCGCGCGGCCCTGATCCGGTCCGTCAGCTCCGGTGGCTCGACCACTTCGAACTCACAGCCGAGCAGCATGATGTGAATCACCAGAACGTCCAGGTTCACCCCGCCGGTCCGCAGCAGACAGCTCTGCCCGTCGACCGGTTCCAGGACTCCGTCGCTCGGCCCGATGACCCGTCCCGCCTCCTGCGCCGAAACCTTCAGCCGCACCACCGCGCGGGCGGCGTACACCCGCTGCGACACGCCCTGGGAGACGTACGCGGCGAGGTCCTCGGCGGGCGGCGGACGCGGGGTGAACCGCGGTCCGTGCGGCGGTCTGGGCTCGATCCGGTCGGCGCGGAAGGTCCGCCACGCGTCCCGGTCCAGGTCCCAGGCGACCAGGTACCAGCGCCGCTCGGTGCAGACCAGCCGGTGCGGCTCGACGGTGCGGCGGCTGACGTTGCCCTCGTGGTCCCGGTAGCCGAAGCGCAGCCGCTCAGCGTCGCGGCAGACGGAGGCCAGCTCGGTCAGCACCGAGGCGTCCACGGTGGACCGCTCGGCCCCGCGCAGCATCGGCACGGTGAACTCGTTGAGCGCGGACACCCGGCGCCGCAGCCGCGAGGGCAGCACCTGCTCCAGCTTCGCGAGGGCGCGTACGGAGGCCTCCCCGATCCCCTCGACCCCGTTCCCCGCGGCGGTCCGCAGCCCGACGGCGACGGCCACGGCCTCGTCGTCGTCCAGCAGCAGCGGTGGCAGCTCGGCCCCCGCCCCCAGCTGGTAGCCGCCGCCGGTCCCGGGGCTGGCGTTCACCGGGTACCCCAGCTCCGCAACCGGTCCACGTCGCGCCGGACCGTGCGCGCGGTGACCCCGAGGCGCTCCGCGAGATCGGCCCCGGTCCATTCGCGGTGGGCCTGCAACAGGGACAGGAGGCGCAGCAGCCGTGCGGAGGTGTCGAGCATTCCCCGAGTCTGCCAGCGGAGTCCGACGGCGCGGAGCCGCGCGGGACCCGGCCGGGCGGCGGGGGTTCAGCAGGGGGGCGCCGGCGCGTCGTGGCCGCTGAGCGCGATCAGCCCGCACAGGCTCTTCAGCGACACCTTCCAGACCCCGTCGTCGAGCACCGCGACCCCCTTGCTGTCCTCCAGCGCCGGGATCCCGCTGACCAGCAGGTCGTACGTCACCTTGGCCTCGGTGGGCGAGGTGAAGGTGATGTCCGTGATCTCCACGGAGGTCTCGGGGGCGTTGCCGTCGGCCCCCAAGAGGCCCAGCAGCACGGCGAGCATCTCACCGTGCTGCAGCAGCTCGGCCTTCTCCTTGACGGATGTCTCCGGGTCAAAGAAGGTGGCCCAGTTCTTCTCGATCTGCGCCTTGGCGGCCTCGGGATCCGCCGGGCCGTCCACGGCCGGCACGGCGGGGGCCACGGCCGCCGGCGGGCCCGGTGCTCCCCGTTCGCCCGGCCCGGAGGCCGAGGACCATCCCGCGACGGCCGGTACGGCCAGCAGGACTGCGGCCGCCGCGCAGGCCGCGGCCCGAGGGTGTCTGCTCTGGACCATCTGACTCACCACCGGAGTCCGAGCGAGCCGTTCGGCTCGGTGCTTCCAGGGTCAGCGCCTTCAGGGCATCCCGCAACGCGCGAGCCGCGCCGTGCCGCGCCTCGCCGCGGCGGTGTGGTGCTCAGCCGCGGGCCGGAGCCTTGGCAGGCGGCGGCGCCGGCACGGCGGGGGGCCGAGGCGTCCGGCCCGACCACGGGCTCCGGCCTCGGCTTCGTTGCCGACTCCGGCTCCGGCTCCGGCTCCGGCTCCGGCCTCGGCTTCACCTCCGGCCTCGGCTGCGGCTGCGGCCTCGGGTCGGGGACCGCCAGGAGCATCCCCACCGCGATCGCCTCCGGTCGCGCCCCGATCAGCTGCCGGTTCGCCTCGTACAGCGCCCGCCACCCGCCCCGCACCCGGTGCTTGCGCGCGATCGTCACCAGCGTGTCCCCGGCCCGGACCGCGTGCATCCGCCCCGCCAGCCCGTACCGCTTCGAGCACACCGGCCACGCGTTCCACCCCTGCGTGCCGAGGAGGTCCTCCGCCACCCTGATCTGCTGTCCGCGGGTCGCCAGGTCGGCCCGCAGCGCGAAGGCCAGCCCTCCGTACTCCTCCCAGGTCGGCTGCCAGAACTGCAGCCCGCCGTAGAAGCCGTTGCCGGTGTTGACCGCCCACCGCCCACCGCTCTCGCAGTCGGCCACGCAGTCCCAGGGCCACTCCCCGCCCGGTCCGCAGTCCCCGGGCCCGCTGCCGATCACCCCCGGCGAGCCGGGGTGCGCCGCACCCGCCGGTCCGGGCGCGGGCGGTGGCGGAGCCGCGGCCGCCGGGCCGCAGGGAGGTACGAGCACCAGCACGGCGGCAGCGACGGCGACGCCGAAGGCGGCGGCCCGGCGGATCCGGAGGTTGGGCATCGGGTCACGCTACGCAGCCCCCTGCGGCCCCCTCCGGCCCGCCACGCGGCGGCTCACCGCCCCCACCCGGCTGGCCGACCCGCCACCCCTGCCCCAAACGGCCATACCCGGCCGTCAACTGAGCACAACCAGAAAAGAGTTGGCACGAAAACAACGCCCCAGTCGGACGGTTCACTCTTCCGGGGGCCAGGTTCGATTCCGTTCCCTCCAATGGCGTGACCCCGGCCGCCGCTCGTCCGTTGAGCCCGGCGAGCCGGGAGTCCCCCGGCCCCCGCACCTATGCCGAGGAGCCACCCCGTGCCGCGCATGCTCGACGTCAGTGATGAGGTACGTGCCGAGATCGGTGACGAAGAAGCCGACAGGCTGCTCGTCGGCGAGGACGCGCCGCGCAGTTACGACTGCACTTCCTGCCGCACCCCCGGCGACCCCGAGAACGACCGCACCAGCACGGTGCTGTTCGTCGGCGAGGAGACCGCCGTCCTCGCCTTCGCGCACGCCACCTGCATCCCCTCGCAGGTCGTCTCCGTCTCGGAGGAGCAGCTCCAGGGCGCCGTCCGCAGCATCACCGGCGACAGCCCGGCGCCCGGCGCCGACGGCAGCGCCCCGCAGAACGTGCCCGGCGGCCAGGCGGTCCTCGGCATCACCAGCGGCCTGATCCTGATCGGCGGCGAGCTGCACCCCGCCCTGGTCGTCGAGCCGACCGCGCCGATCGCCCGTCCCGGCAGCGACGGCCCCGGCGACGACTTCCTGCCGCTCCTCATCGAACAGGGCTTCATCCCGGTCACCGACACCGCCGAGCTCCCCACCGTCCTGGGCGGCTGGTCGGTCCTGCTCGCCGGCGGCCAGCTGCACGCCGTGCTGCAGCCGGGTTCCGAGGGCGGCGGCCAGGTCGCCTGGTGGCAGGCGCACCAGGCGCTGTCGGTCACCGACGGCTGGCGCACCGCCGTCCAGAAGACCCAGCGCGTGCTCATCTACGCCGCCCCGGTCGGCTCCATCGGCCAGCAGCCCCGTGAGGACCTGCTGCGCGACGCGCTGGACAAGGCCGCCGCCGCGGGCAAGCTCGTGGCCGCCGCAATGCCCCTGGCGGGTACGCCCGGCGCCTGATCCAGCCGGGACCGGAACGGCCGCCAGCCCCCGCCGAGGGGGCCCGGCGGCGTGCGCCGGGGGTGTGCGGTCCGTCCCGCACACCCCCGGCGATCTGCGTTTCCTCCCCCGTCACCCCGCATCCGCAAGCCGTCGGTTTCGTTGGCTGATACGTGCATTCATACGACTCCTCCCGCGCCCCGTCCTATCCGAGCGCCGTCCCCGCGATGCGCCCCGCACGCGACCGGGACAGCGCACCGGCCGTCTCGCACACCCCGATCTACGACACGCTGTACTCGGAGTACCTGCGTGCCTTCCGGGCACTGCCGGGCGACCGTACCGGCGAGGAGGACCTCGGGTTCACGGCCTTCTCCTACGGGAGCGCCTACACCGGCGGCGCCGGCTCGTACGGCAGCGGCTGGAACGGTTCCGTGTGGCAGCGGACGGACGACTGGCAGCCCGCGTACACCCCCCAGCCGCAGCCGGCGTACTCGTACGCGGGCAGCTCCGGATACGCCGGCGGGCGGCAGCACCAGACCGGGATGACGCACATCCCGGCGGCCCTGCCGCCCGCTCCGCGCCGGGGCTACTGACCCCGGACAGCGCTTGCGCGCACCGCTGCTCGCGCTGCTACTTCTTCTTCTTGTACTGGGCGCCGCGCTTCTCGCGCACCCGCACCGAGATGTGGATCGGGGTGCCCTCGAAACCGAACTCCTCGCGCAGACGGCGCTCGATGAAGCGCCGGTAGCCGTGCTCCAGGAAGCCGGAGGCGAAGAGGACGAACCGCGGCGGCTTGCTGCCCGCCTGGGTCCCGAACAGGATGCGGGGCTGCTTGCCGCCACGGATCGGGTGCGGGTGGGCGGCGACGACCTCACCGAGGAAGGCGTTCAGCCGGCCGGTGGGGACGCGCGTCTCCCAGCCCGCGAGGGCGGTCTCGATCGCCGGGACCAGCTTCTCCATGTGGCGGCCGGTGAGCGCCGAGACGTTCACCCGGGGCGCCCAGGCGACCTGCTGCATCTCGGTCTCGATCTCGCGCTCGAGGTAGTAGCGGCGCTCCTCGTCGAGCTCGTCCCACTTGTTGTACGCGATGACGATCGCGCGGCCGGCCTCGACGGCCATGGTGATGATGCGCTGGTCCTGAACGCTGATCGTCTCGGTGGTGTCGATCAGGATGACCGCCACCTCCGCCTTCTCGACGGCCGCGGCCGTGCGCAGGGAGGCGTAGTAGTCGGCGCCCTGCTGGAGGTGGACCTTCTTGCGGATGCCGGCGGTGTCGACGAACTTCCAGGTGATGCCACCGAGCTCGATCAGCTCGTCGACCGGGTCGCGGGTGGTGCCGGCCAGCTCGTTGACGACGACGCGGTCCTCCTTCGCCACCTTGTTCAGGAGCGAGGACTTGCCGACGTTCGGGCGGCCGATCAGCGCGATGCGGCGCGGGCCGCCGGGGGCGGCGCCGCCGAAGGTCTGCGCGGGGGCCTCGGGCAGGGCCTCCAGGACGGCGTCGAGCATGTCACCGGTGCCGCGGCCGTGCAGCGAGGAGACCGGGTGCGGCATGCCGAGGCCCAGCGACCACAGGGAGGCCGCGTCGGCTTCGCCGCTCTGGCCGTCGACCTTGTTGGCGCACAGGACGACGGGCTTGCCCGCCTTGCGCAGCAGGCGGACGACGGCCTCGTCGGTGTCGGTGGCGCCGACCTTGGAGTCGACGACGAAGACGACCGCGTCGGCGGCCTCGATGGCGTACTCGGCCTGGGCGGCGACGGAGGCGTCGATGCCGAGGACGTCCTGCTCCCAGCCGCCGGTGTCGACGACCTTGAAGCGCCGGCCGGCCCATTCGGCCTCGTACGTGACGCGGTCGCGGGTGACGCCGGGCTTGTCCTCGACGACCGCCTCGCGACGGCCGATGATCCGGTTCACCAGGGTCGACTTGCCGACGTTCGGGCGGCCTACGACGGCGAGGACGGGCAGCGGGCCGTGGCCCGCCTCCTCGATGGCGCCTTCGACCTCCTCGATGTCGAAGCCCTCTTCCGCGGCGAGCTCCATGAACTCCGCGTACTCGGCATCGCCAAGTGCTCCGTGGTCGTGCTGGTCGTTCATGAAGTCCGTTCCTCGTCGTTCGTGGTGGTCGGTGGCACCCGCGCAGCGCGGTTCCACTACTAGGTCAAGTCTCGCTCAGCGCCCGGTGAGGCGCTTGGCGTCGGCCAGGTGGGCGGTCAGCCGGTCCTGGATGCGTGTGGTGGCCTCGTCCAGCGCGGTACGGGTACGTCGGCCCGTGCCGTCGCCGGCGTCGAAGGCGGAGCCGAAGACGACGTCGACCCGGCTCTTGAAGGGCGGCAGCCCCGGGATCAGCTTTCCGCGGTTCTCGGTGCTGCCGAGGACGGCCACGGGCACGACGGGCGCTCCGCTGCGGACCGCGAAGTACGCGAGACCCGCGCGCAGCGAGGCGAAGTCCCCCTCGCCGCGGGTGCCCTCGGGGAAGATCCCCAGAGCCCCTCCGTTGTCGAGCACCTTCAGGGCGCGGCCTATCGCCGTCCGGTCGGTGCCGGTGCGGTCGACCTTGACCTGCCCGATCCCGTCGAGGAAGGGGCCGAGCGGGCCGACGTACGCTTCCTTCTTGATCAGGAAGTGCAGGGGCCGCGGCGCGGTGCCCATGACCATCGGGCCGTCTATGTTGTGCGAGTGGTTCACGGCGAGGATCACGGGACCGGAGACGGGCACCTTCCAGGCGCCCAGCACGCGCGGCTTCCACAGCCCGTACATGAGCCCGATGCCGATGCGCCTGCCGACCGCCGCACCCGTGAGGGAGGGCGATTCGCTCACTTGCGGCCCGCCCGCTTCTCTTCGACCAGGGTCACGACGCATTCGATCACCTGGTCGAGCGTGAGCTCGGTGGTGTCCACCTCGACGGCGTCGTCGGCCTTGGCCAGCGGGGAGGTCTTGCGGCCGGAGTCGGCCGCGTCGCGCTTGATCAGCGCCTGCTTGGTGGCCGCCAGGTCGGTGGCCTCCTTGCCGCGGAGCTCCCCGCTGCGCCGGGCGGCACGCGCCTCGGCGGAGGCGGTCAGGAAGATCTTGAGCTCGGCGTCGGGCAGGACGGTGGTGCCGATGTCCCGGCCCTCGACGACGATCCCGTCGGCCTCCAGGGCGGCCGCGGCGGCGATGGAGCGCTGCAGCTCGGTGATCAAGGTGCGCACCTCGGGGACGGCGCTGACGGCGCTGACCTTGGAGGTGACCTCCTGGGTCCGGATGGGCCCGGCGGCGTCCAGCCCGTCGACGGTGATCGTGGGGGCGCCCGGATCGGTGCCGGACACGATGGACGGCTTGCCGGCGGCGACCGCGACGGCCTGCGGGTCGTCGGTGTCGACACCGTTGGTGATCATCCACCAGGTGATGGCCCGGTACTGGGCACCGGTGTCCAGGTAGCGCAGCCCGAGCTTGGCGGCCACGGCCTTGGAGGTGCTGGACTTGCCCGTGCCGGAGGGACCGTCGATGGCGACGATCACGGCGGACGGAGCTGCGGTTTCCACGGTGCGGGCACCTTCCTGGTTGCGCGTACGTGTCCGGGCGCGGCAAAACGCCCCTCCCCAAGGTTACCGGCCCCCGACAGCTCCCGGCCCCGCCTTGTTCAGCCGGGGCAGAGCCCGGCCACGGCGCAGCGCTTTCCCGGCTTCACCGGCACCGTTCGGCCCCCGTCGGCGTTCGAGGCGCGGGGTCCCCCCGGACTCCGTGCGGGGGAGAGGGTCCGGGGCGGAGCCCCGGCACCGCACCCGCTACTGCTGCCGCAGCGCCCAGCCCCGTTCCCGCAGCTCGGCCGTCAGGCCGGCCACCGCCCGCGGCTCCACCATCAGCTGCACGAGCCCCGCCTGCTGCCCCGTCGCGTGCTCGATCCGCACGTCCTCGATGTTGACCCCGGCCCGCCCCGCATCGGCGAAGATCCGCGCCAGCTCCCCCGGCTGGTCGCTGATGAGCACGGCCACCGTCTCGTAGACCGTCGGCGCCGCGCCGTGCTTGCCCGGCACCCGCACGCGGCCCGCGTTCCCGCGCCGCAGCACGTCCTCGATGCCCGCCGCGCCGCCGCGCCGCTTCTCCACGTCGGCCGACTGGAGGCCCCGCAGCGCCTCCACAGTCTCCTCCAGGTCGGCCGCGATCCCGGCGAGGACGTCGGCCACCGGTCCCGGGTTGGCCGAAAGGATCTCGACCCACATCCGGGGGTCCGAGGCCGCGATCCGGGTCACGTCCCTTATGCCCTGCCCGCACAGCCGGACCGCCGTTTCGTCGGCCTCCTCCAGCCGGGCCGCGACCATGCTGGAGACCAGCTGCGGGGTGTGCGAGACGAGAGCGACCGCCCGGTCGTGCGCGTCCGCGTCCATCACCACGGGGACGGCCCGGCACAGGGCCACCAGTTCCAGCGCGAGGTTCAGCACCTCGTGTTCGGTGTCCCGGGTCGGGGTGAGCACCCACGGGCGGCCCTCGAAGAGGTCCGCGGTGGCGGCGAGCGGTCCCGACTGCTCCTTGCCCGCCATCGGGTGCGTCCCGATGTACGCGGTGAGGTCGACGCCGAGCGCCGCCAGCTCCCGCCGGGGCCCGCCCTTGACGCTGGCCACGTCCACGTACGCCCGCGCCGCCTTGCGGCCGATCAGGTCGGCCAGGGTCGCCGCCACGTGGGCCGGGGGTACGGCGACGATCGCGAGGTCGACCTGGCCCTGGGGCGCCTCGTCGGTGCCGGCCCCGAGGGCGGCCGCCGTGCGGGCCCGGTCCGGGTCGTGGTCGGCGAGGTGCACGGTGATCCCGCGCGCCGCCAGGGCGAGCGCCGCGGAGGTGCCGATCAGTCCGGTTCCGATGACGACGGCGGTTCTCACGGGCGCTCCAGGGTTGCGTACGGCACGGTGACGGGACTGCCCGGCCAGGGTAGCCAGAGCGGACGCACGAGGGCCCGGCGGTCCGTCCGGTAGGACGGCGGCCGGGCCCTGACGGGCTGTCGTCCGCGACGGTCAGAGCGCCTGCGCCTTGATGATGTCCTCCAGCGAGCCGGACGGGACCTGTCCCTGCGGCGTCAGCTTGTCGACCGCCTGCGGCAGGACCTGCGCGATCTGGTCGGCGGCCTGCTCCGGGGAGATGCCGGCCTGGTCGGCGGCCTGCTGCAGGGCCGCGTCCGGCAGCGCCTCCTTGATCTGGTCGGCGCTGACGGGCTTGTTCTCGCCGGTGCCGATCCAGGACTGCGCCTGGTCGGCGAGGCCGGACTTGGTCAGCATGTCCAGCAGGCCGCCGAGCGGATTGTTCGCACCGTTGCTGCCGGCCGCGTGGCCGCCAGCACCGTTGCTGCCGGCCGCCTGGCCGCCGCCGGCACCGCCGCCCATGAGCGCGCCGAGCAACGAGCCGAGGATGTTGGCCCCGCCGCCGCTCCCGCCCGGGCCACCGCCGCCCCCGAGGAGGCCGCCGAGAAGAGAGCCGAGGTCGTTACCCGCCATGGTCCTGCCTTTCGAAGAGGGACCGGGCCGCGCCGACAAGCGCCGTACCCGGCTTCGAGACACGGACAATGTCACCCATACCGCCTCATGGCGCCACCGGATGCACGGGCCCCCGGTCGCTGCGGTAGAACGATCGGCATGATCTTCCACATCGTCCCGCTCGCCGACTGGGCCGCCGCGCCCGGGCTCCCGTTCGCCCCGCCCTCGCTGGACTCGGAGGGTTTCGTGCACTGTTCGGCCGATCGCCCCACGGCGCTCGCGATCGCCGACGCGCACTACCGCGAGGTGCCGGGTACGTTGCTCGCGGTGGAGCTCGACGAGGACGCCCTGACCGCGGAGGTCCGCCGGGAGGGTGAATCGGGCGTCCGCTACCCACATGTTCACGGCCCGGTGAACCGGGAGGCCGTGATCCACGTGTGGGAGGTCGTACGCACACCTGGCAGTCCTGCCTCACTGGCCCCATGGGAACCGGGCCGGTGAAACGGCGCGGCAAGCTTCACCTGAGGCTCGCCGCAGGCCAGGATGCTGCACGCCCTTCCCGGCCACAACGCGAGGAGAGACTCATGAGCGACCCCACGCACACCGCCCGGCGCACGGTACTGGCGGCGGGCGCGGCCGCCCTGGCAGGCGGTGCGCTCACCGCCTGCGGCAGTGACGGCGAGAAGACCCCCCAGGGAGAATCGAACCTCTCGGCGTCCGTGCCCGCCGCCTCCACCGCCGCCACCCCGGAATCCGGTTCGGCGGGCGCGGAGGTCCTCGTCAAGGCCGCGGACGTGCCCAAGGGCGGCGGAACGATCCTCAAGGAGGAGAAGCTCGTGGTCACCCAGCCCACGGCCGGATCCTTCCGCTGCTTCACGGCGGTCTGCCCCCACCAGGGCTGCCTGGTGAACAAGGTGGAGAACGGGAGCATCGACTGCCCCTGCCACGGCAGCAAGTTCGCCATCGCGGACGGCGCCGTGACCAAGGGTCCGTCCACCAAGGGCCTGGCGGAGAAGAAGATCAAGGTCGCGGCGGACGGCAATATCTCGCTCGCATAGCGGCAGGTCAGGCGCCTACGCTCGCCGGATGGACGATCTGACGCTGGTACGGGACCACACGGTCTACCGATGCGTGATGGGCTCCCGGGCGTTCGGGCTGGCGACGGAGGCGAGCGACACCGACCGGCGCGGTGTCTACCTCGCCCCGACGCCGCTCTTCTGGCGGTTCGAGAAGCCCCCCACGCACGTGGAGGGCCCGCGGGACGAGGAGTTCTCCTGGGAGCTGGAGCGCTTCTGCGAACTCGCGCTGCGGGCCAACCCGAACGTCCTGGAGTGCCTGCACTCCCCCCTGGTGGACGAGCTCACGCCGGTGGGCGAGGAACTGCTCTCGCTGCGCGAGGCCTTCCTCTCCCGCCGGGCCCACACCAGCTTCAGCCGGTATGCGGCCTCCCAGCGCGGCAAACTCCTCGCCGACGTCCGCATCCACGGCGCCCCGCGCTGGAAGCACGCCATGCACCTGCTGCGCCTGCTCCTGTCCTGCCGCGACCTGCTGCGCACGGGCCGCCTGACCATCGACGCCGGCCCGTACCGCGACCGCCTCCTCGCCGTCCGCCGCGGGGAGCTCGCCTGGGACGAGGCCGACGCCTGGATGGCCCGCCTCCAGGGGGAGACGGAGGCCGCCCTTGCCACCACTCCCCTGCCCGCGGAGCCGGACCACGCCCGTGTCGAGGACTTCCTGGTCCGGGCCCGCCGCGCGTCAGTCGCGTAGCGCCCGGCGCCGTACGACGAACGCGTCGAGGGCGTCGTACGCCGTCCCGTGCTCGGGCAGCACGGAGGCGGACTGCGCCGCGTCCAGCACGGCGTGCAGCGCCTCGAAGTCCGCGCGCACCCCGCCGACGGCCGGGCCCTCGTAGCCCCCGTGCTCGGCGGCGACCTTCGCCTCGATCAGGGCGGTGAGGTACGGGGGCGCCTCGGGCACCTCGGCCAGCAGGGTCGGCAGGTGCGCCTGCACCGTGCCCGACCGCATCAGGTGGATGCCGGTGAGCAGCGCCCGGAACGCGTAAAGCAGCGGCTTGAGTTCGGCGGCCTTGTCGAAGAGCCGCCACTGCGTGTTGGCGAACCCCCGGTAGTGGTGGGCGTGGTGGGAGGTCAGCACGCCCGGGGCCAGCGCGATCAGCTCCTCGTGCGCCGGTGTCGTGTGGACCACGAGCGGGGAGAGCAGCTGCTCCAGGACGTAGCCGTTGCGGTTCAGCATCAGGCGGACGAACTTGCGCAGGTCGTGCGTGACGAGGTCCATCTCCACGTCGTCCCGGTCCCACATGCGGGTGCGGGTCTCCTCCAGTTCGCGCAGGCCGAGGAGGGCCTGCGCCGGCAGGAGGTGGGCGCCCCGCAGGTCGATGTCGGAGTCCCGGGACGGGAAGCCGTACAGGTGGGCGCCCGACACCGTGGCGAAGAGCAGCGGGTCGGGCTGCTCCGCCACGACGGGGGTCAGGTCGAGACTCAGTGCATCCAGCATGGATCAAGCATCCCAGAGGGTGCCGAAGGCGAGGAGTTCGTCCCGGTACTCGATGCGGCCCTCCCAGTCCCGGGGCCAGACGTCGGGGCCGAGGTGGGCTCCGGCGAAGGCGCCCGCGAGGCAGGCGATGGAGTCCGAGTCGCCCCGCGTGCAGGCCGCGCGGCGCAGGGCCAGGAGGGGCTCGTCGGGGAAGAGCAGGAAGCACTGGAGGGCCGTGGCGAGGGCCTCCTCGGCGATCCAGCCGTCGCCTGTGGTCAGGCAGGGGTCGGTCTCCGGGGAGGGGGACCGCAGGGCGGCCGCCAGCCGGTCGAGGACCGCCAGGCACTCGTCCCAGCCCCGCGCCATGAAGGACTCCGGCGAGGCGTCGGAGGAGGTCCGCATCCAGAGGTCGCCGAGCCAGCGCTCGTGGTAGCGGGTGCGGTTCTCCAGGGCGTACGAGCGCAGCCGTCCGACCAGGCCCGTCACCTCGGTGCCCGCGGCCAGCAGGTGCACCGCCCGCGCCGTCAGGTCGGAGGCGGCGAGCGCCGTCGGGTGGCCGTGGGTGAGGGCGGACTGGAGCTGGGCGGCGCCGGCCCGCTCCTCGTCCGTCCAGCCCGGCACCAGCCCGACCGGGACCACGCGCATGTTCGCGCCGCAGCCCTTGGAGCCGACCTGGCTGGCGTCCCGCCAGTCCCGTTCGGGCTGGTTCAGGAGGCTGCAGGCCTTGAGGCAGGTGTTCCCCGGCGCCCGGTTGTTCTCCGGGGAGTGGTACCAGTCGACGAACTCCTCGCGGACCGGGCGGGCCAGGCGCAGCGGGCCGACCGGGCCGCGCTCCATGGCGGTGCGCATCCCGCGCGCGAGGGCCAAGGTCATCTGGGTGTCGTCCGTGACGATCGCCGGGCGGGGGAGCTTCATCTCCCGCCAGGGGCCCGTCTTGGCCAGGATCGAGGGCACGTCGTTGAACTCGGTCGGGAAGCCGAGGGCGTCGCCCAGGGCCAGGCCTATCAGGGCGCCCGTCGCGGCTCGCTTCGTCATCGGGTGGGTCCTTCCGGTCGGAGCAGAGGGGGATGGAGTGCGGTCGCCGGGCCGGGCCGGTAGAGGGCGGCCGGTTTGCCGCGGCCGCCGGTCAGCCGGGCGGCGCCCGGCACGGCCTCGACGAACCCGGGCGTCGTCAGGACCTTGCGGCGGAAGTTGGGGCGGTCGAGGGCGGTGTCCCAGACGGTCTCGTAGACGGCCCGGAGCTCGCCCAGGGTGAACTCGGGCGGGCAGAAGGCGGTGGCCAGGCAGGTGTACTCCAGCTTCGAGCCGATCCGCTCCCGTGCGTCCGCCAGGATCACGGCGTGGTCGAAGGCGAGGTCGCAGGCCTCCCCGACCGGCAGCCAGCGGGCGTGCGCCGCGTCCCCGCCGCCCTCCGCCGCCGGCTCGGGCATGTCCGGGACGAGGGCCGTGAAGGCCACCGAGACCACCCGCATCCGCGGATCCCGGTCCGGTTCGCTGTACGTGCGCAGCTGCTCCAGGTGGAGCGCGGCCATCACCGGCTCCGGCAGGCCGGTCTCCTCGGCCAGTTCGCGCCGGGCGGCCGCCTCCGCGGACTCCCTCGGCAGGACGAACCCCCCGGGCAGCGCCCAGGCCCCCGCGTACGGCTCCTGGCCGCGCCGGATCAGCAGCACGTGCAGGGCGCCGTCGCGCACGGTGAACACGGCCAGGTCGACCGTCACCGCGAACGGCTCGAAGGCGTACGGGTCATAGCCGGCGGTCATCGGTTCTCCGGAAGGGGGTCGGTGAAGTGCCAGCCCTCGGCCAGCAGCTCGTCCACGGCCGCGACCGCCGTTTCCAGCCGGGCCGCCCGGTCCCCGCGCACGACGAGGAAACGCCTCCCGGTGCGCTCCAGTTCCGCCCGGAACCGCCCGGTCATCCAGGGTCTGAGCTGCGGCCCGTCCCGCAGCCCGTCGTCCTCGAAGGGCACGTCGGCGTGGTCGGTCAGCAGGTACAGGTCCCGTCGGGTCAGGGCGGCGATCCGCTCGACCTCGGGGTTGCGGTCACCCATGTACCGCTCGTGCCAGATCCCGGTCGCGAAGGAGTCGGTGTCGCAGAACAGCACCGGGGAGCCGAGCCGGGCGGCCTGCTCCTCGTCCGCGTCCTGGTGGCGGGCGATGACCGGGAACTCCTCCGAGGTGAAGGACACGTCCGTCCAGGACGCCGCCTGGTCGGCCGCGCGGGCCGCCGCCAGCTTCTCCTCGCTGTACCGGCGGCCGTACTCGGCGACCCAGCCGGTCTTGGCCCAGACGCCGCCTCGCCGCCGGTAGTGGTCCGCCAGGGCCCGCGACAGCGTGGTGGTCCCTGTGGACTCCGCGCCCAGGACGACGACCCGCCGGGTCAGCGCGGCGCGCACGGCCGGCCCGAGGAACTCCCAGGAGCCGACCGGGTCCTTGCGGACCGCCGTCCCGGACACCGGGAACAGCGTCCGCTCCCGGTCCACCAGGACCTCCTCGGCGCCGAACCGCCGGGCGAGCTCGCTCCCGTACTCCTCCGAGGTGAACACGGCGTCCACCCGCCCGGGGACCGCGCTGCGGAAGACCGCCATGTGCGCCTCCCAGATCTGCGGGTCGTGCAGGTCGACCGGGATGTCGTCGACCGCGCCGACGACCTCGGCCCCGGGGTGCGCCTCGCGCATCCAGGCGACCCGGTCGGCGAGCGGGACCGACTCCACCGAAGCCGCGCACACCAGCACGGTCAGCCGCTCGCACTGGTCCTGGGCGGTGTGCACCAGGTGGTGGTGCCCGGCGTGCGGCGGGTAGAACTTGCCGAGGACCAGGCCGTGCCCGTGGCGCCTCATGCCGTCGCCTCCTTCGCCTCCGCCGCCGTACGGGCGTCCGCCGCGGGCAGCGTGCGCCGCCAGCCGAGGAGTCCGGCCACGCACAGGGCGAGGAAGCCCACGTAGAGCGCGGAGGTCAGGTAGAGCCCCTTGTGCGCGTAGAGCGGGATGTAGACGAGGTCGGCGGCGATCCACAGCCACCAGGACTCGACGAGCTTGCGGCACTGCCCGTAGGTGGCGGCGAGCGAGAGCCCGGTGGTCAGCGCGTCCCAGAACGGGACGGTGGAGTCGGTGGCCCGGCTCAGCAGCAGCGTGAGTCCGAGAACCGCCACCGCCCCCGCCGCGGCGAGCCCGGCCCATTCGGTGCGCGTGGTGCGGCGCACCGGCAGGGCCTCGGCGGATCCTGGTCCACCCCCGTGGGTCCAGGACCACCAGCCGTAGGCGGCGAGGGCGATGAAGACGATCTGGAGCCCGGCATCGGCGTAGAGGCCGGCCTGGGCGAAGAGCACGATGAAGAAGACGTTGTTGGCGATGCCGATCGGCCAGTTGGCGACGTGCTGCCGGGCGACCAGCCAGACGCACAGGGCGCCGGTGGCGAAGCCGAGCACCTCGGTCCAGCTCATGGTCCAGCTCATGCCGACCCCCCTCACTCTGTTTAATGGTCAGACTGACTATAAACAGGGAGGCGGGTCCCCGACAAGCAGAAAACCCGCGGCGCCCTGGGGCACCGCGGGTTCGTTCTCTCCGAACGGGGTTCCTGCGAACGGACCGGCCACCTGTGCGGTGACCGGGGCCGCCTCCTACAGACCGACCTCGCGCATCAGCATGCCGACCTCGGTGTTGGTCAGGCGGCGCAGCCAGCCGGACTTCTGGTCGCCCAGCTCGATCGGGCCGAAGGAGGTCCGGACGAGCTTCTCGACCGGGAAGCCGGCCTCCGCCATCATGCGGCGGACGATGTGCTTGCGGCCCTCGTGGAGGGTGACCTCGACCAGGTAGTTCTTGCCGACCTGGTCGACGACGCGGAAGTGGTCGGCGCGGGCGTAGCCGTCCTCCAGCTCGATGCCGTCCTTGAGGCGCTTGCCGATCTCGCGCGGCAGCGGGCCGGTGATGGCGGCGACGTAGGTCTTCTTCACGCCGTACTTCGGGTGCGTGAGGCGGTGGGCCAGCTCACCGTGGTTGGTGAGCAGGATGATGCCCTCGGTCTCCGTGTCGAGCCGGCCGACGTGGAAGAGACGCGTCTCACGGTTGGTGACGTAGTCGCCCAGGCACTGGCGGCCGTCGGGGTCCTCCATGGTGGAGACGACACCGGCGGGCTTGTTCAGCGCGAAGAACAGGTACGACTGGGTGGCGACGGTCAGGCCGTCCACCTTGATCTCGTCCTTCGGCTGGACCCGCTTGCCCTGCTCCAGCACGATCTCGCCGTTGACCTCGACACGGGCCTGCTCGATGAGCTCCTCGCAGGCGCGGCGCGAACCCATGCCGGCGCGGGCGAGCACCTTCTGCAGACGCTCACCCTCCTCCTCGGCACCCGGGAAGGTCTTCGGGGTCTTGATCACGGGCTTGTCGGCGTACCGGTCGCGCACGCGCTCCTCGATGCGCGCGTCCAGCTCGCGCGGGCGGGACTGGCCGCTTCGGCTGCCCGGGCCGCGGCGCGGGCCGCCGGCCCCGCCGATGCCGGGGGTCCTGGAGGTCTTGGGGCCGCCCTTGGCACCACCGCGCGCGGCAGCGCCACGGGCACCGCCGCCGCCGGCCTTGGGGCCGCTGCGACCGCTGCGCTCGCCCTCGGGGCCCACGTCGTAGCGGCGCTCCTCGGGGCGCGGGTTGCGGATCCGCGGCGGCGGAGCCTGGTCGCGGTCGCGCGCGTCCGAGCCGCCGCCCTGGTAGCCGCCGCCGGAGCTGCCGCCCTGGTAGCCGCCGGAGCTGCCGCCGCGGTAACCGCCGCCGCCTCCGGTGGAGCCGCCGCGGGAGGAGCCACCGCCGGAGGAGCCACCGCGGGAGCCGCCACCGCCGGAGGAACCACCGCGGGAGCCGCCACCGCCGGAGGAACCACCGCCGCGGTAGTTGCCGCCGCCGGAGGAGGAGCCGCCGCGGGGGTTACCGCCGCGTCCGCCACCACCGCCGCCGCCGCTGTTCCTGTTGCCGCCACCGTTGCCGTTGCCGCTGCTTCGCATCAAAGTTCCGTCGTCTTGTCGTCGTCTTCATCGGTATCCGGTGAGTCCGGATCGAACGACGGCACACCTTCTTGCGTCTCGGCTTCGATCGCGTCCGCCTCGGGGAGGAAGGGCGCGAGCTCCGGGAGCTCGTCCAGGCCTCGTAGGCCCATCCGCTCCAAAAAGTGGTTCGTCGTCCTGTACAGGATCGCACCTGTTTCGGGTTCCGTCCCCGCCTCCTCCACCAGACCGCGCTGGAGGAGGGTCCGCATGACCCCGTCGCAGTTGACTCCGCGCACCGCCGAGACCCTCGAGCGGCTCACCGGCTGGCGGTACGCGACGACCGCCAGGGTCTCCAGGGCCGCCTGGGTGAGCCGGGCCTGCTGGCCGTCCAGTACGAAGCCCTCGACGGCCGGGGCGTACTCCGCCCGGCTGTAGAACCGCCAGCCGCCCGCGACCAGCCGCAGCTCGAATCCCCGGCGCGCGGCCGTGTACTCGTCGGCGAGCTCGCGCAGCGCGTGCGCGACCTCGCGCGGGGTCCGCTCCAGCACCTTCGCGAGGTGCGCCTCGGTCGCGGGCTCGTCCACGACCATGAGCACGGCTTCCAGGGCCGGCTTCAGCTCCAGCGCGGCCACCGCGCTCGCTTCGCTGCTCAATCCTTCGCCTCCACGATCTGGTCGAACTCGTCGGTCACGGTCGGCATGCCGTCGCCGTCCCCGCCGCTCCAGCGCACGGTGAGGGTCTGCAGGGCCTCCTCCTGGTCGAGAACGACCGCCTTCTCCCGGTAGAGCTCCAGGAGGGCCAGGAAGCGCGCGACGACGGTGAGGGTGTCGCCGGCGTCCTCGGTGAGCTCCTGGAAGGTGGCCTCCCCGCGCGCCTTCAGCATCCGCACCACGAGCCCGGCCTGCTCGCGCACGCTGACGAGGGGCGCGTGGATGTGGTCCACGTACACCTGGGGCTTGGCCCTCGGCTGCATGGCCTTGACGGCGAGCCGGGCGAACCCTTCGGCCCCGATGCTGATGACGACCTCGGGCAGCAGGTCCGCGTGGTGCGGCTCCAGCCCGACGGTCCTCGGGTACCGCCTCCCCTCGGCCTCGGCCCGCCCTTCGAAGATCTCGGCGATCTGCTTGTACGCGCGGTACTGCAGCAGGCGCGCGAAGAGCAGGTCCCGGGCCTCGAGGAGGGCGAGGTCCCCCTCGTCCTCGACCTCGGCGGCCGGCAGCAGGCGGGCGGCCTTCAGGTCGAGGAGGGTGGCGGCGACGACGAGGAACTCGGTGGTCTGGTCGAGGTCCCAGTCCGGCCCCATCGCCCGGATGTGGGCCATGAACTCATCGGTGACCTTGGACAGCGCCACCTCGGTGACGTCGAGCTTGTGCCGCGAGATCAGCTGGAGCAGCAGATCGAAGGGCCCCTCGAAGTTCTCGAGCCGCAACGTGAACCGCCCGTCGCCTCCAGCGGGGCGTGCAGGCACTCCGGCCCGAACCACGCCGCCTGCGACAGCAGCACCCCCACCAGGCGCGCCTGCGGCGGGGGCCACGACACCCCCGGCCGAACCGCCTCCGCCAAGGCCAGCAGCGTTCGCGTCCACGGCAGAGCCGCCCCCGACAGCAGCGTCCACGCCAGCGCCGACTCCGGCAGAGGTGGGAGTGTCCCCGGCCCCGGCCGAGCCGCCTCCGGCCGGCACTACGGCGCCCTCGGCCGAACCGCCTCCGGAAGGGCCGGCAGCGTCCGCGTCCACGGCAGAGCCGCCCCCGACAGCGGCATCCTCGCCAGCGCCGACTCCGGCGGGGGTGGCAGCGTCCTCGGCGGCGGGTCTGCCGGCCGGCAGTGCGGCGGTCTGCTTCGGCCCGGGGTGGTCCTGCTGGCTGTCTTGGGGGTCGTGCGGGGGGCCGGGGGTCTCGGGCTCCGCCCCAGCATCCACCGCTGCGCGCCGCGCAGCAGGCGCGTGAGGCTCGGCCTTGCCGCCTGCGGCGGGGGCGGCAGCGTGCTCGGCCCCGGCCCGGCCGCCTGCGCGAGCACTGGCCTCGCCCGGCTCGCCTCCGGCGGGGGTGGCAGCGGCCTCGGACTGGGTGCCTGTTGTGGGGATGTCGACCGGGGTTCGGTCCGCTGGCGCGTCTGCGGACTCCGGCCCAGGGCGGTCCTGCCGGGGGGCTGCGGGGTCGTGCGGGGCCCCGGGGGTGGGCCGGGGCTCCGGGCCGCCCTGCGCCGCCGTGGGCCCCGCAGCGGGCGCGTCAGGGGCTTCGGGGTCCGCTCCCCCGTCGGCCGCGTCGGAGTTGCCGGGGCCGCGCCCCAGCAGTCGCCGGGGCGGTCGGCCGGATTCGGCGGGGAAGGGCATCGCGGTCCAGGTGGTGCGCAGGGGCAGCGGCGGCGGGCTGGGTGACAGCCACGAGCAGCCTAGTGCTGCGGCCGGAAAGTCCCGCCGGGGCGCGGCGTCCGGTGCGGCTCATCGCACGGCGGGGGGGCAGCGCTGCGCCGTCCGGCAACGCGGCTGGTGCGGTGGCCGGAAGGTCCCCCCGGGCCCGGCGTATCGCACGGCAGGGGGCGGCAGCACTGCGCCGTCCGGCAACGCGGCTGGTGCGGTGACCGGAAGGTCCCGCCGGGCGCGGCGGGCGGTGCGACGCACGGGGGTGGGTCGGGGCCCGCGCTGGGCGTATGGACGTACTGCGCCGTAAGGCAACGCCGCCGGGAGCCGGGCCCGGCTGGGCCTCGGCGTCCGGGTGGCCCGGAACCCGGCAGGGGTTCCAGGGCTCCGGGGAGCCGGCCTCAGGCAGGTCAGCGGCCGCGCAGGCGGCGGACCAGGATGCTGGCGTCGCCGCGGGACTCGAGATCGGCGAGGACCACCGCCACCGCCTCGCGGACGATGCGGCCCCGGTCGACGGCGAGCCCGTGCTCCCCGCGCAGCACCAGCCGCGCGTGTTCCAGGTCCATGAGCTCCTCGGCGGAGACGTAGACCGTGATCTTCTCGTCGTGCCGTTCGCGGCCGCTGGGCCGCCGGTTCGCACCGCGGCCCTGCCCCTTGCCCCGGCGGGTCGCACCGGTCGGGGGGGTGACCGCCCCGCCGACCGGGCCGGCGGGGCTGACAGAACCTTCCTGCGGTCGCCGCGGCTGCCCCACGACGGGCCCGCCGGACGCCGTACCGGCCTCAGCCTCCCGGCTGCGGCCCTCACCCGCCGTGCCCTCGGCCGAACTGGCCGAGTGTTCCGCGACGGGTGCCTCCTCGACCCCGCGCCGCGGCGAGGACGACTGCAGCGCCATCCCCCCGGTCGTACGGAACAGTTCGTCGGCTCCGGGCAGACTCACTCGGCGTGACACCGGGCGAGCACCTCCCTGGCCAGCTGGCGGTAGGCGGCGGCTCCGACGGAGTTGGAGGCGTACGTCGTGATCGGCTCACCGGCGACCGTGGTCTCCGGGAAGCGCACCGTGCGGCCGATGACCGTGTGGTAGACGTGGTCGTCGAAGGCCTCGACGACGCGCGCCAGCACCTCACGGCTGTGCACCGTACGGGAGTCGTACATCGTGGCGAGGATGCCGTCGAGCTCCAGCTCGGGGTTGAGCCGCTCCTGCACCTTCTCGATGGTCTCGGTCAGCAGCGCCACGCCGCGCAGCGCGAAGAACTCGCACTCCAGCGGGACGATGACCTTGTGAGCCGCCGTCAGGGCGTTCACGGTCAGCAGACCGAGCGAGGGCTGACAGTCGATCACGATGTAGTCGTAGTCGGCCAGCAGGGGCTTCAGGGCCCGCTGCAGGGTGGACTCGCGCGCGACCTCACTGACCAACTGCACTTCCGCAGCGGACAGGTCGATGTTGCTCGGCAGCAGGTCCATGTTGGGGACCGCCGTCTTGAGCAGCACCTCGTCGGCCGACATGCCCCGCTCCATGAGCAGGTTGTAGACCGTCAGGTCGAGTTCCATCGGGTTCACGCCGAGACCCACGGACAGCGCGCCCTGCGGGTCGAAGTCGACGAGCAGCACGCGGCGCCCGTACTCGGCGAGCGCGGCACCCAGGTTGATGGTCGACGTGGTCTTGCCCACGCCGCCCTTCTGGTTGCACATCGCGATGATCTTCGCCGGACCGTGGTCGGTCAGCGGACCCGGGATCGGGAAGTACGGGAGCGGGCGTCCGGTCGGGCCGATCCGCTCACGGCGCTGGCGGGCAGCGTCGGGGGCGAGGGTGGCCGCGTACTCGGGGTCCGGTTCGTACTCCGCGTCGGGGTCGTAGAAGTGCCCTTCGGGCACATTGTCGTAGTCGGCGAAACCAGTGGGCTTTTCGCCGCTCAGGTCGCCGGCCCTGGAGTTCACGTCTAGGCCGTCCATGCTCTTTTGGGGCGTCGTCATGTGCTGGTGGTTTGCGAAGGTGCGTACCGCGACGGAGCCGACGGCTTCGAGCCCGGTAGGGCCTTGGCCCCGCTCGGGCATCCCTGCTCGACCACCCCCAGGGGCAAATGTCGACTCATTCACAAGTCGTCTTACCTCCTCGGACGTGACCAGGACACTTATCGATAGGTCAGCGTGGCACCATGCCGACGGTTGGCGACTCTATGGCGTGTCACCACTCAGCGGCAACACAATCCGCCGGACCCGGCACGATGTGTCGGTAACCGAACACCACTCTGTCAAGGGCGTGCGAGCTGTCGCTGCGAAGTTTCGCGGGTGCGCGAAAGGGTTAAAGGGTTACGTTCGAGGCGAGTTGAGCGGGGCCTCGGGGCACGCCGCAAACGCGTCCGGCCGGACCTTGCGGGCAAGGTCCGGCCGGATACGTGAGATTGACGTCAGTCGTTGACGCGTCAGCCGAGCAGCGTGCTCAGCTCGAGGGTCTCGAGGCCGTGGGCCTCGGCGACGGGACCGTAAACGACCTGCCCGTCATGGGTGTTGAGGCCCAGCCCGAGCGCGGGGTCACGGCGCAGCGCCTCGACCCAGCCGAGGTTCGCGAGCTGCACGATGTAGGGCAGCGTAGCGTTCGTCAGCGCGTAGGTGGAGGTGTTCGGCACCGCGCCCGGCATGTTGGCGACGCAGTAGAAGACCGAGTTGTGGACCTGGAAGGTCGGCTCGGCGTGGGTGGTCGGACGGGAGTCCTCGAAGCAGCCGCCCTGGTCGATCGCAATGTCGACAAGTACACTTCCGGGCTTCATCTTGGCGACGAGCTCGTTGGTGACCAGCTTCGGCGCCTTCGCACCCGGGATCAGGACCGCACCGATGACGAGGTCGGCCTCGATGACGGCCTTCTCGAGCTCGTAGGCGTTGGAGACGATCGTCTTGATCTTCGTGCCGAAGATCTTGTCGGCCTCGCGGAGCTTGTTGATGTCGCGGTCGAGCAGGGTCACGTGGAAGCCCATGCCGATGGCGATCTGCGCGGCGTTCCAGCCGGAGACGCCGCCGCCGATGACCACGCACTCGCCGGCGTGGGTGCCGGGGACCCCGCCCGGGAGGACGCCGCGGCCGCCGGCCGAGCGCATCAGGTGGTAGGCGCCGACCTGCGGGGCCAGCCGGCCCGCGACCTCGGACATCGGGGCGAGCAGCGGCAGCGCGCGGTTCGCGAGCTCGACCGTCTCGTACGCGATGGCGGTGGTGCCGGACTCCAGCAGGGCGTCCGTGCACTCGCGGGAGGCCGCCAGGTGCAGGTAGGTGAAGAGCGTCTGGTCCTTGCGGAGGCGGTGGTACTCCTCCGCGATCGGCTCCTTGACCTTCAGCAGCAGGTCGGCGGTGGCCCAGACCTCGTCGGCGGTGCCGAGGATCTCCGCACCGGCCGAGACGTACTCGGCGTCCGTGATCGAGGAGCCGACACCGGCGTTCTGCTCGATGAAGACCTGGTGGCCGTTGCGGACCAGCTCATGCACGCCGGCGGGCGTGATGGCGACCCGGAACTCGTTGTTCTTGACCTCGCGGGGGATGCCGACCTTCATCGTCGATCACGGTCCTTGGCTCAGGGGATTTTTCGGGGCACTTCCATACATACCCGCCCACAAGAACGCGCAACGGGATGCACCACGGGATGTCGTGGTGAAGCCAGTCTAATGAAGGACGACGCGCTGTCTAGCCTTGCAAACAAATAATCTCAGTCGATATCACTGCGGATTTCGCAGGCTGCGGGGTCGTCTCCCAGCAATCTGTCGGCTGCGGAGCGGTGCAGCCTTGCAGCTGCGGGGTCGCCCAGCCGGTCGAGCGTGTCGGCCAGCCGGACCTGCAGCGCGGCCTGAAGTCGCTGGTCGCCGGCCCTGCGTGCGAGCTCCACCGCCTCACGGCAGGTGTGCAGCGATTCCTCGGGCCGTCCCGCGTACTCCTGGACCCGCGCCATCTCGCTCAACGCCTTTGCCTGACCCGGCACATCGGCCAGTTTCCGGTAGCCCGCGGCGGCGGCCCGCCAGCTGCGCAGCGCGTCCCCGTACCGGCCGGCGTACGTGTGCACGTTTCCGAGCCGCCCGTACAGCCGGGCCTCGTCCGCGCGCTCCCCCCGCGCGAGGGCCTGGGAGAGCGCCCGGCCGAACCAGTCCGCGGCCCGGTGCCAGTCCGCCAGCTCCTGGTACGCGCCGCCTACGGATTCCATCGCGCGGCCGGTCGCGTACGGATCGTTCGCCGCCCTTCCGGCGTCCAGCGCGGCCCGGTAGCGCTCCAGGGCCTCCTGGGTCCGGCCGGTCTCGGCGTCCAGGTCGGCCAGGTTCAGCAGCGCGGCGGCCTGCTCCCGGTGCAGGTCCCGGCGCTCGGCCACGTCCAGGACCAGCCGGTGCAGCCCGTACAGCTCGGGGGCGGCCCCGGCGGTGCCCCGGTGCTCCGCCAGGGCCCGCACGAGGGCCGCGACCAGCCGGCGGGCGAGGGTGTCCAGCTCCCCGTCGGCCACGGCCAGGGTGGCCGCCGCGTCGAGCGCGGGCAGCCGGGTGTCCAGCCAGGTGGCGGCGGCCCGCCGGTCCGGGAACCGCAGGGCGCGCGGCAGCCCGTCCAGGACCTCCCGCACCTCCTCCTCGTCGGCCGCGGCCATGGCCCGGCAGGAGTGCAGCAGCCGTACGGTGCGCTCCAGCGTCCGGGCCCGGGCCAGCTGGACCTCGGCCGGCCGCTCCCTGGCCTCCAGCAGGGCCTGCAGCAGGGGTGCGAGGCAGCCGGGCAGCAGGAACAGCCCGTCGTGGGCCGGGTGTACGAGCCCCAGCCCGGCGAAATCATCCAGCGTGGCCTGGGCCGCGGCCACGGAGCAGCCGGCGAGGGCGGAGGCGGTGTGCGAGTCGACGAGGCCGGCGGGGGCCAGCGGCAGCAGCCGCAGGGTCCGCTGGGCGGGCTGCGGCAGGGACTCGTAGACGAGCCGGAAGCACCGGGCGAGCGGGCCGCCGGTACTGGCCGGCATCTCGTGCAGCTGCTTGGCCACGTCGGAGACGGAGGCCTTGGGGTGGGCGGCGAGCCAGCCGCCGACGAGGCCGAGCGCGGCGGGCTGGCCCCCGCACTCCTCGGCGAGGGCGTCGGCGGCCCGGGGGTCGGCGGTGACGCGGGTGTCGCCGATGTGCTGGGCGAGCAGCTCCACGGCGGACGGCGTGTCGAGCCCGCCGAGGGTGCAGGGCCGCACGTCGGGGATCCCCGTGAGGGGCCCTTCGGCGGTGACCACGACGAGGCACTCGGGGGTGTCCGGAAGCAGGGCGTCGACCTGATGCGGATCGGCGGCGTCGTCGACCAGGATGATCACCCGGCGCCCGTCGAGCGCGGTGCGCAGGGCGGAGCTCAGCTCGTCCTCGCCGGCGCCGGGCGGGGTGGGCTGCCCCAGCCCCTCCAGCAGGCCCCTGACGGCCCGCTCGGTGGCCACCGGCTCCCCGCCGGGGCGGGTGAGCCGGGTCCGGAGCACCCCGTCGGGATACTCCTCGGCGACCTCGCGGACGAACTCCTCGGCGAGGGCCGTCCGGCCGGAGCCCGGCCGCCCGGCGACGAGCAGCACCCTGGCCCGGGGCGCCTTGGCCTTCCGGCCGGAGAGGGTGTCGAGCCCGGTCCGCGCGATGTCCTCGCGCAGCTCCTTGAGCTCACGCCGCCGCCCGACGAAATCCGTCACGGATCCGCTCCTCTCCCTGCCTTCGGATGGCGAGCGTAGTTCACGCAGAGCGACGACCCGTGTGGAGCGCGGCGGGCAAATCCCCCAATCGGATCAGCGGATGGTCCTCTTTTCTTCACGCGCCGCTCGCGGCGGACTCGGCGCCGGGGGGCCTCACCGGCTTCGCCCCGCTCCGCCGGGCTCCGTCCGTCTTTACCTCGGGCGGGGCTTCGGGGCGTGCCCCGGGCCGTCCGCCGGCTGCGGGCCCGCCGCTGCGCGGAGCCCTCCCCGCCCCGGCCTTCCACCGTTCCCCGGGGCTCGGCCCCAGACCCCGCGCCTCAAACGCCGGCGGGGCTGGATTTTCCAGCCCCGCCGGCGTTTGCGGACCAGGTCCGCGGGCTACGCCTCGTACGGGCGGGCCGGCCACGGGGCCAGGGCCGGGCGGAGGGCTTCGATGCCGCCCTCGGAGGCCAGGGCGGCGGACAGGGCCAGGACCCCGGTCACCAGCCCGGGATTGCCCAGCTCGCCCGCGAGGATCCCGCGCACCAGGTCCCCGAGAGGAACACGCGCGAGTTCCATGTCCGCCTCCTCGTCGGAGACCTCGTACCGCGCCCCCTCCGCCTCCGCGAGGTCCCGCGCCAGGAAGACCCGTACCGCCTCGTCCGACCCTCCCGGGGAGGTGAAGAAGTCGGCGAGGACGCGCCAGTCCTCCGCCTTGACGTGCGCCTCCTCGTACAGCTCCCGCTGGGCCGCGTGCAGCGGGTTCTCCCCCGCCACGTCCAGGAGCCCCGCCGGCAGCTCCCACAGCCGGTGCCGTACGGGGTGCCGGAACTGCCGCAGGACCAGGACCCGCTGCTGCTCGTCGAGGGCGAGCACGCACACCGAGCCGGGGTGCACCTGGTAGTCGCGGCGCACCACCGAACTGTCGGGCATCCGGACCTGGTCCGACTTGACGGACGTCTTCGCGCCCTCGAACGGGGTGCGCGAGGCGACGACCTCCCACGACTCCGGTGTGTCCACGATGTCGTTGCCGATGTCGTTGCCCATGGCCATGGCCGATACCTTCCCGAGAACGCGACAGCCGGGGCACGATCCGTGCCCCGGCTGCCTACGTTATGCGGTCAGGCCCTCACTTCGCGGACTGCTGCCGCTCCACGGCCGCCTTGACCAGGCCCGCGAACAGCGGGTGCGGGCGCGTGGGGCGCGAGCGCAGCTCCGGGTGGGCCTGGGTGGCCACCAGGTAGGGGTGCACCTCGCGCGGGTACTCGACGTACTCGACGAGCTTGTTGTCCGGGGAGGTGCCGGAGAAGACCAGGCCGGCCTTCTTCTCCAGCTCGCCGCGGTAGGCGTTGTTGACCTCGTAGCGGTGCCGGTGCCGCTCGTCCACGTACGCCTGGTCGCCGTAGACCTCGCGCACGATGGAGCCCTCGGCGAGCTTCGCCGGGTACATGCCCAGACGCATGGTCCCGCCCAGGTCGCCCGCGCCCTCGACGAAGGCCAGCTGCTCCTCCATGGTCGAGATGACCGGGTGCGGGGTGGAGGCGTCGAACTCGGTGGAGTTGGCGTCCTCGATGCCCGCGAGGTTCCGCGCGGCCTCGATGACCACGCACTGCAGGCCCAGGCACAGGCCGAGCAGCGGGATCTTGTTCTCGCGGGCGAAGGTGATCGCGCCGACCTTGCCGTTGACACCGCGGTCGCCGAAGCCGCCGGGCACGCAGATCGCGTCCACGTCGGCCAGCTGCGCCGCGGCGCCGGCCGGGGTCTTGCAGTCGTCGGAGGTGACCCACTTGATCTGGACCCGGGCCTTGTTGGCGAAACCGCCGGCGCGCAGCGCCTCGGTCACCGACAGGTAGGCGTCGGGCAGGTCGATGTACTTGCCGACGAGCGCGACCTTGACCTCGTGGTCGGGGTTGTGGACGCGGTCCAGCAGGTCCTCCCACACCGTCCAGTCGACGTCGCGGAAGGGCAGGTCGAGCTTGCGCACGACGTACGCGTCCAGGCCCTCGGTGTGCAGCACCTTCGGGATGTCGTAGATCGACTTGGCGTCGATGGCCGCGACCACGGCCGCCTCGTCCACGTCGCACATCAGCGAGATCTTGCGCTTGATCGAGGTCGGGACCTCGCGGTCGGCGCGCAGCACGATCGCGTCGGGCTGGATGCCGATGTTGCGCAGGGCCGCGACCGAGTGCTGGGTCGGCTTGGTCTTGAGCTCGCCGGAGGGGCCGATGTAGGGCAGCAGCGAGATGTGCACGACGAAGACGTTGTCGCGGCCGACCTCGTGGCGGACCTGGCGGACGGTCTCCAGGAACGGCAGCGACTCGATGTCGCCGACGGTGCCGCCGACCTCGGTGATGACGACGTCGACGTCCTCGGTCGCCATGCGGCGGATGCGGTGCTTGATCTCGTTGGTGATGTGCGGGATGACCTGCACGGTGTCACCGAGGTACTCGCCGCGCCGCTCCTTGGCGATGACCTGCGAGTAGACCTGGCCGGTGGTGACGTTGGCCGAGCCGTCGAGGTCGACGTCGAGGAAGCGCTCGTAGTGGCCGATGTCCAGGTCGGTCTCGGCGCCGTCGTTGGTGACGAACACCTCGCCGTGCTGGAACGGGTTCATCGTGCCGGGGTCGACGTTCAGGTACGGGTCGAGCTTCTGCATCGTGACCCGAAGACCGCGCGCCTTCAGCAGCGCACCCAGGCTGGAGGCCGTCAGGCCCTTGCCGAGGGAGGAAGCGACACCCCCGGTGACGAAGATGTGCTTGGTCGTCATGGATTTGGGCGGCATCGCCAAGAGGGGGCTCCCGTGGTCGCGAGGTGAGGTGCGTCCGGCGCCGGCCACCGTCGATCCGGAAGGGTCTCAGGGGGCGCCGAAGCTGCGGTTTCGGGGCTCCTGATTCGCACAGGCAGACCACCGGTCCACGGGGTACCAGCCTATCAGCGCCCGGGCCGGTCCGCCTCCGGCCACGCGGCGTCAGCGGCTGGTAGCAGGGCGCCGAAGTGCGGGGGGCCGGCGTGGCGCCTCCTCACCCGTTCGGCCCATCGGTATTCTTCCGCGGCTTAAGGAGATCACTAGGGTGCCGTCATATCCTGCTCGGATATCGCACACATCACCGCCGGGCAGTCCGTCAGACGGCCTAACCGAGCCGATATACGGAATCATGGGCTCAACGCGGAGATCCCCACCCACAGGTGACCGCGCAACTGCGCAATGCAAGCGCCCTTCGGGGCGGACGTGGCCGTTCGACTGGAGATGCAACGTGTCCGGGCGCATCGAGGATTACGCACTGATCGGGGACATGCAGACCGCCGCGCTGGTCTGCCGGGACGGGGCGGTGGACTGGCTCTGCCTGCCACGCTTCGACTCCCATGCCGTGTTCGCGAGCATTCTCGGCACCGAGGATCACGGGTTCTGGCGGATCGGCCCGGCGTATCCGGCCGGCTCCGAGGCCCCGCGTGCCGACCGCCGCCGCTACCGCGGTGACTCGCTGGTGCTGGAGTCGGAGTGGGACACGCCCCGCGGAAGGGTCCGCGTGATCGACTTCATGCCGCCCCGCGAGGACCACGCGCCGCAGCTGGTCCGCATCGTGGAGGGCGTCAGCGGGCGCGTCCCGATGCGCTCGGCGCTGCGGATGCGTTTCAGCTACGGGCGCGTCGTGCCCTGGGTGCACAAGGTCGACGGGCGCACCGTCGCCGTCGCCGGCCCCGACTCGGTCTGGCTGGACACCGAGGCCCAGACGTACGGCAAGGACCTGACGACGTACTCCGACTTCACGGTCGGACCCGGCGACCGGATGGCCTTCAGCATCAGCTGGCAGCCCTCCCACAAGGACGCGCCGGAGCCCCCGGACGCCGAGGCGGCGCTGGAGTCGACCACGGACTTCTGGCGCGAGTGGGTCGACCAGTGCACGTACCACGGGCCCTACCGGGAGGCCGTGGTGCGCTCCCTGATCACCCTCAAGGCCCTCACGTACGGCCCCACGGGCGGGATCGTCGCCGCGCCGACCACCTCCCTGCCGGAGGAGATCGGCGGAGTCCGCAACTGGGACTACCGCTACACCTGGCTGCGCGACGCGGCCATCACCCTCTCCTCGCTGCTGCGCACCGGCTACCGCGAGGAGGCCCGCGCCTGGCGCGAGTGGCTGCTGCGCGCGGTGGCCGGCGACCCGGAGAACCTGCAGATCATGTACGGGATCGCGGGCGAGCGGGAGCTCGGCGAGACCGAGCTGGACTGGCTGCCCGGCTACGAGAACTCCCGCCCGGTCCGCGTCGGCAACGGCGCCGCGGGCCAGCTCCAGCTCGACGTCTACGGCGAGGTCACCGAGGCCCTGCACCTGGGCCACATGACGGGCCTCGCCCGCAGCGACTACGCCTCGCTGCTCCAGCTCAAGCTGATCCGCTACCTGGAGACCCACTGGGACCAGCCGGACGAGGGCATCTGGGAGGTGCGCGGCCCGCGCCGCCACTTCGTGCACTCGAAGGTGATGGCCTGGGTGGCCGTGGACCGCACGATCAAGCTGATCGAGAGCGGCGACGCGGACGGGCCGCTGGAGCGGTGGCGCGAGCTGCGCGACGAGATCCACCAGGACGTGTGCGAGAAGGGCTACGACAAGGAGCGCAACACCTTCACCCAGTCGTACGGGTCGAAGGAGCTGGACGCCTCCCTGCTGCTGATCCCGCAGATGGGCTTCCTGCCGCCGGACGACAAGCGGGTCATCGGCACCATCGAGGCGATCCAGCGCGAGCTGTCCACGCCCGACGGTTTCATCCTGCGCTACCCGACGGCGGGCGAGCAGGCCGGCGTGGACGGCCTGGAGGGCGACGAGGGGGCCTTCCTGGCCTGCTCGTTCTGGATGGCCGACGACCTGGCGATGATCGGCCGCGTGGACGAGGCGCGCCGGCTGTTCGAGCGGCTGCTGTCGCTCCGCAACGACCTGGGTCTGCTGGCGGAGGAGTGGGATCCGCGGCTCCAGCGGCAGGTGGGGAACTTCCCGCAGGCCTTCAGCCACGTTCCGCTGATCGACACGGCGCTGCGGCTGACGGCGAGCGGGGCGTACGGGGGTTAGCGCCCTCCCGGGCGTACGGGGCGCGGGGTGCTCGCCGCGCCCCGCCGATCCCCGCCCCCTACGCTGGAAGGGTCCTATGCCCTCCTGTGGAAGGGGGCGGCCATGGCTCCCCTCTCGAAGGCGGGCGCGGCCCTGACCGCGCTCCGCGAGGACCTGTCCGGCACGGTGTTCGCCCCGGAGGATCCGGGGTACGACGAGGCCCGGACGGTCTTCAACGCGATGATCGACCGCAGGCCCGCCGTGATCGCCCAGTGCGAGAGCGCGGCGGACGTGGTGACCGCCGTGCGTTTCGCGAGGGACCTGGACCTGAACGTCGCCGTGCGCGGCGGCGGGCACAGCGTGGCCGGGATGTCCCTCAACGACGGCGGCCTCGTCGTGGACCTGCGGCGGATGCACGAGGTGACGGTCCACCCGGCGGCCAGGGCCGCGCACGTCGAGGGCGGCGCCACGATGAGCCACCTGGACCGGGCCTGCCAGCCGTACGACCTGGCCACCACCGGCGGCCGGGCCTCCACCACCGGCGTCGGCGGGTTCGTGCTGGGCGGCGGGACCGGCTGGCTGGACCGGAAGTTCGGCCTGGCGGTGGACAATCTGCTGGGCGTGGACCTGGTCACCGCGGACGGCCAGCTGCTGCACGTGACCGCCGAGGACCACCCCGACCTGTTCTGGGGGCTGCACGGCGGCGGCGGGAACTTCGGCATCGCCACCTCGCTGACCCTGCGCCTGCACGAACTGCCGCACATGTCGATCGCGTTCCTGCTGTACCTGCCCGAGCGCGGGGCCGAGGTGGTCCGCGCGTTCCGGGAGGTCATCGAGGCCGGACCGCCGGAGGCCTCCGGCGGCGCCCTCTACCTGACCGGCCCGCCCGAGGAGTTCGTACCGCCGCACCTGGTCGGGCTGCTGCTGGCCGGTGCGCTGCTGACGTACGCGGGCCCGGAGGAGGAGATGCGCGAGCTGGCGCGGCCGCTGCTGGCGATCCCCCACGAGTCCGAGATCGTCACGGCCATCCCGTACGCCGACCTCCAGTGCATGATCGACGACCCGCCGGGGATGCGGAACTACTGGTCGGCGGAGTACCTCACCGGTCTCCCCGACGAGTTCGTGGACGCCTTCTGCGCCCGCGCCGAGTCCATGCCGGTGCCGACCGGCACCCAGCACCTGGTCTTCCCGCAGGGCGGAGCCATCGCCTCCGGCCCGGCCGACTACCCGGTGCCGTACCGCGACGCGCCCTGGGCCGTGCACCCGTTCGGGATCTGGGAGGACGCCGCCGACGACGAGAGGTGCCGGCAGTGGGTCAAGGACGTCCGGGCCGACGCCGAGCCGTGGAGCACCGGCGCGGTGTACCTGAACTTCACCGGGGACGAGGGCGGGGACCGGGTGGTCTCCGGCCTCGGCAGCACGAACATGCAGCGGCTGGGCGCCCTGAAGCGGCAGTACGATCCGGACAACATCTTCCGCTTCAACCACAACATCCGGCCGACGTGACCCCCTGATAGCGTCCCGCGATATGGACAACCAGGGCGGGATCACGGTTCAGCGGGCACTGGAGCTGCCGGGACTGCGCAGCGGGCTGCCCGAGGTCGTGGCCTGCGCCGACCGGCTGGGCCGCACCGTCCGCTGGGTCCACGCGGGCGAGGTCCCGAACATCGCCTCCCTCCTCAAGGGCGGCGAGCTGCTGCTGACCACCGGCCTCGGCCTGGGCACCCGGCCCGCCGAACAGCGTGCCTTCGTACGCCGCCTCGCGGACCGCGGGATCGCCGCGCTGGTGGTCGAGCTGGGACCGCGCTTCACCCGGCTGCCGGCGACGATCGTGGAGACCGCGCGCACGGCGGGTCTGCCCCTGGTCCAGCTCCACCGGGAGGTCCCCTTCGTCACCGTCACGGAGGAGGTCCACACCGAGATCGTCAACCACCACTACGCGCTCCTGCAGCGGGCCGAGGAGGTCCACCGGCGCTGCACGGAAGCCCTGTTGGGCGGCGGGGGCATCCCGCAGGTGCTGCGGATCCTGGCCGACTTCACCGGGAACCCGGTCTTCCTGGAGACCCCCGACGGGCAGCTGCTGTACGCGGCGGGCAGCGCGGCCGGGGACGCGGGCGCGGACCCGCTGCAGGTGTGGGAGGGCCTACGGGGCCAGCGCGAGGCCGAGCCGTCGGCGAACACCGTGGTGGTCGACGTACCGGGCGGGGGCCACGGCACGGGCTCGGTCCGGGCCCGTGTCGTCCTGGTGGGGGTCTCGGCGCCGCTGCTGCCGGTGCACCGGATGGCGGCCGAGCGCACGGCCGGTGTGCTCGCCGTCGTGCTGATGCAGGCACGGCAGGAGGAGGAGCTGGCGGCGCGCGGCCGCGGCGACTTCCTGACGGACCTGGCCGAGGGCCGCATCTCGGCGGAGGACGCCCCGGCGCAGGCCCGCGTCCTGGGCTTCAAGCCGGGCGCGGGGCCGCTGCTGCCGGTGGTCATGCGGCTCGCCTCGGACCTCGGCCCGTCCGGTAACTGGGCCGTCCTGGCCCGCGCGGTCCTGGAGGAGCTCTCGTCCGTCGGCGTGCCGGTCCTGCTGGGCGTCCGCCCGGTCGAGGGCCGGGTTCCCCTCCTCGTGTCCCTCCGGGCGGAGTCGGAACGCAGCGCGGTGGCGGACCGGGTCTCGGCCGCGCTGCGGGCGGGCGTCGAACGCGCGGGCCTGGACCGGGCCGCCGCGCCGCCGGCCGTGGTCGTCGGCGTCGCGGGCGGCTGGGCGGCCGCCTCGGCGGGCCTGCGGCACGCCGCGGAGACCGCCACCGCGGCCCACGGCCTGCCGGCCCGGCCCTGGTACGACGCGCGGCGGCTGGACATCGACCTCCTCCTGTGGCGGCTGCGCGAACACCCCGACCTGGCGGCCTTCGTGGACCGGGCGATCGGCCCGCTCCGCACCCACGACACCACGTCCCGGCCCCCTCTCCTGCCCACCCTGGAGACGTACCTGGCCCACGCGGGCCGCAAGGCGGAGACGGCGCGCGAGCTCCACCTGAACCGCCAGACGCTCTACAACCGCCTGGCCCGCATCTCGGAACTCCTGGGCACGGACCTGGACGACCCGGAGACGGTCCTCTCCCTGAGCCTGGCCCTCCGCGCCCGCCGCCACACACCTTCCTGACGCGGCCCTGCGGGGCTGAGATTGCCGGACGGCACCTTTCGGCGCAGCTCAGCCAGATCCAGCCCCGCCGGCGTTTGAGGCGATCCTTCAGCCCGTCCGGCGTTTGAGACCGGGGTGCGGGGCGGAGCCCCAGCGGCGGGCCTCCGGGGCTAACGCCGGCGACGTTCCATCAGTTCGTCGTAGACGGACAGGACCTGCGCGACGGTGTCGTCCTCGGACGGCCACGTCGCCGCCTGTACCCGCCCCGCCGCGGCCAGCGCGTCCCGCCGCTCCGGATCCGCCAGCAGGCCGGTCACGGCCGACGCGAGCGCCGCCGCGTCCCCCGGCGGGACCAGCACCGCGCCCTCCCCCACCAGCTCCGGCACGCCCCCCACCGCCGTGGCCACCAGCGGCACGCCCACCCGCAGCGCCTCCTGCGCCAGCAGGGCCCGCGCCTCGCGCCGGCTCGGCAGCACCGCCAGGTCCGCCGCCGCCAGCAGCTGCGCCGCGTCCCGGCGGCGCCCCAGCAGCCGTACCGGGAGCCCTTCGGCCTCGATCCGCCGCGACAGTTCGGCCCGTAGCGGCCCTTCGCCCGCAACCACCAGCAGTGGGGCCGGGTCCAGCGCCCGCCACTCCCGTGCCGCGTCGAGCAGCAGGGAGTACCCGCGGTGCGGGACCAGGCTCCCGACCGTGATGAGCAACGGCCGTCCGACCGCCCCGAGTTCCGCCCGCACCTTGCCCGGATCCGCCGCGCCCCGGCCGTCCGGGCCGTCCGGGCACGCCGGTACCGCCACCGGCGCCAGCCGCGCGTCCCGGGCTCCCCGCAGCCGTGCGAGGTCCACGAGGTCCGAGGAGGCGCCGAGGACCACGGCCGCGGCCCGTGCCACGTGCCGTTCCAGCATCCGGCCCAGCCGTCCCAGCGCGCCCGCGGCCGTCGGCCCGTCGCCGTGCCAGCTCACCACCAGCGGCACCCGGCGTCCCCGTATGGCCAGCGCGGCCCGCATCCCGGCGCGCACCCCGTGGGCGTGCACGACATCCGCACCGGCGCACGCGGCCCGCAGCACGCTCACCGCGTCGGGCGCGAACTGCGCCCCGGCGCCGGTGAAGTCGTACTCCCCCTCCGCCTGGACGGGCGCGCACACCGTGACCCGTACGCCGCGCGCGGCGAGCCCGGTCGCGAGCGACCGTACGTGCGCGCAGCTGCCCGCGCCCGCGCGGTCGCCGAGGACCTGGACGGTGCGGAGCGGCTGGCGCCCGTAGGGCTGTGCCGGGAGGGAGGTGGAGACCGGGGAGCTGCTCACGGGCCGAAGCTCCAGGGTGTGGGAGTCAGAGATGTCGCCAAGGATGCCAGTCCGCACGCGCGTTCCGGGACCATACGGGTGCGGATCCCGTACGAGATACCGCCGGACACCCCCCAGCCTCACCCACACGGCCTAGCACCGCGGCACCCTGGCGGCTGCCCGCGAGGGCCGCGGCCGCCCGGGAACGGCTGCGGACACGGCGGAGGGCCCGCCGCGCGGTGCGCGCCGGGCCCTCCTGAATCCGTGTCGCCTCGGCCCGGCTCACGCGTCCGCGCGCGCCGCCGCCAGCAGTTCCTCGGCGTGTGCCCGCGCGGAGACCGAGTCCTCGTGCCCCGCCAGCATGCGCGACAGTTCGCGGATCCGGTCCTCGCCCTCCAGGACGGTGACCCCGCTCCTGGTGACGGACCCGTCGTTGGTCTTCTCGACGAGCAGCTGGCGGTCGGCGAAGGCCGCCACCTGCGGCAGGTGCGTGACGACCACGACCTGCGCCGACTTGGCGAGCTTCGCCAGGCGCCGGCCCACCTCGACCGCCGCCTTGCCGCCGACTCCCGCGTCGACCTCGTCGAAGAGGTAGGTCGGCACCGGGTCGGAGCCGGCGAAGACGACCTCCACGGCGAGCATCACCCTGGACAGCTCACCGCCCGAGGCGCCCTTGGCGATCGGCCGCGGCTGGGCGCCGGGGTGCGGGGCCAGCAGCAGTTCGACCTCGTCCGCGCCGGAAGGTCCGTAGGCGACCGGGCGGCCGTCCACGTCCACCCCTTCGGGGTCCTCGGCCTGCCGGACGTCGATCGTGACCCGGGCGTGCGGCATCGCCAGCGAGGCCAGCTCCTCCGTCACGGCGGAGGCGAAGCGGGTCGCCGCCTCCACCCGGGCGTCCGTCAGCGCCTGGGCCAGCAGGGACAGTTCGGAGCGCAGCCCGTCGCGTTCGGCGGTCAGCTCCGTGATCCGCTCGTCGTCGCCGTCCAGTTCCAGCAGCCGTGCCGCGCCCTGCTCGGCCCACTCCAGTACGGCGTCCACGGTGCCGTCGGAGCCGTACTTGCGGATCAGCTGGGTCAGGGCCGCCCGCCGCTCCTCCACCGCGGCCAGCCGCAGCGGGTCGGCGTCCAGGTCGTCGGCGTAGCCCGCCAGCTCTCCGGCCACGTCGGACAGCAGGATGCCCAGCTCCCCGATCCGCTCGGCGAGCGCGCCGAGCGCCGGGTCGTGCGACCGTACGGATTCAAGGGCCCGGTGGGCCCCCGCGACGAGCATGTTCGCGTCGATGGCCTCCGGGTCCTCGGGATTGCCCGCGAGCGCGGCGTGGGCCAGCTGCGCCGCCGAGGCCAGCGATTCGGCGTGCCCGAGGCGCTCGGCCTCGGCCGCCAGCTCGGTGTCCTCGCCGGCCACCGGTTCCACGGCCGCGATCTCGTCCAGCCCGAAGCGCAGCAGGTCCGCCTCCTGGGCCCGCTCCCGGGCCCGGGTGGTGATCTCCTCCAGCTCGACGGCGACGGCGCGCAGCCTGCGGTAGGCGGAGCCGTACTTCTCCAGCGGGACGGCGACGGCGTCGCCGGCGTACCGGTCGAGCGCCTGCCGCTGCCGGGCCGGGCGCAGCAGCCCCTGCTGGTCGGTCTGCCCGTGTACGGCGACCAGGTCGTCCGCGAGCTCGCCGAGCAGGCCGACGGGCACGGAGCGGCCGCCGACGTGGGCGCGCGAGCGCCCCTCGGCGGACACGGTCCGGCTGATCAGCAGGGCTCCGTCGTCGAGCTCCGCCCCGGCCTCCTCGGCGCGTACGGCGGCGGGCGCGCCGGGGCGCATGACGATGCGGCCCTCGACGACCGCGGCCTTGGCCCCGATGCGCACCAGGGCCGGGTCGGCGCGACCGCCGAGCAGCAGCCCGAGGCTGGTGACGACCATCGTCTTGCCCGCGCCGGTCTCGCCGGTCACCGCGGTGAAACCGGGCGACAGCTCGACCACCGCGTCGTCGATGACCCCGAGCGACCGTATCCGCATCTCCTCAAGCACGGGACGACGATACCGAGGTTTCACCGGTGCCATGTGACGTCACCCGTCCCGAGTTCTCCGAACGGATGTGCTATTAAGGGCGAAGGGCGACACGCCGGGACACCCGCTAGTGGGGCGCCCCGCGCCAACCGGACACGGGCAGTGCGAACTTCGCGACCAGTCGGTCCGTGAAGGACGCGTGGTGCAGCCGGGCGAGCCGCACGGGCACCGCCCCGCGCCGGACCTCCACACGGGCCCCGGACGGCAGCTCCAGCATCCGCCGGCCGTCGCACCACAGCACTCCGTGCGGGGTGCCGGCCTGCACCTCCACCGCCAGCACCGAGGTGGGCGAGGTCACCAGCGGCTTCGCGAACAGCGCGTGCGCGCTGATCGGTACCATCAGCAGCGCCTCCACCTCCGGCCAGACCACCGGCCCGCCCGCGGAGAAGGCGTAGGCCGTCGAGCCCGTCGGAGTCGCACAGACGATCCCGTCACAGCCGAAGCCGGTCACCGGGCGCCCGTCGATCTCCAGGACCACCTCCAGCATCCGTTCCGGGGACACCTTCTGGACCGCGGCCTCGTTCAGCGCCCAGTCCCGGTGGACCACGTCGCCGTTCGTGCGCACGACCACGTCGAGGGTCATCCGCTCCTCGACCTCGTACGAGCGCGACACCACCCGGTCCACGACCTTGTCCAGGTCGTCCCGCTCGGCCTCGGCGAGGAACCCCACCCGGCCCAGGTTGACGCCCAGCATCGGCACCCCCGAGGCGCGGGCGAACTCCGCGCCCCGCAGCAGGGTCCCGTCCCCGCCCAGCACGATCAGCAGCTCACACCCGTCGAGCACGCCCGGGGTGGACTCGGTCACGAGCTCCACCTCGGGCGGCAGCGGCAGGTCCACCGCCTCGTGCGCGAAGACGCGTACGCCCAGCCCGCAGCGCAGCAGCCCCTTGACGACCAGCTCCGCGCTGCGGATGGCCGCCGGCCGCCCGGTGTGCGCGAGCAGGAAGACGGTGCGTTCCCCCGTTGAATCTGTCACTGCGGCCCCTCCGCCACTGCACGGTCAACATCCGCCGGGTCGAGTGCCGGTGCCCCCGCCCGCAGCCACAGAAAGTACTCGACGTTGCCCGAAGGACCCGGCAGCGGACTCGCCGTCACCCCGACAACGCCCAGACCCAGCTTCGCCGCCTGCGCCGCGACCTCTCGCACGGCCTCCGCCCGGAGCTCCGGGCTGCGCACGACTCCGCCGCTGCCCAGCCGGTCCTTGCCGACCTCGAACTGCGGCTTGACCATCAGCACCAGGTCCGCGTCGGGCGCGCAGCACCGTACGAGCGCGGGCAGCACCAGCCCGATGGAGATGAAGGACAGGTCACCGACGACGAGGTCCACAGCGACCCCGTCGATCTGCTCGACCGTCAGCTCGCGCACGTTCGTCCGGTCCTTGACCGTCACCCGGTCGTCGCTCTGCAGCGACCAGGCGAGCTGCCCGTAGCCGACGTCGACGGCGACGACGTGGGCGACGCCCGCCCGCAGCAGCACGTCGGTGAACCCGCCCGTGGAGGCCCCGGCGTCCAGCGCGCGGCGGCCCTCCACGCGCAGCCCCTGCGGCTGGAAGGCCGCGAGCGCGCCCGCGAGCTTGTGGCCGCCCCGCGAGACGTAGTCGGGATCGCTGTCGTCCTTGAGGACGACCAGAGCCGCGCTCGTCTCGACCTGGGTGGCGGCCTTGGTCGCGGTGGTGCCGCCCACGGTCACCCGGCCCGCGGCGATCAGCTGCGCGGCGTGCTCGCGCGAGCGGGCCATGCTGCGGCGTACCAGTTCGGCGTCCAGGCGGCGGCGTGCCACTCCTGCCACGTTCGGTTCAGCTCCTGTTTTCGTACGGACCAGGGACGGGCGGTGCGTCCAGCGCGGTCAGCGCCTCGCGCAGCCCCCTGTGGACATCCTCGTACACCTGGACGTGTCCGTCCGCCGCGAGGTGGTCCGCGTCCGCCAGCCGCGCCAGGTGCGCGTCCACGCCGGCGTGTCCGGTGGGAGTGCGTACGACGCCCAGCGCCACGGGCCCCGCTGGCCCGGCGGAGGCTTCGCCGTCGGCTTCTGCTGCGCCCTGGGCTTCGTCGGTCATGCCCCGACGCTACCCCGAAGCGCCCCGCGACCACGCACGGCTCTGCGGTACGGTCGTGATCACGATGGCTACGATCCAGGAGTGCCGCGAAGCACTCGACACCCTCTCCGGCAATCTCGCCCGGGCCGACGGCGGCGTACGCGGCGCGGCCGCGCTCGACCGCTCCCTGAGCTGCCACATCACGGACCTCGACGAGACGTTCACGGGCCGCCTCGACGGAGGCAGCATCCGCGTGGACGCGGTCGCCCCCGGCCCTCCGGCCGCCAAGGCCGAGATCCGTCTCGCGATGACGGGCGACGACCTCCTCGCCCTGGTCGCGGGCGACCTCAAGTTCGCCAGGGCCTGGGCCTCCGGCCGAGTCAAACTGGAAGCCGGCTTCCGCGACCTCCTGCGCCTCAAGAGCCTGCTCTAGCCCGCACGAACCGGCCCCGCCGCACCGTCCAGCCCCTCCGGCGTTTGAGGAGCGGGGGTCCGGGGCGGAAGCCCCGGCAGCCGGCCCGCACGCGCTACACCACCGCGTGAGCCCCCGCACGGGACCGCCGCGCAGCCGGAATCACCAGCGGCGTCCCCGTCTCCGGGTCGTCGATGATCTGGCACTTCAGGCCGAACACCTTCTCCACCAGCTCCGCCGTGACCACCTCCGCCGGCGGCCCCTCCGCCACGACCTTCCCGCCCCGCATCGCGATCAGGTGCGTCGCGTAGCGGGCCGCGTGGTTCAGGTCGTGCAGCACCGCGACCAGCGTCCGCCCCTGGTTCTCGTGCAGCTCCGCGCACAGGTCCAGCACGTCTATCTGGTGCTGGATGTCCAGGTAGGTCGTCGGCTCGTCGAGCAGCAGCAGCGGCGTCTGCTGCGCCAGCGCCATCGCGATCCACACCCGCTGCCGCTGCCCGCCCGACAGCTCGTCGACGGCCCGGTCGGCGAGTTCGGCGACCCCGGTCGAGGCCATGGACTCGTTCACGACCCGCTCGTCCTCGGCCGACCACTGCCGCAGCAGCCCCTGGTGCGGGTACCGGCCGCGCGCGACCAGGTCCGCCACCGTGATGCCGTCCGGCGCGATCGAGGACTGCGGGAGCAGCCCCAGGGTCTTGGCGACCTTCTTCGCCGGCATCGAGCCGATGGCCTGCCCGTCCAGCAGCACCCGCCCGGCGGCCGGCTTCAGCATCCGCGACAGGGCCCGCAGCAGCGTGGACTTGCCGCAGGCGTTGGGGCCGACGATCACCGTGAAGGAGTTGTCGGGGATCTCCACCGACAGGTTCTCGGCGATGACCCGCTGGTCGTAGCCGAGCGTCACGTTCTCCGCGGTCAGCCGCTGCACTTGCGTACTCCTCATCAGGTTCATATACGTCCCGCCTTGCGCTCGGTGACGAGCAGCCAGAGCAGGTAGACACCGCCGACCAGCCCGGTCACCACGCCCACCGGCAACTGGTCGGCGCCGAAGGCCCGCTGCGAGGCCCAGTCAGACACCATCAGCAGCACCGAGCCCATCAGTGCGGCCGTGAGCAGGTTCCCGCCGGGCGAGCGGGTGAGCCGCCGGGCCAGCTGCGGCGCGGCCAGCGCGATGAAGCTGATGGGCCCGGCCGCCGCGCTCGCCGCGGTGGTGAGCAGGATCGCCGCGAGCATCAGCAGCAGCCGCGTCCGCTCCACCCGCACCCCGAGGGCGTACGCGGCGTCGTCGCCCATCTCCATCATCCGCAGGGCCCTGCCCTGCCCGAGGACGAGCGGGAAGAGCACCGCGCACACCGCGAGCAGCGGCCACACCTGCGCCCAGTCCCGGCCGGCCAGCGAGCCGGTCAGCCAGACCATGGCGCGGGTGGCCTCGATCATCTGGGCCTTCGTGATCAGGTACTGGATCAGGGCGATGAGCATGGCGGAGGCGCCGATGCCGACCAGCACCAGCCGGTAGCCCTGGATGCCCTGCTTGTACGCCAGCAGGTAGACGGCGGCTCCGGCCAGCAGGCCGCCGATCAGCGCACCGACGGCCACCTCGTTGGCATCGCCCTTGAAGAGGATGATGACGACGAGCGCGCCGACCACCGAGCCGTAGCCGAAGCCCAGCAGGTCCGGTGAGCCGAGCGGATTGCGGGAGACCGACTGGAAGACCGCTCCGGCCATCCCGAGGGAGGCGCCGACGAGGAGGGCGACCAGGGCCCGCGGCAGCCGCAGGTCGTTGACGATGAAGTCGTTGGCGGGGGTGCCGTTGCCCAGCAGGGTCTGGACGACGTCCCACGGTGCGATCTGGAAGTCGCCGGTGCCGATGAGCAGGACGGCCAGCGCGAGCGTCACGGCGGCGAGCAGGAGCCCGACGGCCAGCGCGCGCCCCTCGACGCGCAGCGAGATCCCGCCGGGCAGGTGCAGCGGACGGGGCCCGGACCGGCCCTTGCGAGATGTGTCGTCCACGGTCGCGGTCACGGTCACAGCTGGGCCATCCTCTTGCACCGAACCAGGTAGATGAAGACGGGGCCGCCGATGAGCGCGGTCACGACGCCGACCTGCAGTTCGGCGGGCCGGGTGACGACACGGCCGACGACGTCGGCGCCGAGCAGCAGTACGGGTGACAGGACGGCCGAGTACGCGAGCACCCAGCGCATGTCGGGCCCGGTGAACGCCCGGACGAGGTGCGGGATCATCAGCCCGATGAAGACGATGGGCCCGCACGCGGCGGTCGCCGCACCGCACAGCAGGGTGATGGCGACCATGGCGCCGATCCGGGTCCGCGTCAGGTGCGCGCCGAGCGCCCGCGCCGTGTCGTCGCCCATGGCCATCGCGTTCAGCGGCCGGCCCAGCGACAGCGCGAGCACCGCGCCGACGATCAGGAAGGGGGCCACCTGCCGGACGGTGTCCATGTTGGCCGAGGCCAGCGAACCCACCGTCCAGAAGCGGAGCTTGTCGAGCGCCTTGCTGTCCATCAGCTGCACGGCGTTGATGTAGCCGACCAGGGCCGCGCTGGCGGCCGTACCGGCGAGCGCGAGGCGTACCGGGGTCGCACTGCGGCTGCCTCCGAGCACGTACACGACGACCGAGACGAAGGCGGCGCCGAGGAAGGCCCACCACACGAACTCACGGATCGACGTCGCGCCGAAGAAGCTGATCGCGGAGACCACGGCGGCCGCGGCGCCGGCGTTGACGCCGAGGATGCCGGGCTCGGCCAGCGGGTTGCGGGTCAGCGCCTGCATCACGGCACCGGACAGGCCGAGGCCGAGGCCGACCATCAGGCCGAGGAGCGTGCGCGGCACCCGAAGGTCCCGCACCACCACGTCGGATGGCGTCCCCGCGTAGGCGAACAGGCCGTGCCAGACCTCGTCGAGTGGCATCTGCTTGGCGCCCACGGCGATGCTCACGACGGCGATCAGCGCCAGCACCGCGAGGGCGGCGAGCAGACCGGCGGCGCGCGCGGCATGGCGCGGGCGGGCGGCGGCCCGTTCGGGCGCCGCGCTCGGTTCGGATTCGGGGGGACTCTCGACCAACACGCAGGTTAGGCTAACCTACCCTGCACCCTGGCCGGATCCCCCCTTGCGCCCTAAAGACCCAGCCTGGCCAGCGCCTTCGCCGCGTCCAGCGTGCAGACCCCGTCCCCGGCCGCCGTCCAGGCCGCCGCGCACAGCGCCCGCAGCCCGTCGACCGGGTCCCCCCCGTCCCCCCGCAGTTCCAGCACGCCGCGGTTCAGCGCGACCGCGGTCCAGCCGCCGCAGTGGAAGCCCTCCGCGACCGGTTCCACCTCAGGCTGCCCGGTCAGCAACCCGCGCAGGTCCCGGTCCACATAAGTCGGCCGGTGCCTCGGCTCGGCCCGCACCAGCTGCTCCGCGTCCGTCACCCCGGTCAGCACCAGCAGCGAGTCCACCTCCCCGTTGAAGGCACCCTCGATGTCGGTGTCCAGCCGGTCACCGACCACCAGCGGCCGCTCCGCCCCGGTCCGCAGCACCGTCTCCCGGTGCATCGGGGGCAGCGGCTTGCCCGCCACCTGCGGCTCCGCGCCCGTGGCGATCCGTACGACCTCCACCGCGGCCCCGTTGCCCGGCCCGATCCCCCGCGCCCCGGGGATCGTCAGGTCGGTGTTCGACACGTACCACGGCACCCCGCGGTTGATCGCGTACGAGGCCTCCGCGAACCGCCCCCAAGGCAGTTCGGGCCCCCCGTACCCCTGCACCACCGCCGCCAGGCCCGCCTCCTCGGCCGAGTCCACCGGCACCAGCCCGCGCTCGCGCAGCGCGACCCGCAGTCCCTCCCCGCCGATCACCAGCACCTTCGACTCCGGCTCCACCTGCTCCGCGATCAGCCGGGCCACCGCCTGCGCCGAGGTGATCACCTCGGCCGCCTCCGTCGGGATGCCCAGCTCGCCCAGGTGCTCCGCGACGGCGTCCGGGGTCCGCAGCGCGTTGTTGGTGACGTAGGCGAGGTGCATCCCGTCCGCCCGGGCCGCGGCGAGGGACTCCACGGCGTGCGCGATGGCCTCGCCGCCCGCGTACACCACCCCGTCGAGGTCCAGCAGGGCGGTGTCGTACGCCTGGTGCAGACTCTGCTCACTCGCCGCGGGACTGGTCCTGCTCTGCCGGGTCATCGCGTCCGCTCCTCTGGAGGCCCCTCCCAGCGGTAGCCGGGGGAGATCGATCTTGTCCGATTCTGCACTGCCCCGATCATCCCGCATGGCGAGACGCGATTTACCATGCACCAATGACCACACCTGGCAGCGCGGACCAAGGGCTGCGACTGATCCCGTTCCATGGCCTGCGCTACGTCCCGGAGCGTGTCGGCAGCCTCGCCGCAGTCACCTCCCCGCCGTACGACGTGGTCGTGCGCCCCGACGGAGTCGACCACCTCGAATCCGCCGATCCGCACAACATCGTGCGCCTGATCCTCCCGCAGGCCGGCACCCCGGCCGCGCGCAACGAACAGGCCGCCCGCACCCTGCACGACTGGCTCGCCGAGGGCATCCTCAGCGCCGACCCCGAGCCCGCGCTCTACGTGTACGAGCAGCGCAAGGCCGGCCTGCTCCAGCGCGGCGTCATCGGCGCCCTCGCCCTGTCCGCCGCGGACGCCGGCATCGTCCTCCCCCACGAGGACGTCATGCCCGACGTGGTCACCGACCGGGCCGGCCTGATGCGGGCCACTTCCGCCAATCTCGAACCGCTCCTGCTCACCTACCGGGGCGACGACCCCGGCACGGGCGCGGCCGCGGTCGTCGAGGGGACCGCCCGGCGCGCACCCCTGCTGTCCACCACCACCGAGGACGGCTTCCAGCACCGCCTGTGGGCCATCACGGACCCGGCCGAGCTCGCCACCGTCACGGCGGATCTCAGCCACCGCCAGGCCCTCATCGCCGACGGCCACCACCGCTGGGCGACCTACCTGCGCCTCCAGGAGGAGCACGGCTCCCCCACGGCGTGGGACTTCGGCCTGGTCCTCCTCGTGGACACCGCCCGCTACCCGCTCCAGGTCCGCGCCATCCACCGGATGCTGCGCCGGCTCCCGGTCGCCGACGCCCTCGCCGCCCTCGGCGGCCACTTCCGCATCACTCCGGTCGACGGGCCGCTCCCGCTGGCCCTGGACGCCCTCGCGGACGCCTCGGAACGCGGCAACGCCTTCCTCCTCACCGGCGACGGCAGCTTCCACCTGGTCACCGATCCCGACCTGGCGCTCCTCGACCGCACGGTCCGCCACGACCGCCCGGAGGCCTGGCGCCGACTGGACGCCACCGTCCTGCACGCGACCCTCCTCGACTCCCTCTGGCACGTTCCGGACGCCCCCGAGGAGATCACGTACATCCACGACGCCGCGTCCACCGTGGCCATGGCCGAACGCCACGGGGGCACCGCCGTCCTGCTGCACCCCGTACGGGAAGAGGTCGTACGGGACCTGGCCCGCCAGGGCGTCACCATGCCCCGGAAGTCGACCTCCTTCGGACCGAAACCGGCCACCGGCCTGGTCCTGCGCGGCCTGGGCTGAACCCCCTCCGGACATGAAAAAGGGCGGTACCCCACCAGGGGTACCGCCCTTCTCATTCACTCACCGCGCTTCAGGCCTTGTCGCGGCCCGAGTCCTGCGCGTCGGCGTCGGCCGCGGACTGCTCCAGCGGCTCGTACTCCTCGTCGTCCTCGTCGTAGTACTCGGCGACGTCGGAGGCGCGCTCGGCCGCGGCGATCTCCGCCTCGTCCTCGTCGTCCTCCTCGTCGTCCTCGTCCTCGATCTCGTCCTCGAGGTCGGCGTCACCGTCGACATCGGCATCGACGTCGGACAGGTCGACCGCGGCGTCGACGAACTCGACACCGTCGAGCTCGGCGAGGCGGTCCGAGGCGTCGGTGGTCCCGTCCTTGTCCGCTTCGAGGGTCTTGCCGAACCACTCGCGCGCCTCGTCCTCACGACCGGCCGCCAGCAGGGCGTCGGCGTAGGCGTACCGCAGGCGCGCGGTCCACGGCTGGACGGAGCTGGAGGCCAGCTCCGGGCTCTGCAGCGTCACGATGGCCGCTTCCAGCTGCCCCTGGTCCCGCCGGGCACCGGCCGCGACCAGACGCATCTCGACCTGGCCGGCCTTGTCCAGCTTCTGCACCTCGGGCTCGCCGGCCATGGCCAGCGCCCGCTCCGGACGGCCGAGGCCGCGCTCGCAGTCGGCCATGACGGGCCACAGCTCGACCGAGCCGGTCATGCGCTTGGCGGCGCGGAACTCAGCGAGGGCCTCGCTGTACTTCTGCGTGGCGTACGCGGCGAAGCCGGCGGCCTCGCGGACTGCGGCGACACGGGAGGCCAGTCGCAGGGCGATGCGCGAGTACGCGTACGCCTGCTCGGGGTCCTCGTCGATCAGGCGCGCGACCATGACCAGGTTCTTCGAGACCTCTTCGGCCAGGCCCTTGGGCAGGCTCAGCAGCTCCTGGCGCACATCGGCGTCGATCTCGAGGCCGGTGACGTCCTCGTCGATCGGAAGCCGCTTGACCGGGTCACGGTCGGAGCGGAAGTCGCGGTCGCCGCCACGGTCATCGCGACCGCGGTAGCCACCACGGTCACCACCGCGATCGTCACGGCCACCACGGAACCCGCCACGGTCGCCGCCGCGGTCGTCGCGACGCGGGTAGGACGGGCGGTCGCCGCCACGGTCGTCACGACGGGGGTAGGACGGGCGGTCGCCACCGGAGGGACGCTCGCCACGGTCGTCACGGCGCGGGTAGGACGGGCGGTCCCCACCACGGTCATCACGACGCGGGTAGCTCGGGCGGTCGCCACCACGGTCGTCACGGCCGCCGCGGAAACCACCACGGTCGTCATCACGACGCGGGTACGAGGGACGCTCACCGCGGTCGTCGCGACGCGGGTAGGACGGGCGGTCGCCACCGCGGTCGTCACGACGGGGGTAGGACGGGCGGTCGCCACCGGAGGGACGCTCGCCACGGTCATCGCGACGCGGGTAGGACGGGCGGTCCCCACCACGGTCGTCACGACGCGGGTAGCTCGGGCGGTCGCCACCACGGTCATCGCGGCCGCCGCGGAAACCACCACGGTCGTCATCACGACGCGGGTACGAAGGACGCTCACCGCGGTCGTCGCGACGCGGGTAGGACGGACGGTCGCCACCGCGGTCGTCGCGACGGAAACCGCCGCCACCGCCACCGGAGGGACGCTCGCCACGGTCATCGCGACGCGGGTAGGACGGACGGTCCCCACCACGGTCATCACGACGCGGGAAGCTGGGACGGTCGTTGTCCCGGCGGAAGCCGCCACCGGAGGGACGGTCACCACGGTCGTCACGGCGCGGGTAGGACGGACGGTCCCCACCACGGTCATCACGACGCGGGAAGCTCGGGCGGTCGCCACCACGATCCTCACGGCCGCCGCGGAAACCACCACGGTCGTCATCACGACGCGGGTACGAAGGACGCTCGCCACCACGGTCGTCACGACGGGGGTAGCTCGGGCGGTCGCCACCGGAGGGACGGTCACCACGGTCGTCACGGCGCGGGTAGGACGGGCGGTCGCCACCACGGTCGTCACGGCCGCCGCGGAAACCACCACGGTCGTCATCACGACGCGGGAAGGACGGGCGGTCCCCACCGCGGTCATCGCGGCGCGGGAAGCTGGGACGGTCCCCACCACGGTCGTCACGACGGAAACCGCCACCGCCGCCACCGCCACCGGAGGGACGGCCACCGCGGTCGTCGTCACGGCGGGGGTAGCTGGGACGGTCGCCACCGCGGTCGTCACGACGGAAACCGCCGCCACCACCGCCGGCGGGACGCCCGCCACGGTCATCGCGACGGAAGCCGCCACCGCCACTGGACGGACGACCGCTGGCACCACGGTCGTCACGACGGAACGGGGGACGGTCGCCACCACGGTCGTCACGGCCCCCGCGGTAGCCGCCCCTGTCACCGCCGTCGTTGCGCCGAGGCTCGCGCTCCGGACGATCGTCGGGAGAGTTGGACATGGGTGTGACTCCTGTCTTCGGGGTACCGCTAGTCATTCTCGCGCAACCAACCCATGGCCGCGCTTCGGCGTAAAGAGGTGAAACAAAAAAGGACCCTTGGTCCAGCGTTGAACGCTGGACCAAGGGTCCTTTGAAAGATTGTTCGGCGGCGTCCTACTCTCCCACAGGGTCCCCCCTGCAGTACCATCGGCGCTGAAAGGCTTAGCTTCCGGGTTCGGAATGTAACCGGGCGTTTCCCTAACGCTATGACCACCGAAACCCTATCGGTTTCGAGCGAACAAGCACACTTTGTAGTTATGTTCTAGCTCTAGAAACCAGCAACTGTTCGTTGCTTCAGAACTAACACAGTGGACGCGAGCAACTGAGGACAAGCCCTCGGCCTATTAGTACCAGTCAGCTTCACCCGTTACCGGGCTTCCACATCTGGCCTATCAACCCAGTCGTCTACTGGGAGCCTTACCCTCTCAAGGAGGTGGGAATACTCATCTTGAAGCAGGCTTCCCGCTTAGATGCTTTCAGCGGTTATCCCTCCCGAACGTAGCCAACCAGCCATGCCCTTGGCAGGACAACTGGCACACCAGAGGTTCGTCCGTCCCGGTCCTCTCGTACTAGGGACAGCCCTTCTCAATATTCCTACGCGCACAGCGGATAGGGACCGAACTGTCTCACGACGTTCTAAACCCAGCTCGCGTACCGCTTTAATGGGCGAACAGCCCAACCCTTGGGACCGACTCCAGCCCCAGGATGCGACGAGCCGACATCGAGGTGCCAAACCATCCCGTCGATATGGACTCTTGGGGAAGATCAGCCTGTTATCCCCGGGGTACCTTTTATCCGTTGAGCGACGGCGCTTCCACAAGCCACCGCCGGATCACTAGTCCCGACTTTCGTCCCTGCTCGACCCGTCGGTCTCACAGTCAAGCTCCCTTGTGCACTTACACTCACACCTGATTGCCAACCAGGCTGAGGGAACCTTTGGGCGCCTCCGTTCCCTTTGTGAGGCAACCGCCCCAGTTAACTACCCATCAGACACTGTCCCTGATCCGGATCACGGACCGAGGTTAGACATCCAGCACGACCAGAGTGGTATTTCAACGATGACTCCACCCCAACTGGCGTTGAGGTTTCACAGTCTCCCACCTATCCTACACAAGCCGAACCGAACACCAATATCAAACTGTAGTAAAGGTCCCGGGGTCTTTCCGTCCTGCTGCGCGAAACGAGCATCTTTACTCGTAGTGCAATTTCACCGGGCCTATGGTTGAGACAGTCGAGAAGTCGTTACGCCATTCGTGCAGGTCGGAACTTACCCGACAAGGAATTTCGCTACCTTAGGATGGTTATAGTTACCACCGCCGTTTACTGGCGCTTAAGTTCTCAGCTTCGCACGCCCGAAAGCGCACTAACCGGTCCCCTTAACGTTCCAGCACCGGGCAGGCGTCAGTCCGTATACATCGCCTTACGGCTTCGCACGGACCTGTGTTTTTAGTAAACAGTCGCTTCTCGCTGGTCTCTGCGGCCACCCCCAGCTCACGGAGTAAATCGATCACCAGTGATGGCCCCCCTTCTCCCGAAGTTACGGGGGCATTTTGCCGAGTTCCTTAACCATAGTTCACCCGAACGCCTCGGTATTCTCTACCTGACCACCTGAGTCGGTTTAGGGTACGGGCCGCCATGAAACTCGCTAGAGGCTTTTCTCGACAGCATAGGATCATCCACTTCACCACAATCGGCTCGGCATCAGGTCTCAGCCTTAATGAGGGACGGATTTGCCTACCCCTCGGCCTACACCCTTACCCCGGGACAACCACCGCCCGGGCTGGACTACCTTCCTGCGTCACCCCATCGCTTACCTACTACAAGTCTGGTTCGTCGGCTCCACCACTTTCCTTTCCCCGAAGGGTCCGGAACGGCTTCACGGACTTAGCATCGCCTGATTCGATATTGGGCGTTTCAAAGCGGGTACCGGAATATCAACCGGTTGTCCATCGACTACGCCTGTCGGCCTCGCCTTAGGTCCCGACTTACCCTGGGCAGATCAGCTTGACCCAGGAACCCTTAGTCAATCGGCGCACACGTTTCTCACGTGTGTATCGCTACTCATGCCTGCATTCTCACTCGTGAACCGTCCACAACTAGCTTCCGCTGCTGCTTCACCCGGCACACGACGCTCCCCTACCCATCACAGCGGGCGTTGGCCCTATTGCTGCAATGACACGACTTCGGCGGTACGCTTGAGCCCCGCTACATTGTCGGCGCGGAATCACTTGACCAGTGAGCTATTACGCACTCTTTCAAGGGTGGCTGCTTCTAAGCCAACCTCCTGGTTGTCTCTGCGACTCCACATCCTTTCCCACTTAGCGTACGCTTAGGGGCCTTAGTCGATGCTCTGGGCTGTTTCCCTCTCGACCATGGAGCTTATCCCCCACAGTCTCACTGCCGTGCTCTCACTTACCGGCATTCGGAGTTTGGCTAAGGTCAGTAACCCGGTAGGGCCCATCGCCTATCCAGTGCTCTACCTCCGGCAAGAAACACACGACGCTGCACCTAAATGCATTTCGGGGAGAACCAGCTATCACGGAGTTTGATTGGCCTTTCACCCCTAACCACAGGTCATCCCCCAGGTTTTCAACCCTGGTGGGTTCGGTCCTCCACGAAGTCTTACCTCCGCTTCAACCTGCCCATGGCTAGATCACTCCGCTTCGGGTCTAGAGCGTGCAACTCAATCGCCCTATTCGGACTCGCTTTCGCTACGGCTTCCCCACACGGGTTAACCTCGCTACACACCGCTAACTCGCAGGCTCATTCTTCAAAAGGCACGCAGTCACGACCGTTGTTCCGAAGAACAACGGCGACGCTCCCACGGCTTGTAGGCACACGGTTTCAGGTACTATTTCACTCCGCTCCCGCGGTACTTTTCACCATTCCCTCACGGTACTATCCGCTATCGGTCACCAGGGAATATTTAGGCTTAGCGGGTGGTCCCGCCAGATTCACACGGGATTTCTCGGGCCCCGTGCTACTTGGGAGATGAGCAAGCAAGCCGCTGATGTTTCGTCTACGGGGGTCTTACCCTCTACGCCGGACCTTTCGCATGTCCTTCGACTACATCAACGGTTTCTGACTCGCCGACCGGCCGGCAGACCGATCAAGCTCATTCCCACAACCCCGCATGCGCAACCCCTGCCGGGTATCACACGCATACGGTTTGGCCTCATCCGGTTTCGCTCGCCACTACTCCCGGAATCACGGTTGTTTTCTCTTCCTGAGGGTACTGAGATGTTTCACTTCCCCTCGTTCCCTCCACATGCCCTATGTGTTCAGGCATGGGTGACAGCCCATGACGACTGCCGGGTTTCCCCATTCGGACACCCCCGGATCAAAGCTCAGTTGGCAGCTCCCCGGGGCCTATCGCGGCCTCTCACGTCCTTCATCGGTTCCTGGTGCCAAGGCATCCACCGTGCGCCCTTAAAAACTTGGCCACAGATGCTCGCGTCCACTGTGTAGTTCTCAAACAACGACCAGCCACCCATCACCCTGCTCCACTCGGGAACAAGTTCACTGGGGCCGGCACTGAAGACATGACCTTACGGCCGTACCTTCAGGACCCAACAACGTGCCAAGCACGATCCTCCGTCAGTGACCACTTTCCACGCCGAGCAGTACGTGACATCGGAAACCGTGCCAACTAATCAACGTTCCACCCATGAGCTGACCG
>NZ_CP134201.1:4805000-6710000 GCF_045000215.1 Streptomyces sp. 147326 | reverse complement strand
CACATGCCGTAGATGAAGTAGACGTACGCGTGTCCGGGCGGGCCGAACATCGATGCGTTGCGGGCCGTGCGGCCGCGGTAGGCGTGTGAGCCGGGATCGGACTCCCCCTCGTACGCCTCCACCTCCGTGATGCGCAGTTCGATGGGGCCGTCCGGGGTACGGCGCACCAGGGTGCGGCCGAGGAGGTCCGGGGCCACGGTGAGGACCGGCCGGTCGAAGAAGGACCGGGGCAGGGGCGTACGGTCGGGGCGCGCGCTCATCCGGTCGAGCGTAGTGGAACGCGCACACCTGCAACCGGGGCCTAAGGTTCCGCGTTGGTAAGGGGTAGGCGCGGCGTAGTGCCAGTCCTTAGATCCGTATCAGGGAGTTTGAGCATGGGGTTCAGGAAGCTGTTCGCGAGCCTGGGTGCCGGTGGTGCCTCGGTGGACACGATCATCACCGAGCCGAACGTCGTGCCGGGCGGAATCGTCCAGGGCGAGGTCCGGATCCAGGGCGGATCCGTGGAGCAGCAGATCGAGGGGCTGTCCGTCGGGCTGCAGGCGCGGGTCGAGGTCGAGGGTGGTGACCAGGAGTACAAGCAGGACGTGGTCTTCACGAAGCAGCGTCTCGGCGGTGCCTTCAAGGTGGAGGCCGGCGCGCTGCACGTGGTGCCGTTCGGGCTGGAGATCCCCTGGGAGACGCCGATCACCCACTTCGGGGGTCAGCACCTGCACGGGATGAACATCGGGGTGAGCACCGAGCTGGAGATCGCGCGGGCGGTCGACGCGGGTGACCTCGACCCGATCAACGTGCACCCGGTGCCGGCGCAGCAGGCGATCCTCGACGCCTTCCGTCAGCTCGGCTTCTCCTTCCGCAGCGCGGACATGGAGCGCGGGCACATCCGCGGGACGCGGCAGTCTCTGCCGTTCTACCAGGAGATCGAGTTCCTGCCGCCGTCGCAGTACCGCGGGCTGAACCAGGTCGAGCTGACCTTCATCTCGGACGGCCGGGAGATGGACGTCGTCCTGGAGATGGACAAGAAGCCGGGTCTGTTCAGCGAGGGCAGCGACACCTACCGCTGCTTCCAGGTGGGTCTGCAGTCGTACCAGAGCACGGACTGGGCGGCTTATCTGAACCAGTGGATCGCCAGCGTCGGTTCGCAGCGCAACTGGTTCTAGGCTCGGGACCGCGTCCGTACGCGGACGCGGATCCGATGTCTCCCCCTCCCGGAGGTTCAGCAGTGTCAGAGCAGAGCAGGGCGCCCCTTCCGCACGACTTCCACCCCGAGGTGCCGTCCTTCACGGTGACCAGCGAGGACGTCTCCCACGGAGCCGATCTGCACGCGGCCCAGGTCCTTACGGGGAAGAACATCTCGCCGCAGCTGCGGTGGGAGGGCTTCCCCGAGGGAACGAAGAGCTTCGCCGTGACCTGCTTCGACCCGGACGCGCCCACGGGCAGCGGGTTCTGGCACTGGGTGCTCTTCGACCTGCCGGTGTCGGTGACGGAGCTGCCGGCCGGGGCGGGCAGCGGGTCCTTCCCGGGGCTGCCGGAGGGGGCCGTGCACGCGCGGAACGACTACGGCACGAGGGACTTCGGCGGGGCGGCTCCGCCGCGCGGTGAGCGGCACCGCTACGTGTTCACCGTGTACGCGGTGGACCGGGAGCAGCTCGGCCCGGACGAGGACTCGTCCCCGGCGTCGGTCGGTTTCCATCTGCGGTTCCACGCCCTCGGGCGGGCTCAGCTGATCGCCGAGTACGAGTCGCCCGCCCGCTGATCGTTCTCCGAGCGTTTGCCCGGTCCTGGTCTAAAGAAGGCCAGGACCGGGCATTTTTATTGCGTTGTCCCGCGTGGCGCGCGCGGCCAGAGTGGTTGCGGGCCCTGCCGCCGGTGTGGTCGCGGGCCTGCACACGGGAGGTGGGCGAGATGCGGGACACGCTGGTGCTGAATGCGAGCTTCGAGCCGCTGTCGACGGTGACCCTGAACCGGGCTGTCGTCCTGGTACTGCAGGACAAGGCCGTGGTCGAACAGTCGCATCCCGAACTGCGCGTGCGCGCCGCCACCATGGATCTTCCAATGCCCCGGGTGATCAGGCTCTGCAGGTACGTACGGGTGCCCTTCCGAAGACATGCTCCCTGGTCGCGGAGGGGGGTGCTGGTCCGGGACCAGCACCGTTGCGCGTACTGCGGGAAACGCGCGACGACCGTGGACCACGTGCTGCCCCGGGCCCAGGGGGGCGGGGACACGTGGCTGAACACGGTGGCCTCCTGCGCCGAGGACAACCACCGCAAGGCGGCCCGGACTCCGGAGGAGGCGGGGATGCCGCTCCTCCGGAAGCCCTTCGTGCCGTCTCCGGCGGACGCGATGCTGCTGGCCCTGGGCGTGGGCGCGCGGGAGGCGCTGCCGGAGTGGCTGGAGCGCTCCGCCTAGTCGGCTACCCGCTCGCCGGGTAGTCGCGCACGCTGAACGGCGTAGGTTTCCTACGCCGCTCAGCGGACCATCAGCTGCACGATGGCGATGACGCCGACCGCAACGATGACCGCGCGCAGGACGGTCGGCGAGAGCCTGCGGCCGACCTTGGCGCCGATCTGACCGCCGATGGTGGAGCCGACGGCGATGAGGAGGACGGCCGTCCAGTCGAAGTCGGCGACGAAGAGGAAGACGACGGCCGCGACGCCGTTCACCAGGGCGGCGATGACGTTCTTGACGGCGTTGATCCGTTGCAGGTCCTCGCGGAGCAGCAGGCCCATCAGGCCGAGGTAGAGCACGCCCTGGGCGGCTCCGAAGTAGCCTCCGTACGCGCTGGAGACCAGCATGCCGCCGAGCAGGACCGGGCCGCCGTCGGGGTGGCTCGTGTCGCCTCCGGCGGCTTCCTGCCGGCGGCGCAGGGCCGCGGCGAGCCTCGGCTGGAGGACGACGAGTACGAGCGCGAGTCCGATGAGGACGGGCACGATCGTGTCGAAGGAGTCGGACGGCAGGGTGAGGAGCAGGACCGCGCCCGCGAGTCCGCCGACGACGGATACGGAGCCCAGCCGCAGGATGCGGGCCCGCTGGCCCCGGAGCTCCTTGCGGTAGCCGATGGCTCCGCTGATCGAACCGGGTACCAGGCCCAGGGTGTTGGACACGTTGGCGGTCACCGGCGGGAGGCCGGTGGCCAGCAGCACCGGGAAGGTGATCAGGGTGCCGGAGCCGACGATGGTGTTGATCGTGCCCGCGCCGATGCCGGCGGCGAGGACCGCGAGTGATTCCCAGATGGACATGGACTGTGCCATCCCCTTTGCATGAGTGAGTCGCCTCCCCGCCATGAAGGTCGAGGGGCCTCACCGATCATGCAGGAGGGAATGGCGGTTCAGTCGATCGGGGGCTGTTCGCGGCGCTCCGCGGCGTCCTTGTCCCGTGCGGAGGGGATGCCGCCGCCGTCCTTGCCCGCGTTCTGCGGGTTGAAGCCGGAACCGCCGCCCATGGGGCCGAAGTTGCCCATGGCGCCGGAGAGGCCCTTGAGGGCGTCGCCGATCTCGCTCGGCACGATCCAGAGCTTGTTGGCATCGCCCTCGGCGATCTTCGGGAGCATCTGGAGGTACTGGTAGGCGAGGAGCTTCTGGTCGGCGTCGCCGGCGTGGATGGACTCGAACACCGTGCGGATGGCCTGGGCCTCGCCCTCGGCGCGCAGCGCGGCGGCCTTGGCGTCACCTTCGGCGCGGAGGATGGAGGACTGCTTCTCGCCTTCGGCGCGCAGGATCTCGGACTGCCGGACGCCCTCGGCCTGGAGGATCGCGGCGCGCTTGTCGCGGTCGGCGCGCATCTGCTTCTCCATCGAGTCCTGGATGGAGGTCGGCGGCTCGATGGCCTTGAGCTCGACCCGGTTGACGCGGATGCCCCACTTGCCGGTGGCCTCGTCGAGGACCCCGCGCAGGGCGGCGTTGATCTCCTCGCGGGAGGTCAGGGTCCGCTCCAGGTCCATGCCGCCGATGATGTTGCGCAGGGTGGTGACGGTGAGCTGCTCGATGGCCTGGATGTAGCTGGCCACCTCGTACGTCGCGGCCCTGGCGTCGGTCACCTGGTAGTAGATGACCGTGTCGATGTTGACGACCAGGTTGTCCTGGGTGATGACCGGCTGCGGGGGGAAGGGGACGACCTGTTCGCGGAGGTCGATGCGGTTGCGGATCGAGTCGATGAACGGGACGACGATGTTCAGGCCCGCGTTGAGCGTGCGGGTGTAGCGGCCGAACCGCTCGACGATGGCGGCGCTGGCCTGCGGGATCACCTGGATCGTCTTGACCAGTGCGATGAAGACCAGAACCACCAGAATGATCAGGACGATGATGATCGGTTGCATGCGGTTCCCCGTGCCCTTCCGGCTGTCTGTGCTGCCCCGTTGAGCGGAGTCTCGCAGACCCGCGGGCTGCGAGCAGGCTGCTTGTCACATCACGACGGCGGTCGCCCCGTCGATCTCCACGACGTCCACGGACTGGCCCGGTTCGAAACTGGTGTCCGTGTCGAGGGCGCGCGCCGACCAGATCTCGCCGGCGAGCTTGATGCGTCCCCCGCTGCCGTCGACCCGTTCGAGGACGACGGCCGTTCTGCCCCTCAACGCGTCGATGCCGCTGCGGTGTTGGGGGCGCTGATCGCGGTGCCGGTTGGCGATGGGCCGGACGACGGCGATGAGCGCGACCGACACGATCACGAAGACCAGGACCTGTGCCACCACTCCCCCGCCGAGGGCCGCGGTGACGGAGGCCGCCACGGCGCCGACGGCGAACATGCCGAACTCCGGCATCGCGGTCAGGACGAGGGGGATGCCCAGTCCGACCGCGCCGATGAGCCACCACACCCATGCGTCGATGTCCACATGGTCATGGTAGGTCCGGCGGGCGCGGTCCGGACAGGGTGCGGGGGGCCGTTACTGGCCCAGGGGGAGGCCCTGGGCGGTCCAGCGGTCGTTCCCGTTGCGCTCGACGACCAGGGGGAGGCCGAAGCAGAGCGAGAGGTTGCGGGACGTGAGTTCGAGGTCGATCGGGCCCGCGGTGACGACCTTGCCCTGACGGATCATCAGGACGTGGGTGAAGCCGGGGGCGATCTCCTCGACGTGGTGCGTGACCATGACCATGGAGGGGGCGAGCGGGTCGCGGGCGAGCCGGCCGAGGCGGCGTACGAGGTCCTCGCGGCCGCCGAGGTCCAGGCCGGCGGCGGGCTCGTCGAGGAGCAGCAGCTCGGGGTCGGTCATCAGGGCGCGGGCGATCAGCGTGCGCTTGCGCTCGCCCTCGGAGAGGGTGCCGAACTTCCGGTCGAGGTACTCGGTCATGCCGAGGCGGTCGAGGAAGGCGCGGGCGCGCTGCTCGTCGATCTCCTCGTACTCCTCCTGCCAGGTCGCCGTCATGCCGTAGGCGGCGGTGAGGACGGTCTCCAGGACGGTCTGCCGCTTGGGCAGCTTGTCGGCCATCGCGATGCCGGCGACGCCGATGCGGGGGCGCAGCTCGAACACGTCGGTGCCGGGCTTGCCGAGGGTGCCGCCGAGGATGGTGGCGGTGCCCTTGGTGGGGAAGAGGTAGCTGGAGGCGAGGTTCAGCAGTGTGGTCTTGCCGGCGCCGTTGGGGCCGAGGATCACCCAGCGCTCGCCCTCCTTCACCGACCAGGAGACCTGGTCCACCAGAGCCCGGCCCTCGCGGACCACGGATACGTCCACCAGCTCCAGAACATCGCTCATGAGCGTGTTGTCACCCCTTGCAGTCACGGTTCTCTGTGCGCCGGTAGACGCAGCCCCAGGGGAAAACCTACGCCACTCGGAGAGGGGTCCGGGGCCGGGGCCCGGTGCGGGGTCCGATCCGTAAAGTAGGGGGATGCTTTTCGAACCACGTTCAGGGCGCCTGGCCGCCTGGGGGAACGCACTGCTGGCCGGTCTGGTCTCGCCCGACGAGGCCGTGTTGTCGATCGTGGGCGAGGACGCCGTGCACCGGGTGGAGGGGCTGCCGGGCGAGTCGGGTCCGGTGGGTCTCACCCTGGCGCTCGGCCGGATGCGGGCGCTGGGGGTGACGGGGCTGCGGGTGGCGCTGCCTGCGCCGGGGCATCCGCTGGGGCTGAGCGGGCCGCCGGAGTTCAATGCGCGGGCGCTGGAGGCCGAGGAGGCCGTGGTGTGCGCGGGGGCTGCGCTGGGGCTCGTACCCGAGGTCGACGAGGTGGGGCCCGAGGGTGATGTGCACGTGTCGGTGACCTGGCACTGCCTGCCGGTACGGGAGGCACCGCCGGCCGACGTGCCGTCGCTGAGCGAGGCGGAGCGGGAGCTGGCGGAGGCCCTGCGCGAGGCCACCGTGGCGCTGACCCGGCTGGACGTGGCCGGGTCCGGGCCGGTGGCGGAGGCGGCGCTGTCGGCGTACCGGGCGCGGGCGGAGGCGGGGCGGGACGCGCTGGCGCCGGGGTATCCGGCGCGGGCGGTACGGGTGCTGGCGCTGGCGCAGCGGGTGGACCTGATGGTGTCGCTGGCGTACGAGAACGGGCACGGGGGTGCGGTGGCCGCCTCGGAGATGGCGGCTCGGGCGGAGGTGTTGCGGCCGGTGGAGCGCGTGGCTCGGCGGGCGCTGGTCGCGGCGTACAACTCGGCGGTGGAGGCGGGCTAGGTCGGGGCCGGCTGCGCCGGGGGTCCTGGGGCTCCGCCCCATCCCCCGCGCCTCAAACGCCGGCGAGGCTGAAAGACCCGGGGCTGCGCCCCGAACCACGCTCCTCAAACGCCGGAGGGGCCGGATTTGCCGGGCCGAGCGGGTGCCCTGCCGAGCAGTGCGAGGGGCGCGTCAGGAGCAGACGTGCCGCGGCCCCGCTTCCCGGGGAGAGGGGGGAAGCGGGGCCGTGGTGTGCGAGGGGCGCGTCAGGCGTTGACTCCGGTGTTGCCGAAGGCGCCGTTGAGCAGGCCGATCACGTTGACCGTGTTGCCGACCACGTTCACGGGGACGTGGACCGGGACCTGGAGCAGGTTCCCGGAGGCCACGCCGGGCGAGTTCAGGGCCGCGCCCTCCGCCGACGCACCGCCGTGCGCCGAGGAGACACCCGCGCCGGCGGCGACGAGGCCGCCCGCGATCATGGTGACGGCTGCGGCCTTCTTGAAGTTCTTCACGTTCTCGTCCTCCAGTACGTCTGCCGCGACCAGCCGTCGCGGCACGCCATGGAGAACGGCGGCCCCCTCGGTGGGGATACGCCATGTGGGCGACATACACCCGACCGTATGAATCTCAGTCCGGAAGGAGTCGGTCCGATTTACGTCGCTTATTCGGCGAATCCGTGCCTGACCGCCCACAATGCGGCCTGAGTCCGGTCGGAAAGGTCCAACTTCATCAGGATGTTCGAGACGTGGGTCTTGACCGTCTTCTCGGACAGCACCAGCGCGCGGGCGATCTCGCGGTTGGAGCGGCCGTCCGCGATCAGGCCGAGCACCTCGCGCTCGCGCTCGGTCAGCGCGCCGGGCCGGCCCGCCGAGGGGCTCTGGTCGTCCTGGGAGAGCAGGGCCACCGCCACCTCCGGCTGGAGCAGCACGTGGCCCGCGTGGACGGAGCGGATGGCTCCGGCCAGGGCGTCGGGGTCGATGTCCTTGTAGACGTATCCCGCGGCGCCGGCCCGCAGGGCGGGGACCACGGTCCGCTGCTCGGTGAAGCTGGTGACGATCAGCACCCGCGCCGGGTTCGCCAGCTCGCGCAGCCTGCGCAGCGCCTCGATCCCGTCGGTGCCCGGCATCTTGATGTCCATGAGGATCACGTCGGGCCGCAGTTCCTCGGCGCGGGCGATGCCCTCCTCGCCGTCGGAGGCCTCGCCGACGACCTCGATGTCCTCCTGGACCTCCAGGAAGGTGCGCAGGCCGCGCCGGACCACCTGGTGGTCGTCGACCAGCAGTACGCGAACGCGGCTGCCGCCGCGGCCGGGGCTCTCAGCCACCGGGTACCTCCATCTCGATCGTCGTGCCCTGACCGGGCTCCGAGTGCACGGTGAGCCGGCCGCCGACGCCGTCCGCGCGGTCCCGCATGGAGACCAGGCCCAGGTGACGGCCCGCCCGGCGGACGAACCGGGGGTCGAAGCCCTTGCCGGAGTCGACGACCTTGAGGACCGCGCCGCCGACGGGCGTCCGGGTGAGGGAGACCTCGACGCGGTCGCCGGCCGAGTGGCGCAGGGCGTTGTGGAGGGCCTCCTGGGCAACGCGGAGGACCGCTTCCTCCTGGGTCGCGGGGAGGGCCCGTACGCCGTCGCACGTGAAGGTGACGTGCGCGGTGTGGGCGCGGTCGAGTACGTGGACGTGCGTGCGCAGGGTGGCGACCAGTCCGTCCTCGTCCAGTGCGGCGGGGCGGAGCTCGGTCACGGCGGCGCGCAGTTCGTCGGCGGCCTCCGCCGCCAGGGCGGCCACCTGCTGGAGCTCGTCCTTGGCGCGGGCCGGGTCGCGGTCGACGAGGGCGGCGGCGGCCTGGGCGGTGAGGCGGAGCGAGAAGAGCTTCTGGCTGACGGCGTCGTGCAGCTCGTGGGCGAGCCGTGAGCGCTCCTCGGCGATGGTGAACTCGCGGCTGCGCTCGTAGAGGCGGGCGTTGGTGAGGGCGATGGCCGCGTGCTGGGCGAGGAGGGAGAGGAGTTCCTGATCCTCGTCGGTGAAGCCGCGCGGGCCGCCCGGGGCGCTCCGCTTGTTCGCGAGGAAGATCGCGGCGAGGGTCTCCTCGCCGTCCCGGACGGGCATGCCGAGGAAGTCGGACATGTCGGGGTGGGCGGCGGGCCAGCCCTCGAAGCGCGGGTCCTCGCGGACGTCGGCCAGCCGCTGGGGGCCGTCCTCGTGGAGCATCGCGGCGAGGATGCCGTGCTGGCGGGGCAGCGGGCCGATGCGACGCCACTGCTCCGCGCTGATGCCGTCCACGACGAACTGGGCGAAGCCGCCGTGGTCGTCCGGGACGCCCAGGGCCGCGTACTCGGCGTCCAGGAGCTCGCGGGCCGACGCGACGATCGTGCGCAGGACGTCACGGACCTCCAGGCGGCGGCTCATGGCGAGCAGGGCGGTGCTCACCGCGGCCAGGCCGCTGCGGGGTCCGCCCGGTAGGGGGCTTGCGGTCATGGCCTCACCGTACCCGCGGCCGTGACCTGCGGGATCGGGCCGCGGCATCCCCCGATGGACGTAGGTCCAAGGGACCTGTACGGGTGGGGCCCGCGGCCGACGCGGCGCCGGGCGGGCCCTTCCTAGGTTGGGGGCATCTGCTGATCGGGATGGAAGAGGGCGAGGAGCTGTCATGTCGGTGGCGATCGTGACGGGGGCGTCCAGGGGGCTCGGCCGGGCACTGGCCGGGGAGCTGGCGGCGCGGGGCTGGGACCTGGTGCTGAGTGCGCGGGGGGCGGCGGCGCTGGAGGAGGCGGCGGCCGCGCTGGAGCGGCCGGGGGGCGTACGGGTGGTGCCGGTGGCCGGGGACGTGTCCTCGGGGGCGCACCGGGCGGCGCTGGTGGCGGCGGCGCGGGGGCTGGGCGGGCTGGACCTGCTGGTGAACAACGCGGGGGCGCTGGGGGCGGAGCCGCTGGTTCCGCTGGCGGTGCATTCGCTGGACGGGCTGCGCGAGGCGTTCGAGGTCAATGTGGTGGGGGCGCTGGGGCTGGTCCAGGAGGGGCTGCCGCTGCTGCGGGCGGCGGAGGCCGGGGCGGTGCTGAACATCAGCTCGGACGCGGCGGTGGTGGCGTACGCGACGTGGGGTGCGTACGGGGCGACCAAGGCGGCGGGGGATCTGCTGTCGGGCGTGCTGGCGGTGGAGGAGCCGGAGCTGCGGGTGTGGTGGGCGGATCCGGGCTCGATGCGGACGCGGATGATGGCGGCGGCCGAGCCCGAGGAGGACCTGGCGGGGCTGCCGACGCCGGAGGAGGTGGCTCCGGCGCTGCTGCGGCTGGTGGCGGAGGGCCTGCCGAGCGGGCGCTACACGGCCGACGGCCTGTCGGCGGGACCCACGGCGGGGGCGGGCCCGGAGGCGGGCGCGGTCGCGGGGGCGGGGGTCGTGGGTGGTGTGGGGGGTGGGCGGTGAGTGCGGGGCGGCTCCGGGAGGAGGGGCTGTACATACCGGACATTCCGCCGGAGCTGCTGGCCCGCGTTCCGGCCGAGCAGCGGGGGCCGGGACTCGGGCGGGACGCTGTGCGGCTGCTGGTGTCCGGGGGCGGCGGGGAAGTCTCGCTGCGCGCCTTCCGGGAGCTGCCGGAGCTGCTGCGGGCCGGGGACGTACTGGTGGTGAACACGTCGACGACGCTGGCGGCCGCCGTGGACGCCCGGCTCGGCGGCGAGGCGCTGGTGGTGCACTTCTCGACCCGGGGCGACGACGGCCGCTGGGCCGTGGAGCTGCGCGCCCCGGCGGGCGGGGGGACGACGCGCCCCCGCGCCGGGGGTCCCTCGGAGGCCGTGGTGGAGCTGCCGGGCGGGCGGGCCCTCGTACTGGAGGAGCCGCTGGCGGCGGGGGCGGACCGGCTGTGGTGGGCGCGGCCCGTACGGGAGGGGGACGACGTACCGGCGCTGCTGCGGGCGTACGGGCGGCCGATCCGGTACGGGTACACGGAGCGGGACCAGCCGCTGTCGGCCTACCAGACGGTGTTCGCGGTGCCGGCCGCCGACGGGTCGGGCTCGGCGGAGATGCCGAGTGCGGGGCGGCCCTTCACGGCGGAGCTGGTGGCGCGGCTGGTGAGCCGGGGGGTGCAGTTCGCGCCGCTGACCCTGCACACGGGGGTGGCCTCACAGGAGGCGCACGAGCCGCCGTACCCGGAGCGGTACGAGGTGCCGGCGAGCACGGCGCGTCTGGTGAACGCCGCGAGGGCCGGCGGGGGGCGGGTGATCGCGGTGGGGACCACGGCGGTGCGGGCCCTGGAGTCGGCCGCGGACGCGCGCGGGGTGGTGCGCCCGGCCGGCGGGTGGACCGATCTGGTGGTGACGCCGGAGCGCGGGGTGCGGGCGGTGGACGGGCTGCTGACCGGACTGCACGAGCCCGAGGCGTCCCACCTGCTGATGCTGGAGGCGGTCGCGGGGCGGGCCGCCGTACGGCTCGGGTATACCGAGGCACGGGCCCGTCTCTGCCTTTGGCACGAGTTCGGAGACGTCCATCTGCTACTCAAGGATGACAATCGTGACGGATTGAATTGCGCCAGCAACGCACGGTGAGACCGCAACGGGCCCGATGTGAGCCCGCGCATAGGACGCACATCACTTACGAAGCTCCCTAGTGGACAGGTAAAGGTCCTGTCAGCACGGGCGCACCTAGCGCCGAGGCCGGAATTCCGGCCTCGGCGCCCGGCCCTGATCCACTAAGCGGGATCGTACGTCACACCTTTGCCACAGCTTTTTGCCACCGCTAAGAATTGCCCTCGTCGCACAGCGCCGCGGCGGATCCCGAATCCTCGTGGCGCTTTCCTGCGGCTCCCGCGATTCGAAGAGGTTGCCCCGCCATGTCTGCTTCCAGCACTCCCGGTCACAGTCGTCTGACGAAGGCACACAAGCTGTCCATTGCCGGCGTCGCCACGTTCAGTGCCGCCGCGCTCGCCTTCTCCCTCGTCCCGGCCGACACCGCCGAGGCCGGGACGGTCAACGCCGCTCCCGTCGCCTGGACCAAGGTCGTCGACGCCGCGCAGACCCAGGCCGTGCAGCAGCACCTCTCCGCGCAGCAGGTCGTCGCCGACAAGAAGGCCAAGGACGCGGAGAAGGCCAAGGCCGAGGCCGCCGCGAAGAAGGCCCGCGCGCAGAAGGAGGCCGCGAGCCGCTCCGCCGCCCGCACCCCCGTCTTCGCGAACAACCTGGACGGCTGGATCAAGGAAGCCCTCTTCATCATGAAGAAGGAGGGCATTCCGGGCACCTACGCCGGAATCCACAAGAACATCATGCGCGAGTCCAGCGGTAACCCGATGGCGATCAACAACTGGGACATCAACGCCCAGAACGGTATCCCCAGCAAGGGTCTGCTCCAGGTCATCCTTCCGACCTTCAAGGCGTACCACGTCAAGGGCACCAAGTTCGACCAGTACGACCCGGTCGCCAACATCGTCGCCGCCTGCAACTACGCGGCCGACCGCTACGGCTCGATGGACAACGTCAACAGCGCCTACTAGGCCACTGGCGTATCCCCAGCCCCCATGCGCCTCAGGGGCGGCACCCGGACTTCCGGGTGCCGCCCCTGAGGCGTTTCGTGCGTGAGGTCCTGCGTACGGGCCCTGCGTACAAACCCTGCCTACGGGCTCTGCGTACGGGCCCTGCCGCTGGCTACTTGCCCGCGCGCATGACCTCGGGCTCGTGGCGGCGCAGCAGGCGCTGCACCAGGAAGCCGCAGGCGATGCCGAGGAGCAGCAGAACGGTGATGTTCAGGCTCCACTGGCCGACCGTGGCGTCCCAGAGCGGGTCGGTGTTGGTCGGGTTGTCGCGGTCCCACGGCGGCATGAGCTTGCCGAGGTTCAGGGTGGTGCCTGCGGCGGCGACGGCCCAGCGGGACGGCATCAGCCAGGCGAACTGCTCCAGGCCCGGGGAGTCGTAGACCTGGAAGAGGATGCCGGTGAAGACGACCTGGACGATCGCGAACATGACCAGCAGCGGCATGGTCTTCTCGGCGGTCTTCACCAGCGAGGAGATCACCAGGCCGAACATCATCGAGGTGAAGCCGAGCGCGATGACCGACAGGCAGAGCTCGACGGCCGGCGGCATCAGCAGACCCTCGGTGGGCAGATCGCGCGGGAAGAAGCCGATCCCGCAGATGATCACGCCCTGGATGGCCGTGATCACACCGAGGACGATCACCTTCGACATGAGGTACGCCGACCGGGACAGGCCGGTCGCGCGCTCACGCTCGTAGATGACGCGTTCCTTGATCAGCTCACGGACCGAGTTGGCGGCGCCCGAGAAGCACATGCCGACCGCGAGGATCAGCATGATCGTGCCGGCGTCGCCGTTGAACTGGGACGGCGGCTTCGGCGGGGCGAGGCCGAAGGACGCGGGGATGACCGTGGAGACCACGCCGAGGACCGCGGGCAGGATCAGCATCAGGCCGATGAAGCCCTTGTCGGAGGCGATCACCGAGACGTAGCGGCGGATCAGCGTCCACAGCTGCGAGCCCCAGCCCTGCGGCTTGGGCGGCATCATCTGCTGCGGCGACGGCATCGCGACGGACTGCGGGGCGACCGCGTCGATGTCGGCGGCGTACAGCTGGTAGTGCTGCGAGCCCTTCCAGCGGCCGGCCCAGTCGTAGTCGCGGTAGTTCTCGAAGGCCGAGAAGACGTCCGCCCACGTGGTGTAGCCGAAGAAGTTCAGCGCCTCGTCCGGCGGGCCGAAGTACGCGACCGAACCGCCCGGGGCCATGACCAGCAGCTTGTCGCAGATGGCCAGCTCGGCGACCGAGTGGGTGACGACGAGGACCGTGCGGCCGTCGTCGGCGAGGCCGCGCAGCAGCTGCATGACGTCGCGGTCCATGCCCGGGTCGAGGCCGGAGGTCGGCTCGTCCAGGAAGATCAGCGAGGGCTTGGTGAGCAGCTCCAGGGCCACGGACACGCGCTTGCGCTGACCACCGGAGAGCGCGGTGATCTTCTTGTCCTTGTGGATGTCGAGCTTGAGCTCGCGCAGCACCTCGTCGACGCGGGCGGCGCGCTCGGACTCGGCGGTGTCGCCGGGGAAGCGGAGCTTGGCCGCGTACTTGAGCGCGGTGCTGACCTTCAGCTCCTTGTGCAGGATGTCGTCCTGCGGGACCAGGCCGATGCGCTGGCGGAGCTCCGCGAACTGCTTGTACAGGTTGCGGTTGTCGTAGAGGACGTCACCCTGGTCGGCGGGCCGGTAACCGGTCAGCGCCTTGAGCAGGGTGGACTTGCCGGAGCCGGAGGGGCCGATGACGCCGATCAGAGACTTCTCCGGGACGCCGAAGGTGACGTCCTTGAGGATCTGCTTGCCGCCGTCGACGGTGACCGTGAGGTGGCGGGCCGAGAAGGAGACCTCGCCGGTGTCGACGAACTCCTCGAGGCGGTCGCCGACGATCCGGAACGTCGAGTGGCCGACGCCGACGATGTCGTTCGGGCCGAGCAGCGCGGTGCCGGACTTGGCCAGCGGCTGGCCGTTGACGTAGGTGCCGTTGTGGCTGCCGAGGTCGTGGATCTCGAAGCGGCCGCCGGGCATCGAGCGGAACTCGGCGTGGTGGCGGGAGACCTGGAGGTCGGAGACCACCAGCTCGTTCTCCAGCGCACGGCCGATCCGCATGACGTGGCCCAGCGAGAGCTGGTGGAACGTCGTCGGGCTGCGGTCGCCGTAGGCCGGCGCCCCGCCCTGCGCCGGACGGGGCGCGCCGCCGCCCTGCTGGTGCGGGAGGTGCGCCTGCGGCTGCTGTTGGTACGGGGCCTGCTGCTGCTGTTCCCAGGCCTGCTGCTGGGGCTGCTGCTGCGGGGCCTGGTACGCCGGGGCCTGTGGCTGGGCGTACGCCTGGGCCTGCTGGGCCACGGCCGGCTGCGGCGCGGCGGCGGCCGCGCTCAGATTCAGCCGCGGGCCGTCGGTCGCGTTGCCCAGGTGGACCGGCGTGCCGGGCACGAGCTGGGTCTGCTGGACCCGCGCCCCGTGCACGTAGGTGCCGTTTGTGCTGCCGTGGTCCTCGATGCCCCAACTCTGGCCGTTCCAGGCGATCGTGGCATGCCGCCACGACACCCGCGCGTCGTCGATCACCACGTCTCCCTGAGGATCACGCCCCAGCGAGTACGACCTGGACGGATCGAGCGTCCAGGTCCTTCCATTCGATTCCAGTACGAGTTCCGGCACTCCAGCCCCACTTAAGTCCCCCGAGAATCCCCCATGACGTCAGGGAGTCTAGGGATGGCGAACATCCGGGGGAACTATTTCAGGCCCACAGCCGTATGTGGAATCCGGGCCTTGCCGGGGCGTCTACGACTGGCTGTTGACGGGGTCGAAAGTCACCCGGAGAGTGAGATACGGGACTTCTCGCCCGGAGGTCCCCTCGCGTACCGCTCGGTAGGCATCGGGGGTTCACCGCATGCGCCGCATTCGTTGGGGAGACGTGCTCGTGTCCGCGGTCGCCGCCGTGGGCTGGAGCCTGATCGTGATGGCGGGGGTGGCCGGGCTGGGGCTGCACCTGCTGGGCGCCGACGCCGCGGGAGGGTCGCTCGGGGCGATGACGGCCGCCGTGGTGGTCCTCGCGGTCGGCGGCACCGTGACGCCCTCGGGTGACGTATCGGCCTTCGGAGTCGTCGGGGCGGGTGCCGAAACCTCCCTGGACGTCATGCCCTTGGGGGTGGCGCTGGCCGGGGCGCTGGTCCTGGGGTGCGTGTTCGTGCGCTCGCTGCGGGCCGGGGCGGGCCCCGGTGAGACGGCCGCCCGGGTCCTCGTGCTCACGGCGCTGTTCGTCGCGACGGCGGGCGGGCTGGCGTGGGCCGGGCACGACGTGGTCACCCTCGACGGGACGGTGCTGCCGAAGACCCCGGCGAAGGTGGAGATCCCGGGGATCGGCGACATCGGCGAGCTGCTCCCGGACCGCATCGGGGACCTGATCGAGACGCGGACCCGGATCGGGTTCTCGGTGGAGACCGGGCCGACGCTGCTGGGCGCGGGGCTGTGGGCGCTCGCCGTGCTGGCGGTGGCTCTGCTGGTCTCCCGGCGCGGGCCGGCCGCGTTCGCCCGGATCCGCCCGGCCGCCTCGGCGGTGGTGGCGATGCTGCTGGTGGCGGTGGCGGCCGGGCTGGCCGCGGCGGTGTGGGCGGCGCTGGGCGACGCCCATCCGCGGCGGGTCATCGGGGCCGCGCTGCTGGGGGCGCCGAACGGAAGCTGGCTGGGTGTGCTGCTGGGGCTGTTCGTCCCGGTGCGCGGCCGGGCCGAGGGGGAGCCGGCCCGGCTGCTGCCCAGTCCGCTGGACGACCTGCTGGCCGTGTCCGCGCGGGAGCCGGTGACGGTGACGCGCCTCGCGGAGTACGACGGCCGGGTCTGGCTGCTGGTCGCGGGGGTGTCCCTGCTGCTGCTCTACGCGGGCGTGCTGGCAGCGGTACGGACGCCCGTAGGGACGCCCGCAGGGACCGTCGTACGCACACCCGTACGCGCTCCGGGGCGCGGGGTGCTCGGGTGCGCGGCGCGGCTGTCTGCGGTGATGGCGGTGGCTCTGGCGGGGCTGGTGTGGCTGACGGGGCTGTCGGCGGACGCGTCGTTGGCGGTGCTGGGGGTGGACGCGGTGGACGCCGGGGTCGAGCTGCGGGGGTCCCTTCCACTGGCCCTCCTGCTGGGCGCGGTGTGGGGGGCGGTGGCCGGGGCGGCGGGCGCGGTCCTGGCGCCCCGGCGGCGCGCGGCCTTTCCGGGCCCCGTCCAGGGGTGGCCGGACCCGCAGGCGCCGACGGCCGCGTACCCCGGGGGCGTCTACGGCCCGCGAGGCCCGCAGCCCGGGCCGGGCGGGGAGGCGGACGGCTCCTGGGACGTGACCGTGACCGGCATCCCGCCCTGGTCACCCAGGTCACCCAGGCCGCCGAAGCCGCCCCGCCGGGAGCCCTTCACCCCGCCTCCGCCGCCGGGAGCGCCACCGCCCCGGCCGAAGCCTCCGCGATGAGGTGGGCGGGGCCGTCCCCTGCGCGCCCTTCCACCTCCCCCGGGCTCCGCCCGGACCCGCGCCTCAAACGCCGGCGAGGCTGAAAGACCTGGGGCTCCGCCCCAGACCCCGCTCCTCAAACGCCGGAGGGGCTGGATTTTCCAGCCCCTCCGCACCATCCAGCCCCGCCGGCGTTTGAGGCGACGGGTTCGGGGCGGAGCTCCGGCCGTTTCAGCCCCGCCGGCGATTGAGGCGCGGGGGGCGGAGCCCCCGTAGCGGTGCCGCGGCGGGCCGTTCGCTCGGTCGGCGCGACCGTTCAAGACGTGGGACGGGGGTCCTGGGCCCGGGGTGGGGAAGATACGGTGAGGGCACCATGAGCGCATCGCAGACCTCCGACGTCCCCACCCTCCTCGTCAAGATCTTCGGCAAGGACCGTCCCGGGATCACCGCCGGGCTGTTCGACACCCTCGCCGCCTACTCCGTCGATGTCGTCGACATCGAGCAGGTCGTCACCCGTGGCCGCATCGTTCTGTGCGCCCTCGTCACCGAGCCCGCCGGCGGCGCCGAGGGCGACCTGCGGGCCACCGTCCACAGCTGGGCCGAGTCCCTCAAGATGCAGGCCGAGATCCTCTCCGGCACCGGTGACAACCGGCCGCGCGGCAGCGGCCGCTCCCATGTCACCGTGCTCGGGCACCCGCTCACCGCCGAGTCCACGGCCGCCATCGCCTCCCGGATCACCGAGACCGGCGGCAACATCGACCGTATCTTCCGCCTCGCCAAGTACCCGGTGACGGCGGTGGAGTTCGCCGTCTCCGGTGTCGAGACCGAGCCGCTGCGCACCGCGCTGGCCACCGCCTCCGCGCACATCGGCGTGGACGTGGCCGTGGTCTCGGCCGGACTTCACCGCCGGGCCCAGCGCCTGGTCGTCATGGACGTGGACTCGACCCTGATCCAGGACGAGGTCATCGAGCTGTTCGCCGCGCACGCCGGGTGCGAGGCCGAGGTCGCCGAGGTCACCGAGCGGGCCATGCGCGGCGAACTGGACTTCGAGCAGTCGCTGCACGCCCGGGTGGCGCTGCTGGCGGGCCTGGACGCCTCCGTCGTGGACAAGGTCCGCACCGAGGTGCAGCTGACCCCGGGGGCCCGGACCCTGATCCGCACGCTCAAGCGGCTCGGCTACCAGGTGGGCGTGGTCTCGGGCGGGTTCACCCAGGTCACGGACGATCTGCGGGAGCGGCTGGGGCTGGACTTCGCCTCCGCCAACACGCTGGAGATCGTCGACGGGAAGCTGACGGGCCGGGTCACGGGCGAGATCGTGGACCGGGCGGGCAAGGCCCGGCTGCTGCGGCGCTTCGCCGCCGAGGCCGACGTACCGCTGTCGCAGACGGTGGCGATCGGTGACGGGGCCAACGACCTGGACATGCTGAACGCGGCCGGGCTGGGCGTGGCCTTCAACGCCAAGCCGGTGGTCCGCGAGGCCGCGCACACGGCGGTGAACGTGCCCTTCCTGGACGCGGTGCTGTACCTGCTCGGGATCACCCGTGAGGAGATCGAGGCCGCCGATCTGGCCTGACCTTCGGGACACGAACGGGATGCGAACGGGCCCCGGCGGCCGGTGCGGCTGCCGGGGCCCGTTCGCGCGTACGCGGCCGGTCGGGCCGGTCAGTGTCCCTTGGGGGTCCAGTAGTCGAGCAGGGTGCCCACCCCGTGCTCCACGGACTTCCACGATCCGGCGAAGGAGACGACGGCGAGGGCCGCGGTCGGGAATCCCGTACGGGTCATCCTCGCGAGGGTGTCTCCCTCCGCGCGCCCGGAGAGGGCGTCGGCGAGGGCGTGCATGCCGGGGTTGTGGCCGATGACGAGGAGGTCGGAGACCTCGTCGGGCGTCTCGTTCAGCAGGGCGATGAGCTCGCCCAGCGAGGCGTCGTAGAGCCTCTCCTCGTAGTGGGTCTTGGGCCGGTGCGGCATCTCCTGGACGGCGAGCTTCCAGGTCTCTCGGGTGCGGGCCGCGGTGGAGCAGAGGGCCAGGTCGAAGACGATGCCGGTCTCGGCGAGCTTCAGACCGACGGCCGGCGCGTCCTTGCGGCCTCGTTCCGCCAGCGGGCGGTCGTGGTCGGACACCTCGGGCCAGTCGGCCTTGGCGTGCCGGAGGAGGGCGATCCTGCGGGGTGTGTCGGCGCTCATGACTCCCAGCTTCGCATGAAAGGAGCCACGGGGCGCAGGGTGTTGGGGGGGCTCACCCCCGGAGGTGAGGGGCGCTCGGGAGGTCAGCCGACGGCGCGCAGGAGCTGCTCCGCGACCTGGACCAGGGACGAGGCCTCGCCGGTGGCCGCGTGGGCCTCGCCGGAGCCGGCGAGGAGCATCAGCAGGAGGCCGAAGGCGAGGGCGGGAAGGGCCAGCGCCCACCAGTGCAGCCGGGCGCTCGCGCCGGCGGTGGCGCGGGCCCGGGGAGCGGTGACGGACGGGAGGGACCGGGTGTGCGTGGGGGCCGACATGGCCGCCTCCGTGGGTGTGCGGACGGGACTGGCTCGCTGTTCACGAATCTATGGATCCGGTGCGGCCGTTCCCATCCGGGGCACACCCCACTTCACCCTGAGCCTGACCCCCTAGGGGTGGTGGGGTTGTCCCCACCCTCAGGGGGAGGCGTCCTCGGGGGGAGGCGTCCTCGGGGGGAGGCGTCCTCAGGGCGAGGCGATCGTGGCGATCACCGAGATGATCACGGTGATGCCGAGGATCGCGCCGAGCACGAGGCCGAGCTTCTTGCGGCCGTCCTGCGGGTTCGGTTCAAGTACGGGCGACATGCCGGTCAGTCTCGCATGCCGCATTCGTCCTCGATCGTGCGGTCCCGGCCCGCCAGGATTCCCAGCGCGATCTGCGGGACGAGCAGGCCCGCCATCAGGGCGAGCGGCAGGTCCCAGCCGCCGCTGTGCTGGTAGAGGGCGCCGATGAGGAGGGGGCCCGGGATGGAGATGAGGTAGCCGGTGCTCTGGGCGAAGGCGGAGAGCTTGACCACGCCGGCGGGGGACTTCGCGCGCAGCCCGATGAGGGTGATGACGAGGGGGAACGCGCAGTTGGAGATGCCGAGCAGGAGCGCCCAGGCCCAGGCTCCGGCGGCGGGGGCGAAGTAGAGCCCGAGGTAGCCGGTGAGGCCGAAGACGCCGAGTACGGCGGCGATGGCGCCCTGGTTCTTCATCCGGGCGGCGAGGCCCGGGATGACGAAGGCGAGCGGGACGCCCATGACCATGGTGACGGCGAGCAGCACACCGGCGGTGGAGGCGGAGACCCCGGCGTCGCGGAAGATCTGCGGGAGCCAGCCCATGGTGATGTACGCGCCCGTGGCTTGGAGGCCGAAGTAGCAGGCGAGGGCCCAGGCGGTGCGGCTGCGGACGACCCGCGGGCCCGCGTCGGCCCGTACGGCGGTACCCGCGCCGGAGGCGGCGGCCGCGGTCGCGGCCCGCTCGGCGCGCCGGGAGGCGCGGGCGACGGGCACCCAGGGCAGTACGGCGACCAGGGCGAGCACGGCCCAGATCAGCAGGCCGGCGCGCCAGCTGCCGCCGAGGGCGCCGGTCAGCGGGACGGTCGCGGCGGCGGCGAGCGAGGTGCCCGCGGCCAGGGCCATGGAGTACAGGCCGGTCATGGTGCCGACCCGGTCCGGGAAGTAGCGCTTGACGATCACCGGGAGCAGGACGTTGGTGAGGGCTATGCCGGCCAGGGACAGGGCACTGGCGGCCAGGAAGCCCGCGGCTCCGCTCGTGAAGGGGCGGATCAGCAGGCCGGCGGCGACGGCGGCCATGCCGGCGCAGACGACGGCGGCCGGACCGAAGCGGCGGGAGAGCCGGGGCGCGGTGACGCCGAAGACGGCGAAGCAGAGGGCCGGGACGGAGGTGATCAGTCCGGCGACGGTGCCGCTCATGCCGAGACCCGTGCGGGTCTCCTCGAAGAGGGCGCCGAGGCTGGTGATGGCGGGCCGCAGGTTGAGGGCGGCCAGCACGATTCCGACGATGAGCACCGGGCCGAGCCAGGTCGGCTGCGCCGTCGCGTGCGGGGTGGCGGCGGCCGCGGTGCGGCCCGCGGCCTCCTCGCGGGCGGCCTGCCGCGGGGGCTGGTGGCTCCCGGCGGGCCGGTCGAGCGTCTGGATTTCTTCGTCGGACATCCAGCCATCATAGAATCATGGGATGATTGGTTGTCCAGTCGCTCTTGAGAGGAACCCATGCCGCTGACGTCGCCACGGCGCTCCGCACTCGTCGATCAGGTGATCGCCCAGCTGCGGAACCAGATCACCTCCGGCGAGTGGCCGGTCGGCGCCCGCATCCCGACCGAGCCGGAGCTCGTCGAGCTGCTCGGCGTCGCCCGCAACACGGTGCGCGAGGCCGTGCGGGCGCTGGCGCACAACGGCCTCCTGGACATCCGGCAGGGCTCGGGCACGTACGTGATCGCCACCAGCGAGCTGGCCGGCGTCATGCACCGCCGGTTCGCCGGTGCCGAGCCGCGGCACATCGCCGAGCTGCGTTCGACGCTGGAGTCCTCGGCGGCCCGGCTGGCGGCGGAGCGGCGCACCGAGCGGGACCTCGTACAGCTGGACGCGCTGCTGGCGCGCCGCGAGGAGGCCTGGGCGGGCGGGGACGCGGAGGTCTTCGTGGCCGCTGATGTGAGCCTGCACATGGCGGTGGTGACGGCCTCGCACAACGAGGTGCTGGTCGGGCTGTACGCGGACCTCGGCGACCTGGTGGCCGACTGGCTGCGGGCGGACGTGGGCACCGAGCTGCATCCGTCGGCCCATCTGGACCACGCGCGGCTGATCGAGGCCATCCGGCGCGGGGACGGGGACGCGGCGGCCTCGGAGGCGGCGGGCTATCCCTTCGCCTGCCTCGGCAAGAACACGGACGGCTAGAGCACGGACGGCGAGAGCGCCGACGACGAGAGCACGGTCGGAAAGGACAAGTCCGGGGATCCGCTCACGCCCGCTGGTGGCTGACCCAGGCCGAGCGGACCTCCTTCCAGCAGCGGCCGGTGAGCTCCACCCGGCCGGCCGGTCCGACGGCCACGGCGGCGCCGTCGCCGTCCACGTCCCACCAGCGGTCGCATTCGACGTGCAGCCGCAGCAGGTCGGTCTCCGGGTAGGCGTTGTGGCAGTTCGCCGTCACCTGCGAGCCGTCGATCGTGGTGTCGCAGTCGGCTCCGAAGAGTTCCCGCGAGGCGGGGCGCGAGGGCTGGACGGGGGGTTCGGCGGGGATCTCGTCGAGCTCCACGACGGCCGGGGCCACCGCTTCGGGGCCGGGCGCCGATTCGTCTCCCACGGGCTGCGCGGCCGCTCCGGGGACCAGGAGTCCGGTCAGGATCACCGAGGTGACCAGCATCGATACGGTTCGGCTCGACCTCGCGCGCACTCCTACCCTCCTCCCCGCAGGAGCCGGGAAGATCCCGACCTGGCCAGTCTGCAGGCATCTGTCCTGGTTTTCGACTCGGGAAGATCCGGTCGGCCGGTGAACATACGAGCGATCGGCGGCCGCGGGCCACGTGAAACGGCGGCGGCCGCGCCTCCCCGGAGGGAAGCGCGGCCGCCGCCGTACGGACGCCGGAGCCCTGACCGGAGGTCAGGCACCCATCGCGTGCAGGCCGCCGTCCACGTGGACGATCTCACCGGTGGTCTTCGGGAACCAGTCGGACAGCAGGGCCACGACGCCCTTGCCCGTCGGCTCCGGGTCGCTCATGTCCCAGTCCAGCATGGAGCGGGAGTTCCAGACCTCGGCCAGCTCGCCGAAGCCCGGGATGGACTTCGCGGCCATCGAGCCGATCGGACCGGCCGAGACCAGGTTGCAGCGGATGTTCTCCTTGCCCAGGTCGCGGGCGAGGTAACGGCTGGTGGCCTCCAGGGCGGCCTTGGCCGGGCCCATCCAGTCGTACTGCGGCCACGCGAACTGCGCGTCGAAGGTAAGGCCGACGATGGCCGCGCCCTCCGCCGGGAACAGCGGCTTGCAGGCCATGGCCAGCGACTTCAGCGAGAACGCCGAGACGTGCATGGCGGTGGCGACCGACTCGAACGGGGTGTTCAGGAAGTTGCCGCCGAGGGCGTCCTGCGGCGCGAAGCCGATCGAGTGGACGACGCCGTCGAGGCCGCCGAGCTCGTCGCGGACGAGGCCCTCGAGGCGGGCCAGGTGCTCGTCGTTGGTGACGTCGAGCTCGATCACCTTGACCGGCTTGGGCAGCTTCTTCGCGATGCGCTCGGTCAGCGACGGGCGCGGCCAGGCGGTGAGGATGACCTCGGCGCCCTGCTCCTGGGCCAGCCGGGCCGTGTGGAAGGCGATGGAGGACTCCATCAGCACACCCGTGATGAGGACGCGCTTGCCCTCGAGAATTCCGCTCATGGTGATCAGTGACCCATGCCCAATCCGCCGTCAACGGGAATGACGGCTCCGGTGATGTACGCGGCGTCGTCGGACGCCAGGAAGCGGACGGCTGCCGCGATCTCCTCGGGCTGCGCGTACCGGCCGAGCGGCACCTGGCCCACGATGCCCGCGCGCTGCTCGTCGGTGAGCACCTTCGTCATGTCGGTGTCCACGAAACCGGGGGCGACGACGTTGAAGGTGATGTTGCGGGAACCCAGCTCACGGGCGAGCGAGCGGGCGAAGCCGACCAGCGCGGCCTTCGAAGCGGCGTAGTTGGCCTGGCCGGCCGAGCCGAGCAGTCCGACGACCGAGGAGATCAGGACGACGCGGCCCTTCTTGGCACGGAGCATGCCACGGTTCGCGCGCTTGACCACCCGGAACGTGCCGGTGAGGTTGGTGTCGACGACGGACGCGAAGTCCTCCTCGGACATCCGCATCAGCAGTGTGTCCTTGGTGATGCCGGCATTGGCCACCAGCACCTCGACCGCGCCGTGCGCGTCCTCGATCTGCTTGTAGGCCTGCTCCACCTGCTCGGAGTCGGTGATGTCGCACCGCACCGCCAGGACACCGAGCGAGGTGAGCGCCTCCGGCGGCTCACCCGACCGGAACGTGATCGCGACCTTGTCGCCGGCCTCCGCGAAGGCTCGGGCGATGGCGAGGCCGATGCCCCGGTTTCCTCCGGTGACGAGAACCGAGCGGCTCAACGGATCACCCTTTCGCTAGCGGTCTGAATACCAAAAACCTATAGGTCGCATCGCTCGTACGGAGAATCGACCCCCGACAGGGCCTCGCGGCGGGCTCTGTCGAGTCCCTACAGAAAGATGTAGGCACGAGGGCCCCGATCGCGACATGATCGGGGCGACCGGCCCCGACCCCGGGAGGACTTCCGTGCCCCATTCCATCGACGCGGCCTTCACCGCGCTTCCCTTGCGGGCGCTCGCCGACGCGGCGCTCGCCCGGGCCCGCGCGCTGGGCGCCGAGCATGCCGACTTCCGGCTGGAGCGGATCCGCAGTGCCTCCTGGCGCCTGCGCGACGCCAAGCCCGCCGGCGGGTCCGACACCACCGACCTCGGATTCGCGGTCCGGGTGGTGCACGGGGGCAGCTGGGGATTCGCCTCCGGTGTGGACCTGACCATGGACGCCGCCGCCAAGGTGGCCTCGCAGGCCGTGGCCATGGCGAAGCTGTCCGCCCAGGTGATCAAGGCCGCCGGTTCGGACGAGCGCGTGGAGCTCGCCGACGAGCCGGTGCACGCGGACCGCACCTGGATCTCCGCCTACGACGTGAACCCGTTCGAGGTCCCGGACGCGGAGAAGGCGGCGCTGCTCGCCGACTGGAGCGCGCGCCTGCTGGCGGCCGACGGCGTGGCGCACGTGGACGCCTCGCTGCTCGCCGTGCACGAGAACAAGTTCTACGCCGACACCGCGGGCACCTCGACCACGCAGCAGCGGGTGCGGATCCACCCGCAGCTCACCGCCGTCGCCGTGAACGGCACGACCGGCGAGTTCGACTCCATGCGCACGATCGCCCCGCCCGCCGGCCGCGGCTGGGAGTACCTGACCGGCACCGGCTGGGACTGGAACTCCGAGCTGGAGCAGATCCCCGGCCTGCTCGCCGAGAAGATGCGGGCGCCGAGCGTCGAGGCCGGGCGCTACGACCTGGTGGTGGACCCCTCCAACCTGTGGCTCACCATCCACGAGTCCATCGGCCACGCCACCGAGCTGGACCGGGCACTGGGTTACGAGGCGGCGTACGCGGGGACCTCCTTCGCCACCTTCGACCAGCTGAACAAGCTGACGTACGGCTCCTCGATCATGAACGTGACCGGTGACCGCACGGCCGAGCACGGTCTGGCGACCATCGGGTACGACGACGAGGGCGTCCAGGCGCAGTCCTGGGACCTGGTCAAGGACGGCACCCTGGTCGGCTACCAGCTGGACCGGCGGATCGCGAAGCTGACGGGCCTGGGCCGCTCCAACGGCTGCGCCTACGCCGACTCCCCCGGGCACGTGCCCGTCCAGCGGATGGCGAACGTCTCGCTGCAGCCGGATCCGGGCGGGCTCTCGACCGAGGACCTGATCGGCGGGGTGGAGCGCGGCATCTACGTGGTCGGCGACCGGTCCTGGTCGATCGACATGCAGCGCTACAACTTCCAGTTCACCGGGCAGCGGTTCTTCCGGATCGAGAACGGCCGGCTGGCCGGACAGCTGCGCGACGTCGCGTACCAGGCCACCACGACCGATTTCTGGGGCTCGATGGAGAAGGTCGGCGGCCCCCAGACCTACGTCCTGGGCGGCGCCTTCAACTGCGGCAAGGCCCAGCCGGGCCAGGTCGCGGCGGTCTCGCACGGCTGCCCGTCCGCGCTGTTCCGCGACGTGAACATCTTGAACACCACGCAGGAGGCCGGCCGATGAGCACGCTTTCGAACGGACGCACCAAGCCCCACGAGATCGTCGAGCGGGCGCTGGAGCTGTCCACCGCCGACGGCTGCGTCGTCATCGCCGACGAGGAGTCGAGCGCCAACCTGCGCTGGGCGGGCAACGCGCTCACCACCAACGGCGTCACCCGGGGCCGGACCCTGACGGTCATCGCCACGGTCGACGGCAAGGAGGGCACGGCCTCGGGGGTCGTCTCGCGCTCCGCCGTGACCGCGGCCGACCTGGAGCCGCTGGTGCGCGCCGCCGAGGCGGCCGCGCGCGGGGCGGGCCCGGCGGAGGACGCCCAGCCGCTGGTCACCGGGACCCCGGCCTCGCCGGACTTCACCGACGCCCCCGCCGAGACCACCTCGGCGGTGTTCGCCGACTTCGCGCCGGCCCTCGGCGAGGCCTTCGCCCGGGCCCGGGCCGGCGGCCGGGAGCTGTACGGATTCGCCAACCACGAGCTGGTCTCCACATACGTCGGCACGTCCACCGGGCTGCGGCTGCGCCACGACCAGCCCAACGGCACGCTGGAGCTCAACGCGAAGTCCCCGGACCGGCAGCGCTCGGCCTGGGCCGGCCGGTCCACCCGGGACTTCAAGGACGTGGACCCGACCGTGCTGGACGCCGAGCTCGCCGTGCGCCTGGGCTGGGCGGAGCGGAAGATCGACCTGCCCGCCGGGCGGTACGAGACCCTCCTGCCGCCGACGGCCGTGGCGGACCTGCTGATCTACCAGATGTGGTCGGCGGCGGCCCGGGACGCGGTGGAGGGCCGTACGGTCTTCTCCAAGCCCGGCGGCGGCACCCGGCTCGGCGAGAAGCTGTCCGAGCTGCCGCTGACGCTGCGCAGCGACCCGAACGCGCCCGGCCTGGAGACCGCGCCGTTCGTGATCGCGCACAGCTCCGGCGACGACGCCTCGGTCTTCGACAACGGCCTGCCGGTCCCGGCGACGGAGTGGATCCGCGACGGGGAGCTGGCCCGGCTGACCACGACGCGGCACACCGCCGGCCTGACCGGCATGCAGCTCTCCCCCGGCTTCGGGAACCTGATCCTCGACGGGGGCGGCGAGAAGTCCCTGGAGGAGATGGTGGCGGGGACCGAGCGGGGTCTGCTGCTGACCTGCCTCTGGTACATCCGCGAGGTGGACCCGGCCACGCTGCTGCTCACGGGGCTGACCCGGGACGGCGTCTACCTGGTGGAGAACGGGCAGGTCGTCGGCGAGGTCAACAACTTCCGCTTCAACGAGTCCCCCGTGGACCTGCTGTCGCGGGCCTCGGAGGCCGGCCGGACCGAGAAGACGCTGCCGCGCGAGTGGAGCGACTGGTTCACCCGGGCCGCGATGCCCGCGCTGCGCATCCCGGATTTCAACATGAGTTCGGTCAGCAAGGGCGTCTGACCGGCCTAGACTGACCGTTGCAACGAAGTGTTGCAATTTCCATCATCCGAAGGAGTCGAGCGACCGTGACGGACATCGTCGACGAACTGAAGTGGCGTGGGCTGTTCGCCCAGTCCACCGATGAAGAAGCGCTGCGCAAGGCCTTCGCGGACGGTCCCGTCACGTTCTATTGCGGCTTCGACCCGACGGCCGCCTCGCTGCACGTGGGGCACCTGGTTCAGGTGCTCACCGTGCGCCGGCTCCAGCTGGCCGGGAACCGGCCGCTGGCGCTGGTCGGCGGGGCCACCGGGCAGATCGGCGACCCGCGGCCGACGGCCGAGCGCACCCTGAACGACCCGGAGACCATCGCGAACTGGGTGACCCGACTGCGCACCCAGATCGAGCCGTTCCTGTCCTTCGAGGGCGAGAACGCGGCGCTCATGGTGAACAACCTGGACTGGACGGCGGGCATGTCCGCCATCGAGTTCCTGCGGGACATCGGCAAGCACTTCCGGGTCAACAAGATGCTGACGAAGGACTCGGTCGCCAAGCGGCTCGACTCCGACCAGGGCATCAGCTACACCGAGTTCAGCTACCAGCTGCTCCAGGGGATGGACTTCCTGGAGCTGTACCGGCGCTACGGCTGCGTGCTCCAGCAGGGCGGCTCCGACCAGTGGGGCAACCTGACGGCCGGGCTCGACCTGATCCACCGGGTCGAGCCGGGCGCGGTCGTGCACGCGCTGGCGACCCCGCTGATGGTCAAGGCGGACGGCACCAAGTTCGGCAAGTCCGAGAGCGGGGCCGTCTGGCTCGACCCGGAGATGACCACGCCGTACGCGTTCTACCAGTTCTGGCTGAACGTGGACGACCGGGACATCTCCACCTACATGCGGATCCTGTCCTTCAAGTCCCGTGCGGAGCTGGAGGAGCTGGAGGCGCAGACCGCCGAGCGGCCGCAGGCGCGTGCCGCCCAGCGGGCGCTGGCGGAGGAGCTGACCACGCTCGTGCACGGCGCCGGCCAGTGCGCCGCCGTGATCGCCGCGTCGAAGGCGCTGTTCGGTCAGGGCGAGCTGGCGGACCTGGACGAGGCCACGCTGGCCGCGGCCCTGTCCGAGCTGCCGCACGCCCGGGTCGCGGAGCTGGGCCTGGTCGTGGACCTGCTCGCGGAGACCGGCCTGGTCGCGAGCAAGTCGGCCGCCCGCCGGACCGTGAAGGAGGGCGGGGCCTACGTGAACAACGCGAAGGTCGCCGCCGAGGACGCGGTCCCCGCCAAGGAGGACCTGCTGCACGGGCGCTGGCTGGTGCTGCGCCGGGGCAAGAAGAACCTGGCGGCCGTCGAGGTCACCGGGGCCTGAGGCCTCGTAGGACGGCGTACGGAACACGGCGGAGGGGCCGGTATGGACCTGACGGTCCGGCCGGCCCCTCCGTCATGATCCGGAGTGCCTCACGTCATCTGCCGCTTGCGGCCCCGGATCGCTACGTAGAGCATCTCGCCCAGCCCGACCACGAGGACCGCTCCGGCGAGCTGCAGCAGGTGCCGGGTCCAGTCGATGCCCTTGGTCTCCCCGACGCCGATCCAGACGGCCACGGCGTTGCCGAGGACCGCGCCGGCGATGCCGAAGAGGGTGGTCAGCCAGAGGGGCTGGTGCTGCTTGCCCGGCAGGATGGCCCGGGCTATCAGCCCCAGCACGAAACCGACGATGATCGCCCACAACCAAGACATGTCGAGCCTCCTCCTGGCGCGTTGTGCGCACGTGGGCCCAGTCTCGGCCCGACCGGCGTACGGCGCATTTCGGGCGGCCCCCAATGGGGTGCCCCCTCTCTTCGCGGATGCGGGGGCGGCGTACGGTGGAGAGGTCCGGGCCGGGGAGCGCCCGGCAGGCGATCAGTCGATCAGGCGGTGGAGCGTGGAACGGACGAAGCGGCAGAAGCGGAACGGGGCCGAGGTGTTCCGGATCACCGGTGCACGGATGGGCCTCGACGAGGACGTGCGGGGCCGCCAGCGCCGGTACGTGATCTCGATGGGGATCAGGACCCTGTCGGTCATCGCGACCGTGCTGTTGTGGAACGTGCAGCGCCCGGTGGCCATCGTGACGCTCGTGGCGGGAGCCCTGTTGCCGTACGTGGCCGTGGTCATCGCGAACGCGGGGCGCGAGTCGACGCCCTCGCTGCCCTCCCACTTCATCCCCGCTCCGGTGCGGCCGGCGCTGGACGCGGGAAACCTCAAGAAAAGCTCAGATCAATCATGAAGTTCCGGTGCACTGCACCGGGTCCTGCGTGACATACTGCTCACGCGCTCCGCATCCCCCGTCGGAGCGACGGACCGACGCCGGGCAGCTCCCCCCGTGGCTGCTCGGCGTCGCCTTTCCGTTCTAGGGTTGGGTCGTGACTTCCTCCGACGCTTCCGGTGTCCCCTCCGGCCCCGACGACACCCCCACCTGCTCCGCCAAGGGCTGCCGCGACGCGGCCGTCTGGGTCCTGGCGTGGAACAACCCGACGCTGCACACGCCGGAGCGGCGCAAGACCTGGCTGGCGTGCGAGGAGCACCGCGATCACCTCTCCCAGTTCCTGGGGGTCCGCGGTTTCCTCAAGGACGTCGTGAAGCTCGACGAGTGGGTGCAGCCGGAGGGCTCGGAGCGCCTGCGCTGACTACGGCCGGGCCGCTGAGCCCGGTCGCCACCGCCCCCGGTCAGCCCCCGCCCCCGGTCAGCCGCCGATCGCGGACATCGGGCGGTCGGGCTGCAGGAAGGACGGGTCGTCGAGGCCGGACCCGGCCTTCTTGCCCCACATCGCCACCTTCCACAGCCGGGCGATCTCCTCGTCCGGGGCGCCCGAGCGCAGGGCGGCGCGCAGGTCCGACTCCTCGGTGGCGAACAGGCACGTACGGACCTGGCCGTCGGCCGTGAGCCGGGTACGGTCGCAGGCGCCGCAGAACGGGCGGGTCACCGACGCGATGACCCCGACGGTGGCCGGGCCGCCGTCGACCACCCAGCGCTCGGCCGGGGCGGAGCCGCGCTCGTCGGCGCCTTCCTCGGTGAGCGTGAAGCGGGTGCGCAGGGACTGCAGGATGTCCCCGGCGGTGATCATGCCGTCGCGCTTCCAGCCGTGCTGGGCGTCGAGCGGCATCTGCTCGATGAAGCGGAGCTCGTACTCGTTCTCCACGGCCCAGGCCAGCAGGTCGGGGGCCTCGTCGTCGTTGAGCCCGGGCATGAGCACGGCATTGACCTTGACGGGGGTGAGGCCGGCCTCGCGGGCCGCGGCCATGCCCTCGATGACGTCCTTGTGCCGGTCGCGGCGGGTGAGGGTCTTGAAGACCTCGGGCCGCAGGGTGTCCAGGGAAACGTTCACCCGGTCCAGGCCGGCGGCCTTGAGGGCCTGCGCGGTGCGCTTGAGACCGATGCCGTTCGTGGTGAGCGACATCTTGGGGCGGGGTTCCAGGGCCGCGCACTGCTCGACGATCCCGACCAGGCCGGGGCGGAGCAGGGGCTCGCCGCCGGTGAAGCGGACCTCGGTGATGCCGAGCCGGGTGACGGCGATGCGGATCAGCCGGACGATCTCGTCGTCGCTGAGCAGGTCGGACTTGCCGAGCCACTGCAGCCCCTCTTCGGGCATGCAGTAGGTACAGCGCAGATTGCACCGGTCGGTGAGTGAGACGCGCAGGTCAGTGGCCACGCGGCCGTAGGTGTCGAGAAGCACTGTGGGCCCCCTCCCTGTCCGGATCTAGAGGTACGCGCGATATTTGGATCTACTTCACGCGTTCTATTTCGAGCCTACGCGACGCCTGTGTCGTGAAGAGGTGCCCAAATGAACGAGACGTAACATGGCCGCGTCGTAGGGACCTACGACGCGGCCACGCTGGGTGTTCGGACGATGTCAGTGTGCCCCTGTTCCGGTGAGGGAGCGCACCTCCAGCTCGGCGAACTTCTGGGGGTCGGCCTTCTCCTTGGAGAGGACGGTTCCCAGCCAGCCCAGGAGGAAGCCGAGGGGGATCGAGATGATGCCCGGGTTCTCCAGCGGGAACCAGAAGAAGTCCGCGTCCTTGAACATCGAGGTGGGCTTGCCGGACACGACCGGGGAGAAGAGCACCAGGCCGACGGCCGAGATCAGGCCGCCGTAGATGGACCAGAGCGCGCCCTGGGTGGTGAAGCGCTTCCAGAAGAGGCTGTAGAGGATCGTCGGCAGGTTGGCGGAGGCGGCGACCGCGAAGGCGAGCGCGACCAGCCCGGCGACGTTGAGGTCGCGGGCCAGGGCCCCCAGGCCGATGGCGACGGCCCCGATGACGACCGTGGACCAGCGGGCGGCGCGCATTTCCTCCTTCTCGGTGGCCTTGCCCTTGCGGATCACGTTCACGTACAGGTCGTGCGCGAAGGACGAGGAGGAGGCGAGGGTGAGGCCCGCGACCACGGCGAGGATGGTGGCGAAGGCGACCGCGGAGATCACGGCGAGCAGAATCGCGCCGCCGGTGGAGTCGGGTCCTCCGCCGACCGCCTGGGCGAGCAGCGGCGCCGCCGTGTTGCCCGCCTTGTTGGACTTGATGATCTCGTCCCGGTCGAGCAGGGCCGCGGCCCCGAAACCGAGGGCGATGGTCATCAGGTAGAAGGCGCCGATGATGCCGATGGCCCAGTTCACGGACTTCCGCGCGGCCTTGGCGGTGGGCACCGTGTAGAAGCGGATCAGGATGTGCGGCAGGCCTGCGGTGCCCAGGACCAGGGCGATGCCGAGCGAGATGAAGTCCAGCTTCGAGGTCGAGTCCTTGCCGTACTTCATCCCCGGCTCGAGGAACTTCGCCCCCTGCCCGCTGTTCTCCGCGGCCTTGCCCAGCAGGTCGGAGATGTTGAAGTCGAACTTCACCAGCACCAGGAAGGTGATCAGGAGGGTGCCCGCGATGAGCAGGACCGCCTTGACCATCTGGACCCAGGTGGTGCCCTTCATGCCGCCGATGGTCACGTAGACGATCATCAGGACGCCGACCAGCGCGACGATGGCGACCTTGCCGCCGTCGCTGGTGATGCCCAGGAGCAGCGAGACGAGCACGCCGGCGCCGGCCATCTGGGCGAGCAGGTAGAAGATCGAGACCACGATGGTGGAGGTGCCGGCGGCGGTCCGGACGGGCCGCTGGCGCATCCGGTACGCGAGCACGTCGCCCATCGTGTAGCGGCCGGAGTTGCGCAGCGGCTCGGCGACGAGGAGCAGGGCGACCAGCCACGCCACGAGGAAGCCGATGGAGTAGAGGAAGCCGTCGTAGCCGAAGAGGGCGATGGCTCCGGCGATGCCGAGGAAGGACGCGGCGGACATGTAGTCGCCGGAGATGGCGAGGCCGTTCTGGAAGCCGGTGAACTGGCGGCCGCCCGCGTAGAAGTCGGCGGCGTCCTTGGTCTGGCGGCCGGCCCAGACGGTGATGATCAGGGTGGCGACGACGAACAGCCCGAACAGGGTGATGATCAGCGGGCGGTGCTCGGTGGCGCCCGCGGCCGTCGTCAGGTGGAGCGCGCTGCTCATTCCCCGGCCTCCATCCGCGCCTTGATGGCCTCGGCCTTGGGGTCGAGCCTGGTCGCGGCGTGCCGCGCGTACAGCCAGGCGATGAGGAAGGTCGTCGCGAACTGGGCGAGGCCGAGCACGAGGGCGACGTTGATGTTGCCGAAGAGCTTGGTCCCCATGAAGCCGCCCGCGTAGTTGGACAGCAGGACGTAGAGCAGGTACCAGGCGATGAAGGCCACGGTGAGCGGGAAGGCGAAGGAGCGGTAGGAGCTCCGCAGTTCGGCGAATTCGGCGCTCTGCTGGACGCTCGCGAAATCTTCGGCCGTGGGGCCCGCCAGTGGCGTTCCCGCGCTGCCCGGCGGCGGCGCTGCTTCGGTGGTCACGGGGGGATCTCCTTGTGACGCGGGTGCGGTGGGGACGACGGACAAAACAACCTCCGTGTGGGGGGCCGGTGGTGCCGAGCCCCCCTGTCAACGGCACGTGCGGCGTGTCGGGACGGTTCAACACCCATGGATTCTTCGGAAACCGATTTCTCGAACTGATGGCGTAGCAGGGAACGACAGCGCTAGGTTCACTTGTCATGGACCCGTCCGACGCGACCGCGTGCGGACGGTTTTTTCAAAGATGATCTGGAGAACCCATGGCTCATCTGGGACCCGTCCGCCGGCGCGCCCTCGCCGTGCCGGCCGGCCTGGCGCTCACCGCCTCGCTCGCCTTCCTGCCCTCGGTCCCGGCCTCCGCCGCGCCGCTGGGCAACACGGCGGACGCGGTGACGGCCGCGAAGCCCTCGACCTCCGGGCCCAAGCTGTCGTACGTGGCGAACCTGAACGCGTACGCCACGGTGAAGGCGGCGAAGAAGGCCGTCGAGCGGGCCGGCGGAACGGTGGTGACGGCCTATGAGCAGATCGGGGTCGTCGTCGCACATTCCCAGAACCCGGACTTCGCCAGGCAGCTGCGCGCCCAGCGCGGTCTGTTCGTGTCGGTCGGCGCCACCCGGACGGCCCCGATGCAGGCGGTGCAGACCACCGAGGAAGGCGCGACGCAGCGGTTGAGCGCGGCGGACGCCGACAAGGCCGCGGCGCAGGCCCAGGAGGGTCAGGAGCCGCTGGAGCCCAACCAGTGGGACCTGCGGACGATCAAGGCCGACGAGGCTCACAAGATCAACGATGGCAGCCGGAACGTCACCGTGGGCATCATCGACACGGGTGTCGACGACACCCACCCCGATCTCGCCCCGAACTTCTCCAAGGGCCAGTCGGCCAACTGCGTCGGCGGCGTCGCGGACACCACCGAGGGCGCCTGGCGCCCGTACGCCGACGGAAGCGACCACGGCACCCACGTGGCCGGCACCATCGGCGCCGCGCGCAACGGCCTCGGCATCAGCGGTGTCGCGCCCGGCGTGAAGATCGCCGCGATCAAGGTGAGCGAGCCCGGGACCGGCCTCTTCTACACCGAGGCGGTCGTCTGCGGCTTCATGTTCGCCGCCGAGAAGGGGATAGAGGTCACCAACAACAGCTACTACGTCGACCCGTACCTCTTCAACTGCAAGACGGACGACGACCAGAAGGCGCTGGTGGAGGCCATAGGCCGGGCCACCAAGTACGCCGAGCGCAAGGGCACCCTCCACGTGGCCTCGGCCGGCAACTCCGACCAGGACCTGGCGGCCGACTCCCTCGTCGACGAGAGCAGCCCGAACGACACCACCCCGGTGCCGCGGACCATCGACCCGAGCGTCTGCCTGGACCTGCCCACGCAGCTGCCGGGCGTGGTCACCGTCTCGGCGACCGGCGACAAGGGCCTGCGCTCGTACTACTCCAGCTACGGCCTCGGGGTCGTGGACGTCGCCGCCCCCGGCGGTGACAAGTGGCAGGTCCCGGCCACCCCGGACGCGAACGGGCGCGTGCTGTCGACCGTCCCGGGCGGCGGCTACGGCTACAAGCAGGGCACCTCGATGGCCGCCCCGCACGTCGCGGGCGTCGCGGCGCTGCTCAAGAGCGCCCACCCGTACGCCACGCCGTCGCAGCTGCAGGCGATGCTCAAGGCGCAGTCCACGAAGGCGGCCTGCCCGGCGCAGATCTACGACGCCACGGGCGCGCTGATCAATGCCACCACCTGCAAGGCCAAGTGGGGCCAGACCGGCTACTACGGCTACGGCGTGGTCGACGCGCTCAAGGCCGTCAAGTAGGGCGGTCGGCCGGCAGCGGCAGAGCGCGGGAACGAGGACGGGCCAGGCGGGGATCATCCCGCCCGGCCCGTCCGTTCATCCGGCCCGTCCGTTCATCCGGCCCGTCCGTTCATCCGGTCATCCGGTCAGGGCTTGATCAGCACCTTGAGCGCGGTGCGGTCGTCCATCGCGCGGTAGCCGTCCGGTACCTCGTCCAGGGACACGGCACGGTCGAAGACGGGCGCCGGGTCGATCGCGCCGCTGAGCACGTCCTCCAGCAGCTCCGGGATGTAGGCGCGGACGGGGGCGACGCCGCCGCGCAGGGTGATGTTGCGGTCGAACATGACGCCGAGGTCGAGGCCCGTGCCGCTGCCGTGCGGGACGCCGACGTAGCCGACGGCCCCGCCGTCGCGGGTGATGTTCACGGCGGTGCGCATGGACTGCTCGGTGCCGACCGCCTCGATGACGGCGTGGGCGCCCCGGCCGCCGGTGAGCTCGCGTACGGCCGCCTCGGCGGCCTCGCCGCGCTCGGCGACGACGTCGGTGGCCCCGAAGAGCCGGGCTACGTCCGTACGGACGGTGTGGCGGCCCAGTGCGATGATCCGCCCGGCGCCCAGGCGCTTGGCGGCGAGGACGCCGCACAGGCCGACCGCGCCGTCACCGACGACGGCGACCGTGGAGCCCGGGCGCACCCCCGCGCCCAGGGCGGCGTGGTGCCCGGTGCCCATGACGTCGGAGAGCGCGAGCAGCCCGGTGAGCAGGTGGTCGTCGGACACGGCCTCGGCGGGCAGCTTGACCAGGGTGCCGTCGGCGTGCGGGACGCGGACGGCCTCGCCCTGGCCGCCGTCGTGGCCGACCGAGCCCCAGAAACCGCCGTGGTCGCAGGAGGTGAACAGACCCTCCTTGCAGTACTCGCAGGTGCCGTCCGACCACATGAAGGGCGCGACGACCAGGTCGCCGGCGCGCAGGCCGGAGACGGCGGGGCCGGTCTCCTCGACGATGCCCAGGAACTCGTGGCCGATGCGCTGGCCGGGCTGGCGCTCGGCCTCGCCGCGGTAGGCCCACAGGTCGCTGCCGCAGATGCAGGCACGCAGGACGCGGACGACGGCGTCCTCGGGGCGCTGGATCGCAGCGTCGGGCACCTCCTCCACGCGGATGTCGTGCGGGGCGTGGATGACGGTGGCGCGCATGGTGGTGCAGTCCTCCGGCTCGGGATTGTTCAGTCTTGTACGACTGAGGACCGTCCTACGGTACGCCTGCTTCCCGGGTGGTTGTCGAACCGGTGGCCAGGAGGTACTGGGCGGCCAGATAGGTGGCCATGATCCAGAAGTCCGGGCGGGGCAGTTGGGGCCATTCGGCGACGCCCGAGGCGATGAGGGTGTCGGAGAGCAGGAACAGCGTCCCGCCGATCCCGGCCCGCAGGCCGAGGGCGCTGGAGCGGAACGCCATGGCGGTGAGCAGCAGGCTGTAGCCGGCGACCGGGATCCGCAGATCGGCCGGCAGGTCGGACCAGAGCAGGGCGACGGTCCCGAGGAGGGCGAGCGTGTACGCGCCCCCGAGCAGCGGGTTCGCGGGCCGCTTGCCGAAGAGGACGAGGTAGCAGACGTGCCCGACGGCGAAGGAGCCCATGCCGACGAGGAAGGCGGCCTCGGCGTCGAAGAGCAGGGCCAGGTCACCGCCCCAGCCGAACAGCAGGGCGGCGACCAGCAGCCGGGGCGCGCCGCGCGTGATCACGCAGGTGACGAGCAGCGGCATCAGCAGCGGCTTGGCGATGAGGTGCCCGAGGTGCCAGTCGGCCAGCAGCGACCCGAGGTCGACGGCGGTGGCCGCGGCGAAGGCCGCGAGGGCGCAGCGGCCGAGGCGGTCCCGGCCGGCGGGCGCGCGGCCGGCGGCCCAGGAGGGGGCGGGGCGTTCCGGGGACGGTGCGGTGCTCACGCGGTGGTCTCCCGTACGGGGGTCCGGGCGTCGGCGGCGGCGTCCACGGCGGGCACTCCGGCGGGGGCGTGGGCTTCGGCCGGGGCTTCGGCCGGGGCGGGGGCTTCGGCCGGGGCGGGGGCGGGGGCTTCGGCCGGGGCGGGGGCCGGGGCTTCGGCCGGGGCGGGGGCCGGGGCTTCGGCCGGGGCTTCGGCCACGGCGACAGGGGCGGCGGGCTGCCATCCGGGTCCGCGGAAGACCCGTCCGGCGCGCTCGCGCCAGTTCGCGGCGGCCCGCACGTCCCGCGCGATGGCCGCGTACTCGTGGGTGGCCACGCGCAGCGGGTTGTGGGTATCGATGTTCTTGGTGAGCCCGTAGACGGGCCGCTCCGTCTCCCCCACCCAGGAGCCGAACATCCGGTCCCAGACGATCAGGATCCCGCCGAAGTTCCGGTCCAGGTATCCGCCCTGCGAGGCGTGGTGGACGCGGTGGTGGGAGGGGGTGTTGAAGACGTACTCGTAGGCGCGGGGCAGCTTCCCGATGCGCTCGGTGTGGACCCAGAACTGGTAGAGGAGGTTGAGTCCGTAGCAGAACGGGATCGCCGCCGGGTGCACGCCCAGGGCCACCATCGGCAGGTAGAACCACCAGGTGGTGGCGCTGGTCCAGGGCTGGCGCAGGGCGGTGGTGAGGTTGAACCGCCGACTGCTGTGGTGGACCACGTGGCAGGCCCACAGGATGCGGATGACGTGGTGGAGCCGGTGCTGCCAGTAGTAGAGGAAGTCCTGGGCGAGCAGCATCAGCAGGGCGGTCCACCACAGGAACGGCACCCGCAGCGGGGTGAGTTCGTAGACCGCGGTGAAGACGGCGACGACGGGGATCTTCCACAGCAGGTCGAACCCGATGCTGCCGAGCCCCATGGTGATGCTCGTGGCCGCGTCCTTGGTGTCGTACCCGGCCGCGTCGTCGTCGGGATGGATCCGGTAGCTCACCACCTCCAGGACGGTGAGCAGCACGAAGGCCGGTATGGACCACAGCACGACATCGGGCAGGTTCGGCATGAGCGCACCATAGAGGCGCCCTCGGGGGCTCCGCTAGGGGTTGTTACCGATCGGTATCCGACCGGGTTACCGCAGGTTCGCGAGATGATGTCCAGCCGAGGGGGAGGCTGCGGAATGACGGGTATCGAGACGGTTCTCTTACGGGTCGCGGGCACGGCGGCGAGCACCCTGCTGAAGTCCCTCCTGGCCCGCGCCCCCGGGGCGGGCCTGACGACCGACCCGGCCCGCCCGGCGCCGGCCTGGCGCAAACCGGCGGCGGAGCTGGGGCCCGCGGAGGTCCGGCGCCTGACCGACATCCTGGCGGCCCGCATGGGCCCGGCCTGCGCGGCGCTCCCGGAGCCCGAACGACTGGCGGCACTGGACGCGGTCGGCGACGCCTTCGCGGCCCTGGGCCCGCTGGAGGCGGACGCCCTGTTCGCCGCGGACCTCGACCCGGAGGTCCTCGCCGCGACCCTGCCGCCTCCCCCGCCGGGCCTGAGCCAGGGCGCGCAGGCGCTCTGCCGGCGGCTGTCCCGGCTGTGCTGCGAGCACGCGGTGGAGTACGCGACGACCCTGCCGGGCTTCGGGGCCCGGGCGGACGTGGAGCTGGTCCGGCGGACCGGGAAGCTGACGCGCTCCGTGGAACGGCTGGAACGGCTCGACCGGGGCGCGGAGGGGGCCGCGTACGCCTTCGAGGAGCGGTACGCCCGGTACATGGCCGAGGAGCACGGACGCCTCCAGCTCTTCGGCGTCACGCTCGGCCAGTCGCGCCAGGACTGGCCCCTGGACCTGGCCTACATCAGCCTCGCCGTGAGCGCGGAGACGTCGGCGCTGGACTCCTACGGCTTCTCCCACTCCACGCAGGGCAAGCAGGTGCGGATCGAGCAGACCCTGTCGGTGTCGGAGCGGATCCTGCTGCGCGGAGCCGCCGGTTCCGGCAAGAGCACCGTGGTGCAGTGGCTGGCGCTCAACGCGGCCCGGCGCACCTTCGGCCCCGGGCTCGAATCGTGGAACCTGCTGGTCCCCTTCGTCCTGCGGCTGCGTTCCTTCACCTCGGCCAAGTCCTTGCCGATGCCCGGCGAGTTCCTGTCGGCGGCGGGAGTGCCGCTCCCGGCGCCCGAGGGCTGGGTGGAGGGGCTCCTCGGGAGCGGCCGCGCGCTGATCCTCGTGGACGGCGTGGACGAGGTGCCGCTGCGGCTGCGCAAGCGGACGGAGGCCTGGCTCCGGTCGCTGATCACCGCCTATCCGCAGGCGCGGTACGTGGTCACGACGCGCCCGTCGGCGGTCCCGGAGGACTGGCTCTCGCGGCAGGACTTCACCCACTACTCCCTCCTCCCCATGGAACGGGAGGACATCCGCGCGTTCATCGCGCAATGGCACGCCTCGGCCCGGGCGGAGTGCTCCACCGAGGAGGAGAGGGCGCAGCTGCACTCGTACGCCGGGTCCCTGATGAGCGCGGTGGGGACCCGCCGCGACCTGAGCCGGCTGGCGACCAATCCCCTCATGTGCGCGTTGCTCTGCGCCCTCAACCGCGACCGCCGCATGCATCTGCCCCGCGCCCGCAAGGAGTTGTACGACGCGGCGCTCGAAATGCTCCTGGTCCGCCGTGACACGGAACGCGAGATCAGCGCGGTCGAGGGGGTCTACCTCACCCGTGACGAGCAGATCCTGCTGCTCCAGCGGTTCGCGTACTGGCTGATCCGCAACGGGCAGGCGGAGACCTCGATCGGGGAGGTGGTGGGGCTGGTCGACGGGTGGCTGGAGCTGATGCCGCAGGTGCGCGCCCAGGGCACCGCCGAGCAGGTCGTCACGCACCTGCTGATCCGGTCCGGACTGCTGCGCGAGCCCACCAAGGGTTCGGTGACCTTCGTGCACCGCACCTTCCAGGACTACCTCGGGGCGAAGGCCGCGGTGGAGGCGAGGGACTTCGGCGTACTGGTCCGCCACACGCACGACGACACGTGGGACGACGTCGTACGCATGGCCGTCGGGCACGCGCGTTCGGACGAACGGGCGGAGATCCTGCGGCGCGTGCTCGACCGCGCCGCCCAGGAACCCGACCTGGACAACCGGCTCGTGCTGCTCGCGGCGACCTGCCTCGAACACTCCCCCGAGCTGGCCCCCGACGTGCGGCACGAGATCGAGACGCGCGCGGCGCAGCTCGTCCCTCCGCGCACGTTCAACGAGGCGGAGGAGCTGGCGCGGGCCGGCGGGCTGACGCTGGAGCTGCTCCCCGGTCCGGACGAGGTGACGGAGCCCGAGGCGGCCGCCGTGATCCGGACGGCGGCGCTGATCGGAGGCGCGCACGCGCTGCAGGTCATCGGCCGGTTCCGGGACGACGTCCGGCTCGGGGTGATGGCCGAACTCAACGGTTCCTGGGGAAGGTTCAAGGCCCAGGACTACGCGGACACGGTGCTCTCCGGCTCCTCCCTGACCCAGGGGTTCCTGAACGTGCGCACGGCGCGGCAGCTCGCCGCCCTGCCGAGACTGCGGCACATCCTGCGGCTGCGCCTGACCGGGGACCACCAGCTCACCGACGAGGTCGTCCTACGGGAGAACCTGCTCGGGCTGCAGCTGTCCGACAACGGCGCCCTCGCCGACCTCGCACCGCTCCGGGCGCCGGCCCGGCTCGAATACCTCAGCCTCGAATCGTGCCGGTCGCTCTTCGACCTGTCGCCGCTCTGCGGGACGGCGGTGCAGCGGCTCTTCCTCACCCGGATGCCCGGGCGCCTGGCCCTGGAGCCGCTGCGGGACCTGCACCGGCTCACGCTGCTGGGTCTCGACTCGGCCTGGGGGCACCGGTCCGTGGGCACGCTGCCGGCCCCCGAGGGGCTCACCGGTCTGTGGCTGGTGAGCGGGGGCTGTCTCCTCGACCTCGACGGTCTCGACCGGTGGCCCCGGCTGTCCTCGCTGACGGTCTCGGGCAACCGGCAGGCCGGCCGGCTCGCGAAGCTGCCCTACGACCTTCCCCTCTCCTTCCTGCAGGTGACGAGCGCTTCGGAGCTGGACCTCACGGCCTTCACCCGGTACCGGGGACTGCGCGAGCTGTTCCTGGCCGGCTGCTCGCTCGCTTCGGGGCTGGAGGCGCTGGCGGAGCTGCCCGAGCTCGCCACGCTGACGTTGAGCGCGTGCGACGGGCCGCTGGACCTCGCTCCCCTCGCCGGGCTGGAGAAGCTGCAGGTCGTGGTCCACCGGGACACCCCGGTGCGGGGGACGCACGCACTGGCGCCGACGCAGCTCACCTATGCCGGAGCGTGAGCCGCGTCGGCCGCAGCGCTACCAGACCCGGACCGAGCCCCCCTTGGCGAAGGCCGGGCTGGTGGCTTCCGGTGGGACCTTCGTCAGGGGTTCGGCGATCTCCGAGACCAGCGGGCCGTGTTCAGCGGCGAGCGCGTCCAGGAGGGTCAGGTCGAAGCCGTAGACGCGGGCCGCGTTGCCGCCGGCCATCGCCGCCACCTCCGCGCGCGGGAGGCCCGCGTAGGCGATGCGGAGGCCTTCGCGGGAGAAGGGGGTGGTGCCCTCGTCGTGCGGGTAGTCGCTGCCCCACATGATCTTGTCGAGGCCGATCCGGTCCCGGAGCGGGACCTCGTGGGGGCGCATGAAGCTGGCCCCCACGAAGCAGTTCTCCCGCCAGACCTCGCTCGGGCCGCTGCCCATCGACTCCGCGAGGCCCGCCCCGAACTTGGCCTCGGCCGTGGCCGAGGCCGCGACCAGGCGGCCGTGGTAGTAGTCCAGCATCTCCAGCACGCCGGGGATCCAGCCGGATCCCTGCTCCGTCAGGACCAGCTTGAGGCCCGGATGGCGGCGGAAGGCCCCGCCGAAGATGAGGTGCCACAGGGCGCGGTGCGAGAACCAGGTGGTCTCCACCATGAAGACCGCGCGGGCGGCCGGTTCGTCGCCCAGCGGCGGGGACGCCGAGCCGCCGTGGTGGTTGACCGGGACGTCCAGCTCGTCGCACACCGCCCAGATCGGGTCGTACGCGGCCGAGTAGAGCTCCGGGACCGTGGATCCGGGCGGGACGCCGGGCAGCAGGATGCCGCCCGTGAGGCCCGCCTCCTTCGTGCGGCGGATCTCCTTCACCGCCGCGTCCACGTCGTTGAGGAGGATCTGCACCACGCCCGCGCGCCGGCCCGGCGCGTCCGCGCAGAAGTCCGCGAGCCAGCGGTTGTGGGCCTGGAGCCCGGCCCAGCGCATCTCGTACTCGGCGGCCGTGGGCGGCTGCGCCATCAGGGAGGCCTTGGGGAAGAACGGCGGGATGGTGTTCGGGAAGACGACCTCGGCGACGATGCCGTCCGCCTCCAGCTCGGACAGCCGGCGCCGGGAGTTCCAGTTGCGGTCCGCCGTGTCCGCGAGGAGGTCCTCGTACGGGTTCACGTAGGTGGCGGCCCAGACGTCGAAGTCGTCGTGGTACCGCTTCTCCAGGTACGGCTTGTAGTCCAGCAGGTCGGCGCCCGCGTGGCAGTCCGCCGAGATGACCGTGTAGCGGTCCGGGTTCCCCGTCATCACGAGACCCCCAGTACCGGGAAGTCGCCGCCCGTGAGCCAGTGGCGGCCGGTCTCGCGGGAGCGGGCCCAGGAGGCCGCCACCGCCGCCTGGTCCGGGGACTGGCCCAGCTCGGCCGGGGTGGGGCCGATCCGGCGGGCGACGGGAGCGAGTTTCTCCGTGTCGAAGCCGAAGACCTCGGCCGCCGCGAGGCCGAGCATCCGGCGGGTCTCGTCGACGGGGATGTCGTGGAAGGTCCTGCGCAGCCAGTTCCGGGTGTCGGGCCAGGTGCCTTCCGGGTGCGGGAAGTCCGAGCCCCACAGGATGTTGTCCACGCCGATCTCGTAGCGCTGGGCCAGTTCGCGCCGCTTGGTGTTCGTCGCGCAGACGAAGACCTGCCGGTCCAGGTACTCGCTCGGCGGCCGTTTCAGCTCCTCGAACGGGGAGAGCTTCTTGCCGCCGTGCGCGCCGAGGTAGAGACGGTCCATGAACCACAGCTGGTTCGGCAGCCACCAGCATCCCGATTCCGCCACGCCGAACCTGAGGCCGGGGTGACGCTCGAAGACCCCCGACCAGAGCAGGAACCACAGCGGGCGGGCCGGCCACCAGGTGACCTCGGAGACGAAGATGCCCAGGTGGTCGCCGTACTCGTGGCGCGGCGAGGACCCGGAGTGGGTGACGATCGGCATCCGCGTCTCGGCCGCCGCCGCCCACACGGGGTCGTAGCGGCGGTCGTGGTAGGGCGCCTTGTCCACCCACATGGCGGGGATCATCAGCGCGCCCAGTCCGGACTCCTTGGCCCGGTGGATCTCGGCGACGACCTTCGACGGTTCGCCCGTGATGGGGAGCAGGGCGACCCCGCAGTGGCGCTCGGGATTCTCCGAGACGAACTCCGCCAGCCAGCGGTTGTGCGCCTGGGCGCCCGCCATGCCGAGCTCGGGGTCCTGGTCGCCGGAGAGGCCGAGGCCCACTCCGAAGGGGGCCGCGGTCTGGCTGTCGACGGCGTCCGCGTCGGGGAAGACGACCTCGGCGGCCACGCCGTCGCCGTCGAGTTCCTTCAGCCGCTGCCCCGTGTCCCAGCCGCCCCTCAGGCCTTCCTCGTGGTCGTGGAACCACTTCTCGGCGAAGGCCTCGTTGCGGACGCCCAGCCGGGTGGCCTCCACGCGGCGGGCGTCGCGCTCGCCGAGGAACTCGTCGAACTGGGGGTGGAAGCGGGAATCGAGGTAGGGCCGGTACCGCTCCGTGGGCAGGCCCGCGTGGCAGTCGGAGGAGATGATCAGGTACGGGTCTTCGTACGGTGTGTCACTCACGATGTCACTCACGACGAACGCCCCTCAGTCGAGGATGAAGCTTTCCAGGTAGGCGGGGTTGGCCCGGTCGAGCATCGACTGCGACCGGGCGCGGATCTGCCGGTCGCTGTGCTCGCCGGCCGGGAGCATCCAGAAGCGGTCGGCGCGGAGGCCGTCGAGGACGTGCTCGGCGACCTCCTCGACGGGGGTGAAGTTCACCTCGTGACCGGCCTGCTTCATCGCCGCCTCGTACTGGTCGAGGCTGCGGTACGGGGACTTGCGCGGCCGCTCCTTCGCGTACCGCTGGGGCCGGTTGCGGTGCGACTCCCACAGCCCGGTGCGCAGCATGTGCGGGCCGGGGAAGAGGACGGAGGCCCCGACGGCGGCGCCCTCCGCCTTGAGGTGGGCGTAGAGCGACTCGGTCATGGTGACCACGGCCGCCTTGGTGACGGCGTAGACCGAGGCGGTGGGCAGGGGGGCGATGCCGCCGTCGCCGGAGGAGGTGTTGACGACGTGGCCGGGCGCGCCGCCCGCGATCATGCGGGGGACGAAGGCCTGGATGCCGTGGAAGACGCCCCACACGTTGACGGAGAAGGCCCATTTCCAGTCGTTGGGCTCGTGTTCCCACATCCGGCCCTCGGCGCCGGAGCCGACGCCCGCGTTGTTGCACAGCACGTGCACGGCGCCGAAGGTCTCGTACGCCGCCTCGGCCAGCGCGGTCACGGAGTCGCGGTCGCTGACGTCGACGATGCGCGCGAGCACCTGGGCCCCGTCCGCGGTGAGCTCGTCGGCGGCCTTGCGCAGGGCGCCCTCCTCCACGTCGGCGAGGACCACCTTCAGTCCCTCGGCGGCGAAGCGGCGGGCCATCGCGAGGCCGATGCCACTGGCGGCTCCGGTGACGACGGCCACCTGTCCGGGTTCGATGCGCATGTCAGACACTGCCTTCCGGAGGGCCGTCGAGGATCTGCATCGGGTCGTCGTAGCGCTGGTGGATGTACGGGAGCAGGGCCTGGGCGCTGACCCGCTCGACGACCCGGCCCTTCTGGTCGGTGGTCTTCTCGCCGATGGTGATCTCCACGATCCGGCGGACCGGCAGGTCGGCTATGGGGTCGAACATCGACTCGCGCAGGACGATGTCCCCGGTGATGTGCTCCAGCTTGCGGACCTTCTCGTTGCGCGTGCAGTGCACGAGGACCGGGTCGGCGTCGAAGCCCGAACCGTCCACGGCGGGCAGGAACTTGAAGTAGAAGTCGGTCTTCTGGGTGGGCTCGGGCAGCGGCAGGGCCCGGTCCACCGCTCCGCGCACCTCGACGAAGGCGATGCCGTGCCGGGCGAGGGCGGCCCGGACGACGAGGCCGTCGCGCTCGACGGTGACCTCGCCCAGCTTCTTCGGCTCGCCGAAGACCTCGCGGCCGCCGATCAGGGCGCGCTCGTGGGTCATCGGCATGACCAGCGGATACCAGCCCTCGACCCCGCCGTGCTGGGCGGCGACGGCCACCGAGCCTGCGCCCAGCGGATAGCCGGGCAGGTCGACCTTGCTGATGTTGGCCCGTACGAGGGGCCGGTCGGCCGGCTTGAGGGGTGGCGGCAGGACCGCCGCCACGACGTCGGGGTCGCTCTCCCAGACGGCCACCACACCGGTGGACCAGATGTCGGGGAGCTTGGAACTCTTCTCGCGCGACGCCGCGATCTCGGCCTCTGTCCGCGCTCCGTACCGTACGCGTGCCATGTCTCGCACCATCCCTCGGCTCGGGGGGAGTCGGTCCTGTAACACAGTTACACCGCCGCCGATGAAGGGTAAAGACCCGTGCACGCACCAGAACTGACGCTCCGACAGATCGGCGGCCCGCAGACATGGCCAGATCAGCGCTGACCCGTGACGAGGTGCTGGACGCCGCCGCGTCCCTGGTCAAGCAGCACGGTCCGGCCGCCCTCACCATGCGCAAGCTCGCCGCCGAACTGGGCACCGCGGTGACGTCCATCTACTGGCACGTCGGCAACCGCGAATCGCTGCTCGACGCCCTCGTGCGGCGGACCGTGGAGGACATGGGCGCGATCAGGCCCGTCGGCCGCACCCCCGCCGACCGCATCCTGTCGGTGGCCCGGACCCTGCGCCGCGAGCTGCGCGAGCGCCCGCACCTGATCGCGATGGTCCACGAGCGCGGGCTCACCGAGCGGATGTTCCTGCCCGCGCAGCAGGCGCTCGTCCACGAGGTGCACGCCGCGGGACTGCGCGGCGCCCGGGCGGCCGACGCGGTGCGCGCGATCCAGTTCCAGATCGTCGGCTTCCTGCTCGTCGAGCGCAACCGCGAGCGCTCCCCCGCGCAGTCCCCGGCCGAGAGCGAGCTCTGGGACCCGGCCGCGGCCCCCCACGACCCGGCCCTCGCCCGCGCCCTGGCCCGCCCGGCGGACCCGGAGCGGCTGTTCCTGCTGTCCGTACGGGCCCTCGTGCGCGCCCTGCTCGCGCCGGGCGGATAGGCACTTGGCCCGGCGCCCGCCTCCGTGACGGGACCCGCGGACGGACGTCCACCGGGGAAACGGGTGTTCCCCGCGCTGGTGCAGCGAGCACGGCCCCGCACGGGGCTTCGGGGACGGCCTTCCGGCTGTTCCCCGGGCCCGCCGAACCGGCAGGCGCCTTCGCCCTCGTGAGCGCCGGCGAACCGGTCTCGGAACCGGGCAGAGGAGGCATCGCGGCCACGGCTGTCAGTCGGGGCCGATATCCTCTGTGACCATGCTCGACGACCGTACGACCGCAGAGACGACGTGGCCGACCGCGTACCCACAGGGGTACGCGGTCGTCGACGTGGAGACGACCGGGCTCGCCCGCGACGACCGGATAGTCTCCGCCGCCGTCTACCGGCTCGACGCGCAGGGCAATGTCGAGGACCACTGGTACACCCTGGTCAACCCGCAGCGGGATCCGGGACCGGTGTGGATCCACGGTCTGACGAGCGAGGTGCTCGCCGGAGCACCGCTCTTCAAGGACATCGCCGAGGAGTTCGCGGGCCGGCTCGAGGACCGGGTGCTGGTCGCGCACAACGCCATCTTCGACTGGCAGATGATCGCCCGGGAGTACGCGCGGGCCGCAGAGACCGCGCCGGTCCGTCAGCGGCTGTGCACCATCGCCCTGTCGAAGGAACTGAACCTCCCGCTGCCCAACCACAAGCTGGAGTCGCTCGCCGCGCACTTCGGCGTGGTCCAGCAGCGCGCCCACCACGCGCTCGACGACGCCCGGGTGCTGGCGGAGGCGTTCCGGCCCTCGCTGCACGCGGCCGCGCAGGGCGGCGTACGGCTGCCCCTGCTGGAATGCCGGCCGCTGACGGAGTGGTCGGACTCGGCCGTCGCCCCGCGCGTGGGGTACCAGTCCTCGTACCGGGGCGGCGGCTGGCGGCCCTCGCGCAAGCGGCCGCCGTGCCCGCACCCGAATCCGGGGCGCTACGAGGACGGCGAGCCGCTGAAGCAGGGCATGCGGATCGCCTTCTCCGGTGACACCTCGGTGGAGCGGGAGCTGCTGGAGGACCGCGCGGTCGAGGCGGGGCTGCACATCGCGACGAGCGTGTCGCGGCTCACCAGCCTCCTGGTGACGAACGACCCCGACTCGGCGACGTCGAAGACGGTCAAGGCGAAGTCATTCGGCACGCCGGTCGTCGACGAGGCCGCCTTCACCCAGCTGCTGCGGGACGTGGCCCCGGCGGAGTCCTGAGCCCGAGGGCCGGGACCGGGAAGTGCCGTTGCGCCGGCCGGGTGCAGGCGCGGCGACTCACCCTGCTGGATCTTGTTCCGGCCCCTCCCCGTGCGCAGCATTCGGCGCATGGCACGTTGTGAGGTCTGCGGAAACGACTACGGCATGTCCTTCGAGGTTCATGCACAAGGCGCGATTCACGTCTTCGACTGCTTCTCCTGCGCCATCCACCGCATGGCGCCCGTCTGCGAGCACTGCCGGGTCTCGATCATCGGGCAGGGCGTCGAAGTCGCGGGGCAGTGGTTCTGCGGGGCGCACTGCGCCCGCGCCGAGGGGAAGGTGGGCATCGTCGACCGCGTCTGAGTCCCCCGTCCCACTCCTCGTCCTACTCCTCGTCCTACTCCTCGTCCCTCCCTTCGTCCCTCCCCCGATCCCGTACCCGTGACCCCGGACGGCCACCCGGCCGCCGGGGTCTTCCGCGCTGGGGGTACCGTCGTGGGCGTGTACCGCTTTGTGCTGACCCGGCAGTGGGTGTGCCTCACCCTGATCGCCCTCGCCCTCATCCCCGTGATGATCAAGCTGGGGTTCTGGCAGTACCACCGCCATGAGCACCGGGTCGCGCAGAACCAGCTGATCGAGGCGAACCTGCGGGCGAAGCCGGTCCCCGTGACCGAGGTCACCTCCCCCGGCCACCGGGTCCCCCGCGCGGACTTCTGGCGGGCGGTCACCGCAGCCGGCACGTACGACACCGGGCACGAGGTCGTCGTACGGATGCGCACCGACAACGACGACAAGGTCGGCTTCCACGTCCTGACCCCGCTGGTCCTCTCCGACGGCCGGGTGGTCCTGGTCAACCGGGGCTGGGTGCAGGGCGGCGACGACCCCCGCGCCTACCCGCCGGTGCCGGCCGCGCCCGCGGGCGAGGTCACCGTCACCGGCCGGCTGAAGGCCGACGAGACGAGCGGCGGCAGCGGCATCAAGGACCGCAAGGGCCTGCCGGACCGCCAGGTCATGCTGATCAACAGCGCGCAGCAGGCGGAGTACCTGGGCCGGCCGGTGCTCGGCGGGTACCTGGAGCTCACCGCTCCGTCCCCCGAGGCCGGCCCCGAGACCGTCGCCGATCCCGACCACGACTCGATCGGCCCCCACATGGCGTACGCCGTCCAGTGGTGGCTGTTCACCGCCGCGGTGCCGGTGGGCTGGGTGGTCCTCGTACGGCGGGAGAAGCGCGACCGCGAGGAAGCGGCGGCCAAAGCCGAAGCCACCGAACAGGAGCCCGCGACGGCGTAGCGTGTCGGCATGGATCTTGGACTGAAGGACCGTGTCTACATCGTCACCGGGGCCACGCGCGGCCTCGGCTTCGCCTCCGCCCGGGAACTGACCGCCGACGGCGCGAAGGTCCTCGTGACGGGCCGGGACGAGAAGCGGGCGGCCGACGCCGCCGCCGCGCTCGGCCCGAACGCCGTGGGCGTGGCGGCCGACAACTCCGACCCGGCGGTGGCCGGGCGGCTCGTCGCCGGCGCGCGCGAGCGCTTCGGCCGCCTCGACGGCATCCTCATCAGCGTCGGCGGCCCGGCCCCCGGTTTCGCGGCCGACAACACCGACGAACAGTGGTCGGCGGCCTTCGAGTCGGTCTTCCTGGGCGCGGTCCGCCTCGCGCGGGCGGCGGCGGCCGAGCTGGGCGAGGGCGGGGTCATCGGCTTCGTCCTGTCGGGCTCGGTCCACGAACCGATCCCCGGACTGACCATCTCCAACGGCCTGCGCCCCGGCCTGGCGGGCTTCGCGAAGTCCCTCTCGGTGGAGCTCGGCCCGCGCGGGATCCGGGTCGTCGGCCTGCTCCCGGCGCGCATCGACACCGACCGCGTGCGGGAGCTCGACGCGCTGGGCGGTGACGCGGACGCGGCCCGCGCCGGGAACGAGTCCCGCATCCCGCTGCGGCGCTACGGCGCCCCGGAGGAGTTCGGCCGCACGGCGGCCTTCCTGCTGTCCCCGGCGGCCTCGTACCTGACGGGCATCATGCTCCCGGTCGACGGCGGCTCCCGCCACGGCTTCTGACCCGCCATGAGGCATTTCAGCTCCGTCGGCGACTGAGGCGCGTGGTGCGGAGCGCCGCAGGAGTCCGGTCCGGAGCCCCGCCGCCGGAGCCCCGCCCCGTCCGGGCTACGTGACCCGCTGCGCCCGGTGCGACGTCACCGACAGGCGGGCCTCCGTCGGGAGATCGGCGAGGCCCGCCGAGGTACGGGCGTGGGTGAGGACCGTGCCCGCCACAGCGGCGAGCGTGTCGGCGGGGACCGCGTGGGGTTCCAGTTCCAGCGCGACCCGCAGCGCGGGCGACCCGCGCCGCCCGCGCAGCACCACCCGGCAGCCGGCGACCCCGTCCAGCGCGCCCGCCTCCGCGGCCACCGCCTCCTCCAGGGCGCGCCCGCGCAGCAGGGCGAAGGCTCCGTCCCCGGTGTCCACGACCACCGCGGGCAGCCGGGGCCGCCGCAGCTGGGACAGCAGCCACCACAACGCGAGCAGCACGACCACCACGAGCCCGGCGAGCACCGCCCACCACCACCAGCCGTCGGCGTGCCAGTACCGGTGCCTGGCCTCGGCCGTCAGCAGCGGCGCGTGCCGTCCGTGCAGCGGCCGCGTGCCCGTCAGCAGCACGGCCCCGGCCGCCAGCAGGACCGCCCCGGCCACCGCCAGCAGGATCCGGTTCACCGTCCCGAGCATCCCGCTCACCTCCTGACCCGTACGCGCGGCTGCGGCGGGTGCGCGAGGCCCAGTTCCGCGACTCCGACGGCGAGTACGGCGTCCAGGTCGGCCCGTACGTCGTCCAGCTCGCGGAAGTGCGAGGTGGCCCGCACCCCGATGCGGGACCGGCCCACCTTGACCCGGACCGAGCGCACCCCGGACACCTCCATGGCCCGGTCCCGCAGGACCTGCGCGGCGTCCTTGCGGCCGAGGCCGGCCCGTACCGCGGCGTCCTGGCCGGGCGTCCGCATGGTCAGGATCCGGCGGAGCCCGGGGGTGAGCGCCAGCAGCAGGAGGACCGCCCCGGCCACGGCCAGGGCCCCGCCGGTCACCTGCACCGACAGGTCGGCCGGGGTCCGCGTCTGGAGCCAGTGGGCGAGGTCGCGGCGCCAGCTCATGGCGGGCCGGCCGGACCGTACGGCGGCCAGGTCGTACAGGAACAGCACCGCCACTCCCAGCCCGGCCAGGGCGGTGAGCGCGGCGGGCACCCTCCGGGCGGAGCGGAACCGGTGGGCGCGGCCGGAGCCGGGGGCCGTCACCGCAGCCGCCGGTCCCGCCCGGCGGCGGTCCGGGTGTGGGTGGAGTGCAGGTGCTCGACGTCGATGTCCACCTCGGGCACGGACATCTGCGCGTACTCCTCGACGCGGAGGGCGACCCGGGCGCGTACGGCGGCGCACTGGGCGGCCAGGTCGGAGGGGTAGTCGAGCTCCAGGCTCACCCGTACCCGTGCGATGTCGTGGTGCACGGTGACGGTGGCGTGCGGGGGCGCGCCCGAGGGGGCTGCAAGGGCCTCCCTCGCGGCCTGGGCCGCGATCTTGGCGACGACCCGGTCGGCGATGAGGGTGGACCCGCGGTCGGCGGCGGCCACCCGTGGCGGGGTGGCCCGGGGCTGGGTCGTGCTCATCGGCCCCTCACCCGCGCCGGTCGTCACGGCGGCGGAACAGGTCTCCGGCGTCCAGGTCCCCGTCGAGGAAGCGTCCTGCGACGAATCCGAGGGCGCCGAGGGCCGCCACCAGGAGGAAGGCGCCGAAACCGCCGAAGTATCCGGCGAACGCCAGGGCCATTCCGGCGAACAGGCCGGCGATCTCCATGCTCATTGCGGGCTCCTCTCGGCTACTGGAGACGGGACTCCGGCTCCTCGTCGGGCTCGTCCGGCAGCTTGACGTCGCTGACGGCGATGTTGACCTCGACGACCTCCAGGCCGGTCATGCGCTCGACCGCCGAGATGACGTTCTCACGGACCGCCCGTGCCACGTCGCGGATCGACACGCCGTAGTCGACGACGATCTCCAGGTCGAGGGCGGTCTGGACCTCGCCGACCTCCGCCTTGACGCCGCGGCTGACGGAGGCCTTCTGGCCGCCGGGCACGCGGTCGCGGACGGCGCCGAAGGTACGGGAGAGGGCGGTGCCGCTGCCCATGGCGTGTACGCCGACCACCTCGCGGGCGGCCAGCCCAGCGATCTTCTCGACCACGCCGTCGGAGATGCTCGTGCGTCCCCGGTCGCCGGGTTCCTTGGCGGAGCCACCGCGGCCTGATGCGGATTCGGTCATGGCGTGCCCTTTCGCGCGTGCGGAGTCGGACTCACTCCGCACCACGTTAAGCGCGCAGCCGCGCGCGCGCCCCAGGACTGCGACGCTCGGCCGGAACCTGTTCACGGGCTCCGACCGTACCTGGGGCTCCGCCCCGGACCCTCCCCCAGACTCCGTCCGGGGGGACCCCACGCCTCAAGCGCCGGCGGGGCTGGATCTGGCCGGCGTTCGAGGCACTGGGGCACTTCCCAGCTACTGCGCTAGTCCGAAAGCCCCGCCAGGTCCCGCAGGCGGCGGGCCTGGGCGGCGCGCTCGGCGGCGCGCTGGTCGTCGTACGGGCGGGAGTGCGCGGCGCGCAGGAGCGCCTTGGTCTCGATCACGGCGTCGCGGGGCGGAGCCAGCAGCGCGGTGGTGAGGTCCTGGACGGCGGCGTCGAGCTCGTCGGCCGGGACGACCAGGTTGGCGAGGCCGACCCGCTCCGCTTCCTCGGCATGCACGAAGCGGCCCGTCGCGCAGATCTCCAGCGCGCGGGCGTAGCCGACCAGGGAGGTCAGGGGCTGGGTTCCGGCCAGGTCGGGGACCAGGCCCAGGCTGGTCTCGCGCATGGCGAACTGCACGTCGTCCGCGACCACGCGCAGATCGCACGCGAGCGCGAGCTGGAAGCCGGCGCCGATCGCGTGCCCCTGCACGGCGGCGACGGAGATGATGTCGTTACGCCTCCACCAGGTGAAAGCCTCCTGGTACTCGGCGATCGTGGAGTCGAGCAGTTCGTCCGATCCACGTGCCAGATCGAGGAAGGACGGCTCGCCCTCGAAGCCTTCGGGGGTGAATGCCTGCCGGTCGAGCCCGGCGGAGAAGGACTGGCCCTCACCGCGCAGCACGACGACCCGGACGGTGCCCGGCAACGACCTCCCGGCCTCGGCCAAAGCCCGCCAGAGCGCGGGGGATTGGGCATTTCGCTTGGCCGGATTGGTCAGTGTCACCGTGGCGACCGTGTCGTCGACGGTGAGTCGTACGCCGTCCTTGTCGAGCAGAGCCATCTGTGTATGCCTCCGGTGTGCAGTCGGCCGCAAGCCCGGCCTAAGTGACTGCACAGTAACCACCCAGCCGACCGGAGGGCCGACCGGGGGTCACCGAAGGAACCGTCGGAACATGTGAGCTTTGAGCCGTTGGAGCCTTGGAGCGTTGGAACCGATGGGACCAGGGTCAGGCCGTAGCCGCCTTCTTGCCCCGCGTCGCGCCACCGCGACCGCGCAGCGAAACCCCGGACTCACTGAGCATCCGGTGGACGAATCCGTAGGACCGGCCGGTCTCTTCGGCCAGCGCCCGGATACTCGCACCGGAGTCGTACTTCTTCTTCAGGTCTGCCGCGAGCTTGTCGCGCGCGGCGCCGGTTACCCGGCTGCCCTTCTTCAGAGTCTCGGCCACCCGTGCCTCCTCATGGGAAGTGCGCTCTGGACTTCTCATGATCACCCCTCCCACGCTTCCTGGCCACCCATTCAGCAAGGTCGGTACGGCGGCATTTCTCAAGCCGTGGACACCCGAGCAGAACGGAATCTTCTCTTCCGCCGCATGACTTCCGTCACACTTCGCCGCTCCCACCGGGAATCGCCAGGTCAGAGGCGGGGCGGCGGAAAACGAACGGCCCCGGTCGCGCACCTTCGCTGGTGCGGCCGGGGCCGTCGTACGACGCGCAACGGTACGAGACCGTCTCACTCAGATGATGGATCACCCCTGAGCCGAATGATCCATAAGGAACTGGATCAGGGCCGGAGCGGCCCCGGACCGGGGCCGACCAGGGGCCGGGCGGGGCCCTGTCCGGGTCAGGCGAGCGCCACCAGGTCCCGGTAGTCCGGGCCCCACAGGTCCTCGACGCCGTCCGGGAGCAGGATGATCCGCTCCGGCTCCAGCGCCTCGACGGCGCCCTCGTCGTGCGTGACGAGGATGACCGCGCCCTTGTACGTGCGCAGGGCGCCCAGGATCTCCTCGCGGCTGGCCGGGTCGAGGTTGTTCGTGGGCTCGTCGAGCAGCAGCACGTTCGCCGAGGAGACGACCAGCGTGGCCAGGGCCAGGCGGGTCTTCTCACCGCCGGAGAGCACCCCGGCGGGCTTGTCCACGTCGTCCCCGGAGAACAGGAAGGAACCGAGCGTCTTGCGTACGGCGACCAGGTCCAGGTCGGGCGCGGAGGAGCGCATGTTCTCCAGGACCGTGCGGTCCGGGTCCAGGGTCTCGTGCTCCTGGGCGTAGTAGCCGAGCTTGAGGCCGTGGCCGGGGACGACCGTGCCCGTGTCCGGCTTCTCGGTGCCCGACAGCAGGCGCAGCAGGGTGGTCTTGCCGGCGCCGTTGAGGCCGAGGATGACGACGCGGGAGCCCTTGTCGATGGCCAGGTCGACGTCGGTGAAGATTTCCAGCGAGCCGTAGGACTTGGAGAGGCCCTCGGCGGTCAGCGGGGTCTTCCCGCAGGGAGCCGGGTCCGGGAAGCGCAGCTTGGCGACCTTGTCGGAGACGCGCACGGCGTCCAGGCCGGCGAGCAGCCGGTCGGCGCGCTTGGCCATGTTCTGCGCGGCGACGGTCTTGGTGGCCTTGGCGCGCATCTTGTCGGCCTGCGAGTTCAGGGCCGCGGCCTTCTTCTCGGCGTTCTGGCGCTCGCGCTTGCGGCGCTTCTCGTCGGCCTCGCGCTGCTGCTGGTAGAGCTTCCAGCCCATGTTGTAGACGTCGATCTGGGCGCGGTTGGCGTCCAGGTAGAAGACCTTGTTGACGACGGTCTCGACCAGGTCGACATCGTGGGAGATCACGATGAAGCCGCCGCGGTAGTTCTTCAGGTAGTCCCGCAGCCAGACGATGGAGTCGGCGTCGAGGTGGTTGGTGGGCTCGTCGAGGAGCAGGGTGTCGGCGTCCGAGAAGAGGATCCGGGCGAGCTCGACGCGGCGGCGCTGGCCACCGGAGAGGGTGTGCAGCGGCTGGCCGAGCACCCGGTCGGGCAGGCTGAGCGCCGCGGAGATCGTGGCGGCCTCGGACTCGGCGGCGTACCCGCCCTTGGTGAGGAACTCGGTCTCCTGGCGCTCGTACTGCTTGAGCGCCTTCTCACGGGTGGCGCCGGCGCCGGTGGCGATGCGCTCCTCGTTGGCGCGCATCTTCTTGATCAGTACGTCGAGTCCGCGCGCGGACAGGATCCGGTCGCGGGCCAGGACGTCGAGGTCGCCGGTGCGCGGGTCCTGCGGGAGGTAGCCGACCTCGCCCGAGCGGGCGATGGAGCCGGCGGCGGGCTGTCCCTCGCCCGCGAGGCACTTGGTGAGGGTGGTCTTGCCCGCTCCGTTGCGGCCGACCAGGCCGATGCGGTCGCCCTTGGCGACGCGGAAGGAGGCGGACTCGATGAGGATGCGGGCGCCGGCGCGCAGCTCGACGCCGGTGGCGGTGATCACGGAAATACTCCAGGGCGGGTCGGGACGGCGGAAGGGGGGCAGGACGCGATGCTTCGACGCCGCTAATCCGCGAGGAGATTTGCCATGGGAGACATTCTACCGGGGGTGTGCAACTGGTTTCCGGGCGCGGGCCGGGCCGCCCGGCGGGCGGGAGCCGCCGCTCCGTGTCCCCCGTCCGGCCCAGGGATCCCGCGGAGGGCCGGGGCGCGTACCGGGAGGAATGGGTCGATACTCGCCGCAGGGGCGGCCGCGCGGCCCACCTGGTCCCACGAAGAGAGGGCGGTGCGGGGATGCAGTTCGACGACAACGCCAACCTGGACACCTCCGAGGTCAAGGATGTGCGTGGCAGCCGCATCCCCGGCGGGAGGGCCACGGTCGGCGGCGGCCTCGTCGGCATCATCGCGCTCGTCCTGGGCCTGCTCTTCGGTGTGGGTCCGGAGGAGCTGGGACTGTCCTCGGGGGACCAGGAGCCGGGTCCGGCCGCGTCCTCCGTCAACGAGGTGCAGCAGGAGTGCCGGACGGGGCAGGACGCGAACGCGCGGGAGGACTGCCGGCTGGTCGCGGTGGTCAACAGCACCCAGGACTTCTGGAGGCAGGAGTTCGCCCGGCGCGGCGGCCAGTACAGCCCGGCGTCGACGGTGTTCTTCACCGGCCGGGCGAACACGGCCTGCGGGACCGCGACCTCGGCGGTGGGCCCCTTCTACTGCCCCGCCGACCGTCAGGTCTATCTGGACCTGGGCTTCTTCAACGAGCTGCGGACGAAGTTCGGCGCGAGCGGCGGCCCCTTCGCCCAGGCCTACGTCGTCGCCCACGAGTACGGGCACCACATCCAGAACCTGCTCGGGACGCTCCAGCGCTCCCAGGACGGCCGGCAGGGGGCGAACAGCAACGCGGTCAAGGTCGAGCTGCAGGCCGACTGCTACGCGGGGGTGTGGGCGCACAACGCGACGCGCACCCCGGACGAGTCCACCGGGCGGCCGCTGATCACCAACCTGACCGACCAGGACATCAGGGACGGGCTGGACGCGGCGGCCGCGGTCGGCGACGACCGGATCCAGGAGAAGTTCCAGGGCCGGGTGACCCCGGAGTCCTGGACGCACGGCTCGGCCGAGCAGCGCCAGCAGTGGTTCTATCAGGGCTACCGCACGGGCGACATGGCCCAGTGCAACACCTTCCGCTGACTGTCGCCGCCGCCTGCCATGCTGGTGTGACGCGGGTCACCGTCACGAGAGGGAGTGATCGTCATGGCAGGCGTTCCGTCCATCTGTCCCACGCTGGTCTACCGCGACGCGAAGGCGGCCATCAGGCTGCTGACCGAGGCCTTCGGGTTCAGCCAGGTCGCGGTGTACGAGGGTGAGGACGGCTCGGTGGTGCACGCGGAGCTGGCCTACGGCAACGGTGTGGTGATGCTGGGCAGCGAGGGCACCGGCGGGGTCTTCGACAAGGCCATGGAGGGCGCGGGTCCCTCGGGCATCTATGTCGTGGTCGACGACGTGGACGCCCACCACCGGCGGGCCGCCGAGCACGGGGTGGAGATCGTGATGGAACCCAAGGACCAGGACTACGGCTCGCGCGACTACATGGCCCGGGACGCCGAGGGCAACATCTGGAGCTTCGGCACGTACGCGCCGCAGGTCTGAGACCCGCGGCGCCGTGCCCTGGCCGGGGGCACGGCTGGACGGCTGTCTGCGCGGGTCCGTGCCCCGCCGCGCCCTGGCCGGAGCCCGGCGGCACGGATGTCCGCACGGGTCAGCGGTACGCGGCCGGGCGCAGGGGACAGTCCGGACACAGCAGCCTCTTCGCCGCGTGGCGCCCGGCCAGGGCTCAGGCGCCGCCGGTGTGGACCTGGAAGGCGGCCCGGCGGACGGCCTTGGCCAGGGCCGGGTCGGGGTGCGCGGCGGCCAGGGCGACCAGGACCTGCACGGTGCGCGGATGGCCGACCGCGCGGACCTCGTCCAGCAGCCGGGGGACGGTGGTCCGGACGGCCGAGTCGAGGTGGCGGGCCAGCAGCTCGGCCTCGCCGTGGTCCGCGATGGCGGCCGCTGTGTCCACCCAGAGCCAGGTCGACTCCTCGGCGGTGAGCACGTCCTGCGCCTCGTCGGGGTCGATCCCGTCGTGCTCGGCGAGCCAGAGCAGGGCGTAGGGGCGCAGGGCGGGTTCGCGTACGGCGGCGCGCACCTCGGGCTCGGCGGGGGCGCCGACGACGCGCAGCGCCTCGAAGGCGAGGCCGCGCAGCAGGGCGTCCTCGCCGCGGGCGGCCTGCAGGAGCTCGGCCACGGCGTGGCCGACGGGCCGGGCCGCGAGCCAGGCCTGGTACTCGGCGCGGGCCGGGCCGGGGGTGAGCCGGGCGCAGCCGTGCAGCATGGCGGCGGCGGACTGCTCGATGTTCCCGGCGGGGCTCTGCGCGGCGACGCAGATCTGCTCCAGCTTGACCCAGACGGCCCAGCTGCCGAGCGGGGTGAGCGTGGCCCGGGCGGGGCCGAGGGTGACGGCGTCCACGGCGGCGAGTCCGCCGAGCGCCCAGCGCAGCAGCCGGGCGAGGGGGACGGGGCGGGCCTCCGCGGAGACGGCCGCGGCGGTCAGCGCCGCCGCGGGCTCGGCGTCGTAGGGGATCTCGCACCGCTCGTCGCGCAGTTCGGTGACGCGCTGCCCGAGCAGGTCGAGCAGGTCGGGAACGGTCACCGGGCCGGCGGACAGCTGGAGCAGGGAGAGGAGCTGGGGCATCGCCTCGACGACCTCGGCGACGGCCGAGGGCGCGATGTCGGCGGGGGCGGGGTGGACGAGCGACCAGGCGTCGAAGAGGGCGACCCAGCCGCGCAGTACGGCGGTGTCGTCGCGGTCCCAGGCCCGCAGCCGCCAGCCGGGCCGGGCGTGGCCGCCGTGCACCTCGACCAGGCCGGCCAGCCGGGCGCGGTCCCAGCCGACCCGGATCTGCCCGTGCGTCAGGCCCAGTTCCCCGGCGGCGCGTTCGACGTCGGAGGCCGGCAGGGCGCCGGTGGGGGCGGGCCGGCCGCCGTCTCCGGCGCCGAGGTTGCGCTCGGCCCAGCGGGTCAGGCGTACGGCGTCGGCGAGCGAGGCCCGGGCCCGGTTCGCGAGGTCGGCCGTGGCGGGGGTGCCCGCCGGGGGCCTCGGGGCGGGCCGGGTGCGTCGGTCGGTCACCGCCTTGCGTGCCGCGGCGACGGAACGCGGGGAGACGAGTCGGAGTCTGGAGTCGCGAGCCAACTGCTCATCAGGCTTTCGGGACGTCACGGAAGCAGTCTCGCCCGTCACTGGCCGAAAGCCCAAACGGAATCAGCCATTACCAGCGCCTGCCTGCGGTGCAGACCAGGACAACACGCCCGCAGGCGCCGCTCCGTCACACGGCCTTCACATGACAGGCCCTCACATGAGGGGGGTGAGGAAGCGGCGCAGGGCCTCCTCGTAGCCGGCCGGGTCGGCGTTCCACATGGCCCCGTGGCCGGCCCCGCTCACGGTGTGCAGGGTGACGAGGTCGGGGCGGGCCGCGGCGAGCCGGCGGGAGGGGCCCCAGGGGGCGAGGGTGTCGTCCGGGCCGTGGAAGATCAGTACGGGGACGCGCAGGGCTCCGGGGTCCGCCCCCGGCGGCCGTCGGTCGGCGCGCAGCCCCGCGCGGCTTTCGGCGGCCAGGACGGCCAGCGGCAGCACCAGGGCCGGGGTGCGGCGCGCCGCGGCGAGTCCGCGCAGGGTCGTGTGCCAGTCGAGCACGGGCGAGTCCAGCACCAGCCCGGCGATCCGGTCGGCCAGCGCCGAGCGTTCGGCGGCGTGCAGGGCCATGGCGGCGCCGGTGGACCAGCCGTGCAGGATCACGCGGCGGGCGCCGTAGCGCACGGCGTAGCGGATGGCGGCGTCCAGGTCCCGCCACTCCGATTCGCCGAGGTGGCCGAGGCCGTCGGGCGGGGCCGGGGCGCCGAGGTCGCCGCGGTAGCCCAGGTCCAGGACGGGCAGCTGGTGCCGGTTCAGGAAGGGCATGACCACCATCGGGTGCTCGCGGGTGCCGCCGAGCCCGTGCACGGTGATCACCCAGGTGTCCCGGGCGGCGGGCACGAACCAGGCGGGCAGCGCCCCGAGCTCCCCGGGGATGTCCACGTCGGCGTGTTCGAGCCCGAGGGCGGTGCGCGGGTCGCCGAGGTACACCTGCGGCGTGAGGGTGACCCGGGTGCCGGGGCCGAGGGTTCCGTGATCGACGGCGACGAGCTGCCGTACGACGGTGTCGGGGTAGTGGTCGGCGTCGGAGACCACGGGCCCGACGACCGCGTGCACACCGGGTGCGACCAGGCCGTAGACGCCGGGGCGCAGGGAGGCGAGGGAGCGGGTCAGCGTGACCCGGCCGGCGGCGGTGGAGTGGACGCTGAGCCGTGGCCCGCCGGGGAGCGGACGTCCCGGTTCGGGACGGAGGGCCGCGTCTGCGGCGTACCGGCCGACCGCGACGGCGGCCACACCGGCGCCGAGGAGGGTGGTGGTGACGGCCGCTGCCGTTGCTGTCGCGGTACGCACCGTTCCAGTGTCCCGGCGGGGGCTGCGGAGGGCCACCGGAGTGCCCGCCGGAGCACTACCGGAGGAGATCGCTCCGCCGCCCGCCGCGCCGTCGCCGAGAGCGGAGTGATCTAGGTCTCATTCGGGCACCCGGACGGGGGGTCGCCCACACATCCGGTTCGGTGCGGAGGGGCAGATTCACCCGGCTTTGACGTGCATTTATCCAGATATCTACGGCAGAATCAGGACGAATGTCCCGATCACACCCCGAGCCAGTACACCGCTCCGCCCGAGTCAGTTCATCTTCCGTTCATCCAGATTGCCTACGGTCGCCGAGCCACTGACGTCAAACAGAAGCCTGGGTAAATGGAGCACATAACGCTTCTCCTCGGGATCGTGATCATTACCGCTCTCGTGTTCGACTTCACGAACGGTTTCCACGACACGGCCAACGCGATGGCCACCACCATCTCGACCGGCGCCCTCAAGCCCAAGACGGCGGTGGCCATGTCCGCCGTGCTCAACCTCGTCGGCGCGTTCATGTCCGTGGAGGTCGCCAAGACGATCTCCAAGGGACTGGTCAACGAAGAGGGCATCCAGCCGGAAGTGATCTTCGCCGCCCTGGTCGGCGCGATCCTCTGGAACCTCGTCACCTGGCTGGTCGGACTGCCCTCCAGTTCCTCGCACGCCCTGATGGGCGGCCTGATCGGTGCCGCGGTCGCCTCCGCCGGCATCGGCGCGGTCAACGGCAGCGTCGTCGTCACCAAGGTGCTCATCCCGGCGATCGCCGCTCCGCTGGTGGCCGGCGTCGCCGCGTACCTGGCCGCCAAGCTCACCTACAAGCTGGGCAACAAGGTCGGCGAGAAGACCTCCGCCAAGGGTTACCGCGCCGGTCAGATCGCCTCGGCCGGTCTCGTCTCCCTCGCGCACGGCACCAACGACGCGCAGAAGACGATGGGCATCATCACCCTGGCCCTGATCGCCGGCGGCGCGATCGCGCCCGACGCGAACCCGCCGGTCTGGGTCATCGTCTCCGCCGGTCTGGCCATCGCGATGGGCACCTACCTCGGCGGCTGGCGCATCATCCGCACCATGGGCAGCGGTCTGACCGACCTGCAGCCGCAGCAGGGCTTCGCCGCCCAGACCTCGGCCGCGTCCGTCATCCTCGCCTCCTCGAACCTGGGCTTCTCGCTCTCCACCACCCACTCGTGCTCCGGTGCGGTCATGGGTGCGGGCCTGGGCCGCAAGGGCGGTGTGGTCCGCTGGTCCACCGCGACCCGCATGTTCGTCGCCTGGGGCCTGACCCTGCCGGCGGCCGCGCTGGTCTCGGCCGGTGCCGAGCTGGTCATGCGCATCGGTGACGTCGGCATCGCCGCGGTCACGCTCTTCCTGATCGGCTCCTGCCTGGCCATCTGGCTCGTCTCGCGCCGCCAGGTCGTCGACCACAACAACGTCAACGAGGTGGAGCCGGCCCGCGCCGAGGAGCCGGGTGTGGTGACCACGGCGATCGCCGCGGTCACCGTTCCGCCGACCGTCGCCGCCGCCGGCACCACCGCCGCGGTCACGGACGAAGACCTCAGGGCCACCATCCCGGCCGCGACGCAGACCCCGGCGGCTCCGGCCGCCGCGGTCTGACCGAGACAGAGACACGCAGAGACCCGGACCATTCAGAAAGCGGCAGTATGAAGATCGACTGGGAAGCACTCGGCTCCGTCTTCGGGGTCAGCCTCCTCGCCACCGTCGCCCTCGTGGCCCTCTTCACCCTGGGCCTGGTGGGCCTGTCCAAGCACGAGACCGCCACCGAGCAGGGCGGCACCGCCACCCTCGCCCGCAGCGGCGCGTACGCCTGCTTCGCGCTCGTCACGGCGGCCGTCGGCTACGCGATCTACCTGATCGTCGCCTGATCCGCCGCCCCGCGGCCGACCATGCGTGAAGGCTCCCTCCGGGTTTGTCCCGGAGGGGGCTTTTCGCATCCCGCGCCCCTGCCGCGCCGCAGGTCAACGGCGAGTTGACGGGCCTTCTCGGCCCGTGGTGGACTGCCCGAGCCAATACGGCGGCATGGAGAGGAAGTCCGGTGCGAATCCGGCGCGGTCCCGCCACTGTCACCGGGGAGCGCACGCCGCGCGTGCGCCCCGGGAGCCAGGAACTCTCGCCGCCGGACACGTCGAACCAGGGCGCGGACCCTGAGTGAGGACATACCTGTCACCATGCGTGCCGATCGCGTCTTCGCGTACGGCGCCACGGCGGGCCTGATCGGCGACCGGATCCTCGGTGATCCCCGCCGAGGGCACCCCGTGGCCGCCTTCGGACGGGCCGCCGCCGCCGTCGAACGCGCCCTGTGGCGCGACGACCGCGCCCGCGGCCTCGTGCACACCCTGGTGTGCGCCGGAGGCGCGGCCGCCGTGGGCGCGCTGGGCGCCCGCGCCGTGCGCTCCCGGCCCGCGGCCGCCCGTATCGCCCTCACCGCCGCCGCCACCTGGGCCGTCGTGGGCGGCACCTCGCTGGGCCGGGAGGCCCGCGCCATCGGCTGGGCCCTCGCCGCCGGGGACACCGAGGTGGCCCGGGAACGGCTGCCGCACCTGTGCGGGCGCGACCCGCAGGCCCTGGACGGGCAGCAGATGGCCCGCGCCGTCGTGGAGTCGGTCGCGGAGAACACCTCCGACGCGGTGGTCGGGGCCCTGGTGTGGGGCGCCGTGGCCGGCGTCCCGGGCCTGCTGGCCTTCCGCGCCGTGAACACCCTGGACGCGATGGTCGGCCACAAGTCCCCCCGCCACCTGCGCTACGGCTGGGCCTCCGCCCGCCTCGACGACCTGGCGGGCTGGCCGGGCGCCCGGCTGACGGCGGCCGCCGCCGTACTGGCCGGCCCCGACCGGCGGGGAGCCGTACGGGCCTGGCGCGCCGACGCGGCCGCGCACCCGAGCCCGAACGCCGGGCCCGTCGAGGCCTCCTTCGCGGGGGCGCTCGGCGTACGGCTGGGCGGCACCCTCGCGTACGGCGGCCGGGTCGAGCACCGGGCGGTGCTGAACGGCGAGGCCGGACGGCCGGTGGAGGTCGAGGACATCGAACGGGCGGTACGGCTGTCACGACAGGTGACCTGGCTGGCGCTCGGGGCCTGTGTGGCGGCCCGGACGCTGGTCTCCGGCAGGACGAGGAAGGGACGTCGATGAGCGGCGCGAAGCTCGGCGGCGGACTCCTGGTCGCCGGAACCACGTCGGACGCCGGCAAGAGCGTGGTCACGGCGGGCATCTGCCGCTGGCTGGCCCGCCAGGGCGTGAAGGTGGCGCCCTTCAAGGCGCAGAACATGTCGCTGAACTCCTTCGTCACGCGGGAGGGCGCCGAGATCGGACGCGCCCAGGCGATGCAGGCCCAGGCGGCCCGCGTGGAGCCGACCGCGCTGATGAACCCGGTGCTGCTCAAGCCCGGCAGCGACCGCAGCAGCCAGGTGGTGCTGCTGGGCAAGCCGGTGGGCGAGATGAGCGCCCGCGGCTACCACGGCGGCAGGCAGGAGCAGCTGCTCGGCATCGTCACGGACTGCCTGGAGCAGCTGCGGGGCACGTATGACGCCGTGATCTGCGAGGGGGCGGGAAGTCCGGCCGAGATCAACCTGCGCCGGACCGACATCGTGAACATGGGGATCGCGCGGGCCGCACGGTTCCCGGTGGTCGTGGTCGGGGACATCGACCGGGGCGGGGTCTTCGCGTCCTTCTTCGGGACGACGGCGCTGCTCTCCCCCGAGGACCAGTCGCTGATCGCCGGATACGTGGTCAACAAGTTCCGCGGCGACGTGTCGCTGCTGGAGCCGGGCATGGAGATGCTGCGCGGCCTGACCGGACGGGCCACGTACGGGGTGCTGCCCTTCCAGCACGGGCTGGGCATCGACGAGGAGGACGGCCTGCGGGTCTCCCTGCGGGGCGCGGTACGGGAGTCCGTGGTGGCGCCGCCCGTCGGTGAGGACGTGCTGCGGGTGGCCGTGTGCGCGGTGCCGCTGATGTCGAACTTCACGGACGTCGACGCGCTCGCGGCGGAGCCCGGGGTCGTGGTGCGGTTCGTGGACCGGGCCGAGGAACTGGCCGACGCGGACCTGGTCGTCGTACCCGGCACCCGGGGCACGGTGAAGGCCCTCGCCTGGCTGCGCGAACGCGGGCTCGCGGACGCGCTGCTGCGGCGGGCCGCCGAGGGGCGGCCGGTGCTCGGCATCTGCGGCGGGTTCCAGGTGCTGGGCGAGCGGATCTCGGACGAGGTCGAATCGCGGGCGGGCGACGTCGACGGCCTCGGACTCCTCCCCGTACGGGTCCGCTTCGAACGGGAGAAGACCCTGGCCCGGCCGGTGGGCTCGGCGCTCGGGGAACCGGTCGAGGGGTACGAGATCCACCACGGCGTGGCGGAGGTCCTCGGCGGCGAGCCCTTCCTGGACGGCTGCCGGGTCGGGTCGGTGTGGGGCACCCACTGGCACGGCTCGCTGGAATCGGACGGCTTCCGCCGCGCGTTCCTGCGCGAGGTGGCTTCCGCGGCCGGGCGCCGCTTCGTCCCCGCCCCGGACACCTCGTTCGCCTCCCTCCGGGAGGAGCAGCTGGACCTGCTGGGCGACCTGATCGAGGAGCACGCCGACACCGCCGCGCTGCTGAAGCTGATCGAGTCCGGTGCGCCCACGGGCCTGCCTTTCCTCCCCCCGGGCGCCCCGTGACGACCGCGGCCCTGCGGGGGCTGTCCCCTACCCGCCCTTCCACCGTTCCCGAGGGCTACGCCCCGGACCCCCGTGCTTATGCGGCGCCGTTGCCGGGGGCCCGGGGTGGTGCCCCGGCAGCGGCGCCGCACCCACAGACCTCGGCCATGCCCCCGGCGCGGGCCCGCACCACCTTCCAAGGAGTGAGCAACGCATGAGCACGCCCTACCCGTTCACCGCAGTGGTCGGCCAAGCCGACTTGCGGCTGGCGCTCCTGCTCAACGCCGTGAGCCCGGCGGTCGGTGGTGTGCTCGTGCGCGGCGAGAAGGGGACCGCCAAGTCCACCGCCGTCCGCGCCCTGTCCGCGCTGCTGCCGAAGGTGGACATCGTGTCCGGCTGCCGGTTCAGCTGCGCGCCCACCGCGCCCGACCCGGCCTGCCCGGACGGCCCGCACGAGCCCGGCCCCGGCGCCCTGCGCCCCGCCCGCATGGTGGAGCTGCCCGTCGGCGCCTCCGAGGACCGCCTGGTCGGCGCCCTCGACATCGAACGGGCCCTCGCCGAGGGCGTGAAGGCCTTCGAGCCCGGCCTGCTCGCCGACGCCCACCGCGGGATCCTCTACGTCGACGAGGTCAACCTCCTCCACGACCACCTGATCGACCTGCTGCTGGACGCCGCCGCCATGGGCGCCTCGTACGTGGAGCGCGAGGGCGTCTCCGTCCGGCACGCGGCCCGCTTCCTGCTCGTCGGCACGATGAACCCCGAGGAGGGCGAGCTCCGCCCGCAGCTGCTGGACCGCTTCGGGCTGACCGTCGAGGTCGCCGCCTCCCGCGAGCCCGCCCAGCGGGTGGAGGTGGTGCGCCGCCGGCTCGCGTACGAGGACGATCCCGCGCGCTTCGCCGCCCGCTGGGCCGGGGACGAGAACGAGGTCCGCGCCCGGGTGGTGGCCGCGCGGGCGCTGCTCCCGCAGGTCGTGCTCGGGGACACGGCGCTGCTGCAGATCGCGGCGACCTGCGCCGGCTTCGAGGTCGACGGCATGCGCGCCGACATCGTGATGGCGCGCACCGCGACCGCGCTCGCCGCCTGGGCCGGCCGGACCGCCGTGCTGAAGGAGGACGTCCGGCAGGCCGCGCTGCTGGCGCTCCCCCACCGGCGGCGCCGCAATCCCTTCGACGCGCCGGGCCTGGACGAGGACAAGCTGGACGAGATCCTCGACCGGTTCCCCGACGAGGAGCCGGAGCCCGAGCCCGACCCGGAGCCCGACCGGAACCCGGACCCGGAGGCCGACCCGGATTCCGAAGACCCTGACGACAACGGCGGCGGCCCCGACGGCGGTGGCGGGGTGCCCCCGCAGAGCGGCGGCCCCCAGGGCTCGGACGCCCCGGCGGATTCCACCGACACCACCGGACCCACCGAGGCGCCCGCCGAGGCCCCCTCGGACGCCCCCGAGTCCCCGCAGCCCTCCGCCCAGGATGCCGGCGGGCCCGAACAGGCCGCCGTACGGGCCGCCGAACCGTTCCGGACGAAGATGCTGAGCGTGCCGGGGCTCGGCGAGGGCGCCGCCGGGCGCCGTTCGCGCGCCCGTACCGCGCACGGCCGGACCACCGGCGCCCAGCGCCCCCGCGGCCACCTGACGAAACTGCACCTGATGGCCACCGTGCACGCGGCCGCCCCGCACCAGCGGGCCCGCGGCCGGGACGGGCGCGGCCTGGTCATCCGCAAGGACGACCTGCGTCAGGCCACCCGGGAGGGCCGCGAGGGCAACCTCGTCCTCTTCCTCGTCGACGCCTCCGGCTCCATGGCCGCCCGCCGGCGCATGAGCGCGGTCAAGGGCGCCGTGCTGTCGCTGCTCCTGGACGCCTACCAGCGCCGGGACAAGGTCGGCCTGATCACCTTCCGGGGGTCCACCGCCGAGCTGGCGCTGCCCCCGACCTCCTCGGTGGACGCCGCCGCGGCCCGGCTGGAGCAGCTGCCGACCGGCGGCCGCACCCCGCTGGCCGCCGGGCTGCTGAAGGCCCACGAGGTACTGCGGATCGAGCGGCTGCGGGACCCCTCGCGCCGGCCGCTGCTCGTGGTCGTCACCGACGGCCGCGCCACCTCGGCCGGGACCGCCGCGGGCCGGACCGACAGCACGCCGCGGGAACTCGCGGGGCGCAGCGCGCGGCTGCTGCAGGCCGGAGGCGTCGCCTCGGTGGTCGTGGACTGCGAATCCGGGCCGGTCCGGCTGGGGCTGGCCGGCGTACTGGCCGCGGACCTCGGCGGACCCGCCGTCACGCTCGACGGGCTGCGGGCCGACTCGCTGGCCGGGCTCGTGAAGAACGTACGTACCGCAGTGACATCCGACAGCAACAGGAGGGCCGCGTAATGCCTCAGGGACAGCCGTCCGTCGTTCCGGACGACGGACTCACGACGCGCCAGCGCCGCAACCGCCCGCTCGTCTTCGTGCACACGGGCCCCGGCAAGGGCAAGTCCACGGCAGCCTTCGGGCTGGCCCTGCGCGCCTGGAACCAGGGCTGGTCGATCGGGGTGTTCCAGTTCGTCAAGTCGGCGAAGTGGAAGGTCGGCGAGGAGAACGCGCTCAAGGTGCTCGGCGCCTCCGGCGAGGGCGGCGCGGTCGCCTGGCACAAGATGGGCGAGGGCTGGTCCTGGGTCCAGCGGGACGCGCAGCTCGACAACGAGCAGGCGGCCAAGGAGGGCTGGGAGCAGGTCAAGCGCGATCTGGCCGCCGAGACGCACAAGCTGTACGTGCTGGACGAGTTCGCGTACCCGATGCACTGGGGCTGGATCGACGTCGACGAGGTCATCGAGGTGCTGCGCAACCGTCCCGGTACGCAGCACGTGGTGATCACGGGCCGCAACGCGCCGGAGAAACTGGTGGAGTTCGCTGACCTCGTCACCGAGATGACCAAGGTCAAGCACCCGATGGACACCGGCCAGAAGGGCCAGAAGGGCATCGAGTGGTGACCTCGTACCGGTTCGACGTGCCCCGTCTCGTAATCGCCGCGCCCTCGTCGGGCAGCGGCAAGACCACCGTCGCCACGGGCCTGATGGCGGCCTTTTCGGAGCGCGGCCTCGCCGTGTCCCCGCACAAGGCCGGGCCCGACTACATCGACCCCGGCTACCACGCGCTGGCCACCGGCCGGCCGGGGCGCAACCTCGACGCCTTCATGTGCGGGCTGGAGCTGGTCGCTCCGCTGTTCGCGCACGCGGCGGCCGGGTGCGACCTCGCCGTGGTCGAGGGCGTGATGGGGCTCTACGACGGGGCGGCGGGCCGGGGTGAACTCGCGTCGACGGCGCAGGTCGCGAAGCTGCTGCGGGCGCCGGTGGTGCTGGTGGTCGACGCCTCCTCGCAGTCGCGGTCGGTGGCGGCGCTCGTCCACGGCTTCGCGTCCTTCGACCCGCAGGTGCGGCTGGGGGGCGTGATCCTGAACAAGGTCGGCTCCGACCGGCACGAGGTGATGCTGCGGGAGGCCCTGGAGGAGGCGGGGATGCCGGTGCTCGGCGTCCTGCGACGGGCTCCGCAGGTGGCCACGCCCTCGCGCCACCTGGGCCTGGTCCCGGTGGCGGAGCGCCGCACGGATGCCGTTGCCGCCGTGGCGGCGCTGGCCGAGCAGGTCAGGGCGGGCTGCGACCTGGACGCCCTGATGGCCTTGGCCCGCACGGCCCCGGCGTTGGCCAGCGAGGCATGGGATGCGCAACGTGCCCTGGCGGGCACAAGCCCGGCCTCGCCGGCGTTCGAGGCGCGGGGTCCGGGGCGGGGCCCCGGCAACGGCGCCGCACCCGCAGACCTCGGCGGAGCCCCCGGCAGGCGGCCGGTGGTCGCCGTCGCGGGCGGACCGGCGTTCACGTTCTCCTACGCCGAACACTCGGAGCTGCTGCGAGCCGCGGGCGCCGAGGTCGTCACCTTCGACCCGCTCAGGGACGAGGCGCTCCCCGAGGGAACCACCGGCCTGGTGATCGGCGGCGGCTTCCCCGAGGTGTACGCGCCGGAGCTGTCCGCCAACGAACCGCTCCGCGGGGCCGTGGCCAGGTTCGCCGAGGCCGGCGGCCCGGTGGCAGCCGAGTGCGCCGGGCTGCTGTACCTCGCGCGGTCGCTGGACGGCAAGCCCATGTGCGGCGTGCTCGACGCCGACGCCCGGATGTCGGAGCGGCTCACCCTCGGCTACCGCGAGGCGGTCGCGGTGTCGGACAGCGCGCTCGCCGCCAACGGCACCCGGCTGCGCGGGCACGAGTTCCACCGGACGGTGATCGAGCCGGGCGCCGGGGCCGCGCCGGCGTGGGGGTTCACGAACCCCGAACGCCGCGTCGAGGGCTTCGTACAGCAGGGTGTGCACGCCAGCTACCTGCACACGCACTGGGCGGCGGAGCCGTCCGTCGCGCGCCGCTTCGTCGAAGCGGCGGCGGCCCGGCCGTGAGATCAGTCCGCGATGCCCACCACGAGCCAGATCCCGGCCACCCCGCCCACCGTGCACAGCAGCGTGGACAGGGCGGGGTGCTTGTGGTGGGCCTCGGGCAGGATCTCGGCGGCCGCGAGGTAGAGCAGGACGCCGCCGAAGAATCCGAGGTACGCGCCGAGGGGTTCCTCCGGAAGGGTGAACAGCAGAGTGGACGCCGCGCCCACGACGGGGGCGACGGCGTCCGCGAAGAGCATCATCAGGGCCTTGCGGCGGTCGTTCCCGTAGAGGCTGGTGAGCGTGTACGTGTTGAACCCGTCGGCGAAGTCGTGGGTGATGACGGCCAGCGCCACGGCCACCCCCATCCCCCCGCCGACCTGGAAGGCCGCGCCCAGGGCCACTCCGTCGGCGAGGCTGTGGCCGACCATCGCCGCGGCCGCGGTGAGCCCGACCTGCGGGACGCGGGCGCCGTCCTCGGCGCCGTGCGCGGCCTGGCGGACCGCCAGGAGCCGCTCCACGACGTGGGCGACGAGGAATCCGGCCACGAAGAGCAGCAGGGCGAGGGGGACGCCGAACACCTCGTCGCCCGCCGCGTGGATGGACTCCGGGAGCAGGTCGAGGCCGACGACGCCGAGCATCAGCCCGCCGGCCAGGCCCAGCACGAGGTGGCGACGGTCGGTGACGCGCTGCGCCGTCCATCCGCCCGCCAGGGTCATCAGGAACGCGCCCAGCGCCACGATCACGGCCATGTGCCCCTGAATACAGACTCCTCGCGTCGCGCGCACGTCCGCACGCGAGTGGCGGGCATCGGAGTGTTGACGACGGACCGGTACCGGTGACGTGACGGCGATGGTGCGGTGACGGTGACGGTGACGGTGACTACGGAGGGAGGACTCCCGGTGGGCGATTACACGACGCATCTGGTGGTCGGGGTCGGCGGACGCGCGGGGGTCTCCGTCGCGGAGGTCTGCGCCCTGATCGAGGAGACGCTGCGGGGGGCCGGGCTGACCGCGGCGGCGGTCACGGCTCTGGCCACGGTGGATTCGAAGGTGGGCGAGGCGGGGATCGCGGGCGCGGCGGAACGTTTCGGCGTACCCCTCGTCGGCTATCCCGCCGAACAGCTGGCCGCGGTCTCCGTGCCGCACCCCTCCGAGACGGCGCGCACCGCCGCCGGGACCCCCTCGGTGGCGGAGGCCGCGGCCCTCGCGGCGGGCGGGGAACTCCTCGTGCCCAAGCGACGGTCGGTGGCGGCCACCTGCGCGGTGGCCACGGCGCAGGCGCACGACCTGCGCCACCACGGTGACGCCGAGGTGGTCGACGCGGGCTCCGCGCTGGTGGACCTCGCGGTCAACGTACGGGCGGACACTCCGCCGGCCTGGCTCAAGCAGCGGATCGCCGCCTCCCTCGGGGATCTCGCCGCCTACCCCGACGGGCGTGCGGCCCGCGCGGCGGTGGCGGCCCGGCACGGGCTGCCCGTCGAGCGGGTGCTGCTGACCGCGGGGGCCGCGGAGGCCTTCGTCCTGATCGCGCGGGCGCTGGGCGCCGTACGGCCGGTGGTGGTGCATCCGCAGTTCACCGAGCCGGAGGCGGCCCTGCGGGACGCGGGCCACCGGGTGGAGCGGGTGGTGCTGCGGGCGGAGGACGGGTTCCGGCTGGACCCGGCGGCGGTGCCCGAGGACGCGGACCTGGTGGTGGTCGGCAACCCGACCAACCCGACGTCCGTCCTGCACCCGGCGGCGACGCTGGCCGCGCTGGCCCGGCCGGGCCGGATCCTGGTGGTGGACGAGGCGTTCATGGACGCCGTCCCGGGCGAGCGGGAGGCCCTGGCCGGGCGGATGGACCTGCCGGGGCTGGTGGTGCTGCGGAGCCTGACGAAGACCTGGGGGCTGGCGGGGCTGCGGATCGGCTACGTGCTGGCCGAGCCGGAGGTGATCGCGAAGCTGGCGGCCGCCCAGCCGCTGTGGCCGGTGTCGACGCCGGCCCTGGTGGCGGCAGAGGCCTGTCTGGCTCCGGCGGCGCTGGCCGAGGCGGAGGAGGCGGCGCGGCGGATCGCGGTGGACCGGGCCCATCTGCTGGCCGGACTCGCGGAGTTCGACGAGGTGACCGCCGTGGGGGTGGCGGAGGGGCCGTTCGTGCTGATCCAGGTGGCCGGCGCCGCGGAGGTCCGCACCCGGCTGCGCGCCCTCGGTTTCGCCGTCCGCCGCGGGGACACCTTCCCGGGGCTGGACCGCTCCTGGCTGCGGCTGGCGGTCCGCGACCGGGCGACGACCGGCCGGCTGCTCCAGGCCCTGGACCACGCCCTCGCCCTGACCGCCCGCTGACCTCCGCTTGGTGCGCCCCCTCCGGCGGCTTCCCCGGCGCCTTCCTTCGACTCGGAACCCCTCCTGACCTGCGCACCTTCCCTCAAACCCGTGGCGGTGTCACCCGATCGGCCCCCTACTATGGCCACGGGGGCGGGGGCCGGGTCAGGATCCCCGCATCGGTGCACGACATCGGGGGATCGGAAATGAAGGCATCCGTCAAGATTTCCGCGGCGCTGGCCGGGCTGGCGGTCGTGGGCGGCTGTGTCTACGCCGTGCCGCAGCTGTTCGACCGCGGCGCGGCGCCCGGAACGGAACAGCGGCTCCAGGGCAGGCCGGGCCAGGGCACGTCCGCCCCGCCGGAGGGCGCCGGCTCCGCGGGACGACCCTTCACCCTGGTGGCGACCGGCGACATCATCCCGTACCCCTCGATCGTCCAGCGGTCCGCGGACGATGCCGGCCAGGCCGGGGAGTACGACTTCCGGAAGATACTCGCCGGGGTCAAACCCCTGGTCTCCGCCGCCGACCTGGCGATATGCCACCACGAGATACCGTACGGGCGCCCCGGCGGCCCCTACACGGGCTATCCCACCTTCAAGGCCCCGCACCAGCTGGCGGACGCCCTCAAGGACGCCGGGTACGACGGCTGTTCCACCGCCTCGAACCACACCCTCGACGACGGCTACGAGGGCCTCGCCCGCACCCTGGACCACCTCGACCGGGTCGGCATCCCGCACGTCGGCTCGGCCCGCAGCGCGGAGGAGGCCAAGGCCCCGGCCCGGCTCACGGCCGGCGGCGCGCAGGTCGCCCAGCTCTCGTACACATACGGCACGAACGGCATCCCGCTCCCCCGGGACAAGCCGTGGGCCGTCAACCTGATCGACAAGGACCGGATCATCGCCGACGCCCGCGCCGCCCGGGCCGGCGGCGCGAACGTGGTGGTGCTCAGCGTCCACTGGGGCACCGAGTGGCAGACGGCGCCCGACGGGCAGCAGAAGGAACTGGCGCAGGCGCTGACCGCCTCCCGCTCGGCCGACGGCCTCCCCGACATCGATCTGATCATCGGCACGCACAACCACGTGCCGCAGCCCTACGAGAAGATCAACGGCACGTGGGTGGTCTTCGGGATGGGCGACCAGGTCGCCAGCTTCGTGCCGGCCGACAAACTGCGCGGCAACCAGTCCTCGGTCCCCCGCTTCACCTTCGCCCCGGCGGCGGCCCACCCCGGCCGCTGGGAGGTGGTGAAGGCCGAATACCTCACGCAGTACTCGGACATGGGGCCGCCGTTCCGTGTCGTCTGCGCCTCCTGCGCGGCCTCCGACGCCTCCCTGCCCGCCGCGAAGCGGAGCGAGTACGCCCGGATCGACCAGCAGGTCACCGAGGCCGTGCTGTCGCGCGGCGCGGGCGGGCAGGGACTGGAGCACGCCACCCGCTGAGCGGCACGCCCCTCCCCCGCCCGGCTGATCGGCACGCCTTCCGCTGAGCACTCCCCTCCGTGTGCTCCTCGGGGCGGCGGCTCGCGGGGGTCCGGGCCCGGTTCCGGCCGTCGGTCCTACGAGGTCCTGCCCCGGCTGGTGACCAGGAGCGCGACCCCGCCGATGCCGAGCAGGAACAGCGCCCCGCCCGCGACGTAGGGGGTCAGTGAACCGCCGCCGGTCTCGGCCAGGTTGGCATCGGCGGTGACACCGGAGGCGATGCCCGAGCCGGTCCCCGTCCCGGTCTGCTGCTTGACGTCCGGGTTCGCCGCCGGCGGGGCCGACGAGGGCGCCGGGCCCGCCGGGGTCTCGCAGTGCGCCTCGGCGAGCACGATCTCGCCGTCCACCTGCGCCACGTTCAGGTTCAGCGGGTTCACCGACACCTTCAGGCGGAGCGCGGCCGCGGCGGCCGTGGTGGAGGTGGTCTGCGTACCGGACAGCTCCAGGTTGACCACGCCCACGCCCGGGACCTCCAGCTCGGTGGGGCCGCCCGCCGACAGGGTGACCTTCTTGCCGAGCGCCGTCACCTTCCCGAGGACGTTCGCGCTGGCCACCGGCTTCTTGCCCGCCTCGCACACGGCCTTGGACGTGACCTTCTCCACCTCGACGAGGGAGAGCAGGGGCAGCCCGGGCACGTGCACCGAGGCCTTGGCGAGGTTGGCCTCCGCCTCGGCCCGGTTCTTGTCCGCGGTCGCCTTGGACGTGGCCACGTCGGCGCGCAGGACGCTGACCGGCTTGTTCCCCTCGACCCCGTCCAGGGTGACGGTCAGCGCGGTCTTCTCGGCCGTCGCCGGTGCGCTGACCTCGTTGAGGGTCGCCTTCAGCGGTACGTGCCCGGTCTTGTTGAGCAGGCCCACGTCCAGTCCGGCGCGCAGGACCACGGCGCCGGCCTTGCCCTCGCCGCCCGCCCCGGCTCCGCCCCCTCCCGTGGCGAGGGCGGGCGGGGCGGTGAGCAGGGCCATCGCTCCCGTGGCGAGCAGGACGGCCGCGGGCATGCGGAAGGTGTTGCTGTTCACGGTGTGGAACCCCCGGGGAGATGGGTGCCGTCGCGCCGCCAATGGGGGACATTGCGCGCGCCGACGGCCTCGACCCCGGAATCTTTACGCACTGTGAGTGAACGGGCGGCAACCTGACGTGAGTTCACTCCAAAGGGTGGTTTCCATGCATGTATTCGATTTGTGGCGCCTCAGGAGGAACGCGAGTTCACTCCTTTCACGGCCGGACGGCCGACCGGCCGTCTTCAACGACCGACGGGCCCCGGATGTCACGCGGCGTCAACTGGGCGCCGGGGCGTGGATCAGGCCCTGACCTCGCCGTTCACGACGACCCGCAGCGGCTGCGCCAGCGCGCGCACGTCGGCTCGCGGGTCGGCGCCGTAGACCACGAGGTCCGCCGGCGCCCCCTCCGTGAGGCCGGGCCTGCCGAGCCACTCGCGCGCCGCCCAGGCCGTCGCCGAGAGGGCGTCCAGCGGCGGGATCCCGGCCTTCACCAGTTCCTCCACCTCGGCCGCGACCAGGCCGTGCGGCAGGGAACCCCCGGCGTCGGTGCCGACGTAGACGGGGATGCCCGCGTCGTACGCGGCCCGTACGGTGTCGTAGCGCCGCTCGTGGAGCCGCCGCATGTGCGCCGACCAGCGCGGGAACTTCGCCTCGCCGCCCGCCGCCATCTTCGGGAACGTCGCGATGTTCACGAGGGTCGGGACGATCGCGACCCGGCGCTCCGCGAACAGCGGGATGGTGTCCTCGGTGAGGCCGGTGGCGTGCTCGATGCAGTCGATGCCCGCCTCGACCAGGTCGCGCAGCGAGTCCTCGGCGAAGCAGTGCGCGGTGACGCGGGCGCCCAGCCGGTGCGCCTCGGCGATGGCCGCCTCGACCTCGGCGCGCGGCCAGCAGGCCGTCAGGTCCCCGGCGTCGCGGTCGATCCAGTCGCCGACGAGCTTCACCCAGCCGTCGCCGCGCAGCGCCTCGCGGCCCACGTACTCGACCAGGTCGGCCGGCTCGATCTCGTGCGCGTAGTTGCGGATGTAGCGGCGGGTGCGCGCGATGTGCCGGCCGGCCCGGATGATCTTCGGCAGGTCCTCGCGGTCGTCGATCCAGCGGGTGTCGGAGGGCGATCCGGCGTCGCGGATGAGGAGGGTGCCGGCGTCCCGGTCGGTGAGGGCCTGGCGCTCGGCGGTCGCGGCGTCGACCGGGCCGTGGGCGTCCAGTCCCACGTGGCAGTGCGCGTCGACCAGGCCCGGCAGTGCCCAGCCCGTCACCGTGGTGACCTCGCGGGCCCCGGGCGGGCGTTCGCAGGAGACCCGCCCGCCGACCACCCAGAGCTCGTCGCGGACCTCGTCGGGCCCGACCAGCACCCGCCCCTTCACGTGCAGCACATCACTCATGGCGGCACTGTACGTGCGCCCCGTACGTGCGCGCCGCCCGCCTCAGGACGCGGAGAGGACGTCCAGCAGCCGGTCCACGTCCGCCTCCGTGCTGTAAAGGTGGAACGAGGCCCGCAGGGCGCCGGCGCGGGCCGAGGTGGCGATGCCGGCCGCCTGCAGGGCGGGCTGCCGGTCCGCGAGGCCCGGGACCGAGACGATGGCGGCCCCGCCGGGCACGGGCTCGTGGCCGAGGCGGGCGAGCCCGGCCCGGTAGCGGGCGGCGAGGGCGGTGTCATGGGCGTGGATGGCGTCGATGCCGATCCGCTCGATCAGGGCCAGCGAGGCCTCGGCCGCGTGGTAGGCGAGGAAGGCCGGGGACTCGTCGAACCGCCGCGCCCCGTGGGCCAGTTGCGAGATCGGCCCGTAGGTGGCGTCCCAGATGGACTCGGCCGCCACCCAGCCGGCGTGCAGCGGGGTCAGGGTGGGCTGGGCCTCCTGCGACACGGTCAGGAACGAGGCCCCGCGCACGGCGAGCAGCCATTTGAAGCCGACGGCGACCGTGTAGTCGTAGGGCGAGGCGTCGAAGGGCAGCCAGCCCACCGCCTGGGACGCGTCCACGAGCATCCGGGCCCCGTGCGCCGCCGTCGCCGCGCGCACCGCGGGCAGGTCGGCCATGCGCCCGTCCGCGGACTGTACGGCGCTCAGCGAGACCAGGGCCGTGTCCGGGCCGACGGCCTCGGCGAGGGACTCCAGCGGCGCGAAGCGGACCTTGAGGTCGCCCCGCACCACGAAGGGGTTGATCACGGAGGCGAAGTCGCCCTCCGGGCACAGGACTTCGGCGCCGGGCGGGAGCGAGGCCGCGACGAGGCCGACGTGGGTGGAGACGGCCGAGCCGACGGCCACCCGCTCGGCGTCCACCCCGACGAGGCGGGCGAAGGCGGCCCGGGAGCGGTTCACACGGTCGAAGTCGCCGAAGCCGGCGGGGACGCCGGCCCCCGCCGCCTCGGCCAGCTCCCGTACGGCCGCGACGGCGGAACGCGGGAGCACCCCGCAGTTGGCGGTGTTGAGGTAGGCGGTGGAGTGGGCGAACTCGGCACGGGTTGCTTCGGCGAGAAGATCCATGCCTTCAACTCTGCGCCAGGAACGACCCGCAGTCCATTGCCCCGTTACCTGCACCCACCCCACGTCATCCCTATGCCTGGGGGACGGCGCAGGCCCCGTCGGGCTCGCACGCCTCGGCCCCGGCGGCCGGCTCCTCGATCTCCCGCCCGGCCCATGCCTGCTCCAGGGCCCGGGTGAACACCTCGGCCGGCTGCCCGCCCGAGATCCCGTAGCGGCGGTCGAGGACGAAGAACGGCACGGCGTTCGCACCCAGCTCGGCGGCCTCACGCTCGTCGGTCCGCACCTCGGCGGCGTAGGCGGAGTCGTCGGCGAGCACGGCGCGCGCCTCGGCCTCGTCCAGCCCGGCCTCGACGGCGAGCGCGACCAGCACCTCGGGGTCGAAGACGGAGCGCTCCTCGCCGAAGTTGGCCCGGTAGGCGAGGTCGAGCAGCTCCTCCTGCCGGCCGCGGGCACCGGCCAGGTGCAGCAGCCGGTGGATGTCGAAGGTGTTGCCGTGGTCGCGGCCGTCGGTCCGGTACTCCAGCCCCTCGGCGCGGGCGCTGGCCGCGACGTGCTCCTCCATGCCGCGCGCCTCGTCGAGGGTGCGGCCGTACTTCTTGGCGAGCATCTCCACGACGGGAGCGGTGACCCCCTTGGCACTGCCCGGGTCGAGCTCGAAGGACCGGAACACGACCTCCACCTCGTCACGGTGCGCGAACTCGGCCAGCCCCTTCGTGAAACGGGCCTTGCCGATGTAGCACCAGGGGCAGGCGATGTCGCTCCAGATCTCGACGCGCATGATCCTTCTTCTCTCCGGGGTCGGGGGACAAATCGGTTTCCCCTTCAACCACCCGCCGCCCCGTCTCATTCCCCGGACACGGCGGGGAGCGGACGTACGGGCAGCCCGCGGGGACCGCGCCGCCGTGTGATCGGGCGCGGTCCCCGCGGGCACGCGGGCCCGGAGGCGTGTCGTCAGCGCTGGGGCGGGCGGGGGTCCCCGGGGGCGGGGGGCTCGTTCCTGCCGATCTGCTCGTTGAGCTTCTGCTGCGCCGTGTCGACCTGGCTCTGGTACTTGCGCCCGGTCTTCGCGTCGAAGGCATCTCCGGCCTTCTCGACTCCTTGGCGGGCCTGGTCAGGGTGTCCCTTGATCAGGTCTTTGAGCTTGTCGAGCATGGACATGGGGCGTCCTCTCTACGGAATGCCGGTCGCCTTCAAGCTTCTCCGCGAAGGCCGGTGTCCGCACCCGGAGCGTCCGCGGGGCCCCCGGTCGAGCCGGCGGCGGGCGGGGGGCCGATCTGGAGCCAGAGGGTGCGGTGGGTGCCCGCGTGCGGGGTGGAGGGGTCCGGGCGCCAGCCGTGGGTGGCGTAGAAGGCCTGGGCGCGGAGGTTGTGCGCGTAGACCTCGAGGCGGACCCGGCTGACTCCGGCGCGGCGCCAGACGTCGAGGCAGGCGGCGTGCAGGGCGGCGCCGGTGCCGCGGCGCCAGTGGACCGGGTCGACGTGGAGCTGGGTGAGGGTGGTCTCGCCGTCCTCCGTGCGGAAGGCGGCGACCCCGGTGAGCCGGCCGTCCTGCTCGGCGCAGAGCACCGCGCCCTCGGCGGGGTCCCGGGCGACGGCACGGGACCAGCCCTCGCGCGTCCGGTGGAGCTCTGCGTCACCCGCGCAGGCCTGTTCGGGGATGTGTCCCCGGTAGTACGTGGCCCGGGCCCGCGCGTGCAGGGCGGCGATGGCGTCGAGGTCTGCGGGCTCCGCGGCTCTGATCACGGGAAGGGAAACGCGCCGGGGACCCGGGCGGTTCCCGGCGCGTCGGCCGTGCCGCCCGCGGGGCTACTTCTTGAGCCACGCCTCCATCATCTTCTGGGCGATGGGGGCGGCCAGTTTGCCGCCGCCGATCTCGGAGCGGTCGGTGTCCGAGTTCTCGATCACCACGGCGACCGCGATCTGCTTGCCGCCCAGCTTGCCGTACGAGGTGAACCAGGCCAGCGGCGCGAGGCTGTTGTTGACACCGCGCTGGGCGGTACCGGTCTTGCCGCCCACCTCGGCGCCCGCGACCTGGGCCGACTTGCCGCCGCCCTCGGTGGCGACCGTGCGCATGGCGTCCCGGATCATCGAGGCGGTCTTCTCGCCCATGACCTGCTGGGACTTGGGGTCCTTGAAGCTCTCCAGCACGTCGCCGTTGCCGTCGGTGACCTCGGAGACCATGTGCGGGGCGACGAGCTTGCCGCCGTTCTCGATCGCGGCCGTCACCATCGCCATCTGGAGCGGGGTGGCCTGCACGTCGAACTGGCCGATACCCGTCTGCGCGACCTGGTCGGTCGACATCTTCTTCGACGGGTACTTGCTCGGCGGATTGGTGCGGACCGGGGTGTCGATCTGCACGTTGAACCCGAGCTTCTCGGCCGTCGCGCGCATCTTGTCCTGGCCGAGCTTGGACGCGAGCTCGGCGAAGACGTTGTTGCAGGACAGCCGCAGGGCGGTGCGCACCGAGACGTTGTTGCAGGCCGCGGAGCCCGCCTCGCTGGGCAGCAGGGTGCGGGTGCCGGGGATCGTGTACGGGTCGGCGATGCCGGTCGGCTGGTCGAGGTTGGTGACGAGGCCGTTCTCTATGGCCGCGGCGAGGGTGACCAGCTTGAAGGTGGACCCGGGCGCCTGGGGCTTGCGCAGCGCCACGTTCTCCAGGGCCTTGCCCTTGTCCGCGGAGAGTTCGGCCCAGGCCTTGTCGTCGTTGGCGCCGGCGATGCTGCCCGGGTCGAAGGAGGGGTTGTTCACCACGGCGAGGATCTCGCCGGTCGCGGGGTCGATGGCCACGGCGGCGCCCTGCTTGCCCTGGAGCGCGTCGTGGGCGGCCTTCTGCACGTCCTTGTCGATCGTGGTCAGGACGTTGCCGGGGGCGGCCCGCTTGTTGGTGAGCATGTCCATCACGGTCTTCAGCCGGCTGTCCGAACCGTTGAGGACGTTCTTGTAGATGCCCTCCAGCATGGTCGTGCCGTAGGCCTGGGAGCTGTACCCGGTGATCGGCGCGTAGAGGGGGCCGTCGACATACGTCCGCTTGTAGGCGAAGTCCTTGCCGCCCGTCTTCACCGAGCCGGTGATCGCCTCCCCGCCCACGATGATGTTGCCCAGCGGGTTCTCGTACTGCCCGATGAGGTTTCGGCGGTTGTGCTTGTCGTCTGCGAGGGCCTGGCCTTGATATGCCTGCACCCAGGTGACGCGGACCAGCAGGGCCAGCACCAGAAGCAGACAGAAGACCGACGCACGCCTGATCGTCTTGTTCATCCCCCAGAAGGACGTCCCAGTGACCCCAGCCGTTCCGCTCTGCCCCGATTGTGGCCGGGTTCTCAGCTTTTCTTCATGATGAAGCCCCCCTCGTACGCCGCGATGACCGCCTGGGTGCGGTCGCGGGAGCCGGTCTTGGTGAGGACCGCCGCGACGTGCGTCTTGACCGTCTGCGGTCCGACGCCGAGGCGCTCGCTCATCTCGTGGTTGGACAGCCCGGTGGCCATCAGGCGCAGTACGTCGGCCTCGCGGTCGGTGAGCCGGGCCACCCAGGGCGCGGCGGCGGGCGGGGCGCCGCCGGCCGTGTGGGCGGCGGCGAGGGAGCGCACCGCGGCGGGGAAGAGCAGCGAGTCGCCGCGGGCGACGAGCCTGACCGCCCCGATCAGCTCGTCGGGGTCGGCGCGCTTGAGGAGGAAGCCCACGGCTCCCGCGCGCAGCGCGTCGTAGACGTAGGCGTCGTTCTCGAAGGTGGTGACGACCACGATCCGGGGCGGCGCGGCCATGGTGGCGAGGATCTGCTCGGTGGCCCGGAGCCCGTCTATCTCGGGCATCCGGACGTCCATCAGCACCACGTCCGGGGCCAGCGAGCGGACCAGCGGGACCGCTTCGGCGCCGGTGGCGGCCTCGCCGACGACCTGGAGGTCGGGCTCGGCCTCCAGGATGACCCGCAGCGCGGTGCGGACCATCCGCTCGTCGTCGCAGAGCACGATGCGCAGCGGCGGACGGCCCGCCGGGGTCGGCGGGGTGGGCGCGGTGGGCGCGGTCGGCGCGGTCGGCGCGGTGGGCGGGGTGGGCGCGGTCGGCGCGGTCGGCGCGGTGGGCGGGGTGGGCGCGGTGGGCGGGGTGGGCGGGGTCGCCTGCGTCGCCTCGGTGGGCGGGGTCGGCGCGCTCATCGGTCGCCTCCGGCGAGAGGGAGGACGGCCCGCAGCCGCCACTGGTCCTCGTACGGGCCGGCCTCGACGCTGCCGCCGAGCAGGGCCGCCCGTTCCGCGGAGCCGCGCAGTCCCCGGCCCCCGGTGGTGCGGGACTCCCCTGCGCCGGGGGTGGCGGGCGTATTGGTCATGGTGATCTCCAGTTCACGGTGTCCGCTCTCGTGGCCGGCCCGCACCCGGATCCGCAGATCCACCGGGCCGGTGCCGTGGCGGAGGGCGTTGCTGAGCCCCTCCTGGACGATCCGGTACGCCTCGCGGGAGGCGATCGCCGGAAGCCCTGCCCAGCCCCCGCCGGGGCCGGGGTCCTGGTGCGCGGTGACGGTGATGCCGGCCGCCCGGGTACGGGCCAGCAGCCCGTCGAGGTCGGCGGCGAGGGTCGGTGCCGGCGCGGCGTCCGGCCGGGCCGGATCCCCGTCCCGCAGCAGGCCCAGTACGGCGTCCAGCTCGCCCACCGTCCGCCGGGTGGTGTCCTCGATCGCGGCCAGCGCCTCCCGTACGAACTCGGGGTCGCGCTCCAGCATCCGCCGGGCGGCGACCGCCTGGAGGGTGACGGCGCTCAGCGCGTGCCCGACCGCGTCGTGCAGCTCCCGGGCCAGCCGGTTGCGCACGGCCAGGTCGGCGGCCCGCTCCTCGGCCGCGGCCAGCCGGTCCGCCGCCGTCGGCCCGAGCAGTACGGGCGCCATCCGGGCCAGCAGCGCCCCGGCCCCGGCGGCGCACAGGACGAGCCCTCCCAGCAGACCGATCCCGAGCAGGGGAGCCACGTACGGATCGGCCTCGGTCGTGAACCAGCCCAGTCCGAGCTCGGCCATCCGCAGTCCGCTCACGAGCGGCAGCGTGATCAGCACCACCGCCAGGGGCGGTACCGCGAGGGTCATCCCGCTGATCACCGCGCCCACCCCCAGGTGCAGGGTCCACCAGGCGGAGGTCCGCCCCCGCGCGGCCCAGGACCGCGCGGGCCCTTCCGCCAGCCGCTCACCCGGCACCCCGCACATGGCCCGGACGGCGGCCACGGACATCGGCCGGACCAGCCCGAAGACCGCGGTCACCGCGATCAGCGGCAGGGCCGCCGCATAGGCGGCGAGGGTCAGCGGGAAGGAGTTGAGGGCATTGACCCCGCCGGCCGCCGTACCCACCCCCACCTGGGTGAGGAGGAAGTACGGCATCAGCAGGGCCCCACCGAGGATCAGGTGGATCCACCGCAGCCGAGCCCGCGCGCCCAGCAGCCGGCCCAAAGCGCCGCGCATCATCCTTCGCGGCGGGATATGAGGAACCGAGTGAGGACGGCGGCGGCGAGCGATCCCGTGATCATCTGGCCAGCGTAGGCCAACAGGGCTGCGGCAGAAGGTCCTTCACCACCGTCCAGCTGCGGTCCCAGCGAAGCGGTCAGCATCCAGGCCCCCCAGGTCAGGGTCGCGCCCGCTCCGACCCAGGCGAGGGCGAACTGCCACCGCGCCCGGAGCCCCCCGCCACGGGCCAGCAGCAGCGCCCCCGCCCCGGCGGCGAGCGCCCACATCCCGTGGACGGCGGACACCACACCCGTCTCCGCGGAGTGCGCGGCCGCCTGCTCGGCACCCAGCCCGGCCGTACCGCCGAAGGCCCAGTACGCGCACACCGCCGCGACCGCCAGGCCGGCCGCGGCCGCGGCTGCCGCCACCACCCCCGTGGACGACGGCAGCCTCCCCCGGACTCCGTCCGACTGGACCCCGACCGCCACGCCCTGCCACAGCCGGCCCCAGCGCTCTCGCGCATAGGGCACGAACAGCCCGGCCAGAGCGAGTCCTTGGACCATGAAGCCCCCGTAGACCACGTTGAACACCCAGGGGTCAACGAACGGCTGGCGCGCGGCCGCCGCAGCCGGTTCCTCCCCGAAGCCGAGCGCCCGTATGAGCAGTTGACCCGGGAACGCCGTGACGATCGGGGCCAGCAGTCCCGTGGCCACGAAGACCGGCACGGCCAGCAGCCAGGCCGGCACCCGCACGCCCCAGGGCCTCGTGAGCACCAGGACGAGCAGGATGACGCTCGCGTCCATGGCCAGCGTGAGGGAATTGGCCGCGGTGAAGAACGGCCCGGGCTCCAGCAGCACGCTGCCGTCCGGTATCCCGATCCGGCTCCCGGACAGCCAGGCGGCCTTCAGCGCCAGGTACGGCACGGTGGCCGCGATGGCCACCGCCCCCAGGATCCGCCGCCCGGCCCCCGGGGCGGGGGCCGGCGGCCTCGTCGCGTACGCCGTCCGAACGGCTCGTGTGCTCATGACCCAACGGTCCCGCGCCGACCGCCCCGCCACCTCCCCCTCACAGGGGAACCGCCTCCCCCGCACGGGGGAGGCACCACACCGCCGCCCCACTCGCGCCGCCCCCGCCTGCGGCGCCCCGCCTACCCCGCCCCCGCCTACGCCGCCCCGCCTGCGGCGCCCCGCCCACGCCGCCCCGCCTGCGGCGCCTCACATGCGCCGCGTCACCACCGACAGCCGGTCCCTCGCCTCGAACAGCGCCGCCTTGATGACCTGTTCGTGCCCCGCCGTCAGCCGGGCCACCGGCACCGAGCAGCTCACCGCGTCACGGGCCGGCGTCCGGTACGGCACCGCCACCCCGAAGCAGCGCAACCCGAGGGTGTTCTCCTCCCGGTCCACCGCGTACCCCTGCTCCCGTACCAGCGCCAACTCCTCGACGAGCTGCTCCCGGTCGGTGACGGTGTGCTCGGTGACCGCCTCCAGACGCCGCGGCAGCAGCCTCCGTACCTCTTCGTCCGTGTGCGTGGCCAGCAGCGCCTTGCCGAGCGCCGTCGAGTGCACGGGCAGCCGCCGCCCGACCCGGGTGAAGGGCCGCAGGTAGTGCTGGGACTGCCGGGTGGCGAGGTACACCACGCTCGTTCCGTCCATCCGCGCCAGGTGGATGGTCTCCGTCGTGTCGTCGGAGAGCCGGTCCAGGGTGGGCCGGGCGGCGGCGACCACCTCGTCCCCGTCGATGTACGAACTGCCGACCAGCAGGGCCCGTACGCCGATTCCGTACCGCGTGCCCGTCGCGTCCGTCTCCACCCACCCCAGGTTCACCAGCGTGCGCAGCAACATGTAGAGGCTGGACTTGGGCAGGTCGAGGTCGTGCTGGATGTCCGCCAGGCTGTGCAGCCCCGGCCGCGCCGCGAAGTGCTCCAGCAGCAGGACGGTCCGGACCGCCGATTTGACCGGCGCCGCCGCAACCGGGATCCCCGACTCGGTCGTCGTCATACGCCTGCTTCCCCTCTGGTCGCCTCTTGTCACGCGGAGGACGCGGAAATAGAGTCCGCAGCAGATGTGATCATTCATCCACCGGAACCGCGTTCAGAATACTGAACGATCCAGGAGGCAGTGGGCCATGACAACGACACCAGTCTGGAGTGTGGACCCCCGCACCGGGAAGCAGCGCGAGCAGGTTGCGGTGGAGGCCACGTCCCGGGAGGTGGCCGAAGCCGTACGGGCGGCCCACGCGGCCCGTGCCCCGCTCGCCGACGCCGCCGTCCGCGCCGCCTTCCTGCGCACCGCCGCCGCGCTGCTCGACGAGGCCGCCGCCCACGTCATCGAGGCCGCCGACGCCGAGACGGCGCTCGGCCCGGGCCGGCTCACCGGCGAACTGGCGCGCACCACCGGCCAGCTGCGCGCCTTCGCCGACGCCGTCGACGAGGGCGCCTACCTCGACATCCGGATCGACCGCGCCGACCCCTCCCTCAGCCCGCCCCGCCCCGAACTGCGCCGCTACAAGGTCCCGCTCGGCGTGGTCGCGGTCTACGCCGCCTCCAACTTCCCGCTCGCCTTCTCCGTCCCCGGCGGGGACACCGCGAGCGCGCTGGCCGCCGGCTGCCCGGTGGTCGTCAAGGCGCACCCCGACCACCCGGCCACCTCCGAACTGTGCGCCTCGCTGCTGCGCCGGGCGGCGGCCGCCGTCGGGCTCCCGGCCGAAGTGGTGAGCGTGGTCCACGGGTTCGACGCCGGCCTGGAGCTGATCCGCCACCCGCTGGTGGCCGCCGCCGGATTCACCGGTTCCATCCGGGGCGGGCGGGCGCTGTTCGACGCGGCCGCCGCCCGGCCCGTGCCGATCCCCTTCCACGGCGAGCTGGGCTCCCTCAACCCCGTCGTGGTCACCCCGGCCGCGGCCGCCGAGCGCGCTGAGGAGATCGGCGCCGGGCTCGCGGGCTCGGTCACCCTCGGCGTCGGCCAGTTCTGCGTGAAGCCCGGGCTGGTGCTGGTCCCCGAGGGGGCGGCGGGCGACCGTCTCACCGCCGCGCTCACCAAGGCGCTCGGGGAGACCGAGCCCGGGGTGCTGCTCGACCACCGGATGCGGGAGAACTTCGTCTCCGGGGTCCGCGAGCGGGCCGGGCTGCCCGGCGTCGACGCGCCCGTCACCCCGGGCTCCGGCGGGGAGCACACCGTCGGCGCGGGCTACCTGACCGTGAGCGCCGGGGACCTGCTCGGGGGCGGCGCCCACGACCTCCTCCTGGAGGAGTGCTTCGGCCCGGTCACCGTCGTCGTGCGGTACGCCGATCAGGGCGAGGCGGGCGCGGTGCTCGGCCGGCTTCCCGGGAACCTGAGCGCCACGCTCCAGCTGTCGGCCGCCGAGACGGAGGGCGCGCCGGGTCCGGCCGCCGAGCTGATCGGGCAGGTCACGGAGCTGGCGGGCCGGATCGTGGTCAACGGCTGGCCGACCGGCGTGGCGGTGGCCCCGGCCCAGCACCACGGCGGGCCCTACCCGGCGGCGACCTCGCACTCCACCTCGGTGGGCGGGACCGCGATCGAGCGCTGGCTGCGGCCGGTGGCCTACCAGTCCGTGCCGGACTCGCTCCTTCCGGCGGAGCTGCGCGAGGCCAACCCGCTGGGGCTGCCGCGCCGGGTCACGGGCGTCTGAACGAAGGCGGTACCCCGGCCGGGGGGCCTGTCCCAGCCGGGGGGCCTGTCCCAGCCGGGGGGCCTGTCCCAGCCGGGGGGCCTGTCCCAGCCGGGGGGCCTGTCCCAGCCGGGGGGCCTGTCCCAGCCGGGGGGCCTGTCCCAGCCGGGGGGGCTGTCCCGGCCGGGGGGCCTGTCCCAGCCGGGGGGGCTTATCCCAGCCGGGGCCAACCCCGGCCGGGCCACGCCTCAGCGGGAGCCACACCCCGGCCAGGACCCTGCCCAGGCCGGGACCGCCGCCCTTAATCCCGTTGCCCGCCCCGCACGCGGCGGGGCAGGCTGCGCCCCATGCCGGAGCCGCACGGATTCTCGTACGAAAGACTGGGCGCCCAGTGCCTCGTCATCACCCACCAGGGCCGCACCGCCGCCACCCTGCGCGGGGCCCGGGCGGAGAAGTTCCTCGCCGAGGTGGAGTCCGGCGACGCGCAGCTGGTCATGGCCCGCTGGACCGGCTCGTACAAGTTCGGGAACGAGCGCGCGGCGCGGAACCACCCCCGCAACCGGCGCTGAAATCTCTCGCGAGGGTAAGGGAACGGCAAAGCCCCTCCGGTCGTTCTCCGGGCATGACCGCTATGACCCCTGGTTCCAACCTGCCGCTCAACACCGTCCGCGTGACGGTGGACGTGGCTGCGCCGGTGCGGCTCGACGTATCGGCCCTGCTCCTGACGGCCGACGGCAAGGTGCGCTCCGACGCCGACTTCATCTTCTTCAACCAGCCCTCCGGCCCCGGCGTCAGCTACCGGTCCGGCGGCGGTGCGGCGCCGGACTCGATCACGGTGGACACCGGCGCGGTGCCGCCGGGCATCGAGCGGATCGTGGTCACGGCCAGCCCCGACGCCGCCGGGCAGAGCTTCCAGGGCATCGAGCCCACGGCCACCGTGCGCAACGCCGACGGCGGCGCGGTGATCGCCTCCTTCACCCCGCCGCAGCTGGGCTCCGAGACGGCGCTCGTCGTCGTCGAGATCTACCTGCGCGGCGGCGTGTGGAAGGTGCGCGCGGTCGGCCAGGGGTACGCGAACGGCCTCGCCGGCATCGCCACCGACTTCGGGGTCTCCGTGGAGGACGAGCCGGCACCCGCGGCCGCCGCCGTCACCCCGCCCGTCGCCCCGGCACCCCCCGCGCCCCCCGCGGCGCCGGCCCCTCCGGTCTCCTACCCGCCCTCCCCCTGGCTCGGCGGCGCCACGACCCCGACGGCCCCCGTCACCCCGGCCGCGCCGGTCCCGGCGGCGGCGCCCGCCGCACCCCCGGCCGCCCCGCCCGGCACCGGGAAGATCAACCTCGACAAGGGCCGGGTCAGCCTCCAGAAGAACCAGACCGTCTCCCTGGTCAAGGGCGGCCGCCCGCTGCTCTCCCAGGTGAAGATGGGCCTGGGCTGGGAGCCCGCCTTCGGCGGCCGGGACATCGACCTCGACGCCTCCGTCATCGCGTACGGCCCCCAGCGCAACCACATCGACAGCTGCTACTTCGGCAAGCTGTCCATCCTGGGCGGCTCCGTCAAGCACTCGGGGGACAACCTCACGGGTGAGGGCGCGGGCGACGACGAGGTGATCGTCGTGGACCTCGGCCGGCTCCCCGCCGAGGCCACCGGCCTGGTTTTCACGGTCAACTCCTTCTCCGGCCAGAAGTTCACCGAGGTGGCGAAGGCGTACTGCCGCCTGATCGACGCGGCGAGCGGCGAGGAGCTGGTGCGCTTCGACCTGACCACCGCCGAGCCCCAGACCGGCGTGATGATGGCCAAGCTGATCAAGCAGTTCAGCGGCGAGTGGGAGATGACGGCCATGGGCGAGTTTGTGAAGTCGCGCACAGTGCGCGGCATGGTCAAGCCCGCCGCGCAGGCACTCTGAGCAGGTGGGCGGGCACCGGCAGCCACGGCCGCGCATCCCGGGTGATGGATGCCACGCGTAATCCGTACGTTGCTGTCAGTGCCCGCCCGTAGCCTTGAAACCATGCACCAGACACTCACGCCCGCGGGACCCGCCCGCCCGTCCGCCGCCGAGGCGAACGAGGCGATACGGCTCCTCGTCGAGACCCGGGTGGACGGCGAGTGGCCCTCGGAGGCGTATGAGTTCCTGCTCACCGAGTGGGCCGATGGCTCGCGCGCGGAGGTTTCCGCAGGCCAGTGAGCGCGGGTGCCCAGGCACCCACGCCCACGCCCTGACCCGTGCCCGGACCGCCCGGACCCGTGCCCGCGCCCTCACCCACGCTCGTGGGCGCGCCGGGCTCCGCCCGCGTCAGTGGCCGCGCCGCCACGGCCCGGTGATGGCCAGCATGATGCCCGGGCTCTGGATGTTGGCGAACAGCGTGCGCCCGTCCGGGGAGAAGCAGACACCGGTGAATTCGGAGTACTCCGGCTCCTCGGCCGATCCGATGTTCAGCTCGTTGCGCGCCAGCGGGTAGGTGCGGCCCGAGTCCGTCGCGCCGAACAGGTGCTGCAGCCCCGAGCCGTCCTCCGCGATGACCAGCCCTCCGTACGGCGACACGGTGATGTTGTCCGGGCCGTCGTAGCCCCCGTCCACCGACGGATCCGCGTTGACACCGATCAGGACGGTCAGCCGGACCGTGCGCCGCTTCGGGTCGTAGAACCACACCTGGCCGTCGTGCGCCGCGCCCGGGCTCTCCTCACGGGCGTAGGAGGAGACGAAGTACGCGCCTCCGTCGGCCCACCACATGCCCTCCAGCTTGCGCCCGCGCGTCACCACTCCGTCGGCGAACTGCTTGCGCACCGGCACGGTCCGGGCGTCGCGGTCCTGGACGTCCACCCAGTCGACGCCGTAGACGGTGCCGATCTTCGTGGCGCGCGAGAAGTCGTCGACGAACCGGCCCGAGCTGTCGATGCACTTGGCGGCCTGGAGCACGCCGGCGTCGGCGGCGAGCGTACGGAGCCTGCCGCGCCCGTGGTGGAAGCCGCGGGGCGGGGTCCAGCGGTAGAACAGCCCGTTGGGGCCGGAGGCGTCCTCGGTCAGGTACGCGTGGCCCTGGCGCGGGTCGATGACCACGGCCTCGTGGTCGTAGCGGCCGAAGGCCTTGACCGGGCGCGGGTCGCGGTTGGCACGCCGGTCGTGCGGGTCGACCTCGAAGACGTAGCCGTGGTCCTTGGTCATGCCGTTCTTGCCGGCGAGGTCGGAGTTCTCCTCGCAGGTCAGCCAGGTGTTCCAGGGGGTGGAGCCGCCCGCGCAGTTGGTGGACGTACCGGCGATGCCCACCCATTCGGCGACCTCGCCGCCGCGCCGGACCTCGACGACCGTGCAGCCGCCGGCCGCGGCCGGGTCGTAGACCAGGCCCTCGGTGAGCGGGACGGGGTGGGTCCAGCCCGAACGGGGGCCCTTGAGCTCGTGGTTGTTGACGAGGAGGGTGACTCCTCGGTGGCCCTCGAAGGCGGCGGTCCCGTCGTGGTTGGACGGGGTGCTCTCGCCGGACTCCAGCGTGGTGACCCCGCTGTGCGTGATCACGCGGTACTTGAACCCGGCGGGGAGGGCGAGGATGCCGGCCGGGTCGGGGACGAGCGGGCCGTAGCCGGGCTCGCAGGGCCGCCCGTGCTCGTCGCGGTGGGTGCTGTCGTCGGCCGCCAGCGCTCCCGGGGCGGTGGCGAGGGCACCGACCGTCCCGGTGAGCGCGACTCCCGCGCCGGCGATGACGGTGCGGGCGGTGAAGTCTCTACGGCTGAGCGGCATCGGGTCTCCTGGGGTGGGGAGGTGGTGCGCCTGTCGTGCGGTCGTCGGCGCACACGCTGTCGCCCGCACGTGAACGGCGGCTGAACTACCCACGAAGAGGATCAGTCCCCTTGCCGGTGGCCGGAATGGCCAACTCCGGCCCCAGGAACGGCGCATTGTCGCCACCCCGGCCGGTACGCCGGGGATGCCCGGGCCGCCCGACCCCACCGGGCCCACCGGCCACACCCGCTACACCGGCCACCACCACCGCACCCGCCACCGCCCCCACCGGCTCCCCCCACCGCCCGCTCGGCTCAGGGGCGGCGGGAACGCGCCTTGAACGCGGCCTTGCGGGCCTCCTTCGCCGCCCTCTTGTCCGGGTGCAGCCGGCCCATCGCCTCCAGGACGTACGCCGTCGCCGGGTGCTCCACCCGCCACACCTGCTCGAAGAACCCCGCGTGATGGGCGGTCAGCGTCTCCATCAGGAGCGGCAGCTCCTCCGTCTCCCCGTCGGCGGCCAGCTGCGCCGCGATCGTGTCGACCGTCAGCCAGAACACCATCTCCGGGTCCGGCGCCGGTACGTCGGCCGCCCCGCGCTCCGCCAGCCACACCCGGGCGAGCCCGCCGAGCTCCGCGTCGTCCAGCACCGCGCGGACCGCCGGCTCGGCCTCCGGCCCGGCCGGCGCCAGGGCCTGCTGACACCGGAGCCGGCGCAGCGGGCCGCCCTCGTCGTCCCCGCGGGCGGCGGCCAGCAGTTCGGCGACCGCGGCGGGCAGTTCGCGGCCGGCCAGCCACTGTTCGATCTCGGCCTGGGCGGCGTTCTCGGGGTAGAAGGAGACCGCGTCGAGCAGTGCGTCGGCGCCCTTGTCGGCCAGCTCGCCGACGGCGGGCGCCTCGACCCCGGCCTCCAGCATGCGGGCCCGGATCCCGTACACGCCGAGCGGGGTGAGGCGGACCATGCCGTAGCGGGAGACGTCCTCGTCGTCCACGGCGGCCGGGCCGCCCGCCCGCGACGCGCCGGCGGCGAGCTCCTCCTCGTCGGCCTCCGCCATCAGCTCTTCGTCGACGGGCCGGAACTCGACCAGCCCGATCGGCTCCAGCTGCCTGAACTGGTCGTCGAGGCGCATCATCGCGTCCGAGACCTGCTCCAGCACGGCGTCGGTGGGCTCGCCCATGCCGTCGGGGACGACCATCGACGCGGCGAGCACCGGCAGCGGAACCGGCCGGTCCGCCGCCCCGCCCTCGGTGACGGTGAGCAGGTAGAGGTTGGCGAGGACCCCGTCGAGGAAGTCCGCCTCGCGGCCCGGGTTCCAGTCCAGCCGGTCGAAGTCGATCTCGCCGCCCGCGTCCAGCGCGTCGACGAGGCCGTCGAGGTCGGGCACGGCCGCGTCGGCGAGCACCGTGTCCAGGGCCGCCAGCCACAGGTCGAGAACGTCGCCGGGCGCACCGCTCGTCACCAGGGCCAGGTCCTCGCCGGGCGCGGCCGTGCCGAACCGCTCTTCGCTGCCCTGACCGGCGCCGGGACCGACGTCCTGACCGGCGACCTGACCGACGTCCTGACCGGCCTCGTCCTCCGGCTCCGTCACGTCGACCAGGCCGGTGTCCACGGCCACCCGCCAGGCCTGGCCCGCGTACCCGGCGGAGTCCGCGTCGGCGGCGTCGAGGCCGAGCACCTCGACGGCCCCGGGCAGCTGGTCCGCGACGAGTTCACCGCCGACGTCGACGCGCGTGCCGGGACCGGCCCAGCGGGCGAGGCGTACGGCGCGCGCGAACAGCGGGGCGCCGAGGGCGTCGCGCGCCAGTTCCGCGTCGGAGTGCAGCCGTACCGGCGGCAGCGTGGGGTGCGACTCTGCGGACATGGTGCTGTTCTCCTCGCGGACGCGGTGGGGCCGGGCGCGCAGCCGGGCCGACGGGCCGTGACGACCGATTGGTCCGTCATGTGCGCGCGGACATCGGCGACATGGCCGACATGGCAGGCAGGCCAGCGCAGGGCAGATGTGGCGCAGATGACAGCGGTGGCCGTCGTTCGGCGCTCCAGCGTAGACGCATTTCGGGACCATCCGGCGGGCCATCACCTTTGGTTCATCCCACAGTCAGCTGCCGTATTCCCTGGAGGGCTTGACAACTTTGCTGGCCACACAGGAAATTGACGCGCGTAGATGTATCGGGAGCGGCACGCCTCCCGCAGATCTCGCTGCGACCCGCTGCCGCGCCCCTCCTTTCCCTCTCCCACACCGGAGTTCCTGCCCATGCGCTCCTCGCATCCCCGTTCCGCCGCCGTCGCGGCCCTCGTCGCCACCGCACTGGCCACCGGCCTGCTCGCGGGTTCCGCCGACGCGGCCGAAGGCGCCGTGTCCGCCGATCCGATACGCATCCACGACATCCAGGGCACCACCCGGATATCCCCGCTGAACGGCAAGCAGGTCACCGACGTCGAGGGCATCGTGACGGGCGTGCGTACGTACGGCTCGCGCGGCTTCTGGATCCAGGACCCGGACGCCGACGACAACGACGCCACCAGTGAGGGCGTGTTCGTCTTCACCAGCTCCGTTCCGACCGTCGCCGTGGGCGACGCGGTGAAGGTCTCCGGCACCGTCGGCGAGTACGTCCCCGGCGGCCTCGCCTCCGGCAACCAGTCGGTGACCCAGATCTCCAAGCCGACGGTGACCGTGGTCTCCTCCGGCAACGCGCTGCCCGAGGCCACCGCGATCAACGAGTACTCGGTGCCCGCCGAGTACGCCCCGGCGGGCGACCCGGCCGCCGCCGGCAGCATCAACGGCCTGACCCTGGAGCCCGCGCGCTACGCCCTGGACTACTACGAGTCGCTGGAGGGCATGAACGTCAAGATCGGCACCTCCCGCGTGGTCGGCGCCACCGACCCGTACTCGGAGCTGTGGGTCACGGTGAAGGGCTGGGAGAACACCGCCAAGCGCGGTGGCACGATCTACGGCTCCTACGAGTCCCAGAACACCGGCCGCCTGCAGATCCAGCAGCTCGCGCCCATCGCGCAGCAGCCCTTCCCGGTGGCCAACGTCGGCGACAAGCTGACCGGCACCACCGAGGGCCCGCTGGACTTCAACCAGTTCGGCGGCTACACGCTGGTGGCCCGCACCCTCGGCACGGTCAAGGCGGGCACCCTCGCCCCCGAGAAGACCAAGCCGCAGACCGAGCAGGAGCTCGCGGTGGCCACGTACAACGTGGAGAACCTCGACCCGACCGACCCGCAGGAGAAGTTCGACGCGCTGGCGAAGGCGGTCGTCGAGAACCTCGCCTCGCCCGACATCCTCGCCCTGGAGGAGATCCAGGACGACAACGGCGCCAAGAACGACGGCACCGTCTCCGCCGAGCAGACGCTGACGAAGTTCACCGCGGCGATCGCGGCGGCGGGCGGCCCGGCCTACCAGTGGCGGACCGTCAACCCCGAGGACAAGAAGGACGGCGGCGAGCCCGGCGGCAACATCCGCCAGGTCTTCCTCTTCAACCCGGCGCGCGTCTCCTTCACCGAGCGCGCCCCGGGCGACGCGGTGACGGCGACCGGCGTGGTCAAGGAGAACGGCAAGGCCGCCCTGACCCACTCCCCCGGCCGCGTCGACCCCGCGAACCCGGCGTGGGCGGACAGCCGCAAGCCGCTGGCGGGCGAGTTCGTCTTCCGCGGCAAGACGGTCTTCGTGATCGCCAACCACTTCGGCTCCAAGGGCGGCGACGAGGGCCTGGCCTCGCACCACCAGCCGCCGGTCCGTTCCTCGGAGGCCAAGCGGCTGCTGCAGGCGCAGGCCGTGAACGGCTTCGTCAAGGAGATCCTGGCGGCGGACAAGAACGCGAACGTCCTGGTCCTCGGTGACATCAACGACTTCGAGTTCTCGGCGACGACGGACGCGCTCGCGGACGGCGGGGCGCTGTACCCGGCGATCAAGTCGCTGCCGAAGGCGGAGCGCTACTCGTACGTCTACCAGGGCAACGCGCAGGTGCTGGACCAGATCCTGACCAGCCCGGCGATCAAGAAGTTCACGTACGACAGCGTGCACATCAACGCGGAGTTCGCGGCGCAGAACAGCGACCACGACCCGCAGGTGCTGCGCTTCCGCCCGTAACCCCCCGCTCCCACGAGCCGCAGGGGGTCCGGCCGCCGTCCGGGCCGGCCCCCCTGCCACAATCCGGCCATGACCTTCCGCAACGCCACCCGACGGGACCTGCCCGCCGTACTCGCCCTGCTCGCGGACGAGGACCAGGTCCTCGACCCGGCCTCGATCGTGGTCGGCGAGGCGCACGAGCGGGCCTTCGCCGCCATCGAGGCGGACCCCCGCAACGAGATGCTGGTCCTCACCGACGGGGCGGACGAGACGGATGAGACGGACGAGGTCGTGCTCGGCTGCCTCCAGCTGACGTACGTACCGGGTCTGGGCCAGAACGGGCAGGAGCGGGCCGTGGTGGAGGCCGTACGGGTCCGCGCGGACCGGCGGGGCGCGGGACTCGGCGCGGAGCTGATGCGCCTCGCCGTCGAGCGGGCCCGCGAGCGCGGCTGCGGCCTGGTCCAGCTGACGAGCAGCAAGCGGCGGACCGCAGCCCACCGCTTCTACGAGCGGCTGGGCTTCGCACGCAGCCACGAGGGCTTCAAGCTGCAGCTGAAGCCGTAACGTCCCTTTCCGGGCAAGGTGGGGACTTTCGGCCCTGGCGTGACGCTCGACACATCCCTACCGAATCCACCGGTTGTGGTGTTGAGTATCTCCACGCCCGATCTTGCCCCGGCTTGCACCGCCCCCTCCCTGGAGGATCCGCGTGTTCCCCTCCATCTCCCTCGCCCAGGAAATCGGCCTCGCCGTTCTGCTCGTGGCTGCGATCGTCTGGGTCGTCGGCCTCGGCCACATGCTGCGGGACAGCCGCTTCCACCACCCGGAGCCCGGCGCCCACGAGAGCCTGCCGATGATCCCGGCCCAGCGCAGCTCCGCCGCGCACCCGATGGAGTCGGTGGAACTGACCGAGGCGGAGAAGCAGGCCTTCGCCGGCCTGATCCGGACGATCCCCCTGCACTGACCGCCGCCACCCCCGCCCGTCGGCCTACTCGTGGGCGCGGGACCGGGGCTGTTGCCGTCGCACGGCGCCGATCAGGGCGCAGACGCCGGCGGTCAGGGCGAGGCTCCCCACCATGACCATCCCCACGCCGACCGCGAAGAGCCCGCTGGCGTCGTCCGACCAGTCGTAGGCGGCGGCGATCGTCAGGCCGGCCGTGACGCCTGCGACGGTGCCCGCCGCGTGTCCCCGGAAGGCCGCCCAGCACACCGGCACCAGCAGGGTCACCACGAGCCCGATCACCTGCCAGGCCTCGTAGGGCCCGGTCTGCGTACCGTCGGGCTGCACATCGCGCTGCTGGTCCCAGCCCAGCCAGGCGGCCCAGGCCGCCGACGCCACGAGGGCGAGCAGCAGGGCTGTCAGGAGGCGGGCGGCGGGGCCGGAGAGGAGTCGTCGTCGCATGCCCCCCAGCCTTCCCTCCGGCCCCACCGCAGACCAGAGCGCACGTACTCAGTCCCGACCGAGCAGCCGCCGCTACGCCGCCGAGCGCCCTCCTGGCCCGCTGAGGGGCCGGAAGGGCGCTCGGTGCTGACCGCCGGAAACCGGCGAAGCGTCAGTTGTGGCTGTGCAGGACCTCGTTCAGGCCGCCCCAGGCCGCCTTGTACGGGCGGGCCTCGACGGCGCCGGTGACCGAGTTGCGGCGGAAGAGGATGTTGCTGGCGCCGGAGAGCTCCAGGGCCTTGACGATCTGGCCGTCCGGCAGGGTGACGCGGGTGCCCGCGGTCACGTACAGGCCGGCCTCGACGACGCACTCGTCGCCCAGCGCGATGCCGACGCCGGCCTCGGCGCCGATCAGGGTGCGCTCGCCGATCGAGATGATCTGCTTGCCGCCGCCCGAGAGGGTGCCCATGGTGGAGGCGCCGCCGCCGATGTCGGAGCCGTCGCCGACCACGACGCCCGCGGAGATGCGGCCCTCGACCATGGAGGTGCCGAGGGTGCCGGCGTTGAAGTTGACGAAGCCCTCGTGCATGACGGTGGTGCCCTCGGCGAGGTGCGCGCCGAGGCGGACGCGGTCCGCGTCGGCGATGCGCACGCCCTTGGGGGCGACGTAGTCGGTCATCCGCGGGAACTTGTCGATCGAGGTGACCTGGAGGTGCAGGCCCTCGGCGCGCGCGTTGAGGCGGACGGTCTCGACCTGGTCGATCGCGACCGGGCCCAGCGAGGTCCAGGCGACGTTGGCGAGCAGGCCGAAGACGCCGTCGAGGTTCTGGCCGTGCGGCTTGACCAGGCGGTGGCTGAGCAGGTGCAGGCGCAGGTACGCGTCGTGCGCGTCCAGCGGCTTGTCCTCCAGGGAGGCGATCACCGTGCGGACGGCTACGACCTCGACTCCGCGGACCGCGTCCGTACGGATCGCCTTGGCCGCGGCGGCGCCGAGGAGCTCCACGGCCTGCTCGGCGGTGAGGCGCTCGGTGCCGGCCGGGCCGGGCTCGGCGACCAGCTCGGGGGCGGGGAACCAGGTGTCGAGGACGGTGCCGTCGGCGGTGAGGGTGGCAAGTCCGGCGGCGACGGCGCCGGTGGTACGCGTAGCAGTCATATCCGAAACCTAACCGGCGACGGCCTTCGGTTGCGAACCGGTCTCATGTGCCGGTCGCGCCGGTCGCGGCGCATGCCGTTGCTGCCTGGCGTGGGCCCACAGGACCGCCGCTCCGGCCCCCGCCGCCAGCACCACGCACAGCGGCCACAGCAGCCCGGGCGCTGCGGAGTACAGCGCTCCGCCGAGTGGCGGGCCGAACACGACGCCGCTGGCCGACACCCCGGCGTACAGGCTCTGGTACAGCCCGATGGCGTGCGCCGGAGCCTGGTCGGCGACGTAGGCCGTGGCGGGGGTCTTGTAGAGGATCTCGCCGAGGCTCAGCAGCACCATCATCGCGACGGCGGCCGCGATCCCGGTCCCGAGCAGCAGCGCCCCGTACCCGGCGCCGACGAGCAGGAGTCCGGCGCCGATGACGCGCAGCGGCGGGCGGGCGCGCAGGGCGACGGCGGCCGGCAGTTCGAGGAGGAGGATGACGGCGCCGTTGAGGGCGATGATCAGGCCGTAGGCACCGGTGTCGAGGCCCTGGTCGGCGAGGTAGACCGGGAAGGTCGAGTACTGCTGGCGGTAGATGACGTCGATCACCAGGATCGCGCCCAGCAGGACGAGGACGGCGGGCCTGGCCCGGAGCTCCCCCCATGCGCCGCGGCCCAGACCCCCGTCCGGGGCCGCGGCGGGGGTGCGTTCCGCGCTGCGTGCCGGGACGACCCGGGCGGTCCACAGGGCGAAGCAGAGGGTGCCGACGCCGTCGGCGACGAAGAGCCAGTCGTAGGACAGGCCCGTCGCGATCAGCGCGCCGAGCGGCGGGCCGAGGGTGAAGCCGCCGTTGGAGACGCAGCGGACGACGGCGAAGGCCTGGCGGCGCGCCCCCTCCGGGACGATCACCGCGACGAGCGCCGCGTTGGCGGAGCGGATCGCCCCGAGGGCGTACTGGGCCAGCGGAAGGACGGCGAAGAGCGCGCCGGTGGGCAGCGCCGGCAGCAGGACGAGGCCGCCGCCGGCGAGGAACGAGGCGACGAGCAGGACGCGGCGGTGGCCGTAGCGGTCTCCGTATCCGCCGCCGGTGAAGTTGCCCGCGATCAGGCCGATGCCGCCGACCCCGGTGACCAGGCCGGCCTCGGTGACGGAGAGGCCGCGCGGGCCGGTCAGGTACACGAAGACGAAGACGAAGGTGAAGCTGGACACGGCGTTGACGAACACGCCCGGCGAGAGCAGCCAGACCGCTCTCGGCACCCCTTTGAACCCTTGCAGCACGTCCCGCCCCCGAGTTAGTTCCCTTTGGGAACCGACTATGTCAGCATGACAACCTCGGGTCAACGGACAAAGGAGCTCCCATGGCCCAGCGCACACCCCTCGGCGACGCGGACTGCGCCATCGCCCAGGCCCTCGACGTGGTGGGCGACTGGTGGACGCTGCTGATCGTGCGCGACACCGCGCGCGGCCTGCACCGCTTCGACGAGCTCCAGCGCGAGCTGGGGATGTCCCGCAAGGTGCTGACGGAGCGGCTGAAGATGCTCGTCGAGGCCGGGGTGCTGACGCGCGAGCCGTACCAGGAGCGCCCGGTGAGGCACGAGTACCGGCTGACCCCGCGCGGGCGGGGGCTGCTGCCGGTCCTGGTGGCCCTCCAGGACTGGGGAGACACGTGGGTCCTGGGAGAGGGAGAGATGACGGCGACGACCGACGAGGCCTCGCGGGAGGCGGAACGGGTGCACGCGCTGCGCGGCACGCGGGTGCCGCAGCTGCTGCTGCCGGACCGTTTCGGCGGGCTGAGCGACCCGGTGGCGGACACCCCGTTCACGGTCCTGTACTGCTTCCCGGGCGCGTACGCGCGCGCCGAGTCCTACCCGCCCGGCTGGGCCGGCATTCCGGGCGCCAAGGGCTGCACCTTCGAGTCGTGCACGTACCGCGACCAGCTCGCGGAGTTCACCGCGGCCGGCGCCACCGTGCACGGGGTGTCGGCCCAGCGCCCGGACGAGCAGCGGGAGTTCGCGGAGCAGGAGGGGCTGCGGTTCCCGCTCCTCTCGGACGCGGACCTGGCACTGACGGCGGCGCTGCGGCTGCCGACGTTCCGGGCGGCGGGCGTGACCCGGATCAAGCGGCTGACCCTGGTCGTGGACCGCGACCGCACGATCCGCGAGGTGTTCTACCCGATCAGGGACATCGAGGCGAGCGTGGCCGCGGCACTGGCGACGGTCCGCTCCGCGGCTTAGCGGGCCACAGGTCAGCCGGGCCGCCGGGCCTCGGTTGGGGCCGGGCCGCCGCTGCGCGGAGCCCCTCCCGGCCCCGCCGCTTCTCCCCCGGCTACCGCTGGGAGGTGACCCCGGAAACCGGGCTCTGCCCGGACCCGGTCCTCAAACGCCGGGCGGCCCGGAAAATCCAGCCCCGCCGGCGTTCGAGGCGCGGCGACGTGCCTAGGGCAGCCGTAGCACCCGCCCCAGGACCTCGCGGGCGTACGCCTCGTCGTACACGGCGTCCGTCAGCAGGACCTGCAGGCCGATGCCGTCCATGACCGCCACCAGCGCCCGCGCCGTCACCGGATCCGTTCGCGCGGCCAGCCCGGCGGACACCGCCTCGCACCATTCCGCCGCCACCGGCCGCAGCGCCGGGCGGCGCAGGGCCGCGAGGTAGAGCTCGTACTCCAGCTCGACCCGGCCCCGGTCCGCCGCCAGGAACTCCCCCAGCAGACGGGCCAGGGCCCGGGCGAGGTCCGCGTCGGGATCGGCCAGCGCCGGCGAGTCCGCCACCGCCCGTGCGAGGCCCTGGTTGGCCTGGCGCAGCGCCGCGACCAGCAGATCGTCGAGGGTCTTGAAGTGGTACGTCGTCGACCCGAGGGGTACGTCGGCCTCCGCGGCCGCGCTGCGGTGGCTCAGCCCCGCGATGCCCTTGGCGCCCACCACCCGGATCGCCGCGTCGATGATCCGCTGCCGCCGGTCCGGGTCGTAGCGCCGTACGCCGGAGGGCATCAGTGCGCCCCGCCGAGGTTCAGCAGGACCACCCCGCCGATCACCAGGGCGATCCCGGCGATCTTGGCGGCGGTGGCCGCCTCCCCCATGAACACCATGCCTATGCCGGCGATGGCGGCCGTGCCGACGCCCGCCCAGATGGCGTAGGCCGTGCCGACCGACATCGACTTCAGGGTCTGTGCGAGCAGGGTGAAGGCGATGGCGTACCCCAGCAGGGTACCCAGCGAGGGCCAGAGCTTCGTGAAACCGTCGCTGTACTTCATGGCGGTGGTTCCGGCGACCTCGGCGGCGATGGCCGCGGCAAGCAGTACGTAGGGCATGTGTACAAGGGTACACATCGATGCGTACACCCGTACACATAAGCGACCCGCCGCACGACCCGGGACTCCTGCGGCCCGCGGCGCTACCCTGTCCGCCTCCTGGGGAGACGAAGGGGCGGCCCGCGCATGGCGCAGCATTGGATCCATCAGGGCGGCGGCTGGCTGCCCCCGCACTCTCCCCGGCCGGGGGTGATACCCCTGCGCCCGCTCGCACCGCGGGAGATCCTCGGCGGCGCCCTCGCCACCCTGCGCCGGTACGGCGGCCGGCTGGTCGGCGCCCTGCTCCTCGGTCAGCTCGGCGGGCTGCTGGTGGTCGCCGCCGTCGCCGGGGCGGCCACCCTCGCCTCCCTGACCCGTACCGCCGGCAGCCGGGCCTTCGTCTACGCCCTCTTCCCGGCCGTCGCCCTGTTCCTGCTGTTCAGCTGGGCCCTGGCCGGCGCCCTGGCCGCGGCCCTGCTCCGGCCGGCCGTGCTCGGGCGGCGCGTGGCGGCGCGCGAGCTGCTGCGCGCGGCCCTGCCCCGGACCCCGGCGGTGCTCGGCGCCCGGCTGCTGTCGCTGCTCGCCGCCGCCGGACCGGGCGCCGCCGCCTTCGCCGCCGGGCTGCCGCCGCTCGCGCTGCTCCCCCTGGCCCCGGTCGCCCTGTGGCTCGCCGTGCTCTTCGCCCTGGCGCCCACGGCCGCCGGGTACGAGGGGCTCGCTCCCGTGGCGGCGCTGCGCCGGTCGGCCGGCCTGGTGCGCGGCGGCTGGTGGCGGACCCTGTGCGTCACGGCTCCGGCGGGTGTGCTCGCGCTGGGGGCCGCGTACGCCCTCCTGCACTGGTTCGGCGCCCTGGGAGTCCTGCTCGCGCCGGCCCTGCTGCTGACCTTCCCCCAGCTGACCGTCGGCCTGCTCTACGCCGACCGGCGGCTCCGCCGTGAGCACCTCGCGGGGTCGCTCACGGCGGAGCCCCTGGTCACGGGTTCAGCGTGAACCAGGCCGCCCGCGCCTTCTTCCACTCGGCGTGCGTCAGGTCCTTGGCCTCGGTGCCGTCCCCGTAGAGGTCCGCGGACCCGCTGTCCGTGATCAGCTGCACCCGGGCCCCCGCAGCCGTCAGGTCCGGGACGTCCACGACGGCCTCCCAGCCGCCCGGGTCGGTGGTCGGCAGGTCGGCCCGCTTGACCGGGGCGTGTCCGGCGACGCCGTCCCACTGGTAGAGCGCGTACGGGTCGGAGTTGTCGTCCGCCGCCCAGGAGCCGGCCAGGATCAGGTACTGCCCGGCCGCGTTCTTGCGGATGTCCCGGACGGAGAGCCCGCCGAGGTCCAGCTCGATGCCCGTGCCGAAGACCGCCTCGGCCCCGCCCGCCAGGACCTGGTCGAAGTTGGTGACCGGCACGATCAGGGCCTTGCCGCCCGGCACGGCCGGCGCCAGCGGGGCGCGGAAGCCCAGGTAAGCGGTGGTCGTGGAGCCGGGCGCGAACTCCAGCCCCTCCACGTTGAAGCCGTCGATCTGCTTCGGCACCTCACCTGCCGCGGTGCCCGCCGCGAAGCCGTAGCGGTTGCCGTTCGCCTTGTCCCAGGCGACGAGGTCCTCGCGGAGCTTCTTGTACGAGCGCCCGTACGCCAGCTGCGTGCCCGTGCCGGACCCGCTCACGGTGGTGGTGAACACCGTGTTCCGGGCCGCCTTGTACTCGCCGTCCTTGTTGTTGCCGAGCGAGCCCGTCCAGTAGACGGTGTCGCCGATCCGGGTCGCCCCCTCGATGTCCACCTCCTTGCTGACGCCGAGCTGCGAGCTGAAGTCCCAGGTCTTCACCGGCGCGCCCGAGCGGGACCGGTCGTAGAGGCGCAGCACGTTGGACTCGTCGTCCGCCACCACCGCGTACCCGCCGCCCACGTCCACGGCGGCCGAGGCGTCCGCGGAGCCGGTGAGGTAGCGCGCGTCGGCCGGGCTCTGCACGGCGGCGGAGGCCGCGTAGTACAGCGTCTTGGTGGCGGTCCTCCCGCCCAGCCCCGTCACCTTGACGGTGAGGTCGGTGTAGCCGCGGCCGCGCGCGGCGACGGCCAGCTGCCGCACCGCCCCGGCGCCGGTGACGGTGACGTCCCCGGTCCCGGCGACCGAGGCCTTGCTCGACGCCGAGGCGCTGACCGTCAGGGCGGAGGCGTCGGCCCCGCTCTGGCCGACGGTGACGTTCACGACCGGGTCCCCGCTCGCCCCGACGGCCCCGGACAGGTAAGACGCGGACAGGGCGATCGTCGGCGTCCCGTACGTCACGGCCTGTGCGGGCGCGGTCAGCCCGACGATCAGCAGGGCGGCGGCGCCGGCTGTCCCGGCGGCGAAACGAACGGTCACGGAGGGTCCTCTCGTATGCGGCGCCACGTCGTGACGGCCGTCGAGAAGGTTCGGTGACGGTGGACAACTCCGGGTGCACGCCGTCCGTCCAGCCGGAGAACAGCCTTCCGGATCCGGGCACCCAGCCGGAAACCCTGCTCCGGGCAGGTCCGGAAAACGGCGAGGGCCCCCGGCACGACCGTGCCGGGGGCCCTCGTCCGCGGGCGGTGAATCAGACGTTGAAGCCGAGCGCGCGGAGCTGCTCACGACCGTCGTCCGTGATCTTGTCCGGGCCCCACGGCGGCATCCAGACCCAGTTGATCCGAAGTTCGTTGACGATGCCGTCCGTCGCCGACTTCGCCTGGTCCTCGATGACGTCCGTCAGCGGGCAGGCCGCCGAGGTCAGGGTCATGTCGAGGGTGGCGATGTTCGCGTCGTCGATGTGGATGCCGTAGATCAGGCCCAGATTGACGACGTCGATGCCCAGCTCGGGGTCGACCACGTCGTAGAGGGCCTCGCGGACCTCTTCCTCGGTGGCCGGCTTGATCGACGCCTCGGGCGTCGCGTTCTCGGTCATGCCGTCTTCCTCTCCGCGTCGCCCAGAGCCTGGGCGGTCGCGTCCTTCCACGCCATCCAACTCAGCAGAGCACACTTCACGCGAGCCGGGTACTTGGAGACGCCGACGAACGCGACCGCGTCCTCCAGCACGTCCTCCATGGCCTCGTCCGGCTCGATCTTGCCCTTGGACTGCATCATCTCCAGGAAGACAGCCTGGATCTTCTGCGCCTCGGCCAGTTCCTTGCCGACCAGCAGCTCATTGAGTACGGACGCGCTGGCCTGGCTGATGGAGCAGCCCTGGCCCTCGTACGAGACGTCGGTCAGCGTCTCTCCGTCGTACTTCACGCGCAGCGTGATCTCGTCGCCGCACGTCGGGTTGACGTGGTGCACCTCGGCGTCGCCGTCGCGCAGGCCACGCCCGTGCGGGTGCTTGTAGTGGTCCAGGATCAGTTCCTGGTACATCGAATCCAGCTTCACTGCGTCCTCGTCGCCTCGTCCGTCAGCCGAAGAAGTTCCGTACGTGCTCCAGCCCGTCGATCAGCGCGTCGACCTCGGCCGGAGAGGAGTACAGGTAGAAAGACGCTCGCGTCGTCGCAGGAATTCCGTAGCGCAGGCAGACGGGGCGCGCGCAGTGGTGTCCCACGCGGACCGCGATGCCCTGCTCGTCCAGCACCTGACCGACGTCGTGCGGGTGGATGTCGCCGAGGACGAAGGAGATCGCGGCGCCGCGGTCCTCGGCCGTGGTGGGGCCGATGATCCGCAGGTCGGGCACCTCGGCGAGGCGCTTGATCGCGTACTCGGTGATCGCGTGCTCGTGCGCGGCGATCTTGTCCATGCCGATCGCGGACAGGTAGTCCACGGCCGCGCCGAGGCCGACGGCCTGAGCGATCGGGGGCGTACCGGCCTCGAACTTGTGGGGCGCCGGGGCGTACGTCGAGGCGTGCATCGACACGGTCTCGATCATCTCGCCGCCGCCGAGGAACGGAGGCAGGTCCTCCAGGAGCTCCTGGCGGCCCCAGAGCACGCCGATGCCGGTCGGGCCGCACATCTTGTGGCCGGTGAAGGCCACGAAGTCGGCGCCGAGCGCCTGTACGTCCAGCGGCATGTGCGGAGCGGCCTGGGAGGCGTCGATCAGCACCAGGGCGCCGACGTCCTGGGCGCGCCGGACGATCGCCTCGACCGGGTTGACCGTGCCCATGATGTTGGAGACCAGCGTGAAGGAGACGATCTTCGTCTTCTCCGTGATGACCTCTTCGATGTTGGACAGGTCGAGCCGGCCGTCGTCGGTGAGGCCGAACCACTTCAGCTTCGCGCCGGTGCGCTGCGAGAGCAGCTGCCACGGCACGATGTTGGAGTGGTGCTCCATCTCCGTGATGGCGATCTCGGTCTCGCGGTCGACCCGGTAGGGCTCGTCCGCCCAGCCGAGCATGTTCGCGACCAGGTTGAGCGACTCCGAGGCGTTCTTGGTGAAGATCACCTCGTCGCGGCTCGGGGCGTTGATGAAGGCGGCGACCTTGTCGCGAGCGCCCTCGTACAGCGCCGTGGCCTCCTCGGCGAGCACGTGCACGCCACGGTGGACGTTGGCGTTGTGCTGCTCGTAGTACTCGTTCAGCGCATCGAGTACCTGGCGCGGCTTCTGCGAGGTCGCCGCGTTGTCCAGGTAAACGATCTTCTTCCCGTCGTGGACCACACGATCCAGCAGGGGGAAGTCCTTGCGGATCGCCTCGATGTCGAGGAGGCCAGGCAGCTGTGTCACGCGGTCGCGCCACCCTTCACGTACTTGTCGTAACCCTCGGCCTCCAGCTGGTCGGCGAGCTCGGCGCCACCGGACTCGGCGATACGGCCGTTCGCGAACACGTGCACGAAGTCGGGCTTGATGTAGCGCAGGATGCGCGTGTAGTGGGTGATCAGCAGGGTGCCGACCTCGCCGGACTCGCGGACGCGGTTGACGCCCTCCGAGACGATGCGCAGCGCGTCGACGTCGAGGCCGGAGTCGGTCTCGTCGAGGATCGCGATCTTCGGCTTCAGAAGCTCCAGCTGCAGGATCTCGTGGCGCTTCTTCTCACCGCCGGAGAAGCCCTCGTTGACGTTGCGGTCGGCGAAGGCCGGGTCCATGTGGAGCTGCTCCATCGCGGACTTGACCTCCTTCACCCAGGTGCGCAGCTTCGGGGCCTCGCCGCGGATGGCGGTGGCCGAGGTGCGCAGGAAGTTGGAGACCGAGACGCCGGGGACCTCGACCGGATACTGCATGGCGAGGAAGACGCCGGCGCGCGCACGCTCGTCGACGGACATCTCCAGGACATCCTCGCCGTCGAGGGTCACGGTGCCACCGGTGATGGTGTACTTCGGGTGACCGGCGAGCGAGTACGCCAGGGTGGACTTGCCGGAGCCGTTCGGACCCATGATGGCGTGCGTCTCACCCTGCTTGACGGTGAGGTCGACGCCCTTGAGGATCTCGCGGGCGCCGTTCTCGGCCTCGACGGAGACGTGCAGGTCGTGGATTTCAAGCGTTGCCATGGATACCTCAGGACTCCTGGGTGAGGGAGACGAGCACGTCGTCCCCTTCGATCTTTACGGGGTATACGGGTACGGGGCGCGTCGCGGGCAGACCGGAGGGCTTGCCGGTGCGCAGGTCGAAGGCCGACCCGTGCAGCCAGCACTCGATCATGCAGTCCTCGACCTCGCCCTCCGAGAGCGAGACGTTCGCGTGCGAGCAGATGTCGTTGATCGCGAACACCTCCCCATCGGTGGAGACGATGGACACCGGCGTGCCGTCGAGTTCCACCCGCTTCGGGGTGTTCTCCTCCAGCTCGCTCAGCGCGCAGGCCTTGACGTAATTCATCAGACGGAACCCTGGAGCTCGGTCTCGATCTTGGTGAGCAGGCGCTCCTCGATGTCCGGGACACCGATCTGCTGGACGAGCTCGGCGAAGAAGCCGCGGACGACCAGGCGGCGTGCGTCGTCGGCCGGGATGCCACGGGCCTGCAGGTAGAAGAGCTGCTCGTCGTCGAAGCGGCCGGTCGCCGAGGCGTGGCCGGCGCCGACGATCTCGCCGGTCTCGATCTCCAGGTTCGGCACCGAGTCGACCCGCGCACCGTCCGTGAGGACCAGGTTGCGGTTCATCTCGTAGGTGTCGGTGCCCTCGGCGGTCTTCTCGATGAGCACGTCGCCGATCCAGACCGCGTGGGCGTCCTGGCCCTGGAGGGCACCCTTGTAGACCACGTTCGACTTGCAGTGCGGCGCGTCGTGCTGCACCAGGAGGCGGTGCTCCTGGTGCTGGCCGGCGTCCGTGAAGTACAGGCCGAAGAGCTCGGCCTCGCCGCCGGGGCCGGCGTAGCTGACGCGCGGGTGGATGCGGACGACGTCGCCGCCGAAGGTGACCACGATCGACTTGAAGGTCGCGTCACGGCCGACCAGCGCGTTGTGCTGCGAGCAGTGGACGGCGGTGTCGTCCCAGTCCTGCACGGAGACGACCGTGAGCTTGGCGCCGTCGCCGACCAGGAAGTCGACGTTGGCGGCGCGCACGGCGTCACCGGTGTGGTCGATGATGATGACGGCCTCGGCGAAGGCCTGCACGTCGAAGACGGTGTGCCCGAAGGTGGTGCCGCCCTCGCCGTGCAGCGTGAGGCGCACCGGGTCGGTCAGGACGGCCTCCTTGGGCACGGTGACGACCGTGGCCTTGGCGAAGGACGAGAACGCCTGGGCGGCGATCCGGTCCACCGGGGTGCCGGCCTTGCCGATGCGCGCGTCGCCGCGCTCCACCGACTCGACCGTGACGCCCTCGGGCGCGTCGATCTGGGCCTTGATGGCGCCGTCGGCGACCGCGGTGCCGTCGTGGAGACCACGCAGGCGGGCCAGCGGAGTGAAGCGCCACTCCTCCTCGCGGCCGTTGGGCACGGGGAAGTCCGCCACGTCGAAGGACGGGGGGGCACTCATCCGGGTGGCGACGGTGGACTCGGCGGCCACCGCGATCGCGCCGGCGGTGGTCGAACCCGCCGGAATGTTCTGAGCCTCAGCCATGGCTGTCTTCGTGCTCTCTTCCTACGTCAAAGAATGTCTGCGGGACTCGGGCGGCCGGGACTAGCCGACCGAACCCTCCATCTGCAGCTCGATCAGCCGGTTCAGCTCGAGGGCGTACTCCATGGGCAACTCACGCGCGATGGGCTCGACGAAGCCGCGCACGATCATGGCCATCGCCTCGAACTCCGTCAGACCGCGGCTCATCAGGTAGAAGAGCTGGTCGTCGGAGACCTTGGAGACGGTGGCCTCGTGGCCCATGGAGACGTCGTCCTCGCGGACGTCCACGTACGGGTACGTGTCCGAGCGGGAGATGGTGTCGACGAGGAGCGCGTCGCACAGCACGTTGGACTTCGAGCCGTGGGCACCCTCGCCGATCTCGACCAGGCCTCGGTACGAGGTGCGGCCGCCGCCCCGGGCCACCGACTTGGAGACGATGTTCGAGGAGGTGTTCGGCGCCATGTGGACCATCTTGGAGCCGGCGTCCTGGTGCTGGCCCTCGCCCGCGAAGGCGATGGACAGCGTCTCGCCCTTGGCGTGCTCGCCCATCAGGTAGACGGCCGGGTACTTCATGGTGACCTTGGAACCGATGTTGCCGTCGATCCACTCCATGGTCGCGCCCTCGTACGCCACGGCGCGCTTGGTGACCAGGTTGTAGACGTTGTTCGACCAGTTCTGGATCGTCGTGTAGCGGCAGCGGCCGCCCTTCTTGACGATGATCTCGACGACGGCGCTGTGCAGCGAGTCCGAGGAGTAGATCGGGGCGGTGCAGCCCTCGACGTAGTGGACGTAGGCGTCCTCGTCGACGATGATCAGCGTCCGCTCGAACTGGCCCATGTTCTCCGTGTTGATACGGAAGTAGGCCTGGAGCGGGATGTCGACCTTGACGCCCTTGGGGACGTAGATGAACGATCCGCCGGACCACACGGCGGTGTTCAGCGACGCGAACTTGTTGTCGCCGACCGGGATGACCGTGCCGAAGTACTCCTGGAAGAGCTCCGGGTGCTCCTTGAGCGCGGTGTCCGTGTCGAGGAAGATGACGCCCTGCTCCTCCAGGTCCTCACGGATCTGGTGGTAGACGACCTCGGACTCGTACTGGGCCGCGACACCGGCGACGAGGCGCTGCTTCTCCGCCTCCGGGATGCCGAGCTTGTCGTACGTGTTCTTGATGTCCTCCGGCAGGTCCTCCCACGAAGCGGCCTGCTTCTCGGTGGAACGCACGAAGTACTTGATGTTGTCGAAGTCGATGCCGGAGAGGTCGGAACCCCAGTTCGGCATGGGCTTCTTGTCGAACAGCTTGAGGCCCTTGAGGCGGAGCTTCAGCATCCACTCCGGCTCGGACTTCTTCGCCGAGATGTCGCGGACGACATCCTCGGACAGACCCCGCTTGGCAGCGGCACCGGCCGCGTCGGAGTCGGCCCAGCCGTATTCGTAGGTGCCCAGGCCATCGAGCTCAGGGTGAGCAGTCTCCGTGGTCATGCGGGGTTCCTCCCGGCCGTACGTGCAGATGCTGATGTGTCGGTCTGTGTGGTGCTCGCGCTGCGCGGAATGAACGTGGTGCACACTCCGTCGCCGTGGGCGATGGTGGCGAGGCGCTGCACATGCGTCCCGAGCAGGCGTGAGAAGACCTCGGTCTCCGCCTCGCAGAGCTGCGGGAACTGCTCGGCCACGTGGGCGACCGGGCAGTGGTGCTGGCAGAGCTGTTCACCGCTGTGCGGACCGGGAGCGCTCTTCGCCGTAGCAGCGTACCCGTCTGCGGTCAACGCCTTGGCCAGGGCCTCCGTGCGGTCCCCGGGAGCAGCCGCCTCCATCGCTTCCCGGTAGGCGCGCGCCTGCGTCTCCATCCGCGACCTGGCGAAGGCGGCGACGGCCGCCTCGCCCTGCTCGCCGCCGCCGACCGACTGCGCGATCCAGCGCAGGGCGTCCGCGGCGAGCGTGTCGTAGGACTGGTCGAAGGCGTCGCGGCCGCAGTCGGTGAGCGCGAAGACCTTGGCGGGCCGACCCCGGGTGCGCGCACCGTACACACGCTGCTCACGGGGTTCGACCACGTCGTCGGCGACGAGCGTGTCGAGGTGGCGGCGGACGGCGGCCTGGGTGAGGCCGAGACGCTGGGCGAGGTCGGCGACGGTGGACGGACCGTGGTCCAGGATCGAGCGCGCCACTCGGTTGCGGGTTGACCGCTCCCCGGTGGCGAGCTCCCCCTGGGGGGTCTCGATCTGCCGTTCGCCGTATTTCACAACGCCATTGTTGCGTAATTAGTCGAGCCCCGACAAGCCGTGACGGATGCCACTCCTGGTGGCCTCCATCACTAAGGGTTACCTTATTTGTCGACGCAGAGTTATTTGGAATGGGAAATTCCGCCCTCCCCCGGCCGGCTGCGGTACGCCAATGCACAGCTCCCACCAGCACGCCTGCGCCCATGATGTTTCCCGGAGCAGTGAAGATCGAGCTCCGGAAAGGATCACGGAAAGCGGCCGGTCCCTCCGGGATGGCCGGACCGAAAAGAACCCGTATTCACTACGCCGTGGTCATGAACGGGCGGCCCGGACACCCTCCACCGGGGGTCCGCAGCCCCTCGACCCGGGGCCCGTGGACCCTCCCCGGGCTCCGTAGACTCACCCTTCATGAGCAACGACCCCGCCGTGGAGATCCGCGGACTGGTGAAGCGGTACGGCACCAAGACAGCGGTGGACGGCCTGGACCTCACCGTCCGTACGGCCTCCGTCACCGCGGTCCTCGGTCCCAACGGCGCGGGCAAGACGACCACGGTGGAGACCTGCGAGGGCTACCACCGCCCCGACGCCGGCACCGTCCGCGTCCTCGGCCTCGACCCGGTCGCCCAGGCCGGGGCGCTGCGCCCGCGGATCGGCGTGATGCTCCAGTCCGGGGGCGTCTACTCCGGAGCCCGCGCGGTCGAGATGCTGCGCCACATGGCCAAGCTGTACGCCGACCCGCTCGACGTCGACACCCTGGTGGAACGCCTCGGACTCGGCGGCTGCGGCCGCACCGCCTACCGCCGGCTCTCCGGCGGCCAGCAGCAGCGCCTGGCCCTGGCCATGGCCGTCGTGGGCCGCCCCGAGCTGGTCTTCCTGGACGAGCCCACCGCCGGCCTGGACCCGCAGGCCCGCCGCGCGACCTGGGACCTCGTACGGGAGCTGCGCACCGACGGGGTCACCGTCGTCCTCACCACCCACCACATGGACGAGGCCGAGCAGCTCTCGGACGAGGTCGCCATCGTGGACGCGGGCCGGGTCATCGCCCACGGCAGCCCCGAGCAGCTCTGCCGGGGCGGCGCCGAGAACACCCTGCGCTTCACCGGCCGCCCCTCCCTCGACCTCGCCTCGCTGCTGAAGGCGCTGCCCGACGGCACCCAGGCAGCCGAGCTGATCCCGGGCACCTACCGGGTCACCGGCGACGTCCACCCGCAGCTGCTGGCCACCGTCGCCTCCTGGTGCGCGCAGCACGGCGTGATGCCGGACAGCCTCACGGTGGAGCGGCACACCCTCGAAGACGTCTTCCTCGAACTGACCGGTAAGGAGCTGCGCGCATGAGCGCCGGTACGTTCACCCCCAATCCGGGGGCTGCGCCCGTGTCCCGCATGATCCTCGCGCAGACGGCTCTGGAGACCCGGATGCTGCTGCGCAACGGGGAGCAGCTGCTGCTGACCGTGATCATCCCGGCCCTGCTGCTGACCCTCTTCTCCGCCGTCGACATCATCACCGTGCCCGTCGGGGAGGGGGGCTCCGGGAAGTCCGTGGACTTCCTCGCCCCCGGCATCCTGGCGCTCGCCGTGATGTCCACCGCCTTCACGGGCCAGGCCATCGCCACCGGCTTCGACCGCCGCTACGGGATCCTCAAGCGGCTCGGGGCCTCCCCGCTGCCGCGCTGGGCCCTGATGGCCGCCAAGACCCTGTCGGTGCTGGTCACCGAGGTCCTGCAGATCGCCCTGCTGACCGTGATCGCCCTCGCCCTGGGCTGGTCCCCGCACGGGAACCCGCTGTCGGTCGCCGCGCTGATCCTGCTGGGCACCGCCGCCTTCTCCGGGCTGGGGCTGCTGATGGCGGGCATGCTCAAGGCCGAGATGACCCTGGCCGCCGCCAACCTGGTCTTCCTGCTGCTGCTCGTCGGCGGCGGGGTGATCGTGCCCATGGAGAAGTTCCCGGAGGCGGTGCAGTCCGTCCTGGGGCTGCTGCCCATCTCGGCCCTCTCCGATGGTCTGCGCGAGGTGCTCCAGCACGGGGCCGCGCTGCCGTGGGGCGACGCCGCCGTGCTCGCCGGCTGGGCCGTACTCGGTCTGGGCGCCGCCGCGCGGCTCTTCCGCTGGGAATGAAACCCCTCCCCTCCCGCTGAGATTGCCGCGAGGATGGGCGCCTCCACACATGAAGCCGGGGGGCGGACATGGTGCAGCGGGAGGCCGTACTTCGGCTGGACGAGCAGTGGGCGCAGGTGCGGTCGGGGGCGGCGCACGCGGGACCGGAGGAGCGCGAGCGGCTCCTCGACGAGCTCATCGGCGCCCTGCGCGCCCTCACGGACGACCCGCAGTGCACCGCGCTGCTCGGGCTCCGGCTCGCCGACCGGGCGGCCCTGCGGTTCGCCACGGGGGACCGCGCGGGCGCGCTGGCCACGATCGAGGAGGGGCTGCGCAGCTCCGAGCGCGCGGCCCGGCACTCCGCCGAGTTCGCCCGCTGGTACGCCCGCGGGCTGATCAACCACGGGGTGTGGCTGGCCTGGCCGCTGAGCGACGGGGCCCGGCTGCCGAAACACCCGCTGGGCCCGGCCGCCGGCGAGGGTCCGAGCGCCATGGAGCGGGCGGCCGGTGAGCGCGCCCGTGATCTGACCCGGACCGCGGTGGAGGTGTGGGCGGGCCTGGACCAGCACGATCCGGTCAACCGGCGGGGCCTCGCCCAGGCCAAGGTGTTCCTCGGCGACCGCCTCGCCGAGCTGGGCTTCGCCGAGGACGCGGTGGCCTGGGCCGTGGACGCGGAGTCCGACTTCCGGCAGCTGCTGCTCGCGGATCCCGGCGCCGAGCAGTCGGAGGAGGCCGAGGAGGCCCTCGACCACATCGGCCGCCAGCTGGAACTGCGGCTGCGCTTCCTTGCCTTCGAGTCCCTGGTCGGCCTGCGCGCGCGGGGGCTGCTGCCCGAACGGCTGCTGCCGCAGGCCGTGGTGGCCGCCCGCATCCAGGGGGTGGAGGAGTCCGAGGTCGCGGCCCGGCTGCGCCTCGACCCCGAACAGGTGCGGACGATGCTGGAGGTCACGCCCTGGCTCGCGGTGTGGCGCGTCGAGGTGCGCGGTCCTGACGGACTGTGGAACGTACTCCCCCATCCATGGCACAGCACCACAGAAGTGAGGAACCGGACGGCCGAGGACGTAGCGGGCGAATTAATACGGGGCTTCACGGGATCGGCGGACTACCCGGGCGACGGCGTCCCTTGGCGCATCCGGGTGTGGTGGCACGAGGAGGGCGACCCGGCCGGGGCGAGGTTCCGGCTGGTCGCGGGCCCCGACGCACCCACGGCCACCCCCTCGTGAAACTTTGCACAAGGCGCCGCCTACGATAGGTGCCGTGTTGAACCCCTTCGCTTACATCGCCGACCGCTGGACTCCGTCACCCCGGATCGTCCGGCGCGCGGCACTCGCCGCCCTCGTCATGAGCGTGGCCATCGTCGTCACGGGCGGCGCGGTGCGGCTGACCGGATCCGGTCTCGGCTGCGACACCTGGCCCAAGTGCACCGACGACAGCCTGATCGCGACGCAGGCCCAGGGCTTCCACGGCGCCATCGAGTTCGGCAACCGGATGCTGACGTACGTCCTCAGCGCGGCCGTCGGCTGGATCATCCTCGCGGCGCGCTCGGCCAAGCCCTGGCGCCACTCGCTGACGAAGCTCGGCTGGGTCCAGTTCGTCGTCGTGATGGCCAACGCCGTGCTCGGCGGCATCACCGTCATGACGGGCCTCAACCCGTACAGCGTGGCGGGCCACTTCCTGCTCGCCACCGCGCTCATCGCGGTGACGACCGTCACCTGGCAGCGCACCGGCGAGGGCGACACCGCCCCCCGCCCGCGCGTACCGGGCCCGGTGCGCAAGCTGTCGTGGGCGCTGATCGTCACCACCCTCGTGCTGATCGCGGCGGGCACGGTCGTCACCGGTTCCGGACCGCACGCCGGCGACAGCAGCGAGATCCGGCGGATGCCGTTCGACTGGACGGCCACCGCCCACGTGCACGCCGTCGCCGCCTGGCTGGTGTGCGCGCTGGCCGTCGCGATGTGGCTGGTGCTGCGCGTGGTCGACGCCCCCGTCGACACCCGGGCGCGCGCCCGCGACCTGCTGATCGTGCTGCTCGCCCAGGGCGGCATCGGCTACGTGCAGTTCTTCACCGATCTGCCCGAGCTCCTCGTCGCCGCGCACATGCTGGGCTCCTGCCTGGTGTGGATCGCCGTGCTCCGGGTCGCGCTGAGCCTGCGCGAGCGGCCGTCCGAGCAGGCGGGGATCCCGGCCCAGGGCGACCCGCAGCTCTCCACCGTCTGAGCCGGGCGGGCCGAGGGGTCCCCGGGTGATCGGCGCGCGGGCTGACGGGCGCACGGGCTGAGGGGCGCGTGGGCTAAGGGCCGTCCAGCCGGTAGACGCGGCGGGCGTTGCCCGCCGCGACCAGGGCGGCCACCCGCTCCGCGTCCCGCCAGGACCAGGACCCCTCCGCGACCCAGCCGCCCAGCACCCGGCCCAGCGCCTCCCGGAACACCAGGGCGCCCACCGCGTGCAGTTCCGGCAGCCGCCCGCCGCCGCTGGAGAACAGCAGTTTCCCGAACGGCGCGAGCTCCAGCAGCTCGGCCAAAACCGCCGCGGCCCCCGCCCCGGTCCGCCCGAGGGCCGGTCCGGTGTCGGCGTAGACGTGCGGGAAGGCCGCCGCGAGCCGCGCCGCGAGCCGGTGGTGGTGCGGACACCCGCCGAGCAGCACCAGCCGCGTGCCCGGGCCCGCGGTGGCCCGTACGAACTCCGTCAGCGGCGCCGGATCATCCGCGCCCGTGTGCAGCTGGAGCGGCAGCCCGGACGACACCGCGCTCCACAACAGGTGCCGCAGGAGTACGGGGTCCCGCACGGCCCCGCCCCTGGACCGCCCGGCCAGCCACCGTCCGGCCGCCCCGCGCACCTCGCCCGGACCGGGCGGATCGGGCGCGAGGGCCGGGGCGCCCGCGCCGTCGAAGGCGGCCGTGCAGGTGAAGGCCGTGGCCCCGGCGGCGGCGTGGTGGACGGCCTCGGCGAGATTGGCGAGGAAGGCGGACACCGTGCCGGAGGTGTCGGCGACCTGCTCGGCCAGTAACTCCAGCCGGACCGATTCAAAGGCCTCGGCGTCCCCGGCGAGCGCCAGCTCCTTGGGCCCGGTGAGGTCCCCGGGCACCCCGGTGTCGACCACGTAGGCGGCGACCCCGGACCCCCTGAGCAGCCGCCGCGCGGTCTCGGCCACGCCCAGCTCGCGCCGCCGGGCCAGATAGCGGGCGGGGGTGGCGTGCGGCTCCAGCCCCAGCAGCGGCGGGCACCAGCGGCGCACCGCGAAACCGGTCTGGGTGTCGAAGAAGGTGGTGCCCGCGGCGGGCGGGCCGGCCGAGCGGACCAGCTGGGCCTCGAAGGTCCCCAGGCCCAGCTCCGCACGGAGTACTCCGTGGCAGTACTGGTCCACCAGGGGCGGCGTTTCGATCATCCGGGCATCCCGTTGCGGACGTGAGGAAGGGGCTTCCACACGTCCTAACGGGTGAGCGGGGTGTGAGGTGTTGCTCGCGCTGTTGACCGAGAACCTAGTTCTCGTGTCCGCCGAGCTGGAGGCCGGCCATGCGCGTCCACTCGTAGGGGCCGGTGCGCACGCGCGCCGCGAACTCCCCGTCGAACTCCTCGTGGAGGGTCAGCCCGGCCTTCTCGGCGGCCAGCTGCGCCACCGCGAAGGTCGGCGCCACCAGGTCGCCCCAGCCGCCGTCCGAACCCACGAGCACGATCCGGGTGCCGGCCTGGCCGATGTGGGCGAGCTGGCCCTCGGCGCCGCCGTGCTGCTTGGCGAACGCGCCGATCTGCTTGGCGAGCTTCGCCGCCGTACGGTCCTGCTTCTTGTCCGCGGCGCCTGCGGTGTCCGCTGCGCTTGCGGTGTCTGCGGTGTCTCCCATGGAGGGCATGCTACCGGTGAGTAATCAGCGGAGGAAGGGATCCACGGCCACCGCCACGAACAGCAGCGACACGTAGGTGATCGACCAGTGGAACAGGCGCATCTCCTTGAGCTTCACGCCCGTCACGCCCGCCTTGGCGCGTGCGTGCAGCGCGTGCGCCTCCCACAGCCACCAGCCGCCCGCCGCGAGCGCGACCGCCGTGTAGAACCAGCCGGTGTACCCCAGCGGGGTCAGCAGCAGCGAGACCGCCACCATCACCCAGCTGTAGAGGACGATCTGGCGCGCCACGGCCTTGTTGCCCGCCACGACGGGGAGCATCGGCACGCCGGCGCGCGCGTAGTCGTCCTTCACCTTCATCGACAGCGGCCAGTAGTGCGGCGGCGTCCAGAAGAAGATGACGAGGAAGAGGATGACCGCGGCCCAGGAGAGCTCGTTCGTGACCGCGGACCAGCCGATGAGCACCGGCATGCAGCCCGCGATGCCGCCCCAGACGATGTTCTGGGCGGTGCGCCGCTTCAGCAGCATCGTGTAGACCACGACGTAGAAGAGGAGCGCGCCGAGCGACAGGGCCGCCGACAGCCAGTTGACGAGCACGCCGAAGAACAGGGTGGAGACCACCGCGAGGGTGAGGCCGAAGGCCAGGCACTCCCGCGGGCTGACCATCCCGGTCACCAGCGGACGCTGCGAGGTCCGGTCCATCAGCGCGTCGATGTCGCGGTCGATGTACATGTTCAGCGCGTTGGCGCCGCCCGCGGACAAGTAGCCGCCGAAGCAGGTCACGAGGACCAGCCACAGTGACGGCACGCCCTGCTCGGCGAGGAACATCACCGGCACTGTGGTGATCAGCAGAAGTTCGATGATCCGCGGCTTGGTCAATGCCACGAAAGCCATGACGCGGGTCCCGAACGGCCGGTGACCGGGGCTCGTCCCGAGCACCGCCGCTGGACGGGATTCGACGGCCGTCACGCACACCCCTGAGAGAGAATCCAGCAAGCTCCGACTCAGGCCATTCACGACATGAAGGCCCGGTTAAGGCTTGCGCGTACCACGCCACTGTAGACGTTGCACTTACGTCGCCCGGCGCCGGGGTCGCCTCGTGTTGGGCCGATCGGACCGTGCATACCTACGGGGGACGCCCCGGCCCGCGCCCCCGTGCGCGGGTGAACACGGGTCGGCGGCGCGGTGACGGACTGCCTGCACTCGAATAGCTGCACGCCGTTGCGGGGGTAGGCTCGGAATCGCGCCGGTGCACCGTTCGTCACCGGGATTCATACATGTGGAGAGGAGCCCTGACCCACGGTGAGCACCAAGCCGACCACCACAGAGCTCGAGTGGACCGAACTGGACCAGCGGGCCGTCGACACCGCCCGCATCCTGGCCGCTGACGCGGTCCAGAAGGTCGGAAACGGCCACCCCGGTACGGCGATGAGCCTGGCCCCCGCCGCGTACACCCTCTTCCAGAAGGTGATGCGGCACGACCCGGCGGACCCCGAGTGGGTGGGCCGCGACCGCTTCGTGCTCTCCGCGGGGCACTCGTCCCTGACGCTCTACACCCAGCTGTACCTCGGCGGGTTCGGGCTCGAGCTGGACGACCTGAAGGCGTTCCGCACCTGGGGCTCGAAGACCCCCGGTCACCCGGAGTACGGCCACACGGCCGGCGTGGAGACCACCACCGGCCCCCTCGGCCAGGGTGTCGCCAACGCGGTGGGCATGGCCATGGCCGCCCGCTACGAGCGCGGCCTGTTCGACCCGGAGGCCGCCCCGGGCACCTCCCCGTTCGACCACATGGTCTACGCGATCGCGGGCGACGGCTGCCTCCAGGAGGGCATCTCCCACGAGGCGTCCGCGCTGGCCGGCCACCAGAAGCTCGGCAACCTCGTGCTGCTGTGGGACGACAACCACATCTCCATCGAGGGTGACACGGAGACGGCCGTCTCCGAGGACACCATCAAGCGCTACGAGGCGTACGGCTGGCACGTCCAGCGCGTCGCGCAGCAGGAGAACGGCGACCTCGACCCGAAGGCGCTGTTCGCCGCCCTCCAGGCCGCCAAGGCCGAGACCGGGCGCCCGTCCTTCATCGCGGCCCGCTCGATCATCGCCTGGCCGGCCCCCGACGCCCAGAACACCGAGGCCGCCCACGGCTCGGCGCTCGGCGACGACGAGGTCGCGGCCACCAAGCGCGTCCTCGGCTTCGACCCGGAGCAGACCTTCGAGGTCTCCGACGAGGTCATCGCGCACACCCGCAAGGCCCTCGACCGCGGCCGCGAGGCCAAGGCCGCCTGGGAGAAGGACTTCTCCGCCTGGCGCACCGCCAACCCGGAGCGCGCCGCCTCGTTCGACCGCATCAACGCCAACGAGCTGCCCGCGGGCTGGGAGGACGAGCTCCCCGTCTTCGAGGCCGGCAAGGGCGTCGCCACCCGCGCCGCCTCCGGCAAGGTGCTCCAGGCCCTCGGCGCGGTCATCCCGGAGCTGTGGGGCGGCTCGGCCGACCTGGCCGGCTCCAACAACACCACCATCGACAAGAACTCCTCGTTCCTGCCGAAGGACAACCCGCTGCCGGAGGCCGACCCGTACGGCCGCACCCTCCACTTCGGCATCCGCGAGCACGCCATGGCCGCGGCCATGAACGGCATCGCCCTGCACGGCCACACCCGTGTCTACGGCGGCACCTTCCTCGTGTTCTCCGACTACATGCGCAACGCCGTGCGCCTGTCGTCCCTGATGCACCTGCCGGTGACCTACGTGTGGACGCACGACTCCATCGGCCTCGGCGAGGACGGCCCGACCCACCAGCCGGTCGAGCACCTGGCCTCGCTGCGCGCCATCCCGGGCCTGAACGTCGTCCGCCCGGCCGACGCCAACGAGACCGCGATCGCCTGGCGCGAGATCCTCAAGCGCCACACCAAGGTGTTCGGCAAGGGCGCCCCGCACGGTCTGGCGCTCACCCGCCAGGGCGTGCCGACCTACGAGCGCAACGAGGACGCCGCCAAGGGCGGGTACGTGCTCTTCGAGGCCACCGGCCCCCAGGGCGAGACCAGCCCCGCCCAGGTCGTGCTCATCGGCACCGGCTCCGAGGTCCACCTCGCCGTCGAGGCCCGCGAGCAGCTCCAGGCCGAGGGCATCCCGACCCGGGTGGTCTCCATGCCGTCCGTCGAGTGGTTCGAGGAGCAGCCGCAGGAGTACAAGGACAGCGTCCTGCCCTCCTCGGTGAAGGCCCGCGTCGCGGTCGAGGCCGGCATCGGCCTGACCTGGCACCGGTACGTCGGCGACGCCGGCCGCATCGTGTCGCTGGAGCACTTCGGCGCCTCCGCCGACGCGAAGGTGCTGTTCCGCGAGTTCGGCTTCACCGCCGAGGCCGTGACCGCCGCCGCCAAGGACTCCCTCGCCGCCGCCGCGCGCTGACGCCGGTCCAGAACCCAGTAGGAGATGTAATCCCATGACAGACGCACTCAAGCGCCTCTCCGACGAAGGCGTGGCGATCTGGCTGGACGACCTGTCCCGCAAGCGCATCACGTCCGGCAACCTGGCCGAGCTCATCGACCAGTCCCACGTGGTCGGTGTCACCACCAACCCGGCGATCTTCCAGAAGGCGATCAGCGGCGGCGAGGGCTACGAGCAGCAGCTCACCGACCTCGCGACCCGCAAGGTCACCGTGGAAGAGGCCCTGCGCATGATCACCACGGCGGACGTCCGCGACGCCGCCGACATCCTGCGCCCAGTCTACGACCGCACCGACGGCCAGGACGGCCGCGTGTCGATCGAGGTCGACCCGCGCCTGGCGCACAACACGCCGGCGACCATCGCCGAGGCCAAGCAGCTGGCCTGGCTCGTGGACCGCCCGAACACGCTCATCAAGATCCCGGCGACCAAGGCCGGCCTGCCGGCGATCACCGAGGTCATCGGCAAGGGCATCAGCGTCAACGTCACGCTGATCTTCTCGCTGGAGCGCTACCGCGAGGTCATGGACGCGTACCTGGCGGGCCTGGAGAAGGCCAAGGCCGCGGGTCTGGACCTGTCCCTGATCCACTCGGTCGCCTCCTTCTTCGTGTCCCGCGTGGACAGCGAGATCGACAAGCGCCTGGACGCGGTGGGCACGGACGAGGCGAAGTCCCTCAAGGGCAAGGCGGCGCTCGCCAACGCCCGGCTGGCCTACGAGGCGTACGAGGAGGTGTTCTCCTCGGACCGCTGGTCCGCCCTGGAGCGCGTCGGAGCCAACAAGCAGCGTCCGCTGTGGGCCTCGACGGGCGTCAAGGACCCGGCGTACAAGGACACCCTGTACGTGGACGACCTGGTCGCCCCGAACACGGTGAACACCATGCCGGAGGCCACGCTGGACGCCACCGCCGACCACGGCCGGATCACGGGCGACACCGTGCGCGGCACCTACGAGCAGGCCCGTGCCGAGCTCGACGCGGTCGCGAAGCTGGGCATTTCGTACGACGATGTGGTGCAGCTGCTCGAGGACGAGGGCGTCGAGAAGTTCGAGGCGTCCTGGAACGACCTGCTGAAGTCGACCGAGGCGGAGCTTGAGCGCCTCGCCCCCACGGAGGCCTGAACACCTTGTCTGTGAACGGAGCGAACCCGCTTCGTGACGCACAGGACCGGCGGCTCCCGCGCATCGCGGGGCCGTCCGGCCTGGTCATTTTCGGCGTTACGGGTGACCTGTCGCGCAAGAAGCTGATGCCTGCCGTCTACGACCTGGCCAATCGCGGCCTGCTCCCGCCCGGCTTCTCGCTGATCGGGTTCGCCCGCCGCGAGTGGGAGCACGAGGACTTCGCCCAGGAGGTGTACGAGGCCGTCAAGGAGCACTCGCGCACCCCGTTCCGGGAGGAGGTCTGGCAGCAGCTCGTGCAGGGCTGCCGATTCGTGCAGGGCGACTTCGACGACGACGCGGCCTTCGAGACCCTGAAGGCGACGATCGACGAGCTGGACAAGGCGCAGGGCACGGGCGGCAACTTCGCCTTCTACCTGTCGGTCCCGCCCAAGTGGTTCCCGAAGGTGGTCCAGCAGCTCAAGGACCACGGGCTGGCCCAGAAGGAAGGCTCCTGGCGGCGCGCCGTCATCGAGAAGCCCTTCGGCCACGACCTGAAGAGCGCCGAGGAGCTCAACAAGGTCGTTCACGAGGTCTTCCCCCGTGACGAGGTCTTCCGGATCGACCACTACCTCGGCAAGGAGACCGTCCAGAACATCCTGGCGCTCCGCTTCGCCAACACCATGTTCGAGCCGATCTGGAACCGGTCGTACGTCGACCACGTGCAGATCACCATGGCCGAGGACATCGGCATCGGCGGCCGGGCCGGGTACTACGACGGCATCGGCGCTGCCCGTGACGTCATCCAGAACCACCTGCTGCAGCTGCTCGCGCTGACCGCGATGGAGGAGCCCGGCTCCTTCCACCCCAAGGCGCTGGTGGCGGAGAAGCTGAAGGTGCTCAGCGCGGTCGAGATCCCCGAGGACCTGGGCAAGCACACCGTGCGCGGCCAGTACGCGGCGGCGTGGCAGGGCGGCGAGAAGGTCGTCGGGTACCTCGAAGAGGACGGCATCGACCCCAAGTCGAAGACCGACACCTACGCGGCCATCCGGCTGGAGATCAACAACCGCCGCTGGGCGGGCGTCCCGTTCTACCTGCGGACCGGCAAGCGCCTGGGCCGCCGGGTGACCGAGATCGCCGTGGTCTTCAAGCGCGCCCCGTACCTGCCGTTCGAGTCGGGCGCGACCGAGGAGCTGGGGCAGAACGCCCTGGTCATCCGGGTCCAGCCGGACGAGGGCGTGACGGTCCGCTTCGGTTCCAAGGTTCCGGGCACCTCCATGGAGGTCCGGGACGTCACGATGGACTTCGCCTACGGCGAGTCCTTCACGGAGTCGAGCCCCGAGGCGTACGAGCGGCTCATCCTCGACGTGCTCCTCGGCGACGCGAACCTCTTCCCGCGTCACCAGGAGGTCGAGCTCTCCTGGAACATCCTCGACCCGATCGAGGAGTACTGGGACAAGCACGGCAAGCCCGCGCAGTACCCGTCGGGCACCTGGGGGCCGGTCGAGGCGGAGGAGATGCTCGCACGAGACGGACGGAGCTGGCGCCGGCCATGAAGATCGACCTCACGGAGACCAACTCCAGCAAGATCAACGCCGCGATGGTGCAGGCACGCCGGGACATCGGCACGCCGGCCATCGGCATGGTCCTCACGCTGGTGATCGTGACCGACGAGGAGAACGCGTACGACGCGCTCAAGTCGGCGAACGACGCGTCCCACGAACACCCCTCGCGGATCGTCGTCGTCATCAAGCGGGCCAGCCGCTCCCCCCGCAGCCGCCGCGACGCCCGGCTCGACGCGGAAATCCGCGTCGGGGCGGACTCCGGCAGCGGTGAGACGCTCGTGCTCCGCCTTCACGGCGAACTGGTCGACCACGCCCAGTCGGTGGTTCTCCCCCTGCTCCTGCCGGACGCCCCCGTGGTCGTCTGGTGGCCGGACGGTGCGCCCGCGGATCTGGCGGGCGATCCGCTGGGGACGCTGGGCCAGCGCCGGATCTCGGACACGTACTCCTGCGAGGACCCGACCCGGGAACTCAGCGCCCGGGGGGCGGCGTACGCCCCGGGGGACACGGACCTCTCGTGGACCCGCATCACCCCGTGGCGTTCCATGCTGGCGGCCGCGCTGGACCAGCAGCAGCTGACGGTCACCTCGGCGATCGTCGAGGGCGAGGACGAGAACCCGAGCTGCGAGCTGCTGGCCATGTGGCTGGCGGACCGGCTCAAGGTCCCGGTCACGCGCACGCTGTCCTCGGGCCCCGGCCTGACGGCGGTACGCCTGTCGACCAAGGACGGCGACATCGTCCTGGACCGCGCGGACGGGGCACTGGCCACGCTGTGCATGCCGGGGCAGCCCGACCGTGCGGTGGCGCTCAAGCGCCGCGAAACGGCCGAGCTCCTGGCGGAGGAGCTGCGCCGGCTGGACCCGGACAACACGTACGAGTCCGCGCTGAAGTTCGGCGTGGCCAGGCTCCAGCCGTCGTCCCCGGCGAAGCCCGGGGCTCCCGCCCCGGCGGAGGCCAAGCCCGAGGCCGAGGCCCCGAAGCCCACGGCCAAGCCGTCGAAGAAGGCCGCGAACAAGTAACGGGGCCCTGCGGGGCTTTCTCCTCCCCGCCCCTTCCCGAAACTGGGGGCTCCGCCCCCAGACCCCCGGTCCTCAAACGCCGGCGAGGCTGGATCATCCAGCCCGTCCGGCGTTTGAGGGCCGGGTCCGGGCGGAGCCCGGTTTCGGGAAAGGGCGGGGTGGGGGACAGGCTCCGCGCAGCGGCACCCGCACCACCGCACCCCGGAACTACACAAAAGGCGGCAACACCATGGGTATGACGACTCCCCAGGTCGTCGTCCACCGGGACAAGGAACTGATGGCCCAGGCCACCGCGGCCCGGCTCATCACGAAGATCGTGGACGCGCAGGCGGCCCGCGGCACCGCGTCCGTGGTCCTCACCGGCGGACGCAACGGCAACGGCCTCCTCGCGGCACTGGCCACCGCCCCCGCCCGCGACGCCGTCGACTGGGCGCGGCTGGACCTCTGGTGGGGCGACGAGCGGTACGTCCCCGCCGACGACCCCGAGCGCAACCACACCCAGGCCCGCGAGGCCCTCCTGGACTCGGTCCCGGTGGACCCCGCCCGCGTGCACGTGATGCCGGCCTCGGACGGCCCGTACGGGGCCGACGTCGACGCGGCCGCGGCCGCCTACGCGGCCGAACTGGCGAAGGCGGCCGGCCCCGAGGACCACGGTCCGGTCCCCCGCTTCGACGTGCTGATGCTGGGCGTCGGCCCGGACACGCACGTGGCCTCGCTCTTCCCGGAGCACCCGGCGGCCCGCGAGAGCGAGCGGACGGTGGTCGGCGTCCACGGCGCCCCGAAGCCCCCGCCCACCCGCATCTCGCTGACGCTCCCGGCGATCCGGGCGGCCCGTGAGGTCTGGCTGCTGGCGGCGGGCGAGGACAAGGCCGGCGCGGTGTCCATCGCGCTCGGCGGCGCGGGCGAGGTCCAGGCCCCGGCCGCGGCCGCCTACGGCCGCTCCCGCACCCTGTGGCTGCTGGACCGCGCGGCGGCGGCCAAGCTCCCGACCGGGATGTACCCCCCGGCCTCCTGACCGGTACGACGCGAAGGGCCCGCTCTCCCGAGGAGAGCGGGCCCTTGCGTCGTCGGCCGTCAGCTCCGGCCGCGCAGCTTCCGGTACGTGGCCACCAGCGCCTTCGTCGAGGCGTCCAGGCCCTGCACGTCCGCGCCCTCGGTCAGGGCGGGCTCGACGCGCTTGGCGAGCACCTTGCCGAGCTCGACGCCCCACTGGTCGAAGGAGTCGATGTTCCACACCGCGCCCTGGACGAACACCTTGTGCTCGTACAGCGCGATCAGCTGGCCCAGCACCCCGGGGGTGAGCTCGGTCGCCAGGATGGTGGTCGTCGGGTGGTTGCCGTGGAAGGTCTTGTGCGGGACCAGCGACTCCGGCGCCCCCTCGGCGCGCACCTCGTCCGCCGTCTTGCCGAAGGCCAGCGCCTGGGTCTGCGCGAAGAAGTTGGCCATCAGCAGGTCGTGCTGGGCCGCCGGGGCCGCCTCCAGCTCGGCCACCGGCTTCGCGAAGCCGATGAAGTCCGCGGGGATCACCTTCGTCCCCTGGTGGATCAGCTGGTAGTAGGCGTGCTGCCCGTTGGTGCCGGGCGTGCCCCAGACCACCGGACCGGTCTGCCACTCGACCGGATTTCCGTCGCGGTCCACGGACTTGCCGTTGGACTCCATGTCCAGCTGCTGCAAGTACGCGGTGAAGCGCGAGAGGTAGTGGCTGTACGGGAGCACCGCGTGCGACTGCGCGTCGAAGAAGGCGCCGTACCAGATCCCCAACAGGCCCATGAGGAGCGGGACGTTCTCCTCCGCCGGGGCCGTGCGGAAGTGCTGGTCCATCAGGCGGAAGCCGGCCAGCAGGTCGCGGAAGGCGCCCGGGCCGATGGCGATCATCAGGGAGAGGCCGATGGCCGAGTCGAAGGAGTAGCGGCCGCCGACCCAGTCCCAGAACTCGAACATGTTGGCCGGATCGATGCCGAAGTCGGTGACCTTCTCGGCGTTGGTCGACAGCGCGACGAAGTGCCGTGCCACGGCCGCCTGGTCGCCGCCGAGCCCCGCGAGCAGCCAGCCGCGCGCCGAGGTGGCGTTGGTGATGGTCTCGATGGTGGTGAAGGTCTTGGAGGCGATGATGAACAGCGTCTCGGCCGGGTCCAGGTCCCGCACGGCCTCGTGGAGGTCCGCGCCGTCGACGTTGGACACGAAGCGCACGGTCAGAGCGCGGTCGGCGAAGGCGCGCAGGGCCTCGTAGGCCATGGCCGGACCGAGGTCGGAGCCGCCGATGCCGATGTTGACGACGTTCTTGATGCGCTTGCCGGTGAAGCCGGTCCACGCCCCCGACCTGACCTGGTCGCAGAAGGCCGCCATCTTGTCCAGGACGGCCTGCACGCCGGGGACCACGTCCTCGCCGTCCACCTCGATGACGACGTCCCCCGGCGCGCGCAGGGCGGTGTGCAGCACCGCCCGGTCCTCGGTCGTGTTGATCTTCTCGCCGCGGAACATCGCCTCGCGCAGCTCGGCCACGCCCGTGGCCGCGGCCAGCTCGCGGAGCAGCGCGAGCGTCTCGTCGGTCACGAGGTGCTTGGAGTAGTCGATGTGCAGGTCCCCGACCCGCAGGGTGTAACCGGCGCCGCGGCCGGGATTCTCCTCGAACAGCTCCCGCAGGTGCGTCTGCCCGAATTCCTCCCGGTGCTTGCCGAGTGCCAGCCACTCGGGCGTCCGGTTGAGCTTCGTACGTCCCTCCCGTCGCCCACCACCGCCCTCGCCTGACGCGCTTCGCGCGGCGGCCTGATTTGCGTTCATCTCGGACATCAACCCACTTCTTCCGTCCTGTCGTGCCCCGCCGTTCTCCAACTTAAGGGATCAGAAGCGGCGCAACGCACACAAAGAGGCCCGGCTCCGCAGGAGATGATTCCTGCGGGGCCGGGCCTCACGTCACACACTTGGGGCGTTGTCAGATCTCGCCGCGGAGTTTGGCGAGCGCCTCGGCGAGGATCGCCTCGCCGTCGGCGTCCGAGCGCCGTTCCCGTACGTACGCCAGGTGCGTCTTGTACGGTTCGGTGCGCGGCGGCGCGGGGGGGTTGTCCCGGTCCTGGCCGGCCGGGAACCCGCAGCGCGGGCAGTCCCAGGTGTCCGGCACCTGTGCGTCGCTGGCGAAGCTCGGCTGCGTCTCGTGCCCGTTCGAACACCAGAAGGAGATGCGCAGGCGGGGCGCGGACTCGCCGCGCTCTGCCTCACCCATCGGCCCCGCTCCGACCCGGCTACCACGGATCGCGTTGCCACTTGCCACGGTCGTAACTCCCTGCGTGATGGTGCCGCGGAGTGTGAGTGGAATTTCCGCCGCGGAGCGCCCAAGTCTACGTAAGGCCCAACGCACGTCCAGTGAGCGGAGTTACTGATTCCGCGCTGTGGACGCCGGACCTCATGATAGGCCGGGCACCACCGACAGGACTGCCGGAATGGCCAGAACGGTCAGCTGCTCGCCTTCATCAGCAGACCGAGCGCGACGATGCACGCGAACCACAGCAGACCCACGACGACGGTGATGCGGTCCAGGTTGCGCTCCGCGACGGAGGAACCGCCGACCGACGACTGCATTCCGCCGCCGAACATGTCGGAGAGGCCGCCGCCCTTGCCCTTGTGCATCAGCACGAGCAGCATCAGCAGGGCGCTGAAGACGATCAGGGCGATCGAGAACCCCATAATCACGGCTGATTCCTACTTTCTGGCTTTTTCAGGCTTTCCGGCTTTGCGGGATGTGCGCGGGGGCCAGTGGCTGATGGTTCAGCCCCTGGCCCCCGCAAGGGTACGACGGATCGGCCCTACCGCATACTCACTGGTCGCGGAAGCGGACGATCTTGACGAACTCGTCCGCGTCCAGCGCCGCGCCGCCGATCAGGGCGCCGTCGACGTCGGGCTGGGCCATGATCGCCGCGATGTTCCCGGACTTCACGGAGCCGCCGTACTGGATGCGGACCTTGTCGGCCAGCTCCTGCGAGTACAGCTCCGCGAGGCGGGTGCGGATCGCCCCGCAGACCTCCTGGGCGTCGTCGGGGGTGGCGACCTCGCCGGTGCCGATGGCCCAGACGGGCTCGTAGGCGATCACGATGGACTCGACCTGCTCGGCCGGGACGTCCTTGAGGCCGCCGTCGAGCTGGCTCAGCGTGTACGGGACCTGCTGGCCGGCCTTGCGGATGTCCAGGCCCTCGCCGACGCACAGGATCGGGGTGATCCCGTGCCGGTAGGCGGCCTTGACCTTGGCGTTGCAGATCTCGTCCGTCTCAGCGTGGTACTGGCGGCGCTCGCTGTGGCCGACGGCCACGTACGTGCACTTCAGCTTCGCCAGCATGGAGCCGGAGATCTCACCGGTGTAGGCGCCGGAGTCCTGCGCGGAGAGGTCCTGGGCGCCGTACTTGATCTTCAGCTTGTCGCCGTCGACCAGGGTCTGGACCGAGCGCAGGTCGACGAAGGGCGGCAGGACCGCGACCTCGACGGCGTCGTAGTCCTTGTCGGCGAGCGCGAAGGCGAGCTTCTGGACGTGGGCGATGGCCTCGAGGTGGTTGAGGTTCATCTTCCAGTTGCCCGCCATCAGCGGGGTACGGCCGTTCACAGCGTCAGACATAAGGGGTCAGCCCTCCAGGGCGGCGAGGCCGGGGAGCGTCTTGCCCTCGAGGTATTCGAGGGAGGCGCCGCCACCGGTCGAGATGTGGCCGAAAGCATTCTCGTCGAAGCCGAGGATGCGGACCGCGGCGGCGCTGTCTCCGCCGCCGACGACGGTGAAGGCACTGCTGTCGAGCAGTGCCTGGGCGATGGCCTTGGTGCCGCCGGCGTAGTCGGGGTGCTCGAACACGCCGACCGGGCCGTTCCAGAAGACGGTCTTGGCATCGGCGATCTTCGACGCGTACAGCTCGCGCGTCCTGGGCCCGATGTCCAGACCCTCCTTGTCCGCGGGGATCTTGTCCGCGTCCACGGTCTCGAAGTCGGCCGGGGTCTTGCCCTTGAGGTCCGGGAACTCCGCGGAGACCAGCACGTCGACCGGGAGGACCAGCTCGACGCCGGTGTCCTCGGCGCGCTGCATGTACTCCTTGACCTTGTCCACCTGGTCCTTCTGGAGCAGGGAGATGCCGACCTCGTAGCCCTTGGCGTGGAGGAAGGTGTAGGCCATGCCGCCGCCGATGAGGATGCGGTCGGCCTTGCCGAGCAGCTCGTCGATGACGGCGAGCTTGTCGGAGACCTTGGCGCCGCCGAGGACGACGACGTACGGGCGCTCGACCTCGGCGGTGAGCTTCTTCAGGACGCCGACCTCGGTGGCGATGAGGTAGCCGGCCGCGTGCGGGAGGCGCGCGGGCAGGTCGAAGACCGAGGCGTGCTTGCGGTGGACGGCGCCGAAGCCGTCGCCGACGTAGACGTCGGCGAGCTCGGCGAGCTGGTCCGCGAAGGCGCCGCGCTCGGCGTCGTCCTTCGAGGTCTCACCGGCGTTGAAGCGCAGGTTCTCGATGACGGCCACCTGACCGTCGCCGAGGGCCGCGACGGTCTCCTTGGCGGAGGCGCCGACGGTGTCGCCGGCGAAGGCGACGTCCGCACCGAGCAGTTCGCCGAGGCGCGTGGCGGCGGGGGCGAGCGAGAAGGCCGGCTCCACGCCGGTTCCCTTGGGGCGGCCCAGGTGCGAGGCCACGATGACGCGGGCGCCGGCGGCGGCGAGCTTCGCGATCGTGGGCTGGACGGCGCGGATGCGGCCGTCGTCGGTGATGGTGCCTTCGGCCAGCGGGACGTTCAGGTCCGCGCGGACGAAGACCCGCTTGCCCTTGACGCCCTCGGCGAGGAGTTCATCGATCGTCTTCATGTGTACCTACTCCTTTGTGCCCTTCCCTCGAAGGGCGAGGAAGGGAGAACGAGGCAAGCAACAGGGCCCGTGCGGCGCTCCGTCGCGCTGCTCGGACCCTGTGCTCACATCGTGGTGCCTTGCCTACGTGCTTAGAGCTGACCGCCGACGAAGACGGTGAGGTCGACGAGACGGTTGGAGTAGCCCCACTCGTTGTCGTACCAGCCGACGACCTTAACCTGCGTGCCTTCCTGGACCATGGTCAGGGAGGAGTCGAAGGTGCAGGACGCGGGCCAGTTCACGATGTCGGAAGAGACGATCGCGTCCTCGGTGTAGTCGAGGATGCCCTTGAGCTGCCCCTCGGAGGCCTTCTGGAAGGCGGCGTTGATCTCTTCCACGGTGGTCTCGCGGGAGAGCTCCAGGACCAGGTCGGTGACCGAACCGGTCGGAACCGGGACGCGCATGGCGATGCCGTCCAGCTTGCCCTTGAGCTGCGGCAGGACCAGAGCGGTGGCCTTGGCGGCACCGGTGGAGGTCGGGATGATGTTCTCGGCGGCGGCGCGGGCGCGGCGCAGGTCCGAGTGCGGGAAGTCCAGGATGCGCTGGTCGTTCGTGTACGCGTGGACCGTCGTCATCATGCCCTTGACGATGCCGAAGTTCTCGTCGAGGACCTTGGCCATCGGCGCCACACAGTTGGTGGTGCAGGAGGCGTTGGAGATGACGTGGTGGTTGGCCGCGTCGTACTTGTCCTGGTTGACGCCCATCACGATGGTGATGTCCTCGTCCTTGGCCGGAGCCGAGATGAGGACCTTCTTCGCGCCGGCCGCGATGTGCTTGGCGGCGTCGGCCTTCTTGGTGAAGATGCCGGTCGACTCGATGACGATGTCGGCGCCCAGCTCACCCCAGGGGAGGTTCGCGGGGTCGCGCTCGGCGAAGGTCTTGAAGGTCTGGCCACCGACGGTGATGCTGTCGTCGGTGTGGCTGACCTCGTGCTTCAGCCGGCCCAGGATGGTGTCGTACTTGAGCAGGTGCACCAGGGTCGCGTTGTCAGTCAGGTCGTTGACACCGACGATCTCGATGTCCGCTCCCTGCTCCAGGAGCGCCCGGAAATAGTTGCGGCCAATGCGGCCAAAACCGTTGATGCCTACGCGGATCGTCACGAACCGATCTCCTCGTTGGTGCGCCGGTTAGTGCGCCGGCGAGCTGAAATGGGATGTCCCCGACCGCTTACGACCCTACCTCTCCGTGAGCTTTTGGGTGACATCGGTCGGGGCCTGACACGCCCCCCGGTCCCGTACCTGACGCTCCGGAACGGGACCGCGGGACTTTGGTCCTAGTCACTCAGGGTGAATGACGAAGGGGCCGCTGATCAGCGGTTCAGCGTGCGCAGTGCCTTACCGACGAGTAGCGCGCGGTCCGCCGCGGCGGGCACGTGCTCCAGGCCGAAGCCGAGCAGGACGGTGTCACGGGTAGTAACCGCCGCGAAGGACTTGAACAGTTCGCCGGACCGGGACCAATCGCCGGGAACTTCAGGGCTTCCGGCGGGTGCGCCCTGGGCCGTCCAGACGCCGAGCGAGGACTCGAAGCCCTCGACGGCCTGGTCCGCTCCGCCGGCGGACAGGCGCGCCTCGTCCGCGAAGACGCCGCGTCCGCCCGAGCCCGGGTCGGTGATGTAGGAGAGCGAGACCTCGACGGTCTTGCCCGCGTACGCGCTCAGGTCGAAGGAGACCTGCTTCCAGCCGCCGGAGGAACCGGTGAAGCTGTTCCACGCGCCGCTGGTGCCCTGCGGGGTGCAGCCGCCGGAGTCCAGGGTGAGGTAGCGGCGGAGGAACGGGTGGCCGTTCATGAAGAACCCGGCCGCGCACTCCTCCGGCACCGCGGTGCTGCTCAGGCCGCCCGTGTCCGGCAGCGTCGTCCAGTCTTCGCCGCCGGCCGTACGGGCCTCCAGCGCGGCGTGGTCGTAGCCCTCCTCGACGTTCCAGTTGAGGGCGAGCTTCAGCTGCGGCTGGTCGGCCGCGGTGACGCCGGTGAGGTCGATCGTGCGGACGAGGCGCTTCCAGTCGTCGTCCGCGTGCAGGGCCGAGGCCATCCCGGTGCCCGCGTAGGGGGCGTACGGGTTCACGACCCCGGTGAACTGGCCCGCCTGGGCGCTCTTGAACTGCGGGAACTGCGCGGGGGCCAGGGTCTCGGAGGTGACCGTGTAGGAGCCCGGGGCGTTCAGCGGGTTGCCCGCGGCGTCGCCGAGGCCGCCCTTAGCCCCGCCCAGGGAGCCGGCGCCGGTGAAGCCGTTGGCGCCAGGAGTGCTGGTACGGCTGTACGCGCCGAGCCAGTACTGGCTGAAGTCGTTGGTCACGGCGCGGCCGACCTGGGCGTTGCCGCCCGCCAGCTCACCGGCCTCGATCAGCTTGCCGCCCTCGTTCAGGAAGTCGCGCACCGCCAGCTGGGTGTCGCCGCCCGGGGTATTGGCCCCGGTGTAGTGAACGGCCGTACGGAAGTGCGAGAGCACGCCCAGGTGGTGCGGGGCACCCTGTGTCGCCACGTCCCAGACCGCCGCGGACTTCTTGTTGGCGCGCAGGGCGTCGACGTAGCTCTGGGCGTGCTGGGCCTTGGCCCCCTCCTCGGCGATCACCAGGACGTCCGCGCGGGGCCGCTCGGCCACCGTGTACGTGAAGTGCTCGCTGGACACGCTCTTGCCGGAGCGGTCGCGGCCGGTGAACCAGACCTCCACCTTGTCGCCGGGCTTCGCGCCGTCCACCCTGGCGCGGTACTCGTCGAACCAGTTGTTGTCCTCGCCGCCGTAGACCTCGCCGCCCTTCCAGGCCTTGAGCTCCTCGTCGTGCGTGCGGCCGCCGTTGATCCGGAAGTTGAGCTCCTTGTCCTTCAGCGCCTTGCGGGCCGTGACGGAGACCGTCTGGTCCTCGCCGCGGGCCGCGTAGGAGGTGGTGAAGGGGTCGAGGGTGAAGTCCGCGGCGCTCAGGCCCACGGAGGACGCCGGGCGGTCCGGCTGCGCGGCGCTCTCGCCCACCGAGAGGGCGAAGGTGACGTTCTTGGCGAACTCCGCCTGGATGAGCTTCTCGTCGTCCGGGAAGTTGAAGCCGGAGGCGCAGTCCTCGGGCTTCCACTGGTCGTTCGGGTCGGCCGCCGAGGCGGTCTGGCAGGTGGTCATCTCCGGCGTGAACATCATGATGCCGTTGACGTTGGAGGCGTGGCCGTCGGCCTCGCCGTTCGTGGTGTAGAGCTCGGAGGAGACCTGCGGGTAGTAGCCCGGGACCGCGGGGTTCTCCGGCGTGCCGGCGAGCGCCTTGTACGCGACGTCGTCGGGGGTGGGGGTGGCCACCTGCCAGCCCACGCCGTAGAGCAGCAGCTCGGCGGCGGAGTGGTAGTTGATGGCGTAGTCGAAGCCGATGCGCTTCTCGAAGGCGTCGAGGGCGGTGGTCTCCGGCTCGGAGGAGGCCTTCGGGCCGCGGTAGGTCTCGCTCGCCTGGTTCGGCGAGGAACCCTCGTTGTCGTAGCCCCACTTGTAGGCGAAGTTGCGGTTGAGGTCGATCCCGTCGCCCGCGCTGATCTTGCCGTCGCCGTTGTTGTCGCGCAGGTTCTTGCGCCACAGCCGCTCGCCGTCCGGCGCGTGGGTGAAGTCGTACCCGTCCGGGTTGGCGGAGAGCAGGAACCACAGCTCGGTCGAGTCCACCAGCTTGGTGATGCGCTGGTCCTTGCCGTAGTTGTCGATCGTGTGGTGCATCAGCCGCCGGGTCATCTCGGGGGTGATCCACTCACGGGCGTGCTGGTTGGACATGTAGAGCACGGAGGGCTTGTCGCCGTCCTTGGTCTTCTTGGCGTTCTTGCTGACCTTGAGGGCGAGGATGTCCTTGCCCTGGACGGTCTTGCCGATGGAGACGACCTTGGTGAGCGCCGGGTTCTCCTGCGCCGTGCGCAGGATCTCCTCCTGGAGGCCGCCCTTGCCGCTGTACGGGCGGAACACGCCGTCGCCCGCCGCCTTGGCGCGGGCCAGCCCCTGGGCCCCGATCTTCCGCTCGGCGAGCTTGACGCCCTGGCCGGCGAGCTCCCTGGCCTGGCCGCCGGTGAGGAAGAGCTCGACCCGGGCGGTCCCGGTCTCCGGGGCGCGCTCGGTGAGCTCGTGGGCGTCCTGGCCGGCGGCGAGGACGAGCGGGACCTGTTCCCGGGTGATGTCGGCGTCGTAGACCCGTACCTCGTCGGCGCCGGGTGCGGTGCCGGAGCCGGGCTGGGCCTGGGCCGCCGCGGGTAGTGCGGCGAGTGTGCTTGCGAAGACGAGTGCGCTTGCGGCGAGGATCGATCTCGCGCGGTGCCTCATGTGCCCCCCTGGGCGTCGTCTGCCACGAAAGCTTCGGACGCCAGACTCAAGACCGGCCCATGCTCATGTCAATGGGGCCTACGGCAAAGGGGCCCGCACGAGTGATCGCGCGGACCCCTTTGCCGTAGTACAAGGGGACCCTCGGCTAACCGGCCATGTTGTCGGCCATCTCCTCGCTGAGGTCGAGGTTCGACTCGGTGCCCGGGATGCCGAGGTCCTGGGCCCGCTTGTCGGCCATCGCCAGCAGGCGGCGGATCCGGCCCGCGACCGCGTCCTTGGTCAGCGGCGGGTCGGCGAGCGCGCCCAGCTCCTCCAGGGAGGCCTGCTTGTGCTCCATGCGCAGCCGGCCGGCCGCGGCGAGGTGCTCGGGGACCTCCTCGCCGAGGATCTCCAGCGCGCGCTGCACGCGGGCTCCGGCGGCCACCGCGGCCCGCGCCGAGCGGCGCAGGTTGGCGTCGTCGAAGTTGGCGAGGCGGTTGGCGGTGGCGCGGACCTCGCGCCGCATCCGCCGCTCCTCCCAGGCCAGCACCGACTCGTGGGCGCCGAGGCGGGTCAGCAGGGCGCCGATCGCGTCGCCGTCGCGGACCACGACCCGGTCGACGCCGCGCACCTCGCGCGCCTTGGCGGCGATGGAGAGCCTGCGGGCGGCGCCCACCAGGGCCAGGGCGGCCTCCGGGCCGGGGCAGGTGACCTCCAGGGAGGAGGACCGGCCCGGCTCGGTGAGCGAGCCGTGGGCCAGGAAGGCGCCGCGCCACGCCGCCTCGGCGTCACAGGTGGCCCCGGAGACCACCTGCGGGGGAAGGCCCCGGATGGGGCGGCCGCGGCCGTCCACGAGGCCCGTCTGGCGCGCCAGCTGGTCACCGCCGGCCACCACGCGGACCACGTAGCGGCTGCCGCGGCGCAGTCCGCCGGGGGCCATCACCACCAGGTCCGAGGAATGGCCGAAGATCTCCAGGATGTCCTTGCGCAGGCGTCTCGCCGCGATCCCGGTGTCGAGCTCCGCCTCGATGACGATGCGGCCGCTCACCAGGTGCAGGCCGCCCGCGAACCGAAGGATCGCCGAGACCTCCGCCTTCCTGCAGCAGGTGCGGGTGACGGGGAGGCGGGAGATCTCATCCTTCACCGCGGGCGTCATCGCCATGGGCCGATCCTTCCATGCATCCGAAAAATACGGTCGTACGCGGCGGCCAGCAGCTCCGGATCGTGCTTCGGAGAACCGTCCTGCCTGGCCACGGGGGCCAGCTCGACCGCGGCACCGAACCGTTTCGCGGCATCGGCGAGGGACTCGCGGTCGGGCACGGCGGCCTCGTCGGCCAGCACCACGTCCAGGGCGAGTTTAGGGGCGTGTCGGGCCAAAACCTCCAAATGACGCTGCGGAGAGAAGCCCTCTGTTTCGCCGGGCTGCGGCGCGAGGTTCAGCGAGAGGACCCTGCGGGCCTTCGTCTCGACCAGCGCGTCGAGCAGTTCCGGCACCAGCAGGTGCGGAATGACCGAGGAGAACCAGGACCCCGGCCCGAGAACCACCCAGTCGGCGTCCAGGACCGCCGCGACGGCCTCCGGCACGGCCGGCGGGTCGCTCGGCACCACCTGTACGGAGAGCACCTCGCCCGGGGTCAGGGCCACCGTGGCCTGCCCGCGGACGGTGTCCACGTCCTCGGGGCGGGCCGGGTCGTGCCCCCTGACCAGGGCCTGGAGCTCCAGCGGCACCGCCGACATCGGCAGCACCCGGCCCTGGGCGCCGAGCAGCCTGCCCACCAGGTCGAGGGCCTGGACGGGGTCCCCGAGCTGTTCCCACAGGGCGACGATCAGCAGGTTGCCGACGGCGTGCCCGTGCAGGTCGCCCTCGGACTGGAAGCGGTGCTGGATGACCCGGGCCCAGGTCTGGCCCCAGTCGTCGTCCCCGCACAGCGCGGCCAGCGCCTTGCGCAGGTCGCCGGGCGGCAGCACGCCGAGCTCCTCCCGGAGCCGGCCGCTGGAGCCGCCGTCGTCGGCGACGGTGACCACGGCGGTGAGGTCACCGGTGATCCGGCGCAGGGCGGCGAGGGAGGCCGACAGGCCCTGGCCGCCGCCGAGCGCGACCACCTTGGGCGCGGCGCCGCGCCGGCGGCCGGAGCGGCCCGCGCCGTCCTCGCCCCGTCCCGGGGTGAGGCGGCGCAGACGGCTCAGCCGCGGGGTCCGTGCGGTCACTCGCGCCCCATGTCCCGGTGGACGACGACGGTCTCGACTCCCTCGGAGGCGAGGCGGGCGGCGAGCTTCTCGGACATGGCCACGCTGCGGTGCTTGCCGCCCGTGCAGCCGACCGCGATGGTCACGTACCGCTTGCCCTCGCGGCGGTAGCCGGTGGCGATGAGCTGGAGCAGCTCGGTGTAGCGGTCGAGGAACTCCTTGGCGCCGGGCTGGCTGAAGACGTACCCCGACACCTCCTCGTTGAGCCCGGTGAAGGGGCGCAGCTCCGGGACCCAGTGCGGGTTCGGGATGAAGCGGCAGTCGACGACCAGGTCGGCGTCGACGGGGAGGCCGTACTTGTAGCCGAAGGACATGACGGTGGCCCGCAGCTCGGGCTCCTCGTCCCCGGCGAACTGGGCGTCCATCTTGGCGCGCAGCTCGTGCACGTTGAGGCTGGAGGTGTCGATCACCAGGTCGGCGTCGCCGCGCAGCTCGCGCAGCAGGTCCCGCTCGGCGGCGATGCCGTCGGTGATGCGGCCGTCGCCCTGGAGCGGGTGCGGGCGGCGGACCGACTCGAAGCGCCGGACCAGGGCGTCGTCGGAGGACTCCAGGAAGACGATGCGCCGTGTGACGCCCTTGCTGTCCAGGTCGGCGAGGGACTCGCGCAGGGCGTCGAAGAACTGGCGGCCGCGGACGTCGACGACGACGGCGATGCGCGCCACGTTGCCCTGCGAGCGGGCACCGAGCTCCACCATGGTGGGGATCAGCGCCGGCGGGAGGTTGTCGACGACGAACCAGCCGAGGTCCTCCAGACACTTGGCCGCCGTACTGCGGCCGGCCCCGGACATGCCGGAGATGATCACCAGCTCGGGGATGGCCGCCTCGGCGGTCTCGCCGGGCTCCGCTGTCGTGCCCGTACTCACCTGTGCTCCGTCTCGGTCGTGCGTGGTCTCGTGCTCGGTCATTGCTCGGTCCCCCGTTCGGACGATGGCTCCCGGCTACTGCTGGGAGGTGCCCCCACCCGCGGGGGCGGGGTTCTCATCCTCAATGATCTCTCCTGTGGCCGTGTTGACGGCAGGGCCGGCGGGGACCGCCCCGGCGAGGGCCGCGGCCACCGTCTCGGCCGTCTTCCGTCCTATGCCCGGGACCTCGCAGATCTGGTCGATTGTCGCCTGTCTCAGCTTCTTCACCGAACCGAAGTGCTTGACCAGGGCCTGCTTGCGGCTCTCGCCGAGGCCGGGCACCTCGTCCAGCGGGCTCGACTTCAGGCGCTTGCCGCGCTTGTTGCGCTGGTACTGGATGGCGAAACGGTGGGCTTCGTCACGCACCCGCTGGAGCAGGTAGAGGCCCTCGCTGGTGCGGGGCAGCACGACCGGGTCGTCCTCGCCGGGCAGCCAGACCTCCTCCAGCCGCTTGGCCAGGCCGCACACGGCGACGTCGTCCACCCCGAGCTCCTCCAGGGCCCGCTTGGCGGCGGCGACCTGCGGCTGCCCGCCGTCGACCACCACGAGCTGGGGCGGGTAGGCGAAGCGCTTGGGCCGCCCGTCGTCCTCGGGCACCGCGCCCTCGCCCTCCTCGGCCTCCCACTCGCCCGTCTTCAGCTTCTCCTGGAGGTAGCGGCGGAAGCGCCGCGAGACCACCTCGTGCATGGAGCGGACGTCGTCCTGCCCCAGATGCGATTTGATCTGGAAGCGCCGGTACTCGCTCTTGCGGGCCAGCCCGTCCTCGAACACCACCATCGACGCGACGACGTCGTCACCCTGCAGGTGGGAGATGTCGAAGCATTCGATGCGCAGAGGGGCGCTGTCGAGCTCCAGGGCCTCGGCGATCTCCTCCAGGGCCCGGGAGCGGGTGGTGAGGTCGCTGGCGCGCTTCGTCTTGTGTAGGGCGAGGGACTGCAGCGCGTTGCGGTGGACGGTCTCCATGAGGGCCTTCTTGTCGCCGCGCTGCGGTATCCGCAGGCTGACCTGGGACCCCCGGCGCTCGGCGAGCCACTGGCTCAGCGCGGGCGTGTCCTCGGGCAGCACCGGGACCAGCACCTCCTTGGGGACGGCCTCGCCCTTCTCCTCCCCGTACAGCTGCTGGAGGGCGTGCTCGACGAGCCCGGCGGTGTCGACGGCCTCCACCTTGTCGGTGACCCAGCCGCGCTGGCCGCGGACACGGCCGCCGCGCACGTGGAAGATCTGCACGGCCGCTTCGAGCTCGTCCTCGGCGACCGCGATCAGGTCGGCGTCGGTGGCGTCGGCCAGCACGACGGCGTTCTTCTCCATGGCCCGGCGCAGCGCCCCCATGTCGTCGCGCAGCCGGGCGGCCTTCTCGTACTCCATCTCCTCGGCGGCCTCGTGCATCTCCTTCTCCAGGCGGGAGAGGTACGTCCCCGTCCGCCCGGCCATGAAGTCGCAGAAGTCCTCGGCCAGTTCGCGGTGCTCCTCGGGCGTGACCCGGCCGACGCAGGGCGCGGAGCACTTGCCGATGTAGCCGAGCAGGCAGGGGCGGCCGATCTGGGCGGAGCGCTTGAACACTCCGGCGGAGCAGGTCCGTACCGGGAACACCCGGAGCATCAGGTCGACGGTCTCGCGGATCGCCCAGGCGTGCCCGTACGGACCGAAGTAGCGCACGCCCTTCTTCTTGGGCCCCCGCATGACCTGGACCCGGGGGTACTCCTCGTTCATCGTCACGGCGAGGGAGGGGTAGCTCTTGTCGTCGCGGTACTTGACGTTGAACCGCGGGTCGAACTCCTTGATCCACGAGTACTCCAGCTGGAGCGCCTCGACCTCGGTGGACACCACGGTCCACTCGACGGAGGCGGCCGTGGTCACCATGGTGGCCGTACGGGGGTGCAGGCCGGCCACGTCCTGGAAGTAGTTGGCCAGGCGCTGGCGCAGGCTCTTGGCCTTCCCGACGTAGATCACCCGGCGGTGCTCGTCGCGGAATCTGTAGACCCCCGGGGAGTCGGGGATCTGTCCCGGCTGGGGGCGGTAGCTGGAAGGGTCGGCCATGCCAACCACCCTACTGGCGCGGTCCGACAACCGACCGTAGGCCTCCGGCCCGGTGCGCGGCTCCCGGTGGTCCGCCGCACGGCGCCTCCCGGGCTCCGCCCGGCTCTTCAGCCCCGTCGGCGTTCGAGGCACGGGGCCTGGGGCGGAGCCCCGCGCCCCAAGCCCCGCCGGCGCTTGAGGCGCGGGGCTTGGGGCGGAGCCCGGGGAGACGGCGAAAGGGCGGGGCGGGGAGAACCGCCCGCAGGGCCCGGCCTCTGGCAGCAGCCGGACCCTGCAGGTGCGGGGGGCTACTCCGCGGCTACGGCCCGGCGGCGCCGCAGCGCGACCAGGACACCGGCCCCGCCCAGCGCGAGCGCCCCGGCGGCAGCCACCCCGGCCGGAGCCCCAGCGCCCTCGGCCGGGGCTTCGGCGTAACCGCCCGCCGTGCCCCGCGAGGCATACGCGGAGCCGGGGAGCTTGTCCCCGTACGCCCCGGCCACCCGGGCCCGGTAGGCGGCCAGGCTGGCACCCCCGGCGCCCACGGCCCGTACCGCGTCCTCGTCCAGCGGCAGCACCCGACCGCCCCCGGCCACGTACCACGCGTCGATCTGCGGCTCCCGGAACACCGTCCCGCCGGGCAGTTTCTCCGCGCCCAGCTGCGCGTAGCGGAATTCGTCGTCGCCGGTGGCGATGTTCACCACCTGCCAGCCCGCCTCCGTCCGCGCCGTCCACAGCGCGGCCTGCTGCCCGTCGGAGGAGACCGCCTTGCTGGCGAGGAACTCGAGGCGGGCGACGGACGCCCCCGCCCGGCCCGCGACGAAGTCCGGGGAGAGGTGGTTGACCGGTATCGCCTCGCCCTCGACGCGCGGCTGCGCGGCGGTCGGGGAGACCTTGCCCTCCCGGGCGAAGAAGCGGGACAGCGTGGCGAGGGTGTCGGGGGCGGTCGCCGCCTGCGCGACGGCGGCCTTGTGCTCGGCGGTGGCGGCCTGCGGCTGCGGCACGGGGGCCGGGACGGGGACCGGGACGGGGACCGGGACCGGGGAGGCCGCGAGGGCCTGCGGGGCGAGCCCGAGGAGGGCGGTGGCGGCGAGGACCGCGGCGGCGGTGGCGCGCAGGGTCATGGCGGTCACGCCCCGATCCGGTAGAGCGAGTGGGTCCAGGAGAAGGTGCTGTTGTTCACGTACCAGGCGTGCGAGGCCCAGTTGTAGCGGTCGCTGGAGGGCCAGGGGTCGCCCCAGTAGACCCAGCTGCCGGCCGTGTCGTAGCCGTAGACGACGTGCATGTGGCCGCCGCCGTTCGCCCACTGGATCCGGGTCTCGATCGGCCGGTCCGCGTTGATCTCGGTCTGGACGGTGGAGTACTGGAGCCAGCCGTTGACGTACGAGCCCGGGTTGATGCCGGCCCAGCGCAGTCCGGTCTGGACGTTGCCGAGCGTGGCCTGGTTGTTGGGGCACTCGGAGCCCTGCTGGCGGTTGAAGGCGGCGTTGCAGAACTGGTTCTGGGTGTGGTTCCGGCCGAACCAGGTGGCGATGGTGTTGCCGCCCGCGGCCCAGCACCAGTTGGTCTTCTGCTGCGCCTGCATGGTGATGTTCAGGCGCTTGTAGGCCAGTGCGGAATCGGTGCCGGTCTCGGCTGCCGTGGCGGTGGCGGTGCCGACGGGCAGGGTGAACAGCACGGCGGTGAGGAGGGCGGCCAGGGAAAGCCGCCCGTTTCGGTTGCGCATCGCGTTCCTCCCGATGGGGGGAGTGGGGGGTGGAGGAGCGCGTCCGGACGCTGTGGAGGAGCATCAAACAGTTGTCGCGATCAGGTCAACACGCTTCAATACGCGGTGACGTTGCAGTGTGAACGGTGGGGCTGCGGTGTGAACGGTTGCTGTCGTTTCACCTGGTCCCCCGGAGCCTCCGGCGCGATCCTCCGCGCCGACGCGTGTGAACGTTCACAGAGGAGTCGCGATGGCGCCGACCGGGGACACGGCCGAACTCGGCCGGTTGCTGCGCGGCGGCCCCTTCCACCTCGCCCTGCGCGCCGCCCTCGCCGCACGCGGGCTGCCCCTGCACCGGATACAGCACCGGCTGGCGGCACGGGGCATCAAGGTCGGTGTCACCAGCCTCAGTTACTGGCAGCAGGGCGCCCGCCGGCCGCGGCACCCGGAGTCGCTGCGGGCCGTCACCGCCCTGGAGCAGATCCTGGAGCTGCCCGACGGCGCCCTCGTCCGCCTGCTCGCCGCACCGCAGGCCGCCCCGGGGCCGGCCCGCCCGGCCGGCCGCTCGTACCGGGCCCTGTTCAGCATGGGCGGCACGGTGGAGCGGCTGCTGGACGCGATGGAGCTGCCGCCGGACGGCGGACTGCACACGCTCGGCCACCACGAGCGGGTCCGCATCGGCCCGGCGGGCGAGCTGCGGGTCCGCGAGTCGCAGCAGATCGTCCGGGCGCACCGCGACGGGGTCGACCGCTACCTCGCCGTCCACCACGGCGACCCGGGCTGCGACGTGTCCCGGATCGGCGTGACGGCGTACGAGAACTGCCGTACGGGCCGGGTGCGCTGCCATCCGGAGGCCGGGGTGGTGGTCGCGGAGCTGCTGTTCGACGCACGGCTGCGACGCGGGGACACCTACGTCTTCGGCTACGGCATCGAGGACGGCACGGGCGCCCGCAGCGGCGAGTACGTGCGCGGGTTCAGCTACGCGGGCGGTCAGTACATGCTCCAGGTCCGCTTCGACGAGGCGGCCCTGCCGGTGCGCTGCCGGCGCTTCGCCCGTACCGGACCGCAGGCCCCGCGCACGGGCCTCGTGGACCTGACGCCCAGCGGCCGGCACCGGGCGGTGCACCTGGTGGAACAGACGGTGCGGCGCGGGATCCTCGGGATCACCTGGGACTGGGAGTGACCGGCGCGGGTCAGCCCGCGATGAGCTTGCCGTTCTCGGCCCGGACCGGGACGGCGGGCAGCGGGGCGGAGGCCGGTCCGCGCAGCACCTTGCCGGTGGTCACGTCGAAGCGGCTGCCGTGGCAGGGGCAGTTGCCCTGACCCTCGACGATCTTGTCCAGGACGCAGCCGGCGTGCGTGCACTGGGCGCTGAACGCCGTGTACCGGCCCTCCGCCGGGCAGCTGACGACCAGCTTCTGCTCCCGGTACAGCTTGGCCCCGCCCACCGGGACCTCGGCCGCGGCGCCGAGCTCCACCGGCGCGGTGGGCGTGGCGGGGGTGTTGCCCCCGCTGTTGGTCTCGGTGGAGCAGGCCGCGAGCGTCACTCCGGCCCCGGCGGCCCCGGCGAGCGCGGCGGCGCCCTTGAGGACGGTACGGCGGGCGGCTGACTGCGGCGCGGGCATGCGGTTCTCCTGGGGTGCGGGCACGGTGGGGACGGTACGGGCGGGGGCTCGGGCCGGGCACGGGCGGAGCCCGGCCGGGGCGCCGGCCCACCCGACGATACCGCCGCCGCATGGGGTACCTTCCCCGCGTGATCGTCGTCGGCGGAGAAGCCCTCATCGACCTGGTGCCCGCGGTGCGGCCGCCGGGTGCGCTGCTGCCCCGGCCGGGCGGGGGACCGTACAACACCGCGCTCGCCCTCGGGCGGCTCGGCGCCGAGGTGGCCTTCTGCTCGCGGGTCTCGGCGGACGGCTTCGGGGAGAGCCTGCTGGCCGGGCTGCGGTCCGCCGGGGTGGACGTGTCGCTGGTCCAGCGCGGACCGGAGCCCACCACCCTCGCCGTGCCCTCGCTGGCCCCGGACGGCTCGGCCTCGTACGGCTTCTACGTCGAGGGCACGGCGGACCGGCTGTTCACCCTGCCGCCCGCCCTCCCCGAGGGAGTGCGGGCCCTCGCGCTCGGCACCTGCTCGCTGGTCCTGGAGCCGGGCGCGAGCGCGTACGAAGCCCTACTGCGCCGGGAGTCGGGGCGCGGGCTGCTGACCCTCCTGGACCCCAACATCCGGCCGGCGCTGATCGCGGACCCGGCGGCGTACCGCGCGCGCTTCCGGGAGCGGCTGCTGCCGAGCACGACCGTCCTCAAGCTGTCCGAGGAGGACGCGGCCTGGCTGGGCGGCGGGGTCCGCGACTGGCTGGCTGCGGGCCCGTCGGCGGTGGTCCTGACCCGGGGCGCGGCGGGCCTGACCGTCTGGACGCGGGAGGGCGAGGAGCACTCGGCGGCGGGCCGCCGGGTCGCGGTGGCCGACACCATCGGGGCGGGCGACACCGTCAACGCCGCCCTGCTGCACCGGCTCGCCGGGGCGCCGGGGCGCCCGGTGGACTGGCCGGACGTCCTCGCCTACGCCGCCCACGCGGCGGCCCTGACCTGCACACGGGCGGGTGCGGAGCCTCCGTACGCGGCGGAGCTCAGCGGATAGCGGCCCACACGGTCCCGGCCACGGCCGGGGCGAACTCCTCGACCGGCTGGACCACTTGGGCGCCGGAGAAGTGCAGGAAGAAGGCCCGCTGGAAGCAGGCGCCGAGCAGCAGGGCGGCGGCGGCCGCCGGATCGGCGCCGGCTCGCAGCCGGCCGGCGGCAAGCTCCCGCCGCAGCCGGCCGGCCAGGGCGTCGAGGACCACGTGCGGCCCGGAGCCGATCTTCTGCACGCCCTCGCGGTGGCGGATGAGCAGAGCCGGTTCCGCGAAGAGCGAGGCGGCCATGGGCATGGCGTCGGCGTAGAAGAGCGAGGCGTGCCGGGCGATGTCGGTGAGCGCCTCCTCGACCCCCTGCTCCCCCGGATCGGGATCGGCCTGCAGGGCGGCCATGAGCGGGCCCGCGTTGGGGGTGCGCTCCATCAGCACGCGGACGAACAGCTCCTCCTTGTTCGCGAAGTACTTGTAGAGCGCGGCCTCCGAGCATCCGGCCTCGCGGGCGATGGCCTTGGTGGTGGCGTTGGCCAGGCCGCTGGTGCGCATCAGCTTCTCGGCGGCGTCGAGCAGCCGCTCGGGGGTGGGACGGCTTGACTTCGGGGTGAGCATTCACTCACTCTAAGGGCAGGAAGGGGTGAGTGAATACTCACCCACCCGCCTACGCACACGTCGGGAGCCAGGATGAAACTCACGGTGTTCGGAGCCACGGGCGGCGTCGGCCACGAGGTCGTCAGGCAGGCGCTGGCCGCTGGACACGAGGTCACGGCGGTCGTTCGCGACCCGGCCCGGCTGAGGGTGCCGCCCCATGCCCGCCTCCGGGTGGCCGTCGTCGGCGACCTGACGGACGAGGACGCGCTGGTCCCCGTACTGGCGGGCCGGTCGGCGGTGATCTCGGCCCTCGGCGCGGCGAGCAACAAGCAGGCCAAGGCGGCCCCGGTGACGGGGCCGGCGGTACGGGCCATCCTCGCGGCGATGGACCGGGCGGGCGTGACCCGCCTCTCGGCCGTCAGCGCGGCCCCGGTCGGGTCGCCGGCGCAGGGCGAGAGCGTGCTCACCCGGGCGGTGGTCTACCCGCTGCTGCGCAGACTGCTGCGGGACCTCTACGCGGACCTCGCGGTCATGGAGGCGGAGCTGCGCGCGAGCGGAGCCGAGTGGACGGTCATCCGCCCGCCGATGCTCCGCGACAAGCCGCACACCGGCACGTACCGCCGCGCGGTCGACGCCAACGTCCGCGGCGGCCGCGCCATCCCCCGCGCGGACGTGGCCGACGCCCTCCTCACCACCCTCACCGACCCGGCCTACACGGCCCGCGCGGTGGGCGTCGCCTCATAGCAGGGCTCCGCCCGCGCCCCGATCGATCCCGCCCACAGCCCGGGGCTCCGCCCCGCACCCCTACGGCGCCCCGCACCCCTACGGCGCTCCGCGCCCGCGCCTCACACGCCGGCGGGGCTGGATGCTCCAACCTCGCCGCACCCTTCAGCCTCGCCGGCGTGTGAGGCGCGGGGTCCGGGGCGGAGCCCCGATCCTTCAGCCTCGCCGGCGATCGAGGCGCGGGAGCCAGGGGCAGCGCCCCCGTAGCGGCGCCGCAGACGAAGAGGGGCCCGGCCGCGGCCGAGCCCCTCCCGCCGAGCACAGCGCAGCGGCTACGCCTTGCGGGCCCGCGCCGTCGTCTTCTTCGCCGGCGCCGCCTTCTTCGCGGCGGCGGCAGCCGTCTTCCTGGCGGGAGCCTTCTTCGCCGCGGCCCGCGCCGGAGGCGTCCCGTCGGAGACCCGGTCCGCCCCCAGGATGTCCCGCAGGAACTTGCCCGTGTGGCTGGCCCCCACAGACGCCACCTGCTCCGGCGTGCCCTCGGCCACCACCAGGCCGCCGCCGTAGCCGCCCTCCGGGCCCATGTCGATGACCCAGTCCGCAGTCTTGATGACGTCGAGGTTGTGCTCGATGACGATCACCGAGTTCCCCTTGTCCACCAGCCCCGACAGCACCTTGATCAGCTTCGAGATGTCCTCGAAGTGGAGACCCGTCGTCGGCTCGTCCAGCACGTACACCGTCCGGCCCGTCGACCGCTTCTGCAGCTCGGAGGCCAGCTTCACGCGCTGCGCCTCACCGCCGGACAGCGTCGGCGCCGACTGGCCGAGGCGGACGTAGCCCAGCCCGACCTCGTTGAGCGTCTTCAGGTGACGCGCGATCGTCGGCACGGCCTCGAAGAAGCCCAGCGCCTCCTCGATCGGCATGTTCAGGACCTCGGCGATGGACTTGCCCTTGTAGTGGACCTCCAGCGTCTCCCGGTTGTACCGGTCGCCGTGGCAGACCTCGCACGGGACGTAGACGTCCGGCAGGAAGTTCATCTCGATCTTGATCGTGCCGTCGCCGGAGCAGTTCTCGCACCGGCCGCCCTTGACGTTGAAGGAGAAGCGGCCCGGCAGGTAGCCGCGCACCTTCGCCTCCATCGTCTCCGCGAAGAGCTTGCGCACGTGATCGAAGACGCCGGTGTACGTCGCCGGGTTGGACCGCGGCGTCCGGCCGATGGGCGACTGGTCGACGTGGACCACCTTGTCGACGAGGTCGTCCCCCTCCACCCGGGTGTGCCGCCCCGGCACCGAGCGGGCGCCGTTCAGCTCGCGCGCCAGGTGCGTGTAGAGGATGTCGTTGACCAGCGTCGACTTGCCCGATCCGGACACGCCGGTCACGGCCGTGAGCACGCCCAGCGGGAAGGACACGTCGATGTCCTGCAGGTTGTTCTCCTTGGCGCCGTGGACGGTGAGCCTGCGCTCGCCGTTCACGGGCCGGCGCACGTCCGGGATCGCGATGGAGCGCTTGCCCGACAGGTACTGCCCGGTCATCGACTCGGTGTTCTTCAGCAGCTCCTTCAGCGAACCGCTGTGCACCACCTTGCCGCCGTGCTCGCCCGCGCCCGGGCCGATGTCCACGACCCAGTCGGCCACCTTGATGGTGTCCTCGTCGTGCTCGACCACGATGAGCGTGTTGCCCATGTCCCGCAGCCGCACCAGCGTCTCGATCAGCCGGTGGTTGTCCCGCTGGTGCAGGCCGATGGAGGGCTCGTCCAGCACGTACAGCACGCCGACCAGGCCGGAGCCGATCTGCGTCGCGAGCCGGATGCGCTGGGCCTCGCCACCCGACAGGGTGCCGGCGGCCCGGTTGAGCGAGAGGTAGTCGAGACCGACGTCGACGAGGAAGCGGAGCCGCTCGTTGACCTCCTTCAGGACCCGCTCGGCGATCTTCTTGTCGCGGGCGTCGAGCCGCATCCGTCCCAGGAAGTCCGCACACTCGCTGATCGACATGGCGGCGACCTCGGCGATGGACTTCTCCATCACCGTCACCGCGAGCACGATCGGCTTGAGGCGGGTGCCCTCACAGGTCGGGCAGGGCACCTCGCGCATGTAGCCCTCGAAGCGCTCGCGGCTGGCGTCGCTCTCCGACTCCGCGTGCCGCCGCTTGACGAACGGCACGGCGCCCTCGAAGGCCGTCGTGTACGCCCGCTCCCGCCCGTACCGGTTGCGGTAGCGGACCTCGATCTGCGTCTTGTGCCCGTAGAGCAGGGCCTTCTTCGCACGCGCCGGCAGGCCGGCCCACGCGATGTCGGTCCGGAAGCCGAGCTCCCCGGCGAGCGCGCCAATCAGCCGCTGGAAGTAGTCCTTGGTGTGGCCGAGCGACCACGGCGAGACCGCGCCCTCGTCCAGGGACTTGTCCTCGTCCGGAATGATCAGCTCGGGGTCGACCTCCATGCGCGTGCCGATGCCGGTGCACTCGGGGCAGGCGCCGAAGGGCGAGTTGAAGGAGAAGGAGCGCGGCTCCAGCTCCTCGAAGGAGAGGTCGTCGTAGGGGCAGTAGAGGTGCTCGGAATACATCCGCTCACGCTCGGGGTCGTCCTCGGCGAGGTCGACGAAGTCCAGGATCACCATGCCGCCGGAAAGACCGAGGGCCGTCTCCACGGAGTCGGTGAGCCGGCGCTTGGCGCTGTCCTTGACGGTGAGGCGGTCGATGACCACCTCGATGGTGTGCTTCTCCTGCTTCTTCAGCGTGGGCGGCTCGGAGAGCTGGATGGTCTCCCCGTCCACCCGCGCCCGGCTGTAGCCCTTGGTCTGCAGGTCGGCGAAGAGATCGACGAACTCGCCCTTGCGCTCGCGCACCAGCGGCGAGAGCACCTGGAAGCGGCTGCCCTCGGGGAGCGCGAGCACCTTGTCGACGATCGCCTGCGGCGACTGGCGCGAGATGGGGCGGCGGCACTCGGGGCAGTGCGGCTTGCCGATGCGGGCGAAGAGGAGGCGGAGGTAGTCGTAGACCTCGGTGATGGTTCCCACGGTCGAGCGCGGGTTGCGCGAAGTCGACTTCTGGTCGATCGAGACGGCCGGGGAGAGGCCCTCGATGAAGTCGACGTCGGGCTTGTCCATCTGCCCGAGGAACTGGCGTGCGTACGACGAGAGCGACTCGACGTAGCGGCGCTGACCCTCGGCGAAGATCGTGTCGAAGGCCAGGGAGGACTTGCCCGAACCGGAGAGTCCGGTGAAGACGATGAGCGAGTCGCGGGGCAGGTCGAGCGAGACGTTCTTGAGGTTGTGCTCGCGAGCGCCACGAACGATGAGACGGTCGGTCACGCCGGTCCGCACCTTTCTTGAGAGAGCGGGGGCACGGGGCCCCCGTCCCAGGGTATGGGGGCGCCTCTGCGGTGGAGATGGAGTCTGGACTTCGAGCGTATAGCACGCACATTCGATTTACGGCACTCCGAAGACCTCTTCACTCGATCGTGTGGCCGAAGCCCGGCGACCACTAGGCTCGTCTCATGACTGATCATGTGCACGACCTGCGATCTGTACGTGAAGCCACGGACCGGCTGCTGACCGCAGTCGCGAAAATGGACAACGCGGCCCTCGCCGAGGAGTCACATCTCCCCGGCTGGACCCGCGGCCACGTTCTGGCCCACCTCGCGCGCAACGCGGACGCCCTCGTGAACGTCTTCGAGGGGCGCCCCATGTACGAGAGCGCCTCCGCGCGCGACGCGGACATCGCACGCGATGCCGGCCGGCCCCTGGAAGAACACCTGGCGGACCTCCGTGATTCCGGGGCCCGCTTCCTCGCCACCACGGAGACCGACCAGGACTGGTCCCGCACCGTCGAGCTGCGCAACGGCATCACCGACCTCGCCGCCAACGTGCCGTTCCGCCGCTGGGTCGAGGTCGACCTGCACCACGTCGACCTGAACATCGGCTACGAGCTCCACCACCTCCCGGAGGAGTTCACCGACCGCGAGATCGCCTTCCTCGCCGACCGCTGGTCGGGGCGTCCGGAGGTGCCCCCGGTGACCCTGAACGCCTCCTACGGCGGCCAGGTCTGGCACACCGGCGGCACCGAGGGCACCCCCGTGGTCCTCGAGGGCCCCAAGGACGAACTGCTCGGCTGGCTGGCCGGGCGCGGCCTCATGGGCGCCCACCTCGCCGTCGTGGCCGGCGACGGCCTCCCCGAGCTTCCCCCGCTCTAGGATCAAGGCATGACGTACACCGGAGAGGTCAAAGTCGGCGGTCCGGCCGACGTGCACGAGCTCGCGGACCTGATGATTTCCAAGGTCGCGGTGGGCTCCATGAACAACAACGCGTACCTGCTGCGCTGCCGGGCCACCGACGAGCAGCTGCTCGTCGACGCGGCCGCCGAGGCGGTCACGCTGCTGAACCTGATCGGGGACGACGGCATCGCGTCCGTGGTCACCACTCACCGGCACGGCGACCACTGGGGCGCGCTCGCCGAGGTCGTCGCGGCGACCGGCGCGCGGACCTACGCGGGCGCCCAGGACGCCGAGGGCATCCCGGTCCCGACCGACGTGGCCGTGGCCGACGGGGACACGATCCAGGTCGGGCGGGTCCAGCTGACCGCCCGCCACCTGGTCGGACACACCCCCGGCTCGATCGCCCTGATCTACGACGACCCGCACGGCCACGCGCACGTGTTCACCGGCGACTGCCTCTTCCCCGGCGGCGTCGGCAACACCGGCGGCGACCCGAAGGCCTTCGCGAGCCTGATCGACGACGTCCAGCACAAGCTCTTCGAGCAGCTGTCGGACGAGACCTGGGTCTACCCCGGCCACGGCAACGACACCACGCTCGGCGCGGAGCGTCCGCACCTGGCGGAATGGCGCGAGCGCGGCTGGTAGGCAGCGCAACGCGTCAACTTCGGTACGCGACGCACTCCTTCCGGTCGTTCACGGCCGAACGCACGTCCCGAGGGGTGGGGAGCGGGTAGTTGGTGCAGCATGCACCAGGACCCGTCCCCGCCCCTCGCGTCCTCCCCCGTTCCCTCTCCCGCCTCCCCCACCCCGGCCGCCGCCCGGCCCGCCGAAGCCGGCGACGCAGCCCGCCCCGGCATGCTGCGGCTCGCCTCGGCCTCGCTCGCCGGGACCGCGATCGAGTTCTACGACTTCTTCGTGTACGGAACGGCCGCCGCCCTCGTGCTCGGCCCGCTGTTCTTCCCCTCCTTCTCCCCGCTCGCCGGGACCCTCGCCGCCTTCGGCACCTTCGGCATCGGCTTCCTCGCCCGCCCGCTCGGATCGGTGGTCTTCGGCCACATCGGCGACCGCTACGGCCGGCGCCCGGTGCTCCTGGCCTCCCTGCTCCTGACCGGCGTCGCCACGGTCGCCGTCGGCTGCGTGCCCACGTACGGATCGATCGGCGTGGCCGCGCCCGTACTGCTGCTCCTGCTGCGCTTCCTGCAGGGCCTCGGGCTCGGCGGTGAGTGGGGCGGCGCGGTGCTGCTGACCGCCGAGCACGCGCCCGAGCAGCGGCGCGGGCTGTGGTCGAGCTTCCCGCAGATCGGCCCGCCGGTGGGTTTCCTGCTGGCCAACGGCCTGATGCTGGGACTGTCCGCGTCGCTGAGCGAAGTGCAGTTCATCTCGTGGGGATGGCGGGTGCCGTTCTGGGCCGCCGGGCTGCTGGCCCTGGCCGGGCTGTGGCTGCGCCGCTCGGTGGAGGAGACCCCGCAGTTCAAGGCGCTGACCGAGACCGGGCGGCGGGCCGAGGCGCCGCTGGCCGAGGTGCTCCGGGGCCACTGGCGGCTGCTCCTGCTGACCGGCGGGGCGCTCGCCGCGGCCTACGCCGTCTTCTACGCGGTCACCACCTGGGCCCTCGCGTACGCCACCGAGCGCCTCGGTATGGGGCGGACGGTGGTGCTGGCCTGCGTCATGGGCGCCGTCGCGCTGATGGGCCTGGTGACCCCGCTGGTGGCGGTGCTCGGTGACCGGTACGGCCGGCGGCCGCTGTGCCTGGCCGGGTGCACGGCCTGCGCCCTGCTGATGTTCCCGCTGGTGGCGCTGCTCGGTACGGCCGACCCGCTGCTGATGACGCTGGGCTTCGCGGGGGCGCTGCTGGGCATGGTGACGATGTTCGCGGTGGTGGGCGCGTACCTGCCGGAGCTGTACGCCCCGCGCATCCGCTGCACGGGCGCGGCCGTCGGCTACAATCTGGGGGGCGTGCTGGGCGGGGCGCTGACCCCGATCGTGGCGACGGCGCTGGCGGACGGCCCGGGTCCGCCGTGGGGCGTCGCGGTGTACCTGACCGGGATCGCCCTGCTCAGCCTGGGCTGCTTCGCGCTGCTGCCGGAGACCAGTCCGCTGGTCGTACGGGCGGGATCGGGCGCCGGCAGCGGCACGGAAGCGGGGGCGGCCGAAGCGGCCGCCCCCGCATAGCTCCGTAGCCGCGGTTACGCGTCGATGCTCTCCTGGCGGACGGCGGCCTCGGCTGCCGCCTGCTTCTTCGAGGCCATTAGGCTGGTGATCGTGGTGATGACCAGGACACCGCAGATGACGCCGAGCGAGACCGGGATCGAGATCACCGGGACGTGCACCCCGTTCTCGTGCAGGGCGTGCAGCACCAGCTTGATCCCGATGAAGCCCAGGATGACCGACAGGCCGTAGCTGAGGTGGACCAGCTTCTTCAGCAGGCCGCCGATGAGGAAGTACAGCTGGCGCAGGCCCATCAGGGCGAAGGCGTTGGCCGTGAAGACGATGTACGGGTCCTGGGTGAGGCCGAAGATCGCGGGGATGGAGTCCAGGGCGAACAGCACGTCGGTGGTGCCGATGGCGAGCATGACGACCATCAGCGGGGTCAGCACGCGCTTGCCGTTGTTGACGATGAAGAGCTTGGTGCCGTGGTACTGGTCGGCGACGCCGAACTTCTTCTCGACGGACTTGAGGAGACGGTTCTCCTCGAACTCCTCGTCGTCCTCGTCCTTGCGGGCCTCCTGGATCAGCTTCCACGCGGTGTAGATCAGGAACGCGCCGAAGATGTAGAAGACCCAGGAGAAGCTGGCGATGATCGCGGCGCCGGCGGCGATGAAGATCGCACGCAGGACCAGGGCGATCAGTACGCCGATGAGCAGCACGCGCTGCTGGAGGTGGGAGGGCACCGCGAACTTCGCCATGATCAGGACGAAGACGAAGAGGTTGTCGACGCTCAGGGACTTCTCGGTGATGAAGCCCGCGAAGAACTCCTGGGACGCCTGGGGGTTGCCGAAGAACCACAGGCCGAGGCCGAAGAGTGCGGCGAGGACGATCCAGACGACCGTCCAGGTGCCGGCTTCCTTGATCGATACGTCGTGCGGCTTGCGGCCGATGAAGAAATCGGCACCGATGAGGAGGGACAGACCGAGAATGGTCGCGGCCCACAGGGCCCAGGAAACTTCCATGGTGAACACGCCTCCGGCGGATGGCTCAGGACTACGTCAGCGTCATCGCTGCCGGAGGTCTCTTCCACCCGGGCGGCCTGGAGGCCGTGGGCCGACGCCCCGGGACCGGCCGCGCTCACATCACCGCAGTGGTCCGTATTGACGGGTACGCCGTAGCAGGAAAGCAGGAATACTCCCCTCCGCACACACGAGCATACCCATCAAGGGCCGAAAAGGTAAAGGGAATGCCAAAGGATGGTCACGGGCGGGTAGTGCGCCGGGCCTCCGCCACCCGGTCCAGCGCCTGTTCGAGGACGCGGCTGCCCTGCGGCGGCAGGTCCGGTTCGAAGGTCCAGGCGTGGTGGACCCAGGGGTCGGCGAGATGGCTGTCCGGAACCGGCGACAGCCGCATCAGCGAGCGCCACAGCGGGTCGAGCAGCGGCCCGTAGGCCGAGGCCTCGTCGCGGTCGGCGACCATCAGCAGGTGCACGCCGACCGCCGGGCCCTCGTCGGCGAGGTAGCGCAGCTGGGTCACGGCGCGGTCGTCGAAGCCGTGCGGGAAGTCGTGCACGAGCAGCAGCTGCTCGGCCGTGTCCACGTCCGGCGGCAGGTCCTCGGGGGCGCCGGCCCGCAGCGCCATCTGTACGAGGTCCACCCGCCGGGTCAGCCGCGCCAGCGTCTGGGTGACCCCGTGGGCCCCGGCGGCGGGCGGGCCGGCCAGCACCCCGGCGCGGACGAGGGGCGCCAGGGAGGCGGCTCCGGCCCCGGCCGCGTCGATGACGTGGACGGAGAACCGGTCCGCGGGGTGGACCGCGAGCAGCCGCACCGCGTGCGCGACGGCCATGTCCATGGCGGCCCGGCGCAGCCGGTCGGTGTCCATGGCCATCGCGGCCTCGGAGCCGGTACGGCCGTTGTCGATCCAGATCCCGCGCTCCAGCGGGACCCTCATCAGCATGGGGATCCGCAGGTCGGGGCGCTCGGGCAGGTACAGGTCGCCCAGGCGCAGGGCGAGCGGGTTCTCCTCGGGCGGCGCGGTCGCCCGGCTGTCGTGCCAGACCGGGTTGTCCCAGCGGGCGTACGCGGCCGGCAGTGCGGGCTCGACCACCTCCGACTCGGCGATCAGCTGGGCGAGGTCCCGGTCGAGGACGGCCTGGGCCTGGGCGACGAGCTCCTCGCGGCGGGCGCGGGCGGTGTCGCGGGCGGCGTTGCCGGAGCCTCCCAGGCGGTGGCGCGGGTCGGAGAGGGCCTCGTCGAGTTCGCGGTCCATGCGGGAGTCGGCGAACTCGACGGCGCTGCGGTAGGCGGCCACCGTGCGGGCCAGGTCCTCGAACATGCCCCAGACCTGGTTGTAGAGCCGCTCCTCCATGGACCAGCCGCTGGCGTCCCCGGCGACGGGCCGCGGGGGCTGTCCGGGCTCCTGTGGCGCGGCGGCCCGCGGCGCCGGCTCCGGCGGCTCCGTGCTGGTGCGGCGTCGCCGCGGGTGGGCGTAGTTGATCGTGGGCGGCGACCCCCCGGTGTCGCCGCCGGGCGCGGGCCCGGGCGTACCGGCGTACGGGACCCCGGAGACGGGGGCCGGGCCGGGCGGCTCGGGGGCGGCCGCAGGGCCCTGGACCTGGTTCTGCGCCGGGTTCTGGGACTGGTTCTGGACCTGGTTCTGGCCCTGGGCGGCCGGGGTCTGCGGGGCGCGCAGGTCGCCCCCCAGGGTCCGCAGGGCCGCGAGCGTGCCCTCGCCCTGCGCGGCCGGGGCTGCCGTGCGCAGCGCGGCGGCGGCCAGCGCGGCGGCGTCCGCCGCGGGGAGTCCGCCGTCGGTCAGCAGGGCGCCGAGGCCGTCGGCATAGCCCTGGCCCACGGCGCGGACCTTCCAGGCGCTCTGGCGCCGGTACAGCTCCAGGGCGACCACGGCGGTCTCGGCTTCCAGCCCGGTCAGGGTGTAGCCGGCGAGCTCGGCGCCCGCCGGGTCGGCCACGGCCACGTAGGAGGCCGGGACGGATCCGAAGCGTGCCGGGCCGCCGGGCGGCAGCACGAGCAGCACGCCGACCCGGTGGACGTCCGCCGCGACCGCGTCGAGGTCGACGGCGAAGGTGTGCCGGTCGGCGAGCTCCCCGGGCGCCTGCACGCCGGGAAGGGACCTGGCCCCCGGGTGGGCCAGCACCGCTTCGCCGGCGAACCGGCCCTGTTCGTCGGCGAGCGAGGCCAGGGCGAGCACGGGTGTGCCCGCCGAGACCCTGATCTCCACCCGGCTGTGGGACACGGGGTGGTTCTGCCCCCGGACCAGTTCGGCCGTCATCGTGCAGCCCCTCCCCCGTGCCTTCTTCTCTCGTGCTTTCTTCTGCGCCGGTACTTCTACAGGTGCGGCAGGATCGCCGGCATGAGGTCCTGGAAGGTGCGGCCGTTGGCCGGGTTTCCGAGGGCCGTCATCTGCCAGCCGGCGCCCGCGCGGGACACCTTCGCCATGATCTGCGCGGTGTACTGACCGCCGCCGTCGAGGGTGTAGCGGGCCAGCTCCTGGCCGTTGGTCTCGTCGACGATGCGGCAGAACGCGTTCTGCACCTCCTGGAACGTCTGGCCGGTGAAGGAGTTCACCGTGAAGACGATCTGGTCGATGTGGACCGGCACGCGCTGGAGGTCGACGAGGATCGCCTCGTCGTCCCCGCCCTGGCCGACGCCGCCGACGAGGTTGTCGCCGGTGTGGCGCACCGAGCCGTCGTCGCTCTGGAGGTGACGGAAGAACACGACGTCCACCGGCTGCTTGTCGGCGAAGAGCACCGCCGACGCGTCGAGGTCGATCTCCCGCGTCCGCGAACCGAACAGTCCGCGGCGCTTCGCCGCCTGCCAGCCGAGGCCCATCCGGACCGCGGTCAGCGTGCCCCCGTCCGCCTTCTGCAGACTGATGGCCTGACCCTTGGTCATATTGACCGTCACGAGCTGTCCCCTCTCCATGGCCCGCCCCATTAACGGGCGCGCAGGGTGTACCTGCGGCTGTGATTCAACCCTACTGACCCCGTCCGGGTCAGGCGAGGCCCGCTTCCTTCATCTGCCGCAACTCCTTCTTCAGCTCGCCCACCTCGTCCCGGATGCGGGCCGCGACCTCGAACTGCAGCTCCGCGGCCGCCCCGCGCATGCGCTCGGTCATCTGCTCGATGAGCGCGGCCAGCTCCTCGGCGGGCCGGTCGGTGAGCACCTCGGCGCCCTTGGCGGCCTTGGCCCCCTTCGCGCCCTTGCCGCCCGCCTTCTGGGCGGCCCGGCCGCCGAGCGCCGGCACCGGAGCCTTGGCTCCCTTGCCGTCCTTCGCCTGCCGGTATCCGGTGCCGAGGAGCTCTTCGGTGTCGAGTTCCTCGCGGGCGATCGTGGCGACGATGTCGTTGATCTTCTTGCGCAGCGGCTGCGGGTCGATGCCGTTCGCCGTGTTGTAGGCGATCTGCTTCTCCCGGCGCCGGTTGGTCTCGTCGATGGCCTTCTCCATCGCCGGGGTCATCTTGTCCGCGTACATGTGGACCTGGCCCGATACGTTGCGCGCCGCGCGTCCGATGGTCTGGATCAGGGAGGTCCCGGAACGCAGGAAGCCCTCCTTGTCGGCGTCGAGGATCGCCACCAGGGACACCTCGGGCAGGTCGAGGCCCTCGCGCAGCAGGTTGATGCCGACCAGGACGTCGTACTCGCCGGCCCGCAGCTCGCGCAGCAGCTCGATGCGGCGCAGGGTGTCCACGTCGCTGTGCAGGTAGCGGACCTGGATGCCGAGCTCCAGGAAGTAGTCCGTGAGGTCCTCGGCCATCTTCTTGGTGAGGGTGGTGACCAGGATCCGCTCGTCCTTCTCCACCCGCTGCCGGATCTCGTGGACCAGGTCGTCGATCTGCCCCTCGGTGGGCTTGACCACGACCTCGGGGTCGATGAGGCCGGTGGGGCGGATGATCTGCTCGACGAAGCCGTCGCCGCGCGAGAGCTCGTACTTTCCGGGGGTCGCCGACAGGTAGACGGTCTGGCCGATGCGCTTCTGGAACTCCTCCCACTTCAGCGGCCGGTTGTCGAGGGCGGACGGCAGCCGGAAGCCGTGGTCGACCAGGGTCCGCTTGCGGGAGGCGTCGCCCTCGTACATGGCGCCGATCTGCGGCACGGTCACGTGCGACTCGTCGATGACCAGGAGGAAGTCCTCCGGGAAGTAGTCGATGAGGGTGTTCGGGGCGGAGCCGCGCTCGCGGTCGTCCATGTGCAGCGAGTAGTTCTCGATGCCGGAGCAGGACCCGATCTGCCGCATCATCTCCAGGTCGTACGTGGTGCGCATGCGCAGCCGCTGCGCCTCCAGCATCTTGCCCTGCTTCTCCAGCTCGGCGAGGCGCTCGGCGAGCTCGGCCTCGATGCCGGTGATCGCCTTCTCCATGCGCTCGGGGCCGGCGACGTAGTGGCTGGCGGGGAAGACGTACAGCTCGCGGTCCTCGCTGATGACCTCGCCGGTCAGCGGGTGGAGGGTGGAGAGGGCCTCGATCTCGTCGCCGAACATCTCGATGCGGACGGCCAGTTCCTCGTAGACCGGGAAGATCTCGATGGTGTCGCCGCGCACCCGGAAGGTGCCGCGGGTGAAGGCCACGTCGTTGCGCGTGTACTGGATGTCGACGAAGCGGCGCAGCAGCTGGTCCCGGTCGGTCTCCTCGCCGACCTTGAGGGAGACCATCCGGTCGACGTACTCCTGCGGGGTGCCGAGGCCGTAGATGCAGGACACGGAGGCGACGACGATCACGTCGCGCCGGGTCAGCAGCGAGTTGGTGGCGGAGTGGCGCAGCCGCTCCACCTCCTCGTTGATCGAGGAGTCCTTCTCGATGTACGTGTCCGACTGCGGTACGTACGCCTCGGGCTGGTAGTAGTCGTAGTACGAGACGAAGTACTCGACGGCGTTGTTCGGCAGGAGCTCGCGGAACTCGTTCGCCAGCTGGGCGGCGAGCGTCTTGTTCGGCGCCATGACCAGGGTGGGGCGCTGAAGCTTCTCGATCATCCAGGCGGTGGTCGCCGACTTGCCGGTGCCGGTCGCACCCAGCAGGACGACATCCTTCTCACCTGCACGGATGCGCTTCTCCAGGTCGGCGATGGCCGCCGGCTGGTCGCCGCTGGGCTGGTAGGGGCTGACGACCTCGAAAGGCGCCACCGTGCGTTCGATCTTCGATACGGGCCGCATGACTCAACCGTACGACCCCCCACTGACACTCACGCATCCGCGCCGGTCCGCGGCGTGCTCCGGCGGATCCGGACGCCCGGGGGCCCGTCATTCGTTCTGGTCCGTTTGTCGTAGTTCGGTGGCGGCTCGGTGATCTTCAACCCCATGATCGCCGTGAAGTGCATCGCCACAACGTCTGCCGCTCCGCACCCGTCTGACGCAGGAACAGGGCTCACGACCCGAGGAGAACGCACATGTACGTCCGAGTCCGACCCGCCGCCGCGGCCGCCGCCGCGTTCCTGGGCTTCACCCTCACGTTGCTGGGCGGGACGGCCTCGTACGCCGCCACCGGCCCCGGATCCGCCACCGGCCGGGCAGTGCTGGGGCAGCCTGTCGTGTACGCCCACCGGGGGGCTTCGGCGTACGCCCCTGAGAACACCCTGGCCGCGATCGACCTGGCGATGCGGCTGGGCTTCGACTGGGTCGAGAACGACGTGCAGCGCACCAGGGACGGCGAGCTGGTGGTGATCCACGACGACACCCTGACCCGGACCACGAACGTCGAGCAGGTGTTCCCGGGCCGCTCCCCCTGGAAGGTCAAGGACTTCACGGCGGCCGAGATCGCCCGGCTGGACGCGGGCGGCTGGTTCGGCGAGGAGTACGCGGGCGCCCGGGTGCCGACCTTGCGGCAGTACCTCAACCGGGTGCAGCGCAACCAGCAGAAGCTGCTGCTGGAGATCAAGAAGCCGGAGCTCTACCCGGGGATCGAGGAGCAGACCCTGAAGGTGCTGGAGGAGGCCGGCTGGCTCGACGAGCGGCACGTGACGCAGCGCCTGGTGGTGCAGAGCTTCAGCGCCGACAGCGTGCGCATCGTGCACCGCCTGCGCCCGGACCTGCTGACGGCCTTCCTGGGCACCCCCACCGTGGCGGACCTGCCGCTGTACGCGGAGTTCACCGACCGGATCAACCCGTGGCACACGACGATCTCGGCCGACTGGGTCGCGGCGGTGCACGGCCTGCTCGGGGCCCACGGCAAGGCCATGGAGGTGGACACCTGGATCGTGGACGACGAGGCGACCGCCCGGAAGGTCCAGGACATGGGTGTGGACGGGATCATCACCAACGCCCCGGACGTGGTGCAGGAGGTGGTCGGCGGGTTCTGAGCCCCGCAGGGCCGTGGCCGGCGCGGGTGATGCGGGCGGTGTGGCCGAAGCGGCCGGCGTTGTCGGAGGGGAGCCGTACGGTGGACGCGTGGACACCACCGAGCGGCCCCGCGGGCCGCACCTCGAATGGACCGTCGTCGCCAGCGACATCGGTCCCCTGCTCCTGGCCGCGACCCCGGAGGGACTGGTCCGGGTCGAGTTCCATGCCACCCCGGACCGGGTCGAGAAGATGATCGGCCCGCTCGTCTCCCGGCTGGGCGCCGACGCCCGGCGGCCGGCGCCGGGCGAGGAGGTACTGCTGGCCGAGCCCATACGCCAGCTCGAGGCGTACTTCGCCGGCACGCTGCGGCGCTTCGAGCTGCCGCTGGACTGGCGCCTCAGCTCCGGTTTCAACCGGCAGGTGCTCCAGGAGCTGGACCGTTCCGTGCCGTACGGATCGGTCGTGGGCTACGGGGAACTGGCCGCCCGCGCCGGACAGCCCGGCGCCGCCCAGGCCGTGGGCAACGCCATGGGCTCGAATCCGCTGCCGCTGGTGGTGGCCTGCCACCGGGTCGTGGAGAACGACGGGGGCATCGGGGGGTTCGGCGGCGGGGTGGAGACCAAGCGGCAGCTGCTCGCGCTGGAGGGCGTGCTCCCGCAGCCGCTGTTCTGAGCGGGGCCCGTCCCCGCGCCCCGGCCGGTACGCGGGGACGGTTCCGCCGGGCGGTAAGGGGTGGCACACTGCGGCGGTGACTACTGCTGCCGCCGCACCCGGCTTCACCGCGCCCTCCGGGCCCCGCGTCGCGCACCCGCGGAAGCGGGGCGCGGCATGACGGCCTCCCCCGGCACGGACCGGCCCGCTCCGCCGCTCGGCCTGCCGGACGTGGCCCGACTGCAGCGGCGCACCTCCTGGGTCCTCATCGCCGGCCAGATCCTCGGCGGCCTCGGCGTGCCCATCAGCATCGCCCTGGCCCCCGTGCTCGCCACCGAGATCAGCGGCACCGAGGCCCTGTCCGGCCTCGCCTCCACCGCCGCGGTGATCGGCACCGCCCTGGTCTCGCTGCCGCTCGCCGCCCTGATGACCGCGCGCGGCCGACGCCCCGGCCTGGTCCTCGCCTACGCGATCGGCGCCGTCGGAGCGGGACTCGTCGTCCTCGCCGCGACGATCCGGAACTTCCCGCTGCTGCTGCTCGGCATGGCCGCCTTCGGCGCCGCCTCCTCCGCCAACCTGCAGGCCCGGTTCGCCGCCGCGGACCTCGCCGCCCCGGACCGCCGGGCCCGGGCGATCTCCGTCGTCGTGTGGGCCTCCACCCTCGGCGCGGTCCTCGGACCCAACCTGTCCGCGCCGGCCAGCCGCAGCTTCGCCGGGACCGCGATACCCGAGACGGCGGGCCCCTTCGTATGGGCCGCCGTCGTCTTCCTGCTCACCGGCACGCTGATCGGCGTACTCCTGCGCCCCGACCCGCTGCTGACGGCCCGGGCGCTCGCCGCACCGGCGGAGCAGACCCGCGAGGGCCGCTCGCTGCGCGCCGGATTCGCCGCCGTCAAGGCCTCTCCGCGGGCCCGGCTCGCACTCGTCACCGTCGCCGTGTCGCACACCGTCATGGTCTCGATCATGGTGATGACCCCGATGGACCTGGGCCACCACGGCGCCGGACTGGAGCTCATCGGGCTGGTCATCAGCATCCACATCGCGGGCATGTTCGCCTTCTCCCCGCTGATGGGGTGGCTCGCGGACCGGCTCGGACGGCTGTCCGTGATCGGCCTGGCCGCCGGGCTGCTGTCGGTCGCCGCGCTGCTCGCCGGGACGGCCGGGGCCGGCCACGGCCGGAGCGCGCTCGGGCTGTTCCTGCTCGGGCTCGGCTGGTCCGCCGGGATGGTGTCCGGTTCGGCGCTGCTGACCGACTCGGTCCCGCAGCCCGCGCGGGCCGCCGTACAGGGCCTGAGCGACCTCACGATGAACGCGGCCGCGGGGGTGGGCGGCGCGGCCGCCGGCCTGGTCATGTCCCAGGCGGGCTACGGCTGGCTGAACGCGGTCGGCGCCGCGCTGCTGCTGCCGATGGCGGCGCTCGCCCTGTTCACCGCGCGCCGCCATCCCGTCGCCGCGAAGGGTGTCAGTGACTGAAGGGCGTCAGTAGCTGATGTGGTAGGCCTTGCGGAGCGTCTCGTGCACCGTCCAGGTGGTCTTGTCGCCCTCCCGCAGGACGCAGGCGGAGCCGGGGCCCACCTCGAGCGTCCCGCCGCCCTCGACCTCCACGGTGGCGCGGCCGCTGACCACCACGAACAGCTCGTTTGCCTCGGTGTCGGTGACCACGCCCGGGGTGATCTGCCAGATCCCGCGCACCTGGCTGCCGTCCGGCGACTCCCAGAGCACCTTGCCCGTCACGACGGGCTCCCCGGAGACGATCTGGGCGGGGTCGAGGTCCTCGGGCTCCAGCTCCACGTCCGCGACGGTCACGGAGAAGGAGGCGGGGGCGGCGGAGTGATCACTGGTGCTCATGGCGCGCCAGCCTAGTCCGGCCCGCCCGTACGGCGCGGTGACCACAGCGTCCAGGAACGGCCCGGCCTACGAGTCACCCTGTCCAGTCGGACCGGGGCGCCGGGCGGTGAGGACCGGCTGGAGGAACCCGGTGTCCGCCGGCGCGTGCCAGACCGTCTCGCGCAGGCCTGCCTCCCGGGCGAACCCGGCGGTCCGCTCCTGCGGCAGCGCCCAGTACGTCGCGCTCGACGTCCGTGTGGTCCAGGTGTCGCCGGTCGGCAGCAGCTGGAAGAGCTCCAGGTCGTAGCGTTCCCCGTCGGCGTGCCAGTGCCACAGCTGGAAGGTGATGGTCCGCCCGTCGGGGCCGGTGCGGACGCGCGGGGCCTCGCTCTGCGGGCGGGCCAGGAGCAGTTCGCCGTACGGGCGGGTGGAGAGCAGCAGCAGTCCGCCGGGGCGCAGGACCCGCCGGGTTTCGGCCAGCGCGGCGTGCACGTCGTGAGCGGTGAGCAGGTGCGGCAGCGCGTTGTCGGCGCAGACCACGGCGTCGAAGGAGGCGTCCGCGAAGGGCAGGGCCCGCATGTCGGCGGCCGCGACGGGCAGGTCGAGTCCCCGGCCGGCGGCCTCCCTTGCGGCGCGGGCCACGGAGGCGGGGCTCAGATCCGTCCCGGTGACCCGGTGGCCCTGGGCCGCGAGGCCCAGTGCCTGGGTGCCGATGCCGCAGGCGTTGTCGAGGACGGTGTGCGGTCCGGTGCCCAGTGCGGTCGTGAGGAGGGCGTCGAGGGCCCGGCCCTGCCGGGCGACGGAGGCGTCCCAGTCCGCGTAGATGAGGTCGTAGCGGTCGGCCAGCTCGTCGTAGAACCCGCGCGTGTCCATGGGGGAACGCTACTCGGACAGGTTGGGACGGCTGTGGCGGGAGTGCGTTTGGGGGCGCTGATCCCGTGCCATGGATGGGGACATGTCACAGCACACAGCAACTGCACCCTTGTCGGGCGGACCGGTCCTGTCGGAAGAGGTGCGCGAGGCGCTCGCCCGGGGCAAGCCGGTGGTGGCCCTGGAGTCGACGATCCTCGCGCACGGCCTGCCCCGCCCCCGCAACCTGGCGGTGGGACTCGAACTGGAGGCACTGGTCCGTGCGGAAGGCGCGGTTCCGGCGACGGTGGCGGTCGTGGACGGGGTGGCGTACGCGGGCCTGGACAAGGCGCAGCTGGAGCGGATCGCGGGCGGCGACGGCGTCCGCAAGCTCGGTCACCGGGACCTGGCCCCCGCGCTGGCGACGCGGGCGACCGGGGCGACGACGGTGTCCGCGACGGCCTTCCTGGCCGCGCGGGCGGGCCTGCGGGTCTTCGCCACGGGCGGGCTGGGCGGCGTACACCGGGAGTGGACGCAGACGCAGGACGAGTCGGCGGACCTCGCGCTGCTGGCGCGGACGCGGATCACGGTGGTGTGCGCGGGGGTGAAGTCGATCCTGGACGTGCCGGGCACCCTGCAGCGGCTGGAGACGCTGGGCGTCGGGGTGCTCGGGTACGGGACCGACCGCTTCCCCGGGTTCTACCTGGCCGATTCCGGCGAGCCGGTGGACTGGACGGTGCACCGGCCCGAGGAGGTCGCTGCGGTGATGGCCGCTCAGGACGCGCTGGGCGGACCGGAGTCGGCGCTGCTGGTGGCCAATCCGGTGGCCGAGGCGGAGCAGCTGGACCCGGAACTGCACGACCGGGTGCTCGCGGAGGCGCTCGCCGAATGCCGTGAGCGGGGGATCACGGGGCAGGCGGTGACCCCGTTCCTGCTGGGGTTCCTGGTACGGGCCACCGGCGGCGCCTCACTGGAGGCCAACCTGGCGGCGGTGCGCGGCAATGTGCGGCTCGGAGCCCGGATCGCGGGGGCCTGGGCGGCACGGGCATGACCGGGGCGGGCATGACCGGGGCGGGCATGACCGGGGCGGGCATGACCGGGGCGGGAGCGCTGGTCGTCGTCGGGGACGTGGTGACGGACGTGGTGGCGATACATCCGGAGCCACTCGCTCCGGCCACGGACACCGCCGCCCGCATCCGGACCCTGCCGGGTGGCGCCGGAGCCAACGCCGCCTGCTGGGCGGCCCGTACGGGGGCCGCGGAGGTACGGCTCCTGGCGCGGGTGGGCAGCGAGTCGGCGCGGTGGCACGAACGCGCGCTGGTGGACGCCGGGGTGCGGCCGCGGCTGGTGATCGACCCGGAGGAGCCGACCGGAACGGTCGTCGCGCTGGTCGGCAAGGACGCGGAACGCACCTTCCTGACCGACAGCGGGGCCTCGCTGCGGCTGTGCCCCGCCGACTGGGCTCCCTCGCTGCTGGACGGGGCCGCCCACCTCCACCTGTCCGGTTACCTGTTCTTCGCCGACAGCAGCCGGGAGCTGGCCATGGTCGCGCTGCGGGCGGCCCGGACCCGGGGGGTGCCGGTGAGCGTGGACCCCGCCTCGGCCGGCTTCCTGCAGACCCTGGGGCCGCAGCGCTTCCTCGACGCGGTGGCCGGAGCGTGCGTACTGCTGCCCAACGAGGACGAGGCCCGGCTGCTGGCCGGACTGCCGGAGCCGGCCGGGGTGGCCCGGGCGGCGGTGGAACTCAGCAGACGGATACCCCTGGTGGTGGTCACCCTGGGCTCGGCCGGTGCGCTGGTCGCCGAACGGGGCCGGATCATCGCCGAGGTCGCCGCCGAGCCGGCCGAGGCGGTGGACTCCACGGGCGCCGGAGACGCCTTCACCGGCGGCTTCCTGGCAGCCCGCCTCCAGGGCGCGGACCCCACGGAAGCCACCCGGGCCGGCTGCCGCACGGCAGCCCTGTCGGTAACCCGCCCGGGCGGCCGCCCTTGACCACAGGCCGGGCCTGTTCCAAACCCCGCGATCCGATTCCAGCCCCGCCCGCTCATTCCAGCCCCGCCGGCGTTTGAGGCGCGGGGTCCGGGGCGGAGCCCCGATCCTTCAGCCCCGCCGGCGTTGGAGGCGCGGGGGCACGGGGGCAGCGCCCCCGCAAAGGGCACCGCACCCGCCCCCGCGCCCACGTCACCGCCCCCGAACCCCCGTCCAGGCGGGATGCCTGGAATCATCGGCCCGCACCACCACATCCGCGCCGGCCCCCGGATCCACCTCCGCCTCGTACCGCGCGAACGCCGCCACCGTCCACCGCGCCGACTCCTCCGTCCGCCGGCCCAGCGCCCCCGGCGACAGCCGGATGTGGACGCTCAGGTCGAAGGGGAACCACTGCCCCAGCAACAGCGGGCCGTGCACCAGCAGCACCCCGCCGGCCGGGAGTTCCGCGTACGGGCTGCGCGTCGCCCGGTCGGTCACCGGGTTCCACAGGTCCGGCAGCACCCGCCCGGTCCCGCCGGGATCCGTCGGGCCGAACACCTCCCGCCAGAGCGCGGCCGTGTCGTACCAGCCGTCGAGGTACGAGTCCACGTCCTGCCGGCCGTACTCGAAGCGGAGGGAGGCGGGCCGCAGGAATCCGTCGGTCGCCACCACCATCACCGCACGTCCGCGCCTGCGCAGCGCTTGCGCGAGCTCCTCCGCCAGCACGCCGGTCCCGGCGGCCGGCGCTCCGTCGATGCCCACCCGCTGCCAACTGCCCTGCCCAGGCCTGTTGTCAGGGTCGTCGAGGTGACCGGCGAGCCGCTCGGCCATCCGCTGCCATGTGATCGCTTCCCACTTCACCGGCCCATTGTCAGTGGTCGGCCTTAGCGTTTTTCACGAGGGATCACCGGCGGAAACGGAGCCGGCGGCCCGGCCTTCGGGGAGGGGTTTGTCATGGCTCGGGAGACGACGTATCTGGAGCTGTCGCAGGACGGCGGCGGGGCGCACAAGTTCTACGAGGTGACCGTGGACGGCTCGGCCGTCTCCGTGCGGTACGGACGCATCGGCGCGGACGGCCAGTTGCAGAGCTCCTCGTTCCCGACCGCCGAGAAGGCCCGGGCGGCCGCCGCGAAGAAGATCGGCGAAAAGGTCCGCAAGGGGTACGCCCCGGCCGTGCGGGGGCAGCGCGCGGCCCGGTCGGTGACCCGCCGCCAGGTGACGTCGGCTCCGTCGACGGCGCGTGCGGTGGCCCCGGTCCTGTGGCGGTTCCGCACCGGCTCCTCCGCTTTCGGCATCCACGTGGACGAGGACCGCTGCTGGGTCGGCAACCAGGCCGGTGACGTCTACACGCTGAGCCACGGCGGTGAGGTACTGGCCCGGTATTCGCTGCCGGACGGGGTGAAGTGCCTGGTGGCGGACGAGTTCTGGATATACGCGGGCTGCGACGACGGCACGGTGTACGACCTGTCGTCGAAGGTTCCCTTCGGGGCGTACGACATCGCGGAGGACGTGGACATCTTCTGGCTCGACATCCGCGAGGGCGTCCTGAACGTCTCCGACCGCAACGGCGGGCTGACGGTCATCGACCACGAGGACGAGTTCCAGTGGTCGAGGCGCTCGGCCGGCTCCAACGCCTGGATGGTCCGGGCGGATGCGGACGCCGTCTACCACGGGCACAGCAAGGGGGTGACGGCGTACGCGCCGGACGGCGGCCGGGAGCTGTGGCACACCGCGACCAACGGCTCGGTGCTGTTCGGCTGGCAGGAGGACCACGCGGTGTACGCGGGTACCGGGCGCAACACCGTGCAGCGGCTGTCGAAGGCGACGGGCGCGGTGGAGGCCACCTACCGGTGCGACGCGGCGGTGTACTCGTGCGCGACCTCGCCGGACGGAAGGCACGTCTTCGCGGGTGACCTCTCGTCCTCGGTGTACTGCTTCGACGCCGACGGGCAGCGGCTGTGGAAGCTGGGCACGGGCAGCGGGGCGGCGCTGTCCATGCAGTACCTGGACGAGCGGCTGTACCTGGTCACCACGGACGGTTCGCTGGTCTGCGTGGATGCGAGCGAGCAGGCGATCACGGCGGCCCAGCGGGGCTCGGTGCCGGCGCCGGTGGACGTGAAGTCGGCTGCGGCGCTGCCGGTGTTCACCCCGGCCGCGTCGGCCTCGGCGGTGGCGACGGTCTCGATGGCCGCGGTGGCCGCGGCGCCGGCCGGCCACGTGGTGGTGGAGTGCGTCCAGCAGGGCGGCCGGATGCGGGTGCAGGTGGTGTCGGACGGCTTCGAGCCCTCGTGGAACGTGCAGTTCCCGCGCGGGATACGGGAGCCGGGCGCCCGGTACGTGGTCGAGGCGCTGCACGCCGCCTCAGGGGGCTTCTACCGGGTCCGCGGAGAGATACGACGGCTTGTGTGAGCGGCAGGCCGCCGGCGTGGCTCCGGCCGGGGCCGGGGTGGGTATCGCGAAGGGGGTCCCCTCGGGGAGCGCGGGGGTCACGTAGAGCACGACCGGCTCGGTGCCGAGGTTGTGGCCCAGGTGGATGTGCCCGATGCCCGCGGGTTCCACGAAGGTGGTCCCGGCCCGGTGCACCTCGACGGTGCGGTCGTGCAGGATCCGGGTCAGGGTCCCCGCCAGCACCACCGCGTCCAGCCGGACCCGGTGGAAGTGCCAGCCGGTGCAGCCGCCGGGCGGGATGACGATCCTCCGGCCCGACGGGGCCCCGGCACCACGTGCCCTGCCCGGCGGTGCCGTCGTCGCCTGTCGTCCACCCATGTGTCCTCCTCCGTGGACCGACTCCCGGCCCACGGCCCCACCGTAGAAGGGGTTCCGATATCCAGGAAGAGTTGATGAAACATCAACCGCCTCTCCTCACCAGGTGATATGAGGCTCCTACGGCGGTATCACCCCTGTATGAGCCTGGTGGTGTTCGAGTCTCTGAAGCAGATCCACTGCGCCGAGTGCCGGCAGGGCCCGCTCCGGCACCTCGTGCGCGAGGCGGGCGTGCCGCGCTGCCTGGACTGCGCGGATCTCGGGCACCTCGTCTACCTCCCGCGGGGCGACGCCGCGCTCACCCGCCGTTCCCGCGAGGCCAGTCCGCTCTCCGCCGTGGTCGTCCGCTTCAACAAGCGGCGCCGCCGGTACGAGCGCCAGGGGCTCCTCGTCGAGGATGCCGCTCTGGCCCGCGCGGAGCGCGCCTGCCTCGCGGACGCCGAGGCACGGGCGCGCCGCCGGGAGCGCGACCGGCTGCGCCGCGCGGCCGAGGACACCCGGTTCACGGCGGCCTTCGCCGCCGAGATAGTGCGGCTGTTCCCCGGATGTCCGGCCGACCGGGCGGTGGCGATCGCCACGCACGCCTCGGTGCGCGGCAGCGGCCGGGTGGGCCGCACCGCGGCCGGCCGGGCCCTCGACGAGTTGGCGGTCTCGGTCGCGGTACGGGCGGCGGTGCGGCACACCGACACCGAGTACGACGCCCTGCTGATGGCGGGCGTCCCCCGGTTCGCGGCCCGGGCCCGGCTGGCCACGCGGATCGACGCCATCCTCGACGGATGGCGTTCCGTGCCTAGTTAAGTCGGAAGCGGCGGTAGAGGAGGACACCGCCGAGCAGGAGCGCTCCGCTCCCGGGCAGCAGGTATCCGAGGCCGCCGGCTCCGGTGTGGGCGAGGGCCTCGATGTGCCGCGGCGGTGCGGGCGGGGTGACCGGCCGTTCGGCGACGGGCGGTACGGCGACGGGCGGTACGGCGACGGGCGGTACGGCGACGGGCGGTACGGCGACGGGCGGTACGGTGACGGGCGGCTGGGCGGGCTTGCCACCGGTGGGCTCCTCGCCGTTGACGGAGGTGTTGCCGTGCGAGGAGTTGCCGACGCCGACCACGCTCACGGAGTTGCCGCTGAGGTTCAGCGGAAGCTCTACGGGAAGCTGCAGGCCGTTGCCGGACAGCACCCCCGGCGAATCCTTTTCGCGCCCTTCTGCCACGGCACCTCCGCCGTTTCCGGCTCCCGGTTTCGACGTGTGCGAGGACCCCGGCCCGGAGTGCCCGCCACCGCCTCCCGGTGTCTGATTGGTGCAGCGGTTCCCGGCGGCCGAGTTGAGCACGCCGACCACGCTCACGGTGTTCCCGCAGAGGTTGACCGGGACGTGCACCGGCAGTTGCACCAAATTCCCGGACAGCAGCCCCGGCGAGCGCTCGGCCCGCCCGCCCGCGTCCGCATCGGCGTAGGCGAATCCGCTCACGCCCGCGACCGCCAGCCCACCTCCCGCAACCACCGCCGCGATGACGCCATTTCGACGACTGTGACGCATCAGTTTCCCTGCCTTCCGGAGGATTCAGCGGGCGCTTCACCCGCACCGGAGATAACGCCGTAAACCCATTCGGGTTATAGAGCCGAAAGACATTTCACTCCATCGTGTACTGGGTAGTGCCTACTTCATGACCGATCGCCCGCTGCTCCTCCTCGACGTGGACGGACCGCTCAATCCGTTCCGTTCGCCCCTCGCCGGTCTGCGCGGCTACCGGAGCCACCGGATGCGGCCGGACGTCTGGCTCTCCTACCGCGACCCGGCGTCGCGCAGCGCCCGGCGCGGCGCGCGGGTCCGCCTCCACCCGTCCCACGGGGCCCGGCTGCTGGCCCTCCCCTTCGAGCTCGCCTGGGCCACCGCCTGGACGCACCAGGCCAACACGCTGATCGCCCCGCACATCGGACTGCCCGGGGACCTGTCCGTCGTCGAATGGCCGGAACTCTTCGTCGAGGACCCCGACGGCCTCTCCTGGAAGACCCGCCACCTCCTCGACTGGGCCGCGGGCCGGCCCTTCGCCTGGGTCGACGACATGATCAACCCCCGCGACCGCGCCTGGGTCGCCGCCCACTACCCGGCCCCGGCCCTCCTCCTGCGCATCCACCCCCGCCACGGCCTGCGCGACCGCGACTTCACCACCTTGACCCGCTGGGCCGCCGGGCTCAGCCCAGCAGAGCGGTGACCGGGTCCGTGGAGGGGCGGCCCGTGGGCCACCAGTCCTCGTCGTCCGGGCGGGACTCGTAGGCGTACCAGAGGGCGTCACGGCCGAGGCGGAGCTGGCGGGTGCGGCCGGTGAGGCGGTTGCGGTCGGGGCGGAAGGAACCCTGGGCGGCGGCCAGCAGCACCGGGCGGGCCCGGTCGAAGGGGCCCGCCGGCGGATCCCAGGGCTCTTCGAGCGCGGCCAGTGCCGGGCGGCCGCCCTGGCGCCACGCGGCGGCGGCCCGGGCGAGGTCGGTGGTGGTGCGGCCGGTGGCGCGGGCCAGGTCGCGGTAGAGGGCGCGGGCCGAGCCGGTGAGCCCGGCCGTGGGGTGCGCGGACGCCAGCCGGACGGCGTCGTGCCAGAGGCTGAGCCCGGCGATCGGGTCCTCGCCGGTGGTGAGGAGGGCGAGGGCGCGGGCGGCCGCGTCGCAGGCGAGCTGGTCGAGGGCCAGCGGGTCCGGGGCCGCCGGATCGGCCGGGTAGGCGGGCGGGAGGCCCGCGGCGGCGGGCGCCGGAAGCGGCGCGGGCAGCAGCGGCAGGCTGGTGCGGGCGAGCGCGGCCCGGGCCGGGACTCCGGGGAAGTCCGGTGCCGTGTCGGGCTGTTCGCGCGCGGCGTGGGCGGCGTTGCGGCGGGTGAGCTCATCGTGGAGCTCCCGCTCCCCCCGGCCGCGCAGGAGCAGCAGGACGAAGGGGTCCTCGTCGAGGAGGCGGGCCGCCCGGTAGCAGAGGGCCGCCGCGTGCTTGCACGGCGGACGTCCGAAGTCCGGGCAGGAGCAGTGCGGGACGAGCTCGCCCGCACCCGGCAGGACGCTCTGCGCGAGCGACTGCGGAACCTCCCGCTCCAGGAGCGCGGCGAGCGCCGCGGGGTCGGCCGCGACCGTCTCCAGGAGCTCGTTCCACTCCGGGTCCGCGAAGGCGGGCAGGGTCAGCTCGGTGCGGTACGGGCGGGGCCGGCTGCCCCGGACGTACGCCACGATCCGGCCGGGGGTGACGGTCACCGCGTCGACGTGCCCCTCCGCGGCGTACGCACGGCCGCGGGCCAGGCGGCCCGTGTCGTGGGAGACCCCTTCCAGCGCCGTCACCCAGGCCCGGCCCCACCAGCTCACCGCCTCGGCCCCCGCGGGCACGGTCTCGAAGGTGCGGCGGCGGTCGTCCCGCGCGGTGATCATGCGGGCCTCCGCAGGGAGACGAGGTCGGCCAGCTCGCGGTCGGTCAGCTCGGTCAGCGCCGATTCGCCCGAGCCGAGGACGGCGTCGGCCAGCGCCCGCTTCGCCTCCAGCATCTCGGCGATGCGGTCCTCTACGGTGCCTTCGGCGATGATCCGGTGCACCTGTACGGGCTGGGTCTGGCCGATGCGGTAGGCGCGGTCGGTGGCCTGCTCCTCGACGGCCGGGTTCCACCAGCGGTCGAAGTGGATGACATGGCCGGCCCGGGTGAGGTTCAGCCCCGTGCCCGCGGCCTTCAGGGACAGCAGGAAGACGGGGACCTCGCCCGCCTGGAAACGGTCGACGAGCTCCTCCCGGCGCGGCACCGGGGTCCCCCCGTGCAGCAGTTGGTGGGAGATTCCCCGGGCCGACAGGTGCCGTTCGATCAGGCGGGCCATCGTCACGTACTGGGTGAAGACCAGCACGGAGCCGCCCTCGGCCAGGATCGTGTCCAGCAGCTCGTCCAGCAGGGCGAGCTTGCCCGAGCGGTGCCCGATCCTGGGCTGCTCCTCCTTGAGGTACTGCGCCGGGTGGTTGCAGATCTGTTTGAGGGAGGCCAGCAGCTTCATGATCATGCCGCGTCGTTCCATGCCCTCGCTCGACTCGATCACGGCCATCGCCTCGTCCACGGCGGCCTGGTAGAGCGAGGCCTGCTCCCGGGTGAGGGAGACGGGGTGGTCGGTCTCCGTCTTCGGCGGCAGCTCGGGCGCGATGCCGGGGTCGGACTTCTTGCGGCGCAGCAGGAACGGCCGTACGAGCGCGGACAGCCGGGCGACCGCCGCCTCGTTGCCGCCGTCCTCCTCCGTCTGGTGCTCCACCGGGCGTGCGTGGCGGGCCCGGAAGGCGGTGAGCGGCCCCAGCAGGCCCGGCGTGGTCCAGTCGAGCAGCGCCCACAGCTCGGAGAGGTTGTTCTCGACGGGGGTGCCGGTCAGCGCCACCCGGGCCGGCGCCGGCACCGTGCGCAGCGCCTTCGCGGTCGCCGAATGCGGGTTCTTGACGTGCTGCGCCTCATCGGCGACGACCATGCCCCAGCGCTGCTGCGCCAGCAGGGCGGCGCTGGCGCGCATCGTGCCGTACGTGGTGAGCACGAACCCGCCCTCGCAGGACGTCAGGTCCTCGGTGCTGCGGCCGCCTCCGTGGAAGCGGCGCACGGGTGTGCCGGGGGCGAACTTCTCGATCTCCCGCTGCCAGTTGCCCAGGAGGGACGCGGGACACACCACGAGCGTCGGCTCGGGCCGGTCCCGGTGCAGGTGCAGCGCGATCAGGGTGACGGTCTTGCCCAGACCCATGTCGTCGGCGAGGCAGCCGCCGAGGCCGAGGGAGGTCATCAGGTCCAGCCAGGCCAGGCCGCGGGCCTGGTAGTCGCGCAGGGTGGCCTTGAGGGCGGCGGGCTGCGGGAGCGGGGCCAGCTCCCCCGTCAGCCGCTCCCGCAGGGCGGCCAGTGCCCCCACCGGCACCGCCTCGACCGGCTCGCCGTCGACCTCGGCCGTCCCCGACAGCGCGGCGGCCAGCGCGTCCACCGGGTCCAGCACGCCCAGTTCCCGCTTGCGCGCCTTGCGCACCAGCTCCGGGTCCACCCTCACCCACTGGTCCCGCAGCCGTACGACGGGCCGGTGGGCCTGTGCCAGCGCGTCCATCTCCCCCGGGGTGAGCCGGTCGCCGCCCAGCGCCAGTTCCCAGGAGAAGGCGAAGAGGTGTTCGGCGTCGAAGAAGGCGGTGCCGTCGGTCGCGGAACCGGGCGCGGTGGACCGTACGACGGCGGTCGCGGACAGCGTACGGGCCAGCTCGCGCGGCCAGTGGACCAGGACCCCGGCGGCCGCCAGCCGGCTCGCGGCCACCCCCAGCAGGTCCTCGAGCTCCGGGTCGGACAGGGCGAGGGAATCGGGAACGGGCTGGTCCAGCAGCCGCAGCAGGGGCGGCCAGACCCGCGCGGCCCGGCGCAGCGCGAGCACGGCGTCGATCCGGGCGCGGGGGCCGAACCCGGCGGCCGCGGTGCCCGCCCACAACTGCCCGGCATCGGTGACCAGGGTCGGATCGGCGAGGCTGTGCACCTGGACGACGGCGGCCCCGGCGCGCCGGACGTCCTCGCCCTCGGCTTCGTCGAAGAGGCGGAAGGAGGACAGGTCGAGCCGCAGCGAGACGCCGACCCCGGCGTCGGCTCCGGCCGCGACCTGCGCGGCCCAGTCCTGTATCCCCGGCACCCGCTGCGCCTCCCGCGCGGCGAACGGCCGGCCGGCGGCCACGGCCGCGGCCGGCGTCCGGGGCAGGCTGTCGGCGACGGCGTCGAGGAACGCGCGGACCAGCACCTCCGGTTCGGGCAGCTGGAGCGGACGGCGGCCGGGCAGGGGGGTCGCGTACCCCTCGTGCGGCAGGGCCGCGGCGACCGCGCGCAGGTGGTCGATGTCGGCGGCGTCGAGCGGCCCGGCGCGCCAGGCGTCCACCCCCTCGGGGGTGAGCCCGGGGAGCAGCCGGCCGCGGGCGGCCAGGGTGAGCGCCTGTATGGCGGCGGTCCCCCAGGCGCGGCTGGCGGGGTGCGCGGCGGGGCTGCGGGGCGCCCGCGCGAGCAGGGGCAGGGCGGCGGCGACGGAGAAGGTCACGGCGGGCACGGTCCGGCTGCGGACGCCGTCGCCGTGCGGGCGTACGACGGTGAGCGGCGTCGGCGTGCCCCCCTCGGGCAGGGCGTCCCCCTCGGGCGCCCAGAAGGCGACCCGCCCCTGGCGGGGGACGGCGGCGGGCAGGAAGACGGCGGCGTGGCGCAGCAGCGCGGAAGCCGGCGCGGATGCCTGCGCCGGCAGTTGCGGCTGCGCCGGTGGCTGCGGCTGCGGCTGCGTTGTCACGGTGCCCCCTCCCCCGTCTCACCCGTCGATCTGCCTGCGGATCTGCTGATCCGCTCTGCCGACGAGTCTAGGCGCGGCCACCGACAACGCCCCTGACCTGCGGATCACCGCCCCCAGCGACCCTGCTCCGCCGCGTACCCGTACACCGGCCGGCCGGGGGCCGCGCTCGTGCGCAGCGGCCGCCCGTCGTCGTCGATGCGGAGGGTTCCCGAGCCGGACGGCGCGGACCACCGGAGGTCGAGGGACCAGTCGCAGTCGCAGCCCGTGGCGACCGCCTCCACCCGCAGGACGACCGGTTCGGCCGCCGAGACGCGCATCGGGAAGGCGGGGGCCGGCAGCGTGCCCCCGGCGTCGTTCCCGGCGACCGGGCGGGCCAGCGGGCGCGGCGCGTCCAGATTGACGGCGAAGACGGCCGGGGTGAGTGCCCCGCCGCAGCCCTGCGACATCTGGTAGACGTTCCAGGCCGGCGGGGTACGGCGGCCTGACACGCGGACCTGCAGGTCCTCCAGGACCACGGCGCCCGCGCCCGTCCCGTGCAGGGTGACCTCCACGATCTGCTTCCCGGCGTGCACGGCGCGCTGCGCCGACGCCCAGGCGGGCGCGTCCGCCTCCACGGGCGGTGGCGGCACCGATCCCGGACCCCGCTCGGCCAGGTAGGCGTGATCACAGCCCGCGGTCCACACGTGCGACCGGACCGCCGCCCTCAGGGGCGCTGCCGGAGCCCCGGGCGGAGCCGGGACCGGCGGTGAGGCCGAGGGCGGGTGGACGGACGCCGGACCCGAACCGCCGGCCGGAGGCGAGGTTTCCGGTGCGTTCGTGGTCCCCGGTGCCGGCGCCGGCGCGGACGCCGTTCCGGAAGCGCCTGCGGATGCCGCGGGCGCCGTCGTGCCCGCGTCGGGCCCACTCCCCGTGCCCGTCGTCCCCGTCCAGGCTCCGGCCCGCGGCGCCCGGGGCTCGGGGCCGGCCGCCGCGAGCAGGGCCACGGCCACCGCGCCCGCCGCCACCCCCGCGGCGGTGACCACGGCCGCCCGCCTCCGGTACCAGGGCCTGCCGCCCGCAGGCTCCGCGACGACGGCCGGCTCCCCCACGACGACGACGGCGGGCTCCGACCCCGGCCCCGACTCGGCCTCCGACTCAGGCTCCGACTCGGGCTCCGACTCCGGCTCCGACTTCGCCCCCGGCCCCGGCTCCGGTGGCGCCCCCGCGCGCCGCCGCGCGTCCGCCAGCAGCCACGCCCGGTGCAGGTCCACCGCCTCCCCCGGCGATGCCCCGCAGGCCCGTGCGAAGCGGTCCACCACCGCGAACTCCGCCGGCAGCGCATCCCCGTTGCAGTAGCGGTGCAAGGTCGACGTACTCGTGTGCAGGCGGCGCGCCAGGGCCCCGTAACTCAGCCCCCCGCGCTCCTTCAGCTCCCGCATCAGCCGCGCGAAATTCTCGGCCTCGCTCACCGCGTTCCCCCGTCCAGCGTCCCGTGACTGCGTTCCATGCCTGAGGTGTTCCCCCAGGTGACAGTGCGTACGGCCGTTCCAGCGTCCCGAATTCGCCCCAAACCGTGGCCGGCCGGGCGGCCCGGGGAACAGGATCGTCAGGCATACCGAACCACTCACGGGGAGACCGTTCATGTTCCGACGCACCGACACCGTCGCCACCCTCGCCACCGCGCTCGTCGCGGCGGCGACCGCCTTCGTCCTCACCACCTCGGCCTCCGCCGCGGCCGCCACCGCGACGCCCGTCCCGCCCGGCTTCCTGGCCGGCGCAGACCTGCCGCCGCACCCCGGCTCGGCCTGGTACCCGGGCAAGGTCACCAAGGGGCTGCCCGAGTTCGCGCCGTTCTGCCTGGACGGCGTGCTTCCCGCGGCGGGCAGCTGGCACCGCGCCTTCGGCACCGAGTTCGACACCGGCGCCGTGCAGGTCTCCGTACGGTCCTCCTCGGCCTCCGCCGCCGCCGAGCTCGTCGGCACGCTGGAGCGCCAGGTCGCGGCCTGCGCCGCCGACTGGCTGCGGACGACCCCGGGCGGTACCGCCTCCTGGGAGGACTACGGAACGCTCCCCGTCGAGGAGGGCGCGCACGTCTACGGGGTCCACACCTCGGTCCCCGACTCGGAGCCGGGCGTGCACCTCTACGGGATCGGGCGCGACGGCTCCACCGTGACCGTCGTGAAGTGGGGGGAGATGGGCAACCTGTCCCAGGCCCCGGTCGCCGCGTTCAAGAAGACGACCACGACGGCCGTGAACAAGCTCAACCCGTAGCCGGGCCACGTCCCGGCCGCCGGCCGGCCGGAGTGGGACCATGGACATGAGAGGCGATGACCATGCGTTCCGGAAATGAGCCGGTGACCGCGCGCAGTCCGCTGCGACTGCGGTTCTGGCTGGGTGTCTGGGGGCTGATCTGGGCCGCCGCCGGGACGGCCGCCTTCGCGCTGGCGGGCCGTCCCGGATGGGCGGCCGCCTGCGGGGCCCTGGCGGTCATCGTGGCCGTGGACCTGGCCATGATCGTGCGCCACATCCGGCAGGGGCCGCACTACCAGCCGGGCCGGGACATCCCGCCGTACGAGCCGCCCCGCGGCCGGTGAACCGGCGGCCGACGGGTCGTCGGCGGGTGGGCGGTCGGCCGGTGGGCGGTCGGCTCAGGCCTGGTCCTCGAAACGGGCCGCCGCCAGGTACTCCGGCTGCGGGTCGAGGGCGGCGGCCAGGCGGAAGTGCTTGCGCGCCTGCTCGGGCCGGCCCGCGCGCTCATGGGTACGGGCCAGCGCGAAGTGGGCGAAGGCGTTGTCCGGCTCCCGCTCCAGCACCAGCTCGAACTCCAGCTCCGCCGGACGCAGTTGGGCAGCGGCGAAGAAGGCCCGGGCCCGCAGCAGCCGCGCCGCCGTGTTCTCCGGGTGGGCCGCTATGACCGAGTCGAGCAGCTTGACCGCGCCGCGCGGGTCGCGTGCGGCCAGCAGATGCTCGGCGGCCCGGTAGTCGATGACGTGGGTCTCCGGGCTGGACGGCGTGGGGCGCGTGGTCTCGGACACGTCGAAATCCTTCCCTCTACGAGCGCGTTCAACGCCCCCACCACGGCCGGTATTCCATGCACACGTCAGGCGGTGGCGTCGGCGGCCCGCGCCGTGAGCTCCTCCCACACCTTGCGCACCTGCGGCTCCAGCGCCTCCAGGGGCCCGTCGTTGTCGATCACGAGGGTCGCCACCGCGAGCCGCTGCTCCCGCGCGGCCTGCGCGGCCATCCGGGCCCGCGCCTCCTCCTCGGCCATCCCGCGCAGCGCCGTCAGCCGCGCCAGCTGCGTCGCCGGCGCCGCGTCCACCACGACCACCAGGTCGTAGAGCGGCGCCAGGCCGTTCTCCGCGAGCAGCGGCACGTCGTGCACCACGATCGCGTCGGCGCCCGCGGCGGCCTCCAGCTCGGCCGACCGGGCCCCGACCAGCGGGTGCACGATCGCGTTCAGCGTCTGGAGCTTCGCCGGGTCCGAGAACACGATGGACCCGAGCTTCGGTCGGTCCAGCACCCCGTCGGCGGTCAGCACCGACTCCCCGAAGGCCGCCACGACGGCCGCGAGCCCCGGCGTACCGGGCTCCACGACCTCGCGCGCGATCCGATCGGCGTCGACGACGATCGCCCCGTACCCCGCCAGCAGTCGCGAAACCTCGCTCTTGCCGGCACCGATTCCGCCCGTCAGGCCCACTTTCAGCATGCCCGCAGCCTAGACCCCGCCACCGGCGCCCCTACAGCCCCGTCGGCGTCAGTTCTCGCCCTCGCGCTCCGCCAGGAACCGCTCGAACTCGCGCCCGATCTCGTCCGCCGACGGAATCTCCGCGGGCTCGGCGATCATGTTGCCCCGGGTCTCGGCTCCGGCGGCCGCGTCGTACTGGTGCTCCAGCCCCTGCACCAGGCTGACCAGCTCCTCGTCGCCCTCCCGGATCTGCCGGTCGATCTCCGTCTGCGTGCGGTGCGCCTCGGTCCGCAGCGCGTGCGCCACGGCCGGCAGGACCAGCCCGGTCGCCGCCGTGATCGCCTCCAGCACCGTCAGCGCGGCGTCCGGGTACGGGGAGCGCGCGACGTAGTGCGGTACGTGCGCGGCGACGCCCAGCACGTCGTGCCCGGCCTGAGCCAGGCGGAACTCCACGAGGGACTCCGCGCTGCCCGGGACCTGCGCCTCGTCGAAGGGGCTGCGGTGGCCGGGCATGAGGTCGGTCCGGTTGCCGTGCGGGGTGATGCCCACGGGACGGGTGTGCGGAACGCCCATCGGGATGCCGTGGAAGTTGACCGAGAGCCGGACCCCGAGGCGTTCGACGATCTGCCGGACGGCGACGGAGAAGCGCTCCCACTCCACGTCCGGCTCCGGGCCGGACAGCAGCAGGAAGGGGGCTCCGGTGGCGTCCTGGACCAGCCGGACCTCCAGCCGGGGCTCCTCGAACTCCGTCCAGTGGTCGCGCTGGAAGGTCAGCAGCGGGCGGCGTGCCCGGTAGTCCACCAGCCGGTCCGCGTCGAACCGGGCGACCACCTGGTGGGGCAGGGTGTCCAGCAGCCGCTCGACGATCTGCTCGCCGGCCTCACCCGCGTCGATGTACCCCTCGAAGTGGTACAGCATGACCAGCCCGGCCGAGTCCTGGGCGACCGCCAGGTCGGCCACCGCCAGGCCCTTGGCATCCCATTCGTACAAACCCTGTGGATCAAGCACCGCCACCACTCCTCCTCGCCGCGTTCTCTGCCAAGAACGTCCAAGACCGCGCCACCATTCCCCAGTTGGCCGCATTCACGGGACCGCAACGGATCAACGGCGGTCCAACGGCGGTCCAAGGGGGTCCAACCGCGCTGCGGCAGCGCCCCCGCGGCGAAACGCGGTGAGGCCCGCCCCCCGAAGGGGACGGGCCTCACCGTTCAACTCAACTCAGCTCTGCTCACACCGGAGTGTGATGCGCGCTGCGATCAGCTCTGGCCGCCGGCAAGCTTCTCGCGGAGCGCGGCCAGGGCCTCGTCCGACGCCAGGGCGCCGGAGGTCTCGTCCGACTCCGAGGAGTACGAACCACCCGAGATGCCCGCACCGGCGTTGCCACCGGCGGCCGGGGCGGCAGCGCCCTCGGCAGCAGCGGCCTCGTCGGCCTCGCGGCTCTTGATGACCTGGGCCTGGTGCTGCTCGAAGCGCTGCTGCGCCTCGGCGTACTGGGTCTCCCAGGCCTCGCGCTGCTTCTCGTAGCCCTCGAGCCAGTCGTTGGTCTCGGGGTCGAAGCCCTCGGGGTAGATGTAGTTGCCCTGGTCGTCGTAGGACGCGGCCATGCCGTACAGGGTCGGGTCGAACTCGACCGACGCCGGGTCGGTACCGAAGGACTCGTTGGCCTGCTTCAGCGACAGCGAGATCCGGCGACGCTCGAGGTCGATGTCGATGACCTTGACGAAGATCTCGTCGTTGACCTGGACGACCTGCTCCGGGATCTCCACGTGGCGCTCGGCCAGCTCGGAGATGTGGACCAGACCCTCGATGCCCTCGTCCACGCGGACGAACGCACCGAACGGAACCAGCTTGGTGACCTTACCCGGGACGACCTGACCGATCTGGTGGGTCCGGGCGAACTGCTGCCACGGGTCCTCCTGCGTCGCCTTCAGCGACAGGGAGACGCGCTCGCGGTCCATGTCAACGTCGAGAACCTCGACGGTGACCTCCTGGCCGACCTCGACAACCTCGGACGGGTGGTCGATGTGCTTCCAGGACAGCTCGGAGACGTGCACGAGACCGTCGACGCCACCCAGGTCCACGAAGGCACCGAAGTTGACGATCGAGGAGACGACGCCGGAGCGGACCTGACCCTTCTGCAGGGTGGTGAGGAACGTCTGGCGAACCTCGGACTGGGTCTGCTCGAGCCAGGCGCGGCGCGACAGAACCACGTTGTTGCGGTTCTTGTCGAGCTCGATGATCTTCGCCTCGAGCTCCTTGCCCACGTAGGGCTGGAGGTCGCGGACGCGACGCATCTCGACGAGAGAGGCCGGCAGGAAGCCGCGGAGGCCGATGTCGAGGATGAGACCACCCTTGACGACCTCGATGACGGTACCGGTGACGATGCCGTCTTCTTCCTTGATCTTCTCGATGGTGCCCCAGGCACGCTCGTACTGAGCGCGCTTCTTCGAGAGGATCAGGCGGCCTTCCTTGTCCTCCTTCTGGAGGACCAGGGCCTCGATCTCGTCGCCGACCTTGACGACCTCGTTCGGGTCGACGTCGTGCTTGATCGAGAGCTCGCGGCTCGGGATGACGCCTTCGGTCTTGTAACCGATGTCGAGGAGAACCTCGTCCCGGTCAACCTTGACGATGACGCCGTCGACGATGTCGCCATCGTTGAAGTACTTGATCGTCTCGTCGATCGCCGCGAGGAACGCGTCCGCGTCGCCGATGTCGTTGACCGCAACCTGCGGAGTGGTGGCGGTGGTCTCGGTGCTGCTCGTCATGTGGGAAAGGGCTCCGGTTACGGACAGAAGTCGTAGGTACTGCTACGCCGGGAGCCCTTATCGGCATCTGCCGAAGCCGGACAGCCATGGAGACCCCCGTTCCGAAACGCGGCGGGGCCTCGAAAACCGAGGGGACATCAACAGATACAAGCGCAGCCTGCTAGGTCTGAGGAGCACAGGCTCGCAGCGCAACTTGTAGCATACGGGGGCGGCCGGACAGGGTCAATGCGCGAAGGCGCACACCCCGGGCGGATCACCGCACAACCGGCACAATTCTTGGGCCGGAGCGCCTTCCTGACGCTTCCTGCCACTTTCTGAAGACATTCGCAGACTACGACGACGGGCCCCATGAACCAAGAGGACTACGCCTCCGAAGACGCGCACGAAGCCGATCCGGGCTCCGTGGAAGACGCCGAGGCCACACGGCGTGACGCGGGGGAAGCGGAGAGCAGCCGGGCGAGCCGTGGCTGGTGGGACCGCAACGCCGACGAGTACCAGAGCGAGCACGGCGCCTTCCTCGGCGACGACCGCTTCGTATGGGGACCGGAAGGACTGGACGAGGCGGAGGCGGCCCTCCTCGGACCCGCCGGCTCCCTCAAGGGCAAGGACGTCCTGGAGATCGGCGCCGGCGCCGCCCAGTGCTCGCGCTGGCTGGCCGCGCAGGGCGCCCGCTCCGTGGCCCTCGACCTCTCCCACCGCCAGCTCCAGCACGCCCTGCGCATCGGCGACGACGTGCCCCTGGTCGAGGCCGACGCCGGAAGGCTCCCCTTCCGCGACGGCTCCTTCGACCTCGCCTGCTCCGCCTACGGCGCCGTCCCCTTCGTCGCCGACCCGGTCAACGTCATGCGCGAGGTGCACCGCGTCCTGCGCCCCGGCGGCCGCTGGGTCTTCTCCGTCACCCACCCCATCCGCTGGGCCTTCCCCGACGAGCCCGGCCCCGAGGGGCTGTCCGTCGCCGCCTCCTACTTCGACCGGACCCCGTACGTGGAGCAGGACGAGCAGGGGCGCGCGGTGTACGTCGAGCACCACCGCACCCTCGGCGACCGGGTCCGCGACGTGGTGGCGGGCGGCTTCCGCCTGGTCGACCTGGTCGAGCCGGAGTGGCCCGAGTGGAACGGCCAGGAGTGGGGCGGCTGGTCCCCGCTGCGCGGCAGCCTGATCCCGGGCACCGCGATCTTCGTGTGCGAGAGGGCCTGATCCCTTGATCCGCCAGGCCGCCCTCGACGCCCTCCCCGTAAGAGAGGCCGTGCCCGCGCTGGTCTCCGCGCTGGACGGCCACGGCGCCGCGGTGCTCTGCGCCCCGCCCGGCACCGGCAAGACCACGCTGGTGCCGCTGGTGCTGGCGGGGCTGGTGGACGGCGGACCCCGGCGCCGGGTCGTGGTCGCCGAGCCGCGGCGGATCGCCGCCCGGGCCGCGGCCCGGCGCATGGCCTGGCTGCTGGGCGAGGCCGTCGGCGGCTCGGTCGGCTTCACGGTGCGCGGGGAGCGGGTGGCGGGTCCCGGCACGGTGGTGGAGGTGGTCACCACCGGGGTGCTGCTCCAGCGGCTCCAGCGCGACCAGGAGCTGGCCGGTGTGGACGTGGTGGTCCTGGACGAGTGCCACGAGAGGCACCTGGACGCCGACACGGTCGCCGCCTTCCTCCTCGACGTACGGGAAACCCTGCGCCCCGAGCTCCGGCTCGTGGCGGCCTCGGCGACGACCGACGCGGCCGGCTGGGCGCGCGTACTCGGCCGTGGCGGTCCCGGCGACGCGCCGGTGGTGGAGGCCGCGGGGGTCTCGTATCCGGTGGAGACCGTGTGGGCCCCGCCGGCCCGGCCGGTGCGGCCCCCGCACGGGATGCGGGTGGATCCGGCGCAGCTGACGCACGTGGCCTCGGTGGTGCGGCGGGCCCTGGCGGAGCGCGCGGGCGACGTCCTGTGCTTCCTGCCCGGCGTCGGCGAGATCGCCCGCGTCGCCGGGCAGCTGGGCGGCGTGGACGCGGAGGTGCTGCAGATCCACGGCCGGGCCCCGGCGGCCGTGCAGGACGCGGCGCTGACGGCCTCGGACCACCGCCGGGTGATCCTTTCCACCGCGGTGGCGGAGTCGAGCCTGACCGTTCCCGGGGTACGGGTGGTGGTGGACTCGGGGCTGGCCCGCGAGCCCCGGGTGGACCATGCCCGGGGGCTGGGCGCGCTGGCGACCGTACGGGCCTCCCGCGCGGCCGGGCGGCAGCGGGCGGGGCGGGCCGGACGCGAGGCGCCGGGAGCGGTGTACCGCTGCTGGGCCGAGGCGGAGGACGGCCGGCTGCCGGCGTTCCCGTCGCCGGAGATACGCATTGCCGACCTGGCGCAGTTCGCCCTGCAGGCGGCGTGCTGGGGCGACCCGGACGCGGCCGGTCTGGCCCTGCTGGACCCGCCGCCGGCCGGGGCGATGGCGGCGGCGCGGGAGGTGCTGGTGGCGGTCGGCGCGGTGGACGGGGCCGGCCGGCCCACTGCCCGGGGGCTGCGGATGGCCCGGCTCGGGCTGCACCCGCGGCTGGCCCGCGCCCTGCTGGACGGCTCGGCCGCGCTCGGTGCCCGGCGGGCGGCGGAGCTGGTGGCCCTGCTCAGCGAGGAGCCGCCGCGCGAGTACGGGGACGACCTGGCCGCGGCCTGGCGGCAGGCCCGGCGGGGCGGCGATGCCTACGCGGCCCGCTGGCGCACGGAGGTCACCCGCCTGGACCGTGCCGTCCGGGACCCTGCGGGGCTCTCCCCCACCCCGCCCCATCCCGAAACTGTGGGCTCCGCCCCCAGCCCCCCGTCCCGGGGCTCCGCCCCGGACCCGGCGGGGGCTCCGCCCCCGGACCCCCGCGCCTCAAACGCCGCCGGGGCTGATTCTTCAGCCCCGGCGGCGTTTGAGGCGCGGGGTCTGGGGCGGAGTCCCGGCAGCGGCGCCGTGCCCGACGATGGCGCCGCCGGGCTCGTCGCCGCCCTCGCGTTTCCGGAGCGGGTCGCGAAGGCCAAGGGCGAAGGGGCCTTCCTGATGGCCTCCGGGACCGGGGCCGAGCTCGGCGACGGCTCGGGCCTGCGCCGCGCGCCCTGGCTGGCCGTGGCCGTCGCCGACAGGCCCCCGCACTCCGCCTCCGCCCGCATCCGGCTGGCCGCGGTCATCGACGAGGACACCGCCCTGGCCGCCGCCGCCCACCTGCGGACCGAGGGCGAAGAGGTGCGCTGGGAGGAAGGGGACCTGATCGCCCGCGCGGTGCAGCGGCTCGGGGCGATCGAGCTGGCCGTGCGCCCGCTGCGCAGCCCCGCCCCGGCGCTCGTACGGGCCGCCCTGCTCGACGGGCTCCGCTCCGAGGGCCTCGGCCTGCTGCGCTGGTCCCCGGACGCGCAGACACTTCGGGCCCGGCTGGGCTTCCTGCACCGCACGCTCGGCGGCGCGTGGCCCGACGTAGAAGAGGACGGAGCCCTGCTGGACCGCGCCGACGACTGGCTGGAACCCGAGCTGTCGCGGGCCCGGCGCCGTGCGGACCTGGGGCGGATCGACGCCGGGCAGGCGCTGAACCGGCTGCTGCCGTGGGCCACCGGTGAGGCCGCCCGGCTGGACGAGCTGGCTCCGGAACGGCTGGAGGTCCCCAGCGGATCCCGGATCCGGCTGGACTACTCCGCCGAGCACGGGCAACCGGTGCTCGCGGTGAAGCTCCAGGAGCTGTTCGGGCTGGCCGAGACCCCGAAGGTGGCCGGTGTGCCGGTGCTGGTGCACCTGCTGTCGCCCGCCGGACGGCCCGCCGCCGTCACCGCCGACCTCGCCTCCTTCTGGCAGGGCGGCTACCGCGCCGTCCGTGCCGAGCTGCGCGGCCGCTACCCCAAGCACCCCTGGCCGGAGGACCCGGCCACCGCCGAGCCCACCCGCCACACGAACGCCCGGCTCAGGCGCTGACCTCTTCCCCTTCTTCCCGCACCCGGCGGGCGCGGGCCTCCAGCCACAGCGCGAGCCCCAGCAGCGCGAGCCCGCCGGCCGCCAGGCCGATCGGCGCGTAGGTGTGCAGTGCGAGGACCTTCGTACGGTTCGACTTGACCAGGTCGACGGTGTAGTCGGAGTAGTCCTCGCGCATCGTCACGTGCCCGGCGAAGGCGGTGAGCTTGCCGTCGGGTCCGCCCGCCGCGATGCCGCCCCGCATCTCCTGCTGGATGTCCTGCTCGGCGTTGACCGGCGCCCCGGTCACCGGGTCGACCCAGAACCTCACCTCGGCGGTGTACCAGAGGGTGGTTCCGGTGGCGGCCTCGATCGTCGACGGGTCGATGCCCTCGATCGGCATCTTCTTCGGCATGGCGACCTTGGTCCAGGGGATCGTCTGCTCGAAGTAGTAGACGTCCATGCCCTTGAAGGTGCGCGGTCCGACGTAGTGGATCGGCGAGGAGGTGCGGGTCTGCGCGTCGAAGTACAGGTAGTCACGCGGCTCGGTGAAGAACGGCCACTTGAACTCGATGCCCTCGCGCTTGACGGCGTCCCCGTCGACCATCTCCCCGGTGGCGTGCACCGGGTCCTGGGTGTGGGCGTCGAAGATGTAGCGCTCGGGGATCTGGGAGACCATCTTGCCGTCGGGTCCGATGATGTAGGACAGCGTGTCCCAGACGACGACGTCCTTGCCCGCGCTCGACTCGATCTCCTTCGACGCCTCCACGTTCCCCTTGAGGGTCTGGACGATCGTGACCTTGTCGACCTTCTTGGGCTGCATGCCCCCGGTGTAGTCGAGCAGGGTCGCGTCCTTAGCCTCCAGGACCATCTCCTGGTACTGGCTCGGCGGGATCTTGGCGAGGCGGGGGTACGCGTACCAGCGCAGCAGCGGCGCGAGGGCTGCGCAGAACACGGCTAGGGCCAGCAGGACAAGGCTCGCTCTGCGTCGCAAGGCCGGGCCCTCCTCTACTTTCCGGGCGCGGGGGGCGCGGTGGTGAGCAGGGGCCTGGGTGAGGTCTTGCCCTCGGGCGCCCCGAACGCCGTGACGGCGAGGACGAGGAGTACCGCGAGGACGAGCCCGCTGGCGGCGGCGATGAGTGCGCGCATGCCGGGCCTCCGGAATCTGATAGGGCGTCAGGGCGCAGGCACCGTAGCAATGCGGAGGCGAGATGAGAACCGTCTGGGCCTGCGCTTTCAGGGCAGGACGCGGCTCCTCCTCTGAGTACCCGTACTCATGTCCGGGCGCCCGTCCCCGGGCGGGCTGGCGGGCATGACCGCTCCGACCGTCCACACCGGGCGGCGCGGGACCCTCGGTGCGGACATCGCCTCGGCCGTCCTGCTGATCGTGATCGAGCTGCTCGGCCTCGCCGCGGTCTTCTTCGCGTGGGTGCTCGCCAACCTGGACTTCGCTCCCGAGTCGACCGGCTAGAGGGTTCCGGTCAGGCTCGGCGAGGGGACGGGGCTCGCCTTGCCGGACGCCGTGGGCGTGGGCGTGGGACGAACGCTGGCGGAGGGGCTCGGCTTCGGCGTGGGGGTCGTGCTCGGCGTGGGCGTCGGCTTCGGGTCCGGCGTGGGTGTGGGAGTCGGTGTCGGCGTCGGGACGGGAGTCGGCGTCGGGACGGGAGTCGGCGTGGGCGTCGGCTTCGGGTCCGGCGTCGGGTCCGGCGTCGGCGTCGGAGTCGGCGTGGGCTTCGGGTCCGGCGACGGGGTGGGCGTCGGGCTCGGCGTGGGTGTGGGTGTGGGCGTGGGCTTCGGGGTGGGTGTGGGCTTCGGTGTCGGTGCCGTGGGGGTGCCCGCCCCCGTGCCGGCGCTGTCCGGGACCTCGTGCGTGCCCTTGAGGTAGTACGTGAACCAGGACCGGACCGTCCGCAGGTACTCCGTGGAGTGGTTGTAGGAGAGCACCGCCCGGTCCAGGTCCGCATCCGTCCGCAGGTCCCGGGTGCCCGCGCACAGGTACCGCCCGGCCGCGAGGGCCGCGTCGTGCACGTTGTTCGGGTTGCGCCGGCCGTCGCCGTCCGCGTCCTGGCCCCATGCCGCCCACGTGGAGGGGATGAACTGCATCGGCCCGACCGCCCGGTCGTACCGGGCGTCCCCGTCGTAGGCCCCGCCGTCCGTGTCCGAGATGTTCGCGAAGCCGTTGCCGTCGAGGACCGGCCCCAGGATCGGCCGCAGCGTCGTCCCGGCCGCGTCGACCTGGCCGCCGCGCGCCTGACCGGACTCCACCTTGCCGATCGCCGCGAGGAGTTGCCAGCGCAGTCCGCATCCGGGGTCGCTCTGCCCCACCGTCTTCTCCGCCCGCAGGTAGGCAGCGAGCACGCTCGCCGGTATCCCCTGGGCCCCTTCGGCCGGTCCGGTTCCGGCGCCCGCCGGCACCGCCGCCGGCTCCGGAGCCTGCGGCTGCGCGGTCTGGGCCTCGTCCGGCAGCAGCACGGCCGGCGGCTCCGGGCTCGCCAGCGGCGGGAGTTCGGTGAAGTACGCGGTGTCGCCGCCGCCACTCGCCTCCGCCGGGAGGGCCTGCTCGCCCTCACCGATCGCGGCCGTCAGGTCCTCCCCGGCGCCCGCCGGCCCCTGCGAAGCGGTCAGCGCCGCGGCCACCAGCGCGGAGACCAGGGCGGCTGCCGCCCCCTTGCGCAGCCTGCGTCCGATTATTCGAGCCGACATGAGCCGGACCCCTCCCCCTCGACGTCCGCGTGACCATACGTCAACTCCCTGCAATGAGCACGGACAGCGGGCCGGAATTCACCACATCGCCACGCCCGTGCGCAGGTCACGCATACTGTCTGGACCCTTCGGGCGCATTGGCCCGAAGTAAGGAACACCCCCGAGAAGGTCTACGGGAACATCCACGAGTTCGTCCAGGAGAAGTGCCATGCCGTTCACTCTCAGCCATGCGGCCGCGGTACTGCCGGCCATCCGCCGGACCGGGCGTGCGCGCGGCCCCCTCGTCGCCTCGGCCCTGGTCCTCGGGTCGTTCGCGCCGGACACCTTCTACTTCACGGACGCGATCGTCGGGGGCGTGATGGCCTACGGGAGCTTCACGCACTCGCTGCCGGGGGTGTTCACCCTGGACGCCGTGCTCACCGCCGCCCTCGTGGGGTGCTGGCTGCTGCTGCGCGAGCCGCTGATCGCGCTGCTGCCGCGCGGCTGGCGGGGCCGTGTCCACGCGTTCGTACGCGGCGAGCACTGGAGCGCACGCCGACTGCCCGCGCTCGCCGCCTGGTTCTACGCCTCGGCCGTCGTCGGTTCCCTCACGCACGTGGTGTGGGACAGCTTCACGCACGGCGACCGCTGGGGAACGAACGCGCTGCCGGAGCTGGAGGAGCCCCTCGCCTTCGGCCTGCCCCTCTACTCGTACCTGCAGTACGGCACTTCGGCGGTCGCGGCCTGCGCGCTGCTCTGGTTCACGGTGACCGCCCTGCGGCGGCTGCCCGCCTCCCCCGCCCCCGCCTCCGTGCCGGTGCTCGGCCGGGCGGAGATCTGGGGCGCGCTCGCCCTGGTGGTGGGGTGCGTGGCGGTCGGGGTCACGATGCGCGTGATCCGCTTCTTCACCTTCTTCGACCGGATCCGTACGCCGCTCGACATCATCCCGACCGTCTGTTTCGGCGCGGGCGGCGGCCTCGCCGTGGCCCTGCTGCTGTACGGGGTGCTCGTACGGCTGCGGCACCGCGGCGACCGCGCCCGTACGGACGAGGAAACGCGGACGCCCGTCCCCACCGCCTGAGCGGGGACGGGCGCTAGGCCGTACGGGCCTCAGTGCGCGGCGGACTCCCAGTCCGGGCCTACGCCCACGGACACGTCCAGCGCGGCCCGGAGCTCGACGGCGGCGCCCATCTCGCGCCGCACCAGCTCCTCGACCTGCTTCCGCTCGCCCGGGGCGATCTCCAGCACGATTTCGTCGTGGACCTGGAGCAGCATCCGCGACTGCAGGCCGGCCCCGGTGATCGCCTGGTCCACGCGCAGCATCGCGACCTTGACGATGTCGGCGGCCGTGCCCTGGATCGGGGCGTTGAGCGCCATCCGCTCGGCGGCCTCGCGGCGCTGGCGGTTGTCGCTGTTGAGGTCGGGCAGGTACCGGCGGCGGCCGAAGACCGTCGCCGTGTATCCGGTGGCGCGGGCCTCGTCCACGACGCGCTGCAGGTAGTCGCGGACCCCGCCGAAGCGCTCGAAGAAGGTCTCCATCAGGCCGCGCGCCTCGGCGGGCTCGATGTTCAGCTGCTGGGCGAGACCGAAGGCGGAGAGCCCGTACGCGAGGCCGTACGACATGGCCTTGATCTTGCGGCGCATCTCGGCGTCGACCTGGGACCGCTCCACGCCGAACACCTGGGAGGCGACGGTGGTGTGCAGGTCCTCGCCGGTCGCGAAGGCCTCGATCAGGCCCTCGTCCTCGGAGAGGTGGGCCATGACGCGCAGCTCGATCTGGCTGTAGTCGGCCGTCATGAGGGACTCGAAGCCCTCGCCGACGACGAAGCCGCGGCGGATGGCCCGGCCCTCGTCGGTGCGCACCGGCACGTTCTGCAGGTTGGGGTCGGTGGAGGACAGCCGGCCGGTCGCGGCGACGGTCTGGCTGAAGCTGGTGTGCACCCGGCCGTCGGCGGCGATGGTCTTGACCAGGCCCTCGACGGTGACGCGCAGCTTGGCCTGCTCCCTGTGGCGGAGCATGATCACGGGCAGTTCGTGGTCGGTCTGCGTGGCCAGCCAGGCCAGCGCGTCCGCGTCCGTGGTGTACCCGGTCTTGGTCTTCTTCGTCTTCGGCAGGTCCAGCTCGCCGAAGAAGACCTCCTGGAGCTGCTTGGGCGAGCCGAGGTTGAACTCGTGGCCGACGGCCGCGTGCGCCTCCTTCACCGCCTGCTGCACGGCGCCGGCGAACTGCTGCTCCATCGCCTCCAGGTGGTCCCGGTCGGCGGCGATGCCGGACCGTTCCATCCGGGCGAGGAGCTCGGAGGTCGGCAGCTCCATGTCGTGCAGCAGCTCGGCGGCGCCCGCCTCGGAGAGCTTGTCGGTGAAGGCGTCGCCGAGGTCGAGGACCGCGCGGGCCTGCGCCATCAGCGCCTCGGCCTCGGCCGTGTCGTCGGCGCCGAAGGCCAGCTGGCCGTCGGCGGCGGCGGGCGCCAGCTCGCGGTGCAGGTACTCCATGGACAGGACGTCCAGGCCGAAGGACCGGCGGCCCGGCTTGACCAGGTACGCGGCGAGCGCGGTGTCCATGGACACTCCGGCCAGCGACCAGCCGTGCTCGGGGAAGACCCTCCACAGCGCCTTCGCGTTGTGCACGACCTTGGGGCGGGCCCCGTCCGAGGCCCAGGCACGGAAGGCCAGCTCGTCGGCCTCGTCCAGCGACAGCGGCTCGAACCAGGCGGCCGCCCCGCCGGCCGCGGCCAGCGCGACCTCGGTGATCCGGCCGGCGCCCAGCGCCCAGCTGTCGACGGTCGCGATGCCCAGCGGTCCGCCCGCATGGGCCTCCAGCCACGGCGCCAGCTCGCCCGTGCCCAGTACGGAGGCGTCCAGCTCCACGCCGGCCGCCGGAGCCGGGGGCTCCTCCTCGGCCGCGCCCGGGTCCACGGCGAGCAGCCGCTCGCGCAGCGAGGCGTTGCGGATCTCCAGTACGTCCAGCACGCCGAGCATGGCGGTCCGGTCGTACGCGACGCGCGCCAGGTCGGCGGGGGTCTTGGGCAGCTCCACGTCCTTGACCATCTCGGTCAGGACCCGGTTGAGCTTGACGGCCTCCAGGTGGTCCCGGAGGGCCTGCCCGGCCTTGCCCTTGACCTCCTCGGCGCGCTCCACGAGCGCGGCGAACGACCCGAACTCGGTGATCCACTTGGTGGCGGTCTTCGGGCCGACGCCGGGGATGCCCGGCAGGTTGTCGGACGGGTCGCCGCGCAGGGCCGCGAAGTCCGGGTACTGCTGCGGGGTGAGCCCGTACTTCTCCTCGACCTTCTCCGGCGTGAACCGGGTGAGCTCGGAGACTCCCTTGGTCGGGTAGAGCACGGTGGTGTGCTCGGACACCAGCTGGAAGGAGTCCCGGTCGCCGGTGACGATCAGCACGTCGAAGCCGAGGGCCTCCGCCTGCGTCGCCAGGGTCGCGATCACGTCGTCGGCCTCGAAGCCGTCGACCGCGAAGCGCGGCACGTGCATCGTGTCGAGCAGCTCGCCGATCAGCTCGACCTGCCCCTTGAACTCGTCGGGGGTCTTGGAGCGGTTCGCCTTGTACTCGGGGAACTCCGTCGAGCGCCACGTCTTGCGCGAGACGTCGAACGCCACCGCGAAGTGCGTGGGCGCCTCGTCGCGCAGCGTGTTCGCCAGCATGGACGCGAAGCCGTAGATGGCGTTGGTCGGCTGGCCCGTCGCGGTCGTGAAGTTCTCCGCGGGCAGCGCGAAGAACGCCCTGTACGCCAGGGAGTGCCCGTCCATGAGCATCAGGCGGGGGCGGTCCGCTGCGGTCGTCTGGTCGGTCTTCTTCGATGCTGTCTCTGCCACGCCCCCGATCCTAGGCGCCCCCACCGACAAAACCGGACGGGCCGAGTGGAGGGGCAAATCCGCCGTCGGCGATGTCGGCGGAGCGTGACAGGATCGGTGTATACGACAGGACTGTTCAAAGGGGAGCGTCATGGCCACCAAGCCGCCCGCAGGTGATCCGGTACAGGATGCTCCGCAGGTCGCGCCCCCCAAACACGCGGCCGCGGGGCTGCCCGCCATCGGGCACACCCTGAGGATCGCCCAGCAGCAGATGGGCGTGGCCCGCACCGCCCGCACCCTGCTCAAGGTCAACCAGAAGGACGGCTTCGACTGCCCGGGCTGCGCCTGGCCCGAGGGCGACAAGCGGCACACGGCCGAGTTCTGTGAGAACGGCGCCAAGGCCGTCGCGGAGGAGGCCACCCTGCGCCGGGTCACCCCGGAGTTCTTCGCCGCGCATCCGCTGGCCGACCTGGCCACCCGCTCCGGCTACTGGCTGGGGCAGCAGGGCCGGATCACGCAGCCCGTGTATCTGCCGGAGGGCGGCGACCGGTACGAGGCGATCAGCTGGGAGCGGGCCTTCGCGGTCATCGCCGAGGAGCTGACCGCCCTCGCCTCCCCCGACGAGGCCCTCTTCTACACCTCGGGCCGCACCAGCAACGAGGCCGCGTTCCTCTTCCAGCTCTTCGCCCGCGAGTTCGGCACGAACAACCTGCCCGACTGCTCGAACATGTGCCACGAGTCCTCGGGCTCCGCGCTGAACGAGACCATCGGCATCGGCAAGGGCAGCGTCTCCCTGGAGGACCTCCACCGGGCCGACCTGATCATCGTCGCCGGGCAGAACCCGGGCACCAACCACCCGCGCATGCTCTCCGCCCTGGAACAGGCCAAGTCCTCCGGCGCGAAGATCATCTCGGTGAATCCGCTGCCCGAGGCCGGCATGGAGCGGTTCAAGAACCCGCAGACCCCCCTCGGCATGCTCAGGGGCACCGCCCTCAACGACCTCTTCCTGCAGATCCGCATCGGCGGCGACCAGGCCCTCTTCCGCCTGCTGAACAAGCTGGTCATCGAGGCGGGCGGCGCCACCGACGAGGACTTCATCCGCGAGCACACCCACGGCTACGAGGAGTTCGCCGCCGCCGCCAAGGAGGCCGACTGGGCGGAGACCCTGACCGCGACCGGCCTGAGCCGGCCGGAGATCGAGCGGGCGCTGGCCATGGTCCTGGCCTCGGAGCGCACCATCGTCTGCTGGGCCATGGGCCTCACCCAGCACAAGCACGCCGTCGCCACCATCCGCGAGGTCGTCAACCTGCTCCTGCTGCGCGGCAACATCGGCCGGCCCGGCGCCGGCGTCTGCCCGGTCCGCGGCCACTCCAACGTGCAGGGCGACCGCACCATGGGGATCTTCGAACGGCCCGCGCCCGCCTTCCTCGACGCCCTCGACCAGGAATTCGGCATCACCTCGCCGCGCGGGCACGGCTTCGACGTGGTCCGCTCCATCCAGGCGATGCGCGACGGCAGGGCCAAGGTCCTCTTCGCCATGGGCGGCAACTTCGTCGGCGCCACCCCGGACACCGAGGTCACCGAGGCCGCGATCCGCCGCACCGCCCTGACCGTGCACGTGTCCACCAAGCTGAACCGCTCTCACGCGGTCACCGGCCGGCGCGCCCTGATCCTGCCCACCCTCGGCCGCACCGACAAGGACGTGCAGGCCGCCGGGAAGCAGTTCGTCACGGTCGAGGACTCCATGGGCATGGTCCACGCCTCCCGCGGCAACCTCGCCCCCGCCTCCCCGCACCTGCTCTCCGAGCCCGCGATCGTGGCCCGTATGGCCCGCGCGGTCCTCGGCGCCGCCTCGGCCACCCCGTGGGAGGAGTTCGAGCGGGACTACGCCTCGATCCGCGACCGGATCTCCCGCGTCGTCCCCGGCTTCGAGGACTTCAACGCCAGGGTGGCCCGGCCCGGCGGCTTCCAGCTGCCGCACGCCCCGCGCGACGAGCGCCGCTTCCCCACCACCACCGGCAAGGCCAATTTCACCGCCGCGCCCGTGGAGTACCCCACGGTTCCGCAGGGACGGCTCCTCCTGCAGACCCTGCGCAGCCACGACCAGTACAACACCACGATCTACGGCCTCGACGACCGCTACCGGGGCATCACCGGCGGCCGCCGCGTCGTCATGGTCAACCCCGAGGACGCGGCCGAGCTGGGTCTGGCCGACGGCTCGTACACCGACCTGGTGAGCGAGTGGAAGGACGGCGTGGAGCGGCGCGCGCCCGGCTTCCGCGTCGTGCACTACCCGACGGCCCGCGGCTGCGCCGCCGCGTACTACCCCGAGACCAACGTGCTGGTCCCGCTGGACTCCACCGCGGACACCAGCAATACCCCGGCGAGCAAGTCCGTCGTCGTGCGCTTCGAACCGGCCTGATAGAACGACCTCAGGACAAGAAGGTTAACGAGCGTTGACGAACGGAGCCTGACCATGGGCGAGCAGCACGCAGTGAAGTTCCCGCAGGAGGTACTCGACGAGTACGCGGCCCTGGGCATCGACCTCCCCGCACTGTTCTCGGCGGGAGACCTCGGCGAGCGGATGGACATCCGCATCCTGGAGGCCTCGGCCGACCGCGTCGTCGGCACCATGCCCGTCAAGGGCAACACCCAGCCGTACGGACTGCTGCACGGCGGGGCCTCCGCCGTACTGGCCGAAACCCTCGGCTCGATCGGCGCGATGATGCACGGCGGCATCACCAAGATCGCCGTCGGCGTGGACCTGAACTGCACCCACCACCGGGGCGCCCGCACCGGCATCGTGACCGGCGTCGCCACCCCCGTGCACCGCGGCCGCTCGACCACCACCTTCGAGATCGTCATCACCGACGAGCAGGACAAGCGGATCTGCACCGCCCGCCTGACCTGCCTGCTGCGCGAGGTCGACCAGTCGGCCGGGGCCGCCGCCGAGGCCCCCGCGGGGGCCTGACCCGGCAGGCCCCCGCGGGGGCCTGACCCGGCCCGCGCGGGCGCGTTGACGAGCGGCCGCCGCGCCCCGGGAGTCAGGCCGTCCCCTCACCGGGGGACTCCCGGAGCCGGCGCAGTTCGCCCACCGCGTCCGCCGCCTCCCTGCGCACGTACGGGTGGGGATGGTGGAGGAACCGTTCGACGACCGGCAGCGCCGCCCGGTCGCAGGTGGAGCCGAGCGCGGCCAGGACGTACCCCAGGAGCAGGGGTTCGAAGCCGTCCACGCCGGCGGCGAGCGGTTCCACCACCCGGTAGGGGAGCTCGTAGGGCGTGGTGGCCGTGCAGATCGCGTGCAGCGCGGACTCCCGCAGCACATAGCTCTCGTCGGAGAGCGCGACCGCGACGAGGCGCTCGACCGCCCGCTCGGCGTCGTCCTGTGTCGGGAGGCCCGTCTCCAGGACGTCGCTGACGACTTCGAGGCAGCCGTCCCGGCGGCCCGCATCGGGGGCGTCCAGCTCCCGCCAAGCCGATTCGATCCATGCCGTCGGGCTCCGGTATCCGCTCACGGCCGGAGCTTAGGAGATACGGTCGCCGCCCGGTCGGCAGCCCCGGATCCCGCTCCGGGCCGGCGGAAGCGGGATCCGGCGCACGTTCCCGGACCGGGCCGCGGCCGCCAACCGCCCGGAATCCGCCACTCCGCACACTTCGCGGTGACATCTGTTGTGTCACCGATGGTGACGCGCCTACCTTCCCCTCATGGGGACCATGCCACGCACGGCCCGGTACGCCGCCCACACCCTCCTCGCGGCACTCGCCCTCTCCGGATGCTCCTCCTCCGCGCCACCCCCGGCGGCGGCCCCGGAGACCCCTTCCGCCAGCCCTTCCTCGCCCGCGCAGGTCTGCACGAGCCTCGTGTCGTACTGGGCGAAGGAGACCCTCCTGGGCACCAAATGGTCCGGCCTCGACTGGGAGCAGAAGGGCCTGTCGAACGACCAGTACGCGATCCACGAGGACGCGGTCGCCGCCGGCCGCGCGGAGGAGCGAACTGACGGACAGACCAAGGCACTTGAGCTGATCGACCGCTTCGTGGCCCGGCGCTGCGCCGAGGAGGACGGCGCGACCGGCAGCTCGGAGAACTGGCGACCCCCGACGTGACCCGGGTCACCGCATTCCCGAGCACGCTGTCCGCCTTCCGGGCAGATCCTCGCGTACGGCCGAACCGCAGGTCGGAGGCCATGTCGCCGAACCGGACAAGATCCATCCGACGGGGGCGCCTCACGCATTTCATTACTCTGAGTAATGCACATGCCGTACGCAATCCGTCTTTTCCTCCGAGAATCGCCACCCGGAGGATTCTTTCAGACACGCACCGCCACATTCGGCCGAATTTGATCTAAGACAGGTGCATGGAGGCCTCAAGCCCCTTAGGGGAACAGGTATTTCTCAGGATGCGGACACTATTCACCGTCACTAAATGTCCGTTCTGTCCACACTCTCGCCACACATTCTTGGCCTTGGCATAACAAGAGCGTCACATCCTCCTTTCCCGCCTCCCGGTGCTCGTCACCTCGGGCCTAGAGTCACGGCCAGTCACCGCGCCGCAAGGCGCGAATCAGCACGGCCGTGGACCTCCCAGTGCGGCCCGGCGACCCAACGGCACCTCGAACGAGAGCGCCGCGCCAGGGAAAGGAAGAATCGTGCGACACCGTTCTTTGCTCGTCCTCACCACCGTGATCACCACGGGAGCACTGACCCTCACCGCTTGCGGATCGCGCGACGGAGACTCCAAGGACAACGGCGGCGGCAAGAAGACCGTCGTGGTCATCGGCGTGGACGCCCCGCTCACCGGCTCGCTCTCCGCGCTCGGCCAGGGCATCAAGAACTCCGTCGACCTCGCGGCCAAGACGGCCAACAAGAACAACGAGGTCCCCGGGATCGAGTTCAAGGTCGAGGCCCTCGACGACCAGGCGGTCCCCGCCTCCGGTCAGGCCAACGCCACCAAGCTCGTCGGCAACAAGGACGTCCTCGGCGTCGTCGGCCCGCTGAACTCCGGCGTCGCCCAGCAGATGCAGGGCGTCTTCAACTCCGCCAACCTGGCGCAGGTCTCGCCCGCCAACACCAACCCCGCGCTCAGCCAGGGCGACAACTGGGGCAAGGGCGAGTTCAAGCGCGGCTTCAAGACCTACTTCCGCACCGCCGCCACCGACGTGGTCCAGGGCAAGTTCGCCGCCCAGTACCTCTTCAAGGACGCCGGCAAGAAGAAGGTCTTCATCGTCGACGACAAGCAGACCTACGGCGCCGGCCTCGCCGCGATCTTCGCCGAGGAGTTCAAGAAGCTCGGCGGCGAGGTCGTCGGCACCGACCACGTCACCGTGAAGGAGACCGACTTCTCCTCCACCGCCGACAAGGTCAAGACCTCCGGCGCCGACTCCGTCTACTTCGGCGGCCAGTACCCCGAGGGCGGCCTGCTCGCCGACCAGATCAAGAAGACCGGCGCCAACGTCCCCCTCATGGGCGGCGACGGCATCCAGGACCCGGCCTTCATCAGCGCCTCCGGTGAGGCCAACGAGGGCGACCTCGCCACCTCCATCGGTTACCCGGTCGAGAAGCTGGACACCGCCAAGAAGTTCATCGAGGACTACAAGGCCGAGGGTTACAAGGACCCGTACGCCGCCTACGGTGGCTACTCCTACGACGCCGGCTGGGCCGTCATCCAGGCCGTCAAGGCCGCCGTCGCCGCCAACAGCGGCAAGCTGCCCGCCGACGCCCGCGCCAAGGTCGTCGAGGCGCTCGGCAAGGTCTCCTTCGAGGGCGTGACCGGCAAGGTCGCCTTCGACGAGTACGGCGACACCACCAACAAGCAGCTCACGGTCTACAAGGTCGAGGGCGGCAAGTGGGTCGACGTCAAGAGCGACACCTTCAACCAGTAAGCCCGTAGTCCCCAGCACCACCCGTAACACCTGAACCATCCGCCGCGCGAGGGCGCAAACAGCGCCCTCGCGCGGAGTCTTATCCGACACGCTCATCGGAGGCCCTGCGGTGCACGAACTGCCGCAACAGCTGGCCAACGGCCTGGCCCTCGGTGCTCTCTATGGCCTCATCGCCATCGGGTACACCATGGTCTACGGCATCGTCCAGCTCATCAACTTCGCCCACGGCGAGATCTTCATGATCGGCGGCTTCGGCGCGCTCAGCGCCTACGCCATCCTCCCGACCGGCACCTCCCTGCTGATCGCGATACCCGTCATGATCGTCGGAGGTGCCGCCACCTCCGTCGCCGTGGCCTGCGCAGCCGAACGCTTCGCCTACCGCCCACTGCGCAGCGCCCCCCGGCTCGCACCCCTCATCACCGCAATCGGCCTCTCGATCGCGCTCCAGCAGCTCGTCTGGCAGTTCTACCCGGACGCCAAGAAGGCGGTCAGCTTCCCTGAGTTCAAGGGCGCCGCCTTCAAGATCACCGACAGCCTGGCCATCCAGCGCGCGGACCTCTTCGTCCTCATCCTCGCCCCGCTCTGCATGCTCGCCCTCGGCGTCTTCGTCCAGAAGAGCCGCAGCGGCCGCGCCATGCAGGCCACCGCGCAGGACCCCGACACCGCGAAGCTGATGGGCATCAACACCGACCGCATCATCGTCATGGCCTTCGCCATCGGTGCCGCGTTCGCCGCCGTCGCCGCCGTCGCCTACGGCCTCGACAAGGGCCAGATCAACTTCGAGATGGGCTTCATCCTCGGCCTCAAGGCCTTCACCGCAGCCGTCCTCGGCGGCATCGGCAACATCTACGGAGCCATGGTCGGCGGCGTCGTCCTCGGACTCGCCGAAGCCCTCTCGATCGCCTACATCGAAGAGATCCCCGGCATGTCGCAGCTCGGCGGTGGCGCCTGGTCCAACGTCTGGGCCTTCGTACTCCTCATCGTCGTCCTCCTCGTGCGGCCACAAGGCCTGCTCGGTGAGCGCGTCGCGGATCGGGCGTGAGAACCATGACCACCAACACCACCCCGCAGACCGACACGGTGAAGCAGGGCCCCGCGCCCACCACGCTCCTGTACGCGGTCATCGGCGGCAGCCTCCTCACCATCGTCAGCGCCTTCCTCGCGTGGACGTGGACCGCCGAGTTCCCCGGCGACCTGACCTACTACGGCAGCCCTGCCGGCCTCCAGTTCGTCACCCTCGCCGGAGCCGCCCTCACCCTCGCCTACGCGCTCTCCGCGCTCGGCGTCAAGGGCCTCGGCTGGCTCGCCCCCGCCGGCACCCGCAAGGCCATCTGGTTCCTGGCCCTCGGCAACCTCGCCGCCACCTGGTTCACGGTCCTGTCCATCACCGTCGTCCTCGGCGGAGTGATCAACCTCGAACCCGGCGCGTACGTGGCCCTCGTCGGCTCGGCCATCCCGGTCCTCGCCGCGCACAAGCTCCAGGACGACACCCGCAAGGCGGCCCCCGCCAAGCAGCTGCCCTCCTGGGCCGAAATCCTCATCATCACCGGCGTCTTCGCCATCGGCCTCTTCGTCATCACCTTCGGCATCGACACCGATGACAAGGAACCGCAGCTCTTCGTCGCCTACCTGATCACCGTCGGCTTCGTGGCCCTCGCGCTGAACAAGGCAGGCCTCTTCGCCCGCCTCGGCGGCATCACCGGCAAGCACCGCCAGGTCACCCTCATCGGTACCGCGGCCGCGGCGATCGCCTTCCCGTTCATCCAGCAGAGCGGCGACACCTACACGCTGATCGCGGTCAACATCCTGATCTTCGCGACCGTCGCCCTCGGCCTCAACGTCGTCGTCGGCCTCGCCGGCCTCCTCGACCTCGGCTACGTCGCCTTCCTCGGCGTCGGCGCCTACGCCGCGGCCCTGGTCTCCGGAAGCACCGCCTCCGCCTTCGGCATCCACCTCCCCTTCTGGGCAGCGGTCATCGTCGGCGCCCTCGCCTCGCTCATCTTCGGCGTGGTCATCGGCGCACCGACCCTGCGCCTGCGCGGCGACTACCTCGCCATCGTCACCCTCGGCTTCGGAGAAATCTTCCGCATCGCCATGGGCAACCTCGACGGCACCTCCGGCCCGGACATCACCAACGGCCCGAACGGCATCCCCAACATCCCCCACCTCGAGCTCTTCGGGTGGAACTTCGGGGAGTCCCACGTAGTCGGCGGCATCACCCTCGGTGCCTACGCCAACTACTACTTCCTGATGCTGCTCGTCATGGCCCTGGTCATCCTGGTCTTCGCCCGTGCCGGCAGCAGCCGCATCGGCCGCGCCTGGGTCGCCATCCGCGAGGACGAGACCGCCGCCGAAGCCATGGGCATCAACGGCTTCAAGGTCAAGCTCATCGCCTTCGCCCTCGGCGCCACCCTCGCCGGCCTCGCCGGCACCGTCCAGGCGCACGTCAACAGCACGGTCGTCCCCGAGAACTACGTCTTCGCCGGGCCCGTCCCGCCGAACTCCGCGTTCCTCCTCGCCGCCGTCATCCTCGGCGGCATGGGCACCATCCGCGGCCCCATCCTCGGCGCCGCACTGCTCTTCCTGATCCCGGCGAAGCTGGCCTTCCTCCAGGACTACCAGCTCCTCGCCTTCGGCATCGCCCTCATCCTGCTCATGCGCTTCCGCCCCGAAGGCCTCATCGCCAACAAGCGCGCGCAGCTCGAGTACCACGACGACACCGCTGACCAGGCCCCCACGGACCTGGCCACCGCCAAGGCGGGGGCGTGAACATCATGACGACCACCACGGACACCACCACCAAGACCACGGTTCTCGAAGCCAAGGGCGTCACCATGCGCTTCGGCGGCCTCACGGCCGTCAAGGGCGTCGACCTCCAGGTCAACTCGGGCGAGATCGTCGGACTCATCGGCCCCAACGGCGCCGGCAAGACCACCTTCTTCAACTGCCTCACCGGGCTGTACGTCCCCACCGAGGGCTCCGTCAGCTACAAGGGCACGGTCCTGCCTCCCAAGCCCCACAAGGTCACCGAGGCCGGCATCGCCCGCACCTTCCAGAACATCCGGCTCTTCCACAACATGACCGTGCTGGAGAACGTCCTCGTCGGACGCCACACCCGCACGAAGGAAGGCCTCTGGTCCGCCCTGCTGCGCGGCCCCGGCTTCAAGAAGGCCGAAGCCGCCAGCGAAGCGCGCGCCATGGAACTCCTGGAGTTCATCGGGCTGGAGAACAAGGCGCAGCACCTGGCCAAGAACCTCCCCTACGGCGAGCAGCGCAAGCTGGAGATCGCCCGCGCCCTCGCCAGCGACCCCGGCCTCATCCTCCTGGACGAGCCCACCGCCGGCATGAACCCGCAGGAAACCCGCGCTGCCGAAGAACTCATCTTCGCCATCCGCGACATGGGCATCGCCGTCCTCGTCATCGAGCACGACATGCGCTTCATCTTCAACCTCTGCGACCGCGTCGCCTGCCTCGTCCAGGGCGAGAAGCTCATCGAGGGCACCGCGGCCGAGGTCCAGGGCGACGAGCGCGTCATCGCCGCCTACCTGGGCGAGCCCTTCGAGGGCGACCCGGGCGCCGCCGAGGACGCCGAGGTCGTGGCGGCGGAAGCCGCAGCGGCGGCCACGCCCGCCGACGCGGAGGCCGAGGCTGAGGCCGACGCGGACGCGGACGCGGACGCGGAGCCTGAGGCGGACGCGGAGCCTGAGGCGGACGCGGAGCCTGAGGCGGACGCCGATGCTCCGGCGGACGCCGACGCGGACAGCACCACCAGCACCACCAGCACGGAAGGAGAGGCCAAGTGACCGCACTGCTCAAGGTCGAGGACCTCAAGGTCGCCTACGGCAAGATCGAAGCCGTCAAGGGAATCTCCTTCGAGGTCAACGAAGGCGAAATCGTCTGCCTCGTCGGCACCAACGGCGCCGGCAAGACGACCACCCTGCGCACCCTCTCCGGGCTCATCAAGCCCAAGAGCGGCACCATCACCTTCGACGGCCAGCCCCTGGCCGCCGTCCCCGCCCACAAGATCGTCTCCCTGGGCCTCGCCCACTCCCCCGAGGGACGGCACATCTTCCCCCGGCTGACGATCGCCGAAAACCTCCAGCTCGGCGCCTTCCTGCGCACCGACAAGGAGGGCATCGAGAAGGACGTCCAGCGCGCCTACGAGATGTTCCCCATCCTGGGCGAACGCCGCAAGCAGGCCGCCGGCACCCTCTCGGGCGGTGAGCAGCAGATGCTCGCCATGGGCCGCGCGCTCATGTCCCAGCCCAAGCTGCTCATGCTGGACGAGCCCTCCATGGGCCTCTCCCCGCTGATGATGCAGAAGATCATGGCGACCATCAAGGAGCTCAAGGCCTCGGGCATGACGATCCTGCTCGTCGAGCAGAACGCCCAGGCGGCGCTCTCGCTCGCCGACCAGGCGCACGTCATGGAGATCGGCAAGGTCGTTCTCTCCGGCACCGGCCGGGACCTCCTCCACAACGAGGACGTCCGCAAGGCCTACCTCGGCGAGGACTGAGCCGTCCTGTACGCGTGAGGCCCGCCTCCCCTCGGGGGGAGGCGGGCCTCACGCACGTTCCGGGACGGGAACTACTTCCCGCTCTCCTTCTTCTTCGCCTCGGCGTCCTCGATGACCACCTCGGCGACCTGCTGCATGGACATGCGGCGGTCCATGGAGGACTTCTGGATCCAGCGGAACGCGGCCGGCTCCGTGAGCCCGTACTGCGTCTGCAGGATGCTCTTCGCCCGGTCCACGAGCTTGCGGGTCTCCAGCCGCAGGGAGAGGTCCGCGACCTCCTTCTCCAGCGCGCGCAGCTCCGCGAAGCGGGAGACGGCCATCTCGATGGCCGGCACCACGTCGCTCTTGCTGAACGGCTTCACGAGGTACGCCATGGCCCCGGCGTCCCGGGCCCGCTCGACGAGGTCGCGCTGCGAGAACGCGGTGAGCATGAGCACGGGGGCGATGGACTCCTCCGCGATCTTCTCGGCGGCGGAGATCCCGTCCAGGACGGGCATCTTCACGTCGAGGATGACGAGGTCGGGCCGGTGCTCGCGCGCGAGCTCCACGGCCGTCTGCCCGTCCCCGGCCTCGCCGACGACGGAGTAGCCCTCCTCCTCCAGCATCTCTTTCAGGTCCAGGCGGATGAGCGCCTCGTCCTCGGCGATGACGACGCGGGTCGTCAGCGGCGGAACGTGCGACTGGTCGGCGTCGGGCGTGGGCGTCGACTCGTGCTCGGCGGTCACGGGGGCTCCTCTTTGCGGGGCATAACAGCTCCCCCGAGCCTACCCAGCTCCTGTAAGGTGGTGTCACGCAGGGTTCCCGGAATCCTTCGTTTCTTAGGCCCCAGTACTCCAACTGGTCAGAGAGGCCGCTCTCAAACAGCGGACAGTGTGGGTTCGAATCCCACCTGGGGCACCTTTCCTTGAATTCCAAGGTCACGCCTCATTGAATGGGCCTCCCCCTTTCGGGGGAATGTGCCGCAATGCGCACGCACCGGCAGGGAATTTTCCTCACTGTCGCTCGCATGTACGATCTGGCAACTCGACGGCATGCACTAGCCCTTCTCGGTGACGGCCGCAGCATGAACTCGGTCAGCAAGGAAACGGGGATATCCCGGTCCGCCATCCGCGCCTGGCAGCGTCACATCGAACCGCGCCCCCGCATGAATCAGACGCTGTGCTCGGGACCATCCGACCTGGCTGCATACTCTTATCTGCTTGGCCTCTACCTCGGCGACGGCTGCATCAGCCCCCACCCGCGAGGTGGGCATTACCTCCGCATCGCATGCGCAGACGCGTGGCCCGGCCTCATCGAACAGTGCCGCGCAGCGATCCAGGCGGTCCGGCCGTCCGACAAGGTTTACCTCCTGCAGCGCCAAGGATGCGTCAATGTGACCAGCTACGGCCGCCACTGGACGTGCCTGTTCCCGCAGCACGGGCCTGGCAAGAAGCACGAGCGGCCCATCGTCCTCGAAGGCTGGCAGCAGGAGATCGTCGATGCTCACCCGTGGGAGTTCATCCGGGGGCTGATCCACTCCGACGGGTGCCGGATCACCAACTGGACCACCCGCATGGTCGGTGGCGAGCGGAAGCGGTACGAGTACCCGCGGTACTTCTTCACCAACAAGTCGGACGACATCCGGAAGCTGTGCACGGACACGCTCACCAAGGTCGGCGTCCGGTGGACGGTCCTGGCCCGGGGCAGCGACCCGTTCAACGTGTCCGTCGCCCGCCGGGAGTCCGTGGCTTTGATGGACGCCCACATCGGCCCCAAGTACTAGGGCCTGTCCGGGCGATTGGGCACGGGGACATGTCGATGGTTCTGCCGGGCAGGCGAGGGTGGCGCGCAGTCGGCGCAGCGGCGGAAGGGACGGGCGGCATGGGTGGGCAGCCGGGGGAGAGCGGCGTCGTGGAAGCGGTGAGCGCCGCCTACGGCGCGTTCGGCGATGTCGTGCGGGGGCTGGGCGACGCGCAGTCGTGGGCGCCGAGCGGGTGTACGGGTTGGGCGGTGCGGGATCTGATCTTCCACTGTGCGGGTGACGCGCAGCGCGGGCTGGTGGCGTTGCACACTCCGGCGGAGGGGCCGGCCGACCGTGACGCGGTCACGTACTGGCGGGACTGGCGGCCGGGTGGGATGGGGGCAGCTCACGGGCGGCGTTGGTCCCGGGTGTGCGCAGGCATGTTCCTCGACTTCGGGCAGCTGCGGGAGCTGTATCTGGAGACGACGGCGGCCCTGGTCGTCGCTGCGGGGCGGGCGGATACCGGGCGGATGGTCGGCACGCAGGGGCACGTGCTCAGCGCCGGGGACCTGCTGGCGACCTTGGCTGTGGAGGCCACCGTCCACCACCTGGACCTGATCGTCGGGCTGCCGGGCGCCCAGGGCCCTTCGAAGGCGGGGCTGGTGTGTGTCCGGGCGACGTTGGACGGCCTGTTGGGCCGGGCGGTGCCGGTGGGCTGGGGCGACGAGCACTATGCGCGGGCGGCCACCGGGCGGGTGCCGCTGACGGATCCGGAGCGGCATCGGCTGGGTTCGGACGCCGGGCGGTTCCCGCTGTTCGGCTAGGGATGTGTCCGAACGATCGTGTGCGGGGGTGATCGCGTCGGCTTCCGGGGCGGCCTAGGGTGACGGTATGAGTGACAGCACGCGCATACGGATCAGGCCGGGTGGCCCGGACGACGCCGTGGACATTCTCGGCATGCTCGACTCCGCGGTGGCCTGGATGAACGCGCGCGGCAATACCGAGCAGTGGGGCACGACGCCGTATTCGCAGCGGCCCGGCGGGGTGGCGCGGGTCGAGCGGTACACGACCGAGAACGTGCCCTACGTCGCGGAGTTGGACGGGGTGCCGGCCGGGGCCCTGGTGTTGGACTCCGGGCCGAGCCCGCAGATGCCGATCGCGCCGGCCGGGGAGCCGGAGCGGTACGTCCGGCTGCTGGTCTCCGACCGGCGGTACGCGGGGCTGGGGGTCGGGGCGGCGCTGCTCGCCCATGCCGCCGAGGAGACCCGGCGGGCGGGCGTGGAGTTGTTGCGGGTGGACTGCTGGGCGGGCGGTGGGGGCGCGCTGGTCGCGTTCTACGAGCGCAACGGCTTCGCCCCCACCGAGCGTTTCCTGTCCGGGGACTGGCCGGGTCAGGTGCTGGCCCGGCGCGTCGGCTGACGTACCCGACCCGGTCTAGGGGAGGTCGCCGTTGCCGCCGAGGTTGGCGACCAGGAGGCGGAGGGTGTTGATGGTGGCCGCGTACGTGGCGTCGTCGATGCCCTCCCGCATGCGGGCGTGGACCTTGGCGTTGCGGTCGTGGGCGCGGAGGCGGCCCGCCTCGCCGGCTTCGGTGAGGGTGAGGCGGTCGTCCGCCTCGGTGATCCAACCGCGGGCGGTGAGGTCGGCGTAGAGGGCTTCGAAGTCGGTGTTCTGGTCGTCGAAGGGGGCCAGTTTCGCGGTGAGGGTGGCGCGGGTCCATTCCCCGGGGGTGGCGGCCATGTGGTTGAGGGCCCACCAGTGGGGCTGGGTGAGGTTCTCCTCGGCGAGGGCGGCGCGGAGGCCGCCGATGATCAGTTCGGCCGCTGCGCGGGTCCAGTAGCCGATGGGCTGGGCGGCGAGCTGCTCCTGGGGGTATTCCTTGATCGTCATGTGATGACCGTATGAGCTCAGGTTAGGTTGAGGTCAAGGTCGACAACGAAGAGGGGGAGCCCATGATGAGTGAGAAGGCCCGGAAGCTGTTCGAGGCGCTCGATCTGAACGAGGACGGTGAGCTGACCCGGGTGGAGGTGATCTCGGCCCTGCGGTCGAAGGGTCCGACGCTGGCCGCGCGCGGGGATCTGCCGTTCTGGGGCCTCGGGGACGCGGATGCGTCGTCGGCGCTGTTCGACGCGGCCGATGCGAACGGGGACGCGGTGCTGACCTTCGAGGAGTTCGCGGCTGTGGTCGATCGGCGCTTCGGCTGGTAGGGCCGGGTGCGGGTGACCGCGTCGGGCCGGTGGGCACTGCCCGACGCGGTGCGTCTCGTACGTGAGGTGCGGTAGCCGCGGTTGCCGCGGCGGGCGGGTTCAGCGGACCGCGTCGCCGATGTGGTGGATGCGGACGAGGTTGGTGGATCCGCTGACGCCGGGGGGCGAGCCGGCGGTGATGACGACGGTGTCGCCGGGTACGCAGCGGCCGATCCGCAGGAGTTCTTCCTCGACCTGGGCGACCATGGCGTCGGTGGAGTCGACGTGGGGGCCGAGGAAGGTCTCCACGCCCCAGGTGAGGTTGAGCTGGGAGCGGGTGGCGGGGTCGGGGGTGAAGGCGAGGAGCGGGATGGGCGAGCGGTAGCGGGAGAGCCGTCGGACGGTGTCCCCGCTCTGGGTGAAGGCGACGAGGAACTTGGCGTCGAGGAAGTCGCCCATTTCCGCGGCCGCGCGGGCGACGGCTCCGCCCTGGGTGCGGGGCTTGTTGCGGTCGGTCAGGGGCGGCAGGCCCTTGGCGAGGATGTCCTCTTCGGCGGCTTCGACGATGCGGGACATGGTCCGCACGGTTTCGACGGGGTACTTGCCGACGCTGGTCTCGCCGGACAGCATGACGGCGTCCGTGCCGTCGATGACGGCGTTGGCGACGTCGGAGGCCTCGGCGCGGGTGGGCCGGGAGTTCTCGATCATCGAGTCGAGCATCTGGGTCGCGACGATGACGGGCTTGGCGTTGCGCTTGGCGAGTTTGACGGCTCGCTTCTGCACGATCGGGACCTGTTCCAGGGGCATTTCGACGCCGAGGTCGCCGCGGGCGACCATGATTCCGTCGAACGCGGCGACGATGTCGTCGATGTTCTCGACGGCCTGCGGCTTTTCGATCTTGGCGATGACCGGGAGGCGGCGGTCTTCCTCGTCCATGATCCGGTGGACGTCTTCGATGTCGCGGCCGCTGCGGACGAAGGAGAGGGCGATGACGTCGGCGCCGATGCGCAGGGCCCAGCGGAGGTCTTCGATGTCCTTCTCGGAGAGGGCGGGGACGGACACGGCCACGCCGGGGAGGTTGAGGCCCTTGTGGTCGGAGACCATGCCGCCTTCGACGACGCGGGTGTGGACGCGGGGGCCGTCGACCGAGGTGACTTCGAGGGTGACGCGGCCGTCGTCGACGAGGATGCGCTCGCCGGTGGTGACGTCGGTGGCGAGTCCCTTGTAGGTGGTGCCGCAGGTGTGGCGGTCGCCTTCGTGGTCTTCGACGGTGATGGTGAACTCGTCACCGCGTTCAAGGAGTACGGGGCCTTCGCGAAAGCGGCCGAGGCGGATCTTCGGGCCTTGAAGGTCGGCGAGGATGCCGACGCTGCGGCCGGTCTCGTCGGAGGCCTTGCGTACGCGCTGGTAACGCTCCTCGTGTTCGGCGTAGGTGCCGTGGCTGAGGTTGAAGCGGGCGATGTCCATTCCGGCCTCGACCAGGGCTTTGATCTGGTCGTATGAGTCGGTGGCGGGGCCCAGGGTACATACGATTTTCGCTCGGCGCATAAGGCGAGCGTATTCCCCTACCAGAGAGTAGGTAATCGCTTCCGGGTGTCCACTCAACAACCTTTGAGCAAAAGGTTGTTGACAACTGTTGAATGTGCATGGGGGTGCTCTGATGAGCACCCCCGGCGCGCCGATTTCGTCGGTTCCTCAGAGCTGCGGAGGGGTCATCGTGAACCGGGCGTTCACCTGGGCGTAGACGGTCTGGCGCTGCGGTTCGAGGTCGAGCGGCGGGGGGCCGGCGTCCTCGGCGGCGCTGAAGGCCATGGTGCGCATTCCGCCGCCGGGGGCGGCGGGGAAGGGGTTGGCGTTCTCGGCGCCGAGGTCGGCGAGTTCGACCAGGGCGGCGAGGCGGGCACCGAGGGCTTCGGCGTATTCGCGGGCGCGCTGGACGGCTTCGAGCACGGCTTGGCGGCGGGCCTGGCCGTGGGCGGGCGAGGTGGGGCGCAGGGCCCACCAGGGGCCGTCGACCTCGGTGAGTTCGAGGTCGGCGAGGCGGGTGGTGAGTTCGCCGAGGGTGGTGAAGTCGCTCAGTTCGGCGGTGATGTGCACGCGGCCGTGGTAGGCGCGGATGCGTTCGGCGCGGCCGTGGCGGGTGAGTTCGGGGGTGATGGAGAAGGAGCCGGTTTCGAGTTTTTCGACGGGGTCACCGTAGCTCTTGATGAGGTCGAGGACGGTGTTGTTGCGCCGGGTGAGGTCTTCGAGGGCGGTGCGCCGGTCGGTGCCGCGGGCGCTGACGGTGATGCCGATGCGGGCGATCTCGGGGTCGACTTCGATGCGGGCTTCGCCGCGGACTGCGACGCGGGGTACTTCGGGGGTGCCGTAGGGCTGGTGCGATGCGTCCTGGGTCATGCGTTCACTCTCGCACTGTCGCTCGTACGGGTGGGGTCATCGGATCGAAACCTGACGGGGGTGTTGCTGCTTGTTACCCGTGGGTCAGAATCTACGCGCGTTGTTCAGGCCTCAAAAGGGGAGATGGCATGGCGTTCGACCGCAGGACTTTTCTGGGAACCACGGCCGCGACAGGTGCGGCCGTTGCGCTGGCGGGGGCCACGAGCACCCCGGCAGCCGCACAGCAGCAGGACGTGAAGGGCCCGCCGGCGCCGCGGACGTACGCGTTCACGGTGATGGGCACGACCGACTTGCACGGGAACGTCTTCAACTGGGACTACTTCACGGACAAGGAGTTCGACGACAAGGCGCACAACGACGTCGGCCTGGCGAAGATCTCCACGCTGGTGAACCAGGTGCGGGCGGAGAAGGGGCGGCGCAACACGCTGCTGATCGATGCCGGCGACACGATCCAGGGCACGCAGCTGTCCTACTACTACGCCAAGGTGGACCCGATCACGGCCCGGCGCGGGCCGGTGCACCCGATGGCGCAGGCGATGAACGCGATCGGGTACGACGCGGCGGCGCTGGGGAACCACGAGTTCAACTACGGGATACCGGTGCTGCGCAAGTTCGAGGAGCAGTGCGACTTCCCGCTGCTGGGGGCGAACGCCCTGGACGCGAAGACGCTGCGGCCGGCGTTCCCGCCGTACAGCATGCACCGGCTGCGGACGCCCTGCGGGCGGGACGTGAAGGTGGCGGTGCTGGGGCTGACGAACCCGGGGATCGCGATCTGGGACAAGGCCAACGTGCAGGGCAGGATGACGTTCCCGGGGCTGGAGGAGCAGGCGGCGAAGTACGTGCCGAAGCTCCGTTCGATGGGAGCCGACGTGGTGATCGTGTCGGCGCACTCGGGGTCGAGCGGGACGTCCTCGTACGGGGACCAGCTGCCCCACATCGAGAACGCGGCCGGACTGGTGGCGGAGCAGGTGCCGGGGATCGACGCGATCCTGGTGGGGCACGCGCACACGGAGATTCCCGAGTACCGGGTGAAGAACAAGGCGACCGGCAAGGACGTGGTGCTGTCGGAGCCGCTGAAGTGGGGGCAGCGGCTGACGCTGTTCGACTTCGAGCTGGTGTGGGAGAAGGGCCGCTGGTCGGTGGCGAAGGTCGCGGCGAAGGTGCTGAACTCCAATGCGGTCGCCGAGGACCCGAAGATCACGCGGCTGCTGTCGGACGAGCACCGCAAGGTCGTGGCGTACGTGAACCAGGTGATCGGTACGTCCACGCAGGCGATGTCCTCGGCGGAAGGGCCGGTCAAGGACGTGGCGATCATCGATCTGGTCAACCACGTGCAGGCGGAGACGGTGAAGGCGGCGCTGGCGGGTACGGAGTGGGCGGCGCTTCCGGTGCTGTCGCAGGCTTCGTGCTTCTCTCGGACGGCGGCGATCCCGGCGGGGCAGGTGACGATCCGGGACGCGGCGGGTCTGTACCCGTTCGAGAACACGATGGAGGCACGGCTGCTGACGGGTGCGCAGCTGAAGGACTACCTGGAGTACTCGGCGCGGTACTTCGTGCGGACGGCGCCGGGTGATGCGGTGGATCCGGCGAAGCTGACGAACGCCGAGAGCATTCCGGACTACAACTACGACGCCGTGTACGGGCTGGCGTACGACATCGACATCGCGCAGCCGGCGGGTTCGCGGATCACCGGGCTGACCTTCCAGGGGAAGGCGGTGGATCCGGCGGCGCAGTTCGTGTTCGCGGTGAACAACTACCGGGCCTCGGGCGGCGGGAACTTCCCGCACGTGCCGCAGGCCAAGCAGCTGTGGTCGAACTCGGACGAGATCCGTAACACGATCATCCAGTGGGTGAAGGCGAAGGGGACGATCGACCCGGCGCAGTTCGCGTCGGTGGACTGGCGGCTGACGCGGGCCGGCGTGCCGGTGTTCTAGTCCGTTCGCGGGCGGTGCGGCCGGGACCTGCTGGGGCGGGGTCCCGGCCGCTGTGCGTGGGGGCGGGCCGCGGCCGTCGGGTGGGGATCAGCACTGCCAGAGGAGTGCCGCGCGGCCGCAGGGGGTGCAGGTGTGGGCGTAGGCGCGGCCGGAGCCGAAGTTCATGGCGGTGACGGGGTCGGGGCCTTCCGTCAGCTCGGCGGCGAAGTCCATCGGCCGCGCGCAGGCGGGGCAGTCGGGTGTCTCGTCGTACTGGAGCCAGTCGGGGGTGCCGCCGAGCCGGCCCAGGATCGTCGCGGTGGCGGGTGCCGTGGGGGCGGGTACGGCGGCGCGGACGGCTCCGAGTCCGAGGAGGTCCTGATCCGCGTCGTCGGGGGCCCGTACGGGTTCCAGGCGGTCGGCGGGGAGCAGCAGGGCGAGGTTTCCGCCTGCGGTGGGGCTCCATTGCCGGCACTGGCCGGGGCGGTTCGCGCACATGAAGAGGGCCAGTACGCCCGGGGTGGGGGCGGTGTGGCCGGGGAGGTCGCCGAGGTGGATCTGGGCGAGGAACTGCAGGGGTGCGGCGCATGAGGCGCAGGTCGGCCATGCGGTGCCGGCGGGGGCCAGGGGTGTGCCGCCGGTGCGGGTGACCGGGGCGTCCGGGGCGACCGGCCCGCCGTCGAGGAGGAGCGTCGTCATGCCGGGAATGTATGCGCAGCGGTGCGGCGGGCTGGGTGGCGGGGCCGGTCAGGGGTGGTCGACCAGCGGGAGCAGGTCGCCGGCGGGCCGGGGGCGGGTGTGTTCGCGCTGTTCGAGTCCGAAGGTGGTGAAGGCGGTCCGCTCGGGCTGGGGGTAGGGCTCCTTGCCGGTGAGGGTGTTGAGGATGGCGGCGCTGCGCCAGGCGGCGAGGCCGAGGTCGGGGGCTCCGACGCCGTGGGTGTGGCGTTCGCCGTTCTGGACGAAGATGCTGCCGCTGACGGTGGGGTCGAGGACCATCCGGTAGCGGTCGTCGATGCGGGGGCGGCCGGCGGAGTCCTTGCGCAGGTAGGGGTCGAGGCCTGCGAGGAGGCTGCTGAGGGGGCGTTCCCGGTAGCCGGTGGCGAGGACGACGGCGTCGGTGGTGAGGCGGGAGCGGGTGCCCTGCTCGACGTGTTCGAGGTGGAGTTCGACCTTGGTGGTGGCGACGCGGCCGGCGGTGCGGACCCTGACGCCGGGGGTGAGGACGGCGTCGGGCCAGCCGCCGTGGAGGGTGCGGCGGTAGAGCTCGGCGTGGATGGCGGCGATGGTGTCGGCGTCGATGCCCTTGTGGAGTTGCCATTGGGCGGGGACGAGCTGGTTGCGTACGGGTTCGGGGAGGGAGTGGAAGTAGCGGGTGTAGTCGGGGGTGAAGTGTTCGAGGCCGAGCTTCGAGTACTCCATGGGGGCGAAGGAGGGGGTCCGGGCGAGCCAGGTGAGGCGTTCGCGGCCGGCGGGGCGGGCGCGGAGCAGATCGAGGAAGACTTCGGCGCCGGACTGGCCCGATCCGATGACGGTGACGTGGTCGGCGGCGAGGATGCGCTGCCGGTTGTCGAGGTAGTCGGCGGAGTGGACGACGGGGACGGTGGGGGCTTCGGCGAGGGGGCGCAGGGGTTCGGGGATGTAGGGGGCGGTGCCGATGCCCAGGGCGAGGTGGCGGGTGTAGGTGCGGCCGAGGGCTTCGCCGTCGGCGTCGAGCTGGGTGAAGTCGACTTCGAAGAGGTCGCGTTCGGGGTTCCAGCGGACGGCGTCGACCTGGTGGCCGAAGTGGAGTCCGGGGACGCGGCCGGCGACCCAGCGGCAGTAGGCGTCGTATTCGGCGCGGTGGATGTGGAACTGTTCGGCGAAGTAGAAGGGGAAGAGCCGTTCCTTGTGCCTGAGGTAGCTGAGGAAGCTCCAGGGGCTGGTGGGGTCGGCGAGGGTGACGAGGTCGGCGAGGAAGGGGACTTGGAGGGTGGCACCTTCGATGAGGAGTCCCGGGTGCCAGCGGAAGTCGCGGCGCTGGTCGTAGAAGGCGGTGGCGAGTTCGCCCGCGCCTTGTTGCGGCAGGCCGTGGGCGAGGGCCGCGAGGGACAGGTTGAAGGGGCCGATGCCGATTCCGACGAGGTCGTGGGGGGCATCGAGCTGGGCGGTCATCGGTGGGTGCTGCCTTCCAGGAGGGCGATGAGGGTGTCCAGGTCCCCCGCGGTGGTGTGCGGGTTCAGCAGGGTGGCTTTGAGCCACAGGCGACCGTCGGCGTGGGTGCGGCCGAGGACGGCGCGGCCTTCGTGCAGGAGGGTGCGGCGCAGGGTGGCGAGCCGGTCGTCGTCGGCGTGGGTGGGCCGGAAGAGGACGGTGCTGATGGTGGGGGCCGCGTGGAGTTCGAAGCTGGGATGGGCGTCGAGGAGTGCGGCGAGGTGCCGGGCGAGTTCGCAGGTGCGGTCGATGAGGCGGACGAGGCCGTCGCGGCCCAGTGAGCGCAGGGTGGTGGCGATCTTGAGGGCGTCGGGGCGCCGGGTGGTGCGCAGGGAGCGGCCGAGGAGGTCGGGGAGGCCTGCTTCGGTGTCGTCGGTGGCGTTGAGGTAGTCGGCCTGGTGGGCGAGGGGGGCGAGCAGGGCGGTGTCGGGGACGGCGAGGAGTCCTGCGGCGACGGGCTGCCAGCCGAGTTTGTGCAGGTCGATGGTGAGGGAGTGGGCGCGGCCGAGTCCGGCGAGTTTGTCGCGGTGGCGGGGGCTGAGGGCGAGGAGGCCGCCGTACGCGGCGTCGATGTGGAGGTCGGCTCCGTACCGGTCGCAGAGGTCGGCGATGCGGAGGAGGGGGTCGACGAGTCCGGCGTCGGTGGTGCCGGCGGTGGCGGTGACGAGGGTGGGGCCGGGGGCGGCGGCGAGGGCTTCGGCGAGGCGGGCGGGGTCGAGGACGCCGGCGGGGGTGGGGAGTTCGGTGGCCGGGGGGAGGCCGAGGAGCCAGGCGGCGCGCGGGACGGAGTGGTGGGCGTTGGCTCCGTGGAGGACGGTCAGGGCGGGACCGTGGCGTTCGCGGGCGAGGAGCAGGGCGAGCTGGTTGGCTTCGGTTCCGCCGGTGGTGACGAGGGCGTCGGCGTGGGGGGTGTCGTAGAACTCGGCGGCGAGGGCGCGGGTGAGGAGGGCTTCGACGGCGGAGGCGGCGGGCGCCTGGTCCCAGGAGTCGAGGGAGGGGTTGAGGGCGCTGGCGGCGAGGTCGGCGGCGGCCGCGACGGCGAGCGGGGGGCAGTGCAGGTGGGCCGCGCAGAGGGGGTCGGCGGGGTCGGCGGCGCCTGCGGCGAGGGTGTGGACGAGGGTGCGGAGCGCCTCGTGGTCGCCGGTTCCGTGTGCGGGGAGTACGTCGCCGAGTGCGGCCCGGACGCGGGCGGCCTGGGCGCCCGGGCCGCCGGCGGGCAGTGGCCCGCCGCGGTCCCGGGCTCCGGCGGCCAGGGCGTCGAGGACGGTGTCGATGAGGGGCCGCAGGGCGGTGGGGCCGTTGGCTCCGCCGGCGAGCGGGGGCGGTGTGCCTGTGCCTGTGCCGGGCGGCGCGGTCATCGGGGGTCCTCCGGGGCTGGGAGGGGTGCGGGGCGGGGCACCCTGCCAGTACAACGATCAGACCCGAATGGGGTAACCGCCGGGGTTTGTCCGGAGTTTCCGGTCGGTGCGGCGGCATCTGCCCGGACCGTCGCCTCCATCGCCGGCGCGGCTCACGGACCCGGGGCTCCGCCCCGGACCCCGCGCCTCGAACGCCGGCGAGGCCGAAAGAGCGGGGCTGAGCCCCGGGGCCCGGCAGGGCCGGGCGGGGCTGGTCAGGCGGTGCGGACGCGGAGGGCGCGGGCGAGGTCGTCCAGCTGGTCCACGAGTTTGCGGCGCAGGAGCGGGAGGATGTCCGGGTCGGCGAGGCAGGCGTGGCCGGCCTGGAGGTTGGCCTCGTCGATGGCGTAGGCGGGGAAGGCGTAGCGGCCGGCGGCTTCGCCGATGGCGGGGCCGCGGCGGGCGCCGAGGGCGACGGCCTCGGGGTAGTAGCGGGCGACGTACTCCTCGACGAGGTCGGCCTGTTCGGGCTGCCAGAAGCCCTGGGCGGTGGCGGTGAAGAGGTAGTTGGACAGGCTGTCGTCGTGGAAGAGCCGGTCCCAGGCGGCGGCCTTGGCCTCCGCCGTGGGGAGTGCGGCGCGGCAGCGGGCGGCGCCTTCCCGGCCGGTGGCGCTGGGGTCGGCGGCGAGGGCGGCGTCGATGTCGCTCTCCTCGACGGCGCCGAGGACGGCGAGGCGGGCGAGGATGCGCCAGCGCAGCGCGGGGTCGAGCGCGGGGCCGCCGGGGACGGTGTCGTCGGCGAGCCAGGCGGCGATGGTGTCGGGCTGGGTGGCGCTGTCGATGAGGACGCGTACGGCGCTGAGCCGCATGCCGGGCTCGGAGCCGTCCTCGGTGCGCCGCAGCAGGTCGCGGGCGGTGGTGGTGAGGGTGGCCAGGGCGGCGGTCCGGTCCTCGGGGGCGACGTAGCGCACCGCGACCTGGGTGCGGGCGAAGGAGAGGACGCCCTGGACGATGGCCAGGTCGTGTTCCTCGGGCAGGTGCGCTTCGGCGGTCAGCAGGTAGTCCTGCGGGTCCAGTTCGCCGTCGCGGACCATGTCGCGCAGGGCGTTCCAGACGACGGCGCGGGTGAGGGCGTCGGGGATGCCGGACAGGCCGCGCAGGACCGTTTCGAGGGAGGTCTCGTCGAGGCGGACCTTGGCATAGGTGAGGTCTCCGTCGTTGAGGAGGAGCAGCGCGGGGCGGGGGCCGGTCACCGAGACGACCTCGTCGGAGGGGACGTCGAGGGTGAGCTGTTCGCGGGGTTCCAGGGTGCGTCCGTCGGCGGGGTGACGGTCGTAGACGCCGACGGCGATGTGGTGCGGGCGGCTGCCGTGGCGGTCGACGGTGAGGGTCCAGCCGGCGGCTTCGTCGACGCCGTGGGCGGCTTCCTCGATGCGCGGGGTGAGGGTGTCGATGCCGGTGGTGCGCAGCCAGACGTCGGCCCAGGCGCGGACGTCGCGTTCGGTGTGGGCGGCGAGGGAGTCCACGAAGTCGGCGAGGGAGGCGTTGGCGAACTTGTGGCGGGCGAAGTGGGTGTTGATGCCGGCCAGGAAGTCCTTCTCGCCGAGCCAGGCGACGAGCTGGCGCAGGGCGGAGGCGCCCTTGGCGTAGGAGATGCCGTCGAAGTTGAGGAGGGCGGAAGCGGTGTCGGGGACGTCCTCGGGGGCGGGGGCGACGGGGTGGGTGGAGGGCCGCTGGTCGGCGTCGTAGCCCCAGGGTTTGCGGGTGACGCCGAAGTCGGTCCAGGTGTCGGTGAAGCGGGTGGCTTCGGTGAGGGTCTGGTAGCCCATGTACTCGGCGAAGGACTCGTTGAGCCAGATGTCGTCGAACCAGGCGAGGGTGACCAGGTCGCCGAACCACATGTGGGCCATCTCGTGGGCGATGACCATGGCCCGGGACTGGCGTTCGGTGTCGGTGACGGCGGACCGGAAGATGAACTCGTCGCGGAAGGTGACGAGTCCGGGGTTCTCCATGGCGCCGGCGTTGAACTCGGGTACGAAGGCCTGGTCGTAGGAGTCGAAGGGGTACGGCTCGGTGAACTTCTCCTGGTACCGGTCGAAGCAGTCCTTGGTGAGGGAGAGGATTTCCTCGGCGTCGGCGTCCATGTGGGGTGCCAGGGACTGGCGGCAGTGGATGCCGAAGGGCAGTCCGGCGTGTTCGGTCGTCACGCTGTGCCAGGGGCCGGCGGCGACGGCGGCGAGGTAGGTGGAGATGACGGGCGTCGGGGCGGAGGTCCAGATGCCGGCGCCGTCGCGGTCGCCGGTGCGGGTGGTGGTGCCGTTGGCGAGGACGGTCCAGTGGGCGGGGGCGGTGACGGTGAACTCGAAGACGGCCTTGAGGTCGGGCTGGTCGAAGGCCGGGAAGACGCGCTGGACGTCGTCCATGAACATCTGGCTGTAGAGGTACGTTTCCCCGTCCGCGGGGTCGGTGAAGCGGTGCAGGCCCTCGCCGGTGCGGGAGTAGCGCATGCGGGTGTCGAGCCGCAGCTCGTGGGGGCCCTGGGTGAGGCCGGTGAGCGGGAGGCGGTTGTCGTCGAGGGCGGCCGGGTCGAGGGGGTGGCCGTCGAGGGTGACGGAGCGCAGCTCCACCGGCTTCAGCTCGACGAACGTGTCTCCGGTGGTGCGGGCGGTGAACCGGATGACGGCGGTCGAGTCGAAGGTCTCGTCGTCGTCGCCGGTGAGGTCGAGGGTGACGGCGTAGTGGTGGACGTCGAGGAGCCGGGCTCGGAGCTGCGCTTCGTTGCGCGTGAGTGCGGACATGGGGCCATGCTGCCGCAGGGGGCGACGGAGCTCGATCTTCCGCTTCCCTCTTCCGGCCTCTTCCGGCCTCTTCCGGCCTCTGCCGCCCTCTTCCGGCCTCTTCCGCTGCGCGGCCGCTGCTCCGGTCCACGGCTCCCGAGCGGCTACTCCTCGCCGGCGGCGATCGTCTCGTGGTGGCGGATGACCTCGGCGATGATGAAGTTGAGGAGCTTCTCGGCGAAGGCGGGGTCGAGTTTGGCGTTCTCGGCGAGCTGGCGCAGCCGGGCGATCTGGCTGGCCTCGCGGCCCGGGTCGGCGGGCGGCAGCTGGTGCCGGGCCTTGAGGTGGCCGACCTGCTGGGTGCACTTGAAGCGTTCGGCGAGCATGTGGACCACGGCCGCGTCGATGTTGTCGATGCTGTCCCGCAGGCGGGCGAGTTCGGCGGTGACGCTCTCGTCGATGCCGCCGGCGGCGCCCTTGCCGGTGCCCGCGCCCGGGCCCGCGCCGTTGTCGAGGTCGCTGATGTTCATGGTTCCCGAGAATACGTGGCGGCGGGCGGCGAGTCTCCGGGCAGTCGGCCTGTGAGACGGGGGCGGGCTGCGGCGGGGGGCCGGGGGGCGCTTCGGGGTGCCGGGGGGCTTCGGGATGCCCCGGCCATCGGCATGCCCGGGTGCCAAGTACTTGCCAATCTGGAAAGTGGTCGCCATATTGGAAATTGACCGATGAGATGTTCATCCGTGTTCGGACGAGGGGGAGTCATGCACGAGGCGACGGAGGCGGCGGCCGGGGCGTTGGGGCGGGCGGCCGGAATGGAGAAGGCGGCTCGGGCGCGGAGCGGCTGGTACGCGCGCTACCTGTGGGCGTTCGCCGCCGGGCAGCTGGTGCTCGTACCGGTGGCCGTGCTGGGGCGCGGTCCGGTCGCGGTGACGGTGATGGGGGTGATCAACGTGCTGCTCGTGAGCGGGCTCAGCGTGTACGCGGCGCGGCAGCGCGTCGTGCGCCGGGGCTTCGGCGTGAAGCACGGGGTGCTGATCGGGTCCTGGGCGACGGTCTTCGCCCTGATGGTCCTGCTCGGCACCACGGTGTTCGGCCGCAGCGTGCCGTTCGCGGCGGGGGCCGCGCTGGCGTGTGCGCTGCCGCTCGCGCTCGGCGCGTGGACCGAGATGCGGGGTGCGGCATGACGGGCGGGGAGACCACGGGCGCGGCGGGGGCCGCGGGTCCGGCCGGGGCGGCGGGTCCGGCCGGGGCGGCGGGTCCGGCCGGGGCGGCGGAGGCGAAGCGGGCCGGTCATCCGCGGCACGACCTCGCGCCGCTGCTGAACGCGCCCGTACGGCTGTCGGTGGTGGCGGCGCTGGTTCCGCTGGACAAGGCCGAGTTCGGTTTCGTACGGGACCTGGTCGAGGTCACGGACTCGGCGCTGTCCAAGCAGGTCGCGGCGCTGGAGGAGGCGGGCTGGGTGGCGGTCCGCAAGGGGCGCGTGGGGCGACGGCCGCGCACCTGGCTCTCGCTGACGCCTGAGGGCCGGACCGTGTACGAGCGCCACCTGGCCGCGCTGCGGGCGATCGCGCTGGGCTAGGCGGTGCCGTGCCGTGCCCTGCCCGGGCGGAGCGGCCGGGGCCGTGGCAGCGGGCTTCGCCGGAGCGGCCGGGGCCGAGGCCGGAGCGGCAGGCTTTGCCGGCGCGGCCGGGGCCGAGGCCGAGGCGGCAGGCTTCGCCGGAGCGGCCGGGGCCGAGGCCGAGGCGGCAGGCTTCGCCGGAGCGGCCGGGGCCGAGGCCGAGGCGGCAGGCTTTGCCGGTGCGGCCTGGGCCGGGCGCGCGCCGGGGCGTCTCCTCGGACGCCGAACGTGGCGGGGGGTCGGAGGGCCGAGGGAATTGCGTTCGGCGCCCTGCGGGGAGCGCCCCGGCACACACCCGGCCCCGGCGGGAGCGGTGCGCGGGCGGTCTCGGGCGGCGCCGCCTCCGTGACCGCAGTGATCCGGCCGGCGAGGCCACGGCACACACCCGGCCGGCGATGGCCTCGCCGCCGCCCCAGACGACGAGGGGGTGGTTGCCGAACATCAGGAAGAGGGTGACGGTCCAGGTGACGGCGGCGGCGAACCAGGCGCGGGTCAGGAGGGGGACGGCGGGCCACGGGGCGGCGCTGAGGCAGACGAGGATGCCGGACACCCATACGGCGGCGTGCGGGAGGCTGGGCTGGCGGGCCAGGACGACGCCCTCGAGGGTGACGAGGGCGAGGAGGACGAGGGAGAGGCAGAGGGGGAGCCGGCTGGCGGTGTGCGGGTGGTGGCGGGCCCAGCTGGACAGGGGGCTCACCGGCTGAGCCCGGTACGGGTGCACGTGCGGGCCCGGCTGCGCAGGTGCGGCCCGGCTGCGCCGAAGCCCCCTGGGGCTCCGCCCCGGACCCCGCGCGTCGAACGCCGGCGAGGCTGAATCATGCGCGGCCCCGCGCGCGGGGCAGCCGGAGGCCCTCGCCGGGGCGCGCGCAGGGCGGTTGGGGGCTCCGCCCCCGGACCCCCGCGCGTCGAACGCCGGCGAGGCTGAAGGGTGCGGGGTCGCGCCGGAGCCCTGGGCGGGGGCGAGGCTCCGGCCTGGGGGGCGGCGGGCTGCTGGGGGTGCGGCGTCACGCCGTGTTGGCGGCCGGGCCGCTTTCCCAGGCCCAGGCGGCGATTTCGACGCGGTTGCGGGCGTCGAGTTTCGCCTGGATGTTGGCCAGGTGGGTCTTGACGGTGGACAGGGAGACGAAGAGTTCCGCGGCGATCTCGGCGTTGGTCAGACCGCGCGCGAGGCAGCGGACGACCTCGCGTTCCCGTTCCGTCAGGGGTTCGGCGGGGCGGCGGGCCTGCGAGGCCGGGGTCCGCGGGGCCATTTCGCGCAGCAGCCGCACCGTGATGGCGGGTGAGACGAGGGAGTCGCCGACGGCCGCCGCGCGGACCGCTTCAACCAGCATGGCCGGGCTGGCGTCCTTCAGGAGGAAGCCGGATGCTCCGCCGTGGAGCGCCGCGTGGACGTACTCGTCGAGGTCGAAGGTGGTGACGATGACGATGTGCGGTGTGTCGCTGCCGGACAGGCGCCGGGTCACTTCGAGGCCGTCCATCTTCGGCATGCGGATGTCGAGGAGGAGGACGTCGGGGCGGTGCTCGGCCACGGCGGCGAGGGCCGCCTCGCCGTCGACGACGTCGGCGACGACCTCGATGTCCGGCTGGCTCTCGAGGATCATCCGGAACCCGGTTCTGACCATGTCCTGGTCGTCCGCGATGACCACCCTGATCGCCGTGCGCCACCTGCCCCGCTCTCGCCCGCCGCTGCCGCCTCCGGTCGCTTCCCATGGGACCGGTGCGCGCGTCGGCCCGCAACCGCACAGCGGACCGCCGGGTGGCTCGTGCGGTGCTCCGGCCGGCCTCACGTACGGGCCGAGCGGGGTGCCTCGTCCTTCCGGCCGGTTCGCGGCGTTCGCGCCCGGCCGGAAGGACGAGGGGGTGCTACATGCTCGCCGCGGCGCTCTTGATCGCGGCGGCGAAGGTGGAGACCTCGGTGTAGACGCCCGGGTAGTCGGGGCGGGCGCAGCCTTCGCCCCAGCTGACTATGCCGACCTGGATCCAGGCGTTGTTGTTGTCGCGGCGGAACATCGGGCCGCCGGAGTCGCCCTGGCAGGTGTCGACGCCGCCCTGGTCGAAGCCGGCGCAGATCTCCTCGCCCGGGATGAGGGAGCTGCCGTACGAGGCCTGACAGCTGGCGTCGGAGACGAAGGGGACGTTGGCCTTCATGAGGTAGCGCTGCTGGCCGCCGCCCTCGCGGGTGGCGCCCCAGCCGGCGACGGTGAAGGTGCCGTTGTCGTACTGCTTGGTCTCGGCGATCTTGAGGGTGGGCAGGTTGATGGGCTTGGCGAGCTTGATCAGGGCCCAGTCCTTGCCGCTGCCGTTGTAGCCGGGGGCGCGCAGGACCTTGGTGGACTTGACCTTGATGGCGCTGGAGCTGTTGAGGTCGACGACTCCGGCGGTGGCGGTGATGGAGGTGTTGTTGCCGGAGCCGTTCACGCAGTGGGCGGCGGTGAGGACGATCTGCTGGGTGTAGAGGGCGCCGCCGCAGCCCATGGAGAGGCGCACCATGAAGGGGAACTCGCCCTGGGCGGCGCGCGTGCCGCCGACGACGGGGGCCGTGCCGGCGGAGGCGGAGCCGGGCTGGAGGCTGACGGCCGCGAGGGCGACCGCTCCGACGGCGAGGCTGCGCTTCATGAACTGCACAAGGGTGGTCACAGTCAACACACTGCCTTTCGTGGGGGGTTGGGCCGTGCGTGTCATTGGGTGAATGACGGGTCCATGACACATCAGAGATGCGGGCGCCATCAAGAACGCATTTTCGGCCAAACATTCGTTCGGGCGACAGGGATTGCGGCGAAGGGGGCGCGGTGACGCAGAAGGGCGGGCCGGGAGGTCCGATCGAGCACGGATTTCCACATCTGGCGACGGTGCGGGCCTCGATCACCGCGCTCTTCCGGCGGCTGTCGGCCGACGGGATCCGCGCTTACGACACGAGCTTCGCGCCCTCCGACGCCGCCTTCGGGGCCGCCGACGACCTGCACCTGGGCGCGCAGCGGGTGGCCTCGGCGATGGTGCGCGCGCTCCGGCTGCCCGATGCGCGCATGGTGGTCGCCTTCCGGCCGATGGAGCAGGCGGCCACCGTGGAACTGGCCGCGGGCCCCGAGTACTTCGTCGAGGTCAGCGACCGCTTCCGCACCCATCGCCGGGACCTGGCGGCGGCCCTGTCCCACGAGGTCACCCATGTCCTGCTGCACCGGCTGGACCTTTGCTTCCCCGGCACCGAGAACGAGATCCTCACCGACACCGCCGCCGTCTACCTCGGGGCGGGCTGGCTGCTGCTCGACGCCTACCGCGAGGACGCGCTCACCCACCAGAAGTTCGGCTACCTCACCCCGGAGGAGTTCGGCTACGTCCTCGCCAAGCGGGCCGCCCTGCTCGGCGAGGACCCCTCCGCCTGGTTCACCAGCCCGCAGGCGTACGAGGCGTACGTGCGCGGGCGCGCGCTGGCCGAGCGGGACCACCGCCGGCCCCCACTGGCGGCCGCGGGCCCGCTGGCACGGCGGCGGTACGCGAAGGCGCGGCGCACCGGGCCCACCCCGGCGGGCGGATCGGCGTACCGCTTCGAGCACGAGGGCTCCGGACCCGGACTGCGGGTGAGCTTCCCCTGCCCGGTGTGCGGGCAGCGGCTGCGGCTGCCGGTGCGCGGGCGGCTCCGGGCCCGGTGCGGTCTGTGCCGCACCGTCCTCGACTGCGACACCTAGCGACAGGGGACATCCGGACGATCTTCATTCACCGGTCGGCCACGAAAAGTTTCTTACCGGCCAGTAGACATGGAGGCGGATCTCGCCAACTCTAGTCGCGTACACGTCAATTCGTGACCGAGGAGCGCCCCCACATGCGCAGCACCCGCCGCACCCGTATGTCCCGTACCGCCGCCATCGGCGTGGCCGCAGCGGCCAGCGTCATGACGCTGGTCCCGGCCACCGCCGCCCAGGCTGCCCCCGCCGCCGCGCCCGCCGCCGTCTCCGCGTCCGCCTCCGCGCCCGGCGGCAACGCGGCGATCCTCGGCATCGACTACGCCACCTGGCAGCGGGACGTGGCCGCCGTCATCGACGCGGCCCGCCCCGGCATCGAGCAGCGCATCGCCGCCTCGCCCGCCGGTGAGAAGCCGGCGCTCGTCCTCGACATCGACAACACCTCGCTGGAGACGGACTTCCACTGGTTCTGGACCTTCCCGACCCCGGCGATCGTCAAGGTCCGCGCCCTGACCCAGTACGCGAACGCCCGCGGGGTCGCCGTCTTCTTCGTCACCGCCCGCCCGGGGATCATCCAGTCCCTCACCGAGCGCAACCTCAAGGCGGTCGGCTACCCGGTCTCGGGGCTCTACGTCCGTGACCTGCCCGACCTGTTCGACGAGGTGAGCGCCTACAAGACGGAGAAGCGCGCGGAGATCGAGGCCCGCGGCTACACGATCATCGCCAACATCGGCAACAGCCCGACCGACCTCGTCGGCGGTCACGCCGAACGCACCGTCAAGCTGCCGGACTACAACGGCAAGCTGTCCTGACCCGAAGGGTGGAAGGGGCCCTTGTCGAGGGGCGCCAGGTTGGGCTTGGCCAGCGTCGGGTCGCCGTAGTAGCGGTCGTAGACACTGCTCCCCCGGCCGAAGTCCTCGTCGGTGCCCCGCCCGGCGAAGCCGTTGAAGCGGCGGATCGCGGCGGGCAGGCCGGGCGCCGCGATCCGGCGGGCCAGTTCCTCCACGGTGTCGGCCGTCTTCAGGAACCCGCTCTCCAGGCCATGGACACCGGGCTCGCGCCGCTGTCGCTGCTGGAGAAGGCCGCGCGCGTGCTGGGCTCCTTCGAGGGTCCGCAGCCGCGCCTCTCGCTCACCGAGGTCGTCCGCCGCTCCGGGATCCCGCGCTCCTCCGCCCACCGGATCCTCGACCAGCTGGTGCAGCTGCGCTGGCTGGACCGGGAGGGCCGGGACTACCGGATGGGCATGCGCATGCTGGAGCTCGGCGCGCTCGCCTCCCACCACAACCGGCTCCGCAGGGCCGCCCTGCCCCTGCTGCACGCACTGCACGAACAGACCGGGCAGCTGGTGCACCTCTCGGTGCTGGACGGGGCCGAGGTGGTCTGCCTGGAGCGGATCGGCGGCTCGGAGGCCACCACCGTGCCCTCCCGGGTCGGCGGGCGGATGCCCGCCCACTGCACGGCCGCCGGCAGGGCGATCCTCGCCTTCGGCGACCCGGGCGCGGTGGAGCACGTCCTGGCCCAGGGGCTGCGGCCGCGCACGGCCCGGACCCTGGTCAGGCCGCTCGCGCTGCGCGCGGAGCTGGCGGCGACCCGCGAGCGCGGGGTGGCCTACGACCGGGAGGAGAGCTTCCGCGGCATCTCCTGCGTGGCGGCGCCGCTGCGGGGCGCGGGCCGCGCGGTGGCGGCGGTCTCGGTGTCCTGCAGCCGGGGCGAGCGCGAACTGGCCCGGCTGGGACCCGCGGTGGCGGCCTGCGCGCGGGCGGTGTGGCGCGAGCTGTACGGGCCGGGACGGACCGGGCGGGCCCCTGCCGCACGGCCTCGTGAGCCGGAGCCGGCCGTCTCGGAACAGGCGATGGACAACATGTTGGGCTGGCTGCGGTTCAGCGAGTGGATGTAGCGGGTAGTCATATCCCACCGCAGGAAACGAAGACCCGGTCCCGACCCCTCGCCAGGGGGCCGGGCCCGCTTCGTTGTGCCTCCTAGAGCGGCGGCCCGACCGGCTCCACCGTGCCGGAGCAGCGGGCCCGTTCGGCGGCCAGGACGGTCAGGTGGCTGGTGAGCGACTCCTGGGGGCCGGACCTGACCAGGCCCGGGTCGCCGGTGGCGATGGCGGCGACGAAGGCGTCCATGAGGCCGGCGTCGCCGCCGCCGTGCCCGCCCGCGGCGTCCATCGGCCCGCCCGCGCCGATGGCGACCTGCTCCTCGGCCCGGGTCAGGAAGTCGTAGACCGTGATGCTGCGGCCGTCGCCCCGCAGTTCGCCGCGGGTTCCGAAGATCCGGGTGTGGCGGTCCGCCTGCTCGGTGAAGGCGGTCATGGTGAAGGTGGCCGTCGCCCCGGAGTCGAACTCCATGGCCACCACCTGGTGGTCGACGACGTCGTTGTCGCACGCGTACACGCACCGCCCGTACGGCCCCTCCCGCAGCGCGGCCTCCAGGGCCCGCGGGGTGAACTCCTCGATCAGTACGCTCAGCGGCCAGCGGTGGCGGCCGTCGGCCAGCCGGTCGCCGTACTCGCGTACGGCGGAGTACGGGCAGTCCGGCTCGACCGCGCAGTCCAGGCAGCGGTCCGCCGCACCCTGCGGCCTGTTCTCGGGCCGGAAGTGGGAGAGCCGGCCGAAGCTGGAGACCCGTACGGGCGGGCGCCCCAGCACGTACTGGAGCCAGTCCAGGTCGTGGCAGGACTTGGCCATCAGCATGGTCGTCGCCTCGTCCACGCGCCGCCAGTTGCCGCGGACGAACGAGTGGGCCTGATGCCAGAAGCCGACCGGTTCCAGGTGCTGGACGCTCACGATGTCGCCGATGCGGCCGGAGTCGAGGACGCCCTTGAGGGTCCGCGTGTAGGGCGTGTAGCGCAGGACGTGCCCGACGGAGAGGATGACGCCCGCCCGCTCGACGGCGTCGACGATGCGCCGGCACTCGTCCTCCGTGAGGGCCATCGGCTTCTCCAGCATGATGTGGTAGCCGAGCGCGGCGAACGCGAGGACCGGCTCCAGGTGGTCGCGGTCCAGGGTGCAGACGAGCACCGCGTCCGCGATCCGCCCGAGGGCGGCCAGCTCCCGCCAGTCGCCGAGCACGTGGCGGGCGTCGATGCCGTGGGCGGCGGCGAGCCGCTCCCGCCGGGGCGCGCGCGGTTCGGCGACCGCGACCACCCGGGCCCGCTCCGGATGGGCCAGGGCCCATCCGGCGTGGCCGCTCCCCCGGTCCCCCGCCCCGACGACGGCGAGCGTGATGGTCTCGGACATGGGCCCAGCCCCGCTTCCCGAACCGATTGCCGCGCGCAGCAAGCGCTTTCCCGGAGAAGCTAGCGGCCTCGCGTCCTGCCCGACACCCCCCTTCACCCGTACGTGATCCGCACCTTGGGGCCGAGCGGGAGGGCTTGGCAGGCCAGGACGTAGCCCTCGGCCAGGTCCGTCTCGTCGAGGACCTCGTTGCGGGCCATCTCGACCTCGCCCTCGACGACCCGGCAGCAGCAGGCGCTGCAGGCGCCCTCCCGGCAGGAGTACGGGGCCGGCAGGCCCGCGGCGAGCAGCGCGTCGAGCAGCGGGGTCCCGGCGGGCCAGGGCACGGTGTGCCGGGTCCCGTCGAGTTCCACCTCGGCGGTGGTGCGGGCGTGCGCCCCGGCCGCGGGCGGGGCCGGTGGCGGGGCGGCCGTGAAGACGTCCGTGCCCAGCGAGAAGTACCGCTCGCGGTGGATCGCGTGCGGCGCGGCCCCGCCGGCGCGCAGCGCGGTCTCGGCGGCGTCCATCAGCGGCCGGGCCCGCACAGGTAGGCCTCGCGGCCGGCGTACGGGGCCACCAGCGGCCCGAGTTGCGCGGCGGTCGGCAGCCCCTGGAGGCTCTCCAGCCAGTGGACGACGGCCAGCCGCCCCGGATGCGCCTCGGCCAGCCCCCACAGCTCGTCCCGGAAGATCACCGAGGCCGGGTCCCGGTTGGCGTACACCAGGGCGACCCGGCCCCGTCCCGCGGCCAGCGCCGACTTCGCGAGGGAGAGCAGCGGGGTGATCCCGCTGCCACCCGCGACCAGCAGGAGGCCCTCGCCGATGACGTAGCCGGCGGAGGAGGCGTTGTCGGCGATGGTGTCCGCGAGGGAGATCCGCCAGTCGGCGATGCGGCTGTCGATCAACTCCAGGGCGGGGACGACGCGTTCGGTGGCGGCGAGCACGTCGGCCTCGGTGCAGCCCTCGCCCGGCAGGTCGGCGCCGAGGACGAAGCCGACCTCCACCTCGATGCGCGGCGCGCAGTACGCGGCGACCGGGACGGGGGTGTCCTGGCGCAGTTCCATCGCGTCGAGAGGTGTCCGTAGTCGGGCTCGTCGACGCCCATCATGGCCTGCATGACGGCGGACGAGAGTCCGACCTTGTGCCCGGTGACGGCGGCGCCGCCGTCGCACTGACGGCGGATGTTGAGGAGCTGGATCTCGTACGCGTCCTGCGCGCCGATGCCCTCGTAGAGCTCGGTCAGCGGCCGGACCGGGGACCTCCGCAGCTGCGCCGCGTAGAGGATCTCGGCGGCCTCGCGCCGGTGCCGGTCGTTCAGCACGGGGTCCTCCCGGCTGCGGTGGGGTGTGGTGCGGCAGACGGTAGGCGGAGGGCGGGCGCGCGCGGGAGGCCGTGTTCCCGCTGAGCGGGAAAGACCGCCGACGCTCCGGGCGGGAGCCGCGGTGCTCCGTCACCAAGCCGGAGATGCGCGGCAAGGCGATCGGCGCCGCCATGAACGGGCTGATGCTCGGCACCCTGCTCGGCCTGCCCGTCTCACCTTCGCCGGCGGCCAGTTCGGCTGGGGGGCCGCCTTCTGGGCGATCTCGGCACTGACCGTGCTCGCGGCCCTCGCCACGGGCGTCGGCGTCCCCTCCGTGACCGGCGCCGACGGGCAGGAACGCCTTCGGCCGCTACGGCCGGGCCGCGGAGAGCGCGAGCGCGGTCCTCTACCTGGCGAGCGACGAGGCCTCCTTCGTCACGGGCACCACGCTGACCGTCGACGGCGGCGCCAACGCCTGACCGGCAGGACACCCCCTGACCGCCGGGCCCCGGAGGCGCATCGAGCCCCCTGCTCCCCTCCGGGGCCCGGCTCCCCGCCCGGCCCCGGCCGGGCGACGCCAGAGCCTGAGCCCGGCCCGTCACCCGCCCGCGCTGGGCGGGGCCGCGACGTTCAGCTGCCAGGAGACGCCGAAGCGGTCGTTCACCCAGCCGAACCGGTGGCTGAATCCGTACGAGCCCAGGGGCATCAGCTCCTGGCCCTGCTCGGCGAGGGCGCCGTAGAGGCGGTCGATCTCGGCCTCGTCCTCGCACTGGACGTACAGCGACACCGCGGGCGTGAAGCCGAACGCGTGCTGGGCCGGGCTGTCGATGCACATGAACTGCTGTCCGGCCAGGGAGAAGGTCGCGTGGCGCACGGTTCCCGCGGCCCCGGCCCCGGGTCCGGTCTCGTCGGGGCCGTAGCGGCTGACGGCGAGCACCTCCGCGTCGTCGAACAGCGAGACGTAGAAGCCCATGGCTTCCTCGGCCCGCCCCTCGAACATCAGAAACGTGGTGATCTTCTGCGGGGTCGGCGTGACGGCCATCGTCGGTTCGTGTCCCTTCGGCTCTTGTCCCGGACCAGGAACCCTAGCCTCCGCCCCCGCCGCCGGGACCGGACCGGGGCCGCTACCGCGCGCCGTACACCGGCAGCGGAGCCTGCGCCGCGGCGAGGAGTTTCAGCGTGGTCTCGCCCGCCTCCGCGGGGGTCCAGCGGGAGTCCCGGTCGGCCGTGGGGCCCGGCCGCCAGCCCTCCATGACCGTGATCCGGCCGCCCTCCGCTTCGAAGACCCGGCCCGTGACCCCGGCCGAGGCGTCCGAGCCCAGCCACACCACCAGCGGCGACACGTTCTCCGGGGCCATCGCGTCGAAGGCGCCCTCCGCCGGGGCGGCCATGGTCTGCGCGAAGGTCTGCTCCGTCATCCGGGTCCGGGCCGCCGGGGCGATCGCGTTGACCTGGACCCCGTACCGGCCCATCTCCGCCGCCGCGACCATCGTGAGGCCGAGGATCCCGGCCTTGGCCGCGCTGTAGTTGCCCTGGCCGACCGAGCCCAGCAGCCCGGCCCCCGAAGAGGTGTTGACCACCCGGGCCGCCGCCTGCCGGCCGGCCTTCGCCTCCGCCCGCCACCATGCGGCCGCCGCCCGCAGCGGCAGGAAGTGCCCCTTCAGGTGGACCCGCATGACCGCGTCCCAGTCGTCCTCGTCCAGGTTGACCAGCATCCGGTCCCGCAGGAACCCCGCGTTGTTGACCAGGGTGTCGAGGCGCCCGAACGCGCCGAGCGCCGTCTCCACGAGGGAGGCCGCACCTTCGGAGGTCGCGATGTCCCCGCCGTGCGCCACCGCCTCCCCGCCCAGCGCCCCGATCTCGGCGACGACCTGCGCCGCCGGACCGTCCGGCCCCGGCAGCCCGTCCAGCCCCACCCCCAGGTCGTTGACGACGACCCGCGCCCCCTCGGCCGCGAAGGCCAGCGCATGGGCCCGGCCCAGCCCCCGCCCCGCACCCGTCACGACCACGACCCGGCCCTCGCACAGTCCCGCCATCTCAGCTCTCCTTGTTCACAGTTGCCGCATCCAGAAACGCCGGGCGCTCCCCGCCCCCGTGCACCAGCAGGCTCGCCCCGCTCACGTACGCCGCCCGGCCGGAGGCCAGGAACACGGCCGCCTCCCCCACGTCCGAGGGCTGCGCCAGCCGCCCGAGCGGGACGGTCGCGGCCACGGCCGCGACCCCGGCCTCGTCCCCGTAGTGCAGGTGCGTCAGCTCGGTCCGCACCATGCCCAGGACCAGCGAGTTCACCCGTACCTCGGGCGCCCATTCCACCGCCATGGACCGGGCCAGGTTCTCCAGGCCGGCCTTCGCGGCCCCGTACGCCGCCGTCCCCGGCGAGGGCCGGGTGCCGCTGACGCTGCCGATCATCACCACCGAGCCGCGGGCCTCCCGCAGCCACGGGTACGCCGTCAGGGAAGCCGTCATCGGCGCCACCAGGTTCAGCTCGACGACCCGCGCGTGACGTTCCGCCTCCCCCTCCCCCAGCAGCCGGTACGGGGTGCCGCCCGCGTTGTTGACCAGGCAGTCGAGGCGCCCGTACCGCCCCGCGACCGCGCCGAAGAAGTCCTGCACGGCGGCGGGATCGCGCAGGTCTACGGCGGTGAAGGAGGCCTTGCGGCCGCCCGCCGTGACCGGTTCCTCCGGGGGCCGCCGGGCGCAGACGACGACCTCCGCGCCGGCCGCGAGGAACGACCGGGCGATCCCGGCGCCGACGCCCCGTGTTCCCCCGGTGACGACGACAACCCTCCCGTCGAGCTCCATGGGCTGCTACCTTCCTCACCTAACAAATGTTTGGTGGAAAGGTAGCTGATCCGCTCATGGGTGTCTCCACCTCCAGCCCGGACAAGGGCATCGCACTCGTCACAGTCGACTTCCCGCCCGTCAACGCGCTGCCCGTGCAGGGCTGGTACGACCTCGCCGACACCCTCCGCGCCGCCGGCCGCGACCCCGAGGTCCGCTGCGTCGTCCTCGCCGCCGAGGGCCGCGGCTTCAACGCCGGCGTCGACATCAAGGAGATGCAGCGCGACACCGGCCACGCCGCCCTGATCGGCGCCAACCGGGGCTGCTACGAGGCCTTCGCCGCCGTCTACGAGTGCGAGGTGCCGGTCGTCGCGGCCGTGAACGGCTTCTGTCTGGGCGGCGGCATCGGCCTCGTCGGCAACGCCGACGCGATCGTCGCCTCCGAGGACGCCACCTTCGGCCTGCCGGAGCTCGACCGGGGCGCCCTCGGCGCCGCCACCCACCTGGCCCGGCTGGTCCCCCAGCACCTGATGCGCGCGCTGTACTACACCTCGCGCACCGCCACCGCCGCCGAACTCCACGCGCACGGCTCGGTCTGGAAGGTGGTCCCGCGCACCGGACTGCGCTCCGCCGCCCTGGAACTGGCCGCCGAGATCGCGCGCAAGGACGGCTACCTGATCCGGCTGGCCAAGGCGGCCATCAACGGGATCGACCCCGTGGACGTGCGCCGCAGCTACCGCTTCGAGCAGGGCTTCACCTTCGAGGCCAACCTCAGCGGGGTGGCCGACCGGGTCCGCGACACCTTCGGGAAGGGACAGCGCTCATGACCGACAAGTCCATGACCCCCGACGGGGTGGTCGGGCGGCTGCGCAGCGGCATGACCATCGGCATCGGCGGCTGGGGATCCCGGCGCAAGCCCATGGCCCTGGTGCGGGCGCTGCTCCGCTCCGAGATCACCGATCTCACCGTGATCTCGTACGGCGGCCCCGACGTCGGCCTGCTGGCCGCAGCCGGCCGCATCCGCCGCCTCGTCGCCCCCTTCACCACCCTCGACTCCATCCCGCTGGAGCCCCACTTCCGGGCGGCCCGCGAGCGCGCCGCCTTCACCCTCACCGAGCTCGACGAGGCCATGTTCATGTGGGGCCTGCACGCCGCCGCCAACCGGCTCCCCTTCCTGCCCGTCCGCGCGGGCCTCGGCTCCGACGTGATGCGGGTCAACCCGGAGCTGCGTACGGTCACCTCCCCCTACGCCGACGGCGAGGAGCTCGTCGCCGTCCCCGCCCTGCGCATGGACGCCGCCCTGGTCCACCTGAACCGGGCCGACCGCCTCGGCAACGCCCAGTACCTGGGCCCGGACCCGTATTTCGACGACCTCTTCTGCGAGGCCGCCGACGCCGCCTACGTCTCCTGCGAGCAGCTCGTCGCGACCGCCGAGCTCGCCAAGGCCGGCCCCCCGCAGTCCCTGCTCGTCAGCCGCCACTCGGTGACCGGGGTGGTGGAGACCCCGAACGGCGCGCACTTCACCTCCTGCGTCCCCGACTACGGCCGCGACGAGCCCTTCCAGAAGCTCTACGCGACCACCCCCTGGCCCGAGTTCGCCGAGCGCTTCCTCTCCGGGGCGGGCGAGCACGACTACCAGTCCGCCGTACGGACCTGGCACGAGGAGCAGCAGCCGTGACCACCACGCCGAGCACCGCGACCGTCACCCGCGCCGAATACTGCGTGATCGCCTGCGCCGAGGCCTGGCGCGACAACGGCGAGGTCCTCGCCAGCCCGATGGGCCTGATCCCCTCCTTCGGGGCCCGGCTCGCGAAGCGGACCTTCTCCCCGGACCTGCTCCTGACCGACGGCGAGGCCCTGCTCGTCGGCCTCGACGGCACGCCCGAGGGCTGGCTCCCGTACCGGCGCCACCTGACCATGGTCACCGGCGGCAGGCGGCACGTGATGATGGGCGCCAGCCAGATCGACCGCTACGGCAACCAGAACATCTCCTGCATCGGCGACTGGGATCGGCCGGCCCGCCAGCTCCTCGGGGTGCGCGGTGCTCCCGTCAACACCCTCAACAATCCGGTGAGCTATTGGATCCCCAAGCACTCCACCCGGGTCTTCGTCGAGCGCGTGGACATGGTCAGCGGGGTCGGCTACGACCGGGCCGAGGCGGCCGGGGTGACCCGCTTCCACCGCCTCCCCCGGGTGGTCAGCGATCTCGGCGTCTTCGACTTCGGCGGCCCCGGCCACGCGATGCGGCTGGTCTCCGTGCACCCCGGGGTCACCGTCGGGGAGGTCCGGGCGGCCACCGGGTTTGCGCTGGCCGCCGCCGAGGAGGTCCCGTACACGCGGGAGCCGACGGCGGACGAGCTGCGGCTGATCCGCGAGGTGATCGACCCCAAGGGGCTGCGCGAGCGCGAAGTGCGGAGCTGATCCGATGGAGACGGCATTCACCAAGCTGGTCGGCGTCGAGCACCCGATCGTGCAGACCGGCATGGGCTGGGTCGCCGGCCCCCGCCTGGTGTCGGGCGCGGCGAACGCGGGGGCGCTGGGGATCCTGGCCTCGGCGACGATGACCGTGGACCAGCTGCGGTCCGCGGTCCGCGAGGTCAGGTCCCGCGTCCCGGACGGGACTCCTTTCGGGGTCAATCTGCGCGCGGACGCCGGGGACGCGGCCGAGCGCGCCCAGCTGATCATCGACGAGGGGGTACGGGTCGCCTCCTTCGCGCTCGCGCCCTCCAAGGAGCTGATCGGGCGGCTCAAGGAGGCGGGCGTGGTCGTCATCCCGTCGATCGGGGCCCGGCGGCACGCCGAGAAGGTCGCGGCCTGGGGCGCCGACGCGGTGATCGTGCAGGGCGGTGAGGGAGGCGGGCACACCGGGGACGTGGCAACGACGGTGCTGCTCCCCCAGGTGGTGGACGCCGTGGACATCCCGGTGGTCGCGGCGGGCGGGTTCAGCGACGGCCGCGGCCTGGTCGCGGCCCTTTCGTACGGGGCGGCGGGCATCGCCATGGGCACCCGTTTCCTGCTGACCTCGGACTCCACCGTCCCGGACGCCGTGAAGGCCGAGTACCTGAAGGCCACCGTCAAGGACGTCACGGTCACCACCGCCGTGGACGGGCTGCCGCACCGGATGCTGCGCACCGCGCTGGTCGACTCCCTGGAGCGGGCGGGCCGCACCAGGGCCCTGGCCCGGGCGGTCCGGCACGCGGCCGGCTTCCGGAAGCTGTCCGGGCTGAGCTGGCCGCAGATGGTCCGCGACGGCCTCGCGATGAAGCACGGCAAGGACCTGTCCTGGAGCCAGGTCCTGCTCGCCGCGAACACCCCGATGCTCCTCAAGGCGTCCATGGTCGAGGGCCGTACGGACCTCGGCGTCATGGCATCGGGCCAGGTCGCGGGGGTGATCGACGATCTCCCGTCCTGCGCGGAGCTCGTCTCCCGCGTCATGGCCGAGGCACAACAGGCACTCGAAGCACTGCACTCGCTCCGCACCCTGCCACCACCAGGGTGATCCCCCTTCTCCGTCACAGGAGTCGCCTCCATGAGCCGTGCCCGAATCCGCCTGGCGACCGCGGCGGCCGCCGCCGCTCTCGCCATCGGGACCCTGCCCGCCTCCGCATACGCGGCGGCGGCGCCCGGAGCCGGGGTCAGCGCCCGGCACCACCAGGCCCACCCGCAAGCAGAAACGATTCGCCAGATCCCCCTCCAAGGCGCCGTCAACGTCCGTGACATCGGCGGCTACCGCACCTGGACCGGCGGCAAGGTCCGCCAGGGGCTCGTCTACCGCTCCGACGCACTGAGCAAGCTGACCGACGCCGACGTCACCACCGTCTCCGGTCTCGGCCTCACGAAGGTTGTCGATTTCCGCATCCCCATGGAGCTCCAGTACGACGGCGCCGACCGGCTGCCGCCGGGGCTCGCCCCCACCTCGCGCCCGGTCAGCGACCTCGGCCTCTACGGAACCCTCGTCGGCGCGATCGCCAGCGGCGACCCCGTCACCCAGGAGCAGATGCTCGGCGGCGGCCGCGCCGAGGCCTACATGCGCGACATCTACCGGACCTTCGTGACCAGCCCCGAGAACCGGGCGCAGTTCGCGGCGACCCTGCGGGAGATCGCGGACGGCTCCCAAGGGCCGATCCTCTACCACTGCACCTCCGGCAAGGACCGGACCGGCTGGACGAGCTACGTCCTGCTGCGCGCGCTGGCCGTCCCCGAGGACACCGCCGAGCGCGACTACCTGGCGTCGAACACCTTCCGCGCCGCCTACGACGCCCGGCTGCGGGCGGGCCTCAAGCAGTCGGGGCGCATGCAGAACCCCGACCTGCTGATCCCGCTCCAGGAGGTCCGCCAGGACTACCTGGACGCGGCGACGGCGCAGATGGAGGCCGACTACGGCAGCTTCTACGGCTACCTGACGCAGGGCCTCGGCCTGGACCTGTGGACGCTGGCGAAGCTCCAGAACAAGATGGTCCGCTAGCGGACAGCACTACGCCGGGCAGTGAGAGAAGCACTGCCCGGCGTAGTGGTCACCGGGTACGTCAGACCGCGCGGCGGCGGCCCTGCCCGCCCGATCCGACGCGGCTGCGCGCCGAAGCGGCGGCCGCACCGCCGGTGGCGGCGCCGCCACCGGTACGCCGGCCGCGCTCGCCGGAGCCCGCGGCCCCTGCGCCGCCCTGGCCGCCGCGGCGGGCCTGGCCCGATGCGGAGGCCGCCGGGGCCTGCCCGGAAGCCCCGCCACCGGAACGGCGGCCGCGGCCGCCGGCCGCCGGAGCGCCGCCCGTGGCGGAGCCGGTGCGCGGCCCGCCCGACCGGCGGCGCGAGCCGGAGCCCGAGCCCGAGCCGGACCCGTTGCGCGGCTTCGGCGCGGTCGGCTGCGGCACGTCCAGCACCACCGGGATGCCCGAGGGCTCCTTGGCGCCGGTCAGCCGGGACAGCTCCGCGTCGGAGGACTTGATCTGCGCGGTGCGCGGGGAGATCCCGGCGTCCGACATCAGCCGGATCATCTCCCGCTTCTGGTCGGGCAGCACCAGGGTGACCACGCTGCCGGACTCGCCGGCGCGGGCGGTACGGCCGCCGCGGTGCAGGTAGTCCTTGTGGTCGGTGGGCGGGTCCACGTTGACGACGAGGTCGAGGTCGTCGATGTGGATGCCGCGCGCCGCGACGTTCGTCGCCACCAGTGCGGTGACCTCGCCCGTCTTGAACCAGTCCAGGGTGCGGTTGCGCTGCGGCTGGGAGCGGCCGCCGTGCAGGCCGGAGGCGCGGACGCCGTCCGCGAGGAGCTTCTTGACCATGCGGTCGACCCCGCGCTTGGTGTCCACGAACATGATCACCCGGCCGTCGCGAGCGGCTATGCGCGTCGCCACGGCCTTCTTGTCGGTCTCGTCCATGACGTACAGGACGTGGTGCTCCATCGTGCTGACCGCGCCGGCGGACGGGTCGACGGAGAAGGCGACCGGGTCGTGCAGGAACATCTTGACGAGCTTGTCGATGTTCTTGTCGAGGGTCGCCGAGAAGAGCATGGTCTGGCCGTCGGCCCGTACCTGCTTGAGCAGCGCGGTGACCTGCGGCATGAAGCCCATGTCGGTCATCTGGTCGGCCTCGTCGAGGACGGTGATGCCCACCTGCGAGAGGTCGGCGTCGCCGCGGTCGATGAGGTCCTTGAGACGGCCGGGGGTGGCGACGAGCACCTCGGCGCCGCGGCGCAGGGCGCCGGACTGCCGGTTGATCGACATGCCGCCGACGACGGTCGCGATGCGCAGGTTGACGGCCGTGGCGTACGGGGCCAGGGCGTCGGTGACCTGCTGCGCGAGCTCGCGGGTCGGTACGAGGACCAGGGCGAGCGGCTGCTTCGGCTGCGCGCGGTGCCCGGCGGTACGGGCCAGCAGCGCCAGGCCGAAGGCCAGCGTCTTGCCGGAGCCGGTGCGGCCGCGGCCGAGCAGGTCACGGCCGGCGAGCGAGTTCGGCAGCGTCGCGGCCTGGATCGGGAACGGCTCGGTGACGCCCTGGGCGGCGAGGGTCTTCAGCAGCGCCTCGGGCATGTCCATGTCCTCGAACGCGGCGACCGGCGGGAGCGCCGGGGTCAGCGGTTCGGGCATGGTGAATTCTTGGGGCCGGGCAACGGGGGCGGACTTCTGCCGTCCCGCGCCAGCCTTCGGACGTCCCTGGGCCGCGCCTCGGCCCCGGGTGGGGCGGCGGCTGGGTCGTGCGGAGCTGGAGCTGGTCATGCGGAAATGCCCTCCTGAAACCGGCAGGTAAAACTGGGTCGAAACAGCAGACAAGCCGGGGCCCGCACCTCACGGTGCGGGCCCCGGCGAGCTGGAATACTTAGTTGGCGGGGAGGATGTTCTCCGCCTGGGGGCCCTTCTGGCCCTGCGTCACGTCGAAGGACACACGCTGGCCCTCCTGGAGCTCACGGAAGCCCTGGGTGGCGATGTTCGAGTAGTGGGCGAAGACGTCCGGGCCGCCACCGTCCTGCTCGATGAAGCCGAAGCCCTTTTCCGAGTTGAACCACTTCACGGTGCCAAGTGCCATTTTAAATCTCCTGAATAGGCGGCAAAGGGCCCCATCCGGAGATTCCGGCAAGACAATAAAAGCGCCTGAGGATCATTCCCGTCAGGCGCACATAAAGTTCATGGGTACCACAACTGCAACGAGCTCTAAGCTAGCACACCTCCGTGCGGGGATGTGACCGCAGGCGTGTGACCTGCGTCGTCCGTGTGAAAACACCCGGGGGGACCCCGGCCCCGCCGGGGGTGTCGGGGCCCGCCGGGCCCGGCTACAGCCGCTCGATGATCGTCACGTTGGCCTGGCCGCCGCCCTCGCACATGGTCTGGAGGCCGTAGCGGCCGCCGGTGCGTTCCAGCTCGTGCAGGAGCGTGGTCATCAGCTTCACGCCCGTCGCGCCGAGCGGGTGGCCCAGGGCGATCGCGCCGCCGTTGACGTTGACGCGCTCCGGGTCGGCACCGGTCTCCTTGAGCCAGGCCAGCACCACCGGGGCGAAGGCCTCGTTGATCTCCACCAGGTCGATCTCGGCCAGCGACATGCCGGTCTTCTTCAGTGCGTACGCCGTCGCCGGGATCGGGGCGGACAGCATGCGGATCGGGTCCTCGCCCCGGACCGAGAGGTGGTGGATGCGGGCCCGCGGCCGCAGGCCGTGTTCCCGTACGGCCCGCTCGGAGGCGATCAGCATCGCCGCCGCGCCGTCCGAGACCTGGGAGGAGACCGCGGCGGTGATGGTGCCGCCCTCGACGACGGGCCCCAGGGCCGCCATCTTCTCCAGCGTGGTGTCCCGGCGGGGGCCCTCGTCCACCGTCACGTCCCCGTACGCCACCGTCTCGCGGGTGAAGCGCCCCTCGTCGATCGCGCGCAGCGCCCGCTGGTGGGAGCGGAGGGCGAACTCCTCCATGTCCCGCCGCGTGATGCCCCACTTCTCCGCGATCAGCTGGGCGCCGTGGAACTGGTTGACCGGGGCGTCCCCGTACCGGGCCCGCCAGCCCGCCGATCCCGCGTACGGGCCCTCCGTGAGGCCCAGCGGCTCCGCCGCCTGCCGCGAGGCGAAGGCGATCGGGATCATCGACATGTTCTGGGTGCCGCCCGCGACGACCAGGTCCTGGGTCCCGGAGAGCACCCCCTGCGCCGCGAAGTGCACGGCCTGCTGGGAGGACCCGCACTGGCGGTCGACGGTGACCCCGGGCACCTCCTCCGGGAGGCCCGCCGCCAGCCAGGCCGTCCGCGCGATGTCGCCCGCCTGCGGCCCCACCGTGTCGAGGCAGCCGAACACCACGTCCTCCACGGCGGCCGGGGCCACCCCGGACCGCTCGACCAGCGCCTTCAGGACGTGCGCGCCCAGGTCGGCCGGGTGGACGGCGGACAGTCCGCCCTTGCGCCGCCCCACGGGGGTGCGTACCGCATCGACTATGTAGGCCTCGGGCATCGGGACTCCTCAGATCGGATCTGTCACGTGGGGCGCAGGGCGATCCCGTCCAGCACCATCGACAGGTACTGGCGGGCGATCTCCTCGGGGCTGTGCTGTCCGCCCGGCCGGTACCAGGACGCCGCCACCCACACCGTGTCGCGCACGAAGCGGTAGGTGAGGCGGATGTCGAGGTCGGCGCGGAAGACCTTGGCGGCGACCCCCCGCTCCAGCGTCCCCAGCCAGGCCTTCTCGAACTTCTGCTGCGAGTCGGACAGGTAGTGGAAGCGGGGCTGGGCGGAGAGGGTCCGCGACTCCTTCTGGTAGATCGCGACGGCGGCGCGGTGCCGGTCGATCTCCCGGAAGGACTCGGTGACGAGGGCCTCGATGGTCTCCCTGGGGCCGAGGCCCGCGGCGAGGACGGTGTCGTACCCCTGCCACAGTTCGGTGAGGAAGGCCGAGAGGATCTCGTCGAGCATCGATTCCTTGGAATCGAAGTGGTAGTAGAGGCTGCCGGCGAGCATGCCGGCGGCGTCGGCGATCTTGCGGACGGTGGTGGCGTTGTACCCCTGCGCGGCGAAGACCTCGGCGGCGGTGTCGAGGAGTTCGCGGCGCCGCTCGGGCGAGGCCGTCACCTGCGGCTTCTTCTTGGGCGTCGGCTGGTTCGGCTGGTTCGTTGGCACGCGTCCATTCTCGGCCTAGGGGTGCTGGCTGCTGACCGACACGGTCTCGCCGGTCATGTACGAGGAATAGCCGCTGGCCAGGAAGACGATGACGTTGGCGACCTCCCAGGGTTCGGCGTACCGGCCGAAGGCCTCGCGGGCGGTGAGTTCGGCCAGCAGCTCCTCGCTGGTGACCTTCACCAGGTGCGGGTGCATGGCCAGGCTCGGGGCGACCGCGTTGATCCGTACGCCGAACTCCGCGGCCTCCAGGGCCGCGCAGCGGGTCAGCGCCATCACCCCGGCCTTGGCGGCGGCGTAGTGGGCCTGGCCGGTCTGCGCGCGCCAGCCGACGACGGAGGCGTTGTTGACGACGACCCCGCCCCCGCCGGACGCCTTGAACGAGCGCAGCGCGGCGCGGGTGCAGCGGAAGGTGCCGTTCAGGGTGACGTCGAGGACCTTGCCCCACTGGTCGTCGGTCATGTCGACGAGGGCGGCGGTGCCTCCGAGTCCGGCGTTGTTGACGACGACGTCGAGGCGGCCGTGGGTTTGCTCGGCGAGCGCGAAGAGGGCCGCGACCTGGTCCTCGTCGGTGACGTCGCAGGGCAGGGCGGCGACGCGGTCGGCCCCGAACTCGGCGGCGAGCGTGTCCTCGGTCTCCTTCAGGCGGCGGGCGTGGGCGTCGCCGATGACGATGCGGGCGCCCTCCTCCAGGAAGCGGCGGGCGGTGGCCCCGCCGATGCCGGCCCCGGCGGCCGCGGTGATGACGGCCGTGCGGTCCTTCAGCAGTCCGTGCCCGGGGACGTAGTCGGGGGTGCTCACGCCCGTACCTCCTTGGGAAGGCCGAGGATCGGCTCGGCGATGAGGGTGCGCTGGATCTCGTCCGAGCCCGCGTAGACCGTGTCGGCGCGGGAGAAGAGGAAGAGCCGCTGCCAGTCGTCGAGGTCGTACGGGTCCCCGTGCGCGCCCGCCGCGAGGAGCGAGGGGGCGGCGCACACGTCCATGGCGAGCTCGCCGAGGTCGCGGTGCCAGCGGGCCCAGTGCAGCTTGGCGGTGGAGGGCGCGGTGCCGGGGCGCAGGGCGGTGGCGCGCATGGCCTCCAGGCCGATCCAGGCCTGGACGAGGCGGTCGCGGATCAGCGGGTCGGCGACCGCTCCGTTGCGGCGGGCCAGTTCGGCGAGGGCTCCGTGGGCGGCCATGTGGCGTTTCCACGCGAGGCGTTCGGCGAAGGCCTCGTGCTCCCGGCCCGGTCCGCCGCGGCCCTTGAGGGCGGCGAACTCGCCGGTGAGGTGGGCCCTTAGCCAACTCCGAACCTCGGTGCGGAACTCCTCGACGCTGCTCATGGCCGTACGTTAACCTACCAAACACTTGTTAGGGAAGGATCCCCGCATGCCCGAAGCCCCGGTGGTGCTCTACGAGCGGCGCGGCCCGGTCGCGTACGTGACCATGAACCGCCCCCGCTACCGCAACGCGCAGAACAGCGCCATGACCTACGCCCTGGACGACGCCTTCTACCGCGCCGCCGACGACCCCGAGGTCAAGGTCGTCGGCCTCGCGGGGGCCGGGGAGCACTTCTCCGCGGGCCACGACATCGGCACCCCGGAGCGCGACGCCCACCTCCCCTTCGAGCGCCGGGCCGGCCTGTGGTGGGACCACTCCGGCCGGGCGGGCGCCGAATCCCGCTTCGCGCGCGAGTCGGAGGTGTACCTGGGCATGTGCCGGCGCTGGCGGGAGCTGCCGAAGCCGGTGATCGCCTCGGTGCACGGGGCCTGCGTGGCGGGCGGGCTGATGCTGGCCTGGGTCTGCGACCTGATCGTGGCGAGCGAGGACGCCTTCTTCGCGGACCCGGTCGTACGGATGGGCATCCCCGGCGTCGAGTACTTCGCCCACCCGTGGGCGATGCCGCCGCGCATCGCGAAGGAGTTCCTCTACACCGGAGACGGGATGCCCGCCCGGCGCGCGTACGAGGTCGGCATGGTCAACCGGGTCGTGGAGCGGGCCGAGCTGGCGGAGGCCACCGACGTGCTGGCCCTGCGGATCGCCGGGATGCCCGGCTTCGGGCTGGCCCTGACCAAGCGGGCCGTCAACCAGGCCGAGGACCTCCAGGGGCTGCACACCGGCATGGACTCGGTGTTCGGCCTGCACCACCTGGCGCACGCCCACAACGCGGAGACGGCCGCGGACCCGCTCGGCGGCATGGACGTGTCCGCCATGAAGGGCGCCGCGATGAAGGGCGCCGCGATGAAGGAGGCGAACCGCTGATGGAGCTCGCACACACGCCGGACGTCGAGGAGTTCCGGGCCGAGGCGCGCGCCTGGCTGGCCGGGCACGTGCCGGCGGAGCCGCTGCGCTCCCTGGAGACGGAGGAGGGGTTCGCGGCGCACCGGGAGTGGGAGGCGCTGCTGCACGCGGACCGCTGGTCGGTGGTGTCCTGGCCCGAGGAGTACGGGGGCCGGGGGGTGGACCTCGTGAAGTGGCTGGTCTTCGAGGAGGAGTACTGGGCGGCGGGCGCGCCCGGCCGGGTCTCGCAGAACGGCATCAACCTCCTCGCGCCGACCCTCTTCGACCACGCGACGGCGGAGCAGCGGGCGCGGGTGCTGCCGTCGATGGCGAGCGGCGAGGTGATCTGGGCGCAGGCCTGGTCGGAGCCGGAGTCGGGCTCGGACCTGGCCTCCCTGAAGTCGCGGGCGGTGCGGACGGAGGGCGGCTGGCTGCTGTCCGGCCAGAAGACCTGGTCCTCGCGGGCGGCCTTCGCGGACCGCGCCTTCGGCATCTTCCGCACCGACCCGGACGCCCCGAAACCGCACCAGGGGCTGACGTACCTGATGTTCGACCTGCGGGCACCGGGGGTGACCGTACGGCCCATCGGCCGCCTCGACGGCAAGCCGGCCTTCGCGGAGCTCTTCCTGGACCGGGTCTTCGTACCGGACGGGGACGTGATCGGGGAGCCGGGGCAGGGCTGGCGGATCGCGATGTCGACGACCGGCAACGAGCGGGGGCTGACCCTGCGCTCCCCCGGCCGCTTCCTGGCGGCGGCGGACCGGCTGGCCGGGCTGTGGCGCACGCAGGGGGATCCCTCCGACACCGCGCTGCGGGACCGGGTGGCCGACGCGGTGGTCGGGGCGCGCGCCTACGAGCTGTTCACCTGGGCCGCCGCCTCCCGGTTCGCGGCGGGCGGTGGGGGCGCCCCCGCTCGAGCGGAGCCGAGAGCGGGGGAGATCGGCGCCGAGTCCAGCCTGAACAAGGTGTTCTGGTCGGAGTACGACATCGCCCTGCACGAGACGGCGCTGGACCTGCTGGGCGCGGACGCGGAGCTCGCGGAGGGCGAGTGGGCCGAGCCGTGGGTCTTCTCCCTGGCCGGGCCGATCTACGCGGGGACGAACGAGATCCAGCGCGACATCATCGCCGAGCGGCTGCTCGGCCTGCCGAAGGGCCGCCGCTGATGCGCTTCCTGCTGACCGACGAGCAGTCGGACTTCGCCCGTACGCTGCGCTCCCTGCTGGGCTCGGCGCAGGTCCCGGCGACGGTACGGGCCTGGGCGGACGGCGAGCACGGGCCGGGGCGGGCGCTGTGGTCACGGCTCGCGGAGACCGGCCTGTTCGCGCTGGCCGCCCCGGAGCCGTACGAGGGCCTCGGGATGCTCCCGCTGGAGCTGTCGCTCGGCTTCGTGGAGCTGGGGCGGGCGGGGGTGCCGGGGCCGGCGGTGGAGAGCGCGGCCGCGTCGGTCCTCCTCTCGGAACTGGGGGACGAGGGGCTGGCGAAACGCTTCGTCCCGGGTCTCGTCGCGGGCGGGTCCTCAGCCACGCTGACCCTGCCGGGCGGCGGCCCGTACGCCCTGGACGCGGACGCGGCGACGCACTGCTTCACGGTGTCGCCGGCGGGCGAGCTGCGGCTGGCGGCCGGGCGCGGCGAGCTGCTGGCGTCGACGGATCCGGCGCGGCGGCTGTACCGGCCGGCCCCGGACGGCGAACTCCTGGCCGCGGGCCCGGCCGTGGTGGCCGCGGCCGGGACGGCCCTGCGCTGGGCGCGCCTGCTGACGGCGGCCCAGTGCCTGGGCGCGGGCGAGGCGCTGCTGGCCAGGACGGTGGAGTACACGAAGCAGCGCACGCAGTTCGCCGCGCCGATCGGGTCCTTCCAGGCGGTGAAGCACCGCTTGGCGGACACCCTGCTCGCCCTGGAGTTCGCCCGCCCGCTGGTGTGGGCGGCGGCGCTGTCGCCGGCCGCGCCGGACGTGGCGGCGGCGAAGCTGTCGGCGGGCGAGGCGTGCTACCGGGCGGCGATGACCGCGCTCCAGCTGCACGGCGCGGTCGGCTACACGGAGGAGCTGGACCTGTCCCTGTGGCTGCGCAAGGCCCGCCCGCTGCGCGACGCGTGGGGAACGCCGTCGGCCTGCCGGGCGGAGGTCCTGCGGTCGCGCGCGGGGTAGGGGGCCGTACCGGTCGGCTGCGCCGCTCGTGCAGGGCCGGTCGGCTGCGCCGCTCGGGGCGGTCTGAGGGGTGGGGCCGGGCGCGCGCCGGGGCGTCTCCTCGGGCGCCGAACGTGGCGGGGGGTCGGAGGGCCGAGGGGATTGCGTTCGGCGCCCTGCGGGGAGCGCCCCGGCACACACCCGGCCCCGGCGGAACCAGCGGCCGGGCGTCATTCGGGCCTGCAGCGTCCCGGCCGGCCAAGCCAAGGGCGCCCCGGCACACACCCGACCCCGGCGGAACCAGCGGCCGGGCGTCATTCGGGCCTGCAGCGTCCCGGCCGGCCAAGCCAAGGGCGCCCCGACACACACCCGACCCCGGCGGAACCAGCGGCCGGGCGTCATTCGGGCCTGCAGCGTCCCGGCCGGCCAAGCCAAGGGCGCCCCGACACACACCCGGCCCCGGCGGAACCGGCGGGCCGGGTGTCGTTCGGGGCTGCAGCGTTCCGGCCGGCCGGGCCCGTCACACCCGCCCGAGGCTGAGGGTCACGACGTACTGCTCCTCGACGGTGCCGTCCGGGAAGAGCGGGGCCAGCAGCTCCCGTTCCGTTGCGAAGTACTCCCGGGTGCCGGACTCGCCGAGGACCAGGAAGGCGGAGTGGCTGGCGAGGTTGGCGAGGTGGGCGTCGAGCGTGATGCGGCGGGACCAGCGCAGGGTGCGCGTGGTGAAGTCGCCCAGCCCCTTCGGCAGGGTGCGGAAGCCGTTCACCCCCTCGGCGGCCCGGAAGAAGGCGCGCAGCCGCTCCTCCTGCTCGGCGATCCACGGGACGCCGGAGTCCGTGTCGTTCCACCAGACGGCGAGCGCGCCGCCGGGGCGCAGTACCCGGCGGGCCTCGGGGACGGAGCGGACCGGGTCGGTCCAGTGCCAGGCCTGGGCGTAGGTGAGGAGGTCGAACGCGCCGCTCGCCAGCGGCAGCCGGTCCCCGTCCCCGCGCACGAGCGGGATCGAGGGGTTCGTCCGCCGGAACTCGGCGGCCATCCCGTCCCCGGGCTCCACGGCGACGACCTCGGCGCCGCGCTCGTGCAGCAGCGCGGTGGCGATCCCGGTCCCCGCCCCTACGTCGGCCACGCGGGCCCCGGCGAGCGGCCGCCCGGCGAGCCCCTCGAGGGCGTCGAACAGGGCCGGTGGGTAGCCCGGCCGGTTGGCGGCGTACAGAGCGGCTGCGGAATCGAAGGAACGGGCACGTGTCGTCATGCGTCCATTGTTTTCGATCAAGCAATCGGGCAACAAGGACGAGGTATCAGGAACATGCGAAGCACGAAGACCGCGATGTCCGCGATGACGCTGTGCGCGGCGGCGATGCTCCTCACGGGCTGCGGCAGCGACGCCCCGAAGCCGGCCGCGGACAGCGGCAGGACCGCCGCGGCCTCCCCGGCCCCCGCGTCGTCCGCGCCGCCGGCCAAGTCCGGCGGCGGGACCCACGAGGTGACGCTGGAGGTCGGGGGCACCGGCAAGACGGCGGTCATGTACAGCGGCATCGGCAGCGGCTTCGAGCAGCAGACCCTGCCGTGGTCGAAGTCGGGCACCGCCGAACTCACCGCTGCCGAGCGGAAGGTGGGCTACCTGGTGAACGTCGTTCCGGGCACGATCACGGGCGCCGACGGCAAGCTCCAGCAGGCCCCGTGCAGCATCAAGATCGACGGCAAGCAGGTCGCTGAGAGCGACGGCGTCAAGAACACGAAGGGCTGCTCCTACATCATCAAGGAGTAGCCGCCGTTCAGGTGCGGGGGCGGCGCAGGCAGAGCGCGCCGAGGGTGACGGTCTGGAGCAGGAGCAGCGCCGCGGTGCCGGCGGCCTGCCAGAGGGGGCGGTCCGGGCGGCCGCCCAGGGACCAGGACCCGCCGTCCGGGTCCGTCGTCACGGTCAGGCGGGCTCCGGCCTGCAGGTCCAGGGCCACCGGTCCGGGCAGGTCGCGGCCCGCCTCCGTACGCAGGCGCAGGGACGGCGTGTGGCCGGAGCCGTCCTCCACCATCGTGCGCGAGGCGACGACCGCCGTCTCCTCCCGGCCGCGCTCGTGGAGGGTGTGCCGGTCCCAGGTGATCCCGGCGAGCACCACGATCCCCACCGCGAAGAGCGCGACCGCGGTGCGGGCCACGAACTCCGCGCCGGTGCCGTGCGGGACGGCCGCGCCGATGACGAAGACGGCCAGCAGGACCGGGACCCAGGCGCCCTCGGGTCCCCGCAGCAGCAGGACCGCACCGAACTCCGCTGCCAGCAGCAGGCAGTTGCGTACGAGCGCCCCCGGCAGCCGCCGGACCAGTTCAGCCATGGACACATCATGCACGGGAAAACTCCGGTGCACCGCGCCCCGCCCGCCCCCTAGGATCCGGGGCAAGGGCGGGGTCGTAGCACAGAGGTAGTGCGCCTACACAGCATGGAGGAGGACGCCGGTTCGAATCCGGCCGCCCCGCCCCCCAGGTCCCCTCTTTGCCGAGGGGTGGCCGCCAGCCAGGCCGCCGACCCCGCGAGGGCGTCCCGCGCGGCCGGCAGCGGCAGGCCGAGGAAGCCGTGGAAGACGCCCGGGTGGAGCTGGACCGCGCATTCGACGCCGGCCGCCGCGAGGCGGCGGCCGTAGGCGAGGCCCTCGTCGCGCAGCACGTCGCAGTCCGCGAGGACGATCAGCGCGGGCGGCAGGCCCGAGAGGTCGGGGGCGCACAGGGGCGAGACGTGCGGGTGCCGCGGGTCTCCGCCGTACTGCTCCCAGTACCAGGCCATGTGGGCGGCGGTGTGGAAGTAACCCTCCGCGTACGTCTCCACCGAGGCGCAGTCCATCGAGGCGTCCAGCGGCGGATAGAACAGCAGCTGACCCGCGAGGAGTTCGGGCGCGCGCAGGGCGGTCACCGCCGCGAGGTTGCCGCCGCTGGAGTCCCCCGCCACCACCACCCGGCCCGGGTCGCAGCCGAGCGCGGTCGCCTCCGCGCGGGCCCACAGCAGGACGGTGAGCGCATCGTCGGGCGCGGCCGGCCAGGGGTGTTCCGGGGCGAGTCGGTAGTCCACGGAGACGACCACCGCGCCCGAGGCCGCCGCGAGCGTGCGGCAGGTCGCGTCGTGGGTGTCCAGGCCGCACATCACCCAGCCCCCGCCGTGGAGGAAGACGGCCAGGGGGCGGTCCCGGGAGCCCGGCGCGGGATCGTAGATCCGGACCGGGACCCCGCCCGCGGAGGTGTCGGACACCGAGGCCACGGCCGGGCCCGGCCGGGCGGACACCGCCGCCGCCCGCAGGGCCGCCGTGTCGCCCGGCCCCGGGAAGCCCGCGGTCATCGCGTCGCACAGCAGCCTGGCCGCCGGCGACAGGGGATCGCCCGCGCCGTCCCGGCTCACGCCGCCGTCGTCCGCGCGGGAGTCGTGCACGCGGGAGTCGTTCATGCCGTGGTCGCTCATGCCGTCGTCATCCCTCCGTCCACGGTGAACTCGGCGCCCGTCACGTACGAGGACGCGTCCGAGCAGAGGAAGAGGACGAGCTCCCCGACCTCCTCCGGCCGGCCCATCCGCCCCAGCGGTACGTGCGACCAGTCCCGGCCCGCGACCGCCTCGGCCACCATCGGGGTGTCGATGGCACCGGGGTGCACCGAATTGACCCGGATCCGGTCCCCGGCCAGGTCGAGCGCCGCCGACCGGGTCAGTCCGCGCAGCCCGAACTTGGTGGACCCGTAGGCCGCGTGGCCCGGTATCCCGACCAGTCCGGCGGTGGAGGAGATGTTGACCACCGAGCCGCCGCCACCCGCCCGCAGCACCGGGGCCACGGCCTGGATGCCGAGGAACGGCCCCAGCAGGTTGACCCGCAGCAGGGCCTCGAAGTCGTCGAGCGCCTGCCGTTCCACATGGGCGGTGCGCCACAGGGCCGCGTTGTTGACCAGCGCCGATACGGTGCCGAAGGCGCGGACCGACTCCTTCACCACCGCCGCCCAGCTCGCCGCGTCGGCCACGTCGTGGCGGACGTACAGCCCCTGGTCGCCGAGTTCCGCGGCCACCGCCCGGCCCTCGTCCTCCCGTACGTCCGTGACGACCACCCGCGCCCCCGCCTGCGCGAACAGGCGGGCCCCGGCCGCGCCCTGACCGCGTCCGGCGCCGGTGACGAGGACCACCTTCCCGTCGAGGGAGACTCCCACGGCTCAGCCCTCCAGCGCGCGGAAGTACGGGATGACCTTCTCGCCCCACTGGCGGATGGTCTCCATGCACGCCTCCTGGGGCACCGTGCCCATCTGGATCAGGCACATCACCTCGTCGACGCCGATCCCGCGCAGCTGCTCGACGTAGGCGATGGCGGTCTCGGCGCTGCCGTAGGCGTGCTCCGCGTTGTAGGTGCCCGTGTCGACCGGGCGGGCCGGGATGTTCGCCTCGTGCAGCCGGGCGACGAGCTCCTCGCGGCCCTTGGCCAGCGCCCCCGCGTGATCGTCCTCCTCGGCGTACCCGGTGGGCTCGGGGGCGTTGCCGTACCAGTGCGCGATGGATTCGGCGAAGAAGCGCTGGCCGCGCGTGCCGAGCCGCAGGGCCCGCTCGGCGTCGTCGAGAACGATGGTCGGGCAGAGGGCGGACAGGTGGTCGTTGACCTCGGACGACACCAGGCGCTCGCCGGTGCGCGTCGCGATGGCCTCGTCGTAGACCTTGCGCATGGCGCGTACGTCGTCGGCGCCGGCGAAGCCCATCACCAGGGCGCCGATGCCGAGTTCGGCGGCCAGCTTGAGCGTGTCGTGCTTGGAGCAGGCCATGAACAGCGGCGGGTGCGGGTCCTGGACCGGGCGGGGCAGGACCGCGCCCGGTCCGATGTCGAGGGAGCCGTGCCATTCGAACTGCGGCTCCCGCCAGGCGGCGGAGAAGATCCGCAGCGCCTCCTCCATCTGCGGGTAGGTGTCCTCGGGCCTGACCCCGTACATGGACATCTCCTGGCGGGTGGCACCGCGTCCGGCTCCGATGTCGACGCGGCCGCCGGAGAGCACGTCGAGCATGGCGGCGCGCTCGGCGACGCGCACCGGGTGCTGGTAGCCGAAGGGCATGGTGACGACGCCGTGGCCGATGCGGATGCGCCGGGTGCGGGCGGCCACCCAGCTCAGGAAGATCTCGGAGGCGCTCATGTGCGCGTACTGGGTCAGGGAGTGGTGCTCGACCGCCCAGATCCGGTCGAAGCCCATCTCCTCGGCGAAGACGGCCTGTTCGACGCAGTCGTGGATGACCTGGCGTTCGCGTTCCGGGGTCGGGTCGACGAGCTGCGCCTCGAAGATCATCGAGAACTTCACGGGGCCTCCGTAGCTTCGCGGGCGGGTTATTTCTAATAGGCATACTTCTAGCAGCCATATGTCGCAGGGGGAAGGCCGCCGCGGGACCGGTCGTAGACTGCGCTGCGTGGCAGACGAGACGAACAGGCGCGCGCTCCCCGCGACCAGCTGGGCGGTGCTCGGGCTGCTCTCCTTCGGGGAGGAGCTCTCCGGTTACGACCTGAAGAAGTGGTCGGACTGGTCGCTGCGGTTCTTCTACTGGAGCCCGTCGTTCAGCCAGATCTACAGCGAGCTCAAGCGCCTGGAGAAGGCCGGCTACGCCTCCTCGCGGATGGTCGCCCAGGACACCGGGACCCGCGACAAGCGGGTGTACCGGATCACCGACGAGGGCATGACGGCCGTACGGGAATGGGCCCGCGAGGCCCCGGTCGACCCGCCCGTCCTCAAGCACGGGCCGATGCTGCGGCTGTGGCTGGGCCACCTGCTGGAGCCGGAGCAGATGCGCGAAGTCCTCCTGCAGCACCAGGAGTTCGCGGAGCAGATGCGCCGTCGCGCGGTGGCCGACGTGGAGGGCGCCAAGGACGAGGCGGCGTGGGCGTACCCGACCCTCACCCTCAAGTGGGCCGAGCGGTACTACGCCTCCGAGCGCGACCTCGCGGCGAAGATGCTCGAGGACATCAACGAGCTCGACGGACTCGGGGAGCTCGGCAAGCTGCCGTAGGAACGGCGGAAGTGCAGCAGCGGCGGACCGCCGCGGTGCGCGGTCAGGCCGGTGACCCGGCCGAGCACGATGGCGTGGTCACCGCCGTCCAGCACGCCCTCCAGATCGCACTCGACGCTCGCGAGCACCCCGCCGAGCACGGGCGCACCGTTGCCGCCCGCACGCCAGGGCACGCCGGCGAACTTGTCCCCGCCCGTGACCGCGAACCGGCGGCACAGCTCCTCCTGGTCGGCGGCCAGGATGTTGACGGCGAAGGCCCCCGCGGCCTCGATCCGCGGCCAGGTGGCCGACGTGCGGGCGGGGCAGAAGCAGACCAGCGGCGGTCCAGCGACACCGACGAGAAGGACTGCACGGTCATCCCGGCGGGACGGCCGTCGCCTCCGCGCGCCGTGATGACGGCGATGCCGGTGCAGAAGCTGGACAGGACGGACTTCAGGTCCATGGACGTCATGGAAGCCTCCCGATCTCTGATTATTTCTACTAGGCATATGCCTAACTGAAACACGTGTGATGGGATACCGCCCACGCTCGCTCGTCAAGCAGGGAGGGTCCGTCCGATGCCACCGCCGCCCCCGCAACCCGCGCCGCCCCTGCCCGCCACGCTCGCCCGGCTCCCGGAGTACGCGGCCGCCGCGTACGGGGAGCACGAGGCGCTCGCCGACGGGGAGGTCCGCTGGTCCTTCACCCGGCTCGCCGCCGAGATCGCCGCCTCCGCCCGCGCGGCCATCGCGCACGGCATCCGGCCCGGGGACCGGGTGGCGGTCTGGGCCCCCAACAGCCGCCGGTGGATCGCCGCCGCCCTGGGCGCGGTCGGCGCGGGAGCGGTCCTCGTCCCGGTCAACACCCGCTACAAGCCCGCCGAGACGGCCGACGTCATCCGGCGCAGCGGCGCCCGCGTCCTCTTCACCGAGCGCGGCTTCCTCGGCACCGACTACGTGGAGGCCCTGCGCTCCTCGGGCGAGGACCTCGGGGCGCTCTGCTCCACCGTCGTCCTGCGCGGCGGTACGGGACCCGAGTCCTGGGAGGCGTACCTGGCCGCCGGCGGGTCCGTCACCGAGGCCGAGCGCCTCGCCCGCGCCCGACCTGATCCGCCCGGAGGACCTGAGCGACATCCTCTACACCTCCGGCACCACCGGCCGCTCCAAAGGGGTGATGACCACCCACGGCCAGACCGTCCGGCTCTACAGCTCCTGGTCGGAGCTGGTCACCCTGCGCCCCGGGGAGCGGCGGACCTCGGTTTAGGCGGGGCGCTCTGACGTACCCTCGCCGCATGACGGGCAGTGCGATGGACCTCCGCAAGGTCGAGGAGACGGCTCCGGCCCTCGTGAGCCTCTACAAGAGCGCCGGGGTCTCCCTGCGCAAGTACGGCCTGGAGGGCGGGCGCGCCGCGGTCTACCTGGTGCTGGACTACTCCGGGTCGATGCGCCCGTACTACGAGGACGGCAGTGTGCAGGCCCTCGCCGACCGGGTGCTGGGCCTGTCCGCGCACCTGGACGACGACGGCCGCGTACCGGTGGTCTTCTTCTCCACGGAGGTGGACGCGGTGGAGGAGATCTCCCTGGCCGGGCACGAGGGGAGGGTCACCGAGATCGCTTCCCGGCTCGGCCACATGGGCAAGACGGCCTACCACGCGGCGATGGACGCGGTGATCGATCACTACCTCGACTCGGGGTCGACGCAGCCCGCCCTCGTCGTCTTCCAGACCGACGGCGGGCCGATCAACAAACTCGCGGCGGAGAAGTACCTGTGCAAGGCGGCCCGGCTGCCGCTCTTCTGGCAGTTCGTCGGCTTCGGCAACACGCGCAGCACGCAGTTCGACTTCCTGCGCCGGCTGGACGAACTGCCCGTGCCGTCCCGTCGCGTGGTGGACAACGCCGGCTACTTCCACGCGGGCCTGGATCCGCGCACCGTCCCGGACGCGGAACTGTACGACCGGCTGGTCGGGGAGTTCCCGGCCTGGCTGGCGGCGGCGCGCGGCGCGGGCATCGTGCGCGCCTGACCCGGGACCGCCCCTGCCGCGCGCTTTCATGGACGTATGACGCACACCAGCTGGGCAGTCTTCGAGAAGGCGGAGCCGGAGTTCGCGGCGGCCGTCCAGGCGCGCTTCGCGCAGTACCCGCACCATGTCCTGGCCACCCTCCGCAAGGACGGCTCTCCCCGGGTGTCCGGGCTGAACGTCGACATCCGCGGCGGTGAGCTGTGGCTCGGCATGATGGCGGGCTCGATGAAGGCCAGGGACCTCCAGCACGACCCGCGCTTCGCCCTGCACACCAATCCGGGCCAGGGCGAGGAGATGCCCGACGGGGACGTACGGATCTCCGGGCGGGCGGTGGAGCTGGTGGACCCGCCCGAGCTGCACCGGTACGCGGAGGAGACGGAGACCCCGCACCCCTTCCACCTCTTCTACGCCGATCTGACGGAGGTCGTCCACATCGCTGTGGAGGGCGATGACCTGGTGCTGCGGTCGTGGACCCCGGCGCGCGGCACGCACACCGTCCGCCGGGGCAACGACGACGAGCCGCCGCGCGAGGACCCGGAGCCGGGCGGGCCGGAGGCCGGCGAGCCGGAGCCGGGCGGCGCGGCCGGCTGAGCGGTTCGGCTAGCTGAGCGGTTCGGCTAGCTGAGCGGGGGCAGGCCGCCGATCGGGCCGAGGGCGGCCGGGTCCACGTCCACCCAGTTGCGGTCGATGTTGATGGTGACCCCGCCGTACGTGGCGTTGTGGTCGCCGCGGAACTGGTGGGCCCGGCGCGGGCCGGCCCACTGGGCCGTGCCCGCCGGCAGGCCCATGTCGGCGTCGCCGACGGAGGCCGAGAGGTTCCAGCGGGCGGCCCACAGCACGTCCGGCATGGCCTGGGGGGCCTGGTGGTGGTGGGCGCTGAGCGCCTTGACCCCGGAACTCACCGATACGTAGGCGGCGGAGCGGAAGCCCAGCTCGTGCAGCCGCTGCGTCCAGGCGGTCAGGTAGGCGACGACGGGGGCGTCCCAGGTGGCGCGGTCCGTGTAGTTCTCCAGGTCGTTGTAGAGCACCGTGCCCTCGGGCATTCCGAGGGACCGGGCCGCGTCCACCGCGCCCTCGGCGGCCTCCCTGCCCTGCCCGTTGGCCTCGGAGGGGTCGGTGGACAGGCCGGTGCTGGGGCTGTTCCAGGGCTGCGGTCCCACCCAGATCGGCATCAGGTGCCAGCCCGCAGCGGCCTGCCGTTCGACCCAGCGGGCGGTGAGCCGCGGCTGGGCGCAGGCCCGGGCGGGGCCGCCGATGTAGACACCGATCGCGCGGAAGGGGGAATCGGCCCGCCAGGTGTCCATGGCCTTCTGGGTCGGGGCGGTGCAGGCGTCGAAGCCCTCCCCCTTGAAGGCTTCCTGGACGCCGTGGTGGTCCGCGCCGCCGGGGGCCACGGCGGGCGCCGCGGGGCGCGGGGCGGGGGTGGCGGCGCTCACGGTGCGGGCCCGGGTGAGGACCCTGCGCACGGCGTCGGGCGCGGCTCCGTAGGAGACGGTGGCCATGACCCCGGGCCGGAGCAGGGCGTAGCGCAGTTCGTTGCTGGCGGAGGGGTGGGGGGCTTCGGGCAGCTCGGTGGCGGTCTCCACGGTGACGGTGGGGACGTCGGCGCGGTCGGGAGCCCCCTCGAGGGGTTCGAGGTGCAGGGTGTCGGCGCGGCTGACGACGGCCCGGCCGGTGCATTCGCTCTGGGTGCCGGCGTGGCCGAGGTACAGGGTGGGCAGGTCGAGCCGGAGGCAGGCGCCGGGGTCGCGGTCGAGGTCGACGACCCGCCAGTCGGCGGGGACAGTGAGACGCAGCCCGTGGTAGTCGACGGTCTGCCGGTCGGCGGCGGCGAGGGACGGCTGGACGGAGAGCAGCAGGGCGGCGGCGCCGAGCAGCCCGCTCAGCAGGGTTCGGGTGGGGGCCATGGTGCAGATGGTTACCAGACCGCGCGCCCCTCAACTGTGCGGCGGAGCAGCCCGGATGGTCCGTCCGGCCCAGGTCGCCCCGTCCGGATCTTGCCGACCCGCGCTGCCCTGCGCTGCGCTGCACCGCCCCGCAGGCACTCCGCATCACCCGCACGAGCGAACCGGGCCCGGCCCCGTCGTTCGGCAGGTGACGGCCGGTGCCCGCCGGGCGTCGTCCCGTACTCGGCGCCAGTAGAGTCGAAGGGGCGGCCGAAGCCAGTTGCGTTGGCTTCGGCCGCTCTTTTCTCCTCGTCCCGGTCAGGCCGTCCTACGGCGCAGCCACCAGGAGCAGAACCCCGCCAGCAGCCCGGAGAGCGCGAGGAAGATGCCGGTCTCGACCCACTGGAAGGTCCAGTAGCGGTCGGCGGGCTGGTAGTCGACCTCTATGTGGAGGTCCGACGTGGCGAAGCACTCGAAGGGGTCCGTCGTGCGGTCCGCGCAGCCCCGGGCACCGCGGACCTCCCGGTCAAACGCGTCGAGCACCGCACCGGGGTCGGACACCACCCAGACGCCGGGCTTGAGGACTCCGACCCGCAGGTAGGAGTCGTCACCGGCACCCTTCAGCTGGATGTGGTTCCCGTTCCAGCCGTCCTTCGGCGCACCGGACTCCCCGCCCCCGCCGACCGGCGCCATGACGAGGGAGCTGAGCGTGACATCGGCATGCTCCGGCGTCACGAAGTGCGGGCGGATCACGAAGGGCACGAGGATCTGGACCGCGACGAAAGCGACGAGCGTCGCGGCCATCGCGGGCACGGTGCGCCGGATCAGCAGCCCGGCGCAGGCTCCGAGGGTGAAGGCGAACGCCGCGTAGCCGAGGGGAACGACCGCGCGGCCGCTGAACATGAGGGGCGTGAACCGGTCCAGGTTGACCCGGTCGATGGGACTCGCCCACCAGGTCACCAGGAGGCTGAGCACCCCGGTGACGGCGACGGCGATCAGCCCTACGGCCCCGAGCTTGACCAGGATCCAGCGGCCGCGGGTGATGCTCTGGTTCCAGACGAGCCGGTGGGTGCCGGTCTCCAGTTCACGGGCGATCAACGGGGCGCCCCAGAAGACCCCGATGATGCCGGGCACGGCGAGCAGCAGGCTCGTGACGTAGTAGGTCAGGTTCTGGTACTCGACTACCAGTGCGTTCCTGGCCGTTCCGCAGTCGTCCCCGCAGTGCGCGACGGTGCTGTCGTAGAGGTCGCGCATCTGGAGGCCGGTGACCACGAGGAACATCGCGAGCACGGCCAGGGCGGCGAGGGCCACGAGCGTCTGGACACGCTATTGGCGCCAGGTCAGCCAGATCATCGCTGGTCCTCCGGAGTGGGTCGGGGGCCGCGCCCGGCGGTGGAGGCCTGACTCATGTAGGTGAGGACCAGGTCCTCCAGATTGAGGGGCTCGAGGATCCAGGAAGGATCCTGGACCGCCGTGTCGGAGCGCACGATGAACGTGCTCTGCCGCTCGGTGTGGGTCTCCTGGATGACGTGCATGCCCGCGGGCAGGGTGGCGGCGTCCCGGCGCGCGGTGGTGAGCCGGAAGTGGGTGGCGAGCAGGTCGTCGACGTCCCCTGCGACCTGGACCCGGGAGGCGACCAGCGAGATCAGGTGGTCACAGACCCGTTCCAGGTCGGAGACCAGGTGCGAGGAGAGCACGACGGTGACCCCCTCCTCGGCCACGAACTCCATCAGGCTCTGCAGGAACTCCCGCCGGGCCAGCGGGTCCAGAGCGGCGACCGGCTCGTCGAGCATCAGCAGCTCGGGCCGTTTGGCCACGGCGAGGGTCAGGGCCACCTGGGCGCGCTGGCCGCCGGAGAGCTTGCCGGCCTTCTGGGCGGGGTCCAGGCCGAGCTGCCGGATCCTGTCCTCCGCCAGCTGCGCGTCCCACCCCGGGTTCAGCCGGGCACCCAGCTTCAGGTGGTCGGCGATGGACAGCCCGGCGTACGTGGGCGTGTCCTGGGCGACGAAACCGACCTTGGCCAGCTGCCCGAGCCCAGAGGCGGGCCGGCCGCCGAGCACTTCGATACTGCCGGAGCTCGGGCCGATCAGCCCGCAGGCCAGCTGCAACAGGGTCGACTTGCCGGCCCCGTTGGGCCCGACCAGACCGACGACCCGCCCGGCCGGCACGCTCAGGGTGCAGTCGCTCAGCGCCTCTTTGCGGCCGTACCGCTTGCCCAGCGCGCGGGCTTCCAAAATGGCGGTCATTTCTCCTCTTCGGTGTGCATGTCCGTGCCGGTTCGGGCGCGGAAGGTGCTCAGGAACAGGGCCTCGATGCTCTCCTCGCCCAGCCCGGCGGCCCGCGCCTTGTCGAGCCAGCGCTGCAGCTCCTGGCGCAGCGGCTCGTGCTCGGACAGCGAGTCGTCGCTGAGCGTGCCGGAGATGAACGTGCCCACCCCGGCCTTCGAGTGGACGGAGTTGCGCGACCGCTTCACTATTCGGCCTTGCTAGGTACCGGTAGTCAGCGTTACGGTATACCGGTACTCAGCAACACCGAATAGCTCGGAGAGGAGGTGTGCCATGGCCAAGCTGCTGACGGAGATGCTCAAGGGCACGCTGGAGGGCATCGTCCTCGCGACCCTGTCCGGCCGGCCCGCGTACGGCTACGAGATCACGGCATGGCTGCGGGAGCAGGGGTTCTCCGACATCGCCGAAGGGACCGTCTACGCCCTGCTCATCAGGGTCGAGAAGCGCGGTCTCGTCGACGTGGAGAAGATCCCCTCCGAGAAGGGGCCGCCGCGCAAGGTGTACTCCCTCAACGCCGAGGGGCGGGTTTACCTCGAAGAGTTCTGGAGGACGTGGAGCTTCCTCACGGAACGACTGGAACAGCTCCGCGAAGGAGGCGAGTGACCATGTCCGATGCCGAGAAGAGCGGCTTCATCGCGAAGGTGATCGGCCCCAAGAAGCGCTGGCGGGCGTACAAGGCGCGCGTCAAGGAGTTCCCCGAGGCGCACCGTGTGGCGACCGAGGCGATCGAGCGCTACCTGATGCACTTCGTGCCCACCGACGGCGACAGCAACGCATCGATGTTCGAGGACCTCGCCGACCTCTTCGAGCAGGCCGCGGCGGACGGGACGCCGATCCGCGAGGTCGTCGGTGAGGACCCGGTGGAGTTCCTCGACGCGTTCGCCCAGAACTACTCGGAGGGCGGCTACGTCCCCGCCCGCGCGAAGAAGCAACTGACCGAAGCCCTCACCCGCGCCGAGGAGGCCGGGGACACGACCGGGGGGACGATATGACGACGCCGTGGACCGGCATGGTGCCGGTCGACGACACGGCCCTCGCCGTCACCGATTCCGACGGGCCCGGCACCCCCGTGGTCTACCTCAACGGTCACTTCGCCACGCAAGGGAACTGGCGGCGGGTCATCGCCGACCTGGGACCCGAGTGGCGGCACATCACCTACGACGAGCGGGCCCGCGGCAGGAAGTCGAGGCGCTCGGCGGACTACTCCTTCGAGGCGGCCGTCCGGGACGTCGACGCCGTCCTCGCGGCCAGGGACGTGGACCGGGCGCTGGTAGTGGGCTGGTCCTACGGGGCGTTCGTCGGGGCCCACTGGGCGAGCCGCAATCCGGACCGCGCCCTCGGTGCGGTCCTGGTCGACGGCGCACAGCCCTACGACTGGCTCACCGAGGAGATGGAGCACAGGATCCGCCGCTCCTTCAAGCGGATGGGCTGGCTGATGCTCTTGCTGCGCCCGACGGGCCTGACCCCGCGGATGACCGCCGAACAGATGGCGAACAGCAACATCGAGGTCGGCCGACTGGCTCGCGAGCGCGAACTGGGCCCCGTACTGGACGACATCACCGTCCCGGTGCGCTACGTACTGGCTTCGGGAACGTCCTTCGGGAGCAAGGGCGACGAGCAGGAACGCATCCGCGCGGGCCTCGACCCGGTGTTCCGGCGCAAGCCGAACATCCAGCTCAGCGCGAAGGTCCCCAGCAACCACGGCGGGATCCTGAAGAAGGACGCCCCGGCCGTCGCCACAGCCGTACGCGAGGCGGCCGCCCTCGCCCACGGGTGACGCCCGGCGCCCGTCGTCCCCGGCCGGGGACCTGACGGGCGCCGGCAGTTGCGGAACGAGATCAGGCTCGGCGCTTCACGGCCTCGATGAACGGCGCCCACGCGGAATCCCGGAACGCGAGGACCGGGCCGGCGCCCGCCAGCTTGCTGTCGCGGACGGGGACGACACCGGGGAGGCCGTCGGACACCTCTAGGCAGTCGCCGCCGTCCCCATTGCTGTACGAGGACTTCCGCCAGGACAAGCCGTTCACGTCTGCGCACATGTCGCATACTCCTCCGCCACCGACTCGATCAAGGTCAGGGACACCTCCGGCGACAGCGCAGCGGCCCTGGCAAGATCGTATGACCTCCAGTAGCGCCGAACCAGAGCCGGATAATCGAGCAGCTGCCCCGCATAGGGGCCCTCCGTGTACGCCACGTCGGGCGCATCGGCGAACTGCATGATGCGCACCATCGAGCCCAGTGCTCCATGGGCCCCGGCTGCGAACGGCACAACCTGGACGGTGATCCGGTGGGCGCGAACGTACGAAGCGATGTGCCGCAACTGAGCCGCCATCACAGCAGGTCCGCCGACCACTGTCCGCAGCACCGACTCGTGCAGGACTACCCACATCTCGGGGGTCTCCGGATCGACGAGGAGCCGTGCGCGTTCGATGCGTGCCGCGACCAGGGCCTCAACACGCTCGGCCAGCGCGGTCGGGCCGGCGGCCCGGATCACGGCCCGGGCGTAGTCCTCCGTCTGGAGCAGCCCGGGAACCAGCGTGCAGGCGTACTCATAGGTGGCCGTCGCCAGGCCTTCCAACTCGGCCGCGGCGGCGAAGTACTCGCTGTGCTTGGACTTGAACGCCCTGGCCAGCCGGAAGAAGTAGTCCCCGGTGCCCAGCTCCCTGTCGATGAGTTTTGCGATCTCAGGGCGCAGTCGACGCCGCCCGTTCTCCATCATCCCGACGTACGCCCCGGTGGCGAAGATCCGCTCGCCCAGCCCCTCCTGGGTCAACCCCGCCGCCTCCCGCTTCCCCCGCAATTCCTCACGGGCGAACTCGTCCGGCGTCTCCGCGCCACTCTCGTCGTTCGGCTTGGCCATGAGCCAACTCCCCCCTTCCGCAGTGCCCTCGCTCCGCGGAAGAGCGTAGTCCTCGCCGCGACGCCGCAACAACGGAACGCATCGATATGACTACACAACGCCACAGCGCCCGCCATCCCTGGTCGGGGACATGGCGGGCGCTGTGTCAGAGTTCCGCACTCCGTTGTACGGACCGTATGAGGGGTCCCGCCCACGAAGGGCGGGGGTACTTCGGGTGTTACACGGTCAGCGAGCGGTCCGTCGGCTTGACCGGGTACGGGAGGGCGCTGGTGCCGGTCAGGAAGCGGTCCACGCCGCGGGCGGCCGAGCGGCCTTCCGCGATGGCCCAGACGATGAGCGACTGGCCGCGGCCCGCGTCGCCGGCGACGAAGACACCGTCGACGTTGGTCGCGTAGGAGGCGTCGCGGTCGATGTTGCCGCGGGCGTCCAGCTCCAGGCCGAACTGGTCGACCAGACCGTTGGCCTGGTCCGTGCCCGTGAAGCCCATCGCCAGGGTGACCAGCTGCGCGGGGAGGACGCGCTCGGTGCCGGGCTTCTGGACGAGCTTGCCGCCCTCGAAGGCGACCTCGATCAGGTGCAGGGACTGGACGTTGCCGTCCTCGTCGCCCTCGAAGTGGGTGGTGGAGACGGAGTAGACCCGCTCGCCGCCCTCCTCGTGCGCCGAGGTGACCTTGTAGAGCATGGGGAAGGTCGGCCAGGGCTGGTTGGCGTTGCGGTCCTCGCCCGGCTTCGGCATGATCTCCAGCTGCGTGACCGAGGCCGCGCCCTGGCGGTGGGCGGTGCCCACGCAGTCCGCGCCGGTGTCGCCGCCGCCGATGACGACCACGTGCTTGCCCTCGGCCGTGATGGGGGGCGCCATGAAGTCGCCCTCCTGCACCTTGTTCGCGAGCGGCAGGTACTCCATCGCGAAGTGGATGCCGTTCAGCTCGCGGCCCGGGACCGGGAGGTCGCGGGAGACCGTGGCGCCCGCCGCGATGACCACCGCGTCGAACCGCTTGCGCAGGTCGGTGGCGGTGATGTCGCGGCCGACCTCGATGCCGGTACGGAACTTGGTGCCCTCCGCGCGCATCTGCTCGATGCGGCGGTTGATGTGCACCTTCTCCATCTTGAACTCGGGGATGCCGTAGCGCAGCAGGCCGCCGACGCGGTCGGCGCGCTCGTACACCACCACGGTGTGGCCGGCCCGGGTCAGCTGCTGGGCCGCGGCGAGACCCGCCGGGCCGGAGCCGATGACGGCGGCCGTCTTGCCGGAGAGGCGCTCCGGCGGCTGCGGGGTGACGTTGCCGTTGTCCCAGGCCTTGTCGATGATCGAGACTTCGACGTTCTTGATCGTGACGGCCGGCTGGTTGATGCCGAGGACGCACGCCGACTCGCACGGGGCCGGGCAGAGGCGCCCGGTGAACTCCGGGAAGTTGTTCGTGGCGTGCAGCCGCTCGCTCGCCGCCGACCAGTCGTCGCGGTACGCGAAGTCGTTCCACTCGGGGATCAGGTTCCCGAGCGGGCACCCGTTGTGGCAGAACGGGATGCCGCAGTCCATGCAGCGGCCGGCCTGCTTGCTGATGATCGGGAGCAGCGAGCCCGGAACGTAGACCTCGTTCCAGTCCTTCAGCCGGTCGGCGACAGGACGGGTGCAGGCGGTCTCGCGCTGGGTGGTGAGGAAGCCCTTCGGGTCAGCCATGGGTCGCCGCCTCCATCATCTTCTCCGTGGTCTCGGATTCCGAGAGTCCGGCGAGCTCAGCGGCGTCCTTGGCGGCGAGCACTGCCTTGTACGTGGTGGGGATGATCTTGCTGAAGCGGTCCACCGCGACGGACCAGTCAGCCAGGAGCTTCGCGGCCACGGTCGAGCCGGTCTCCTCCTCGTGGCGGCGCACCACATCGTGCAGCCACTGCTTGTCGGTGTCGGACGGGGCCTCTACGGCGTCCGCGTTGCCGACGTTGACGTTGTTCGGGTCGAGGTCGATGACGTACGCGACGCCGCCCGACATGCCGGCCGCGAAGTTGCGGCCCGTCTCGCCGAGGACGACCGCGGTGCCGCCGGTCATGTACTCGCAGCCGTGGTCGCCCACGCCTTCCGAGACGACCAGGGCGCCGGAGTTGCGGACGCAGAAGCGCTCGCCGGTGCGGCCGCGCAGGAACATCTCACCGCCGGTGGCTCCGTAGCCGATGGTGTTGCCGGCGATGGTGGAGTACTCGGCGAGGTGGTCGGCGCCGCGGTCCGGGCGGACCACGATCCGGCCGCCGGAGAGGCCCTTGCCGACGTAGTCGTTGGCGTCGCCCTCCAGGCGGAGGGTGATGCCCTTCGGCACGAAGGCGCCGAAGGACTGGCCGGCCGAACCGGTGAAGGTCAGGTCGATCGTGTTGTCGGGCAGGCCCGCGCCGCCGAACTTCTTGGTGACGTGGTGGCCGAGCATGGTGCCGACGGTCCGGTTGATGTTGCGGATCGCGACCTGGGCGCGGACCGGCTGGGCCGTCTCCGCGGAGTCCGCGTTCAGCGCGTCGGCGGCGAGCTCGACGAGCTCGTTGTCGAGCGCCTTCTCCAGACCGTGGTCCTGCTCGATCAGGGCGTGGCGCACCGCGCCCTCGGGCAGCTCCGGCACGTAGAAGAGCGGCTCCAGGTCGAGACCCTGTGCCTTCCAGTGCGTGACGGCCTTCGTCGTGTCGAGGAGCTCGGCGTGGCCGACGGCCTCCTCGATCGTGCGGAAGCCCAGCTCGGCGAGGAGCTCGCGCACCTCCTCCGCGATGAACTCGAAGAAGTTGACGACGAACTCGGGCTTGCCCGAGAAGCGCTCGCGCAGGACCGGGTTCTGCGTGGCGATGCCGACCGGGCAGGTGTCCAGGTGGCAGACGCGCATCATGACGCAGCCGGAGACGACGAGCGGCGCGGTCGCGAAACCGAACTCCTCGGCGCCGAGCAGCGCGGCGATGACCACGTCGCGGCCGGTCTTGAGCTGGCCGTCCGTCTGGACGACGATCCGGTCGCGCAGCCCGTTGAGCAGCAGGGTCTGCTGGGTCTCGGCGAGGCCGAGCTCCCAGGGGCCGCCCGCGTGCTTGAGCGAGGTGAGCGGGGAGGCGCCCGTACCGCCGTCGTGGCCGGAGATGAGGACGACGTCCGCGTGGGCCTTGGAGACACCCGCGGCGACCGTGCCCACGCCGACCTCGGAGACCAGCTTCACGTGGATGCGGGCGACCGGGTTGGCGTTCTTGAGGTCGTGGATCAGCTGAGCCAGGTCCTCGATGGAGTAGATGTCGTGGTGCGGCGGCGGGGAGATCAGGCCGACGCCCGGGGTGGAGTGCCGGGTCCTGGCGACCCACGGGTAGACCTTGTGGCCGGGCAGCTGGCCGCCCTCGCCGGGCTTGGCACCCTGCGCCATCTTGATCTGGATGTCGTCCGCGTTGACCAGGTACTCGGAGGTGACGCCGAAGCGGCCGGAGGCGACCTGCTTGATCGACGAGCGCCGCGCCGGGTCGTAGAGACGGTCCGGGTCCTCGCCGCCCTCACCGGTGTTGGACTTGGCGCCCAGCTGGTTCATGGCGATGGCGAGGGTCTCGTGCGCCTCCTTGGAGATGGAGCCGTACGACATGGCGCCGGTGGAGAAGCGCTTGACGATGTCGGAGATCGGCTCGACCTCGTCGATGGAGATCGACGGGCGGTCACTCTTGAAGCCGAAGAGGCCGCGGAGCGTCATGAGGCGCTCGGACTGCTCGTTCACGCGGTCCGTGTACTGCCGGAAGATGTCGTACCGGCGGTTGCGGGTGGCGTGCTGGAGGCGGAAGACCGTCTCCGGGTCGAACAGGTGCGGCTCGCCCTCGCGGCGCCACTGGTACTCGCCGCCGATCTCCAGCGCGCGGTGCGTGGCCGCGATGCCGGAGACGGGGTAGGCCTTGGCGTGGCGTGCGGCCACCTCCTTGGCGATGACGTCCAGGCCGGCGCCGCCGATCTTCGTGGCGGTGCCCGCGAAGTAGGTGCCGACGAAGTCCTCGTTCAGGCCGACGGCCTCGAAGACCTGGGCGCCGCGGTAGGAGGCGACGGTCGAGATGCCCATCTTCGACATGACCTTCAGAACGCCCTTGCCGAGCGCGTAGATCAGGTTCTTGATGGCCTGCTCCGGCTCCAGGCCGGTCAGGAAGGTGCCGGCGCGCAGGAGGTCCTCGACGGACTCCATGGCCAGGTACGGGTTGACCGCGGCGGCGCCGTAGCCGATCAGCAGCGCGACGTGGTGGACCTCGCGGACGTCACCGGCCTCGACGAGCAGGCCCACCTGGGTGCGCTGCTTCGTGGCGATGAGGTGGTGGTGCACGGCGGAGGTGAGCAGCAGCGACGGGATCGGCGCGTGCTCGGCGTCCGAGTGGCGGTCGGACAGTACGATCAGGTGCGCGCCGTTCGCGATGGCCGCGTCGACCTCGCCCCGGATCTCCTCGATCCGCGCGGCGAGCGCCTCGCCGCCGCCGGAGACCCGGTAGAGGCCGGAGAGCGTGGCGGCCTTCATGCCCGGCATGTCGCCGTCGGCGTTGATGTGGATGAGCTTGGCCAGCTCGTCGTTGTCGATCACCGGGAAGGGCAGGGTGACGCTGCGGCAGGACGCGGCGGTCGACTCCAGCAGGTTGCCCTGCGGGCCGAGCGAGGACAGCAGCGAGGTGACGAGCTCCTCGCGGATGGCGTCCAGCGGCGGGTTGGTGACCTGCGCGAAGAGCTGGGTGAAGTAGTCGAAGAGCAGCCGGGGGCGCTCGGACAGGGCGGCGATCGGAGAGTCCGTACCCATGGAGCCGAGGGGCTCGCCGGCGGTACGGGCCATCGGCGCGAGGATGACGCGCAGCTCTTCCTCGGTGTAGCCGAAGGTCTGCTGGCGGCGGGTGACCGAGGCGTGGGTGTGCACGATGTGCTCGCGCTCGGGCAGGTCCGACAGCTCGATCTCGCCGGTCTCCAGCCACTCCGCGTACGGGGCGGCGGCGGCCAGCTCGTTCTTGATCTCGTCGTCCTCGATGATCCGCTTCTGGGCGGTGTCGACGAGGAACATCTTGCCGGGCTGCAGGCGGCCCTTGCGGACGACCTTGGCCGGGTCGATGTCGAGCACGCCGACCTCGGAGCCGAGGACGACGAGGCCGTCGTCGGTGACCCAGTAGCGGCCGGGGCGCAGACCGTTGCGGTCGAGGACCGCGCCGACCTGGGTGCCGTCGGTGAAGGTGACGCAGGCCGGGCCGTCCCAGGGCTCCATCTGGGTGGAGTGGTACTTGTAGAACGCGCGGCGGGCCGGGTCCATGGAGGTGTGGTTCTCCCACGCCTCCGGGATCATCATCAGCACGCTGTGCGGGAGCGACCGGCCGCCGAGGTGGAGCAGCTCCAGGACCTCGTCGAAGGAGGCCGAGTCGGAGGCGTCCGGGGTGCAGATCGGGAAGATCCGGTCCAGCACGCCGTCGCCGAAGGCCTCGGAGGCCAGCTGGGACTCGCGGGCCTTCATCCAGTTGCGGTTGCCCTTGACCGTGTTGATCTCGCCGTTGTGCGCGACGAAGCGGTACGGGTGGGCGAGCGGCCACGACGGGAAGGTGTTCGTGGAGAACCGCGAGTGGACCAGGGCGAGCGTCGAGGCGAAGCGACGGTCGGAGAGGTCGGGGAAGAAGGGCTCCAGCTGGCCGGTGGTCAGCATGCCCTTGTAGACGATGGTGCGGGCGGAGAGCGACGGGAAGTAGACGCCGGCCTCGCGCTCGGCGCGCTTGCGCAGCACGAAGGCCTTGCGGTCCAGCTCGATGCCGGTCGTCCCGTTGCTGACGAACAGCTGGGAGAAGGCCGGCATGGTGGCGCGGGCGCCGTTGCCGAGCAGGTCCGGGGTGACCGGGACCTCGCGCCATCCGAGAACCGTCAGGTTCTCCTGGGCGGCGATGGCCTCGATCTGCTCCACGGCGACGGCCTGTGCGGTGCCGTCGGCGGGGAGGAAGGCGATGCCGACGGCGTACGCGCCGGCCTCGGGGAGCTCGAAGCCGGCCACCTCGCGCAGGAACGCGTCCGGGACCTGGCTGAGGATTCCGGCGCCGTCGCCCGAGTCCGGCTCGGAGCCGGTCGCGCCGCGGTGCTCGAGGTTCCGCAATACGGTCAGGGCCTGCTCAACGAGAGTGTGGGTGGCCTCGCCGGTGAGGTTCGCCACGAATCCGACGCCACAGGCGTCCTTCTCGTTGCGCGGGTCGTACATGCCCTGCTGGGCGGGGCGACCGTCCATGGGCGACCAGGCAGTGGTGCTGGGGCCGGTCGCGGAGTGCGTGGATGCGGAACGCATCGGCTCTCCCGTCGTCGTCGTGGCATATGTGCATAGCCGAGGGACGACGTTGGCCCTCTGCGAAATTTCGTGCAGATTACATGATGACGACAATCCCGAGAAGCGGATACGCCATTCCAGCATGCGGACACTGCACGAGGCAGGAAGAGGGGACTTTCGCGGCGTTCTACGGACGCAGACCGGCGCAGTACGAGGCGGAGGTCCCGGGTGCAGGGCGGGCATCGTTGCCCGGAGCCCTGGTGTGATGCCCGGCGGACACGGGATCGAAACCGCCGGGTAACGGACTACTTATGTGGTGCGCTGCATAGTGTCTCATTCCGAGGCCGGTCAGCCTATGGCTCCGCCGATCCAGGTTCCCAGGATGTACGTCACACCGGCGGCCGCGCCACCCAGGACGAGCTGGCGCAGACCGCTGTACCACCAGGACCGGGCGGTGACCCGGGAGACCACCGCGCCGCAGGCGAAGAGCCCGGCCAGTGCGAGCAGCACCGCGGGCCACAGGGCCGTGGCGCCGAGCAGGTACGGCAGTACGGGGAGCAGCGCGCCCAGCGCGAAGGAGCCGAAGGACGAGACCGCGGCGACGAGCGGCGAGGGCAGGTCGTCGGGGTCGATCCCGAGCTCCTCGCGGGCGTGGATCTCCAGCGCCTGCTCGGGGTCGCGGGACAGCTGCGTGGCGACCTTGCGGGCGAGCGCGGGCTCGACCCCGCGGGAGACGTAGAGCTCGGCCAGCTCCTCCATCTCGTCGACCGGGTGCTTGCGCAACTGCTGCCGCTCTACGTCCAGTTCCGCGAGGACCAGCTCGCGCTGCGAGGCGACGGAGGTGTACTCGCCGGCCGCCATCGAGAAGGCGCCGGCCGCGAGGCCCGCCAGTCCGGTGATGACGATGGTCTGCGGGGCGACGGCGCCGCCGGCCACGCCGGTCATGAGGGCGAGGTTGGAGACGAGTCCGTCCATGGCACCGAAGACGGCCGGGCGCAGCCATCCGCCGTTGACGTCGCGGTGGGTGTGGTTGTCCCGGTGCGCGGTGTGCAGCGGTGCTTCGATGTCGATGATGGACATGACGAGATATCTCCCCATTTGTGCGAACGGGTGCCGCGAGACACCCCGCTCCCCCTGAACACCTCGAAACTACGCACGATTTCTGTCTCCCGCCAGCAAGGAAGGCCGTACTTACCTGCGGTTTTGTGGGTCGGCGACCGGGTGACGACGGGCTGCGCGGGGTGTTTCGCGACGAGCGACAAACCACATGCCATGGCACAAATCCCCCAAGGGCTCATGATGAGCCCCATCCAATGTGGGAGAGGCGCGCCATGGAGCCGGTGAAGCTGATTGCATGCAATCCGCAGGTCCTCCTCGAACGGGCCAGGGGCGCTCTTCTCGGGCTCGCGGTGGGCGACGCGCTGGGCGCCCCCGCGGAGAACATGAAGCCGTCGGAGATCCGGGCGAAATGGGGCCGCATCGAGGGTTTCGTGTCGGAGGACCCGGCGGGCACGGACGACACCGAGTACGCGATCTTCTCCGGGCTGCTGCTGGCCCGCCACGGCTCGGCGCTCACGGTCTCCCACGTGGAGCGCGCCTGGCACCACTGGATCGCGGACCTCGACGAAGGCCCGTTCCGGGGCGCCGGGTTCTCGGAGCGCGGCACCCTCGAAAACCTCCGCCGCGGCCTGGCCGCCCCCATCTCGGCCCAGCACCGGCACGCGTGGTCGGACGGTCTCGCCATGCGGGCGGCGCCGTTCGGCGTCTTCGCGGCCGGCCGGCCCGCCGAAGCGGCCCGGCTGGTCGCCATCGACGGCACGGTCAGCCACGACGGCGAGGGCATCTACGGCGGCCAGGCGGTGGCGGCGGGCGTCGCGGCGGCGATGGCCGGCGGCAGCCCGGCGTCCGTGGTCTCCGCGGCCCTGTCCGTCATCCCGTCCGACTCGTGGACGGCCCGCTCCCTGCGCCGGGCGGTCACCGCCGCCCCGCGCGGGGAACGGGCGGTGCGCTCGGCGGTGGTCATCGGCGGTTATCCGTGGACGGACCTGGCACCCGAGGCCGTCGGCCTCGCCTTCGGCGCCTTCGCCGCGTGCCGGGGCGACTTCCCCTCCTCGGTCCTGACCGCGGTCAACATGGGCCGCGACGCGGACACCACGGCGGCGGTGGCGGGCGCCCTGTCCGGCGCGATGTCGGGCGCCGCCGCCATCCCCGCCGCCTGGTCCTCGGCCATCGGCCCGGTCCGCGGCAGCTGCCTCCCCTCGATGCGGGGCTACCACGTCCTCGACATCGCGGACCTCCTCACCCCCGAATACGAGGCCCCCCGATGACGCCCCCGGACCCCACCCCGCCGCCCCACTTCCCACCGGCACCGGCCCCCGGACACTGGCCCGACACAACGCACCCCGCCCCACCGCCGAACCCGACGGAACGCGATCCCGGCCTCCAGCCACGCGCAGCGCTGACCGGGGCCACCGGGAACCGGGAAACCGGGAGCCCGCCCCCAGAGCGGAGCCCGGCCGCGCCAGCGGAACCGCAGCCCGGCCTCCAGCCACGCGCAGCGCTGACCGAGGCCACCGGGAACCGGGAAACCGGGAGGAGAGGGCCCCCGCCCCCCGCAGCCCCAGCCACGCGCAGCGCTCCGCCGACCCACCGGGAACCGGGAAACCGGGAGCCCGCCCCCAGAGCGGAGCCCGGCCGCACCAGCGGAACCGCAGCCCGGCCTCCAGCCACGCGCAGCGCTGACCGGGGCCACCGGGAGCCGGGGGGCCGGGGGCCTGCCCCCGGTTTCGGGAAGGGGCGGGGTGGGGGAGATCTCCGCCCCAGCCGGCGGCCCGCACCCGGGTACCCGTACATCCGCGGCCGCAAGCGGAGCCGGAGCTGTAGCAGGGGCCGGGGCCAGAGCCCTCGCCGGCGGCGTGGCCCTGGCCGGGGCCGGGGGCGGGCCCCTGGTCGGGGCGGCGCTCGGGTGGGTCGGGGAGGTGGCCTTCGGGGTGCTCGGCGCCGGGCCGGGGCTCCGCATCGCCGGGGTCCGGGTCGTCGAGCGGCCCGCCGCGCCGGCGGCCTCCGCACCCGCCGAGCTCCCCGCAGGGGCCCGGCGGATCGAGGGCCTCCTCCTCGGCCTCGCCGCAGGCGACGCGGCCGGTTGGCCCGCCGCCCGGCACCGCGCCAGCCGGATGCCCGAGTGGACCCGCCGTCTCACCCGCGAGCTCGACACCTTCGCCGAGCAGAACGCCACCACCACCCTCCCCGTCCCCATCGCCCTCAACCAGCCCCCCGAGCCCCTGCGCCTCGGCCCGTCCGACGACGCCGAGTGGGCCGCCTTCGTCGCCGAGTCCGTGCTCACCGCCGCCGGCGTCCTGCTCAGCGACCTCTCCCGGTCCCGCCGCATGCGCGCCGCCATCGACCTCGCGTGGAACGCCCTGGCCTCCGAGGTCGCCGCGGCGGCGGAACGCGCGCCCGAGGTCGAGTCCGCCGTCCTCCCCCTCCGCGCCCGGATCTCCGTCCGCGCCGGCCTCGGCAACCTCGCCACCGGCCTGCGCCCGCCCGCCACCGGCCACGACAACCCGCACTACTTCGACGACGCCGCCTGCATCCGCGCCTGCGTGCTCGCCGTCGTCCACCCGGGCGACGCCGGGGCCGCCGCCGACCTCGCCGAGTTCGACGCCCGCTACACCCAGGACGGCGACGGCGTCCACGGCGCCCGCGCCATGGCCGCGGCCATCGCCACCGCCCTCGCCACCGCGGACGTCGACGCCGCCGTGGAGGCCGCCCTCGCCCAGCTCCCCGAGGCCACCGAGATCGGCCGCAATGCCCGCCACGCCGTGGACCTCGCCCGTACCCGCACCGACGGCGGCGGCGCCTTCGCCATCGTCCCCATCCTCGAACACGAGATCGTGGACCACGTCTACAGCTACGGGATCGCCGCCGCCGAGACCGTCCCCGTGGCCCTCGCCCTCGCGACCGCCGCCCGCGGCAGGGTGACCGAGGCCGTCCCGGCGGCCGCCTGCCTGTCCCGCGTCGCGGACTCCGCCCCCGCCCTCGCCGGCGCGCTCACCGGCGTGCTCGGCGGCGGCGATTCGATCCCCGCCGCCTGGCGCGAGGCCTGCCGCACCCTGTCCGGCTGCGCCCTCCCCCGCCTCGCCGGCACCGACCTCGTGGAACTCGCCGCGCTCCTCGCGCGTACGGAACTCACCTCACCCAAACCTCAAGGGATGATTCGGACATGACGCTCACGTTGGAGGACCGGGCCTGCGGCGCTCTCGTCGGAGCCGCCGTCGGCGACGCGCTCGGCGGCCCGGTGGAGGGCTGGACCCCGGACCAGATCGTGGAACGGCACGGCGGCCGCGTGCACGGCATCGTCGGCCCGTGGCACGAGAACTGGCGCACGGCCCGCCCCATCGCCCCGTACCACAAGGGCGACGGACACGTCACGGACGACACCCTGATGACGCACGCGCTGGTCCGCGTCTACGAGGCCGTACGGGACCACCTCGACTCCCACGCGATCGCCGAGCACCTGGTCCCCGACCTGATGAACAACCCCCGCTGGATCCCCGAACTGGAGGCCGAGGCCCTGCCGTTGCAGCGGATCTTCCTCGCCGAGAAGTGGATCGTGACCCGGCTGCACTACGCGCACGTCGACCCCCGTGAGGCCGGCAGCGGAAACATCGTCAACTGCGGGGCCGCGATGTACATGGCGCCGGTGGGCCTCGCCAACGCGGGCAACCCGGCGGGCGCGTACGCCGAGGCGCTCGACATCGCCGGCGCGCACCAGTCCTCGTACGGGCGGGAGGCGGCGGGCGTGTTCGCGGCGGCGGTGGCCGCCGCGTGCGTGCCCGGGGCGACGGCCGCCTCGGTGGTGGACACGGCCCTGTCCCTGGCCAAGGACGGCACGCGTGCCGCGATCGCCGCCGTGCGCGAAGTGGCCGCCGCCCACCGGGACTTCGAGTCGGCGCTGGCCCCGCTGCGGGCGGCGGTGGCCCCGTACGACTCGGTCGGCCCGGACTACCGCAACCCGTCGCTCGACGCCCGCCGCCCCTCCCGCCTCCACGCCATCGAGGAACTCCCGGTCGCGCTGGGGATGCTGCTGGTCGCGGACGGCGCGTACGAGGCCTCGGTGCTCGGCGCGGTCAACTACGGGCGGGACTGCGACTCCATCGCCACCATGGCGGGGGCGATCGCCGGGGCCCTGGGCGGCGAGTCCGTGGTCCCGGCCGTCTGGGCCAAGCAGGTCGCCGAGGCCAGCCGCCTCGACCTGCACGCCCCGGCGCTGGCGATGGCGGCCGTGGCCCGCGAGGTCTTCGCCCTCGACCGGGACCGCCGCCGGACCCACGAGTCGGCCTTCGCCGCGATCGCGGCCCCGCGGTGACGGCGCCCGCGGCCTGCGCCCCGGACCCCGTCCGGCTCACGTGGGCCCAGCCCGAGGACCTCGTCGGGCACGAGCTGCGCCAGGCGGCCGAGGACGGCCGGAACCCGGAGCCCGCCCGGCGCGCCTGGCTGGCGGCGGGCGGCAGCCCGGCCCCGGACCGCGCCGGCGCCTCCCCGATCCCGGCGCCGCCGGAGCTCCGCGCCCTCGCGGTCGGCCTGCTGGACGAACTCGCCGCGCAGACCTCCGCCCTGGCCTCCGCCGAGCCGCAGCCCTGGAAGGCGATCGTCGCAGCCTGCCCGAACTGGCCCCCACCCGCCGACCCCCGTCCATCCGCGCCCGCCGCCGAACACACCCCGCACTCCCCCGGCAGCCCGGACGGGCAGGACGGGGCCCCGGCGGGACACCGTCCGGCCTCCCACCCCGCCGCCCCGGCCGCAGAGCAGGACCCCGCCCGGACCGGACACGACGCGCGGACCCGGCCGGAAGCCACCGCGCACGACCGGGACCCCGCCGGACGCGCCCCGGGCCCCGGCCCCGCCGCCCCGGCCACGGAGCAGGACCCCGCCCGGGCCGGGCAGGATCTGCGCACCCGGCTGGAAGCCGCCTGGCTGGGCCGGGCCGTCGGCTGCCTGCTCGGCAAGCCCGTCGAGAAGCTCCCCCTGGAGGGGATCCGGGCGCTGGCCCGCGCCACCGGCAACTGGCCGCTGAACGACTGGTTCAGCGAACGCGGCGTACCGCCGGAGGTGCTGGCCGCGTACCCCTGGAACCGCCGCTCCGCCCCCACCTCGCTCGCCGAGAACATCGACGGCATGCCCGAGGACGACGACCTCAACTACCCGCTGATCGGCCTGCTGCTGCTCCAGCGGCACGGCAGGGGCTTCACCACCGCCGACGTGGCCCGCCTCTGGCTCGACGAACTGCCCGCCGGGCGGACCTTCACCGCCGAGCGCATCGCGTACCGCAACCTCCTGCTCGGGCTGGAGCCGCCCGCCACCGCGACCCACCACAACCCGTTCCGCGAATGGATCGGCGCCCTCATCCGCGCTGACGTCCACGGCTGGACCAACCCGGGCGACCCGGCCGCCGCCGCGGCCCAGGCGTACCGGGACGCCGTCCTGACCCACACCGGCAACGGCGTCTACGCCGCCCTCTTCGTCGCGGCCGCCACCGCCGAGGCCGCCACCGGCCGGGCGGACGTCCACACCGCTCTCCGGGCCGGGCTGGCCGTCGTACCGCCCCGCTCCCGCCTCGCCGAGGCCGTCCGCCTCGGGATCCGGGCGGCCTCGGACGAGGCGGACTTCGACCTCGTCGTCGACCGGCTGCACGCACGCTACGGGCACTACCACTGGGTCCACGCCGTCCCCAACACCGCCCTGATCGCGGCCGCCCTCACCCACGCCGACGGGGACTTCACCCGCTCCGTCTGCCGCGCCGTGTCCGGCGGCTGGGACACCGACTCCAACGGGGCCGCCGCCGGCGCCCTCGCCGCGCTGGTCGCGGGCTCCCCCGGCGCCCTCCCGCACCGCTGGACCGCTCCCCTCAAGAACCGTCTCGCCACCACCGTTCCCGGCTTCGACGGCATCGGCTTCGACGCCCTCGCCCACCTCACCGCACAGGAGGCAGCACGCTCATGACGGCAATCGCCGTGCTCGGCAGTACGAACATGGACCTCGTCGCCTACGTACCCAAGGCCCCCCGCCTGGGAGAGACCGTCACCGGGCGGGCCTTCCGCACGGTTCCCGGCGGCAAGGGCGCCAACCAGGCCGTCGCCGCGGCGCGCTCCGGCGGGGAGGTGGTGATGATCGGCGCGGTCGGGACCGACGAGTTCGGCGTACGGCTGCGCTCCGCGCTCGCCGCCGACGGGATCGACACCGCGGCCCTGCGCACCGTCGAGGGAGCCAGCGGCACCGCCCACATCACCGTGGACGACGAGGGCGGCAACAGCATCATCGTCATCCCCGGCGCCAACGCCCGTGTCACCGGCCTGGAGGCGGGGGACGACGCCCGGATCGCGGCCGCCGACTCCCTCCTCCTCCAGCTCGAACTCCCCCTCACCGCCGTCCTCGCCGGCGCCCTCGCCGCCCGCGCGCACGGCGTCCGTACGGTCCTCACCCCGGCCCCGGCGCAGCCGCTGCCCCCCGAACTCCTCGCCGCCACCGACCTCCTGGTGCCGAACGAGCACGAGGCGGCCGCCCTCACCGGCCTCACCGACCCCGGCCAGGCCGCCGAGGCCCTGCTGAACGACGTGCCCGAGGTGGTGATCACCCTCGGCGCGGCCGGAGTCCTGTACGCCGCCCGCGGCCGTGCGCCCCTCGCCGTGGCCGCGCCGCGGGTCCGGGCCGTGGACACCACGGCCGCCGGGGACACCTTCGTCGGCGCCCTCGCCGTGGCCCTGGGCGAGGGCCGGCCGATGCCCGACGCCCTGCGCTGGGCCTCGGCGGCAGCCGCACTGTCCGTCCAGCGCCCCGGCGCCCAGGACTCGATGCCGACCCGCACCGAAACCGACGCCTTCGCCGCGGCGCGGCCCGGAGCCGCCTCGTGACGACCACCGGGCCCCTGGAGGGGCTGCGCGTGCTCGACCTGGCCACCCTGTTCGCCGGGCCGCTCGCCGCCACTTTGCTCGGCGACTTCGGCGCCGAGGTCGTCAAGGTCGAGCACCCCGGCATCCCCGACCCCTCCCGCGGCCACGGCCCCGCCAAGGACGGGATCGGCCTGTGGTGGAAGCTGCTCGGCCGGAACAAGCGGACGATGACCCTCGATCTGTCCACCCCGGGCGGCCGGGACACCCTGCTGCGGCTCGCCGCCACCGCCGACGTGGTCATCGAGAACTTCCGCCCCGGCACGCTGGAGAAGTGGGGCCTGGGCTGGCCCGAGCTGTCCACCGCCAACCCGCGCCTCGTCCTGGCCCGCGTGACGGCCTTCGGCCAGCAGGGCCCGTACGCCCACCGCCCGGGCTTCGGCACCCTGGCCGAAGCGATGAGCGGTTTCGCCGCGATCACCGGGGAACCGGAAGGGCCGCCGACCCTGCCGCCCTTCGGGCTCGCCGACTCGATCGCCGCGCTGACCACCGCGTACGCCGTGATGACGGCCCTGGCCGGGCGCGACCGCACCGGGCACGGGCAGGTCGTGGACCTGGCCATCATCGAGCCGATCCTCACGGTGCTCGGCCCGCACCCGCTCTGGTACGACCAGCTCGGTTACGTCCAGCCCCGCACCGGCAACCGCTCCGCGAACAACGCCCCCCGCAACACCTACCGCAGCGCCGACGGCCGCTGGCTGGCCGTGTCCGCCTCCGCGCAGTCCATCGCCGAGCGGGTCGTACGGCTGGTCGGCCGGCCTGAGCTGATCGCGGAGCCGTGGTTCGCGACCGGGGCCGGGCGGGCCCGGCACGGGGACGTCCTGGACGAGGCGGTCGGCGGCTGGATCGCCCGGCACAAGGCCGAGGAGGTCGTCGCCGCCTTCGAGGACGCGGAGGCGGCCGTGGCCCTCGTGTACGACATCCGGGACGTGATGGCCGACCCCCAGTTCGCGGCGCTCGACACGGTCACCGAGATCGAGGACCCGGAGCTGGGCCCGCTGCGGATGCAGAACATCCTCTTCCGGCTGTCCGAGACCCCCGGCGGGATCCGCTGGGCCGGCCGCCCGCACGGCGCGGACACCGACGAGGTCCTGACCGAGCTCGGGCTGACCCGGGCCGAGATCACCGCGCTGCGGACCGAGGGGGCCCTGTGATCCTTACCTGGCTGTACGCACCCGGCGACCGCCCCGCGGTGGTCGCCAAGGCCCTCGGCTGCGGCGCGGACGCCGTGATCGTCGACCTGGAGGACGCGGTACCGGTCTCCCGCAAGGAGTACGCCCGCGCCGCCACCGCCGAACTGCTCGGCGAGCGGCCCCCGGTCCCCGTGCACGTCCGCGTCAACGCCCTGGACTCCCCCTGGGGCGGCGCCGACCTCAACGCGCTCTGCGGACTGCGCGGGCTCGCCGGGCTGCGGCTGCCCAAGATCAGTGCCCCGGAGCAGATCTGCGCCATCGCCGACCGGACCGGCGGGGTCGGCCTCCACGCCCTGCTGGAGTCGGCGCTGGGCGTGGAGCGCGCGTACGAGATCGCCCGCGCGCACCCCGCCCTGCGCGGGCTCTCCCTCGGCGAGGCGGACCTGCGGGCCGATCTGGCCGTCTGCGCGGAGACGGGGCTGGACTGGTGCCGGTCGCGGGTGGTGGTCGCGGCCCGTGCGGCGGGGCTGGCGCCCCCGGCCCAGTCGGTGTTCCCGGACATCCGGGACCTGGAGGCGCTGGCCGTCTCGTGCGTCCGCGGCCGGTCCCTCGGCTTCCTCGGCCGGGCGGCGATCCATCCGCGCCAGCTGCCGGTGATCGAGCGGGCCTATCTCCCGGTGCCCGAGGAGGTGACGGCCGCCGAGGAGATCCTCAGCGCCGCCCGGGCCACCCCGGGCGCGCTGGCCCTGCCCGACGGCCGGTTCGTGGACCCGGCCGTCGTGGCGGCGGCCCACCGCACCCTGGCTCTGTCGCGGCGGGAGGTTACGCGTTGAGCGCCGACCAGAGCCACTGGCCGCCGACCCGGACGTAGAGCCTCTTGTTGGCGGAGTCCACGGCCATGGTTCCGTCGAGCGGCGGGCGGATGAAGGAGGCGTCGGTGACCGGGCCGGGCACCAGGCGCAGCGGCGGGTTCGGCGCGTTCTTGACCGGGATCGTGCCGGTGGCCTGGGCGCCGGGGGTGCCGTAGCTGTTCTCCACCCGGAAGTCACCGGTGGAGGACTGCTCGTAGTAGATGTGGGTGCCGGTGGGCGCGGTGCCGTACAGCCCGACGACGTTGCGCAGCACGGCGGTGGAACCGGGTCCCGAATACAGGGCCACGCCCGCGTTGACGGTGGCCCGGTCGCGGTTGGCGATGACCACGTTCTCCAGCGCGCTGGAGCTCGCCGCCCAGCTGATGATGTTCCGCGCGGTGGCCGGGGTACCGGCCGCGAAGTCGCCCGCGTAGCAGTAGATGTGGTTCGCGTAGACGTGCTTGCAGCCCGCGTCGGTCTTCAGGTGCGGGCCGCCCTGCATCCGGGAGGTCTCGAACTTGCAGTCCGTGAGGTAGATGCCGTTGGGGTTGTTGGTGGTGACCGCGCCCTGCCCGATCCACAGCGCGCCGGTGCCGAAGGCCTCCAGGCGGCAGCCGATGAAGTGGATCTGGTTGATGTTGTCCTTGCTGTGGCCCCAGGCGCCCTCGGTGGCGGAGGAGGCGTTGCGCAGCCAGATGTTGGGCTGGGTGGTGCTGCCGGTGGTGCCGGTGCAGTCCTCGATGACCAGGTTGGTGAAGCGCGAGTCCCAGAACTCCACGGCGTCGATGCACATGTCGTTGTTCGACGACATGAAGACGTCACGGAAGGCGGAGTTGTTGTTGTAGTACAGCTCCACCAGCAGGCCGGTCTTGCGGTTGCCGTTGAAGCCGAGGTTCTCCACGGCGCAGTGGCGGCGGTGCGTGGCGCCGGTGGAGTAGGCCGCTCCCGTACCGGACATCCGCAGCAGGATGCCGTCGCCGCCCTTGACCAGGGTGGCGGCCTTGGCCCCGGCGCCGACGAGGCGGATGCCGTCGGCCTTGACGGCCAGGGCCGGAGCGCCGGCGGCGGGCTTGACCAGGTATTTCCCGACGGGGAAGTACACGGTGCCGCCACCGGCGGCGGCTGCCGCGTCGAGTGCCCGCTGGACGGCAGCGGTGTCGTCGGTGGCTCCGTCGCCGACCGCGCCGTGGCCCTTCACGTCGAACCAGTCCGGCGTGCCCGAGCCCGTGGCCGCGCCCGCTGCGGTGGCCGGCGCGCCGCCGGATATCACCGCGGCTCCGGCCAGTCCTGCCACGGCTCCGGTCAGCAGGGCCCGGCGTGCGGTCTTCGGCATCTGTTCGGTCATGGTCTCCCCGTCGTGACGATGGTCATCGCAGATGATCATGTCAGTCGGCACCGACGGACGAAGAGGGGTGCCGCGCGGTACGCGGCACCCCTCTTGCGTGACTCCTCCGGTCAGTGCGTCTCGGCCCCCGGGGCCTCGGCCGGCTCGGCCTTGCGCAGATCGGCCTTGGCGTCCTTCGGCTCCGCGTCCTTCGCCTTGGCGTCCTTGGCCCCGGTGCTCTTGCCGTCGGCGTCCTTGGCCCCGGCGTCGCCGTCCTTGCCGCCGGAGGCATCCGTATCCGGTTCGACGACCGTCTCCCGGCCCGGCCGCAGCTTCGCCGACAGCACCAGGTAGACCACGGCCAGGACGAAGACCACGATCGAGGTCCAGACGTTCAGCCGCAGGCCCAGGATGAGGTGCGCCTCGTCGACCCGCAGGTACTCGGTCCAGACGCGGCCCAGGCAGTAGGCGGCCACGTACAGGGCGAAGGCCCGCCCGTGGCCGAGCTTGAAGCGGCGGTCGGCCCAGATCACCAGGAAGGCGACGCCGATGCACCACAGCGACTCGTACAGGAAGGTCGGGTGGTAGGTGCCCGCGTCGCGGTTCGGGCCCGCGGTGATCTCCACCGCCCACGGCAGGTCGGTGGCCCGGCCGTACAGCTCCTGGTTGAACCAGTTGCCCCAGCGGCCGCAGGCCTGGGCCAGCGCGATGCCGGGGGCCAGGGCGTCCGCCCAGGCCGGCAGCGGGATCCCGCGCAGCCGGCAGCCGATCCAGGCACCCACCGCGCCGAGCGCGATCGCGCCCCAGATGCCGAGGCCGCCCTCCCAGATCTTGAAGGCGTCGACCCAGTTGCGGCCCTCGCCGAAGTACAGCTGGTAGTCGGTGATCACGTGGTAGAGGCGACCGCCGACCAGGCCGAAGGGCACCGCCCACACGGCGATGTCCGCGACCGTGCCCGGCTTGCCGCCGCGCGCGATCCAGCGACGGTTGCCGAGCCAGACGGCGACGAAGACGCCGATGATGATGCAGAACGCGTAGCCGCGGAGCGGGATCGGTCCGAGATGGATCACGCCCGTCGACGGACTGGGGATGTAAGCAATGTCCATGGCAGACATGACGCTACCCTGCCGGGCGGTGCGGACGGCAACCACCCGGCAAGACGAAACCAAATCCAGACATGGACCGGCCGGTGGTCAGTCCCCCGAAGCACCGTTCGAAGAGCCGGTCGAAGAACGGTTCGCGGAGCCGTTCGACGCCGTCTTCGAGGCGGACGGCGAGGCCTTCGCTCCGGCCTTCGTCCCGGATCCCGCCGACGGCGAGGCCTTCCCCGCCGCCTTGTCGGCTTCCTTATCGGCCCCCTTGTCGGCCACGGTTCCGCCGGAGCCCTTGGCCGCCCCCTCCACCTGCTCCTTCAGCTTCTGCGGGGTCACCGGATTGGCCTCGTCGGCGAAGATGTTCTTGCCGTCCAGCAGCACGGTCGGCGTGCCCCGGAACTTCCCGGCGGTGAAGGCCTCGTGCGACTTGCCCACCCAGCTGTTGTGGGTGCCGTCCTCGACGCACTTGCGGAACGCGGGGGTGTCCAGCCCGTTCACCTTGCCCGCCAGCTCCAGCAGCTTCTCGTTCTTGCCGTAGGCGTCGTCGACCTCCTGCGGCTGGTTCTGGAAGAGGACGTCGTGGTACTCGGTGAACTTGCCGGCGTCCTGCGCGCAGGCCGCCGCGTTCGCACCCTTCAGCGAACCGCTGCCGCCCATGTTCCCGTCGATGAGCGTGACCAGGTGGTAGTCGACCTTGAGCAGGCCCTTGGCCTCCAGCTCGTGGATCGTGTCCCGGTAGTTGTCCTCGAAGGACTTGCAGGCGGGGCAGCGGAAGTCCTCCCACACGGTGAGGGTGGACTTCGCCTCGGCCTTGCCCGTCTGGATGGCGAGGGCGTCCTTGCCGGTGGCCCCGGAGGGGGCGACCACCGGGCCCGTCTTGGAGCCTCCGCTCTTGCCGGTGTTGGCCGCGATCACGCCGACGACGGTCGCCAGGCCGAGGACGCCGACCACCGCCGACGCCACGATGAGGGTCCGCCGGCGCTTGTCCCGGGTCTTCTGCCGCTGGCGCTCCTCCTGGAGTCGCTCCCGGGCCGATCGTTTCGTCGCATCGCGGTTAGCACCGTCGTTCTTCTCGCTCACGTTCGGCCAAACGAAGCAGGGAGGCACTCGCGTGCCTCCCTGCTCCCACTTCCACCCGATCGGACTACAGAACCCGGTCAGAGTTCCGCGCTTTCGATCGAACGGGGCCCGTCGGGGCCCGTCAGCTCCTGCGGACGCCTTCCGCGAGCTCGCCCGCGAGCGCCCGTACGGCGTCCAGCCCGGCGGGCAGGTCCGGCGCGTCCAGCAGCAGCTTCACGAAGGCCGAGCCGACGATCACGCCGTCGGCGAAGCCGGCGACCTCCTTGGCCTGGACGGCGTTGGAGACGCCGAGGCCCACGCAGACCGGCAGGTCGGTCGTGGCGCGGGTGCGCCGGACCAGGTCCTGGGCCTGGTTGCCGACCGATTCGCGGGTGCCGGTGACCCCCATGAGGGAGGCGGCGTAGACGAAGCCGGAACCGGCCGCCGTGATGGTGGCCAGCCGCGCGTCCTTGCTGCTGGGGGCGACGACGAAGACGGTCGCCAGACCGTGCTTCTCGGCGTGCTCGCGCCACAGCGCGGACTCCTGCACCGGAAGGTCGGGCAGGATGCAGCCGGCGCCTCCCGCCGCCGCCAGCTCGGCCGTGAACCGCTCGACGCCGTAGCGGTCGATGGGGTTCCAGTACGTCATCACCAGGACCGGGGCCCCGGTGGCCTCGTGCGCCTCGCGGACGGTACGGATCACGTCGGCGATCTTGACTCCGCCCCGCAGGGCGATGTCGTCGGCGGTCTGGATGATCGCGCCGTCCAGCACCGGGTCGCTGTGCGGGAGGCCGATCTCGACCACGTCCGCGCCGCCCTCGATGACGGCCTTGACCGCCTCGATGGCGCCGTCGACGGTCGGGAAGCCCGCCGGGAGGTAGGCCACGAGGGCCGCGCGGTCCTCGGACTTCGCCTTGGCGAGGGTGTCGCTCAGCAGCTGGATGTTGCCGTTGCTCACTTCGACTCCCCCTCGGCCTTCTCGCCGTCGTACAGCCCGAAGTAGCGGGCCGCCGTGTCCATGTCCTTGTCGCCGCGGCCGGACAGGTTGACGACCAGCAGACCGTCCTTGCCCAGCTCCTTGCCGAGGTCCAGGGCGCCCGCGAGGGCGTGCGCCGACTCGATCGCCGGGATGATCCCCTCGGTGCGCGACAGCAGGCGCAGGGCCTGCATCGCGGCGTCGTCGGTGACCGCGCGGTACTCGCCGCGGCCGGAGTCCTTGAGGTAGGAGTGCTCCGGGCCGATGCCCGGGTAGTCCAGACCGGCCGAGATGGAGTACGGCTCGGTGATCTGGCCCTCCTCGTCCTGGAGGACGTACGAGCGGGAGCCGTGCAGGATCCCGGGCTCGCCGGCGGTCAGCGTGGCCGCGTGCTCGCCGCTCTCGACGCCGTGCCCGGCGGGCTCGAAGCCGACCAGGCGGACGTCGGCGTCCGGGATGAAGGCGTGGAAGAGGCCGATGGCGTTCGAGCCGCCGCCGACGCAGGCCGCGACGGCGTCGGGCAGCCGGCCGGCGCGCTCCAGGATCTGGCGGCGGGCCTCGACCCCGATGACCCGGTGGAAGTCGCGGACCATGGCCGGGAAGGGGTGGGGGCCGGCGACCGTACCGAAGAGGTAGTGGGTCCGGTCCACGTTGGCGACCCAGTCGCGGAACGCCTCGTTGATCGCGTCCTTGAGCGTCCGGGAGCCGGACTTCACGGCGATGACCTCGGCGCCCAGCATCCGCATGCGGGCGACGTTCAGCGCCTGGCGCTGGGTGTCGATCTCGCCCATGTAGATGACGCACTCGAGGCCGAAGAGCGCGCAGGCGGTGGCGGTGGCCACGCCGTGCTGGCCGGCGCCGGTCTCGGCGATGACCCGGGTCTTGCCCATGCGCTTGGTGAGCAGCGCCTGGCCCAGCACGTTGTTGATCTTGTGCGAGCCGGTGTGGTTCAGGTCCTCGCGCTTGAGGAAGATCCGCGCGCCGCCGGCGTGCTCGGCGAAGCGGGGCACCTCGGTGAGGGCGCTGGGGCGGCCGGTGTAGTTGACCATGAGGTCGTTGAGCTCGGCCGCGAAGGCCGGGTCGTCCTTGGCCTTCTCGTATTCGACGGCGACCTCGTCCACGGCGGCGACGAGCGCCTCCGGGATGAACTTGCCGCCGAAGTCGCCGAAGTAACCCTCGGCGTTGGGAACGTGACCCTCCGGGTCCGGAATGAAGAACTCGCTGGACATGTCCAGTGCTCCTACGGGTGCGAGATGCGGCGGGGTGGATTCACCGTATGGCGCCGCCCGCAAGTACCGCGCACACCCCGCTGGGGGATGTCGCGCATACGGTGCGGAGCGGCCCGCGCCCGGAGCCGGCCGGCTCGGGCTGCAGGCCGTACGGGAGCGGCTCGCGGCGCGGTACGTCTCGCGTACCGGGCCGCGGCGGCCCTCGTTACAGCGCGCCTCCGCGGCGCCATCGCATGCCGTTGACCTGACCGGGCTCGGAGCCGATCACGTACCGGACCCGCCGCCCGTGCACGCGCCGGGCCGGGGCACGACAGCCGCGGGGGCGGCAGCCGCGCGCCAGGGGCGCGTGCGCCGTCGGCACGCCGACCGGGCCGCGGCGGAATGCCGGCGGCGCGGACTGCGTGCGGACGGTGGGGAGGTCGTGGGCCATGGGGACGGGTCAGCTCCGCCCGTGGCGCAGGGCGGGGTGGGCGCCGGCGGCGACGAGGTCGGCCACGGCGGCCTTCGGGTCGCGGCCGGTCACCAGGGACTCCCCGACGAGGACGGCGTCGGCGCCCTCGTTGGCGTAGGCGATCAGGTCGTGCGGCCCGCGGATGCCGGATTCGGCGACCTTGACGATGTGGGCCGGGATCTCTCCGACGACGCGCTCGAAGGTGGAGCGGTCGACCTTGAGGTCCTTGAGGTTGCGGGCGTTGACACCGATGATCTTGGCACCGGCGGCGACCGCGCGCTCCACTTCCTCCTCGTCGTGGACCTCGACGAGCGGGGTGAGACCGATGGACTCGGCCCGCTCGATGAGGGAGACGAGGGCCTCCTGTTCCAGGGCCGCGACGATCAGCAGCGCGAGGTCGGCGCCGTAGGCGCGGGCCTCCCAGAGCTGGTACGCCGTGACGATGAAGTCCTTGCGCAGGATCGGGATGTCCACGCGGGCGCGGACGGCCTCCAGGTCGGCCAGCGAGCCGCCGAAACGACGCTGCTCGGTGAGGACGGAGATGACCGCCGCACCGCCCGCCTCGTAGTCGGCGGCGAGCCCGGCCGGATCCGCGATCGCGGCCAGCGCACCCTTGGAGGGGCTGGAGCGCTTGACCTCGCAGATCACCTTGACGCTGTCGCCGCGCAGGGCAGCGACGCCGTCCTTGGCCTGGGGCGCCTTGGCGGCACGCTCCTTGAGCTCGTCGAGGCTCACGCGGGCCTGCCGTTCGGCAAGGTCTTCGCGGACCCCTTCGATGATCTCGTCGAGCACACTCACGCGAGCGGCCCCCTTCCGGGTCGATGACGGTCGGCCGCCTTGCAGACACGTACAACTGCAAGGTCAGCAATTCAAATGGTATCCGCAGGAGGCCTGGCCCTCCGCACGTGGTTGACGGCGTCCCAGTACCTGGACATCCGGAACCGGGGCTCCAAATGGGCTGCTCAAGGGGCTCGGGGGGCTCAGGGGGCCAGCATCGAGCCGAAAGAAAGATTTCGGACGACGACGAAGACCAGCGCCAGCGCGCCGAGCCCCCACCAGTACGGCCGCCGCAGGACGATCCTGGGGACCGGCCTGCCGCGGAAGGCGCGGACCAGCCACAGGGCCATGAACCCCGCGAAGACGAAGTAGCCCGTGACGGCGAGGGCATTCGCCCCGAAAGCTGTGACCAGATCGCCGTGGGCGAACGCGTGCGCACTGCGCAGACCGCCGCAGCCCGGGCAGAGGATCCCGGTGAGCCGCAGCAGCGGGCAGACCGGATAGTGGCCCGGCTCGTTGGGGTCCACGGTGCCCACGTACGCGAAGGCGGCCACGGCCCCGGCCAGGTAGGACGCCGGGACGGCGAGCCTGCGCGCCCGGGACCGCCGGGGTGCAGGGGGCGCCTGGTGCGCCGGGGGCACGGCCGGCGGCGGGACATCGGGGGTGCGGGAGGCGTCCACCCAGTGATTCTCTCCGGTCATGACAAAAGGCGCAGCCCGGCCGGGCCACGCCTTTCGGCTGCGCTGCATCTCGTCGCGTACCCGGTCGGTCGCGTCAGACCTTGGCAGGGACCTTGTTGGCGGCGATGACCTCGGCAAGGTCCTTGTGAGCCGCCTTCGGCGCACCCATGCCCGCGGCCTTCATCGCCATGCCCACGACCCCGCCGAGCACGACGACGACGAGACCGGCCCAGAAGCCGAGCGGGTTCGCGATCACCATGAAGGCGCCGGAGATGCAGAAACCGATGAAGGCGATGATGACACCGGTCCAGGCGGCCGGGGTGTGTCCGTGGCTAGTGCCCGCCATGAGTTGCTCCTCGTTGCTCTGTCGCGCTGCTGTGTCGAACGTGCGGTCTGTGTCGAACGCTCGGTGACCATTGTCCCGCACCGGGCGGCCTCGCCGTCCAGGGGGGTCGGGTCAGCGGGCCGGGCCGGCGGTCGGGTCCGTGGTCGGGTCCTCGCCCCGGTCCAGAGCCTTCCACAGATCTTCCGGCCGGTCCGGATCCACCGCCGCGACGGCGCGCTGACGGGGGCTGCCGTCACGCTCGTAGCGGCCTCCCATCGAGGGCCAGCTCCGGCCGAAGCGCAGCGCCAGCAGCCCGGCGGCCAGGATCAGGACCGCGCCGGCGGCCGTGACGTACGGCCACGTCGTCTGGGTCAGCCCGGCCACGTGCGCGGCGCTGTCCGCGGTCGTACGGGCGGCCTGCGCGTCCAGGGCCCGACGGCCGTCCGAGCCGAGGAGCGCGGACAGCACGGCGCCCAGGCCGCTGAGCGCCAGCAGGCCCGACACCAGCAGGCGGCTCTTGCCGCGTACGGCGAAGACGGCGACCAGCGCGGCCAGGCCCACGATGGCCAGGGCGGCCGGGAGACCGGTGACGGCCCGGCCGTCCGCGGCCAGCTGGAGCGAGTCACCGCCGATGGCGGCGGTGCCCCGGGCCCAGGTGCGGCCGGAGGCGAGCAGGACGACGGTGGCGCCGAGCGCACCCAGCAGCAGTGCGACGGCCACGCTGCGGCGGGCGCTGCGGCTGTCGGGAGCCTCGGGCTCGGACGCGGCATCGTTTCGGGGCGGGGGTACGGCACTCACGTACCCCACTATCCCCTACGCCCTCAGGAGCCGTGGAGGCGGTTCGCCGCTGCCACCGCGCGCAGCACCGCGGCCGCCTTGTTGCGGCACTCCTTGTCCTCCAGCTCGGGCACCGAGTCGGCGACGACACCGGCGCCGGCCTGCACGTACGCCGTGCCGTCGCGCAGCAGCGCGGTGCGGATGGCGATGGCCGTGTCGGAGTCCCCGGCGAAGTCCAGGTAGCCCACGCAGCCGCCGTAGAGGCCGCGGCGGGAGGGTTCCAGCTCCTCGATGATCTGCATGGCGCGCGGCTTGGGCGCGCCGGAGAGGGTGCCGGCCGGGAAGCAGGCGGTGAGCACGTCGAAGGCGGTCCGGCCCTCGGCGACCCGCCCGGTGACGGTGGACACGATGTGCATGACGTGCGAGTACCGCTCGACGCTCATGAAGTCGACGACCTCGACGGAGCCCGGCTCGCAGACCCTGCCGAGGTCGTTGCGGCCCAGGTCGACGAGCATCAGGTGCTCGGCGCGCTCCTTGGGGTCGGCCAGCAGCTCCTCGGCGAGCTCGTGGTCCTCCTGCGGCGTGGCTCCGCGGTGGCGGGTGCCGGCGATGGGGTGGACCATGGCCCGCCCGTCTTCGACCTTGACCAGCGCCTCGGGGCTGGAGCCCACGACGTCGAAGCCGTTCTCGAAGCGGAAGAGGTACATGTACGGGGACGGGTTGGTGGCCCGGAGCACCCGGTAGACGTCCAGCGCGGAGGCCCGGCAGGGGGTCTCGAACCGCTGCGAGGGCACGACCTGGAAGGCCTCGCCGGCCCGGATCCGCTCCTTGATGTCCTCGACGGCCGCCTGGTACTTCTCGCCGCCCCAGAGGGCGGAGAACTCCGGCAGCTCGGAGGCGGGCAGCGGGGCCGGCGTGTACGGGGCGGGCCGCGCGAGGTCGGCCTCCATGGCGTCGAGACGGGCCACGGCGTCCGCGTGGGCCTCGTCCACGCCCGTGTCGAGGTCGTTGTGGTTGATCGCGTTGGCGATGAGCTGGACGGTGCCGTCCCAGTGGTCCAGGACCGCCAGGTCGGAGGTGAGCAGCATCGTCAGCTCGGGCAGTTCGAGGTCGTCGGCCGTGTGCTCGCCGATCCGCTCCAGGCGGCGCACGATGTCGTAGCCGAGGTAGCCGACCATGCCGCCGGTGAAGGGCGGCATCCCGCCCGCGAGGTCGCGGGGCGTGTGCAGGGCCTCGACGGTGGCGCGCAGCGCGTCCAGGGGGTCGCCGTCGGTGGGTACGCCGACGGGCGGGGTGCCGATCCAGTGCGCGCGGCCGTCCCGGGCGGTCAGGGTCGCGTCGCTGCGGACGCCGATGAAGGAGTACCGGGACCAGGAGCGGCCGTTCTCGGCCGACTCCAGCAGGAAGGTGCCGGGGCGTTCGGCGGCCAGCTTGCGGTAGAGCCCCACGGGGGTGTCCCCGTCGGCCAGCAGCTTGCGGCTCACGGGGATGACGCGGCGGTCGGCCGCGAGCTTGCGGAACGTCTCAAGATCCATTGCGTGGGACCCTACCTAGTCGGCTGCGCGGAGGAGGACATCGTCGTCGAAGCAGGTCCGGGCCCCGGTGTGACAGGCGGCTCCGACCTGGTCGACCTTGACGAGCACGGTGTCGGCATCGCAGTCCAGAGCGACGGACTTCACGTGCTGGAAGTGGCCGGAGGTGTCCCCCTTCACCCAGTACTCCTGGCGGCTGCGGGACCAGTAGGTGCAGCGGCCGGTGGTCAGGGTGCGGTGCAGGGCCTCGTCGTCCATCCAGCCGAGCATGAGCACCTCACCGGTGTCGTACTGCTGGGCGATGGCCGGTACCAGTCCGTCGGCGGAGCGCTTGAGCCGTGCGGCGATGGCGGGATCGAGGGAGCCGGGGCGGGGGGACGTACTCATACGGACATTGTGCCGGGCCGGGATGGCGGTGATGATCCGCGTCCGCCTGATGGGCGGGCACGCGGCGGCTTCCGGCCGTAGGCTGGCCTGCATGTCTACCCATGCGAAGCGTGAACGACTGTTGCTGGCGGACCTGTTGGAGGCGGCCGGCCCGGAGGCCCCCACGCTGTGCGACGGCTGGACCTGCCGCGAACTGGCCGCGCACGTCGTCGTCCGCGAGCGGCGGCCGGACGCGGCGGGCGGGATCCTGCTGAACGTGCTGAAGGCCCGCCTGGACAAGGCCATGGCGGAGTACGCGGCCAAGCCCTACGAGGAACTGATCCAGCTGATCCGGACCGGGCCGCCGAGGATGTCGGTGTACGCGCTGAAGCAGATCGACGAGGCGGCGAACGCGGTGGAGTTCTTCGTCCACGCGGAGGACGTCCGCCGGGCGCAGCCGGACTGGTCCCCGCGGGAACTGGACCCGGTGTTCTCGGACTCCCTGTGGTCCCGCCTGGAGAAGATGGCCCGCCTGACGGGCCGCCGCTCCCCGGTGGGCCTGGTCCTGCGCCGCCCGAACGGCCAGACGGCGGTGGCGCACAAGGGGGCGCCGGTGGTGACGGTGACGGGCGAGCCGGGCGAACTGACCCTGTTCTGCTTCGGCCGTCAGGACTCGGCCGACGTCTCCCTGGACGGGGAGAAGGAAGCGGTCGCCAAGCTGACGAGGGCACGACTGGGCATCTAGAAGGCCTGCACCGGGGGGGTGCACTTGGCGTGAACATCCCCTTGCCCTTGTGACATCGGGCGAGCTTAATGAAGCCTCGCGCGGTCACATGGCCGACAACGCACGGGGGAAATATGGAATCCGGCCCGGTCCCACCGCCACCGTTACCGCCCCGGCCGCCGGCGGCGCCACCGCCTGCGCAGGCGCAGGTGCAGGCGCCCAGAGCACCCGAGCTCGGTGTGGAGCTGCGAGTGGGCAAACGGCTGCTGTGGGTGGACGGCGCGGCCTATCCGCTGCACAACGTCGTCCGGGTGCGCACCTTCCAGATCAAGCCCGCCCGCGGGGAAGCCTTCCTCCAGTTCCTGAAGTGGCTCGGTGTCACGGCAGCGCTGATCATCGTGCTCCAGGTCGCCTCTGCGGACCCGGGGTCGTCCAGCAGCACGGACTACCGCTCGAGCAACGCCGCGGACAGCCTGTGGACCCTCGGCGCCATCATGGCGGTCATCCTCCTCGTCCGGCTGGTCACCCAGCTGGCCGCGCCGTCCCGGCACGTTCTGTCAGTGGAGACGTCGGGCCCCTCCACCGCCCTGGTGACGCTGCCCGACAAGGAGCAGCTGCGGCAGCTGGTCCGGCAGATCGTCCACGCCATCGAGCACCCGGAGACCGAGTTCGCCGTACGCGTCGAACGTCTGAGCATCAATCCGAGCAACTACCACCTCGGCGACACCGTGAACATGTACGGCGGCATCGGGAACATGGGGGTCGTGAAGAAATGACCGGTGGCAACCACTACGGCGACATCGTCAACATGAACCAGGGAAGCGGCAACACCGGAATCGTGAAGAACCAGTTCCCGGCCGTCGCCCCGCAGCTGCCCGCCGACCAGCGCGCAGCGATCGAGACGCTGGTACGGCTGCTCGAAGAGCTGCGCGACCGGATCCCGGCGGCCAGCGCCGAGACCGTCGACGGCTCGCTGCGTACGATCGCCTCCTCCGGCAGCACCCCGCAGGAGCGCCACGGTGCCCTGATGACCGTGGCCGGCGTCGCGGCGGTGATCGGCCCGCTCGCCCAGCCGGTCGTCGACGCGGTCCAGGCGGTCCTTCGGCTGCTGGGCGCCGGCTGAGCGACGGGGCCCGGCCGCAGGCCGGGCCCGTACCGCGTCAGCGGACCGGGTGGCCGGCCTCGCGGAGGGCGGACTTGACCTCGGAGATCCGCAGGTCACCGAAGTGGAACACCGAGGCCGCGAGGACCGCGTCGGCGCCCGCCTCGATGGCCGGCGGGAAGTGCTCCAGCTTGCCGGCCCCGCCCGACGCGATCACCGGCACGGTCACGTGCTTGCGGACGGCCGCGATCATCTCCGTGTCGTAGCCGTCCTTCGTGCCGTCCGCGTCCATCGAGTTCAGCAGGATCTCCCCCGCGCCCAGCTCGGCCGCCCGGTGGGCCCACTCGACGGCGTCGATGCCGGTGCCCCGGCGGCCGCCGTGCGTGGTGACCTCGAAGGTGCCGGACCCGGTCCGGCGGGCGTCGACCGACAGGACGAGGACCTGGCGGCCGAAGCGCTCCGCGATCTCCTGGATCAGCTCGGGGCGGGCGATGGCGGCGGTGTTGACGCCGACCTTGTCCGCTCCGGCCCGCAGCAGCTTGTCGACGTCGTCCGCCGTGCGGACGCCGCCGCCCACCGTGAGCGGGATGAAGACCTGCTCGGCGGTCCGCCGCACCACGTCGTACGTGGTCTCGCGGTTGCCGGAGGAGGCGGTGATGTCGAGGAAGGTCAGCTCGTCGGCGCCTTCGGCGTCGTACAGCTTGGCCATCTCCACCGGGTCACCGGCGTCGCGCAGGTTCTGGAAGTTGACGCCCTTGACGACCCGGCCGTTGTCCACGTCCAGGCAGGGGATCACGCGTACGGCGAGGCTCATCCGGACACCGCCTTGTACGCCTCGACCTCCACCTCGACGACCATCGACGGGTCGACGAAGCCGGAGACGATGAGCATGGTCGCGGCCGGGCGGACCGCGTCGAAGAGTTCCTTGTGCGCGCGGCCCACGTCGTCCACGTCGCGGGCGTGCGTCAGGTACATGCGGGTGCGGACGACGTCCTCGGGGCCGAGCCCGGCCTGGGCGAGGGCCTTGAAGGCGACGCCGAAGGCCGCGACGGCCTGGTCGTACGGGCCGCCCGCGTCGGCCGCGGTGCATCCGGAGACGAGCACGAGCCCGTTCGGCAGCTGCACGGCGCGGGAGTACGCGATGACGTCCTCGTAGGGGCCACCGGAGGAGATGCGGCGTACTTCTGCGGAGCTCATGCGGAGACCACCTTCAGGGCTTCTTCCAGGGTGAAGGCCTTGGCGTACAGGGCCTTGCCGACGATCGCGCCTTCGACGCCCAGCGGCACCAGCTCGGCCAGGGCCCGCAGGTCGTCCAGGGAGGAGATGCCGCCGGAGGCGACGACGGGCCGGTCGGTGGCGGCGCAGACGTTCTTCAGCAGCTCCAGGTTGGGGCCGGTGAGCGTGCCGTCCTTGCCGATGTCGGTGACGACGTACCGGGCGCAGCCCTCGGAGTCCAGGCGCGCGAGGGTCTCGTACAGGTCGCCGCCCTCGCTGGTCCAGCCGCGGCCCTTGAGGGTGGTGCCGCGCACGTCGAGACCGACCGCGATCTTGTCGCCGTGCTCGGCGATGGCCTTGGCGGCCCACTCGGGGGTCTCCAGGGCGGCGGTGCCGAGGTTGACGCGGGTGCAGCCGGTGGCGAGGGCCGCGGCGAGCGAGGCGTCGTCGCGGATGCCGCCGGAGAGCTCGACCTTGATGTCCATGGCGCCGGTGATCTCGGCGACCAGGGCGCGGTTGTCACCGGTGCCGAAGGCGGCGTCGAGGTCGACCAGGTGCAGCCATTCGGCGCCGGAGCGCTGCCAGGCGAGGGCCGCCTCCAGCGGGGAGCCGTAGGAGGTCTCGCTGCCGGACACCCCGTGCACGAGGCGGACGGCCTGACCGTCGCGGACGTCGACCGCGGGGAGGAGTTCCAGCTTCGCTGAGGACACGGTCATCACAGGGTCTCGATCCAGTTGGTGAGGAGCTGGGCGCCGGCGTCGCCGGACTTCTCGGGGTGGAACTGGGTGGCCCACAGGGCCCCGTTCTCCACCGCCGCGACGAAACGCTCGCCGTGGGTGGCCCAGGTGACCTTGGGGGCGCGGATGAGCGGGTTGGTGGTCTCCAGGCTCCACTCGCGCGCCGCGTAGGAGTGCACGAAGTAGAAGCGGGCGTCGGCGTCCAGGCCGGCGAAGGCCTGGCTGCCGGCCGGGGCCTCGACGGTGTTCCAGCCCATGTGCGGGACGATCGGGGCCTTGAGCGGGCCGACCGTGCCGGGCCACTCGTCCAGGCCCTCGGTCTCCACGCCGTGCTCGATGCCGCGCTCGAAGAGGATCTGCATGCCGACGCAGATGCCCATGACCGGGCGGCCGCCGGAGAGCCGGCGGCCGATGATCCAGTCGCCGCGGGCCCCGCGCAGGCCCTTCATGCAGGCGGAGAAGGCGCCGACGCCGGGGACGAGGAGTCCGTCGGCGTCCATGGCCTTGTCGTAGTCACGGGTGATCTCGACGTCGGCGCCGACGCGGGCGAGGGCGCGCTCGGCGGAGCGGACGTTGCCGAAGCCGTAGTCGAAGACGACGACCTTCTTGGTGGGGCGTGCTGTGCTCATTCCCAGATTCCTTGGATCCGCAGGACTCCGGCGGCGAGGCACATCGCGGAGCCGATGGCGAGCAGGACGATGACCGACATCGGCATCTTCTGCTTGTGGAAGGAGTAGACGCCGCCGGCCAGGAACAGGCCGAGGACGATCAGGATGGTGTTGAGGCCGTTCACGGCTAGAGGGCGCCCTTCGTGGAGGGCAGGATGCCGGCCGCGCGCGGGTCGAACTCGGCGGCGTAGCGCAGGGCCCGGGCGAGGGCCTTGAACTGGCACTCCACGATGTGGTGGGCGTTGCGCCCGTACGGGACGTGGACGTGCAGGGCGATCTGGGCCTGCGCGACGAAGGACTCCAGGATGTGCCGGGTCATCGTGGTGTCGTACTCGCCGATCATCGGCGCCATTTTCTCGGGCTCGGTGTGCACGAGGTACGGGCGGCCGGACAGGTCGACGGTCACCTGGGCGAGGGACTCGTCGAGCGGCACGGTGCAGTTGCCGAAGCGGTAGATGCCGACCTTGTCGCCGAGGGCCTGCTTGAAGGCGGCGCCCAGCGCGAGGGCGGTGTCCTCGATGGTGTGGTGGCTGTCGATGTGCAGGTCGCCGTCCGTCTTGACCGTGAGGTCGAAGAGGCCGTGGCGGCCGAGCTGGTCGAGCATGTGGTCGTAGAAGCCCACGCCCGTCGAGACGTCGACCTTGCCGGTGCCGTCGAGGTTTATCTCGACGAGGACCGAGGTCTCCTTGGTGGTCCGTTCGACCCGTCCGATGCGGCTCATGCGTGCTGCTCCTTCTTCAGTGCGCGAACCGCTTCCAGGAACGCGTCGTTCTCTGCCGGGGTGCCGGCGGTGACGCGCAGCCACCCCGGGACTCCGTTGTCACGGACCAGGACACCCTGGTCGAGGATCTTCTGCCATGCGGTGTGGGAGTCGTCGAACTTCCCGAACTGGATGAAGTTCGCGTCGGACTCGGTGACCTCGTAGCCGACGGCCCGCAGTTCGACGACCAGCCGGTCCCGCTCGGCCTTGAGCTGCTCGACGTAGCCGAGCAGGGTGTCGGTGTGCTCCAGGGCGGCCAGCGCGGTGGCCTGGGTGACGGCCGACAGGTGGTACGGCAGGCGCACCAGCTGGACGGCGTCGACGACGGCGGGGTGCGCGGCGAGGTAGCCCAGGCGCAGGCCGGCCGCGCCGAAGGCCTTGGACATGGTCCGGGAGACCACCATGTTCGGGCGGCCCTCGATGAGGGGCAGCAGCGAGTCGCGGTGGCTGAACTCCACGTACGCCTCGTCCACGATCACGAGGGAGGGCTTGGCGGCCTGGGCGGCCTCGTAGAGGGCGAGGACCGTCTCGGCCTCGACCGCGGTACCCGTGGGGTTGTTGGGCGAGGTGATGAAGACGACGTCGGGGGCGTTCTCGGCGATCGCCCGTTCCGCCGCCGCCACGTCGATGGTGAAGTCCTCCCGGCGCGGGCCGGAGATCCAGCGGGTGCCGGTGCCGCGGGAGATCAGCGCGTGCATCGAATACGAGGGCTCGAAGCCGAGGGCGGTGCGGCCGGGCCCGCCGAAGGTCTGCAGCAGCTGCTGGATGACCTCGTTGGAGCCGTTGGCGGCCCATACGTTCTCCCGCGCGACCGGGTGCTTGGCCGTACGGGTGAGGTAGGCGGCCAGCTGGGTGCGCAGCTCCACCGCGTCCCGGTCGGGGTAGCGGTTGAGGGTGCGGGCGGCCTCGGCCACCCGCTCGGCGATCCGCGCGACGAGCTCCGCGGGGAGCTCGTAGGGGTTCTCGTTGGTGTTCAGCTGGACGGGCACGTCGAGCTGGGGGGCGCCGTACGGGGTCTTGCCGCGCAGCTCGTCCCGAATGGGGAGGTCGTCGATGCCGGTCACGCCTGGGGAACCTTCCATCCGAAGCGGGCCTTGAGGGCGGCGCCGTGCGCCGGCAGGTCCTCGGCCTCCGCGAGGGTCACCACGTGGTGGGTGACCTCGGCGAGGGCGTCCCGCGTGTAGTCGACGATGTGGATCCCGCGCAGGAAGGACTGCACGGACAGGCCCGAGGAGTGGCAGGCGCAGCCGCCGGTGGGCAGCACGTGGTTCGACCCGGCGCAGTAGTCGCCGAGCGAGACCGGGGCCCACGGGCCGACGAAGATCGCGCCGGCGTTGCGGACACGGGCGGCCCAGGCCGCGGCGTCCGCGGTCTGGATCTCCAGGTGCTCGGCGCCGTACGCGTCGACGACCTTGAGGCCGTCCTCCAGGCTGTCGACCAGCACGATCGCGGACTGCTTGCCGGCGAGCGCGGGCTTGATCCGGTCCTCGACGTGCTTGGTCGCGGCGACCTGCGGCTCCAGCTCCCGCTCGACCGCGTCCGCGAGCTCCGCGGAGTCGGTGACGAGGACGGCGGCGGCCAGCGGGTCGTGCTCGGCCTGGCTGATCAGGTCGGCGGCGACGTGCACCGGGTCGGCCGTGGAGTCCGCGAGGACCGCGATCTCGGTCGGGCCGGCCTCGGTGTCGATGCCGATCTTCCCGGTGAAGTAGCGCTTGGCGGCGGCCACCCAGATGTTGCCGGGGCCGGTCACCATGTTGGAGGGCAGGCACTCTTCGGTCCCGTACGCGAACATCGCGACCGCCTGTGCCCCGCCGGCCGCGTACACCTCGTCGACGCCCAGCAGCGCGCACGCGGCGAGGATCGTCGGGTGCGGCAGGCCGCCGAACTCCTTCTGCGGCGGGGACGCGAGCGCGATCGACTCGACGCCCGCCTCCTGGGCCGGTACGACGTTCATCACGACGGAGGAGGGGTACACCGAGCGGCCGCCCGGGGCGTACAGGCCCACGCGCTCCACCGGAACCCACTTCTCGGTCACGGTTCCGCCGGGGACCACCTGGGTGGTGTGCTCGGTGCGGCGCTGGTTGCGGTGCACGATCCGGGCGCGCCGGATCGACTCCTCCAGGGCGGCGCGGACGGCCGGGTCCAGCTGCTCCAGGGCGGCCTTGATGGCCTCCGCGGGTACCCGGACCTGCGAAAGCTCGACCCCGTCGAACTTCTGCGCGTACTCGATCAGCGCCGCCGTGCCACGATGATGGACGTCCTCGCAGATGGGCCGCACCTTCTCCAGGGCAGCTTCTACGTCGAACTCGGCACGGGGCAGCAGATCGCGCAGGGCGCCACCCTCGGGGAGGGCGTCACCGCGCAGGTCGATACGAGAGATCACCTCCCAATTCTCTCAGACCGCCTCGCGCCACCGTTCGCCCGTATCACTGGCTGATACACGCCCCGGATGTCACAGGCGCCCGTTAGCGTTCCCCTACACGTACATGTCAGCGGAGGGGGGCCGCCGTGACCGAGGGACGCGCGGGCGAGGAGCCGGCGGATCTCACCGCTTCCGAGCGCCGCATGTGGGAGGCGTTCCGCACCGGCAGCATCTGCGACCTCAGCGCCCGCGCCGCCGAGCAGGACGATCCGCACGCCGACCGCGTCTGGGGTCCCGGCCGCAGCGTCCGTGCCCAGGTGGTCTCCCTGCTGCTGCTCCACGGGCCGCCGCCGGTGCCGGGCCGGGTGGCCTCCCTCAAGCTCCGCGGGGTGCGGATCACCGGGCGGCTGGATCTGTCCGGTGGCACGGTGGCCCCGTACGTGGAGCTCCAGTCCTGCCGCTTCGACAGCGAGATCCAGCTGTCCGAGGCCCGCTTCGGCACCTTGCGGCTGATCAACTGCGCGATTCCGCGGCTGGAGGCGGCCCGCCTGCACACGGAGGGCGATCTGCACCTGCCGCGCTGCCGGGTGGCGCGCGGGATCCGGCTGACCGACGCGCAGATCGGCACCGACCTGCTGGTCAGCCAGGCCGTGGTGCAGCGGGACAGCAAGGGCCGGGCCGTCGCCGCCGACGGGATGTCGGTCGCGCAGGACTTCCAGGGCGAGCTGCTGGAGACGTACGGGGAGGTGAGCCTGCGCGGCGCCAAGGTCGGCGTGTCGATGAACCTGCGCGGGGCCCGCCTGTGCAACCCCTCCGGGCGGTTCGCGCTGAACGCCCCGCAGCTGACCGTCGAGCGGACCCTGTACCTGACCTCGATCGCGCTGGGCTACCTCCAGGGCGGGGAGGGCTCCTCCACTCCCCCGTACGGGCTGGGGCCGACGCCGGCGCGCGGCCAGCGGGCGCAGCGCTTCGAGTGCCGGGGCGGGCTGCGGCTGGACGACGGCCGCTTCGGGGACGCGATCGACTTCTACGGCGCGCGGTTCGAGCTCACGGACGAGCAGGAGATATCCCTGCGGCGGATCCAGACCCCCGAGTTCCGCTTCGTCGGCGAGCGGCCGGAGCGCGGGCGTGTCGTGGTGTCCGGGGCCAAGGTGGTCAAGCTCGTCGACACCTCCACGAGCTGGCCGGGCCCGGGCGGGGTGTCCATAGAGGGATTCGTCTACGAGAACCTGGCGCCGCGCGGCCACTTCCCGCTCGCCCGGCGCCTCGCCTGGGTGGCGGCGGCCACCCCCGAGTACTCGCCGGACCCGTACGAGCGGCTGGCCGCCGTCCTGCGCGCCAGCGGCGAGGACGCGGACGCCCGCGAGGTGCTGCTGGCCAAGCAGCGCCGGCGCCGGGCCACGCTGCCGCCGGGGCCGAAGGCGTGGGGGTACCTGCAGGACTGGACGGTGGTCTACGGGTACCGGCCGGGCCGGGCCGCGCTGTGGATGGCGGTGCTGTGGGCGGCGGGCGCGCTGCTGTTCTCCCAGCTCGATCCGCCGGCCATCAAGGAGGACGAGCATCCGCAGTGGAGCGCCGCCCTGTACGCGCTGGATCTGCTGCTCCCGGTGATCGACCTCGGCCAGCAGGGCCAGTGGAAGCTGGAGGGCGGCTGGCAGTGGGGGGCGGCGGGCCTCGTCATCATGGGCTGGATCCTGGCCACGACGGTGGCCGCGGGAGCGTCCCGGCTGCTGAGGCGGGGGTGACGGGGTCTGTGCCCGGGCCATTACCCTGTGCCTCGTGACCACCGTTCGCCTGCCCCTCTTCCCGCTGAACTCGGTGCTGTTCCCGGGACTCGTCCTCCCGCTGAACATCTTCGAGGAGCGTTATCGCGCCATGATGCGCGAGCTGCTGAAGACGGGCGAGGAGGAACCGCGCCGGTTCGCCGTCGTCGCGATCCGCGACGGCCGGGAGGTGGCACCCACCGCGCCCGGCCTGCCGGACCAGACCGCACTGCCCGAGCGCGGCCCCGCCGCGGGCTTCGGCTCCGACCCGATCCAGGCCTTCCACCGGGTGGGCTGCATCGCGGACGCGGCGACGATCCGGGAGCGGGAGGACGGCAGCTTCGAGGTCCTGGCGACCGGCACGACGCGGGTCCGCCTGCTCTCGGTCGACTCCTCGGGCCCCTTCCTGACGGCCGAGCTGGAAGAGCTCCCGGAGGACTCCGGCGATGGCGCGGGGGTCCTGGCCGAGGGGGTGCTGCGGGCGTTCCGCAATTACCAGAAGCGGCTGGCGGGGGCCCGCGAACGGTCCCTGACGGGCGCGGAACTCCCCGACGAGCCGTCGGTGGTCTCCTACCTGGTGGCCGCGGCGGCGGTGCTGGACATCCCCGCGAAGCAGCGGCTGCTCCAGGCCCCGGACACGGCGACCCGGCTGGCGGAGGAACTGAAGCTGCTGCGTACGGAGACGGCGGTGATCCGTCACCTCCCGTCCCTGCCGGCGGTGGACCTGACCCGTTCCCCGACCAGCCAGAACTGACGGACGAGGCGATGGCGAAGAAGACGAAGCAGGCGGCCGGCACCCCGGCGATCGTGGCCCTCACGGCGGCGGGCGTCCCGTTCACCACGCACGCGTACGAGCACGACCCGGCGCACCCCTCGTACGGCGAGGAGGCGGCGGAGGCGCTCGGCGTCTCGCCCGCGCAGGTGTTCAAGACCCTCGTCGCCGACGTGGACGGGGTCCTGACGGTGGCGGTGGTCCCGGTCTCGGGGTCGCTGGACCTGAAGGCGCTGGCGACGGCGGCCGGCGGCAAGCGGGCGGCGATGGCCGATCCCGCGCTGGCGGAGCGCACCACGGGCTACGTGCGCGGCGGCATCTCGCCGCTGGGGCAGCGCAAGCGGCTGCGCACGGTGATCGACGCGTCGGCTTCGGGGCACGCCACCATCTGCGTCTCGGCGGGCCGCCGGGGCCTGGAGGTCGAGCTCGCCCCGTCGGACCTGGCCTCCCTCACGTCGGCCGTCCTGGCCCCGATCGCCCGTCCCTAAGACGCCGGGGGCCGTTCGAAGGCCTGGAGCACACCGCCGAGGGAAAAGCACAGGGCTCCGGTCAGCGTCCCCCAGTTGGCGATGCCGGTGTTGACCAGGCTTCCGGTGGCGGGCCGGGTGAAGGCGGCCAGTGCCGAGACCATGAACAGCACCGACCCGAGCTGGTTCACGGCGACGATCCACCAGCCGAGGCTGCGCGAGCGGAGACAGGGCCAGGGCCGGTGGCAGATCTCGGCGAACGCCAGGTGCCCCGAGACCAGGAACAGCACGCACCCGATCACGTCGGGCGTCCAGATCAGGCGGTTGACCTGCTGGACGGTGAGCCCCTGCAGGAACGAGTCCAGCAGGTTGACGCCGAACACGAGTGTCCCGACGAACAGCACGAACGTGCTCAGCCAGTCCAGGCGCATCGGCTCGTACCCCCACCACCTCCAGGCGGACGCGACCAGTCCACCGCCCCCCGGGGCGTGGCGGGGCGCGTTCAGCACCTGCAGGAGCGAGGTGTAGCCCCCGGTGTTGAAGAACAGGCCCCCCGCGAAGTAGATCGCGGCGCTCTCCAGCGCGTCGCCCGCGCCGAACTGGGACACGGCGGCGCCGAGCGCGAAGAGCGCTCCCCCGATGACGAACGCCCCCGAGGCGAGGGCGTTGAGCTTGCGGAGGCGGCGGAGGGCCCCGGCGTCGGCGGTGGTGGTCCTGTCGGCGGTCTCTCCCGGACCGCGGACCGAGAGGGCCCCGCGCCTGCGCGCGAGCCGCGACTCCCACACCACCGTTTCCCCTTCGGGCCGGTACCAGGTGAGCCGGGTGGTGAACGGTCCTGCGCCTTCGGCGCGCTGCTCAGGCTGTCCCACGGCCCGAGCGTAGCCCTACGCACGCCGCCCGGGGCGGCGCCCCGCCCTGCCGGCACAGCCGCGCCCTCTCAGCCCCGCCGGACCCTCGCAGCCCCGGCGCTCCCTCCAGCCCCGCCGGCGTTTGAGGCGCGGAGTCCGGGGCGGAGCCCCGATCTTCCAGCCCCGTCGGCGTTTGAGGCGCGGGGTGCGGGGTGCGGGGCTGAGCCTCAGCGGCGCGGGGGCTCGGGGTCGGCTTGCGGGGGCTGGTAGTAGCCGGACCAGCCGTAGACCGGGGCGGGGTCAGGGTCGCGGGGGGCCCACAGGGCCGTGAGGCCCAGGTGGAGCAGGACGGCGGCCATCGGCCACGCCAGCAGCGCCCCGTGCGCCAGCAACTGCAGCGGCGCGTCGAACGGCACCCCCTGCCCCGCCTCGGCCGCGGCGGCCGCCAGGTCCGAGGACGGCCCCAGCCACAGCCCGAACCGCCACCCCACCAGCGCGGCGAAGCAGGATCCGACCGCGAGCCCGATCACCAGCGGCACGCCCCCGGCGCGGCGCCACAGGAACACGCCGACGGCGCTGAGCACGCCCAGCCCCACGGACAGCAGGAAGAAGGTTCCGTCGGACGCGATCCGCGCCTCGCTCTCGCTGTTGCGCAGGAACACGGCCTCCCCGTTGGCGACGTACTGCACGCGCGGCGCGAGCCACACCCACAGCAGGCCGAGGAGCAGGCCGGCCGTCCCGACCGCGAGGGCGACGACGGCCCCGTCCCGGATGTCGACCGGGGTGATGGCCGAGGCGGTTCCGCCGGGCTTCTCGGGCGGGAGCGACGGCGGGTCGAAAGGAGACGGCGGGGTCACGGCTTCGGTCACCCCCACATCGTGCCAGGTGTGCCCGGCGGCGGCGTCGCCGGACCGCTTCAGCGGACCGCGGCCCGCCGGTACGCCCAGGTGGCGGCGGCCAGCGAGAGCACGCCGACGGCCCCGCACACGCCGAGGTCGAAGGCGACGGCGGCCCAGTCCGGTTCGGGGGCGAAGGTCCGCGCGAACGCCTCCACCCCGTACGTCGACGGCAGCAGGTCCCGCGCCCACACGATCACGCCCGGCATCCGCTCGGGCGGCAGCACCCCCAGCAGCAGCGCCGCCGACATCCCGAGCTGCCCGGCGAGCGTGGCCAGCTCCTGCCTCGGCGCCAGCAGCCCCAGCGCCGCGCCGAGCCCGGCCAGCGCGGCCCCGGCCAGCGGCACCACTGCGGCCAGGATCCACAGCCCGCCCATCGGCAGGCCGAAGAGCACGCACCCGAAGACGGCGGTGACCAGCGTCCCGGGCAGCGTGAAGGAGGCGTACGCGGCGGCCGCACCCAGCACCACCGATGCGGGCGGCACCGGCAGGGTGGCGTAGTGGTCGAGCCCGCCGCTCGCCCGCAGCTGCCCGAAGTACTGCGCGAGCAGGTTCAGCGCGACGAAGGCGACGACCAGTACGGAGGAACCCGCGACGACGGCCCGGGCCTCCGAGCCCCCGTCCACCACGCCCCGCATCAGGATCATGATCCCGACGGACTGGAAGGTGGCCACGAAGAGCAGCGGGATCCGCGCCACCCGCGCCCGGGACAGCTGGGCCCGGTACACGGCGGCCAGCGCGGGCAGGAACCGTGCCCGCGGGGCCAGCGGCGCGGGGGCCGGCTCCTCGACCGGAGCCGGAGTCGGCAGGACGGCGCTTGCCGGACGGTCGCTCACGACTTCACCAGGCCTTTCGTCTTTCCGCCGAGCGCGAGGTACACGTCCTCGAGGCTCGGCGTGGCCAGCGTGAAATCGTCCAGGGCGGCGAAGGCCGGCCCACCGGTCACCGAGGCGACGGCCGCCCGGGCCTCGTCCGGGCCGAGCCGCAGGACCCAGCGCCGTCCGGACTCGACGGCGAGCTCGCGCAGCGCGGCGACCTCGGGGACCTCCAGCGGGGCGGCCTCCCGCCACACGAGCTCCAGCCGGACCTCGCCCGAGACCCTGGCCTTCAGTCCGGCCGGGGTGTCGCAGGCGATGACCCGGCCCTGGTCGATGACGGCGACCCGGTCGAGGACGGTCTCGGCCTCCATGACGTTGTGGGTGACGAGGAGGACCGTCGCGCCGTGCTGCGCGCGCCGGCGGTCCACGGCGGACCAGACGGCCCGCCGGGCCACCGGGTCCATGCCGGTGGTGGGCTCGTCGAGGACCAGTACGGGCCGCTCCCCCACCAGTGCGGAGGCGAAGCAGGCGAGGCGCCGCTGTCCGCCGGAAAGTTTCTTCAGGGGCCGCCCGGCGATCTCGGTCAGCCCGAGCTCCTCCAGTACGGCGTCGCGCGCGGCCCGGGCCGCGCGTGCGCCGAGCCCGCGCAGCCGCCCGGTGGTCTCGGCGGCCAGCGCGACCGTGAGCTCGTCGAGTGCGGTGGACTCCTGCCCGAGGTAGGCGAGCAGGCGCGAGGCCCGCTCGGGGTGGCGTACGAGGTCGTGGCCGAGGAGGGTCACGGTGCCCGCGTCGGGCCGCATCAGGCCGGTGAGCTGGCGGACCAGCGTGGACTTGCCGGCGCCGTTGGGGCCGAGCAGTCCGAAGATCTCGCCGCGCCGCACGTCCAGGGAGACGCCGTCGCTGGCGCGGGTCTCGGGGAGTGCGGGAGCCCCGCGCCGGCCGCGTACGGCGGGATACGTCTTGACCAGGTCACGCACCGCGCAGATCACGTCCGAAGCCGCTCCCGCGGCCGGTGCCGTGCTGTTTTCCGCGTGTGCTGTGCCCGTACTCACGAGGGAGCAGCCTACGGGGTTCCCGCCCCTACTCGGCCGCCGGGGTCAGCGGCGCACCGAGATCGCCGGGACCGGATCCGGGCGCGGCGGCCGGTACGGCGGCCACGTGCTCGGCGGCCGCGCGGACGTCGATCTCCCTCCAGAACCCGGCGCGGATGGCGTACCGGTCGTGCTCGTCGATCTGGTCGTCCTTGTGCGCGAGCAGCCCGAAGCGGGCGGCGTACCGCAGCAGCTCGCCGTCGATGCGGTGCGGGATGCGCGGGTACATGGTGGCCAGCTTCTGCAGGTGCACGGTCTCGGGGAGCCGTTCCATCCAGCGCCGGGCGAACACCTGTCCCACCTCGAACGGGTCCCCGCCGACGGTGGTGATGTCCTCCTCGCGGTCCGCCCAGCGCTGTTCTGCGCTGGTGAGCTGGGCGAGGGTGGGCAGCGAGGCGGTCTCGGCGGGTTCGCCGAGCGGTCCGGCCCGGTCGATCCAGCCCTTGTCGGAGGACCAGCGCAGGGCGCTGGCGGGGGCCGGTGCGCTGCCGGAGCCGGTCTGCGGGCCGCCCTGGGGGCCGGGGGCCCGCAGGGATCCGGCGAGGTCCTTGGGCGTGGGCACGGTCTTGCCCCCGGGGGCGGCCGGCGCCGGTACGGGTGCCCCCTCGCGGTCGTCGTCGCCGGTGGCGGCGGTGCCGTTGCGGGCGGCCTCGGCGAGCGCCGCCTCGGGCAGCGGGGCCGAGAGGATGGCGGCGATGTCGGGGCGCGGTGCGGGCGGCGGCGAGCACAGGCCGGTGAGGTCCTTGGCGCGGACGGCCCGGGTGATCCAGGCCCGGTCCAGGACGCGCCGTTCGTCGGCCTCGGCCACGAGGTCCTCGGACTGGTTGTAGTCCCCGTCGGCGGCCTGGACGGCCCACAGGTGGACGGCGACGCCGTGTTCCTTGGCGGACATCAGGCCGGGCAGCAGGTCGCCGTCGCCGGTGACCAGGACCACGTCGGAGCAGGCGCGGTTGCGGGCGAGCTCGGTGAGCTCGGCGTGCATGGCGGCGTCGACGCCCTTCTGGGCCCAGCGGCCGTCGCTGCGGGTCAGGGCGCCCAGGCGGACGGTGACGCGGGGCATGACGCGCAGCCGCCGGTGTTCGGGCTGCGGCACCCGGTCGGGTGCGCCGTCGAACCAGTAGATGCGCAGCAGGGGCTGTTCGGTGTCGGCCTCGGCCCGCTCGCGCAGGCCCTGGATGAGGGCGGCATGGTCCACGGTGATCCGGGAGCGGGAGGGCTCCCCGGCGAGAAGGCTGGCGGCGGCGCCCAACAGGTAGCCGGCGTCCACCAGGACGACGCAGCGGTCCACGCGTTCCACCCTCTTCCCTGGGGGTCCTCTGTGTTTTTCGACGGGTGCCCCGAGTCTGCCCGACCTCAAGGGCGTTGAAGGCCGGAACTCGATCATCGGCGTGGCGGATCTCACGGGGCGGCCGGGAAGGGCCGTTCGGCTACGCGCAGTAATGATCCAAAATGCGCGGTTTCGGGTGCTGTGTGAGTGTGAAGGCGGTCCTGGCCCCTAGACCCTCACGGAGGTTCCACCATGGCCAAGAACAAGAATCAGAAGCAGCCGTCGAAGCAGCAGCAGGCCCGCTCTTCACAGGACCCGTCGAAGGGCTCGATGGACCGCCCGTCCGAGTCGGTGAACCCGTCGCCGAGTCCGATGGATCTGGCCCACAAGAGCAAGCAGAAGAAGTTCGGCCACAACTGACGACGTGCGACGTGATGTGACGGAAGGGCCCGCCCGGGAACGCCGGGCGGGCCCTTCCGTACGTACGCGCCGGTGGGCGAGCGTCGCTATCCGGCCAGGCAGGACGGCCCGAGCAGCACCTTGAGGTCGCCGAAGAGGGCCGGGTCGGGCTGTACCCGGTGCTTGTCGAGGCGCAGCACGGTGGTGGTCCGCGGCCCCTGGAGCTTGATCCGCACCTCGGTGTTGCCCTTGTGGTGGCGCAGGATCTCCCCCAGACGGGTCACCATCGGCGGCGTGACCTTGACGGTGGGGATGGTGAGGACCACCGGGGCGTTCGTGCCGGCCGAGGTGAGGTCGGGGACCATCATCTCCATGGCGACCAGGCGGGGGACGTCCTCGCGCTTGTCGAGGCGGCCCTTGACGAAGACGACCGTGTCCTCGACCAGCTGGGTGGAGACGAGCTGGTAGGTCGCGGGGAAGAACATGCATTCGATGGAGCCGGCCAGGTCCTCGACGGTGGCGATGGCCCAGGCGTTGCCCTGCTTGGTCATCTTGCGCTGGAGGCCGGAGATGATGCCGCCGATGGTGACGACCGCGCCGTCGGAGTGCTCGCCGCCGGTCAGCTGGGAGATTCCGGCGTCCGTCTTGTCGGAGAGCACGTGCTCCAGGCCGAAGAGCGGGTGGTCGGAGACGTAGAGGCCGAGCATCTCGCGCTCCTGCGCGAGCAGGTAGGACTTCTCCCACTCGACGTCGGAGAACTCCACGTCGAGGCCGAAGCCGGGCTCGTCGCTCGCGCCCTCGTCGCCCATGCCGCCGAAGAGGTCGAACTGTCCCTCGGCCTCCTTGCGCTTGACGGCGACCACGTTGTCGATCATCGGCTCGTGGTGGGCGACCAGGCCCTTGCGGGTGTGGCCCATCTCGTCGAAGGCGCCGGCCTTGATCAGCGACTCGACGGTCCGCTTGTTGCAGACCACGGCCTCGACCTTGTCCAGGAAGTCGGGGAAGGTGGAGTACTTCCCCTTGGCCTTCCTGGTCTTGATGATCGACTCGACGACGTTGCTGCCGACGTTGCGCACGGCGGTGAGGCCGAAGAGGATCACGTCGTCGCCCTGGGCGGCGAAGTTCGGCTCCGACTCGTTCACGTTCGGCGGGAGCACCTTGATGCCCATGCGCCGGCACTCGTTCAGGTAGATCGCGGACTTGTCCTTGTCGTCCTTGACCGAGGTGAGCAGGCCGGCCATGTACTCGGCCGGGAAGTTCGCCTTGAGGTAGGCGGTCCAGTAGGAGACCAGGCCGTACGCGGCCGAGTGGGCCTTGTTGAAGGCGTAGCCGGCGAAGGGGACCAGGACGTCCCACAGGGCCTGGATGGCCTTGTCGCTGTAGCCGTTCTTCTTCGCGCCCTCCTGGAAGATGACGAAGTTCTTCGCCAGCTCCTCGGGCTTCTTCTTGCCCATCACGCGGCGCAGGATGTCGGCCTCGCCGAGCGAGTACCCGGCGATGATCTGGGCGGCCTTCTGCACCTGCTCCTGGTACACGATCAGGCCGTAGGTGACCGCGAGCACCTCTTCGAGGGGCTCCTCCAGCTCCGGGTGGATCGGGGTGATCTCCTGCTGCTTGTTCTTGCGCAGGGCGTAGTTCGTGTGCGAGTTCATGCCCATCGGGCCCGGCCGGTACAGGGCCGAGACGGCGGAGATGTCCTCGAAGTTGTCGGGCTTCATCAGGCGCAGCAGGGAGCGCATGGGGCCGCCGTCGAACTGGAAGACGCCGAGGGTGTCACCGCGGCCGAGCAGTTCGAAGGTCTTGGGGTCGTCGAGCGGGAGGGCCAGGAGATCGATGTCGATCCCCTTGTTGGCCTTCACCATCTTGACGGCGTCGTCCATGATCGTGAGGTTGCGCAGGCCCAGGAAGTCCATCTTCAGCAGGCCGAGCGACTCGCAGCTCGGGTAGTCCCACTGGGTGATGGTGACGCCGTCGGAGTGCCGCACCCAGACGGGTACGTGGTCGGTGATCGTCTCGCTGGACATGATCACGCCGGCGGCGTGCACGCCCATCTGGCGGACCAGGCCCTCCACGCCGCGGGCGGTGTCGATGACCTTCTTGACGTCCGGCTCGTTCTCGTACATCCCGCGGATCTCGCCGGCCTCGCCGTAGCGCGGGTGCTGCGGGTCGAGGATGCCGGAGAGCGGGATGCCCTTGCCGAGGACGTCGGCGGGCATGGCCTTGGTGAGCCGGTCGCCCATGGCGTAGGGGTAGCCGAGGACGCGGGCGGAGTCCTTGATCGCGTTCTTGGCCTTGATGGTGCCGTACGTGCCGATCATGGCGACCTTGTCGGCGCCGTACTTCTCGGTCACGTACCGGATCACCTCGACGCGCCGGCGCTCGTCGAAGTCGATGTCGACATCGGGCATGGAGACGCGCTCGGGGTTCAGGAAGCGCTCGAAGATCAGACCGTGGGTGAGCGGGTCGAGGTCGGTGATGCCCATGGCGTAGGCGACGATCGAGCCGGCCGCGGAGCCTCGGCCCGGGCCCACCGCGATGCCCTGGTTCTTGGCCCACATGATGAAGTCGGCGACGACGAGGAAGTAGCCCGGGAAGCCCATCGAGATGATCGTGTCCATCTCGTACTCGGCCTGCTTCATCCGGTCCTCCGGGATGCCTCCCGGGTAGCGGCGGTGCATGCCGCGCATGGTCTCCTCGCGGAACCAGGTGACCTCGGTGTAGCCGTCCGGGATGTCGAACTTCGGCATCAGGTTCCGGAACTTGAACATGCCCTCGGTGTCGATCTGGTCCGCGACCAGCTTCGTGTTGGCGCAGCCCTCCTGCCAGGCGTCCGAGGCGTCGATGGCGTACATCTCGTCGGTCGACTTCAGGTAGTAGCCGGTGCCGTCGAAGCGGAAGCGGTCCGGGTCCGAGAGGTTCTTGCCGGTCTGGATGCAGAGCAGCGCGTCGTGGGCGCCGGCCTCGCTGGCGTAGGTGTAGTGCGAGTCGTTCGTCACCAGCGGCGGGATGCCGAGCTTCTTGCCGATCTCCAGCAGTCCGTCGCGGACCCGGCGCTCGATCTCGATGCCGTGGTCCATCAGCTCCAGGAAGTACCGGTCCTTGCCGAAGATGTCCTGGTACTCGGAGGCGGACTTCAGGGCCTCGTCGAACTGGCCGAGGCGCAGCCGCGTCTGCAGCTCGCCGGAGGGGCAGCCGGTGGAGGCGATGAGCCCCTCGGACCACTTGGAGATGGTCTCCTTGTCCATGCGCGGCCACTTCGTGAGCCAGCCCTCGGCGTACGCGTCGGAGGACAGCCGGAAGAGGTTGTGCAGGCCGGTGGCGTTCGCCGCCCAGATCGTCTTGTGGGTGTAACCACCGGAACCGGACACGTCGTCGCGCTTCTGGTGGGGCTGGCCCCACTGGATGCGGCGCTTGTTGCGCCGGGACTCGGGGGCGACGTACGCCTCGATGCCGATGATCGGCGTGATGCCGGCCTTCTGGGCCGTGTGGAAGAAGTCGTAGGCCCCGTGCAGGTTGCCGTGGTCGGACATGGCGATGTGCGTCATGCCCATCTCGTTGCACGCGTTGAACATGTCCTTCAGCCGCGCGGCACCGTCCAGAAGCGAATACTGGGTGTGGACGTGCAGGTGCGTGAACGGCGGCTTGGTCACGGTGTGAGTCCTCCGGAGGGGAGAGAGGGGGCAGCTCTGAATCCTACGTCGACCGGGTGACACTTCCCGGGCACCGACGAGTACGGTCGTGCGTTGCAGAACCAAGGACACCTGTCCGGAATGCGATCGGCAACGATCCGCCCCGCACCACCAGGAGGCATCCGCCATGGCGGTTCCCGAGACGACCGACGAGCAGCGCGCCGAGGAGATCCTCGACGTGTTCGACACCGCATTCGGTGAGCTGCTCGCCGCCGACCCCGCTGCCTTCCAGGTCAAATTCCGCAAGATGGCGGCCTCCGCCTTCGCCTTCTACCGGGGCACGGCCTGCCTCTTCTACTCCGACCTGGAGCGGGACCGGCACGGCGGCCCGTACCTGGACGAGCGGACGGGCCGGGTGTGGATCCACGGCGATCTGCACGCCGAGAACTTCGGCACGTACATGGACTCCAACGGCCGGCTGATCTTCAACGTCAACGACTTCGACGAGGCCTACGTCGGCCCCTTCACCTGGGACCTGAAGCGCTTCGCCGCCTCCGTCGCCCTGATCGGCTACACCAAGGCGCTCAGCGACGGCCAGATAAGCGAGCTGGTGCGGATCTACGCCGGCGCCTACCGGGAGCGGATCCACCGTCTCGCGGCGGGGGCCAAGCACGAGGAGGTGCCCTCCTTCACCCTGGACACCGCCGAGGGCCCGCTGCTGGATGCGCTGCGCTCGGCCCGCTCCCGCACCCGCTTCTCCCTGCTGGACTCCATGACGGAGATAAGGGACTACGAGCGCCGCTTCGCGGCCGGCGGGGGCTCCATCGAGCTGGACGCCGCCACCCGCTACAAGGTGCTGGCCGCCTTCGACGGGTACCTGGAGACCCTCCCCGACGAGTCCCTCGTGCGGCCCGACTCCTACCGGGTCAAGGACGTGGTGGGACGCCGGGGCGTCGGGATCGGCTCGGCCGGCCTGCCCTCCTACAACATCCTGCTGGAGGGACACAGCGACGCCCTGGAGAACGACGTCGTGATCTACCTCAAGCAGGCGCAGACCCCCGCGGTGTCCCGGCACATCACGGACCGGGCGGTGCGGGAGTACTTCCGGCACGAGGGGCACCGCACGGTGATCTCGCAGCGCGCCCTGCAGGCCCACGCCGACCCGTGGCTGGGCTGGACCGAGCTGGACGGGGCCGGGCAGCTGGTGGCCGAGGTCTCCCCGTACGCGGTGGACCTGGACTGGTCGGACCTGGACGACCCGGAGGAGATCGCGGCCGTGGTCGCCGATCTCGGCCGGGCCACGGCGACCATGCACGCGGCGGCCGACGAGGCGGAGAGCGGGCACTCCCTGGTCCCGTTCTCCACCGAGCGGGCCATCGACGCGGCGATCGCGGCCGACGAGGAGGGCTTCGCGGAGCTGCTCGTGGACTTCGCCCACGCGTACGGCGCCCGGGCCCGCGCCGACCACCAGATCTTCGTGGATCTCTTCCGCAATGGGCGTCTGACCTCGTAGTTCGTGCCCGTGGCCGGGGCCGGGACGCGGCTTTCACAGGTACGCATGGCAGACTCGCGGCGATGGACATTTCAGGAGTGGGGCTTCGAGGGCTGCGTGCCGCGCTGTTCAGCGCGCTCGTCGTGCTGCTCTCTTCCGGCTCGCACGTCCTGATGTCCCGTGTTCCGCTGCCGCCCGCGCTGGTGGCCGGGGCCTTCGCCGCCGTGTTCGTGATCGCCTACGCGCTCGCGGGCCGGGAACGGGGCTTCGGCCCCATCGCCGGGCTGCTCGTTCCGCTGGAGCTGGCCGCCGACACCGTCTTCACCGCCGGCCAGCACCTCTGCTACGGCCCGGCCGGCGGCCCCGTGTCGGGTCCGCTGCGCGCGATGGGCCTGGACGAGCTGTGCGGGGGCACGCCCGTGGGCGGGCCGCTGACCGAGGTGACCGGGCCCGTCGCCGATCCGGCCGCGCTGCTGGCCGCGCCCGGGCCGTGGACGCCCTGGCTGCTGCTCGGCGCCCACGTCTCGGTCGGGCTGCTCGCCGCCGGGTGGCTGCGCCACGGCGAGCGGGCCCTGGGGCAGCTGCTGCGCGCGGTGGCCGCCTTCGCGTTCCGGCCGCTGCTGCTGGCGGTGGCCTCGGTGGTGGCCGTCTCCGGTCCGGCGCGGCTGCTGCTGCGACCGGTCCTCGCGGGCACGTGGGCCCGTACGCGATTCCCCGCACACTCCGTGGGTCGACGGGGACCTCCCGTGCTCGGTGCGCTCGCACGCGCCTGACGCACGTACGGCTCTCCCCTGAGCAGTCCCCTTGACACGTCACACCCCACGGAGATCACGATGAGTTCACGCAACAGCCAGGCGAACAAGGCAGCGGCCCGCGAGCGGCTGCGCGCCGAGCGCGAGGCGCAGGCCAAGAGGGACAAGATCCGCCGCCAGGTGATCGTGGCGGGCGCGCTCGTCGCCGGGCTCGCCCTGGTCGGCGTCGTCGGCTACGCCATCGTGCAGTCCAACCAGCCCGGCTACTGGGACAAGGCCGCCAAGGCCGAGCTGGTCAAGCCGAAGAACACCGAGGGCGAGGACGGCACCACGGTCGTCATCGGCAAGCCCGACGCCAAGAAGACGCTGGAGCTGTACGAGGACTCGCGCTGCCCGGCCTGCGCCGGCTTCGAGCAGGCGGCCGGCGAGCAGATCAAGAAGGACGTGGACGCGGGCAAGTACAAGCTCCAGTACTTCGGAGCCACCTTCATCGACAACGCCGTCAAGGGCGAGGGCTCGAAGAACGCGCTGAGCGCGCTGGGCGCGGCGCTGAACGTCAGCCCGCAGGCCTTCCTCGACTACAAGGCCGCGCTGTACTCCAAGGAGCAGCATCCCGAGGAGACCGTCGACAGCTTCGCCAAGGACGAGTACCTGCTGAAGGTCGCGGACACGGTCCCGGCGCTCAAGGGCAACGCCGAGTTCAAGAAGGCCGTCGAGGACGGCACCTACGACCGGTGGGCGATGGACATGTCGAAGGCCTTCAACAAGTCCGGCGTGACGGGTACGCCCACGCTGAAGATGGACGGCAAGAAGATCGACACCCCGCAGACGGCGGAGCAGTTCACGGCGGCGATCGACAAGGCCCTGCAGGGCTGATCCCCGGACATTCCGGGACACGCTTCCGGAAGGTCCGCACCATCGGGCGGGCGAACTCCCAGAGTTCGCCCGCCCGTTGCGTTCCGACATCTGTTCCATCAGGTGTACCCGTCGGTAATGTGACCGGTCGTGACCAGTCATCTCATCCCTTCTCAGACCGCGGCGACTCCCCGTCGCCGCACGGTCGTTCTCGCCGCCGCGGCCACGGCCGCGCTGGCCCCGCTGACCTCGCTCGGCGCCTCGGCGGCCCACGCGGCGACGCGGGCCGCGCCCGCCTTCCTGCACGGCGTCGCCTCGGGCGACCCGCTGCCCGACGGGGTCCTGCTGTGGACCCGCGTCACCCCGACCCCCGAGGCCGTACCCGGCTCCGGCCTCGGCCCGGCCACCCAGGTGAGCTGGGAAGTGGCCTCGGACCAGGCCTTCTCCCGCATCGTCGGCTCCGGCACCGTCACGGCGAGCGCCGCCACCGACCACACGGTCAAGGTGGACGTGCGCGGGCTGCAGCCGCAGACGCCCTACTGGTACCGGTTCACCGCCGGCGCCACCGTCTCCCCCGTCGGCCGCACGCTGACCACCCCGGGCCACGACGTGACGACCCCGGGGGTCCGTTTCGGTGTGGTCTCCTGCGCCAACTGGGAGGCCGGCTACTTCTCCGCGTACCGCCACCTGGCCGCCCGCACCGATCTGCACGCGATCCTGCACCTGGGCGACTACATCTACGAGTACCCGACGGGGGGCTACCCGGAGGCGAAGTACGTCGTGCGCCAGCACGAGCCGAAGCACGAGATCGTCTCGCTGGCCGACTACCGCACGCGGCACGGCACGTACAAGACGGACGGCGACCTGCAGGCGCTGCACCAGGCGCACCCGGTCATCGCCATCTGGGACGACCACGAGTTCGCGAACGACATGTGGGCGGGCGGCGCCGAGAACCACACGCCGGGCGCCGAGGGCGAGTGGGCGGCTCGCGCGGCCGCCGCCAAGCAGGCGTACTTCGAGTGGATGCCCGTACGCACCTCCGTCGCGGGCACCGTCTACCGGCGGCTGCGCTTCGGCACCCTCGCCGATCTGCACCTGCTGGACCTGCGCTCCTTCCGCTCGCAGCAGGCCAAGGTGGGCAGCGGCGCGGTGGACGACCCGGAGCGCACGATCACCGGGCGCGCCCAGCTGGACTGGCTCAAGTCGGGCCTCGCGGGCTCGAACGCGACCTGGAAGCTGGTCGGCACCTCGGTGATGATCTCGCCGGTGGCCTTCGGCTCGCTGCCCGCGCACCTGCTGAAGCCGCTGGCCAAGCTCCTCGGCCTGCCCGAGGGCGGGATAGCGGTCAACGTGGACCAGTGGGACGGGTACACCGACGACCGCAAGGAGCTGCTGGGCCACCTCAAGGACCGGAACGTCAAGAACACCGTGTTCCTGACCGGCGACATCCACATGGCCTGGGCGAACGAGGTCCCGGTGAACATGGCCACGTACCCGGGCTCGGGGACCGCCGCGACCGAGTTCGTCGTCACCTCGGTGACCTCCGACAACATCGACGACATCCTGCACGTGCCCGCGGACACCGCCTCGCTGGTCGCCGAGACGGCCGTCAAGGCCGCCAACTGGCACGTGAAGTGGCTCGACATGGACGCGCACGGCTACGGGGTGCTGGACGTGACGGCGGAGCGCTCGCAGATGGACTACTACGTCGTGTCCGACAAGCGGCGGCAGGACGCCACGGCCGCGTGGACCCGCTCGTACCGGACCCTGAACGGGACGCAGAAGGTGGAGCGCTCGCACCAGCCCGTCCGCTGACTTACCTGATTGACCGTCAATTCTCCTGCCACATGGGGCGTCTGGTACATACCAGGCGCCCCATGTGCGTTTCCGGCAACAAATCTTTTACGCAAGACACTTGACCTGAATATGTCATGCACACATAAGCTTCCCGCCAGCTGAAGAAGATCCTTCAGGCCATCACCCCCCACCACCCCCCACCCGCGAGGAGCACACGTGCGCGCAATTGCCCGCATATCCCCCCTTCTTCGCCGCCGCCTGATGGGCACGGCGGTTCTGGCCGGAACCCTGGCCTTCACTCCGCTCGCGGCCCCCACCACGCTCGCGGCAGCCAAGACCCCCGCCGAGCTCTGCGCCGAGCAGCCGGCCGCCGCCGGCGCCGCCAACGCCCGCGTGACCCGCGCCCACGACGAGCACGCGGACGAGCCCAACGAGGTCACCGACGCCCAGGCGAAGGCCATGGACGCCGACCTCAAGGCGAAGCTGGACAAGGCCCTCAAGAACCAGCCGCAGCGGAGCCTCAGCGCCGCCGAGGCCGTCGTCAACATCCCCGTGTACTTCCACGTCGTGCACTCCGGTGCGACCGGAAAGCTGACGGCCACGGATGTCGGCAAGCAGCTGGCGGTCCTCAACGCGGCCTACGGCGGCCAGGGCACCGGAAACGTCAACACGAACTTCCAGTTCACCCTCGCGGCCACCGACTACACGGACAACGCCTCCTGGTACAACCTGGCCTCCGGCTCCCAGGCCGAGAAGGACATGAAGAACACCCTGCGCAAGGGCGGCCCGGGCGCGCTCAACTTCTACACCGCCAAGCTCTCCGGCGGCCTGCTGGGCTGGGCGACCTTCCCGACCTCCTACGCCTCCAGCCCCAAGATGGACGGCGTGGTCGTGCTCGACAGCTCGCTGCCCGGCGGCTCCGCGGCCAACTACAACGAGGGTGACACCGCGACCCACGAGGTCGGCCACTGGCTGGGGCTCTACCACACCTTCCAGGGCGGCTGCAGCGGAAACGGCGACTACGTCTCCGACACCCCGGCCGAGAAGAGCGCCGCGTACGAGTGCCCGACCGGGCGCGACAGCTGCGCGAGCAAGCCGGGCGCCGACCCGATCCGCAACTTCATGGACTACACGTACGACTCCTGCATGTACCAGTTCACCGCCGGCCAGGTGGCCCGCATGAGCAGCAGCTGGACCGCGTACCGCGCCGGCTGACCCCGGCGACGAGCACCGAAGACCAAGGGCACGGCCGGCATCCGCCGGCCGTGCCCTTGCCTTTGCCCTGTCCCTACCGCCTACAGGCTGTCGAGGAAGCCGATCGCGGCCTTCCACAACTGCTCGGCGGCCTCCGCGTCGTAGTCGTCCAGGTCCGGGTCGGTGAACAGGTGCCCGGCACCCGGGTAGCTGTGGACCTCCACGTCCGCCCCGGCCCGCTGCATCCGCAGGTACCAGGCGGTCAGCCAGTCGTGCGGCTCGAAGGGATCCGGGTCCGCGATGTGCAGCTGCACCGGCAGCTCGTCCACCGAGGCGCCCTCCTCCAGGTCAGCCGTCCCGTGCAGGAGCAGCAGCCCGCGCGCCTTCTCGTCGGCCATCGCCAGGTGCTGGGCGACGGAGCCGCCGAAGGAGAAGCCCGCGTAGACCAGGCCCTGGTCGGAGTGGGGGGCGGCGGCCAGCACCGCGCGCTTCAGCAGCTCGTCACGGCCGATCTCGTCCCGGTGGGCCATGCCGTCCTCGACGGTCTCGAAGGTGCGTCCCCCGAAGAGATCCGGCACCTGGACCTGGTGCCCGGCCGCGCGCAGCCGGTCGGCCGCCGCGTGCACCGCGGGCCGCAGCCCGTACGTCGAATGGAAGAGCATGATGTTCATGCCTCCATCGTGCCAGCCGCCGAACGGAAGGTGCCCGCGGACCGCTTCCCGCTACGTTCGTCCCATGGAGATGGAGAACTTCCTTCGCCCCGTCCTCGTCATCGGCGGCGCGCTGGTCGCCACCCTGCTAGCGGGCTGGCTGCTGGACCTGCTGCTGCGCCGGGCCGACGCCCGGCACACCGAGACCCCGTTGTGGGGCCTGCTGCGCCGCTGCCGGCTGCCCTTCCAGGTGGTGCTCTGCGCCTCGCTGCTCAGAGGCTCCTACCGCTGGGCGGGGGTCCTCCCCGACCACCCCGTCGGCGTCGGCCGCTTCCTCACCCTGGTGCTGATCGCCTCCGTGGCCTGGCTGGCGGTGCGCATCGCGACCGCCGCCGTCGACTCGACGTACGCGCGCTACGCCGCGGCGGCCGAGGACGACGCCCGGGTCCGCCGGGTCCGCACCCAGATCACGCTGATCCAGCGGGTGGTCACGGCGGTGGTGGTCGTGGTCGCCGCGGCGGCGATGCTGCTGACCTTCCCGCCGATGCGTACGTTCGGCGCCTCGATGCTGGCCTCGGCCGGCGTCCTCGGCATCGTGGCGGGCATCGCCGCCCAGGCCGCGCTGAGCAACCTCTTCGCCGGCCTGCAGATCGCCTTCGGCGACACCGTCCGGATCGGCGACACGGTGGTGGTCGACAAGGAATGGGGCCGGGTCGAGGAGATCACCCTGACCTTCCTGACCGTCCGCACCTGGGACGAGCGCCGCATCACGATGCCGGTCTCGTACTTCACGAGCAAGCCCTACGAGAACTGGTCGCGCGGCGGCGCGCAGATGACGGGCACGGTCTTCTGGCACCTGGACCACAGCGCACCGCTCGCCCCGATGCGGGAGCAGCTCCAGGAGATCCTGAAGGAACTCCCGGAGTGGGACGGCCGCGGCGGCGGCCTGGCCGTGACGGACACCACACCGCACACCGTCCAGGTCCGCGCGGTGGTCACGGCGAAGGACGCGGACGACCTGTGGACCCTCCGCTGCGCGGTCCGCGAACGCCTGATCGACTGGCTCGTCACCCACCACCCCTACGCCCTCCCCCGCGTCACCACCTCCGAAGCCGCCCCCAGGCCGGAGGCCTGACGCCCGCTCGGGCGGGCGCGGCTGCCGCTGCGCGGAGCTGTCCCCGCCCGCCCTTCCTCCGTTCCCCGGGCTCCTTCAGCCTCGCCGGCGTTTGAGGCGTGGGGGTCCCCCCGGACGGAGTCTGGGGGAGGGTCCGGGGCGGAGCCCCGATCTTTCAGCCTCGCCGGCGTTTGAGGCGCGGGGGTCCCCCCGGACGGAGTCTGGGGGGAGGTCCGGGGCGGAGCCCCGGGAAGCGGCGCTCGGCCGTGGCTCAGAACGTCAGCCGGAACAGGGCGCCGCCGCCCACGGCGGGTTCGGCCACGAGCTCGGCCCCGTGCGCCCGCGCGATCTGCCGCGCCATGGCAAGGCCCAGCCCCGACCCCGGCAGGGCCCGCGCGGCCCCCGCCCGGTAGAACCGGTCGAAGACGTACGGCAGGTCCTGCTCGGCGATCCCCGGCCCGTGATCCCGAACGGTCACCTCCGGCCCCGTGCCGGCGACGGCCAGCTCCACCTCCACCGGCAGCCCGGCCGGGCTGAACTTCGCCGCGTTGTCCAGCAGGTTCGACAGCAGCCGGCTGAGCCGCGCCGGCACCCCCGGCACGACCACCGCCCCCTCCGCCACCCGCACCCGGAACTCCACCGCCGGCCAGTGCGCCCGCGCCGCGTCCACCCCGTGCCGCACCAGCGCGTCCAGCCGTACCTGCTCCACCAGCGGCGTCGGTTCCTCGTCCCGCGCCAGCTCGATCAGGTCGTTGACCAGCCCCGTCACCTCCCGCAGCTGCCGCCCCAGCGCGGCCGACGCCCGCTCCCGCTGCGCGGCGGTCAGCCGGTCGGCCTTCGCCAGCAGCTCCGCGTTGGTCCGCAGCGCCGTCAGCGGGGTCCGCAGCTCGTGCGAGGCGTCCGCGACCAGCCGCCGCTGGGCGGTGACGGACTGCTCCAGCTCGCCGAGCATGGTGTTGAAGCTCCCGGCCAGCCGGGTGATCTCGTCCTCCCGCCCGGAGGGCCCCGGCGGCGGGAGTTCGATCCGGTGCCGCGGGTCCCGGGTCGCCGCGATCCGCTCGGCCGTCGCCGTGAGCCGGGTCACCGGGGCGAGGCCGGTCCGGGAGACCCAGTAGCCCAGTACGGCGGCGAGCAGCACTCCGGCCGCCGCCGTCAGGACGAGCCACCCGGCGGCCTCCGCGATGCCGGACTGCACCGTGTCGGCGCGCAGGGCCACCTGGAGGGCCCGCCCCTTGGCGTAGTCGGTGGTGAGCATCCGCGCGGGATGTCCGGCCACCGTGATGTTCGTGTAGTACGGGGCCCGCCCGCCGTCGGCGACCTCCCGCGCGGCCGGGTCCACGGGCAGCAGTCCCGGCGTACGGGGGTCCTTGGCCGGGTCGGCCGCCACCACCTCGGCGCAGGCGGGGGCGGCCAGGAAGCGGCACTCCCCGGCCAGCGTGCCCGGCGCCTCGCCCGGGTTGCGCTGTGCGGCGAGCCGGGCGGACTGGGTCAGGCTGAGGTCGAGCTGCTGGTAGAGCGCGGACCGTACGACGAGGAAGGCGGCGGCGCACACGACCACGGCCACGAAGGCCACGGCGGCGGTGACGGCCAGCGCCAGCCGGGTCCGCAGCGGCCGTCGCCGTCTCCAGGCGGCGCCGAGCCCCCGGCGCCCCGAACCGCTCATGCCGCGTCCAGCCGGTAGCCGACCCCGTGCACGGTGTGGACCAGCCGGGGCTCGCCCCCGGCCTCCAGCTTCCGCCGCAGGTAGCCGACGTAGACGGCCAGGGAGTTGGAGCCCGGCCCGAAGTCCCGCCCCCACACCAGCTCCAGGATCACCTCGCGCGGCAGCACCTGGCCGGGGTGGCGCAGGAGCAGCTCCAGCAGCGCGGCTTCCGTCCGGCTGAACTCCAGCGGCCGCCCGCCCCGCCGCCCGGTCCGCGTCCCGGGGTCCAGGACGAGGTCGTCGAAGCCCAGCGGGCCCGCTCCGGCCGGGTCGGGCGCGGCCCGCCGAAGCAGCGCCCGGACTCGGGCGACCAGCTCGTCCAGGGCGAAGGGCTTGACGAGGTAGTCGTCGGCCCCGGCCTCCAGCCCGTCGACGCGTTCGCTGACGGAGTCCAGCGCGGTCAGCACGAGGACGGGCGTGCGGTCGCCCATCGCGCGCAGCTGCCGGCACACCCCGAGCCCGTCGAGCACCGGCATCATCACGTCGAGCACGACGGCGTCCGGCTCCCAGGCCGCCACCTCGGACAGCGCGGCCAGCCCGTCCGCCGCTCCGCGCACCTCGTACCCCTCGACGGCCAGGCCGTCCTCCACGGCGGCGCGCACCTCGGGCTCGTCGTCGACCACCAGGATCCGATGCCTGTTCAGGGAGCTCATGGGGCAAAGCCTGCCAAAGGCTTCGCCGCGAACCTCTTAGAACGTTCTTAGGGCGCACCGGGAGGGTGCGGCCATGACCACTCGACACACACCTGGCACATCCGCGGCCCTGTCCGTCGTGATCGGTGCGGGCGGCACCGGCGGCCACATCTACCCGGGGCTCGCCCTCGCCGAGGCCCTGCGCGCGGCCGTTCCCGACGCCGTGGTCTCGTTCATCGGGACCGAGCGGGGCCTGGAGACCGAGCTGATCCCGGGCGCCGGCTACCGCCTGCACACCGTCGACATGATCCCCTTCGATCCGGCACTGGGCGCGAAGCGGTACCTGCTGCCCGCGGCCCTGCTGCGCTCGGCTCACCAGGCCCGTGCCGTCATCCGGGCGCAGGGCGCGCACGCCGTGGTCGGCATGGGCGGCTATCCGAGCGCGCCGGCCGTGCTCGGCGCCCGGCTGGCGGGGCTGCCCGCCGTGATCCACGAGTCGAACGCGGTACCGGGACGCGCCAACCAGTTCGCGGCCCGGCTCACCCCGCACGTCGCGGTGGCCTTCGACCGCAGCCGCGCCCATCTGGCGGGCGGCGACCGGGCGCTGACGACGGGAATGCCGATCTCCGCGGCCCTGGCCGGGCTCGCGGAACTGACCGGACCGGAGCGCGTCGCGCTGCGCGCCGAGGCCCGGCGGGCCCTGCGGGTCCCCGCGGGGCGGCGGCTGGTGGTCTTCAACGGCGGCAGCCTCGGCGCCGTCCGCCTGACGGGGGCCGCGGTCGCGCTGGCCCGGCTCTGGCAGGGGCGGGACGACGTACAGCTGCTGGTCAAGACCGGGCCGGCGGCGCTGGACGGCGCCCTCGCCGATCTCGCGGCCTCCGGCGGGCGGCGGATCGCGCGGGCCGTGCCGTACCTGGACCGGATGGACCTGGTGTACGCGGCCGCCGACCTGGTGGTGTGCCGGGCCGGGTCGGCGACGGTGGCGGAGCTGGCGGCGACGGGCGTCCCGGCGGTGCTCGTCCCCTACCCGCACGCCCCCGGCGACCACCAGACCCACAACGCCCGGGTGCTGTCCGACGCGGGCGCCGGGCTGCTGCTGCCCGACGCGGAGACCACCGCCGAACGCCTCGGCGATCTCATCGGCCCGCTGCTGGCCGATCCGGTCCGGCTGGCGTCGATGGCCGGCGCCGCCGACCCCGGCCCGCACGCGCGGGCCGCCGACCTGCTGGCCGCGGAGGTCCTCCGCGTCGCCGGCGTCCGCCTTCCCACCCTGGAGCACGCATGACCCTGAACTGGAACGACCGCACCGTCCTCGTCACCGGCGCCGAGGGGTTCATCGGCTCGACGCTGGTGGACCTGCTCGTGGCCCGCGGCGCCCGGGTGCGCGCCTTCGTGCACTACAAGCCGTACGCGGAGAAGGGCCACCTGGCGCGCTACCTCGCCGACCCGGACGGCCCGGTGGAGATGTGGGCGGGCGACGTCCGCGACGCGGGCCGCGTCAGCGACGCGGTGGCCGGCTGCGACACCGTCTTCCACCTGGCGGCGCTGATCGGGATCCCGTACAGCTACGCCTCGCCGGGCGCGTACGTGCAGACGAACGTCACCGGCACCGAGAACATGGCGGAGGCCTGCCGCCGCCACGGCGTGCGCCGCCTGGTCCACACCTCCACGAGCGAGGTCTACGGCACGGCCCTGACCGCTCCGATCTCCGAGGGCCACCCGCTGCAGCCGCAGTCCCCGTACTCCGCGTCGAAGATCGGCGCGGACATGATGGCGCTCTCCTTCCACCACGCCTTCGAACTGCCGGTGACGGTGGTGCGCCCCTTCAACACGTACGGCCCGCGCCAGTCGGCCCGCGCCGTGATCCCGACGATCCTGGCCCAGCTCCACGCGGGCTCGCGGGAGATCCGCCTCGGCTCCCTCTCCCCCACCCGCGACTTCACGTACGTGACGGACACGGCCGCGGGCTTCCTCGCGGTGGCGGAGTGCGACCGGGCGCTGGGTGAGGTGGTCAACCTCGGCGCGGGCGAGGAGATCTCCGTCGGAGCCCTGGCCCGGGCGCTGATCACCGCCTCGGGCCGGGACGCGGAGGTGGTGGTGGACCCCTCCCGCCTGCGTCCCCCGGGCAGCGAGGTCCACCGGCTCCTCTCGGACAACTCCCGCGCCCGCGACTGGGCGGGCTGGAAGCCCGAGGTCTCCCTGGCCGAAGGGCTGCGCCGGACCTCGGACTGGATCGCGGCGAACCTCCAGCTCTTCGCCCCGGACCGCTATCAGGTCTAGGGGCACCAGGTCTAGGGGCCACCAGGTCTACAGCAGGGCCGCCGCGCACTCCTCGGCGAGGTCCTCGGCGTGCGGCGGCAGCGGGCCGCCGGCGCGCACGTGGCGGCGGACGACCGAGAGCGGCAGGTCGATCAGGGCGAGGGTGACGCGGTCCCGGCCCTGGGGGTCCGTCGCGCCGAGGGAGTCGGCGAGGGTGCCGAGGGCGGCGTACACGCGCTGGTTGCCGGAGTCGGCCCGCCGGGTGTGCTCCTCGGACCAGTCGGCTCGGCCGAACTCCGCGGGGCCGTACAGCAGGAGCGCGGCCTCCTGCGGATGGGCGCGGCTCCAGGCCACGACGTGCCGGGCGGCCGCGCGGGCGGCCCGGCGGAGGTCGGGATCGCTGTGCAGCATGGCGAAGTAGCCCTCCTGGAACCGCTCGACGGTCCGCAGCCACACCTCGGCGAGCAGGGCCGTCCGCCCTGCGAACCGGTGGTACATGGAGCCGCTCGGCGCGCCGACCGCCTGGGCCGCGGCGGACATGGTCACGCCGCCCGGTCCGGCGGTGGCCGCCAGCCGGACGGCGGCGTCGAGGATCTGGTCGGTGTCGAAGCGGGGTGGTCTCGCCATGAATCAGAGAGTACCCTCCAGATTATTAGAGACTGATCTCTAATAATCTGAGGGGAGGACGCATGGGCGTCTACAACGTGCACGAACGCCTGCTCGGGGCCAAGCAGAGCGAGGTCGGCGCGCTCATCGACACGCTGTCCAGCGGGGAGGACGACCGGCTCTGGCCCGGCCGCCTGTGGGAGGAGATGGAGCTCGACCGCCCCCTGGGCGTCGGCGCGGCCGGCGGACACGGGCCGGTGCGCTACACGGTGGCCGCGTACGTGCCGGGGACCTGGGTCCGCTTCGCCTTCACCGGGCCCCGCGGGTTCCACGGCTTCCACGAGTTCACCGCGCTGGCCGTCGACGCGGAACGGACCGTGCTGCGGCACACCCTCGCGATGTCCGTCAGCGGCGTTTCCCGCATCACCTGGCCCCTCGCCTACCGGCCGGCGCACGACGCCTTCCTGGAGGACAGCCTGGACCGCGCCGAGCTGGCCTGCACCGGCACGATCGCCCGCCGGGCCCGCTGGTCCCCGTACGTCCGCTTCCTCCGCTCGCTGGAGCGGCTGGCGTCCCGGCCGGCCTAGGGAGCGCGCAGGCTGCGTACGTCCAGGTGCCGCAGAACCCGGTCGACGACCTCCGGGTCGGAGCCGGGTTCGCTGCGGGCGGCCAGCACCTCGTGGCGGGCGGCCGACATCATCTCCCGCTGGATCCGCTGGATGTCGCGGAGCCGCTGCACCCGCTTCGCGTACGCCTCGCGCCGCTCCTCGTCCACCATGTCCGGGCTGATCCTGGCCCCCACGTCGTACGCGCGCCGGGTCAGCTGCTCGACCAGGTCCTCCGGCAGCTCCTCGACCTCGTCGATCTCCTTCAGCCGCCGCTTCGCGGCCTTCGCGGCGCGGATCGCCAGCTGCCGCTCGGCGTCCCGCCGCACGTCCGTGTCGGCCTCCACGCCCAGCCGCCGCACCAGCCACGGCAGGGTCAGCCCCTGGCACACCAGGGTCGCCATGATCACCGCGAACGCGATGAAGATGATCTCGTCCCGCGCCGGGAACGGCTCGCCGGAGTCCGTCTTCAGCGGGATGGCCAGGGCCAGGGCCACCGAGGCCACCCCGCGCATCCCGGCCCACCACATCACCACGCTCTCCCGCCAGCTCAGCGGGATCTCCTCGTCGTAGTCGCGGCGCTGGTGCAGCTTCTTCGCGAGCCAGCCGGCCGGCAGCAGCCACACCAGCCGTACGCCGACCACCACCGCGACGACGACCGCCGCCCATCCGGCCATCTCCCACTCGCGGTCCTGCGCCGTCCCGAAGACGTTGTGGAGCTCCAGCCCGATCAGCCCGAAGGCCACCCCGGTGACCAGCGTGTCCACGACCTCCCAGAAGGTGTGCCCGGCGAGGCGCCCCAGCACGTCGTCGGCGTCGGACGCGTACTCGGCGAGGAACAGGGCCGTCGTCAGCACGGCCAGCACCCCCGACCCGTGGAGTTCCTCCGCGACCACGTACGACACGAAGGGCACCAGCAGCGTCAGCCCGATCTGGAGGGTGGCGTCGTCGAGCCGGCCCATCAGCCGGTGGGTGATCCAGCCGAGGGCCAGGCCGACGACCACGGCGACGACTGCGGACAGCACGAACTCCCCCAACGCGTCGGGCCAGGAGAAGCTGCCGCTCACGGCCGCGCCGATCGCCACGTGGTAGAGCACGATCGCCGTCACGTCGTTGAAGAGCCCCTCGCCCTCCAGGATCGACACCATGCGGCGGGGCAGCCCGAGCGATCCGGCGACGGCCGTGGCGGCGACCGGGTCGGGCGGGGCCACGAGCGCTCCGAGCGCGACGGCGGCGGCGATCGGCAGCGCGGGCACCACGGTGTACGCGACGGCGGCCACGGCGGCGGTCGTGACGAACACCAGGGCCACGGCCAGCAGGAGGATGGGCCGCACGTTGGCGGCGAACTGCCGCCACGAGGTCCGCTGCACGGAGGCGTACAGCAACGGCGGCAGCACCAGCGGCAGGATGAAATCGGGCGGCACCTCGACCTCCGGCACGGCCGGCACCAGCGCGAGGACCACCCCGCCGAGGGTCATGAGGACGGGCGCGGGCAGTCCCAGCCGGTCCCCGAGCGGCACCATGACCACGGCGCCGAGCAGCAGCACGAAGAGCAGAGCAAGCTGATCCACTCCCCCACCCTGCCAGTCCGCTGCGCTTGGCCCGGGCGGTGAGTACGGCGCCCCGCGTGTCGGGCTCGGCCCGAACCCCTACGGCGCTCCGCCCCGAACCCCTACGGCGCTCCGCGCCCGCGCCTCAAACGCCGGCGGGGCTGAAATTGCGCTCCGCGCAATCCAGCCCGCCGGTCAAATCCAGCCTCGCCGGCGTTTGAGGCGCGGGGTCTGGGGCGGAGCCCCAGCAGCCGGGCCGCAGGGCTACGGCAAGGGACGCCGCATCGCTCGGTGCGGGATGTCCGCGTCCTGGAACTCCGGGCCGTAGGCCACGTACCCGAGGCGCTCGTAGAAGCCGAGCGCATGCGTCTGCGCGCCCAGGTCGACACCCGTCAGCCCGAGCCGGACCGCTTCGGCCTCGATCGCGCGGACCAGCGCCACGCCGACGCCCAGCCCGCGCGCGACCTTGCTCACGGCCAGCCGGCCCAGTGAGCCGACCGCCGGGTCGCCCGTCTTGGCAAGCGCGGCGGCGCCGTGGAGCAGCCGGCCGGTGCCCAGCGGCGCCCCGTCCGGCCCCACGGCCAGTACGTGCAGCGCGCCCGCGTCGTACGCGTCGTACTCGATCGACTCCGGTACGGACTGCTCGACCACGAACACCTCGGTCCGCACGGCGAAGCACGCCGCCATGTCGGCCTCGGAGTCCGCGACCCGTACCTCGAAGCCGACGGCGGTCACTCGCTCTCCGCCCGGATCACGTCCAGCGCGTGCTGCAGGTCCGCCGGGTAGCCGCTCTCGAACTCCACCCACTGCCCGTCGGAGGGGTGCTCGAAGCCGAGCCGGACCGCGTGCAGCCACTGCCGGGTCAGGCCCAGCCGCTTCGCGACCGTCGGGTCCGCGCCGTACGTCAGGTCGCCGACACACGGGTGCCGGTGCGCGGACATGTGCACGCGGATCTGGTGCGTACGCCCGGTCTCCAGCTTGATGTCCAGCAGCGAGGCGGCGCGGAAGGCCTCGATCAGGTCGTAGTGGGTGACGGAGTCCTTGCCCTCCTGCGTCACGGCCCACTTGTAGTCCGCGCTCGGGTGGCGGCCGATCGGCGCGTCGATGGTGCCGCTCATCGGGTCCGGGTGGCCCTGCACCAGCGCGTGGTAGCGCTTGTCCACGACCCGCTCGCGGAACTGGTTCTTCAGCGAGGTGTACGCGCGCTCCGACTTGGCGACGGCCATCAGGCCGGACGTGCCGACGTCGAGGCGGTGCACGATGCCCTGGCGCTCGGAGGCGCCGGAGGTGGAGATGCGGTAGCCGGCCGCGGCGAGGCCGCCGATGACGGTGGTGCCGGTCCAGCCGGGGCTCGGGTGGGCGGCGACGCCCACCGGCTTCATGATGACCACGATGTCGTCGTCGTCGTGGACGATCTCCATGCCGGGGACCGGCTCGGCGACAAACTCGACCGGCCGCGGCGGTTCGGGCATCTCGACTTCGAGCCAGGCGCCACCGTGCACACGCTCGGACTTCCCGACGACACTGCCGTCGACCGACACCTTCCCCGCGGCCGCGAGGTCGGCCGCCTTCGTCCGGGAGAAACCGAACATACGGGCGATGGCGGCGTCGACACGCTCGCCTTCGAGGCCATCGGGAACGGGCAGGGTGCGGATCTCGGGAATCGTACTCACCTGTCGAGTATGCAGGACTCGGCAGCCGGGCAGTTCCGCGAACGGTCCCGCGACAGTTCCGCGATCAGTCCTTGTGGACGGTGCCGTCCGGGTCGAGGCCCTTGAACGACAGCAGGACGATCAGGATGCCGCCGCACACGATCGCCGAGTCGGCCAGGTTGAAGACCGCGAAATGGGCCGGCGCGATGAAGTCGACGACCGCGCCCCGGAACACACCCGGCGAACGGAAGATCCGGTCGGTCAGGTTGCCCAGCGCACCGCCCAGCAGCAGGCCCAGCGCGATCGCCCACGGCAGGCTGTAGAGCTTGCGCGCGAGCCGCACGATCACCACGATCACGGAGGCCGCGATGCAGGTGAAGATGATGGTGAAGGCCTCGCCGAAGCCGAAGGCGGCGCCCGGGTTGCGGACCGCCTCGAACTTCAGCAGGTCACCGATGATCTCGATCGGCGGCTGGTGCTCCAGCTTCGCCACGACGAGCATCTTGGTGCCGAGGTCCAGCAGGTAGGCGAGCACCGCCACGACGAGCAGCGCCGCGATCCGCCGGCGCCCCTTGGGCACGGCGGACTCCGGCTGGGCGTCGTCCCCGACCTCCGGCGTACCGATGATGCGCTCCGCCTCTGCCACGTGAGTCCCTCGAACTAGCTCGAACCAGGCTCCTCCTGGACCCTGACGAGACACGAGGGTACGTCAGGGCCCCCGCCCACCGCCTGCCCCACCTCCACCCAATTCCGCCGCCTAGTGCCGCCGCTCCTGCTTCTGCTTGCAGTCCACGCACAGGGTGGCCCGCGGGAAGGCCTGCATCCTGGCCTTGCCGATGGGCTGCCCGCAGTTCTCGCAGAGGCCGTACGTGCCCGCCTCCAGCCGTTCCAGGGCCCGCTCGGTCTGCTCCAGCATCGAGCTGGCGTTCGCCGCGAGCGCCAGCTCGGACTCCCGGGTGATGTTCTTGGTTCCGGTGTCGGCCTGGTCGTCGCCCGCGCCGTCGCCCGAGTCCCGCATCAGGCCGCTGATCGCCACCTCGGAGGCGTCGAGTTCCGCGCGCAGCCGCAGCACCTCGCTCATCAGCTCGTCGCGGGCCTCGTCGACCTCTCCTTGCGTCCAGGGGTCCTCGCCGGGCCGTACGGCGAGCTCGCCGGGGGTGAGGGCCGCGGTGGCCCGTGTCTTGGGCAGCCCGCTGGTGGCCGCCGCAGCCGTCTTCCTCGCCGTGCCGGTGCTCTTCTTGGCAACCACTTTGCGGACTCCCGTCTCCTTCGCGGCATGCGCCGCCCCCTCGGCCCCGGCCTGCTTGGCCGTGGCCGTCCGCTTCTCGACGGCGGTCGTCTTCTTCACGGCGGTCGCCTTGACGGCGGTCGCCTTGACGGCCGTCGCCGTCCTGGCCGGAGCCTTCTTCGCCGGCCCCTTCGTGGCCGGCGCCTTGGTGGCGGCAGCGGTCGTCCCGGCAGCGGTCGCCTTCTTGGCGGGAGCCGCGTCCTTGGGGGCCTCCGCCTTCCCGGCGGCCTTCCCGACAGCCTTCTTGGCAGTACTCCCGGCGGTCTTCTTCGCCACCATGGCCGCGGCCCCTTCACATACTGTGATCAATGCTCGCGATTCGTGCCGGAACGATAAATCGCCTCCAGCCCCGCGGCAACGGGGCACGCATCCTTCGAGATCAACCTGCATCCGTTGTGCCCATCCGGAGCCCCGGTAATCCGCCACTCCCGCCCCACCCGCGTCCGTACCGGCGCCCAGGCCCATTCGGGTCACGCGCGGGCCCGCCCCGCGCCTCCCGCCGCGCGCCGGCCGCGCCCCCGCCACGCCGTGGCGCCGCCCCCCGCACGGGCCCCCGTAAACCGGTCTGCCGAGGACCCGCCCGGCCCGTACACTGGGCCCAGCGAAAGGCATGGACGGGGACGAGTAGCGCCGTACGCAGCCAGGAGCGACCCGGGGACGGTGAGAGCCCGGGGGCGAGCGCGATGTGAAGGATCACCCCTGAGCCGCCGGAAGAAAGCCCGTACGGATCCCCGTAGGGCGAGTAGAACCGGCTTCGCACCCCAATGAGGGGGCCACCGGATCCGTCCGGCGGCCAAGGAGGGTGGTACCGCGGGAGCAGGCGTCCTGGATTCTCAGGAACGGCTCTCGTCCCTCCGGACGGAAGTGACACCCCGCCGGAGGAAGAGTTCAGCCTCATGACCACACCGCCGCAGTACCGCCCGGTACCCGCCCAGGTCGACCTGCCTGCCCTCGAGCACGCGGTCCTCGACTTCTGGCGCGAGAGCAAGACCTTCGCCAAGACCCTGGAGCAGTCCGAGGGCCGCCCCGAGTGGGTCTTCTACGAGGGCCCGCCCACCGCGAACGGCATGCCCGGTGCGCACCACATCGAGGCCCGCGTCTTCAAGGACGTCTTCCCCCGCTTCCGCACCATGCGCGGCTACCACGTGGCTCGCAAGGCGGGCTGGGACTGCCACGGCCTGCCCGTCGAGCTCGCCGTCGAGAAGGAACTCGGCTTCAACGGCAAGCAGGACATCGAGGCGTACGGCATCGCCGAGTTCAACGCCAAGTGCCGCGAGTCCGTGACCCGCCACACCGACGCGTTCACCGAGCTCACGACCCGCATGGGCTACTGGGTCGACCTGGACGACGCCTACCGGACCATGGACCCCGAGTACGTCGAGTCCGTGTGGTGGTCGCTGAAGGAGATCTTCAACAAGGGTCTGCTCACCCAGGACCACCGCGTCGCCCCCTGGTGCCCGCGCTGCGGCACCGGCCTTTCCGACCACGAGCTGGCCCAGGGCTACGAGACGGTCGTCGACCCGTCGGTCTTCGTCCGCTTCCCGCTGACCTCCGGCCCCCTCGCGGGCGGGGCCGCCCTCCTCGTCTGGACGACCACCCCCTGGACCCTGGTGTCCAACACCGCGGTCGCCGCGCACCCGGACGTCACGTACGTGGTGGCCACCAACGGTGAAGAGAAGCTGGTCGTCGCCCAGCCGCTGCTGGAGAAGGCCCTCGGCGAGGGCTGGGAGGCCACCGGCGAGTCCTTCACGGGCAAGGAGATGGAGCGCTGGACGTACGAGCGCCCGTTCTCCCTCGTCGAGTTCCCGGCCGAGGCCCACTACGTCGTGAACGCCGAGTACGTCACGACCGAGGACGGCACCGGTCTGGTCCACCAGTCCCCCGCCTTCGGCGCCGACGACCTCGCGGTCTGCCGCGCGTACGGCCTGCCCGTCGTGAACCCGGTCCGCCCCGACGGCACCTTCGAGGAGGAGGTCCCGCTCGTCGGCGGCGTCTTCTTCAAGAAGGCCGACGAGAAGCTGACCGCCGACCTCGACGCGCGCGGCCTGCTCTTCAAGCACATCGCCTACGAGCACAGCTACCCGCACTGCTGGCGCTGCCACACGGCCCTGCTCTACTACGCGCAGCCGTCCTGGTACATCCGCACCACCGCGGTCAAGGACGCGATGCTGCGGGAGAACGAGAAGACGAACTGGTTCCCGGACTCGGTCAAGCAGGGCCGCTTCGGCGACTGGCTGAACAACAACATCGACTGGGCGCTCTCCCGCAACCGCTACTGGGGCACCCCGCTGCCGATCTGGCGCTGTGAGGAGAACCACCTCACCTGCGTCGGCTCGCGCGCGGAGCTGACCGAGCTGTCGGGCCAGGACCAGTCCGCCCTGGACCCGCACCGCCCCTACATCGACGACGTGACCTTCACCTGCACCGCCGAGGGCTGCTCCCTCGAAGCGGTCCGCGTGCCGGAGGTCATCGACGCCTGGTACGACTCGGGCTCGATGCCGTTCGCGCAGTGGGGCTACCCGTACAAGAACAAGGAGATCTTCGAGAAGCGCTACCCGGCGCAGTTCATCTCGGAGGCCATCGACCAGACCCGCGGCTGGTTCTACACGCTGATGGCGGTCGGCACCCTCGTCTTCGACAAGTCCTCCTACGAGAACGTGGTCTGCCTCGGCCACATCCTCGCCGAGGACGGCCGCAAGATGTCCAAGCACCTGGGGAACATCCTCCAGCCGATCCCGCTCATGGACCAGCACGGCGCGGACGCGGTCCGCTGGTTCATGGCGGCCGGCGGCTCCCCGTGGGCCGCGCGGCGCGTCGGCCACGGCACGATCCAGGAGGTGGTCCGCAAGACCCTCCTCACGTACTGGAACACGGTCGCCTTCCAGGCCCTGTACGCCCGTACGTCGAACTGGGCGCCCTCGGCGGCCGACCCGGCCCCGGCGGACCGCACGGTCCTCGACCGCTGGCTGCTCTCCGAGCTCCACACCCTCGTCGCCGAGGTCACGGACGCGATGGAGGCGTACGACACCCAGCGCGCGGGCAAGCTCCTGTCCTCCTTCGTGGACGACCTCTCCAACTGGTACGTGCGCCGCTCGCGCCGCCGCTTCTGGCAGGGCGACAAGGCCGCGCTGCGCACCCTCCACGAGGTCGTCGAGACGGTCACCCGCCTGATGGCCCCGCTCACCCCGTTCATCACCGAGCGGGTCTGGCAGGACATGATCGTCCCGGTCACCCCGGACGCCCCGGAGTCGGTGCACCTGTCGGCGTGGCCGGAGGCGGACTCCGCTCAGGTGGACCGGACCCTGTCCCAGAAGATGCTGCTGGTCCGCCGCCTGGTCGAGCTGGGCCGCGCCACGCGTGCCGAGTCGGGCGTGAAGACGCGCCAGCCGCTGTCGCGGGCGCTGGTCGGCGCGGTCGGCTTCGACGCGCTGTCGCCGGAGCTCCAGTCCCAGATCACGGAGGAGCTGAACGTCTCCTCCCTGGCCTCCCTCTCGGAGGTCGGCGGCTCGCTGGTGGACACCACGGCGAAGGCGAACTTCCGGGCCCTGGGCAAGCGCTTCGGCAAGGGCGTGCAGGACGTCGCCAAGGCGGTGGCCGCGGCCGACGCTGCGGCGCTGTCCCTGGCCCTGCGCTCGGGCTCCGCGGTCGTCTCGGTCAACGGCGAGGAGGTGGCCCTCTCCCCCGAGGAGGTCATCATCACGGAGACCCCGCGCGAGGGCTGGTCGGTGGCGTCCGACTCGGGCGCGACGGTGGCCCTGGACCTGGAGATCACCCCGGAGCTGCGGCTGGCGGGTCTGGCGCGTGACGCGATCCGGCTGATCCAGGAGGCCCGGAAGAACTCGGGCCTGGACGTGGCGGACCGCATCGCCCTGCGGTGGTCCTCCGCGGACCCGGAGGTGGTGACGGCCCTGACGGACCACGCCGGCCTCATCGCGGACGAGGTCCTCGCCACGGACTTCGCGTCCGGCGAGGCCGACGCGGCCTACGGTGACCCCTTCACGGACGAGCCCCTGTCCCTGACCTTCCGCCTCCGCAAGGCGTAGCGGCCGAAGAGGCCCGTACCCCCCCTCGCTGGGCGGTACGGGCCTCTTTGCTGTCCCCTGCCCGCCCTTCCACCGGCGCGGCTCCCTACACGGCGCTCCGCGCCCGCGCCTCAAACGCCGGCGGGGCTGAAGGTTCCAGCCTCGCCGCACCATCCAGCCTCGCCGGCGTTTGAGGCGCGGGGCCTGGGGCGGAGCCCCGATCCTGCGGCCTCGCCGCACCATCCAGCCTCGCCGGCGTTGGAGGCGCGGGGCCTGGGGCGGAGCCCCGATCCTGCGGCCTCGCCGCACCATCCAGCCTCGCCGGCGTTTGAGGCGCGGGGGTCCGGGGGCTGGCCCCCGGGAGCGGCGCCGCGCCCGGGCACGCAAAAACGGGCCGGGCCCGAGGTTCCGTAGAACCTCGGGCCCGGCCCGTAGAGCGGCTGCCGACCGCAGAAACGGCGGCGGCGCCTAGTTGTCGTCCTCGTCGATCAGGAAGCCCCGCATCGGCGACGGCGCCTGCATCGGCTGCGGCGCAGCCGGCCGGACCGGAGCCATCGGCTGGGTCATCGCCGGGGACATCTGCTGCTGGCCGCCGTACGACGGGCCGCCCATCGGGGAGGGACCGCCCATGGGCGACGGGCCGCCCATCGAGGGACCACCCATGGAGTGCCCCATCGCACCGGCCGGAGCCATCGAGGGCGACGGCGACGGCGGCAGCGCGGGACCGGCCGGGTTCCGCGGCGGGGCCAGCGAGTCGTCGGCCTGGGTCTCCAGCTGGCGCAGCTGCGACTCCAGGTAGGACTTCAGACGCGTACGGTACTCACGCTCGAAGCCCCGCAGGTCCTCGACCTTGCGCTCCAGCGTGGCGCGGGCGGACTCCAGGGAGCCCATCGCGACGCGGTGCTTCTCCTGCGCGTCCCGCTCCAGCGCGTCGGCCTTGGCGCGGGCGTCCCGCTCCAGGCCCTCGGCGCGCGACCGGGCCTCGCCGACGATCTTGTTGGCTTCGGAGCGGGCCTCCGCGATCGCCTGGTCGGCGGTCTGCTGCGCCAGCGACAGGACGCGGGCGGCGCTGTCGCCACCGGGGCCCTGCTGCGGGAGCTGCGGCTGCTGCTGCTGCATCTGCTGCATGGGCTGGCCCATGGGCTGCATCTGCTGCCCCATCGGCTGCATCTGCTGCATCTGCTGCCCCATCGGCTGCATCTGCTGGCCGAGCGCGTTCTGGCCGCCCATCGACTGCTGCTGCTGGCCCATGCCCTGCTGTCCCATGCCCTGCGGTCCGCCCATGGGGTGCTGCTGCATGGGGCCGCCCATCGGGCCGGGGCCCTGCTGGCCCTGGCCGCCGGGGCCCGGCGGGAGCTGCGGCTGGCCGCCGGGGAGCTGCGGCGGGCCCATCTGCTGCTGCGGCGGGCCGGATATGGCCGCGGGCACGGGGGCGCCGGGGCCGCGCTGGTCCTGGGGTTCGGGCTTGCGCATGCCCTGCTGCTGCTGGTTCTGCGCGGCGGCACGCGTGGCGGCTGCCAGCTTGGCGCGCAGGTCCTCGTTCTCGCGCAGCAGGCGCGTCAGTTCGGACTCGACCTCGTCGAGGAAGGCATCGACCTCGTCCTCGTCATAGCCTTCTCGGAGGCGGACGGTCGTGAACTGCTTGTTCCGCACGTCCTCGGGAGTCAGCGGCATGTCTTCTTCACCTCTACGTAGTCGTCGGCAGTCGGCAAGACCGTATCGGGACTGTCCCCGCGCGCGCGGAGAAGCTCATCGTTCACACGCTTCTCGCAGCGGTGCTCACGAAACTGATGAGGATGTAAACGATGATCATCAGAACGAAGAAGGACAGGTCGAGTGCCACGCCCCCGAGACGCAACGGCGGAATGAACCGCCGAAGAAGCTTGAGCGGTGGATCGGTGACAGTGTAGGTGGCCTCCAGAACGACCACCATCGCCTTGCCGGGCGCCCATGAACGTGCGAACTGGAACACGTAGTCCATGACCAGTCGGAAGATCAGCACGATGAGGAAGCACATCAGCGCGATGTAGACCACCTGTAGTGCGACGCCCATCCCGCGCTTCCCTCTCCCCGTTTCCCGCTCTGTTCCCGGTCCCGTATCTGACGGATCGGTCTAGCTTTGGTTGAAGAACCCGCCCTCCGCGATGCGAGCCTTGTCCTCCGCCGTGACATCGACGTTAGCAGGCGACAGCAGGAACACCTTCTGTGTCACGCGTTCAATGCTGCCGTGCAGACCGAAGACGAGTCCGGCGGCGAAGTCCACGAGACGCTTCGCATCCGTGTCGTCCATCTCCGTGAGATTCATGATCACCGGAGTGCCCTCACGGAAGTGTTCCCCGATGGTACGGGCCTCGTTGTAGGTCCGGGGGTGCAGCGTCGTGATGCGGTACGGCTCCCGCTCGGAGACGACCTTGGGCATGATCACGGGGGCGTTCTTCTCCAGGTTGGTGCGATCAGGTGTGATGGATGCCACGGGGGCAATTCGCGCAGGACGTCCGTTTTCCACCGGAATTGGGATGGGCTCCCGCTGCGCCGGAGGCTGTACGGCTCGTACCGGTTCGTCCGAAATGGGCGATTGGTGCACGGGCTGCTGTCGGCGATCCCGCTCCCGAGCCCGTTCCATCTCCGGCTCGGGCTCGAACTCGTCGTCGGGGTCGTACCCCGGGTTGTCGTACCGGTCGTCCTCCACGAGGCCGAGGTAGACCGCCATCTTGCGCATCGCGCCGGCCATTCTCCGAGTCCTCCGCTCTGTGGTGGATCGCCCTGTCGCAGGTGCCGCCGTGTCACGAATGTCACCAACTGCCCGCGATCCACGTGGTCTGCCCGCTCATCGGCGGGAATGACCATATTTTCTGCTGTGGTCCGACTTTCTTCGCGACGTTACCCGAGCCGGGGTCTCGCGCCGAGTACCGCAGTGCCGACGCGTACATGTGTCGCACCGGCCGCAACGGCCTGTTCCAGGTCTGCGCTCATCCCGGCCGACACCATCGTGGCAGCAGGATGGTCCGCGCGCATGCGGGATGACAATTCCATCAACCGCTCGAAAGCGGCCTGTTCGCGTCCCGCGAAGGGGCCGGACAGCGGAGCGACGGTCATCAGCCCGTCGATCCGCAGTCCCGGTGCGGCGGCGACGAGGTCCGCCAACTCCGCGAGCTGCTCCGGCGCCGCGCCGCCGCGGGCCCCGCGCTGCCCCGATTCCGCGTCGATGGCGATCTGCACGAGGCAGCCGAGTTCCCGGCCGGCGTTCGAGGCGGCGGCCGAGAGGGCGGTCACGAGCCTGGGGCGGTCGACGGACTGCACCACATGCGCGTATCCCGCCACGGAACGGACTTTGTTCGTCTGCAACTGACCGACGAAGTGCCAGTTGAGCGGCAGATCCGCGCAGGCCGCGGCCTTGGGGGCGGCGTCCTGGTCACGATTCTCCGCAACATGACGGATGCCCAGGTCCGCCAGCAGTCGTACGTCGCTCGCGGGATAGGTCTTGGTGACCACGATGAGCGTCACCTCGTCCCGCGCCCGGCCCGCCGCCGCGCAGGCGGACGAGATACGTTCCTCCACCCGCGCCAGGCTCTCGGCGAGCTCCGCCTTACGATCCGTCATTCTTCTTTTCCCCCGGGGGCCCGGGGGTCGTCCCCCCGGAAGACTCTGTCAACCAGACATATCCGGCCAGTCGCCCGGTCACCCGGTCGCGGCGGTACGAGAAGTGGTCCCGCGACTCCAGTGTGCAGACCGGTGAGCGACGGCTGTTCACCACCCCCGCCTCCGCGAGCTGCGCGTGCACTCCGGCGACCACGTCCACGGCCGGTGTCCCCCAGCTGGTCTCGGCCCGGGCGGCGGGCACCACTCCGGCCACCGCCTCCCGCATCTCGGCGGGCACCTCGTAGCAGTGTCCGCAGACCGCGGGTCCGGTACGGGCGATGATCCGCCCGGGCTCGGCGCCGAGGGAGACCATCGCCTCCACGGCGGCGGGCACCACCCCGGCGACCAGTCCGGGCCGTCCCGCGTGGGCGGCCCCCGCGACCCCGGCGACGGGGTCGGCCAGCAGGACGGGCGTGCAGTCGGCGGTGAGCACCGCGAGGGCGAGCCCCCGACGGGCGGTCACCACGGCGTCCACCGCGGGGACCTCCGCGTCCGGGCCCCACGGCCCGTCCACCACGGCGACGTCGCGGCCGTGCACCTGGTTCATCCAGACCACCCGGTCCGGGGCGAGCCCCAGGGACCGCGCGGCCAGTGCCCGGTTCGCGAGAACGGCGGCCGGGTCGTCTCCGACCGCGCCGCCGAGGTTGAGCTCTTCGTACGGAACGGCGCTCACCCCGCCCCACCGGTCGGTGAAGGCGAAGTGGGCGCCGCCCACGTGGTGCTGCTCCGGTGTCACTTCAAGAAGTCCGGGACGTCCAGTTCCTCGGCCGGGCTGTCCTGGTAAGGGCGGGCCGTCGGGACCTGCGGCGCGGGGGCCTGGGTCTCGACCGGAACCGGCTCGACCGGGGCCGGGGGGTCCTCGCGCGGAGTGACCGTGCCGAGTCCGCCGAAGGCCGGGCGGGCCGGCTCGGCGGCGCGGACCGGAGCCGGGGCGGGCTCCTCGCGCTTGGTGGACGCCGCGCCGATGACGTTGTCCCGGCGGGCCGGGGGCTGTCCGCCGTCGAACCCGGCCGCGATGACGGTGACCCGTACCTCGTCGCCGAGCGCGTCGTCGATGACGGCGCCGAAGATGATGTTCGCCTCGGGGTGCGCGGCCTCGCTCACCAGCTGCGCGGCCTCGTTGATCTCGAAGAGACCGAGGTCCGAGCCGCCGGAGATGGAGAGCAGCACGCCTCGGGCGCCGTCGATGGACGCCTCCAGCAGCGGCGAGGAGATCGCCATCTCGGCGGCGGCCACCGCGCGGTCGTCGCCGCGGGCCGAGCCGATGCCCATCAGGGCCGAGCCGGCCTCGGACATCACGGACTTGACGTCGGCGAAGTCGAGGTTGATCAGACCCGGGGTGGTGATGAGGTCGGTGATGCCCTGGACGCCCGAGAGCAGGACCTGGTCGGCCGACTTGAAGGCGTCGAGCACGCTGACCTGGCGGTCCGAGATGGACAGCAGTCGGTCGTTGGGGATGACGATGAGGGTGTCGACCTCTTCGCGGAGCTCGGCGATGCCGTCCTCCGCCTGGTTCGCGCGGCGCCGGCCCTCGAAGGTGAACGGCCGGGTGACCACACCGATCGTCAGGGCGCCCAGCGAGCGCGCGATGTTGGCGACGACGGGTGCGCCGCCGGTGCCGGTGCCGCCGCCTTCACCGGCGGTGACGAAGACCATGTCGGCCCCCTTGAGGACCTCCTCGATCTCCTCGCGGTGGTCCTCTGCCGCCTTGCGGCCGACGGCCGGGTTGGCGCCGGCGCCGAGGCCCCGGGTGAGTTCACGGCCGACGTCGAGCTTGACGTCGGCGTCGCTCATCAACAGCGCCTGGGCGTCCGTGTTGATGGCGATGAACTCGACGCCCTTGAGACCGACCTCGATCATTCGGTTGATGGCATTGACACCACCGCCGCCGACACCGATGACCTTGATGACTGCGAGGTAGTTCTGCGGTGCTGCCACGTCGAAGGCCTCTCGCCTCGAGTTACGTGTCGCCGCCTCGCGGGCCTGCGTTGCGACGACTGATGCCGAAATAGGGACGGTCCGAACGCGCCGACCCGAACCCTCACCCTGAAGTTTAGGGTTAAGGGTGTGTCTGTTCCTTGGACTCTTCCGAACAGGACACTAAGTCGACAAGTAGCGCGTGTTCAACGAACACGCCGAACCTCCCGTTTTTCTTTTCACCCTATGTGATCACCCGTATCGCTGGCCAACCAGGGTGTGTCGTTGTTCGACCGGCAGTCAACTCCCGGACACCGCAGGGGCGGTGGGGACGCTCACGTCGAAGTGAGCGGCCTTGGGCGCGGCTTTCAGCAAAGCGGTCAGCGCACGCCCCTTCGCCTCGCTCTGTTCACCGCTCCCCCACGTCACGGAGCGGCCCCTGGTGAGCTCCAGGACCACCGAATCGTAGGAACCCACCTTGACCTGCACGGTTTCCTTGGCGACCGGTTCCGGGAGGGCGCCGGCGACGAGAACGGCCTCGTGCAGGAGCCGTTCCTCGTCGAAGCGGCGGGCGCTCGGCGATCGTGCGGCGTTCAATTCCAGGACCGGAACGCCCGCGGGCGCTTTCGGAACCGTGTCGAATCGCACACCCGAAGCGTCCACTTCGACGAAGTCGGCGCCCTTTCTGATGAGCAGGACAGGTTTGCGTTCCGTCACTTTCAGCCCGATCCCGTGCGGCCAGGCCCGCACCACATCGACCGAATCGATGCGGGGCAGCCGACCGCGGACGCGGCTCTCGATCTCGTCGGTGTCCACGCTCACCAGGGGCGCGCCGACGGGCACGGCCGCGGCCGAGAGGACCTGCTCGGGGGTGAGCACCTCCGTGCCGCCCGCCGTGACCTTCTCGACGCGGAGCCAGGAGGACCCGTAGAGCGCCCAGGTCCCGCTCGCGACGAGGAGCACCGCGGCGGCCAGGGAGGCCAGCACGGGGCCCCGGCGCAGGCGTGCGCCGGGGCCCTGCGGGCCGGATCTCTTCACGGACTTGCCGGACTTGGGGGCCTTGGGTGGTTCGGGAGGGCCGGCGCCCTTGCGGGCGGGCCGGCCGGACCCGTCGGAACCCGGGGTTCCGCGCTGTGCGGTCGTCGCTCCGGCCACTCCTGTGCCTCCTGCGTCTGGGCTCCGCGTCAGCGGTTCCTGTGGGCTGCGATCGCCTCGTACACCATGCCGACCAGCAGCTCGTCGGCGTCCCGCCGACCGAATTCACCGGCGGCGCGGGACATCTCGTACAGGCGGTGCGGGTCGGACAGCACCGGGAGGACCTGGCCGAGCACCCACTCGGGCGTCAGTTCCGCGTCGTCCACGAGGAGGCCGCCGCCGGCCTTGACCACCGGCTGGGCGTTGAGCCGCTGTTCGCCGTTGCCGATCGGCAGCGGGACGTAGGCGGCCGGGAGCCCGACGGCGGAGAGTTCGGCGACGGTCATCGCACCCGCGCGGCACAGCATCATGTCGGCGGCGGCGTACGCGAGATCCATCCGGTCCACGTACGGTACCGGCACATACGGCGGCATCCCGGGCATGTTGTCGACACGCGGCAGTTCGTTCTTCGGGCCGACCGCGTGCAGGATCTGGACGCCGGAGCGCTGCAGGGTCGGAGCGACCTGCTGGATGACCTCGTTGAGGCGGCGTGCGCCCTGTGAACCGCCGGAGACCAGCAGCGTCGGCAGGTTGGGGTCCAGGCCGAAGGCGGCGCGCGCCTCCGGGCGCATGGCGGCCCGGTCGAGGGTGGAGATGGAGCGGCGCAGCGGGATGCCCACGTAGCGGGCGCCGCGCAGCTTGCTGTCGGGGGTGGAGACCGCGACGGCGTGCGCGTACCGGGAGCCGATCTTATTGGCCAGTCCGGGCCGGGCGTTGGCCTCGTGGACGATGATCGGCACCCCGAGCCGCTTGGCCGCGAGGTAGCCGGGCAGGGCCACGTAGCCGCCGAAGCCGACGACGCAGTCGGCCTTGGTGCGGATGAGGATCTCCTCCGCGGCCTTGATGGTCCCGCGCAGCCGTCCGGGGACGGTGATCAGTTCCGGGGTCGGCTTGCGGGGCAGCGGCACGGCGGGGATCAGCCCGAGTTCGTAGCCGCGCTCCGGCACCAGGCGGGTTTCCAGTCCGCGTTCGGTGCCGAGGGCGGTGATGCCCACTGAAGGGTCCTGCCTGCGCAGGGCGTCCGCGAGGGCGAGCGCCGGCTCGATGTGGCCGGCGGTCCCCCCACCGGCGAGTACGACATGCACCGAAATTCACCGCTCTCCGGACGGACGCTTCTTGACGCGCCGTCTCATCGACTTCCATCTCACCCCGGTCCGCCACCAGCCGGTCTTCGGCTGCCGCATCGCGAGGGCCGCGCGCGCCGCCGGCTCCTCACGCGCGAAGGCGATGAGCAGTCCGACCGCGAACATCGTCGGCAGCAGGGCTGACCCTCCGTAGGAGAACAGCGGGAGCGGGACTCCGGCGATCGGCAGCAGGCCGAGCACCGCACCGATGTTGATCACGGCCTGGGCCGTGATCCAGGTGGTCACGCCTCCCGCGGCAAACCGTACGAAGGATTCCTCCGTGCGTCCGGCCACGCGGATACCCGCATAGCCTAGAGCCGCGAACAGGGCGAGCACCGACAGCGTCCCCGCGAGACCCAGTTCCTCCCCGGTGATGGCGAAGATGAAGTCGGTGTGGGCTTCGGGTAGTTGCCCCCATTTTTCCACACTTGCACCCAGCCCGGAACCGAACCATCCGCCCGAGGCGAGGGCATAGATCCCATGGACGGCCTGCCAGCAAAGGTCGTTCTTGCCCGGGTCTGTCGCACCGAGGCATTCCAGCCGGTCCATCCGGTGCGGACTGGTCTTGATCAGCAGTGCGACGATCGCACCCGCGAAGGCCAGCACTCCGACGAACAGCCGCGTCGGGGCGCCCGCCAGCCAGAGGAGACCGAACAGGATGGCACCGAGGATCATCGCGGTGCCCATGTCCCCGCCCAGCATGATCAGACCGAGCAGCAGGAAGGCCACCGGGACCAGCGGCACCAGCAGGTGCTTCCACTGGCTCAGCAGCCCCTTGTCGCCCTTGCGCGCCAGCAGGTCGGCGCCCCACAGGATCAGTGCCAGCTTGCCGAACTCACTGGGCTGCAGCATGAACGGACCGCCAAGGGAGATCCAATTCTGGTTGCCGTTGATCGAGACCCCTATCCCGGGGACCTGGACCAGCACCATGAGGAAGAGCGTGCCGGCGAGCACCGGATAGGACAGCGCCCGGTGCAGCTTGACCGGCATCCGGGAGGCGACCAGGAGCAGTCCGGTGCCGATGAGGGCCGCCAGGAACTGCTTCTTGAAGAAGTACGCGTCGCCGAGGCCGAGCTGGAGGGCCTTGATCATGGAGGCCGAGTACACCATCACCAGACCGAGCACGGTGATGAGCAGCGAACTGCCGAAAATCAGGTAATAGGCGGTGAGCGGGCGGTCCCAGGCCCTGCGCAACTGCCGCTGCGTACGCCGCAGCCCGGCCAGCGGCCCGCGCCCCGCGGGCCGCCTCACACGCACCAGGGGCCGTTTGCGGCCCTGCGCCTTCACGGCGGACGGCCGCCGCCCCGGCAGCATCTGCTTGGCCGGCATCTGTGATCTTCCCCTCCACTCGTACGAGGCGAGCGGCCGGCCGGAGGGAACCTGCCCCGGAGCCCCGGCCTAGACCGTGTCCGCAGCGCTCTCGGCGGCCAGTTCGCGCACTGCGTCGGCGAACGCGTCCCCACGCTTGTTGTAGTTCGCGAACATGTCCATCGAGGCACAGGCAGGTGCCAGCAGGACCGTGTCGCCGGGCTCGGCGAGCGCGGCCGCCTCCCGGACCGCTGCGAGCATCGCCCCAGTGTCGGTCCGGTCGAGGTCGACGACCGGGACCTCGGGGGCGTGTCGCGCCAGCGCCTCGGCGATCAGCGCCCGGTCGGCGCCGATCAGCACCACCCCGCGCAGCCGCTTGGCCGACTTCTGCACGAGCTCGTCGAAGGTCGCGCCCTTGGCGAGACCGCCGGCGATCCACACGACCGGCTCGAAGGCGGCCAGCGAGGCCTCGGCCGCGTGCGTGTTGGTGGCCTTGGAGTCGTCGACGTACGTGACCCCGGCGACCTCGTCCACGTGCGCGACCCGGTGGGCGTCGGGGCGGAAGTTGCGCAGCCCGTCGCGGACCGCGCGCGGCTCCACGCCGAAGGCGCGGGCCAGGGCCGCGGCGGCGAGCGCGTTGGCGATGTTGTGCGGGGCCGGCGGATTGACGTCCTTGACCTCGGCGAGCTCCTGGGCGTTCTTCTGCCGGTTCTCGACGAAGGCGCGGTCGACGAGGATGCCGTCGACGACGCCGAGCATGGAGGGGCCGGGGGCGCCGAGGGTGAAGCCGATCGCCCGGCAGCCCTCTTCGACGTCGGCCTCGACCACGAGGTCCTCGGTGGCCTTGTCGGCGACGTTGTAGACGCAGGCCACCGTGTTGCCCTCGTAGATCCGGCCCTTGTCGGCGGCGTACGCCTCCATCGAGCCGTGCCAGTCGAGGTGGTCCGGGGCCAGGTTGAGGACGGCGCCCGAGTGGACGCGCAGCGAGGGCGCCCAGTGCAGCTGGTAGCTGGAGAGTTCGACGGCGAGTACGTCGTACTCCTGCTCGCCGAGCACGACGTCGATGATGGGCGTGCCGATGTTGCCGACGGCGGCGGTCCGCAGGCCGGCGGCCTTCAGGATCGACGCGAGCATCTGGGTGGTGGTGGTCTTGCCGTTCGTACCGGTGATGGCGAGCCAGGGCGCGGCGTTCTCACCGCGCAGCTGCCAGGCGATCTCCACGTCCCCGACCACGTCCACACCCGCGGCGGCCGCGGCCGCGAACAGCGGGCTGTCGGGCTTCCAGCCAGGAGAGGTGACGACCAGCTCGGTGCCCTCGGGGAGGGTCTCGGCGTCGGCGAGGCGTACGGAGATCCCCAGCTCGCCCAGTTCGGCGGCGCGGGCACGGTGGCCCTCGCCGTCACCGCCGTCGACGACGGTCACCACGGCGCCGAGGCCGGCCAGGGCGCGGGCGGCACTGATGCCGCTCACCCCGAGACCGGCCACGGTGATGTTCTTGCCCTGCCAGGAGGTCACTTGTCGGCTGCCCATCCCGCGTAGAAGAGACCGAGACCCACGATCACGCACATGCCCTGGATGATCCAGAAGCGGACCACCACAAGGACTTCGGACCACCCCTTGAGTTCGAAGTGGTGCTGCAGCGGGGCCATCCGGAAGACGCGCTTCCCGGTCATCTTGAACGAGCCGACCTGGATGACGACCGACATGGTGATGAGGACGAAGAGGCCGCCGAGCAGGGCGATCAGGAACTCCGTGCGGGAGCAGATCGCGAGACCGGCGAGCGCGCCGCCGAGGGCCAGCGAGCCGGTGTCACCCATGAAGATCTTGGCGGGCGAGGTGTTCCACCACAGGAAGCCGAAGCAGGCGCCCATCAGGGCGGAGGCGACCACGGCGAGGTCGAGCGGGTCGCGCACCTCGAAGCAGGCGTTCGGGCTGGGCAGGGTCTGCGCGTTCACGCAGGACTCCTGGAACTGCCAGACGCCGATGAAGGTGTAGGCGCCGAAGACCATCACGGCGGCGCCGGTGGCGAGGCCGTCCAGACCGTCGGTCAGGTTCACGCCGTTGGACATCGCCAGGATCATGAAGAGCGCCCAGACGACGAACAGCACCGGGCCGATCGACCAGCCGAAGTCCGTCACGAAGGACAGCTTGGTGGAGGCCGGGGTCAGCCCGCGCGAGTCCTTGAACTGGAGTGCGAGCACCGCGAAGGCGATGCCGACGATCAGCTGGCCGGACATCTTGGCCTTGGCCCGCAGACCGAGCGAACGCCGCTTGACGATCTTGATGTAGTCGTCCAGGTAGCCGACCACGCCCATGCCCGCCATCAGGAAGAGCACGAGCAGGCCCGAGAAGCTCACCGCCTCACCGGTGATGACCTTCGTCAGGGCGTACGCGACGAGCGTGGCCAGGATGAAGGAGATGCCGCCCATGGTGGGCGTGCCCTTCTTCCCGGCGTGGCCGCGCGGGCCGTCGTCGCGGATGAACTGGCCGTAGCCCTTCCGGGCCAGCAGCTTGATCAGCAGCGGGGTCCCGACAACGGTGAGGAACATGCCGATGACACCGGCGAACAGGATCTGCCTCATCGGCCGGGGACCTCGCCCTCGACAGTGCCCTCGAGCAGGGCCTGGGCCACCCGCTCCAGACCGGCCGACCTGGAAGCCTTCACCAGCACGACGTCACCCGGGCGCAGTTCACTGCGCAACAGGTCGACCGCCGCCTGCGCGTCGGACACGAGCACCGACTCCTCACCCCACGAACCCTCGTTATATGCGCCCAGTTGCAGCCAGGAGGCTTCCCTGCCCCCGACTGCGACGAGCTTGCTCACGTTGAGCCGGACGACAAGTCGCCCGACCGCGTCGTGCTCGGCGAGCGCGTCGTCCCCGAGCTCGGCCATCGGGCCGAGCACCGCCCACGTGCGTCCCCCGTTCGCCCTGCCGGCACCGCCCATCGCGGCGAGCGCGCGCAGTGCGGCCCGCATGGACTCGGGATTCGCGTTGTAGGCGTCGTTGACGATCGTCACACCGTCCGCGCGCTCGGTGACCTCCATCCGCCACCGGGACAGCGTGCCCGCCCCGGAGAGCGCCGTGGCGATCTCCGGGGCGGACATGCCCAGTACATGGGCAACGGCGGCCGCGGCGAGCGCGTTCGACACGTGGTGCTCACCGTACAGCCGCAAGGTCACGTCGCTGCACCCGGTCGGTGTTCGCAATGTGAAGGAAGCCTGTCCCCTGTCCGTCATGCGGACTCCGGTGGCCCGGATTTCGGCGTCCTCGGCCTCGCCGAACAGCACCGTACGGGCCTTCGTGCGCCCGGCCATGGCACGAACCAGCAGGTCGTCGGCGTTGAGGACGGCGACACCGCCCTCCGCCTCGGCGGGCAGCGCCTCGACCAGCTCCCCCTTGGCCTGTGCGATCTGCTCGCGGCCGCCGAACTCGCCGATGTGCGCGGTGCCGACGTTGAGGACCAGGCCGATCCGCGGCGGGGTCAGCCCGGTGAGGTAGCGGATGTGGCCGATGCCGCGGGCGCCCATCTCCAGGACCAGGTGCTGCGTCTCCTCGGTGACGCGCAGCGTCGTGATCGGCAGGCCGATCTCGTTGTTGAGGTTCCCGGGGGTCCACACGGTCGGCGCGTGGTGCTGCAGCACCTGCGCGATGAGGTCCTTGGTGGAGGTCTTGCCGGCGGAGCCGGTGAGGGCGACGACGTCGGTGCCCAGGCGGGCGACGACGGCCCGGGCGAGCGCCCCGAGGGCGGCCACCACGTCGGGGACGACGATCGCCGGTACGCCCACGGGCCGGGTCGCGAGGACGCCCACGGCGCCGTCTTCCAGCGCGCGTTCGGCGTAGTCGTGGCCGTCGACCCGCTCGCCGACGAAGGCGGCGAACAGGCTGCCCGGCCGGACCTCGCGGGAGTCGTAGACCACGGGACCGGTGACCTGTACGGACGGATCCGGTATGTCGTGGGGCCGCCCGCCGGTGATGTCGGCGATCTCGGCGAGGGAAAGGGCGATCACTGGTTCACCTCGGCCTGTCGGACCTTAATCGTTTGATCGGCCACGGCCGCCTGATCGAGCACGGCCTGGTGCTCGATCGCGGCGCGGAGCACGGTGCGGTCGTCGAAGGGCCGTACGACACCGGCGGTGTCCTGGCCCTGCTCGTGGCCCTTGCCCGCCACCAGCACGGTGTCGCCGGGCCGGGCGCGCGCGACGGCGGCGGCGATGGCCGCGGCCCGGTCGGCGTCGACCAGGACGGTGCCCCGCTCGGCGGGCGGTACGGACACGGCGCCTTCGAACATCGCGGCGAGGATCGCGAGCGGGTCCTCGGAGCGCGGGTTGTCGGAGGTCAGGACGGCCACGTCGGCGTACCGGGCGGCCGCGGCGCCCATCGGGGCGCGCTTGGTGGTGTCGCGGTCGCCGCCGCAGCCGAGGACGATGTGCAGCTTGCCCTCGGTGACCTCGCGCAGCGCGCGCAGAACCGATTCCACGGCGTCCGTCTTGTGCGCGTAGTCGACGACGGCGAGGTACGGCTGTCCGGCGTCCACGCGCTCCAGCCGGCCGGGGACCCCGGGGACCGCGGCGACGCCGTCGGCGGCGGTCTGCGGGTCGAGTCCGGCGGCGGCGAGCGTGACGATCGCGGCGACGGTGTTGGCGACGTTGAACGGGCCGGGCAGCGGCGCGGCGGCCCGTACGCGCTGTCCTTCGGGGCCCAGCAGGGTCAGGGTGGAGCTCGCCGGGCCGAACACCACGTCCTCGGCGCGCCAGTCGGCGGCCGGGTCGCCGGCGGCGGAGAAGGTGACGACCGGGATCGTCGCCTCCTTGGCCAGGCGGCGGCCGTACTCGTCGTCGAAGTTGACCACGCCCAGGCGGGCCCGGCGGGCGGTGAAGAGCCCGGCCTTGGCCTGGAAGTAGTCCTCCATGCCGGAGTGGAACTCCATGTGCTCCGGGCTCAGGTTGTTGAAGACGGCGACGTCGAAGACGCAGCCGTCGACCCGGCCGAGCACCAGGGCGTGGCTGGAGACCTCCATGGCCACGGCCTCGACCCCGCGTTCGCGCATGACCGCGAAGAGGGCCTGGAGGTCGGTGGCCTCGGGGGTGGTCCGCTCGGACTTGATGCGCTCGTCGCCGATGCGCATCTCGACGGTGCCGACCAGTCCGGTGCTGCGGCCCGCCGCGCGCAGACCGCCTTCGACGAGGTACGCCGTGGTGGTCTTGCCGGAGGTCCCGGTGATGCCGATCTGGAGCAGGTCGTCGCCGGGGCGGCCGTAGATCGCGGCGGCGAGCTCGCCCATCCGGCCGCGCGGGTCGTCGACCGCGAGGACCGGCAGGCCGGTCGCCGCGGCGCGCTCCGACCCCGCGGGGTCGGTCAGCACGGCGGCGGCACCGAGGCCGGCGGCCTGGGCGGCGAAGTCGGCGCCGTGCGTCCTGGCTCCCGGCAGGGCCGCGTACAGATCTCCGGGACGGACCGCACGGGAGTCGTGCGTGATCCCGGTGATCTGCGCCGCGGCGGGCGCCGGGATGCCCAGCAGGGTGGCCAGCTCGCCCAGAGGGGTCGGGCGGGCGGACAGGGGCCTGGGCGCTCCCGGCGGCGTTGCCGGGGCGTCTTTCTGGGTGGTTCTGGGCTGATCAGCGTGGGGCACGGCGGTGAGCGTACCGGGCGCGGCGGGCCGGTCGCGAAGTGAGGGCCCGGCCTCGGCGTCGGCAACCGGCTGGTTCCCGGGTTTCGGGGTGATCGTTGTCACTGATGGTGCCTCACGCTTTTCTGGCGGGCCGACCGGGCTGTGGGTCACGGACCGGGCTGCGGACTGGGCTGCGGGGCGGGCTGCGGGCCGGGTTCGTAGGTGACCGGCAGCCCGGCGGGGGCGGTTCCGGTGGGGGCGACCTGGAGGGTCTTGAGGGCGAACTCCATGACCTTCTTGTAGATGGGGCCGCAGATCTGACCGCCGAAGTAGCTGCCCTTCGTGGGGTTCTGGATGGCGCAGTAGACGGTGATCCGCGGGTTGTCCGCGGGTGCGAAGCCGGCGAACGAGGCGGTGTAGCCCTTGTAGCGGCCGGTGGCCGGATCCACCCGGTTGGAGGTGCCGGTCTTGCCGCCGACCCGGTAGCCGGGGATCTTCGCCTTGGTGCCGGTGCCCTCCTGGTCGTCGACGACGGATTCGAGCATCGCGGCGAGGGTCTTGGCGGTCTCCGAGCTGATCACCCGGTGCTGCTCGGGGGCCGGGGCCGGGGTGAAGCGGCCGTCGGGGCCCTTGGTGCCGCGCACCAGGGTCGGCTCGATCCGGACGCCGTCGTTCGCGATGGTCGAGTACACGGAGGTCGCCTGCATGGCGTTGAGGGACAGGCCCTGGCCGAAGGGAATCGTGTACTGCTGGGAGGTGGACCAGTCCTTGGGCTCGGCCAGGATGCCGCGGGACTCGCCGGGGTAGCCCAGCCCGGTGGGCCGGCCGATGCCGAACTTGGTCAGGTAGGAGTGCAGGACCTTGTTGGACTCGGGCTGGGTGGGGCCGAGCTGGCCGGTGGCCAGGATCGTGCCGATGTTGGAGGACTTGGCGAGGACCCCGTTGAGGGTCAGGTACCAGGTCGGGTGGTCGATGTCGTCCTTGAACAGCCGGTCGCCGCGGTGCAGCCGGTTGGGGACCTCGACGCGGGTCTCCGGGGTGGCCTTCTTCTCCTCCAGCACGGCGGCCATCGACATCACCTTGGCGGTGGAGCCGGGCTCGTACACGTCCTGGAGCGCGGCGTTGCCCATGGCGGCGGAGCTGGCCCTGCTCAGGTCGTTGGGGTCGAAGCCGGGGGCGTTGGCCATGGCCAGCACCTCGCCGGTGCGGGTGTCCTGGACGATGACGTAGCCGCGGTCGGCCTCGGACTTCTGGACCTGCTCGGCGATGGCGCTCTGGGCCGCCCACTGGATGTCCCGGTCGATGGTCAGCGCGATGTCCTCGCCGGGGACGGCGGGCTTCTCGCTGGAGCCGGCCGTCGGGACCTTGCGGCCGCCGGACTGGGCGTAGGTGATCTCGCCGTCCTTGCCGGACAGCTTCTTGTCGAGGGAGGACTCCAGGCCGCCGCCGCCCTTGCCGTCGGCGTTGACGTAACCCAGTATCCCGGCGGCGAGGTCGCCGTTCGGGTACACGCGCTTGCTGCTGTCCTCCTTGAACACGCCGGCGAGGACGTTGGCGCCGGGGCCGTTGTTCTTCTTGTCGGCCGCCGCCTTGTCCCGGAAGACCCGCTGGAGGTCCTTGATCTGGTTCCAGACCTGGGGGGTCTGGCGCTGGGCCAGGATCACGTACCGGGAGTTCTTGGTGCTCAGCTTGGCGGTGAGCTCCTTGGTGTCCTTGCCGAGGATGGGCGCGAGGAGGGCGGCGGCCTGCGCGGGCGCGTCCGGGGCCTTGCTCTCCTGCGGGGTGAACATCTTCGGGTCGGCGGTGATGTCGTACGCGTCGACGCTGGTGGCGAGGGCCACGCCGCGGCGGTCGGTGATCTCGCCGCGCTCGGCGGCCAGCTTGACGCTGGTGTAGCGGTTCTTGGAGGCCTCGGCGGAGAAGGTCGAGGCGTCGACGGCCTGCACCTGGAGCAGGCGGACGACGAAGGCGAGCATGACGAGGGTCAGGCCGACGCTGACGAGGCGGAGCCGGGGGCGGGGGCTGCCGAGCCGGATGATGTGGGGCCGTGTGGCCGCCGCGGGGCGGCGGGTCGCCGGGCGCGAGGCCGGGCGGGCCGTTGCCCGCGCCCGGTCGCCCGGGCGGGGCGGCCTGGCCGGCCCCGGCACCCGCCGCCGAGGCGGCTCCTGCGGGCTCACGCGGCCACCGCCCGCGGCGTGCCGGTGCCGCCGCCGCGCCGCTGCGCGAGCGCCCCGGGGCTCCGCCCGGGCCTCCTGGGGCTCCGCCCCAGACCCCGCGCCTCAAACGCCGGCGGGGCTGAAAGACCCGGGGCTGGGCCCGGGAAAGGCCCCGCGGGGCTGGGCCCCGCCACCGCGATACCGCCTGCCATCGGGGTCACGACGTCACCTTCCAGGGGTCTGGCTGGGCTGCTGCGAGGGCTGGGCCGGGGGCGGGCCCGCCGGGGCCTGGGAGGCGGGCGGAGCCGCCGGCGGCGTCGGGGACGGGGAGGCCTCGGCCGGGACGGCGGTGCCGGCGACCTTGCCGTCCGGGCCGATGAAGACGGGGCTGCCGCCCGGGACCAGTCCGAGCTCCTGCGCCCGGCGCTGCAGCGCGTCGGGCGCCGAGTGGGCGTCCACGTCCCGCTGCAGCGCCTGCTCCTCGTCGGTGAGCGCGGTGGTCTCCTTCTTCAGCTTGCTCAGCTGGAAGGAGCCCTCGTTCAGCGCCGAGTTCAGCAGCAGCAGGCTGATCAGGCCGCCGCCGAGCAGCGCCACGACCAGCAGGACGAACGGCATCCGCGCGGCCTGCCCGCCGGGGCGGGGGCGGGCCGGGCGGCCGCCGAGCGCCCGGCCGAGCCGGGCCGCCTGCCCGCGGGTCAGCGTGGCGACCTTCCCGGCCTTGGTCACAGTCGCGCCTCCCGGATGCGTTCGACCCCGCGGAACCTCGCCGGGGCGGCCCGCCGGTTCTCGGCGATCTCCTCCTCGGTGGGCAGTTCCGCTCCGCGCGTCAGCAGCTTCAGCTTCGGCTGGTACTTCTCCGGTACGACCGGCAGCCCGGGCGGGGCCGTGGACGCCGCGCCGGCCGCGAAGACCTGTTTGACCAGGCGGTCCTCCAGCGAGTGGTACGAGAGCACCGCGATCCGGCCGCCGACCGCGATCCGGTCCACCGCCGCCGGGATGGCCTTCTCCAGGCCGGAGAGCTCGCCGTTGACCTCGATCCGCAGGGCCTGGAAGGTCCGCTTCGCCGGGTTGCCGCCGGTTCGCTTGGCCGCCTGCGGCAGGGAGTCGCGGATCAGTTCCACGAGCCGGGCGCTGTTGGTGAAGGGTTCCTTGTCCCGCTCCCGGACGACCGCGGACACGATGCGCTTGGCCTGCTTCTCCTCGCCGTACTGGCGCAGGATCCGGACGAGCTCGCCCGGCGCGTAGGTGTTCAGCACCTCGGCGGCGCTGATGCCGGTCGTCTGGTCCATGCGCATGTCCAGCGGCGCGTCCTGCGCGTACGCGAACCCGCGGTCGGCCTCGTCCAGCTGCATGGAGGAGACGCCGAGGTCGAAGAGGATGCCCTGGACGGCCGGGATGCCGAGCCCGTCGAGGACCTCGGCGAGGTCGGCGTAGATCGCGTGGACGAGGGTGGCCCGGTCGCCGAAGGGTGCGAGGCGTTCGCCGGAGAGCCGCAGGGCCTCCTTGTCGCGGTCGAGGCCGATCAGACGGGCCTCGGGGAACCGGGTCAGCAGGGCCTCGCTGTGGCCGCCGAGGCCGAGGGTGCAGTCGACGACGACGGCCCCGGGCCTCTCCAGCGCCGGGGCCAACAGGTCCAGGCACCGCTGGAGCATCACCGGGACATGTCGGGACTCGCTAGTCAAAGCGCCCTCTCAGATAACGGCGCGGCAGGCATACGCCGCGCCGCGCACGCGGAGTGTTACCAGGGGGCCGGGCGGCCGGTCAGGGCCGGGCTCCGGCCGGTTCGCGTCACTTTAGTGCAACGGTCGCCGCGGTCAACGAACCGCCCCGCGCGCCGTGCACGGCTCTCGGACCGAACCGACAAAAGCCGCGAATCACCCGAACGGCCGCCTCATACCCACCCCTGTGGGTTAGCTCACAACAAGGCTCGTTGGCGTTCTTTGTCCGCCCTCACGCGAGGCCTTTGCCGGCCGTGACCCTTAACGTCGTAGCCATGACGACTTCCGCATCCCTGCCTGCAGAGTCCGCGTCCGAGGCGCCCGTGCGCGGATCCGTCACCGACCGGCTGGTCGAGGCGAATCAGCGTTACGCCTCGGAGTTCACCGACCCCGGGATGGACGCCCGCCCCGTGCTCCACGTGGCCGTCGTGGCCTGCATGGACGCCCGCCTCGACCTGCACAAGGCGCTCGGCCTGGAGCTCGGCGACTGTCACACGATCCGCAACGCGGGCGGCGTGGTCACGGACGACACCATCCGTTCCCTCACCATCAGCCAGCGGGCCCTCGGCACCCGCACGGTGATACTCATCCACCACACCGGCTGTGGTCTCGAAAGTCTGACCGAGGACTTCCGGCACGAGCTGGAGGACGAGGTCGGCCAGCGTCCGGCCTGGGCCGTCGAGGCCTTCCGGGACGTGGACCAGGACGTCCGCCAGTCCATGCAGCGGGTTCGCACCAACCCGTTCCTGCCCCACAAGGACGATGTGCGAGGCTTCGTCTTCGATGTGCACACCGGGCTCCTGCGGGAGATCGATCCCAGCTCTTGAGTGACACAAGGCCGTAACGCCGTCAAGAATGCGGGGTGGCACCACCCGGGATCCCCCGGGCCGGTGTCCGTGTTTCGGGGTGGGCCGGTCATGCGCCAAGGGCGTCGGCCCTGGGAATGGGCCGAGGAGAACCAAGGTGACGACGTATGACGACCGAGCGAGCCTCGCGGATCTGACCAGCACGGCGGAGCGGGTGCGCCAGTCGGTCGAGAGCGTGATCGAGGGCAAGCCCGAGGTCGTACGCCTCGCGCTGACCGTGCTGCTCGCCGAGGGGCACCTGCTGATCGAGGACGTCCCGGGCGTCGGCAAGACGATGCTGGCCAAGACGCTCGCGAAGTCCATCGACTGCTCGGTACAGCGCATCCAGTTCACGCCGGACCTGCTGCCCTCCGACATCACCGGTGTCAGCATCTACGACCAGCAGCGCCGCGAGTTCGAGTTCAAGCCGGGCGCGATCTTCGCGCAGATCGTCATCGGCGACGAGATCAACCGCGCCTCGCCGAAGACCCAGTCCGCGCTGCTGGAGTCGATGGAGGAGCGCCAGGTCACCATCGACGGCACGACCTACACGCTGCCGAGCCCCTTCATGGTCGTGGCCACCCAGAACCCGGTGGAGATGGAGGGCACGTACCCGCTGCCCGAGGCCCAGCGCGACCGCTTCATGGCCCGCGTCTCCGTCGGCTACCCCAGCCCCGAGGCCGAGCTCCAGATGCTCGACGTGCACGGCGGGGTCTCCCCGCTCGACGACCTGACGGCCGTCGCGCACGCCCACGAGATCATCAAGCTCATCGAGGCCGTCCGCGAGGTGTACGTGGCCGAGCCCGTCCGGCGCTACGTCGTCGACCTGGTCGCCGCCACCCGCAGCCACCCGGACCTGCGGCTCGGCGCCTCGCCCCGCGCCACCCTGCACCTGCTGCGCGCCGTGAAGGCCTCCGCGGCGCTCGCCGGCCGGGACTACGTCCTGCCCGACGACGTCCAGGCCCTGGCCGCCCCGGTCCTCGCGCACCGGCTGCTGCCCACCGCGCAGGCCCAGCTGAACCGGCGCACCGCCGAGCAGGTCGTCCACGACATCCTGCAGCGCACCCCCGTCCCGGCCGCGCACGCCCGCGGCGAGATGCCGCCCGGCGCGGGCATCCGGGGCTTCTGATGAGCGCCGGTGCCCCGCGCGGCGCCGGCGGCCCGGGCGGCCCGGGGGAGGGCGGCGGGTTCCGCGCCTCGCTGTCCGGGCTGACCACCCGCGGCCGCTCGTTCGTGGCCGCCGGGATAGCCGCCGCCGCCTGCGCGTACGTCCTGGGCCAGGGCGAACTGCTCCGGGTCGGCCTGCTGCTCGCCGCCCTGCCGCTGATCTGCGTCTACGCCCTGCACCGCACCCGCTACCGGGTCTCCGGCAGCCGCCGGCTGAGCCCGGGACGGGTGCCCGCGGGCGCCGAGGCCCGGGTGCAGCTGCGCATGGACAACGTCTCCCGGCTGCCCACCGGCCTGCTGATGCTCCAGGACCGGGTGCCCTACGTACTGGGCCCGCGCCCCCGCTTCGTCCTGGACCGGGTCGAGCCCGGCGGGCGCCGCGAGGTGTCCTACCGGGTCCGCTCCGACCTGCGCGGCCGCTATCCGCTGGGCCCGCTCCAGCTGCGCCTGACCGACCCCTTCGGACTGGTCGAGCTGACCCGCTCCTTCAGCACCTACGACACCCTCACCGTCATCCCCCGCACCGAGCCCCTGCCGCCGGTCCGGCTGACCGGCGAGTCCAACGGCTACGGCGACGGCAGCCGCCGCTCGCTGGCCCTGGCCGGTGACGACGACGTGATCCCGCGCGGCTACCGGCGCGGCGACGACCTGCGCCGGGTCCACTGGCGCTCCACGGCCCGCTACGGCGAGCTGATGGTCCGCCGCGAGGAACAGCCACAGCGCAGCCGGGCCACCGTCCTGCTGGACACCCGGCGCCTCGCCTTCGACGGCGCGGGCCCCGACTCCGCCTTCGAGTGGGCCGTCTCGGCGGCCGCCTCCAGCCTCGTGCACGTGCTGGAGCAGGGCTTCTCGGTGCGGCTGCTCACGGACACCGGCGACTCGGTGCCCGGCGACGGCGGGGGCGGGTTCTCCTCCGGCGGCCAGGAGTCCGCGGAGGCCGCCGGGCTGATGATGGACACCCTCGCGGTGGTCGGGCACTCCGACGGCGCCGGTCTCTCACGGGCCTACGACGCGGTGCGCGGCGGCGGCGCGGGAAGCTTCGGCGGAGGCGGCGGGGACGGGCTCCTCATCGCCTTCCTCGGCGACCTGGACGACGTACAGACGGAACTGGCGGCCAAGATGCGCCAGCGCACCTCGGGTGCGGTGGCCTTCGTACTGGACTCCGCGGCCTGGGGCGGGCAGCCCGCGCCCGGGCACGCCGTGACCCCGCTGGAGGAGCGGCTGCGCAGGCTGCGCGACGCGGGCTGGACGGCACTGGCCGCCCCGCCCGGGGTGGCCTTCGGCGAGCTGTGGCGACAGGCCGGCACCGCTCGCGTCGGTACGGGGACTTCCGGAGGTCGGGCATGAGCGGGCGGGCGAAACTGACGCTGTTCGCGGCACTGGCGACGCTGCTCACCTCGTGGTCGCTGGCCCCGCTGGTCGAGTCGCAGGCGTGGCTGCTGCACGGGGCGCTGCTGCTGGCCGTCCAGAGCGCGGTGGGGGCCGGGGCCCGGCGGGTGCCGCTGGCGCGGTCGCTGACCGTGGCCGCGCAGCTGCTGGTGTCCCTGCTGCTGCTCGTCTTCCTCTTCGCCGGCAAGGGTGAGTCCCAGGGGAGCGGGCCGCTGGCGTACCTGGTGGACGATTTCGGCTCGCTGTTCGGGCAGGGCGTCCGGGACGTGGGCGAGTACGCGATCCCGGCCCCGCTGACGGACGGCATCCGGCTGCTGCTGGTGTCCGGGATGCTGCTGATCGGGCTGCTCGTGGACACGCTGGCGGTGGCCATGCGGACGGCCGCCGCGGCCGGACTGCCGCTGCTCGCGCTGTACTCGGTGGCCGCGGGCCTGTCGGGCGGCGGGGAGGCCTCCTGGTTCTCCTTCCTGCTGGCGGGCTGCGGGTACCTGCTGATGCTGCTGGCGGAAGGCCGCGACCGGCTCGCCCAGTGGGGCCGGGTCTTCGGCGCGGCCCCGCGCGGACGGGGCGCCGCCGACTCCGGTCTCAGCAGCGGCGCGGGCGGCCAGGCGACGGCCCCGGCGCGGTTCGGACGGCGGATCGGCGCGATGGCCCTGGGCGTGGCCCTGGCGGTGCCGGCGGCGCTGCCCGCGCTCGGCGGCGGACTGCTGGGCGGCGGTCAGGACGGCGGCGACAGCGGCAGCGGTGCGGGCGGGACGATCTCGGCGGTCAACCCGCTGGTCTCCCTGCAGAGCAACCTGAACACGCAGGACAACCGCGTGATCCTCAAGTACCGGACGGAGAACCCGCAGCAGAGCGAGCAGTACCTGCGGATCGTCGCGCTGGACGAGTTCAACGGCGTGAAGTGGGAGGCCTCCGGGCGGGCCCTGAGCGACGTGCCGAAGCAGCTGCCGCCCCCGCCGGGCCTCGGCGACCAGGTCCGCGCGAGCGCGACGGAGGTGGCGACCACCATTTCCGCGGCGGACAGCTACGTCCAGCGCTACCTCCCCATGCCGTATCCGGCGACGTCGGTGGACATCGAGGGGAAGTGGCGCTTCGAGCCGGTCGGCCGGACCCTGGTCGGGGACCAGCTGGGCCGGGACAAGTTCCAGAACGTCCAGGGCGCCCAGTATCTGGTGCGCAGTCTGCTGCTGAAGCCGACGGCGCAGCAGCTGCAGAAGGCCCCGGAGCCGGATCCGGAGATCCGCGCCGAGTACACGAAGGTGCCGGACAGCCTGCCTCCGGTGGTCGCCGACAGGGCCCGCCAGGTGACGCAGGGGACGAAGGACGACTATTCGCGGGCGGTGAAGCTGCAGGACTACTTCGCCGTGAACGGTGGCTTCCGCTACAACACGAGGACGGCCTCGGGCACGGGCCCGCAGGCGGTCGCCCGGTTCCTCGAGGACAAGGAAGGCTTCTGCATCCACTTCGCCTTCTCGATGGCGGCGATGTCCCGCACGCTGGGCATCCCGGCCCGGGTGGCGGTGGGCTTCACGCCCGGTGAGAAGCAGTCGGACGGCAGCGTGAACGTGTCGATGCGGGACGCGCACGCCTGGCCCGAGCTGTACTTCGAGGGCGTGGGCTGGACCCGGTTCGAGCCGACGCCGCGGTCCGGGATCAACGTGCCGGACTACTCACGGCCGCAGGCGCCGGCGGCCCAGCAGCCGTCCGCGCCGGCGCCGCTGCCCTCGCAGAGCGCCGTGCAGCCGTCGGCGGCGCCGTCGGCGTCCGCCGAGTGCCCGCCCGAGCTGAAGAAGCTCGGCGAGTGCGCGGCGCCCGCGGCCGCGCAGGGCCCGACCCGCGGCGACGGGCCGTCGGCGACGACGGTCCTCGGCTGGGTGGCGGCCGTGCTGGCGGTACTGGCCGTGCCGCTGCTGCCGCTGCTGTGGCGGAACCGGCTGCGGGCCCGCCGCCTGGGGACCGGGGAGGTCCTGACGGCGTGGCGGGAACTGGGCGATGCCGCCTGGGACGTGGGCGTGGTGCCCGACGAGGCGCTGTCCCCGCGCCGGGCGGCGGGCCGGGTCGTGGACCTGGGCCGCCTGGATGCGGAGGCCGCGGCAGCGGTCCACCGGGTCGCGGGCGCGGTGGAACGGGCCCTGTACGCGCCGCCGGGCGCGGAGGTCTCGTATCCGGGGCTGGCGGACGACGTCCTGCTGACCCGCACGGGCCTGCTGGCCGCGGTGAGCCGTCCGGCCCGTCTGCGCGCCCTGCTCCTCCCCCGCTCGGCGACCCGCCTGGCCTGGGCAGCGTCGACCCGCTGGTCCGCGCTGACCTCGTCGGTCTCGAGCCGCCTCACAGCCGCCCGCCTCCGCCTCCCCCTCCGGGGCCGCGGCTGACATCCGGGCCTGCGCCCGTCTCCTGGGGCTCCGCCCCGGGGTCCGGGGCGGGGCCCCGGTCTTCGAGGGCAGCCGGGCGGCGCCCAAGAGGAGGCTGCTGAACCCGCGGACGCGAGAACGCGGCGAGGCTCGATCCCCCCGAGCCCCGCCGCGTTCGTACTGCCTCGCCGGTTTCGTGTCCCCCGTCCGGCCACGGTAGGAGGTACCCGGTCCGCTCCGCAGCCCCGTGCCGGCGGTGCGGACCGGGTCTCCTGTCCGTTGCTCCCAGTCTGGCGTCCGCGCAGGTGGGAGCCATCCGCGCACGTACTCATTTCCGCGCCTAGGTACGGATACTCAGCCGTCGCGGCAGGCCCCACCAGTTGTACGGCCTGCCGCGCTCCCGCGGCACCGCCGACTGGGGGGTGGGCGCCGCGCCGGACGGGCTCAGCGGTTGCCGCTGACCCGGCCCCGCAGCAGCAGCGACAGCGCCGAGTGGACGTCGTCGAGGGACCGCTCGCTCTGGAAGGACTGCCAGTCCAGTGCGGCCACCAGCACCATCCCCACCATCGCGGCCGCGGTGAGCGGCACGTCGATCTCGGCGCTCAGCTCACCGCGCTCGACGCCCTCCCGCAGCACCTTCTCCACGACGGCCACCGCCTCCTGCCGGACCACCATCAGCGTGGACTGCCACGCGCGGTTGGTCCGCCACAGTTCGGCGACGTACAGCTGGGTGAAGGCCGGGTAGCGGTCGATGAAGACGAGGCCGGCGCGGATCATCGCGTCGAGCGCCTCGACCCGGCTGCCGCCGCGCGCCTCCGTCTCCTCCGCCGCCGTCCGCAGCGAGACCGTCAGCAGCCCGACCCCGTGCCGCAGCAGCTCCTCGAAGAGGTCGTTCTTGCTCGCGAAGTTGTAGTAGACGGTGCCCTTCGCGACGCCCGCCCGCTCGGCGATCTCATCGACCGTGGTCGCGGAGAACCCCTGCTCCGCGATGAGGGTCACGGCCGCTTCGTAGAGCTTCTGCCGGGTGGCCTGCCGACGGCTCCCGCCGGTACCCGTACCGGTGCTGCTGCTGTCCATGGCGCTGATTGTCACAGGTCAACACGTCCCTACAGGCTCAGTTCCGGGTGCAGTCGGTCCATGGTCCACACCTGCTTGCCGCGGGCGGCGAGCGAGGTCAGGGCGAGGGCTCCGACCGTGAAGGCCGTCAGGACCGCGAAGCCCTGCCACACCGGGCCGAGGTCGCCGCCGGTGATGAGGCGGCGCAGGCTCTCGACCACGTAGGACATCGGCAGGTAGGGGTGGACGGCGTTGAAGAAGTCCGGGCTGGTCTGCACGGGGTAGGTGCCGCCCGCCGAGGTCAGCTGGACCATCAGGACCGCGAGGACGAGGATCCGCCCGGCCGCGCCGAACTTGGCGTTGAGCCACTGGATGATCGCCGCGAAGCAGGCGGTGACCAGCAGCAGGAAGGCGATGGTGAGGGCCGGGTAGGCCATCTTCAGGCCGAGGTCCGGGGCCCAGTGGAGCACGGACATCAGCAGGGCGACCTGGGCGGCGCCGATCCCCACGACGGGCAGCCAGCCGGCGAGGGCGATCCGCCAGGGCGAGGCGCCCGCGGACAGGGCCCGCCGGTTCATGGGCGCGATCAGCATGTAGGCGACCATCGCGCCGACCCAGAGGGAGAGCGGGATGAAGTAGGGCGCGAAGCCGGTGCCGTAGTTGGGCGCCTTGTGCAGGGACTGGTTGGCGAGCCTGATCGGGTCGGCCATGACCTCGGTGCGGGCGTCGCGCTGCTGCTGGTCGTAGTCGGGGATCTTCCCCGCGCCGTCGTGCAGGCCGCCGGCGAGCTCGCCGGTGCCGTCGACGAGCTTGTACATGCCGCCGTCGAGGCGGTGGGCGCCGTCGCCGAGCTTGCCGACGCCGTCGCTGAGCTTGCCGGATCCGGTGGTGGCGGAGCCGAGGCCGGTGTGCAGCTGGGCCATGCCGGTGGCGACCTTGTGGGCGCCGGTGTTGAGGGCGTTGACCTTGGCCACGGCCGTGTCGAGGTCGCTCGCGAGGTGGGGGGCCTTGTCGGCGAGCTCGCGGGCCTTGTTCTCCAGGTCGGTCAGCTGGGTGCGGAGCTTGGTCACGTCCCCGTTCGCGTTCTTGGCCAGGGTGCTGACGTCACCGGTGAGTTCGGCGGCCTCGGCCGTGTCGTCCCTGACCTTCTTCAGGTCGGGGCAGGAGGCGAGGTGCGGTTCGCCGCCGGGGGTGACGCAGTGCTTGGTGTAATAGGCGTCGGCGCCGGTGGAGGCCCGCTTGGCGACGGCCGCGGCGGCCGGGGCCTTCTCGGCGAACTTGTCGAGGTGGTTCTTGACCACCTTCGCGCTGTCGGCGACCAGCTCGGCGGTGTCCGCCAGGTTCTTGGGGTCCTTGACGAAGGGGCGGGCCTTGTCGGCCGCGCCGTTGACCTTGTCGGCGACGGCCTGGGTGCCGTTCGCGACGTCCCGCGTGCCGGTCTCCAGCTTGGCGGCGGCCGAGTTGAGCTTCTGCAGGCCGCTGTTGAGCTCGCCGCTCTTCTCCTCGGCGGTGTCCAGGCCGTCGGCGAGCTCCTTGGCGCCCTCCTGGGCCTTGCCCGCCCCGTCCTTGAGCTTGTCGGCGCCGTCGGCGGCCTCGGCGGTCTTGTCGTGCAGGTCGGAGAAACTGACGAAGATCTTGTCGAGGAAACCGCGGGAGGCGTTGGTGGACGCCGCCGAGCGGACCTCGGAGAAGACGGAGCGCGAGATCGAGCCGACGACGTAGTTGTTGGAGTCGTTGGTGCGGACGTGCAGGGCGCCGGTGGCGGGGTCCTCGCCCGCGCTGGAGGCGATCTTCGCGCTGAAGTCCTCGGGCATGGTCAGGGTCAGGTAGTACGTCCCGTTCTCCAGGCCCTTGGCCGCCTCCTTGGGGCTGACCTCGCGCCAGTCGAAGGTCTTGCTGTCGCGGAGCTTCTTGGTGAGCTCACCGCCCGCGTCCAGGTGCTTGCCGTCGACGGTCGCGCCCCGGTCGGAGTTGACGAGGGCGACGGGCACCTTGTCGAGGTTGTGGTACGGGTCCCAGAAGGACCAGAGGTACAGGGCTCCGTAGAGCAGCGGGAGCAGGAGCAGCGCGACGAGAGCGGCCCGGGGCAGCTTCCCCCGCCCGAACCGCTTCATCTCAAGCGCGGCCAGCTTCGGAGAGCGCATCGTCCTCCCCCTTCGTGTCGTCGTTCTCGGTGTCGGTGTCGGTGTCGCGGTCGCCGTCGCCGTCGCCGTCGCCGTCAGTGTCGCTGTCGTTCTCAGCGGCGGCCTCGGTGTCCGGGCCGGCGTCCACATCGGCGTCGGCAGCCGCATCCGCGTCGGGGGCGCTCTTCGCGGAGCTTCCCCAGGTGATCTTCCGGTCGGCGGCCTGCGGTGCGGTGCCGGGCGCCTCAGGCGCGTCCGGTGCGTCCGGTGCGTCCGGTGCGTCCGGTGCGTCCGGTGCGTCCGGCTCCTTCGGGCTGGTCCGCAGGGCCACCGCGTCGGCCGGCGCCTCGCTGCACACCGCAAGGACGGTGGTCCCGCGGGCGGCGATCGAGCGGAGCAGGGCCCAGGCCTCGGTGCGCTCGGTGTCCGAGAGCTTGAGGTCGAGGTCGTCGAGGGCCAGCAGCCGCGGGGAGCCCAGCAGGGCGATGGCGACGGACAGCCGTACGGCCTCCAGGCGTTCCAGGTCCCGTACGGAGGTGCGCGCGCCCTTGGGCAGCGTGTCGAGGTCCAGTCCGGCGGCGGCCAGGACCTCGTCGATCCGGGCCGCGGCGCGGGCGCGGCGCTCGGCGCGGGGGCGCAGCAGGGCGCGGACCGGGCCGTCGTAGCGGCGGTGGAGCAGGGCGCCTTCGCGCAGCTGTTCGGCGACGGTGAGGGCCTGGTCGAGGTCGTTGACCCCGGGGACGTGTCCGAGGGCGGCGATCCGGCGGACGGCGGCCATCCGCTTCGGCAGCCGGTGCCCGTCGATCTCGGCGTGACCCTGGGTGGCCTTCATCCGTCCGGTGAGGGCCAGGAGCAGGCAGGTCCGGCCGCTGCCGGAGGGGCCTTCGACCGCGATGAGCGAGCCGGGCGCCGCGTCGATGCCGACTCCTCGGAACACCCAGCCGCGCGGGCCCTTGAGTCCGAAGTCCTCGGCCTTGACGGCCGCGCCGTGCGGGCTGTCCACGCCGTCCCCCTTCTTTTTGAACTGACCGGTCAGTTCAAAAACTACCATCCTCTTCCGCACCAGGTGCGCAGGAGAGGGTAGTTGTGTGGATTACGACCGTAAAAGTGCAGGTCAGGGCGATTGTCAGTGGGGCAGGTCACGATGGAGGCAACGCATCGACAGGAGGTTCGTCATGGCCACACCGTCCCCGTCCCCTGTCCACCCCGTCCTGCGCAAGTCGGCGGCCGACCCGGCCGCGCTCGACCTGCTCGCCAAGGCCCGCAGCGGCCTGGCCGAGGCGGCCCTGCTGGCCCGGCCCAACGAGCGGTACGCCACCGCCCACCTCGCCGCCCTGCGCACCGCCGCGGCCGTGCTCGCCGCGCGCGGCCGGCCCGAGCCGGTGAACCCGCGGCGGCGGCCCCGGATCCGCAGCGCGTGGGAGCTGCTGCCCGAGCTGGCGCCGGAGCTCGCCGAGTGGAGCGCGCTCTTCGCCTCGGGCGCGGCCCGCCGGGCCAGGGCCGAGGCGGGCATAGCGGACGCGGCGAGCGGCCGGGAGGCGGACGATCTGATGCGGGCCGCCTCGATGTTCCTGCGCCTGGTGGAGCGGATGCTCGCCGTCCGTGCGCCCGCTCCGAACGCGCAGCAGGCCCTGCCGCAGCCGCGCCCGGAGCGTCCGGACGCGTGATGAGCTGCCCGGCTGCGGAAGGCCATAAGGTAGACCGGGGTGGGGCACGGACCGCTCTCACCCCTTCCCTACCGCGCCGAGGAGCCATCAGCCGTGTCGGACACTTCCCGCCCCCGTGCCTCCCTTCGCACCGCCGTGGTGTGGGAGGTCCTCAAGGAGGCGCTCGACCGCCGGGTGAAGGCGACCGGGCGGGACGTGCTGGACGTGCTCGACACCGGTGGCGGCACCGGCAAGTTCGCCGTGCCGGTGGCCCGTCTGGGCCACCGGGTCACCGTGGTCGACCCCAGCCCGAACGCGCTGTTCGGGCTGGAGCGCCGGGTGTCCGAGGCCGGCGTCGCCGACCTGGTCCGTGGCGTCCAGGGCGATGCCCAGGGCCTGTTGGACGTGGTCGAGCGGGACGCGTACGACGTGGTGCTCTGCCACGGCGTGCTGGAGTACGTGGACGACCCTGCCGAGGGCGTGGCCAACGCGGTCGCGGCGCTGCGCCCCGGCGGCACGCTCAGCCTGCTGGCCGCCGGCCTCGGCGGGGCCGTGCTCGCCCGCGCCCTGGCCGGGCACTTCACGGAGGCCCGTACCGCCCTGACCGACCCGGCCGGCCGCTGGGGCTCCGGCGACCCGGTGCCGCGGCGCTTCACCGCGGAACAGCTCTCCGAGCTCGTCGGCGGGTCCGGCCTGGCCGTGGGCGCGGTCCACGGCGTGCGGATCTTCGCCGACCTCGTTCCGGGGGTCCTGGTGGACACCGAGCCGGGCGCGGTGGAGGCGCTGCTGCGTCTGGAGGAGGCCGCGGCGGAGCTGCCCGCCTTCCACGCGGTCGCGACGCAACTGCACGTGCTCGGCGAGAAGCAGGCCTGAACTGCGATCTTCGGCGGACGGAGTCGGGCGCACACCCTACGAACCGGCGGTCGGCCACGTATGATCGAGTGCAGTGACCGGCATGGTGGACGGACCATTGGGGAATAAGGGCCTCAGTGACCGCTCCCGCGGCGGTACGGTTTTCGAGCAGCGCTTTTACCGGCTGTGTCTTTACTGGGCTGTGTCTTTTTGTAACGTGGCGTAGAGGGCGGGTGTCACGGGGGCGATTCCCCGCCTATCCTGAAGGGGACCCCTGGTCGCTACCCCCCGCGACCGACGGATGAGGAGGACTCCCGTGCCGCTCTCGGAGCACGAGCAGCGAATGCTCGAGCAGATGGAGCGAGCGCTGTACGCCGAAGATCCCAAGTTCGCGACAGCGCTTGAGGGAAGCGGACTGCGTACGTACACCCGGCGACGGGTCTACACGGCAGTCGCAGGCATCGTGGCGGGTATCGCGCTCCTCATGACCGGTGTGATCATTCCGAACGTGCTCTGGATCAGCGTGGTGGGATTCCTCGTCATGCTGGGATGTACGGTCCTGGTGGTCACCGGTTGGCGCAAGGCACCCAAGCCTGGCGAGCAGCCCGTCTCCGGCAGTGCAGGCGGTTCGGCCCATGGCCGGAACCGGCAGCGTCGGTCGATGATGACCCGCATCGAGGAACGGTGGCAGCGCCGCCGTGACGAGCAGGGGCAGTAGCCCCCGAACAGTGTGAGTGAGGGGACGGCCGCCGCCGGGCGACCGTCCCCTCACTGTTCTGTCCCGGTTCTGTCTCCGTGTCCGCGTTCTGTCCGTCGCATCGGCGCCCGTGCGACATGATGATCCAATGAGTGTGCTCCCCCTGGTCTTCACCAGCGGCTGGGCCAGCGGGATCAACGCCTACGCCGTGGTCCTCCTGCTCGGCATCTTCGGCCGGACCGGCCTGAGCGACGAGGTCCCCGCGTCCTTGCAGCGCACGGACGTGCTGATCGTCGCCGCGGCGCTGTTCCTCTGCGAGGCGGTCGCCGACAAGATTCCATACGTCGACTCGATATGGGACACCGTCCACACCGTGATCCGCCCGCTCGCCGGAGCGGTGATCGGTGCGCTGCTGGCCGGCCAGAGCGGCTCGCTGTCCGACATCGCAGCCGGCGCCATCGGCGGCTCCACGGCGCTGGCCAGCCATTTCGTCAAAGCCGGCACCCGGATGGCGATCAACACCTCGCCCGAGCCGTTCACCAACGTGGGCATGAGCATCGCCGAGGACCTCGGCGTGGCCGGTCTCGTCACCTTCGCGATGTTCAACCCGCAGGCCGCCGCCGTCATCGCGGCCGTCCTGCTGGCCGCCGGACTGGCGATACTCGTCTTCCTCTGGAGCCGGATCCGCCGCTTCCTGCGCCGCCGTGCCCAGCGCCGCGAGGAGAAGCGGCTGGCCGCCGAGGCCCGGGAGGCCACCGGGGCCCCACCCCTCTGACCGCGACCGGCCCGAGGGGGTCGATAGGCTCGGCCGCATGGCACGAATTGCGGTGATCGGCGCCGGCATGGGCGCGATGGCGACGGCGGCCCGGCTGGCCGTGGCAGGGCATCAGGTGGCGGTGTACGAGCGCGGGGCGACCTACGGCGGCGCCGTCGGCCGGTACGAGCGCGAGGGCTTCGCCTTCGACACCGGGCCCGGACTGCTGCACCTGCCCGCCGTCTACCGCGACCTGTTCGTGAAGACCGGCAAGCGGTCGCTGGAGGACTGCGTCGACCTGGTCCAGGTGGACCCCGCCGTCCGGCACGTCCTCCCCCACCACGGCATCGACGTCACCCTGCCGGGCGCCTCGCACGGCGGGGTCGCCGCCGCCCTCGGCGCCGGCTTCGGCCAGGGCGCGGGCGAACGCTGGAACGCCCTGCTGGGCCGCGCCCGGGACGCCTGGGACGCCACCCGCCGCCCGCTGCTGGAGGAGCCGCTGCACGACGGGGCCCGGCAGGCGCTGGGCGGCGACCCGTACCCGGCCCTGCGCCGCAGCGGCCTGTTCCGCCGCCGGCCGCCGACCCTCGCCGAGGTGGCCGACCGGGAGCTGGGCGGCGCTCTCGCCGAGCTGCTGACCGGCCTCGTGCGCACCTACGGGATCGACCCCGCCACCGCGCCCGGTTCGGCCACCGTGCTCCCGTACATGGAGCAGACCTTCGGCAGCTGGTACGTGCGCGGCGGGATGCGAGCCCTGGCCACCGCCGTGTACGAGCGCTGCCTGGAGCGGAAGGTCGTCTTCACGTTCGGGGCGGAGGTGCGCGAGGTCCTGGTCCGTGACGGCCGCGCGGCCGGGCTGCTGCTGGCCGACGGCAGTGAGGTGGCCGCCGACCACGTGGTCTGCGCGATCGACCCCCGGCAGCTGCCCGCCGGCTCGCTGCGGTGGCCGGCGGACGCGGTGCCCGCCCGCGGTGCGGACGTGCCCGGCCGGATCACGCTGCTGCTCGCGCTGCGCGGCGCGCGCCCCGGTACGGCCGTCCACCGCACCCTGGTGCACGCCCCGGGGGCGCAGGTCACCGTGTTGCGCCCGGACGACCCCGCCACCCGGCCCGACGCGGAGCACGAGGCGGTCACCGTGAGCGCCGTGTACGGGCCCGGGACCCGGGAGCCCGCGGAGCTGCTGAACCTCGCGGAGAAGGCCGTCCAGGGGCTGCGGGAGCGGCTGTTGTGGCAGGAGGTGCGCACCCCGGCCGATGTCGAGGCGGCGACCGGTGCGCAGGGGGGCGCGGTGCCGCCGCCCGCCCTCGCCGGGGCCGGCGGCCGGCTGCTCCACCCGGCCAACACCACGGCCGTGCCCGGGCTCTACCTGGCGGGCGGCTGGGCCCACCCCGGCGGCGGGCTGCCGCACGCCGGGATGACCGGGGCCCTGGTGGCCGGGCTGATCGTGGAGGGCGCGGAGTTCCGCGGCTCGCAGTGACCGCTGGCCGCAGGGGTGGGCGGACCGGTCCGCGGACCGGTCCGCGCGGCGGTCAGTAGCGGTACTGCTCGTACTCGCCGGGCTGGGAGTACGGGTACTGCTGCGGCGGCTCGGCCTGCTCCTCCGCCGGGTAGGGCTGGCCGCCCCCGTCGGTGGAGCGCTGCTGGGGGACCCAGACCCCGCCGGGCGGGGTGTCCGTGGAGTACTGCTGCTGCCCGTAGTCGGCGTACGCGGTGTAGTCGTACGGCTGGGCCGGGGCGACCCCGCCGCCGGTGCCGATGTACGGGTCCGAGTAGGCGGCGTAGACCTGCTGCTGGCCACCCGTCGGGTAGCCGCCGGAGTAGTCGTACCCGCCGCCCTGGTTCTGCGGGTCGTAGTAGGCCGCGTACTGGTGGGCGTCCTGCTCCGCGGTGGTGAACGGTGAGGCGAAGGCCGCCGTCTGGGCGGCCTCGGGGGCCGGTGCGAAGCTCTGTATCCCGTAGGACCCGGTCTCCTCGGGCACCGGCTGCGGGCTGTAGACCTCTTCGGCCGCGGCCTGGAACGGGCGCTCGTTCGCCGCTCCGTCCGCGTCCTCGTAGTTGAGCGCGGTGACCTGGAGCGCCGGCTCCTGCTGCGCCGGGCCGCCGGACCGGCGCCGTCTGGACTGCCGTACGGGCTCCCCGCCGCGGCGCAGCGCCCAGCCGGCGACGAAGCCCTTGCGGAAGGAGAGCGTCACCAGGGTCTGGCCCACGGCGAACGCCGCGGCGCCGGCCCCTATGACCGGAACCGACGGCAGCACCACCCCGGCGACCACGCCGAGGAATCCCGCGAAGGCGAGCAGGCGCCAGCGGAGCCGGGCCTTGTACTGCATCAGGACCTCGGCAAGCAGCCACAGCGCGACGAAACCGAACGCGATGTAGAGGACCGTCATTCCCATGCATGGCCCCTCTCGGTACGGCCGCCGGCGCGGGAACGGGGGGCGGCCGCTCAGGCCCGCTGGTGCAGGCCCAGGTTCTCGTAGATTTCGAGAGTCGCCGTGGAATTGTTCAGCGTGATGAAGTGCAGCCCCGGGACACCCTCGGACAGCAGCCGCGCGCAGAACTCCGTGGCGAACTCGATGCCAATGGAGCGTACAGCGGCCGGATCGTCCTTGACGGCGAGCATGCGCTCTTTCACGTCCGCGGGGAAGAGAGCGTTGCTGAGTTGGGGCAGCCGGTCGAGCTGCTTGATCGCCACAACAGGCATGACCTCGGGGATGATCGGGGTCTCGCAGCCCGCCTTCTCGACGCTGTCGCGCAGCCTCAGATAATTCTCCGGATCGAAGAACATCTGGGTGATCGCATAGTCGGCGCCCGCGCGGCACTTGTCCACGAAGTGCCGGATGTCCGTGTCCCAGTCCGTCGAACGCGGGTGCATCTCGGGGAAGGCGGCGACGCCGACGCAGAAGTCTCCGGACTCCTTGACGAGGCGGACCAGGTCGGCGGCGTAGTGCACGCCCTCGGGGTGCGCCACCCACTCGCCCATCGGGTCGCCCGGCGGGTCTCCGCGCACGACGAGCATGTTCCGGATCCCCGCGTCGGCGAACTGCCCGATGACGTTGCGCAGCTCGGCGACCGAGTGGTCCACGGCGGTGAGGTGCGCGACGGGGGTCAGGGTGGTGTCGGCGGCGATCTCCTGGGTGGCCTTGACGGTGCCGCCGCGGGTGGAGCCGCCGGCTCCGTAGGTCACGGACACGAAGCTGGGGGATACCGCCTCGACCCGGCGCAGGGCGTTCCAGAGGTTGCGTTCGCCCTTCTCCGTCTTCGGGGCCCAGAACTCGAAGGAGTACGAGCGCCCGGACGCGAGGAGGTCGCGGACCGTGTGTGCACGGTCCGACCAGGTGGAAGCGGTACCAGAGGCCATGGGGGCAGGTTAGACGCGGCCGCCCGGTCACCGAAGCGCTGTCCGCCTTTTGGACACGTTTTTGGACACTTGGGGGTCCGGCCCTGGTCAAGCGGGGCCTGACACGTTAAAGAGCGGCGCGTCGGCCCTCTGTCCGGGCGGACAGGACTCAGCCGAGCCGGGCGCGCACGCGCTTGGCGAGCTCCGCGGCGGCCGCGCCGGGGTCGGTGGCCTCGGTGAGGGCGCGGACGACCACGACACGGGTGGCGCCGGCGTCCAGCACTTCGTCCAGGTTCGTGCTGTCGACGCCGCCGATGGCGAACCAGGGCCGGTCCTGCTCCAGCGAGGCCGCGTACCGGACGAGCCCCAGGCCGGGGGCGTGGCGGCCGGGCTTGGTGGGGGTGGGCCAGCAGGGGCCGGTGCAGAAGTAGTCCACGCCGGGCTCGGCCACGGCCGCGTCGACCTCGTCCTCCGCGTGGCAGGAGCGGCCGATCAGGACGCGCTCGCCGAGGATGGCACGGGCCGCGGGGACGGGGATGTCGCCCTGGCCGAGGTGGAGGACGTCGGAGCCGATGGCGTGGGCGACGTCGGCGCGGTCGTTCACGGCGAGGAGCTTGCCGTGGCGGCGTGCGACCTCGGCGAACACCTGGAGGTGTTCGAGCTCCTCCCCCGCCTCCATGCCCTTGTCCCGGAGCTGGACGATGTCCACGCCTCCGGCCAGGACGGCGTCGAGGAACTCGGGGAGGTCACCCTGCCGCTTGCGGGCGTCCGTGCAGAGATAGAGCCGGGCGTCGGACAGCTGCATGGGTGAACCCCCCGTGATGGAGGCGGTGTACGGGCGCGGGGCCCGTACACCGCGGTGGAGCGAACTGCGGATCAGGTCAGAGGGCGAGCGCCTGAGCGCGGCGCTTCACCTCCGTGCCGCGATTCTCGCTCAGCGCCTGCACGGGAGTGCCGGGCAGGGTCGGATCCTCGGTGAAGAGCCACTCCAGGATCTCCTCGTCGGTGAAGCGGTCGTCGCGCAGCACGGTCAGCAGACCGACCAGGCCCTTGACGACCTTGTCGCCGTCGATGAAGGGGGCCGGCACCTGCAGGGAGCGGTTCTCGCCCCGGCGTACGGCGATGAGCTGCCCTTCCTTGACCATCTGGCGGACCCGGGTCACCTCGATGTTCAGCATCTCCGCGATGTCGGGGAGGTACAGCCACGAGGGGACAAGGGCATCGATCTTTGCGTCAATCTCGGTCACGGACACAAGCCTGCCATCTCGGCTCCGCCGCCGGTACCTGGGCAGCCCCGTCCGGGTCGCGGCCCGTGCCGGGCCTCCGCCCCGAACCCCACGCCTCGAACGCCGGCGGGGCCGAATCTTCAGGCCGGGGCCGACTTCAGCGGGGTGGCGGGGTCCGCAACCCTGGAGGGGTCCACGGGCACTCCCGCCTCGATGAGCTTGCGGCCCTGTGCCACGTCGCGGGGGCGGCCCACCGCCAGGACCGCGACCAGGGCGCCGCCCCGCAGCCAGCACACCGACCAGGCCGGCCCGGCCGGGTCGCCCCGCCAGAGCAGGGTGTCGGCCCCGCCGTGGTGGCCGGCGTACTGCACGAACCGGCCGAACTGCTCCGACCAGAAGTACGGCACCGGGTCGTACACCTGGGCCGGCTGCCCGGAGCCGGCCCCGGCCAGGATGTTCGCCGCCACCGTCCGCGGCCCCTGGAGCGCGTTGTCCCAGTGGTGCACGAGCAGCCGCTTCCCGTACCGCCCGGAAGGGAAGGAGGCGCAGTCGCCGACCGCGTACACCCCGGGCAGGGAGGTACGCAGGTACGCGTCGGCGGTGACCGAGCCGTCCGGCCCCAGCTCCACACCGGTCCCGGCCAGCCATCCCGTGGCGGGGCGCGCGCCGATGCCCACGACGACCGCGCCGGCCGGCAGCGCGCGCCCGTCCGCGAGCAGGACCCGGCCCTCCTCGATCCCGGCGACCTTCGCGCCGGTGATCAGCCCGGCGCCGGCCTCCTCGTACCAGCGCGCCATCGGCTCGGCGACCTCGGCGGGGAGCGCCCCCGCCAGCACCCGCTCCGCCGCCTCGACCACGGTCACCGCGCAGCCCGCCTCGCGGGCCGCGGTGGCGAACTCGGCGCCGATCCAGCCCGCCCCGACGACCACCGTGGACGGCGCGGCCGCCAGGACCGGGCGCAGCCGCGCCGCGTCGTCCAGCGTGCGCAGCAGGTGGACGCCAGGGACGCCCTCGGTGCCGGGAAGGGTCAGCGGCTCGGCACCGGTCGCCAGTACGAGGACCTCGTACGGGACCGGGCCGGCCTCGGTGTCCAGCTCGCGGTCGGCGGCCCGGAGCCCGGTGACCTCCGTCCCGAGCCGCAGCTCGATGCCGAGCCCCTCGAAGTCCACGTCGAAGGCGGAGTCCTCGGCCTTGCCGAGCAGGACCGCCTTGGACAGCGGGGGCCGGTCGTAGGGCTGGTGGGGTTCGGCTCCCAGCAGGGTCAGGGGGCCGGCGAATCCCTGCTCGCGCAGGGCGACCGCGGTCTGCACGCCGGCCATTCCGGCGCCGACGATCACGACGCCGCGCTGATTGTGTTCCGTCTGCTCGCTCACCCGGCCACCCTAATCATCTGACGCTCCGTCAGGAACAGGTGCCGCCTTACCGGCCGTCCGAGGCCGGGATAGTCTGGCCACCGTACCTATCGCGGGAGTCCGGCGCACCGGGCTGAGAGGGAGGCTGGCCGGCCTCCGACCGTACGAACCTGATCCGGGTCATGCCGGCGAAGGGAGGGGCTGGACGCCCATGCACTCGTCTCGGAAGGGATCCGACGTCCTCGTCATCGGGGGCGGGATCATCGGCCTGGTCACCGCCTGGCGGGCCGCGGCGCGCGGGCTGCGCACCGTACTCGCCGACCCGGCACCCGGTGGCGGCGCCGCCCAGGTGGCGGCCGGCATGCTCGCCCCCGTCACCGAACTGCACTTCGGCGAGGAAGCCCTGCTGGGCCTCGGCCTCGCCTCCGCCGCGCGCTATCCGGAGTTCGCCGCCGAGCTCGCCGACGCGAGCGGCGGCATGGACATCGGCTTCCGCGCCTGCGGCACCCTCGCCGTCGCGCTCGACTCCGACGACCGGCTCCACCTGCGGGAACTGCACGCGCTGCAGCGCCGCTGCGGCCTGGAGTCCGAGTGGCTCACCGGCCGCGAGTGCCGCCGCCTGGAGCCCATGCTCGCCCCGGGCGTACGCGGCGGCCTGCGCGTGGACGGCGACCACCAGGTCGACCCGCGCCGGCTCGCGGCCGCCCTGCTGGCCGCCTGCGAGCGGGCCGGCGTGATCATCCACCGGGCCGCCGTGGAACGGCTGCTGGTCACCGCCGACCGGGCGGCCGGGGCCGTACTCGACGACGGTACGGAGCTGCGCGCCGCCCAGGTGGTCCTGGCGGCGGGCTCGCTCAGCGGCAGGCTGGCGGGCGTACCGCCGCAGGTGCTGCCTCCCGTACGGCCGGTCAAGGGCCAGGTCCTGCGCCTGTCCGTGCCCCCGGCCTACGCGCCGTTCCTGTCCCGGACCGTCCGGGCGGTCGTCCGCGGCAGCCACGTCTACCTGGTGCCGCGCGAGAACGGCGAACTCGTCGTCGGCGCCACCAGCGAGGAGCTCGGCTGGGACACCACGGTCACCGCGGGCGGGGTCTACGAACTCCTGCGCGACGCCCACGAGCTGGTCCCCGGCATCACCGAACTCCCCCTCACCGAGACCCGTGCGGGGCTGCGCCCCGGCTCGCCCGACAACGCCCCGCTGCTCGGCCCGACCGACCTGCCGGGCCTGCACCTGGCCACCGGGCACTACCGCAACGGGGTGCTGCTGACCCCGCTCACCGGCGAGGTGCTCGCCGAGCTGCTGGCCACCGGCGAAGTGCCGGAGATCGCGCGCCCGTTCACCCCCCGCCGGTTCTCCGCCGCACGTCAGGAGTCGTACGCATGACCCTTCCCGTCTCCGTGTCCGTCTCCGTCAACGGCGAGCCGCGCGAGGTCGCGGCCGGCACCACGCTCGACACCGTGGTCGCGACCCTGACCACGGCCCCCTCCGGCGTCGCCGCCGCGCTCAACGAGACCGTGGTCCCGCGCGGGCAGTGGCCGGTCACGCCGGTGGGCGACGGCGACCGGGTCGAAATCCTCACCGCGGTCCAGGGGGGCTGAGCGCCATGGCGGACGACCTCTTCACCCTGGGCGGCCGGACCTTCTCCTCCCGCCTGATCATGGGCACGGGCGGGGCCCCGAGCCTGGACGTGCTGGAACGCTCCCTGGTCGCGTCCGGCACCGAACTCACGACGGTCGCGATGCGGCGCCTCGACCCCACCGTCCAGGGCTCCGTCCTCTCCGTCCTGACGAAGCTCGGCATCGCGGTCCTCCCCAACACGGCGGGCTGCTTCACGGCGGGCGAGGCCGTGCTCACGGCCCGGCTGGCCCGGGAGGCGCTGGGCACGGACTGGATCAAGCTGGAGGTGGTCGCGGACGAGCGGACCCTCCTGCCGGACGGCGTCGAGCTGCTGGACGCCGCCGAGATCCTGGTGGACGAGGGCTTCACGGTCCTCCCCTACACGAACGACGACCCGGTGCTCGCGCGGAAGCTGGAGGACGTGGGCTGCGCGGCGATCATGCCGCTGGGGTCGCCCATCGGCTCGGGGATGGGCATCCGCAACCCGCACAACTTCGAGCTGATCACGGAGCGGGCGTCGGTGCCGGTCATCCTGGACGCGGGCGCGGGCACGGCGTCGGACGCCGCCCTCGCCATGGAACTGGGCTGCGCGGCGGTGATGCTGGCCTCGGCGGTGACTCGGGCGCAGGAGCCGGTCCTGATGGCGTCCGCCATGCGGGACGCCGTCTCGGCGGGGCGGCTCGCCTTTCGCGCGGGGCGCATCCCGCAACGCCGCTTCGCCGAAGCCTCCTCTCCTGCGGAGGGCCGCGCCGCCCTGGACCTGGAACGCCCGGCGTTCTGACCCGCGGGTCCACTCCCGGGACTCCGCCCCGGACCCCCTACGGCGCTCCGCGCCCGCGCCTCAAACGCCGGCGAGGCTGAAAGACCGGGGCGCCGCACCCGGCCCTGACGTCACAGCTGCGCTGCAAGCCGGACCCACCCCGGCGGGGGAGCCGCGGCGCCCCAATAGAATCGCGGGGTGGATACGACCCTGGATGACCCCCTCGTCGGGCGCGTGCTCGACGGCCGCTACCGCGTCGACGCCCGCATCGCGGCCGGCGGCATGGCCACGGTCTACCGGGCCGTCGACACCCGCCTCGACCGTGTGCTCGCCCTGAAGGTGATGCATCCGGCCCTCGCCGCCGACACCGCCTTCGTGGACCGGTTCATCCGCGAGGCGAAGTCCGTGGCCCGGCTCGCGCACCCCAACGTGGTCGCCGTCTTCGACCAGGGCACGGACGGGCCGTACGTCTACCTCGCCATGGAGTACGTCTCCGGCTGCACCCTGCGCGACGTGCTCCGCGAGCGCGGCGCGCTCCAGCCGCGGGCCGCCCTCGACATCCTCGAACCCGTGCTCGCCGCCTTGGGCGCCGCCCACCGGGCCGGCTTCGTCCACCGCGACATGAAGCCCGAGAACGTCCTGATCGGCGACGACGGCCGGGTCAAGGTCGCGGACTTCGGGCTGGTCCGGTCCGTGGACTCGGTCACCAACACCACCGGCTCCGTCCTCGGCACCGTCTCCTACCTGGCCCCCGAGCAGATCGAGAGCGGCGTCGCCGACACCCGCGTGGACGTCTACGCCTGCGGTGTCGTCCTCTACGAGATGCTCACCGGCTCCAAGCCCCACCTCGGCGGCACCGCCGCGCAGGTCCTCTACCAGCACCTCCACGAGGACGTCCCGCCTCCCTCCGCCACGGTCCCGGGGCTCCCCGTCGGGCTCGACGAGCTGGTCGCGCAGGCCACCGCCCGCAACGCCGACCTGCGCCCCTACGACGCCGCCGCGCTGCTCGGCCTCGCCCGCGAGGTCCGCGCCCTGCTCAGCGACGCCGAGCTGGACGCCGTACCGCCGCTGGCGCGCGCCGAGGAGCGGTCCTCCGCCGAGGACCGCACCGGCGTGATCCCGCGCCCGGTGGCCGCGCAGCCCGTGAACCAGACCTCCCGGCTGGAGACGCTGCCGCCGCCGGCCGCTCCGCCCGCGCACCGGCCGGCCCCCGCCGGGCTGCCCCGCCGCGGCGTGTTCCTCGTCATCGCCGGGGTGCTGCTCGCCCTCGGGGTGGGCACCGGTGTCTGGTACATCAGCTCCGGCCAGTTCACGAAGGTCCCGAACCTGCTCGGCAAGACCGAGGCGCAGGCCCGCTCCCAGCTGTCGGCGGCCGGGCTCGGCGTGAAGGGGATCGACCGGAAGTTCAGCGACGCCTTCGACCGCGGGACGGTGATGAACACCGATCCCCCGGGCGGCCGGCGGATCCGCGGCAACGGCGCGGTGACCCTCACCATCTCCCGCGGCCCCGAGGTCGTGGCCGTGCCCAACCTCAAGGGCAGGCCGCTGGAGGAGGCCAAGGCCGAGCTGACCAAGTCCGGGCTGGCCCCGGGCATCGTCACGCAGGCCTTCAGCCAGGACATCGCGCAGGGCTCGGTGATCGCCACCGACCCGGTGGGCGGCGAGAAGCGGGCGCCGGACACGGCGGTCTCGCTCGTCGTCAGCAAGGGCCGCCCGGTGCCCGTGCCGACCGTGACCGGGCTCCCCGTCGAGCAGGCGAAGGCCAGCCTGGAGGCGCTGGGACTGAAGGTGGTGACCGCCCCCGAGCAGGTCAACTCCCCCTCGGCGGCCGGTACGGTCGCCAACCAGTCGATCGGCGCCGGTACCCAGGCCGCGGCGGGTGACACGGTCACGCTGACCGTGTCCAAGGGCCCGCGTCTGCTTCCGGTGCCGAACGTGACCGGCCAGGAGGTGGACGCGGCCCGCAAGGCGCTGGAGGCCGCCGGCTTCAAGGTGAAGGTGGACCGGCCGCTGATCTCCTTCAGCAACACCGTGGACTCCCAGTCGGTGCTGGGTGGTCTGAACGCTCCCGAGGGCACCACGATCACCGTCCGGACCAAGGGGCTGTAGGCGGCAGTGATACGCAATCCAGTGGGCGGGCACGTCCCCGTCGCGGGCGGCCTCGCCAAGGTCGGGCTGGCCTACGCCCGCGAGATGGGCGCCGAGGCCGTCCAGGTCTTCGTCGCCAATCCGCGCGGCTGGGCCACCCCGGTGGGCAACCCGGCGCAGGACGAGCGGTTCCGGACGCAGTGCGCGGACGAGTCCATCCCGGCCTACGTGCACGCGCCGTACCTGATCAACTTCGGCTCGCACACCGAGGCCACCGTGGAGAAGTCGGTGGAGTCGCTGCGCCACTCGCTGCGCCGCGGCCGGGAGATCGGCGCGCTCGGTGTGGTCGTGCACACCGGGTCGGCGACCGGGGGCCGGCCGCGCGAGGCGGCGTACGCGCAGGTCAGGGAGCACATGCTGCCGCTGCTGGACGAGCTGACGCACGAGGACGACCCCTTCCTGCTGCTGGAGTCCACGGCGGGGCAGGGTTCCTCACTGTGCTCGCGCACCTGGGACTTCGGCCCGTACTTCGAGGCGCTCGACCACCACCCGAAGCTGGGGATCTGCCTGGACACCTGCCACGTCTTCGCGGCCGGTCACGACCTGGCGGAGCCGGGCGGGACCAAGCTGACGCTCGACCTGCTCGTGGACACCGTGGGCGAGGGCCGGCTGAAGCTGGTCCACGCGAACGACTCCAAGGAGGGCGTGGGCGCCCACAAGGACCGGCACGCCAACATCGGCCAGGGCCACATCGGCCGGGACGCCTTCGCCGAGCTGTTCACGCACCCCGCGATGGAGGGCGTACCGCTGATCACCGAGACCCCCGGCGGCAAGGAAGGGCATGCGGCGGACGTGGCGCTGCTGAAGGAGCTGCGCGGCCCGCAGTGATCCGGTGATCCCTTGAGGAATACCCCTGGGGGGTATACGGTTCTGTCAACATCGACAGAACCGCTACCCGGCATTTCCCTCAGGGGGTCGTCATGGAGCAGGCACACGCAGACCACGAACATCACGACCACCACCAGCACCACGGCGGACACGAGCACGGGCACGGCGGGCACGACAGCGGCAGCCCCGCCGGCCGGGCGAGCTGGGCCATGGCCGCCCGGGCCACCCTCCACTGCCTCACCGGATGCGCCATCGGCGAGGTGCTGGGCATGGTCATCGGCACGGCACTCGGGTGGGGGAACGTGTCCACCATGGTCCTGGCGATCGTGCTGGCGTTCCTCTTCGGCTACGCCCTCACTCTGCGCGGGATCCTCTCCGCCGGCGTCGGCCTCCGTACGGCCATCCGGGTGGCCCTGGCCGCCGACACCCTTTCGATCGCCGTCATGGAGCTGATCGACAACGGGGTGATCGCGCTGTGGCCCGGCGCGATGGACGCGCACCTCTCGGAGCCGCTGTTCTGGGCGGTGCTCGCGATCTCGCTCGCCGTCGCCTTCGTGGTCACGGTCCCGGTCAACAAGTGGATGATCGGCCGCGGCAAGGGTCACGCGGTCGTCCACCAGTACCACCACTAGGGCCGGACGCCCCCGGGGCCTACAGCTCGGGGCCGTCCCCCGGCTCCTCCTGGTACGAGTAGCGCTGCTCGCGCCAGGGGTCGCCGATGTTGTGGTAGCCGCGCTCCTCCCAGAAGCCGCGGCGGTCGGCCGTCATGTACTCGACGCCGCGGACCCACTTGGGGCCCTTCCAGGCGTAGAGGTGCGGGACCACCAGCCGCACGGGGAAACCGTGCTCGGCGGTGAGCAGTTCACCGCCCTGGTGGGTGGCGAAGACGGTCCGCTCGGATGCGAAGTCGGCCAGCCGCAAGTTGGAGCTGAAGCCGTACTCGGCCCACACCATCACGTGCGTGACCTGCGGCGCGGGCGGCGCCAGGGCCAGGATCTCGCGGGCGAGCACACCGCCCCATTCGGCGCCCTGCATGCTGAACTTGGTGACGCAGTGCAGGTCCGCCACGACGGAGTCGAACGGCAGGGCCGTGAACTCCTCGTGGTTCCAGCAGTGCTTGTCCCCGTCGGCCGTCGCGCCGAAGACCCGGAACTCCCAGCGGTCCGGCTTGAACTTGGGTACGGGCCCGTAATGGGTGACCGGCCAGCCCCTCTGCAGCCGCTGCCCCGGTGGAAGCTCCAGCGGCTCTGCTCCCGGAGATTCCCGGCTTTCCGGCTGACCCATGACTCCATGGTGACAGACTGGGCGGGGTGGTCATGACCAGGTCTGGACCGATTCGGGCAAGTCACGGCAACTCCCACTAAGGAGGCACTTACTGGACGGCCTCCGGCGGCAGTGCAAGGATGCGCGCAGATCCCCCAGTGAGCACTGGGAGGTACCCCCAGCCCCGTCACGTAACTGACATTGCCTGGAAGGAGCCTCTGCGATGCAGGGCGACCCCGAGGTCCTTGAGTTTCTGAACGAGCAGCTGACCGGCGAGCTGACGGCCATCAATCAGTACTGGCTGCACTACCGCATCCAGGACAACAAGGGCTGGACCAAGCTCGCCAAATACACGCGTGAAGAATCCATCGACGAGATGAAGCACGCGGACAAGATCACCGAGCGCATCCTGATGCTCGACGGTCTGCCTAACTACCAGCGGCTCTTCCACGTGCGCGTCGGGCAGACGCTCCCGGAGATGTTCCAGGCGGACCGCCAGGTCGAGGTCGAGGCCATCGACCGACTCAAGCGCGGCATCGAGGTCATGCGCGGCAAGGGCGACATCACCTCGGCCCGCCTCTTCGAGGAGATCCTGGAGGACGAGGAGCACCACATCGACTACCTCGACACCCAGCTGGAACTCATCGAGTCCCTGGGCGAGGCGCTCTACATCGCGCAGCTGATCGAGCAGCCGAGCTAGCGGTCCGTCCGTCCCCGTCGCCCGCGGTTCCGAAGGGGCCGACCGGTCCCGCCGGGCCGATCAGGCCGCTTCCGCCAGTGCGGGCGAACGTGCCGGCTCCGTCTCGGCGGCGAGCACGGCCGCCGCGTCGCCCTTCTCCAGCAGCTCCCGGCGCGGGCAGGCGCCACGGCCGAGGATGCCCTGGATGGTGCGCACGCAGGAGCCGCAGTCGGTGCCGGCCTTGGTGGCCGAGGCGATCTGGCGCGGGGTGCAGGCCCCGGCGGCCGCGTGGTCCTTGACCTGCTTGTCGGTGATCCCGAAGCAAGAGCAGACGTACACGCGGTTCACCTCCCTGGGCGGAATGGTTCGACGAGCCATCCCCTATTCGGTGAGGCTTACCTAACCGTACCCAAAGTTAGGGTCACCTAAAAGCCCTGGGTACGACTGTGGGGCGCGGATCACATCGATCCGCGCCCCACAGTCGTACGAAGCTACTGGTTGATCCTTACTGGTCGCGGTACATCTCGGCGACCAGGAACGCCAGGTCCAGGGACTGGCTGCGGTTGAGCCGCGGGTCGCAGGCCGTCTCGTAGCGCTGGTGCAGGTCGTCGACGAAGATCTCGTCGCCGCCGCCCACGCACTCGGTGACGTCGTCACCGGTGAGCTCGACGTGGATGCCGCCCGGGTGGGTGCCGAGGGCCTTGTGGACCTCGAAGAAGCCCTTGACCTCGTCGAGCACGTCGTCGAAACGGCGCGTCTTGTGGCCGGAGGCAGCCTCGAAGGTGTTGCCGTGCATCGGGTCGGTGACCCAGCCGACGACCGCACCGGAGGCGGTGACCTTCTCGACCAGCTCGGGGAGCTTGTCGCGGACCTTGTCGGCGCCCATGCGGACGACGAAGGTCAGCCGGCCCGGCTCGCGCTCGGGGTCCAGGCGGTCGATGTACGTCAGCGCCTCGTCCACCGTGGTGGTGGGGCCGAGCTTGATGCCGATCGGGTTGGCGATCTGCGAGCAGAACTCGATGTGCGCGTGGTCCAGCTGGCGGGTGCGCTCACCGATCCAGACCATGTGGCCGGAGGTGTCGTACAGCTTGCCGGTACGCGAGTCGGTGCGGGTCAGCGCGCCCTCGTAGTCGAGCAGCAGCGCCTCGTGGGAGGCGTAGAACTCGACGGCCTTGAACTCGGCCGGGTCGGTGCCGCACGCCTTCATGAAGTTCAGCGCGTTGTCGATCTCCCGCGCCAGCTGCTCGTACCGCTGACCGGACGGGGAGGACTTCACGAAGTCCTGGTTCCAGGCGTGCACCTGGCGCAGGTCGGCGTAACCACCGGTGGTGAAGGCGCGCACCAGGTTGAGCGTGGAGGCGGAGGCGTTGTACATGCGCTTCAGCCGCTCGGGGTCCGGGATCCGGGCCTCTTCGGTGAAGGCGAAGCCGTTGACGGAGTCGCCGCGGTAGGTCGGCAGGGTCACGCCGTCGCGGGTCTCGGTGTCCTTGGAGCGCGGCTTGGAGTACTGGCCCGCGATGCGGCCGACCTTGACGACCGGCACGGAGGCCGCGTACGTCAGTACGGCACTCATCTGGAGCAGCGTCTTCAGCTTGGCTCGGATGTGTTCGGCGGACACGCCGTCGAAGGCCTCGGCACAGTCGCCGCCCTGGAGGAGGAACGCCTCGCCCTTGGCGACGGCTCCCAGACGGGCACGCAGCTGGTCGCATTCACCCGCGAAAACGAGCGGAGGATACGACTCGAGGTCCGCGACGACAGCGCGCAGAGCCTCGGCATCGGGGTACGAAGGCTGCTGCGCCGCGGGAAGGTCTCGCCAGGTCGCCTTGACGGCGGGGGCTTGGGTTTCAGCGTTCACGGTCACCTCGTACACATTACGGCGTCATACGTCTCATCCCGCCCTCCGCCCACAACGTGAGACGGCCCGGCTCGAAGGCAGGGGGACCCCAGCGGAACGGAATCCATGGTTCAGCCCACGCCGGGAAACGGATCCAGCGCCGGAGGGTCCCTCTGGGCTAGGGTGCCTCCCATGTACGCGCACGCGAACCTGAACTGGTGGTGGCCCGCTCCCGGCGGCCCACTTCTCGCGCGTACCTGACGACACGCACCGACGCGAAGGCCGCCCCGAGGGGCGGCCTTCCGTGTTCTCCGACGCGGGCGCCGCTCCTCCCACCGGAAGGACGCCCCGCCCATGGACCCCAGGCACCCGAACCGACCGAGCCGGCCGAGCCGGCCGGACCGGCTCAGCCGCCTGCTCGACGACTCCTGCCCGCCGTTCGCCCTGCTCCGCCGGCGGACCCCCGGCCGCGACCACGACACCGTCGAGGTGCTGATCGGCGCGGTCCACGAGGCCGAACACCTCGCCGACCTGCCCGTCCGCGGGCTGCCCACCCTCGCCCTCGTCCCCTTCCGGCAGATCCGGGAGCGCGGATTCGACGTACGCGACGACGGCACGCCGCTGAGCGTGCTGGTCGCCGAGGAGGCGTACGAGGTCCCGCTCGCCGAGGCGCTGGCCGCGCTGCCCGCGCACGAGGTGCGGGTCGAGGGCGGCGGCTTCGACGTCCCCGACGCGGAGTACGCGGCCACGGTCGAGCGGGTCATCGAGGACGAGATCGGCCGCGGAGAGGGCGCGAACTTCGTCATCCGGCGGACGTACGAGGGCCGGATCGAGGGCTTCGGCCGGGCCGACGCGCTCGCCCTGTTCCGGCGGCTGCTGCTGGGCGAGCGCGGCGCGTACTGGACGTACGTCGTCCACACCGGGGAGCGGACGCTGGTCGGGGCGAGCCCCGAGGTGCACGTGCGGATGTCCGGGGGCACGGTCGTGATGAACCCGATCAGCGGGACGTACCGTCACCCGGCCGGGGGACCCACCGTGGACTCCCTCCTCACCTTCCTCGGGGACCGCAAGGAGACCGAGGAGCTGTCGATGGTCGTCGACGAGGAACTCAAGATGATGTGCACCGTCGGCGACCGCGGCGGGGTCGTCGTCGGACCGCGGCTGAAGGAGATGTCCCACCTCGCGCACACCGAGTACGAGCTGCGGGGGCGCTCCTCGCTGGACGTGCGGGAGGTGCTGCGGGAGACGATGTTCGCGGCGACGGTCACCGGCTCGCCGGTGCAGAACGCCTGCCGGGTGATCGAGCGGTACGAGAGCGGGGGCCGCGGCTACTACGCGGGGGCCCTGGCCCTGCTCGGACAGGACGCGGCCGGGGCGCAGACCCTCGACTCCCCCATCCTGATCCGCACCGCCGACATCGCCCCGGACGGCGCGCTGCGGGTGCCCGTCGGCGCCACGCTCGTACGGCACTCCGATCCGGCGGGGGAGGTCGCGGAGACGCACGCGAAGGCGGCGGGGGTGCTGGCGGCGCTCGGGGTGCGGCCGGCCGCGCCCCGGCCGTCCTTCGAGGGGGCGCGGATGGCGGACGACCCGCGGGTACGGGCGGCCCTCGCGGCCCGGCGGTCGGACCTGGCCCCCTTCTGGCTGCGCATGCAGGAGCAGCCCTCCTCCCTGACGGGCCACGCGCTGGTGGTGGACGGCGAGGACACCTTCACGGCGATGCTGGCGCACGTCTTGAGAACGGGGGGTCCGCGGGGGGCCGGGCTGGAGGTGACCGTACGCCGCTACGACGATCCGGGACTGCGGGCGGCGGCCCTGTCCTGGGAGGGCCCCGTCGTCCTGGGTCCCGGCCCCGGCAACCCGGCGGACGCCTCGGACCCCAAGATGCGGATGCTGCGCGCACTGGCCGCGGAACTGCTGGCCGGGCACCGGCACGGGCTGGTCGGGGTCTGCCTGGGGCACGAGCTGCTGGCGGCCGAGCTGGGGCTGCCGCTGATCCGCAAGGCGGAGCCGGCGCAGGGGGCGCAGGTGCGGATCGACCTGTTCGGGGCGGAAGAGGTGGTGGGCTTCTACAACACGTACACGGCGCACTGTGACGAAGCGGGCGAGAGCCGGCTGGCGGATTCGGGCGTCGAGGTGTCCCGCGATCCGGCGACCGGGGAGGTCCACGCGGTCCGCTCCGTCGGCGGCGGCTTCGCGGGGGTCCAGTTCCACCCGGAGTCGGTGCTCAGCCTGCGCGGCGCGGACCTGCTGCGCGAGCTCTTGACCGGCGTGACGACCTCCGCCCCGGCGTAGCCGCCGGGGCACCGCTGCGCAGGGCTCCTGGGGCTCCGCCCCAGACCCCGCGCCTCAAACGCCGACGAGGCTGGATCTTTCAGCCCGTCCGGCGTTCGAGGACCGGGTCCGGGCAGAGCCCGGGGACAAGGGTGTTCTCGGAGCGGCGGCCCGCCAGGTAGTCCGTGACGTTGGCGACGGTGGTGTCGATCAGCCCGCCGCGTCGACGATGGGCTCAGCCGAAGAAGACCCCCACCTCCTTGTAGAGCGCGGGGTCCACCGTCTTCAGCTTCGCCGTCGCCTCCGCGATCGGGACCCGGACGATGTCCGTCCCCTTGAGCGCGACCATCTTGCCGAAGTCCCCGTCGTGCACCGCGTCGATCGCGTGCAGCCCGAACCGGGTCGCCAGCCACCGGTCGAAGGCGCTGGGCGTGCCGCCGCGCTGGATGTGTCCGAGCACGGTCGTCCGGGCCTCCTTGCCGGTCCGCGCCTCGATCTCCTTGGCCAGCCACTCGCCCACGCCCGACAGCCGGACGTGCCCGAAGGAGTCCTTGGTGGCGTCCTTCAGCACCAGGTCCCCGTCCTTGGGCATCGCGCCCTCGGCGACCACGACGATCGGGGCGTAGCTCGCCTTGAAGCGGGAGGTCACCCAGGCGCACACCTCGTCCATGTCGAAGCGCTGCTCCGGGATGAGGATGACGTTGGCGCCGCCCGCGAGCCCCGAGTGCAGGGCGATCCAGCCGGCATGCCGGCCCATGACCTCGACGACCAGGACCCGCATGTGCGACTCGGCCGTGGTGTGCAGCCGGTCGATGGCCTCGGTCGCGATGCCGACGGCGGTGTCGAAGCCGAAGGTGTAGTCCGTGGCGGACAGGTCGTTGTCGATGGTCTTGGGCACGCCGACGCAGGGGATGCCGTACTCCTCGTACAGCCGGGCGGCCACCCCGAGGGTGTCCTCGCCGCCGATCGCGACGAGCGCGTCCACCTCGTACTTGGCCAGGTTGTCCTTGATGTCGCGCACCCCGTTCTCCGTCTTGAACGGGTTGGTGCGCGAGGAGCCGAGGATGGTGCCGCCGCGGGGCAGGATGCCGCGGACGGCGGGGATGTCGAGCGGGACGGTCCTCCCCTCGACCGCGCCCCGCCAGCCGTCCTTGAACCCGACGAACTCGCAGCCGTACTCCTGGGTGCCCTTGCGGACGACGGCCCTGATCACCGCGTTGAGCCCGGGGCAGTCGCCGCCACCGGTCAGCACTCCGACCTTCATTGCATCTCCCTTCGCCATGACGGTCACGCTAGTGGTGACGCAGGTCACAGCAAGGGTGTCGGAGACGTCAATTCCGGTGGAATCGCGGGGCGTTGCGTACGCCCGTTCACTCGTACGAGGACGTAAGTACGATCGACGGCCGGTGCGCGCCGCCCCGGACGGGGGCTACGCGTCGTCGAGGCCCCGCTCTATGGCGTACCGGACGAGCTCCACCCGGTTGTGCAGCTGCAGCTTGCCCAGGGTGTTCTGGACGTGGTTCTGCACGGTGCGGTGGGAGATGACCAGCCGCTCCGCGATCTGCTTGTACGAGAGCCCCTTGGCCACGAGGCGCAGCACCTCGGTCTCGCGGTCGGTCAGTTGGGGCGCCTTCGGCTCGTCGGAGGCGGTCGGCACCGGGTCGGTGGCGAGGCGCCGGTACTCGCCGAGCACCAGGCCGGCCAGGCCGGGGGTGAAGACCGGGTCTCCGGCCGCGGTGCGGCGGACCGCGTCGATGAGTTCCTGGGCGCCGGCGGACTTCAGCAGGTAGCCGGTCGCGCCGGACTTCACCGCCTCCAGGACGTCCGCGTGCTCGCCGCTGGCGGACAGGACCAGGACGCGCAGCGCCGGGTGGGCGCCGACCAGTTCCTTGCAGACCTGCACGCCCGGCATGCCGGGCAGGTTGAGGTCGAGGACCAGGACGTCGGGGGTGACGGCCCGGGCCCGGCGCACCGCCTCGGGGCCGTCGCCGGCGGTGGCCACCACGTCGAAGCCCGCGGCGGCCAGGTCGCGGGCGACCGCGTCCCGCCACATCGGGTGGTCGTCGACGACCATCACCCTGATCTCGTGCGGTTCGTTCGTGCTCATTGGGTCCTCCCCCTGGGTACCTTCAGTTCCACTTCGGTGCCCTGCCCGGGGACGGACACCAGATCGGCGCTGCCGCCGAGGTCACGCAGTCGGCCGCGGATGGACAGGGCCACTCCCATCCGGCCCTCGCCCTCGGCCTGGTCGAGCCGGCCCGCGGGAATGCCCGGGCCGTCGTCGCGGACGGTCACGATCACCTCGTCGCCCCAGTCCTCGACCAGGATCCAGGCCCTGGCCCCCTCGCCCGCGTGCTTGCGCACGTTGTCGAGGGCGGCGCCGACCGCCGCGGCCAGTTCCTTCGCGGCGGGTACCGGCAGCGGCACCGGGGTGCCCGGCTCGGCGAAGCTGACCCGGGATCCGGCGTGCGGGGCGAGGAGCGTGCGCAGGTCCAGCTCGCCGTCGTCGGCGCCCGGCTCCTCCACCTCGTACGTGTCCACCAGCGCGCCGCGCGACTGGTCGGAGGAGACCCTGGAGGGGCGAACGAGCCCGGTGGAGACCAGCGTGCGCAGCGCCACCTCCTGCTCCCCCGCCATCCGGCCGAGCTCCTCGGCCTCCCCGCCCAGTTCGGTGCCGCGCCGCTGGACCATGGCGAGGACCTGGAGGACCCCGTCGTGGATGTCCCGGGCGAGGCGCTCGCGCTCGCGGGTGGCGGCCTCGATCTCCAGGGCGCGGGCAAGGGTGTTCTCGCTGGCCCGGGCGACCTCGACGACGTAGCCGATGGCCACGGAGGAGACCCAGACGAGCAGCACGTTGTGCAGGGCGTCCTGGGTGGGCTGGCCGCTGTGGATGAGGATGGTGGCCGCGGCCACGAACGTGGAGGCGAAGCAGGCCCAGCGCCAGCCGCCCTTGATGGCGAAGCCCAGGACCGCGCCCCCGGTCCAGATCGTGGGGAGGGTGGGACCGCCCCCGGTGATCCGCTCGTGGGTGTCGGCGAGCGGGGTCAGCCCGATCCCGACGATGGCCACGGTGAGGTCGGCGACGAGGAAGCCCCTGGTGCAGCTGGCGGCGTTGGCCACCTTCGAGGTGGTGGCCAGCGTCCAGGCGGCGAGGAAGGCGAGGTAGCCGGCCGCGACCCAGGGGTGCGGGTACCTCTTGTAGGCGGAGGCGAACAGCAGCACCGCGTAGACCATGGTCAGCAGCCGGTACACCGTCAGGGCACGCCAGAGCGGCTGCTCGACCGACATGCGTACGACGCGTTCGCGTTTCGCCATCTCCCCCACCCCCTGCGGGCGGTACCGCCCGACCTACTCCGACGTACCGTCGGCCTTCTCGGCCTTCTCCTTGGCGGTCTTCTCGGCCTTCTCGGCCTTCTCCGCATCGGCGATCTGGCGCTTGGCAGCCGTCGCGTAGATGTCGACGTACTCCTGGCCGGAGAGCTTCATGATCTCGTACATGACCTCGTCGGTCACCGAGCGGAGGATGAAGCGGTCGTTGTCCATGCCGTGGTAGCGGCTGAAGTCCAGCGGCTTGCCGATCCGGATGCCCGGGCGCATGAGCTTGGGGACGACCTTGCCGGGCGGCTGGATCTTCTCCGTGTCGATCATCGCCACGGGAATCACGGGGGCGCCCGTGGCCAGCGCCACACGGGCCAGACCGCCGGGCTTGCCCCGGTACAGGCGTCCGTCGGGTGAACGCGTGCCCTCGGGGTAAATACCGAACAGCTCCCCGCGTTCGATGACGTCGATGCCGCTCTTGATGGCGGCCTCGCCGGCCCCGCGGGCGCCGGAGCGGTCCACCGGGAGCTGTCCGACGCCCTTGAAGAAGGCCGCCGTCAGCTTGCCCTTGACCCCCGGGGAGGTGAAGTACTCCGCCTTCGCGATGAAGGTGACCTTCCGGTCCAGCACCGCCGGCAGGAAGAAGGAGTCGGAGAAGGACAGGTGGTTGCTCGCGAGGATCGCCGGCCCCTCCGCGGGAATGTTCTCGAGGCCCTCCACCCACGGCCTGAAAGCGAGCTTCAGTGAACCGCCGATGGAGAACTTCATTGCGCCGTAGATCAACTCGAAAGCCTTCCTGTGTCTGTCGAACAGACCTTATCCCGTGCCTCCCCCGGCAGGGGCCCGACGACCCTGGCCGGTGCCACCCCGGTCGCGTACGGTGAAGTCACACAGAGCAACGCACCCACCCGACGTACCTCATGATCAAGGAGACCCCGGTGCCCGTCCTCCCTGGAGCCGAGCCGTTCCGCCACGAGGGCGGAGAGGTCGGCGTCCTCCTCTGCCACGGCTTCACCGGTTCCCCGCAGTCGCTGCGCCCCTGGGCCGAGTACCTCGCCGGGCAGGGGCTCACGGTGTCGCTGCCGCTGCTGCCCGGACACGGGACGCGCTGGCAGGACATGCAGCTCACGGGCTGGCAGGACTGGTACGCCGAGGTCGACCGCGCCCTGAGGGAACTGCTGGACCGGTGCGAGCAGGTGTTCGTCTTCGGGCTGTCGATGGGCGGCGCGCTGACCCTGCGGCTGGCCGCCAAGCACGGGGACTCCATCAGGGGCATCGTCCTCGTCAACCCGGCCAACAAGGTGCACGACCCGCTGGCCGTCGCCCTCCCGGTGGCCAAGCACTTCATCCGGTCGACGCCGGGCATCGCCAGCGACATCGCGAAGCCGGGCTCGGAGGAGGTCGGCTACGACCGGGTCCCGACCCGGGCCGCGCACTCGCTGCGCACGTTCCTGCAGCTGGTGGACGCCGACCTGCCGCAGGTCACGCAGCCGCTGCTGCTGCTCCACAGCCCGCAGGACCACGTCGTACCGCCCGTCGACTCCGAGCGGATCCTGGCCCGCGTCTCCTCGACGGACGTCACCGAGACCCTGCTGGAACAGAGCTACCACGTCGCGACGTTGGACCATGACGCGGAGCGGATCTTCGCGGACAGCTATGCGTTCGTCGGCCGACTGGCGGAGAGCGTGGGCAGGGAGGGGGCGCAGGCCGGTGGCTGAGCACGAGGAGCAGTCGGGCGGAGTCCCGCCGCTGGACGAGGAAGCGGCGTGGGCGGCGATCGTCGCCGGGTACGGACAGGAGCCGCCGGACCCGCCGGGGGCCCGGCCGTTCAAGCCGATCGAGAACCTCCTCCTGCCGGAGGAGGACGTCAAGCCGCTGCCGTCGGAGCCGGAGACGAAGCCCGAGACCAAGCCCGAGACCAAGCCCGAGCCCGAGCCGCCGGCCGCGGCGCTGGGCAGCTCGGTGGTCTTCGCCCCGGGCGTGGGCATGACGGGCCCCCGCGACCACTCGCTGGCGGAACCGCAGGAGGACGACCTGACTCCGGCGGAGGAGGGCCACTTCGTCCAGCCGGAACCGGAGCTGCCGCCGGCGGACACGACGGCGAAGTTCGCGTGGCTGGCGGTGGTCGGCGGGCCGGTGCTGCTGCTGCTCGCGGTGCTGCTGCAGTGGGAGATGACCTGGTGGCTGACGACGCTCGGCATCGGCGGCTTCCTGGGCGGGTTCGCGACGCTGGTCGCACGCATGCAGCACGACGACGAAGAAGACGACGACCCGGGCCGCGGAGCCGTGGTGTAACCGGGGCTCCGCCCCAGACCCCGCGCCTCAAACGCCGGCGAGGCTGAAAGACCGGGGCTCCGCCCCGAGCCCCGCTCCTCAAACGCCGGAGGGGCTGACATTGCGCTCCGCGCAATCCAGCCCCGCAGGCAGGTACAGGCTGACGCCGGCCACATCCAGCCCCGCCGGCGTTTGAGGCGCGGTGGCTCGGGGGCAGCGCCCCCTGGGGGTCCCCCCGGACGGAGTCTGGGGGAGGCGCCGCGCCCGGACCGCGTAGCTACGGCGCGGCCGGCAGGCGGAGGGCCGCCAGGACCGGGAGATGGTCCGTGGCCGACCGGAGGTCTGTGGACGAGACACCCGGCAGCCCCGCGGGGACACCGCAGGCCAGCACTTCCACGCCCCCGCTCGCGAACACCGCGTCGATGCGCCGGTCCGGCGCCGCCGCCGGGAAGGTCCGTTCCCCTCCCCAGGGCGCCACCGTCCAGCAGTCCTGCAGCGTGCCCGCGAGACGGGAGAAGGCCGAACCGCCCGGCCCCTCGTTCACGTCACCCGCGGCGATCACGTGTGAGACGTCCATCGCCGCGGCGCGGTCCAACAGCATCTCGGCTTGGGCCAGCCGTTCCGCCCGGTCCAGGGACAGGTGCGCGCAGACCAGCCCCGCGCGGGCAGCGCCGATGCGGACGACCGCCGTGGCGAAGCCCCTCCGGTGCAGGCCGGGCGTGCGCGGCAGCAGCACGTCCTGGGTCCGCTCCACGAAGACCCGCAGTGAGCACAGCAGCAGCGGCCCGGCCGCCGTCGCTCCCCCGCCGAGCACCACCAGGTCGCACTTCGCGGCCAGTCGCGCCGCGTGCTTGCGCCACCGGAAGAACCGCGGCGCCTCCTGCACGAAGACGAGGTCGGGCTCGCAGGCCCGGATGACCCGGGCCAGTGCCTCCTCGTCGTCGCGCAGCGAGCGGATGTTGTAGCTGAGTGCCCGGATCACGGCAGAACCGTCGGGCTCCGTACGGGACTTCGGCAGCGAGGGCAGCAACTGGTCCATGCACCGCAAGATACGCAGCCGCCCGCCGCTCCCCCAAGGGGCGCGGCGGGCGGTCCGGGTGGAAGGGGTCGGCCGGTCAGCCCTGGCGGGCCAGGTCCGCCGCTCCGACGAGGCCGGCCTTGCCGCCGAGCTGCGCGGCGAGCACCTGCGCGTGCGGTCGCCAGGCACCGCCGACCAGCCAGCGCTTGAAGGACTTGCGGATCGGGTCGAGGACGAGGTCGCCCTCGTCGGAGACCCCGCCGCCGACGATGAACGCGGACGGGTCGAACAGCGAGGCCAGGTCGGCGAGGCCCGCACCTGCCCAGCGGGCCAGCTCGCGGAAGGCGTCGATGGCCACCAGGTCGCCCTGCCGGGCGGCCTCGCTGATGTGCTTGCCCTCGATGCCCTCGGGGGTGCCGTCGCCGAGCGCGAGGAGGACCGTGGCGTTCTCGGGGGTGGCGTTGGCGCGCTGCTTCGCGTACCGGACGAGCGCGCGCCCGGAGGCGTACTGCTCCCAGCAGCCCTGGCTGCCGCAGCCGCACAGCAGGCCGTCCGGGACGACCCGGATGTGCCCGAACTCGGCGGCGACGCCGAAGCGTCCGCGGCGCAGCTTGTTGCCGATGATGATGCCGCCGCCCAGGCCGGTGCCGAGCGTGATGCAGATGACGTCCTCGTGGCCCTGGCCGGCGCCGAAGCGGTATTCGCCCCAGGCGGCGCAGTTCGCGTCGTTCTCGACGACGACGGGCAGGCCGATGCGCTGCTCGACCTTGTCCTTGAGCGGCTCGTGGCGCCAGTTGATGTTCGGCGCGAACAGTACGGTCGCGCGCTTGTCGTCCACGTATCCGGCGGCGCCGATGCCGACGGCGTCGATGGTGTGGTTGCTGCTGACCTCGGAGACGGCGGCACAGATGGCCTCCGTCACTCCGTCCGCGGTCGGCGGGGTGGGCACCTTGTACGTCTCAAGGATCGTGCCCTCTTCGTCGACCACGCCGGCCGCGATCTTCGTGCCGCCGATGTCGACGCCGATGGTGAGTCCCATTAGTCCCTCGGTTTCCGGTCAAACCCCGCCACGGCCAACGGTACCCGAGGGCGGCGGGCCCTCAGTCGAGATCGATCCGCTCGGCCGGGCCCGCGTCGGGTCCGTCGTCGCGGGAGTCGCGCTCCCGGCGGGGTGCGGGAGGGGTGTCCTGGGTCCAGCGGCGCTCGTGGCCCTCGACGGCGGAGCGGTAGGCGGCGAGGAGCTCGGAGCCGGCGGCCGCCAGGTGGTCGAAGACCTGGGGGTTGCGCTCGATGACGGGCTTGGCGGCGGTCTTGGCCTGGTCGACGATCTGGCGGACCGCGCCCTGGGCAGCGGCGCCGAGCAGCGGGTTGTTCAGCCCGGAGACCTTGTCGGCGACGGCTTCGAAGAGCTTGAACAGCTCTTCGGCGGCGGTTCCGGTGCCGGCCGAGCCGGCCCGGTCCTGTCCGCGCAGGCGCTCCTTCTCGGCGGCGAGGTCTTCGGCACAGGCCTTGGCCCAGGCGTCGTCGTCGGTGGGGCGGTCGGTGGCCTCGCTCATGGCGGACTCTCCTGCGGCGGCTGCTGGGCGTGCTTACGGGCTACCTTCGACGGTACCCGAACGGGGGTACGCCGTTCACTGCGTGCGCGGCCACAGTCCCGGGTCGGGGGTGAAGCGGATGCGGAGCTCGCCCGCGGCCAGGGCGGCGCCGGAGACGGTGCAGCGGCGCAGCGCCGCGGGCAGCGGAACGATCCTGCGGTACGGGCCCGCCGTGAGCAGCAGCTCGTCGCCGCGGCGTACGAGGTCGAGGTCGCTCTTGTGCGCGCCGGGCAGCGGTACCACCCAGACGAGCACCCCGTCCGCGGCGAGCCGGTCCTCGACGGCCCAGGACCCGCGGGGTGCGGGCGCCGCCGGGAGGAGCGCGTGCGCGGCGGCGAGCCGGTCGAGGTCCTGCGGGCCGCGCGGGTCGCGGCCGAGGTGGGCGAGCGTGACGACGGGCAGGTCCGCGGCCCATTCGGCGGCGTACTTCTCCTGCTGGGCGGCGAGCCCGGCGAGCCAGGGGTCGGCGGAGCCCTGCGGCACCATCCGGTTGGCGACGAGGCCGGAGACGGGCAGCTGCTGGAGGGCGAGCCCGAGCCGTCCGAGCCGCAGCGCGTCGGCGGCGGCCGGTCCCGGTTCGGCGACCAGACGCAGCTCGGTGGTGCCGGCCTCGACTACGGCCTGGACGGCGGCGAGCTCCTCGTCCCAGCGGGCGGCGGCCTCGTAGAGCCACTGCGCGGGCATGGGCACGCCGGCGAGCTGGGCCAGTACGGGCCGCAGGGCGCGGGCGGCCTGCTTCTCGGCGGGGAGCAGGCGGGCGAGGTAGCGGCGCAGCTGGGCGGGCAGGGCCAGGGTGGAGAGGGTCTGGTGGAGCGGGGGCATGTCGACGACGACGAGGTCGGTGCCGGGTGCGGCTGCGGCCCTCCGCAGGGCGCGCAGCAGGGCGAACTGCTCGGCGCCGGGCAGCTCGGTGAGCTCCTCGGCGCCGAGCGGGCGGGCCCCGACCATGGCGAGGAGCGCGGATCCGCGCTCCTGCAGGGCGACGAGCTCCTCGCGGAACTCCTCGCCGGAGTCGACCCGGGCCACCCGCAGTCCCGGTAGGGACTCTTCCCCGGCCAGGGCGGCGAGCGGGTCGCCGACGTCGCCGGACAGCAGCAGCACCCGCCTCCCCTGGCGGGCCGCGGCGAGGGCGGTGGCCGCGGCCACGGTGGTCCGCCCGGCCCCGCCGGGGCCGGTGATCAGCAAGGTGTGCATGTGCGGGTGCCTACAGGTGCCGGTTGCTTACGGGTGCCGGGTGCTACGGGTGCCGGGTGCCTTCGGGTGTTCAGACGGATTCGACGCGCTTCTTCAGGCCCGCCAGCGCACGGTCGATGATGACCTTCTCCGCCTTGCGCTTGATCATGCCGAGCATGGGGATCTTGACGTCCACGGTCAGCTGGTAGGTGACCTCGGTACGCTTGCCGCCGTCCACCGGGGCCAGCCGGTACGAGCCGTCCAGCTGGCGCAGCATCTGGGACTTGTCCAGGGTCCAGCTGACCTCGTCCGTGCCCTTCCAGGTGTAGGCGAGGGTGTGGTCGTCCTTGATCGCGCCGGCGTCGAGCAGCAGGCGGACCTTCTCGGCGCGCCCCGCGGCGTCGGTGGCCAGTACCTCGGCCTCCTTCACCTCGCCGGTCCATTCGGGGTAGCGTGCGAAGTCGGCGATCACGGCCATCACGTCGCTGGGCGCAGCCTCGATCGTGATGCTTGAGCTGGTGTGTTCCGCCATCGCGGTCGCTCCTCCGTGGAGTGTTTCGAGGATGTGTGCGGCCTCCGGCCGCCGCGTGAAGGCTACCGCGCGTGCGGACTCCGCCACTCCAGGGCCTCCCGCGGCACCACGGGGGCCGTCGCGAACCGGCCGCCGGTCACCATTCCAGCACCCACGGCAGGCCGGTCGCCGCGAAGTGGCCGACGTTCACGCACTCCGTGGCCCCGATCCGCATCCGCCGCGCCAGGGGCTGGTGCACGTGCCCGAAGAGCGCGTACCGGGGCCGGGTGCGGCGGATGGCGGCCAGCAGGGCCTCGCTGCCGCGTTCGAACCGGCGCGCGACCGTGTCGTAGCAGAGCTCGGGCACCTCCGGCGGGATGTGCGAGCACAGTACGTCCACCTCGCCGAGCGCCTCCACCTTGGCCGCGTACTCCTCGACGCTCACCTCGTACGGGGTCCGCATCGGCGAGGGCAGTCCGCCGCCGACGAAGCCGAAGACCCGGCCGCCGATCTCCACCCGCTGCCCGTCGAGCACGGTGAGGCCGTCACGGTCGGCGTATTCCGGCCACAGACCCGGGATGTCGACATTGCCGTAGGTGGCGTACGTCGGGTTCGGGAAGGCGGCGAACATCTCGGCGTACTGGCGGCGCACCGCGCCCTCGATCAGCCGCTCCCGGTCCAGCCCGGCCCAGAGCCGCCGCCCGAAGGCGTGGGCCTCCTCGAAGCGGCGGGCGGTGCGCAGCTCGACGATCCGGTCGGCGTTCTCGACGCCGAACAGATCGGGGAAGATCCCGCGCGAGTGGTCGGCGTAGTCGAGGAAGAGGACGAGGTCACCGAGGCAGATCAGGGCGTCGGCCCCTTCTCCGGCACGGCCGAGGGCCTCGGTGTTGCCGTGCACGTCGCTCACGACGTGGACCCGCGTGCGGCCCGGTGCGGTCGTCCGGCCCGATCCGCCCGGTCGGCTCGATCCGCTCGCGCCGCCCTGCCCGCTCCGCATGCTGCCACCCATGCGGACAACCCTAGGGGGGCCCGGCAGTTGCGGGGTAGAGGGGGTGGGAGGGGCGGGCGGACCTGCGGTTACTTCCGAGTCGCAAGAGGGGTCGACTACTGTCGGCACATGAGGGCCAGGCGGTGCAAGTACAGAATGTGACGCACGGAACATCTGGCCGGTTCCCTCTATCGGGAACCCACTACCGGTGGGTAACGTCCGGTCGGTCCACATGGTGGCGATGGCGCCCAGAGGAGCAGCAGTCTTGCGCGAGTTCAGCCTTCCGGCCCTGTACGAGGTCCCGTCGGACGGGAACCTGACGGATCTCATCCGCCGCAACGCCGCTCAGCATCCAGACACCGCCGTCATGAGCCGCAAGGTCGACGGCCGGTGGCAGGACGTGACCGCGACCGAGTTCCTCGCCGAGGTCCGGGCCGCGGCCAAGGGCCTCGTCGCGGCCGGCGTCCGGCCCGGCGACCGGGTCGCCCTCATCTCCCGCACCCGCTACGAGTGGGTGCTGTTCGACTTCGCGATCTGGAGCGCGGGCGGCGTCACCGTCCCCGTGTACGAGACCAGCTCCCCCGAGCAGGTCCAGTGGATCCTCGGCGACTCCGGCGCCGTGGCGGTCATCGTGGAGAGCCCGGCACACAGCGCGTCCGTGGCCTCGCTGCGCGACCGGCTGCCGGAGCTGCGCGAGGTCTGGGAGATCGAGCAGGGCGCGCTGGAGACGCTGAAGGCCGCCGGCGCGGAGATCTCCGACGCCGAGGTCGAGGAGCGCAGCAGCCTCGCCAACGCCGACGACCCGGCCACCATCGTCTACACCTCGGGCACCACCGGCCGCCCCAAGGGCTGCGTGCTGACCCACCGCAACTTCTTCGCCGAGTGCGGCAACGTGGTGGAGCGCCTCAGCCCGCTCTTCCGCACCGGCGAGTGTTCCGTCCTGCTCTTCCTCCCGGCCGCGCACGTCTTCGGGCGCCTGGTGGAGGTGGCCGCCGTACTGGCGCCGATCCGCCTGGGCTGCGTACCGGACATCAAGAACCTGACCGACGAGCTGCAGTCCTTCCGGCCCACGCTGATCCTCGGCGTGCCGCGCGTCTTCGAGAAGGTCTACAACTCGGCGCGCGCCAAGGCCCAGGCCGACGGCAAGGGGAAGATCTTCGACGCCGCCGCCGAGACGGCGATCGCCTACAGCCGGGCGCTCGACGCCCCGGGCGGCCCGTCCTTCGGCCTGAAGCTCAAGCACAAGCTCTTCTCCAAGCTGGTCTACAGCAAGCTGCACACGGTGCTCGGCGGGCGCGGCGAGTACGCGATCTCCGGCGGCGCCCCGCTGGGCGAGCGGCTCGGCCACTTCTTCCGCGGCATCGGCTTCACCGTGCTGGAGGGCTACGGCCTGACGGAGTCCTGCGCGGCCACGGCCTTCAACCCGTGGGACAAGACGAAGATCGGTACGGTCGGCCAGCCGCTGCCGGGCTCCGTGGTGCGCATCGCGGACGACGGCGAGGTGCTGCTGCACGGCGAGCACATCTTCAACGGGTACTGGCAGAACGAGACGGCGACCGCCGAGGCGCTGACCGACGGCTGGTTCCACACCGGCGACGTCGGCACCCTCGACGAGGACGGCTACCTCGCGATCACCGGGCGCAAGAAGGAACTCATCGTCACCGCGGGCGGCAAGAACGTCGCGCCCGCCGTGATCGAGGACCGGATCCGGGCGCACGCGCTGGTCGCGGAGTGCATGGTCGTCGGCGACGCGAGGCCGTTCGTGGCGGCCCTCGTCACCATCGACGAGGAGTTCCTGGGCCGCTGGGCGGCCGAGAACGGCAAGCCGGCCGGGGTGACCGCGGCCGAGCTGCGTGAGGACGCGGACCTGGTCGCCGCCGTCCAGAAGGCCGTGGACGATGGCAACGCGGCGGTGTCCAAGGCGGAATCGGTGCGGAAATTCCGCATTCTGCCCTCCCAGTTCACGGAGGAGTCGGGTCACATCACGCCGTCGCTGAAGCTGAAGCGCAACGTGGTGGCGAAGGACTTCGCGGACGAGATCGAGGCGCTCTACCGGGGCTAGTCCCGGCCGTCGTTACCTGGGGTCCTCGGCGAGAATCCGGGCCATGTTCCGCTCCGCGAGGGCGGTGATGGTCACGAACGGGTTCACGCCGAGCGACCCGGGGATCAGGGAGCCGTCCACGACGTACAGCCCCTGGTAGCCCTTCGCCCGCCCGTACGCGTCGGTGGCGTCGCCGAGTACGCAGCCGCCGAGCGGGTGGTAGGTGAAATTGTCGGCGAAGGCCTTGTTGCCGCCGAAGAGGTCGTACCGGTACATCGTGAAGTTCCGCCAGTTGATGCGGTCGAAGAGGTTCTTCGCGGCGTTGACCGAGGGCGTGTTCTGGTCCCTGCGCCAGTTGAGGCGGGCCGAGTCGGTGGCGGCGTCGTAGGTGAAGTGCCCGCGCTCCGGGTTCTTCGTGATGGCCAGGTACATCGAGATCCAGTGCTCCAGCCCCATGGGGAGCGGGGCGATCTCGGCGAAGACCGGGTTGGCCGCGTTGTCCCAGTCGTCGATGCCCATGGCGGGCATGGTGGCCTGGTTGGCTCCGACCGTGTCCCAGAGGTGGTTGGCGCGGGCGGTCATGACGTTGCCGTTGGGGCCCCAGCCGCGCCCGACCCTGTCGTCGAGCGCGGGCAGCGTCCCGGTCTCGCGGGCACGCAGCAGGATCTCGGTGGTACCGAGACTGCCCGCCCCGAGGAAGAGCTGCCTGCAGCCGAGCTCGCGGACCTGGGTGACCCGCCCGGTCACGTCGCTGGTCCGCACGGTCAGCACGTACCCCCCGGCGGGGTCATGCCGTACGCCGACCACGCGCTGCATGGTCTCGATGGTGACGTTGCCGGTGCCGAGGGCGGCGGCGAGGTAGGTCTTGTCGACGCTCTTCTTCCCGTGGTTGTTGCCGTAGATGACCTCGCCGGCCAGCGCCGACCGGGGGGCGGTGCCGGCCGCCTCGCGCTTCATGTGCTCGAAGTCGTAGACGTTGGGGACGAAGACGGTCTTCAGGCCCGTGTTCTGGGCGTGCTTGCGGGAGATCCGGGCGAAGCGGTACCACTCCGTGGACTCGAACCACGCCGGGTCGATGTCGTTGACGCCGAGCATGGCGCGGGCGCGGGGGTAGTACGTGCCGTACATCTCGTCGGCGTTGACCTGGGGCAGCACCTCGGAGAAGTACGAGCGGCGGGGCGTGGGCGCCATGCCGCCGTTGACCAGCGAGCCTCCGCCGACGCCGCGGCCCACGTACACCGACATGTCGCCGAAGTTCACCCGGTCCAGCACCCCCGGGTACGGGCTGATGTCGCGGTTGACCACGTCGAGCCAGAGGAACTGGGCGAGCGGGGCCTCGGTGCGGGTGCGGAACCACATGGAGCGGTGGTCGGGCGCGGAGGTGGAGGGGAAGACCTTGCCGTCGGGCCCGGCCGTGTCCCAGAGCCGGCCCATTTCGAGGACGACGGTCCGCACGCCCGCCTGCCCGAGCCGCAGGGCGGCGACGGCGGAGCCGTAACCGGAGCCGACGACTATGGCGGGCGCGTACCGGGCCGCGGCCGGCTCGGCGGCGCCGGCGGCGGCGAGGCCGATCCGGGTGAACCCGAGGGCGGAGGCGGTCGAGAGTGCGCCGAGCCCCAGGAGGTGACGGCGCGTCAGATTGAGTGTCATGGCCGCATCATGGGCGGAATCCAGCCGTCCGGCCAGACGCCGTCTTGACAGGCATCTGAGAGACAGTCAGCCATGGCGCTGCTGTGGCCCGTGCGGATCTCCGGCTGCAGCGCCGCTGCTCCTCGAACGCCGGAGGGGCTGGATGTTTCAGCCTCGTCGGCGTTTGAGGCGCGGGGGTCCGGGGGCCGGCCCCCGGCAACGGCGCCGCACACGGCCCGCTACAGGAGCTCGCGCAGGCGGTCCGCCAACAGGTCCCAGCGCCACCTCTCCTCGACCCACGCGCGGCCGGCGGCGCCCATGCGCTCCCGCAGTTCCGGATCCTTCAGCAGGGTGACGATCCGGTCCGCCGCGTCGTCGGGGGCGCCGCCCCGGACGACCCAGCCCGTCTCGCCGTCCAGCACCGCGTCCGGCGCCCCGCCGGAGTCGCCCGCGATCACCGGCAGGCCCGTGGCCGAGGCCTCCAGGTAGACGATGCCGAGCCCCTCCACGTCCAGCCCGCCCCGCCGGGTCCGGCACGGCATCGCGAAGACGTCGCCCGCGCCGTAGTGGGCGGGCAGTTCGGACCACGGGACCGCCCCCGTGAAGACCACCGAGTCCGCGACCCCGGTCGAGGCGGCCAGCGCCCGCAGGTCCGCCTCGTACGGTCCGCCGCCCACGATCAGCAGCACCGCGTCCGGCACCGCCGCCAGGATCCGCGGCATCGCCTCGATCAGCGTGTCCTGCCCCTTGCGGGGAACGAGCCGCGAGACGCAGACGACCACCGGCCGGTCGGTCAGCCCGAGCCGCGCCCGGACCTCCGCGCCGCCCGACTCCGGGTGGAAGGTCTTCTCGTTCACCCCCGGCGGCAGTTGCACCATCCGGGCCGCCGCCCGGTCCGTCACCGCGGAGGCGATCCGCGAGCGCGTGTACTCCCCCAGGTAGGTCAGCGTGTCCGTGCCCTCGCCGATCCGCCGCAGCAGCTGCCGCGCCGCCGGCAGCTGGGCCCAGCCCGCCTCGTGCCCGTGCGTGGTCGCCACGATCCGCCGCGCGCCCGCGCGCCGCAGCGCCGGGCCCATCAGACCGAGCGGGGCCGCCGCCCCGAACCACACGGACTCGCATCCGTGTTCGCGCAGCAGGCCCACCGCCCGCCGCGTCACGCGCGGGGTCGGCAGCAGCATCGTCGTACGGTCGCGGACCACCTGGAACGGCTGCTCCGCGTCGAAGGCCGCGGTGGCCTCGCGGCCCTCCGCGCTGTGCTTCCACGTGGAGGCGTAGACGACGATCCGGTCGGGATCCAGCCTCAGCGCCATGTTGTGCAGGAAGGCCTGGATGCCGCCCGGTCGCGGCGGGAAGTCGTTGGTCACGATCAGCGTCTTGTGCATCGCTGCCAACGTACCGGACGCCCTCAGCGGAACTCCTTCCGCAGGGCCTCCTGCCACTCCTTCGTCAGCCCGGCCGGGTCCGTCCCGAGCGCCTCCCGCAACGCCGTCGGCCACGGCTCGCGCCCCGCCTTCCCGTACAGGTCCACCAGCGCCGCCTCGCCCCACCGGTCCGCGATCAGCCGGCAGGCCAGCCACGCCCCCTCGTACGCCCTGGCCAGCGCCTCCGGGTCGCCGCCGAAGGCGAAGTCCTCCGCCCCCGGCAGCCCGGCCGGCACCTCGCCGCGCCGTACCGCCCGGGCCAGGGCCGGGGCGCCCTGCTCGGGGGTGGTGGAGGTGCCGCGGTACGCCGCCCAGTCCGCGAAGCCCTCGGAGAGCCACGGCGGGGTCGTGGCGGAGGTCGCCGCCCGGGTGGCCACGTGGGTGACCTCGTGGGTCAGGATGACCCGCCGGCCCGCCTCGCCCAGCTCCGCGTACCCCTCCGGGTTGATCACCACCCGGTCCGCGGGGGCCGGTCCGGCGCCCACCCGGCCGGTGGTGACGGCGCCCATGCCCCGGTACTCGTCGGCGGGCCGGGCCAGCAGCTGAGCCATCCGCTCCAGGGATCCGGGGACCAGCACGACCACCCGTCCCGCCCAGAGCCCCGGCCAGGCCGCGCTCGCCGCGGGCACCGCCCGGTCGGCCTCGGCGGCGATCCCGGCCAGCACCTCGGGGGACTGCCCGGCGCCGCCCAGGACCAGGGAGTGCGTGCCGCGGACCACCGACACCCGGCCCTGGTCCCACAGCTGCGGCGGCGCGCCCGGTGCGGGCCGGTCGGCCCGCACCAGCCAGGGCCCGCCGCCCGCGGCGCGTTCGAGCTCCAGCTCGCGCGCCGAGCCGCCCAGGGCCGTGTCGTAGCCGGCCAGCCGGTAGCGCAGCTCGGCCCGTACGAGGGCCCGCGCGCCGTCCCGCCGCACCGAGGCCACCTCGTACGTCCAGCCGTCGAGGGGGATCCCGGAGAGCGCCTCGGGCGGCACCCGCGACCAGTCGGCCACGGCCCGGCGGACGTCGCGCCCGGTGGTGTCGGCGGGCCGCGCCGCACAGCCGGCGAGCAGCACGCACAGCAGGAGCGGCAGTACGCGGACGAGACGGCGACCCGGGAGCATCCGCCGATCGTACGCACGGTCCGGACGAGGGGTCCCGGAGCGGGGGCCGGGGGCGGGGCTCCGCGGGCGGCGGTCAGGGGCGGGTCACCGACGAGACGGGCATCATCCCGACGGGGTCGTAGCGCACCCGGGCCCCCGGGTACGGGGCGTGCACCACCTGGCCGTTGCCGACGTACATGCCGACGTGGCTGGCGTCCGAGCGGTACGTCACCAGGTCGCCCGGGCGGGCCTGCGACAGCGGCACCTGCCGGCCGGCGTGCCGCTGGGCCTGCGAGGTGCGCGGCAGCGAGACCCCCGCCTGCCGGTACGACCAGACCATCAGCCCGGAGCAGTCGAAGCCGGAGGGGCCGGTGGAGCCCCACACGTAGGGGCGGCCGACCGCCGACCGGGCCGCCATCACGGCGGCCGCGGCGCGCCCCGAGGACGGGCCGAAGGAGGGCATCTCGGGCAGTTCGTCGGCGCGGCCGCCTGCGCGCGAGGAGCGTTCGAAGTCGGCACGCTCCTCGGACGGCATGGTGTTGAGCAGCCGCCGGGCGGCGGCGAGCTTCGCGGTGACGGAGCGCTTGTGCCGGGCCACGTCGGAGCGCAGGGCGTCGAGTTCGGCGAGTTTGCGGGAGGCCTCCCGGCGCTCCTGGCCGAGCCGGCGCTGCTCCTCGCGGAGTTCGTCGAGCTGCCGGGCCTGACGGCCGGTCAGCCGGTCGAGGGCGGCGGCCTGCTCCAGGTACGCGTCGGGGTCCTCGGCCAGCATCAGGCCGACGGCGGGGTCGATGCCGCCGCTGCGGTACTGGGCCCCGGCGAAGGTGCCGAGGACGCCCCGCATGGTGTTGATGCGCTCCTGTCCGCGGGCCACCGCTTCCTGGGCCCGGTTGACCTCGGCACGCAGCCGGTCGGCCTTCTCGCCCGCCTCGTTGAAGCGTTCGGTGGCCTGCTCGGCCTCTTCGAAGAGCCGGTCGACCTGGGCGCTGACGCCCGTCCTCGCCGCGCCGCCGGGCTCGTACGGGAGGCCGGGGGCGGCGCTCGCGGGTGCCCCCGCCATGGCGGCCGCGGCCGTGGCCGCGGCTGCGGTGAGGACGGTGACCTTCGTGTTCCGGTCGAGGCTGCCGAGCCCGCTCCGGCGATGGGACGCCACGTGAAACCGCTCCCTTCCGCTGTGTGTGGCCCGGGTCCGCCCCCCGTGGACGGCCTTGTGCCGGGTTCCGCGCTGGCAGACAGTAGTCGGACGCTCACACGCCGACCAACGACCGTCGGAGGGCACACACAGTGACGCCCCGCAGGAGACGCAGGTCACCGGCGGGGCGCGTGGTCAGAAAGGAGCCGCGGAATTCGCCCGGATGGGCGGTGTGCGGCGCGTCAGCCGATGCGGACGCCGAACTGGAACGGCATGTTGTCCATGGACTCGTACTTGATGCCGCTGCGCGGGTTCGAGGCGTGCAGCGTCATGTTGTTGCCGGCGTAGAGGCCGACGTGGTGCAGGTCGTCGTAGAAGAAGACCAGGTCACCGGGCTGGAGCTGGCTGCGGCTGATGCGGGTGCCGTCGTTCACCTGGGTGAAGGTGACGCGGCTGATGTTGACGCCGGCCTGCTTGTACGCCCACTGGGTCAGCCCGGAGCAGTCGTAGACGTTGGGGCCGGTGCCGCCGGACTGATAGGTGAAGCCCAGCTTGGTCTTGGCGGCCTCGAGGGCGGCTCCGGCGCGGCCGGAGGCCTTCACGTTGCCGAGGTCGACGCGCTGGCCGTCGGCGCGGCTGGCCCGCGACTCGTCGTCCTTGAGCGCCGCACGCTCCTGCGCGGTCAGGGAGTTGAGCAGGGCCTGGGCCGCGGCGAGCTTCTCCGTGGAGACCTTCTTCTTCTCGCCGAGCTCCTTGCGGGTGGCGTCGAGGTCGGCGAGCTTGCCGGCGGCCTCCTGGCGCTGCTGCGCGAGGCTGCGCTGCTTGGCCTGGATCTTCTGGACCGCCTCGACCTGCTTGCCGCTCAAGTGCTCGAGGGAGGAGGCCTTGTCGAGGTAGCTGTCGGGGTCCTCGGAGAGGAGGAGGGCGAGGGAGGGGTCGATGCCGCCGTTTCGGTACTGGGCGCTGGCCATCGAACCGAGGGTGCTGCGCAGCTCGTTGAGGTCGCCCTGGCCGCGAGCGACCTGGTCCTGGAGCTGGGCTATCTCCTTCTCCAGCTTCTCCTGGCGCTCCTTGGCCCCGTTGAACTTCTCGGTGGCCTGCTCCGCCTCTTCGTAGAGGGCGTCGACCTGGGTCTTGACCTCGTCCTTGCTCGGCTTCTCCGGAGCGGCGGAGGCGCTCTGGGAGGTGAGGGCCACCACGGCGGCCGCGGTGGCGCCGAGCACGGTCACACGAGTGCGGTTCGGCTGCTTGGGTCGACGGTGGGACGCCACGGAGGCGAGCTCCTTCTTCCTAGAGCCGCCGAAGAACGCAACTCGGCAGCACCTCCGCCGCCACCCCGAATGAGTGATCTACCGCACGAAGGTTTGAACGCACCCTAGTGACCTCGCTGTGATCAGTTCAAATCCCGCCGGGTAAAAACCCGCTCTCCGACCAGGTTCTTTACCTACAGCGCACGCTCTGTGCCGGGCACTTGACGGTACGTTCGCTGTGGCGTCGGTCAATTCCGGCATTCGGGCGGGGAGTTACGAAACGCGCGAAAGCCGCTTCAGGAGCAAAGCGGACGTCACGGGCCGCGCGCCCGCCTTGGCCACCCCGTCGGCGACCTCCCGGTCCGTGGAGACCACGACCACCGGCCGGCCGGGCGGTTCGGCGCGCACCAGCTGACGGATCAGCTCGTCCGCCGTCACCCCCGCCTTGGAGAACAGCACCCGCACCCCGCGCGGCGGGGCGAGCAGCACCGGGGCCGCCAGTTCCGCCCCGTCGAAGACACAGGTCATCTCCGCGCCCGTCTGCGCGGCCAGCATCGACAGCCCGCCCAGCAGCCGCAGCCGCTGCTTCTCCAGCGGCATCGTCGGATAGCCGGTCTTGGTCACGTTGTAGCCGTCGACCACCAGATGGGCCTGGGGCAGCGCCAACAGCTGGTCCAGCAGGGCCGGATCGGTCTCCGACAGGGCGCGCGCCGCGATGTCCTTCGGCGTCATCCGGCCCGGCTCCACCGCGTCCACGGTGTCGGCCGGGCGCGTGTTCACGGGCGGCAGCGCCAGCTCGCGGCGCAGCCCCTGGGCCGCGTCCAGCACGGTGTCCAGCAGCAGCCGCAGCCGCATGTCCTCGATGCTGCGCCCCTCGCGGGTGGCCCGGCGCGAGGTCTCCAGCGCCGCCTCCACCTCCGCGAGGCGGGACTTGAGCCGCCGGCTCTCGCTCTCGGCGGTGGCCACCCGGGTGGCCGCGTCGCCGCGGATCCCGTCGACCTCGGCGGTCAGCTTGCGCAGGGCCGCCTCGCCGCGCTTGACGTCGCTGAGGGCGCTGCGCAGCTTGCGCTGAAGCGATTCCGCTTCTTTGCGGGCCGCGTCCAGCTCCACGCGCACGTGCTCGCCGCCCGTGCGCTGCAGTTCCCGGGCGTGGGCCAGCTCCTCGCGCAGCCGCTCCAGCTCGCGCCGGGTCTCCTCGCCGACCCGCTCGGCGTCGGCGCGCTGCGCCTCCTCGCCCGCGGCGGCCACCAGCTTGACCCAGCCGGCCGGCCGCAGGACGAACGCGGCGGCCGCCACGTCCAGCGGATCCGCGGCGGCGGGCGGCGCGCCCGATTCCAGGGCCGCGGCCAGCTCCGCCTGCGCGTCGCGCAGCTTCTCGGCGACCCGGCTGCGGAACACGGCGTCGGTCTCGACCGCCGTGGCCATGGCGTTGCCCGCGAACTTGGCGCGCCGGGTCGGGGTGAAACGGGCGTACTGGCGCAGCTGCGCCGGCAGGTCCGCGACCGTCAGTGCGCCGAAGGCGTCCGAGACGAGCGCGACGACCCGCCGCCGCACGCCTTCCGGCAGTGGGCGGTCGAGCGCCTCGGCGGCGTCGCCGGCCGCGTCGGCCGGCTCAGCGCCGCTTGCTGGCTCCACAGTCCGTCACCCCTACCGTGATCTACGTGTGGGCACGCCTCCGTCAGGAGTCCGCGCCCGGCCTGTCCACGAGCTCGATCTGGTCCACCGCGTTGCACCAGCGGCAGCGGACCGACTCGATGGTCTCATTGACCACCTCGCGCTCCTCGACCTTGGGCTCCCCGGCGAGGTCCAGGTGGACGTACTCGACGACCTTCGACGAACGGGTGACGTCGAAGCGCGTGAGGTTGCCGCACAGGGTGCAGCGCCACCGGGTGGTGCCGGTCGGCAGGGGAACCGTCATCAGGCCGCTCTCTCCTTCGTAGCTGATTCAATTAAAGCCGTCCGCGCCGCCGTCCGCGCAGCTCTCCGCGTCTGTCGGCGTCCGTCTGCGCCGGTCTTCCCCGGACGGCGGACCGCAGCTCGTAACCCTACGGCCTGCCACCGTCTCAGGTGGGGCCCGTTGCGTCATGCTCTGTCACATGATCGTAAGGTGGCGGGCCGTACGCGAGGCTGCCCGGGGACCGGTGGTCACCCATGCGCTGATCGCGGGCTGCGGTGTGGTGTTCGTACTCGGCCCTGCCTCGGGGCTCAACCCGGGCTACGGGACGGGCGACGAGCTGCTGACCGCCGGAACCGCGTACTTCCGGCGCTGGGGCGTGGTCCCGGACGAGCTCTTCACGGGCACCCCGCGCGCCTGGCTGACCCCGCTGACGGCCCTGTTCGTCCACGGCAGCTGGCTGCACCTGCTCGGGAACATGCTCTTCCTCTACGTCTTCGGGGCGATGGCGGAGGAGCGGATGGGCCGCCCGGCGTTCCTCGTCTTCTACATCTGCACGGGGTACGTGGCGCTGGCGGCGTACGCGGCGGCCAATGCGGGGTCCCCGCAGACCCTGGTGGGGGCGTCCGGAGCGATCTCGGCGGTCCTGGGCGCCTTCCTCTACCTGCTCCCGCGGGCGAGGGTGACGAGCCTGTTCCCCTTCCTGTTCTTCCTGCCGCTGCGGTTCCCGGCGTGGCTCGTGCTGCTGTTCTGGTTCGCCCTCCAATGGGTGGCCGCGCACCGGGCGGAAAGCGGCCCCGGGGTCGCGTACCTGGCCCATCTGGTGGGCTTCTCGGTCGGCTTCCTCTACGCGTGGGCCCGCTATCGGGGTGCGACTAGAGTGAGGCGACCAGCGACGGCCACCGAGGGAGACAGCCAGCCGTGATCACCGCGATCGTGCTCATCAAGACCAGCGTGGACCGCATCCCCGAGATCGCCGAGTCCATCGCCGCGCTGGACAGCGTCAGCGAGGTCTACTCCGTCACGGGGACGTACGACCTGATCGCGCTGGTCCGCGTGGCCCGCCACGAGAACCTGGCCGACATCATCCCCGGCCGCATCAGCAAGATCCCGGGCGTCGAGGCGACGGACACCCACGTGGCCTTCCGCACGTACTCCCAGCACGACCTGGAAGCGGCGTTCGCGATCGGCCTCGACGCGTAGCGCCTCCGGCGAGGTCTGCGGTCAGCCCGGGCTACGCCCCGCCCCGTCGGCCCCGGCTTCGCAGCGCGACTGGGATGGCGCCCTGAAGCAGGACCCGTAGGCCCGGCCGTCCGCGGGGTCCCTCCGGGGCGCCGCCCCACACCACCCAGCCCCGTTGCGCCGACCGCAGGTCAGACGGCCGGGACGCAGCGGCCTTCCTCCGTGCGGTACTGCCACTTGGCTCCGTCCGCGACGAGCTCCTTCACCGCGCGGACGAAGCGCTCCACGTGCTCGTCCGGGGTGCCCGCGCCGAAGCTGACGCGGATCGCGTTCAGCGAGCGCTCCCCCGGGGCCGCCTCAGGGGCACCGCACTCGCCCTGCGCCTGCGGCTCGCTGCCCAGGAGGGTGCGGACCAGCGGGTGGGCGCAGAACAGGCCGTCGCGGACGCCGATCCCGTACTCCGCGGACAGCGCGGCGGCGAAGTGGGAGCTGTTCCAGCCGTCCACCACGAAGGAGATGACGCCGACGCGCGGGGCCTCGTCCCCGAAGAGGGACAGGACGCGGACCGCCGGGACCTCCGCCAGGCCCTCGCGGACCTGCGCGATGAGGTGGCGCTCGCGGGCGACGAGGCTGTCGAAGCCCGCCTCGGTGAGGGCCTTGCAGGCGGAGGCGATGGAGTAGACGCCGATGACGTTCGGGGAGCCGGCCTCGTGGCGGGCGGCCGTGGTGTGCCACTCGACGTCCACGCCGCCGTCCTCGCGCCGGGCCACCTTGCGGGAGGCGCCGCCGCCCGCGAGGTACGGCTCGGCCTGCTGCAGCCAGTCCGCGCGGCCGGCGAGCACGCCCGAGCCGAAGGGCGCGTAGAGCTTGTGTCCGGAGAAGGCGACCCAGTCCACGTCCAGGTCCTGGACCGAGACGGGGTGGTGCGGGGCCAGTTGGGCGGCGTCCAGGACGATCCGCGCGCCGTGGGCGTGCGCGGCGGCGGCGAGCTCCTTCACCGGCCACAGTTCACCGGTGACGTTGGAGGCGCCGGTGACGCAGACCAGGGCCGGACCGTACGGCTCCCGGTCGGCGAGGGCCCGCTCCAGGGTGGCGACGGCCTCGTCCGGGGTGCGCGGGGCGTTGAGGTAGGTGACCCGCGCGTTCGTCCACGGCAGCAGCGAGGCGTGGTGCTCGGTCTCGAAGACGAAGACCTGGCAGTCGGCGGGGAGCACGGCGGCGAGCAGGTTGAGGGAGTCGGTGGTGGACCGGGTGAAGATCACCTGGTCGGCGGGGCGGCAGTCGAGGAACTGGGCGACCGTGACCCGGCTCTGTTCGAAGAGGTCGGTGGAGAGCTGCGAGAGGTACCCGGCGCCGCGGTGCACGCTGCCGTAGTACGGGGCGTAGGCGGCCACGTCGTCCCAGACCCGCTGGAGCGCCGGGGCGCTGGCCGCGTAGTCCAGGGCCGCGTAGGTGACCTCGCCGCCGGTGACCAGCGGAACGGTGACGTCCCGGCCGAGCACCGGCAGCGGCTCGGCACAGGCGGGACTTTCGGCGGTGTCGACGGAGGTGGTGTCGACGAAGGTGGTGTCGACGGAGGTGGGGGCGGCGGCGTTCAGGAATGCGGACATGGCGGTATCTCCCGGCAGGCAGGGCTGAATGGCTTCGTGTGTCCGTACGCGGGTACGGCCGTGCGGCCGTCCGGGGTACGGGAGAGCCCTCGGGCCGGACCTGACGGCCGGCGGGGGTACACGGAAGTGACCCTGATCCGAGGGGTGAAGTGGGGGCGGAGTCGCCCTATCGCATTCGCTTGCTCACGGAAAACGCTCCTCGAGAGACCAGGACCCCTGGTGTCGAGGGATCCGCGCTTGCCGTAGGCCTTGCTGCCTACGACCTGGTCATCACCCGGGGCACCCCGCCACGGAAGGAGGGTTGCCGGACAGCAAGCCGGGGCCTAAACGCTGTCACTCGTGACCTGGTCAGCATCCTGCCACAAGATCCCCCGCGCGCAAGACCCCGGTCCGAATGGCGGACCGGGGCCTTGGCACGAAACGACCGGTGGAGATCCCTCACCGGCGGGAGTCCGTCGGGATCAGGCGTTGCTCGCCGCCACCCAGCGCTCCAGCGAGGCGCGCGCCGCGCCCGAGTCGATGGACTCCGCCGCGCGGACGACACCGGCGGCGAGCTGCTCCTCCAGCGTGGCCGTACCGGGGTCCAGGGCCACCAGGGCCGCCGCCGAGTTCAGCAGCACGGCGTCGCGGACCGGGCCGGTCTCGCCGGCCAGCAGGCGGCGGGCCACGTCCGCGTTGTACGCGGGATCGCCGCCGGCCAGCGCCGACACGTCGACCAGGTCGATGCCGATGTCGCGCGGGTCGAAGACCTGCTCCGCCACCTTGCCGTCCCGGACCCACCACACCCGCGAGGTCGCCGTCGTGGTCAGCTCGTCCAGGCCGTCGTCACCGCGGAAGACCAGCGCGGAGGAGCCCCGTTCGGCGAGCACGCCCGCGATGATCGGAGCCATCCGGGGGTCGGCCACGCCGGTCGCCTGGGCGCGCACCCGGGCCGGGTTGGTCAGCGGGCCCAGCGCGTTGAAGAAGGTGCGGATGCCCAGTTCCCTGCGGGCCGCCGCCACGTGCCGCAGCGCCGGGTGGAACTTCACCGCGAAGCAGAAGGTGATGCCGGCCTCCTGGGCGACCTCCACGACCCGCGTCAGGCTGAGGTTGAGGTTCACCCCGAGCTTCTCCAGGACGTCCGAGGAGCCGCTCGCGGAGGAGGCGGCCCGGTTCCCGTGCTTGACGACCTTGGCGCCGGTTCCGGCCACCACGACCGCCGACATCGTCGAGATGTTCACCGTTTTGGCCCCGTCGCCGCCCGTGCCGACGATGTCCACCGTCCGGCCCGGCACCTCGATCAGGTTGGCGTGCTCGTACATGGCCCGTACGAGGCCGTTGATCTCCGCGACCGTCTCCCCCTTCGCCCGCAGCGCGACGGTGAAGCCGGCGATCTGGGCGTCGGTGGCCTCCCCGCGCATGATCCGGTCCATGGCCCAGGCGGTGTCGTCGGCACGCAGGTCCTGGCCGGTCAGCAGAGCGTCGAGGACGCCCGGCCAGCCACGGGCCGCCACGCTGTCGCCGCCTGCCGGGGTCACAACGTTCATGGTCCGCTCCTGCTGCTCGTCAAGGTTTCCACGTCGGATGGGAAGGAGTTCAGCCTATCCAGCCCGGAAGACGGCAAAGAGCCCCGTCCAGACACTGGACGGGGCTCTCGCCGTGGCGACACCAGGACTGACCTGAATCAGTCCCTCATTCGGTCGTGCAGGGGATCAGTGGTGGCCGTGGCCGGCCTGGATCTCCTTGTACTCCTCCGCCGTGGGCTTCGGAATCTGGTTGTTCTCGCCGTAGAAGCCCTTGCTGAGCTTCGCGCGCAGCTTCTCGGTGGCCTTCACCTTGCGCTCGACACCGTTCTCGTCGACCGTCGGGCCGATCTCGATCGGCTTGTACTGCTCGTGCGCGGTGAGCTTGTGCAGCTGGCCCGCCGGGAGCGGCTCGTGGACCTCGACGAACTCACCGTGCGGCAGACGCTTGATGATGCCGGTCTCGCGACCGTGCAGCACCTTGTCGTGGTCCCGGCGCTGGAGGCCGAGGCAGATCCGCTTGGTGACGATGAAGGCGAGGACCGGGACGGCGAAGAAGCCGATCCGGACGAACCAGGTGATCGAGTTGATCGACAGGTGGAAGTACTGGGCGAACATGTCGTTGCCGCCGCCGATGAGGAGCACGATGTACTCCGCGATCCAGGCGACACCGAAGGCCGTACGGGTCGGGACGTTGCGCGGGCGGTCCAGGATGTGGTGCTCGCGCTTGTCCCCGGTGACCCAGGACTCGATGAACGGCCAGACGGCGATCGCACCCAGCACCAGCGGGAAGAGCAGCAGCGGGATGAACACGCCCAGGACGAGCGTGTGGCCCCACAGGTTGATCTCCCAGCCGGGCATGGCACGGATCAGGCCTTCCGGCATACCCATGTACCAGTCGGGCTGCGCACCGGTGGACACGTGGTCCGGGCGGTACGGGCCGAGCGCCCAGATCGGGTTGATCGTCGCGATGGCCGCGACGGCCGCGATGACACCGAAGACCAGGAAGAAGAAGCCTCCGGCCTTGGCCATGTAGACCGGCAGCAGCGGCATGCCGACGACGTTCTTGTTCGTCTTGCCGGGACCCGCGAACTGGGTGTGCTTGTGGTAGAAGACCAGGATCAGGTGGGCCACGAGCAGGCCCATCATGATGCCGGGCAGCAGCAGGATGTGCACCGAGTAGAACCGCGCGACGAAGTCGCCGCCCGGGAACTCCCCGCCGAACAGGAACATCGACAGGTACGTGCCGACGACCGGGACGGACAGGATGGCGCCCTGCATGAAGCGGACACCGGTACCCGAGAGCAGGTCGTCCGGCAGCGAGTAACCGGTGAAGCCGGTGAACATGCCGAGGACCAGCAGCAGGAAGCCGAAGATCCAGTTGACCTCACGCGGCTTGCGGAACGCGCCGGTGAAGAAGACGCGCATCATGTGCACGACCATGGCCGCGACGAAGATCAGCGCCGCCCAGTGGTGGATCTGACGGATCAGCAGGCCACCGCGGACGTCGAAGCTGATGTCGAGCGTCGAGGCGAAGGCCTCGGACATCATGACGCCCTGCATCGGCACGTACGAGCCGTGGTACACGACCTCGTTCATGCTCGGGTGGAAGAACAGCGTCAGGTACACACCCGTGAGGATGATGATGATGAAGCTGTAGAGGCAGATCTCACCCAGCATGAAGGACCAGTGGTCCGGGAAGATCTTGCGCATGTTGGCCTTGGCCAGGCCGTAGATGCCCAGGCGGCCGTCCGCCCAGTCCGCTACGCGCTCGCCGGCCGGCGCCTTGCGCTCGTTGTTGTCGCTGGTGCTCATCCGCGCTCCCAGAATGCAGGACCGACGGGCTCTTCGAAGTCGCCGAGCGCTTCGAGGAAGCCTTCGTCATTCACGCCGATCCGCAGCTGCGGAAGCGCGTGACCGGCCGGGCCGAAGATGACACGGGCGCCGTCGGAGAGGTCGAAGGTGGACTGGTGGCACGGGCAGAGCACGTGGTGCGTCTGCTGCTCGTACAGGCTGATCGGGCAGCCGACGTGGGTGCAGATCTTGGAGTAGGCCACGATCCCGTCGTGGGACCACTCCAGCTCCTGCTTGTCCTTGATGTCCTCCGGCTGGATACGGACGATCATCAGGGCGGCCTTGGCGATCTGGACCTGGAAGTCGTGCTGCTCCTCCTCCAGGCCTTCCGGCCTGACGAAGGTCAGCGACCCGACGAGCACGTCCTCGGGACGCAGCGGCTCGTTCGTGTTGTCGTTGATGAGCAGCTTGCCCTTGGCCCACACGGTCTTGCGCAGCTTCTGCTCGGGCAGCGGGCCCAGGTCGCGCATGATCATGACGGCGGAGAGCGGCAGCATGGCCAGCGCACCGAGCATCGTGTTGCGGATCAGGGGCCGGCGGCCGATCGCGGACTCGCTCGCGCCGTCGCGGAAGTCCTGCAGGACCTGAGCCTTGACCTCCGGCGGAGCGGCGATCTCGTGGCGCTCGGCGGCGACCTCCACGTCGGACATCAGGGTGCGGGCCCAGTGGACCGCGCCCGCGCCGATGCAGAAGAGGGCCGTGCCCAGCGTCATGCCCAGGGCGAAGTTGAGCGCACTCACCTTCCCGATGGGGAAGATGTAGACGATCTTCCCGACCGGGAAGATCACGTAGGACGCGATGAAGCCGATCGTGGCCAGCATCGACAGCGTGAACAGCATCGCGACGGTGCGCTCGGAGCGCTTCGCCGCCCGCTCGTCGATGTCCTGGATACGCGGCTTGTGGACCGGGAGGCCCGGGTCGGCGAACGGGTCGTCCGCGACCGCTACGGCACCGTGGTGCGCGTCGACCTGCTCGCTCGGCAGGTGCTTCTCTTCGGGAATCTCTTGGCTACTCATGACTTCTTGGCCTTAGCGGTGTGGGCCGCGACCCAGACGGCGACAGCGATCAGCGCACCCAGGGCGAAGATCCAGCCGAACAGACCCTCGGAGACGGGGCCGAGGCCACCGAGCTTCAGGCCGCCAGGGCTGACCGACTTCTCGCCGTTCACGTTCTGGAGGTACGCGATGATGTCCTTCTTCTGCTGCTCCGGCATGGTCTGGTCCGGGAAGGAGGGCATGTTCTGCGGGCCGGTCTGCATGGCCTCGTAGATGTGCTTCGGGTCGACGCCCTCAAGGTTGGGGGCGTACTTGCCGTTCGTCAGCGCGCCGCCCTCGCCGGTGAAGTTGTGGCACTGCGCGCAGTTGTTGCGGAACAGCTCACCACCCCTGGCGACGTCGGCACCTGCCGGGTCGTACTGCTTTGCGGTCGGCGTGATCGGACCGGCGCCGAGGGACGCGATGTACGCCGCCAGCTGGTCGATCTGCGCCTGGTTGTAGACGACGGGCTTCTTCGGCACCTGGGCGCCGGGCTGCTGGGCGGGCATGCGGCCCGTGCTCACCTGGAAGTCGACGGCCGCGGAGCCGACGCCGACCAGGCTCGGGCCGTCAGAGGAACCCTGACCGCCGGTTCCGTGGCAGCTTGCGCAACCCACGGCGTAGAGCTTCTTGCCCTCCTCGATGGCGAGGGACTGGGCGGTTTCATCGGCCTGCGCCTTGCCCGCGGGAGCAAAGGCGGCGTACAGCCCCCCAGTGGCCGCCAGCGCGAGGAGTAGAACGACGACCGCCGCCAGCGGATGGCGTCGTCGTGCGGAGAGCTTTTTCACGGATTACCCCGGTGTCAGGATCTTCTGCGTCGGTGTGTCTGGATGGAGTGCCGGGTCTTGCCCGGTGACGTGTTCGCTACTTGATCAGGTAGATCGTGGCGAAGAGGCCGATCCAGACGACATCGACGAAGTGCCAGTAGTAGGACACGACGATGGCCGACGTGGCCTGTTCGTGGGTGAACCTCTTGGCCGCGTACGTCCGGCCGAGGACCAGCAGGAAGGCGATGAGGCCACCCGTCACGTGCAGACCGTGGAAGCCGGTGGTCAGGTAGAAGACCGAGCCGTACGGACCGGACGAGAGGCTCATGCCCTCGTGCTTGACCAGCTCGGTGTACTCGAACACCTGGCCGCCAATGAAGATCGCACCCATGACGAACGTGATGATGAACCACGTCCGGAGCTTCTTCACGTCACCGCGCTCTGCGGCGAATACGCCGAGCTGGCAGGTGAGCGAGGAAAGCACCAGGATCGTCGTGTTCGTCGCCGAGAAGGGCAGATTCAAGGCCGAAGCCTGCTCTGTCCAGTACTCGGGTCCTGTCACGGATCGCAGGGTGAAGTACATCGCGAAGAGGGCCGCGAAGAACATCAGCTCGGAACTCAACCAGATGATGGTTCCGACGCTGACGAGGTTCGGCCGGTTGACCGTCGGGTGCGCGTGCCCGGTATCTACTGTCGTTGCTGTCGCCACGACCGACATTATGTCGGTCGCTTATCCCGCCCTCACCCCGGGGGGTGCCGTTCGGAGTGTCAGCGGCGTGTGCAAGGCCCGAACGGCCCATCAGATGACCTCGGTGGGATGTCCCGTGCACATGTCCGAACCGATGTTGACAGCGCACCGGGAGGAGTAGCATCCCGCGCAACATCAACGTGATTCACGGGACACGTGGAGGAACGAAATGCGGGCGACTGCGCGGGTTCTGGTCTACAGCGACGACTCGGGCACCCGGGAGCAGGTGCGGCTGGCGGCCGGACGCCGGCCCGCCGCGGACCTGCCGCCGGTGGAGTTCGTGGAGTGCGCGACGCTGCCGGCGGTCCTGACGGAGCTGGACGCGGGCGGCATCGACGCGTGCGTGCTCGACGGCGAGGCGGTTCCGGCCGGGGGCATGGGCGTGTGCCGGCAGATCAAGGACGAGATCTTCCGGTGTCCGCCGGTGCTGCTGCTGATGGGACGCCCCCAGGACGCCTGGCTGGCCACGTGGAGCCGCGCGGACGCCGCCGTGACCCTTCCGGTGGACCCGGTGGAGTTCGCGGACGCCCTGGCGGGCGTTCTGCGCTCCCGGCTCTCCTCCTCGGCCGCCTGACGGAGCGCCTGCGGGCCCACGGGTTCCCGTGGGCCCGCAGCGCGCTTCCCGTCACACAGTGGGCCGGAGGCGGGCCTGGTCCATCGGGTTGCGGCCTTCCTGGGTGCCCTTGAGGAGGGCGCTGCCCTGGCGCCAGTCCTTCCAGTCCATGTTCCAGTCGCCGAACCCGTTGCCGAAGATGTCCATGTCGTCGCCGATGCTGTTGATCACCTGGACGATGTCGCCCTCGGTGATGTTCTCGTAGAACCAGGCGGCGTTGCCCGTGCTCATACCGGTGCAGCCGTGGCTGACGTTCTCGTAGCCCTGGGAGCCGACGGACCACGGCGCGGCGTGGACGTATTCACCACTCCAGGTGACGCGAGTGGCGTAGTAGACGGGCAGGTTGTAGTACTCGCTGCCGCCGATGCCGACGGTGTCGCCGCGCATCTGGACGAAGTACTGCTTGCCGAGGACCACCTTGACCCCGTTGCGGGTGGAGAAACCGGGCTTCCCCGTGGTCACCGGGATGGTGTTGATCACTTCTCCGTTGCGCTTGAACGTCAGGTAGTGCGAGGAGGCGTCGGTGGTGACCTCGACCCGGTCCCCGATCTCCAGCTTCAGCGGCTTGGACGCGACCCCGTGGAGTTCGTCGGTGATCCTGATGCCCTCCAGGTTGCTCCGTACGGAGACGGCGGAGTTGGCGGGCCAGTAGTCCTTCGGGCGGTAGTGCAGGTTCTTGTCGTCCACCCAGTGCCAGGCGCCCTCGACTCCGGGCGGGGCGTCGACGATCAGGCCCCGTTCCACGATCGCGCGGGCGGCCTTGTCCTTGACGGGCTCGCTGAGCTCGGCGGTGAGGGGCTGTCCGACGCCGTACTTGCCCTCCTCCGGGCCGAATTCGACCTTCAGGACCCCTTTCGACGGGGTCGTGTTGAAGGTGAGCGTGCGCTGCCCTGGGGCGCCCCGCTCGTCCTCGGTGCTCACGGTGACCGTGTAGCGGACTCCCGAGGCCATCGGGACCGTGCTGTGCCAGCGGTCTCCCTTGGCGCTCAGCTCGCCCGCCAGGCGGCGGCCGTGGGTGTCCACGGCCAGCACGTCGGTGATCCGGCCGCCACCGGCCTTGGCGGTGATTTCGAGGGGGCGGTCGGGGTCCACGGGGCGGCTGCCGGCGCTCTGGTTGGAGGCGACCTGATCGCCCGCGTCGTACGGGCGGGCGGCCAGCGGGTTCTTGTCGCCGGACCCGCATGCGGTGGCGCCGGCCCCGAGGGACGCGACCAGCAGGGAGCAGCTGAGTACCGTCCAAAGACGCGGTGAGTGCTTCATGGGGCCAACGCTATGAAGATATGACAATTACGGCGCGCGGGGTGACTGCAAACGAGGGGCCCGGACTCCTCCGAAGAGGTGTCCGGGCCCCAAGTGTCCTCGCGCGGCACGTCCGCGCGCAGGTGCTGCCTACTGGTTCGCGTTCTCACCGCGGTAGTACTCGTACACCCAGCCCCACAGGCCGATCAGGATGATCGGGGCCGAGAAGTACATGAGCCACCAGCCGAAGACGACGCCCATGAAGGCGAGCGCGCCACCGATGGCCAGCGAGAGCGGCTGCCAGCTGTGCGGGGAGAAGAACCCCAGCTCGCCGGCCTCGTCGGCGACGTCGGCCTCCAGGTTGTCCTGGGCCATCTCGTCGACGCGCTTGGCCGTGAAGGCCAGGTAGTAGCCGATCATGACGCTCAGGCCGAAGGCCAGGAAGAGCGCGGTGGTACCGACGGGCTCCTTCGACCACACGCCGTACACGACGGCCATGACCAGGATGAAGAAGGAGAGCCAGAGGAACATCTTGCCCTGGATCTTCACTTGCCGGCCTCCTTGTCACCGGTGAGCGCCTGGGTGGCCCCGGCGGTGTGGTCCTCGAGGTGGTCGAGGGCCGCGATCTCCGGGTGGTGCAGGTCGAAGGCCGGGGACTCGGAGCGGATCCGCGGCAGGGTGAGGAAGTTGTGCCGCGGCGGCGGGCAGGAGGTCGCCCACTCGAGCGAACGGCCGTAACCCCACGGGTCGTCGACCTCGACCTTCTTGCCGTACTTGGCCGTCTTCCAGACGTTGTACATGAACGGAAGCATCGACAGGCCGAGCAGGAAGGAGCTGATCGTGGAGATCGTGTTCAGCGTGGTGAAGCCGTCGGCCGCGAGGTAGTCCGCGTAACGGCGCGGCATGCCCTCGGCGCCCAGCCAGTGCTGCACCAGGAACGTGCCGTGGAAGCCGATGAACAGCGTCCAGAAGGTGATCTTGCCGAGGCGCTCGTCCAGCATCTTGCCCGTGAACTTCGGCCACCAGAAGTGGAAGCCGGCGAACATCGCGAAGACCACGGTGCCGAAGACGACGTAGTGGAAGTGCGCGACGACGAAGTACGAGTCGGAGACGTGGAAGTCCATCGGGGGCGAGGCCAGGATGACGCCGGTCAGACCACCGAAGGTGAAGGTGACCAGGAAGCCGATCGTCCAGAGCATCGGGGTTTCGAAGGACAGCGAGCCCTTCCACATGGTGCCGATCCAGTTGAAGAACTTCACACCGGTCGGTACCGCGATCAGGAAGGTCATGAAGGAGAAGAACGGCAGCAGCACACCGCCGGTGACGTACATGTGGTGGGCCCACACGGTCACCGAGAGGCCGGCGATCGCGATCGTCGCGGCGATCAGACCGATGTAACCGAACATCGGCTTGCGCGAGAAGACCGGAATGATCTCGGAAACGATTCCGAAGAACGGCAGCGCGATGATGTACACCTCTGGGTGTCCGAAGAACCAGAAGAGGTGTTGCCACAGCAATGCGCCGCCGTTCGCGGCATCGAACACATGCGCGCCGAACTTGCGGTCGGCCTCCAGCGCGAAGAGCGCGGCGGCCAGCACCGGGAAGGCGAGCAGGACCAGCACACCGGTCAGCAGCACGTTCCAGGTGAAGATCGGCATGCGGAACATCGTCATGCCGGGTGCGCGCATGCAGATGATCGTGGTGATGAAGTTGACCGAACCGAGGATCGTGCCGAAGCCCGAGAAGGCCAGACCCATGATCCACATGTCGGCGCCGATGCCCGGCGAGCGGACCGCGTCCGACAGCGGGGAGTAGGCGAACCAGCCGAAGTCGGCGGCGCCGTTCGGCGTCACGAAGCCGGCCACCGCGATGGTCGAGCCGAAGAGGTACAGCCAGTACGCGAACATGTTCAGCCGCGGGAACGCCACGTCGGGCGCGCCGATCTGCAGCGGCATGATCCAGTTCGCGAAGCCCGCGAAGAGCGGGGTGGCGAACATCAGCAGCATGATCGTGCCATGCATGGTGAACGCCTGGTTGAACTGCTCGTTCGACATGATCTGCGTGCCCGGACGGGCCAGCTCGGCGCGCATGAAGAGCGCCAGCAGGCCGCCGATGATGAAGAACACGAACGACGTCAGCAGGTACATCGTGCCGATGGTCTTGTGGTCGGTGGTGGTGAGCCACTTCACGACCACGTTGCCCGGCTGCTTGCGCCGTACCGGCAGCTCGTTCTCGTACGAGTCAGCTGCGGCGGCACCCTGGGATTCGTTGAGGATGCTCACAGTTTGTTCACTTCCGCATTCCGGGCCGGGTCGGTCTGCTGGATGCCGGCGGGCAGGAAGCCGGTCTGGCCCTTCTCGGCCAGCTCCTTCAGGTACGCCTGGTACTTCTCGGGCGAGACCACCTTGACGTTGAAGAGCATCCGGGAGTGGTCGACGCCGCAGAGCTCGGCGCACTTGCCCATGAAGGTGCCCTCTTGGCTCGGGGTGACCTCGAAGACGTTGGTGTGGCCCGGGATGACGTCCTGCTTGAACAGGAAGGGGACCACCCAGAAGGAGTGGATGACGTCGTTGGACGACAGGATGAAGCGGACCTTCTCACCCTTGGGCAGGACCAGGGTCGGACCCGGGTTGCCCGTCTGGGGGTTCCTGTCGCCCGGGACGCCCTTCTCGTAGACGCCCTCGGCGCCCGCCGGGAAGGCCTTCGTGAAGCGGTCCGGGATCGAGGCGAGCTCCTTGGGAACCTCGCCCGTCTTCGGGGTCGCCGCGTCGCCGTCGACGTTCTCGACGTAGTTGAAGCCCCAGCTCCACTGGAAGCCGATCACGTTGATCGTGTGCGCCGGCTTGGAGAGGGCGAGCAGCTTCGACTCGTCACGCGCGGTGAAGTAGAAGAGCACCGAAACGATGATGAGCGGGACCACGGTGTACAGCGCCTCGATGGGCATGTTGTACCGGGTCTGAGGGGGGACCTCCACCTTCGTCCGGCTGCGCCGGTGGAAGATGACGCTCCAGATGATCAGGCCCCAGACCAGGATGCCCGTGACGAGCGCGGCCGCCCAGGAGCCCTGCCACAGGGAGAGGATGCGCGGCGCCTCCTCGGTGACCGGCGTCGGCATTCCGAGGCGGGGGAAGCTTTTCCAGTTATACGAGCAACCAGTGGCGGTCGCCAGGACCGCGCCCGCAGTCAGCGCCTGCAGCAGCTTCCGCCGCATCGGGCGCCGCGGCGAGCGGTCGGAGCCGTAGGGACTCACGTAGCGCCTTCCCGAGAGTCTCGGCCCGCGCGGCCGGCCGCGGCCGTGTTCGGGTCGGTCGCCGGCCCTGACGCAGGCAGGGGTTTGGATGTTTATGCGGACCAAACCCTACTGGACGCTATTTGGGGTCGCGCGGGGAGGGTGCCCAACGCGCCGCTACAGCCCCCGAAGGGATGGATCCGCCGTCCGGGGGACGGCGCGAACGGCCCTGAATGGCGGACTCCGGAGCACAACTGACGCCCCCTGACCTCGAACGCTCCCGGATCCGCCGCCTTGCCTTACGGTGGCCGGATGCCGTACTTCGACAGCGCGTCCGCCGCTCCCCTGCACCCCGTGGCCCGGCAGGCGTTGCAGGCCTCCCTGGACGAGGGCTGGGCCGATCCGGCCAGGCTGTACCGGGAGGGCAGGCGCGCCCGGCTGTTGCTGGACGCGGCGCGGGAGGCCGCGGCGGAAGCGGTGGGATGCCGCCCCGACGAGCTCGTGTTCACTCCTTCGGGGACGCACGCGGTTCACACGGGGGTGGCGGGGGTCCTCGCGGGGCGCCGGCGCGTAGGAGGCCATCTGACCGTGTCCGCGGTCGAACACAGTTCTGTACTCCACGCGGCGGCGGCGCACGAAGCGCACGGCGGGACGGTGACCGAGGTCCCGGTGGACCGGTCGGGCGCGGTGACCGCGGCCGGGTACGCGGACGCCCTGCTCCCGACGACCGCCCTCGCCTGCCTCCAGTCGGCCAATCACGAGGTGGGCACGGTCCAGCCGGTGGCGGAGGTGGCCGAGGTCTGCGCGGCGGCCGGGGTGCCGCTGCTGGTGGACGCGGCGCAGTCGCTGGGCTGGGGTCCGGTGGAGGGCGCCTGGTCGGTCCTGGCCGCGAGCGCCCACAAGTGGGGCGGCCCGCCCGGGGTCGGCCTGCTGGCGGTCCGCAAGGGGGTCCGCTTCGCCCCCCAACACCCCTCCGACGAGCGGGAGTCGGGACGCTCCCCCGGGTACGCGAACCTCCCCGCGATCGTGGCGGCGGCGGCGTCCCTGCGGGCCGTACGGGCCGAGGCGGAGGCGGAGGCGGCCCGGCTGCGGATCCTGGTGGACCGGATCCGGCGGCGGGTGGTGCGGCTGGTCCCGGACGTGGAAGTGGTCGGCGACCCGGACCGGCGGCTGCCGCACCTGGTCACCTTCTCCTGCCTGTACGTCGACGGGGAGACGCTGCTGCACGAGCTGGACCGAGCGGGCTTCTCCGTCTCCTCGGGCTCCTCGTGCACGAGCTCCACACTGACCCCCAGTCACGTGCTGGGGGCGATGGGCGTGCTGTCGGAGGGGAACGTACGGGTGTCCTTGCCACCGGGGACCACGGCGGAGGAGGTCAACGCGTTCCTGGAGGTGCTGCCGGGTGCGGTGGCGGGCGTACGCGAGCGGCTCGGCGTCTCGCAGCCGCCGGCGGTGCAGCCGGTGGCGGACTTCCTGGAGCTCGACGCGCTCGGCCTGCGGTGCCCGCAGCCGGTGATCGAACTGGCCCGGGCCATCTTCCGGGTTCCGGTGGGCGGCACGGTCACGGTCGTCTCCGACGACGAGGTGGCCCGGCTGGACATCCCGGCGTGGTGCGCGATGCGGGGCCAGGAATACGTGGGCGAAACCCCCCGCGAAACCGGCTCCGCCTACACGGTCCGCCGCCTGCTCTGAACCGGGCTCCGCCCGGTCCTTTCAGCCTCGGCGGCGTTTGAGGCGGCGCCGTATCCGGCAGGACCACCGGCTCCGCCGGCGGGGCTGGATATTGCCGGCGTCAGCCCCCACGTGCGCGCGGCACAAATCCCAGCCCCTCCGGCGCTTGAGGCGCGGGGTTCGGGGCGGAGCCCCGTGCCCGGCGGAGCCGGGCTTCCTGGGGCTCCGCCCCAGACCCCGCGCCTCAAACGCCGGCGAGGCTGAAAGGCGGCGGAGCCCCGGCAGCGGCGGGGCGGGACCCCACCGCTCGGGCACAGCGGCAGCGACTAGGCCAGATGGGCGCGGACTTCGGCGGCGGCCTCTTCGCCGTAGGCCTTCGTGAAGCGCTCCATGAAGTGGGCCCGGGCCAGGGTGTACTCCTGGGTGCCGAGCGTCTCGATGACCAGCGTCGCGAGCATGCAGCCCAGCTGCGCCGCCCGCTCCAGGCCCACACCCCAGGCCAGGCCCGTGAGGAACCCGGCGCGGAACGCGTCGCCGACACCCGTCGGGTCGACCTTCGCGGTCTCCTCCGGGCAGCCGACCACGATCGGGGCCTCGCCGACCCGCTCGATCTTGACGCCGTTGGAGCCCAGCGTGGTGACCCGCGTGCCGACCTTCGCGAGGATCTCCGCGTCGGTCCAGCCCGACTTCGACTCGATGAGGCCCTTCTCGTACTCGTTCGAGAAGAGGAAGGTCGCGCCCTCCATCAGGGTGCGGATGTTGTCGCCGTCCATCCGGGCGATCTGCTGCGAGAAGTCGGCGGCGAAGGGGATCCCCCGCGTCCGGCACTCCTCCGTGTGGCGCAGCATCGCCTCGGGGTCGTCCGCGCCGATCAGGACCAGGTCCAGCCCGCCGACCCGGTCGGCCACGGCCTTCAGCTCGATCAGGCGGGCCTCGCTCATCGCGCCCGTGTAGAAGGAGCCGATCTGGTTGTGGTCGGCGTCCGTGGTGCACACGAAGCGCGCGGTGTGCAGCACCTCGGAGATCCGGACGGACTCGGTGTCGACGCCGTGCCGGTCCAGCCAGGCGCGGTACTCGTCGAAGTCGGAGCCGGCGGCTCCGACCAGGATCGGGCGGCTGCCGAGCTGCCCCATGCCGAAGCAGATGTTCGGGCCGACGCCGCCCCGTCGCACGTCGAGGTTGTCGACGAGGAAGGAGAGGGAGACCGTGTGCAGCTGGTCGGCGACCAGCTGGTCGGCGAAACGGCCGGGGAAGGTCATGAGGTGGTCGGTGGCGATGGAGCCGGTGACTGCAATGCGCACGGCGTGGACGCTCCTGCTGAGGACGGCGAGGGACAGTCAAAACTACCCGGTAAGCGACCCCAGGCCGAACCCCAGAAACTACCCCTTAGTAGCTCTTTCTTCGCGAGAGCCGCGATGCTTACGGTGCCTTCATGACCTATACCGATGGTTACGGCTACGGCGAGTACACCGCGGACAAGCGCGGCACGGAAGCCCTCCGGCCGCCCGGCCTCGCCCGGCTGCTGGGCGACTGCGCCCGGATGGCCCCGCACTGGGCGGTCCCGGCGGACCCCCGGCCGGCCCGCGTGGCGCCCTCGCAGATCCACGGGATCAGCGTCCCGTCGGCCTCGGCGCGGCTGATCGCCTCCACCGCGGCGTACGGGGACCAGTAGGAGGGCGGGGAACCGGTTGCGCCCCTGTTCCGTCACACCCGCATCAGACACGGCGGGACCGGTGAAGGAGCGATGCAGTGACCAGCGAACAACCCGACACATCACGCGGTACACGACGGCGGCCCGCCTGGGCCGTGGGCTCGATCGCGGCCGCGGTGCTGCTCGCGGGCGGCGGCACGGCGTACTGGGCGTCCACCGCCCACGGCGACGGCGGGCCGGGGCACCGTACGGGTGACAGCGCGGCCTCGGCGCCCCGTGACGCGGGAGACCCCCCGGGGCCGGGCATCGCGCCCGGTGAGCCCGATCCCTCCGGCGAGGGGGTGGTCTACCGGGCCGATGTGAAGCTCCCGGAGGGCCCGGCCTCCGCGCCCGCCTTCGCCGCGTCGGGCGAGGTCACCTCGGCGGAGGTGGCCCGGCTCGCCGCGGCCCTCGGCATTCCGGGCGAGCCTCGGCTCTCCGGGGACGTCTGGCTGGCCGGGGAGGCGGCCGACGGCTCCGGTCCCCGGCTCACGGTGAGCCGTACGGCTCCGGGGACCTGGAACTTCGCCCGCTTCCAGGCGCCGACCAACGGCACCGGGGACGACTGCGCGCGCGGCAAGGACACCTGCGGCCCCGCGACCGTCCCGCAGGACGGCGGCGCGGTGCCGGGCGCGGACAAGCCCGCGGCCTCGGCCAAGCCGGTGTCCGAGGAGGCCGCCAAGGCCGCCGCGGCCCCCGTGCTGGCCGCCGCGGGGCTGGACGGGGCGAAGCTCGACGCCAGGCTCGCGCAGGGTTCGGTGCGGGTGGTCAGCGCCGATCCGGTGCTCGGCGGGCTGCCCACGCAGGGCTGGTCCACGAAGGTGAGCGTGGCCGGCGACGGCTCGGTGGTGGGCGGCAGCGGCGAGCTGAAGGCCCCCGTACGGGCGGCCGACCAGCCGGTGGTCGGGGCCGTGGAGGCACTGGCCAAACTGAACGCGAAGTCGGGCGGCCGCGAGGGCACCGGCCCCGACCCCAGCGGCTGCGCCACCGCGGTCCCGCTGTCGCCGGACGCCCCGGTGGCGGCCACCGACACGGTGCCGTGCAATCCCGAGCCGCGGCCCATGAAGCCCCCGCGGACGGAGACGGTCCAGGGCGCGGTGCTCGGGCTGGCCCCGGGCACGGTGAACGGCTCGCGGGGTCTGGTTCCGGCCTGGCTCTTCGAGGTGGCGGGCCGCGGCGGCGCGCCCGCGCACACGGTGTCCCAGCCGGCCGCTGCTGAGAGCGCCCCCGGCCCGAAGGAGGGTCGTACGGTGCCCGGATTCTCGTACGCGGAGGCCGACCGGAAGCTGACCGTGAACTTCTGGGGCAGCGTGTGCAGCACCTACGCCGTGGAGGCGCGGGAGTCGGCCGAATCGGTCCTGGTGAAGATCACGGACACCCCGAACAAGCCGGGCCAGGCCTGCATCATGCTCGCGCAGGAGATGTCCGTGACGGCCACGCTGCAGCAGCCGCTGGGCGACCGGAAGGTGCTCGACGCGACCACGGGCAAGCCGCTCCCCCGGCAGTAGGAGCGGGCGCCCGGCCCCCCGGGCATGCGGCGAGGGCCCGCCTCCGGTCGATGCGACCGGAGGCGGGCCCTCGTCGTGGGACGCGCGGAGCGTCCGGGCTTAGCTGAACGAGTCGCCGCAGGCGCAGGAGCCCGTGGCGTTCGGGTTGTCGATCGTGAAGCCCTGCTTCTCGATGGTGTCGACGAAGTCGATGGACGCGCCGTGGAGGTACGGGGAGCTCATCCGGTCCGTGACGACCTTCACACCGTCGAAGTCCTTCACGACGTCGCCGTCGAGGGAGCGCTCGTCGAAGAAGAGCTGGTAGCGCAGGCCGGAGCAGCCACCGGGCTGGACGGCGACGCGCAGCGCCAGGTCATCGCGGCCTTCCTGCTCCAGCAGGGTCCTGACCTTTTCGGCGGCGGCGTCGGACAGGAGGATGCCGTCGCTCACGGTGGTCTTGTCGTCCTGTACGGACATCTGCATTCACTCCCGAAGTGGGCGGCTCCCCGCCGGAGACGGGGAAACGTCGGACTCTTGCCGTCGGTGGCAACGAGCGGGACCGCGGATTCATTCCGGGGCCCGACGCTTGTTTCAGATATTCCATGCTCGCACACCGCGCGCGGGGCGGGCCCGACGAATCGAGGGCTGATGCGTCACATTGACACTATCGGGCATCGTCAAACTGACGTGAAGCGGTTATGATAGATAACGTCAAGTAGACGAGAAGTCGAAGCGATGATCCAGAAGTCCCTTGTCGCAGAACAGAAAGGGTGCGTGTCGTGACCACCGCCCAGCCGTTGGACGTCCAGCCGACGCCCCTTGCCCTGCTGCTGCTCGGCCGCGAGGCCGACCCCAAGAGCGAGCGCGGGGTGGAGTGCCCGGGCGACCTGCCCTCGCCCTCGGACCCGAACCTCGTGGAGCGTGCCCGCGCGGCCAAGGAGAAGCTCGGGGACAAGGTCTTCATCCTCGGCCACCACTACCAGCGTGACGAGGTCATCGAGTTCGCCGACGTCACCGGCGACTCCTTCAAGCTGGCCAAGGACGCGGCCGCCAAGCCGGAGGCCGAATACATCGTCTTCTGCGGCGTGCACTTCATGGCCGAGTCCGCGGACATCCTGACCTCGGACGACCAGAGGGTGGTCCTGCCGGACCTGGCCGCCGGCTGCTCGATGGCCGACATGGCCACGGCCGAGCAGGTCGCGGAGTGCTGGGACGTGCTGACCGAGGCCGGCATCGCCGGTGCCACGGTTCCCGTCTCGTACATGAACTCCTCCGCCGACATCAAGGCCTTCACCGGCAAGCACGGCGGCACGATCTGTACCTCGTCCAACGCGAAGAAGGCCCTGGAGTGGGCCTTCGAGCAGGGCGAGAAGGTGCTCTTCCTCCCGGACCAGCACCTGGGCCGCAACACCGCAGTCCGCGACATGGGCATGTCCCTGGACGACTGCGTGCTCTACAACCCGCACAAGCCGAACGGCGGCCTGACCGCCGAGCAGCTGCGGAACGCCAAGATGATCCTGTGGCGCGGGCACTGCTCGGTCCACGGCCGGTTCTCGGTGGACTCCGTCAACGACGTCCGCGCCCGCATCCCCGGCGTGAACGTCCTGGTCCACCCCGAGTGCAAGCACGAGGTCGTGGCGGCCGCGGACTACGTCGGCTCGACGGAGTACATCATCAAGGCGCTGGAGGCGGCCCCGGCCGGCTCCAAGTGGGCCATCGGCACCGAGCTGAACCTGGTCCGCCGTCTGGCGAATCGATTCGCCGCGGAGGACAAGGAGGTCGTCTTCCTCGACAAGACGGTCTGCTTCTGCTCGACGATGAACCGCATCGACCTCCCGCACCTGGTGTGGACCCTGGAGTCCCTGGCCGAGGGCACCCTCGTCAACCAGATCCAGGTCGACAAGGAGACGGAGAGCTTCGCGAAGCTCGCGCTGGAGCGGATGCTCGCCCTCCCGTAGCCGTCGCGCCGGAACGCCGAAGGGGCGCCCCCAGGTGGGGGCGCCCCTTCGGCGTTCCGGCCGGGGAGGCGCGGGCCCCGGAGGGCCCGCGCCCGCCGTCAGACCTTCGCGGGCTCGCCGTCCGCCTCGTCCGCGGCTTCCTGCGGAGCCGGGACCACCGTCAGGCGGGCCCGCTTCTTCTCGCGGCGGCGCTCCTTGCGGAGCTCGACCATCGTGTAGAGGGTCGGCACCAGGAGCAGCGTCAGCAGGGTCGAGCTGATCAGGCCGCCGATCACCACGACCGCGAGCGGCTGCGAGATGAAGCCGCCCTCGCCGGTGACGCCCAGCGCCATCGGGAGCAGCGCGAAGATCGTCGCCAGGGCCGTCATCAGGATCGGGCGCAGACGGTGCCGGCCGCCCTCGATGACCGCTTCGACGACGCCCAGGCCCTGGGCGCGGTACTGGTTGACCAGGTCGATCAGGACGATCGCGTTGGTCACCACGATGCCGATGAGCATCAGCATGCCGATCATCGCCGGGACGCCCATCGGGGTGCCGGTAACGAGGAGCAGGCCGAGTGCGCCGGTCGCCGCGAACGGGATGGAGACCAGCAGGATCAGCGGCTGGATCAGCGAGCGGAAGGTCGCGACCAGCAGCATGAACACGATCGCGATGGCCGCGAGCATGGCCAGGGCGAGCGAGCCGAAGGCCTCGTCCTGGTCCTCGGAGACGCCGCCGATGGAGGCGGTGGCACCCTCGGGCAGGTCCAGGGCCTTGAGCTTCGTCTGGAGCTCGGCGCTGACCGCACCCGTGTTGTCGCCCTGCGGCCTCGCGGTCACCGTCGCGGCGCGGGCGCCGTCGATCCGGGTCATCGCGACCGGGCCGGCGACCTCCTTGACCTCGGCGATGTCGCCGAGCTTGACCGGGCCGACCGGGAGCGCCTGCAGTTCGGCCAGGGTGGTGGCCGGCTGCGCGGACTTGATGACGATGTCCCGCTCGGTGTCGTCCAGTACGGCCTTGCCCGCCGGGTTGCCCCGTACGGCCTGCGCGACGATCGCACCGAGGGCGGCCTGGTTCAGGCCCGCCTCCGCGGCCTTGGGGGTGGCGGTCACCGAGATCCGGGGCACGGACTGGGACAGGTCGCTCTGCACGTCGGTGACGTTGTCGAGCTTGGCCACCTCGGCGCGGACCTGCTCGGCGGCCTTGGCGAGGACCTCGCCGTCGCCGGCCTTGACGACCACGCTGAGGTTCTGGCTGCCGAAGGCGTCGCCCGCCGAGATCCGGGTGTCGCCGATGCCGTCGAGCCCGGCCAGCTTGTCCTCGATCTGCTTCTTCACGGCCTCCCCGTCGCCCGCGTCCTTCAGCGAGACCTGGTACGAGGCCTGGTTGGAGCCCGTACCGCCGCCGAAGGCCGCGAGGAAGCCGGAGGAGCCGACGGTGACCTGGTAGCTCTTGACGCCCTCGACCGAGGCCAGCACCTTCTCGATCTTGCGGCTCGCCTCGTCGGAGGCGGCCAGCGAGGTGCCGGGGGCCAGCTCCTGCTTGACCGTCAGGACTTCCTGCTCGCCCTGGTCGAAGAAGTTGGTCTTCAGCATCGGGGTCATCCCGAAGGTGCCGAAGAGGACGACCACGGCGATGGCCACACTGGTCAGGCGGCGCCGGGTGGCGAAGCCGAGGACCCGTACGTAGAACCTCTGGAGGCGGCTGCGCGCCTCCTTCTCCTCGGCCTCGCGCCGGGCCTTCGCCGCGCTTGCGGCGTCTCCGGCCGTGACGCCCTTGGGCGCGCTGAGGAACCAGTACGAGAGCACCGGAACGACCGTCAGCGAGACGAGCAGCGAGGCCAGCAGGGAGGCGGTGACGGTGAGCGAGAAGGAGCCGAAGAGCTCGCCGATCATGCCGCCGACGAGGCCGATCGGCAGGAAGACGGCGACGGTGGTGAGCGTGGAGGAGGTGACCGCGCCGGCGACCTCCTTGACCGCGGTGATGATGGCGGCCTCGCGCTCCTCGCCGTAGCCGAGGTGGCGCTTGATGTTCTCCAGGACCACGATCGAGTCGTCGACGACGCGGCCGATGGCGATCGTGAGGGCGCCCAGGGTCAGCATGTTGAGCGACAGGTCGCGGGTCCACAGCACGATGAGCGCGAGGACCACGGACAGCGGGATGGAGACCGCGGTGACCAGCGTCGAGCGCAGCGAGGCCAGGAACACCAGGATCACGATCACCGCGAAGAGCAGGCCGAGCAGGCCCTCGGTGGTGAGGCTGGAGATGGACTTGGCGACGGCCGGGCCCTGGTCGCTGACGACGGTCAGGTCGGCGCCGGCGCCGAGGGTGGACCGCAGCTCGGGGAGCTTGTCCTTGACGGCGTCGGAGATGGCGACGGCGCTGCCGTCCTTGTCCATGGTGAGGACGAGGGCGAGGCTGGGCTTGCCGTTGGTGCGGGTGATGGAGTCGGCCCTGGCCGCCTCCTGCTTCACGGTGGCGACGTCGCCGAGACGGACGGCCGGCTTGCCGGGTCCGGGGCTCAGGCGCAGGTCCTCCACCTGGGCGAGGGAGGTGTAGCCGGCGCCCACCCGTACGGTGCGGTTCTTGCCCGCCTCGTCGAAGGAGCCGGCGGGTACGGCAGCGCCGCCCGCCTGGAGGCCCTGGGCGAGCGCGGCGCCGTCGAGACCGGCGGCCGCGAGCTTGGCCTCGTCGGGGGTGACGGTGACCTGGAGGTCCTGGACGCCGTCGACGCTGACCTGGCCGACGCCCTCGATGTCCGACAGGACGGGGACGACGGACCGTTCCAGCTGGTCGGCGAGCGCCTGCTGGTCCTTGTCGGAGGTGACGGCGAGGATGACGGTCGGGATGTCGTCGGTGGAACCGGCCACCACCTGCGGGTCCACCTCGGCGGGCAGCCGGACGCGGGCCCGGTTGACGGCCTGCTGGACATCGGCGACGAGCTGCTTGGTGCCGCTGTCGCCGTAGTCGAAGGTGGCCATGATGAGGGCGTTGCCCTCGCTGGCGGTGGAGGTGATGCCGGTGATGCCGTCGACGCCCTTGAGCATGGACTCGATCGGTTCGACGACCTGCTTCTCCACCACGTCGGGCGAGGCGCCCTGGTACGGCGCGAGCACGGACACCATCGGCAGTTCGATGGAGGGCAGCAGCTGCTGCTTGAGCTGCGGGATGGCTATGGCGCCGAAGAGGAGCGCGACGATCGACACGAGGCCGACCAACGCTCTTTGGGCAAGGCTGAAGCGGGACAGCCACGACATGGGTATGAGGTCTCTCTGCAGGAACGAACGCGATGGAACTCCCACCCTGTCCCATGGCGCGGGGGCGTTGCGTCGCTCGCAGGTGCCGTCCTTATGTGCGGCATACCGCGTCTGCAGTACACGGCAGTACTGCGGTGCTACTCCGCGGACTCCGCGCGCGGCCGGACCAGGCCCGATTCGTAGGCAATGACCACCAATTGCGCCCGGTCGCGGGCGCCGAGCTTGGCCATGGCCCGGTTCACGTGGGTCTTGACGGTGAGCGGGCTGACCTCCAGCCGTCCGGCGATCTCGTCGTTGGACAGCCCCGCGGCGACGTGTACGAGGACCTCGCGCTCCCGGACGGTCAGCGCGGCGAGCCGCTGCGCGTGCATCCCGGCCGAGGCTCCGCCGGCGGCCGGGTCGGCGCCGCCGCCCTGTGCGAGGAAGGTGGCGATGAGACCTTTGGTGGCGGCCGGGGAGAGCAGTGCCTCGCCGGCGGCGGCGACGCGGATGGCGTTGAGCAGCTCCTCGGGCTCGGCGCCCTTGCCGAGGAAGCCGGAGGCGCCGGCCCGCAGGGCCGAGACCACGTACTCGTCGACCTCGAAGGTCGTCAGCATCACCACGCGCACGGCGGCGAGTTCCGGGTCGGCGCTGATCATGCGGGTGGCGGCGAGCCCGTCGGTACCGGGCATCCGGATGTCCATGAGCACGACGTCGGCGCGGGTGCGGCGGGCCAGTTCGAAGGCCTGGGCCCCGTCGGAGGCCTCCGCGACGACCTCCATGTCGGGCTCGGAGTCGACGAGCACCTTGAAGGCGCTGCGCAGCAGTGCCTGGTCGTCGGCGAGCAGCACCCTGATGGGCGCGGCGGCGGGCAGGTCCGTCGGCGTGTCGTCCACGGGGTGAGCGTACGCGGGCCCGCCCGGGCCGGCCGCACGGGTCCCGTCGGACCGGACGGCGCTCGGGTGGCTCAGCCGAGGGCGAGGACGATCAGGGCGGTGGTCGCCGCGACCTCGGCGAGGGCGCCGAAGACGTCGCCGGTGACCCCGTCGAAGCGGCGTACGCAGCGGCGGAGCAGCAGCTGCGCGGCGAGCAGGGCCAGCAGGACCGCCGCCGCCTGCCGGCCGGCGGCGGGGAGGCCCAGCGGGAGGGCGGCGGCCGCGGCCGCGGCGACGACGAGCACGGCGATCGCGGCGGCGACGGCGCGCGGGACCGCCCCGGCGACGGCGGCGCCGAGCCCGCCGGGGCGGGCGGCCGGGACGCCTTCGCGGCAGGCGAGGGTCATGGCGAGGCGGGCCGTCACCGCGGCGACCACGGCGGCGAGGGCGCCGCGGATCCAGCTGTCGGCGTACACGTCGGACAGGGCCGCCACCTGCACCAGCATCACGATCACCAGGGTCACGACACCGAAGGGGCCGATGTCGGACTGCTTCATGATGCGCAGGGCCTCGTCGGCCGGTTTGGCGCTGCCCAGGCCGTCCGCCGTGTCGGCGAGCCCGTCCAGGTGCAGCCCCCGGGTCAGCGCGGCCGGTACGGCGACGGTGACGGCCGCCGCGAGCAGCGGGCCCCCGCCGAGCAGCAGCAGGAGCACGCCGGGCACGGCCGCGAGCACGCCCACGACCAGCCCGGCGAGCGGGGCGCAGGCCATCCCGGTGCGGGCGGCGGGGCGGTCCCAGCGGGTGATGCGGGCGGGCAGCACGGTGAGGGTGCCGAACGCGAAGCGGAGGCCGTCGGGGAACGAGGCGCGTTCCGGGGGCGGCGTCAGGGGCGGGCCGTCGAACGAATCTGTCATCGGCGGGAACGCTACCCCTTCGGCGCGAGCGGTAAATTACCCATTACGTGCCAAATAGGGAGTCCGTGGGATGGGTCACTGGTGGTATCGGAACATCGTCGAACCGGGCAAGCTCCCCCTGCTGCTCGCTCTGGTCTCCTTCGTGATGTCGTTCCTGGTCACCCGCGTGATCACCCGGATGATCCGGGCCGGCCGGGGCCCGTTCAAGAACGTCACCCCGGGCGGTCTGCACATCCACCACGTCGTCCCGGGCGTGATCCTCGTGATCATCGGCGGCTTCGGAGCGGTCGGCGCCGGCCGGTACGGCTTCGGCGGGGCGCTCTCGGCCGTGATCTTCGGGCTGGGCGCGGGCCTGGTCCTGGACGAGTTCGCGCTGATCCTGCACCTCGACGACGTCTACTGGAGCGAGCAGGGCCGCAAGAGCGTGGAGATCGTGGTCGTGACGGCGGCGGTCGTGGCCCTCGTCCTGGGCGGGTTCGTGCCCTTCGGGGTGAACGACCTGACCCCCGAGGAGCGCCAGAGCCGCGGACTGGTCGCCATGAACGCGGCCGGCAACTTCTTCCTGGCCCTGATCGCCCTGTGGAAGGGCAAGGCGCGCACCGCGCTCTTCGGCGTGATCGTCCCGTTCGTGGCACTGGTCGGGGCGATCCGGCTGGCCCGGCCCGGGTCCCCGTACGCGAAGAGGTTCTACGCGAACCGCCCGCGCGCCCGCGCCAAGGCGGGGCTGCGCGCCTTCCACCACGACCGGCGGTGGGCGCGGCCGCGCCGCAGGTTCGAGAACTTCATCGGCGGCACCCCCGACCCCGAGCGGACCGCGGTCTCGCTGGAGAAGCCGCCCCCGCCGTGACGCCGACGGGCCCTCCCCGGAAGGGAAGGGCCCGTCGTGCCGTCGGTGTGTCCGTGTGCGGTGCGTCCGGCCCGGATCGGCCCGGACCCAGCCCCGGATCGGCCCGGACTCAGCCGGGGATCAGCCCGTCGTCGCTGAGCATCTCCCGGACCTCGTCGAGGCTCGCGTCGGGGCCGGGCAGGATCAGCTCGGACGGCTCCAGCGCGTCGTCCGGGAGCGGCTCGCCCAGCCGCCGTACCGCTTCGAGCAGGGCGCCCAGCGTGCGCCGGAAGCCCTCCGAGTCCCCGCTCTCCATCTCCGCGAGCAGTTCGTCGTCCAGCTTGTTGAGCTCGGCGAAGTGGCTGTCGGCCAGCTCCACCTGACCTTCCCCCATGATGCGGACAATCATGACGGGCCCCGTCCTACTGCTTGTCGAACCGGTGCTGGGTCTGCGACTGCTGGGTGTTGCCCGGGGCGCCGCCCTCGATGGCCTGCTGCTGCGCGGACGGGCCGCCCGCCAGCTCGGCCTTCATGCGCTGGAGCTCCAGCTCCACGTCCGTACCGCCCGACAGGCGGTCCAGCTCGGCCTGGATGTCGTCCTTGGAGCCCAGCCCGCTCTGGTCGTCGAGCGCGCCGGAGGCCAGCAGCTCGTCGATCGCGCCGGCGCGGGCCTGCAGCTGGGCGGTCTTGTCCTCGGCCCGCTGGATGGCCAGGCCGACGTCGCTCATCTCCTCGGAGATGCCGGAGAAGGACTCCGCGATCCGGGTCTGCGCCTGGGCCGCGGTGTAGGTGGCCTTGATGGTCTCCTTCTTCGTGCGGAAGGCGTCCACCTTGGCCTGGAGCCGCTGGGCGGCGAGGGTCAGCTTCTCCTCCTCGCCCTGCAGGGTCTGGTGCTGCACCTCCAGGTCGCTGACCTGCTGCTGGAGCGAGGCGCGGCGGGACAGGGCCTCGCGGGCCAGGTCCTCGCGGCCGAGGGCGAGGGCCTTGCGGCCCTGGTCCTCCAGCTTGGCGGACTGGCCCTGGAGCTGGTTCAGCTGCAGCTCCAGGCGCTTGCGGGAGGTCGCCACGTCGGCGACTCCGCGGCGCACCTTCTGCAGCAGCTCCAGCTGCTTCTGGTACGAGTAGTCGAGGGTTTCGCGCGGGTCCTCGGCCCGGTCAAGGGCCTTGTTCGCCTTCGCGCGGAAGATCATCCCCATACGCTTCATGACACCGCTCATGGGCTTCGCGCGCCCCCTTCTAGACGGACTGTGCTCCAGGTCACCGACAGAACCCACAGTACGGGCCCTGTCTCCATTACCGCACTGTTCGAGTACGGATGCGCTCCTCCTCCAGGACGACTACACCCGAGCCGTATCAGGCGTAAGGAGTAGGTGATCCCAGGAGAGGCGGACACCGCACACACCGTGCAATGGGAAGACGCCCGCCGTTGCCGGATCGTTCCCCACCGGGGTGGGGCCCGTGCCCGCAACCACGTAGGCTTGGGTTTTGTGTTTGGTAGCCGCTCCTCCAAGGAAGAGAAGGCCGCCGCCACCGACAAGGTGAGCGCCGACCTCTCGCAGCCCCGTGACCCGCAGGCCCCCAAGGGCCGCCCTACGCCGAAGCGTGCTGTGGCCCAGTCGCAGCGCAAGGCCGTGGTGGCCTCGACCGGCAATCGCAAGGAGGACGCCAAGCGAGCCCGTGAGCGCCGCCGCGCTGAGATGGCCAAGCAGCGCGAGGCGCTGGCCAGCGGCGACGAGCGTTATCTGCCCACCCGGGACAAGGGCCCCGTCCGCAGGTACGTCCGCGACTTCGTGGACTCCCGCTTCTCGGTCGCCGAGATGTTCCTGCCCCTGGCCGTGGTCATCCTGGTGCTCAGCATGGTCCGGCAGCCGGCGATCCAGAACGTCGCGCTGCTGCTGTGGCTCGGCGTGATCGCCCTGATCATCCTCGACTCCATCGGCCTGGTGTTCCGCCTGCGCAAGGCACTGAACGAGCGCTTCCCGGACGAGCCGCGCCGCGGCGCGATCGCCTACGGCCTCATGCGCACCCTCCAGATGCGCCGGCTTCGCCTGCCGAAGCCGCAGGTCAAGCGCGGGGAACGGCCCTGAGCGGATTCTCCGAGGGCGCGCGGATCTGGCTCGAGGGCCTCGGCGGACTCCGTAACGCCGTCCGGCAGGAACTGGTGGGCCGGCAGGTCGACGAGCAGATCGCGCACCGCTTCCCGGTCGGGCAGCGGCTGCGCGTCCTCGACGTGGGCATGGGCCAGGGCACCCAGGCGCTGCGGCTGGCCCGGGCCGGGCACAAGGTGACGGGCCTGGAGAAGGACCCCGGCATGCTGGCCGTCGCCCGCGAGGCGCTGGCCGAGGAGCCCGCCGGGATCCGCGACCGCGTGCAGCTCATGGAGGGGGACGGGCGCGAGACCGGCGCCCACTTCCTGCCGGGCAGCTTCGACGTGGTGCTGTGCCACGGGGTGCTGATGTACGTGCCCGAGCCGGACGCCATGCTCGCCGGGCTGGCCCGGATGCTCGCCCCCGGCGGTCTGCTTTCCCTGCTGGTGCGCAACGGCGACGCGCTCGCCATGCGGCCCGGGCTGGACGGCGACTGGAAGGGCGCGCTGGACGCCTTCGACGGCACCGACTACACGAACCGGCTGGGCCTGGACGTGCGCGCCGACCGGCTGGCCGGGCTCACGGCCACGCTGTCCGGGATCGGCGCGCCGCTCGGGGCCTGGTACGGCGTACGCGTCTTCACCGACGGGACCGAGGCGGGCGAGGTCCTGCCGCCCGACGGGGAACTGGAGCGGCTGCTGGCCGCCGAGGACCGCGCGGGGCGGACCGACCCCTACCGCGGTGTGGCCGCGCTGCTGCACCTCTGCGGCGTACGGGGTTGACACCCGCTGCGCGGGGGTCACGGGGGCTCCGCCCCCGCACCCCCGCGCCTCAACCGCCGGCGGGGCCGGATACTTCGGAAGCTACGCTTCCAGGGCCGAGCGCAGGCTCATCGTGTAGAGCTCGGTCCCGCTGTCGTCGGACAGCTTCACCTGCTCGGTGCCGCCTTCCAGCAGGTCCTTCCAGTACTCGCCGATCCAGGACTCCGCGTCCCCCTGCGTGGTGAACTCCTCGGGTACCACCGACGGGCTCGTCTCGCTGCCGTCGGCCGTCTCGAACCGCCACGTCCACGCCATGTCCGCCTCCGTTGCTCGTCCGCTGCTCGCACGCTTCTCGCCTTGAGTCTGCCCGCAGAGTAACCGGGCGCGCAGCAGTCTCGGCGACGCGGGAGGATCATCCTGTGGAACTCACTCTGCTCGGCACCGGAACACCCGAAGGCCTGCCCCGCCCCGGCTGCCCCTGTGCGGCCTGCGCCGTCTCCGTCGGCGGGCACTCCCGCGCCGCGACGGCCGTCCTGGTCGACGGGGCGCTGCTCCTCGATCTGACCCCCGGTGCGGTGCTGGCCGGCGCCCGGGCCGGGCATTCGCTCGCGGGCGTGCGGCAGGTCCTGCTGACTCACCCGCACGACGGACCCGCGGTCGAGCTGCCGCCCGGTCTGCCGGCCGCCGGGCGGGTCCCGGACGGGCGGGAGCTCGCGGTGATCTCAGGACACCGGGTGCGGGCCGTGCCGATGGACGCGCCGGGCACCGGGTACGAGGTGACCGGCCCGGACGGCAGCCGGATGCTGTACCTGCCGCCCGGCGGGGCGCCTGCGGGAACGACCGGAGCGACGGGCCGGCGTCCGTACGACGTCGTGCTCGCCGATGTGCTGGGGCGGCCCGAGACGCTCGCCCGGCTGCGGGCGAGCGGCGACGTCGGCCCCGCCACGGACGTGATCGCCGTCCACCTGGACCACGACGTCGCGCCGGGCCGGGAGCTGGAGCGCCGGTGCGCGTCCGCCGGCGCCCGGGCGGTGCCGGACGGGACCACCGTGACCGTCGGCGACTACCGCGCGGTGCCGGAACCGCCGCGCCGGACCCTGGTGCTGGGCGGGGCCCGCTCGGGCAAGTCCGTCGAGGCGGAGCGCCGGCTGGAGTCCTTCCCCGAGGTGGTCTACGTGGCCACCGGCGGCACCCGGGACGGGGACGCGGAATGGGCGCAGCGGATCGGCCTGCACCGGGAGCGCCGGCCGGGGAGCTGGCGGACGGTGGAGACCTGCGAGCTGGTCCCGCTGCTGGCCGACGCCGGGCCGCCGCTGCTGATCGACTGCCTGGCGCTGTGGCTGACGGACGCGATGGACCGGGCGGGGGCCTGGGACGACGCCGTCTGGGCCAAGGGCGGGCAGCAGCAGCTCGGCGAGCGCACCGACGAGCTGGTGGCGGCGGTGCGCGCGACCCGTCGTCACATGGTGCTGGTCAGCAACGAGGTCGGCTCGGGCGTCGTCCCCGCGACCTCCTCGGGCCGCCGCTTCCGCGACGAGCTGGGCCGGCTGAACGCGAGGGTCGCGGGCGAGTGCGAGCACGTGCTGCTGGTCGTCGCGGGACAGGCGAGCGTGCTCAAGGAACCGCCGGGGTGAACTGACGGCCGGTCCGCTGCCGGGCGCCCCGCCGGTCCTGTCCGGCGTCCGTCCCGGCGCGCTGCGGCGGGGTCGGAAAGGGCCTCCCGGAACCTGAACGCGGGGCCTTCGCCCAAGGCCTGAGGGTACGCCTCACCGGCTGTACTCTCTGGCAGATGAGCACGCTGAATCTCGACGACTTCTCCGATCTGATCGAGCGCCCCGACGGGGGCGTCCGGCGTGATGCCGAAGAACGCCGTGAGCGCCTCGCCGTACCGCCCGGCGCGCTGGGCCGGCTGGACGAGCTCGCCGAGTGGCTCGCCGCCGCGCAGGGGCAGGTGCCGGTCAAGCCGGTCGAGCACCCCCGCGTGGTGCTGTTCGCCGCCGACCACGGGATCGCCGCGGCGGGCGTCTCCGCGCGGGCGGCCGCCACCGGCCACGAGCTGGTGCGGGCCGTGCTGGACGGGACCAGCCCCGTCGCCATCCTGGCCGGCCGGCTCGGCGCCACGATACGGATCGTCGACGCCGGACTGGACTGCGATCCCGGGCTGCTCCCCGCGGACGTGACCGGGCACCGGGTCCGGCGCGGCAGCGGCCGGATCGACGTGGAGGACGCGCTGACGGCCGAGGAGGCCGAGGCTGCGGTGCGGCTCGGGATGCGGATCGCCGACGAGGAGGCCGACTCCGGGACGGACCTGGTCGTCCTCGGGGACCTCAGCGTCGGCGGGACCACCGTCGCCGCGACGCTCGTCGCCGCCCTGTGCGGAACCGATGCCTCGGTGGTCACCGGCCGCGGCGGACTGCCCATCGACGACCTGGCCTGGATGCGCAAGTGCGCGGCGATCCGCGACGCGCTGCGCCGGGCCCGCCCGGTGCTCGGCGACCAGGTCGCGCTGCTGGCCGCGGTCGGCGGCGCGGACGTGGCCGCCATCACCGGTTTCCTGCTCCAGTGCGCGGTGCGCCGTACGCCGGTCATCCTCGACGGCGTCGTCTCGGCCGCCTGCGGACTGGTGGCCCAGCGGGCCGCTTTCCGGGCGCCCGACTGGTGGCTGGCCGGTCAGGCCAGCGGAGAACCGGGCCAGGCGAAGGCACTGGACCGGATGGCACTCAACCCTGTGCTCGACCACGGCGTCACAGTGGGCGAAGGTACCGGGGCATTGCTGGCTCTCCCCCTCGTCCAGGCGGCCGCCGCACTCGCGGCGGAACTTCCTGAGCGGGCGGCGGCGGAGCCGACGGAATGAGCCACCGGGGCCCGCGGTCCTGACCAGGCCGTGGTCCCCGACCGCCCAACCACGGACAGCGGCGCCCCATATGATCGCTTTTTATGGGAGAGGTCCGTTTGACCAGCGCAGAGACCGACCGCACCGCCTCACCGGCGACCGGTCCGTCATCCGGCAGGAAAGAGACCGGCGGCGATCCCGCCGGCAAGGCGGCGGGGGGCGGCCGGGAGGCCGGACGGGAATCGGGCCGGGGGACCCCCCGCTCACGGCGCGGCGCCGCGTTCGCGGTCTGGTACCTGCGCGCCGTCACCTTCGTCAACTTCCTCAGCGCGGTGTGGGTTTCGCTCGGGCAGGACCTTCGGCGCCACAACGTCGAGGACTTCTACACCCCCTACATGCTCACGGCGGGCTTCGCCTCCGGGCTCTTCACGCTGCTGCTCGCCGTCACCCTCGGCCGCCGCAAGCGCGCCTCCTGGATCCTCAACCTCGTCCTCAGCGGCCTCCTGGCGCTGCTGCTCGCCTACGCGCTCTACGCGTACGAGGAGATCCGCGAGCATCCGCAGAACTGGGTCTCCCTGGCCCTGACCGCCGCCTTCGCCGGCGCCCTGCTGCTGGGCCGCCGCGAGTTCTACGCCAAGGGCGACCGCTCCAACCCGGCGCTCGCCACCGCCGTCGCCGCCGTCGGCCTGCTCGTCACCTCGCTCGTCGCGGCCCTGCTCGTCGGCGCCTCGAACACCGCCCCGCACAGCTCCGAGGCCACCTTCCTGGCGCGCTGGAAGTACGGCGTGATGCGGCTGATCACCCTCGCCCCGGACGACCGGGCCTACGAGGCGATCACCACGCCCGGCTGGGTGGACGTCGTCATCAACGTCATGTCGATGCTGCTGCTGCTCGCCGTGCTCTTCGCCGCCTTCCGCTCGCGCCGCGCCGTCGACCCGATCAGCGAGGAGGACGAGGAGCGGCTGCGGGCCCTGCTGGCCCGGCAGGGCGACCGCGACTCGCTCGGCTACTTCGCGCTGCGCCGCGAGAAGTCCGTCATCTGGTCCCCCACCGGCAAGGCCGCCGTCACCTACCGCGTCGTCGGCGGGGTCTCGCTGGCCTCCGGCGACCCGATCGGCGACCCCGAGGCCTGGCCCGGCGCCATCGACCCGTGGCTGGCCGAGGCCCGCGAGCACGGCTGGGTACCGGCCGTGATGGGCGCGAGCGAGGAGGCCGGGCAGATCTACGCCCGGCACGGCCTGGATGCGCTGGAGCTCGGTGACGAGGCGATCGTCGAGACCGCCGAGTTCACCTTGGAGGGCCGCGCCATGCGGACCGTCCGGCAGGCGTTCAACCGCGTCAAGCGGGCCGGGTACACGGTCCGCATCCGCCGCCACGCCGACATCCCGGCCGAGGAGATGGCCGAGCTGGTGCGCCGCGCCGACGACTGGCGCGACGGCGCGACCGAGCGCGGCTTCTCCATGGCGCTGGGCCGGCTGGGTGATCCCGCCGACGGCCAGTGCGTGATGCTGGAGTGCACCGACGGCAACGGCGAACTGCGGGCCGTGCTGTCCTTCGTACCGTGGGGCCCCAAGGGCCTGTCCCTGGACCTGATGCGCCGCGACCGGGACTCCGAGAACGGCCTGATGGAGTTCATGGTCATCGAACTCCTCGAACGCTCCAAGGAGATCGGGGTCACCCAGGTCTCGCTGAACTTCGCGATGTTCCGGTCCGTCTTCGAGCGCGGGTCGCGGCTCGGCGCGGGTCCGGTGCTGCGCATGTGGCGCTCGCTGCTGAGCTTCTTCTCCCGCTGGTGGCAGATCGAGTCCCTCTACCGGGCCAACGCCAAATACCGGCCGATCTGGGAACCGCGGTTCATGCTCTTCGAGAAGAGTTCGGACCTGCTGCGGATCGGTGTCGCGGCCGGGCGGGCCGAAGGCTTCCTGGAGGCCCCCGGCCTTCCGAAGTGGCTGCACCGCAGACACCTGGAGACCCGCCGTTGACAGCGTGGAACGCCTCCCCACTCCGGCGGTTCGCCCGCCGTGAGTGGGGGCCCCTGTTCCGGACCGTCCGGAACGCGCTCGTCCGCGACAAGTGGCGGGCGATCCCCATGACCATCGGCGCGGTCTGTCTGACCTCGGTCTTCCAGATCGTGCAGAACACCTCCTGGGGCTTCCAGCCGGTCCAGAACCTCGGGTCGGTCAAGGCCGTCGACCCGCTCTGGCTGGCCCTGCTGCGGACCCCCCTGTCGCTGTTCGTCCCGGCCCTGGACCTGCCGGTGTGGGGGGCCCTCGCGCAGATCCTGCTCGTCTTCGGGATCTCGGAGATCTGCATCGGCTGGTGGCGCACGCTGCTGATCGGCTACGTCGCCACCCTCGCCGGGACCACGTACGCGCGGATCGGGCTCGCGGCGGGGCACGACCATCCCTTCGGCCTGCCGGTGTCCGACCGGATCGTCAACGACACCGGGCCCTCGGCCGCCGTGGTGGGGCTCGCCATCTACGTCTGCTGGCGCTACCGGGCGTACCTGACCGGCGCCCTGGTGATCCTGGCGATGATCGGCGAGGTGCTCGTCAAGGACAACCTGGCGGGCAAGGAGCACCTGGCGGCGATCGCCGCGGTCATGGCGGTGTGCGTGGTGCGGGCCCAGTGGCACCCGGTGCGCTCGCGCGCCGCCCTCGGGCAGCCACCGCCGCCCTGACCGGGGCGGCGCAGGCCGTACCGTATCGGGGTGACGACAGACCTCGGGCGGTTCGCCCCCACCCGGCAGTGGATGCGGGCCCATCCGCTCGCCACCGACGCCGTGCTGGCGTTCGGGGCGCTCACGGCCATGGTCGTCGGCTCCTTCGCCGATCCGCACGGACCCCACGGGCCCACCTTCGGGACGCGCACCCCCGATCCGTTCTCGCTGCTGCTGATGCTGCTCGGGGCGGCCGCCCTGGTGTTCCGGCGCCGGCAGCCCCGCGCCGTGCTCGCCGTGACCTGCGGGCTCTCGCTGCTGGAGCTGACCACCGGGGAGCCGCGGGCGCCCGTCGCGATGTGCACGGTGATCGCCCTCTACACGGTGGCCGCCCGCACCGACCGGCCCACGACCTGGCGGATCGGGCTGCTGACCATGGCCGGGCTGACGGGCGTGGCGATGCTCGCCGGGCCGCTGCCCTGGTACGCGCAGGAGAACATCGGGATCTTCGCCTGGACGGGCATGGCGGCGGCCGCCGGCGACGCCGTGCGCAGCCGGCGGGCCTTCGTCGACGCCATCCGCGAGCGGGCCGAGCGCGCCGAGCGGACCCGCGACGAGGAGGCCCGGCGGCGGGTCGCCGAGGAGCGGCTGCGGATCGCCCGGGACCTCCACGACGTCGTCGCCCACCACATCGCCCTGGTCAACGTGCAGGCGGGGGTGGCCGCCCACGTCATGGACAAGCGGCCGGACCAGGCCAAGGAGGCGCTGGCCCACGTACGGGACGCCAGCCGGTCGGCGCTCAACGAGCTGCGGGCCACGGTGGGGCTGCTACGGCAGTCCGGTGACCCGGAGGCGCCGACGGAGCCCGCGCCCGGGCTGGGCGTCCTGGAGGAACTGGTGGACACCTTCCGGTACGCCGGGCTGCCGGTGAAGGTGATCGTCCAGCTGGAACCCGGGGCGGGACCGCTGCCGGCGGCGGTGGACCTGGCGGCGTACCGGGTGATCCAGGAGGCGCTGACCAACGTACGCAAGCACGCGGGCCCCGGGGCCAGGGCCGAGGTCAGCGTGGTCCGGGTCGGGCCCTCGGTGGAGGTGACCGTGCTGGACGACGGGGGCGCGGAGCCGTCCGCGTCCGCCGCGGAGCCGGGGGGTGGGCACGGGCTGCTCGGAATGCGGGAACGGGCCGGCGCCCTGGGCGGCTCCTGCTTCGCGGGCCCCCGCTTCGGCGGCGGCTACCGCGTGCACGCCATCCTCCCCGCCTGACCTTCCCCGGGCTCCGCCCGGACCCTTCGGACTCGGCCGGACCTTCCCCGGGCTACGCCCGCACCCCTCCCGCTCGGCGGAAAATCCAGCCTTGGCCGGGCAGATCCAGCCTCGCCGGGGGCTGATTTTGGCCGGGCTAGTGGCAAGTGCGGCGCCAGGCGTCGAGGTCGTAGTGCTTCTGCAAGGAGCTCAGTTTCAGTTCGCGCGAGCGTGCGCAGAAGCGGCTCGTCGGGAGTTCGTACTCCACGTGGAAGACGGCCTTGCCCGCTTCGATGAAGGGGGTCAGCCTCTCGCACTCGCTATATTCCGCGCACTGCTCGTTCACCGCGAAGTCGAACTCGCCGACGAGCTCCGGGATCTGGTCCAGGTCGTTCTTGAGGCCGACCGCCATCCCCCGGTCGTGCGCCAGCTTCGCGATCAGCCGGTTGTAGCGCAGCTGGTCCTCGGCGGTGAGCGGGAAGCCGGACGTGTTGCGGTAGGCGTCCATGTTGTCCGGCTCGACCGCGTCGAAGCCCTTGTCCCGGCACATGTCGAACCGTTTGGCCATCAGCGGTTCCAGCTCGGCCACGCGGCGGATGTCCAGCCAGCGTTCCCCCTCCCAGCCGTTGCCCTTGCCGAGCAGGTCCTTCGGGAACGCCTCCGCGTCGGGGCGGAAGTCCTCCCAGGCGCCGGTGGAGAGGTAGCAGATGGTCTTGCGGCCGGCCTTCTTCAGGGCTGTGACCTGCTCCTTGGTGGTGGTGAACCCGTCGACGTCGTACACGGGCGCCTTCACCGAGGTGTCGAGCTTCCCCGTGAGCTGCCACTGCCAGCCGACGCCCGGCGGGGGCCGCCAGAGCTCCCCGGGCGCCTGGTCGGGCCACAGGTGCGGCTCGTCCTCGCCGCCGTCCGGCGGCTCCGCGGTACAGGCCGCGAGGAGGAGCAACGGCAGGAGCAGCAGGACTCCGAGCCGTTTCATCCCGCCGCCTCCAGGGCGTACGGGAGGGTCCCCCACGGGTGTGCGCCGGTGCCGGGGACCGCGCAGTGCACGCCCGCCCGCCGCTCCTCGGCGAGTTCGGCGGCGGGCGCGCCCGGCGGGACCGCGTACACGAGGTGGCAGAACCGCTGGGCGGGATGGTCCGCGGTCCAGGGCGGTACGGCGGCCGCGTCCCGGTAGGCGTCCCAGGGGCCCTCGAAGGTGACGAGCAGGTCCGCGAGTTCGGCGTAGCCGGGATGCGGGTGGACCCCGTGGTTGAGGACGAGGGTGCGGGCGCCCGCGGCCCGCGCCGCGACCGCGAGCCGCCCGTAGTGCGGGAGGAGTTCCGGGTCGGCGGAGGCCTGGTCGAGGAAGGCCCCGTCGGTGGCGTACCAGTCGCGGTGGCGCAGCAGGTCCTGCACCACCTCGGCGTGCGGGCGCCGCCCGTAGTCGGTGTCGGCGTACCCGAGGACGGGTACCCCGGCCTCGCGCAGCCGCTCGGCGACGAGGGCGAACCGCTCGTCGGGGGCGGCGCCCGGCCCGCTGTCGGGGTTGAGCACCACCGAGTGCAGCCGGCCGGCGGAGTGGATGAGCCGCTCCCAGGCCTCGGGCCGGTCGGCGGGGTGCTCGTAGAGGGGCACCAGCAGCATGGGGTCCTTCTTCTCCTGCGTCTCGTACGTGTCGTACGTCATCGGTGGGCGGTGGCGCGGCCGAGGAGCAGGCAGACCAGCGCGGCCAGGACGGCGGCGGCGGTGCCCGCCACCACCAGCTGGACGGCCCGGGGCTGGCCCAGCCCGGTCAGCAGGGCCAGGCTCTGGGCGACGGCGGCCGAGGCGCAGACCGCGGCGGCGGGCCGGACCGCTCCGAAGGACTGCAGGAGCAGCCCGGTCCACATCACCGCCCCGAGCAGCAGCAGGGTGGCGACCCGGACTCCGGTGAGGCCGGGGGCGCCGGGCCACAGGAGGGTTCCGGTCAGGCCGAGGAGCAGCAGCACCGCCAGGTAGACGGCGAGGCACCGGGCCAGCGTGCCGAGCATCCGCTGGCGGAAGGCGCCGGGCGAGCGGGCTCCCTGGAGCCCGGAGAGGCTGCCGCTGCGGAAGCGGTGGAGCAGCCATTCGGCGGGACCCATGCTGAGGGTGAGGGCCACCGCCGAGGGGGCGGCGACCGCTTCGGCGGGGCCGCCGGCGAGCACCTCCCCGAGGGCGGCGTACAGCACGAGCAGGCCGGTGCCGAGGCCGAAGACCCCGTACGGCACGGAGTCCCCGAGCCGGGGCCCGCGGGCCGCGAGTTCCTCCTCGGCTCCGCGCAGCATCTGCCAGCGCACCGGGCCCTTGCCGGGCCGGCGCACCGCCCAGCCGCGGATCCGGAGCACGGCGGCCCGTATCCCGTCGGCCAGCGGGAGTTCCCGTACGGCCAGGGTGCAGGCGGCCACCAGGGACACCACGAGGAGGGTGACCCGTACCGGCACGGGCAGGTCGACGAAGAGCACGAGCAGCGCCCCGACCGCCATCGGGCCGAGTGCGACGAGCAGCACCCGCTCCCGTCCGAGGACCAGCAGGACGGTGGCGGCCCCGACGTAGAGGGCCTGTCCGGCGGCGAAGGCGTACGAGAACGGCGGCCCGCCGGGCACGGCCAGCGCGGCGGCGGTGCCGAGCAGGGATCCGGCGGGGGCGCCGATGAGCAGGGTGCGCCCGGCGGCGGCCCGGTCGCCGAGGCCGAGCCAGGAGTAGGCCCGGTGGGACAGGGTCTGGTCCCAGACCCAGCCGATGAGCGCCCCGGCGAGCAGGGTGAGCGTCCCGGCGGGCAGGCCGAGCCGGTCCTGCGGGCCTTCGAGGAGGGGCGCGCCGAGGAGGTAGGCGAGGCCGGGCAGGGCGAAGATGACCCCGCGCAGCAGGCAGGCGGTGAGGGAGACCTTCCAGGGGTCGGGGGCGGCGCCCGGGTCCGGGAAGGCGCGGGGGACCCGGACGTAGAGCTCCTCGGCGAGGCTGAAGGAGTCGTGCCGGCCGTAGGCGAGCCGGATGTGTTCGTCCGTCATGCCGTCGGATTCGAGGATGGCGGCGATCTCGTCGGGGTGGACGGCGGCGGAGATGAACACGCCGAGGCGTTCGGCGAGTTCGTCCATCGGGTCGGCGGCCGGGCCGGGGCCGTCGCGGCGCGGGCGCGGGACGGCCGGGAGCGTGTCGGCGCCGGGGCCCGCGCCGGGCGGCTTGAGCCAGAGGGATCCGCTCACCACAGGCTCCCGTCGGCGGCGAGTTCGCGGTACCAGGGGTCGGCGAGCCGCTGGGTCCAGCTGTCGCCGGCGTGGACGGGCAGCACGGGCTGGCCGGCGAGTTCCCGGTAGATGTGCCGGAAGCCGTCCACGGACTGGTGGAGGGTGAACTTCTCCACCACCCGTTTGCGGGCCAGCCGGCCGAGCTCGGCACGGCGTTCGTCGTCGCGGAGCAGGGCGAGGGTGGCGCGGGCCATGGTCTCGGGCTCGCGCGGCGGGACGACCAGGCCGGTGTCGCCGACGGCCTCGCGGACCCCGCCGACATCGGTGGAGACGGTGGTGCGTCCGCAGGACATGGCCTCGATGATGCTGAAGGGGAAGCCCTCGCTGATGCTGGAGAGCATCACGATGTGGCCGGCCGCGTAGGCCTGGGCCACCTGCTCGATGCGGCCCTCGTACGTGATCCCGTCGCTCACCCCGAGTTCGGCGGCGAGCTCCTCCAGCCGGAGCTTGTACGCCTCGCAGCCGGCCGGGACCGGCCCGAAGAGGCGCAGCCGCAGGGCGGGCAGCTCCTCGCGCATGAAGGCGTAGGCCCGGATGAGGGTTTCGAGGTCCTTGATGGGGTCGATGCGGCCGCACCAGCTGAGGGTGGGCACGTCCGGTTCGGGGCCGGCCTCGGGGAAGGCGTGCGGGTCGACGCCGTTGTAGACGGTGCGGATGCGCTCGGTATCGGCGCCTCCGCGCTCCTCCCAGCGGCGGTTGTACTGGTTGCACGGGGTGATCAGGTCGGCCTGCCGGTAGCCCTCGGTGTTGAGCTCGCGGTAGAAGCCGAGCATGAGCGCCTTGACGGGCCAGCGCTGTCCGGCGCTGCGGTAGCCGAGGTAGCGCTCGCGCAGGTAGATGCCGTGCTCGGTGAGCAGGAAGGGGACCCCGTCGATGTGTTTGGCGGCGAGGGCCGGGAGGGTGGCGAGGCCGCTGCTGACGGCGTGGGCCACGCTGTCGGGCGGGATGCGTACGCCGAGCGGGCGCAGCGCGTGTTCCAGCAGGTCGGTGGCGGTGAGCGCGTCGTGGATGGTGGGCTCGGCCGCGGCGGTGGTGAGGCCGGGACGGGTCCATACGGTCATCAGCAGCCGCAGGACCGTTTCTGAGCGCAGGGCCGGGGCCAGTTTTCCGGCCCGGGCGAGGACGGCGAGTTCGCGCAGGGCCGCGGAGAATCCGTGCCGGGCGGAGCCTCCCGCGGGATCGAGCAGGGAGAGCAGGAAGGTCTCGTAGACCTCGGTGAAGCGGCGGTGGGCCTTGCCGCGCAGGGCCGAACGCCGGCCGCGTCCGGGGGGAGGACCCCAGAGCGGGACGGCGGTGTGCCGGTAGACGTTGCGCGGCAGCTCCCAGGTGACCGGCTCGCGTCCGGAGCCGGTCAGGGCTATGACGTTGAAGTCGACCTCCGGCATGCCGCGGACCAGTTGATCGCACCAGGTGCTGACGCCCCCGTGGACGTGCGGGTAGGTGCCTTCGGTGAGCATGGTGACGTGACGCCCATGACTCATACGGTGTGTCCCCCCAGGACGGAAAAGGGGCCGGCGCCCGTGGGTGTGCGGAGCGCCGGCGCTGGGTGTTACTCGTGACGGCTTGCGGGACGGACGGTCAGCTGAGCGGCGTGAGCGTGACGGACGGTCGGCCGGGCAGCGTGAGCGTGACGAACGGTCAGCTGGGCAGCTTGAGCGTGACGGCGTTCTGGAGCAGTTCCGGAGCGGCCCAGGCGGAGCGGCTGCCGGCGTAGGCGGTGCCGAAGTCGGCGGTGCCGAGCAGCATCTGCTTCTTCGTCCCGGTGGGGGCGGTGACCGGGGCGACGACCCCGGACGGCGCCTTGACGGTGACGGTGGTGCCGATGCGGTAGGCGGTGACCTTGCCGTCCGCGAGCGCCTTGTCCCAGGCGGCGCGGCGCTGGAGCTCGACGCCGGTGTCCTTCATGGACTGGTTGACGATCGGCGCGCTGGGCGCGTAGAGGGTGCGGTAGGTGTCGAGGACCTGGTTGAGCACGGGGTAGAGGGTCCGGTCCTCGGCCAGGTTGGCCTGGTGGACGTAGTGCGGGCGGGGGTCGTTGGCCAGTACGTGGCGCAGGGCGGTCCGGGCCTCCTGCGGGACGATGTACTGGAGGTAGCCGGTGTTGACGTCGAGCGCGGCCGGCAGACAGGTGGAGGTCCCCGGGTTGTCCTCGCAGGCGCCGCTGCCGCCGGCGGCGCGGCTGGTGTAGATCCAGTTGTACTCGTCGGCCATCTCGGCGTTGGTGCCCGTGTTGTAGTACACGTTCATCGGGTGCCGGGGGACGGTGAGGGCCGCGCCGACCGCCCGCTGGGCGGGCTCGCGGGAGTTGTCGCTGCCGGCCCACTTGACCCCGGTGTCGGCGAGGGCGCCGGCCAGGTTGGGGTTGTCCACGGGCTGCTGCGGCGCGGTCTTGAGACCGGAGTGCTCGCCGGTGACGAGCTCGGTCCTGTCGGTGGTGATGCCCTTGGAGGCGGCCCAGTTGTTGTTGTCGCGGATCTGGGCGGCGATGTCGGCGCGGCTCATGTACTGGACGGCGCCCTGCGCGTTCTTCGTGCACGTCCAGGGGACGACGGCGGTGTTCTGGACGCAGCCGAGGAACGGGTGGGTGTAGGTGTGGTTCATCCAGCGGTACTTGGCCCGGTCGGCGACGAGCTGGGCGGTCAGGGCGTCGACCCCGCCGTTCTCGGCCTTCCACTCCTCGCCGGCGCCCCCGTTGAAGAGCATGTCGAGCTTGAAGTTCTTGGACGTCTGCCACTGCGCCGCGTACACGGCGTCGGCGGCGCTCATCCGGACGGTGCTCTCCTTGCCCTCCCCGCCCGCGCAGGCGTAGTCGCCCGGCGTGCAGTTGAGCTCCTTGTTCCAGCGGGCGTCGGGGGCGAAGACGTCGTCGACGTGGACCGCGAAGTAGTTGCGGCTCTGGCCGAGGTGGACCCCCTGGGTGAGCCAGTCGACGATGCCGCGGGCCAGCAGCCGGAACTGCTGCTGGTACTGGTTGTAGCCGAAGGTGACGACCAGTTCGTTGCGCCCGTCGTGGCTGTACTGGCCGACGAGCGAGGCCCGCCCGGAGCCAACGGGGGCGTCGAGGTAGCTGGTGTAGCCGGGGCGCGGCTTGCCCATGAACCCGAAGCTCTCGGGGACGAGGGCGGAGTTGTCCTCGAAGGTGACCTGTCCGCCGAGGTAGGCGAAGGGCCCCGCCTTGCCGGCCGGGGTGACCGCGGCCTGGGTGCCGTCGAGCTGGCCGCTGTAGCCGCCGTTGTCGGTGTACTCCAGCCCGACGCCCGGGTGCGACCAGGTGTAGGCGTCGACCTGGCGGATCCCGTACGTCGTCTCGTACGCGGCGAGCGCGGCCATCTCTGCCGAGCCCTCGCCGAAGGGGTTCTCGTTGGGCAGGACGACGCCCTGGTACTTGGCGCGCGGCCGGCCGTCGAGCGTGTCGCTGAGGAACGCCGCGTTGATGACCGGGCGGCTCGCGCTGCCCAGCTCGACGCGGGTGTACGGGACTCCGGTGTCCCGGAGTTCCGCGGTGACCGCCTGGACCGAGCTGCCGCCGTCGTCGACGACGAGCACCTTCAGGTCGATCCGCGGTGCCTCGGCCGCCTGAGCGGTCGCGGCGGGTACTGCCACGGACACCAGGGCTGCGGCGGCCATGACGGCGGCGAGCCTGTTCATCCGGTTCTTGTTGACCATTTCGGCCTTTCCCCCCGCAGGCATCCCTCGACACGGCCCATGGCGGACGGCCGGGCCGGGGAGGCTCTGTGGAAATCATGCAAAGGAACCCCGCGTCCCCTTGCGAGAGTGGACCGAGTCTCTCGGACCTCGTCAGGTCTACGAGGCAAACCTGGAGCAGAGTCCACGGATGGGTGAACCTGGCGGCCCCTTGATCGAACAACTTGCCAAACCTTCGAGTGGCGTGCGGGCGAGCCCGTACGCGTAGGCTCATTTCTGGCGGCCGTCGGGCCCGAATTACGATCGCTACGGATGGCCGTCCACCCACTCGGCCCACACACACAAACGGAAGCGAGACTTCACCACCGTGACTGCTCTGACTCTCAGCACTGCCGGCGCGGCGACGCTCCGCGCCGACGCCCTCGTCGTCGGCGTCGCGAAGGGCCCCAAGGGCCCGATGGTGGCCGCCGGCGCCGAGGCCGTGGACAAGGCGTACGACGGTAAGCTCGCCGGCGTCCTCGAAGCGCTCGGCGCCTCGGGCGCCGAAGGCGAGATCACCAAGCTGCCGGCTCCGGCAGGCCTCAAGGTCCCGGTCGTGCTGGCGGTGGGGCTCGGCTCCGTCCCGGAGAAGGACGAGTCGTTCGACGAGGAGGTGCTTCGCCGCGCCGCCGGCGCCGCCGCCCGCGCGCTGCACGGCAGCAAGAAGGCCGGCTTCGCCCTCCCGCTGGAGGACGCCTCGGCCGTCACCGCCGTCGCCGAGGGCGCGCTGCTGGGCGCGTACGCGTTCACCGCCTACCAGGGCGGCGAGAAGAAGAACGGCAACGGCAAGGACTCCGCTCCGAAGCAGCCGCTCGCCGAGGTGGCCCTGCTGGGCGCCAAGCCCCGCGACAAGGAGCACAAGGCCGCCGCCGAGCGCGCCGCTGTCGTCGCGACCGAGGTCAACGTCGCCCGTGACCTGGTGAACACCCCGCCGAACGACCTGACCCCCGAGGCCTTCGCCGCGGTCGCCTCCGCGGCCGCGAAGGAGAACGGCATCAAGGTCCAGGTGCTGGACGAGAAGGCCCTGGTCAAGGGCGGCTACGGCGGCATCATGGGCGTCGGCAAGGGCTCCGAGAACCTGCCGCGCCTGGTGAAGCTCACCTACACGCACCCGAAGGCGGAGAAGACCCTGGCCTTCGTCGGCAAGGGCATCACCTACGACTCGGGCGGCATCTCCCTGAAGCCGGCCGGCCACAACGAGACGATGAAGTGCGACATGGCCGGCGCCGCCGCCGTCTTCGCCTCCGTCGTCGCGGCCGCGAAGCTGGGCCTGCGGGTCAACGTCACCGGCTGGCTCGCGCTCGCCGAGAACATGCCGTCCGGCTCCGCCACCAAGCCGGGTGACGTCCTGCGCATGTACAGCGGCAAGACCGTCGAGGTCCTCAACACGGACGCCGAGGGCCGTCTGGTCCTCGGCGACGCGCTGACCAAGGCCTCCGAGGACGCCCCGGACGCGATCGTCGACGTCGCCACCCTGACCGGCGCCATGGTGCTCGCCCTCGGCGACCGCACCTTCGGGATCATGGCGAACGACGACGCCTTCCGCACGTCGATCCACGAGATCGCCGAGGAGGTCGGCGAGTCCTCCTGGCCGATGCCGCTCCCCGCGGAGCTGCGCAAGACCATGGACTCCCCCACCGCCGACATCGCGAACATGGGTGTCCGCATGGGCGGCGGCCTGGTGGCCGGCCTCTTCCTGCAGGAGTTCGTCGGCGAGGGCATCACCTGGGCCCACCTCGACATCGCCGGCCCGGCCTTCCACGAGGGCGCGCCGCACGGCTACACCCCCAAGGGCGGCACCGGCTCGGCCGTGCGCACCCTGGTGCGGCTGGCCGAGCGCACCGCCACGGGCGACCTGGGCTGACGGCCCGGATGTGAGACGTGACGCACCCCGGGCGCCGGTCAGGGCCCGGGGTGCGTTCGGCTTATGGCGAAACGCCGGGGAACCGTACGTTTCTACGCATCGGTAACCCTCACCTCCGACAGAAGCTCCGTCCACAGTCCGGGCCCGGCGTCCCGCGTTCCCCCGACAAATGCGAAGATGGGTTCTCGGCAGGACAGGGCCCCCACCACAGGGCCGAAGAAACAAGCGGCCGATTACCAGCCGCCGCCCGGTCACAGAGGACCGGTGCCCGGCGCACATGCATGGAGGACGTGACGTGGCGAACGACGCCAGCACCGTTTTCGACCTAGTGATCCTCGGCGGTGGCAGTGGCGGTTACGCCGCGGCGCTGCGCGCATCCCAGCTGGGTCTGGACGTTGCCCTGATCGAGAAGAACAAGCTCGGTGGCACCTGCCTGCACAACGGCTGCATCCCCACGAAGGCTCTGCTGCACGCGGGCGAGATCGCGGACCAGGCTCGTGAAGCCGCCCAGTTCGGTGTCAAGGCCTCTTTCGAGGGCATCGACATCGCGGGTGTCCAGAAGTACAAGGACGAGGTCATCTCGGGCCTGTACAAGGGCCTGCAGGGCCTGGTCGCCTCCCGCAAGGTGACCTACATCGAGGGAGAGGGCCGCCTCTCCTCCCCGACTTCCGTCGACGTGAACGGCCAGCGCATCCAGGGCCGCCACATCCTGCTGGCGACCGGCTCCGTGCCGAAGTCGCTGCCGGGCCTGAACATCGACGGCAACCGCATCATCTCCTCGGACCACGCGCTGGTCCTGGACCGCGTGCCCGAGTCCGCGATCGTCCTGGGCGGCGGCGTCATCGGCGTCGAGTTCGCCTCGGCGTGGAAGTCCTTCGGCTCGGACGTCACCGTCATCGAGGGCCTCAAGCACCTCGTGCCGGTCGAGGACGAGAACAGCTCCAAGCTGCTGGAGCGCGCCTTCCGCAAGCGCGGCATCAAGTTCAACCTCGGCACCTTCTTCGACAAGGCCGAGTACACGGAGAACGGCGTCCGCGTGACGCTGGCCGACGGCAAGACCTTCGAGGCCGAGGTGCTCCTGGTCGCGGTCGGCCGCGGACCGGTCTCGCAGGGCCTGGGCTACGAGGAGCAGGGCGTCGCGATGGACCGCGGCTACGTCCTGGTCGACGAGTACATGCAGACCAACGTGCCGACCATCTCGGCCGTCGGTGACCTCGTCCCGACCCTCCAGCTCGCGCACGTCGGCTTCGCCGAGGGCATCCTGGTCGCGGAGCGTCTGGCCGGTCTCAAGACCGTCCCGATCGACTACGACGGTGTCCCGCGCGTCACCTACTGCCACCCCGAGGTCGCTTCCGTCGGCATCACCGAGGCCAAGGCCAAGGAGATCTACGGCGCGGACAAGGTCGTGGCCCTGAAGTACAACCTGGCGGGCAACGGCAAGAGCAAGATCCTGAAGACCGCGGGCGAGATCAAGCTCGTCCAGGTCAAGGACGGTGCCGTGGTCGGCGTCCACATGGTCGGTGACCGGATGGGCGAGCAGGTCGGCGAGGCCCAGCTGATCTACAACTGGGAGGCTCTGCCGGCCGAGGTCGCGCAGCTCATCCACGCGCACCCGACCCAGAACGAGGCGCTCGGCGAGGCCCACCTGGCCCTGGCCGGCAAGCCGCTTCACTCCCACGACTAATCGTCACGGGCGCGACGACCACTTCCGCACATTCGTTAGGAGCAACTGAAACCATGTCGGTTTCCGTAACCCTTCCGGCGCTCGGTGAGAGCGTCACCGAGGGCACTGTCACCCGCTGGCTGAAGGCCGAGGGCGAGCGCGTCGAGGCCGACGAGCCGCTGCTCGAGGTGTCGACCGACAAGGTCGACACCGAGATCCCGTCGCCCGTCTCCGGCATCCTGGCCTCCATCAAGGTCGCCGAGGACGAGACCGTCGAGGTCGGCGCCGAGCTGGCCGTCATCGACGACGGCTCCGGCGCCCCGGCCGCGGCTCCGGCCGCCGAGCCCGCCCCCGTCGCCGCTCCGGCCCCCGTCGCCGAGGCCCCCGCGGCCCCGGCTCCGGCCGCCGAGGCGCCCGCTGCCGCCGCGCCCGCCGCGTCCGGCACCGATGTCGTGCTCCCCGCCCTGGGCGAGTCCGTCACCGAGGGCACCGTCACCCGCTGGCTGAAGCAGGTCGGCGAGTCCGTCGAGGCCGACGAGCCGCTGCTCGAGGTCTCCACGGACAAGGTCGACACCGAGATCCCCGCGCCGGTCTCCGGCACGCTGCTGGAGATCCGGATCGGCGAGGACGAGACCGCCGAGGTCGGCGCCGTTCTGGCCGTCATCGGTGCCGCCGGTGCCGCCCCCGCGGCGGCCCCGGCCCCCGCGGCGGCCCCGGCCGCCGCTGCCCCGGCTCCGGCCGTGGCCGCCCCCGCCGCTGCCGCCCCGGTCGCCGCTCCGGCTCCCGTGGCCGCTCCGGCTCCTGTGGCCGCTCCGGCTCCCGTGGCCGCTCCGGCCCCGGCCGCCGCTCCGGCCCCGGCAGCCCCGGTGGCTCCGGCCGCTCCCGCTGTGACTGCCGGGGGCCCTGTCTCCGCCGGTGACGAGGGCGCGTACGTGACCCCGCTGGTGCGCAAGCTCGCCTCGGAGTCCGGCGTCAACCTGTCCACGGTCTCGGGCACCGGTGTCGGGGGCCGCATCCGCAAGCAGGACGTCCTGGCCGCCGCCGAGGCCGCCAAGGCCGCTGCCGCCGCCCCGGCGCCGTCCGCTGCCGCTCCGGCCGCCAAGGCTCCGGCCGCCGCGGTCTCCGAGCTGCGCGGTCAGACGGTCAAGATGACCCGCATGCGCAAGGTCATCGGCGACAACATGATGAAGGCCCTGCACTCGCAGGCTCAGCTCAGCTCCGTGGTCGAGGTGGACATCACCAAGATCATGAAGCTGCGCGAGAAGGCCAAGGGCGCGTTCCTGGCCCGTGAGGGCGTCAAGCTCTCGCCGATGCCGTTCTTCGTCAAGGCCGCTGCCCAGGCGCTGAAGGCCCACGCGGTCGTCAACGCCCGGATCAACGAGGACGAGGGCACCATCACCTACTTCGACTCGGAGAACATCGGCATCGCCGTGGACTCCGAGAAGGGCCTGATGACCCCGGTCATCAAGGGTGCCGGTGACCTCAACCTGGCGGGCATCTCCAAGGCGACCGCCGACCTGGCCGCCAAGGTCCGCGGCAACAAGATCACGCCGGACGAGCTGTCGGGCGCGACCTTCACCATCAGCAACACCGGCTCGCGCGGTGCGCTGTTCGACACGGTCATCGTGCCCCCGAACCAGGTCGCCATCCTGGGCATCGGTGCCACGGTGAAGCGCCCGGTGGTCATCGAGACCGCCGAGGGCACCAACATCGGCATCCGCGACATGACGTACCTGACCCTGTCCTACGACCACCGCCTGGTGGACGGCGCGGACGCGGCCCGGTACCTCTCGGCCGTCAAGGCGATCCTCGAGGCCGGCGAGTTCGAGGTCGAGCTCGGCCTGTAAGGCTCACCGCACAGCAGCAGCTGTCGCACCACGGCGCCCCCGCCCGGAATTTTCCCCGGACGGGGGCGCCGTCGTCTTCCCGCCCCTACCGTGGTTGTTCCGGCAGAGCGGGGTGGGACGCAGGGGGGCGTGAGCATGGACCTGGTCGTGGTGGTGCCCGGCATCATGGGGAGCCGGCTGGCGGATGCGGACGGGAGGCCGGTCTGGGACCTGAAGGGCCGCACGCTGTCGCGGGCCATCAGCACCCTGGGCGGCTCGCTCAAGGCTCTGGCGTTACCCGGCGGCCTCGGCGACGGACATCCCGGCGACGGGATCCGGCCCACCGGTCTCATGCCGGACGTGCACGTCATACCCGGCTTCTGGCATCCCATCGAGGGCTACACCGACCTGATGGCTTGGCTGGCCAGGACCTTCGGGCTCACCCCGGGCGAGACCCTGCTGGACTTCCCGTACGACTGGCGGCTGTCGTGCCGCTACAACGCCGCGCTGCTCAAGCGGCGCGTCGAGGAGGGGCTGGAGCGGCTGCGCGCCGCGTCCCCCGAGCACGCCGACGCCCGCGTGATCCTCCTGTGCCACTCCATGGGCGGTCTGGTCGCCCGGCACTACGTCGAACGCCTCGGCGGGCGTGAGACCACGCGCCGCGTGATCACCCTCGGCACCCCGCACCGCGGTTCCCTGGACGCCCTGACCAACCTGGTCAACGGGCTGCGCAAAGGCTGGGGACCGCTCCGGCTGGACCTGACGGCCCTGGCCCGCAGTCTGCCCTCCCTGCACCAGCTCGCGCCCGACTACGCCTGCGTGCGTACCCCCGGCGGCCTCGTCCACCCGGCCGACCTCCCCGGCCTGCCCGGGCCCGACCCCGAGCTGCTGGCGGACGCCGCCCGCTTCCACGCCGACCTGCGGGCCGCCGCCCCGGCCGAGGGCCTGGTCTGCCTGGCCGGCATCCGCCAGCCGACGGCGGCCGTTGCCGAATTCACCGGCGGTCTGCTGGTGACGGAGGCCGAGAGCGGCGACGGGACCGTGCCGCGGCTGGCCGCCCGGCCAGCGGCCGCCGACCGTACGGGGTACGCCGTGGCGGAGGGCCACACCCCGTGTGAGCAGCACGGCTCGCTGCACAACAACCGCGGCGTACGGGACGCCCTGTACGGCCTGCTGGACCGCGAGCCGCCGTTCCGCAGGGACGGCGAACGAACCGCGCCGGCGCTCGGGGTCACCGCGCTCCCGCTCGCCGAGTGCGGCGAGCCGTACGAGGTGCGCGTCCGGGCCGACGGGCACGAGGACCTGCTGCTGACCGCCGAGCTGCGCCCCGCCGCCGGCGGTCCGTCGCGCTCCCGCTCGCTGGCCAACCTCGGCGGCGGTCACTACCGCACGGTGTTCCCCGCCCCGCCGCCGGGCGCCCACCGGCTGATCGTCCACGCGGTGGGGCACCCGGGGTCCGCCGTGACGGCCCTGACGGTGGTGAGCGAGGGGTGAGCGCCGAGGAGCGCGACGGCGGGGGGACCGTCCTCGGCGTGGTCGTCGAGCGGTACGAGAGTCCGGAGTTCCGGCCTTTGACCGGTGCGACCCGGCAGCTGCGGGACTTGTGCGACCTGCTGGCGGGGTACGGGTTCACCCCCACCGTGGTGACCGATCCCGGCCGGGCGGAGCTCGGCGCCCCCGTGGCGCGCTGGCGGGACGGCTGGGCGGACGGCGGCACGCACGGCCCGGCCGTGGTGGTGTGGTCAGGGCACGGAGAGGTACACGCGGAGGAGCTGCACCTGATCGTCCGCGACACCCGGCGGGCCCACGACGAGGAGGAGACGTACTCGGCACGGCGACTGACCTCCGCCGCACTGGAATGCGGAGCGGACCGGTTGCTGGTGCTGATCGACACCTGCCACGCGGGGGCGGGGGTGCTGGAGTCGCTGCGCAAGGCGTTCCTGGTCCACGCGAAACGGAGTCTGCCGCCGGGCCGGGCGGCCTGGTTCGGGGTGGTGGCGAGCTGCCGCCCGCAGGAGACGGCCGACGGCGCCGGCCTGCTCGTGGACGCGGTGACCCGGGTGCTGCGCGACGGGCCGGACGCGGGCGGGTACCGGCACGAGTGGAGCCGCCGCAACCGGGAGGTCACCGGGGCGGCCGTGCTGGACGCCGTACAGGAGGAGTGGCCGGCGGATGCCGGGCAGCAGCCGCTGGCCGTGACGCTGGGCCGGGACGGGCCCATGTTCCCCAATCCCCGGGTGCTGCCCGCGGCCGAGGCCGAGCTGGTGGAACACCTGGTGCGGGCCGCGCGCGGGGCGGAGCGGGTCGAGGAGGGCTGGTTCTTCACCGGGCGACGGCGGGTGCTCGCCGCGATCGTGGCCTGGCTGGAGGCCGGGGAGCCGGGGCTGTTCCTGGTCACGGGCAGTGCGGGCAGCGGCAAGTCCGCCGTGCTGGGCCGGATCTCGACCCTGTCCTCGGAGCGCTACCGGGCCGATGTCATCGCGCACGGCGCGCTGCGCCGAGGCGATCCCGACCCGGGCGTGCGCAGGGTGGCGGCCTCGGTCCACGTCCGGGGTCTCACGGTGCGCCAGCTCGCGGACTCGCTCGCCGCGCAGCTGCACCTGGATCCCCCGGCGGCGCCGTCCGCGCTGATCGCCGACATCGAGCGGGAGGGACGCCGGCCGGTGCTGGTCGTCGACGGCCTGGACGAGGCCGCGCCGGAGCAGGCGGCGCAGATCGTCGACGAGCTGCTGGCTCCACTGAGCCGGATGGCACTGGTGCTGCTGGGCTCACGGGACCGGCCGTTCCGGCCGGGGGCCGAGCCGGGCGAGTCGCTCGGCCGGGCGGTCACCCGTCTGCTGGACACGCGGGCCACGACCGCCGACCTGGACGAGGAGCCCGGCACCGCCGAGGACATCCGCGAGTACGCCCGGCTGCGGCTGCTGGCGGAGGGCGTGCCCGGGGAGCACGCCGCGGACGCGGCGGACGCCGTGGCGGACCGGGCGGTGGGCGACGCGGGCGGGTTCCTGTTCGCCGGGCTGGCGGTGGGCGCGCTGAGCCGCCGCTTCGCCGCCTCCGGGGCGGACGGCTGGAAGGACGCCCTGCCGGTGTCGATCGCCGCGGGGTTCACGGCTGACCTCGCCGGGGGGCCGGACCCGGCGCGGGCGCGGGACCTGCTGACGGCGCTCGCGTGGAGCGAGGGGAACGGCATCCCGGCCCGGGGGATCTGGGAGGCGGTGGCCTCGGCGCTGAGCCCGTCCGGGACCTCGTACGGCCCGCAGGACGTCGACTGGGTGCTGAACGCCTACGGCCGGTACGTGGTGGAGGACAGCGACGGGACGCAGGCCGTGTACCGGCTGTACCACCGGGAGTTCGCGGCCTGGCTGATGGGGCCGGACGAGGACCCGGACGACACGGCGAAGACCTCCTTGCGGGTGCTGAACACACTGATCGGGCTGCTGCCGGAGGATTCCGGGGCCCCCAATCCGTATCTGCTGGGCTCGATCCCGGCGTCCGCGGTGCTGGCCGGGGAGCAGGGCCCGGTCACCCTGCGGACGCTGGCCGGCAGCCGCGGCGGGGTGTTCCGCCCGCTGCTGGCCTGGACGCTCATGGGCCTGTGGGACGTGCTCCAGCACTTCGGGCAGGAGGCGGACGCGCTGCCGTCCGTCCGGGAGGCCGTGGAGATCCTGCGCGTTCTGGTGCGGGAGGATCCGCAGGCCCACCTCAGCCGGCTGCTGACGGCCCTGAACCACCTGGCGATCTGCCAGGACGCGGCGGACGACGGCCCGGGCGCGGTGGCCTCCACCGCCGAGGCGGTGGCCCTGCACCGGCGGCTGGTCGGCGCCTCGGGCGCGCACCGGGCGGAGCTGGCCATGTCGCTGCACAACCTCTCCCTGTACACCTCGGCGACCGGCGACACCGGGGCGGCGCTGGAGACCGCCGCCGAAGCCGTGCGGATCTATGAGGTACTCGCCGGGGAGACTCCCGAGTCCCACACGGAGCATCTGGCCCGGGCCCTGGTCACCCTGGGTACCCGGCGGGGCCCGACGGACCCCCGGGAAGGGATCCGGACGTGCGCGCGCGCCGTGGAACTGTACGAGGCACTCGCCCGGGACGCCCCCGCCGCGCACCGGGAGAGTCTGGCGGACGCGCTCATCGGCCATTCCCAGCTGCTGGGCGAGGTGCGGGACCTCCAGGGGGCGGTGGCGGAGGGCCGCCGGGCCGTCGATGTGCTGGGGGACTTCACCGGCGGCATCACGGACGCCCATCGGATCCGGCTGGCGAGCGCCCTGGGCAACCTGGGCGTCCAGCAGGCTCACGCGGGGGACGCGAGGGGGGCTCTGGCGTCCTGCACCGCGGCCGTCGGACTGTTGCGCACCAGCGGCGGCGGCCGCCACCCGGCACCCGACCTGCTCATGAGGTCGCTGGCCAACCTGGCCCGGGAGCAGGAGAAGGTCGGCGACGTGGACGGGGCTCTGACCACCATCACGGAGGCCGTGGGGATCTGCCGGGACCTGGCGGATCGCGACCCCCTCGCGCACGGTGAGATGCTCACCCGGCTGTCGGCGAGCCTCGCCGCCCACCTGTGCGCGGCGGGACGGCTCGGGGAGGCGGCGGCCACCTGCGAGGAGGCCGTGCGCGACAGCCGGGAACTCGCGGCGCGCTCCCCGGCCAAGCACCTTCCGGGCCTCACCCTCGCGCTGGGCAACCTCGCGATCATACGGTCGCGACTCGGCGACTCCGCCGGGGCGCTCGCCGCCGGGGCGGAAGCGGTGGCGCTGGCCCGGTCCCTGGCCCGGGACGACCCGGACGCCCATCTCCCGCAGCTCGCCGGGACGGTGATGAACCAGTGCGTGCAGCTGTCCGTCGCCGATCCGGAGGCCGCCCTGGCGGCGGCCAGGGAGGCGCTCGGGGTCTACCGGGTCCTCGTCGGGCGGCATCCCGCCGCCCATACGGAAGGCCTGGCCCGGACCCTGACCAGCCTCGGCACGCTGCTGGGGCAGCGTGGGGAACGCGAGGAGGCGCTCGCGGCCGGCACCGAGGCCGTGGAGTTGCTGCGCCGCCTGGTCCGGGACAATCCGGGCACCCAACGCGCCCTCCTGGCCGAGGCACTGGCCCGGCTGGCCGACCAGGCGGCGGCGGTCGGAGCGACGCGGGTCGCCCTGGACGCCGCCACGGAGGCCGTGGAGCTCAACCGCGCCCTCGCCGCGGACGGGCCGGCCTCGTACCGGGCCGCACTTCCCGCGCGGCTGTGCGCGCTGGGCGCGTTCCGGGCGGCGGCCGGGGACACGGCGGGGGCGCTGGCCGCGGTCCGGGAGGGGGCGGAAGTCGCACTCGCCCCGGCCGTGGAGGATCCGGCATCGCATCTGGGCCAGCTGGCCGAGGCGCTGGGACTCCTCGGCGTGTTCGCGCCCCCGGAGGAGGTGGTCGGCGCCCATCTGCGGGCCGAGGCGGCGCTCACCGGGGTGCCGGGCGCCGCGTGGCTGACCTGCCAGCGCGGGTCGTTCCAGCTCGCGTCGCCCGATGCCGAGCCGGGGGTGCGCACGCTGCTGGCGCTCGCCTCGCCGCGTCATCCGGCCGGCGACCCGGAGAACCGCCCGACGCTGTACGCGCGGCAGCGGCTGCGCGCGTACCGGCCACTCGTCGTCGGGCTTCTGGGAGGTGCGGTCCCGCCGTGGCTGCCGGTGCGGCAGGAGCTGGTCGATCTCGCCGGGGGGTGGGTGGCGAGCGCCGACTGGGCGACGGCCCGCGCCGTGTGGGAGGAGTACGCCGCGCTGCTCTCGACGCCGCACGCCGGGCTCGCCCTGGAGGAACTGGCGCTGGCGGACGGGACGGCGGGGCTGTACCTGGCCGTCGCCCGCGAGGCGGCGCGGTCCGGCGCCGCGGCGGCCTTCGGACCGCACCTGGTCCGCGAGCGGCTGGAGCACTGGATGGCGCTGCCGACGTGGGAGGAGTCCCGCGCGTACCTGACGGCCCACGCGGCGGACCTCGCACGGGCGCGGACGCCCGGCTCCGTCGGCGCCCCGGGTGCGTCGGACTCGGAGCGCGTGCACCAGGCCCTCCTCGTCCTGGCGGCGGACACGGGGATCTCCGCCGCCTACGCCTGTGTCGCGGACCCGGACGCGCTCCGGCAGCGGTGGCGGCGCGAGCTGGCCGTCGCGGAGCCGGACTTCGACGTGCTGGTGGCTCTGTGCGCGCTGGAGGAGTGCGTGCACGGGCAGGGGTTCATGGCCGGTGTCCATCTCAGGACCGCGCACGTGCTGGCGGGGCGGCGGCAAGGCCACATCCCCTCGCCCACGCCCACGCCGGCCGAGCGCGAGGCGGCCGTCGCGGAGCTGGCCGAGCTGATCCCCCTGCGGGCGGGGCACGCGGCCGAACTGGGCGCCCTCATCAGCAGCGCCCTCGGCGGTTTCCTGTAACCAGCCTCACCCGGCGTCCCTGACCGGGAGCGCATCGCCTCGGCCTGCTCCGCCGTATTGTCTACCCATCAGCCCCGGACCACCCGTGCACCCGCACCCAGGAGATGAACCGCCGATGATCACCCCACCCGTCGTGCACTCGCTGCGCGAGCAGATCCGCGAGCACATCGTGGAGGGGATCGTCAGCGGGCGCTGGAAGCCCGGGGAGCGGATCGTCGAGCGTCGGATCGCCGTGGAGCTGGAGGTCAGCCAGACCCCCGTACGGGAGGCCCTGCGCGAGCTGGAGACCCTGCGGCTGATCGAGTCGGCGCCGAACAAGGGCGTGCGCGTACGGAACCTCTCCGCGGCCGACCTGGAGGAGATCTACCCGGTCCGGGCCGGTCTGGAGCAGATCGCGGCCGAGCTGGCGGCGCCGCGGCTGGCGGCCGACTGCTCGGCGCTGGAGCCGCACGTGGCGGCCCTGTGGGAGGCCGACCGCACCGAGGACGGGACCGCGCAGGTGCGGCACACCGTCGGGTTCCACCGGGCGATGGTCCGGGCGGCCGGGAACAGCGTGCTGCTGCACACCTGGGAGAGCCTGGGCATCGAGGTGTTCACGGCCCTGTCCATCCGCTGGCTGGGAACCGTCCAGAAGTCGTACGCCGAGGAGCACGAGGCCCTCGTCGAGGCGTTCCGCAGTCAGGATCCGGACATCGGTCTGCTGGTGAAGCGGCACGTCCTGGGGTGCGCTCCGAGGGCGTGATCCGATAACGGTCCGCCCGTTTCACCCTCATTTGACCGGCACCGCGTGCCTTTCTTACTGGCACGCGGTGCCGACTTTCGTCAGATGGACGTTTCTTTGTCACTTTTATTTGATCGATCATCGATCAGCGATTTACAGTCGTCGCGGACCTCAACCAGGTCCACCGACCCTGTCCTGCCCGTCAGGGATTTTTTCACCACCTCTCCATTACCCGGAAGGCGGCGCACAGCGATGTCCGACCCCGTAGGAAAGCTTCCGAGCGAGCTCGACCAGCTCCCGGACCGCGACACCGAGGAGACCGCCGAGTGGGCGGCCTCCCTCGACGCCGTCGCCAAGGCCGCCGGTACACGCCGGGCCGAATACCTGCTGCGTCGCACCCTCCAGCACGCCGAGGCCGCCGGCCTCGCGCTCCCCAAGCTGCTGGAGACGGACTACGTCAACACCATCCCCACGGCCGCGGAGCCCGAGTTCCCCGGTGACGAGGAGATGGAAGCCAAGATCACCGCGTGGAACCGCTGGAACGCGGCCGCCATGGTGACCCGCGGCTCCAAGTACGGCGTCGGCGGCCACATCGCCACCTTCGCCTCCGCCGCGTGGCTGTACGAGACCGGCTTCCAGCACTTCTTCCGCGGGAAGGAGGCCGACGGATCGGGCGACCAGCTCTACATCCAGGGCCACGCCTCCCCCGGCATCTACGCCCGCGCCTTCCTCGACGGACGCATCTCCGAGCAGCAGCTCGACAACTTCCGCCAGGAGTCCGGCGGCAACGGCCTGCCGTCCTACCCGCACCCGCGGCGCCTGCCGTGGCTGTGGGAGTTCCCCACGGTCTCCATGGGCCTCGGCCCGCTCTCCGCGATCTACCAGGCGCGCTTCAACCGCTACCTGCAGAACCGGAGCATCAAGGACACCGCCAACTCGCACGTCTGGGCCTTCCTGGGCGACGGCGAGATGGACGAGCCCGAGTCGACCGCCGCCCTGGCCCTCGCCTCCCGCGAGCAGCTCGACAACCTGACCTTCGTCATCAACTGCAACCTGCAGCGCCTCGACGGTCCGGTCCGCGCCAACTTCCGCGTGGTCCAGGAGCTGGAGGCACAGTTCCGCGGCGCCGGCTGGAACGTCATCAAGTCGCTGTGGGGCTCCGCCTGGGACGAGCTGTTCCAGCTCGACACCACGGGCGCCCTGGTACGCCGCCTGCGCGAGGTACCGGACGCGCAGTTCCAGACGTACGCGACCCGCGACGTGGCCTACATCCGCCAGCACTTCTTCGGCGCCAACGCCGAGCTCGTGCAGCTGGCGGGCGTGCTCTCCGACGCGAAGATCGCCGAGTGCTTCCACAGCTCCCGCGGCGGCCACGAGCCCCGCAAGGTGTACGCCGCGTACAAGGCCGCCCTGGAGCACAAGGGCGCGCCGACGGTCATCCTCGCGCAGACCGTCAAGGGCTACACGCTGGGTGCCGGGTTCGAGTCGAAGAACGCGAACCACCAGATGAAGAAGCTGACGATCGACGAGTTCAAGGACATGCGTGACCTCCTTGGCCTCCCGATCCCGGACAGCGCCTTCGCCGACGGCCAGGTCCCGTACGGCCACCCCGGTGCGAACAGCCCCGAGGTCCAGTACCTGAACGAGCGCCGCGCGGCGCTCGGCGGCCCGGCCCCGGCCCGCAAGGTCAAGCAGGTCGCCCTGCCGGCTCCGGCCGACCGCTCCTTCGCCCCGCTGCTCAAGGGTTCCGGCAAGCAGGAGATGGCCACCACCATGGCCTTCGTCCGCCTCGTCAAGGACCTGATGCGGGACAAGGAGACCGGTAAGCGCTGGGTGCCGATCGTCCCCGACGAGGCCCGCACCTTCGGTATGGAGTCCCTCTTCCCGTCGGCCGGCATCTACTCGCCGCTGGGCCAGACGTACGAGCCGGTCGACCGCGACCAGCTCATGTACTACAAGGAAGCCAAGGACGGCCAGATCCTCAACGAGGGGATCACCGAGGCCGGCGCCATGGCCGACTTCATCGCCGCCTGCACGTCGTACGCGACGCACGGCGAGCCGATGATCCCGTTCTACATCTTCTACTCGATGTTCGGCTGGCAGCGCACCGCCGACCAGATGTGGCAGCTCGCCGACCAGCTCGGCAAGGGCTTCATCGTCGGCGCCACCGCCGGCCGCACCACCCTGACCGGTGAGGGCCTGCAGCACGCGGACGGCCACTCGCACCTGATCGCGTCCACGAACCCGGCGTCGCTCAACTACGACCCGGCCTTCGCGTACGAGATCGCGGTGATCGTCAAGGACGGTCTGCGCCGGATGTACGGCGAGACCGTCCCAGGTGAGGACTCGAACGTCTTCTACTACCTGACGGTCTACAACGAGCCGAAGGTGCAGCCCGCGATGCCCGAGGGCGTCGAGGAAGGCATCCTCAAGGGCCTGTACCGCTTCAACACGGCGGCGGACCTGGCGGAGGCGGCCCCGGCCGCGGACTCCCCGAAGGTGCAGCTGATGGCCTCCGGTACGGCGATCCACTGGATCCTGGAGGCGCAGCGGCTGCTGGCCGCCGACTGGAACGTGTCGGCCGACGTCTGGTCCGCCACCTCCTGGGGCGAGCTGCGCCGCGACGCGCTGGAGTGCGACGAGGCGCTGCTGCGCGGCGAGGTGCGCACCCCGTACGTCACCCGCGCGCTGGAAGGCGCCCAGGGCCCGGTCCTCGCCGTCTCCGACTGGATGCGTCAGGTCCCGGACCAGATCAGCCAGTGGGTGGAGCAGGACTACACCTCGCTGGGCACGGACGGCTTCGGTCTGTCCGACACGCGTGAGGGCGCCCGCCGCCACTTCGGTGTCGACGCCCAGTCGATCGTGGTGGCCGCGCTGGCCCAGCTCGCCCGCCGCGGCGAGGTGCCGGCGTCCGCCGTCAAGGAGGCCCGGGAGCGCTACGGCCTCTGAGGCTCCGTGACAGCCGAAAGGCCGGTGTCCGACCCCCGCGGGGGTCGGACACCGGCCTTTCGCCGTATGAGCGGTGGCGGCGCGGGGGCGCACCCGTGATGCTGGAGCGGTGATGGACGAGACGGAGTTCTGGGAGATCGTGGACCGTACCCGCGAGGCCGCCGACGGCGACCCCGAGGAACACGCCGAGCTGCTCGTGGAGCGGCTGGCCCAGCTCGACCCGGATTCCGTCCTCGACTTCGCCCGGCACTTCGAGTCGCGCTACAACCGGGCGTACACCTGGGACCTGTGGGGTGCGGCCTGGGTGCTGCTCGACGGGGCGAGCGACGACGCCTTCGACTACTTCCGCTGCTGGCTGATCGGGCAGGGGCGGGAGGTCTTCGAGGGGGGGGTGCACGATCCGGACCATCTGGCTGAGCTCCTGGGCGAGTTCGACGAGGAGATCGACGGGGACGGCGAGGAGCTGGGGTACGCGGCCGACGAGGCGTACGAGCAGCTGACCGGGGCGGTGGCACCCGACCTGGGCATCCCGCTGCAGGCGGCGGAGCCGGAGGGCGCCCCGCTGGACTTCGAGAACGAAGCCGTGCTCGCGGAGCGCTTCCCCCGGCTGTGGGACCGGTTCCGCGCTTGACCCGTCCTGATCAGTAGTGGGTGCCGCCGTCGATGCGGATCTCCGTACCGGTGATGAAGGCTCCGTCCTCGGAGCCCAGCATCGCCACGACGCCGGCCACGGTGTCGGGACCGGCGAAGCCCTGGCCGAGGGCCGGGGCGAGCTTGGCGAACAGGCTCCAGTCGGTGTCCTCGGGCAGGCCCGGGCCGTTGCCCGTGGTCATGCCGGACTCGATGGAGCCGGGTGCGACGGAGACGAAGCGCAGGCCCTGCTTGCTGTACTCGGCGGCCAGCGCGTGGGTCATGGACTGGATGCCGCCCTTGCTGGCCGCGTAGGCGGACATGTAGGGGTGCGCGAAGGACGCCGAGGTGGAGCTGAAGTTCACGACGGCCGGCCGGTCGCCCGCCAGCAGGGCCGGCAGTGACTCGCGGATCATCAGGAAGGTGCCGGTCAGGTTGACCCCGATGACCTGGTTCCAGAGGTCGAGCGTGGTCCGGTGGGTGTGCGCGGAGCGCAGGATGCCCGCGGCGTTGACGAGCACGTCGATCCCGCCGAGGGCGAGCGTCGCGGCGGTCACGCCCTCCTTGACCGCGTTCTCGTCGGATATGTCGAGGACGGCGGTGGTGAGCCGGTCCTGGTGGCCCTCGGCTGCGGCGCGGTCGGCGGTGGCCTTCAGGCCGGCCTCGCTGACGTCCACGGTGTGGACCCGGCCGCCCTCGGCGAGGATGCGGTGGACGGTGGCCCGGCCGATGCCGGAGCCGCCGCCGGTGATGAGGACACGACGTCCTTCGTAACGGTTCATGGCGCGAGCGTACCGAAATAATGGCACGTTTTGCCATGCTGTCAGAGGATGTCATAGCCGGGGTGCGCGGGAGGTACGCTTCACCCCGTGAGATCCCCTCGCCCGTACTCTCCCCAGGCCGGCCCCGGAGCCCAGTCGCTGACCGAGCGCCGCAAGGCGGCCACCCAGCTCGACATCGCTCGCGCGGCCTGCGAACTCTTCGCCGAACACGGCCCCGACGGCACCACCGCCGAGGACATCGCCCACCGCGCCGGGGTGGCACTGCGCACGTTCTACCGCTACTTCCGCAACAAGCAGGAGGCGGCGGCACCGCTGCTCGCGGGCGGCGGTGACGCCTGGCGGGCGCTGCTCGCCGAGGAGGACCCCGGCACGCCCCTCGCCGAGGCGCTGGAACGCGCCGTCACCCGGTCACTGAGCGAAATGCAGGCGGTGGAGGAGGGCCTGGAGGTGACCCGCGGCCTGCTGCGCGCGGCAGCGGGGGACCAGGCCCTGCGGGCCGTCTGGTACCGCGTGAACCAGGACTCCGAGGAGCACCTGGTCCCGGTCATCGCCCGGCTGGCCGGGCCGGACGCCGATCCGCTGGAGGTCCGGCTGCTCGCCGCGGCGGCCACGGACGCGATCCGCGTCGCGCTGGAGCTGTGGTCGACCACCGACGCCCCGGTCTCGGGCCCCGGCTCCCCCGCCGAGCTCGCGGTCCGGTGCCTGCGCGACCTCACCGGCGCGATGCCCCTGCTGCGCTGAACCAGCGCAGCAGGGGCATCGTCCCGGTCCCACGGCCCTCCGTGGTCTGATCGGCCTCAGCGGCCACCACCCCAGCCGCCACCGCCGCCGTCGCCCCCACCGCCGCCGTTGCCGCCGCCACCCCAGTCACCGTTGCCGCCGCCACCGCCGCCGCCCCAGTCACCGTTGCCGCCGCCACCGCCGCCGCCCCAGTCACCGTTGCCGCCGCCGCCACCGCCCCAGTCACCGTTGCCGCCGCCACCGCCGTCGCCACCGCGGCCGTTGCCCCAGTCGCCATTGCCGCCGCGACCGTTGCCCCAGTCGTCCCAGTTGCCGTTGCCGCCGCGACCGGAGTCGTTCCAGTTCGCGTCGTGCCAGTTGTTGCGGCGCCAGTCGGAGTCGTTCCAGTTGCTGTCGCGCCAGTAGCCGCGGTCGCCGCCGACGCCTGCGTTGTCCCAGCACCAGCTGGGCCGGTCACGCCAGTCGCGGTTGCAGCAGTAGTCCCACCGGGCGTCGGAGCGGTGCGAGGGGTACCGGTAGCAGTCGTAGCCGCCGTTCCCGCCGCCCCCACCGGTGACTGCCGAGGCCGAGGCGCTGGCGACGGGCAGCAGACCGATGGCGATTCCTGCGGCTCCGGTCATGGCTGCCGCAACGATCCTACGGCGCATTCTCATGCACCTCCGAACATGTCTCGCTTATTAGGCCTTTAGGTCATTTCCACCCTTACTCCGCCCGGGCGGCCTGTCAAAGCGGAAAGGCCCCCCGCCGCGCTCCGTGGAGCGTGGCGGGGGGCCTCCCATCAGGCATTTCTAGAGGTCGAAGTACAGCTCGAACTCGTGCGGGTGCGGACGCAGTGCGATCGGGGCGATCTCGTGCGTGCGCTTGTAGTCGATCCACGTCTCGATCAGGTCCGGGGTGAAGACACCGCCGGCCAGGAGGTACTCGTGGTCGGCCTCCAGGGCCTTGAGGACGTCCTCGAGGCTGGTCGGGACCTGCGGGACGCTCGCGTGCTCGTCGGGCGAGAGCTCGTAGAGGTCCTTGTCGATCGGCTCCATCGGCTCGATCTTGTTCTTGATGCCGTCGAGGCCCGCGAGGAGCAGCGCCGAGAAGGCGAGGTACGGGTTCGAGGACGGGTCCGGCGCGCGGAACTCGACGCGCTTGGCCTTCGGGTTCGAGCCCGTGATCGGGATGCGCATGGCGGCGGAGCGGTTGCGCTGCGAGTACACCATGTTGACCGGCGCCTCGAAGCCCGGCACCAGGCGGTGGTAGGAGTTCACCGTCGGGTTGGTGAAGGCCAGCAGCGACGGGGCGTGCTTGAGGATGCCGCCGATGTAGTAGCGGGCGGTGTCCGAGAGGCCCGCGTAGCCGGCCTCGTCGTAGAACAGCGGGTCGCCGTTGGCCCACAGCGACTGGTGCACGTGCATGCCCGAGCCGTTGTCACCGAAGATCGGCTTCGGCATGAAGGTCGCGGTCTTGCCGTTGCGCCAGGCGACGTTCTTCACGACGTACTTGAAGAGCATCAGGTCGTCGGCCGCGGCGAGCAGCGTGTTGAACTTGTAGTTGATCTCGGCCTGGCCGCCGGTGCCGACCTCGTGGTGCTGACGCTCGACCTGGAGGCCCTGGGCGTCCAGCTCGAGGGAGATCTCGGCGCGCAGGTCAGCGAAGTGGTCGACCGGGGCTACGGGGAAGTAACCACCCTTGTAGCGGACCTTGTAACCACGGTTGTTCTCCTCGGAGCCCGTGTTCCAGGCGCCGGCCTCGGAGTCGATGTGGTAGAAGCCCTCGTTCGCGGAGGTCGCGAAGCGCACGCTGTCGAACACGTAGAACTCGGCCTCGGGGCCGAAGAACGCGGTGTCGGCGATGCCGGTGGAGGCGAGGTACGCCTCGGCCTTCTTCGCGATGTTGCGCGGGTCGCGGCTGTAGGCCTCACCCGTGATCGGGTCGTGGATGAAGAAGTTGATGTTGAGCGTCTTGTCCTTGCGGAACGGGTCCAGGCGCGCGGTGGTGATGTCGGCGCGCAGCGCCATGTCGGACTCGTGGATCGCCTGGAAGCCGCGGATCGAGGAGCCGTCGAAGGCGAGCTCCTCCGCCGGGTCGAACGCCCGCGCCGGGATGGTGAAGTGCTGCATCACACCAGGCAGGTCGCAGAAGCGGACGTCGACGAACTTGACGTCGTTCTCCTCGATGTACTGCTTCACTTCGTCGGCGTTCTGGAACATCCAACTCCTCCTACTCCCGGCCCCGGGGCAGGGCGGGCTTTATAGCTCGTGGTGCGTCAGTGCGGTGCCGCACGCTGACCCGACCATAAGCACAAGGGATTTCTCAAGCATGACCCATTTGTTTCGCACAAGTTAACCAGGGTCCCGCCGGAGTGCCGTGCGACGCCACCGGTACCGTGGTCGGGTGGACAACAGACAGGCAATCGGATCCTGGCTCTCCGGCCCCCGCGCGGCCGCCGAGGAGATGGGCGTCGACTTCGGCTATCCGGGTCAGCGGCTGGGCCTGCCCCAGCAGGGACCCGGCTCGGTGGCACGTTTCGGGCGCCGGCTCGGGGCCGTCGCGATCGACTGGCTCGGCTGCCAGCTCATCGCGTACGGGCTGATCACGGGCGGCAACCTGGCTGCTGCGGGCAACTGGACCCTCTGGCTCTTCCTGGCCCTGAGCCTCCTGACGATCGGCACCGTGGGCTTCACCCCCGGTAAGCGGATCCTCGGCCTCCGGGTGATTTCGGAGAACGGCGGCCGCCTCGGCATCCTCCGGGTGCTCCTGCGCACACTGCTGCTGGCCCTGGTCATCCCGGCGCTGATCTGGGACCGCGACGGCCGCGGCCTCCACGACCGGCTGGCGCGCGCCGTCCAGGTCCGCATCTAGCGGCAGCGGCCACCACGCACGTGACAAGGGGCGCCCCCCGAGCCGACCGGCTCGGGGGGCGCCCCTTGTCGTATACGAAAATCAGGTGAGCGGGTCAGCGCATCTTTCCGCCGCGCGGCATCTTCATGCCCTTGGGCATGGGGCCCTTCGGCAGCGGCATGTTGCTCATGAGGTCACCCATGGCACGCAGCTTGTCGTTGATCTCGGTGATCTGCGGACCGGCCAGCACGCGCGGCAGCTTGAGCAGGGTGGTGCGCACCTTCTTGAGCGGCACCTCGCCCTCGCCCGTACCCACGATGAAGTCGTGCACCGGCACGTCCGGCATGATTCGGGCCAGCTTCTTCTTCTCGTTCGCGAGCAGCGGCTTCACCCGGTTGGGGTTGCCCTCGGCGATCAGCACGACACCGGCCTTGCCGACGGCCCGGTGGACGATGTCCTGCTGCCGGGTCATCGCGACGGCCGGGGTGGTCGTCCAGCCACGGCCCACGTTGTCCAGTACGGCCGCGGCCGCGCCCGGCTGTCCCTCCATCTGCCCGAAGGCAGCTCGCTCGGCCCGTCGTCCGAAGACGATCGCCATCGCGAGGAACGCCACGAGGAAGCCCAGGATGCCCAGGTAGAGCTCGTGCCCGATCAGGAAGCCGATCGCAAGAAGGACACCGAAGGTGACAATTCCCACGCCCGCGACGATCAGACCGACCTTCGGGTCGGCCTTGCGCGTCATCTTGTACGTGAGGGCGATCTGCTTCAGTCGCCCGGGGTTCGCAGCAGTCTCTGCGTTTGACTTCCTCGCCATACAGCGAAGTTTACGTGGCCTGCGGGGTTCGGGTAGCCGCGGCCTCAAGTACGTGTTCGGTTTCGACCCGGTCCTTGGCCCTGCGGCGGTCTTCGAGCACCGCCGTCCAGGCGTTCCGGCGGGCGCCGCTCATCAGCAGGGACTCGACACCCCGGAAGGCGTCGGAGAGGGACGGGATGGCGATGGCGCGTACGGGCGCGGCCTGCATGATGTCGATCCCCTTCACGGAACTCGCGTCGGCAGTGCTTCTAGCGTGCGTGCGTGATGCGGTGCGTGCGTACTGCGGTGTGTGCGGTGCGTGGACCAAGCGTCACTGATTGGTGTTACCAGCGCATGACCTGTCGGTCAAACGTGATGAAACATTGACGCGGCCCGCCGGGCTCTTCCTGAAAAGAGCCTAGGTGTATTGCCCTGTGAGGTTGGGGACGCGGCTGGCGGGTGGTTTGCCTGCGAGCGCGGTGTGTCCGCGGTGGTGATTGTAGGTGTGTAGCCACTGCGGGAACGCGTCGCGTCGTTCCTGCTCGCACTGGTAGGGACGGGCGTAGGCCCATTCCTCCAGGAGGGTGCGGTTGAGGCGTTCGACCTTGCCGTTGGTCTGGGGCCGGTAGGGCCGGGTTCGCTTGTGGGTGATCCCGGCCGCTGCCAGGGCGTCGCGCCAGGTGTGGGATTTGTAGCAGGCCCCGTTGTCGGTCAGGACCCGTTCCACGGTGATCCCGCACGAGGTGAAGAACGCCTGTGCCCGCTGCCAGAAGGCGGTCGCGGTCTCCTTCTTCTCGTCGGTCAGGATCTCGCTGTAGGCGAGGCGGGAGTGGTCGTCGACGGCGGTGTGGATGTAGCTGTAGCCCAGGCGGGGGCGTTTCTTGCGGCCGGCCTGGCGGCCCAGGGTCTTGTGGCCGCCGCCGTCGGGGATGTTGCCGAGCTTCTTGATGTCCACGTGCACCAGTTCGCCGGGCTTCTCGCGTTCGTAGCGGCGTATGACACGGCCGGTGGCCCGGTCCAGATGGCTCAGGCGGGCCAGCCCGAAGCGGGTCAGGACGCGGTGCACGGTCGAGGGCACCAAATCCAGCAGGTGGGCGATGCGGGCCGGTCCCCAGCGGCGCAGGACACGGACCTTGATGATCCGGCGTTCGGTGCGGTTCGGGATCCGGCGTGGGCTGTGATGCGGGCGCGAGGACCTGTCATGCATGCCGGCCTCGCCGTGATCGCGGTAGCGGTCGGCCCACCGCTGGGCCGTGGTCGGCGAGACCCGGAAACGCTCGGCGGCCCGCCGCAGCGGCCAGCCGTCCACGACCACGCAGTGGGCCAGGCGCAGCCGTCCGGTCTCGGTCAGGGGTGCATTACGGTGGGGCATGAGGGCCTTCTGTCGTTCGGTGGAGATGTCGCAATCCACACCGAACCCGGAAGGCCCTCACCCGTTCAAGACGCCTCAGCCGAGACCTGCATCACCCGTCCACAACCTCCCGGGGCAATACACCTAGGGGCCGCGTCGCTGCGGTGTTACCGACTAGTAAGCTTTTGTGCGCGAGTTCACACGCTCGCGGCGCGCTTCTCGTTCCTGCGGTCGCGCTACGCCTCGCAACCGCTCCGGCCGCGTGCCCGCCCTCGTGCCTCGGGCGGACCCGCAACCTACGCTCCTGCTCGGCTGCGCTTCTCCATCGCCTGGTTGTAGAGACGCCCCGCCCGGTACGACGAGCGGACCAGCGGGCCCGACATCACGCCGGAGAAGCCGATCTCCTCGGCCTCCTTCGCCAGCTCCACGAACTCGGCCGGCTTCACCCAGCGCTCGACGGGGTGGTGCCGCGGCGAGGGCCGCAGGTACTGGGTGATGGTGATGAGCTCGCAGCCGGCCTCGTGCAGGTCCTTCAGGGCCTGCGAGACCTCCTCGCGCTCCTCGCCCATGCCGAGGATCAGGTTCGACTTGGTGACGAGGCCGTACGCGCGGGCCTTGGTGATCACCTCGAGCGAGCGCTCGTAGCGGAAGCCGGGGCGGATCCGCTTGAAGATCCGCGGCACGGTCTCGACGTTGTGCGCGAAGACCTCGGGGCGGGAGGCGAAGACCTCCTCCAGCAGCTCCGGGACCGCGTTGAAGTCGGGGGCCAGCAGCTCGACCTTGGTGTGCCCGCTCTCGCGGCCCGCGGTCTGCTGGTGGATCTGGCGCACGGTCTCCGCGTACAGCCAGGCGCCACCGTCGGCCAGGTCGTCGCGCGCGACGCCGGTGATGGTGGCGTAGTTCAGGTCCATGGTGACCACGGACTCGCCGACACGGCGCGGCTCGTCCCGGTCCAGGGCCTCGGGCTTGCCCGTGTCGATCTGGCAGAAGTCACAGCGCCGGGTGCACTGGTCGCCACCGATGAGGAAGGTGGCCTCGCGGTCCTCCCAGCATTCGTAGATGTTCGGACAGCCGGCTTCCTGGCACACCGTGTGCAGTCCTTCGCCCTTCACCAGGGCCTGCATCTTGGTGTACTCGGGACCCATCTTCGCCCGGGTCTTGATCCACTCGGGCTTGCGCTCGATGGGGGTCTGGGCGTTACGGACCTCCAGGCGCAGCATCTTGCGTCCGTCGGGTGCGACTGCGGACACGACCGGCTCCCTGTGACTTCGGTTGTTCGGGCGCCCACCAGGGTACGCCCGTAATTTCGTACGCTCTTACGTCGGCCAACCTGCGAGGGGCCGGCCGCATTCCCGGGGTGTCAGGCGCCCGCCGCCGGCTCTATTTCGCGGGGCCGCAGCTCCGCGTGCTCCAGTACGTCCTTCAGGTGCCGTTCGACGACGGGCAGCACCTCGGCGATGGTGATCTCGCGGCCCAGCTCGTAGGAGAGCGAGGTCACACCGGCGTCCCGGATGCCGCAGGGCACGATCCGGTCGAACCACGTGTTGTCCGGGTTCACGTTGATCGCGAAGCCGTGCATGGTGACGCCCTTCGCGACCCGGATGCCGATCGCGGCGAGCTTGCGGTCCTCGCGGCGCTGGCCGGCGTTGGACGGCGCGTACTCGGGGCCGTTGAGCCGGGCGTCGAACTCCTCGTCGTGCAGCCGCGGGTCGAGGTCGAGGGAGAGCCCGCCGATCATGGGGCGGTCCTCGACCGGGTCCCCGAGCACCCAGACGCCACTGCGGCCCTCGACCCGGGTGGTCTCCAGGCCGAACTCGGCGGCGGTGCGGATCAGCGCGTCCTCCAGGCGGCGGACGTGCGCGACCACGTCGACCGGGCGGGGCAGCTTCATGATCGGGTAGCCGACCAGCTGGCCCGGGCCGTGCCAGGTGATCTTGCCGCCGCGGTCCACGTCGACGACGGGCGTGCCGTCGAGCGGGCGCTCACTGGGGTCGGTGCGCCGGCCCGCCGTGTAGACCGGCAGGTGCTCCAGCAGCAGGCAGGTGTCCTCGACCTCGTCCGCGAAGCGGGCGGCGTGCACCCTGCGCTGCTCTTCCCAGGCCCGGGTGTACTCGACGGATTCCGGTCCGAAGCCCAGATGGACAAACCCAAGCTCAGCCACCGCAGCGCCTCCTCATTGAACCTGCTGTGTGCACGTACCTCACTGAGCAAGGGTACGGCGACCCGTGCGGGCCCCTTCAGGGCCCCGGGCCGGGCTCCGCGGCGGGCCCCGGGCCGGGCTCCGGGCCGGGCGGCGGCGGGGGCCACGGCAGCTGCTTCGGGCGGCGCCTGCCCTTCGGCGGCCGGTCCGGGTCCTCGTCCGCGCGCGGCAGCCGCCGGTGCCCCTCCGAGTGGTCGTTGACCCAGCCGCACACCCCGCACGCGTACCTGCCGTCGAGCCCCGCGATGTAGGTGCCGCAGCGCCGGCACTCCGCCTCGGTCAGCTCGGGCGGGGGCAGCGGTGCGGTGGATTCGGTTCGCTCCTCGGGGAGGTGCGCCCCGTGGGGCCGAGGGGTCATGGCCCGCAGCCTATGTGGGCGGAGGGGTTCGGTCCGTAAAGAGCCCTCCGCATTCTGCACACGATCGGATGAATGTGGGGCAGAGAGGGCGGCATGAGTGAAGTTCGCCGCTACATTCACGCCGTTCACAGGGCCGGGACTCCGGTCCGTCACGTCAGGAGACCGTGGAGCCGATGACGGAACGACCTGCCCAGCGCGTCCCCAACCGGCAGCTCGCGGCGCTGATCGCGGAGGCCGGGTTCTCCAACGCCGGGCTCGCCCGTCGCGTCGATCAGCTCGGCCTGGAACACGGTCTCGATCTGCGGTACGACAAGACCTCCGTGACCCGATGGCTGCGCGGGCAGCAGCCGCGCGGGACCACCCCCGCGCTGATCGCCGAGGTCTTCACCCGGCGCCTGGGCCGTCGGCTGTCCGCACAGGACCTGGGGCTGGACGCCTGCGCGCCCGTGTACGCGGGGCTGGAGTTCGCGGCCACCCCGGAGGAGGCCGTGGACATCGCGAGCGGGCTGTGGCGCAAGGACTCCGGCTCGCACGCCGAGCTGCGGAAGATCGCCTTCACCCCGGCCGGGCTGGTCGTACCGAGCCGGGACTGGCTGATCGGGCGGGCCGACGAGCGGGTGGGCCGGGGCGCGGACCAGGCGGCGGCCCGCGTCCCGGTGCAGGGCCGGGCCACGGTGCCCCGGCAGCGGCAGATCGACCGGGGGCCCGGGCAGCGGGTGACGGGCGGGGACATCGCCGCGCTGAGATCGGTGAGCGAGCTGTTCCGGACCCTGGACCAGGCCTACGGCGGCGGGCACGCCCGGCAGGCGCTGGTGCGCTACCTGGAGCACGAGGCCGAGCCGATGCTCCGGGGCACCTACGGGGAGAGCACCGGGCGGCGGCTGTTCTCGGCCGCCGCCGATCTGACCCGGCTCGCGGGCTGGACCTCGTACGACATCGCCGCGCACGGGCTCGCCCAGCGGTACTTCGTGCAGGCCCTGCGGCTCGCGCAGGCGGCCGCCGACCGCCCCTACGGCTCGTACGTGCTGGTCACCATGAGCCGGCAGGCGGTCTACCTCGGCCACGGCCGGGAGGCGGTGCAGCTGGCCCGGGTGGCCCAGCAGGGCGTCGGCTCCGGCCCGCCGCCGGTGGTACAGGCGCTGCTGCACTCGGCGGAGGCGCGGGGGCACGCCGTGCTCGGCGAGGTCCGGGCGTCGACGGCCTCACTGGTGCGGGCCGAGCGCGCGCTGGGCGCGGCCCGGCCCGGGGACGACGTACCGCACTGGGCGCGGTTCTACGACGAGGCACAGCTCGCGGACGAGTTCGGGCACTGCCACCGGGACCTGCAGCAGTACCGGGCCTCGGCCCAGCACGCGGAACGGTCCCTGCAGCTGAGGGCGCCGGGGTACGCGCGCTCCCGGCTGTTCTGCCGGGTGGTGCTGGCCACGGCCCGGCTGGGGCTGGGCGAGCTGGACCAGGCGTGCGCGCTGGGCGCGGAGGCGGCGCAGCAGGCGTCGGAGATGCGGTCGGTGCGCGCGGTGGAGTACGTACGGGACTTCGAGCGGCGGCTGGAGCCGTACCGGGACGCGTCGGCCGTGCGCACGTACCGGGACCGGGTGGCGGCGTTGTCGTGACGCTGTGCGGGCCCGGCCCCCCGAGGGGGACCGGGCCCGGGCCGAGTGGTTCTCAGGCCGCCACCGGAAGGGCGGGCTCCGGGGTGGCCGGGAGCGGGATGCCGAAGTCGCGCAGGATGGCGCCGGTGGCCCGGCGGGCCGAGTGCAGGGCGCCCTGGACGGTGTTGGTGTCGCGGTGGTCGCCGCACACGTACAGCCCGGCCAGTACCCGTACCGGGCGTCGCAGGTCGTGGGGCGGGGGCATGGCGGGGACGGCCTCCGGGGTGTGGTGGACGGCCAGCAGCTCCCACTCCCGGGTGGGGGTGTCGTAGAGCCGGGCGAGGCGCGAGGCGACCGTGCGCGCGGGCGGCGGCGGCCCGAGCACGGTCGTGGTGACCAGGCTCCGGCCTGCCGGAGCCCGCGTCGGGTCGACCGTGCTCATCACGGCGGTGTGCGAGACGGGCCAGTCGGGGTCCCCGTCCAGGAGCAGCGAGCCGTCCCGGGGCAGGGGTGTGGCCGTGGCGTGGTGCAGAACGGTGACCTCGTGGAAGGCGGGCACGCGCAGGCCGGGCAGCAGCTCGGCGGCGGCGCGGGCGCCGGTGGCGAGGAGGACGGAGCGGCAGCTGAAGTCGCCGTGCTCCTCGGTGGTGACCAGGTTCGTCGCCACCGACCGGACCCGGACCCCGGTCCGGACGGTTCCGGGCGGCAGGGCGGCGGCGAGCAGGTCGGGCAGGGCCGCCGCGCCCCCCTCGGGCACCGCGAGGCGGCCGCGGGCGAAGGTGCGCAGGGCGAGGTCCGCGACCCGGCTGGAGGTGGTGAGCTCCGGATCGCGGAGCAGGGCGGCGAGCAGGGGCCGGAGCACCCCGTTGAGGGTGCGCGGCGGCAGCCCGCGCGAGCGCAGGGCGGTGTGCGCGGTGCGTTCGGGACGGGCGAGCAGTTTGTCCTCGGGCAGGGCGGCGAGCCGGCCGAGGGCGGCACTGAGCCGGGCCTGGTCGAGGGAGCCGCTGGCCAGGGCCCGGGCCGGGGTGAGCGCCCCGGCCCGCAGCTGTTTGCCGTCGGTGTGGACCAGGACCCCGGGCACGAAGGGGCGCAGGGTCAGGGCCTGCAGGCCGGGGGTGCGTTCGAGCTCCGTGTACGAGGTGTTGAGCAGCTGGCCGATCCGGTCCAGCCGGAACCCGTCGGCCGACTCGGTGGCCATCCGGCCGCCGGGGTCGTCCGCGGCCTCCAGGACGGTGACCGTGACTCCCGCTGCGATCAGGTGCTGCGCGGCCGCGAGTCCTGAGACTCCGGCTCCTACGATGACGACGTCCGCATGGTGCGCGGCATGGTGTGCGCTGCTGAGCACGTGCCCCTCCCCGAGGTCGGCGCGGCTGTGTGGGGATCCTCCTTCCCCCAACCGGCTCCACGGGAACCCGAGTTCGGCCGGGTATTACGGTCAACTCCGGTCGCACGACGGTCGCATCCGGGTCACGAACGGTCGCACGGCGGTCGCACGCGGCGGGGTCCCGGGCCCGTCGTTCAGAGGGCGGCTCGAATGGCCTGCTCGATGCCGGGGTCGCGGAAGACGAAGCCGGACTCCAGCAGCCGGGCGGGGCGGGCCCGCTGACTGCCCAGCACGTCTCCGGAGAGCTCCCCGAGCACGATGCGCAGGGCCGGCGCCGGTACGGGCAGCAGCGCGGGCCGGCGCAGCACCCGGCTCATTGCCGCGGCGACCTGGCGGTTGGTCAGCGGCTCGGGGGCGGTGAGGTTGACGGGGCCTTCGATTCCGGGGGTGTCGATGATGTGGCGCAGGGCCGCGACCTCGTCCCGGAGGGAGATGTACGACCAGTACTGGCGGCCGTTGCCGAGCCGGCCGCCGAGACCGGCACGGAAGAGGGGGAACATCCGGCCCCAGGCCCCGCCCTCGCCGGCGATGACCAGGCCGGTACGGGCGAAGGCGGTCCGGATCCCGGCGTCCCGGGCGGGCGCGGCGGCGGCCTCCCATTCCACGCAGACCGAGGGCAGGAAGCCCTGCCCGGCGGGGGCGTCCTCGTCCACGGCCCGGTCGCCGGTGTCCCCGTAGTAGCCGACGGCGGAACCGCTGACGAGCACGGCGGGCGGCTCGTCGAGCGCGGCCGCGGCGCGGGCGATCGCGGCGGTCCCGAGCACCCGGCTGTCGCGGATCTCCTTCTTGTACGCGGCCGTCCACCGGTGGTCCCCGACCCCGGCCCCGGCCAGGTGCACGACGGCCCCGCAGCCGACCAGGCCCGCGGGGTCGACGTCGCCGCGCGCCGGATCCCACCGCGCCTCGCCCGCGCCCACCGGCTCCCGCCGCACGAACCGCACCACTTCGTGCCCGTCTGCCCGGAGGGACCGCACGAGTGCACTGCCGATGAGCCCGGTCGCGCCGGTGACTGCGATACGCATGCCGCCATTCTCCCTGGCGGCTCGCCGCACCGGCCGTACGCCTCCGGGCGCGGCGCGTGCCCTCCCGCCCGCCGGCGTTTGAGGCGCGGGGTCCGGGGGCGGAGCCCCGGGGCCGGGCGGAGCCCGGCTCAGATCGTGCCGAGCCAGGTGCCCACCGCGTAGGTGACGGCCATCGCCAGCGCGCCCCCGCCCACGTTCCGCAGGACCGCGCGGAGCGGCGGCGCCCCGCCGAGCCGTGCGCTGAGCACCCCGCACAGCGTGAGCGCCGCCAGCACCGCGACCGCCGTCACCGGCACCCGCGCCGACGGCCCCGGCAGGACGATCGCCAGCAGCGGGAGCAGCGCCCCCACCGTGAAGGCGACGAGACTGGCGAAGGCCGCGTGCCACGGGTTGGCCAGCTCGTCGGGGTTGATCCCCAGCTCCACCCGGGCGTGGGCCCGCAGCGCGTCCCGTTCCGTCAGCTGCTCGGCCGCCTCCCGCGCCACCCCCCGGCTCAGCCCCCGCGCGGCGAGCAGGTCGGTGAGTTCGTCGAGCTCCGCCTCCGGCTCCTCGGCCAGCTCCCGCCGTTCCAGGTCCAGCGCGGCCCGTTCCGAGTCCCGCTGCGAGCTGACGGAGACGTACTCCCCCGCCGCCATCGACAACGAGCCCGCCAGCATCCCGGCGACCCCAGCCGCCAGGATCGCGGAGCGGGAGGTGGTGGACCCGGCCACGCCGACGACCAGGCCCGCGGTGGAGATGATCCCGTCGTTGGCGCCGAGGACTCCCGCCCGCAGCCAGTTGAGCCGCGTACTGATCTCCGCGCTCTGCGCGCCGTCGCCCTTCCCGTGTGCCTCGACGTGCGCCGGGGTGGGCGCCTTTCCCGGGCCCTTGCTGTCTGTCACGCCACCACTGTCGTGGCACCGGCCGTACGAAGCCACCCCGGGGGGCCGGTCCGGGGTGCGCGGGTCCGGCCCGGGTACCAGGGTGGAAGGGTGAAACGCGGACGCGAGGAGCCGGGCTGGCTGCGCGGGGAGCCGCCGCCGCGCTGGGCCCGGATCGCGCCCGCGGTGGCCCTGGTGGCGCTTGTGCTCGCGCAGGCGCTCACCCCGGGCGATGTGGAGCTCGGCTACTTCCTGGCGGGCGTGCCCCCGGTGGCCGCCTTCGCGTACGGGGCGGCCGGGACGGCGGTCTTCGCCGCCGTCGTCCTCCTGCTGCTGGGGGTGCACGACCTCGGTGTCGCCCATGCCCGGGGGACGGATCTGGCCACGGTGGCCGTCGTCGGGCTGCTGAGCGTGGTGATCGCCTGGGTCCGGCAGCGCCGGGACGCCCAGCTGGTGAGCGTGCGGACGGTGGCGGAGGCGGCCCAGCTGGCGGTGCTCCCGCCGGTGCCGGAGCGGGTGGGCGCGGTGCGCTGCTCGGGCCTCTACCGGGCGGCCCAGCGCGGCACCCTGGTCGGCGGTGACCTGTACGACGTACGGGCCGGGCCGCACGGCGTACGGGCGCTGGTCGGGGACGTGCAGGGGCACGGCCTGGCGGCGGTGGCCACCGTGGCGGCGCTGCTCGGGGCCTTCCGCGAGGGAGTGATCGACGACCCCGGCCTGGCGGCGGTCGCGGGCCGGCTGGACCGGCGGCTGGTGACGGACGCGAGGGCCGCTTCCGTCGAGCACCCGGAGCTGTTCGCGACGGCGGTGCTGCTGGAGTTCCCGCCCGGGCTGGACCTCGTGAGGATCGTGTCGTGCGGGCATCCGCCCGCCCTGCGGCTGAGCGGGGCGGCGGTGGAGGAACTGGTGGTGGAGCCGGGCCCGCCGCTGGGCCTGGGGCTCGCGGGGCCGGCGCTGCCGACGGTGGCGGAGCTGCCGCTGCGGCCCGGGGACCAGCTGCTGCTGCACACCGACGGCGTGACGGAGGCCCGGGACGCGGCGGGGCACTTCTACCCCCTGGCCGCCCGGGTCCCCGTACTGGCACGGGACCCGGGGGGCCTGGTCCAGGCGGTGTGGCGGGACCTCGCGGCCTTCACGGACGGCGGTCCGCACGACGACGTGGCCCTGCTGCTGCTCTCCCTGGACGGGCCGGGATGACCCGGCGGGCCGCACCGCTCCTCTACGACTCCTTGATGAACGCGCGCACCATCTTGCAGGTGACATTGGACGGCCGGTGGATCCCCGTCCGGACGGCCATCGTCCGGATCTTCCGGTTGGTGGCGCGCCGAGGGTCGTACGTCCCCGAGTCGAGCAGGGATATCGCCAGCCGCATCGCCTTCAGACGGCGGTTGTGGCTCTCGTACCACTCGCGGGGCAGGCCCGCCGGCAGCGGCTTCTTCTTGACGGGCTGGACGGTGGTGGCAGTGGCCATCTACAGCCTCCCAAACGGTAGTTGGCTTCCTGTCGTTCTCCCTCGATTTTACCGGGGACCACTGACAGAAGCCCCTGGCCAGACAGGCCCTGGGTAGGGTTGGCGGCATGGAGATCTGGATCAATCCCGCCTGTTCCAAGTGCCGCAGCGCACTGACCCTGCTGGACGCGGAGGGCGCCGACTACACCGTGCGCCGGTACCTGGAGGACGTGCCCTCCGAGGACGAGATCCGCGAGGTGCTCGGCCGGCTCGGGCTGGAGCCGTGGGACATCACCCGCACTTCGGACCCGCTGGCCAAGGAGACCGGCGTACGGGAGCTGCCGCGCGAGGAGACCGACGCGGCGCGCGGGCAGTGGATCGCCCACCTGGCCGCGCACCCGAAGCTGATCCAGCGCCCCATCATCACCGCCGAGGACGGCACGGCCGTGGTCGCCCGCTCCGAGGAAGCCGTCCGCGAGGCCCTCTCCCGCAAGGCCTAGCTGTATTGCCCTGCGGGGTTGCTCGGCGCGGGCTGCTCGGCGCGGGCCGGGTGCGCCGGGGCCGGGCCGGTCGGCTGCGCCGCTCGTGCGGGGCCGGAGCGGGGCGGTCGGAGGGGCGGGGCCGGGCGCGCGCCGGGGCGTCTCCTCGGACGCCGAACGTGACGGGGCGTCCGAGGGCCGGGGCACCTTGCGTTCGACGCCCTGCGGGGAGCGCCCCGGCACACACCCGACCCCGTCACAACCGGCGGGCGATCTCCCCGGCCGCCGTCAGCGGCAGCGCGTGGTGCGCGACGCCCGGGAGTACGCGGACGCGCGCGCCCGGCAGCGCCTCGCGTGCGGCCCGGGCCGCGCGGCCGGCGTCGTGGCAGCGGGCGCGCTCCGCGAACAGCACGTCTACCCGCATGCCCGTCGGTTCCGCGAGCGCGCCCAGGTCCGGGCGCGGCCCGGTGACCGGGCGTACGGCGGGGAAGCCGGCGGTCTCGTCCTGCAGCCGCAGCCAGGCCGGGTCGAGGGCGGCCCCGCGGGTCTCCCAGCCGAGGAAGGAGCGGATCCGCTCCGGGGTGGGCCGCACCAGTACGGGCAGCGCGCGCAGGACGTACCCGGGGCGGAGCCCGGCGAAGACCTGGGTCGGGTCGAGCAGCACGAGGCGGCCGAGCCGGGCCGCGCGCGCGGCGGCGTAGTGGGCGGCGATCCACGCCCCGTACGAGTGCCCGCCGAGTGCGACCGGCCCGTGCGGGCCGTCCGGGCCGATCCCGTCGAGGACCGCGTCGAGCCAGCCGACCAGGTCCGCGACGGACCGGAGCGCCCGCCCCGGCGCCGGGACGCTGAGCCCGGGGTCGCCCACCAGGTCCACGGCGTGCATCCGGTGCGTGCGGGCGGCCCCGGCGGCGGCGCAGGCGCCCCACACGGTGGAGGTGGACCCGCCGCCGGGCAGCAGCACGAGCGGCGGGGCGCCGGCCGGGCCGCAGCTGTTGACGCGGGTGACCCCGTACGGGGTGGGCAGGTCGACGGTCTCGACGGGCCCGGGCCACCGGCCGAGCACCTCGTCGTAGGCGGCGCGGAAGGAGGAGGTCCGGAACATGACGGGCTCCGATGTCTCGCTGGGCGATAATCTCGCTCAGCGAGAGATCCTAGGCGGAGGCGATGTGGACGACAACCAGGAACCCGGCACCCGGGAACCCGACAACCTGCGGCTGGTGCATCTCCTGCGGGCGGTGACCGTCGAGTTCGGCCTGCGCCAGGCGGAGTTCGCCGCCCGCAACGGCATGCACGCCACCGACGTGCGGGCCCTGATCTGCCTGCTCGACGCGGCCCGCGCGGACGAACCGGCCACGGCCGGCCTGCTCGGCGCCCGGCTCGGTCTCAATTCCGCGGGCACCACCTCCGTGATCGACCGGCTGGAACGGCTCGGCCACGTGGCCCGGTTCCGCGACGAGCGCGACCGGCGGCGGATCCTGCTGCGCGTGGAGCCGGCGGCGATCCGCCTGGGCCGGGAGTTCTTCGGCCCCCTGATCGACGAGGTGCTCCAGGTGCTCGACGACTTCGATCCCGCCGAACGGGACACCGTGCGGCGCTTCCTGACGGCCACCCACGCCGTGTTCGCGGGGGCGGCCGCCACGGCCTTCATCTCGCCCCCACCTCGCACCTCGTAGGGTGGCATCCGTACCAAAAATGGACGAAACACACCAAGGGACCCGTCGTGAACGAGCAGCAGCAGCCCCAGACCAGCCCCGGCGTAGCTCCGGTCGCGCCGCGGCGGCGGGGGGCCGACTGGATGTTCGGCGGGGTGTACGGGACGGTCCTGGCCAGCGGGCTGCTGGCCGCACTGGACCAGAAGGGCGGGGACTTCACCCCGTTCTACGACGCCAGCTGGGTGCTCGTCACGGCGGCCACCGCCGCACTCGCACACGGCTACGCGCACCACATGGCCTCCCACCAGCAGGACTCCGCCTCGCACCGGTGGCGGCTGCTGGTCCTGGCGCTGTGGCACGAGTGGCCGATGATCGCGGCCACCCTCCCCACCGTCCTGCTGCTGGTCGTCTCGGGGATCGTCGACTGGGACTCGTACGGGGTGACCGCCGTCGGCCTCGGCCTGAACACCGCGCTGCTGTTCGCGTGGGGTTCGGTCGTGGCGCTCCGCGTGGGCTACCGGATGACCTCCGCCCTGCTGATCGGCCTGGCCGACGCCACCATCGGCCTGGCCATCATCGTGGCGAACGCGGTCATCAAGTAGCGCGGTCATCAAGTAAGCGGTCATCAAGTGACGCGGCCCTCACCTCACCCGGGGAGCTGCGCCTCCGCCTCCGCGAGGATCTCCGTCAGCCGGGCCCCGAACTCCGCTCCGCGAAGATCCGGCACGCCCGTACGGGCCGCGGTGAGCAGCGCGTCCAGGGCGCGGCCGTAGGCGCCCGGTACGTCGCTCCAGCCGGGCAGCTCGTACACGCCCTCGGTGCCGCGCAGTTCCAGGCCCACACCCGCGGCGGCGCGCGGTGCGCCCAGGCTGAGGACGGCGGTGCTGGCCGCGCCGGAGGCGTGCCGCAGTGCCAGCTGGACCACGTCGGAGGGGCCGCGGGTGGCGCTGACCTCGGTGACGTCGCCGAGGACCGGGACCAGCACGGAGAGGGCGTGCGGGCCTACGTCCCACAGCCCGCCCTTGGCCTTGCGCCAGGGCGAGTCGGCGTAGGCGCTGGGCGTGCCGTCGGGCGGGAAGACGGCACCGAGCCAGTGCGCGGCCGCGGTGAACCAGCCGGAGCGTCCGGCCTGTTCCGCGACCCAGCCGGCGGTGGGCTCGGCGAAGCGCAGGGTCAGGAAGACGACGGAGGCGACCCCGTGGCGGGCGGCCGCGCCGGCGACGGCCCGGGCGTCCTCGACCGTCGTCGCGACGGGCTTGTCGAGCAGCAGGTGGCAGCCGGCGGCGGCCGCGCGCACGGCGAGCGGGGCCTGGACGTCGGGCGGCAGGGCGAAGGCCACGACGTCACACTCGGCGAACAGCTCGTCGGGGTCTTCGTACACCTTCAGGTCGTACGCGCGGGCCAGCTCGGCCGCGGCTTCGGGCCGCCGCCCCCACACTCCGACGAAGTCGGAGCCGGGGTGTGCGGCGAGGGCGGGCGCGTGGGTGCGGTGGGCCCAGGGGCCCGTGCCCAGCAGCCCGACCCGCGGTCGGGGGTCTCCGGTGGGGTTCAAATCAGACGAAATGCTCACGCGTTCAGTCTGCCCCACCCGGACGGGCGCTCCGCCATCAACCCGCTGGCGCCCCGCACAGCCCACCCGACCTGCGGTGTAAACCTCGGTAACACGGGGTTCACACACGGGCAACGGAAGGGAAATCGCGGCCGGGCACGCTGCGGTCATCACCGCAGCGATGAAGCAGCGACCAGCAGCACCCGCAGAGTCTGAGGATGGGGCCCGTGAGCTACAAGGCTGAGTACATCTGGATCGACGGCACCGAGCCGACGGCGAAGCTTCGCTCCAAGACGAAGATCCTGGCGGACGGCGACGCGCTGCCGATCTGGGGCTTCGACGGATCGAGCACCAACCAGGCCGAGGGCCACGCCTCCGACCGCGTGCTCAACCCGGTGTTCTCCTGCCCGGACCCGATCCGCGGCGGGGACAACGTCCTCGTGCTGTGCGAGGTCCTGAACATCGACATGACCCCGCACGAGTCGAACACCCGCGCGCTGCTGCGTCCGGTCGCCGAGAAGTTCGCCGCTCAGGAGCCGATCTTCGGCATCGAGCAGGAGTACACCTTCTTCGACGGCACCCGCCCGCTCGGTTTCCCGGTGAACGGCTTCCCGGCGGCGCAGGGCGGCTACTACTGCGGCGTCGGCTCGGACGAGATCTTCGGCCGCGACATCGTCGAGAAGCACCTGGACCACTGCCTCGCGGCGGGCCTGAGCATCTCCGGCATCAACGCCGAGGTCATGCCCGGCCAGTGGGAGTTCCAGGTCGGCCCCGTCGGCCCGCTGGAGGTCTCCGACCAGCTGTGGATCGCGCGCTGGCTGCTCTACCGCACCGCCGAGGACTTCAACGTCTCCGCGACGCTGAACCCGAAGCCGGTCAAGGGCGACTGGAACGGCGCGGGCGCGCACACCAACTTCTCCACGAAGGCGATGCGCGAGGACTACCGCGCGATCATCTCCGCGTGCGAGGCGCTGGGCGAGGGCAGCAAGCCGCTCGACCACGTGAAGAACTACGGCGCCGGCATCGACGAGCGCCTGACGGGTCTGCACGAGACCGCCCCCTGGAACGAGTTCAGCTACGGCGTCTCGGACCGCGGCGCCTCGGTCCGCATCCCGTGGCAGGTGGAGAAGGACGGCAAGGGCTACATCGAGGACCGCCGCCCGAACGCGAACGTGGACCCGTACGTCGTGACCCGCCTCATCACGGACACCTGCTGCACCGGCCTGGAGAAGGACGACCTGGTCTGACCGACCGGTCACCCCGAGCCCGCCCCCCACGCCCGCCGAGCCCCCACAGGCCCGGCGGGCGTTGTCAGTGCCGCGTGCCACGGTGTGCGCATGATGGCGATCAGGATCGAGACGGAACGCGGCGAGTCCTACGAACGGCCCGCGCTCGGCATGCTGTCCCAACTCGTGGAGCGCATCGGCGCCGACGGCGACCACTTCGTCATCGTCGAGCGGCTCACCGCGGACCCGGACGTCTACATACAGGTGTGGCACGACGAGGGGGACGACTACCAGCTGGAGCACCGGGACGGTTCCGCGGACCGCCACTTCCAGGCGTACCTGCCCGCGGCGGCCGACGTCGTCGAGGTCATGGCCCGCTGGGCCCGTCAGGAGAAGGCCTGGGACCTCGGCCCGGCCTGGCAGCGCCTGGACCTCCCGGAGGAGTAGGGGCAGGCCGGGCTGGTGGGACGGTTCTGCCCACGATGCGATACGGGTGGTCGGGCTGGACTGGCGGAAGCGGCCGGGGGGTTGATGGATTGTCCTGGTTTGGAAGGTGCCTGGGACGGAATATGAGATTCCGATCCATGATATGAGACGCGTCCTGCCCGGGAGGGAGGACATCTGCTTGAATGGGGCCATGGCCAGCCATTCGCACACCTCGTCAGGTCGCAGCGACCTCGAGCCGTTCTGGCCCTCCCGTCAGGATCACGACTACGACCGGGAGTGTTGCCGCGCGAAGAACGCGCCGGCCCTCTAAAGCCTCCGGGATCTCCTTCCGACCTTCCCCCAGGCCTTCGGTCTGCGCGGTGCGACATCGATGACGTACGTACGTCTCCCTGCCGACGACTCCGCGTGAAAGAGCTGACCACTCATGGCGAACACCCGTTCCCTCGCCTCCGCCTCCGCTGCGACCGCCTCCCTGACCTATCCGCCCCATCCGCGCCACCGGCTGCGATCCGTGGACCGGGACGAGGTGGCCCGGGTCGTGGACCTGCTCCCGCCCGGGGCCACCTGGCTGCCCGCGCCCCAGCACACCCTCCCGACGCTCCCGGGGCAGCCGCCGATGGTCGGCTACCTGGTGCTCGTACCGGCCGACCAGCAGCCGCCGATCGGCTTCGCCCCGCACACCGTGGCCGCCCCGCTCGCGCCCGCCCCGGTCCCGGCGGCGACGGCCGTGGCGGGCGACGCCCTGGTCCGCATCGACTCGGCGCAGCGCACCGCCGAGGTCGACGGCCGGGTGCTCGACCTGACGTACCTGGAGTTCGAGCTGCTGGCCCATCTGGTGCAGCACCCGCACCGGGTGCACAGCCGGGACCAGCTGGTCACCACGGTCTGGGGTTACGGCCACATCGGCGACGGCCGGACCGTGGACGTCCACATCGCCCGTCTGCGCCGCAAGCTGGGCGCGTCCCACCGCGGTGCGATCCAGACGGTGCGCCGGGTGGGCTACAAGTACGCGCCCTGATCGGCCCTGCCTTGTCGACCGTACGCATGCGGGCCCGTACTCCCGGGTGGAGTACGGGCCCGCATGGGTCAGAGGTTCAGGCGGCCGCGGCGGCTCAGGCGGCCGAGGCGGCCTTGGCGCGCCGGCCCGCGACGAAGCCCAGCAGGACGTCGACCACGAGGAAGACGACCAGGCTGATCCCGAGCAGCGGGATGAACCAGCCGACCACGGCCGTCACCGCGGCCAGCGGCAGCAGCGTGGTCACCGGCAGCTTCCGCCAGGCGCCGCGCGGCTGCGCACGGCCCACGGACAGCTTGCGGTCCTTCGTCGGCCGGCGCAGCCACCACATGCGGTAGCCCCAGAAGACGAGGAACATCACGGCGACGGCGAGCGCGGCCAGCACGATCTGGTTGGCGAGCCCGAAGGTCTGGCCCATGTGCAGGTCGATGCCGAAGCGGGTCATCTTGGCGAGCAGGGGGTAGTCGGCGAAGCGCAGTTCGTCGATGACCCGGCCGCCCGCGGGGTCGACCGCGACCGCGTCGAAGTGCACCGGCACCTGCTTGTCCTGCTCCTTGATCACGTAGCCCTTGCCCTTGGCGGGCAGGGTCACGCGGATCGCCTCGGTGACTCCGGCGTCCCGGGCGGCGTCCACGGCCCGGTCGAGGCCGACGTCGGCCGTGGGCGCGGGGGCGGGCATCTGCGTGCCCTCGGGCATGGTGTGGCCCGCGTGTTCGTCGGCGCCGGACTCCGCCCCCGGATTCAGCTTGGCGGAGACGGCCGGGGTGGCCCCGCCGAGGCTGTCCTGGAGCACCCCGATGTTCTCGCCGGCGTACTTCGACCAGGTCAGGCCGGTGGCGGAGAGGACGACGAGCCCGGCGACGGCCCACAGGCCGACGGCCCCGTGCCAGGACAGGGTGCGGCGGCGGCCGGTGGCCTTGCGGTCCGGGAGGAGCAGCTCCGACTTCCGCTTGCGGCGGCGGCCGATCCACAGGGCGAGCCCGCCGAGCGCGACCACCCACATCCAGCTCGCGGCGAGTTCGCTGTAGTTCCGGCCGAACTCCCCGAGCTGGAGGCTGGAGTGGAACTCGCTCAGCCAGGCGCGCAGGGGCAGCGCGTCACCGACGGTTTCGATCTGCCCGCGGACCTCGGCCGTATACGGATCGACGAACACGGTGAGGGTCTCGCCCTCCGGGAGCCCCTCGCTCTCCATGATCACCCGGGTGGTGGCCTCGGCGTCGGGGGCCGGCCACACGGACACGACCGAGCCCTCGGGGGCGGCTCCCTTGGCCGCCTCGACCTGGGCGCTGAGCGGCAGGACGCTCTCGCCGACGCGGGCGACGGTCAGCTCGTCGGAGTAGACGATCTTCTCGGCCTGCCAGGAAGCCGCGTAGAGCAGCCCGGTGGCGGAGGCGAGGAAGAGCAGCGGGGCGATGAGCAGGCCCGCGTAGAAGTGCATGCGCAGGAGCAGCGGCCGCAGGGCGGCCCAGCCGCCGCGGCTCTTGGGTATGCCGGATGGGTCGGCGTCCGGGGTCCGGACGTCCTGAACCTCGTCAAGAGACATGGTGGTTCCTCGGTGTCGGCGAAGGCATGGGGACATCGGCCCCAGGTCTCGCCACCCCTCTTTCCGAGGGGGCGCCTGGTCAGGCGCGAGCAGGACGGCCGGGGGCCGTGAAGCGGGGGAACGGGCCGGATCCGGGCGGCCCGCGGCGCACCACGGCATGGGCGTGCACGGCTCCGCGCAGGCGGCGCGGCCGCTCGCAGGGGGCGGGGACGGCGGGCGGGGCCGGTACAGCGGCCACCCGCGCCCGCACCAGGGCGAGTGCGCGGGCGAGCGGCCGGGCCGCGTGCAGTGCGGCGGCGCCCAGGACCCGGGCCAGCCGGAAGACGGCGGCCTCGCCGCGCGCCAGCCAGCCGGCGCAGAGCAGTCCGGCGAGCAGGTGCGCGGCGATCATCCCGACGCCGCCGTCGGCGGCCATCCCGGCCATGCGCGCCATGTCGGCCATCCCGGCGGCATCGGCCATCCCGGCGACGTCGGGGAACCCGGCCGCATCGGCGAACCCGGCGGCATCGGCCATCCCGGCCGCGTCGGGCATCCCCGCCACGTCCGCCGTGCTCGCCGCGTGTGCCACACCAGGGGTGCCGGACGCCATCGCGTCGCCCGCCCCGGACCCGGCTCCGAATTCGGCCATGTGGTGGTGCCCCTCCGCCGCCGCGGGGGCGACGGCGACGTGCCCCGCGGCCCGGCTCCCCGAGAAGACGAGGTGCAGCACCCCCTGGACGGCGAGCACGGCCGCGGTGATCCCCACGGGCCCGCGCCGCCGCCCGGCGGCGAGCCAGGCGAGCCCGCCGGTCACCGCGAAAGCACTCAGAAGGCCTGCCAGGGGAACATCCGCGCCGGACATGTACGAATGCCCCACCGCACCCAAAGCCACGCACATCGCCGCGAATATCGCGGCCCGCGTGGCGCGCAGGGGCGCGGATTTCTCAGACATGGCCGGGACATGTTCGCACGGGGCCCGGTGGTGCCCGCCAGAGGGCGGTATCCGATCATGGCAGCGTGAATCCAATTCCACTGGGAGCGGTGTACGCCGGCGGAGTCCAGCTCGGGGCGTACGCCCTGGAACGGATGGGGGCGGCGGAGCGGGAGCGGCTGCTCCGCACCTGCTCGACGAACGTCGACAACCTCGCCGCCGGGCGCTGGGAGACGCTGCTGAGCAGCGCCGTCGTCGTCGAGGAGCCGATGCCCCTGCCCTACGCCCTGCTGCTCGTCGCGGTCCTCGGGTACGCCGAGTACGCGTACGGCGCCTGGTGGACGGCCGCGGTGTTCCTGTTCGGGCACGCCACGGCGACCCTCCTCGTGTACGGCGTCCTGTGCAGGACGACCGATCCGGGAACCCGGCGCGCCCTGGACGTGGGGACGAGCTACGGCTTCAACGCCGTGCTCGGCGCACTGACCTCGGCCCTGCCGCGCGGGGCGGTCCGCACCGCCGCCCGGGCCGGCCTGCTCGCGCTCGCCGCGGCGCCCGTACTGAAGCGCGGCCGGACCTTCACCGACGCCGGACACCTGGCCGCGCTCGGGATCGGCATCGGGGTCTCGCTGGCCCTCGATTGTCTTTCCGGAACGAAACATCAGAAAATTGCCTGAATCGCCGCATGGCCGTACCGCTGGAGCCGCCCCGATGACCGTCACTCCCTCCACCACCGTCGCCAACCTCCGCGACCTCGGTGGCACCCCGCTCCCCGGCGGCCGCACCGTCCGCCCGGGCCTGGTGCTGCGCTCCGGCCAGCTCGACCGGCTCGACCTCGACGCCGATCCGGCGATGGCCGCGCTGGGCGTGCGGACCGTCATCGACTTCCGCACCGACGCCGAGCGCGCCGACCACCCCGACCGGATACCCGGCGGAGCCCGGCTGCTGATCGGCGACGTCCTCGCGGACAAGCTGAGGGAGGCCGGCAAGAAGCCCGCCGCGGCGCAGCTCAAGGACCTGCTGTCCGACCCGGTGGTGGCCGAGGAGCACCTGGGCGGGGGCAAGGCCCAGGCCCTGTTCGCCGACACCTACCGGTCCTTCGTGCACTCCGTCTCCGCGCAGGCCGCGTACCGGATGCTGCTCACCGAGGCCGCCGACCCCACGGCGGGCCCGCTGCTCTTCCACTGCACGGCCGGCAAGGACCGCACCGGCTGGGGCGCGACGGTCATCCTGGCGCTGCTCGGCGCGGACGACGAGACCCTGATGGCCGAATACCTCTCCGTCAACCCCGCGGTCAAGCAGGCCTTCGCCCCGATGATCGAAGGTTTCACCGCGGCCGGCGGCGACCCGGACATCGCGCTCGCCCTGATCGGCGTGTTCCCCTCCTACCTGGAGGCGGCGCTGGACGAGGTGGAGACGCGCTACGGCTCCATGGAGAAGTACGTCCGCGAGGGACTCGGCGTCCCCGACGAGACCGTCGACGCGCTCCGCGCCCGCCTGGTGGCCTGACCCGGCACCTCGGCACCCCGGCACCTCGGCACCCCGGCACCCCGGCGGCCGGGGGGAGAGACCCTCCGGACGGGTGACCATCCGACGATTCGCTCGTTCTGCTGAACGTGACTGCGCCGGATACCGCCACCCGCCCCCTGCCTCCCGTGCCGCCGGACGTCGAGCAGGCCGAAGCCGCCATCGTCGAGCACTACCCGCGGCTGGTGCGGCTCGCCTATCTGGTGCTGCCGCCCGCCCTCGGCCGCAACCGGCGGGTGCTCACCGCCCACTCGCTGGTCCAGCGGGCGCTGCCGCGCGGGCGGCGGGACCCGGCGGCGGCCGCGGCGGCCGTGCAGGGCGGGGTTCCGGGCCAGCGGGCCGGGGCGGACGACTCCGGTTACGCCTACGTCCGGCTGCGCGTGCTGCGCGCCGCCCTGGAGGCGGGGATTGCGCTGACCTTCCGGGCGCTGCCCCGGCGCGCGCAGCTCCCGCCGCTGCTCCCCCAGGTGTGGGGGCTGCGGCTGTTCCCCCGCTCGGGCGGGGCCGAGGAGCTCGCCCTCGACCAGTGGCTGGCCACCCTCGACGGGCCCGGCCGGGCCGCCTGCGTGCTGCGGGCCCTGGAACGGCTGCCCGAGCCGGAGGTGTTCCGGGTGCTCGACGAGGCCGGGGTGCCGGATCCGGCCGCCGCCGTCGCGGAGTCCGGGGATCCGGCGAACGACGCCCTGTTCGCCTCCCCCGAGTTCGACCCGTGCGTGCTGCAGGCCCGGCCCACCGACCTGCTGCGGCGGCGCCGGCTCGGCCGGGCCGCGCTGGCCGCCGCGGCCGCCCTCGCCGTGTGCGGGGCGCTGCTCGCCCTGCCCGGCGGGGGCTGGGGCTCGGACGGGGCCGCCGCCCCGCTCTACTCCCGCAACGCCGCGGCCGAGCAGGCCCTGGATCCCGGGAAACTGGTCCGGGCCGCGCCCACGCTCTGGCGCACGTCCTCCCGTACGGACTTCTCCACCTGGCCCGCCCGCGGGGACCGCGCCGACGACGCCGCCCTGCTGCGCCGGGCGCTGGCGGTCTGGGCCCGGCCCGGCTCCTCCGTGGTCGTCTCGGCCACCCCGGGATCCCCCGCCGGGCCGCCGATGGGGCCGGCGCAGCTGCTGTTCGCGGGCGCCGTCGACCAGGCCGTCGTGGTCCTGTTCCACGACGGCCTGCGGGTGGTCCGCTACGCCGAACCGCGCTCCGGGACCGCCGGCGCCGCCCTCGACTTCGCCCGGACCGACGGCGCCTCGGCCGACACCGCGACCGCGCTGGTGCTCAGCCGGGTCGACGGCAACGTCCGCTACCTCACCGCGCCCTGGGTCACCGGCGCTTCCCTGCGGGACCTGCTCAAGCCCGGCGGCCCGGCGGCGGTGCTGAAGCCGACTCCGGACGGGGTGACCCCGCCGGTCGCGAGCCCGGCCCCGGCGGGCAGCTGTACGAGCTGGAACGCCCTGTCCCTGACCGGCGACGGCACCACCCGGCTGATCACCGACCTCGGCGAACTGACCCCGGCCCGGCTGACGTCGGGCGCGCCGGGCGCCGAGCGGGACGTGTCGGAGGCCGCGGAACTGGGCGACTGGTCGAAGATCGCCTGCCTGCTGCCCTCGGTCCGCTCGCACGGGGTCCGTACGGTCAACGCCTGGACGTACGCGAAGCAGCCGCTGCCGGAGGGCGACGGCACGGCGACCTGGCTCTGCACGCGGGCCGAGACCTGGCAGGGCGCGGCGGACCGGGTGCAGGCGCAGTTCCTGGCCCCGGGCTCGGCGGTGGCGGCGCAGGCGGCCAAGTCCGAGGGGTCCGCGGCCTGCGGGCCGCGGGAGCCGCGGGTGCTGGCGGGCGTGCTGTGGAAGTCGCGGGCGGGCCAGTGGTACGTCCTGGCGGCGGGCAGTGCGCAGTTCGCCTCGCTGTCGGTGTCGGGCGGCGGGGTGAGCGGGACGGCGAACGGCAACCGGCTGGCGGTCAAGGCTCCGGCCGGTGCGCAGGTGGACCTGTCGGGCAGGCTGACGGACGGGACGAAGGCGGGGACGCTGCGCTAGGCGGGGACGCACCAGGAGGAGGCGACGGGCCGGGCCACAGAGGCGGGTGAAGATTCAACGACCAAGCGCGGTCGAGGAGTTGGCGGGATCCGGACATGACGGCCGTAGCGTGCACATGGCATGATCGGATTCCGGTTACCGATCGGTAATCCCCCACACCCCTCACCCGCCTGAAGGTCAACCACGTGCGCATGCTCGCCCGACGCCTCCTGCTCCCCGGCCTGACCGCCCTCGCGCTCGCCGCCACCGGCTGCTCCTCGACACACCACACCGGCGCCGCCGAACCGGCCGCCCCCGCCCCCCTCACCCCGTCGGCCGACGGCACGTCCCAGCAGCTCGACGTGGCCGCGGCGCCGCAGGGTTCGCCCACACCCGCGGCCGTGTCCCGGGGCGACGGCAAGGGCAAGACCGAGAAGTCCTCGCTGAAGGTCGCCTCCTACGACGGCAAGAGCGGACGGGCCGTCATATCCACGGCCCCCGAGGGGCCCACCCGCGCGCCGTCCCCGGGCAAGTCCCCCGAGGCCGCCAAGCCCGTCGCGGCGGGCGACGTCATCGCCAGCGCCCCGGCACCGGGCGCCCCCAACGGCCTGCTCGCCAAGGTCACCGAGGTGGTCGGCAAGACCGACCGCGGCACCGAGGTGAAGACCGCCGCCACGACGCTGAACTCCGTCCTGGGCGACGACAAGGCCGACGGCAAGGTCCCCGTCGACCCGGCATCGGTCACCGTCGAGCCCCTCATGAAGGGCGTCACCTTCTCCTGGGCCAAGAGCCAGGGCCTGAAGTTCGGCCCCGAGGGTGCGAAGCTGCCGCTCGGGAACCTGCGGCTCGACGTCGACGCCTCCGTCGACACCGCCCCCGACGCTCCCGCCTCGGCCGGCGCCTCGGTGACCGGCTTCGTCCAGCTCGCCCCCCAGGTCGAGTTCTCGTACGACGGCACCCCGGGCGGCGGCGCCGGCCCGCGCGGCGCCTTCCTCGGGATGAGCGGCGACTGGTCCTCGCAGTGGAAGCTCCACGGCCGCGCCGCCGCGAGCACCGGAGCCCCCAAGCGGATCCCCTTCGCCAAGCTGCACAGCTCTCCGGTCATCCAGGTCGGCCCGGTTCCGGTCGTCGTCAACCTCGACCTGACCTGCTACATCCAGGTGGAGGCCGACGGCCGCGTGACCCTCGACGTCCAGCAGGACGTCAAGGGCGACTTCAAGGTCGGCGGCAGCTACGCCTTCGGCAAGGGCTGGACTCCGGTCAGCACGTCGAACGTCCAGAGCACGCCGGTCCAGGCGGCCGTCACCGCCACCGGGCGCGTCAAGGGCGCGCTCGGCGCCGAGGCGTCCCTCGGCCTCTACGGCGCCGTCGGCGTCACCGCAGACTTCGCCCCCTACCTGCGCGGCGAGGCCGACGCCAAGGCGACCGCGTCCAGCGACGGCAAGACCTCGGTCAGCGGCGCCTGGGCGCTGTACGGCGGATTCGACCTGAGCGGCAACCTCCACCTCCAGCTGTCCCTGTTCGGCACGCCCGCCTTCGAGCGCAAGATCCCGCTGGGCGCCCTGAACCGCGAGTGGGCGCTCGCGAGCGGAAACACCGGGCGGTAGGCGGCGCGCCGACTGCGTGCGGCTGGCTGCGGCGGCTGCGTGCGGCCGGCTGCGGCGGCGTGCGGCGGCCCCCTGCGAGAAGTCGGCGCAGGGGGCTTCTCACCCCCTGTACCCATCAGTACATTGACACCATGTCTAATACGCCGCTCGCGCCCGCCCCCGTGGCGTCGGAACACGTGGACCTGAGGCCCCGGAACGTGTCCTTCGGCTGGGAGGACACCCCGCTCCACTGGCTGCCGGGCGAACCCTTCGCCGGGCACATGATCAATGTGCTGCACCTGCTGCTCCCCGCGGGCGAGCGCTGGTTCGTGCACGTCTACAAGCAGGTCCTCCCCCACATCAAGGACGAGCGGCTGCGCGCGGACGTGGTCGGCTTCATCGGCCAGGAGGCCATGCACGCCGCCGCGCACGACGACGTGCTCCCCCACCTGAAGCGGCTCGGGCTGGACCCCACCCCGTACACCGCGCAGGTGGACTGGCTGTTCGAGAAACTGCTCGGCGACCGGACCCTCCCGCCGGGCAGGGCCCGGCACTGGTGGCTGATGGAGCGGGTCGCGATGATCGCGGCGATCGAGCACTACACGGCGTTCCTCGGCGACTGGGTGCTGAACGCCGACGCCCTGGACCGGCGCGGCGCCGACCCGACCATGCTCGACCTGCTGCGCTGGCACGGGGCGGAGGAGGTCGAGCACCGCTCGGTGGCCTTCGACCTCTTCATGCACGTGGACGGCAACTACCGCCGCCGGGCCAGGACCTGGGCCACCGCCTTCACGGCCCTGGTCTTCCTGTGGCAGCGCGGCGTGCGCTTCTTCATGGAGAACGACCCGCAACCGGTCGCCTCCAAGGCCTCCTTCGGACAGTTCTTCCGGGCGGGGCAGCAGGGAGTCCTGCCGTCCACCGGCGCCATGCTGAAGTCCATACCGAAGTACCTCTCCCGCACGTACCACCCCTCCCAGGAGGGCTCGACGGCCCAGGCGGTGGCCTACCTCGCCTCCTCCCCCGGCGCGAACGGCGGTGCGCGGGCATGAGGCGCGCCCTCGCGGTCACGGCGGTGGCCGGTGCGGCCTGGGTGACCAGGCGCGCCCTGAACCGCCGCATCGGCAAGTCCCCGCTCTGGCCCCTGCCCGCCCTGGAGACACCGGTCTCGGGCCACTCCCCGCGCCGTGCGCTGCGCGCACTGATCGTCTCCCGTACGGAGCCGGCCGAGGGCGTGCTGCATCTGGCACTGGAATCCCCGGACCTCCCGGCGTGGACCCCGGGCGCGCACGTGGACGTCACCCTGCCCTCGGGGCTGGTCCGGCAGTACTCCCTGTGCGGCGACCCGGCGGACGGCGGCAGGTACGCGATCGCGATCCGGCTGGTCGAGGACGGCCGCGGCGGCTCCCGCGAGGCGCACGACCAGTTGGTCGAGGGCGCCGAGCTGGAGCTGCGCCCGCCGCGCAACCGCTTCGAGCTGGTCCCGGCGCCCTCGTACCTCTTCGTCGCGGGCGGCATCGGCATCACCCCGATCCTGCCGATGCTCCGGGCCGCCGCGGCGGCGGGCGCCGACTGGACCCTCCTGTACGCGGGCCGCTCCCTCGACTCGATGCCCTTCCTGGACGACCTCGCGACCTACGGCGACCGGGTCACGGTCCATCCCGAAGACGAGGTGGGCCTGCCCGACCTGACCCCACTCGCCGCGGCGCCGCCCGGCACGCTGGTCTACTGCTGCGGGCCGGAACCCCTGATGCTGGCCGTCACGGCGGCGGCCCCGGACCCGGCGGCGGTCCACCTGGAACGCTTCGCGCCGGCGGCGGCGCCCGGCCCGGCGAAGGCCTTCACCGTCGAACTCCACCGCTCGGGAAGGGTCGTCGAGGTCGCGGCGGACGAGACCACCCTGGCCGCGGTGCGCCGGGAGCTGCCCGCCACCCCGTACTCCTGCGAGCAGGGTTTCTGCGGGACCTGCCAACACCGCGTCCTGTCGGGCGCGGTGGACCACCGCGACGAGCTGCTCACGGACCAGGAGCGGGCGGACTCGATGCTGTTGTGCGTCTCGCGCGCGAAGGGGGACCGCCTCGTCCTGGACCTGTGATGCTCCCCAGTAGGGTGTCCGCATGACAACCGGGGTGCGACGCAGGATGGGTGTCGAGGAGCGGCGGCAGCAGCTGATCGGGGTGGCCCTGGAGCTGTTCAGCCACCGGTCGCCCGACGATGTGTCGATCGACGAGATCGCGGCGGCCGCGGGGATATCCCGGCCGCTCGTCTACCACTACTTTCCCGGCAAGCTGAGCCTGTACGAGGCCGCGCTGCGACGGGCGGCCGACGAGCTGGCGCTGCGGTTCGTGGAGCCCCGGGAGGGGCCGCTCGGGGCGCGGCTGCTGCGGGTGATGGGGCGGTTCTTCGCCTTCGTCGACGACCACGGGCCGGGTTTCTCGGCGCTGATGCGGGGCGGTCCGGCGGCCGGCAGCAGCCGGGCCAACGCGATGATCGACGAGGTCCGGCAGGCGGCGTACGAGCAGATCCTCACGCACCTGGGCATCGGCCTGGAGGATCCCCCGGCACGGCTGGAGCTCGTGGTGCGGTCCTGGGTGTCGCTCGCCGAGTCCACGGCTCTGATCTGGCTGGACGGGCGCAGGATTCCGCGGGGCGAACTGGAACTGCAGCTGGTGCACGACTTCGCCGCGCTGGCCGCGGTGAGCGCCGCCTACGACGCGGAGATGGCGGGGATCCTCGTACGGATCCTGGCCGACGAGCCGGCCGACGGACCGTTCGGGGAACTGGTCGGACGCCTCGGGGCGCTCGTTCCGGGCCCTTGATCATCGGCAGTGCCCGATCACCGATAATGCCCGCGTGATCATTGACGACGGGATCTTGTTCCGGCGGGCCGCGGAGAGGGACGCCGGCACGCTGGTGCGGCTGTACGACCAGGCCGCCCGCTGGATGCGGAAGCACGGGATCGACCAGTGGAAGCCCGGTGACAAGGACGCCGCCCACTTCCGCGCGCGCATGAGCGACGGCGAGGTGTGGCTCGGCGGCGACTGCGACGGCCGGGTGGTCGGGGCGTACGAGCTGTGGTGGTCCGACGAGGAGGCCTGGGGCGTCCAGCCTCCGGTGGCCGGGTACGTCCACCGGCTGATGGTGGAACGCGAGGCCGCCCCCGCCGGCGCCGGGCGCCGCCTGCTCGAACATGCCGAGCGGCGGATCGCCAGGACCGGACGGGAGCGGGCACGGCTGGACTGCGTCTCCACCAACCCCCGGCTGCTCGCGTACTACCGGGGTGCGGGCTACCGGGTGGTCGGGGAGCTCCCCAACAAGGAGGGGAAGGACGGCAGGACCTACGGGGTGATCCTGCTGGAGAAGCGGCTGGACGAACTCATCCTCGTGTGAAGACCGAGACGGTGCGGGCCGGTGCGGTGAACTCTCCCGTCCGGGTGTCGTAGGCGGACTGCTTGACCGTGGGGTCCGAGCCGGCGGCCTGGACCGGGTGCAGCCGGTGGGCGGTGCCCGCGAGGGCGGGGACGCGCTGGGGCTGCGCGGTGGGGGTGGCGTTGAAGACCACCACCAGGTCGCCCAGGGTCATGGTGATCACGCCCGGGGTCTCGTCCTTGCCCGAGAGGGGGAAGGCCATCCGCGACTGGACCGCCTCCGCCGTGGTGAGGGCGAACTCCGGCTCGGTGGTGCGGATCTTCAGCAGGTCCCGGTGGGCCGCCGCCGTGGCGGTGATGTCCCCGCAGGTGGGGGCCGCTCCCGTCAGGAGCGGCTTCGCGTAGGGCCACTTCGAGGCGTTGTCGGCGGCCGGGGGCAGGCCCCGGCCGAAGCCGTTGCCGCCGCGGCAGTCCCACTGGATCGCGTTGAACCAGTCGCCGCTGTCGTAGGAGTTGCGGTCCAGGGACTTGGAGCGCAGCAGGTCCGTGCCCGCCTGGGAGAGGGACGGGCCCTGCGAGAGGGTGGCCGTCGCCATGGCCAGGACCTGCATGCGGGCCTTGTCCGCGGTGCTCGTGGCCGGCGGGAGCTTGTAGGTCAGGGCGTCGGCGAGGGTCTCGTTGTCGTGGGCGTCCGCGTAGGCGAGGGCGTCACCGGGGGCGGCCGCGTAGCCCGCCGGGGCCCCGTTGTAGTCCAGCTCGGAGCCCTTGGTGCGGCGGCCGGTGGTGTCGGTGAAGGCGTACGAGGCGAGGTTGCCCGACAGGCCCACCTTGATCAGGTCCTGGGCGTGCAGCAGGCGGGCCTTCTGCTCGGCCGGGGTGCCGTTGGCGGGCGAGGAGTTGGGGCTGGTGAACAGGCCCGAGGCGAAGCCCTGGACGCGCGGGTCCTCGTCGAAGGGGCCGCCGCCGCGGACCGCGTCGCGCGCCCGGTCGGAGAAGGTGGCGATGCCGGTCCCGGCCATGTTCTTCTGCGTGGCCTGCACGAAGCGGGCGTCGTCGGCGATCTCGCCGAAGTTCCAGCCCTCCCCGTAGAGCACGATCTTCTTGCCGTCGACCCCGTCCTTGGCGGGGGTCAGGCCGTCGAGGGCCTTGCGGACGGCCAGGATGTTGGCCTTCGGGTGGTGGCCCATCAGGTCGAAGCGGAAGCCGTCGACCTTGTACTCCTTCGCCCACGTGACGACCGAGTCCACGACGAGCCGGCCCATCATGGCGTTCTCCGGGGCGGTGTTCGCGCAGCAGGTGGAGGTGGCGACGGAGCCGTCGGCCAGCAGCCGCTGGTAGTAGCCGGGGACGATGCGGTCGAGGACGGACTTGTCCGACTGGCCGGCGGCGACGGTGTGGTTGTAGACCACGTCCATCACCGTGCGCAGCCCGGACCCGTTCAGGGACTGGACCATCCTGCGGAACTCGACCGTACGGGCCGTGCCGTTCGGGTCGCTCGCGTAGCTGCCCTCGGGGACGGTGTAGTGCAGCGGGTCGTAGCCCCAGTTGTACGCGTCCTTCGCGGCCGCGGCGGCCACGCAGGCCTGCTGCTCCTGCGAGTCCGGCGCGTACACCGTGAGGTCGCAGGCGGGCTCGGTGCGGTCCGCCGGCTTCTCCGGGATGGTGCCGATGTCGAAGGCCGGGAGGAGGTGGACGTACGAGGTTCCGGCGGAGGCCAGGTCGCGCAGGTGCCGCATGCCCGCCGAGGCGGTGTCGGTGAAGGCCAGGTACTGGCCGGGGTGGGTGCTGGTGCGGTCCGCGACGGAGAAGTCGCGGATGTGGAGCTCCTGGATCTGCGCGGAGGTGAAGGGGACGGGCGCGGGCTTGCGCAGGTCCTTCCAGCCGGGCGGGGCGAGCTTCGGGTCGGCCAGGTCCACGGCCAGGCTGTGGGTGGAGTCCGTGGTGAGGGCGGTGGAGTACGGGTCGGTGACCAGGTTGCGGACGATCTGCCCGGTGGTCGGGGCCCAGACGGTGACGGCGTAGCGGTACGGCTTCCCGGTCCAGGAGCGCTCGCCGCGCACCGACCAGACGCCGGTCGCGTCGTCGCGGCGCATGGCGACCGTACGGCCGTCGAGTTCGAGGGAGACCTGCTGGGCGGTGGGGGCCCAGACGGAGAGGGTGGGGCGGCCGTCCTCGAAGACCGGGCCGAGGGCCGCGGTCGTCGCGTACAGGTCGTCCAGGACGCCGGCGAGCTGGACGCCGGTGGCGGCGAGGACGGCGCCGTTCGCGGCGCGGGCACTGGCGACGAGCTGGCCGCGCAGGGCCTCGCGGACCCGGTCGCGGTCGCGCGGGTCGACGGTGTACGCGCCGTACGCGGCCAGGTGCGGGAACTTCTGCTTCTGGGCGGCGGTCAGCTCGGTCCGGGCCCCCAGGCGCAGCCACCGGGCGGGGCCGGTCAGGGTGCCGTTCTCCGCCTTGACGGCGCCTTCGCGGGAGGCGAGGAGCTGTACGGAGGCGGCGGCCGCGGGGGCGTTCCAGGCGAGGGTGTCACGGTCGATCCAGACCGCCTGGGACTTGGTGAGGTCCAGGGCGGCCGAGGATCCGGCGGGCTGCGGCAGGAGGTACTTCTTCTTTCCGCCCAGCATCCAGACCTCGTGGCCGGTGGCCTTCAGGTCCAGGGACTGGTCGGAGGGGAGGTCCTTCTCGTCGCCCTTGTGGAGGATGTAGCTGAGGCTGGTGGCTCCGGCCGCGAGCGGGACCTCGTAGACCGCGCCGTAGGAGTCGGTACGGGCGGGGAGCAGCGGCTTGGACCAGTCGGTGGGGGTCGCGGCGCCGGTCCAGAGGTGCAGGCCCCAGCCGTCGTAGGCGCCGTCGGGGCGCTGGTAGTGCAGGACGGCCTTGGCCTGGTCCTGCGGCGGGTAGGCCGGGCGGTCGGTGCGGGCGGGCTCCTTGCCCTGCTCCAGCCAGATCTCGCCGGTCTTCGTCACGTCGATGGTGCGGTCGGCGGCGACGTCCTTGTTCCCGTCCTTGTCGATGACGAGGTAGCTGACAGAGGAGGCGCCGGGCTTCAGCCTGACGTACGCGAAGGCGCCGTAGGCGTCGCGGCCGGTGAAGCCGTGGCCCTCCGGCCAGGGAGTGGCCTCGCCGTCGGCGAGGTCGCCCCAGGCGTAGAGCCGCCAGTTGGTGTAGTCGCCGTCGGGGCGGTTGTAGTGGACGACGGCGTAGTCGCGCTGGGTGGCGGTGGGGGTTCCGGCGGGCGGGGTCTGGCCGGCGACGGACCCGGCGAGGGCGCTCGCGGTGCGGCCGGCGGCGTCGACCACGACGGCCTTGTAGCGCAGGGCGGTGCCGGCCGGGGCGGTGACGTGCTGGGTGACCTTGTAGGGGGCGTGGTCGGCGGAACCGAGGACCTCCCACTTGCCGTTGCCGGCCTGCGCGGCGAAGACGACGCGGTTCAGGCCGCCGCCGGTGACGTCGGCGGAGAGCTCGACGGTGCCGGTGGCGCCGGGGGCGGGGGCCTTCAGGGTCAGGGTGGGCTTGACGGTGGGCTTGGCGGCGGGTGCCACGGCCTGGAGGACGAGGGAGCCGAGGGCGGGAACGGGGAGGGTGAGCTTGCCGGCCGCCGAGGCGCGGATCAGTGCGGAGCCGCCGTAGAGGGTGCGGTACTGGGCGCCGGCCGGGGCGTCGATCTCCACGGTGCGTGATTCGGCGCCGTTGTTGGCGGCGACGAGGTACTCGGTGCGGGACTTGCCGTCCGTGCGGGCGAAGGCGTAGGCGGAACCGTCGGAGAAACGTTCGCTCTGGACGCCGTCGCGCAGGGCGGGGTGTGCCTTCGTCAGCTTCGAGAGAGCACTGATCTGCTTGTAGAGCGGGTGTCCCGGATCGTAAGCATCGCTCGCATGCGTGCGCACCGTTCCGAGCTGGTCGTCGTCCAGGTAGTCGGCGACCTGCGAGGCGAAGAGCGGCTGGCGGGCGTCCTTGTCGCCGCCCGCGCCCGTGAAGCCCTGCTCGTCACCGGAGTAGATCACCGGGTTGCCCCGGGAGAGGAACATCAGCTCGTTGGCCAGCCGGTAGCGGTCCAGCAGCTCCTGCTCCCCCGCGCCCGGCCGGTCCTGCTTCAGGAAGGTGCCGAAGCGGCCCATGTCGTGGTTGCCGAGGAAGGTCACCTGCTCGTAGGCGTTGGCCTTGTCGGTGGTGTACCGGTAGTCGTCGCCCAGGACGGAGGCCAGCCGGCCGGCCGGCGCGCCCTGGGAGGCGTACGCGCGGATCGCGTCCTGCAGCGGGAAGTCGAGGGTGGCGTCGAGGCGGCCGCGGGTCACGTACGGGGAGGTGACGGCGGTGTCGGCGGAGTAGACCTCGCCGAACATGAAGAAGTCGTCACGGCCGCGCTTCGCCGCGTACTCGTCGAGGGCGGTCGCCCACTGCGTCCAGAACTCGGTGTTGACGTGCTTGACGGTGTCGATCCGGAAGCCGTCGATGCCGAAGTCCTTGACCCACTTCTCGTAGATCTTCTCCATGCCGTCGACCACCTCGGGACGCTCGGTCCACAGGTCGTCGAGGCCGAAGAAGTCGCCCTGGTCGGAGGACTCGCCGGCGAAGGTGGAGTCGCCCCGGTTGTGGTACATCGCCGGGTCGTTGAGCCAGGCGGGGACCTTGAGGTTCTTCTTCGCGTCCGGCACGAAGGGGGTCCTCGGGAAGGACTCCCCGTCCACCTTCGGGAACTTCCCCTTCCCGTCCGCATAGTCCTTGTCGTCGAAGGGCACGCCGTCCTTCGTCAGGTACGGGAACGCCCCCTTCGACAGGTACGAGTAGGACGCCTCCCGGTAGTCGACGACGTCGGCGGTGTGGTTGGTGATGACGTCGAAGAAGACCTTCATCCCCTTCCCGTGCGCCGTGTCGATCAGCCGCTCCAGGTCGGCGTTGGTGCCGAAGTGCGGGTCGACCTGGGTGAAGTCGGTGATCCAGTAACCGTGGTAACCGGCGGAGACGTCGTCGCCCTTGCCCTGCACCGGCTGGTTCTTGAAGATCGGCGCCATCCAGATGGCGGTGGTGCCGAGCCCCTTGATGTAGTCCAGCCGGTCGGTGAGCCCCTTGAGGTCGCCGCCCTGGTAGAAGCCCTTGTCCGTCGGGTCCAGACCCGTCTGCAGGCGGGAGCCGGTCAGGCCGCCCCGGTCGTTGCGCGGGTCGCCGTTCGCGAACCGGTCCGGGAGCACGAAGTAGAACTGCTCCCGGGTCAGGTCGTGCCGGGCCGGCTCGGCGGCCAGCTTCGCGTCCGAGGGCGGGGCGGGCGGCTTCGCGGCGGCAGCGGCCGCGGCGGGGAGGGCGGGCAGGAGCGTCACGGCCAGGGCGGCGGCGAGCACTCCTGCGGCAGGGCGTATCAAGGCGGGTCTCCTTGTGTACGTGTCGCACGGATGAGGGCCGCCCGGCGGTGGCGGGGAGAGTGGTGCCGGGCGGCCCTGGTCGGTGGAGCGGCGGCTCAGTTGCGCCAGGTGTCGGTCAGCGTGACCTTGCCGCTCGCGGGAACGGTGGCGGTGCGGTTCGCGCCGCTCTCCCAGGTGACGTTGCCGGCGGCGTCCTTGCGGACGTACTTGTACGCGAAGGACGTGCCGGCCGGGAGGGTGACGTCGAGCTTCCAGACCGGGTAGCCGGCCGCGTCGAGCTTCAGGGCGGCGGCGGTGTTCCAGGCGCCGAGCTCGGCCCGGTCACCGGTGACGTAGACGTTCTGGCCCGGGACGGTGGTGGCGTTGACGGCGAAGGAGGCCCCGGCGGGTCCGGCCGGGGTGCCCGCGCAGGTCCGGGCGTTCACGTGCAGGGCGAGGGCGGTACCGGCCCCGAGGGTGGCGGTGAACTGTCCGCCCGCGCCCACGGTGACCGCGCGCCCGCTCTGGACGTCGCAGTAGTCGCCGGCGGGAAGGGAGGTCTGGAAGGTACGGGTGAGGGCCGAGCCCTCGTGGTTGAGGGCGACGTACGCCTTGGAGCCGCGCCCGAAGGCGATCTGGTCGCCGCCGTTGTCCCACCAGTTGGTGACGGACTGGCCGCGGGCCGCGTTGCGGAAGCCGACCATGGAGGAGATCTCCCGCCAGGCGTGCTGGCACTTCCAGCCGTCGGCGTAACAGGCGTTCACCGCGCCGCCGTTCGGCGGGCCGGCGTCCTTGTCGGTCCACTCGTAGCCGGAGTGCACGTCCGGGGAGCCGTAGGGCCAGGCCAGCATGAAGACGCTGGCGAGGGTGTAGGCGGAGCCGTCCTTGTAGCTGAGGGTGTCGCCGACGCGCTCGGTGTCGTGGTTGTCGACGAAGACCCCGGCCTGGCCACTGGGCATGTGCCCCCAGGCCTCGCCGAAGTTCTTCAGGTAGGCGAGGTTCTCGTTCTGGAAGACCCGCTTGAGGTCCCGGGCGTACCGGAACTCCTGCACGTCCCCGCTCCCGAGGTACTCGCTCGGCGAGACAGCCTCGCCGGCCCCGTGGATCGCCTCCTGCTTCCAGTACACGCCGGGGTTCGTCAGCCGGGACTTGATGTTGGCGAGGTCGGCGGCGGGCATGTGCTTGGCGGCGTCGATCCGGAAGCCGTCGACGCCGAGGGAGAGCAGGTCGTTGAGGTACCCGGCGATCCGGCCCCGCACGTGGTCCTCGCCGGTGTCCAGGTCCGCGAGCTGCACGAGCTCGCAGTTCTGGACGTTGGCGCGGTCCTGGTAGTTCGAGATGGTGGCCCGGCAGTCGTCCATGTCGGAACCGGAGTAGACGCCCGGGTAGTTGTACTTCGTGTACGAACTCCCGCCGGTCCCCGTGCCGTCGCCGGCGGCCATGTGGTTGATGACGGAGTCGGCGACGACCTTCACACCGGCGGCGTGGCAGGTGTCGACCATGGCCTTGAAGGCGGTGCGGTCGCCGAGCCGTCCGGCGATCTTGTAGCTGACGGGCTGGTACGAGGTCCACCACTGGGGCCCCTGGATGTGCTCCTGCGGGGGCGAGACCTGCACGTAGCCGTACCCGGCGGGCCCGAGCGCGTTGGTGCAGGCGGCGGCCACGGAGGCGAACTTCCACTCGAAGAGGACGGCGGTGACGTCCTTGTCGCCGGGGGGCGTGGCGGCGGCCTGCGGCCCGAGGGCCGTGAGCGTGGCGGCGGCAAGTGCGGTGGTGGCGAAAAGAGTTGCAGCTCTGACGGCTCTGGCAGGCATGCGGGGGGCCTCCTGGCGGAAGAGGTGGGGATTGGAGCGACCGTAGGGGCCAGGTAGGAGGCCTGCAAGAGTTTGCGCAAGAGATTGCAGAATTGTTTCCGAGGCGTGTCCCGCTGGACAGGGCTCTCCGAACCACACGGGGACGACGGCCTGATGCGTCCGTTCACGATCGTCGGCCCCGACGCCCCCGACGTGGAACCGGGCGGCGACGGCGGACAGGGCGGCGGCCACGGCCCCTGACGGGTTCGATCGCCCGACGGGCTTCCGGCGGGGCGGAACAGGCCCGCACCGCCCCGCCGGAAGGTCTACGGCACCTGGGCCGTGGAGCCCCGTACCACCAGTTCCGGCTGGAAGACGTACTCCGTGCGCTGGACCGGGGTGCCCGAGACCGCCTCCAGGAGGGCGCCCACCGCTGCCGTCGCCATCGCGCGTACGGGCTGGCGGACCGTCGTCAGCGGCGGGTCCGTGAACGCGATCAGCGGGGAGTCGTCGAAGCCGACCACCGACACGTCCTGCGGCACCCGCAGGCCCCGCTCGCGCGCCGCGCGGATGACGCCCAGCGCCATCGGGTCGCTGCCGCACACGATGCCCGTGCAGCCGCGGTCCAGCAGGGCCATGCCCGCCGCGTGGCCGCCCTCCACCGTGAACAGGGTGCGCTGGATCAGGCCTTCCGCCTCCGCGTCCGGCACGGCGGCGAGGAACCCCTGCTCCTTGCGCGCCGACGGCACGTACCGCGTCGGGCCGATCGCCAGACCGATCCTCCGGTGGCCCAGGTCCTCCAGGTGCCGCACGGCCATGTCGGCCGCCGCCCGGTCGTCCGGGGAGACGAAGGGCGCGCTGATCTGCTCGTTGAAGCCGTTGATCAGCACGAAGGGGACCCCGCGCGCGGCGAGCCGCTGGTAGCGGGCCGGGTCCGCGTGGGAGTCCGCGTGCAGGCCCGACAGGAAGACCATCCCCGTGACCCCGCGCTCCTCCAGCTGCTCCACCAGCTCGTCCTCGGTGGCCCCGCCGGGGGTCTGCGTGCACAGCACCGGCGTGTACCCGTGCCCGGCCAGCGCCTGCTCTATGACCTGCGCGAAGGCCGGGAAGATCGGGTTGGTGAGCTCCGGGATCAGCAGCCCGACCAGGCCGTTGCTGCGCCGCTTGAGCCGTACGGGCCGCTCGTAGCCCAGCAGGTCGAGCGCGGCCAGCACCTTGTGCCGGGTGCCGGCCGCGACGCCCGCCTTGCCGTTGAGCACGCGGCTGACGGTCGCCTCGCTGACCTGGGCCTGCGCGGCGATGTCCGTCAGCCGGAGGGGGGAGGTCACCCCGACGTCACCTGCCACCACACCGTGGTGTCGGCCGGCAGCACGCCGTCCTCGACCGCCTCGCCGCTGGACAGCAGGGCCTCGCCGGCGACGGGGAACCGTACCGCCGTGCCGGTGGTGTTGGCGGTGCAGAGGAAGTCCCCGCGGCGGAAGACCAGGACGCCGGCGGGAGCCTCCTGCCAGTCCACCGACTCGCCCGCGCCCAGGTCCGGGCGCTCGCGGCGCAGCCGCAGGGCGGCCCGGTACAGCTCCAGGGTGGAGGACGGGTCGCCGGTCTGCGCCTCCACGCTCAGCTCCGCCCAGGAGTCCGGCTGCGGGAGCCAGCTGCCGCCGGTGCCGAAGCCGTACGGGGCCTGCGTACCCGACCACGGGATGGGGACCCGGCAGCCGTCGCGGAAGCCGTCCTGTCCGGCCGCGCGGAAGAACGACGGGTCCTGGCGGACCTCGTCCGGCAGGTCGGTGACGTCGGGCAGGCCGAGCTCCTCGCCCTGGTAGACGTACGCCGAACCGGGCAGCGCCAGCATGAGCAGGGTCGCCGCGCGGGCCCGCCGCAGACCGAGCTCCCGGTCGCCGGGCTCGCGCAGCTGGGTGCCGAGGCCGGCGGGGTTGGCGAACCGGGTGGCGTGCCGGGTGACGTCGTGGTTGGACAGCACCCAGGTGGTGGGGGCGCCGACGGGGCGCATCGCGGCCAGCGAGCCGTCGATGACCTCGCGGAGCGCCGTCGCCTCCCAGTCGCTGGTCAGGTACTGGAAGTTGAACGCCTGCTGCATCTCGTCGGGGCGGACGTAGCGGGCCGTGCGTTCGACGGTCGGGGTCCATGCCTCGGCGACCAGGACGCGGTCCCCCTCGTACTCGTCGAGGATCCGGCGCCAGGAGCGGTATATCTCGTGGACGCCCTCCTGGTCGAAGAAGGGCATGACGTCGTTGCCGAGCAGCTTGAGCTGGTCCCTGGCGCCGAGGTCGGGCAGGCCGGGCGCCTTGACCAGGCCGTGGGCGACGTCGACGCGGAAGCCGTCGGCGCCGAGGTCGAGCCAGAAGCGCAGGATGGAGCGGAACTCGTCCTGGACGGCCGGGTGCTCCCAGTTGAAGTCGGGCTGCTCGGGTGCGAAGAGGTGCAGGTACCACTCTCCCCCAGCCTCCGGCTGGGAGGTGCCCCCATCGCCTGCCGGCGCCGCGACCCGGGTCCAGGCGGGCCCGCCGAAGATCGACTCCCAGTCGTTGGGCGGCAGTTCGCCGTTCTCACCCTTGCCGGGACGGAAGTGGAAGCGCTCCCGCAGCCGGGACCCGGAACCTTCGCGCAGTGCCTGCTTGAACCATTCGTGCTGGTCGGAGCAGTGGTTCGGCACGAGGTCGACGATGATGCGCAGGCCCAGTGCGTGGGCCTCGCGGATCACGGCGTCGGCGTCGTGCAGGGTGCCGAACATCGGGTCGATGGCCCGGTAGTCGGCGACGTCGTAGCCGGCGTCGGCCTGCGGGGAGGCGTAGAAGGGGCTGAGCCAGACGGCGTCGACTCCCAGCTCCTTGAGGTAGGGCAGGCGGCTGCGGATGCCTTCGAGGTCCCCCATGCCGTCCCCGTTGGAGTCGGCGAAGCTGCGCGGATAGACCTGGTAGATCACCGCGTCTCTCCACCAGCCGGGCAGGGTGCCGGTGGAGGTGGGAAGTGCGTCGGCGAGGTGCTGGGTCATGTCGTCCTTGGAGAGGTCGGGCCGGTGATGCGGGAGCAGGCGGGTGGTCAGCCCTTGGTGGCGCCTGCGGTCATCCCGGCGACGAGGTGGCGCTGGGCGAATACGAAGAAGATCGCCGCGGGGATGGCGATGAGGACCGAGGCGGCGCTCATCGCACCCCAGTTGGAGGTGTACTGGGTGACGAAGGTCTGCAGGCCGCCGGCCAGCGTGAGGTTCTCCTCGCCGACCATGAAGGCGGAGGCGTACGCGACTTCGCCCCAGGCGGTGATGAAGGCGTAGAAGCCGGTGACGGCGAGGCCGGGCTTGGCCAGCGGCAGGATCAGCCGCCAGAAGGTGCCGAAGGGGTTGAGCCCGTCGACCCGGCCGGATTCGTCGATCTCCACCGGGATGGTGTCGAAGAAGCCCTTCATCATCCAGGCGCAGAACGGCACGGCGATGGTGAGGTAGGTGATGATCAGGCCGACCGGCTGGTTGAGCAGGCCGAGGTCGCCCATCAGGTTGTAGAGCGGCACGATGAGGATGGCCATGGGGAACATCTGCGTGATGAGCAGGGTCCACATGAGCGGCTTCATGCCGGGGAACTTGAAGCGGCTGACCGCGTATCCGGTGGTGGCGGCGATGAACACACCGAGGACGGTGGTGACGCCGGCCACCAGGACGGAGTTCCCGAACCAGCTGAGGAAGTGGCTCGACTCCAGCAGGTACGTGTAGTTGCCGAAGGACGGTTCCTTGATGAAATCCGTGGTGACCGCGTGCTCGGCGGGCTTGAGCGAGGTCAGCAGGATCCACAGCACCGGGAACACGGCGATGACGGACGCGCCGAGCAGGGTGAGGTGCAGGCCTGCGGAAGCGAGCGGGGAGCGGCCGCCCCGGGTACGAGCGTTGGTCATGGTCACCACACCTCTCCCTGCTTGCGCAGCGAGCGCCGGTAGACCAGCGCGAAGATCATCAGCAGGGCGAGGATCAGTACGCCCCAGGTCGCGGAGCCGGCGAAGTCGCGCGGGCTCGACACGAACGCCTCGCGGAAGGCCTGGGTCACCAGGATCTCGGTGGAGTCGCCCGGTCCGCCGCGGGTGAGCAGGAAGATCACCGGGAACATGTTGAAGGTCCAGATGGTGGAGAGCAGGATCACCGTCATGCTCACCGCGCGCAGCCCGGGCAGCGTGATGTGCCGGAACCGCTGCCAGGCGCTCGCACCGTCCATCTCGGCGGCCTCGTAGAGCTCACCGGGGATGGACTGCAGTCCGCCGAGCAGGGCGACCATCATGAACGGGACGCCGAGCCAGACGTTGACGGCGACGACCGAGAACTTGGCCCAGGTCGGGTCGTCGAGCCACGGGACCGCGGCGATGCCGCCGCCGTCGAGGAGCTTGTTGAGAATGCCGTTGTCGCGGTTGAACAGGAACCGCCAGGCGAAGACCGAGACGAAGCCGGGGACGGCCCAGGGCAGGATCAGCGCCATCCGGTAGGCGGCGCGGCCCCGGAAGTCCCGGTTGAGCATGTTGGCCAGGACCAGGCCGAGCGTGAAGGTGATCGACACGCACGCGACGGTCCACATCACCGTCCACACCAGCCGCTGCAGGAACACCGGGTCGCTGAGCACGGCCGCGTAGTTGTCGAGTCCGACGAACTCGTACGTGGCCTCGATGTGGCGGGCGCCGATGGTGCGCGAGACGTTGCGCTCGTTGGCGTCGGTCAGCGACAGGTAGATGCCGCGGACCAGCGGCCAGCCGATGATCACGCCGAGGACGAGCACCACCGGGGCGATCATCGTCCAGGCGTACCAGTGGGTGGCGAGGGCGCGCCTCAGCCCACCCTTGGTCCCACCGGGAGCCTTGCTGTCAGTCCTGCGGCTCAGGCCGCGGGCGGCGGCGTCGTTCTCGACGTCGTCGCCCGCGGCCTTCGCCACCGACTGGCTGGTGTGAGCAGCCATGGTTTCGTTACTTCCAGCCCTTGAGGATCTTGCGGAACTCGACGCCGGCCGTCTTGGCCGCGTCCTCCGGGCTCGACGCCCCGGTGATCGCCTTGGTGTATTCGACCTTCAGCGGCTCGAAGAGGGAGCCGTTCTCCGGGATCCAGGCGCGCTCGACGGCCTTGTCCACGGCCGGCTTGAAGAACTGGACCATCTCGCTGCCCTTGACGTCCGGCTGCTCGTAGGCGGCGGTGCGGGTCGGCAGCAGGCTCAGGTCCTTGGCGGACTGCACCTGGACCTCCTGCGAGGTCATGTACTCGACGAAGGCGTGCGCGGCGGCGCGGTTCTTGGAACCGGCGTAGACGCCGAGGTCGTGGCCGCCCTGCGGGGCACCGGCCTTGACGGAGCCGGCCGGGACGGCGGCGACGCCGAGGTTGGCCTTGTCCTTGAACTGGTCACCGGCGTAGGTGTCGGCGACGGCCCACGGACCGTTGATCATCATGGCGGCCTCGCCGGACTTGAAGGCCGTCTGCATGTTGGTGTAGCCGTCCGTGGCGTTGGTGATCGCCGCGCCGGAGGTGACCAGGTCACGAGCGGTCTTGAAGGCCTTGACGCCCGCCGCGTTGTCGACGGTGACCGCCTTGTTCTTCGCGTCGACCAGGTCGCCGCCCTCGCCGTAGATCAGCGGGAGGAACCAGTAGGAGTCGTCGCCGCGCAGGTAGAGGCCGGCCTTGCCGGACTTCGCCTTGATGGCGGCGGCGGTGCTCTTCAGCTCCTCCAGCGTCTTGGGGGGCTGGACGCCGGCGTCGGCGAGCATCTTCTTGTTGTAGAAGAGGCCGAGGGTGTCGATGACCTGCGGCACGGCGTAGGTCTTGCCCTCGTACTTGCCGCTGGCCGCGGCCTGCGGCAGGAACTCGGCGTCGACCTTCTTCGCCGTCTCGGCCGGGACCTCGTCGAGGTAGCCCAGCGAGGCGAAGTCCGCGACCCAGCCGACGTCGGCGCGGATCACGTCAGGCGCGTCGGAGCCGCTGCTGAAGGCGTTCTTGACCTTGTTCTGCGCGTCGCCGTACGGGACGTTGACGTACTTGACGGTCACCTTCGGGTGCTTCGCGGTGAACGCCTCGGCGATCTTCTGGAAGCTGGCCTTCTCGGCGTCGTTCGAGGTGTCCCACCACGTGACCGTGCCGGAAAGCTCGCCGCCGGACTTGACGTCGCCGTCGTCCTTGGTGTCACCGCCGCAAGCCGTCGCCGCGAGCGCCAGGGTCGCGACCAGCGCGGTGGCCGCTATGCCACGCCGCATATGAACTCCTTCGATGATCCCGGCCGCGCCCTCGCGGTCCCGAGTTGCCAGGAACGTAACAAGACTGAAAGAGGACCGAAAGACCTTGCGCAAACTTTCTGCAAGCGGAGGGGATCGTTACATCCGTGTGTCCGTACGGTTGCCTCAGCTTGCTGTTAGTTCGAGTCACCTTCGACTGTCCGGGCCCGCAACCAGGGGGCGTGTACCCGCGTTGACCCCGATATGACCCACGAGTCGACGGCCGTCCAGCTTGCAAGCTCTTCCAGCAACACGACCGCGAGCGGTGGCTGGTGGCGCGATGCAGTCATCTATCAGGTGTACGTGCGCTCCTTCGCCGACAGCGACGGCGACGGCGTCGGCGACCTGCGCGGGGTCCGTTCCCGCCTCCCCCACCTCGCCCGCCTCGGGGTCGACGCCGTGTGGCTCACCCCCTTCTACGTCTCCCCGCAGGCGGACGGCGGCTACGACGTCGCCGACTACCGGGCCGTCGACCCCCTCTTCGGAGACCTCTCCGACGCCGACGAGCTCGTCCGCGCCGCGCACGAGCTGGAGCTGCGGGTCATCGTGGACGTGGTCCCGAACCACACCTCCGCGCAACACCCGTGGTTCCGCGCCGCCCTCGCCGGGGATCCGGCGGCGCGGGCGCGGTACCACTTCCGCCCGGGGCGGGGGGCCGACGGCTCGGAGCCCCCGAACGACTGGGAGTCGATCTTCGGCGGCCCGGCCTGGACGCGGGTCGCGGACGGCGCGTGGTATCTGCACCTCTTCGCCCCCGAGCAGCCGGACCTGGACTGGGACCACCCGGAGGTCGCCGCCGAATTCGCGTCCGTCCTGCGGTTCTGGCTCGACCTCGGCGTCGACGGCTTCCGCGTCGACGTGGCCCACGGCATGGTCAAGGCCCCGGGCCTGCCGGACATCGGCCGCGGCGCGCAGGCCACCCTGATCGGGACCGAACCGCTCCCCTTCTTCGACCAGGACGGGGTCCACGAGATCCACCGCGGGTGGCGCCGGCTCCTGGACTCCTACGAGGGCGACCGCATCGGCGTCGCCGAGGCCTGGGCCCCCACCTCCGAGCGCCTCGCCCTGTACGTCCGCCCCGACGAACTCCACCAGGCCTTCAACTTCCGCTTCCTCAATTGCCCGTGGGACCCCGCCGCGATGCGCACCGTCATCGACGAGTCCCTGGCCGCCACCACCTCGGTCGGCGCCCCGACCACGTGGGTGCTGTCCAACCACGACGTCGTACGCCATGTGACCCGGTACGGGGGCGGAGCCCGCGGCCTGGCCCGGGCCCGGGCCGCCGCCCTCCTGATGCTGGCCCTCCCCGGCTCGGCCTACCTCTACCAGGGCGAGGAGCTCGGCCTCCCGGAGGTCCTGGACCTCCCACCCGAATCCCGCCGCGACCCCGCCTTCCGCCGCGGGCACCGCCGCCAGATTCCGGGGACCGCCCGCGGGTCGGCCCCCGAAGCCCCCGCCGGACCCGCTGGCGGGCCGCAGGCCAGCTCGGGTGCCGGGCCCGAGGCCAGGCGGGGTACCGGGGCGGGTGCCGGGCCGCAGGCCGGCGGGGGGGCCGGGCCGCAGGCCGCCCTGCAGACCGGGCCGGAGGCCCAAACGCAGGCCGGAGCAGGCGACGGGCCGCAGGCCCGTGCGGGCATCGGGTCAGGGGCCAATCCGTCGGCCGGGCCGGAGGCCGACGGGCAGGAGGGGTTGCGCGACGGGTGTCGGGTGCCGATTCCCTGGTGCGGCGCGGAGCCGCCGTACGGCTTCGGGCCGACCGGGAGCTGGCTCCCGCAGCCGGCCGGCTGGGGCGGTCTCACCGTCGCCGCCCAGACCGGCGACCCCCACTCCACCCTGGAGCTCTACCGCGCCGCCCTGGAACTGCGCCGGGCGATGCCCGGCCTCGGCGCCCCGGAGGCGGGCACCGGTCCCGCCGCCGAAGCCCCGTACCGCTCCGGGATGCGCTGGCTGCCCGCGCCCGAGGGGGTGCTCCTCTTCACCCGCCCCGGTTTCGCCTGCACCCTCAACAGCCGCCCCGACCCGGTCGAGCTTCCCGCGCCCGGACGTCCCGTACTTTCCAGCTCCCCCGTGGAGACGGACGGCCGCACCGTCCGCCTTCCGCCGGATTCGTGCACGTGGTGGGCAATTTGAGCCTCCGCCCGGTACAGTCCAATCCCGTGACCGCACGGCTAGCCGACATCGCAGCCCAGGCGGGGGTCAGCGAAGCCACAGTCAGCCGCGTGCTCAACGGCAAGCCCGGTGTGGCCGCCGGCACCCGTGAATCCGTACTGGCCGCGCTCGACGTACTCGGCTACGAACGGCCCGTACGCCTGCGCCAGCGCAGCGCGGGGCTCGTCGGTCTGATAACGCCCGAGCTGGACAACCCCATCTTCCCGGCGCTCGCCCAGGTCATCGGCCAGGCCCTGACCCGCCAGGGGTACACGCCGGTGCTGGCAACGCAGACGCCCGGCGGGTCCACCGAGGACGAGCTGACCGAGATGCTGGTCGACCGCGGGGTCTCCGGGATCATCTTCGTCTCCGGCCTGCACGCCGACACCACGGCCGACATGGGCCGCTACGACCAACTCCGCGGGCAGGGCGTCCCGTACGTCCTCATCAACGGGTTCTCCGACAAGGTGCAGGCCCCCTTCGTCTCCCCCGACGACCGGGCCGCGATGCAGCTCGCCGTCACCCACCTCACCGCGCTCGGCCACACCCGGATCGGCCTCGCGGTCGGCCCGAAGCGCTTCGTGCCCGTCCTCCGCAAGATCGAGGGCTTCCGGCTCGGGATGAAGGAGCGGCTCGGACTGGGCGAGGCCGAGATCGAGGAGCTCATCCAGCACTCCCTCTACTCCCTGGAGGGCGGCCAGGCCGCCGCGGCCGCGCTGATCTCGCGCGGCTGCACGGCGGTGGTGTGCGCGAGCGACATGATGGCGCTCGGCGCGATCCGGGCCGCCCGCCAGCAGGGGCTGCGGGTGCCGCAGGACGTGTCGGTGGTCGGCTTCGACGACTCCCCCCTCATAGCGTTCACGGACCCGCCGCTGACCACCATCCGCCAGCCCGTGCAGGCGATGGGGCAGGCGGCGGTGCGGACCCTGCTGGAGGAGATCGGCGGTACGCCGGCCCCGCACAGCGAGTTCGTGTTCCTGCCGGAACTGGTGGTGCGCGGCTCCACGGCTTCCGGCCCGGGGCAGCGGCGCGCGGCGTCTCGTACCTGAGACGGACCGGCTGCGCCGAAGACCGTCCCGAGGGATGATCGGAGGCGAGAACGCATCTGGCAGACTCTCTCCCCATGGGTGAATCGAGCGTGAAGACACTGGAAACCCGGACGGATGTCTCCTCACCCACTGCGGTCGAGACGGAGACCCGCCCGGGTTCCGACAGTGCCCTCCTCTCCCGGCTGCGCGTCCCGCGCCGGCCTCGGATCTGGTTCGAGGTCCTGCTCATCGCGGTGAGCTACTGGACGTACTCGCTGATCCGGAACGCGGTGCCCGAGCAGAAGACGATCGCCCTGGCGAACGCCGACTGGATCTGGGGGGTGGAGCGGAACCTCGGCATCGCCATCGAGGAGTCGGTCAACCACGCCGTCAACTCCGTGACGTGGCTGATCGTGGGCATGAACTACTACTACGCCACGCTCCACTTCGTCGTGACCATCGGCGTGCTCGTCTGGATCTACCGTTTCCATCCGGGGCGGTACGCCGCCACGCGCCTGGTCCTCTTCGCCACCACCGGCGTCGCCCTGGTCGGCTACTACTTCTATCCGCTCGCGCCGCCCCGGCTGATGAACGGGCAGAACTTCGTCGACACCGTGCTGGTCCACCACACCTGGGGCTCGATGGCCTCCGGGAACCTCAAGCAGATGTCGAACCAGTACGCTGCGATGCCGTCCATGCACATAGGGTGGTCGCTCTGGTGCGGGCTGACGATCTTCGCGGTCGCCTCGGCCCCGTGGGCCCGCATCCTGGGCCTGCTCTACCCGACGGCGACCCTCGTCGTCATCGTGGCCACCGCCAACCACTTCTGGCTCGACGCCGTGGGCGGCATGCTCTGCCTGGCGTTCGGCTACACGGTCTCGCGGTCCTGGTACGGCTCGATGCCGCACCGCCTGCCGCGCCACCCGCAGCCCGCCGGTCCGCACCCGGCGGCGGAACTGCTGAACCGCTTCCGGACCCGCGCCTGAGGACCGGGGCCCGGAAAGCCGGGGTCCCGATAGTCGGGGTCCCATAGCCGGGATCCGGGTCACCAGCCGCGCAGCCCCCGCAGCCGCACCTGCCCGCCGATCGGTACGAGCTCCGCTCCGGTGTCGGCCGCGCCCGGGGCGATCCGCTTCAGGGCCTCGGTGAGGGTGCGCGTGTAGGACGTGTCGATGATGATGCGCGTGGTCTCGTAGGGGTGGCTGAGGCGTTCCTCCGAGGCCAGGATCCGGTGCAGCAAGGGCGCCGCCGCGGCGGCCGGGGCGCCGATCTCCCCGAGGTGTCGTACAGCCTCCTGCGTCGGCAAGGCCTGCAGGCCCGTCCAGTCCGCATCCACCTCCGCCAGCAGGACCGGTACGGCCGGCTCCGGGTCCCCGGTGATCCGCCAGTACGCGCGCGCCGCGGCGACCCGCGTCCACGCGCCGGGCGATTCCATCAAACCGCGCACGGTGTCCGCGTGCGCTGCGGCCAGCGGGCCGAGATCGGCGAGGTAGGGCAGCCCGTGGCTGCCGCTCCCCGATTTCACGGCCGAACCGCACACGTCGAGGGCGAGGGCCGGATCCCCGGTGACCCTCCAGTGCGCCCAGGCGGCCAGCCGCGTGTGGTGACGGCCGGCCCGTGGGGCGCGGCCGGCGACGAAGTCGATCAGCCGGTTCGCCGTCCCGGCCGCGGCGGGCCCGATCCGGCCGAGAACGCGCAGGGCGTCGTGGGCGAGGTCGGTGTCCAGGAACCCGGTCACCTCGGGCACGGCGGGCGCGGCGTCGGGTCCCCAGACCGCGAGCACTTCGAGGGTGGCCTCCGGCCGGTAGCGGCTCTTTTGCAGCACGGCCCGCATCGTGGGGAGAAGCCCGGCCGCGGGCAACGCGGCCAGGATGCGGGCCCACGGGCGCTGGGTGGGAAAACCGCCGTGCTCTCCGAGACCCTGCAGGGCTGGTATCGCCCGCGGGTCGCCCGTTCCTGCGAGGGCGAGCGCGAGCACCTCCACGCCGTGACCGACGGCGGTCCCGTAGACCCCCTGCCGCTGACGCAAGGACGCGGCGATCCGGTCGGCATGCCCGGCGACGGCCCGGCCCGCCTGAACCAACGCGCTGTCGGCGTCGTAGCTCGGCTCCTGGGAACAGACCGCCTCGACGACGGCGTCCCAGCACGCCGGATCCGGCCGCCGGTACCGGTACACGGCCTCGACGGCGGGATCAAGTCCTCTCACGAGGTGACGGCGTGGGCGACGAACCCGGTCCAGGCGGCCGGGGTGACGGCGAGGCGGGCGCACTCGGGCCGCGCGGAGTCCCGGACGAGGACCGTGCCTGTGCCGGGGGTGCGGGCGACCTCGACGCAGTCCGCCCCGTCGGCCGTGCTGTAGCTGCTCTTGGTCCAGGCGACTTCGATGCAATTGGGTCCGTCGGCGGTGCTGTAACTACTCTTGACCCACGCCAGCGCGGAGAGGCCCACGCCCGACGGCTTGATGCTCATGTCTCCCCCAGTAGCTTCTCGATGAACGTCAGCGATGCGCGAGGCGTCAGAGCCTGTGCCCGGATCATGCCATAGCGCATGTCCAGGATCTGGACCTCTTTTGGCTCGGTGATCAAGCGACTGGCCAGCTGAACTTCGTTGTGTCCGACCGTCGCTCCATCCCTGAGGCGCATGACCGTGAACGACGCGCCGAGACCGGAGTGCTCCTCGACCACCATGGGCATCACCTGGATCTCCACGGTGCGCAGGCTGCCTACCTCCAACAGGTGCTCCAGTTGGCGGCGCAACACCATTTTGCCCCCGATGGGCCGTCGGAGGACAGCCTCTTCCTGCACGACGGTCAGCAGCGGGGCCGGATGCTGTCGGAGCAGCTCCTGACGCGCCAGCCTTGCCGCGGCCAGGCGCTCGATCTCGTCCTCCGAGAAGCCGGGGCGCCTCAGCCCGAACAGGGCACGGGCGTACTCCTCCGTCTGGAGCAGACCCGTCACCACGACGTTGTCGTACGACCCGATCTCCACCGCCTCGGATTCCAACTTGGCCAGATCCCGAACCTTCTTCGGATAGCGGGCCCTTTCGATGTCCGCCTTCATCGCGGCGATTTTCCCGCCCGCCCCAAGGACCTCGTCCGCCTTGTCCAGGAACTCCGGCCTCGGAATACGGGCTCCGCGCTCGATCTTGTAGATCAGGTTCGCCCCGTACCCCATCCGCTCGCCGAACTTGGAACGGTCCAGCCCCGCGGCCTCGCGCCACATTTTCAGCTGGCGTCCCACCGTGGCGATAACCGCGCCGGATTCGTCCTCCGGGTCGAGTTCCCAGCTCGACTCGTCGGCGCCGTCCGTGTTCACATCCGCCTCCCCTTGGACCACGAGGACACCACCGGCCCGCCCTGGACAGCCTTCGTACACAGCGCCCTCGACTCTGTTCAGGCTACGCACGGATGGCCACTCTGAGTCACGTGAATCAGGAAATCTCCCTCGTCGCCACGCTCCCTTCCACCCCGCGCGGAGCCCGTGCCGCCCGCGCGCTCACGGTGGCTCAACTCGTGGAACAGAAACTTCCGTTCGAGGATGCGGCGCAGGTCGTCGCCGAGCTCGCCGCGAACGCCGTAACCCACGGGAGGGTGCGCGGGCGGGATTTCCGGCTGGTGTTGCGCCTCGCGCCCGGGTCTACGCTCCGTATCGAAGTGTCCGACACCCGGAGGGAGTTCGGGCCGACCCCGGTCGTCGGGGTGCCGGACGCCGAGGCCGAGTCGGGGCGGGGGCTCACCCTCGTGTCCGCGCTCGCCGCGCGGTGGGGAACGGATCACGGGCCGGTGCCACTGAAGACCGTGTGGGCGGAAATGGATTTGGCGAGTCCGATTTCACCGGATCGAGGTTTCCACGACCCGGTGGATCAATGTCCGGTCCCGCACGACGCCTAAAGAGTAATAACCGGGGGAAAGGACCTCTCCACACCTCCCCCTCCCCTCTCACCCGGTCGAGTGAATCACCCCAACCGGGCTGGCGCATATGACAATTCACCGGGCACTCTGGCTCCCGACAACCCCATAGAACGCATTCGGCCCCCGTCCGGGACGGCAATCCCGACCGAGGGCCTGACCAATCGAAGGACCCTACCCTTCCATGGCTGACCAGCAGCTTAGCGCGCCCGCGCGCGTCCCGTCGGGGATCCGACACATCAACCACGACCACCGCCGCGGCTACGTCAAGATCGGCAACCACCTCGCCCAGCACCGCCGGCTGAGCATGACGGCGATCGGGCTGGCGACGCACATCCAGTCACTCCCGGCCGGCTCCAAGGTGACCATCAAGGCCCTCGCGGAACGCTTCCCGGAGGGCGAGGTCCGCATCGCCGCCGCCCTGCGCGAGCTGGAGCAGTACGGCTACCTGGCCCGATTCCAGGAGCGGCTCCCGACGGGGCGCGTCGTGACCTCCACGGTCTCGTACAACAACCCGCCCGCGAGGGCGGAGGCGGCCCGCGAGCGGCGGGTCCCGCCCACCCGGTCCGCGCCGAAGCCGGCCCCTCAGCCGGACCCGGACCCGGAGGCCGAACCAGACCCGGACCCCGAACCGGAGGCCGAACCGAACCCGGAGGCCGAACCGGCCGCCCCCGAAGTCGAGTTGCAGGCACGGAAGTTGCTGGCCCGGCTGCGGCTGCGCGATCCGCGGCTGGTGCTCTCCGAGCACGACACGGTACGGCTGGCGCCCGCCGCGGCCGTCTGGCTGGAGCGCGGGCTGCCCCCGAGCGCCGTCACGGCGGCAATGACGCGCTCCCTCCCGATGGCGGCGATCCATTCCCCCGCAGCCCTGCTCACTCACCGTCTGCGGGAACTGCTCCCGCCCCGGCTGGCGGACCCGTGGGCGGCGCACCCCGCACCTCCGGACCACACCGTCCATCCCCTCCGTACGTGCGACGGCTGCGAGCGCGCCTTCCGCTCCCCCACCCCCGGCCACTGCCGGAGCTGCGCCCCACCGACGGCCGCGGCGGCGACGCATGCCGCTTAGCTCGTTCTCTATCTTCCGGTCGCTCGTATGACGTTCAACGATCGTCCCGAGATTGCGGAAGGCAGGGACGCGGCGCAGGCTGGAACTGGCGTCGTGCGGAAGCCACGACTGCCTGCGAGTGTCGAGCGTCTGGCCCAAAGCCAGCGGTCCACAAGGCCCGGGGGCGGGGTCGGTCGCCACCAATCCTCGGTTCCATGTGCAAGATCCCCGTCATACCTCGAGGAGTGGGTGAGATGACGGAACCAACCGGTACGGGAAGGTCGGAAGAGGAACTGGTCAAGCAGGTGATGCCCACGATCCTCGAACTGCAGAAGGTTCTCGTCCAAGGTGCGAGGAGGTCCCAGCAGCCCCCGCTTGAAGCTGCCGGGTACGTCAGCATCACCTCCTGCGACCATCACAGCTGTGGCGGTGGCGGCACCATCATGTGACAGCGCCCTCTTGGGGCAGTTCCCCCGAGCCCTGCGGTGAAGCCATCCCCGCGGTCCTCGGGGGACGTCACGTACGCGTGGCTACGCCGCACCGCCTTGCTCCGGCTTGCTCCGCCGGCCGACGAACCCCTCGACGACGAATGCACGAGGCGGTGCCATGCACGACTGGGAATTCGTCAACGCCTATGCGCGGTACCACCCCAGGTGGTTCGAGAGCGCGGACGGATACGCGCCGACTTCGGAACACGTCGAAGCGTTCGAGGCCGTTGCGCCGCCCGACTGGACGCTCCGCCGCACCGGGCTGTGGTACCTGGCGCAATCGCCTCGAGTGTCCGTGCCCGAGCAGGGCTGGAAGATCCACGTGGCGGTACGCTCCCTTGACTCCGTCGCCTGCCTGGAGCGAGCGATCCGCTGTGCAGTGGACGCGTCCGTGTCGTTCAAGTTCCTCCTGGACACGCGGACGGTGGCGGAGGCCAACGGCAAGCTGTGGCCGCGCGGTTCCAGCGGTAAGTTCATGACGTTCTATCCGCCGGACGACCAGGCATTTCTCCGCCTCGGAGCAACGCTGACAAGCGAACTGAGGGGATTCGACGGTCCCTACATCCTCTCCGACCGACGGTGGCCCGATTCGTCCTGCGTCTACTACCGGTACGGCGGCTTCAGTCCGCGGACCCTGCTGCAGCCGGACGGCAGCCGCGAGTACGTCATCGCCGACGCCCGCGGCGAGTACGCGCCCGACGTCCGCGCCCCGTACTGGCACCTGCCCGAATGGCTGACCGACCCGCTCGTCCACGCCCGTCCGCCGCAGGAACAAGCGCCGCCGGCACTCCGTGACGGGCGCTTCCATGTGAGATCGGCGCTCAACTTCTCCAACCGGGGCGGTGTCTACCTGGCCGACGACCAAGCCACCGGCCGTACCGTCGTGCTCAAGGAAGCCCGGCCCCACATAGAAGTGGGACTCCACCGCATCGACGCCGTGGACCTCCTGCAGAAGGAGCATCGCATCCTGCGGGACCTCTCCGACTGCGGGTTCTACGTCCGCCCGATCGAGATGTTCGAAGAGGGCGGACACTCCTTCCTCGTGGAGGAGTACCTGCCCGGGGATCATCTGGGCCGCTACAGCATCAAGATGAACCCGCTCTACCGGGCGCACATCACCGAACCCGCCCTGGACGAGTACTACGCCGACCTCCGCCGCCGCTGGTTGCAGCTGGCCCGGGCGATCAAGGCGGCGCACAGCCGCGGCGTGGTGCTGGGGGACCTCTCCTTCAGCAACGTCATCGTCACGGGGCCGTCCACACTCCGCGTCATCGACCTCGAATGCGCCGTCGAGGAGGGCGTCGATCCGTCCGTCGGTCTCCACACTCCCGGGATGGCGACGCCCGGGTCGGTGCGCTCGGGGATCAGCGACCGCGCCAACGACCTGTACGCGCTGGGGGCTGTGGTCTTCGGGAGCGTCATGCTGGCGAACGGGATGGCCGAGCTGCACCCGCCGTCGCGTCGTCGCTTCCTGGCCGATCTCACGGACGACCTCAGACTGTCCGACCGCTTCGTGGGATTCCTCGACGAACTCATGGACTTGCCCGCTTCCGGGCACGCCCCCGACATCGACGAGGTCATCGCTGCCCTGACCGACGTCCCCATCATCGAACCGGCTCCGGCTCCGGCTCCGCGAGGCAACGGGGCGCCGGGCGGCCCCGCACCCGCCCGTGGACCGCGTCGACAGCCGCGACGCGGCACCTGCGCACTCGTCCGGGAGACCCGGGCCGCCGCCCTGCGCTACCTGGAACGCACGGCCACACCGGAGCGCCGCGACAGACTGTTCCCGGCGGACCCCGCCGTTTTCGAGACCAATCCGCTGTCCGTCGCCTACGGAGCCGCCGGCGTCCTGCACGCCTTCCACCACACCGGGGTCGCGGTTCCGCCCCACCTCGCTGCCTGGATGGCCGACCGGAACGTCACCGACGAGTCGTACCCGCCGGGCCTGTATCTCGGAGAAGCGGGCATCGCCTGGGTCCTTCACGAGATCGGCCGACCGGACGCCGCCGCCGATCTCCTGCGCAGGGCCGGCCGGCACACCCTGCTCGACGCCTCGCCGAACGTGCTCTACGGGGCGGCGGGCTACGGGATCGCCTGCCTCAGGTTCTGGGTCGACGGATACGGGGACGAATTCCTCGACGCCGCCGTCCGGGTCGGGGAGCGACTCGCGGCCACCTGCGTCCGCGGCCCCCTGGGCGCCTACTGGCCGAGCGCGGAGGGCGACGTACCGCTCGGTTACGCCTTCGGCGGGAGCGGAGTCGCGCTGTTCCTGCTCTACCTGTCCCGTGCGGCGCGGGACGAGTACGCCTTCGCGCTCGGACGCTCCGCCCTCGACCACGACCTGGCACATGCGGTCCGACACGGGGCGGAGTTCGAGGGGTTTCCGGCGATGGTTCCCCACGAGGCGGAGGCGGGCAGGATCGTGCCGAGGTGCTACTGGGACTCCGGTTCAGCGGGCGTCCTCACCACACTGATCCGCTACCTCGCCGTCCGGCCCGACGACGGGCTCCGGGAGTGGCTGGGTCCCCTCGTCGGCAACGTCCTCCACAAGTACGCCGTCTTCCCCCAGCTGTTCCACGGTCTGTCGGGCATGGGGAACGCGCTGCTCGACGTGTGGGAGTTCACCGAGGATCCGCAGTACCGCGAAGGCGCCTGGACGGTCGCGGAAGGCGCCCTCCTTTTCCGCATCGACTGCGCGGAGGGAGCGGGCTTCCCCGGAGAGCAGGCCATGCGCGAGAGCGCCGACTTCGCCACCGGAACGGCTGGGGTCGCGCTCTTCCTCGACCGGCTGATCAGGTCGGACACCGGCCCCGCGGGGAACTTCAACTTCGTCGTCGACGAACTGATACCGCGTCCTCAGTGAGGCGGACCGCGCGCTGCCGACGCACCCCTCCCCCACCACCGTCGCCCTCGCGCACCCTGAGCGGGTTTCAGGAGGCTGCGGCGGCCTTCTGGAAGCGGGGGAGAAGAGCTGTAGGAGGGAGCGAAATGTCGCATGCTCGTGTGCAGCAGCTGTCCGATCAGCTGGTCGCCAAGTGGACCTCACCGCAGGGCGTCGAGCTGATGGCCGCGGGGTCCGTCCTGGTCGGCGGCCTCCTCGCGTACGGGCCGCTCAGCCTCCAGGAGGCCGGCGGGCTGCTGGACTGGCCCGCCGACGAGGTCCTGGACCGCTTCCACGCCATGAAGTTCGACCTGGAGACCGACGACCGGGGCCGCGTCATCGGCGCGGGCGTCTCCCTCGACGACCGGCGTCCCCACTCCATGCAGCTCCAGGGGCAGCAGGTCCACGGCTGGTGCGCCATGGACGTGCTGATGTTCCCCGTCGTCCTCGAGGAGCCGGCGAGTACGGTCGCCTCGCGGTGCGCCACCACCGGCGAGCCGATCACGCTCACCGTCACCCCGGACGGGGTACTCGACCTGAGTCCTTCCACCGCGGCGGTCACCCTCGCTCCCGCCACCGGGGCGGATATTCGCGAAGTCTTCTGCGACCGCGTGAACTTCTATGCCACCGCGCATCTCGCCGAGGCGGCCGTGGAACGCGACAGCGATCTGGCAGCCTGCTCCGTCGACGAGGCCTGGTCCCTCGGCAAGCGCCTCGCCGATCTTTTCTGACCGCCGGGCAATTCTTCCGAATGGGGTCGCGGGAATTGGGCACGCTGCCGGTGCGCCCCTTCACCGCACCCCGACGCCGTAATCCGACGCACGGTTGCGTGACATGCGTCACAGTGCGCAGCTCGACGCCGAACACCTTCCCGGGCGTGCCACGTCATCGACATTTCGACATTTGTCCGTTTTGGATTCGACATTCCCCTCTCCGGCGGGAACGGAATCCGTCCTACCGCCCGACTTGTCGTCGACTTCCCTGGTCACGGGCATTCCTGAAGACACATCACATGGTTGTGCAAGTGACCTGATCGTGACCATGCACGATCATCGGCCCGTTTCAAGCCGGGTGTCGAATGCCCCGGGTGTACGCGAAGCGGAAACTTGCCAGGTCATTGGCGGTCTTCTAAGAATGTCGCTATTCCGGCGTCCCGCAGTTCCGGCGCCGGGAGCTTCGCGATCACCGAATGAGGTCACGCATGCAGAAGCATCGGAAGAATAAGCCGTACCGGAAAATAGTCATCGGCGTCGGCGCCCTGGCAATCGTGGGTGTTCCCACGGCCGCCATGGCCTGCTTCGACACGGACGACAGCGGCCGGACCCGTGCCGCGAGCCACCAGGGCCAGCGCCCGTGGCACTACGCGCCCTCGGCCACGCCGAGCACCCTGGCCCCCGTGGACGTCCCGACGGCACCGAGCAGCCCCCCGGCCGCCGAGCCGAGCAGCCCCGAGGCGGCGCCCGCGCAGCCGGTCGTACAGACCTCCCCGCCCGCGCAGCCGAAGCCGGCGAAGCCGCCGGTCGCCACCAAGAAGCCGCAGGCGCCCGAGCCCCCGAAGACCTCGGCCCCGTCGGCGCCGCCGGCCTCCGGCTCCGTCGCCCAGGTCCTCGCCCTCGTGAACCAGGAGCGCGCCGCCGCCGGATGCTCGGCCGTCGCCCTCAACGCGAAGCTCACGAAGGCCGCGCAGGACCACAGTGCGGACATGGCCTCCCACAGCAACATGTCCCACACCGGCTCCGACGGCTCCGACCCGGGCGCGCGCATCACCCGCGCCGGGTACACGTGGAGCACGTACGGCGAGAACGTCGCCTACGGCTACAGCACGCCCGAGAAGGTCATGGAGGGCTGGATGAACAGCCCCGGCCACCGGGAGAACATCCTGAACTGCTCCTTCAAGGAGATCGGTATCGGCCTGGCGCAGCCCGGCAACTACTGGACCCAGGACTTCGGCACGGCGCGCTGACCCCGCGCCTGCCCGGTGGTGCGGCCGGCACACCCTGCCGGCCGCACCACCGGACGCCGTGGCGGGCGCGCGGGCCGGTCACAGCCTGAACAGCACTCCGCGCCAGGTCCAGCCCGCCCTGAGGACCGTGTTCTGCAGGGGGTTCTTGATCAGCCCCGTGTCGAAGCGGAACGTCTCCACCTTGCGGCGGCGGCCGTCAGCGCCCCGCTGGAACTCCCACTGCTTGTAGACCGCCTTCCCCGGACCCCGGCCGTACTGCTCGCCGGAGCGCTCCAGCGAGGGCTCCCACCGCTCTTCGAGTACGCGCACCTCGTGCTGCGCGGGGACCAGTCGCATGCTGGTCTTGAGGGTCAGGCGCATCTCGCTGACGCGGCACTCCACCACCAGGTCGGCACGTTCTCGCGGGGTGCCCTCACGGACGGCGAACAGCCCGTCCGGGCCACCCAGCGCGAGCAGCGCCTCCCGGAGCTCCTCGGCGGCCCCCGGCGTGACACTACGGGCCGGGTGCCTGGTGCCGGTGTATTTGTCCCAGAGACGACCCACCGTCAGCTCTCCGCCCCATCGTCCGGGCGCACCGAGCGCACGAAGTCCTGGAAGTCTTCCAGGACTTCGTCGTGCTGGGCCGCGGTGGCGGTCAGGGCCAGGCGGATCATCGCCCGCTTGTGCGGGTCCCCGGTGTCCACGAGGGACAGGTACACCTGGGACTGGACGAGCTCGTGGCGGGCGCCGTCGGCCACGGCCGAGAAGCTCAGCCGCTGGGTCAGGGCGGGCGCGTCCTCGGAACCGACCTCGCGGCGGTGGACCACCTCCACCGACTCGGCGAACTCACGCAGGTGCTCCACCGACGCATCGGCGATCTCGGCCAGGGTCACCCCGTCCTTCGGGAACCCGCCGTCGATGGTGATGTTGGCGGTGAACCCGGCGTCCGGCTGCGGATGCACCGCGGCGAAGGCCACTCCCGGGTCGAACCCCTCCGGACGGGCCGGGAGCCAGCCCTCGGGCAGCCGGAACTCGATCGGCACCGGCAGTGTCGTGGGCATCCGGGGCCCTCCTTCCATGGAAACGGACATCAGTCGAGCAACCAGTCCTTGAAGTCGCCTGCGGCGTCGCCGACCGCGTGCGCCGTATCGCCCACCGCGTCGGCCACGTCACCGGCGGTCTTGGCCACCTTCTCCGGATCAACGGTGATCTCCAGGCCTATGGAGCCGCCGAGGATGGGCGAGGCGCCAAACTTGCCGCCCAGCTTCCATACACCGGTCGCCTCGTCCTTCTTGTAGCCCCAATAGCCCTCAGCACCGGGACCCGCCCAGCCTTCGGCCGTCAGGCCGACGCCGATGCCACCGGACTCCACACCTCCGTTGACGCTGCCCTTCGCCCCGGCGAACGCCTTCCCGCCGATCGTCACTTCTTCCTTGGTGGCCTTGAGGCTGCCCGCGAGTTCGCCGCCGGCGAATCCCTCGGCCCGCCCGTAGACGCTCTGGTACTCGCCTCCGGCCCGGCCCTCGGCCAGGGCCCGGATCCCGGCGGACCCCTCGGCCTTGGCGACGAAACCCTTGTCGCTGAAGCCGAAGTTCGCGGTGCCCCGGGCTCCGCCGTAGATGTCGGCGATCCCGGAAAGCTGCATCGCCCCGAGGTTCCCCTCCCCCTTCGCGGTGGCGTGGAAGAGGTCGGCGTAGGCCTTGATCGAGGCCTCCTTGCCGTACTGGCCCGGGCCGGTGGTGCTCACGCCGACGTCCCAGGTGTCGGGCTTCGTCCTGATCTTGACCTCGTCGAGCTTTTTGGCCTTCGCCAGGTCGCCCTCGGCGTAGTTGTTGAAGCCGGTGAGGGTCTCGTCGGCGCCGTTGCCCTGACCCAGGGCATCCCTGTTGCTGTCGTTCACGGCCGCCACGAGGGCGTCCTTGACGTGCTGGTCGGCGTCGGAGGCGGCCTTGACCCGGTCGTCGATGTGCTTCTGCCACTTGCCGACCGCGGTGCGGATGGCCTCCTGGCCGTCGGGGTCGTGGTGGTAGGCGCTGCGCTCGGAGGGCGTCAGCTTGGAGTAGTCGAAGGCGACGCGCCCCTGCTCCGAGACGGTCATGCCGGCGGCGATCGCGTCGTCGCGGGCGCTCTCCAGCTTCTTCTTGAGGTCGACGAGCTGTTCGTGGGCGCCCCGTAACAGGCTCGCCACCGCCTTGGCCTGGTTCTGCGCGGCGGAGTACTCGTAGCGGGTCGCCGTGAACTTCGTCCGCGCCGCTGCGGCGCTGACGCCGACCCAGTTGTCCCCCATGGTGATCTTCTGGACGGTGTCCCCGTAGCGGGTCTCGACCTTCTTCAGCTCGCCCGCCATCGAGTCCCACTTGGCGGCGGCCGTCGTCAACAGGCCCAGGTCCGTGGTCATGACTTCGTAATAGGTCAGCACCGCAGCCCCCTACATTCCGTGCAGTTGCGACTGCGACGCGAACTGGCTGCCCAGGCCGATGTCGTTGCGGGTGATGTAGCCCGAGGCGCCGCGCAGCTCTGCCTTCTCCCCGGCGAGGCGGCCCATCAGGGTCTTCACCTGCTGGTCCCACGTGTCCGCCACCTTCTTCAGGCCGGCGGCCGTCTCCCAGCCCTCGAAGCCCTTCTGGGCCTTGCCGGTGGCGTCGTCCGCGTGCTCCGCGGCCGTCTTGGTGGCGTGCTCCAGCTCGTTCTCGATCGTGTCCGCCGCCGCCCTCTTCTCCGCGGGCGTCGAGGCGAAGTCCTTGGAGCCGCCCGGAGTGAACAGCCCCGACGACGGCGGGGTGACGCCCGGAGCGTAGGGGACCACCGACGGCGGGGTGACGCCCGGAGCGTACGGGCCGGGCGACGGCGCGGTGACCCCCGGAGCGTACGGACCCACCGGCGGCCCGCTGTTCAACCGCATGTCCACCTGGCCGAGATCATCTGACATGGTCACGCCTCCCCGTAGTTGAGGGTGATCATATGCAAATCGCGAAGGCGCGACCAGAGTTGGCCTGTTGGACGGCCCGGCTCCCGGCACCGGTCGGCATCCGACCGTGCGCCCGGGAGCGGCTACCCGCCGTAGAACAGCTCGTCGACCACCGCCCGGGCACGGCGGGTGATGCGCCGGTAGTCGTCCAGCATCTCCCCCACCGTGCCCTCGGCGTATCCGAGGTAGCGGCCGACCGCCGCGAGTTCGCGGGCCTCCGACGGGAAGGTGTCCCCGGCCCGGCCGCGGACCAGCATCACGGCGTTGCGGACCCGGGTCGCCAGGACCCAGGCCTCGTCCAGGATCTGCGCCTCGTCGGTCGGGATCAGTCCCGCCGCGTGGGCGGCGGCGAGCGCCTCGCGGGTACGGGTGGTCCGCAGGCCCGGTTCGGCCCAGGCGTGCTGCATCTGGATCAGCTGCACGGTCCACTCGACGTCGCTGAGGCCGCCGCGGCCGAGCTTGGTGTGCAGGGTCGGGTCGGCGCCGCGCGGCAGCCGCTCCGACTCCATACGGGCCTTGAGCCGGCGGATCTCGCGTACGGCGTCCTCGCCGAGGCCTTCCATCGGGTAGCGCAGCGGGTCGATGAGCTCGATGAAGCGGCCGCCGAGGTCGGCGTCGCCCGCGACGGGTTCGGCGCGCAGCAGGGCCTGGCTCTCCCAGGTGAGGGACCAGCGCCGGTAGTACGCGGCGTAGGAGGAGAGCGTGCGCACCAGCGGGCCGGAGCGTCCTTCGGGGCGCAGGTCGGCGTCGATGAGCAGCGGCGGGTCGGCGGTGGGCAGCTGGAGCAGCCTGCGCATCTCGGCGATGACCGTCTGGGCGGCCTTGGCGGCCTCCTGTTCGTCGACGCCCTCGCGGGGTTCGTGGACGAAGAGGACGTCGGCGTCGGAGCCGTAGCCGAGCTCGTGCCCGCCGAAGCGGCCGACGCCGATCACGGCGAAGCGGGTGGGCAGCGTGTCGCCGTAGTGGCTCTGGACGGCGGCGCGCAGGGCTCCGGCGACGGTGGCGGCGGTGAGGTCGGAGAGGGCGCCGCCGACCCGGTCGACGAGGGCGCCGTGGTCCTCCTCGGCCGGATTGTCCTCCGTGCCGTACGAGCCGATGATGTCGGCAGCGGTCGTACGGAAGAGCTCGCGGCGGCGCACACCGCGGGCGGCGGCGACGCCGGCCTCGGCGGTTTCGGCGCGGCCGACGGCGGCCATGACCTCCTGTTCGAGGGCCTCGTGGGTACGGGGCTGCAGGCCTTCGGGGTCGCCCAGCAGGGCCACCGCCTCGGGGGCGCGCATCAGCAGGTCGGGAGCCAGGCGGCCGGCGGACAGGACGCGGGCGAGGTTTTCGGCGGCGGCGCCCTCGTCGCGGAGCAGCCGCAGGTACCAGGGGGTCTTGCCGAGGGCGTCGGAGACCTTGCGGAAGCCCAGCAGGCCGGCGTCCGGATCGGCGGAGTCGGCGAACCAGCCGAGCAGCACCGGCAGGAGGGTGCGCTGGATGGCGGCCTTGCGGGTGACGCCGGAGGCGAGCGCTTCGAGGTGGCGCAGGGCGGCGGCCGGGTCGGCGTACCCGAGGGCTTCGAGGCGCTGGCCCGCGGCGCGCGGGGAGAGCCGGGTCTCGCCGGGGGTGAGCTGGGCGACGGCGTCGAGCAGCGGCCGGTAGAAGAGCTTCTCGTGCAGGCGGCGGACGACGGAGGCGTGCCGGCGCCAGGCCTTGTTGAGTTCGGCGACGGGCTCGGTGCGCAGGCCCATGGACCGGCCCAGGCGCCGCAGGTCGTTCTCGTCCTCGGGGACGAGGTGGGTGCGGCGCAGCCGGTAGAGCTGGATGCGGTGCTCCATGGCGCGCAGGAAGCGGTAGGCGTCGTGCAGCTGGGCGGCGTCGGCGCGGCCGACGTAGCCGCCGGCGGCCAGGGCGTGGAGGGCGTCGAGGGTGGTGCCGGAGTGCAGGGTGGCGTCGCTGCGGCCGTGCACGAGCTGGAGCAGCTGGACGGCGAACTCGACGTCGCGCAGGCCGCCGGGGCCGAGTTTGAGCTCGCGGTCGACCTGGGCGGCGGGGATGTTGTCGACGACGCGGCGGCGCATCTTCTGGACGTCGGGCACGAAGTTCTCGCGCTCGGCGGCCTGCCAGACCAGGGGCGTTATGGCGTCGATGTACTGCCCGCCGAGGTCGGGGTCGCCGGCCACGGCGCGGGCCTTGAGGAGGGCCTGGAACTCCCAGGTCTTGGCCCAGCGCTGGTAGTAGGCGATGTGGGAGGCGAGGGTGCGGACGAGGGGTCCGTTGCGGCCCTCGGGGCGGAGGTTGGCGTCGACGGGCCAGATGGTGCCCTCGACGGTGGTCTCGGAGCAGATCCGCATGAGGTGGGAGGCGAGGCGGGTGGCTGCCTGGATGCCCTTGCCCTCGTCCGTGCCGTTGACCGCCTCCCCGACGAAGATCACGTCGACGTCGGAGACGTAGTTGAGCTCGTTGCCGCCGCACTTGCCCATCGCGATGACGGCGAGGCGGCACTGCGCCGCGTCCTCGGGGGCGGCGGCGGAGGCGATGCGCAGGGCCGCGCGGAGGGTGGCGGTGGCGAGGTCGGCGAGCTCCGCGGCGGTCTCGGCGACGTCGATGGTGCCGCAGACGTCGCGGGCGGCGATGGAGAGCAGGCAGCGGCGGTAGGCGACGCGCAGGGCGACGGGATCGTGCGCGTCCGCGAGCCCGCGCTCGAACTCGGGGAGTCCGGGGTGCAGGTCGGCGGCCTCGTAGGTGACGAGGGTCAGCCAGTCGCGGGGATGGCGGGCGAGGTGGTCGCCGAGGGCCTCGGAGGCGCCGAGCACGCCGAGGAGGCGGTCGCGCAGCGGTTTGGCGCTGACGAGGGTGTCGAGGAGGCCGGGCAGCTCGCCGGACGGCTGCGCCTCGGCGAGGCGGACGAGCCCGAGGAGGGCGAGGTCGGGGTCGGCGGTCGCCCCGAGGGCGTCGAGCAGCACCGGATCGGCGCGTACGGCCGCCAGCGCTTCGGCGTCGAGCAGCCGGGCTGCGGCGGAGGGGTCGGTGAAACCGCTGCGGAGCAGCCGGATGAAGGTGCTGCTCCTGCGTCCCGGGACTGTCATCCCGCCGCCTCCTGCGGTTGTTGCTGCCACTGCCCTGGCGTGCCTGTGGTGAGCGTAGCCGGAGCAGGCGTTCGACTCACCGGCAGTACCATGACGGGGATTATCGGATTATCCGAATATTTGGTGCGTGATGGGGCCCGCTCCCCGCCGACCGGCCACGAGGAGCCCCATGTCCGACGGACACCCCCGCCCCGGCTGGAACGGCCGGCCGGAGGCCCGGCCGTCGCCCGGAGGGTCCGAGGACCAGACCTACCAGACCTACCAGGCCGATCCCCTCCAGCCCCACCCGACCCACCACTCTCACCAACACCAACACCCCTACGCGTTGCACCAGCCCGAGCCGGGCCACGCACCGCACGAGACCGAGCGCGCCTACGCGCACGACGAGGCCGGCCACGCCTACGCACCTCAGCAGCCCCAACAGTCCTACCCGTACCAGGGGGTGGGGCCGAGCCAACACGCGTACGTGCCCCACCAGGCGGGATCCGGCCAGGCCGAGCCGCACCACGGGGCGGGGCCGACCCAGCAGGCCTACCTGCACCACGGGGCGGGGCCGACCCAGCAGGCCGGGCAGGCCCACTGGCCCCACGAGGCCGATCAGGCCCCCTGGCCCCACGAGGCCGGGCAGGCCTACCCGCCGCACGGGGCCGGGGCCCACGCGTACCCGCCTCAGGGGGCCCCGCAGGCCCACCTGCCCCACCAGGCGGGCGGACCCGAGGCGTACGGGCCTCAGCAGGCCGGCGCGAACCAGGCCTACCGGCCCCGGCAGACCCAACAGGGCCCGCAGGCCCACCCGTACGAGGGGGCGGGGCCGGCCCGGCACCACCACTTGCCCCAACAGGCCCAGCAGGCCCACCCGTACCACCAGGCCGACCCGACCCAGCACGCCTACCGGGCCGAGCAGACCTACCCTCCGCACGGAGCCGACGCTCACGCGTACCCGCCACATGAGGCCGAGGCCCACGCGTACCCGCCGCACGGAGCCCAGCAGACCCACCACTCCCACCCGTACCCCGAGGGCGAGCAGGCCCAACGCCCGTACGCGCCCCACCAGGCCGGGGCCCACGGGCCCCAGCAGACCCACGCGGCCCACCCGACCCACCTGCACCACGAGGCGGAGCCGACCCCGCACGCCTACCCCTCTCCCCGGGCCGAACAGGCCCCGGCGCACCGGCAACAGCGGGTCCCGCAGGGAACCCCGCCCCGCCAGGCCCGCCGGCCCGATGCGGCCCAGGAGGCTCCGGCGGCCCAGGAGGCTCCGGCGGCTCCGGAGGGCGAGGTTCTGGAGGCCGAGGGTCCGGCCGGCGGGCGGAAGGCCGCGCGGCTGGCCCGTGAGGCCGAAGGTACCGGTGGCGGCGGCCGGCGCGGCCGCGCGAAGGCCCCCGCCGCGCCGAAGACCACACGCGGCCGCCGCCGCACCGATGGCAAGGACGGCTCCGGCGACGGGGAAGGGGACGGCGACGGGGAAGGGAAAGGGCCCGGTCCCGGTCCCGAGGCGGCGGGCGGCCGCGGAGCGCGGCCGAACCCCCGCCACCGCCGGGCCCGCCTCGTCAAGGCCGTCGCGTTCCTCGCCGCCACCGCCGCCTGCAGCATGCTCGTGCTCCGCGGCAACGAGGCCCTCGACGGCCTCGCCTCCCCCACCGACCCCGACAGCGCGGCCTCCGCCCCCGCGGCCGTCGCCGACGCGCCGGACCCCGGCCGGGTGCTCCAGATCATCGCGCACCCCGACGACGATCTGTACTTCATGAATCCGGACCTCCGTTACTCCATATCCGCCGGTCACCCCGTGACCTCGGTCTACCTCACCTCCGGCGAGGCGGACGGCATCAACGCGGGCGCCGCCAAGGAGGCCACCACCGCCCCCAACAAGGCCGCCTACGCCGAGGCCCGCCAGAACGGCATCCGCGCCGCCTACGCCAAGATGGCCACCGGCGACCGCAGCAGCGCCTGGAAGCGCAGCGTCGTCCCGACGAAGGGCGGCGGCCACGCCGAGGTCGACGTCCTCGTCGCCAAGCCCGAGGTCAACCTGGTCTGGCTGCAGCTGCGCGAGGCCGGCAACGTCTTCGCCGACGTCCCGGAGAGCCTGCACGGCCTGTGGGACGGCAAGGTCGCCCGGCTGGACTCGATGCTCGCCTCCGGTTCTCCGGTCAAGCAGAGGTTCTCGTACTCGAAGGACCAGGTCGTCCAGACCCTCGTCGGCGTGCTGGAGCAGTACAAGCCGACCACCGTCCGCTCCCAGGACCCGACCCCCGGCCGGTTCCCGGACACCAAGCGGTACACCGACCACCAGGACCACTTCTACGGCGCCCGCTTCGTGCAACTGGCCACCGCCGCCTACGCGAAGGACGTCAAGGACCGCCCGCACTTCGCGGTGCAGAACTACCTCGGCTACTTCAACGGCTCCCTCCCCAGCGCGCTGGACCCGGACGAGGCCAAGGAGAAGCTGGACATCCTCGACACCTACGCCTGGCTCGACCGGCAGAACCACTGCGGCAGCGACGCGGGCTGCGGCGACCTGAAGGTCGCCGACCATCCGGCCGGCAACCGGTGGTCGGACTCCATCAACTACGCCCGCGGCAACAGCACCACCTGGCTGGCCTCCGACAAGGAGCACGGGCTGTGGGCCTTCAAGGTGCTCGACGGCCAGGTCGCCGTCTGGCACCGGCCCGGTCTGGTCGGCCGCTGGAAGGGGCCGGACCTGCTGCCCGGCACCGGCATGGACCCGGGCGTCAGCACCGTCACCCTCAAGGACGGCCGGATAGCGGTCTTCGGCACCCGCACCTCCTTCGGCGCGAAGCCCACCGACTACAAGCGTGAGGTCGTCCACAGCGTCCAGAAGGGGGCGGGGGCCGAGGAGTTCGGGGAGTGGCAGTCGCTCGGCACCCCCGAGACCGCGGACGAGAACTGGACCTCCGACATCAGCTCCCCGGCCGTCTCGGTCGACGGCACCGGGCAGCCGGCGGCGTACGTCCGCGACGGTTCGTACACCCTGCGCGGCCGGGTGCAGCAGGCGGACGGCAGCTGGGGGCCCTGGGAGAAGTACGGCGGCGCCGATCTGCACGGCACCCCGGCCACGGCGACCGACGGCGCCGGGCGGCGCATGGTGTTCTCCGCCACCTCCAAGACGGTGGTGGGCTGGGTGCAGCCGAAGCCGGGAGCCCCGCTGGGCCCGGTCACGCCGACGGGGCTGCCGGACACCACGCTCCCGCTGACCGCGGAGGGGCGCGAGGGCGGGGTGCGGCTGTGGTTCCGCAAGCCCGGGTCGGGCAACGTCCGTACGGCCCTGATGACGGGCGACGGCGGGCTGAAACTGAACAACTTGACCGACCTCGGCGGGCTCCAGGGCTTCGGCTCGGTGACGGCGAGCGGTCACGTGCTGGCGGGCCGTTCGGCGGGCGGGCAGCTGGGCGCGGAGGTCGGCCCGGGCCGGCCGTGGGAGCGGTCCCCGCTGATGTTCGTCGGCGCGCCCTCCTCCGTGATGACCGGGAAGAGCATGGTCAGCCTGGCGGTGGTGGGGCTCGACGCGCGGCTGTACGTGACCTCCTCGGCCGACGCGCCGGACGCGTACCTGGCGCCGTGGCAGCCGGTGGGGCCGCGCAGCACCACCCCGTAAGGGCTCCGTAGAAGGGCTCTGCGGAAAGGGGCCAGAGGCGGACGAAGCGCCTCCACATGTGGGTCGCATACCGGGATCAAGACCCCACAAGACACCGTCACATCCAGTCGCTTTCGGAAAGTGGCAGTCATCGGCCGGATCGGTGAACCAAGTTCCCCGATTTGGCCTCTCTCTGACTGCTCAAGCGGTTTCTCCGCCCGGACCGACCCAAGGCGTGACCGATGCCCGTGACCCGTCGCCGCTTCGCGGCCCTGCTCACCGTGCTGACAGCCGGCGCCACCGGCGTGCTCTCCGTGGCCACCGGCCAGCAGACCTCGGCCGAGGCCACCCAGGAGAAGCGCCCGACCGCCGTCCTGCCCGCGAGCGTCACCGCCGGGTCGGTCGTCCAGGTCGTCGCGCACCCCGACGACGACCTCTTCTTCATGAACCCGGACCTCAGCCGTTCCCTGCTGGCCGGCACCCAGGTCACCACCGCGTACCTCACCTCCGGCGAGTCCGACGGGCGCAACGAGGCCGGCGGCGGCGCGGCCAAGGACCCCGAACAGCCCGCCGACCGCACCCACTACGCGGAGGCCCGGCAGAACGGCATCCGCTCCGCGTACGCGCAGATGGCCACCGGCGACCGCACCAGCGCGTGGAGGCGCACGGTCATACCCACCGAGGGTGGCGGCCGGGCCGAGCTCGACGTCCTCATAGCTAAGCCGCAGGTCAACCTGGTGTGGCTGATGCTGCGCGAGGCCCGCAGCACCGGCGGGGACAACCCCGAGAGCCTGCGCGGCCTGTGGGACGGCCGGATAACCGCGCTGGAGGCCCAGCTGACCTCCGGCACCCCGGTCAAGCAGCCGTTCTCGTACACGAAGGACCAGCTCGTCCGGTCGATAGCCGGAGTCCTGGACCGGTACCGGCCGACGACGATACGGATGCAGGACCCGACGCCGAACCGGTACGGGGACAACGGCCGGTACACCGACCACCAGGACCACATGTACGGGGCGCGCTTCGTGCAGGCCGCCACCGCCGCCTACGCCGCCCAGGTCCAGCGCCGCCCCCGCTTCTCGGTGCAGAGCTACCTCGGCTACCACAACAGCACCCTCCCCCACTCGCTGGACCCGCAGACGGCCGAGACGAAGACCGGCTACCTGCGGACCTACGCCTGGCAGGACCACCAGGACCACTGCGGCAGCCCCTCGGGGTGCGGCGACCGCAAGGTCGCGGGCAACCCGACCGGGCGCAACTGGGCCCAGTCGCTGCGCTACACCCGCGCCGACAGCACCTCCTGGCTGACGCAGGGAACGCCCGGCCGCCTCTGGGCGTTCGCCGCGCTCGACGGCCAGATGGCGTACTGGACACGGGGGCCCGGCGGCGACTGGGCGGGCCCCGTCCTCCTCCCGGGCACGGGCATCGACCCGGGCGCGGCCACCGCCCGCCTCCCCGACGGGCGCATCGCCGTCCTCGCCACCCGCACGGCCTTCGGCTCCGTGCCCACCGACTACCGGCGCGACGTCGCGTACGCCGTCCAGTCCGCGCCCGACGGCCCGTTCGGGCCGTGGCAGTCGCTCGGCACCCCCGAACGGTCCGACCAGGAGGGCACCTCGGCGATCAGCGCCCCGGCGGCCGCCGTGGACGCGCAGGGCCTCCTCACCGTCTACGTTCGCGACTCCCGCCGCACCCTGCGCGCCACGGCCCAACTGCCGGACGGCGGCTTCTCCCCCTGGCAGCGCCTGGGCGGCGAGGACCTGCAGGGCGACCCGGTGACGGCGGTCGACACCGCCGGCCGGCGCCACGTGTACGCCACCACCACCAAGTCGGTCCTGGCCTGGACCCAGCCCGCCCCGGGCTCCGCACTGGACGGACCCTCGCCGACGGGCCTGCCCGCCACGACGGTCCCCCTCTCCGCCTCCCCGGACGGCGCGGGCGTCCGCCTGTACTTCCGCCGCCCGGACTCCGGCGTCGTACGCACCGCCCTGGTCACGGCGGGCCCCACGGCCAGGCCCCAGGTCTCCAGCGTCGCCGAGGCGGGCGGCCGGGCCGGCTACGGCGCGGTCGGCGCCGCGGGCCGCCTCGTCGCGGGCCGCGGCGAGAACGGCACCATCAGCACCACGGGCCTCGGCGGCCCCCCGGCCTGGGTGGAATCCCGCATGCTCTTCGCAGGCGCGCCCTCGGCCGTCCTCGAACCCACCGGCACCACGACAACAGCCGTCCTGGGCCTGGACGCCGAACTCCACACCACGACGACCCCCCACACCCCCGCCACCCCGACCTGGCACCGCGCGGTCCACTGACGCCCGTACGACACCGAAGGGCCGAGGCCGGTGACCGCCGGACATGCCCTGGGGCCGATACGGGCACATCCGTTGGAGGATGATCCTCATGGCGAACAGCGCCACCACCGAACCCGTCCACCGCACCGTCGAGGGCCCCGCGGGCCGGATCCATCTCGTCGAGCAGGGCACCGGCCCCCTGGTGCTGCTGCTGCACGGCTTTCCGGAGTCCTGGTACTCCTGGCGCCACCAGCTCCCGGTACTCGCCGCGGCCGGATACCGGGCCGTCGCGATCGACGTGCGCGGCTACGGCCGTTCCTCCAAGCCCGCTGACGTGTCCGGCTACCGGATCGGTGACCTCGTCGCCGACAACGTCGCCGTGGTCGAGGCACTCGGCGAGGAGCAGGCCGTGATCGTGGGCCATGACTGGGGCTCGGTCATCGCCGCGAACTCCGCGGTCATCGCCCCGGACACCTTCCGCGCCGTCGCCCTGATGTCCGTCCCCTACGCGCCGGCGGGCGAACGGAAGCCGAGTGAGATCTTCGCTCACATGGCGCCCCCGGAGCACGAGTTCTACGTGACCTACTTCCAGGAGCCCGGCCGCGCCGAGGCGGAGATCGAACCCGACGTACGGGGCTGGCTGCGCGGCTTCTACGCCTCCATGTCCCCTGACACCATGGCCGGCCCGGCCGAGCCCCCGGTGGTGCTGGTCCCCGCCGGCCACCAGATGCGCGAGCGCTTCCCCAAGGCACAGCCCGCATGGCTGTCCGACGCCGATCTCGACGTGTACGCGGGCGAGTTCGAGCGCACCGGCCTGGTCGGCGCGCTGAACCGCTACCGCAACTTCGACCAGGACTGGGAGGACCTCCAGCCGTACGCGGGGGCCCCGATCACCCAGCCGTCGCTGTTCATCGGCGGCGCCCTGGACGGCTCCGTCATCATGCAGGGCGAGGTCATCAAGGCCTTCGGGCACACCATGCCGAACATCCACGCCACCCACATCCTGGACGGCGCCGGTCACTGGCTCCAGCAGGAACGCCCCGAGGAGGTCGGCCGGCTGCTGACCGAATGGCTCGCGGCCGTGGACGGCTGAGTCCCGCCCCACCCCACCCGACGGCCCCGGACGTCACCACCGCCCGGGGCCGGCCGGGTCGGCCTCACGTACGGGCACCTGCCGGATCGGCCACTGCTCCGTCCGCCCGGGACATCGCGCCCGAGCCGGGCCCGAATCCCCTGACGATCAGCCACCCGGCCAGCCCCAGCTCCCAGGCGAACACCGGGAGCGCGGCGACCGCCCCCGCCGCGGAGAGCTGCGTGTAGGCCCCGAACATCACGGCGACGGCCGAGGCGCAGATCAGCGGCCCGCCGACCAGCCCGAGCACGGCGATGAAGCGTGGCACGAGCCGTGCGCGGTACGCCAGGTACGCAAGCAGGACGGTGTTCAGGCCGAGGGCGATGTTGGGCCCGAGCAGGAACGTCCAGTCGTGCACGGCCACCAGCGCGATGTCGGCGCCGGCCGCCGCCCCCGCGTCCCGCCGCAGGGTGAGGAGCGCCAGGACGGCGACGGACCCGAGGGCGATGACGGCCGCCTCCAGCAGCCGCCCGAAGGCGTACCCGAGTGCGAGCCCCTCGCCGTGGCGCCGCAGGACGGGGAACAGTGCCGCCCCGGTACCGGCGACCGCCACCACCAGCACCACCTCGCAGAGCACCCCGAGCAGCGCCTGCGTGTCGGCGCCCTGCGCGAGCCGGCCGTCCGCCGCGCCCAGCAGGGGGCGGTACAGAACCGCCCCGGCTATCGCGGCGGCCTCGGTCAGCAGGAACAGCGACCCGGCGGCCACCGCGGTTCTCCGGTCCGGACTCATCTTCTCGTACCCCTCGCTCGATGCTGGTGTACGCCGTACACCTGGCACTGACCATAGGTGTACGACGTACACTCGTCAAGGAGAGGGTGCTGTCGAGGAGGGAAGGGGCCGAACCGGAATGACCCGGCAGGAAGCCACGCACGCGCAACGGATCCCCCTGAACAGGGACCGTGTCCTGCGCGCCGCCGTCGCGCTCGCCGACGCCACCGGCATCGACGCGCTCAGCATGCGCAGGCTCGCGCAGGAGCTGGACGTCGTACCGATGGCCCTCTACAAACACGTGGCCAACAAGGAGGAGCTGCTCGACGGCATGGCCGACGCGGTCGTCGGCGAGATCGACCCGCCGGCCGCCGGCCCCGACTGGCAGCGCGTGGTGCGCGGGCGGATCCTCTCGGCCCGGCGGGTCCTGCTGCGCCACCCCTGGGCGGCCCGGGTCATCGAGTCGCGGACCGGCCCCACCCCGGCCGTGCTGGCGTACCTGGACTCGATGGCCGGGAGCTTCCGGGACGGCGGCCTCTCCGCCGATCTCACGCACCACGTCATGCACGCGATGGGCAGCCGCCTGCTCGGCTTCAGCCGGGAACTGTTCGACACCTCGGGCCCCTCCGGCCCGCCCGACCCGGGGCTGGCGGCGCGCTACCCGCACATCGCGGAACTGGCCGCGACGGCCGCACACGACGGGGGCTCCACGGTCGGCGGCGGCTGCGACGACCAGTTCGAGTTCGAATTCGCCCTGGACCTCCTCCTGGACGGCTTCGAAAGCCTCCGCCGCCAGGGCTGGACGTCCGCGCGGAAGGCGTAGAGGGTGCGGGGGCGGGGTGCTCCCGGTCCGGGTCCCGGTCCCGGGAGCACCCCGTCGGGATCAGGTCACGGGCAGCCGGGGCCCGTTCCGGGGTTGGCGCAGACGTCGGTGCCGGGGCCGCCGTCGTTGCTGTTCGTGCCCGGGCCGCCGTCGAGGTTGTCGTTGCCGACGTCGCCGAAGAGGGAGTCGTCGCCGGGGCCGCCGGTCAGGGTGTCGTTGCCCGGGGAGCCGCGGAGGGTGTCGCCGCCCGTGCCGCCCGCGACGCGGTCGTTGCCGGGCCCGCCGGTGACCGAGTCCGCCCCGGGGCCACCGCATACGAGGTCGTCGCCCGGGCCGCTGTTGATGGTGTCGTTGCCGCCGTGGGCGAGGATGACATCGCGTGCGGGCGTGCCGTTGATCTGGTCGTCGCCGGGGGTGCCGGTGATGGTGGGCTGTTCGCCGAAGCAGGTGACCGCGTCGACGGTGGTGGTCTCCGTCGCGATGTCGTTGGCCGGGGCCGGGTCGGAGACCGCGCCGGCCACGCCCGCCGTGTCGACGGCGATGTCCTCGGTCGTGGCCGTCGCCGTGATGGTTCGCGCGGCGCTCGCTCCGGGGGCGAGGGTGCCGATGCCACAGGTGACGACGTCCGGGGTGGTGCCGGCCGCGGTGCACCCGGGGGACGCCGAGACGAACTGCAGTCCGGCCGGGAGGTTGTCCTGGAGGACGACCCCCTCGGCCGTCTGCGGGCCGTTGTTCGTCGCGGTGAGCGTGTACGTCACGTTCTGACCCTCCACGACGGGATCGGAGCCCGTGTCGGACTTCGCGACGGCCAAGTCGGCATCGGTCAGGTGGAGGTGCCCGATGAAGCTGGAGGTCTCGGCGAACCAGATGTCGTCGTCCGGGCCCCTGGTGATGCCCCAGGGGCCGCGCTCCGAGGAGGGCAGGGGGAACATGGCGATGACGCCGGACGTGCTGATCCGCCCGATCTGCCCGCTGTTGCGTTCGGTGAACCACAGGCTGTCGTCCGGTCCGGCGACGATGTCCTGGGGCTGGGGCGCGAGGCCGTTCGACGGTACGCCGTACTGGGTGATCACGCCGGACGGGGTGATCCGGCCGATCCGGTTGCCGCCGAACACGGTGAACCACAGGTTCCCGTCAGGGCCGGTGGTGATGTCGGTCGGGCCGCCGCCGCCGGGCACCGGGAACTCGGTGACGACGCCGGACGGGGTCATGCGGCCGATGAGGTCGGCGCCGATTTCGGTGAACCACAGGTTCCCGTCAGGGCCGGTGGTGATGTAGGACGGCTGGCCGGAGCCGGCGGGCAGGGGGTACTCGGTGAGGGCGCCGGCAGTGGTGATGCGGGCGATCCGGCTGCCGTTCTGCTCGGTGAACCACATGGCCCCGTCCGGGCCGGCGGTGATGCCGGTGGGCTCGACGAACTGGTCGGGGAGGGGGTACTCGGTGACCGTGCCGTTCGTGTCGATCTTCCCGACCCGCGAGTCGAAGTGCTGCATGGTGAACCAGACGTTCCCGTCCGGGCCGGTGGTGATGTCGTGCGGGGTGCTGAACTCGCCGGGCAGGGGGTACTCGGCGATGAGGGTGCCCGTCGGGCTCATCCGGCCGATCTTGTTGCCGACCGCCTCGGTGAACCACAGGTTGCCGTCCGGGCCGGTGGTGATGCCCACCGGGGTGCTGGGGGTGGGTACCGGGTATTCGTCGATCCCGACGGCGGCCCGGGCCTGCGGGACCCCGGCGACCAGGGGCAGGACGGCGGCCATCAGGATGCCGGTGAGCAGCGTCGCCAGACCGCGCCGACGGCGGGGTTTCGGCCGCTGGGGCGTCACTGGCTCTGGCGCATTGCGGGTTGTGGGAGGCATCGGCGAGCACCTTTCGGTCGCGTGGCAACGCGCCCGTCGTACCAAGGCCCGATCGTTTCTTCGGATGCGGCGGCACCCGCGGCGCGCGGGACCTTCACCCGATCGGAGCCATGCCGGGCGGCAGCGACGGCGGCGCCGCCCTGGCCTGAGCGGCCATCCGCATCCGCCCCGGCTTCCGCACCCCGCCGGAAAGACGCGTGTCGGTCCAGCGCGGCACCCGATCCCCTGAACCGGCTGCCGGCCGCGGGCCGGTGAAACGGCTCCGGGCCGGCGGTCGGTGACCGTCGGCCCGGAGGGTGGAGCGCCCGTAGGGGCTTTGAGCTGGGGTTACAGCACCGGGAGGTTCTTGCGGAGTTCGAAGGCGGTGACCTCGCTGCGGTACTCCTCCCACTCCTGGCTTCTTGTTGCGGAGGAAGTCATGTCTGCCGCAGCCACCAGGCGGACCCTCTAAGGGCCCTATCCCAACCAGCATCTGAGCGGCCATCATTGGTCATCTCCAGTGACCACCGGCCACCCTCAGACGGCCCAGAGACGGCCCAGGAAGGCGCTTCGCCACGACACCGTAGCCAGCTCTGCAGCCTGAGTCAGGTCACTCGCCGCCTTCCTCGCCAGAAGAGTCGGGAGACCGGACCCCGTAAAGCTCTTGCAGGAAATCACCATTGGAAGCTGGATATATTCCATTCTCCGCAAGGAGATTCCAGAGAGGCTCCACAGTCAAAGCCGCACCATATCCCAGCTCAGGGGCAACGTGATTCGTTAGCAGCGATGACGTAACCACGCCCAATAGGCAGCCGTCCTCCGTGAGGACCGGGCCACCACTGAAGCCACCGCGCGCCATCGGGGAGATGACGAATAGAGGGTGCTTCGATCCCACGTATGGATCAATGATGGTGATGACCTCACCTCGAACTGCGACAAGCTCTGGACGTGGCGACGTCGGGATCGGCGGATACCCCAACGCAACAACTCTCATCATCACGAGACCGCCGTCGATCCAGTCGTCAAGATGTCCACCGATCTCGATGTGGTCGATCTTCCTGACCTTGCCATTGCCCCAAAAGCTGACATTCTCCATGTAGTACTCAAGGGAAAAATCGGTCTTCAGTAGTGCGAGATCAACGGTTGGATCACCTGGATAGATGACCTCAACAGAATCAATGGAAAGTTTCGCACCGCCGTACGGAATTAGGTTCTGGAGCTGACGATTTTCCACCACATGCCGGGCAGTTACTAGGTAACCGTCACCAATATGAAAGGCCGTCCCAATACCGGGCTCTCCGTCATCTCCGGATGTTTCTACGCACACGAGGCAGGGCGAGTGAAGTTGATAGAAACTCAACTCCGGGGCTGGCGTGGAATCAAGCGACTCTGCCACGCAGGGCCTCCTTCCATGACCGCGATTCCTAGACCGCGTTGAAGTTGCCGGAAGACGATCTTAGGGCAGTAGTAGATCACGCAACCGTCCTGCACGATGGGTGAAGAACAGGCGTCCGATTCACATACTGACATCGGGCACCAGCAGCTCTCATGGCAGGGCCATGAATGCCCAGGGAACTGCCCAGACGCACCGCCGGCTGCCCACGTGAGCGATCACGTTCAAGCGAACGCATCGCCTTCACGGTCAGGCCAAGCGAGCGTGATCCCCGCGCGTCGGCGCAGGGCGACCCACCGCGACTCCGACGGCTCGCGCTCTACCCATAGGACAGCGCGCACTGAGTCCGCCCTGCCCTTGAGCCTGTCGTGGTAGTCGAGCAGTTGCCCGGTGCCCGTGCGCAGCTAACGCGTCTCGGCCAGTGATTCGCCCCCTGCCAGCGAGTCCGCCGCCGAGGGCCCCGTTACATGACGAACTCGTCACCGAGGGCACCTCCTTGAGGCGCCGCCCGACGCTCCAGGACTTAGGTCGCGCCCATCCTTCCGGTACCTGTCGAGCTCGAACGTCTACTGGTTGCAAGCCAGAAGCCGTGTCGTCATAGCCACCCCTGCCGGTCGAGGAGATCAGCTTCACGAGGCTACGGCAGCGGCACGACAGGCCACCAACGAACTGGCTGGGGCCGATGCAACCTGCGCCAGCTACGCAGCTCCTTAGTCTAGGCGGGGGTAAGAAGCCACTCAGGAACGGCGGTTCCAACGGCCGCTCGACGATGTTCCGCGCGCACCCTTGCGGCGTCCGGCCTAAGCTTGGATCGGCGGTTGCACGAAGTGGCTGAAGTCGTATCCCCGCATCGTCCAGCCGCATCTCGTGAGGCCGGAGCACGATCCCAGCCGGCGTTACCCCCGGCCGCCCTCTGCGAGGCGGACGGCAAGGTGTTGTCGATCCGAGAGATCGGTCGCTGCTGTGGGCCGCCATCCTGCGGCAGGTTCGATATCCCCACCAAGGACTTCATGCGAGGTCGAAAATGACTAAGCGCAGGCCTTCGCGGCAGGAGCTGAACCGACGAAAGCGTCGGCGTGATTTCGTGGGGCGTCAGGTCGAACTCGGCAAGTTCCGGGAGGTATTTACTCGGAATCCAGAAGACGAGGCATGGCCATTCTTGTTTCACGTCCACGGTATCGCAGGAGTGGGTAAGACGTCCCTGGTCAGGTACTGGGAGAGTCTCGCTATCGAGAACCGGGCGATGACCGCGTACGTGGACGACGACGTAAATAGTGCTCTCGAGGCAATGGAAGCGATCAGCCTGCAATTCGGACGGCACGGGCAGCCGCTGACGGCATTTGACAGACTGGCAGCCAAGTACAGGGAGCAGTACCACAAGGCGGGATTCGCTGCCGCTGGACCCGTCTCTGTTGATACGGAAGAGAATTCCTCTGCTTCGACATTGGCTACGGTTGGTACTCATGTCGCGTTGGCGGGCGCAGCCATGCTTCCGGTTCCGGGAGTGGGTGTGGTAACGGGCGCAATTGATCCAAAACAGGCTGCCAAGGAACTGGAGGGCTTGTGGAAGAGGCTCAGCGAACGACTGCGAAGCCATGAGGACGTAAAGCTGGTGATGCAGCCTTTGCAGGCCCTCACGCCCGTATTTCTTGAAGAGCTGGCGAAGGTGGCGTGGGATCATTCACGGGTGGTGATCTTCTTCGACACCTACGAGCGGACCGCTTCCGTACTGGATCGCTGGCTATCGGAAATGCTGATGGGCGAAGACTATGGCGAGCTGGCAGCCAACATAGTGGTAGTGCTATGCGGGCAAGGACGCTTGGACGCCCGATATTGGGGCGATTTCCTGAAGTTTATGGTCGACGTGCCACTGGGAGAGTTCACCGAACACGAGGCTCGTTTGCTGCTCGCCGACAAGGGCATAGCCGATGACCACGTGGTGGAGATGATGTTGCGCCTGTCCGGGCGACTTCCGGTGTTGGTGGACACTCTCGCCGAGACTCGCCAGAGCGATTTCACGGATATCGGCGACCCCTCGGAGACGGCGGTGGAACGGTTCCTGAAATGGGAGACCGACTCGAATCGCCGTGCCGCGGCACTGGCATGCGCCCTGCCGCTGCAATTGGACGAGGACGTATACCGCGCGATCGTGCCTGAAGAGTCGTCCAACGAGTATGCATGGCTACGGCACCTGCCGTTCGTCAACGAGCAAGCGGGGCGCTGCCGCTATCACGACGTTGTGCGAGCGCCCATGCTACGGCTCCAGCGGACGAAGTCCCCGTCCCAGTGGCGTACCCAACAGACCGCCCTTGCCGATGCCTTCCGGCAGTGGCGTCGAGCCCTGGAGGAACCCCTTGCCCGCGAGGAGCGCTGGGCAGATGTGACGTGGCGCGAGCATCTGCTCAGCGAGACCTATCACCGGCTGTGCGCGGACCCTCGTCTGGCGTGGCCCGAGGCTCTCGCAGAGACGGTCCCAGCCTGCAACCAGGGCGTCGCGGTCTTGCGCCGCTGGGCTCAGATGCTGGTCCACGCCGGAGAAGACACTGACACCTCCAAGCTCACAGACTGGGGTCAGCGACTGGAAAAGGCCGCGGAAGAGAGCACCTGCCGCGCCGTGGACCTGCTCCTCGGAACTGATGAGCTCGGCCCCGCAGATCGAGCTCTTGCCTACACCATCCGTGCCCGCGAGCATCTCGAGGCGAGCCGCGCCGAAGCCGCCATCCATGACTACGGGGCGGCGCTGGCACTGAACCCGGAACTGGTCCTTGCCTACTCGGGTCGCGGCGTCGGCCTTCGAGCGACGGGTCGCTACGAGGAGGCGGTGGAGGACTTCACCCGGGCCCTCGCACTCGACCCCGATCAAGTGTGGCTCCTCGGCATCCGCGGCGAGACCTGCCAGGACATGGGTCGCTACGAGGAGGCGGTGGGCGACTTCACCAGGGCCATCGCCCTCGACCCCCATCAAGTGTGGCTCTGGGCCGTCCGTGGCGTGAGCTACCAGGCCATGGAGCGCTACGAGGACGCCGTAGCCGACTACAGCCGGGCCATCGAACTCGACCCCAACAGATGCTGGTCCCGCTATGTCCGTGGCGTCATCTACAAGGTCATGGGCCGCTACGAGGAGGCGCTGGAAGACTACTCCCGGGCCGTCGAACTCGACGGCGACCACGCATCAATCGTGCTCGGCCGTGGCGAGACCTACCAGGCCATGGAGCGCCACGAGGAGGCGGTGGCCGACTTCACCCGGGCCGTCGCACTCGACCCCGACCAACCCCGGGCCCTGGCCGTCCGTGGCGACGCCTACCGGTCGATGGAGCGCCACGAGGAGGCGGTGGCCGACTACAGCCGGGCCCTGGAACTCGACCCCGACCAAGCCCTGGCCCTGGCTGGCCGTGGCGTGAGCTACCAGGCCATGGAGCGCTACGAGGACGCCGTAGCCGACTACAGCCGGGCCATCGAACTCGACCCCAACGGGTGCTGGTTCCGCTATGTCCGTGGCGCCATCTACAAGGTCATGGGCCGCCACGAGGAGGCGCTGGAAGACTACTCCCGGGCCGTCGAACTCGACGGCGACCACGCATCAATCGTGCTCGGCCGTGGCGAGACCTACCAGGCCATGGAGCGCCACGAGGAGGCGGTGGCCGACTTCACCCAGGCTCTCGCACTCGACCCCGACCAACCCCGGGCCCTGGCCGTCCGTGGCGACGCCTACCGGTCGATGGAGCGCCACGAGGAGGCGGTGGCCGACTACAGCCGGGCCCTGGAACTCGACCCCGACCAAGCCCTGGCCCTGGCTGGCCGTGGCGTGAGCTACCAGGCCATGGAGCGCTACGAGGACGCCGTAGCCGACTACAGCCGGGCCATCGAACTCGACCCCAACGGGTGCTGGTTCCGCTATGTCCGTGGCGCCATCTACAAGGTCATGGGCCGCCACGAGGAGGCGCTGGAAGACTACTCCCGGGCCGTCGAACTCGACGGCGACCACGCATCGATCGTGCTCGGCCGTGGCGAGACCTGCCAGGCCATGGAGCGCCACGAGGAGGCGGTGGCCGACTTCACCCGGGCCGTCGCACTCGACCCCGACCAACCCCGGGCCCTGGCCGTCCGTGGCGTGAGCTACCAGGCCATGGAGCGCTACGAGGACGCCGTAGCCGACTACAGCCGGGCCATCGAACTCAACCCCGACCAACCCCGGGTTCTGGCCGCCCGTGGCGACGCCTACCGGTCGATGGAGCGCCACGAGGAGGCGGTGGCCGACTACAGCCGGGCCCTGGAACTCGACCCCAACCAACACCTGGCCGGCCGCGGCGTGAGCTACCAGGCCATGAAGCGCCACGAGGAGGCGGTGGCCGACTACAGCCGGGCCTTGGAGCTCGACCCCGATCAACTCCTGGTCCGAACCTTCCGTGGCGTGAGCTACCTGGCCATGGAGCGCCACGAGGAGGCGGTGGCCGACTTCACCCAGGCTCTCGCACTCGACCCCGACCAATCCCTGGTCCGAACCTTCCGTGGCGTGAGCTACCTGGCCATGGAGCGCCACGAGGAGGCGGTGGCCGACTTCACCCAGGCTCTCGCACTCGACCCCGACCAATCCCTGGCCCTCACCTACCGTGGCGCCAGCTACCAGATCACCGGTCGCTATGAGAAGGCGGTGGCCGACTTCACCAGGGCCGTCGAAATCGACTCTGCTCAATCCCTGGCCCTGGCCGGCCGCGGCGACACTCACCGATTGACGGGTCGCTACGAGGAGGCGGTGGCCGACTACACCCAGTCCGTCGAACTCGACCCAGACAGCGCCTATGCATTCGCCGGCCGTGCCGGGACTCACCGGATTCTCGGCCGCTACGCCGATGCGCAACAGGACTTGGACGCTGCTGCCTCAGCCGCATCGAGCCACCCGCGCTCCGCCCTGGAAGCCGCACTGCTGTCCAGCGCAGCCGAGGGCCCGGTTCGAGCCAGGCCCCGATGGGAAGCGCTTGATGACATCTCCGACTCCTTCGGCAAGCACTTCACACCATCAGACTGTGCCGTATTGCGGCTGGTGATCTGCTGCGCCTTGGAAGACTGGAGTGGGGCGGACGCTGCCTTGCCGAAGGTTCTCGCCAATCCCTTGAGGGGGGTCATGGACGAGGCGGTGGAACACCTCACGGAGCTCTCACGAGCACCGGGATCGGATGCTCCTCGACTCGGCTGCTACCGCGAGCGGCTCGCCCAAGCCTAAGCCCAACCTGAGTGAGTCCGGCCGGGGGAAGGCCACAGGGCAGTAGACCGGAGGCGCACGTTCGAGTGCTCGTGGAAATCTAGTTTCTGCAACGGCGCACGTCAGGCGTGGGGGGCGCCAGTCAGGCGCCCCCTGGCCGCGCGTACGTGTAGCCGGGCAGCAGTTGAGGCCCCTAGACTTTCAGTCATCGATCCTTCGAACAGTGATCTTTGAGTAGAAGGAGACCGGGATGATCGATGACACTCAAATGCGCTTGTTGGCGCTCTGTGCCCTGCGCATCGAAGCGAAGAGCGTGGACTGGTCGCTGCTCGCGCGTTGCGCCCTGAATGGGAAGCTAGACAGCCTGTGTGAAGGATTCATTCCGGAAGACTCAGCCGCCGCACGCAAGGCGCTCCCTCTCCTGCGGCAGGCCCTGGCTGAGAGCCCACTCTCGCAGCACTTCGGCCGTGTCGAGGAAGAGTTGGAGCTGGCCGCTACGGTGGGGGCTGGCCTAGTCACCGTGCTTGACGCCGACTACCCCGAGAACCTGCGAAACGTGGCCGACCTGCCACCATTTCTATTCTATCGCGGAGCATTGGACCACGAGGCCGATGCTCGCTCAGTTGCCGTTGTGGGAACGCGACAGGTTTCGGATATCGGGCTTTCCCGCGCCAAACGTGCATCTCGGGAGCTGGGCGAAGCGGGATATTGCATCACTTCGGGTCTTGCCCGCGGGGTAGACACGGCCGCCCATCAGACGGCACTGCACTTCGGTCGCCGAACCATCGCAGTAATCGGTACAGGGATTACTCGATGCTATCCGAAGGAGAACCACGACCTCGCGGAGGAGATCGCTGAGCGCGGCGTAATCCTTTCGCAGTTCTGGCCGTCTCGCTCGCCGGGGCGCGACACGTTCCCGCGCAGGAATCACGTCACCTCCGCAGCCAGTCTGGGAACTCTCGTCATTGAGGCGTCGGGAACCTCGGGCGCGAAGATGCAGGCACGCGTGGCAGCTGAACAAGGGAGGCACGTCCTACTTCTTCGCTCGCTCGTCGACAACCAGCCATGGGCGCGCAAGATGGTGGACGCAGGCAAGGCGACAGCCGTGGGAGCCATCGAACAAATGCTCGAAGTTCTGGCCACCCCCGTCCGCTCGTACGAAGCACCACCGCAGCTACAGCTCTTGTTTGACGCTGGGTGATTGCGCGAGATCGGAACGTAGGATTAGCTTTCCCTGGGGTTCAGTCGTGAGCAGGGGGGCTGGAGTTGTCCTATCGTGTCTTCGCGCGTCCCAACCATCAGGGTTGGATGACGAGCCACTGGGTGAGGTGGTTGCGTGAACAAGGGGTGGCCCCTCCGGTCCTGCCGGATGACGCCAATGCAACATGCCTTACTTGCCGCACACCAACCCGCGTGGGCAGTCTCGGGACGCCTTACGAGCGGTGCTTCGACTGCGCAAACACCATTTCTCGACATCTAGACGGATTCGTTCCGATCTGCTACTCCCTCCACAGCGGCTTCGAGGGAGTCTTGTGGCGCGCGAAGAATGACGCATCTGCGGGCTGGTTGCGTATGCCTTTGGGTGCACTACTTTGGTCATTCCTGAAGAGCCATGAGCGCTGCATAGAGACAGCGTATGGGGGGCCGTTTGATCTGAGGATCGCCATGCCCTCCCACTCGTCTACGCGTGGCGGAGTGAGTCACCTTGACAGGGTCGTCAATTGCGTCAGAAACTTCTCGCAATCTTGGGATAGCTCGGCACTCGTCAAAAATGACGCATCGAAAGCTGATACGCGGCGAGGGAGGGCCGTCGAAAATCTCTTTTCGGCGAGCTCGATAGTGGCGAGAAAACGGGTACTTGTTCTCGATGACACGTTTACCACCGGTGGCACCTTGGCAAGCGCCGCACGAGCTCTCAAGGATGGCGGCGCCCGAACGGTCGTGGGAATTTCCTTTGGTCGACAGCTATCCGCGGAGTGGAGCGATTCCAGGGACTTGGTTTCCACACTGCCGCAAAGGGTGCTTGATCTAGATAGCTGCGTGGTTCACGGAATCCACTCCCAAGATCCGTTTTCAGAGCTATTTGGGCGCCGGCGATGACAGGGGGCCGACGTACAGCCGCTGAGCCGAGGCGCATTTCCTGGAATCCGTCCTAAAGTGCGACGCTCAGCCCGGTCAGCCCGGACAGCTCCCTTCCCGGCTGTCCGGGCTGTTTTCGCTGGTCACAGGCTTAACCGGGCTTGTGGGACTGCTGGCCACTCCTCCCTCCAGGACGCGCATGCGAAGCTGGAGGCGACCCGGTTGAAGGAGGAGTGCGTGCCGAGCCCCAGCCCGCGTGGGACGTATCAGGTGATCTCTCAGGTGCTGCGCGAGCGGATCGCCGCTGGTGACTACGCCGACGGCTTGCCGTCGGAGGCGGAGATCGGCCGGGAGTTCGGCGTGGCGCGCACGACTGTGCGGCGGGCGCTGCGGGCCCTTGAAGACGCAGGGGACGTCAAGTCCGTGGCTGGTGTCGGGCGGGCGGTGGCCGGGGGCGCCGAGTCTCCGCCGTACGAGCGGATCATGAATGACCTGCTGGGGCAGATTCAGAGCGGGGAGCTCCCCGCCGGCGTCCGGCTGCCGAGCGAGGCAGTGCTCGCCGAGACGTACGCGGTTGCCCGTGGGACCGTGCGCCGTGCGGTGCGTGAACTGGAAACCTCCGGGCACGTCGAGGCTCGGCACGGCGTGGGGCGGTTCGTTCGCCCCTCCTCCTGACACCCGAAGCTCGAACTCCTGGTTCTGACTCTCTCGGAGGCGCTGGACATGCAGTTGGCCAATTGGGCCCACGATCTCGCCGAGTCTCTGCTCGCCAAGGACCTGCCCCGGCGGTGGGCTCACTCCCGGCGGGTCTACGAACAGGCCCTGACTCTGGCGCCGGCGCTCGGCGCCGACGCCGAGCTGTTGGCGGCCGCCGCCATCGCCCACGACGTCGGCTATGCCGAGCAGGCGGTGGATACCGGTCAGCACATGATTGATGGCGCCCGGTATCTGCGGGACGTGGTGGGGGCAGACCCGCGGTTGTGCAGCATCGTCGCCTTCCACACGTCCTCGCCGTGGGAAGCCTCCGAGCTCGGCTTGGCCAATGCGCTCGCCGAGTTCGGGCCGGCAGAGCCCGAGCTGGTCGACGCCATCACCTACTGCGACCTGACCAGCAGTCCAATCGGAGATCTGGTCGACCCGGCCCGACGGCTCGCTGAGGTGCTGGAGCGGTACGGGCCGGACCACGTCGTATTCCGGGCCGTGTCCGCGGCGCGACCGGAACTGCTGAAGCGGGTGGACCGGGTCCGGGAGCGGCAGACCGAGGCATTGGCGGGTCGGCTCAGCTGATCACCGGAATCGGCACATCTCGGAAGCCTTCATCCAGACGCCGGCGCGTGGTTGGAGAGATGACCAGGTCATTCAACTCCGACTGAGGCACCCACCGCACGGCGAACGACTCCGAGCTGACCTTGATCTCGCCACCGACGGGCCGGGCGCGGAAGCAGAGGGAGAACTCCTGCCGGACCTCGCCATCAGCGAAGGCAATGACGTGGCCGGGGTCCGTGAAGATGCCCACCAGGCCAACCACTTCAACGTGGATGCCGGTCTCTTCGAGGACCTCACGCACGACCGTGCCCGCGATGTTTTCCCCGACTTCCTGAACGCCGCCAGGCATGCCCCAGCGGCCGTTGTCGGAGCGTCGTTCGAGGAGAACTTCGCCGGTGTCGTTCACGACGAATGCCGTTACCGCGGGCACGATGCTGTTGGCCTTGGGTGCGTCCGGGTCGTCGAAGTAGTCGGTGCGGCGGCTCATGAGGACCTTTCGATGGGAACGGCTTCGTCCCAGACCTTCTCGAAGCTTTGCTGGTACGTCGAGGCCAGCTCGGCGCCCGCGACACGACGAAGGTGCAGGACCGGGGTCAAGGGTGCGCTCACGCCGTAAACCTGGGTGTTCACCAGCCATTCGTCGTCCGAGCGGTACAGGGAGTTGTGCAGCGTGGACCGGTGCATGCGGAACTCAATTCCTGCTACCCCGTACAGCGGGCGGTATAGCTTCATCACCTCCCGCACCTTGTAGGCCACCCCCTCGCCGATCTCTTCTTCCTGTCCCCGCCGCTGGACCTCCGGGCTGTCCGGATCCCCCAGGAGGATGCGAGCCCGTACCCCGGCCGCCGCCTTCTGACGAAGCAGTTGCGACCAGCGTGGGTTCTCGGCCAGGAACACGCCTGCGTGGACCAAAACCCCGATCTCCCGCTCGGCCCGGCCGAAGAGTTGGAGCCAGAGCTCGGGCGGGACGTAGGAGCGGTGTGGGTACACCTTGAGGACTTCGGCGTCGGCGGCGTCTTGGCGCTGCCCCTCTGGCAGACCGTTCGGCCAGAGGTAGGTCTCGTCCTTGCGCAGGTAAGCGGCTATCGCGAGGCGATGACGGCGGTACGGTGCCCGCCCTTGGGTGATCCACCGTTCCACAGTCTTCGGATCCACGCCGACGTGCTCGGCCATGACTTCGATCGTGACGCCGTGCGTGAGCATTGCCGACCGTAACCGCTCGTTCGCCATCCCAGCTCCCAGGGACGTCCAGGGACGTACTCGACTCCCCGAACGCTATCGAGGACGTCCCAAGTCGTCCAGGGACGTGGTGACTTCGTCCCGGGGGTCTGGGCCACTCTGATGTCACGCCCCAGGAGGGCCCGAAAGCAGCGAAGGACTTGACAGCCGCAATCGAGCGCTCCATCGTGAGATACACGTTCAAGCATGTATCTCATATTGCTAGGGACGGCTACGGCCGCCCTGACCTGGACGGACGTGTGCCCTGAGGGCCTGAGAGGGCTCTAAGGAAGCGCCGGTTCTTTGACAACTGAATGGGGATCACGCCGCCTCTCCTCGGCCAAGTAGGCGGCCACGCGGGTCTTCCGCGTGAGGTACAGCGCAACCCCAACCCTTCCGCGGTCACGCCGGCCGCGTCGGTTGCCTCCCCCGCCCGTCTCGTACGGGCGGGGTGCGGGGAGCTGGAGCTCCATCAGAACGTTTCTCTGCCCGGCGGTGGGACTCCCCACCAAGGTCGCCCGCCGCCGTGGCTCTCCCTGACCCTCCGATTCAGGAGTGCATTCATGCGTACGTACATCGGCGGCCACGAGGCCGTCAGTGCCAACGACTTCGTGGAACTGGCCCTGGGAACCCCGGTTGAGCTGTGGCTCGGGGTGGAGGGCGAGACCGAGGAGGAGCGCGCGGCCCGGCTGGCCGCGGCGCGCGACATCCTCGCCGAGAACCCCAACCTGCCGGATGACGTCAGCCGGGTCGCCGCCGAGGTGATCGAGGCCTACGCGCCGGAGCTGTTCAACGTCATCCCGGTCGGGCCGCGCCGCCCGGCCGCCCGCCGCCGCGCCACCGCCTTCAAGGGGGCCGCGTGACTGTCGAACCGTACGAGACCGTGGGCCTCGGACGCCCGTCCGTGCCGCCGCTCACCCGCCCGGAGATGGGTCTCGCCGGGGTCGGCGCCCTCGCGGCCGCCGGGGTCGGGGCGCTCGGCTTGATCTCCTCGTTCGACGCGGTCTCGGCCGCCGCCGGCCGCTGGGGATTCGGTGAACCGTGGATGCTGCCGGTCGGCATCGACACGGCGATCCCGGTGTTCACAGTGGCCAACCTGCTGCTGATCAGGATGGACATGGCACTGGTGTGGGTGCGGTTCGTTCCCTGGGTGCTCACCCTGATCACGTGCGGACTGAACATCGCCGCCGGGCACGGGCTGTGGGCCAAGGTCGCGCACGGCACAATGCCGCTGCTGTGGGTGGTTTTCTCCGAGATCGGCGCCCACATCTACGCCGTTCGCATCGGGGCCGCCACCGGCCGCCGGATGGACAAGATCCGCGCCTCACGGTGGCTGCTCGCCTTCCCCTCGACGTTCTCGCTCTGGCGGCGGATGACGCTCTGGGAGATCACCTCATACGCCGACGCGCTGGAGCGGGAGAAGGAGCGCCAGCTCGCCCGTGCCGACCTGCGCGAGGAGTACGGGTGGCGGTGGCGGTCGAAGACCCCACGCCGCGAACGGGTCCTCCTGCGGCTCGGCGAACTCGCACCCGAGGGCGCCGAGGAGCCGCCCGAGCCGAAGCTTGAACAGGAGGAACCGCCCAGGGAACTGAAGGCGCCGCGGAAGCGGCCCGCCCGCTCCAAGGCCAAGAAGGCTCCGCGGACCGCCGAGGAGCTCCTCGCCGAGGCCCGCGAGGCCACGGTGGCGTGGCCCGACAGTGCCGTCAACGCCGAGGCCATCCGCACGCACCTGCACTGCTCGGCCGCCAGCTCCCGCACCCTGAGGGACCAGCTCCTCGCCGACCGGGCCCACGCCCGGCCCCTCAACCCGATCGAAGCCGACACCGACGAGTCTGCGGCCGAGGCCCGCGAGGAGGTCGCAGCATGAACACCCTGACCACCACTCTCGCCGCGGCCTTACCCCTCGCAGCCGGCTGGTCCACCCACGTGCTGTGGCTCCGACGCCGCCTGCACACCGCCCGCCGCGACCCGCTCACCGGCCTGCACACCCGCGACGGCTTCACCCACCGCGCCGCCGATCTGCTGCGCAAGGAGCGCGCGGTCGTCCTCCTCGCCGACGTGGACGACTTCAAGCAAATCAACGACCGGTACGGCCACGCCGCCGGTGACGCGCTGCTGAAGGCTTCCGCGGACCGCCTCGCCCACTACGTCGGCACCAGCGGTGCCGCCGGCCGCCTCGGGGGAGATGAGTTCGCCGCCGTCATCCTCGACCCTCACGGCACGGCCGAGGACCTCTTTGCCGCACTCCACGCCGTGCTCGCCCGGCCCGCGGATGCTGCCCACCCGGAGCTCCGAACGACGGTCTCGCTCGGCTGGGTGCGGGCCGCAGACTTCCCCGGCGAGGACCTCTCTCAGCTGCTCGGCCGCGCGGACGAAGCCATGTACGCGGCCAAGCAGGCCCGCGCCGGTGTCAAGCGGGCAGGCCTGGGACGGCTGTTCGCCACGATGGCGGGGCGCCGCGCCGGCCGTCGCGGCGCCCGTACCGACACGACGGCGACGGGCGCGGCGGCCTGATGGCCGCCGTCACGCTCACCCAGTGCTTCGACCCGACCGGCGCGACGTACGGGATACCGACATACCCCTGGCGCTACGCCCCCAAAGGCCTGGTCACCCGCCGCCAACTCCGCGCCGAGGGCCCCCGCCCCGGAGGCCAGCCCATCGCCGCACAGCTGCTGCGCCCCCGCTACCGGCGCGAGCCGCTGGTTGCCTACCTCTACCGGATCGACCGGGCCCAGCCCGTGCGGGCGATGACCTCCCGCAAATGGGGCGCACTCGCCCTCGCGATGCTCGCCCGCCGCACCTGCCCGAACTGCCGCACCGACGCCGGGTACGTCATCCCGTCCTCGCTCGGCGTGTGCGTGTCCTGCGCCTACCCCGACGACCGCACGCCGACTGATCCCCGACCCCGAGAAGCCTGACCTCGCGGGCCCGGCCGCCTACCTCTCACAGCGCCGGCCGGGCCCGCCTTTCCCTTCACGCTGGAAGGAACCATCAGTGAAGCACCCCGACGACGAGAACGAACTCTTCTCCCGACTCGAAGCCGACATGGCCGCCGATCTCGGCGCCGACGTCGTCGACCTCGGCAAGGCACGCTCCGCCCGCGCCGAGTCGCCCGACTCCATCACCGGCACCGCCCCCGACTCGGTGGCCGACGCCGACCACGACGGGTCGGACGACCCGTCGGCCCGCCGGTTGGTCGACGGGCCGGACGTCCCCGGCCCCGGATACCTCGGCCGACTGGCCGGGGCGAAGCGGCGGGCGATCGTCCCGGCCTGGCTGCAGTCGACCACGGAACTGAAGACCGCGGCCCGCTGGGTCACCGGGCACTACGCGCACCTCGCCGGGTACCACGCCCTCCGCTCCCCGGTCTACGCCGGGCGCCTCGCGCTCCAAGCCCCGCGCGGCGCCGCCAGGTTTGTGGGCGGGAGCCTGCGGTGGGTGGCCGACCGCGAGGGTGAACCGGTCCGACTGGCCGCCGTCCGGCGCGAGGACGTCGGCGAGTACCTGAAGCTGTCCCGCCAGCGCGACGGCCGCGTCCGCCTCCGTACCCTGGTCGCCGCGCTCGCCACCGTGGTCGGCCTCGGCGCTGCGCTTGCGCTGTACGTCCTGGCGCCCGGCTGGCTCCAGGCGATCTCCCTCGGCACGGTGCTCCTCGCGCTCGGCGCGGCCGGCGGCCACGCGGACGCCCCGGTCGTCCACCGCGCGGTAGAGGTCACCAAGGCGCCCAAGCTCACCTCGGACATCGTCCTGCGAGCCCTCGGCGCCCTGGGTATCGCTCCCATCTCCCAGGCTCAGGCGAAGGGCAGGGACGGTTTCACCTTCACCGCGCCCATCACCCGCGACGGCCCCGGGTGGCGTGCCGAGGGCGACCTCCCGTACGGGGTGACCGTGACGGACGTGATCGAGCGCCGCGACAAGCTCGCTTCCGGCCTGCGCCGGCCGCTCGGGTGCGTGTGGCCCGAGGCCGTACCCGACGAACACACCGGCCACATGGTCCTTTGGGTGGGAGACCAGGACATGACCAAGGCGACCAAGCCAAAGTGGCCGCTGCTGGTCAGCGGCGTGGTGGACCTGTTCCAGCCCGTCGCCTACGGCACCGACCAGCGCGGACGCTGGGTCCACGTCACCCTCATGTACATCGCCGGGGTGATCGGCGCGATCCCGCGCATGGGCAAGACCTTCCTGCTCCGCCTGCTCCTGCTGATCGCCGCGCTGGACCCGCGGGCGGAACTGCACACGTACGACATGAAGGGCACCGGCGACCTCGACCCAGTCGGCAACGCCGTATCCCACCGACATGCCGCAGGCGACGACGACGAGTCCATCTCCTACACGCTCGCCGACTTCCGCGAACTGCGGGAAGAACTGCGGCGCAGGGTGAAGGTGATCCGCTCCCTGCCGCGGGACATCTGCCCGGAGAACAAGGTCACCAGCCTCCTCGCGGACAAGCAGTCCCTCGGCCTGCACCCCATCGTGATCGGGGTGGACGAATGCCAGGTCCTTTTCGAGCACCCCGAGCACGGCAAGGAATTCGAGGAAATCGCCACCGACCTGGTCAAGCGCGGCCCGGCCACCGGCATCGTGCTGCTCCTGGCCACCCAGCGCCCGGACGCCAAGTCCCTGCCCACCGGGATCTCCGCAAACGCCTCGGCACGCTGGTGCCTGAAGGTCATGGGCCAGACCGAGAACGACATGGTCCTCGGCACCTCCTCGTACAAGCGCGGAGTCCGCGCGACGATGTTCGCCTGGGGCGACAAGGGCATCCACTACTTCATGGGTGAAGGGGCCGACGCCCGGATCGTCGCCTCCACCTACGTCGACGCCCCCGGCGCCGAGACCATCGCCGGCCGGGCCCGCCAGGTCCGGAAGGACGCCGGGCGCCTGACCGGTCACGCCCTCGGCGAGAGCCCGGAGCAGGTCACCGGACCCTCCTACGACCTCCTCGCCGACGTCCTCGCCGTGGTCCCGGCGGCCGAGGAACGCGTGTGGAACGAGCGGATCGCCGCCCGCCTCGCCGAACTGCGGCCCGAGATCTACGGCGGCTGGAAGGGCGAGAACGTCACCAGCGCCCTCAAGCCCCACAACATCAGGACCCGCGACGTCGCCGGCATCAGCGACAACGGTAACCGCACCACCCGCCGTGGCATCCTCCGCGCCGACGTCGCCAAGACGATTGCGGAGCGTAGCGAAAAGCCCGGCGCCGCATAGCTCCGAATGGGTGCTACCGGTAGCACGCACACCCGCTACCGGTAGCACCCCCGCTAGCACCCCACACCGCATTTGATCAGGGAGCTAGTGCATAGCAACCCACCTGCGGAAACCCTGAAACCAGCCTGGGAGGGCCCTTCATGACCCCTGCCCTGTTCGCTATCACATGCCTGCTCACCATCACGTTCGGTTACAGCGGCTTGTGCGCGGCCTCGCCGTTCGGGACCTGCCGCACGTGTCGCGGCTTCGGCTTCGCACTCACCACCGACCGCAAGGGCCGCCTCAAGCGCGGTAAGCACTGCCGCCGCTGCGACGGCCACGGCAAGCGCATCCGGCTCGGCCGCTGGCTGTACAACCGCGCCGCCCGCACCTACCGCGCCGGCACCCGCTGATCCGTCCCGCCAACGAGACCGGAGCTGTCCCGATGACCTTCACCATCTCCGCCGTGCTCCTCTTCGGCGCCGCGTCCTTCTTCGCGCTCAAGACCAAGGCCGCGGGCGCCGGAGCCGCCATCGTCCTGTTCCTCTTCGGCTTCTTCGCCGCCGGCACCGGCGCGTACGAGCCCATCGCCAACGTCGTGAAGTCCACCGCCCAGGCACTCACCGACCTCGCCGACTAGGAGCCAGCCGTGACCGACCAGAAGCCCACACACGTCCACAACCCGATCCCGCTCACCCAGCCCACCGCGCCGGTCGTCCCCTTCCAGCCGCCGTCCCTGCCCGACGTCCAAACCGTGCAGCTCCCCGACGGCCGCCTCATCACCGGCTACGCCCTCACCCCCGTCAAGGAGCCCGAGCCGCACCGGCCGCGCCCGGCCATCAGCCCGCTCGCGGTGAACATTGCACTCGGCGGGATCGGCTTCGCCACCGCATGCGGCGGCCTGATGCTCCTGACCACCTTCATCGCCGCCGTTGCCGCGCTCATCCAGCAGCTCGTCATCCTCTCCGCGGTCGTCTCCGGCGGCTTCATCGCCATCCAGGTTCTCGGCACCCACCACGGCCGCGACCGCGGAACGGTCGTCAACATCCGACGGGCCGTTTTCAAGCGCAACAACTTCCACTGCTGAGGAGCAGACGTGTTCGAGATCCGCGTCATCTGCACCCCGACCGAAGCCAACGGCATCGCCAAGGCACTGTCCGCAACCTTCAAGACCGGGCCGGTACGTCAGCACCCCACCCGGGAGGGCGACCGCGTCCGCCTCTACCTCACCGCCGAGGAACAGCCCAGCCGCTGGCCGGCGCCCGAGGTCGCCTACGCCACCGCGCCGAGCATCATCAGCGAGATCGGATGGACCGCCAGCGGAGTCCGGGACTGCCTGCACGGCATCCAGGTCCGAGAGTTCTGGCTCCGCAAGGCCGCACTCCTGGACCGGATCGCCCTCACGGACAACGACCCTCAGAGCGACGCCGCCACGCTCGCCGTCGAAGCGGCCCGGCGCCTGATGGCCATCGACGACCCCGCCGGCCTCGGCCCCAGCGGCTACGCCGACGGCCCATACACCCCGGACCACCCGGACAGCATCCGCGAGCCCCGCAACTACGCCCGCCAGGAATACGCCTGCTGGATCCGACACCAGTAACTCCGCCCGCGGCGGCGGGACTCCCCACCAAGGTCGCCCGCCGCCGCGGTTCTCCCTCCCCGTCCGAAGACAGACAGGAGACACCAAGCATGACCCACCTCAAGCCCGTTGCACACCGGGCCAAGGAGCTCCCCTTACGTCTCAACCTGGACGGCCGCCCCACGGCGCCCCGGCACCTGCCCACAGCTCTCTCGCTCGCCGAACGGGGCCTGCCCGTGATGCCGCTGCGGGAGGACAAGGGCCCCATGGGCAACTGCCGCGCCTGCCAGAAGAACATCTGCGGGGGCCGACCGAACATGAAGACCCCCGGCCCGTGCGCGTGTGCGGCGCCCTGCCACGCCTGGGCCGCCGCCACCACCGACCCGCACATCCTTACCTCTGCCGCCTGGGCCGCGGCCTGGCGGCAGGCCGCGGCCGTCGCCTACCACCCCGGTGGCGCCGAGGTCACCGTGGTTGACCTCGACAACGCCGACGCGATCGCCTGGGCCCGGCAGCGCCTGCCCGCCACGCGGACCGTGGCCAGCACCCGCGGGGAGCACTGGATCTACCGAGGTTCCATGACCTCCCGCAACGGCGTCCGGCCTGGCGTGGACATCAAGTCGGTCATGTCCTACGCCCGGTGGCTCGGCCCCGGCACCGGCACCATGGCGCTGCTGCCCGATGCCGTGCGCGCGCTCGCTGCGAAGGAGCCCACAGCGGCCCGACCTGTATCGGGCGCCACCGCCGTCTCGGCGCCGGCCGGGGGTGGGCAGTGCCCCCACCGCTCGCCCGCCTACCTGGAACGCGGCATCGCCATGGCGGAGCAGCGGATCGAGGAGGCCTCGGACTGCATTCACAGGACCGTGTTTCGGATGTTCCTCGCCGTGCTGTCCGCGCACGGCCGGTGCGGCTGCCTCACCGACGGCCACATCGGCCGCCTGTTCGCCGCCGCGCAGGAGAAAGGCGAGTCGCTGCGGCACTGCGAGGACGCCTGGACCAACGCCCGCACCACGCTCGGGATGTGACCGTGACCGACGAGGACAAGACCCCGGCACGCCAGATCATCACGGACTACGCGCAGGCGCACTTCCGGTACTTCCGAACCACCGAAGGCACCGTCTACGCACAGAAGAACGGGCACCCCGTCGCCCGGCCGATCCGCTCGCAGGGCACGACCGGTAGCCACCGTCAGGAACTGATGGTCGGCCTCTACAACGACGGCAAAGGCTCCTTCAACGGCTCCGCCCTCAAGGAGGCCCTGGACTTAATCGAAGCACTCGCACTCAGCCAGGACGTACAAGCCACCCACATCCGCGTGGCCCCCGGATTCGACGGAGCGACCTGGCTCGACCTCGGCCGCGACGACGGCCAGTCCGTACGCATCCACCTCACCGGCTGGGACATCCTCACCCCCGACCCCCGAGAAGTGTGCTGGCGGCGCACCCAGCTCACCGGCGAACTCCCCCTCCCCGAAAAGGACACCGACGGCAAAGGCATCGACGCCCTGCTGAGGCTGTGCAACTTCGCCAACGCCGAAAGCGAATGCCTCGCCGTGGCGTGGCTGATCGGCTGCCTGGAACCGTCCGTACCCGTCCCCGCACCGTTCCTCACCGGCCCCCAGGGCGCCGGCAAGTCCACCGGCGGCCGGATGCTCGTCCGGATCATCGAAGGCATGACCGGCGACCTGCGCCGTGCCCCGAAGGACGAAGAGAACCTGATCACGGCCGTCGCAGCAGGCTGGGTCACCGCGCTCGACAACCTCTCTCACCTGCCCCCGGACCTCTCCGACCTGATGTGCTGCATCGTCACCGGCGCCGAGAGCATCAAACGAGCCCTGTTCACCGACGGCGACGTCGTCCGCTCCCGCTACCGCCGCCCCCTCCTCCTCACCGGCATCGACGTCGGCGTCATCCGCCCCGACCTCGCCGAACGCCTCCTGCCTCTCCGTCTGGAGCGGCCCCGCGTACGGCGCACGGAGGCGGAGTTGTGGGCGGAGTACGCGCAGGTGCTGCCGGTCATCCTCGGCTCGCTGCTGGACCTCGCTGTCAAGGTGCGGGCGACCGAGGCCGAGATTCCCACTGACCTGCGGATGGCGGATTTCGCCCACCTCTGCGCCCAGCTCGACACCGCCACCGGCCTCTGCGCACTGGGCGCCTACCGGGCCAGCCTCGACGACCTCAACGATGACGTCATCGAAGGCGACCTCCTCGCACAGACCGTCCTCAAGCACGCCGCCGGCCTCGACCCGGGCGAGGAGGTGCGGATGACCTCGACCGAGTGGCTGCACGCCCTCACACAGCTCTACACCGGCGACGACTTCCGCACCCTGCCCAAAGGGTGGCCCACCACCGGCAAGGTCCTGTCCGACCGCCTCAAGCGGCTCCAGCCCACCCTCTCCGCACGCGGCGTCCTCGTCGACTGGGGCCGCACCAGTACCGCCCGCTACATCGAGATGACCCGACCGGCCACCCCACCGCCCAGCCAGCAGCAAGCGGCGTTCTGACCGCCGCCGCGACCGTCGGCGTTCAAGCAAGAAGAGCACCCGCCACCCGGGGGTGCGTGCTCCTCTTGCTGTTCCGGCGGCTTGCCGCCGCTGCAAGGGACGTGCCGCGCAGCGGCTCCCTCTTCACGCTCGAAGATGCACCGCACCACTACAGACACCACCCCTCTCTTTTTCCTAAGAGAAGAGACGCTGCGTCACCCACGTCACAACCAGGGTCCAAACGGCTTGTGACCTGCGGCTACACCGGTGACGCAGACAGCCAACGGCTGCGTCATCACGCGTCACCCGCGTCACCGGCCCGCGTCACCCCGGTGACGATGACGCAGGCCGGTGACACACAGACCAGCTGCCACGTCATCGAAAACCGCAGGTCAGAACGACTGATGACCCAGACGACGCGATGACGCAGGAATCCGGACCTCGGACACACACCCGCCGGAGGAGCAATGCCCGCCGAGACTGCCCCCCGCGCCATCCCGCGCGGCGGACTCCCCGACCGTTACCTCAACCCCGAAGACGTTGCCGAGATCCTCGACGTCCCGGTGGAGACCCTCTACCAGTGGCGCAAGAAGCGGACCGGCCCGCCCGGATTCCGCGTCGGCAAGCACACCCGCTACGACCCTGTCGATCTCTACGACTGGATCGCCGAGCAGAAGCGCAAGGACATCAGCCAAGCCGCCTAACCCACCACACCACCGCCGAGGGCGGGCCCACCCGGGCCCGCCCTCGGCGCTTGCCCAGAAAGGCCCATACGTGGCAGGCCACATCCAAGACCGGTGGTTCAAGACCGAGCAGGGACCCGACGGCAAGCCCCGTCGGATCAAGACCGACCGCTACGGAAGCGGCATGCGCTACCGCGCCCGGTTCATCGGACCGGACGGCACGGAGAAGTCGAAGAGCTTTCCCGACAGGCAGAAGCGGCTCGCCGAGAAGTGGCTGGCCCACATCGAGGCGGATATGTCCCGGGGGCAGTACATCGATCCCGCCGCCGGCCGGATCACGTTTCGGGAGTACGGAGAGAAGTGGCTCGCGTCGCTGACGACAGATATGACGACGCGATCGTCTGTCGAGGTGCAGATCCGCAAGCACGCGTTCCCGTACCTCGGCACGCGGCCCCTCGACTCCTTCCGGCCGGAGCACATCCGTGACTGGCTGAGCGAGCTGGAGCAGGTCCTGCCGGTCTCCTCGTACCGGCGCGTCATCTTCGCGAGCGTGTCTGCCGTCCTCGCCGCCGCGGTAGACGATGAGTTGCTGGCGAAGAACCCGTGTAAGGCCCGTACGGTCAGGGCGCCCGCTCCGGTGGCTCCGAGGGTCAGGCCCTGGACGCCCGAGCGGCTCTTCGCCGTCCGGGCGGCGCTGCCGAAGCGGTACCGGGCGATGGCGGATGCCGGCGGGGGGCTGGGACTCCGACAGGGGGAGATCTTCGGCCTGTCGGACGACCCCGAGGACTTCCGCGGTGAATGGCTCCGGGTGGCCAATCAAGTGAAGGTGGCGAACGGGCACCTCGTCTTCGGTCCGCCCAAGCGGGAAAAGGAACGGGATGTGCCGCTCCCCCGCCGCATCGCGCAGGTACTGCGAGAGCACCGCGAGGAGTTCCCACCGGTGGACGTGACGCTCCCCTGGCTGAAGCCGGACGGGCCGCTCGTCACCAAGCGGCTGCTGTTCTCCCTCCCGGGCGGAGGCGCGGTGCGGCGCACCGACTTCAACACCCGCGTGTGGAAGTTCGCCCTCGTACAGGCCGGCGTCATCCCGGAGCCGCGGCCGGGCGAGCGCCACCAGGCCGCGCGCGAGCACGGGATGCACGCGCTGCGGCACTTCTACGCGTCCGTCCTACTGGACTCGGGGGAGAACATCAAGGCCTTGAGCACGTACCTCGGGCACGGCGACCCCGGCTTCACGCTCCGGGTCTACACGCACCTGATGCCTAGCAGCCACGAGCGCACGCTGCGGGCCGTGGACGAGATCTACAGGGCCGCCGGTCCGGCGGCTGACGGCCCACAGACGGCCCAGGAGGGGTGAAACGGGTCCGGGCCGGCGGCTGAGTGCCGCCGGCCCGGGGTGCCGTGTGACTGAGGTACCGCCGTTGACCTGCGGTTACAGGACCGGGAGGTTCTTGCGGAGTTCGAAGGCGGTGACCTCGGAGCGGTACTCCTCCCACTCCTGCTTCTTGTTGCGGAGGAAGAAGTCGAAGACGTGTTCGCCGAGGGTTTCGGCGACCAGTTCGCTGCGTTCCATCAGGGAGATGGCCTCGCCGAGGTTCTGCGGGAGGGGTTCGATGCCCATGGCGCGGCGTTCGGCGTCGGAGAGGGCCCAGACGTCGTCGTCGGCGCCCGCCGGGAGTTCGTAGCCCTCCTCGATGCCCTTGAGGCCGGCCGCGAGGAGGACGGCGTAGGTGAGGTACGGGTTGGCGCCGGAGTCGATCGAGCGGACCTCGACGCGGGAGGAGCCCGTCTTGCCCGGCTTGTACATCGGGACGCGGATCAGGGCGGAGCGGTTGTTGTGGCCCCAGCAGATGTACGAGGGGGCCTCGCCGCCCGCGCCGGCACTGCGCGAGGAGCCGCCCCAGATGCGCTTGTAGGAGTTGACCCACTGGTTGGTGACCGCGGCGGTCTCGGCGGCGTGCTTGAGCAGGCCCGCGATGAAGGAGCGGCCGACCTTCGAGAGCTGGTACTCGGCGCCCGACTCGTAGAAGGCGTTGCGGTCGCCCTCGAAGAGGGAGAGGTGGGTGTGCATGCCCGAGCCCGGGTACTCCGAGAAGGGCTTCGGCATGAAGGTGGCCTGGACGCCCTGTTCGAGGGCGACCTGCTTCATGACCAGGCGGAAGGTCATGATGTTGTCGGCCGTGGAGAGGGCGTCGGCGTAGCGCAGGTCGATCTCCTGCTGGCCGGGGGCGCCCTCGTGGTGGCTGAACTCGACCGAGATGCCCATCGATTCGAGCATGGTGATCGCCTGGCGGCGGAAGTCCATCCCCACGTTCTGCGGGGTGTGGTCGAAGTAGCCGGAGTTGTCGGCCGGGACCGGGCGGGTGCCGTCCAGCGGCTTGTCCTTCAGCAGGAAGAACTCGATCTCCGGGTGGGTGTAGAAGGTGAAGCCCAGGTCGGAGGTCTTGGCCAGGATGCGCTTGAGGACGTAGCGCGGGTCCGCGAAGGACGGGGAGCCGTCCGGCATGAGGATGTCGCAGAACATCCGGGCGGTCCCGGGGGCCTCGGCGCGCCACGGCAGTATCTGGAACGTGCTCGGGTCCGGCTTGGCGATCATGTCGGACTCGTAGACCCGTGCGAAGCCCTCGATCGCGGAGCCGTCGAAGCCGATCCCCTCGTCGAAGGCCTGCTCCAGCTCCGCGGGCGCGACCGCGACGGACTTGAGGAAGCCCAGTACGTCGGTGAACCACAGGCGCACGAAGCGGATGTCGCGCTCCTCAAGCGTCCGGAGGACGAATTCCTGCTGCTTGTCCATGCCTTCATCCTCGCAGTTCAGACGGCCTGTGCACCACCGCCTCGTGGGTCGGGGCACAGTCGGGCCGGCCCAGTATCGCCAGTGGTGGTTTCCGCCACATTACGCACCCGGGAAAGCTCGCGGCACCCCCGCACTGACCTCGGAGCGGTCATGAGCATTACCATCTGCGCCCATGGGGGGCCTGCAGTGCGTGCGGCCGGGGCGTCGGGGACGTCCCGGGCTTCGGCGCGCCCTCCTCCTGGCGGTCTTCGGCGCGCTGGTCGGGGTGCTGACCGGCGCGCTGTTCCTGTGTGCGTCCCGCTCGGGCGAGTCCCGCATGTCGCACGGAAGCGCCCAGGCGGGCGCGGCGCGGGCCGAGCCGGGGGCGCACGGCACGACGCACGCCGTCTGCGTGTCCCCGTACGACCTGCCCGGCTGCTCGTCCCTCGCGCACGTGACCCCGGGCGTCCTGCCCGTACCGCCGCCCGCCGTGACCGTGCCGGGCGGCGGGCCGCCGCCCGCCGCCGAGACCTCCGGGGCGGGCCGGATCCGGCCGCCCGAGCCGCTCGCGCGCGCCCCCGACCTGCATGCCCTCCAGGTGCTGCGGACCTGACCGGTCCGGTTTTGCGTTCCACCCACCCCCCTCAGCAGAAGGAACCAGGGCACATGGCCAGCAAGTCCGGCAGGACCCCCCAGAACACCGACCCGCACTCCCGCCAGGCGCGCATAGCCGAGATGCGCCGCGCCGAAAAGACCCGGGAGCGGCGCAACAAGGCCATCGCGATCACGATCTCGACGGTCATCGTCGCCGGTCTGGTCGGATTCGGCGCCTGGGTGCTGATCGACCAGAAGCAGACCGAGCAGCGCAAGAAGGAGGCCGCGGAGCAGATCCGCAAGGAGGCCGAGGAGGTCCGCAAGAAGCCCGTCGAGGGCGAGCAGCTCTGGGACGCGAAGACGCTGGGCCGCAACCACGTCGAGACCCCGGTGAAGTACGAGATGAATCCCCCGGTCGGCGGTGACCACCACCCCCGCTGGATGAACTGCAACGGCGACGTCTACAAGAACCCGCTGCCCGAGGTGAACGCCGTGCACTCGCTGGAGCACGGGGCCGTCTGGGTCACGTACAACGAGAAGGCCGCCAAGGCCGACGTGGACAAGCTCGCCGCGACCGTCGGCAAGACCCCGTACACGCTGATGAGCCCGGTCAAGGAGCAGACCGGCGCGATCATGCTCAGCGCGTGGGGCAAGCAGCTGACCGTGGAGACGGCGGACGACCCGCGGGTGAAGCAGTTCTTCACCAAGTACGTGCAGGGCGAGCAGACCCCCGAACCGGGCGCGGCCTGCACGAGCGGGCTGGCCGCCAAGTGACCGGCCGCACCCCCCGTACGTACTGGGTCGCGGGCACGGCCGTCCTGCTGGCACTGCTGTTCGCGGCGGCGGCCACGGTCGCCGCCGCGAACGGCGATCCCGGTGCGGCGCGCCCCCTGCCCGCCACCCCGGGGCTCCACTCCCCGGACGCCGGCTTCGCCCGGGACATGGCGGTGCATCACCAGCAGGCGGTGGAGATGTCCTTCATCGTGCGGGACCGCACCGGGGACGAGGCGGTACGCACCCTCGCCTTCGACATCGCCAACACCCAGGCCAACCAGCGGGGCATGCTGCTCGGCTGGCTGGACCTGTGGGGGCTGCCGAAGGTGGTGGCCGACGAGCCCCCGATGTCGTGGATGGGGACTTCCGCAGGCCACGGGGACCATGCGGGCCACGGCGCCGCCAAGCCCGGTGCGCTGATGCCCGGCATGGCCACCAAGGAAGAGCTGGAGCAGCTGGGAGCCGCCTCCGGGCGGGACGCCGAGGTGCTCTTCCTCCAGCTGATGACCGACCACCACAGGGGCGGCGTCGCGATGGCCGAGGGCTGTGCGCAGCAGTGCGCGACCCCGGTCGAGCGGGCGCTGGCCCAGGGCATGGTCGACGCGCAGCGCTCGGAGCTCACCCTGATGGCGGACATGCTGGGGAAGCGCGGGGCTGCGCCGCGCGGGTGACGGGACACGCGCCGCGCGGGTGACGGACACGCGCCGCGCGGGTGACGGACACGCACCGCGCGGGTGACGGACACGCACCGCGCGGGTGACGGGGCACGCCCGTACCGTGGTGGGAGGGCGCCCTCTCACCCGTACGGGCGTGTGCTCCCGCGCGTGGAGTCGCACGAAGAGCCCTGGGCGGGGGACGCCGAGGCGGGCGCAGCCGCGCCCCGCCGCTCGTACGGCGCTCAGGAGGTTGATGCGATGACCACCGCCGGAGAGATCATGCACAAGGGGGCCCAGTGGATCCCCGCCACCGAGACCCTGGACCGGGCCGCCCAGCTGATGAGCGAGCTCAACGTGGGCGCACTGCCCATCAGCGACTCCGAGGAACGGCTCTGCGGGATCCTGACCGACCGCGACATCGTGATCGGCTGCGTGGCCAAGGGCCACGACCCGTCGAAGACCACGGCCGGTGACATGGCCCGGGGCACGCCGCGCTGGATCGACGCGGGCGCGGACGTCTCCGAGGTGCTGGAGGAGATGCAGAGCCACCAGATCCGCCGGCTGCCGGTGATCAGGAACAAGAAGCTGGTCGGCATGATCAGCGAGGCCGACCTGGCCAAGCACCTCTCCGACGAGCAGATCGCGGGCTGGGCCGAGAAGGTCTACGCGAGGAGCTGACCGCCGGCGTCGCGGACCGCCCGGGCCACCTGGTCCGGGCGGTCGAGCATGACCAGGTGCCCGGCCGGCTCGGCGACCTCGAAGCGGGCGCCCAGCACGTCGGCGAGGTCTGCCTGGCGGGCCAGCCAGCGCAGGGCGCGGCGCCCGGCCGAGCCGTCGTGGCCGGCGAGGACGGTGGCGGGGGCGGCCAGCGGGTGCGTCCCGCGCAGGGCGAGCAGCTCGGCGGCCATGTCCGGGTAGCGGGAGTTCTCCAGCAGGGCGCCGCGCCAGACGCGTCCGGTGCGGTAGCAGCGGCGTACGAGGTCCCGTGCGGCCGGGTCGGGGCCGCCGGTGCGGGAGGCCCGTACGGTGGCGCGCCGGGCCAGTGGCCCCAGCGCGGCCGGCAGCCCGGCGGCGGTCACCGCCCGGCCGAGCGCACGGGCGGCGCCGGTGCGCAGCGCGGCGGCCAGCACCGTACGGGGGTGCTCCTCGACGCTGCCGTCGAGGAGGACCAGGGCGGCGGTGCGCTGCGGGTACAGGCGGGCGAAGGCCTCGGCGTGGAACGCGGCGATCGAGTGCCCGACGACGGTGACCGGGCCGGTGAACCCCAGCGCGTCCAGCAGGCCGGCGATCCGGTGGGCCTCCCCGGCGGTGGTCGGCGGCTCGGCGGCCGGGCCGCTGAGGCCGTGGCCGGGCCGGTCGAAGCGGACGACGGTGCGGCCCGAGGCGGCGAGCGGTTCGGCGACCGGGTCCCAGTCGAACCAGGCCATGGCGAGCCCGGCGCTGAGCACGCACACGGGACCCCGGCCCTCGACGACGACATGCAGCGGCACCCCGTCCACGCGGACGAAGCGACCGGTTCCGCGCGCGTACGGAGCCGCGTACGGGTTCCCGTACGGATCCACGCGCGGCGTCACGTACGGCCTTCCTTGTGGACCGAGTAGGCGAGCAGGCCGAGCCAGAGCGCCACGAGCAGCACCTGGAGCCGCTGCCCGGCGCCGAGGGCCCAGGTCCCGCGCCCCGCGGTGAACATCGCGATGGCGGTGAGCGTCCACGCGGTGGCGAGCAGTTCGAGGGCGACGAGCGCGGGGCCGTAGCGGGCCAGCGGGGCGAACCAGCCGTAGCGGCGGGCGGCGACGGTCAGGGCCAGCAGGCCGACGAGGGCACCGGTCATGGCGAGGCTGCTGCTGACGGCATGGGCCCGATGGGTGGCGGGGACCAGGCCGGCGGTCTCCAGGGCGGCGCATTCGGGGTCCACGGTGGGCGTACAGCTCAGCGGCAGCCAGGCGTCGGCGGCGGTGGCCGCGCCGAAGAGGGTGACCCCGGCCCAGCCGACGACCGCCCAGGGGCGGCGCGACTCGGCGTACTTCAGCAGCCGGGACAGGGCCAGCAGTCCGCCCGCGAAGGCGAGCAGCCCGGCGGTGAAGTCGGTGGCCCGGAAGAGGCCGCCGAGCGGCTGGTCCTGGGCGGCGAGCTCGCTGACGTACGTCTCGATGGGGTTGAGGCCCGTGGAGAGGACGACTTCCAGTACCCACGCGGTGTAGGCGGCGCCGGCGAGACCGATCAGGACGGCGACCGGCCAGGCGGTCTGCGGAGAGAGTCCATGTGGGGACATAGTGCGACTAATCCTAAGCAGACCCGGGGGTCGGTCCTATGATCGGATACCCACCCCGGGTAGGGTTCCAGCCATGACGCGCAGTGCCGAGCGAGCCGCCCCGGGGTCCCGGTTGCTGCTGCTCGCCGCGCTGCTGCTGGGCATCGTCACCATGCACACCCTGGGTCATCCGTCCGCCTCCCACGCCATGGAGGACGTGTCCGCGGCCCACTCCGTTGCCTCGGCCGGGTCGCCCGGTCCCGCGGCGGACGGTGGCGCGCACCACACCCCGGCGCACGAACCGGCACCGGAACCAGCCCCGGCACCGGCCCCGGCCCCGGCCCCGGCACCGGCCCTGGAAATGGGCCTGGAAATGGGCCTGGAACCGGCGCAGGCCGCCGGGATCCAGGGGCCCGGCACCGGCATGGACCCCATGTCCGTCTGCTCCGCCGTGCTCGCGGGGCTCGTCCTCCTGTACCTCGGCGCCGGACCGGCCGGCTCCCGCGACACCGCGCCGCTCGGGGGCGCGGCCCGCATACCGGGCCGGTCCGGTGGCCCGGATCCGCCCTCGCCCCGCGAGCTCCTGACCCGGCTGGCGGTCCTGCGGGTATAGGCCCGGCCCCGGCCGTCGCCTCCGCATGCCCGTACGCCCGTACACGTCCGCGCGTCCGAACGTCTGTGCGCCCGCATGCCCTCGTGCCCGTACGCAGGGGGACCCGCACGCCCGCGGTGCCCCGCTCCCCGTACGCCGGCATGCCCTACGCCCGCGAGGCGGCGCCGAACCGCGCCCATGAATCCGTAACACCAGACCCACGAGGTGCTCCCATGCGCTCTCTTCCCACCCGTCGCGCCGTCCTCGGCGCATCCGCGGCCTTCGCCGGCTCCGGACTGCTCGCCGCCTGCTCCGGCTCCTCCGGTTCCTCCGGCACGGACCACGGCTCCATGAACCACGGCGGCTCGGCCGCCGGCGGCCCCGAGGGGTACGTGGACCCGGCCGGGCCCGAGGTCCGCGCCGCCGAGGCTGCCCGCAAGGCCACCGGCCCGCTCACCGAGGTCAAGGTCACCGCCACGGCCACCCCGCTCGACCTCGGCGCCGGGCGGACCGTCCGCTCCTGGGCGTACGGGGACAAGCTGCCGGGCCAGGAGGTCCGGGCCACCGCGGGCGGCACCCTCTCCCTCACCCTGGCCAACAACCTCCCCGAGGCCACCTCCCTGCACTGGCACGGGCTCGCGCTGCGCAACGACATGGACGGGGTCCCCGGCCTGACCCAGCGGGACATCGCCCCGGGCGGATCCTTCACGTACAAGTTCACCGTCGCGCAGCCGGGGACGTACTGGTTCCACCCGCACACCGGGGTCCAGCAGGACCGCGGCCTCTACGCCCCGCTGATCATCGAGGACCCGAAGGAGCCGCTCTCCTACGACAAGGAGTGGGTGGTGGTCCTGGACGACTGGATCGACGGAGTGGACGGCGCCACCCCGGAAGCCGTCCTCGCCGAGCTCCGCAGGGGCGTGAGCGACGACGGGAACGGCAACGGGGGCGGCAACGGGGGCGGAGCCGGCGGGGGGCATGCCGGGCACGGCGCCCCGCCCGCCCCGGGTGCGAGCCGCCCCGGCGGCCGCTCCCACGTCCTCATGGGCGCCGACAGCGACGTCCTCGGCAAGGACGCGGGCGACGTCGCCTACCCCTACTACCTGATCAACGGCCGGGTGGCGGAGGACCCGTCGGTCTTCACCGCCCGCCCCGGGGACCGGATCCGGCTGCGCATCATCAACGCCGGCGGGGACACCGCCTTCCGGATCGCCCTCGGCGGCCACGAGCTGACGGTCACCCACACCGACGGCTACCCGGTGGAGCACCTGAAGACGGGCTCACTGCTCCTGGGCATGGGCGAGCGGTACGACGTCCTGGTCACCGCCCAGGACGGGGTGTTCCCGCTGACCGCGCTGGCCGAGGGCAAGGGACGGTCGGCGCTGGCGGTGCTGCGCACCGGGTCGGGTACGGCGCCCACGGCCGCGACCCGGCCGGCCGAACTGGACGCGCGGCCGCCGGCGGCGGACGCGTTCAAGGCCGCCGGTGCGGCCGTACTGGCCTCGCGCGAGCCGGACCGTACGGTGCAGATCCGCCTGACCGGCTCCATGACCCGGTACAACTGGGCCTTCGACGGCAAGCCGTACACACCGGACCAGCGGCACCCGGTGAAGGCGGGCGAGCGGGTCCGGCTGGAGTTCCGCAACGCGACGCGGATGTGGCACCCGCTGCACCTGCACGGCCACACCTTCGCGCTGGGCGGAGAGGCCGGTGGGGTCCGCAAGGACACCGCGATCGTCCTGCCGGGCGGGAGGCTGACGGCCGACTTCGACGCGGACAACCCCGGGCTGTGGATGGTCCATTGCCACAACGTCTACCACTCGGAATCCGGGATGATGACGGTACTGGGCTACCAGCTGTAGGCGGCGGCCGTACGGTCCCGGGCCGGATCCTTCGGGGCCGGCCCGGGACCCGGTCCGGGACGCGGGCGGGAACTCGGGTGGGTGCGGGCCGCGGGCATGGCACCCTTGCGGTGATCACAGCAGCTGCGACAAAGGACGCCACCGCCGGTATGAGCACCCCGCCGAACCCGCCCAGCACCCCCGCCGAACCCCCGACGGAGCCGGCGGACACCCCGATGCCCGAGACGGCCTCCATACCGGCGCCCGCGCAGCCGCTGTCGCTCGACAAGACCCCGGCCACGGCGGCCACCGAGGCTCCCGCGACCCCGCCCGCACCCGAGGCGTCGGCCGCCGCGGAGTACCCGGCCCCCGCCGGGGCGCCGGCAGCTCCTGCTGCTGCTCCCGCGGCGTCCGAAGCGCCCGCGGCGTCCGAAGCGCCCGGCGCCGCAGCCCCCGAGGCCCCGGCCGCCCCCGGCCCGTCGCAGTTCGCCCCGCCCGCGCCGTCGCCGTTCGCCAGCCCCGCCCCCGGCTCCACGTCGCCGTTCGCCAGCCCCGCCCCCGGCTCCACGTCGCCGTTCGGCACGCCCGCCCCGGGCGCCCCGGGCGCCCCGGGCGCGCCGGGCGCGCCGGGCGCGCCGGGCGCGCCGGGCGCGCCGGGCGCGCCGACCGTACCCGGCGCCCCGACCGCCCCCGGCATGCCCGGCGCCCCCGCCTGGGGCCAGCCCGGCTTCGGCGCGAGCCCGTACGGCGGTTACCCACAGCCGAAGCCGGCCACCAACGGCCTGGCCGTCGCCGCCGTGATCGTCGCCAGCTTCGGCGTCATGACCGCCGTCGTGCCCCTCTTGTTCTGGGCCGGGGCCCTGATGGCCGTCGTCGCCACGGGCCTCGGCATCGGCGCCGTCGTCCGCGCCAACAACGGCGCCCCGAACAAGACGATGGCCATCGTCGGCACGGTCCTCGGCGTGCTCGGCCTCGCCGCCTCGGTCGGCGGCTTCTTCATCACGACCACCTTCCTCGAGAACACCTCCGGTCGCGGTCGCCACGAGCGGGGCATCGACATCGACGAGGAGGACATGGACCTGGAGGGCCTCTACCCCAGCGGTGAGCCCTGGCCGTCCCCGTCCCGGACGCCCTCGCAGGTCCCGGGCCTGACCAGCGCGCTGCCGTTCGGCGAGACCTTCACCTACCCGAACGGCGTCAAGGTGAGCCTGTCGGCTCCGACGAAGTACCAGCCGAAGGGCATCATCGCCCGCGAGCAGGTGAAGAACGCGATCCAGCTGACGGTCACCATCACCAACGGTTCGTCCTCGCCGCACGAGGTCATCTACGCCATGCCCAACGTCCGCGACGAGCAGGGCATGACGGCCGAGATGGTCTTCGACAGCGGCGGCTCCGGCGGCAGCGTCCCGAAGATGATCAAGGGGTCCATCCTGCCGGGCGAGTCCGCCAGCGGGATCGTGGCCTTCGAGGTCCCCGAGGGCACCAGGAGCATCACCGCGGACATCTCCGCGGGAACCCTGCTCGACGACGTGAAGTACGCCGGCCCGATCGGCTGACGAAGCAGTTCCCGCAAGGGAAAACAGGCGGGGTCCAGGACATCGCGTCAGAAAGACGATTAGACTGGGCCCCGTGCCTCAACTACGCCTCGCTCTGAATCAGATCGACTCGCACGTCGGCAACATCGCCGCCAACGCCGACTCGGTCGTGCACTGGACCCGGCACTCCGCCGAGCAGGGCGCCCACCTGGTGGCGTTCCCGGAGATGATGCTGACCGGGTACCCCGTCGAGGACCTCGCCCTGCGCGGCTCCTTCGTCGAGGCCTCCCGCGCCGCGCTGCGCGGGCTCGCGGAGCGGCTGGCGGCCGAGGGCCTCGGCGAACTGCCGGTCGTCGTCGGCTACCTCGACCGCACCGAGAAGGCCGTCCCCCGGCTCGGCAAGCCGGCCGGCTCCCCCGAGAACGCGGCGGCCGTGCTGCACCGCGGGCAGGTCGTCCTGCGCTTCGCCAAGCACCACCTGCCCAACTACGGGGTGTTCGACGAGTTCCGGTACTTCGTGCCGGGCGACACCCAGCCCGTGATCCGGGTGCGCGGCGTCGACGTGGCCCTGGCCATCTGCGAGGACCTCTGGCAGGAGGGCGGCCGGGTCCCGGCCACCCGCTCCGCCGGGGCCGGACTGCTGATCTCCGTCAACGCGTCACCGTACGAGCGCAACAAGGACGACCTGCGCCTCGAACTGGTCCAGAAGCGGGCCCAGGAGGCCGGCTGCACCCTCGCCTACCTGGCGATGATCGGCGGCCAGGACGAGCTGGTCTTCGACGGCGACTCGATCGTCGTCGACGCCGACGGCGAGGTCATCGCCCGCGCCCCGCAGTTCTCCGAGGGCTGCGTGCTTGTCGACCTCGACCTGCCCGCCGTGCGCGCCGACGCGCCCGAGGGCGTGGTGGACGACGGACTGCGCATCGACCGCGTGATCCTGTCCGAGGAGCCGGTGGAGCCGTACGAGGCCGTGGTCACCGGCGGTTACGCCGACCGCCTCGACGACGACGAGGAGATCTACGACGCGCTGGTCGTGGGCCTGCGCGCGTACGTGAAGAAGAACGGGTTCCGCTCCGTCCTGATCGGGCTCTCCGGCGGCATCGACTCCGCCCTCGTCGCCGCCATCGCCTGCGACGCGATCGGCGCGCAGAACGTGTACGGCGTCTCGATGCCCTCGAAGTACTCCTCGGACCATTCCAAGGGGGACGCGGCCGACCTGGCCGAGCGGACCGGCCTGAACTTCCGGACCGTGCCGATCGAGCCGATGTTCGACGCGTACATGGGCTCGCTGGGCCTCACCGGCCTGGCCGAGGAGAACCTGCAGTCCCGGCTGCGCGGCACCATGCTGATGGCGGTCTCCAACCAGGAGGGCCACATCGTGCTGGCCCCGGGCAACAAGTCGGAGCTGGCCGTCGGCTACTCCACGCTCTACGGGGACTCGGTGGGCGCGTACGGCCCGATCAAGGACGTCTACAAGACGGACGTCTTCCGGCTGGCGCTGTACCGCAACCGGGCCGCCGCCGAACGCGGCGAGACCCCGCCGATCCCGGAGAACTCCATCGGGAAGCCCCCCAGCGCCGAACTGCGCCCCGGCCAGGTGGACACCGACTCGCTGCCGGACTACTCGGTGCTCGACGCGATCCTGGCCCTGTACGTGGACCGTGACCAGGGCATGGAGGCGATCGTGGAGGCCGGCTTCGACCGTGAGCTGGTCGCCCGGACCCTGCGGATGGTGGACACGGCGGAGTACAAGCGCCGCCAGTACCCGCCGGGCACGAAGATCTCCGCGAAGGGCTTCGGCAAGGACCGCCGGCTGCCGATCACGAACGGCTGGCGCGAGCAGGCGTAGCCACCGCACGCGGCTGCCGGGCACGGAGGCCGTGCCCGGCGGGCGCGTGCGTCAGGGCTTGACCGTGACCCGGGCGGCGACCGGAAGGTGGTCGCTGCCCGTGCGCGGCAGGGTCCACGAGGCCTCCGGCCGGATCCCGCGGACCATGATCTGGTCGATCCGGGCCATCGGGAACTGCGCCGGCCAGCTGAAGCCGAAGCCGTCGCCCGCCGCCCCCTGGGTGGAGCGCATCTGCGAGGTCACCTCGGACAGGGCGCGGTCGTTCATGGTGCCGTTGAGGTCGCCGAGCAGGATGACCTTCTTCAGCGGTTCGGCGGCGAGCGCGGCGCCCAGCGCGTCGGCGCTGTCGTCGCGCTGGTTCGCGGTGAAGCCGGCGTTCAGCTTGACCCGGACCGAGGGGAGGTGCGCGACGAAGGCCGCGACCTTGCCGTGCGGGGTGTCGACGGTGGCGCGCATGGCCCGGGTCCAGCCCATCCTGATGTCGACGGGCGCGCTCGCGCTCAGCGGGTACTTGCTCCAGACGCCGACCGTGCCCTCGACCGAGTGGTACTTGTACGTGCCCGCCAGGGCCTTCTCGTAGACGGGGACGGCGTCCCCCTTGAGCTCGGTGAGGGCCAGGATGTCGGCCCCGGACCGGGCGACCGATTCGGCGGTGCCGCGCGGGTGGGGGTTGTCGGCGTCGACGTTGTGGGTGGCGACCACGAGGTTGCCGCCGGAGCCGGACTTGTCGGTGACCAGGCCGCCGAAGAGGTTCACCCAGACCGCGCCGGTCAGCACGAGCGCGATCAGCGCGGTCGCGGACTTGCGGAGGACGGCGCCGGCCAGCAGGAGCGGGACGGCCAGGCCCAGCCAGGGCAGGAAGGTCTCGGTGAGGCTGCCGAGGTTGCCCACGTCGTTGGGCAGCTCCGCGTGGAAGATCATCACCAGCGAGATCAGCAGGGCGATCGCGGCGAGCACCCATCCCCGCCGCCAGATCCCGGGGTCCTTGCGCAGTTCGGCCAGCCGGCGCCGGAAGCGGGATCCGGAGGGCTCGGGCTCCGAGCCGCCGTTCCCCGATTCCGTCATGTACGCCTGTGCCATGCCACTGCCCTCACTGCCGTGCTCGCGCTCCGTCCCCGCCCCTTGACCCTAGGCGATGCACGAAGCCTTCCGTATCGTCCGTCACGACCGTCCGTCGCGGTCGTACGTCCGGGAGGACGAACGGCCGTGCGCACGGGGTTCCGGTTGTCACGAAACGCGCACATTGGATCCTCCGGGCCGGGTGTGGGCCCCACCACTTCCGCCTGCGGCCCCGCGGATGCCACCATGGTGGGTGAGTCCGGGGACGCCGTGAGGGCGCCTCGAGATGACACAAGGAGCAGTTGCAATGACGCATGCCGTTTCGCCTGCCCGCGAACCCGCAGCAGCAGCTTTGTCGGGCCCCCCCACCCTGTACGGAGGCACGGGCACCCGGCGCATCACCGTCCGCGACCTGACCCTCGCCAAGGAACGCGGCGAGAAGTGGCCCATGCTCACCGCCTACGACGCGATGACCGCGTCCGTCTTCGACGAGTCCGGCATCCCGGTCATCCTCGTCGGCGACTCCATGGGCAATTGCCACCTCGGCTACGACTCCACCGTCCCGGTGACGATGGACCAGATGACCATGCTCTCCGCGGCCGTCGTACGCGGCACGAGCCGCGCCCTGGTCATCGGCGACATGCCGTTCGGCTCGTACCAGGAAGGCGCCGTGCAGGCGCTGCGCAGTGCCACCCGTCTCGTGAAGGAGGCCGGGGTCGGAGCGGTGAAGCTGGAGGGCGGCGAGCGCTCGCTGCACCAGACCGAGCTGATCGTGCAGTCCGGCATCCCCGTCATGTCCCACCTGGGCCTGACCCCGCAGTCCGTCAACGCCATGGGCTACCGGGTGCAGGGCCGCGGCGACGAGGCCGCGCACCAGCTGCTGCGCGACGCGAAGGCGGCGCAGGACGCGGGCGCCTTCGCGGTGGTGCTGGAGCTCGTCCCGGCCGAGCTGGCCGCCGAGGTCACCCGGTCCCTGCACATCCCGACCGTCGGCATCGGCGCCGGCTCGGAGTGCGACGCGCAGGTGCTGGTGTGGACCGACATGATGGGCCTCACCGGCGGGAAGCTGCCGCGGTTCGTGAAGCAGTACGCGAACCTGCGGGCGACCATGGGCGACGCGGCGAAGGCCTTCGCCGAGGACGTGGTCGGCGGAACGTTCCCGCAGGCGGAGCACGCCTTCCACTGACGGTGTGCGCGGCCGCTCCGGCGGCCCGCCGACCGCTGACCGCTGACCTCTGACCTCCGACCGACAGCCCGCCGACCGCGCGTCGGCGGGCTGTCGTATGCCTGTCGTACGTTTGTCGGTCGGCTGTCGGTGCTTTGTCAGTGGCGGCTGCTCCCATGGGGACATGACGCGAAACGACAAGAAGCCCAACGCCGTGGAGGTACGGGGGCTGGTCAAGCACTACGGCGAGACCAAGGCGCTCGACGGCGTGGACCTGGACGTCCGCGAGGGCACGGTCCTCGGAGTCCTCGGCCCCAACGGCGCCGGCAAGACCACCCTCGTGCGATGCCTCTCCACCCTGATCACCCCGGACGCCGGCACGGCCGTCGTCGCCGGGTACGACGTGGTCCGCCAGCCGCGGCAGCTGCGCCGCACCATCGGCCTCACCGGCCAGTACGCCTCGGTCGACGAGAAGCTCTCCGGCTGGGAGAACCTCTACATGATCGGGCGGCTGCTCGACCTCTCCCGCAAGGACGCCCGCCGCCGCGCGGACGAGATGCTCGAGCGGTTCTCCCTGACCGAGGCGGCCAAGAAGGCCGTCATGAACTACTCCGGCGGCATGCGCCGCCGGCTCGACCTCGCCGCGTCCCTGATCGGCAACCCGGCCGTGCTCTACCTGGACGAACCGACCACCGGTCTCGACCCCCGCACCCGCAACGAGGTGTGGGACGAGGTCCAGCGGCTGGTCGCCGAGGGCGCCACCGTGCTGCTCACCACCCAGTACATGGAGGAGGCCGAGCAGCTCGCCAGCGAGCTGACGGTCATCGACCGCGGCAAGGTCATCGCCAACGGCAAGGTCGACGAGCTGAAGGCGCGCGTCGGCGGCCGCACCCTGAAGATCCGCCCCGTGGCCTCCGCCGACCTGCCGGGCATGGCCCGCGCGCTGGCCGAGGCAGGGCTGGACGGCGTGGCCGGCACCCAGGCCGTGCCGGACGAGGGTGTGCTGCTGGTCCCGATCCTGAGCGACGAGCAGCTGACCGCCGTCGTCGGCCTGCTGGCCGCCCGCGGGTACGCCATCGCCGACCTCGGCACCTACCTGCCCAGCCTCGACGAGGTGTTCCTGGCCATCACCGGCCAGAAGCCCACCGTCGTCGAGGACTCCGTCCCCACCGAGAAGACCGAGGAGGTCGCGGCATGAGCACCGTAACCACGACGAAGCCCGCGCCGACCGCGCCCGGTCCGGCCTTGGTGGACGGCCCGTCCGGCGAGGGCCGGATCGGCCTGCGGGCCAACCTGCGGCACATCGGCGCCCTGGTGCGCCGCAACGCCCTGCAGATCAAGCAGGACCCCGAGTCGATGTTCGACGTCCTGTTCATGCCGATCATCTTCACGCTGCTGTTCGTGTTCGTCTTCGGCGGTGCCGTCTCCGGCAAGGGCAACCAGGGCGAGTACGTCAGTTACCTGGTTCCGGGCCTGATGGCGATGATGGGCATGAACATCGCCATGGCGGTGGGCACCGGGGTCAACGACGACTTCAAGAAGGGCGTGATGGACCGCTTCCGGTCCATGCCGATCGCCCGGTCGTCCGTGCTCCTCGCCAAGATCGTCGTCGAGATCGGCCGGATGCTGATCGCCATCTCGATCCTGCTCTGCGTGGGCTTCATCCTCGGCCTGTCGATCAACGGCTCGGTCCTGGACCTGTTCGCCGCCATCGGTCTGTCGGTGGTCTTCGGCGCCTCGCTGATGTGGATCTTCATCCTGCTGGGTCTGACCATGAAGACCGCACAGGCCGTCCAGGGCATGGCGATGATGGTCCTGATGCCGCTGCAGTTCGGCAGCTCGATCTTCGCGATGCCGGTCACCATGCCCGGCTGGCTGCAGACCTTCACGGACTACAACCCGCTGTCCAACCTGGCGGACGCCGCCCGTGCCCTGATCAACGGCACTCCGGTCGGCGACTCGGTGTGGATGACGCTGGTCTGGTCGCTCGTCATCACGGCGATCACCATGCCGCTCGCGGTCCGCAAGTTCCGCCAGAAGACCTGACCCGCGGACCGGTCCACTCCGGATCGCGTCCCGGACGGACACCGGCCGGGGGCCGGGTCAGATGAGGGCGGTGGCCTCCTCCATGGTGAGGCCGCCGCCTTCGGCGTACGCCTTCTCGTAGGCCGCGTCGCCGAGCGCCGCCCGCGCCAGCTCCTCGACGAGGGCGCCGTCCTCGCGTTCCGTGGTGATCGGGAAGTGCCCGGGCGGCAGGTGGGTCCGGTAGGCGCCGAACAGCCGGACGGCGTCGTACTCGCGCCGCGGGCCGCCGAGCGAGACGAGGGAGACGGCCCCGGTCAGCAGGTACACGGCGGGCAGCTGCGGGGCGACCATCATCACGAGCGGGTCCCGGACCCTGTTCGTGGCCTCGCGGATCCGCACCAGCGCCACCTCGTACGCGCCGTCCTGGTTGTCCAGCCAGGCCATCGTGGCGAGGAGGAACACGTCGAAGACGGCGTACGCACCGAGCGCGAAGTCCTCGCGCAGCGCCTCCAGCTGGGCGCGGGCCTCGGCGATCCGGCCGGTGCGGCCGAGGAGGCCCGCGAGGAACATCCGGGCGGCGGGCATGGCCTCGTTGCCGTACCCCTGCCACCGCGCCGTGATCTCGGTGAGGATCGCCTCGGCCTCCTCGGCCTCGCCGTTCTCGACCAGCGTCCCGGCCATCCGTACGCGCAACACCGTCACCTGGGCGTTGGCGCCCAGGCGTTCGGCGTGCTCGATCGCGGCCCGGAAGTCCTCGGCGGCCAGCGCGTACATGCCGCGCTTCTCCCGGGACTCGGCGCGCGCGGACAGCGCCTCGGCGCAGCCCCAGTCGTCGCCGAGCTCGCGGAAGAGGGCCAGGCTCTCCTCGGCGTCGCGCGAGGCGTCGCCCGCCCAGTCCGCCCGGTTTGCGAGGATGTTGGCCCGGAGCTGCAGGGCGGAGGCGAGCTCCCAGCGGTAGCCGAAGGCACGGGCGGTCTCGACGGTCTCGTCCACGACGCGCTGCAGCAGCCGGGGGTCTCCCGCGATCATGACGGCGTAGATCCAGAGGGAGGAAGGGGTCCGGCAGGTCTGCGGCAGCCCGGGCCGGTAGGCGGCGAGGACGCCGTCGATCTGGGCACGGACCTCGGGGGTGTCCCAGGTGGCGCTGTTCTGGTCGCGGGCGGCCAGCCGGATCAGCTGGATGCCGCGCCAGGCCTCGGTGAGCAGTTCGCCGGTGTACGGCGGGGGCGTGTCGACGATCCGCTCGTGGACGGGCTCGGCGGGGACGGAGGGCGCCGCGAAGGGGTTGGGACCGAGCGCGGCGGCCGCCTCGGACCAGTGCCGGGACTCGGTGGCCAGGTCGTGCATGTGCCAGTACCAGCCCAGGGAGTGGACGAGGCACAGCACTTCGCCGGCGTCGCGGGCGGCGACCGCGCGGCGCAGGGCGGTACGGATGTTCTCGTACTCGGTGACGAGCCGCTCGGTGGCGGCCCGCTGGCCGTGCCCGCGGAGCAGGGGCTCGGTGGTGCGGGCCAGTTCGCGGTAGTGGACGAGGTGGCGGCGCTCGGTGTGCTCGCGGTCGCCCTCGGCGGGGGCGAGGCGCTCGGTGGCGTACTCGGCGACGGTCTCCAGGAGGCGGTAGCGCATGCCGGAGCCGTCGGGGCCGGGGGCGGCGACGACGAGGGATTTGTCGACGAGGGAGCCGAGGACGTCGGCGGTGTCGTAGGACGGGTCGGCGCAGACGGCCTCGGCGGCGGCGAGGTCACAGCCGCCGGCGAAGACGGACAGACGGCGCAGGACGGTGCGTTCGGGCTCGTCCAGAAGGTCCCACGACCAGTCGACGACGGCCCGCAGGGTCTGCTGCCGGGGCAGGACCGTACGCGCACCGCTGGTCAGCAGCCGGAAACGGTCGTCGAGCCGGTCGGCGATCTGGCGCGGGGTGAGCAGCCGCAGGCGGGCGGCGGCCAGCTCGATGGCGAGCGGCAGACCGTCCAGACGCCGGCAGATCTCGGCCGCCGCGGCCGGATCGTCGTCCACCGTGAAGTCGGGGCGGGCTGCCGCCCCACGATCACCGAGCAACCGCAGCGCCACGGGATCCGGCAGCGGCTCCACCGGGCGCAGCGACTCCCCCGGCACGCCCAGGGGCTCACGGCTGGTGGCCAGGATCTGCACGCCCGGGCAGCGCGCCAGGAGCTCCTCCGCCAGCTCGGCGGCCGCACCGATCACGTGCTCGCAGTTGTCGAGCAGCAGCAGGAGCCGCTGCCGTGCGCAGTGCTCGGCGAGCCGGTCCAGAGGGGCGTCGCCGGTCCGGTCGGTCAGGGCCCGCAGTTCCTCGGCGGCGGCGCCGCGCAGCTTGGTCTCCCGGGCCCCGAGCGCGGCGAGCGCGGCCTCGGCGACGTCCTCCGGGTCGTCCACGGGGGCCAGCTCGACGAACCACACCCCGTCGGGCCATCCGCCGCGCGCGTCGTGCGCCTCGGCGGCCTCCTGCGAGAGCCGCGTCTTGCCGGCCCCGCCGGGCCCGAGGAGCGTGACGAGCCGCGCCCGCGCGAGATCGTCCCCGATGACGCGGATGTCGTCCTCGCGGCCGACGAAGGTGGTGAGCCGAGCCCGCAGATTCCCCTTGCCCCGACCGCCCTGCCGGGCCGCCTCGGGCGCCGACGACGGACGCGGGCCCGGCCCGGACCCGGTGTGACCCGCGGCGTAGGGAGTGGCGCCCCGGCCCGGCTGTGCCGGATGCCCGCCCGGGGCGGGGCCGGGGGCGCCCGGCTGCCATGCGTCGCGGGGTGCGGCGCCGGGCGGGGTGGCAGGTGCCGCGGCCCCGTCGGACGGTGCGGGTCCGGGCGGTGTCCCGGCGGCGGAGCCGTGCTCGGGCCGGGCCGGGTGCGCGGCGGCGCCGGTGTCGGCGGGGTAGGGGGTGGGCTCGGGACGAGGGGGCGTCGAGGGGGTGAGGAGTTCGGCGTGCAGCGTGCGCAGGGCGGGGCCCGGATCCGTGCCGAGCCGGGCCGCCAGGTCCCGGCGTACGGCGTCGTACGCGGCCAGCGCCTCCGCCGGGCGGCCCGCGTCGCGCAGCGCCCGGATGCGCAGGGTCTGCAGCGGCTCGTCCAGCGGCTGTCGCGCGCACAGCGCGGTCAGCTCCGGCAGGGATTGCTCCGCCCCGCCCAGGGCCAGGGCCGCCGCGAGCCGGCCCCGGCGCGCGTCCATCCGTACGGCCTCCCAGCGCGCGGACTCCGCGCCCGGGTCCGGCAGGTCGGCGAGGGCCGGTCCGCGCCACAGGGCGAGGGCCTCCTCGTACCGGGCGGCGGCCTCGGCCGGGTCCCGCGTCTCGGCCGCGGACCGGGCGAGGCGCTCGAAGCGGTACAGGTCGACGTCCTCGCGTTCGGCGGCGAGCTGGTAGCCGCCCTCCGCGGAGCGCACGGCCGCGTGCCCGAGGGCCCGCCGCAGCCGGGCGACCAGCGCCTGCAGGGCGGCCACCGCGTCGGCCGGCGGGTCGCCGTCCCACACCTCGGCGACCAGCAGCGCGGCCGGCACCACCCGCCCCGGCCGCAGCGCGAGCGCGGTCAGGAGCGCCCGCAGGCGCGCTCCGCCGACGGCGACGGGGGTCCCGTCGTCGTGGATGGCCTGGGCGGTGCCGAGAATCGCGTAACGCACCGGCCCATTGTCCCCGGACCCCGCCCCGGCCCCGAACCGTTTTCCCTCCGGCGGCCGGGATAGGTTTCCCGGCATGGGTCATCAGGGCAGCCGCGGCGAGCGGCGGATCAGTTCGGTATTCCTCGGCATCTTCGCCGTCATGGCCGTCACCGGCTGGGCCGTGTGGACGGGGTACTCGACGAGCACCGGGCTCGCCGTGTTCCTCTTCGTGACGTCGGCCTGGGTCGTCTCCCTCTGCCTGCACGAGTACGCGCACGCCCGCACGGCCCTGCACAGCGGCGACCTCTCGGTGGGCGCCAAGGGTTATCTGACGCTGAATCCGCTGAAATATTCGCACGCACTGCTCAGCATCGTGCTGCCGGTGGTCTTCGTGATCCTGGGCGGGCTGGGCCTGCCCGGCGGCGCCGTCTACATCGAGCGCGGCCGGATCCAGGGGCGCTGGAAGCACAGCCTCATCTCGGCGGCGGGCCCGCTGACCAACGTGGCGTTCGCCGTCGTCTGCACGGCGCCGTTCTGGCTGGACGCCCTCGACGGGGTGCCGATGCCCTTCCGGTACGCGCTCGCCTTCCTGGCCCTGCTCCAGGTCTCGGCGGCGATCCTGAACTTCCTGCCGGTACCGGGCCTCGACGGCTACGGGGTCATCGAACCCTGGCTGTCGCACCGGGTGCGCCGCGAGGTGGAGCCGCTGGCGCCGTTCGGCCTGATCGCCGTCTTCGCACTGCTGTGGATCCCGGAGGTCAACGTCTTCTTCTTCGGCGTGGTGCGCGACCTGCTGTCCGCACTGGGTGTGTCGGACCTGGAGACGGACTGCGGCCACGCCCTCTACCGCTTCTGGCAGGACGCCGGCAGCGTCTGCGAGTCCCCCTGACGCGGCCGCCGGGGCCCTGCGCGAACACGCCTACGAGGTCCGCGCGGCCTTCTCGGCCTTCGCCTTGCGCAGGTAGTACCAGGCCAGGTTGGACGTGAGGCCCGCGAGCAGCACCCAGACGATCCCGAGGAAGCTGCCCTCCACGAAGGCGACGACGGCCGCGGCCACCGCAAGAACGCAGACGACAACGGCGAAGACGGCAAGGCGGGGCATGGGAAGAGCTCCTCGGGAACACTGAACGGGGTCGAGCCCCTCCAGTGTCCCCCATGCCCCGCAGTGCTGCCGTAAGGGCGGCGCCGAACCGCGGTCGTCCCATTTCCCCCTTTGCCTGATCTCCTGCGCCGCTCAGCGTTACGGTTCGCCGGTGACGCGCCGTATCGGGGGCGCGACAGAGCGAACATCCCGGCCCCGCTCGCCCGCGACGGACGGCGCCGGCGAGTGGGGGGAAGACATGCAGGAGATCCCAAAGGGCGCGAACGTCAGCCTGACCGCCCTCAGCGAGGACGCCGGTTCGGTCGTCGTGAGTCTGGGCTGGACCAGCAGCTCCGGAGCCGGCGACGCCGACGTCTCCGTACTGCTCCTGGACGAGAACGGCAAGGTCCGCGGCGAGAACGACTTCTACTTCTACAACAACCCCGCGGCCGCCGACGGAAGCGTGCAGCTCCTCGGAAAGACGCCCACCGGCAGCGGGGACGAAGACCGCATCAGCGTGGACCTGACCGCCGTTCCGGAGGACGTCACGCGGATCGTGGTGGCGGCCAGTCAGTACGGTGGCGCCCGCTTCGGAGACCTCGACGACCTGCGGATGACGGTCGCGGACCGGGCCGGGGAACCGCTCGTCGGATTCTCGATCGAGGGCGCGAGCGTGGAGACGGCCTTCATCTTCGGTGAGCTCTACCGTCGGGGCGAGGAGTGGAAGTTCCGGGCCGTGGGGCAGGGGTACGAGACGGGCCTCGCCGGGCTGGCCACCGACTTCGGCATCGCCGTGACCGAGGACGCCGACGAACCGCCGGCGTCCGAGGAGGCAGGTGAGCCCGGCAATCCCGGAACGGCGGAAGCGCCCGCGCCCGGCGCACCGGTCCAGCCCGCCGCACCGGCCGATCGCACTGCACCCGGCCCCGCCGCCGCACCCGCCGCGGAGCCGGAACCCGCCGCCTCCACCGTTCCGGCCCAGACGCGCGGTCGCAGTCCGCGCACGACGAGGAAGAAGGTCACCCTGCCCAAGGTGGCCAAGAAGTCCCTCGCCGAGAACGACTCCTGGCCGACCGCGCGACTGTTCCCGGTCCCCTCCCTCAAGAGCGACAAGGAGCGCGAAGTACGAGCGACCTCGGTCCTCCTGTCCGTCATGGCCCAGGTCCCCGAACTGGGGCGCCGCCTCACCGCCGCGTTCGGCGCCCCGGCCGGCCGCATGCAGACCTTCACCGAGGTGTCCCTCCCTCACGGCGACTCCCCGAAGCGCCCCGACGGTGTGATCCGGGTGGAACGTGCGGGCAGGCTGTGGACGGCGCTCGTGGAGACGAAGACGAACGGCAACCCGCTCAAGGCCGAGCAGGTCCAGCAGTACATGGACATCGCCGCGCGCCGCGGGTACGAGGCGGTGATCACGCTGTCCAACGACGTGGCCCTCGAAGGGGCGGCCGTGGTCGACGTCAAGATCGACGGGCGGCGCAAGCACAAGGTCAGCCTGTGGCACCTGTCGTGGGCCGAGGTGGCGCACCAGGCCCAGATGCTGATCCGCCACGAGGGCGTCGGCAACGCCGCCCACGCGTGGCTCCTCCAAGAGCTCCTGGAGTACCTGCAGCACGAGAACTCGGGGTGCCACGGGTTCCAGAACATGGGACCGGCCTGGGTGCCGGTGCGCAACGGCATCGAGGACGAGACCATCGACCCCTCCGACGCCCGCGCCGTCGACGTCGTGGAGAGCTGGGAGCGGCTCATCCGGCAGGTCTGTCTGCGGCTCGGTGGGGAACTCGGGCAGAAGGCGCTGCCGGTGCAGCGCGCCCGGCGCGGCAGCGATCCGCGGGCCCGGCGGGTCACGGCGGCCGGGACGCTGTGCACGGACGGCCGGCTCTCCGCGGAACTGCGTGTCGACGGGACCAGCTCCGTCATCGCGGTCATCGCCGATCTGCGGACGGGGAAGGTCCGCACGTCCGTCGACATCCCGGCTCCGGAGGCGGCATATCCGCTGGCCGCGGTGAAGCGGCTGATGCGTCTGCTCTCCGACGCGCCGGCGGATCTGCACGTCCAGAGCCTCGTCGAGGGTGAGACGGGGCCGCGCGGCACCCTGGAGCGCCTGCGCCCCGAACCGGGCGATCTGCTGCCCAGGGACGGGGCCCCGCTCAGCGGGTTCCGGCTGTCGTTGATCAAGGGGATGGGCAACAGCCGGGGCAACACCGAGTCCGGCTTCATCCGCAGCGTGGACGATGCCGTCGAGCGCTTCTACCACGGGGTGGTGGCCCAGCTCGGCGCCGTCGAAGCGCGCCCCGGCCGACGGGGCTGAGCAGGGGGCATGCCCGGCGGCCCGGCCCGACTGGGACCGCTCCGCCGTGCATGCCCCGGCAACGGGCGTCCGTGCCCGTGGAATTCGGGCTCAGACGTCCGTGATGCGCAGGCCCGCGTGGGCCTTGTAGCGGCGGTTGGTGGAGATGAGGTTGGCGACCAGGGATTCGACCTGGTGGGCGTTGCGCAGGCGGCCCGCGAAGACGCCGCGCATGCCGGGGATGCGGGCGGCGAGGGCCTGGACGACGTCCGTGTCGGCGCGGGATTCGCCGAGGACCATCACGTCGGTGTCGATCTCGTCGATCGACTCGTCCTGCAGCAGGACCGCCGAGAGGTGGTGGAAGGCGGCCGTGACGCGGGAGTCGGGGAGCAGGGCGGCGGCCTGCTGGGCGGCGCTGCCCTCTTCGACCTGGAGCGCGTAAGCGCCCTGCTTGTCGAAGCCCAGCGGGTTGACGCAGTCCACGACGAGCTTGCCCGCGAGGTCCTCGCGCAGGGCTTCGAGGGTCTTGGCGTGGCCCTCCCACGGCACCGCGATGATCACGATGTCGCTGCGTCGCGCGCACTCGGCGTTGTCCGCGCCCTCCACCCCGAGGCCGAGGTCTTCGGCGGCGGTCCGGGCGCGGTCGGCGGCACGGGAGCCGATGATCACCTTCTGGCCGGCCCTGGCGAGCCGGTAGGCGAGGCCGCGGCCCTGGTCGCCGGTGCCGCCGAGGACGCCGACGACGAGGCCGGACACGTCCGGCAGCTCCCACGGGTCCTTGACCGGCGGCTTCTGCGTGCTGTCTGAGGAAGTCATGGGGGCGAGGGTACTGCCGGGTAGGCCACAGTCGAAGGGAAGGGAACGCTCCCGTACTGCTCCCCCGTGTCCCTTCCATGCGGCAGGATGCCCGGCATGGATGCCGTGAGGGTCGCGCTGCTGCGCGAGGTGCTCGCCGGTACGCAGTGGCCGGGCGCCGCCCGCCGCTTCGCCGGTTCGCTGCGCCGGTCCGTCGTACCGTCCGGCGGGAAGCTGCTGCTGGTGGGGACGGAGGGCTACGAGCCCTGGCATCTGGCGGCGCACCTGGTGGACGAGGCCGCCTGGTCGGGTCTGCCGGAGCTGGCGCCCACGCTCGTACGCCACCGGGTGCGGCCCGGGGAGCCGCCGCACCTGTCGGTGGGGCTGGGCAGGCTGGCGGCGGCGCGGCGCGGGCACACGCTGCTGGTGGTGGCGCCCGGGGAGCCGGGGGAGGGACTGCTGCAGCGCGTTCACGAAGCCCGGCGCGCGGGGGCGACCGTACTGTCCCTGGACGGCGGGGATCCGGATCTGGGAACGCTCGCGCACGAGGTGCTGTCGGTGCCGGAGGCCGGCGCCGAACTGGACCTGGACACGGTGCAGCACCTGGTCAGTGCGGCGGCCGGGGAGAACAGCCTGCCGGCGCAGCGCGGGCCGCGCCGCTTCCGGGACCGGCTGGCGCGGCTGGCCGACCAGTTGACCGCGCCGCCGCCCAGCCGCTGGTAGCCGGGACCGCGGGCGTCGCCCGGCCGGCCGGTGGCCCGGCCCGTCAGGAGGGTGTGCCCTCTTCTTCCTCGCGGGTCTTGTCGTTCCACTTGGGGTCGTTCTGCCATTCGAGGTTGCGTTCCTGCGCCGTCTCCATGGCGTGGCTCGCCGCCTCGGGCGTCTCGTACGGGCCGAAACGGTCCTTCGCCGGGCACTCGGGGCCCTCTTCGACCTTGTTGTGGACGAGGCAGTAGTACCACTCGCCCGCTTTGCCCACCTGGCGCTTCTTGAACAGGGCCATCGTTGTCAGGCTCCTCTCGTTACCGCTCTCTGCCGCCATGCTGCCCCATCCCCGCTGGATACACTCGCTTGCATGTCTGGCCAGTCGCTGCTCGTACCAGGCGAGCTTTCTCCCGTCCGTTCCGTTCCCGGAAACATCCGCCGGCCCGAGTACGTGGGCAAGCCCGCGCCCACTCCGTACACCGGACCGGAGGTGCAGACGGCCGAGACCATCGAGGCCATGCGCATCGCCGGCCGGATCGCCGCCCAGGCGATGGAAGAGGCCGCCAAGCTGATCGCGCCGGGGGTGACCACCGACGAGCTCGACCGGGTCGCCCACGCGTACATGTGCGACCACGGCGCCTACCCCTCGACCCTCGGCTACCGCGGTTTCCCGAAGTCGCTGTGCTCCTCCGTGAACGAGGTCATCTGTCACGGCATCCCGGACTCCACCGTCCTGCGCGACGGCGACATCGTGAACCTCGACGTGACCGCGTACATCGGCGGGGTGCACGGGGACAACAACGCCACCTACCTGTGCGGAGAGGTGGACGAGGAGTCGAAGCTGCTGGTCGAGCGCACCCGTGAGGCGCTGAACCGCGCCATCAAGGCCGTCAAGCCGGGCCGCCAGATCAACATCATCGGCCGGGTCATCGAGTCGTACGCCAAGCGCTTCGGCTACGGCGTGGTCCGGGACTTCACCGGCCACGGCATCAACTCCTCCTTCCACTCCGGCCTGATCATTCCGCACTACGACAGCCCGCACGCCACGACCGTCATCGAGCCCGGCATGACCTTCACCATCGAGCCGATGCTGACCCTGGGCACCCACGAGTACGACATGTGGGCGGACGGCTGGACGGTCGTCACGAAGGACCGCAAGCGCACCGCGCAGTTCGAGCACACGCTGGTGGTGACGGACTCGGGGGCGGAGATCCTGACCCTGCCGTAGCCGGATCCCGGCGGATCCCAGCCGGATCCCAACCGGATCCCCGGGGGCGATTTTTTACCGACAAGACGTCGGGAACACATTGACTTAGGCAAGCCTAAGTAGGAGTATCAGGCGTGGCGGCACTGCCGCCACGCCTGTTTCCTCTTCCTGGAGGTCCGCCTTGGACGCTTTCTCTACGGTCATCCGCGTCGCGTCGCACGAGCAGCACACCGAGGCCGAGACGTCGACCTTCATGAGCGACCTGCTCGGCGGACGGCTCGGGGTGGACGCGTACACGCGCTACACCGAACAGCTGTGGTTCGTGTACCGGGCCTTGGAGGATGCGGCCGAGTCCCTCACGAACGACCCGGTGGCCGGCCCGTTCATCCAGCCCGAGCTGATGCGCGTCGCCGAGATCGAACGCGACCTCGCCCACCTGCTGGGCCCGGACTGGCAGCAGAACGTGGTGGCGCTGCCCGCGACGCAGGCCTACGCCGCCCGCGTGGCCGAGTGCGCGGCCGAGTGGCCGGGCGGGTACGTCGCCCACCACTACACCCGCTACCTGGGCGACCTCTCCGGCGGCCAGATCATCCGCGACAAGGCCGAGCGCACCTGGGGCTTCGAGCGCAAGGGCGACGGCGTCCGGTTCTACGTCTTCGCGGACATCTCCAACCCGGCGGCCTTCAAGCGGACCTACCGCGAGCTGCTGGACGCGATCGCCGCGGACGACCTGGAGAAGCAGCGCATCATCGACGAGTGCAAGCGCGCCTTCGACTTCAACGGCGCGGTCTTCCGCGAGCTGGGCGAGGAGTTCCGCCTCAGCGCGTAGCCCCTGCGGGGCGCTCGACCGGTCACGCGGAAGGGCCGGCCCGGTGCACTGCGCACCGGGTCGGCCCTTCCGGCGTCCGCCGCGGCACCCCCGCGGATCGGCGGAGCCGGCGCAGGACCGCGGCTCGTCCGCCGGCGCCCAGCGGTGGATCCGGTCGGATGAGTCGACGATCAGCCGCGGGGGGCGGCCGGCGTCACCGTGCGGGCGAAGCGGACGCGGCCGCCGATCTCGACGCTGCCGTCGGGGCCGGGGGCGGTGAGGATCTGGGAGCCGGCGCCCTGGGTGATGTTCAGGGCGCGGTTGAGCTGGGCCGTCAGCAGGATCGCCGCCGAGCCGGTGGCCTCGTCCTCGGCGATGATCCCGTCGGGGCGGCGCGGGAAGCCGCGGGCCCGCACGCGGCCCGCGGTCTCGTCCTCCCAGGCCCAGGCGTAGAGCCAGCCCTCGCCGGGCGGCGGGGCCGGAAGCGCCTCGACCTCGGCCACGGATCCGTACTGTTCGGTGCGCTTGCCCTCGACCCACTCGGGGCGGGCCGTGATCCAGGTGAACTCCCCGTCGTCCCGGGCCCATACGGATCCGGCGGGCGGCTGGAGCTCCTCGATGTCCAGCAACCACGCGACCCCGACCAGCGGATGTCCGGCGAAGGACATCCGCGTGCCGGGGGTGCGGATGTCGACGACCCCGCGCTCGGGGTCGTCGACGAACACCGTCTCGCTGTAGCCGAGTTCGGCGGCCAGCGCCTGCCGGGACGCGTCGTCGGGGCAGGTCCGGCCGTCGCGTACGACACCGAGCAGGTTGCCGTACCGGCCGTCACCCGCGCAGAAGACCTTCAGCACGTCGAGATCGTTCACGCGGGAATTCAAGCACGGCTCAGACCTGGCTCGTGCGCCGCCTGCGCGCGAGGAACATCGCGCCCGCGCCGGCCGCGATCACCGCGCCGGAGGTGGCGAGCAGGGCCGTGGCCGGGATCTCGGCGCCGGTGTCGGCGAGGTTGCCGCCTACGGAGCCGCCGGCCGCGCCGGCGCCCGTACCGCCGGCGGTGCCGGAGCCGCCCGTGCCGCCGGTGGTGCCGCCCGTGGTCGTCGGCAGGGTGGCGTCCTTGTCCACGGCCACGGAGAAGGTGAGCGGGTCGATCGCGTCGCCCGCCTTGTACATGGAGCCGGTGGTGTCGTTGGCGAAGGCGGCCGCGCCCTCGGCGGTGAAGGCGGCCGGGACGGCGTTCAGGGCGAGCACGCCGTTCTTGGTCTTGTAGTCGGTCTTCGACAGGTCGAGCGTGGCGAAGGGGACGGCCGTCTTGCTGCCGGAGGCGTTCTTGACGTCCAGGTACAGGGTGCCGGTCTTGCCGGTGGCGTCGACGCGGGGGTTGGCGAAGGTCATGTCGATGCCGTGGGCCGCGTACTGGAAGCGGAGGTTGCCCTCGAAGGAGGCGTTCAGCTTCTGCTTCTTGACGTCCAGCTCGCCCTTGCCGAAGGCGAAGTCGTAGAGGTCGCCGTTCTTGGCGGCCCCGCCGGCCGGGGTGATCGAGCCCGCGCCCAGCACGTACTTACGGAAGGACTCCTTCACGCCCCACGTCAGCTTGCCGCTGAGGATCTTCTGGACGCCGTCGGCCGGAGCGGTGGGCTGCGGGGCGGTGGGCGTGGGCTTCGTGGGGGTGGGCTTCGGCTGGGTGGGCTCGGGGTCCGGGGCGGGCTGCTTGAAGTCCAGCTTCGCGGTGAGCGGGTCGCCCGCCTTGTCCTCGTAGCCCGGCGAACCGAGCGCGTCGGCCGCCTCCTTGGTGAGCGTGGTCGCCAGGTTGGTCATCGCCTGGCCGGCGAAGGCCACCTTGGCCAGCGGCACGTCCTGGGTCGTCGTACCGGCCTTGGTGACGTCCGCGGTGAGCTTCTTGGTGCCGGTGTCGATGCGGAAGTCCGAGAGCTTCACCTCGAAGCCGTGGCCGGCCGGCGGGGCGGGCGAGGAGAAGGTGACGCTGCCCTTGAAGGCCGCCTTCACCACGTGGCCGCCGGCCGGGTCGTACTGCCCGGTCGGCTCGACGAGGCGCAGCGTGCCGTCCTCGTTCTGCCTGGCGCCGTCCGCCACGGTGATGGTGCCCTTGGCCATGCCGGTCACGTAGGCGCGGTAGCTCGCGAGCACGCCCCAGTCGAGGGAGCCGCCGATGATCTCCATCGGTGCCGTCGGGGGGCCGCCCGCGGCGGTGGCGGGCAGGGCGAAGGCGGTGGAGCCGAGCGCGGCGGCGGTGAGGACGGCGGCCGCGAGGGAGATCGGGCGGCGGATGGACGACATGGCTGGGACTCCTGGGGACAAGAAAGGGGAAGGGGGAGGGGAGCGGAGGGGAGGGGGAGGGGGAGGGGGAACTACTCGGCAGCGGACGTACGCCGTTTGCGGACCACCAGGAAGGCGGCGCCGCCGGCCAGGACCAGTACGGCCACGGCCAGGGCGATGAACAGCCCGGTGCCGGAGGACTGCTCGGCCTTCGCGGCGGGAGCGGGCTCGGCGGCCGGCGACGCGGGCGCGGGCGCGGCCGTGGAGCCCAGGTCGGGCAGCGCCGGCAGCTTCGCGGTGGCGTCGAGGGCGACGGCGAGCGAGACGGGATCCATCTCCGTGCCCGCCTTGTACATGGAGTTGAAGGCCTGCGATCCGCCCTCGGTGAGGACGGCCGGCGCTTCGGCCAGGGTGGCCAGCCCGCCCTCGGTCTTCAGTCCCTTGGCGTCGAACTCCACCAGCGGGACGGCGTTCTTCGTCCCGCCGCCGGTGGTCACGTCCGCGGACAGGACGCCCTTGCCGTTCTCCACCTTGACGCTCACCTTGCCGAGCTTGAGGTCCAGATGGGCGCCGGTGAACCGGACGGTGCCGGCGAAGGCCGCGTCAAGAGTGCCTTTCCCGCCGTCGTACGCGCCCTTGCCCTGCGGGAAGCGGAACAGCGCGCCGCCGTCCTGGGCACCCTCGGCGAGGGTCCACTTGCCCTGGCCGACCGAGCCGGTGACGTACTCGCGGAAGGTGCGGCGCACCCCCCAGTCGACGGCGGCGTCGGCGAAGGCCCCCTGCGCCTGCGGGGCCTCCGTCGTGGCGCCCGGCTGCGGGGTCGCCGACGGCGAGGGCTCCGCGGCCGGGGCGGACTTCACGTCGGCGGAGAGCGAGAGGGGGTCGAGCTGCGTGCCGGCCGCGTAGTAGCCGGCGAAGGCCTGGGCGCCCTGCGCGGTGAGGGTGGCCGGGATGTTCGTGAGGGTCAGCGGGCTGGCGCCGCCCTTCATGTTGATGCCGCCGAGGCCGAGCGTGGCGAAGGGCACCTGGGACTGGTTGCTGACCGCGCCGGTGTCCTTGGCCTTGCTGGAGACGTCCACGTACAGGGTGCCGCTGCCCCCGCCGATCTTGACGGTGGGACGGCTGACGGTCATGTCCAACTCGTGGACCCCGTCGGGCTTCTGGTGTCCCTGGAAGGTCACCCCGCCCGAGTAGGAGGCTTCGAAGGTGCCGGAGCCCGAGTCGTAGGAGCCGGCCGCCGAGTGGAAACGGAACAGGCTGCCGCCGACCGTGGCGGCCCCGCTCTTCAGCTTGAAACCGCCTTTTGCGACCGGGCCGGTGACATAACTCTGGAAAGACGATTTGATACCCCAGTCGAGCCGACCCCCCTGCACGGTGCCCGCGTGGGCGGCGGTTGCCGGGAGCAGCGCCCCCAACAGGGTCGCCAACAGCGTGACGGCGAACGCGCGGACGGGTCTAGCGGACATGAACGTCCCCTCCTGGGTCTGGCTAAGCAAGGTTAGGCTAACCTAAGCTACTCTCGACCGGGTTCGTAACCCCTCGGTCCCCAGAACCTCAGTCGGACGATCAGGACGGTGCCTTCGTGCCTACGCCCGCCGCGTCACCCCGCATTCCCCGTCTCGCAGTCGCCGTGGCAGCACTGGCACTCGCGCTGACGGGCTGCGGAGGTACGGCCACCAACCCGGGCTCATCCGCCCCCGGCGCAGCCGCCGTCCCGGACCGGGTGGAACCACTCGCTCCGGCGCCGCAGCCCGCACTGCCGGTGACGGTGCCCTCGGCCGACGGCGCCCAGGTCACCATCACGTCCGCGGACCGCGTCGTCCCGCTGACCGGCAGCCTCAACGAGATCGTCCACACGCTCGGCCTCGGCAAGCAGGTCGTCGCCCGGGACATCACCGCCACTTTCGAACAGGCCGCCGACCTGCCGGTGGTGACACGTGGCCACGACGTCTCCGCCGAGAGCGTCCTGTCCCTGCGCCCGACCCTCGTCATGGCGGAGACGACCAGCGGCCCCGCGGAAGCGATCCAGCAGATCCGTGCCGCAGGCATCCCCGTCCTCGTCGTCGCCCCGGCCAAGTCCCTGGACGACGTACCGAAGCGCATCGACACGGTCGCCGCCGCCCTGGGGGTCAAGGACGCGGGCACCCAGCTGAACCAGCGCACCGCCGACCGGATCACGGCAGCCCGCAAGGACATCCCGGCCGCTTCCGGAAAGAAGCCGCGGGTGGCCTTCCTCTACCTCCGCGGCACCGCCTCCGTCTACCTCCTGGGCGGCTCGGACTCCGGCGCCGCCTCCCTGCTGGAAGCGGCCGGCGCGGTCGACACCGGCAAGGAGTCCGGCCTCGGCAAGGACTTCACCCCGATCACCAGCGAGGCCCTCGCGGCCGCCGCCCCCGACGCCATCCTGGTCATGTCCAAGGGCCTCGAATCGGTCGGCGGCATCGACGGCCTGGTGAAGATCCCGGGCGTCGCCCAGACCCCGGCCGGCATGGACCGCCGGGTGGTCACGGTCGACGACGGCGTCCTCCTCAACTACGGCCCCCGCACCGACCAGGTGCTGTCCTCCCTGGTCACCCAGCTCTACGGCAAGGCCGCCTGAAGTGCCCCTCCACGACCCCCCGCAGGGCACCAGTGGCCTCGCCGGCCAGAATCCGGCAGCCACAGAGGCGGCAACGCCCGACACCGCCCCGCGCACCGCGGACTCCGCCGGGGACGGGTGTGTGCCGGGGCGCTCCCCGCAGGGCGCCGAACGCCATGTGCCCCGGCCCTCGGACGCCCCGTCACGTTCGGCGTCCGAGGAGACGCCCCGGCGCGCGCCCGGCCCCACCCCTCCGACCGCCCCGCTCCGGCCCCGCACGAGCGGCGCAGCCGACCGGCCCGGCTCCGGCGGAACCCCCGGCGCGGCCGCCCGAGGCCCGGCCCTGCCGGAACCGCCCGGCCCCGCCAGAGCCGCCCCCGCCAAGCGGCGCAGCCGACGGGCCCTGGTCCTGACCGCGGCCCTGGTAGCGACCCTGCTCCTCCTCGCCCTCGTCTCCGCCGGCACCGGCGCCTACCGCATCCCCACCCACGACGTGCTCGCCTCCGTCCAGCACCGCATCGGCCTCGGCGGCACCCCCCTCGACCGCGTCGGCGAGAGCGTGCTGTGGAACGTGCGCCTCCCCCGCGTCGTCCTCGCCCTGCTCGTCGGCGCCAGCCTCGGCTGCGCCGGCGCGCTCATGCAGGGCGTCTTCGGCAACCCCCTCGCCGAGCCCGGCGTCATCGGCATCTCGGCCGGCGCCGCCGTCGGCGCGGTCGCCGCCATCAGCCTCGGCCTCAGCTTCCTCGGCAACTGGACGATCACCGTCTGCGCGTTCGTCGCGGGCCTGATCACCGTCAGCTCCGTCTACCTCCTCTCCCGCAACGGCGGGAAGACCGAGGTCGTCACGCTCATCCTCACCGGCATCGCCATGAACGCCTTCGCCGGCGCCCTCATCGGTCTGTTCGTCTTCTTCGCGGACAGCGGCCAGGTCAACCAGATCACCTTCTGGCAGCTCGGCTCCCTCGCCCAGGCCACCTGGCCCAAGGTGCTCGCCGTCCTGCCCTGCGCCCTCGCCGGCCTGCTGATCGCCCCCTTCTACGCCCGCCGCCTCGACCTGCTCTCCCTCGGCGAACGCCCGGCCCGCCACCTGGGCATCGACGTCGAGCGGCTGCGCCTCTCCCTCATCCTGGTCGTCGCCCTGCTGACCGCCGCCGCCGTGGCCGTCGCCGGGGTCATCACCTTCATCGGCCTGCTCGTCCCGCACCTGCTGCGCATGGCCAACGGCCCCGGCCACCGCTTCCTCGTCCCCGGCAGCGCGCTCGCCGGAGCCGTGGTCCTCGTCGCGGGCGACCTGGCCGCCCGCACCCTCGCCCAGCCCGCCGAGCTGCCGCTCGGTGTGCTGACCGCCCTGATCGGCAGTCCGTTCTTCTTCTGGCTGCTGCGCCGCACCCGCCGCAAGCAAGGAGGCTGGGCGTGACCAGCAGGCTGATCGGGCTGATCGCCCGGAACAAGCGCACCTTCCCACCCCGCCCCGCCCCCGGCACGCCCCTCGCCGAGGTCGTGGACCTGCACGTCCGCCTCGGCGGGCGCGAGGTCCTCTCGGGCATCGACCTGACCGCCCGGTCCGGCGAGGTACTGGCGCTGGTCGGCCCCAACGGCGCCGGCAAGTCCACCCTGCTGGCCGCACTCGCCGCCGACCTTCCCGCCGCTTCCGGCGAGGTCCGGATCGACGGCCGCCCGGTGGGCGACTGGGGCGCGCCGGATCTGGCGCTGCGCCGCTCCGTACTCCCCCAGTCGGCCGCGCTGTCCTTCCCTTTTCCGGTGGAGGACGTCGTACGGATGGGCCGCGCCCCCTGGGCGGGCACTCCCCTCGCCGAGGCCGACGAGGAGGCGGTGGCCACCGCGATGGCCGCCACCGAGGTGACGGAGTTCGCCGCCCGCCCCTTCTCCGCCCTCTCCGGCGGCGAGCGGGCCCGGGTCGCACTGGCCCGCGTACTGGCCCAGCGGGCCCCGCTGCTGCTGCTCGACGAGCCCACCGCCGCGCTCGACCTGCGCCACCAGGAACTCGTGCTGCGCATCTGCCGGGAGCGGGCCGCGGCCGGGGACGCGGTGGTCGTCGTCCTGCACGACCTGGGCCTGGCCGCCGCCTACGCGGACCGGGCCGCCGTCCTGCACGACGGCCGGATCGCGGCGGCCGGCCCGCCGGCGGAGGTGTTCGAGGACGCCTTGCTCAGCCGGGTCTACCGGCAGCCGGTGGAGGTGCTCCCGCACCCGCGCACCGGGGCCCCGCTGGTGGTCCCCGTCCGCGCGGCGGAGCCTTCCGCGATACGGAACGAACAGCCGGTCTGAGCCCGGCTTGACCCCGGCTTGACCCGGCCATGGGGCGGCCGTGGAGGGCCCGTGACAGACCCGTGTCCGGCCGCCGTACGTCACGAGGAGGTGAGAGCTGTATCACTGCACGTCTGGGTATGGCTCAGGTAAGCCTCGGTTAAGTTAGGTCCGCCTCACCGGCCTCTCCCCCTTGGGACGGCCACTCGTCCGACGCCCAGGAGCCCGCCATGCGCCCCGCCCGTCTCACCGTCATCGCCGCCGCCTCCGTCGCGGCCGCCCTGACCGCCGTCACCGGCTGCTCCCAGAAGAGCGACGCCGGCGGGGACGACGTGATCAAGGTCGCGGCCTCCGACAGCGCCTGCGACGTGTCGAAGACGGAGTTCCCGTCGGGCAAGGTGCAGATCGACGTCGAGAACAAGGGCTCGAAGGTCACCGAGGTCTACGTCCTCTTCCCGGACGCCCGCATCGTGACCGAGCGCGAGAACATCGGCCCCGGCACCAAGGCCTCCATCACCGCCGAGATCAAGGCGGGCGACTACGAGATCGTCTGCAAGCCCGGCATGAAGGGCGACGGCATCGCCAAGAAGGTCAAGGCCACCGGCAAGGGCGCCGCCGAGGAGAAGCGCAGCCCCGAGGCGGACACCGCGGTGGCCGCCTACCGCGCCTACGTGGTCGCGCAGGCCGACGAGACCCTCCCCAAGGCCCAGGCCTTCGCCGACGCGGTCAAGGCCGGCGACATCGAGGGTGCCAAGAAGCTGTACGCCGCCTCCCGCATCGGCTGGGAGCGCACCGAGCCGGTCGCCGAGTCCTTCGGCGACATCGACCCCAAGGTCGACGTCCGCGAGGACGGCCTGGAGGCCGGCCAGGACCCGGCGAAGGACTGGACCGGCTGGCACCGTCTGGAGAAGGCCCTGTGGGCCGACAACAAGATCGGCGACGACGAGAAGAAGCTCGCCGACACCCTGATGGCGGACCTGACGGACTGGCAGAAGAAGGTCGGCACGGCGGAGATCACCACCAGCTCGATGGCCAACGGCGCCAAGGAGCTCCTCGACGAGGTCGCCACCGGCAAGGTCACGGGCGAGGAGGAGCGCTACTCCCGCACCGACCTGGTCGACTTCAAGGCCAACATCGAGGGCGCGGAGAAGGCGTACGAGCTGCTGAAGCCGATCGCCACCAAGAACGACCCGGAGCTCGCCAAGCAGCTGGACACCCAGTTCGCGGCGATGACGGTGCTGCTGGACAAGTACCGCACGGACAAGGCGTCCTACGAGTTCACCTCGTACGACAAGCTCGGCGATGCGGAGAAGAAGGAGCTCTCGGACGCGGTCAGCGCCCTCGGTGAGCCGCTCTCCAAGCTCGCCGCCGCGGTCACGAAGTAACGGCAGAGAACGAAGCAGGCGGGAGAGCAGCATGACCGAGTCGCAGTCGCAGCCGGCGGCGCACGAGCCGGAGCACCCCCGGCAGGAGGGCGGCGGGCCCGCCGGCCCGCCGGCCGCGACCGCACCCTCGCGGCGTGCCGTCCTGGGCTGGGGCGGGGCCGGGCTCGCGCTCGGCGCCGCCACGGCCGGCGGCGCGGCGGCGGCCTTCGGCGGCGGGTCGGACATGGTCTCGGCCGCCGCGGCCGGGGGCGCCGTGCCCTTCCACGGCGAGCACCAGGCCGGCATCGCGAGCGCCGTGCAGGACCGCCTCCACTTCGCGGCCTTCGACGTGAAGACGAAGAGCCGCGAGGAGCTGATCCAGCTCCTCAAGGAGTGGACCGAGGCGGCCCGCCGCATGACGGCCGGCCGGCCGGTCGGCGAGGGCGGCTTCGGCGGCCTCCCTGAGGCCCCGCCGGACGACACGGGCGAGGCGCTGGGCCTGAAGGCCTCCCGCCTCACCCTGACCGTCGGCTTCGGTCCGGGCCTGTTCGCCAAGGACCGGTTCGGCCTGGAGGGCAAGCGCCCCGAGGCGCTGATCGACCTGGAGCTGTTCCCCGGCGACAACCTGGACCCGGCCCGCTCCGGCGGCGACCTGTGCGTCCAGGCCTGCGCCGACGACCCGCAGGTCGCCGTGCACGCCATCCGCCAGCTCGCCCGCATCGGCTTCGGCAAGACGGCGGTGCGCTGGTCCCAGCTGGGCTTCGGCAAGACCTCGTCGACCACGCCCGAAGAGCAGACCCCGCGCAACATGATGGGCTTCAAGGACGGCACCCGGAACATCTCGGGCACCGACGAGGCGGCCCTGGAGAAGCACGTGTGGGTCGGCGCGGGCGACGGCAGCGACTGGATGACCGGCGGCTCCTACCTGGTGGCCCGGCGGATCCGGATGAACATCGAGATCTGGGACCGCACCCCCCTGGGCGAGCAGGAGGACATCTTCGGCCGCGACAAGGGCGAGGGTGCCCCCGTCGGCAAGTCCAAGGAGCGCGACGAACCGTTCCTGAAGGCCATGAAGCCGGAGGCGCATGTCCGTCTGGCGCACCCGGACACCAACGACGGTGCGACGATCCTGCGCCGCGGCTACTCCTTCACCGACGGCACGGACGGTCTCGGCCGCCTCGACGCGGGCCTGTTCTTCCTCGCCTACCAGCGCGACGTCCGCAAGGGTTTCGTCCCGATCCAGCGCAGCCTGGCGAAGGCCGACGTCCTCAACGAGTACATCCAGCACGTGGGTTCGGCGATATTCGCCGTCCCGCCGGGCGTTCGCGACAAGGACGACTGGTGGGGCCGGACGCTGTTCGCGTAGTCCCCGTCGTAGAGCCTGGAGAGGAACCACCGCCGTGTTCGGCAATTATCTGATCGGCCTGCGCGAGGGGCTGGAGGCCAGCCTGGTCGTCTGCATCCTCGTCGCGTACCTGGTGAAGACGGAACGCCGGGACGCCCTGCGTCCCGTGTGGATCGGCATCGGGATCGCCTGCGCGCTCTCGCTCGTCTTCGGCGCGATGCTCGAATTCGGCAGCCAGGAGCTGACCTTCGAGGCGCAGGAGCTCCTCGGCGGCAGCCTCTCCATCGTCTCGGTGGGCCTGGTGACGTGGATGGTCTTCTGGATGAAGCGCACCGCGCGGCATCTGAAGGCCGAGCTGCAGGGCAAGCTCGACACGGCCCTCGCCATGGGCACCGGCGCGCTGGTCGCCACCGCCTTCCTGGCCGTCGGCCGCGAGGGCCTGGAGACCGCGCTGTTCGTGTGGACGTCGGTACGGGCCAGCGGCGAGGGCTCCTCGGCCCCGCTGATCGGCGTACTGCTGGGCATCGCCACGGCGATCGTGCTGGGCTGGCTCTTCTACCGGGGCGCCCTGAAGATCAATCTGGCGAAGTTCTTCAAGTGGACCGGCGCCATGCTGGTGGTCGTGGCCGCGGGCGTGCTCGCGTACGGGGTCCACGACCTGCAGGAGGCCCGCTTCCTGGGCGGCCTGGGCGACAAGGCCTTCGACGTCTCCGAGACGGTCCCGCCGGACAGCTGGTACGGGACGCTGCTCAAGGGCGTCTTCAACTTCCAGCCGGACCCCACCGTCCTGCAGCTCACGGTGTGGACGCTGTACCTGGTCCCCGTGCTGGTGCTCTTCCTCGTCGACCGCAGCCGCCCGGCGAGCCCGAAGAAGCAGCCGGCGGACGCCGCACCCGCGAGCTGACCGCTCACCACAGCCTGTCGGTGTGTCCGGGGTGGAGCGGTACGCGGACTCCGGTGAAGGCCGCGCGGTCCCGGCCCGGGTCGTCCGTGAAGAAGGCCGCCAGCACCACCTTGTCGAAGCCGGGGGCGTCGGTGGCGAGCGGCTCCGGATCCCCGGGGGCGTCGCCCAGCAGCACCGTGCCGGGCAGCTGCGCGAAGCCGGCCGCCTCGTAGAACGGCGCCAGCGGGCGGTCGCAGCTGAACAGCGCGAGGTCCACGGCCCGGTCCGCCGCGAGCTCGGCGCGGGCCGCCGCCACCAGACGGGCCCCGTGTCCCCGGCCGCGCAGCGCGGGCCGGGTCACGACCGCGCTCAGGCCGGCCGCCCGGTAGGTCCGCCCCGCGAGCCGGACCTCCTTGAACAGCAGCGCCAGCGAGGCGGCCACGGTGCCGTCGGGGGCCAGCAGGAGCAGGGCGCGCGGAGCCAGGGCCGGATCGTGCCCCGACCCGGCCCCCGGCCAGACCGCGTCCTCCAGCTCCGCGACCTCCCGCGCCAGCCCTGCGGGCAGCTCCGCCTCGGCGCATACAACCACCCTCATGGACGAGCCTCCTTGCTCGACCGCAGCACCGCCGCCTGGGGCTGAGCCCCAGCAAGCCGACCCGCACGGGCCCGGGTGGGGGTCACGGGATGCGGACGCCCTCGCCGCCGACCCTGACCCGGGGGTCACCCGTGCGCAGTTCGACCGTGAGCACCCCCGGTCGGCCCATGTCCTCGCCCTGGTGGAGGGTGAGCACGGCGTCCGCCGGGACCAGCCCGAGCTCCCGGGCGTACGCGCCGAACGCAGCCGCGGCGGCCCCCGTGGCCGGGTCCTCGACGACGCCGCCGACCGGGAAGGGGTCCCGTACGTGGAACTCCGCGGGGCCCGCCCGGTGCACCAGCTGGACCGTGGTGAGGTCCAGGCGCCGCATCAGGGCCTCCAGCCGGGCGAAGTCGTAGGCGAGGTCCGCGAGCCGGGCCCGGGTGGCGGCGCCGAGCACGAGGTGGCGGGCTCCGGCGTAGGCGATCCGGGGCGGGAACACCGGGTCCAGGTCCCCCACCGGCCAGTCCAGCGCGGCCAGCGCCTCGGCGAGGTCGGCCGCGCCGATCTCCTCGACGTGCGGCTCGACGCTGGTCAGCGTGGCCCGCAGCCGCCCGCCCTCCCCGGCGGTGACGGACACCGGCACGGCGCCCGCCCGCGTCGCGAGGAGCAGCTCCCCCGGCCCGATCCGCTCCGCCAGTGCCACGGCCGTGGCCACGGTGGCGTGCCCGCAGAAGGGGACCTCCGCCTTCGGGCTGAAGTAGCGCACGGTGAAGGACCGGCCCGCCGGGCCGCCGAGTCCCTCGGGCGGGGCGGTCAGGAAGGCCGTCTCGCTGTACCCCAGCCGGGCGGCGATCGCGAGCATCGCGCCGTCGTCCAGCCCGGCCGCGTCGAGCACGACCCCGGCGGGGTTGCCGCCGTCGGGGTCGTGGGAGAAGGCGGTGTAGCGCAGTACCTCGGTGTCGGTCATGCAGCCATGATCGTCCGGAGTGCCGTGCGGGGTCCAGGCCTTTCGTGCCGGACGGGATGGACACCCCACGGCGGGGTACGAGCGGGGCGACCTGCACGCACCGCGAGAACGGGGACGACGATGACCGAGCACCCTGACGAGGCCGCCGTGGAGGCCGCGCACGAGCCGCACGACCCGGCTCGGGGAGAGCGCGCCGCCGTCGACCGGGTCCGGGCCGAGGCCGTCGGCATGGGGCACCACCAGGCGGAGGCCGCACTGGAGGCGGCGTCCGCGGAGGGCGCCGACCCGGCCGTCGTCGCCGAGTGGGAGCGCATCGAGGAGCACCTGGCCGCGCACCGGGGCCCGTACGCCCCGGACGCCGACCCGTTCCTCCAGGGCCTGCTCGCGGCTCGTACCCGGCACGGGACCGACTAGGTCCTGCCCGCCCGGAGCCGGGACGGGGCCCAGGGCCCGCCCTACCCCCGCCCGATGTACGGCATCGACGTCGCCATCACCGTCGCGAACTGCACGTTGGCCTCCAGCGGGAGCTCCGCCATGTGCAGGACCGTGCGGGCCACGTCCGCGGCGTCCATCACCGGTTCGACGGCGAGCTGTCCGTTGGCCTGCAGGATGCCGGTCTGCATCCGCTCGGTCATCTCGGTCGCCGCGTTGCCGATGTCGATCTGGCCGCAGGCGATCCGGTGCGGACGCCCGTCCAGCGACAGGGACTTCGTCAGGCCCGTCATCGCGTGCTTGGTGGCCGTGTAGGCGATGGAGTTCGGGCGCGGCACGTGTGCCGAGATGGAGCCGTTGTTGATGATGCGGCCGCCCTGCGGGTCCTGCTGCTTCATCTGCCGGAAGGCGGCCTGTGCGCACAGGAAGGCGCCGGTCAGGTTGACGTCCACGACGGAGCGCCAGGCCTCGTAGGTGATGTCCTCCAGCGGAACCCCGCCGGGCCCGAAGGTGCCCGCGTTGTTGAAGAGCAGGTCGAGGCGCCCGTACCGGGCTCGCACTGACTCGAACAGCGCAGTCACGTCGTCCGGGTGGCTCACGTCCGCCCGGACGACGTGCACGTCGGCGTCGGCGCCGGCCGCTGCGGCGGTCTCCTGCAGCGGCTCGGTCCGGCGGCCCGCGACGGCCACGGACCAGCCCGCCGCGGCCAGGGTCAGCGCCACGGAGCGGCCGATTCCGGAGCCGGCGCCCGTCACCAGGGCGATCTTCTTCGTACTTTCGTCCATGGGGCCGCAGGTTACGTCACACGGCGGCCCGGTCCCCGGACGTTCCGATTGCTGAGAGCATGGGTCGGTCAGGGGTGCGTAAAGCAGATGAGAAGACTGGAGTTCCGCATGTCGGAGAGAGGCCCCGCGACGGCCGCCTCGCACGACTCGTCGCCCGAATCGCCCTCCGCCCCCGCCACGACGAAGCCCCTGACGGCAGCGCGCCGCACGGGCCTGCTCGTCACCTTCATACTCGGCGGGCTCACCGCCCTCCCCCCGCTGTCCATGGACATGTACCTGCCGGCCCTGCCGCAGGTCACCGATGCCCTGAACAGCCCCGCCGCGACCATCCAGCTCACCCTCACGGCCTGCCTCGCCGGCATGGCCCTGGGCCAGCTCGTCATCGGCCCGATGAGCGACAAGTGGGGCCGCCGCCGCCCCCTGCTCGCCGGCATGGTCGTCTACGTCCTGGCCACCGCGATCTGCGCCCTCGCGCCGACCGCCGAGCTGCTGATCTCCTTCCGGCTGCTCCAGGGCCTGGCCGGCGCGGCCGCGATCGTCATCGCACGGGCCGTCGTACGCGACCTGTACGACGGCGACGAGATGGCCCGCTTCTTCTCCACCCTGATGCTCATATCCGGGGCCGCCCCGATCATCGCCCCGCTCATCGGCGGCCAGGTGCTGCGCTTCGCCGACTGGCGCGGGGTCTTCGTCGTCCTCACCGGCGTCGGCACGGTGCTCACCGTGATGGTCTGGCGCAGCCTCGGCGAGACCCTGCCGCCCGAGCGGCGGCACACCGGCGGCGTCGGCTCCGCCCTGCGGACCATGCGCGGACTGCTCGGCGACCGCGTCTTCACCGGCTACACCCTGACCGGCGGCTTCTCCTTCGCCGCCCTCTTCTCGTACATCTCCGCCTCCCCGTTCGTGGTGCAGGAGATCTACGGGGCTTCGCCCCAGGCCTTCGCCCTGCTCTTCGGCCTCAACTCCGTCGGCCTGATCCTCGTCGGCCAGATCAACGGCAAGCTGCTGGTCGGCCGGGTCAGCCTGGACAAGGTCCTGGCCGTCGGACTCGGGACCGTCATGGCCGCCACGGTGGCCCTGCTGCTGATGTCGACGGGCGTGTTCGGGGAGGTCGGGCTGACCCCGATCGCCGCCGCGCTGTTCGTCCTGATGTCGGCGATGGGCGTGGTCCTGCCGAACACCAACGCCCAGGCCCTGATGCGCACCCCGCACGCGGCCGGATCGGCGTCCGCGCTGCTCGGCACCTCCTCCTTCCTGATCGGCGCGATCGCCTCGCCGCTGGTGGGAATCGCGGGTGAGGACACGGCCGTCCCGATGGCCCTGGTGCAACTGGTGTGCGCCGTCCTGGCCCTGACCGCCTTCCTGGGCCTCTGCCGCCCGTGGCAATCCAGCCCCGCCGCCGACTCCAGCCTCGCCGACGCTTGAGGCGCGGGGGTCCGGGGGCGGAGGCGTCACGGTCGCGACATAGACTTCGCAGGTGAACGCCTCCGCCCCCACCACCGCCGAGACCCTCCGCAGCACGCTCGGCGGGCTGCTCGACGGGCTCCCGCCGAAGCAGGCCGCGGCCGCCGTCGAGCGGCTCATCGCCAGCTACCGGGGGCAGACCCCGACCGACGCGCCCGTACTGCGCGACCGCTCCGACGTGGCGGCGTACGCGGCGTACCGGATGCCGGCCACCTTCGAGGCCGTACGGGCCGCCCTGGACGGGCTGGCCGAGGCGGCGCCGGGCTGGGCGCCGGGCTCGCACGTGGACGTGGGCGGCGGCACGGGCGCCGCGACCTGGGCGGTGGACGCCACCTGGGACGGCCCGCGGGAGACCACGGTGCTGGACTGGGCGGAGCCGGCGCTGAAGCTCGGCCAGGAGCTGGCGCGGGCCTCCGCCTCGCCGGTGCTCCGCGCGGCGCACTGGCGGCGGGCCGTCATCGGCTCCGGGCTGTCCCTGCCCGACGCCGACCTGGTGACGGTCTCGTACGTGCTGGGCGAGCTGACCCCGCAGGCCCGTACGGCGGTCGTCGCCGAGGCGGCGCGGGCCGGGCAGGCGGTGGTGCTGATCGAGCCGGGCACGCCGGAGGGCTACCTGCGCATCCGCGAGGCCCGCGACCAGCTGATCGCCGCCGGGCTGCGGGTCGCCGCCCCGTGCCCGCACGACGGGACCTGTCCGATCGAGATCGGCCAGGACTGGTGCCACTTCTCGGCCCGGGTCAGCCGGTCCTCCCTGCACCGGAAGGTCAAGGGCGGCTCGCTCCCGTACGAGGACGAGAAGTTCAGCTACGTCGCCGCGACCCGCTTCGCGGTGGAGCCGACCGCCTTCCGGATCACGCGCAGGCCGCAGATCCGGAAGGGGCTCGTCCTGCTGGAACTGTGCGGCCCCGAAGGCGAGGGCCTGACCCGGGTCAACGTGACCAGACGCCACGGCGACCTCTACAAGGCGGCGCGGGACGCCGACTGGGGCCAGGCCTGGCCGCCGCCCTCCGAGGAGGACTAGGGCCGCAGCTCCTGCGTGCAGCACTTCACGCTGCCGCCGCCCTTGAGCAGTTCGCCCAGGTCCATCGGGACCGGTTCGAACCCCCGGTCCCGCAGCGGCGCCAGCAGTCCGGTGGCCGCCTGCGGGAGCAGGACGTGCAGGCCGTCGGAGACCGCGTTCAGGCCGAGGGCGGCCGCGTCCCGGCCGTCCGCGATCAGGGCGTCCGGGAAGAGGCGCCTGAGCACGCCCCGGCTGCCGGGCGAGAAGGCGTCCGGGTAGTACATGACCTCGTCGCCGTCGAGCACGCTGAGCGCCGTGTCCAGGTGGTAGTAGCGCGGGTCCACCAGGTCGAGGCCGATGACGGGGCGGCCGAAGAACTCCTGGGCCTCGTCGTGCGAGAGGGGGCTGGAGCGGAAGCCCCGGCCGGCCAGGATGTAGCTGGCCGTGACCGCGAAGTCGCCCTCGCCCTCGTTGACGTGGGACGGCTCGTGGACGTCCTGGTAGCCGTGGCTGCGGAACCAGTCGAGGTGGATCTCGGCCTCGGCGGCCCGTTCCGGGTAGGCGAACCGGGCACCGAGCACCCGGCCGTCGACGACCAGGGCCCCGTTGGCCGCGAAGACCATGTCGGGCAGGCCGGGCTCGGGGACGAGGGTCTCGACGGTGTGGCCGAGGGCGCGGTAGCGGTCCCTCAGGTCTTCCCACTGGGCGTGTGCGAGGGGCAGGTCCACCGGTTTCGTGGGATCCATCCACGGGTTGATGGAGTACGTGACCTTGAAGTGTGCGGGTGGGCACATCAGGTAGCGCCGGGGTGTGGCGTCTCTGCGCAAAGAAGGCTCCTCACGACTTTCACGACTCGGGACGAGTACGGAAGAGAATCGTCTCTCCTCCCGCTGGACGACACAGTGAACTGACCGGGTGGTTTACGCAACCATAGGAAGACGAGACGTCTCGCTTTGATAGCTTCGGGCCATGACCAAGACCCCTGACGCCACCCGCCGCAGCGACCGCTCCCGGCGCGCCATCCTCGACGCCGCGCTCACCCTCGTCGGGGAGGTCGGCTACAACAAGCTGACCATCGAGGCCATCGCAGCCCGCGCGGGCGTCGGCAAGCAGACCATCTACCGCTGGTGGCCGTCGAAGGCCGCCGTCCTCCTCGACGCCTCGCTGGCCCTCGCCGGCGACGCGGAGACCGAGGGCGGGTGGACCGGCTTCCCCGACACCGGGGACCTCGCGGCCGACCTGAAGTCCGTACTGCGCGCCACGGTGGACGAGTTCAACGACGAGAAGTACGAGGCCCCCGCGCGCGCCCTGACGGCGGCCGGAGCCACCGACCCCGAACTCGGCGCCCGCTTCACCGAGCAGCTGCTCGAGCCGCAGCTCGCCCTGTACGAAGCCCGGTTGAAGACGGCCCGGGAGGCCGGCCAGCTCGCGCCGGACACCGATCTGCGGCTGACGGTGGAGATGCTGCTCGGGCCGCTGACGTACCGCTGGCTCATGCGCACCGCGCCCCTGACGCACGCTTACACCGACGCGCTGGTGGACCGGGTGCTGGGCGGGGTGGCCAACGTCACCGCCCGCTAGCCGGCCGGTGACCGGCAGCCACCCGAGAGCATTTGCCCTGATCGTGGGGGTATGTGGGGGTTGCCGGTCACCCCTCCCCGGCCCCCGCTCGTCAAGAGCGGTCACCCGGGGCGCAGGATGGTGGGACGATGTGAAGGTCCGCCGGGGATACGGTGAGGTGAGGGGATAGATGGGGTCTGAGTCCGGCCGCGTCAAACGCGGCGAGCAGAGCAGGATTTCCCAGTGGCTGCGCCGGCGGCAGAAACCCACCGCCGAGGACCCCGCACGAGAGCGTGAGGCGCTGCTCCTGGCCGTCGCCGCCGCCGGTCTGCCGCTCGCCCCCGCCGCCCATCCCGCCGGTTACCGATGTTCGTGCGACCGGATCGGCTGTCCGACGCCCGCACGGCACCCCATCTCCTTCGCCTGGCAGACCCAGTCGACCACCGACCGCGCCCAGGTCGAACGCTGGGCGCGCAACCAGCCCCAGGCCAACTTCATCACCGCGACCGGCATGGTCCACGACGTGCTCGACGTCCCGCTGGAAGCCGGCGCCGCCGCGCTGGCCCGCCTGCTGGAGGCCGGCATCGAGGTCGGCCCCGTCGCCGAGTCCGGCGGCACCGGCGAGCAGGCCCGGATGCTCTTCTTCACCGCCACCCGCGGCACCCCCGAGGACGAGGACGAGTGGTGGCCGTGCGAACTGGACTGCCACCCCGAGACGATGGACGAACACCCCGGCCTGCGCTGGCACTGCCGCGGCAGCTACGTCCTGGTCCCGCCGGCGGCCCTCCCCGGTGACCTGGCGGTGACCTGGCTGCGCGGCATGGAGCACCCCCTGCCGGACCCGCTCACGCTCCTCGAAACCCTGACGGACGCCTGCGCCACCTACGCGGGTACCGCCGATCGCCTCCCGGCCACGGTCGCCTGGCCCCTGGGCCACTAGGCCCGGCCTCGGGGCTCCGCCCCAGACCCACCAGACCCCGCCGGGCTCCGCCCGGACCCGCGCCTCAAACGCCGGCGGGGCTGAAACACCCAGCCCCGTCGGCGGCGCGTCAGTGGTGGATCTGCGTGACGACCACGTCGAGGGACCAGGCCTTGCCCGGCTTCGCGGGGGACTCGGCCTCCACCACGTAGCCCAGGTCCCGCAGGGCCGTCACCAGCTCCGTCGGCGCCGCGGGGGCGGGACCCGCGAGCAGGAGGTCACGCACCAGGCGACCCTTCGTCGCCTTGTTGAAGTGGCTCACCACCGACCGCTTCTCCACGCCGTCCACCATCTGCGAGTGCAGCACCCGCACGGTCGCCGTCCGCCCCGCCACCTCCCCCTTGGGCTTCCACGCGGCCGTGTACGCCGAGGACCGCAGGTCCAGGACCAGCCCCTCCCCCGCCGCCTCGGGCATGACGGAAGCCATCGGCTCCCGCCAGTACGCGCCGAGCGCGCCCAGCCCCGGCAGCTTCACGCCCATCGAGCATCGGTACGAGGGGATCCGGTCGGTGATCCGCACCGCACCCCACAGCCCCGAGAAGACGAGCAGCGCGTCCTCCGCGCGCTTGCGTGCCGCCGCGGGCAGGTCGGCCAGACCCAGCGCGTCGTACAGCACGCCCGTGTAGATCTCCCCCGCCGGGCGGGCCACCGCGGACCGCAGCTCCACGTTCTTCGCGACCTCTCCCCGCAGGCCCTCGCTCAGCCCCAGCACCTCGCGCGCCTTCGGCTCGTCCGCCGCGCACAGCTCGACCAGTTCCTCCAGCACCGCCGCACGGGCCGGGGCCAGACCGGGCAGCGACAGCGACTCCGGCTTCAGCGGTGCGCCGGAGCCGCCGGCGGCCTTTCCTTCGGACGGCGGCAGCAGCACGAGCACGGTGGTTCTCCTTCAATACGACACGGCGCAGGGGATGCGGCCCCCCGGCCAGGGTAGACGTCTCGCCGTGCCGTCCGGGCCGCCCGACCATAGGCTCAATCCATGCCACGCCGTCAGATGCACATGACCGGCGCAGACGGGGCTGCTCTGCGGGCCGCGCTGCGTGAACTGCGGACGGAGCTGGGAGTGCCCTCGGAGTTCCCGGCGGCGGTCCTCGCCGAGGCCGAGCACGCGGCCGCGCACCCCCGCCTCCCGGACCTGGACAGCACCGACATCCCCCTCTTCACCATCGACCCGCCGTCCTCCGTCGACCTCGACCAGGCCATGCACCTGGCGAAGCGCTCCTCCGGCGGCTACCGCGTCCACTACGCCATCGCCGACGTCGCCGCCTTCGTCACCCCCGGCGGCCCGCTCGACGCGGAGGCCCACCGCCGCGTCACCACCCTCTACTTCCCCGACGGGAGGGTCCCGCTGCACCCGGCCGTGTTTTCGGAGGACGCCGCCAGCCTGCTGCCCGACCGGACCCGCCCCGCGCTGCTGTGGCGCTTCGACCTGGACTCCGACGGTCGTGTGGAGACCGTCGACGTCCGGCGCGCCCTCGTCCGCAGCCGGGCCAAGCTCGACTACGACCGCGTCCAGAAGGCCATCGACACCGGCGCGGCGGAGGAGCCCCTCGCCCTCCTGGCGGACATCGGCCGGCTCCGCGAGGCCCTGGAGCAGGAGCGCGGCGGCATCTCGCTCAACGTGCCCGAGCAGGAGGTCGTCGAGCACGACGGCACGTACTCCCTGGCCTACCGCGCCCCGCTCCCCGCGGACGGCTGGAACGCGCAGATCTCCCTGATGACCGGCATGGCCGCGGCCGAACTGATGCTGGCCACCGGCACGGGCATCCTGCGGACCCTGCCCAACGCCCCCGACGGCGCGGTCGGCAAGCTCCGGCGGGCGGCGAAGGCCCTGCGGATCGACTGGCCGCACCACGTCCCGTACGCCGAACTCGTCCGCTCCCTCGACCCGCACCGCCCCGCCCACGCGGCCTTCCTCCAGGAGTGCACGGCCCTGCTGCGCGGCGCGGGCTACACCGTCTTCACCGGCGGCGACCGCCCCGACCCGGCGATCCACGCCGCGGTGGCGGTCCCGTACACCCACTGCACCGCGCCGCTGCGCCGCCTCGTGGACCGGTACACCGGCGAGCTGTGCGTGGCGGCGGTGGCCGGGGCCGAACCCCCGCCGTGGGCTGTGGCGGCCCTGGACACGCTCCCCCGGGAGATGGCGGAGGGCACCCGGCTGGCGAACACGGTCGAGCGGGAGTCCGTGGACCTCGTCGAGGCGGCCGTGCTCAAGGACCGCGTCGGCGAGACCTTCGAGGCCACGGTCATCGACGTCGACGACCGGGAGCCGCTGGTCGGCACCGTCCACCTGGAGGACCCGGCGGTCGTCGGACGCGTGAAGTCCACCACGCGGCCGCTCCCGCTGGGCGACCGCATCCGGGTCCGGCTGGCTGAGGCCGACCCCGGCTCGGCGAAGATCCTCTTCGCCCCGGCCTGACCGCTCCTACGCGGGCTGGCGCAGGGCGGCGACCAGTGCGCGCGGATCGTCGGCGTGGAAGCGGACGGTCCGCGCCTCGGCCGTGGCGCCGAGCGGGCGGGTGAAGGGGAGGGGCCGGTTCAGCTCCAGGGTCACCGTGGTCTGGCTGCCGACGATCAGATCGAGCACCCCGTCCTCGGACAGCGTGACCAGCCGGCCCTCGGGGTAACGGCGCTCCACCCGTACCGAGGCCACCGCGTCCGGCGGTACGGCGAGGTCGAAGAGGGCGCCGTAGCGGATCAGCAGGGACCCGTCCGGGCGGACCACGTGCGGCCGGGTGACGCAGGCGGCGTGCAGGGCGAGCACGATCAGGATCCCGTACACGTCGAGCACGAGCACCACCCGGTGGACCGCCGGCCAGGGAATGAGGAGGGCCAGGGCCACCGTCTCGACCACCGACACGAAGAGCATCCCGTACATCATGGCCGTCTGCGGTCCGGTGTACGCGGCGGCGAGATCACCGGGGCGCACCCCGTGCCGCCTGCGCACGATCCACCTCCCGAGGGCGGCGAGGGCGTGCAGCTCGTGCCGCAGCAGCCGCCGGACCTGGACCGGGACCACGGCGCGCACGGCCTCCCGGCCGGCCTCCCCGCGGCCGGCGCCGCGGGCACGTGCGGCGGAGTACAGCCCGCGCAGCACCCAGACCTCCAGCAGGACCACCCCGAGGACGAGGACCTCGGTGGCGGCCAGCGCCCACCCCGGCGGCCGGACCCCGGCCACCAGGCACACCACGAGCCCCAGCTCCGCCGGGACGACGGCGGTCACGCCGACCCGCGCCGCACGTATCACCCTCATCCCCTCCCCCTCTCCATGAACGCCTCCATGACCAGGCGTACGACCTCGGCCTGCGCGGGCGCGTACTCGGCGAGCAGCGCCTCCTTGAACCCGGGCACGACCACCCCGTCGGAGGGGATCGTGGCGAACACCTCGTCCGGGACGGCCGCCACGAGCTCCGCCGCCAGGGGCAGGATCCGCGGATCGTCCACGTCCGCGTCGGCGAGCGCGTCCAGCCGCTCGTACAGCACGAGCACCGCGGGATCGGCGGCCAGCGGGCCGAGCGCGTCGTAGAGCTCCCGGCCGCCCGTGCCCGACGCGTCGATCAGCGTCAGGTGCTCGCGGTCCATCGCGGCGGACGGCGAGGCCGTCGGCGGCGCCTTCGCCAGCAGTTCGGCGAGCGCGGGCGAGAGGGGCTCGCCCTCCCCCGGCCCGGCGGCGAGCAGCACCGCGAGCCGCCGGCGGCGCTCCACGATCTCGGCCTCCTGCCGGGCCAGGTCGGCGTCGAGCTCTCCGAGTACGTCGGCCAGTTCGCGCCCGGCGTCGTCCGCGAGGACGTCGCGCACCTCGTCGAGGCTGAGCCCGAGCTCGGTGAGGCGGCGTACGCGGGCGAGCAGGACCGCGTCGCGGACGCTGTAGGCCCGGTATCCGTTGGGGCGCCGCTCCGGCTCCGGGAGCAGCCCGACATGGTGGTAGTGCCGGATCGCCCGGGTGGTGACCCCGACGACCGCGGCGATCTCTCCGATCCGCATGAGCCCAGTAGAAACCCTGCCGTTGCGTCAAGGTCAAGCGCTGACACGTTGCAGGTAGCATGTCCACCACGGCAGACGAGTCGGCCGGGCGGCCGCGTCGGGATCCTCGGATCCCGCCGAGGAACGTCCGGGCTCCACAGGGCAGGGTGGTGGGTAACGCCCACCCGGGGTGACCCGCGGGACAGTGCCACAGAAAACAGACCGCCGGGGACTTCGGTCCTCGGTAAGGGTGAAACGGTGGTGTAAGAGACCACCAGCGCCTGAGGTGACTCAGGCGGCTAGGTAAACCCCACCCGGAGCAAGGTCAAGAGGATCCGTCCCCGGACGGGTCTGCGCGAACGATCGAGGGCTGCCCGCCCGAGTTCGCGGGTAGACCGCACGAGGCCGGTGGCAACACCGGTCCTAGATGGATGGCCGTCTCCCCGGCGACCGCGAGGTCACCGGGCGACAGAACCCGGCGTACAGGCCGGCTCGTCTGCCACTTCCGCCCCGAACCACTTTCACCGGTCCGGGGCGGTCCTGTTTCACTGCTCTGGCTGCGCCGCGCGTGCGGAGGCGGGCCGGATCCCCGCCGGAGCCGGTCGGCAGGCGCGGGCGGTTCCGGCAGGGCCGAGCCTCGTACGGACGGTTCCGCAGGGGCCGGGTGTGTGCCGGGGCGCTCCCCGCAGGGCGCCGAACGCAATCCCCTCGGCCCTCCGACCCCCCGCCACGTTCGGCGCCCGAGGAGACGCCCCGGCGCGCGCCCGGCCCCACCCGAACCGGCGAAGCCCGCCGCCCGGCCGGCAAGGCCGGTAGCACCCGACCCGCGAAGCCCGCCACCCCGACCCCGTGGCCGCCGCAGCCCGGCCGGCGAGGCCTACCGCAGGTGCGCGGTGTCGTTCAGGAGGCGGACCGAGGCGTTGCCGTCCGCGTAGTAGGCGACGGCCGAGAGGGAGGCCGCCGAGAGTTCCATGCGGAACAGCGCTTCGGGCGGGGCGCCCAGGGCGAGCCGGACCAGGATCTTGACCGGGGTCACGTGGGTGACCAGCAGGACCGTCCGGCCCGCGTGCGCGGCCAGCAGCCGGTCGCGGGTGGCCGAGATCCGGCGGGTGGCGGCGGTGAAGCTCTCGCCGCCGCCGGTGGGGGCCGCCCTCGGGGAGTCCAGCCAGGCCTGCAGATCGTCCGGGAAACGCTCCTGCACCTCGGCGAAGGTCAGGCCCTCCCAGGCGCCGAAGTCCACCTCGCGCAGCCCCTCCTCGACCGTGACCGTGAGGCCGAGGCGGTCGGCGACCGTCCGGGCCGTCTCGCGGCAGCGGCGCAGCGGGGAGCTGATGACCGTCTGGACGGTGCCGCGGGCGGCCAGTGCCTCGGCCACGGCGGTGGCCTGGCGGCGGCCGGCCGGGGACAGTTCGGGGTCGCTGCCCCCGCTGCCGGAGAAGCGCTTCTGCGGGGTGAGGGCGGTCTCGCCGTGCCGCAGCAGGACGAAGGTCGCAGGGGCCCCCATGTCGGGGCCCCAGCCCTGGCCTCCGGTGGGCGTGGCGGCCGTGGCGTTCCCGGCGCCGTGGGCAGGGGCGCGGGCCGGACCCGCGTCGGCCGCGGGGGCCCGGCCGGGCGCGAGCGCCACGGCTTCCCCGAACAGGGCGTCGGCGCCGCCCGCTCCGGCGCCGCCCGCGCGCGGGTCCGCGGCCTCGGCCGCACCGGCCCCGGCACTCGCGCCGGAGGCGGCTGCCAGGGCCGCGCGGACCGCCGCCGCTCCCTTGGCCGCATCCCCCGGAGGGCCCGACGGGGCCGCCAGGGTCCGGGCCGCCGAGGCGTCGAGGGCGGCCGTGGAGTCGGACGGCTCCCACTGCTTGCCGCGCTTGCCCGCGTCCATCGCCTCGTTGGCGAGCCGGTCCGCGTGCTTGTTCTTCTCGCGCGGGATCCACTCGTACGTGACCTGCGCGCGGGGCAGGATCTTCGCCGCCTCCGCCGCCAGGGGCTTCATGTCCGGGTGCTTGATCTTCCAGCGGCCCGACATCTGCTCGACGACGAGCTTGGAGTCCATCCGGACCAGGACCTGCGCGTCCGACGCGAGCTCGCGGGCGGCCTTGAGCCCGGCGATCAGGCCCTTGTACTCCGCCACGTTGTTCGTCGCGACGCCGATGTACTCCGCGCGCTCGGCCAGCGTCTCGCCCGTCGCCGGGTCGAGGACGACCGCGCCGTAGCCGGCGGGCCCCGGGTTGCCCCGGGACCCGCCGTCCGCCTCCACGACGAACCCGGCGAGCCTCTGCATCAGATGCCCGAGTCCGCCGTACGGACCAGGATGCGGCCGCAGTTCTCGTGACGTACGACCTGGTCGCGGGCGGCGGCCTTGATCTCGTTCACCTCGGCCATGTCCAGCTCGAGCCGGCAGCCCTCGCAGCGGCGCTGGTAGAGACGCGCGGCGCCGACCCCGCCCTGCTTGACGCGGATCTTCTCGTACAGGGCCATCAGGTCGGCCGGCATGGACGTGACGATGACCTCGCGGTCCTTGGTCACCTTCGCGGCCTCGGCGTCGATCTCGGTGGTGGCCGCGTCCCGGCGCGCGGTGGCGTCCGCCACCTTGGCCTCCAGGGCGGAGACGCGCTCGGTGAGCCCGGTGACGCGCTCCTGCGCGGCCTCCAGGCGCTCCATGACCTCCAGGACCACGTCCTCCAGGTCGCCCTGGCGCTTGGCGAGGGACACGACCTCGCTCTGCAGGTTCGCCAGGTCCCGGGCCGAGATGCCCACGCCGGAGTCCAGCCGCTGCTGGTCGCGGACCGCGCGCTGGCGCACCTGGTCGACGTCCTGCTCGGCCTTGGTCTGCTCGCGCGCGGTGTCGCTGGCCTGGGTCTGGGCGGCGACGAGCAGGTCGCGCTGCTGCGTCAGGTCCTTGGTGAGCGAGTCGAGCTCGGCGTGCTCGGGCAGCGACTTGCGCTTGTGGGCGAGCTGAGACAGCCGGACGTCCAGCGCCTGGACGTCGAGAAGTCGGATCTGGTCGGCGGGCTCGGCGTTCAGTTGGGGGCTCCAGGGATAGAAGGGTGTGTGACGGACGGCTCGTGCGCCGTCCAGGGGTCGGTGACCGTGCGCGAGACATGGGTGCGCAGACCCCAGCCCTTGCGCTCGGAGATCGCGTCGAGCTGCGCGGCGGCCTGCTCGCACCAGGGCCACTCCGTGGCCCAGTGGGCGGCGTCGACGAGGGCGAGCGGGCTCTGCTCGCGGGCCTCGGACACCGGGTGGTGGCGCAGGTCGGCGGTCAGGAAGGCGTCCACGCCCGCGGCCCTGACCTGCTCGAAGAGGCTGTCGCCGGAGCCTCCGCTGACGGCGACGGTACGGATGAGGGCGTCCGGGTCGCCCGCGAAGCGGATGCCCTGCGCGGTCTGCGGCAGCCAGGCGGCGGCGCGGGCCGCGAACTCGCGCAGGGTCTCGGGGTGGTCCAGTTCGCAGATCCGGCCGAGGCCGCGGCGGCCCTCGGGGTCGGTCGGGTCGGGCACCAGCGGGCCGGTGATCCGCAGGTCGAGGGCGCCGGCGAGGGCGTCGGAGACCCCGGGGTCGGCGGTGTCGGCGTTGGTGTGGGCGACGTGCAGCGCGATGTCGTTCTTGATCAGCGTGTGCACGACGCGGCCCTTGAAGGTGCCGGCCTCGACGGTGGTGGTGCCCCGCAGATAGAGGGGATGGTGGGTGACGATCAGGTCGGCGCCCAGCTTCACCGCCTCGTCGGCGATCTCCTGGACGGGGTCCACGGCGAACAGGACCCGGCCGACCTCGGCTTCGGGGTCGCCACAGACGGTTCCGACGGCATCCCACTGCTCGGCCCGCGAGGGGGGCCAGAGAGCGTCCAGCGCTGCGATGACTTCAGAGAGACGGGGCACGGGCCAAGGCTACCGTCCCCGTCCACACGACCCGCCCGGACTACGTGACCAGGAAGCCGCGCAGGTCGTCGAGGGCCTTGTCGGCGGCGGCCTCGTCCATGCGCTCCGGGCCGACTTCGACGGCGAGGTCCTCTGCCTGCTGGTTCTGCGGGCGCGGCAGGCCGGTGCCCTTGAGGATGGTGCCGATGAAGGAGGCCCCGGCGTACAGGCGGGTCTTACTCCTTGCCGCCCTGCGCGACGACCTTCCCAGAACTCCTGGGGCGGGGGCGAGGGCAAACCGAGGATCCGGTTAGGCATACCTCACTTCGCCCCACCCTAAACGCCCCGATATCGCACAGCACAATCGCCTCGTCCACCACAAACGAATCGCTGCCCGGACACCCGTTTGTGTGAAGCCGGGTTGGGGGTGTTGTTCGGCAGGAACCCCGAAAACTAGCTTCACCGCGGAGGTGACGCACGGGTACCGGGATCCCCCGCCGACGGATGGAGCCGATCTGCTGCTCCGCTCGTGGGCCGCCGGTACCAGCATCAGCCGACAGCACACATGTCGAGGTGAAGGAAGTTGGCTACGTTCCACGTAGGCGAGAAGACCCACCAGCCCGTGCTTCCGCAGCGGGCTGCTCTGGAATCCGAGTCAGCAGACACCCCCCGGATCGGGGACGAAACGGGACTCGGACGCCGCTCTGCGGCAACCGGCGTGGAACATGTGCGACTCGCCCACCGCGGCAGCCGGCTACGGGACGCGCTCACCCGGCGTGCCGCTTACCGCCGCGGCCGGCGTGCCCGCAACCTGGGCGATCGCGAGCCCCGCTTCTCCCATCGAACCCGAGGTGAGGACCGGCTCGCCCCCTCGCTGCGTCACCGCGTGGACACCACCACGTCGTGGACCACACGGCTCGCCCGCTGGGCACCCGGCACCACCGGGGTCCCCCTCGACATCGACCACGTCCACCCCCGCTCGCGGCGGGGGCAGCGGCCGCATCTCCAACCTGTGCACCGCCTGCGTCCCCTGCAACGAGAGCAAGTCCACCCAGCCTGTCGAAGACTTCCTCCGGTGCCACACCCTCGACGCCTTGTGCGTCGGCGGACTCCTGGCCATCGACCGCACCCCGGCGCGCGTCCTCGTGGTCACCGCGACAGGACGCGGCCCGTACAGCCGGCGGGCCGACGGCTACGCCTACGCCCACCGACCCGAAGGGCCCACGCCCTCTGCATGACGGGCACCCCCGTCGAAGAGATCTCCGCGCTCTCCACGAAGGACATGAAGAATGACTGCCTGTGCTGTGGCTGTTGCGGCGTTCACCATCGCCGCGGACGGGTCGTACGCCGCCCGGCTCGCCGGGGAGGGGGAGGCGCGCTTCGTGGAGCGCTGGACCCTGGCCGGGCCCGAGCCGTACGCGGTTCCGCTGCCGCTCGCGCAGCCCGAGGAGGCCGACAGCGAGGTGCTGCCGCTGGCCGACGGGCGGGTGCTGATCCACCGGCGGGTCGCGGAGCGGCACGCCTTCGCGCTGCTGTATCCGACGGGCGCGGCGGCCGGGCCGCGCACCGGGGAGCTGCAGCTGGGCGCGGTGAACGCGGAGGAGGGCGTACGGGTGTCCCTGCTCCCGCCGTCCCCGGACGGATCCTGCGCCTTCGCGCTGGCCGCGGCGGACGGGGTGACCACGGTCTGGCAGGTGGCCGGGTGCTCCTTCGGGCCGCAGCCGGTCGCCCGGATCCCGGGGCGGTGTTCCGGCGGCGTGTGGCTGGACCGGGCGGGCCGGCTGCTGGCCCTGGACCGGGAGCTGGAGGGCACGACCAAGGCCGTCGCCGTGGACCTGGGGCGCGGCGAGGTGTCCCCGCTGCTGCAGATCGCCGAGGACAGTGACGACCGGCTGCTGCTGGCGGACCCGGACAGCGGGCTGCTGCTGATCCGCTCCGACGCCCCGGGCGAACCGCGCCTGGGCTGGGGGGTGCTGGGCAGTTCCCGCCCGGTCCGTTTCCCGGAGTGCCTGCGGCTCGGGGACGCGCTCCCCTTCGCCGCGCAGCCCGGGCAGGCGCTGATGCCGGAGACCTGCGGGGTGGCGCTGCGGCTGCCCGAGGGTGACATCGGCCTGTGGCGCCCGGCTGACCGGCACGTGTTCCGGCTGCCCGCCCCCGCCGGCTGGCTCGGCGGTACGGGCCTGTGGAGCCCGCAGGGCTGTCTGCACCTCCCGTACGCGACCCCGGAAGTGCCCTGCGGGATCGTCGGTCTGACCCTGCCGGTCTCCCCTCCCCCACCGGTCCGCCTGGACCCGCCGCCGGCTCCGCCCCGCCCGGTCCCCCTCCAGCAGGCTCCGCTGTCGGGGCGGTAGGGCGGGCCGGCGCGGCGGCGGCCCGCGGCGTTCCCGTCAGGCGTGCTTGAGACCCAGGACCTCCGTCGCGGCGAAGGTCTCGTTCGCCGGGCGGGAGTCGTAGTGCGGGGTCAGGACCTCGTCGAGCTCCTCGTAGGAGAAGGCCTCCTTGCCCGTGTCGAACTTGGCGGCCACCTTCGGGCGTTCCATGACGACGACGATGCCTCCGTGTACGACGAACAGCTGGCCGTTGGCCTTGGCCGAGGCGGGTGAGGCCAGGTAGCCGACGAGCGGGGAGACGTGCTCGGGGGCCAGGGCGTCCAGCTTGCCGTCCTCCGGGATCTCGAAGCCGGCGAAGACGTCCTCGGTCATCCGGGTGCGGGCGCGCGGGCAGATGGCGTTGGCCGTCACCCCGTACTTGGCGAGGGCCAGGGCGGTCGAGGTGGTCAGGCCCACGATGCCGCCCTTGGCCGCCGCGTAGTTCGGCTGGCCGGCCGAGCCGCCGAGGAAGGCCTCGGAGGAGGTGTTGACGATCCGGCCGTAGACCGGGCCGCCCGCCGCCTTCGACCGCTCGCGCCAGTGCACGGAGGCGAAGTGGGTGGTGTTGAAGTGCCCCTTGAGATGGACCCGGATCACCGAGTCCCACTCCTCCTCCGACATCGAGAAGACCATCCGGTCGCGCAGGATGCCCGCGTTGTTGACCAGGATGTCGAGCTTCCCGAAGCTGCTCACGGCCAGCTCGACCAGCTCGCGCGCCTGCTCGAAGTCGGCCACGTCGCCCAGGTGCGCCACCGCCCGGCCGCCCGCGGCGCGGATCTCCGCGGCGACCTCCTCCGCCGGGGCGGCCGAGGCCTCCCCCGAGCCGTCGCGGCCGGGCTGGCCGAAGTCGTTGACGACCACGCTCGCGCCGAGCCGTGCGAGCTCGATCGCCTCGGCCCGGCCGAGCCCGCGGCCCGCGCCCGTGACGATGGCGGAGAGTCCCTCAAGTGGCAGTGACATCCGTACGCTTCCCCTCGGAATCGGCAGAACGGGTGGTCAGAGTTCGATGCAGGTGCGCAGGGCGACGCCCGTGCGCATCTGGTCGAGGGCCTCGTTGATCTCGGCGAGGCTGACCCGGTGGGTGATCAGGTTCTCCAGGTCGATGCGGCCGGCCCGCCACAGCGCGATGGTGCGCTCGTAGGAGCGGAGCACGTCGCCGCCGCCGTACATCGACGGAAGGATCTTCTTCTCGTCGAAGAACAGCGAGAACATGTTGATCTGGAAGTTGTCGTCGAGGGCGCCCGCGCCGACGATGACGACGGAGCCGCCGCGCCGCGTCATCTCGTACGCCTTCTGCGCGGTCGCGGACTTGCCGACGACCTCGAAGACGTAGTCGAAGCCCTCGCCGGCCGTGATCCGGTTCTTGGCGTCGGCGAACTCCTCGGGGGAGACCGCCTCGGTGGCGCCGAACCGCAGCGCCGCCTCCCGCCGCGACGCGACCGGGTCCACGGCGACGATCTGCGCGGCGCCCTGGACCTTGGCGCCCTGGATGACGGATATGCCGACGCCTCCGCAGCCGATGACGGCGACCGAGGAGCCGGCCACCACCTCGGCGGTGTTGATGGCCGCGCCGAGCCCGGTGGTGACGCCGCAGCCGATCAGCGCCGCGATGTCGAAGGGCAGGTCGTCGGGGATCGGGACGGCGCAGGCGGCCGGTACGACCATCTCCTCGGAGAAGGTGCCGGTGCCGGCGAAGCCGAAGATGTCGCTGGCCGCCCGCTTGAAGTTGGGGGTGGCGACGTTCCCGAAGGCCTCCAGGCACAGGTGCCCCTGGCCGCGCTTGCAGGCGGGACAGTGCCCGCACGGCGGCAGCCAGCAGACGAGGACCCGGTCGCCGATCTTGTGGCTGGTGACCCCGTCGCCGACGTCCGTGATCACGCCGGAGCCCTCGTGGCCGGGGATGAAGGGGGCGGGCTGGGGCAGTACGCCGCTCATCGCGGAGAGGTCGGAGTGGCACAGGCCGGTGGCCTTGATGCGGATCCTGACCTTGCCGGGGCCGAAGCCCACGGCTTCCATGTCGTCGACGACTTCGAGCTTGTCCTGGCCGATCTCGCTCTGCAGTGCTGCGCGCACGGTGCGGCTCCTTGGGTGGGTGCGGTGCGGTGCGGTGCTACGAGTGTTCGACGACGGTGTCGGCGAGGACCGGCGCGTCGTCCCGTTCGACGGCGGTCACCGACACCAGGACGCGGCCGGGCTCCTGCCACATCCGGATGCGGAGCGTCTCGCCCGGGAAGACGATCCCGGCGAAGCGCGTGCGGTAGGCGCGGACCCGGGAGACGTCCCCGCCGAGGGCCGTGTCGACGACGGCCTTGAGGGTCATCCCGTACGAGCACAGGCCGTGCAGGATGGGCTTGTCGAAGCCGGCCAGCTTGGCGAACTCGGGGTCGGCGTGCAGCGGGTTCCAGTCGCCGGAGAGGCGGTAGAGCAGGGCCTGCTCGTCGCGGATGCGGCGCTCCTCGGTGCGGTCGGGGGCGCGCTCGGGGAGTTCCTCCTTGACGGAGGGGCCGCGCTCGCCGCCGAAGCCGCCCTCTCCCCGTACGAAGATCTGCGCGTCGCTGGTCCACAGCGGCCCGTCGGCGTCCGCGACCTCGGTGCGCAGCACGATCACGGCCGCCTTGCCCTTGTCGTAGAGGGCGGCGACCTTGGCGGAGGAGGTGGCGCTGCCCTTGACGGGGATGGGCCGGTGCAGCTCGATGGACTGGCCGCCGTGCAGGACGTTGGCGAGGTTGACGTCGATCCCGGGTGCGGCCAGGCCGCCCATCATGGCCATGCCGGCGCCGGCGACGGTCGCGAAGCTGGGGAGGACGTGGAGCTTGGATTCGAGGGTGTAGCGCAGCTCGTCCGGGTCGGTGGCCGGCAGGCCCGCGCCGAGGCCGAGGTGGTAGAGCTGGATGTCCTTGTGGTCCCAGCCGATGTTCCCCTGGCGGGGGTCGGCGGCGAGGGCCCTGGCGGCATCGATCGGCATGAGGATGCGGCTCCCTGTCGTTGGAGTGTCGCTGCCCTGGAAGACCTCGGTGCGGCCGTCCGCACCGTCGGCCGCACCGAGGTCGTATACGGGGGCCGGTTCTAGAACGCGTTCTAGGACCGGCCGGTGAGGGAATGTATAACGCACGCCCCCGCAGTTGGGAAGACCAGCCGGGAAGACTCCTGACTTCACGTCAGATAGGCTTTCCCGGTGGACGAAATGCCCGTGGAACACCGCCAGGCCCATGCCCTGCGGGTCCTGCTGGATCCGCAGAACCCGGCCCTGGCGCTCCAGCTCGGCCTCGTGCCGGACATCGAGGTCGTGCGCGACCTGACGGCCCGGCCGGCGGTGGCGCTGGTCGAGGAGGTCGCGGCCGTGACGGCCCTGCTGGGGGAGGACCCGGAGTGCCGGATCCTCGTCCTGACGGGCTCGGCCCACCCCGGCCTGGCCGCCGCCGCGCTCGCCGCCGGGGCCGCGGGGCTGATCCTGCGCGACGGCCCGATCGAGGACCTGGCGGACTCGGTCCGGCGCGCCTCGATGGGTGAAACGGTGGTCGACCCGTCCCTGGGGTGAATCCTTTCGCAGGGGTCGCGCCTCTTGTGTGTACGTGCCGATGCCAAGGTCGGCACATGACCCGGAGGTTGTCGTGATCGCTGTTCTCGTGGGTGCCGGCGCGCTCGTCCTGCTCTGCACGTGCGTCCTCGTACTGCGCCGTGGACGGGGCCGGACCCGTGGCTGACCGGACGGACTGGCCCGGCGAGGCCCTGATCGTCGCCGCGCAGGGCGGTGACCTCGACTCGCTCACCGCCCTGGTCACCGGCTCGCACCCGAACGTACGGCGCTTCGCGCACTCACTGTGCGCGTCGCGCGAGGACGCCGAGGACGCGGCCCAGGAAGCCCTGATCATCCTGTACCGCAGGATCGGCATGCTGAGGGCGTCCGGGGCACTGGCGTCGTGGATGTTCCGCATCGTCCGCAACGAGTGCCTGCGCCGTGCCCGGCTGATGCCGCGGGAGCGGGCGCAGCTGCCCGAGACCGCCGTGATGTCGGCCGAGGACGAGGTGCTGCAGCGTCTGGAGGCGGGGCGGGTGGCGGAGGCGATCGCCGCGCTGCCGGCGGACCAGCGGCGCGTACTGATCATGCGGGACGTCCAGGGCTACAGCGGACGGATGGCCGCGGAGTCCCTCGGTCTCAGCACGGCCGCGATGAAGTCGCGGCTCCACCGGGCCCGCGCGGCCGTTCAGCACTCCCTGGGAGACACCCGTGCCCTCCACTGACGCCCCTTCCTCCCCGTCCGCCTCGGGCTCCGATTTCGCGAGCGCGTCCGTGCCGCGGCACCTGGCGCGCGGCGCGGTGGGCTTCGGCGCGCTGATCGCGGCCTTCGCCCTGATCCCGGCCTTCGGCCCGGCCACCCTGCTCCTCGCCCCTGTCGGCCTGGTCGCCCTGCGCGGCTGCCCGACGTGCTGGGCGATCGGCCTGGCCCAGACCCTTTCCCGTGGCCGGCTCCGACGGGAGTGCGTGGACGGCCGCTGCGAACTGAAACCGGGCCGGGCTGCAACCTAGCCCCGCCGGCATGTGAGTGGGGGTCCCCCCGGGACGAAGTCTGGGGGGGGAGGGTCCGGGCAGCGCCCGGCGGGGCGGGGCCGGCCCGGGATGGGCCCAACCGTTCGCTCCCGGCCACCGATTGACGGATTCCGCCGCAGCGCGCGTCCACCTGCTGGACCAGGATGAGACGCCTCGACCCAGCTTCGTGGAGGCAGAAACCATGCGCGTATCCGCCCTGTCCGCCACCGCCGCGCTCATCGTCGCGACGCTCGCAGGAGGCGCGGCTCCGGCCGCTGCCGACACCCCGGCCGGCCCGGTCCTCCAGGTCGACCTGGAGGCCGGCAAGGGCCTCCACCACAACATCGGGACGGTGTTCTACGAGCGCGTCGACGGCGCGGTGAACTCGGTCAGGATCATCTCGGTGCACATCACCAGCGGCGAGCGCGACTGCGCCTGGGTGTCGTGGAACGACCCGCACGGCGCGGACGGCTGGACCAACCTGACCAGCGAGCCCTCCTGCAACGGCACCGGTCTGGAGGAGCACCCCGACCGGATCATCAAGGCGCCGGCCGGCCACCCGCTCAAGGTGCGCCTGGCCGGCGACCACCCCGGCTCCGACGTGGTGCACAAGGACATCGAAAAGCTCTGACCGGGCCGGGCCGGGGCGGCCCGGGACGGGCCGAGGCGCTACGAGCGGTCTCCGGCGCGCGCGTGCGCGAAGACGGCGAGGAGGTCGCTCTCGCCCGGGGCGGCGAACAGCCGCTTGGGCAGCACCACGAGACACCTCCGGCGGCGCGAGCGGCTCACGAACACGTGCAGCCGGGGCGTCTCGTGGTACCAGCGCACCTCGTCCCACACGATCCGCTGCGACTCCCCGCCGCGGAACACCTCGATGCCCGCACCGTCCACCACGACCCGCTTCTCCTCGGAGGCCCGGCCGGTGCGAAAGCCCCGGGCCACCACCCACCGCGGCAGGACCAGCAGCACGACGAGGCCGTACGCCACCGCGATCCCGAGGGGGACGGGGTGCACGGTGAGACCGTCGGGGGACGGCGCCACGCTCGCCGCGGCGAGGAAGACCGTACCGAGGGCGGCCACCGCCCGGCCCCGCCGGAACAGCCCCGCCGCCTTGGCGGCCTCGTCGTACTCGTCCCTGGTCAGGCTGCCGGTGGCGCCGAAGGACGCCTCGCGTGTCTCGCTCACGGGGGCGGAGCCTAGCGCTCCGCCCCCGTGGCCGAAAGCGCGTTCCCGTCCCCGCCGGCGTGGGGGGCGCGGGTCCGGGCGGCTACCTCCGCAGCAACGTCACCACCGCGGCCCCGCCCAGCCCGATGTTGTGGGCGAGGCCCACCCGCGCACCGTCGACCTGCCGCGCCCCGGCCCGGCCCCGCAGCTGCCAGACCAGCTCCGCCGCCTGCGCCAGCCCCGTCGCGCCGAGCGGGTGCCCCTTGGAGATCAGCCCCCCGGAGGGGTTCACCACCCACCGCCCGCCGTACGTCGTCGCCCCGCTCTCCACCAGCTTGCCCGCGGCCCCCTCCCCGCACATGCCCAGCGCCTCGTACGTCAGCAGCTCGTTGATCGAGAAGCAGTCGTGCAGTTCCACCACGTCCACGTCCTCGATGCCGAGCCCCGAATCCTCGTACACCCGCCGCGCCGCCGCGGCCGTCATCGGCTTGCCGACCACGTCGATGCACGAGCCCGACGCGAAGGACTCCTCCGTGTCCGTGGTCATCGCCTGGGCGACGATCTCCACCGCCTTGTCGTGCAGCCCGTGCGCCACCACGAACCGCTCCGACACCACCAGGGCCGCCGCCGCCCCGTCCGAGGTCGGCGAACACTGCAGTTTCGTCAGCGGAGCGTGGATCTCCTTCGCCGCCAGGATGTCCTCCACCGAGTACACGTCCTGGAACTGCGCGTTCGGGTTGTTCGCCGAGTGCCGGTGGTTCTTGGCGCCCACCGCCGCGAGCTGCGCGGCCGTGGTCCCGTACCGCTCCATGTGTTCCCGCGCCGCGTTCCCGAAGATCTGCGCGGTCGGCGGGGACATCTCGAAGCCGTGGCCGGCCGCCATGATCCCGTAGTGCCGGGCGACCGGGGAGGTCTTGAAGTCGCCGCCGTCGGCCCCGCCCCCCAGCGCACCGCGCTTCATCTTCTCGAAGCCCAGCGCCAGCACGCAGTCGTTCAGTCCGCCCTCCACGAACTGCCGCGCCATCATCAGCGCGGTCGAGCCCGTGGCGCAGTTGTTGTTGACGTTGTAGACCGGGACTCCGCTCAGCCCCAGCTCGTAGGCCGCCCGCTGGCCGGCCGTGGAGGCCTGGAAGCAGTAGCCCACGGGGACCTGTTCCACCAGCCCGTAGTCCACGCCCGCGTCGGCGAGCGCCGCGGACCCGGCCTCCTTCGCCATGTCCCAGTACTGCCAGTCCCGCGACTCCGGCTTCTCGAACTTCGTCATGCCGACGCCCACGATGTACGACTTGTGCGACTTCATGCCCGATGACTCCTAGTCCCTGGGGAGGCCGAGAATCCGCTCGGCGACGACGTTGAGCTGGACCTGCGTGGTGCCCCCGGCGATGGTCAGGCAGCGGGACATGAGCATGCCGTGGACCGCCCGTTCCCCGGCCCCCTCCCGTACCGCGCCCGCCGGGCCCAGCAGTTCGAGCGCGAGCTCGGCGGTCCGCTGCTGGTGCGGGGTCTGGACGAGTTTGCGTACGGAAGCGCCGGCGCCCGGCTCCAGCCCCGACACCTGCTGGAGGGTGGTGCGCAGCCCGATGCAGGCGAGGGCGTGCGCCTCGGCGGCGAGTGCGCCGATCCGCGCCCTGTACGTTCCGTCGAGGTCGGCGGCGCGTGCGAGGAGCGCCTCCAGGCCGGTGTCGAAGGTCATCTGGTCGGCCATGTGGACCCGTTCGTTGCCGAGGGTGTTGCGGGCGACCTTCCAGCCGCCGTCGGCCGCGCCGACCAGCGCGTCCGCGGGGAGTTCCACGTCGTCGAAGTAGACCTCGTTGAAGAGGGCCTCGCCGGTGATCTCCTTCAGCGGCCGGATGTCGATGCCGGGGGTGTTCTTCATGTCGACGACGAAGTAGCCGAGCCCCTTGTGCTTGGGCGCGTCCGGGTCGGTGCGGGCCAGCAGGATCCCGTAGTCGGCGCTGTGCGCGGAACTCGTCCACACCTTCTGTCCGTTGACCCTCCAGGTGCCGTCCCCGGTCCGCTCGGCCCTGGTGCGCAGCGAGGCGAGGTCGGAGCCCGCGCCCGGTTCCGAGAAGAGCTGGCACCAGGTGACGTCCCCGCGCAGGGTCGGCAGGACGTAGGCCTCCCGCTGCGCCTGCGTGCCGTAGGCGAGGAGGGAGGGCACGACCCAGGTGGCGATCCCGAGGTCGGCGACCTTGACCCCGGCGGCGGCCAGTTCCTGCTGGACGACGAGCTGCTCGACGGGTCCGGCGCCGAGCCCGTAGGGCGGCGGGAGGTAGGGAGCCGCGTAGCCGGTGGGGGCGAGGATCCTCCGGGCGGCGGCCGGGTCGAGGCCGCGCGCGTCCTCGATGGCGGTACGGGCCTTCGCGCGGTGGGTCTCGGCCTCCGCGGGCAGCTCCAGGCGGAGCTCGCGCCGCGCACCGCCCGCGGCGAGCCGTACGGCCCGCAGGCGGTGTCCGTCGCCGGATCCCAGCAGCTGGCGGGCGACGAGCGCCCGCCGGAGGTGGATGTGGGCGTCGTGCTCCCAGGTGAAGCCGATCCCGCCGAGGATCTGGATGCAGTCCTTGGCGCAGGTGTAGGCGGCGTCCAGGGCGCTCGCGGCGGCGAGGGCGGCCACGAGCGAGCGCACGTCGGCGGGTTCGTCCATGGCCTGCGCGGCGTCCCAGGCCAGCGCCCGGGCCTGTTCCAGCCGGACCAGCATGTCGGCGCACAGGTGCTTGACGCCCTGGAACCGCCCGATGGGCCGGCCGAACTGCTCGCGCACCTTGGCGTACTCGGCGGCGGTGTGCAGGGCCCAGGCGGCGGTGCCGCAGGCGTCGGCGGCGAAGAGGGTGCAGGCCAGGTCGCGGACCAGGGCCGCGTCCAGTTCCAGCAGCCGGTCGGGGGCGGTGGCGACCCCGCGCGCCCGGACCTCCGCGGTGGGGCGGGTCGGGTCGGCGCTCTCGTGCGTACGGATGTCCAGCGCGGCGGCGTCGACGGCGAACCAGCGGGTACCGTGCGCGGCCTCGGCGGCGAGCAGGACGAGGTCGGCCCCGCCGGCGCCGAGCACGGGCGGGGCGAGACCGTCGAGCAGGTACCCGCCGCCCTCGACGGCCACGGCGGTCAGGGTTCCGGGCCCCAGCGCGACCGCGCCGACCCGCCCGTCGAGGGGCTCGGCGCCGGCCCGCTGCAGCAGTACGGAGGCCAGCGCGCTCGGCAGGTACGCCCCGGGCAGCGCGGCCCGGGCGGCCTCCTCGACGACGACGGCCAGGTCGAGCAGGGTTCCGCCGTCCAGGTGCGGTTCCAGCAGCCCCTGCGCGGTCATCGCGTCCCAGTAGGCGGGCCGCGCCCCGGTCTGCGGCGGGGTGTCGAGCAGCTTGCGCACCTCTTCGGGAGGCACGGCCCGGGCGACCCAGCCCCGCACCGCCTCGGCCAGCTCGCGCTGCTCCTGCGTGATTCCGATGCCCATGCGCGGCAGACTAGAACACGTTCCAATCTGACGGAAGGTCAGATCGATGTGTTCTTCCCGTGCAGCCGCTCAGTGGGGCACGCGCCCCGCCTGACTGGGCCCCGCGAAGTCCACCACCCGTGGAAGCCGGGTTACGCGTGCCGGCCGGCGGGACCCGCCGGTTCCGGCGCCTTCACCCTGCGATCGAGCACTTCCCGCATCGACCGCCCGTCCCCGTCCCGGAAGGCGTCCGCCAGCCAGCGGGTGTCGATCGCGCCCGGCACGTCGTCTGCGCCCCGAGGGCGTGCTCGGAATGGCGGTCGCCGCCCTCGTCCCGCCGCGGCAGCCCCAGCTTGCCCACTGCCTCCGAACAGGGCTCCAGCCTCGCGTACTTGCCCAGCTCCTCCTCCGATCGGCGGGCTAACTCGGCTCCGCCGCCCGTCGGCCGCAGCGCGTACGCCCCGGCTCCGATGCCGCCGCGTGGTGGGAGTGCCCGGGGTGCGGCTGGCTCGGCTGCGAGCGTCGCCAGGGCGAACCGCCGGCCCCGCTGCGGCGCCTGGCCGGCGAGGACGGCGAGGACGGCGAGGACGGCGAGGACGGCGACTGCATGTTCTGCGGTGAGGAGGAGTCCAACGTCGCGTCCGAACCGCGCATCCAGCAGGACGGCTCGCTGGGCGACTGGATGGTCTGCCTCGCCTGCGGCACGAGCAAACGGCCGCCGCCTGCGCCCGTCGGCCGGGTAGACCGCCAGGTGGGCCGCTGGGTCGGCCGGTCGGCGCGGGTCAGCGGCGCGGGGCGGCCTTCAGCGCGGCGCGGGCGACCTCCTTCGCCTTCGTCTCGCAGGCTCCCTTGGTGTACGGCTTCGCCCGGAGGCCCACCCAGACCGAGAGATTGCCCTCACGTACGGCGAGGACGCAGGTCCAGTCGGCACTGGAGGACCCCCAGTAGGCCTCGGTACCGAACCCGAGGCGGGGCGCCTCGCGCTGACCGGTCGCCTCCAGGAGGAATCGCTCCCGCTGAGTACCCGCGTTGCCCGCCGCGTCCCCACCGAGGCTCAGGTCCCACCGGACCAGCGCGACCGGCGACTCGGCGTTCCCGCGCCCGTCCCAGTTGCAGCCCGCCGTCATGCCCTCGCGGGTCTCGGACCGGGCATCGCGACTCGACGCCAGCAGCTCCAGCGGCAGTTTCCCGTGTGCCTGCTGGCAGGTCGGAAGGGCTGTGTAGGCGATGGGAGCCGTGGCCCGGTCCCGTACGTACAGCGCGACCCCGGTACCGGCAACGAGGAGGGCACCGGCCGCCGCCAGGGCCGCGATCCGGCGCGGACCGCGCCACGGGCCGCGGGGACGGATGACGTCCGGGGGGACGGTCGGGACGGGCGGTATCCGCGGGACGGGAACGGGGGCCGCCTCCGTCGCCGCGGCGGCCACGTCGTCCTGCGGCTCAAGACCGGGCTCCGGCACCGGCACACGTTCCGGCGCCCGTTCCGGCTCCGGGTCCGGTTCCGGCAAGGGCGGCCCCGACGACTCGGCCGGGCAGCCGCCCAGCAGCCCGTCGATCTGCGCCCGCTGCGCGGCGAGCATCCCGTACACGGCGGAGGGCCACTGCCGCCCCGCCGGGCCCACCGGCCCGATCAGCTCGCGCAGCTCCGCCGGGGACGGCCTGGCCTCCGGGTCCTTGGCCAGGCAGCGCGCGACGAGGTCGCGCAACCCCGCCGGGACCCCGCTCAGGTCCGGCTCCCCGTGCACCACGTCGTACAGCGTCTGGAGGGTGGAGGTACCGGCGAAGGGACTGCGGCCGGTCACCGCCATGACCAGGACGGAACCGAGCGAGAAGACGTCGCTGGCCGGCGTGAGCGGCTTGCCCTCGGCCTGCTCGGGCGACATGTACGCGGGCGAACCGAGGACCCACCCGGTACGCGTCAGCCCGGTGTCGCCCTCGGCCTCGCCCTCGGTGACCCGTGCGATGCCGAGGTCGATGACGCGTACGCCGTCCTCGGCGAGGAGCACGTTGTCGGGCTTGAGGTCCCGGTGGACGAGCCCGGCCCGGTGGATCTCCGCCAGGGCCGAGGTGAGGCCGGCCGCGAGGCGGCGTACGACGTCCTCCGGCAGCACCCCGACCGCCTTGACCACGGCCCCCAGCGAGGGCCCGGCCACGAAGACGGAGGCCAGCCAGGGCGTCGGCGCGTCCGGATCGGCGTCGATGACCGCGGCCGTGTAGGCCCCGGACACCTTGCGCGAGGCGGCGACCTCACGCCGGAACCGGGCCCGGAAGCCCTCGTCGTCCGCGAAGTGCGCGAGCACCTGCTTGACGGCGACGAGCCGCCCGTCCGGCCCGGCGCCCAGCAGCACCCGGCCCATCCCGCCCTGCCCGAGCACGCCGACGACCTCGAACGGCCCCACGTGCGTCGGGCCGCCCGGCCCTACGTGCTCCATAGCCTCTGCTCCCCCAGATCCCCTGCCCCCAGTAGGGAGCGGATCATACAGAGACGGCCCTCACGAAGGTGGCGAAAGCCGCAGGGTGGACGGTGAAGACGGGACCGTCGGGGTTCTTGGAGTCCCGGACGGCGACGAGACAGGGCTGAGCGGCGACCTCGACGCAGTCGCCGCCGGTGTCGCCGCTAGAAGAGGCCTTGCGCCACGTAGCTGCGCCGAGCGGGGCGCACTCGACGCACTCCCCGCCGGTGTCGGAGCTGTACGAGGACTTACGCCACTTTGCGCCCGTCAGGTGCTGGTTGGTGTCCATAGCGCTCCTCCAATACGCGGGCGATCAGCGCCGCCGAGTCATCCAGGGAGAGCGCGGCGGCCTGCAAATGATCGTATCGGAGCGAACCTTCCCTGAGAGCCTGAGGATTGGCCGTCATGTGGCCCTGCACGAAGTCCTCGGTGTAGACGATGTCCGGGTCGTCGTCGAAGCGCAGAACGGTGAACGAGCCAGGCAGTCCGGCATGGGCGCCCGCATCGAAGGGCAGGATCTGCACCTGCACCCACTCCCGCCTCCGCAAGTCCAACAAGTGGGCGAGCTGGTTCCGCATGACCTCCCGGCCGCCGATCTCCTGGTGCAGTACGGCCTCGCTGAGCACGACCCACATCAGTGGCGGGTTCTCTCGGTCGAGGATCCGCTGCCGTTCCATCCGCGCGGCCACCCTCCCGTCGAGCCCCTCCTCGTTCCGCACGCCCAGCACCGCCCGCGCGTACTCCTCCGTCTGCAACAGCCCATAGATCAACTGCGCCTGGAACGTGGAGATGTACGCCGCGCGGGCTTCCATCTCCGCGTACGCCTGGAACCACGTCGGCAATTGGCTCCGCAGGACCAGCCCCACCAGCCGGGAGAAGTGCCCGTCCGTGCCCAGCGCCGCGTCCACCCGCTCCGAGAAGTCCCGGGTCGGCACCCGCTTCGTGTTCTCCACCTGGCCGATCAGTGAGCCGGTGCAGTAGATGATGTCGCCCAGCTGCGACTGCTTCAGCCCGGCGCCCTCGCGCAGCCGGCGCAGTTCGTAGCCGTAGTAATCCAGCGGTGAGGCGCTGGGATCGAGATCGCGTACGCCGACCATGGACGGTCACCCCCATGCCAGTTGCGGTTCCGTAGCCGAGCGTAATCGCCCGGCTGCGGACAGGTGGCCTGAATCACGCAATCGGCCCGGCTTCGGTCAGTTCGTGCAGCCGGCCACCGCCGGGGCACTCGGGGAGCAGTTGGTCGGGTAGTTCTCCTCGACGGAAGTTGCGGTCAGGGAGACGGTGCCGCCGTCGTTGAGGATGCCGCCCGGGGCCGCCTTGGCGTAGTTGTAGGAGACCGAACTGTTCCTGAGGTTGACCGTGCTGCCGGCGCCGACGTTGGAGATCCCCCCGGCCTGACTGCCGCTGCCGAGGGCCCTGTTGGCGAAGACGGTGGTCCGTTCGAGGGTGAGCGTGCTGCCGCTCGCGTTCCGGATTCCGCCGCCCACGAGGCCGTCACCGGCGATGGTGTTGCCTTGGATGAGGGTGTCCGTGATGGTGCCCGTCAGGGCGAAGGACAGGATGCCGCCACCGTCCTCACCGCCGGCGTTATCGGTCACGCGGCTATTGGTGAGGGTCAGACTGCCCCGCACTTCCATCCCGGCGCCACCGTCCTTGGCGGTATTCCCGGCGATAGTGGTGTTCGAGATCGTCGTGGTGCCGGACGAGTAGAGGCCGCCGCCGTTGTTGGTGGACCGGTTGAAACTCACGGTGCTGTTGCGGAGGGTCAGTGTGCTGTTGCTGCCGATACCTGCGCCGACACCGCCGATGTCGGAGAGGTTCCTGGTCACTTCGACGGAGTTGAGCGTGAGGGCGCCGCCGTCGTTGAGAATTCCCCCGCCGCCGCTGCTGCCCGAGCGGCCGTCGCGGACGGTGAGGCTGTTGAGGGTCAGGCGTGCGTTCGGTCCTTGGACTCTGAAGATGCGGAAGGCGCTCGCCGACTGGCGCCGGATGACGTTCCGGGTGCCGAGGAGGCTGCCGACGATGGTGATGTCGCTGGTGACGACCGGCAGGCCGTTGCCCGGGTTGTCGGGGGCGGTCAGGTTGTAGGTGCAGCCGGGGGTGAGGAAGAGGGTGTTGGGGCCGGGGGCGGCGTTCGCCTGGGTGATGGCGGCCCTGAGGGCCGTCTGACTGCACAGGACGACCGCCTGCGCGTGGGCGTCGGTGACGGGCAGGGCGACCACGGTCGCGAGGGCTGCCACGGTGCCCGCGAGAGTTCTGATCTTGCTCATGACGGTCAAAGTACGCAAATAGGCAAAAAGTCCGTGGTGTGAAACGGGACGCTCCGAGCGCTGTCCCCCGCAAGGACCAGACCGCCCCTTCCACCCGGGCCCCGGCATGGATCCCTACCCGGCGGTAGGGCAGCATGGGCCGACCAGTCGCAGCTCAGGAGGAACCCATGGCCGCCCACCCCAAGCCGGAGACCCTCGCCGCCTTCGAGGCCGCCAAGGGGTTCATGCCCGTACGGGAGGGGCTCGCGCTGTACGAGGCGGCCGCGGCCGCGGCCGGGCTCGGGCTGCCGCTGCTGGAGGTCGGGACGTACTGCGGCCGGTCCACCATCCTGCTGGCCGACGCCGCCCGCGAGGCCGGCGTGGCGGCGATCACCGTCGACCACCACCGCGGCAGCGAGGAGCAGCAGCCGGGCTGGGAGTACCACGACCCGGGCGTCGTGGACCCGGAGATCGGCCTGATGGACACGCTGCCCACCTTCCGCCGGACCCTGCACCGCGCCGGTCTCGAAGACCACGTGATCGCGATCGTGGGCCGGTCCCCACAGGTCGCCGCCGCCTGGGGCGGCAAGCTCGGCTTCGTCTTCATCGACGGCGGCCACACCGACGAGCACGCCACCGGCGACTACGAGGGCTGGGCCCCGCACGTCGCGGAGGGCGGGACCCTGGTCATCCACGACGTGTTCCCGGATCCGGCCGACGGCGGGCAGGCCCCGTACCGGATCTACCTGCGCGCCCTCGCCTCCGGCGCCTTCGAGGAGATCTCGGTCACCGACTCGCTGCGCGTGCTGCGCCGCACCGGGTCGGGCATCTAGGCACCGACTCCGGCTCCGGCTCCGATCAGGGCATGAAGGAACCTCCGTGCGGTCCGGTCCGGACCGCACGGAGGTCATGCCTCTCGGGCTGAGCGTGGAGGTCAGCGCCAGTACGATCCGACCTGTCCGTTGCAGGTCCACTGCTGGACCCGCGCACCATTGGCGCCGGAGGAGTTCTCGACCTCCAGGCACTTGCCGCTCTTGGCATTGACTACCGTCGCGGCGTTGCCACTGTGGACGTAGAACTTCCACTTCGAGCCGGCCTGGCCCTTGCAGTCCCACTGCTGGGCCCGCGCACCGTTGGCGGTGGAGGAGTTCTCGATCTCCAGACACTTTCCGCTGTGGGCGTTGACGAGGTAGTAGGTGCCGCCACCCGCGTCGGCCATGCCCCACTTCGAGCCGGCCTGGCCGTTGCAGGCCCACTGCTGGGCCCGCGCACCGTTGGCGGTGGAGGAGTTCGAGATCTCCAGACACTTGCCGCTCGGCGCGTTGTAGATGACGCCGATGGCGGGCTCGGCCTGGAGGGCGAGGTCCGCCACCCCGCCCCCTTCCATGACCTGGGCCAGGAGCGCCGCCGAGACGCTGCCGCCGGTCTCGCCCTCCAGCGCCGTCGCCGACGCCGGTGCGAGGAACAGGGACAGGGCGAAGACGGACGCGCCGACGGCAAGGGTTCGCTTGAGCTGCATGAAGAGGATCCCCCTATTTGCTGGTGTGAACTCCGGTCTGGAAACGGCCGCTGTCAGCGGCCCGAGGCATCCGGCGAGGCACCTGTGAACGTGGCCCGCAGGAGATGCGCCGCGTGCACCGTCGGCCGTGGTCCGGGCCGACAGGACCACAGCATGGCCCTGGCGCAAGTGGTGCAGCTATCCGCTTTCGGCAGGGCGCGGACACGTTTCCGGATAGCGGAGAGCCCGGCCCTCCGGGGTCACAAGACCGGGCGGGCGCTGCGCACCGTCTGCGAAGGGGTCTCCCCATAGGCTTTGCGATAGTGTCCGGTGAAGCGGCCCAGATGCATGAAACCCCAGCGCAGCGCCACATCGGTGACGGTCTGCGAGACATGACCTTCGGCGACCTCGAGGAGGTCGCGGCGCGCGAGGTCCAGCCGCACACTGCGCAGGTACGCCAGCGGAGTGGTGTCCATGTGCGTCCGGAAGCCCTCCCTCAGACTCCGGACGCCGACCCGGGCGGCCTGCGCCATGTCGGCCACCGATACGGGTTCGCCGGCGTGTTCGGCGCAGAAGACCGTGGCGCGCCGTACGGCGCTGGGCAGGGCGACGCAGCCGCGGCCCGCCACCGCCTCGCTGAGCAGGTGGGGCTGTGCGTCCAGCAGGCCGTTCACGAGGAGCTGCTCGAAGTGCCGGATCGCCAGTGGCGAACGGGCCGCGAGGGCGGAGTCGGCGAATTCGGCGAAGTGCTTCACCACATTCAGCCACGCCCGCACCGGGTCCGCCCGGTCGTCGAAGACCGGAGCGAAGTCCAGGGGCTTCTGCGGCTGGTCGCCGAGCCGGACGGCGAGGGCCTGGTCGACGACGTGGCGCGGGATGATCAGGGACCGGTTCACGCTGTCGTGGCTCCAGCGCATCGTCAGCTTCTGTTCCGGTCCCGCGATGCTGAGCGGGGAGGAGAGCGTCTTCCCGTTCACGGTGACGGCGCCACCGCCGGCGAGCGGGACATGAATGTTGTAGAAGTCCAGCGGTGCCTCGGGCGTGATGTCGACCTCCGAGCCGTACCCCAGCTCGTAGATCGCGACCGCCCCTTCATGCACACGCCGGAAACAGCCGTCCAGCGGATGATCGCCCAGGACCGATAATCGATGGGGCGCGAACCGCACGCGTATCAGGTCACTGAGCTCCTCGACGTCGCTCCCCCGGAAGAGGAGGCCCCGGTCTCCGTTCTCGACCTCCGGACCCACCGCGTTGATGCCAGACATGAACCCAACTCCCCGGTAACTTGAGGTGAATTCCGGAATCTAACGGCCAGGGGAGTGGCGGGCCTCTCATATAAGCGCACCGCGCCCTCGGATGGCCCAGTACCAGCCGGGCGGCAGCGGGGCGGTCTAGCATCGCCGCGTGCGCAAAGACGACAGTTACCCGCCCCCCGAGTCCGGTTCCTCGGTCAGTCCGGACCGGCCCTGGTTCACCCGACGCTCCACGCTCGTCGTCGGGGTCGCCGCGCTCGCCCCGGCCTGTCTGGCCGGCTGGGTGCTGACCCAGGTGCTGTCCGGCTCCGGGTCCGACGGGCAGCAGCCCCGGCCGCTGCCCGCCTCGCACTCGGCCCTGTCGCCGGGCCAGCGGGACGCGAAGCCGGGGTCCACCCCGAGCGGCAGCCCGAGTACGGAAGCGAGCTCGCCCGCGGCCGCCCCCGTACCGGCTCCCGCCAAGGGCCCGCTCGCGGGCAAGACCGTGGTCGTCGACCCCGGCCACAACACGGGCAACTTCAAGCACACCGACGAGATCGACCAGCAGGTCGACATCGGTACGGGCCGCAAGGAGTGCGACACCACCGGCACCACCACCAACTCCGGTTACATGGAGGCGGAGTTCACCTACGACGTGTCCCTGCGCCTGCGGGCGGCCCTGGAGGCCCAGGGCGCGAAGGTGGTCCTGACCCACCAGCAGGACCGCCCGTGGGGCCCGTGCATCACCGAGCGGGCCCGCATCGGCAACGAGGCCAATGCCGACGCCGTCGTCTCCGTCCACGCCGACGGGGTCTCCGCGGGCAGCCGCGGCTTCCACGTCATCCTCCCCGCCAAGGTCAAGGGCGGCGCCGCGGACACCGCGAAGATCGTCGAACCCTCCCGCGAGCTCGGCGAGCGCATCGCCGGGAACTTCGCCCGCACCACCGGCTCGGCCCCCGCCAACTACCTGGGCAGCGGCACCGGTTTGGTCGTCCGTGACGACCTCGGCGGACTGAACCTGTCAACTCGGCCCAAGGTGTTCATCGAATGCGGCAACATGCGTGATGCCAAGGACGCGGCGCAGCTGACGAGTCCGGAGTGGCGGCAGAAGGCGGCGCAGGGCATCGCGGACGGCATCGTCGGTTTCCTGGGCGGGTAGTCCACCTCGGCAGCCCCGTCGGGGCTGCTCGCCGCCCCGATCATCTCGGCCGCGGGGAACCTCCGTACCATGGTGCCGCCCGCCCTGTGCAGGCGCGATCTGCGACCGCGGCACCACGAGACGACCGAGACCGAGAAGGACACCTAAGACGTGAACATCCGCTCCCTCACTCGAGGCGACGGCGTGGTGATCGGAGCAGCGGCGCTGCTGTTCATCGCCTCGTTCCTCGATTTCTACTCCACCACGGGTGGCGACCTGCCGAGCGCGTGGGACACCGACGCCTACCGCCTGGCGCTTCCCAGCGTCTTCCTGCTCGGCTTCATCGCCGCCGGCCTGCTCATCGCGGGCCGCTTCCAGCCGGAGACCCGCAAGGTGCTGGGCCTGCCGCTGACGGCGTGGGGCACCGTGCTCGCCGTCTCGGCCGCCTGGTCCGCGCTGTGGGCGCTGATCACCTGCCCGAGCCAGCTCGACCTGGGCGCCGGCGCCGTCCTCGCCTTCCTCGCCACCCTGGCGCTGGCCGGCGTGGCCGTGGCCGGTGCGAAGATCCCGGCCCTCGCGGGCCAGCTGGTGCCGGAGCCGAAGCCGGCCGCCGTCCCGCCGTACGCGGGCCAGCCGGGCCAGCCCCAGCCGGGCGCCGGGTACGGCTACCCGGGCGGGCAGCAGCCCTACGGTTCCACCCCGCAGCCGGTCCCGCCGTACGGCGGCACGCCGACGCCGGCGCCGCAGGAGGCCCACCAGCCGGCTCCGACGCCCGCCCCGGCGGCGGACTTCACCCCGTTCTGGTTCGCGGTCCCGGTGGCCCGCCCCCTCTTCGCCGAGGACGGCACCCCCACCCCGATCGCCGAACTCGCCCCGGGCACCTGGTACCTGGCCGTCGAGCAGCGCGGTCCGGACACCCTGGTCGCGCAGACCCAGGACGGCCGCCGCGGCATCCTGAACGACACCTCGGGCATCCAGCGCGGCTGAGTCCCGCTCCCGCGCACACGACGGCCCCCCGCCCTTCCGGGCGGGGGGCCGTTGCCCTACAGTCACCTGACGCATCGTCAGACATGGCTGTCGGCACCGCGGAGGGACGTACATGCGCCTCGGACTCGCACTCGGCTACTGGGGCCGCGGCCCCCAGCCCGCCCACCTCGACCTCGCCACCGAGGCCGAGAACCTCGGCTACGACTCGGTGTGGACCGCCGAGGCCTGGGGCTCGGACGCCTTCACCCCGCTGACCTGGATCGCCGCGCACACCTCGCGGATCCGGCTCGGCACGGCCATCGCGCAGATGGCCGCCCGCACCCCGACCGCCACCGCCATGCACGCCCTCACCCTGGACCACCTCTCCGGCGGCCGGATGATGCTCGGCCTGGGCCTGTCCGGCCCGCAGGTGGTCGAGGGCTGGTACGGGCGCCCCTTCCCCGCGAGCCCGCTCACCGCGACCCGCGAGTACGTCGACGTCATCCGCCAGGTGCTGCGCCGCGAGGGCCCGGTCGCACTGGACGGCCGCTTCCACAGCCACCCGTACCGCGGCGGGGACGGCATCGGCACCGGCAAGCCCCTGAAACCCATCACCCACCCGCTCCGCGCGGACCTGCCGCTCCTGCTGGGCGCCGAGGGACCGAAGAACATCGCCCAGACCACGCGGATCGCGGACGGCTGGCTGCCCCTGTACTGGTCGCCGACCCGCACCGACGTCTACCAGGCCGCGCTGACGGAGCTCCCCGAAGGCTTCATGATCGCGCCGATGGCCCGCGCCCACGTCTGCGAGGACGTCGCGGAGGGGCTGCTCCCGGTCAAGGCGATGCTCGGCTTCTACATCGGCGGCATGGGCCACGCGGCCCGCAACTTCCACGCCGACCTGATGGCCCGGATGGGCTACGAGGAGGAGGCCCGCCGCATCCAGGAGCTGTTCCTCGCCGGCCGCAAGGAGGAGGCCGTCCTGGCCGTCCCCGACGCCTTCGCCGACGAGATCTCCCTGATCGGCCCGCGGGAGCGGATCGCCGAACGCCTGGAAGTGTGGCGCAAGGGCCCGGTCACCGACCTCCTCGTGACGGCCCCGGACCCGCACACCCTCCGGGTGCTGGCGGAACTCAACAGCTAAGCGGTCGGCTCCGGAAGTCCTTCGGGGGTTGATCGGGCTGCCAGGGCGGCGGAGGATTCTTCTTGTCGGTCGGCGGGTGTGTGCCGGTCGAGTCGGGCCAGCAGATCGTCAAGGTCGGAGGTGGTGAACTTCCACTGGAACGGCTGCGCCGTGGCGTTGTAGCGGTCGGCGGGCGGGCCGATCGGGAGAGGTGGATCACGCCACCCCGTCGTCTGTTGCCCCCGCCTCGGCGAGCAGGGGTTCGCCACGCAACACGGATCGGTGCGCGGATGTCCGTCGGGACCGGGCCTGCCGGTCTGTGGTGCTCTGTTCCTCGATGTGCTGGTCGGGCATTGACCGATGGCGCGTCTGACGCAGCTTCAGGTCGCCGGCGGTGCGGCCCGGACGCCCGGAAGGTCAGCGCGCGCGGTCGTCGTCCGGCATGGGGGAGGGAGCCTCAGTGGCCCAGGCCAGCAGCATCCGCAGGGCGTCGTGCGAGGGGCTGCCCCGCTCGGCGGCATATGTGATCAAGGCCTGATCAGGGTCGTCCGTTGCGCGCAGGGTCTCGTAGGCCAGTTCCAGATCGCCGACCACCGGATGGTGGAATCGCTTGGTTCCCGAGGTCTTGTCCTGCACTGGATGCTCGGCCCACCAGCGACGGAAGTCCTCGCTCTTCATCGACAGTTCGCCGATCAGGCTCGCCAACCGGGGGTCCTCGGGGTGCCGTCCCGCGTCCATGTGGAGGTAGGCCACGTTCTCGCGGGCGCAGGAGGTCCAGTCGGCATACAGTTCCCGGGACGTCTCGTCGAGGAAGGTGATCCGGGCGATGTTGCGCTCGGCCCGGTGCAGGGGCGCGTAGTCGCCGAAGAGGGCGGCCGCTGCTGTGTTCCAGGCCAGTATGTCCATGCGTCGGCCCATCACCATCGCTGGCATGTCCACCAGATCGTCCAGCAATCGCTGGAGCATGGGGCGCACGCGTTGCGGCCGGACCTGGCGCCGGGGAACGTGCCGGGCGGAGGGCTGCGGTCGGGCGAGGCGGTGCAGGTGCCGCGTGGCATCCCCGTCCAGCCGCAGTGCGCGGGCCAGGGCGTCGAGTACCGCGCCCGAGGGGTTGGGCACGCGACCCTGTTCCATCCGGGTGTAATAGTCGACGCTCACTCCGGCCAGCTGCGCGATCTCCTCGCGGCGCAGGCCCGCGACCCGGCGCTGGCCTCCGAAGTCCGGCAGGGCAACGTCTTCAGGGTGCAGGAGGGAGCGGCGGGAGCGGAGGAACTCGCCCAGGTTGATGGCTGTGCTCATACGACGATTGTGGCCGGTCGTGAGGGGTGGCTGCCTGGCCCTGCCGGGGCCAGGCAGCCACGCCCGCCGTCAGGAGGCGGGGATGGCAGTCACCAGGCCCCCGTCGACGGCGATGTCCTGGGCGGTGATGTACGAGGACCGCGGGGAGAGGAGGAAGGCCACGCTCTCGGCGATGTCCTGGGCCCGGCCGAGCCGCCCCAGCGGCACCTGGGAGCGGATGGCATCGTGTGAGGCAGGGTCCGGGTTGGCGGCATCGAACATCTCGGTGACGATGTAGCCCGGGCTGATCGAGTTGACCCGGACGCCGCGCTCGGCGAGATCACTGCCCAGCGTGCGGGCCAGATTGTGGACGGCGGCCTTGGTGGCCGCATACACCGGTGCGACGGCCAGGCCCCGGTGCAGTGTCCACGAGGCGTTGATCACGATGGAACCGCCACCCGCCGCGTCGAGCAGCGGCAGAACCTTCTGGACCGTGAAGAACACCCCCTTGAAGTTGACGTCGACGCTGAGATCGAAGTCCTGCTCAGTGACCTCGCCACTGCGCTGGAACACTCCGACCCCGGCATTGGCGAACACTCCGTCCAGACGTCCGTGGCGTTCACGGATCAGGGCAGCCAAACGGTCGAGATCGGTGAGTCTGGCGGAGTCAGCTCGGACCGTGAGCAACCGGGCACCCTGGTCGGACGCTTTGTACAGTTGTTCGGCTGCGCGGTCGAGGCGGGCATCGTCGCGGCCGGTGATGACGATATGGGCGCCGGCTTCCAGGAGCAGACGCGCGGTAGCCAGGCCCATTCCGCTGGTTCCGCCGGTGATCAGGACGACACGGTCGTGGAAGCCGGTCACATCACTGTTGCTGTCGGTCATGGCCACAGCTTCGCCACCAGCCTTCGGGCCAACCAGGCCCAGATCAACCTGGGTCTCCCAGGCCCCCCTTCTGCAGGCGGCCGAGACAGCCTCCACCCACCGCCTTGGACGTCCAACGATGCGACACACACCGCCCGGCCCCGGAATCAACCCCGAAGGACTTCCGGAGCCGACCACCAAGGGCTGTGCAGGGCCCCGATACGGCAGCAGGGCCCGGACCGCGCGTCGCGGTCCGGGCCCTGCCCCGTGCGGTGCCACCCTGCCGCGGCGGTGCGTCAGCTCTGTGCGGTGTCGTCGCCCGCCTGCCCTGCGTCCTCAGCTGCGCCCGCCTTCTCGCGCATCTTGCGCACCAGCTCCGCCTTCTGGTCGGCTGCACCCCGGCGGTCGAGGTTCCGGTGCGGACCGTTGTTCTGCCGTTCGGCGCGGGACAGCCTCTTGCGCTGGCCGCCGCCCATGCCCACGGGGTTGTTGATGTTCTTGCTCACGGTCACAGGTTCTCCCGGTAATGATGTGAAGGATCTACGGATTCGTCGGTGGGGGACGGGCGGCGACGTCGAAGGACGTCAGCAGGGGCCCATCACGCTCTCACTCGTAAATCGGCGTCTGGAAGAACATGACAAAGACGTTACCCGGTTCCGTCGGCCCCGCACACCAATCCTTTACGGGACAACCTTCAGGTCTCTGATCCGATCATCGGAAATGACAGCGGCTGGCCGAAAGTGGATGATGATCGTCGCCGCTACGGGTTTCGCGTGCGCCCGACTGCCGCCGGGGGGAACTGGCCGCATACAGGTCGCGATGCGCCGCACCCGTGGCGACCCACGCCGTCCTCTGCTCGAAGGAACCCTTCTGGTGCGTCCCACTCGCGCGACGATCCTGCTGACCGCGGGTCTCGTCTCCCTCCTCGGCGTGCCGGCCACCGCGGCCGCCGCCGGAACCCCGGCCTCCCTCTACGTCAGCAATGTCGCCGGCCCCCGCTGTTCGGACACCGGGCCCGGCACGTACGCCAGCCCCTTCTGCACGATCTCGGCCGCGGTCAAGGTCGTGCAGCCGGGCCAGACCGTGCGCATCGAGCCGGGCGTCAAGCCGTACGACGAGAACGTCACCATCAACCGTGCCGGGCTGCCGGGCAAGCCGATCGCCTTCGTCTCCGACGGGGAGGAGGCCCTCCCGAGGTTCAGGCTGGCGCCGGGCAAGACCCTGACCATCAGCAACGTCTCCTCCGTGAAGGTCGTCGGACTGGACGCCCCGGCCGGTGTCCGGGTCACCGGTTCCACCGACGTGGAGCTCCGCGGGCTCGCCGCCGGCGGCAACCCCGACTCCGTCACGATCGACGGGGGCAGCGCGGACGTCCGCCTCCAGCACAGCAAGCTGAAGACGTCCGTCCGCGTGGAGAACGCGCACGACGTCGTACTGAGCCGCAACGAGATCCAGGGCTACGTCAACCCGGCGGTCGTCGCCTGGGACGCGACCGGCCTGGTCGTCACCAACAACACGATCCGCCGCGACTGCGAGGCGGGCATCAAGCTCACCGGCGGCTCCACCGGCTCGTCCCTGTTCAACAACGTGGTCCACACCGACTTCGAGGCCGGCTGCGGGGACCCCGGCGCGCGCTACGGCATCGAGGTGGCGCAGACCGCGGCCACCGGCACCCGCGCCGACTACAACCTGATCACCGGCCCCTTCACCGCCGACCGGGTGGCCTACAAGTGGGCCGGCGCCACCTACCCGGACCAGGCCGCCTTCCACGCCGGGACCGGCCAGGGCGCGCACGACATCCTGACCCCGTCGCCGAAGGGCGTCGGAGCGCTGGACGGCTCCCCCACGGTCGACTCCGCCGACGCGACGGCGCCGGGCGTACTGCTCACCGACTACTTCGGGCGGGAGATCGGGGACGACCCGCGCGTACCCAACACCGGCAAGGACGGCGGGTACCTGGACCGCGGCGCCTTCGAGTTGTACGACGACCTGCGCAGTGTCCGGGCGGAGCTCGAACCGGGCTGGGCCCCGGCCGGTACCACCGTGAAGGTCAAGGCCACGGCGGACAGCCGCTGGCTCACCGCGCTCACCTACGCGTACGACTTCGGCGACGGCACCGCCCCGGTCGTCACCTCGGCCGCCACCGCCGAGCACGTCTACGACAAGCCGTGCGCGTGCACGGTCAAGGTGACGGCGTCCAACAAGGTCCGGCAGCAGGTCTCCACCACCGTGACGGCCAAGGTGACCGCGGCCACCCCGCTGACCACGGCCTTCACCGTGCAGCCGGTCCTGCCGAACGCGGACGCCCCCAGGGAGTTCGTGCCCCCGCTGTCCGCCGAGGCCGACCCGCGGACCGCCACCACGCCGTGGCCGGTCCAGCGCGTGGACGTGGACTTCGGTGACGGCACGAAGGAGAGCCGCAGCGCTCTGGAGCCGGTCCGGCACGCCTACAAGCAGCCCGGCACCTACAAGGTGACCACGACCCTCCTGGACGTCCAGGGCGCCACCTCCACGGCCGAGCGGACCGTGCAGGTCGCCTACACCCCGGCCGGCTACGTCTCCCAGCGTCCGTTCCGCGTCCTGGACACCCGCACCACCAACACCCCCGTCCAGGGCGGCACCGCCACCGCGTTCTCCCTGCCGGTCGTCTTCACCAGCTCGGGCCCGCACCACACGGCCGGCGCCTCCGCGGCGGTCGTGAACGTGACGGTCACCGGCGCCACCGAGGACACCCACCTCAGCGTGTGGCCGTCGGGCCAGTCCCGCCCGGTCACCTCGAACGTCAACGTCAAGGCGGGCGGCACCTCCTCCAACACGGTCACCGTCCCGGTGGGCGCCGACGGCAAGCTCTCGGCGCAGCTCAACTCCGGCAAGGCCGCACTGATCGTCGACTTCGTCGGCTACTACCAGCCGGGCGGCGGTGACCGGTTCTCCCCGCTCGCCCCGACCCGCGTCCTCGACACCCGCACCACCGGCGGCGCGCTGGGCGGCGGCCAGACCCGTACCGTCAAGGTCGCCGGGGTCAACGGCATCCCGGCCGACGCCAAGGCGGTCGTCCTCAACCTGACCGGCACCGGCGCGACCGAGCAGGCGCACGTCATCGCCTACTCTGAGCCGGACAAGCGGCCGGCCACCTCGAACCTCAACCTCGAGCCCGGCAAGGACAAGTCCAACCAGGCCATCGTCCCCGTCGGCCCGGGCGGCACCGTCATCCTCTACACCAACACCGGCTCCACCCACCTGATCCTGGACGCGGTGGGCTACTACGCCACGAACGGCAGCACCCTCTTCACGCCCGCCGTTCCGCAGCGCCTCGCCGACACCCGCACCACCGGCAAGCTCGCCCCCGGCGCCACCGCCTCGGTCGCCGGACTGCCCGCGGGCGCCGTCGGCGCGGCCCTGAACGTGACCGCCACCGACACCACCGGCCCCGGCTTCCTCACCGTCTACGGACACGGCGGCACGCGGCCCGAGGCCAGCAGCCTCCAGACGCGCCCCGGCGAGACCGTCCCCAACCACGTCACCAGCCCCGTCGCCGACGGCCGCGTCAGCATCTGGAACAGCTGGGGCGGCAGCAACCACGTGATCACCGACCTGTTCGGCTACTTCACTCAGGGCTAGCCGCGCAGGGAACACCCGCAGCACACCGGAGCCCCGGTCACCGCGCACACCGCGGTGACCGGGGCTCCCGGCGTGTCAGGGCGAGGGGGTGTCCGTGTCCGCCTGGGGGACCGCCTCCAGCAGCTCGCGCACATCCAGCGGCATCACGGCGATCTCGATGCTCCCACCGCCCTCGTACGTGCAGGTGACGATCCGCGAGCCGGGGTTGATGACGATGCCCTCCTTCACGGAGGGGACCCGCACCCCGGTGGCACGCCCGCCGGGCAGCGGTACGGGCTCACCGCGCTCCGGGACCCAGCGGGCCGCGCCCCCGTCGGCGTACACCCGCCCCGCCCGCCAGCGCCCTTCGCCGGCGGGCCGGCGCGCCATCCCGGGGATCCCGGGCACGGGGCCGGTGGCCGTCCGCGCGAGGTGCTTGCGCCGCAACAGCCACGCAACTCCGGCGGCCCCGGCGGCGAGGAACACGTACTCGATCATGCGCCCATTGAAACAGGCCGGAACCGGCCGCCGGGCCGGGCGGGCGCGCTCAGCCGCCGCTCAGCTGGGACGTGCTGGGGACCTTGTCGACGACCTCGGCGCCCGCGCTCTTGCCCGCATCCTTGACGCTGCTGATGACGTCGTCGAAGGAGTTGATGTCGGCGTCGCCGGCGTCGCCCTTGCGCAGTTTGCTGCCGAGGCCCTTGAGGGACGCGATGCCCGCCGTCAGCGGCGCCATCGCCTTCGACAGCAGCGGGTCGCCCTTGGCGTTGTCGGCCGCCGCCTTCAGCCGGTTGTACGCGAACGCACCCGCGAGGCCGGCCTTGATCAGCGCGAAGGTACGGCCCTTCGCGCCCTTCTTGAACTTGCCCGCACGGTACGGCTTGATGATCCACTGGTACGTCGCTCCGGCCGCGAGCCCGGCGTTGGCGACGAAGCGCGTCTTGGCGAACTTCTGCTTCTCGGCGCTCGTGGTGGGCGAGGGCGCGGCGGCGGCGGCCAGCTCGTCGGCTTCGACGGCGGACGGCTCCGCGGCCGACAGCGCGGCCAGCTCCCCCATCGAGGCGGCCGAGAGCTCCTCCTGCCGGCTGCCACCGCCGTCGCTGCCGCAGGCGGTGGCGCCGACCATCAGCGCGGTGGACAGGACCACCGCGGTGACGGCGCGACGGAATCGGACGGTCGTGGGTACGGACACGGTTTCCTCCGGGGGCTGAGGTGTCCCCCGCAGCCTCACCCCGGTCCCCCGGCCCCGCCACTCGCGGGACCCGTTCGGGTTTGCCGCCCGCCAATGCGGCAACACGCGGAACATGCCCACACACACCCGAGCAAGCGCACGCGGAAGCAGTCAGGCCGGGCGGGCCGTCGCACTGGTGGCGGACGTACTGGCCTTCGTCATCGCCCTGTGGATCCTGATGTACCTGCTGGACGCCAACCGGGGCAACGAGCTCGTGGAGTTCGTCCACGACACCGCCAGCTGGCTGGCCGGCTGGTCCTACGACCTGTTCACCTTCAGCAAGGAATGGGTCCAGGTCGTCTTCGGCTACGGCGTGGCCGCCGTGGTCTACCTCCTCGTCGGCCACGCCGTGGCCGGCTGGCTCTACCGGCGCTGACGCCGGCCACGGCTCAGCCGCAGCAGTCGGGCTCCAGTCCGGCAGGGAGCGAGGTCCCGCCGAACACCGCGGTGGTGGCCTCGTCCCCGCCCAGCGCCGCCACGGCGAGCAGCAGGGACCCGGCGGTCCAGGTGGTCTGCTCCACGGGCCAGACGGCCTCGTCCTGGAAGACGTAGCCCGTCCAGTACATGCCGTTGTCGGCGCGCAGGTGGGTGATCGAGCGCAGGATCTCCAGGGCCCGGTCGGACTCCCCCGTCGCCCACAGCGCGAGCGCCAGCTCGCAGGACTCGCCGCCCGTCACCCACGGGTTGGGCAGGACGCAGCGCACGCCGAGGTCCGGGACCACGAACTCGTCCCAGCGCTGCTCGATGCGCGCCGTGGCCTCGGCGCCGGTCAGGGCCCCGCCGAGGACCGGGTAGTACCAGTCCATCGAGTAGTGGTTCTTGTCGAGGAACCGCTCGGGGTGGCGCCGGATCGCGTGCCGCAGGGCGCCGGTGGCGAGCTCCCAGTCGGGCTGCGGCTCCTCGCGGTGCTCGGCGATGGCCAGGGCGCAGCGCAGTGCCTGGTGGATGGAGGAGGAGCCGGTGAGGAGGGCGTCGGTGACGGCGGTGCCGTCGGCCTCCCGCTTCCAGCCGATCTCGCCGCCGGGCTGCTGGAGCGTCAGGACGCACTCCACGGCCGCGTAGACGGCCGGCCACATGCGGTCGAGGAAGGTGTCGTCGCCGGTGGACAGGTAGTGGTGCCAGACGCCGACGGCTATGTAGGCGGTGAAGTTGCTCTCGCGGCTCGCGTCCTGCGGCTCGGTGGTGTCCACGCCGTCCGGCCGGTCGGCGTAGGCCGCGTACCAGGATCCGTCCTGGTTCTGGTGCCGTGCCAGCCACGCGTACGCCCGCTCGGCGGCCTCGTGCTCGCCGGCCGCGTCCAGCGCCATCGCGGCCTCGGTGTGGTCCCACGGGTCGAGGTGGTGCCCGCGGAACCACGGGATGGCCCCGTCCGCGCGCTGGGCGGCGAGGATGCCCGCCACCGTCGCGGCGGCCTGCTCGGCGGTCAGTACGCCGTCCAGGACCAGGTGTTCGGTGCGCCCGGGCGAGCTCACTGGGTCGCACCGACGGGGAGGTGGGGCTTGGTCGCGTACGCCACGAAGCTCTTGCCGATGAGCGGGTTCAGGGCCTGCTCGGCGAGCCGCGTGGCCAGCGGCTTCTTCATGATGTCCCAGACCAGGAGCTTGTGGTACGCCTTGACGGGCAGCGCCTTGTCGTTGTCGACGCCGAAGGCGCACTTGAGCCACCAGTACGGGGAGTGCAGCCCGTGCGCGTGGTGGGTGCCGTACGGCTTGAGGCCCGCGGCCCTCATCTTGCCGAGCAGCTCGTCCGCCTTGTAGATGCGGATGTGGCCGCCCTCGACCTCGTGGTAGGCGTCGGAGAGCGCCCAGCAGATCTTCTCGGGGCCGTAGCGCGGGACGGTTATGGCGATGCGCCCGCCGGGCTTGAGCACGCGCACCATCTCGGCGAGCACACCCTTGTCGTCGGGGATGTGCTCCATGACCTCGGAGATGATCACGACGTCGAAGGAGTCGTCGGGGAAGGGCAGGGCGAGGGCGTCGCCCTCCATGGCGGTGGCGGTGGCCCCGGCCGGAGCCTCGCCGGCCTCCTTCATGGCGGCGAACCACTTGGCGACCTCGCGGATCTCCTCGCCGTTGCGGTCGACGGCGACCACCTGGGCGCCTCTCCGGTAGCACTCGAAGGCGTGCCGGCCTGCGCCGCAGCCCAGATCGAGTACGCGGTCGCCTGCGGCGAGCGGGAACCGGGAGAAATCGACGGTCAGCACGGGGTCCTGCCTTCGCGGTCGCGGGGGTGTGGGGCGGGGGTGTGGATGAGGCGGAGGGTCACCGCGCGCGGCAGGTCACCGCGCGCGGCGGGTGCGGGCGGCCTGCTCGATGGCGGCGCGGTAGTGCGCGGCGGTGCCTTCGGCGGCCTTGGCCCAGGTGAAGCGGGTCAGGACCCGTTCGCGTCCGGCGGCGCCGAGGCGGGCCCGCAGCTGCGGGTCGCCCAGCATCCGGCCCAGCGCGGCGGCCAGTGCGCCCGCGTCGCCCGGGGGCACCGCGAGGCAGGTCTCGCCGTCGGGTCCGGCGACCTCGGGGATCGCACCGCCGGTGGTGGCGACGAGCGGGGTGCCGGTGGCCATGGCTTCGGCCGCCGGGAGCGAGAAGCCCTCGTAGAGGGAGGGGACGCAGGCGATCTGGGCGCTGCGGACGAGGTCGACGAGTTCGGCGTCGGTGATGCCCTTGACGAAGCGGACGGCGTCCTGGAGCCCGTACGTCTCGATGGCGCGGGCGACCGGCCCCTGTTCGGCGCGCTTGCCGACCACGACGAGGTGGGCCTCGGGCCGCTCGGTGCGCAGCTTCGCGAGGGCCTCGACGAGGTACACGAGCCCCTTGAGCGGGACGTCGGCGCTGGAGGTGGTGACGATGCGGCCGGGGACCTCGGCGACGGAGGCGTCCGGCGACCACAGGTCGGTGTCGGCGCCGATGTGCACGACGTGGATGCGCTCGTCCCGGACGCCCAGGTGCTCGGCGATCTCCTGCTGGGAGGATCCGGAGACGGTGAGGACGGACGGGAGCCTGCGGGCCACGCGGCCCTGCATGCGGGTGAAGGCGTACCAGCGGCGTACGGAGGCCCGCTTCACGCGGCCCTGCGCGGCGTCGAGGTCGAGCTTGCGGTCGACGGTGATGGGGTGGTGGATCGTCGTGACCAGCGGTGCGCCGAGGTCGCCGAGGAGGCCGTACCCGAGGGTCTGGTTGTCGTGGATGACGTCGAAGTCCCCCGCGCGCGCGGCCAGATGGCGGCGGGCGCGCAGCGAGAAGGTCAGCGGCTCGGGGAAGCCGCCGGTCCACATGGTGGCGACCTCGACGGCGTCGATCCAGTCCCGGTACTCCTCGCGCTTGGGCGTGCGGAAGGGGTCGGGGCTGCGGTACAGGTCCAGGCTCGGGAGCTCGGTGAGCGAGGCTCCCGTGTCGAGCACCGGGTAGGGCTGCGCGCCGATCACTTCGACGGAGTGCCCCAGCTGTACGAGCTCGCGCGAGAGGTGGCGGACGTAGACGCCCTGGCCGCCGCAGAACGGGTTCCCCTTATAGGTGAGGAGTGCGATGCGCAGCGGGCGGTCGCCGTCGGTGGCGGAACCCGCGAAAGGGCTCGTCACCATGGCCTCAGCGGTCACTCTCGGCCCCCTTCTCCCTGCAACTTTCGCCGGAGCGTAACCGCTCGGATAATGTAGAACAAGTTTCAGACTTGATCCGTCGAAGAGCATTGAATCTACCGGCCGGAAACTACACCGTAAGAGGCGGAGCAGGTGATTCGCGCCACGACTGCGGCGCCTACCATGCTGACTGCGGACCAGCCCGGAATCAGCCCGCGCAACGACACGGAACGGGACACATGACAGCGGAAGTGAAGGCCGTCACCACACCGGCGTCGCCTCCCCTGACGGAGCGCCAGGAGGCCCGCCGCCGCCGGATCCTGCACGCCAGCGCGCAGTTGGCCAGCCGGGGCGGTTTCGACGCCGTGCAGATGCGCGAGGTCGCGGAGGCGGCCGGCGTGGCGCTGGGCACGCTCTACCGCTACTTCCCGTCCAAGGTGCACCTGCTGGTCGCCACGATGCAGGACCAGCTCCAGCACATGCACACCACGCTGCGCAAGCGCCCGCCGGCCGGGGACGAGCCGGCGGCCCGGGTCGCGGAGACCCTGATGCGGGCCTTCCGCGCCCTGCAGCGGGAACCGCAGCTGGCCGACGCGATGGTGCGGGCGCTGACCTTCGCCGACCGCAGCGTGAGCCCCGAGGTGGACACGGTGTCCCGGCTGACCACGGCGATCATCCTGGACGCGATGGGCCTGGAGGGCCCGCCGACCGCGGAGCAGCTCTCGGCGGTCCGGGTCATCGAGCACACCTGGCACTCGGCGCTGATCACGTGGCTTTCAGGCCGCGCCTCGATCGCCCAGGTCAAGATCGACATCGAGACGGTGTGCCGTCTGATCGACCTGACGGCCCCGGAAAAGGCCTGAAGCAGCCGCTGGGTCACGCCCCGGCCCGCCCCGGCATTTCCGGTGGACAGCGGCCGGACACATGATCGGAGCGGCTGGGTGACCCTCGCCGACCCCGAGGGGAACGAGCTCTGCGTCGAGCGGAGCGCCGCCGAAAGGGCGGAGTAGGCCTCGCGGGACGCCGGGACACAAGGCGGGACGGCACGGGTCAGTGGCGGGACGGCGCGGGTCAGTGGCGGGACGGCGCGGGGATCAGGGGCTGACGCCGGATTCCCTCATGCAGGCGGACATCGTCCGCTCCCGCTCCTCCGGCGTCGCCGTCGCGGGAACCCTGGCAGCACACGTGGCCTCGATCTCGGCACGCTTGCTCTCCCCCTGCGGGTCGACTCCTGAAGGCTGGTCGGTCGGCGGGGTCTGCTCGGCGGGAGGCGTCTGTTCGGCCGGAGGCGTCGTCTCGGTCGGAGGAGGGGTCCAGTTGAAGCCCGACTCCCTCATGCAGGCGGACATCGTCCGGTTCCGCTCCTCCGGCGACGCCGTCGCGGGGATCCTGGCAGCGCACTTCGACTCGAACGCGGCACGCTTGCTCTCGTCCGCCGGGTCGGCCTCCTTAGGAGGGGTCCAGGTGTAGCCGGATTCCTTCATGCAGACCGACATCGTCCGGTTCCGCCCCTCCGGCGTCGCCGTCGCCGGAACCCTCGCGGCGCACTTGGCCTCGAATTCGAGCCGCTTGGTTTCATCCTGCGGGTCGACCTGCGGCGGTGGCGGCGGGGTCGAAGGGGGGTCCGCCGGGATCGGCCCCTCGATCGGCGGGCATCCGGCGTCCTTGAGCCCGGCGTCATAGGCCGAGTTGAAGCCGTCCACGTATCCGTGGCGGAACCGGTTCGAGGGGTCGCCGTAGGACTGGACCGGCTTCGGTTTGCACGCGGCGCCCACGCCCCAACCCTCGTTGGCTCCCTGCCGGCAACCGTTCCAATAGGGGTCGTCCTTGTCGAGGCAGAACGGGCTCTGGACGACCGCGGCAGAAGGCTGGGCGGCCAGTCCCCCGACCACGACGGCTTGTGACAGGGCGAAGGCCACGAGGAGCGGCCGGACAACCAGATGCGGACGGCGGCATTTCATGGCCGCGACCTTTCTGTGCCAGTGCGTCACTGGCGCTCTTTTCCAGTCAACGACGGCCCCCGGGCCATGTCAATCGGGGACGGAACCAGCGGTTTCGGCCCTGCCGTTCCAGTCCCGGAGCCCCCTGTGGCCGAAGTGGCGCGGGCAGCACCACTCCGACCACACCACCCCCTACTCCTCCGGCGGGAAGACGGGTTCGCCCGAGCCGGCCAGGGTGATCAGGATGGCCTCCACCGGGCAGCCCTCCGCCGCCGTGAGGATCGGTTCGTTCGCGTCCGACTGTGCGGTGCGGGGGTGGGACTGGCGCGCCGAGTCTAGGACGAAGCCGTCCGGGGCGTGGTTCACGCACATGCCCGAGCCGATGCAGACCCCCCGGTCCACCTCGACCTGCCAGCGGTCACCCATCAGGCACCCGCCTCGTAGCCTGCCGGGAGGTGGATCATCTTGTGCTCCAGGTACTCGCTCAGCCCCTCCGGGCCGAACTCGCGGCCCACGCCGCTGTTCTTGTAGCCGCCGAACGGGCCGAGCATGTCCAGGCTGAAGGTGTTGACGTTGAAGGTTCCGGTGCGGATCCGCCGCCCGAAGTCGATGCCGTGCTCGACGTCGCCGGTCCAGACGCTGCCGCTGAGGCCGAAGTCCGAGTCGTTGGCCACCCGTACCGCCTCCTCCTCGTCCCCGTACGGGATCAGGCAGACGACCGGGCCGAAGATCTCCTCGCGCGCGATGCGCATGGAGTTGTCCACGTCGCCGAAGAGGGTGGGCTCCACGTACCAGCCGCGGTCCAGGCCCGCCGGACGGCCGCCGCCCGACAGGACCTTCGCGCCCTCCTCCTGGCCGATCCGGATGTAGTCCAGGGAGCGCTGCTGCTGGCGCTGGGCCACGAGCGGGCCGAGCTGGGTCGCCGGGTCGAGCGGGTCGCCGACGACCAGCGCGCCGGCGGCCGCCGCGAGGGCCTCGGCCACCTCCTCGTACCGGCTGCGCGGGGAGAGGATCCGGGTCTGGGCCACGCACGCCTGGCCGTTGTTCATCCAGGCCGCGGGCACGATCCCGGCGACGGCCGTGTCGAGGTCCGCGTCGGGGAGGATCACGGCGGCGGACTTGCCGCCGAGTTCGAGGGTGACGCGGGTGAGGTTGCGGGCGGCGACCTCCATCACGCGCTGGCCGGCGGCGACCGAGCCGGTGAAGGCGACCTTGTCGATGCCGGGATGGCCCACCAGGTACTCGCTGACCTCGCGGTCGGCGGGCAGGATCGACAGCACGCCCTCGCGCGATGTCGGCCAGGATGTAGGAGTCCAGCGGCGCCTCGGGGGACGGCTTGAGGATCACCGTCGAGCCGGTCAGCAGGGCGGGGGCCAGCTTGGCCGCCGCCACGAACTGCGGGACGTTCCACGGGATGACGGCGGCGACCACGCCCACCGGCTCCCGGCGCACCAGGATCGGGCCGAGCACGCCCTGGCGGTGCTCCTCGTACGGGTAGGCGCGCGCGACGGTGATCGCGGCGTCGTAGACCATCATCGGGCCCAGCGCCTGGGCGAGGACGCTCCAGGAGTACGGGGACCCGTTCTGGGAGCTGATCGAGCGGGCTATCTCCTCGTGCCGGACGGCGATGGCGTCCTTGATCCGGGTGACGACGGCGATGCGCTCGTCGAGCGTCATCCGGGGCCAGGGCCCCTCGTCGAACGCCTTGCGCGCGGCGGCGACGGCACGGTCCACGTCCCTCTTCGAGGCGTGCGGGACGGAGCCGATGACCTGCTCGGTGTGGGGGGAGACGATCCGGATCGTGTCGGTGCCCAGCGGATCCGTCCACTCCCCGCCGATGAACAGTTGTCCGTGTTCCACGAGCTCGGTCATGGCTGAGGCCTCCTGCGGCTTGGCGTTCCAGAACTGATACCAGTTCTAGTTCGAGGAGTCCACGGCCAGGACGGAACAGCGGAGAAGATCCAACGACTAGTCAGAAAGGCGCGGAGGTGGTCGACTTGGGCTACTACTGAAACACGTTCTCGTCAGAGGGCGGCGACGGGCGGAGGGCTCATGCCGGAGGACACGTCACAGGTCACCGATCACGGCGGAGGCGTGTGGGCGATCAAGGTGCCCATCCCCGACAACCCCCTCGGGCACACCCTCGTCCACGTCCTCGACACCGACCGCGGCCCCGTCCTCGTCGACACCGGCTGGGACGACCCCGAGTCCTGGGACACCCTCGTCGCCGGCCTCGCCGCGCTCGGCATCGCCGTCGCCGACGTCCACGGCGTGGTCATCACCCACCACCACCCCGACCACCACGGGCTCTCCGGCCAGGTCCGCGAGGCGTCCGGCGCCTGGATCGCCATGCACGCCGCCGACACCGAGGTCGTCACCCGCACCCGCGCCTCCGAGCCCGGCGTCTGGTTCGACTACATGAGCGCGAAGCTCGCCGCCGCCGGAGCCCCCGAGGAGCACATCGCCCCCCTGCGCGCCGCCCGCGCGAGCGGCCGCATGCGGACCCTGCCCGGGCTGCGCGCCGCCGTGCCCGACCGGGAGATCGTCCCCGCCGAACTGCTCCCCCTCGCCGGGCGCCGGCTGCGTGCGATCTGGACCCCCGGCCACACCCCCGGCCACGTCTGCCTGCACCTGGAGGAGGCCCATCCGGCGAACCTGCCCGGCAACGGCCGCCTCTTCTCCGGGGACCACCTGCTGCCGGGGATCTCCCCGCACATCGGCCTGTACGAGGCCCCGGAGGACACCCGCGTCACCGACCCCCTCGGCGACTACCTCGACTCCCTCGAACGCATCGGCCGGCTGGCGCCCGCCGAGGTGCTCCCGGCCCACCAGCACGCCTTCACCGACGCACCCGGCCGCGTACGGGAACTGCTGGACCACCACGAGGAACGGCTGTCCGGGCTGTGGGCGCTGCTGGCCGAACCGCTGACCCCGTGGGGGCTGGCGGAGCGCATGGAGTGGAACCGGCCCTGGGAGCAGATCCCGTACGGCTCCCGCAACATCGCCGTCTCGGAAGCGGAAGCCCACCTGCGGCGCCTGGTCAAGCAGGGCCGCGCGGAGGCCGTCCCGGGCACCGACCCGGTGACCTACCGGGCCGTGTAACGGCCGCGACGCGGCGCCGTACGGGGCTCGGGCCCGGCCCGGCCCGGCATGGGGCAGGGCGCGGGGTAAGGGGCCGGGCGCGGCCGGTAAGGGCCGGGCGCGGCCGGTAAGGGCCGGGCGCGGCCGGTAAGGGCCGGGCGCGGCCGGTAAGGGCCGGGCGCGGCCGGTAAGGGGCTCGGGTCCCCGGCGCCCCGGAGCCGGCAGGCTACGGGCCGGTAGAGTGAAGCCGTCGTCCACACTTCCGTCCGGGGGGAAGCCGGTGCGAATCCGGCGCTGACCCGCAACCGTGACCCGCTCCGGCACCGACCGGGCGGGGAGCCGGAATGCCCCGTACCGGAAGTGCGCGGCTCGCGCCGCCGGATCCTCCGGCGGCCGGCACCGTCGAGGTAAACGGAGCCGGAGCCCGGTGCCAGTGCGTGCCCGCCTCCGGTTCCCCAGCAGGAGAGGCACCCTCCCCCATGAACGTCCGTCGCAGCGCAGCCGCGCTCGCCGCCTCCGCCGTGCTCTGCGTGGGTGTCGCCCCCGCAGCCCTCGCCGACACCGCGCCGCCCGCCTCCCCCTCCGCACCCCCGGTCATCCCCTCCGGGCTCTACGGCAAGGACGACCCCACGTACGACGGCGTGTGGCGGCAGTCCTTCGCGCTGCTCGCCCAGGACACCGTCGGCGTCAAGCCCGCCGCGCAGGCCGTGGACTGGCTGGTCGGCCAGCAGTGCGCGAACGGCTCCTTCCCCGCCTTCCGCGCGGACACCTCCAAGGACTGCGACGCGACGGCGTACATCGACTCCAACGCGACGGCCGCCGCCGTGCAGGCGCTGACCGCGCTCGGCGGCCACGGTGAGAGCGTCAAGAAGGCCGTCGCCTGGCTGAAGTCCGTACAGAACGAGGACGGCGGCTGGACCTCCAACCCCGGCGGCGCCATGGGCAGCGACACCGACGCCAACTCGACCGCCATCGTGATCAGCGCCCTGACCGCGGCCGGCGAGAAGCCGGCCGAGACCAAGTCGAAGGCGGGCAAGACCCCCTACGAGGCACTGCTCTCCTTCCAGCTGGGCTGCGCCGCCGAGCCGGCCACCGACCGGGGCGCCTTCGCGTTCCAGCCGGCCGGCGGCAAGCTGCTCGCGAACGGCGACGCGACGGCCGCGGCCGCGCTGGCCGGCCTCGGTAAGGGCTCGGCCGTCGTCCCGTCCGGTACGGACACCCCCGCTGCGGCGCTGACCTGCCCGGCGGCGGGCACCGCGGACCCGGCGGCAGCGGCCCAGGGCGCGGCCGGCTACCTGGCCGAGGCCCTCAAGAAGGACGGTCACCTGACGGCCTTGACCCCGGGCGCCGACCAGCCGACCGCGGACACCGGCAACACCGTCGACGCGGTGATCGCCCTGGCCGCGGCCGGGCACAAGCAGTCGGCGGCGGGCGCGCTGGAATGGCTGAAGGCCAACTCCGCCGAGTGGTCCAAGGGCAAGCCGGCCGCCCTCGGCACCTTGGTCCTCGCCGCGCACGCCACGGGCACCGACCCGAAGTCCTTCGGCGGCACCGACCTCGTCGCCGCGCTGAACGCGACCGGCCCGGCCCCGCAGGGCGCGGACACGGACGCGACGGCCGTGGAGAACGGGAAGGACGGGTCCTCCGGCAGCCAGAACCTCTGGTGGATCATCGGAGCGGGCGGCGCGGCCGGCGTCGGCATCGGCATCCTGCTGAGCGGCCGCCGGAAGAAGAACCAGCTCTGATGCCGCGCCGCCGCCCCGTAGCCCTGGGTCTCGCCCTCGGGATCGTCCTGGCCGTGCTGGCCGCCGCTCCGGCGATGGCGGCGGGCTACCGCTACTGGTCGTTCTGGGACGGCTCGGACGGCGGCCAGTGGTCGTACGCCACGCAGGGCCCCTCGACGGCCCGCCCGGCGGACGGTTCCGTCCAGGGCTTCCGCTTCTCGGTGAGCAAGGACGCGGCGGCCGAGACGGCCCGGCCGCGCGCCGCGGCCGACTTCGAGGCCGTCTGCGGGGCCACCGCACCGGCGGAGGGCCGCAAGCGGGTGGCGCTCGTCATCGACTTCGGCGTCCCGTCGGACGCCCCGGCGGGCGAGGCCCCGCCCCAGGACGCCGCGCGCACGGCCTGCGCCCAGGTTCCCCCGGACGCCACGGCGGCCGAGGCGCTGGCTTCGGCCGCGAAGCCGCTGCGCTACAACAGCGCGGCGCTGCTGTGCGGGATCTCGGGCTACCCGAAGCAGGGCTGCGGCGAACCCATGGCGGACGCCCCGGCACCGAGCACGTCGTCGAAGGCCGCCGCCCCGGCCCCGGACGACGGCGGCCCGTCGGCGGGCCTCCTGGCCGGCATCGCAGCCGTGGCCGCCCTGGCCGCAGCCGGCATCTGGCAGTCCCGCCGCCGCACCCGATGACGGCCCCGACGCCACCCGGCCGGGGCGAGGCGGGCACGGCCGAGGCCGACACGGCCCAGCCGGTCGAGCTGCGCAAGACCGGCCCGGCCCGGCAGCGCGAGCCGCGCACGGGCGCGGGCGCGGCGGGCGAAGCCGGGTCGGGCACGGCCGCAGCAGGCGCGGAGGGCACGGCCGGGCCGGGCGCAGCCCCGACAGGCACAGCGGGCGCAGCCGGATCGGCTGGGCTCGGTGCGGTTCTGCCGGGCGGCAGTGGGCGGGCGGCCGCGGCTGCCCGGCGGCTTCCTGTCCCGCCTCCGGGTTCCGGCCCGGCATCGGGCGACGGCCCGGCATCGGGCGACGGCGTGACGGCCGCCGATGGCGCTCAGGCACCCGCCCGGGCCGCCCGCAGCCGGAGTGCGCGTCGCACGGGTGGTGCGGGCGGGTCTGCGGGCCGGCCGGAGGCCGGGGGGCACACCCCCACCGGAGCCGCACGCGACGACGTGACCCCGGCCCGGCGGAGCCTCCCCGCGGCGCAGGATCCGCCGCGCCGGTCGACGTACGAGAAGTGGCGGGCCCCGCTCGCCGGCCGGGCCACCGCCCTGCACGCCGGGGCCTGGTGGCTCTGGGCCCTCGGGCTCGCCACCGCCGCCTCCCGCACCACCAACCCCCTGCTCCTCGGGCTGATCGTCGGCGTCGCCGGGTTCGTGGTGGCGGCCCGCCGCACGGACGCGCCCTGGGCGCGTTCCTACGGGGCCTTCCTCAAGCTCGGCCTCGTCGTCATCGGCCTGCGCCTGCTCTTCTCCATGCTCCTCGGCTCCCCCGTACCCGGCGCGCACACCCTCTTCACGCTCCCGGAGATCCCGCTGCCCGCGTGGGCGCAGGGCATCCGGTTCGGCGGGAAGGTCACCGCCGAGCAGCTGGTCTTCGCCTTCTACGACGGCGCGAAGCTGGCCGCCCTCCTCGTCTGCGTGGGCGCCGCGAACGCCCTCGCGAACCCGGCGCGGCTGCTGAAGTCCCTGCCGGCCGCCCTGTACGAGGCCGGGGTCGCCGTCGTCGTCGCCATGACCTTCGCGCCGAACATGGTCGCCGACGTGGTCCGGCTGCGGACCGCCCGCCGACTGCGCGGCCGCCCCACCGGTGGGGTGAAGGCGATCCTCCAGATCGGCCTGCCGGTCCTGGAGGGCGCCCTGGAGCGTTCCGTCGCCATCGCCGCGTCGATGGACGCGCGCGGTTACGGCCGCACGGCCAAGGTCCCGCCGGCCGTCCGGCACACCACCAACGTCCTCACCCTCGGCGGCCTCCTCGGCATGTGCGCGGGAACGTACGGACTGCTCGCCGCGCAGGGCGCCGCGTACGGGCTCCCCGTGCTCGGCATCGGCGCGGTCCTGGCCCTCGCGGGCCTGCGCCTCGGCGGGCGCCGGTCGGTGCGGACCCGCTACCGGCCCGACCGCTGGGGGCCGCGCGCCTGGCTGGTGGCCGGTTCGGGCGCGGCCGTCGCCGCGCTCCTCATCCGCGCGGGCACCGTCGACCCCGCCGCGCTGCACCCGGGCGTGGTCCCGCTGGTGGCGCCCACGCTGCCGCTGTGGCCGGCGGCGGCGATCCTGATCGGCCTGCTGCCCGCGTTCGTGGCACCCGTACCGCCCAAGGAGGCGTCGCTGTGATCCGCTTCGAGCAGGTGTCGGTCACCTACGAGGGCGCGGCCGGGCCTTCCCTCCAGGGCGTCGACCTGGTGATCCCGGAAGGCGAGCTGACCCTCCTGGTCGGCCCGTCGGGGGTCGGCAAGTCCACCCTGCTCGGGACCGTCTCGGGGCTGGTCCCCCATTTCACCGGGGGCACGCTCCGGGGCCGGGTCACGGTCGCGGGCCGTGACACGCGCACGCACAAGCCGCGCGAGCTCGCGGACGTGGTGGGCACGGTCGGCCAGGATCCGCTCGCGCACTTCGTCACGGACGTGGTGGAGGACGAGCTCGCCTACGGGATGGAGTCCCTGGGCCTGCCACCTGCGGTGATGCGCCGCCGGGTGGAGGAGACCCTGGACCTCCTCGGCCTGAACGAACTCCGCGACCGGCCCATCGCCACGCTCTCCGGCGGCCAGCAGCAGCGGGTCGCGATCGGCTCGGTCCTCACCCCGCACCCCCGGGTCCTGGTACTGGACGAGCCGACGTCCGCGCTGGACCCGGCGGCGGCGGAGGAGGTCCTGGCGGTCCTCCAGCGCCTGGTCCACGACCTCGGCACCACCGTCCTGATGGCGGAGCACCGGCTGGAGCGGGTGGTCCAGTACGCCGACCAGGTGCTGCTCCTGCCGTCCCCCGGGGCGGCGCCCGTCCTGGGGCCCCCGGCGGAGATCATGGCCGTCTCCCCGGTCCACCCCCCGGTGGTCTCCCTGGGCCGCCTCGCGGGCTGGTCCCCGCTCCCCCTCTCGATCCGCGACGCCCGCCGGCTGGCCGCGCCGCTCCTGACCCGCCTGTCGGCTGCCGCCGGGGCCGCAGTCAACCCGGCACCCCCTCTGCCCGAGCCCACCCGCGGCACCGCTTCCCGGGCTCTGCCCCGACCCGCTCCTCAAACGCCGGCGAGGCTGGACGATCCAGCCCCTCCGGCGTTTGAGGAGCGGGGTCCGTGGCGGAGCCCCGGCGGCGGCGCGGCCGGGATCGTCGCGCGGCTGCTGCGCCGGAGGACGCCGGGCCCGACCGCCACCCCGGCAGGGGCCCCGGCCCACACCAGCGGCCTAGGCGTCCGCCGCGACCGCAAAGACGTGCTCCGCAACATCGACCTAGCGGTGCGACCCGGCGAGACCATCGCCCTCATGGGCCGCAACGGCGCCGGCAAGTCCACCCTCCTCGCCGCCCTCGTCGGCACGCTCGCCCCCACCACCGGCGAGGTCACCGTCGGCGGGCGCACCCCCCACCGCACGCCGCCGCCCGAGATGGTGCGCCGCGTCGGCCTCGTCCCGCAGGAGCCCCGCGACCTCCTCTACGCCGACACCGTCGCCGCCGAGTGCACCGCCGCCGACTCCGACGCCGGCGCGGCCCCCGGCACGTGCCGGGATCTGGTGTCGGCACTGCTTCCGGACGTCCCCGACGACATCCACCCCCGGGATCTCTCGGAGGGCCAGCGCCTGGCCCTGGCCCTGGCGCTGGTCCTCACCGGCCGCCCGGCCCTGCTGCTCCTCGACGAGCCCACCCGCGGCCTGGACTACGCCGCCAAGGTCCGCCTGATCGAGATCCTCCGCGGCCTGGCCGCCGACGGCCACGCCATCGTCCTCGCCACCCACGACGTGGAGCTCGCCGCCGAGCTGGCCCACCGCGTGGTGATCCTGGCCGGCGGGGAGGTCGTCGCGGACGGCCCGACCGCCGAGGTCGTCGTCTCCTCGCCCGCCTTCGCGCCGCAGGTGGCGAAGATCCTGGCCCCGGGTCACTGGCTCACGGTGGGCCAGGTCGCCGCGGCCCTCGATGCGGCGGAGGCCCGGTGACCCGCCCAGCGCGTTCCACCCACCCGGTCCGTTCCACCCGCCCGGTCCGTACCGCCCGCCCAGCCCGTACCGCCCGCCCCGTCCGTATCGGCCCCCGGGCCGCCGCCGCCCTCGTCCTCGTCACCCTCATCGGCATCGCGGCCTTCGGCTGGCCGCTCCTCGCCGACCGGCAGTCGGGTCTCGCCCACTCCCAGGACGCCCCCTGGCTCTTCGCCGCGCTCCTGCCCCTCCTCGTGGCCGTGGTCGTCGCGACGATCGCCGACAACGGCATGGACGCCAAGGCCGTGGCGATGCTCGGTGTGCTCGCCGCGGTCGGGGCGGCGCTGAGACCGCTGGGCGCGGGCACGGCCGGGCTGGAGCCCATGTTCTTCCTGATGGTGCTCAGCGGCCGCGTCCTCGGTCCCGGCTTCGGTTTCGTCCTGGGCTCGGTGACGATGTTCGCCTCCGCCCTGCTGACGGGCGGGGTCGGGCCGTGGATGCCGTTCCAGATGCTGGCCATGGGCTGGTTCTCGCTGGGGGCCGGGCTGCTGCCGGGCCAGGAGCGGCTGCGCGGCCGGGCGGAGCTGCTGATGCTGGCGGCGTACGGCTTCGTGGGCTCGTTCGCGTACGGCACGGTCATGAACCTGCAGGGGTGGGTGATCCTGCAGGGCATGGGGCAGGGCATCTCCTTCCACCCGGGGGAGCCGGTCGCCGCGAACCTGGCGCGCTTCGCCGCGTACTGCCTGGCGACCTCGGTGGGCTGGGACCTGGGCCGGGCGGCGCTGACCGTCGTACTGACGCTCACGCTGGGGGCCACGCTGCTGAAGGCGCTGCGGCGGGCGACTCGCAAAGCCGCGTTCGACGCACCCGTCTCCTTCGATTCGGGGGCCGTCACCGACCGCGAGCCTGCCCTCGAAAGGGGCACGAACGGTGGCGGAGGGTGACATTCGGGGCCCTCGGCGGTGAGGCGCCCCACAGGACCCACGTCACATACGAAACGGGATAGTTGGCCGTAAAGGCCCCATGACAACCCCCTCCTGCCCCACTCCCACCTGCGCAGACGCTGATCGCCGCGCCGTGGGCCATTGCGCCCCGGCTGCGAGGCCGGCTAGTAAGCGGGGCCTTTGCCAGGCCGCCGGGCCATCGGTAGAACTGGATGTGTCGCCGGGCGGCACGGGTGTTTCACCCGCCGCCTGCGGATCCCCTCTCCACCTGTGTGAGTGGCTCACGCATGTCTTCGGCATGCCGCGACCGCCCCTGTCCCCTTCGGAAGGTCAATCCGTGTCCAACACCGTCATCCGCCGCATCGCCGCTTCCAAGAAGGCCCTCGCGGGTTCCGTCCTCGCCCTGGGCGTCGCCGGTTCCATGCTTGCCGCGGTTCCCGCGCAGGCTGCCCCGACGAGCGCCAAGGCGATCGCCCAGCAGATGATCAAGGACCCGGCCCAGTTCGCCGCCTTCGACAAGATCATCTCGCATGAGAGCGGCTGGGACCACACCGCGACGAACGCTTCCTCCGGTGCCTACGGCCTGGCCCAGGCCCTGCCGGCGTCGAAGATGGCCTCCGCGGGCGCCGACTGGAAGACCAACCCGGCCACCCAGATCAAGTGGGGCCTGGACTACATGAACGAGCGCTACGGCAGCCCCGTCGGCGCCTGGAACTTCTGGTCCGCCAACCACTGGTACTAAGCCACCGGCGCACGGCAGACGCAGCAGCACCAGCAGTCACAGACATACGAAGGCCCCGGTGGCCGGCCTCCCCAGGTCCGGCCGCCGGGGCCTTCTGCATCCCATCCCACGGGGTTCAGAGGCGCCTGCGCGGAAGGCTCACAGGCGCTGGATGATCGTGCCGGTCGCCAGCGCGCCGCCCGCGCACATGGTGATCAGCGCGAACTCCTTGTCGCGGCGCTCCAGCTCGTGCAGTGCCGTGGTGATCAGCCGGGCTCCGGTGGCGCCGACGGGGTGGCCGAGGGCGATGGCCCCGCCGTTGACGTTGACCTTCTCCAGGTCCTGGTCGAAGACCTGAGCCCAGCTGAGGACGACGGAGGCGAAGGCCTCGTTGATCTCGACGAGGTCGATGTCCTTGAGGGACATCCCGGCCTTGCCGAGCACGGCCCGGGTCGCGTCGATCGGCCCGTCCAGGTGGTAGTGGGGGTCGGCGCCGACGAGCGTCTGGGCGACGATCCGGGCGCGCGGCTTGAGCTTGAGCGCGCGGGCCATCTTGCGGGAGGCCCACATCACGGCGGCGGCCCCGTCGGATATCTGCGAGGAGTTCCCGGCGGTGTGCACGGCGGTGGGCATCACCGGTTTGAGCCGGGCCAGCGCCTCCATGCTGGTGTCCCGCAGGCCCTCGTCCCGGTCGACCAGGCGCCACATGCCCTGTCCGGCGGCCTGCTCCTCCTCGGTCGTCGGCACCTGCACGGCGAAGGTCTCGCGCTTGAACCGCTCCTCGGCCCAGGCGACCCCGGCCCGCTCCTGGGAGAGCACGCCGAGCCGGTCGACGTCCTCGCGGCCGAGGCCCCGGTGGCGGGCGATCCGCTCGGCGGCCTCGAACTGGTTCGGGAGGTCGACGTTCCACTCGTCCGGGAAGGGCTTGCCCGGGCCGTGCTTGGAGCCGGAGCCCAGCGGCACCCGGCTCATGGCCTCGACGCCGCAGGCGATGCCGATGTCCATGACACCGCCGGAGATCATGTTGGCGACCATGTGGTTGGCCTGCTGCGAGCTGCCGCACTGGCAGTCCACCGTCGTCGCGGCGGTCTCGTACGGCAGGCCCATGGCGAGCCAGGCGTTGCGGGCGGGGTTCATCGACTGCTCGCCGGCGTGGGTGACGGTGCCGCCGACGATCTGCTCGACGCAGTCGGGCTGGATTCCGGTACGGGCCAGCAGCTCCCGGTAGGTCTCGCCCAGCAGGTAGGCGGGATGGAGGTTGGCGAGCGCGCCCCCGCGCTTGCCGATGGGGGTGCGTACGGCTTCGACGATGACGGGTTCCGCGGCCATGAGCTCGTCCTCTCCTGCACAGCGCCAGCGCGGCGGGCCGTCCCGGCGCCCCGCCCGAACTAGTACGCGTTCTAGTTCTCCCCGCAGTCTTATGACCTGGGGCCCCGCCACGCAAGGGTCTTGCACGCGCCCTGCACGGATTCCACACGCAACAGTTGGCGCCGCGACCCTTGTTACTTCTAGAACTCGTTACTACCTTCAAGCCAACTTCTGATGGGCCGTCAGACTTTGGAGTTGCCCCGATGTCCTGTCCCGCGCTGCCCGAAGGCTTCGACGCCACCGACCCCGACCTGCTCCAAAGCCGGGTCCCCCTCCCGGAGTTCGCGCAGCTGCGGCAGACCTCGCCCGTGTGGTGGTGCCCGCAGCGGCGGGGCGTCACCGGCTTCGACGACGAGGGCTACTGGGTCGTGACCCGGCACGCGGACGTCAAGTACGTCTCCACGCACCCGGAGCTCTTCTCCTCCACCACCAACACGGCGATCATCCGCTTCAACGAGCACATCCAGCGTGATGCGATAGATGCCCAGCGACTGATCATGCTGAACATGGATCCGCCGGAACACACCCGCGTACGCCAGATCGTGCAGCGCGGCTTCACCCCGCGGGCCATCCGCGGGCTGGAGGAGGCGCTGCGGGACCGCGCCCGGAAGATCGTCGAGGAGGCCCTGGCCGTTTCCGCCGACGGCAGCTTCGACTTCGTCACGCAGGTGGCGTGCGAGCTCCCGCTGCAGGCCATCGCCGAACTGATCGGCGTACCGCAGAAGGACCGCGCCAAGATCTTCGACTGGTCGAACAAGATGATCGCCTACGACGACCCGGAGTACGCGATCACCGAGGAGGTCGGCGCGAACGCGGCCATGGAGCTCATCGGCTACGCGATGAACCTCTCCGCCCAGCGCAAGGAGTGCCCGGCCAAGGACATCGTCACCCAGCTCGTCGCGGCGGAGGGCCAGGGCAACCTCGGCTCGGACGAGTTCGGCTTCTTCGTCCTCCTCCTGGCGGTCGCGGGCAACGAGACCACGCGCAACGCCATCAGCCACGGCATGCACGCCTTCCTGTCCCACCCCGACCAGTGGGAGCTCTACAAGGCGACCCGGCCGTCCACCGCCGCGGAGGAGATCGTGCGCTGGGCCACCCCGGTGGTGTCCTTCCAGCGCACCGCCACCCAGGACACCGAACTCGGCGGCCAGAAGATCAAGGCGGGCGACCGGGTGGGGATGTTCTACTCCTCCGCCAACCACGACCCCGAGGTCTTCGAGAACCCCGACGCCTTCGACATCACCCGCGACCCCAACCCCCACCTGGGCTTCGGCGGCGGCGGCCCGCACTTCTGCCTCGGCAAGTCCCTCGCGGTGATGGAGATCGACCTGATCTTCAACGCACTGGCCGACGCCCTGCCGGACCTCCGCCTGACGGGCGAGGACCCGCGCCGCCTGCGCGCGGCCTGGCTGAACGGCATCAAGGAACTCCGGGTCACCCACGGCTGACCCGGCCCCAGGACGGCAGGGGCCGCCTCCACCCACGCCCCGGCGGCCCCTGCCGCCCCCTGGCCACCCCCGCCGCCCAGTCCGGCCCCGCCGCACCAATCCAGCCCCGCCGGCGTTTGAGGCGCGGGGTCCGGGGCGGGGCGGAGCCCCCGGCAGCGGAGCCGCACCCGTCCGAGTGGCGGCAAGGCCCGGGCGATCCTGACCGACAGCGGCGATCCAGCCGAAGGGGCGCCGGGGCCATCTGCGCCCCGGCGCCCCTTCGGCCCAGAACGGCCCCGGGCCGGCCCGGGCCGGCCCACCCCCCGCCAAGCCCCAGTGGCCAACGCACGGGCAAGGCCGCGCCCCCAGTGCCAGACTGAATACATGGCCATGCTCAGCCAGTCCTTCCGGGGGCGGCTCGTGCGCCCCGGAGACCCCTCGTACGAAGAGGACCGGCGGGTGTGGAACGGCTCCGTCGACCGCTCCCCCGCCCTCATCGCCCACTGCACGGGCGTCGCCGACGTCATCGACGCGGTGCGCTTCGCGGCCGGCTCCGGCCTCCCCCTCGCCGTGCGCTCCGGCGGCCACAGCTTCCCCGGGCAGTCGGTGTGCGACGACGGCACCGTCATCGACCTCTCGCCGATGCGCGGGATCCGGGTGGACCCGCAGGCCCGTACGGTCCGGGCGCAGGCGGGGGTGCTGCTCGGCGAGCTGGACCGGGAGACCCAGGCGTTCGGGCTGGCCGTCCCGTCCGGGATCGTCACGCACACCGGCCTGGCGGGACTCACGCTCGGCGGCGGCATCGGCTGGCTGATGCGCAAGTACGGGCTCACCATCGACCAGCTGCTCTCCGTGGACCTGGTGACCGCCGACGGAACGTTCCTCAAGGCGAGCGCGGACGAGAACCCGGATCTCTTCTGGGGCGTGCGCGGCGGCGGCGGGAACTTCGGCATCGTCACGGAGTTCGAGTTCCGCCTCAATCCGCTGGGGCCGGTGGTCCTGGCCGGGCCCGTGGTGTGGCCGATGGCCGAGTCGGCACGGCTGATGCGCTTCTACCGCGAGTGGATCACCGACGTACCGGACGAGCTGACCACGGCGATCGTCCACCGCAAGGCGCCCGCCGTCGACTACGTGCCGGCCGAGCTGCAGGGGCAGCCGGTCGTGATGGTGGTCTGCTGCTACGCGGGGCCCGTCGAGGAGGGGCAGGAGGTGCTGCGGCCGCTGCGCGAGTCCGGTACGCCGCCCGTTCTGGACCTGTGCGCGCCCAAGCCGTTCACCGAGCACCAGGCGATGTTCGACCCGTCCTTCCCGCACGGCCGCTGGTACTACTTCAAGTCCTGCGACGTCGACCGGCTCACCGACGAGGTCATCGACCGTACGGCCGAGCACGCGGCCCGGATCGTCTCGCCGCTCACCGCCTTCCCGATCTTCCAGCTCGGCGGGGCCATCGCCCGCGTCGGGGAGGACGAGACGGCCTTCGGCGGGCGCGGCGCCGGGCACACCTTCAACATCAACGGGACGACGGAGGGCGCCGAGGGCTTCGAGGCCGAGCGGACGTGGGCGCGCGGGCTGTGGTCGGCGCTCGCCCCCCACCAGACCGGGGTCTACCCGAACTTCCTGATGGAGGAGGGCGAGGAGCGCGTCGAGCAGGCGTACGGGGCGGAGAAGTACCGGCGCCTGCGCGAACTGAAGCGACGCTACGACCCCGGCAACCTCTTCCGCCTCAACCAGAACATCCCGCCGGCCCCCTGAAGGTGCCGACGGGATCTGCCGACGAGGTCCGCCGACCGACGTCCCCGACCGACGTCCGCCTAAGAACTGCGCGCGGCAGCCCCCACCGGCTGCTCCTCGTCGCTCCGGCGCTGCCCCGGGAGGCTCACCTGCAGCCTCCGCGGCCCGGACAGCACGTACACGAGCCCGAATCCGGCGGTCACGACGACCGCGCCGCCCACCGCGTCCAGCACCCAGTGGTTGGCGGTGGCGACGATCGCGCACACCGTGATCAGCGGGTGCAGCGCCCCGAGCAGCTTCTGCCAGCCCTTCGGCGCCAGCACGACGATCACGATCCCGCACCACAGCGACCAGCCGAAGTGCAGCGAGGGCATCGCCGCGTACTGGTTGGAGATCGCGGTCATGGCCCCGTACGAGGGGTTGGCCAGGTCCTGCGGCCCGTGCACGGTGTCGATGAAGTCGAGGCCGGGCATCAGGCGCGGCGGGGCGAGCGGGTACAGCCAGAAGCCGACGAGCGCGAGGACGGTGGCCAGGCCCAGGGAGGCGCGGGCCCAGCGGTAGTCGCCGGGGCGCCGCCAGTACAGCACCCCCAGGATCGTCAGCGGCACCACGAAGTGGAAGGAGGTGTAGTAGAAGTTGAAGAACGCCTCCAGCCAGGGCGTGTTCACGACCGCGTGGTTCACGGCGTGCTCGATGTCGATGCCCAGGGCCTGCTCGATACCGTGGATCTGGCTGCCGTTGCCCTCGGCGAGGGTGCGGCTGGTGGGCGCGGCGGCCCGGATGTGCGAGTAGAGCGAGTATCCGACCCGTATCAGCAGGAGTTCCAGCAGCAGGTTCGGGCGGGACAGCACGCGCCGCCAGAACGGCAGCAGCGGCACCCGCTGCCAGCGGGCGGCTGCGGGCCGTCCGTAGGCGGTCGGTACGGGCTCGCGCCAGTACGGCGACGAGCGCGGCAGGAACGGCACCGCGCAGGCCGCGGCGAGCGCGGCGAGCAGCAGCACGTTGTCGCGTACGGGGGCCAGCGCGGCCAGGTTCGGCAGCAGCACGGAGCTCGGCAGGGTCAGGGCGAGGACCACGGCCACCGGCCACACGCGGCGGTCGGCGGCGTGCTTGCCCACCTTGCCGGCGACGGCGAGCAGCACCCACAGCAGCTGGTGGCGCCAGCCGGTCGGGGCCACGGCGACGGCCACGCAGCCGGTGACGGCGACGGCGAGCAGCACCTGGCCGTCGCGGGCGTAGCGGACCGCGCGGCGCAGGCCGAACCAGACGACGGCGCCGGCGAGGGCGGCGTAGAGCAGGATCTCGGCGGGGCCGCTCAGGCCGAGGCGGAGCAGCGCGCCGTGCAGGGACTGGTTGGAGAGGCTGTCGGGGGCCCCGCCGAGGCCGCTGCCGGCCAGGTGCTCGGCCCAGTACGTCCACGAGTCGCGCGGCATGGCCGCCCAGGACAGCGCGGTGGCTCCGGCGAAGGTCACGGCGGCGGTCCGTGCGGCGGGGCGGCGCCCGGTCAGCCACAGCAGCGGGGCGAACAGCAGCAGGGCGGGCTGGAGCGCGGCCGCGAGGCCGACGAGGAAGCCCGCGGGCCGGTCGCCGGGCACACGGAAGACGGCCAGCAGCACCAGGAGCACGGGCAGGACGGCGGTCTGGCCCGGTGAGGCGGCCTCGCGGACGGGCAGCGAGACCATCATCAGGGCCGTCAGCACGGGCGCGGCGAGCAGCGCGGTGCGCCGCGGCACGGGATCGGGCAGGCCGCGCGCGGCGACGAGCCCGATCGCGGCGACGAACAGCAGCGTCACGCAGGTCCAGGCCACCTCCAGGGACGGGGCGGCGAGGCCGACGAGCGGCTTCAGGACCAGCCCTGCGAAGGGCGTGCCGGCGAACTGGCCGGAATCGTAGAGCGAGCCGGGGAGGGCGGCGGGAAGGTGCAGGCCGCTCAGCCATTCGCCGGGTGGCACCCGCAGTACCGCGGCCGCCTGTCTGACGGCGAGGGCGCCCGCGAGCGCCCACAGCAGGAGGCGTGCCGCCCCGAGCCTGCCGTTATCGCCTATGACCCCGGCATGTCCGTTCGCACCGCTGTGCTCTGCCGCGTTAGCCACGCCTCGCCGGCCTCCCGCCCTGTTGACCGCAACCCTGACTTCGCCTGGCTGCCGCGCTCCATTACCCGCACGACGATATCTCCCGCGGGATACCTAGGATGGCTCCCATGAGCATCGTGAAGATCAACGCACTGACGGTCCCCGCCGAGCAGCGGGAAGTTCTGGAGCGGCGCTTCGCCTCTCGGGCCGGGACGGTGGAGGGTTCGGACGGGTTCGAATGGTTCGAGCTGCTGCGTCCGGTGGAGGGCACCGACCAGTACCTCGTCTACACGCGCTGGCGTTCGGAGGAGGACTTCCAGGCATGGATGGAGGGGCCGATGAAGGCCGCTCACCAGGGCGGCGGCGGCGCGGGCGGCGAGGGCGGCGGCGAGCGGCCGAAGCCGGCGGCTTCGGCGTCGACGGTGTGGTCGTTCGAGGTCGTGCAGCAGGCCGCGCCGAAGAAGGCCTGACGCGACCGGGGCGCGGGGCCCGGGCTCCGCGCCCGACCGCGCCGCGCCCCACTACGCCGCGCCCCACCGCGCCGCGCCCCACCACGGCCGAGCGGACTCGCCGGGTGCGTCAGCTCCAGAAGGCGTCTTGCTCGTCGATGTCCGCGGTGCACTGGTCGATGTCGGTGATCTTGTGGCCGACGATCGTGAAGAAGAGCCCTTCGCGGATCTCGATGCCGCGGTCGCCGCGGTCACCGCGCGCCGTGTGGAAACTCATCACGTGCCCCCGCCCGTCCGCCAGGACCGACTCCAGGTGGACCTGGAACGTGCCCTTCGTCTCCTCGCCGAGCCGGCGGTAGAAGTCGAGGACGTTGTCCCGCCCCTTGTGGTGCCCGGACATGGGGTTGCTGCCGGGCACGTGGTGGATGACATCGGCCGTCAGCAGCGTGCTCATCGTCTCCAGGTCGCCCTTGCCGAAGGCCTCGTAGCCGCGGCGGACCAGGGCGCAGTCGGGATGCTCTGACATGGCGTTTCACACCCTCCGGGTACGCGGGATTTATCCTTTTTCCTATCACCAGCCCGGCGTTGTGGATATTCCACGCGGCAGATCCGCGGCGAACTACACAATGACGCCATGAACACTTACAGCGACCAGCTCGGCGAGCACGCCGGCAGCCACCTCGGTGACCACGACACGGTCACCGCGTCGTGGACGGTGACCCCCGAACCGGTCACCTCCCGTGACGCCACCCTCCTGCGCCGCGCCTACTACGCCGAGGTCGCCGGCCGGTACTGGAAACGCCAGGTCACGGAGGCCGAGATCGACCAGGGGCTGCTGGACTTCCCGGACGGCGATCTGGTCGCGCCGACGGGCCGGTTCGTCGTGGGGCGGCGCGGCGGCGAGCCGCTGGCGTGCGGCGGTCTGCGCCTGCTCGACCCCGTCACCGCCGAGCTCACCAAGGTGTACGTCGACCGGCGCGCCCGCGGTACCGGCGGCGGGGCGGCGCTGCTCGAGGCCCTGGAGGAGCAGGGCCGTGCGCTGGGCGCCGAGCGGGTTCGGCTGGACACCCGGACGGATCTCGTCGAAGCCCGCGCGTTGTACGCGCGCCACGGATACGCGGAGATACCCGCGTACAACTCGGGCCCGTACGCACAGCACTGGTTCGAGAAGCGCCTGGTCTGACCCCGCCCGGGCTGGACCCTGTGCGAGGTGGTGCCCGTCATGTGGTCCAGATGTCCAGCAGTTGGTTTGCCGCACGGAAATTATCGGGTGAATCCGTGTTGCACACCACGGTGACTGCAGTGTTCCGGTCCGGGCTCACCTTGAAGGTGCTGTGGAATTGCTCCCAGTCGCCGCGGTGCACCAGGCTCTTGTCGGGGAGAAGGAGGATTCCGGCCCCGTACCGCCCTTCTTCGATGCCGCGCCGGCGCAGGACATCGCCCACGCTCACTGCCCCCTCCGTGACTCCGGTGAGCAGTTCCGTTCCGCCGATGCGGCCGGTGCGGTAATTATCGGCCCAGCGGACGAATTCCCCGGGATTGGCCTCCAGCAGGTCCTGGTAGTCGGGAATGCCGCTGGTGTGACGCATCAGGTCGCCCAGCGTGACTTCCCGGGTCCAGGCGGGCGGGTTGTCGAGGAAATCGGACAGGGGGTCGTTCAGTGCGAGTTGATGCCGCCCGGCCAGCAAAAGAACGGAATCTGCGGTGAATTGCTTGGAATTGGATGCCATGTCGAAGACCGTCTTCGAGGTAATGGCACGCCCGGTCGCCAGGTCGGCTTTCCCGCTGCCCGCCTCCCAGACGACGACACCGCGTTTGCCGACCGCGGCCGCGCAGCCCGGGCCACGGGCGGAAGGCACCAGCTCCTGGAGAACCTCTGCACTGCGCTTCTCGCGGTCGTCGCCGGCCGCGTATGTCGGCGGGTTCATGAAGCCGGAAAGCGCGACCATCATCATGGCGCCCCATTCCGTGCACAACGGCGCCATCCGACTCACGTAGACCACCTTCATCCCTCCAGTCGAGAGTCCTCCGGCGGCCGCACCCCGGCCGTGCCCTGCCCGTGCCCTGCCCGTGCAGGTAACTGCCGACTGATCACCACACCACACAGCCCCTAGTGCGCGGCGTGGTCCCGTCGCGGCGCCGCGTCGTAGGGCTCCTCGGCGTCGGATCCGCACAGCTCCGTGTTGATCTCCTGGACCAGCTTGACCAGGTCGGTCGGGCGGTCCGGGCCCCACCAGTCGCCGAGCAGTTCGGCGAGGGACTCCTGCCGGGCGTCTGCGAGCCTCGCGGCGGTCTCGCGTCCCCGGTCGGTCAGGACCAGCGCCAGCCCGTCCCGGGTGGCGAGCCCGCGCTCCTCGACCTGGCGGGCGGCGTCCGTGACGGCCTTCAGCGGCACGTTGGTGCGCTCGGCGAGGAGGGCCGGCTCGGTGAAGCCGTACTTGTTGATCCGCAGCAGCAGCCAGCTGGCGGCGGGCAGCAGGTCGTAGCCCGCCCTCTCGGTGATCTTCTCGTAGACGTGGCGGCGGCCCTCGCGGGTGCCGAGAACGGACAGGGCGCGGGCGACCTCGTCGTGGGAGGAGCGCTGGACCGGGTTGGAGGCCAGGGTCTCGGTCACATCGGGTGCGGTGACGGAGGTGCGGAGCTTGTCCTCCTTCAGGAACCAGGCGATCACGAAGGCGACCAGGACGATCGGCACGGCGTAGAGGAAGACGTCCGTGATGGCGGTGGCGTAGGCGTCGAGCACGCGGGGACGGAGATCGGTTGGGAGCGCGGCGATGGCCCGCGGGTCGGCCTCCAGCTGCGCGGCGCTGGCCCCGGCCGGCAGCTGGACACCCGCGAGGGAGGCGGCGAGCTTGTCCTCGAGCCCGTTGGTGAAGACCGTGCCGAAGATCGCGACGCCGAAAGAGGCGCCGATGGAGCGGAAGAAGGTGGCACCGGAGGTGGCGACGCCGAGGTCGGCGTAACTGACGGCGTTCTGCACGACCAGGACGAGTACCTGCATCACCAGGCCGAGACCGAAGCCGAAGACGAAGAAGTAGACGCTCATCTCCCAGGTGGAGCTGGTGCGGTGCAGCTGGTGCAGGAGGAGCAGGCCGATGGCGGTGACGGCGGTGCCGGCGATCGGGAAGACCTTCCAGCGGCCGGTGCGGCTGACGATCTGGCCGGAGGCGGTGGAGGAGATCAGCATGCCGATCACCATCGGCAGCATGTGGACGCCCGACATGGTCGGCGAGACGCCCTGGACGACCTGGAGGAAGGTCGGCAGGTAGACCATCGCGCCGAACATCGCGAAGCCGACGACGAAGCTGATCGCCGAGCAGAGGGTGAAGGTGCGGATGCGGAACAGCCCCAGCGGCAGGACGGGTTCGGCGGCCTTGCGCTCCACGAACAGGAAGGCGGCGAGCAGTACGGCGCCGAGGACGGCGAGGCCGATGATCCGGGCCGAGCCCCAGCCCCAGGTGCCGCCGAGGGAGGCGATGAGGACGAGGCAGGTGGCGACGCAGGCGATGAGGAAGGTGCCGAGGTAGTCGATGGTGTGCTTGGAGCGGCGTGCCGGGATGTGCAGGGCGGCGGCGATGACGACGAGCGCGACGAGACCGATGGGGAGGTTGATGTAGAAGACCCAGCGCCAGGACAGGTGGTCGACGAAGAGACCGCCCAGCAGCGGGCCCAGCACGCTGGTCGCACCGAAGACGGCGCCGAAGAGGCCCTGGTACTTGCCGCGTTCGCGGGGCGGGACGATGTCGCCGACGATCGCCATCGACAGCACGATCAGTCCGCCGCCGCCCAGGCCCTGGAGGGCGCGGAAGCCGATGAGCTGGGGCATGTCCTGGGCGAGCCCGCACAGTGCCGACCCGATCAGGAAGATGACGATGGCGTACTGGAAGAGCCTCTTGCGTCCGTACTGGTCGCCGAGTTTGCCCCAGAGGGGGGTGGCCGCTGTGGAGGCGAGCATGTAGGCGGTGACGACCCAGGCCAGGTGCGCCATGCCACCGAGGTCGCTGACGATCGTCGGCAGGGCGGTGGAGACGATGGTCTGGTCGAGCGCGGCGATCAGCAGGCCCAGCAGCAGGGCGCCGATGGAGACGAGGACCTCGCGGGAGGCGTGTTCGGTGGCGGGGCCGGACTTCTGCGGGCCCGAACCGGGGTCCACGGCATCCGCGGTCACATCCTGAGCCATCGATACCTCCTCAGGCCAGATCAACATCTCCATACTGAGCGGTGTGTCCGGTTATGGCCTCTCGGGCCGGTTGGGAGGGCCCCGGCGGGTCTGCATAATCGCAGGCAACGGTCAGGGAGGGAGTCCAGTGAGCGGTGAGCACTGTCCAGATTGCGGCGCTGTCGGCGCCGGCTGCGGGTGTGCGCCGGGTGCGGGTTTCAACCCCTTGCGCATCCGTCCGTACGTAACGCTGCCCGACCCGGGCGAGCCGGACGCCGAGATGTCCCCGCCCCCGATATCGGGCGTGGTCACCCCGGACCCCCGGCCCGTGCCGGCGCAGGCACCGGACGACACCCCGGCGTACGGGATACCCGTGACGCCGGCAGCGGGACCCTGGCAGCACGGACCGCCGGGGCGCGCCCCGCACCCGGCCGAGACGGCCCGGCTCCGGGCGATCCCGGAACCGGACCACACATCCGGAGGCGGCGGAGGGGGCGGGAGCGGAGGCCCGGAGAAGCGAACCGGATCCGGTTCACGCCGGCCGCTGGCGCTGCTGATCGGGGCCGCGGCGGTGGTCGCCCTCAGCGGGACGGCCATGGCGGTGTGGGTGCTGCCGAGCTCCTCGGGAACCGATGCCGCCCTGGTCGACGCGAAGGCCCCGGCCCCCGCGGCGAGCGCCGCCCTGCCCGCGCCGTCCTCGTCCCCGACCCGGACCCCGGCCTCGGCCAGCCCGTCCGCCTCGGCCTCCCCGTCGCCGAGCGTCTCGAAGTCGGCGTCGCCGTCCCCGTCACCGAGCGCGTCCCGCTCGTCCACGCCCCCGTCCCCGAGCCCGTCGCCCAGCGCGAGCCGCTCGTCGGCCCCGCCTCCGGCCTCGCAGGCCCCGGTCCTGCGGTACGGGGACTCGGGTCCCGAGGTGGAGAAGCTGCAGCGCCTGCTGTCGGCGCAGGGCCTGTACCGGGGCAGGATCCACGGGAAGTTCGACTGGAGGGTGGAGGACGCCCTGTCGCAGTTCCAGTACGACCACGGCATCGACGACCAGGAGTGGGGCATCTACGGGCCCGTGACCCGCAAGGCGCTGGAGGGATAGGGGCTGGAGGGATGGGGAAGGACAGGGGAGGGACAGGGGTCACACGTCGGCTGGTGGCCGAACCGCCCTTTGTTTTGTATCTTGTAGGAACAAAGTGGTTCCGTCCTCCTTCCCTGACCGGTGGACGGAACCACTTGTTCTCTTTTCCCGCCCCGTCTGGAGCCCCGCTGATGTCGGCCAGCACCACCGCCACCGCACCCGTCGTCCTCACCGCCAAGGCCCTCCTCCTGGACATGGACGGCACGATCGTCAACTCCGACGCGGTGGTCGAGCGCTGCTGGCGCGACTGGGCACTGTCCCACGGTCTGGACCCGGAGGAGGCCCTGAAGGTGGTGCACGGCCGCCAGGGCTACGCCACCATGGCCGTCCTCCTGCCGGACCGCCCGATGGAGGTCAACCACGCCGAGAACGCGGTGATGCTGGCCCGCGAGACCGCCGACACCGACGGCGTGGTCCCGGTCGCGGGCGCCCCGGCGTTCATGACGGCTATCGCCGCCTTGCCGCACGCCCTGGTCACCTCCGCGGACACCGCCCTCGCGACGGCCCGGATGACGGCCGCCGCCCTCCCGATGCCCGCGGTACGGGTCACGGCCGAGTCCGTCCAGGCCAGCAAGCCCGACCCCGAGGGCTTCCTCAAGGGCGCGGCCGCACTGGGCGTGGACCCGGCCGACTGCATCGTCTTCGAGGACTCGGCCGCGGGCATAGCCGCCGGCCGCGCGGCGGGCATGCGCGTGATCGGCGTGGGCCCCCGCGCAGCCGCCCACGCCCCGACGACCCACGTCCCGGACCTGACGACCCTGACCGTGACGACCGCCGCGGACGGCACTATCCAGATCACGGTGGGTGCGGGGGCCTGAGAATCGGGACCTGAGGGCTGGGGGCTGGGGGCTGGGGGCTGGGCTTCGGGCTAGCGGGAGCCGGCGGGGCGGAATCAGGACCGCGGCGGGGGCTTCGGGCGGCAGCGCATCAGGCGGGCGTCACTGGACGCTCGGCGGGGGCTTCGGGAGCGGGATCTCGGTTGGCCGGGATCGGGGAAGGGCGGGGGTTTCCCGTCGGTCTCATCGTCTTCCGTGGGGGGCCGGTCCCTCAAGGGCGTTCCTTCGTCGCGTCGCTGCGCGATGGCCTGCGGCCCGTCCCGCCACGGAAAATCGAAGACAGCCGGGAAACCCCCAAAAGAACGGGCCGGGCGATCAAGACAGGGACGGGCGTGTCGGTGGCCGGCGGCCCGGTCGGGGGGCGCATCAGATCGCTACGCACTTCGCATCTCTCAGCGGCTGCCGGCCGCCTGTGGCCGGACATAAGCCGCCACCCCTCACTACACGCTGCTGCATGACGGCGACCGCAGACCGTCTGGGGCCGGCCACCCCCTGTATGACGGCGGCCGGCGTTCGCACCAAGAGATCGAGCACCGTGCGGTGCACCTTGGCCCCCTTGGACCAGTGCAGGAAGCGCCTGTGCACCGCCTGCCATGGGGCTCGAAGACCCGCAAGTCATCGGGCACGAGACGGTCCGACCACGGTCACGTGTCCTCGCTCGGAACGGGTGTGGCCTGGTGGTAGTACATCTGCCACTTGGCTCCCGCACTCTGCTTGCGCCAGAGCGAACTCCGCCGTGCCCGATTTCCGCCGATCGTGGTCTCGTAAGTGAGGTGCACCAGCCCGGGCGCCAGCATGACACCGATCATCTCCGAGGGTTCATAACGCGGGCCGTCTTCCGCCGCACCATCCATCTCGGGCAGCGCGGCAAGCATTTCCTCATACGCCCACCGCCGGCCCGAGGCGCCTACCTCTACGAAGTGTGGGTCAAGGAGTTGCCGGACCAGCGACTGCGACATGCGCACGCTGGGGTCCATCAGACGCAACTCACCCGCGATCGCTTCGTCTACCTCGTCAGCCATGCATACATCTTCGTCCAGGTGACCAACGCGACCGCAATCGAGTTACTGCCGCGTGCAGCGCAACCTCCAGACGGATCAATCACACCGAAGAGCAGTTTGGGCACGGTGGGCGCAGGCCATCCGCGCCCAGGTGGCCGACCTGCGGTGGCAGTGTCGGCCCCGTCAGCCGTTGACAGCGGACCGTGTGGACCTCCTTGCGTATCCCCAAGCGACTTACTGCGGTGACTGGTTGGGCCAGTTCGACAGTGACCGACGTCTGCGACGCGATGGCCACCTCCAGCACACCGTCCTCGGACTTGTTCGCGTCCGGAAACCGGAGGTCGTAACGAGCGGACGCGATCCCGACCCCACGACGTGTGGGCGTGTGACGGCCGCGGCGTGCAGCCCCAGTACCAGAAACACCGTGTAGAGGTCGATCACTACACGTTCCCGCATGTCGGCGACCGTCGGCGGTCCGGGGCTGGACACAGGTCCCCCAAGGCCCGATTCGCTTCTCATTGAGGGGGCTGGGGGAGGAAAGGCGCCAGAGAGCGCCTCTACCGAACTGTTCTCGGGTCTGGGCGGGTGGGCAGCCGAAAAGACGAGCAAGAGGCGTCAATTGCCCCAATTTGGAAGTGAGTTTGTGGTGCCGACCTCGCCTTGACCCCGATCCAGTTCGGCCGAGGGGAGCTTCCGTCCCTCAGGACCAGGCGGGGTCGGTCGCCCTCGCCGAGAGGCGCGTAGCGTTCCGTGGCGCAGCAACCGACGCCTGAGTGGCCCATGTCCAGCCCCGGACGCCTGCGGCCGCCGTCACGGAGGAGCACGTAGCGATCCGTGGCGGCCTATGTCCAGCCACCAGACGGCTGGCAGCCGCTAAGACGTGCGGAGCGCGCAACGGTCGATGGCGGCTTATGTCCGGCCACAGGCGGCCGGCAGCCGCTGAGAGATGCGAAGTGCGTAGCGATCTGATGCGCCCCCCGACCGGGCCGCCGGCCACCGACACGCCCGTCCCTGTCTTGATCGCCCGGCCCGTTCTTTTGGGGGTTTCCCGACTGTCTTCGATTTTCCGTGGCGGGACGGTCGGTCAAGGGTGGCCGCAGGCCATCGCGCAGCGACGCGACGAAGGAGCGCCCTTGAGGGACCGGCCCGCCACGGAAGACGATGAGACTGACGGGAAACCCCCGCCCTTCCCCGATCCCGGCCAACCGAGATCCCGCTCCCGAAGCCCCCGCCGAGCGTCCAGTGACGCCCGCCTGATGCGCTGCCGCCCGAAGCCCCCGGTTCGCCCCGACCCGACCCGCCCCGACCCGTCGCCCTACTGCCCCACCCGCCCGTCGATGCGTTCCCGCAGGAAGTCCGCGTGGCCGTTGTGGCGGGCGTATTCCTCGATCATGTGGACCAGGACCTCACGGAGTTCCATCGCCTCTTCGCCCGCGGCCCCCGCGGCTCCCGCTCCCCCCGCGTCCGCGGTGATGTCCAGGCTGGGGGCCTGCGCGACGAGTTGTTCCGCGAAGGCGACCTCGGCTCGCCAGGTCGTCCATGCGTCCGCGACCACCGCCGGGTCGGCCACCGCGCCGGTGAACTCGCCCGCGGGGTCTTCCTCCGAGCGGTAGTGGCGGCGTACGTCCTGGCCCGCCATGACCTGCCGGAACCAGTGCTGCTCGACCCCCGCGAGGTGGCGTACGAGACCCAGGAGGGACAGGTTGGACGGTTCCACCGAGCGCCTCGCGAGGGCCTCCGCGTCGAGCCCCGCGCACTTGAGCTCCAGCGTCAGCCGCTGGTCGCGCAGGTAGCCGACGAGTACGGCCCGTTCGCCCTGGAACCCCCCGTCGGCCCGCGTGTCCTCGTCGGGGTGGACGAACATGTTGGACCAGCCGAACTGCCGGTCCGAGGAGGGCGCGGGTACGGGCTGGGGCGCGGGCTGGGTGGTGGGGCCCGTGGGGGCGGTGCTGTCGGTCACGCGGCCGAGCGTGCCCCGTACGCGTACGGCCCGCAACGGAATATCCCCCGCCACCTGCAGCTCGACCCGTGCTGCCCTGCCGTGCCTCGGCCCGCCTCACCTCACCTCCCCCGCCTCACCCAGCCTCGCCCGCCCCGCCACCCGCCCCGCCGCCCGACCGGGCCCGCGCCCGCCGCGTCAGCCTGCGATCGCCTCGTACAGCGAGAACACGGCCAGCGCCGCCATCACCGCGGCCGCGATCTTGGTGATCAGGCGCAGCGGCACGTACTTCATCAGGGTGCGCCCGCCCAGGATGCCGATGCCCGCGACCGCCCACAGGGCCAGCACGGCGCCGATGCCGACGGAGACGGGGTCGTCGTACCGCGCGGCGAGGTTGGCGGTCATGATCTGGGTCAGGTCACCGAACTCCGCCACCAGGATCAGCATGAAGCCGGCCCCCGAGACCTTCCAGAAGGACTGGTCGGCGGGCGGCTTGACCTCCTCCTCCCCGTCGTCCTTCTTCAGGAGCAGCATGGCGGCGCCCAGGAGGAAGAGGATGCCGACGACGGCCTGGACGAGGCGGTGCGGGAGCAGGGTGAGCACGCTGCCGGCGGCGATCGCGAGGGCGACGTGTACGGCGAAGGCGGCGGCGACGCCCGCGAAGACGTAGGAGGCGCGGTAGCGCGTGCCGAGCATCAGGCCGGCGAGGGCCGTCTTGTCGGGGAGTTCGGCAAGGAAGACGACGCCGAAGGCGATCGCCGTGATGCTGAAGCTGAACACGGGGGTGGAAACCTCAATCGGTCGGGCAGGACGCCATCGGTACCGAGAGACCTGGGGTGTTTCAGGGGTCGCTTCGGCTCGGCGGCGCCCTGGCGTGCGTGTGCGCGTACGAAACGCGTCCACGCGTGAACAGGACACTGCGGCCGAAGGTCTCGCTGGCCGACCGCTGTGCGCGGCCTGCCTCCGGGCGCCGGCTGGGGTGACCCAGCAGTATGTCGACGGTCCGGCGAAGAGCTACTCCCCTTCTGCTCCGAACAGACTACGTGACGCCCGCGGCGGTGCGGAATGGGCCTTTGGTCCCGCCCTGGCCGCACTCCAACCCCGTTCCGAGCCCGCTCCAACCTCGTCCCGCGCCCGATTCAACCTCGTTCCGACTCGGTTCCGACCCTGCGGAATCTCAACTTCCATTTAAATCAGGGCCATTGCTCCACTTGATGTGACGTGCTCATGTCGCCACGCTGTCACCTGACGCCCATCCCCGCGAAACCCGGCGCCGCAAGCATGGCCACGCCCCGCCGGGGCCACACGGCCACACCCCCCGCACCCAGGGAGCCCCTCATGGCACTCATATCCAACGTCTACGCGCGTCGAATTGGCGTGCTCGCGTCAGCGGCTGCCCTTGCCGCGCTCACCTCCCTCCTCAACGCCCCGGCCGCCCAGGCCGCCCCGCCCGCCCCCATCAGCGCCTCGGCCGCCCGCGCGTACCTGGCCACGGTCACGCCGAAGACCGAAGGGTCCACGAGCGGCTACAGCCGCGACCTCTTCCCGCACTGGAGCACCGTCTCGGGCAGCTGCAACACCCGCGAAACCGTCCTCAAGCGCGACGGCGTGAACGTCGTCCAGGACTCGTCCTGCGCAGCGGTGAGCGGAAGCTGGTACTCCGAGTACGACGGGGCCACCTGGACCGCCGCCTCCGACCTCGACATCGACCACGTGGTCCCGCTCGCCGAGGCCTGGCGTTCCGGTGCCAACTCCTGGACCACCAGCAAGCGCCAGCAGTTCGCCAACGACCGCACCCGCCCGCAGCTCATCGCGGTCACCGACAACGTCAACCAGGCCAAGGGCGACCTCGACCCCGGCAAGTGGCTGCCCCCGCGGACGGCCTACCGTTGTACGTACGCACGGATGTGGGTCGACGTGAAGCAGTACTGGGGCCTGAGCATGGACTCGGGCGAGAAGACGGCCCTGGTCAACATCCTGAACGGCTGCTGACCCTAGTCGGCCGATCTTTCCCCCGCCAGGGGGAGGCGTCGCTCCCCCCTCCCGTCGTACCGTGATCGAAGGGGCTACGGAGGAGGGGGAGTTGCATGGCCGGACTGCGTCTGGGGCCACTGCTGCGCCACGTCGACTGGGACACGGGCGGATCGGCCACGATATGGGTCGAGGCGGACCGCCCGTGTACGGCCGAGGTGCGGTGCGCCGACGGGGCGGGCGGCAGTGTGCGCACCTTCCAGATAGCCGGCCACCACTACGCGCTGGTGCCGGTGACCGGCCTGACCCCGGGCGCGACGACGGCGTACGAGGTGCTGCTCGACGGCCGGCTCGTGTGGCCGCTGCCCGACAGCGGCTTCCCGCCGAGCACCATCACCACTCCGGCGGTGGCGGGCGCCGGCCGGCCCGCACCCGGGCTGCGCGTCACCTTCGGCTCCTGCCGGCAGGCCGCGCCGCCCGCCGGCCGGCACGGGCCGCACGGCGCGGACGCGCTCGACACCCTCTCGGCGCGGCTGGCGGCCGATCCGGAGGCGGTGCGCCCGGACGTCCTGCTGCTGCTCGGTGACCAGGTGTACGCCGACGCGCTGTCCAAGGAGACCCGGCAGTGGCTCGCGGCCCGGCGGGATCTGCGGGACGCGCCCGGCGCCCAGGTCGCGGACTACGAGGAGTACACGCGGCTCTACTACGAGTCGTGGCTCGATCCGGAGATCCGCTGGCTCCTGTCGACCGTGTCGAGCCTGCACATATTCGACGACCACGACGTGATCGACGACTGGAACACGAGCGCGGCGTGGCTGACGGAGATGCGGGCGACGCCGTGGTGGCGGGAGCGCGTGCTCAGCGGGCTGATGTCGTACTGGGTGTACCAGCACCTGGGCAACCTCTCGCCGTCCGAGCTGGCCGCCGACGAGCTGTACGGGGCGGTCCGGGGCACCCCCGACGGTACGGACGCGCTACGGGCCTTCGCGTCCGCGGCGGATGCCGATCCGAGCACGGTGCGCTGGAGCTACCGGCGCGACTTCGGCGGGACCCGGCTGCTGATGGTGGACACCCGGGCCGCGCGGGTGCTCGCCGAGGACGGGCGGGCGATGCTCGATCCGGTGGAGCAGCAGTGGCTCAGGGAGAACGCCCTCGCCGGGCACGGGGGTTACGACCACCTGCTGATCGGTTCCTCGCTGCCCTGGCTGATGCCGCCGCTGATCCACGACGCCGAGACGTGGAATGCCGCGCTGTGCCGTGGGGACCGGGGGCCGCGGTGGGCGCGGATCGGGGAGGATCTGCGCCGGCGCAGCGATCTGGAGCACTGGGCGGCGTTCCCGGCCTCGTTCGCGGCGCTGACCGATCTGATCGAGGAGGTGGGCACAGGGCCGCGGGCACCGGCGACGGTGTGCGTGCTGTCGGGGGACGTGCATCACGCGTATGTGGCCGAGCCTCGAATACCGAGTACGGCTCGGGTGTTCCAGCTGACGTGCTCGCCGGTTCACAATTCCATCCACACCGCGGTGAAGTGGGGATTCCGGCTGGGCTGGTCGCGGACGGGCCGGTGGCTGGGGCGCGGCTTCTCGCTGCACGGGCGGACGGGACGGCCGCCACTGAACTGGCGGCGTACGGGTGGGCCGTGGTTCGGGAACCAGCTGATGACGCTGGCGCTGTCGGGGCGGTCGGCGCGGCTGCGGCTGGACCAGGCGCGGAAGAAGCGCGAGGGGGCCCGGCTGGTGACGGTGCTGGACCGGGACCTCACCGCGGCGGAGTAGGAGGATCCGACGGGTTCGGTGGGGTTCGGGCGGGTTCGGTCTGTGGAGGCGGCTCGGTCAGCGGACGGCGATGGCGGTGGAGTTGACGCGGCGGCGGTGTGGCAACCGCCCCGGGCACCCGGGGTACCGGGGCCGGGCGTACGCTGTATGGCTGTCAGCCGCTCCTGCCGCTCCCCCGCGACGTCGCGGCGCTTCATGCCGCAGCACGTCAATCGGACTGGGGAGTCCCGCTTTGTTTGAGACGCTGGGGTCGCTGACCGCGAGCCCATGGATCTACGCCCTGGTGGCGGTGTCCGTCGTGCTCGACGTCTTCCTTCCGGTGCTGCCGAGCGGGGTCCTCGTGATCACCGCTGCGGCGGCCGCCGCGGCCGCTGGTGCCGCCGGACCCGTGCCGGTGCCCGCGCAGGTGCCGGACATCCTGCTCCTGCTCGTCATCGCCACGACGGCCTCGGTGCTGGGTGACATGGCCGCGTACCGGCTGGGCCGGCGCGGCGGCGCCCGGCTGGACCGGGCCATCGCCCGCTCCCGCCGGCTGACCCGGGCCCATGAGCGCCTCGGCACGGCCCTGGCACGCGGCGGCGGCGCCCTCGTGGTGATCGCCCGGTTCGCCCCCGCCGGGCGCTCGGTGGTGTCCCTGGGCGCGGGCAAGACGCAGCGCAAGGTGGCGGAGTTCCTGCCCTGGTCGGTCCTGGCGGGCATGGCCTGGGCCGGCTACAGCGTCGCCCTCGGCTACTTCGGCACCCAGTGGCTGGGCACCCAGTGGCTCGGCACCGCACTGTCGCTCGTCGCCCTCTTCGCGGCGGGCGCCCTGGCGGCCTTCCTCGTCCGCCGCCCGACCGCGACGACGGCTCCTGCGGCCTAGGCACGCTTCTCGGCCCGGGACGTCCACGGTCGGCGGACCTCGACGGGCACGACTTCCGCGGGCAAGGCGCCGTGGGCGAGATGTCCGCGAGCAGGACGTCCGCGAGCAAGACGTCCGTGAGCAAGACGTCCAGAGAGGGCAGGCGCCGTGATCGGACGCCCGTGGGGCGGGAAGTCCGTGGCCTCCTCCCCCGGGCGGAGCAGTGGCTCACCCGTTCACCCGGCCCCGATCGCCGCCCCCGGCCCGGGCTCCTAGCGTCCACAGCACGGTGCGCAACCGATCCGCGTCACATCCGTGCCCTGGCCGCGCCGTTTCGAGGAGCCGAGGAGTTCTCTCCATGCCCGCCAAGCCGCCTGCCACGTCACCCGTCACATCCCGACGTCTGATGACCGTCGCGGCCGCGACCCTCATCGTCGCCGCCGCCGCTCCCGCCACGCTCGCGTACGCCGCCCCCTCCGCCGGGGTCTCCCCCACCAACGTCGCCCCGGGCGCCCGGGTCGCCCTCAATGTCGAAGGCTGCGGGACCAAGACCGGCCGGGCCACGTCGACCGCCTTCGGGGAGGTACGGCTGACCCCCGGCAATCTGGAGGCCGCCAACCTCTTCGGCAGCGCCACCGTCTTCCGCGACGCCAACCCGGGCACGCACCGCGTCACGTTCGAGTGCGGAGGCCCCGGCGGCGAGCGCGTCACCGTATCGCTGCAGGTCACCCCGGGCGCGGCACGCGGCGGTACGGGCGGCAGCATGGGCGCGATGAGCGCCTGGCAGATCGCCGCCGGCGGCGCCCTCGCCGCGGGTGCGCTCGGCGCCGGTGTCTGGGTGCTGCGCCGCCGCGCCGCGGGGACCGGGGCTGCGTAGGCGGCGTAGGCCGGGTCCTGGCTACGCCGGGGCGGCCTGTCCCCGTACGTGCACCCCGTCGAGCAGCGCCGCGGTGGCCTCGGCGACGGCGTCGACGGCCGCCTCGAACACTTCGCGGTTGTGCGCGGCCGGCACCCGGAACCCGGACACCTTCCGTACGTACTGCAGGGCGGCGGCGCGGATCTCCTCCTCGGTGGCCTTCTCGGGGATGGCGGGCGGGCGCAGGGTCTTAATGGAACGGCACATACCCCTACTATCCCGCTGCCGGGGCAGCTCGACCCCGTCCGATCGCATGATTCGGGCCGCCGTCAGGGCGGAGCTGATGCGTAGGTGTCGGGCCGAATCTAGACTGGCGAAGTCATGAAAAGTCACCAATTGAGGGAGACTCGCACCATGGCCAAACGAGGCAACAAGCGTCGGGCCCGCAAGAAGAAGAAGGCCAATCACGGCAAGCGCCCCAACGCCTGAACCGCCCCACCGAAAGACCCCCGACCACCACCGGCCGGGGGTCTTCGCACGCACGGGCCCACCCTGCGCTTCCGAGAGCCCGCACGCCCGTACGGCGATCCGCCTCCCCGTACGACCACCCGCGGGGGCCTGTCAAGTCCCGAAATTCGGTGGCATGACGTGCCACGCGGGCAGCGGGCTTACTGGAATCTCCCAGCTCGACCCTTTCCCACAGAAGGAGAACTTCTATGATCCGCACTTCCCGGAAGCAGCGTCTCACCATGCTGGCCGTTTCGGCCGCGCTCGTCGGAGGCGGCGCGCTGCTGCCCACCAGCGCATTCGCCGCCACGGCTTCGCACACCAACGAGATGACCAACGTCGCGGGCAGTCAATTCGACCACGGCAAGGGCGACCACGACGGCAAGGGCAAGAAGAACAACAAGCGCGGGAAAAAGAAGAACAAGGGCAACAGGCCCCGGGACGTGGAGAACATGCCGGGCTGCAAGTTCTTCAAGAACAAGGTGTACTGCGAGCACAAGCCGCAACCCAACCCGGCCCCGGAACCCGCCCCCGCCCCGGGCACCCCGCCGGCTCCCGGCACGGACACCAAGCCGCCCGGTACGGGCACGGACACCAAGCCGCCCGCGGGCACGGACACTCCCCCGGCCCCCGGCACAAAAACCCCGCCCGGTACAGGCACGGACGCCCCGCCGGCCCCGACCCCGGCCCCGGCCGAGGGCAAGCACTAGTGCTGGATCCCTCGGAGACAGACGGCCGACAACTGAAGTCATCCGAGAAGGCCCCCGACCGAGACCGGTCGGGGGCCTTTCACTTGCCGGGCGGGATGCCACGGGTGGACGTCACGCCGCCGCCGGCCCAGCCCACTTCCTCTGCGGCTTGGCAGCGTTCTTCTCCTCCTCCCGCCGGCCTCGCCTGGTCCATTTGCCCTGGTGCCGCCAGCACCGGGACGTGCCCTTCAACGTCAGGTTGGAACAGCGCTTTCCGCCCGCGACGGGCCACCCGCATTTCCCCTGCTTCCATTCGGTCAAGAGAACCCCCAACAGTCGCCGCTCATCCGCTCATCCACTCGTCCGCTCGTTCTGCTCGTCCGCTCGGACGACCAGAATGGGCGGCGCCGGAACGGACGCGGAGAGCGCACGCTCGGCGCCCTGCGGCAGCTCCGGGGCAAGGAATCACGACCGCTTCCCCCAACCAGCTCCCACAGACCGGCCCACCCACCCCCAGACACCACTGACCTGCGATGACAGACCACGAGGGAACATGCAGCACGGCACATCCGCCAGTGCTCCGGCTTGGCAGACACGACGAGAGCCCCCCACCGCAATCGGTGGGGGGCTCTCACAGATGGACTACGACGCTTCCTGAGTCTCGGCGACGCGGCTCCTCACCCGCCGCCCGTCGGCTCCAGCGCTCCTGCCACGGGCTCGCGTCCTCCCATGTCCAGCCGGAACGGCGGGTACTCGTCGGTCATGAGGGACGCGTAGACGAGCACCCGCAGCGTCCAGCGCACCAGGCCCATGAGCAGGTCGAACAGCCCCCTCGGATAGCTCCCGGTGCACGTCAGGATGACCACCGCGACCAGGGAGAGCAGGCCGATGAGACCGGAGGAGAACGGGCTGTAGTCGTCGAGGTACTGGTACGCCTTCCAGCCACTGTGGAGCATCAGCACGATCACCAGCAGCTGCGGGATGACCAGCAGCCACTTGACCAGGACCAGTCCGCGGGACAGCTGCTCGGGATAGATCATCCCGACTCGGATCGGGTAGCCGGGCACGTCTTCAAGGGTGAACGGCGGATACTCATCAGTGCCCATCACCGATGAGCAGTAGTAGCTGACGCGCGTGGTCCACCGTATGACGCCGACGTTGAAATCGAAGAGTCGCCGTGGATAGCTGCCGGTGATGAGGATGCTGAAGAACGCGACGACGCTCAGCAACAAGAACGCGACCTGCAGGAAGAACAGCACTACGTAGTGCGGAATGGCGAGGATCCATTTCACCAGCCACTTCCATCGGGTGAGCCGGGGATCCAGCGTCGCTTCGACACACAGGGGATGGGCGGGAGCAGGAAACATCGCTGCCACGTCCTTTCTCACAGGGGGAATGGGAAAGGTGCCCGCACATCGCACCGCCAAGGCCGTTCGGACGGCGCACACGGGCCACCACTGGCTCTGCACGAGCCATATCGCCATTAGGCCCCGGCGACTGAATCACGTCATGACCCGAGATTCCGTGGCAGGAAAACACGTGACTTGACGACCGAACCGCCACATGCCACCACGCCCGCCGACGCGAAGCCCGCTTACGTCACCGCCCGCCCGCCCACCCACCCGCCCACCCAGCGCAGTCCGGTTGCCCGCCACTACGCAGAAACCCACGGACAGGCAGGCGCAGTTCACCCACTCCGACAGCGAGGAGGACGGCGTGGCGCGCTATCCACCACTGTTGATGTCAGCTGCGGATATCGGCTCCGTGCCCAGCTCCACTACCGCCGCCGCGCGCCCTCACTCGTCGTCGCAGCGCTCCAAGACCAAGCCCACGGACCCGTCCTCCAGACCGTTGCTGTCTTCGAGGTGCAGGTGACTTCCATCGGGAACACTGTCCCCGGCAAGCACGAGCAGATGCCCTGCAAGCGTCCGAAGACCCGCCGCATTCGCCTCGATCACGACCTCTCCCCCGAGGGCCCGCACCTCGATCCGCGCATCCGCCTCCCACGTGAAGACTTGCGCGACACCATCGGCCACGGCCGCAACTCGGGTGCTCTCAACGGGTGCGCTGCCGGATTCAGAGGTCATGAAGACCATCATGCCGCCCCGCGCACACCGCTCCGGAGGCCCCGTCCTCGGGCTACCGCTCAGCCTCAAAGAAGCCTGGTCGGGTGCACTCGGCCACGGATACCGTCGAACCATGCAGTGGGTCACCCTGATCAGCACCATAGTTGGCGCTGCGATCGCTACCGGATCCGCCATGCTGCTCGACAGGCGCCGATGGCAGCGAGAGCGTCTGGACCGTGAAACGCAGACACGCCGCACCCTGTACGGGGACTACCTGGCATGCCTCTCCGAGGCCCGCCACACTTCTGGCAACGTGGCTCGGGATCCAGACATGCCGCTTCCTGTGCGACGCACCACCGCCCGTGCAGCGTTCGGGCCGTGTATCGGGTTGCGGTACCAGATGACCATCACGGCACCTACCCGGGTCGTAGATGCCTCCGAAGGTGCGTTCCGCCAGCTGCGTGACCTCCGCGACCTCGTGATGGAGGGTGTATTGGTCACCGAGCCGGCCTACTTGGAGGGGCGCCGCAGCTACGACGACGCCCTCGCCGCACTGCGCCTCCGCATGCGGGAAGACCTCCGTAGCAGTGACGGTGCACTCTGAGCTTGGGAATCACGGATCTTCGAAGCCCCTCGCAGTGCCCTGACCAGGGATAACGAGTGCCATGCGGAGCCCAAGAGCTCCCCGTGACACCCGCCGTCGCGGATCGCGGTCATCCTGAACGTCCATGCCACGCCCCCAACGCTGGCTCGCTCAGCCCGGGGATTCGACCAGACCCGTCGCGATGAGTTCCTTGGTCCGGGCCACTGCTTCCGCAATCTCGGGGTGCCGGCCCGCAGGCGGGAAGAAGCCGACCGCGCCGACCGCGCCGTGGTTGGCCCACAGGCAGGTGGTCATGGGGAAGGTCTTCCAGACGTTCTTCTGGCAGGTGATCGCGGCCGTCTTGGTGGTGACCGTCTCCGCCTCGCCGACCAGGGTGCGTTCGTTTCCCTCCGCCAAGGATTCGCCGTACGCGGTCTCGACGGTCTTGAGCGGGTGCGGAACGGCTCCGTAGAGGTCGTACCCGGCCGCGATGTGCGGTACCGCTACCGTCCGCCCTTCGACGGCGAGACTGATCCGGTCCGGCCCGTGGCAGACGTAGTCCTCGGAGTCCTTCTCCCCCTCGTGCTCGGGCAGGGAATCGTCCTTGTGGACGTTGAGCCCGTACCGGATCGAGCCGCGCTGGCGGTCACAGGCCATGTTCTGGACCGTCGGCACCCGGGACTTGTCGTACCGGATCCCGGTGTCCTTGCCGAGCAGCTCCGACTCCGGCTCCGATGCGTCACCGCCGCACCCCGCCAGCAGCAGAGCCAGTCGACGGCCCCCACGGCACGCTGCATTCCGCGCACGTTCGCGCCCCTCACTGCTCACACCATCCGGTGATCGACTTCAAACCATGGGCGAGCAAAGCCGGTTGTCCGGCATCCAGTGGGGGGAGCAGTCGGAGCGCCCGATGCCGCAAGGTGTGCCCAGGTCCGGGGCCGGGTTCGCGGCCGGAAGGGCCGGACTGCCGTCGGAGAACTACCGTCAAAGGCCCCCAGCCGCATGCGGCTGGGGGCCTTTGTACTGGTGGGCGCGGACGGTTTCGAACCGCCGACATCTGCTTTGTAAGAGCAGCGCTCTACCCCTGAGCTACGCACCCGTGGATGAGTGGACAGCCTACATGGCGTGCACGCCCCCCACGCAAACCCGTTGTCGTGGGGGAGAATGGAGCGGGGCATGGCGGACGCGGTACGGGAGAGGGATTGTGACGACGGCATCCCGGCGGTGGTTCGGTGGGCGGGACGAGAGTCGGCGGGCGGATGCGCAGGCGGCGAAGGATGCCGCCGCCGCCGCGTTCTACGAGCTGGATACGGCACAGCGGGATCTGCGGATCTCGATCGAGACGATCGCCGCGGCGGACGGGTCGCCCGCCGCGCGGCAGGCGACCGAGGGGTTCGCCGCGCTCGGGCAGCGGATCGACCAGGTCAGCCATGTCTACATCGAGGCGGTCGACGCGCACGATCTGGACCGGCCCGAGCTGGAGGGTTCCGTGGCGACGCGGGCCCGGGAGGAGCTGACGCGGGCGCGCGACGAGCTGGTGCGGGTCAAAGGGGAGCTGGACCGGTTCGCGCAGGGGCTGCAGCCGCTGCTGGACAAGGCCGAGACGCAGCTCGCGCGGGTCGCGCCGGCCCGGGAGCGGGCCAGGGCCGCGCTGATCGGAGCCAGTGACGCGCTGGACGCCGTACGGGCCAAGGGCATGCGGGCCGATGATCTGGCGGCGCGGCTGGCGGCGCTCGGTCCGGAGCTGACCAAGCTGAACCAGGGCGCGGCGCAGCACGGGGTGCAGGAGACGGTGCAGCGCGCCGACCGGATCCTGCGCGACGCGGAGGCGATACGGGCCGAGGTGGCACGGTTGCCGGAGCGGGCTGCGGAGATCGACCGGCGCCTGGTGAGCCTGCGGACGCGGGCGCAGGCCTTGCGCAACCGGGCGGACCGGGTGGATCCGGTGCTGAGCGAGTTGCGCCGGCGGTTCAGTGCGGCGTGCTGGCAGGACCTGCAGCACGTGCCGGACCAGGCGGTACGGGACGTGGCCGAGGCCGAGGACCGGCTCAAGGAGGCCGGCCGGGCGCGGGACGAGCAGCGCTGGGCGGACGTGGGGGTGCTGATCGAGGCGGTCCGCGGCTCGCTGGACGCGACGGACGAGGCGGTTTCGGCGGCGCAGGACCGGCTGACGCGGTTGGAGGCGGTGGCGCGGGATCCGCAGGCGGAGGTGGACCGGACCCGGTTCGCGATCCGGGACGCGCAGCGGCTGGCGATGGCGGGCCGCAGTGTGCCGGATCCGCGGCATGCGGGGCCGCTGGACGATGCGGTGGCGCGGGTGGGCCGGGCGTTGGAGGGGCTGGAGGGACGGCACCCCGACTACTGGGCGTTCCTCCATGAGATGGAGGACGTACGGGCTGCCGTGAACCGGGTGGTGAACGGGATCCGGGCGGAACGCGGGCAGGGCTAGCGGACGGGGATGCGGGTCCGGGATGCGGGTCCGGCATGCGCGTCGGGTATCCGTGTTCGGCATGCGGGTCCGGCGAGGTGAGCCCGGACTGGTCCGCGCGGCGGCGCCGGCCGGTCCGGAAGCGGCCCCCGTTTGTTTCGTGGCGTCCGGCGGCGGATGCTGGGAGGTGCCGGGAACGGACCAGAGGAGGGCACCATGGCTGCCCACACCTTCCACAAGCCTCGTACGACAGCGGCCCAGGAGCCGGGGCCGTACGTGGCCCACGCGGCGTACGGGTGCACCGAGCCGCATGAGCACTACGCGCCCTACGTGGCTCACGAGCCCGATCCCGATGCCCCCGCTCCGCCGCGGCTCGCCGACACGGTCTCCCGGCGCATGGAGCGCGCGCTGCATCCCGTCAATGCCCGCCTCGACGACCACCTGCCCGCCGATCACAAGCTCGGCAACGTCTACCGGGTGGGCGCCGGCCTGACCGGGCTGCTGCTGATCGTTTTCGGCGTCCTCGGGCTCATCGACCAGATCGGGTTCTTCGACACCGGTGGCGACACGGTGCTCGCACTCAACACCAACGGGGCGCTGAGCGTCCTGTCGATCTGCATCGGTGCGCTGCTGGTCTTCGGGATGGTGGTGGGCGGCACCTTCGCCTCGACCCTGAACATCGTGCTGGGCGTGCTGTTCATCGCGAGCGGGTTCGTGAATCTGGCGCTGCTGGACACGGAGCTGAACTTCCTGGCCTTCGAGATCCAGAACGTGCTGTTCAGCTTCGTCGTCGGCGTGATGCTGATGTGGTTCGGGATGTACGGGCGGGTGGGCAGCGCCCTGCCGCACGACAATCCGTACTGGCGTGCCCGCCACCCGGAGCAGGCGGCCCGGGAGGACCGGGCACGGCGCACCACTCAGGGGCGGGCACCCGTGGTGCACGGCCGCTGTCCGTAGCCACGCAGTACTTGGCGCGCGGTACGTAGCGCGCGGTACGTAGCGCGCGGTACGTAGCGCGCGGTACGTAGCGCGCGGTACGTAGCGCGCGGTACGTAGCGCGCGGTACGTAGCGCGCGGCAGCCGGGCGCGCTTAGCCTGTGCGCATGCCTCGATACGAATACCGCTGCCGGACCTGCGACGACACCTTTGAGGTCAGCCGGCCCATGGCGGAGTCCTCCGCACCCGCCGACTGCCCCTCCGGGCACGCCGACACCGTCAAGCTGCTGTCCGCCGTCGCCGTCGGCGGGACCAGCAGTGCCCCCGCGCCCGCGATGGGCGGGGGCGGGGGCGGCTGCTGCGGTGGTGGCGGCTGCGGCTGAGCCCGCACAGGACGGGAACGTCAGCGCTTGCGCGAGAGGGTGAGTCCGTCCGAGATCGCCAGCAGGACGGACTCCATGCGCGGGTCCGCCGCGACGTGCTCGTTGTAGGCGCGGACCCCCGCGGCCGCGCCGGTGGCCGACTCGTCGAGAACGGTGCCGTGGTAGAGGGTGTTGTCCGTGACGATCAGGCCGCCCGGACGCAGCCGCGGCACCAGCTCCTCCCAGTAGTCGATCTGGCTCTGCTTGTCCGCGTCCACGTAGGCCATGTCGATGTGGGGTTCGGCCGGCATCGCCCGCAGGGTCTCCAGGGCCGGTGCGATCCGCAGCTCGATGCGGTCCGCGACGCCCGCCTCCTCCCAGGCCTCCCTGCCGTACGCCGTCCACTCCTCGGAGACGTCGCAGGCGATGAGGCGGCCGTCGGCGGGCAGGGCCTGGGCCATCGACAGGGCCGAGAAGCCGGTGAAGGTGCCGACCTCCACGATGTGGCGCGCGCCCGTGAGCCGGACCAGGAAGGCCAGGAGCGGCCCCTGCTCCTCCGCCGACTGCATTCCGGCGACGTCGGGGAACTTCGCGTACGTCGTCGCCACCAGCCCCCGCTGGACGCGGTCCAGCGGGGGGTTGTGGCCGAGCACGTACTGGTAGAGCTCGTCCGTGATCTTGGTGCTGTTGCCCTTGGTCATGCGCCCAGTCTGCCGAGTCGGCCCGCCTCACGGGTGAACGCGCGGAGTATTTCCTCACCGGCCAGGACGCCCGCCGTGGTCAGGGCCGTCACCGACGGCGCGGTCCAGGCGGCGTCGGCCAGTTCGCCGTGGCCCGGGCGCCAGCCCGCGTCCGCCGCCAGCAGCAGGTCCGCGTCCAGCAGCGAGTCGCCGGCGGCGAGGGTGGTGGTCGCTCCGGTCCGGCGGGCGACCTCGTGCATCGCGGCGCTCTTCGTGAGCGGGCGCGGGACGGCGTAGATCTTCCGGCCCTGGAGCGAGACCGCCCAGCCGCGGCCCTCGGACCACTCCGCCAGCGACTTGAGCCATTCGTCCGGGACCAGGGCCCGCTCGACGACGAGGTACGCGAAGAGGTCCTCCGCCAGGCGCGCCTTGCGCAGCCATGCCGGGTCGGCCGTGGACAGCAGGTGCTGGTGCACCTCCTCCAGGGGGGCGCACTCCTCGGCCAGGCGCGCGGCGACCTGCCGCCGCCAGTCCCGGTCCGGCACCCCGTCGACGAGCAGCTGCCCGCCGTTGGCGCAGATCGCGTATTGGGCCGGGCGGCCGGGGAAGCGGATGCGCTGGTACTGCTTGCGGGTGCGGGTGGTGGTCGGTACGAAGACCACCGTGGGGTCGGCCGTCAGCTCCGTCAGCAGTCCCGCCGCCGTCTCGGTCATGTAGGACAGCGGCTTGCTCTCGTGGACCTCGACGCACAGCAGCCGCGGGGCCACCGGGTCGGGCATGGTCAGGCCGAGGGCGGCCGCCGAGTAGATGAGCGTACGGTCGAGATCACTGGCTACGAGGACAGTCACTTCGAGGCCACAGCCTTTCCGTCGGCGCCGGTGGCGCCGCGCGTGAATCGGGGGTGGATGAGTCCTACGCACGTGTAGGGAAGCCCGTCGACCTCTTCCACGGGGACCCCGCGCTGCTCGGCGAGCAGCCGTACGTGGTCCAGGTCGGCCCCGGCGCCGCGCTGCGCCAGGATCTTCCACGGCACCCGGCGCAGCAGCACGCGGGTGGTCTCGCCGACGCCGGGCTTGACGAGGTTCACGTCGTGGATGCCGTACTCCTCGCTGATCCGCTCGACCGCCGCCCAGCCCTCCCAGGTCGGGGTGCGGTCGGCCGCGAGCAGCTCCTTGACCTCTTCGTCGACGGCGTCGGCGACCTCGTCGAAGTGGGCGGCGACGGTGTCGACGAACGCGACGGAGACGTCGGCTCCGGCCAGCTCGCGGTAGAACTTCCCGCCGTGGAAGTCGTCGGGCCCGACCAGGTCGGACCTGAGAACCGTACGCGAGATGAGACCGGAGACCGTGGAATTGAGACAGGCGGAGGGGATCAGGAAGTCCTCGCGGGTGCCGTACGTGTCCACGCACGAGCCCGGGTCGGCGAGGACCACGATCTCCGGGTTGAAGCCCTCGAACTCGGCGAGGGCGTCGCGCAGCTCGCGGGTGATGGCGCCCTTGCCCGTCCAGCCGTCCACGAAGACGACGTCGCCGGGGTCGTGGTGGGCGGCGAGCCAGCGCAGGGCGTTGGCGTCGATGCCGCGGCCGCGCACGATGGAGACGGCGTAGTGCGGCAGGTCGAGGCCGTGCCGGGCCTGGGCCCAGCGGCGCATCAGTACGCCCACGGGGGTGCCGGCGCGGGCCAGGGAGACGAGGACCGGGGAGGGCGAGCGCTCGGCGAGGACGGTCTCGGTGACGGTGCCGACGGCCCGGGCGATGCGGGCGGCGGAGGCCGTGAGGGCGCTCTGGTAGAGCTCCTGGTACTGGGGGGACGGCTGGTACTCGACGGGCAGGGATTCGGCGTAATGGGCGCCGCCCGCCTGGATGGCCTCCTCCCGCTCCTCGGTCGGGGCCTCCAGCTCGACGTCGGAGAAGTCCTGGAGCAGCCAGCCGACGTCCTCGGGGGCGTACGAGGAGAAGGCGGGGCCGCGCAGGGGCTCGGGCATGATCGGCTCCTGCCGCTCGGATACGTCGGATGCCGCTGACGTGGCTGGTGTGGCTGAGGCGCCGGGTATGTAGGACGGGACGACGGCCAGGACGACGCGGCCGGTGTGCGGGGCGAGGGCCGCGAGCAGCCCGGCGTGGAGTTCGGGGGTGTCGCCGGCCGAGTCGACGACGGCGACGACGGCGTCGAAGCCGGCGCCCGCGACGTTGTAGGCGTAGCGGTCGCCGGGGCCGTCGGCGGGGACGTCGTGGGCCGGGAAGACCAGCCGGGTGCGGATGGCGTAGCCGGGGTCGTCCACGGCGAGCACCGGCGAGCGGGTGGTGGTGGAGAAGCGGACCTCGCGGGCCGCTCCCGCCTCCTCCAGGGCCTTCGCGAGGCGCAGCGGCGCGTACATCAGCTCTTCGTTGCCGAGTACGAGGATCCGGCCGGGCTCGGTGCCGAGCGCGGCGGTGAGCTGGCCGGCCAGAGCGGGGAGAGCGGCCTCCAGTGCCGTGCGGTGGGTGGGGGTGAAGCCGTGGCGGCCGCCGTCGGGGACCCCCGGGGGCCAGCTCAGGTCGATGCGCGTGACCGGCTGCGGGCCGTCTGCCGGGGCTCCGCTCCTCGAACGCTCGAGGGGCTGGATGGGCTCCTCGTGTTCCTCGACCAGGGCCCGGCCCTTGGCCAGGACGCCCTCCGGGAGGGAGACCGTGCCCGAGGCGAGGGCGACGAGGTCCACCCGGGCGCCCAGCTCGGCGGCGAAGGCGGTGAGCCGGTCGCGGTCGGCCGGGGAGCGCATGTCGACGAGGGCGACGACCACGTAGTGCGAGCGGGGGTGGCGGGCGTGCAGGTCGCGGATGGTGTTCAGGACCGTGTTGCCGGTGGAGAACTCGTCGTCGACGAGGACCAGCGGACCGCTGCCCGCGAGCAGCCGCGGGTCCTCGGGCAGCAGCAGGTGCGAGGTGGCGTGCGAGTGCGCCTCCTCGAAGCCGCCGGCCGGTTCCACGCCCGGCACGGGCCGGCGGGTGGAGTGCAGGTAGGGGGCGCTGCCCAGGCCGTCGGCCACGCAGTGGCCGAGCCCGGTGGCGGTCTCGGCGTAGCCGAGGACCACCGCCGTGGCGGCCCCGTCCTCGCCGAGCAGCGCCCGTACGCGTTCGCCGAGTCCGTACCCGGCGGCGTACACCGTTCGCGGGGACTGCGGGACGTGCTTGCCCAGCACCTGCGAGACGAGCAGGTGCGCCCGCTTGGGGTTGCGCCGCAGGGCCAGCCCGAGCAGCTCCGTCAGCCGCGGACCCCCTTCGGAGTCCACCAGGCTGACGCCCAGCCGCTCCGCGACCCAGGTACCCGACCACACTGCTTCGATCGTCTTGCCTTTCCTCGTCGCCGGCGCGTTCCTCTGCGCCTGCGCGTTCGTCTCTGCCTCTGTCCGACTCTGCGGCTCCTGGGGCCTGCTCACACCTGGAGCCCGGCCGTGAGGAGGTCGACGAAGCCGACCTCCTCCTTCGCCACACCGAAGACCTCGGCGCGCAGCATGGTGCGCTCGGCCCAGGCCCGGTGGGGCTTCACCTCGTTCATCTTGTTCGTGTAGGTGGAACGCATCACTCCGCCGCCGCCGCGCTCTGGTCTCAGGATGTCCTGTGCGTCGCAGAACTCCTCGTGCGAGACCACCGAGAGGGCGTGCACGGGCGTGACGTGGGCGGGGTGGATGCAGGTCTTGCCGAGCAGTCCGTTGGCCCGGTCGAGTTCGATCTCGCGCAGCAGGCCGTCCAGGTCGTGCTCGATGAGGGCGGTGCGCAGCTCCTCCACGCCCTCCTCCAGGAAGGGGCTGCGGCGCAGCTGGGGCTTGAAGAGGCGCTGCTGGCTGCGGAAGTACTCCCAGACGGGGCCGGTGACGGTGAAGCCGGTGCCGTCGGCGCGGCTGAGGACGTTCACGACGTCCGCGATCACGCCGGCCACGATCTGGACGTCGTAGGCGGTCATGTCGGGGGTGCGGCGCAGTCCGTAGGCCGAGCAGAAGTCGGTCACTCCGAGCCGGAGCGCCAGGACCCGCTCGCGGTGGCTGTTGACCGTGCGGGAGATGCCCGCGAGGGTTTCGACGCGGGTCTCGAGGTGCAGGAGGTCCGGGGTCTCCAGGACGGGCATGGCATACAGCCGGGGCAGTCCGCTCGCGGCCTCCGCACTGGCGACGGCTTCGAGGAAGGCGATGCCCCGGCTCTCGTCGAACTTCGGGAGTACGAATCCGGCCAGGCGGCGCACGGAGCCTCCCAGGCGGCGCACCAGGTCGGGTATCTGCTCGGGCGTGCGGACGCGGATGAAGAGGAGCGGGAGCTCCGCTTCGTCGGCGTCGAGCTCGGTGAACTGCCGGACGAGGTTCTCCTCGGCTCCGGAGACATCGGCGTCGCTGATGGAATCCTCCAGGCAGAGGACCATGGAGACGACTCCGCGGCCGGCCTGCTTGCGGATGTCCGCGGCGAGTGCGGGGCGGGTGGCCGGGCTGTAGAGCGTGGCTCCCAGCGCGGCGGCGAGGACGCGGGCGGGCGAGGCTCCGGTGAATTCCGCCGGTTCCTGGTGGAAGAGGTCCTTACGGACGGTGGGCGATATGTGCCCAAAGTGACGCATGTGCTTCCCCCGTACTGCCTCGGCGGCCCAACTGGCATGGCCGGTAATAGTACGTACGAACGTGAGTCAAGAGTTCCTCAAGCACATGAAGTTCAGGTAACCCTCTTGCACCATGCCCAGGTCTCTCGTTCGAGACAAGGCCCTACGGGGGGCCGCATTGTCCCGCTCCACCCCGGGAGGGCAGGATGACGTGCATGACGCACGCGATGCAGAAGGGCTCGAACATCCCGGTGGCCGCCGTGGCGGTCCGGGCGGTGCTGCGCTGGACCGGCGGCCCCGAGGTGCCGGACGTGGACGCCTCCGCGCTGCTCGTGGGCCCGGACGGCCGGGTGCGTTCGGACGAGGACTTCGTCTTCTACAACCAGCCCCGGCACCCTTCGGGGGCCGTCTGGCGGCTCGGCAAGAAGCAGATCGGTGACGCGATCACCGACGCCGTCCAGGCGGACCTGCGGACGGTGACGCCGACGGTGGACCGGATCCTGGTGGTCGCCTCCGCCGAGGACGTCCCCTTCGAGCGGGTCCACGACCTGCGGATCCTCCTCTACGACGCCACCGCGACCGGTGGCTCCGAACCGCTGGCCTACTTCGACGTACGGCCGGAGACCGGCGCCGAGACGGCGCTGATCTGCGGGGAGCTGTATCGCCGGGGCGAGGGGTGGAAGTTCCGCGCGCTGGGCGAGGGCTACTCCGACGGGCTGGTGGGCCTGGCCACCGACCACGGGATCTCGGTCGACGAGAACGCCGCCGAGGCCGCCGCGAGCCCGGCGGCGGGGCCCGCCTCCGAGCAGACGACGGCGATGGCCCCGCCCACGCAGGCCCCGCCGGCCGCCCAGCCCGCCTACGGGTACCCGCAGCCGGTGTCCCCGGCGCCGGTGCCGGGTCCGGGCGGCGATCCGTCCTTCCGGCTGCCGGTGCAGGGTCCGCAGTTCATCCGCCGCTGAGCCGGTCGCCCCGCCGGTCACGCCGCCGGGGCTCCGGTCAGCTCTTGGTGCTCTTGTAGCCCCGCCCCCACTGGAGCCCCCAGCCGTACAGCCGGTCCAGCTCGGCCTGGAACCCGTACACGAACTTCACCTCGCGCCGCACGACCAGCTCGCCCTTGACCTTCTCCAGGGAGACCACCGCGCAGGAGCGGGCCTGCGGGTGCCGCTCGTCCAGCGGGATCTCGATGCGCGGCCCCGTGACGGGGAAGAGCGTCACCATGGCGTGCGTCCGGTCGAAGGCCGGGGTCTGGTCGTAGATGTAGACGAAGACCAGCAGCCGCTTGATGTCGTCGGCGTGGTCGAGATTGACGTAGAGGGTCTCCCCGGAGGCCGAACCGAACCGGTCGTCCCCGCTGAGCTTGACGTACGGCGGGTCGTTGAGGTCGCCCAGCAGGTTCCCCAGCGGCTGCACGGCGCCTCGGGTGCCGTCGGTCAGCTCGTACAGGCAGCCCATGTCGAGGTCGACGTTGACCATGCCCTGGGTGTGCGCCTGCACCATGTCCGGCTTGAACAGCTTGAACGGGTGCCGGAAGAGCTGGCCGCTCTGGCCGGAGCGGCCGCCGATGTCCGAGGTGCGCATGCGCCAGGACAGATTGACGCGCAGATTGCCGTGGACGGCCCCCTGTTTGGTGAGCGACACCGTCGGGTGCCGCTTGGTCAGCTCGATCGCGTTCGACGAGGCGCTGCCCGACTGGAACTGCACGGCGCGGCTGCCCATGATGCCGTCGAAGAAGCCCATCCCCCTACCCCCCTGATCCCCTGGTCCCCTGATCCCTGTGGCGCCTGCGGAAGCGGGGCGGCCCGCCGGGTCCGTGGACCCGGTGGACCGCCCCGCAATTGAGCGTTCCGCATTACCGCCGCGGTCATGCCTCGGCGGTGGAACCCTCCAGTTCCAGGCGCTTGTTGCGGCGCACCGAGGACCAGAAGGACCATCCGATGAGCAGCACGCCGACGAGACCGGTGATGATCTCGTTGATCTCGTACTGGATGGTGACGAGCAGGATCACCGCGAGGGCGCCGATGGCGTAGTGCGCGCCGTGCTCCAGGTAGACGTAGTCGTCGAGGGTGCCCTGGCGGACCAGGTAGACCGTCAGCGACCGGACGTACATGGCACCGATGCCGAGGCCGAGGGCCATGAGCACGATGTCGTTGGTGATGGCGAAGGCGCCGATGACCCCGTCGAAGGAGAAGGAGGCGTCGAGGACTTCGAGGTAGAGGAACATGAAGAAGGCGGCCTTGCCCGCCATGGCGACGGCCGAGACGGGCTTGCCGGTCCTCTTGGCCTCTTCCTCCGCCTCGTGCTCGGCCTCCTCCTCTTCCTCCAGCTTGTTCTCGAAGTAGCCGGAGAGGCCGCCGACGACCATGTAGGTGATCAGGCCGAGGATGCCCGAGATCAGGACGGTCTGCGCCTTGTCCACGTGGACGCCGCCGTGCTGGTGGGCGTTGGCGGCGAAGGTCATCGAGGTGATGACCAGGACGATCAGCGCGATGCAGGCGGACAGCATGTCGACCTTGCCGAGCTTGGCGAGCGGACGCTCGAGCCAGGCGAGCCACTTGATGTCACGGTCCTCGAAGATGAAGTCGAGGAAGATCATCAGCAGGAACATGCCACCGAACGCGGCGATGGACGGGTGAGCGTCGGTGACGAGCTGCTCGTACATCTCCTTGTCGTTGATGGCCAGTTCCACGGCCTCGAGGGGCCCGATCTTGGCGCTGATCGCGACGATCACAACGGGGAAGACCAGTCGCATACCGAAGACCGCGATGAGTACGCCGATGGTGAGGAAGATCTTCTGCCAGAAGGCGTTCATCTTCTTCAGGATTCCGGCGTTGACCACCGCATTGTCGAAAGACAGCGAGATCTCGAGGACCGACAGGATCGCCACGATCCCGAAGGCCTGCCACCCCCCGTAGAACACCGCTGCGACTAGACCGAGCGCAGTGATTGCGAACGACCAGCCGAAGGTTTTGAGAACCACTGGCACCCCATCGTCTTGTACGGCTTTACGAAACGTTGACCCCGAAGTCTAGAGCGATGCCCCTGAGCCCCGACGCGTACCCCTGCCCCACCGCACGGAACTTCCATTCGCCCCCGTACCGGTAGACCTCGCCGAAGATCATCGCGGTCTCGCTGGAGGCGTCCTCGGAGAGGTCGTAGCGGGCCAGTTCCTGGCCGTCGGCCTGATTGACCACGCGGATGAAGGCATTGCTGACCTGGCCGAAGCTCTGCCGGCGGCTGTCCGCCTCGTGGATGGAGACCGGGAAGACGATCTTGTCCACCTGGGCCGGCACCTTGGTCAGGTCGATGATGATCGACTCGTCGTCGCCGTCACCCTCGCCGGTGAGATTGTCCCCCGTGTGTTCGACGGAGCCGTCGGGGCTCTTCAGGTTGTTGTAGAAGACGAAGTACTCGTCCCCCAGCACCCGGCCGCTGTTGCACAGCAGCGCGCTGGCGTCGAGGTCGAAGTCGGCTCCCGTGGTCGAGCGCGCGTCCCATCCGAGACCGATCAGCACCCTGGTGAGGTTCGGTGCGGCCTTGGACAGGGAGACATTGCCCCCCTTGGCGAGTGTGACGCCCATGTTGTGGTCCTCCCCGGACGACGGTGTGGCGGTGCAGCGGTGTGGCAGTTCATGTGTACAGCGATGTGGTGAAGCGCGTCCGGCGCCGTACACACAGTGCACGGCGCCGGACGGATGGACTGCTCGGGGTCAGACGTTGACGCCGAAGTCCTGCGCGATGCCGCGCAGGCCGGAGGCGTAGCCCTGGCCGATGGCACGGAACTTCCACTCCGCGCCGTTGCGGTACAGCTCGCCGAAGACCATGGCGGTCTCGGTCGAGGCGTCCTCGGAGAGGTCGTAGCGGGCGAGCTCGGTGTTGTCGGCCTGGTTCACGACGCGGATGTACGCGTTGCGGACCTGGCCGAAGCTCTGCTGGCGGCTCTCGGCCTCGTAGATCGAGACCGGGAAGACGATCTTGGCTACGTCGGCCGGAACGCCGGCGAGGTTGACCTTGATCGCCTCGTCGTCGCCCTCGCCCTCACCGGTGGTGTTGTCACCGGTGTGCTCGACCGAGCCGTCGGGGCTCTTCAGGTTGTTGAAGAAGACGAAGTTCGCGTCGCTGGTGACCTTGCCCTGGTCGCTGGTCAGGATCGCGCTGGCGTCGAGGTCGAAGTCGACGCCGGTGGTGGTGCGAGCATCCCAGCCCAGACCGACGATGACCGCCGTCAGGTTAGGTGCGGCCTTGGTCAGCGAGACGTTGCCGCCCTTGCTGAGGCTGACTCCCACGGGTCCTCCATTGGGTTCTGTGTGGGGCGGTGCCCCGTCTTGCGGTTGCTACCGGATCAACGTTTCGATCCTAGTGACGGGTTCCCGCCCGTAAGCGGTTTTCGCAGGGAACTGCGCGTACGGCCCGGGCAGACTCGCTCAGAGGCTGTCGAGCGCCTTGATGTACTCGTTCAGGTCACGTGCGTCGGGCAGCCCGTTGACCACGGTCCAGCGCACCACGCCGTCCTTGTCGATGATGAAGGTGCCGCGGACCGCGCAGCCCTTCGCCTCGTCGAAGACGCCGTACGCGCGGGAGGTCTCCCCGTGCGGCCAGAAGTCCGACAGCAGCGGGTACTCCAGGCCCTCCTGCTCCCCGAAGACCCGCAGGGTCGGCACGGAGTCGTTGGAGACCGCGAGGAGCTGCACGTCGTCGTTCTGGAAGCGCGGGAGCTGGTCGCGCAGCTCGCACAGCTCGCCGGTGCAGACTCCGGTGAAGGCGAAGGGGTAGAAGAGCAGCACCACGGCCTTCTCCCCGCGGAAGTCGGAGAGCCGCACGGTGGCGCCGTGGTTGTCCTTGAGCTCGAAGTCCGGGGCCTTGTCGCCGACCTCGATCGCCATCTGTCGCATCCCTTCGTTCCTGCATCACTGCGTTGGGCTGTTCGGGTGAGACACAGCTTAGGGCGGCCGGGGCCGCGAACGCGTACACCCCGCCGACCGGGGTCGACGGGGTGTACGAGAGGTCCTCGAAGGACGCTGCTCAGCGCTTCTTGGCGGCAGTCTTGGGCGTCACCAGCTTGGTGGCGGCCCACTCCTTGCCGACGGGGGCGCCCTTGGCCAGCGAGAGACCTGCGGTCTCTGCGGCTTCCTGGATGTCGCTGGCCTCGACGTAACCGGGACGGCCCGTCTTGGGGGTCAGCAGCAGGATCAGTGCGCCGTCCTCGATCAGCTCGGTGGCATCGACCAGTACGTCCGCCAGATCATCGGCGTCGGGTTCCTCTCGGAACCACAGCAGTACGGCGTCCGCGACGTCGTCGTAGTCCTCGTCGACGAGTTCGCCGACGAGCTCCTCGACGACATCACGGAATTCCTGATCGACGTCGTCGTCGTAGCCGATCTCCTGGACCACCTGTTCGGACTGGAAACCCAGCCGGGCGGCCAGGCTCTCCGCGTGGTCCGCGGTCGCGCTCACGGGGTGCCTCCTGCTCATGTTCGGTGAATGTCTTCGGCGGCGCGCGTACGCGCAGCATTGGGCGTAGTCCACACGGGCGCGGCGGATCGCGCAAGTACCCGGCCGCCGAGACCGTCGAAACGGTGACGATTGCGGCCGTCTCGCCGCAACTTTCAGCCTTCCCGTGTGCACCTCTGGTGACTCATCCCACACCATTCCAGCTCATTCGGCATCATCGGCGGCCACTCGACGGCTTTCCTACCTGTTTGAGCGACGAGCCGCGCGCCGGAGCCGACGCCCGGCTCCGGCGTAAGATCGCGGACTGTCCGGACCCGCCACCGATCTTCCGGCCATTACCCGGTGGTAAAGATGACGATTTCGGTCGAGCGTAAGAGCATGGGAGGCGGCGCCCCCCAGATACGGCTTCAGCACGACTACCCCGACAGCGAAGGAACAGCGTGGCTTCCGCATCCGATCGCAATCCGATCATCATTGGCGGCCTGCCGAGCCAGGTCCCGGACTTCGATCCGGAGGAGACGCAGGAGTGGCTCGACTCCCTGGACGCCGCAGTCGACGAGCGGGGACGTGAACGTGCCCGCTACCTGATGCTGCGGCTGATCGAGCGGGCCCGCGAGAAGCGCGTGGCCGTGCCCGAGATGCGCAGCACGGACTACGTCAACACGATCGCCACCAAGGACGAGCCGTTCTTCCCCGGCAACGAGGAGATCGAGCGCAAGGTTCTGAACGCCACCCGGTGGAACGCGGCCGTGATGGTCTCGCGCGCCCAGCGTCCCGGGATCGGGGTGGGCGGTCACATCGCCACCTTCGCCTCCTCCGCCTCCCTCTACGACGTGGGCTTCAACCACTTCTTCCGGGGCAAGGACGAGGGCGACGGCGGCGACCAGATCTTCTTCCAGGGCCACGCCTCCCCCGGCATCTACGCCCGCGCCTACCTCCTGGACCGGCTCTCCGAGCAGCAGCTCGACGCGTTCCGCCAGGAGAAGTCGAAGGCCCCGTACGGCCTTTCCAGCTACCCGCACCCGCGGCTGATGCCGGACTTCTGGGAGTTCCCGACCGTCTCGATGGGCCTCGGCCCGCTCGGTGCGATCTACCAGGCGCGGATGAACCGGTACATGGAGGCGCGCGGGATCGCGGACACTTCCAAGTCCCACGTTTGGGCGTATCTCGGTGACGGCGAGATGGACGAGCCGGAGTCGCTCGGCCAGCTGTCGATCGCCGCCCGCGAGGGCCTGGACAACCTGACCTTCGTGGTCAACTGCAACCTGCAGCGGCTCGACGGCCCGGTGCGCGGCAACGGAAAGATCATCCAGGAGCTGGAGTCGCAGTTCCGCGGGGCCGGCTGGAACGTCATCAAGCTGATCTGGGACCGCTCCTGGGACCCGCTGCTGGCCCAGGACCGCGACGGCATCCTGGTCAACAAGATGAACACCACCCCGGACGGGCAGTTCCAGACGTACGCCACCGAATCGGGCGCGTACATCCGTGAGCACTTCTTCGGGGACGACCAGCGGCTGCGCGCGATGGTCGCGAACATGAGCGACTACCAGATCCAGCACCTGGGCCGTGGCGGGCACGACCACAAGAAGGTCTACGCGGCGTACGCGGCGGCCAAGGCCCACAAGGGCCAGCCGACGGTGATCCTGGCGCAGACGGTCAAGGGCTGGACGCTCGGCCCGAACTTCGAGGGCCGCAACGCGACGCACCAGATGAAGAAGCTGACGGTCGACGACCTCAAGCGCTTCCGCGACCGCCTGCACATCCCGATCACCGACCAGCAGCTGGAGGGCGGGGCGCCGCCGTACTACCACCCGGGCCGCAACTCCCCCGAGATCCAGTACATGCACGACCAGCGCAGCTCGCTGGGCGGCTACGTGCCGACCCGTGTGGTGCGCGCCAAGCCGCTGGAGCTGCCGGGCGACGCGACGTACGCGGCCGCCAAGAAGGGCTCGGGCCAGCAGTCGATCGCCACCACGATGGCCTTCGTCCGCATCCTGAAGGACCTGATGCGGGACAAGGAGATCGGCAAGCGGTTCGTGCTGATCGCGCCGGACGAGTACCGCACCTTCGGTATGGACGCGTTCTTCCCGAGCGCCAAGATCTACAACCCGCTGGGCCAGCAGTACGAGGCGGTCGACCGCGACCTGCTGCTCGCGTACAAGGAGTCGCCGACCGGCCAGATGCTGCACGACGGTATCTCGGAGGCGGGCTGCACGGCCTCGCTGATCGCCGCGGGTTCGGCGTACGCGACGCACGGCGAGCCGCTGATCCCGGTCTACGTCTTCTACTCGATGTTCGGTTTCCAGCGCACGGGTGACCAGTTCTGGCAGATGGCCGATCAGCTTGCGCGCGGTTTCGTCCTCGGCGCGACCGCCGGACGGACCACCCTGACGGGTGAGGGCCTGCAGCACGCCGACGGTCACTCCCAGCTGCTGGCCTCGACGAACCCGGGCTGCGTGGCGTACGACCCGGCCTACGGCTACGAGATCGCGCACATCGTCCAGGACGGTCTGCGGCGCATGTACGGGCCGGAGGCGGAGGACGTCTTCTACTACCTGACCGTCTACAACGAGCCGATCCAGCACCCGGCCGAGCCGGCGGACGTCGACGTGGACGGCATCCTCAAGGGCATCCACCGCGTGTCTCGGGGCACCTCCGGCATCGTCGGGGCGCAGCTCATGGCCTCGGGCGTGGCGGTGCCGTGGGCGCTGGAGGCGCAGCGGATCCTGGCCGCGGAGTGGAACGTCCGGGCGGACGTCTGGTCGGCGACCTCCTGGAACGAGCTGCGCCGGGAGGCGGTCGAGGCGGAGGAGCACAACCTGCTCCACCCGGAGGAGGAGCAGCGCGTTCCGTACGTGACGCGGAAGCTGTCGGGTGCGGAGGGGCCGTTCGTGGCGGTCTCGGACTGGATGCGGGCGGTCCCGGACCAGATCTCGCGGTGGGTGCCCGGCCCGTACACCTCGCTGGGGGCGGACGGCTTCGGTTTCGCGGACACGCGCGGCGCGGCCCGGCGCTTCTTCCACATCGACGCGCAGTCGGTGGTCCTGGCGACGCTCACCGAGCTCGCGAAGACCGGCCAGGTCGACCGTTCGGTGCTGAAGCAGGCCGTCGACCGGTACCAGCTGCTGGACGTGGCGGCGGCCGACCCGGGCGCGGCGGGCGGCGACGCCTGACGCCTGCGGCGGGCCCGGTGGGGTGAGGGGCCGGCGGGCCCCGGTCCGCCGCGCCTCCCCGCGCACGGCGTGCGGACCCGCGCGGGTCCCGGCTCCGGCCGGGGCCCGCGCTTCTTCACGCGTTGCCTACGATGCTCGGCATGAAGGAACCCTCCCGTCAGGCGCAGTGGGAACGCCGTACGCAGACCCCACTGCTGGTGCTCGCCGTGGCTTTCGCCGTGGCGTACGCCGTGCCCATCGTCGCCCCCGACGCGACCGCGGACGTGCACCGGGCCTGCACCCACGTGGAGTGGCTGGTGTGGGGTGCCTTCGCGCTCGACTACCTGGTGCGGCTGGGTGTCTCGACGGACCGCAAGCACTTCGTCCGGACCCACTGGCTGGACCTGGCCGCCGTGGTGCTGCCGCTCGTGCAGCCGCTACGGCTGCTGCGGCTGGTCGCCACGCTGATGCTGGTGGGCCGGCGGGCCCGGATGGCCCCGCAGATCCAGCTGACGACGTACGTGGCCGGGGCGGTCGTGGGGCTGCTGATGTTCGGGTCGCTGGCGGTGCTGAGCGTGGAGCGGGACGCCCCCGACGGGAACATCAAGAACCTGGGCGACGCCGTGTGGTGGTCGTTCACCACGATGACGACGGTCGGGTACGGGGACCACTCGCCCACCACCGGACTCGGCCGGGTTCTGGCCGTGGGCCTGATGCTGTCGGGGATCGCCCTGCTCGGTGTGGTGACCGCCAACATCGCCGCCTGGTTCATCTCGCGCTTCGAGCGCGACGACCAGGCGGAGCGGCTCCAGCTGGCGGCCATCCGGGAGCTCCGGGAGGAGGTGCGGGCGCTGCGCGGCGAGGTCGCCCGGCTGGGCCGCACGGCGGCCACGGCCACGGCCGGGGCCGCGGCCGCGGCCGCGGCCGGCACCACACCCGCGACCCGGACCCCGACCTCGCCCGCATTCGCACCCGCACCCGCACCCGATCAGCCGTGCGCCCCGGCGCAGCGGGAAGCTACCTCTCCCACACCTTGAACGCCCGGACCTGGTAGGGCGACTGGGGCAGCCAGACCCCGTCGCCCGGGTAGGTCTGGAACTCGCCGGTCTCCGCGCACTCCGCCGACTGGTACGTGGTCACCGGCCGCCCGGTGCGGTTGGTGAGCGACTGGGCGCTGGTTCCGGCGGGCAGCGCGGTGCAGCTGTCGACGTCCAGGGTGCTGAGCTCGTGGGTCCGTTTGGTGCCCTTGAACTCCGGTTTCGCCCACAGGCACAGCTGCCCGGTCGCGCAGGCTCCGAGGGCCGGCGGGCCCGCGGCCTGGGCCGTGGTGGCGGTACTCGGGATGAGGGCGGTGAGGGCCAGGACGGTCGCGGCCAGGACGGTGGTGACGCGCGTGGTTCCACACGTACGCATGACGGGTCAACTCCTTGTGGACGGCGGGCACCCGGACCGTTTCCGGGGCCTCGCTGACACCACGCTGACCTGCGGTGACGGGCGGACGGAAGGGGGCCCGGGCGGGTCCACCCGGATAGGCGACGGCCCCGCCGGAACCGTCCGGCGGGGCCGTCGTACGTACGGAGTTGACGCTTCCGGGAGCCGTCGGAGCGGGCCGGCGCCCGCCCCGGCGGGGCTGGGGCCCCGGACGGCGGCCGACCCGAACGTGTCATGCGCGGCCGGTCGCACGCACGGGCCCGGGACGGCGGACGGCCCTTCGCAAACGGCTTAACGCGAAGGTCACGGCCCGCCGGTCACCGGTACTCTGACCGCCCACTCGGCGTCGGAAGGGAGCACCGGAGTGATGATCGACGAGCGGTCGGCGCCGGCGGCACCGGTGCCCGGACTGCGCGAACGCAAAAAGCGCCGCACCCGGAACGCACTGCTGCGCGCCGCGCTCCTGCTCTTCCTCTCCCAGGGGTACGAGCGCACCACCGTCGACGAGATCACCGACGCCGTGAACGTGTCCCAGCGCACCTTCTTCCGCTACTTCGCCAACAAGGAAGAGGTCGTCTTCGCCGTCCAGGAACTGACCGAGGCGCACTTCGTCGCCTCCCTGCACGCCCGGCCGGCCGCCGAGGGCCCCCTCGAAGCCATGCGGGGCGCGGCCCTCGCCGCCTGGGACACCGTCGAGGAGGCCCTCGCCGACGTGGTCCCCGTCGACCTCTACATGCGCAGCTACCGGCTGATCGAGTGCACCCCGGCCCTGCTCGCCGTGCACCTGCGGCGCTCCACCGAGCTGGAGGAACGGATCTCCCGGCTGATCGCCGCCCGCGAGGGCCTGGACGTGGACGCCGATCCGCGGCCGCGGGTGGCCGTCGCCGCGTTCTGCGGCGTGATGCGGCTCACGGGGCGGCTCTGGGGGCAGGGCGAGGACACCAGCGTGGCCGCGATCCGGCGGCTGACGGAGGCTTACCTCGACCGCATCGGCCCGTCGCTGGCCGCGAGCTGGCGCCCGGAGGCGGCCGGGGCCTGATCGCCGGGACTCCCCCGGGAGTTGTAGCGGATCACCCGCGTTCCGTAAGGGGTAACACGGTCGGCCGTGAGTCCTGTCACCCAGGGCGCCACGGCCGGTGGAGGTCTCCTACGCTGGTCCCAGTGAATCTGTCCGGCTTCGCCCACCCCCCCGTTCCCGGCGCCGACCCGCGCCCTGCCGCCCTGCGCGCGCTGCTCGCGCTGGCGGTGGTCTTCATCATGCTGGCGACCACCGGCTGGACGGCCGTGCACCGGCCCGAGGGGGCCACCCCGCTGCGGGCCGCCGCGCTCCAGGCCTGGGCCAAGGCCAGGATCGACGGCCGCCCGGTACCGCCCGCCGACGCCCCCGTACGGACGGTGGCCCGGTTCTTCGCGGGCCTCGACGGGGCGCAGCGGGCCCGGCTCGCCGACGGCTACCCCTTCGTCGTGGGCAACCTCGAGGGGGCTCCGGCCGCCACCCGCTACCGGGCCAACCTGCACGGCCTGGAGCAGGCGCGCCGGGTCGAGGACGCCCGCAGCCGCAACGTGGCCCTGACCCCGGCCGATCGGGCGGTGGCGACCCGGCGCTCCCACCGCTTCGCCTCGCTCGCCGACCCCGGCCGGCAGATCCTCACCTTCGATCCCACCGGCGGCGGCCGCGTGGCCGAGGTCTTCGGTGACCTCGACCGGGCCCGCCGGGTCTCGGTGATCGTGCCCGGTGTCGACACCGACGCGCTCACCTTCGAGCGCACCCAGCGCCGCCTGACCTCACCCGTCGGCATGGCCGAGTCCCTGTACGCGGCGCAGCGCGCGACCGCGCCGGGCAGCCGGACCGCGGTCATCGCCTGGGCCGGCTACACCGCGCCCGCCGGGGTGGGCATGGACGCGGCCACGGGACGGATGGCCGTCGAGGGCGCGGTGCGGCTGAAGGCGCTGACCACGTCCCTGCCCGGGGGCTCGGGCGTGGCGCTGTTCTGCCACAGCTACGGATCGGTGGTGTGCGGGGTCGCCGCGCACGAGCTGCCGGCCCGCGTGACGGACGTGGTGGTGGCGGGCAGCCCCGGGATGCGTGCTTCGAGCGTCGAGGGCCTGCACACCTCGGCCCGGGTCTGGGCGACGCGGGACGAGGGCGACTGGATCGCGGACGTACCGCACCTGGAGGTCGGCGGGGTGGGCCACGGCGCCGACCCGGTGTCCCCGGAGTTCGGGGCGCGGCTGCTGTCCTCGGCCAGGGCCAGGAGTCACAACGGCTATTTCGCGCCAGAAACGGACTCGGTGGAGAACTTCGCCAAGATCGGAACCGGCGCGTTCGCTTCCGTTGTCTGCGCGACCGGGGACGACGCCTGTCGGCGTGGAATTTCCGGGACAGAGGCGGACTGACGCGCGTAGAGGCGTGGAAAACGGGCCCCGCACCGAGGGGCGACGCGCGGGGGCGCCGCCCTTTACGATGTGCCGCATGGGTGACGTACTGGCCGGAAATCATGCCGTCTGGGAGTTCGACTCGGACTCGGTGCTCATCCGCTTCTCACGGGGGATACGAACGCCGAGAGTGCCGAGGCTCCTGCACGCCCTCGGCTCGCGCCGGATTCCCTTCGAAGCGGTGTCCGAGGTGACCGTGACCGCCGGGAAGCGGGACACGGTGGTTCTGCGTGCCGTCCCGCGGCCGGGCGCGGATCCGCTGATCGAGGCCGCCGCCGGGCAGCTGAAGGAGAACTGCGACCCGTACCGGCTGGTGCTGCCGGGCGACCGGGCGCCGCACGCCGCCGCGTTCGCGGACGCCCTGCGGTCCCGGCTGGGGCCGGATGCCGCCGAGCCGGCCGACCGCTTCCTGGTCGACGTACCGAAGCCGCCGGTCCACCTGAAGGCGTTCGACGCACGGGTGGATTTCGACGGATCGGCGGTCACCTTCCGCTGGTCCCGTACCGGCGCCACCGGCACCAAGTGGAAGGCCGGCGACCAGCGCGTCCCGCTGGCCGCCCTCACCGGCGTCGAGTGGTGCTCCCCGGAGGGCCCGGGCGGCCACCTGAGGCTCCACGTGCGGGACACCCCCTCCGACCCGCGCCCGGACCACGACCTGACGGCGGCCGTCTTCGGCGTGGGCTACGGGGCGGTGCACGAGTCGCTGCCGTTCGCGGCCGCGGTCCTGGCCGCGGTGCGCGGCCGCGCCCGGGTCGGCGCCGTGAACTCGGCCCCGGCCGCGCGCGCCGGGGGCGAGCGGATGCGGCACCTGGACGAGCTGCACAGCGCGGGGCTCCTCACGGACGCCGAGTACGTGGAGCTGCTGGACCGCTTCCGGGCCTGAGCAGTCCGCACCAACACGCCCGGGACAGAGGCCCGTTGACATCGTTCGTTCCGTGCAGCACTCTTTCACTACTTAACTAGTGAAAGGGTGCTGCACGTGCTGGAGTACCGCATCGACCGGCGCAGCGGCATGGCCACCTACCTGCAGATCGTCCACCAGACCAAGCAGGCCCTGCGCCTGGGACTCCTGGAACCGGGCGACAAGCTGCCCACCGCGCGCGAGGTCGTCGAGGCGACGGCCATCAACCCGAACACCGTGCTCAAGGCCTACCGGGAGCTGGAACGCGAGGGCCTCGTGGAAGGGCGGCGGGGCATGGGCACCTTCGTCCGGAAGTCCCTGGGCAGCGCACCGGCCGACTCCCCTCTGCGGGAGGAACTCGCCGACTGGGCACGGCGCGCGCACGCCGCCGGGCTGGAACGGGACGACGTGGCCGCGCTCTTCACATCCGTACTGGACCAACACTTCAAGGGGGAAGACGCGTGACGGATGATCCGGTGATCGAGGCGTCCTTACTCGGCGTGCGCTACGGACGGCGGCGCGGCTGGGCACTGCGCGACTGCTCCTTCGAGCTGCCCGCCCGGCGGGTCTGCGCGCTCGTCGGCCACAACGGAGCGGGCAAGTCGACCCTGCTGGCGCTCGCGGCGGGACTGCTCCGGCCGACCGAGGGAACCATCGACGCACCGCCGCGCGAGGAGACGGCCTACGTGGGCCAGGACAAACCCCTCTACCCGCAGCTGACCGTCGACGAGACCCTGCGCATGGGCCGCGAGCTCAACCCCGGCCGCTGGGACGCGAAGAGCGCGGAGCGGATCGTCGACGAGGGCGGACTCGACCGCGCCGCCAGGGTCCGGACCCTCTCGGGCGGCCAGCGCACCCGCGTCGCCCTGGCCCTCGCCCTCGGAAAGCGCCCCGGCCTGCTCCTGCTGGACGAGCCGATGGCCGATCTCGACCCGCTCGCCCGGCACCAGCTCATGGGGACGCTGATGGCCGACGCCGCCGAGAACGGCACGTCCGTGGTGATGTCCTCGCACATCCTCACCGAGCTGGAGGGTGCCTGCGACCACCTGCTGCTCGTCGACGGCGGCCGGATCCGCCTCTCCGGCCCCGCCGACGAGGTCGTCGCGGCCCACCGCCTGCTCACCGGGCCCGCCACGGCCCTCACCGACCTCGCCGCGCACACCGTCGTCGAGTCCCGTACGGCCGGCCGCCAGCTCACCGCCCTGGCGAGGCTGCGCGGCCCGGTCGACACGGACACCTGGCAGACGGCCCACCCGTCCCTGGAGGAAGTCCTGCTCGCCCACCTGCGCTCCCCCGGGGCACCGGCCCTCACCATCCGTCCCCTCACCGCCGAAGGGGTGGGGGCATGAGCGTGCTGACCTTGAAGGGCCCGCGCTGGGTCACGGTCCGCCAGCACCGGCGCGCCCTGTGGGCGCTGCCCGCCGCGGTCGCCGCGAGCCTCGCCGTCGTCGTCGCGCTGCGCTGGTGGGCGAGCCTCCCGTCCGGTCTGCGCTCGGACAACCCGGACGGCCCGCTGCGGTCGGCGATGGACTACGCCGGCAAAGGGATGCTGTTCCTGCCCCTGCTGCTGGGGGCCTTCGTCGCCGGCCCGATGATCGCCCGCGAACTGGAGAGCGGCACCTACCGCCTCGCCCTGACCCAGTCGTCGACACCCCGGGCCTGGCTCGCCTCGAAGATCACGGTGGCCGCCGTGGCCGCGGTCGCCGGTTCGGCCGCCCTGGCCGGGGTCTACCGCCTCGGCTGGTCCCCGCTCGACGGCACGCACCAGTTCTCCTGGCCGGACCGGGGGCCGTACGAAGCGCTCGGCACGGTGCTCGTCGCGTACTGCCTCCTGGGCGTGACGGTCGGAGCCCTCGTCGGCCAGCTCGTACGGCGCACGCTCGCCGCCATGGCGGTCACCGGACTCGTCACCGGCCTGGTGATGGTGCTGCTCGGCGCCCTGCGGTGGTCCTTCCTGCCCGTGCGCACCCTCACCACGTCGTCGGCCGAGACCGGGGTGCCGATGCCTCCGAGCGGCGCCTTCATGATGGACTCCGGACTCACCACTGCCTCGGGCGAACGCCTGCCCGAGTGGACCTGCTTCGCACGCTCCGGCAGCCTCAGGGTGTGCCCCGGAGACCTGAACGTGACCGGGTGGTACGTCGACTACCACCCGGCCACGCACTACTGGCCGACCCAGTCCATCGAGACGGCGGTGGTCTTGGCCCTGGCCGCCCTCGCCCTCTGGGCCGCCTTCGCGGTCCTGCGCACCCGGTACCGCTGAGGCGCGCGGCCAGGGCCTGTTCTCAGCTAGGGTCCTGGCCCTCGCGGGCCTCCGAGGTCGCGCTCATGTCCGGGTAGCGGTCGCCCGCGACCTGGGCGGCGATCGGCTCCAGGCGGCTCAGCTGCGTCTGCGTGAGGGTGATCCGGGCCGCGGCGGTGTTCTCGCGCAGCCGGCCCGGCTTGCGGGTGCCCGGGATGGGGACCACGGTCAGCCCGTGCACCTTCGCCCGCTGCTGCACCCAGGCCAGGGCGATCTGCGCCGGGGTCGCCCCCAGCTCCCCGGCGATCTCCCGGACCGGGGCCAGCAGCGCCGCGTTGGCCTTCGCGTTCTCGCCGGTGAACCGCGGCTGGTGCCGGCGGAAGTCGTCCTGCGACAGCTCCGCGGTGGCGTCGGCGAAGGCCCCGGTCAGAAAGCCCCGGCCCAGCGGGGAGTACGGCACCAGCGCCACGCCCAGCTCCGCCGCCGCGCCCACCGCGCTGCGCTCCACGCTCCGGCTGAAGAGCGACCACTCCGACTGGAGCGCCGCGATCGGGTGGACGGCGTGCGCCTCGCGCAGTTCGGCGCCGGTGACCTCGCTGAGGCCGAGGTGGCGCACCTTGCCCTCCCGCACCAGCTCCGCCATGGCGCCGACCGACTCGGCGAACGGCACGGCCGGGTCGCGCCGGTGCATGTAGTAGAGGTCGATGACGTCCACGCCGAGGCGGCGCAGGCTTTCCTCGACGGCCCGGCGGACGTACGCGCGGTCGTTGCGCACGCCCCGGTGGGCGGGGTCGTCGGTGCGCTCTATGGCGAACTTCGTCGCCAGGGTGATCTCCTCCCGGTGCGCAGCCACGAACGGGGCGAGGAACTCCTCGTTCCGCCCCCGCCCGTAGACGTCCGCGGTGTCGAAGAGGGTGACCCCGGCGGCCAGCGCCGCGTCCAGGGTCGCGCGGGCGGCCGCCTCGTCCGTGTCCCCGTAGAACTCGCTCATGCCCATGCAGCCGAGGCCCTGGACGCCGACCAGCGGGCCGCCCTTGCCGAGTTCGACCTGGTCGATCTTCGTGGCTTCCGTCATGGCTGTGCCTTCCCCGAGTAGATGCCGATCTTGTAGTCCAGTACGGCCAGCGCGTCCGTGAGCTCCGAGATGCGCGCCCGCACCTCGTGCCGTGTCCGCTCCAGCAGCTCGCGGCGCTCCCCGACCGTGTGCGCGCCCTCACGGACCAGTTCGGCGTACCGGACCATGTCCGCCACCGACATCCCGGTGGCGCGCAGCTTGCCCACGAAGGCCAGCCAGTCGAGGTCCTTGTCGGTGAAACGCCGCTGTCCCGAGTGGGAGCGGTCCACGTGCGGCATCAGGCCGATCCGCTCGTACCAGCGCAGGGTGTGCTGGGTCAGACCGGTCCGGGCCTCGACCTCGCTGATCGTGTACCGCGTCTGCGTCAGGCTCTGGCTCATGACCCCACGCTAAAACCCTGGAGTGCACTCCAAGCAAGTAGGCTCGGCCGCATGGAGAGCATGGAGGCCGGCAACGGCATGGAAAGCCTGCGGATCATCGAGACCTGGCCGGTGGACACGGCCGCGGCGGCCGTCGTACGCGCCGACGGGAGCCTCGCCGGCGCCCACGGGCCCGTCGACCACCGCTTCGCGCTGGCCTCCGTGACCAAGCCGCTCGCCGCGTACGCCGCCCTCGTCGCGTACGAGGAAGGGGCCATCGAGCTGGACGAGCCGGCCGGGCCCGAGGGGTCGACGGTCCGTCACCTGCTCGCGCACACCAGCGGCCTGGCCTTCGACGAGCACCGGGTGGCGGCCCCGCCCGGGGAGCGCCGGCTGTACTCCAACGCCGGTTTCGAGGTCCTCGGCGACCACATCGCGAAGGCCACCGGCATCCCCTTCGCGGAGTACGTGCACCAGGCGGTCTTCGAACCGCTGGGCATGGAGCGGACCGCCCTGGAGGGCTCGCCCGCCAAGGACGGCGTCTCCACCGTGTCCGACCTGCTGCGCTTCGCCGCCGAGCTGCAGGCGCCCCGGCTGCTGGACGTCCGTACGGTCGCCGCGGCGACCTCCGTCGTGCACCCCGGGCTCAAGGGCGTCCTGCCGGGGTACGGGCACCAGTCCCCCAACGACTGGGGCCTCGGCGTGGAGATCCGCGACGGCAAGTCCCCGCACTGGACGGGCCTGTCCTCCTCGCCCCGCACCTTCGGCCACTTCGGCCAGGCCGGCACCTTCCTGTGGGTGGACCCGGACGCGCGCGCCGCGTGCGTGGCGCTGACCGACCGCGCCTTCGGCCCGTGGGCCGTGGCGGCCTGGACCCCGTTCACTGACGCGGTCCTGGCCGAACTGCGCCCGGCCTAGGGAAGTTCCCAGATCAGCAGTTCCCCCGGGGACCCGGCGGTGATCTCCAGGTCCCGCTCGCCGGTGATCCGCACCGAGTCCCCGGGGCCCAGTTCCTCCCCGTCCAGGCGCAGGTCCCCGCGCACCACGTGCAGGTACACCCGCTCCGCCGCCGGCACGGCCACCCGCTCGCCCGCGCCGGGCCGCCGCACGTGCAGTACGGCGCCGGCCGCGGGAACCTCGTAGGGCGTGCCGTCGGCGATGTCCCGGACCACCTCGTACGAGGGATCGCCGCCCGCGGCGAGGGGCGCGAGCCACATCTGCACGAAGCGCAGCCGCCCGACCCCGTCGTTGCGCTCCACGTGCCGCGCGCCGGATCCGGCGCTCAGCCGCTGCACGCCCCCGGCCCGGACCAGGCCCTTCTCACCGGTGCTGTCCTGGTGGGTGAGCTCTCCCTCGACGACCCAGGTCACGATCTCGGTGTGACTGTGCGGGTGCTCGTCGAATCCGGCGCCCGCGGCGAGGACCTCCTCGTTGCAGGCCAGGACGGGGCCGAAGCGCAGATTGTCCGGGTCGTAGAAGGACCCGAAGGAGAAGGCGTGCCGGGTGGTGATCCCGGCGGCCGGGTCCCCGCCCTCGTACCGGTCGGCGCCTCGGCGTACATCAATCATGGGGGCCACGGTAGACCCAGTCGCGGCACCGGGTCGCGGGTCCGGCCCGGTACCGGACTCCGCGCACCCGTCCCGATAAGGCAGTCTTGTCACGTGCCTCAACCCGAACGTGAGCATTCCCCCGCCACACACGCCGCGCATCCCGCTCCCGCCCATCCGCACACCGCGACGCTGCGCCGACTGGAGAAGTCCTCCGGCCGGCTCGCCGCCAACGCGATCGCGCGGATGGACGAGACCCTGCCGTGGTACCGGGCGATGCCACCCGAGAACCGGTCCTGGATCGGCCTGGTGGCGCAGGCCGGCATCGCCGCGTTCACCGAGTGGTTCCGGCACCCGGAGACCCCGCAGGCGATCTCCACCGACGTGTTCGGGACGGCTCCGCGCGAGCTGACCCGGGCGATCACCCTGCGCCAGACCGTCGAGATGGTCCGCACCACGATCGAGGTCATGGAGACCGCGATCGAGGAGGTGGCGGCTCCCGGCGACGAGCAGATCCTGCGCGAGGCGCTGCTCGTGTACGCCCGGGAGATCGCCTTCGCGACGGCCCAGGTGTACGCGCAGGCCGCCGAGGCGCGCGGGGCGTGGGACGCCCGGCTGGAGTCCCTGGTCGTCAACGCGGTGCTGTCCGGCGAGGCCGACGAGGGTGCACTCTCCCGGGCGGCGGCGCTGGGCTGGAACTCCCCCGAGCACGTGTGCGTGGTGCTCGGCACCGCGCCGGAGGGGGACAGCGAGCTGACGGTGGAGGCGATCCGGCGCGCGGCCCGCCACCACAAGCTGCAGGTCCTCACCGGAGTGCTCGGGGACCGGCTGGTCGTCATCGCGGGCGGCAGCGACAACCCGATGCAGGTGGCGAAGTCGCTGATCGGGCCGTTCGCGGCCGGTCCGGTGGTGGCCGGCCCGGTGGTCTCCGACCTGCTGAACGCGACGAAGTCGGCGCAGGCCGCGGCGGCCGGGCTGAAGGCCTGTACGGCCTGGCAGGACGCCCCGCGTCCGGTTCTGGCGGACGATCTCCTGCCGGAACGCGCGATCGCCTCCGATCCCGCTGCCAGGGAACAACTGGTGGAGGAGATCTACAGACCGCTGGAAGAGGCAGGGTCTGCGCTGCTGGAGACGCTGAGCGTCTACCTGGAGCAGGCGAGCAGCCTCGAAGGGGCGGCGCGGATGCTGTTCGTGCACCCCAACACGGTGCGCTACCGGCTGCGACGTGTGACCGACGTCACCGGATGGTCACCCTCCGATGTCCGCTCGGCGTTCACGCTGCGAATCGCCCTGATTCTCGGGCGTCTGGCCGACGGCGATCTCCAGTCCTAGACTTTTGTCGGACATCAACAATTACCCCGACGGTTCTTCGTCCCTGTCCCCACGGGCGGCCGGGACCATCCACAAGAGAGAGTGTGAGGGTGCTCGTACTCGTCGCTCCCGGCCAAGGCGCTCAGACGCCCGGCTTCTTGACTCCCTGGCTCGACCTCCCCGGTGCCGCTGACCGCGTCGCCGCCTGGTCCGATGCCATCGGGCTGGACCTTGCCCACTACGGCACGAACGCTGACGCCGACGAGATCCGCGACACGGCCGTGGCCCAGCCCCTGCTGGTCGCCGCGGGCCTGCTGTCCGCCTCGGCGCTGCCCGCTTCCCTGACCTTCGGCGCCGTCGCCGGCCACAGCGTCGGCGAGATCACCGCCGCCGCCTACGCCGGCGTCCTGTCCGAGGCCGACGCGCTGTCGTTCGTCCGGACCCGTGGTCTCGGCATGGCCGAGGCCGCCGCCGTCACCGAGACCGGCATGGCCGCGGTCCTCGGCGGTGACCGCGACGTGGTCGTCGCCCACCTGGAGAAGCTGGGTCTGACCCCGGCCAACATCAACGGCGCGGGCCAGATCGTGGCCGCCGGCACCATGGAGCAGATCGCTGCCCTGGAGGCCGACAAGCCCGAAGGCTCCATGAAGGTCGTCGCCCTCAAGGTCGCGGGCGCCTTCCACACGCACCACATGGCCCCCGCGGTGGCCACGCTGGAGAAGGCCGCCGAGGCCCTCTCCCCGGCGGACCCGGTGCTGAAGTACGTCTCGAACAAGGACGGCCTTGTCGTCACCACGGGCGCCGACGTCGTCGCCCGCCTGGTCGGCCAGGTCGCGAACCCGGTCCGCTGGGACCTGTGCATGGAGACGTTCGCCGAACTGGGCGTCACGGGGATCATCGAGCTCTGCCCCGGTGGCACCCTGACGGGTCTGGCCAAGCGCGCGCTGAAGGGCGTACCGAGCGTGGCCCTGAAGACCCCGGACGATCTCGACAAGGCCGCGGCGCTCGTCGCCGAACCGACGGCCTGAGAGAAGGAGCCCACACAGCATGTCCAAGATCAAGCCGGCCAAGGGCTCCCCGTACGCCCGCATCCTCGGAGTCGGCGGCTACCGCCCGACCCGCGTGGTGCCCAACGAGGTCATCCTCGAGACCATCGACTCGTCCGACGAGTGGATCCGCTCCCGCTCGGGCATCGCGACCCGCCACTGGGCCTCGCCCGAGGAGACGGTCGCCGCGATGTCGGTGGAGGCCTCGGGCAAGGCGCTGGCCGATGCCGGTGTCTCCCCCGAGCAGATCGGTGCCGTGATCGTCTCGACGGTCTCGCACTTCAAGCAGACTCCGGCCGTCGCGACCGAGATCGCGCACCGGATCGGCGCGGTCAAGCCCGCCGCCTTCGACATCTCCGCGGGCTGTGCCGGTTTCGGCTACGGTCTGACCCTGGCCAAGGGCATGGTGGTGGAAGGTTCGGCGGAGTACGTCCTCGTCATCGGCGTGGAGCGGCTCTCGGACCTGACCGACCTGGAGGACCGCGCGACGGCCTTCCTGTTCGGCGACGGCGCCGGCGCCGTGGTCGTCGGTCCCTCGGACGAGCCGGCCATCGGCCCCACGGTGTGGGGTTCGGAGGGCGACAAGTCCGACACGATCAAGCAGACCGTGCCGTGGGACGAGTTCCGCACCAAGGACAGCGCCGAGAAGTTCCCGGCCATCACGCAGGAGGGTCAGGCGGTCTTCCGCTGGGCCGTCTTCGAGATGGCCAAGGTGGCCCAGCAGGCGCTCGACGCCGCCGGGATCACCGCGGACGACCTGGACGTCTTCATTCCGCACCAGGCGAACATGCGGATCATCGACTCGATGGTGAAGACTCTGAAGCTGCCGGAGCACGTCACGGTCGCCCGTGACGTGGAGACCACCGGCAACACGTCGGCCGCCTCGATCCCGCTCGCTATGGAGCGGCTCCTGGCGACCGGAGCGGCGAAGAGCGGCGACACCGCGCTCGTCATCGGCTTCGGGGCGGGACTCGTCTACGCCGCGACGGTCGTTACCCTCCCCTAGGGCCGGGATCCACATCCCGGTCCGTCTACCCAGTTACCCAGAGAAGGAGCGCCACATGGCCGCCACGCAGGAAGAGATCGTCGCCGGTCTCGCGGAGATCGTCAACGAGATCGCGGGCATCCCGGTCGAGGACGTCCAGACCGAGAAGTCCTTCACCGACGACCTGGACGTCGACTCGCTGTCCATGGTCGAGGTCGTCGTCGCCGCCGAAGAGCGCTTCGACGTCAAGATCCCGGACGAGGACGTCAAGAACCTCAAGACGGTCGGCGACGCCGCGGACTACATCGCGAAGCACCAGGCCTGAGCCTGACGAGCGTTTGTCGCCACCTGGCGGTGGCGCCGTGACAATTCAGCACCCCCTGAGACGTGGAGAAAGAATTCCTGTGAGCCCGACCAATCGCACCGTGGTCGTCACCGGTATCGGCGCAACCACTCCGCTGGGTGGCGACAGCGCTTCGACCTGGGAAGGTCTGCTTGCCGGCCGTTCCGGCGTAACGCCCCTGGAGGGCGAGCGCTTCGCCGAACTCCCGGTACGCATCGCCGCCCGTGCCGCCGTGGACCCGAGCGAGGTCCTGCCCCGGCCGCTGGCCCGCAAGCTCGACCGCTCGGCGCAGTTCGCCGTCATCGCGGCGCGCGAGGCGTGGGCCGACGCCGGCTACACCGCCCCGGCCGGCGAGGACGAGAAGATCCGGCCCGAGCGCCTGGGCACGGTGATCGCCTCCGGTATCGGCGGTGTCACCACCCTGCTCGACCAGTACGACGTACTGAAGGAAAAGGGTGTGCGCCGGGTCTCCCCGCACACCGTCCCCATGCTCATGCCGAACGGCCCGTCGGCCAACGTCGGCCTGGAGGTCAACGCCCAGGCGGGCGTGCACACTCCGGTCAGCGCCTGCGCCTCCGGGGCCGAGGCCATCGGCTACGCCGTCGAGATGATCCGTACCGGCCGTGCCGACGTGGTCGTCGCGGGCGGCACCGAGGCGGCGATCCACCCGCTGCCCATCGCCGCGTTCGCCAACATGATGGCGATGTCCAAGAACAACGAGAACCCCGAGCAGGCCTCCCGTCCGTACGACAAGGGCCGTGACGGCTTCGTACTGGGCGAGGGCGCGGGCGTCGTCATCCTGGAGTCCGCCGAGCACGCCGCCGCGCGCGGCGCCCGGGTCTACTGCGAGGTGCTGGGCCAGGGCCTGTCCGCGGACAGCCACCACATCGCGCAGCCGGAGCCGACCGGCCGCGGTGTCGCGGCCGCGGTGCAGAACCTGCTCGACAACACGGGCCTCGACCCGGCCGAGCTGGTCCACCTGAACGCGCACGCCACGTCGACCCCACAGGGTGACACGGCCGAGCTGAAGGCCCTGCGCAAGGTGCTGGGCGACGACCTCGACCACATCGCGATCTCCGCGACCAAGTCGATGACCGGTCACCTGCTGGGCGGCGCGGGCGGTATCGAGACCGTCGCGACCGTGCTGGCGCTCTACAACCGGCTGGCCCCGCCGACGATCAACGTCGACGAGCTCGACGAGGACATCGACGCGGACATCGTGCGCGGCGAGCCCCGCAAGCTGCCGGCCGACGGCCCGATCTCCGCGATCAACAACTCCTTCGGCTTCGGCGGTCACAACGTCACCCTGGCGTTCCGCACCGTCTGATCCCGTACCGCACGGCGAAGGGCCCCGCACAGCAGTCGCTGTGCGGGGCCCCTCGCGTCGTACGGGTTCAGACCACCTGGTGGAGCCAGCGGACCGGGGCGCCCTCGCCCGCGTAGCGGAAGGGCTCCAGTTCGTCGTCCCAGGGCTTGCCGAGCAGTTTGGCGATCTCCGCCTCCAGGTCGGTCTCGCCGCGCGCGGACCGGGCGAGGGCGGCGCGCAGCCGGTCCTCCGGAATCAGGATGTCGCCGTGGATGCCGGTGACGGCGTGGAAGATGCCGAGCTCCGGGGTGGAGCTGTAGCGCTCGCCCTCGGCGTTCGGGCACGGCTCCGCGGTCACCTCGAAGCGCAGCAGGTGCCAGCCGCGCAGCGCGGAGGCGAGTTTCGAGGCGGTGCCCGCTTCGGCCTGCCAGGAGAACTCGGCTCTCCAGGTGCCCGGGGAGGCGGGCTGCCTGATCCAGTCGAGGTTCACCCGCACCCCGAGCACGCCCGCAACAGCCCATTCCACATGCGGGCAGAGCGCGCGCGGTGCGGAATGCACGTACAGGACTCCACGTGTCGTCACCGGGACCTCCAGTGGTGGACGAGGTCGGGAATAAACTCCAGAAAACGGACAGTATGTGACGTGATGTAATGTAACGGAAATTATTTGACATTGCGCTACGGGACCTGCGGCCGAAACGCCACGGGAAAAAGCTACCGTGCGCCAGGGGTCATGGTGTGACGTACGGTCGCTCCGAGGCCCGTAAACACAGAGCTTTCACTCAGCAGGACCCCCCGAACGATGCGGGGGCGACAAGGAGGAGCCCTTCCCATGCGCACCACCGCTCCGCGCCGCCGCGCGCGCCGGATCCTCGCGGGCGCGGGTGCGGCGGCGGTGCTGCTGGCCGGCGCGGCGACGGGGTGCAGCTCGGGCGGGTCGGGCGGGGAAGGCGAGCGCGGGGGGCAGGCCGCTCCGCGCTGGAACACGGCGCCGGCCTCGGTCGCGGCCGTGGGCGACTCCATCACACGCGGTTTCGACGCCTGTTCGGTCCTGGCCGACTGCCCGGAGGTCTCCTGGGCCACCGGCAACGACCCCGCGGTCCGCTCCCTCGCCGCCCGGCTGCTCGGGGACGCCGAGGTGCCCGCCCGCAGCTGGAACTACGCGGTGACCGGCGCACGGATGGCGGACCTGCCGGGGCAGCTGGCGGAGGCCGCCGCGCACAAGCCCGACCTGGTCACGGTCATGGTGGGCTCGAACGACGCCTGCCGGCCCACGGCTTCGTCGATGACGCCGGTGGCGGAGTTCCGGGACGGATTCGAGAAGGCCCTCGCCGGGCTCCGGGCCTCGTCCCCCTCCTCCCAGGTGTACGTTTCCAGCGTGCCGGACCTCCAACGGCTGTGGGAGCAGGGCAAGGATCTCCCGATGGTGCGCCAGGTCTGGAAGCTGGGCATCTGTCAGTCGATGCTCGCCGATCCGCTGTCGGCGGCGACGGGGGCGACGGCCCGGCGCGAGCAGGTGCGGGCGCGGGTGGTCGAGTACAACGAGGTGCTGCGCGAGGTCTGCGCGAAGGACGCGCTGTGCCGCTACGACGGCGGGGCGGTCTTCCAGTACCCCTTCGCGGCGGATCAGTTGAGCCGCTGGGACTGGTTCCATCCGGGCAAGGACGGGCAGGCACGGCTGGCGGAACTGGCGCACCGCCAGGTGACGGCCGCCGAACCGCCACGTTGACGCCGCTGTGCACGGAGGGTCCGGGGGCGAGTGTCAGGACTCGCCCCCGGACCGGCTTTCAGGGGTGTTTCAGGGGTGATTTCCAGCCATTTCCGATGGTTACGGTGTGTTACGCGATGTCGAGCGTGGCCGTCAGCCGTGTGTCACCGTGCGAGTGGCTCGCGCGGACCTCGTAGGCGCCGCCGATCCGCTGCCAGCCGGAGGCCTCCTGGTCCCAGATCTCGAAGGCCCGGGCGGGCAGGGCGATCACGGCCTCGACGGTCTCACCGGGTCCCGCCGAGACGCCCGCGAAGGCCGCCAGCCAGCTCGCCGGGCGCTCCACGGTGTCGTCGCCGACGGGGGCGAGGTAGACCTGGACGACCTCGCGGCCGGGCCGGGCACCGGTGTTGGTGAGGCGGACCCGGACCGTGTCTGCGGTGGCCTCCAGGGACTCGTACGCCCAGTCGGTGTAGCCGAGGCCGTGCCCGAAGGGGAAGGCGGGGGCCACGCCGTGCTTCTCGTAGGCCCGGTAGCCGATGAAGAGCCCCTCCCGGTACTCCAGGCGCCCCTCGGTGGGGACGACTTCGGTGACGGGCGCGTCCGCGAACCGCGCGGGCCACGTGGTGGGCAGCCGCCCGCCGGGCTCCGCGTCGCCGAGCAGTACGTCGGCCAGCGCGGCTCCGCCCTCCTGCCCGGGGAACCAGGTCAGCAGCACCGCGGCCACGTCCTCGCGCCACGGGAGCTCCACCGGGGAGCCCGCGTTGACGACGACCACGGTGTTCGGGTTGACGGCGGCGACGGCGCGCACCAGGTCGTCCTGGCGGCCCGGGAGGGTGAGGTCCTGGCGGTCGAAGCCCTCGGACTCCACGCGCTCGGTGGTGGCGACGACCACGACGGCGGTGTCGGCGGTGCGGGCGGCGGCCACGGCCTCGGCGATCAGCTCGTCGGCGTCGCGCCGCGGGCCGAGGTGGAGCAGCGAGAACATGATCGCCTTGAGCGGCAGCGCGGACACGTCGGGGACCTGGTAGGTCAGCGACACCTCGACGGGCTCGCCCTCGGTGACGGTGACGCGGGCGCGCTCGCTGGGGGCGCCGAAGAAGGCCTCGAAGGGGTCGGCCTCGTTGCCCATCTCCTGGACGCCCTCCCAGAGGGTCCGCCCGTCGACCGCGAGGCCGAAGGCGCCCAGTCCGCGGGTGCCGAAGGCGTGCTCGCCGCTCTCGCGCGGGATGAACGTACCGGAGACCTCGATGCTCGCCATGGTCTCGTACGTGGCGCCGGCGGGCAGGTCGTCGCCGATCCACTGGACCTGGCCGGTCGGCAGGCTGCCTTCGCCGATGACGGCGCCGGAGGCGTCGCGGCAGACGGCGCGGAGCTCGAAGCCCTTGTCGGCGGGGACCAGTTCGTCGGAGGGGTCGGCGCCGACGGTGAAGGTCAGGGCGCCGTCCGGGAGGGCGGCGGTGAGGCCGTCGAGCGGGGAGACGATCCGCTCGGGGAAGACGGTGGCGCTGCCGCCGCCGAGGACGCGGGCGTCGCGGGCCGCGGCGCCGGAGAGGGCGACGGTGCGGCCCGCGGAGGCGTCGAGCGGCAGGGCGGCGCTTCTGCCGGGCACGGCCTCGTTGCGCACGAGGACGAAGCCGCGGGCGGCGAGCTCACGGGCCAGTGCCTGGCCGTCGACCGGGGCCGGGGCGGCCTCGACGACGGCGGGCGCGCCCTCCAGGGCGCCGACGCGGGCGGCGAGGCGCAGGACGTTGCGCACGGCGCCGTCGACGACGGCCTCGGAGACCTCCCCGGCGCGGACGGCCTCGGCGAGGGCGGGCCCGTAGACGGTGGTGGGGCCGGGCATGGCCACGTCCAGGCCGCCTTCGATGTCGCCTGTGGTGGAGCGGGCCGCCATCCAGTCGGAGACGTTGTACCCGTCGAAGCCCCATTCGCCGCGCAGGACTTCGTTCACCAGGTACCGGTGCTCGGTCATCGTCGTGCCGTTGACCTGGTTGTAGGCGGTCATGATGCCCCACGGGTGGGCGTTCGCGACGATGGCCTCGAAGGGCGCCAGGTAGAGCTCGCGCAGCGGGCGCGGGGCGATGACGGAGTCGACGGTGAACCGGTCGGTCTCGGCGTCGTTGCCGACGAAGTGCTTGACGGTGGTGCCGACCCCGCCGTCCTGGACGCCGTTCACGTAGCCGCTGCCGATGACCCCGGTGAGGTACGGGTCCTCGGAGTAGCACTCGAAGTGCCGGCCGCCGAGCGGGGAGCGGTGCAGGTTGACGGTGGGTGCGAGCAGGACGTGGACGCCCTTGCGGCGGGCCTCCTGGGCGAGGAGCCGGCCTGCGCGGCGGGCGAGCTCGGGGTCCCAGGCGGCGGCGAGCGCGGTCGGGGAGGGGAGCGCGATGGACGGGTCGTCGGCGGTCCAGCGCACGCCGCGGACCCCGATGGGGCCGTCGGACATGACCAGGGACTGCAGCCCGATCTCCGGGATCGCGGGCAGCGACCACATGTCCTGCCCGGCCAGCAGTCGGGCCTTGGTGTCGAGATCGAGCTTCCCGAGCGCCACTTCGACGACGCTGGTGCGGACCTGATCGGCATCGGTCACGGCCGTGCCTCCTCGTTGAGTGCGGTGGTGCGGTGCGGTGGCCCCCATCGTGGACCCGTTACCTGTTGAACGGTAGGGTTCGTAATCTTTTCGTGATACCAAGATGCCGTACGGTCCTGCTGGCAGGAGTCGTACGGGAAGGGGTGCCGGGGCGATGGTCAGGGCGAGGAGCGAGGAGCGCCGCGGGGAGATCGTCCGCGCGGCCGTCGAGGTGATCGCGGAGCGCGGCTACCGGGGCGCGTCCCTGGGCACGGTCGCCGAACGCGTGGGCCTGACCCAGCAGGGGCTGCTGCACTACTTCCCGACCAAGGAGGCGCTGCTGGTCGCGGTGCTGGAGGAGCGCGACCGCTGGGACACCGGCGGCGGCTCGCGCGCCGCGGCCGACACCTGGCGTCTCGACCTGCTGGCCTCGCTGGTGGAGTACAACGCGATGCGTCCGGGCATCGTGCAGACCTTCTCGGCGCTGCTGGGCGAGAGCGTCACCGACGGGCACCCGGCGCGGGAGTTCTTCACCGAGCGCTACGCCCAGGTCCGCGCGGAGATGGCGGCCGTGCTCCGCGCCGAGTTCGGCGAGCGCCTCCCCTCGGGCCTCACCCCCGAACAGGCGGCCCCCCTGCTGACGGCCGTCATGGACGGACTCCAGTACCAGTGGCTGCTCGCCCCCGAGTCGGTGGACATGCCCGCCGCCTTCCGCTCCTTCCTGACCCTCCTGCGGGGCCCCGCGGACTGCTGAGCCCGGGCTAGGGCGGGCCGAGCAGTGGGTCGTGGACCGGGCAGGAGGGCCGACGGCGGGGCACCCGGTAGTACGCCCGGTCGCGGAGCCGGCCCGTCCAGGGCTCCGCGGTGGACGGCCGCTTGACGAGGAGGTGCCGGCTGCTGCCCGCCCCCAGGTGCCTGCGGTACTCGCCCAGCAGCGGGTCCACCGCCCCGAGGAACCCCCGTATCTGATCCTCCACCAGGCAGAACGGGCAGTCCGGGCCGGGCGGCAGGTGGAACTGCCGGCCCTCCGGCCGGGCGTCGTTACCGAAGGCGGTGAGGACCAGCGCGCCGGTGTAGGTCACGCACACGCCCATCACCTGGGGCCCTCGGAGCTCGCGACGCGCCCACCGCCCCAGCATCCCTCCCGGCCCGCCGGTACGTCGACCCCCCGGAAGGACCGGGCACCACCCGGCTGGCATCCTCGGCCGCATGAAGATCGCCGCAGCCCAGATGACCTGCGTCCCCGCCGATGTCCACGCCAACGTCGCGCAGGCAGCCGTCCTCGCCGCCGCGGCGCGCGAACAGGGCGCCGGACTGCTGGTGTTCCCCGAGTTCACGCTCACCGGTTACGAACTGGACGCGCTGGCGGCCGACCCCGGTCTGTGGACGGCCGCCGACGACCCGCGCCTGGACCCGCTGCGCTCCGCCGGCATCGCCACCGCCGTCAACGTCGCCCTGCCCACCGCCGGCCCGCGCCCCGCCATCGCGACGCTGGTGCACGACGCGGACGGCGCGCACGTGACGACGTACGCGAAGCAGCACCTCTTCCGGCACGAGCAGGACGTCTTCGCGCCGGGCGCGGGCGACGGGCGCTTCGAACTCGGCGGGATCCGCTTCTCCCTGGGCGTCTGCTACGACAACCACTTCCCCGAACTGCCCGGCCGGGGCGCGGCCGACGGCTGCCGGGTGCACCTGGCGAGCTCCCTGTACGGGACGGGCGACGGGATCGGCGAGCGCGCCACCGTGTACCCGGGGATCGCCGAGGAGCACGGCCTGTACGTCGTCCTCGCCAACCACGTCGGCCCGGCGGGCCCGTGGACCGGCTGCGGCCGCGCGGCCGTGTGGGCCCCGGGCGGCGCCCTGCTCGTCGAGGCGGACGACCGTACGCCGTCGGTGGTGACCGCCGAGGTCGGCCCCGCCGTCTGAGGGGTGCGCGTGTCAGGCGGGTTGCGGGTGTCAGGCGGGGTGCGCCAGGCGGTCGGGGTGCGTCAGGCGGTCGGGGTGCGTCAGGCGGGCTCGGGCACCCGCACCTCGTGGTCCGGACGCGGGGCGTCGAGGTCCGGCAGCTGCGGCGCGGCGGCCTTGCGGTCCGAGACCAGGGCGGGCACGACGATGGCGAGGGCCGCCACCGCGTACACGCCGGTCCAGAAGACCCAGCCGCCGGGCGGGGCCCAGTGCGCCGAGGTCGGCACCCACGAAGCCTTGTTGCCGACGGCGAACCGGCGCAGCGTCCAGTAGAACGCCGCCACGTTGGCCAGCGCCAGGCCGCCGACGCAGAGGCCCACCAGCCGCCGCCAGGGGAAACCGCGTCCGGGGACGCGCGTGGCACAGATCAGCACGGCCATCAGCGGCAGGCCGACGGCGAAGGGCAGCAGGTAGCGGCCCTGCCACACCATGCCGATCCGTTCCGCCTCCGAGGCCTGCGCGGCCACCGGCACCATCACGATGGCCACGAGCATGCCGAGCACCGCCACCACGTCGCGCTTGTGGCCGTAGACCAGCGCCAGCGCGACGAGCGTCGCGAGGACCGCCATCCACACCAGGTACAGCAGGGCCGGGCCCGGGGTGTCCAGCCAGCCGAAGAACCCCACCATCTGCTTGATGTACCAGTCGGTGTTGCCGAGGGTGCGCTTCGCGGCCACGCCCGCGGTGAGCGAGTCGGGGATGTCTATCTCCGAACGGTCCGGGTGCCTCGCCGCCCAGTACAGCGCACCGGCCGTCGCCAGGCCCAGCAGGGCCGTCCAGAGCCACAGGGCCTTGCGGCGCAGCACGGATCCCAGCACTCCGCGCCGCTGCGTCAGCAGCAGGCAGAAGACGACCGCTCCGCCGAACCAGATCAGTCCGAGGGGCCGGATGTTGATCAGGACCAGGCCGCCGGTGCCCAGTCTGGCCAGCCGCCGGTTCAGCAGCACCGGGTCGGGTGACAGGACGATCGACAGCAGGGCCGTCCACACCAGGATCCCGGCGGCGATCTCGCCGCCGCTGGGGTTGAGCGTGCCGGACATGTAGAGCGTCATCGGCGTGGCTGCGGCGAGCACGCCGAGCACGGCCAGCGAGCGGCGCCGCCATTCGGCGGCCGTCACCACCGCGCTCGCCAGCAGGGCCGAGCAGAGCAGCGCCGACATGAAGCGCATCAGGTACAGCCCCTTGGGGCCGTCGGCGAGCAGGCTCGGCCAGCCGGTCGCCAGGTAGTACGCCGGGTGGTAGCGGCCGGCCGCCGTGGGGACCTGGACGATCTTCTCGGAGTCGCCGAGCGAGGGCGCACAGGACGCGGGCTGGGACTGGCGCCACGCGTAGCACTCGTGCACCGTGGCCAGGTTCCCGTACCACTGCGGGAGCTGCATCCCGGCCTCGGCGAACTGGCCGTCGATTCCCGCCACCCGGTGCGGGACCATCACCAGGGGTCCGCTGATCTGGCCCCGGGCGGCGGCCGCGGCACGGACGAAGTGTGCGTGCTCGTCGGGAGAGCCGCCGATGGGGCTGGCGGCGGACCAGGAGCCCGCGAGCGCGAAGAACAGCGCGAACGAGATCAGCCAGAGCCGCCTGGCCGTGCCGGCGGACCAGTCGGCCAGCCGCGTCAGTGCGGAGATCATCGGTTCCCCCGGGTCATCGGATGAAGCTCAGCCAGCTCTGGTCGCCGTCCTTGGAGCAGGTGCCGCCGGGCGCGTACCTCGGGCAGCTGCCGTCCTGCTCCGTGATGGTGTGCGAGACCCACGGCAGGATCCGGTAGGTGTTCTCCTTGGCCGGCATGTAGCGGTCGGCCATCGAGGAGGAGACGGTGCCGAGGAGCAGGAGCTGCGCGCACAGGGCTCCGATCACCGCGCCTTCGCGGCCGGGGAAGCCGGTGCCCGCCGTACCGCTCGCGGACTCGGAGCCGGTCGCGGAGCCGGCCTCGGCCCGGCGTGCGGCCATCCGCTGGGAGACCAGGTGGACGACCAGTGCGCACAGCAGCAGCCCGCAGTAGAGGAGCTGGTTGTTCGTGCGGGTGTAGAGCTGGACGGTCTGCGTCTCGTACATGTGCGAGGCGATGTACATGCGCATCACCCAGGCGCTGATGAACATCGCGGCGACGGTGACCACCATCGGCCTGCGGATGCCCAGCCAGATCGCGGCGCCGAGGCAGACGAAGGTGACCAGGGCGAACAGGCCGACCCCGCCGTACTCGCCGGGCGGCGGCCACTCGCCGACCTTGCCGGGCATGTCCGTGCGCCACATGAGGTAGTAGGCCGGGTCGGTGAAGTTGTCGAACCGGAAGTTGTAGTCCTTGGTGGTCTGCCCCTCGGTCAGCATGACCACGAGGTAGCGGCCGGCGACCACGAGGAAGGCCGCCAGGGAGGCGCCGAGGAAGGCCACGCCCTTGAGCCGGCCGAGTCGGCCGGTCCGCCACGGGAAGTACAGCAGCACGGCGAACAGGACACCCGCCGCGCTCCACAGGAACCAGCCCGAGTAGGTGAGGAACAGCACGCCGAGGAGCGCGCCGAATCCGGCGCCCTTGAGCAGGAGCGGCCGCCAGCCCTGGGTGCCGCTGCGGCTCAGCGACACCACCATCGCCACCAGCACCGGCACGAGCACCACGAGCACGGTCTGGCTGTACGGCTTGTACGCGTCGATCAGCGCGAAGGCCGGGGCCACGCCGAAGGCGAGGGCTCGGACCGGGCCGAGCAGCATGCGCCAGCACAGGTAGACCAGCGGGCCGAAGGCGGCGGCACCGAGGATCTGGAGGTCCTTGAACGCGTACGCGGTGTTGCCGCCGCGGAACCACTCGGCGTAGTAGCCGAGGGTGTAGAGGGGAGCCGGCGGGTAGACCGGCGAGCCCGAGGGACGGCCGTTGGCCACCGCGTGGGCCCACTCGACGATGCGGCCGCTGTCGCCGTTGAGGCCGAACATCGGCCAGGGCGTCCCGTGGAGGGCGACGACCGCGCCGGCGGCGACGAAGCCACTGGCCAGGCCCGCGAGGGCGGCGGCGGCGATCCGGGCGGCCAGGTCGAAGTGCCGGCCTCCCCGCAGCCGCATGGCCAGCGCCACCGCGGCGATGAACAGCAGACCGACGAGCGCGAACCGCAGCTGGATCGCGGCGAGGCCGCTGACCTGTGCGATCCGGTCCAGGGGGTCGAGCTTGAAACGGACGGCCAGCATCGGGAGCACGAGCGCCGCGCCGAACGCGACGACGGCTTCGAGGAGCAGGAGCGTGCCGCGGGAACCGAGCCCGCGCCGGACGGCGGGTATCGGGCGAGCGGGCGCGGCCGGTCCGCCCGGGGGCAGCACGGCGACCGTGCCCTCGGTACTGACTGTCACTGCTGTGTCCCTACTGCTGGTCGGTCCTCGGCCCGGCGGCCGGTCGTGGCTCGGCAAGCCGCTGCCCGGCTCCGGGCTTCTCCCCGAAGCTGCGGGCCAGGGCGGACTCAAAGGCAGTGAGAGACGGCCTCGGCACTTGCTGCCGCCATGCATACTACGGGCCCACGAGGGGGTGACGGAGGCCGCCGGCTGATCACGAGTCGGCTACGCGGAGTCCGGTAGCAGATGCTTTGTGCCCCACTCCCCCAGGGACTCCAGGGCCGCGTTCAGGCTCTGTCCCAGCGGGGTCAGGGAGTACTCGACGCGCGGCGGGACCTCCTCGTGCACCTCGCGGTGGACGATGCCGTCCGATTCCAGCTCGCGCAGCTGCGCGGCGAGCACCTTCTCGGAGACGCCGGGGACGAGCCTGCGCAGTTCACCGAAACGGCGTCGCGGGCTCCGCTCCAGCTCCCACAGGAGCGAGACCTTCCATTTGCCGTCGATCACCGACATCGCCGCGGCGATCCCGCAGTGATCGGCACCGGGCCTTCGTGTCACCGCCATCGCGCACCCCTCCCCACCTGTTCGCTCACCTTGGGGTAACCACCCACTCCAAAGTGCGTACTTGAGCGCCTCACAGCCTGCCAGCAGGCTAAGCGCCATGACTGACAACACACCCCAGCACTCGCTCACCCTGCTCGGACTCGGCGACATGGGCACCGCCCTCGCCCGCACCTGGCTCGCCGCCGGACACCGGCTCACCGTCTGGAACCGCACCCCCGCCAAGGCCGGGCCACTGGCCGCCGAAGGGGCCGCCGCCGCCCCGAGCGCGGCCGCGGCCGTCGCCGCGAACCGGCTGGTCGTGGTCTGCCTGCTGGACGACGCCAGCGTCGGCGCCGCCCTGGACGGCATCGACCTGACCGGCAAGGACCTCGTCAACCTCACCACCGGCACCCCGGCCGAGGCGCGCGCCCGGGCCGCCTGGGCCGAGGAGCGCGGCGCCCGGTACCTGGACGGCGGGATCATGGCCACGCCGACGATGATCGGCGTCCCCGAGGCCGGCGGGTACGTCTTCCATAGCGGCTCGCGCGCGCTCTTCGATGCCCACCGGGCCGTCCTGGAGGTCCCGGCCGGGGCCCGCTTCGTCGGCGAGAACCCCGGGCACGCCGCCCTGCACGACGTGGCGCTGCTCAGCGCGATGTGGGGGATGTTCGCCGGCATCTCGCAGGCCTATGCGCTGACCGAGGGCGAGGACATCGCCCCGAAGGACCTGGCTCCGCTGCTGTCCGAGTGGCTCGGCGCGATGGGCTTCTTCGTCGGCAACGCCGCCGAGCGGCTGACCTCGCGGGACTTCACCTCGGGGGTGGTGTCCAACCTGGCCATGCAGGTCGCGGGCAGCGGCACCATGCTGCGCACGGCGCAGGAGCAGGGCGTCAGCACCGAGCTGATCTCCCCGTACGTGGACCTGCTGCGGCGCCGGCTGGCCGCGGACCCGGCCGCGCACGGCGGGGAGGACACGACGGGGGCCATCCTGCTGCTGAAGCGGTAGCCGGCCCGGGTCCGGGCCGCGACCGGGCGGTTACGAGTACGCGGGCGGCGGCGGTCCGAAACCCGCGGGGGTGGTTTCCGCGGCCGGAGCCTCGTCGGTCCGCAGGAGGTCGCGCGCCATGAGGGTGGCCCCGGCCACCGCGCCCGGCATCAGGAACACCGCGACCAGCGGTACCAGGAACGACAGCACCAGCGGCACCCCGAAGCCGAGCACCAGCATCCGCCGCGACCGCAGCAGCTCCAGCCGCTCGGGCAGGTCCACCTTGCGCCGCTGCAGGGCCACGGCGGTGAGTTCCTGGGTCAGGAAGTACCCGGAGACGCAGAACCCGAGCGCGGGGACCACGGTCTGCCCGATGACCGGGATGAAACCGAGGGCGAAGAGCAGGATCCCGTAGAGCAGCACGCGCGCGAGCACCTTCACGCTGTCCCGGGCCGAGATCCACAGCTCCTGCCAGAGCGGCAGCCCGGACTGCGGGACCTCGCCGCCCTCGCTGCGGTCGACCTGCTCCGAGAGGGACTCGTAGAAGGGCTGGCCGATCAGCAGGGTCACGGCGGTGAAGGTGATCACTGCGAGGAAGAGCCCGAGGCTGAAGACCAGCGCGGTCAGGAAGCCGCGGAAGAGGCCGATCCACGGCCTGGACCAGTCGTCGGCGAAGGGGGTGGCCCAGGCGGTCAGATCGTCGGCCCCGTAGCCGAGCCCGATCAGCGCGCCGGCGTAGAGGACCAGCGAAACGAGCCCGGGCAGCAGCCCGAAGCCGAACCACCGGCCGTGCCGGAACACCCATCGCTGTCCGGCCAGCAGATACCGGAAGCCCCCCGCAAGATCGCGCATGGGGCCAGTTTAAGGCTGCGGTGTACGGCGAAGGCCGCACCCCTGGCGGAGTGCGGCCTTCGCTGAGCGGTGCCGGATCAGACGGCGAGCTCGACGGTGATGTTGCCGCGGGTGGCCTTGGAGTACGGGCAGACCTCGTGGGCCTTCTCGATGAGGTCCTTGGCGGTGGCGGCGTCCACGTTGGGGATCACGGCGGAGATCTTGACGATCAGGCCGAAGCCCTCGTCGTTCTTGCCGATGCCGACCTCGGCGGTGACCGTGGAGCCGGAGATGTCGGCGTTCACGTTCTTGGCGACGACACCCAGGGCGCCCTGGAAGCACGCGCTGTAGCCGGCGGCGAACAGCTGCTCCGGGTTGGTGCCGGCGCCGCTGCCACCGAGCTCCTTCGGCGGGTTCACGACGACGTCGAGCTGGCCGTCGTTGGTGGCGACGCGACCGTCACGGCCGTTCTCGGCGGTGGCTATGGCGGTGTACGCGACGTCGGACTGCTGGATGGACATGTAAGGAAATCCTCCTGGTAATCGCCGCGACTCGCGCCCACGGTCACGACGGTGTGCAGTGAGCCTAACCGGTGAAGGAAACGATCATCTTTCCGGTGTTCTCGCCGCGCAGCATGCCGAGGAAGGCGGACGTCGCGTTCTCGACGCCGTCGACGACCGTCTCGTCGTACCGGAGCTCACCGGAACGCAGCCATCCGGCGACGTCCTGGACGAACTGCGGCTGCAGGCCGGCGTGGTCGTTGACGAGGATGCCCTGGAGCCGCAGCCGCTTGCCGATGACCTGCATCAGGTTGCGCGGGCCGGGGGCGGCCTCGGTGTCGTTGTAGCCGGCGATCGCGCCGCACAGGGTGGCCCGGCCGTTCACGTTCAGGGAGGAGATGGCGGCCTCCAGGTGGTCGCCGCCGACGTTGTCGAAGTAGACGTCGATGCCCTCGGGGGCGGCGCCCCGCAGCTGCTCCGCGACGGGACCGTTCTTGTAGTTGAAGGCGGCGTCGAAGCCGTACTTCTCCGTGAGCAGCGTCACCTTCTCGTCCGAGCCGGCGGAGCCGATGACCCGGGAGGCACCCTTGATCTTGGCGAACTGGCCGACGAGGCCGCCGACCGCACCGGCCGCGCCGGAGACGAAGACGGCGTCGCCCTCCTTGAAGGAGCCGACCTCGAAGAGGCCGGCGTAGGCGGTCAGGCCCGGCATGCCGAGGACGCCGAGGTAGGCGGAGAGCGGGGCGAGCGAGGCGTCCACCTTGGTGGCGAACTTCGCGTCGAGCTCCGCGTACTCGCGCCAGCCCAGGTGGTGCAGCACGTGGTCGCCGACGGCGAAGCCCTCGGCGGCGGAGGCGACGACCTCGCCGACGGCGCCGCCCTGCATCGGCTCGTCCAGCTGGAACGGCGGGATGTAGGACTTCACGTCGTTCATCCGGCCGCGCATGTAGGGGTCCACGGACATGTGGAGGTTGCGTACGAGGATCCGGCCGGCGGCGGGCTCGGCGGACACGGGGGCCTCGCGCAGGGCGAAGTCCTCGGCTACGGGCCAGCCCTGCGGGCGACGGACGAGGTGCCACTCGCGGCTCACGGCGGGGATCTCAGACATGGGGCGCTCCTGGTAAGAACGAATTTGCTTCACTAGGTGAAACAACCATGCGCCTGGATATTTCATGTTGTCAAGTAAATGGGTACGCTGTTTCCATGCCCAGTCGTCGCATAGACCCAGTGACCGTCGAGGTCGTCGAGCTCATCGGCGACGTCGTGGCCCGCTACCACATGGAGTACGAGCACGCGGCCGCCAGCCACCAGCTGACCGGCGCGCAGGCCAAGGTGCTGAACATGCTCTCCCTGGAGCCGACCCCGATGCGCCGCATCGCCCAGAAGCTGAGGTGCGAGCCCTCGAACGTGACCGGGATCGTCGACCGGCTGGAGACCCGCGGCCTGGTCGAGCGCCGCCCGGACCCGGCCGACCGGCGGGTCAAGCTGGCCGCCCCCACCGAGGAGGGGCTGCAGACCGCGGAGCGGCTGCGCGAGTCACTGGACTTCGCGCGCGAACCGCTGGCCGGACTGTCCCCGGCGGAGCGGGCGATGCTGCGGGACCTGCTCAAACGGATGCTCGACGGCTAGGCGGGTGGACGGGCAGGGGGCAAGGCGCCCCCCGGTCAGTCGGCCCAGCAGAGCATGCCGAGGAAGCCGCAGTCCTTGGACGGCGTGGGCGTGGGCTTCGGCGGGACCGGGGGCGGCGGCGTCTGCGCGGTGCCGGTGACGCTCTGGGAGGGCCTGCCCGACGTACTCGGCTGCACGGATCCCCCCGGGCCGGGGGTTCCGGACGCCGGCCCCGACGTCGCGGGGGCGGGGGCGGACGGGCTCGGGCCCGGCTGGGTGACGTCCCCGGAGGGCGCCCCGGACCCGGACTTCTTCGTGCTCGCGGGGGCGGCTTTGGTGGTGGCCTTCCCGGACCCCGTGGGCGCCCCGGCCGTCGGCGCGTCCGGCAGCGGGGCGGGCTGCTGCGGGCCGTCGTCGGTCAGCACCACGGTGGCGGCCCGGTCGGTGCGCTGCCCGTCCGTGGCGATGTGGGCCACCGCCAGCGAGCCCCCGAGCGCGACCGCCAGGCCGAGCCCGATGGTCAGCACGGTCCGGCGGCGTCTGCGGTGCGTGGCCCGGCGGCGCGCGCCGGGCCTGCGCTCGTTCGGGGCGGACAGCACGACCAGCGAGTCCGCGAACACGTCGGCCAGCACCGGCGGCGGCTCCGGCGCGGGCGCCACGGGGGCGGCCTGCGCGGCGACGGGCGCGGCGGGCATCAGGTACTCGGCGGGCGTTCCGCATCCGGCGCACGCCAGTGCGCCGTTGAGGTGCCTCCGGCATGCGTGGCAGTAGTTCATGGCGCCCGCAGGCTACGTGGTGAGCGGCAACATCCGTATTCCGAGAACGTAAGGATCCTGTGTGGAATCGTTCCTTCCATGACTTCCTTCGGTCCCGCCGCCTTCCAGTTGGTGCTGTTGCGGCGGATGTCGGATTTCCAGCCGGAACTCGCCGACGAGGCCCGCCGCCGCCTCGGCGCCTCGCTCGCGGACCAGCGGGAGGCCAACAAGCACTGGCAGGCGATGGTCAGGTCGCCCCGCTCCCGCGGCGCCCTGGCCCGGTACCGGTCGGTGCTCGGCCCGCCGGAGTCCGCCGAGCGCCGCACGATCGGCGATCTGGAGTGCGAGGCCCTGCTGTGGCCGCTGCCGCTCTGGCCGGACCTGCGCTTCGAGGTGCTGGCCGCGCCGGACGGGGCGGTGTGGAACGAGTGGCTGGTCCGCGCCCCGGGCGCGCGGGGGCCCGTACTGGAGTCGCCGGACGACCTGCGGCCTTGGTCGGCGACGGTGGACGAGGTGGCGCGGGCCTTCGCCCCGGTCCGGCCGATGGAGGGCACCGCCCCGACCCGCTGGCGCCTCGCCTTCGCCGCACGGGGCAGGCCGTGCGTGGCGGAGTTCACGTACGGCCTGCTCCAGCGGGTCGCGGTGGACGGCGTGGTGGACGGCGTGGTGGACGGCGCCCGGGAACCGGACGGTTCCTAGGAGGCGAGGAAGGCGCGGACGCCCGCCGAGGTGCCGTCGTCGCCGAGCAGGTCGTTGTGCTTGAGGCAGCCGACCGGGGCGTTGGCGGCGCCGGTCAGCGGGACGCTGTCGTCCGGGTTGACCACCTCGTCGCAGTTGGACCAGAAGGTCGCGTACTTCACCGCGCCCGGGGTCTCGTCCCCGCCGTTCAGGTTCTTCACCACGTACGACCCGGGGGTCATGTCCCGGCAGGCCTGGTCCCACAGGGCGCAGGCCCACGCGGTGGAGGTGCCCCGGTTGGCGCCGGCCAGCGACACCCAGTGGTCCACGGTGGCCGTGCCGCCGCCGAACTTCACGTACCAGCGGCTCACGAGCGAGCCGAAGGAGTGGGAGACGACGTCGACGCGGGCGGCTCCGGTGTCCCGGCGGACCTGGTCGACGTAGGCGGCGAGCCGCCCGGCGAGGACCTCGTTGACGGACTGGTGGGTGTCGTAGCCCCAGGAGAAGAGCTCGGAGTCGGCGTACCCGGCGGCGCGCAGGTCCCCGCGCAGGGCTCCCCAGACGCCCGGATCGGCGTTGTAGCCGTGCACGAAGATCACCGGATTGCGCGATGACGCCCGGTCAGAGGCGGGGGCCGGGACCCGGTCGGCGGCATGGGCCGAGATCGGCGCCAGCAGCGCCAGGCAGAGCGTCAGGAGCGCGAGCAGTCTCTGTCGGGCCGTCAGCATCGGCTCCCCTTTACCTTGTTACGCGTGAGTAGCGCGTGCGGTGCGGGCATGGTGCTGCCTGTCGGTACAGAAATCCACCCCCATGCAGGCGCGACGCACCCCCGGCCGGAGCAGCCCAACGGGCGGTTAGACCCAAACGTCCGAGATGATATGAAAAGTGACCGGCATTTCCGCCGGTCCGCTTGCGTCAGCGCTCTCGGGAGGATCTGCCGTGACCGTCAGTCTTGAGCAGTTGCGCCGCTGCCACGTCGCCGTCGACCTGGGGGCGGCGAGGACCCGCGTGTACGTCAAGGGCGCCGGCCTCGTGGTCGACGAGCCCAGCGTCGCCGCGGTCAATACGCGCACCGGCGCACTCATCGCCGTCGGAACCTTCGCCGAACGGATGACCGGCCGCACGCCCGACTACATCCGGGTCGTGCGCCCCGTCTCCGGCGGCACCGTCGTCGACATCGAGATGGCCCAGCGGATGCTGCGTCACCTCCTCGGCGAGAAGCTGCGGCGCGCCCTGCGCCGCAAGCCCCGGCTGCGGGCCGCCGCCTGCACCCCGCACGACGCGGACCCGCTGGCCCAGCGGGCCACCGTGGAAACCCTCGTCGGGCTCGGCGCCCGCCGCGTCGAACTGGTCGACACCCTGATCGCGGCGGCCGTCGGCTGCGGACTGCCCGTGGAGCAGCCGACCGCGACGATGATCATGGTGTGCGGGGCCGCGGCCACCCAGGTCGCCGTCCTCTCCCTCGGCTCGATCGTCACCGCCGAGCGGATCCCGGTCGGCGGCGAGGCCATCGACCACGCGGTCGTCCAGCACCTGCGGCACGCGCACGAGCTGATGCTGCCCAGCCAGGCCGTCCGGCCGCTCCAACTGGCCCTGCACGGCAACGGCATCACCTCCGAGGGCCCGGCCTCCACCCTGATCCACGGCCGAGACGTGGCCACCGGACTGGCCCGTTCCGTCCACGTGGACACCGCCGCCGTGCGGGACGCCATCCACACGCCGCTGACCGCCGTCCTCGACGGCATCGGCAAGGTGCTGCGCGACTGCCCGCCGGACCTGGTCGCGGACCTGACGGACCGGGGGATCATGATGGTGGGCGGCAGCGCCCTGCTGCCGGGCCTGGACCAGATGCTGCGGGACGCCACCGGAATGCCCGTCGCCATCGCGGAACGGCCGGACGTGTGCGCCGTACTCGGTCTCGGCGCGATGCTCGAAGGGAAGATCGCCCCCATGGTCCTCAACCCGCTGTCCGAATGACGGACCCCGGGCACGAGCCCGAGGAAGGCCCCGGCGGGAGGCCGGGAAAGGAACCCGCCGAGGAGTTCGACGCGGAGTCCGACGAGGAGTCCGACGAGGAGGGCGCGAGCCTTCCGGTGCTGCTGGAGGCCGTCCTCAACGTCGGCTCCGAGCTGGAACTGCACGCCACCCTCCAGCACATCGTGGACTCGGCGACCGAGCTGTGCTCGGCGCGGTACGGCGCGCTCGGGGTCGTCGACCCCGAGCGCGCCCGGCTGACCGAGCTGTTCACGGCCGGTCTGACCGAGGCGGAGCGGACAGCGATCCCCCGCCTCCCGGACGGGCGCTCCGGGCTGCTCGGAGTCCTCATCAGCGACCCGCGCCCGCTCGTACTGGACGACCTCACCCAGGACCCCCGGGCGGCCGGTTTCCCGCCTGGGCACCCTCCCATGCACAGCTTCCTGGGCGTCCCGATCCGGGTGCACACGGAGGTCTTCGGCAACCTCTACCTGACCGAGAAGCGCGGCGGCGGCCCGTTCACGGACGAGGACCTCGCCCTGCTGCGGGTGCTGGCCTCGCAGGCGGGCATAGCGATCGGCAACGCCCGGCTGTACGAGACCGCGCGCCGCCGGGAGCGCTGGATCGACGGCGCCGCCGCGGTGACCACGACCCTGCTGGCCGGACGCCCCGCGGCCGACGCCCTGATGTGCGTGGCCGAACGGGCCCGGCTGCTCGCGGACGCCGCGGCCGGCGTGGTGCTCCAGCCGACCCCCGAGGGCGGCATGGAGATCGTCGCCGCCTCCACCCACGGGGACCCCGGTGACCTGGTCGGCACCGCGATCGCCCCCGGCAGCCCGGTCCTCGCGCAACTCCTCGGCGGCGAGCCGGTCTTCATAGAGGACTCGGCGACGGACCCCCGGATGACCACCCACGTGCGGGAACGTTTCGGCCCGAGCATGATGCTCCCCCTCCAGAGCGGCGGCCAGCTGATCGGCACCCTGGCCCTGCCGCGCGCCCGGGGCGGCCCCCCGTACGACGCGGTGGACCGGCTGCTCGCCTCGCAGTTCGCCTCCCAGGCCGCACTGGCCCTCGTCCTCGCGGACGCCCAGCACGACCGGGAGCAGCTCGCCGTGTACGAGGACCGCGACCGGATCGCGCGGGACCTGCACGACCTGGTGGTCCAGCGGCTCTTCGCCACCGAGATGATGCTGGAGAGCACCCGGCGGCGCGCCGCGAACTCCCCGTCCGGAGACACGGTGGGCGACGAACTCAGCCACGCCGTCGACGAACTGGACTCCACCATCCAGGAGGTCCGCACGGCCATCTTCGCCCTCCAGCAACCGCCGACCGAGGCCCCGACCACCTTCCGGGGACGGGTCCTGCGCGAGACGGGCGGGGCGGCCGTCCTGCTCGGCTTCCAGCCGTCGGTGCACTTCGCGGGCGCGGTGGACGCTCTGCTGCCGGATCCGGTCGCGGCCGACCTGCTGGCCGCCCTGCGCACCGCCCTGGCCGCGGCGCACCGGCGCAGCGGGGTCACCTCCATCGAGGTGGTGGTGGACGCGACCGCGTCCCGGGTCCGTCTGACGGTGGCGGACGACGGCCGTACGGAGTCGGGCACGCGGGGCACGTCGGTGACGTGGGAGTCGGCGCTGTAGGAGGCCGGGGACACCCCTACGTCTGGCCGGGGCGCTTGGCGGCGCGGAGGGCGAGCCGGGTGTTGGACTGGGCCACGCCCGCCTCCCGCTTCAGCCGGCGGAGCAGCCCGTCGAGGGCGGCGGGGTCGGCGGCCCGGGCGCGTACGAGGTAGTCGTGCTCGCCGGTCACGTGCACGGCCTCGGTGATCCCGGGGAGCTTGGCGACCTGCCGCTCGAACTCCTCGTTGGTCGTGTCCTGGCGCAGGGTGACGTCGATGAAGACGACGAGCCCGCCGGCGGTGTCGGCAGCCGGATCCACCACGACGGTGAACCCGCGGATCACCCCCTCCCGGCGCATCCTCCGCACCCGGTCGGCGGTGGCGTTGGCGCTGAGGCCGACGCGGACGCCGAGGTCCCGGTACGAGATCCGCGCATCCTGCTGCAGGATGCCGAGGATTTCCCTGTCGAGGCGGTCCATACCGCGATTCTCGCAGCCGGGTCCGGTATTCGCGCGCATCCCCCGAGAGCCGGGGCCGACCCTCGCCGTATGAACGAACTGATGACACCGGCCCTGGCGGGCGCGGTCGCGGGCCTGGGCGTGGCGATGCCGATGGGGGCGATGAGCGTACTGCTGCTCCAGGAGGCCGTGCGGCACCGCCGTACGGCGATGGCCGCGGCCGCGGGCATCGCCGTGGTCGACCTCGGCTACGCGGCCCTCGCCACCGCCGTCGGCCCATGGGTGGCCTCCCACGTCTCCCCGGTGGAAGCCTGGGTCCGCCTGGTCTCGGCCGCCATCCTCCTCACCATCGCAGCCCACGGCCTCTCGTCCTCAGCCCGACCAGGACCCACCCCAGCCCCGCCCGAAACCATTCCAGCTCCGCCGCCACCCCCAGCCCCGCCGGCGTTTGAGGCGCGGGGTCCGGGGCGGAGCCCCGATCTTTCAGCCCCGCCGGCGTTTGAGGCGCGGGGTCGGGGGCGGAGCCCCGGCAACGGCGCCGCGCCCGGCACGCGAACCGGCACCGGCACGCGCCCCGCGGCAAAGGCATTCGCGCGCTACCTCGGCCTCACCGCCCTCAACCCCACCACCGCCCTCTACTTCGCCGCCCTCACCACCGCCCAGGGCGCCACCCTCGGCACCGGCCCGGCCGGAGCCGCCTTCCTCCTCGGTGTCGGCGCGGCCTCGCTCCTCTGGCAGCAGGCGCTCGTCGTGCTCGGCTCGCTCGCCGGCACCCGCATCTCCGACACCGCCCGCGTCTGGACCTTCCGCCTCGGCTACGGCCTGGTCGCCGCCTACGCCCTGAAGATCGCCTTCCCCCTCCCGTCCCTCGGATGACACGGCACCGAGGGACGGCTCGGGGTGACCTGGGGGTGACCTGGGGGGTGCTCTCGGGTGATGCCGGATACGGCCCGGCAACCCCGCCGAACATGATCGGTGCATGACCAATCCACCACAGGGGTACCGCCGGACGACCGTCACACGGGCCGCCTTCCTCGCCGCACCCCTCTGCATGCTGGCCTACGGGATCATCCGGCTCAGCGACCCCGACCACGGCCCGGGCCCCGCCTGGACCGCGGGCCACATCGCCCTGCTCCCGGCGTGTCGCTGTTCGCCGTGGTCTTCCCGGCCCTGCGCCGGATGACCGGGCCCACCACCCGGGCGGGCCGGCTGAGCGCGTCCGCCGCCGCCCTGCTCGGCCTCACGGGCACCCTGGCGGTCGTCGTCCAGGCCGTCATCGACCTCGTCGTCGGCTTCCGCGCCGCCGACCGGCCGGGCATGGAAAGGCTCTTCGAGGAGGTCCAGAACCACCCCGGGGTGCTGCCCGCCGTCTACACCGTCGGCCCGGTGCTCTTCTACGCCGGCCTCGCCTGGCTCCTCGTCCAGCTCGCCGTCCAGCGCCGCGTCGGCCCCTGGCGCCCCGTCATGGTGGTGCTGGGCACGGCCACCACGGTCGTCAGCCTCGACCTGCTCCCGCTCGGCGCCCTCCTCTTCGCCGCGGCCCTCTTCGCCGCGGCCCTCTTCCCCCCGGCCCTCTTCCCCCCGGCCCGCCCCCTGGACGCCCACCTGCCCCTGCGCAGCACCGTTCGCGATCGGCACCGCACCCCCTAGGGTGACCCCGTGACGACGAACCGCCTCTCGGCCCGCGCGGCCATCGCCTCCGTGACCGACCCCGGCAGCTTCGCCGAACTCCCCTCCCCCCGGCGGGAGTCCCCCGCCGACGGCCCCCTGGCCTGGACCGGCTACGACGACTCCCGCGCCCGCGCCGCCGACCGCACGGGCGAGCACGAGTCCGTCGTCGTCGGCACCGCCCGCATCGGCGGCCGCGAAGCCACCGTCATCTCCTTCGAGTTCGGCTTCCTCGGCGGGTCCCTCGGCGAACGCACCGGAGACCGGCTCGAAGCCGCGTACACCCACGCCCGCGCGCACCGCCTCCCCCTCGTCTCGCTCATCGCCACCGGCGGCTCCCGCATGCAGGAGGGCATGCTCGCGCTGACCCAGCTCCAGCGCGTGGCCCGGCAGAGCGTCCTGACGCGGGCCGCGGGCCTCCCCCAGCTGGCCGTCCTGCGCGATCCGACCACCGGCGGCGGCTGGGCCACCCTCGGGGCCGGGGCCGACGTCGTCCTCGCTCTGCCCCGTGCCCAGGTCGGCTTCGCCGGCTCCCGGGTGCGCCCGGCGGACGCGGATCCGGCGGCCTACTCCGCCGAGGGGCAGTACGCCGCCGGTCACGTGGACGCCGTGGTCCCCGCCGCCGAACTGCCCGGCACCCTCGCCGACTGGCTGCGCGTGCTGGCCGCACCCCGTCCCCCCGGGCCCGTCGAGCCCCCGGCCGCGCTGGCCGACGTGGCGCCGCCGGCCACCGGCTGGGACGCCGTCCGCCAGGCCCGTCACCCGGACCGCCCGCGCGCCGGGACGTACCTGGACGCGTACTTCGAACTCCGCCTGCCCCTCTCCGGGGACCGGGCGGGCGGCACCGACCCCGGCATGCTGTGCGGTTTCGGGCTGCGGGAGGGCCGGGCCGTGGCCTACGCCGCCCAGTGCGGCACCGCCACCCGCCCGGCGGGCTACCGTACGGCCGCCCGCGTCATACGTCTCGCGGACCGGCTCGGCATCCCCGTGCTCACCCTGGTGGACACCCCGGGCGCGGCCAACGACGCCGCCGCCGAACACGCGGGCGCGGGCGCGGCCATCGCGGACACCTTCGCGGCGCTGGCCGGCGCCTCCGTCCCCGTCACCACCCTGCTGATCGGCGAGGGCGGCTCGGGCGGCGCCCTCGCCCTCGCCGCGCCGGGCAACACCTGGGTCACCCCGGACAGCTACTTCTCGGTCATCGCCCCGGAGCTGGCGGCGGCCATCCTCAAGCGCCGCCCGTCGGCCGCCCCGGCCACCGCGGACCAACTCCGCATCCGCCCCCAGGACCTGGTGGCCCTGGGGGTCGCCCGCGGCATCGTCGGCGGGAGGCAGCCCTAGCGGTTCCGGCGCGCCGGCAGCCGGACGTCCATCCGGCACAGCCGCGTCACCTGCTGGGCGAGCTCGTTGTCGTCGCTGACCAGCAACAGGGACCGGTTCTCCTTCGGGGCCGCGACGGCGGGCGGCACGAGCATGCCGGAGAGCGCGGCGGCGGCTGCCGCGGTGCTGGCGGGCGTACGAAGGCGCATGAAGGCCAGAAAGAGGAAGGCCGTGCAACGCGAGGGCAACGAACCGGCCGGCTCCCCTTCACATCCGGCCGGATCGGGCGAACCGCGCCGGGCTGATCCCCACGTGCCGCCCGAAGTGCCGTGTCAGGTGCGCCTGGTCGTAGAAGCCCGCGGCCGTCGCCGCCTCGGCCGGCCGCATCCCCGCCAGCAGCAGCCGCCGCGCCAGCGCCACCCGCCGCCCGGTGAGGTAGGCGTGCGGCGGCAGCCCGTACGCCGTCCGGAAGCTCCGGATCAGGTGGGTGGGGTGGACGTGGCCCAGCTCCGCCGAGGCCTCCTCCAGGCCGAGCCCCTCGGTCACGCGCGCGTCGAGCAGCTCGCGCAGCCGTACGGCGAGCCCCGTACCCGGCACCCCGTACGCCGCCGGCGCGCGCCCCGCGAGCCACCGGTGCAGCCGTTCCCATACGAAGGCCAGCCGCGACTCGGCCTCCAGCCGCTCGACCGCCCCGGCCGGCAGCTCCCGCGTGCCGAGCGCCCGGTGCAGCCCGTGGACTCGCTCCCGCAGCACCGGGTCGAGCAACAGCGGGGCGTCGACGGCGGCCCCGGTGAGGCTCTCGGGCAGGACGGTGGCGTCGAGGTAGAGGTTGCGCTTGCGGAAACCGGCCTCGGTGACGGTCCGCCCGTCGTGGACCACCCCGGGCGGCAGCAGGATCACGGAGTCCCGGACCCCGGCGCCGTGCCGCTCGCGGTCCAGCGCGAAGTCGACCCGCCCGCCGTCCAGGATCATCAGCGTCCAGGTGTCGTGCACGTGCGCCGGATAGGCGTGGTCGGTGAACCGGGCGTGGAAGACCTCGGCGATCCCCGGGACCGGCGGCTGCCAGGCGGAGACGGTGCTGCGCGGACGTATCGCGGGCATGCCAGGAACGTACAAGACCGCCCGCGTTCGCTCCGGCAGGCTGCCCGCATGACGACACACAAGGTCAACATCGCCGAGAAGCTGGCCGGTTTCACCGAGCAGTGGGCCCCGCACCGCATCGCCCGCGTCAACGACTACGAGGTCAAGGCCGCCAAACTGCAGGGCGAGTTCGTGTGGCACAGCCACGAGGACACCGACGAGCTCTTCCTGGTGGTCAGCGGCACCCTGACGATCCGCCTGCGCGACGGGGACGTGGTGCTGGGCCCCGGCGAGATGTACGTCGTCCCGCGCGGGGTGGAGCACTGCCCGGCGGCGGACGAGGAGGCGTCGATCCTCCTGTTCGAACCGACCGGCACCACGAACACCGGCAGCGCGGGCGGCGACCGCACCCGGGACCCGGTGGACGCGTAGCCGCCCCGGCGGTTTGGCTCCAGCCTGGGAATGCCGCCCGTCTCCCGGTGCCGCGCCACAGAGGCGGCAACGCCCGGCACCGCCCCGCGCACCGCGGACTCCGCCGGGGACGGGTGTGTGCCGGGGCGCTCCCCGCAGGGCGCCGGTGGCCTCGCCGGCCAGAACACAGCAGCCACAGACTCCGCCGGGGACGGGTGTGTGCCGGGGCGCTCCCCGCAGGGCGCCGAACGCAATCCCCTCGGCCCTCCGACCCCCCGCCACGTTCGGCGCCCGAGGAGACGCCCCGGCGCGCGCCCGGCCCCACCCCTCCCACAGGCCCCGGCACGGGCACGGCCCCCCGCCGGCAGGCAGCACCGCACCGCCCGGCCCAGCGGTCCCAGCGGCTTGGCCCAGCGGTCCCAGCGACTAGGCCTGCGGGGACCGCGCGTCGTAGCGGGCGAAGTTCCGCCACCGCAGCGCGAGCAGGCCCAGTACGAGCACGCACGCCAGCCCCCCGCCCGTGACGGCCACGGTCGGGGAGGTCAGGTCGGCGGTGCTCCCGGCGATGAAGTCCCCGAGCCGGGGCCCGCCCGCGACGACCACGATGAAGACGCCCTGGAGGCGGCCGCGCATCTCGTCGGGCGTGGCCGCCTGGAGCATCGTGCTGCGGAACACCATCGAGACGGTGTCCGCGGCCCCGGCGAGGGCCAGGAAGAACAACCCGAGCCACAGGTTCCGGGTGAGTCCGAACACGGCGATGGCCAGTCCCCATCCGGCGACGGAGAGCAGGATCGCCAGCCCGTGCCGCTGGATGCGGCCCTGCCAGCCGGAGAACAGCCCGCCCAGCAGCGCCCCGGCGGCGATCGCGGCCACCATCAGGCCGACCGTCTTCGCGTCGCCGCCGTACCAGAGCGCGGCGGCGGCCGGGAACAGCGCCTTCGGCTGCGCCAGCACCATCGCGGCCATGTCGGTGAAGAAGGTCATCCGGATGTTGGGCCGGGTCCCGAGGAAGCGCAGTCCGTCGACGACGGAGGCCCGCCCCCGCGCCTCCTCGCCCCGGTCGGGCTTCATCGACGGCAGCCGCCACATCGCGTAGAGGGCGGCGGTGAAGGTCACGGCGTCGATCAGGTACGCCCACTGGTAGCCGCCGAGGGCGACGATCAGCCCGCCCAGCGCGGGCCCGACCATCGTCCCGAAGGTCATGGTCACGGAGTTCAGGGCGTTGGCGGCGGGCAGCTGCTCGGCCGGCAGCAGCCTCGGGATCATGGCGGACCGCGCCGGTCCGGTGAGCGCCCCGCACACCGCCTGGAGGGCGACGACCCCGTACAGGAACCAGACCCGGTGGTAGTCGAGGAGCGCGGCCCCGGCGAGTGCGACCGACAGGGCGGCGGCGCCGAGGGAGCTGTAGAGGCCGAGCTTGCGCCGGTCCACGGTGTCGGCGATGGCGCCGCCGTAGAGCCCGAAGACGACGAGGGGGACGAGCGAGAAGAGCCCGACGAGACCGACGGAGAAGCTGGACCCGGTGATGTCGTAGACCTGGAGCGAGATCGCGAGGGCCGTCATCGCCTGGCCGACCCAGGAGATCGTGCCGCCGACCCACAGCCGCCGGTAGTCCGCGGACGTGCGCAGAGGGGTGAGGTCGGCGAATATTCGCCGCCGGGGGCGGGTGGGAGCGGTCGTCGGGGGCACAGGGGATCCTAACCGCCGGCGGTCCGGCGCCCCGAGGGGCTGTTCCGTGGCTTCACACACCGGCAACAGTCGCCCCATCCGGCCCCGCGGTCCCGCCGCGGATGGCCTCTTGCCGGTAACTCGCCACTATCACCGGACATTTGACTGAATCGACGTGCGCTCCCCACCTCGTGTTCAGCTCATGATGAAAAGACTCGTATGTCCAGGGAGGCGTAGTGATCGAACCTGGCAACAGCACCACGAGCACCGGCACGACGCAGAACACGGTGCGCCCCACCGTCCCCCTCACCGTCGGCGTCGAGGAGGAGTTCCTGCTCGTCGACGCCCGCACGTTCCGGGTGGTCCCCGCCGCCCCGCTGGTCCTCGCGACGGCCGGCGGGCTGCCGGGCGAGCTGCACCCCGAGGGCACCCGCTACCAGGTGGAGATATCCACTCCGATAGCCCACTCGGCGGCTTCGCTGCGCGCCGAACTCGCCGCCCTGCGGCGCACCCTCGGCCGGGCGGCCCGCGCCCACGGCTGCCGGCTGCTGGCCTCGCCCTCGCCGGTGGTCGCCGTGGAGGGGCCGCTGCACCTGACCGACGACGAGCCGCGCCAGCGCGAGCAGCACCGCCGCTTCGGCGCGCTCACCGACACGCTGGTCAGCTGCGGCCGCCACATCCACATCGGCACGCTCGACGTGGACACCGCCGTGGCGGTGTCCAACCGGATCAGACCGTGGCTGCCGACACTGATCGCCCTGGCGGCCAACTCGCCGTTCTGGGGCGGGCGTGACACGGGTCACGCCAGCTGGCGGGCGATGGCCTGGTCCGGCTGGCCCTCGGCGGGGCTGCCGCCGCACTTCACGTCCACGGCCCACTTCCGGCGCTCGGTGCAGACCCTGCTCGGCTCCGGGGCGGCCCTGGACATCAAGATGGTCTATTGGGACCTCCGCCCGTCAGGGCACTGGCCGACGCTGGAGATCCGGGCGCCCGACATGTCCCCGGACATCGACTCGGCCATCCTCCAGGCCGAACTGGCCCGCGCGCTGGTCTCCACGGCCCTGCGCGAGATCGAGGAGCACCGCCCCGAGCCGGCCGTACGGGACGACGTACTGCGCCTCGCGCGCTGGCGGGCGGCCCACGACGGGCTGGAGGGCTTCGGGCTGGACCCGTACACGGGCGCGGAACTCCCCGCGGCCGATCTCGCGGAGGCCCTGTTGGACCTGGTCGCACCGGACCTGGCCGCCGCCGGCGACCTCGACCACGCGGCCAAGACCCTGGCCGGCCTCCTGCGCGACGGCTCGGGCGCCCACCGCCAGCGCGCGGCCTTCGCCCGCCGCCAGGACCTGACGGACGTACTGCGCCACCTCGCGGACGAAACGGAGGACTTCTAGCCCGGAATCCCGCGGGCCCACCCGGGCACCTCCCCGGAAAACGCCGAAGCCGCAGGTGCAATCGTTTCTGCACCTGCGGCTCGCAGTGGGGCGGGTGGGACTCGAACCCACGGCCGACGGATTATGAGTCCGCTGCTCTAACCGGCTGAGCTACCGCCCCTTCACGGCGTGGCGCGTACACGTGTGCGCGCCGTCTGCCGCAGCATAGCCGCTCATACGATCTCCTGCCTCGGATGCCTCGCATGATCGGCTTCGCCTGTTCAGAGAGACCGCAGTGAGGGCTGCCCGGTTCCCGAATGGGTCAACCAAGAAAAGAAGAGGACCCCGTGGGGCCCTCTTCTTCTTCCTTGCTCCCCCGGCTGGACTCGAACCAGCAACCCTCCGGTTAACAGCCGAATGCTCTGCCAATTGAGCTACAGGGGACCGCGCTCCCCCGACTGGACTCGAACCAGTAACCTGCCGGTTAACAGCCGGCTGCTCTGCCAATTGAGCTACAGGGGATTGCTGCGGTGCATCGAACAGCCCACCTCCGGCCTTGCCGGGGGGCGAGTGCCCGTTGCGAGTCATAGATTAGCGCAAGCAGGGGGGTGCTCCGCCAATCGGTATCGGCAGCAGGCCGGGCACCACACGACGAAGGGTGGCAGGCATGCGGTACAAGGTCACGTTCGTGGTCGGACTGGCCCTCGGGTACGTGCTCGGAACCCGGGCCGGACGCGAGCGCTACGAGCAGCTGAAGAAGTCCGCGCGCGAGTTCGCGCAGAACCCGGCGGTGCGCAACGCCGCCGAGACGGCGGGCCACACCGGGCGCGAGTACGCCGGCAAGGCCTTCGCCGTGGTGAGCGAGAAGGTCGGCGACGCCGTGCCCGCCTCGCTGGCCGGGCGCGTGCGCGGACTGCGCGACCGGTCCGGGGCCGGCGAGGACGAGTGGGGCACGAGCAACACCTGAGGCGTCCGAAGTCCACGGCGTGGGGTTCCCGGGACCTGTGAGGTCCCGGGGGCTCCGGATCGGTCGAGACGGGCCCCGCGTGCGGCAGAATCCTCCACATGGGGATAGTCGCCGGGCTGGACAGCTCTTCCGCCTTCACACGCATCGTCGTCTGTGACACCGAGACCGGCGCCGTGCTGCGCCAGGGGTACGCCCCCCATCCGCAGCCCACGGGCGAACCCGACGGCGCGAACCCCCACGAGACCGATCCGCAGGCCTGGCTGCTCTCCCTCGGCGAGGCCGCCGGCGGCGGGCTCCTCGAAGGGGTCCAGGCCATAGGGGTCTCCGCGCAGCAGCACGCCTTGCTGCCGCTGGACCCGCAGGGCGGCCTGGTCCGCCCCGCCCTCGTCGGCAACGACAAGCGCCCTCAGGCCGTCGCCGCCGACCTCACCGAGGCCCTCGGCGGCCGGCACGCCTGGGCCGAGGCGGTGGGCTCGGTCCCGCACGCCGCGCAGCCGGTCGCGAAGCTCGCCTGGCTGGCGCGCAACGAGCCCGAGGCGGCCCGCCGGATCGCGGTGCTGATGTCCCCGCACGACTGGCTGGTCTGGCAGCTGCTGGGCCGGCCGGCCCGGCGGACCACCGACCGGGGCGGCGCCTCGGGCACCGGGTACTGGTCGGCGGCCTCCGGATCCTGGCGCCCCGACCTGGTGGAGCTGGCGCTGGGGCACCGGGCGCTGCTGCCCGAGGTGCTCGGCCCGGCCGACGCCGCCGGGACCACGCCCGAGGGGTTGCTCATATCCGCCGGCACCGGAGAGACGATGGCCGCCGCGCTCGGGCTGGGGCTGGGCCCCGGCGACGCGGTGGTGTCGCTCGGCGCCTCCGGTTCGGTGATGGCGGTGCACCACGAGGCGCTGTCGGAGCCGGGCGGGCTGATCACCTCCCTGGCCGACGCCACCGGCATGCACCTGCCGGTGGTGAACACCTCCAACGCCGTACGGGCCCTGCGCGGCACCGCCGAGCTGCTCGGCACCGATCTGGAGGGGCTGTCCGAGCTCGCGCTGAAGTCGACGCCGGGCGCGCACGGCCTCGTACTCCTGCCGTACCTGGAGGGTGAGCGGACGCCGAACCTGCCGCACGCCGCCGGGACCCTGTCCGGGCTGCGCCGCGACTCGATGAAGCCGGAGCACCTGGCCCGGGCCGCTTTCGAGGGCATGCTGTGCGGGCTCGTGGACGCGCTGGACGTGCTGCGCTCGCGCGGGGTCGAGATCCGCCGGGTGTTCCTGCTGGGCGCGGCGGCCGAACTGCCCGCCGTACAGGCCGCGGCTCCGGGGCTGTTCGGGACGCAGGTCGTCGTACCGGCGCCGGCGGACTACGCGGCGCTGGGCGCGGCGCGGCAGGCGGCCTGGGCGCTCGGGGCGGCGCAGGGCACACTGCCCCCGCACACCCCGCCGGTCTGGCCGGCGCCCGCGGCGCAGGTCTTCGAACCGGGCGAGGAGTTCCCGGCGTGGCAGGGGGTGCGCCAGCAGTACATCGCGACGCGGGAGCAGATCCACCCCGGGGCCTTCTAGGCCCGCGGGGGCTCGGCCCGGGGGCCTGGGGCCGCGCCCGGTGGCCTACTCCTTTTGACCGGCCTTTGCGAAATCCGGTGGGGATCGATGGGCCGGTTGGCCCAAGATGGGGTGAACCCCCTCGATCATGCCGACCGGAGCCTGCGCGTGCTCATACGACTTCTGCGGACCCATCTGGGTGCGTACCGGAAACCCATCGCGGTGCTGGTCCTGCTGCAACTGCTGCAGACCAGCGCCAGCCTCTACCTGCCCACACTGAACGCCGACATCATCGACCAGGGTGTCGTCAACGGCGACACCGGTTACATCCTCCGCTTCGGCGCCCTGATGCTCGGCGTCTCCCTCGTCCAGCTCGTCTGCAACGTCGGCGCCGTCTACTACGGCGCCCGTACGGCGGCGGCCTTCGGCCGGGACGTCCGCGCGGCCGTCTTCGACCGCGTGCAGAGCTTCTCCGCGCGGGAGCTCGGCCAGTTCGGCGCCCCGTCCCTGATCACCCGTACGACGAACGACGTCCAGCAGGTCCAGATGCTGGTGCTGATGACCTTCACCCTGATGGTCTCGGCCCCGATCATGTGCGTCGGCGGCATCGCCATGGCGCTCTCGCTGGACGTGCGACTGTCGGGCGTCCTCCTCGCCGTGGTCCCGGTGCTCGGGATCGCGGTCGGTGCCATCGTCTTCAGGACGCGGCCGCTGTTCCGCCAGATGCAGGACCGTCTGGACACGGTGAACCGGGTGCTGCGGGAGCAGATCACCGGCAACCGGGTGATCCGGGCCTTCGTCCGCGACGACTACGAGAAGGACCGTTTCCGCGAGGCCAACGCCGACCTGACCGGCGTCTCACTGGCCTCCGGCAAGCTCCTGGCGTACATGTTCCCCACGGTCATCGTGGTCGTGAACATCTCCAGCGTCGCCGTCATCTGGTTCGGTGCGATGCGCGTGGACAGCGGCGGCATGGAGATCGGCCAGCTGACGGCCTTCCTCGCCTACCTGATGCAGATCGTCATGTCCGTGATGATGGCCACCTTCATGTTCATGATGGTGCCGCGCGCCGAGGTCTGCGCCGAGCGCATCCAGGAGGTCCTGGACACCGAGTCCAGCGTGGTGCCGCCCACCGACCCGGTGCGCGAACTCGCCCGCCGCGGGCGCCTGGAGCTGCGCGGCGCGGACTTCCGCTACCCGGGCGCCGAGGCCCCGGTGCTGCGCGGGGTGGACCTGGTGGCCCGACCCGGCGAGACCACGGCGGTGATCGGCTCCACCGGAAGCGGCAAGTCCACGCTGCTGGGCCTGGTCCCCCGGCTGTTCGACGCGACCGGCGGCGAGGTGCTGGTCGACGGGGAGGACGTGCGCCGGCTCGACCCGGAGCTGCTGGCCCGGACGGTCGGCATGGTTCCGCAGAAGCCCTACCTGTTCTCCGGAACCATCGCCTCCAACCTGCGCTACGGGCGCCCGGACGCGAGTGACGAAGAGCTGTGGCAGGCGCTGGAAGTGGCGCAGGCCAAGGAGTTCGTGTCCGCACTGGAGGGTGGCCTGGAGGCCCCCGTCGCCCAGGGCGGAACCAATGTCTCGGGCGGCCAGCGCCAGCGCCTGGCCATCGCCCGCACCCTGGTGCAGCGGCCGGAGATCTACCTCTTCGACGACTCCTTCTCGGCCCTGGACTACGCGACGGACGCGGCGCTGCGCGCTGCGCTCTCCCGCGAGACCGAGGACGCGACCGTGGTCATCGTCGCCCAGCGGGTCTCCACGATCCGCGACGCCGACCGGATCATCGTCCTGGACGAGGGCCAGGTGGTGGGCGAGGGACGCCACCACGAGCTGATGGCCGGCAACGAGACCTACCGGGAGATCGTGCTCTCCCAGCTGACGGAGGCGGAGGCCGCATGAGCGGGCCCGGAGGACGGATGATGATGGGGCCGGCCCAGCGGTCCATGGATTTCAAGGGCTCGGGCAAGCGGCTGCTGGGGCAGCTCGCGCACGACCGCGCCAAGATCTGGGGCATGGTCGCGGCCGTGGTCGGCAGCGTCGGCTGCGCGGTGGTCGGCCCAAAGATCCTGGGCGAGGCCACCGACCTGGTCTTCGCCGGGATCGTGGGCCGGGAGATGCCGGCCGGCACCACGAAGCAGCAGGCCCTGGACGGGCTGCGCGCCAGGGGCCAGGACGGCATGGCGGACATGCTCGCCGGCACCGACTTCACTCCGGGGCAGGGCATCGACTTCGGCGCGGTCGGGGTCGTGGCGATCTGGGCGCTGGTGGTCTTCACCCTCGCCGGCCTGCTGATGCTGGTCGCGACCCGGCTGTCGAACCACGTCATGAACGGCACCGTCTACCGGATGCGCGAGGAGCTCCAGGCGAAGCTGTCGCGGCTGCCGCTGTCGTACTTCGACCAGCAGAAGCGCGGCGAGGTGCTGAGCCGGGCGACCAACGACATCGACAACATCGGCCAGACGATCCAGCAGACGATGGGCCAGCTGCTGAACTCGCTGCTGACGATCGTCGGCGTGCTCGTGATGATGTTCTGGATCTCGCCGCTGCTGGCGCTGGTCGCGCTGGCGACCGTGCCGCTGTCGGTCTTCGTCGCGGCGAAGATCGGCAAGAAGTCGCAGCCGCAGTTCGTGGCGCAGTGGAAGACGACCGGCGCGCTCAACGCCCACGTCGAGGAGATGTACTCGGGGCACAGCCTGGTCAAGGTCTTCGGCCGGCAGAAGGAGTCCGCGGCCGTCTTCGCCGAGCAGAACGAGGCCCTCTACCGGGCCTCCTTCAAGGCGCAGCTGGTCAGCGGCATCATGCAGCCGGTGATGTTCTTCATCTCGAACATCAACTACGTGCTGATAGCCGTCGTCGGCGGGCTCCGGGTCGCCTCCGGCACCCTGTCGATCGGTGACGTGCAGGCCTTCATCCAGTACTCGCGGCAGTTCTCCATGCCGCTGACGCAGGTCGCCTCGATGGCGAACCTCGTGCAGTCCGGTGTCGCCTCGGCGGAGCGCGTCTACGAGCTGCTGGACGCGTCGGAGCAGGACGCGGACGCCGAGGTTCCGGAGCGTCCGGAGGAGCTGCGCGGCCAGGTCACCTTCGACAAGGTGGCCTTCCGCTACGAGCCGGACAAGCCGCTGATCGAGAACCTCTCGCTGTCGGTCGAGCCGGGTCACACCGTCGCGATCGTCGGCCCGACGGGCGCCGGCAAGACGACGCTCGTGAACCTGCTGATGCGGTTCTACGAGGTCACGGGCGGGGAGATCGCCCTCGACGGGGTGGACATCGCGAAGATGACGCGCGAGGAACTGCGCACCGGCATCGGCATGGTGCTCCAGGACACCTGGCTGTTCGGCGGCACCATCGCGGAGAACATCGCCTACGGTGCCTCGCGGGAGGTCACGCGCGCCGAGATCGAGGAGGCGGCGCGGGCCGCGCACGCGGACCGTTTCATCCGCACCCTGCCGGACGGCTACGACACCGTCCTGGACGACGAGGGCGCGGGCGTCAGCGCGGGCGAGAAGCAGCTGATCACCATCGCCAGGGCGTTCCTGTCGGACCCGGTGATCCTGGTGCTCGACGAGGCGACGAGCTCGGTGGACACCCGTACCGAGGTGCTGATCCAGAAGGCGATGGCGCGGCTCGCGCACGGCCGTACGTCCTTCGTGATCGCGCACCGGCTGTCCACGATCCGCGACGCGGACGTGATCCTGGTGATGGAGAGCGGCTCGATCGTGGAGCAGGGCACGCACGAGGAGCTGCTGGCGTCGGACGGTGCGTACGCGCGGCTGTACGCGGCGCAGTTCGCGCAGGCGGTCGTCGAAGTCGAGTAGCGCGGGCGGCCGTCGGGGCCGACGGCCCGGGCCGGTGGGGGCGCCTTCCGGGGCGCCCCCCGCCGCGCTCAGTCCAGGTAGCCCCTGAGCTGGTCGGCGAAGGCGTGGTCGCGGAGCTTGTTGAGGGTCTTGGACTCGATCTGGCGGATCCGTTCGCGGGTCACGCCGAAGATCCGGCCGATCTCCTCCAGGGTCCGCGGCCGCCCGTCGGCGAGCCCGTAGCGGAGCTGGACGACCTTGCGTTCGCGTTCGCCGAGGGTCGACAGGACGGCTTCCAGGTGCTCGCGCAGCAGGAAGAACGCGGCCGATTCCACGGGGGAGGCGGCGTCCCCGTCCTCGATGAGGTCACCGAGGGCGACGTCGTCCTCCTCGCCGACCGGCGCGTGCAGGGAGACCGGTTCCTGGGCGAGGCGGAGCACTTCCATGACCCGCTCGGGGGTCAGCTCCAGGTGCACGGCGACCTCTTCGGCGGTGGGCTCGTACCCGCGCTCCTGGAGCATGCGGCGCTGGACGCGCACGACGCGGTTGATCAGCTCGACGACGTGGACGGGCACGCGGATGGTCCGGGCCTGGTCGGCGAGGGCCCGGGACATCGCCTGCCGGATCCACCAGGTGGCGTAGGTGGAGAACTTGTACCCGCGGGCGTAGTCGAATTTCTCGACGGCCCGGATGAGCCCGAGGTTCCCCTCCTGCACGAGGTCGAGCATGGTGAGCCCGCGGCCCACGTAGCGCTTCGCGACGGAGACGACGAGCCGCAGGTTCGACTCGATGAGCCGGCGCTTGGCCATCCGCCCCATGACGACGAGCTTGTCGAGGTCCAGGGCGAGCCGGGAGTCGAGGTCGGGGGTGTTGCCGAGCTTCTCCTCGGCGAACAGCCCGGCTTCGACGCGCCGCGCGAGGTCCACCTCCTCGGCGGCGGTCAGCAGGGGGATCCTGCCTATCTCGCGGAGGTACTGCCGGAACAGATCGGCGGAGGGACCCGCTCCGCCCCCGCTGTCGCTGTTGCTCCGCCTGCGCGGCGCGGGCACCGGATCGATCAGCTCCGGTACCTCGGGCTCTTCGTCCACGGCCTTGGCCTCCGAGGACTCGCTCACGTTCACGGTCAGGGTCCGGGTCTGCACGGGGGCGACCTCCAGGGCTCCGAGGACGGGGGCACCGCCCTCAGTGTGGGGTACGACACATCGCGGCCACGAGGGGCGTGCGAGCACTTTCTGAGTCCGGTGCGTGACCGATGGTTACCCCCCGGCGAGAACCCCGATGCGGATCGGACGCATGTCCGAGATGATCGGCCCCATGTCTCAGTACGAAACCCACGTGACGGTGCGCTGCGGGGACGGGGCGGCCCTGGACCGCCTCGACGCCTGGGCCCGGGCGCGGGATCTGAAGGTCACGCACATCGTGCTGGCGCGGGGCCGGATGGTGTCCCAGCCGATGCTGACGCTGCGGGACCGCACGAGCCACGAGAGCCTCGTCCCGCAGCTGCGGGCGGACGGCTTCGACCCGGTGCGCGTCAAGGTGGAGACGGTCCCGTGGACCACGGACGCGCCGGGCCCCGGCGGCGGCTACTTCGAGCACCACCTCAAGCTGCGGCTCCCGGCGGACTTCGACCGCGCGGCCCTGGAGTCCCTGGTGACCCCGCACGGCGCCCACCTGTCGTGGAACGCCCGCCGCACCCTGCCGGGCGGCGGGCATGAGCGGTTCGTGACCCAGCGGTGGCGGGGGACGGCGGCCGGGGCTACGGCCGTGTGCGACGCACTGGTGGCGGCGCTCGACTCGGCCGGGTACGAGATCCGCTCGGAGGAGCGGGAGTTCGTGCTGTACGACAGCGACCTGTCGGTGGACGACGGATGGATCACCGAGGAGGGGGCGGCCGCGTGAGCGGGAACAGCGTCGAGGCCGGGGCCAACGCCGAGTGGCGGCGCCGGCAGTACAAGTTGCCGGGCACGTCGACGGCCGGGCTGGGCGCCCCGGTCCGCCGGGCGGACCGGGTCTTCGACCCCGCGCTCAAGCACTTCGCCTCCGGCTTCCGGGTACTGGACACGGTCGTCGACCCCGCGCTGCGGCCCGCCTGGCAGGCCGCCCGCCGGACGGCGCTCGACGTGGTCGCGCGCGGAGTCGCCCGTTCCGGGTGGGCGGACTCGCTGGTGCTGCGCGGCAGCATGCTCATGTCCGGGTGGTTCGGAGCGGCGGCGCGGGAGCCGCACGACCTGGACTTCGTGGTCGTGCCCCAGGACTGGGGGATCGAGGAGCCGCGGACGGACCGGCTGCTGAAGGCCGTCGCGGAGGCCGCGGAGCGGGTCGCCGCCGAGGAGGGCGAGCTGGTGATGCCGGCCGACGGGGCGGTCTGCGAGGACATCTGGACGTACGAACGCGTGCCCGGGCGCCGCATGGTGCTGCCCTGGTCCGCCCCGGGACTGCCGGGAGGGCAGGTCCAGCTGGACTTCGTCTTCGACGAGCGCCTCCCGGTCCCGCCGGAGCCGGCCGAACTCGCCTGCGGGGCAGTGGTCCTGGCGGCGACGCCGGCCCTGTCGCTGGCCTGGAAGGTGCTGTGGCTCATCAGCGACCGGCACCCGCAGGGCAAGGACCTGTACGACGCGGTCCTGCTGGCCGAACGGCACCGGCTGCCGAACACGCTGCTGCAGGAGGTGTTCCGGCAGGCGGGCGAGGCCCCTCAGCCGAACCGGGACGTGGAGCTGCTGGACATAGTGCAGATCGCCCCGGAGGGCTATGTGGGCGCGGAGTGGGAGCACTTCGAGGCGGAGTACCCGCACCTGGCCGGGCCCGGTGAGGAGGCGTTCATCGCGCGCCTGGTCGAGGCCCTGCGCCCGACCTTCGCGGACGCCCCCTGATCAGGCCGGCTCCACCCGGACCGCGCAGACCTTGAACTCCGGCATCCGGGAGACCGGGTCGAGGGCCGGGTTGGTCAGGGTGTTGGCGCGGCCCTCGCCCGGCCAGTGGAAGGGCATGAAGACCGTGTCCGCGCGGATGGTGTCGGTGATCCGGGCCGGGGCCACCGCGCGGCCGCGCCGGGAGGTCACCGCCAGCGGGCTGCCGTCGACCGCGCCGATGCGGGCGGCGAGGCGGGGGTGGAGTTCCACGAAGGGGCCGGGGGCGGCCGCGTTGAGCTCCTCCACCCGGCGGGTCTGGGCGCCGGACTGGTACTGGGCGACCACGCGCCCGGTGGTGAGCAGCACCGGGTAGTCCGCGTCGGGGATCTCGTCGGCGTCGCGGTGGGAGACGGGGACGAAGCGGGCCCGGCCGTCCTCGGTGGCGAAACGGTCCAGGAAGAGGCGCTCGGTCCCCGCGGAGCCCTCGGGGCAGGGCCAGAAGACGCCCTGCTCGGCCTCGATGCGGGCGTAGGTGATGCCCGAGTAGTCCGCCGGGCCGCCGGCGGAGGCCCGGCGCAGTTCCTCGAAGACCTCTTCCGGGGAGGTCGGGAAGCCCTTCTCGATGCCCATGCGGGCGGCGAGCCCGTGGAGCACGTCCAGGTCGCTGCGGACGCCCGCGGGCGGGGTCAGGGCGCGGCGGCGGAGCAGGACGCGGCCTTCGAGGTTGGTGGTGGTGCCGGTCTCCTCGGCCCACTGGGTGACCGGGAGGACCACGTCGGCGAGGGCCGCCGTCTCGGAGAGGACGACGTCGGCGACCGCGAGGAAGTCCAGGGATCGGATGCGGTCCTCGATGTGGGCGGCGCGGGGGGCCGAGACCACCGGGTTGGAGCCCATCAGCAGCAGGGCCCGGACGTCCGTGCCGAGGGCGTCGAGGAGTTCGTAGGCGCTGCGGCCGGGGCCGGGGAGGTCGTCGGGGTCCACGCCCCAGACCTCCGCCACGTGCGCGCGGGCCGCGGGGTCGGTCAGCTTGCGGTAGCCGGGGAGCTGGTCGGCCTTCTGGCCGTGCTCCCGGCCGCCCTGGCCGTTGCCCTGCCCGGTGAGGCAGCCGTATCCGGAGAGCGGGCGGCCGGCCCGGCCGGTGGCCAGGCAGAGGTTGATCCAGGCGCCGACGGTGTCGGTGCCCTTGGACTGCTGCTCCGGGCCCCGGGCGGTGAGGACCATGGCGGATTCCGGGGCGCAGAACATCTCGGCCGCCGCGCGGAGCTTGGGGACGGGTACGCCGGTGATGCGTTCGACCAGTTCCGGCCAGTGGGCCATGGCGGCCGCCCGGGCCTCCTCCCAGCCGGCGGTGCGCCCGGCGATGAACTCCTCGTCGGTACGGCCTTCGGCGACCACCAGGTGCAGCAGGCCCAGGGCGAGCGCGAGGTCGGTTCCCGGGCGCGGGGCCAGGTGCAGGTCGGCCTGGTCGGCGGTGCGGGTGCGGCGCGGGTCTATGACGATGAGGGTCCCGCCGTTGGCCTTGAGCTCGGTGAGGTAGCGCAGGGCGGGCGGCATGGTCTCGGCCAGGTTCGAGCCGACGAGGATCACGCAGCCGGTGCGCGGGATGTCCTCCAGCGGGAAGGGCAGCCCGCGGTCGAGCCCGAAGGCCCGCTGGTGCGCGGCGGCGGCCGAGGACATGCAGAACCGGCCGTTGTAGTCGATCTGCGAGGTGCGCAGGGCGACGCGGGCGAACTTGCCGAGCGCGTAGGCCTTCTCGTTGGTGAGCCCGCCGCCGCCGAAGACCCCGACCGCGTCCGGGCCGTACGCGCGGCCCGTGCGGGCGAGGCCCTCGGCGACGGCGTCGAGGGCCTCCTCCCAGGTGGCCGGCTCCAACTGCCCGGCGTGGGTGCGGACGAGCGGCTGGGTCAGGCGCACCCGGGAGGAGAGCAGGGCGGGGGCGGTGCGGCCCTTGCCGCACAGCGCGCCCCGGTTGACGGGGAAGTCGGCACGCTCCTCCACCGTCACGCCCGCCCCGCCCGGCTCGGGGCGCAGGTTCATCCCGCACTGCAGCGCGCAGTACGGGCAGTGCGTGGCGGTGGTGGCGGTGGCGGCGTCCGGCGTGTGCATGACGCCAGCGTGAGTCGGCGGTGTTACGCCGGCCGCCACCCCGCGTTACGAGTCGGGGTGCTCTGCCTCAGCGGCCCGGCCCGGCCGCGGTGAGGACCGGCCGGGGTCCCTGTCACCGGCTCACCGGCTCACCGGCTCACTGGCTCACTGGCTCACTGGCCGGTGAGGTACTTCACCGTCAGGCCCGCCGTCCAGCCGCCGTCGACGGCGAGTTCGGCTCCCGTCATGTAGGCCGCGGCGTCCGAGAGCAGGAAGGCGACCGCGGCGGCGATCTCCTCGGGGGCGCCGACGCGTCCCATCGGGGCGCCGGGGTAGTTGCCCTCGCCGGCCCGGATGCCGATGGGGGCGGTCATCGGGGTCAGGGTCATGCCGGGGTGCACCGAGTTCACGCGGATCCCGGCCTCGGCGAGTTCGACCGCGCCGATCTTCGACAGGCCGCGCACTCCCCACTTGGAGGCTCCGTAGCCGGCGGTGAGGGCGAGGCCGGTCAGGCCGGCGGCGGAGGAGATGTTGACGATGGATCCGCCGCCGTTCGCGCGCAGCAGCGGGACGGCCGTCTTGATGCCGATGAACACGCCGACCAGGTTGATCTCCACGACCCGGCGGAAGTGCTCGACGCTCTCGTGCTCCAGGAACTGGCCGGTGCTGATGCCCGCGTTGTTCACCAGGCCGTCCACGCGGCCGAACTCGGCCACCGCGTACTCCAGCGCCGCCCGCCAGTCCGCCTCGCTGGTCACGTCGTGCCGCAGGAACCGCGCCGCGCCGCCGAGCCTCGCGGCCGTCCCGGCGCCCTCCGCCTCCAGCACGTCGGTGATCAGCACCTTGCCGCCGCCGTCCACGACGGCCTGCGCGGCCGCGGCGCCCAGGCCGCGGGCCCCACCGGTGATGACGACGGCCTTGCCGCTCAGATCCACCACAGCCACGGCTGCACACCCCTGATGCTCGTACGGACGGACCCGACCGGCTCCCGTATATGACTATTCGAAATAGCCGGTGCGCGCGTCAGTCTGCCAGAGCGGCCAGGGCCCGCGACACCCCCTGCTCCTTCGGTCCCAGGAACCGCGGGGCGGGCTTGAAGGCCGCGTCCAGCGCCGCCTTGCCGGCCGCGAAGACCTCGCGGGTCTCGCCGTAGTACCAGGTGGCGTCGTGCACGTCGGCCACCCCGACGCCGTAGGAGTCCAGGCCCGCCGCCTGGCAGAGGGCGACGGCCCGGCGGATGTGGAAGCCCTGTGTGACCAGCACCGCCCGCTCGACCCCGAAGATCTCCTTGGCCCGCACGCAGGAATCCCAGGTGTCGAAGCCGGCGTAGTCGCTGACGATCTGCGTGTCCGGCACCCCCTGCGCCGTGAGGTACGTCCGCATCGCGTTCGGCTCGTCGTACTCGGTGCGGCTGTTGTCCCCGGTGACCAGCACGACCTTGACCTTGCCGGTGCGGTAGAGCTCGGCGGCGGCGTCGAGCCGGTCGGCCAGGTACGGCGTGGGCCGGGTCCCCAGCAGGCCCGCCCCGAACACGACGGCGACCTCGGACGCCGGTGCGTCGGCCGTGGTGTGCAGCCGGTCGGCGGCCACCGCGTGCATCCACGCCGACGGCAGAAGCGCCAGCACGCAGCCCGCCATGACGGCCTGCACCGCCAGCCTCCGGGTCCGTACGCTGCGCAGCGCGGCCACCGTCCGGCTCCACGTGACTCTCGGCAGGCGCGGTCCGCGCATCATCCATCCCCTGGTGTCTCGACTGCTGGTCCCCTGGTCAGGACGCCGCGGGGGGCCGCTTGGTTCGCCGGGCCCGCCCGGCGAGGACGCGCCCGGCTACCCGGCGGGGGCCGGCGCCGCCCGACGGCCGCGCGGACGGGTCTGTGAGCACCCGGCAAACACCCGTCACCCCCGCGCAACGCACCGGCAATGTCCGGCGCGCAGGATCGGTTCATGACGGAGCAGGTGCACCCTCCCGAGATTCCCGCCCTCCCCTTCGACAGTGCGGCCGAGCTCCTCGGCCGCATCACCCTCCAGCTGGGCACCCAGCTCAGCGGCCTGCGCCGACCCGGAGTCCGCCCATGCAGCCCACCCTCGTCGCAGTGGCCCACGGCAGCCGTGACCCGCGCGCCCTGCACACCGCCCTCGCCCTCCTCGAACGGGTCCGCGAGCTCCGTCCCCGGCTCGACGTCCGGCTGGGCCACATCGAACTGAACGAGCCGCTGCTCGACTCCGTCCTCGGAGAGCTGCGGGGGGCGGCGGTGCTCGTCCCGCTGCTGCTCGGCCGGGGGTACCACGTCAAGCGCGACCTGCCCGCGGCCGCCGCCGGAGCCACGCACCTGCGCACCCGCGTCGCCACCCCGCTGGGCCCGCACCCGCTGCTCGTCGAGGCCCTGTACGAACGGCTCGTGGAGGCCGGCTGGACCGCCGGCACGGCCGTGGTGCTCGCCGCCGCCGGTTCCCGCGACCCCGACGCGGCGGCCGACACCCGCCGCACCGCCGCCATGCTCGCCGAACGCCTCGGCGGCGTCCCGGTGGTCCCGGCCTACGCCTCCGCCGCCGCGCCGAGCGCCCCCGAGGCGGTCCGGGCCCTGGCCGCCCGCGGCCACCACCGGACGGCCGTGGCCTCGTACTTCGCCGCTCCCGGCCGGTTCGCCGCGCAGACCGCCGCCGCGGCGCCCGCGCTCGCCGCCGCTCCGCTGGGCGACCATCCGGCCCTGGCCCGCCTGTTGCTGCGCCGCTACGACGAGGCCTGCGCCCGGCCCGCGCCGCCCGCCCTGCCCGTGCGGCCGGAACTCGTCTCCGCCTGATCCCGGTTTGTCAGTCATTCCGGTTACCGTCTCTTCCATGGAAGGCACCGCGCACGCCCCCGCAGACGACCACGACGACCTCTACGACGCCTCCGACACCGAGCGCTGGGCCGCCGAGCCCGACAAACGGCCCGGCCGGACCGCCTTCCAGCGCGACCGCGCCCGTGTGCTGCACTCCGCCGCGCTGCGCCGCCTCGCCGGGAAGACCCAGGTCGTCACCCCCGGCACCCGCTCGTACGACTGGGACGCGAGTCCCCGTACCCGCCTCACCCACTCCCTGGAGTGCGCCCAGGTCGGCCGGGAGCTCGGCGCCGCGCTCGGCTGCGACCCCGACCTGGTCGAAGCCGCCTGCCTCTCGCACGACATGGGCCACCCGCCCTTCGGTCACAACGGCGAGGAGGCCCTCAACGAGTTCGCCAAGGACTGCGGGGGCTTCGAGGGCAACGCCCAGTCGCTGCGCCTGCTGACCCGGCTGGAGCCGAAGCGGTTCGTGCCCGACCCGGCGAGCGGCGAACTCGTCAGCGTCGGCCTCAACCTGACCCGGGCCTGCCTGGACGCCGCCACCAAGTACCCGTGGGCCCGGGGGGACCACCCCACCGACCCCGGCTCGGTGAAGTTCGGCGCGTACGAGGACGACCTGCCGGTCTTCGCGTGGCTGCGCCGCGGCGCGCCCGCGGACCGCAAGTGCTTCGAGGCGCAGGTGATGGACTGGGCGGACGACGTCGCGTACTCCGTCCACGACTTCGAGGACGGCCTGCACGCCGGGCACCTCGACCCCAACCTCCTCTTCGCCGAGCCCGAGCGCACCGCGATCTGGCGGGTCGCCATCGGCCGCTACGTGCCCGCGGACACCGAGCCGGAGGAGCTGCGGGGCGCCCTCGACCGGCTGATGGAGGAGGAGTGGTGGCCGCACGGGTACGACGGTTCGGCCGTCGCCCAGGCCCGGCTGAAGGACGCCACGAGCCAGCTGATCGGCCGTTTCTGCCTGGCCGCCGAGGGCGCCACCCGTGAGGCGTACGGTCCCGGCCGCCTCACCCGCTACGGCGCCGAACTGGTGGTCCCGCGCGAGGCGCGCAACGAGTGCGCGGTGCTCAAGGCGGTCGCCGACCTGTACGTCATGCAGCGCGACGAGCAGGAGCGGATCCGCGCCGACCAGCGCATCGTCCTGGCCGAACTGGCGGAGGCGCTCAGCGCCCGGGCCCCCGAAGGGCTGGACCCGCAGTTCCGGGCGATCTTCGACGCGGCCCCGGACGACAAGGCCAGGAAACGCGCGGTCATCGACCAGATCGCGTGTCTCACCGACGCATCCGCCCGTTCCCTGCACGCACGTCTCACGCGGCGCACCCGACGCGCCGAAGGGTGAGCCGATCGCGCCACTCCCCCTTCACGCGGCAGGCTCAGTGCGGGACGCTCGCATGTGGTCGCATGTGGCGGAGAGGTTATGAGGAGGCATCAGGTGGTCGACGCACACCGGACATTCGTCATCGTCGGCGCAGGGCTCGCCGGAGCGAAGGCGGCCGAAACGCTGAGGTCCGAGGGGTTCACGGGGCGGGTGATCCTGATCGGCGACGAGCGCGACCATCCGTACGAACGGCCCCCGCTGTCCAAGGGCTACCTGATGGGCAAGGAGGACCGTGAGAGCGTCTTCGTCCACGAGCCGTCCTGGTACGCGGCCGCCGACGTCGAGCTGCACCTCGGCCAGCCTGCGGTCCAGCTCGACCGGGACGCCAAGAAGGTGGTCCTCGGCGACGGCACGGTCCTGCACTACGACAAGCTGCTGCTGGCCACCGGCGCCGAGCCGCGCCGCCTGGACATCCCCGGCACGGGTCTCGCCGGGGTGCACCACCTGCGGCGCCTCGCGCACGCCGAGCGGCTGAAGGGGGTCATCGCCGGACTGGGCCGGGACAACGGCCACCTGCTCATCGCGGGCGCCGGATGGATCGGCCTGGAGGTCGCCGCAGCGGCCCGCGGGTACGGCGCAGAGGTCACCGTGGTCGAGCCGGAGGCCACGCCGCTGCACGCGGTGCTCGGCCCGGAGGTCGGCCGGCTCTTCGGTGACCTGCACGCCGATCACGGGGTGCGGTTCCACTTCGGGTCGCGGCTGACCGAGATCGTGGGCCACGACGGCATGGTGCTGGCCGCCCGTACGGACGACGGGGAGGAGCACCCGGCGCACGCGGTGCTCGCCGCGATCGGGGCCGCGCCGCGGACCGCGCTCGCCGAGACCTCCGGGCTGGCCCTGGTCGACCGGGAGCACGGCGGCGGGATCGCCGTGGACGAGTCCCTGCGCACCTCCGACCCGGACATCTACGCGGTCGGGGACGTGGCCGCCGCCCACCACCCGGTGCTCGGGACCCGGCTGCGGGTCGAGCACTGGGCCAACGCGCTGAACGGCGGCCCGGCCGCCGCGCGGGCGATGCTGGGTCACCAGGTCAGCTACGACCGGGTGCCGTACTTCTTCTCGGACCAGTACGACGTGGGTCTGGAGTACTCGGGGTACGCGCCGCCCGGCGGCTACGACCAGGTGCTGATCCGCGGCGATGCGGGCAAGCGGGAGTTCATCGCCTTCTGGCTGTCCGAGGGGCGGGTACTGGCCGGGATGAACGTGAACGTGTGGGACGTCACCGAGCAGATCCAGGCCCTGATCAGGTCGAAGGTGCCGGTGGACCGGGAGGCCCTTTCGGACCCGTCGATTCCGCTTTCCTCGCTGATCGGGGGCTAGCGGCCGCCCGGGGGGCTGACGGGATTGCCGGCGCCCGGCCGTAGACTTCACGGGTGGCTGGACGGATCAACGACGACGACGTGAAGGCGGTACGGGACGCGGTCCCGATCGACGCCGTGGTCTCCGAGTACCTCCAGCTGCGCAACGCGGGCGGCGGCAACCTCAAGGGCCTCTGCCCCTTCCACGACGAGAAGTCCCCGTCCTTCCAGGTCAGCCCCAGCAAGGGCCTGTACCACTGCTTCGGCTGCCAGGCGGGCGGGGACACCCTCGACTTCGTCATGAAGATCGACCACCTCTCCTTCTCGGAGGCCGTCGAACGCCTGGCCGGCCTGGCCGGCATCACCCTGCGGTACGAGGAGGGCGGCTACACCTCCGGCACCAGCGGCCGCGGTGACCGCATCCGGCTCGTCGAGGCGCACAAGGCCGCCGCCCAGTTCTACGTCGACCAGCTCGGCAGCCCCGAGGCGGAGATCGGCCGCAAGTTCCTCGCGGAGCGCGGCTTCGACCAGGCCGCGGCCACGCACTTCAGCGTGGGCTACAGCCCGGCCGGCTGGGACCACCTGACCCGCTTCCTGCGCGGCAAGGGCTTCACCGACAAGGAACTGATCACCTCCGGGCTCGCCCAGGACAGCCGCAGCGGCAAGCCCATCGACCGCTTCCGCGGCCGGCTGATGTGGCCGATCCGCGACATCAGCGGCGAGGTGGTCGGCTTCGGCGCGCGCAAGCTGCGCGACGACGACAACGGCCCGAAGTACCTGAACACGCCGGATACGGCGATCTACAAGAAGTCCCAGGTCCTCTACGGCATCGACCTGGCCAAGAAGGAGATCGCGAAGACCTCGCGGGCCGTGGTGGTCGAGGGCTACACGGACGTGATGGCCTGCCACATGGCCGGGGTCACCACCGCGATCGCCACCTGTGGCACCGCCTTCGGCGGGGACCACATCAAGATCCTGCGCCGGCTGCTGATGGACAACGCCACCGCCGAGGTGATCTTCACCTTCGACGGCGACGCGGCGGGCCAGAAGGCGGCGCTGCGCGCCTTCGAGGACGACCAGAAGTTCGCCGCGGAGACCTCGATCACCATCGCCCCCGGCGGGATGGACCCGTGCGACCTGCGCCTCGCGCAGGGGGACGCGGCCGTGGCCGGCCTGGTGGAGGCCCGGACCCCGCTGTTCGAGTTCGCCCTGCGGCACATCGTGTCCCGGCACAACCTGGAGAACCCGGCGGGGCGGGCGGCCGCGCTGGCCGAGGCCGCGCCGGTCGTCGCGAGCATCAAGGACCTCTCGATCCAGCACGAGTCGGCGGTGCAGCTCGCGGGGATGCTGGGCATCCTCGACGAGCCGTTCGTCGTCAAGCGGGTCGCGCAGCTGGCGCGGTGGGCCCGGGAGCGCGGCAACCAGCCGCAGCAGCAGGGCCGGAGCCGCCCCCAGGAGGCCGTCCCCACCCCGCCGCCGGCCGGCGGCGGACCCGCCCTGAACCTGCGCAGCCCCGCCCACCGCACCGAGCGGGAGCTGCTCAAGCTGGCGCTCCAGCGGCCCGCCCTGGTCTCCCCCGCGTTCGACGCGTACGGGATCGACGAGTTCACCGCCCCGCCCTACGCCGCGGTCCGCCAGGCCATCCAGGACGCGGGCGGTGCCTCGCAGGCCGCCGACGGCTACCTGGCCCGGGTCCGCGACGCCGCCCCGAACGACACCGTCCGCGCGATGGTCACCGAGCTGGCGGTGGAGGCCATCCACGCCAAGACGGTGGACGAGGTCTACGCCGGGGTCCAGCTGGTCCAGGTCCGCCTGCGCGCCGTCGACCGCCGGGTCCTCGAGATCCAGGGCGCCATGACCCGCCTGAGCCCGCAGGCCCCGCCGGAGCAGCACGCGGCGGTCCAGGAGGAGCTGTGGGTGCTCCAGCAGTACGGCCAGCGGCTGCGCAACCGCGGCGCCGAAGGCCTCTGACCGGGGCTACGTCGCGCACGCGCCGCGGCGCCTGAACCAGTCGCCGCCCGCTATCTCGGTCCCCGACACCCGCAGGTCGCGGGCGAGCAGCGGGGCCGCCAGATAGACCCAGGCCCGGACCGGGGTGCCGTCGGGGCGCAGGGCCGGGCGGGCGATCCGGTCGTAGACGTTCCCCGGGCGGCCCGGGCCCCCGTACTCCTCCAGCAGGTCCAGCGCGGCCAGCAGTTCCCCGTACGCGCCCGGCGCCGCCGTGATCAGCTCGCCGACGACGGCCGAGCCGGGCCGGTGGACCGCGTACGGGTATCCGGGGCCGTCGTAGAGCACCGCGTCCGGGAGGGTGGCGGGCTCCTCCAAGGCTGTGCGGCCGCGCAGGAACAGGCCGTGGTTGACCTCGCCGGGGCGCAGGGTCCCGTAGACGAAGAACGGGAGCGGGGCGGTCGGGTCTTGTGGCCGTTCGACCGATGTCACGGGGGCCCTCCCTCGGGGTAGGGCGCAGCGTCCGCCGACCGGGCCGAAGGTCCCGACTTCGCCGCGCCCCACCACCGTACGCACCGCTGTTACACAACCTCCCGGTGCCCGTGACCCGCGCCGTCCAGCGTCGGCCTCCTCCCCCTCCCACCTCACGGTTCTGCGCCCACGACGGCTTCGTCCCGCCGCCCGCTGTCCGGGACCGGGTCACGGCGCTGCGGACGCTGACCGAGGACCTGCTGGAGGTGGCCCGGCCCGGCTCGACGCGGACCGGGAGGAGCCGCAGTGGGAGGCACGCCGGCCGGGGCCGCTGGTGGAGTCGGTCCGGGACCAGGGGCCCGGTTTCCCGGAGGAGCTGCTGCGCGAGGGACCGCAGCGGTTCCTGACCGGCGCGCCCGAACGCGGTCGGGGCACGGGGCTGGGCCTGACCATCGCCCTCGGTCAGGCGCAGGTCATCGGCGCCCGGGTCACGCTCGCGAACCCGCCGCCCTCGGGTGCCTCGGCGACGGTGGCGCTCCCGCCGGCCTGACCGGACACCGGCCCGCCACGGTCCGGCACGCCCCGGCCCGGCCCGTCCGCACCCCGACCTGGCCCGACCCGCGACCGGCGGGGGTCACCCGGACGGCGCGGACGGCCCGGATGGCCCGGATGGCGGCAGGACCGGCCTTGACCTGCGGATACGGCTCGCGCGTGGACCGCGTACGGGCACACCTGACGGGACATCAGCAGGCGGGCGGCGGGCGGGCCGGGTTATCTCGGAAGCACGACCCCGTGTCTTCAGGAGAGTCCCCATGCGCCGACGTACCGCACACGTGCTGACCGCGACCGCGCTGACCGCCGCCGCGTTCACCGGGCCGGTCGCCGGCGCGGTCGCCGCCGTGGACCTGGGCATGGTGGCCTTCGCGCCCGGGGACTTCGCCCGGCTGGAGGTGTGGCCCAAGTCCGCCGCCCCCGGCGCCACCGTCACCGTGAACACCACCGCCTGCGGGTCCGGCAGCCACGCCGAGGGCGATGCCACCACGGTCGGCGGCGGCCGGTTCAAGCTGGTCCCGGGCACCCACAAGGAGGTGGTCGTGGGGCAGTTCCAGGTGGCCCACGGCACCCGGCCCGGCACCTACGGCATCGGCGCGACCTGCGCGAACGGCAAGTTCGCCACCGGCGACCTGGTCGTCACCGAACGCGGCCCGCAGGGCCACGTCAACACCGGGGTGGGCGGTGGCACGACCACCACCACGAACCCCGCCAAGATCGCGGCGGGGGCGACCGTACTGGCCGCTGCCGCCGTCGGCGGTACCTGGCTCCTGCGTCGCCGGGCGAGCGGCACGCGGAGCTGACGGACGCCCACCGCGGCTCCGGCCGCGGTCCGACCGGTACCGTCCCCCGTCGCCCGCCCCGCGAGGTCCCCCCCGTTCGCGGGGCCGGGCGACGGCCAGTCACCCCGAAACGAAAGCCGAGGGGGTACGCATGGGTGGCGAATTCGGTGGTGCCCGGGGCTCCGACCGGCAGCCCTGGCCCCCGCCCGGCGACCGCCCCGGATCAGGTGCGCGGCCCCCGGCCCGGGCCGTCCGCACCCCGACCGCCCGCCACGGGGGACTCGTCGCACTCGCCGCCTGCGTCGGCATCTGGCTCGTCACCAGCGGTTCCCGGGAGCCGGTCGGGCCGCCGCTGCCCTCCCCCGCCGAGGCCCTGACCGCCGCCGGAGTCGTGGGCCCGGGCATCGCCCCGCTCCCCGGCTCCCCGCCCGGCCGGATCCGGATCCCCTCCATCCGGGTGGACGCCCCGCTGACCGGACTGGGCCTGGAGCGGGACGGGAGCCTCGAAGTGCCGCCGCCCGACCGTCGCGACCTGGCCGGCTGGTACCGCGAGGGCACCACCCCGGGCGCCACCGGCACGGCCGTGATCGCCGGGCACGTGGACGATGCCGCCGGGCCCGGGGTCTTCTACCACCTGGGCGCGCTGCGCCGGGGGGCCGCGATCGAGATCCCGCGCGCGGACGGCCGTACGGCCGTGTTCACGGTCCACGCGGTCGAGGTCTACGACGCCCAGGCCTTCCCCGACACCCGCGTGTACGGCCCTTCGGCGCGGGCCGAGCTGCGGGTGATCACCTGCGGCGGCGGCTTCTCGCCGCGCACGGGCTACCGCGGCAACGTGGTCGTCTTCGCGCACCTCACCGGGACGTACTGAGCACCGGTCATCCCCACTGCTCGAAGCCGAGCTTGACCACCAGCGCGCCCACCACCGTCAGCAGCACCCCGCGGACGAAGCCGCTGCCCTTCTTGAGCGCCATCCGGGCGCCGATCATGCCGCCGGCGAGGTTGAAGACCGCCATGAGCGCGGCCAGCTGCCACAGCACCATGCCCTGGTAGGCGAACATCGCGAGCGCCCCCGCGTTGGTGCAGCAGTTGACGATCTTGGCGGTCGCGGAGGCGGTGACCAGGTCGAGGTGGAGCAGCGCCGTGAGCGCGAGCACCAGGAAGGTGCCGGTGCCGGGCCCGATGAGGCCGTCGTAGAAGCCGATGCCGAGGCCGGCGAGGGCGATGGCGAGGAGCACGCGCTGCCGGCTGACGGGCGCGGTCGAGGGGGCGGTGCCGAAGCCCGGCTTGAAGATCACGACGCCCGCGACGATCACGAGCACACCCATGATCAGCGGCCGGAGCGCGTCCTTGCTGATGCCGCCGGCGAGCGCGGCGCCGCCCATCGAGCCGACGAGCGCGGCCAGGCCGATGCGGACGGCGAGCTTCACGTCCACCGGGGCCTTGCGGACGTAGGTGACCGCCGCGCCCGCCGTGCCGACGATGGCCACGGCCTTGTTGGTACCGAGGACGGTGGCGGGGTGGGCGTTCGGCAGGCCGAGCAGGAGCGCGGGCAGGAGCAGCAGGCCGCCGCCGCCCACCACGGCGTCGATCCAGCCGGCCGCCGCCGCGGCCACGCACAGGACAATGATCATTGTCGTTGATATGTCAGGCACGAGATGACCCTATGGAGCTGTCAGGTGCAGGGGCCATCAATCCCCGGAAACTTGCGCAAAGGTTGAGCTTTGCCGGCCCGGCACCCGGTCCGGGGCCACGGGAGCCGCCGGGTTCACCGCCGCCGTGAGCACGGTCGCGGCCAGCACACTGGCCGCCCCCAGCCCCGCCGCCAGGCGCCGCGCGGGGGGTACGGAGGCCAGTGCGGCCAGCCCGGCCCGCACCACCGAGGGCGTACGGGGCTTGCGGTGCCGGGCCGCGGCCGGGGCCTTGACCCCGGCGGGTACGGACAGGGCGACGTGCAGCGGGTGACGCATGGTGCGGTGACTCCTCGGGGAACGCCGGACGGAAGGGAAAGCCCCCGGATCAGAAACAGATCGGAACCGGATCAGAAGCTGAAGCACTCGGAATGGATGCGTCCGGCCGGCACCCCGGCCCGCTGCAGCGCCGCCCGGGTCGCCTCGGCCACCCCCGGCGGCCCGCACAGGTACACGTCGTGCTCCGTCAGGTCCGGCACCAGCGCGGCCGGCGCCTGCGGAGCCAGCGGATCGTATGCCGCGCCCGACGGCCCCAGCAGGTAGTGCAGCCCGGCCTGCCGCTCGGCGGCGATGGTCTCCAGCTCGCTGCGCAGGACGAGGTGTTCCTCGGCCCCGGCCCGGTAGAGCAGGGTGATGTCCCCGGGCCCCCCGGGCAGCGTCTCGAACAGGGCCCGCATCGGGGTGATCCCGACCCCGCCCGCGATCAGCAGCACCTTGGGCCGGGTCCGCCGGGCGGCGGTGAGCGCGCCGAACGGCCCGGTGGCGAGGACCCGCGTGCCGGGGCGCAGCCGGCGGATCCGGCGGGAGTGGCCGCCGAGCCCCTTCACCGTGATCCGCAGGGCGTTTCCGCGGACCGGCGCGGACAGCGAGAACGGCAGGGCGGTGTGCCACAGCCGCCGCTGGTGGAGGCACCTCCCAGCGGTAGCTGGGGGAGAACCGCCAGCGCAGGAACTGGCCCGGCTCCGCGCGCAGTTCCGCGAGGTGCTCCCCGTACATCACGACGGAGACCACCCGGGCCCCTCCACCCGGACGTCCGCGACACGCAGCGCGTGCCGCAGGGCCTGCCGTACGGGGACCACGGCGCGGTACCAGACCAGCAGCACGGCGACGACGGTGTGCGCGAGCGCCCAGAACCAGGCGGCCGCGGCGAGATCGGGCCCGGCGAGCTGGTGGCCGAAGGCGAGGGCGGCGGCGAGGTAGACCAGCAGGTGCACCCCGCGCCAGGTTTCGTGCGACACCCGGCGGCGTACCACCCGGGCGGATGTCACACCGACCGCGGCCAGGAGGACGGTCCCGGCCGCGGCGGCGGCGAGCGCGGGGTAGCCGAGCAGCTCCCGGACGGCGGAGACCACGTCGACACCCTCGTGCACGGCGTATCCGAGCAGGGCGAAGAGCCCGTGCCCGAAGCAGAGGAGGAGCACGTACCGGCCGCCGAACGCGTGCCAGCGGGCGAGCCGGTCGGCGCCGACCCCGTGCTCGACGGCGGGCACCCGGGCCATCAGGAACAGCAGCACGAGCACCCCGTAGCCGGCGAGCAGACCGGTCAGGTGCGCGGCGGTGGCGAACAGCGCGTCGGGCCGGGCCGAGGGCCGCACCTGCGCCGCCCAGAGCAGGGTCACCACCCCCGCCCCGCCCAGCATCCCGCCCCTGACCCGCACCACCGCATCTCGCATACGGAGCACGCTAAGGGCGCCGGCGGCGGCCTCGATGATCCTTGAGACGGCCTTGAGGAAGGCCTCACCGACCCTTAACCCCGGCGCTGAGGTCGGCGTTCCGTCCGGGTAACAGCGGCGATGCGGAGGGGAAACAGCGGCCCCGCACGCTCGTGCCATGACCTCGAACCAGCGTGTGGTGGTGATCGGCGGCGGCCTCGCGGGCCTGCGACTGGCCGCGCGCCTGACCGGTGCGGCGGCGGTGACCGTCCTCGGCGAGGAGCCGCACGTCCCCTACAACCGGGTCCTGCTCGCGGAGGTCCTCGCCGGCCGCTACGCACCGGAGGTCACCGCCCTCCCGGCGCCCGGCCCGGCACTGCGCCGGGGCGTCCGCGCGGTGCGGATCGACCGCACCGACCGGACCGTGCTGTGCGACGACGGCACGGTGGCGGAGTACGACACGCTGGTGCTGGCCACGGGCTCGAACGCGGTGCTCCCGCCGCTGCGCGGGCTGTTCGAGCCGGAAGGCCGGGACCTCCCGGACGGGGTCCACGCGTTCCGCACGATGGACGACTGCCAGGCCCTCTCGGCCGCCGTACGCCCCGGAGTGCGCGCGGTGGTGATCGGCGGGGGCCTGCTGGGCGTCTCCGCGGCCCGTGCGCTCGCCGCGCGGGGGGCGGTGGTGGTCCTGGCCCAGCAGGGCGAGCGTCTGATGGAACGCCAGCTGGACGCCGACGCCTCCGCCCTGCTGGCCACGCACCTGACCGACCTCGGCGTGGAGATCCACACGGAATGCCGGGTCCGCGGCCTGGAAATCCAGCCCCTCCGGCGTTTGAGGAGCGGGGGTCCGGGGGCAGCGCCCCCGGCAGCGGCACCGCGCCCGGGCGCTCCGGCGGGCCCCCGCAAGGTCACCGGTGTCCAGCTCGCCGACGGGTACCGGCTGGAGGCCGATCTCGTCGTGCTCGCCTGCGGCGTCCGCCCCCGCACCGGCCTCGCCAAGGCCGCCGGCCTCGGCGTCCGCACCGGCATCGTGGTCGACGACCACCTCCGCACCAGCGACCCCCGCATCCACGCCATCGGCGACTGCGCCGAGCACGCCGGCCAGGTGTACGGCCTGGCCGGCGCCGCCCTGGAGCAGGCCGACGCCCTCGCCGCGGTCCTCACCGGAACCCCCGCGCGCTACACCGGCACCCGCGCCCTCACCCGCCTCACCCTCGGCGGTGCCGAGAACGGCTCCCTGGACCTCGCCGCGTTCGGCGAGACCACCCCCCGCCCCGGAGACGACGTGGTCCGCCTCGCCGACGCCACCCGCGGGACCTACCGGAAGGTCGTCGTCCGCGACGACCGGCTCGTCGGCGGGGTGCTGCTCGGCGAGCTCTCCACCGTGGGCGCCCTCGCCCGCACCTGGGAGGGCGACGAGTCCCCGCACGACCTGTTCCACCTGCTCACCGACGACGGAGGCCACTGACATGCCCGAGCCCCTGCCCACGATCGTGCTCATCGGGCACGGCATGGTCGGCCAGCGCTACCTCGAAGCGCTCGCCGAGCGCGGAGTCACCGCCACGCACCGGATCACCGTGCTCTGCGAGGAGCCCCGGCCCGCCTACGACCGTGTGCACCTGACCTCGTACTTCTCCGGCAGCACCGCCGACGACCTGTCCATGACCCCCGCCGGGTTCATGGAGGAGCACGGCATCGCCCTCCACCTCGACGACCCCGCCGAACACGTCGACCGGGCCGCCCGTACCGTCACGTCCCGCTCGGGGCAGGTGTTCCCGTACGACGTGCTGGTCCTGGCGACCGGCAGCTATCCCTTCGTGCCGCCCGTCCCGGGCAAGGACGCCCCCGGCTGCTTCGTCTACCGCACGATCGAGGACCTCCTCGCGATCGAGGAGTACGCCAAGACCCGGACCAGCGGCGCGGTCGTCGGCGGCGGGCTGCTCGGGCTGGAGGCGGCCGGCGCCCTGCAGGGGCTCGGCCTCACCACCCGCATCGTCGAGTTCGCCCCGCGGCTGATGCCCGTCCAGGTCGACGAGGGCGGCGGCGCCGCCCTGCTGCGCACCATCGAGTCCATGGGCCTGACCGTCCACACCGGGGTCGGCACCCAGGAGGTGGTGACCGGCGAGGACGGCCACGTCAGCGGCATGCGGCTGTCCGACGGCTCCACCGTCGACACCGACCTCGTCGTCTTCTCCGCGGGGGTCCGCCCCCGCGACCAGCTGGCCCGCGACGCCGGGCTGGACGTCGGCGAGCGCGGCGGCATCGCGGTCGACGCCCGCTGCCGCACCTCCGATCCGCACGTCTACGCCATCGGCGAGTGCGCCCTCGCCGTCGACGGCCGGGTCTACGGCCTGGTCGCGCCCGGCTACGAGATGGCCGAGACCGCCGCCGACGACCTGCTGGGCCGGGAGAAGGAGTTCACCGGCGCCGACCTCTCCACCAAGCTCAAGCTCCTCGGCGTGGACGTGGCCTCCTTCGGCGACGCCCACGGCAACGCCCCCGGCAGCCTCGACGTCGTCTGGTCGGACTCCCGGTCCGGCGTCTACAAGAAGCTGGTCGTCTCCCCCGACGGGGTCCTGCTCGGCGGGGTCCTGGTCGGCGACGCCGACGCGTACGGGCTGCTGCGCCCGCTCACCGGCAGCGTCCCGCCCGTCGCCCCCGAGCAGCTGGTGCTGCCCGCCGGGGTCGGCGCGCCCGTCGCGCTCGGCCCGTCCTCGCTCCCCGACCACGCCGTGATCTGCTCCTGCCACAACGTCACGAAGAAGGCCATCGCCGCCTGCGCCACCCTCGCCGAGGTCAAGAAGTGCACCAAGGCGGGCACCGGCTGCGGCAGTTGCGTCAAGGTGATCGGCCAGCTGCTGCCGGCGGCCGCCGACAAGGGCCTGTGCGGCTGCTTCCCGTACACCCGCTCCGAGCTGTACGAGATCGTCCGCACCCGGCGGCTGACCTCGTACGAGCAGCTCCTCGACGGCCACGGCCGCCCGGAGGCCCGCGGCGGCGACGGCTGCGAGGTCTGCAAGCCGACCGTCGGCTCGATCATCGCCTCGCTCGCCCCGACCCTCGGGGCCAGCGGCTACGTCCTGGACGGGGAGCAGGCCGCCCTCCAGGACACCAACGACCACTTCCTGGCGAACATGCAGCGCAACGGCTCGTACTCGGTCGTCCCGCGCATCCCCGGCGGTGAGATCACCCCCGACAAGCTGATCGTGATCGGCGAGGTGGCCCGCGACTTCGGCCTCTACACGAAGATCACCGGCGGCCAGCGGATCGACCTCTTCGGTGCGAGCGTGGACCAGCTCCCGCGGATCTGGGCGCGGCTCGTCGACGCCGGGTTCGAGTCCGGGCACGCGTACGGGAAGGCCCTGCGGACGGTGAAGTCCTGCGTGGGGCAGACCTGGTGCCGCTACGGGGTCCAGGACAGCGTCAGGATGGCCATCGACCTTGAGCTGCGCTACCGGGGGCTGCGCGCCCCGCACAAGCTCAAGTCGGCGGTGTCCGGCTGCGCCCGCGAGTGCGCGGAGGCGCAGAGCAAGGACTTCGGGGTCATCGCGACGGCGAGCGGCTGGAACCTCTACGTGGGCGGCAACGGCGGGGCCACCCCGCGCCACGCCGACCTCCTGGCCCAGGACCTGTCGGACGCGGAACTGGTCCGGCTGATCGACCGGTTCCTGATGTTCTACATCCGCACCGCCGACCGGCTGGAGCGGACCTCCACCTGGCTGGATCGGCTGGAGGGCGGCCTGGCGCACCTGCGGGACGTCATCGTGCACGACTCGCTCGGGCTGTGCGCGGAGCTGGAGTCCCTGATGGCCGACCACGTGGCGCACTACCGGGACGAGTGGGCCGAGACGCTCGAGGACCCGGAGCGGCTGCGCCGGTTCGTGTCCTTCGTGAACGCGCCCGGCGCCCCCGACCCGACCGTGAAGTTCGTCCCCGAGCGCGACCAGGTCAAGCCCGACCTGGCCGTCCTGACCATAGGAGGTGCCGTCCGATGACCGTGGAACTGCAAGTGGCGCAGGGCTGGCTGACGGTGTGCGAGCTGTCCTCGCTGGTCCCCGGGCGCGGGGTGGCCGCCCTGCTGCCCGACGGGAGCCAGGCCGCGGTGTTCGTCGACCGCGCGGGCCGCCCGTACGCCATCGGCAACCAGGACCCCTTCACCGGGGCGCACGTGCTCTCGCGCGGGCTGGTGGGGGCCGTGGCGGGCCGGCCGTTCGTGGCCTCGCCGCTGCTGAAGCAGCGCTTCGACCTGGAGTCGGGGCGCTGCCTGGACGACGAGGAGGTGGCGGTCCGGACCTACCCGGTGCGGACCGCCGCGACCTCGTGACCCCCTGACCCCGTGGTGCGGGGCGGTCAGCCCTGGACCACGGACGGGTCCATCCACATGATCTCCCAGGTGTGGCCGTCGAGGTCGTCGAAGGCGCGGCCGTACATGACGCCGTGGTCCTGGGCGGGGCGGGGCTCGGTGGCGCCGGCCGCCAGGGCCCCGTCCACCAGCTCGTCGACGGCGGTGCGGCTGGGGGCGCTGAGACAGAGCAGCACCTCGGAGGTCTTCGTGGCGTCCGCGATCTCCTTGTGGGTGAAGTCCTTGTAGCGGTCCTCGGTCAGGAGCATCGCGACGATGGTGTCGCTGATGACCATCGAGGCGCAGTTCTCGTCGGTGAACTGGGCGTTGAAGGTGTAGCCCAGCTTGCCCCAGAAGGTCTTGCTGGCCTCCAGGTCCTTGACCGGCAGGTTGACGAAGATCATGGTGGCGGACATCGAGGTCCCTCTTCTCTCGGGTGCGGTGCTCGGTGCGTGCTGCTCGGTGCTTTCGGGAGGTAGACCGCGGGGCCGGGAGGAACTCATCGCTCCCGCGGGAAGTTTTTTCCGGGCAGCGGATCCCGCCGTGGGCCGCACCGCGGCACGGCCGGAGGATTGCACGTCGAGCGGTCGCTCGTGCGTAATGAGGAGTTGGCGCCCCGGCAACTGGCGCCCCCTAGGTTCCTCGACGCGTGCGACCCCGCGCTCGACCGGGTGCGGGGTGCCTTCCTCCCACAGGAGTGACCGTGGAACGTCGTACCTTCCTGCGCGGCGCCGTCATCGGCTCGTCGGCCGCCGCCTTCGGCGGCACGTTGATGCACGGAGCCGCCTACGCGGCGCCCGCCCAGCCCGGCACCGGACCCTACGGGGCGCTCGGCGCGGCGGACGCCAACGGCATCATGCTCCCCAGCGGCTTCAGCAGCCGGGTGATCGCCCGCTCGGGCCAGACCGTCAGCGGCACCTCGTACACCTGGCACAACGCCCCCGACGGCGGCGCGTGTTTCGCCGACGGCTCGGGCTGGATCTACGTGTCCAACTCGGAGATCAACCCCTCCGGCGGGGCGAGCGCGGTGAAGTTCAACTCCTCCGGCACCGTCACCGGCGCCTACCGGATCCTCTCCAACACCCGGCAGAACTGCGCGGGCGGCAAGACCCCGTGGAACACCTGGCTGTCCTGCGAGGAGGTCGACCGCGGCTTCGTCTACGAGACCGACCCGTACGGCGTGAACGCGTCCGTACAGCGCCCCGCGATGGGCCGCTTCAAGCACGAGGCGGCCGCCGCCGACCCGGTGCGCCAGGTGATCTACCTGACCGAGGACGAGACGAGCGGCTGCTTCTACCGGTTCATCCCGACCACCTGGGGCAACCTCTCCTCCGGCACCCTCCAGGTCCTCAAGGCCGGCACCGCCACGTCGGGCTCCTTCACCTGGGCCAACGTCCCCGACCCGGACGGCTCGCCGACCGCGACCCGCAGCCAGGTGTCCGGCTCGAAGAAGTTCAACGGCGGCGAGGGCTGCCACTACGCCAACGACACGGTCTGGTTCACCACCAAGGGCGACAACCGCGTCTGGCAGCTCAACCTCACCAACAACACGTACGAGCTGGCCTACGACGACTCCCTCGTCCCCGGCGGGGCGGCCCCGCTGACGGGCGTCGACAACGTCACCGGATCCTCCTTCGGCGACCTGTACGTCGCCGAGGACGGCGGCAACATGGAGATCTGCGTGATCACCCCGGACGACGTGGTGGCGCCCTTCCTGCGGATCACCGGCCAGTCCTCCTCGGAGATCACCGGCCCGGCCTTCTCCCCGGCCGGCAACCGCCTCTACTTCTCCAGCCAGCGCGGCACGAGCGGCAGCTCCTCCGCCGGCATCACGTACGAGGTAACGGGCCCCTTCCGCGTCTGAGGCGCGGGGCGGAGCCCCGATCCCCAACCACACCATCCAACCCCGCCGCACCATCCAGCTCCGCCGGCGTTTGAGGCGCGGGGCCCGGGGCGGAGCCCCGGCAACGGCGCCGCACCCGCACAACCGGCCGCACCCCCACGGGCAACCCCGCAGGGGTGCGGCCCCGTCACGAGGCCACGGCCCCGCCCTTCAGCAGCGCAGCGCCCAGCGGCGTCACGGTGTGCAGCACCGCGTTCCCCCGCCGCAGCGTGGTGACCAGCCCCGCCTCCCGCATCACGCACGCGTGCTGACTCGCCGAGGCCAGCGAGACCCCGGCCCGGCGGGCCAGCTCACTGGTGGTCGCCCCGTCCCCTATGGCCCGCAGCACCACCGAGCGGGTGTGCCCCACCAGCTTGCCGAGGGTGCGCTGGCGCTGCTCCTCCACGGGCCGCGCCGCCTCACCCCCCGCCGGCGCCGAAGCCAACTGCGCCGCCGCCGGATAGACCAGCACCGGCGGCAGCTCCGGATCGTGCAGCGTCACCGCGGTGCGCCGGCAGAAGAACGACGGCTGGAGCAGCAGCCCGCGCCCCCGCAGCCGTACGTCCCGGTCCACCGGGTAGTCGCACTCCAGCACCGGCGCCCGCCAGCGCAGCATCGGCGGCAGCGAGGCCAGGAGTTCGTCCGCGCCCCCGTCCAGCAGGGCCCGGCCGCGCGCGGCCCGCTCGGCCTCGATCTGGGCCTGGATATGCGTCCAGTAGGGCTCCACGGCCGCCCGGTGGTACGCGCGCAGCTCTCCCATCAGCCTCGGCAGGTGCTTGGCTCCGCCGTCCATGAACTCCCGTAGGCGCGGCGTCACCGCCGCACCGGCGGCAAGCAGCTGCAGCTCGTGCCGCATGCGCTCGGGACGGATGCCGCGCAGCGCGTCGAGGCCCACGTCCCACCCGTACTGCCCCTCCACAGGGGTCAAAAAATCGGGAAAATAACCACGGCTCGGTATGAGCATACCGAGCGTGCGTGTTTCACTATTCAACCTGCTCCGGGTTTCCGTACGCCATTCACCGAACAACCGGGCATCGCGCCGGTCTCTTAAGCGGTGAAAGCTGAGAATCGTTTCCCACAACGCATCGGGACGCCCTGCCATCCGTACGCGTGCCAGGTCCACTCCAGTGAAATGGATACGCAGCACCGAACCCCCACCTGTGCAACCGCAATCCCCCCGCTCCATGAGTATGCATGCCGTCACACGTGGTCACCACGCCCTTTCGGCCACAGTTGAAACCCCTTTCGGCAGGGGCGTGACAACCGAAATCCTGTACTCCGCCGGGCACACTCCGGTGCGACCGAAACGCTCCGCGAAGGCCGTGGGGGGCTTTGCGGGGCCTGGCGGTCGGTCGCACCGGGAAGCGCCGACGTGCCCGGCAGAATGACAGCGGCGGTGGACGGGTGGGGATCCGTCCACCGCCTGCTGGCGTAAAGATTTGTTGAACACCGGAAATAGGCGCGCCCGCCGCCGGGCAGTCAGGGAACCCGGGGGCAGGCGCGGTCTATGGGAGCCCTTGGCAGGGCCGGTGGGTCAGCGGCTGTCGCTGCCCTTCGCCTCGGCGGCCGCGCGACCGGCCTCCAGGCGCGCCACCGGAATCCGGAAGGGCGAGCAGGAGACGTAGTCGAGGCCGACCTCGTGGAAGAAGTGGACGGACTCGGGGTCGCCGCCGTGCTCGCCGCAGACGCCGAGCTTGAGGTCGGGGCGGGTGGCCCGGCCGGCCTGGACCGCGCTGCGGACCAGCGCGCCGACGCCGTCCTTGTCGATGGTCTCGAAGGGCGAGACCCCGAAGATGCCCTTCTCGAGGTACGCGGTGAAGAAGCTGGCCTCGACGTCGTCGCGGGAGAAGCCCCACACCGTCTGGGTCAGGTCGTTCGTACCGAAGGAGAAGAACTGCGCGGCCTCGGCGATCTGGGCGGCCGTCAGGGCGGCGCGCGGCAGCTCGATCATGGTGCCGATGGACAGCTTGAGGCTGGTGCCCGTGGCGGCCTCGACCTCGGCGATGACCTGGTCGGCCTCCTCGCGGACGATCTCCAGCTCCTGGACGGTGCCGACGAGCGGGACCATGATCTCGGCGCGGGGGTCGCCCTTGGCGTTCTTGCGCTCGGCCGCGGCCTCGGCGATCGCCCGGACCTGCATCTTGAACAGGCCGGGGATGACCAGGCCGAGGCGGACGCCGCGCAGACCCAGCATCGGGTTCTGCTCGTGCAGCTTGTGCACGGCCTGGAGCAGGCGCAGGTCGTTCTCGTTGGCGTCCTGGCGGGACTCGGCGAGGGCGACGCGCACCGACAGCTCGGTGATGTCGGGGAGGAACTCGTGCAGCGGCGGGTCGAGCAGGCGGACGGTGACGGGCAGGCCGTCCATCGCCTCGAACAGCTCGACGAAGTCCTTCTTCTGCAGCGGCAGGAGGGCACTGAGTGCCTCCTCGCGCTCGCCGTCGGTGTCCGCGAGGATCAGTCGCTCCACCAGTTCGCGGCGCTCGCCGAGGAACATGTGCTCGGTGCGGCACAGGCCGATGCCCTGGGCGCCGAAGCGGCGGGCGCGCAGCGCGTCCTCGGCGTTGTCGGCGTTGGCGCGCACCCGCAGGCGGCGGACGCGGTCCGCGTAGGCCATGATCCGGTGCACGGCGGCGACGAGCTCGTCGGCGTCGTCGGCGCCGGCGTGCATGCGGCCCTCGAAGTACTCGACGACCGGCGACGGTACGACGGGTACCTCACCCAGGTACACCTTGCCGGTGGAGCCGTCGATGGAGACGACGTCGCCCTCTTCGATGACCGTGTCGCCGACCGTCATGCGGCGGCGCTTGGTGTCGACGTCGAGCTCCTCGGCGCCGCAGACACAGGTCTTGCCCATGCCGCGGGCGACGACGGCCGCGTGCGAGGTCTTGCCGCCGCGCGAGGTCAGGATGCCCTCGGAGGCGATCATGCCGTCCAGGTCGTCCGGGTTGGTCTCGCGGCGGATCAGGATGACCTTCTCGCCGGAGCGGGACCACTTGACGGCCGTGTAGGAGTCGAAGACGGCCTTGCCGACGGCCGCGCCCGGGGAGGCGGCGATGCCGCGGCCGAGCAGGGTGGTCTTGGCGCCCTCGTCGAAGCGCGGGAACATCAGCTGCGCCAGCTGGTGACCGGTGACGCGCTGGAGGGCCTCGGCCTCGTCGATCAGGCCCTGGTCCACGAGCTGGGTGGCGATGCGGAAGGCGGCGCCGGCGGTGCGCTTGCCGACACGGGTCTGGAGCATCCACAGCTGACCGCGCTCGATGGTGAACTCGATGTCGCAGAGATCCTTGTAGTGGGTCTCCAGCGTCGTCATGATCGTCATGAGCTGGTCGTACGAGGCCTTGTCGATGGCCTCCAGGTCCGCGAGCGGCACGGTGTTGCGGATGCCCGCGACCACGTCCTCGCCCTGGGCGTTCTGGAGGTAGTCGCCGTAGACGCCCGCGTGGCCGCTGGCGGGGTCACGGGTGAAGGCGACGCCGGTGCCGGAGTCGGGGCCCAGGTTGCCGAAGACCATGGAGCAGATGTTGACCGCGGTGCCCAGGTCGCTCGGGATGCGCTCCTGGCGGCGGTAGAGCTTGGCGCGGTCGGTGTTCCACGAGTTGAAGACGGCCTCGACGGCGAGGTCCATCTGCTCGCGGGCGTCCTGCGGGAACTCGCGGCCGGCTTCCTTCGCCACGATCTTCTTGAAGTGCTTGACCAGCTTCTTCAGGTCGGCGGCGTCGAGGTCGGTGTCGACGGTGACCTTCTTGGCGGCCTTGGCCTCGTCGAGGGCGTCCTCGAAGAGCTCGCCCTCGACGCCGAGGACGGTCTTGCCGAACATCTGGATGAGGCGGCGGTACGAGTCCCACGCGAAGCGCTCGTCACCGGCCTGGGAGGCGAGGCCGGTCACGGACTCGTCGGAGAGACCGATGTTCAGGACGGTGTCCATCATGCCGGGCATCGAGAACTTGGCGCCGGAGCGGACGGAGACCAGCAGCGGGTCGTCCGACTGTCCGAGCTTCTTGCCCATCTTCGACTCGAGGGCCGCAAGGTGGGCGCTGACCTCTTCGCGCAGCGCGGCCGGGGCCGTGCCGCTGTCGAGGTAGACCTTGCAGGCCTCGGTGGTGATGGTGAAGCCGGGAGGGACCGGCAGACCCAGGTTGGTCATCTCGGCGAGGTTGGCACCCTTGCCGCCGAGAAGGTCCTTGAGGTCGCGGTTTCCCTCGGTGAAGTCGTAGACGAACTTCTGATCTTTGTTTTCCGACACGGGTCTCGACTCCTCGAGGCTCGGTGGCTGCCCTGACGGCCAGGAACATACCCAGATCGAAGGCTTCTGGGTACGTCCACTTGGTCGTCATACGGCTGTAACCACCCGTGCGCCAGCAGATCGAAAGTAACTCATGGGTCATCAGAAAGCCCGAATAGCCTTCACCTCTCGAAGGGGGAGGGGGTTTCTGAGGCCTGATCACGCTCGGATGAGCGATCATCGATCCATTTGCGTTCAAGAGTTGAACGCACAAAGGGTGGCACCCAGTGCCACCCTTTGAAAGTCTTACCCGTGACTTTAGTGCTCATCTGAGCGAAACTCTTCCCATGCGTGGCGTATATCACGCGCCACGGAGGGCGATTTGTCAGCCTCCGGAGGTGTCCAGTTCAGCGTCCTCGCTCACACCCGCGCAGTCGTACGGGTCCTTCAGCCAGCCCTCTGGCAGGACAACTCGGTTGTTTCCGGACGTCCGACCGCGCGGGCCGTCCGCACTCTCGGGCCATGCTTGGTCCAGGTCCAGCTCGCTCAGATGAGCATCCAGCTCGGCCAGCGAAGAAGTGACCGCGAGCTTCTTGCGCATCTCGGACCCGACCGAGAAGCCCTTCAGGTACCAGGCCACGTGCTTACGGAAGTCGATCACCCCGCGCGCCTCGTCGCCGATCCACTCCCCCAGCAGCTGTGCGTGCCGGTGCATGGTGGCCGCGACCTCGCGCAGCGTCGGCTTGTGGAAGTCCTCCGGGCGGCCCTCGAAGGCCGCCACCAGGTCGTTGAACAGCCACGGCCGCCCCAGGCAGCCGCGGCCCACGACCACGCCGTCGCAGCCCGTCTCGCGGACCATGCGCAGGGCGTCCTCGGCGCACCAGATGTCGCCGTTGCCGAGCACCGGGATCTCCGGCACGTGCTCCTTGAGCCGTGCGATGGCGTCCCAGTCGGCGGTGCCGCCGTAGTGCTGGGCCGTGGTCCGCCCGTGCAGGGCTATGGCGGTGACCCCCTCCTCGACGGCGATCCGGCCGGCGTCGAGGTAGGTGAGGTGGTCGTCGTTGATGCCCTTGCGCATCTTCATGGTCACCGGCAGGTCGCCGGCGCCCGCGACGGCCTCGCGGAGGATCGCGCGGAGCAGGTTGCGCTTGTACGGGAGGGCCGAGCCGCCACCCTTGCGGGTGACCTTGGGGACCGGGCAGCCGAAGTTGAGGTCGATGTGGTCGGCGCGGTCCTCTTCGACGATCATCCGGACCGCCTTGCCGACCGTCGCCGGGTCGACCCCGTACAGCTGAATCGAGCGAGGCTTCTCGGTCTCGTCGAAGTGGATCAGCTGCATGGTCTTCTCGTTGCGCTCGACCAGGGCGCGGGTCGTGATCATCTCGCTCACGAACAGCCCCTTGCCGCCCGAGAACTCCCGGCAGAGGGTACGGAACGGGGCATTGGTGATGCCGGCCATGGGCGCGAGCACCACCGGGGGCTGCACGGTGTGCGGGCCGATCGCGAGAGGCGGAGGAAGCGTGGTCATCCGCCCATTGTCCCGCATGCCGAGGGGGTGGGGCAGACGTAGCATCGGCGGCATGATCGAGCCGAGTCCCCGGCAGCGCATGCTCGTCCTGGCGATCTGCTGCATGAGCCTGCTGATCGTCAGCCTCGACAACACCGTGCTCAACGTCGCGCTCCCGTCGATGCGCCGTGAACTCGACGCCTCGGTCGCGGGGCTGCAGTGGACCATCGACGCGTACACCCTGGTCCTGGCCTCGCTGCTGATGCTCGCGGGCTCCACGGCCGACCGGATCGGCCGCCGCAAGGTGTTCGTCGCCGGCCTGCTGGCCTTCACGGCCGGCTCCCTGCTGTGCTCGCTCGCCCCCAGCCTCGGCTGGCTCATCGTCTTCCGGATGGTGCAGGCGATCGGCGGCGCGATGCTCAACCCGGTGGCGATGTCGATCATCACCAACACCTTCACGGACCCGGCCGAGCGGGCCCGGGCCATCGGCGTGTGGGGCGCGGTCGGGGGTGTCTCCATGGCCGCGGGGCCCCTGATCGGCGGAGTGCTGGTGGACTCCGTGGGCTGGCGCTCGATCTTCCTGATCAACCTGCCGATCGGTCTGGCGGCGCTCGTGCTGACCCTGCGCCACATCCCTGAGTCCCGGGCGGCCCGGCCGCGGCGTCCGGACCCTGTGGGTCAGGTGCTGGTCATCGCGCTGCTCGGCAGTCTGACCTACGGGATCATCGAGGCCCCGGCGGCCGGCTGGCGTTCGCCGCTGATCATGGGGTGCGCGGTGGTGGCGGTGGCCTCCCTCGTGGGGCTGCTGGTCTACGAGCCCCGGCGCGAGGACCCCCTGATCGATCTCCGGTTCTTCCGGAGCGCGCCCTTCAGCGGCTCGACCGTGATCGCGATCAGCGCCTTCGCCGGACTGGCCGGCTTCCTCTTCCTGAACACGCTGTACCTCCAGGACGTACGGGGGCTCAGCGCCCTGCACGCCGGGCTCTACATGCTGCCGATGGCGGCGCTGACCGTCCTGTTCGCCCCGCTGGCGGGGCGGCTGGTCGGCAGCCGGGGGCCGCGGATCTGCCTGCTGATCGCGGGCGTGGCGATGGCGGCGAGCGGGCTGCTGTTCGCCCTGTTCGAGGCCGAGACGTCCAACCCGCTCCTGTTCACCGGGTACGTGCTGTTCGGGCTCGGCTTCGGCATGGTGAACGCGCCGATCACCAATACGGCGGTATCGGGGATGCCCCGCTCCCAGGCGGGCGTCGCGGCCGCCATCGCCTCGACCAGCCGGCAGACCGGCGGCACGCTGGGCGTCGCGGTCATCGGCTCGGTCCTGGCGGCGGGGCTGGCCAGTGGCTCCGACTTCTCCGGGGCGGCGCAGCCGGCCTGGTGGATCATCACGCTGTGCGGGCTGGCGGTGCTGGTCGTGGGTGCGGTGACGAGCGGGAACTGGGCCCGTGCGACGGCGGAGCGCACGGCCCGCACCCTGGAGGAGCCCGTCAGTGCGTCCGCGGCCGCGGGTTCGCCGCGGGGCTGACGGCACGCCTGACCGCGGGCCTGGCCGTGCGCCTGACCGTGCGCCTGGCCGTGCGGCCGGCCCGTACGGGGCCTACTCGTCGCAGCTGAAGTCCTCGGCCGAGGTGTTGACCCGGTCGAGGAGGCCGCGCAGGAGCTCGCACTCCTGGTCCGACAGCCCCGCGAAGATGCCGCCTTCGACCTCGTCGAGGGCGGCGTTCGTCTTGCGCAGGGCGGCCTCCCCGGCGGTGGTGATGGCCACGTTGTGACGGCGCCGGTCGGCCGGGTCCCGGCGGCGTTCGGCCAGGCCGTCGCCCTCCAGGTCGTTCAGGATCCCGACGAGCACGCTCGGGTCCACCTCCAGCCGCTCGGCGAGTGCCCGCTGGCTGATGGGGCCGCCCTCCAGGTGCATCAGCGTCATCGCGTGCCGCGGGGTGAGCCCGGCGGCACTGAGCGCCCTCTTCATCCGGGTCTGGGTGACCGATCCGTGCCAGGCGAGCAGCAGGCCCAGCCGCTGCGGGGGGTGCGATCCGTCCTGATCTGCCGTCATGGTCCACATCGTAGCAATTGAGAAATGATTGCGTTGGAGACATTGTTGATGCTATTCAATGGTTTTACACCCTCGACCGTTGGAGACCTTCATGTTCCTCGCCTACGCCGTCGTCGGCGGCCTGCTCGCCATCGTCCTGGCCGCCTCCGCCACCTTCACCCTCCAGCGCAACGACCAGATCGTCGCCAGCATGCAGAAGGTCCAGGTCCCGGACTCGTGGCTGCCGCGACTGGCCACCCTCAAGGCGGCCGGGGCGATCGGCCTGGTCGCCGGCCTGTGGGTGACGCCGCTCGGCGTGGCCGCCGCCATCGGCGTGACCCTCTACTTCGTCGGCGCGGTCATCAGCCACCTGCGCGTCAAGGACTACGACCTCGCTCCGGCGGCCGTACTCACCCTGGTCGCGGCGGCGGTCCTGGCCCTGCGGATCCTCGCATGACACTGACGAGTGACAGATATTGAAATCTGTCACTCGTCATGCCATTCTCGTTCCATGACGAAGAACGAGAACATTCAGACGACCACCCTCGGCAGCACCGGTCCCTCCGTCTTCCCGCTGGGGCTGGGCTGCATGGGGATGTCCGCCCTCTATGGAGAGGCCGACCGCGCCGAGTCCCTGGCGACCATCCACGCCGCCCTGGACGCCGGCATCACGCTGCTCGACACCGGCGACTTCTACGGCATGGGCCACAACGAACTGCTGATCAACGAAGCCCTGCGCACGGCCCCCGCCGCGGCTCGCGAGCAAGCGCTGACCAGCGTGAAGTTCGGCGCGCTGCGCACGGTGGAGGGCGGGTTCACCGGCTATGACGGGCGCCCCGCGGCCGTCAAGAACTTCCTGGCCTACTCGCTCCAGCGGCTCGGCCGGGACCACATCGACATCTACCGGATCGCCCGCGTGGACCCGGACGTGCCGATCGAGGAGACCGTCGGGGCCATCGCCGAGGCGGTCCAGGCCGGGCACGTGCGCCACATCGGCCTGTCCGAGGTCGGCGCGGACACCCTGCGCCGGGCCGCCGCCGTGGCCCCGATATCCGACCTCCAGATCGAGTACTCGCTGATCTCCCGCGGCATCGAGGACGAGATCCTGCCGACCGCCCGCGAGCTCGGCATCGGGATCACGGCGTACGGAGTGCTGTCCCGCGGCCTGATCAGCGGCCACTTCACCCGCGACCGTGCGCTGGCCCCGGGCGACTTCCGCGGCATGAGCCCCCGCTTCCAGGGCGGGAACCTCGACCGGAACCTCGGCTTGGTCGACGCCCTGCGCAAGGTCGCCGAGGAGAAGGGGGTGAGCGTCGCCCAGACCGCGATCGCCTGGGTGCTCGCGCAGGGTCCCCGGCACGGCGTCGACATCGTGCCGCTGGTGGGCGCCCGGCGCCGGGACCGGCTCGCCGAGGCACTCGGTGCCATGGACATCACGTTCAGCGCCGCCGACCTGGCCGCCGTCGAAGAGGCCGTGCCCGCCGGGGCCGCGGCCGGAGAGAGGTATCCGGAGGCCCAGATGGCCCACCTCGACAGTGAGCGCTGAGCTGACGGTACGGTCGTACCCATGCCCCCCGCTGCCGCCGAGCCCCTGACCCCCGAGCGCATCCTCGAGACCACGGAGGAGGTGCTGCGCCGCTTCGGCCCCACCAAGGCGACCGTGGTGGACGTGGCGCGCGCGCTCGGCGTCAGCCACGGCAGTGTGTACCGGCACTTCCCCTCGAAGGCGGCGCTGCGCGAGGCCGTCACGGACCGCTGGCTCGCCAAGAGCGTGGTCCTGCTGGAGGAGATCACCTCGGCGTCCGCCGAGAGCGCCCCCTCCAAGCTGGAGGCGTGGCTCGCGGCCCTGTTCGAGGCCAAGCGCCACAAGGCGGGCGCGGATCCGGAACTGTTCGCGACGTACACCGTGCTCCTCGCCGAGAACAGCGGCGTGGTGGACGCGCATCTGGCCGAGCTGATCGACCAGCTGGCCCGGATCATCGCGGAGGGTGTCGCCGCCGGGACGCTCGCCGCCGAGGACGTGCCGGCCGCCGCCCGGGCGGTCTTCGATGCCACCGGCCGCTTCCACGACCCGCAGTACGCGGCCGACTGGCTCTCGCCCACGATCTTCACGGAGTTCGAGGCGGTCACCACACTGATCATCCGGGGCCTGCGCGCCTGACAGGCCCGTCCCGTCCCGGCCCGGCCTGTCCGGAACCTTGCGGTCCGGAGAATTTGATGATCATTTTGGGCGCGCTCGTCTTGTCCATGTCATCCCCATGTCCTTACGTTCCCCTTACCGCACTTCATCAGGCACGTTCCAGGGGGAACCTTGTCCGCCCAAGTAGCACGACCCGCGCCTCCCGCCCGCTCGGGGGCCGCGACCGCCATCGGCTGGATCCTGACCATCGGCCTCAACGTGGTCGCGCCGATCATCACGTACAACACGCTTGTCGACGACCACGGCTGGAGCGAGTTCTCGGCGCTGCTCCTCAGCAGCGCGTGGCCGGTGCTCGACAGCGCCATCAGCGTTGCCTGGCACCGCAAGCTCGACGAATTCGCCGTGGTCACCCTGGTGTTCATAGTGATCACGGCCGGGGTCTCGCTCGTCGGTGACCCCTCGGCGCGGGCTCTGCTGGTCAAGGACTCCGCCGTGACCGGGCTGTTCGGGCTGCTCTGCCTGTCCACGCTGCTGGCGCGCCGTCCGCTGATGTTCTACTTCGGCCGCAAGTTCGCCACCGACGGCACTCCCGAGAGCACCGCCTGGTGGAACGGCCTGTGGCAGTACGAGGGCTTCCGGACCACGATGACCCGCATGACCCTGGTCTGGGGCGTCGCGTACGTCATCGAGGCAGCCGTCCGCATCGCCCTGGCGTACACGCTGAGCACCAAGACCATGGTGACCCTCAGCCCGGTCATGATCTACGGGGTGCTCGGCGCTCTGGGCGTGTGGACCGCCCTGTACGGCAAGCGCTCCCAGGCTGAGGGCGAGCGCCGGGCCGCCGAGGCCGCCGCGGCGCAGGCCGGCGGCTCTGCGGCCTGACCTGCCACGAAGAAGACGAAAGACCGGTGGCCCGGTGCGCTTCTCGCGCACCGGGCCACCGGTCTTCGTGCGTCCTGGCCTAGCAGCCGAGCAGGCGGCTGCCGAGGTAGGTCTGGATCTGGTCCAGGGAGACGCGCTCCTGCTTCATGGTGTCGCGCTCGCGCACGGTCACCGCGTTGTCGTCCAGGGTGTCGAAGTCGACGGTGACGCAGAACGGCGTACCGATCTCGTCCTGGCGGCGGTAGCGGCGGCCGATGGCGCCCGCGTCGTCGAACTCGATGTTCCAGAACTTGCGCAGGTCGGCGGCGAGGCCCTTGGCCTTCGGCGACAGCTGCGCGTTGCGGGACAGCGGCAGGACGGCGACCTTGATCGGGGCCAGGCGCGGGTCGAAGCGCATCACGGTGCGCTTCTCCATGACGCCCTTGGCGTTCGGGGCCTCGTCCTCGACGTAGGCGTCGAGCATGAAGGCGAGCATGGCGCGGTTCACACCGGCCGCCGGCTCGATGACGTACGGGGTGTAGCGCTCCTTGGTCTCCTGGTCGAAGTACACGAGGTCCTGGCCGGAGGCGGCGGAGTGGGCCTTGAGGTCGAAGTCGGTGCGGTTGGCCACGCCTTCGAGCTCGGAGAACTCATTGCCACCGAAGTTGAAGCGGTACTCGATGTCGGCGGTGCGCTTCGAGTAGTGGGACAGCTTCTCCTTCGGGTGCTCGAACCAGCGGATGTTCTCCTCGCGGATGCCGAGGTCGCGGTACCAGTTCCACCGCTCCTGCATCCAGTACTCCTGCCACTGCTCGTCCTCGCCCGGCTTGACGAAGAACTCCATCTCCATCTGCTCGAACTCGCGCGTGCGGAAGATGAAGTTGCCGGGGGTGATCTCGTTGCGGAAGGACTTGCCCATCTGCGCGATGCCGAACGGGGGCTTCTTGCGCGCGACGGTCTGCACGGTGGCGTAGTTGGTGAAGATGCCCTGGGCGGTCTCGGGGCGCAGGTACGCCTTCGAGCCGGTGTCCTGGGTCGGGCCGAGGTGCGTCTCCAGCATGCCGGAGAACTGCTTGGGCTCGGTGAACTGGCCCTTCACGCCACAGTGGGGGCAGTTGATGTCGGCGAGGCCGTTGGCGGGCGGGCGGCCGTGCTTGGCCTCGTACGCCTCTTCAAGGTGGTCCGCGCGGTGCCGCTTGTGACAGGCGGTGCACTCGGTCAGCGGGTCCGAGAAGGTCGCGACGTGGCCGGAGGCCACCCAGACCTCGGGGGCCAGGATCACGGACGAGTCGATGCCGACGATGTCCTCACGCCCGGTCACCATCGCCTTCCACCACTGGCGCTTGATGTTCTCCTTGAGCTCGACACCCAGCGGGCCGTAATCCCAGGCGGCCTTGGAGCCGCCGTAGATCTCACTGCACGGGAAAACGAAGCCACGGCGCTTGCTCAGGCTGACGATGGTGTCGATCTTGTCGGCGGCCACGGTGCTCTCTTCATTACGAGGACGAACGGCGAAGTCTTTAGGTTACCGGCGCCCGCACCCCCCCTTTCAAATCGGATCCCCCTCCACGGCCGCCCGCCCGGCCTCCCCACCAGCGTTTTTGACAATCGTTTCCATTTTTGATGAAAATGGATGTCATGAACGTACGACGCCTCATACCCGCCGCCGCCCTCGCCGGAGCCGTCGCCCTCGGCGCCACGGCCCTCACCGCCTGCTCCGGAGCCGGCGCCACCGGCAGCAAGGACGGCAAGCTCGCCGTGGCGGCGTCGTTCTATCCGATGCAGTTCCTCGCCGAGCAGATCGGCAAGGACCACGTGAAGGTCAACGGCCTGACCAAACCGGGCGTCGAACCGCACGACCTGGAGATCACCCCGCGCCAGACCGCGCAGCTCGGCGAGGCCGACGTGATCCTCTACCTCAAGACCCTGCAGCCCGCCGTCGACAAGGCCGTCGCCCAGTCCGGCGTGAAGAACGTCGTCGACGCCGCGACCCTCACCACGCTGGAGGCCCACGCCGCCTCCGGCCACGACCACGGCGCCGGGGAGGGCCACGCCGAGGGCGAGGGCCACGACCACAGCCACGGCGAGGCCGGCACGGACCCGCACGTCTGGCTCGACCCCGCCAAGTACGCGGAGATCGCCAAGGGTGTCGGCGCGGCCCTGGAGAAGGCCGACCCGAACAACGCGGCGGACTACAAGAAGAACACCGACGAGCTGGTCGGCGAACTGACCGCGCTGGACACCGAGTTCAAGGACGGCTTGAAGAACACGGCCTCCCGGACCTTCATCACCACCCACTCCGCCTTCGGCTACCTCGCCGAGCGCTACGGCCTGGACCAGGAGGGCATCTCCGGCGTCGACCCCGAGTCCGAGCCGAGCCCGGCCCGGATGAAGGAGCTCCAGGAGGTCGCGAAGAAGGAGAATGTCTCCACCGTGTTCTTCGAGACCCTGGCCAGCGACAAGACCGCCGAGGTCCTCGCCACGGACACCGGCCTGAAGACCGACGTCCTCGACCCGCTCGAGGGAATCACCGACAAGTCCCAGGGCGCTGACTACTTCGAGGTCATGCGGTCCAACCTGAAGAACCTCCAGAAGGCACTCGGTAGCAAGTGATGGCAGCAGCAGCAACGGAGGCGCGAGCCATGCAGTCCATGCCCCGCCCGGCGGACGACCAGGCCGTCATATCCCTGCGCGGGGCCACGGCCTCGCTCGGCTCGCGCCCCGTGCTGCGCGGGATCGACCTCACCGTCCACCGCGGCGAGGTCGTCGCCCTGCTCGGCGCCAACGGCTCCGGCAAGTCCACGGCCGTCCGCGCCGTGGTGGGCCAGGTCCCGCTGACCGACGGCGACCTGTCCCTCTTCGGAACGGAATTCAAGCGCTTCCGGGACTGGTCGCGCATCGGGTACGTCCCGCAGCGCACCACGGCCGCCGGCGGGGTCCCCGCCACCGTCCGCGAGGTCGTCTCCTCCGGCCGGCTGGCCCGCTCCCGCTTCGGGCTCCTGCGCAAGGCCGACAAGGCCGCCGTCCAGCGCGCCCTGGCCCTCGTCGACATGGAGTCGCACGCCGACGCCTCGGTCGACGCCCTCTCCGGCGGTCAGCACCAGCGCGTCCTCATAGCCCGGGCACTCGCCGTCGAACCCGAGCTGCTGATCATGGACGAACCGATGGCGGGCGTGGACCTCGCCAACCAGGAGGTCCTCGCGCACGCCCTGCGCGAGCAGGTCGCCGCCGGCTCCACCGTCCTGCTCGTCCTGCACGAGCTGGGCCCGCTGGAGCCCCTGATCGACCGCGCCGTCGTCCTGCGCGACGGCTGCGTCGTCCACGACGGACCGCCCCCGGAGGCCGTGGGCCAGCACGCCCTGCCCGGCCACGACCACGTACACCCCCACGCGGCGCACGACGCCGGGCCCCTGCGGACGGGACTGCTGAGCTGATGGACATCCTCGACTACGCCTTCATGCAGCGGGCCCTGATCGCCGCCGCGCTGGTCGGCATCACGGCCCCCGCCATCGGCACGTACCTCGTCCAGCGCCGCCAGGCGCTCATGGGCGACGGTCTCGGCCACGTCGCCATGACCGGCGTCGCCCTCGGCCTCGTGCTCCACACCAGCCCGGTCTGGATGGCCACCCTCGTCTCCGTCCTCGGCGCCGTCGGCATGGAGCTGATCCGCGCCCGGGGCAGGACCAGCGGGGACGTGGCCCTGGCCATGCTCTTCTACGGCGGCCTCGCCGGCGGCGTCATGATCATCAACCTCGGGGGCGGCCAGACGGCCAGCCTCCTGGGCTCCATGTTCGGCTCGATCACCACGGTCGCCGCCGAGGACGTGACCGCGATGGCGATCCTCGCCGCGTTCGTCCTCGCCGTCGCCATCGGCCTGCGCAGGCAGCTCTTCGCCGTCTGCCAGGACGAGGAGTTCGCCCGGGTCACCGGCCTGCCCGTGCGCGCCCTGAACCTGCTGATCGCCGTCACCGCGGCGGTCACCGTCACCGTCGCCATGCGCATCGTCGGCCTGCTGCTGGTCAGCGCCATGCTGGTGATCCCGGTCGCCGCCGCCCAGCGGCTCACCCGCAGTTTCGCCACCACCCTGGGCCTGGCCATGGCCATCAGCGTCGGCGTCTCCCTGACCGGCACGGCCGCCACCTACTACATGGACGTGCCCTCGGGCGCGACGATCGTCCTGCTCGCGATCGGCGTCTTCATGGTGCTGACGGCCCTCTCCGCACCCTTGGCCCGGCGCCGGGCCAAGGCGGCCCGCGCCGCCGAAGAGGTGTGCACGCGGGACGACGTAAAGGTCTAGGGGCCTCGACCGCCTGGCACAATGGCGGCAGGCCGATACGAGGAGGAACCGGTGGCGACTGCGCCTGGCGAGATGAATACCGCGCCAGTACGAGGGCGATCCACCCGGCAGCGGGCGGCCGTGGCCGCGGCGCTGGACGAGGTGGACGAGTTCCGCAGCGCCCAGGAACTCCACGACATGCTCAAGCACCGTGGCGATTCCGTGGGCCTGACCACCGTCTACCGCACCCTCCAGTCCCTCGCGGACGCCGGCGAGGTCGACGTCCTGCGGACCAGCGACGGCGAGTCCGTCTACCGCCGCTGCTCCACCGGGGACCACCACCACCACCTGGTCTGCCGCAAGTGCGGCAAGGCGGTCGAGGTGGAGGGCCCGGCCGTGGAGAAGTGGGCGGAGTCCATCGCGGCCGAGCACGGCTACGTGAACGTGGCCCACACGGTGGAGATCTTCGGCACCTGCGCCGACTGCGCCGCCGCCCAGCCGTAGCGGGAGCCGCCCCCGGCGGGGCGGCCGCAGGCCCCGGCCTAGATCCGCTCCAGCTTCCCGTCCAGGAGCGCCCGCAATACGTCCTGCTCCCCGGGGACCGCGAGGCCCCGCTTGGGGAGCAGCGCCCCGCCGAGCACCCGCTTGTCGCCGGTGAAGACCATGAAGGTCGCGGGGGTCTCCACGTAGCCCGACAGCGCGCTCCAGCGCAGGTGCGTGGAGCCCTGCGCGCAGTCGACGGTGACGCCCTCGGCGTCGACGACCGTCCGGCACTCCCCCGCCGCCGCCAGCAGCCCGCGGGTCGACCGGGCCATGAACCGGTGGCCGAACAGCGCGAACGCCCAGCCGAAGAGGCCCACCGCCGTCAGCGCCACGGCGGACCCGGACGACCCGCCGTCCAGCGCGACGAGGGCCGCGGCGTACCCGGGCCCCACCAGACCGATGAGGAAGAACGGCAGACGCTGGCGACGGCCCGCCTTCGACCGGCCGCAGGCCCGCAGGCCCTCCGCCATGTCGGCGACGGTCGGCGTGTAGCGGAGCTCGACCGCATGCCCTCCCGACGCCGACTCGTGTATCCGGTACAGCTGATCTCCGCCCATGTCGTCCATGAGCGGGGATCTTAGCGGCGGATCAGGCCGAGCTCTCGGGCTGGTTGGGGACGGCGCCGCCGAAGCGGCGGTCGCGCTGGGCGTACTCCAGGCAGGCCGCCCAGAGGTTGCGCCGGTCGAAGTCCGGCCACAGGACGTCCTGGAAGACCATCTCGGCGTACGCGCTCTGCCAGAGCAGGTAGTTGGAGGTGCGCTGCTCCCCGCTCGGGCGCAGGAACAGGTCCACGTCCGGCATGTCCGGGTAGTACATGTACTTCGCGAAGGTCTTCTCGTTGACCTTCGACGGGTCCAGCCGGCCGGCCGCCACGTCGCGGGCGATCGCCTGCGCTGCGTCCGCGATCTCGGCGCGGCCGCCGTAGTTCACGCAGAAGTACAGGGTCATGGCGTCGTTGTCGACGGTCTGCTCCTGCGCGACCTGGAGCTCCTGGACGACCGACTTCCACATCTTCGGCATGCGGCCGACCCAGCGGATGCGGATGCCCAGCTCGTTCATCTCGTCACGGCGGCGCCGGATGACGTCGCGGTTGAAGTTCATCAGGAAGCGGACCTCGTCGGGGGAGCGCTTCCAGTTCTCCGTCGAGAAGGCGTACAGGGAGAGGTTCTTGACGCCCATCTCCAGGCAGCCCTTGAGCACGTCGAGCACAACGCCCTCGCCGACCTTGTGGCCCTCGGTGCGCGGCAGACCGCGCTCCTTGGCCCAGCGGCCGTTGCCGTCCATGACGACCGCGACGTGGTTCGGGACGAGCTCGCCGGGGATCTTCGGCGGGACCGCACCGGAGGGGTGCGGTTCGGGAACCTTGTACTCGCGGCGAGAGCGCCCCAGAATCCCGCGTCGTGCCATGTGCCCAGCTCCTATTTCTCGACGTATCGCAGGGAGCGTAGCCCGCGCTCCAGATGCCAGTGCAGATAGGCGGAGACCAGCCCGCTGCCCTCCCGCACGTGACGCGCCTCGCACGCGTCGGCATGCCCCCAGTCGCCCGTCAGCAGGGCGCTGAGCAGGGCGATGGCCTCAGACGAGGGTACGACGCTGCCGGGCACCCGGCAGTCCCCGCATATGACCCCGCCCGCGGCGACGGAGAAGTGCCGGTTGGGGCCGTGGATCCCGCACTTCGCGCAGTCGTCGAAGCTGGGCGCGTAGCCGTTGACGGCGAGGGAGCGCAGCAGGAAGGCGTCGAGGATGAGGTTCGGTTCGTGTTCGCCGCGCGAGAGCGTGCGCAGGGCGCCGACGAGCAGCAGGTACTGCTGCACGGAGGGTTCGCCCTCGTTCTCGGTGAACCGCTCGGCGGTCTCCAGCATCGCGGTGCCGGCGGTGTAGCGGGCGTAGTCGGTGACGATTCCGTTGCCGTACGGGGCGATGATCTGGGTCTGGGTGCAGAGCGGGAGGCTGCGGCCGATCAGTTCGCTGCCTCGGGCAAAGAACTGCACGTCGGCGTGGGAGAAAGGTTCCAGCCCGGCGCCGAACTTGGACTTCGTACGCCGGACCCCGCGGGCGACGGCCCGCACCCGGCCGTGGCCCCGGGTCAGCAGCGTGATGATGCGGTCCGCCTCACCCAGCTTCTGGGTGCGCAGCACGATGCCGTCGTCGCGGAACAGACTCATGCGCCCATTGTCGCCTGTGCGGGCACCCGCGCGGGGACAGCAATGGCCCCTCGCCCGGACCGGGGGCCCTCCCAGCGGCAGCTGGGGGACGGTCCGGGCGAGGGGCCACCACCCCTTGGGAGGATCAGCCGGCGGAGGACGTCTCCGCGTCGTCCGCCTTCTCGGCGCCGGCCGGGGCGGCCACCGGCTGGGCGGGCAGCTCGGCCTTGGGGGCGTCGGAGGCCTTGGGGGCGTCGGAGGCGTCCGGGGCGCCGTGGGCGTCGTCCTTGGCCAGGCCGTTGAAGACCAGGTTGAGGACGATGGCGGCCGTGGCACCGAGGGTGACGCCGCTGTTGAGGAGCGAGGCGAGGTCCGCGTCCATGTACTTGGTGAAGAACACCGGGACGGTCGCGGGGAGCAGGGCGAAGGCGAGGGAGACGCCGACGATCAGCGCGTTCTTCTCCTCCTTGAGGTCCACCTTGGCCAGGGTCTGGATACCGGCCAGGGCGACCATGGCGAACATGACGGTCGCGGCGCCGCCGAGGACTCCGTGCGGGACGGCGGCGACGATCGCGGCGGCCTTGGGCAGCAGACCCAGGATGATCATGAACACACCGGCGGCGACGACCACGAACCGGCTCTTCACCTTCGTCATCCGCACCAGGCCGACGTTCTCGGCGAAGGCGACGTACGGGAAGGAGTTGAGGACACCGCCGAGGGCGGTGGCGGCGCCGTCGGCCCGCAGGGCGCGGGCCACGGTCTCGCTGTCGACGTCCTTGCCGACGATGTCGCCGACGGCGTAGGTGTCACCGGTCGTCTCGACCATGGTGATCAGCATGACGATGAGCATCAGGACGATCGGGAACCACTCGAACTTCGGGACGCCGAAGTGGAACGGGGTGGTGACTCCGACCCAGTCGGACTTGCTCACGTCGCCGAACTTCGCGTCCCCGAGGAGGAAGGCGACCGCGGTGCCGACCACCAGGCCGAGCAGGATGGAGATGCTGGAGAGGAACTGCTTGCCGAGCTTCATCAGGATCAGGATGAAGAGCATCGTGCCGCCGGCGTAGGCGAAGTTCTTCGGGTCCCCGAAGTCGGGGCTGCCGAGGCCGCCGGCCGCGTCGTTGAGACCGACCGGGATCAGGACGATGCCCAGCACCGTGATGACCGTGCCGGTGACGACCGGCGGGAACAGCCGCATGACCGTCCGGAACGCCTTGGCGGGCAGCCAGGCGAAGGCGAAGGTGGCGATGCCGGCGGTGATGACCGCGCCGTAGATGACCAGCAGGGCGGCGGTTCCGCCGCCCGCGCCGAGGCCGATGGCGATCATCGGCGACACGGCGGTGAAGGTCACGCCCTGGATCAGCGGCAGGCGCGCACCGATCCGGCCGATGCCCCAGGCCTGGATGATCGAGGCGATGCCACAGGTGAAGAGGTCCGCGTTGATCAGGTAGACCAGCTGTTCAGGGCTCAGCTTCAGCGCGTTGCCGACGATGATCGGGACGATCACCGCGCCGGCGTAGAAGGCGAGTACGTGCTGGAAGCCGTACAGCGCGAGCTTGGGGAGGGGGAGCACCTCGTCGACCGGGTGCGTGCTCCGCTCTCCATCGGTGGAAAGCCGGGCGGCGACACGTGCCATCTCTGCCTTGCCCTTCAAAAGGTAGGTAACTGAGAGGAATCTCTGCTTATCCCTGGCCGGAGTGGGTCGCTATCCCGTTTTCCGCCAGGGTTGTCAGTACGTTCACGCGAATCGAAGCCCGACCGTGTTACCGGCCGCGTCTCCCCGTGTGACCGGAATTGAACGCCTGTGGGGACGCTCACAGATATCGTCGACTTCCACAAAGTGTTGAGGCCTGGCGATCTTCGCTTTGGAGGGTTCTCCCATGGCCCACCAAGCATCGGCGGAGTATGGCCAGATTCTGCCGAGATGTCAGCTCCTGATGCGCGACTGCGAATACCGCCCGCCGTGACCAGCAGGCGCATGGATCACGTCATTCCGTGGCGCAAATCTGAGCGCACGATTCCGGCCACTCGATTGGGTGATCCACCGAGCGCGGAGGGTGCGCCTCCATGCATTGCACGAGCGCCGGCGGAACTCGGTTCACGTGCGCGAGGCCGGATCGTTACCTGAATTCGCCGCAGTTCGTACGGATTCCGGTATGAGTTGTACGTTTTCCGGGACATGCTCCCCCCGCGAGAGGAGAAGGGGTCAATTCCGGAGCGCCGCCGACACGATCGCGGCAGCCGCCGAAGCCGCCGTGAGCACCGGCTCCGGGGAACGGTTCGCGCGGCCGAGCATGAAGGCCCCCTCCAGGAGGGCGATCACCGAGGTCGCCGTGGCCCGCGCGGAGTCGATGCCGCGGGAGGCGTAGAAGACGGCCAGGGCGTCGATCCAGGAGGCGAACACCTCCGCCGTGGCCATCCGCAGCCCCTCGTGCGTACTGGCCACCTCCAGCGCGACCGTGGCGATGGGGCACGGGTCGGCGAAGTCCAGCGACTCCAGGGTCGCGGCCGCGCCCAGGAAAGCCTCACGGGTGGCCTCCACGGGACCGGGCGCCGCGCCCTCGCCGAACAGCTCCCCGATCAGGGCGAGATAGGCCGCCCCCGAGGTGCGGACGACCTCCTCCCCCAGCTGGGCCTTGCCGCCCGGGAAGAAGTGGTAGGCGGATCCGTACGGGGCCTCGGCCGTCGCCACGATCTGCTTCATGCCGGTGGCCGCGTAGCCCTGGCGCCGGAACAGCTCGGTCGCCGCGGTGAGGATGCGGCCTCTGGTATCGCCTGTCGTCGTCATCACGACTAGCCTCTCACTAGATCGGTCTATCTAGAACCTGTCCAGTGGGGGAAGCGTGCCTGCCATCGAACTCACCTCGGGTGTCATCGACTACACCGACACCGGCGCGGACCCTGCGCGCCAGACCGTCGTCCTCGTCCACGGGCTCGGCTTCGACGAGTCCCTCTGGCAGCCCGTCGTGGCGGACCTGCGCGCGGACTTCCGCGTCGTCGTCCCCGTCCTGCCCCTCGGCAGCCACCGCCGCGCCATGCGCCCGGGCGCCGACCTGTCCGCCCACGGGATCGCCGCCCTGCTCGCCGAGTTCATGGACCGCCTCGACCTGCGTGCGGTCACCCTCGTCCAGAACGACGCCGGCACCGCCCAGCTCCTCGTCGGCGACCACGACGACCGCATCGGCCGCCTGGTCCTCACCTCCTGCGAGGCGCTCGACAACTACCCGCCGGGCGTCCAGGGCCGGACCCTCCAGGCCGCCGCCCGCGTCCCGGGCGGGCTCTTCCTGCTCCTGCAGTCCTTCCGGTCGCCCTTCCTCGCCGGCCTGCAGAGCTCGCTGGGCGGCATGGCCAAGCGGCCGATCCCGCACGAACTCGTCCGCCGCTGGTACCGCCCGCTGCTGACCGACCCCGCCGTCCGCCGCGACTTCACCGCGTTCCTGCGCAGCACCCGCAAGGACACGTACCTGCGGGCCGCCGAGCGGCTGCGCGCCTTCGACCGTCCGGCCCTGGTCGCCTGGGGAGCGGAGGATCGCATGATGCCGCCCGAGACCGGCTGCCGGCTCGCAGGTCTGCTGCCGCACGGCCGGTACGAGGAGATCCCCGACGCCCGCACCCTGATCCCGCTGGACAACCCGGCGGGCCTCTGCACGGCCCTGCGCCGGTTCATCGCACAGACGCCCCCGGCCGGGGCCGGGGACGCCCCCTAGGGGGCGCGCACCGCCGACAGCAGCCGCTCCACCTCGTCCGCGTCGATGCGCAGCGCCGCGCCGACGGTGGCGAGCACCTCGCGCTCGGCCGGGGTGTACGGGCCGTCCGCGAGCGCGATACGGGCGCCCTGCAGCAGGATCGACTCACGGCCCGGGCCCGCCAGGTGCGGGGCCAGCGGCTCCAGGGCCTCGTGGAGCTCTATCGACAGCGCGGCCCCGCAGCACTCCGGTACGTCGTACAGCCCGAGCCGGCCCTCGTCGGTGGACAGGGCCTCCACGAGGGACTCCAGCTGTTCCTCGGTGCAGTCCGGGAAGCCCGCGGCCCGTACGGCGCCCACCGCGGCCTCCAGCGCGCTGCGCGAGGCCGTCCCGCCCGCGGTCAGCACGGCCAGCGCGACGGTGTGCACGGCGTCGCGCAGCAGGGCCGTGAAGCGGGTGGTGGTGAGGTGGTCCAGGACGTCGGTGTCGAAGCGGGCGCGGCAGCCCTGGCACTCGACGACGGGCCCCGCCTGCCCGCGCGGCAGCAGCGGCACCCCCACGACGGTGAACCGGCGGCGCCCGGTGCGCCGGCGGTAGTTGCGGTCTCCACCGCAGGCGGGGCAGAAGAACTCCCCGTCGCCCACGGTGCTCCAGGTGGTACGGATGCCCCAGACCGTCAGCTTCCGGCCGTCCCCACCCCGAACTGGCAGCACGTCGCACCTCCGTAACTCCCCGTCGCCCCGCGGGCACGGGAGGGACCCCCACGGCAGCATCGCCGGGTTGGCGTGATGTTAGCCACATCGGTGAGGATGCGTCAGTCGTGTGACAAGACAACATGTGCCGGGGCGCGCACTTGGCCGATCTGCGCCCCCACGTCCGCCCCTGCCCTCCCCGTGCCCCCATCGCGCTCCCCCTAAGGTCGGCCGCATGAACGAGAAGTCCTGTCTGGTGACCGGCGCCGCGAGCGGGATCGGCCGGGCCACCGCCGTGCTGCTGGCCCGCTCCGGGGCCAGGGTCACCGCGGCCGATATCAACGGCCCCGGGGTGGAGTCCCTGCGTACGGAACTGGCCGCCGAGGGGTACGCCGTCACGGCGGTCGCCGGTGACGTGTCCGACCCGGAGGCCAACCGCGCGATGGTCGCCGCCGCCGTCGAGGCGTACGGGCGCCTCGACGTCGCCGTGGCGAACGCCGGAGTCCTCCCCCTTTCGGACGTACGGGAGACCAGTCCGGAGGACTGGGACCACGTCATGGCCGTCGACGGCCGGGGAATGTTCCTGACCTGCAAGTACGCCATCGAGGCGATGACGGCGCAGCCACGGCCCGGCGGGGCGCTGGTCTGCGTGTCCTCGATCTCAGGGGTGGCCGGGCAGGCGCGCCAGGCGGCGTACGGACCGGCGAAGTTCGTCGCCTCGGGGCTGACCAAGCACCTCGCGGTGGAGTGGGCCGCGCGCGGGATCCGGGTCAACGCGGTGGCACCGGGGACCATCCGTACGGAGCGGGTGGTCGCGCTGAAGGACGAGCCGGGCGGGCCGGAGTACCTGGAGGAGATCGCGGGGGCGCACCCGATGGGCCGGCTCGGCGAGCCGGAGGAGGTGGCCCGGGTCATCGCCTTCCTGGCCTCCGACGCGGCCTCGTTCGTGACGGGCGTGGTGCTCCCGGTGGACGGCGGCTACCTGGCCCGCTGAGCGGGGCACGACGCGGCCCCGCCCCTCCGGGAGGAGGGACGGGGCACACGTACGGGCGATGGGCTCCGGGGGATCAGCGGCCCGCTCGGTTGACGGCGGAGATGACCGCCTTCAGGGAGGCGCGGGTGGTGTTGGCGTCGATGCCGATGCCCCACAGGACGCGGCCGTCGATCGCGCACTCGATGTACGAGGCGGCCACGGCGGAGGCGCCCTCGCTCATGGTGTGCTCGGTGTAGTCCAGCAGGCGGGCGTCGATGCCGATGCCGGCCAGCGCGTCGAAGAAGGCCGAGATCGGGCCGTTGCCGGTACCGGCCAGGACCATCTCCACGCCGTCCACGACCGCCTCGACGGTCAGCGTGTCCGTGCCGTCCTTGTCGGTGGCCGTCGAACCGGAGCGCAGCTGGATCCGGCCCCACGGGTTCTCCGGGTTGGGCAGGTACTCGTCCTGGAAGACCGACCAGATCGCCTTCGGCGTGACCTCGCCGCCCTCGGCGTCGGTCTTGGCCTGGATGATCCGGGAGAACTCGATCTGCATGCGGCGCGGCAGGTCCAGCTTGTGGTCGTTCTTCAGGACGTACGCGATGCCGCCCTTGCCGGACTGCGAGTTGACCCGGATGACCGCCTCGTAGGAGCGGCCGACGTCCTTCGGGTCGATGGGCAGGTACGGGACCGCCCACTCGATGTCGTCGACGGTCTTGCCCTGGGCGGCCGCGTCGGCCTCCATGGCGTCGAAGCCCTTCTTGATGGCGTCCTGGTGGGAGCCGGAGAAGGCGGTGTAGACCAGGTCGCCCGCGTAGGGGTGGCGCGGGTGGACCTCCATCTGGTTGCAGTACTCGCTGGTGCGACGGATCTCGTCGATCTGCGAGAAGTCGATCTGCGGGTCGATGCCCTGGGAGAACAGGTTCATGCCCAGCGTGATCAGGTCGACGTTGCCGGTGCGCTCGCCCTGCCCGAACAGGCAGCCCTCGATGCGGTCGGCGCCGGCCATCAGGGCCAGCTCGGCGGCGGCGACGGCGGTGCCGCGGTCGTTGTGCGGGTGCACGGAGATGCAGACGTGCTCGCGGCGGGTCAGGTTGCGGGCCATCCACTCGAAGCGGTCCGCGTGCGTGGACGGCGTCGAGCGCTCCACGGTCGCGGGCAGGTTCAGGATGATCTCGCGGCCCTCGGCCGGCTGCCAGACGTCGCAGACGGCCTCGCAGACCTCCAGGGCGAAGTCCAGCTCGGTGTCGGTGAAGATCTCCGGGCTGTACTGGTAGCCGAAGGTGGTCTCCGGGCCCAGCAGCTTCTCGGCGTACTCCATGACCAGGCGGGTGCCGTCGACGGCGATCTGCTTGATCTGCTCCTTGGAGCCGCGGAAGACGACCCGGCGGAAGGTGGGCGCGGTCGCGTTGTAGAGGTGCACGGTGGCGCGCTTGGCGCCGGCCAGGGACTCCACGGTCCGCTCGATCAGGTCCTCGCGGGCCTGGGTCAGTACGGAGATGGTGACGTCGTCCGGGATCGCGCCCTCTTCGATGATGGAGCGCACGAAGGCGAAGTCGGTCTCGCCGGAGGACGGGAAGCCGACCTCGATCTCCTTGTAGCCCATGCGCACCAGCAGGTCGAACATCTCGCGCTTGCGGGCGGGCGTCATCGGGTCGATCAGCGACTGGTTGCCGTCACGCAGGTCGGTGGACAGCCAGCGGGGAGCCTTGGTGACGCGGGCATCGGGCCAGGTGCGGTCCGGGATGTCCACCTGCTCGTACGCGCCGTACTTGTGGATCGGCATCCCGGAGGACTTCTGGGAGTGGGTCGCGTTGGTGATGGGCGTGGGGCGACCGACAAAAGGCTGCTGGCTCATGGCGTTGGGCTCCTCGCGTGTCCGCGTGTAGTTCGCTGGGACGGCCGACGGCGGTCGTAAAAACCGCAACACCAAACTCCGCGGGGAGGGGGCCGGCCTACGACTACAGACCCTCGCCGCGGCAGCTAAGGAGAAGCAGCCCGAAACGCATGATGGGCCGAGCCTAGCCGAGCCGCGCGGTGATGCGAGGACCTGTTTCAGTATGCAAGACCCTGCCGTCCGATTTGCACCAAATGTGAGCTAAGCCTCTTTCGAAGCGTCCGGGTCGGGGCGATCCGTCAATCCGGCGCCGCCGCTTTCAGACAAGCGAATGAATCATGGTCGCAGGTAGTGACACCGCCATGACCCACTGCCACATTGCCGGGCATGGATGCCTCCCACGCTCACCGCCACCCCGTCTTCTGCACCGTCGTGCCGCCGCACCTCCTCGACAAGGCCGCCCTGTCCGGGGACTCGCGGCGCGCCGATCTCGCCCAGCGCACCCTCGAACGCGACTCCCTCCTGCGCACCCGGCGCCGGGTCACCGCCGTCCGCGGGATCGTGCCCGCCCTCGGTGCGCCGGCTTCCGACGAACCGGACCGGACGCTCTACGACGCCCAGCACCGTACGCAGCTGCCCGGGAAGAAGGTCCGGGGGGAGGGCGACCCGCTGAGCAAGGACGCCACCGTCAACCGCGCCTACGCGGGGCTCGGGGCGACGTACGACCTGTTCCTGAAGGGCTTCGGGCGGCGCTCGATCGACGATGCCGGGCTGCCGCTGGACGCGACCGTCCACTACGACGAGGACTACAACAACGCCTTCTGGGACGGGCAGCAGATGGTCTTCGGTGACGGGGACGGGGACCTCTTCCTCGACTTCACCGTGTCGGTGGACGTCATCGGGCACGAGCTGACCCACGGGGTCACCCAGTACTCGGCGAACCTGAGGTACCGCGGGCAGTCGGGCGCCCTCAACGAGTCGATGTCGGACGTCTTCGGGTCGCTGATCAAGCAGTACTCGCTGGAGCAGACGGCCGACCAGGCCGACTGGCTGATCGGGGCCGGCCTGCTGGGCCCCAGCGTGACCGGGGTCGCGCTGCGCTCGATGAAGGCGCCGGGGACCGCGTACGACGACGACGAGCTCGGCAAGGACCCGCAGCCCGCCACGATGGACGACTACGTGAACACCCACAGCGACAACGGCGGGGTCCACATCAACTCCGGCATCCCCAACCACGCCTTCTACATCGTGGCGACCGAGCTGGGCGGCAAGGCCTGGGAGCGGGCCGGGCAGATCTGGTACGACACCCTGACCGGCGGGGAGCTCGCCTCGAACGCCGACTTCGAGGACTTCGCCCGGCTCTCGACGGCGGCGGCCGTGAGCCGGTACGGGGACGGCGGCGCGGAGCACCAGGCCCTGCAGAAGGCGTGGTCCGCGGTGGGCGTCCCGCTCGCGGGGTAGATCGCTCCCATGCGCATTCAGGTGGTACGGACGGGCGGCTTCGCGGGCATCGAGCGCCGGGCCGAGGTGGACACCTCGGGCCGGCCGGACGAGGACGAGTGGCGGGCCCTGGCCCAGCTCGCGCTGCGGCCCGGTCCGCCGAGCGATCCGGCGGACCGGGTGCGGGACGGGTTCTCGTACCGGATCACGGTGGACGGTCGGACGGTCTCCTGCGCCGAGCCGGGCCTGTCGGAGGCGCAGCGGACGCTGATCTCGCGGGTCCTGAAAGAAGGTGCCTGAGCAGCGCCGCTTTGCTTGGATGTCCGGATGACCGACCACATGATCGATTCGACGCTGTCCGAGCTGGAGCGGTACTACGACACGGTGCCGCGGGTGGGCGGGGCGCGGGCCGAGGACTTCGGCCCGCTGACCCTGTTCGTCCAGGAGGGCCCGGGCTGGGCGTACTACGCGCGGCCGGCGGTCGGTGGCCCCGGCGACGCCACCGCGGAGGACGTCCGGCGGGTGCTGTCCCGTCAACGGGAGCTCGGGGTCCCCGAGGCTTTCGAGTGGGTGGCCGAAACCAGCCCCTCGCTGCGGGCCGCGGTGGAAGCGGCGGGACTGTACGTCCACGCCCATCCACTGATGGTGCTGGACCCCTCGGCCGAAGCCCTCCCCCCGCATCCGGAGGTCCGTCTGCTCGGCGCGGACGATCCGCTGCTGACCGCCGCGGTGACGGTCCCGGCCCTGGCCTTCTCGGCCGCGGGCACGGCGGTGGGCGAGGCGGGACCCGCGGAACTGGCGGCGGCGATGGCGGAACCCTCCGCCGAGGAGGGCCGGTCCCGGGTGTCCGGAAAGCTGGCGGCGGGCACCGCGGCCATGGCCGCGGCCGTACGGGACGGCGTCGTGCTCTGCTCCGGCATGTACAACCCGGTCGGGGACGTCGCCGAGGTGGTGGGCGTCGGCACCCTGCCGTCGGCCCGCCGCCAGGGCCTGGCCCTCGGGGTCACGGCCGCGCTGGTCGTGGAGGCCCGCGCGCGGGGCGCCCGTACGGTCTTCCTCTCGGCGGGCGACGAGGACGTGGCCCGCATCTACGGCCGCATCGGCTTCCGCCGGGTGGCGACGGCCCTGATCGCGGAGCCGCCGGCCGGCGCCGCGTAGGGACGTTCGCACGGGATGCTTTTGCCGGACCGGCAACAGGGTTTGCCGTGGGTGCCGGTCCGGGCGGAGCATCGGGACCACCGAGACCCGTAGCGGAAGAGGCCCCCATGCCGAAGCACGAACACGAGCACGCGCACCAGCCCACCCACGCGCACGCCCCCGCCGCCCCGCGCGAGGGCGGCGAGGAGTTCTGGGACGAGCGCTACAGCGAGAGCACGCGCATCTGGAGCGGCAACCCCAACGAGGCCCTGGTCCGGGAGGTCCAGGACCTCTCCCCCGGCCGTGCCCTGGACCTCGGCTGCGGCGAAGGCGCCGACGCCGTCTGGCTCGCCCGCCGGGGGTGGCGGGTCACCGGCACCGACATCTCGAAGGTCGCCCTCGGGCGGGCGGCCGAGCACGCCGCCGAGGCGGGGGTGGGCGACCTGGTGGAGTGGCAGCGGCACGACTTCACCGAGTCCTTCCCCGACGGGGAGTTCGACCTCGTCTCGGCGTGCTTCCTGCACAACTACGGGGACTTCCCGCGCGCCCGGGTCCTGCGCACGGCCGCCGCCGCCGTGGCCCCCGGCGGGGTCCTGCTGGTGGTCGGCCACGCTGGCGGGCCGTCCTGGGACCCGGACAGGCACGCGGAGATCGGCTTCCCCACCCCGGACGAGGTCCTCGCGCAGCTGGAGCTGGCGCAGGGCGCGTGGGAGGTCCTGCTCGTGGCGGAACACGTACAGGCCCTGGCCGGGCCCGACGGCCGGCCCGGGACCCGTCCGGACAACGTGGTGAAGGTGCGGCGGCTGCGCTGACGCGACCACGGCCCGGCCGCGGGACCGCCGGACGGAATCCGGCGGTCCAGCAGGCTAGAAGCCGAGCTTGCGGAGCTGCTTGGGGTCCCGCTGCCAGTCCTTGGCGACCTTCACGTGGAGGTCGAGGAAGACCGGGGTCCCGAGCAGTGCCTCGATGTGCTTGCGCGACTTCATCCCGACCTCCTTCAGGCGGGAGCCCTTCGGGCCGATGATGATGCCCTTCTGGCTCGGCCGCTCGATGTAGACGTTGGCGTGGATGTCGAGCAGCGGGCGGTCGGCCGGGCGGTTCTCCCGCGGGATCATCTCCTCGACGACCACGGCGATGGAGTGCGGGAGCTCGTCCCGTACGCCTTCCAGCGCGGCCTCGCGGATCAGTTCCGCGACCATCACCATCTCGGGCTCGTCGGTGAGGTCGCCCTCCGGGTACAGCGGCGGGCTCTCCGGCAGCAGCGGCGCGATCAGGTCGGCCAGCAGCTGGACCTGGCTGTCGCCGACCGCCGAGACGGGGACGATCTCGGCCCACTCGAAGCCCAGCTCCTCGGCGAGCTGGTGGACGGCGATGAGCTGCTCGCCCACCACCTTGGACTCGACCAGGTCGGTCTTGGTGATGATGGCGATCTTGGGGGTCTTCTTGATCCCCGCGAGCTCCTTGGCGATGAACTTGTCGCCGGGGCCGAGCTTCTGGTCGGCCGGCAGGCAGAAGCCGATGACGTCGACCTCGGCCCAGGTGGTGCGCACGATGTCGTTGAGGCGCTCGCCGAGCAGGGTGCGCGGCTTGTGCAGGCCGGGCGTGTCGACGAGGACGAGCTGCGCGTCGGGGCGGTGCACGATGCCGCGGACGGTGTGGCGGGTGGTCTGCGGCCGGTTGGAGGTGATCGCGACCTTGGTGCCCACGAGTGCGTTGGTGAGGGTCGACTTGCCCGCGTTGGGGCGGCCGACGAAGCAGGCGAAGCCCGCACGGTGCGGGCTGGTGGACTCGGGGGAACGATCGCTCATACGGGCCATTCTCCCCGATGCGGCTCCCAGCGCCGACCAGATCACGGCAGTGAGGGCGAGCACGGTCGTGAGCAGGGGGTGCGCGGCGTGGTCCGCGCGGCCCTGAGCTGTGGTTCCGTCGGCCCGGGCGCGCACCGTCACCTCGGCCCATTCCGCGGCGGGCGGACCCTCCCAGCGGGTGCCGAGCCGCACTTCCTGACCCGGCAGCAGTTCGGCGGGCAGCCCGGTGAGCTCGCGGTTCAGGAGCGTGCGGCCGAGGGCGCCGGCGGCGGTGAGGGCCGCGCGCGGGCGGAGGGTGACGTTGCCGGTGTTGTGGAGCGTGTACGAGATCTCCGCGCCCGCGCCGCGGCGGTGCACGGAGACCCCCTCGACGGCGAGGGCGGCCGCGGTCGGGCCGGTCACCCGCAGGTACACCCGGGCGGCGACGGCCTGCTGGACGCCGATCCCCTGGGCGGTGGCGACGGCGGGCCGGTCCTCCAGGGCCACGATGGCGCCGGGGTGGTCCCCGGGCTCCGCCCGGTCGGGGACGGTGACGGTGAAGCCGACGCCGACCGCCCCCCGGGCCGGTACGGTCACCCGCTCCCGGTCGAGCCTCGCCCAGGCGGCGGCGGCCCGGCGCGGCTCTTCGGGGCCGCGCAGCGCGAAGCCGCCGTCGCGTGCGGTGTTGTAGGCGTCGGCGGGGTAGAGCCGGAAGGTGCGGGGACGGTCGGTGCGGTTGGTCACGGTGACGGTGTCGGTGACGGCCTGGCCAGGCGCGGCGGCGAGGTAGAAGTACGGCCGCTGGCCGACGCCTGTCGCGGCGGGCAGCACGGACCACTGACCGTTGTCCGCGGACTCGGCCGGCGCGGCGAGCAGGAGGACCAGCCCGGCGGTGACGAGCAGGGCCACCGCCGCGCGCAGCCTGTCCCCCAGGGGCTGGATTTCAGCCCCTCCGGCGTTTGAGGAGCGGAGTTTGGGGCGGAGCCCCAGGAGGCCGGGCGTCACGACAGGGTCAGGGTCAGCACCGCCGTGTAGGCACCCGGCGGGGTGTACGGCGGGACCTGCAGGGTCACCGTGGCGTCGACCGTGAAGGTGCCGCCGACCAGGGGGGCGTCGGCGGTGGAGGCCAGGAGGGCCCCCTCCGGGCCGACCACGCCCGCGCTGCCCGGCGTACAGGCGCTCGGGCTGCCCGCGGCCGCCACGCAGGCCGGGGTCCAGGACAGGGACGCTCCCGGGATGCGCACCCCACCCGGTCCGGTGAAGTCGGTGACCTTGCCGGTCAGGGACCAGCCGGCCGGGCCGCCGCGGGCGTCGGTGACGGTGACGGTCCCGATCCGGCCGGGGGCGGCGCCGCCGTCGCCGTACGGGACGGCGCCGAGGGTGATGTCCTCGCCGGCCTGGGTCATGCCGAGGGCGCCCGGCTGGACGGTGGCCGTGACCTTGCGGGTGCCCGCCGTCATCGGGGTGGCGTCGATGACGGTGTACGCGGCCGGGCCGGAGCCCCGGCTCGCCGACCAGGCCAGGCCCTCGTAGGCGGTCACCGCGGTGGTGGCCTTGTCCGTGACGGGCAACTCCACCACGGCCGTGCCCAGTTCGTCGGCGGTGGCGCTCACCCGGTCGGCGGTTTCGGCGGCGCCGGCCCGTCCGGCCACCGTCACGGCCGCGCCCGGAGGGAAGCCGGCGGCGGTGACCTTGACCTTGGCGCCCGGCTTTCCGTGGGCCGCCGCGAGGAAGACGCTGCGCAGGTTGGCCGTGGGCAGCGCGGTCGCGGTCAGGCGTTCGGAGACGGGGGTGGCGGACGGCGCCGCGGCGGTGCAGGTGGTGTCGAGGTCCAGCAGGTGGCTGGTGTGCAGGGTGTAGCTGCCCGGGGCGAGGGTGATCTCACCGGGCGCGGTGACGGTGAAGGTGCCGGTCATGGTGACGGCGGGAAGGGGCTCGCCCGCCCGGACGGGGTCGTTGCGCTTGGCCCCGACGACGGTGACCTCGCCGCTCTGGGCACCCGCCAGCACGATCCGGCCGGTCGGGGTCAGCACGTCGGCGGGGAGTTCGCCGCCTGCCGCGTTCGGATCCAGGGGTGGCACGGCGGGGGTCCGGAGCACCTGGTAGGTCACGGTGACGGTGTCGCCGACCTGCGGAGCCGGGTCGTCGACGGTGATCCGGGCGGTGGTCGGCCCGTCGGCGGGCGGAAGTCCGGCCTCCTGGGGCGGCAGGCAGTGCGTCGGGAACTCCACCTGGCCGGGGGGCGTTTCCCCCTCGGCCGCGGCCGGTGCGCTGAGTGCGCCCCCGGTCGTGGCGGCGAGCACCGCCATGCCGACGGCGGCCGGCCATCTCCGCTTCCGCGCCCCTGTTCGCACTGCCCGCCCCCTGGGTTCCCTCGCGCCGAGCCCCTGCGCAGGGGGCCATTCACGAGCGGGCGGCCGGAGAAGTCAATGCACGGATCCGGCACGAACTGATGGCCCATCAGGAGATGGCAGGGTGCCGGCCTCGCGCCCCTCCGGGCCCGTGTCCCCGCCCGTGTCCCCGCCCGCATTCCCGCCCGCGTCCCCGCCCGACGCGCGGAACGTGCGCCGGTACGCCGTCGGGCTCACTCCCAGCGCCGCCTGCACGTGCTTGCGCAGCGACTGCGCCGTCCCGAAGCCCGTCTCCCGCGCCACCTGTTCCATCGGCAGATCCGTCCGCTCCAGCAGCCTCCGGGCCCGTTCCACCCGCTGTCCGACGATCCACTCGCCGGGGCTGATCCCGGCCTCCTCCCGGAACCTGCGCGTGAACGTCCGTACCGACATGGCCTCCTGGCGGGCCAGGTCGACCAGCCGCACCGGCTCGTGCAGCCGGTCCAGCACCCAGGCGCGGGCCGCCGCGGTGCTGGCCAGCTGCGGCTGCGGCACCGGGCGTTCGATGAACTGGGCCTGCCCGCCGTCCCGGTGCGGCGGTACGACGGTCCGCCGGGCCACGTCGTTGGCGACGGCCGCGCCGTGGTCGCGGCGCACGATGTGCAGGCACAGGTCGATGCCGGCGGCGACCCCGGCCGAGGTCAGCACGTCCCCGTCGTCGGTGTAGAGCACGCCGGCGTCCACCCGCACGGCCGGGAAGAGCCGCTGGAAGTGCTCGGCGTGGAACCAGTGGGTGGTGGCCGGGCGGCCGTCCAGGAAACCGGCGGCCGCCAGCACGTACCCGCCCGTGCAGATGGACACGAGCCGCGTCCCGGGCCGGATGTGCGCGAGCGCCGCGGCGAGCTCACCGCTCAGCCGGCCCTCCTCGTACACCGGCCCCAGCTCGTACGAGGCGGGCACCACCACGGTGTCGGCCGTGGCCAGCAGCTCGGGGCCGTGCTCGACCTGGACCGCGAAATCGGCGTCCGTGCGCACCGGCCCGGCGGCCAGGGCGCAGGTGAGGATCTCGTACAGCGGCGTTCCGGCGGGATCCTTGGCGCGGCCGAAGATCCGGTGCGGGATGCCGAGCTCGAAGGGCAGCAGCCCGGTGAGCGCGAGGACGACGACACGGTGAAGGGCCATGGCCCAATCGTATCGAAGGGTGTCGGTCAGGCCACTGTCGTGCGGGGCCCTACCCGCCGGAAGCTGTCCGCGTGACGCAGACAGCCCCCACTCCCGGCCCCGCCCCCACGAACCCGCCCCCCGCTCCGGCTCCGGCCCCGGCCCCGGCCCCGGCTCCGAAGGCCCCCGGACGCGTCCACCGCGCCTGGTTCGTCGCGGCCGTCGCCTTCGTGACGATCATCGGCGCCGCCGGTTTCGCCTCCCTGCCCGGCCTGCTCATCGAGCCGCTGCACCGGGAGTTCGACTGGTCGCGCGGCACCATCGGCGTCGCCGTCTCGGTGAACCTCGCGCTGTACGGGCTCACCGCGCCCTTCGCCGCCGCGCTGATGGACCGCTTCGGCATCCGCCGGGTCGTGGCGCTGGCCCTGCTCGTCATCGCGGGCGGCTCGGTGGCCACGGTGTGGATGACCTCGGCCTGGCAGCTGGTGCTGTGCTGGGGCGTGCTGGTGGGCCTGGGCAGCGGCTCCATGGCCCTGGCCTTCGCGGCGACGGTGACCAACCGCTGGTTCACCGCCCGCCGGGGCCTGGTCACGGGCATCCTGACCGCGGCCGGGGCCTCCGGGCAGCTGATCTTCCTGCCGCTGCTGGCCTGGCTGGTGGACCGGCACGGCTGGCGCCCGGCGACGGTGACGGTCTCGCTGGCGGCGCTGGCCGTCGCCCCCTTCGTGTGGCTGCTGCTGCGCGACCATCCGGCGGACGTGGGTCTGGCGCCGTACGGCGGTACGTACGCGCAGAAGCCCGCCCCGGCCCCGGGCGCGGCCCGGCGGGCGCTGAAGGTGCTGTTCGCCGCGGCGCGGACCGGCCCCTTCTGGCTGCTCGCGGGCACCTTCGCGATCTGCGGCGCCACCACCAACGGGCTGGTCAGGACCCACTTCGTGCCCTCGGCCCACGACCACGGCATGCCGGTGACGGCGGCCGCCGGGCTGCTGGCGGTGATCGGTGTGTTCGACGTGGTGGGCACGGTGGCCTCGGGCTGGTTCACGGACCGCTTCGAGTCCCGGCGGCTGCTGGCCGTCTACTACGCCCTGCGCGGGATCTCGCTGCTCTTCCTGCCGATCCTGCTGGCGCCGTCCGTACAGCCGCCGCTGATCTTCTTCATCGTCTTCTACGGCCTGGACTGGGTCGCGACCGTCCCGCCGACGATCGCCCTGTGCCGCGAGCACTACGGCGACGACGGCGCGATCGTCTTCGGCTGGGTGCTGGCCTCGCACCAGGTCGGCGCGGCGGTGGTGGCCTTCCTGGGCGGCCTGGCACGGGACCTCACCGGCTCGTACGACGTCGTCTGGTACGCCTCGGGCGCGCTGTGCGCGATGGCCGCGCTGATGGCGATGGTCATCCGGCGGCGTCAGCCTCCGGCGGTCGGACGGGATACGGCCTGAGCCCCGCGGGCCACGGGCCCCGGGCAGCGGCCCCGCCCCGTACCGCGCGCCATGGGGCTCCGGCCGCACGGGCCGAAGGCGTCGCACGCCGTGCGTCGGGCGGCAGGGAACAACCGGCCCCGGGGAGCAACCCGACCGCTCGGCACGAGCCCGGGCACCCGGCCCGCACACGAGCCGTACGGCTCGCCACCCGTCCCGCCGGTGGCCGGACGGGCCCGATCGGTGCGGGCCCACGGGGCCGGGGCTCGGGAACCGGGCGACCCGCCCGGCAGCCACGGCAGCGGCCCCGCCGCTCGCCCGACGGCACCATCCGCCGGCCCCGGGCGGTGAGGAACAACCGGCCCCGGGAACGGACCCGGCAGCTCGGGCGCGAGCCCGCACCCCCCGGTCCAACCCGCGGCCCGCACGGGGTGTTCCGGTCCCGCCGGGAGGCTAGTCGCCCGCCGGGGTGGTGGACTTCAGGGTGCCGTCCGGGGCCGCCAGCAGCACCGGGGTGTCCGGGCCGCCCAGGTCGCGGACGGCCGCGCGGTCGGCCTCGGCGGGGGCGCCGGCCGCGCTGACGACGGCTGCGGCCTCCAGGGAGCGCGCCCCGCTCGCCACGGCCATCGCGACCGCGGTCTGCAGCGCGCTCAGCTTCAGGGAGTCGAGCTCCACCGTCCCGGCGACGTACGTGCGGCCCGTCTCGTCGCGCACCGCCGCCCCCTCGGGCACGCCGTTGCGGGCCCGGGCGCTGCGCGCCAGCGTGATGATCTTGCTGTCCTCGGGGTCGATCCCGGTGCTCTCGGTCATGGGCGAAAGCATAGGGAGCGCCCCGGCCGGGCCGCGCAACGACCCCGCCGCGGCGCTCCGGACGCGGCCGGGCGCACAGCCCGGCTCACGACGGGCCTCACGGCCGGTCGAGCCTCAGCCGCTCCGCCCGCGGCAGCCCGGCCACGACCAGGTCGTACGAGTCCTCGACGAGCTCGCGCACCTTCGCGTCGGGGAGCCCGCCCACGGTCACCGTGTTCCAGTGCCGCTTGTTCATGTGGTAGCCCGGCACGATCGCCTCGTGCTCCTCGCGCAGCCGCACCGCCAGCTCCGGCTCGCACTTGAGGTTGACCTTCAGCGGCTCCGCGTCCAGCGCCGAGAGCGCGAACACCTTGCCCAGCACCTTGAAGACCGAGGTCTCCGGGGTGAAGGGGAACTCCTCCACCGCCGCGTTGAAGCCCAGACAGAATTCCCGCAGCTGCGCCGGGGTCATTCCCCCTCCTCCCCCGCGGTCTCCGCCGCGGCCACCGGTTCCACCAGCACCGTCACGATCTTGTTCCGCCGCCCCGCCGGGGACTCGGCCGTCAGCCGCAGCGGCCGCCCGTCCGGCAGTTCCACCAGCGCCGAGGCGCCCGCGATCGGCACCCGGCCCAGCGCCTTCGCCAGCAGGCCGCCGACCGTCTCCACGTCCTCGTCGTCGAAGGCCTCGACCTTGAACAGCTCACCGAGGTCGGTGATGTCGAGGCGGGCCGTGACCCGGTAGCGGTCCTGGCCCAGGTCCTCGACCGGGGGGAGCTCCCGGTCGTACTCGTCCGTGATCTCGCCGACGATCTCCTCGAGGATGTCCTCGATGGTGACGATGCCGGCCGTGCCGCCGTACTCGTCGATGACGACGGCGACGTGGTTGCGCACCTGCTGCATCTCGCGCAGCAGGTCGCCCGCGTTCTTGGTGTCCGGCACGAAGACGGCCGCCCGCATCGCCGTGGAGACCAGGTCGGACTCCGCCTCGCGGCTGATGTGGGTCTTGCGGACCAGGTCCTTGAGGTAGACGATCCCGACGATGTCGTCCTCGTTCTCCCCGGTCACCGGGATGCGCGAGAAGCCGGACCGCAGCGCCAGCGTGGTCGCCTGACGGACCGTCTTGTACCGCTCGATGCAGACCAGGTCGGTGCGCGGCACCATCACCTCGCGCACCAGGGTGTCGCCGAGCTCGAAGACCTGGTGCACCATCCGGCGCTCGTCGTCCTCGATCAGCGATTCCTTCTCCGCGAGGTCCACCATCGCGCGCAGCTCCGCCTCGGAGGCGAACGGCCCCTTGCGGAAGCCCTTTCCGGGCGTGAGCGCGTTGCCGATGAGGATCAGCAGCTGCGGGATCGGCCCCATCACCCGGGCTAGCGGTACGAGGACGTACGCGGCCGCCGTCGAGGTGTTCAGCGGGTGCTGGCGTCCGATCGTGCGCGGGGAGACGCCGACGGCGACGAAGGAGACGAGCACCATCACGGCGATGGCCACGAGCAGCGCGGTCCAGTTCTCGCCGAACTCGTCGAGGCAGACGTAGGTGACGAGCACCCCCGCCGCCATCTCGCAGGTGACCCGGACCAGCAGCGCCACGTTGAGGTAGCGGGTGGGGTCGCCGGCGACCTGGGCGAGCTTCTCGCTGCCGCGCCGGCCCTCCCGCACGGCCTGCTCGGCGCGGAAGATCGAAATGCGGGCGATGCCGGACTCCGCGCAGGCCGCGAACCAGGCCACGACCACCAGCAGCACCGCTCCGGTGATCAGCTGCGCGGCGTTCACGAGACCGTGGGCGCCGGCGAGGGACCCGTGATGCCGCGCTCACCGCGCCAGCCGTCGACGATGGCCGCCTGCAGGCCGAACATCTCGGCCTTCTCGTCCGGCTCCTCGTGGTCGTAGCCGAGCAGGTGCAGCACTCCGTGGACGGTCAGGAGCTGGAGCTCCTCGTCCATGGAGTGCTGCGTCGCGGCTTCCTCGCCCTGCTTCTTCGCGACCTCGGGGCAGAGCACGATGTCGCCGAGGAGCCCCTGCGGGGGCTCCTCGTCGTCCTTCGCCGGCGGACGGAGCTCGTCCATCGGGAAGGACATGACGTCGGTCGGGCCGGGCAGATCCATCCACTGGATGTGGAGCTGCTCCATCGCGTCCTCGTCGATGACGATGACGGAGAGCTCGGAGAGCGGGTGGATCCGCATCCGGGTGAGCGCGTAGCGGGCGATGTCGAGGATCGCCTGCTCGTCGACCTCGGTTCCGGACTCGTTGTTGACGTCGATCGACATGGTGCGCTGGGGTCTACTTCCGCTGGTGGCCGTTCGCGGCCTGCTGGCCGTCGTCGTACTTCTCGTACGCGTCGACGATACGGCCGACCAGCTTGTGCCGGACGACATCCTCGGACGTGAGCCGCGAGAAGTGGATGTCCGGCACCCCGTCCAGGATCTGCTGCACCTCGCGCAGACCGCTCTTGGCGCCACCCGGCAGGTCGATCTGCGTGACGTCACCGGTGACGACGATCTTCGAGTCGAAGCCGAGCCGGGTCAGGAACATCTTCATCTGCTCGGCGGTGGTGTTCTGCGCCTCGTCGAGGACGACGAAGGCGTCGTTGAGCGTCCGTCCGCGCATGTACGCCAGGGGCGCGACCTCGATGGTCCCGGCGGCCATGAGCCGCGGGATCGAGTCGGGGTCGAGCATGTCGTGCAGCGCGTCGTAGAGCGGGCGCAGGTACGGGTCGATCTTGTCGAAGAGGGTGCCCGGCAGGAAGCCGAGCCGCTCCCCCGCCTCGACGGCGGGCCGGGTCAGGATGATCCGGCTGACCTGCTTGGACTGCAGGGCCTGGACCGCCTTGGCCATGGCGAGGTAGGTCTTTCCGGTACCGGCGGGGCCGATGCCGAAGACGATCGTGTTCTTGTCGATCGCGTCGACGTATCTCTTCTGGTTGAGGGTCTTGGGTCGGATGGTGCGGCCGCGGCTGGAGAGGATGTTCTGGGTGAGCACCTCGGCGGGCGTTTCCTCGGGCCCGTTCCCATGGCCGTTGCCGCTCGCCTTGAGCATGGCGATCGAGCGTTCCACTGCGTCCTCCGTCATCGGCTGCCCGGTGCGGAGCACCAGCATCATCTCGTCGAACAGGCGCTGGATCAGTGCGACTTCCGCCGCATCGCCGATCGCGCTGACCTGATTGCCCCGAACATGGATGTCGGCCTTCGGGAAGGCCTTCTCGATCACGCGCAACAGGGCGTCACCGGATCCGAGCACCGTCACCATCGGGTGCCTGGCCGGGACGGTGAAGTGGGCTCGCGCCTGCCCCGGCACTGGAATGTGGGCTGTGGGTGTCTGAGTCATGGGCCGGCACTGTGGCCTGCACATACCTCCCGCTGAGGGGCCGCGCCGATCGACGACCTCCGGAATACCAAGCCTACGTCGCCACCGCGGCTTCCCCGAGAGGTTTTACGCCTCTCCGCGCGGCCCCGGGGCGCCGCGGCCCCGCGGTCGTCCGCTCACGCGGAGTGCCGGAAGCCGATCGTCGGCACGGCCCTGCGCCGGGGCGCCGGGCCCGAGCCGGGCGGGATCAGGTCGTCCAGGAAGCCGTAGCGGCCGCGCAGCTCCTGCGGGGCGGAGCGCCACCAGTGGGCCACCTCCGGCCAGCCCGGGGCCGACAGGGAGCCGCCGAACTCCTGGACCGACAGGGCCGCCGTCAGCCCGGCGAAGGCGAGCCGGTCCGCGAGCGGCCAGCCCGCCAGGGTGCCGGTCACGAAGCCCGCGACGTAGACGTCGCCCGCGCCCGTCGGGTCGAGCTCGTCCACCGTGATCCCGGGGACGTGCGCCGTCTCCCCGGTGCGCCCGTCGACCGCGTACGAGCCCTCCGCGCCCATCGTCACCACCGCGATCGGCACCTTCTCGGCCAGGGCCCGGGCCGCGGCTCTCGGACAGTCGGTCCGGGTGTACCGCATGGCCTCGCCCGCGTTCGGCAGGAAGGCCTCGCAGCGCTCCAGGTCGGCCAGGGCCCCCAGGTCCCACCGCCCGCTCTCGTCCCACCCGACGTCCGCGAAGATGCGCGAGCCGCGCCGGGCGGCCTCGCCGATCCACGGCTCGCCGTGGCCGGGACCGAGCGCGGCCACGGCCGCGCGGGCGAGCGGCGGGCACTGCGGGAACGGCCCGGAGCCGGCCGGCGGCGGCGCCTCGTGGCCGTGCGAGACCATCGTGCGCTCGCCCTCGTAGGCCATCGAGACGGTGACGGGGCTGTGCCAGCCGGGGATCGTGTGCGACATGGACAGGTCGATGCCCTCGCCCTGCTCCAGGGCGTCCCAGCAGTACTCGCCGTAATGGTCGTCCCCGAAGGCCGCGGCCAGTGAGGTGCGCAGCCCGAGCCTGGCCAGGGCGGTGGCCATGTTGGCGACGCCGCCGGGGCTGGAGCCCATGCCGCGCGCCCAGGACTCCGTACCGCGGACCGGCGCCGAGTCCAGGCCCGTGAAGATGATGTCGAGGAACACCGTGCCGGTCAGGAAGACGTCGCAGCCCGGTTCCTGCGGATCGCGCAGCGGACCGAGCGGGTCCACGGCGGCTGCGCGGCTGTCGAAGTCCCTACTGGTCACGGTGTACTCCCCGATGCGTTCCTACGGAAAGCTGCCAGCCCTGCCCGTCCGGTGCGGAGCCAAACCCCAGTGTGGCGCACATCACGTACACGTTCAGCCCCGCTTGGGCAGCGGAACGCGCACCAGGTCCTCCGCCACCGTCAGCTCACCCTCGAAGCCCGCCGCCCGCGCTTGCCGTTCGAACTCGGACGGGTCCGTGTAGCGCTGCGAGAAGTGCGTCAGCACGAGGTGCCGGACGCCCGCGTCCCGCGCCACCCGCGCCGCCTGGCCCGCCGTGAGGTGCCCGTGGTCGGTGGCCAGCCGCTCGTCCTCGTCGAGGAAGGTCGACTCGATCACGAGCATGTCGCAGCCCTCGGCGAGCGCGTACACCCCGTCGCAGAGCCGGGTGTCCATGACGAAGGCGAACCGCTGCCCGCGCCGGGGCTCGCTGACCTCGTCCAGCGTCACCTCGCCGAGCCGCCCGTCGCGCTGGATCCGGCCCACGTCCGGCCCCTTGACGCCGTGCCGTGCGAGCAGCTCCGGCACCATGCGGCGCCCGTCGGGCTCGGTGATCCGGTAGCCGAACGACTCCACCGGGTGCGAGAGCAGCCGGGCCTCCAGGACGTACGTGGCCCCCTGCGCCAGCGGCCCGTCCACGGTCACCGGTTCCTCGCGCAGCGGGACGGTCTCGCGGTAGGCCGTGGCGTACCGCAGCCGGTCGAAGAACTTCTGCCCGGAGGCCGGGTAGTGCGCGGTGACGGGGTGCGGGACCTGGTCGAGGTTGATCCGCTGGATCACCCCGGCCAGCCCGAGGCTGTGGTCACCGTGGAAGTGGGTGACACAGATCCGGTTGATGTCGTGCGCGGCGACCCCGGCCCGCAGCATCTGCCGCTGCGTGCCCTCGCCCGGATCGAAGAGGATGCCCTCGCCGTCCCAGCGCAGCAGGTAGCCGTTGTGGTTGCGGTGGCGGGTGGGCACCTGGCTGGCGGTGCCCAGCACCACGAACTCTCGTACGGACACGTGCTATCCGGGGGGCCACTGGAGGCCACGGCCGCCGATGACGTGCGCGTGCGCGTGGAAGACGGTCTGGCCGGCGCCGGAGCCGGTGTTGAAGACGACGCGGTAGCCGTGGTCGACGATCTTCTCGTCGAGGGCGATCTGGCCGGCCTCGCGCAGTATGTCGGCGGCGACGGCCGGCTCGGCGGCGGCGAGGGAGGCCGCGTCGGGGTAGTGCACCTTGGGGATCACGAGCACGTGCGTGGGCGCCTGCGGGTTGATGTCCCGGAAGGCGACCGTGGTCTCGGTCTCGCGGACCACGGTCGCGGGGATGTGCCCCTCGACGATCTTGCAGAACAGGCAGTCGGCCTGCGGTTCCCCGGCCATTGCTGAGCCTCCCGTGACGTTGATCGGTCCGGGCATCGTATCCAGCCCGGGGCCGCCCGGGGGCGGTGCCCGACCAACAGGGGCCGGTCGACGGCGTCAGGCCCAGCGGCCGGTGCGGGCCAGCAGGACCGCCGTGGCCGCGGTGCCGGCCGTGGAGGTGCGCAGGACGGAGCGGCCCAGGCGGTGGGGACGGGCCCCCGCCGCGGCGAAGGCCGCCAGCTCCTCCGGGGAGACCCCGCCCTCCGGGCCGACCACCAGGACGACGGAACCCGAGGAGGGGAGCGCGGCCGTGGCCAGGGCCTCGGAGGGGGTGTCGCGGTCCTCGTGCAGGACCATCGCCAGGTCGGCTTCGGCCAGCAGCGCCGCGACCTGCTTGGTGGACATGGCCTCGGCCACCTCCGGGAAGCGGACCCGGCGGGACTGCTTGCCCGCCTCCCGGGCGGTGGCCCGCCACTTGGCCAGGGACTTGGCACCCCGGTCGCCGCGCCACTGCGTGATGCAGCGCGAGGCCTGCCAGGGCACGATCGCGTCCACGCCGGTCTCGGTCATGGTCTCGACGGCCAGCTCACCGCGGTCCCCCTTGGGCAGGGCCTGCACCACGGTGATGCGGACCTCCGGTTCCGGTTCCAGCCCGGCCGAGGACACCGACACGACGAGGCGGTCCTTGCCCTCCGCGGCCTTCACGACCGCCTCCGCCCAGCCGCCCCGGCCGTCGGTCAGGACCACCGCCTCGCCGGGGTTCAGCCGTTTCACGGACACCGCGTGCCGGCCCTCCGGGCCGTCCAGGACGAACTCCGGCCCCGCGGGGACCTCTTCGACCACGAACACCGGGGCGGTCATGACGCACTCCTCATCTGCATTGCCTTCAACGTGCTCTGTGCCTCGGCCAGTTCGGCCGCCAGCACCTCCACCAGTTCCCCCGCCGGCAGCGCCCGCGCCAGCCGGTGCCCCTGGCCCGCCCACAGGGCCATGCCCTGCGCGTCCCCGGCCGCGGCGGCCGCCCTGCGCAACCCCGAGGTCAGGTGGTGGACCTGCGGGTAGGCGGCCGGGGCGTACGGCCCGTGCTCCCGCATGAACCGGTTGACCAGCCCCCGCGCCGGCCGCCCGGAGAACGCCCGGGTCAGCTCGGTCCGGACGAACAGCGGGTCGGTCAGCGCCTTCTTGTGCACGGGGTCCGCGCCCGACTCGGGACAGGCCAGGAAGGCCGTCCCGAGCTGCGCCGCCTCGGCTCCCGCCGCCAGCAGCGCCGCGATCTGCGAGCCGCGCATGAGGCCGCCCGCCGCGATGATCGGGAGGGCCACGGCCTCCCGCACCTGGGCCACCAGCGCGAGCAGCCCCACGGCAGCCGTGCCGTCGGCCTGGGGGTCGTCGCGGTGGGTGCCCTGGTGACCACCCGCCTCGACCCCCTGGACGCACACGGCGTCGGCCCCCGCCTGCTGGGCGGCACGGGCCTCCTCGACGGAGGTCGCCGTGACGACCGTGTACGTACCGGCCTTGCGCAGGGCGGCGAGGGCCGCGGAGGAGGGACAGCCGAAGGTGAACGAGACGACCGGCACCGGGTCTTCGAGGAGGATGGCGAGCTTGGCGTCGTAGCCATCGTCGCTGGTGCCGATGATGTCCTCCTCGGCGAGCGAGATCGCGTACCAGCTCGCCTCACCGGCCAGCTGCCCCCGGTACGCCTCCACGGCGGCCGGATCCACGAAACCGGTCTGCGGCAGGAGGAGGTTGACGCCGAAGCGGCGCCGGGTCAGGGCCCGCACCTGCTTGATCTCCTGGTACATCCCGTCGGCGGTCTTGTACCCACCGGCCAGGAAGCCCAGCCCGCCCGCCTCGCACACGGCGGCGACGAGCGGCGGACAGGAGGCGCCGCCCGCCATGGGAGCCTGCACGATCGGGTAAGGGGAGAGACCGTTCGGCGCGGAGGACATGGACTGCATCGTGCCATGTCCCGCTCATGGGGCCGAATCATGGCATTCGCCTGGCATAGTCCGCTTCCCGACCCGGTCACGGGCCCCCGCGGGGCCCATGCGAAGAGCCCGGCAGGGAATCCCCTGGCCGGGCTCTCGGCGGTGTCCGCCGGTCGCTCAGCGACCGTTGAACGCGTCCTTCAGGCGGCTGAACAGCCCCTGCTGACCTGGCGCGAACTGGCCCATCGGCCGCTCCTCGCCGCGCAGCTTCGCCAGCTGGCGCAGCAGGTCCTCCTGCTGGGCGTCCAGCTTGCCCGGGGTGGTGACCTCGACGTGGACGATCAGGTCGCCGCGCCCGCCGCCGCGCAGGTGGGTGACGCCGCGCCCGTGGAGCGGGATCGCCTGTCCGGAGCCGGTGCCGGGCCGGATGTCGATCTCCTCCAGGCCGTCCAGCGTCTCCAGCGGGCACTTGGTGCCCAGTGCGGCCGCCGTCATCGGGATCGTCACCGTGCAGTGCAGGTCGTCCCCGCGCCGCTGGAAGGTCGGGTGCGCCAGCTCGTGGATCTCCACGTACAGGTCGCCGGCGGGGCCGCCGCCGGGGCCGACCTCGCCCTCGCCCGCGAGCTGGATCCGGGTGCCGTTCTCGACGCCGGCCGGGATCTTGACCGTGAGGCTGCGGCGGGAGCGGACCCGTCCGTCGCCCGCGCACTCGGGGCACGGGGTCGGGACCACGGTGCCGAAGCCCTGGCACTGCGGGCAGGGCCGCGAGGTCATGACCTGACCGAGGAAGGACCGGGTGACCTGTGAGACCTCACCGCGGCCACGGCACATGTCACACGTCTGCGCGGAGGTGCCGGGAGCGGCGCCCTCGCCGGAGCAGGTGGTGCAGACGACGGCCGTGTCGACCTGGATGTCCTTGGTCGTCCCGAAGGCCGCCTCGTCCAGCTCCAGGTCCAGGCGGATCATTGCGTCCTGGCCGCGCCGGGTCCGCGAGCGCGGGCCGCGCTGCTGACTCTGGCCGAAGAAGGCGTCCATGATGTCGGAGAAGTTGCCGAAGCCACCCGCCCCGAAGCCGCCCGCGCCGCCGCCGCCCGAGGAGGACAGCGGGTCGCCGCCGAGGTCGTAGACCTGCTTCTTCTGCGGGTCCGAGAGGACCTCGTAGGCGGCGTTGATCTCCTTGAAACGCTCTTGCGTCTTGGGATCGGGGTTCACATCCGGGTGCAGCTCGCGCGCGAGCCGACGGAATGCCTTCTTGATCTCGTCCTGCGATGCGTCGCGGCGCACGCCGAGAACGGCGTAGTAGTCCGTGGCCACTTACGACTCCGCCAGGATCTGTCCGACGTAACGTGCCACTGCGCGTACCGCTCCCATCGTTCCGGGGTAGTCCATGCGGGTCGGTCCGACCACGCCGAGTTTGGCGACTGTTTCGCCGCCCGAACCGTAACCGACGGAGACGACGGACGTGGAGTTCAGTCCCTCGTAGGCATTCTCATGCCCGATCCGTACGGCCATTCCCGACTCGTTGGCCTCGCCGAGCAGCTTGAGGAGCACGACCTGCTCCTCCAGCGCCTCGAGCACCGGCCTGATCGTCAGGGGAAAATCGTGTCCGAAGCGGGTGAGATTGGCGGTGCCGCCGATCATCAGCCGCTCTTCGGCTTCCTCGACCAGGGTTTCGAGGAGGGTGGAGAGCACGGTGGAGACGGTGCCCCGGTCCTCGGCGTCGAAGGATTCGGGCAGGTCCTGGACGAGCGGGGGCACATCGGTGAAGCGCCGTCCGACGACCCGGCTGTTGAGCCGGGCCCGCAGGTCGGCGAGCGAGGCCTCGCTGAAGGGGCTCGGGCAGTCGATGAGCCGCTGCTCGACCCGTCCGGTGTCCGTGATCAGTACGAGCATCAGGCGCGCGGGAGCGAGCGAGAGCAGCTCCACGTGCCGGACGGTCGAGCGGGTCAGGCTCGGGTACTGGACGACCGCGACCTGCCGGGTGAGCTGCGCGAGCAGTCGCACCGTGCGGCCGACGACGTCGTCGAGGTCGACGGCGCCGTCGAGGAAGTTCTGGATGGCCCGGCGCTCGGGCGTCGACAGCGGTTTGACCCCCGCCAGCTTGTCGACGAAGAGGCGGTAGCCCTTGTCGGTGGGGATCCGGCCGGCGCTGGTGTGGGGCTGGGCGATGTAGCCCTCGTCCTCCAGCACGGCCATGTCGTTGCGCACGGTCGCGGGCGAGACGCCGAGCCGGTGCCGCTCGGTGAGCGCCTTGGAGCCGACCGGCTCCTCCGTCCCGACGTAGTCCTGGACGATGGCGCGCAGCACTTCGAGTCTGCGTTCGCTGAGCATCGCGCGCACACCTCCAGCTGTGGTCCGTTGCCGTGTTCTGCCGTGTCGGTTGGCACTCTGGCCGTTCGAGTGCCAGAGACCCCCGCTCAGTGTACGGCCGGGCGGTAAGCCCCTGGCAAGGGAGGCCCGCCAGGGTAGCGTCGCCGCATGGACGTGCGTTGGGAAGAGGAAGACTGGGAACGGCTGACCGGACGGGCCGGCCGGCGACGGCTGCCGGTGTGGGACTGCACCGTGGGACTGGTGGTGGGGGACGAGTCGGTGCTCCTGATCGACCCCGGTTCGTGTGTCCGGGAGGGCGCTCAGGTGCGGGCCGAGGCGGAGCGGCTGACGGGCCGGCGCGTGACCCATATCGCATTCACGCACGGCCATTTCGATCACGTCCTGGGCGGGGCGGCCTTCTCCGGGGCCGAGGTCTTCGGTGCGGTCGGGCTGGACGCGCTGCTCTCGACGGGCCGTGAGGAGCTGCGCGGGGACGCGGTGCGCCACGGCCTGGCGGAGGCGGAGGCGGCCGAGGCGGTGGACCTGCTGGTGGTGCCGAAGCACTTGGTGTCCGGGGAGTGGACGCTGGACCTGGGCGGGTTGCAGGTGCTGCTGGCCAATGTGGGGCCCGGCCACACCGGGCACGACCTGGCCGTCTTCGTGCCGGGCGAGCGCGAGGTGGTCTTCTGCGGGGACCTGGTCGAGGAGTCGGGCGAGCCCTTGGCGGGCCCGGACGCCACTCCCGGGCAGTGGCCCGCCGCCCTGGACCGGCTGCTGTCGCTGGGCGGGGACGACGCACTGTACGTGCCGGGTCACGGAGCGGTGGTCACGGCGGGCTTCGTCCGTGCGCAACGCGCCACACTGGCAGCCCGTTTCGGCGTGTCGGAGACATGACGCGGGCGGCTCTCCTACTGTCGGCCGGATGCGCGAGTACTCCCCCGACCTGACCCCGCAGTGGAAGCGCCCCAAGGCAGTGCCGGAGGTGGCGGCCGAGCCCGATCTGGTGGTCGAGGTGGCGGGTACGGACTTCTGCGGCGCGGTGGTGGCCTGCGAGGCGGGCACGGTGACCCTGGAGGACCGCTTCGGCAGGCGCCGGGTGTTCCCGATGGAGCCCCGGGCGTTCCTGCTGGAGGGCGCGGTGGTCACCCTGGTCCGCCCGCCCCGGGGCCCGTCCGCGCCGGCCCGTACGGCCTCGGGCTCGATCGCCGTTCCGGGCGCCCGGGCCCGGGTGGCCCGGGCGGGCCGCATCTACGTCGAGGGCCGGCACGACGCGGAGCTGGTGGAGCGGGTCTGGGGTGACGACCTGCGGATCGAGGGCGTGGTGGTGGAGTACCTGGAGGGCATCGACGACCTGCCGGCCGTCGTCGCGGACTTCGCCCCGGCCCCGGACGCCCGGCTGGGGATCCTGGTGGACCATCTGGTGCCGGGCTCGAAGGAGTCCCGTATCGCGGCGTCGGTGACCTCGCCGGACGTCCTGGTCGTGGGCCACCCGTACGTGGACGTCTGGCAGGCCGTGAAGCCCTCCGCGCTGGGCATCCCCGCGTGGCCGGTGGTCCCGCGCGGCCAGGACTGGAAGACGGGCATCTGCCGGGCCCTGGGCTGGCCGGAGAACACGGGCGCCGCCTGGCAGCACATCCTGTCCCGGGTGACGTCCTACAAGGACCTGGAGCCCACCCTGCTGGGCCGCGTCGAGGAACTGATCGACTTCGTCACGGCACCGGTCTGAGCTACGGCAGGGTGCCGAAGTCCGCGGTGTCGAGCGTGACACCGAGGACGTCGAGCGGGACCGGTTCACCGAACTTGCTGGTCCGCTCGGTCCGGTAGTCGGCTTCTTCTCCGGCGCCGAAGGGTTCGGTCAGCACCACGCACTTGGCCTGGAAGGGTCGATGATCAAAAATAGGTGGGGATGCCGCCCGCCGCGCAGGTGGAGCGCTTCGTCACGTAGTCGCGCAGCTTGCTGGTCTTGGAGACGACCTCGACCACCATCGCCAGAGCTGGGGCGGGCACCAAACGGCCCGACTCGGGCGCTGCCTCGGCCGGCAGGACCACGAGGTCCGGCTGCGGCTCGGACGACTCCGCCGGCATGTCCACGTCCTGCGTCTGGAGCGGGTACCAGCGTCCCACGGGAATCTGCCGCTGGACGAACAGGACGATCAGGGATTACGTCGGGCCCCGCCAGCATCACGATTTCCCCCTGAGGACCTCAACCTTGACCCCCTCGGGAGCCTCGAAGCTCTCGAGGTACTCGGTCATCCGGCGATCGTCCACAGCGGTCACCTCCGTGCCCTCCACTTCTGCCGCCGGGTATGCGACAGAAGGCTACGAACGGGTTAGTAGGCCGCGCCTGGCCTCGTTCGCGGCGATTCGCTCCGTGGAGTGATCAGTCCACCAGGTCCCGGACCACCGCGTCGGCCAGCAGCCGGCCGCGCAGGGTGAGGACGGCCCGCCCGGCCTCGTACGGCGCGGCGTCCAGCAGCCCGTCCGCGAGGGCCTTGCGGGAGGCCGCCAGCCCGGCCGGGGCCAGCAGGGACAGCGGGACGCCGTCCACCAGGCGCAGCTCCAGCAGGATCCGCTCGACCCGCCGGTCCTCCTCGGAGAGGAGCTCCCGCCCAGCGCCCGGGGACCGTCCCTCCGCCAGCGCGGCGGCATACGCTCCCGGGTGCTTCACGTTCCACCAGCGGACCCCGCCCACGTGCGAGTGCGCGCCCGGCCCCGCGCCCCACCAGTCGGCGCCGCGCCAGTACAGCTCGTTGTGCAGGCAGCGCCCGGCCTCCGAGGTGGCCCAGTTCGAGACCTCGTACCAGGAGTACCCGGCCCCGGCCATGACCTCGTCCGCGATCAGATAGCGGTCCGCGTGCACGTCGTCGTCCGTCATCGGGACCTCGCCCCGGCGGATCCGCCGGGCCAGCTGCGTGCCCTCCTCCACGATCAGCGCGTAGGCGCTGATGTGGTCCGGGCCCGCCCCGAGCGCCGCGTCCAGCGAGGCCCGCCAGTCCTCGTCCGACTCCCCCGGCGTCCCGTAGATCAGGTCGAGGTTGACGTGCTCGAAGCCCGCGGCCCGCGCCTCCGCGACGCAGGCCTCCGGGCGGCCCGGCGTGTGGGTGCGGTCCAGCACCTTCAGGACGTGCTGCTTCGCGCTCTGCATGCCGAAGGAGATCCGGTTGAAGCCCCCGGCGCGCAGCTCGGCCAGGTACTCCGGGTTCACGGACTCCGGATTGGCCTCGGTGGTGATCTCCGCGTCCTCGGCCAGGCCGAACTCGTCCCGGATCGCCGCGAGCATCCGTACGAGGTCCCCGGCCGGCAGCAGCGTGGGCGTACCGCCGCCCACGAACACCGTCCGGACGCCCCTCGGGTCGTCCCCGAGGACCTTTCGCGCGAGGCGGACCTCGTCGATCAGGGTGTCGGCGTAGTTGTCCCGGGAGGCGAGCACGCCTCCGGTGCCCCGCAGCTCGGTGGCCGTGTAGGTGTTGAAGTCGCAGTACCCGCAGCGCGTGGCGCAGTACGGGACGTGCAGGTAGAACCCGAGCGGCCGCTCCCCCGCGCCCGCCAGGGCATGTGACGGCAGCGAGCCGTCTTCGGGCATGGGTTCACCGTCGGGCAGTGCGGAAGGCATGACCCCATTCTCGCGCACCCCACGCACACCTCAGCCCCGCCGGCACCATCCCGGCCGGGCCGGAGCCGATCCAGCCCCGCCGGCGTTTGAGGCCCGGGGTCTGGGGCGGAGCCCCGGGAAGCGGCCCGCAGGGAGGCACGTCTCCGCAGCCCCGGGGGCCGGAGGCCAAGGCCCGGGCCCCGCCAGGGAGCGGCGGGGTCCGCGGGGCGGCCCGGACGGCCCCGCCCCGCCGAGCCCGCGGCAGGCGCTACGCCTCGCGCGACCCCTCGTACATCTCCTCGATCAGGTGCTTGAACTCACGCTCGACCACCGGCCGCTTCAGCTTGAGGCTGGGCGTCAGGTCCCCGTGCTCGACGTCGAGGTCACGCGGCAGCAGCCGGAACTTCTTGATCGTCTGCCAGCGCTGGAGGCCCTCGTTCAGGGTCTGTACGTACGTCTCGATCAGGCGCTCGGTCTCCGGCGCGGCCAGGACCTGTCCGTACGTCTTGCCCTCCAGCCCGTTGTCGGCCGCCCAGGTGAGGATCGACGGCTCGTCGAGGGCGATCAGGGCCGAGCAGAAGTTCCGGTCGGCGCCGTGCACGACGATGGTCGACACGTACGGGCAGATCGCCTTGAACTGGCCCTCGATCTCCGCCGGGGCGACGTACTTGCCGCCCGAGGTCTTGATCAGGTCCTTCTTGCGGTCGGTGATGCGCAGGTAGCCGTCGGCCGACAGCTCGCCGATGTCGCCCGTGTGCAGCCAGCCGTCGGACTCGAGGACCTCGGCGGTCTTCTCCGGCTGCTGGTGGTAGCCCTGCATGATGCCGGGGCCGCGCAGCAGGACCTCGCCGTCGTCGGCGATGCGGACCTCGGTGCCGGGGAGCGGCTTGCCGACGGTGCCGGTGCGGTAGGCCTCGCCCGGGTTGACGAAGGAGGCCGCGCTGGACTCCGTCAGGCCGTAGCCCTCCAGGATGTGGATGCCCGCGCCGGAGAAGAAGTAGCCGATCTCGGGTGCCAGCGCGGAGGCGCCGGAGACGGCGGCGCGCAGGTTGCCGCCGAAGGCCTCGCGGAGCTTGGAGTAGACGAGCGCGTCGGCGATCTTGTGCTTGGTGGTGAGGCCGAAGGGGGCGCTCGCCTGGCCGGTGCGGCGGAAGTTGTCCTGGGTGACCTTGGCGTATTCGCGGGCGACGCCGACCGACCACTGGAAGATCTTGTACTTGGCGCCGCCGGCGGCGCGGGCCTTGGCGGCCACGCCGTTGTAGACCTTCTCGAAGATGCGCGGAACGGCGGCCATGTAGGTGGGCTGCACGATCGGCAGATTGTCGATGATCTTGTCGATCCGGCCGTCGACGGCGGTCACGTGCCCGGCCTCGATCTGACCGGAGGTCAGCACCTTGCCGAAGACGTGCGCCAGCGGCAGCCACAGGTACTGGACGTCCTCCCGGCCGATCAGGCCGGTGGCGACCATGGCCTTGGCCATGTACGACCAGTTGTCGTGCGGCAGCCGCACGCCCTTGGGTCGGCCGGTGGTGCCGGAGGTGTAGATGAGGGTGGCGAGCTGGTCGGAGGTGATGGCCGAGACCCGCTCCTTGACCGCCTCGGGGTGCTTGACGAGGTACTCCTTGCCGCGCGCCTCCAGCTCGGCGAGCGAGAGCACCCAGCCCTCGGGGTCGCCGTCGGCGGCGACCGCGTCCGCGGCCTCCAGGACCACGACGTGCGCCAGCTTCGGCAGGTCGGCGCGGCGCTCGCGCGCCTTCGCCAGCTGCTTGGCGTCCTCGGCGATGAGCACCCGGCTCTCGGAGTCCGCGAGGATGAAGGCCGACTCGTCCGCGTTGGTGCTGGGGTAGACGGTGGTGACCGCGCCGCCCGCGCACATCACGCCGAGGTCGGAGAGGATCCACTCGACCCGGGTGTTGGAGGCGAGCGCGACGCGCTCCTCCGTCTGCAGGCCGAGGGAGATCAGCCCGGCGGCGATGGCGAAGACCCGCTCGGCCGCCTGGCCCCAGCTGAGCGACTTCCAGTCGTCGGCGCCCTGGCCGCCGGCCGCGGGCACCGGGAACCGGTAGGCCTCCGCGTTCGGCGTCGCTGCGACGCGCTCAAGGAAGAGCACCGCCACGGTGGGCGGGCGGTTCTCGAGATAGGCCTGTGTGTCGCTCACGACATCCTCCGGACCGATCCACGCGGCAGTGCGTGGGCGTGGGGCGCTTGGGGGCGCTGGGGACTGGCGGGTTTGAGACGTACCAGCTTGTGACTGGCGAGTAACCATCGAGCAGTGATCAGACTAAAGCCCGTCCGGCGCCTGCGTAAGAGCTCGCGAGCGGCCGGTTCATAACGAAACAGGCCCCCGCGCCGGAGCGTGGGGGCCTGATTCCGTCGGGTGGCGCCGGCGTCGCTACTTCTTCTTGCCGCCGGACTCGTCGCTGGACAGGACGGCGATGAAGGCCTCCTGCGGGACCTCCACGGAGCCGACCATCTTCATCCGCTTCTTGCCTTCCTTCTGCTTCTCCAGCAGCTTCCGCTTACGGGAGATGTCACCGCCGTAGCACTTGGCGAGGACGTCCTTGCGGATCGCGCGGATGGTCTCGCGGGCGATGACGCGCGAGCCGACGGCCGCCTGGATCGGGATCTCGAAGGCCTGCCGCGGGATGAGCTCGCGCAGCTTGGCGACGAGGCGCACACCGTAGGCGTAGGCGGCATCCTTGTGCGTGACGGCGGAGAAGGCGTCGACCTTGTCGCCGTGCAGCAGGATGTCGACCTTGACCAGTCCGGAGGCCTGCTCGCCGGTGGGCTCGTAGTCGAGGGAGGCGTAACCGCGCGTCTTGGACTTCAGCTGGTCGAAGAAGTCGAAGACGATCTCCGCGAGCGGGAGCGTGTAGCGGATCTCGACCCGGTCCTCGGAGAGGTAGTCCATCCCCAGGAGGGTGCCGCGGCGCTGCTGGCAGAGCTCCATGATCGCGCCGATGAACTCGGAAGGCGCGAGCAGGGTGGCCCGGACGACCGGCTCGAACACGTCCGAGATCTTGCCCTCGGGGAACTCGCTCGGGTTGGTGACGGTGACTTCCTTGCCGTCCTCCATGACCACCCGGTAGACCACGTTGGGCGCGGTGGCGATCAGGTCGAGGCCGAATTCGCGCTCCAGGCGCTCGCGGACCACGTCCAGGTGGAGCAGGCCGAGGAAGCCGACGCGGAAGCCGAAGCCGAGCGCCGCCGAGGTCTCCGGCTCGTAGACGAGCGCGGCATCGTTGAGCTGCAGCTTGTCGAGGGCCTCGCGCAGGTCCGGGTAATCCGAGCCGTCGAGCGGGTACAGGCCCGAGAAGACCATCGGCCGCGGGTCCTTGTAGCCGCCGAGCGCCTCGGTGGCGCCGTTGTGCAGGCTGGTGATGGTGTCACCGACCTTGGACTGACGGACGTCCTTCACGCCGGTGATGATGTAGCCCACCTCGCCGACGCCGATGCCGTCGGACGGGGTCATCTCCGGCGAGGAGACGCCGATCTCCAGCAGCTCGTGGGTGGCGCCGGTGGACATCATCCGGATGCGCTCGCGCTTGTTGAGCTGGCCGTCGACGACACGGACGTAGGTGACCACGCCGCGGTACGAGTCGTAGACCGAGTCGAAGATCATCGCGCGGGCCGGGGCGTCCTTGGGGCCGACCGGGGCCGGAACCGTGGCGACGATCTTGTCGAGCAGCGCGTCGACACCGAGACCGGTCTTCGCCGAGACGCGCAGCACGTCCTCCGGCTGGCAGCCGACCAGGTTCGCGAGCTCCTCGGCGAACTTCTCCGGCTGGGCGGCCGGCAGGTCGATCTTGTTCAGGACCGGGACGATCGCGAGGTCCTTCTCCATCGCCAGGTACAGATTGGCGAGGGTCTGCGCCTCGATGCCCTGGGCGGCGTCCACCAGGAGGACCGTGCCCTCGCACGCGGCGAGGGAGCGCGAGACCTCATAGGTGAAGTCGACGTGCCCGGGGGTGTCGATCATGTTGAGGATGTGGGTGCTGCCCTGACCCTCGCCCGTGGTGGGCGCCCAGGGCAGTCGGACCGCCTGGGACTTGATCGTGATGCCGCGCTCACGCTCGATGTCCATGCGGTCGAGGTACTGGGCGCGCATCTGCCGCTGGTCGACCACACCGGTGAGCTGGAGCATCCGGTCGGCAAGGGTCGACTTGCCGTGGTCGATGTGCGCGATGATGCAGAAATTGCGGATCAGCGCCGGGTCGGTACGGCTCGGCTCGGGCACGTGGCTGGGGATCGCGGGCACGCAGTGTCCTGATTCTCGGTCGCAGTCGGAACTCGGAACGAAGTCTGAGTCCTCCCATGGTCCCATGGACGGGGCAGTGCGCTCGGTTTGGGCCGCCAGGAGCGTGGCTGGTAGCCTGGGCAGCTGTGTCTCGTATGCCCTCTCAGCTGTCGAGGCACAATCCGAAGAACAAAACTCTGAACCTGAAAAGGCTCTTTCGTGGCGAACATCAAGTCCCAGATCAAGCGGAACAAGACGAACGAGAAGGCGCGCCTGCGCAACAAGGCCGTCAAGTCCTCGCTCAAGACCGCGATCCGCAAGGCCCGCGAGGCCGTCGTCGCCGGTGACGTCGAGAAGGCCACCGTGGCTTCTCGCGACGCCGCGCGTGCGCTCGACAAGGCTGTCTCGAAGGGTGTCATCCACAAGAACGCCGCCGCCAACAAGAAGTCGGCGCTGGCGATCAAGGTTGCCTCCCTCCAGGGCTGAGCTCTCGATGTGAATCGCCGGTAAGGACCCAGCGGGCCCTCTCTTCCGCTCCTTCACCGGCACACCGCGCCGCACGCGGCCTGCGTTCGCCACGCGGGTGCGGCGCACCCATGCAGTGACCGAAGGCCCCGGCCTCCACCCTTCCCCAGGGTGGCGACCGGGGCCTTCGCGTTACCCGCTGACCGCGGCGGCACGCTGATCACGGCGCGCTCCGCACAGGGGAACGGCGGCTCCCCTCTAGTCCCAGAACTCGCCGTCGTGCGGCAGGGCCGCGAAATGGCCGGGGTCGTGGGAGAGGAACACCGGGATGCCGGCCCGGGACAGCGCGCGCAGTCGCCCGTGGCTGAGCAGCTTCTCCTCGATGTTCCAGTCGCTGGGCATGGGCACGTTCCGGTCCAGGCCCTCCTGGAGGTGCGCGGCGTCGCCCATGAGGCCGATCCGTCCGTAGTTCTCGAGGTCCAGGACGACGCCCTGGTGACCGGGCGTGTGGCCGGCGGTGTGCAGGAGGGTGAGCGTTCCGTCCTGGAACAGGTCCATGTCACCCCGGAGCTCGAGGAACTCGTAGTCCCGGCTGCCCGCGTAGTCGTTGAAGGCGTAGCCCCGGGCGGTCCAGCGGTCCGGCCACCAGGCGTGACGCAGCTCCTCGTGCTGGACCACGTGCACGGCGTGCGGGAAGTAGGTCATCCCTCCGGCGTGGTCGAGGTGCAGGTGGGAGTAGACGACGTACCTGACGTCCCCGAGCCGGTAGCCGAGCCGCTCCAGCTGCGCGTCGACGGCGTGCGCCCGGGTGAACCCCTCGGCGCCGTAAGCAGCTCGCAGCCCCGGACCCCAGTGGGCCTCGGCGGCCTCGGGATCCGCCACGCGGTGGTTGATCCCCGTGTCGAAGAGGACCAGTCCGTGAGTGGCGTGCTCTATGACGGCCACGGTCGAGGGCACGGTGACCATGCCTTCGGCCCCGTACAGGAGGCCGCTCTTCGGCATGGAGAAGGGCCCGGCGTTCACCGTCGTCACCCGCAGTCTGCCGGCCACGGCACCTCCCTCTCGCCCACCGGGACACCGCTTCCGTCCGATGGTGGAGGCGGCCTGACCGGCGATTTCCCCGTGTCCAGGCTAACCCTGGCGCGACGGCCCCACGCGCCGACGGCAGGCGGGCAGGCGGCAGGCGGCAGGCCGTATCCGCGGGCCCGACAGGATCCGGAGAAGGAGCGGCCTAGCGGCGCTGCGGGCGGGCCGCTCGGGCCACCGCCACGACCGCCTTCTCGAGGGCGTACTCGGGGTCGTCGCCGCCGCCCTTGACCCCCGCGTCGGCGGCGGCCACGGCGCGCAGGGCGTCCGCGACGCCGTCCGCCGACCAGCCCCGCATCTGCTGGCGGACCCGGTCGATCTTCCACGGCGGCATGCCCAGGTCCCTGGCGAGGTCGCCGGGGCGGGCTCCGCGCGGGGCGGAGGCCAGCTTGCCGATCGCGCGCACCGCCTGGGCCAGGGCGCTGGTGATCAGGACCGGCGCCACCCCGGTGGACAGGGACCAGCGCAGGGCCTCCAGGGCCTCGGCCGCACGCCCCTCGACCGCCCGGTCGGCGACCGTGAAGCTGGAGGCCTCGGCCCGGCCGGTGTAGTAGCGGCCGACCACGGCCTCGTCGATGGTGCCCTCGACGTCCGCGCACAGCTGGGCCGCCGCACTCGCCAGCTCCCGCAGGTCGCTGCCGATCGCGTCGACCAGGGTCTGGCAGGCCTCCGGCGTCGCCGCCCGCCCCAGCGCGCGGAATTCGCCCCGCACGAACGAGAGCCGGTCGGCGGCCTTCGTCATCTTCGGGCAGGCGATCTCCCGCGCGCCGGCCTTCCGCGCCGCGTCCAGCAGGCCCTTGCCCTTGGCCCCGCCCGCGTGGAGGAGGACGAGGATGATCTCCTCGTAGGGCGCGTCGAGGTAGGCCTTGACCTCCTTGACCGAGTCCGCGGACAGGTCGTGCGCATTGCGCAGGACCAGCACCTTGCGCTCGGAGAAGAGCGAGGGACTCGTCAGCTCGGCCAGCGTGCCGGGCTGGAGCTGCTCGGAGGCGAGGTCGCGGACGTCCGTGTCGGCATCGGCGGCTCGGGCGGCCGCCACCACCTCCCGCACGGCACGGTCGAGCAGCAGTTCCTCCTGCCCCACCGCGAGGGTGAGCGGGGCGAGCGGATCGTCGGTGGGGTTCTTCCTGGTGGCCATCGCCTCCAGCATCCCATGCCGCACTGACAGCCCCCCGCGCCGCGGCCACCCTCACCGGATACTCGAGAATGGTCGCGTGAACGTGCGACATGTACTCGTCCTGCCCGACCGCGACACCGCCGAGGAGGTGGCTCAGGAGGCCGTGGACCGCTTCGGCCTCCCGGAGGAACCGCAGTTGGTCCGCGACGCGCTGGCCGGCGAGGACGACGCCGAGGACGCCCAGTGGCTGGTGGTCGTCGAGGACCCGCAGGAACGGCTCGACGCCACCTCGCTGGACGACCTCGCCGCCGAGTACGAAGGCTGGCTGGAAGCCCCTTAAAGGAGCGTCCGGGATCAGGCCTTGTGCACGATCTGGACGTCCAGCGTCACGTCCACGCTCGTACCGATCGCCGCGATCCCGTGCGCCAGCACCGACTGCCAGTTCAAGGTGAAGTCCTCGCGGTTCAGTTCGGCGGTGGCCCGGCAGGCGGCCCGCGGCTCGCCCTCCAGGCCGGTGCCGAGACCCAGGTACCGCGTGTCCAGGGTGACGGAACGGCTGACCCCGTGGAGGGTCAGGGCGCCCGCCACCGCCCAGCGGCTGCCACTGCGGTGGATGAACCGTTCGCTGTAGAACTCCACCGTGGGGTACCGGACCGCGTCCAGGAAGTCCCCCGACCGCAGGTGGTCGTCGCGCAGCCGCACCCCGGTGTCGATGCTCGCCGCATCGATGATCACGTGCATGGAGGAGTCCTCCATGCGCTCGGCGATCCGTACCGCTCCGGCGAACGTGTTGAACCGGCCGCGGATCCGGGCCATCCCGATGTGCCGGGCCGTGAAGGCGATGGAGGAGTGCGTCGGGTCGAGCTCCCAGTGCCCGGGCTGCGGGAGCAGCGGAGGCTCCACCGCGTCGAGGATGATTTCCCCCGTGCCCGGCTGCGCCGGGTCCCCCACGAGCGTCGCCCCGTGGAACGGCGTGTACCCCTCGGCGGTGACCGAGAGCCGGTACTCCCCCTCCGGCACGGCCGCCGTGAAACCGCCGTACGGGTCGGTCTCCCCGCTGACGATCCGGCGCCCGATCGGGTCGGTCACCTCGAACGTGGCCTGTCTGATCGGCTGGTGGACCGTGTCGAGAACCCGGCAGCTGAGCAGACCCGCCGTCGGTGGCAGCGTCAGTGTCGCGGATGTGTGCGGGCTGGAACTTCCGGCCGTATCCATCCCCCGTCGGCGACCGAACATGGCTGATGCACCCCCGTGCTGTGTGGACTTGGACCGTTCTGGCGAAGACGCATTCGATCATGCTGTCGGGTTGTGGGCAAACAGAGCGGTCGCGCCCGGTATGCCCGCGCCGGATCCGGCGCCGGCCGGCTGGAAACGCACGCATCCGAACGCCCGTTCCGCTGACGGCGATCGAGCCGTCGGTGTCGGTGCGCAGCACCGTCGCCCCCGCCGCCCGCAGGCGTGCGAGCGTACCCGGCGCGGGGTGCCCGTAGCGGTTTTTTATCCCGACGGGAACAATCGCGAGCCGCGGCCGGACCCGGGCGGTCAGCTCGGGATCCTGGTGCGCGGAGCCGTGGTGGGCGACCTTGAGGACGTCCACCGGGCCCAACTGCGGATGCTCCCTCAGAAGTGCCTGCTGCGCGGGCGGTTCGAGGTCTCCGAGCAGGAGCAGCGTCAGGCCGGCGCCGCGCACCAGCAGGGCTACGCTCGCGTCGTTGGGCCCCTCGGGCGGCGGCCCGGCCGCCGGCGGCCAGAGCACCTGCCACTCCAGCGGGCCGGCCCGGCGCCGCTCCCCCTGGGCCGCCCGTACGACGGGCACCCCCGCGGCCGCGGCCGTCCGGCGGACGAACTCGGCCTGCGCCGAGGGCTCTTCCAGCGTGGTGGCCTGAATCACACCCACGGACCGGCCCCGCAGCACCCCCGACAGCCCTCCGACGTGGTCGGCGTGAAAGTGCGTCAGCAGCAGCATCGGCACCCGGTGCACGCCCAGCGCGCGCAGGCAGCGGTCCACCGGGCCGGGCTCCGGTCCGGCGTCCACCACCAGGGCCTCTCCCGGGCCGACCGCGAGGACGGCGGCGTCCCCCTGCCCCACCGCGCACTGGACGTAGCTCCAGTCCGGCGGAGGCCAGCCGGTGAGCGTACGGGTGAGCTGCGGCGGCCGCAGCACGGCGAGGAGCAGCAGCACCGCCAGCGCGGGGCAGAGCCACCGCCGCCGCCCCACCCTGCCTCCCACGGCCACGACGGCCACGGTGGCCGCGGCCAGCAGCAGGCCGCCGGTGAGCCCGCCCGGCCAGGGCAGCTCCGCCCCCGGCACCCGCGCCCCGGTCCGGGCCACGGCCGCGATCCACCCGGCCGGCACCCCCGCGCACCAGGCGAGCGCCTGCGCGGCGGGCATCCACAGCGGGGCCGCGGCGAGCGAGGCGAAGCCGAGGACCGTCGCCGGACCCGCCGCGAGCTCGGCCAGCAGGTTGCACGGCACCGCCACCAGGCTGACCCGGGCCGCGAGCACGGCCACCACCGGCGCGCACACCGCCTGGGCGGCCCCGGCGGCCCCGAGCGCGTCGGCGAGCCGGGGGCCCATCCCCCGCCGCCGCAGGGCTTCGCTCCACCGGGGAGCGAGGGTGAGCAGCGCTCCGGTGGCCAGCACGGAGAGCAGGAAGCCGTAACTGCGGGCCAGCCACGGGTCGTAGAGGACCAGCAGCAGTACGGCCGCGCCCAGGGCCGGGATCAGGGACCTGCGCCGTCCGGTGGCGATGGCCAGCAGGGTGACCGCCCCGCAGGCCGCGGCCCGCAGCACGCTGGGTTCCGGCCGGCACACCACCACGAACCCCAGTGTCAGGGCCGCCCCGCACAGGGCGGTCACCCGCAGCGAGAGCCCGAGCCGGGGCGCCAGCCCGCGCCGCTCGGCCTGCTGCGCGCGGGCCGGGGGCCCGATGAGCAGGAACAGCACCACGGTCAGGTTGGACCCGGAGACGGCCAGCAGGTGCAGCAGGTCGGTGGCCCGGAAGGCCTCGTACAGATCGGGCGGCACCCTGGACGTGTCCCCGACGACCAGCCCCGGCAGCAGGGCCCTGGCGTCCGGTGCGAGCCCCTCGGTGGCCTCGCGCAGCCCGGCCCGCAGCCGCCCCGCGAGCCGCTGCGCGGTGTCCGGACCTCCGGTCACCCGGGGCGGGGTGTCAGCGGCCGGGCGGAGCAGCGCCACGGCCCGCTCCCCGTCCCGATTCGGGGCCAGCCGGGCGACCACCGCCACCCGGGTCGACGGCTGCAGCCGCGCCCATCCCGCATGCCCGGCCAGCACCCGCACGGGGGTCTCGACCCGGGTGCTCGTCCCGTCGGGCCCGGTCACCCGGGTCACCACCGCGTCCAGCGCCACCACCGGCGGCCCGCTCCCACCGCGGGCGGTCCTCGGATCGGAGCCGACGGTGAGCTCGGCGAGGACGCGGGCATGCTCGCGCGCGAGCCCTGCGACCGGTCCGGCCCGCGCCTCGGCCCGCTGGAGCCCCGCCACTCCGGCCCCGGCCGCCGCACAGAGCAGGGCCGCCGCCACGGCCGGGGCGACCCTCCACAGCGGGCCCGGGCGCCGGCACCCGGCCAGGATCAGCAGGCCCGCGCAGCCCACGCCCAGCCCCACCCCGAGGGCGGTCCGGGCCGTGGGCGCGTCCAGGGCGAGGGCGGCCGCCGCCCAGGCGGCCACGGCAGGCACGGCCAGGCGCAGATCCACCGGGCCCGGCGGCCCTTCGGAGCGGTTCACGGCCGCACCCGCGCACGCAGGTCGGCGAAGCGCCGCTCGCCGATGCCGTCGACCTGGCGGAGCTCCTCCACGGACCGGAAGCCGCCGCGGGCGGTGCGGAAGTCGACGATGTGCTGGGCCAGCACCGGCCCGACCCCCGGCAGACCGTCAAGCTGCGCGACCGTGGCCGAACCCAGACTGAGCGGTGCAGGTCCCGGTCCAGTGACCGGTCCCGCCCCCGGACCGGCGGCGGCCCCGCCCGGCGCGGGCTGCGCCGGGGCCCCCACCAGCACCTGCTCACCGTCCACCAGGACCCGGGCCCGGTTCAATCCGGTGGTGTCGGTGCCCGGGCGCACTCCCCCGGCGGCGGCCAGCGCGTCCTCCACCCGCGAACCGGCGGGCAGCCGGCGCACCCCGGGATCCCGGACCTTGCCGCTGACGTCGACGACGATCCGCGCGCCGCCACCGGCGCCCCCGCCCGCGGCCGGCGCGGCAGCCGGTGCCGTGGCCGCCGCCGGGACCGCGCCCGGGGCGACCAGCGCGGGGGCGGTCACCGGCCGGGGCCGCGCCGACCAGTACTGCTGCCCGGCGAAGCCGACGGCGGCGGCCAGCACCACCGCGACGGCGGCCACCGTGCGCGGCTCCACCCCGCACCGGGCCTGCAGCCACAGCGGCAGCCGCTCCCGTACGGCCAGCCTCCGCGCGGCCCCGGAGGACAGTCCGGCCACCTCGAGCCCGGCCGCCCCAGGCCCGGCGGCCTCGTCGGGCAGGGCCCCGGGGTCGGGCAGCGCCCCGGGGTCCGCCCCGTCCGGCGGCGGTGCCTGCGGCGGACCGCTGCCACCGAGCAGGGCTTCGGCCCGCCGGCGCACCGCGCCGGGCTCCGCGTGGGGAACCCGGTGACCCGGGCGCCCGCCGCGGCCACGGCGGTGGCGGAGCCGACCACCCGGGAAACGACTGTCGGAGAGACGACCGTCGGAGAGACGACCGTCGGAGGGACGGGTGCGGCCCGGACCACTGGTGGCGCCGCCCGACGGATGCGAAGTACGCGTTCGAAGAGTCATGCCACGACGGTAGGGGCTCACCCCCGCCCCCGTTCGGAGCCTTCAATTCCGGTGGATGACCGGCCCGTTGTGGATAACCGGGCCACTCGTTCCGGTGATCAGCGAGGGGAGACGACCGCCGCCAGCAGCCCCGGCCCGGTGTGCGCGCCGATCACCGCACCGACCTCGCTGACGTGCAGCTCGACCAGTCCGGGGATGCGCTCGCGGAGCCGCTGGGCGAGCTTCTCGGCTCGCTCCGGTGCCGCCAGGTGGTGCACGGCCACGTCGACGGCCGCGGACCCGGCCCGCTCCACGGCCAGCTCCTCCAGGCGGGCGATGGCCTTGGAGGCCGTACGCACCTTCTCCAGCGGCTCGATCCGCCCGCCCTCCAGCGTCAGCAGGGGCTTCACCGCCAGCGCCGAGCCGAGGAGTGCCTGCGCGGCCCCGATCCGGCCGCCGCGGCGCAGGTAGTCGAGGGTGTCGACGTAGAAGTACGCGGACATGTCCGCCGCCCGCTTCTCGGCGGCCGCCACGGCCTCGTCCACGGAACCGCCCGCTTCGGCCACCTCGGCGGCGGCCAGCGCACAGAAGCCCAGGGCCATCGCGATCATGCCGGTGTCCACGACGCGCACCGGCACGGGTGCGGTCTTCGCGGCGAGCGCGGCGGCGTCGTAGGTGCCGGACAGCTCGGCGGACAGGTGCAGGCTGACGATGCCGGTCGCCCCGGCGTCCGCGGCCGCCCGGTAGGCCCGGACGAACTCCTCCGGGCTGGGGCGCGAAGTGGTCACCGACCGGCGCTTCTGCAGGGCCACGGCCAGGCTGCGCGCCGAGATCTCGGTGCCCTCCTCGAGCGCCTCGCCGCCCAGGACCACGGTCAGCGGGACGGAGGTGATTCCGTGCCGCGCCATGGCCGGTTGGGGCAGGTGGGCCGTGGAATCGGTGACGATGGCGACATGGCGGGACATGAGGCGGAGGTTACCGCCAGTGGGGGCGTGACGGCAGCCTGGGCCCCTTGCCGGGGCTTGCGGCGGGCCGTGCGGGGGCTTGCGGCGGGCCGTGCGGGGCTTCTTCCCCGCCCCCGCCCCTTCTCCCCCGGCTACCGCTGGGAGGTGCCCCCAGAAACCGGGGGGCTCCGCCCCCAGACCCCCGCGCCTCAAACGCCGCCGGGGCTGATTCGATCAGGTCGTGCTTTCCGGTCGGCGGGTCTTCTGCCAGGGGTATTCGGGCGCCGGAGCGGCCGGGTTCAGCGCCGCCTTCTGCGGCTGCTCACGCTGCTGCGCCTGCTGCGGGTCCTGCGCCTGCTGCGCCGCGTCCCACTCCGCGGCCGCCGCCGCCAGGTGGTCCACCGACTCCCGCGACCAGTCCCGCAGCGCGCCGGACTCCATCTCGATCTGCGCCGACAGCGCGGACAGGTCGTCCTCCGCGAAACGGCTGGCACGGTCCCGCGCGGCCCAGCGCAGCGAGTCCGCGGCCTGGGTGATCTTTGCCGTGCGCTCCCGCAGGTCGGGCAGGCGCTCCGCGATCCGCGTGCGGTCCGGATCCTGCTCCAGCCTCTTCAGCTCGTCGTCCAGCTCGTGCCCGTGCGCGCTCAGCCGCTCGAACAGGGCGATCGACTCGCGCAGCGAGGCGTCGAGCCGGACCCCTTCGTGCAGCGCCTGCTGCGTGGACCGCATCGACGTCCGCAGGTCCAGCCGCAGCTGCGCCAGCGCGCCCGTGACCCCGACCTGGCCGAAGCTCTTGGCCCGCAGGGTGGTGTCCTCCACCGTCCGTCGCGCGTGGGTGATCGTCCGGTCCACTCCGCGCTTGGTCGCCTGCACCACCTTGACGGTCGCGTACGCGCCCAAGCCGAGGAAGGCGAAAAGCACCATCAGCGCGAAGATGATCAACGCGGCCTCCATGAGTGTCCCTTCCCCAGTCCCCGCCGGCTTACTGCCGTCACCTCAACCGTAAACGCCACGGGCAGGTTGGGGGTTCCATTCGAACCCCCAACCTGCCCGTACGGGATCTCCCCCATGGAGGGGTGCTCCGTCCGACCGCGGTCAGATGACGATGTTCACCAGCTTCGGCGCACGCACGATCACCTTGCGGATCTCCGCGCCGCCCAGCGCCGCCACGACGCCCTCGTCGGTCACGGCCAGCTGCTCCAGCTCCGCCTCCGAAATCGCCGGCGACACCTCCAGCCGTGCCTTGACCTTGCCCTTGACCTGCACCACGCACGTCACGGTCTCGTCCACGACGTACGCCGGGTCCGCGACCGGGAAGTCCTGGTGGACCACCGATTCCCCGTGGCCCAGGCGGCTCCACAGCTCCTCGGCGATGTGCGGGGCCAGCGGGGCGATCAGCAGCACCAGCCGCTCGGCGACCGAGCGCTCCAGCGGGCGGCCCGCCTTCGTCAGGGCGTTGTTCAGCTCGGTGATCTTCGCGATGGCGGTGTTGAAGCGCAGCCCCGCCATGTCCGCGCCGGCCCCGTCGATCGCCTTGTGCAGCGCGCGCAGGGTGTCCTCGCCCGGCTCCCCGTCCACGACGGTCACCCGGCCGGTCTCCTCGTCGACGATGTTGCGCCACAGGCGCTGCAGCAGGCGGTACTGGCCGACCACGGCACGGGTGTCCCACGGACGCGAGACGTCCAGCGGACCCATCGCCATCTCGTACAGGCGCAGGGTGTCGGCGCCGTACTCCTCGCAGATCTCGTCGGGCGTGACGGCGTTCTTCAGGGACTTGCCCATCTTGCCGTGCTCACGCTTGACCGGCTGGCCCTGGTAGAAGTAGCCGCCGTCGCGCTCTTCGACCTCGGCCGCCGGGACGTAGACGCCGCGCGCGTCGGTGTAAGCGTACGCCTGGATCATGCCCTGGTTGAACAGCTTGTGGAACGGCTCGGCCGAGGAGACGTGACCCAGGTCGAACAGCACCTTGGACCAGAAGCGCGCGTACAGCAGGTGCAGCACGGCGTGCTCGGCGCCGCCCACGTACAGGTCGACACCGCCGTGCGGCGCGTCCTCGCGCGGGCCCATCCAGTACTGCTCGATCTCCGGGTCCACCAGGGCCGACGCGTTGTTCGGGTCCAGGTAGCGCAGCTCGTACCAGCAGGAACCGGCCCAGTTCGGCATGGTGTTGGTCTCGCGCCGGAAGGAGCGGACACCACGGCCGTCGCCCAGGTCCAGCTGGACGTTGACCCATTCCTCGTTGCGCGACAGCGGGGTCTCCGGCTTGGAGGCCGCGTCGTCCGGCTCGAAGGTGCGCGGCGAGTAGTCCTCGACCTCCGGCAGCTCCAGCGGCAGCATCGACTCGGGCAGCGGGTGCGCGACGCCGTCCTCGTCGTAGACGATCGGGAAGGGCTCGCCCCAGTAGCGCTGCCGGCTGAACAGCCAGTCGCGCAGGCGGAAGTTGACGGTCCCCTCGCCGATGCCGCGCTCGGCCAGCCAGTCGGTGATCGCGGCCTTCGCCTCGAAGACGCCCAGGCCGTCCAGGGAGATGCCCTCGCCCGTCGAGTTGACCAGCGTGGCGTCGTAGGAGACGAAGGCGTCGTCCCACTCGGCCGGGTCGATGTCGCGCCCGTCGGTCGGCTCGACCACGCAGCGGACGGGCAGCTCGAAGGCGCGCGCGAACTCGAAGTCGCGGGCGTCGTGCGCCGGGACCGCCATGATCGCGCCGGTGCCGTAGCCCATCAGCACGTAGTCGGCGATGAAGACCGGGACCTTCTGGCCGCTGACCGGGTTGATCGCGTACTCGCCGGTGAAGACACCGGTCTTGTCCTTGGCCTCGGCCTGCCGCTCGACGTCCGACTTGGCCGCGGCCTGCTTGCGGTACGCGGCGACGGCCTCGGCCGGGGTGGCGTACCCGCCGGTCCACACCGCGTGGGTGCCCTCGGGCCAGGCGGCCGGGATGAACTTGTCGACCAGCGGGTGCTCGGGCGCCAGCACCATGTAGGTGGCGCCGAACAGGGTGTCCGGGCGGGTGGTGAAGACGGTGATCGCCTCGTCGCCCAGCGCGAAGTCGACGCGCGCGCCCTCGCTGCGGCCGATCCAGTTGCGCTGCTGCAGCTTGATGGCCTCGGGCCAGTCCAGCGCGTCCAGGTCGTCCAGCAGGCGGTCGGCGTACGCGGTGATCCGCATGTTCCACTGGCTCAGGCGCGACTTGAAGACCGGGAAGTTGCCGCGCTCGGACCGGCCGTCCGCGGTGACCTCCTCGTTGGCCAGTACGGTGCCCAGCCCGGGGCACCAGTTCACCGGCGCGTCGGAGGCGTAGGCCAGCCGGAAGGCGTTCAGCACGTCGGCGCGCTCGCCCGCGGTCAGCTCGGCCCAGGCGCGGCCGCCGGGGACCTCACGGGAGCCGCTCTCGAAGGCGGCGACCAGCTCGGCGATCGGGCGGGCCTTGCCCGCGTCCGCGTCGTACCAGGAGTTGTAGATCTGCAGGAAGATCCACTGGGTCCACTTGTAGTAGTCCGGGTCGATCGTCGCGAAGGAGCGGCGCTTGTCGTGGCCCAGGCCCAGTCGGCGCAGCTGGACCTTCATGTTCTCGATGTTCGCCTCGGTCGACACGCGCGGGTGCGTTCCGGTCTGCACGGCGTACTGCTCGGCCGGCAGGCCGAACGCGTCGAAGCCCAGGGTGTGCAGGACGTTGTGGCCGGTCATCCGCTGGTGGCGGGCGAAGACGTCGGTGGCGATGTACCCGAGCGGGTGACCGACGTGCAGTCCCGCACCGGACGGGTACGGGAACATGTCCATGATGAACTTCTTGGGCCGTGCGACCACTGCGGGGTCCCCGGCCAGGTCACCGGTCGGGTTCGGGGCCTCGTACGTGCCCTGCGCGTCCCATACGTCCTGCCAGCGTGCCTCGATGTCGGCGGCCATGGCAGCCGTGTAGCGGTGCGCCTCGGCCGCCTCGGGGGCCGGGGTGTTCGTCTCGCTCATGATTTCTGAAGCTCCATCGATCGTCTTCGCCGTCTCTGCCTGCCCAAACGAAAAAACCCCTCGCACAGGAGGGGACGCCGCGCCGATGCCGACCTCTCGAAGGTCGGCGCTGATCAGCGCGGCTCGGTAAGCAGAAGGCGTACGGCACGCATGGCGTCAGGGTACCGCAGCACCCGTGACGCCCGCTCGGACGACCGCACAACGAGAAGCGGGCCACCCGATCCGGGTGGCCCGCTTCCTCACTGTGGAGCTAAGGAGAATTGAACTCCTGACCTCCTGCATGCCATGCAGGCGCTCTACCAACTGAGCTATAGCCCCTTGTTCCGCTTGCCGCTCCGGTTTCCCTTGCCGGTTCCCCTTGGCGACGTCCCAAACATTACACGGTCATGGCCCTGGTCCAAAAATCGGTTTCCACCGACCATGGGCCATGTCCGATTTGATCCAACTTGTCACGCTCTAGCAAACTGATAGAACCGCTTGAGCGTGCAGTGCTCGTCGAGCAGCCGGCCGTAGATCGGCTCCCCTTCCAGCTCGCGGTACGTCTCGATCGGGTCGCCTTTTATGATCAGCGCCCGCGCGCATTCCTCGCACCAGTACTGGTAGTCGGGGTTGACCGGGTCCATGTCCCGCACGATCGGCGTGCCGTTGTTGCACCAGTCGCACCGGCGCCGGTGTGCACCCATCCGTCAGCGACTCCCTCCCGCGTCGGGCCGTCGTCTCCCGCCTCCGGCGGTCCGATTCTGCCATGCCGGTGCGGGCCAGGTCAGCAAACGCAAAGGGTACAAAAACAAGGATCCCGCCCCCTATTGGGGACGGGATCCTGATTGTGGAGCTAAGGAGAATTGAACTCCTGACCTCCTGCATGCCATGCAGGCGCTCTACCAACTGAGCTATAGCCCCGCTCTCCGCCGCACTCCCCCCGTCTCCGGTGTTCTGCGCTGCGAACAAGAAGAACTCTAGCCTGCGACCAGCCGGAAAGTGAAATCCGGGTGGCAGCCCCGGCAGGGAGCGGCAAGGAGCGGCGGGAAGCAGCTCAGTCGTCGTCGCCGAGCACCGGTTCCGGCAGGGTGCCGGCGTTGTGCTCCAACAGGCGCCAGCCGCGCGCGCCCTCGCCGAGGACGGACCAGCAGCAGTTGGAGAGCCCGCCCAGGCCCTCCCAGTCGTACGCGTTCAGGCCCAGCAGGCGCCCGATCGTCGTACGGATGGTGCCGCCGTGGCTGACCACGACGAGGGTGCCGCCCTGCGGCAGCCGGCCGGCGTGGTCCAGGACCACCGGCGCGGCGCGGTCGGCGACCTCGGTCTCCAGCTCACCGCCGCCGCGGCGGACCGGTTCGCCGCGCTTCCACGCCGCGTACTGCTCGCCGTACTTCTCGATGATCTCGTCGTGCGTGAGGCCCTGCCACTCGCCGGCGTACGTCTCGCGCAGCGCCGCGTCGTGGTGCACGGGCAGCCCCGTGACGGAGGCCAGTTCGGCCGCCGTGGCGGAGGCGCGCTGCAGGTCGGAGGCCACGATGGCATCCGGCTGCAGCGAGGCGAGCAGCCGCGCGGAGCGGCGCGCCTGCGCCACACCCGCCTCGGTCAGCTCGATGTCCGTGGAGCCCTGGAAGCGCCGCTGCAGGTTCCACGCGGTCTGGCCGTGCCGCCAGAGGACGATCTTGCGTCCGGACTTGCCCGAGGTGCTCGCGCTCAGAACAGATCACCGTCCAGTTCGTCGTCGCCCGCCGCCTCGCGCAGCTTGGCGTGCTCCTCGGCCTTGCCGATGGTGAGCTTGGCGTCCTCGGGCAGCTCGATCTCGGGGCAGTCCTTCCACAGGCGCTCCAGCGCGTAGAAGACCCGCTCCTCGCTGTGCTGGACGTGGACGACGATGTCGACGTAGTCGAGCAGGATCCAGCGGGCGTCGCGGTCGCCCTCGCGGCGCACCGGCTTGGCGCCGAGCTCCTTGAGCAGGCGCTCCTCGATCTCGTCGACGATCGACTTGACCTGGCGGTCGTTGGGCGCCGAGGCGAGCAGGAAGGCATCGGTGATCGACAGCACGTCGCTGACGTCGTACGCGATGATGTCGTGCGCGAGCCGGTCGGCCGCGGCCTGGGCGGCGGCGGTGATGAGCTCGATGGAGCGGTCCGTGGCGGTCACTGGCCATGCTTTCGGGTTGGCGGGCAGATCCTTACAAGGGTCTCATGTACCGCCGACACCGCCCGCGCGGAACGGCCCGCGCGGGCGAAAGCACTCCCCGGGACCGGGCCCGAGCCCGGTCAGGACGCCTTGTAGTCCTTGCCCAGGATCACCACGACCTCCGCGTTCACCACGTTCTCGGCCTTCTTCACGACCGTCTCGGGCAGCCCCAGCGTCTTGGCGACCTCGATCGCGCGGTCCCGCTGCGCGTCGTCCTGGTACGTGATCTGGGAGGCGGCCGCCGTCTTGTCGGCCTTGCCGCCGTCCACGAAGGTGTAGCCGCCGTTCAACAGCGCCGCCTTCGCCGCGACCTGCGTCTTCTCGTCGCCGGTGGCGTCCTTGAGGCCGACGCGCGGGGAGGCGCCGGGCTGCGCCGCGGCGACGGAGCCGCCGAGCACCTCCTTGACGACCTTCTTGTTGGCCTCGTCCGTGAGGGTGCCGTCCGCCTTCACCGCGAGGAGGTCGGTGCGGTACGCGCCCACCTTGGCGTGCTCGCCGAGCCGGGCCAGCAGGGCACCGAGGGTCTGCGCGTTCAGGGCCGGGTCGAGGATCTGGCCGATGCTCTCGACGGTCACGGCCGCCGCCTTCGGGTCGCTCGGGACCTTGCGCAGGACCGCCTGGAGCACCTTGCCCACACGCTCCAGCTGCTTGGTCTCCGGTTCGCCCTGGCCGCGGTACGTGGCGTACGCGACGGCCATGGGGCCGCTCAGGCTCTGCTTCTGGCCCTGGGCCACGGCGGGGGTCTTGGCCGCGTCGTCGGCCGGGACCGCGGTGTCGGTGTCGACCTCGATGCCGCCGACCAGCTCGACCAGGTTCTCCAGGAAGGGGGTGTCCAGCCGCCAGGTGCCGCCGATCTGGGTGCCGAGCACCGAGTCGAGGGCCTCGCGGGTGCCGAGGCCGCCCTCCTCGACCGCCTTGCCGAGCGCCGTCGCGGAACCGTCCTGGCTGGTGACGCCGAGGGCGTTCGGGAGCAGGACGGTGGCGCCCTGCTTGGTGGTGACGTTGTCGACGAGCAGCGCCGAGGAGGTGCCGCCCTTCTTGGTGTTGTGCAGGTGGACGACGATCATGTCGCGCTTCTGCGCCCCGGGGGCGGCCGCCCCGCTCTTGTCCTGGCCGGGGCCGTCGAGGAAGGGCAGCTGGCCCGCGTACCAGAGGTAGCCGAGGCCGCCGACGACGAACAGGGCGAGGACGACGATCAGCGCCACCACCCGGTTGCGGCCGCGGCGGCGGGCCTCCTCGCGGCGTTCGGTCCGGCTCTCGGTGAACTTGAGCCAGTCGATGACGTCCTCGGAGTCCTCGTCCGGCTGGTCGATGAAGGCGAACATCTCGGTGCGGTAGTCCCGGCCCGCCTCGGGCTCACCGTCGGGCCGGCGCGGCTCGGGGACCTGGGCGGTCCGGCGCTCGGCCGGGGCCGGCGGCTCGGGGGCGGCAGGCTGCGGCGCGGCCTGCTCGGGGGCCTGCTGCGGGGCGGTCTGCTGCGGGATCCACTGCTGGGTCTGCTGCGTGTCGTAGCCGTAGCCGGGCGCCTGCGCGTAGTCCTGCTGCCCGTACTCCTGGGCGGCCGGCTGCGGCACGTAGTACTGCTGCTGCGGCTGCTGCTGGCCGTAGCCCTGGTAGTCGTAGCCGTACTGCTGCTGCTCGTACTGCGGCGCGGGCGGAGCGGGCTGGACGGGCTGTGCGGGCACCTGGCCGTACACCGGCCGCCCGTACGCGTCGTAGCCGATGAGCTGCTGCTCCTGGGCGGCATACGGGTCGTACGGATCCTGTCGGTCGTTCACCGCGGGGCCCCTCTCTCCGGAAGCTCAGGCTCCCCGGTACAGCTCACGCTTGTCGATGTAGCGCACGACGCCGTCCGGCACCAAGTACCAGACGGGATCCCCCTGGGCCACCCTCGCACGGCAGTCCGTGGACGAGATCGCCAGCGCGGGCACCTCGACCAGGGAGACGCCGCCCTCGGGGAGCCCGTCGTCGGTGAGGACGTGGCCCGGCCGCGTGACGCCGATGAAATGGGAGAGCGAGAAGAGCTCGTCGGCGTTCCGCCAGGTCAGGATCTGTGCGAGAGCGTCGGCACCCGTGATGAAGAACAGGTCGGCGTCGTCGTTCAGCGCCTTGAGGTCCCTCAGGGTGTCGATCGTGTACGTCGGCCCGCCGCGGTCGATGTCGATGCGGCTGACCGAGAACTGGGGGTTCGAAGCCGTGGCGATGACCGTCATCAGGTAGCGGTCCTCGGCGGGCGAGACGGCCCCGTGCGACTTCTGCCACGGCTCACCCGTCGGCACGAACACCACCTCGTCGAGGTGGAAAAGGGCGGCCACCTCGCTGGCGGCCACCAGGTGTCCGTGGTGGATCGGGTCGAATGTCCCGCCCATCACGCCGAGCCGGCGCTTGACCGGACCGGTAGGCATCTCCTGCTCTCCCATGAGCGCAGAGCCTACTGGCCCGGTGGACCGGTCGGTCTAGCGGTCGCGGTTCAGGCGCGTGGTGACCCAGAGCATCAGCATCAGGACGACGAAGGCACCGCCGCCGGTCAGGTACGGGTTCAGGCTGTCGTGGTTGCCGCCGTGCTGTTCGGCCCCCTCCGAGGCGAGGACGACCAGGTTGTGGGCGGTGGAGGCGAGGCTCATCAGGCAGGTACCTATCGAGTCGGGGAGCGGGCGGAGACTTCGCTCACATCGTATGCGGGGGCCTGGGGCACGCTCACGCCGACTCAGGCGTTGGAGAGGATAGACGCACGGCCAAGCAGGCCATTCCAGGGGAGGGCGCTATGACGGAGACGGGTTTCGAGAAGGCACCGGCGCGGGACCGCAGGCGGTTCCCCGGTATCTCCTCGCGGGCGTACGAGCATCCGGCGGACCGCTCGGCGCTGGTGGCGCTGCGCAAGCTGACCGGGTTCGACACCGCGTTCAAGGCCCTGAGCGGGCTGCTTCCGGAGCGGAGCCTGCGGCTGCTGTTCCTGTCGGACTCCGTACGCGTGGGCGAGACGCAGTTCCCGCACCTGTACGCGATGCTGCGCGACGCCTGTTACATCCTGGACCTGGAGAAGGTCCCCCAGATGTACGTGCAGCAGGACCCGAAGCCCAATGCCATGTGCATCGGGCTGGACGAGCCGATCATCGTGGTGACCACGAGCCTCGTCGAGCTGCTCGACGAGGAGGAGATGCGGGCGGTGGTGGGCCACGAGGTGGGCCACGCCCTGTCGGGGCACTCCGTGTACCGCACGATCCTGCTGTTCCTGACGAATCTGGCGCTGAAGGTCGCGTGGATCCCGCTGGGCAATGTGGCGATCACGGCGCTCGTGACCGCTCTGCGCGAGTGGTTCCGCAAGTCGGAGCTCTCGGCCGACCGGGCCGGCCTGCTGGTGGGGCAGGACGTGACCGCCTCGATGCGGGGGCTGATGAAGCTGGCGGGCGGCAACCACCTGCACGAGATGAACGTGGACGCCTTCCTGGAGCAGGCCGACGAGTACGAGAAGGGCGGCGATCTGCGCGATTCCGTGCTGAAGATCCTCAACATGCTGCCGCGCACGCACCCCTTCACCACGGTCCGGGCGGCCGAGCTGAAGAAGTGGTCGGAGAGCCGGGACTACCAGCGGATCATGGACGGCCACTACCCGCGCCGCGAGGAGGACAAGGACGCCTCGGTCACCGACTCCTTCCGGGAGTCGGCCGCGCACTACGCCGACGCGGTGCGCACCAGCAAGGACCCGCTGTTCAAGCTGGTCGGCGACATCGCGGGCGGCGCGGCCGACATGGGCGGCAAGCTGCGAGACAAGTTCACGGGCGCCGGCAGCGGATCCGCCCCGGGCACCGGGCCGGCGGGCAAGGACGGGGCCGGGGCTACGGAGCAGGGCTGACCGAGGTCTCCCCCGGGTACGCGGAGGGCGCCAGTACGCCGCACAGCCCGGCCGCGCGCCGCGGTTCGCCGGTGGCGTACGGGTCGCTCGCGGGCGGGCCCACGGTGGTCGGGCCGGCTCCGGCCGGCACCGGGCGGAAGCCCCCGGCCGGGTCGCTGGAGCAGTCCTGCGGCCCGGCCATCACGTAGGCCGCCACCAGCTCCAGCCGCCGGGCAGCCAGGTCGTCCCGGTCGAAGCGCAGCCGCAGCTCCCGCCGGACGGTGAAGAGCGAGGCGCCGTCGGCCGCGGCCGGGAATCCGGTGGCCGGCCGCACGGCGTACACGAAGGTGTGGTCGGTGATCACCTCGAGCACGTCCGGAGCGACCTCCGCGTAGGCGAGGGTCCCGCTCACCCGGACCCGGGAGTCGGCCACGACCGCGGTGGCCGGGTCGAAGCGGACCAGCCAGCCGGTTTCCGCGTGCCGGCCGTCGCCGGCGGGCGAGGTCATGCTGTGGTCGAACTGCGCCAGCTGGTCGGGGTCGAGCAGGACGCGCACCGGCCGGTTGGCGGTTCCGGCCAGGACGTCGGGGTCCAGCGAGGAATTCACCAGGTAGTCCTTGGCGATGGACAGGGCGGTGACGATCTGGACGTCGGTGAAGTGCTGCGTGCGGCGCACGGCGGGCAGGGTGATCCCGGCCGCCCCCACGCGGTAGTCGGCGGCGGGGCTCTTCGCGTACAGGTCGGCGGGCCGCCCGCCGGGCACGGCGCTCGTCGGCGCGAGCGGGACCACGGTGCTGCTGAGCGCCTGGGCGGGCCCTGCGGGCGGGGGGACGTAGGGGTTGCGCAGCCCCATGTAGACGGCGGCCGAGAAGGCCGTGGCGATGAGCAGCACGAGCAGCATGCCCTGCCGGGCGCCCCGGCCGGGGGTGCCGGTGCGGGGCCCGGAGCCGCCGCCCGACCAGATGGAGCGGCTGCGCACGGCCCTGGCGTGTTCGCCCATGCGTTCCTGTGCCGAGTACTCCTGGAGCCTGGCAGCCCTGACGAAGTCCTCGTCGAACACCACCGATCGGTACTCGTCCGACCGGAACTCGTCGTCGCCCCCGCCCGTGCCTTCGGGGGTGCCGTTGGGCGGATCTCCTGGAACGGCCATCGCTTCTCCCCGCTGTCCCCGCTTCAGAGAAGCCCCCTACTCCGGCGTACGCGAGTGGGGTCGTACCTTCAGGGTTGGCGGACGGAGGGGTACGTAAACGCGCCTACGCCGGTGACTTCGCGCCTGGGGGTGCTGGCGGGCGCCGGGGCGGGGTCCGCCTCGCCCGAGGCACTGCGGTAGACGGCGCTGAAGGCGAGCGCGACCATGCCGAGGCCCATCACGAACGCGAGCACCCAGGCGACCGGGCGCAGCCAGGGCGCCCGGCCGCGGTACGGGCGCAGGCTGCCGCCGTAGGCCCCGTACGGGCCGTACGTGCCGTCGGGGTAGCCGGGGCCGCGGTCGTCCCAGCCGGGTTCGTCGCCCTCGTAGCCGTCGGGGTGGCCGTAGGCGTATCCGTCGTAGTCGTCGTCGCCCGTCCAGCCGCCGGCCACGGCGCGGGCGGCTTCGGCCTCCGCGCGTGCCCGGTCCGCCGCCCGCTGGCGCTCGGCGGCACTCGGTTCATGGATCTCGGCGTTCCGGACGAAGGCCTCGTCGAACACCACGGAGGCGAAGTCCTGATCCGCGCCTCCGCGGTCGTCGTCGGGCTCCCCGTCGTCCGGGAACGGCTTGCCCCCCACGTCGTCCGGCACAGGACCAGCCTAGACCTGGGGGCCGCCTTTGGGCAGGGTGTCCGCCGAAATCCGGCCACACCGCGTCCAGGCCACGACTACCGAACGTGACCGTCGCCGGTGACGATGTACTTCGTGGAGGTGAGCTCGGGAAGGCCCATCGGGCCCCGGGCGTGCAGTTTCTGGGTGGAGATGCCGATCTCGGCGCCGAATCCGAACTGGCCACCGTCCGTGAACCGAGTGGATGCATTCACGGCGACCGTGGTCGAGTCGACCAGCTGGGTGAAGCGGCGCGCGGCGGCCTGCGAGGTGGTGACGATCGCCTCGGTGTGGCCGGAGGTCCAGCGGCGGATGTGGGCGACGGCGTCGTCGAGGGAGTCCACGACGCCCGCGGCGATGTCGTAGGAGAGGTACTCGGCGGCCCAGTCCTCGTCGGTGGCGGGCAGGGCGGTGACCTTGCCGCCTTCGGCCGCGGCCAGGACCCGGGCGTCGCCGTGCACGGTGACGCCGGCGTCGGCGAGCGCGTCGAGGGCGCGGGGCAGGAAGGCGTCGGCGATGTCGCGGTGGACGAGGAGGGTCTCGGCGGAGTTGCAGACGGAGGGCCGCTGGGCCTTGGAGTTGACGAGGATGTCCACGGCCATGTCCAGGTCGGCCTGGGCGTCGACGTAGACGTGGCAGTTGCCGGTACCGGTCTCGATGACCGGGACGGTGGACTCCTCGACCACGGTCTTGATGAGGGAGGCGCCGCCGCGCGGGATGAGCACGTCGACGAGGCCGCGGGCGCGCATCAGCTCGCGGACGGAGTCACGGGACTCGCCGGGGACGAGCTGGATCGCGTCGGCGGGGAGACCGGCCTCGGTGACGGCGTCGCGGAGGATCGCGACGAGCGCGGTGTTGGAGGCGTAGGCGGAGGAGCTGCCGCGCAGCAGGACCGCGTTGCCGGACTTGAGGCAGAGGGCGGCGGCGTCGACGGTGACGTTCGGGCGGGCCTCGTAGATGATCCCGACGACGCCGAGGGGGACGCGGATCTGCCGGAGGTCGATGCCGTTGGGGAGGGTGGAGCCGCGGACGACCTCGCCGACGGGGTCGGGGAGGGCGGCGACGTCACGCACGTCGGAGGCGATGGCGGCGACGCGGTCGGGGGTGAGGGTGAGGCGGTCGATGACGGTCTCGCTGGTGCCGGCGGCGCGGGCCTTGTCCGTGTCCACGGCGTTGGCGGCGATGATCTCGGCCGTACGGGCCTCCAGCGCGTCCGCGATCGCCAGCAGGGCCGTGTCCTTGACGGACCGCGGCAGTGGCGCGATGGCGGCGGCCGCGGTGCGGGCCGCTTGCGCGGTGGCGATGACGGGCGAGGTGGCGGTGGGGGCATCGAGCGAGGTCATGCCGCCCAGGGTAATCCCCCGCCGGTGCCCCGCCGATGGGGTTCCACCCCGCGAGACGCTGCCGCGGGCCGACTGCGGGGCCGCTGCGCGGGGCCTTCTCCCCGCCCCGCCCTTTCGCCGTTTCCCCGGGCGCTGCCCGGACCCCGGTCCTCAAGCGCCGGACGGGCTGAGAAGGCCTGGGGCTCCGCCCCGGACCCCGCGCCTCGAACGCCGGCGGGGCTGGATGGTCCCCGGCGGGGCTGAAAGCGGGGGCTGAGTCAGTACGGGTGCACGCCGACCGGGTGGGCCGGGGGTGGGCCGTAGCCTTCGGCCACGCGTTGGTGGTAGGTGGCGCGGTCGATGACCTCCAAGCCGACGATCTCCCACGGCGGGAGCTGCGCCGAGGAGCGGTGTTCGCCCCACAGGCGCAGGGCGACGGCCGCCGCGTCGTGGAGGTCGCGGGCCTCTTCCCAGTAACGGATCTCCGCGTGGTCGTCGGCGTACCGGCTGGTCAGCAGGAAGGGGTGGTCGTGGGCCAGTTGTTCCAGCCCGCGCCGGACCTCGGACAGCGGGGCCGGCCTGCCGGAGACGCTCAGGGTCACGTGCCACAGGCGCGAGGCGTGATCCTGCTCCTCCCCGCCACCGCCGCCGTCACCGTCCCCCGGACCGACGCTGGTCAGCGCTCGTCTCACCAGCCGCCTCCTGTCTCCGCTGCGCGTGTCCGCCCGCCCCTCACAGTTGACCAGTCCCCGGCCCGCCGCGCTGCGCTTTTACCGAACCTCAGCCCTGCAGCAGGACCAGATCGTCACGGTGGACGACCTCCCGTTCGTACGCGGGTCCGAGTTCCCGTGCGAGCTCGCGAGTGGAGCGGCCGAGGAGCTGAGGAAGCTCCTTGGCGTCGAAGTTGACCAGGCCCCTGGCCACCGCGCGGCCGTCGGCCGCGCGCAGCTCCACGGGGTCGCCCGCGACGAAGTCGCCCTCGACCGCGGCGATGCCGGCCGGGAGGAGCGAGCTGCCGCGTTCGGTGACGGCGCGCACCGCGCCGTCGTCCAGGACCAGGTGGCCCTGCGGGGTCGAGGCGTGCTGGAGCCAGAGCAGCCGGTCCGCCGAGCGGCGCCCGGTGGCGTGGAAGAGCGTGCCGGTCCCCCGTCCGGCGAGGGCGTCGGCGGCCTGGCTCGCGGAGGTCAGCACGACGGGGATCCCGGCGGCGGCCGCGATCCGGGCCGCCTCGACCTTGGTGACCATGCCGCCGGTGCCCACGCCCGCCTTGCCGGCACTGCCGATCGAGACGTGCGCGATGTCCTCGGGCCCGCGGACCTCGTCGATGCGGGTGGTGCCGGGCAGGGACGGGTCGCCGTCGTAGAGGCCGTCCACGTCGGAGAGGAGGACGAGGAGGTCGGCGCGGACGAGGTGGGCGACGAGGGCGGCCAGGCGGTCGTTGTCGCCGAAGCGGATCTCGTCCGTGGCGACGGTGTCGTTCTCGTTGACGACCGGGAGGGCGCCCATGGCGAGCAGCTGGTCGAGGGTGCGGTACGCGTTGCGGTAGTGGGCGCGGCGGCTGGTGTCGTCGGTGGTGAGGAGCACCTGGCCGACGCGGAGGCCGTAGCGGGCGAAGGAGGCGGTGTAGCGGGCGACGAGCAGGCCCTGGCCGACGCTGGCGGCGGCCTGCTGGCGGGCCAGGTCCTTGGGGCGGCGGCGCAGGCCGAGCGGGGAGAGTCCGGCGGCGATGGCTCCGCTGGAGACGAGGACGATCTCCTTCTCGCCGCCGCTGCGGACCTTGGCCAGGACGTCGACCAGCGCGTCCACCCGGTCGGCGTCGAGACCCCCGGCCGCGGTGGTCAGGGAGGAGGAGCCGACCTTGACCACGATCCTGCGGGCGTCCACGACACCTTGCCTAGCCGCTGACACGTCTGTCCCCTTGCCCCTTGCCGAAATGCCTGCCACCTCAATCTACGGGGTGGCCCCGAAGGGCTGCTCGGGGGTTTCAGACCCTGGACGGGCCGTCGTGCGCGTGCTCCGGCTCGGCGGCCCGCGCGGCACCCGGGACGAGGATCTTGCGGGAGAGGAGGAAGGTGAACGGGATGGCCACGATCGCCGCGACCAGCGGGGCGATCCGGGTGTCCATCCCGGCCCAGGTCACCAGGGCGTAGAGGCCGGCCGACTGGATCACGTAGTTGGTGACGTTCGTCAGCGGGAAGAGGAAGAACTTCTTCCAGGTCGGCCGGGTCCGGTAGGTGAAGTAGGTGTTCATGAAGAACGAGCCGACCATCGCCAGCACGAAGGCGAGGGAGTAGGCCGCGAAGTACGGCATCCACGGGTGCAGCAGGAGGTAGATGCCGAAGAAGGTGCCGGTGTTGACCCCGCCGACGAGGGCGAAGCGGAAGATCTGGCCGAGCTGCTCCCTGCGGCTCATCGGGCGCTGCGCTCCACGATGGCGGGCTCCGCCGCCGGACCGGTCCGGCCGTCGCGCGGGGGCTGCTCCGTGCCGTGCGACTCCTTCACCAGGAAGTGCGGCCGGCGCTTGGTCTCGTAGTAGATGCGGCCGATGTACTCGCCGATGAGACCCAGCATGATCAGCTGGACGCCGCCCAGGCCGGTGATGATCGCCACGAGGGTGACGTAACCCGGGGACTCGACGCCGTTGGTGATCGCCATGATCGTGATCCACAGCGCGTACAGGCCGGTCAGGGCGACCAGCGACACGCCGAACCAGATCCCGATCCGCAGCGGCCGGTTGTTGAAGGAGATCAGGCCGTCCATGCCGTAGTTCAGCAGGGACCCGAACTTCCACTTCGTCTCGCCGGCCTCGCGCTGCGCGTTGCGGTAGTCGAAGTGGACGGTGTCGAAGCCGATCCAGGAGAAGAGGCCCTTGGAGAAGCGGTTGTACTCCGGCAGCGACAGCAGGGCGTCCACGGCCGGGCGCGACAGCATGCGGAAGTCTCCGACGCCGTCGGTGAGCTCCACGTCGACCCATCGGTTGACGCCCCGGTAGTAGAGGCTGCTGAGGGCGGAGCGGAGCTTCTTGTCGCCCTCGCGCGTGCGGCGGGCGATGATCTGGTCGTGGCCCTGCCCGTAGAGCTCCAGCATGCGGGCGATGAGCTCCGGCGGGTGCTGGAGGTCGGCGTCCATGATCACGACGGCGTCGCCGGTGGCCTCGCGCAGGCCGGCGAGCATGCCCGCCTCCTTGCCGAAGTTGCGGCTGAAGGAGACGTAGCGCGTCCGGTCGCCGTGCTCCGCGGCGATCTTCCGGAGTTTGCCGAGGGTGCCGTCGCGGCTGCCGTCGTCGACGTAGCAGATCTCATACTCGACGGGGAGGGTGTCCAGGACCTTGCGGACCTCCGCGTCGAAGCTGTCGATGACGGCCTCTTCGTTGTAGCAAGGGACAACTACGGACAGCTTCGTCATGAACACTTCCTGCTGGGTCCGAACGGGTGATTGTCGGCGACCGGACCGGCCTCTCACCTCTTCCTTAGAAGTATGCACGGCGAGAGTGGAGCGTCGGTCGGCCTGCCTGAGCCGAGACCGGTACACGGTAGCTTTGACGAGATAAGCGGAATGAGCTGAACGAAACGCAACGAAACGAAGGGATCGAGGTGCACGTGCCCGACGTCTCCGTGGTCGTCATCGTCTACAACGACGCAGAGCGTCTGTCGACAGCAGTCCAGTCCGTTCTGGACCAGACCCTGCACGGGGTCGAAGTCGTGATCGTCGACGACTGCAGCAAGGACCGTTCCTACGCGGTCGCCCAGGAACTGGAGGCCGCGCATCCGGGAAGAGTGCGCGCCTTCCAGCTGCCGGAGAACAGCGGTGGCTGCGGTGCGCCGCGCAACCACGGCATCCTGCAGGCCACCGGAACGTACGTGATGTTCCTCGACAGCGACGACGTCCTGGAGCGCAACGCCTGCCGGAACATGCTGCAGGCCGCCGAGCGCACCGGCTCCGACCTGGTGTCGGGCATGTGCGTACGCGTGCACCTCGACAACCGCTGGGGGAAGACCACCGAGTGGTACCCCTGGATCTACTCGCGCACGCGCACGCTGGAATCGATCACCGAGTTCCCCGACCTGCTGGTCTACGACACCCTCTCCACGAACAAGTGCTACCGGCGCGCGTTCCTGCTGGAGCAGGGCCTGGAGTTCCCGGTCGGCATCCACTACGAGGACCTGCTCTTCTCCGCGCAGGCGTACGTGGCGGCCCGCCGCATCACGCTGATCCCGAACCACGTGTACTTCTGGAACGTGGTCGAGAAGGCCTCCGCCAAGTCGATCAGCAACCGGCGCCACGAGATCGCGAACTTCGTCCACCGGATGGAGATCCACCGCCGCGTCGACCAGCTGCTGGCGGCGGAGGGCCACGCGGACATCAAGTCCGCGAAGGACGCCAAGTTCGTCAAGCACGACCTGGTGCTGCACCTGCGCGACCTGCCGCTGCTCAGCGACGAGTACCGCCAGGAGTTCGCCCGGCTGGCCAACGGCTACCTCGCGGGGATCGACCCGACCGCGTACGAGAACGTCACCTACCTCCAGGCGATCTGCGCCTACCTGCTGGGCAAGGAGGACTGGGACAACCTGCTCCCGGCCGCCGACGCCATGACCAACAAGGGCCGGCTCACCTCCCCGCTCGCCGAACGCGACGGCCGCGTCTACTGGTGCGCGCGGCACATCGACAGCCCCGACCCCGCCGAGGCCGCCGAGGCCCGCCGGATACTGGACGTCACCGAGCAGGCCTTCCACACCACCCCGCTCACCTCCCTCACCATCGGCAACCGCCTCACCGCCTACGAGGACGACGGCCGCGGCACCGTCACGCTGTCCGGCTCCGTCGTGAATCCGCTGGGCCGGATCCCCGCCGACGCCGATCTGAAGGCCACGCTCGAATTCAGGGCCCGCCGGCAGATCGGTGTGCGTTCCTTCGGCTTCCCGGTGGCAACCGTGCGCCACGCCGGTGACACGATCGAGTGGACCGGCACCGCCGACGTCGCGAGCACCGTCCGCCCCCTCGGCATCGTCGACGCCGTCTGGGACGTCCGCCTCAAGCTGACCGCCGGAGGCGAGCGGATCACCACGCGCGTCTCGGTCGGCGGGGTCGACCTGGACTCGGCGGCCCGGCTGCGCGTGCGGCCGCGGCTGACCCGGCTGGTCTCCGACCGCTTCGGGCCCGAGGTGACGAAGAAGGGCAACCTCAGCTACGTCCTGACCGCCGAGAGCGCCGCCGCCGTCCGCACCCAGTCGCTGATCAACAACGCCATACAGGGCAAGGCGGCCGGCGTGGTCAAGCGGGGCCTGCGCAAGGCGCTGCGGGCCCGCCGGAACATGGGCTCCGGCGAGCAGAAGGTGAAGCTCTACCACGAGGTCTTCTCGAAGCTGCCGGTCAAGAAGGACACGGTCGTCTTCGAGAGCCACATGGGCAAGCAGTACAGCGACAGCCCCAAGGCGATCTACGAGGAGATGGTGCGCCAGGGCGTGCCGTTCGAGGCGATCTGGTCGTACGCGGGCGCCAAGCCCACCGGCTTCCCCAAGGAGGCCACCCTGGTGCGGCGCTGGAGCTGGCCCTACCTGCGGGCCCTGGCCCAGGCCGAGTACTGGGTCGACAACCAGGGCTTCCCGCTGGCACTGGCCAAGCGCCCGGGCACCACGTACATCCAGACCTGGCACGGGTCCGCGCTCAAGCGCATGGGCTTCCACGAGCCCCGCACCAAGGCGCAGGGGCGGGCCGGCCAGAAGCGCTTCCAGGAGGCGGTCGACCGCTTCGACCACTTCCTGATCCGCTCCGAGCACGACACCCGCACCCTCGCCAAGGGCTTCCGGCTGCGCGACGAGGTGCTGCTGCGCACGGGCTACCCGCGCAACGACGCCCTCGTCGAGGCGCACCGGACCGAGGTTCAGAGCGGTGAGCGGGTCCGCGGACCCCTGGCGGCCGAGCTCGGCATCGACCCGGACAAGAAGGTGCTGCTGTACGCGCCGACCTTCCGGGCGGGTGCAGACGGCGCGGTGGAGGGCTTCACCTTCCCCTTCGACGTGGAGGAGTTCGCGGACCGGCTCGGCGACCGCTTCACGCTGCTGGTGCGGACCCACTACCTCAACAGCGTCTCGCTGCCGCCGTCGGTGGCCGGCCGTGTCCTCGACGTGTCCCGGCGCCACGACATCACCCCGCTGCTGGCCCTCGCCGACGGACTGATCACCGACTACTCGTCCGTCATGTTCGACTACGCGGTCCTGGACAGGCCGATGCTGTTCTTCGCGTACGACTACGAGAAGTACGCGACGGACATCCGCGGCACGTACTTCGACCTGAAGGAGAAGGCCCCGGGCCCGGTGGTGGCCACGGCGGACGAACTCCTGCAGGCGGTCGCCGCCTTCGAGGAGGCGGACGCCAAGTACGCCCAGGCGCGCGAGCGCTTCCTCGCCGAGTTCGGCGAGTACGACCGCGGGGACGCGGCCCGCCAGATCGTCGAGAAGTTCTTCACCAGGAGCGGCAAGTGAGCCAGGAGACCACCACCCCGGGCGGCCGTGACATCTTCATCGTCTCCAACAACGTCGACGAGCTCGGCGGCGTGACCACCTGGTCGCACCAGATGGCCCGGCTGTTCACCGACCGCGGCCACCACGTGCACATCGTCGGCATCGCCCCGGTCGCCGAGGAGATCCGGCAGAAGCTGCCGCAGGACCTGCCGTACGCGATGACCACGCTCTACGACGCCCACCCGCCGTCGGCCCGCCGGCTGCGCGGGATCAAGGGCCGGCTGAACGCACCCGAGCGGCGCCGTCAGGCGGCCCGGCGGGCGAAGATGCGGGTCAAGGCGGAGCAGCTGAGCGAGCTGCTGCGCACGGCCCGTCCGGGCGGTGTGGTCATCGTCACGCAGGTCTGGGCGATGGAGTGGGTGGCGCTCGCCGACACCAAGGGGCTCACCGTCATCGGCATGAGCCACGAGTCGTTCGAGGCCAGCCAGAAGTCCACCCGCGGCGAGCGGGTCCGCCGCCACTACCCCGAGGTCGACCGGCTGCTGGTGCTGACGGCCGAGGACGCGGACCTGTGGATCCGGGCGGGCATGGAGAACGTCGGCAGCATGCCGAACCCGCTGCCCTTCATGCCCGACACCCCCGCCCCGCGCACGGAGAAGGTCGTGGCGTGCGTCGGCCGCCTCGCCTTCGAGAAGGGCGTCGACCTGCTGCTCGACGCGTGGGCTGACGCCGCGCCGCTCCACCCCGACTGGGTCCTGCGGATCTACGGGGCGGGCGCGGAGGAGGAGGCCCTGCGGGCGCACTGCACCTCGCTGGGCCTGGACGACTCCGTGGAGTGGATGGGCAGCACCGGCGACGTGCTGGGCGCCCTGCGCGGGGCCTCGGTCTTCGCCCAGGCCTCCCGGGCCGAGGGCTTCCCGATCACACTGCTTGAGGCGATGGCGGCGGGCGTTCCGGTGGCCGCCTTCGACTGCGCGCCGGGCGTACGGGAGATCGTCGAGCACGGCGAGGACGGGCTGCTGGCCCGGCTGGGCAACACGATGGAGCTGGCCGGGCACCTGCACGTGCTGATGTCCGACCGTGAACTGCGCGACCGGCTCGGCGACAACGCCTTCCACTCGGTGAAGCGGTACTCCAGCGCCGACATCACCGACCGGTGGGAAGAGCTGTTCACCTTCCTGGAACGCTGACGGCTCCCGCCGCGTGACACACGGAGCCGCCCGCCCCGGACACGTCCGGGGCGGGCGGCTCCGTACCCGTCCTTCGGCGGCCGGTCAGGCCTTGTGGACGTCCGCGTGGCGGTCCGCCCGGGCGGCCTTGTTGGCCTCCCAGCCCGCCCAGGCGGAGGTGACCATCTCGCGGACGTCGTGGCGGGCCTTCCAGCCCAGCTCGCTGGTGATCTTGTCGGCCGAGGCCACGACCTTCGCCGGGTCGCCGGCGCGGCGCGGGCTGATCACCGGCGCGTAGTCGTGCCCGGTGTTCTTGTTCAGGAGCGCCACCATCTCGGCGACCGAAACGCCCTCGCCGCGCCCGATGTTGACGGTGAGGTCCTTGTACTCCCCGGCCGCGCCCCACTCGGCGAGCTTGCGGGCCGCCGCCACGTGGGCCTCCGCCAGGTCCTCGACGTGGATGTAGTCGCGGATGCAGGTGCCGTCCGGGGTCGGGTAGTCGTCACCGAAGATCTTGGCGCCCTCGCCGGCGTCATAGCGCTCGAAGACCATCGGGACCAGGTTGAAGACGCCGGTGTCGGCGAGCTCGGGGGTCGCCGCGCCCGCCACGTTGAAGTAGCGCAGGCAGGCCGTGGAGATGCCGTGCGCCTTGCCCGCGGCGCGGACCAGCCACTCGCCGGCCAGCTTCGTCTCGCCGTAGGGGCTCAGCGGCGCGCAGGGGGTGTCCTCGGTGACCAGGTCCACGTCGGGCATGCCGTAGACGGAGGCGGAGGAGGAGAAGAGGAAGTTGCGGATGCCCGCGTCGGCCACGGCCTGGAGCAGGACCGTCAGACCCTGCACGTTCTCGTGGTAGTAGTACAGCGGCTTCTCGACGGACTCGCCGACCTGCTTCTTGCCCGCGAGGTGCACCACGCCGGTGATCTTGTGCGCGCGGATGGTCTTGTCCAGGGTCAGCCGGTCCAGGACGGAGCCGACCACCAGCGGGACGCCCTCCGGGACGCGGTTCTCGTTGCCCGTGGAGAGGTCGTCGAGCACGACGACCTCCTCCCCCGCGAGCTGCATCGCGCGGACGACGTGCGCGCCGATGTAACCGGCGCCACCGGTGATCAGAAACGTCATGTGTATCTCCTTGGTCCTGTCCGACTTCGGTGGGGAAAAGCGCAGCGGTGTGGAAGCGGCCCTCAGCCCGCCTCGCGGCCCGCCCGGGCCCGGTGGAGGCGGTTGCGCACGAGGTACAGCGCTCCCTCGGCGCCGGGCGCGAGCCGCAGCGCGAGGGCGCCGGCCCCCGTCCGGTAGGGCTGCGCCAGCAGAACACCGTACCGGCTGCTGGGCAGGGCCCGGCGGCGGAGCAGACGGCCCTGGGGGCGCAGGGCGGTGAACACCGAGCTCCCGTCGGCGCACTCCACGCGCACCCCGACGTTCCAGGCCTGCATCCTGCGCAGCCCCTGGCGGCGGCCGGTGACGGCCAGGTCGGCCAGGCGGAAGGGCAGCACGGCGATCCAGCCGCCGCTGCGGTCGGGGCGCAGCTCGACCGGCTGGGCGAGGACCGGCTCGGCTCCCGCGCGCGGCATGAAGCTCAGCTGCACGGTCCGGGGCCCGGCCTCGGCGAGGCGCCCGTACAGGTCGTGCAGACGGACCCGGACGGCGCCGCGGCCGGCCGGCTCGGCATCGACGGTCACTGGCAGTTCGGCGACCGGCAGCCCGGCCAGACCGTCCAGCTCCACCGGGAGCTCCTCGCTCCACACCGGGGCACCGGTGGGGCCGACCGCGTACGGGGGCAGCAGCCGCGGCGGTTCGGCGGCCAGCCGGGTGAGCCGGCCGACGTCGGCGGGCGGGGTCGCGGTGGCGCGCAGCACCCGTACGATCCAGCGGGCGTGGGCGGCGGCGGACTCGATGTCGGCCTCGGCGAAGGTGTCGAGGTACTCGCGGGTGAGGGTCCACCAGGCGGCCTGGTACCCGGGGTCCTTGCCGAGCTCGCGCAGGTACATGCGCAGGTCGTACTCCAGGAACTTCACCTGGCAGGCGCTGCCCAGCTCCGGGGAGGCGGCGGCGAGGGTCCGGGAGGCCGTGCGGTGGGCCTCGACGCGGGCACGCCAGTTCCCGACGTCCTTGCGGTCCAGGGAGATCGACACCTGGGCGGCGCTGCGCCGCACGTGCCAGACGTAGACGAGGTCGCCGGTGACGGCGATGCGGGGGGCCGCGGCCAGTACGCGCGCGGTGAAGACGAAGTCCTCGTAGACGAACCGGCCGTCGGGGAAGCGCAGGCCGTGTTCCTGGAGGAAGGCGCGGGCGTAGAGCTTGTTGACGCAGAGGGTGTCGCGGACGAGCTCGGGCCGGTCCGCCGGCCGCTCGATGACGTCGCCGGGCGTGTAGAGCCCGGGCATCCACGGCACGTCGTGGTGCTGGGGCAGCTCGCGCCGGACCGCCGCGCCGACGGTGACGGGGGCGCCGTGCTCCTCGGCGGTGCGCACCAGGGCGTCGGCCGCACCCGGTGGCAGGACGTCGTCGCTGTCGAGGAAGAGGACGTACGTGCCGGACGCGACCGCGATCCCGTCGTTGCGCGGGGTGCCGCACCCCCCGCTGTTCTCCGCGCGGTGCACGACCTTGAGGCGGGGGTGCGCGGCCGCCAGCTCGTCCAGCACCCGTGCGGTGCCGTCGGACGAGGCGTCGTTCACCGCGATGACCTCGGCGACCACCGGGCCCTGGGCGAGGGCCGAGGAGACGGCCTCGCCCACGAGCCCGGCGTCGTTGTACGCGATGACCACGACGGAGACCGTGGGGAGGTTGCTGCTGTTCACCCGAAGGATCCTAGGCGACCCACATAAAGACGCCTTCAAACCCTCCGGGTCGGATTCCCTCGGAAGGGGACTAGAACGGCCGGAATTCGTCGTACTCCTTCTGCGCCGAGTCCCCGCGCTGGGCTTCCTTGTCCTTGCGGCGGGTGGTGGCCGGACGCGGGGCGTCCAGACGGTGGTCCTCGCCGCGGCGGCCCAGCATCTCGGCGCCGGCCATCACGGTCGGCTCCCAGTCGAAGACGACCGCGTTCTCGTCGGAGCCGATGGCCACGCCGTCACCGGCGCGGGCGCCGGCCTTCTTGAGCGCCTCCTCGACGCCGAGGCGGTTGAGGCGGTCGGCGAGGTAGCCGACGGCCTCGTCGTTGTTGAAGTCGGTCTGGCGGACCCAGCGCTCCGGCTTCTCGCCGCGCACGTTGTAGACGTCCTCGACCTCGTCGTAGGTGACGGTGAAGCCGGCGTCGTCCACGGCCTTCGGACGGATGACGATGCGGGTCGCCTCCTCCTTCGGCTTGCGGGCGCGGGCCTTGGCGATGCCCTCGGCGAGGTAGTAGGAGAGTTCCTTCAGGCCGGTACGGGCGACCGCGGAGACCTCGAAGACCTTGTAGCCGCGCGCTTCCAGGTCCGGGCGGACCATGTCGGCGAGCTCCTGGCCGTCCGGGATGTCGACCTTGTTCAGGACGACGAGGCGCGGGCGCTTCTCGAGGCCGCCGCCGTAGAGCTTGAGCTCCTCCTCGATGACGTCGAGGTCGGCGATCGGGTCGCGGTCGGACTCCAGGGTGGCGGTGTCCAGGACGTGCACGAGCACCGAGCAGCGCTCGACGTGGCGCAGGAACTCCAGGCCCAGGCCGCGGCCCTGGCTGGCGCCGGGGATCAGGCCGGGGACGTCGGCGATCGTGTAGACGGTCGAGCCGGCGGTGACGACGCCCAGGTTCGGGACGAGGGTGGTGAAGGGGTAGTCCGCGATCTTCGGCTTGGCCGAGGAGAGCACCGAGATCAGCGAGGACTTGCCGGCGCTCGGGAAGCCGACCAGCGCCACGTCGGCGACGGTCTTGAGCTCCAGGACGATGTCGCCGGTGGTGCCGGGGACGCCGAGGAGCGCGAAGCCGGGCGCCTTGCGGCGGGCGGAGGAGAGCGCGGCGTTGCCGAGACCGCCGCGGCCGCCCTCGGCGGCCACGTAGGTGGTGCCCTGGCCGACGAGGTCGGCGAGGACGTTTCCCTCCTTGTCGAGGACGACGGTGCCGTCCGGCACGGGCAGGATCATGTCCTGGCCGTCCTTGCCGGAGCGGTTGCCGCCCTCGCCGGGCTTGCCGTTGGTGGCCTTGCGGTGGGGGCTGTGGTGGTAGTCCAGCAGGGTGGTGATCGCCTGCTCCACCACCAGGATGACGTCGCCGCCGCGGCCGCCGTTTCCGCCGTCGGGGCCGCCGAGCGGCTTGAACTTCTCCCGGTGAACGGAGGCGCAGCCGTGGCCCCCGTTACCCGCGGCGACGTGCAGCTCGACGCGGTCCACGAAGGTGGTCATGGTTGTTCCTCCAGTTACATGCGGGAATGTCCCGGACAGGCCTTGCTGTCCATTAAAACGTCTGTACGTACCAACGCGCCGAGGGCGGACCTCTCTTCCCGGCTGACGCCGGGAAGAGCTGAGATCCGCCCTCGGGAAGTTACGAACGCTTGATCAGCCGAAGCTGGATCAGGCGGCCGGAACGATGTTGACGACCTTGCGGCCACGGTGCGTGCCGAACTGCACGGCACCCGCCTGCAGCGCGAACAGCGTGTCGTCGCCACCACGACCGACACCCGAACCCGGGTGGAAGTGGGTGCCACGCTGGCGGACGAGGATCTCGCCGGCGGAGACGACCTGACCGCCGAAGCGCTTCACGCCGAGCCGCTGGGCATTGGAGTCGCGCCCGTTCCGGGTGGACGATGCGCCCTTCTTGTGTGCCATGTCTCAGTCCCTCTTACTTCGCAGCCGCGGGGATACCGGTGACCTTGATCGCCGTGTACTGCTGGCGGTGACCCTGGCGACGGCGGTAGCCGGTCTTGTTCTTGTACCGAAGGATGTCGATCTTCGCACCCTTGTGGTGGTCCACGATCTCGGCCTGGACCTTGATGCCGGCCAGGACCCACGGGTCGCTGGTCACGGCTTCGCCGTCGACAACGAGCAGGGTCGAGAGCTCGACCGTGTCGCCAACCTTGGCAGTGGAAATCTTGTCAACCTCAACGATGTCGCCGACAGCAACCTTGTGCTGGCGACCACCGCTGCGCACGATGGCGTACACGCGGATCTCTCTCTCACTCGGGACGGATGCTCCTGAAGCCAGCCGCTCAGGCGGGCCGGGGCCCACGCTGATCCGGATTGGACGAGCGGCCTCTCCCGTACAGCGCTTGCGCGCGGAATAGCGGGAGGAGGGTGCTCAGGAGCGCGGCGCACACTGAACGGATTCGTCCAAGACACGCCGACGGTCTAGGTTACGGGGCCGGTTCCGGAGGGTCAAACCGGGCCCCGCACGGCCGTGGGCCCCGCCGCTCGGCGGGGGCCCACGGTCATGAGCGGATCAGGCTTCGGTCGGAGCCGAGACGGAGGGCAGCGTCTGCTGCTCCGCCGCCGCGGTCTTCTTCGTCGCCCGCTTCGCCACGGTCTTCTTGGTCGTGGCCGCCTTCTTGGCCACGGTCTTCTTGGCGGCCGCCGCCTTCTTGGCCGGGGCCTTCTTCGCCGTGGTCGCCTTCTTGGCCGGAGCCTTCTTGGCGGCCTTCTTCGCCGGTGCGGCCTCCTCGGCCGGTGCGGCTTCCTCGACGGGCGCCGGGGCCTCGGTCACCGGAGCGGCCTCGACGACCACCACGGCGGCCTCTGCCGCGCCTGCCGGGGACCCGGCGGGTGCGGTGGCCTTACGGGTGGCACGCCGGCGCGGACGGGCCGGTGCGGCCTCCGCCACGGGGGCCTCCTCGACCACGGCCACGGGCTCGGGTTCGACGACGGCCGGCTCGGGCTCGACGACGGGCTCGGGCTCCGGCACGACGACCGGCTCCGGGGCCACCTCGGCCGCGGGGGCCGGGGCGCCCGCCGGGGCGGTGGCCTTACGGGTCGCACGGCGACGGGTACGGCCCTTGGGAGCCTCCTCCGCCACCGGCTCCGCGACGGCCTCGGCCACGGGCTCGACCACGGCTTCGACGACGGGCTCGGGCTCGGGCACCAGCACCGTGTCGGCCGGCTCGGTCACCGGCTCGACCTCGGCCTCCGGGGCCTGCACCGGAGCGGCCGCACCGCGCGGGGCGCCCGCCGGAGCGGTCGCCTTGCGGGTGGCGCGGCGCCGGTTGCGACGGCTGCTCACGCCCGCGGCGGCCTCGGCCTCGGCCGGGCTGCTGTAGAGCTCCTCGTCCGCGACGAACTCCGGCTCGGGCAGCGCACGCGGGGCGGCGGCCTCGGCAGCCACCTCCGCCTCGGACTCGAAGCCCTCCGTCTCGACCGTCTCGACCTCGTGGTCGTGCTGGTCGAACTCACCGCGGCCACCGCGGCGCTTCGAGCGCTTGCCGTTGCCACCGCCGCCGATCGCGGTCGGCGTCTCCATGTGCACGATGACGCCGCGGCCGTTGCAGTGGACGCAGGTCTCGGAGAAGGACTCCAGCAGACCCTGGCCCACCCGCTTGCGGGTCATCTGGACCAGGCCCAGCGAGGTGACCTCGGCCACCTGGTGCTTCGTACGGTCGCGGCCCAGGCACTCCAGCATGCGCCGCAGGACCAGGTCGCGGTTGGACTCCAGGACCATGTCGATGAAGTCGATGACGACGATGCCGCCCAGGTCGCGCAGCCGCAGCTGGCGCACGATCTCCTCGGCCGCCTCCAGGTTGTTCCTGGTGACGGTCTCCTCGAGGTTGCCGCCCTGACCGGTGAACTTGCCGGTGTTGACGTCGATGACGATCATCGCCTCGGTCTTGTCGATCACAAGCGAGCCGCCCGAGGGCAGCCACACCTTGCGGTCGAGCGCCTTGGCGAGCTGCTCGTCGATCCGGTACGTCGCGAAGACGTCGACCTCGGAGGTCCAGCGCTGCAGCCGGTCGGCCAGGTCCGGGGCCACGTGGTTCACGTAGCCGTGGATGGTCTCCCACGCGCCGTCACCGCTGACGATGACCTTCGAGAAGTCCTCGTTGAAGATGTCGCGCACGACACGGACGGTCATGTCCGGCTCGCCGTAGAGCAGGCTCGGCGAAGAGGTCGAGATCTGCTTCGACTTCTTCTGGATGTCCTCCCACTGGGCCTGCAGACGCTCGACGTCGCGACGCAGCTCGTCCTCGCTCGCGCCCTCGGCGGCGGTGCGCACGATGACGCCCGCGTCCTCGGGGACGATCTTCTTGAGGATGGTCTTCAGGCGCGCGCGCTCGGTGTCGGGCAGCTTGCGGCTGATGCCGGTCATCGAGCCCTCGGGCACGTAGACCAGGTAGCGGCCGGGCAGCGAGACCTGGCTGGTCAGGCGGGCGCCCTTGTGGCCGATCGGGTCCTTGGTGACCTGCACGAGGACCGACTGGCCGGACTTGAGGGCGGATTCGATGCGGCGCGGCCCGTTGGCCATGCCGAGCGCCTCGAAGTTGACCTCACCGGCGTACAGGACCGCGTTGCGGCCCTTGCCGATGTCGATGAAGGCGGCCTCCATCGACGGCAGCACGTTCTGGACCTTGCCCAGGTAGACGTTGCCGACGTACGAGGTGGCTTCTTCCTTGTTGACGTAGTGCTCGACGAGCACGTTGTCCTCGAGGACGCCGATCTGGGTGCGCTCGCCGGACTGGCGGACGACCATGACGCGCTCGACGGCCTCACGGCGGGCCAGGAACTCGGCCTCGGTGATGATCGGGACGCGGCGGCGTCCCTGCTCGCGGCCCTCGCGGCGGCGCTGCTTCTTGGCCTCCAGGCGGGTCGAGCCCTTGATGGACTGGACCTCGTCGGCGCTCGAACCGGGTTCGGCCTTCTCACGGGCCGGGCGCGGCTCACGGACCTTGACGACGGTGCGCACACCGTCCTCGTCGCCCGCTTCGGCGGCATCGGCGGCGGTGTCGCCACTGCGGCGACGGCGACGGCGGCGACGGCGGCTGGAGCTGGAACCGAGGGCCTCTTCGGCCTCGTCCTCTTCCTCCTCGTCGGCCTCCTGCTCGGCGGACTCGTCCTCTGCCTCAGCATCTTCCTCGGCGGACTCGTCGAGGTCGGCGGCCTCACCGCGGCGGCGGCGACGGCCACCACGGCGGCGGCGGCGCGACGGGCGCTCGCCCGACTCGTCGCCCTCCTCGAACTCCGCGGACTCCTCCTCGAGCTCGGCCTCGGGCTCCTCCTCGGCGAGAACCTCGGGGAGGGAGACCGGGGCGGACTCGGCGGCCGGGGCGGACTCGGCGGCGACGCCGCGCCCACGGCGACGGCGGCGGCCGGCGGGCTGCGGGGCGGGGGTCTGGACGACCTCGGCCTCGACCTCCGTCTCCTCCTCCTCGACCTCGTCGGCCGGGGCGGCGGCGCGGGCGGCCGCGGCGGCCATGGCGGCGGTCTCGGGGGTCTGGAACATCGGCTCGGCGAAGACCGGGGCCTGGAAGACGGCCACGGCGGGGCGCGCGGCGCGGCGGGCGCGGGCCGGGGCGGCGGGCGCCTCGGTCTCGGCGGCGGGCTGCGCGGCGGTGGCCGGTGCGGTGGTGGAGCGGGTGGCGCGGCGGCGGCCGCCGCGCTTCGGGGAGTCCAGGGCGTCGGCGACGGTGAAGGCGCGGGCGGCGGCCTTGGGGGCCTCCTCCACGACCGGCTCGGCCTCGGCGGCCGGGGTCTCGACGACGGCGGCGGCCTCGGCGGCCGGAGCCTCCGGGGCGGTCACGGCGCGGGTCGCACGACGACGGGCACGCGGAGCCGGAGCGGCCGGGGCCTCCTCCTCGACCACGGGCGCGGCCTCGGCGGCCGGAGCCTCCGGGGCGGTCACGGCGCGGGTCGCACGACGACGGGCACGCGGAGCCGGAGCGGCCGGGGCCTCCTCCTCGGCCACCGGCGCGGCCTCGGCCACGGGAGCCTCGACGGCGGCGGCCTCGGCGGCCGGAGCGGTCACGGCACGGGTGGCACGGCGACGGGCACGCGGAGCGGGAGCGGCCGCAGCCTCCTCCTCGACCACGGGCGCGGCCTCGGCGGCCGGAGCCTCCGGGGCGGTCACGGCGCGGGTCGCACGACGACGGGCACGCGGAGCGGGCGCGGCGGCGGGCTCCTCGGTGACCGGGGCGGCAGCGGGAGCCGCGGCGGCGGGGGCCTCGACGACGACGGCCTCGGCCGGCGTCTCGGGAGCGGCCACGGCGCGGGTCGCGCGGCGGCGGGAACGTGCGGGGGCGGCGGCCGGAGCGGCCTCCGCCGCACTCGCCTGGGGGGCGGCCGGGGCGGCCTCCGTCTCCGGGGTCACCTCTGCGGTGGCCCCGCCGGGCGGCCCGGCGGGCCGGGAAGCGGCGCGGCGACGCCTGCGCGGCGGCAGGTTGTCGCTGGGGCTGCCGCTGTCGGCGTTACCTGCGGTGGTGTCGTTTTCGTTGTTGAGCATTGCGGGCGGTTCTCCCGTCACGCTCCCGGGCGCCGCGGCTGACTTCCGGTCCGGCTCGGCTCCGCGTAATGAGCGCGGAGCCGGCCTCCGGGGCGCGTTCGCCACACGGGAGCTGTAGTCCATGGCCGCCGGTTCCGTACGTGTTGTCCGTACGGCCTGGCGGAAGTCTTCAGGTCAGTGCGCGGCCCGACCCAGGTGGCTCCCGAGTGCCAGGGCTGCGCGACGACGACGATCCCTACGCGGCGGGACCTTCCGGCGCCTTCGCGTCGGCTGCTACGGCGGCCGTGGGTGGGGCGGCCGTGTCAGCCTCGCGGTCGGGCGCGAGCGGGTCGGTCACCGTGCCGGACTCCTCGTCGAAGAGCCCCTGCGCCAGCCTGGTCACCGCTGAGGGGACCGGCGGCGCCAGGTCGGCCACAGCTCGGAGACCGGACAGGACGTCGTCGGGTCGCACGGCAGGTGTCAGATGCCGAACAACCAGCCGCAGTATCGCACAAGCATTGTCCAGCGGCCTATCAGCCGGGGCAGGAAGGGCTTCGAGAGAGACCACGGCGCCGCGCGTGTCGAAGGTCCGCATCCCGTTCTTGGTACGGCGCTGCACCTCCACGGTCTCGGCGGCGAGGAAGGCCGTCACGGCCCGCTCGGCCTCGGCGGGCTCCACGCCGTCCAGGCGCAGCTCCCACACGGAGGCGGTCAGCCGGTCCGCGAGGCCCGAGGTGCGGGCCTCGACGGCGTCGATGATGTCGAGCCCGGTCGGCATCGACTCGTCGAGCAGCTCACGGAGCTTCTCGGGGTCGCGCGGCTCGGCGAGGGCGATCTCCAGGTATTCGGCCTCGCTGCCGGTCCCGGTCGGGGCGGCGTTCGCGTACGAGACGCGCGGGTGCGGGGTGAAGCCGGCCGAGTACGCCATCGGCACCTCGGCACGGCGCAGGGCCCGCTCGAAGGCGCGCTGGAAGTCGCGGTGGCTGGTGAACCGGAGGCGGCCGCGCTTGGTGTAGCGCAGTCGGATGCGCTGCACCACCGGTGCGGGAGGCGGGCCTTCGGGCTGTCGCTTGCCCAGTGGTTCTTCTCCTTGTGCGGGGCTCCGCGGCTCGCGCGTCGCCCTGAGCGTCTGTGGGACCGGCCGGCCCCGCCCTGCCTCCGGCTCACCCCTGCCGTTCGTGGAGGGAGATCTCGGGAGCGGGCGTGTTGCCTGCGGCTGTCGTACTACCCAGAGTACGCGCCCGTGACCTCGCCGGTTCCACGGGAGGAGTGCCGAACAGCGCCTGCCGTACGGCGGCGCGCGCCTCCCTGACCGCGGCGCGGCCCGTGCGCCACACCTCGCGGACGGCGTGGCCGGCGGGGGTCAGGACGTGCCGGTACACCCGGGAGGCGGGCCACCCGACCAGGACCCAGCCGACCCGTTTGAGCCCGCGCCACAGCGCTGCGGCGATCCGGCCGGCCACGTGCCAGGCCCAGAGGAGGACCTGGCCGACCGGGGTGAGCACGTACCGGTACAGCGCGACCGCGAGCCAGGCGAGGCCGAGTCCGAGGGGCCGCAGCAGGTACCGGTACAGCGCCACCGCCAGCCATACGAGGCCCAGCCCGACGGGCCGCAGCAGGTACCGGCAGGCCGCCACCGCCAGCCACGCCAGGCCGTGTCCGACCGGGGTGAGCACGTGCCGGTAGGCCGCCGCGGCCAGCCGTGCGAGGCCGCGGCCGACGGGCGCGAGCACGTACCGCCACAGCCCGACCCACGGCCACACGAACGACGCCATGGCCAGGGCCCAGAGCACCCAGGCCACCCCCTTGCCGAGCGGGGCGAGCAGGTACCGCAGCCCGCCCCGGCCGGCCCAGGTCAGCGCTGCCCAGAGCGGTTGGAACACGTAGGCGGTCAGGATCCGCCCGGCCGGTGCGAGCAGGTGCGCGTACGCGCCGCGGCCCAGCCAGGCCAGGCCCCGCCCGACCGGGGTGACCACGTACCGCCACAGCCCGACCCACGGCCAGACGAAGACCAGCTTGAGCAGGGTGGCCAGCACCCGGCCGAGCACCCGGAGCGCCGGCTCGACGACATGGACGTACAGCGGCCCGAGGACGTGCCGGTGCACGGCCCGGCCCAGGGCGACGAGCAGCTCCCAGACCACTCGTACGGGCAGTACGACGAGCACGGCGACGATCTTGACGGGGATCCTGATGACTCCCGCCAGGCATCCGTCGCCACCGTCGCCGGGAGGCCGTTCGCGCAGTTCCATGCAGTCAAGGACACGGCAGAGGCCCCCGCCCGTTGCGGGCGGGGGCCTCTCGTGACCCAAGGGTTACTTCACGACCGACAGCGGCAGCAGCTTCTTGCCGGTGGGTCCGATCTGGATCTCGGTCTGCATCTGAGGACACACGCCACAGTCGAAGCACGGGGTCCAGCGGCAGTCGTCGACCTCGGTCTCGTCGAGGGCGTCCTGCCAGTCCTCCCAGAGCCAGTCCTTGTCGAGACCGGAGTCCAGGTGGTCCCAGGGCAGGACCTCCTCGTAGGTGCGCTCGCGGGTCGTGTACCAGGCCACGTCCACGCCGTAGGCCGGCAGCGTCTTCTCCGCGGCCTCCATCCAGCGGTCGTACGAGAAGTGCTCGCGCCAGCCGTCGAAGCGGCCGCCCGACTCGTACACGGCGCGGATGACGTCGCCGATGCGGCGGTCGCCGCGCGAGAGGAGGCCCTCGACGATGCCCGGCTTGCCGTCGTGGTAGCGGAAGCCGATGGAGCGGCCGTACTTCTTGTCGCCGCGGATCTTGTCGCGGAGCTTGCCCAGGCGGGCGTCCGTCTCCTCGGCCGACAGCTGCGGCGCCCACTGGAACGGGGTGTGCGGCTTCGGCACGAATCCGCCAATGGACACCGTGCAGCGGATGTCGTTCTGACCGGAGACCTCGCGGCCCTTGGCGATGACGTTGACCGCCATGTCGCCGATCTGGAGGACGTCCTCGTCGGTCTCGGTGGGCAGGCCGCACATGAAGTACAGCTTCACCTGGCGCCAGCCGTTGCCGTACGCGGTGGAGACCGTGCGGATCAGGTCCTCCTCCGAGACCATCTTGTTGATGACCTTGCGCATGCGCTCGGAGCCGCCCTCGGGGGCGAAGGTCAGACCGGAGCGGCGCCCGTTGCGGGTCAGCTCGTTGGCCAGGTCCACGTTGAAGGCGTCCACGCGGGTCGACGGCAGGGACAGGCCCACCTTGTCGTCCGTGTAGCGGTCCGCGAGGCCCTTGGCGATGTCGGCGATCTCCGTGTGGTCGGCCGAGGAGAGGGAGAGGAGACCCACCTCTTCGAAGCCCGTGGCCTTCAGGCCGCGCTCCACCATCTCGCCGATGCCGGTGATGCTTCGCTCCCGTACGGGACGCGTGATCATGCCGGCCTGGCAGAAACGGCAGCCGCGGGTGCAGCCGCGGAAGATCTCCACGGACATCCGCTCGTGGACGGTCTCGGCGAGCGGGACCAGGGGCTGCTTGGGGTAGGGCCACTCGTCGAGGTCCATGACCGTGTGCTTGGACACGCGCCACGGCACGCCGGAGCGGTTGGGCACGACACGGCCGATGCGGCCGTCCGGAAGGTACTCCACGTCGTAGAAGCCCGGCACGTAGACGTTGCCGGTCTTCGCCAGGCGCAGCAGGACCTCCTCGCGCCCGCCCGGCCGCCCCTCGGCCTTCCAGGTGCGGATGATCTCGGTCATGTCGAGGACGGCCTGCTCGCCGTCGCCGATGACCGCGCAGTCGATGAACTCCGCGATCGGCTCGGGGTTGAAGGCCGCGTGGCCGCCCGCGAGGACGATCGGGTGGTCGACCGTACGGTTGCGGGCCTCCAGCGGGATGCCCGCGAGGTCCAGCGCTGTGAGCATGTTGGTGTAGCCCAGCTCCGTGGAGAAGGACAGGCCGAACACGTCGAAGGCGGAGACCGGGCGGTGGCTGTCCACGGTGAACTGCGGCACCTTGTGCTCGCGCATCAGTTCTTCGAGGTCGGGCCACACGCTGTACGTGCGCTCGGCGAGGACGCCCTCGCGCTCGTTCAGCACCTCGTAGAGGATCATGACGCCCTGGTTGGGCAGCCCGACTTCGTACGCGTCCGGGTACATGAGCGCCCAGCGGACGTCGCAGCTCTCCCACTCCTTGACCGTGGAGTTGAGTTCACCGCCGACGTACTGGATGGGCTTCTGCACGTGCGGAAGCAGGGCCTCAAGCTGAGGGAAGACCGACTCGGTCATCACGCGACTTTCGTGAAGCGGGCGGGGGGCAGCTCTCAAGCGTACCTCGGCCCCCACCCGCCTCCACCCACATGATCATCCCAACGCCGCCCGCAGCGCGGGGTCCGAGGCCTTCGCCCAGATGCCCGGAAGTTCCCGTTCGCGCCGCTCGGCCAGGGCCTCCTCGCGGGCGTAGAGGACACCCCAGGTGAACGCGGACTCGCCCGCGCCCGCAGCCTGGGCCGCGAGGCCGCGCAGGGCCTCGCGGGCCACCACGCTGTCCTGGTGGTCGCCGAGCAGGCTCTGGACCTTCTTCCCCGCCTTGGCCAGGCGTTTCGCCGGCTTGCCGAGGGCCGGTACGGCCGACTCCGCCGCGTACCGGAGGCGCTTGGCCGCCTTGCGGGCGTCGTGCAGGGCCAGGTCCCGCTCCTGGCCCTGCGCCAGGGTGAGCGCGCCCTCGACGCGCACGGCGAGGCGCGCGTAGTCGCCGAGCACCGCCTTCGGCAGGACGGCCCGCGGCTCCGCGTCGGCGCCCTTCCGCAGCGGCGGCGCCTCCAGCAGGGCGTCGAGGGAGTCCAGGAGGGAGACGTACCGCTCGCTGTCGAGTACGGCCAGGGCCCGGCGGCGCGACGCGGAGCGCCGGGTGGCGTTCCACACCCGCAGCCGGCTGCGGACCGGGCCGGTCACCAGGGTGCGCGGCAGCTCGCCGAGGCTGGTCTGGATCCGCTCCAGCAGGACCTCCTGGTCGCGGTCGACGCCGAGTTCGGCGGCCAGCCAGCGCAGCTCCTCGCCGATCGGGTCGGTGACCGCCCGGTCGAGCACCTTGCGGTACGTCTTGAAGGCACTGCGCAGCCGCCGGGTGGCGACCCGCATCTGGTGGACGGAGTCCGGCAGGCTCCGTCGCACGGCCGGGTCCTGGGCGATCAGGATGTCGCGCTGTTCGCGCAGGTACGCCAGGACGTACGCGCCCGCCGTGCCCTCGGGGCCGCCGCCCTCGGGCCGGGCCGGGGGCACGGCGTCGGTCTCCACGAGCGCCCGGGAGAGCTTCGAGGGGGCGTCCGAGACCCGGAGCCCGGCCTTGCGGAAGGTCTTCTCCACGGCATCGAGCAGTTCGGGGTCCACCCCGTCGGCGAGTTCCACCTCGACCTCGGTCCAGGAGGCGCTGGCCTGTCCCCGCTCGGCCAGGACCTCGTCGGTGCTCAGTTCCGCGAGGAGGGCTCCGCCGGCGTCGAGCAGGTGGCTGACACGGCGCGAGGAGACCAGCCTGACCTGCGGCTGGAGTCCGGTGCCGCGCACCCGGGAACGGACGAGGGCGGCGAGGGCGGGCGGGACGGTGTCGCTGAGCGCGGCCGTGACCTCGTCGCGCACTCCCGGGGAGACGGGCAGTTTGAGGTGCCAGCCCGCGTCCGCGCCGCCCGTTCTGCGCCGCAGCGTGAGGCCGTCGGCGGCGAGCCGTTGGTCGGGGGTGTCGTAGTACACGGCGTCGAGGTCGACGGTGCCCTGGTCGGAGACGGCCGCGATCGCGGCCGTGCCCGTCAGGTCCGGCACCCCGCGCCGGGCAGATTTGGCCTTGGAGAACTCGAATTTACGCTCGATTTCGCGCTTGGTGTCCGCCATAGACCGAACTTAGTCCTGAACGGATCACGGCGGCAGGGTGAACAGGAGATCAGGCTGACAATGGCCGTTGGACCTTGATCGACTGCAGCAGTCCGATCGCCACCCACACCGCGAACATCGACGAGCCTCCGTACGAGACGAACGGCAGCGGCAGCCCGGCCACCGGCATGATCCCGAGGGTCATCCCGATGTTCTCGAAGGACTGGAAGGCGAACCAGGCGATGATTCCGGCGCAGACGATCGTCCCGTACAGCTCGGTGGTCTCCCGGGCGATCATGCAGGCCCGCCACAGGATGACGGCCAGCAGGAAGAGGATCAGCCCGGCCCCGAGGAAGCCCAGCTCCTCCCCCGCCACGGTGAAGACGAAGTCGGTCTGCTGCTCGGGCACGAACTGGCCGGTCGTCTGCGAGCCCTTGAAGAGCCCCGAGCCGGTGAGACCGCCGGAGCCGATCGCGATGCGCGCCTGGTTGGTGTTGTAGCCGACGCCCGCGGGGTCCAGCTCGGGGTTGGCGAAGGCCGCGAAGCGGTTGATCTGGTACTCGTCGAGGACGCCGAGCTGCCAGATCAGGACGGCGCCGCCCGCGCCGGTGCCGAGGAGTCCGAGCACCCAGCGGTTGGAGGCGCCGGAGGCCAGCAGCACGCCGAGCACGATGACGATCATGACCATGACGGACCCGAGGTCGGGCATCAGCATGACGATGCCCATCGGGGCGGCGGCCAGGCAGAGTGCCTTGACGACCGTGCGGTGGTCCGGGTGGGTGAGGTCGCCCGCGTCCACCCGGGTGGCCAGCAGCATCGCCATGACCAGGATGATCGTGATCTTCACGAACTCGGAGGGCTGGAGGGAGAATCCGCCGCCGATCACGATCCACGCGTGGGCGCCGTTGATGGTGGCGCCGAGCGGGGTGAGCACGGCCAGGATGAGCACCAGCGAGAGCCCGTAGAGGACCGGCACCGCACCGCGCAGGGTGCGGTGGCCGAGCCAGACGGTGCCGATCATCAGGACGAGGCCGATGCCGGTGTTCAGGGCGTGCCGGGCCAGGAAGTAGTACGGGTCCCCCTGGTTCAGCTGGGTCCTGTTGCGGGTCGCCGACCACACCAGCAGGGCGCCCATGAAGGACAGGGCGAGCGCGGAGAGGAGTATCGGCCAGTCGAGCCGGCGCACCACGGAGTCTCGGGCGGTGAGCCTGGCCATCGCCCCGCGCTCGGGCGCGTACCGGGAGACGGAGAACTTGTTGGCGGTCTGCATGTCTTTCGGTCCTCAGTCGTGCCGTGCGGGGGGCGGGGCGGGCGGCCCGGCGAGGGCGGGCGGTTCCAGTTCCTCCGGGGACGGCGGCACGTACGGCCGGATCTCCGGGGAGTCGATGGAACCGTCGGGGCGGATCTTGGGCAGCTTCGACTCGGGCTGCAGCAGCAGGGCCTTCTTCAGGTCCTGCTTGCCGGCCATGTCGAGACCGTAGATGGCGTTGTAGAGGTTGCGGACGGCGGGGCCGGAGGCTCCGGAGCCGGTGCCGCCCTGGGAGATCGTCATGACGATCGTGAAGTCCTTGGTGTAGGTCGCCAGCCAGGACGTGGTCTGCTTCCCGTACACCTGGGCGGTGCCGGTCTTGGCGTGCATCGGGATCTTGTCCATCGGCCAGCCGATGAACCGCCAGGCGGCGGTTCCGCCCGGCTCGGCGACCGAGCGCAGGCCCTTGTCGAGGTCGCTGACGGTCTTGGCGCTGATCGGCAGCCTGCCGTGGGACTGCGGCTTGATCATCTCGATGCGCTTGCCGTCAGGGCTGATCAGGGCCTTACCGACCGTGGGGTTGTAGAGGGTGCCCCCGTTGCTGATGGCGGAGTACGCGGTGGCCATCTGGATGGGGGTGACGAGGACGTCTCCCTGGCCGATGGCGAAGTTGATGCTGTCGTAGGCCTTCAGCTGGTTGCCTTCGAGGCAGCTCTCGTAGGCGATCTGCTCGACGTAGGTGCCGCCCCGCTTGCCCTGCTTGCACCAGGAGTTCTTGTTGGCCGCCCAGAAGCTCTGCTTCCACTGGCGGTCGGGGATCCGGCCGGTGACCTCGTTCGGCAGGTCGATGTGGGTCTCGGAGCCGAGTCCGAATTCGCGGGCGGTCCGGTAGAACCAGTCGTGGGCGTTCTTCTTGGGCTTGAGGCCGCCGTCGCGCTGCCACTCCTTGTGGCCGAGGGCGTAGAAGACGGTGTTGCAGGAGAACTTGAGCGCGTCGCCGAGGGTGATGGGGCCGTGGCCCTTGGACTCGAAGTTCGCGAAGCTCCGGCCGCCCATGTTGTAGGAAGCGCTGCACTGGTACTTGTCGTTGAAGTCGTAGCCGGCCCGTACGGCCGCGCTAGCGGAGACCACCTTGAAGATGGAGCCCGCGGGGGCCTGGCCCTGGATGGCCCGGTTGAGCAGCGGGTAGTTGGAGTTCTTGCTGGTGAGCCTGGCGTAGTCCTTGCCGGAGATGCCGCCGACCCAGGCGTTGGGGTCGTAGTCGGGCTGGGAGGCCATCGCGACGACGCGGCCGGTCTTGGCCTCCATGACGACGACGGCGCCCGAGTCGGCCTCGTACTTGCGGCCGGTGATGTTGTCGGTCTCGTGGCGGACGACCTTCATCGCCTGCTGGAGCTCGAACTCGGCCACGGCCTGGACCCGGGCGTCGATGCTGGTGATGAGGGTGGACCCGGCGATGCCCGGGTCGGACTTGGTCTGGCCCATGACCCGGCCGAGGTTGTCGACCTCGTACGAGGTGACCTCCGCCTTGCCGCGCAGCTGCCGGTCATAGGTGCGTTCGATTCCGGAGCGGCCGACCTGATCGGACCGCAGGTGCGGCGAGTCGGTGTCCTTGGCCTTCTGGATCTCGTCGTCGGTGACCGGCGAGAGGTAGCCGAGCACCTGCGAGGTACGGGCCCCGCCGGGGGCCGGGTAGCGGCGTACGGCGGTGGGCTCCGCGGTGATGCCGGGGAAGTCCTCGGGGCGCTCGCGCAGCTGGAGCGCCTGCTGCGTGGTGGCCTCCATGGTGACCGGGATCGGCTGGTACGGGGAGCCGTTCCAGCAGGGCGCGGGGGTCTGCGAGTCGCAGAGGCGGACCTTCTCCATGACCTCCTTGGGGGTCATGTCCAGGACGCCGGCGAGGCGGGTCATGACGCCCTTGCCCCGGTCCTTCATCTTCATCAGCGCGGTCCGGCTGGCGGAGACGACCAGCCGGGTCTCGTTGTCGGCGAGGGGGACCCCGCGGGCGTCGAGGATCGAACCGCGCACGGCGGGCTGGACCACCCGCTGGACGTGGTTGCTCTTGGCCTCGTGGTAGTACTCCGCGCCGTTGCGGATCTGCAGGAACCAGAGCCGGCCGCCGAGGGTGACCAGCATCGAGAGGATGAGCACCTGCATGATGACGAGCCTGATCTGCACCCGGGAGGTGCGGCCGGTCTCCGGAACGTTCGTCATGCCTGCTCCTCCCTCACAGCTTCTTGACGCTCTTCACACCCTTGACTGCCTTGACGCCCTTTATGCGGACGGCCTTGTTGGCGCGGGAGCGCGCGGTCTTCAGCCGCAGGCCGCCGCGCTGGCCGCCGATGCGCAGGCCCGTACCGCCGGCCAGCCAGCCGGCGGAGACGTAGGCGGCCTTGTTCGTGGGGCCGCCGCCGGCCTCGACGGCCATCGGGTCGTTCTCGGCGCGCCGGGCCAGGGCCATGATGAACGGCACCGTGAACGGCGCGAGCAGCAGGTCGTAGAGGGTCGCGGTGAACAGCAGCCCGGTCAGGCCCACGTGGCGGGCGGCGGTGTCGCCGACGAGGGCGCCCACGCCCGCGTAGAGCAGGGTGGAGCCGATCGCGGCGGCGACGACGGTGAGCAAGGGGCCCCAGGCGGAGCGGAAGCGCCCGCCGTCGGGGCGGACCAGCCCGCAGAGGTAGCCGATGACGCACAGCACGAGCGCGTACCGCCCGGCGGCGTGGTCGGCGGGCGGGGCCAGGTCGGCGAGGAGACCGGCGGCGAAGCCGATCAGGGCTCCGCTGACGTGCCCGTACACGAGTGCGAGGGCGACGACGGTGAGGAGCAGCAGGTCGGGTACCGCGCCGGGCAGTTGGAGCCGGCCCAGGACGGTGACCTGGACGACGAGGGCGACCACGACGAGCGTGGCCGAGAGCAGGATCCGGTTGAAGCGCATGGGCGGTCTGCTCCTACTCGTCGGCCGGCTTGCCGGGCACGCTGGCGGACCCGGACGGGGTCACCGTGACGGTGACCGTCGGGGTGGGCTTGGGGGCCTCGGGCTTGGGCGGCAGCACGGCGTCACGGGGATCCTCGCGCGGCGGCATCACGACGACGCCGACGATGTCCAGGCGCGAGAAGGCGACGGCCGGATTGACCCAGACGGTGCGGGTCAGGTCGCCGCGCGAGGGGTCGACCTTGACCACCTCGCCGATCGGCACGCCGGGCACGAAGGGCTTGTTGCCGCGCGAGCCGAAGGTGACGAGCCGGTCGCCGGGGTTGATCTTGGCCTTGCCGTTGAGCATCTGGACGGACATCGCGCGGTCGCCCTGGCCGGTGGCGAAGCCGAGTTCGCCGGTCTTCTCCAGCCGGGTGCCGACGGTGAAGTCGGGGTCGTTGGCGAGGACGACGGTGGCGGTGTCGGGGCCCACGGTGCTGACCCGGCCCACGAGCCCGTCCCCGTTGAGGACGGTCATGTCGCGTTCGATGCCGTCCTTGCTGCCGGCGTCGATGGTGACGGTCCAGGAGAAGCCCTGGGCCGCTCCTATCGCGATGACCTCGGCGCCCTTGATGCCGTACTGACCGGCGCCCGCCCGCTTGAGCATCTCGTCGAGCTCGTGGATGCGGCTGCGGGTCTGCTCGTCGCTGCCGAGCTTGGCCTTCAGGGCCGCGTTCTCGCGCTCCAGTGCGGCGATGCGGTTGTGCCGCTCGCCCGAGTCCCGTACCGCCCCTATGGCGTTGGCGACCGGATCGACAGCGGTCGCCACACCCTTCTCGACCGGCCCGAAGACCGCTGCCGCGGCCTGCCGGGCACCGTCGACCGGCGACTCCTCGCCTGCCCTGATGTCCACCGTGATCAACGCGAACGCGATGGCGATCAGAAGCACCAGGAGCAGCCGGCTTTCTCGTGTGTCCCTCACGTGCGGCGGCCGTGCCTTCCTCGTCGGAATTCTCTTTTGCCTGTATATCAACGATCCGCCGTACGGGTCCGGTAGCACCCGTACGGCGGATCCTTGTGTTCCGCATGGCCCCTCCGGCAGGGAGGGGTGTCTGTCAGCGACGGGGCTGGGCGTCCAGGACCTGCTGGAGCGCCTCGAACTCCTCGACGCACTTGCCGGAGCCGAGCGCCACGGAGTCGAGCGGGTCCTCGGCGATGTGGATCGGCATGCCGGTCTCCCGGCGCAGCCGCTCGTCGAGGCCGCGCAGCAGGGCGCCGCCGCCGGTCAGGACGATGCCGCGGTCCATGATGTCGCCGGAGAGCTCCGGCGGACACTTGTCGAGCGTGGTCTTGACCGCGTCGACGATGGCGTTGACCGGCTCCTCGATGGCCTTGCGCACCTCGGCGGCCGAGATGACGACCGTCTTGGGCAGGCCGGAGACCAGGTCGCGTCCACGGATCTCGGTGTGCTCGTCCTTGTCGAGGTCGTACGCCGAACCGATGGTGATCTTGATCTGCTCGGCCGTGCGCTCACCGAGGAGGAGCGAGTACTCCTTCTTGATGTGCTGGATGATCGCGTTGTCGAGCTCGTCGCCGGCCACCCGGATGGACTGTGCCGTGACGATTCCGCCGAGGGAGATGACGGCGACCTCAGTGGTGCCGCCGCCGATGTCCACGACCATGTTGCCGGTGGCCTCGTGGACGGGCAGGCCCGAGCCGATGGCGGCGGCCATGGGCTCCTCGATGATGTGCACCTGGCGGGCGCCGGCCTGCGTGGACGCCTCGATGACGGCGCGTCGCTCCACTCCGGTGATGCCGGAGGGGACACAGACCACGACGCGCGGACGTGCCAGGTACCGTCGCTTGTGGATCTTGAGGATGAAGTACCGGAGCATACGCTCGGTGATCTCGAAGTCGGCGATGACGCCGTCCTTGAGGGGCCGTACGGCGACGATGTTGCCGGGCGTGCGCCCGATCATCTTCTTCGCCTCCGAGCCGACCGCCAGAATGCCGCCGGTGTTCGTGTTGATGGCGACCACGGACGGCTCGTTCAGGACGATCCCCCGGCCCCTCACGTACACCAGCGTGTTGGCGGTCCCGAGGTCGATCGCCATGTCACGGCCGATGAACGACATGTTGTTCCCCTTGTTCCCCATGAGGAGCGTCTGGCCTTCCAGTTGATAGCGGCTGCTGTCAGGTCGGCGAGGTGGGTGTGTGGGTGGAGGCCCCATCGTAGTCACGGTTGTACCGACACCGCGCGACGGGACTCCGGCAATCCCGCCGGAATGGATACCCGCCCCCTTAGTGGTGACGACGTGTCCTGCCCAGGCGTTCCCGCTTGTGCCGGTAAATACCGAAGGGCGACCGAAATTACTTCGGTCGCCCCAGGTCATGAGCGCTATTTGGCTGATGTCTCGTCAGGAAAGAGTGCTCCAAAAGAGTCAGAGAGCGGGGAAGAACAGCTTCAGCTCGCGCTCCGCGGACTCCTCCGAGTCCGAGGCGTGGATCAGGTTCTCCCGGGTGACGGTGCCGAAGTCGCCCCGGATGGAGCCGGGCGCCGCGGCGATCGGGTCGGTGGGTCCGGCCAGCTGGCGGACACCCTCGATGACGCGTTCCCCTTCGACGACCAGGGCGACCACGGGACCGCTCGCCATGAAGCCCATGAGGGGCTCGTAGAACGGCTTGCCCTTGTGCTCGCCGTAGTGCGTCTCCAGGGTCTCCTGGTCCAGCGTGCGCAGCTCCAGGGCGGGAATGGTCCAGCCCGCCTTCCGCTCGATGCGGCCGATGATCTCGCCGACCAGACCACGACGGACGGCGTCGGGCTTGAGCAGGACGAGGGTGCGCTGGGTCATGTTTCGGCTCCTTGCGGCAAACGGGTGCGGTGGGACGAATCTACAGGGCCATCAGGGGCCGTCCGGCCGGTCGCCGGCCGGGCCCGGAGGGGACCCGTCACGCGGTGTCGGGCGCCGCGGACGCCGCGGACGCCTCCTGCGCGGCCGCCCAGCGCTCCTTGATCGTGTCGATCTTCCGGCCGTAGTGCACCGAGCACCACCACAGGCCGGCGAACACCGCGCCGAGGAAGAACATCGTCGGGACGACGAACCCGCTCACGATCAGGCCGATCTGCAGGGCCCAGCCCAGCTGGACCGCCCCGGGACGCGACAGCATCCCGCACAGCAGCACCGACAGCAGCATCGCGACCCCGCACACCGTCCAGACCGCGGCCTGGGTCAGATCGGGGTCCTTCATCGCCACCAGCCCCGCGAAGCCGATCACGAAGAACTCGCCAATCAGCGTGCTCGCACACAGCGTGCGCATCCCTCAGCCCCTCTTCAGCAGCAGGCGGGCCTCGCCCACCGTGATCACGGAACCGGTCACCAGGACCCCGGCCCCTCCGTACTCGGCCTCTTCCTCCGCCAGGGTGATCGCCGCCTCCAGGGCGTCGTCCAGCCGCGGCTCCACCTGCACCCGGTCCACGCCGAAGACCTCGACCGCGACGGAAGCCAGCTCGTCCGCGCCCATCGACCGGTGGCTGGAGTTCTCCGTCACCACCACTTCCGCGAAGATCGGCTCGAAGGCCTCCAGCACCCCGCGGACGTCCTTGCCCTCGCTCGCGGCCACGACCCCGATCAGCCGGCTGAAGCCGAACGACTCGGTCACCGCCTCCGCCGTGGCCGCGGCACCCGCCGGGTTGTGCGCGGCGTCCAGGACCACCGTCGGGCTGCGCCGCACGACCTCCATGCGGCCCGGCGAGGTCACCGAGGCGAAGGCCCGCTGCACCGTCTCCAGGTCCAGCACCCGCGCGTGCTCCTGGCCGATCCCGAAGAAGGCCTCGACCGCCGCCAGCGCCACCGCCGCGTTGTGCGCCATGTGGGCGCCGTACAGCGGCAGGAAGATGCCGTCGTACTCCCCGCCCACACCGCGCAGCGTCAGCTGCTGGCCGCCGACCGCGACCTCGCGCGAGACGACGCCGAACTCCATGCCCTCGCGGGCCACCGTGGCGTCGACCTCCACGGCCTTCTTCAGCAGCACCTGCGCCGCGTCCACCGGCTGCTGCGCCAGGATCACGGTCGCGTCCTGCTTGATGACGCCGCCCTTCTCCACGGCGATCTCGCCGGGCGTGGAGCCGAGCCGGTCGGTGTGGTCCAGGCTGATCGGGGTCACCACCGCGACCGAGGCGTCGATGACGTTGGTGGCGTCCCAGCTGCCGCCCATGCCCACCTCGACCACGGCCACGTCCACGGGCGCGTCCGCGAAGGCCGCGTAGGCCATTCCGGTGAGCACCTCGAAGAACGACAGCCGGTACTCCTCGGCGGCGTCGACCATCTCCACGTACGGCTTGATGTCCTGGTACGTCTCGACGAACCGCTCGGCGCTGATCGGCGCCCCGTCGAGGCTGATCCGCTCGGTGATCGACTGCACGTGCGGGCTGGTGTAGCGCCCGGTGCGCAGCTCGAAGGCGTTCAGCAGGCACTCGATCATGCGGGCCGTGCTCGTCTTGCCGTTGGTGCCGGTGATGTGGATGGAGGGGTACGCGCGCTGCGGCTCGCCCAGCACGTCCATCAGCGCCGCGATCCGCGACACCGACGGCTCCAGCTTGGTCTCGCCCCAGCGGGTGGAAAGCTCCTGCTCCACCTCCAGCAGTGCCTTGGCGACCTCCGGGTCGACGGGCGGGGCGGGTACCGGGTCGCCCTGGGGCGGTCCGGCCTGGGCGCGCAGGGTGCGGCTGCCGGCCTCGATCACCGCCAGGTCGGGGTCGCGGTCGGACTCTTCCGCCACGATCTGGTCGAACTCGTCGAAGGTGCCGGCGAGGTCGTCGTTGTCGTCGCGGTCGTGGCTCTCGGGCTGCTGCTCACTCACAGGGCCAGTCTACGGACGGGGACGAGCAGGACTTTCGGCCCGGCCGTTCAGGGACCTTCGGCGGCCAGAGCGACCGGATCGTTATGCAAGCCTTGCGAGCAGCAGATAGGGGGACAAATGCCGCAGGACAGCACCAACAAGACGGCTACCAGCCGCGACATGGGGATAGACCTGGGGACGGCCGACACCCTCGTCTACGCACGGGGGCACGGAATCGTCCTCAATGAGCCGTCCGTGGTCGCCGTCGAAGCGGGCACCACCACCGCCCTGGCCGTCGGATCGGACGCCAAGGAGACCATCGGCTGCACCCCCGGCTCCATCACCGCGATCCGCCCCCTCAAGGACGACGTGATCTGCGACTACGAGGCCGCCGAGGAGATGATCCGGCACTTCGTGCGCAAGGCCGTCCCCGGCCGCCGGCCCCGCACCCGGATGGTGATCTGCGTGCCGTCCGGGGTCACCCCCGTCGAGCGCGAAGGCGCGGGCCGCCCGGGGGCCACCCGTCTGGCCGTCTGGCCGTCTAGCCGCGCGGCAGCGTGGCCACGACCTCGTACGCGTCCTCCGTGCGCCTCGCCGTCAGGGTCCCGCCCAGGCTGCGTACGCGCTCGGACATGCTCGCCGTGCCGGAGCCCGCCGAGACGGGGGCCCGGCCCGGGGTCCGGGTCGGCAGCGCGTTGCGGACGGCGATCCGCAGCTGCGGGCCGTCCGCCGCGATCGACACGTCGATGGTCTCCCCGTGCGCGTGCTTGGCGGCGTTGGTCAGGCACTCCTGCACCACCCGGTAGACCGCCGCCTGCCGCAGCGGCGACAGCCCGTGCGCCTCCCGGTCCATGGCGAGCCGCACCGGCGACCCCGCCCGCCCGCTCTCCTCGGCCAGCGCGGGCAGCCCGTCCACGCCCGGGGTCGAGGCCCGCTCCCCGCGCTGCACGATGATCTCGTTGAGCACCAGATGGGCCCGGCGCGCGGTGTCGGCCAGCTCCTCGAAGTCCTTCGCGTGCGTCGTCTCGCGCGCCCGCACGGACAGCACCTCGGAGCGCACCGTCAGCAGGGTCAGTTCCCGCCCGACGAAGTCGTGGACGTCGCGGGCGACGGAGGTGCGCTCCTGCTGGACGGCCTGCAGCACGGCGGACTCGGCCCGCCGGGCGGTGAGCTCGCCCACCAGGTCGTGCCGGTAGGCGGCGATGCCCACCGCCGAGGCGAGCACCCCGATGGGCACGAACAGGCCGAGGAAGCCGCTGAGCGTCCCGGCCTTGTCCGCCGCCCAGCCCGGCACGCAGGAGAACAGGAGCAGCGCGAAGCCGACGTACCCGATCGTGGCCGGGACCGCGGCCCGGCGGCCCCGGTAGCGGCCCACCGAGTACAGCGCGAACTGGATCAGGGTCAGCTCGTGCAGCCACCCGATGAACAGCAGCGCGGCCAGGTACGAGATCCAGGGCGTCCGGCGGCGCACCAGGAGGCTCGCGCAGCCCACGGCGAGCACGACGGCGGCCGCGGGCCCGCTCAGCGAGTTGTCGGCGGCGGCGAGTCCCGGCAGGTCGAGGGCCATCAGGCCGAGGCAGCTCAGCGCCGTGAGCACGTCCAGCGCGCGCGGTGACCCGGCCCAGCTCTCCGCCAGCCGACGGCCGGAGGCCACCCACCGGTGGTACGCCGAGACGACGGGCTTGACGAGCATGCCCTCCATCATCCGTGGTCAGCGGATCGGATCGGATCAGCCGGGACCGAAACCTGAGTGATTTAGGGCACTTCGGACAGGTCGGAGGTCCCGGCATCCCGCGACCTTGCGCCCTGCCGCAGGCCGCCGGGGCCTCGTAGCCTCGGAAGAATGACGACCGGAACGACCACGGGACCGACCGCCGGTACGGCGACCGGAGCCGCCACCCGCCGGGGCAGCGGCACCGGCACCGCCCTGCTCCTGCTGATCGGCGGCCTGATCGGCACGCTGGCCTCCGGAGTCCTCGCGTACGACCGCGTCCGCACCCTGGAGGACCCCCTCTTCACCCCGGGATGCAATGTCAGCGCCGTCCTCAGCTGCGGCGACGTGATGACCACCTGGCAGGGCAATCTGCTGGGCTTCCCGAACACCCTCCTCGGCCTCGCCGGCTTCGCGGCCCTCGCCGCGCTGGGCCTGGCCCTGGTGGCCGGGGCGGTGTTCCCGCGCGGGCTCTGGCGCGTCCTGTGGGCCGGCCTCGCCGCGGGCTTCGCCTTCACGGTGTGGCTGATCGGCCAGTGCCTGTACGTGATCGGCGCGCTGTGCCCGTGGTGCATGGCCGTCTGGGCGGTGATGATCCCGCTGTTCTGGTACGTCACGCGGCACCTGGCGGCGCCCGGCTCCCGGCTGCGGGCGCTGCCGCACTGGCTGGTACCGCTGGCCGCGTACGCGGTGCTGGCCGCGCTGGTCCTTTCGGAGTTCGGCACCCGCCTGCTGTGAGGGCGTCCCCCGCACGGGGAACGCATAGGGCGAAGGCCCCCGTACCGACCGACGGTGCGGGGGCCTTCGCCTTGTCGCCTGCGCCTACGGAGCTAGGCGGCGGGCAGCGCGTCCAGCTGGGCCTGGAGCCGCGCGATGTCCGCCCCGGCCTTGGCGAGCCGGCCCTTGATCTTGTCCACGACGTTGTCGGGGGCCTTGGCGATGAACGCCTCGTTCCCGAGCTTCGCCTCGGCCTGCTGCTTCTCCTTCTCCGCGGCCGCGAGGTCCTTGGAGAGGCGCTTGCGCTCGGCGGCCACGTCGATCGTGCCCGACAGGTCGAGCGCGACCGTGGCACCGGCGACCGGCAGGGTCGCGGTGGCGCTGAAGGCCTCGCCCTCGGGCTGCAGGCGCAGCAGCTGGCGGATGGCGCCCTCGTGGGCGGCCAGCGCCGTACCGGTCAGGTCCAGGCGGGCCGGGACCTTCTGGCCGTCCTGCAGACCCTGCTCCTTGCGGAACCGGCGGACTTCGGTGACGACGGCCTTGACGAGGCCGATCTCGGCCTCGGCGGCCTCGTCGCGGAAGCCGCTGTCGCTCGGCCAGTCGGCGATCACCAGGGACTCACCGCCGGTGAGGGTGGTCCACAGCGTCTCGGTGACGAACGGGACCACCGGGTGCAGCAGCCGCAGCATGACGTCGAGGACCTCGCCGAGGACCCGGCCGGAGACCTGGGCCTGCTCGCCGCCCGCGAAAAACGTCGTCTTCGACAGCTCGACGTACCAGCTGAAGACCTCGTCCCACGCGAAGTGGTACAGGGAGTCCGACAGCTTCGAGAACTGGTAGTCCTCGTAGAAGGCGTCGACCTCGGCCACGGTCTTGTTGAGCTGCGACAGGATCCAGCGGTCGGTCGCCGACATCTGCTCGGGGGCCGGCAGCTCGCCCTCGATCGTGGCGCCGTTCATCAGCGCGAAGCGGGTGGCGTTCCAGATCTTGTTGGCGAAGTTCCGGGAGGCCTGGACCCAGTCCTCGCCGATGGGGACGTCGACGCCCGGGTTCGCGCCGCGGGCCAGCGTGAAGCGGACCGCGTCGGAGCCGTAGGTGTCCATCCAGTCCAGCGGGTTGACCGCGTTGCCGAAGGACTTCGACATCTTCTTGCCGAACTGGTCGCGGACCATGCCGTGCAGGGCGATGGTGTGGAACGGCGGGACGCCGTCCATCGCGTACAGGCCGAACATCATCATCCGGGCGACCCAGAAGAAGAGGATGTCGTAGCCGGTGACCAGGACGGAGTTCGGGTAGAACTTCGCGAGGCTCTCGGTCTGCTGCGGCCAGCCGAGGGTGGAGAAGGGCCACAGGCCGGAGGAGAACCAGGTGTCGAGGACGTCGGTGTCCTGGTGCCAGCCTTCGCCCGCCGGCGGCTGCTCGTCCGGTCCGACGCAGACGACCTCGCCGTTCGGGCCGTACCAGACGGGGATGCGGTGGCCCCACCACAGCTGGCGCGAGATGCACCAGTCGTGGAGGTTGTCGACCCAGTCGAAGTACCGCTTCTCCATCTCCTGCGGGTGGATCTTGACCTTGCCGTCGCGGACCGCGTCACCGGCGGCCTTGGCGAGCGGACCGACCTTGACCCACCACTGCATGGACAGGCGCGGCTCGATGGTGGTCTTGCAGCGCGAGCAGTGGCCGACGGAGTGGGTGTACGGACGCTTCTCGGCGACGATCCGGCCCTCGGCGCGCAGCGCGGCAACGATGGCGGAGCGCGCCTCCAGCCGGTCCAGGCCCTGGAAGGGGCCGTGAGCCGTGATGATGGCGTGCTCGTCCATGACGGCGAGGTTCGGCAGGTTGTGGCGCTGGCCGATCTCGAAGTCGTTCGGGTCGTGCGCCGGGGTCACCTTGACGGCACCGGTGCCGAACTCCGGGTCGACGTGCTCGTCCGCGACGACCGGGATGCGGCGGCCGGTCAGCGGCAGCTCGATCTCGGTGCCGACGAGGTGCTTGTAGCGCTCGTCCTCCGGGTGGACGGCGACGGCGGTGTCGCCGAGCATCGTCTCGGCGCGGGTGGTCGCGACGACGATGGACGTGTCGCCCTCGCCGTAGCGGATCGAGACGAGCTCGCCCTCGTCGTCCTGGTACTCGACCTCGATGTCGGAGATCGCGGTGAGGCACCGCGGGCACCAGTTGATGATGCGCTCGGCGCGGTAGATCAGCTCGTCGTCGTAGAGCTTCTTGAAGATGGTCTGGACGGCCTCGGAGAGACCCTCGTCCATCGTGAAGCGCTCGCGCGACCAGTCCACACCGTCACCGAGGCGGCGCATCTGGCCGGAGATCTGCCCGCCGGACTCGCCCTTCCACTGCCAGACGCGCTCGACGAACGCCTCGCGGCCCAGGTCGTGCCGGGACTTGCCCTCCTTGGCGAGCTCGCGCTCGACGACGTTCTGGGTGGCGATGCCGGCGTGGTCCATGCCGGGCTGCCACAGCGTCTCGAAGCCCTGCATGCGCTTGCGGCGGGTCAGGGCGTCGATCAGCGTGTGCTCGAAGGCGTGGCCCAGGTGGAGCGAGCCCGTGACGTTCGGCGGCGGGATGACGACGGTGTACGCCGGCTTCTCGCTCTTCGCGTCGGCCTCGAAATACCCACGCTCTACCCAGCGCTCGTAGAGCTTCCCCTCTACCTCGGCCGGCGCGTACTGGGTCGGCAGTTCGGAGTTGGGGCTGCTGGGTGTCTGCGTGTTCTCGGTCACGGACCACAGTTTAGGGCCGTAACAGTCCAGTCATGAAACCGGTAATGAGGGGGCCCGCCGCCCCGGCCCCCACCGGCTTCCGCCAGGATGTGTGGAACGGATAAGCAGACAGAGAAGCAACCTCATTGGGGGACGCGGGATGAGCTACAACCAACCAGGGCCCTACGGGCAGCAGCCCCAGCAGCCGGGACCGTACGGGCAGCAGCCCCAGCAGCCCGGCCCGTACGGGCAGCAGCCCCAGCCCGGTCCCTACGGCCAGCAGCCCCCGCCGCCGGGTCCGTACGGCCAGCCCGCCCCCCAGCCCGGTTACGGCTACCCGCAGCAGCCGGGCGTGCCGCCGCAGGGCTACCCGCAGCAGCCGCCGACGCCGGCGTACGGCTACCCGCAGCAGGCCCCGTACGGCGGCCAGCCGCCGAAGAAGTCCAAGGCCGGCGTGATCATCGGCGTGGTCGTCGCGGTCGCGGTCGTCGCGGGCGCCGGCTGGTACTTCACGCAGGGCGGCGGCGCGGGCGGCGACATCGCGGCCGACACCAAGGGCTACAAGCTGGCCTATCCCGCCTCGGTCGACAGCTACCAGAAGGCGCCGGACACCGCCGGTGCCCCCGCGGCCGACGCCCCGGTCACCGGGGAGGGCAAGGCCAAGGCCGAGGCGCTCGGCGTGCAGAACGCACACAACGCGACTGCCAGGTACCAGATCGGTGCGGACGGGAAGGGCAAGCAGTTCGCGGCCAACGGCCTCTGGGGCGAGATCGCCGACCCCGAGAAGGCGGTCGACAGCTACTACGCCGGGATCGGCCAGAACAACAAGGAAACCGAGAAGGTGCTCGGCTTCAAGTACGAACTGGTCGGCACTCCGAAGGAGTTCACCCCGGCCGGCTTCAAGGGCGCCGTGATGAAGTGCGCCAACGTCAAGATGATCAGCACCAAGCCCGGCACCGCCAAGACACCCAAGGACGTCGAGATCCCCTCCTGCGCCTGGGGCGACCACTCGACGCTGGTCGGCATCAACGCCGTCGATCCGGTCGCAGCCGCGCTCGGCGGGAGCAGCGGCACCCTCGACGAAGTCGCCGCGCTGACGGCGAAGCTCTACAACACCGGCCGGACCAAGGCCTGATCAACCGGTAGGGGTCCCTCAGCCGTCCGGGCGGCGGCATTTACGCCCTCCGGTCGATCGCATGATCTAATGCCGCTCGACCGATGTTGATCATCAATTCACCGGGGACTCCTGTGGCACCTGTACGGACCAAGCGACTCGTTGCATCCTTCTTCCTGACGGCGGCAGTCGTCATCACGCCGCTGGCCGTTGCGGCGCCCGCATCGGCAGACGGCCACGACTGTGCGGCGACAGCGCGGGCACTGGGCTACGTGGTCGGACCCAAGGTCGCCGCCGCCTGCGGCTTCGAGGCCGAGCAGCCCACCTTCTCCCGTCCGTGGGCCCAGCCCCACAACTCGTGCATGACCCGCCTCGCGAACGCCGGCATCAGCAACTGGAACCACCGGTTCGGCATTTGCATCCAGGCCTGACGCTCAGCCGTTTTGCACAGAAGGGGCGCCCCGACCGGGGCGCCCCTTCTGCGTACTGCTGTCTGCGTGCCGGCTACGCCGACTTCTCGTGCGGGCCCTGGTCCTTCGGGACGATCCTCGGGACCAGCGTCGGGTTGACGTTGGAGCGGACCACGTCCGAGGTGATGACCACGCGGGCCACGTCCTTGCGGGACGGGACCTCGTACATCACCGACATGAGGACCTCTTCCATGATGGCGCGCAGGCCGCGCGCGCCCGTCTGGCGGAGGATCGCCTGGTCGGCGATGGCCTCGAGGGCCTCCCGCTCGAAGTCCAGCTCGACACCGTCGAGTTCGAACAGCCGCTGGTACTGCTTCACCAGGGCGTTGCGCGGCTCGATCAGGATCTGGAGCAGGGCCTCGCGGTCCAGGTTGTGGACGGAGGTCAGCACGGGGAGGCGGCCGATGAACTCGGGGATCATCCCGAACTTCACCAGGTCCTCCGGCATGACCTCCTGGAACTGGTCGCTGGCCTCGATCTCGCGCTTCGAGCGGATCGTCGCCCCGAAGCCGATGCCCTTGGCGCCCGCACGCGACTCGATGATCTTCTCCAGGCCGGCGAAGGCGCCGCCCACGATGAAGAGCACGTTCGTCGTGTCGATCTGGATGAACTCCTGGTGCGGGTGCTTCCGGCCGCCCTGCGGCGGGACGGAGGCGGTGGTGCCTTCCAGGATCTTCAGGAGGGCCTGCTGCACGCCTTCGCCCGAGACGTCGCGCGTGATCGACGGGTTCTCGCTCTTGCGGGCCACCTTGTCGATCTCGTCGATGTAGATGATCCCGGTCTCGGCCTTCTTGACGTCGTAGTCGGCGGCCTGGATCAGCTTCAGCAGGATGTTCTCGACGTCCTCGCCGACGTAACCGGCCTCCGTCAGCGCCGTCGCGTCGGCGATGGCGAACGGGACGTTCAGCATGCGGGCCAGGGTCTGCGCGAGCAGCGTCTTGCCCGAGCCCGTGGGGCCCAGCAGCAGGATGTTGGACTTCGCGAGCTCGATCGCGTCGTCCCGGCCCTGCGCGCCGCCGTTCTCGCCGGCCTGGACCCGCTTGTAGTGGTTGTAGACCGCTACCGAGAGGGCCTTCTTCGCCGGCTCCTGGCCGACGACGTAGCTCTCCAGGAACTCGTAGATCTCACGGGGCTTGGGGAGTTCCTCCCACCGGACCTCGGAGGTCTCCGCGAGTTCCTCTTCGATGATCTCGTTGCAGAGGTCGATGCACTCGTCGCAGATGTACACACCGGGTCCTGCGATGAGCTTCTTCACCTGCTTCTGGCTCTTTCCGCAGAACGAGCACTTGAGCAGGTCGCCGCCGTCACCGATGCGTGCCACGAGGTGCTTCCCCTTCGCCTGGGAGACGCCTGGTTCAGCGCTCCTGGTGCCTCATATCCGACGGTACCTTGCCGGGGGCCCCGTGCGGGGCCCCCTTGACGTGGTTCACATCGCCGAATCCGGCGGCGGTTCCACGCCAACTGACGGCAAGGATCAGTGGGAGTTCTTGCGGGTCGAGACGATCTGGTCGATCAGGCCGTACGCGAGCGCGTCCTCGGCCGTGAGGATCTTGTCGCGCTCGATGTCGTCGCGGATCTTCTCGATCGGCGTCGTCGAGTGCTTGGCCAGCATGGTCTCCAGCTGGTCGCGCATGCGCAGGATCTCGTTGGCCGCGATCTCGAGGTCCGAGAGCTGCTCACGGCCGGTGCCGCCGGACGGCTGGTGGATCAGCACGCGGGCGTTCGGGAGGGCCATGCGCTTGCCGGGGGTGCCGGCGGCGAGCAGGACCGCGGCGGCGGAGGCCGCCTGGCCCATGCAGACCGTCTGGATGTCCGGCTTCACGAACTGCATGGTGTCGTAGATCGCCGTCAGCGCGGTGAAGGAGCCGCCGGGGCTGTTGATGTAGATCGAGATGTCGCGGTCCGGGTCCATCGACTCCAGGCACAGCAGCTGCGCCATGACGTCGTTGGCGGAGGCGTCGTCGATCTGCACGCCGAGGAAGATCACGCGCTCCTCGAAGAGCTTCGCGTACGGGTCGTACTCGCGCACGCCCTGCGAGGTGCGCTCGACGAAGCGCGGGATGACGTAGCGGTTGTCCACCTGCGGGCCGGTGTAAAGGCCGCTTGCGGAGAAGTTGTTCTGCATCTGGGTGTTCACCATCCTGGTGGCGTTCTGCGGGCTGTCGACTGCTGGGTGCTGACGGTGGTGCCGGGATCAGGCCCCGGTGCCGCCGCCGCCCGGAACGTTGGACGCGGCCGAGATGATCTCGTCGATGAGGCCGTAGTCCTTGGCCTCCTCGGAGGTGAACCAGCGGTCGCGGTCACCGTCGCGGATGATCGCCTCGACGGTCTGGCCCGAGTGGAACGCGGTGATCTCGGCCATCCGCTGCTTGGTGCGCAGCAGGTACTGGGCCTGGATCTTGATGTCCGACGCGGTGCCACCGATGCCGGCGGAGCCCTGGTGCATCAGGATGTCGGTGTTCGGCAGGGCGAAGCGCTTGCCCTTGGCGCCACCGGTGAGCAGGAACTGCCCCATCGAGGCCGCCATGCCCATGCCGATGGTCACGACGTCGTTGGGGATGTACTGCATGGTGTCGTAGACGGCCATGCCGGCCGTCACCGAGCCACCGGGGCTGTTGATGTAGAGGTAGATGTCCTTCTCCGGCTCGGCGGCCAGGAGCAGGAGCTGCGCGGTGATCTTGTTGGCGATGTCGTCGTCGACCTGCTGGCCGAGGAAGATGATGCGCTCGCCGAGCAGCCGGTTGTAGACATGGTCGCCGAGGCCGCCACCGATGGACGGCTCACCCGCGGCGTAAGGCTTCAGATTCGTCACGTATCCACCTGCTCGTCTCCGACGGCCATGTGCCGTCTCAGCGTCTCGTTCTGGGGCGCGGTCCGGCCGATGCGGACGAGTCCGCCGACGCCCGGGTACTCACGTGCCCTCGTATTCATGGACCCTAACGCGCAGGTCGGACAACACCATCCCGCTTCCCGAACTGTTCGCTCGGAGCGCAAGCTCCCGGGGCCTTCCGGGCACCGTGCCGAAGGGCCCGGACGCGGCTGCGTCCGGGCCCTTCGGGGCACTGCTCAGTGGGCTGCGCCCGGGGGGTTACTTGGCCTCGTCGGCCTTGACCTCGTCGTCGCCGTCGACGGTGGCCTCGACGGTCTCGGCGGCCGTCTCGACCTCGTCCTCGTCGTCGGACAGGTCCACGACGTCACCGTTGGTGTCGACGACCTTGGCGGCCTCGACGACGACCGCGAGGGCCTTGCCGCGGGCGACCTCGCCGACCAGCATCGGAACCTGGCCACCCTCGACGACCGCCTGGGCGAACTGGTCGGGGGACATGCCGGAGGACTGGGCACGGCGCATGAGGTGCTCGGTGAGCTCCTCCTGGTCGACGCCCAGCTTCTCCTTGTTGACCAGCGCGTCGAGGACGAACTGGGTCTTGATGCCCTTGATCGCCTGCTCGGAGGTCTCGGCGTCGAACTCCTCGACCGTCTTGCCCTGGAACTCCAGGTACTTCTCGATGGTCAGACCCATCTGGCCGAGCTGGTGGTGCTCCAGGTTGTGCTTGCGGGTCTGGACCTCGTCCGCGAGGAGCTTCTCGGGGATCGGGACCTCGACGAGCTCCAGCAGCTTCTCCAGGACGCGCTCCTGGGCCTGCGTGGCCTGGTCGTACTGCTTCATGTTCTCGAGGCGCTTGCGGCTGTCCGCCTTGAGGTCCTCGAGGGTGTCGAACTCGCTCGCCATCTGCGCGAACTCGTCGTCCAGCTCCGGGAGCTCCTTGGCGGAGACCTTGGTGACCTTGACGGTGACCTCGGCGTCCTTGCCCTCGGCGGAGCCGCCCTTCAGCTGGGAGGTGAAGGTGGCCTCGCCACCGGCCTCCAGGCCCGTGACGGCCTCGTCGATGCCCTCGAGGAGCTCCCCCGAGCCGATGGTGTACGAGACGTCGGAGGCGACGCCGTCGGGCAGCACCTCGCCGTCGACCTTGGCCTCCAGGTCGATGGTGACGACGTCACCCTCGGCGGCGGCGCGCTCGACGTCCTTGGTGGAGCCGAAACGGCCGCGCAGCTGCTCGACCGACTTCTCGACGTCCTCGTCGGAGACCTCGACGGCGTCGACCTCGACCTCGATGCCGGAGTAGTCCGGGATCTCGATCTCGGGACGGACGTCGACCTCGGCGGTGAAGGCCAGCAGTTCGCCGTCCTTCAGCTCCGTGATGTCCACCTCGGGCTGGCCCAGCGGGTTCAGGTCGGCCTCGTTGACGGCCTCGGTGTAGAACTTCGGGAGGGCGTCGTTGACGGCCTCCTCCAGCACCGCACCGCGGCCGAAGCGCTGGTCGATGACGCGGGCCGGGATCTTGCCCTTGCGGAAGCCCTTCACCGTGACCTGCTGGTTGATCTTCTTGTACGCCGCGTCGAGGCTGTCCTTGAGCTCCTCGAAGGGCACCTCAACAGTGAGCCGAACCCGAGTCGGGTTCAGGGTCTCCACGGCGCTCTTCACGGTTCGGTCTCCTTGTGGCTGACTTCTGGGGGATCTGCCGTCTCGCTGCGATTCAGCGGTTCAGCGGACTTCGGCCCGGTACATCAGACACACGGGCACGCAGCTTGCATAGTAGCCGCAAGCGGCAATCAGCCCACAACGCGATCTTGCGGCCCGCCCTCGAAAGATCCCGAGGGGGACACTGATGGTGGTCGGGGTGGCCGGATTCGAACCGACGACCTTCCGCTCCCAAAGCGGACGCGCTACCAAGCTGCGCCACACCCCGTCGGTGCGACACGTAGGGTACATGCCCGGAGACCCTCTGATGTGCGGGTTTCCCGATGCGTTTCGGGCCGGTCCCGGGCGTGGGCGCGAAATGTGGTGTGCGCTCCCCCTGTACGACCCGCTAGGATGCTGTCCGTGCCGCGGTCCCCGACCTACGGCGCGCGCGTTGCGGGTGTAGCTCAATGGTAGAGCACTAGTCTTCCAAACTAGCTACGCGGGTTCGATTCCCGTCACCCGCTCTGAAGACGGAAGGGCCAGGTCAGAGGATGTTTCCTCGGCCTGGCCCTCCGTCGTTTCCGGGGCATGCAGGCCGCGAACTCAGGGATGGCAGAACGTGAGCAGGAGAAGCATCGGGGCCGCGTGGGCGGCTGCTGCGGGGGTCGCGGTGCTCGCGGGCGTCCTCGCCGTGGGCGGGGCCGTCCTGGCCCCGGCCGCGGAGGACCACGGGTACGGCTGGATACGGGAACCCGCGGGCGCGAAGGTCCCGGCGCGGGTGGGGGGTGATCCCTCGCGCGGCACGGTCGCGGCCGAACTCGCCGCCGCCGCCACCGCGGCCGGGCTCACCCCGGGTGCCGCGTCCCCCGCCGAAGAGGGGGAACTCGCCGACTGCATCGCGGACTGGACGGGCGACGGCCCCGCCGACGACGGCCGGCTCGCGGCCCTCGAAACCGCCCTGGAGGAACGCGGCTGGCAGGTCACGGCCCGCCAGGGCGGGCCCGCTCCGGCGGTGGCCCTGACCAGCGGCTCGTGGCGCCTGCAGTTCACCAACGGCGGTCTCGTCGACACCCTTTCTCTGGTGGCCACCCGCTCCGGCCGGACCTGCGACGAGGCCTTCCGCCGCGCCAAGGCGACCCGGGGCCCGCTGGGCTGACCACGCCCCGCCCGCACCGCACGCGGCTGGACCGTTCAGAACTTGATGTTCGAGATCATCGTCGCGAGGGAGTTGAGGAAACGGTTCACGTCGTCCGCGATGGAGCTGGACGCCAGGAAGAAACCGAAGAGGGCCGCGACGATGGCGGGGCCCGTCTTGATGTGGTTGCCGCGGATCAGCACCACCAGGATGACCGCCAACAGAACCACCACTGACAGCGAAATGGCCACTACTGATCACACCTTCGGTCGTCCCCTGGTCGGCCCGGGGCGCACGGCCAGGCACACCCCCACATGGACCATCCTCCCACCAACGGGCCCCGGCTATCCGCCCCGTGACGAATCGCCGCGGTTCCGTTTCCGCCAACCACATGTGCGCCCGGCATGTTTCGGGCGCGGGGTCCGGGTCATGGACTGGTGAGGCCCAGCAGGGAGCGGACATACGCGTACTTGGCGGACAGCCGCTCGCGCGTGGGGGCGTCCAGTACGGAGAGGCGTACGGGGTCGGCGTTGTGCGCGAGGTCGGCCTCCTTGACGAGGAGGGCGCCGGGGGTGGCGAGGATGCGGGCCGTGTACTGCTCGACCGGTTCGCCGGGGCGCTTGGTGACCGCGAGGACCATGTCCTTCACCGACTGCGGCAGGGCGGCGGAATCCAGCCAGGTGAGGCTGAGGGCCTCGTCCTCGATGGAGTCGTGGAGCCAGGCCGCAGCCTGCTGTTCGGGGGTGCCGCCGCGCAGGCGGACGCCTTCGGCGACGGCCGCGAGGTGCTCGGCGTAGGGCCGGCCCGCCTTGTCGGTCTGCCCTTCGTGCGCGGTGCGCGCGAGGGCCTCGACCTCGATGAGGGTCAGGGGGCTGTCCGTCATGCGATCTCCCTTGCCGCCGCGCCGAGGGCCTCCGCGGCCCGGCGTGCATCCGCTTCCGTCGTACGCCAGTTGGAGAACGCGGCGCGCAGGGCCGCGGTTCCCCCGTACACGGTCGGAGTGACGAAGACCTCGCCGGCCGCCGCCTCGCGCAGGGCGGTCAGCCGGGCCGGGGTGGGGTCGGCGGCGAGGGTGAAGCAGACGACGTTGAGGCGGACCGGGGCGAGGACGGTGAAGGCGGGGTCCTCCTCCAGTGCGGCGCCCAGCGCGCGGGCGCAGGCGATGTCGCGTTCGACGATCTCCCGGTGGCCTTCGCGGCCGTACGCGCGGAGGGTGAACCAGGCGGCCAGCGCGCGCAGCCGGTGGGAGTTCTCCGGGGTGAGGTGGACGAGGTCGGGGTGGTCGCCGAGGGGGCCGAGGTAGGCGGCGGAGTTCTGGAAGACGCGGGCCTGCAGATCGCGCCGGCGGGTGAACTGGACCGCGCTGTCGTAGGGGACGTTGAGCCACTTGTGCAGGTCGACGCAGACGGAGTCGGAGGCGTCGAGTCCGGCGGCGAGGTGGGCGTGGTCCGGGGAGAGGGCGGCGAAGGCGCCGAAGGCGGCGTCGGTGTGCAGCCAGAAGTCGTGCCGGTCGCGGAGGGCGTCGATGGCGGGGAGGTCGTCGAAGTCGACGGTGTTGACGGTGCCCGCGTTGGCGACGACGACGGCCGGGCCGGGGGTGTCGGCCAGCGCGCGGTCGAGGGCGGCCGGGTCCACGGCCTCGCGGCCGGGCAGCGTCGGGACCGTGACGAGGGAGCCCCGGCCCAGGCCGAGGACCGCGAGGGCCTTGCCGATCGAGGAGTGCGGGGCGCCGGACAGGACGCGGACCCGGCCGAGCGCGGCGGCGCCGTCCTCGGCCGGGGAGACGCCGAGGCGTTCGCCGAGCCATTCGCGGGCGATGGCGAGGCCGGTGGTGTTGGACATGGTGGCGCCGGAGACGACGGTGCCGGTGTGGGCGGCGGAGAGGCCGAAGAGGTCGCGGAGCCAGCCGGTGGTTTCGCGTTCGAGGTCCTGGCCGGCGCCGTCGAGGGCGGAGTTGGAGTTCTGGTCGTGGGCGGCGGTGAGCCAGTCTCCGGCGAGGGCGGCGGGGGTGCCTCCGCCGGTGACGAAGCCGAGGTAGCGGGGGCCCGCGGAGGCCGACAGCCGCGGTTCCCAGCGCTCGCGGAAGGCGGCGAGGGCGGCGTCCGCGCCCGTGCCGTGCTCGGGGAGCGGTTCGGGGTCGAGCGGCTTGCCGGCGGGCGGTACGACGGGCCGCTCGTCCAGGGACGCGAGGGCGTCGGCGGCGGCGCGGCGGGTGGCGTCGAGGAGGTCGGGGAGCCGGGCGAGGTCGGCGGCGAGCGTGCGGTCCATGGGGGCACGGTAGGCGGGCCGCCACCTGCCGGGGCGGGCCAATCCGCGCGGATTGGCCCGCGTGTCGGCGCCGCCGGCCGGGCCGAACCGCGGGAACAACCCGCCGGGCGGCACCTCCGGGGCCCGCCGGGTCAGGGGTGCGGGCGGCGCAGCAGGCGGGCCGGGCGGAGCGGGCGGGCCGGGCGGGCGGGCCGGGCGGGCGGGCCGGGCGGGCGGGCGGGCTGGGCGGGCGGGCGGGCTGGGCAGCGCAGGCGGGCCGGGCAGCGCGGGCAGGCCGGGCAGCGCGGGCGGGCCGGGCGGAGCAGGCGGGCCGGGCGGAGCAGGCGGAGCGGGTGGGCCGGTCCTGGTGGGTTGGGCCGCTCCGGCCACCGGGGGCGGCACGCGCCGTCGTAGGCTCGGCGGGTGATCGCGAAGCGGTGGATGGGTGGCGTTGTCGGGGGCGTGGTCGTCTCGGGGCTGCTGGCGGGGGTGGCGGGGTGCAGTACTCCGCCGGCGCCGCGGGCCGCGCCGGGGCCGACCTTCGGGCCGCAGGTGAAGTCCACGCAGCAGGGCACGGAGGCGCGGCCGAACCGGAACTCGCCCGCCCCGGAGGCGAGGCCGGACGAGAAGTGCCCCGAGGGCGGGGTCCGGCTCGTCGAGACGGGCGGGGACGCGGCCATGGGGCTGCGGGTGGAGGGATTCCAGCTGGTCAACTGCGGTACGGAGCCTTACGTGCTGGAGGGGTACCCGGAGGTGTCGCTGCGGGACGGGCGCAACGATCCGCTGGAGGTCACGGTGGAGCACGGCGCGGCGGGAATCACCACGGGCGTGCCGAACATCGAGGCGGCCCCGCAGCCGGTGACGCTGGCGCCGGGACAGGCCGCGTCGTGGTGGGTGGTGTGGCGTAACCTCGTCACCGACGCGGCGGTGACGGCCACGACGGTGCCGGTCCTGGAGATCGCACCCCGCCCCGGAGCGCCCCGGCTGTGGCTGCGGCTGGCCCGGCCGTTCGACCTCGGGAACACCGGGAAGCTGGGGATCGGCCCGTGGACGGCGGTGGCGGACCGGTGATCGTCTGGCTCAACGGGCCCTTCGGCGGCGGCAAGACGCAGACGGCGTACGAGATGCACCGGCGGCTGCCGGGCAGCGTCGTGTGCGACCCCGAGCACGTCGGTTTCGGGCTGCACCGGATGCTGCCGCCCGGGCTGCGCGGCGATTTCCAGGACCTGACGGCCTGGCGCCAGGGGGTGTTCGAGGTGCTGGACCTCGCGGCGCGGCGGCATCCGGGCGTGGTGCTGGTGCCGATGACGGTCACCGAGCCGTCCTGTTTCGCGCAGACCGTGGGGCGGCTGCGCGAACACGGGCACGACGTACGGCATTTCGCGCTGCTGGCGCAGCGGGAGACGGTGCTGCGGCGGCTGCGCGAGCGCGGGCTGGGCCGCGGGCTGAAGCGGGAGAGCTTCGCGGTGTCCCGGCTGGACGGGTGTCTGGAGGCACTGCGCGCGCCCGAGTTCGCGCAGCACCTGGCCACCGACCGGCTGACCGTGTCCGAGGTCGCCGACCGGGTGGCCGCCTCCTCGGGGCTGGACCTGGCCCCGGACACCGACGGCCCGCTGCGGGGCCGGATCCGGCGCGCGCTGGTCGGGGTACGGCACATTCGCTTCGACTAGGAGGGTCAGGCTGCCGCGGGAGCGGGGGTGCGGCGGGCGGTGAGTGTGGTCATCCGGGCGGCGACGGTCGTGGCGGGGCTGCGCGGGATCCGGTCCGCGATCAGGCCGTCGGCGAGGAAGAGCACCTGGTCGGCGTGGGCGGCGGCGGCCGGGTCGTGGGTGACCGTGACGACGGTGGCGCCCATGGAGTCGACGGCGTCCCTGAGGAGTCCGAGCACCTCGGCGGCCGTGGTGGTGTCGAGGGCGCCGGTGGGTTCGTCGGCGAAGACCACGTCGGGCCCGGTGACCAGCGCCCGGGCGAGGGCCACGCGCTGCTGCTGGCCGCCGGACAGTTCGGCGGGGACCGGCCGCCCCTGCCCTCCAGGCCGACGCGGGCGAGCAGGTCGGCGGCGCGGGCCCGCCCCTGGTGCGCGGACCGGCCGCCGGCGAGCCGCATCGGGAGGAGCACGTTCTGCTCGACGGTCAGCGACGGCAGCAGGTTGAAGGCCTGGAAGTTGAAGGCCTGGAAGACGAAGCCGAGGCGGCTGCGGCGGGGGGCCAGCCCCACCCCGGTCAGGCGGAGCGGCGGATGAGCAGGAGGGCGCGGTCGTCGTTGACGTCCTTGGCGACCTTTTCGATGAGGTGCCAGGCGGCGCCTTCCCAGCCGGAGGCGACGTAGCGGTCGGCCTCGCCCGTGAGGCGGTCGATGCCCTCGCTGATCTCGCGGTCGGAGGTCTCGACGAGGCCGTCGGTGAAGAGCATCAGGACGTCGCCGGCACGGAGGTTTCCGCGGGCGGGGATGAATTCGGCGCCGTCGTAGACGCCGAGCAGCGGGCCCTCGCCGGACTTCTCCTGCCAGCGGCCGGTGCCCGCGGAGAGCTGGAGGGCGGGGAGGTGGCCGGCCGAGAGGAGTTCGTAGTCGCCGGTCTCCAGGTCCAGGACGAGGTGGATGGAGGTGGCGAAGCCCTCGTCCCAGTCCTGGCGGAGCAGGTAGCCGTTGGCGGCGGGCAGGAATCCGTGCGGGGGCAGGGCGCCGAGCAGTCCGCCGAAGGCCCCGGACAGCAGCAGGGCCCGGGAGCCCGCCTCCATGCCCTTGCCGGAGACGTCGGTCAGGACGATCTCCAGGGTGCGGCCGCCGTTGGTGCGGGCCGCGACGACGAAGTCGCCGGAGAAGGACTGGCCGCCGGCCGGGCGCAGGGCCATCTCGCGGTGCCAGCCGCGCGGCAGGCCGGGCAGTTTGCTCTGGACGCGGATCCGCTCGCGCAGGTCGAAGAGCATGGTGCCGCCGCGCCGCCAGGGCACGCCGACGCGGCTGCGGAACTGGGCGATGACCAGTCCGAAGAACCCGCAGGCGGCGACGACGAGGACGGTTCCGGGGGTGACGCGCGCCGGGCCCTGGGTATACGGACCGAGCACGAGGGCCTCGACGATGAGTGCGGCCGCGGAGGCGGCGTACAGGCCGAGCAGGCTGGCGGGGCGCAGCAGCAGCCCGCCGGCCACGATCGGCAGGACGAGGGCCGAGGGCGAGAACCAGACCGGCAGCATCATCGTGCCGCAGGCGATGGCGGGGACGGTCAGGAGCAGCCCGGCGAAGGCGAGCCAGTCGGAGGCGTCGCCGCGGAAGTAGTCGACCGCGGATTTGCGCAGGGCGGTGCGGCCCCGGTGCGACAGCATGCGCATCCGGGCCATGAGGGTCTCCACGCGTGCTCCGGCCATTGCTTCGGGACCTTATCCATCCTGGCTGTGGATGCGCAGGGGTACCCCCGGACCTGGGGCCCCCGGGCGCCCGAAAACACTTCGACCGGGGCGGAATGCCCTGATAGGGATGACCGCATGGCTCTTGAGATGCGCGTATTACAGGCTGATGAGTGGGATGTCTGGTACGACCACCTGGAACTGGCGTTCGGCGGTGTGCCCGAATCCCCCGAGGAGCGAAAACTCTACAAGTCGCTGACGGAAGCGGAACGCTCCCTCGGCGTCTGGGACGGCGCCGCGTGCGTCGGCTCGGCCGCCGCCTTCAGCTTCCGCCTCTCCGTGCCGGGCGGGGCGGCCGTCCCCGCGGCCGGCGTCACGATGGTGGGCGTCTCCCCCACCCACCGCCGGCGCGGGGTGCTCAGCTCCCTGATGCGCCGGCAACTGGACGACGTCCGGGCGGGTGGCGAACCGCTCGCCGTGCTGACGGCCTCGGATCCGGCGATCTACGGGCGGTTCGGCTACGGCACGGCGACGTACGCGCTGGAAGTGGACATGGACAAGACCCGGGTACGGCTCTCCGTGCCGCCGGGGACGGACGAGGTGCGGCTGCGCCTCGTCGACCCGCGGGAGGCGCTGGCCGACTGCGAGCGGGTGTACGCGGCGCTGGTCCCGCGGCGGCCGGGCATGCCGGCCCGGCAGCCGGGCTGGGAGGGGCAGCCGCTGCTGGACCCGGCCGGGCAGCGCTCCGGTTCGTCCCCGCTGAAGTGCGTGATCGCCGAGCGGGCGGACGGTGAGGTGGCCGGGTACGCCCGCTACCGGGTGAGGGCGGACTGGGACCGGTCCGGCTCGGACGGCAAGGTCGAGGTGAGCGACCTCGACGCGCTGGACCCGGCGGCGACCGCGGCGCTGTGGCGCTTCCTCTTCTCGATCGACCTGACCTGGAGCGTACGGGCGTCCCGGCGGCCGGTGGACGATCCGGTGCTGCACCTGGTCACGGACGTACGGAGGTCGCAGCCGCGGGTCCGGGACTCGCTGCACGTACGGCTGGTGGACCTGGCGGCGGCGCTGGAGGCGCGGACGTACGGGGCTCCGATGGACGTGGTCCTGGGGTCGAGGACCTCTTCTGCCCGTGGAACGCGGGGCGGTGGCGGCTGGTCGCCGACGGCAAGGGCGCCGCCCGCTGCACGCGGACCGAGGAGCCGGCGGACCTGGAGCTGTCGGTCCGGGAGCTCGGGTCGGCGTACCTGGGCGGGTTGACGCTCACCTCGCTCGCCGCGGCCGGCTTCGTGCGCGAACTGCGCCCGGGCGCCCTGACGGAGGCCTCGCGCGCCTTCGCCGGTGACGTGGCCCCGTGGCTCCCGCACGGCTTCTAGTGCCGGTTCCGGTGCCGGGGCCCGCCTAGCGCTGCTGGCAGGCCGGGCACCAGAAGAGGTTGCGGGCGGCGAGATCGGCGGTACGGATCTCGCCCCCGCAGATGTGGCAGGGCAGGTTCGCCCTGCGGTAGACGTACACCTCGCCGCCGTGGTCGTCCACCCGCGGCGGCCGGCCCATCGCCTCGGGCAGGTGCTCGTCGCGGACGGTGTCGATGCGGTTGTTGCGCACGCCCTCGCGCATCAGGGCGGCCAGGTCCGCCCACATGGCGTCCCATTCGGCGCGGGTGAGGTCCTTGCCCGCGCGGTACGGGTCGATGCCGTGGCGGAAGAGGACCTCGGCGCGGTAGACGTTGCCGATGCCCGCGACGATCTTCTGGTCCATCAGCAGGGCGGCGACGGTGGTGCGGGACCGGGAGATCCGGGCCCAGGCCCGGCCGGGGTCGTCGCCGCGCCGCAGGGGGTCCGGGCCGAGCCGCTCGCTTATCGCCCGCTTCTCCTCGTCGGTGATCCACGCGCAGGTGGTCGGGCCGCGCAGGTCCGAGAAGTACGCGTCGTTGGCCAGCCGCAGCCGGACCGTGTCGGTGGCCGGCGGGGCGGGTGCGGGGCCGAGCGCGTACTTGCCGAAGAGTCCGAGGTGGATGTGGATCCAGCCGCTCTCCTCGAACCCCAGGAAGAGGTGCTTGCCGTGGGCGTCGACGCCGTCCAGGATCCGGCCGTCGAGCAGGGCCGCGCTCTCTGCGAAACGCCCCTGGGGGCTGCTGACGGCGACCTCCCACCCGGCGAACCGCTGCAGGTGGTCCTGCGCGAGGCGGTGGATCGTATGCCCCTCGGGCACGGCGAACTCCTGAGAAGAATGAAAACGGCCGTGCCACCCCCCGCAGGGAGCGGCACGGCCGGAAGCGGGATCAGCCCTGCGGGTGGTGGGCCGGGATCGGAGGGAGCTCGCCGGTCGTCTCGTAGGCGGAGAGCATGTCGATGCGGCGGGTGTGCCGCTCCTCGTCGGAGTACGGGGTCTTCAGGAAGGCGTCGATGAAGCTGACGACCTCGTCCTGGGTGTGCATGCGGCCGCCGACGGAGATGACGTTGGCGTTGTTGTGCTCGCGGCCCAGCTCGGCGGTCTGGACGCTCCACGCGAGGATGGCGCGGATGCCCTTGACCTTGTTGGCGGCGATCTGCTCGCCGTTGCCGGAGCCGCCGATCACGATGCCGAGGCTGCCGGCGTCCGCGGCGGTCTTCTCCGCCGCGCGGAGGCAGAACGGCGGGTAGTCGTCCACCGCGTCGTAGATGTGGGGCCCACAGTCGACGGGCTCGTGGCCGTTGTTCTTGAGCCAGTCCACCAGGTGGTTCTTGAGCTCAAAGCCGGCATGGTCGGATCCGAGGTACACGCGCATGGGACGAGTGTGGCACGAAGGCGCCCGGCGGCCCGCAGGGGGTGTCGCGTAAGTCACTTCTAAAGCTCAAGTAAACCCAAAGAGCGCAGATGGGACACGGCAGGACCTTGGTCCGGGACGTTCGTCCAAACGCAACGATCCGGATTGAGGTCTTCCGTCCTGCGTTCATCTCAGGTTTGAATGCCGGGGCTCGCAACCCGAGAACCTAAGGATCCGTCCATGAGCTCCACGACGACCCTCCAGAAAGAAGGCAACCCCACCGGCAACTCCGGTGAGGGCCAGCCCTCCGATGGTCTGAAGGCCGGTCTCAAGAACCGCCACCTGTCCATGATCGCCATCGGCGGCGTCATCGGCGCCGGCCTCTTCGTCGGCTCCGGTGGCGGTATCGCCAAGGCCGGTCCCGCCATCCTGATCTCCTACGCGCTGGTCGGCGCGATGGTCGTCTTCGTGATGCGGATGCTGGGCGAGATGGCCGCCGCCAGCCCGAACTCGGGCTCCTTCTCCGCCTACGCCGACCGGGCGCTCGGCCGCTGGGCCGGCTTCTCCATCGGCTGGCTCTACTGGTTCTTCTGGGTCGTCGTGCTCGCCGTGGAGGCCACCGCCGGTGCCGCCATCCTGGAGAGCTGGATCCCGGCCGTCCCGCAGTGGGGCTGGGCGCTGATCGTGATGGCGGTGCTGACCGCCACCAACCTCGGCTCGGTCGCCTCCTACGGCGAGTTCGAGTTCTGGTTCGCGGGCATCAAGGTCGTCGCCATCGGCGCGTTCGTGATCGTCGGCATGCTGGCCGTCTTCGGCCTGCTGCCGGGCTCGGACAACCCGGGCGCGGGCTTCGCGCACCTGACCGACGCGGGCGGCTTCTTCCCCAACGGCTACGGCGCGGTCCTCACCGGCGTGCTGATGGTCGTCTTCTCCTTCATGGGCAGCGAGATCGTCACCCTGGCGGCCGGCGAGTCGGAGAACCCCCGCAAGGCGGTCACCCGGGCCACCAACTCCGTCATCTGGCGGATCGGCGTCTTCTACCTGGGCTCGATCTTCATCGTGCTGACCCTGCTCCCGTGGAACGACAAGTCGATCACCGAGAAGGGCTCGTACGTCGCCGCCCTGGACTCGATCGGCATCGCGCACGCCGGCACGATCATGGAGGTCATCGTCCTGACCGCCGTGCTGTCCTGCCTGAACTCGGGCCTCTACACCGCCTCCCGCATGGCCTTCTCGCTCGGTGAGCGCGGCGACGCCCCCAAGGCGTTCGCCAAGGTCAACTCCCGTGGCGTGCCGGTGGCCGCGATCCTGGGCTCCACGGTCTTCGGCTTCGTCGCCGTCTACTTCAACTACGCCTTCAAGGACACGGTCTTCAACTTCCTGCTGAACTCCTCGGGTGCCATCGCGCTCTTCGTCTGGCTGGTGATCTGCTTCACCCAGCTGAAGATGCGCGGGATCCTCGTCCGCGAGGCCCCGGAGAAGCTGACCGTGAAGATGTGGCTCTTCCCGTGGCTGACCTGGGCCACCGCCGCACTGATCATGTTCGTGATCGGCTACATGTTCGTGGACGACGCCAACCGCGAGGTCGTCACCCTGTCCACCCTGGTGGCCGGCGTGGTCGTGCTGGTCGGTGTGGTGCTGGACTTCCGCCGCAAGCGGGCGCTGCAGGGCTGACCCCTTGCACCCGTACGTACGCCGGAGCCCGGCCCGCCAGTGATGGCGGGCCGGGCTCCGGCGCGTTGTGGAGACTGCTCAGCCGGGGACTGCTCAGCCCGGGGACTGCTCAGCCGGGGACTGCCGGTCAGCCGCGGCGGCCGACCAGCTTCCAGACGGCCGGCAGGACTCCCATGGCCAGCGCGGCCTTGAGGGCGTCGCCGATCAGGAACGGAACCAGGCCCTTCGCGACGGCGACGCCGAGGGACATCCCGGTGGCGGCCATCAGGTACGGCACGCCCACCGCGTAGATCACGGCCGAGCCCAGCACCATCGCGCCGGCCATGCGCAGGACCGAGCGGTCGGCGCCGCGCCGGGCGAGGGCGCCGACGAGGGTGGAGGCCAGCAGCATGCCGAGGACGTACCCGAAGGTCGCGCCGCCCGCACCGGAGCCGCCGTCCGCGAACCACGGCACGCCGGCCATGCCGACCAGGGTGTAGAGGGCGAGCGAGAGGAAGCCGCGGCCGGCGCCGAGGGCGGTGCCGACGAGCAGCGCGGCGAAGGTCTGACCGGTGATCGGCGCGGCCAGGCCGTCGACGTGAACGGAGATCTGGGCGGCCAGCCCGGTGAGCGCGGCGCCGCCGGCGACGAATGCGATGTCGCGGACGCGGCTCGCGGGCAGCAGGTCGGCGAGGACGGCGCCGGACCGGAGGGAGACGGAAGCAGTGCTCATGAGGGGGCTCCGCGTGAGGGTGGCCCCAGCGGTGGCTGGGGGGACGGGAGTGGCAGGACGATCACCGACGTTAGTCCGCGGTCCACCGCGCCCTCACCGTCGCCCGGGACAAAGCCCCGCTCCCCGCTTTGGTGGGGATGTCACAAAGCCGGCTCCCCCACCCGAGTCGACGTGATCCTCGTCACGAGGAACAGGAGACGACACGTCCGTTTTGCGCGGACGGCCGCCGCTCAGTGAGACTGTAGGGTCCCGCCAATCCTGTTGCGGAGCCCACACCACCGCTGGGCCGAACGAGAGTACGAGCACCCTCATGCGTGAGCCCCTGCAAGAAGCACCTCCCACGACGGGCGACCTGCCCGCGGAACCACTGAGCCACAGCCTCAAGCAGCGCCACCTGACCATGCTGGGCCTGGGCGGCGTGATCGGCGCCGGGCTCTTCGTCGGCTCCGGAGCCGGCATCGGCATCGCCGGCCCCGCGATCATCTGCTCCTACCTGCTCGCGGGTGTCCTCGCGATGCTGGTGATGCGGGCGCTCGGCGAGATGTCGGCCGCGATGCCCGCCTCCGGCTCCTTCTCCGTCTACGCGGAGAAGGCGCTCGGCCGCTGGGCCGGTTTCTCGGCGGGCTGGCTGTACTGGTTCCTGCTGGTCGTGGTGCTGGCCGTGGAGGCCACCGGCGCGGCGAAGATCGCGAACGGCTGGGTGCCCTCGATCGACCAGTGGGTCTGGGTGCTGCTGTTCATGGTGGTCTTCACCGTGAGCAACCTGGCCGCGGTGAAGAACTTCGGCGAGTTCGAGTTCTGGTTCGCCGCCCTCAAGGTCGGCGCGATCGTGCTCTTCCTGATCCTCGCCACCCTCGCGATCTTCGGCGTCCTCCCGGACACGGACCCGGTCGGCACGGCCAACCTCACCGGCCACGGCGGCTTCTTCCCCGAGGGCTTCGGCGGAGTGGTCGCCGGCATGCTGGCCGTCATCTTCGCCTTCGGCGGCCTGGAGGTCGTCACCATCGCGGCCGCCGAGTCGGACGACCCCGCGCGGTCGGTGTCCCGGGCGGTGCGCAGCGCGGTGTGGCGCATCCTCTTCTTCTACGTCGGCTCGATGGTGGTCATCGTGACCCTGCTGCCGTGGGACTCGCTGAAGCCGGGCGAGAGCCCCTACGTCGCGGTCCTCGACTCGATCGGCATCCCGGCGGCCGGTCAGATCATGAACATCGTGGTGTTCGTGGCTCTGCTGTCGGCGCTGAACGCGAACTTGTACGGGTCCTCGCGCATGGTGTTCTCGCTGGCCGAGCGCGGCGAGGCGCCGAAGTCGCTGCTGAAGGTCTCGGGCGGCGGCGTGCCGCGGCGCGCGGTGTTCGCGTCGGTGGCCTTCGGCTTCGTGTCGGTGGTGCTGAACCTGCTGTGGCCGGACACGATCTTCCTCTACATGCTCAACGCGGTCGGCGCGGTGCTGCTGTTCGTGTGGGCGCTGATCGCGGTCTCCCAGCTGAAGCTGCGCCGGATCATCGAGCGGGACATGCCGGAGCGGCTGACGCTGCCGATGTGGCTGTTCCCGTACGCGACCTGGGCGGCGCTGATCGGGATGGCGGCGGTGCTGGTGCTGATGCTGTTCGACGACTCGGCCCGGCCGCAGCTGCTGTGGTCCACGGGTGCGGCGGCCCTCGTCCTCGTGGTGGCCTTCGTACGGGAGCGGCGCACCCCGAAGCCCTGACCGGCCCCCGGCCCAGGGCCGGAAACCCGTGCGAAGGCCCCCCGCGCACCCGGCGCGGGGGGCCTTCGCGCGTCAGGTGCGCAGGTACGAGGCTCCGTTGACGTCGAGCACGGTGCCCGAGCTCCAGCGCGCGGCGGGCGAGGCCAGGTGCAGCACGGCGGCGGCGACCTCCTGCGGGGTGCCGACCCGGCCGAACGGGCTCTGCGCCCGGATCCGCTCGCCCTCCTCCCCCTCGAGCCGCCCGGCGACCCGCTCGGTGGCCACGAAGCCGGGCGCCACGGAGGCCACGGCGATGCCGTGCGGGGCCAGGGAGACGGCGAGGGACTGGCCGAGTGCGTGCAGGGCCGCCTTGGTGGCGCCGTAGGCGGGGTGGTCGGGCTCGCCGCGGAACGCCCCGCGCGAGCCGATGTTGACGACGCGGCCCTCCCGCCGGCCGGCGATCATGCGGCGGGCGACGCAGTGGGTGAGGTTGGCCGGGGCGAAGAGGTTCACGGCTGCCGTCTGCCGCCAGGCCTCCTGCCAGTCGGCGTACGAGGTGGTGGCCAGCGGGTGCGCGAGCATCACGGCGGCGTTGTTCACGAGGACGTCGATGCCGGCGAGCGCCTCCTCGGTCTCGGCCGCGAGGGCTTCCACGCGGGCCGGGTCGGCGAGGTCGCCGCTGACGAGGACGTGGCCCTCGCCCGGCAGGTCCGCGAGGGTGCGCTCGGCGTCCGCCTGCCGGACCGTGCAGTGCACCGCCACCCGGTCGCCCCGCTCGGCGAAGGCCGTGGCGATGGCCCGCCCGATGCCCCGGGAGGCTCCGGTGACGAGCACCCCCCGGCCCGTGGCGGCCAGTTCCCGTATGCCGTGGTCCATTCGTCCGTCCACCGGTCCCCCTGTCGTCGCGTCACCCTCATCCTGTCGGCAGCGTACGGGGATGATCACGGCCGGTCATCCGGCTGTCCGTATATCGGACGTCGACCATCCGAAGATCGGACAGAGGTGAGACTGGGGCACCTCATCACGTCCCCCCGCACACCGGACAGGCACACCCCCAATGAGCCAGAGCACCCTGACACCCACCGAACCGCCGCAGACCGACGCCGGCTCCCCGCTCGGCAACGGGCTCAAGCAGCGCCACCTCTCGATGATCGCCCTCGGCGGGGTCATCGGCGCCGGGCTCTTCGTCGGCTCCGGAGCCGGCATCGCCGCCGCCGGCCCCTCGATCGTGCTCGCGTACGCCGCGTCCGGGCTGCTCGTGATGTTCGTGATGCGGATGCTCGGCGAGATGTCCGCCGCCAACCCCGCCTCCGGTTCCTTCTCGGTCCACGCGGAGCGGGCGGTCGGCCCCTGGGCGGGATTCACCGCCGGCTGGATGTTCTGGACGCTGCTCTGCGTGGGCGTGGCCATCGAGGGCATCGGCGCGGCGCACATCATGACGGGCTGGTTCCCGGGCACTCCCTCCTGGATGTGGGTGCTGGTCTTCATGGCGGTGTTCTGCGGCTCCAACCTGGCCGCCGTCTCGAACTTCGGCGAGTTCGAGTTCTGGTTCGCCGCCCTCAAGATCGGCGCGATCGCCCTCTTCCTGGGCCTGGGCGTCCTGGCCGTCCTCGGCCTGCTGCCCGGCACCTCCTCCCCCGGCGCCGCCAACCTGCTCCACGACGGCGGCCTGCTGCCCCACGGCGTGGACGGCCTGCTGGTCGGACTGCTGGCCTCGGTCGTCGCGTACGGCGGGCTGGAGACGGTGACCATCGCGGCCGCCGAGTCCGAGAACCCCGTCGCGGGCGTGGCCAAGGCCGTGCGGACCACCATGTGGCGGATCGCGATCGTCTACGTCGGCTCCATGCTGGTCATCGTCACCCTGCTGCCGTGGAACGACCCGGCGGTCACGGCGGACGGCCCGTACGCCGCCACCCTGGACCACCTGGGCATCCCGGCCGCCGGCGAGATCATGAACGTGGTCATCCTGATCGCCCTGATGTCCGCGATGAACGCCAACATCTACGGCTCCTCGCGCATGGCCTACTCCCTCGTCTCCCGCGGCCAGGGCCCCAAGGCGCTGGGGAAGGTCTCGGGCGGGGTGCCGCGCCGGGCGGTGCTCGCCTCCTGCGGCTTCGGCTTCGTCACCGTGCTGCTGTCGTACTGGTACCCGGACACCCTGTTCGCCTGGCTGCTCAACATGGTCGGCGGGGTCATCCTCGTCGTCTGGGGCTTCATCGCCGTCTCGCAGTTCGTGCTGCGCCGGCGGCTGGAGCGGGAGGCCCCCGAGAAGCTCGTCGTGAAGATGTGGGGCTTCCCCTACCTCACCTGGGTGGCGCTGGCCGGGGTGGCCGGGATCCTGGTGCTGATGGCACTGGGCGAGGACACCCGGGTCCAGGTGGTCTTCACCGGCGGGCTCACCGCCGCCCTCGCGGTGACCGGATACGTCATGCAGCGCCGCGCCGCAGCCACGCGCTGACCCACGCTCCACCGCAGGCGGGCCCCGTGCATGCGCACGGGGCCCGCCTGCGTTTTACAGAGGTGACCCTTACATGTGAGGTGGAATAGATACTGCTAGCGTGCAGTTGCGCATTGATTGCAATAAGCAGTTGGCACGCTGAGGGGACCGGATAACACGCATGGCCATCTACACGCTTCCTGAGCTTCCGTACGACTACGCGGCGCTGGAGCCGGTGATCAACCCGCAGATCATCGAGCTGCACCACGACAAGCACCACGCGGCCTACGTCACGGGCGCCAACAACACGCTGGAGCAGCTGGCAGAGGCGCGCGACAAGGAGAACTGGGGCGCCCTCAACGGCCTCGAGAAGAACCTCGCGTTCCACCTCTCCGGCCACATCCTGCACAGCATCTACTGGCACAACATGGCCAGCCCGAAGACCGGCGAGGGCGGCGGCGAGCCCACCGCCGCCGACGGCCTGGGCGATCTGGCCGACGCGATCACCGAGTCCTTCGGCTCCTTCGCGAAGTTCAAGAAGCAGCTGACCTTCGCCTCCTCCGCCACCCAGGGCTCCGGCTGGGGCGTGCTCGCGTACGAGCCCGTCAGCGGCCGTCTGGTCGTCGAGCAGGTCTACGACCACCAGGGCAACGTGGGCGTGGCCAGCACCCCGATCCTGGTCTTCGACGCCTGGGAGCACGCCTTCTACCTGCAGTACAAGAACCAGAAGGTGGACTTCATCGAGGCGATGTGGAACGTCGTCAACTGGCAGGACGTGTCCAAGCGCTACGCCGACGCCAAGGCGAACACCCCGCTGCTGATCCCCGCCAAGGGCTGATCGCAGTACGAGCCCGTCCGCCTCGTGATCGTCTTCTCAACCTTCACCGGCGGGCGTGTCCAGCAGAAGACCCCCGCGAGGACGTGACTCGCGGGGGTCTTCCGTGTCCGAAGGTACGGGCCGGCGGACTACTCGAAGGACGGGCCCTTCGTACGGGTCCGCTTGATCTCGTAGAAGCCGGGCGTGGAGGCGACGAGCAGGGTGCCGTCCCACAGCCGGGCCGCGGCGTCGCCGCGCGGGGTCGGGGTGACGACCGGGCCGAAGAAGGCGACGTCGCCCTCGGCGCCCGGAACCGAGATCACCGGGGTGCCGACCTCCTGGCCCACGCGGTCGATGCCGTCGTTGTGGGAGGCCCGCAGCACCTCGTCGTACTCGTCCGAGTCGGCGTACGCGAGCAGTTCGGCCGGCAGGCCGACCTCGGCCAGCGCCTCGGCGATCACCTCGCGGGTCGGGCCCTTCTCGTCGTTGTGGATGCGGGTGCCGAGTGCGGTGTAGAGCTTGCCGGTGATCTCCTCACCGTGCTTCTGCTGGGCGGCTATCACCACGCGCACCGGAGCCCAGCCCTTGGGGCCGAGCAGCTCGCGGTAGGTCTCGGGCAGCTCGTCGAGCTTGTTCTCGTTGAGGACCGCGAGGCTCATCACGTGCCAGCGGACCTCGACGTCGCGGACCTTCTCGACCTCGACCATCCAGCGGGACGTCATCCAGGCCCAAGGGCAGAGCGGGTCGAACCAGAAGTCGACCGGGGTCTTCTCGCGCACCTGGGTCTCGGTCATGTCTCTCCTCGGTCTCGTCTCAGCGGAAAAGGGCATCACTGGCGCATGTTCTCCGTGGCCAACCAGTACGCCGTCGCACGCATTCCCCTCGTGCGAGGATTCGACCCAAGAACGCGATCACGCACGAAGGAGTGCACGTGCCCGGTGAGAATCTGTCCCGCGACGAGGCCCGCGAGCGGGCCGAACTTCTGTCCGTCGACGGGTACGAGGTGGTCCTCGACATCACGTCCGCGGTGGACGAGGCCGAACCGGCCGAGGGCCCCCGGACCTTCCGTTCGGTGACGACGATCCGCTTCCGGGCCGCGGCCACCGGCAGCTCCACCTTCGCGGACCTGATCGCCCCCTCGGTGAACGCCGTGACCCTCAACGGCCGGGCGCTGGACGTGGCCACCGTCTTCGACGGGGCGCGGATCGCCCTGGACGGGCTGGACGCCGAGAACGTCCTGGTGGTCGACGCGAACTGCGCGTACAGCCGGACCGGCGAGGGCCTCCACCGCTTCGTGGACCCGGAGGACGGCGAGGTCTACCTCTACACCCAGTACGAGCCGGCGGACGCGCGGCGGGTGTACGCGAACTTCGAGCAGCCGGACCTGAAGGCGCCGTACCGCTTCGAGGTGGCCGCCCCCGAGGGCTGGCAGGTGTGGAGCAACGGCGCGGAGGAGTCGCGCGAGGCCGGGGTCTGGCGGTTCGCCGAGACCCGGCCGATCTCCACGTACATCACGTGCGTGGTGGCCGGCCCCTACCACTACGTCACGGACACCTACACGCGCGGGGACCTGACCATCCCGCTGGGCGCGATGTGCCGCAAGGGCCTGGCGAAGCACTTCGACGCGGACGACGTCTTCCTGGTCACCAAGCAGGGCTTCGACCTCTTCCACGAGATCTTCGACTACCCGTACCCCTTCGGGAAGTACGACCAGGCCTTCGTGCCGGAGTACAACCTGGGCGCGATGGAGAACCCGGGGATGGTGACCTTCCGGGAGGAGTACATCTTCCGCGGCAAGGTCACGCAGGCCTCGTACGAGCGGCGCGCGAACGTCATCCTGCACGAGATGGCGCACATGTGGTTCGGCGACCTCGTCACCATGAAGTGGTGGGACGACCTGTGGCTGAAGGAGTCCTTCGCGGACTTCATGGGCTCCTTCGGGCTCGTCGAGGCCACCCGCTTCGACCAGGCGTGGGTGACCTTCGCCAACAACCGCAAGGCGTGGGCCTACCGCGCCGACCAGCTGCCCTCCACGCACCCGATCACGGCCGACATCCGTGACCTGGAGGACGCGAAGCTGAACTTCGACGGCATCACCTACGCCAAGGGCGCGGCGGTGCTCAAGCAGCTCGTGGCGTACGTGGGCCGGGACGCGTTCCTGGAGGGCGCGCGGCGCTACTTCAAGGCCAACGCGTACGGGAACACCACCCTGGACGACCTGCTGTCGGTCCTCGCGGAGGTCTCCGGGCGGGACATGGCCGAGTGGTCGCGGGCCTGGCTGCAGACGGCCGGGGTGAACGCGCTGACCCCGGTGGTGACCTGCGACGCGGGCGGCCGCGTGACCGAACTCGCCGTGGTCCAGGACGGCGACGCGGTGCCCGATCGGCCGACTCCGTCGGCGGGGCGCCCGCACCGGGTCGCGGTCGGCCTGTACCGGCTGGACGCGGACGGCTCGCTGGTGCGGTACGCCCGCGCCGAGGCGGACGTCGCGGGGGCGCGGACGGTCGTCGCCGAGCTGGCCGGGCAGGAGAAGCCCGCCCTCGTGCTCGTCAACGACGAGGACCTCACCTACTGCAAGATCCGCTTCGACGCGGTGTCGCTGGCCACGCTGCGCACGCACCTGGGCTCGGTGGCGGACCCGCTGGCCCGCGCGCTGTGCTGGTCGGCGCTGTGGAACCTGACGCGTGACGCGCTGATGCCGGCGCGGGACTTCGTCTCGCTCGTACTGGCCCACGCGGGCCGGGAGACGGACGTCGGCGTCCTGCAGATGCTGCACTCGCAGGCCTTGGCGGCGGTCACCCACTACGCGGCGCCGGACTGGCGGGAGCAGGGCGGCCGGGTGCTGGCGGCGTGCGCTCTGCAGGAACTGCGGTTCGCCGAGCCGGGGTCGGAGCACCAGCTGACCTGGGCCCGGTTCTTCGCGGCGGGCGCGACGACCGAGGGGGACTTCCAGCTGCTGCTCGGCCTGCTGGACGGCTCGGCCCGGATCGACGGCCTGGAGGTGGACCAGGAGCTGCGCTGGGACTTCCTGCTGCCGCTGGCCGCGCACGGGGCGGTGGACGAGGCCGTGCTCGCCACCGAACTGGCGCGGGACGACACGGCGTCGGGCAAGCGGCACCAGGTGCGGTGCCTGGCGGCGCGGCCGTCGGAGGCCGTGAAGGACCAGGCATGGGCGGCGGTCGTCGAATCGGACGCGCTGTCCAACGCGCTGGTGGAGGCGACGATCGCGGGCATGCAGCAGTCTTCGCAGCGGGGCCTGCTGGCGGCTTACGCGGGGCGCTACTTCGAGGTGATCGAGCGGGTGTGGGCGGACCGGTCGATCCAGATCGCGATGGACGTGGTGAAGGGCCTGTACCCGTCGCTGCAGAGCGACGCGGCCACGCTGGACGCCACTGACGCGTGGCTGTCGGCCCATGCTTCGGCTCCGCCGGCCCTGCGCCGTCTGGTGCTGGAATCCCGTGACGACCTGGCCCGGGCCCTTGCCGCGCAGCGGTGCGACGCGACGGCAGGCAACTAGCCTGCGGCGCCGCTGCTGGGGCTCCGCCCCAGACCCCGCGCCTCAAACGCCGGCGAGGCTGTATTTCAGCCCCGCCGGCGTTTGAGGCACGGGGGTTCGGGGGCGGAGCCACCGCAACGGCGCCGCGCCCGGGCCCCCTTAGCCGCCCCGCGCCGGATCCCCCGACCGGCGGAGCCATCGGCAGTCGAACGCCCGTACTTTAGCCCCAGCTTGTCCGGATTTGTCGACGAGCGTGTAACAGGGGTTAGCAAGGCCATGGCCTGAGGGAATCACCGCGTCATGAACCACAACGCACCCCTCCCCCTCGCCCACCTCACCGGCAGCCGCCCCCGCGTGCTGACCCTCGCCCAGCTGCGCGAGCACGGCGTCACCGCCTCCGACGCCGCCGAGCGGCCCTGGCAGCAGATCCTGCCGGGGGTGTTCCTGCTCCACTCCGGTCCCGCGACCAGCGAGGAGCGGCTGCACGCGGCGCTGCTGTACGCGGGGCGGCGCGGGGCGGGCGAGGCCATGATCACCGGGCTGGCGGCGCTCGCCCTGTACCGGTTCGCCTCCGCGCCCGCGCTGCTCGCCCTCTCGCACATCGACGTGCTGGTGCCCGGGACCCGGCGGCTGCGGTCCACCGGGGACGTGCGGATCGTGCGCGCGCACACCCCGCCCCGCTCCCAGGAGGTGACCGGCCTGCCGGTGGCGCCCGTCGCACGGGCCGTCGCCGACGCCGTCGCCCAGCTCTCCGACGCCGGCACCGTACGCCGCCTGCTCAGCGAGGCCGTCCGCGCCGGGCACTGCGAACCGGCCTCCGTCGTACGGGAGCTGACGGTGGGCCGGCTGCTGAACCGGCCGCACGTGGTCGACGCGGTCGAGTCGCTCCTCGCCGAGGGGCGCGCCATCGCCGAGGACCGGCTGTACCACCTCGTACGGGGCTACGAGCTGCCCGAGCCCGTGTGGAACGTGGACCTGCGGCTGCCCGGCGGCCCGCACCTCGGCGGGGTGGACGCGTTCTGGCCCGAGCAGTCCGTTGCCCTGGAGATCGACACGCGCGCCCCGCGCCAGGGCGAGGACGAGGAGTGGTCGGAGTCCGTCCGCAAGCGGGAGACGCTGGAGCGGCTCGGGGTGACCGTCATCCACATCACCCCGCGCAAGCTGCGCGACTGGCCCGAGCAGCAGGCCGCGGTCGTCCGGACCGCCCTGACGGCGTCCGGCGACCGCGAGCCCGCCGCCTATCTGGTGGTGCTCCCCAGGTGAGGCGAGTACTCCGGGGTGCTCCAGAGCAGCCGCCCCGGATGCAGGCTCTCCACCACCGACTCCACCCGGAAGCGGGTGCGGCGGCTCCCGTCGGCCCCGAACTCCGTCCCGGCCCGGCCGCTCAGCTGGAGGACCGCCCCGCTCTCCCAGTCCGGGAAGAGCAGCCCCGCCCGCGGGTCGGCCGTCAGGTTCCCCAGGGTCAGGAACATGGCGTTGCCCGCGTAGTCCGGCCAGGCCAGCTCGGTGGGCGAGAGCACCTCGACGAAGCCGGGCAGCCCGCCCCTGTGACTGGCGTCGACTCCGTCCGCCTCCGCGGTGGTGGCGACGAAGAAGGTGTCGGCGGCGCGGACGGCCCGTTCCTGACCGGGGGTGAGGGCGGGCCCGCGCCACAGGACGCCTGCTCCCTGCGCGGCGAGCTCCAGGGGCTGCCGTTTCTGCAGGTACTTGGGGCAGTTGGCGAAGACCTGCTCGGCCCGGACCGCGAATCCGCGACCGGTCGTCTCCAGGGTCCCGTTCAGCCTCATCCGGCGCCGGGTGCGCGGGTCGAGCGCGATGGTGCCGACCCGGGTCCCGTCCGTGGCCAGCGCGCCGGCGAGCGGATCGCCCGCCGGCAGTCCGCCGGCGACCGTGATCCGGTCCGGCCCGGTGGCCCGTACGAAGCCCGGCGGACCGGTGAGCAGGGAGGCCCACATGCGCCCCGAGGCGTCGGCCGCGCCGACGACGAGGTGCGGCTGGAGCCCGAGGAAGGCCGCGGCGACGTCCCGGACCCCCGCGCCGATCGAGCGGCCGACGTGCTCGGCGAGCTCGCGCACACCGACCCGCTCCTGCACGGCCAGTGCGCCCCAGTGGTACGCCCGCACCCCGGACATCAGAAGAAGCCGCAGGTCGGTGCGGATTCCACGGGGGCGGGTGCGTGCTCGGCGCCGGCCGGTACGGAGATCTCCAGGCGGGTCCCGTCGGGGTCGTGGAAGAAGATGCCACCGGACGCCGCTCCTTCGCGGTGGGCGACGACGCCGTCGTAGGCGAACTCGACGCCCAGGTCGCGCAGCCGCGCCTCGTACTCCCGCACCTCCTCGATCGCGCCGGCGGAGAGCGCCAGGTGGTGCAGTCCGGCCGCGGCCGGGGCGTACGCCCCGTCGGCCTGCTGCCACAGGGTGAGGACGAGCTCCCCGTCCTGGCCCAGGAAGGCGAAGCGGCGGTCCCGCTCCTTGCCCTCGCCCAGCACCTGGAAGTCGAGGGCGTCCCGGTAGAAGGCGAGCGAACGGTCGAGATCGGTGACGTTGAGGCCCACGTGCCCGGTGCGGAGCCTGCTGATGGCGGTCGTCATGACGGGTCCTTCCCCGAAAGCGGCATGCAAGGATTCCTAACCTTCTAAATAGAGATTAAAGGTTAGGCGGGGAGGCGTCAACCGTTCACGTACTCTTGAGGGGTTAGCGAACCGCCCAGGAGACGAGACGGACATGACGGCGGCGGACCCACGACCCCTGACCGGGGAGCCGGTCGCGCTCGACCTGCTCAACACCCGCTGGATGATCGACGGCGAGCTGCAGGACCTCTTCGCCGGGGCGGCCGGGCTGACCCGCGTGCAGGGGCTCGCGGTCTGGCTGGAGAGCACCGGCCTGGCCGGCCGCTTCCGCGCCGACGCCGCGACCCTCGTCCACCTGCTGACCGCGCGCGAGGCGCTGGCCCGCGCGGTCGCGGACCCGGCCGACGAGAGCGCCCGTACGCTGGTCGACGCCGTGCTGGAACACGGCCGGATCCGTGCCACCCTGACCGCCGAGGGCCCGGGCGAGCGCGCCGAGTTCGACGACCCGACCTGGGGTCCGGCCTGGACGGCGGCCCGGGACTACCTGGAACTGCTGGGCTCCGCGCCCGAGCGGATCCGCAAGTGCGCGTCCGGGACCTGCGTCCTGCACTTCCACGACGTCTCGCGCAACGGCACCCGGCGCTGGTGCTCGATGGCCGCCTGCGGAAACCGGGCGAAGGCCTCGCGCCACTACGCGCGCACGCGCGAGCGCTGAGCGGGCGAAATCTGTCACACCCGGACCGGGGCGCGACCGCGCTCCGGCACCGGCGCATGGCCGCCAAGTCGATAAATCGACTCTCCAGCCCCTGAGGTTCGCACCACTGTGCCCCGGTACGGCCGCGCTGGCGCATACTCCGCACTGGCGAGAGTCCGCCATGACAGGTCTCGGTCAATGACAACTCTCCCCAAAGAGCTGTCGCGTGAGGAAAGCTGACCGGTCACCCGGCACCGAAATCCGGACCGTATCTTTCACTTACCAGGGATGCTGATGACCCTCGAATCCCCCAGCTCCATACCCGGGGCCAGACGCGTCGCCCGCGTCGCGGCCGCGGCCGGTCTGGTCGCCGCCCTCGCGGCCACCGGCGCCGGACCCGTGTTCGCGGCGACCGGCGCGGACAACCCGGGCACCACGCCGGCCGTCAAGTCGGCCGACCAGAAGCTCGGTTCGGCCGACGCCGAGCTGCTCCAGGAGGCCAAGGCCAAGGGTGACGCGAACGTCACCGTCATGGTCGCGACCGCCCCCGGCCAGACCAAGCAGGTGGCCGAACAGCTCGACGCCGTACAGGGCGCCTCGGTGGGCCGGACGTACGACAACCTCGGTTACGTGCGCGCCACCCTGCCCACCGGCAAGGCGGAGGCCGCGCTGAAGGCGGCCGCCAAGCTGTCCTCGGTGCACGGAATCGACCTGCGGCACGAGATCCAGCTGCCGGACCCCCGTCCCGACGCCAAGGGCGAGTCGGGCGCGGTCAAGAAGACCGCCGCCGAGACGTACCCGGCGCCGGACAAGAACACCCCGGCGAAGAACCCGTACAACCCGTCCTTCGAGACGGGCGCGGTCGATTTCGTCAAGAACAACCCGCAGGCCGACGGCCGTGGCGTGACCATCGGCATCATGGACTCGGGTGTCGACCTCGGTCACCCGGCCCTGCAGAAGACCACCACCGGCGAGCGCAAGATCGTCGACTGGGTGACGGCCACCGACCCGATCACCGACGGCGACGCCACCTGGCGCGCCCAGATCACCCCGGTCACCTCCGCCGGCGGCACCTTCACCGCGGGCGGCCAGAGCTGGAAGGCCCCCGAGGGCAACTTCCAGTGGAGCCGGTTCAGCGAGTCGATCACCGCCACCGGCGACATGAAGGGCGACGTCAACCGGGACGGGGACACCACCGACCGGTTCGGCCTGCTCTACGACGTCGCCGCCGGCACCGTCCGCGTCGACACCGACCAGGACGGCGACTTCACGAACAACGAGCCGATGAAGCCGTACAAGGACGGCTACCAGATCGGCTACTTCGGCACGGACAACCCGGCGACCGACGTCGCCGAGCGCATCCCGTTCGTGATCGAGATCCGCAAGGACGTCCCGATGGACCCGCTGGGCGGTGACTGGGTCGGCAAGAAGGCCGACTTCGTCAACGTCGGCATCATCGAGTCCGAGCACGGCACCCACGTCGCCGGCATCACCGCCGCCAACAGCCTCTTCGGCGGCAAGATGAACGGCGAGGCGCCCGGCGCGAAGCTCGTCTCCTCGCGCGCCTGCTCGTGGTCCGGCGGCTGCACCAACATCGCGCTGACCGAGGGCATGATCGACCTGGTCGTCAACCGCGGCGTGGACATCGTCAACATGTCCATCGGCGGTCTGCCGGCGCTGAACGACGGCAACAACGCCCGCTCCGAGCTCTACAAGAACCTCATCGACACCTACGGTGTCCAGCTCGTCATCTCGGCGGGCAACGAGGGCCCCGGTGTCAACACCATCGGCGACCCCGGTCTCGCGGACAAGGTCATCTCCGTGGGCGCGGCGGTCTCCAAGGAGACCTGGGCGGCCAACTACGGCTCCGGCGTGGCCAAGAAGTACAACATGTTCCCCTTCTCCTCGCGCGGTCCGCGTGAGGACGGCGGCTTCACGCCGACCATCACCGCCCCCGGCGCGGCCATCAACACCATCCAGACCTGGCTGCCCGGCGCGCCCGTGAAGGAGGCCGGCTACACCCTGCCGGCCGGTTACGGCATGCTCCAGGGCACCTCGATGTCCTCGCCGCAGGCGGCGGGCGCCAGCGCCCTGCTGATCTCGGCCGCCAAGCAGCAGAACATCAAGCTGACCCCGGCGAGCCTGCGCGTGGCGCTCACCAGCACCGCGAAGAAGATCGACGACGTCCCGGCGCACGCCCAGGGCTCGGGCCTGATCAACGTCCCCGGCGCGTGGGAATCCATCCAGCGCGACGCGAAGGCCAACGAGTTCACCGTCAAGGCGCCGGTCGACACCGCGATCGACCAGTTCCTGAAGACCCCGGGCTTCGGCACCGGCCTCTACGACCGCGAAGGCGGCCTCAAGGTCGGCCAGAAGAAGGTCTACGACGTCGTCGTCACCCGCACCACGGGCGTGAAGTACGGCACCCGGCACAACCTGAGCTGGCGCAACAACGACGGCACCTTCAAGGTCATCGGCGGCTACGACTACGTCACCCTGCCGCTGAACAAGCCCGTCACCATCAAGGTCGAGGCCAAGGCCACCTCGGGCGGCGTCCACAGCGGCATCCTGCAGCTGGACGACGAGACCACCGAGGGCATCGACAAGCAGATCCTGACGACGGTCGTCGCGGCCAGCCCGCTGACCGCGCCGAAGTACACGCTGTCGGACACCTCCTCCGTGCAGCGCAACAGCCACAAGTCGTACTTCGTCACCGTGCCGCAGGGCGCGAAGACGCTGGAGGTCGCCCTCGGCGGTCTCCAGCCGGGCAGCCAGACGCGCTTCATCTCGATCCACCCGTACGGCGTGGGCGTCGAGGACAGCGCGACCACCCAGTGCTACCCGAACTACGACAACCCGGCCAACACCTGCCGCCCCGACCTGCGCTCGTACGCCGAGCCGCAGCCGGGCGTCTGGGAGATCGAGGTCGAGTCGCGCCGTACGTCGCCGCTGCTCGACAACCCGTTCAAGCTCGACGTCTCCGTCCTCGGCGCGGCCTTCGACCCGGCGGTCAAGGTCCTCCCCGAGGTCAAGCAGGGCACCCCGGCGCCGGTCCAGTGGACCGTCAAGAACGACGCCGCGGCCATCTCCGGCGGCAAGCTCAAGGGCGGCCCGCTCGGCTCCGCGAAGGTCGCCAAGCCGACCATCGCGAACGGTGAGACCCAGACCTCCGAGGTCACGATCGGCGAGGGCGTCTCCCGCCTCGACGTCGCCATCGGCAAGGTCTCCGACACCGGTGCGGACCTCGACCTCGAGGTCTACAAGGACGGCGTCAAGGTCGGCTCCTCCGCCGACGGCGACTCCGAGGAGGCCGTGAGCCTGGTCAACCCGGCCGCGGGCACCTACAGCGTCAAGGTCATCGGCTACGCGATCCCGGCCGGCACCACCACGTACGACTACCGCGACGTGTACTTCTCGGCTGCCCTGGGCTCCGTCCAGGTCGACGAGGCCGCCGCGGTGAACCTCGCCAACGGCGCCTCGGCGTCCGTCTCGGCGAACGTCCTGGTCAACAGCGCGGCCCCCGAGGGCCGTCAGTTCTTCGGCCAGGTCCAGCTGCTCAACGCCCGCGGCACCGCCGCCGGCACCGGCAGCGTGCAGATCGAGAAGGTCCTCCCGTAACCCGGTAGGAACCTGAGACGACAGCGGGGGCGGTGCTCGTACGAGCACCGCCCCCGCCTGTCTCCCCCGACCCGCGCGCTACGGGCCTACTTGCCCGGCGAGCGCAGCGACTCGGCGTAGGTGCCGACCGCGTGCGCGATCACGTCCAGGTTGGTGTCGAAGGCCTTGAGGTCCAGGTTCTTCAGGTCGTCGCCCGCCCCGTGGTAGTTCGGGTCGTACGGGGCCCCCGCGGTGCCGCCGTGACGCTTGGCCTGCTCTGCGGTCTTGATGCCCTCGGCGCCGGTGAAGGTACCGCCGGCCGGGATGCCGTTCGCGATGAAGGGGCCGTAGTCGGAGCGGCCGTCGAAGTCACTGCCCTCGTGCGGCTTGCCCTTCTTGTCGAGGAAGCCGTTGATCAGCGCCTCGATCTGCGCCGAGCCCGCCGGGCCGGCGCCCGCGCCCGTCTTGTCGGAGTCGTCGCCGTCGTAGACGAACTGCACCGGGTTCGGCGAGGCGATCATGTCGAAGTTCAGGTAGAGCGCGATGTCCTTCTTCTGCTTCTCGGACAGCTGCGCGACGTAGTGCTCCGAGCCCAGCAGGCCCAGTTCCTCCGCCGACCACCAGGCGAAGCGGACCTTGTTGGCGGGCCCCTTGCCCTTCTTGTCGGCTCCCTCGTCGGCCAGCTTCAGGGCCACCTCCAGCAGACCGGCCGAGCCGGAGCCGTTGTCGTTGATGCCGGGGCCCTCGGGGACCGAGTCCAGGTGCGCGCCGACGGTCACCACCCGGTCGGAGCGGCCGCCCCGGGTCTCGGCGATCACGTTGCGGGTGGTCTTCTTCTCGTGCTCCTGGTCCAGGTCCAGGCGTACGCTCACCTCGCCCCGGGCCGCGGCCGCGGCCAGCGCCTCGCCGTCGGCCAGCGTGATGCCGGCGCTCGGGATGATCCCCTCCTCGGGCGAGGAGAACCCGCCGCGCACCGGGGTGGTGCCGCTGTGGTTGTAGACGATGACGCCGACGGCGCCGGCCGCGGCGGCCGCCCGCTGCTTCTCCACGAAGGTGCAGGCGCCCCGCTTGACCAGGGCGATCTTCCCGGTGAAGGCACCGGCCCGGTAGTCGTCCGCCGTGCAGCCGGGGGTCTCGTCGACCCGCGCGAGGGCGAGCGGGGCGGCCAGGCCGCCGGCCGGGGTGGACTTGGTGAAGGTGAAGGCGGCGGTGGCCAGCTCGCGGCCCCCGGCGCCCTCGGCGCCGCCGAAGACGAAGGTCTTCTCCGTCTTCGTGTGCGCCTCGTAGATGTCGAAGTCCTGGTACGAGACCTGGTACCCGGCCTTCTTCAGGGTGTCGTGCACGTAGGCGGCGGAGGCCGCGTGGCCGGGCGTGCCGGCGGCCCGGTTGCCGCCGTTGGCGTCGGCGATCTGCTGGAACTTCGCCAGGTGGCGGTAGGCGCCGCGGGCGGTGACCTCCTCCACCAGCTCCTTGGCGAGCCTGCCCTCCCGCGGGTGGGCGGCCGCCGGAGTGGCGGTCAGCAGGACGGGTGCGGCGACGGCGGCGGCCGCGAGGGCGGCGAGCGCCGGTATGGACCGGCGGCGGTGGCGGATGGCGCGCACGGTGGATCTCCCCGAGTCGGATGTTCGTTCTGCGGTCGGCCATGTCCGGAATACGGGTCATGGCAGATCGGACGCTAACCGGCTCTGACCTGGCAAAACGAAGGTTCAGCGGCACTGCAACACGCCCGCCACGGACTCGTCACACGCGTTCGCATTCAGGACACCGTCCGTTCCTCGGACAATGGATTGGACAAGGCTCGTGGGGTCGAACGCATGATGGCTTCACGCGCGCCCGCGTCGTACGTACCAAAGGAGTCACCGTGAGGGTCGGAATCGTCGGAGCCACCGGACAGGTCGGCGGAGTCATGCGCGGCATCCTCGCCGAGCGGAAGTTCCCGGTGGACGAGCTGCGGCTGTTCGCCTCGGCCCGTTCCGCGGGCTCCACCCTCGAGTGGGAGGGCCGGGAGATCACCATCGAGGACGCGTCCACGGCCGACTACGCGGGCCTGGACATCGTGCTCTTCTCCGCGGGCGGCGCCACCTCCAAGGCCCTGGCCGAGAAGGTCGCCTCGCAGGGCGCCGTCGTGATCGACAACTCCTCCGCCTGGCGCAAGGACCCCGAGGTCCCCCTCGTCGTCTCCGAGGTCAACCCGCACGCGATCAAGAACCGCCCCAAGGGCATCATCGCGAACCCGAACTGCACCACCATGGCCGCGATGCCGGTGCTGCGCCCGCTGCACGACGAGGCCGGCCTGTCCGCGCTGATCGCCACCACCTACCAGGCCGTGTCCGGCTCGGGCCTGGCCGGCGTCGCCGAGCTGCGCACCCAGGCCTGCGCGGTGTCCGAGGCCGCCGACCAGCTGACCTTCGACGGCGGCGCGGTGGACTTCCCGGAGCCGGCCGTCTACAAGCGCCCCATCGCCTACAACGTCGTCCCGCTCGCGGGCTCGATCGTCGACGACGGCTCCTTCGAGACCGACGAGGAGCAGAAGCTCCGCAACGAGTCCCGCAAGATCCTGGAGATCCCGGAGCTCAAGGTCTCGGGCACCTGCGTGCGCGTGCCGGTCTTCTCCGGCCACTCCCTCCAGATCAACGCCCGCTTCGACCGACCGATCAGCGTCGAGCGTGCCTACGAGCTCCTCAAGGAAGCCCCCGGCGTCGAGCTGTCGGAGATCCCGACCCCCCTCCAGGCCGCCGGCAAGGACGCCTCGTACGTGGGCCGCATCCGCTCCGACGAGACGGTGGAGAACGGCCTCGCGCTGTTCCTCTCGAACGACAACCTCCGCAAGGGCGCGGCCCTGAACGCGGTCCAGATCGCGGAGCTCGTCGCGGAGGAGCTCCGCGGCTGACGCCGCCCGCACGGGGAAGGGGAGGAAGCCCGCACGGCTTCCTCCCCTTTCGCCGTATCCGGCCGGTTTCCGCCCCCCGTGTTCGCCGGTGGATTACTCCGCGCCGGTGACGCTCCCCTCGTGGAAGGATGACGGGGCAACGTCACCATCGAAGGAGATGACCGCGTGCCAGGCACGAATCTCACCCGTGAAGAGGCTCAGCAGCGGGCGAAGCTGCTCACCGTCGACTCCTACGAGATCGAACTCGATCTCAGCGGAGCGCAGGAGGGTGGCACCTACCCGTCCGTGACCACCGTGCGCTTCCAGTCGGCCGAGGCCGGGGCCGAGACCTTCATCGACCTGGTCGCACCGGCCGTGCACGAGGTGGTCCTCAACGGCAGGTCGCTCGATGTCGCGGCGGTCTTCCGGGACTCCCGGATCGCACTGGCCCATCTGACGGCCGGGGCCAACGAGCTCCGGGTCGTCGCGGACTGCGCGTACACGAACACCGGCGAGGGCCTGCACCGCTTCGTGGACCCGGTCGACCAGCAGGCCTACCTCTACACCCAGTTCGAGGTGCCGGACGCGCGGCGGGTCTTCGCCAGCTTCGAGCAGCCCGACCTGAAGGCCACGTTCCAGTTCACCGTGACGGCCCCCGAGGGCTGGACGGTCGTCTCGAACTCCCCGCGCGACATCTCCGAGGGGGCCGAGGCCGCGGACGTCAAGGACAACGTCTGGCGCTTCGAGCCGACCCCGCGCATCTCCTCGTACATCACGGCGCTCATCGTCGGCCCGTACCACGCGGTGCACAGCTCGTACGAGGGCAAGGACGGCCAGTCCGTGCCGCTCGGCATCTACTGCCGGCCCTCGCTCGCCGAGTTCCTCGACGCGGACGCGATCTTCGACGTGACCCGGCAGGGCTTCGACTGGTTCCAGGAGAAGTTCGCCTACGACTACCCCTTCGCCAAGTACGACCAGCTCTTCGTCCCCGAGTTCAACGCGGGCGCCATGGAGAACGCGGGCGCGGTCACCATCCGCGACCAGTACGTCTTCCGCTCGAAGGTGACGGACGCGGCGTACGAGGTGCGCGCGGAGACGATCCTCCACGAGCTCGCGCACATGTGGTTCGGCGACCTGGTCACCATGGAGTGGTGGAACGACCTGTGGCTGAACGAGTCCTTCGCCACGTACACGTCGATCGCCTGCCAGGCGTACGCCGAGGGCTCGAAGTGGCCGCACGCGTGGACCACGTTCGCCAACTCCATGAAGACGTGGGCGTACCGGCAGGACCAGCTGCCGTCCACGCACCCGATCATGGCGGACATCCGTGACCTCGACGACGTCTTGGTCAACTTCGACGGCATCACGTACGCCAAGGGCGCCTCGGTGCTCAAGCAGCTCGTCGCCTACGTCGGCATGGACGCCTTCTTCAAGGGCGTGCAGGCGTACTTCAAGGCGCACGCCTTCGGGAACACCCGCCTGTCCGACCTGCTGGGCGCCCTGGAGGAGACCTCGGGCCGCGACCTGACCGCCTGGTCGAAGGCGTGGCTGGAGACGGCCGGCATCAACATCCTGCGCCCGGAGATCACCACCGGCGCGGACGGCCTGATCACCGCCTTCGGCATCCGCCAGGAGGCGCCCGCGCTGCCCGCCGGCGCCAAGGGCGAGTCCACCCTGCGCCCGCACCGCATCGCGGTCGGCCTGTACGAGCTCCAGGACGGCGCCCTCGTGCGCACCGACCGGATCGAGCTGGACATCGACGGCGCGCTCACCACGGTGCCGGAGCTCGTCGGCCGGGCCCGCCCGGCGGTCGTCCTGCTGAACGACGACGACCTGTCGTACGCGAAGGTCCGCCTCGACGAGGAGTCCCTCGCCACGGTCACGGCGCACATCGGCGACTTCGCGGAGTCCCTGCCGCGCGCGCTGTGCTGGGCCTCCGCCTGGGACATGACGCGGGACGGCGAGCTCGCCACCCGCGACTACCTCGCGCTGGTCCTCTCGGGCATCGGCAAGGAGTCCGACATCGGCGTCGTCCAGTCGCTGCACCGCCAGGTGAAGCTGGCCGTGGACCTGTACGCCGACCCGGCGTGGCGGGAGCAGGGCCTGGCGGCCTGGACCGAGGCCACCCTGGAGCACCTGCGTGCGGCGGCACCGGGCAGCGACCACCAGCTGGCGTGGGCACGGGCCTTCGCCGCCACGGCCCGCACCGAGGGGCAGCTGACCTACCTGTCGGCGCTGCTCGACGGCGCGGCGGAGATCGAGGGCCTGGCCGTCGACACCGAGCTGCGGTGGGCGTTCCTGGAGCGCCTCGTCGCCACGGGCGTCCTGGACGAGCCGGCCATCGCGGCGGAGCTGGACCGGGACCCCACGGCGGCCGGCGAGCGCCACGCGGCGACCGCGCGGGCGGCGCGGCCGACGGCGGAGGCCAAGGCTCTGGCGTGGGCCTCGGTCGTGGAGTCCGCGGACCTCCCCAACGCCGTGCAGGAGGCCGTGATCGGCGGCTTCGTCCAGACCGACCAGCGCGAGCTGCTGGCCCCGTACATCGCGCAGTACTTCGCGGCGGTCAAGGAGGTCTGGGACACGCGCAGCCACGAGATCGCCCAGCAGATCGCGGTGGGCCTGTACCCGACGCTCCAGGTCTCTGCGGACACCCTGGACGCGACGGACGCGTGGCTGGCCTCGGCCGAGCCGAACGCGGCCCTGCGCCGCCTGGTCTCGGAGTCCCGCGCGGGCGTCGAACGCGCCCTGAAGGCCCAGTCGGCCGACGCCGCCGCCGCTGCCGCTCAGGTCTAACGGGCCCCCGGCCTCCGCCCGCACCCGCGGAAGCAACGCCTCCCGCGGGTGCGGCGCCGTTTCCGGGGGGCCAGCCCCCGGACCCCCGCGCCTCAAACGCCGGCGGGGCTGTATTTGAGCCCCTCCGGCGATTGAGGAGCGGGGTCCGGGGCGGAGCCCCAGGACGGGGTCCGGGCGGAGCCCGCAGCCCGCGCTCAGGGTGCGGCGGCGACGGCGCGCAGGGCGGCCAACACGTGGGACAGGGCGGGCGCGGATTCGGCGCCCCGCCGGACCGCGGCGATCACATGCCGCGTCGGCCGGTCCCGCGACAGCACCCGCACCGCCACCCCCGACGCCCGGCTCGACACCATGCGCGGGACCAGCGCCACCCCCATCCCCGCCTCGACCATGGCCAGGATCGCCGTCCAGCCGGAGGCCGAGTGCGCCTGTTCCGGGACGAAGCCCGCCGCCTCGCACGCGGTGCGGGTGATCTCCGACCAGGGGCCGCTGCCCCCGTAGATCCACCGGTCGCCGGACAGGTCCGCCAGCCGAAGCCCCGCCGCGCCCGCCAGCGGATGCCCCGGCGGGAGCGCCACGTCCAGCGGGTCCTCCAGGAGCGTCACCCGGGTGAACCGGGCGTCCCGCGCGGTCGGCGCATGGGCCGCCAGCGACAGCGCCAGGTCGACGCCCCCGGCCGACAGGAGCTCGTACGACTCCGCCGCCTCGGCCTCCCGGACCCGTACCTCCACCCCCGGACGGGTCGTGCGCAGCGCTGCCACCGCCGGGACCACGAGTGCCGGAACGGCCGTGGAGAAGGCGCCGACCCGTACCTCCCCCGCGTCCCCGGCCAGATACCCGGCCAGCTCCGCGTCGGCCGCCTCCAGCTGTGCGAACACCGCCTCCGCGTGCCGCAGGACGAGGTGGGCCGCGTCGGTGAGGCGGACCCGCCGGCCCTCGGCCTCCAGCAGGGTCACCCCCAGCTGCCGGGCGAGGTTCGTCAGCTGCTGCGAAACGGCCGAGGGCGTCATGTGCAGCGCCTCGGCCGTCGCGGTCACGGTCCCCTGTTCGGCGAGGGCCCGCAGGATCCGCAGCTTCTTGATGTCCCACTCGGTCATGGGCCCGAACCTACCGCCGGGCACCGAGCCCGACACCGCCCAGGATCAGTGCCATGCAGAGCAGTTGCGCGGGGCCGGTCTGCTCGCCCAGCAGCAGGAAGCCGAGCCCCGCCACGCACACCGGCTGGAGGTAGTAGACGACTCCGGCGCGGGCCGCCCCGATGATCGAGATCGCCTTGTTCCAGGCGAAGAAGGCGACGGCCGAGGAGAACACCCCGACGTACAGCAGCGGGCCCACGGTCCCGGTGGTGATGTCGAAGCCGCCCTGGACGGAGACGGAGACGGCGTAGACGGGTGCCAGCATCAGCGCGCCGAGCACGAAGGTGGTGATCAGGAAGGCGAGTCCGCCCAGTTCGGCGGGCTTGCGCCGCAGCAGGGCGCTGTACGTGGCGAAGGAGAGGGCGGCGCCGAACATCCACAGGTCGCCGGCGCCGAAGTCGAATCCGAGGGAGCCGTCACCGACGAGGAGCAGCACGCCGAAGGCGGCGAGCAGCATTCCGAAGGTCCGCCGGGGGCCGAGCCGTTCGCCGCCGAGGCGGGCGTAGAGCGCCATGATGACGGGCGAGGCGGCCATGATCATGCCCATGTTGGAGGCGGAGGTGGTCAGTCCGGCCTGGTGCACGAGCGTGTTGTAGAGGGCGACGCCGAACAGCGAGGCGAGGGCGATGTAGCCGAAGTGCCGCCGGATCAGGGCCCGCTGCTGCCAGGCCTGGCGGGCGGCGAAGGGGGCGACGGCGATCAGGGCGATGATCCAGCGCCAGAAGACCGCCTGGACGGGCGGGACGGTCTCGGCCATTCCCCGGGTGGCCACGAAGCTGCCGGACCAGACGACCGTCGCGGTCAGGGCGAGCAGGACGCCGAGTCCGGCGGCGCCCTTCTTCGCCGTGCTGCCGGGCTCGGCGTGCGAAACGGTACGGACGCGGTCGCGGTCCATGACGGCCACTGTGTGTCTCCCCCTCGGAGTCGGTCGGGCTCTGTGTCGTCGGACTACCGTCGCACCCTCTCATCGGTCAGGTCCATCGAAATGTTTTGATTGTTCTGTTCAGTAGAACTGAAAGGTCGCGGCTGGCGGGCGGCCGCCAGCTGACCGGCGACGGTGGCCCCGAAGGCGATCGCCATGCCCACGAGCTGTACGGGCGACAGAGCCTGGCCGAGGGCGGCCCAGCCGATGACGGCGGCGGTGAGCGGGGAGAGCGGTCCGAGCAGGGTGACCGAGGTGGCGGTGAGCTGTCCGATGCCGCGGAACCAGAGCCAGTACGCGATACCGGTGTTGATCAGCATCATGTAGCCGTAGCCGAGGAGGGCCTTGCCGTCGAGCGCGGGCGGGGCTCCCTCGACGAGGGCGGCGACCGGGATGATGAACAGCCCGCCGGCGGTGAGCTGCCAGCCGGTCATCGCCAGCGGGCCGACGCCTTCGGGGCGGCCCCAGCGCTTGGTCATGACGGTGCCCGCACCCATCGAGGCGGAGGAGATCACGCCGGCGATGACGCCGACGGCGTCGAGTCCCGCCTCGGCGGTGAGGACGACCATGCTCACGCCGAACGCCCCCACGACGGCCGCCAGTACGGTGCGCAGGCTCGCCCGCTCCCCGAGGACGAGGGCGGCGAGTCCTACGACGAACAGCGGGCCGGCGGCGCCCAGTACGGCGGCGACACCGCCGGGGAGCCGGTAGGCGGAGAGGAAGAGGAGCGGGAAGAAGGCGCCGATGTTGAGGATGCCGAGGACGGCGGACTTCCACCACCACTCGCCCTTGGGCAGGGTGCGGGCCAGGGCGGTCAGCAGCAGGCCGGCGGGCAGGGCCCGCATGACCCCGGTGAACAGCGGCCGGTCGGGCGGTAGCAGTTCGGTGGCCACGGCGTAGGTGGAGCCCCAGGAGATGGGGGCGAGGGCGGTCAGGGCGACGGTGGCGAAGCGCTTCATGGCGGGTGGCTCCTCGATCGGGTGAGGAAGGCGGGACCGGGCGGGACGGTTCAGGCGGCGACGGCGGCCGGCCGGCGCGCGGGGGCCGGCCCGCCCCCGGCCGCGACACGCGGCTCGGCGTGCACGGCCTCGGCCGGCAGGTGCCGCTCCAGCCGGACCAGCGCCAGGGCCGCGCCGAGGGCGGCGACGGTGAGGACGGCCCAGGGCAGGCGGCCGTCGACGGCGATCAGGGCGGTGAAGAGTGAGGGGGCGAGCGCACTGGCCAGCGAGTAGGACAGCTGGTAGGTGGCCAGGTAGCGGCCGCGGACGGCCTCGGGGGCGGCGGAGACCGACAGGGCGCCGCCGGAGGGGCTGTGCACGAGTTCGCCGACGGTGTAGACGACGACGATGACCAGCAGCGCGACCAGGGTCACGGTCTGGCCCGGGCGCAGCGTGCCGAGGACGATCTGTCCGACGAAGGCGGCGGCGAAGAGCAGGGCGCCGAGGGCGGCCGAGCGGGTGCGGCGGGCACCGGAGCGGCGGACGCGGCCCGCGATCAGCACGCCGGTCCCGGCGCACAGGACGGTATTGACGGTGAAGGCGGCGCCGGTGAGGGAGTCGGGGGCCGCCAGCCAGGTGGAGAGGTAGAGCGGGAAGAGGACGGAGAGGGCGGAGTAGCCGAGCGCGGCGAGGAAGTTGGCGGCGGTCAGTCCGAGGAAGGGGCGGTCGCGCAGGACCATCCGGTATCCGGCGGCGGCCCGCCCGGCGGAGCCGGCCGCGGCGTCGCGGAGCGTGCGGACCCGGCTGACGAGCAGTCCGGCGAGGGCGAAGGCCAGGGAGTTTCCCCAGGCGGTGTACGTGAATCCGCCGGTCCCCCACAGCGCCAGCACTCCGGAGACGAGCAGGGCGCCCGCGCCCATCCCGGCGTTCTGCAGGGCCCGGGTGGACGCCTGGAGCCGGTCGCGGGCGGCGCCCCGCGCCACCTCGCCGATCAGGGACTGCTGGACGACTCCGAAGGAGCGGTCGGCGAGCGCGGTGACGAGGGAGACGGCCGCGAAGGCGGGCAGGGAGCTCGCGAGGGGGTAGAGGGCGAAGCCGAGCGCCCGGATCCCGTAGAGCACCAGGCTGACGTTCTTGGCGCCGAAGCGGTCGACGGCCGAGCCGGCCAGCGGCATGAACGCCAGCCCGGCCAGTCCGGTGACCGTCATGACCAGGCCGACGAGGGTGAGGGAGAGGCCGGTGACGTGGTGGAAGAAGACGAGCGAGAACGGGACGTACATGCCGATCCCGATCGCACTGGTGCCGATGCCGAGGAGCAGCGACCGCTCCCCCGCGACCTTCGCCTCCCCGGCTGTCGCCGTCCTGCTCCTGAACACTGCCATGACGGCCTCTCCCCCGGATTCGGTTGCTCGTAAGTAGCTTATCGCTAAGCTACTTTTCGTCAAGCAACTTTCTTGCGAACGATCTCAGGGAAGCGGAATACTGCACTCATGAGTGACGACAAGGACGCCGTCGACGCGATCACGGCCCAGTGGTTCGCCGTGCGCCCCGACCTGGACACGGCCCCCATGGCCGTCTTCGGACGCATCTACCGGATCGCCAAGGCCATGGGCGACGCGATGGAAGAGCGCTACTCGCGCTTCGGCATCTCGCGCGGGGAGTTCGACGTCATCGCCACCCTGCGCCGTTCGGGCGCCCCGTACACGCTCTCGCCCCGCCAGCTCTCGGCCACCCTCATGCTCACCACGGGCGGCATGACCGGGCGGCTGGACAAGCTGGAGAAGGCCGGGCTGCTCTGCCGCAAGCCCGATCCGCACGACCGGCGGGGGCTCCAGGTGACGATCACCGACCGCGGCCTCGCACTCATCGACGAGGCGGTCGCCGCCGGCCTGGAGGTGCAGCGCGACGCGCTGACCGGGCTGAGCGACGAGGAGGTCGGCGTACTCACCGGCCTGCTGCGCAAGCTACTGGCCGGCATCTGAGGAATCCGAGGCGTCCGAGGCGTCCGAGGCGCCCGAGGCGCCCGAGGACACGACAAGGCGCCGGGGGTCGCCACACGGCCGATGCGAATCGGCGGTGCGGACCCCCGGCGCCCGGAAAGTCCTGCGGTCCCGACCCCGCGAGGCCTGACCTGCTCAGGCCTGCTTCTGCTGCCTGTCCGACTTGTCGAGGACCATCACGAGACCCGCGATGACCAGGAACAGCACGATCGGCAGGGCCACGTACAGGCCGAGCGTCTCGCCAATGCTGAGGCCCGGGCCCGGGTCGTCACCGTCGTCGCGGGTCAGCGCGAGGGCGGGAGACGTCATCAGCAGCATCATCAGCGTCGTTCCGGCCGTGACGGCGCCGGCGCGCAGAGCGTTCTTCTTGTCCACGGTGCAAACGTAGCGAACACCTAAACGGGGCGCGCGCCCGGGGGTGCCGTACGAGGTCGCACGCCCTCTGCCAGCGCCCCCAGCAGGGCGTTCGCCCGGGGCGAGGCGACCAGCTCCTCCAGCGTCAGCGGCCGCCCCCCGGCATCCGCCACCGGAAGCCGCCAATTGGGGTACTGGTCCCAGGTGCCGGGCAGGTTCTGCGGCCGCCGGTCCCCCACCGCGTCCGGCAGCCACACTCCGACCAGCCGCGCCGGGGTGCGCAGCAGGAACTCGTACAGGGCCCGTACGGCGGCCTCCTCGCCCTTGGTCTCCAGGCCGAGCCGGTCCAGCAGCTCCAGCCACTCGGCGGTGTCGGCGGCGTCCTCGGCCCGTTCCTGCGCGGCCGGGCGGGTCAGCAGGCCGAGCCGGTCGCGCAGTTCCACGTGCGCCCCGGCGAGCTTGGCGGCCGTGGGCGGCAGGTCGTGGGTGGTGGCCGTGGCCAGGCAGTCGGCCCGCCAGGCCTGCGGCGGAAGGGGGTTCCCGGTGCCGGCCCAGTCCCGTTCGAACCAGAGCACCGAGGTGCCGAGCACCCCGCGCCGGGCCAGCTCCTGACGGACCCGCGGCTCCACCGTCCCGAGGTCCTCGCCGATGACCAGGGCGCCGGCCCGGTGGGCCTCCAGGACCAGGATGGCCAGCATGGCCTCGCCGTCGTAGCCGACGTACGTGCCCTCGGCGGGCGGGGTCCCCTCCGGGATCCACCACAGCCGGAACAGGCCCATGACGTGGTCGATCCGCAGCGCGCCGGCGTAGCTGAACACCCCGCGCAGCAGCGACCGGAAGGGGGCGTAGGCGGTGGCGGCCAGCACGTCGGGGCGCCATGGCGGCAACCCCCAGTCCTGGCCGCGCGCGTTGAAGGCGTCCGGCGGGGCGCCGACGGAGATGTGCCGGGCGTAGCTGGGCGACCCGAAGACGTCGGAGCCCTGCGGGTGCACCCCGACGGCGAGGTCGTGCACGATGCCGACGGCCATGCCCGCCTCCCGGGCGGCCCGCTGGGCGGCGGCGAGCTGGCCGTCCGTCAGCCAGACCAGCCAGCGGTGGAAGTCAGCGCGCTCCTCCGGGTCCTCCCCCGCGTGTCCGGCGCACCAGGCGGCGTGCACGTCCAGTGCAGCGCCCTGCCCGTCGAGGAACGCGCGGTAGGCGGTCTCGCGTTCGGGCGTGCGCGGGACGGCGTACAGCAGCTCCAGGGCCTGCCGCTTGAGGTCCCATACGGCGTCCCGGTCGATGAGCGCGCCCTTCTCCAGCACCTCGTGGCGCAGTTGCGCGCCCTGGCCGACGAGTTCGGCGAGGGCCGCGCGGTCGGGGCAGTCGGCGTACTCCGGTACGTCCTCGATCCGCAGGTGGACCGGGTCCGGGAAGCGGCGCGAGGACGGCCGGTACGGGGAGGGGTCGGTCGGGGTGCCGGGCACGGCCGCGTGCAGCGGGTTGACCTGGATGAAGCCGGCGCCGTACGTGCGGCCGGCCCAGCGGGCGAGCGCCGCGAGGTCGCCGAGGTCGCCCATGCCCCAGGAGCGTTCGGAGAGCAGGGAGTAGAGCTGGACGAGCAGCCCGTGGGCCCGCTCGGGTGCGGCCGGGGCCCGCTCCGGGGCCACGACGAGGGTGGCCTCGGCGGTCCGCCCGTCGGGGGCTTCGGCGGTCACCCGGTGGACCCCGAGGGGCAGGCCGGGGCTCCACGGCACGTGCCCGCCGGTGTCCTCCAGCGCCACCCGGAGCCGGGTCCCGGGCGGCAGCGCGGCCAGGGCGGGCGGCCGCGCGGGAGGGACGGACGCGGCGGCGTCCCCCCGCCACTGCACCAGGGTGGGCGGCAGCAGCCGCGCGGCCCTCTCCCGCTCGGCGCCGTCGGCCTCCGCCCGGACGTCCCCGGGGGTGTCGGTGACCACCCCGATCAGGCCGAGGACGGCCTTGACGGTGGCCTCCGGGACCGGGACGGTGACGTCCTTGGCGGGCTGATAGGTGGTGGCGATGCCGTGCAGGGCGGCGAGCCGGGCCAAGTCGTCCATCTACGGGCGCTCCTTCGTGCGGCATGAGGCGGTGAGGGTGAGTCAGAAGAGTGGTGCAGAAGGGCGGGACGCCGCCGGGGAACACGGCAGCCATACCCACTCGGAGGGACCGCATTCCTGGCATATCCGGGTCAGATCACCCACCCGCATTGACACTCCAGCCGCACGGGTGGTGGGCTCGGGCTCATCCGTGCGAGTGGGGAACGTCTCGGGACGAGGAGGCTCTGTGCAGCTCAGGGGCAGGAAACGGTCGACGGCCGCCGCCATCGCGGTGATCGGGTCGCTGCTCGGCGGCGCCGTGGCCGCCGCGCCGCCCGGCAGCCTCACGGCGCCCTCCGTCCCGGACGCGCCGACCCTCGCACCGGGCGGCGGCGGCGCCGCGGTCGCCGCCAACGGCACCGTCGGCCCCGTGCTCGACCCCGGCGCCGACACCCCCCGGGCGGCCTCCGAGGGGCCCGCCGTGTGGCCGCGGCCGCAGTCGATGACCGCCGATCCGGCGCGCGAGGTGCCGCTGGGTGCGGAGGCCGTGCTGGTGGCGCCGGCCGACGCCGATCCGTACGCCCTCCAGGTGGTGCGGGACGCCCTGCGCCGGGCGGGCGTACGCACCCTCCACGAGCCGGCCCCGGGGACGCCGGTGCCCGAGCGGGGCACCGTCGTGCGGCTCGACGACGCGGGTGCCGAGCAGGCGCTGCGGGCGCTGGGCGCGGCCGCGGCGAAGGACCTGCCGGACGGGGGCTACCGGCTGGCGGTGGGGCGGCCCGGCGGCCGGGACACGGTCGCGCTGGCCGGCGTAGGGGACGCGGGGCTCTTCCACGCGGCGCAGACGCTGCGCCAGCTGCTCGCGGCGGGCCGCGGGAAGGTGCCCGGGGTACTGGTGCGGGACTGGCCGATCGCGCCGGTGCGCGGGATCACCGAGGGCTTCTACGGGCAGCCGTGGACCAACGAACAGCGCCTCGCCCAGCTGGACTTCATGGGGCGCACCAAGCAGAACCGGCTGCTGGTCGCGCCCGGGGACGATCCGTACCGGACGACGGGCTGGCGCACGGACTACCCGCAGGCGCAGCAGGAGGAGTTCCGCGCGCTGGCCGAACGGGCCCGCGCCAACCGGGTGGTCCTGGCCTGGGCGGTCACCCCCGGCCAGTCGATGTGCCTGTCCTCGGCGGCCGACCGGGCGGCGCTCGCGCGCAAGCTGGACGCGATGTGGGACCTCGGCTTCCGTGCGTTCCAGGTGCAGTTCCAGGACGTCAGCTACTCGGAATGGGGCTGCCGCGCGGACCGGGAGCGGTACGGGAAGGGCCCGGCGGCGGCCGCGAAGGCGCACGCGGAGGTCGCGAACGAGCTGGCCGCGCACCTGGCAGCCCGGTATCCGGGCGCGCCCGCCCTGTCGCTGCTGCCGACGGAGTACTACCAGGAGGGCACCACCTCCTACCGGACGGCCCTGGCGGGCGCGCTGGACCCGCGGGTGGAAGTGGCCTGGACGGGCGTCGGCGTGGTGCCGCGCACGATCACGGGCAGGGAACTGGCCGGGGCGCGCTCCGCCATGGGGCAGCAGCCCCTGATCACCATGGACAACTACCCGGTCAACGACTGGGATCCGGGCCGCATCTTCCTCGGCCCGTACGCGGGCCGCGATCCCGCGGTGGCGGGCGGCTCGGCGGCGCTGCTGGCCAACGCGATGCAGCAGCCCATCCTGTCGCGGATCCCGCTCTTCACGGCGGCGGACTTCGCCTGGAACCCGCGCGGCTACCGGGCCGGCGAGTCCTGGCAGGCGGCGGTGCGCGATCTCGCGGGCTCCGACCCGCGGGAGCGCGAGGCGGTGGCGGCGCTGGCCGGGAACACCGCGTCTTCGGGTCTGAAGCAGGAGGAGTCGGCCTATCTGAAGCCGCTGGTCGAGCAGTTCTGGAAGGCCCGCGCCGCAGGCGATCCGGCGGCCGGGGCCGAGCTGCGCAAGGCGTTCACGGTCCTGCGCGAGGCCCCCGGCCGGCTGCCGGCCCTGTCGGACGAGGCGGGGCCCTGGCTGGAGCGGCTGGCGCGCTACGGAGCGGCCGGCGAACTGGCCGTGGACGTCCTCCAGGCCCAGGCCCGCGGGGACGGGGCCGCCGCCTGGCAGGCGTCCCGGGCCCTGGCCGAGGCCCGCGAGGCACTGGCGGAACCGGGGACGGCCCGGGTGGACAAGTCCGTCCTGGAGCCCTTCCTGACGAAGGCGGCGGCGGAGGCGGACGCCTGGACCGGCGTCGCCCGCACCACGGGCACGGTGACGAAGGAGCCCGAGGCCTGGACGGTCCGGCTGGACGCCGCGCGCCCGGTGTCGGCGGTGACCGTGATGACGGAGCCGTTCCCGGCGGGGGCGCGGGGCGCGGCGGTGGAGGCGCACGTACCGGGCGAGGGCTGGCGCAAGGTCGCCGACGCCGCGGCCTCGGGCTGGACCCAGGTGGACACGGCCGGGCTGAGCGCGGACGCGGTCCGGCTGTCCTGGGCCGGGACGGGCGCCGCACCCGTGGTGCACCGGGTGGTCCCGTGGTTCGGGGACGGCCCGCGGTCCCGCTTCGAGCTGGCCGACGGGGCCGCGGCCGACGCCGAGATCGGCGGCGCCCCGCGGCGGCTCTCGGCGCAGCTGTCCGCGCTGGGCCCCGGCGAGGTCCGCGGGCCGCTGTCGGCGCGGCCGCCGGCGGGCATAGAGGTCCGTCTCCCGGAGGCCGCGGTGGCGCCGCGCGGCGGGCAGGTGTCGATCCCGCTGGAGGTCGTGGTGGCGCCGACCACCGCGCCGGGCACCTACCAGGTCCCGGTCACCTTCGACGGCGAGACCCGGACCCTGACCGTACGGGCCGTGCCCCGCACCGGCGGCCCGGACCTGCTGCGCACCGCGCGGGCGAGCTCCTCGGCGGACGAGACCCCCGCCTTCCCGGCCTCGGCGGCCGTGGACGGCTCCGCGGCCACCCGCTGGTCCTCGCCGCCGGTGGACGGAGCGTGGTGGCAGGCGCAGCTGCCCGCCCCGGCCCGGGTCGGGCGGCTGGAGCTGCACTGGCAGGACGCGTACCCGTCCGCCTACCGGGTGGAGACCTCCGCGGACGGCGTCACCTGGCGCCCGGGGGCGGCCGTCACGGCCTCGGCGGGCGGCCGCGAGTCGCTCCGCCTGGACGCGCCCGACACCCGCTTCCTGCGCATCACGTGCGACCGCCGCGCCACCCGCTACGGCTGCTCCCTCTGGTCGGTGGAGGCCTACGCGGCCACGCCGTAGCCCTGGCCGGGCGGTCGCGCGTTCGTCGGGCCGGTCTCCGCTCCCGCCCGAATGCGGCGCCGTTGCGGGGGCCGGCCCCGGGAGGCCGGCCCGCGGCCGGCCGGCGGGCGGGCGCAACCCGGTGGAGTCCGCTGCGTAGCCCCCGGCCGGGGCCCGTCAGGACGCCGCGACCCCGATGCGCTCCAGCGCGTCCTCGGCCCCGTACGGCTGGAGGTACGGCATCCAGCGGGGGTCCCGGTGCCCCGTCCCGATGATCCGCCAGGCCAGCCCGGAGGGAGGCGCCGGCTGGTGGCGCAGGCGCCAGCCCAGCTCCAGCAGGTGCCGGTCGGCCTTGACGTGGTTGCAGCGGCGGCACGCGGCGACGACGTTGTCCCAGGCGTGCTGCCCGCCCCGGCTGCGGGGGATGACGTGGTCGACGCTGGTGGCGACGGCGCCGCAGTACATGCACCGGCCGCCGTCCCGCGCGAACAGGGCGCGCCGGGTGAGTGGAACGGGCCCCCGGTAGGGGACCCGCACGAAGCGCTTGAGCCGTACCACGCTGGGAGCGGGGACGACCCTCGTCGCGCTGTGCAGATAGGCGCCGGATTCCTCCAGGGAGACCGCTTTGTTCTCCAGGACGAGGACGAGCGCGCGGCGGAGCGGTACGACGCCGAGGGGCTCGTACGACGCATTGAGGACCAGGACGTGCGGCACGGACTGCCTCCTTGTACGTCGGCGGCGCGTGGCTCGCGCCGGGACGATCTGCTCTCCAGTCTCTCCTTACGGCTGGTCGAAGCGCCACCACGCGCCCGTAACGGGTCCGAGGTGTTTTCAACCACAGTCAGTCATCCCCAGGTGAGTCTGGTCTCTCCCTCGAACACGGCACCAAGGTGAAGGGATTGCCCCGTTAGTGTGGATGGTCTGGCCCGTACGACCTCCCCCGGACTCCGTCCGGGGGGACCCCGGCGGGCAGACCGCTATACATGGAGGTTCCCGTCGTGCCCTGGCCCGCCGCTCTGCTGCCGTTGGCAGCCGACGTTCCGGACGCGCCCGCCTCGGTCAAGGAGGCGCAGGCCAGCGTCACCGAGGCCGCGAGCTTCATCGAGCAGAACTGGGCCACCTGGCTGAGCATCGGCCTGCGGATCCTGCTGATCGTGGTGATCGCGGGGGTCATACGGTCGATGGTCCGCAAGGCGCTGACCAAGCTGATTACCCGGATGAACACCAGCGCGGAGGCGGTGGAGGGCACCGCGCTCGGCGGGCTGCTGGTCAATGCCGAGCGGAGGCGCCAGCGTTCGGAGGCGATCGGCTCGGTCCTGCGTTCGGTGGCCTCGTTCCTGATCCTCGGCACGGCCGCGCTGATGGTGCTGGCCGCGCTGAAGATCGATCTGGCCCCGCTCCTGGCGAGTGCCGGTGTGGCCGGTGTGGCCATCGGTTTCGGCGCCCGGAACCTGGTCACGGACTTCCTGTCCGGCGTCTTCATGATCATGGAGGACCAGTACGGCGTCGGTGACAAGATCGACGCGGGCGTGGCCTCGGGCGAGGTCATCGAGGTCGGGCTGCGCGTGACCAAGCTGCGCGGGGACAACGGCGAGATCTGGTACGTGCGCAACGGCGAGATCAAGCGGATCGGCAACCTCAGCCAGGGCTGGGCGACCGCGGGCGTGGACGTCCAGGTCAAGCCCACGGAGAACCTGCCGCGGATCCGCGAGGTGGTCCAGGAGGTCGCCAATGCCCTGGCGAAGGAGTCCCCGTGGGACGAGCGCCTGTGGGGCCCGGTGGAGGTACTCGGCCTGGACGAGGTGCTGCTCGCCTCGATGACGGTGAAGGTGTCGGCGAAGACGATGCCGGGCCAGCAGTTCGCGGTGGAGCGGGAACTGCGCTGGCGGATCAAGGAGGCCTTCGACGCCGCGGGCATCCGGATCATCGGCGGCATGCCGGCCGCGGAGGACGAGGACGAGGCCCCGGCGGACCCGTCGGCCTCCGTCGCCGCGCCGTCGGCACTGGCGAACCCGGCCTCCCCGCAGTCGCTGGCCACCGCCCCGATCCCGCCGCCGGCCGGCCCGCGGATCACGAAGTAGCCGCTGCGCCCCCGTTCCGCCCCCGCTGCCCCGCAGGTCATTCGTGAATGACCTGCGGGGCAGCGGCATCGAACAGCGGCATTGACACGGATCGCACGGTGATAGGAAACTTACCTAACAGATCGCCTCGGTGAGGGAGAGCCGCTCCATGCCCGCCGCCACGCCCGGAACGCCCAGTCTGCTGCGCGCCATGAACGACCGGGCCGCGCTCGAACTCCTGCTGACGCACGGCCCGCTGTCGCGGACCCGCATCGGGCACCTGACCGGACTGTCCAAACCCACCGCCTCCCAGCTGCTGGCCCGCTTGGAAGCCGCCGGACTCGTCCTGGCCACCGGCACCGCCGGCGGCCGCCCCGGCCCCAGCGCCCAGCTGTACGCGCTCAACCCCCGCGCCGCGTACGTCGGCGGACTCGACGTCACCCCGGGGCGCGTGCTGGCGGCCGTCGCCGACCTCACCGGGACGGTGATCGCCTCCCACGAGGTTCCGTACACCGAGGGCGCCCAGGCCGTGGACCAGGTGACCGAGGCCCTCGGCGGAGCCGTCAAGGCCGCCGGACTGCACCGCTCCGACCTGCACCGGGTGGTCATCGCCACCCCGGGCGCCTTCGACCCGCAGAGCGGCCGGCTGCGCTACGCCAGCCACCTGCCCGGCTGGCACTCCCCCACCCTGCTCGAAGACCTGGCCGCGGCCCTGCCGATGCCCGTCGAGTACGAGAACGACGTCAACCTCGCCGCGGTGGCCGAGCAGCGCCTCGGCGCGGCCCGCGGCCACGAGGACTTCGTCCTGCTCTGGAACGAGGAGGGCCTCGGCGCCGCCCTGGTGCTCGGCGGCCGGCTGCACCGCGGCTGGACCGGCGGCGCGGGCGAGGTGGGCTTCCTGCCCGTGCCCGGCCGCCCCCTGGTCCGGCAGGTCACCCGGGCCAACTCCGGCGGCTACCAGGAGCTGGCCGGCGTGGAGGGACTGCCCCGGCTCGCCGCGGAACTGGGCATGGAGGCCGCGACCGGGCACGACGCAGACTCCGACGACGCCCCCGGCGGCCACGGCGGCCCGCACAGCCCCGAGGTCGCCGCCGCCGTCGCCCTGCTCGGGCGGGCCGCCGCCGCCCCGGAGGGCGCGCACCTGAGCTTCCTCCAGGCGTACGCCACCGCGCTCGCCACCGGTCTCGCCTCGCTCGTCGCCGTGCTGGACCCGGAGATCGTGGTCCTGTCCGGGGCCGCGATCAGCGCGGGCGGCGAGCCGCTGCGTGCGCTGCTGGAGGCCGAGCTCGCCGAACTGGCCCCCTCCCGGCCCCTGCTGGTCGCCGGCGAGGTGCGGGAACGGCCGGTCCTGCACGGCGCGCTGGAGAGCGCGCTGGCCGCCACCCGGGACGAAGTGTTCGACACCTCCCGCTGAACCGCCCCACCCGGCCCCGCCCCGCCCCGCCCCGCCCCCCACCGGAAGTTTCGTCCTCCGCAGAGAGCGAGCCCCGCCATGCCCAGAACCGGACGCCTGACCACCGCAGCCGCCCTCCTCGCCGCGATATCCGCACTCGCCACGGCCTGCACGGGCCAGAGCGCGGACACGGCGTCCGACGACCCGAAGGCGGACGTCACCCTGAACTTCTGGCACGGCTGGTCCGCGCCGAGCGAGGCCAAGGCGATCGAGGACAACATCGCCCGGTTCGAGCAGGCGCACCCGAACATCAAGGTCAAGGTCACGGGCAACATGACCGACGACAAGATCAACCAGGCCCTGCGCGCGGGCGGGGACAAGGCCCCCGACGTGGTGTCCTCCTTCACCACCGACAGCGTCGGCAAGTTCTGCAACTCCCGCGCCTTCGCCGACCTGAACCCCTTCCTCCAGAAGTCCGGGGTCGACAAGACGAAGGTCTTCCCCAAGACCCTGCTGGAGTACACCCAGTTCAACGGCAACCAGTGCACGCTGCCGCTGCTGCACGACGCGTACGGCCTCGTCTACAACAAGACCGCCTTCGCCGCCGCCGGCATCACCGAACCCCCCAGGACGTGGAGCCAGTTCACCGAGGTCGCGCAGAAGCTGACCAAGCTCAAGGGGGACTCGTACGAGCAGGTCGGCCTGATGCCCACCTTCCACGGCTACGAGACCACCCCCATGCGGCTCGCCGCCCAGTGGAGCCCCGCCTACTTCGGCGCGGACGGCAAGTCCGGCCTGGCGAAGGACCCGGGCTTCGCGAAAATGCTGACCGCGCAGAAGGACCTGGTGGACAAGCTGGGCGGCTACGAGAAGCTGGAACGCTTCCGCAGCACCTTCGGCGACGAGTGGAGCGCCGAACACCCCTTCCACACCGGCCAGGTGGCCATGCAGATCGACGGCGAATGGCGGGCCCCGATGGCCAAGGAGGCCGGGGTCGCGTTCGAGATCGGCACCGCGCCGCTGCCCGTACCGGACGAGCAGGCCGCCGACTACGGCAAGGGCTACCTCTCCGGCACGATCATGGGCATCGCCACCGGCAGCAAGAAGCAGAACGCGGCCTGGGAGCTGGTCAAGTACATGACCACCGACACCGAGGCGGTGGTGGCCTTCGCCAACGCCATCCACAACGTGCCGTCCACGCTGGCCGCCCTGGAGTCCCCGAACCTCCAGGTGACCCCGGAGTTCAAGACCTTCCTCGACATCGCCCGGCACCCCAAGTCCGGCACCACCCCGGCCCAGGCCGACGGCGGCACCTACCAGCTGACCTTCCAGGACTTCGCGTACGCGGTCGAGAAGGGCGACGTCACCGACATCCCGGCCGGCCTCGCCAAGGCCGACCAGCAGATCGACACGGACATCGCGAAGGCGAAGTAGCCCGGATGACCACCCCCACCCTGCGGTCGAAGCGCCGCCGCTCCGCCCTGCGGACCGCGGCCTTCATGTCCCCCTGGCTCATCGGGTTCGCGGTCTTCTTCGCCTACCCCCTGCTGTCCACCCTGTACTTCTCCTTCACCAAGTACGACGGCTTCCGGCAGCCCGCCTTCAACGGCCTGGACAACTGGAGCTACGTCTTCACGGACTATCCGCTCTTCTGGCCGGCCATGCGCAACACCCTGTGGCTGGTGGCGGTGATGGTGACCTGCCGGGTCGTCTTCGGCCTCGGCGTCGGCCTGCTCGTCACGAAGATCAAGACGGGGACCGGGATCTTCCGGACCCTGTTCTACCTGCCCTACCTGGCCCCGCCCGTCGCCGCGACCCTGGCCTTCGTCTTCCTGCTCAACCCCGGCACCGGACCCGCCAACACCCTGCTGGACGCGGTGGGACTGCCCACCCCGGGCTGGTTCACCGACGCCGACTGGTCCAAGCCGGCGCTCACCGCCCTCGCCCTGTGGGGGGTGGGCGACCTGATGGTCATCTTCATGGCCGCACTGCTCGACGTACCGAAGGAGCAGTACGAGGCCGCCGAGCTGGACGGGGCCGGGGCCTGGGCGCGGTTCCGGCACATCACCCTGCCCAACATCTCGCCGATCATCGCGTTCGCGGTGGTCACCGGGGTCATCCAGGCCATGCAGTACTACGCCCAGCCACTGGTCGCCGGAAAGGTCGCGGCCGGAGTCATCGGCGGCTCCGGCCAGCAGTTCGAACCCGGCTACCCCGACAAGTCCACCCTGACCCTGCCGCAGCTCGTCTACAACCTCGGATTCCAGCGCTTCGACTACGGCACGGCGTGTGTCGTCGCGCTCGTCCTGTTCGCCCTCTCCATGGCCTTCACCGCGCTCCTGATGCGGCGCCGTGGCGGACTGATCGGAGCAGGTGAGTGAGCACGCACGGACGCAAAGCCGTACTGCACTGGATCGGCGTCCACGCGCTCGGCGTAGCCGCGGCCCTCTTCTTCGTCCTCCCCTTCGTCTTCATCCTGCTCACCTCCCTGATGGGCGACCGGCAGGCGCTCACCCGCGACCTGTGGCCCGACACCTGGGAATGGGACAACTACGCCACCGTCTGGAACACGCCCGGATTCCTGACCTGGTGGCGCAACACCCTGTTGTACGCCGGGCTCGGCACCCTGTTGACCGTGGTCTCCTCCGTGCCCGTCGCGTACGCGCTCGCCAAGTTCCGCTTCCGCCTGCGGCGCCTCTCCCTGCTGCTCGTGATCGCCATGATGATGCTGCCGCCACAGGTGGTGGTCATCCCCATGTACCTCTTCTGGGCCAAGCAGCTCGACCTGTCCGGCACCCTGTGGCCGCTGATCGTCCCGATGGCCTTCGGCGACGCCTTCTCGATCTTCCTGCTCCGCCAGTTCCTGCTGACCATCCCCGACGAGTACCTGGACGCGGCCCGCGTCGACGGCTGCGGCGAGGTGCGCACCCTGCTGCGCGTGGTGCTGCCGATGGCCAAGCCCGGGATCGCCGCCGTCGCGCTGTTCCAGTTCTTCTGTGCCTGGAACGACTACTTCGGACCGCAGATCTACGCCTCCGACAACCCGGCCGCCTGGACCCTCAGTTACGGACTGGAGTCCTTCAAGGGGGCGCACCACACCAACTGGAACCTGACCATGGCCGCGACCGTGCTGGTCATGGCCCCGGTGATCGTCCTCTTCTTCTTCGCCCAGAAGGCGTTCGTCGAGGGAGTCACCCTGACCGGCGTGAAAGGCTGACGGCAATGAAACTCGCAGTGGTGGGCGGCGGTTCCACCTACACCCCCGAACTGATCGACGGCTTCGCACGGCTGCGCGACACCCTGCCGGTCACCGAACTCGTCCTGATCGACCCGGCCACCGACCGGCTGGAACTCATCGGCGGCCTGGCCCGGCGGATCTTCGCCCGGCAGGGGCACCCGGCCCGGGTGACCACCACCGCCGACCTCGACGCGGGAGTCGACGGGGCCGAGGCGGTCCTGCTCCAGCTGCGCATCGGCGGCCAGGCCGCCCGGCTCCAGGACGAGACCTGGCCCCTGGAGTGCGGCTGCATCGGGCAGGAGACCACCGGTGCGGGCGGCCTCGCCAAGGCGCTGCGCACGGTCCCGGTGGTCCTCGACATCGCCGAACGGGTCCGCCGGGCCAGCCCGGACGCGTGGATCATCGACTTCACCAACCCGGTGGGGATCGTCACCCGGGCCCTCCTCCAGGCCGGGCACAAGGCCGTCGGGCTGTGCAACGTCGCCATCGGCTTCCAGCGGAAGTTCGCGGCCCTCCTGGACCTGGCCCCCGGCGACATCCACCTGGACCACGTGGGCCTCAACCACCTCACCTGGGAACTGGGCGTGCGCCGGGGCGGCCCGGACGGCGAGGACCTGCTGCCGCGGCTGCTCGCCGCGCATGGCGAGGCGATCGCCGCGGACCTGCGCCTGCCGCGGGCGGTGCTGGACCGGCTCGGCGTCGTGCCCTCGTACTACCTGCGCTACTTCTACGCCCACGACGAGGTCGTACGGGAACTCGGCACGAAGCCCTCGCGCGCCGCCGAGGTCGCCGCGATGGAGCGGGAACTGCTCGCCCTGTACGGCGACCCCGCACTCGACGAGAAGCCGGCCCTGCTGGCGAAGCGGGGCGGCGCCTTCTACTCCGAGGCTGCCGTGGACCTGGCCGCCTCCCTGCTGGCCGGCGGCGGCCCGGCCGTGCAGGTGGTCAACACGTACAACAACGGCACCCTGCCCTTCCTGCCGGACGACGCGGTCGTCGAGGTGCAGGCGCGCGTCGACGCCTCGGGCCCGCGGCCGCTGGCCGTCCCCCGGCTGGACCCGCTCCACTCCGGGCTGATCTCGCACGTGACGGCGTACGAGGACCTCGCACTGGACGCGGCGCTGCGCGGCGGGCGCGAGCGGGTCTTCAAGGCACTGCTCGCGCACCCGCTGGTCGGCCAGTTCGACCTGGCGGAGGGGCTGACCGACCGGCTCCTCGCGCACAACAAGGAGCACCTCGCATGGGCGTGAACCTCTGTTCCGTCCTGGCCATCGACGCGGGGAACAGCAAGACCGACGTGGCCCTGCTCGGCCCGGACGGTTCGGTGCTGTGCTCCGGGCAGGCCGGCGGCTTCCAGCCGTCCCGGACGGGGGTGGCCGCGGCCGTCGACGTACTGGCCGAGGCGATGGCCGACGCCGGCCTGGACTACCGGGAGGGACGCGGCCTCGGCCCCTGCGCCGAGCACGTGTCGGCCTGCCTGGCCAACGCGGACTTCCCGGTGGAGGAGTGGAAGCTGGCGCGCGAGATCAAGCGCCGCAACTGGGGGCGCGTGACGGAGGTGCACAACGACACCTTCGCCCTGCTGCGCGCCGGCCTGCCCGTGGGCGCCGAGCCGCGCGGCGTCGCGGTGGTGTGCGGGGCCGGCATCAACTGCGTCGGGATGACCCCCGACGGGCGGACCGCGCGCTTCCCCGCGATCGGGCGGATCTCCGGCGACTGGGGCGGCGGGGGCGGACTGGCCGACGAGGCCATGTGGTTCGCGGCCCGGGCCGAGGACGGGCGCGGCGAGCCGACGGAACTGGCCCGGGCGCTCCCCGCGCACCTGGGCCTCGACTCGATGGCCTCGCTCATCGAGGCGATGCACCTGGGCCGGATCCCGGCCGGGCGGCGGCACGAACTGACCCCCGTGCTGTTCGCGGTGGCGGCCGCCGGCGACCCGGTGGCGCTGTCGCTGGTGCACCGGCAGGCGGACGAGATCGTGGCCATGGCCTCGGTGGCACTGGGCCGCCTGGGCCTGCTGGCCGAGGAGGTGCCCGTGGTCCTGGGCGGCGGCGTCCTGGCGGCCCGGCACCCCCAGCTGAACGACCGCATCGCGGCCCGCCTCGCCGACCGCGCCCCGCGCGCCCGCATCCACGTGGTCACGGCCCCGCCGGTCCTGGGCGCCGGCCTCCTCGGCCTCGACGCCCTCGGCTCCCCACCCCTCGCCTACGGAAAACTCCGTGCCCATTTCGGTTGAACCCGCCCCTGAAGGCCGCCGGTCTGGAACCGTTGGCGCTCGTGCAGGCGTATTGACGGTGAAGGGGTGACGGAGGGCGCCCCAGGGGGTGGATCTCCCCGGATGCAGCACCGGGTGCTGTGGTCGGCCGGCACTACGTCCATACTGCTGCGCAGGGGGTGCCTCCCGCCGTTGGCTGGGGGACTACAGGACCGAGGGGGAGGTCACGGTGGCGATCACATCACGCGCGCCCGGGGTCGGTGGTGCCGTGCCGCCCGCGGGGGCACCGGCTTCACCGCCCGACGGACCGCCCGGGCGGAGCACCGCCTGGGCCGAGGGTGTGGAGCGGCTGCGCGAGGCGGCGACCACCGAGCCCGGCCGCCTGCGGATCATCGGCGCCGCCCTGGCCGCCCTGATCGTGCTGTTCGGCACGGTGAGCGTCTTGGAGATCTCCGGCCGGACCACCGCCGCCGATGACGTGGTGGGCCGCAGCCAGCCGCTGAGCGCGGACGCGGCCAGCATCTACCGCTCCCTCGCCGACGCCGACACGACCTCCTCCAGCGGCTTCCTGCTGGGCGCCCAGGAGCCGCGCGAGGTCCGGCAGCGGTACGAGAAGGACATCGCGAACGCCTCCAAGCTGCTGGTGAGCGCGGCCGCCAACACCGGCGGCAACGAGGACTCCCGCGAGCAGATCACCCTGCTGAGCGAGCAGTTGCCGCGCTACACCGGCCTGATCGAGCAGGCCCGGGCCACCAACCGGCAGGGCCTGCCGCTGGGCGGCGCCTATCTCCGCTACGCCAACGAGCAGATGACCACCCAGCTGCTGCCCGCCGCGCAGCGGCTGTACGAGGCGGAGACCGGCCGGCTCTACGAGGACTACGACGACGCCCGCTCCTGGCCGCTGGCCTCGCTCGCTGCGGGCCTGCTCGCGCTCGCCGGGCTGGTGTGGGCGCAGCGCCGCAACTACCGGCACACCAACCGGGTCTTCAACCACGGACTGCTGGCCGCGACGGCCGCGTCGGTGGTCGTCCTGCTGTGGCTGGCCGTCGGCCACACGGTGGCGCGGTCCTCGCTGAGTGAAGCGCGGGCGGACGGGCAGGAGTCGATGAAGGTGCTCAACGACGCGCGGATCGCCTCCTTGCAGGCGCGGGCCGGTGAGAACCTGACGCTGATCGCGCGGGGCGCCGTACTGGCGGAGGACAAGAAGTCCGACAAGTACGACGTGGACTTCACGAACAACATGAAGCAGTTGGACGCCGGGCTGGCGACCGCGCTGCGACTGGCCGACGACGAGGCCGGCCGGGGCCCGGTGAACCGCGCCGTGGACGGTGTGGAGCAGTGGAAGCAGCGGCACACGGCGGCCAGGGAGGCGGACTTGAAGGGCGACTACGAAGCCGCGCTGCCCCAGGTCGTCGGGGACGAGAAGCACAAGGAGAGCAGCGGGGCCGCCTTCGACACGGTGGACGCCTCCCTGGAGCAGGCCGTGGCCCACGAGCAGCGGGAGTTCACCCGGGCGGCCCGGGACGGCATCGGCGCGACGGGCGGTCTGGTGACGGGCTCGGCGATCCTGGTGGTCATCGGCGCGGCGGCCGCCCTGCTCGGTATCGGGCGCAGGCTTTCGGAGTACAGGTGAGAGCGATGCGGATACGAGCGAGGCGGGCCGCCGAAGGTCACGAGCAGTACGAGGGGCACGGGTCCTACGAGGGCCGGGAGGGGCACGCGGGGCACGCCGGGCACGCGGCCCTCGAGGGCCGTGCCGGGGCTCCGGGCGGCGCCGCGTCCGGGGTGCGGCGGGCCGCGGGCCGGCTGCGCGGCTGGGGCGGCGTGAGCGCGATGGCCGTCGCCTGTGCGGTGACGGCCGCGGTCGTGCTGCTGCCGCTGGCCCACGCGACGCCCGACACCGGCGGTCCGGCGGTCCGCAAGCCCGCCGCGATGGCGGCGGCCCCGGCCGCGCCGTGGACCCAGACCGACACCTGCCAGGACCCCGAGGCGAGCCTGCGCCCGTCCGACGTGGACGGGGCGGCCATCGCGCGGATCAAGGCGGCGGGCAAGCTCGTCGCCGGCGTCGACCAGAACAGCTTCCGCTGGGGCTACCGCAACCAGACCGCGGAGGGCAACCACCTCGACGGCTTCGACATCGACCTGGTCAAGGCCATCGCCAGGGACATCCTGGGCGACGAGAACGCGGTCATCTACCGGGCCATCCCCACCAGCCAGCGCGTCCCGGCACTCCAGGAGGGCCGTGTCGACGTCGTCGTGCGGACCATGACCATCAACTGCAAGCGGCTGGAGGACGTCGCCTTCTCGACGGCCTACTTCGAGGCCGGGCAGCAGGTGCTGGCCCCCAAGGGTTCGCCGATCACCGGGTACGACACCTCGCTGAAGGACAAGCGGATCTGCTTCGCGGCCGGTTCCACGGCGGAGGCGGCGCTGAAGTCGCAGTCGTACGGCTCGGTCCCGGTCACCGTGGCCAACCAGCTGGACTGCCTGGTGCGGCTCCAGCTGGGCGAGGTCGACGGCATCATCACGGACAACGCCCTCGCGGCCGGCCAGGCCGCGCAGGACCCCTCGGTGCAGCTGGTGGGCTCGCCCTTCACCCGGGAGTTCTACGGGGTGGCGATGAACAAGGACGCCTCGGACCTGGTCCGCCGGGTCAACAAGGTGCTGGAGAACTACCGCGCGGGCGGCAGTGACAGCCCCTGGATGAGGGCGTACCTCAAGCACCTGCAGCCCGTGCTGCCCGGCGTGTCCGCGCCGCCCGCTCCCAAGTACCGGGACGGCTGAGGCCGGTGGCGGTTTCGGGTACGGGACCGGGTGCGGGGCCGGACACGGAGCACGCGCAGAGGGATTCGGAGGCGGCAGCGGAAGCGGAGGCACAGTCGGTGGAGGCGGGTTCGGCAGTGATGGACCGGGACGGCGTCGACCGCGCCCTGGCCCGGCTGGGCGCGGAGCACGAGGCCGTCGAGACCTCGCTGCTCGCCCTCCAGGACCACGCGGGGCGCCGGCTGCTGGAGGGCGCCGCGCTGACCGGGATCACCAAGGACCGGTGGACGGCCGCGGACGCGGACATCAGCCGGCTGTGGACGTACTTCGACGCCTACAGCGGGGCCCTGGCCGCGGCCCGGGAGGTCCGGGAGCGGCGGCGCTGGCCGAACCGCGAGGACCTGATCGAGCTGACGGAGCGGCTGCGCGGGCCCGGGGTGCTGATCGCGGGGGCGGCGGCGGAGGGTGTCGCGCTGGCGGAGCGGCTCTCGCTCGCCGAGCTGGTGGCGCGGATGAACGATCTGTACGCGCGTTCGCTGGACGTGGTGGTCGCCGCCGACGCCGTGTGGTCGGCGCTGCCCGCCCGGATCGACCTGCTCGCCGCCGAGCTGCACCGCACCCGCTCGCTCGCCCACTCGGTGGGCGTGCGCCCGGGCGAGCATCCCTCGGGCGACGACCTGGAGGACATCACCGCGGAGCTGACGCAGCTGCGGGCGCAGGTGATCGCGGACCCGCTGGCCTTCTGGCTGCCGGTGACGGGGAGCGCGGCACCCGGCGGTGGCCGTCCGGACACGGGGCGCTACGACCGGGCCGCGCTCGCGCTGGAGGACGTACGCCGGGAGGTCGAGGCGGTGCTGGACGTGCGGCAGGACGCCGAGCAGCGGCTGATCAGCCTGCGGGACGTGCTCTCGCGGGCCGACCGGACCCTGGCGGAGGCGCGGACGGCGCGCGGTGAGGTGCTGGCGAAGATCGCCGCGTCCGAGGTGCCGGCGGTGAGCGGCCCGCCGACGGTGCTGCAGGAGCAGCTGGCGGCGGCTGCCGAGCACCGGCGCCAGTCGCGCTGGCACCGGCTCTCGCCGCTGCTGGAATCGCTGGAGGTCCGGGCCGAGGAGGAACTGCGACGGGCCCGTGAATCGTTGACGGCCGTGACGGCGCCACTGGCGGTACGGGCCGAGCTGCGCGGGCGGCTCGACGCGTACAAGGCGAAGGTGGCCCGCCACGGAATGGCGGAGGATCCGGTGCTGGTCGAGCGGTACGACGCGGCCCGCCGGATGCTGTGGAGCGCGCCCTGCGACCTGCGGGCGGCCGAGCAGGCCGTTCTGCGGTACCAGCAGGCGGCGGCGGAGTCGCTGGTGCCGCAGCAGGCGAGGCACGAAGATCACCGGCCCGAGCAGTTCCGGCCCGAGCAGTTCCGGCCCGACGGGCCGGGGAAGGAGGACGCATGAGTCTGGTCGGAACCGCGTGCGTTCGCCCCGGCTGCCCGGGGACGTACGAGGACATGGGCGGCGGCGAGCTGTACTGCGACACCTGCGGGCTGGCGCCGGTCGGCTCGGTCGCGGCGGGCGCGGACGAACTGGTGTCGCCCCCGACGGGGATGACGAGCGCGGCCCGGGGCTCCCTGGGATCCGGCGGGTCCCGCGGGTCTCGTGGGTCGATGGGGTCGCAGGGTTCGCACGGCTCGGCGCGGTCCTCGGCCTCGGCCCGCTCCTCCCGGTCCTCGTCCTCGCGTCGCTCGGTGTCGGGGCGGCTGTCGCGGTCCCTGCCGGGGACGGCGTCCACCCGGTCGGTGTCGGTGCGCAGTTCGGGCTCGGCGGCGTCCTCGGGGCGCAGCCGGCTGGGCGCCGGGCTGGTCAACGTCCCGGAGGTGCCGCGTCCGAATCCTTCGGCGGCGGTCCTGGAGAACCCGGAGGTGCCGGAGCGCAAGCGGTTCTGCTCGCGCTCGGACTGCGGGGCGCCGGTGGGCCGGTCCCGCGGGGACCGGCCGGGCCGGACGGAAGGGTTCTGCACCAAGTGCGGGCACCCGTACTCCTTCGTGCCCAAGCTGAACGCGGGCGACGTGGTGCGCGGCCAGTACGAGGTGGCGGGCTGCCTCGCGCACGGCGGTCTCGGCTGGGTGTACCTGGCGGTGGACCGGGCGGTCGCGGACCGGTGGGTGGTCCTCAAGGGCCTGCTCGACACCGGCGACCAGGACGCGATGGAGGCCGCGATATCGGAGCGGCGCTTCCTCGCGGAGATCGAGCACTCCAACATCGTGCGGATCTACAACTTCGTCGAGCACCTGGACCAGCGGACCGGTTCGCTGGACGGGTACATCGTCATGGAGTACGTCGGCGGCAAGTCGCTGAAGGAGATCGCGAACGAGCGGCGGCGGCCGGACGGGCGGCGCGATCCGCTGCCGGTGGAGCAGGCGTGCGCGTACGGGATCGAGGCGCTGGAGGCGCTGGGTCACCTGCACAGCAGGAACCTGCTGTACTGCGACTTCAAGGTGGACAACGCGATCCAGCAGCAGGACCAGCTGAAGCTGATCGACATGGGCGCGGTGCGCCGGATGGACGACGAGGAGTCGGCCATCTACGGCACGGTGGGCTATCAGGCGCCGGAGGTCGCGGAGCTGGGCCCGTCGGTCGCCTCCGACCTCTACACGGTGGCGCGGACGCTGGCGGTCCTGACCTTCGACTTCCAGGGCTACACCAATGTGTTCGTGGACTCGCTGCCGGACCCCGAGCACATCGAGGTGTTCAGACGGTACGAGTCCTTCTACCGGCTGCTCGTACGGGCGACCGACCCGGATCCGGGGCGGCGGTTCTCCTCGGCGCAGGAGATGGCGGACCAGCTGACGGGCGTGCTGCGCGAGGTGGTCGCGCTCCAGACGGGCCGGCCGCGGCCCCAGCTGTCGACCCTCTTCGGCCCGGAACTGCGTGTTCCGGACACTCAGCTGTTCGCCGACGCCGCCTCGGGCGCGGTCGTGTCCCGGCTGGGCCACCGCCCGCTCGCCTCCCGGCCGCTCGCCTTCCGGCGGGGTGGCGGGCTGTTCGGGGCGCTCGGCCGCACCCCGGCCCGCTCCGCAGGAGCGCACGCGCCGGGCGCGGCCCCGCCCGGGGCTTCCGGCCCGTGGGGACCCCAGCACAGCGGGACGGCTCTGCCCGCCGGCAACCGACCCGGAGCGGCCGGGCTGCCCGGCACCCCGCCGGCAGGCGTCGCCCTGCCGGCCGGAGCACCCGGGGCCGGGGGGCCGTACGGCCCGGGTTTCCCGGCCGGGGCGGCAGGAGGCTCGGTGTCGCCCGCCGGGGCGTTCGGCCCGCAGGGCCACGCGCTCACCGGCGGCACCCCGCCGGGCGGGACGCCCCTGCCCGGCGGCGCGAGCCCGTCCGCGGCGGCCCCCGGCGGCACGCCGGGTGCATGGGCGCCCGCGTCCGGCGGTGCGGCCGTGCCCGCGCTCGGGAGCACCGCCACGCATGTGGCGGCGCCCGTGCCCCGGGCCCGTCAGGCTCCGGCGGCGGGGCCCGCACCGGCCCCGGTGTCCCCGGCCGCTCCCACCGCGGCAACGGCCACGGCGGGAGCGACCACCCTCGACGCCGGCGACACCGCGCTGGCCCTGCCCGTGCCGCTGGTGGACGCGGGCGATCCGAACGCCGGTTTCCTCACCGGTCTGCTGGCCTCCGCGCCGGGCGACCTGCTGGGCGCGCTGGCCTCGGCGCCCACCGACTCGGCCGAGCTGCGGCTGCGCGAGCTGCGGGCCCGGCTGGAGCTGGGCGAGCTGTCCTCGGCCGGGCGCACCCTGGCGGAGCTCGAGGCCCGGCATCCGGACGACTGGCGGGTGGTGTGGGCCCGTGGCATCGCCTCGCTGGCCACCGGTGAGAACGAGATCGCGGCCCTGTCCTTCGACGCGATCTACGACGCCTTCCCGGGCGAGCCCGCGCCGAAGCTGGCCCTCGGGCTGTGCGCGGAGGTGCTGGGCCAGCTGGATAACGCCGCCGAGTACTACCGGCTCGTGTGGATCACCGACCCCGGATTCGTGAGCGCGGCCTTCGGGCTGGCCCGGGTCCAGCTGGCCGCCGGCGACCGGGACGCGGCGGTGCGCACGCTGGAATCCGTGCCGGAGGCGTCCATCCACTACACCGCCGCCCGGGTGGCGGCCGTACGCGCACGTCTGCGCGACCGGTCCCCGGAGGAGGCTCTGCTGGCCGACCTGGCGGCCGCAGCCGACCAGGTGGAGGCCCTGCGGCGGTTCGGGCTGGACCCGGAGCGGCAGGAGCGGCTCGCGACGGAGGTTCTGGGCTCGGCCCTGGACTGGGTACTGTCGGGTAGCCGGGGTTCCGACCCCGGCCGGACCTCGCTGCTCGGCAGTCAACTGGACGAGCGGGGCCTGCGCTTCGGACTGGAGCGCTCGTACCGCGTCCTCGCACGGCTGGCGCGGCGTGGCGAGGAGAGGATCGAACTGGTGGAGCGGGCAAACCGTTTCCGTCCCCGGACGTGGGTGTGAGTGATGTCGATGCATCGGCTGTCGGGCTGCCCCAGCTGCGCGGAACCCCTGGAGGAGGGTGACCGTTTCTGCGGCGTCTGCGGCTACGCCGTGACCGCTCCTCCCCCGGCTGCGTCCGCGGACCACCCGACCATGCCCATCCCGCCGGCGCCACCGGCCCCGCCGGCCGCCCCCGCGGGCGGTTACGGGAGCCCGGCCGCCGCCCCGGCCCACGGCGCGTCCCACGACGCCGCCGAACCGGCGCCCGGCTGGGGCAGCGTGGCCGCGGCCGCGCCGACGCTGGTCGACGAGCCGGCCGGCTGGAGCGCCACCGTGGCGGAGCCCGGGCTGCTGCCGCAGCCGGGCCCGGCCGGGTCCGCGTACGGGAGCGCGGGCCACGAGAGCCCGTACGGCACCGGCACGCCCCCGGAGGGCACTCCGTGGGGAGCGGGCGACGGTTCGTACGCCTCCGGGTCCGCTCCGGAGCAGGGGCACGTCGGGCGGCCGCGGGGCAGCGCCGCGGAGGGCTTCGAGCGTGAGCCGGGCGGCCCGTCCGGGCCCTCGGGCCCGCAGGGCTGGGCGGACGGCGCCGAGACCCGCCACGACCGGCCCGGCGACAGCTCCGGCACGCCCCCGGAGGGGACGCCCTGGGGCGCCGCCGAAGCCCCGTACGAGACCCCGCCCCAGTCCGGCGCGGCGGTCGGCGGGAAGACCTGTGTCGCCTGCCGGGCCGGCCACGTGGACACCGACGGGTACTGCGAGCACTGCGGGCACGCACAGCCCCGGGAGCGGGACCACCTCGAAGAGGAACTGGGGAGCGTCGCCGCCGTCAGTGACCGGGGGCTGCGCCACCACCGCAACGAGGACTCCTTCGCGGTGGCGGCCACCGCCCTGCCCGACGGATCCGCCGCCACCGTGGCCATCGTCTGCGACGGCGTCTCCTCCGCGAGCCGCCCCGACGAGGCTTCGGCCGCCGCGGCCGCCGCCGCCAACGAGGCACTGCTGGACGCGCTCCCCCGTGGCGCGCACCCCCAGGAGGCCATGCACGAGGCGATCCTGGCCGCCGCCGCCGCGGTGAACGCCCTGGCCCCGGAGACCCCGGGCGCGCAGAACGCCCCCGCCTGCACCCTGGTGGGCGCCGTCGTCAGCGGCGGCCTGCTGACCATCGGCTGGGTGGGCGACAGCCGTGCCTACTGGGTGCCCGACGACCGCGTCGCGCTGCCCCGCCGTCTCACCGAGGACGACTCGTGGGCCGCGCAGATGGTCGCCGCCGGGCTGATGGGCGAGGCCGAGGCCTACGCGGACGTCCGCGCGCACGCCATCACCGGCTGGCTGGGGGCCGACGCGTACGACCTCGAACCGCACACCGCGACCTTCAAGCCGGACCACCCCGGGGTGGTGGTGGTCTGCACCGACGGACTGTGGAACTACGCGGAGTCCGCGCGGGAGATGGCGCAGGTGCTGCCCGCGGACGCGGCGACCCGCCCGCTGCACAGCGCGCAGGTGCTGGTGGGGCACGCCCTCGACGGCGGCGGCCACGACAACGTCACCGTGGCCGTGGTGCCGTTCGCCACGGACCCCGAGCAGCAACCGGGACCCGAGGTGGAGCCGGGCCCGGCAGCACGACCGGAACCGGAAGCGCGCCCGCAGGTCTGACCCGCCTGCCCGAGCCCTAGGAGTCCCATCGATGGCGAATTTCGCCAAGCCGAGCGCCCCGCGCTTCAGCGTGGAGGTGTACCAGAACGAGTTCCTCCCCGAGGGCGGGCGTGACGTCCACGCCATCGTCACGGTCACCGCCACCGGCGGTGCCACCGCCACCCGGGCGGCGGCCGCCGACGGCACGGCCGCAGTCGTGATCATGGTCGACTGCTCGGGGTCCATGGAGTACCCGGCGGAGAAGATGCGGGGCGCCCGCGAGGCCACGGCGGCGGCCGTCGACACCCTGCGCGACGGCACCTCCTTCGCCGTGATCGCCGGTACGCACGTGGCCAAGGAGGTCTACCCGGGCCAGGGCCGCCTCGCCGTGGCCGACCCGGCCACCCGGGCCCAGGCCAAGGAGGCCCTGCGCGGGCTCAGCTCCGGCGGCGGCACCGCCATCGGCACCTGGCTGCGCCTCGCCGACGGCCTGCTGCGCAGCTCGACGGCCGTCATCCGGCACGGCATCCTGCTCACCGACGGCCGCAACGAGCACGAGGAGCCGGCCGTGCTCCGGGCCACCCTCGACGCCTGCGCGGGCCGCTTCACCTGCGACGCCCGCGGGGTGGGCACCGACTGGGAGGTCAAGGAGGTCACGGGCATCGCGAGCGCGCTGCTCGGCTCCGCCGACATCGTGGCCGACCCGGCGCACCTCACCGAGGACTTCACGCACATGATGGAGAACGTCATGGGCAAGGAGGTCGCGGACGTCGCGCTGCGCCTGTGGACCCCGGTCGGCGCGGAGATCCAGTACGTGAAGCAGGTCGCGCCGACCGTGCAGGACCTGACCGACCGCCGTACCGCGGCGGGCCCGCGCGCCGGCGACTACCCGACCGGCTCGTGGGGCGACGAGTCCCGCGAGTACCACGTGTGCGTGCGCGTCCCGGGTGCGGCCGTCGGCCAGGAGATGCTCGCCGCCCGCACCACGCTCGTCCTGCCGGGATCGGCGGGCGGGTCCGAGACCGTTCTCGCCCAGGGCCTGGTGCGCGCGGTGTGGACGACCGATCTCGCCGCGTCCACCGCCATCAGCCCGCAGGTCGCCCACTACACCGGACAGGCGGAGCTGGCGCAGGCCATCCAACAGGGTTTGGAAGCCCGCAAACTGGGCGATGTCGATGGGGCCACGGCCAAACTGGGGCGTGCGGTACAGCTGGCGAGTGCCTCCGGGAACGCCGACACAGCAAGACTGCTGTCGAAGGTGGTGGATGTCGTGGACGCCGTGGCGGGTACTGTGCGGCTGAAAGCGAAGGTCGCCGATGCCGATGAGATGACTCTGGAAACGCGATCGACGCAGACCGTCCGAGTGAAGAAGACCTGAGACCTGACGTGAAGACGCAGGGAGAAGAAGGGGGAAGCGCCGCCATGCCGACCTGCCCGAACGGGCACCAGTCCGCCTCCGACGACTGGTGCGAGGTCTGCGGCCACCGCATGGGTGCCCCGGACGGCCCCCCCGCGGTGCCCTCCTACGGCTACGGTTTCCCCCCGACCGCCGGTGAGCCGACCGCCCAGGCCGAGCTCTGCCCGCAGTGCCGGACCCCGCGCGAGGCCATGGCCCCGTTCTGCGAGGAGTGCCGGTACAACTTCCTCACCCGTACGGCGACCTCGTACGCCCCGCCGGCGCCTGACCCCGGCCCGCAGCCGACCGGCGCGGGTGCCGTTCCCGGCCCCGGCCCCGGTGGCACGCCTCCGCCGCCCGTGCCCGCTCCCGGGAACTACTCCCAGGACCACTTCGAGTACCAGGGCTCGCGGCCGTCCCGGGTCAACCGGCCGGCCGAGCCGCTGCAGCGCGAGGACGACTGGCTGCTGCCGCCGCCCGCGCACGAGCAGCCGCACGAGTACCAGCAGTCCGCGCAGCCCCAGTACCAGCAGCAGCCCCCGCCGCAACAGCGGGAGTACCAGCAGGAGTACCAGCAGCAGGCCCCGCCGCAGCAGCAGTACCAGCAGCAGCCTCCGCCGCAGCAGCACCAGCCGTTCCCGCCCCAGGGCGGCTCCTGGTCCGCGACGATCGGCCCCGACCGCTCGTACTTCATGGCGATGATGCAGCGCAGCGGCCCCGAGGCGGCCGGGCTCAACCTGCCCGCCTACTCCCCGGAGCAGCACCTTCCGCTCGTCGGCGGCCAGATCACCATCGGCCGCCGCCGCGCCTCCAGCGGCGAGTCCCCCGACATCGACCTGTCGGTGCCCCCGGAGGACCCGGGCGTCTCCCACCAGCACGCGGTCCTCGTCCAGCAGCCCGACCTCAGCTGGGCGGTGGTGGACCAGAACTCCACCAACGGCACCACCATCAACGGCGGCGAGGAGCCGATCCAGCCCTACGTCCCGGTGCCGCTCACCGACGGCGACCGCGTCCACGTGGGCGCCTGGACCACGATCACCATCCGCCGCGGCTGATCACGCCTCCCCCAGGGGCCACACGTAGGGCCCCTGGGGATCGTCCAGCCACGCCCACTGGCCCTCCGCGCTGACCGAGACCCCGAAGCGCTCGCGGGCCGGGCGCCCCTCGCTGCGCCACAGGTCCAGGGCCTCGCGGGGGTGCAGTACGCCCGCGGTCAGCACGAGCATGAACTGGAACCGCTCGTTCTCCACCAGTTCGTACGGGATCCCGTACGCCACCCCGTCCGGGTCGGGCGGCGGCGCGGCCGTGGCCCCGCGCAGCGGGACGAAGTAGGCCGCGGTGTGCAGGAAGCGGCCCTCCGCGAAATCGGCGTCCCGCACCGTGAGCGCGATCAGCCCGGTCGACAGCGGGGCCAGGATCCGCGCCCCCGGCCGGCACTGGCCCAGCCAGGCGTGCGGGATCAGGGGCAGCGTGCAGGTCACCATGATCCGGTCGAACGGGGCCCGGGAGGGGCAGCCGCGCGCGCCGTCCCCGGTGACCACGGCCGGATGGTAGCCCAGCTGGGCCAGGTGCGCCCGTGCGGACTCGGTGATCTCCTCGTCCAGGTCCACGGTGGTGACGTGCTCCTCGCCGAGCCGGTGGCAGAGCAGGGCCGCGTTGTAGCCGGTGCCCGCGCCGATCTCCAGGACGTCGTCTCCGTCGTGCACGTCGAGGGCGCCCAGCATCTTCGCCATCAGGGAGGGCTGGCTGCTGGAGGAGACCAGCCGGCCGTCGCGCAGCCGGGTCGCCAGCGGGGTGTCGACGTAGACCCCGCGCAGCCAGCGGGCCCGGCGTTCGGGGTCGGGGTCCTCGGCCCAGAGCCGCTCGTGGCCGGCGCCGCGGCCGGTCCAGAAGTAGGGGACGAAGAGGTGCCGGGGCACGGCGGCGAACGCCGACCGCCAGAGCGGATCCTCCAGCACCCCGGCAGCGGTCAGCTCCCGCACCTGGGCCGCGTGCGCGGTCTCCCGCAGATCGCGCGTCTCGGTGCGTGCGGTGTGTGCGCCCATGCCTCCACTGTCCTGCGCACGGCCTCCGCGTGCGAACGCGCGGCCCCGGCGGGCCCCCGTCGAAGAGTCCTAGGACCCCGGTCCTCCGTCCGGGTGTCTGAGACGATGGTCGGGTGAATGACATTCCGCGGGGCACGGTTCAGGAGCAGACCTTTTACGAGCAGGTCGGCGGCGAGGACACCTTCCGCCGCCTCGTCCGGCGCTTCTACCAGGGGGTCGCGGAGGACCCGCTGCTGCGCCCGATGTACCCGGAGGATGATCTGGGGCCCGCCGAGGAGCGGTTCGCGCTGTTCCTGATGCAGTACTGGGGCGGGCCGGCCACCTACAGCCAGCACCGCGGGCACCCGCGCCTGCGGATGCGGCACGCGCCGTTCCAGGTGGACGCGGCGGCGCACGACGCCTGGCTCAAGCACATGCGGGTCGCGGTGGACGAGCTGGGCCTGGCGCCGGAGCACGAGGCGCAGCTGTGGAAGTACCTGACGTACGCCGCCGCGTCGATGATCAACACGGCGGGTTAGGGCAGGGGCCCGGCCTACGGATCAGACCGGACGGACCTGGAGGGCGGCCAGGCCGCCGGTGACGCCGGGGCGGCGGGTGGCGACGGAGCCGTACGGGGTGCGCAGCCGCAGCCAGCTTCCGGCGGCGAGGAGCGCCACGGGGTCGGGGGCGGCGGAGGCGGTGGCGGCGGAGGCGGGCACGGCGGCCCGTACCGGCCGCAGGAAGCCCAGGGACTGCGCGGCGTGCACGGCGCGCAGCGGGAGTTCGGTGTCGCCCAGGGTGCGGGACCAGATCTCGCGGCCGATGCGGTCGCGCTCGGACCGGGTCCGGTGCTGCGCGGGCAGGGCCTCGTCGCGGGCGCGGAACTCGGCGACGGCGGCCGCGACGGCCTCTCCCATCGCCCGGGGGCCGGGCAGCCCCGGCAGCTGCCGCCAGCCGCCGCGGGGCGGGAGCACCCCGGTCCAGGGCGGTCCGGTGACCGGCGCGGGCACGGTGGCCGCGGCCGAGGCCTCGTCGACGGACTCCAGGAGCTCGCCGGCGGACACGGTCAGGTCGAGCGGCGTGGCGACGGGCGCGGCGAGCCGCACCGTACGGATGGCCAGGACCTCGAAGGACGGCGGCCGTCCGAAGACGCCGAGCGCACCGCCGCCCGCCTGGAGGCGGACGGCGGCGGCGCGGTCGTAGTGCACCAGCCGGCCCAGGAAGGCGGCGAGGTCCGCCGCCTCCCCGGAATCGGCGAAGCGCAACTGCTCGTTCATGCCGCGAGGCGTCCTGCCCGGCCGCCGCCGGAAGCGGAGGCCGATGCGGACGCGGACGCGGTCACGGGCTCGTCGAGGTACTCCTCCAGGAAGCGCCTCTCCTCGGCCGTGATGCGGCGGGGCCGCCCCGCGGCGAGGTCGTAGGGCACGACCACGGTCTCGGCGCGCACGTAGACCGTCTCGGGCGCGTCCTCGGTCGCCTCGTCCTTGACCTCGTAGCGGATGGTCAGGGACGCGGCGCCTATCCGGGTCACCCAGGACTCGATGAGGACCGGCTCGTGACGGTGCACGAGGGGCAGCTTGTAGTCGATCTCGTGGCGGGCCACGACGGAGCCGCCCGTGAAGGATTCGCTGCCCTCCCCCGGCGCGAGGCGGAACATGAAGTCGATCCGCGCCTCCTCCAGATAGCGGAGGAAGACGACGTTGTTGACGTGCCCGAAGGCATCCATGTCCGCCCAGCGCAGGGGGCACCGGTAGTGGTGTCTGGCCATGACGGCTACCTCAGCCTCGGGTGAGCTTCTTGTAGGTGGCGCGGTGCGGGCGGGTGGCGTCCGCACCGAGACGCTCGACCTTGTTCTTCTCGTACGACTCGAAGTTGCCCTCGAACCAGTACCACTTGGACTCGCCCTCGTACGCCAGGATGTGCGTGGCCACCCGGTCGAGGAACCAGCGGTCGTGGGAGATGACCACGGCCGCACCGGGGAATTCGAGGAGCGCGTTCTCGAGCGAGGACAGGGTCTCGACGTCGAGGTCGTTGGTGGGCTCGTCGAGGAGCAGCAGGTTGCCGCCCTCCTTGAGCGTCAGCGCCAGGTTGAGGCGGTTGCGCTCACCACCGGAGAGGACGCCGGCCGGCTTCTGCTGGTCCGGGCCCTTGAAGCCGAAGGCGCTGACGTACGCGCGGGACGGCATCTCGACCTGGCCCACGTTGATGTAGTCCAGCTCGTCCGACACGACCGCCCAGAGGGTCTTCTTGGGGTCGATGTTGGCGCGGGACTGGTCGACGTACGAGATCTTGACGGTCTCGCCGATCTTGACGGAGCCGGAGTCCGGCGCCTCCAGACCCTGGATCATCTTGAAGAGCGTGGTCTTGCCGGCGCCGTTGGGGCCGATGATGCCCACGATGCCGTTGCGCGGCAGGGTGAAGGACAGATCGTCGATCAGCACCTTGTCGCCGAAGGCCTTGGAGAGGTTGTTGACCTCGACAACGATGGAACCGAGGCGCGGGCCCGGCGGGATCTGGATCTCCTCGAAGTCCAGCTTCCGCATCTTGTCCGCCTCGGCCGCCATCTCCTCGTAGCGGGCCAGACGGGCCTTGGACTTGGTCTGGCGCCCCTTGGCGTTGGACCGCACCCACTCCAGCTCTTCCTTGAGGCGCTTCTGGCGCTTCTCGTCCTTGCGGCCCTCGACCTTGAGACGGGTGGCCTTCTTCTCCAGGTAGGTGGAGTAGTTGCCCTCGTACGGGTGCGCGCGGCCTCGGTCGAGCTCGAGGATCCACTCGGCGACGTTGTTCAGGAAGTAACGGTCGTGGGTCACGGCCACGACGGCGCCCTTGTACTGGGAGAGGTGCTGCTCCAGCCAGTTCACCGACTCGGCGTCGAGGTGGTTGGTGGGCTCGTCGAGGAGGAGCAGGTCCGGGGCCTCGATCAGCAGCTTGCAGAGCGCGACGCGGCGCTTCTCGCCACCGGAGAGGTTGGTGACGGGCCAGTCGCCGGGCGGGCAGCCCAGGGCGTCCATGGCCTGCTCCAGCTGGGCGTCGAGGTCCCAGGCGTTGGCGTGGTCCAGGTCCTCCTGGAGCTTGCCCATCTCGTCCATGAGCGCGTCGGTGTAGTCGGTCGCCATCAGCTCGGCGACCTCGTTGAAGCGCCTGAGCTTGCCCATGACCTCGGCGGCGCCGTCCTGGACGTTCTCCAGAACGGTCTTCGACTCGTCGAGCTTGGGCTCCTGCATCAGGATGCCGACGGTGAAGCCGGGCGAGATGAAGGCATCGCCGTTGGACGGCTGCTCCAGGCCCGCCATGATCTTCAGAACGGTGGACTTACCGGCGCCGTTCGGGCCGACCACACCGATCTTCGCGCCGGGCAGGAAGTTCAGGGTGACGTCATCAAGAATCACCTTGTCGCCGTGCGCCTTGCGCGTCTTGCGCATGGTGTAGATGAACTCAGCCAAGAGAAACCGTCCGGCAGATCGATGGTGGGCAGATACACCCCATCTTGCCGTACGTCCATACCCGTGGGCGAATGGGCAGAGCCGGTGAGCTGGGGCGCGGCCCGCAGCGAGCCTCACGCCCTGGCCACCCCGGGTCGTCGTGGGTCGCCCTTCGCTGGACCTCGGGGACGAATCCGGAGCGGGTGGCCGCGCGCCGGCCGGCCGCGGTCAGCCTGCCGGCCGGCAGGCCGGCTACCGCCGCTACCGCGTGGAGCTCATGAACTACCTGTGGCTCGTCCACAGGGGAGAGGTCGCGCCGCAGGGACGGGCGGACCTGGAGGACGCCCGGCACGCCATGCACGCCGCGTTCTCGGAGGCCCAGATGATGGCCTCCGACCCGGTGCTCGCCGAGCTGGACGCCATGACCATCACCCTCTCCCAGGCGTACAGCCGGACCATGCGTCTGGAGGAGGGCAACCCGCGGCCCGGGCAGTCGTTCGAGGAGATGCACGCCACCCTGACGGGTGTCGAGGACCAGTGGCAGGCCATGCGCGGCGCCATGCGGGCCGACCTGGGGGTGGGCCCGGCATCGGACGGCCCGCCGGCGGTCGGCCCGTGAGCGGGATCAGCGGGGGCGGTAGATCGTGAGCGCGTCGGGGAGTTCGTCGAGGACGAGGGCGGGTGGGGCCTCGGCGTATTCGCCGTCGTAGGCGAGCGGGGTGCCCTTCGGGATGTCGCCGATGCGCAGGCTGCGCAGGCGGGTGGCGGTGTGGACCGGGGAGCGGCTCAGGGGGCCCGCGAGGGCGGCGGCCAGGAGCCGGGGGCCGGGGCGGCCGCCGCCGTAGACGATCCGGAGGTCGAGCAGGCCCTCGCCGAGGCTGTCGCGGCGGCGGGGGGTGGGGCCGGTGCCGTGGTAGGTGCCGTTGCCGGCGAACAGAAGCCACACGCTCCGGGGCCGCCCGGCCAGCCGCAGCCGCACGGGCCGCTGGGCGCGCAGCACCCGCCAGGCCGCCAGCAGCGCGGCGGGGCCGCCGCCGATGCGCGGGCCCCAGCGCAGCCGGTGGCCCAGCAGCTCCGGGTAGGCGCCGATGCTGAAGTTGTTCAGGAAGTAGCCAGGGTCCGCGCCCGGAGCGGCACCGGGGCCCGGGGAGAAGCGGCCCACGCCGACGCGGATGGCGTGCCCGTCGGCCACGGCTCGGCAGGTGTCCTCGCTGCCGCCGAGGCCGAGGTCCATCGCGAAGTGGTTGAGGGTGCCGCCGGGGAACACGGCCAGCGGCACCCCGGCGCGCAGGGCGGCGGTGGCGGCCGCGTTGACCGTGCCGTCGCCGCCGCAGACCCCGAGCACGGTGGCCCGCTCGGCCGCCGCCGCCAGGGTGGGGACCAGGTCGGCACCCTCGCACTCGATCACCTCGGCTTCGGGAAGCCGGGTGCGCAGGAGGTCGAGCCCCGCGACGGCGGCGGTCCCCGACCCGGTGTTGACCACCACGGTCAGCCCGGCCCCGTCGGGCAGCGCGGGCGCCCCGGCGGCCGTCCGTTCGTCGCCCGGCACGACCCGGGCCTCCTGTACGTCCCGCGCGAGGCGGCGTACGACTCCGGCCGCAGCCACCCCCAGCGCCGCGCCCGCGAGCACGTCGGAGGGGTAGTGCACGCCGGTGTAGACGCGGGAGAACGCCACGGACGCGGCCACCGGAGCCACCGCCGCGGCCCAGCCCGGGGACTCCAGCGCCAGCCCGGCGGTGAAGGCGAACGCCGATGCCGAGTGCCCGGACGGGAAGGAGGTGGTCTGCGGCTGCGTCGCCAGCTGCCGCACCGCGGGCACCCCGTCCAGCAGCGGCCGCGGCCGGCGTACGGACCACTTGCCGACGGTGTTGATGGTCGCGGAGGCCAGCGCGAGCGAGGCGACCGCGCGCCCGGCCGCCTTGCGGCCCCGGGCCGAGCCGAAGACGGCGATCGCCGCGGCGGCACCGCCCCACAGCACGCCGTGGTTCGCGGCCCGACCGAGCCGGGGCAGCACCCGGTCGGCCCCCGGCCAGTGCCGCCGGGCCACCGCGTCGAACAGCAGCCGGTCCCACCGCGCGACGGCACCCTGCCAGGTCAGTTGCTGATCAGCCATTTCCTGCCCCTACCCGGGGCGGCCGATCCGAATCTGCCCCGGCGGCCACCCGGCCCAACGGATCCACCGGGCCCGCGGGTCCCGCCCGGCGGCGCGCCGCGAGGGCTACGCCTCATCCTCCCCGTCCAGCGGGCGCTTGCGCAGCAGCAGGACCACCAGGCCGCCCAGGACCACCAGGCCCACCGCCAGGGAGGCGATGACCGGGGTGGCCGCCGAGCTGCCGCTGGTAGCCAGCCGCTCCTCGTCCGGGGAGGTCGTCGGGACGGCCGCCGACGGTGCGCCCAGCGCCACCGCCTCCGAGCCGGAGGCCGTGCCCGCCTCGGTCACGGGGGCCGGCGGCCAGAGCGCGGTGGCCGTGGCGGCGGCCGCGGACTCGCTGGAGCCCGCCACGATCTGCGTCTGTGCGGGCACCCCGCTGGTGAAGACCCGCCCGACCGGCACCTTGGTCGCACCGTGGACGGTGACCGAGGCCGTCCCGTCGGGGGTGCCCGCGGGCACCTCGAAGTACAGCCGGCTGCCGTTGGCCGCGGTGTCCACGGGCTGCCCCTCGGCGTCCACCACCCGCACCCCCATCGCAACGGCCGCCGCGTCCGGCACGACCGACACGCTCCGCGCCCCGGTCCGCACGGTCACCGGGCCGATCCGGGTGCCGACCGGCCCCGACACGTCGCCCGGGTCCAGCCCCAGCGAGGCCGGCGGCTCCGGCAGCTGCCCGGCCGCCCGCTGCAGGTAGTCGGCCAGCTTCTCCGCCGCCGGGTCCGCCGCCTCGACGTGCACCCCGTCCGCGAGCCGCCAGATCGCCACCTGGGTTCCGGCCGCCGCGCTCTCCGCGGTGAGCGCGTCGGCCCCGGCCTCCTTGGCGAGCCCGGCCAGATCGTTCAGCTGTGGGTAGGAGTGCTCCAGGACCCAGCGGATCCGGCCCGCCTCCCGGTTTCCGGCGAGCGGGCTGCCGCCCCAGCCGCTCTCGGTGTACCGGGCCTGCGGCTGGGCGTTGCCCGCCACGCCGACCCCGTACGTCTGGAGCATCCCGCCGCCGTCGACCCGCATCTCGTAGAGTCCGGCCGGGATCTGCCGGACCGATCCGTCTCCGGAGCGCAGGACCGCCTGCCCGTACGTCTTGAGCCCGTCCAGGACGGCGCTCGCGCCCTCCGGCGCCCGGGGCGCCACCGGGTCGGAGTCGGCGGCGGCCCGGGCACCGGGCGCGGCGGTGAGGGCCGCGGCCAGCAGGGCCACCGCCAGCGGCCGGCGCGCGGAGCCCCGTACCGCGGCGGGAGGTTCGAGAGGAGCAGGCACAGCAGTGGAACGAGGAACCGGGCCGGCGGCGGAACGAGGCGCGGAGCCAGGAGCGGGATCAGGAGCGGAGGATGCGGGAACGGCAATCGACACAGTCTTCCCCTTCGGGCCAAAGACCCAGGTGCCCGTGAGTACCGGGGAATCCTAACCGCCTCGAACACTCAGACCACCGCCGCCTTCTGAGTGGCCATCAGCGGGGTGTCCGTCCGCACCACGCGCCGGAAGGCCGCCGTCCCGCGGTTCAGGTCGTGTCCGATGGCGGAAGCGTCGATCTCCGCGGAGACCCACCGCTTGCCGTCCCCGTCGGGCGGGTCCTCCCGCACGCGCAGCCGCCCGTGCACCACCAGCGGTTCGCCGACCGATACGGAACCGGCGAGATTGACGGCGAGCGCCCGCCGCGCCCACACCGTGTAGAAGCTGGTGGTCCCGTCCGTCCAGGCTTCCTTGCGCCGGTCGAAGTACCTCGGCGTCACCGCGAACCGGAACCGCGCCGACGGACCGTTCACCGTTTCCTTGTAGTCGATCTGCGTGGCCACGCAGCCCACCAGCGTCACCTGGGTGTCGTTCATCCCGGCCGCCCTCCCCCGTCGTCCGTGCCCGCGCGGACCATCCGTACGAGCTACGACCCATGCTGGGGCGGGCCGCGGTTCCCCGCTCCGGCCTGTGGATTACTGGCGGGTTGTGGACAACCTGCTCCCCCCTGCGGCCACCGTGGCGTACTGCTCCCGCACCTCCCGGTAGCGCAGCAGCTCCGCCGCCACCGGTTCCAGCACCCGGGCCCGCCCGCAGCCGGCCGCCGCCTGCCGCAGCCTGCGCTCCGCGTCCTGCCCGTACCGGCGAGCCGGGCCCCGGGCCGCGATCGAGCAGGCCCATTCCACGAGGGGCCCGCCGATGATGCCCGCCACCATCAGCAGCACCGGCGGCAGCAGTCTGGGCTCCAGGACCCCGACGATCTGCCCGACCAGCCACAGCCCGCCGTAGATCTGCACGAGCGTCATGGCCGCCTGCGCCAGTACGGCCGCCGGCCACCACGTGGGCCGCGGCGGTTTGACGCTGGGCACCGCGACCGCCGCCCCCAGCGTCACCGCGATCTCGTCCAGCGCCTCCGGGAGCCGGTCGGCGCCGCGCACCGCGGTCTCCCGGACCGCCTGCGCCCACGGGTCGGGCAGGCCGGCCACGGCCTCGTCGGCGACCGCCCTTACGGCCTGCTCCACCCGCTGACGGGCGGTCACCTCCTCCTCGACCGGCACCTGCGCGACCGTCGTGCCCCGGCCGCCGATCGCCGCCAGCGCGGCCAGACCGGCCAGGGAGCGCGGCGCGCGCCGGCTCTCGTACCACCGCCACAGCCGCAGCCAGGGCGTCCCGCACGCCTTGCCGGCGTTGCGCCGCCAGGCGCGCTCGGCGGCGAGCCCGGCCGCGTACGCCCCGACCGCCTCGGCGAGGCGGTCCTCGAACTCGGCGCGCGCCGCCTCGCCGATCTCCGGCCCGGCGTGTCCGTCGGCGACGTAGAGCGGCCGCAGGCGCCCGGCGGCGCGGTCGACGTCGGCGGAGATCCGCCGGGTGGCGGCGCCCTTCTCCTGGGTGAACTGTCCGAGGAGTTCGCGCAGTTCCCCGACGCCCTCCCCGGTCAGCGCGGACAGCCCGAGGACCGTGGCGCCGGGCTCGCCGTGCTCGCCGAGCGCGATGCCGTCGTCGTCGAGGAGCCGGCGCAGGTCGTCCAGTACGAGGTCGGCGGCGTCGCCGGGCAGCCGGTCCACCTGGTTCAGCACGACGAAGGTCACCTCCGCGTGCCCGGCCAGCGGCCGCAGGTACCGCTCGTGCAGGACCGCGTCCGCGTACTTCTCCGGGTCCACCACCCACACCACGGCGTCGACCAGCGCCAGGACGCGGTCCACGTGGTCCCGGTGCGCGCCGACCGCCGAGTCCAGGTCCGGCAGGTCGACGAGGACCATGCCGCGCAGGGCCTCCGCCTCCGAGGTCTCGCGGGGCCGGCGGCGCAGCCGGCCCGGGATCTCCAGGCGGTCCAGCAGTCCGGCGGCCCCGTCCGACCAACTGCACGCGATGGGCGCCGCGGTGGTCGGGCGGCGCAGCCCGGTCTCGGAGATCTGCACCCCGGCGAGCAAGTTGAAAAGTGTGGACTTGCCGCTTCCGGTGGCTCCGGCGATCGCGACGACCGTGTGCTGCGGGGAGAGTCCGCGGCGCGCCGCCGCCTCGTCGAGGACCCGCCCGGCCTCGGCGAGGGTCTTGCCGTCGAGCCTGGTGCGGGACAGCCCGACGAGCTGGCGCAGCGCGTCGAGCCGCAGGCGCAGTGCCTGCGCCTCGGGGCTGAGCGGGGGCGCGGGCGACTTGCCGCCGTCGCTGCCCGCGCCGGAGACGGCCCGTACGAGCGCCTCGTCGCCGATGTCGCCCTCGTCGTCCCCGTCGGTCCCGTCGGTCCCGTCGTCCTCGATCCCTCCGGCGGCCCGGGGCCGCGAGCGCGCGATGAGTCCGTCGTCCCAGCGGTCGTCGGTCCGGTCGGTCAGGGCGGTCACCGCGTCACCTCTCCTTCTGCAGTACGGACAGCGCGGCAATGAGCTCGGCCTGTGGTTCCGGGGTCACTTCGAGCGCTTCGAGCGGGGCGAGCCGGCGGTCGCGCTCGGCGCGCAGCACCTGGTCGAGGTGGTCGCCGACCAGTTCGCCGCCCCGGTCGCGCAGCCGCAGGGCAGCCTGGGCGCCGATGCGTTCGGCGAGCTTCTCGCCCGCGGGCCGGGCACGTTTGCCGCCGAGGAGGGCGGCGACGAGCAGAGCGGCGACGCCGTCGGGGTCGGGTGCGGGCTGCTTGTCGAGCCGGGCCACCTCCTCCTCGGCGAGTTCCTCCAGCACGCGCCGCCAGCGCCGTACGGCCATGCCGATACGGTCCCCCGCTTCCCTGTCGGGCGCGGGCAGCGATACCGCGCCGGCGGCGGGCTCGCGCCGCCAGGCATCGGCGATCCGCTCGTCGGCGGCGGCGACGGCGCACTGGAGCAGGGCGGCGAGGGACTCGGCGAGGGAGTCGAGCAGTTCGTCGGCGCTCGTGTCGAGCGGGTAGCCGCGCCACCGGGTCAGCGCGTCCCCGGCCAGTACGGCGCCGTGGTCGAGGCGGTTGCGGACGCGCTTGCCCTCGCGCCGGTACGCGTCCTCGACGGCCGACGTCAGCCGTACGGCGGCGGCGTGCTGGGCGGCGACGGCGGAGGCGAGTTCCGGCATCCGGCGGCGGAGGGAGTCCAGCGCGCCGAGCGCGGTCCGCCCGACGGCGTACTGCCGGGCGGCCGGGTCCTGGGCGTGGTGGGCGAGCCAGGCGAACAGCGGGGCGACGGCGCTGGCCGGCAGCAGCCCGCCCCCGCCGGTCGATTCGGGCAGTTCGGGGACGGTGAAGCGCGGTACGTCGCCCAGCCCGGCCTTGGTGAGCAGGGCCCCGTACTGCCGTGAGACCTCGGCCAGCACCTGGTGCGGCACCCGGTCGAGGACGGTGATGAGGGTGGCCTTGTACTGCTTGGCGGTGCGCAGCAGGTGCCAGGGGACGGCGTCGGCGTACCGCGAGGCGGTGGTGACCATCACCCAGACGTCGGCGGCGCAGATGAGTTCGGCGGCGAGTGTCCGGTTCTCGACCACGAGGGAGTCGATGTCGGGGGCGTCGAGGATGGCCAGTCCGCGCGGCAGGCTGGATACGGTCTCGATGCGCATCTCGCGGGTGGCGTGGGTGTCGCCGTGGGCGCGGTCGCGGGGCCGGGACCGGGACTTGGCCGAGGGGGCCTCCTCCTCTTCGTGGGGCACCCAGACGCGCATCAGATCGGGCAGCACGCGCATTCCGGCGAACCAGTGATGGTCATCCGGATGGCAGACGAGCACCGGTGTGCGCGTGGTCGGGCGCAGCACTCCGGCTTCGCTGACCTGCCGTCCGACGAGGGAGTTGACGAGGGTGGACTTACCGGCCCCGGTGGACCCGCCGACGACGGCGAGCATCGGCGCCTCGGGCGCCTTCAGCCGGGGTACGAGGTAGTCGTCGAGCTGCGCGAGCAGCTCGGCTCTGGTCTGGCGGGCGCGCGGGGCGCCGGGCAGAGGCAGCGGCAGACGCACGGACGCGACCCGGTCGCGCAGGGCGGACAGGGCATCGAGCAGCTGAGGCCGAACATCCAAGGTCACCACATGCGAAGAATGCCCAATTTGGGACCATTTTTGAAGCTTATACGTCCTCTGCGCGCCGACCGCGACTCCAGTGGGACATTCTGGGCACGACGGACGAGTGGGGCGCAGGCATAACGAGTGCACAACACCAAGGGCGCCGCGGCGCAAAAGCGATGCGAGAATCGCACCTGCCTGCGATTATCGGGACCGCTTCACCGAACCTCCACATCGTGGCCCGCGAGTGAAGCAACCGGGACAAGGCGACCGGAGCCCTATCCTTGACCCGGCACGGACCACAGTCCCACCCCCACCAGGGGCTCCAGGCCCACCACGGCCACCTTCCGGCCCCCGTAGCTCAGTGGATAGAGCAGGTGCCTTCTAAGCACTTGGCCGCAGGTTCGAGTCCTGCCGGGGGCACTCTCTCCGCACCACCCGAGCCCTCCCTCCGCGGAGGGCTTTCGTGCAGGTCAGGGGCGTTTTTAGGACTGGCTCGGCCGCACCGCGGACGGGACGCTCCTACGCTGATGGGGACACCTTCGGGGGCTCGGCGACGTCTGGGCGAGCCAGATCGAAGGTGACCGGCCATGGGCAGGAATCACCCGTTCCGGGGGCGGTGCCGCCGGGCCGCCACACCCGCCGCGGCGGTTGTCCTGCTCGCCGCCCTGTGCGCGGGAACCGCCCCGGACCGGCACCTTCCGGCCTCCGTACGGCAGGACTTCGACACGGCCACCGTGGAGAAACTGGACGCGGCGCTTGAGAAGATCATGAAAGATGCCGATATCCCGGGCCTCAACGTCGGCCTGTGGATACCCGGCCGCGGCGTGTACGAGAAGTCCTTCGGCGTCGCCGACAAGAAAACCCTCACGCCGATGAAGACCGACCTCCACACGAGGATCGGCAGCGTCACCAAGCCCTTCACCGTCACCGCCGTCCTCCAACTGGTCGACCAGGGCAAGGTCGGACTCGACGATCCCATCTCGCGGTACGTCACCGGAGTGCCCGGCGGCGACGCCCTAACCGTCCGCCAGCTGGCCGACATGCGCAGCGGTCTCTTCGACTACACGCAGGACCAGAAGTTCCTCGCGGGCCTGCGCGACCACCCGCACCGCGCATACACCCCGCGCCAGATGCTGGACATGACTTTCGGCCACCCGCCGACCTGGGCGCCGGCCCTGGTGGACGGCCGGCTGCTGACCGAGAAGACGCAGGCGGAACGGCTCCGTACGCTCCCGACCGGGCTCCCCGGGATCTCCAACGGCCTCGGCATCCTCGACACCAACGGCTGGCTCGGCCACAACGGGGAGATCCCCGGCTACGAGTCCATCACCGCCCAACTCCCCGCCGAGCGGGCCTCCCTCGTCGTGCTCGTCACGTCCGACGTCGACCACGACGGCAAGAACCTGCCCTCCCCCGTCGGGAACGCCGTCACCTCCATCGTCACCCCCGACCACCTCTGGCCCGCCCCTGGTGCCCACCCACCCTGAGTAGCCCCCGGCGCCGACTTGCGGACGGCCCGCGGATGGGGTTGCGTCGAAGTAGGTGTGTGCGTGGTTTCCGTCTCCCCTGGTTTGGGGGTGAGCCCCCGTGCTGTTCATCCATCGCACGGACGCGGGAGAGCGTCTCGCCGAGGCGCTCCTTCACCTGCAGGGGGAGGACCCGGTCGTACTGGGCCTGCCCCGCGGCGGCGTCCCGGTGGCCTTCCAGGTCGCGCGGGCACTCGGCGCCCCGCTCGATGTGATCGTGGTCCGCAAGCTCGGCGTCCCTTACCACCGGGAGCTCGGCTTCGGCGCCATCGGCGAGGGCGGGGTGCGCGTCATCAGCGAGGACATCGTCCGCAGCAGCCGGGTGCGGCAGCAGGACCTCGCCGCGGTCGAGCACGCCGAGGAGGCGGAGCTGGCCCGGCAGGCGCGCAGATTCCGCGGCGACCGGCCGCGGGTGGCGCTCGCGGGCCGCACGGTGATCGTGGTCGACGACGGGATCGCCACCGGGGCCACGGCCGCGGCCGCCTGCGAGGTCGTACGGGCGCAGGGCGCGGCCCGGGTGGTGCTGGCCGTTCCGGTGGCGCCGCCGGACGCGGTCGCCCGGCTGCGCACCGAGGCCGACGAGGTGGTGTGCCTCTCCGCACCGCCCGCCTTCCGCGCCGTCGGCGAGTGGTACGAGGACTTCTCCCAGACTCCCGACGAGGAGGTCGTCGCCCTGCTGACGCGGGCGGCGGCCGGTCCGGGCCCGGCATCCGGCCCGGCCGCCCGGGCGGCCGCGGTCGAGGTGGACGCCGACGGCCTCATCCTGGCCGGGGACCTCGCCCTGCCGGAGGGCGCCGGGGCGGTCGTGGTGTTCGCCCACGGCTCGGGCAGCAGCCGGCGCAGTCCGCGCAACCGCGCGGTGGCGGCGGAGCTGAACCGGGCGCGGCTCGGCACCCTGCTCTTCGACCTGCTCACCCCCGCCGAGGAGGCCGACCGGGCCAACGTCTTCGACATCGAGCCCCTGGCCGGCAGGCTCGCGGAGGCCACCCGCTGGCTGCGGCGCCGCGTGCCCCTCCCGGTCGGCTACTTCGGGGCGAGCACCGGAGCCGCGGCGGCGCTGTGGGCCGCGGCGGGCGCCGCGAACGCCGGTGCGGACGCCGGTGCCGACTCCGGGATCGGCGCCGTGGTCTCCCGCGGCGGCCGGCCCGACCTCGCCGGCCCGCGGCTCGCCGCCGTACGGGCGCCCACGCTTCTCGTGGTGGGGGGCCGGGACACGACGGTGCTCGACCTCAACCGCGGGGCCCAGCGCGAACTGCGCTGCGAGAACCGGCTGGAGATCGTCCCGGGGGCCACCCACCTCTTCGAGGAGCCGGGGGCCCTGGACGAGGTGGCCGCCCTGGCCCGGGACTGGTTCGCCCGGCACCTCGTGCGGTGAGGGGCACCCGGCCGGGCCGCCCCCACAAGCCGCGCATGGCCGGAAATCGGCTGTGGGGCACACGGATTGGTGAAGCAGAAACGGGAGAACGTGTGAACGGGAAGAGGAGGCGTACGCGCCCCCGGGCGACCGCGCGCGCCGGCCGGCGGGCCACGCGATCGCCGTGTGATCCCTGGGCGATTCCCAGGGGATTGCCGGGAGATCCGTACGGGATCCCTACGAGAGCTACGAGATCCCGAGGAGCCTGACCGCCTGGTAGTACGTCCACGCGGTGCTCTCGCACGAGCCCTTGCGGCTGCCCGAGTACTGCGCGCAGACCCGCTTCATGTCCGCGAGGAACGCCTCGTCTAGCCGTGCCTTGGCGGCCGGAAACAGCCCTGCCGCCCGGTGGTTGCGGTAGCCGAAATCGTGGCGGTCGCAGGCGGTGGTGAAGGGGAAGCCGAAGGGGTTGTCCGGGGAGGAGGTGCAGTGGTCGGTCGACCAGTCGAAGCCGTACGCGGCCCACGCGCCCCGGTGCTCGCGCGCGTCGGCCCACGCCTGGTAACTGGCGGCGCTGCGCTGCGTCCAGCGGCTGAGCACCAGCGGTTTGTCGGCCGGGACCTCCGGTGCGGCCCAGGCGGCCGGAGCGAGGGCGAGCACCACGGCGGCGGCGGTGGCGAGAGCGGGGACAAGGCGGCGACGGCGCATGGAAGGTCCTCGGGGCCGGGGCGGACGGATCACCTCCGGCCAACTCCCGCGGACGGCGCCCGGTTACTGCGCGGCGGCCGGACCCGAACCGGTGCCCCTCCCAGGTATGAGACCGGATCAGACTTCCGGCCCACGCGCGGTTCGTCCTGCGGAGGGACGCGCGCGGAGCACCTCCCGGCGGAGACTGGACGGTATGAACCGCCGCCCGCTCGTCGTCGCCGCCACGGTGGGAGTCCTCGCCACCGCGGGCTTCGCCCTGCCCAACCTGCCGCCCAACCCCGTGACCGACAGGATCGACCAGCAGGTGTTCAAGGAGAAGGGCCGGCGTTTCGCGACCGCCGCCGATGCGCCCCCGCGCGGGCGGTCCGGCTTCGCGCTGCCGTCCTGGATACCCAGGGACGCCACCGACGTCCGCATACGGATGCGCACCAACGGCGAGGCCCGGATGATCCGGTTCACCCTGGGCGCGACGCCGCTCGACGGCCCGCAGTGCAGCGCGGGCACACCGAAACAGCTGGGCGCCCCGGACCTGCACGCCCGGTGGTGGCCGGGCAGCCTCCGGGCCGGGGTGCGGTCCGAGTGCCGGGACGCCCACCAGTACCAGGTCGCGGTGCGCGGCAAGCGCGTCTACGCCTGGACCGATGGCACCCCGTCCCCGGGCGGCGGGAACTAGATCCTGTCCGGGCGGTCTTCGCGAGCCCGGAAGGGGACCAGGGCTTGTCTCCCTGATCCGCGCACATTCAGTTCGCTGTGGGAGTCGCGGGTGCCTGCGGAGCAGGAGTCGGGGATTCGTCTGGGACCGGCGGGTGGCATGCGATGCGGGTGTCGCCTTCCTCCGTGCGCGGCCAGTACCGGCCTTCGAGGGCCTCGGCACTGCGGTTGAGCCGGACCAGGGCGTCCTCCAGCTCCCTTATTTCCTCAGGGGACCAGTCGGCGACGACCCGGGCCAGGCAGGACCGGTTGACCTCACGGTCTTCCGCGAGCCGGCGCCCGCCCTCAACGGTGATGCACAGCTTGCGGGCCATGCCGCCGTCCGGGTCCGCGACGCGCTCGGCCAGTCCGCAGCGCAGCAGCGCGGCCGTCTGGCGGTTCACGGTCGAGGTGTCGAGCCCGAAGGCCTCCGCCAACTGTCCGATGGACATGGGGCCTTGTGTGTCGATCCGGCTGAGCAGCAGGTACGCCGACCGCTCCAGGCGTTCGGGGTCGCGCTCGCGCCGGGCAAGCACTTGGTGCCGCGAGAGCAGCATCAGCTCCCGCTCCAGTTTCTCCAGCACTGCGCCTCCCGCTCCTTCCGGCGCTCCATTATCGCGGACCTGTGAACCCGGCGACCGGCGGACCCCTGCACGGCTCGGGCTCGACCCGCGGGCGGCGCCGCACGACGGCCGGACACAGCAATATGCATGATACATAGCATGTGTACTATGCATTTCTCGTTGTCACCCTGACGAGCCACAGTCTCAACCCGGAGGACCCGCATGACCGTCACCACGTCCACCGCCTCCCGCGCGGCCGAGATCCTGTCCCGGCCCGTCAAGCTGAACGGCCTGACCGTCCCCAACCGCATCGCGATGGCGCCGATGACGCGGATGTTCTCCCCCGGCGGCGTGCCCGGCGAGGACGTGCAGGCGTACTACGCCAGCCGGGCCGCCGCGGGTGTGGGCCTGATCGTCACCGAGGGCACCTACGTCGGTCACGACTCCGCCGGGCAGAGCGACCGGGTGCCGCGGTTCCATGGCGAGGACCAGCTGGCGGGGTGGGCGAAGGTCGCCGCGGCCGTGCACGAGGCGGGCGGCACGATCGTGCCTCAGCTGTGGCACATAGGCATGGTGCGCAAGCAGGGCGAGGCGCCGTATGCCGATGCCCCCGCTGTAGGCCCCTCCGGCATCCGCGTCGACGGCACCGAGGGGACCGGCAAGGCGATGACCCGCGCCGACCTCGACGACGTCATCGGCGCGTTCGCTCACTCCGCCGCGGAGGCCGCGCGGATCGGCTTCGACGGCGTCGAGCTGCACGGCGCCCACGGCTACCTGCTCGACCAGTTCCTGTGGGAGCGGACCAACCGCCGCACCGACGCCTACGGTGGCAACGCGGTGGCCCGGACGAAGTTCGCCGCGGAGATCGTGGCCGCGGTCCGCGAGCGCGTCCCGGCCGACTTCCCGGTGATCTTCCGCTACTCGCAGTGGAAGCAGGAGGCCTACGACGCACGGCTCGCGCAGACCCCTGAGGAACTGGAGGCGATCCTGGCCCCGCTGGCGGCGGCGGGCGTCGACGCGTTCCACGCCTCCACCCGGCGTTACTGGCTCCCGGAGTTCGAGGGCTCGGACCTGAACCTGGCGGGCTGGACCAAGAAGCTCACCGGCCGGCCGGCCATCACCGTCGGCTCGGTCGGCCTCGACGGCGACTTCATCCGTGCCTTCGTCGGCGAGGGTGCGGCCCTCGGCGACATCGACAACCTCCTGGACCGTATGGAACGCGACGAGTTCGACATGGTCGCCGTAGGCCGGGCGCTGCTCCAGGACCCGCAGTGGGCGGCGAAGGTCCTCGGCAACCGCTTCGACGAGCTGAAGCCGTACGACGCGGCGGCGCTCACGTCGCTCAGCCGGTAGCGCACGACCAGGCCCCCGGCTGCCCTCACCCAGGGCGGCCCGGGGGCTTCTTTGCGTTCTCCCGTCGTGCTGTGTGCTCGTGCTGCTGGTCGACGCGCGGTGTCCTGCGAGGTGTCGGCCGGGCCGCGGCGCGGGCGGGAGACTTGCGGGCATGGACGTGGAGTCGGTGGCGGTGGAGTTGTCCGAGCTGAGGCCGTCGGAGTTCACCGCGGCCCGGGACGAGTACGTGGCCAAGGCCCGCAAGGCCGGGGACAGGCAGCTCGCCGCCGCGATCGCGGCATTGCGGAAGCCGACCGTTGCGGCGTGGACGGCCGGTCTGCTGGCCCGCCGCAGGCCGAAGGAGGCGCACGGTCTCGTGCAGCTCGGCGAGGCGCTCCGTACCGCGCACCGGACGCTGGACGCCGAACGCTTGCGGAAGCTGTCGCATGATCAGCATGTGGAGATCGGGCGGCTCGCCCGTACAGCGCGCGCGCTGGCCGCTGAGGCCGGGCAGGCGGTGAGCGAGCCGGTGCTGCACGAGGTCGAGCAGATCCTCCACGCGGTCCTCGCCGATCCCGACGTCGCTGCGCAGTGGGCGGCGGGCCGCCTGGTGAAGGCCCCGGACGCGGTGCTGGGGTTCACCGGCTTGGAACCCCTGCCCGGCGCCGTTCCTCCCCGACGGGTGCAGGCGGCCCAACACGCCGGATCCACGACGGAGCACGTACGGCCCCCCGAACCGGATACGGGCGGGCGGGGGGTGCGGGCGCGCCGCGAGCGCGCGAAGGCGGCCCGGGCGGAGCTGGCCGAGGCCCGGGCCGAGGCGGAGCACCTGGAGGCTGCGCAGGCCGCCGCGCAGGAGCTGGTGGAGCGCGCTCGCGCGGCTGTGACGGCGGCGGAGGAAGGCGTGAAGGCTGCTGAGGAGCGGCTGGAGACGAAGCGCGCGGCGAGCACCGACGCGGCCGCCCGCCACCGGGAGGCCGGGCGAGAGGCTGTGAAGGCGCGGGCGCGGGTGGCGGCGGCGACACGGAAGGCCGAGAAGCTCACCAGCGCCGATGGGTGAAGCGCATCCTTCCTGCAGAGGGGCATGCACATGCTGCGCGGCGACCAGCCGCCCCCGGCAACGCTGGGGGCCGAGGGCGCGAGGGCGATGGTGGGCCGTGGTTCAATCCACGAGCGAGGTAGGGATGAAAACGGCCAGAGATGACCGAGCTGCCCGGCAGCGCAGGGCGGTCCGCATGGTGACGGTGGCGGCGTCCTCTCCGGACCAGCCGGCCAGGGCGGTCTCCAGCTTGCAGGCGAGGGCGACCGCGGTCCCGCAATGTCTGCTGGGCTTGTCACCAGGCGCTGTCGTCGGACCCCGGGATCGGCAACAGTGATCAGACCGATACTGATCCCCCAGATCGGCGACGAAGTCATCGCCTCCTGCTCTACTTGGGCGGTGCTGAACCCATTCGCGTAGAGCCGGTCGAGGGCTGAAGGCCACCGCAGGCCAGCGCCGTCGCGGTGGCGCGGGCGAAGCCGTCGGGGTTGTCCAGCATGATGTTGTGCCCGCAGTCGGGGACGGACACCACGGCGACGCCGGCCGCCTCCAGGGCCTCGGCGCCGGGAAGCGGGCCGTCCGCCGCCGGCAGCAGGTAGGTGCGGGGGACCTTCAACTCCCGCAGCAGCTCACGCATGGTGGGCGTGGTGCCCGCCGCGAGGTGGACGGCCGAGCGGTGGAGGGCCGTCCGGCCGGCGAGGCGCATCGTGGACCACCAGTGCGCGCCGACCCGGTCGCGCACCTCCGCCCAGCCGCCCGCCAGGAACTCCTCCTCCGTGTAGGCGGCGATCCCGCTGCTCCCGGGCGCCGCGGGGACGGGCGGAACCGGATCCAGGTTGGCGTCGACGAGCACCAGCCGGGAGACCAGGTGGGGATGGCGGTCGGCGAGCACGATCGCCACGGCTCCGCCCATGCTGTGGGCGATCAGCTCGGCGCCCGCCACGCCGGCCGCGCCGAGGGCGGCCGCCAGGGCGTCGGCGTGCGCCTCCAGGGTGTAACCGAACCCCTCGGGCCGGTCGCTGTGCCCGTGGCCCAGCAGATCGACCAGCAGGGAGCGCCGCCCCGCCAGCAGCGGATGCGTGGCGCTCGCCGCGAAGTAGGCCGGCGAGGTGGCGCCGAGCCCGTGCACGTACACCCGGGCCGGCTCCTCCCCCGGCAGCTCGACCCAGCGGATCCGGTCGTCCTGCGGTGTGACGACGGCGCTTCTCACGAGGCTCCCCCTCAGTCGTTCGACGGACGATCAGGCCCGTGCCGCGACCGTAACCCGCCCCGCGGCCGTCCGGTCGGGAGTTTCCGGCCGCCCGCCACGCCGCGGCGGGCTTCGGCTCACCATCCGTCATGCGCGCATTATCGTGGCGGGCATGGACATCCGCCGGGCCCTCACCCCCGCCGAGCTCGCCGCCGCCGAATCCCTCTTCGACGGGCCCGCCCGCGAGGAGTGGTCCGAGCGCTTCCTCGCCGCCCCGGGGCACGTGATGCTCATCGCCTACGTCGACGGCGTGCCCGCCGGGATGGTCTCCGGCATCGAGATGAGCCACCCCGACAAGGGCACCGAGATGTGCCTGTACGAACTGTCCGTGGACGAGGGCTACCGCCGCCGCGGGTTCGGCCGCGCCCTGACCCTGGCCCTCGCCGACGAGGCGAAGGCCCGCGGCTGTTACGGCATGTGGGTGGGGGTCGACACCGACAACGAGGCCGCCCTGGCCACCTACGACGCCGCCGGCGCCCGCGACGAGGGCGTCTTCTCGATGCGCGGCTGGCCCCTCACCCCGTAGGCCGCCTCGTTCGGATCCCGCCTGACCCGCGCCGCCCGGCTTGACCGGCACGATCCGAAAGGGACGACCTAGCTGTATTGCCCCGGGAGGTTGTGGACGGGTGATGCAGGTCTCGGCTGAGGCGTCTTGAACGGGTGAGGGCCTTCCGGGTTCGGTGTGGATTGCGACATCTCCACCGAACGACAGAAGGCCCTCATGCCCCACCGTAATGCACCCCTGACCGAGACCGGACGGCTGCGCCTGGCCCACTGCGTGGTCGTGGACGGCTGGCCGCTGCGGCGGGCCGCCGAGCGTTTCCGGGTCTCGCCGACCACGGCCCAGCGGTGGGCCGACCGCTACCGCGATCACGGCGAGGCCGGCATGCATGACAGGTCCTCGCGCCCGCATCACAGCCCACGCCGGATCCCGAACCGCACCGAACGCCGGATCATCAAGGTCCGTGTCCTGCGCCGCTGGGGACCGGCCCGCATCGCCCACCTGCTGGATTTGGTGCCCTCGACCGTGCACCGCGTCCTGACCCGCTTCGGGCTGGCCCGCCTGAGCCATCTGGACCGGGCCACCGGCCGTGTCATACGCCGCTACGAACGCGAGAAGCCCGGCGAACTGGTGCACGTGGACATCAAGAAGCTCGGCAACATCCCCGACGGCGGCGGCCACAAGACCCTGGGCCGCCAGGCCGGCCGCAAGAAACGCCCCCGCCTGGGCTACAGCTACATCCACACCGCCGTCGACGACCACTCCCGCCTCGCCTACAGCGAGATCCTGACCGACGAGAAGAAGGAGACCGCGACCGCCTTCTGGCAGCGGGCACAGGCGTTCTTCACCTCGTGCGGGATCACCGTGGAACGGGTCCTGACCGACAACGGGGCCTGCTACAAATCCCACACCTGGCGCGACGCCCTGGCAGCGGCCGGGATCACCCACAAGCGAACCCGGCCCTACCGGCCCCAGACCAACGGCAAGGTCGAACGCCTCAACCGCACCCTCCTGGAGGAATGGGCCTACGCCCGTCCCTACCAGTGCGAGCAGGAACGACGCGACGCGTTCCCGCAGTGGCTACACACCTACAATCACCACCGCGGACACACCGCGCTCGCAGGCAAACCACCCGCCAGCCGCGTCCCCAACCTCACAGGGCAATACACCTAGCCCGCACGGCGGCGTGTCGTGCGTCCACTCGGCGCACCCTCCGCGCGCCCGCGCCGCCGCTCGCCGAGCATCGGCCGCATGACCGCATTCGTCCCGCTCCTCCCCGCCGTCGCACTCCTCGCGGTGGCCACCACGGCCGCCGTCCTGCCGCCGCACCCCTCCTCCGCGGCCTCCTCCGCCGCAGCGCCCGTCACCCCCTACGTCGTCGTCCTCAAGGACACCAGCTCGCGCGCCCCGACCCGCGCCCTGGCCGCCGAGGCAGCGGACTCCGGCGACGAGGTCGGGCCGGTCTACGACGCCGCCCTCAACGGCTTCGCCGTCCGTACCACCGCCGCGCGGGCCGCCGCCCTGGCCGCCGACCCCCGGGTGGCCTCCGTGGAGCCGGACGCGGAGTTCCACACGAGCGCCGGCGCCGGCGCCGCAGCCCCCGCCTCCGCCCCCGCCGACACGCAGCCGCAGGCCCAGGCGCACGCACCCTGGCCGCTGGACCGCATCGACCAGCACGAGCTCCCGCTCGACGGCTCGTACACGTACCCCACCAGGGCCGAGGGCGTCACCGTCTACATCGTCGACACCGGGATCAACACCCTCCACGAGGAGTTCGGCGGCCGCGCCCGGTTCGGCTACAACGCGGTGTTCCTCGGGAGCTCCCGCGACTGCAACGGCCACGGCACGCACGTCGCGGCGACCGTGGGCGGGGAGACGTACGGGGTCGCGAAGGGGGTCTCGCTCGTCGGAGTGAAGGTGGCCGACTGCCGCGGTGCCGGAAGCCTGTCGGCCATCCTCAAGGGCCTCGACTGGGTGGTGAAGGAAGCCGCGAAGGCCCCGGAGACCCCGGCGGTGGCCAACATGAGCATGGGCGGCACCCCCAGCTACGCCCTCGACGCGGCGGTGATCCGGGCCGTGGCCTCCGGGATCACCTTCACCGTGGCCGCCGGCAACGACGGCAAGGACGCCTGCGCGGGATCCCCCGCCTCGGTCCCGCAGGCGATCACGGTCGGCGCGACCGACGCCGACGACCGGCGCGCGCCGTTCTCCAGCCACGGCCCCTGCGTGGACCTCTCGGCCCCGGGCGTGGGCGTCACCTCGGCATGGAAGGACTCCGCCACCGCCACCGCCCGCGCTTCCGGCACCTCGATGGCCGCTCCGCACGTGGCGGGGGTCGCCGCGCTCGTCCTGGCGAGCGGTACGGCCCGTACCCCGGCGGAGGTGACCGAGACGCTGCTGGACAGCGCCGTGCCCGACCGGATCACCGCGCTCCCGGCCGGCACCCCGAACCTGCTGCTCCACCTCCCCACCGCCCGCTAGACCCCGCGCACCCAGCCACCCCGACCAGTCGGTATCCGATGGGCCATCAGACTCTCCCTGATGGCCCATCAATTTCTGTGTGCTTCGGGCGAAAGCAAGTCATTGACTTCTCATCACCGTGACGCGTCAATATCGGCCACCGCACCGGCTCGGCCTCCCCCACACAGCGGGTGGGGGGAGGGGTTCGTCATGACGAAGGAGTCGCGACCCAGTGAGTACGAGAACGCTCAGACGAAGAGTGCTGGCCGGGGCGGGAGCCCTGTCTCTGGCCCTGACGGGCGGCGTGGTGGGCCTGGCAGGCTCCGCGCAGGCCGCGACGAAGACCACCGCCGTCTTCGAGAACTGTGACGCCCCGGCGCCGCAGCCGGACGGCTCGGGCAACCAGAACTGGACGGTCACCCTGCCCGACGGAGCCAAGGCCGGCGACGTCGTCCCGATCACGATCGACCCGGGCGCGAGCCCGCTGATCCCCGGGTTCTCCGTCACCACGGTGAACACCTCCAAGATCACCCTCAAGGTCGGGACGACCACCCAGGTGGTCACCAGCCCGCCCGAGACGGTCAGCGTCGTGGCCGGGCAGCCGCTCGACCCCAAGGCGTTCTCCGGAACGATCAAGATCCCGGACGGCACCGAGGGCACCACCGTCAACGTCGCCCTCGACCTGGCGGTGACCGACGCGGACCTCTCCGGTTCGGTCTTCACCACCACCTGTACCCCGGCGCCCCGCCCGAGCGCCTCGCTCGGCTCGGTCGCGGTCGAGGCCCTGCCCAAGGACCCGATCACGACGAAGCTGACGCCCAACAGCGGCCCGGCGGGCCAGGAGGTCGTCGTCAGCGGCGCCAACATGCCGCCCGGCCCCGTCACCTGCTCCGCCCTGCTCGCGGGTGCGCCGACCGGTGACAACGGCAACGGCACGGCGGACGCCGGCGGTGTGGCCACGTGCACCCTCACGGTCACCAAGAAGGCCGACGCGATCAAGATCAACGGTGCGACCACCTCCAAGCCGTTCGTGTTCGTGGAGGAGCAGGCCGGCGTCAAGAACCCGGTCGACGTCGAGGTCCTCCCCGGACCGCTGGCCCTCGGCCCGAAGGACGGCCAGCCGGCCGTCAACTTCGGCTCGGTCACCATCAACGGCAAGGCCCAGTCGGTGGTCGGCGTCTTCAACGCCGCGACCGTCCAGGACTTCCGCGGCGGCTCGCTGGGCTGGGACGTGACGGCGACGCGTACGCCGTTCCTGAACCAGGCCACCGGCCACTCGATGGCGAAGGCGCAGATCGGCATCCAGCCGTCCTGCACCGTGACCAACCCGGACAGCCCGAGCACCTGCACCGCGGGCACGCCCGGCGCGATCTCCGACGTCCCGATGAAGGTGGCCTCCCAGGCCGCCGGCGGGGACGAGCTGACCGGCGGTGAGTTCGCCGTCGGCGGCGCCGGGATGATCCAGCTCCCGCCCTTCATGTTCGCCGACACCTACCAGACGGTCGTGACGTTCTCGATCGCCTGACCCGTACGGCCCGCTCCTCCAGGTTGGTGCGGCGCTCCGGCGCCGCACCACCCCTTCCCCTTCCGGCGCCGACTGGAGACCGCCCATGCGCACCCGCAGCAGTACGCGTAGCCGCACCCGCACCTCTCTCCACGGGCTGCTCCTCGGCCTGCTGCTCCTGGGTGCGGGCCTGCTCCCGGCCACCGCGGCGAGGGCGGCGGACAACGGCACCTGGGGGGTCTTCCCCACGCCCGCGGCCGGTGCGGCGATGACCGACCGCGCGTACTTCTTCCACCAGGGCGCGGCCGGAACCTCCCTCGCCGACAGCGTGACGATCCTGAACTCCTCCGACAAGGACCTGACGTTCCGGATCTTCGCCACCGACGCGATGAACACCCCGGCGGGCGGCGCCTTCGCGCTGCTGCCGGCGGAGACCAGGCCCAAGGACGTCGGCGCGTGGATCGCGCTGCCGCCGGAGACCGCGGGCACCGTCACCGTGCCGGCCAAGGGCCGCAAGGACATCCCGTTCACCGTGAAGGTCCCGGCGGACGCAACGCCCGGTGACCACGTCGGCGGGATCGTCGCGCTGAACACCGCCGTGGAGGGCGTGCAGCAGGAGGGCAAGGTCCAGGTCGGGGTGAAGCGCTCGGTGGGCGCCCGGCTGTACTTCCGGGTGCCGGGTCCGCTGACTCCGGGTCTGAGCGTGGAGGACGTGCGGATCAGCCGGTCGGCGCCGCTGCTGCCCTGGGTCAAGGACGCCCGCGCCACGGTCTCGTACACGCTGGTCAACCGGGGCAACGTGGTCGTCGAGCCCAAGGTGACGGTCTCCGCCGAGGGCCTGTTCGGGCGCGGCGTGCTGGACCGGCCGGCCCGGGAGCTGAAGCTGACCCTGCTGCCCGGCCAGCGGATCGAGCTGACCGAACCCTGGCCGGACGCCCCCCAGTCCGACTGGGTGACCGTCCGGATCACGGCGGGAGCGACCGCCCACCCCGATCTGGTCTCGCGGTCCGAGACCGGCTTCATCGCCGTCCCCTGGCCGGCCGTGGGCCTGTTCCTGGTGCTGGCGGGCGCCGGGGTCACCCTGTGGGTGCTGCGCCGCCGGCGCCGCGCGGAACTCGAACAGGTGGAATCCGTCCCGGACTTGGCTCAGGCGCGCTGACCGGCGAAGGTGTCCCCGGGTGACGGTATTCGGCCATCACCCTGGGGCGGGGAGGCACCTTCGATGGAACGACAGCACGGCGACGCGGCCAAGGGCACGGGGCTGCTGACCCGCATCGAGCGCGCGCTGGGCACCGGCACCGCCGTCTATCTGCCCGGCAACGGCTGGATCCGGCTCACCCTCCCGCTCGACGACGGCGGCCCGGCACCCGTCACGGTGGACGTGATCGCGGACACGACGCGGGCGCCGCAGGGGATCGCGTACCTGCTGCCCGGCGGCGGCCTGAACTTCGCGGCGGACTTCTTCACCCCGGGCGGCCCGGACGACCACAACCTCGCCCACGAACTACGCCGCCGCGGCCTGCTCGTCGTCGGGGTCACCCCGCGCGAGGACGCCGCGTCCCCCGCCGACATCACCGCCGACTGGGGGCTCGCGGCGCACCGCCGGGACCTGGCCCGGGTCGTGGACGCGCTGGACTCCGTACTGCGGCTGCCCTACCAGTACGCCGGGCACTCCGCCGGGGCCGCCCTCGCCCTGGACGCGGCCTCGCACGACACCTCGCCCCGGCTGCGCCGGGTGGTGGTCCTCGACACGACCGGGCCGTACACCGGTGACCTGGCGCTGCGCGCGGCCGACACACGGGACGCGTACGCCACCCAGCTCGCGCAGGGCGTCCACATCGTCGACCCGGGACTCACGGCCGTGATCGCCGAGGCGGTGGCCGATCCGGACGGCGTCTCCCCGGCGCCCTGGCCGCCGGACCCGACCCGGCGCTTCACCCACGCCGGGCTCGCCCACTTCGCGCTGATCCGCACGGCCGCCCTCCCGGGGCCGGCGAACTGGATCTACGCCCAGGGCCACAGCGCCGGCGGCTACGCGTTCGGCGCGGCCCCCGTGGAGGACCGCTTCACCCTGACCCGCACCCCGCTGGCCACCTGGCACGCGGCCACCGCCGCCCTCGGCAGCGGCCTCCTGCCGACGGCCCTGATGCGGGATCTCGCCGCGGTCTGGGCGGGCGACGACGCCACGTACCGGATCGCCTGGGACCGGATCCGCGCCGAGGTGGCCTGGGTCAACACCGAGCTCGGCCGCGGTGACCACCCGCGCGGCGCGGAACTGATCCGCGCGTCCGGCAACGACCGCGTCGCCTTCACGGTGGTCCCGGGCTACGGCCACGGCGACGCGGTCTGGGGCACGGAGGCGGCGAAGGACGTCTGGTCGCTGCTCTGAGACGCGGCTCGCCCCCCGCGGTGAGAGGTGCGGGGGGCGAGCCGGGCCTACGGCGCTCGCGCGCGGTCAGCGGTGGGTGCTCAGTTCTCAGTGGTTGCGGGGGAAGCCCAGGTCCACGCCGGCCGGCGCGTCCGAGGGGTCCGGCCAGCGGGTCGTGACGACCTTGCCGCGGGTGTAGAAGTGGATGCCGTCGTTGCCGTAGATGTGGTGGTCGCCGAAGAGCGAGTCCTTCCAGCCACCGAAGGAGTGGTAGCCCACCGGCACCGGGATCGGGACGTTGACGCCGACCATGCCCGCCTCGATCTCCAGCTGGAAGCGGCGGGCGGCGCCGCCGTCGCGGGTGAAGATCGCGGTGCCGTTGCCGAACGGCGAGCCGTTGATGAGGGCCACGCCCTCCTCGTAGGTCTCCGTGCGCAGCACGCACAGCACCGGACCGAAGATCTCGTCGCGGTAGGCGTCGGAGTCGGTGTTCACGTTGTCGAGCAGGGAGAGGCCGATCCAGTGGCCGTTCTCGTTGCCCTCGACCGTGTAGCCGGTGCCGTCCAGGACCACGTCGGCGCCCTGGGCGGCCGCGCCCTTGACGTACGAGGCGACCTTGTCGCGGTGGGCGGCCGTGATGAGCGGGCCCATCTCGGAGGTCGGGTCGTTGCCGGGGCCGATCTTGATCTTCTCGGCGCGCTCGCGAATCTTGTCGACGAGGGTGTCGGCGATGGAGCCGACGGCCACGACGGCGGAGATCGCCATGCAGCGCTCACCGGCCGAGCCGTAGGCGGCGGAGACCGCCGCGTCGGCGGCCGCGTCCAGGTCGGCGTCCGGGAGCACCAGCATGTGGTTCTTGGCGCCGCCCAGCGCCTGCACGCGCTTGCCGTTGGCGGAGGCGGTGGTGTGGATGTGGCGGGCGATCGGGGTCGAGCCCACGAAGGAGACGGCCGAGATGTCGGGGTGGGCGAGGAGGGCGTCCACCGCCACCTTGTCGCCGTGGACCACGTTCAGCACGCCGGCCGGCAGACCGGCCTCGCTCGCCAGCTCGGCCAGCTTGTTGGAGGCCGACGGGTCCTTCTCGCTCGGCTTGAGGATGAAGGTGTTTCCGCAGGCCACGGCCAGCGGGAACATCCACATCGGCACCATCGCCGGGAAGTTGAAGGGGGTGATGCCGGCGACCACGCCGAGCGGCTGGCGGATGGCGGAGACGTCGACCCGGTTGGAGACCGAGGTCGACAGTTCGCCCTTGAGCTGGGTGGTGATCCCGCAGGCCAGCTCGACGATCTCCAGGCCGCGCGCGACCTCGCCCAGCGCGTCCGAGTGGACCTTGCCGTGCTCGGCGGTGATCAGCTCGGCGATGGCGTCGCGGTTGGCGTCCAGCAGGGCGCGGTAGGCGAACAGCACCTTGGTGCGGGCGGCCAGCGAGGACTGTCCCCAGGTCTGGAAGGCCTCCTTGGCGACCTGTACCGCCGCGTCGACCTCTTCGGCCGAGGCGAGCGCGACCTGCGTGGTGACCTCGCCGGTGGCCGGGTCGGTGACCGGGCCGTAGTTGCCCGACGCGCCCTCGACGGTCTTGCCACCGATCCAGTGGTTGACGGTCTTCATTGCCTTGCTCCTTCACAGATGGCGACGTCGCTGCGCGGCTTGCCGGTCGTACTCTTCACGGGCCTGGGCCGCCGCCCTGCGGGTCGCGGTCTCGGCCACAGGAACATCCCACCACGCCTGTGCCGGGGGCGGGCCCGACACAGTGTCGGGCGTTCGGGTCTGTGTGTAGACACATGTGGGACGCGTCGCCGAGCGGGCCTCGGCGAGGGCTTCGCGCAGGTCACGTACGGTGCGGGCGCGGATCACGGCCATGCCGAGGGAGGCCGCGTTGGCCGCGAGGTCCACCGGAAGGGGGTCCCCCGTGTACGAGGCGTCGGCCGCCCGGAAGCGGTATCCGGTGGCGAAGCCCTCGCCGCCCACCGCCCCCGAGAGACCGCCGATGGAGGCGTAGCCGTGGTTGTCGAGGATCACCACCTTGATCGGGACGCCCTCCTGGACGGCCGTGACGATCTCGGTCGGATTCATCAGGTACGTCCCGTCGCCGACCAGCGCCCACACCGGCCGGCCGGGCGCGGCCAGCGCCACCCCGATGGCGGCCGGGATCTCGTAGCCCATGCAGGAGTACCCGTACTCCAGGTGGTACTGGTCCGCCGACCGGGCCCGCCACAGCTTGTGCAGGTCGCCCGGGAGCGATCCGGCCGCGTTGACCAGGACGTCGGTCCCGTCGACCAGCCGGTCGAGCAGCCCGAGGACCTGGGCCTGGGTGGGCGGGAGGTCCTCGTCGGGGGCGGAGACGGCGTACGCGTGGTCGACGCGGCGCTCCCACGCGCTCTTGCGCTCCGCGTACGCCGTCTCGTAGGCGGGATCCACCCGGTGCCCGGCGACCGCCTCCCGGAGCTCGTCGAGCCCCTCGCGCGCGTCGGCGACCAGCGGCCGGGCAGCGAGTTTGTGGGCGTCGTACGCGTCCAGGTTGAGGCCGATGAACCGGACGGCCGGATTCTGGAACAGGGTCGCGGAGGCGGTGGTGAAATCGGTCAGCCGGGTCCCCGCGGCGATCACCAGATCGGCCTCCCGGGCCAGCTCGTCGGCGGTGGCCGTCCCGGTGTGGCCGATCCCGCCCACCTCGGCGGGGTGGTCGTACGGGAGCACGCCCTTGCCCGCCTGCGTGACGGCGACCGGGATCCCGGTGGCGCCGGCGAAAGCGGCCAGGGCCGCCTGGGCCTCGCTGTGCCGGATCCCGCCGCCCGCGATGATCAGGGGGCGCGCGGAGCCCCGTACGGCCTCGGCGGCCGCGGCGAGCTCGGCGCGGTCGGGCCGGGGCCGCCGTACGCCCCACACGCGCTCGGCGAAGAACTCCTCGGGCCAGTCGTACGCCTCCGCCTGCACGTCCTGCGGCAGCGCCAGGGTGACCGCGCCGGTCTGGACGGGGTCGGTGAGCACCCGCACGGCCTGCAGGGCGGCCGGGATCAGGGCCTCGGGGCGGGTGATGCGGTCGAAGTGGCGGGAGACGGGCCGCAGCGCGTCGTTGACGGAGAGGTCCCCCGCGTACGGGACCTCCAGCTGCTGGAGCACCGGATCGGCGGGCCGGGTCGCGAAGGTGTCCCCGGGGAGCAGGAGCACCGGGATCCGGTTGATCGTGGCGAGGGCGGCGCCGGTGACGAGGTTGGTGGCACCGGGCCCGATGGAGGTGGTGACGGCGTGCGCGGAGAGCCGGCCGCGCTGGCGGGCGTACCCGACGGCGGCGTGCACCATGGCCTGCTCGTTGCGCCCCTGGAGGAAGGGCATGGCCTCCGGGTCGGCCTCCAGCAGCGCCTGCCCGATGCCGGCGACGTTCCCGTGCCCGAAGATGCCCCAGGTGGCGGCGATCAGCCGCTGCCTGCGGCCGTCGCGCTCGGTGTACTGGCGGGCCAGGAAGCGTACGAGCGCCTGGGCGACGGTGAGCCTCACCGGGTTGCCTCCTCGGAGGGGAAGGGGAGCCGGGGGTCGATGTCCTGGCCGTCCCAGCTGCCGCGGATCCAGCCGTGGTCGGGGTGGTCCCGGATCAGCCACTCCCGGGTCTCGCCCGGCCCGGCCATCACGTTCAGGTAGTACATGTCGTGCCCGGGGGCGGCGATGGACGGCCCGTGCCAGCCGTCGGGGATCAGCACGGCGTCCCCGGTCCGCACCTCGGTGAGGATGTCGGTCTTCCCGGCGGGCGAGGGCGAGACCCGCTGGTAACCGAGCCCGGGGGTGTCCCCGTGCGGGGCGATCTCGAAGTAGTAGATCTCCTCGAGGCGGGACTCCTCGCCGGGATGGTGCTCGTCGTGCTTGTGGGGCGGGTAGGAGGACCAGTTCCCGCCGGGGGTCAGCACCTCGACGGCGATCAGCCGATCGGCGGGGAATGCGCCGGCCGCGGCGAAGTTGTTGACCTGCCGGGAGCACTGACCCGCGCCCCGCAGCTCTACGGGCACGCCGCCGGCCGGGCCGTACCGTGCGGGCAGCCGCCGCCGGCACCGCGCCCCTGCGAGCGCGAACCGCCCTCCCTCTGCCGAGGAGACCTCCATGTGCGCGTCCCTGGGCACGTAGGCGAAGTCGGTGGGCCCGCGGAACACCCCTTTCCGCCCGCTCAGTTGGAACACCTCCGGTTGACTGTTGGGGGCGCCGCCCCCAAACCCCCGCGCCTCAAACGCCGGCGAGGCTGAAATGCCCGGCCCCGCCGCACCTTCCAGCCCCTCCGGCGTTTGAGGAGCGGAGTCCGGGGCGGAGCCCCGGTCTTGGAGACCCGCCGGCGATTGCGGCGCGGGGTCGGGGGCGGAGCCCCGGGAGTGGACCTCGCAGCCGCCCGCGAGTGGGAGCACGATCCACTCCGACTCCCCGCACTCGTGCGCGTACACCTCCCCCGGCGCCAGGTCGAGGACGACCAGCCTCGTCCAGGACATCCCCCACTCAGACACCACCGGCACGCCCCAACACCTCCTCCACCTCGTGAGAGAACGGCATCGCGGTCGAGCACGCCAGCCGCGAGGCCACGATCGCCCCCGCCGCGTTCGCGTACCGCATCACCCGCTCCACCGGCCACCCCGCCAACAACCCGTGGCACAGCGCACCCCCGAACGCGTCCCCCGCCCCGAGCCCGTTCACCACCTGCACGGCAACCGGCGGCACCTCCGCCACCGTCCCGTCGCGGTGGACCGCCAGCACGCCCTCCGGGCCCCGTTTGACCACCGCCAGTTCCACCCCGGCGGCGAGCAGCGCCCGCGCCGCCGCGTACGGATCGGACTCGCCCGTGGCGATCTCGCACTCCTCTGCGTTGCCGACGGCCACCGTCGCCCACGCCAGCGCCCGCTCGTAGTACGGCCCGGGTTTCTCGCGCCACAGCATCGGCCGCCAGTCCAGGTCGAACACCGTCGTCCCCGTCCGGGCCCTGGCCTCCAGCGCCGCCAGCGTCGCCGCCCGCGAGGGCTCCTCGCTCAGGCCCGTGCCCGTCATCCAGAACACGCGGGCCGCCCGTACCGCCTCCAGGTCCACCTCGTCCGGGGCGATCTCCAGGTCCGGGGCCTTCGGCAGCCGGTAGAAGTACAGCGGGAACCGGTCCGGCGGGAAGATCTCGCAGAAGGTGATCGGCGTGGGCAGGCCCGGGACCTCGGTAGCCCAGCGGTCGTCCACCCCGAACCCCCGCAGCTCGGAGCGCAGGTACCCGCCGAAGGGGTCCGCGCCGGTACGGGTGATCACCGCCACCCGCCGTCCCAGCCGGGCGGCCGCGACGGCCACGTTGGCCGGGGAGCCGCCCAGGAACTTCCCGAAGGTCTCCGCCTCGGCCAGTGGTACGCCGGTCGTCAACGGGTAGAGATCCACCCCGATCCGGCCCATCGTGATCAGGTCGAACGCGAACGGATCGCCGGTGCCGGTCACAGTCACTCCTCCCACTCGTCTCCCTCGTCTCCCGCCTAAGGTGGCCGCTATGACGTCCTCCCCGCCCGCGTTGACCCGTATCCGCATCGGTTCGGCTCCGGACTCCTGGGGTGTCTGGTTTCCCGACGACCCCCGGCAGACCCCTTGGGAGCGTTTCCTCGACGAGGTCGCCGACGCGGGGTACGAGTGGATCGAGCTCGGCCCCTACGGCTACCTGCCCACCGATCCCGCCCGACTCGCCGAGGAAACGGCCAAACGCGGGCTGCGGGTCTCGGCCGGAACCGTCTTCACCGGACTCCATCACGGGCCCGCCGTGTGGGAGGGCACCTGGGAGCACGTGTCGCGGATCGCGGCGCTCACCCGGGCCATGGGCGCGGCCCATCTCGTCGTCATCCCCTCCTTCTGGCGGGACGACAAGACCGGGGAGGTGCTCGAGGACCGCGTCCTCACCCCGGCCCAGTGGCGTGAACTGACCTGCCAGACCGAGCGGCTGGGCCGGGAGGTCCAGGACCGGTACGGGCTGCGGATCGTCGTCCACCCGCACGCCGACACCCACATCGACACCCCGGAGAACGTGGCCCGTTTCCTGGACGCGACCGATCCCGGCCTCGTCTCGCTCTGTCTGGACACCGGGCACTACGCGTACTGCGGCGGCGACAGCGTCCGGGCGATCGAGACCTTCGCCGAGCGGATCGGCTACCTCCACCTCAAGCAGGTGGACCCGCGGATCCTCGCCGAAGTCCTCGCGGAGGAACTGCCCTTCGGGCCGGCCGTGGGCCGCGGGGTGATGTGCGAACCGCCGGCGGGGGTGCCCGCACTGGAACCCGTACTGGCGGCGGCCCAGCGGCTGGGCGTGGACCTGTTCGCGATCGTGGAGCAGGACATGTACCCCTGCCCGCCCGACCGGCCGCTGCCGATCGCCCGGCGCACCCGCTCCTACCTGCGCTCCTGCGGCGCCCGCTGACCACCCGGAGGGAACACGACATGACCAGCACGCTCGGCATCGCCGTCATCGGCACCGGGAAGATGGGCGCCGACCACGTGCGCCGGATCGGGCGGACCGTGGGCGGGGCCCGGGTGGTGGCCGTGGCCGACCCGGACGGGGACCGGGTCAAGGAGGTCGCGGGAGCCCTGGACGGCGCGAGTGCGCACACCGATCCGGCGGCCGCGATAGCCGCGCCGGGGGTTGAGGCCGTACTGATCGCCTCCCCGGGTCCCGCCCATGAGGAAGCGATCCTGCACGCTCTGGAACGGGAGCTGCCGGTGCTCTGCGAAAAGCCGCTGACCCCGGACCCGACGGGGGCGCTGCGCGTCATGGAGGCCGAACGGCGGCTGGGCCGGCGCCTGGTGCAGGTGGGCTTCATGCGGCGGTTCGACGCGGAGTACGAGCGGCTGAAGGAGCTGCTGGACGCGGGCGGGATCGGACGTCCCCTCTTCCTGCACTGCAGGCACCGCAACGCCTCCTCGCCGTCCTTCTTCACCAGCGACATGCTGATCAGCGATTCGGTGGTGCACGAGGTGGACGCGGCGCGCTGGCTGCTGGGGCAGGAGATCACCGCGGTGACGGTGCTGTCCCCCCGGCCCACGGCGGCCGCCCCCGAGGGGCTGCGGGATCCCCGGCTGGTGCTGCTGGAGACCTCCGGCGGGGCCGTCGTCGACGTGGAGATCTTCGTCAACTGCGGCTTCGGCTACCAGGTGCAGTGCGAGGCGGTCGGCGAGGCGGGCAGCGCCCGGATCGGCGACGGCCACGCGATGGTGATCCAGTCGGCGGGCCGGTGGGGCGGCGAGATCGTCCAGGACTTCACGGTGCGCTTCGCCGACGCCTACGACCGGCAGTTGCGGCGCTGGGTGGCCGCGGCCGCGCGCGGCCGGGTGGCGGGTCCGGACGCGTGGGACGGCTATGCGGCGGCCGCCGTCTCGCAGGCGGGGCTCGCGGCCGCGCGCAGCGGCGTACGCACCCTTGTGGAGCTGGCGGAGCGGCCCGCGCTGTACCGCTGATCCCTCCCTGCCCCGCAACCGACCCCTGTGCCGCATCTGTCACAGGGGTCCCCCTTGTGTCACGCATATCCGCATGACGCGGGTTTTCCGTCACAGGCGTTCGACAGCCCCTCCCCTGCCGTCACTCCGCGTCGTTCCCCGGGCACAACCCGAGTGTTCGTCAGCGTCCATGCGCCGGCTCCCCCGACGGCCTCCCGGCCGACCCTGCCGCGTGGACCAGGAGGTGTCCCGCATGAGCGACCGACAGCTGTGGTCGTACAAGGAAATCGCTGCCCACATCCGGGTCCAGCCGGACACCGTGCGCTCCTACCGCAAGCACGGCCTGCTCCCCCCGCCCGACCACGTGGAGGGCGGCAAGCCGTACTGGTACGCCGACACCGTCCGGGCCTGGGTGGCCCGCCGCCCCGGCAACCGGGGACGCCGCGAGGACTGATCCGTCCCCGGTACGGGGCGGGGCCAGCCGAGCCCCGCCCCGCCCCCCGGTCCTCCCCGACCGGCCCCGACCGGCCCGCCGGCTCCCGGCTAGGCGGTCCCGGCGGGCACCTTCTCCGGCTCCGGATCCGGCCTCGGTTCCGACTCCGACTCCGACTCCGGCTTCCGCTCTGCCACCGGCGGCAGGGACTCCCCCTCGCTCAGTCCGAACCTCTCGTGCAGTCGGCGCAGCGGGCCCGGCGCCCACCAGGTGGCCTTCCCGGTCAGCTTCATGACCGCCGGGACGAGGAGGCTGCGCACGACCATGGCGTCCATCAGCACCGCCAGCGCGATCCCGAGCCCCAGCATCTTGGTGTTGGTCACCCGCGAGGTCCCGATGGCCACCATCACCACGGCCAGGATCACGGCCGCCGCGGTGATCAGCCCGCCGGTGCGGGCCAGTCCGGTGCGCACGGCCCCCTCGTGGTCCCCGGTCCGGTCGTACTCCTCCTTGATCCGGGATATGAGGAACACCCCGTAGTCCATGGACAGTCCGAAGGCGATGCAGAACATCAGGACCGGCAGGTTGGTCTCGATGTCGCCGGTGGAGGTGAAGGAGAGCAGTCCGGAGAGGTTGCCCTCCTGGAAGACCCACACCACCGCGCCGAACATCGCCGTCAGGCTCAGTGCGTTGAGCAGGACCGCCTGGAGCGGTATGAGCAGGCTCCCGGAGAGCAGGAACACCAGCAGCAGCGTGGCGAGCACCACCACGGCCAGCGACAGGGGCAGCTTCTCGCCGATCGCCTTCTGTGCGTCGACGAGCACCGCCGCCTCTCCCGTCACGGAGGTCCGGAAGTCCGCGTCCACCGTGCGCACCTCGCCGACCAGGTCCTGGGCCTGCTGCCCCACCGCCTCGCCCTCGGTGGTGACCGAGAAGTAGGCGTACCGCGACGGGTCCGCGGAGCTCACCGGCCCGTCGACCCGGGCCACCCCGGCCAGGTGGGCCAGGCGTTCCCGGTAGGCGGCGAGCTCGGCGGGCCCGGCCGCGTCCTCGGCGAGGACGGTGAGCGTTCCGCCCGGGCTGCCCGGGAAGGCGTCCCGTATCTGCTGCTGGACCACATGCGACTCCGCGGTCTTCGGCAGCTGCCGGTCGTCCACCGTGCCGAACTTCACGCCGAGGAAGGGCAGTCCGAGGAGCAGCAGTCCCGCCGTCGTGGCCACCGCGAAGACGGGAGCCCGGCGCATCACCAGACGAGCCACTCGCGCCCAGCCCCGCCCCGGTTCGGCCGACACCTCCGCCGGCCGCCCGCGCCGCCACAGCCGCCGCAGGTCCAGGGAGTTGACCCGCTCGCCGAGCAGCACCAGGGCCGCCGGAAGCAGGATCAGCGCGGCCCCCGCGGCGAGCAGGACCACCGCCACCCCGGCGTAGGCGAAGGAACGCAGGAAGTACATCGGGAAGAACAGCATCGCCGAGAGCGAGACCGCGACGGTCAGCGCCGAGAACAGCACCGTGCGGCCGGCGGTGCGCAGGGTGTCCCCGACGGCGGCCACCGGGTCCCGTCCGGCGGCGAGTTCCTCGCGGAACCTGCGGACGATGAACAGGGCGTAGTCGATCGCGAGCCCGAGTCCGAGCGCGGTGGTCAGGTTCTGGGCGAAGACGGAGACGTCGGTGAACTCGGTGAGGCCGCGCAGCACCGCGTTGGTGCCGAGGATGGCCACGATGCCGACGCCCAGGGGCAGCAGGGCGGCGACGGCGCTGCCGAAGACGAGGATGAGCAGGACGAGGGTGACCGGCAGGGCGATCATCTCGGCGCGCAGCAGGTCTTCCTGGATGGTGGCGGTCACCTCGCGCTGGACCGCGGCCGGCCCGCCGAAGGAGACCCGCACCGGGCCGTGCTCACCCCGGTAGTGCGGGACGATCCGGTCCAGCACCGCGGTGGTGGTCTTCTCGTCGCCCAGGATCCGGGCGGCTATGAGGGCCTGCCGGCCGTCGCCGGAGCGCAGGGCGGGCAGCTGCGTGCGCCAGTACGAGCCGACGCCGACGACTCCCTGCTCGGCGGCGAGCTGCGCGGTCAGCCGCTCCGCCTCGGCCGCCACGGCGGGATCGTCCACACCGGCGGTTCCCGGACCGGCATCGACGAGCAGCAGCAGATTGGGCTGGGAGGCCGGGAACTCGCGCTCCAGGGCCTTGGCGGCGTAGGTGGACTGGGCGCCCGGGTCCTCCCAGCCACCGCTGCCCATCCGTTCGGCGGCGCCACCGCCCGCGAACACGGCCAGGGCCGTGACCACCAGGGCGAGCAGCAGCGAGATCCGCGGCCGGGCCGTGACGAACCGGGTCCACCTGCCGCTCTCCCCGGACGACGGCGGATTCTTGACTTCGGACATGGCTCGGTGTCCCCTTCACCGTGATTGCCAGGCCAAATAGACTGGCAAACACGAGCAGTCGCTCGCGTTTCTCCAGAATGCGAGCGACCACTCGCGTTTGTCAATCGCCCACGGGAAGCAAGGGATGGGAATGCCGGGGACACCGAAGGGCAAAACAACTGAAAACGGTGAAACCGCTGCACCGCGCCGCCGCCAGGCACGGGGCGAGCGCCGGGTCTCCCAGCTCCTGGCCGCCGCCGCCGGGGTGTTCTGCCGCACCGGCTACGCCGCGGCCAGCACCAACGCCATCGCCCGCGAGGCCGGCGTGTCGCCGGGCACGCTCTACCAGTTCTTCCCGAACAAGGAGGCCATCGCGGTCGAGCTCGGCGGACAGCTGCTCCAGCAGGCCCACGAGATGCACGGACAGGCCTTCCTGCCCGAGAACCTCCAGCGGCCCCTGCCCGAGCTGCTGGACGCCGTCCTGGACCCGGTCATCGCCTTCAACTGCGAGAACCCGGCCTTCTGGGCGCTCATGCACGGCTCCGGCATCCCGGGCGCCATCGACCAGGAACACTGGAAGCTGCACTCCAGCCTGCTCACCCGGATCGAGGGCGTGCTGCACACTTTCTGCCCGGAATCCGGGCCCGCCGAGCTCGCCCACACCTCGAACATGATCCTGGGCATCTTCAAGTCCTCGCTGGACCTGATCCTGGCCCACGAGGGTGCCGAGCGGGAGGCGTACATCGCGGAGCTGAAGACCGTCCTGCTGCGCTACCTCGAGCCGATGATGACCACGCCCCACGCCGACTGACCCGCCCCCGAGGCCACCGGCGTCCCGCGGCACGGGAGGTTCACGCCCGCCCGGGCCGGCCGGCAAGGCTTCCCGGGTGATCCGCTTCCGCCATTTACGTAGTTTTCAGCCAGGGTGGCCAGTTGTGCGCGCAGGAGCGAAAGACTGGACTCCGAGACTCGCTTTCATACCCCCCAGGGGTATAGTCTCGAAGAGTCGGGAGGACGGTGGAGTCGTCGGCCACCCCTCCCGGTGACCGGACACGCCCCTGAAGAGGAGAACGACATGACCGCCGAGACGGACACCCAGACCACCACCGTCTACCGGGTGACCGGCATGACCTGCGGCCACTGCGAGGGCGCGGTGACCAACGAGATCTCCGCCCTGGCGGGCGTCAGCACGGTCAAGGCCGTCGCCGCGACCGGCGAGGTCACCGTGGTCTCCGCCGCCCCGCTCGCGGACGAGGACGTCCGCGCCGCCGTGGACGAGGCGGGCTACGAGTTCGCCGGCCGGGTCTGAGCGGCACCCGCTCCCTCGGCAGCAACCGCGGCGGCCCGCACCACCCCAGCACCCGCGGTACCCCGCCGGGCCGTGCCGGCCAGCTCATACTGGACCCGTACGGCCCGGCCCTCCCCCTGGAGCCGGAACATGAGCAGCACAGTGCACGACGGACCGATAACGGCGGTCGAACTCTCGATCGGCGGGATGACCTGCGCCTCCTGCGCGGCCCGCATCGAGAAGAAGCTCAACCGGATGGACGGCGTCGAGGCCACGGTGAACTACGCCACCGAGAAGGCCCACGTCTCCTACACCGGTGACGTGCGCGTCTCGGACCTGATCGCGACCGTCGTCAAGACCGGCTACACCGCCGAGGAGCCCCCGCCGCCGGCCCCGGCCCAGGCCCCCACTGACGACGCGGCCCGGGCAGCGGCCCCGGCCGAGGCGCCGGCCGACGCCCCCGACGCGGCGCTGGCCGCGCTGCGCCAGCGGCTGCTGGTCTCCGCCGCGCTCGCCCTGCCCGTCGTCCTGCTCGCGATGGTTCCCGCCCTCCAGTTCGACAACTGGCAGTGGCTCTCCCTGACCCTCGCCGCCCCCGTCGTCGTCTGGGGCGGCCTCCCCTTCCACAAGGCGGCCTGGACCAACGCCCGGCACGGCGCCGCCACCATGGACACCCTGGTCTCCGTCGGCACGCTGGCCGCCTTCACGTGGTCGCTGTGGGCCCTGTTCTTCGGCCACGCGGGCATGCCCGGCATGCGGCACGGCTTCGACCTCTTCACGGCTCAGGGGGGCAGCATCGCGCGGACGGACGGGTCCTCCGCCATCTACCTGGAAGTCGCGGCGGGCGTCGTCTCCTTCATCCTGCTCGGCCGCTACCTGGAGGCCCGCTCCAAGCGGAAGGCGGGCGCGGCCCTCAAGGCCCTGCTGGAGCTCGGCGCCAAGGACGTCACCGTCCTGCGCGCGGGCCGGGAGGTCCGCGTCCCGGTGAGCTCGCTCGCGGTCGGCGACCGGTTCGTCGTCCGCCCCGGCGAGAAGATCGCCACCGACGGCACGGTCGTCGAGGGCAGTTCCGCCGTGGACGCCTCCATGCTGACCGGCGAGTCCGTCCCGGTGGAGGTGTCCGTCGGCGACTCCGTCACCGGAGCCACCGTCAACGCCTCCGGGCGCCTGGCCGTCGAGGCCACCCGCGTCGGCGCCGACACCCAACTGGCCCGGATGGCCCGGATGGTGGAGGAGGCCCAGACCGGCAAGGCCGAGGTCCAGCGCCTCGCCGACCGGATCTCCGGGGTCTTCGTGCCCGTCGTACTGCTGCTCGCGCTCGCCACCTGGGTCAGCTGGCTGCTGATCACCGACGACCCCGCCGCCGCCTTCACCGCCGCCGTGGCCGTCCTGATCATCGCCTGCCCGTGCGCCCTGGGCCTGGCCACCCCGACCGCGCTGATGGTCGGCACCGGACGGGGCGCCCAGCTCGGCATCCTGATCAAGGGGCCCGAGGTGCTGGAGTCCACCCGCCGCGTGGACACCGTGGTCCTGGACAAGACCGGCACCGTCACCACCGGCCGGATGACCCTCACCGGCGTCCACCCCGCCGAGGGCGTCGACGAGCGCGAACTCCTGCGCCTGGCCGGATCCCTGGAGCACGCCTCGGAGCACCCGATCGCCCGGGCCGTCGCCACCGCGGCGGCCGGGAGGGCCGGCGCCCTGCCGGTCCCGGAGGGCTTCGAGAACCTCGCCGGCCTCGGCGTCCAGGGCGTCGTCGACGGACACGCCGTGCTGGTCGGCCGCGAACAGCTGCTCGCCGACCGGTCGATCACCCTGCCGGCCGGGCTCGCCGCGGCCCGGGCGGCCGCCGAGGCCGAGGGCAGCACCGCCGTCCTCGTGGCCTGGGACGGGGCGGCGCGCGGGGTGCTGACCGTGGCCGACGCCGTCAAGGAGACCAGCGCCGAGGCGGTCGCCCGGCTGCGGGCGCTGGGCCTCACCCCGGTACTACTGACGGGCGACAACAGGGCCGTCGCCGAGACGGTGGCCCGCGAGGTGGGCATCGACGAGGTGATCGCCGAGGTGCTCCCGCAGGACAAGGTGGACGTCGTACGCCGCCTGCAGGCGCAGGGACGTACGGTCGCCATGGTCGGCGACGGGGTCAACGACGCGGCCGCGCTGGCCCAGGCGGACCTGGGGCTGGCCATGGGCACCGGCACCGACGCGGCCATCGAGGCCGGGGACCTGACCCTCGTACGGGGCGACCTGCGGGTGGCGGCGGACGCGATCCGGCTCTCGCGCCGGACCCTGGCCACCATCAAGGGCAACCTGTTCTGGGCCTTCGGCTACAACGTGGCGGCCCTGCCGCTGGCGGCCGCGGGCCTGCTCAACCCGATGATCGCGGGGGCCGCGATGGCCTTCTCCTCGGTCTTCGTGGTGACCAACAGCCTCCGGTTGCGCTCCTTCCGCTAGTGGATCTCCTCCCCATCACACACACAGTTTCTTCACGGGAGACGCAGATCACAGTGACCGCAACGTAACCATCCGGGGTCGTCACGGGTCTAATGGGGCGATGCAAAGAACGTCTTGGGGGACGTTCGACGGAAGCCCTGGGGGACTTCTGTGGCATCAGCCGGCCGGGACGCGTGCCCGCGGGAGGCTTTGAGCGGCCCTCCCGAACCGAACGGGTCCCGGCACACTGACGCCCCGACTCGGGTCCCGTGGGGGGAATCCGTTTCGGGGAAAAGGAAAGCGCCCCGACCGCCGACCCGTGGGGGGATCGACGGCGGGGCGCTTTTCGTACGCCTGGGGGTTACCTGCGGTGCTGTCCGCGCGGCCGCACGCCGCGCGGTGGAGAGCCTCGGGTCAGCGGGCCTCGGTCAGCGGGCCTCGGGTCAGCGGGACTCGACGGGCACGAAGTCGCGCAGGACCTCGCCCGTGTAGATCTGGCGCGGGCGGCCGATGCGGGAACCCGGCTCCTTGATCATTTCGTGCCACTGGGCGATCCAGCCGGGGAGCCGGCCGATCGCGAAGAGCACGGTGAACATCTCGGTCGGGAAGCCCATGGCCCGGTAGATCAGACCGGTGTAGAAGTCCACGTTCGGGTAGAGGTTGCGCGAGACGAAGTACTCGTCGGCCAGCGCGTGCTCTTCCAGCTTGAGCGCGATGTCCAGCAGCTCGTCGCTCTTGCCGAGCGCCGAGAGGACGTCGTGCGCCGCCGCCTTGATGATCTTCGCCCGGGGGTCGAAGCTCTTGTAGACGCGGTGCCCGAAGCCCATCAGGCGGACGCCGTCTTCCTTGTTCTTCACCTTGCGGATGAAGGCGTCGACGTCGCCGCCGTCGTTCTTGATGCCTTCCAGCATCTCCAGAACGGACTGGTTGGCGCCACCGTGCAGCGGGCCCCACAGGGCCGAGATGCCGGCGGAGATCGAGGCGAACATGTTCGCCTGCGAGGAGCCGACCAGACGCACGGTGGAGGTGGAGCAGTTCTGCTCGTGGTCCGCGTGCAGGATCAGCAGCTTGTCGAGCGCCGAGACCACGACCGGGTCCAGGTCGTACTCCTGGGCCGGCACGGAGAAGGTCATGCGCAGGAAGTTCTCGACGTAGCCGAGGTCGTTGCGCGGGTAGACCACCGGGTGGCCGACCGACTTCTTGTACGCGTAGGCCGCGATCGTCGGGAGCTTGGCCAGCAGCCGGATCGTCGAGAGGTGGCGCTGCTTCTCGTCGAACGGGTTGTGGCTGTCCTGGTAGAACGTCGACAGCGCGCTGACCACGGAGGACAGCATCGCCATCGGGTGCGCGTCACGCGGGAAGCCGTCGTAGAAGCGCTTCACGTCCTCGTGCAGCAGCGTGTGCTGGGTGATCTCGTTGCGGAACGACGCGAGCTGGTCGACGGTCGGCAGCTCGCCGTTGATCAGCAGGTACGCGACCTCGATGAAGGTCGAACGCTCGGCCAGCTGCTCGATCGGGTAGCCGCGGTAGCGCAGGATGCCCTGCTCACCGTCGAGGTAGGTGATCGCGGACTTGTAGGCGGCGGTGTTGCCGTAGCCACTGTCCAAGGTGACGAGCCCGGTCTGGGCCCGCAGCTTCGAGATGTCGAAGCCCTGGTCACCGACGGTGCTCTCGACCACCGGGTAGGTGTATTCACCGTCCGCGTACCGGAGTACTACAGAGTTGTCGCTCACGTCATCCCTCACCGACGTAGTGCCTCTTCTTCGAGGTGCCCTGACTGCCTCTACCTTCCCCCATTTGGCGCAGGAGAGTGCACTCGGGGTCGGCGTTTGGTGCTTTCGACGGCACTGAGTGCCGTCAAGCTGCTCATCCTGCCCCCTCCGCACCGGTGGTGGAACCCCAAATGATCGATCATCTAGGTGATGTTTCCCACCGGTATCCGGCCGGACAGCCGGGGCGCGACCGCCGTGTACCTCCTGCCTGCGGAAACGGTACGCACCGCCTGCCCGAGGGCCTTGCGGGACCCGACGAGGACGACCAGTTTCTTCGCCCTGGTCACCGCCGTGTAGAGCAAGTTGCGCTGGAGCATCATCCAAGCTCCGGTGGTGACGGGGATCACCACCGCGGGATATTCACTCCCCTGGGAGCGGTGGATGGTGACGGCGTACGCGTGGGCCAGCTCGTCGAGCTCCGCGAACTCGTACCCGATCTCCTCGTCCTCCTCCGTACGCACCGTCAGGCGCTGTTCGTCCAGGTCGAGCCCGGTGACCACGCCGACCGTGCCGTTGAAGACGCCGTTCGCCCCCTTCTCGTAGTTGTTCCGGACCTGGGTCACCTTGTCGCCCACCCGGAAGACCCGGCCGCCGAACCGCTTCTCCGGCAAGTTGGGCCGGGCCGGTGTCATCGCCTGCTGCAGCAGCCCGTTGAGGTTTCCTGCGCCGGCCGGTCCCCGGTGCATGGGAGCGAGCACCTGGACGTCCCGCCGCGGGTCGAGCCCGAACCTGGCCGGAATCCTGCGCGCCGCCACGTCCACGGCGAGTACCCCGGCCGCCTCGGTGTCCTCCTCCGGGAAGAGGAAGAAGTCCGGCAGCCCGTCCGTGATCGGCGGCACCCCGGTGTTGATCCGGTGGGCGTTGGTGACCACGCCGGACTGCTGGGCCTGCCGGAAGATCCGGGTGAGGCGGACCGCGGGCACCGGACCGCCCTCGGCCAGCAGGTCCCGCAGCACCTCCCCGGCCCCGACCGAGGGCAGCTGGTCCACATCGCCGACCAGCAGCAGGTGCGCCCCCGGCGCCACGGCCTTGACCAGTTTGTTGGCCAGCAGCAGGTCCAGCATCGAGGCCTCGTCGACGACGACCAGGTCCGCGTCCAGCGGCCGGTCCCGGTCGTACGCCGCGTCCCCGCCCGGCTTGAGCTCCAGCAGCCGGTGCACCGTGGAGGCCTCGGCCCCGGTCAGCTCGGACAGCCGCTTCGCCGCCCGGCCGGTGGGCGCGGCCAGCACCACCTTGGCCTTCTTGGCCCGGGCCAGCTCGACGATCGAGCGCACGGTGAAGGACTTTCCGCAGCCCGGCCCGCCCGTGAGGACGGCGACCCGGCGGGTCAGCGCCAGCTTGACCGCGTCCCGCTGCTCGGGGGCGAGCGTGGCCCCCGTCCGCCCGGCGAGCCAGCCCAGGGCCTTCTCCCAGTCCACGTCCCGGAACGCCGGCATCCGGTCGTCCTCGGCGTTCAGGAGCCGGCGCACCTGCCCCACCAGCGACAGCTCGGCTCGGTGGAAGGGCACCAGGTACACGGCGGTCAGCGGGTCCGGCCCGCCCTGCGGGTCGGGTACGGGCTCCCGTACGACGCCCTCCGGATCGGCGGCGAGCTCGGCCAGGCAGTCGATCACCAGCCCGGTGTCCACCTGGAGCAGCTTGACCCCGTCGGCGATGAGCCGCTCCTCGGGCAGGAAGCAGTGCCCCTGGTCGGTGGACTGGGACAGGGCGTACTGGAGGCCGGCCTTCACCCGCTCGGGGCTGTCGTGCGGGATGCCGACGGCCTGGGCGATCCGGTCGGCGGTGAGGAAGCCGATGCCCCAGACGTCGGCGGCCAGCCGGTAGGGCTGGTTCTTCACCACCGAGATGGAGGCATCGCCGTACTTCTTGTAGATGCGGACCGCGATGGAGGTGGAGACGCCGACTCCCTGGAGGAAGACCATGACCTCCTTGATCGCCTTCTGTTCCTCCCAGGCGGCGCCGATCAGCTTCGTCCGCTTGGGGCCGAGCCCGGGCACCTCGATCAGCCGCTTCGGTTCGGCTTCGATGACGTCGAGGGTGTCGGTGCCGAAGTGCTCCACGATCCGGTCGGCGATCTTCGGGCCGATGCCCTTGATCAGGCCGGATCCGAGGTAGCGGCGGATGCCCTGGATGGTCGCCGGCAGCACGGTCTTGTAGTTCTCCACGGAGAACTGCTTGCCGTACTGCGGGTGGGAGCCCCAGCGGCCCTCCATGCGCAGCGATTCGCCGGGCTGCGCGCCCAGCAGCGAGCCGACCACGGTGAGCAGGTCACCGCCGCCCCGGCCGGTGTCGACGCGGGCGACCGTGTACCCGCTCTCCTCGTTGGCATAGGTGATGCGCTCGAGCACCCCCTCGACCACCGCCAGTTGCACCGCACCGTTCGCCGCCATGACCCGAAGCTACCGGGTGGGACCGACAGCGCGTGAGGCCTGTGGACAGCGCGAAGGGGGTCCCGCCTCGCGGCCGGACCCCCTCACGGTTACCCCTCCCGTGTCGGACTTCCCGATCCCCCCAGATCCCTCCCCGGAAGTGCCGACGCAACATACGACCCGCGATACCCCCGCAGGGTTGCATCCGGAACCACAGCTTTACTTTTCCGTTACCCGACGCCCACTCAAGGTGCCACCAAATCACCGCAGAAGTAGCGTTCCGGCATGAGCCAATCCTCATTCCAGGACGACGTGCTGACCGAGCTGGGCGACGACAAGCTGACCGAGATCGCCGGGCTCCTCGGCACCGACACCGCCGGCGCACGGGACACCGTCGCGCAGACGGTCGGCGCGATGACCGGCGACCTCCAGCAGAAGGCCGGCGCCGATGACGACGACGGCGTGGAGGTGCGCCAGGCCTTCGCGGAGGTGGCCGAGCCGCCGCTGCAGGGCGTGGCCACCCTCGGCGGCGGCCTCGGCGGCATGCTCGGCGGCGGAATGATGGCCGGGGTGCTGGCCAAGGTGAGCAAGCCGGTGGCCAACGCCGTCTCCAAGAAGACCGGCATCCCCGCCCCCACCGTCGCCCGGGTCATCGAGCTGCTGATCCCGGTCCTGCTGGCCGTCTTCGCCAAGCGCGCGGCCGCCGGCAAGGCCGCGGGCGCCCCGGCCGCGGGCGCGGCTCCCGCCACCGCCCCGGCCGCGGCGGACGGCGGCGGCCTGGGCGACCTCCTGGGCCAGATCCTCGGCGGCGGCAGGAAGTAACCCGTTCGGGGGCCCGCGGCCATCCGGGCGGCCTAGAGTTGGCCCATGGCTGAGAGTGTGCGGCTGCGGGACCCGGAACCGGGCGACCTGGGATGGATCGTGCAGCGCCACGGCGCGCTGTACGCCGCCGAGTACGGCTGGAACAGCGACTTCGAGGGCCTGGTCGCCCGGATCGTCGCGGACTTCGCCCAGGACCACGACCCCTACCTGGAACGGGTGTGGATCGCGGAACTGGACGGCCGCCCGGTCGGCTCGGTGATGTGCGTGCGCGAGGACGGCGCACCCGGCACCGCCCGGCTCCGCCTGCTCCTGGTCGACCGGGAGGGGCGCGGCCGCGGCATCGGCACCCTGCTGGTCGACACCGTCGTCGCCTTCGCCCGCTCGGTCGGCTACCGCGAGCTGGTGCTGTGGACCAACGACGTGCTCACCGACGCCCGCGAGCTCTACCTGAAGGCCGGGTTCACCCTGATCGCGGAGCGGCCGCACCGCTCGTACGGAGTGAGCCTGACGGGGCAGGACTGGCGACTGCCCCTGCAGGAGGGCTCCCCGCGCTGACGCCCGAACCGACCCCCGTACGGTTCGAAGCGCGCGCGGGGGCCAGCGAGGTGAGCGCGACCCCGCCGACCAGGAGCACGGCCGCCAGCCAGCGCAGTCCGGAGACGGACTCCCCCAGCACCAGGGCCGCCGAGGACATCCCGAACACCGGCACCAGCAGCGAGAACGGCGCCACCGACGAGGCCGGATACCGGCGCAGCAGATGGCTCCAGGCCCCGAACCCGAAAATGGTGGAGACCCACGCCACGTACCCGATGACGCCCACCCCGGACCAGTCCAGCCCCCGCAGCGCGGCCAGGTCCCGCTCGAGCCCCTCGAACAGCAGCGACAAGGCGAACAGCGGCAGCACCGGCACGGTGCACACCCACACCATGAAGTTCAGGGCGTCGGGCGGGGAGGCCTTGCGGGTCAGCACGTTGGACACGCCCCAGCCGGCGGCGGCCGCGACGACCAGGGTGAAGCCGAGCACCGGCCCGCCGGTGCCCCCGTCCGCGGCGGCCACCGCGATCCCGGCGAGCGCGACGCCCATCCCGAACACCCGCACCCGGCCGGGCCGTTCGCGCAGGACCACCGCCGCCAGCACGGCGGTGAAGACGGCCTGGACCTGCAGCACCAGCGAGGACAGCCCGGCGGGCATCCCGGCCGCCATGCCGGTGAAGAGCAGCCCGAACTTCGCGATGCCGAGGGCCAGCCCGACCCCGAGGATCCACTTCCAGGCGACCTTGGGGCGCCCGACGAAGAACACGGCGGGCAGAGCGGCGACCAAGAACCGCAAGGCTGACAACAACAGCGGCGGAAAATGATCGAGCCCGATCTCGATGACGACGAAATTGACCCCCCAGACGGCGGCGACGAGCACGGCAAGTGCGGTGTGTACGGGACGCATGAACCCACCATCGCCGTCCCCACCATGTAGCACCAGCGCGAATCACTTCCGCACTCGATGAAGCATTGCTTACGATAGAGACATGCTCGATCTCGCCCGGCTGCGCGCCCTGCACGCCGTCTCCGTCCACGGCTCGGTCGCGGGCGCGGCGGCCGCCCTCGGCTACACCCCCTCCGCGGTCTCGCAGCAGATCTCCAAGCTGGAGCGGGAGACCCGGACCACCCTGCTGGAGCGGCGCGGGCGCGGGGTCGCGCTCACCGAGGAGGCCCGCCATCTGGCCGACACCGCCCAGCAGTTGCTGGCTATCGTGGAACGCGCCGAGACCACCCTGGAGGAGCGGCGCGGGCAGCCGAGCGGGCTGCTGACGGTGGCCGCGTTCGCCTCGGCGGCGCGCGGGCTCATGCCGGGCGTACTGGCCGATCTGGCCCGCCGCCACCCCGCCCTCGAAGTGCGCCTCACGGAGGTGGACCCGCACCTGTCCGTCGACCTGGTGGCACGAGGCGTCACCGATCTGGCGGTGGCCCACGACTGGGACATCGCCCCGCTGCCCGCACCCGAGGGGATCGAACAGGCGGTGATCGGCGACGACCTCTGCGACCTGGTCGTCCCGGCCGGCCACCCCTTCACCACGCGCCGGACCATCCAGCGCAGCGACCTCGGCGGCGAGCGCTGGGTCTGCCAGCCGCCCGGCCGCGTCTGCCACGACTGGCTGGTACGGACCCTGCGCACGGCCGGCTTCGAACCCGACATCGCGCACGTGGCCGAGGAGAACCACACCATCGTCGCCCTGGTCGCCGCCGGCCTCGGCGTCGCCGTCGTACCCCGCCTCGGCACCGGACAGCTGCCGCCCGGCGCGGTCGCGGTCCCCCTGGAACCGGGCCCCGTACGCCGCCTGTACGCGCTGTGGCGCACCGGAGCCGCCCGCCGCCCCGCCATCACCGAGGCCGTGCAAACCCTCCAGTCCCACTGGCCGGCGTAACCGCACAGGGCACCGAACCGGCCACGGCCCGGCCCTCCGACCCCCAGGGTGGTCTCGGCGGGGCCGGGTGTGTGCCGGGGCGCTCCCCGCAGGGCGCCGAACACAAGGTGCCCCGGCCCTCCGACCCCCCGCCACGTTCGGCGCCCGAGGAGACGCCCCGGCGCGCGCCCGGCCCCACCCCTCCCACAGGCCCCGCCCGGCACGGGCAACGGCACGGGCAACGGCACGGGCAACGGCACGGGCAACGGCACGGGCAACGGCACCGGCGGCACCGACAACCGGAGGTACTTGCCCAACACACCCCCGCACAGCCACCCCGCCCGGAGGGCAACCGGTAGGGTCCGGCCCGTGCCGCCCCACGCCTCCCGCCGGACCCTGCTCACCGCAGCCGCCATGGTCGCCGTCACCGCCGCGGGGGCCGCCTCCGCCGCGCTCGGCACGAGCAACACCCCCGACGACCCGCGGTCCCCCGAGGGGCCGCCGGGCCACCGCCCCGACCGGGCCCGCCTGACCCGCTTCATGGGCCGGATGGGCCTCGACGAGAAGGTCGGGCAGCTCTTCGTCTCGCGGGCGTTCGGCCACTCGGCGACCGACCCCGACCCGGCGGACGCCGAACAGAACCAGACGCTGTTCGGGGTGCGCACCGCCGCCGAGCTGGTCTCCCGCTACCACCTCGGCGGGATCGTCTACTTCTCCTGGGCCCACAACACCCGCACCCCGCACCAGATCGCCGCGCTCTCGGTCGGCCTCCAGCAGGCCGCGCTCACCTCCGGCGCCCGGATCCCGCTGCTGCTCTCCACCGACCAGGAGCACGGCGCCGTCGCCCGGATCGGCGCCCCCGCGACGCTCCTCCCGGGGGCGATGGCGCTGGGCGCGGGCGGCTCCACCGCCGACGCCCTGCGGGCCGCGCGCGTCGCGGGCGCCGAGCTGGCCGCCCTGGGCATCCGCCAGGACTACGCGCCGGTGGCCGACGTCAACGTCAACCCGGCCAATCCGGTGATCGGCGTACGGTCCTTCGGCTCCGACCCGCACGCCGTGGCGGCCCTGGTGGCCGCCCAGGTGCGCGGCTACCAGGGCGCCGGGGTGGCCGCCACCGCGAAGCACTTCCCGGGCCACGGGGACACCGAGACCGACAGCCACGCCGGCCTGCCGGTGATGCGGCACACCCGCGCCGTCTGGGAGGAGCTGGACGAGCCGCCGTTCCGGGCCGCGGTGAAGGCGGGCGTGGACGCGGTCATGACGGCGCACATCGTCTTCCCCGCGCTCGACCCCTCGGGAGACCCGGCGACCCTCTCCCGCCCGATCGTCACGGGCATCCTGCGCGAACGCCTGGGCTTCCAGGGGGTGGTGGTCACCGACGCCCTCGACATGGCCGGGGTCCGCCAGAAGTACGGGGACGACCGGGTGCCCGTACTGGCCCTGCTGGCGGGCTGCGACCAGCTGCTGAACCCGCCGGACCTGGGGCTCGCGTACCGCAGTGTGCTGGCGGCCGTCGAGGCGGGCGAGCTGACGGAGGCCCGGATCGACGAGTCGGTGCTGCGGATCCTGGAACTGAAGTCCCGCCGGGGGCTGTTCGACGAGGCCTACACGAAGACCGGGGCGGTGGACGCCACCGTCGGCATCCGCAGGCACCGGGACGCCGCCGACGAGATCGCGGCGGGCACGACGACCCTGCTGGCCAATCCCCGCGGGCTGGTGCCGATCGATGCGACGTCCGGGCCCCGGCTGCTGGTCACGGGGACGGACCCGGCCTCCCCGACGGGTACCACGGGTCCCCCCACGGCCGTACTGGCGCGCGAGCTGACCGCCCTGGGCTGCCGGGCCACGGCGGTGCCGCCTGCCCGTGCGGTGGCCGCTGCGGCCGGTCACGCGGCGGTGCTGGTGTGCACGTACAACGTGCCGGAAGAGGACAATCCGCAACGCCGGCTGGTGACGGACCTGATCGCGTCCGGCGTCCCGGTGATCCTGCTGGCGGTCCGCAATCCGTACGACCCGGCCCGGCTGCCGGCCTGCGCGGCCGAGCTGGCGACGTACTCCTGGACGGACGTGGAGATGCGGGCGGCGGCCCGGGTGCTCACCGGGGCGGTCCGGCCCGCCGGCCGGCTCCCGGTCCCGGTGCCGGGCCGCTACCCGCTGGGCCACGGGCTGACGCGCTAGTTCCGGCGTCAGCCCGCGGCCCGTGGTCCGGGACCCCGGGGTCCCGGCCCGGTCACGGCCGCAGCTGCGGCTCGCGCTCCAGGTCCTGCTGGTCGAGCTGCGCGTCGGCGGCCGCCAGCGGCGCCGCCTTCGACTCGTCGGCGATCGTGGCGGCCGGAGCCACCCCGGCCCACTGCAGGATCTTCGCGGTCGCGAGGGTCTTCTCGCCGTCCTGGAGCTTCGCGACGTTGGCCCCGTGGTTGGCGCCCGGCGCGATCATGACGTAGCTGTCGCGCACGCCGTACCCGAGGTGGAACGGCTCGGCGCCCCACGGGTCGTTCTGGCCGTACACGAAGAGCATCTGGTCGGCGTTGTTGCGCACCCACTTGTCCACGTCCGCCATGACCCCCTGCTGGAAGGTCATGGGGATGTCCCGGGGCACGAAGTTGCGCGGCGGCTGGTAGCCGTAGCGGCTCAGGTTGCCCAGGTGCGGCTGCTTGATGTCCGGGGAGCCGAGCTGCGTACCCGCCTGGTAGTAGTACGGCGCGTACGTCTCCAGGCCCTGGTCGGCGTAGGCGGAGAAGCCGGAGATCGCGTCGATCGTGTCCCAGATCTCCTGGTCGGTGGCGGTGGCCGCGGTCGGGATGGAGGCGCAGTCGGCGAGCAGGCTGTACTGCCAGAAGGCCCACACGTAGTCGAGGACGACGGCCTCGTAGGCCTTGTCGAGGTTGCCGACGGTGGTGAAGGTCCAGCCGTTCTCGGCCGCGGCCACGGCGTACTTGGCCTCCAGGGGCTCGCGGCGCACGAGCGCTTCGCGCTGCACCGCGTTCAGCTTGTCGCGGCACTCCTTGGTGCCGACCTTGGCGAAGAAGCGGTCGTAGGCCGAGTCCTCCTTGTTGACGACGTCGTTCGGCGCGACGTACGCGACGACTCCGTCCATGTCGCGCGGGTAGAAGCGCTCGTAGTAGGTCGCCGTCATCCCGCCCTTGCTGCCGCCCGTGGCCAGCCAGTTCTTCTTGTAGATCTTCTTCAGGGCGGTGAAGACGCGGTGCTGGTCACTGGCGGCCTGCCAGATGTCCAGGTTCCCCCAGTTGGCCGGGTCGGGCCGGGAGGGTGTGAAGAATCGATACTCCAGAGACACCTGGTTGCCGTCGACTATCGTCGTCGGCTCGCTGCGGCGCGGGCTGGTGCTGACGTTGTAGCCGGAGGTGAAGAACACCGACGGCCGCGAGACGTCCTTGTGCAGAAGGGTCAGGCGCTGCTTGAAGGTCCCCTTCCACGGCTGCCGGTGGTCCACCGGCTGCTCGTAGTTCAGTACGAAGAAGCGGTAGCCGGGGTACGGCTTCTCCTCGATCAGGCTCATCCCGGGAATGCCGAGGATCTGGTCCTTGATGTCCGTGGCGGCCGACGGCTGTGCGGCTGTGGCCGCTTGCGCCGTGGAGCCGGCCGCGCCCATCGTGCCGATGAGCACCACGAGCGACAGGAGCCATCCGAGCGTCTTGCGCATTCACCCTCCCCTTGAGTTCACTTCGGTCGCCGTGAACCTAGCCGGGGCAACACTCTGCTGAACAGACCTAGTTGGGCCGCTACCTCAGCACAGGATCCAGCCGGAGGTGGCCGATCCGGCACCCACGCTGCCCCTTACGTACACGCAGCGGGTGATCGCGCCGACGGTGACGGGCCCGGCGTGACGGGTGAATCGCCCGGCTTCCCGGACGGGGGCCCCACCGCGCGGCTGGATGCTCACCGCCATCTGCCGCCGCTCGCCGGGAACGCGGGCCACGGTCACCGCGCAGGCCTGGTTGCGGCTCTTGTAGACGCGCACCTCGCCCGTGTCGAAGGACACCGTCCTCGCCAGCCGGCCCCCGCAGCCGTCGGCCGCCGCCTGCGCGGGCGGTGCCGTGAACAGTCCGCCGGCGCAGAGCCACAGCGCCGTCGCGAAGACCCCCGGGGACGCGACCCCGCGGGCCCGTCCCCTCCACCCCTGCAACAACCTGCCCCCCGATCGGTCGTACGCACGGCACACGTACACACGTACGACGTCTGCACCCCGCGGAAGGTTGCGGTGAGCAAGGACTCACACGGCGGCCGCCGCGTGGTCGAAGACCGCTTCCCGGGGCCGCAGCGCGGTGGCGACGGCGATCGACTGGAGGTGTGTGGTGCGCACGGCGGGCTGGTTGGCCTCGCCGAAGACGCCGCCCGTCGCGCCCGTGCCGCCGTTGTACGGGAGTACCGGCAGGCAGCCGATGTGCGAGTCGTTGACCTTCAGCATGCCGCCGTTGACCACCTCCCCGCAGAAGCGCTCGACGACCGCCTCGTCCTGCGTCCACAGGGAGTTGCGCAGCCCGTAGCGGTTGGCGTTGAGGAAGCCGATCGCCTCGTCGAGCCCTGCCGGGGCCTCGGGAACGACCACGCACAGCAGCGGGAAGAAGGTCTCCTCGCGGAAGGCGCGCAGCCGGGCGGCCGCGGCCAGCCCGTCCACGCGGACGACGGCCGGGCGGATGAACGGCCCCGCGGCCGCCGGCACATCGTCCACGTCCACGAACTCGCCGCCGCACAGCAGTTCACCGCCGGCCGCCAGAACTTCGTCGAGGTACTCGGCGAACTCGGCCCGCTTGACCACCGGGCTCAGCACGGTGTCCGGATCCTCGGGCGGCCCCGGCCGGATGTCCCGCACCCGCTCCACGAGCTCCTTCAGCAGCCGGTCCGCCGCCTCCGGGTGGACGATCGCGAACTTCGGGGTCATGCAGATCTGGCCGGAGCCGTAGTACCGCTCGCACAGGGCCCGCGCGGCGAGGTCGGCCTCGGCGTCGGCCCACACCAGCACGCCGTCGTTCCCGGAGAGTTCGAGTACGGGCTTCTTGCCCGCGATGACGCACTCCCGCTCCAGCTTGAGCCCCTGCTCCGAGCCCCCGAAGAAGACCACGTCGTCGCAGTCGGGGCTGTCCAGCCACTGCCGCATCACGGCGCGGGCGTGCGTCGACAGGACGTTCAGGGTGCCGGGCGGGGCGCCGAGGCGCTCCAGGAGGGGGGCCACGATCTCCCGGTACACGAAGCTGACGCCGAGCGGGGCGGTCGGCGGCGCGTTGACGATCAGGGCGTTGCCCGCGGCCAGCGCCACCACCCCGTAGAAGGAATTGGAGGTCGGCGCGTTGCGTGGCGGGCTCAGGCACACCACCCCGTCGGGCTTGCGCACCATGCGGATTCGCCGGCCCGCCTCGGTCCGCTCCGGCTGCCTGAGCTGGGCGGCGTACTCGGCGACGGAGTCCGGGTGCAACCCGCAGGCCGTGGAGGCCAGTTCCCAGGCGGCCAGCCGCACGGGGTGCCCCTCTGCGACCAGCAGGCCGGTCAGCTCGTCGTACCGCTCGGCGATGGCCCGGTAGACCCCGTGCAGCAGCTCCAGCCGGTCGTCGAGCGGGACCCTCGCCCAGGCGGGCTGGGCGGTGCGGGCGGCAGCCAGAGCTCGCAGGCCCTGTTCGGGGGTGGACATGGCGACGCGGCCGGCGAGCAGGCGGTCGTCGTACGGGAGGTCCTCACCACGTTCCAGGCGGGCCTTGAGGGCGAGCACCTCGAACGGCTCGCGCAGGAGTTGACCCACCCGAGGGCAATAGACCCAACGGGTACCGGGCTCTTCCGCGCCGGCCACCCATACCTCGTAAGAGTGCATTCACAACTTCCTAGCGGGAGAACGGGAGTTCGCGATCAAGGCGGACATTACGCTAGGTGATCGAGAGCACGCTCACCGTAGCCGTGAAAGGCACTTGAAATGACGAACGACCTGCTCGACCGCAAGCTGGACCGCGCCTTCACGCACCTGGACGCCGACCGGAGCGGGGTGATCGACTCGGCCGACATCATCGCGCTCGGATCCCGGCTGCTGTCGGCCCTGGACGAGCCGGCCACTTCGCCCAAGGCCACCCTGGTGATGGGCGGGCTGGTCGACTTCTGGCAGGACCTCTTCACCGAGCTGGACATGGACCGGGACGGCAAGGTCACCCCCGAGGAGTACAAGCTGGGCATGACGCGCCTGTACGCGCAGGGCGGGCCCGCGTACGACCGGTCGTTCCGGCCGATGGTGCAGGCGATCCTCACGATCGTCGACACCGACGGCGACGGACGCATCAGCCCGGAGGAGTTCCACAAGGCCCAGGGGGCCTTCGACACGAAGCTGAGCCCCGCCGACGCCGAGGCGCTGTTCCAGCGGATCGACGCGGACGGGGACGGCACCCTGACGGTGGACGAACTCCTCCGCGCGGTACGCGAGTACTACACCGGCACCGACGAGGACGCCCCGGGGAACCTGCTCTTCGGCGAACTCTGACGTCCTGGCGGCCGCTCAGGCCGCGGCGCGCTCGTCCTCCCCGACGAAGGTGCGCCACAGCTTGGCGTACCGGCCGCCGCGCGCCAGGAGTTCGGTGTGGGTGCCGTCCTCCACCACCTGGCCGCGGTCCATGACCACGACCCGGTCGGCGCGCGCGGCGGTGGTCAGCCGGTGCGCCACCACCAGGGTGGTGCGCTTGCCGGCGAGCCGGTCCGTCGCCTGGTTGACCTGGGCCTCGGTGGCCAGGTCGAGGGCGGCCGTGGCCTCGTCGAGCAGCAGCACGTCCGGGTCGACGAGTTCGGCCCGGGCCAGCGCTATCAACTGGCGCTGGCCGGCGGAGAGGTTGCGGCCGCGCTCGGCGACGGTGTGCAGGTAGCCGCCGTCGAGGGTGGCCACCATGTCGTGGGCGCCGACCGCGCGGGCGGCGGCCTCCACCTCGGCGTCGCTCGCCTCGGGCCGCCCGTACGCGATGGCGTCGCGGACGGTCCCCGGGAAGAGGTAGGACTCCTGGGGGACGACGCCCAGGCGGTGCCGGTACGCCGTCAGGTCGAGCTCCCGCAGGTCGGCGCCGTCGGCGGTGATCCGGCCGGAGGTCGGATCGTAGAACCGGGCCACCATCTTGACCAGCGTGGACTTGCCGGCTCCGGTCTCGCCGACGAAGGCGACGGTCTGCCCGGCCGGTATCCGCAGGCTGATGCCGGCCAGCGCCTCGCCCTTCTCGCCGCGCTCCTCCGCCGTCCCGTACTGGAAGCGGACGTCCTCGAAGGCGATCTCCCCGCGCAGCGCCGGCACCTGCCGGGGCTCTTCGGGGAGCGGGGTGGTGGTGGGCTCGCGCAGCAGCCCCTGGATGCGCCCCAGGGAGACGGTGGCCTGCTGGTAGCCGTCGAAGACCTGGGAGAGCTGCTGGACGGGCGCGAAGAAGAGATCGATGTAGAGCAGGTACGCGACGAGCGCGCCGGTGGTGAGCGTCCCGGCCTCCACCCGGTTCGCGCCGACGATCAGCACGGCGGCCGCGGCGCCCGAGGACAGCAGCTGGACGAAGGGGAAGTAGACGGATATCAGCCACTGGCCGCGGACGCGCGCCTCGCGGTACGAGTCGCTGCGCTCGGCGAAGCGGGTGGCGCCGGAGCCCTCGCGGCGGAAGGCCTGGACGATGCGCAGGCCCGAGACGGACTCCTGGAGGTCGGCGTTGACCAGGCTGACCCGGTCGCGGGCGAGCTCGTAGGCGGCGACGGACTTGCGGCGGAACACGATGGTGCCGACGACGAGGACGGGGAGGGTCGCGAAGACGATCAGCGCGAGCTCGACGTCGAGGACGAGCAGGGCGACCAGGATGCCGAAGAAGGTGAAGACGGAGACGACGGCGGTGACGAGCCCGGTCTGCAGGAACGAGCTGAGCGAGTCCACGTCGGTGGTCATCCGGGTCATGATCTTGCCGGTCAGCTCGCGCTCGTAGTAGTCGAGGCCGAGGCGCTGGAGCTGGGCGAAGATCTTGACGCGGAGGGAGTACAGGACGCGCTCGCCGGTCCGGCCCGTCATGCGGGTCTCGGCGAACTGCGCGGCCCACTGCGCCACGACGAGGGCGAGGGCGAGCCCGGCGGCCACCCAGACGGCGCCGAGCACGGCCTGCTCCACGCCCTGGTCGATGCCGTGCCGGATCAGGATGGGCAGCAGCAGTCCGGCGCCGGCGTCCACGGCGACGAGGCCGAGGCTGATGGCGAGGGGCGCCCAGAAGCCCCCGAGCAGGCGGCGCAGGCCGTAGCTCTCCTCGGCGGCCACGGCGCGGGTCTCGTCCACCTCGGGTTCGTCGGTGGCGGGCGGCAGCGCGGCCACCTGCGCCAGGAGTTCGGGCGTCGCCGGCATGCCGGCGACGGCCCCGGCCATCGAGTGACCGGCTCCGGGGGCGGCGCTCGCGGCCGCGGGGGCCTGGCCGGTCTGCTCGTCCCGGCGCCGCCAGAGCTCGGGGGTGATCCCGGCCGCGACCCGGCGCTTGGCGTTGACCGGCTCGGAGTCGATCTCGGCTTCGAGCTCGATGTCCCGTTCGAGCTTGCGGTCGAGCTCGCGCTCGAACTCGGTCATCAGGGGCGCGTCCGGGGTCCGCGGCGAGCCGGCGCCGAGCGCGTCGGGGTCGGTGAGCAGCCGGCGGTAGAGCGCCGACCGGCTCTCCAGCTCCTCGTGCGTCCCGATGTCGGCGAGCCGCCCGCGGTCGAGTACGGCGATCCGGTCGGCCAGCGCGAGCGTGGAGCGGCGGTGGGCGATCAGCAGGGTGGTCCGGCCGGCCATGACGGAGCGCAGGGCCTCGTGGATCTCGTGCTCGACGCGGGCGTCGACGGCGGAGGTGGCGTCGTCGAGGAGGAGCAGCCGCGGGTCGGTGAGGATGGCCCGGGCGAGGGCGATGCGCTGGCGCTGGCCGCCGGAGAGGGTGAGCCCCTGCTCGCCGACCGTGGTGTCGTACCCGGCGGGCAGCGCCCGGATGAAGCCCTCGGCCTGGGCGGCGCGGGCGGCGGCCTCGATCTGCTCGTCGGTGGCGCCGGGGTGCCCGTAGGCGATGTTGGAGCGGATGGTGTCGGAGAAGAGGAAGGAGTCCTCCGGGACGAGCCCGATCGCGGCGCGCAGGGAGCCGTAGGTCAGCTCGCGGACGTCGTGGCCGCCGACGCGGACCGTGCCGCCGTCGGTGTCGTAGAAGCGCGGCAGCAGCAGCGAGACGGTGGACTTGCCGCTGCCCGAGGCCCCGACGACGGCGACGGTCTCGCCCTCCGCGACGGCGAGCGAGAAGCCGTCGAGGACGGGCCGCTCGGTGTCGTAGCCGAAGCGGACGTCGTCGAACTCGACGGTGGCGGGCGCGTCGGCGGGCAGCTCGTGGGTGCCCTCCTGGATGGAGGGCTCGGTGTCGATGAGCTCGAAGACCCGCTCGACGCCGGCGCGGGCCTGCTGGCCGACGGTGAGGACCATGGCGAGCATCCGGACCGGGCCGACGAGCTGGGCCAGGTAGGTGGAGAAGGCGACGAAGGTGCCGAGGGTGACCTGCCCCTTGGTGGCCATCCAGCCGCCGAGGGCCAGCATGGCGACCTGGGCGAGGGCGGGTACGGCCTGGAGCGCTGGGGTGTAGCGGGAGTTGAGCCGGATGGTGCGCATCCGGCCGGCGAACAGCCTGCGGCTCGCCGCGCGCAGCTTGCCGGTCTCCTGCTCCTCCTGGCCGAAGCCCTTGACGACGCGGACGCCGGTCACGGCCCCGTCGACGACGGTGGCGACGGCGGCGGCCTGGCCCTGGGCCCACCAGGTGGCGGGGAAGAGCTTCTTGCGGCTGCGCTTGGCGATGAACCAGAGGGCGGGGGCCATCAGCAGCGCCACGACGGTCAGCAGCGGGGACAGCCACAGCATGACCCCGAGGGATATCCCGAAGAGCAGGAAGTTCCCGATGGTCATGGGCAGCATGAAGAGCAGGCCCTGGATCAGCTGGAGGTCGGTGGTGGCCCGCCCGACGACCTGCCCGGTGGACAGCTCGTCCTGGCGGCGCCCGTCGAGGCGGGCGATGGTGTCGTACATGTCGGTGCGCAGGTCGTGCTGCACGTCGAGGGCGAGCCGCCCGCCGTAGTACCGGCGTACGTAGGTGAGCACGTAGACGAGCAGGGCGGCCGCTATGAGCAGCCCGGCCCAGGGCCCCATGGACTTGGTCTGGTCCCCGATGACGTCGTCGATGATCACCCTGGTGACCAGCGGTACGAGCGCCATGACGGCCATGCCGGCCAGCGAGGAGCCGAGTGCGAGCAGCACGTTCAGCCTGTACCGCCAGGTGTAGGCCGCCAGCCGCTTGCCCCAGCCCTGTTTCTCCCCAGCCGCCGTCACGTGGTGCCTCCCCGTTAGTCATGTCCTGCCGGAAGCGGCAACGCCCCGACCGGCGGATTTCATCCCGCCGCAACAATTCGAACGTGTACGCCGGGCGGCTCCGGCGCACGCGGGGAGCGCCCGGACGGGGGCCGGGCGGGTTCGATCGCCGGTTCCGCCCGGGGGTCAGCCGTGCGGCGCCGCCCCGGGTGCGGGTCCGGGGACCGGCGGACAGACTGGGCGCATGTCGGAGCCGCAGGAGCAGCCGCCGCCGGTACCGCAGGCGGCCGGACCGCAGGGGGCGGGTACGCAGACGGCCGGTACACAAGCGGGCGGTACGCAGGCGCCCGGCACGCGGGCGGCGAGCCCGTCGAAGGCGTTCCTGGAGAAGGTGGCGTACATCGCGGCCCCGGGGACCATCGTCCTCGGCCTCCTCTACTACTTCGGCAGCACCTACACCGAGGCGTACTACGCCACCTTCGGCGTGCCGGCGGCCGACCTCCAGCTCTCCGTCCAGGCCTACCTGGTCAGGAGCCCGGGCGCGATCTTCTTCCCGCTCTGGTTCCTGCTGTTCTGCGGGCTGGCCGTGCTGCTGGCACTGGGGTGGGCGGGACGGCTGCTGGCCGGGCCGCGGCAGAAGGTCCGGCGCGCGAAGGTGACCCGCTGGCTGCTCGCGGCCGGACTGTTCCTGGTGCTGGCGGGCTTCCCGGTCTTCTTCTGGGAGGACCGGCTGCCGCGGCTCCCCCGGGGCTGGCCGCGCGAGTTCGTGCCCTGCCTGGCAGTGGCCCTGGGTGCCACGCTGGCGTTCTTCGCCGTCCAGTTGCGCCTGAGCGCCGGGGACCCCGACGGCCAGGAGGGGCAGCACGGGGAGAGCCGTACGGCCGACCGGCTGTGGCTGGCTGCCGGCGCCCTGCTCCTCGGGGTGCTCACGATGAGCCTGTTCTTCGGCATGGCACGGTACGTGGCCATGGCCGGCCACAGCGAGGCCGTGAGCGACGCCGCGGAAGGCTACGTCTCCAGCCCGAGGCTGGTCGTCTACTCCCGGGTGCCCGTGACCCACCACGCGCCGGGCATCGTCTTCGACGACCTGGGCAGCGGCAAGGGCCCCTACCGCTACCAGTACCGCGGCTTCCGCGTCCTCGCGAAGACGCCGGCCCGCTTCTACCTCGTCTCCTACCTGCCGGGGCAGCGGGAGCGCACGCTGGTGGTCCTGCCCGACGACGACTCCGTCAGGATCGAGATCAGTCCGTGAGGGACGGCTCGGAAGTGTAGGCCTCGGGGGTCGGCGACGGAGACGACGACGGCGAGGGCGAGAGGGAGGGGGAGGGCGAGAGGGAGAGGGACGGCGACGGTGTCTCCGTGCCCGTGGTGTCCTCGTCGCTGGGGGTGGCCTCGCCCATGGCCTCACCGGAGATGGCAGCGGTCAGCACGTTGCCGTCGGACGTCGTCGCGGTCAGCTCGCCGGTGTAGGGTCCGGCCTCGGTCGCGATGTGCTGCACCCGGATCCGGCAGCTGCCGCCCGGCGGCAGTTCGACGCCCGTGCAGGCGTCCTCGACGATCGAAACCTCGCCGGTGTCGGTGGTGGCGGCGATGTTCTGGACGGTGACGGGGTCGCCGCCCGGGTTGACCACCGCGACGTCCCCGCCGGCCGGCTCGCCGACCTTCGCGGTCGGCACGCTGACCTGCGAGGTGGAGACGTCGGCCCCCTGCCCCAGGAACACCGAGGACGAGGCGGCCGGGGTGCTCTCCTGGATTGCTGTCGTCGGGATCGGGAGCGGCGTTTCGGCCCCGTCGGCCGACCCTGTGCTCTGGCACCCCGCGCTCGCGGCCAGCACCCCGGACACCACTGCCACGGCAAGACCGCGGACGACTGCGCTCATCACGGCACCACCACCTCCGCTCCCATTCCGGCCCGCCGCCCAACGTCCCACACCCGCGGCCCACCCGGCTCGATGACACAGCGTCATCACCTGAAGGAACGCGTCCGCAGGGACCGGCAGATGGCCGGGGCGCGGCTACGAGGCTTCGAAGTCGTACTCGAGGACGTAAGCCGAGGCGTCGAGGACCATCTCGTTGACCTCGACCACCTGCCCGTCGTCGGCGAAGGCGGTACGGACGACAAGGACGACGGGGGTCCCGGCGGCGAGGCCGAGGCCCGCCACCTCCTCCGCGTTCGGCATCCGGGAGCGGAGCTCTTCACGGAAGCGGGCGGGCTTGCACCCCAGCTCGGCCAGGCGGGCGTAGATGCCGCCGGGCCCGGTGTCGGGCTCCGCGACGGGAGTACCGGCCACGAGTGCGGCATCGAGGTACGAGGTGGCGACCATGACGGGCTTCCCGTCGAGCAGGAACCTGCGCCGGCGCACACAGGCGCGCGCCGCGCCCCGGTGTGCGCATGCAGTTCGCCGAGTGGAACGTCGGCGCGGACCCCCGCCGAAACAGCAGAGCTGCTGCTCTCCGAGCTGGTCACCAACGCCGTACGGCACGCCCGCGCCCCGCAGGGGCGGGACCCCCGGCAGAACGGGATCGGCAAGGCTGTCTGGGCCGAGGTCGGAGACGGGCCGACGCCCCGCTAGACGTGCGTCGGGGCGAACATCTTGAGGCGGGCCGGGAGGACGACGACCGAGGGGCCCGGGGTGGCGAGGGCCTTCTTGAGGTCGGCGGTCAGGGATTCCGGGGTGGTCGTGGTCGCCGGGACGTCGAAGGACGCCGCCAGGGCGGCGAAGTCGGGGCGGGTGAGTTCCGTGGCGGTGGCGCTGCCGAAGGACTGGGTCATGTACTCGCGCAGGATGCCGTAGCCGCCGTCGTCCACGATCAGCCAGGTGACGTCGAGGTCGTGCTGGCGGGCCGTGGCCAGGTCCGCGATCGAGTACATCGCGCCGCCGTCGCCGGAGACCGCCAGGACGGGCGTGCCCGGTTCCGCGACGCAGGCGCCCAGGGCGGCCGGGAAGGCGTAGCCGAGGCCGCCCGCGCCCTGGGCCGAGTGCATGGTGTTGGGGTGCTTCGCGTCGAAGGCGGACCAGGCCCAGTAGGACAGGATCGTCATGTCCCAGAAGGACGGGGAGCGCGGAGGGAGCGCGGAGCGGATCGAGGTCAGGAGCGAGCGCTCCAGGGCGACGTCCTGGGTGGCGAGGCGGGCCTCGATGTCGTCGAGGACCAGGCGGACGCGCTCGGGGGCGGCGGGGTCCTCGCGCTCGGCGACCGTCTCCAGCAGGGCCTGGAGGGCCAGGCGGGCGTCCGCGTGGATGCCGAGGGCCGGGTGGTTGGATTCCAGTTTGCCGAGGTCCGCGTCGATCTGGACGATCCGGCCCGTGGGGAAGAACGTGTGGTAGTTCGAGGAGAGTTCCCCGAGGCCCGAGCCGACGACCAGCAGGACGTCCGCGTCCTCCAGGAAGTCCGTCATGTGGCGGTCCTCCAGCCAGGACTGGAGGGAGAGCGGGTGGGTCCACGGGAAGGCGCCCTTGCCGCCGAAGGTGGTGACCACCGGGGCGTCGAGGCGTTCCGCCAGCTGCTTGAGCTTGCCGGCGGCGTCGGAGCGGATGACCCCGCCGCCCGCGATGATCACCGGGCGCTCGGCCGAGGAGAGCCAGTGCGCGGCCACGGCGGTGAGTTCCGGGCGGGGGGCGAGCTCGTGCGGGGTCGCGTCCATGCCCGTGACCTGGGGAATGAACGTCTCTGCGCGCAGGACGTCCTCCGGGATCTCCACCCAGACCGGGCCGTGCGGAGCCGTCAGCGCCGACTCCCAGGCCTCCGCGACGACGGAGGGGATCTGGGACGGGGTGCGGGCGGTGTGGACCGACTTCACCACGTCCCGGAAGGACGCCGACTGGTCGCGCAGCTCGTGCAGGTGACCGCGCCGGCCTCCGCCCAGGCCCGCGACGGGGACCTGCGAGGAGATGGCGAGCACCGGGGCGGAGGCCGCGGCCGCCTCCGCGAGCGCGGGCAGGGCCATGAGGGCGCCCGGGCCGGTGGAGAGGAGGAGGGGGACCGCCTCGCCCGTGATGCGGCCGTAGGCATCGGCGGCGAAGCCCGCGTTGTTCTCCGTACGGAGTCCGACGAGGCGCAGGTCGGAGCGCCCCACCGCGTCGAAGAGGCCGAGGGCGTGCTGCCCGGGCAGCCCGAAGACGGTGGTGGCGCCGAGCGAACGCAGCGTTTCCACGACCAGGTCCCCGCCCGTCCGCCCCGGCGGCGGGGCCAGGGCGGCGGCCGTCTGGGCCTCGGTGGGACGGAGTACCAGGTCGTGGTCGTGCGTCACGTGCGCTTACTCGCCCTTCGTGTTCGCCTTCGCCGCCGCGCTGTGCTTATCGGCCCTGCCTGGCGGCAGCGATCTGACGGCTCATGATCGTGGTCAGCTCGTACGCGGTGTGCGAGGCCGCGACCGAGGTGATCTCCGCGTGATCGTACGCCGGGGCCACCTCGACGACGTCCGCCGAAACCAGGTTGCAGGAGGACAGGCCGCGGATGATCTCCAGCAGCTCGCGGGAGGTCATGCCGCCCGCCTCGGGGGTGCCGGTGCCGGGCGCGTGCGCCGGGTCCAGCACGTCGATGTCGATCGAGATGTAGAGCGGGCGGTCGCCGATGCGCTGGCGCAGCTGGTCGGCGACCTCGTCGGCGCCGCGGCGGTAGACGTCCGCCGAGGTGACGATGCCGAAGCCCATCTTGGCGTCGTCGTCGAGGTCCTGCTTGCCGTACAGCGGGCCGCGCGTGCCGACGTGCGAGAGCGCCTCGGTGTCGAGGATGCCCTCCTCCACCGCCCGGCGGAACGGCGTGCCGTGCGTGTACTCGGCGCCGAAGTACGTGTCCCAGGTGTCCAGGTGCGCGTCGAAGTGCAGCAGGGCCACCGGGCCGTGCTTCTTCGCGACCGAGCGGAGCAGCGGGAGGGCGATGGTGTGGTCGCCGCCGAGGGTCATCAGGCGGGAGCCGGAGGAGAGCAGCTCGTCGGCCGCGGCCTCGACCGTCTCCACGGCCTCGTTGATGTTGAAGGGGTTCACGGCGATGTCGCCGGCGTCCGCGACCTGCGCGAGGGCGAAGGGGGAGGCGTCCTGCGCCGGGTTGTACGGGCGCAGCAGGCGCGAGGCCTCGCGGATGGCGTTGCCGCCGAAGCGGGCGCCGGGGCGGTAGGAGACGCCGGAGTCGAAGGGCACGCCGACGACGGCGACGTCGGCGGAGCCGACCTCGTCGAGGCGGGGCAGCCGGGCGAAGGTCGCCGGGCCCGCGTAGCGCGGGATGCGGGAGGAGTCGACGGGGCCGCGCGGCTGCGTGCTCATGGGGGGTGCCCTTCTGGAGGTCCTACAAGTGCGGTCCTTCGAGCGTAAGGCGGCGCCCACCGGGCGCGAAGTGTACGTACCATCCATACGACGCCCCTGATCTGTACGGAGTATCCATGGAGGCCCCGCCCACCACGCCGCCCCCGCCCACTACGCCGGTCCCCCTCGGCGCGCTGCTGCCCGACCGGGAGCTGGGCCTGCGCAGGCTCGCGGGCCCGGCCGAGGCCGATGTGCACGGGGTGCACGCCTCCGAGATGGCGGACCCGTCCCCGTACCTGCTGGGCGGCGAGCTGCTGCTGACGGCCGGGGCCGGGCTCGGCGCGGATCCCGACGGCTACGTCGCCCGCCTGGCCGAGGCCGGGGTGGCGGCGCTCGGCTTCGGCGTGGCGCCCGTGCACGAGCGGGTGCCGGCCGGCCTGGCCGAGGCGTGCGAACGCCACGGGCTCCCGCTCCTCGAAGTCCCGCCCGGCACCCCCTTCAGCGCGGTGGCCCGTACGGTCTGGCGGCTGATGGCGGGGGCCCGTACGCGGGAGCTGCGCCGGGTCACCGAGGCCCAGCAGTCCCTCGCGGCGGCGGCCGCCCGGCCCGATCCCGTCCCGGCGGTGCTGTCGCGGCTCGCGGCGAGCCTGGGCGGCCACGTCACGCTCCGCCCGGACGACCGCTCCGCGGGGAGCCCGCCGCCCGCGGAGGCCGCGGCTGCCCTCCGGGCGCTGCTGGCCCGCGTCGGCCGGGCGTGCGGGCCCGCCACCGCGACCGACCGGGCGGGCGGGTGGCACCTCACGGCCCACGCCCTGGGCGGCCCGGCACCCGCGGCGGGCCCGGCACCCGACGGCCTCCCGGGCCCCGGCACCCCGCCCGGGCCGGAAGCCCCGCCGCGGCCCTCGGCCGAGGCGGGACCGGAACCCGTACGGGCGCTCGGCACCGCCACGCCGGCCCGCGCCCCCGGCGACCACACCATCGCCTCGGTCGCGGCGGTGCTGCTGACCCTGCTCACCGCGCACCGCCCGGCCGGACCGGAGGCGGCGGCCCTGACCCGGCTGCTCCTCGACGGCGATCCCGCCGCGGCCCTCTCCCCCGGGCCCTGGCACGTGGTGCACGCCCGCGGGGCGGGCGACCCGCAGGCCCTGGCGGCCGCGCTGGGCACCGCACTGGTGGACCCGCGCGGGGATCGCGTACGCCTGCTCACCGAGCGGGATCCGGGCGCGCGGCCCGGGTGGCGCCTCGGGGTGAGCGCCCCGGCCGCACCCGACGCGCTGCCCGCCGCCGACGCGCAGGCCCGGCGGGCCCTGGAACGCGCCGAAGCGGCCCGCACCCCCCTGGCCCGGCACGCCGCCCCCGGCTTCTCGGGCCTGGTCGGCGAGGCGGAGGCCCGCGCGCACGCCGCGGCCCTGCTCGCGCCCCTCTCCCCCGTCCTGCGGGAGACGCTGCGCGGCTGGCTGGCGCACCACGGCGGGTGGGACCGCACCGCCGCCGCCCTGGGCGTGCACCGCAACACGGTCCGCCAGCGCCTGGCCCGCTGCGCGGAGCTGCTGGGGCGGGACCTGGACGACCCGGATACCCGGATGGAGCTGTGGTTCGCCCTGCGCTGGGAGGAGCCGCCGCGGGGGCCGGGCGGCTGAACGGCTCCCCGGCACCCGCCCCTTCGCCCCGGCCGGGCGGCTGACCGCGGGGGCGCGCGGCTCCTGCGGGCCCGCCGGGGACGGCGGGCGCCCCTACGATGTGCCGCATGCTCGCCAGCACGTCCGTTGCGGCGCTGAGCCGCCCCTTCGGTGAGCACCTGGCGCCGGCCGCCCGGCTGCTGGTGTGCGCGACCGTCCCCTGGTTCGTGTGCGTGTGGCTCGGCACGAGCACGGCCCCCGTGCCCGCGGCCCTGCCCGCCGTCCTCATCCTGCGCGACGACGTGTTCGCGGCGCCCCGGCTGGCCCTGGAGCGGCTGGTGGGGGTGGTGGTGGGCGTGGTGCTGAGCGTGCTGGTCCTGCACTGGCTGCCGACGGGCTCGCTGTCGTTCCTGGTCCTCGTCGTGTGCGCCTGCGCCGGGATGTACCTGCTGAGCCACAACGGCTCCCCCAACCAGCAGGTGCTGGTCACCGCCCTCGTGATCTACGCGACGCCGGTGCCGGGGTATCCGCTGGCCCGGCTGGAGGAGAGCGCGGTCGGCATCGCCGTCGTGGCGCTCCTCGGTCCGCTGCTGTGGCCCCCCGACCCGTACCGGGAGGCCGCGAGCGGCCTGGAGGAGTACCGCACCGGTCTCGGCGTCCTGCTGGAGCGGGTCGCGGCGCGGGCCGCCGCCGGGCGGCCCGCGGGCCCCGCCCCGGCTGACCCCTTCGCCCGGTGGCGCCGCCCGTACGAGCTGTCCGCCGCGCTGGACCGCAGGACGGAGCGCCTGCTGCTCCTGCCGCCGAGGCGGGCCCCGGCCGGGGCGGCGGACACGCTCCGCCCCCGGCTGCGGCTGGCCGCGCGGACGGCGCCCGCCCTGCTGTTCCTCTTGCGGGAGCTGGAGATCCGGTCCTCCTCCGCCGACGGGGAACGACGGGAAGCCGGCGAGGAGCCGCCGGAAGCCGCCCGGGGCGGGGCCGACGAGGCGCTGCGCGCCATGGCGCCGCTGATCGGGGCGACCGCCTCGGCCCTCGACGCGGCCCTGCGCGGCGAGGACTGCGCGCAGCGGCTCCGGCTCGCCCGCGGGCTCGAACTGCGGCACCGGGCCGCCCACCCCGGCCGCCGCGACGCGGTGCTGCGGGCCGGACTCCACCTCACCCACGAGGCGCTGGCCGAGCACCTCGACCCGGGCGCGGGCTGAACGCCTCGACCCGGGCGCGGGCTGAACGCCCCGACCCGGCCGCGGGCCGAGCGCACCCGCCCGGCGCCGCCGGCCCCGCATGAGGTCGGTCACCCACTATGGACAGGAGAGACAACCCGCCGGTAACTTAATCTGAGCAAGCGCTTAGATTCAGGCGGCGGACTGCCGCGACCGAAGGGAGCCGGCCGTGCGCCGTACGGTGTTCAACGAGGACCACGAGGCGTTCCGCGAGACCATCCGCGCCTTCATCGAGGCCGAGGTCGTCCCCGTCTACGACGAGTGGTTCGCCGCCGGACAGGCGCCGCGCGACTTCTACTACAAGCTCGGCGAGCTGGGCATCTTCGGCATCAACGTCCCCGAGGAGTTCGGCGGCGCGGGCCTGGACACCCACAAGTTCGAGGCCGTCCTGTACGAGGAGACCTCGCGCGCGGGCGTCAACTTCGGCGGCTCCGGCGTGCACGTGCTGCTCGCCCTGCCCTACATCAAGATGCTCGCCGACGACGAGCAGAAGAAGCGTTTCCTCCCGAAGTTCGTCTCCGGTGAGGAGATGTGGGCGCTGGCGATGACCGAGCCGGGCACCGGCTCCGACGTCGCGGGCATGAAGACCACCGCCAAGCTCTCCGAGGACGGCACCCACTACGTCCTCAACGGCGCCAAGACCTTCATCACCGGTGGCGTGCACGCCGACCGCGTGATCGTCTGCGCCCGCACCTCCGCCCCGAGCGCCGAGGACCGCCGCTTCGGCATCTCCCTCTTCGCCGTGGACACCAAGTCCGAGGGCTACTCCATCGGCCGCAAGCTGGACAAGCTGGGCCTGCGCACCTCCGACACCGCCGAGCTGGCGTTCGTCGACGTGAAGGTCCCGGTCGAGGACCTGCTCGGCGAGGAGAACAAGGGCTTCTACTACCTCGGCGCGAACCTGCCCTCCGAGCGCTGGGGCATCGCCTTCGGCGCGTACGCGCAGGCCAAGGCCGCCATCCGGTTCGCCCAGGAGTACGTGACGGAGCGCACCGTCTTCGGCAAGCCGGTCGCGCACTTCCAGAACACCAAGTTCGAACTGGCCGCCTGCCAGGCCGAGGTGGACGCCGCCGAGGCCGTCGCCGACCGCGCCCTGGAGGCCCTCGACGCCGGTGAGCTGACCGCCGCCGAGGCCGCGTCCGCGAAGCTGTTCTGCACCGAGGTCGCGCACCGCGTCATCGACAAGTGCCTCCAGCTGCACGGCGGCTACGGCTACATGAACGAGTACCCGATCGCCCGCCTGTACGCCGACAACCGCGTGAACCGCATCTACGGCGGCACCAGCGAGGTCATGAAGTCCATCATCGCCAAGTCCATGGGCCTGTAAGGAATCCGGGCACTTACCCTTCCCCCATGAACGAGGCACTGACGACGCTCCTCGATCTGCTCGACCTCGAGCAGATCGAGGAGGACATCTTCCGCGGCACCAGCCGGCCTTCGCTGGTCCCGCGCGTCTTCGGCGGTCAGGTCGCGGCCCAGGCTCTGGTCGCGGCCGGGCGGACCGTCCCCGCGGACCGCACCGCCCACTCGCTGCACTCGTACTTCCTGCGCACCGGCGACACGGGCGCGCCCATCGTGTACTCGGTGGACCGGATCCGTGACGGACGCTCCTTCACCACGCGCCGCGTCGTCGCCGTCCAGCACGGCCAGCCGATCTTCCACCTCTCCGCGTCGTTCCAGACGTACGAGGACGGCCTCGACCACCAGGTCGCGATGCCGTCGGCCCCGGACCCGGAGTCCCTGCCCACCGCGGCCGAATCGCTGCCCGCGTACCGGGAGATCTTCCGCGACCCGGGCACGGTGGAGCGGCTGATCGAGACCCGCGAGGCGGTGGACCTCCGGTACGCCACGACCCCGCCGTGGGGCAGCGTCGGCGAACCGGTGGAGCCGCGCTCACAGGTCTGGTTCCGTACGGCAGGCAAGCTGGACAGTGCCGATCCCCTGCTGCACACCTGCCTGGCCACCTACGTCTCCGACATGACCCTGCTGGACTCGGTGCTGCTCGCGCACGGCCGGGGCGGCTGGGCGGTGGGTGACGTGGTCGGCGCGTCGCTGGACCACGCGATGTGGTTCCACCGGCCGTTCCGCGCGGACGAATGGCTGCTGTACGACCAGGAGTCCCCCTCGGCGGCCGCCGGCCGGGGCCTGGGCCAGGCCCGCATCTGGACGCAGGACGGCCGACTGGCCGTGACGGTCATCCAGGAGGGTGTCGTCCGCGTCCCGCGCCCCTGACGGGTCTCAGTCCCACCAGAAACCCCAGAGGCTGCTGCCGGTGACCGCCTCGTCGGCGTAGGCACGGATCGTGCCGCAGCCCTGCCATATGTTGTCGGGCGCGAAGGCGAAGTGCTCCGCGGCCACCGGCAGCGCCCCGGCGACCGTACGCGGCGGGGCCGCGACCGAAACGTACAGCTCGTCGAAACCGAGGGCGACGACGCGGGCGCCGAACCGGTCCTCCCAGGACCGCAGGACCGCGCTGATGCGGGCGGTGTCGTTCTCGTGGTTGGTCGGCCCGCACCAGCCCATCGCCGTGGGTACGTCGGCTCCGCGGGCCGCGGGGACCAGCGCGAGCCGCGGGCTCGGCAGGGAACCGCCCCCGATCAGCTCGTCCGCCAGCTCACAGGCCGCGACCTCCGGATCCGGCCCGTTCTTCCCCGCGACCCCCGGCTCCGCGAGCCCCGGCCAGTCCCGGCCGAAGGGGGCGATGAGCTCCTCGCCCTCCTCCCCCTCCTCGGGGTCGGGGACCACGCCGTGCCAGAACTCGCGCAGCACCGGCTCGACGTGGTGGTCGTCCGGGTCGGACATCCGCTGCGGCCGCAGCTCCCGGTCCCTCCACCACTCCTCCAGGCCGCGCCGCCCTTGGAACAGCACCGCCTGCAGCCCTGCGGCCGCCAGAGCCGGGCTCCGGCACGCGGCGAGCGCACCGACACCCACGGGCCCGTCGGAGACCCACAGCAGCGGCCCGCCCCTCGCGGGCAGCACCGCACCGGGCGGCAACTCCAGCCCCAGGGAAAGCCCTTGAGGATCACCGGCCAACACGGACAACGAGGGGTGCGTCTTCGGCGTCTTCGGCATGCAAACGACCGTAGCCACCACCACTGACAAGCGGAGGGGGGTGAGGTCCCGCGGGACCTCACCCCCCTCACTGATGGGTCGGGATCAGAGAACGATGTCGTATCCGGTCCAGCCGACACCGATCAGGGTGCTGCCGGTGCCGGTGAAGTCGTGGAGCTCCCCGGTACGGGTCACACCGACCTGTTCCGGCTTGCCGTCATTGTTGAGGTCGCCGGCGAACGGGCTCCATTCGCCGTTCCACCAGCCCTCGCCGACGATGCTGGGGCTGCCGAGGCTGATGGAACCATTGCTGGTGTTCGGGTAGAGGTAGAGCTTGCCGTTGTTCCGGTGCGCCAGGATGTCGATCTTGTTGTCGTTGTTGAGGTCGGCGAACCAGCTCCTACGTCTACGACACCAGCGGCAACCGCCTCCTGCACAAGGAGAAGGACGCCACCACGCTCTACCTTCCGGCCGGCAACGAGCTCAAGCTCGACAAGGCCGGAACGGTCACCGGCACCCGCTACTACGGCGAGGTCGCGATCCGGACGGGTGGCAAGCTCGCCTTCACGCTGGCCGATCACCACAAGACCGGAACCACCCAGATCACCGCCGACGCGACGCGGACCGTCACCCGGCGCAAGACCGGTCTCTTCGGTGAGAACCGCGGCACCCAGCCCACCGGCTGGAGGGGCGACAAGGGCTTCGTCGGGGGGACCAAGGACACCGACACGGGCCTCACCCACCTCGGAGCCCGCGAGTACGATCCGTCGACCGGCCGATTCATATCCGTCGACCCGGTCATGGACGTCAAGGACTCGCAGCAGCTCCACGGCTACACCTACTCCAACAACAACCCGATGACCAACTCCGACCCTAGCGGCCTCAAGTACTTCGAAGGCGACGAAGACGGCGGCTTCCAGTCCTCGCCCCAGAACGTCGTCGAAGCGGCGACGAGGTACAGCGCCGGATACGGCACGAAGCGGACCTATCGAAAGCTCTCCTCGTGGGGAAATTCTTCCCCACGAAACCCATCAAAGAATCAACCTTTCGCATCCAAGAAACACACATGGCCCCTCTCAAAGATGGTACTTGACGCGAAAGTGACCAAGTAGGAGACATTGGGCGGCGGAGCCTGCGTCGTGGGCCTGATGCTCACCTGCGATTTGTGGGACCACTATCTGACCGGCGGCGGCATGGACAAAAATGTGGATGTGGACGAACTCCTGGCGACAGACGAAGGCTTCCGCATCGGAGATGAGAACGACCACGACAAGGCAGTGGGGGTTGAGGAAATCCTCCAGGAATGGGCGGCGGAGGCTAGCGCAGGTTGCGGCACCGCGGAGAGCTGCTCATTTGAGGGCGACAGCGAGTGGAGAGGAACCCATTTCACAGACCCTGACGGCGCGTTCGGAATCGGCAACGCTGAGATGCGAATCACCGCGCAAATGGACGTAGTGAGGTCGGGGTCCGAGCAACAGGTGAAGGCGCGCTACACCGTCGAACTCTACAAGGACTGGAATTTCGACAAAAACAAGTCGGCTTTGGGGATCAGCTTGGAGCCGTTCGCCGAAATGCACGAGTACGGCGTCGCACGCGAATATGCAATGGTGGGCAAGAGCAGCACCAAGGAGGACACGTACTGATGGGAACACGGTTCCAGCAGTCCGTTGCGCTCGCTTTCGCACTGGTCGGATTCATCTTTCTGACCGGATGCTCCGTCTGGAGCGGAGGGGAAGCGCGCTGCACCGCCACCACCATTTCACCGTCACTTCGTGAAGTTTATTCACTTCCCGAACTCCCGAAGGGCGCCGACGAAATTCGGATCTGCGAGGCGTCGGACAAGGACGGAAGCTGGGCCCAGCTGACGTTCAAGAGTCAGCCGGACGAAACCGTGGCCTACCTGAAGAGCCTCGACATGGACCCCGCGAAATTCGCCCCGGTGCCCCCCAAAAAAATGAATGAGCTGACGGATCGCGATGGAGACGGATGGGAGTTGACCAAGGGGCTGGACTATAAACGAGGCGGGAGGTCGATCAACTACAACGGTCACTGCCTCGTGCACTACAAGGCGTATGTCCAGAACACAGCAGAGTGGGACGGCCGCGTGTACCTGGGTATCTACTGCGCAAACTGACGCCTAGAGAACGGGCCCCGGCCGGGAATCCCGGTCGGGGCTTTTCTCTGTCCACCGCGCTACGCGCCCTGCAGGTCCGCCGCGTTCAGCAAGTACGCCACCATCGGGTCGTAGAAGCGCGGGTCGCGGACGTGGTCGTCCAGGGGGATCGCCACCTGGAGGGTGCCTTCGGCCTCGCCGAGGAAGAGGGCCGGGTCGTTGCAGTCGGCGTAGCCGACCGCGTCCAGGCCGCGCTGGGCCGCGCAGCCCGCCCAGCCATGGTCGGCGACGACCAGGTCCGGCTGCGGGCGGTTCTCGGCCATCAGGCCGTCCAGGATCGCGGCCATCGGCTCTGGCGAGTGGGTGTGCCACAGGGTCGCGCCCCGCTCCAGCACGGCGACGTCCGCGAACTGCCACACCGAACCCTCGTCGGCCAGCAGGCCCGAGGGGATGACGACGATCTCGCAGCCCGCGGCGCGCAGGGCCGCCGCCGTGGCCCGGTGGACGTCCAGCAGCCCGCCCGGATGCCCGGTGGCGAACAGCACGCTCTGCCGGTCCAGCGCCGCCTTGCGCAGCCGCGCCGCCAGCCGGTCCAGGCCCGCCACGGTCAGCTCCGGGTCGATGGTGTCCTGGCCGTACCGGAACGCCGGGTCGTCCACGACCCCGCACCGCTCCGCCATCACCGCGAGCACGTCCTGCTCGTCCGTCCACCGGTCGCCCAGCTCCAGGCCGAGCCAGTAGTGCCGGTCGCCGTTGGCGAGCTTGCGGTAGTGGCTCAGGTTGTTCTCGCGCGGGGTCGCGACCTGTCCCGCGATCCGCGTGCGGACCAGATGGTCGATGAGTTCGGCACGGCTCGGCGTCTCTATCGGCTTCGGCATGCGGGCCATTCTGCCGCCGCGCGGGCGGAGTCGGCGCGTCCATTCCGGTCGGCGGACGCCCCGGCTCATGCCGACAGCGCCCCGAACGCCCCGTGCGCGAGGCGGCGCAGCAGCGACTCCGTGGCCTCCCGCCCCAGGGCCGCGAGGTGGGGGGTGGAGTTCAGCAGGCCGAAGACCGCGTGCACGGAGACGCGCACCTCCGCCTCGACGACCTCCGGGTGCAGTTCCCGTACGACCTCCACCCACAGCTCCACGTACTGGCGCTGCAGCTGCCGTACGAGCTTGCGGTCGGCGTCCCGGAGCCGGTCGAGCTCCCGGTCGTGCAGGGTGATCAGCGCCCGGTCGTCGAGCGCGAAGTCGATGTGCCCGTCGATGAGGGAGGACAGGACCCGCTCCGGGGCGCCCGCCGCCTCCGCCACCCGGTGGCGGCCGCCGGTCAGCAGCCGTTCGCTGATGCCGACGAGCAGCTCCGCGAGCATGGCGTCCTTGCCCGCGAAGTGCCGGTAGAGGCCGGGGCCGCTGATGCCCACCGCGGCGCCTATCTCGTCGACGCCGACGCCGTGGAATCCGCGCGCGGCGAAGAGACGGGCAGCCTCACTGAGGATCTGCTCGCGACGGGTGGGGGCGGCCGCTCTGGTGCTCATGGGAAACCATTCTAGACAGGGCCGTTAGCGCTCGTTAACCTAGGCCGTACAGACGTTAACGCTTATTAACAGCGTGTACCGAGCAAGTGGAACGAGCAAGGGAGCTCGACCGATGCAGCAGGCACCAGTGCTGACGAGCGCCGCGGACCCGGCGTCCGAGGCCTGGCGGACCAACGAGGCCGCCCACCGCGAGCTGACCGAGGGCCTCCGCGCCCGGCTCGACGCGGCCCGGCTCGGCGGCGGCGAGAAGGCCCGCGCCCGCCACACCGCCCGGGGAAAGCTCCTTCCGCGCGACCGCGTGGACACCCTCCTCGACCCCGGATCGCCCTTCCTGGAGCTGGCCCCGCTGGCCGCCGAGGACATGTACGGGGGCGCGGCCCCCGCCGCCGGGGTCATCGCGGGCATCGGCCGGGTCAGCGGCCGCGAGTGCGTGATCGTCGCGAACGACGCCACCGTCAAGGGCGGCACGTACTACCCGATGACCGTCAAGAAGCACCTGCGCGCCCAGGAGGTGGCCCTGGAGAACCGTCTCCCCTGCCTCTACCTGGTCGACTCGGGCGGCGCCTTCCTCCCCATGCAGGACGAGGTCTTCCCCGACCGGGAGCACTTCGGCCGCATCTTCTACAACCAGGCGCGCATGTCGGGGGCCGGGATCCCGCAGATCGCCGCCGTCCTCGGCTCCTGCACCGCGGGCGGGGCGTACGTACCGGCCATGAGCGACGAGGCCGTCATCGTCCGCAACCAGGGCACGATCTTCCTCGGCGGCCCGCCGCTGGTGAAGGCCGCCACCGGCGAGGTGGTCACGGCCGAGGAGCTCGGCGGCGGCGAGGTCCACTCCCGGATCTCCGGCGTGACCGACCACCTCGCGGAGGACGACGCGCACGCGCTGCGGATCGTACGGAACATCGTGGCGACCCTCCCCGAGCGCGGGGCCCTGCCCTGGTCGGTCGAGGCACCGGAAGAGCCGAAGGTGGACCCGCACGGGCTGTACGGCGCGGTCCCCGTCGACTCGCGCACCCCGTACGACGCCCGCGAGATCATCGCGCGGATCGTGGACGGGTCGCGCTTCCAGGAGTTCAAGTCCGAGTTCGGCCAGACGCTGGTCACCGGCTTCGCCCGGATCCACGGACACCCGGTCGGGATCATCGCCAACAACGGCATCCTGTTCGCCGAATCCGCCCAGAAGGGCGCCCACTTCATCGAGCTGTGCGACCAGCGCGGGATCCCGCTCCTCTTCCTCCAGAACATCTCGGGCTTCATGGTCGGCCGGGACTACGAGGCGGGCGGCATCGCCAAGCACGGCGCCAAGATGGTGACGGCGGTGGCCTGCGCCCGGGTCCCGAAGCTGACGGTGGTGGTCGGCGGCTCGTACGGCGCCGGCAACTACTCGATGTGCGGCCGGGCGTACTCGCCCCGCTTCCTGTGGATGTGGCCCAACGCCAAGATCTCCGTGATGGGCGGCGAGCAGGCGGCCTCGGTCCTCGCCACCGTCAAGCGCGACCAGATCGAGGGCGCGGGCCAGGAGTGGCCGGCCGAGGACGAGGAGGCCTTCAAGGCCCCGGTCCGCGCGCAGTACGAGGAGCAGGGCAACGCCTACTACGCCACGGCGCGGCTGTGGGACGACGGGGTCATCGACCCGATGGAGACCCGGCAGGTGCTGGGACTGGCCCTGACCGCGTGCGCGAACGCCCCGCTGGGCGACTCGGGCTTCGGCATCTTCCGTATGTGACGTGAGGACCTCACTGATGTTCAGCACTGTTCTGGTCGCGAACCGCGGCGAGATCGCGGTCCGGGTCATCCGCACGCTGCGGCAGCTCGGCATCCGCTCCGTGGCCGTCTTCAGCGACGCCGACGCGGACGCCCGTCACGTACGGGAGGCCGACACGGCCGTCCGCATCGGTCCGGCCGCGGCCGCCGAGAGCTACCTGTCGGTGGAGCGGCTCCTCGACGCCGCCCGGCGCACGGGCGCCGAGGCGGTCCACCCGGGCTACGGCTTCCTCGCCGAGAACGCCGCCTTCGCCCAGGCCTGCGCGGACGCCGGGCTGGCCTTCATCGGGCCGCCGGCCTCCGCCATCTCCCTGATGGGCGACAAGATCCGCGCGAAGGAGACGGTGAAGGCCGCCGGGGTTCCGGTCGTGCCCGGCTCCTCGGGGAGCGGGCTGACCGATGCCGAACTGGTCGCGGCCTCCACGGAGATCGGCATGCCGGTGCTGCTGAAGCCCTCGGCGGGCGGCGGCGGCAAGGGCATGCGGCTGGTTCGCGACGAGGCGGTGCTGGCCGAGGAGATCGCGGCCGCCCGCCGCGAGGCCCGCTCCTCCTTCGGCGACGACACGCTCCTCGTCGAGCGGTGGATCGACCGGCCCCGGCACATCGAGATCCAGGTACTGGCGGACGCCCACGGGAACGTGGTGCACCTCGGCGAGCGCGAGTGCTCGCTGCAGCGCCGGCACCAGAAGGTGATCGAGGAAGCGCCGTCGGTCCTGCTCGACGAGAAGACCCGTGCGGCGATGGGCGCGGCGGCGGTCGACGCGGCCCGCTCCTGCGGGTACGTCGGCGCGGGCACGGTGGAGTTCATCGTCCCGGGCGGCGACCCGTCCTCCTACTACTTCATGGAGATGAACACCCGTCTCCAGGTCGAGCACCCGGTGACGGAGCTGATCACCGGGCTGGACCTGGTGGAGCTCCAGCTGCGGGTGGCGGCGGGCGAGCGGCTGGGCTTCGACCAGTCGGAGGTCCGGCTGACGGGTCACGCGATCGAGGCCCGCGTCTGCGCGGAGGACCCGGCGCGCGGGTTCCTGCCGTCCGGCGGTACGGTCCTGGCCCTCTCGGAGCCGGACGGCGGGGCGGTGCGTACGGACTCCGGGCTGACGGCGGGCGTGCCGGTGGGCTCCACGTACGACCCGATGCTGTCGAAGGTCATCGCGTACGGGCCCGACCGTGCGGCGGCCCTGCGGGTGCTGCGGGCGGCTCTGGCCGACACCGTGATCCTGGGCGTCCAGACCAATGCCGGGTTCCTCCGGAGGCTGCTGGCCCACCCGGACGTGGTCTCGGGCGATCTGGACACGGGCCTGGTCGAGCGCGACCTCGCCGGGCTCCTGCCGGAGGGGGTCCCGCCCGAGGTGTACGCGGCCGCAGCCCTGCTGGCGCACGGACCCCGGGCTCTGCCCGGACCCGCGCCGCAGACGCCGGCGGGGCTGGGAGTTTCGGCGAGGCCGGACGGATGGGTCGACCCCTTCGACGCCGCCAGCGGCTGGCGCCTGGGCGGCACGCCCGCTTGGACGGTCCACCACTTCCGCCTTCCCGGCCAGGACCCGGTGGCGGTCCGATCCCGCGCCAGGGGCACCGGCCACGAGCTGCTGATCGACGAGGCCGGGGCCGGTTCAGCCCGGCCGGCGATCGAGGCGCGGGGTCCGGGGCATAGCTCCGGCGCACCGGCCCTCGGCCGGATCATCACCCGCACCCCCGACACCGTCACGATCGAACTCGACGGCGTCACGCACCGGTTCAGCCACGCCGCCTCCCCGGAGGGGACCTGGCTCGGCCGCGACGGAGACAGCTGGCACGTCCAGACGTACGACCCCGTCGCGGCACACCTCAGCGGGGCCGGACGCGGCGGCGCCGAGACGCTCGCCGCCCCCATGCCCGGCACCGTCACCGTCGTCAAGGTGGCCGTCGGCGACAGGGTGACGGCCGGGCAGAGCCTGCTCGTGGTCGAGGCCATGAAGATGGAGCACGTCATCTCCGCCCCGCACGCCGGCACCGTCACCGAACTCGACGTGACCCCCGGGACCACGGTCGCGATGGACCAGGTCCTGGCCGTCGTCACCCCGGACGAGGAGAGCGAATGACCGGCCTGCCCATGACCGTCCCGGTCCCCGGCCTCCCCGCCCGGGTCCGGATCCACGAGGTCGGGGCCCGTGACGGGCTCCAGAACGAGAAGAGCGCCGTACCGACCGAGGTGAAGGCGGAGTTCATCCACCGCCTGGCCGCCGCCGGGCTCACGACCGTCGAGGCAACCAGCTTCGTGCACCCCAAGTGGGTCCCGCAGCTGGCCGACGCCGAGGCGCTGTTCCCGCAGCTCGCGGACCTCGACGGGGTCGCCCTGCCCGTCCTCGTCCCCAACGAGCGCGGCCTGGACCGCGCGCTCGCCCTCGGTGCCACCCGCATCGCCGTCTTCGGTTCGGCCACCGAGACCTTCGCCTCCCGCAACCTCAACCGGACCGTCGCCGAGTCCCTCGCCATGTTCGAGCCCGTGGTGGCCCGCGCGAAGCAGGAGAAGGCGCACGTCCGCGGCTATCTCTCGATGTGCTTCGGCGACCCCTGGGAGGGCTCCGTCCCGGTCCACCAGGTCGTACGGGTCGCCACGTCCCTGCTCGACCTCGGGTGCGACGAGCTGAGCCTCGGCGACACCATCGGCGTCGCCACCCCCGGCCACGTCCAGGAACTGCTCAGCGGCCTGAACGAGGCGGGCGTCGGTACCGACCGCATCGGCGTGCACTTCCACGACACCTACGGCCAGGCCCTCTCCAACACCCTCGCCGCGCTCCAGCACGGTGTGACCACCGTCGACGCCTCCGCAGGCGGCCTCGGCGGATGCCCGTACGCGAAGAGCGCCACCGGCAATCTCGCGACCGAGGACCTGGTGTGGATGCTCGACGGTCTCGGCATCGAGACCGGGGTCGATCTGGCCGCCCTCACCGCCACGAGCGTGTGGATGGCCGAACAGCTGGGGCGGCCCAGCCCCTCACGTACCGTCCGCGCCCTCTCCCACAAGGAGTAGTCACACCATGTCCCTCGACCACCGGCTCACCCCTGAGCACGAGGAACTCCGCCGTACCGTCGAGGCGTTCGCGCACGACGTCGTCGCCCCGAAGATCGGCGACCTCTACGAGCGGCACGAGTTCCCCTACGAGATCGTCGCCGAGATGGGCCGCATGGGCCTGTTCGGCCTGCCCTTCCCGGAGGAGTACGGCGGCATGGGCGGGGACTACCTCGCCCTCGGCATCGCCCTGGAGGAGCTGGCCCGCGTCGACTCCTCGGTCGCCATCACCCTGGAGGCCGGCGTCTCCCTGGGCGCCATGCCCCTGTACCTCTTCGGCTCGGAGGAGCAGAAGCGGGAGTGGCTGCCGAAGATGTGCTCCGGCGAGGTCCTCGGCGCCTTCGGTCTGACCGAGCCCGGCGCGGGCTCCGACGCCGGCGGCACCCGCACCACGGCCGTCAAGGACGGCGACGAGTGGGTCATCAACGGTTCGAAGTGCTTCATCACCAACTCCGGTACGGACATCACCGGTCTGGTCACGGTCACCGCCGTGACGGGCCGCAAGGCGGACGGCCGCCCGGAGATCTCCTCGATCATCGTCCCGTCCGGCACCCCCGGCTTCACGGTGGCCGCCCCCTACTCCAAGGTGGGCTGGAACGCCTCGGACACCCGTGAGCTGTCCTTCGACGGCGTACGGGTGCCCCTGGCCAACCTCGTGGGCGCGGAGGGCCGCGGCTACGCCCAGTTCCTGCGGATCCTCGACGAGGGCCGGATCGCCATCTCGGCGCTCGCGACCGGTCTGGCGCAGGGCTGTGTGGACGAGTCGGTGAAGTACGCCAAGGAGCGGCACGCCTTCGGCAAGGCGATCGGCGACAACCAGGCCATCCAGTTCAAGCTGGCCGACATGGAGATGCGCGCCCACATGGCCCGCATCGGCTGGCGCGACGCGGCCTCCCGGCTGGTGGCCGGCGAGCCGTTCAAGAAGGAGGCGGCGATCGCGAAGCTCTACTCCTCGACGGTCGCCGTCGACAACGCCCGCGAGGCGACCCAGATCCACGGCGGCTACGGGTTCATGAACGAGTACCCGGTGGCCCGGATGTGGCGGGATTCCAAGATCCTGGAGATCGGTGAGGGCACCAGCGAGGTCCAGCGCATGCTGATCGCCCGTGAACTGGGCTTCTCCGCCTAGTCGCAGGGCTCGTCCGCGTCCGGGCGGAACGAGGGGGCCCGAAAAAACTTAGGGCCCCCTTATCGTTTTCGGCCAAGGTTAGGCTAACCTTCCTCACGAACGGCTCAGTGGCCGCCCGGATACGCACGAAAACGGACATCGACATGCCCAAGTCCCGTACCTCCTCCCTCACCCGTCGCGGATTCATCGCGGCAGGCGGCGCCCTCGGCCTCGTGGCGGCGCTCGCCGCATGCGGTGGCACCGACTCGGCGAAGGGCGACGGCGGCAAGGACAACGGCGCTGCGGCCTCCGGCCCCTGGACCTTCAAGGACGACCTCGGCAAGGAGGTCACCACCAAGGCCAAGCCGAAGAACATCGTCGCCTTCACCGGCACCGCCGCCGCGCTGCACGACTACGGCATCCCGGTCAAGGGCGTGTTCGGCCCGACCACGACCGCCGACGGCAAGCCCGACGTCCAGGCCGGTTCGCTGGACGTCACCAAGGTCGAGATCCTCGGCAACGTCTACGACCAGTTCAACGTCGAGAAGTACGCCTCCCTCCAGCCCGACCTCCTCGTCACCAACACCTGGGACGGCTCCTACTGGTACGTCCCCGAGGCCTCCAAGGACAAGATCCTGACGCTGGCCCCGGCCGCCGCCATCTCCGTGGGCGGCGACACCTCGCTGCCCAAGGCCCTGGAGCGCACGGCCGACCTGGCCAAGTCCCTGGGCGCCGACCTGGGTGCCAAGAACGTCGTCGACTCCAAGGCGCGCTTCGAGGCCGCCGCCGCCAAGGTCCGCGAGGCCACCAAGGCGAACCCCGGTGTCAAGGTGCTGGCCGGCTCCGGCGCGGACGCCCTGTACTACGTCTCCACCCCGAAGACCGCGGCGGACCTGAAGTACTTCGAGGAGCTCGGCGTCGAGTTCGTCGTCCCGGAGAAGCTGGACGAGGGCGGCTTCTTCGAGAGCCTCAGCTGGGAGAACGCCGGCAAGTACAAGGCCGACGTCATCCTGCTCGACAACCGCACCGGCACCCTGCAGCCCGAGCAGCTGAAGGCCAAGCCGACCTGGGGCGAGCTGCCCGCGGTCAAGGCCGGCCAGGTCGTCCCGCGCGTGTCCGAGCCGATCTACTCGTACGACAAGTGCGCCCAGATCCTTGAGGACCTCGCCAAGGCCATCCAGGGCGCCAAGAAGGTCGGCTGACCCGGTCGACCCGCGGCGCCCGGTGACCCCGGGCGCCCGTAGGCCGTTCCGACTTCCAGGGGGATCCTCCGCATGACCGTCACCGCGTCCGACGACACCGCTCCGGCCGTCGCCCACTTCCGGTTCTTCGCGCTCGAAGTGGTCCGCACGCGCCGCCTCGGCCACTCGTTCCTGCGGGTCACGTTCGGCGGGGAGTCCCTCGCGGACTTCCGCTCGGGCGGCTTCGACCAGAGCCTGTCGCTCTTCCTGCCCCCGTCCGGCCAGGAGCACACGGTGCTCCCGTCCACGGACGAGGACACCTGGTTCGCCGCCTGGCGCGGGATGCCCGACGAGGAGCGGCCGGTGATGCGCTCCTACACGGTGCGCGAGCAGCGCCGTACGCCCGAGGGGGCGGTCGAGGTCGACATCGACTTCGTCCTGCACGGCGATGCGTCGCCGGCCTCCCGCTGGGCAGGGCGCGCGGTCACCGGCCGGCGGATCCTGGCCATCGGCCCGGCCGTCGCGGAGAACAAGTCCGTACGCTTCCAGCCGCCGGCCGCCACCGACGCGATCTGGATGTACGCGGACGAGACCGCCCTGCCGGCCGCGGCCGCGATCCTGGACCGGCTGGCCGCCGGGACCCGCGTCCGGGCCTGGTTCGAGGTCCCGCACGAGGACGACCGGATCGCGCTGGACACGCTCGCCGACGCGGACATCACCTGGATCGTGCGCGAGGGCCACGGCCGGGAGCGGACCGAGCAGGTGCTGAACGTGCTGCGCCCGGCCGAACCGCCCGCCGCCGAAGTCCCGTACGTCTGGCTGGCGGGCGAGGCCGGCACCATTCGCGCGGTGCGCCGCCACTTCGTGCAGGAACGATCCGTCGACCGCCGCGCGGTGCGGTTCACCGGCTACTGGCGGCTCGGCGCGAGCGAGGAGCAGCTCCTCGCCGAGGCGTACGCCGGCAAGGCGCCGAGCGAGGACCCGGCGTCCGAGCTGTAGTCGACTGCCGCATCCCGTAACACCGTTGGAGAGGGGCCCTGGCTTTCAGCCAGGGCCCCTCTCCATTTGGCTTGAAGTTAAGGTTAGGCTAACCTAAGCATCACACACCCCACTCTCCCCTTCTCCCCCTGCCCGGAGGAAAGTTGATGCGCTCGCATCTGCTGAATGAGACGACCGCGGACCTCTACCGGCGTTCCGTCACCGAGGGCGTCGACCGCGTCGCCGCCAAACTCGCGACCACGGAGCGGCCTCACACCGGTATATCCGTCGACGAACTCGCCCCGGTCATCAACGGGATCGACCTGGACAAGCCGCTCGCGGACGCGGCCGCCGTCCTGGACGAGCTGGAGGACGTGTATCTGCGCGACGCGGTGTACTTCCACCACCCGCGCTACCTCGGGCACCTCAACTGCCCCGTCGTGATCCCCGCGGTGCTCGGCGAGGCGGTCCTCTCGGCCGTCAACTCCTCTCTCGACACCTGGGACCAGTCGATCGGCGGCACGCTGATCGAGCGCCGCCTCATCGACTGGACCGCCCAGCGCATCGGCCTCGGCCCCGCCGCGGACGGCATCTTCACCTCCGGTGGCAGCCAGTCCAACTTCCACGCCCTGCTCCTCGCGCGTGACGAGGCCTGCCGCATCGTCATGAAGAAGGAGCTGGACGAGGGGCGCGAGCTCACCAAGGCCGAACTCCTCCCGAAGCTGCGCATCTTCACCTCCGAGGCCAGCCACTTCAGCGTGAAGAAGTCGGCCGCCATGCTCGGGCTCGGCTACGAGGCCGTCATCGCCGTCCCGGTCGACCGCAACCGCCGGATGGACACCGCGGTGCTCGCCCTGGAGCTCGAGGAGTGCGCCGCCGAGGGCCTCTTCCCCATGGCCGTCGTCGCCACCGCCGGCACCACCGACTTCGGGTCCATCGACCCGCTCCCCGAGATCGCCCGCCTGACCGCCGAGCACTCCGCGTGGATGCACGTGGACGCCGCCTACGGCTGCGGACTGCTGGTCTCCCCCACCCGCCGGCACCTCCTCGACGGCATCGAGCACGCCGACTCGGTCACGGTCGACTACCACAAGTCGTTCTTCCAGCCGGTCAGCTCCAGCGCGATGCTGGTCCGCGACCGCGACACCCTCAAGCACGCCACGTACCACGCGGACTACCTCAACCCGCGCCGCATGGCCGAGGAGCGCATCCCCAACCAGGTCGACAAGTCCATCCAGACCACGCGCCGCTTCGACGCGCTCAAGCTCTGGATGACCCTGCGCGTCATGGGCGCCGACGGCGTCGGATCGCTCTTCGACGAGGTCATCGACCTGGCCGCCGCCGGCTGGGACATCATCGACGCCGACCCGCGCTTCGAGGTCGTCGTCAAGCCGCAGATCTCCACCCTCGTCTTCCGCTTCCTGCCCGGCGAGGAGGTCCCCGCCGACCTCCTCGACGAGGCCCAGCTCCACGCCCGCAAGGCGCTCTTCGCCTCCGGCGAGGCCGTCGTCGCCGGGACGAAGGTGGACGGGAAGCAGTACCTGAAGTTCACCCTCCTCAACCCGCAGACCACGACGGCCGACATCGCTGCCGTCCTCGACCTCCTCGCCGCACACGCCGAGCAGTTCCTGGGAGAATCCCTTGCCGTCCACCACTGAGCCCCACGACTTCATCGGTATCGGCCTCGGCCCCTTCAACCTGGGACTCGCCTGCCTCACCGCGCCGATCGACGAACTGAACGGCCTGTTCATCGAGTCGAAGCCGCACTTCGAGTGGCACGCGGGGATGTTCCTGGACGGCGCGCACCTGCAGACGCCGTTCATGTCGGACCTCGTCACCCTCGCCGACCCGACGTCGCCGTTCTCCTTCCTGAACTACCTGAAGGACCAGGACCGGCTGTACTCCTTCTACATCCGGGAGAACTTCTACCCGCTGCGCGCCGAGTACAACGACTACTGCCGCTGGGCCGCCGACCGGCTCGACAACGTCCTGTACTCGACCTCCGTCACCGAGGTCACCTACGACGAGCAGGCCGCTCTCTACGAGGTCCGCACCGACAAGGGCGAGACCCACCGGGCCCGCCGCCTGGTCCTGGGCACCGGCACCCCGCCCTTCGTCCCGGAGGCCTGCGCCGGCCTCGGCGGCGACTTCCTGCACAACTCCGCCTACATGCAGAACAAGGCGGAGCTGCAGAAGAAGAGGTCCATCACGCTGATCGGCTCCGGCCAGAGCGCCGCCGAGATCTACTACGACCTCCTCGCCGAGATCGACACGTACGGCTACCAGCTCAACTGGGTCACCCGTTCCCCGCGGTTCTTCCCGCTGGAGTACACGAAGCTGACGCTGGAGATGACCTCCCCCGAGTACGTGGACTACTTCCACGCCCTCCCCGAGGACACCCGCTACCGGCTGGAGACCCAGCAGAAGAACCTCTTCAAGGGCATCGACGGCGACCTGATCAACGCCATCTTCGACCTGCTCTACCAGAAGAAGATCACCATGCCGGGGCAGGTGCCGACCACCCTGCTGACCAACACCTCCCTGAACAGCACGGCGTACGACACCGCCACGGGCACCTACACCCTGGGGCTGCGCCAGGAGGAGCAGGAGCGGGACTTCACCCTCGCCTCCGAGGGCCTGGTCCTGGCCACCGGCTACAAGTACCAGGTGCCCGAGTTCCTCGCCCCGGTGCGCGACCGGCTGAACTTCGACGGCCACGGCCGCCTCGACGCCGGCCGCAACTACAGCGTCGACACCACGGGCCGCGGGGTGTACCTCCAGAACGGCACGACCCACAACCACTCCCTGACCTCGCCCGACCTGGGCATGGCCGCGTACCGCAACGCCTACATCGTGGGCGAACTCCTCGGCCGCGAGTACTACAAGGTCGAGAAGTCCATCGCGTTCCAGCAGTTCGCAGCCCCGGAAGGCACGCACGTATGAGCACCACCACCGGTGAGATCCTCTTCACCCGCACCGACGCGGCCCTCGGGACCTTCGCCATCCGCCCGCTGGACCCCTTCGCCGATGCGGAGCTGCTGCACGGCTGGGTCACGCACCCCAAGGCCTCGTTCTGGATGATGCAGGACGCCTCGCTGCCGGACGTCGAGCGCGAGTACATGCGGATCGCCGCGCACGAGCACCACCACGCCTTCATCGGCCTCCACGAGGGCCGCCCGGCCTTCCTGATGGAGAGCTACGACCCGAGCGAGCTGGAACTGGTCGGCCTGTACGACGCCCAGCCCGGCGACGTCGGCATGCACTTCCTCGTCGCGCCGAGCGACCGGCCCCTCAGCGGTTTCACCCGCGCCGTGATCACCACGGTGATGGCCGCCCTCTTCGCCGACGAGGAGACGGAGCGGGTCGTCGTCGAGCCGGACGTCCGCAACACGGCGGTGCACGCCCTCAACGCGGTGGTCGGTTTCGCCCCCGAGCGCGAGATCCAGAAGCCGGAGAAGGAAGCCCTCCTCAGCTTCTGCACCCGCGCCCAGTTCGAAGCAGCCACCGGCATCACCCAGGAAGTGTCGATATGAGCCTGGCCGACGCCGTCTCCCACCTCTCCCCGGAGCTCTGGGCCCGCGCGAACCGCGCGCTGGTCCGCAAGGCGCTCGCGGAGTTCTCCCACGAACGCCTCCTGACCCCGAAGCCGCTGGGCGACTCCTGGTACTCGGTCCTGAGCGACGACTCCACGGTGGAGTACCGGTTCAAGGCCGTCCTGCACGCCCTCGACCACTGGTCGGTGGACGAGTCCTCGGTCACCCGCCTGCAGGACGGCGCCGAGCTCCCGCTGGACGCCCTCGACTTCCACATCGAGCTGCGCGAGGCGCTGGGCCTGAGCCCGGAGGTCCTGCCCGTCTACCTGGAGGAGATCTCCTCCACCCTGGCCGGCACGGGCTTCAAGTACACGAAGCCGCAGATCTCCTCCGACGTCCTCGCGAAGTCCTCCTTCCAGGACATCGAGACCGGCATGACCGAGGGCCACCCCTGCTTCGTGGCGAACAACGGCCGCCTCGGCTTCGGCGTGCACGAGTACCTCTCGTACGCCCCGGAGACGGCGAGCCCGGTCCACCTGGTGTGGGTGGCGGCCCGCAAGGACGTCTCCACCTTCACGGCGGGCGCGGGCCTGGACCACGACTCCTTCGTCCGCGCCGAGCTCGGCGAGGAGACGATCGCCGGGTTCGCGGCGCAGCTGGAGGCCCTGGACCTGGACCTGGCCGACTACCACCTGCTGCCGGTCCACCCCTGGCAGTGGTGGAACAAGACCACGGTCACCTTCGCCGCCGAGATCGCCAACCGCCGCCTCGTGCTGCTGGGCGAGGGCTCGGACGCGTACCTGGCGCAGCAGTCGATCCGTACGTTCTTCAACCAGAGCGCGCCGGAGAAGCACTACGTCAAGACGGCCATCTCGGTGCTCAACATGGGCTTCATGCGCGGGCTCTCGGCCGCCTACATGGAGGCCACCCCGGCCATCAACGACTGGCTGCACCAGCTGATCGAGGGCGACGAGGTCCTGCAGTCGGTGGACTTCTCGATCATCCGCGAGCGCGCGGCGATCGGCTACCACCACCGCCAGTACGAGCGCGCCACCGACCGCTACTCCCCGTACCGCAAGATGCTGGCCGCGCTGTGGCGCGAGTCCCCCGTCAACTCCCTCAAGGGCGACGAGCGGCTCGCCACCATGGCCTCGCTCCTGCACGTCGACGCCGAGGGCAAGTCCTTCGTCGGCGCCCTGATCGAGGAGTCGGGCCTGACCCCGGCGGAGTGGCTGCGCCACTACCTCCGGGCCTACCTGGTCCCGCTCCTGCACTGCTTCTACCAGTACGACCTCGCGTACATGCCGCACGGCGAGAACACGATCCTCGTCATCGAGGGCGGCGTGGTGAAGCGGGCGATCTTCAAGGACATCGCCGAGGAGATCGTCATCATGGACCCGGACGCGGTCCTGCCGCCCGCGGTCGAGCGGATCCGGGCGGACGTCCCGGAGGACATGAAGCTGCTGTCCGTCTTCACGGACGTGTTCGACTGCTTCTTCCGCTTCCTGGGCCCGATCCTGGCGACGGAGGGCATCTGCGAGGAGGACACCTTCTGGCAGGCGGTGGCCGACTGCGGTCACGCGTACCAGGAGTCGGTGCCGCAGCTCGCGGAGCGCTTCGCGCGGTACGACCTGTTCGCGGAGGAGTTCCAGCTGTCCTGCCTGAACCGCCTCCAGCTGCGGAACAACAAGCAGATGGTCGACCTCTCCGACCCCTCCGCCGCCCTGCAGCTGATCGGCACCCTCAAGAACCCCGTCGCGGCCTTCGCCCGGCGGTGACGCACGGGGCGGGTGTGCCGACTACGGTCCCTCGGCACACCCGCCCCTTCCGCGTCCCATGAATGAGCAACCGCGATGCCCGAACTCTTCGCACAGCTGCTCCGCCAGGACTTCTCCGACATGGACGCCGCCGCCGCGTCCTGGAAGAAGCTCGCCAAAGCCTTCGACGACACGCAGAAACGGCAGCCGCAAGCGCGTGACCGGCCCGCTGCACAAGGCCGGGTGGGCTGGTGTCAGCGCCACCTACGGCTTCGCGGCCATGGAGGCGACGGAGACCAAGCTGAACACGGCAGAGGTCAACGCCCGCCTGATAGCCACCCTCCTCGACGCGCTCAGCACGAAGATGCAGAACGCCCAGCGCAATCTGCGCAACGCGGTCAAGGATGCCGAGGCGGCCGGGCACAAGGTCCGTGACGACGGCTGGGTCGAGTCCAAGCAGGCGGTCGACCCCAAGTACCACAACGATCCCGACTACGCGGGCCTGCAGCGGGAGGCCAACGCCGGCCTGGGCGGGTTCCGTGCCCGGATCGACGCCGCGGTGGAGGAAGCCAGGACGGCCAGCCAGACCGCCGCAGACGCGCTCCACCAGTTGGACCCCTTCGACCTCGACAAGCGCTACGGCGGCGCGCACGCGGAGGAGGACGTGGCGCGTGTCGCCGAGTTCGCCGGCATCAACCCGAAGGACATCCCGGACGGCAAGGACCCACAGCGGTCCAAGGACTGGTGGGCCGGCCTGAACGAGGAGCAACGGGGATTCTTCCTCGCCGCCTACCCGGACCGGATCGGCACTCTGGACGGCCTGCCCGCACCCGTCCGCGATCAGGCCAATCGCGACACCCTCGACTTGCGCCTGAACGACTACGCGGTGCGGGAGGGAAGCCTCGGCTACCACGACCGGAGCATGAACAGGTCCCTGACCTCGCTCAAAGTCCGGCTGGAGAAGTCGGACACCGGCCCGGACCGCAAGCAGATGTACCTCCTCGGCTTCGGCACCGAGAGCGACGGGCGCGCCATCGTGGCGCTGGGCAACCCGGACACCGCCCGGCACACGTCGGTCCTCGTGCCGGGGACGGACAACCAGCTGGACAACTACGACGGTCAGCTGGACCGCATCGACAAACTGCAGGACGCGTCGGGAAAGTGGAGCGAGGGGCACGGAGACGATGTCTCCGTGATCAGCTGGATGGACTACAACGCCCCCGAAATGGACAACACCGTCGCAAGCCGGAGCCGGGCGCAAGCGGGGGCGGAAGGACCTGCGGGACTTCACTCACGGCCTCCGGGCCGCACACGAGGGTGAGCGCGGGCACCTGAGCGTCATCGGCCACAGTTACGGGTCCACCATGACCGGAGCGGCCGATGCCGGCGGATCCGGTCTGGGCGCGGACGACGTCCTCGTCGTCGGCAGCCCCGGCCTCACCGTGGATCGTGCCGATCAGCTGCACGTGAATCCCCGACACCTGTGGGTCGGAGCCGCCCCCGACGACTTCGTCTCCAACCACACCTCGGGACTCACGCTCGGGGTGGACCCCAAGGACCCGGAATTCGGGGCCCAGAGAATGTATGTGGACACCGAAGGACACAGCGGCTACTGGGACGACGGCAGCAAGAGCCTGGACAACCAAGGCCGCATCATCGCCGGAATCCGGCCCCAGACACAGCCGCGCTCGTGATCCGAAGGAGACCACGACCCATGCCCACGATGCGCAGGGCCTCCCTTGTCCTCGCCCTCACACTGCTGCTCGGAGGATGCATGTCAGACAGTGGCGCCAACGATCCGCTTCCCCGTATGAGCAGGGAAAGGGCTGAGACTTGGGCGCAGCACTGGGTCGACTCCATGGCTCGCACGACCAAGTCCGAGATCGTTTCGGGCACGCCCAGGGCGAATTTCACCAACTGCACCGGCAAGAAGGGCGAGACGGCCCACGACGGCCGGTTCACGCTGATGTACGACGCGCGCGCCAAGCTTCCTCGCGCCCAGTACGCCGAGGCCATGAGGGCGCTGCGGGACGAACTCAAGGCCCAGGGTTTCGAGATCGTCGGCTATCAGGAAGGCCCCGGGCAGGAGCGCGGAGCCTATCTGGTGCAGGCGGAGCATCCGAAGGACAAGCAGTACGTCTCCGTCGGCGACGTGACCGAGGACACGCTGACCCTGTCCGTCAACACCCCCTGCCTCCTCCCGCCCGACGCTGATCAACAGCAGCTCTGACGGGCGCGGGCCGGGGGCCGACGGCGGGCGCACGCTCCGGGGCGGCAAGGACACCGGCGGAGGCGGCTTCCGCAGCACCCCCGTGCCCGCGGAAGCCGCCTCCGGCTCTTCGGACGCCCCCGCGGCCCGCCCGGTTCCCAGTGTGGCCGGGCAGAAGGATGCCGTGGAGTCGATTTCTAGAAATATTTTCTAGTTACTGCGCCCACGGCACGTCCGGGGCCCGGTAGAAGCCGATGCCCTGCGCGTCGAGGCGGGGCTGCTGGGCCGCCAGGCGACGGCTGTACGAGGGCCAGTCCAGCGAGCCCGCCGGGGACCAGCCGAGCTCCGCCAGGCCCAGGACCCGCGGGAACGCCATCAGCTCCCAGTCGGCCCGCGTCGCGACGTTCTCCGTCCACAGCGGGGCCTCCACGCCCAGGACGGCGGACTCCGGGACCCCGGCCAGATAGGCCCCCGGGTTCCAGGAGTACGCCCGCCGCACCGGTACGTACCCGGCCCACGCCAGCCCCGGCTTCGTCGCCGCCTCGTACTTCATGTCCAGATACAGCCGGTCCGCCGGCGACAGGACCAGCCGGTGCCCCGCCTTCGCCGCCGCCACCACGGCCGCCCGGTCCGCGGCCGCGGTCTTGTCGTGGCCCCAGTACTGCAGCACCGCCCCCTGCGCCGGCCGCGCCGCCGCCAGCTGGTGCCAGGCCATCACCGTCTTCCCGTACCGGCCCACCACCGCCTGCGCCCGGTCCATGAAGGCCGCGTAGTCCGCCGCCGGCGTCGCGTGCGCCTCGTCGCCGCCGATGTGCAGGTAGCGGCCCGGGGTCAGCGCCGCCAGCTCGCCGAGCACCTCGTCGATGAACTCGTACGTCCGCTCCTTGCCGACGCACAGCGAGCTGAAGCCCACCTTCGTCCCGGTGTACCGGTCCGGGGCCTTCCCGTCGCAGGTCAGCTCCGGATAGGAGGCGAGCGCCGCGTTCACGTGCCCCGGCATGTCGATCTCCGGGACCACGTCCACGTACCGCTCCCCCGCGTAGGCCACCAGCTCCCGGTACTCCTCCTTCGTCCAGTGCCCGCCGGGGCCGCCGCCGACCTCGCTGCCGCCCCCGTACTCCGCCAGCCGCGGCCAGGAGTCGACCGCGAGCCGCCACCCCTGGTCGTCGGTCAGGTGCACGTGCAGCGTGTTGACCTTGTACTGGGCGAGCTGGTCCACGTACCGCTTGACCTGCTCCACCGAGAAGAAGTGCCGCGCGATGTCGACCATCGCCCCCCGGTACGCGAAGCGCGGCCGGTCGGTGACCGTCCCGCCCGGCACCGTCCCGGGGCCGGCCACCGGCACCAGCTGCCGCAGCGTCTGCCCCGCGCGGAAGAGGCCGGCCGGGGTCCGCGCGGTGAGGGTGATCCCGCCGGGACCGGACTCCAGCCGGTACCCCTCTTCGCCCAGCCCCTCGGCCTCCTCGTCGATGCCGAGCCGGATCCCGTCGCCCTGCGCCCCGTCGACCACCGGCAGCGGCAGCCCGCTCGGGCCGCGCAGCTGCTCCGCGAGGAGCTCGCCCACCCGGCGGACCTCCTCGTCCGCCCCCCGGCCGGTACGGATGACCGTGCCGGCCCCGAAGGAGTAGCCGGGCCCTTCGGCGCGCGCGGAGAGCGGCGCCGGCAGCAGCCGCTCGAAGGGGGCGAGGGCCGCGGGCGGATCGTCGCCGGGTCTGGCGTCGTCCCCGTGGGCGGTGGTGCAGGAAACGGAACCACCGAGGGCACCGAGGGCGAGGAGGGTGCCGAGCGTGCGTCGCAGTCGCAGGACTCTCATGGCCCAGGTATAGGCCAACTGGCCCGTCCGTGACGGTGGGAGAATCGCCGGATGGCGGAAATCATCCAGAAGGACGGCACTTGGAGCTTCGACGGGGACGCGGTGCGCATCGTGCCGGGCCGCGACAAGGGGGTGGCACTGTTGCGGCAGACCCTCGGCGAGGTGGTCGTGCCGCTGCGCGCGCTCGCGGGGATCTCGTACGAGCCGAGCCGCAAGGCGGGCCGGCTCCGGCTCCGGCTGCGTGACGGCGCGGACCCACTGCTCCAGGTGACGGGCGGACGACTGCCGGAGGCATCCGACCCGTACCGGCTGACCGTGGAGTCGGACCGCAGCGGGGTCGCGGAGTACTTCGTGGACGAGGTCCGCAACGCCCTGCTGCTGGACCAGGTGGACCTCGGCCCGGTGGACACGTACCTGCTGCCGGGGCCGCCGGTGCCGATCGCGGTGGGCGCGGGCGACGGGACGGCGGCCTTCGACGGCGACCGGGTGGCCCTGGACTGGAACTGGACCACGGAGGAGGCCAAGCGCTCCGGCGGACCGCGGGAATTCCGGATCGCCGATCTGCGCACGGTGGAGTGGTCCCCGTCGAAGGGCCTGGAGAACGGCTGGCTGCGCTTCACCCTGACGGGCGCCCCGCCGGCCCCGGCGCCCAAGTACGACCCGCACACCGTGGAGCTCTTCGGCTTCAAGAAGGACCCGCTGATGGCCCTGGTCGCGGCGGCCGTGGCCGTACGGATGCCCCACCCGGCGGCGCCCCAGGAGGGCCCGGCCGACGCGGTCGCCGCGCCCGCGGGGCTCTCCCCGACGGCCGCCCCCGCCGAGGACCACGACGCACTGCTGCGGCGGCTGCGCGAGCTGGGCGATCTGCACCAGGCGGGAATCCTGACGGCCGAGGAGTTCGCCGCGGCGAAACAGGCTGTTTTGCAGCGTTTCTAACCGGACCGACCCGCTCCCTGGTCCAGACCAGGAGGATCCTGCCCGATTTCGGGCAGGATCTTTGCGTTCGGCGCCATTAGCCGCCAATATCTACGAGTGCTCGATCGCCGCCCGTCGCATGACGACCTCGTCGACCACCTGGTGCGCAGCACCGCGCTGCAGCGCGGCGAGGCCGCCCGGGTGGTGCTCGACGTGCTCGCCTACTTCGACGAGACGACCGAGGAGTTCGTCCGCCGCCGCCACCGGGAACTGCAGTCCGGCGGAGCGGTCAACGCGGAGATCTTCGAGCGGATCGCGGCCGAGCTGCCGCACCGCGCCGTGGCGCCTCCGGAGCTCTCGCTCCGGCAGCTGCGCCGCATCGTCTACGGCTGAGCCGGCGGCCGCGGGCGCGGCTGTGGGCGAGTACACGAACCGAACTTCAGGAGGGGCAAAACCGTATGTGCGGAATCGTCGGTTACATCGGCAAGCGTGACGTGGCACCGCTGCTGCTGGAGGGCCTGCAGCGGCTGGAGTACCGCGGATACGACTCCGCCGGCATCGTCGTGAACAGCCCGAAGGCGTCCACCCTGAAGGTGGTCAAGGCCAAGGGCCGCGTCCGCGAGCTGGAGTCCCGCGTTCCCAAGCGCTTCACCGGCACCACCGGCATCGCCCACACCCGCTGGGCCACGCACGGCGCCCCGAGCGACATCAACTCGCACCCGCACCTGGACGCCGAGAACAAGGTCGCCGTCGTCCACAACGGCATCGTCGACAACGCCTCCGAGCTGCGCGCCAAGCTCGAGGCCGACGGCGTCGTCTTCGTGTCGGAGACCGACACCGAGGTCATCGTCCACCTGATCGCCCGCTCCGAGGCCGACTCCCTGGAGGAGAAGGTCCGCGAGGCCGTCAAGGCGATCGAGGGCACCTACGGCATCGCCGTCATGCACGCCGACTTCGCCGACCGCATCGTCGTCGCCCGCAACGGCTCCCCGGTCGTCCTGGGCATCGGCGAGAAGGAGATGTTCGTCGCCTCGGACGTCGCCGCCCTGGTCGCGCACACCCGCCAGGTCGTCACCCTCGACGACGGCGAGATGGCCACCCTCAAGGCCGACGACTTCCGCACCTACACCACCAGCGGTGCCACCACCACCGCCACGCCGGAGACCGTGGAGTGGGAGGCCGCCTCCTACGACATGGGCGGCCACGACACGTACATGCACAAGGAGATCTCCGAGCAGCCCGACGCGGTCGACCGCGTGCTGCGCGGCCGGATCGACGACCGCTTCAACACCGTGCACCTGGGCGGCCTGAACCTGGACCCGCGCGAGGCGCGCGGCATCCGCCGGGTCAAGATCCTCGGCTGCGGCACCTCCTACCACGCGGGCCTCATCGGCGCCGGCCTCATCGAGGGGATGGCCCGCATCCCCGCGGACGCCGAGCCGGCCTCCGAGTTCCGCTATCGCAACCCGGTCGTGGACCCCGACACCCTCTACATCGCGGTGTCGCAGTCCGGTGAGACCTACGACGTGCTCGCGGCCGTGCAGGAGCTCAAGCGCAAGGGCGCCCGCGTCCTCGGCGTGGTCAACGTGGTCGGCTCCGCGATCGCCCGCGAGGCCGACGGCGGCGTGTACGTGCACGCCGGCCCCGAGGTCTGCGTCGTCTCCACCAAGTGCTTCACCAACACGGTCGTGGCCTTCGCGCTGCTCGCCGTGCACCTGGGCCGCATCCGGGACCTCTCCGTCACCGACGGCAAGCGGATCATCGAGGGCCTGCGCAAGCTGCCCGCGCAGATCCAGGAGATCCTCGACGGCGAAGAGGACATCAAGAAGCTGGCCGCCGAGTTCGCCGAGGCCAAGTCGATGATGTTCATCGGCCGGGTGCGCGGCTACCCGGTGGCCCTGGAGGCCTCCCTCAAGCTGAAGGAGATCTCCTACATCCACGCCGAGGCCTACCCGGCCTCCGAGCTCAAGCACGGTCCCCTCGCCCTGATCGAGCCCTCGCTGCCGACGGTCGCGATCGTCCCGGACGACGACCTGCTCGAGAAGAACCGCGCGGCGCTGGAGGAGATCAAGGCCCGCAGTGGCCGGATCCTGGCGGTCGCCCACCGCGAGCAGGAGAAGGCGGACCACACCATCGTGGTCCCGAAGAACGAGGACGAGCTGGACCCGATCCTGATGGGCATCCCGCTCCAGCTGCTGGCGTACCACACGGCCCTGGCCATGGGCCGGGACATCGACAAGCCGCGCAACCTGGCGAAGTCGGTCACCGTCGAGTAGCCGACGGCCCCCGTCACATGAGTCGACCCCCGTGCGCCGTGCGCACGGGGGTCGACCCCTTCGGACCCCTGCGAAATCCCTGCGGATCCGCGCGGATCCCGGTGGTGCTCAGCTCGCGGCGACCGCGCCGCGCCGGGACTTGCCCACGGCCATCGGCCAGTGCGCCAGGGCCGCGGTGGCCCCGTACCAGGCCAGCAGCCCGGACACGGCGGCGACCCAGCCGCCCGCCTTGGCGAGCCCGCCGCTGTCCATGAACGAACCTATGGCCAGCAGGACGAGCGACAGGGTCAGCAGGCCGTAGACGCCCTGGCTGAACAGACCGCCCGCGGCGGCGACCGTGAGGGTCAGCGCGAGCATCGCGAACAGGACAAGAAACGTTCCGGCGGCTTCGTCGGAGACCGAAGCCCCCGCGCCCTTGGCCCACGTGAACCAGAAGATGCCGAGGCCCGCGAACGCGGTGCCGTTGAACCCGTTGCCGCCGCGGTACTCGAGGAGCCCGAGGAGGAACAGGGCCGCGCCGCCGACGTACATCGCGAGCGACACGGAGCTGGCAGCGGACACTCCGTCGATGACACCGGTGTGGCCGATACCGAATGCGAGAAGGGTGAGACCCAGGGCGATGTTCCCGAGGGTCGAAGTCGAGGCCGTGCTTCCCGCAGAGACACCATTGTCCACGGCGGGCTCCCTTCGATCTGCAGTTGTTTGCTGCGTCCCAGCAGCATTTATCTACCCTTTACACGAGGGCACAACCGCACAATCGACTTAACAGGGGGTCACGGAATGACAACAACCGGTCGCTGCGCGCGCTTGGCCAGACGGCCGGCCACCGATCCGAAGATCCGGCCCACGATCCCGTGCGTGGAGCCCACCACGATGGCGTCGGCCGAATACTCCCGGCCGACCTCCTCGAGCTCATGGCAGATGTCACCGCCCCGCTCGACCAGGATCCACGGCACTTCCGCCAGGTAGTCCGCGCAGGCGAGCTCCAGCCCGAGCACCTCGGTGCGGTGGTCCGGCACGTCCACGAAGACCGGCGGCTCGCACCCCGCCCACACGGTGGTGGGCAGCCGGTTGGCGACATGGACGATGATCAGACCCGATCCGGAGCGCCGGGCCATGCCGATCGCGTACGCGAGGGCGCGCTCACTGGACGTGGATCCGTCGAATCCCACCACGACTCCGTGCCGGAAGGCCGGATCGCAGGGCAGACGTGTCTGTTCCACCGCACGCAGATCGGCGGCCGACGCGGGGTCGGCGAGGCGTTTGCGCTTGCGGTCCGCGGGTTCGGAGAATTCGTGACCGGCCATGGGTATCTCGGCGAAGAGGTCCTTGGAGGAAGCAACAGGGGCGAAATCGGCGACACAGTGTGACGGAGCTCTGTCCGGGAAGCATCTTCCCAAGCCCATACCCACCAGGGTACGGCGACACTCCTGTCCTGCACAGGGCTTGCCGCCCTTGGAGAGCGTCCCAGGGAGCATGCCGGAGCGAGCGCTCCTTGGCAATGGCCACTGTCCCCTACAGCCAGTGACGAGTGGGGCCCCGCAACCCTTGCGCGCAGTGACCGAGCCGCGCCGCGCGGCGTTGGACACGAGTCCGACCGTCCAGGAAGAGCCCGCAGGGAGCACGCCGTGCCCGGTCATCCGGTTCACCCCGTCCAGCCAGCTCAGCCGACGCAGTCCGTCCGGTCCCTCCATCCCGCCGACGCGGGCCCGCACTTCACCCCGTCGCCGCGCCCCGGACTCCACCCGGCCCTTCACCCGTCCGTGCAGTCCGCCGGACGCGCCCATGACGACCCTGCGGGTGACGTGGTGCGCTGGGCCGCCTTCAGCTGCCTGCTCGTCCCCGTGGTCCTCGTCGTCTACGGAACCTCCTTCGGCGGGGCGGCCGTCGCGACCCTCGGACTGCTCGCCGTGACGGCCGCGTGCCGGGCCCTGCTGCGCCACTCGGAGAAGAACGAGCGGGCGGCGGCCCGGGTCCTGGCGGAGGAGCGGCCTGCGCCCTCCCGCCGCCGCCGGCACTCGCGCGGCGGGGCCGGGAACCGCCGCGGCTGCCACGGCTCCGGCGCCGGGTCCCCGCACGACTGACTCATTCGCACACCCACACACGCATGTTTTCAGCCAACTTCCCGGCAGGGCGCCCCCCTTGCCGGAATGTCCCCCCACCCCCCTCACCACCAGCGACTACGAGCCCCGGGGGGCGTAGCGGCCCTACGGGTACTGGCCACGGCCGGTGGGCGGACTTCCCATTCGGGTAGCGGAGCGGAACGCTTACTGATCGAATGCTTTTCGCCAAGTTGAGAAGTCGACATAGCGCTGCGTGCTGAACTTGTCACGCCGACACCACGGGACGCAGTAGATTCGATCATGTATTTACGGCGGGGGAGCCACGTGCAAGGCCGAGGGGAAACGTGCAGGTGCGACCAGACCAAGGAGTCGCGACACCCAAGGGGGGCTTAGCGCCATGAGCCAGGATTCCACCGCCGTCGTCACAGACGCCGGCCGGAAGCTCGCGGGGCGTCGCCGCAGGGAGATCGTCGCGGTGCTGCTCTTCAGCGGCGGACCGATCTTCGAGAGCTCCATTCCACTTTCCGTGTTCGGCATTGACCGGCAGGACGCGGGAGTTCCACGCTATCGACTGCTCGTGTGCGCCGGTGAGGACGGTCCGCTCAGGACCACCGGCGGACTCGAACTGACCGCGCCGTACGGGTTGGAGGCGATCGCCCGGGCAGGCACGGTCGTCGTTCCCGCCTGGCGCTCCATCACATCACCGCCGCCTCCGGAGGCGTTGGACGCACTGCGTCTGGCGCACGAGGAGGGGGCCCGGATCGTCGGACTGTGCACGGGAGCCTTCGTGCTCGCCGCCGCCGGTCTGCTGGACGGCCGGCCCGCGACGACGCACTGGATGTACGCGCCGACGCTGGCCAAGCGCTACCCGTCCGTCCACGTCGATCCGCGCGAACTGTTCGTCGACGACGGCGACGTGCTCACGTCCGCGGGCACCGCTGCCGGAATCGACCTGTGCCTGCACATCGTGCGCACGGACCACGGCAGCGAGGCGGCCGGGGCCCTGGCCCGCAGGCTCGTCGTGCCGCCGCGCCGCACGGGCGGACAGGAGCGGTATCTCGACCGGTCCCTGCCGGAGGAGATCGGCGCCGACCCGCTGGCCGAGGTCGTCGCCTGGGCGCTGGAGCACCTCCACGAGCAGTTCGACGTGGAGACCCTGGCGGCCCGCGCCTACATGAGCAGGCGCACCTTCGACCGCCGGTTCCGCTCGCTCACCGGCAGTGCGCCGCTGCAGTGGCTGATCACCCAGCGGGTGCTCCAGGCGCAGCGGCTGCTGGAGACCTCCGACTACTCGGTCGACGAGGTCGCCGGGCGCTGCGGGTTCCGCTCGCCGGTCGCCCTCCGGGGTCACTTCCGGCGGCAGCTGGGGTCCTCCCCGGCCGCCTACCGCTCGGCCTACCGGGCACGCCGGCCGCAGGCCGACGTGGCGCAGGTGTCCGAGATCTCGTCGGGGCCGGTTCCGCACCAGCGCACTCCGCAGCCCCACCGGGCGGCGGCGGCCCTGGCCGCGGCGGGCCCGACGGTGACGGAGCTGTACGCCCCGGGCCGGGTCCTGCGGGAACACGCGTAACCCCACCACGGGTACGGCAAGGGAGGTCCTCCACCGGTCATCGCCGATGGGGGACCTTCCGCATATGCGGTCCGCTCCGCAAGGGACCGCATAAGGTGGGACACATGAACGATCGCATGGTGTGGATCGACTGCGAGATGACCGGGCTCTCGTTGACGGACGACGCACTTATCGAGGTGGCCGCACTGGTCACCGACTCGGAGCTCAACGTGCTCGGCGAAGGCGTGGACATCGTGATCCGCCCGCCGGACGCGGCCCTGGAGACCATGCCCGACGTGGTGCGCGAGATGCACACCGCCTCCGGCCTGCTCGACGAGCTGGCCGGCGGGACCACCCTCGCGGATGCCGAGGCGCAGGTCCTGGCGTACGTGCGGGAGCACGTGAAGGAGCCCCGCAAGGCGCCGCTCTGCGGGAACTCGGTCGGCACCGACCGCGGCTTCCTGCTGCGCGACATGGCCGCGCTGGAGAGCTACCTGCACTACCGGATCGTGGACGTGTCCTCGGTCAAGGAACTGGCGCGCCGCTGGTACCCGCGGGCGTACTTCAACAGCCCGCCGAAGAACGGCAACCACCGGGCGCTGGCGGACATCAAGGACTCCATCACCGAGCTGCGCTACTACCGGGAGGCGGTCTTCGTGCCGCAGCCCGGGCCCGACTCGGACACGGCCCGGTCCATCGCCGCCAAGCACGCCGTGCCGGGCGCGTAGCGACTCCCGCGGAGAGGGGTGCGGGAAAGGGTGGAGCGAGCACCCTCCCGGACCCTGTACCCTTTTCTTCGGCCGGTCGGTTTTCCGACCGGACATGGTGGGTGTAGCTCAGTTGGTAGAGCACCTGGTTGTGGTCCAGGTGGCCGCGGGTTCAAGTCCCGTCACTCACCCTGTGGGAAGGCCCCGATCGCGAAAGCGACCGGGGCCTTCTGCTTTCCTACGAGGATTCGCGGACCACCAGCCGGTTCGGCAGCACCACGGACTCCTCGGCCGTCTCCCCGGCGATCCTCGCCAGCAGCACCTGCGCCATGGTGCGGCCCATCTCCTCGATCGGCTGCCGGACGCTGGTCAGCGGCGGGTCCATGTGCCGGGCGACCACCGAGTCGTCGAAGCCGACCAGCGCCACGTCCTGCGGAATCCGGCGGCCGGCCGCGCGCAGCTCCCGCAGGGCGCCCGACGCCATGACGTCCGAGGCGGCGAAGACCGCGTCGAGGCCCGGGCGGCGTTCCAGCAGCTCGCGCATGGCCCGGCGGCCGCCGTCCTCGGTGAAGTCTCCGACCGAGATCAGCAGCTCGTCGACCTGGTGTCCGGCGGCGGCCAGGGCCTGCCGGTAGCCGTCGAGGCGGCACTGGGCCCCGTACACGTCCAGCGGTCCGGTGATCGTGGCGACGGTGCGGCGGCCCCGCGCGAGGAGGTGGCGTACGGCCTCGGCCGCGCCCGACAGGTTGTCGGAGTCCACGCACGGGAGCGTCTCGTCGGCGGAGCGGCGGCCGCTGATCACCGTCGGGATGCCGAGCTCGGCCAGCAGCTCCGGCAGCGGGTCCCCGGCGTGGACGGAGACGAGCAGTACGCCGTCCACGCGGTGCCCGGACAGGTACTGGGCGAGCCGGCGGCGCTCGCGGTCGCTGCCCGCCAGGGTGAGGACGAGCTGGACGTCGGTCTCGGCGAGGGCGGCGCCGACCCCGCGGACCACTTCGGAGAAGTAGGGCTCGGCGAAGAAGCGGGCCTCGGGCTCGGGGATCACGAGGGCGATGGCGTCGTTGCGGTTGGCGGCCAGTGCCCGCGCGGCGCGGTTCGGTACGTACCCCAGCTCCGCCACGGCCGCCTCGACGGCAGCCCGGGTATGCTCGCTGACCTTGGGGGATCCGTTGATCACCCGGGAGACCGTGCCGCGCCCTACCCTGGCGCGCGCCGCGACCTCCTCCAGCGTGGGCCGTCCCCCGCTGCGCCCGTGCCCGTTCATGGCTTCCTCCCGGTTGTGAATCTACCTCTTGACGACTGTGGGAGCGCTCCCACACTGTGTCACAGAACACCCGGCACGTTCCGTCCTTCAGGGAGGATGCACATGCGAGCCCAAGCCCGAGTGCGAAGAAACCTCGTCACGGTGGTCACCGCGGTGGGCGCGGCCGCCCTGCTGCTCGCGGGTTGCGCGCAGGACCCGGCCGAGAAGCCGGACGCCGGCGCCCCGGGCGGCGGCAGAGGCGACAGCAAAGCACAGACCACCCTCACCGTCGGGGTCTTCGGGGCCTTCGGCCTCAAGGAGGCCGGGCTCTACGACGAGTACATGGCGCAGAATCCCGGGATCCGGATCGAGCAGACCTCCATCGAGCGCAACGAGAACTACTACCCCCAGCTCCTCACCCACCTGGGCACGGGCAGCGGGCTCGCGGACATCCAGGCCGTCGAGGTCAACAACATCGCCGAGATCACCGCCACCCAGGCCGACAAGCTCGTCGACCTCGGCAAGGCGCCCGGTGTCGACAAGGCCGCGTACCTGCCGTGGAAGTGGGCGCAGGGCACGGCGAGCGCGGCGAAGGGCGGGGCCACGGTCGGCCTCGGCACCGACATAGGCCCGCAGGGCATCTGCTACCGCAAGGACCTCTTCGAGGCGGCCGGGCTGCCCAGCGACCGGGCGGCGGTCGGGGCGCTGTGGGCGGGCGACTGGAACAAGTACCTGGAGGCGGGCCGGGCGTACAAGGCGAAGGCCGGCGACGGAAAGGCCTTCGTGGACTCGGCGTCGGGTGTGATGGCGGCGGTGACCGGAAGCAGCGCCCAGCGGTTCTACGACGAGCAGGGCAAGGTCGTCTACAAGACCAACCCGGCGGTGCGCGGGGCCTTCGACCTGGCGGCCTCCTTCGCCACCGACGGGCTGAGCGCCAAGCTCCAGCAGTTCACCCCGGGCTGGGACCAGGGCTTCGCCAACGGCTCCTTCGCGACGGTCTCCTGCCCGGCCTGGATGCTCGGCTACATCCAGGACAAGGCGGGTCCGGCGGGCAAGGACAAGTGGGACGTGGCGCAGGCGCCCAGGCCCAGCAACTGGGGCGGCTCCTTCCTCGTCGTGCCGAAGGCGGGCAAGCACGCCGAGGAGGCGGCGAAGCTGGCGGCCTGGCTGACGGCGCCGGCGCAGCAGGCGAAGCTCTTCGAGAAGCGGGGCAGCTTCCCGAGCGCGAGCGCCGCGTACAAGCTGCCGGCGGTGTCGGGCGCGCAGCACACGTACTTCGGCGGCGCCCCGATCGGCGAGATCTTCGCGAGGGCGGCCGAAGGGGTGCCGGTGACGGTGGTCGGCCCGAAGGACCTGGTGATCGCGCAGAACCTGGCCGACATCGGCATGCTCCAGGTCGACCAGAAGGGCCGGTCGCCGCAGGAGGGCTGGGAGGCCGCCGTGAAGGCGATCGACAACGCCCTGGACCAGTGAGGCGCAAGTGACGGACGAGACCGCTGTCCTGTCCCCTTCCGCCGTCGGCCCGCAGCGGCCGGCGGCGGAGGGGGGCGGCCGGGGCCGGCCGGGCCAGGTGTGGCGCTCGCGCCGCTACCGCTGGGACCTGCGCTTCAGCCCGTACGCCTTCGTGGCGCCCTTCTTCCTCTTCTTCGCCGCCTTCGGGCTGTTCCCGCTGCTCTACACCGGCTGGGCGGCGCTGCACCAGGTGGAGCTGACCGATCCCGACAGCATGACCTGGGTGGGGCTGAGGAACTTCACCCGGCTGTGGGACGACGAGTTCTTCTGGAACGCGCTGCGCAACACCTTCACCATCGGGCTGCTGTCCACGGTTCCGCAGCTGGCGATCGCCCTCGGCCTGGCCCATCTGCTCAACTACAAGCTGCGCGGGTCCGCCTTCTTCCGGGTCGCGCTGCTCACCCCGTACGCGACCTCGGTGGCGGCCGCCACCCTCGTCTTCGTGCTGCTCTTCGGCCGGGACTACGGGATGGTCAACTGGGCGCTCTCGGCGGTCGGTTTCGGGGCGGTGGACTGGCAGAACGACACCTTCGCCTCGCAGTTGGCGGTCTCCACCATCGTGATCTGGCGGTGGACCGGCTACAACGCGCTGATCTACCTGGCCGCCATGCAGGCCGTGCCGGGCGAGCTCTACGAGTCCGCCGCGCTGGACGGGGCCTCGCGCTGGCAGCAGTTCCGCCACGTCACGGTGCCCTCGCTGCGGCCGACGATCTTCTTCACCTGTGTCGTGTCGACGATCGGGGCGACCCAGCTGTTCGGGGAGCCGCTGCTGTTCAACGGCGGGTCGGGCGCGACGGGCGGCTCGGACCACCAGTTCCAGACGCTCGGGCTGTACCTGTACGAGCAGGGCTGGGTGAACCTGCACCTCGGTCGGGCCTCGGCGATCGCGTGGGCGATGTTCCTGATCCTGCTGCTGATCGCCGGGGCGGCGCGGCTGCTGCGCGGACGGAAGGACTCCCGATGAGATCACTGCGCGCGGGCCGGCTCACGTACCTGGTGCTCGGCCTCTTCACGGCCGGCTCGCTGTTCCCCCTCGTGTGGACGGCGATCGCGGCCTCCCGCAACAGCACGCGCCTGGCCCAGACCCCGCCGCCGTTCTGGTTCGGCGGGAACCTGGGGCGCAACCTCCAGATCGCCTGGACGGACGCCAACATGGGCACCGCCCTGCTGAACACCGTGATCGTGGCGGGCACGGTCACCGCGGGCACCGTGCTCTTCTCCACCCTGGCGGGCTTCGCCTTCGCCAAACTCCGCTTCCGGGGCCGCCGGATGCTGATGTCGCTCGTGATCGGGACGATGCTGATCCCGCCGCAGCTGAGCGTGGTGCCGCTCTACATGCTGATCGCGCGGCTGTCGTGGACCGACCGGCTCCAGGCGGTGATCCTGCCGACCCTGGTGGGCGCCTTCGGGGTGTTCTTCATGCGCCAGTACCTGGTGCACGCGCTGCCGATCGAACTCGTGGAGGCGGCGCGCACCGACGGGGCGAGCTCGCTGCGGGTCATGTGGCACGTGGTGTTCCCGGCGGCCCGGCCGGCGATGGCGGTGCTGGGGATGCTCACCTTCGTCATGGCCTGGAACGACTTCTTCTGGCCGATCGTCGCGCTGACCCAGAACGGCAGCCCGACGGTGCAGGTGGCCCTGACCGGGCTGGGCCGGGGCTACATACCGGACCAGTCGGTGATCATGGCGGGCGCGCTGCTGGGCACGCTCCCGCTGCTGCTGGTGTTCATCGTCTTCGGCCGCCAGATCGTCGGCGGCATCATGCAGGGAGCGGTCAAGGGATGACGGACATGCGATTCCCCGAGGGATTCCTCTGGGGCACGGCCACGGCGGCCTTCCAGATCGAGGGCGCGGCCGCCTCGCGCGGGCCCTCGATCTGGGACACGTTCTGCGCCACGCCGGGGAAGGTGTACGGCGGGCACACGGGCGAGGTGGCGGTCGACCACCACCGGCTGTGGCGCGAGGACGTCCGGCTGATGGCCGAACTGGGGCTCGGCGCGTACCGGTTCTCGGTGTCCTGGCCGCGCGTGCTCGCCGGCGGGATCGGCTTCTACGACGCGCTCGTGGACGAGCTGCTCTCCCACGGGATCACGCCCTGCGTGACCCTCTACCACTGGGACCTGCCCCAGGAGCTGGAGGCCGCGGGCGGCTGGCCCGAACGGGAGACGGCCTACGCCTTCGCCTCGTACGCCGCCCAGGTCGCGGAGGCGCTGGCCGACCGGGTGGAGCTCTGGACCACGCTCAACGAGCCCTGGTGCAGCGCCTTCCTCGGCTACGCCTCCGGGGTGCACGCCCCGGGCCGCACCTCCCCCGCCGACTCGCTGCGCGCCGCCCACCACCTGAACCTGGCCCACGGCCTGGCCGCCGCCGCCCTGCCCGCCCGGTCCCGGGTCGGCATCGCGCTCAACCCCAGTGCGGTGCGGCCGCTGACCGGCTCGGCGGCCGATGCGGACGCCGCGCGCCGTATCGACGCGCTCGCCAACCGGATCTTCACCGGGCCGCTGCTGCACGGCGCCTACCCGCAGGACCTGCTCGCGGACACGGCCGCGCTGACCGACTGGTCCTTCGTCCGCACGGGCGACGAGGCGCTGATCCACCAGCCGCTGGAATTCCTCGGCGTGAACTACTACACGCCGGCGGTGGTGTCGGCGGCCCCCGGCGAGGACGGCCCGCGCGCCGACGGCCACGGCGGCACGGCCCACTCCCCCTGGCCCGCGGCGGACACGGTGGCCTTCCACCAGCCGCCGGGCGAGCGGACCGACATGGGCTGGTCGATCGACCCCACCGGCCTGTACGACCTGCTGATGCGCTTCGCCCACGAGGCGCCCGGCCTGCCGCTGCTGGTCACCGAGAACGGCGCGGCCTACGCCCCGGACCTCCACGACCCGCTCCGCATCGCCTACCTGGAGGCCCATCTCGCCACCGTCCACCGTGCCTTGGCGGACGGCGCCCCCGTCGAGGGCTACTTCCTGTGGTCGCTGCTGGACAACTTCGAGTGGTCCTACGGCTACAGCAAGCGCTTCGGCATCGTGCACGTCGACTACGAGACCCAGACCCGCACCCCGCGCTCCAGCGCCCACTGGTACGCCCGCCTGGCCCGCAAGGGTGTGATCCCCGCGGGCTTGTAGATTCGGCCCATGCGCTTCACCACGCCGCCGCGCCCCCTGGACGTGGAGTCCCTCTTCCCCGAACTGGCAGCCCACCGCCGTACGGCGACCCGGTTGCACCCGCGTGCCGGGGCGGCCGGAGTGCGCGAGAGCCACATCGGCGGGCCGATGCTGTGGCCGGCCGACGAGCCGTGGCCGGTGTGCGAGGCCCCGCACGGGCGCGGCGCGTCGGCGGCCGGCCCCCGGCCGCTGCTGGCCGTGGCCCAGCTTTACGGCCGGGACGTGCCCGACCTGCCCGCCGGCCCGGACGGTGGCGATCTGCTCCAGGTGTTCTGGTGCCCCTTCGACGCGCACGGGCCCACGGGTGCCGGCATGTACGTGCACCTGCGCTGGCGCCGTGCCGCAGAGGTGCGCCAAGTCCTGGCCGAGCCCCCGGCCCCCGGTCCGGTCGGCTTCGACGGCTACCTGCCGAGCCCCTGCGCGCTCCACCCGGAGCAGGTCACCGAGTACCCGTACATCGAGCTGCTCACCGGAGCCCTCGGCGCCCGCGTCGAGGAGTGGGAGGACGCCCAGGAGGAGGCCGCCTACGAGGCCGACGGGAGCGGAGCGGACGGCGACGGCGACGGCGACCCCGTGCCGAGCTACCAGTGCGACCTCTCCATCGCTCCGGGCTGGAAGGCCGGCGGCCACGCCGCGTGGAACCTCACCGGGCCCGGGGCGATGGACTGCCGCACCTGCGGCTCGGCAATGGATCTGCTCCTGACGATCGCCACGCACGAGTGGCACTCGGACGGTACGAGCTGGATCCCGCTGGAGGAACGGCCGGACGACCGCGCCCACACTCCGACCGGAGTGGTCGTGGGCAACCACGGCAAGCTCAACATCATCACCTGCCCCCAAGACCCATCCCACCCGCACGAGTTCAGCGTGCAGTGATCCGGCCCGGCCCCCGCCTGGCGGGAAGGGGCGGGGCAGCGGTCAGCGGAAGGCCGGGGCGGAACGGGCGGCCCAGTCGGCGAAGGGGCGGGGTGCGCGGCCCAGGATCTGCTCCACGGCGGGGCTCGGTATCAGCTCGGCGGGCAGCGGTTCGCCGAGGATCCCCAGGGTGCCCTCCACGACCGGCTCCGGCATGAAGGTCAGCATCTGGGCGCGGGCCTCCTCCCGGGTCTGCTCGACGAACCGGACGGGCTCACCCAGGGCCGCGGCTATCGCCTCGGCCCGGTCCCTCGGCGTGACCAGGGCGGGCCCGTTGAGCTCGTAGGTCCGGCCCGTGTGGCCGGGATCGCGCAGGACCGCGGCCGCGACCTCGGCGACATCCGCCGGGTCGACGGTCGGCAGCCCGACGTCGCCGAACGGCGCGGCGGCGGTGCGCCGCGTACGGATCGTCTCGGCCCAGGCGTAGGCGTTGGAGTTCAGCCCGCCGGAGCGCAGGATCGTCCACTCCAGACCGCCCCCGCGGACGGCTTCCTCGAACTGCGCGGGGTGGCGGTAGACCTCCGGGCGTGTCCCGACGCCCTGGGACGAGAGCAGGACGACCCGGCGCACCCCGGCGGCCCCGGCCCGTTCGAGGATGCCCTGCGGGTCCTCGCCGGCGACGAGCAGGAACAGCGCGTCGGCCCCTTCCAGCGCGGGGCGCAGGCTCTCCGGCTCGGCGAGGTCGCCCTGGTGGTGGCGGACCCCCTCGGGCATGTGCGCCGGCCGCCGGGAGACGGCGGTCACCTGCACACCGCCCGCGGCCAGAATCCGTACCAATTCGCGTCCCACGTTCCCGGTCGCACCCGTTACCACGATCACGACGAACCCCCTGTGAGTGAGTTAGTTGGCTGACTTAGTTACGACCATAGCTCCCTTCCGATCACTCGTCTATAGTTAGTCAGGTGACTGACTCAAAGAAGTCCCGGCGTACGTCCGGCAAGCGGGAGCGCCTGGCGGCCGCCGCGGCCCAGGTGCTCCACACCCAGGGCATCGCCCAGACCACGCTCGCGGACATCGCCCAGGCGGCAGAGGTCCCGGTGGGCAACGTCTACTACTACTTCAAGACCAAGGACCAGCTCGTCGAGGCCGCGATCGACGCACACGCGCAGACCCTCCTGGGCCTGATCAGCGCCCTCGATGAACTGCCCACCCCCCAAGACCGCCTGAAGGCCCTGCTGAACGGCTGGGTCGAACAGCGCGAGCTCACCGCCCAGTACGGCTGCCCCACCGGCACCCTCGCCTCGGAGCTCGACAAGCGCGCCGACGGGCTCGACCAGTCGATCGCCGCGGTCATGCAGACCCTGCTCGCCTGGGCCGAGCAACAGTTCCGGGAGATGGGCCGCGCCGACGCGCGCGAGCTCGCGGTCGCCCTGATCGCCGCCTACCAGGGCATCTCACTGCTCACCAACACCTTCCGCGACCCGGAGCTCATGACCACCGAGGCCCGCCGCCTGGAGCGCTGGATCGACTCCCTCACCTGAGGCCGGGCGCCGCCGCACTCAGGCCGCGAATGCGTCGGCGTGATCCTTCACCCAGGTCTCGAAAGTGCGGGCCGGGTGGCCCGTGAGGCGCTCCACGGCGTCGGTGATCTCGACCGGGAGGCCGTCCGAGGCGGCCCAGAAGTCGAGCAGGGCATCGGCGTAGGCGCCGGGTATGTAGCCGTCGGCCTCGGACTTCCACCGCTCGGCGGAAACGGTCTCGAAGGGTATGGGCCGGCCGAGCGCGTCGCCGAGTATCGCGAGCTGGGTCGCGAAGGTCAGCGACTGCGGGCCGGTCAGGGTGTAGGCGCGGCCTGCGAGGGCGGGGTCGGTGAGCACGGCGAAGGCCGCCTCGGCCAGGTCGGCCTCGTGGACGGGGTCACAGTGGGCGCCCGGGTAGGGCAGAGGGACCGGGCGGCCGGACCTCACGGACCAGGCCCAGCCCTGGGCATTGCTCGCGAAGGAACCCGGGCGCAGCAGGGTGGTGCGCAGCAGGGAGGCCGACAGGGCCTGCTCTACGGCGAGGTGGGACGCGGACAGCGGGCTGCCGGCGGCGTCCGGGGCGAGCACCGAGGAGGAGGACAGGAGCACCGCGTGCTCGACCCCGGCGGTGACGGCCTCCTTGACGAAGGCGTCGATGCCGGCGGCCTCGGCATAGAGGAAGACGGAGCGGACACCGGCGAGGGCGCCGGGGAAGGTCGACGGGTCGGTGAGGTCGCAGTGGACCGCACCGGGCGTGCCCCGCTCCCGGGAGCCGAGGCGGTACGGGACACCGTGGGCGTCGAGGAGGGCGCAGAGGCCGCGGGCGACCGCACCGCGGCCGCCGGTGACGAGAATCGACATGACTGGTTCCTCATCTGGAGTTGGGGATAGAATCCACACGTGGCACAGATTCTGTGCGACACATTCTCTGCGTCACACAGATAAATTTGAAGCACGGAGGAGCCGATGTCAACCGATCCCACTCGTACGGGTGGTGCGGAATGGAGCCGGGCCGAGCTGCTCGCGCGCATCGTCACCGAGAGCCAGCGGCATTACGCCGACTACTCCCTCTTCAACCAGGCGATGGCCGATCACGTGGGCCTCCACCCCACCGACATGCAGTGCGTCGCCCTCCTCGACATGGAGCCCGAACCCGTCAGCACCGGCGACATCGCCCGCCTCACCGGCCTGACCTCCGGTTCCGCCACCCGCCTCGTCGACCGGATGGTCAAGGCCGGCATCGTCCAGCGGCACGCCGACCCGAACGACCGCCGCCGCTCCCTCGTCTCCCTCTCCCCCGAGGCCCGCGAGCGGATCGGGGCGGCATGGGACACCCCCGGCCGCGCCTTCGGCGCCGTACTGGAGAGCTACTCCGACGCCGAGCTCAACGTGATCGCCGACTACCTGCACCGCGCCGCCGAGGTCGGCCGCGCCCAGGCCAAACGGCTCACCTCCGGGGAAGACGGCTGACGGTCGGCCGGCCGGACACGCCCCTCGACCGGCCGCTCCGCCGCCGGGTCCCCGAGGGCTTCCGAAGGGGGCGTTCCGGCACTACGGTCCCGCTCAACGGGCAACAGCGCGCGCCGGAGAAACGGGAGGGTCGGCGTGCGGTCGGAGGTTGTCCGTGTCCCAGCCCACCCCCACGTCCGCGTCCGCACCCACGTCCGCACCCACGTCCGCGTCCGTACCCACGTCCGCACCCACGTCCGCGCCCGGCGGCTTCCGCCGGGTGTTCGCACTCGGCGGTACCGCCCTCCCCCTCTACGCGTTCCTCGCCCGGCTCCCCGCCGCGCTCTGCCCCATCGGAACGCTCCTGCTCATCAACGCCCGCGACGGCATCGGCGCCGCCGGCGCCGTCGCCGCGGCGCTCTGGCTCGGCCAGGCCCTCGGCGGCCCCGTCATCGGCCGGCTCGCCGACCGGCGCGGGCACCGCCCCGTCCTGCTCGTCGCCTGCGCCGCGAACTCCGCCGTCCTCCTCGCCCTCGTCGCGGCCGTCCTCGGCGGGCTGCCGCTGGCCGCCCGCATGGCGCTGGCCGTCGCGGCCGGGCTCACCGTGCCCCAGATCGGCCCGCTGGCCAGGGCCCGTTGGGCACGGCTGGCCGGCGGGGACAAGAAGGTGCTCGGGTCCGCCCTGTCCGTCGACACCACCCTGGACGAGGTCGGATTCATGGTCGGCCCCGCGCTGGCCGGCATCCTGGCCGTCACGGTGCATCCCGCCTCGGCGCTCGTCCTCGCCGCCGCGCTGATCCTGCTGTTCGGCACGCTGTTCGCCCTGCATCCGACGGCTCCGGGCCCGGCGGTCGCGGCTCCGGGCCCGGCGGTCGCCGCCCGCGGCGCGCGGCCCGGTGTACGGCTCTGGTCGCCCGGGCTGGGCCTGCTCTTCGCGCTGGCGGTGCTGCAGGGGGCCGCCTGGAGCGGGGCGAACACCGGCGTCAACGCGCTCGCCGAATCGGTCGGCAATGCAGGCGCGGCCGGGCTGGTGTGGGCGGCCATGGCCGTGACCAGCTCCCTCGCCGGCTTCGTCACGGTCTCCCGGCCCGGATCGGCGGACCTGACCGTACGCCTGCGGTGGACGATCGCCGTCCAGGCGGTGCTCACCCTGCCGTTGCCGGCGGTGTCGGGACTGTGGGGAGCCGCCTTCGCCGTCGCGGGCATCGGACTGGCCGTGGCGCCCCACCTGATCGCGCTGTTCGGCCTGGTGGAACGGGCCGGCCCGGCGGAGCGAATGGGCGAGGCCATGACCGTGGTCGGCAGTGGGCTGATCCTCGGCCAGGCGCTGGCCGCGGCCGTTGCGGGGCCGCTGGCGAGCGCCTACGGCCATCGGGCGGCCTTCGCCGTCGCGTGCGCCGCGGCGGCCGCCTCCGCCGTACTGGCCCTCTCGCTTGCGGGAAGAACCGGTACGGGCCTGCGCCAGGACCTCGGCCCGCACGAGGACCTCGGCCCGCACGGCGACCTCGCGCCCCACTAGGGCGCGAGGTCGGCCCCCGTCGTGTCGGACCTCGTCAGGACGGGGAGGACTGCATCGCCGCCAGGCCCTTCGCCAGGTCCTCGGCGTTCATGACGGGGCCGACCTCGAGCTCGGCGTTGAACTGCAGGAACAGGTCCTCCATCAGCGCCGGCATCCGCGAGCTGTCGTCCAGGTCGAAGACGATCCAGCAGGAGCGGACGCCCTCGTGCAGACCGAAGTAGGCCGCCTCCGGCTTCACCTTGTCCATCAGCGTCTTCACCGCCTGGGGCAGCGAGCCGGTCTTGATGCCCTCGTTGGTGGCGGCCGTGTCAAAGTGCGCCCTGAGCATGACTCTCATGCGTGGCTCCTTCCGTCACGCCCACCCTCGGCGCGGCCCGGGGGCACGGCAACATATGCGCCCCCGTCCGTGCGGGGCCCGACGGGTCCGGACCTCTCAGTCCGAAGACGCCCCCTGGATGTGGAAGTTGAAGTCCGTGTGCCCGAGCGAGCCCATCAGCCGGAGCCATACGGGCAGCAGCATCTCGGCGCCCCGGGCCGTCTCGATGCCCCCGAGGTCGAGGATGCTCGGCTCCGGCCAGCCGAAGGAGTGGAGCAGCTCCCGTACGGCCTTCTTCGCGTCCGCGTCCTCCCCCGAGAGGAAGACGTGGTGCTCCCCGGCGACCCGGCCCGGATCGACCATGACCAGGCAGTTCATCGTGTTGAGCGTCTTGACCACCCGCAGCCCCGGGAAGGTGCGCTGGATCAGCTCGCCCAGGCTGTCGGTGTCCACCGGGTCCAGGCTCGGCGGGAAGCCCCGCGAGAAGTCCAGCGGGTTCGCGACGTCGACGAGGATCTTGCCGTCCAGGTGCGCGGCGTCCGCCGCCGTCAGCGCGGCGATGCTGACCTGCCCGCCGGTGGCGTTGACCAGGGTGTCGCCGTCCCGCGCGGCCTCCGCGAAGCCGGCGAGCCGCACCCCGGGCTGCCCCGCCTGCCACTCGGCGTACTCGGCGCGCCCGGCGGTCGCGGCGGGGTCGCGGGTGCCGATGACCACCTCGTGGCCCAGGGAGGCGAGCCGGGCGGCCAGCGTGCGGCCGACGATCCCGGTTCCGAGGACTGCGTAGCGCATGCCTGATTCCTTCCGATCGGCCGGGGGAGCCCGGCTAGTCCAGGATCCCCACGTCGTAGAGGAATTGGTACCGGTTCGGGTGTACGCCGCGCCCATCGCCGCCAGCAGCATGAACATCCGCTGCACGATGCAGAACGGGCACGGCTACTCCCGCATCCCGAACTGGTAGAAGAGCCCGCCGCAGAAGACACCCGTCCAGCCGATGGCGAAGAAGCACGCGAACCAGTACTGCGCCCGGCCCAGCAGTCCGCCCTCCGGCGGGGCCTCCGCGCATGCCCCGGACCGTACCGAGGGGGCACGGGCCGCCCGCTAGGCGCGCCCCCGGTTACGTCGGTTGCCGCGCCGGCCCCGGCCCGCCCGCCCGCCGCCGCCCGGACCGCCGAGGGTCCGGCCGTCCAGGCCGATCCACACCCGGACCTCGGTCCCGCCGAGCACCGAGCGCCCCAGCCGTACGTCGCCGCCCGTCGACTCCGCGACGCGGCGCACGATGTCCAGGCCGAGGCCGGTCGATCCGTCGCGGTCGCCGTCGTTTCCGCGGCGCAGGGCCGCCTCCGGGTCGGCGATGCCGGGGCCCGCGTCCGAGACGAGCACGATGACGGCGTCCCCGGCATCGTGGACGTCCACCGAGAAGGGGGTGCCCTCGGGGGTGTGCCGGAAGACGTTGCCGAGCATGGCGTCGAGGGCGGCGGCGAGCTCGGGACGGGCCACGGGGATCCGGACCGTACGGTCCACTCCCGCGAGCCGCACCTCGCGGCCCTCGTCCTCCGCGAGCGCCGACCAGAAGTCCATCCGGTCGCGGATCACCTCGGAGGCGTCGCAGCCCGCGCCCGCCCCGACCAGGCCGGTGGCCGGGCGCTGCTCCCGCGCCGTACGGATGATCGTGTCGACCTCGCGCTCCAGCTGCTCCACCGCGGCCCGGGTCTGTTCCGCGGCCGGGCCGTCCCCGAGCGAGGCCGTGTTGAGCCGCAGCACCGTCAGCGGCGTCCGCAGCCGGTGCGAGAGGTCGGCGGCCAGCTCCCGCTCATTGGCGAGGAGTTCCACCACCTGGTCCGCCATCGCGTTGAACGCGACGGCCGCCGAGCGGAGTTCCTTCGGCCCCACCTCCGGCACCCGCGCTCCGAGCCGGCCCTCGCCCAGCCGGTGCGCGGCGTCCGCGAGCCGCTCGGCCGGCCGTACGAGCCGGGCGCCGAGCCGGTCGGCGACGCCCACCGAGCCCACGATCAGCGCGAGCCCGACGCCCGCGAGCACCAGCCAGGCGGTCGCGACGCCGTTGCTGACCTCGCTCTCCGGTACGAAGATCTCCACCACCGCGATGTCCCCGGAGCCGAGCGCGGTCGGCTGGAGCAGCGCCGAGCCGCCGCCGGCCGCCGAGGCGGTCGTGGCCCGCCCGATCCGCCGGGTCTCGGCGACGGCGTGCGCACCCGCCCGGCCCTGGCCGATCTCCACCGGGGCGCTGTCGCCGATGGCGGGCACGTGGACGGCCATCCGCCGGGCGGCGCCCATCTGCGTGGACTCCATCGCCTTCTGCAGCTGGACCGGGTCGGTGGTGATGGACAGGGTCGGCCCGATGGTGGCGGCCTGCCGCTCGGCGTTGGAGAAGGCCCGGTCGCTGGCCATCTCCTGGACGACGAGCCCGAGGGGTACGGCGAAGGCCACGACCACCATGGCCGTGACCGCGAGGCACACCTTGACCAGGGCCCATCTCATCGGGGCATCACTGCGGCGGCTCCAGCTTGACGCCGACACCCCGCAGCGTGTGCAGGTACCGCGGGCGGGCGGCCGTTTCGCCGAGTTTGCGGCGCAGCCAGGACAGGTGGACGTCGATGGTCTGGTCGTCCCCGTACGACTGCTGCCAGACCTCGGCGAGCAGTTCGCGGCGGGCCACGACCACCCCGGGCCGCCCGGCGAGGAAGGCCAGCAGGTCGAACTCCCGCCGGGTGAGGTCCAGTACGGTCCCGTCGAGCTCGGCCTGGCGGCGCAGCGGGTCGATGGCGAGCCCGCCGACGCGCAGGACGCGCGAGGGGGGTTCGGCCCCGGCGGCGGCCCGGGAGCGGCGCAGGACGGCGGCCATGCGGGCGGAGAGGTGCTCCACGGAGAAGGGTTTGGTCAGGTAGTCGTCGGCGCCGTCGTTGAGCAGCCGGACGATCTCCGCCTCGTCGTCGCGCGCGGTCGCGATGATCACGGGTACGTCGGTGATGCCGCGCAGCATCTTGAGCGCTTCCGACCCGTCCAGGTCGGGCAGCCCGAGGTCGAGGATGACCACGTCGAAGCGGTGGTGCGCGACTTCGCGCAGGGCCTCCAGGGCCGTGCCGACGCTCCGCACGGTGTGCGAGGCGTCGGTCAGGTGCCGGATGAGGGCGGAACGTACGAACTGGTCGTCCTCGACCACGAGCACACTTGCCATGGCCCGCACCGTAGTCCATTCGAGGGACTCAGCGGGGTGTCGGGCTGCTCTTGTGACGGGTGGTGCAGTATGTGCCCTGATGCGACGAGGACTTCTTCATGCCATGGCTTGGACGCTGGCGACCGGGGCGGCGGTGACGCTGTCGTGGTGGGGCGTGCACAGTGTCATGTCGGGGACGGCCTACGATCCGCCGCTCGCGGTGCCGCTCGCCACTCAGCCGCTGTCCTCCTCGACGCAGCGCGCGCAGCCGCCGGACGCCCCGGCGGAGTCCGCGTCCCCGTCGCCCTCCGCCTCGCCGACCCCGGCCGCGCCGTCGTCCGCCGGGGCCTCCCCCGGCAAGCCGTCCCAGAAGCCCGCGGCCTCACCCTCCCCCTACGGGCAGGGGGAAGGGCAGGATCCGGGCAAGGTGAAGGCCTACCCGGTCTCCGGTGGCCGGGTCGTCTTCTCCCTGGGCGCGTCCTCCGCCGAGCTGGTTTCGGCGACGCCGGCGGCCGGCTGGCGGATGCAGGTGTGGAAGCAGGATTTCTGGATCCGGGTCACCTTCACCCGGGACGGCCGTGAGGTGTCGGTGTTCTGCACCTGGCACGACCATCCGCCGCTGGTGGAGATCGTCGATCCCTGAGCCTGACCGCCCGGGCGGGAAGCCTCAGGCCGGGACCGTGCCCACCAGCACGAACTCGTTGTACGGGAAGACCTTGCCCATCGGCCGGGGGAAGGGGAAGGAGTAGGTCCGTCGGACCGCTATCCCGGCCTTGGCGGCGTGGCTGCGCAGCTCCTCGAAGCCGACCCAGCGGATGTGGGTGGCGTCGGACCGGAAACCGACCTCCTGCGGGGTGATCATGACGACCGAGCCGCCCGGCTTGACCAGCGGAAGGTACTGCTCCAGCAGCGTCGCCGCCGTGTCCTCCTCCACGTGCTCCAGCACGTGCGCGACCAGCAGGCTGTCGAAGGACCCGGGACCGCAGTCCGGGGCGGCGGCCAGCCCGTCGGGGGTGTAGGCGTTCAGTCCGCGCTCGCGGCAGGTCTGCACCGAGTGCGGGTTGTGGTCGACGCCGACGCTGTCCGGGCCGCAGTTGAGCAGGTTCCGTCCCAGCCCGCAGCCGATGTCGAGGACCCGGCCCAGGTTCAGCCGCTGCAGGTTCCAGCGGTACGGAGCCTGCGTGGGCAGCAGCCGCTTGATTCCGGACTGCTCCAGGCGCGCCAGCCGCTGGGTGTAATCGGAGCCGGCGGTGCTCGGGGTGGTGCCAGGGGTGGGGGCACCGGGGGTTGCGGGGAAATCAGACATTGCCTTGCCGTCTCCTGAACGCGTCGTAGGAGGGCAAGCCCTCCTAGGGGTTCACAGGCTACGCACGGCGGCCGCTCGCGGGGAGTACTCGACGGATCTTTATCCGCAACTGCACAAGGTGTATCCGGAACCGATCCGCGACCCCGCGTGGTCGCGGATCCGGAACCGGTTCGCGACCCCGCGGGAGCACCGCGCCGCGAGGGGCTCGCGCGGCTACCGGAAGACCGAGGGCGGCGGCTGCGGCGAGGCCACCGCGGAGGCGTCGGCTACAGGAGCCGCGCCGCCCGCGAAATCGGCCAGTGCCCGGCCGTGCTCGACCCGGCCCGGGTGGGGGTCGCTCGCGACCCGGCGGGTGAATTCCGCGCGTATCCGGAACCGATCCGCGACCCCGCGTGGTCGCGGATCCGGAACCGGTTCGCGACCCCGCGGGAGCACCGCGCCGCGAGGGGCTCGCGCGGCTACCGGAAGACCGAGGGCGGCGGCTGCGGCGAGGCCACCGCGGAGGCGTCGGCTACAGGAGCCGCGCCGCCCGCGAAATCGGCCAGTGCCCGGCCGTGCTCGACCCGGCCCGGGTGGGGGTCGCTCGCGACCCGGCGGGTGAATTCCGCGACGGGCAGCTCACGGTCGGACGCCACCAGGACGGCATTGCCGAATCGTTTCCCCCGCCACACCACCGGGTCCGCGGCCAGCGCCAGCTCCGTGAACCGGGACGCGGCCGTCGCGATCTGGCTCCGCAGGTGGGTCAGCGGCGGACCGTCCGCGAGGTTGGCCACGTACCACCCGGTGGGCGTGAGGGCCCGCCGTACGTCGTCCAGGAACTCGGTGCTCGTCAGGTGCGCCGGGGTGCGCGCCCCGCTGAACACGTCCGCGATCACCAGGTCCGCCCAGCCGTCCGGCACCTTCGCCAGGCCCGCCCGGGCGTCCACCGCGCGGACCCGGACCCGCGCCTGCGGGTCCAGCGGCAGGTGTTCCCGTACGAAGGCGACCAGTGCGGCGTCGATCTCCACGATCTGCTGCGTCGAGCGGGGGCGGGAGGCGGCCGTGTAGCGGGCGAGGGTGAAGGCGCCGCCGCCCAGGTGCACCACGTTCAGGGGCTGCCGGGCGGGCGCGACGAGGTCGATCAGGTGGCCGATCCTCCGCTGGTAGGCGAAGTCCAGGTACCCGGGGTCGTCCAGGTCCACGTGGGACTGCGGGGCCCCGTCGATCAGCAGGGTCCAGGCGGCGGCGCGCTCGCGGTCCGGCTCCAGCTCCGCCCGGCCGCCGTCCACCTGTCCGGTGACCGCCTCGGCGCTGCCGCGTCCGCGCTGCTTGCCCTTGTTCCTGTCCTTGCCTGCCACCACCCCATTGTGCCGGGCGGCAGCCGGGGAGGGGTCAGCGGCAGTTGTCCGCGGCCTCGATCAGCCGGGCTGCCTCGCCGAGCGCCGCGCGCAGCACCGCGGGGTCGGTGACCGGCCCGACGGCCTCCGGCGGGAGCAGCCAGCCGGTGGAGCCCGCGGTGGGCGAGGCCGCGTCGCCGAAGCGCATCCCGCGCCCGTTGGTCTGCGTACAGGCGCTGCCCGGCAGGTCCCAGGCGTCGGCGGTGCCGGGCGGGACGAGGAATCCGAGGGTGTCGCCGGAGCCGTCGTGCAGGACGGGTCCGACCCCGCCGGCCTGGCTGGCGGCGCGGCGGATGATGTCCACCGCCTCCAGACCCTGCCGCGTGGGCACGGTCACCAGGTCCAGATCGAGGTCCGGGGCCGTGCCGGGCTCGGACGCGGTGTTCGTTCCAGTGCTCTCCATGCCGCCCTCCACCAAGGGAACCCCTCCTCGATCCGTATCCGCATGGGTTCAACGCACGGGAACGTCAACGGGTGCGGCGGCAAGACGCTGCAAAGGATGGCAGTTCATGGCGGATCGCGGGTGAGATATCCGTTTTGTAGGCAAACATCGCATGAACACCCCGGCGCTGGCGGTACGTTCATGCGCGCCGGGCCCCACTCTCACACGTCACAGCACCGGCGCTGCGGTCCTTGCCAGAGAGGTCACGTCCATGGCGGCGTTCCCCCACTCACCCAACTCCACGTTCCGGCGGCTGCGCGGGCAGCACTCCCCGGCCGAGTTCGCAGCCCTGGTGCGCCGGGCGGCGAAGGAGATCGGAGAAACGGTTTCCTGCGACGCGCGCTACATCGGCCGGGTCGAGTCCGGCGAGATCCGCTGTCCCAACTACGCGTACGAGCGGGTCTTCCTCCACATGTTTCCCGGCCGCGCCCTGGCCGACCTGGGATTCTCCCCGCGCGCGAGCGTGCGCGGGCGATCGGCGCAGCGCGATCCCCTCACCACCGTCCCCACCCACCGTTCCCCTTCCAGTGCCAAGGAGAGCGACGTGCTGCGTCGCGCGTTCATGGCGGGCGGCTCCGCGACCGTGGCGGCCGCGACGCTCAGCCTCACTCTGCTCGGCGACACCCGCCGGCTCCCCTCCCGCGCCGGCGAGTCCGAGGCGGCCGCCGTCGAGGACGCGGTACGCCAGATCCGCCTGCTGGACGACCGGCACGGGGCCGACGCCCTGTACCGCAGGGCCGCCGAGCCCCTGCGCACCGCCTACGCCCTGCTCGACGCGGGGGCCACCCGGCAGTCCACCGAGGACCGGCTGCACGCGGGCGCCGGCGAACTGGCCGTCTCGGTCGGCTGGCTGGCCCACGACTCCGGCCGCTTCGACGACGCCCGCTCGCACTACGCGGAGGCCCTGGCGACGGCCCGGGTCGCGCGGGACGCGGGCCTGGAGGCGCACGCCTTCAGCAACATGGCCTTCCTGGCCCGGGACTGCGGCCGCTCCCGCGAGGCGGTACGGGCGGCCCAGGCGGGCCGCCGGGCCGCGCGCTCCCTCGGTTCCCCGCGGCTGCTGTCACTGCTCGCCCTGCGGGAGGCCGGCGGCTGGGCGGGGCTGGCCGACCGCAAGGCCTGCGAGGAGGCGCTGACCCGGGCCCATACGGAGTTCTCCCGGGGCGAGGCGGACGCCGACCCCGAGTGGATGTCCTTCTTCGGCGAGGCGGAGCTGGAGTCCCTTGAGGCGCGGTGCTGGGCGGCGCTCGGGGAACACGCCCGCGCGGCCCGGCACGCCCGCCGCGCCGCCGACCTCCAGGATCCGCACTTCGCCCGGAACGTCGCCCTCTACACGGCCGAACTGGCCGGCAACCTGGCCCGCGCGGGCGCCCCGGACGAGGCCGCCTGGGCCGGCGGCCGGGTGCTGGACCTGCTGACCGAGGTCCAGTCCACGCGGGTCCGGTCGATGCTCTCGGAGACGGCGGGCGCGCTCGTTCCGCATCAGCGCTCTCCCCGGGTGGGGGCCTTCCTGACGAGGCACGCGGCGGTCTGACCCCGCCGGTCAGCCGGGTCAGCCGCCGAGGTACTCGTAGACCCCGCCATCGGGGTGGCGCACCACCGCGCGGCGCCCGTTGGGCGTGGGGGCGGGTGCGGCGATCACCTCGCCCCCGGACGCGGCGCAGTGCGCGACCGCCGCGTCCAGGTCGGCCACGGAGAGGGTGGCGGCCACTCCCGCGAACCGATCGGCGATCGCGTCGGGCCCGCTGAACAGCAGGAACGGCCCGACGCTCGCCAGGTCCAGGCCGGCGAACCCGAACCGGGTCGCCGGCTGGCCGGTCAGCCGTACGTAGAAGTCCAGGGCCGGACCGAGATCGTCCACGCGCCGCCGCAGCACCACGGAGGTAATCGTCATGACCCCATCCTCCCCGCCGCCCGATGGCTCAACTCCCTTGCGGTGGCAGTCTTTTAGCGGTGCGGCGCCACTGCTGGGGCTCCGCCCCGGACCCCGCGCCTCAAACGCCGGCGAGGCTGAACCCGGCACCCGCCGGCGGTGACGGGAGGGGTGCGTGACGGGACGGCTGTGTGCCGGGGCGCTCCCCGCAGGGCGCCGAACGCAATCCCCTCGGCCCTGCGACCCCCCGCCACGTTCGGCGCCCGAGGAGACGCCCCGGCGCGCGCCCGGCCCCACCCGAACCGGCGGAGCCCGCCCCCCGGCCCCCTTGCGATGGACGCCTTTCAGGCGGATTCCCGGCCGTCTCCCAACGGCGGCAAGCCGTCCGCGCCACCCACGGGAGTACCGTCCGGTCTCAGGCCGCAGGCAGCCGCCAGGACGACGGACACATCGGCCTCCGGGACGGCGTCGCGAACCTCCGCCAGGACGCCGGGAAAGTCCTCGTCGTCGATGAAGCCCAGGTGCTCCTGGCGCAACCGGTGGACGATCTCGACGAGTTCGGGCCGCAGCCTCATCCAGGCGCGGGACGTACGGACTTCCTCGTCGACCTGGTCCATGAACCAGCGCATGACGTCGTACGGGATGTCGCCGCGCCGCCCGTGGGGGTCGAAACACACCGTCGGCTCCCGCGCCGGGTCCTCGTCGGGGACGACCGCGGTCAACAGGCTCCGCTGTTCGGCGACGAGTTCCAGCTCCAGGTACCAGGCGTCGTCGCGTACGGAGTACATCGCGATGATCGCGTAGTCGCCGGGGCGCGGGTTGGTCATGGCACGGATGCTGTCACAGCGCGTGCGGCGCGTCCTCCGGGTTTCGGCTCCGAGGGACACCCCCTACGCGTCGAGGTGTCCGGTGTCGTTCCAGCGTTCCAGGGCGGGGGCGCCGTAGGCCCAGCCGAGGACCGAGAGGGAGGTGGGTTCCAGGCGGATGCGGGCGCCGAAGGAGGCTTCGAAGCCGAGCCAGCGAGCGGCGAGGGTGCGCAGGATGTGGCCGTGGGCGAAGACCAGGACGTCGCGCTCCGCCGAGCGGGCCCAGGCGACCACCTCGTCCGCGCGCGCCGCGACGTCGGCGACGGACTCGCCGCCCGGGACCCCGTCGCGCCAGATCAGCCAGCCGGGCCGGATCGCCTGGATCTCGGCCGGGGTCATGCCCTCGTAGTCGCCGTAGTCCCACTCCATCAGGGCGTCCCACGGCTCCGCCCGGACCCCGAAGCCCGCCAGGTCGCAGCTCTCGCTCGCGCGGGCCAGCGGACTGGTGCGGACCTCGGTGCCGGGCAGGCTGTTCCACGGGTCGCGGGCCAGCCGCTCGCCGAGCAGCTTCGCCCCCCGCTTGCCCTCCTCCAGCAGGGGCACGTCCGTGCGTCCGGTGTGCTTGCCGAGCTGGGACCACGCCGTCTGGCCGTGGCGGGCCAGCAGGATGCGGGGGGCCATGGGGTACTCCCGTTTCATACGAATTCGTGCGCGTTCATGCGTTTTCCGGCCATTCACGGCCATTCACGGCCATTCGCTGCCATTCAAATCGTCCGTCCATCATCCATCACACGAACAACGGGGGACCCCGCCCACCCCCCGACGCCGGTTTCCGCGCTAAGTCCACGATTGTCAGTGGCGGATGGGACACTTCCGCCCGTGAGCTCCTACCCGCCCAGCAGTCCCGCGCAGCCGACCACACTGCGGCAGCGGCTCGCCGGCCTGCGCGGCCCGGCCGTGCCGCCCCGTCCGCTCGACGCCCGGGCGCTGGCGGCCCTCGCCGCCAATCCCGGCTGTGGCAGACGGGCCCTGCTCGACGGCGCCGGCGTGGACAAGAACGCCCTCGCCACCGCCCTCGGCTCGCCCGCCGCCTTCGGGCAGTCGCAGTTCGCCATAGTCCGCGGGAACTCCTTCGAGGCCAAGGTCAAGGGCGACGGCGGGGCCGAGCTGCTGCGGCTGGTCCACGCGCACCTCGACCCGGCCGCCGAGCCCCCCGGCGCGGGCGCCCACGTCCCCGACCTCACCGCCGCCGGGCCCGAGGGCCGCGCCGCCCGCACCGCGCTCGCCCTGCGCGAGGCCACCGCGGCGCGGGCGTGGACCCTGCTGGACCACCCGATGCTGGCCCTGGAGGTGGCCGGCTCCCCGGCCTACCTGGAGCCGGACGCCGTGGTCGTGCATCCCGACGGCCGCTGGACCGTCGTGGAGATCAAGTCGTTCCCGATGATCGACGGGTCCGCGGACGCCGCGAAGGTGGGCGCCGCCGCCCGCCAGGCCGCCGTGTACGTGCTGGCGCTGGAGAAGACCGCCGGGAAACTGGCGGGCGCCGAGGTCGGGCACACCGTGCTGCTGGTCTGCCCGAAGGACTTCTCCAACCTGCCCACCGCCTCCCCCGTCGACATCCGTCGCGAGCGCTCCGTGACCCGGCGCCAGCTGGACCGGCTGACCCGGGTCGAGGAGCTGGCCGCGGCGCTGCCCGAGGGCCTCAGCTTCGACCCGGCGACCCGGACCACCGAGGAACTCGTCGAGGCGGTGTCCGCCGTCGACGCCGCCTACGCCCCCGAGTGCCTGGCCGCCTGCGAGCTGGCCTTCCACTGCCGGGACCGGGCCCGCACCGCGGGGGCGGTGACCGCGCTGGGCCGTTCCGTACGGGGCGAGCTGGGCGCGCTCACCACCGTCGAGGAGGCCCTCACGGCGGCGGCCGGGGCCGGCTGCGCCGAGGATCCGACCGCAGCCGCCCTGCACCGCGCGGCCCGGCTGCGCGCCGAGGCGCTCGAGTCGGCGGCGGGGGTCGTCGCATGAGCCTGCTGAACACGCTGGCCCGGCTGCAGGCCGTACGGGCGGGCCGCGCCCAGCCGCTCGCGACCGTACGGCACCGCCACCTGAGCGAGCGCCCGATGGTCTTCGTACCGCTGACCACGGCCGGTGAGGCCGGGGCTCCGCTGGGCGCGCTGGTCGGCACGGACCGGCACGAGCCGCAGGTGTTCGTGATACCCCAGCCCCGCGACCGGGACCTGCGCTGGGCGTTCCTCGCGGACCTGGCGGTCCCCGTGCTGGCCCACATCGACGCGTACGCGGACGCCGTGGAGCCGGCCGAGCGCAGCGAGACCGACCCGGAGACGGGCAAGCGGGTCAAGGTGGAGACCGAGCTGTGCGTGGACGCGCCGCAGCTGATCGTGCCGAGCCGGGCGGGCATCGAGTACGTGCGGCTGCTGGGGCGGTCGATGCGGTTCCGGCGCACCGCCGAGGAGGAGCCTGAGAATCCGTATCCGGCGCCCTCGCAGGTGCCGATGCTGGGCCGCTGGTTCACCCACCTCGCCGAGCGCTCCCGGGTGCCCGGCTCCTCGATGCTGCTGTCGGCGACGGACCTGCTGTCCCGGCACTGGGCGACCGGCCAGAGCAATCTGGAGGACCAGCACCTGGGCGCGCTGCTGGGCTGGATCGACCCGCCGGAGGGCCTCTCGGGGGCCGAGGCGGCGCTCCGGGCGGAGCTGGGCCGCGACCGGGACGGCCGGCTGCTGTGCCCGCCGGCCGGTCCGGCCACCGACCCGGCCTTCGACAACAAGTTGCTGGCCCCGGCGATCGCCCGCTACGACGCGGCGCGCGCGGCCCTGGCCGCCGGGGCCGGGGACGACGACCGCGAGGTGCGCAGGGCCGAAGAGGTCCGCAAGGCCGGGGAGGCCGTGCGCCGGCTGGTCGTGGACCAGATGGCGGACACCTGGTGGGCGACGTGGGAGGCGATCGACCTGCTGCGCGCCCTGCCGCCGGGCGAGCGCGCGGAGGAGCGCTGGACGCGCGACCGCTGGTCGTACACCGGCCACCGGGACCGCGTACGGGCGGGCGAGCCGCCGCAGCCACGCCGCGACGACGCGGTGACGGCGGCCCAGAAGCTGGCCACGCGGGAGACCGAGCAGGTGCGGCTCGACGCGCAGGAGGCGCTGGACGACCCCCTCGTCATGGCGGGCCGGCGCCTGGCGGGCGAGGCCTTCGCCGGCGAGGTCACCGAGGTGGTGATGGAGTGGACGGAGTCGAAGAGGCCGAGCCCGCGCCCGCTGGTGACGGTGGCCACGGAAGACCGGCCGCAGCTCGCGGAAGGGGGCGGCGGGAAGGTGTTCCGTTCGCTGGACGGTCGCCCGCAGAGCGCGCAGTTCGTACGCTTCGAGGAGGACGGGCGGCTGGTGCTGCGGCTCCTCGACAAGATGGGCCGCGGCCGGGAGCCGGAGCCGGGCTCGGTGCCGGAGAAGGGCGACCGGCTGTGCTGGACGCTCTTCGAGCACGACGCGCGCGGCGGCCCGAAGCTCCCGGAGCCCGAGCAGACCCCGTGGACCCACGGCGGCCCGCCGGGGCACCTGAGCGCCGTTCCCCTGCCCGACGCCGTGACCGACGAGGACCTGCTGTGACCGCGACCGCATCCTTCGACCCCGGGGCCGCTGCCGCCGAGGCGACCGCCGCGATCCTGCGGGACACCCTGCACGGGGCCGAGCGGGGCGTGGTCGTCGACTCCCCGCCGGGAGCCGGCAAGTCCACGCTCGTGGTGCGGGCGGCCCGGGAGCTGGCCGCGGCCGGGCGCCGGCTGATGGTGGTGGCGCAGACCAACGCCCAGGTCGACGACCTGGTGCTGCGGCTCGCCGACAAGGATCCGGAGCTGCGGGTCGGCCGGCTGCACAGCAGCGAGGGCGACGCGTACGACCCGGCGCTGCGGGAGCTGCCCTCGGTGACCCTCTCGGCCAAGCCGGGGGACCTCGCGGAGCTGCCGGTCACCATCTCCACGGCGGCGAAGTGGGCCTTCGTCAAGGACGTCGAGCCCTGGCAGCACGCCATCGTCGACGAGGCGTACCAGATGCGTTCTGACGCACTGCTGGCCGTGGCCGGGCTGTTCGAGCGGGCGCTGTTCGTGGGCGACCCGGGGCAGCTGGACCCCTTCAGCGTGGTCGGTGCGGAGCAGTGGGCGGGCCTGTCCTACGACCCCTCCGCGTCGGCGGTGAGCACCCTGCTCGCGCACAATCCGCAGCTGCCGCAGCACCGGCTGCCGGTGTCCTGGCGGCTCCCGGCCACGGCGGCGCCGCTGGTCTCCCGGGCGTTCTACCCGTACACGCAGTTCCGCAGCGGTACGGGCCCGGGCGAGCGGCGGCTGTCGTACGGGGTCCCCTCGGACGGGTCGGGCCCGGACCGGGTGCTGGACGAGGCCGCCGAGGCGGGCTGGGGGCTGCTGGAGCTGCCCGCGCGGCACACCCCGCGCACCGACCCGGAGGCCGTCGGGGCGGTGGCCCTGGTGGTCCGCCGCGCCCTGGACCGCGGGGCGGTGACCTCCGACGAGCAGTCCGAGGGCCCGTCCCCGCTGACGGCCGACCGGATCGCGGTCGGCACCGCCCACCGCGACCAGGCGGCCGCCGTCCGGGCGGCGCTGGCCGCGCTCGGGGTCACGGGGGTCACGGTGGACACCGCGAACCGCCTCCAGGGCCGCGAGTACGACCTCACGGTGGTCCTCCACCCCCTGTCGGGCCGCCCGGACGCGACGGCCTTCCACCTGGAGACGGGCCGCCTGTGCGTCCTGGCCTCCCGGCACCGGCACGCGTGCGTGGTGGTGGCCCGGGCGGGCATAGCGGAACTCCTGGACGACCACCCCTCTACGGAACCGGTCCAGCTGGGCGTGACGGTGAAGTTCCCGGACGGCTGGGAGGCGATGATGTCCACGTGGGATTTCTGGTCCAACCACCGTGTCTCATGGCGGCCATAGGGCTACGGGTGCCCTCAGTGCCCGGTCACTTCATCCATGAGCATCCGCAGCGTCAGGGAGTGCTTCTCGGGTGGCAGAGCAGCCAAGGCAGCCTGCGCATACGCCACCCCTCCCGCACGGTCACCGGACCGAGCCAGCATCAGACCCCGATGGATCTCCAGGTGAGTACGGAAGCGAGGAAGCGTTTCGGGTAGGTCCCGAAGGGCTTCCTCCTGTGCGTTGACGGCTCCCTTCTCGTCACCGAGTCGGGCCAGCAGCAGTGACAGGAAGACGTTCATCCGCCACCAGGGAACGGCGTAGTCCGAGGTCTGTTCGTACGAGCCTGCTCCGTCGAAGATGCGCCGGCCATGGTCGGCAAGCTTCAGAGCCGAGTCCCGGTCACCTCGGAGTGCTGCGGCGTGGGCCTTGCCCATCACAGCGTTGAGCAACCCCAGGGAGGGATGCCCCCCTATGGCCAGGGCCTGATCGGCAAGCACGTCGGCAACGCCCAGGGAAGCACCTTCATAGCCCAGAGCGATGGCCGCCCGGCCTCGGACCCACACTCTCGCCTCGTCGTCTCCGGACTCGTCTGCGGCCTTCGCGGCCATGCGGTACCAGTGCACCGCCTTCGATCCGTCCGATCCCGGAAAGGTCTTGGCGTACAAGGTCATGAGGCGGGAAGCGACAGACCACAGCCGAGGGTTCTCCAGTTGCTGCTGGACGACGACTAGTTCGGCGGACACGCGGCGCTGGATGTCAGCCGCTCCCAGGGACATGTACTCGGTGCCGTAGGTCGCCAGCTTGCCTTCCCAGACGTCCGCTGTCGGGCCACCTTGCAGCCGGGCAGTGAATCCCTTGGACAGGAGATCCGAGGCAACCACAGGAGCTATGGAAGCTCCCGCAACATCGGTGAGGAACTGACGTCGGTCCACTTCACCTTCCAGGACAGCTAGGGGCACATCCAAAGCGCCAGACAGTGCAGCGAGGTAGAAGCCGCCGGGCCGGATCTTTGAACGCTCCCAGTTGCTGACGTACTCCCGTGAGAGTGCTGTCCCGTGCGCCTTGTTGATCTCAGAAGCTAGCCGCCCTTGGCTCCATCCGCGAGCCTTCCGCAGGTCCCTGATCAGCTGCCCTACGTCCATGCCCCCACCCTGCCACTACAGGTGCCACTAGACGGCCAAATTCCCTACTGATGAGGCCACTTCGCACTAGGAATCACACTAGGCCGTGCCGGTGATCGGCGGGACGATCACCGGCACCAGTGGGCGACGTGGATGGGGTGCAGCATGAGTGGCACAACGACAAGGCAGTGGCGCCAGGTTCCGCAACGCGATCCCTTCCCTAAGCCTGACCCCAAACCGGCTCCCAACTGCGCCGTGTGCGCCGCCCTGGCCAAACAGCGGACGGAGTACTACCAGCTGCGGGACTTCTCCGGAGTGGTGGACTGCAACGTAGAGATCCGTCAGCATCCGCACGGTCAGGCTGCCCGGTGATGCGCACCACCTTCCGATACGTCGAGCACTCCATTCGCCACGCTCCCGAGGGCGGAGTCACTTGGGAGGTCTTCTGCACCGCCGTTGGCTGTGGAGCCGACTCCGGTCCGCAGGAAGAGCAGGAGACCGCCCAGGACTGGGCCTTGCGGCACTCAGGCCGGACGGGCCACGAGCTGTTCCGCCGGGTGGCTACCGACCATGCACGGGTGACCCGCACCTAAGGTTCCCCAAGGTGCCTGTAGAGGGTTGCCCTGGACACTCCGAGAGCCTTGGCAATGGCACTGACGCTCTCCCCCTTGGCCTTCCGGACCTTGGCCACGGTGAGCTTGTCGTCAGTAATGACAGTGGGGCGGCCACCGGTCCGACCTTGAGCCTTGGCCGCTTCCAGTCCGGCCTTCGTCCGCTCCTTGATGAGGGATCGTTCAAACTCCGCCATGGCGCCAACCACCTGAAGCATGAGCCGGCCGTCCGCAGTGCCGGGGTCGATGTTGGCCAGGGCGCCAGTGATCACCTTGAAACCGATGCCACGCTGACTGAGTCCGTCCACCAGGGTCACGAGGTCGATGAGTGACCGTGCGAAGCGGTCCAGCTTCCACACGCAGAGACTGTCTCCACTACGGAGGTAGTCCAGTGCTGCTACGAGTTCCGGGCGCTCAGTGTTCTTCCCAGACGCCTTGTCGATGAAGATCCGGGAGCAGCCCGCAGCGTTCAGCGCGTCTATCTGTAGCTGTGTCTCCTGATCGTCAGTCGAGACCCGGGCGTAGCCGATGAGGGGACCGGTGGCCTTGGCGTTCGTCGTCATGACCAGACCGTCTCACAACTGGTCTCACAACATCAAGAGTTCTGAGCACGTTTTGAGATGCGTTTTGAACACGGCCCAGGGCGGCTTGGAGCCCCACGGCCAACCGTCCCGCAAACCATGGTTTCCGAGACTGCGGCAGGTCGTCACAGCGCGCTACCACCCCGGGGTAACACATGGCCCGATCTGGACGAGAACCGCACGGAGAGCCTTCCTCTGGTCATGTACGGGTTTCAGGGAGGCTGCAAGCCACCCTGCGGACCTCCCGTGTGCCGCCCAAGAGGAAGAAGGACTGGGTCCCACAAAGCCGCCAGGGGGCCTTCAGGCGCCTTCTCGGGCCCTTGCGCCCCGAGACGGTTCAGGCCCGGCGCCAATCCACGGTGATTTCCACCTTGCCCATGTGATCCCCATCTCACTTAGCTTGCATGCCGTCCCGGATACCCAAAGAGGACACGTACATTATTTATGCGGTTGGTTATATATCTACTACTAGTATCTAAGTAGTACTGAAGTGGGTCCCCTGCCTAAACAGGGGACCCAGGTCTTCAGTTAAGAGGTGCTGACCCTCAACCGGCCAATCTCCACATCCAAGACTTCCTTGAAGATCTTCAATGCTTCAAGATTCCAAGCTTCTTCGTCAATCGGCTCAACAGATCCAGCCAGAGCACCACTTGCCCTCTCGGCGACATCGTGCGGCGAGATGACATAGACAGCCATATCTCGCCCCTTTTCCTTGGGGTGCCCCCAGACGAAGAGCCGAAAGCCAGCTTCACGAAGGAAGGGCCCCTGCTCCTTCCAGCCTGTCATTTTGGACCACTTCTCGGCGTAGGTCTGGCCGGTGCTGGTGACCTCCCACCGCCCCGGCACGAAGGGTTCAGCCGTCAGCGCTTCGAGATTGGCCGCATGCCGCTCCATCGTGCCGGTCAGGGAAGAAATCACGGCAGGAGAAGCGGCCAAGGCGATTGATTGCGACAGATTGTCGATGGCGCGCTCAAGCTCCTTGATCTGCTTCCTGTTGTCCCTACCCGGAACGTACTGACGTTCCATGATTTCCTCTTCACCCAACTTGGCAAGGAACGCATGTTCCGCCATGGCGTAGAGCTGATCCTGAGGCCAGGAGACGGAGAACTCACACGCCCTGCCGTTGGACCATGAGGAACAGCGGAAGTACTTGTGGGACCGAATCTCTCCCGTGTTCAGCTTTCCGACCGAGCTGTTCTCGTACATCTTCTTTCCGCACGGACAGTGGAGAACGCCCGTCATGGGAGATGCATTGGACTTGATGCCCGCACGATGCTGGCCGAGGGCGGTAACGGCCACCTGCAACTTGGCAAATTCATCTTCGCCGAGGATTGGGTCTGCCCATCGCACAGGAATCCCATCACGGAGAAGCGGCTCACCCTTGTGCATGGCGATTCCTTGAAGGATGGGCTTCTTCAGGATCTTCCCCAAGGTGGCAGTGGTCCACCGAGTTCCCTTGATGGCTGTCTTGACGCCAGCCTTCTTCTCGCCTGCGTTCACGCTCCGCTGGTAATCCTGCGACGTGAGGACACCCCGCTTGTTCCAGTCCTCACAGAGGCGGCTCATGCTCCACCCCTGGACGCCGATTCGCTCGTACGCCTCACGGATCAGGGGCCCCGTCACCGGGTCGATAACCAGCTTGTAGCGCTGCCTGCCCTGGTATTCCGTCAGCACCGGTCGGTAACCGAAGGGCCAAGTCCCGCCACCCCACAGGGATTCATCACGATAGTACTGAGTCTGATTCCGGCGTTTCTGCACGATGGCTTCCCGGTACTCCTGCGCTTGCGTTGCCTTGATGTAGGCGATCATCCGGCCGTGGCCGGGGGTGATGTCCAAGGAAGGGTCATCGAGACAGATGACGTCCTTTCCTCCCTGGTAGCACTTGTCGGCAAACATCTCCCAGTGGGTCTGATTCCGAGTGATCCGGTCGAGGGAAGTGACCATGATCGCGTCCCACTCGTACCAGAGCGGCTCACGCATCCACTTGCCGAGGCTGGGCCGCTCTTCAGGGCGGACCGCACCCGACACGAACGAGTCCTCTACATCCCCCACGGCGTCGTACCGGCCTTCGGCAACCGCGCCATCCAGTGCCTCAGCCTGCCGCGCCAGGGCAGAACTGTCTTCAGAGTCTCGGCTGATGCGCCGCATCTTGAGGACGCGGCTGCCAGGTGACGGCTTGTTCAGCATGTCGTTCCCCCCTGTAGCTCCTCTGCTCACACCAAGCTACATGGTGATCCTGTTTTCCGAGGGGTGGGAGGCGAACCACTCGGTCCTGGCCCACCTGGCGGAACACCGCGTGCCCTGGCGCCCGTAAGGACGAGCGGCAGGCCCGAAGCCCCGCCGCTCGCCGGACGGAGTCCGGCACGCCGCCGGAGGCGGCAGACGAATACAGTCCGGACGGGTGGGAGGCCAACCACTCGGTCCTGGCCCACCCGGCGGAACACCGCGTGCCCTGGCGCCCGTAGGGGCGAGCGGCCGGGCCGGCGGGGCTCAGGTCTTGCGCTTGGCGCCCTTGCGTTCGCGCAGGAGTTCGCCGACCTCGGCCAGGGTGCGGAGCTGGTCCGGGGTCAGGACGTCGATCAGGTGGCGGCGGACCGACTCCACGTGGAGGGGGGCCGCCTCCGTGATCGTGGCCACGCCCGTGCCGGTGAGGACGACCTCCGCGCCCCGGCCGTCCGTGGCCACCTCCTCCCGGCGGACGATGCCGCGCTTCTCCATGCGGGTGAGCTGGTGGGACAGCCTGCTGCGGGACCACTGCATCAGTTCGGCCAGTGCCGTGATCCGCATGCGGTGGCCGTCCGTGGAGCCGAGCACCGACAGGACGTCGTAGTCGGCCTCGGAGAGCCCGCTGTCCTGGCTGAGGTCGCGCGCGATCTCCGCGTTGACCAGCGGGAACATGCGCCGCCACGCGTACCAGGCGTCCTGTTCGGGATCCGTGAGCCAGCGGGGCGGCTCGGATGCGGGGGTCATGCATCCACTCTAGCCAGGTCGGTGACACATCACCTATCTGGTTGACACGTCACACACACTCCCGCTTTTATAGGTGACACATCAACAACCGCACCGACCGGGAGACCATTCCATGACCCGCCTGCACGTCATCTCCGCCGCAACCCGCCCCACCTCCTCCGGCCGCCCCCTCGCCCGCTGGGTCACGGAGCAGGCCCGCGCGCACGGCGGCTTCGAGGTCACCCCCGTCGACCTCGCCGAGATCGCGCTGCCCTTCCTCGACGAACCCGAATACGCCTCGACCGGCAACTACGCCCACCAGCACACCCGCGACTGGAGCGCCCTGGTCGACTCGGCCGACGCCTTCCTCTTCGTCCTGCCGATGTACAACGGCGGCTTCAGCGCGCCCTTCAAGAACGCCATCGACTTCCTCTACAACGAGTGGAAGGGCAAGGCGGTCGGCCTCGTCAGCTACAGCGCCGGCCCCACCGGCGGCGTTCCGGCCGCAGAGATGCTGCTGCCGGTGCTCACCCGCCTCGGCATGCTGCCCGCCGAGCGCTCCGTCGCCGTCCCCGACATCCCCAAGCTGATCGGGCCCGAGGGCTTCGAGGCCCCCGAGGCGCTCACCGGGGACCTGGCCGGCGTACTGGACGACGTGGCCGCGCTCGCCGCGCAGCGCGCCGCGGAGTCCGTCACGGTCTGAGCAGGCTCCCGGTGAGGTCGCCGTACGCGGCGTGCGCGGGCAGCCCGCGCCGCGCGGCCCGGCCCGGCCCGAGGTTCACGTGGCCGCATAGCCTGCGCCGATGACTTCAGAAACGATCACTGCGGCCGCGGCGGGCACCTGGCCACTGGGTGACCTCACCGTCAACCGGGTCGGCTTCGGCGCGATGCGGCTCACCCACCTCGCCGACGGCTCCCCCAGCGACCGCGAGCGGGTGACCGGCGTGCTGCGCCGCGCGGTCGAGCTCGGCGTGAACCACGTGGACACGGCCTCCTTCTACTTCTCCCCGCTGCGCTCCGCCAACGAGCTGATCAACCGGGCGCTGGCCCCGTACGCCGACGACCTCGTCATCACCACCAAGGTCGGGCCGGGCCGCGACGCCGCCGGGCAGTGGTGGTGGGCGGAGCCCGGGCAGTTGCGCGCCCAGGTCGAGGAGAACCTCCGCCAGCTGGGCCGCGACCACCTCGACGTGGTCAACCTCCGCATCCCGCGCCGGGAGACGACCGGATCGATCGCCGCGCACTTCGGGGCGCTCGCCGAGCTCCGCACGGCCGGGCTGATCCGCCACCTGGGCATCTCCAACGCCCGCCCCGACCACCTCGCCGAGGCGCAGGCCATCGCGCCGGTGGTGTGCGTCCAGAACCCGTACGGGATCGGCTCCCCGGCCGAGGACCACGCCTTCCTCGACGCGTGCGGGGAGCAGGGCATCGCCTTCGTGCCGTTCTTCGCGATCGCCGGCGCCGGCAAGGAGGCGGGGGCGAGCGCCGAGGACAGCCCCGAGGTACTGGCCCTGGCCGAGGCCCACGGGGTGTCGGCGGCCCAGCTGCGCCTCGCGTGGACGCTGAGCCGCGGCCCGCACGTCCTGGCGATCCCGGGCACGGGGAACCCGGACCACCTCGTCGAGAACGTCGCCGCGGGATCCCTGCGCCTCACCGCCGACGAGGTCGCACTCCTCGACGCCCTGTGACCCGGCGGGGCCGTCCCGCCGGCTCCGGCCGATCGCCTGTGCGACTCCCCCGCCACTGGGGCGGCCGGCCTGCTCGTGCGCCTCGTCGGCCGTACAGGTGTTCCAGCCCATCGCGTGGGGTCTTGCGTGGCGTTGGACAATGGACGGTGGCCCGGAAGCATTTCGCACGCGCAGCAGGAGGACACGGATGGCAGAGCCCGAGCGGACCGAGCGACGGCTGCGGCCGGCGCCGCTCCTCTTCGAGCCCTCGGAGGCCGCGGGGGACCCGGAGCACTTCTTCGACCTGGAATCGATCGAGGACCCGCGGGAGCTGCTGACCCGGGCGACCGAACTGGCCCTCGCCTTCCGGGCGGCCCAGGACCGGGCCGTGGAGTTCCAGGCCCTGGCGGCGGCCCAGCTGGCGGACCCGCGGCGCTTCGACCGGCTCTCGCCCTCGGTGATCGCCGAGCAGGCGGAGTGGACCGAGGACTACGCCCTGAAGATGATCGAGTTCGGCGAATCCCTCCAGCGCAGCGCCGGTGCGCCGTAGCGGGGGCCGGGTCGGCCGCTGCGCGGAGCCTCCTGGAGCTCCGCGCCTCAAACGCCGGCGGGGCTGGATCGGCTGGCATATGCGGGGCGCAACATACCGCAGCGGCAGCCGTCGCGTCCCGGTTTTCGGTAACTCCCGGAAACCGGTTCGCTACGGCCGGTAGACCTTGGCATATGACGACCCTGACGACGGCTCCCCGCTGCACCGCCCTCGACACGCGGACCGCGCGCACCGCGCCCGCCACCCACGTCACCCCGCAGGGCGCCGCCTGGCTCGCCTCCGCGTCCGCCCGCCCCGGAAGCACCCTCGCGCTCTGGGAGGCCCGGCCGGGCATGCCCGCCACGCTGCCCTGCGGGAGCGCCTTCGACGTCGTCAACGTTCCGCTCGTGCTCGGGCGCCGCGTCCTGGACCTGCTCTGGGCCGAGGGCCCCGGATCCGGTCCGGTCGCCGTGCACCGCGGCCGGATGCTGCTCTTCGCCTCCCGCGGCACCGCCCACCGGCTCCCGGCCCTGCTGGCGTGGGAGGAGCGGGGAGGCTCCCGTACGGCCCCGGTGCCCCTGTGCCACGGCCCCGGCGACGCCGTCACCGTGCCGCCGCTGGCCGCCGGCCCCGGCCCCTCCCGGTGGCTGGTCGCCCCCGACGTGCGGACGCCGTGGCTTCCCGGGCCCGAGGCCCTGCTCTGGGCCTTCGTACGGGCGGCCCGCAGCCCCGCACCGACCGGACCTGGGGATATCGATTTTTCGTTCCGCGGATCCTCCTGCTAATGTCTTCCTCGTCACCAAGCGCCGCTAGCTCAGTTGGTTAGAGCAGCTGACTCTTAATCAGCGGGTCCGGGGTTCGAGTCCCTGGCGGCGCACAGACAAGAAGAAGGCCCCCACGCGAGTGGGGGCCTTCTTCGTCGTGCCACGACCCCGCCACGATCAGGTCGTGATCTTCACCGTGTACGCGCCCGACCGGGTCCGGTCCGCCACCTCGATGGTGATCCGCTCCCCCGGCACGGTGTACGTCTCGCCCACCTCCAGCGGCGCGTCCGCCAGCGGCGGGTACACCGAGCGGTCCCAGCACGCCTCCGTGTCGGGATGCGCGTCCATCACCTCGATGGGACCTCCGCCGGACGCCGCCTCGTTGCGCACCCGGTAGACCAGGACCCCTTCCGTACAGGTGTCCCCGTCGTTGCCGGCGGAGCCCCGCGCCTCGACGGCGATCGCGCTGCCGGGGCCCGTACGGATCACCGCGAGCCGGGTCCCGCCCGTGCCGCCGCTCGGCGGGGCCTGCGCCAGCGGCTGGAGGGTGTGCAGCGAGGAGCCCGACCGCACGCAGTCCACCTGGGAGCCGTCCAGCCAGCCCAGCTTCCACTTGTGCCAGGCGAAGAGGTCCGGGGCCATCCCGAACTGACTGCCCATGACGTCCCAGTCGCCGACGTACGTGTCCCAGTCGCCCTTGCCGTCCGTGGGCCGGTGGTAGAGGTCGGGCAGGTCGAAGACGTGGCCGGTCTCGTGGGCCAGCACGTTGCGGTCCGGCGGGTGGCGCTCGAAGACGGTGACGATCCGCCGCAGTTCGGTGCCGTCCGCGACGATCGGGCGGTCGAAGTTGACGACCTTCGTGGCGTCCGAGTCCACGCCGGGCGCGTCCGGGTCGGCGACGAAGTAGACGACGTCGTACTTGGCGAAGTCCACCTCGGCGTCGGCCGCCCTGACCGCGTCCCGCAGGTAGGCCGCCCGGTCCTCGGGGGCCCAGTCCCGCCTTATCCCGTACGCGGTCGACGGCTTGGGCATCCGGATCCACTGCTTCTGCGGGTGCGGGGCCAGCCGGAACCGCCCGTACGAGGCCTGCTCGAAGAACTGGCTGGTGGCGGGGAAGTAGTCGCCCGCGAGCTCCGAGGTCGTGAGGGTGCTGCGGTGGTCGGGGAAGGAGAGGAAGACCATGACCGCATCGAGCGTGCGCTCGGGCTTGGGATAGGCGCCGTTCCAGCTGTCCAGGCCCAGCGAGTGGTGCGCGCCCGTCCGGGTCAGCGCGCAGGGTCCGGCGCCGGAATCGGCAGCCACCGCGGGTCCCGCGACGAGCGACATGGCGGCGAGCGCAGTGAGGGAGGTGAGCGCCGCGGCGGTACTTCGGATGCGGGAACGGTCCACTCCCCCGGGTGTCTGCTGTCGCGCCACATCGACCTCCGGTGGTGGATTCGTGCCTGTTTAGCCACCTTGAGGGGATTGTCTTACTAATGCCCTGTTCCGCTGCCCCACACGAGTGAGCAATGGGGCAAGTCGGTGACCCCCGGACTTCACGCACCCGCCTACAGAACGTCACGACCGATCACGCGAGATCAGCCAGAGCCTCCGCATGTTCACAGCCGCGCAGAAACGATCAAGCGATCTTGGTCCGACGATCCGTCATCACGCCGAACTCCGGGACCTCGCGCGGCGACGCCGCTGGATAGGGCCTCCCGGCAGCCTCTATGATCGGCACACTTTCCTGCACGGACACTCACGAACACTGCGGGGCCAACGGTGAGCGGAACCTCAGAAGGAACCGGTTCGGCGGCCGACAGCATCCGATCGGCCATTACGGAGCGTCACCCGGCAGTGCCGGCAGTGCCGTCGCGCGCCGATGCGGAGCGGCGCGACTACCGGGCCGCCTTCAACGCGGCCCACCTCGCCATGGCGGTCGTGGACCGCGACGGCTACGTGGTCGCCGCGAACGAGGCCTTCGCCGGGCTGCTGGGCAGCGAGCCGCACGCGCTCGTCCACCAGTGCGCCGCCGACCTGGTGGACCTGGCCGCGGAGGCCCGCACCTGGGCCGCGTACCAGGAGGTGCTCCGCGGCCGGCAGGCCCGGCTGCGCTGCACCCGCCGCCTCAAGCACCCCGACGGGCACTCGCTGTGGACCGAGGTCACCCTGGGGCCCGTGCCCGGGACCGGGGACGTCCTGCTGTCCGTCTCCGACATCAGCGACCGGCGCGACCTCCAGGCCCGGCTGCGCCACCTGCAGATGCACGACCCGGTCACGCGGCTGCCCAACCGGGCGCTCTTCTTCGAGCGGCTCTCCGCCGCCCTGGAGGCCTCCTCGTACGACCACGGCGGCGGCACCGGCCGGATCGGGCTGTGCTACCTGGACCTCGACGGGTTCAAGGCCGTCAACGACACCCTCGGCCACCGGGTCGGCGACCGGCTGCTGACCGCCGTCGCGGCCCGGCTGACCCAGTGCGCCGACCAGTCCGGGTACGGGCGCACCGGCGGGCACCTGGTCGCCCGCCTCGGCGGCGACGAGTTCGCCCTGCTGGTCGAGGACTCCACCGGCACCGAACAGCTCGCCGACCTGGCCCGGAGCGTACTGGCCGCCGTCCAGGAGCCGTTCGACCTGGCCGGGCAGCGGCTGTCGGTCTCGGCGTCGATCGGGGTGGTGGAGCGGGCGACGGACGGCACCTCGGCGACCGGGCTGATGCAGGCCGCCGACACGACCCTGTACTGGGCCAAGGCCGACGGCAAGGCCCGCTGGACCCTCTTCGACCCGGAGCGCAACGCGCACCGCATGACCCGGCAGGCGCTCTCCTCGACGCTGCGCCCGGCGGTGGAGCGCGGGGAGTTCGAGCTGGAGTACCAGCCGCTGGTGGACCTGGAGAGCGGTGTGGTGCGCGGGGTCGAGGCCCTGGTGCGCTGGAACCACCCGCAGTTCGGCACGCTCACGCCGAATCGGTTCATCGGAATTGCGGAAGAGGACGGATCCATCGTCCAGCTGGGGCAGTGGGTACTGCGGACCGCCTGCCGGCAGGCGAGGCGCTGGCAGATCGAACAGCCCAGCGACGCGCCGGTCTTCGTGTCGGTGAACGTGGCCGTGCGCCAGGTGTGGGACTCCGACCTGGTGGGCGACGTGGCGGAGATCCTGGCCGAGACGGGCCTGGCGCCGCAGCTGCTCCAGCTGGAGCTGACCGAGTCGGCCGTGATGGGCTCGGCGGGCCGGCCGCTGCAGGCCCTGCAGGCGCTCAGCGACATGGGCGTGCGGATCGCGATCGACGACTTCGGCACCGGGTACTCGAACCTGGCCTACCTCAGCCGGCTGCCGGTCTCCGTGCTGAAGCTGGACGGCTCCTTCGTACGGGGATTCCGCTACGAGGAGGGCACGCACCCGAACCCGGCCGACGAGACCATCGTCGAGGCCCTGGTCCAGCTCGCGCACCGGCTGGGTCTGACGGTGACCGCGGAGTGCGTGGAGACCGCCGGACAGGCGGCCCGGCTGCGCCGCGTCGGCTGCGACACCGGGCAGGGCTGGCTGTTCTCGCGCGCGGTGGCTCCGGACGTGATCGCCGGCATGATCGGGCGCCAGACGGCGGCCTCGGCGAAGTCCTCGGCGAAGGCCGCCGCGCAGCCCGACGGGCCCGCCCCGCACCCGGCCGGCCCGGGAGTGTGAGATACGCCCGACGGTGGAACCAAACGGCCTGGCCTAGTGGGCAGTTGTCCCCGGTGCGCCCCCTTGTGACGATCTTCTTGCTGTCGCGACCGGACAGTCATTCGATTCAGGGGGACCCATGAAACTGACCCGAGCCGCCCTCGCCGTTGCCGCAGGCGCCCTGGCGCCGGCCCTGCTGCTCTCCACCCAGTCCTTCGCCGCCACGCCCGCCGCCGTCCCGGCGGCCGCGGCCACGGTCGTGGGCTCGGACACGGAGAACGCCTTCGCCATCGTCAAGCTCCTCGCCGACCCGGCGAGCGGCAAGGCCGTGATCCGCGAAGCCAACAAGGCCCTCAGCGGCACCCCCGAGGACCGCGTGGCCTTCCTGACCACCGGCCTGGCGAAGGCCCAGGACGAGGACAACAAGGTCACCATCCTCAGGGTCCTGTTCGCCAACCCGGCCACCGGCAAGGCCGTCAAGCGCGAGGCCAACAAGGCCCTGGACGGCACCCCGGCCGACCGGACCGCCTTCCTGAAGACCGGCCTGCGCCTGGCCCAGGCCGAGGACGACCGCGTGGACGTCGTGCGGATCCTGGCCCGCCCGGGCATCAGCGACGCGCTGCGCGCGGCGGCCGAGAAGGCGCTGAACGGCACCCCGGAGGAGCTGCGGCACTTCCTCACGGTCGGCCAGTTCCAGGTCTGACCGCCGGCTGGGACCCGTACGAGAAGGCCGGACCGCCCGATGGGCGGTCCGGCCTTCGCGCGCGCGGGGGCTATCCGTTGACGACCTTGTCGTAGCGCAGGGCGACGTAGCCCGAGGCGGCGTGGCCGGCGATGCGTCCGTCGCTGCCTCCGTTGAGGTAGTCCTGACCGCGCATCATGTCGTCGTTGGTGTTGGCCTCGTGGATGTACGAGAACTTCCCGGCGGCCTTGTCGACCCACTTCTCGAAGAGCACCACGTGCCCGTCCTGGGTGTTCAGCGCGTCGCCGGGCTGGAGGTCGGACTTGGAGATGGTGGTGCTGACGCTCGGCAGGCTGTAGGTCGTGTAGCTGCTGGCGGCGTGCCAGACCATGGAGACGAAGCCGGAGCAGTCGGTGCGGTAGGTGTGGTCGCCGTCCGGGTCGGTGGCGTAGGCGCCCTGGTTGTAGGGGATGTCACGGCTCAGCCAGTTCGCGGCGCGGCTCATGATCTCGCTGCGGGCGATCTGCCCGCCCTTGGTGGAGGGGGTGGGGGTGGGGGTGGGGGGCGCCGGCGGCTGGTAGGTGCAGTCGTTGGCGAAGGCGGAGAGCAGGCTCTGGGTCCAGCCGCTCGCGTCGACCGGGTCGGCGGGGTGGTAGGCGATGTCGTCGCCCTTGCCGTCGGTGGGGTCGGCGTCGTGGTACCAGTACATCCCGCCGTTCGTACGGCCGTAGTAGAGGCCGCCGCCGGGCGAGACCAGGTTGTCGACCGCCGACCAGCCGGAGCTCTTGAGCACCGAGCTCTCCCAGTCCCCGACGCCGTTGATCTGGTAGGAGAGCAGCCGGCCGTCGGACGTGCTGGCGATGAGGACGTCGTCGCCGGCGGCGGCGAGGGTCTTGAGGACGAAGCCCGTGTCGATCACGGCGTGCTTGGCGATGTGGGCGGGCCCGCTGGGCTTGGCCTGGGAGACGTTGTAGCGGTGGAGCTCGCCGGCGACCGTGCCGTAGAGGTGGCCGGCGCCGTCGTAGGTCAGCTTGTCGAAGGTCCAGCCGCTGTCCCAGATCTTGGTGACACCGGCCAGGGCCAGGGCGCTGTCGTTGGTCTGGACGTCGACGCGGTACAGCTCGCCGGCCGTCGACGTCACGAGAACGGTGTTGAAGTTCAGGGTGGCCATGGCCTTGGGCGTGAATCCGAGGTTCGCGCCGATCAGGGTCTTGACGCGGTCGCCGGTGTTGGGGGCTATCGCCGTGTAGGTGAGGCGTCCGTCGGGGAGGGTGCCGTAGACCGACACGTTGCCGCCGCAGATCGCGGCGGCCTGGGCGGGCGCCGAGGTGAGGGTGACCATGCCGAGGGTGGTGGCAGAGACGGCCAGGGTGGCGGCGAGGCGGCGCTTGAGGGACGACGAGAACATGGGTGTCTCCGGATTCTGGGCAGCCCTGACGTACGCGCGTCGGGCCGGGGAGGTGAGGGGGGAGAGAACGGAAGAGCGGGCGTGACTCGGGGGCCGCTCAGTACCAGTTGTTGTTCAGGAAGTGGGTCCAGGCGCCGCAGGGCGTGCCGTACTGGCCGTCGATGTAGGACAGGCCCCACTTGATCTGGGTGACCGGGTTGGTGCGCCAGTCATCGCCGAAGGCGTCCATCTTGGAACCGGGCAGGGCCTGGGGAATGCCGTACGCCGTGGAGTTCGGGTTGTCGGCCCAGTAGCGCCAGCCGCTCTCCCTGTCCCAGAGCTGCTCCAGGCAGTTCCACTGGGTGGTGCTGTTCCAGGCGCCGCCGTCGTGCTTGTTCATCAGGTCGCGGCCGGCCGCCTTCACGGCGGGTATGTCCTTGCCGTCGAGCGGGTCCGCGGTGGTGGTGCAGCTGAAGGTCGCCGGCTGGGCGGAGAGCAGCTCCTGCGTCCAGCCGCCGGTGTTGACGGGGGTTTCGTTGTGGTACGCGATGTCGCTGCCGCTGCCGTCGGCCGGGTTGGCGTCCTTGTACCAGTACATGGCGCCCGTGGTTTCGATCCGGCCGTAGTAGAGACCGCCGCCGGGCGATACGACCTGGTCGAAGCCGGACCAGCCGGAGGTCTTGAGGTCGTCCCGGTCCCAGGTGCCGTCGCTGCCGATCTTGTAGGAGTAGAGTGCGCCGGCCGACGTGGTGGCGAGCAGCCGGTCGTCGCCGGCGGCCGTGAGGGTCTTCAGGACGAAGCCGCTGCCGATCTCCTTGCGCTGGCCGATGTGCGCCGAGCCGGTCGGCTTGGGCTGCGAGACCAGGTACTGGAGCAGGACACCGCCCGCCGTGCCGTACAGGTGCCCGTGTCCGTCGTAGGTGAGCTTGTCGTGGGTCCAGCCGCTGTCGAAGATCTTGACGGGCGGGCGCTCCAGGACGAGGGACTCGTTGTTGGTGAGGACGTCGAGACGGTAGAGCGCACCGGACGTCGAGGTCACCAGAACCGTGTTGAAGTTGAGGGTGGCCATCGCCTTGGGCTCGAAGCCCAGGGCCGCTCCGACCCGCACCTTCTTCAACTGGCCGGTGGCCGGGGTGATGGTGCTGAAGGTGAGGCGGCCGTCGGGCAGGACGCCGTAGATCGAGGCGGTCCCGCTGCAGGTGGTCGCGGCCTGTGCGGCCGGTGCGGCGGCGACGGCCGCGGCGGTGAGCAGTCCGGCACCGAGGGCGGTGGAGAGGGCGGCTACCGCGCTCTTACGGGCAGCCTGGCGGAGGGTGGTGGTCACTGCGCTCTCCTGGGAACGTTCGCGAAGGGGGCCGAGGATGCCGTCAGCGGTGCGGCTCGGGGGTGCTGTAGCCGTGCGCCCGCAGCGGGGCGCGGGCGCCGTCGAGGATGGCGTGGGCCTGGGTGAGGGCCGCGGCTTCCGAGGCGGCCCGCAGGAAGAGGTAGACGTCCACGCCGTTGCCGGCGGCTTTGGTCCGCAGGTGTTCGAGACCGTGCGCGGCGGGGGTGTGGGCCCAGATCAGATCGGAGACGAGCGCGAGCACGCCCTCCTGGTCCGGATCATCCGTAGGCCCTGAGAGTGAGGCTCGGATGATGCGCATGCCGGCTAGTCCCAGTTGATGCTGTCCTCGACGGACGCGGGCGCCGTGTCCCAGTTGATGCTGCCGTCGGCGGAGGCGGAGGCGCTGATGTGGTGGCTCTCGGCGGAGACGGTCACCGAGGTGGTGGTGACGGCGGCGGCGCAGAGGGCGGTGAAGACGGCGGCGACAGCGGCGAAGCGGGCGGTGCGGGACATGGTTTCCCCCGAGGTCAGGAGCCGGTGAGCGATTCGTTCGGTGCGGTGTGCTGCGCGCTGATCCGGATCGTCCTTGCGGCTCTGGCCTGAGTCGGGGACTTTCGTCCCCGCCGTCCCGGTGAACACCATGTTGCTGCCGCCAGGACCCGCGAAGAAGAGGTTCCGGCTGTCACCAACAGGCCTGGCACCTTGGTGACAGACTTCGCCTACGATCACCGGGGCGGCGCTCGCCGGGACCGCCCAACTACTTCTGGGGGGCTGTGACTTGCTGCAAACACTGGGCCTCGGGGCCGACGTGGAATCCGTGTACCGGGGCATGCTGGCCGACCCTTCGGGAGGCGTCGCCGAACTGAGCACCCGCCTCGGCCTCACCGAGACCCAGGTCCGCGAGGGCCTGGACCGGCTCGTCGACCTCGACCTGCTCAGACCGTCGCGCGATTGCCCGGGCGCGCTGCGCGCGGTGAGACCCGAACTGGGCCTGGAGCTGCTGCTGCGCCGCCAGGAGGAGGAACTGGCCCGGCAGCAGCAGGAGCTGGCCCGCAGCAAGGCAGCAGCGGCACAGGTGGTCTCCGAGTTCGCGGAGCTCAGCCCGAACACCGAGGTCGACGGCGCGGAACGGCTCGTGGGGATGGACGCCATCCAGGGCCGCCTGGAGCAGCTCGCCCACGGCCTGACCCGGGAGTGCCTGGCGATCCTGCCGGGCGGCGCGCTCTCCGAAGCGAGCCTGGAGTCCTCCCGGCCACTGGACCAGGGCGCGCTGGCTCGCGGCATCGAGATGCGCTCGGTCTACCAGGACAGCGCCCGCAACGATCCGACGACGCTGGCCTACGCGCGGTGGCTGACCGAACAGGGCGGCCAGGTGCGGACCAGTCCGCTCCTGCCGCCGCGCCTCCTGATATTCGACCGCGCCGTGGCGGTGGTCCCGATCGACCCCGGCCACTCCCGTCTGGGCGCCCTGTGCACCAGCGCGCCCGGGATCGTGGCCTCCCTCACCACCCTGTTCGAGCAGACGTGGGCGGCCGCCGTACCCCTCGGAGCCGACCGCCCCCGCCCCAGCGACGCCCGCCCCACCGCGACCGAGCTCGAACTGCTCAAGCTCCTGGCCTCGGGCATGACCGACGAGGCCGCGGCCAAGCGCCTCGGGGTGTCCCTGCGCACGGTCAGGCGCCAGATGTCCGCCCTCATGGAACGCCTCCACGCGACGAGCCGCTTCGAAGCCGGCCTCAAAGCGGCCCAGCAGGGCTGGCTCTGACGGTCAGAGGCTGCCTACGAAGGCGGTGAACGCCTCCGGGGCGACCGTGAAGGCGGGCCCGTCGGGGTTCTTGGAGTCCCGGACCGCGACGCGGCAGGGCTGGGCGGCCACCTCGACGCAGCAGCCGCCGGTGTTACCGCTGTGCGAGGCCTTGCGCCATGCGGCTCCGCCGAGGGGGGCGCACTCGACGCACTCGCCGCCGTTGGTGCTGCTGTAGGTCGACTTACGCCACTGCACGCTCCTCAGGTCCACACTGGTCCCCATAGCGTTCCTCCATTACGCGTGCGATCAGAAGGGCCGAGTCCTCCGGCGAGAGTGCGTCGGCCTGCAGCCGAGCGTAGCCGAGGGAACGCTCTCGGATCACGGGCGGATTGGCTGTCATATGGCCCGAGTCATAGCTCTCCGTGTAGAAGAGATCGGGGTCGCGGTCGAAGCGGAGCAAGGTGAACGATCCCGTCATCCCGGTGTGTTCGCCGACCGAGAAGGGCATCACCTGGATTTGGACCCACGGCCGCTCAACAAAGGTGAGCAGGTGGGCCAGTTGTTCCCGCATGACCTCGCGGCCCCCGACCCTGCGATGCAGCAGCGCCTCGTCCAGCACCACCAGCAGGACCGGCGGGGTCTCGCGGGCCAGTATGCGCTGACGCTCCAGACGGGCCGCCACGATCTCGTCGACCCGGCCCGAGTACTCCACGCTCAGCAAGGCCTTCGCATAGGCCTCCGTCTGGAGGAGTCCGTAGACCACCTGCGACTGGAACGTGGAGATGAACGTCGCCCGGGCCTCCATCTCCGCGTACGCCTGGAACCACGTCGGCAGCACGCTCCGCAGGACCAGGCCCACCAGCCGGGAGAAGTGCCCGTCCGTCCCCAGCGCCGCGTCCACCCGTTCCGAGAAGTCCCGGGTCGGCACCCGCTTCGTGTTCTCCACCTGGCCGATCAGCGAGCCCGTGCAGTAGATGATGTCGCCCAGCTGTGACTGTTTCAGCCCGGCACCCTCTCTCAGTCGACGGAGTTCGTAGCCGTAGTAGTCCAGCGGCGAGGCGCTGGGGTCGAGGTCGCGGGCCAGGACCATGGAATGGTCACCCCCATGCAAACGCGGGTCGGAGCCGGATTCGGCTTGTGGCCGAGCGTAGTGGCGTCGACACGCAGAGATGTCCGGAATCCGGCAACCATGTCACACACCTCCGCCCCGCCCCCGGGAGAGAGGGGACAGGGCGGAGGCATCGCTCGGCGCGGGGTGGGGGGAGATCAGCAGGCGCCGAGATCCTTCCAGGCACCCCATTCACCGGTGGTGCCCGGCGTCTCGTTCTGCGTCCACCACTGGGCCTTGTACTTGCGGCCGTTGTGGGAGACCTCGTTGCCGGCGGTGTAGACGGTGCCCGCGACGTACGCCGGGAGCGATCCGCAGCCGGTCGGAGGCTGCGTGGTCGGCGGGGTCGTGGTGGGCGGGGTGGTCGTCGGAGGCGTGGTGACCGGCGGCTGCGTGGAGCCGCCCAGCGCGTCCGAGATCTGGTTCAGCAGCGTGGTGTTGTTGTCCAGGCCGAGCAGGGAGTACATCATCGCTCCGGCCAGGCCGCGCTGCTTGCCGTAGTCGACCCGGGCCTGGATGGACTTCTGGTTCAGGCCGGTGAAGAACTCGCCGTCCTTGTAGAAGTACGAGGCCTTGGCCTGGTCGTCCCAGAAGGTGCTCGCCGGGTTGTCGACGATGCCTCCGAGCTCCTTGTAGTTGGCGATGCCGGCCTGCTGGCTGGTGGGCCGGGCGCCCGAGGCGCCGGTGGCGGACTGGGCGAGGCCGTTGGCGGTCCCGGCGGGGACGCCCTTCCAGCCGCGGTAGTAGAACTCGTAGCCCAGGGTCAGCTTGTTGGCGGGGAAGCCGCCGGTGATGCCGTAGGCCGGGTTGCCGTCGATCCAGGAGTCGATCGCGTTGTCGATGCTGTACTTCTGGGTGCCGGGGGCGATCACGTCGGTGGGGTCACCGGCCGGGGAGTACAGCGGGGACTGGTGGTACGTCGGCCCGTCGCCGTCCCAGGCGCCGTGCATGTCGTACGTCATGATGTTGGCGTAGTCCAAGTACTGGCCGATCTTGTCGGTCTCGATGTACTTGATCTTGTCCTGGCCGGCCGGGAGGGCCGAGGTCAGCAGGAACTTCTTGCCGCCGTTGGCCGCGCCGTACGCGTCGAGCTGGGTACGGAACTCCTTGAGCAGAAGCGTGAAGTTCTGCTTGTCCTCGGGGGCGTAGTGGTTGCCGAGGTGGCCGCCCGACGAACCCGGGTACTCCCAGTCGATGTCGATGCCGTCGAAGATCCCGGCCGCGGCGCCCTGGCCGCCGTATCCGCCCTCGACCGGCAGGTTGCCCTTGATGTACTGGTCGATGCAGGAGGACACGAACTTCTTGCGGGAGGCGTCGGTCTTCGCCGCGTCGCTGAAGTACTTCGAGTAGGTCCAGCCGCCGAGCGAGATGTTGATCTTCAGGTGCGGGTACTTGGCCTTCAGCTGCTTGAACTGGTTGAAGACACCGACGATCGGCTGGTCCCACTTGTCGGCGACCCCGCTGACGCTGTCCGCGGCGCTGAAGGACTTCTGGTAGTCGGCGTACGAGTCGCCCGCGCCGTCACCGGCGTTGGGGTTGTTGTCGTCGCCCGCCGCCTTGTTCGCCTCGAAACAGGTGAGGTCGGTGGGGTGGATGTTGCCGAACGAGTAGTTGATGACGTCCAGCTTGCCCGCTATGCCGCGGGTGTCGAGGTGCTTGGGGTAGAAGGCGTTCCCGTACACGCTCCACTGGTCGTAGTAGGCGATGCGGACGCCGCCCGCCGCGGCGGTGGTTCCGGCACCGGCGGCCTGGGCCGTGCCGAGTCCCGCGAAGGAGGCAAGCGCTCCGGCTGCCAGCGCGGCCGTTGCGGCGGCCGCGATGAGGGGTTTACGGATGTGCATGAACTGCTCCGTGGGGGTGGGAGGGGAGAGCAAGACGTTCAGGTGAGAGAAGTGATAGCGATCACTCCGACCCCGCGTCAATGGTTCGGACCAAAGAAGGACTAGACCACTCCGGCGCTATCTCCCCAAGTCAGAGACCTGAGCGCACATCAGAAACCGCTCGCCACCCCGGGTGACGAGCGGTTTAAGGCTGCCTTCAGACATCCCCCCGCAAGGTTTCGTCAACAAACCAGCCAAACCCCGTTCGCAGGCGGTCAGTCGGCCGCCGGTGCCTGCACGGGCATGTCGTACGCATCTGCGACGAGCTCGTACGAACGCAACCGGGCCGCCCCGCTGTGGGCGTTGGCGGTCAGCATCAGCTCGTCCGCGCCCGTCCGCTTGGCGAGGTCGTCCAGTCCGGTGCGGACCTCGCCGGGGGTGCCGTGGACGATGTTCGCGAGCCATCCGTTCACGAACTCCCGCTCCCCCGGGGAGAAGGGGTACGCGGCCGCCTCCTGCGGCGTCGGAACCAGTCCGGGCCGCCCGGTGCGCAGCCGCAGCATCGACAGCGCGCCCGTGAGCACCTGGGCGCGGGCCTCCGCGCCGGTGTCGGCGGCCAGCGCCGAGACCCCGATGACGGCGTACGGGGCGTCCAGGACGGCCGAGGGGCGGAAGCTCTGCCGGTAGAGGTCGAGCGCGGGCAGGGTGCCGGCCGCCGAGAAGTGGTGGGCGTAGGCGAAGGGCAGGCCGAGCTCGCCGGCGAGCCGGGCGCTGAAGCCGGAGGAGCCGAGCAGCCACAGCGGCGGCCGCCCGGCGGGGCCCTGCACCGGGCCCGGTACGGCGTGGACGCGGGCGTACGGGTGCCCGTCCGGGAAGTCGTCGTCGAGGAAGCGGGTGAGCTCCATGAGCTGCCGGGGGAAGTCGTCCGCGGCCTCGTCGAGGCGCCCGGCTCCGCGCAGGGCGGCGGCCGTGCGCTGGTCGGTGCCCGGGGCCCGGCCGAGCCCGAGGTCGATCCGGCCCGGGGCGAGCGCCTCCAGGGTGCCGAACTGCTCGGCGATGGCGAGCGGGGCGTGGTTGGGCAGCATGACGCCGCCCGAACCGAGCCGTATGCGGGAGGTGTGCGCGGCGAGGTGGGCCAGGATCACGGCCGGCGAGGAGCTGGCGACGCCGGGCATGGAGTGGTGTTCGGCCACCCAGTGGCGGTGGTAGCCGCGGGACTCGGCGAGCCGGGAGATGGCCACGCTGGTGCGCAGGGACTCGTGGGCGGTGCTGCCGGCGCCGACGGTGACGAGGTCCAGGACCGAGAGCGGTACGGTTGCCGTGCCCTGCGCCGCGCCCCGGATGCTGCCGTTCCTGCCGTGCTGTCCATGTGCGCCACCGGTGTCACTCATCGTCGCTCCCGTCTCGCCGTGTCGTCCGTACGAAGAATTCGAACCGTGGACGGTGGCCGGGCATTCCCGGCGGACCGGTATAGCGCGCGTGACCATGGCATATGCCAATGGAGTAGATCCAGGCAGAGAGATATGATTGAGTCATCAATCTCCTCAACAGGCGCTCCACATGGGCCGCTTGATGGCTATCGTGGTAGGGCAAGCGGTAACAACCTGCTAGGGGGAAACCGTGGCGCTGAAGCCCGAGCCGACCGCGCCGTTCCACTCGGTGCAGTACGCACTACGCGTACTCGAAACGATCGCACGGCACACCGGCGGTGTGACCGACGTGCAGATCGCGCGTGAGACCGGCCTGCCCGCCGTCCATCTCGCTCCGATGCTGCTCATGCTGCGTCGGGAGGGGTATGTCCTGCAGGTGTCCGACGGCGCCTACGCCATAGGGGACTCCCTCGTCCTGCTCGGCTCGGGCATCGACCGGCAGCAGGCGCTCACCGACAAGCTGCAGGAAACCCTGGACCGGCTGCGCGACTCGGTCGGCGCGGCCGTCTACATCAGCCGGTACGTGGACGGCGAGGTCAGGATCACGCAGTTCGCGGACAGCCCCCGCACCCCGAAGGTGCACGAGTGGGTCGACTTCCGCTCCGCGGCGCACGCCAGCGCGGTCGGCAAGTGCCTGCTCACGCAGCTGGACCTGAACGGGCGGCGCGACCACCTGTCCCGGCACAAGATCGCCCGGCTCACGTCGAAGACGATCGTGAACGAGCGGATCCTCTTCTCCAAGCTGGACGCCCAGCCGGCCACCGTGCCGATGCTGGACCTGCAGGAGTACGCCGTGGGCACGGTCTGCGCGGCGGTCCCGATCACCGCCGGGGCCTCGGTGGGCTGCCTGGCCCTGTCGATGCCGGTCGAGCACGCGCACCGGCTGCGCGCCGCGGCGGACACCCTGAACCGGAAGGCCGCGCCGCTGCTGCTGTCGCTCACGCTCTAGCGCTCTGGCGGCGGGGCAGCACGCGGGCCGGTGCGGACCGGTGCGCGGGCCGGAAAACACTTCGGGCGGTTCCCGGTGAACCGGAAACCGCCCGAAGGACAGGTGCGCCGCCAGGGACTCGAACCCCGGACCCGCTGATTAAGAGTCAGCTGCTCTAACCAACTGAGCTAGCGGCGCCTGCTGACAGAGAAAATACTACCTGGTCCTCCGGGGTGCTCAAAACCAATACCCGGGTGCGGGCCTCGAACGTACGCGAGGGCCGCCGGAACGCGGCGGGAGCAGGACCCCGCCCTCGGCGAGGACGATCTTCAGGGATGGCGCGTCGGACTGCTCACCGGGCCCGGGATCTCCAAGCTCAGGACGGCCGGACCCGGGGAGACGGAACGGGTCGGCGTCGAGGGCGGTGTCGACGGGGACGGCGGAGCGCACGGCGATGTCGGCGAGGGCGCCGGTGAGGCCGTTGTCCGCGAGCACCTGGGGGCGGACGCCGTGGATCATCTCGCGGAGTTCGGTGAGCACCTCGCCGGCCTCGTCGTGGGCGGTGGTGAGCTCGTCGGCGAGCCAGACCGGGCGGTGCGTCGAGGCGGGCGAGGCGGGCGAGGCGGGCGAGGCGGGCGAGGCCGAGCGTCAGTGTGAGCGCGACCAGCCGGTGCCGGGCGGGCCGGTCACCCCGGCAGCGCCTTCGTCGGACTGCCCCAGGATGCCCCGCACGGCCTCCAGACTGTCGATCCGCTGTACCGGCGCATGGGCCTCCGCCTCCGAGAGGTTGGCGCGATACAGCGGCAGCAGGCTATGGATCTGCTGGCGGACCTGCTCCAGCGCGTGCTGGCGGGCCCGGAGCTCCTCGTCGTGCGCGGCGAGCAGCTGCAGTGAGGCGGGCGGGAGACCATCGAGCCGGCCCTGAGACCGACCGGCATCGTCGCCCCGCGCCCCTACAGCTCCTGGTAAGGGCCCGGTCCGCCCGGACAGGACCGAGGAGACTGATGAAATCTTGAAAACCCGATCGGTTTGCACCGGTTCAACCCGATCGGTATTCACTGGCAATCCAGCGTGGATCGGGCGGCCGGAGCGAAATCTTCAGGAGACCCCCAGCGGTCGAGCAGTTCGCGGCGGCCCTGGGCCTCGTACGACACGAGGAGGGCGGACAGCGCGGCCTCGTCCAGGCGTCGGTAGACGGATTGGCCGGGCGGGCGCCACCAGACGGGGTCCGGGCAGCGGAAGCCGGACCGGCGCAGGGCAACCCGGTGGACCTTGTTCGTTGCCGTGACCGGCATGGCCGGGAGGATGCGGACGTAGCGCGGGGACATCTTCGTACCCAGGTCCGGCTGCGCGAAAAGGAAGGCGGTGAAGGCCTCCGGGTCGAAGGCGGCCCCTTCCCTGAGGGCGACGGCCGCCATCACCTGGTCGCCCGCGACCTCGTCCGGGACCGCGTAGACGGCGACCGCCGCCGCGTCCGTCCAGCGGGCCAGGATGTTCTCGATCACCGCCGCGGCGAGGTTCTCGCTGTCGACCCGCAGCCGGTCGTCCGTACGGCCCGCGAAGTAGAGGAAGCCCGACGCGTCGCGGAAGAAGAGGTCTCCCGTCCAGTACCAGCCGTCCCGGGTGCGGTCGGCCTCGGCGGCCGGGTTGCGCCAGTAGCCCTCGAACAGGCTGCGGCCCCGGTTGACCAGTTCGCCGATGGCCGCGGAGCCGTTCAGCAGGCGGCCGTCCCCGTCCAGCACCGCGGCCGGGCATTCCGCGCCCGTCTCCGGGTCGATCACCGCCAGGTCGTCGCCCGCGCCCGCCCGGCCCAGCGCGCCCGGCGGGGTGTCCGGGGTGCGCTGGACCGAGGCGCCGCCCTCGGTGGCCCCGTAGCCCTCCACCAGCCGCACCCCGAACCGCTCGGCGAAGCGCGCCGCGTCCACCGCCCCGGCCTCGGTGCCAAAGCCGAGCCGCAGGCTGTGGGTGCGGTCGTCGGGGCGGGGCCCGGTGGCCAGGAGGTACTGGATCGCCCGGCCGACGTAGGTGAAGTAGGTGGCCCCGTACGCCCGTACGTCGTCCAGGAACGCGGAGGCCGAGAAGCGCCGGCGCAGCGCCACCGCGGCCCCGCCGGCGAGCGCGGGGAGCCAGTCGGCGATGACGGCGTTGCCGTGGAAGAGGGGCATGCAGATGTAGTGGACGTCGTCCGGGGTGACGGAGAACTGGCGGGCCAGTGCCGAGCCGGCCGCGGCGAGCCGGCCCTGGGTGCAGATGGCGGCCTTGGGGGCGCCGGTGGAGCCGGAGGTGAAGTAGAGGAGGAGGCGGGAGCCGGGAGCGGGGGCGCGCAGGGCCGCCTCGCCGGGTTTGGCCGCGGCGTAGGGCGCGAGCAGGGCCTCGTACTCCTCGGTGCCGGTGACCAGGATGCGCACGCCCGGCAGGTCCAGCCCGCGCAGCAGCGGCAGGTGGGCGGGCTCGGTGATCAGGATCCGGCAGTCGGTGTGCAGGATGTCGCGCGCCAGCTCGGGGCCGCGCCGGGTGGGGTTGATCCCGGCGACGGCGGCCCCGGCCAGGGCCGCCGCGCCGAGCCAGAACGGGAACTCGGGGGTGTTGTCGAGCAGTACGCCGAGGTGCGGCTCGGCCCCCGGAGGCATGAGGTCGACGAGGAGCGCGGCGCGCGCGGCGGCCTCCTGGGCGGTCCGGTGGTGGGTGAGGACGTGCCGTTCGGCGTCGTCCTCGTACATCAGCCCGGGCCGGTGGTCGCCCCATTGGCGCGCTATGAGCTCCGCGACGGTTTCGGGTGCAGTCGTCGTCCGCATGCCGCCGGAGGGTAGTTGACGTTCCGTCAGAATTGAACGTCGGAGCAGGCGTAGAAGGCCATCGGGGTGTCGTTGACGGTCCAGACGGCCAGGATCAGGTGCCGGCCGCTCTTGCCGCTCGGCATGGCTCCCTGGTGGACGGTGGTCATGGCGGGGCGGGCGCCGTTGTAGGCGACGGTGAGGAAGGGCTGGGGTTCGAGGTCGGCGCGGGTGAGGGCCTTGGTTCCGGTCCAGCCGTTCTTGGTGACGTAGTACTTGAAGTCGGTGGTGGAGTGGTTGGCGGTGAACTGCCACCGGAAGGCGTAGCTCTGCCCGCTGGTCACCTTGGTGGTGGGCCAGGCGCCACCGCGCGGGTTGTCGAGCTCGGCGAACTGCGAGAGCCCGCCGGAACATATCTTGCCGTCGGCGGGGCCGGCGGCCGGGAAGCCCTTGAAGCCCTCGACGCTCTGCGGCTCCCACTGGATCGCGCCGCAGTCGGAGACGGTCTTGTTGGCGCAGAGCTTCTGGCGGCTGATGGGGGTGTCGGTGTAGCCGTGGCTGCTGGCGCTGGGGGCGCCCATGAGGGTGATTCCGGCGACGAGGCCGAGGCCGAGCGCGGCGACGCCGGCCCGTCCGGGCATGCGGACGTTACGCATGATGCTCCTTGAACGTGGGGGGAGTTCGACGAGAGCGCGCGCGCTGCGTAGTGCGTGTGTGCGTGTGTGCGTGTGGGGATTTCAGGTCTAGACCAAGTCCCAGATTATTGACGAGAGTTGGCCATGTCCATACCAATGGGAGAACGGGTGGTCCGGTTGCTTCCGGCCACCCGTTCTCGTCGTCCTCGCCCCGCCGCTCGGAGCGCTACTCGGGGCGTCCCGTGTAGAAGGCGACCGTGAGGTCCTTCACCAGGGCCTTGCGCTCGTAGTCGTCGAGCTCGACCAGTCCGCGCGAGGTCAGCCGGTGGACGGTGTCGTCCACGGCGTCCACGACCGAAGTCAGCACGGTGTCCCGGTGCTTGGCGTCGATCGCCGCGACCCGGCGGCGCCGCATGGCCTCGGCGACCTCGGCCGCGTACTCGATGCGGGTCGGCTGGGCCGAGAACACCTCGATCCCGACGGCCTCGGTTTCGGCCGCCACCATCCGGGTCAGCGCGTCGCCGACCGCCTCGGCGTCCCGCAGGGTCGGGGCGTCCTCGTGGAAGGCGTCGGCGGGGAGCTGGGACAGCACGCGGGCCATGGCCGATTCGACCTGCTCGGCGAGGTACTCCGTGTGGTTTTCGACGGCGAGCGTGGCCCGGGCCGTGTCCTTGACCTGCCAGACGACCTGCACGACCACCTGGAGGGCGAGGCCGCCGGAGTCCACGGCGGGCATGGGGTCGCTGCGCCAGTGCCGCAGCCGTACGTCGACCCGGCGGCGCAGGAGGAGGGGGCTGACCCAGGTCAGGCCGGTACGGCGGACCGTGCCGCGGTAGCGGCCGAAGAGGGTGAGCACCCAGGCGTGGCCGGTACGGGCCCGGCCGAGACCGCCGAGCGCGACGAGGGCCACGATGCCGAGGAAGGCGAGCGGGGGCCAGTGGGTGGCGCGCAGGCCCTGGTAGGCGCGGGGGGTCGCGCCGAAGGCGGCCACGAAGGGGGCGGGGACGGCCCCGGCCCGCCAGAGCACGGCCGTGCAGCCGGCGAGCGCGATGCCGCCGACGGCCACACCGACCCAGCCGGGCAGCACCGGGCCGCGGTGCTCCCGGAGCCGGTCGTCGCCGCGGGGGACCCGGCGGCCGGGGGCGGGCCGGGGGGCGGCCTGTGACCGGCCGGGCCGGGTGGCGGGCGCGGGCATCGGCTTCGGCTCGCCGCGGAAGGGGAGGTGCACGGGCACCTCGGTGACCGAGGTGCCGCGGCGGGGCGGGAGGCCGGGGAGCTCCCGGGCCTCCTCCCCCTCCACGCCGCGCGCCACCGCCTGGGCGACGATCTCGGCGACGCCGGGCCCGGGCACGCCGGGCGGGTCCGCGGGGCCGAACTCGGGCTCGGGCTCGGGCTCGACGGTCCGCAGGCTCAGGGTGTCCACCCCGGCCTGGGCCTCCGAGTCCTGCGGGTGCGGGATCTCCGGGGCCGCGGCGGCCGCCACCGGCTCGGACTCGGACTCGGCCCGCGCCGCGGGCACTTCCCATCCGTGCGGGGGCACCGGTTCGTCGGCCTGCGCCGATCGGACCACCGGGGCCGCGACCCGGCCGAACGAGGTCTCGGCGGGGGCACTCGCCCCGGCCTCCTCGCGCGGGGCGCCCAGGGCGGCGGACGCCGGAGCCGGAGCCGGAGCAGCAAGCTCCGACTCCGCGCCCCACGCCGGGTGCGTTCGGGGCGCGTCCGACGCCGTACGGGAATCCGCGCACGGCGCGGCCACGGCCACGGCGGCCGCTGCGGCCGGGCCGAACGAGCCCGAGGCCCCGACCTCGGCCGGGTGCTCGCGCGGCACGTCCAATGCCGCACCGGAATCCGGGCGCGGCGCGGCCACGGCCACGGCCGAGCCGTGCGAGGCCGCAGCCCCGGGCTCCGCCGCCCGCGCCGGGTCCGGGCGGGACACGGACGCGGGAGCGGAGTGCGCAGCGCGGGCGACGCCGGCGAGCTCCGGCTCCGCGGCCGCCCACGCCGGGTGCGCGCGCCCCGCGAGCGGCGCCGTACGGGAAGCCGGGCCGGCGACCGGCTCCGGCTCTGCGGCCCACGCGGGGCGGGCATGCGGTGTGGCCGGAGCCGTCCGGGAATCCGAGCGGGCCGCGAATGCGGCCGCGGGAGCGAGTGCGAGTGCGGGCTCCGGCTCCACCCGCCCCGGGTGGGAAGGCGGCGCTTCCGGAGCCGATCGGGAATCCTGGCGGGACGCGGAAACGCCCGCCGGAGCGGGTGCGGGCGCGGGCTCCGGCTCGGCCGCCGACCCGACGTAGGAGCGCGACGCGGACGGTTCCGTTCGGAAACCCGAGCGGGACGCGGATGCGGCCGCGGGCGCGTGTTCCGGCTCGGCCGCCCACCCCGGGTGGGAACGCGGCGCGGCCGGGGCCGTACGGGAATCCGAGCGGGACGCGGATGCGGCCGCGGGAGCGAGTGCGGGCTCCGGCTCCACCCGCCCCGGGTGGGAACGCGGCGCTTCCGGAGCCATGCCCGCATCCCGGCGGGACGCGGATGCGGGCTCGGGTGCCGGTGCGGACAGCATGCCGCGGCCGGGCCCGCCTTGGGCAGCGGCGGACGCCGTGCGGGGTTCCGGGCCGGGGACCGGCTCCGGCGCCGGGCGGCCATGCGGGCCGGAGGCGGATTCGGGCTCCGGCTCCGCCGCCCACGCCGGGTCCGGGCGGGACACGGACGCGGGAGCGGACTGCGCAGCGCGGGCGACGTCGGAGGGCGCCCGCTCCGCGACCGCCCATGCCGGGTGCGCGCGCCCGGCGACCGATGCCGTACGGGAATTCGGGCCGGTGACGGGCTCCGCCGGGCGGGCGAGCGGCGCGAACGGTGTCGACGCGGATGCGGCCGCGGCCGCGGCAGCGGATACAGGCGCGGGGTCCGGCGCAGCCGCCCACCCCGGGTGGGAGCGCGGCGCTTCCGGTGCCGTGCGGGAATCCCGGAGGGATACGGATCCGGGCGCGCGGTCCGGTGTCGGAGCGGGCTGGGCCGACGGGCCGGGTCCGGCCGGGGCGACGGCGACGGGCTCCGGCTGCGTCGCCCACGCAGAGCGGACTCCGGGCGCGGACGGTGCCGACCGGGGGTCCGGGTGGGATACGGATCCGGGCGCCCGGTCCGGTGTCGGTGCGGGCTGGGCCGACGGGCCGGGTCCGGCCGGGGCGACGGCGACGGGCTCCGGCTGCGTCGCCCACGCAGAGCGGACTCCGGGCGCGGACGGTGCCGACCGGGGGTCCGGGTGGGATACGGATCCGGGCGCCCGGTCCGGTGTCGGGGCGGGCTGGGCCGACCGGCTGGGTCCGGCCGGGGCGACGGCGACGGGCTCCGGCTGCGTCGCCCACGCAGAGCGGACTCCGGGCGCGGACGGTGCCGACCGGGGGTCCGGGTGGGATACGGATCCGGGCGCGCGGTGGGGTGTCGGTGCGGACGGCGCCGACCGGGGGGCCGGGTGGGAGCTCGCCGCGGACGAAGGGGCCGGGGCCGGCGCCGCCGTCCACGTCGGGTGGGTGTGTGGCGCGGGTGCCGTCGGCGGTACGCGGAGGGTGCCCGTCGTCGAGGTGGTGCGCGTGGGGAACATCGTTACCTCCGTCATGCGAACAGCCGGCGCCAGGTTTCCGGGCCCGGGTAGCCGTTGGCCGAGGCTCCGCGCCAGCCCTGCGCGCGCTGGAAGGCCTCGACGTTGCGGCGGTCGGCCTCACCCCAGCGGGGGCCCGGGCCGGACGTGTAGTACTTGCCGAAGCCCTTCTTGCGCAGCTGCCGGGCAAGGGCCTCGATGGCCGCGTGCGACTGGCCCGGGCGGAACACCGCGAGCCCCGGGTAGGCCCGTACTCCGCCCGGTCCCGGCGCCGCGCCCACCAGGGGCGGGATGTCGGCGCCCTGCTTGTCGGCGAGCAGGCGCCAGGTGTGCGCGCCGGGGGTGCCGTCGGCGTCCGTGCCCGACCAGCCCTGTGCGCGCTGGAAGGCCTGGGTGGCCAGCTTGTCGTGGTCGCTCCACGTCCGGTCCGCCACCCCCTTGGGGTAGAAGCGGTACGCGCCGCGCTCGATCAGCATCCGGCCCAGTTGCTCCACGAAGTCGTTCGCGGCGCCCGGGGCGAACTTGTCCGCCCCGGGGAAGGCCTTGGCGTCGCCCGGCTTCGGGCCCGCCGCGGGCGGTTCGGGGACGGCGCCCGGGACCTCCGGAACGACCCCGCCCGTCACCCCGTTGAACCGGTACGGGACGTAATTGGCCGCGTTGCTCCAGTACCCGTAGGGCGTGGCCAGCTTCCGCGTGTTGGGGCGCGTCTGCTCGTAGGCGACGTAGTGGTTGCGCGTCTCGTCGACCCAGCCGCCGAAGATGACCACGTGCGAGCCGTTGTTGGGGTCCGCCGGGTTGTGGAAGAGCAGCATGTCCCCCGGCAGCAGATCCTCCTTGGTGATCTTCGTGGCGAACTTGTCGAGGCTGCCGGTCCACTCGTTCGAGCCGAGGTTCCAGGCCATGGAGACGTAGCCCGAGCAGTCCTGCCGGTAGCCGTCCGTGAAGTACGTGGACATGCTGTACGGAACCTGCGCGTCCAGCCACAGCTTCGCCCGGTTGATGATCGTCGTGCGGTCGATCCGCTTCACGGCGCCGGGCCTGGCGGGGGAGCCGGGGTGCCCGACCGGGCCGCCCTTCGGGCCGTGCAGCGGGGTTCGGCCGCCTTGCGGGGAGCCGGGGTCGTCCAGGGCCACCGGACCGGCGGCCGGGGTGGTCACGGCCACCGCGGCCGTGCCGCCACCGCCGAGGACCACTCCCGCGGCGGTGGCCAGGACCAGCGCCCGCCGGGCCCCGCGGGCCGCGGGGTGCCCCCCGTCCCGCAGCGGTATGGCCCGCGCGCGGGCGAGGGAACGGCGGCGCTGGGCGCATCCCCGGCACACGCAGTCGCCCGCGGGCTCGTACTCCTCGAAAGCGGGCATCGGCATCTGCACATGCGTCGGAGGCTGCGTCGTCATGCGGATCCGTCCACTCCCCTGCTCGTCCCCTGCTCGTCCACTGGTCGGCCGGGCCCACATCTGATAAAGCATCAGATGTGCACGGCGCAGACATATCGTGCACGATGAACCCCTTAAACATGGGTTAATCGGACAAGGTGGGCGTGGCTGGTCACGAGCACCCGCGGAGGTGGGGTAGAGTTTTCCCTGTCAGCAAGCGCCGCTAGCTCAGTTGGTTAGAGCAGCTGACTCTTAATCAGCGGGTCCGGGGTTCGAGTCCCTGGCGGCGCACAGACGGAGGAATCCCCTCGCAGCGAAAGCTGCGAGGGGATTCTTCGTTTCCCGGTCCGGCTGCTTTTCAGAACGCCGTCAGACCGCCGTGCCCTGGCGGGCTCCCACGCCCGTCAGGTAGGCGGAGACCACCACGTTCGCCGTGTACTCCTTGGCCGCCTTGTCGTAGGTGCCCCCGCAGGTGACGAGCCTCAGCTCGGCCCGGCCGCGGACCCGCGGGCCGTACGCCTTGTGCGCGTCGAAGGCCGCCCGCTCGTAGACCCGTACGTCCTCGATCGTGAACTCGGCGACCGATCCGTCCGCCCGCACCACCCGCACCTTGTCACCCGGCTGCACCGTGCTCAGGCCGTAGAACACGGCCGGCTTGGAGCGGGTGTCCACGTGCCCCACCATCAGGGCCGCCCCGGCCGTCCCCGGCTGGACGCCCTTGCCCCACCAGCCCACCGTGCCCGGACTGTCGTACGGGGGCGGTTCGAGCGCGCCGTCCTTGTCCAGGCCCCGGGGGATCACCGGGGCCTGGATGCCTATGGAGGGCACGTCGACGCGCTGGGGCAGGGCCGCGGCGAGCGGGGCGTGCGCGGCCGGCAGCCCCAGGCCCACCGCCCCGCCGGCCGGGCCGGTGGGCGGGGCGGGCGTCACGGTGAGCTGGCGGCCCCACAGCCACAGGCCGAGCACCAGCACGGACCAGGCGGCGAAGGTCAGCAGCCGGCCGCCGGCGGCGGCCTTGACCTCACTCATCCGGCCCCCGCTCGTCCACCGTCCGGTCCCGGCTCATCCACGGCCCGCCTCATCCGCCGCCCGCCTCACTCGCCGCTGCGGCGACGGCGCAGGGCCAGGGCCCGGCCCGCGACGGCCAGGGTGGCGACGGCGGCCAGGATGGCGCCGATCACCGTGTGCGGCAGGCTCGGACCGTCGTCGTGGTCCTTCTTGGCCGCGGCGGCGACCGGCTTGCCCGCCTCCGCGAGCTCGGCGGCCATGCCGCCGCCGCCCGCGTGGACCGGCCAGACCGGCGAGGCGTGGTGGGAGGGGTGGCGGTACTGGGAGATCTGGACGGAGCCGCTGACCCTGTCGTGGCCGTCGCACGTCACCCGGATGGAGTGCCAGCCGGGCGAGGCGTGCGAGCTGATCAGCGCCTCGCCGTAGAGCGGGCTGCGGCCGCCGTCGCGGCCGTGGAGGTCGACGTCCGCGACGAAGACGGCGGACTTGGCCGCCCCTCTGGTGCCGTCGCATCCGTTGACGCGCAGCTTGACCTGCGCTCCGGGGTGGGCCGGATCCGGGTCGACCGTGATGCTGCCGCGGTCGCCGCGGTCCTCCTCGCCCGCGAGGGCGGTGGGCGCGGTCACCGCGGAGAACGCCGCCAGGGCGACGGACACGGCGGCGGCACGGAGAGCGATCGGGACACTGCGCATGGTGAACCTCCTCGTCAAGGAGATTCACGCGCGGCGCGCCGCTCCGCATCCGGAACGGCGCCGTACGTGTCAGCCGCACGCCCCAAACGCGGTACGCCCTGTCGGCCGTACGCGCCGCATCCCTCAGACGAGGTCGACCAGATCCGCGATCGAGTCGACGGTCTTGGTCGGGCGGTACGGGAACTTCTCGGTGTCCGCGACCGAGGTCAGGCCGGTGAGGACGAGGAAGGTCTGCATGCCCGCCTCCAGGCCGGCCAGCACGTCGGTGTCCATCCGGTCGCCGATCATCGCGCTGGTCTCCGAGTGCGCGCCGATGGCGTTCAGGCCGGTGCGCATCATCAGCGGATTGGGCTTGCCGGCGAAGTACGGCTTCTTGCCGGTCGCCTTGGTGATCAGTGCGGCGACCGCGCCGGTGGCCGGGAGCGGACCCTCGGTGGAGGGGCCGGTCTCGTCGGGGTTGGTGCAGATGAAGCGGGCGCCCGCGTTGATGAGGCGGACCGCCTTCGTCATCGCCTCGAAGCTGTACGTCCGCGTCTCGCCCAGGACCACGTAGTCGGGCTCGTGGTCGGTCAGGATGTAGCCGATGTCGTGCAGGGCGGTGGTCAGGCCCGCCTCGCCGATGACGTACGCGGTGCCGCCCGGGCGCTGGTCGTCGAGGAACTTCGCGGTGGCGAGCGCGGAGGTCCAGATGTTCTCGACGGGCACGTCCAGACCCATGCGGGACAGGCGGGCCTGGAGGTCGCGGGGCGTGTAGATGGAGTTGTTCGTCAGGACCAGGAAGGGCTTGCCGGACTCGCGCAGCCGCTTGATGAAGGCATCGGCACCGGGGATCGGGGTGCCCTCGTGGATGAGGACCCCGTCCATGTCGGTGAGCCAGGATTCGATCGGCTTGCGCTCTGCCACTGGACTGTTCTCCGCTCTCGGTGGCCTGTGACCACCGGCCACCGACCACTGATTTCTGACCGCTGACCGCTGACCGCTGACCGCTGACTTCTGGTCTGTACCACCCTATCGGGGCCGGGCCGTGGACGCTCCGGCCGTCCACAGCCCGGACCACGAGGGCCTGGATCAGCTCAGACGGACGTTGTCGACGGTCCAGTACCAGTTGTTGTCGCCGCTGTAGCGGAAGCGGATCTGGACGTCGGTGGCGCCGGCCGGGACCTGGAGCGCGAGGGACTCGGCCCTGGCGACGGCGTCGGCGGTGTAGGACTTCACGACGGTCGGGGCGCCTCCGTTGTAGGAGACGAGGACCTGGGCGCTCTGGCCGGCCTCCTGGCGGTAGTGCGTCTGGAAGGTCAGGTTGCGCGTGCTGCCGCCGGTGACCGCCCACTTGGGGGTGATCAGGGTGGAGTCGAAGGTGCCCGTGTGGCTCTTGTCGTCCCACTCGTCGGAGTCGGCGACGGCGAAGACGTCACGGGAGCGGACGTTCAGCTCGCGCCACTGGTCGCGCTGCGCCTGGCTCCAGAACTCGTCGGTCGCGAAGGCCCAGCCGGCCCACTCGGCGACACCGCCGGTGCCCATCTTGGAGTTGTCGACGGACCAGCCCGCGGGCGGGGTGTGCGTGAAGCCCTTCACCCCCGCCGGGATGCCCGTCTCGTCCACGCGCGCCTGGAGGTTCGGGCGCAGGGTGTCGAAGGGGTCGTCGTCCGGCGCGTTCAGCGGGACTCCGTCGATGCCGGGGGCGGCGACGCCGACCTGGGCGAGCGCGGTCGCGGCCACGTCGACCAGCTTCACGTCGTCGCGGACCGAACCGGCCGCGATGCCCGCGCCCTTGGCGATGACGAAGGTGCCGCGCTCCTGGATGGTCGAGCCGCCGTGGCCGCCGGAGTTGGTGTGGCCGTGGTCGGTGGTGACCAGGACCTTCCAGTTCTCCTGGGCGTACGCCGGGCGGTTCTGGACGGCGGTGAGGAGCTGGCCGACCAGCCCGTCGACGCGGGCGATGGTGTCGAGGTACTGCTGGCTGGCGGCGCCGTAGGAGTGGCCGGCCGCGTCGATCTCGCCGAGGTAGACGAAGGCGGCGTCCGGGTTCTGGTCGCGCAGCTCGGCGGCGGCCGCGGCGGCGATCTTCGGGTCCTCGTTGCGGTAGCCGTCGCGGTCGCCCTTGAGGGAGAGGCGCTTGTCGACCTTGGCGGAGAAGATCGGGCCGTTCTGGTCGGTGGAGGTGATGGGCTCCCAGTCGGCGGCCGCGTACGTGTTGAGCGCCGGCCTGGCGTTCTCGATGCGGGTCAGGAAGTCCGGGTACGCGGTGTAGTTCTTGCCGGTGAAGGAGTTGTCCTTCACGCCGTGCTTGTCGGGCCAGACTCCGGTGGCGATGGTGGACCAGCCGGGGCCCGAGGAGGTGGCGGCCATCGGGTTCGCGTAGAGGGTGCTGCGGGCGGTGAGGCCCTGGGCCATCAGGCCCTGCAGGTTCGGCGCGTTGGCGGCCTTGACACGGTCCAGGACCGCGCCGTCGATGCCGATGACGAGGACCTTGTCGGTGCCGGCGGCGGCCGCGGAATCGTCGGCGGTGGCGGCGGTGGCGACGTGCGCGCCGAGGGCGGTGGCGAGCAGGGCGGTGGCGGTGGCGGCCACGGCGAGGGTGCGTCCGGCGGGGACAGCAGTGGGCACGAACTCCTCCGGGAGTGATCGTGGGAAGGCGCTGGGGACGTGCGCCGGGTCCGGACCGAAAGTGCGCCCTCGGTCCAGACCCGTTATGTAACAGTCACTCTGCTGGTCGTGGATGGCCAGGAGGCAACCAGTCAGCTTCCGGTTGCCGACTTCCACGCGTCGACGTAGCCGGTGAGGTTCTTGTCGATGTCGGCCCAGTCCGGCTCGAAGATCTCCACGCCCGCCATGATCTTGGTGAGCTCGACGGCGTTGGCGTCGGTCGGCTTGACGTCGGTGCGCGCCGGGAAGCCGCCGCCGACCTCGCTGACCAGCTTCTGGGCCTCCTCGCCGAGGAGGTGGTCGAGGAGCTTCTTGCCGTTCTCGGAGTGCGGGGCCTTGGCGACCAGGCCGGCCGCGTAGGGCAGGGCGAAGCTGGTGGGCTTGGCGCCGTCCTTCGCCGGGAACCAGATGCCCAGGTTCGGCATGGACTTGGACTGCGCAAAGTTCATCTGGACGTCGCCGTTGGCCACGAGGAGCTCGCCCTTGTCCGTCTTCGGCGCGAGCTTGCTGGTGGAGGAGGACGGGCCCACGTTGTTGGCCTGGAGCTTCTTCAGGTACTCCATCGCCGGCTCCTTGCCGCCGAAGTCGTGCATCGCCTTGATGAGGACGGCCGTTCCGTCGCCCGCGACGCCCGGGGTGGAGTACTGCAGCTTTCCCTTGTACTTGGCCTCGAGCAGCTCCTCCCAGGTCTTGGGGGCCTCGGGGAGCTCCTTCTTGTTGTGGATGAAGCCGAAGTAGTTGTTGACGACCGAGGTCCACTTGCCGTCGGGCGCCTTGTCCGCGCCGTTGACCTTGTCGGAGCCCTGCGGCCTGTACGCCTCGAGCAGGCCCTTGCCGTCGGCCTGCTGGATGAACGGCGGCAGCGTGATCAGCACGTCGGCCTGGGTGTTGGTCTTCTCGCGGACGGCGCGCTGCACCATCTCGCCCGAGCCGCCCTCGACGTACTTGACCTCGATGCCGGTCTTCTTGGTGAAGTCGGCGAAGACCTTGTCGTACCAGCCGTCGCCCTTCTCGCTCTTGAGGCCGTCGGCGCTGTAGACGGTGACGACCTTCTCGCCGCCCCGGGAGTCGGCGGAGTCGGCGGAGGAACCGCCGCAGGCGGTGAGGGCGAGGCTGCCGACCAGGGCGGCGGCGCTGCGGAGCAGGAGCTTGCTGGGCATGGAACTTCCTTACCGGGAAAGGGAGTCAGCGGGGAATCAGCGGTACGAGGCCTTGGTGCGGACGCGGGAGACGGCCAGGAGGACCAGCAGGGTGGCGGCCATCAGGACCACGGCGACGGCGGAGCCGCTGAAGAGCGAACCGCGGTCGGTGGCGGTGAAGATGCGGACGGGGAGGGGCATCCAGTCCGGCGGGTAGAGCATCATCGTGGCGCTCAGCTCGCCCATGGACAGGGCGAAGCAGAGTCCGGCCGCGGCCGTCAGGGACGGCAGCAGGAGGGGGAGCTTGACGCGCCAGAGCACGTACGCGGGGCGGGCGCCGAGGGAGGCCGCAGCCTGCTCGTACGCGGGGTCGAGCCGCACGATCGCGGCCGAAACCGACTGGTAGGCGAACGCCGTGACCAGGATCGTGTGCGCCAGGACGACGATCGAGCTGGTGCCGTTGAGCAGGACCGGCGGCCGGCTGAAGGCGACGAGCACGGCGAGGCCGACCACCACGGAGGGGACGGCGACGGGCAGCATGAACAGGGCGTCCAGGGCACGCTTCCCGCGCTTCCTCAGCGTGGCGGCGGCCAGCGCGGCCCAGGTGCCGACGGCGAGCGCGAGGAGGCTGGCGGCGAGGGCGGTCACCAGGCTGGTGGTCAGCGCCTGGAGGGATTCGCCGCGCACGGCGGAGGCGTAGTTCGCGGTCGTCGGGCCGGAGGGGAAGGCGCCCGACCAGTGGGTGGCGAAGGAAGCCGCGCCCACGACGAGCAGCGGCAGGGCGAACAGCGGCAGGAAGAGGAGGCCGAAGAGGCTCCAGGCGGCCCAGCGGCCGGTCTTGCTATGCACCAGCACGCTTGCTCACCACCCGGTAGAGGCCGAACAGGCCGACGGAGATCGCGATGTTGACGACGGCGACCACACAGGCGGCCGCGTAGTCGGATTCGAGGATGGCCTTGCCGTAGATGAGCATCGGCAGGGTCGTGACGTCCTTGGCTCCGGTGAAGAGGACGATCCCGAACTCGTTGAGGCACATGACGAGGACGAGGCTGCCGCCCGCGGCGAGCGCCGGGAGGGCCTCGGGCAGGATCACCTGCCGGACGATCCGGGCGGGCCGGGCGCCGAGGCCGGCGGCGACCTCCAGCTGAGCGGTGTCCAGCTGGGAGAAGGCCGCGAGCAGGGGGCGCATCACGAAGGGCGTGAAGTACGTGATCTCCGCGAGGAGGACGCCCCAGGGGGTGGTGGGGAAGTGGAAGGGCCCCTCGGCGGCCCCGGTGAGGCCGGTCCAGGCCCCGTTGGCCATGCCCACCGTCCCGTAGATGAAGAGGAGGGCGAGGGTGACGAGGAAGGAGGGGAAGGAGAGGAACACGTCGATGAACTTCGCGACGGCGCGGGCCCCGGGGAAGGGCACGAAGGCGATGATCAGCGCGAGGACGAAGCCGAGCACGAGGCAGCCGGCGGTGGCCCCGACGGCCAGCCGGACGGTGGTCCCGAGGGCCTCGCGGAAGCTCTGCGAGGCGAAGACCGAGGCGTACGCGTCGAAGGCGCCGCCACCGTTCTCGGGACTGAGCGACTGCTGGACGACCAGCGCCAGGGGATACAGGAACACCAACGCGAGCACGGCCACCGGCGGCAACACCCATACCAGCGCACTCTTCAGCCTCGCCGGCGCTCGAGGCACGGGGTCCGGGGCGGAGCCCCGATCTTTCAGCCCCGTCGCACCTTGCAGCCCCATCGCACCTTCCGGCCCCGCCGGCGGCTGGGGCGCGGGGCCCGGGGCGGAGCCCCGAACCTCCCCGGCGGGGACCGGCACGGCGGCGCGCCGCGTGGCCTCAGCCATCCGACGCCCTCCCCCGGCTACCGACGGGGGGACCCCCAGCGGCCAGCAGCACGGCGTCGCGCGGCTCGAAGTGCAGCGTGACCCTGTCCCCCAGCGCCGGAGTCTCCCGCAGCTCGGGGAGGTCCGCCTTGACCCGGTGGCCGTCGACGTCGACGTAGAGCCGGTGCGTCGATCCGCGCCACTGGACCTCGGCGATGGTGCCGCTCAGCGCGTTGGGGCCGGCCCCGAGGCCGAGCAGGTGCGGCCGTACGCACAGGGTGGCCGTGGAGCCGGGCGCCGCGCGGCCGCGGTCGAGGGTCAGGGCGCGGCCCTCGAAGACCGCGCCGGACTCGGCCACCGTCACCGGCAGCAGGTTCGCGTTCCCGACGAAGGACGCGGTGAACTCGGTCCGCGGGGCCCGGTACAGCTGCTGCGGGGTCCCGCAGTCCTGGAGGCGGGCCTTGTCCATGACGGCGATCCGGTCGGCCAGGGTGAGCGCCTCGACCTGGTCGTGGGTGACGTAGAGGATGGAGACGTCGGGCAGTTCGCGGTGCAGGCGGGCCAGTTCGGCGAGCATCCCGGAGCGCAGCTGCGCGTCGAGGGCCGAGAGGGGTTCGTCCAGCAGGAGCACCCCCGGGCGGATCGCGAGCGCGCGGGCGATGGCCACGCGCTGCTGCTGGCCTCCCGAGAGTTCGCGGGGGTAGCGCCGCGCGTAGGCGCCCATGCCGGTCAGTTCCAGGGCCTCGGCGACCCGGCCCGGTATCTCGGCCTTGGGTGCCTTCTGGGCCCGGAGGCCGAAGGCGACGTTGTCCTCGACCCGCATGTGCGGGAAGAGCGCGTACTGCTGGACGACCATGCCGATGCCGCGCTTGTGCGGCGGGAGCGCGGTGACGTCCCGGCCGCCGATCAGCACCCGGCCCGCGACGGGCCGTACGAAACCGGCGACCGCGCGCAGCGCCGTGGTCTTGCCCGAGCCGGAGGGGCCGAGCAGCGCCATCACCTCGCCCGGCTCGATGGTCAGGTCGAGGGAGTCCAGGACGGTCGTGCCGCCGTAGGCGACGCTGACCCCGTCGAAGCGGATGCCGCTCACGCCGACTCCAGGAGGAGGTCCGGGAGTTCGGCGACGGAGCCGAGGACGTGGGTCGCGCCGATACCGGTCAGCGTCGCGCGGTCGTGGGCGCCGGTGAGGACGCCCGCCACGATCCCGGCGCCGGCGCGGCGGCCGCTGAGCATGTCGTAGGCGGTGTCGCCCGCGACCACGGTGTCGCGTACGTCGGTCACGGCTCCGGTGCGCAGGAACGCGGTCAGCACCATGTCGGGGTAGGGCCGGCCGCGGCCTCCCGCGTCGGCGGGGCAGAGGGTGAGGTCGGCGAGGTCCTGCCAGCCGAGGGCGTCGAGGATGGCGTCCTGGGTGACGCGGGCGAAACCGGTGGTCAGGACGACGGTGCGGCCGTGGGCGCGGAGCTTCTCGATGGCGGCGCGGGCGCCGGGGAGCGGGGCGATGAGGCCGCCGTCCACGAGCTCCGCGTACGCCTCCTCGAAGGCGGAGTTGGCGCGCCGGGCGAGCTCCTCCGTACCGAAGAGGTGACGGAAGACGGTGATCTTGGACTCGCCCATGGTGTCGCAGACGTACTGGAGCTTGGCGGCGTGGTCGGGGGTGCCGGGCTCGACGCCCAGGCGCTCGGCGGCGCGTTCGAAGGCGCGCTCGACGAGGCCGCCGTCGGCGACGGTGGTGCCGGCCATGTCGAGGACGATCAGGTTCTGCGTGCGGTTCTCGGTCATCTGACTTACCAGCCCAGTTCGTTCGCGGTGGTCTCGGCTATGGCGGGCGAGCAGGTCATGCCGCGTCCGCCGGGTCCGGTCACCAGCCAGACGCCGTCGGCCACCTGCTGGCGATGGACGACGCGGGTGGTGTCGGTGCACTGCGCGTACACGCCCGCCCAGCGGCGCTGGATCCGCGGCAGCGGGCGGCCCAGGAAGCCCTCGACCACCCCGGTGAGGTGCTCGTAGGGGTCTTCGAGGGTGTCGAAGGCGAAGGGGTGCTCGTACTCGTGGGTGTCGCCGATGGTCAGTCCGCCGTCCTGGCGCTGGACCATCAGCAGCTGCATCTTGTGCGCGGCGGCGACCGGCGCCTGGTCCTGCCCGGCGTCGAGGGCGTCGAGCGCGGGGGACTTGTAGGCGGGGTAGTAGCGGAAGCTGTCGGCGTCGGCGACGGACGTGGTCAGCCGCTCGCCGAGCGGGGCGGTCTGCATCATCTGGAGCCGGACGCGGCGCACGGGCAGGTCGGGGACCAGCTCGCGGACCAGGCCGGACAGCCAGGCGCCGGTGGCGAGGACGACCGCGTCGCCGCGGTGCACGTCGCCGTGGTCGTCGCGGACGGCGCCGGGGCCCGTCACCTCGCGCACCTCCCGGCCGGGAAGGAAGGCGTACCGGCCGGTGGCCCTGAGCGCCTCCCTCAGGTGGAGCTGGGCGGTGCGGGGCTCGACGGCCGCGTCCCGCTCGCACCACAGGGCGGCCTCGAAGGCGCCGCGCAGGGCCGGGTTGATCTGCCGCGCCTCGTCTGCGGTGACCAGCTTGTAGCCGCGGGCGGCGGCGTCGGGGCGGGCCAGGGCCGCCTCGGCGACGGCGTACTCGCGGTCGGTGCGGACGGGGGTGAGGGAGCCGTTGGCACGGAAGCCCAGGCCGGGCACCTCCGCGCCGATGCGCTCCCAGAGCTCGCGGGCCCGCAGGGCGGTGTCGAGTTCCTCTCCCCCGGCCCGTCCGCTGACCCAGATCTGGCCGAAATTGCGCAGTGACGCGCCGCGGGCCTCCGCCTCTCGCTCGATCTGGACGACCTCGTGGCCGCGTTGGACTGCTTGCCAGGCGTGCATGGTGCCGACCACGCCGCCTCCGACGACTATGACTCTCACGCCGCCAACGGTGGGCGCGGACCGTGACCCGGAGGGATCCGTCCGGCAACGCGTCGGTGAACGCCCCGCGACACTTGGACTAGACCCGTTATCTTTTTGTGACCAGAGTGGGGTGTTCATATATCCCTTTACGGCTGGTAGGGGTGGATCGACCTGCGGCTATTCGGCCCGCAGGCGGGTCGTGAAGCTGAACCGGTCACCACGGTAGAGCGAACGGACCCGCTCTAGGGGCCGGCCGTCCTGATCCCGCGAGAAGCGGTGGATGAGCAGCATGGGAAGGGCCGGCGGGGTGCCGATCAGCAGCGCTTCGCGGGGGGTCGCGAGGACGGTCTCCAGCTTCTCGTCGGCCTCGCCGAAGGCGATGCCGAGGCTGTCGCGGAGGTATCCGTAGAAGGAGGAGTCCGGCTGGAAATCGCTGTCGAGGCGCGGGGCGCGGGCCACCCGGATGTACGTGCTCTCCAGGCCGACGCGCTCGTCGTCGGCCAGCAGGACCCGCTCCAGGTGCCAGACGGGCTCGCCGGGCTCGGCCCCGATGCCGGGGGCGAGGTCGGGCGGGCAGGGGAACTGCTCCAGGCCGATGAGGTGACGGCCCGGGCGGCGGCCCTGACGGCGCACGCCCTCCGTGTAGCTGGCGAGGGAGAGCGGCTGCTCCAGCTTCGGGCCGGCGACGACGGTCCCGCGGCCGGCACGGCGCAGCCGGCCCTCCAGCAGCAGCTCGCGCAGGGCCTGGCGGACGGTCTCGCGGGACACCTCGTACTGCTCGGCGAGATCCCGCTCGGTGGGCAGCGCGCCGCCCTCGCCGAGCTCGTCGAGGAGCCCGGAGACGCGGGCCTTGACGGCGTAGTACTTGGGGATGCGGCCGTGCTCGGGAATGCCGGAACGCACGGGTGAGCCGGGGCGGTGGCGCGGGGTCTGTTCTTCCACGCCGGGACTCTATGCGGGGCGCTGCGCGGCGCGGCGGGTCGGGCCGGTCGGGCGTCGCGTCGGTCGGGCGTCGCGTCGGTCGGGCGTCGGGTCGGTCGGGCGTCGGGCCGGTCGGGCCGGCCGGGGGCTCCGTCAGGGTGGGGCGGGGTCGGAGGGGCGGGGCCGGGCGCGCGCCGGGGCGTCTCCTCGGGCGCTGCGCAGCGCGGCTGGTCGGGCCGGTCGGGCCGGCCGGGGGCTCCGCCAAGGTGGGGCGGGGTCGGAGGGGCGGGGCCGGGCGCGCGCCGGGGCGTCTCCTCGGGCGCTGCGCAGCGCGGCTGGTCGGGCCGGTCGGGCCGGCCGGGGGCTCCGCCAAGGTGGGGCGGGGTCGGAGGGGCGGGGCCGGGCGCGCGCCGGGGCGTCTCCTCGGGCGCCGAACGTGGCGGGGGGTCGGAGGGCCGAGGGGATTGCGTTCGGCGCCCTGCGGGGAGCGCCCCGGCACACACCCGTCCCCGCCGGACCGACCTGGCCCTCGGGGGGGGGATCAGGGGCGATCGGCGGTACGCAGTCGTCGGGCTCCCAGCAGGAGCCCGCCGCCGGCGGCGAGCGCGGCCACGGCGCCCGCTCCGTACGCCCACTCGCGCGGGCCGGTGTGGGCGAGGGAGCCCGCCTCGACGGGATCCTCCGGACCCTCGACGGAGAACCGGTAGCCGCCGGCCTCGCCGATCCAGTCGCCGTCGTCGCCCTTGCGCTGGACCAGGGCGGCGTCGGCGAGGACCTCCCCGGTGGGCGCGTCGGGGGCGAAGGCGAGGCCGACCCTGACGGTCTTGGAACCGCCGGGGCCGACGGTGAAGCCGGGGAAGGCGTCGCCGCCGTCGAAGACGGCGATGATCTCGTCGCGGTCGCTCCGCTCCAGGCTGACGGGGAAGGTGCCGCCCGGCGCGTCGAACTCCATCCGCAGGTGAGCGGGGCGCAGGGTGCGGGCCTTGTCGGTGAAGACGACGACGGGGTGGATGGCCGTGCACTCGGAGTCCGTGGTGTTGGTCAGGTCCAGGTACCAGGTCTGCGAACCGCCGCCGGTGCGGTACACGGCCGGGCCGCCGCGGATGCGCGCCCCGATGGGGAAGGCGTGGCTCTTCCCGTCGCCACAGGTGGCGTGCGCGCGGGAGGGCAGCGCGGGTGCGGGCCGGGCCCCGCCGCCGGTGCCGATGTCCGCGGCCGCGGTGGGGGCGGTGGTGGCGACGAGTACGGCGGTGAGGGCAAGGGCTTTGCGCAGTCGCATGGAAGACCTTCGCTGCTCGCCGGACGGGACGATGATCGGACCAGGTGACAATCACCCCGGTCCTGCCCGCACCGTGCCACGCCCGCGGACCCCACCCCACGCGCCACGCCTGAGCCGTTCCGGTTTACGCCCGATCGCAGGACGGGTCAACCCCCGAACCATCCACTCCGCTCCAGCCTCGCCGCCGACGACGGACTCCGACTGGGAGCCCGGCGGCTGCGTACCCCTGATCGCCCCCGCGCTGCCGTCGGGCCCGCCGGGGCCGGGTGTGTGCCGGGGCGCTCCCCGCAGGGCGCCGAACGCAATCCCCTCGGCCCTCCGACCCCCCGCCACGTTCGGCGCCCGAGGAGACGCCCCGGCGCGCGCCCGGCCCCACCCGAACCGACGAAGCCCGCCGCCCCACCGGCGCTTGAGGCCCGGGCCCCAGGCCAGAGCCCCACCGTCAGCCCCGCCGCACACATCCAGCCCCGCCGACGCCTGAGGCGCGGCCACCGGGGCCGAGCCCCAACCCTCCAACCCGGCCGCACACATCCAGCCCCGCCGACGCCTGAGGCGCGGCCACCGGAGCCGAGCCCCAACCCTCCAACCCGGCCGCACACATCCAGCCCCGCCGACGCCTGAGGCGCGGCCACCGGAGCCGAGCCCCAACCCTCCAACCCGGCCGCACAATCCAGCCCGCCGCCGACCTGAGGCGCGGCCACCGGAGCCGAGCCCCAACCCTCCAACCCGGCCGCACACATCCAGCCCCGCCGACGCTCGAGGCGCGGCCACCGGAGCCGAGCCCCAACCTTCCAGCCCGGCCGCACACATCCAGCCCCGCCGGCGCTTGAGGCGCGGCCACCGGAGCCGAGCCCCAACCTTCCAGCCCGGCCGCACACATCCAGCCCCGCCGGCGCTTGAGGCGCGGGGTCCGGGGCGGAGCCCCGATCTTTGAGCCCAGCCCCGCCGGCGCGCGAGGCGCAGAACCGGGCAAGAGTCCCGGGGCGGGCCGGCCCGCTACGTCCGCCCGAACACAGGGCCCAGGACCAACTCCGCCGCCCCCTCCGCCACCCCCACCTCCGCGAGCGCGACGAAAACCCCGGCCCCCCACCCCCGGAGGGCCAGCACCGACCGGACCCCCTCCAGGAAGGCCCCCGGCGCCGCCGCCACCACACGCCCGCCGAGCAGCACACGGTCCACATCCAGCAGCGCGACCAAATTGGCCGCAGCCTCGCCCAGGATCCGTGCCGCCGCGGGAAGATCACCTCGGGCCACCGCCCCCAGGCACAGCGCCTCCACACAGCCGCGCGCCCCGCACCGGCACGGCGGGCCGTCCAGCAGGAGCACCTGGTGCCCGAACTCCCCCGCCGCCGAGTGCTCACCGCGGTAGACCTCGCCGCCCAGCCACAGCCCCGCGCCGAGCCCGGTCCCGACGTGCAGGTACACGCAGGTGCGGGGCCCTCCGCCGACAAACGGATACGCATACGCAGCCGGCGCGGCATCCGTGCCACGCCCGGCATCCGTGCCACGCCCGGCATCCGCGTGACGCCCGGCATGCGCGTCACGCCCGGCATCCGCATCCGGCCAGGCCGCCCGGAGCCACGCCCCGGCAGCCGCGGCCGCACCGGCGTTCGTGTCCTTGTCCAGCAGCACCGGCAGGCCCAGCCGCCCCTGCAGCACCCCCCGCAGCGGAAAGCCGTTCCAGCTCGGGAACCCCGTCACCCGCCCCATCGTCCCGGCCCGGTGGTCGAGCGGCCCCGGTGCGGCCACCCCGACGCCCAGGAGCGGCAGGCCGGCCGGGTCTCCGATCCGCGCGACCGCCCGTACGACGGCCTCCACCACCGCCTCCGGGCCGGCCCCGAAGTCCAGCGGGCCACCGCTCTCGGCAACGACGCGGCCCGCCAGGTCCACCCGTACCGCCCGGAGCGCGTCGCGGTCCAGGTGCACTCCGACGGCGTGATGTACGTCCGGCACCAGCTGTAGCAGGGTGCGCGGTTTGCCGCCGGTGGACGCGGCTCGCCCGGCCTCGGCGACCAGCCCGTCCGCGCCGAGCCGCGCCGTGATCTTGCTGACGGCCTGCGGAGTCAGTCCCGTACGGGCCGCGAGCTCGGCGCGGCCCAGGCCCGCCGGGCCCGCGCCGCGCAGCAGATCCAGCATCAGCGCCTCGTTGTACCCGCGCAGCGCCGGCAGGTTCACTCCGCCGCGCTCGTCCCCGCTACCCCTGTTCACGAGTCCATTGTCTACCTTCCTTGCACTTCGACAACACTGTTGCCAAAGTGGTTCCATGAGCAACCCCGTCTCCCCTTCCTCCCCCGCACCACTCCGCGTCGGCCTCATCGGCTACGGACTCGCCGGTTCCGTCTTCCACGGCCCCCTCGTGGCCGCCACGGACGGACTCGCCCTCGACACGGTCGTCACCTCCGACCCGGCCCGCCAAGCTCAGGCCCGCGGGGAGTTCCCCGACGTCCACATCGCCGCCACCACCGCCGAGCTGTGGGGCCGCGACCTCGACCTCGTCGTGGTCGCCTCCCCCAACCGGACGCACGTCCCGCTCGCCACCACCGCCCTCGAAGCCGGCCTCCCGGTGGTCGTGGACAAGCCGCTCGCCGCCACCGCCGCCGAGGCCCGCGCGCTCGCCGCCCTCGCGGACCGCAGGGGCACCTTCCTTTCCGTCTTCCAGAACCGCCGCTGGGACAACGACTTCCTCACGCTGCAACGCCTCCTCGCGGAGGGCGAACTCGGCGAGATCCAGCGCTTCGAGTCCCGTTACGAGCGCTGGCGCCCGCAGCTGAAGGGCGGCTGGCGCGAGTCGGGCGCCCCGGAGGAGATCGGCGGCCTGCTGTACGACCTCGGCAGCCACGTCGTGGACCAGGCGCTCGTGCTGTTCGGTCCGGCCGTACGGGTCTACGCGGAGGCCGACACGCGCCGCCCGGGCGCCGAGACCGACGACGACACCTTCATCGCCGTCACGCACGCGAACGGGATCCGCTCCCACCTCTACGTCAGCGCCACCACCGCCCAGCTCGGACCGCGGTTCCGCGTACTGGGTTCGCGGGCCGGCTACGTGAAGTACGGCCTCGACCCGCAGGAGGGCGCCCTGCGCGAGGGGCTGCGCCCTGACGGCGAGACGCCCTGGGGCGAGGAGCCCCCGCACCTGTGGGGGCGGGTGGGCTCCGGGGAGTCCCCGCTGACCGGCGGCGGAACCCCGTTGCCGACCGAGCACGGCGACTACCCGGCGTACTACGCGGCGGTGGCGGCCGCCCTGCGCACGGGCGGACCGGCCCCGGTCACGGCGCACGAGGCCGCGCGCTGCCTCGACGTACTGGAGGCGGCCCGCAGGTCGTCCGCGGAGGGCGTGGCGGTGGAGATTCCCGCCACACCTGCGTGATGCTCGCCGACCCGGCCAGCGGTCCGGGCGTACGCGAGGCGGCACGGAAAGCCTGGACGGCCAGGTGGAGCCGTTCAGGATGCTGAACGGCGCGGGCCGGGGCATCCACGACGCGGTCGTGAGGCTGCTGCACGACGGGGCCCCGGAGCAGGTGCGCCGGTTCATCGAGGTCGGCCGGCACGAGGCGCGCGCGAGCGACGGCCGGGTCGAGCGCGCACGGATGCCGCTGGACGCCGGCCCTGGCCCGAAGGAGGCCGCCATCGGCGCGCTCAAGGGCACGGCGGCGGACCGCGTCGCTTTCCTCAGGGCCGGCCAGTACGAGGCTCGCGCCGAGGACAAGGGCGGGCGAGGACGCGGCCGGGAAGCCGGGCAAGGACGAGTCCACCGGCACCGGGGGCACCACGCAGGTCGTGGCCACGGGCACCGGCAGCACGGGTGGCACGGGTGACGCCGGCAACGTGACCGCGGCGGGCGGGTCCGCCTCCGTCCCGCTCGCGAGCACCGGTGCCGGCACCGGCACCCGCACCGGCACCGGCACTAGCAGCGAGAGCGCCTGGATCGCGGGCGCCGGCGCCGCCGCGCTCACCGCGGGCGCTGGCCCGGTACTGGCCGGCCGCCGTCGCCGCATGTCGGTCGAGGGCCGAGCGGTCAGGGGCTGATCACACCGCACGCACGGAAAGGGGGCGGGACTGCCGATGGCAGCCCTGCCCCCTTTCCGTGCGTGTCTAGGCGCCCTTGAACTCCTGGCGCTGACGGCCCAGGCCCTCGATCGCCACCTCCACGACGTCACCGGCCCGCAGGTACGGCTTCGGCTCCGGCTGGCCCATGGCCACGCCGCCCGGCGTACCGGTGACGATGACGTCGCCCGGGTAGAGGGTCATGAACTGGCTCAGGTACCGGACGACCTCGCCGACCGGGAAGATCTGGTCCGAGGTGTTGCCGTCCTGCTTCAGCTCGCCGTTGACCCACAGCTTCACGTCCAGGACCTGCGGGTCCGGGACCTCGTCGGCGGTGACCAGCCAGGGGCCGAGCGGGGTGAAGGTCTCGCAGTTCTTGCCCTTGTCCCAGGTGCCGCCGCGCTCGATCTGGAACTCGCGCTCCGAGACGTCGTTGACGAGCACGTAGCCGCCGACGTGCGCGAGGCCCTCCTCGGCGGAGGACAGGTAGCGGGCGGTGCTGCCGATGACGACGCCGAGCTCGGCCTCCCAGTCGGTCTTCATGCTGCCGCGCGGGATCAGCACGGTGTCGTCGGGGCCGACCACGGTGTCCGCGGCCTTCAGGAACAGGATCGGCTCGGCCGGCGGCTCCGCGCCGATCTCGGCCGCGTGCCCGAAGTAGTTCAGGCCGATGCCCACGACCTTGCCGATGCGGCCGACCGGCGCACCGATCCGCAGCCCTTCGGCGCCCAGGACCGGAAGCTCACCGGACTCGGCCGCGTCCCGTACCCGGGACAGCACGGAGTCGTCGGCCAGCAGGCCGCCGTCCACATCCGTGATCAGGCCGGACAGGTCACGCAGGGTGCCGTCCTGGTCGAGCAGCGCGGGGCGTTCCGACCCGACGGGTCCGACACGCAGCAGCTTCATGGGCATTCTCCCGTGGTCGTGGGTGGTCGGCCCATGGGCGTGCCCCGGGCCGGCCGATGGGTTGCGGCCATCGGAGGATTGGTTGATCCTCCAAGATGTCCGCCCCATCCGCAAGACCCTGTTCACAGACTGGAACGCACCCCTCCATCGGCCGCAGCCGCCCGCTTTCCACCTACGCCATCTGTTCCACCTGTTCCGTCCGCTCTGCCTTCTCCGCACGCTCGGCCCGCTCCTTGCGGTACTGCAGCCAGATCCGCTCCGCCACCGACCACGCGGTGGTGGTCAGCAGGTACAGCCCGGCGGCCAGCGGCACCACGGCAGCCGTGATCAGCGTGCCGAACGACAGCAGGGGCAGTACGCCGCCCAGCTTGCGCATGACCTCCTGCTGCTCGGCACTCACCTCGGCGACGACCCCGGCCTTGGCGCCGGCCTTGGCGCCGGGCTTGGCACCGGGCTTGGCACCGGGCCTGGCACCGGGCCTGGCACCGGGCCTGGCTCCCGCCGTGGCCTTCGCCGCCCCCGGCTTGGCCTTGCCACGGCCGGCCGGCGCCGCCGCGGAGGCAGCGGCGGCCGCAGCCGCGGCCACGGCCGCCGCCTTGCGGCCCCGCACCGCGCTCCACGCGGCGACCACCGCGATCGCGCCGAACAGCCCGAGGAACACCAGCCCCTGCGCCCCGAACAGGCCGCCCTCCCCCAGCGCCTCGGTCCACCGGGAGCCCAGCGGCGCGGCGAAGAGCCGGTGCCCGAGCAGTTCGTTGGCCTCGCCGCCGACCTTCGCCGAGGAGAACGCCTGGTACATCACGAAGAACACCGGCAGCTGGAGCAGCAGCGGCAGACACCCCGCCGCGGGGGTCGCCCCGCGGAAGGCGGCCCGGCTCAGCGGGTGCAGGGCGAGCCGTACGAGGACGGTGAACAGCACGATCGCGGCAGCGGTCGCGGACTGGGCCAGTACCGGCTCGAGAAGCCGGCCCAGCTCAGCAACAAGGTGGGTGAAAACGGACACGTGGGCCCTCCGAAGGGTCTCGTCGAACATCGAAAGAGATGCATTTCGGCGTGACGACCCGCGAGGGGCGACAACAGTGATCAGTCAGCAGAAGGCGAGAACAAGCACGACAACGAGATGTACTGCGCGCCCCTACGCGGCCGTCAGGAGGGCACGGCCGGGCGCCCTGGGCCGGGACCGGCCCGAGGCGTCGGGATCACGCTGCGGCAGGAACGCCGTGCGTTGCTCGCGATCACGTATCGCGGTGCGTATGCGGTGCGGCGGGTGGGGCCGCACGAGCCGTGCGGCGGCGGCCAGGGCCTTGGTGCCCACGGCCACGGTGGCCGCGAGGGCCACCACGACGGCACCGAGCCCGCTCTCCCCGGCGAAGAGTCCGAGGACTCCCCCGAGCAGCACCAGCGGAAGCAGTACGGCAAGGGCCCGCGAGGCCCGGGCGAACACGCCGGCCATACGAACCTCCCCCTCTCCACTCCCGCACGCGAATTCACGTACGCGTTCGATGGTAACCGGCCCCGCTGACAACGGAACGGCTCAGGACGGCTTGAGGGTTCCCCAGACCACCAGCCGGTACTTGGAGCTGTACTCGGGCGTGCAGGTGGTGAGGGTGATGTACGCGCCGGGCTCGCCGTACCCCTGGTCCGGCTTCACCAGGCTCCGCGGCACGGGCGCGATCACCCCGGTGTCCCGCTCGGTCGTCTCGCTCAGGATCTTCCCGACCACGTACGTGTACCTGCGGCCCCGCATGTCGACGATCAGCTCGTCGCCCGCCCGCAGCCGGTTGACGTACCGGAACGGCTCGCCGTGGGTGTTCCGGTGGCCGGCCAGCGCGAAGTTCCCCCGCTCCCCGGGCCCGGCGGTCCCGGGGTACTGCCCGACGTAGCCCTTGTCGAGGACGGCCCGCTTGTCGATCCCCTGCGCGACGGGGACGACGAGGCCGAGGCGCGGAACGCGCAGGACGGCGTACGCCCGGTCCCGCGCCGACGGCCCGGCGGGGGCGGGCCGGGCGGACCGTCCGGGCCCGGCCGTCCTGGCGGAGCCGGGCACGGGTTCGGGACCGGCAACAGTCGCGGCCGGCTCCGGAAGATCAGACGGGCCAAGTGCGTCGGGTGGGCCAACTGGGTCAGGTGTGGGAGCCCGTCCCCAGGACCGCTCGAGGGCCTGGACCTGATCCTGCGCGGCGGCCGCGGCCTGCCGGTTCGTCCACCACACCTGGTGCACCACCAGCAACAACACCACCACCCCCACGGTGACGGTCAGCTCGGCGGCAGCCCACAGCACCCCCACGAGACCGACCCGGCGCGCCCGCCGACCGCCTTGAACCACCACAGGTATTTGACTCCTCCCCCTGAACGAGGGGGATCCCAGGCTCACGCTGCCTGACGGACCGGCGGCCCGTCAGGTCTTCCGCGATCGACGCCAGCCGGGTTGAGACCTGCCCGGACGAGCATCACGCGTGCGGAGTTCTTGTCTCTGGGTGAGACGGCTCCGCAGGCGGTGCACATGTACGTACGTTCTGACAGCGGCAGTGCGTGCTTGGCTCTCGCTCCGCAGTTTCCGCAGTCCATGGTGGTGTGCGCCGGGTGTACGAGGTGGAGGACCCGGCCGTGTTTGCGCGCCATGTTGATCAGCTCGCGCTTGGTGGCCGAGATGGACGCGTCGGTAGCCTTGCCTGCCATTCTGGGCTTGGCGAGGAACTTCGGTCTGAAGTCCTCCACCGCGATCTGGTCGAAGTCCGTCACGACGCGCTTGGCCCATTTACGGGCGGTGTCCTGGCGCTGTCGGGCGATCTTCTTGTGCACCTTGGCGACCTGCCGCCTCGCCTGCCGATAGCCCTTCGACGCGGCCTGCCCGAGCTTCGGCTTCCTACGGGCCATCATCCGCTGATAGCCGGCCAGCTTCCTGGCCGCCTTCTTCCCGTGCTCGGGATGCGGGAGATCGTGAGCGTCGCTGGTGGTTGTGGCGGTCTCCTTGACGCCCCAGTCGATGCCAACCGCCGCCCTGGTCGCGAGGAGCGGCTGCGTCTCTGTCTCGACGACGAAGGAGGCGTACCAGTGGCCGAGGCTGTCGCGGTAGACACGGACACTGGACGGCTCGGCGGGCAAATCCCGCGACCAGACCACCGTCAGGGCGATGCCACCGGCCACGTACAGACGGCCGTCCTTCAACCGAAAGCCCCGACGGGTGTAGTTGAGCGTCGGCTCAGCCACGTTCTTCCTCTTGAAGCGGGGCATCCCCGCCCGCTGGCGCACCGGCATCTGCGCCTTGACATCCGTCAACGCCTTGCCGCGGGACTTGGCGAAGTCTCGGATGATCTGCTGCTGCGGAACGCTGGCACCGGCCCGCAGCCACTCGCGCTCGCTGCGCCAGCCGGTCAGCAACTTGTCCAGCCGCGCCGGGCCGCACCCCTCCCCTGCCTTGTACGCCGCCCTGGACATGGCAACGCACTGGTTCCACACCCAGCGACCCCTATCCCACTCCGACACCAAGGCCGTCATCGCGGTGGACGACACGCGGAGCCGGTAGGTGAACCGTGTAGGCCCGACCCTCTCCCGTAGATCCGGCGCTGTCGTCATATCACCTACCTTACTGAGACAGTTGAGGCATGGCGGCAAAATGGCATATCCCTCTAGCCGCCCCCGAGGAGTCCTCCGGATTCTCAGTGATCCCGCACGGGCCGCACCCTAAGTCCTCCCCCGTCAACTGACCAGCAGCAGTACGGTGTGAACCATGCGCCCCGACACGCCTGCCGAGCACATCGCCGAAGCCGAGCGCCTCATCCGCACGGCGACCCGCTACCCCGAGGACCAGGAGCCCTTGCTCCTCCAGGCCGCGGCCCACCTCGAACTGGCCGACGCACGCGACCGGGCGAGCGCCCTCTACGACCAACTCCTGTCCTCCTCACCTTCCGACCCCCACCTGATCAAGGCCCTGCAGGCGGCGAACCTGTGGGAGTACGGCCACGAGGCGGAGGCCCGCGCCCTCATCTCGGGCATCCGCGCCGCCTCCCCGAAGGACCCGGCGCCGTGGGAGGTCATCGCGGAAGCCCTGGAGGCCCACGACGAGTTGGAGGCCTCGCACGAGTGCTTCACCGAAGCGGCGACCCTCCTGATCACGGAGGACGACCCGCTCACCCAGGCCACCACCGCCCTCCTGACGGGCCGCCACCGGGTACGCCGCCTCCTCGGGCGCCCGCACGACGACTGGGACATGGTCGCCGACACCCGCCACATCGGCCCGATCCCCCTCGACGAGCTCCACGACCCGAAGCGCATCTGGGCACTGGGCTCCGACGACCCCGCCGAGCTGCGCGCCGAGATCGCCCGCCTGCGCGCCGAACTGGGCGACCGCCGCGCGGCCCTCTCCCGCCCCTTCCCGGTGGCGATCCTCCACTGGCCCGCGCGCGAACTGGCCGAACTCCTCACCTCGTACCCCACGCTCGCCTCGGAGTACACCTCGCACGAGGCCCACCTGAGGGAGATCGAAACCTCCCTCCGCGCCCTCGCCGCCTCGGGCACCACGAACCTCGGCATCGTCACCGCGAGCGTCCCGTCCTACGAGGCCTTCGCCGCCTCCGAGAAAACCTCCCCGGCCTCCCCGTCCCTCCTGGCCGAATACGCCACCACCCTGGCCGCCCGCGGCAAAGCCACCCCCTGGCCCCCCACCCCCACCTCCTCCTGCTGGTGCACCTCGGGCAAGCCGTACGCGGAGTGCCACGGGGGATGAGGGCCCCAGCGGGCGGTAGCCACCCCGCCCCACCCGCTACGGGAGCCGGTTCGCCCACCGCTCGCGGTGCTTGCGCGCAAACTCGATGCCGATGTTGTGCCCCTTGGCCTGCGCAAGCGCCGCGCGGAACCGACCGGTGATTCCGTCGATCACGTCGAGCTCGTCCGTCAGCTGCAGGGCGCCCCGGTCGAACAGGGCGTGGCAGTTGGGGCACAGGCACAGCACGTTTTCGATCCGGTCGTGACCCAAGTGCGGCTTGCCGACGGCCTGTATGTGGGCCGCTTCGCTGTAGGCCTCGCCTTCCAGGGAAACGATCAGCCGCGCGCGACATATCTGGCAGGTGTTGTCGTACATCCTCTTCACCGCGCGCACGACCATGGAGTCACGCACCAAGCGATCCTGGGAGATGTAGCGCCGGGCCTGCTCCTCGAAGGGCGTCTCAGCGCCGGCCAACGGGTCCACTGACTGAGGGGTCGGCACCTGTCCGGGCTCGATCTTGAGCAGCTTGAACTGACAGATGCCGAAGCCTTCCTGCCCGACCGTCAGCCAGTGGTCTGCGACCCTGAACAGCCCGCGATAGACGTATCCCTTGGTCGCTCGCCGGCGCTTGCCCCGGGTGATCCCGAGGCCCTCGATCACGCGCACGGGGTGTCCCATGGCCTGCGAAACGACCAGCGCAGCGTTGCCCCGCTTCCCCAGGGACTGGTCGGCGACCATACGCCCCGAATCCCGGTCGCGGCCCCCTTCGCCCGTATAGACGATCACGTCGCCTTCGTCGCGATCGTCTATGTACCCGCCGGAGAGGACGATGGAGTCGGCACCCGTCTTCTCGGTGCCCGAGATTCCCTGGCCCTTGAAGCGGTGAAGGCCGTGGGCGTAGAGCTCCACATGACCCTTGAACCAGTCCCCCTCAGCCACACCGTCAGGGGTACCGAACGCAACGGATCTTGAAGGCGCAGTCATGCGCGCATCATGTCAAAGGATCAATCGGGCCTACCGGTCGGCCGCCGCATATGCGGCTGCGGCCATCGTGGTGGCGGCCGTGAAGACCGCGGGCCAGGGGCCGATCTTCTTTGCCAGGGGGTGGGAGCCCGCGAATGCCGCGAGGTAGGCCGCGCCGAGGAGGGCCGTCGTCGCCGGGGACGTGCGGCGGTGCCATTCGCGGGCCGCGACGGTGCCGGCGGCCGCGAGGACCACGCCGCCCAGGGGGCGCTTGCCGGTCCAGCGGGCGGCGGCGTAGCCGCCGACGAGGCCGCCTGCGGCCACGAGTGAGGTGGGGATCTGCGCCATGGTGGGGGCCTCCAGCCGTTCGGACGTCACCGGTCGAGGCTAACGCGGCCGGCGGGTGAAGCGGCGGGCGGCCGCCACCCCCAGCACCACGACGGCTCCGCCGAGGACACCGGGCGGGACGGTGTCCTGGACCGTACGGGGAAGGACGGCCATCACCCCCAGGAGGATGAAGAACGCCACGGCGCAGCCCCCGAGAGCGACCAGGACGCGGGTGATGAGGGTGTTCGGCACGCTGGGCTCCGGGGTGTCGTGCGAGGCGGGTGCGTCGTGCGAGGCGGGTGCGTCGTGCGACGCGTACGACTTCGCGCTCTGCCGGTTCAACGCCCGCCCGGGCGCCGCCGATACGGGCGGTCCGCGGCACCGTACGGAAGTCGGATTTGTCGCACACCCTCCGGATCCGCCCACCTGCCCTCCAGGGAACCTCCCCGGCGTAGATTCACTCTCTGAGAGGGGCGATACGACCGAAGCCGCCCAAGCCGGCCCAAGGAGCTGCAAACGTGATCTGTTATGGACCGGCCGTCCTGGACCTGTCGGACGAACTGGCCGACACCTACAGCGAGGTCTTCTCCGCACCGCCGTGGAACGAAGACGAAGAAACCATTCGCCAGTTCGCCGCCCGGCTCCAGGCCGACAGCCGCCGCACCGGATTCCGTACCGCCTTCGCCCAGTCGGCCGTCGGCATCGACGGATTCGCCACCGGCTGGCTGACCCCCAAGGCCTTCCCCACCGACCGGGCCTACGGGCAGGTCACCGCGCAGCTCGGCCGCCGGCGCGTACGGGAACTCCTCATCGGCGCCCTGGAGATCGACGAGCTCGCCGTACGCCCGCACGCGCGCGGCCACGGCACCGGCCGCGCCCTCCTCGCCGAGATCACCGCCGACGCCCCGGACGCCCGCGCCTGGCTCCTCACCGCCCGCGTGGCCACCGACACCGTCGCCACCTACCGCCGGCTCGGCTGGCACGAGGTCACCCCGCTGCCCGGAACGGAGAACGGCGTCGTCGTCTTCCTCGCCCCGAACCACCCCTCGGCCTGAGCATCGCCCGCACCCCACCGGGCATACCCGGGGCATGATCGCGCGTATCGCCGTAGCCCAGCGCCAGCTGAACATGGCCACCCACCACCAGCTCAAGCAGGCCGGGATCCCGGCCGCCACCATCAGCGGCCGCAGCCGCCACGGAGGGCCCTGGCAGCGGCTCCTGCCACGGGTGTACCTCCTGCAGACCGGCCCGCCGGACCCCCGGCAGCGGGCGCTGTCCGCCGTCCTGTACGCCGCCGAGCCCGCCGCCGATCCGCTGTCCGGGGCGACCGCCGCGCTCACCGGCGGGGCCGCACTCGCGCTCCTCGGCATCCGCGGCGCCCCGCCCGACCCGCTGCACGTGCTCGTCCGCTCCCCCCGCACGGTGGCGGCCGCCGACCGCGTCCGGCCCGGCGCGACCTCCCGCTGGCCCGCGACCATCCACATCCGCGGGGTCCCCAGCAGCCGCCCGGTCCGGGCCGCCGCAGACTTCGCGGCCCGCACCGAAGACCCGGACCTGGTGCGCTCCGTACTCGCGAACGTCGTCCAGGGCGGCTGGTGCCACCCGCACGACCTGCACGCCGAGCTGCGCGCCGGCCGCGTCCGGCACCGCCCCGCCGTCCGCGCGGCCGCCGCGGAACTACTCGCCGGAGTCCGCTCGATCGCCGAAGGCCGCGCCCGCGACACCCTGGCCGCCACGGACTTCCCCGCCCCGCTGTGGAACGCCCGCCTCTACGGCCCGGACGGCGCCTTCCTCGCCAGCCCGGACGCGTACTGGCCCGAGGAGGGCGTGGCGCTGGAGGTCGACTCCGCGGAGTACCACTACACGCGCGACGCGTGGCAGGCCACCCTGCACCGCCGGCTGCGCCTGGAGGCCCGCGGGGTCCTGGTCGCCAGTACGACCCCGGCGATCCTCCGGGAGCGGCCGGCCGACGTGATCGGCGCCCTGCGCGCACTCCTCGCCCTGGGCGCGGCCCGCCCCGCGCCGCCGGGCGTCACCGCCCGCGGGCACGCCCAGCTGGAGCTGCCGCTGCCGGGGCCGTAGCCCACCCCTGCCTACGCCCCGAAGGCGCGGGACACCGAGTAGATCAGCAGGCCCGCCAGGGCGCCGACCACCGTGCCGTTGATCCGGATGAACTGCAGGTCGCGGCCGATGTGGGCCTCGATCTTGCGGGAAGTGTGCTCGGCGTCCCAGCCCGCGACCGTGTCCGTGATCAGCGAGGTGATCTCGGTCCGGTAGGTGGTGACGACGTAGACCACCGCGCCCTCGATCCAGCCCTCCAGCTTCGCCTGCAGCCGCCCGTCGGTGGCCAGCCGCGCACCCAGCGAGAGCAGCGAGGCGCGGACGCGCAGGCGCAGTTCGCTCTGCTCGTCCTCCGCCGCCGAGATGATCATCGACCGGATCGCCGACCAGGCGGAGGCGATGACGTCCTGGACCTCGTCGCGCGCCAGGATCTCGGACTTGAGGCGCTCCACCCTCGCGCGCGTCTCCGTGTCCGACTGGAGGTCGGCCGCGAAGTCCCGCAGGAAACGGTCCACCGCCCCGCGCGCCGGGTGCCCGGGCATGTCCCGCATCTCCGTGATGAAACGGAGCAGCTCCTTGTAGACGCGCTCGCCCACCTTGCGGTCCACGAACCGCGGGGTCCAACCGGGGGCGCCGCCCTGGACCGCGTCCGTGATCGAGTCCCCGTGCGTGACGAGCCAGTCGTGCGCCTTGGCGCAGATGAGGTCGACGGCCCGGCGGTGGCCGCCGTCCGCGACGACCCGCTCCAGGGTCTTGCCGATGCCCGGCGCGATCTCGGCGGTCTCGGCGCGCCGGGTGATCGCCTCACCGACGACGGCCTGCACGTCGGAGTCGCGCAGTACGGTCAGGGCCCCGCGCAGGGCGGCCGCCAGCTCGGCCGTGACCCGGTCGGCGTGGGCGGGCTCGGCCAGCCAGGCGCCGAGGCGGCCGCCGATGCCGAGGGCGTGGAGGCGGGCCCGGACCACGTCGGAGGAGAGGAAGTTCTCGCCGACGAACTCGCCGAGGGTGACGCCGAGCTGGTCCTTCTTGGTCGGGATGATCGCCGTGTGCGGGATGGGCAGGCCGAGCGGCCGCTTGAAGAGCGCGGTGACGGCGAACCAGTCCGCGAGCGCGCCGACCATGCCGGCCTCGGCAGCGGCGGCCACGTACGCGGCCCAGCCGCCGGCGCCCCAGGCGTGCTGGGCGTACTTGGCCAGTACGTAGACCAGCGCCACCAGGCCCAGCAGACCGGTCGCGATCGTCTTCATCCGCCGGACCCCGCGCCGGCGCTCCTCGTCGGCGGCGTTGAACACGAACGCTCCGCGGGCGGGGGGCGGTACGGGTGGTGGCGGTGGTGCTGGTGGTGGCGTGGCGCTGCCTCCGGCTGTGCTGCGGTTCTCCACGTGCTCCTGCCTTCCCCCGGGGGCGCCGGTTTTGTCTGCACAGCATCCGACTCCCGGGAGGCCCGAGGAGTTCCCGCCACGCCCTTTCGCTCCCGCGGGGGTGGCGGTACGGGGCTGCCCCGCGCCCCGCCCTTCCGCTCCCGCGGGGGTGACGGTACGGGAGACCCGCGCCCCGCCATGCCGCTCCCGCGACGGGCCGCACGGGGTTGCAGGGCAGCAGGGATGGCTCCGCAGGGCGGCGCGTCCGGGGCGGGCGCCGGGCCGGCCTCGGCAGGTCGGCAGGACGACTCGCCCGCCGCGAGCCCACAGGTTCCGCCGGCCGACGCGCCCCCGGCCGGAGGCCCAGTGGCAGGCGGCGCGTCCGGGTCGGGCTGCGGTCCCGCAGGCTCCGGCCACAGCTCCAGCGGCCCCCGGGCCCCGCAAGGCGACGAATCGGCCCGGGTCCGGGCGACCGGCCGGCGCGGGCCCCGGACGCTACAGCTCTTTGCGGAGGGACGGGCCGCCCAGCGGCGGTTTGGGGTTCTTGACCTTGACCTCCACGCCGCCCCAGAAGGCGAAGCCCGTGATGACCACCCTCGGAGCGCCCGGCCGGGACGGGCCCGGGCTGTGGCGCTGGTCGAAGGCGCCCATGAAGCCGAAGCCCCGTACATCGAGCTCCACCCCCGGCGGCACCGTGATCTCGATGCCGCCCATGATCGCGACGCAGTTGATCACCACCTCGCGCTGTGCGAAGTCCGCCTCGCGCAGGTCCAGCTCGCCGCCGCCCCAGAACGCCACCGCGTCGAAGCGGGCGGGCACCGTCCACCGGCCCTTGCGCTGGAACCCCGACATGACCGCGACGGCCAGCGTGGAGGTGCCCGCCCCGCCGATCCGCCCCGCCCACGGCGCCGCCCCCGACCCGGCGACCGGTACCGGCTGCGCGGCCGGTCCCTCCGCCGCCGGAAGGTCCCGCGTCAGCGGCTCCAGTTCCGCGTACGTCCGGGACTTGTACGCCGCCTCCAGCCGCTCCTCGAATTCCTCCATGTCGAGCCGGCCCTCGGCGACGGCGTCCCGCAGACGCTCCACCACCCGGTCCCGGTCGGCATCCGACGCCCTCAGCTCCGGCAACGGCTTCTCCGGCCGCTCGTCACTCATGCGCACCAGACTATGCAGGGTTTCCCGGGAGTTGTATGGGGATGCCCAGGGCACGTCCCTGAGATCGACCCCGGTTTTCCCCTGATCGAGCCGATGAACCAGCCGGCGGATCAGCCGGCGGATCAGCCGAAGGATCGGCCGGGGAATCAGCCGCGGCCCGCGTACATGCGCGCGATCACGTCCTCGATGTCCGGCTCCCGCACCGACAGGTCCACCAGCGGGTACTCCGCCGCCACCGCCGCCACCAGCGGGGCCGCCGACGTCCCCGCCGGGAACGCCAGCCACTGCCGCGGCCCCTCCACCTTCACCACCCGCGCACCCGCCACCTCGATCGGCGCGAGCTCCCGCTCCAGGTCCACCACCAGGGTCCGCTCGCTCCCTCCCCCCGAGCCCCCCGAGCCCGCCGAACCCGCCTCGTGCAGACCCTCCAGCGCCCCGTCGTACATCAGCCGCCCGTGGTCGATCACCATCACCCGCTCGCACAGCTGCTCGATGTCCTGGAGGTCGTGCGTGGTCAGCAGCACCGTCGTCCCGAGCTCCTCGTTCAGCTGCCGCAGGAAGCCCCGTACCTTCGCCTTGCTCACCACGTCGAGCCCGATCGTCGGCTCGTCCAGGTACAGCACCTCCGGATCGTGCAGCAGCGCCGCCGCGATGTCCCCGCGCATCCGCTGGCCGAGCGACAGCTGCCGTACCGGTACGTCGAGCAGCTCGGCCAGGTCCAGCCGGTCCACGCAGCGCTCCATGTTCTCCGCGAACCGCGCCGCCGGGATCCGGTACATCCGCCGCATCAGCCCGTACGAGTCCTTCAGCGGCAGGTCCCACCACAGCGTGGTGCGCTGCCCGAAGACCACCCCGATCCGGTGCGCGAGGCGCATCCGCTCCCGCGACGGGTCGATGCCCGCGACCCGCAGCCGGCCGCCGCTCGGGGTCAGGATGCCGGTCAGCATCTTGATCGTGGTCGACTTGCCGGCGCCGTTGGGCCCGATGTAGCCGACCATCTCGCCCCGGGCGACCTCGAAGCTGATCCCGTCCACCGCCCGCACCCGGCGTTTCTCCCGGCGCATCAGGCTCACCCGGCGCCGTACGTCGAAGACCTTCTCGACCCCGTCCAGCGAGATCAGCGCTTCCGTGTCAGCCACAGCTAGCTCCCCGTGCTTCGGTACGAACGGACTCCCGCGCGCCACGCCAGCGACGCGGGCAGGAACACCACGAAGGCCACCAGCGGGCTCAGGTACGCGACCCACCCCGGCAGTCCCAGCGGATCGGGCCGCCCCAGCACGTGCAGCGCGGGCAGCCAGTTGACGAAGGCGAGCGGCACGATGAAGGTGACCCCGCGCAGCAGGTCCTTCCCGAAGACCGTCGGCGGGTACTGCAGCATCGTGCAGCCGCCGTAGGTGAAGGAGTTCTGCACCTCCGCCGCGTCCCCGGCGACGAACTGGAAGGCCGCCCCGGTCACCATCACCGCCGCGAAGATCGCCGCCCCGGCCACGATCATCACGGGCACCATCAGCACCTTCCCGGCCGTCCAGTCCACGTCCAGGGTCCAGACCGCCCAGCCCAGCACCCCGAGCCCCTGCATGACCCGCCCCAGCCGGCGCAGCGCGAAACGGTCCGCCGCCACCTGCGCGAGCACCGGGACCGGACGCACCAGCATGGTGTCCAGCGAGCCGTCCCGGATCCGGGCGCCGATCCGGTCGGTGTTCCCCATCAGCAGGTCCGCCAGGCCCAGGGAGGCCGAGCAGGACCCGTACAGGAGGGCGATCTCGGGCAGCGTGAAGCCGCCGAGGACGTCCACGTGGGAGAACATGATGAAGATCGCGACGAAGTCGAGGAGGGTGATCGCCGCGTTCCCGAAGGCGGACAGCGCGAAGGACGCCCGGTACGTCATCGTCGACCGGATCCACATCGCCACGATCAGCCCGTAGCCGCGCAGCCCCTCCCGGACCTCCCGCACCCGGTCGCGCCGACCCCGGGGACCCGCCCCCAGGGCCGTCAACTCCCGCCCCGGTACCGCCTCGACGGCCCCGGCCGCCACTGGCCCTGCCGCCTCCGCCGCCTCCAACGCCTCCACTGCCTCCGCCTCAGCCACCCTGGACCACCACCTTCCGCGTCGCCGCCGACTGCAGCAGCCGCCCGGCGCCCAGCAGTACGAGCGCCCACCCGGCCTGGAAGCCCAGCGCCCCGGCCGCGCCCCCGGCCCCCGCGTGCTTGCCCAGCAGGACGTCCATCGGAACCTGCAGCATCGCCGCCCACGGCAGGACCCGTACGAACTCGCCGAAGCCGCCCGGGAAGACGGTCAGCGGCAACAGCATCCCGGAGAAGAAGATCGAGACGACGGTGGCCATCATGTTGATCCCGGACCCGTCCATCAGCCAGAAGGCCAGCAGCCCCAGCAGGTAGCGCACCGCGAAACTCACCACCAGTCCGAGCGCGACGGAGAGCAGGAACAGCAGCCAGCGCAGCGGATCGGTGGGCAGCGCCAGCTGGAACGCCAGCGCCCCCACCACCAGCGGGACCAGCCCGCGCCCCAGCAGCTGGAAGCCCGCCCGGCCCATGTCGGCCGCGAGCCACCACATCTGGAGGTCCGCCGGCCGGTACAGGTCGACGGCGATGTCGCCCGTGCGCACCCGCTCCTGGATCTCCTCCTGGAAGCCGCCCCCGATCAACGCCCCTGCGGCGAGCAGCGACTGGCTCACCCACACGAAGGTCAGGGCCTGCGCCTGGTCGTAGCCGCCGAGCCCCGGTCGCTCGTCCCACAGTGCGATGTACGTGTACGCGACGATGAAACCGAACGTGGTGTTGGTGAAGACCCCGGCCGCGGTCGCCGTTCCGTAGGTGGCGTACCGCCTGAATCCCCCTGCCGCGACCGCCAGGTAGAGACGCACTCTCCGGCGCACCGTATCCCTCCGTTTCCCACGTCGTTCCTACGTCGGCCAAAGCGCGCGAGCTTAGTGCGGAGGGGCGATCCACGCGACCGATTTACGCCCGTCCGGAGCGGAATCACCGGCCATCGGGTAGACACCATGAGGTACAGAAGTGGATATTTCGAACGGCGTCGAGGAGTCCTGGAGATGAGCGACCAGTCACCACCCCCGGGCTGGACCCCTCGCGACCCGGACACCCCGCCCGAAGCACGGCAACCACGGGCGAACCAGCGGCCCCGCCAACAACCAGGGGACCGGCAACCGGAGACCCGGCAGCAACCGGAGACCCGGCAGCAACGGGAGGCCCGGCAGCAACCGCAGCCCGAGCCGCAACCCCGGCCGCCCGCACCGGGGAAGAAGCCCCGCCCGAAGCGGACCGGCTGGCGCCGCCTCCTCCCCACCTGGCGCATGGTCCTGGGCGCCGTCCTGCTCCTGGCCCTGCTCATCGGCGGCGCCCTCATGGCCGGCTACCTGCTGGTCGACATCCCACCGGCCAACGCCGCCGCCACCGCCCAGTCCAACGTCTACCTCTACTCCGACGGCTCCCAGATCGCCCGCGACGGCGAGGTCAACCGCGTCAACGTGCCGCTCTCCCAGATCCCGCGGACCGTGCAGGAGGCCGTACTGGCCGCCGAGGACCGGGACTTCTACTCCGAACGGGCGGTGGACCCCAAGGCGATGCTCCGCGCCGCCTGGAACACCGCGACCGGCAAGGGCACCCAGTCCGGCTCCACCATCACCCAGCAGTACGTCAAGAACTACTACCTGGGCCAGGAACAGACGATCAAACGCAAGGTCAAAGAGTTCTTCATCGCGATCAAACTCGGCCGCGAGAAGTCGAAGGACTACATCCTCGAGGGCTACCTGAACACCAGCTACTTCGGCCGCAACGCCTACGGCATCCAGGCCGCCGCCCAGGCCTACTACGGCAAGGACGTCAGCAACCTCACCACCGCCGAGGGCGCCTACCTCGCCACCCTCCTCAACTCCCCCAGCGCCTTCGACGTGGTCGCCCACCCCCAGAGCCGTCCCCGCGCCCTCGCCCGCTGGAACTACGTACTCGACGGCATGGTCAAGAAGGGCTGGCTGTCCGAGACCGAGCGCGCCACCACGCAGTTCCCCGAGCCCGGCAAGGTCCGCGCGGCCGCGGGCCTGTCCGGCCAGCGCGGCTACCTCGTCGAGGCCATCAAGGACTACATCGTCGAGAACAAGATCCTCGACGACAAGACCCTCGCCGAGGGCGGCTACCGGATCACCTCCACCATCGACAAGCGCCGCCAGAACGCCTTCGTCGCCGCCGTCGACGAACAGATGATCAGCAAACTCGACCCCGGAACGCGCAAGGCGGACCGGCTGGTGCGGGCCGGCGGGGTCTCCATCGACCCGGCCACCGGCAAGGTCGTCGCCATGTACGGCGGCATCGACTACACCAAGCAGTACGTCAACAACGCGACCCGGCACGACTACCAGGTCGCCTCCACCTTCAAGCCGTTCGTCTTCGCCTCAGCCGTCGAGAACGACTCCCGCACCCAGGACGGCCGCCGGATCACCCCGAACACCATCTACAACGGCGACAACAGGCGCCCCGTCGTCGGCGGCCGGATCCGCTTCAACCCCGAGAACGAGGGCCAGGTCTCGTACGGGAACATCACCGTCAACACCGCCACCGACCTCTCCGTCAACGCCGTGTACGCACAGATGGTGGTCGACGTCGGCACCGGCAAGGTCAAGCGGACCGCCATCGACCTCGGCATCCCCGAGGACACCCCCAACTTCGTTCCGGGCCCCGCCATGGCGCTCGGCACGATGCAAGCCAGCGTCCTCGACATGACCCAGGCCTACGCGACCCTCGCCGACCACGGCCGCCGCACCCCGTACACCTTCCTGGAGAAGATCACCAAGGGCGGCGACACGATCGGCCTGCCCGAGCGCACTCCCACCCAGGCCATCAGCCGCGAGGCCGCCGACACCACCACCTCCATGCTGGTCAGCGTCGTGGACAACGGCACCGGTACGGCGGCCCTCGCCGCCGGCCACCCGGCCGCCGGCAAGACCGGCACCGGCGAACTGGACCGCTCGGCCTGGTTCGCGGCCTACACCCCGAACCTCGTCACGGTCGTCTCGATGATGGGCCAGGACCCGGACACCGGAACCCTGCAGTCGCTCTACGGCGCCCTCGGCGAACCCCGTATCGGCGGTGGCGGCTACCCGGCCCGGATCTGGGCCGCTTATACGAAGACCGCCCTGGAGGGCACCGACCCCGTCGACTTCGACCTGGAACTCCAGCCGGGCGCGGCGCAACCCCCACCGCCCTCCCCGGAATCCAACCCTCCGCAGGAGACGCCGGACGACGAGCTCACGCCCACGCCTCCGGTACGGCCGAGCCCGCCGACGGGCGGACAGACCCAGGGCGGCCGCGACAACGGCGGCCAGAACCAAGGGGGTCAGAACAACGGCGGCCAGAACCAGGGAGGCCAGAACAACGGCGGTCAGGACAACGGAGGCCAGAACCAGGGCGGTCAGAACAACGGGGGCCAGACGCAGGGCGGCCAGGACAACGGCGGCACCACCGAGGGCACCCAGGGCACCCAGGGGACGACCACCCAGGGCGCCGACGGCGGGCCGGCCGATGGCCTGCGCCCTCCGCCGTCGGCGTTCCTCGAATGACCGCCGACGCGGGCGGTCAGTGACCGGAGGTCACCTTCAGCCCCACCACGGCGACCAGCAGCAGACAGATGAAGAAGATCCGGGAGGCGGTGACGGGCTCGCCCAGCACCGCCATGCCGAGCACGGCCGCGCCCGCGGCGCCGATGCCCACCCACACCCCGTACGCGGTACCGATGGGCAGGGTCTTCGCGGCGTAGGACAGCAGCACCATGCTGGCGACGATCCCGGCGCCCGTGAACACACTGGGCCAGAGCCGGGTGAAGCCCTCGGTGAATTTCATGCCGATCGACCAGCCGACTTCGATCACACCGGCGACGACGAGAAGAACCCAGGCCATGACGGCACCTCCGAGACATCGAGCGATACGGGGTGCGTCGTCTTGTCGTACCCGGTACGGCGCGTCTCGTCGGGTTCTCCTCCACCGTAGCAAAAGGCAGGCAAAGGGCAGCGAAAAGGGCCGGTGACCAAGGCCACCAGCCCTTCTGCGTTTCCGTTCGGGTCCTAGAGGTACAGGCCGGTGGAGTCCTCCGACCCCTCCAGCCGCTCCGCGGCCACGGCGTGCAGGTCCCGCTCGCGCATCAGCACGTACGTCGCGCCCCGCACCTCGACCTCGGCACGGTCCTCGGGGTCGTACAGGACCCGGTCCCCGGGCTCGACCGTCCGTACGTTCTGCCCGACCGCGACCACCTCGGCCCAGGCCAGCCGCTTGCCCACCGCGGCCGTCGCCGGAATCAGGATGCCGCCGCCCGAGCGGCGCTCGCCCTCCGGCAGGTCGGACTTCACGAGCACGCGGTCGTGCAGCATGCGGATGGGCAGCTTGTCGTGGGTGGTGTTCTCGCTCACGATCCGAACCTACCTGTCCGCGCCCGCCCCGTGCCGCTCAGGGTCACGCGCGCCTGCGTCGTGCCGACAGGACAAGCACACCGACGACACCCACCGCGAGCAGGGCGACCGGCACGATCCGCTCGGGGCGCGGAGTCCCGTCGTCGTTGCGCAGGCCGTCCCGCAGATCCGTCACGATGCGGTTCACCGTGGCGAAGGCCCGCCCGGCCGTGTGGTCGACGGTCGAGGCGACCCGGGCCCGCGCATCCCCGATGATCGTCTTCGGGTGCACGCGCACGCCGATCTCGTCGAGCGTCTCGGCGAGCTGCTCGCGGCGGCGGACGATGTCCGCCTCGATCTGTGCGGGAGTCCTGGCTTCGGGCACCGCGCTGCCTCCGTCGTCGTGGTCGGTGGGGGGTAGTCCCCGGTGAACAGTCTGTCAGCTTAGTCTCGAGACGTACCGATCCCCTCTTGAGGAGACTGTCCAGATGAGCGAGCGACTCCAGCCGGGCGACACCGCCCCCGCCTTCACCCTGCCCGACGCGGACGGCAACGAGGTCTCGCTCGCCGACCACGAGGGCCGCAAGGTGATCGTGTACTTCTACCCGTCCGCACTGACGCCGGGCTGCACGAAGCAGGCCTGCGACTTCACGGACAACCTGGCCGTCCTGGCCACGGCCGGCTACGACGTCATCGGCGTCTCCCCGGACAAGCCGGAGAAGCTGGCGAAGTTCCGCGAGCAGGAGAGCCTGAAGGTCACCCTGGTCAGCGACCCGGAGAAGGAGACCCTGACGGCGTACGGCGCGTACGGCGAGAAGAAGCTGTACGGCAAGACGGTCACCGGGGTCATCCGCTCCACGGTGGTGGTCGACGAGGCGGGCAAGGTCGAGCACGCCTTCTACAACGTCAAGGCCACGGGCCACGTAGCCAAGATCATCAAGGACCTGGGCATCTGACCCGCCCCCTTCCGACGGAGCGGCCCGCACCAATCCGGTGCGGGCCGCTCCGTTTATCGGACGAAACCGGCCGTAACCGCCCGACTATCGGTCCGTTACTCCATACGAGCGCCGCACACGCGGCCGACGAATGGAGGGGGCAAGGATGCCGGTCAGCCCGTACACGAGAGAACGCCTCACGGCGGCGGCGAGCACGTCGCGCACGCTGACGGAGGCGCTGGAGCGGCTGGGGGTGGACCCGAAGAGCGGCTCGCGGCGCTATCTGCACGGCCGCATGCGGAAGTTGGGCGTGGACGTCTCCCACTTCGAGGCGGAGGGGGTCAAGTGGACGCGGGAGGTCCTGGCGGAAGCCGTGGCCGCCTCGACGACCATGTGCGAGGTCCTGCGTCGCCTCGGCCTCGAGGTCGTGGGCGGCCATCACACCCATATCAGCCGCCGGGTGAAGGCCTTCGGCATAGACACCTCGCACTTCAAGCTGCCCTCACCAGCGGGGCGTCCCAAGGTCCGGCGAACGCCGGAGGCGCTCCTGATCAAGCAGGCCGGGCCGCACGCCCGCCGCATCCAGAGCGAACAGCTGAAGTGGGCGCTCAGGGCACGCGGCGTACTCGAACAGTGCGCGCGATGCGGTGTCGAGGCCCGCTGGCGGGGGCATCCGCTGCCTCTGGAGGTGGACCACATCGACGGCGACTGGCGCAACAACCAACCGGGAAACCTCCGGCTGCTGTGCCCCAACTGCCACGCGATCACCAGCACCTGGTGCCGGGGAGGTCGGCGAAACCGTTGATGCCGCTTCCCCCGCACGGCACGGTGCGCAGTAGAGTGTCCCTGACTCGCGCCCGTACGCGACCTGGTTAGCGGTGGTCTTTAGGTGGCCACGTATGTCGGTTCGAATCCGACCGGGCGTACCCAGGAAGAGGCCTGGTTCCCGATATCCGGGGACCAGGCCTCACTGCGTCAGCCCAGGAGTTCTCGAACCACCGGGACGAGGGCGCGGAAGGCCTGGCCCCGGTGGGAGATGGCGTTCTTCTCCGCCGGGGCGAGTTCCGCGCAGGTACGGGATTCGCCCAGGGGCTGGAGGATCGGGTCGTAGCCGAAGCCGCCCGTGCCGGTCGGGGTGTGGCGGAGGGTGCCCAGGAGGCGGCCCTCGACGACGCGTTCCGTGCCGTCGGGCAGGGCGAGGGCGGCCGCGCAGAAGAAGTGCGCGCCGCGGTGCTCGTCGGCGATGTCCCCGAGCTGGGCCAGCAGGAGGTCGAGGTTCGCCTTGTCGTCTCCGTGCGTGCCGGCCCAGCGGGCCGAGAAGATGCCGGGGGCGCCGTTCAGGACGTCCACGCAGAGGCCGGAGTCGTCGGCGACCGCCGGGAGGCCGGTGGCCTGGGCGAGGGCGTGCGCCTTGAGGAGGGCGTTCTCGGCGAAGGTGACCCCGGTCTCCTTGACGTCCGGGATCTCCGGGTACGCGTCCGCGCCGACCAGCTCGTGGGGCAGGCCGGCTGCGGACAGGATGGCGTGGAGTTCGGTGACTTTGCCGGCGTTGCGGGTGGCCAGGATCAGGCGGCTGGGAGTCGAGGTCATGCGCCCATTATCCCGGGGTGCAGACCTTGGAGATCTCGCTGGCCGCGTCCGCGACCGGCTGGATGTCCGGGACGGTGTTGCCGCTCTCGATGGAGGTGCGGACGTTCTTCACCGCCGCGTTCATCGAGTCGATGGCCTTGCCCAGGTCGGCGTTGTCCGTCTGGTCGCCGATCTTCTTGAGGTTCGACTCGATCTGGTCGAGCGCGGTCTGGGCGTCCTGCGGGCTGTTGCCCGCCTGGGAGACGGCCTGCTGGAGGTCGTTCGCGCCGTCGGTGATGGCCACCGCCGTGTTCGCGCAGTCCATCGCCGTGGAGATCGCGTCGCAGGCGGACAGGGCCGGGACGGTCAGTACGGCGGCCACGGCTATGGCCGCGATGCGGAGCTTCATGCGGTTCTCCCCGGGAGCAGGATTGGGATGCGTGGACGGGCGCACGGCTGTGACACCGTGCGCCCGTGTTGTGCTAGACGCCGGGCCGGGCCCGGCGGTTGCCGCCTGGGGTTCGCCTAGAGTTCGAGCGCACCGAGCTGGATGGCTTCCAGGTCCGCGCAGCCGCCGGCTGCGAGGTCGAGGAGGGCGTTCAGTTCCTTGCGGTCGAAGGGCTCGCCCTCGGCGGTGCCCTGGACCTCGACGAAGCGGCCGTCGCCGGTGCAGACCACGTTCATGTCCGTCTCGGCGCGCACGTCCTCCTCGTAGCAGAGGTCGAGGAGCGGGACGCCGTCGACGATGCCGACGCTGACGGCGGCGACGGTGCCGGTGAGCGGCTTGCGGCCGGCCTTGATGAGCTTCTTCTGCTGGCCCCAGGCGACGGCGTCGGCGAGGGCGACGTAGGCGCCGGTGATGGCGGCGGTGCGGGTGCCGCCGTCGGCCTGGAGGACGTCGCAGTCCAGGACGATGGTGTTCTCGCCGAGGGCCTTGTAGTCGATGACGGCGCGCAGCGAGCGGCCGATGAGGCGGGAGATCTCGTGGGTGCGCCCGCCGATCTTGCCGCGTACGGATTCGCGGTCGCCGCGGGTGTTGGTGGAGCGCGGCAGCATCGAGTACTCGGAGGTGACCCAGCCTTCGCCGCTGCCCTTGCGCCAGCGCGGGACTCCTTCGGTGAAGGAGGCGGTGCAGAAGACCTTGGTGTCTCCGAAGGAGATGAGGACGGAGCCCTCGGCGTGCTTGCTCCATCCGCGTTCGATGGTGACCGGGCGGAGCTGTTCGGGCGTACGGCCGTCGATGCGAGACATGGCTCCGAGCCTAGTCCCTGCGGTGGAACGCGAAGACCCCGTCCGGGTGGTTCCGGGACGGGGTCCGCTGTGTGGACGGCCCTAAGGGGTTCGGGTCACATCATGTCTTCGATGTCGGCGGCGATCGGGTCGGCGTCGGTGCCGATGACGACCTGGATCGCGGTGCCCATCTTGACGACGCCGTGGGCGCCGGCGGCCTTGAGTGCGGCTTCGTCGACGAGGTCGGGGTTGACGACCTCGGTGCGCAGGCGGGTGATGCAGCCCTCGACCTCTTCGATGTTGTCGATGCCGCCGAGCCCGGCGACGATCTTCTCAGCCTTGGTGGCCATGTGTTTCTCCCTGAGTGTTTCGAAGAACGAGTCTCGGCGCGGCCGGTCCATGGAGAGCCACCCGTGCGGTCCGCTTTGTCACGGTAACGCACGGTTGGCGCATCTACGCGAGCACATGACCGGTCTCTGCCGAATGATGACGATCAGCAGCAACCTGCCCGACAACTGGTCTACACCAGTGTGCCGCAAGTGTTGCGGCAGCCAAAAACGGGCCGGTCAGGGAGGACGCCGATGAGCGTGAGCATCTCCAAAGCAGCGCCACGCCCGTCGTGGCGGAACAACCTGTTCCAAGGGCTGCAGAAGATGGGGCGGAGCCTTCAGCTCCCGATCGCCGTACTGCCCGCGGCAGGCATCCTGTTGCGGCTGGGACAGCCGGACGTCTTCGGCAAGGACGGCCTGCAGTGGACGGACGTCGCCAGCGTGATGGCGGGCGCGGGCGGGGCGCTGCTCGACCCCGATCTCGGCCTCCCGCTCCTCTTCTGCATCGGCGTCGCCATCGGCATGGCGAAGAAGGCGGACGGTTCGACCGCCCTCGCGGCCACGGCGGGCTTCCTCGTCTACCGGGGGGTGCTGCACGCGTTCCCGAACGAGTGCCCGGAGGGAAGCCGGAACGTCGGGGGCGGCTGCCTGGGGCAGGACGACACCTTCGTCGCGTTCACCTACCAGAACCCCGGCGTCTTCGGCGGCATCGTCATGGGGCTGCTGGCGGCCTGGCTCTGGCAGCGATACCACCGGGTGAAGCTGGTGGACTGGCTGGGCTTCTTCAACGGCCGGCGGCTGGTCCCGATCATCACGTCCTTCGCCGCGATCGCCTTCGCCGCGCTCTGCCTGTGGATCTGGCCGCCGGTCGGCGCCGGGCTGGAGAGCTTCTCCGACTGGCTGCGCGGGCTGGGCTCCTGGGGCGGGGGCATCTTCGGCGTCGCGAACCGCGCGCTGCTGGTGATCGGCCTGCACCAGTTCCTGAACGTGCCGATGTGGTTCCAGTTCGGGTCGTACACGGCGCCGGACGGGAAGACGTACCACGGCGACATCAACATGTTCCTGCACGGCGACCCGAACGCGGGCCTGTTCCTCTCCGGCTTCTTCCCGATCATGATGTTCGCGCTGCCGGCGGCGGCGCTGGCGATCACGCACTGCGCGAAGCCGCAGCGGCGCAAGGAGGTCGGCGGTCTGATGCTGTCGGTGGCCCTGACCTCGTTCGTCACCGGGATCACCGAGCCGCTGGAGTACTCCTTCCTCTTCGTCGCGCCTGCGCTGTACGCGGTGCACGCGGTGCTGACGGGTGTGTCGATGGCGGTGACGTGGGCGCTGGGCGTCCACGACGGCTTCAGCTTCTCGGCAGGCCTGATCGACTACGTCATCAACTGGAAGCTGGCGACGAAACCATGGCTGATCGTTCCGATCGGCCTGTGCTTCGCCCTCGTCTACTACGCGGTGTTCCGTTTCGCGATCACGAAGTTCAACCTCGCGACGCCGGGCCGGGAGTCGGACGAGGAGATCGCGGCGATGGAGTCGGAGACCACCAAGGCCTGAACCCGCCCCCCGGCAGGGCCGGAACCCGGTCCGTCAAGGGCCCTCGGATCACGATCCGGGGGCCCTTCGGCATACCCCGGGACGTGTGATCCAGGCCACAGGAAATCGAAGGTTCCTTATCTAACCCTCACCGTGTTACAACTGGTCTACACCACAATTGGTGTAGACCACGAGGCGCGTTCGAGCCCCCGTGTATCCCCCCTTTCGAAGACGCCGCCGTCCCCGTTTCCCCTGGCGGCGCCTTGCCCACTGGAGGACCTTGTGACCACGGCTGCCGCCCCCGCGGCCGAGAAGAAGAAGGGCGCTGGCGTGATGGCCGTCATGCAGCGCATCGGCCGGAGCCTCATGCTCCCCGTGGCCGTGCTGCCTGCCGGCGCGCTCCTGCTCCGCCTAGGCGCGGACGACATGCTCGGCGACAAGGACGTCTTCCCGACCTTCGTCCTGAAGATCGCCGGTTACATGGCGGCCGGCGGTGGCGCGATCCTCGACAACATGGCGCTGCTGTTCGCCGTGGGCATCGCGATCGGCTTCGCCAAGAAGTCGGACGGCTCCACCGCCCTCGCCGCCGTCACCGGGTACCTGGTGTTCCAGAAGGTCCTCGCGACCTTCACCGACAGCAACCTGCCCAAGGTCGCCAAGGTCGTCGGCGGCAAGATCGTCAACGTGGACGCCCCGGTCAACGCGGGTGTGCTCGGCGGTGTCGTGATGGGCATCATCACGGCCCTGCTCTACCAGAAGTTCTACCGGACCAAGCTGCCGGACTGGGCGGGCTTCTTCGGCGGCCGCCGTCTCGTCCCGATCCTCTCCGCCCTGGCGGGTCTGGTCACGGGCATCGTCTTCGGTCTCGTCTGGCCGGTGCTCGGCAGCGGTCTGCACAACTTCGGTGAGTGGCTGACCGGCTCCGGCGCCGTCGGCGCGGGCCTCTTCGGTGTCGCCAACCGTGCGCTCATCCCGATCGGCATGCACCACCTGCTGAACTCCTTCCCGTGGTTCCAGGCCGGCTCGTTCGACACCCCGACCGGCGCCGTCCACGGTGACATCGGCCGCTTCCTCGCCGGTGACCCGACCGCCGGACAGTTCATGACCGGCTTCTTCCCGATCATGATGTTCGCCCTCCCGGCGGCCTGCCTCGCGATCGTCCACTGCGCCCGCCCCGAGCGCCGCAAGGTCGTCGGCGGCATGATGCTCTCCCTCGCGCTCACCTCCTTCGTCACCGGCGTCACCGAGCCGATCGAATTCACCTTCATGTTCATCGCCCCGGTGCTGTACGCGATCCACGCGGTGCTGACCGGTATCTCGATGGCCCTGACCTGGGCCCTGGGCATGCGCGACGGCTTCGGCTTCTCGGCCGGCCTCGTCGACTTCCTGCTGAACCTGGGCATCGCGGAGAAGCCGTGGATGCTGGCGGGCGTCGGCCTCTGCTTCGCGGCGGTCTACTACGTCGTCTTCCGCTTCGCGATCGTCAAGTGGAACCTCCCGACGCCGGGCCGCGAGTCCGACGAGGAGCTCGCCGAGCTGCTGAAGGCCGAAGCCAAGTAGGCCCGCTCGTCCACACGTCGAAGCCCCCGCTCTCCCGGAAGGGAGGGCGGGGGCTTCCGCGTGTTCCGGTCCGTCAGACCTCGTAGACCGCGCCCGCGTACGCCAGGTCGACCCGGCCGTCGTAGACCGCGCGGGCGTCGGCGAGGTTCTGCGCCGCGTCCGTCCACGGCGGGATGTGGGTGAGGACGAGCCGGCCGACGTCGCCGCCGCGCGCGTACTCGCCGGCCTCGCGGCCGTTCAGGTGCAGGTCCGGGATGTCCTCCTTGCCGTGCGTGAAGGAGGCCTCGCAGAGGAAGAGGTCGGTGCCGGCGGCGAGCAGACCCAGCTCGGGGCAGGCGCCGGTGTCCCCGGAGTACGTGAGCGAGCGGCCGCCGTGCTCGATGCGGATGCCGTACGACTCGACGGGGTGGGCGACCCGCTCGGTGCGGATCTGGAACGGCCCGATCTCGAAGTTCCCGGACTTCAGGGTGCGGAAGTCGAAGACCTCGCTCATCGAGCGCTCGTCGGGGACGTCGTCGTAGGCGGTGGTCAGGCGCCGCTCGGTGCCCTCGGGCCCGTAGACGGGGATGGTGCCGCAGCGGCCGCCCTCGTGCCGGTAGAAACGGGCGACGAAGTACGCGCACATGTCGATGCAGTGATCGGCGTGCAGATGGCTCAGGAAGATCGCGTCGAGGTCGTAGAGACCGCAGTGGCGCTGCAGATCGCCGAGGGCGCCGTTGCCCATGTCGAGGAGCAGGCGGAAGCCGTCGGCCTCGACGAGGTAGCTCGAACAGGCCGATTCCGCGGACGGGAACGACCCCGAACAGCCGACGACGGTGAGCTTCATGGAGCGTGAACCTCCGTGGACGGTCCGTGGACGGAATGCGGGCCGTGCGTGCGTCGAGCGTAAGGCGCGAAACGTCCGGTCGCTCCTCCGCGGCGGGCCGTTGTGGGGGAAGTCACCGCCTGCACCACTCATACCCAGTAATGGCAAGCGGTCAGGTGTACGGGCCTAGAGCAGAGTGCCCATGCCCCCGTACGGCCGCGCCGGGTGCCGGGTGCCGGTGGCGCGGCTACGGTCGGAACATGGACACGTCCTGGTGGCCCGCGGTCGCTGCGGTCGTGGCCGTCGCGCTGGTGGTGCTGGTCGCCGGGGGACGGCTGGGGCTCCCCCGCCGGGCCCCGTCGGCGCACGGGTCCGGTCCGCCGCCGCACCCGCGCGCCGGCGAGCTGTGGTCCCTGGCGGACGGCCGTACGTGTCTGGTCCTGGCGGTCGAGTCGGTACGGGGCCACCGCGCGCGGGTCGCGTGGATCACCGGGAAGTACGACGACCGGCGGGCGGGGGTGATCCCGCTGCCCCCGGGGACGGTGGGGGCGCAGGGCCGGGCGGCCTTCCTGGAGGCGGACCGGCCGGAGGAGGTGTCGCTGTGGGAGTTCCGCACGCGCAGGGGGGTACTGGACCCGGCGGTGTGGGACGAGATCAAGGGACTGGGAGGCGGGCGGTGAAGCCGGTGATCCGCTTGCGGCGCGTGTACGACCCGCCGGAGCCGGGCGCGGACGGGGTACGGGTCCTGGTGGACCGGCTCTGGCCGCGGGGCCTGGCGAAGGAGGCGGCGGGGGTGGACGAGTGGCCGAAGGCGGTCACGCCGTCGAACGAGCTGCGCAAGTGGTTCCACGGGGGTGGCTCCGCCGGGGAGTTCCGGGAGCGGTACGAGGCGGAGCTGGCGGGGCCGGAGGCGGTGGCCGAGCTGGCGCGGCTCCGTTCGCTGGCCGAGGCGGGCCCGCTCACCCTCCTGACCGCGGTCAAGGACCCGGCCGCCAGCCATGCAGCCGTGCTCGCTGACCTGCTGTCCGCCTAGCCGGGCCGACCCGGACCCGGTCCTCAAACGCCGGACGGGCTTGATTGTGCCCGGCGCCACTGCACGGCGCTCCGCGCCCGCGCCTCAAACGCCGGCGGGGCTGAAATTGCGCTCCGCGCAATCCAGCCCCGCCGGCGTTTGAGGCGCGGGGTCTGGGGCGGAGCCCCGGGAGGCGGCGCTTCGCCCGAGACGGCCGGGCAACCCCGCAGGGGCTACGCCCAGAGTTGGCCCTGGAGGACCTCGATGGCCTCTTCGGTGGTCGCGGCCGTGTAGACGCCGGTCGAGAGGTACTTCCAGCCGCCGTCGGCCACGACGAAGACGATGTCCGCCGTTTCGCCCGCGGCCACCGCCTTGCGGCCGACGCCGATCGCCGCGTGCAGGGCGGCTCCCGTGGAGACGCCCGCGAAGATCCCCTCCAGCTGCAGCAGCTCCCGCGTGCGCGTCACCGCGTCCGCCGAGCCCACCGAGAAGCGGGTCGTCAGGACCGAGGCGTCGTACAGCTCGGGGACGAAGCCCTCGTCGAGGTTGCGCAGCCCGTACACCAGGTCGTCGTACCTCGGCTCCGCCGCGACGATCTTCACTCCGGGCACGTTCTCGCGCAGGTAGCGGCCGACGCCCATCAGGGTGCCGGTCGTGCCGAGGCCCGCCACGAAGTGGGTGATCGACGGGAGGTCGGCGAGGATCTCCGGGCCCGTGGTGGCGTAGTGCGCGCCCGCGTTGTCCGGGTTGCCGTACTGGTAGAGCATCACCCAGTCCGGGTGCTCCGCGGCCAGTTCCTTGGCCATCCGGACCGCGGTGTTCGAGCCGCCGGCGGCCGGCGACGAGATGATCTCGGCTCCCCACATGGCCAGCAGGTCGCGCCGCTCCTGGCTGGTGTTCTCCGGCATCACGCACACGATGCGGTAGCCCTTGAGCTTGGCCGCCATCGCCAGCGAGATGCCGGTGTTGCCCGAGGTCGGCTCCAGGATGGTGCAGCCGGGGTACAGCCGACCGTCCTTCTCCGCCTGCTCGACCATGTGGAGCGCCGGGCGGTCCTTGATCGAGCCGGTCGGGTTGCGGTCCTCCAGCTTGGCCCAGATGCGGACGTCGTCCGAGGGCGACAGCCGGGGCAGCCGGACCAGCGGCGTGTTGCCGACCGCGGCCAGCGGGGAGTCGTAGCGCATTACTTCGATCCGCCGGCCACGGCCGGGAGGATGGTGACGCTGTCGCCGTCCTTGAGCGCGGTGGAGATGCCGTCGAGGAAGCGGACGTCCTCGTCGTTGAGGTAGACGTTCACGAAGCGGCGCAGCTCGCCGCCCTTGGCGTCGTCGACGATGCGCTCCTGGATGCCCTTGTGGCGGGTCTCCAGGTCGGCGAAGAGGTCGGCGAGGGTCGCGCCCTCACCGGAGACGGCCTTCTCGCCTTCGGTGTAGGTGCGGAGGATGGTGGGGATGCGGACCTCGATGGCCATGGCTGTCTCCAGTCGTCAGGGCGTAAGCAGGGGCGTGAGAACGTGCGGCGCGCGGTTCGTCGGCCCCCCCGCGCAGAGGGGCTCTGGTGCTCAGACGGCAGGACAGATGGCGCTGGCGAGGCGGCACAGGTCGACGTGCAGCCGCGCCACGAGCAGCAGCCTGCCGGGCGTCTCGATGCTCACGTCGTGGGAAACCATGCGGTCATGTTAACGATTCCCGGTCCCGGGTTTGGAGTGTGATCCCGCATCGTGGACGCCGACCGCTCACATGATGGTCAGTAGGCCTCGACGACCTGCACTTCTTCCTCGGTGATCACGCCGTCGACGATCCGGTACGAGCGGAACTGGAACTCTCCGAGGCCGTCCTCGTCCGCCGTCGAGACGAGGACGTAGTGCGCGCCCGGCTCGTTCGCGTACGTGACGTCGGTGCGCGAGGGGTAGCCCTCGGTGGCGGTGTGCGAGTGGTAGACGATCACCGGCTCCTCGTCGCGGTCGTCCAGCTCGCGGTAGAGCTTCAGCAGATCCTTCGAGTCGAACTCGTAGAACGTGGGCGAGCGGGCCGCGTTGAGCATCGGGATGAACCGCTCGGGACGGCCGGTGCCGGCCGGGCCCGCCACGACGCCGCACGCCTCGTCGGGGTGGTCCTGGCGGGCGTGCTCGACGATCTGGTCGTACAGGGCCTGGGTGAGGGTCAGCATGAGCGACAGGATAAGCAGACGGGCCCTTCCGTACCGAGGAGTGGTACGGAAGGGCCCGCATGATGGACAGACCAGCCCTGTGACAACGTCACGGGCCGCGGTTCCCGGCCGTGGCAGGCGGCCGGGACCCGCGGTCCTCGGGTGCTACGAGGCCTTGGTGAAGGCCGCGCCGCGCGGGTCGCGGGACTTCATCACCAGGTACGAGACGCCCAGGATCAGACCCCACAGCGGGGCGCAGTACAGCGAGACGCGGGAATCCTTGTCGGCGCCCATCATCACGATGACCATGCCGATGAAGAGCAGCGCGAACCAGCTCGTGTACGGGGCGCCGGGCGCGCGGAACGCGGACTGCGGCAGCTCACCGCGGTCGGCCTTGGCCCGGTAGCGGATCTGGCAGACCAGGATCATGATCCAGGCCCACATGCCGGAGATGGTGGCGAAGGAGACGACGTAGTCGAAGGCCTTGCCCGGGGCGACGTAGTTGATCCAGACGCCCACCAGCATCAGCGCGGCGGAGAAGGTGGTGCCGATGAGCGGGGTGCCGCTCTTGGTGAGCTTGGTGAAGACCTTCGGACCCTGGCCGTTGATCGCGAGGTCGCGCAGCATGCGGCCGGTGGAGTACATGCCCGAGTTGCAGGAGGACAGGGCGGCGGTCAGCACCACGAAGTTGACGATCGCGGCGCCGACGCCGAGGCCCATGCGCTCGAAGGCGGCGACGAAGGGCGAGACGCCCGGCTGGAAGTGGGTCCACGGGACGACCGACAGGATCATGATCAGTGCGCCGACGTAGAAGACGGCGATGCGCCACGGCACGGTGTTGATGGCCTTGGGCAGGGTCTTCTCGGGGTCCTTGGACTCGCCGGCGGTGACGCCGACCAGCTCGACCGCGAGGAAGGCGAACATGACGATCTGCAGGGTCATCAGCGTGCCGCCGATGCCCTTGGGGAAGAAGCCGCCGTCGTTCCACAGGTTGGAGACGGTGGCGGTGTCGGCCGCGTCGGAGAAGCCGATGGTGAGGATGCCGGCGCAGATCAGGATCATGCCGACGATGGCCGTGACCTTGACCATGGAGAACCAGAACTCCAGCTCACCGAAGAGCTTCACGGAGATCAGGTTGGCGGCGTAGAGGATGACGGTGAAGATCAGCGCGTAGGCCCACTGCGGGAAGCTGTCGTGGGTCCAGTACGACATGTACTGCGCGGCGGCCGTGACCTCGGTGATGCCGGTGACCACCCAGAACAGCCAGTACGTCCAGCCTGTGACGTATCCCCAGAACGGGCCCAGGAACTCGCGGGCGTAGTCCGAGAAGGAACCGGAGACGGGGCGGTACATGAGCAGCTCGCCCAGGGCCCGCATGATGAAGAAGATGACCAGGCCCGCGATCGCGTAGGCCAGGATCAGGCTGGGGCCGGCCTTGGAGATCGCCTTGCCGGCGCCCAGGAACAGGCCGGTGCCGATGGCTCCGCCGATCGCGATCATCTGGATCTGCCGGGCGCCGAGCGTGCGGTGGTAACCCTCGCCGCCCTCGCCCTGAGTGCCCTCGCCGGGCGTGTTGCCGTGCTGCTCGACCTGCACAGAGGTCATGTCTGGTGCGCCTTTCTCCACGCCGACCCGCGCCTTGACGGCTGCGGATCGGGTCCTCGATCCCCCCGGATACGGATGGAGTTGCACGCCGGCGGTCCGCCGGTCCAAGCGAGCCGGGGGGACATGGGTGGCGTCCCTTCGGCAGTCGTGAAGATTTATCACGTGCTTACGGCTGCCCGAGGGGGAGAAATGTGGCGCAGGGCACCAAAAATTCAGGACAAAGGTGAGCGAACAGATCAGATCACCGCATGGCGGTGATCTGATCGTTATCCGGATTTGAGCGTCCGCTGAGCGAACGGTGTACCCGCTTGAGGATCTTCAGAGGATCTTCGGCGGGTCCGGGCGCGCCTCAGCGGGTCACAGCGTCTCGATGAGCGTCTCCTGCAGCCCGCCCAGCCAGAGGTACGCCATCACCATCGGCTTGCGCGGGTCGTCGTCCGGCAGCCGGAACAGCGCCGCGCTCTCGTCGTCCTCGGTGATGTCGAGGCGGGCCGCGAGGGTCAGGCGCAGGTCGTTGAGCGCGCCGAGCCAGCGCAGCGGCAGCTCCCCGGTCAGCTCCAGCACCGCCGCCCCGTCACCGGCCGGGGTGAGCCCGTCCAGGCTGCGTACGACGGCCAGCGCGTCCTCCCGCTTGCGGGTGCGCAGGTCGTTCTCGGTGAAGCGGCGGAACTCCGCCGAGTGGGCCCGCAGCTCCTCCGGGTCCTCCTTGGGCCCCGGCCCGTCCGGGCCTCCGTAGGCGTCGGGGAAGAGCCGGGCCAGCGCCGGGTCGGACGGGGGCTCGGAGGGACCCTCGGCGAACAGCGCGGCGAGCGGGTCGGCGTCCTCGGCGGGCTCCGGCTCGCCGGGGCCGATCAGTTCGAGCATCTGGACGGCCAGGGAACGCAGGATGGAGATCTCGATCTCGTCGAGCGCGATGGCGGCGCCGCCGCCCTCCAGGGGCTGGAACGTGCCGCCCATCAGTTGCGGTCCTGGGAGAGGGTCGCCCACAGGCCGTAGCCGTGCATGGCCTGCACGTCGCGCTCCATTTCCTCGCGGGTGCCGCTGGACACGACCGCCCGCCCCTTGTGGTGGACATCGAGCATCAGCTTGTGCGCCACGTCCTTGGAATAGCCGAAGTACGCCTGGAACACGTAGGCCACGTAGCTCATGAGGTTGACCGGGTCGTTGTGCACCAGGGTCACCCAGGGGACGTCGGGTTCGGGTACCGCGAAGGTCTCTTCGGCCGATTCGGTGCGTTCGATCTCTACAGGAGCAACACTCACTTGTCCCATGCTGCCACCGCCGAGGGCCCGTCGCACAAACGGGTCGCACATCTCGTCACTTTGACGAAATGTGCGCTAGCATCCGTGACATGAACCCTGCGGACCTGGGCCTGCCGGTGGACGTGCCGTCGACAGCGCTCTTCACGGACCATTACGAGCTCACGATGCTGCAGGCCGCCCTGGCCAACGGCACCGCCGACCGCCGCTCGGTCTTCGAGGTCTTCACCCGGCGGCTGCCCGAGGGGCGCCGTTACGGGGTCGTCGCCGGAACCGGGCGGGTGCTGGACGCGGTGGAGAACTTCCGCTTCGACGGCGCGGTGCTGGAGTTCCTGCGCGAGCGGGCCGTCGTCGACATGCGGACCCTGGACTGGCTGGCCTCGTACCGCTTCTCCGGTGACATCTGGGGCTACCCGGAGGGGGAGGTCTACTTCCCCGGGTCGCCGATCCTGCGGGTGGAGGGCAGCTTCGCCGAGTGCGTGCTGCTGGAGACCGTGATCCTGTCGATCCTCAACCACGACTCGGCGATCGCCGCGGCCGCCTCCCGGATGTCCTCGGCGGCGGGCGACCGCCCGCTGATCGAGATGGGCGCGCGGCGCACGCACGAACTGGCGGCGGTGGCCGCGTCGCGGGCCGCGTACGTGGGCGGCTTCGCCTCGACCTCGGACCTGGCGGCCGGCTTCCGGTACGGGATCCCGACGGTCGGCACGAGCGCCCACGCCTTCACGCTGGTGCACGACAGCGAGCGGGACGCCTTCACCGCGCAGGTGGCCTCGCTGGGACGGGGCACCACCCTTCTGGTGGACACCTACGACGTGGCCGAGGCCGTCCGCACCGCCGTCGAGGTGGCCGGCACCGACCTGGGCGCGGTCCGGATCGACTCCGGTGACCTGCTGCTGGTCGCCCACCGGGTGCGGCAGCAGCTGGACGAGCTGGGGGCGACGGCGACGAAGATCGTGGTCACCTCGGACCTGGACGAGTACGCCATCGCCTCGCTGGCGGCGGCGCCCGTGGACGCGTACGGCGTGGGCACGCAGCTGGTGACGGGCAGCGGGCACCCGACGTGCTCGATGGTCTACAAGCTGGTGGCCCGGGCCGTTTCCGCGGACCCCAAGGCGGCGCTGGCTCCGGTGGCGAAGAAGTCCACGGGCGGCAAGACCTCCATCGGGGGCCGCAAGTGGGCGGCGCGGCGGGTGGACGCGGAGGGCGTCGCCGAGGCGGAGGTGGTCGGGATCGGGCCGGTCCCGTCGGCCCTGGCCGACCACCAGCTCCTGACCCAGCTGGTCAAGGCCGGCGAGGTGGTCGCCCGCGAGCCGCTGGAGGCCGCGCGCGACCGCCACCGCGCTGCCCGCGCGGGGCTGCCGCTGTCCGCGACGCAGCTCTCGCGCGGCGAGGCCGTGCTCCCCACGGAGTACGCGTAGCCGCAGCTCCACAGCCGGGGCTCCGCCCCGAACCCCCTACGGCGCTCCGCGCGGGGTCTGGTGCGGAGCCCCAGTTTCGGGAAGGGGCGGGGTGGGGGAAGAGCCTCCGCAGGGCCCCGCCGCCGCACAGAGACATCGAGCCGAAGGACTACGTCATGCACCGCGCACTGATCGTCGTCGACGTACAGAACGACTTCTGCGAAGGCGGCAGCCTCGCGGTCACCGGCGGAGCCGACGTCGCCGCCGCCGTCACCGAGTACATCGGCCAGGCCACGCCCGCGTACCGGCACGTCGTCGCCACCCGGGACCACCACATCGATCCCGGTGCCCACTTCGCGCACCCCCCGGCGGAGCCGGACTTCGAGACCTCCTGGCCCGTCCACTGCGTCGCCGGGACCGAGGGGGTGGGCTTCCACCCGAACTTCGCCCCCGCCGTGGCCTCGGGCGCCGTCGCCGCCGTCTTCGACAAGGGCGCGCACGAGGCCGCGTACAGCGGCTTCGAGGGCGCCGACGAGAACGGGGCGACGCTCGGCCAGTGGCTGCGGGACCGGCAGGTCACCGAGGTGGACGTGGTCGGGATCGCCACCGATCACTGCGTCCGGGCCACCGCCCTCGACGCCGCCCGTGCCGGCTTCGACACCCGGGTCCTGCTGGACCTGACGGCCGCCGTCGCCCCGCACACCACCGCACGGGCCCTGGAGGAGCTCCGTGCGGCGGGAGTGACCCTGGTGAGCCACAAGGCGGACCGGGACGGCCACGAGGACGCCCAGGGCGGCTAGAGACGGCTGGAGACGGCTGGAGACGGTAGAACATGGTCTAGGTCCCCAGCAGGGCCCGGATGGGGTGCCAGAGCTCCTGCGCGCGGTCGGGCGCGCCGCGCCACAGCAGGCCGTCCGGGTGGTGCAGGACGGCCGTGACCTCATCCGGCGTCGGCGGGTGCGCGTTGCCCCGCAGGTACACCGCCCGCATCCCGAGGTTCCGCAGCCTGGTCAGGGCGCGGGCCCGGTTCGCGGCGTGCACCAGAACGCGGACATTTCCGCCTTCTCCACACGGCCTCGGCAGCGTGAGCGCTACGACCACGCTGCCGCCTGGCAATCTGACGAAACCTCCACCGGGCATGGCTGTCATCTCCCCCGTCAATAAGAAACTCGTACCGGGCATCTAAACGCGATCGGCCGCCGCCCGCTAGAGGGCGACGGCCGATCATGCTTTGACCTGCGGTTTTACCGAATTACTTCGAGGAGGGACCAACCTCGACGGTCATGACCTCACCGTCGTAGGTCTCCTTCAGGATCTTGATCTTGGTGTTGGTGTCAGTGACCTTCACCGATCCGGTCGGGTTCTCGTCGTAGAAGTACTTGCCCTTGTGGTCGTCGAAGACCAGGTTGGCGGGCTTCGGCTTCAGGAAGAGCGACTCGCCGTTCTTGTGCAGCGTGAACGCGTCCGTCGAGTAGGCGCTGAAGGTCGCGTCGTACGGCTGGATCTTGTTCCGCAGCAGGGTGCCGTCGGCCCACTTCATGGGCTTGGCGTTGGCGTCGATCGGGAGGATCAGACCCTGGCCCGGGTGGGCGCTGGTGTTGTTGTCCTTCTGGCTGGTGTCCCACTGCCAGATGAGCAGGCCGTCCTGGTACGGGTAGTGCTCGACCCAGTCGGGCTTGGTGTTGCCGAAGCCGAAGTTGTACGGGCCGACCTTGAGGGTCTTGTCGTACGAGACGTAACGGCGGTTCTCGGCCAGGTAGTACTGCGCGTACTCCTTGGTGAAGCTGGCACCGATGCGGGAGAAGCCCTTGCCGGTCCAGCCGTTGTCGCCGTTCTCGGCGCCGTCGGTGAACAGCGCGGAGCCGTCCGCGGTGAGGGTCACGGCGTCGGCGGTGAAGCCCTTGCCGCCCGCGCCGCCGTCCGTCTGGTAGCGGAAGCGGAGGTCGACCTTCTTGCCCGCGTAGGCGTCGAGCGGGAAGTTCAGCGACTTCCAGGCACCCGAGACACCGGTGAGCGACGGACTGCCGGAGGCGTCGGCCGGGATGGCCGTGCCGTCGGCGGTGCCGGCGAGGGCGGTCCAGGTGGCGCCGCCGTCCGTGGACACCTCGGTGTAGAGGTAGTCGTAGTCGGCCTCGATGTCCCACCAGCCCTTGAGGGACAGCGCGGCGGACGTCTTGCCCGTCAGGTCCACCGACCGGGTGAGGGTGTTCTTGAGGTCGTCACCCATGCCGCTCCACCACTGGGCGGAGCCCTCGGCGGGCGCGACGACCTCGGTCTTGACCTGCTTCTTCGGCAGGTTGACGACCAGGGCCTGCTTGTCCTTGGTGTTGAACTCCGCCACGCCCAGCTTGTGGGTGGACTTCGTCGCGGCCTTCGCCGTGTCGTAGTTCAGCCAGCCCAGCTGGAGCTTGTCCCAGGCGGTCATGTCGCCCGGGAGGTCGCCGATGGAGTCCTTGCCCGCGCCGAGCCAGGAGCCGGCCGACATCAGGGACCAGAAGCCGACGCCGTTCTCGCCGCCACCGGAGGTGTCGTAGAGGTCGGGCAGGCCGAGGTCGTGGCCGTACTCGTGCGCGAAGACGCCGAGGCCGCCGTTCTCGGGCTGCATCGTGTAGTCGCCGACCCAGATGCCGGAGTTGCCGATCTGGGTGCCGCCGGCCTTGTTGTTGTCCGGGCCGGTCTTGCCCGCGGCGGTGCCGTAGGCGTACCAGCGGTGCGCCCACAGTGCGGTGGTGCCCTGCACGCCGCCGCCGGCCGACTCGTCCTCGCCCGCGTGGACGATCTGGAAGTGGTCGATGTAGCCGTCGGGCTCGTTGAAGTTGCCGTCGCCGTCGAAGTCGTAGCGGTCCCAGAGGTCGTACTGGGCCAGCTTCGCCTTGATCTCGGCGTCGGACTTCCCGGCCTTCTTCTGGGCCTCCACCCACGCGGTGACGCCGTCCTTGACGGTGTCCCAGACGTTGGAGCAGTTGGACTGGCCGCAGAAGTTGGAGCCGTAACGGCCCTCGTTGTACGGGACCTTGACCCAGTCGGCGACCTCGCCCTCGACCGAGTAGCGACCCGAGGAGGTCTTCTCGTAGTAGGTCTTCAGCGAGTCCTTGCCCTCACCCGACGCGAAGTACAGGTCCTGGAAGTAGTCGCGGCTGAAGTCCTTGCGCCAGGCGGTGCTGTTGTCCTTGGCGCGGTCCGGCTGGGCGATCGTGTTGTGCAGCGGACCGGGGGTGCCGCCGTACTTCGGGACCGCCGGCTGCGGGCCGGGGCCGTCCGGGTCGTGCATGGTCGTGCTGTCGACCTGGTCGCCGAACTCGACGAGGATCGTGAAGATCTTGTCGGTCTTCTCGCGGCCGAGCTCGACGTACTTCTTGTCGTCGAGCTTGACGACCTTGGAGGCGCCGCGCTGCTCGACGCCCTTCTTGCCCTGGAGCACCTGGTCCAGGGCGGCCTTGCGCTGCTGGGCCTGCTGCTCGCTGAACGGACCCTTCAGGTCGTGCTCGACGACCTTGGCAGGAGCGGTCGGGTCCTGCCGGTCGGCCGCGGGAGCCGGGGCGGCCGAGGCCTTGCCCTCGGCCTGGGCCGCGGTGACGGTGAAGAAGGTGGCGCTTGTCGCACAAGCAGCCATGGTCACGGTGACGGCGGCAGCGCGTATCGCACGCCGTCTGGCGGAATTGCTGGTCACTTGATGTCGTTCCCCTCCCGCGGCCGCGACGTAGGTCGGAACTTCTCCATAGGAGCGGGGGGTTCCGCGCGGCGCGCGTCTCAAGTGACGACATTTGACCGGAGAGAAGCAAGAAAAGACAGACCTTGACTTGCGCCTTACAACTGCACTATGCGGTCAGGGAGTTCCGGTATCCGGACGTTCCGCTGCCATACGGGGCGAAGGGCGCTTCCCGACCCCGTCGAAGGTCCGTCCCGTCCCCATTTCCCCCTCTGCCGCAGCGCGGAAAATGATCCCGTGCGCCCCCCGTGCTCCGGCACCGTGTGTTAGGTCACGCTTACCGGCGGTTCCTCTCGGGCATCTCCCGTCGTAGAGTCACTTGACGCGCGACCTAGTTGAGCCGACTCCCCCTCCCCTCCCGAGGACGGATATCGCCATGCCGCGTCCGACTGCCGCACAGCTCGCCTACGGGTCCGCCACGGTCATCGTGTCGACGATCGCCATGCTGCTGCTCTCGCAGACCAGTACCGGGCTCGGGGTCGCGGTCATCTCCGCGGCCGCGCTCGCCCTGGGCCTGCTCGTCGCCCTCACCGTGCCCGTGCCTCGCCGCCGCGGCCGTCACGCGGCCGGTACGAGGGCCTCCGCGGCCCCCGCGCCCGCCGCGCAGCCCGCCTCCCACGAGGGTGCGACGCCGGCCGCCCGGGTGCCCGATCCCCGGACGGCCGAGGCCGAACACCCCGTCCACCACTGAGCTTTCGCCCGCCGCGCGGACGGTGCGCGCGGCGCGCGGGAGCCGAGCGCGACGCGGCGCGGGCGGCCGCCCCGGAGGACGACCGCCCGCGCTGCACCGCGCTGCCCGCGTGCTAGGTGGCGGCCTGGACCACGACCGTCTTGGCAACCTTGTCGTGCAGGCCCTGCTTGTACGGCTTGTCGACGAGGATCGAGACCACCAGGGCGATCGGCCACAGGCAGAAGCAGCAGATCAGCGTCGGCAGCCAGAGCACGGCGGCGCGGCTCAGGGCCGCCTTGGAGCTCGGCACGCTGCCGTCGTTGAGCATCGCGACGCGCAGGCCCAGCGCCTTCTTGCCGACCGTCTGGCCGCTCTTCTTGGTGAACCACCAGTCGTAGCCGACGTACGCGACGATCGAGATCAGTGTCATCAGCAGGCCGCTGCCGCTGTACGACTTCGTGATGACCTCGCTGACGTCCTCGCCCCGGTCCGTCTCGACCATGTACCGGTTCGTGCCGAAGGCCAGCTGGATGAGGAACAGCGGGACGGCGACGATCAGCACGTCGATGATGCGTGCGGCGAGCCGCCTGCCGAAGTCGGCGAGCGGGGGCATGCCCGCGAGCGGATCGGGCATGCCGTGGCCGCCGCCACCGCCGTACGGGTCACCGCCGCCGTACGGGGGCGGCGGGGCGCCGCCGCTTCCGGGAGGCGGCGAGCCGTACGGGGAACCGCCCGACGGAGGCGTCGGCTCCTGGGGCTTCTTGCGGAACGGGTCCTCCTCGGGCGGCTCGCCCGGCGGCGGCTGGTCGGTACTCATGGCCCGAGTCGAACCCGGCTCCGTCACCCCCGCAACGGGACGGCGTCCGTTCGGGGGAGACGGCCGGTCGGCTGCGCCGCTCGTGCGGGGTCGGTTCGGGTGGGGCCGGGCGCGCGCCGGGGCGTCTCCTCGGGCGCCGAACGTGGCGGGGGGGGCGGAGGGCCGGGGCACCTCGCGTTCGGCGCCCTGCGGGGAGCGCCCCGGCACACACCCGGCTCCGCCGGAGTTCGGGGGTGCGTCGGGGTCCGTGGCCGCTGGGTGCCGGGTCAGCGGGTCACGTAGGTCTTCGCCGCCTTGTCGTGCCAGGCCTGGCGGCGCGGGCGGTCCACGAGGCACCAGAGGCTGCCGGGGACGCCGAGGAGGGCGTAGACGAGCCAGCGGCGCAGGGCCGCACCGAAGGTGGGCGGGCGGAGGGTGGCGGTGGCCAGCACGCGCACGCCGAGCAGCTTCTTGCCCGGCGTGCGGCCCCAGAGGGCCGTGGGGAGCGCCTCGTACAGCACCCCGAAGAGGAGGACCGCGCCGAGGACCAGGCCCAGGTGACCGGCGATGGTCTCGTCGAACAGCCAGACGGTGGTGGTGCGTCCGCCGGCGCGGGCGGCGTCGACCTTGGCCTGTACGTGGGCGGCGGCCTCGGCGAGGAGGGGCCGGGCGGCGGCCGCCGCGACGGCGGCGAAGACGAGGGAGTCCAGCGCGCGGGCCACGGCTCTGCGCGTCAGCCCGGCGGGGCGCACCGCCCGTTCGGCCATCCGCTCGAACACCTCACGGTGCGTACGGGTGCCTGCCGGGCGGGAGGCGGAGCTCTCCGGACGGTCGCCCTCGGACCCGCTCGGCTCCCAGCCCTTCGACCGGGGCTCCGCCGGGGCGGCCGGTGCCCCGGCGGACGGCACCTTCGGGCGGACTCCCGCGGGCCGGGGCGCCCACGCCTCGTGCCGGGGTGCCTCGGCGGCCTGTGCCGTGCCGGGGCGGGGCGCGGCGGGGAGCTCGGCCTCCGGGCCCGGATCGGCCGGGGCGGCGGGCCGGGAGGGGGCGGGGGCGGGGGCCGGGGCGGCGGGCCGGGAGGGGGCGGCCGCCCCCGGCCAGGAGGAGGTGGCTCCGGACACTCCGGCTCCGGGTGCGTCGGGCCATGCCGGGGCCGGGGCGACGGGGGCCGGAGCAGGGGCGGCCGGGGCGGGGGCCGGGGCCTGCGCGGCCGGGGCGGGGGCCGGGGCCGGGGCCTGCGCGGCCGGGGCCGGGGCCGGGGCCTGCGCGGCCGGGGAGCCCGCCGACAGGATGCCCATGGAGGACTGCGCGGGAAGCCGTGCGGGCGCCGCCGCGGCAGCCGCCGTACGGGCCAGGGAGATCCCCGCCGCCCGGGCGGCGGCCTGGCCGGCCCCAGGCCGAGGCTCCGGCTCCGGCTCCGGCTCCGGCTCCGGCGGACTGCCCCACGAGACCCGGTGGTCGCGGGGCCCGCCGAAGCCGGCCTGGTGCAGGGGGTCGGCCTGCCACACCGCGGGTTCGGGCTCGGCGACGGGTTCCGGCCCGCGTTCCCGTTCCGGTTCGGGCTCCGGCAGTGCCTCGGTCACGGAGGTCTCGTCGAGGAACACCGGACCCGTCTCCTGCGCGGGGGCGGGGCGGCTCGTGCCGGGCACCCAGGCCGCACCGTTCCAGTACCGGATGTACCCGGGGATGGACGGATCGGGGTAGTAGCCCTCGCGGGCCGCGTGCTCGCCGTCACCAGGGGAGGCCGTCATGTCCCCAACTCCGATCGTGGCTTGAGGCTTGTGCAAGGGAGGACCATAGCCAAGAACCTCGGCCCGACAGGTCCGGTAACGGGAGAATCCAAGCCATTGAGCGAACCTCACTCCCCCAACGCTTTTCGGTCAGCCAAAAGAATTCAGCCAATCTCCGGTTCGTTGCCGGAACTCGCGTCATACCCGGGCACATCGGCGCTCTCTCGGGGTGTGGGGCGCCATCAGGCCCCGGCACCGAACCGAAGTGAGGCCGTCATGCACCACCCCGTCATCGAGCGCGAGCTGGAACTGAAGCTGGTCCTGTCCCCCGAGCGCAGCATCCCCGTCCCGGCCCGGCTCCTCTACCTCACGGACGACCCGTACGCCGTCCACATCACCTTCCACACCGGCTCCAGCACCCCCGTCAACTGGACCTTCGCGCGCGAGCTGCTCGTCGAGGGGGTGTTCCGCCCGTCCGGCCACGGCGACGTCCGGATCTGGCCCACCAAGGTCGACAACAAGTCCGTGCTCTGCATGGCACTCAGCTCCCCCGACGGCGACGCCCTCCTGGAGGCCCCCGCCGGCTCCGTGTCGGCCTGGCTGGAGCGCACCCTGCGCGTGGTCCCGCCCGGCACCGAGGCCGAGCGGCTCGGCCTCGACGCGGCCCTGGCCGAGCTGCTCACCCCGACCCCCGCCGACGACCTGTGGCTGCACGACCCGTGGCCGTCGGACGAGTCGGCGGACGGGGACCTGTGATGGCGGACGGCCCCGGCCCCGGCCCGTACGGCCGGCTCCGGAGCCGGCTCCGGAGCCGGAGCCGGAGCCGGAGCCGGAGCCGGAGCCGGAGCCGGAGCCGGAGCCGGAGCCGGAGCCGGAGCCGGAGCCGGAGCCGGAGCCGCGGTCAGAAGAGCTTGCCCGGGTTGAGCAGCCCCAGCGGGTCGAAGGCCTGCTTGACGGCGCGCTGCATCTCCAGCCCCACCGGGCCGAGTTCGCGGGCCAGCCACTCCTTCTTCAGGACGCCGACCCCGTGCTCGCCGGTGATGGTCCCGCCCAGCTCCAGCCCCAGCGCCATGATCGCGCCGAAGGACTCGCGGGCCCGCCGCGTCTCGTCCTCGTCGGCGGGGTCGAAGCAGACGATCGGGTGGGTGTTGCCGTCTCCGGCGTGCGCGCAGACCCCGATGAGCAGGTCGTGGGCGCGGGCGATGGCGGCCGTCCCGTCCAGCATCTCGCCGAGCCGCGAGCGCGGTACGCACACGTCGTCGATCATCGTCGCGGGCCGCAGGGCCTCCAGCGCGGGGAAGGACATCCGGCGGGCCTGCAGCAGCAGTTCCGACTCCGCCTCGTCCTCGGCGGGCACGACGGCGGTGGCCCCGGCGGCGGTGCACAGCTCCCCCACGGCCGCGAGGTCCTCCGGGGCGTGCGGGGTGTCGAAGGCGGCCAGGAGGAGGGCCTCGGTGGCCTCCGGCAGTCCCATCTTGCCGAGGGCGTTGACGGCGCGGACGGTCGTACGGTCCATCAGTTCCAGCAGCGAGGGGGTCAGGCCCGCCTCCATGACGGCGCAGACGGCCTCGCAGGCGGCCGCGACCGAGGGGAACTCGGCGGCCAGGGCGAGCTGGCGGGGCGGCGCGGGCCTGAGGGCGAGGACGGCCTGGACGACGACGCCGAGGCTGCCCTCGGAGCCGACGAAGAGCCGGGTGAGGTCGTATCCGGCGACGCCCTTGGCGGTCCGGCGGCCCGTGCGCAGCAGCCGCCCGTCGGCCAGGACCACGTCGAGGCCGAGCACGTACTCGGCGGTGACCCCGTACTTGACGCAGCACAGGCCTCCGGAGGCGGTGCCGATGTTGCCGCCGATGGTGCACTGCTCCCAGCTGGAGGGGTCGGGCGGGTAGTACAGGCCCTGTTCGGCGACGGCCCGCGAGAGCACGGCGTTCACCACGCCCGGCTCGACGACGGCGATCCGGTCGACGGCGCTGATCTCCAGGATCCGGTCCATTTTCACCAGGGACAGCACGATGCAGCCGTCGGAGGCGTTGGCGCCGCCCGACAGGCCCGTGCGGGCGCCCTGCGGGACGACGGGGATCCGTAGGGCGGTGGCGGTGCGCATGACGTGCTGGACCTGTTCGACGGTCCGGGGCAGTACGACGACGGCCGGGGTCCCGGCGGCGCAGAAGCTGGCCATGTCGGTGGCGTAGGAGGTGGTCACCTGGGGATCGGTGAGCAGGGCGTCGGCCGGGAGCCCTTCGAGGAGGTTCGCTCGCAGACGTGCGGAGAGATCGTCATCCATGGGACCAGCCTGGCACCCCGGTGGGGCCCCTCCCAGAGGTCGTCGCGGGACCATCGGTGTGAACACGCCCGCGCCCCTCTTCGGGCACCTCCGTGAACTCTTCATATTGACGCACAGTGACCTCATGGACCGTATCGACGAGGAAACGCAGACACCGGCGCCGCCCGTGACCTTCACCGGCCGCAAGACGCTCGTGGCCGCCGCGGTCGCCGTGGTCCTGATCGCCGGGGCCCTGCTGATCCGCCCCGCCCGGACCGGTGACGACGCCCGCCCGCCGGGGCCGAGCGAGCGCGCCGCGTCGGCGGTGGGCATGGGTGCGCCCGCGGCGGCGGTGGACCTGACGGCGCTGGTGGCGGACCGGGAGAAGTGGGTCGCGAAGCACGCGGACGACGACGCCTCGTGGGCGGTCCTCGGCTCCGCCTACCTCGAACAGGCCCGGCGCACCGCGGACTCGGGCTGGTTCCCGAAGGCGGAGAAGGCGCTGAAGCGTTCGCTGGAGGTCCGCCCGGCGGAGAAGGGCAACTTCGACGCGATGACCGGCATGGGCGCGCTGGCCAATGCCCGCCGGGACTTCGGGAACGCCAAGAAGTGGGGCGAGCTCGTACGGGCGCAGGCGCCGAAGCGGTGGACGGCGTACCCGGTGCTCGTGGACGCGTACACCGGGCTCGGCGACTACAAGGCCGCCCAGAAGTCGATGGAGCTGCTGCTGGAGCTGCGGCCGGGCCTGGCGGCGTACGTCAGGGCCTCGCAGGTCTACCGGGACCGCGGCTGGCGCGAGGACGCGGTGATGTCGATGGAGCAGGCGGCGGGCGCGGCGAAGGCCCCCGCGGAGAAGGCGTACGCGCTGTTCCGGCTCGGGGAGCTGTGCTGGGAGCGGGGCGACGCGGCGGAGGCGCTGCGGCACTACGAGGGCGCGCTGCGGACGGATCCGGCGCAGGCGGAGGCGCTGGGCGGCCGGGCCCGTGCGCTGGCCGCGCTGGGGCGTTCCGGGGAGGCGGTGCGGGACTACCGGCTGGCGCTGGGGCGGACCCCGGTGCCGCAGCTGGCGCGGGAGCTGGGCGAGCTGCTGGAGTCGCTGGGCCGGGCCCGGGAGGCGCGCGTGCCGTACGACATGCTCGGTTCGATGGCGGCGCGGGACGGGCAGAACGGCGTCGACGACGACGTGGTCCTCGGCCTGTACGAGGCGGACCACGGTGATCCGTCGGCGGCGGTGCGGCGCCTGTCGGAGGAGTGGTCGCGGCACAAGAGCGTGCAGGTCGCGGACGCGCTGGGGTGGGCCCTGCACCAGGCGGGCGAGGACACGGCGGCGCTGGAGTACGCGAAGAAGGCCACGGAACAGGGCCTGCGCAGCGCCGACTTCTCGTACCACCGGGCGATGATCGAGCGCGGCCTCGGTGACGTGGCGGCGGCCCGCCGCAGCCTCCAGGACACCATGCGGACGAACCCGCACTTCTCGCCGCTGCGCGGGCCGCTGGCGAAGGAGGCGCTGACGGCGATCGGCCAGCCGGCACCGGGCGGCCCGGAGCACCTGCAGCCGGTCACTCCGTGGGTCGAGCCGGAGCTGCCCAAGCCCCGGCCCACGCCGAAGCCGAAGGCGTCGCAGGAACCGCAGGAACCGAAGGCGTCGCAGGAGCCGAAGCCGGCTCCTTCCCCGTCCACCCGCTGACCGGCCGGCCGCCGCGGCCCTCCCCTCACGGGGCCGCGACGCGGCCGGCCGGACACGGGCGGGCCCCCCGGCGCAGGCCGGGGGGCCGGGAAGCCGCGCGGGCGGCCTAGAGGTTGCCGCGCTTCTCCTGCTCGCGCTCGATCGCCTCGAACAGCGCCTTGAAGTTGCCCTTGCCGAAGCCCATCGAGCCGTGGCGCTCGATGATCTCGAAGAAGACGGTCGGGCGGTCCTGGACCGGCTTGGTGAAGATCTGCAGCAGGTAGCCGTCCTCGTCGCGGTCGGCCAGGATCTTCAGCTCGCGCAGCTCGTCGATCGGCACCCGGGTGTCGCCGACCCACTCGCCGAGCGTGTCGTAGTAGCTGTCCGGGACGGAGAGGAACTGGACGCCGGCCGCGCGCATCGAGCGCACCGTCGCGACGATGTCGTTCGAGGCCAGCGCGATGTGCTGGACGCCGGGGCCGCCGTAGAACTCCAGGTACTCGTCGATCTGCGACTTCTTCTTCGCGATCGCCGGCTCGTTGATCGGGAACTTGACCTTCTTGGTGCCGTCCGCGACCACCTTGGACATCAGCGCCGAGTACTCGGTCGCGATGTCGTCGCCCACGAACTCCTTCATGTTCGTGAAGCCCATGACCTTGTTGTAGAAGGCGACCCACTCGTTCATCCGGCCGAGTTCCACGTTGCCGACGCAGTGGTCGATGGCCTGGAAGGTGCGCTTGGCCGGGGGCGCGACCATCGGGTCGACGGCCACGTAGCCCGGCAGGTACGGGCCGGTGTAGTCGCCGCGCTCGACCAGCGTGTGGCGGGTCTGTCCGTACGTCGCGATCGCGGCCAGCACGACGGTGCCGTGCTCGTCCTTGACCTCGTACGGCTCGTCCAGGCCGCGGGCGCCCTGCTCGACGGCGTACGCGTACGCCGCGCGGACGTCCGGGACCTCGATGGCGAGGTCGATCACGCCGTCGCCGTGCTCGGCGACGTGCTCGGCCAGGAAGCGGCCGTGGTCGGTCGCCGGCTTGATGACCGAGGTCAGCACGAAGCGCGCGGAGCCGTTGGTCAGGACGTAGCTGGCCGTCTCGCGGCTGCCGTTCTCCGGGCCGGAGTAGGCCACGAGCTTCATGCCGAAGGCGGTCGAGTAGTAGTGCGCGGCCTGCTTGGCGTTGCCGACGGCGAAGACGACCGCGTCCATGCCCTTCACCGGGAAGGGGTCCGCCTCACGCGCGGTGTGCGGGGTGGTTTCGAGGTTCGCCAAAGACTCAGTCATGAGCGCAGAGTCCCGCCGATCCACAAGCTGCGCAATAGTTTCCTGTTTGCCTATACAAGGTGACCAGTCTGAGCGCAGGATGATTGAAACATCTGTGCACTATGACCACCCACGAGCACGCGTGGGCACCCGGAGGCCTCCATGGGCATCGACGAACTCGACGGCCGGCTCATCGTCCTGCTCGCCCGCGAGCCCCGGATCGGGGTCCTTGAGGCCTCGCGCCGCCTCGGCGTGGCCCGCGGGACCGTGCAGGCCCGCCTCGACCGGCTCCAGTCGAACGGGGTCATCCGCGGTTTCGGCCCGCAGGTCGATCCGACGGCTCTCGGGTATCCGGTGACCGCGTTCGCCACGCTGGAGATCAAGCAGGGGCAGGGGGCCGACGTACGGGCCCACCTGGACGGGGTGCCGGAGGTGCTGGAGCTGCACACCACCACCGGGCACGGGGACATGCTGTGCCGGCTCGTGGCCCGGTCCAACGCCGACCTGCAGCGGGTGATCGACCGCGTGGTCGGGTTCGAGGGGATCGTCAGGGCGTCGACGGCGATCGTGATGGAGAACCCGGTGCCCCTGCGGATCATCCCGCTGGTCCAGCAGGCCGCCGAGGACGACACCCGGCCCTGACGCCGCCCGGGGCCCGACGGCCGGCCGGGCATCCGAAGAAGACGTTGCAAAGAAATCCTTGCAGAGAAATCTTTGCAACTCTATCGTCGAGCCATGCCCGAGCACCCCGCAGACCCCGTTGACCCCGTTGACCCCGTAGAACCTGCGGGGCCCGCAGAGCCCAGCGTCCGTACGCTCGACGCCCGTTCACTGCGCGGCCTCGCCCACCCCCTGCGCATCCGCCTGCTGGGCGCCCTGCGCCACGACGGCCCCGCGACCGCCTCCCAACTGGCCGATCGGCTCGGGGAGTCGAGCGGCGCCACCAGCTACCACCTGCGCCAGCTCGGGGCGCACGGTTTCGTCGAGGACGCACCCGAGCACGGCAAGGGCCGCGAACGCTGGTGGCGGGCCGTGTACGACGCCACGGCCTTCGACGAGACACTGACGCTCGACGAGGACCCGGCCGTGCGCGGTGCGGCGGACCTCTTCCTGCACGAGATCGCGACGATCCACACGCAGGAGCTGAGCACCTGGCTCGGCAACGCCCACACCTGGCCCCAGGAGTGGCGGCGCGGCGCGGACCTGAGCGACTTCACCCTGCACCTGACCGCCGAGCAGAGCCTCGAACTGATCCACAAGATGCACGACCTGATCAACAGCTATCGCGACCTGCCGGCCTCGGAGGGCACGAAGGCGGTCCGCTTCCACACGCACGCCTTCCCGCGCGAGGCGGCCGTGCAGCGACCCCGCCGGGCCGAGTAGCGACCCGCCACACCCGCCGCCCGGCCCACCCGCCGCACCCACCGCCCCTCCCCCGCTCATCCCAGGAGTCCTGCCGTGCACGCCTTACTCCCCGACGGGCCGCCGCGCGCGGAGCGCCGTACTGACAAGCGCCCGCTGATCGGCGTACTGGCCGCCAACACGATTTCCATAGCCGGGAGTTCACTCACCCTCATCGGCGTCCCGTGGTTCGTGCTGCAGACCACCGGCAGCGCCGGCCGGGCCGGGGTCGTCGCCTTCTGCGCCACCCTCCCCGTCGTCGTGGCGGCCCTGATCGGCGGACCGGTCATCGACCGGACCGGCCGCCGCCGGATCTCCGTCGCCTCCGACCTGATCAGCGGCCTGTCGGTCGGCGCGATCCCGCTGCTGCACCACGCGGGCGTGCTCGACTTCTGGATGCTGTGCGCGCTGATGGCCGTCGGCGGCCTCGTGCACACCCCGGGCCTGACCGCCCGCCACGTGCTCCTGCCGGACCTCGCCCGGCACGCCGGCACCACCGTCACCCGCGCGGCCAGCCTCTACGACGCGGTCTCCCGCGGCGCCCGGATGATCGGGGCCGCCGTGGCCGGCGTACTGATCGCGGCGTTCGGCGCCGAGACCGTACTGCTGCTGGACGCGGCGACCTTCGGGGCGTCGGCGCTGCTGGTCGCCGCGTTCCTGCGCGGGGTCCCGTCCGCCGAGCCGCAGCCGGCCGCCGGCAAGGCGTCCCTCGCGGCGTACCGCACCGAACTGACCGAGGGCTGGGCCTTCCTGACCCGCTCCCGGCTGCTGCTGGGCATCACGGTGATGGTCATGATGACCAACGGCCTGGACCAGGGCTGGTCCTCGGTGCTGCTGCCCGTGCACGGCCGCGACGCCCTCGGCGGCGCCACCACGCTCGGCCTGATGATCTCCCTCTTCGGCGGCTTCGCACTGCTCGGCGCCCTGCTCTACGGGGTGTGGGGCGAGCGGTTCCCGCGCCGGACGGTGTTCGCGGGGGCCTTCCTGCTCTCCGGGGCGACCCGGTACGCCGTGGCCGCGGTCACCGACACGCCGCTGCCGCTCGCGGTGACCATGGCCCTGGCCGGCCTGTGCGTGGGCGTGCTCAACCCGATCCTGACCACGGTCATGTACGAGCAGGTGCCGGACGAGCTGCGCAGCCGCGTCGCGGGGGTGACCACGGCGGGCTGCGAGCTGACCATGCCGCTGGGCGGGCTGGCGGCGGGCCTGCTGGTCGACGGGTTCGGGATCGGTCCGGCGCTGCTGCTGTTCGGCGGCACCTACCTGCTGACGACGCTCGCCCCGCTGGTCTTCCCGGCCTGGCGCGGCCTGGACCGCGAGCCGGACGTCAGCAGGACGGAACGTCCTCTCCCCGCTTCAGCGCACGCAGGGAGTTCACCGCATCCGTCAGCGAAGTGACGGGGACCAGCCGCAGCCCCTCGGGGAGTTCCGACCGGGCGTCCGCGCACTCGGCCTTCGGCACGAGGAACACGCTCGCCCCGTCGCGCCGCGCGGCCTGGGTCTTCAGGGCCACCCCGCCGACGGCGCCGACCGTGCCGTCGGCGGTGATGGTTCCCGTACCGGCAATGCTCCGTCCGCCGGTGAGATCGCCGCCGCTGCCGTCGCCGTCGAGCTTGTTGACGACGCCGAGGGAGAAGAGGAGCCCGGCACTCGGACCGCCGACGTCGGCGAGGTTGAGCTCGACCTTCACGTCCTTCGGGTCCTTGTGGAGATAGCCGAGCGCGGCTTCGGCGGCGGCCGACTGCGACTTGGCCATCTCCTCCAGGTTGTGCTTCTCGATCTCCTCGTCGCTTCCGCCCGAGGAGTAGACGGCCTCCTTGGGCATGACCGCCTGATCGGTCTTGAACCAGTGGTCGACGAGCTCGTGCAGCCGCATGGTCGAGGACGGGCCGGTGGCCCGGATGGTCGTCATCCGCAGCTGGCCCTCGGTCTCCCGGACGGGCGCCCCGGTGACGGTGATGACCGGCTTGCCCTTGTCGGACCCCAGCACGTCGGCCGTGGGGCCGGGAACGGCGACCACGTAGGGCAGGGGTGCGAAGGCCGCGGCGACGAACAACCCGACCACGGGCACGGCACAGACGGCCAGGGCAACGGGACGCGACAGACGTGTGAGGCGTGAGAGCACCCACCCAATCTATCCGCCCATGCTCACACCGGCCCCGCCGGGCGATCCAGCCCCGCCGGGCGCTCCAGCCCCGCCGGGCCTCTTCAGCCGCGCCGGGCAATCCAGCCCCGCCGGCGTTTGAGGCGCTCTTGCAGCCCCGCCGGCGTTTGAGGCGCTGGGGGCATCTCCCAGCGGTAGCTGGGGGAGGGTCCGGGGGCAGCGCCCCCGGCGACGGCGCCGCACCCACCCCCCCCCCACACCGCCGCACCGCACCCGGCGAAGAACGTCGGGCTCAGCGCAGCGCGTCGGCTCAGCGCAGCGCGTCGGCGACTTCGCGCGCCGCGTCCACCACCCGCGGCCCCACCCGCTCCGGCACCGCATCGGCCAGCATCACGACCCCGACGCTGCCCTCCAGCCCGGTGATCCCCACGAGCGGCGCGGCCGCGCCACTCGCGCCCGCTTCGAGCTCGCCGTGCGTCAGCGTGTACCCGGGTTCGATGAGGGAGCCCTGACGGGCGGCCAGGATGGCCCGCCCGGCGGCCCCGCGGTCCAGCGGGTGGCGGAAGCCGGCCCGGTAGGCCACGTGGTAGTCCGTCCAGGTCGGTTCCACGACGGCGACGGCGAGCGCCTCGGTGCCGTCGACGAGGGTCAGGTGCGCGGTGGCCCCTATGTCCTCGGCGAGCGAACGCAGCGCGGGCAGGGCGGCCTCGCGTACGAGGGGATGCACCTGCCGGCCCAGCCGGAGCACGCCGAGCCCGACGCGGGCCCGGCCGCCGAGGTCACGGCGGACCAGGGCGTGCTGTTCGAGCGTGGCGAGGAGCCGGTAGACCACGGTGCGGTTCACACCGAGGCGGTTGGAGAGCTCGGTGACGGTCAGACCGTGGTCGGTGTCGGCGAGCAGTTTGAGGACTCTGAGCCCTCTGTCGAGAGTCTGGGAGGTTTCCGCGGTCACGACGCCTCTCCCTCTTTCGGTGAGCGGCGGTGACTCTCGGGGTGGAACGCCGCCGGTCCCGCGGCGGCGCACGGAGAGGCCGCCGGTAGCGGCCATGGCACCGGCTGCGCTCCCGCGGCGGCGCTGCCACGGTGCGTTCGATGCGGGGACAGTAGCGAGCAGGTCCGCTCAGCGGAAGGGCTCGTCCAGAATCCGGGCGCGTGCTACCCGTTTGTGCCGGTTCCTGATCGCTTCTGGTGTCGATTCGTAACCTCAATTGCCACAGGAGCTCTTTACCGCCCCATTACTCTGATCATGTTCAAAAAGATGGTCATTCGGCTCGGGGGGGTGTCTCTATGTCCTTCGTCAAGGATGTGGCGCCGGGTTTGAGGCTGTTTGGGGCGGTCATGCGGCGAGAGTGACGCTGGGGGTCCGGGATTCGTAGAAGGTTCCGTCGCGGAGCATGGCGAAGAGGACGCTGATGCGTTGGCGGGCGAGGCGGAGGAGAGCCTGGGTGTGGGTTTTGCCGCGGGCTCTTTGCCTATCGTAGTAGGCGCGGGAGGCCTGGTCGGCGTTCATGCAGGCGAAGGCGGAGAGGAACATGGCGCGTTTGAGCTGCCGGTTTCCTCCTCTGGGTGCGTGTTCGCCGTGGATCGAGGTCCCTGACGACTTCGTCGTGGGGGCGAGGCCGGCGTAGGAGGCGAGGTGGGCGGCGGTGGGGAAGCCGGTCCCGTCGCCGACGGTGACCAGCAGGACGGCGGCGGTCCTGACTCCGACTCCCGGCATCGAGGTCAGGACCTGGTGAAGAGGGTGAGCCACCAGCAGGGTGCTGATCTGGGCTTCCAGGGCCCGGCGTTGGTCGTGGACCGCGGCGAGCGAGCGGGCCAGCGACGGGATGACCACGTCGAGGGTGCCGGTTCCCGGGACCACGACGGTCTGTTCGTCGAGGGCGTCGAAGACGTCGTCGATCAGCCGGGCCGCCATGCGGGGGGCCTTGGGACGGATCACCTCAACGAGTCTGCGGCGGCCGGCTTTCCGCAGAGCGTTCGGGGATCCGTATCGCTCGAGGAGCCAGGTGACGGCGGGGTGGTCCAGCCGCGGGCCCAGGACCCGCTCGAGGCTGGGGTGGAACTGGGTCAGCAGACCGCGTATCCGGTTCGAAGTGCGGGTGGCCTCGGCCGCGAGGTCCTGGTCGAAGCCGGTCAGCACCGTGAGCTCGGCGGTGATCTCGTCGGTCAGCTCCAGCGAACGCAAAGTGTGAGGCATCGTCCGGGCCGCGTCCGCGATCACCGCCGCGTCCTTCGCATCGGTCTTCGCCTCGCCTGGATAGAGGTCGGCGATCCGTCGCATCGCGAGTCCGGGCAGGTAGGCGACCTGGCAGCCGGCGTCGCGGGCGACGGTCAGAGGCAGGGCGCCTATGGATGCGGGCTGGTCCACGATCACCAGGACGGTGCCGAACTTGGCTTTGAGCTTGTCGAAGACGGCCCGCAGCTTCGGTTCGCTGTTGGGCATCGCCTTGTCGAAGACCTTCTTCCCGGCCGGGGTGAGCCCGTGGCCGTGGTGGGCGGTCTTGCCGACGTCCATCCCGAGGAAGACGCCCACGCCTTCGGTGTCTAACATCGCACCCTTCCCAGGTGTTGACCGTGCCGGCCTCGGCAATGGCACCGTGCTCGCGCATCCACGTTATGTAGACCTGCCGCCCACGTCTGTGCCCGGCATTGCGCCGGACCGGGCGGTGGCCGGGTCTCTCATCAGCGTCTCCGACGGCACCCCTCGGACCCGGCGACACCACCCCCCAGGTCATGCCTTCGACAGAGGGGACACAGTCATACCGGGCCCGGAGGCCAGCGGCCCCATTGCAGGACCGCGAAAAACATAACGGGGGATGCGCTCGCGCGCACCTGGGCCGTTCGGAGGGGGAAAACCCGCATGAAGCTCAAGCGCATCGCCATGGTCGCCGCCGCCGCGGTGGTCGGCCCGACGGTCCTGATGGCCACGCCGGCCATGGCCGACGAGGTCCGCAACCCGGCGGTCACGACCCCGGACGCGGCGCCGAAGGACGACACGGCCCCGGCGACCGGAGAGACCCCGCAGGCCCCGCAGGCCCCGGAGGCGTCGAAGCCCGAGGCCGGGCAGCAGCCGGCGGCCCCGGAGGCCCAGCCGAAGCCGCAGCCGAAGCCGGCCGAGACGGTCACGTCCGAGGGCGCCGGAAAGACCGACCAGAAGACCGTCGCCTCCGCCCCGAAGCTGACCCTGGACGGCCTCCCGAAGGAGTTCAGGTCCGGCGCCGGCTGGAGCGAGTTCTCCCTGCACGTGGACAACTCGGGCCGTCCGGCCGTCGACGACTACTCGCTCGAACTGGTCCTGTGGACCCTCGACACCTTCGGGTGGGAGGCCGACGACATCCAGGCGGAGGTCTACGCGCCCGACTCGAAGGGCACCTGGGGCTGGCACGCCATCGCGGCGGACGGATCCGAGGAGGTCTACAGCCTCGGCGTCGCCGACGTGGACATCGAAAACAACGAGGTCTTCGACCTCAAGCTTCGTATGAAGTTCGGCAAGGACACGCCGTCCTCGCGATTCTCCCTGTCCACGACCGCCGAGGGCGGCACCGCGGACCGCGTCCGGTACGAGTCCAAGGTGACCTCGCCCGACGAGCAGGAGCAGAACAACGGACCGAAGGTCGCCCTGCAGGGCCTGCCGGCCGGCGGCTTCAAGGCGGGCGGCGGCTGGCAGCCGTTCTCGCTCGGCGTCGACAACTCCGGCAAGGAGAAGATCGACAACTACGGCTTCGCGGTCTTCTTCGACAACAACAGCGAAACCCTCAAGTCGAAGCACCTCGCCATCGAGGTCTGGGACGGCGGGCGCTGGGTCGACGCCAAGAACGACACGTCGAGCCAGGTGGCCTGGACGCTCATCGACCGCGCGGTCGGCAAGGACGCGAAGTTCGACATCCTGCTGCGGGCCAAGTTCACCGCGGACGCCCCGGTCGGCCCGATCTTCATGGCCGTGCTCGCGGACGACCACGGCGTGGACGGCATCACCTCCGACGTGGCCTTCGCCTACAGTTCGATCACCGCGCCCGGCACCGGCACCGGCGACGGCGGCAACACCGGCAACCAGCCGAAGCCCGAGGGCCACTCCACCCCGATCAAGGACACGACCCCCGTCGCCACCGGTGGCCAGCTGGCCGAGACCGGCACCGACGCGGCCACCAGCTGGGCCCTCGCCGGGGCCGGCGTGGCGCTCGCCATGGGCGCGGCCCTGGTCGCGGGCACCGGCCGCCGTCGCCGCCCCACCGCGTAACCGCGCAAGACCGTAAGACCGTCACAGGGGACGGGGTCCGTGCGATGCTCCGCACGGACCCCGTCCCCTGTTCTGTGTGAACTCACCGCGAACTCACCGCGGGGTCACCGCATGCGGGTGGCCCACTCCTGCACCTTCTTGATCCGCTCGCGCAGCTGCCCCGCCGTGGCCTCCGCGCTCGGCGGTCCGCCGCACACCCGGCGCAGCTCCGTGTGGATCACCCCGTGCGGCTTGCCGCTCTGGTGGACGTACGCGCCGACCATCGTGTTCAGCGACTTCCGCAGCTCCAGCAGCTCCTTGTGCGAGACCACCGGCCGCCGCTCCGCCGGCAGCTCCAGCAGGTCCGCCTCGGAGTCCGGCTTGCGGCGGCTGTGCGCGATCTGCCGCGACTGCCGCTTCTGCAGCAGCATCTGCACCTGGTCCGGCTCCAGCAGTCCGGGGATGCCGAGGTAGTCCTGCTCCTCCTCGCTGCCCGGGTGCGCCTGCATGCCGAACTCGGCGCCGTCGTAGAGCACCCGGTCGAAGACCGCGTCGGACTCCAGCGCCTCGAAGGACATCTGTTCGTCCTCGCCGGTGTCCTCGTCCTCCTGCTTGTTCGCCTCGTCCATCTCCTTCTCGGACTCGGCGTACGGGTCTTCCTCGCCCTGCTTCTTCGGCTTGTCGAGGACGTGGTCGCGCTCGACCTCCATCTCGTTGGCGAAGCCGAGGAGGTAGGGAATGGTCGGAAGGAACACGGACGCGGTCTCGCCGCGCCTGCGCGAGCGCACGAAGCGCCCGACGGCCTGGGCGAAGAACAGCGGGGTCGAGATCGTCGTCGCGTACACGCCCACCGCGAGGCGCGGTACGTCGACGCCCTCGGACACCATCCGGACCGCGACCATCCAGCGGCTGCCGTCCTCGCTGAACTCGTCGATCCGCTTCGACGCGCCGGTGTCGTCGGAGAGCACCACGGTCGCCTTGCTGCCGGTGATCTCCCGCAGCAGTTTGGCGTAGGCGCGCGCCGACTCCTGGTCGGAGGCGATCACGAGGCCGCCCGCATCGGGGATGCCCTTCCTGACCTCCGTCAGCCGCTGGTCGGCGGCGCGCAGCACGTTCGGCATCCAGTCGCCGCGCGGGTCCAGCGCGGTGCGCCAGGCCTGCGAGATGGCGTCCTTCGTCATCGGCTCGCCGAGCTTGGCGGCGATCTCGTCGCCCGCCTTGGTGCGCCAGCGCATGTTGCCGCTGTAGGAGAGGAAGATGACGGGCCGGACGACGCCGTCGCCGAGGGCGTTGCCGTAGCCGTAGGTGTAGTCGGCGGACGACCGGCGGATCCCGTCGTTCCCCTCCTCGTACGAGACGAAGGGGATCGGGTTCGTGTCGGACCGGAAGGGCGTACCGGTCAGGGCCAGGCGCCGGGTCGCCGGGTCGAAGGCCTCCAGGCAGGCCTCGCCCCAGGACTTCGAGTCACCGGCGTGGTGGATCTCGTCGAGGATGACGAGGGTCTTGCGCTGCTCGCACCGGTTGCGGTGCAGCATCGGGCGCACGCCGACACCCGCGTAGGTGACGGCGACCCCGTGGTAGTCCTTGCTGAGGGGCCCGGCGGAGTACTCGGGATCCAGCCGGATGCCTATCCGCGCCGCGGCTTCAGCCCACTGCTTCTTCAGGTGCTCGGTCGGCGCGACCACGGTCACCTGCTGGACCACGTGGTGGTGCAGCAGCCAGGAGGCGAGGGTCAGCGCGAAGGTGGTCTTGCCTGCGCCGGGGGTCGCGACCGCGAGGAAGTCCCGCGGCTGCTTCTCGATGTAACGGTCCAGTGCTCCCTGCTGCCAGGCGCGCAGTTTGCCCGCCGTACCCCAAGGGGCGCGGCCGGGGAAGGCGGGTGAGAGGTGGTGGGAGGCGGTAGTAGTCACGGTCTCCGGTTCGTCGCTCTCGGCAGTCGTACGTAGGACAACCGGGCCACCTTACCGGGACGGGCCCGCCCCTCGCGGAGGGACAGGCCCGTGACCTCGCGCGGTGCGGCGAGCGTCACATCGGCGGGACGAGCAGTGCCCTCAGCCGGCCGGCGATCCGCGCGACATCCGTCTCGTGCCCGGCGGCCACGTCGATGACCAGGCCGTAGGCGGCCTCCTGATCCACGTCGCCCGGGTCGGCCCCGTTCACCGCGAGGAAGGTGGCCGCGGCGAGCCAGGCGGTGCGCTTGTTCCCGTCGACCAGGGGGTGGTTCGTCGCGATGCCGTGGAGCAGCGCGGCGGCCTGCTCGTACGGGTCCTCGTACGCCGGCGTACCGAACATGCGGGCCCGGGGCCGGTGGACCGCCGACTCCAGCAGCCCGGGGGCCCGCAGTTCGACGGACTGGTCCTGGGCGAGGCAGGCGTGCCGGGCCACGCCGAGGACCTCGGCGAGCGTGAGGTGGCGCACCGGGACGGCGGCGGCGTTCACTGGCCGAGCCGCTTCAGCAGGGGCGCGTGGCGTTGCGCGAGCCGCAGCGCCTCGGCCCCGACCCGGTCCCGCTCGGCCCGCAGCCGCGCCCGTACGGCGTCCAGCGCGAGCTCCTCGGGCGACTGGCCGGTGGCGTCGGCAAGGTCGGCGCATTCCGCGCGCTCGGCGTCGGACAGCCGGATGATCAGCTCGTTCATGGCCGCAACGCTAGTGCGGCAGCGGCCGTGACGCAGCAGAATTCCGCGGCGCGCTCACGCCTCGGCGGGCTCCAGCCGGGTCGCGACCCAGGCGCCCACCAGTGCCACGCACGCCATCGGCAGGAACACCACCACGAAGGCGCCGGGGTGCGAGGCCGACGCCCCGTCCGTCAGGGCGTGGGAGGCGCCGACGGCTCCACCGCCCAGCGCGGCGAACGCGGCGCCGCCGCCCGCCAGCAGGACCACGTTCGCCAGCGCGTCCGAGATCTGCAGCGCGGCGGAGTTCGCCCCCGCCTCCTCCGGCGCCGACAGCTTCAGCAGCAGCACGCTCGTGGAGCCGATCACCAGCCCCATGCCCAGGCAGCCGACCGCCCAGGCCAGCGCCAGCGTCCACACCGGCACGGACTCGATCAGCACGGCGGGCGCCGCGGCGATGGCCAGGGCCACCATCACCATCCCGGCCACCATCAGCCGTTCGCGGTACGGGGCCATCCGCCCCTTCGACTGCACCCACGAGCCGCCCGCCCAGGTCACTCCGCCGAGCGCGAGCGAGAAGCCGGCCAGGGTCGGGCTCAGCCCCCGCTGGGTGACCAGCATCAGCGGTACGAAGCTCTCCGCCGCGATGAACGAGCCCGCGGCCACTCCGCGCAGCAGCACCACGGACGGCAGTCCGCGCCGTGCCAGGTACGTTCCGCGGGGCAGCAGCCCCAGCACGGCGGGCACGAGCAGGGCGACGCCGGCGATGCCCGGCACCAGCGACAGCCACCGCAGGTCCTGGGCGGCGTACTGGAGCAGGCCCGCGCCCAGCGAGATCCCGAGGGCCAGTCGGATCCGCCGCCGGTCGAAGGCCACGGGCGGCGCGCCGGGGTCGACGGGCCCGGACGCGGTCCGCCGTATCGCGGGCAGGGCCACCATCAGCGGTACGACGACCAGGGCCGGGATCCCGAGGAACACCCACCGCCAGCCGAGGTGCTCGGTGACCGTCCCCGAGGCCAGCGGCCCGACGATCGAGGGGACCACCCAGCTCGCGGCGAAGGCGGCCATGATGGCGGGCCGCAGCCGCTCCTCATAGGCGCGGCTGACCACCACGTACAGGGCGACGATGACGAGCCCGCCGCCGAAGCCCTGCACGGCCCGGCCGAGCACGAACACCCACATCGCCCCGGCGGTCCCGGAGACCACGAGCCCGGAGGCGAACGCGGCGATGCCGACGGCCAGCGGCCGCAGCGGCCCCTGCCGGTCGGCCCACTGCCCGGACAGGACCATGCCGAAGAGGCTGGTCGTGAAGTAGGCGGAGAAGGCGAAGGCGTAGAGCCCGATCCCCTCCAGCTCGCGCGCGGCGACGGGCATGGCCGTCCCGACGGCGGTGGCCTCGAAGGCGATCAGGAAGACGACGGAGATGATCCCGATGCTGAGCGTCCGGTACGCGGGCCCGAGGATCCCGCCCTGCTGCAGGGGCGGGATCGGTGTTCCGGTTCTCTGGGGCACGCGGGGCTCAAGGGCACTCATCGCCCCAGCGTAAGGTGCGTAGCCTCATCTCGACCCTGTCCATTCGACGGATCCCGCCTCCTCCCGGAGACCTAGGCCCCCGGGTCACTGTGAACGCGGCATGGCAGTCGTGTTGCACCCGCCGCGGAACCCTTCCCGCTCCCCCGCGGCCCCCGTACGGTCATGCACATCACCACCTCACAGCCGTGTGCCCGAGTGGTTGAGGGACTCGCCTGCAAAGCGAGTTACGCCGGTTCGATTCCGGTCACGGCTTCGCGGCGAGCCGCTCGGGGGCAGGCGCACCCCCGAGCGGCTTTCGCCTTGTCCGGCCGCCTCAGACGCCGCACTGGGTCTGCTGCTTCGCGGACTCCAGGTACTTCGTCATGAGCGCGGTGAACAAGGCCCGCGATGTGCCGGGCTTCATGTGCTCCACGGAGCCGCTGAGTCCCAGCTCGAGCTCGAAGGAGTCCTCGGACCCCTTGCAGGCGAGGGCGACGCGGGCACCCGTGTTCCACACGATCCCCTTGTCGCCGAGAGGAAGCGGATCGGGCGCGGGCTGATTCGGGTCGGTGGGGGGCCAGGTGAAGCTCTGTTCCAGAGGCCGGCGCGTGGCCGTGACGAGGACCCGGCCCCGGCCGTCGACGTAGACGTTGCACGTGGCCCCGCGGCGTGCCGCGGTCAGGCGGGCATCGACCGGTCCGGAGACCTCCACCGTCTCGCCGTAGCCCATCAGAGGCTCCAGGTCGGACCGGGTGAAGACGCCGAAGCAGGTGCGCTCCGGCAGCTGCGGGGCCGCCGCCTTCTTCTCCTCGGCGCAGCCGGTCAGCGCTGCCGCCGCGACCAGCACGACGGCGAGTAGGAGAGGGGTACGGACACTGCGCATCAGGAGCCGCCGTTCGACGTGGCGACCTGCCCACGGCCGACCGCGTGGGCGTTCGCCGTCTGCGTCGACGCCAGACCGGCGAGGGCGTCGATGCTCCGCTGGTTCATGCCCGTCCCCTCCGCGGCCTTGCGAACCGATTGCTCCGCGGACAGGCCGGCCTCCACCTGGGCTTGCGTGTAGTCGAGCACGGCCTTGTGATCGGCCTCGCCGGTCTTGTCGGCCTGATCCTTCTTCGCCCGCTCGACCACGCCCTCCGCGATGTCCTCCTGGAGCCACTCCACGACGTCGCCGGCCAGCGGCACCATCTCCAGGTACTTGCCACCTGCCGCGCTGATGACACGGTTGACCCACTTGGCGTTGTCCTCGACGCCCTTGACGTACTCCTCCGCCTTGTGGCCGTTCTCCGCGAAGGTCCCCTCGGCCCTGGCCTCGGAGAGGATGCCCGCGATCTGGCCGCCGGGGTGCACGGCGACCGTGATCGCCGCGTCGATCTCCTCGTACTCGCTCCGGTGCGCGATGACATCGTTGATGAGCGTCGTCGTGAACGCCCGCTGGGCGTTGGTGATGGCGCCGTACGCGTCCGGGTCCTGGCCCACCGCTGCGATGAACGCCGCCATGTCGGCCTTGTTGAACGCGGCCATCTCGCCATTGGCCTTGATCATCCGGCTGCCGTTCTCCGCCGACGCCTGGATGTCCGGCATGTACTCGGCCGCCATCTGCCCGAAGTGCCCGGACAGCCCGTTCAAAGGACCCTCCGGGTCCCCCGGCTTCGCGTCGACCAGCTCCGGCTTGTCGCCGATCTTCTCGACGACCCGTTCCATGACGGCCGCCATCTCCTTGGTGTGCGCGACCGGCGGGGAGTCCTCGTCGCCCGGGCTCCGGTGGGAGACCGCCGCCATGAGGGCGTCGCCGAGCGCCTGCTGGGCCGGGTGCAGTTCGCCGGTCCTCGTGATGTCGAAGCTGTCCATGTACGGCTTCTTGTCGAGCATGTAGTCGACCATGCCCCGGTCCTTGCCGTGCTGGCCGCCGACCGGCTTGTCGTCCTTCGTGACGATGCCGTCCTTGTCGCTGTCCTCGCGGACCGGCTCATTGAAGAAGGCCGTCGCCGCGTCCGGGTTGTTGCCCAGCGCCTCCATGAGCCCGGTCAGCGGGTAGAAGCCTCGGCCGTCCGTGCCCTGGCTGAGAACGGACTCCATGCCGTACGGGGTGTGGAACTCCCACGCCTGCGGGTCCTTGCGGTCCATGGCGACCATGTCGCGGCCGACCGAGGTCAGGAACTCCGCGTCGTACTTCCCCTCGCGGATCAGCGCGCCGAGGGCCTGGTAGCCGTAGATCTGCCGCACGCCCCCGAAGACGTCCATCTCCTTGCGGCCCGCCTTCATCAGCTGGGCCGTCCAGGCGGCGTCGAGGTGGTGGGGGACGTCCTTGTGCGTCGCGAGGCCGAGCATCGCGCCCATGTCGCTCTGGATGTTCGCGACCATCAGCGCACGGTCCTTGCCCGCCGGGCCGAGGCTCGTCGCGTCCAGGGACAGCTTGGAGTACGTCTCCAGCGTCCCCTCGGCGCCGATCGTGCGGTAGAAGCCCGTCGAGAACTCGGGGTCCTCACGGTTGTCGTCGAGCAGCTCCTCCAGCTCGCGCAGCGCCTCGACGTTGCGCGCCGTGCCGCCCTCGCCGGTGACCTTCTTCATCAGGTCGGCGGCGCGGGCCGCCTGTTCGGCGTCGAGGGTGTTGAACCTGGGTCCGCTGAAGTCGTGTTCGTCGGCGAGGTTCGCCTGGAGGACCCGAACCAGGGAGTCGTCGGCGTCCTGGGCGTCCTCGACGGCCCGGTTGACGCGGGACTGCCAGGCACTGCGGTTCGCGTTCAGGGTCTGCTGGTAGTCGGGGTCGTGCCGGGCCGCGTTCCGGTCCGCCTCGGTGGGCAGGGGGATCGCGGTGACCCGCCCGGTGGCATCGATCCGGAAGCCGGCCGCCGGCGCCTCGGCGGCGAGCTTCTTGAGTTCGTCCTGGGCGGCCTTGAACGTCGCGTACGCGTCGGCGAGGACCTGGTGCATGCCCTTGGCGGCCTTGGCCGCGTCCTCGAACTCCTTGGCCGTCTTGTCGACGAACCCGCGCGCCACGCCTGCGGTGACCCCGCTCCACTCGGCCTTGTCGGACTTCGCCTTCATGCCCTTGCGGGCGGTCTCGGCCATCTCGTCGAGCTTGCCGGCCATCGCCGTCCAGTCGGTGACCGCCGTCTGGAGCTTGTCCAGGGGCGCGTTCATCACGTTCTCGTACGTCAGCACGTCGGCGCCCCGCCTACTTCAGGTACTTGTCGATCGCGGACGCGGTGAAGTCCGCGTGGAGCTGCTGCTCGTCCTTGGCGTGGGAGGAGAGCGAGTAGTTCAGGCCGTTGGAGATGGTGGCGCAGGCCGCCACGAGGGTCTTGACCTGGCTCTCCCAGACGCTGTTGGCCTTGAGCAGCGCCGCCCCGCTGGCGAAGCCCTCCTTGGTGAGCGCCCCGGCGGCCTCGACGGTGGCGGAGGCGGCGTGCTTGCCGTCCGTCTGGAGGCGGGTGTGCAGCTTGTACGCGTCGGAGCCGATGGCACCGATGTGGTCCTGATTGAGTTCGAGGTCACCGCCACCGCCGCCACTGCCACCGCCGCCGCCTGGGTCGGCGGGCGCCTGGTTGAGCCGCCTGGACACGTTGGCGGTGGCCGTGGCGCGAGCCGCCGACCATTCCTTGTCGAACGACATCGCGTGAAACTCCAGGGTCAGCGGTTTCGGCGTACGACGACCACGGTCACGGCCCCGCCGATGAGCACACAGGCTCCCAGACCGAGTGCGATCCAGGGAAGCGAGCTACCGCTCTTCTTCTCCTCGTCCTTCGTCGCCGGCTTGGACGCGGCGGCGTCGGGGGCCTTGCCGTCTGCGGAGGGCGAGGGGGACTTGCCCGCGTTCGCGGCAGCCGCCAGGTCGGGCAGCGGGTACACGTCGGCCGGGCCGGGGTCGCCGGGGGTCTGCAGCGCGATCCGGGGGCGGACGATGCCGTAGCCGATGTAGTCGTTGCGCTCGACGCCGTCGGTGGGCTTGCCCGCGGTGTTCAGGAGGACACGCAGGACCTGGTTGTTGGTCCAGTCGGGGTGGACGGACCAGAGGAGGGCGGCGGAGGCGGCGGCCAGGGCGGAGGCGTCACTGGTGCCAGAGGTCTTACACAACCCCGTCTTGCCAGAGCAAGCAGTGAAAATATCGATGCCCGGTGCGGCCATGTCCACCTGGGGACCATGTTGGGACTCCTTGGTCGCCTCGCCCTTGGCATCTACTGCGCCTACGCCGACCACGCCAGGGGTCGCACCCGGGTACTCAACCTCGTTGCCTACGTCCCCGGAATTCCCTACGGCAGCGAAGACCAGTTTTCCCTTCGAGAGCGCATACTTCACCGCTTCGGCCCGCGCCCGGTCAGTCTCCGGCGTACCGCCGATTCCCAGGGAGATATTGATGACCTTGGCATCCGATTCTGCCGCGAACCGAATCGCCGCAGCCCAAGACGGTGTGGCCAATTCAGTGTTAGTAACACGGATTGGGAGAATCTTGACGCCGGGTGCCAGCCCGAAACCACCGTCGCCGCTCGGGTGTTTTCCCGTCGCAGCGATCATGGCGGCTACGCCTGTGCCGTGACCACTCTTGTCGTTACGCCCATCTCCACCTTGCGACACGAGATCCGCGCCAGGGACGATCTGACCCTTCAGTTCAGGGATCTCCTTGACGCCATCGTCGATGATCGCGACGGTTACGCCCTTGCCCGTGCTGACCTTCCAGATGTCGTCAGCCTTCATGGCGTCGAGATGCCATTGCTGGGATCGAATGGTCTCCGCATGGGCCGGGGTCGCGGCGACCCCGGCCAGGAGGAGACCCACCAGGGCCGAGGTCGCCTTGCGCATGCGCATCCCGTGCATGTCCGTTCTGCTCAGTCGATCACCGGCGGGACAACACGACGGCTGCCCTGCCAGGTCTCTTCGTCTTCGGCCAGGTAGTCGGGGCGTTCGCCCCCCTGGTCGTTCCGTCGCTTACCCGGAGTCTGCGTGCCGGCGCTCGCGTGGCCCATGGGCCCCATGCCCGCGCCGCTGCCGGCGCCATTGCGGACGAGACCCGAACCGCCCTGGGTGAACGCCTGACCGCCTGCGACCGAGCGACCGACAGCACCGGTCTGACGCCCTCCGACGACACCTCCCGGCTCCGAAGCCAGTCGACGTCCGGCAGGGAAGCCTCCCTGGCTGCTGCCGTGGGCACCACCGCCGCCGTGGCCCAAACCTCCGCCACCCATGGGACGGCCCGTCTGGGTGCCTTCACCGATGACCGTGCCACGCGGGATACCCGAGCTGGGGCCGGTGGACGTCACGGGGCGGCCGCCCATGATGCCCGAATCACGCGGGAGCATGCCCGGCGGCATGCCGCCGACCTTGCCCCCCGGAGCACTGGGACCAATCAGACCTGGGTACGGGCCACCCGGGCCGAGCCCCTTCACGCCACCGACCGGCGGGAAGCCCACGGGCGGGACGAAGGGACCCGGGGTGGGACCGACTGGACCGGGGCCGGTGGGCAGTGGCCCACCGGGCGTGGTCGTCACCGGCGGAGCAGTCCGATCCGGGAGCGTGGCCACGGAGTCGAGGTCCACGTCCACCTCACGGTCCGGAACCTCCGGCATGGAGACCGACGGAACCGTATTGTCCGGCTGCGGCTGACGCCCAGGCGCCCACCCGGGCTCACCCGAGGGCCCCCCGCCCGGCCCGCCGGATGGCACATACGAGGACCCTGCTGAGCCGCCGCCGCCATTGGCTGCCCCGGCTCCACCGGACCGTTCCACGTCTTCGTTGCCATAGCGGGCCGGCGGCAACAGCACCGGCGGCGGGGCCGGGAACGTCGGGATCGTCGCCTTGTCCATCTCCGTGGACGACAGCTGGTACGACTGCGCCAGGTTGGTCATCAGCCGCACCGCCTCGCGGTGGTCCGCGTCCAGAATCGTCTGCGCCTCCGCGCGGGCCGTCGCCGCGTCCGGGTCGTTGTGGTGCTCGAGGGCCGCTGCAAGGTTCTTGGTCGCGGTCGCATCGACGGCGGTCATCTTGGTGGCCTCGGTCATCGTCTGGACGACCTTGCCCATCCACTCCCCGCCCTTGGCGCTGTACTCGCTCAGGCGCAGCGTCGCGTTGCCCGCGCGGCCCACCCACTCCTGGAAGGCGTCGGCTCCTTCGCCCTCCCAGCCGGACACGACGTGGCGCTTGAGCGCCTCGCCGATCGTCTTGATCTTCGCGGCGGCCGCCGCCAGTTGATCGGCCCGTGTCTGTACCGAGGCAGGGTCCAGCGAAGCGATCATGTCCCGCATCTGCTGGTGCGTGAAGCCTTCAAAATCCGTCATCAGTAGTTACCTCCCGACGTGCTGGGCGACGGGGTCGGCTGGTTGGCTGCCGCAATGCGGCGCTGTTCCTCCGGCCACGGGTCCCGGTCTGGCACGTACTGCGCCTCCGCCTCCCTGGCGATGGCCGTCATGCGCCGCTTGGTCTCCTCGTCCACGCCGACGTAGCCCTTGCCCGCCGACAGGACCGCGATGCCCAGGGCCTCGATCTGCCCCGCCAGCCCCTTCGAGAGTTTCTGCAGCTCCGTGATGACCGTGTCGTACGACTTGAACAGCGCGTCGACCTCCGGGAAGCCCTTACCGAGCTTGTCCGCCGGCAGCTTGCCGTCCGCCAGCTTCTTGTGGTCCGCGTCGGAGCCGGTGAGGTCGTCCAACAGGGTGTCCACCATGCGCTTGTATTCGCTCAGCGAGTCGAACTCGACCCGCAGCGCCGCAGTGGCAGCGCTGTAAGCCGCCCCCGCGAGCGCGCCCATCGGGCCCGCCAGCCCCAGCGCGAGGGCCGCTGTTACCTGGCCCGCCCCGTTGTCCTCTGCCACGATGGCCTCCCCGTCTCCCCGTGGTCGCGGCGTTCCCGCCGCTCCCCGTCCCCGTTCGCACCCGCGTGCACCCATACGCGTGCACCCGTACCGATCACTCTAGCGACCAGTACCGACGGCCCCAAGTCCGGGGTTGCACGTGCAATGTGGGTCACACGGTCACGAGTTGGGCGATGCGACCGCCGCCGAGGGCCTGATCGGGAGCCTGTTGACCGGGCGGCCCGTGGCCGCCCGTACCGCCGAGGCGATCGCGGCCGGGGTCGTCACCACCGGGATGGCGCTCGCCGCCTTCGCGCCGAAGGGGGCCACCACGTCGCGTTCCTGGACCAGTTTGACGATGCGCACGGCCGGAGCGTCCAGCGACGTCGGCAGTGCGTAGCCCGTCAGGTCGGGGTGGCGGATCAGGCCGGAGACCGTGCGGAGGTTCTCCGTCAGGGCCGCGCCGACGCCCTGGGTGACGCCCGCCTCGATACGGGCCTCCAGCTGGCGGGGGTTGAGGATGCGGCCCACGTCCTGGGCGACCGCGAGCTCCACGACCCGTACCGAGCCGAGTTCGATGTCCACGTCCACCACCGCGCGGATCGCGCAGAAGGCGAGGCCCACGAAGGCGTCGCCCTGGCCGTCCGCGTCCAGGGGCTCCGTCGGGTGCGGGCGGCACTGGGCCGTGGCCCAGAGCTCCTTGCCCTCTATGGCCTCCGAGACGCTCATCGAGAAGGCGCCGTCGTACGACGTGATCCGGCCGTCCGCGATCTGCAGGAGCTCCGTCGACATGCCCAGCTTGTGGGCCATGGGCTGCAGGAGCTGGGTGCGGACCATCTTGGCCGCGCGCTCCACCGCGCCGCCCGACACCCACGTGTGGCGGCCGTGCGCCGACGGGCCCGCCGGCGGCTGGTCGGTGTCCACGGGGGCCACCGCCACCTCGTCGACGCCCAGCACCTCCTGGACGATCTGGCGGGCCAGCGTGCCGAAGCCCTGCCCGGTGTCGACCGCCGCGCAGATGACCGTGGCCGCACCGTTGACGACCTTCACGGTGGCCGTCGAGACCTCGTCCGTGCCCTCCGCGCCGAGCATGTGCACCATGCCGACGCCGTAGCCGACGCCGCGGCGCACCGCCCCCGGCTCGCCCGCGCCCTCCGGGCCGCCCGGCAGCAGCCACTCGTCCTCCGGGGTGTCCTTCGGGAGGGCGGGCAGCTCGAAGTCGCGGACCGCGCGCAGCAGTTCCGCCACCGGGGCCGGGCAGGTCACGGTCTGGCCGGTGGGGAGCAGGTCTCCCGTCGCCAGGACGTTGCGCATGCGCAGTTCCGCGCCGTCCATGCCGAGGGCGGCCGCGAGCTTGTCCATCTGGCCCTCGTACGCGGCGCACACCTGCATGGCGCCCTCGCCGCGGACGTGGCCGGAGGGCGGGTTGTTGGTGCGCACCGCCCAGCCTTCGACGAAGGCGTGCGGGACCACGTACGGGCCGCAGGCGAAGGCCACGGCCGCCGCCAGGGATTCCGCGGAGGCGTCGGCGTACGCGCCCGCGTCCATCAGGATCTGCGCCTCGACCTTGACCAGGCGGCCGTCCGCGTCCGCGTGGTGGCGGTAGCGCAGCAGGGTCGGGTGCCGGTGGGTGTGGCCGAGGAAGGACTCCTCGCGGGTGGCGGCCAGTTTGACCGGGCAGCCCGTGCGCAGGGCGAGCAGGCCGAGCGGGAGCTGGAAGGCGGCGTCCTCGCGGTCCGCCGTGGCGCCCGGCACGCCGGTGACCACCACGCGTACGCGGTCCGGTTCCAGTCCGAAGCAGGCGGCGGCCAGGGCCCGGTCGGTGTGCGGGTCGGTGGAGGCGGTGTAGAGCTCCACGCCGCCGTCGGGCCGCGGCACGGCCAGTCCGGCCTCGGCGCCGATGGGGGCGGGGTCCTGGCGGCCGATCCGGTACAGGCCCTCGACGACCACCTCGCCGGTCGCCTCCGGGTCGCCGTAGCGCAGCGGGATGTGCCGGATCAGGTTGCCGTCGGGGTGCAGGGCGGGCGCGCCGAAGGACTGCTCGGGGTCGGTCACCGGGTCGAGGAGCTCGTACTCGACGGCGATCGCGGCGGCGGCGAGCCGCGCGGTGTCCGGGTGGTCGGCGGCGACGGCGGCGATGGGCTCGCCGTGGTGGCGTACGACGTCGTGCGCGAACACCGGCCGGTCGGCGATCCGGCGGCCGTGCGTGGTGGCGCCGGGGACGTCGGCGTGGGTGACGACGGCGCGCACGCCGGGCATCTCGGCGGCGGCCGTGGTGTCGATGGACAGGATCCGGGCGTGGGCGTGCGGGGAGCGCAGCACGGCGGCCCACAGGAGGCCCTCGGCCCACAGGTCGGCGGCGTACGGGAAGGTGCCCTCGGTCTTGGCGCGGGCGTCGGTGGCGGGCACGGAGGCGCCGATGCCGCGCGGCACCTGCTGCTCCGAGGCCTCCGCCGACGGGGCGGCCAGGGCCGTCACCGTGCTGTTCACCGTTGTCGTCGCCGTCGCCGTAGCCGCGTCCTGCCCGCTCACGCCGTGCCTCCGTGGTGGATGCCGCCCTCGCCGGGCGCTGCCTGGTGCGGGATGCGCGCCTCCGGGGCCTGGCCCGGGGCATGGTCCGGAGCCTGGCCCTGAGCCGAGGGCTCGGCGGCGGCCGCCTCGCGTTCGGCCACGACCTCGCGCACGGCGTCGACGACCCCCGCGTAGCCGGAGCAGCGGCAGAGGTTCCCGCACAGCGCCTGACGGGTCTCCAGCTCGCTGGGGGCGTGATTGCCCTCCAGCAGGTCGTGGATGGTCATGGCCATGCCGGGCACGCAGAACCCGCACTGCACCGCACCCGACCTGCACAACGCCTGCTGCACGTCCGAGAGTTCCCCGTTCGTCGCGAGCCCCTCCACGGTGCGGACCTCGCTGCCGGCGGCCGTCGCGGCCGGGACCAGGCAGGAGGCGACGAGCCGGCCGTCGACCTGCACGGCGCATGCGCCGCACTCGCCCTGCGAGCAGCCGTCCTTGGCGCCGGCGAGACCGAGGCGCTCGCGCAGCACGTAGAGCAGGGACTCGCCGATCCAGGCGCCGGTGACGGGCCGGTCGGCGCCGTTGACGCGCAGGACGTAGGAGGCCTGCGGGTGCTCGCGATGGGCGACGGCCTCGGCCGCCGTCCCTTCTTCGTACGTCGCCACCGCGGCCGGGACCCCTTGGCCGGTCCCCGCGCCCGGGGGTGCCACGTCGCTGTCGGCGGTGTCCGCACCCGGCGTGAGGTCGGCCGGTGGCTCCGCCGCGGCCGGCTCCTCGGGCGAACCGGCGTCGGCAGCCGCGGGGCCGGGCTCCGGCAGGGCCGGCTCCGCCCCGGGCGCGGCGTCGTCCGCCACAAGCTCCGGCTCCAGCCCGGGCTCGGGCCCGGGCTCGGGCTCCGGCTCCGGCTCCGGCTCCGGCACCCTGTGGCCGAAGGCCGCGAAGCCGTGGCCGTCGGTGCCCCCGGGCTGCGCGGGCTCGTCGGGCTGCTCGGGCCCGTCGGGCGCCGCCTCGGCCCGCACTCCGCCGAAGAGGTCCAGGCCGCCGCCGCCCACCGGCTGCGGGGCCTCGGGCCCGGCAGTGCCGCCCTGCTCCGGCGCTTCGCCGAAGGCCGTGAAACCGCGCCCGTCGGTGCCCGCGTGCAGCGCCGGCCCGCCCGCGTACGCGCCGTGCCCGGCGTGCTCCGCGTACCCGGCGTGCTCACCCTGCTCCGCGTGCCCGACGTGCTCGCCGTGCCCGACGTGCTCGCCGTGCCCGGCGTGCTCCATGTGCTCGCCGTGCCCGGCCTGGCCCGCGTGCCCGACGTGCCCGGCCCGCTCCGCGTGGTCGCCCGTCCGGGCGCCCTCGGCCTGCTCCGCCGCCGTGCCGTGGGCGGCTTCGATGTCGTGGGGGGCCGGGTGCACCGGCTCGCCGTCCGGGAGCGGGGTGCCCACACCGGGGCCGCCCAGCACGCGCGGCCCGCGCCCGGCAGCGCCCACTCCGGGTCCCCCGCGCAGCCGCCCGGCGCCGTGCGCCGTCGCGGCGGCAGCGGCCGAAGCCGCCACGGCCTCGTCCGTGCCCGGCAGAACGCCCGGAAGGACGCCCGGCAGCATGCCCGCGTCCAGGTTCCCGTCCAGGTGACCGTCCGGGTCCCCGGCCGGCTGCTGCATCAGGTACGCCCACGGCGCCGCAGCGCCGCCCGGCAGTGTCGCCGGGGCCTGGCTCCAGTCGGCGTCCAGCCCGCCCGGCCGGAAGTCACCCTGCTGTCCGGGGAATTCGGAGTACTCGGGGACGGCCCACTGGCCCGTCGCCGAAGAGGCGGCCCCGGGTTCCTGCGCGGCCTCCGGGAACCGCCACTCCGCCGTCGCACCGGAATCGGGCAGCGGCTCCGGCTCCGCCTCGGCGAACGCGGCGGCGACCGACGCCGGGATGGGGATCGACGCCGGAATCGGCCCGCCCACCGACCCGGAGCCGGCCCCGGGACCGGACCCCGGATGCGAACCGCCCGCGGACCCCGGCTCGGCCTGGGCCGAACCTCCCGCCTCCGGCCACTGCACCGGGATCGTCCACGTGCCCGTGGCCGCCGGATCCGTGGTGGCGGTGCCGAGCGGCACGATCATCGGCGGCGGCACGTAACCGTGCCCGGGCGCCGCGAGGGGCTCCCCGGTGCCGAGCGCGTCCAGCATGTCCTGCGGCAGTTTCACGAAGGCCGTGGCGTCCGAGTCGTACTCGCCGCCCTGCGGGACCGGTTCCCAGCCCCAGCTCGCCGTGCCGTTCCCCTGGGTCACGTTCGCGTTCTCGTTCTCGTTCTCGCTCATGAGGTCAGTGCCCTCCCCAGGGCCCTGCGTGCCAGCACGGCCACCGTCCGCCGCAGATGCAGTACACCGGGAGCCACCGGCTCCCCCTGGTCGGGCACGCAGGCGGCCGCGACGTACTCGCCGAAGGCCTCCAGCGCCTCGGGGGCCAGGCTCCGCTCGCCGTCCCAGTCGATCAGCGAGGCCACCCACTGCTCGGCCTCCAGGGGCCGCAGCGGCATCGGGGCCACCGCACCGATCGCACAGCGCACGCCCCGGCGCGCGGGATCCAGTACGAGCCCCACGGATGCCACGGCGCGCCCCGGCCCGGTACGTCCCGTGGCCTTCAGGAACACCTGCGGCGCGTGCAGCAGCGGGACGCGGACGAAACCGATCAGCTCGCCGGGCCGCAGCATCTCGCGGCCGGCCAGCAGGTACGACACCGGGATCTCCCGCTGCCCGCCCGGGCCGACGATGACGAGGACGGCCTCCAGCGCGGCCAGTACGGGCAGTGCGTCACCCGTGGGAGCGGCGGTGGCGATGTTCCCGCCGAGGGTGCCCGCGTTGCGGATCTGCGGGGGCCCGGCGGCGCGCGCGGCGGCGGCCAGCGCGGGGATCAGTGCGGCGAAATCCGGCCGTCCCATCCGCGCGTGGGTGAGGCCGGCGCCGAGCAGCGCGTGGCCGTCCTGGTACTGCCAGCCGCGGATCTCGTTGATCCGGCCCAGGCCGACCAGCGCGGCGGGCCGCAGCAGCCCGGCGTTGACGGCGGCCATGAGGTCGGTGCCACCCGCGACGGGCACGGCCGCGGGCATGGCGGTGAGCGCCGCCACGGCCTCGTCGAGCGAGGCCGGCAGTGTCACGGACTGCGCCGCCTGGGGCCCGTGGGGGCCCTGAGATGAATCCGGTGCGTGCAGTGCATGCGGTGCGTGCGTGGTCAACCCAGCTGCCCCTTCCCGATGTCCCGGTCCCGGCGCTCACGCCTGTCCGCCGTACGGTACGTGCTCACCGCCGGGACGTGGCAACTCTGGCACATCTTCCGGGCCGCCCGGCGCGAGGGTCCACCCGGTGCCCCCGCCCCCCGTGCGACCCCCCGCACGCCCCCTCGCCCGGCTCCCGCGCGCCTGCGCCCCGGGCCCGCCCGTCCCGTGCCCGGCGCCCCGTACGGCCCGCTGTACCGCCTTCGCCGGACCTCCTCCCCGAACGTCCGATTTTCCCCGTATAGCGGGAAATCCAGGCAGAGTTCCGGACCCGTTACCATTCCGTTCAGGTCCGCGGCTCCGGCCCCGTGTCACACGTTCGGGGGCGCGCCCTCGATCGGGCGTCCCAGCACCCCGGGGCGCCGCTGCCACGGCAGGGGCCCGCCCGGTGGCCGGTAACCGACCCCGAGCGCGTCCAGCCGCGCGTAGTGCGCCGCGGCCATCCGGTCCTCGAACCAGGCGAAGTCGCGCTCCTCCGGGGCGGGCTGCCACGACCACACCACCTCCGCGAAGGCCGCCAGCCGCGGGAACACCTGGTAGTCGACCCGGTCCTGGTTCTCCATCACCTCGGTCCACACGTTGGCCTGCGCGCCCAGCACGTGCGCGGCCGCCTCCGGCGACAGCTTCGGCGGCACCGGCTCGAAGCGGTAGACGTCCTCCAGCGAGCGCACGTACCCGATGGGCATCGGCTCGTCCCCGCCGGCCGCCTGGCGGTGGTCCAGGTACACCTGCTGCTCGGGGCACATGACCACGTCGTGCCCGGCCTCGGCGGCGGCGATGCCGCCCGCGTAGCCGCGCCACGAGGACACGGCCGCTCCCGGCGCGAGCCCGCCCTCCAGGATCTCGTCCCAGCCGATCAGGCGCCGCCCGCGCTCCGCGAGCCAGCCGTCGAAGTGCCCGATGAACCACGCCTGCAGGCCGTCCTCCCCGTCCACCCCCAGCTCCCGGATCCGCTCCTGCGCGGTGGCGGAGGCCTTCCACTGCGCCTTCGGGCACTCGTCGCCGCCCACGTGCACGAAGGGCGAGACCTCCGCGGGGAACAGCTCCAGCAGCTCCTCGAACACCCCCTCGTAGAACCGCAGCACGGCCTCGGTCGGCGCGAGGACGTTCTCGGTGATCCCCCAGTCGTCCCACACGCCCAGGGCCGCCGTGTCGACCACGTCGGTGTTCCCCAGCTCCGGGTACGCGGCGATCGCGGCCTGCGAATGCCCCGGTACGTCGATCTCCGGGACCACCCGGACGTGCCGCTCGGCGGCGTACGCGACGATCTCGCGGATGTCGGCCTGCGTGTAGAAGCCGCCGTGCGGGGTCTCGTTCCACAGCGGCGAGGCCCGGTGCCCCCACCGGCTGCGCGCCCGCCAGGCGCCGACCCCGGTCAGGCGCGGGTAGCGCTTGATCTCGACCCGCCAGCCCTGGTCGTCCGTCAGGTGCAGGTGCAGGACGTTGAGCTTGTGGGCGGCGAGCAGGTCGATGTACCGCAGCACCCCGTCCTTGGGCAGGAAGTGCCGGGCCACGTCGAGCATCATCCCGCGCCAGCCGAACCGCGGGCCGTCCGCGACCGTGCCGTGCGGCAGGCTCCACGCCCGCCCCGGCCCCACCGGCGGCGCCTTCCGGTAGGCGTCGGGCCCGAGCAGCTGACGCAGCGTCTGGGCGGCCCAGAACAGGCCGGCGGCCGTCGCTCCCGTCAGCTCGGCGCCCTCCGGTCCGATCTCGATCCGGTACGCCTCCGGCCCCGCGTCCCCCACGCCGCCGGGGTCGATGCGCAGGCGCAGCTCCGCGCTCCGGCCGGCCGCTGCAGTGCCGGGCAGCTCCCACCCGGTGGCCGCCCCGAGCTCCCGCCGCAGCCAGCGGACGACCGTCCCGGTCCCCGGCCCGGCGTCGAGGCACGGCTCGGACCCGAAGGCGAAGCGGCTCCCGTCCTCGCTGAAGAGAGCGGCCCGGGGTGCGGGGATCAGGTCCATGCGGGTCAGGTCCATGCGTCGGCCCTTCGCGGCAGCGTATTGCGCCCTGCGCAACGCCCGTTCCGCAGAGTGCTCGTGGCGCCGACCCTAACGCGCCCCGCGGGCACGGCAAAGGCCCCCGAGCACGCTGTGGCGCACCGGGGGCCCTGGTCCCGCGAAAGAGGAGGAAGAGAGGGTCGGACTACTGGTCCTTGCCGCCCTTGTCCTTGTCCCCGCCGGGGCCCATGGACTCGTAGATCTCCTTGCACATGGGGCAGACCGGGTACTTCTTCGGGTCCCGGCCCGGTACCCAGACCTTGCCGCAGAGCGCGACGACGGGGGTGCCGTCGAGCGCGCTCGCCATGATCTTGTCCTTCTGGACGTAGTGGGCGAAGCGCTCGTGGTCGCCGTCACCGTGCGACACCTGCGGCGTCGGCTCTACGAGGGTCCCCGTGCCAGTCCCGCGCTCGGGCTCAAGAGTGCTCATGAACCCAGGGTACTTAACCCCGCGCCCGTCAGTTGAGCGACGGGTCGTCCGGATAGGTGGCGACCATCGCGAGATCGCTGCGCTGGCGGCGCAGCACGGCCCGCCACAACTGTTCGGGGTCGGGGTAGGACACGTCGCCGGGCTCCGACTCCACGACGTACCAGGCGCCGTCGCCCAGCTCCTCCTCCAGCTGGCCCGGGCCCCAGCCCGAGTAGCCGGCGAAGATCCGCAGGCCGCCGAGGGCCGCGGCCAGCAGCTCCGGCGGGGCCTCCAGGTCGACGAGCCCGATGGCCCCGTGCACCCGGCGCCAGCCGAGCGGCCCCTCCTCGCCCGGGATGACCGCCAGCCCGAGGGCCGAGTCCAGCGCCACGGGCCCGCCCTGGAAGACCACGCCGGGGGCGCCGGCCAGGGGCGCCCAGGCGAGCAGGACGTCGCCGACGCCGATGGGCGTGGGCCGGTTGAGGACAACGCCGAGGGAGCCCTGCTCGTCGTGGTCGAGCAGCAGCACCACCGCGCGGTCGAAATTCGGGTCCGCGAGGGCGGGGGTGGCCACGAGCAGCCGCCCTGTGAGGGAGGACACCTCGGTCATGCCGCCATGATCCCGCACATTCGCGCTTTGCGGGGCCCCGGCGGAGAGATCGGATCGTACGCAGCTCAGGGCGCACGGCAGCAGCCAGGAGCGCGCACGCACGGAGCAGCCGGAACGCAACGCTCCGCCATGTGGTGGATACGCAGGGTGTTGTACCGAATTCATGACAGTCCTACGGCCACGTCGGCCTTACGAACAAGGGGGTGGTGGCCCTTACCCTTTTCCCTGGCCCCCCTGCCCACCCCTCTTCGGAACGCGAGATTCATGACCGTCACCGACGATGTCCTGCTTGTCCACGGCGGCACCCCGCTTGAGGGCGAGATCCGTGTCCGCGGCGCGAAGAACCTCGTGCCCAAGGCCATGGTCGCCGCTCTGCTCGGCAGCGGACCCAGCCGACTGCGCAACGTTCCCGACATCCGTGACGTGCGTGTCGTACGCGGGCTGCTCCAGCTGCACGGGGTGACGGTCCGCCCCGGCGAGGAGCCGGGCGAGCTGGTGCTCGACCCCACCCACGTCGAAAGCGCCAACGTCGCCGACATCGACGCCCACGCGGGTTCGTCGCGCATCCCGATCCTGTTCTGCGGCCCCCTGCTTCACCGCCTCGGCCACGCCTTCATCCCGGGCCTCGGCGGCTGCGACATCGGCGGCCGGCCGATCGACTTCCACTTCGACGTGCTCCGCCAGTTCGGCGCGACCATCGAGAAGCGCGAAGGCGGCCAGTACCTGGAAGCCCCGCAGCGCCTGCGCGGCTGCAAGATCCGCCTGCCCTACCCGTCCGTCGGCTCGACCGAGCAGGTGCTCCTGACGGCCGTCCTGGCCGAGGGCGTCACCGAGCTCAGCAACGCCGCGGTCGAGCCGGAGATCGAGGACCTCATCTGCGTCCTGCAGAAGATGGGCGCGATCATCTCCCTCGACACCGACCGGACCATCCGGATCACGGGTGTCGACCGCCTCGGCGGCTACAACCACAAGGCCCTCCCGGACCGTCTGGAGGCCGCGTCCTGGGCTTCCGCGGCCCTGGCCACCGGCGGCAACATCTACGTGCGCGGCGCCCAGCAGCGCTCGATGATGACCTTCCTGAACACCTTCCGCCGGGTCGGCGGGGCGTTCGAGATCGACGACGACGGCATCCGCTTCTGGCACCCGGGCGGCCCGCTCAACGCCATCGCGCTGGAGACGGACGTCCACCCGGGCTTCCAGACCGACTGGCAGCAGCCGCTCGTCGTGGCCCTCACCCAGGCCTCCGGCCTGTCGATCGTCCACGAGACGGTCTACGAGTCCCGGCTCGGCTTCACCTCGGCGCTCAACCAGATGGGTGCTCACATCCAGCTGTACCGCGAGTGCCTGGGCGGCTCGGCCTGCCGCTTCGGCCAGCGCAACTTCCTGCACTCGGCGGTCGTCTCCGGCCCCACCAAGCTGCAGGGCGCCGACCTGGTCATCCCCGACCTGCGCGGCGGGTTCTCGTACCTCATCGCGGCGCTGGCCGCCGAGGGCACCTCGCGCGTGCACGGCATCGACCTCATCAACCGCGGCTACGAGAACTTCATGGAGAAGCTCGTGGAGCTCGGCGCGAAGGTCGAGCTGCCCGGCGGCGACCTCGTCTGAGCCGTACCCGCGTACGCGAAAGCCCCCCGGCCCCCTCGAGGGCCGGGGGGCTTTCCCGTGCTCCGGCCTGACACGCACTCACGTGCCCGCCTGCGCCCGCGCACACCCCGACGGGACGCGAGGGGGCCGGGCGGGGCCCCACGGCGCTCTGACGGGCCCTCACGGGGCCTGCGGCGCCCGCCGAGGAGCTCCCACGCCCCGGGCCCACCGCGCACCCGGCGCCGCGCGGCCCGGACAGGCCGAAGGGCGGCCACCCCGCCCGGGGGTGGCCGCCCTTCGCCGTTCTACGTATTACTGCTGCATCTCTGCCGTACTCGGCGTTCCAGGGGCCTTCGCGGCCCTCGGCGCCGGGTGCAGGACTACTTGCCCTTGGCGGCTTCCTTGAGCTTGGAGCCCGCGGAGACCTTCACGCTGTAGCCGGCCGGGATCTGGATGGGGTCGCCGGTCTGCGGGTTGCGCGCGGTGCGAGCGGCACGGTGGGTGCGCTCGAAGGTCAGGAAGCCGGGGATGGTGACCTTCTCGTCGCCCTTGGCGACAATCTCGCCGACGGTCTCGGCGAGCGCGGCCAGAACGGCGTCGGCGTCCTTGCGGGTCACCTCGGCGCGCTCGGACAGAGCGGCCACCAGCTCACTGCGGTTCATGTTGTACTCCCGTGTTCAACTTGCCTTAGAGGCGTGAGATCGAAGCCGATGCTGCCAGGGCCCTAGGACAGTCCCCGGACCCGGGTCTGAACGTCAGACCCTCTCGCCCGGTTACGCATCCTGCCCCCACCAGCGGCGGGAAAGCCAATCCGGCACCCGCCGGGGTCACACGAAAAGCGCCACAGTCACGCCGCGGTGACGCTCCGTCCATGCCTTCGCTCGCACGCCGCTGCGGACCGCGGACCCCGCGGGCATCCCCGCAACCCTAGAGGCGCCCCGCCGGGCCCGCATCTCGCGACGCGCCGGGAGCGGGGCGCCGTGAGGGCTCTCACAGCGGGCTTCAGGAGCTTGACGCCGCCTTGCGAACGGCGCCCGCGACCGCGCCCGCGACCTTGTCGTTGAAGACCGACGGGATGATGTAGTTCGCGTTCAGCTCGTCCTCGCCGACGACGTCCGCCAGCGCGCTCGCGGCGGCCAGCATCATCTCGGTGTTCACCGTGCGGGACTGGGCGTCCAGCAGACCGCGGAAGACACCCGGGAAGACCAGCACGTTGTTGATCTGGTTCGGGAAGTCGGAGCGGCCGGTGGCGACGACGGCGGCGGTCTGGCGGGCGACGGCCGGGTCCACCTCGGGGTCCGGGTTCGCGAGCGCGAACACGATCGCGCCCTCCGCCATGGCGGCGACGTCCTCGCCGGACAGGACGTTGGGGGCCGAGACGCCGATGAAGACGTCGGCGCCGACCACGGCCTCCTTCAGGGTGCCCGTGTAGCCCTCGGGGTTGGTGTTGTCGGCGATCCAGCGCAGCGGGGAGTCGGGGGCCGCGTCGACGAGGTCGGGGCGGTCCGCGTGCACGACACCGTGGATGTCGGCGCTGACGGCGTTCTTGACACCCGCCGCGAGGAGCAGCTTGAGGATGGCGGTACCGGCCGCGCCGGCGCCCGACATGACCACCTTGACATCGCCAACTGCCTTGCCCACGACGCGCAGTGCGTTGGTGAGCGCGGCGAGCACGACGATGGCGGTGCCGTGCTGGTCGTCGTGGAAGACGGGGATGTCGAGGGCCTCGCGCAGCCGGGCCTCGATCTCGAAGCAGCGCGGCGCGGAGATGTCCTCCAGGTTGATTCCGGCGAAGCCGGGGGCGATGGCCTTGACGATCGCCACGATCTCGTCGGAGTCCTGGGTGTCGAGGCAGATCGGCCAGGCGTCGATGCCCGCGAAGCGCTTGAAGAGGGCCGCCTTGCCCTCCATGACGGGCAGTGCGGCCATCGGGCCGATGTTGCCCAGGCCCAGCACGGCGGAGCCGTCCGTCACGACTGCGACGGAGTTGCGCTTGATGGTGAGGCGGCGCGCGTCCTCGGGGTTCTCGGCGATCGCCATGCACACGCGGGCCACGCCCGGGGTGTAGATCATGGAGAGGTCGTCACGGTTGCGGATGGGGTGCTTGGACGCCATCTCGATCTTGCCGCCGAGGTGCATCAGGAAGGTTCGGTCGGAGACCTTGCCGAGGCTGACGCCCTCGATCCCGCGCAGCTTCTCGACGATCTCGTCCGCGTGTGCGGTGGAGGTCGCGGCGATGGTGACGTCGATCCGGAGCTTCTCGTGGCCGGAGGCGGTCACGTCGAGGCCGGTGACCGATCCGCCGGAGGACTCCACGGCGGTGGTGAGCTGGGAGACCGCGGTTCCGCTCGCGGGCACTTCCAGGCGGACCGTCATCGAATACGAGACGCTGGGCGCCGTTGCCATGGCCGTGTTTCCTCTTCTGTCCCTGGTTCGCTTAACACAGGGCCCTGCTACACGGCAGGTGCGGCAGGGGACCTGTTGTCCGATCGTCCCACCTACCAGCCAGTACAAGGTAACCAGCTACAAACTTCGGAAAGACTCTTCCACCATACGAGATAGCAGGGGTGTTCGGAATGGTGGGTCCATACAAAACAGGTCCGCGCCCCCCAACTGGTGGAGGGCGCGGACCTGGTGATTCGTACGTCTATGACACCGACCCGCCATGCTCGCCTCGCGGCAAGTGGTCGCTCTAAGCGACGAAGGTTGGGCCCGGGGGCTTGGATCGAGTCGGTGCCGTACCCAGGCTAACAAAGGATCGCCGAATGTGATCCCCCTGCTCGCAGTCGGTTCGCGACACCACGCTCCTGGCCGCGGACCATACGGATGTACGGGGCCCTGAGCAGGGCCGGAGCCGTGCTGTGAACCGCCCCCGCCGGGCCGACACCGCGGGGCCGCCACCCGGCAGCCCCGCCCCGACCCCTACGGCAGCAGCAGCTCCGGCACCCCGTCCGCGTCCGGCTTGTCCCGGTCCGCCGAGACCACCGTCAGCTGCTGCGTCGCACGCGTCAGCGCCACGTACAGCACCCGCAGGCCCGCCGGGGACTCGTCCGCGATCTCCGCCGGGGAGACGACCACCGTGGCGTCGTACTCCAGGCCCTTGGCCTCCAGGCTGCCCAGCGCCACCGCCCGCGCGCCCAGGTCGGCGAGCCAGCCCGCGGCCTCCGCGCGCCGGTCCATGGCCACGACCACGCCGACGGTGCCGTCCACCTGCTCCAGCAGCCGCCGGGTCTCCTCGCGGACCGCCGCGCCCAGGTCGCCCTCCGCGGCCGTGAACCGGGGCTCGAGGCCCGTGGAGCGCACCGCCGACGGCGGCTCCATGCCGGGCATCGCCAGCCGCAGCACGCGGGAGGCGACCTCGGCGACCTCCGCCGGGTTGCGGTAGTTGACCGTCAGCGTGAACCGCCGGCGCGGCCGGCTGCCCAGCGCCTCGTCGCGGGCCGCGGCCGCCTCCTCCGGATCGGTCCAGGAGGACTGCGCCGGGTCGCCGACGACCGTCCAGGTGCCGTGCCGGCCCCGGCGGCCCACCATCCGCCACTGCATCGGCGTCAGGTCCTGCGCCTCGTCCACGATGACGTGCGCGTACTCGGTGCGCTCCGCCGCGAGCCGCTCGGCCCGCTCCCACTGGGTCTCCTCGCGGGTCGGCATCAGCTCCTCCAGCCCGCTGAGCTGGTCGAGCGGGTCCATCTCCCGCCTCCGCTTGGGCCGGGCGGGCGCGCCGAGCAGCTGCTGGAGCTCGTCGAGCAGCGCCACGTCGTGCACCGACAGGGGGCCCTTGCCGTCCGGGCCCACCCGGCGCAGCGAACGGGCCAGCTGGCGGGTCTCGCGCGGGTTCAGGTCGCGGCGCGACCAGCGGCCGAGGTGGCGCTCGTCGGCGAGCGCGGCGAGCACCGCGCGCGGAGTCAGCTCGGGCCACCAGGCGTTGAGGAAGCCGATGAAGGCGTCCTCGGTGGAGATGTCCTCGTCGAAGGCGGAGCGCAGCTCGGCGGCCAGTTCCGGGTCGCTGTGCCGGCCGGCGCCGCCGGACTTCGCGTACAGGGCGTCGAGCAGCAGCTTGCGGGCGCGCGGGCGCAGCAGGTTGACCGGTGCCGTGCCGCTGAGCACGTTCTGCCGGATCCGGTTCAGCTCGGCGGCCTCCAGCTCCTGCCGGCGGCCGAAGGCCACCACGCGCAGCCGGTCGGGGGCGCCGCCGAGTTCGAGCGCGCCCCGTACGGCCTTGCGGAGCACCTTGAGCATCCGGGAGGAGCCCTTGATGCGGGCCACGGCCGGAGAGTCGTAGGTGGTGGCCTCCGCGCCGTCGACGAGCGAGCCGAGGGCGCGGATGGCGACCTGGCCCTCCTCGCCGAGGGAGGGCAGCACGCCCTCGGTGTAGGCGACGAGCAGCGGGGTCGGGGAGACGATCAGGATGCCGCCGGAGTAGCGGCGCCGGTCCTGGTAGAGCAGGTAGGCGGCGCGGTGCAGGGCGACGGCCGTCTTGCCGGTGCCGGGTCCGCCGGCGACCTCGGCGACGGAGGCGGCGGGCGCCCGGATGACCAGGTCCTGCTCGGCCTGGATGGAGGAGACGATGTCCCGCATCGAGTGCGTACGGGCCCGCCCGAGGGCGGCCATCAGGGCGCCGTCGCCGATGGCGGGCAGCTCCCGGCCGTCGAGGAAAGCGGTGACCTCGGGGCGCATCAGGTCGTCCTCGACGCCCAGCACCTTGCGGCCCTTGGACCGGATGACGCGGCGGCGCACGACGCGGCCGGGCTCCTTGGGCGTGGAGCGGTAGAACGGTGCGGCGGCCGGTGCGCGCCAGTCGATGACCAGCGGCGCGTAGTCGGAGTCCAGGACTCCGATGCGGCCGATGTGCAGCGTCTCGGCGACGTCGGCCGTGAGGTCCGCGCGGATCGCGTCGTCGGCGGGCTCGACGGAGGTGTACGCGCCGTCCGGGCCGCGCTCCCCGTCCTTGCCGAGCACCAGGTCGATGCGGCCGAAGAGGAAGTCCTCGAACTCGTTGTTGAGCCGGTTCAGGTGGATGCCCGCCCGGAAGACCTGCGCGTCGCGCTCGGCGAGTGCGCCGGGCGTCCCCACTTGGCCGCGCTTGGCGGCGTCGTTCATGAGGAACTCCGCCTCGTGGATCTTCTCCTCGAGGCGTCGGTACACGTGGTCGAGATGCGTCTGCTCGACCGCGATCTCCCGATCGCGGACGGAATCCGCCGTGCTGTCGACAGCGGCATTCTGCGCGGCCACCAAGGCCCCCTTCTGACGTGCATGGGCGACCGTCAACCGTACGCGAACCGGCCCCCTGTCCGCACGCCCGTTCCGGAACCGGTCTCGCTGCGTGATACGCCCGCTACCGGGATCCGGACGCCAGGACCCGGCGGCGGTGCCGGGCGACGCGCTCGCGGTTGCCGCACAGCTCGCTGGAGCACCAGCGGCGGCGGTGGCCGCGGGAGGTGTCCAGGTAGACGCGGGTGCAGCCGTCGCCCTCGCAGGCCCGCAGCAGTGCCAGGTCGCCGGGGTCGGTGAGCAGCTCGACGGCATCCCGGGCGACGGCGGCGAGCAGCGCGCCGCATTCCACGCCGCCGCACAACTCCCGTACGAGCTGCCCCTCTTGGTCCCGTACGGCGCACAGTCCGGGGGGTGGTCCGGCGGCCAGCGCGTTGACCCGGGCGAGGGCGTCCGCCGTGCTCGCGGACGGGGCCGCGCCGCCGGCGAGCTCCGCCCGTACGAGGGTTTCCACGTCGCCGCGCAGGGCCCGGAAGGCGGCGGCCCAGTCGGGTCCCACCCGCGCCAGCGGTGTCCGGCCGGGCACCAGCCCGGCCCCGGCGAGCCACACCCGCAGCTCGTCGCCGTCCGGGATCCCCTCGTGGGGGGTGAAGGTGGCCACCAGGTCCAGACAGACGCGCCCGGAATCGAACCGCATGCCGTCAGCCTCCCGTCGTGGGGTGCGGTACCAGATTGCCGCCCTGCGGGTCGCAGCGGAAGCCCCCGAACCGGTACGCCCGGGCCGGGGCTGCGCCGACCCCGCCTGCGCTGCGCGCCCCTGCGGGCTGACGCCGGCCAAACCCAGCCCCGCCGGCGTTTGAGGCGCGGGGTCCGGGGCGGAGCCCCAGCAGCGGCGTCGCGGGCGCCGAACCGCTTCGTCCCGGGTGCGGCGCCGTGGCGGGGGCGCTGCCCCCGAACCCCCGCTCCTCAAACGCCGGAGGGGCTGGATCGTCCCGGCGGGTCGTCGTGCAGGAGGCGCTGGAAGAGGCGGTGGTCGCGCCAGGCGCCGTTGATGTGGAGGTAGCGCGGCGCGAGTCCGTACGGCTCGAAGCCCGCCTTCGCCAGCACCCGCTGCGAGGCGAGGTTGTCGACCAGGGTCCCGGCCTCCACCCGGTGCAGGCCGACCTCGTCGCGGGCGACCCGGCAGACCTCCTCCACCCCCGCGGTGGCCAGCCCCTTGCCGTGCCAGGCGGGGTCGACCCAGTAGCCGACGCCGCCGCTGCACAGCGGCCCGTGGGCGATGGAGCCCAGGTTGATCGCGCCGACGGGCGCTCCCGTGGCCGTCTCCACGAACACGTACGGGAGGATCCGCCCCGCGGCCCGCTCGGCGAGGATCCCCTCGATGCGTTCGCGCTGCCCCTGCTCCGTGTAGTACGCGTCCGACCGGATCGGCTCCACGTGCGCCATGAACGCCCGGTTCCGCGCGAACGCCTCCGCCAGCCCGGCGGCGTCGCCGAGCGCGACGCCCCTCATCTCCACGCCGTCAATGATCATCCCGGCACGCTAGCCGAGGACCCCCCTGGCCGTCACCGCGTCCAGCGGGAGCTCCCCGTACTTGGCCTCGCCGCCCGCGTCCAGCGACAGCCGGTACCCCCGCTTGACCACGGTCTGGATCAGGTTCGGCACGCCGAGCGCCGCCCGCAGCCGGGCCATCGCCGTCTCCACGGCGTGCTCGTCGCGGCCCGCGCCCGGCAGCACCCGCAGCAGTTCCGCGCGGGCCACCACCCAGCCGGGCCGCCGGGCCAGGGCCCGCAGCAGGGCCATCCCGGCGGGCGGCACGGGCCGCAGCCGCGCGTCCACCAGGACGGCGTGCCCGCGGATCTCCACCCGGTGCCCGGCCACCGGCAGCACCCGGGCCCGGCCCGGCAGTTCCTGGCAGAGCAGCTGCACCAGCGGGCCCAGCCGGAAGCGTTCCGGCTGCACCGTGGCCACCCCGTGCGCCTGCAGCGGCAGTGCGGTCACCGGCCCGACGCACGCCGAGACCAGCGGGCCGCGCAGTGCGTCCAGCACGGCCTCCCGTACGCCCCGCTCCTCGGCCCGGGACAGCAGGGAGGCGGCCGCCGGCGCCGAGGTGAAGCTGACGGCGTCCACCCCGCCGCCGACGATCGCGTCGAGCAGCCGGTCGAGCGGCCCGAGGTCCTCCGGTGCCATCCACCGGTACACCGGCACCACGACCACGTCGGCTCCGCCGGCCCGCAGCGCCTCGACGAAGCCGGGCAGCGGCTCCCCGTGCAGCTGGAGTGCGATCCGCCGGCCCGCCACCCCGGCCGTCAGCAGGCGTTCCAGTACCTCGGCGAGGGATTCGGACTCCGGGGACCAGGTCTCCACGAGCCCGGCGGCCCGGATGGCTCCCTTCACCTTCGGCCCGCGCGCCAGGAGTTCGGTGGCCCGCAGACGCTCCAGCAGTTCCTCGCCGATGCCCCACCCGTCGGCCGCCTCGATCCATCCCCGGAAGCCGATGGCGGTGGTGGCCACGACCACGTCCGGTGCGCAGCCGACGAGTTCCTTGGTGGCGGCGAGCAGTTCGCTGTCGTCGGCGAGGGGCACGATCCGCAGCGCGGGCGCGTGCAGCACCGCCGCTCCGCGCCGCCGCAGCAGTGCGATGAGTTCGTCCGCCCGCCGGGCAGCGGTGACGCCGACGGTGAAGCCCGCGAGCGGGCCGGTGTTCGTGTCGGTGTTCGTGTGGTCCATCGTGACCTGCCTAGCGACGCATGGGGGGCGGGGCGGAACGGGTGGACCGAGCCTGCCAACTCGGCATGTCGGACTCGGTTCACCCGTATTTCGCCCCGGTTACACCGACGTGAGCTGCGGTTTCGCTTCGACTCCGGGGGACGGGACCGCCGCGGCCGCCGGCCGGCGAAGGTATACCGCCCAGGTCACCGCGCAGCACAGGGCGTAGAAGCCGAGGAAGGTGACGAAGGCCGCCGTGCCGGAGCCGGAGCTGAGGAAGGCCTCCCGGAAGACGAGGTTGATGCCCAGACCGCCGAGTGCGCCGACCGCTCCGATGAGTCCCATGGCGGCCCCGGAGAGCCGCCGCCCGTAGGCCGCGGCCTCCTCGCCGCTCATTCCGCGGGCCAGTGCCTTCGCCTGGAAGATGCCCGGGATCATCTTGTACGTCGAGCCGTTGCCGAGGCCGCTCAGGACGAACAGCGCCACGAACCCGACGAGGAAGACGGGCAGCGAGGACCGGCCCGAGGCGAACACGACGACCCCGGTCGCCGCCGCCATCGCCACGAACGTCCCCAGGGTGATCCGCGCCCCGCCGAAGCGGTCCGCCAGAGCCCCGCCCACCGGCCGGATCAGCGATCCGAGCAGGGGGCCGATGAAGGTCAGCGAGGCGGCCTGCAGCGGGGTGCGGCCGAACTGGGTCTGGAGCACCAGGCCGAAGGCGAAGCTGTATCCGATGAAGGACCCGAACGTCCCGATGTAGAGGAAGGACATGATCCAGGTGTGCGCGTCCCGCAGTGCCTCGCGGACGGCGCCGGTGTCGTTGCGCACGGGCGCCAGGTTGTCCATCCGTACGGCCGCCAGCACCGCCGCGAGCACGATCAGCGGGATGTAGGCGCCGAGCAGCAGCCGCGGGTGCGTGGCCCCGGCGGTGGCGATGACCAGCAGTCCGGCCAGCTGGACCACGGGCACGCCGATGTTGCCGCCGCCGGCGTTCAGGCCGAGCGCCCAGCCCTTCTTGCGCAGCGGGAAGAAGGCGTTGATGTTGGTCATGGAGGAGGCGAAGTTGCCGCCGCCCACCCCGGTGAGGGCCGCGACGAGCAGGAAGGTCCCGTACGAGGTCCCGGGCTCCATCACCACCACCGCGGCCACCGTCGGCGCGAGCAGCATCAGCGCGCTGAAGACGGTCCAGTTCCGGCCGCCGAAGCGGGCGACGGCGAAGGTGTACGGCACCCGCACCAGGGCGCCGACGAGGGTCGCGGTCGCGATGAGGAAGAACTTCCCGGCCGGGTCGATCCCGTAGGCGGGGCCCATGAAGAGGACCATCACGGACCAGAGCGACCAGATGGAGAACCCGATGTGCTCGGAGAGCACGGAGTAGAGGAGGTTGCGGCGGGCGGTCCGCTCCCCCGTCTCCTTCCAGAAGGTCTCGTCCTCGGGATCCCACTGCTCGATCCAGCGGCCTCCCCTGCGCGGTGCGGTCGTACCGGTCATCACACGCCTCCACAGCTGTCGCGTCCGTGGTGACGACCGTAGGAAGGGCGCGTTTCGGCCCCGGTCCCCGCCGGATGACCGCCGGGAAACCTTGCTCTCACCCGCCGCCGGGGCCGTGTGTGAGCCGTGCCGGGAGCCGGCTCCCGGCGGGCGCTTGCAGCCACCCCCGCTCGGCCGCCAGCCCGGCGGCCGCCGCCCGCAGGGCGTCCAGGCCGGGGTGTGCGAAGCCCTTGCGCCACACCATGGACAGTGGGGACAGCGGCACCGGGTCGGTCAGCGGCCGTTTCACGCAGCCGGGCATGTCAAGGAAGTCCACGGTGGCCAGGACCGGGTTGCCGGTCTTGGCCATCACCCGGCGGAACTCCTCCTTGCCCATCGCCACCGGCGCGGGGGGCGCCATCAGGATCCCCCGGCCGGCGAACAGCTCGCGCGCCAGCCCGGTCCACTCCAGCGTCCGCGGGTTCCCGGCTCCCGCGTACACGGTCTCCCCGGCGAGCGCGTCCAGCGGTACGGTCTCCCGCGCGGCCAGCGCGTGCCCCTCGGGCAGCAGCACGGCGAGCGGCTCGTACCGTACGGGCGTCTGCGCGAGCGGCGCCCGCAGCGCCGGGTCCAGCCCGTCGGCGTACCCGAAGGAGACGTCGAGCCGGCCGGCGGCGATCTCGGCGGCGGCGTGGGTGAGGCCGCTCTCGAAGCGGGCCATCAGCTCGCAGTCGGGGGCGAGTTCGCGGGCCCGTTCCAGCACGGTCCGCGGAGTGCTCGGCCCGTCGGTGTTCAGGTCGACGAGGAGCGGGCGGGGCGCGGTGAAGGCGGCGGCGAGCTCCTCGTGCGCGGCCAGCACGCGCCGGGCCAGCGGCAGCAGCCGCTGCCCGTCGGCGGTCAGCTCCACCTGCCGGGTCGTCCGCAGGAACAGCGCCGAGCCCAGGGCCTGTTCGAGCCGCCGGACATCGCGGCTGAGCGCCTGCTGGGCCACGTAGAGGCGGGCGGCGGCACGGGTGAAGTGCAGCTCCTCGGCGGCCGCGACGAACCCGCGCAGCAGCCGCGGGTCGACATCGCGGGGAATCACCCCCGGAGACTAACAACGTATAGCGGTGAATGGGCTCCGAACAGGTGTTGGACCGGGAAGGGGGCCGGGCCCGAGGCTCTTCCCATGCCCGCCACCACCACGACCGCCGCCCGCACGGCCGCCGCCCGCACCGCCGGCACCCCGCGCATGACCGTCACCGGCAGCACCCTCGTCATCGCCGGACCGCCCGCCGGATCCCCCCGGCCGGCCCGCACGCCCCAGGGCCCCTACCGCCGCCTGTTCGCCCGGCCCGGCACCCGCGGATTCACCGCCGGGAACCTCCTCGCGCGGCTCCCCATGGGCATGTTCGGGGTCAGCGCGGTCATGATGATCGCCGGACAGCGCGGCTCGTACGCCCTCGCCGGCGCGGTCACGGCGACCGGCCTGGCCACCACCGCGCTGGTCGCGCCCTGGACCGCCCGGCTGGTCGACCGCCACGGCCAGGCCCGGATCGCCGTACCGGCCACCCTGATCGCGGTCCTCGGCTCGCTCTCGCTGATCGCGTGCGTCCGTACCGGGGCCCCCGCCTGGACCCTCTTCGCCTCGTACGCCGCGACGGCCACCACCCCCAACATCGGCGGCATGTCCCGCGCCCGCTGGACGCACCTGCTGCGCGACTCCCCGGCCGCGCACCACACGGCGATGTCCTTCGAACAGGCCGCCGACGAGCTGTGCTTCATGCTCGGACCGGTCCTGGCGGCCTTCCTCTGCAGCGCCGTCTTCCCCGAGGCGGGCACCCTCACCGGCGCGGCCCTGCTGCTCACCGGCATGCTCGTCTTCACCTCCTGCCGCGCCACGCAGCCCCCGGTGGCCGCGGCGCCCCGGAAGGGCTCACCGCTGCGCGCCCTCGGCCCGCTGCTGCCGCTCTTCCTCGTCACCGGCGTGGTCTTCGGCTCGATGGAGATCACCTCGATCGCCCACCTCGACGCCCGGGGCCTCGGCGCCTCCTCCGGCCTGGTCCTGGCCCTGCAGGCCGCGGGATCGTGCGCGGCGGGCCTGATCTACGGCACCCTTCGCCCCCGCTCGCTCAAGGCCTGCGTGTGCGCCCTGGCCGTCCTCATGACCCTCCCCTGGGCCGCCGCGGCCACCGGCTCCCTGACCGCCCTCGGCTGCGCCCTCCTGCTGGCCGGCATGGCCACGGCCCCGACGATGGTCACGGCGATGTCCCAGGTCCACGCCCTGACCCCCGAGGGGCGCCTCAACGAGGGCATGACGCTCGCGGTCACCGCGATCTTCGCGGGCATCGCGGCCGGCTCGGCCTGCGCCGGCCTCGCCGTGGAGCACGTGGGCCCGACCGCCGCGTACGCGGTGCCGGCCGCGGCCGCACTGATCGCGCTGGCGACCACCGCGCCGGGACGATTCGTAGGGCCGGCGAGTGATCGTTCCCGCGTGCTCAACAAGGTGCCGTTCTGATGACAGCGGCCCGCCCGGCATGACAAAGGCCCCGCAACCTCTCGGCTGCGGGGCCCTGCCGTCTCCGAAACTCACCGTCTGCTCGTAGCGGTCCAGGTAGGTTTCAGAGGATCGAAGAAATCAGACCTCGGACGGGTAGCACGCCGCACAGTGCACATTCCGAGGTGTGCACGTTTCCAGGTCGACCACTACGGTCACGCCGAACCCGTGCGGGCAGACTCTTCGGGGCTGCTTTCCGGGCCGGCGCTCAAACCGGTTCGCACCCCAGCTCGCCACCAAGTCGTGGAACCGAGGATCGACCCACACTCCTCGTGGCACTCCAGCGTCTTCACTCACCGCAACTCCTCACTCGCGGAACGTAGCCGACTGTAGGCCAGCGGAGGCCTGTCGTCAGGCCGGTGGGGCAGCGCATCCTGACCCGCCCTCCGTGCACTCGGTGTGCATGCAGTCACCGGCAGAGATCTCCGAATCCGCCAAGGGACCCCACAGATAGCTGTCCGGCTCGTACCCGGCCTCCCGAATCGCCTCCATCGTGCGATTCAGCGTGTCGGCATCACGCCGCAGCGTCTCGGAGCCCTCCGGCCTGTGGTCCACAACCCGGCCGACCGAGGAGCACAGCGCCCGGTACAGCTCTGTGTGCAGGATCAGTGCATGCCAGATCCACGATCTTTGAGGGGCGCAGGTGCCGGCCGGAGGACCGTGCAGCTGCCGCAACGAACTTGAGGGCCTCGTCCGTGATCCGCTCGGCCAGCGCCTCGTCCACGCGTTCATTCTCGCGCTGCACCAGGCGCACCACACGGGTCCAACCGTCGGCGGTCAGGAGGTGCTGGGCGGAGGTTGCCAGGGTGGGAGTCGCCATTTCGTTCCCTTCACGTGCGGGTTTCGGTGGTGCCGAGTCTCAGAGGGTGCCCGCAGGGCTGCCCCGGTCGGTCCGGGCGGCCGTAGTGCGGGGCGTCTTGGTGTAGCAGTCGGGGTGGGCGTACATGGGTGGCCGGGCAGCAGACGCAGAGAAGTCCGGGCCCACCCGGTTGGCGGGAATGGCCGCGACGTGCTTGTCGCAGTACACGCAACTCACACCGCCTCCAGCGTGCTCGGGTCCACGGTGAACTCACGCCCGTTCGCGCCCCGGACGTACGCGACGTCCGCGTAGCAGTGCCGGCCGTCAGCGAAGCCAGTGGTCCGGCTGAGCACGTCCATCAGCAGGCCTTCGCGGAGCGTCACCGCGTCGCGCACCTGCTTGTAGAGCAAGCGGTGTGGGACCGTCGCGATCGTCCCGTCCGTACTGGTCATACCGGTGCTCCCCTGCCGTAGTTCGCCCGCGCTTGGTGTGCGCATGGGTAGATGATGGGCGGGCACGCAGATGGGCAGATAGGCCATCGCGTGGCCATCGGTGGCCATGTGGCGGCCACGGCCGGGGACAGACGCGATGACACTTCACTCTGGGGCCATGGGGCACCGAAACGACGCGCTGCGGGCTGCTCGGCTCCGCGCGGGCTGGCGCAGCATGGAGTCCGCCGCTGAGGCACTGAGCCTCCACGGCCGGCAGTTCCTGGACGACGCTTCGTACGCCGTGTCTTCGCGGACGTGGCGCCGGTGGGAGGGACCCAAACCGGGCTGGCCGCCGGAGGAAACGGCAATCGTCTTGCACGACGCGCTCGGCCGGTGGCCGCAAGAGTTGGGATTCACGGCGCCCGCCGGGTGGATCCGCCCTGAGGCAGACCAAGAGGAAGACGTGAAGCGCAGGACGTTCATATCCGTCACCGCGGCCGCGCTCGTGCCCGGCCCGACCCCCTCTCAATACGTCGACCCCGCGCTCATCGACTACTTCCAGCAGCAGCTGGAAGGCCACTATCGGGCCGACATGTTCCTCGGGCCGCACGACTTGATCGGGACGGTGTCCGCCCAGTATCAGCTCATCGACAAGCTTGTCCGCTCAGCGAAGGGCGAGACCCGCCGCGGTCTTCTCCGCGTGGGAGCCGCCTACTCCGCGCTCGTCGGCTGGCTCTACCAGGACGCCGGCGATCTTGGCGCGGCCGCGTTTTGGCGGGGGGTGACCCAGGAGATCGCGGCCAGGTCGCGCGATCCACACCTCGTCGGGTACAGCCTCGTCAACCTGGCCCAGGTACGAACCGATCTCGGCGACGGCCATGGGGTCGTCGACCTGTGCGAGGCCGCACTCGACGACAACCGCCTGTTCCCGAAGGTCCGTGTGATGGCGCTGCAGCAGCAGGCCCACGGGGCCAGCCTCACCGGCGACCGCACCACCGTCGACAGACTCATCGATACCGCTGACGGACTCCTCGCCCGCGTCGATGACGATCTCCCCTGGGGCAACGCATGCAGGAGAACCCCGGGATATCTGGAGGTACAGCGGGCCACCTGTTACGGGCGGCTCGGCCTCGGTCGTGAAGCCGAACAGCTGTGGTCGCAGGTCATCAACGCGGTGCCCGCGACCGCCCGCCGGGACCGCGGCGTGTATCTCGCCAGGCACGCCACCGCGGCCGCCCACACCCAGGAGCCGGAGCAGGCAGTCGAGATCGCGCGTGCCGCTGTCGAGATCGCGGCCGAGACCCGTTCGGCACGCATGCTTCGTGAACTGGCCACCCTGGAGAGGGCCATGCGGCCGTGGCACGATGCCCCGGTAGGCCGGGACCTCGCCGAGCTCCTGGCGCCTGTGAACGAGGGGAGCTGACATGGGCGTACCGAAGCCACTGACGCACGAGGAGATCGCCGAAGGCTTGGCCAAGCTGCCGGGCTGGGCTCAGGATGGCGACGCAATCACTCGGACGTACGACATCCGCTATCACGCGGCGGTAGCCGCGATCGTCACGATCGCCGACCGTTCCCGGCGCATTCAGCATCACGCGGACCTAGACCTTCGCATCGACAGCCTGCGTGCCTCGATCACGACACACGACGCCGGGAATCGTCTGACTGCGGCGGACTTCGACCTCGCGCGCCGCATCGACGCAATTGTGGCCGCACACCAGGCCCTCCCGCTGGACTAGGGCCGAACGTTCGAACCGGATCGCCGGCATCGTCTACCGCGTGCGGACGCATGACAAAGGCCCCGCAGCCGAGAGGCTGCGGGGCCTTTGCCCACATGGGATGAGTGGAGATGGCGGGAATCGAACCCGCGTCCAACGGTGCAGAAGCAGGGCTTCTCCGAGCGCAGTCCGCTGCGCTTTTCTCGGCCCCGGAGATCACACGGACAAGTCTCCGACGGGCTCAGTCACTGTTTGATTTCCCTCCAACCCCCGTGACCGGGGCTAGAGGTTTAGATCCCTAATTGACGCCAGGATCCGGACCGGGACCACTTCCGGGCTGACGCTCCTCACAGAGGCTTCAGCTCACTGTTATTAGGCAGCGAGGGTGAAGCGGGAGTTATCGCTCTTGGAGTTGGCGATTATTGTTTGCGACATGTGGTTAGCGAGATCATTGCCGCTTCCTCGGCTCGCTTCCCCTGCATCGACATCCGCTGTCGAAACCGATCATCCCCATGTTTTTTTAACAAGGTGCTCCCACCGCCAGCGGCGGGTGCTGACGCCATCGTACGCGAAGTGGACCACCGCGTGCCAGGAGGTTAAACCGTGCCCCGCTGCTTGCGGCGGATGGCCGAGATCGTCCGGTTCGTCTCGCGGGTGTCCTGCTTCTCCCGCATGGTCTGACGCTTGTCGTACTCCTTCTTGCCCTTCGCCAGCGCGATCTCGACCTTGGCGCGGCCGTCCTTGAAGTACAGCGAGAGGGGCACGATCGTGTGACCCGTCTCCTCCGACTTGCGCTCCAGCTTGTCGATCTCCTCCCGGTGCATGAGGAGCTTCCGCTTGCGCCGGGCGCTGTGGTTGGTCCAGGTGCCCTGGCTGTACTCCGGCACGTGCACGTTGTAGAGCCACGCCTCGCCGCTCTCCACCGACACGAAGCCGTCCACCAGCGAGGCCCGTCCCTGGCGCATGGACTTGACCTCGGTCCCCGTGAGCACGAGTCCGCACTCGTAGGTGTCGAGGATCGTGTAGTCGTGCCGCGCCTTCTTGTTCTGGGCGATCAGCTTGCGCCCTTTTTCCTTAGCCATAGTGCGGTCATTTTCGCACTACGGACCCACCCCGAGGCCACCCAATACCGTGACGGCCCGTTCTTCGGCCCGCTCGCCCGCCGGCACGTCCGGGGTAATGCCCTCGCCGTCCAGGCTGCGGCCCGCCGGAGTGCGGTACGTGCCCACCGTCAGCTCGGCCACCGAACCGTCCGGGAGCTCGGTCGGCATCTGCACCGAGCCCTTGCCGAAGGTGCGGCTGCCCACCGCCACCGCCCGGCCCCGGTCCTGGAGAGCGCCCGTCACCAGCTCGGCCGCGCTCATCGTGCCGCCGTCGACGAGGGCGACCAGCGGCCGGGTGGTGTCCCCGCCCGGGGCCGCGTACAGGACCCGCTGGTCCCCCCGTACGTCGTACGTGGCCACGAGCCCGCCGTCCAGGAAGGCGGAGGCTGCGGTGACCGCCTCGGTGACCAGCCCGCCCGGGTTGCCGCGCAGGTCGAGCATGACGCCGGCGCCGGCCGGGGCGGCGCGGACGGCGGCCCTGACCCGCTCGCCGGATCCGCGGGTGAAGGAGGTGACCTTGATGACGGTGACGCCGTCCGGGCGCTGCCGCACGGTCACGGGTTCGGTGCGCAGCTGCTCGCGTCGGACGGTCTCGGTGAGGTCGGCGCCGTCCCGGCTCAGGTTCAGCACGACGGGGGTGCCGGCCGTGCCGCGCAGCAGGGCGACCACCTCGGTGACGGCCAGGCCGGTCACGGCGTGCCCGTCGACGCTCAGCAGCCGGTCCCCGGTGCGCAGTCCGGCCCGGGCGGCGGGGCTGCCGGGCTGGACCTTGTCGACCTTGATCACACCGTCGTGGGCGCGTTCGGCCCAGACCCCGACGCCGGTCCAGTGGCCGTCGAGGCCCTCGGCGAAGGCGGCGTACTCGCCCTGGTCGTAGACGGTGCCCCAGCGGTCGCCGCTGCGGCTGACCACGTCCTGGGCGGCCTTCTTGCCGGACTTCCCCTCGGCGACGGCCTCGGCGGCGGCGCGGGCGACCGCGTCACGGTCGGCGGTGCCGGCTGCCCGGGAGGCGCCGGACGCGGGGAGGTCCGTACGGACCTCGGCGGCCGCGGCGCCTTCCTCGTGCTCCCAGCATCCGGTTAAGGCTCCGGTGGCGACGGCGGCGAGGAAGGCCAACGTCAAAACGGCCCCGCGACGCAGGTCGCGGGGCCGGAGACAGAAGGCGGGCAGACCCGGCATGGCGCCGAGTCTAGGACAAGCCCCGCTCCGGTACGGATGGTTGGCCGGACCGCTCGCGGGGCGCTTGTCACACCTTCAGGTACTTGCGCAGGGCGATGAAGGCGGCCATGGAGGGCATCAGGAGGCCGATGAAGAGCACGTACGGGAGCTTCGCCAGCACCGATCCCCAGCCCATGAAGTCGATCAGCTGGATCTTGTCGCGCAGCCCGACACCGTGGTCGATCACGAAGTACTGGCCGGAGACCAGCATGGCGCAGGCGAAGAGCGCGCCGATGAGCCCGGCGAAGGCGGCCTCCATGATGAAGGGCACCTGGATGTAGAAGCTGGAGGCACCCACGAGCCGCATGATCCCCGTCTCCCGCCTACGGCTGAACGCCGAGACGCGCACGGTGTTGACGATCAGCAGCAGCGCCACGATCAGCATGATCAGCATGATGCCGAGGGCGGCGTAGTTGAGGTAGTTGAGGATCCGGAAGAGGTCGTCGATCGCCTGGCGCTGGTCGTCGACGGTGTGGATGCCGTCGCGGCCCGCGAAGGCGGAGGTGACCACCTTGTACTTCTCCGGGTTCTTGAGCTTGACCCGGAAGGACTCCTGCATCTGGTCGGGCGTGATGGAGGAGGCCAGCGCGGTGTGGCCGTACTGCTCCTGGTAGTGCTTGTACGCCTCGTCCGCGGACTCGTAGGCCACGGACTTGACCAGGGACATCTGCTTGAGCTCGGACTCGATCTGCTTCTTCTGCTCGTCGGTCACGGCGCCCTTGCGGCAGGTGGCGACGCCGCCGGCGCCGCCTCCCGAGCCGTCCGGCTTGGCGGCGGCCTCGCCGGCCTCCTGGGCGTCCTGCTTGTTGCAGAGGTAGATCGAGACGTTGGCCTTGTCGTACCAGAAGCCCTTCATCCTGCTGACCTGCTCGCTCATGAGCAGGGAGCCGCCGAACAGGGCCAGTGACAGGGCCACGGAGATGATGACCGCGAAGGTCATGGTGAGATTGCGGCGGAGACCTACGCCGATCTCCGACATGACGAACTGGGCGCGCATGACTCTCAAGGGCCTTTCAGTGCTGGTAGCCGTAGACGCCGCGCGACTGGTCGCGTACGAGTCGGCCCTGTTCGAGTTCGATGACGCGCTTGCGCATCTGGTCCACGATCTGCTGGTCGTGCGTGGCCATGATCACGGTGGTGCCGGTCCGGTTGATCCGGTCCAGCAGCTTCATGATCCCGACGGAGGTCTGCGGGTCGAGGTTGCCGGTGGGCTCGTCCGCGATCAGCAGGGCGGGGCGGTTGACGAAGGCGCGGGCGATGGCCACGCGCTGCTGCTCACCGCCGGAGAGCTCGCCGGGCATCCGCTCTTCCTTGCCGCCCAGCCCCACCAGTTCGAGGACCTGGGGGACGGCCTTGCGGATCTCGCCCCTCGGCTTGCCGATGACCTCCTGGGCGAAGGCCACGTTCTCGGCCACCGTCTTGTTGGGCAGCAGGCGGAAGTCCTGGAAGACGGTCCCCAACTGGCGCCGCATCTGCGGAACCTTCCAGTTGGAGAGCTTGGCGAGGTCCTTGCCCAGGACGTGCACCTGGCCGTGGCTCGCCCGCTCCTCGCGCAGGATGAGCCGCAGGAAGGTGGACTTGCCGGAGCCGGAGGAGCCGACGAGGAAGACGAACTCGCCCTTCGCGATGTCGAGGGAGACTTCTCTGAGTGCAGGACGGCTCTGCTTCGGGTAGGACTTGGAGACGCTGTCGAATCGGATCACGGGTGCACCACGGTCGCCGGGAGTAGGTGTGCGTGACCATACGCGAACGGGCGCGAGGTGTGGACCCGGCATCCGGACTTGCCCCTTTTATCCCGGGGTGCAGGTCGCTCCGGACCGTGGTTGCCCGGACGGGCCGCGCCGAATGTCGGCGAAGCTGGCACAGTGGTAGGGGGAACGCTCTGGTTCCCCACGCCGTTATAGGCAACAGACGACACCGAGGGGACGAGAGGAGGAGCGCATGACATATGACCGGCTCGTGTGCGCGAACTGCGCCGCACCCGTCAGCCAGGGCCGCTGCCCGGTGTGCCGGGCGAACCGGGAGCGCCTCCAGCAGGAGGGCCCCTTCTCCGGCCTGAACCCCGTGGCTCTCATCGTGCTCATGGTGGTCCTCGTGGCAGCTCTGGTGCTGGTGGCCCAGCAGACCGCCTAGCCGCGGTGCCCGCGGCCGGCCTCCGCGCCGCGTACCGATCAGATCACCACACAGGGCGAGGGCCCGGACATCGCTGATGTCCGGGCCCTCGTCCGCGTCTGTGAGGTCACTCGCTACGCGGTCTGCTCCTGCTGCTTGCGCCAGCGGATCCCGGCCTCCAGGAAGCCGTCGATCTCGCCGTCGAGCACCGCCTGCGGGTTGCCGACCTCGAACTCCGTCCGCAGGTCCTTGACCATCTGGTACGGGTGCAGGACGTAGGAGCGCATCTGGTTGCCCCAGGAGCTGCCGCCGTCCTTGAGGGCGTCCATCTTGTCCTTCTCCTCCTGGCGGCGCCGCTCGAGCAGCTTGGCCTGGAGGACGTTCATGGCGCTGGCCTTGTTCTGGATCTGCGAGCGCTCGTTCTGGCAGGAGACCACGATGCCGGTCGGCAGGTGCGTGATGCGCACGGCCGAGTCGGTGGTGTTGACGCCCTGGCCGCCGGGGCCGGAGGCGCGGTACACGTCGACGCGCAGCTCGGCCTCGTCGATCTCCACGTGGTCGCTGGTCTCGACGACCGGGAGCACCTCGACGCCCGCGAAGGAGGTCTGGCGGCGGCCCTGGTTGTCGAAGGGCGAGATCCGGACGAGGCGGTGGGTGCCCTGCTCGACGGAGAGGGTGCCGTAGGCGTACGGGGCCTTGACGACGAAGGTGGTCGACTTGATGCCGGCCTCTTCCGCGTACGAGGTCTCATAGATCTCGGTGGAGTAGCCGTGCCGCTCGGCCCAGCGCAGGTACATGCGCTGGAGGCGCTCGGCGAAGTCGGAGGCGTCGACGCCGCCGGCCTCGGCACGGATGTTGACCAGGGCCTCGCGCTCGGCGTACTCGCCGGAGAGCAGGGTGCGGACCTCCATCTCGTCCAGCGCCTTGCGCACGGAGACCAGCTCCGCCTCGGCCTCGGCGAGGGTGTCCGCGTCGTCCATCTCCTGGGCGAGGTCGAACAGCACCGCGAGGTCGTCGATGCGCCCGCGCAGGGCCTCGGTCTTACGGACCTCGGCCTGGAGGTGCGAAAGCTTGCTCGTGATCTTCTGGGCGGCCTCCGGGTCGTCCCACAGGGACGGCGCAGCGGCCTGCTCCTCGAGCACGGCGATATCTGCCCTCAGCTTGTCGAGGTCCAGGACGGCCTCGATCGACCCCATGGTCGAGGAGAGGGACTTCAGCTCTTCGGAAACATCGACGACTGCCACGGGTCCAGCGTAGCCGGTCCCCGGACAACGCCGTCCGGGCAGGCCGGATCGCCCGTACTGATGACGGCTCGTACGGGCGTACGCTCACGGTATGACCGTTCTCCTCGTCAAGCGCCGCCATGTCGACCACATGCGTGTCACGACGACGAGCTGTCTGCCGCCGGACCGTACCCAAGCCTGATCCACCCCGATCCGACTTGGTCCTGTACGCGGCTCACGCGGTCCCGGCACCACCCCTGTCGGCGACCCACCTCCACCCGCGGCCCCCACCACCTCTGGGGAACAGGACCCCGTGACATCCCGAAACGGAGCCGTCATGCCGTCCGCGCACACTCTCCCCGTCCTGGACCTCTCCCAGGCCGACGACCCGGCCCAGCGGGCCGACTTCCTGAAGCAGCTGCACGCAGCGGCCAGGGACACCGGCTTCCTGCACCTGACCGGGCACGGCGTCACCGCCGCCGAGAGCGCCCGCATCCTGGAGCTGACCAGGGCTTTCTTCGCCCTCCCGGAGGCCGACCGGCTCGCCGTGAGCAACCTGAACTCCCCGCACTTCCGCGGTTACACCCGGATCGGCCACGAGCTGACCGGCGGGGCCTCCGACTGGCGGGACCAGCTGGACGTGGGCGCGGAGCGCCCGGCGCCGGCGGTGGGGCCGGACGACCCGGCGTACCTGTGGCTGGAGGGCCCGAACCAGTGGCCCGCCGCGCTCCCGGAGCTCCGTACGGTGGTCCTGGACTGGCAGTCCCGCCTCGCGGCGGTGGCCCACCGGCTGCTCCAGGAGCTCCTCACCTCGATCGGCGCCCCGGCGGACTTCTTCGACGAGGCCTTCGCGGACCGCCCGCACCTGCACACCAAGCTGATCCGCTACCCGGGATCCGCCCCGTCCGGTGCGGACCAGGGGGTCGGCGCGCACAAGGACTACGGCTTCCTGACCCTGCTCCTGCAGGACTCGGTGGGAGGCCTGCAGGTCGTGCGCGACGGCGGCTACCTCGACGTCCCGCCGCTCCCCGGGGCGTTCGTGGTCAACCTGGGCGAACTGCTGGAGATCGCGACGGAGGGGTACCTGACGGCGACGGACCACCGGGTGGTGAGCCCGCCGGGGGCGGTGGAGCGGTATTCGGTGCCGTTCTTCTACAACCCGCGGCTGGACGCGGTGATCGAGACCGTCCCGGGCGAGTACCTGCGCTCCGCGCCCGGGGTCGCGCACGACGAGTCGAACCCGCTGCACGCCGAGTACGGGCGCAACGAGCTGAAGGGGTGGGTCCGGGCCCACCCGGCCGTGGCGCGGCGCTGGCACCCGGAACTCGTCACGGCGTAGCCGGGGCTCCGCCCCGCTGCCCCACCGGGCTCCCGCCCGGACCCTACGGCGCTCCGCGCCCGGGCCCCGATGACCGGTCTGCTCGGGCGCGGCGCCGCTGCTGGGGCTCCGCCCCAGACCCCGCTCCTCGAACGCCGGAGGGGCTGAAATGCTCCAGGCGGTCTACGGCTTGCGGGGGACGGACTGCTTGCTGTCCTGGGGAGGCGGGGCTTCGTCGCCCGAGAAGGCCAGCCAGCCGCCCAGGCCGACCGCCGCAGCCAGCGCAACGGCCGACACGGACAGCACCAGCCGCCGCTTGCGGGCGGCCTCCGCGCGGTGCCGGGCGGAGCCGGGCCGGTGGCCGCCGGCCGGACGCGGGACCCGCGCCGTGCCCAGCGCCCCGCCCGCCAGCTCGTCCGGCCCCGGCACCCGCATCGAGGTGTGGGTGTCCCGGTTGGAGTCCGTGGCGGACCCGGGGACGAGCGGGACGACGCCCCGGCGGCGGACCGGATCCGCGGCCGGCTCGTCCGAGGGCTCGGGGTCCGGATCCGCGTCGTCCGGTTCGTCCACGTCCAGCGGCGGCATCCCGGCCAGCAGGGGCAGGAGGTCCCGCAGCCGCACCGAGAGCTCCGACGCCCGCAGCCGCGAGGCCGGGGCCTTCGCCAGGCACTGCACGATCAGCTGCCACAGCTCGTCGGGGATCCCCGGCAGTGGGACGACCGTCTCCGTCACGTGCCGCCGCAGCACCGCGCCCGGGTGGCCGCCGCCGAAGGGGGTGAAGCCGGCCAGGAGCTCGTACAGGACGGTGGCCAGGGCGTATATGTCCACCGCCGCCCGCGGGGGCAGGCCCTCGACGATCTCCGGCGCCAGGTAGTCCGGCGTGCCGATGATCCGGGTGGTGGGGGCCGAGGCCCGGCCCGCGGAGGCCCGCCGCGGGGTGTCGATCAGCTTGGCCACGCCGAAGTCGGTCAGCAGCGCCGGATGCGAACCGCCCGGGCCGAGCGGGCCCTGCATGTCCAGCAGCACGTTCTCGGGTTTGACGTCGCGGTGGACGACCCCCGCCGCGTGCGCGGCGGCCAGCGCGTCGGCGACGTCCGCGACGATCGCGACGGCCGCCTCGGGGGCGAGCCGCCGTTCCCGGTCGAGCCGCGTGCGCAGGTCCGTACCGCGGACGAGGTCCATGACGAGGGCGAGGTCGTTGCCGTCCACGACGAGGTCACGGACGGAGACCACGTGCGGATGGTCCAGGCCGAGCAGCGCGCTGCGCTCCTGGACGAAGCGTCCGACCAGTTCCTGGTCGGACGCGAGGTCCTCGCGCAGCAGTTTGACGGCGACGGGCCCGTCAGGCCCCTCGCCCAGCCACACCGTGCCCGCGCTGCCGCGCCCAAGGATCTGGTGCGCGGTGTACCGGCTGCCGATCTTCCGTGCCACGACTGCTCCCTCAGCGGCTGGCGTACGCACCAAAGCTACGCGGCCGGGTGGGCGTTGGAGGCCAGCAGGGGCCCGGATTCGCGGCGACCTTCACTTCTGCGGGCGAAATCACCCCTCAGAAGTCGACAAATCCACGAAGTCAGCGCTACGGGCCTCGTTTCAGGACTTGGTGGAGCCCGAGGAAGCGGAGCCCGCGGAGTCGCCGACCGTGCTCACCCAGTCGGCGATGTCGCTGCCCCAGGTCCACAGCTGGTCCCACCAGCCGCGGCCGGTGCCGACCCACTCCTGGAGCGGGGTCAGCTCCCAGACCAGCCAGCCCGCCACGAAGAACAGCAGGATGACGACCAGGCAGCCCTTGAGGCAGCCGAGGCCGGGGATCCGCACCGGGTTGGCGCTGCGGCGGCGCGGCTCGCGGGGCTCCCGGGGGGCCGGCTGCCGGGGCGGCGGGCTCTGCGGGGGCTGCTGCTGCGGCGGCGGCTGCGGCTGCGGCTGCGGCTGGCGATACTGCGGCTGCTGCTGAGGCTGCTGGTACTGCTGAGGCTGACGCTGCTGCTGCGGCTGGTAGTGCTGCGGCGGCGGAGGCGGCGCGTACTGCTGCTGGGGCGGCTGCTGCGGCTGGCGGTACTGGGGCTGCTGCGGCTGCTGGTACTGCTGCTGCGGCGGCGGGCCCTGCCGGTACGGCTGCTGGGGCTGGGGCTGCTGTTGCTGCGGCCGGTGCTGCGGCGGCGGGGGCGCCTGCCGCTGCGGGCGGCGGCGCAGGGGGTCCTCGTTCGGGTCCAGGTACTGGACCTGCGTCTGCTCGTTGCGGTCGCGGGCGGCCTGCATCTGCGACTGCCACGGGTGCGGCTGGTCCGGCCGCTGTACGGGGGGCATCACCGAGGTCGGGTCGGCCCCGGGGGCCCCGGTGCTCGGCAGCACCGAGGTGGCGTCGGCCGCGCCGACCGGCGGCATGACGCTGGTCATGGCGTTCGGGTCGTAGGCCCCGGCGGGCGAACCGGCGCCGGCGGGCAGCGCCTGGGTGGGATCGGCGGCGCCCGGGGTCGCGGGGACCGGCGCCGGCGAGGGGTCGGGGGCGAGCAGCGCGCCCACCCCGAGCGCGGCCTCCACCTCGGCGGCCGAGGAGTGCACGCCGATGCCGGCGGCGACCACGCGCAGCGCGCGGGCCAGGCTGACGGCGCTGGGCCGCTCGTTCGGCTCCTTGCGCAGGCAGCGCTCGACGACCGTCCACAGCGGCTCGGGCACGGTCGGGGGGCGCTGCGGGTCCTCGCTGAGGTGGCGGTGGAGCACTTCGAGCGCCGTGCCGCCGGCGAACGGCGGCCGGCCGGTGAGCAGCTCGTAGAGGAGGATGCCGGCGCCGTAGATGTCGACGGCGGAGGTCTGCGGGCGGCCCTCGGCGGACTCGGGCGCGACGTAGGCCGGGGTGCCGACGAACTCGTGGGTGCGGGTCAGGCCCGGGGAGTCCGCGAGGCGGGCGATGCCGAAGTCGGTGAGCATCGGCTTCATCTGGCCGCCGCGCTCGTCGAGCAGGACGTTGGCGGGCTTCAGGTCGCGGTGGACCACGCCGTCGGCGTGGCTGGCGGCGAGTGCGTCCGCGATCTGCGCGGTCAGCAGGCTCGCGGCGACCGGCGTGAAGGGGCCGTTCTCGCGGAGGTACTTGTACAGGTCCGGACCGTCGATCAGGTCCATGACCAGGGCGAGCAGATCGCCCTCGACGACGAGGTCGCGCGTGCGCACGATGTTGGGGTGGGTCAGGCGCAGCAGGACCGAGCGCTCGCGCAGGAAGCGCATGACGATGTCGGGGTCCTGGGCCAGCTCCTCCTTGAGGACCTTGATGGCCACGGTCTCGCCGGGCTGTCCGGCGACGGCCGCCTCCGCGCCGGCGGCCTCCCTCTGGCGGGCACGCCAGACAGTGCCCGTGGCGCCGCGCCCGAGCGGCTCCTCGAGCAGGTATTTGCTGCCGACTGGCCGCACGTCTCGCGCTCCCCTGCTGTCGTCTGTTCGTGGTCGAGTCGTGGTCGAGTTGTCGTCGATCCGCTGATTGGTTTTCCGGCCCACTCTAGGGGGTGTCCCCGTGGAAGACGCCGGTCGCCGGAGGTTGGTTGCCGCACATATGTGCGGAGGGTGATGTTTGCGGGGTATGCCCGTGGCGTTTTTCCCTGTCTTTCCCCCGCTCGCTGTCCGTATGCGGTCGAGGTCCGCGGCGGGCCGCGACCGATCAAGATCATTTGTTGGCGGGTGCCGGGCGTGTTGTCCGCGACAGGTGCGAGGATGCACACGTACGGAACGGCACGGGACGGGAGCCCCGCCTTCCGGCAGACCTGACCGGACGACGCGTCCGTGCCGGGTGGGGGGCGATCGGGCAGCCATGTCCCGTACTTCCCCTGCCGGGCGCATACACCGCGCACCGCGCAGAAGGGACCGCTGACGGCGATGCAGATCCGGCTGACCGTCCTTGGGTCGCGCAGCGGCCACCAGACCGCGACCGCCCCCGCGAGCCGTGACGTGCTCGTCACGGCACCGGCCGGCACCGCGCTGGCCGCGGTCGCCTCCGGGCTCGCGGCGACCGTCGGCGGGCCCGACACCGGGGGCACGGTCGTGCTCTACGCCGGTTCCGAGCGCCTCGACCTCCAGCGGCGGGTGCTGGGCGAGCCGCCGCTCGTGGACGGCGCGGTACTGGCGCTGCACGGGCCCGTGCCGGACGTGCTGCCCGAGGACGGCCTCGGCGCGCCCCAGCTGCACGTCGTCGCCGGACCCGACGCGGGCGGCGTGCACCTGCTGCACAGCGGCCAGATCCGGGTGGGCCGCTCCGCCGACGCCGACGTCCCGCTGGACGACCCCGACGTGTCCCGGCTGCACTGCGCGGTCACGGTGATCCGCGACGGGCGGGTCGCGGTGGCCGACCTGGACTCGACGAACGGCACCACCCTCGACGGCTCCCCCGTGGGAGCCCAGCCGGTCGCCCTGCCGCCGGGGGCGCTGCTGCGGGTCGGCGAGACCACGCTGCGGCTCGCGCCCGCGGGCGCGACGCCCCCGCTGCCGGTGACCCCGGACCAGGAGGGCCACCTCTCCGTGCCGCCCCCGGCGGGCGCCGCCGGCTGGTCGGGCGCCGCCGGCGCGCCCGCCACCGCGGCCGCGGCGCCGCACCCCGGGACCCCGGGGCCGACGGGCACCGCCGCCCCGGCGCCCGACGGCTCCGCCGGAGCCGGACGGGTCACCGGGCCTGCCGGGTGGGCCGGTTCCGAAGGGACGCCGGGCGCCCCGGGCGGAGCCGGCTCGCCGGGCTCCGACGCGTCCGGGGCCGACGCGTCCGGGGCCGACGTGTCCGGGGCCGACGCCTCCCCGGGGCCGCGCCCCGGAACCCCGGCCGGACCGCCGGACGCCTACGGCGCCGCCGGATGGTCAGGTCCCGGCGCAACGTCCGGCGGCGGATCCGCCGGCCGCCGCAAGGGGCTCGGGGCCTGGGCCCGCAAGTGGGTGCGCGGCGAGGACCTCTCCGAGGCGGCACCGGAGGCGGCACCCGCCGCCGCTCCCGACCCCGACGACCCGGCCGCACTGCTGCTGGCCGCCATGGGACCCACCGAGCGCCTGTGGTCCCGTACGCCCGGGCAGCCCGGCCACGCCAGACTGCTGGAGGTGGGGCTCGGCGCCGGGAGCCGGGTGTCGCTGCCCGCCGTCGGCGCCCTCGGCATCGCCGGCCCGCGGGCCCGGCTGACCGGGGCCGCCCGCTGGGCCGTCGCCCAACTGGCGGGACTGCACGCGCCGGGGCAGCTGGAGATCGTGCTCGTCTCCACCGACCGGACGCGCGGCCTCGCCGAGCGGCGGCGCGACTGGGGCTGGCTCGGCTGGCTGCCCCACGTACGGCCCGCCCACGGCCAGGACTGCCGGCTCCTCCTCGCGTACGACCGCGACCAGGCCGCCGCCCGCGCCGGTGAGCTGACCCGGCGCCTGGACGACGGCCCGCTGGGCACGCACTGGGCCGCCGCCGATCCCGAGCGGGTCCGGCAGGCCGCCGACGCCTACGCGGGCCCGTACACGCTCGTCGTCGTCGACGGCGATCCCGGGGCGGGCGCGCTGCGCGACATCACCGGGCGGCTCGCCTCGCACGGCCCGGCCGCCGGGATCCACGTGCTCGCACTCGCCGAGGCCCCCGCCGCCACCGCCGCCTCGCCGGTCGCCGACACGTACGAGGCCGCGTGCGCGAGCAACCCCGCCTTCCGGGACTGCGGCGCGGTCGCCCTGCTCAGCGGGGACGTGGCCACCGCCGTGCGGACCTTCGCGGTCAGCGGCGGCCGGCCGGTCCCGTCCGGAAGCACCGCCACCGCCGACGCCGTCTCCGCCGCCTGGGCCGAGCGCTTCGCCCGGGCGCTGGCACCCCTGCGCACCACCGACGGCTGCTCCGCCGCCCCGTACCGGCCGTCCGCGGCCACCCTGCCCGCGACCGCCCGGCTGCTGGACGAGCTGGGGCTGGCCCGGGCCACCCCGGCCTCCCTGATGGCCCGCTGGGCCGCCGCCACCGACCAGGGGCAGGGCACGGGCGGCCTCGCCGAGATCGTGCTGGGCAGCGGCCGGCGCGGCCCCGTCGGCACCGAGCTGGTCCACGACGGCCCGCACCTGCTCATCGAGGGGCCCGCCGGGAGCGGGCGGACGGAGCTGCTGCGTTCGGTGGCCGCGTCGCTGTCCGCGGCCGCCCGGCCCGACCGGCTCGGGCTGGTCCTCCTCGACGGGGCCGGCGGCGAGCGCGGTGACGGGCTGCTGCCCTGCACCGAACTCCCGCACGTCGCCGCCCACCTGGTCGCCTCCGATCCGGTGCGCATGCGGGAGTTCGCGCAGGCGCTGGGCGCGGAGCTCAAGCGCCGCGCCGAGCTGCTGGAGGGGATGCCGTTCGCCGAGTGGCACGCCCAGCGCGAGGTCTCCGACCGGCTGGTCTCGCCCCGCCCGCCCACCCCGGGCGAGCTGCGCGGCGACCTCGACCCGCAGCGCACGGGGACGCTCCGGCTCCGTGCTTCGACGACCCGCACGGACCCGGCCGGCCCGAGCCCGCTGCCCCGCCTGGTGGTACTGGTGGACGACCTCGACGCGCTGGTCGCGCCGGGCCTCGGCAGTACGGGCCGGCCCGCCGCCGGCTCGGTGGTGCGGGCGCTGGAGGCGGTGGCCCGCGAGGGCGCCCGGCTCGGCGTGCACCTGGTGGCCACCACCGCCCGCCCGGACCGAACGGCCGAGACGGGGCTGGCCCGGCTGACCACCCTGCGCGTGGAGCTCGACGCCCCTGACCAGCCGGGCCCCGGCCGCGGCCTGCTCCGGCACGCGGACGGCCGCACGATCCCGTTCCAGGCCGGCCGGGTCACCGGCCGGATCCCGCGGACGGCGACCCTGAGGCCGACCGTGGTCCCGGTGGAGTGGGAGCGGATGGGTGATCCGCCGGCCCGCCGTCCGGTGCGCGAGCTGGGCAACGGGCCGACCGACCTCGCACTGCTGGCCAGCGCCCTGGACCGGGCCTCGCACCTGGTCTCGGCGATACCCGTGCTGTTCCCGCCGGGCCCCTGAGGCCGAACCGCACCCCCGCGAGGCGGTATTGCGGGGGCGCGCGGGTCGGCGTAGACCTTGTGGTCCGGGACACACCACGGGCATCGGGGGCAGAACCATGCGCAGGCACGGAACGAGCCGTACGACACTCACCTGGACGGCGCTCGCCGCGGCGGGCGCGCTCGCGCTCAGCGCGTGCGGCGGTGACACGGACGCGAAGACGGACCCGCCGAAGGCGGCGGGTCCGACCGGGCCCCAGGTGGAGTTACCGAAGCTCGACGGGGAGAAGCTCGAGGTCTCCGCCGTCTGGACGGGACCCGAGCAGGCGAACTTCACCAAGGTCCTGAAGGAGTTCGAGAAGCGGACGGGGGCCACCGTGACCTTCGTCCCGGCCCAGGACCCGATCGTCACCTTCCTCGGTACGAAGATCGCGGGCGGCGCCCCGCCGGACGTCGCGCTGCTCCCGCAGGTCGGGGCGCTGGTCTCGGCCGTGCAGAACAAGTGGGCGCAGCCGGTGGGCCCGGAGGCCCAGGCGCAGCTGGACAAGAACTACTCGGCGGGCTGGAAGTCGCTCGGCGCGGTCGGCGGCACCCAGTACGGCGTGTACTACAAGGCCGCCAACAAGTCGCTGATCTGGTACAACGCGAAGGCCTTCGAGGCGGCCGGGGTCAAGCCCCCGACGACCTGGAAGGAGCTGATCACGGCGGCGGACACGCTGTCCGCCTCCGGTACGCCGGCCGTCTCGGTGGCGGGCGCGGACGGCTGGACCCTCACCGACTGGTTCGAGAACGTCTACCTCTCCCAGGCGGGCCCGGAGAAGTACGACCAGCTGGCCAAGCACCAGATCAAGTGGACGGACGACAGCGTCAAGCAGGCGCTGACCACGCTCGGCGAACTGTTCGGGCGCAAGGACTTCCTGGCGGGCGGGCCGAGCGGGGCGCTGTCGACGGAGTTCCCGAAGTCGGTGACGCAGACCTTCACCGGAGGCGACCGGCCGGCGGCTGCGATGGTCTTCGAGGGCGACTTCGTGGCGGTGAACATCGCGCAGACCGAGGCGAAGGTGGGCGAGGACGCCCTCGTCTTCCCCTTCCCGGCGGTCGGCGGGAAGGCCCCGGTGGTCTCGGGCGGTGACGTGGCGGTCGCGCTGAAGCCGTCGAAGGGCGCGCAGGCGCTGCTGACCTTCCTGGCCTCGCCGGACGCGGCGGAGATCCAGGCCCGCGAGGGCGGTTTCATCTCCCCGAACAAGGCGGTGGACCCGGCGGCCTATCCGAACGACATCCAGCGGAACATCGCCAAGGCGCTGATCGCGGCGGGCGACGACTTCCGCTTCGACATGTCGGACCAGGCCCCGGCGGCCTTCGGCGGGACCCCGGGCGCGGGCGAGTGGAAGGCGCTCCAGGACTTCCTGGCGAACCCGTCGGACGTGGCGGGCGCGCAGGCGAAACTGGAGGCTGACGCGGCCAAGGCCTACGGAAACTAGGCCCGTGAAGGCCCCTGCCAAGGCCGCCCGCGGGCTGTCCGCGGAGGCCAGGCGCCGCCGTCTGGTCGCGGCGGCGTTCCTCCTGCCGGCCCTCGTGCTGCTCGGCGCGCTCGTCGTGCACCCGATCGGCTACTCGGTCTACCGCAGCTTCTTCGACCGCTCGGGCGGCGTGTTCGTCGGCGGCGACAACTACCGGGAGATCCTGAGCGACGACACCATCCGCACCGCGCTGGAGAACACGGCGCTGTGGGTGGTGCTCGCCCCGACCACGGCCACCGCCCTGGGCCTGATCTTCGCGGTGCTCACCGAACGGGTGTGCTGGGGCACCGCGTTCAAGCTGCTGGTGTTCATGCCGATGGCGATCTCGATGCTGGCGGCGGGCATCATCTTCCGGCTCGTCTACGACCACGATCCGGACCGGGGCGTCGCCAACGCGGTCTGGGTCGGGGTCCACGACACCTTCGCGGAGTCCTCGGCCTTCCCCAAGGCCCGCCCGGGCCGGGACTCGCCGCTCACCGACGCCGGCGGGGGCGCCTTCGTGACCCGCGACCCCGTCCGCGCGGGCACCCCGGTGCTGCTACCGCTGGTCGGCGTGGCCCCGGAGTCCCTGCCCGAGGGCACGCGGACCGCCAGGGCGGCGGATGCCGAGCCGGGGAAGGTCACCGGGACGGCCTGGCAGGACTTCACCCGCGGCGGGGGCGGCCGTACGAACGCGGTCGATCCGGCCGAGTCGGCCTTCGCCGGGATGCGGATCGAGGCGGTCAGGGACGGCCGGGTGGTCGACACGGCCACGGCCCGCGCCGACGGCACCTTCACCCTGTCCGCGAAGGCCGACGGGGCGCAGCTGCGGCTGCCCGCCGCGAACTTCCGGGAGGCGTACGCCGGGGTGCAGTGGCTCGGCCCGGCACTGGTCACCCCGGCGGTCATCGGGGCGTACGTATGGATGTGGGCAGGGTTCGCGATGGTGCTGATCGGGGCCGGGCTGGCCGCCGTACCGCGCGAGCTGCTGGAGGCGGCGCGGGTGGACGGGGCGAACGAGTGGCAGGTGTTCCGCCGGATCACCGTCCCGCTGCTGGCGCCGGTCCTGGCGGTCGTGCTCGTCACCCTCGTCATCAACGTAATGAAGATCTTCGACCTGGTCTTCGTGATCGCGCCGGGCGCGGTCCAGGACGACGCGAACGTGCTCGCGCTGCAGCTGTACCGCACCTCTTTCGGCACCGACGCCGATCCGGGCCTGGGCAGTGCCATCGCCGTGCTGCTGCTGGTGCTGGTGATCCCGGTGATGCTCGTGAACATACGCAGGCTCCGTAAGGAGGGTTCCCGATGAGCCGTTCCGACGCGGCGCCGGACCCGACGGGAGGCAACCCTCCGGCAGGCCCGCCCGCAGGTGCAGGCCCGGCAGACGCCGCACGCCCCTCCGCCGAGCACGCCGCAGGCGGCCCGGCCGGCGCCCGTGCACCTCGTGCCGATCGGGCCGCGGGCCGGCTGGCCGCGCGGGCCGCGCGGGCCGCGGGCGGGGCGCTCCGGGTGTTCCTGGTCCTGGCCGCGCTCTTCTGGCTGCTGCCCACCCTCGGACTGCTCATCTCCTCCTTCGTCTCCCCCACCGACCTCAACAAGGGCGGCTGGTGGCAGGTGCTGACGGCGCCCTCGCGGCTGACCGCCGGCAACTACGAGCGGCTGCTGGCCAACGACACCATCACCGGGTCCCTCCTGAACACGGTCGCGATCGCCGTGCCGGCCACCCTGCTCGTCCTGGTCCTGGGCGCGTTCGCCGGATACGCCTTCGCCTGGCTGGAGTTCCCCGGCCGGGACTGGCTCTTCCTGGTCGTCGTCGGGCTGCTCGTGGTCCCCGTACAGGTGGCGCTGATCCCGGTCTCCGAACTCTTCGGCTCCATCGGCCTGTTCGAGACCACGGCGGGAGTGGTCCTCTTCCACACCGCCTTCGGACTGCCCTTCGCCGTGTTCCTGCTGCGCAACTTCTTCGCGCAGATCCCGCGCGAGCTGCTGGAGGCGGCCCGCCTCGACGGGGCGGGTGAACTGCGGCTGTTCGCACGGGTGGTGCTGCCGCTCGGCGGGCCGGCGATCGCCTCGCTCGGCATCTTCCAGTTCCTGTGGGTGTGGAACGACATGCTCGTGGCGCTGGTCTTCGCGGACTCGGCGAACCCGCCGGTGACGGTCGCGCTCCAGCAGCAGGTACGGCAGTTCGGGAACAACATCGACGTGCTGGCGCCGGGCGCGTTCCTGTCGATGGTGGTCCCGCTCGTCGTCTTCTTCGCCTTCCAGCGGCAGTTCGTCACGGGGGTGATGGCCGGCGCGATCAAGTGAATGACGTGCGGCGTTGACGCTCCGTAACCTGATTGCCACACGCTGCGTAACCCGATCGCCACACCGGGGGTTCCTTGGCCATATGCCCGCGCCGACCCCTGGATGTGCCGTGCCCCGGTTCAGCGTCATCGTGCCCGCGTACAAGGTCCAGGCCTACCTCCAGGAGAGTCTGGACTCGGTCCTGACGCAGTCGTACCCGGATCTGGAACTGATCGCGGTCGACGACGCCTCGCCCGACGCCTGCGGTTCGATCATCGACGAGTACGCGGCCCGTGACCCCCGGGTCACCGCCGTGCACCTGGCGCACAACCTGGGCCTGGGACCGGCCCGCAACGCGGGCCTGGCCCGGGCCACCGGCGACTACCTGATCTTCCTCGACGGCGACGACACCCTCGCCCCCGGCGCCCTGCAGGCCGTCACCGACCGGCTGAAGGCCACCGGCTCCCCCGACGTCCTGGTCTACGACTACGCGCGCACCTTCTGGTCGGGCGAGCTGGTGCGCAACCGGCTCGCCCACCGGCTGTCCGAGGAGGGCCCGGCCAGCTTCCGGCTCGCCGACCGCCCGGCGCTGCTGGCCATGCTGATGGTGGTGTGGAACAAGGCGTACCGCCGCGAGTACGTGGAGCGCGAGGGGCTCGAATTCCCGCCCGGCTTCTACGAGGACACCCCCTGGACCTACCCGGCGCTGCTGGCCGCGGAGTCCGTCGCCGTCCTGGACCGGGTCTGCGTCCACTACCGCCAGCGGCGCACCGGCTCGATCCTGACCACCACGAGCCGCCGCCACCTCGACATCTTCGACCAGTACGACCGGGTCTTCGGCTACCTCGCCGGCCGCCCCGAGCTGGAGCGCTGGCGCCCCGCCGTGCACCGCCGGATGGCCGAGCACTTCTGCGCCCTGTACGCCGACCCGCGCCGCCTCCCGCGCGCCGGACGGGCCGAGTTCTTCAGCCGCGCCTCCGCCCTGCTGCGCCGCTACCGGGCCCCCGGCGGCAGGTCCGCGCTGCCGCTGTCCCTGTCGCGGACCGACCGGGTCCGCCACACCCTGATGCGGCTGGGCACCCGGCGCACCTACCGGCTGCTGTCGGCGCTGCGTTCGGCCGGGCTCGGACTGGGCCGCGCGGCCTCGGCCCTGGGGCGGGGCCTGCGCGAGACGGCCGTGCGCCTGCACTACCGGACCCAGCGCCTCCTCCCCCTGCGCCCGGAGCTGGCGGTCTTCTCCGCGTACTGGCACGGCGGCTACGCCTGCAACCCGGCGGCGATCGAGGCCACACTGCGCGAACTGGCGCCGCGGATGCGGACGGCGTGGATCTGCGACCCGGCGCACGCCTCGACCCTGCCCCGGGAGACGACGGCGCTGCGCCCGGGCTCGGCGGCGTACTGGACCGCCCTGGCGCGGGCCACGTACCTGGTCACGAACGTCAACTTCGACCGCGCCCTGGTCAAGCGGCCGGGCCAGATCCTGGTCCAGACCCAGCACGGGACCCCGCTCAAGCGCGTCGGCCTCGACCTCCAGGACCGCCCGGCGGCCACCCCGACGACGGACTTCGCGGGCCTGCTGCGCGGCGCCGACCAGTGGGACTACCTGCTCTCCTCGAACCGGCACTCCACCCTGGTCTGGGAGAAGGCGGTCCCGTCCTCCTACACGACCCTCGAATACGGCTACCCGCGCAACGACGTCTTCCACCGGGCGAGCCGCGCGGACGTACTGGAGCTGCGCGAACGCCTCGGCATCCCGGCGGGCTCGACGGCGGTCCTGTACGCACCCACCCACCGCGACTACCGGCGCAGCCGGCCCGAACACCTGGACTTCGAGCGGGTCCTGCGCGACCTGGGCCCGCGCTTCACCATCCTCGCCCGCACCCACCTCACGTACGCGGACACCGACCGCGCGTGGGAGCCGCACCCGCGGCTGCTGGACGTCTCCTCCCACCCCTCGGTGGAGGAACTCTGCCTCGCCTCGGACGCGCTCGTCACGGACTACTCGTCCCTGATGTTCGACTACGCGGCGCTGGACCGGCCGATCGTGATCCACGCGGACGACTGGGAGGCGTACGAGGCGGCCCGGGGCACCTACTTCGACCTGCGGTCGTGCCCGCCGGGCGCGATCGCCCGGACCCAGGACGAGCTGGTGGACATCTTCACCACGGGCCACTGGCAGGGCTCGCGCTCCGCGCAACTGCGGGCGGCGTTCCGCGCGCGGTTCTGCTCGTACGACGACGGCCACGCGGCGGAACGGGTGGTCCGGCGGGTCTTCCTGGGCCAGACGGCCCCGATCCCCGCGATCACCCCCCTGGAGGACCGCCACCCCGCCCCGGCCGCGACCCCGGCCCAGGAACCATCCCTGGCCCGCCTCTGGCCGTAGCCCCCCGCGCCGCCGCTGCTGGCCATTTCCCTCGGCCCGGTCGGCACCTCCAGCCCCGCCGGCGTTTGAGGCGCGGGGATTCGGGGGCGGAGCCCCCGCAGACGGCCCGCAGGGGTCAGGGGGCTCGCAGCCCCGCCACCACCGAGCGCGCGAGCTCGTCCAGATACCCGCCCGGGACGGAGTCCCGTACGACCACCTGCCTCCAGTACAGCGGCCCGATCGCCAGATCGAGCGCCCGATCCGGATCAACCCCCTCCGCCAGCTCGCCCCGCGCAACCGCCTCGCCCACGATCCCCGCGGCGAGCCGCCGCTGCCCCTCCAGCAGCGCCCCCCGCACCGCGTCCGCGATCTCCGGGTTCCGCGCCGCCTCCACCAGCAGGTCGGGGATCACCGCCGACGCCACCGGGTGCCTCAGCACGTGGGACATGACCTCCAGCAGCGCCCGTACGTCCCCGTACAGCGACCCCGTCGCCGGCACCGGCAGGCCGTCCGCCGCGAAGGCCCCCACCAGGTCCAGCACCAGGTGCAGCTTCGACTTCCACCGCCGGTACACCGCGGTCTTGCCGACGCCCGCCCGCCGCGCGATGCCCTCGATGGACATCCGCGAGAACCCGACCGCGGCCAGTTCCTCCAGTACCGCGCTGCGGATCGCCTCGGTCACGTCCTCGCGCAGGACGGCGGCGCCGGCGGGGGCTCTTCGGGCGGGGGCTGCGGCGGGGTCCTTGGTCATGCACAGAGCATAGCCGCGCCCCGTCACGACGATACGGTTGCGTTCCGACGCTGCGCACCCTAATCTCGCCGTAGCGACGATACGGACCCGTCCCATCGCCGGCCGACGCCCTGACCCCGTCGAAAGCGAACCCTGTGACCACCGCGACCGCATCCGAGACCGGCCCCGCGACCTCCGCGGAACTCGCCGACCTGGCCGCCGCCCACGGCCTCACCCTCAGCGGCGCCCGCCCCTCGCTCCCCCGCTACGTCGCGGAGCTCTGGGACCGCCGCCACTTCGTGGCCGCGTACGCCACGGCCCGCATGCAGGCCACGTACAGCACGGCCAAGCTCGGCCAGGTCTGGCACCTGGTGACCCCGCTGCTCAACGCGGCCGTCTACTACTTCGTCTTCGGCCTCGCGATGAAGGCCAGCAGCGGAGTGCCGGACTACCTGCCCTTCCTGATCACCGGCGTCTTCGTCTGGGACTTCATCGGCAGCTCCATCAACGCCGGCACCCGCGCCGTCCACAGCAACCTCGGCCTGGTCCGCGCCCTGCACTTCCCCCGCGCGAGCCTGCCCATCTCCACCGTCGTCCAGCTCTTCCAGCAGCTGCTCGTCACCATGGGCGCCCTCGTCGTCCTGCTGCTCGCCTTCGGCCAGACGCCCGGCCCGGCCTGGCTCCTGGCCGTCCCCACGCTCCTGCTGATGGCCGTCTTCGCCGCCGGCTGCGCCATGATCATGGCGCGCATCGGCAGCAAGAGCCCGGACGTCAGCCAGCTGATGCCGTTCGTCCTGCGCACCTGGATGTACTCCTCGGGCGTCATGTGGTCCATCGACCAGATCCACAAGACGGGCGACCTGCCGCACTGGGTGCTGACGATGCTCAAACTCAACCCCGCGGCCGTCTACATCGACCTGATGCGCTTCGCGCTGATCGACAGCTTCCAAGCGCATTCGCTCCCGCACCACGTGTGGCCGGTCGCCATCGGCTGGGCCCTGCTCGCCGGCGTCGGCGGCTTCGTCTACTTCTGGAAGGCAGAGGAGGAATACGGCCGTGGCTGACACCCGGGTCCGGACCCCCACCGTGATCGCGGACGGGGTCCACGTCATCTACAAGGTCCACGGCAGCGGAGGCCGCAAGGGCGGCGCCACCGCGGCCCTCAGCCGGATCTTCTCCCGCAAGCCGGCCCCCGGCGTCCGCGAGGTGCACGCCGTCAAGGGCGTCACCTTCACCGCGTACAAGGGCGAGGCCATCGGCCTCATCGGCTCCAACGGCTCGGGCAAGTCCACCCTGCTGGCCGCCATCGCCGGCCTCCAGCCGGTGGCCCGCGGCCGGATCTTCTCGCACGGCCAGCCGTCCCTGCTGGGCGTGAACGCCGCCCTGATGAACGACCTGACGGGCGAGCGCAACGTCGTGCTCGGCGGCCTCGCGATGGGCATGTCCAAGCAGCGGATCCAGGAGCGCTACCAGGGCATCGTCGACTTCTCCGGCATCAACGAGAAGGGCGACTTCATCTCCCTGCCCATGCGGACGTACTCCTCCGGCATGGGCGCCCGGCTGCGGTTCTCCATCGCCGCCGCCAAGGACCACGACGTACTCATGATCGACGAGGCCCTGGCCACCGGCGACGCCGCCTTCCAACGGCGCAGCCAGGCCCGCATCGAGCAGCTCCGCGAACAGGCCGGCACGGTCTTCCTCGTCAGCCACGGCATCAACACGGTCCGCGAGACCTGCGACCGCGCGATCTGGCTGGAGGCGGGCGTCCTGCGCATGGACGGCCCGGCCGCCGAAGTCTGCGACGCGTACGAGGCCTTCACCGCGGGCCGCTGACCAGCCCCGCCCCGGCCTTCCTGGGCTCCGCCCGGACCCGCGCCTCAAACGCCGGCGGGGCTGGAAAATCCAGCCCCCCGGCGTTTGAGGCGCGGGGGCTCGGGGGCAGCGCCCCCGCAACGGCGCCGCACCCGAGGACACCCACCACGAAACGGGCCGGGCCCGGGACCACAAGGTCCCGGGCCCGGCCCGTTCGGCAAACCAACCGATCAGCTGTGCACGCGCAGCAGCGACCGCATCGTCCGCATCGCCACCGACAGATTCGCCAGGTCGAAGTCGTCCGACCCCCGGATCTCGTCCAGCGTCGTCCGCGCCCGCCCGATGATCGCCGCGTTCTTCTCCTCCCACGCCTTGAAGCGCTCCTCGGGAGTCGAACTGCCGTTGCCCACCGACAGCACATCGGCGGTCAGCGCCGCATGCGCCGCGAACAGGTCCTCGCGGATCGACGCACGGGCCATCGACTGCCAGCGGTCGGCCCGCGGCAGCTCGATGATCCGGTCCATCAGCTGGGTGATGTCCAGGCGGTCGGCGAGGTCGTAGTAGACCTCGGCGACCTCCAGGCAGCCAACACCCGTGCGGTCCGCGATCGCGACGATGTCGAGCGTCGGGAAGGCGGAGGAGAACCCGGCCACCTTGGCGGCCAGTTCCTCCGGGACGCCCTCGCCCGTCAGCTCGTTGAGGATCGACCGGTACCACTCGAGGTCGGCGCCGCGCACCAGCTTCGGCAGCTCAGCCCAGACCTGGCCGACCCGCTCGGCGAAGAAGGCGATGGTCTCGGAGATCTGGAGCGGCTGCGGCCGGTTGTTCAGCAGCCAGCGGGTACCGCGCTCGACCAGGCGCCGCGAGTGCAGCCGCACCCGGGTCTGGACGTCGGCGGCGACCTTGTTGTCGAGCGCCTCCACCTCGTCCCACACCTCGGCCAGGCCGAAGATCTCGCGGGCCGCGAGCTGGGCCCGGACGATCTCCTCCGTGGAGGCCCCGGTCTCCTCGCGCAGGCGGTGCAGGAAGGTCGAACCGCCGGTGTTGACGGTGTCGTTGACCAGGATGGTGGTGATGATCTCGCGGCGCAGCGCGTGCGCGTCGATCTGCTCGGCGAACTTCTCGCCCAGGACGGCCGGGAAGTACGCGAAGAGCAGACGGCGCAGGTACGGGTCGTCCGGCAGCCCGGTGGCGATGAGCTCGTCCGCCACCGTGATCTTGGTGTAGGCGAAGAGCACGGCCAGCTCCGGCTGGGTCAGGCCCTTGCCGCTGCTCAGCAGTTCGCGGATCTGCCGGTCGGTGGGCAGGAACTCCAGCCCGCGGTCCAGCAGTCCGGCGTTCTCCAGGCGGCGCATGTAGCGCTGCTGGGCGTGGAGCAGGCTCGGGGCCTGGGCCGCGCCGTTGGCGAGCGCCGTGTTCTGCGCGTAGTTGTTGCGCAGGACCAGGTGACCCACCTCGTCGGTCATCTGGGCGAGCAGCTTGTTGCGCTGCTTGACGGTCATGTCCCCGTCCGCGACGACCGCGTTGAGCAGGATCTTGATGTTCACCTCGTGGTCGGAGGTGTCCACGCCCGCGCTGTTGTCGATGGCGTCGGTGTTGACCTTGCCGCCCTCGCCGCCGGCGCCGGTCCGGGCGAACTCGATGCGGCCGAGCTGGGTCAGGCCCAGGTTGCCGCCCTCGCCGATGACCTTGGCCCGCACGTGGGAGCCGTTGACGCGGATCGAGTCGTTGGCCTTGTCGCCGACGTCGGCGTGCGTCTCGGCCGTCGCCTTGACGTACGTACCGATGCCGCCGTTCCACAGCAGGTCCACGGGGGCCTGGAGGATGGCCTGCATCAGGTCGGCGGGGGTCATCTTGGTGACGCCCGCCTCGATGCCGAGGGCCTCGCGGACGTGCGCGTTGACCGGGATGGACTTCGCGCTGCGCGGGTGGATGCCGCCGCCCGGGGAGAGCAGCGAGCTGTCGTAGTCGGCCCACGAGGAACGCGGCAGCTCGAACAGGCGCCGGCGCTCCGCGTACGAGGTGGCCGCGTCCGGGGTCGGGTCGATGAAGATGTGCCGGTGGTCGAAGGCGGCGACCAGGCGGATGTGCTCGGAGAGCAGCATGCCGTTGCCGAAGACGTCACCGGACATGTCGCCGACGCCGACGACGGTGAAGTCCTGGGTCTGGGTGTCGTGGCCGAGCTCGCGGAAGTGCCGCTTGACGGACTCCCACGCGCCGCGGGCGGTGATGCCCATGCCCTTGTGGTCGTATCCGGCCGAGCCGCCCGAGGCGAAGGCGTCGCCGAGCCAGAAGCCGTAGGACTCCGCCACTCCGTTGGCGATGTCGGAGAAGGTCGCGGTGCCCTTGTCGGCGGCGACGACGAGGTAGGTGTCGTCCTCGTCGTGGCGGACCACGCCCTTCGGGGGCACGACCTCGCCGCCGACCATGTTGTCGGTGATGTCGAGCAGCGCCGAGATGAAGATCTTGTACGAGGCGATGCCCTCGGCGAGCCAGGCGTCGCGGTCCACCGACGGGTCCGGGAGGTTCTTGGCGACGAAGCCGCCCTTGGCACCGACCGGCACGATGACGGTGTTCTTGACCATCTGCGCCTTGACCAGACCGAGGATCTCCGTACGGAAGTCCTCGCGGCGGTCGGACCAGCGCAGGCCGCCTCGGGCGACCTTGCCGAAGCGCAGGTGGACGCCCTCGACGCGCGGGGAGTACACCCAGATCTCGAAGGCCGGGCGGGGCGCGGGGAGGTCGGGGATGGCCTGCGGGTCGAACTTCATCGACACGTAGGAGTGCTGCTCGCCCGTGCTGCTGGTCTGGAAGAAGTTGGTCCGCAGCGTCGCCTTGATGAGGGTGAGGAAGGCGCGCAGGATGCGGTCCTCGTCGAGCGAGGCGACCTGGTCCAGGGCCCCGTCCAGCTCCTCCAGCATGGCGTCGACGAGCTCGCTGCCGGCGGCCTGGCGGACGGGCGACATCCGGGCCTCGAAGAGCGAGACCAGCAGCCGGGTGGTGTGGACGTTGTTGCGGAGGGTGTCCTCCATGTAGTCCTGGCTGAAGGTGGAGCCGGCCTGGCGCAGGTACTTGGCGTACGCGCGCAGGACGACGGCCTGCCGCCAGGTGAGCCCGGCGCTCAGCACGAGGGAGTTGAAGTTGTCGTTCTCCGCGTCGCCCTGCCAGACCGCCGCGAAGGCGTCCTGGAAGCGCTCGCGGGCGTCGTCGCCGAGGTAGTTGGCCGCCGCGGCGTCACCGGTCCCGGTGGGCAGGGGCATCCGCAGGCCGAAGTCGTAGATCCACGCGCTGACCCGGTCCGAGCGGCGGAGCTCGTACGGGCGCTCGTCGGTGACCTCGACGCCGAGGCGCTGCAGCACCGGCAGGACCGCGGAGAGCGAGACCTGCTCGCCGGTGCGGAAGATCTTGAACCGGCGTTCGCCGGGGGCGGCGCCCACCGGCTCGTACAGCGAGAGCGCGAACTTCCGGTCGCTGGCGGCGAGCCGCTCCAGGTGGATCAGGTCGGCGACGGCGGCGCGCGGCGAGTGGTCGGCCTTGTAGCCCTCGGCGAAGGAGGTGCCGTAGCGGCGCAGCAGCTCCGCGGCGCGCTCCTCGCCGCACTCGGCGATCAGCGCTTCCTGGAAGCCGTCGGCCCAGGAGCGGGCGGCCTCGACGAGGCGGCTCTCGATGCGCTCGACGTCGCCGTCGGTCAGGCCGGGCAGCTCGGTGCCCTGCGGGACGCGGATGACGAAGTGGATGCGGGAGAGGATCGACTCGGTGTTCCAGGCGGTGAAGTCGACGCTGATGCCGCCGAGCTCCTCCTTCAGGATGTCCATCAGGCGCAGCCGGACGCCGGTGGTGAACCGGTCGCGCGGCAGGTAGACGAGGGCCGAGTAGTAGCGGCCGTACTCGTCCTGGCGCAGGTACAGCCGCAGCCGGCGGCGCTCCTGCAGGTACAGGACGGAGGTGACGATGGACTGCAGCTGGTCGACCGGGGTCTGGAACAGCTCATCGCGCGGGTAGGTCTCCAGGATCTGCGTCAGGTCGCGGCCGTCGTGGCTGGACGGCGAGAAGCCGGCCCGGTCCAGGACCTCGGCGACCTTGCGGCGGACGACCGGGACGCGGCGCACGGACTCGGTGTACGCGGCGGAGGAGAACAGGCCGAGGAAGCGGCGCTCGCCGACGACGTTGCCGTCGGCGTCGAACTTCTTGACGCCCACGTAGTCGAGGTACGAGGGGCGGTGCACGGTGGAGCGGCTGTTGGCCTTGGTCAGCACCAGCAGGCGGTGCTCGCGGGCCTTGGCGCGGGCGTCGGCCGGCAGCCGGTTGAAGGACGGCGAGACCGGGTGGCCGTCGTCCTTGCCGCTGTGGTGCGGGTCGGAGCGCAGGATGCCGAGGCCGGTGCCGGGCACGGCGGCCAGGGAGTCGCCGTCGACGAGGTTGTACTCGCGGTAGCCGAGGAAGGTGAAGTGGTCGTCGGCGAGCCAGCGCAGCAGCTCGCGGGCCTCTTCGAGCTCGTACTCGCGCAGGTCCGGGGCGGTGGGCTCCTCGGGCAGGCCTTCGGCGATGCGCAGCGCGGCGTCGCGCATCTTCTCCCAGTCCTCGACGGACTCGCGTACGTCGGACAGGACGCGCAGCAGGTCGGCGTTGATCTGCTTGAGGTCGGCGCGGTCGGTCTCACGGTCGATCTCGACGTGGATCCAGGACTCGACGAGGGAGTCGTGGGGGCGCGAGGTACGGGGGCCGTGGGCGTCGCAGTCGGGGCCGAGGATCTCGATCAGCTTGCCGGTGACGTCACGGCGGACGACGACCTGCGGGTGGATCACGACGTGGATGCCGCGGCCCTGGCGGGACAGCTCGTTCGTCACGGAGTCCACGAGGAAGGGCATGTCGTCGGTGACCACCTCGACGACGGAGTGGCTGGAGGTCCAGCCGTTCTCCTCGACCGTGGGGGTGTGCACGCGCACGCTCGCGGTGCCCTGCGGCCGGTTCTCGGCGAGCCGGTAGTGGGAGAGCGCGGCTCCGAACACGTCGACCGGGTCCCGGTCCGTGAGGTCCTCGGGCGCCGTGTGCAGGTAGTAGCGCTGGAGGTAGGAGAGCACCGCGTCCTGGTCTGGACGCTCTCCCTGCTCGGACCCAGTCGGAAGTAGCCCCCCGGCCGGGCTGTGCTCAGCTACCCGGGCCGCCCGTGCGAGCAGCTCGGCCTTTGCTTCGTCCAGCTTGGTCTGCATGTCCTCTGGCTCCTGTCGCGCGCCATTGCGTGACGTAGGTGAAGGAAGGAATGGCATAGCTCCGCGAGGCGGGGTGTCCGTCCGGGATCGACGCTATGCCGTCGAGAGAGCCGACCGGGAGGGAATGAGCCAAGATCGGCTGGAGGTCCCGGTGGCGGGGATCAGCGAAGGCCCGGGCACGGTCGTGCGCCGGGCGCAGGCCGGAGGCTCCAGTGCCCCCGAGGACTATCGCGCTGATCACGGGTACAAGGCTATCCCGACCTACCCCCAGGTCGTCATTCGCTGCATCTGTATAAATCTTGGGGTGAAACTTTGACAGTCTGGCCAGCGACGTGACCCGGCCGTCCGTGCAGCGGGCCGTCCAGTCACAATTCGGCCAGCTCGCGAGCTGTCCATACGGCCTCGGCCAGGGTGTCCACGACGGGCACACCGGCTGATTCCAGACTGCTGCGACTGTGCGAACCGCCCGTGTAGAGAACCGCCCGGGCACCGACGTGGGCGGCGGCCAGGGCATCGTCCACGGCGTCTCCGATGAGGACCGTACGTCCCGCCGTCACACCCGTCCCGTCCAGGGCGGCCAAGTGGCGTACGAGGTGTCCCGCCTTGGAGGTGTGGGAGGGCCCGGTCCGCCCGTCGACGCGCAGGAAGTGGTGGTCGATGCCGTGGGTCCGGACCAGCGGCACGAGCTTCTCGTGGGGCGCGAGGGACAGCAGGGACTGGGTGAGCCCGTCCCGCTGCCACTCCTGGAGCAGCTCCCGGGCACCCTCGGCGAGCCCGGCGTCCACGGCGGCGGCCCAGTAGTGCCGGTGGAAGGCCTCGTCCATGACCACCCACTCCTCGTCGGTGGGCAGCCGTCCCATGAGGCGCTCGTAGAACTTCGGCACCGGTACGACGTACAGGTCGCGGTAGGTCTCCAGGGTGATCGGCGCGAAGCCGAGCTCGGCGAAGGAGGCGTTGGTCGCGATGATGACGGCGTCGATGTCGTGGAGGAGGGTGCCGTTCCAGTCCCAGACGATGTGCTTTTCGATCACTTCAGCAACCCCGGAATCTCCTGTACGCCGAACCACAGCAGCTCGTGGTCCTCGGCTCCGTCGACGATGAACTGCGCGTCCGCGTCCCCGCCGTCGGCGGCGGCGAGGGCCTGCGCGGCGGCGGCCACGTCCTCGTCGGCGTCATCGGCGTCCACGTGCACGGCGGCGGCCACCGTGAGGCGTACGGCGCCGGCCAGGCTCACCTGGCCGAGAGTGGCCTCGTCGACCCCGGGGGTGGCGGTGGCGGCCTGGTCGTCGACGTCGAGGGCGACGACGACGCGGCGGCGCGGCGCGCCCGCGTCCGCGGCGAGCAGCCGCAGGGAGGCGGCCGCGGCCCGGTTCAGGGCCGCGTACTCCAGCTCCTCGATGTCGTCCGACACGTACCACTCGCGGAGCCCGGGGGTGACGGCGTACGCCCGCAGCGGGGCGGGGCCCAGCTCACCCGCCTTGTGCACCTCGGCGAGCCCGGGGAGGGTCAGGGGGACGTACACACGCATGGCCGGCTGCTTTCAGTAGTCGGAAAACTCCCCCAGGATACGACTCGGAGGGTCCGGCAGGGTGACGGAGTCCGTACCCCTTCGAGGTGCCGGACCAGGACCCGCGGCCGTCCACCCCGCTCCCCGGACGCGCGCGCTCCGGGCCCGCGGAGGGGCCGGTGCGCACTCGGATAGGTGAACCGGGGCGGCGGCCCGGCCGGCCGTGAGCGTGGTTGCGGAGCGTGTTCGGCGGCCGTAGAAGATCCCCATCAAGTTACCGCCCGGTACCCATCCGGGCCCGGCCTGTTCGGGGGCAGATCGCGATGGACACGACGACGCGCGGCACGATCGGCAACGACGGGAACCGCCGCCGGCCGGGCGGCGGTTCCCGGACCCGGCCCGCCGGACGGCGCGACCCGCGGCGCCCGGCGGGCCCCCCGCGCGCCCTGCGGCACGGCCCGCACCACTGGTTCGCCGAACACCTCCTCGCGGTGGTCAGCGGCCGCCGCCCGGTCCACTCGCTCCTCGGCCACACCGTCGGCCCCGCCTACCAGCAGCTGGTCACCCTGGCACCCGCGGACCCCCTGCGCGACCGCCTCCGCCCGGTCATCCGCCAGTGCGGCCGCTTCACCCCCGGCCCGGGCGTCATCGAAGCCTTCGCCCGCATCGCCACGGGCGACCGCCTCACGGCCATGGCCTTCCGCCTGGAACAAGGCCCGGACCTCCGCTGGCGCTGCGCAGCGGTAGAACTCCAGGGCCCTCTCCCTTGAGCCGCCTCAGCCCTGCCAGTCCCTCTCCAGCCCCGCCAGACCCTCGCCGGCACAATCCAGCCCCTGCCGGCGTTCGAGGCGATCCTTCTAGCCTCGCCGGCGTTTGAGGGGCGGGGTCCGGGGCCGGAGCCCCGGCAGCCGGCAGCCGGCCCGCACCCGCCCACACACAACGCGGCCGGGGCCGGACACCACCCACGGTGTCCGGCCCCGGCCGGGAGATCAGCGACCCCGCAGGGGTCACTTCTTGCGGCGCCGCCCGCCGGCAGCCTTCTGCGCCTTGCGCCGCTCCGCCCGCGTCATCCCGTCGCCCTCGCCACCGACGGCGTCACTGTCGAAGTCGCCCTCGACGACACCGCCCTCGCCGTCCACCGTCGGCGCCGAGAAGTGCAGCCGGTCCGGCCGCTGCGGAGCGTCCAGCCCCTTCGCCCGGATCTCCGGACGGCCGGCCCCGGCCGCCGCCGGCTCCTTCGTCAGCGACGGCGCCGCGTCCTGCACCGGAAGCTCCTCGACCTGCTGCTCGACCTGGACCTCCAGGTTGAACAGGTAGCCGACGGACTCCTCCTTGATGCCTTCCTGCATGGCGTTGAACATGTCGAAGCCCTCGCGCTGGTACTCGACCAGCGGGTCCTTCTGGGCCATCGCGCGCAGGCCGATGCCCTCCTGCAGGTAGTCCATCTCGTACAGGTGCTCACGCCACTTGCGGTCGAGGACCGACAGGACCACGCGCCGCTCCAGCTCGCGCATGATCTCGGAGCCGAGCGTCTTCTCGCGCGTCTCGTACTGCTCGTGGATGTCGTCCTTGACGGACTCCGCGATGAACTCGGCGGTGATGCCCGCGCGGTCGCCGGCGGCCTCCTCCAGCTCCTCGATGGTGACCTTGACCGGGTAGAGCTGCCGGAAGGCGTTCCACAGCCGCTCCAGGTCCCACTCCTCGGCGAAGCCCTCGACCGTCTCGGCCGCGATGTACGCGTCGATGGTGTCGTCCATCATGAAGCGCACCTGCTCCTGCAGGTCCTCGCCCTCCAGGACGCGGCGGCGCTCGCCGTAGATGACCTCGCGCTGGCTGTTGAGGACCTCGTCGTACTTCAGGACGTTCTTGCGCGTCTCGAAGTTCTGGGTCTCCACCTGCGACTGGGCCGACGCGATCGCGCGCGTCACCATCTTGTTCTCGATCGGCACGTCGTCCGGGACGTTCGCCATCGCCATGACGCGCTCGACCATCTGCGCCTTGAACAGGCGCATCAGGTCATCGCCCAGCGACAGGTAGAAGCGGGACTCGCCCGGGTCGCCCTGTCGGCCGGAGCGGCCGCGCAGCTGGTTGTCGATGCGGCGCGACTCGTGGCGCTCGGTGCCCAGCACGTACAGCCCGCCGAGGTCCTTGACCTCTTCGAACTCGGCCTTCACGGCCGCCTCGGCCCGGGTGAGCGCCTCGGGCAGGGCGTGCGCCCACTCCTCGATGTGCTCCTCCGGGTCCAGGCCGCGCTGGCGCAGCTCGGCCTCGGCGAGGTCGTCCGGGTTGCCGCCGAGCTTGATGTCCGTACCGCGGCCGGCCATGTTCGTGGCGACGGTGACCGCGCCCCGGCGGCCGGCCTGGGCGACGATCGTCGCCTCACGGTCGTGCTGCTTGGCGTTGAGCACCTCGTGCGGGATGCCGCGCTTGGAGAGCTGCTGGGAGAGGTACTCGGACTTCTCGACCGACGTCGTACCGACGAGGATCGGCTGGCCCTTCTCGTGCTTCTCCGCGATGTCGTCGACGACGGCGGAGAACTTCGCGACCTCGGTCCGGTAGATCAGGTCCGGCTGGTCCTTGCGGACCATGTCGCGGTTGGTCGGGATCGGGACGACACCGAGCTTGTAGATCTGGTGGAACTCGGCGGCCTCGGTCATGGCCGTACCGGTCATGCCCGACAGCTTCGAGTAGAGGCGGAAGAAGTTCTGCAGGGTGATCGTGGCGAGGGTCTGGTTCTCGTCCTTGATGTCCACCCCTTCCTTCGCCTCGATCGCCTGGTGCATGCCCTCGTTGTAGCGGCGGCCGGCGAGGATACGGCCGGTGTGCTCGTCGACGATCATGACTTCGCCGTCGATGACGACGTAGTCCTTGTCGTTCTTGAAGAGCTCCTTGGCCTTGATCGCGTTGTTCAGGTAACCGACGAGCGGGGTGTTCACCGACTCGTAGAGGTTCTCGATGCCGAGCCAGTCCTCGACCTTGGCGACACCGGACTCGTGGATGGCGACGGTGCGCTTCTTCTCGTCGACCTCGTAGTCGCCGGTCTCCTCGATGCCCTTCAGCGGCTGGCCGGCCTCGCCCTTGGTCAGGCGGGTCACCAGCTTCGCGAAGTCGCCGTACCACTTCGTGGCCTGGTCGGCCGGGCCGGAGATGATCAGCGGGGTACGGGCCTCGTCGACGAGGATCGAGTCGACCTCGTCGACCACGGCGAAGTTGTGGCCGCGCTGGACGAGCTCCTCCTGGGACCACGCCATGTTGTCGCGCAGGTAGTCGAAGCCGAACTCGTTGTTCGTGCCGTAGGTGATGTCGCAGCCGTACTGCTCGCGGCGCTGCGCCGGAGACATGTTCGCCAGGATGCAGCCGACCTCCAGGCCGAGGAACTTGTGCACCCGGCCCATCAGCTCGGAGTCGCGCTCGGCGAGGTAGTCGTTCACCGTGATCAGGTGGACGCCCTTGCCGGACAGAGCGTTCAGGTACGCGGGAAGCGTGCCGACGAGGGTCTTGCCCTCACCGGTCTTCATCTCGGCCACGTAGCCGAGGTGCAGCGCCGCGCCACCCATGATCTGGACGTCGTAGTGCCGCTGGCCGAGAACGCGCTTGGCCGCCTCGCGTACGGTCGCGAAGGCCTCGGGCAGCAGGTCGTCCAGGCTCTCGCCGTCCTGGAAGCGCTGCTTGTACTCGTCCGTGAGCGCACGCAACTCGGCGTCGGAGAGGTTGACGAAGTCCTCTTCGATGGAGTTGACCTGGTCCGCGATGCGGTGCAGTTTGCGCAGGATCTTGCCTTCGCCTGCACGCATGAGCTTGTTGAAGACGGACACCGAGGTTTGTCTCCTTGCCGGTCGGGCCTGGGCACTGTACGTACCGCGGGCACGGCAGGTGGGCCCCACCGCAACGGCCATCGTAAGCGAGGACGTGGCCACGTCGGGAGGTCCGCCGTTCCCGTGGGGGCACGGGTGCCCGGATTGAGAACGTACGGGGTACACGGAAGGTGCCGCATCCCCCCGGGGGATTCCCGGAAAGTGTTCGCTCCGGACGCTCCGCGGGCAGCAGAATCCGTTCATGGAGCCCATCACACTCACCACGGACCGGCTGGTACTGCGGCCTTTCGTCCCCGCCGACGAGGACGAGGTCTACGCGGCCGCGCAGGATCCGGCGATCCAGCGCTGGACCCTGGTCCCCTCCCCGTACGAGCGCGCGCACGCGCACGCCTTCGTGAACGAGCTCGTGCCGAACGGCTGGCGCGAGGACACGGCCTACCCCTTCGCCGTCCGCCTCGGGGCCGGGGGCCCGCTGGTCGCGGCCGTCGGCGTGCACGTCCACGGCGCCGAGTCGTACGAGATCGGCTACTGGGCGGTGAAGGAGCACCGCGGACGGGGCTACATGACCGAGGCCGTGACGGCCGTCGCCCGCTGGGCCTTCACGGCGCTCGGCGTCACACGGCTGGAATGGCGCGCCGAGCTGGGCAACGACGGTTCGAAGGCCGTGGCCGAGAAGGCGGGCTTCCGGGTCGAGGGGGTCCTGCGGGCCGGCATCGAGCAGCGTGGCACCTCCCGCGACTGCTGGGTCGGCGCCCTTCTCCCCTCCGACCTCGGGCTCCCCCCGCGGCTGCCGTACCTGCCCGCTGTCAGTGGCCCCGCCTAGGCTGCGGAGATGACTTCGCTCTCCCTCTCCGCCGACGAGGCCCGCCGGATCGCCCTGCGCGCACAGGGCTTCCTCGGGGCACCCGACCGCCGCGGCGGAGTGCGCGGAGTCCTGCGCCACCTGGGCGCCGTACAGCTGGACACCATCTCGGTGCTGGCCCGCTCGCACGAGCTGATCCCGTACGCACGCCTCGGCGCGGTCGGCCGCGACACCGTGGAGCGGGCGTACTGGTCCGACCGCCACGCCTTCGAGTACTGGTCGCACGCGGCCTGCATCCTCCCCATCGAGGAATGGCCGCATTTCGCCTTCCGCCGCCGGGCCAACCGGGCGCGCGGCCACCGCTGGCACGTCCTCGAGGACAAGGAGCGCTCGACGCAGGCCGTCCTGGACCGGCTGAAGTCCGACGGCCCGCTGACCTCCACCGAACTGGGCGGCGCGAAGAACGGCGGCGAGTGGTTCGAGTGGTCCGAGACCAAGATCGCGGTGGAGTGGCTCCTCGACACCGGCGAGGTGGTCTGCAGCGAGCGCCGCGGCTGGAAGCGGGTCTACGACCTTCCCGAGCGCGCCGTTCCGGACCGGCTGCTCCACGACGACCTCGACGACCGCGAGTGCGTGCGCCGCCTGGTCGCCCTGGCCGGCCGGTCCCTGGGCGTCGGCACCCGCGCCGACATCGCGGACTACCACCGTCTCAAGGGGGAGCAGGTCGACGCGGTGATCGCCGACTCCGGGCTGGTCCCGGTCGAGGTCGAAGGCTGGTCCAAGCCCGCCTGGGCGGACCCCGCCGCCCTCGCCACGGCCCCCCGGGGCCGCCATCGCACGACGCTGCTGTCGCCCTTCGACTCCCTGGTCTGGGACCGCCCCCGCACGGAGCGGATCTTCGGCTTCACCCACCGCCTCGAGGCGTACGTCCCCAAGCCGAAGCGGATACACGGGTACTTCGCGATGCCCCTGCTGGCGGCCGGCCGGCTGCAGGGCCGCGTGGACCCGGCCCGCGAGGGCCGCACGCTGGTCGCCCGGCAGCTCTCGCTGACCTCGCCGAAGGCCGCGGGCCCGATGGCACAGGCCCTGCGGGAAGCCGCGGAGTGGGTCGGCTGCGAGGACGTACGGATCGAGCGCGCGGGCTCGCCCGCGGAGGCGGCGGCCGTCACGGCGGAGCTCGCCGCACTCTAGTCCTTGTCGGGGCGGCAGGGCCCGGCCGGCCGATCCGGGTCAGCGGATTTCGAGGATCTTCTCGCGCATCGCGTAGACCACGGCTTCCATCCTGGAGTGCAGCTGCAGCTTCTCCAGGATGTTGCGGACGTGGTTCTTCACGGTGTTCTCGGAGATGAACAACTCCTTCGCGATGTCACGGTTGTTCATGCCGGTGGCCACCAGCTTGAGGACCTCCAGCTCCCGGTCCGTCAGCCTCGGCGCCGGCACCAGCCGGCGCTCGTCGGTCCGCTGGATCATCGACTTGAACTCGGTGAGCAGCTTCGACGCCATCGAAGGGCTGATCTGCGACTGGCCGTCGGCCACCGCCCGGATCGCCGTGGCCACCTCGTCCGTCGAGATCTCCTTCAGGAGGTACCCGGTCGCGCCCGCCTTGATCGCGTCGTAGAGGTCCGCCTCCTCGTCGCTGATGGTCAGCATGATGATCTTCGCGGAGGGGGCCACCTCCTTGATCGAGGTGCACGCCTCGATGCCGCCGCGCCGGGGCATCCGCACGTCCATCAGCACGATGTCGGGCAGCAGATCGGCCGCCTTGTCCACCGCCTCCGCGCCGTCCCCGGCCTCGCCGACGACCTGGATGTCCTCCTCCTGAGCGAGGACGATCTCCAGACCCCGCCGGAAGAGTGCGTGGTCGTCGACCACGAGCACCCGGATCGGTTCCCCGGCCGGCGAGCCGGCGGGCTCCGCCGACGCGTCCGCGCCGCGGCAGCCCGCGCCGTCGTCCCCGCGTACCGGCCCGAAGCTGTCCGCCATCGTTCCTCCCCCTGCATGTGCTGAGCTGCTGGGCCAACCGGACACACACCGCGGCCGGTTGACTGCCCGCCATGATTCCATGCCCGCGCCACGGCGCGGGGGGCCGTCGAGGACCCGCCTGGCGCAATACCCGTCATGCAGGTGCCCCCGCGCAGACGCCGGAGCGTCCGCGCGGGGGCAACGGATGGTCTGTTCAGCCGCCGAGCGCGCCGCCGGCGCCGCCTCGCGGCTCCTCCGAGCTGGAGGCACCGTCGGGGTTCACGTGGATGACGCCGTAGTCGTATGCGTGACGTCGGTAGACCACGCTGGGCAGCTTCGTCTCGGAGTCGACGAACAGATAGAAGTCGTGGCCGACCAGCTCCATCTCGTACAGAGCCTGGTCGAGCGACATGGGTGCGGCCGAGTGCGTCTTCTCGCGGACGACGAGCGGGCCTTCGCCCTGCACTTCGATGGGCCCGATCCGGGTGATCGGAACCCCGTCCGTCTTCTCCTCGGTGACCACCTGGCCACTGCCGTTGAGCGACGCGACGCCCGGCACGACGTCGGCGACCTCTGCCGCCGAGAGCCGGCCGTTGCCACGGCGGGTGTAGCGCTTGTCGTGCTGCTTGCGCAGCCGGGCCTCCAGCTTGTCCTGAGCGAGGTCGAGCGCCGCGTACGGGTCGGCGGCGGCGGCCTCGGCCCGGATCACCGGGCCCCGCGATCGCAGGGTGATCTCCACGCGGTCGGAACGGTCGGCCTGCCGCGGGTTGTGCTCCTTGGACACCTCGACGTCCAAGCTGATCACCTTGGCGTCGAGCTTCTGGATCCGCTCCGGATTCAGCTTCTCGGCCACGTGCTTGCGGAACCGCTCGGGCACCTCGGTCTTGCGGCCCTTGACGACGATGTCCACGCAGAACTCCGTTCCCGGATAGCTCCGCCCGACGGGGCGAAGCGTCTCCCTTTCGCACCAGACTCCGGTGAAGGCCGGAGCCTCGGACTTGGCGACTTTCACCTCCTCCTCCCCCATCGGCAAGATCAACACCCCACCGACTTCGGAGTCGAGAGACAGCCTCCTGAGTTCCTTACAACCGAACATATCCCTGTATGACGGTTGTCGGCACCCGCTACCGGAATGTACTTCCAGTCAGGTGGCTGTTCCCTCTTACTACCTGCAACGATGGGCCTTCCCCGCCAGTTCCAAATCTATTCACGAGATTTTTGACCTGTACGCGTAGCCGGCCGGCGGGGCCCCGCCCCGAGGAGCCGCCCGAAGGAGTCCGCGGGCGCGGCGACCACCGCTGCCCGCAGCACCTCCCCCGGGCCCGCGGTCAGCCCCGCAGTGCGCACCGCCCGGGCCGCCTCCGCCAGCGTCGCCCCGGTGGTGATCAGGTCGTCCACGAGGACGATCCGGGCCCCGTCCGTCAGCCGCGCCCCGTCCCGGCACACCGTCAGCGCCCCCGCGAGGTTCTCCCGGCGCTGCCGGGCCCCGAGCCCCGCCTGGTCGGCCACCGCCCGCCGCAGCCGCAGTACGGGCGCCACGCGCGCGGGAACACCGGCCCGCCGCAGCCGCCCCGCGGCCGCCAGGGCGATCCTGCGCGCCGGATCGTGCCCGCGCGCCCGGACCTGCCGCCGCGCCGACGGCACCGGCACCAGGGCCACGTCCTCCGAATCCGGCCCCGGCCCCGGCCCCGTACCCACCGGGCCGCACTCATCCCGCGGCCTGCCCGCCAGCACGGCCACCGCCAGGGCCTCGCCGAGCACACCGGCCAGCGGCAGCGCCCCGCGCTCCTTGTGGGCCAGCAGGAGGGCCCGTACGCCCCCCTCGTAGACGGCGGCGGCGTGCACCAGCGGCAGCCCACCGGGCCGCGGAGAAGGCCGCACCGGCCCCGCACCGGCCGCGCTCAGCGCCTCCCGGCAGCCCGCGCACACCAGCACCCGGACCGCTCCGCAGCCGGCGCAGTCGACCGGCAGGACCAGCCCGGCCAGCTCCTGCCACCAACCGCGCACCACTCCACACTGACGGCGGCGGACACAGCCCGCCACCCCTGTGGACAGAGCCCGCGACCGGGTCCGCGGCCGAGCCCGCGACCGGGTCCGGGTCCGGGTCCGGATCCGCCGGCCGAGCCCGCGCCGGGTCCGCGGCCGCAGGTCAGCCTGGGTACACCGGAGCCTGGCCGCCCGCCGCCACCGTGCGCCACTGCGCCCCCGGCGGCAGGTACACGATCCCGTCCTCCGAGTACGCCACCACCGGCTTCGGCTTCGACTCGTCCTCCGACGCCGCGGCCGCGACCGCGGACAGCCCGGCCGCCCCGGGCAGGCTCGCCGCGACCATCGAGCCGTCCGCCAGCATGTAGCGGGCCTGCTGCACCCCGCCGCTCTCCCGGCCCACCACGAGCAGCCGCCCGTGCGGCGCCCAGCTCATCGTCGTCACGTCCGCCATCTGCGGGGCCGCCGGGCGCAGCTCGCGCACCGACACCGCCGAGGCGTCGCCCTTGGCGTCGGGCCGTTCTATCCGCCCGACGTACAGGTTCTTGCGGCTGTTCTTCTCCACGAGCAGCGCGATCCGCACCCCGTCGGAGGAGGCCTTCAGCGAGGCGATCCGCCCGCCGTCCAGCCCGGCCACCTGCACCTTTTCCGGGGCCCCGGCCCCGCCCGGCACCCGCCACAGCCCCGGGTGCTGCGCATCGCCGTCCGCGACCCACAGGTCACCGGCCGCGTCCCAGCTGGGCGCCGTCAGCGTACTGCCCTTCCCGACCGGCAGCGGCTGCGGCATGGGCCCGCCGCCCACCAGGGACACCACGTACAGCCCGTGCCCGTCCTGGGAGACCACGGCCGCGCGCCGCTCGTCGTACGTCAAGGCCGCCGAGCCGACCTTGAAGGCGGGCAGGGTGTTCAGCGGCCCCGGCACCGGCTCGGCCTTCTGCTGTTCCTCGCTGGTCACGTCCAGCTTCATCCGGACCAGCCGCTTCTCGTTGTCGACGAAGTACTGGTAGTCGGGGATCCGCGGCCGGTTGGCGATCGCGGCCGCGTTCAACTCGGTCACCGAGCACAGCGAGGACGACTTGCCGTCGGAGCGCAGGATCTCGACCTGGTCGAGCCGGGAGCCCGTCAGGTCCTTGACCGTGTAGAGGAGTTGGGTGGCCATCTTCTTGCACTGCGGCTGGGCGACGTTGTCGGCCTTGTCGTTGAGCGGCACCCGCAGCGTGTTCTGGCCGTCGTACGAAAGGGACTTGGTGCCCTCGCGCAGCTCCGTGCCGGTCGGGAAGCTGGACTCGACGACGGGGCCGAGCCACCTGGACGGCCCGGCGAGCAGCGACTGCACCGTCTGCGTGGTGGGGTCCATCCGCGAGTCCGGATCGGTGCGCTGACGCACGTAGACGGGGTCGGCGACGAGCGTGCCGCCCGCGAAGTAGTACTTGTTGACCGGCATGTAGATGCGCTGGAAGTCCGACTCGCTGAGCACGAGGCCGTTGGGCGGCTGCGAGATCCGCCACTGCTTGTCCTCGTCCTGGACGAGCTGGAGGTACTCCTCGTACTTCTCGCCGCCGGTCTGCGGCTGGTACGCGCTGCGCTCGTCCACGGTCGCGAGCTTCGTGCCGGTCACCTTCCAGCGGGGCCCGTCCGGGTCCTTCTCGCCGCGGATCGAGACCCGGTCGAGGCCGGACGAGAGCACGGTGACGGCGGAGCTGGGCTTCCAGCTCTTCGCGGCCTCCTCCGTGAGGTACTTGCGGGCGGTCTCCAGCTGCGGGTCGTCGCTGGTCATCGCCTCCAGGAAGCCGTCGACGATGTCGGCCGCGCTCGCCTTGTCGGCGGGCGGCACGCCGAAGACGCGAACCTGGGAGTCGACGCCCTGCGAGGCCTGCACCGGGCGGATCTCGCCGTGGTCGGGCATGGAGGCGCAGCCGGCGAGCAGCAGCCCGGCCGCGCCGAAGGCGTACGCCCGCAGCGTGCGCAGCCGCCGGCCCCGTACCCGCACGCCCCCGGGCCGGGCGTTCTCGGGCTCAGCGTCCATCGGCTCGGTCCTCCTGTTGTGCCTGGTCGGCCGGGCGGGCCACCACCCGGGCCCCGTTGCCCGGCAGGGCCGTCGGGTCGGCGGGCACCGGCAGCGCTCCGGTGACCGGCGACCGCGGCGGTATCGGCGACCGGTCGCCGGCGTCCGGGGCCGGGCGGTCCGCCGCCCGGCCCGCGGCCTCGGCGACGGCCCTGGCGCGGTTGGCCCGCGAGTCCTCGGGTTCCAGCGGGATGGGCGAGCCCCGCAGCGGCTCGTCGGCCGTGCGCGGCAGGGTCAGGCGGAACTGCGAGCCGCCGCCCGGCTCGCCCCAGGCCTGCAGCCAGCCGCCGTGCAGCCGGGCGTCCTCGACGGCGATGGACAGGCCGAGGCCGGTCCCGCCGGTCGTGCGCGCCCGCGCCGGGTCGGCCCGCCAGAAGCGGTTGAAGACGCGGGTGGCCTCGCCGGGCTTCAGTCCCACGCCGTAGTCCCGTACGGCGACGGCGACGGCCCCGCCCGCGGACGCCAGCCGGACCACCACGTCGCGGCCCTCGCCGTGCTCCACGGCGTTGACGACGAGGTTGCGCAGGACGCGCTCGACGCGCCGCGAATCGGCCTCGGCGATGACCGGCTGGGTGTCGCCGAGGACCCGGATCCGCGTGCCCTTGTGCTCGGCGAGCGGCTCGGCCCCGTCGATGACACGGCGCACGACGTCCCGCAGGTCGATCGGCTCGGCCTCCAGGGCCGCGGCCCCGGCGTCGAAGCGGCTGATCTCCAGCAGGTCGGAGAGGAGCGACTCGAACCGGTCGAGCTGCCCGGCGAGCAGCTCGGCGGAGCGCGCGGTGATCGGGTCGAAGTCGACCCGGGCGTCGTGGATGACGTCCGCGGCCATCCGTACGGTCGTCAGCGGGGTCCGCAGCTCGTGCGAGACGTCCGAGACGAACCGGCGCTGCATCCGCGACAGCTCCTCCAGCTGCTGGATCTTCAGCTGGAGGTTCTGCGCCATCTTGTTGAAGGCCTCGCCCAGGCGCGCGATGTCGTCCTCGCCGGTGACCTTCATCCGCTCCTGGAGCCGCCCGGCCGAGAGCCGCTCGGCGATCCCGGCGGCCATCCGCACGGGGGTCACGACCTGGCGTACGACGAGCCAGGCGATGCCGCAGAGCAGGACGACGACGAACAGGCCCGCGGTCACGATGGTGACCTTGATCAGGTTGAGGGACTCCTCCTCCTGCGTGAGCGGGAAGAGGTAGTACAGGTCGTACGGGTCCCCGTTGATGTCGGTGAGCCGCTTGCCCACGACCAGCGCCGGCTCGGGGGCCTTGTCACCGGCGCCCGCCGTGTAGCGGATCTCGGAGAAGGTCTTGAACGCGCCGGTCGCGTGGTTGACGGCCCGGCGCAGCTTCACGGGCACGCTGGCCGTCGGATCGACGTTGCCGGAGGCGCGGGCCCCCTTGACGCCCTGCGTCCCGGGCAGGGTCTGCTCCCCGGTGCCGGCGCCGAGCGCGACGACCTCGAAGGCCGTCTGGCCGCCACTGGCCAGCTGCTTGACGAGGGAGTTCATCCAGGTGCTGGCGTCCCGGCCGACCTTGTTGTCGGTGGCATCGGGTCCGTCCACGGTCGCGGGGGCGTTGGCCTTCTCCTGCGCGACCGCGAACCCGCCCGCCGCCTGGCTCTGCGCCGCCTGCTCCTTGGCCTCGAGCAGCCCCCTGCTGACCTGGGCGATCACGACGACGCCCAGGGCGAGGACCACGGCGAGCGAGATCAGCAGGGTGGCGGCGACCACCCGGAGCTGGATGTTGCGGCGCCACAGCCGGACAGCCGGAACCAGCGGCCGGCGTACGAGGCGTACGAACAGCCGCAGCACGGGGCTGCCGGGCGCTCCGGCCCGGAACGGCCGGCCGGCCCAGAGGCCGCGCCAGCGGGAACCGCCGCGGCCGCGGCCGGACGCGGCGGACGTGCCGGACTGCACCTCAGCTGGGTCCGGCCTTGTAGCCGACACCGCGCACCGTCACGACGATCTCGGGGCGCTCCGGGTCCTTCTCCACCTTGGAGCGCAGACGCTGCACATGCACGTTGACCAGGCGGGTGTCCGCCGCGTGCCGGTAGCCCCAGACCTGCTCCAGCAGCACCTCGCGGGTGAACACCTGCCAGGGCTTGCGCGCGAGGGCGACCAGCAGGTCGAACTCGAGCGGGGTCAGGGCGATCGAGGCACCGTCCCGCTTGACCGAGTGCCCGGCCACGTCGATGACCAGGTCACCGATGGCCAGCTGCTCGGGTGCGGGCTCCTCCGACCGGCGCAGACGGGCCCGGATGCGGGCCACCAGCTCCTTCGGCTTGAACGGCTTGACCATGTAGTCGTCGGCCCCCGACTCCAGGCCCACGACCACGTCCACCGTGTCGCTCTTGGCGGTGAGCATCACGATCGGCACACCGGACTCGGCCCTGATCAGCCTGCACACCTCTATGCCGTCCCGTCCGGGCAGCATGAGGTCGAGCAGTACCAGGTCCGGCTTCGCCTCCCGGAAGGCAGCAAGTGCCTTGTCACCGTCCGCTACGAACGACGGCTCAAAACCTTCTCCACGCAGCACAATGCCGAGCATCTCGGCCAGCGCGGTGTCGTCGTCGACGACAAGGACGCGTCCCTTCATGGTTGACATCATCCCATTAGCTAATCGTTACCTGGCGGTGAGCTGTCCCACAGCCAAAAGGGCTGGAAATCGCCCCTCGGACCTGCGTGGAGATCAGGTCGACCAGTCTCGCCCGGATCCGGGCGACAATTGAAGGTAAGGGCTGCCGGAGGTCCGGGGGGACGGCCAGGGTTACGGGGGCCTCACAATCCCCTACTCCGTTCGGGACCCCCACGTGGCACGATGGCAGCGACCGGCGCCCCCGCCGCAGCAGGTGCACGTGAAGGAGCGACGATGAACGACTCTCCGGGCTGGGCTACGCCCGGATCCTCTCCGTCCGACGGCGAGCGGCCGGGAACCCCCGCCGACCAGCCGGGCACCGACGGCGGCGCGCAGCAGCCCGGCCGGCCCGCAGGCGACCCGAAGTGGTCCGCCGAGCAGCCGCCGCCCGGCCAGTGGTCGAGCCCGGGCACGACCACTCCCGAAACCCCGCCGGCACCCCCGCAGCCCGCCACGGGGGGCTGGGGACAGCGCCAGGACACCCCGTACACAGGCCAGGAAGGCCCCCAGTACGGCTACCCGGGCGGCCCCGGCCAATGGGGCAGCCCCCCGGCCGCCAAGCCCGGTGTGATCCCCCTGCGCCCCCTGGGCCTGGGCGAGATCCTCGACGGCGCGGTCGCCACCATGCGCACCCACTGGCGCTCGGTGCTGCCCATCACCCTGGTCGTGGCCACGGTCGTCCAGGTGATCAGCGTGCTCGTGCAGAAGTACATGCTGGCGGACGTCGTCCTCGCGCCGGACGAGGGCGCCACCCCCGAGGAGATGCTCGACGGCCTCGGCAGCGCCCTGTCGGTGTCGGTGGTGACCCAGTTCATCCAGATCCTCGGCACCATCGTGGTCACCGCGATGCTCACCATGGTCTTCAGCCGGGCCGTGCTCGGCCAGAGCTCCTCGGTCTCCACCGCCTGGCGCGAGGCCCGCCCCCAGCTGCTGCGCCTCATCGGGCTCACCCTGCTGCTGGCCCTCGGCGCCGTCCTGATCGGCGCCGTCCTGGTCCTGCCCGGCATCACCGCCGACAGCGCCGGCCTGATCATCCTCGGCTTCGTCGCCTGGCTCCCCCTCCTCGTCTGGCTGGGGATCAAGTTCAGCCTGGCCTCGCCCGCCCTGATGCTGGAGAAGAGCAGCATCTTCAAGGCCTTCGGCCGGTCCTCGAAGCTGGTCAAGGGCTCCTGGTGGCGCGTCTTCGGCATCACGCTGCTGACCGGCGTCATCGCCTTCGTGGTCGGGCTGATGATCGTCGGCCCGCTCCAGGTGGTCGGCGCCCTCGCCTTCGGCGGAGGGTTCGACGCCCTGCAGGACGGCAGCGCCCAGACCGCCTGGGGCACGCTGATCTTCTCCGCCATCGGCCTGATCATCGCGCAGACCATCGTCATGCCGATCCAGTCCGGCGTCACCGTCCTCCTCTACGTCGACCAGCGCATCCGGCGCGAGGGCCTCGACCTGGAGCTCGCCCGGGCGGCCGGCGTCGAGAACTACGGGTGATGCGCGCGGAGGTCCCGCCGGTGACGACACCGCGCGAGGCCGCCCGTGAGGCGGCCGAGCGCGAGCTGTCCAAGCCGATGTACCACGAGAACGACCCGAGCCTGGTGGACCGCGCGACGCGCGCCTTCTTCGACTGGCTCGACGACCTGTTCGGCGCCGCCGCCGGGGCAACCCCCGGAGGCGCCGTCGGCCTGATCGCCGTCGTCCTCCTGGCAGCCCTCGCCATGGCCGCCCTGTGGTGGCGCCTGGGCTCCCCCAGCCGCACCACCACCTCCCCGGGCACCCTCTTCGACGACGGCATCCGCAGCGCCGCCGACCACCGCAAGGCCGCCGACGCCCACGCCGCCGCCGGCCGCTGGACCGAAGCCGTCCAGGAACGCATGCGCGCCGTCGTCCGCTCCCTGGAGGAGCGCACCCTCCTGGACCCCCGCCCGGGCCGCACCGCCGACGAGGCGGCCGCCGAAGCCGCCGCCTCCCTCCCCGGCCACGCCGCGGACCTCCGCGCCGCCGCCCGCACCTTCGACGACATCACCTACGGCGGCCGCACCGCCGACGCCGACACGTACACGCGCCTCCGCTCCCTCGACCTCACCCTCACCAACGCCAAGCCCCTCCTGACGGGACCCACCCCATGACGCCCCACGGCGGGACCACACCGGGCCGTCCCACCGGAGGCACAGCCGGGGACGGGTGTGCACCGGAGCGCCCCCCACAGGCCCCGGAACCCAACACGCCCCGCCCCGCCGACCCCCAGGATGGTTCCACCGGGGCCGGGTGTGTGCCGGGGCGCTCCCCACAGGACCCCGAACCCAACACGCCCCACCCATCCGACCCCCAGGATGGTCTCGGCGGGGCCGGGTGTGTGCCGGGGCGCTCCCCACAGGACCCCGAACCCAACACGCCCCACCCCTCCGACCCCCAGGATGGTCTCGGCGGGGCCGGGTGTGTGCCGGGGCGCTCCCCACAGGACCCCGAACACAAGGTGCCCCGGCCCTCCGACCCCCCGCCACGTTCGGCGCCCGAGGAGACGCCCCGGCGCGCGCCCGGCCCCACCCCTCCCACAAGCCCCGGCACGGGCAACGTCGGCAGCGGCGGCAGCGGCGGCAGCGGCAGCGGCAGCGGCGGCAGCGGCGGCAGCGGCAGCGGCAGCGGCGGCAGCGGCAGCGGCAACGGCAGCGGCGGCAGCGGCAACGGCAGCGGCAGCGGCAGCGGCAGCGGCAGCGGCAGCGGCAGCGGCAGCGGCGGCGGCAGCAACGGCAGCAACGGCAACGGCAACGGCAACGGCGGCAAGCCAACCCGCACCCGCCCCCGCCCCCACCCCCGCAAAGCCCGCCTCATCCTCGCCACCGCCGCCGTCCTGGCCATCGGCGTCACCATCCTGGTCGCCCTCAACTCCGGCACCCGCCACGGCTACCTGGACCCCCGCTCCGCCGACCCCTTCGGCAGCCGCGCCGCGGCCGAGCTCCTCAAGGCCCGCGGCGTCACCACCCGCGTCGTCACCACCGCCGCCGAGGCCGCCGACGCGGCCGGCCCCCGCACCACCCTCCTGGTCACCGACCCCGACCGCCTCGGCACCACCCAGCGCCGCACCATCCGCTCGGCCATCGACCTCTCCGGCGGCCGCACCGTCCTGCTCGCCCCCGGCAGCCACAGCCTCCCCGACCTCTCCCCCGGCGTCCGCACTGCCGGAGACGCCGCCCCCGACGAGCTCGACCCCGCCTGCACCCTGCCCGCCGCGACCTCGGCCGGCCGCGCGGCAACCGGCGGCGGCCTGCGCTACACCACCGCCCTCCCGGGAGCCACCGCCTGTTACCCCAGCGGCGGCCACCCCACCCTGCTCACCCTCCCGGCAGGGACCCGCGGCGACACCGTCCTCCTCGGGTCCGAGACGGTCCTCCTCAACGAGAGCCTCGCCGAGGAAGGCAACGCCTCCCTCGCCCTCCAACTCCTCGGCTCCCGCCCGGAACTCGTCTGGTACATGCCGTCGCTCGCGGACTCCGACCCGGACACCGGCGCCTCCGAGGACAAGAGCCTCTTCGCACTCGTCCCGGACGGCTGGTCCTGGGCCCTGCTCCAGCTCTTCCTCGCCGCCGCCGTCGCCGCACTCTGGCGCGCCCGCCGCCTCGGCCCCCTCGTCACCGAGAAGCTCCCCGTCGTCATCCGCGCCTCCGAGGCGACCGAGGGCCGGGCCCGCCTGTACCGCAAGGCCGGCGCCCGCGACCGCGCCGCCACCGTGCTGCGCGCCGCCGCCCGCGAACGCCTCGCCGCCCTCACCGGCGTACCGCACACCCAGGCCCACGACCCCGCCGCCCTCACCTCGGCGGTCTCCGCCCGGCTCACGGACGGCACTTGGGACGTCACCGCCCTCCTCTTCGGCACCACCCCCTCCGACGACGCGGCACTCGTCGCGCTCGCCGACCACCTCGACGCCCTCGAAAGAGAGGTCCGTACGTCATGACGTACCCGGCCACCGAGTCCACGGCTGCGACCGCGGACAGCGCCCGCGCTTCCCTCGAAGCGCTCCGCACCGAGATCGGCAAGGCCGTGGTCGGCCAGGACTCGGCCGTCACCGGTCTCGTCGTCGCGCTCCTGTGCCGCGGCCACGTCCTCCTCGAAGGCGTCCCCGGCGTAGCGAAGACCCTCCTCGTACGGGCCCTGGCCGCGTCCCTCGAACTCGACACCAAGCGCGTCCAGTTCACCCCCGACCTGATGCCGAGCGATGTCACCGGCTCGCTCGTCTACGACGCCCGCACCGCCGAGTTCTCCTTCCAGAACGGCCCGGTCTTCACCAACCTCCTCCTCGCGGACGAGATCAACCGAACGCCCCCGAAGACCCAGTCCTCCCTCCTCGAGGCGATGGAGGAACGCCAGGTCACGGTCGACGGCACCCCGCGCAAGCTCCCCGAGCCCTTCCTCGTCGCCGCCACCATGAACCCGGTCGAGTACGAGGGCACGTACCCCCTCCCGGAAGCCCAACTGGACCGCTTCCTGCTCAAGCTGACGGTTCCTCTGCCCTCCCGCGAGGACGAGATCGGCGTCCTGACCCGCCACGCCGCCGGCTTCAACCCCCGCGACCTGCACGCCGCCGGCATCCGCCCGGTCGCCGGCCCGGCCCAGCTCGAAGCCGCCCGCGAGGCCGTCGCCAAGGTCTCCGTCTCCCCCGAGATCGCCGGCTACGTCGTCGACATCTGCCGCGCCACCCGCGAATCGCCGTCGCTCACCCTCGGCGTCTCCCCCCGCGGCGCGACCGCCCTGCTGGCCACCGCCCGCGCCTGGGCCTGGCTCACCGGCCGCGACTACGTCACCCCCGACGACGTCAAGGCGCTCTCCCTCCCCACGCTGCGCCACCGCGTCCAGCTGCGCCCGGAAGCGGAGATGGAGGGAGTCACCGCCGACGCCGTCATCACGGCGATCCTCTCCCACGTCCCCGTCCCCCGCTGATGGCCCTCACCGGACGCGCCGCCCTGCTGGCGGCCCTCGGCAGCATTCCGGTCGGCGTCCTCGAACCGAGCTGGACGGGGATGCTCGCGGTCAACGGCCCGATCGCCCTGGCCTGCGCGGTCGACTACGCCCTGGCGGCGCCGGTCCGCAGCCTCGTACTGGCCCGCTCGGGGGACACCTCGGTCCGTCTCGGCGAACCGGCGGACGTCCACCTCACCGTCACCAACCCCGGCGGCCGCACGCTACGGGCCCGCGTCCGCGACGCCTGGCCGCCGAGCAGCTGGCTCCCGGGCACGGAGAGCGCCGCCTCCCGCCACGAGGTGGTCGTCCCCGCGGGCGAACGCCGTCGGCTGACCACCCGTCTGCTCCCCACCCGCCGCGGCGACCGCCGCGCAGACCGGGTCACGATCCGCTCGTACGGTCCCCTGGGCCTGTGGGCCCGGCAGGGAACCCACCTGGCCCCCTGGACGGTCCGGGTCCTGCCGCCCTTCACCAGCCGCAAGCACCTGCCCTCCCGGCTGGCCCGGCTCCGCGAACTGGACGGCCGTACCAGCGTCCTGACGCGCGGTGAGGGCACCGAGTTCGACAGCCTCCGCGACTACGTCCCCGGCGACGACACCCGATCCATCGACTGGCGCGCCACGGCCCGCCAGCACAAGGTGGCCGTCCGCACCTGGCGGCCCGAACGCGACCGGCACATCCTCATCTGCCTCGACACCGGCCGCACTTCGGCGGGCCGCGTCGGCGACGCCCCTCGCCTGGACTCGGCGATGGACGCGGCCCTGCTCCTCGCCGCCCTGGCCACCCGCGCCGGCGACCGCGTGGACCTGCTGGCCCACGACCGCCGCCCCCGCGCCCAGGTCCAGGGACGCGCGGCGGCCGACATCCTCCCGTCTTTCGTCAACGCGATGGCCCCCCTCGAACCCGAACTGGTGGAGACGGACGCCCGCACCCTGGTCTCCACCATCCTCCGCAGCGCCCCGCGCCGGTCCCTGGTGGTCCTCCTGACGAGCCTGGACGCGGCCCCGATCGAAGAGGGCCTCCTCCCGCTGCTGCCTCGGCTCACCCAGCGCCACACGGTCCTGCTGGCCTCCGTCGCCGACCCGCACGTCGCCGAGATGACGAAGTCCCGCGGCAGCGTGGACGCGGTCTACGAGGCCGCGGCCGGCACCCAGGCCCAGGCCCAGCGCCGCCGCACCGCCGACCAGCTCTCCCGGCACGGCGTCCACGTCGTCGACGCGACCCCGGACACCCTGGCCCCGGCACTGGCCGACGCCTACCTCGCCCTCAAGGCCGCCGGCCGCCTCTAGACGGTCGTCCGGCTGCATGCTCTGGCAGGGGCACCCACCAGGAGGACGCATGGCGGACTTCACCCCCGAGCAGGTGCGCCGCATGCACGACTTCGCGGAGCAGCTCGCGGAGCTGGCCGAGCACCACGAAGTCCGGTGGAAGGTTCAGACCACCGACGGTCAGCTCGTCCTCACGATGTTGTGCCCAACAGCTCCGCACGGGCTCAACGTGATGCGGCTGCGTCGTCAGATCGAGGCCCAGACACGACCGTCACCGCTGGCCGCTGGACGCTCGACACGAGCAGTCTCAAGAGCTACCCCGCCGACTGGTGAGACGGGGCGGGGGCCGCGTCAACGCGACACTGCCGGTAAACGCAGAAAAGCCCCGCACCGGACCCGAAGGTCTGGTGCGGGGCTTCCGCAATGATTGTTCGGCGGCGTCCTACTCTCCCACAGGGTCCCCCCTGCAGTACCATCGGCGCTGAAAGGCTTAGCTTCCGGGTTCGAAATGTAACCGGGCGTTTCCCTAACGCTATGACCACCGAAACACTATGAAATTTGAACGCTGGCATGAACACAGCTGTTCGTTATTTCAGAACTAACACAGTGGACGCGAGCAACTGAGGACAAGCCCTCGGCCTATTAGTACCAGTCAGCTTCACCCGTTACCGGGCTTCCACATCTGGCCTATCAACCCAGTCGTCTACTGGGAGCCTTACCCTCTCAAGGAGGTGGGAATACTCATCTTGAAGCAGGCTTCCCGCTTAGATGCTTTCAGCGGTTATCCCTCCCGAACGTAGCCAACCAGCCATGCCCTTGGCAGGACAACTGGCACACCAGAGGTTCGTCCGTCCCGGTCCTCTCGTACTAGGGACAGCCCTTCTCAATATTCCTACGCGCACAGCGGATAGGGACCGAACTGTCTCACGACGTTCTAAACCCAGCTCGCGTACCGCTTTAATGGGCGAACAGCCCAACCCTTGGGACCGACTCCAGCCCCAGGATGCGACGAGCCGACATCGAGGTGCCAAACCATCCCGTCGATATGGACTCTTGGGGAAGATCAGCCTGTTATCCCCGGGGTACCTTTTATCCGTTGAGCGACGGCGCTTCCACAAGCCACCGCCGGATCACTAGTCCCGACTTTCGTCCCTGCTCGACCCGTCGGTCTCACAGTCAAGCTCCCTTGTGCACTTACACTCAACACCTGATTGCCAACCAGGCTGAGGGAACCTTTGGGCGCCTCCGTTACCCTTTGGGAGGCAACCGCCCCAGTTAAACTACCCATCAGACACTGTCCCTGATCCGGATCACGGACCGAGGTTAGACATCCAGCACGACCAGAGTGGTATTTCAACGATGACTCCACCCCAACTGGCGTTGAGGTTTCACAGTCTCCCACCTATCCTACACAAGCCGAACCGAACACCAATATCAAACTGTAGTAAAGGTCCCGGGGTCTTTCCGTCCTGCTGCGCGAAACGAGCATCTTTACTCGTAGTGCAATTTCACCGGGCCTATGGTTGAGACAGTCGAGAAGTCGTTACGCCATTCGTGCAGGTCGGAACTTACCCGACAAGGAATTTCGCTACCTTAGGATGGTTATAGTTACCACCGCCGTTTACTGGCGCTTAAGTTCTCAGCTTCGCACGCCCGAAAGCGCACTAACCGGTCCCCTTAACGTTCCAGCACCGGGCAGGCGTCAGTCCGTATACATCGCCTTACGGCTTCGCACGGACCTGTGTTTTTAGTAAACAGTCGCTTCTCGCTGGTCTCTGCGGCCACCCCCAGCTCACGGAGTAAATCCGATCACCAGTGATGGCCCCCCTTCTCCCGAAGTTACGGGGGCATTTTGCCGAGTTCCTTAACCATAGTTCACCCGAACGCCTCGGTATTCTCTACCTGACCACCTGAGTCGGTTTAGGGTACGGGCCGCCATGAAACTCGCTAGAGGCTTTTCTCGACAGCATAGGATCATCCACTTCACCACAATCGGCTCGGCATCAGGTCTCAGCCTTAATGAGGGACGGATTTGCCTACCCCTCGGCCTACACCCTTACCCGGGACAACCACCGCCCGGGCTGGACTACCTTCCTGCGTCACCCCATCGCTTACCTACTACAAGTCTGGTTCGTCGGCTCCACCACTTTCCTTTCCCCGAAGGGTCCGGAACGGCTTCACGGACTTAGCATCGCCTGATTCGATATTGGGCGTTTCAAAGCGGGTACCGGAATATCAACCGGTTGTCCATCGACTACGCCTGTCGGCCTCGCCTTAGGTCCCGACTTACCCTGGGCAGATCAGCTTGACCCAGGAACCCTTAGTCAATCGGCGCACACGTTTCTCACGTGTGTATCGCTACTCATGCCTGCATTCTCACTCGTGAACCGTCCACAACTAGCTTCCGCTGCTGCTTCACCCGGCACACGACGCTCCCCTACCCATCACAGCGGGCGTTGGCCCTATTGCTGCAATGACACGACTTCGGCGGTACGCTTGAGCCCCGCTACATTGTCGGCGCGGAATCACTTGACCAGTGAGCTATTACGCACTCTTTCAAGGGTGGCTGCTTCTAAGCCAACCTCCTGGTTGTCTCTGCGACTCCACATCCTTTCCCACTTAGCGTACGCTTAGGGGCCTTAGTCGATGCTCTGGGCTGTTTCCCTCTCGACCATGGAGCTTATCCCCCACAGTCTCACTGCCGTGCTCTCACTTACCGGCATTCGGAGTTTGGCTAAGGTCAGTAACCCGGTAGGGCCCATCGCCTATCCAGTGCTCTACCTCCGGCAAGAAACACACGACGCTGCACCTAAATGCATTTCGGGGAGAACCAGCTATCACGGAGTTTGATTGGCCTTTCACCCCTAACCACAGGTCATCCCCCAGGTTTTCAACCCTGGTGGGTTCGGTCCTCCACGAAGTCTTACCTCCGCTTCAACCTGCCCATGGCTAGATCACTCCGCTTCGGGTCTAGAGCGTGCAACTCAATCGCCCTATTCGGACTCGCTTTCGCTACGGCTTCCCCACACGGGTTAACCTCGCTACACACCGCTAACTCGCAGGCTCATTCTTCAAAAGGCACGCAGTCACGACCGTTGTTCCGAAGAACAACGGCGACGCTCCCACGGCTTGTAGGCACACGGTTTCAGGTACTATTTCACTCCGCTCCCGCGGTACTTTTCACCATTCCTTCACGGTACTATCCGCTATCGGTCACCAGGGAATATTTAGGCTTAGCGGGTGGTCCCGCCAGATTCACACGGGATTTCTCGGGCCCCGTGCTACTTGGGAGATGAGCAAGCAAGCCGCTGATGTTTCGTCTACGGGGGTCTTACCCTCTACGCCGGACCTTTCGCATGTCCTTCGACTACATCAACGGTTTCTGACTCGCCGACCGGCCGGCAGACCGATCAAGCTCATTCCCACAACCCCGCATGCGCAACCCCTGCCGGGTATCACACGCATACGGTTTGGCCTCATCCGGTTTCGCTCGCCACTACTCCCGGAATCACGGTTGTTTTCTCTTCCTGAGGGTACTGAGATGTTTCACTTCCCCTCGTTCCCTCCACATGCCCTATGTGTTCAGGCATGGGTGACAGCCCATGACGACTGCCGGGTTTCCCCATTCGGACACCCCCGGATCAAAGCTCAGTTGGCAGCTCCCCGGGGCCTATCGCGGCCTCTCACGTCCTTCATCGGTTCCTGGTGCCAAGGCATCCACCGTGCGCCCTTAAAAACTTGGCCACAGATGCTCGCGTCCACTGTGTAGTTCTCAAACAACGACCAGCCACCCATCACCCTGCTCCACTCGGGAACAAGTTCACTGGGGCCGGCACTGAAGACATGACCTTACGGCCGTACCTTCAGGACCCAACAACGTGCCAAGCACGATCCTCCGTCAGTGACTCACTTTCCACGCCGAGCAGTACTCGTGATTCGGAAACCGTGCCAACTAATCAACGTTCCACCCATGAGCTGACCGTGCAGAACATTTGTCTGCAATCGGTACTGTGCTCCTTAGAAAGGAGGTGATCCAGCCGCACCTTCCGGTACGGCTACCTTGTTACGACTTCGTCCCAATCGCCAGTCCCACCTTCGACAGCTCCCTCCCTTACGGGTTGGGCCACCGGCTTCGGGTGTTACCGACTTTCGTGACGTGACGGGCGGTGTGTACAAGGCCCGGGAACGTATTCACCGCAGCAATGCTGATCTGCGATTACTAGCAACTCCGACTTCATGGGGTCGAGTTGCAGACCCCAATCCGAACTGAGACCGGCTTTTTGAGATTCGCTCCACCTTACGGTATCGCAGCTCATTGTACCGGCCATTGTAGCACGTGTGCAGCCCAAGACATAAGGGGCATGATGACTTGACGTCGTCCCCACCTTCCTCCGAGTTGACCCCGGCGGTCTCCTGTGAGTCCCCATCACCCCGAAGGGCATGCTGGCAACACAGGACAAGGGTTGCGCTCGTTGCGGGACTTAACCCAACATCTCACGACACGAGCTGACGACAGCCATGCACCACCTGTATACCGACCACAAGGGGGGCACTATCTCTAATGCTTTCCGGTATATGTCAAGCCTTGGTAAGGTTCTTCGCGTTGCGTCGAATTAAGCCACATGCTCCGCTGCTTGTGCGGGCCCCCGTCAATTCCTTTGAGTTTTAGCCTTGCGGCCGTACTCCCCAGGCGGGGAACTTAATGCGTTAGCTGCGGCACCGACGACGTGGAATGTCGCCAACACCTAGTTCCCAACGTTTACGGCGTGGACTACCAGGGTATCTAATCCTGTTCGCTCCCCACGCTTTCGCTCCTCAGCGTCAGTAATGGCCCAGAGATCCGCCTTCGCCACCGGTGTTCCTCCTGATATCTGCGCATTTCACCGCTACACCAGGAATTCCGATCTCCCCTACCACACTCTAGCTAGCCCGTATCGAATGCAGACCCGAGGTTAAGCCTCGGGCTTTCACATCCGACGTGACAAGCCGCCTACGAGCTCTTTACGCCCAATAATTCCGGACAACGCTTGCGCCCTACGTATTACCGCGGCTGCTGGCACGTAGTTAGCCGGCGCTTCTTCTGCAGGTACCGTCACTTTCGCTTCTTCCCTGCTGAAAGAGGTTTACAACCCGAAGGCCGTCATCCCTCACGCGGCGTCGCTGCATCAGGCTTTCGCCCATTGTGCAATATTCCCCACTGCTGCCTCCCGTAGGAGTCTGGGCCGTGTCTCAGTCCCAGTGTGGCCGGTCGCCCTCTCAGGCCGGCTACCCGTCGTCGCCTTGGTGGGCCATTACCCCACCAACAAGCTGATAGGCCGCGGGCTCATCCTTCACCGCCGGAGCTTTCAACCCCCGCCCATGCAGGCAGGAGTGGTATCCGGTATTAGACCCCGTTTCCAGGGCTTGTCCCAGAGTGAAGGGCAGATTGCCCACGTGTTACTCACCCGTTCGCCACTAATCCACCCCGAAGGGCTTCATCGTTCGACTTGCATGTGTTAAGCACGCCGCCAGCGTTCGTCCTGAGCCAGGATCAAACTCTCCATGAATGTTTACCCGTAATCGGGTGCACACATCACTTAGAGCGGGCACGTCAGGTCGGAATAAGACCGACGCGCCACAACGTCCTCGCTGTGTAATTGCCTGCCAGTGCCCGAAGGCCCGACAGGACTTTTTCAAAGGAACCTCATCCACCGAAGTGGACGGGGTATCAACTTCTGGCGTTGATTTTTGGCACGCTGTTGAGTTCTCAAGGAACGGACGCTTCCTTTGTACTCACCCTCTCGGGCTTTCCTCCGGGCTTTCGTTCTGTGTTCTTGCGTTTCCGACTCTATCAGACTCTTTCGGGCCTGACTTCCTCGGTGCTTTCCAGTTCCTGCGCTTTCGCGCTTTCCCTTTCCGGCGATTCCGACTCTATCAGAAGTTTTCCACCGGATTTCCCGGCTTGGATTCCTGAATGAGGAGTCGGCTACGCCCCGCTGGAATTCAATTCCTTGATGGGGGCGAGAGATAGGTTAAACCATCGCTGCCGAACTTGTCCAGTTCGAGGCAACCGTTCGAATCTACCTCCCCACGCGCTCCGTGTCAACGGCCTTCGCGGGACGACGAGGAGACTAGCAGCTCAGCAGGGTTGTACGCACATCAGGCCGCGGTCGGGAGCGTCGCCGTCCGGTCGGCGGCCTCGACGTCGCCCACCTCGCCCGCACGCGAGGCTCTGCCGCCCAGGACGAAGACGTAGAGCAGGAAGGCCGCCTCGGCGACGACGCCGATGGTGATGCGGGCCCAGGTGGGGAGGCCCGACGGGGTCACGAAGCCCTCGATCAGGCCCGAGATGAACAGGACCACCGCGAGGCCGATGGCCATGCCGAGGGCGGCGCGGCCCTGTTCCGCCAGGGCGGTGCGGCGGGTGCGGGGGCCCGGGTCGATGACCGTCCAGCCCAGCCGCAGGCCCGTGCCCGCGGCGACGAAGACCGCTGTCAGTTCGAGCAGGCCGTGCGGGAGGATCAGGCCGAGGAAGACGTCGAGGCGACCGGCGGAGGCCATCAGGCCGAGGCCGACCCCGAGGTTGGCCATGTTCAGGAACAGGATCCACAGCACGGGGAGTCCGAGGAAGGCACCGAGGACGAGGCAGATCGCCGCCGCCTGGGCGTTGTTCGTCCAGACTTTGGCGGCGAAGGAGCCCGCGGGGTGGCTGGAGTAGTACGTCTCGTACTCGCCGCCCGGCTGCGTGAGCGCCTTCAGGTCCGCCGGGGCCGCGATGGCGCCCTGGACCTCGGGGTGCGTGGCTATCCACCAGCCGATGAGCACGCCGAGTGCCGTGGAGAGCAGCGCGGTCGGTATCCACCAGCGGCGGCTGCGGTAGACCGCGGCAGGGAAGGCCGCCGTGAAGAAGAGGGCGGCGTCGCGCCAGCCGGCCCGTCGGGTGCCGGTCACCGTGGCGCGGGCGCGCGCAACCAGCTGGGTCAGCCGGCCCGTGAGCATGGGGTCGGGGGTGCTGGACTGGATGAGGGAGAGGTGGGTGGAGGTGCGCTGGTAGAGCGCGACGAGTTCGTCGGCCTCCGCACCGGTCAGCTTGCGGCCGCGGCCCAGGAGCTGCTCCAGGCGGTCCCATTCCGCGCGGTGTGCCGTCACGAAGACGTCGAGATCCATCCGGTTGCCGCTCCCCTGCCCCAGGTCACCTGCTGCTGCCTATTCCTCGTGTGGTCAGCTTGGCAGACTGGATGCCGTTGGGGCGGGGCAGGTCACATGAGAGGTGCTGCGGTGAGCGATCTGGTGACGGGGGACGCGGTCGTCCTGGGGTTGCGGCCCGCGAGGCTGCCGAGCCGCGGGCTGGCGATCCTCCTCGACCTGCTCGTGTACGTCACCGGGTACGTGCTGCTCTCGGTCGGGCTGGCCCTCGCGACCGCCTCGCTGGACGACGCCGCGCAGGCGGCCGTGGGGGTGGCGAGCTTCCTGCTGTTGCTGGTCGGCGTGCCGATCGCCGTGGAGACGCTGTCCCACGGGCGGTCCCTGGGCAAGCTCGCCTGCGGGCTGCGGGTGGTGCGGGACGACGGCGGGCCGATCCGGTTCCGGCACGCGCTGGTCCGCGGGGCCATGGGAGTGGTGGAGCTGCTGCTGACCTTCGGGACCGTGGCGTGCATCGCCTCTCTGGTCTCGGCGCGCGGGCGGCGGCTCGGGGACGTCTTCGCCGGGACGCTCGTGGTCCGGGAGCGGGTGCCGGGGGCCCGGGTGATGCCGGTGCCTCCGCCGCCGCCGTGGCTGGCCGGGCGGTTCACCGGGCTGGACCTGTCGGCGGTGCCGGACGGGCTGTGGCTGGCGATACGCCAGTACCTGACGCGGATGAACCAGCTGGATCCGCAGGTGGGCGCCGCGATGGCGGCGAGGCTCGCGGACGATCTGGTGGCGCGCACGGGGGCGCCCGCGCCGGCGGGGGTGCCCGCTGCCGCGTTCCTGATGGCTGTCGTGCACGAGCGGCAGTCGCGGGACGCCGCCCGGGCCTTCCGGTCCGCCGCTGCCGCCGCCCCCGCGCCGGCCCCCGCCTTCGCGCCGGCCCCCGCCTTCGCGCCGGCCCCGGCTCCCGCCGGGTTCGCGCCGACGGCCGTTCCGACGCCCGTTCCGACGCCGGCTCCCTACGTGGCTCCCGCGCCCGTGGCCCCCGTGGAGGCTCCGCGCGCCGGCGGGTTCGCGCCGCCCGCCTGAGGGGTCAGTGCTCCTCGAAGGTGGAGGGCGGGGTCTCCAGGTGTTCGAGCTCGATGCCGGGGGCCGAGAGCACCACGTCGCCGGCGATGTGGATCGTGTGGACCTCGCCCGTGTCCAGGGCGCTGACCTGGTACTCGTCCACAAGGAGCGGGCCGCTGTCGGTGGGGTGTTCCTCGCGGGCGAGCAAGGCCCACGCCTGGTCGACCGTACGGGGGGCCAGGACCGGGTCGGTGAGGGCGAGGAGCCGGACGCGGGTGGCCGGGGCGCCGGGGGTCAGGCGCAGCAGGCGGGCCGTGGCGATCAGGAAGGCCGGGGAGGTGCCGGTGAAGCCGGGGGCGGCGATGTTGCCCTCGGTGGCCTCGGTGCCGGTGGGGTCGGTTCGGACCCAGGTGACGCCGTCGATGGCGGCGCCGCGGACCTGCCAGCTCGCGGCGTTCACTTCGAGGCGGATGGGGCGGCCGAGTTCGTCGATCGCGAGGTCGACGGAGCCGCGGTGGTCGCCGTTCGGGGCGGTGAGCTGGGAGACGTAGCGCCAGCCGGAGGGGCCGGGGGCGCAGTGGAAGTGCTCCTCGCCGAGGGGGGCGTGGTCGTGCGGGTCGTGGAGCGAGTATCGGCCGCGGGGCATGGTGCGCACACTTCTCGGGGTCGGGGGTGTCGAGCGATATGGGGCAGGCCCCCGGCACGGGTGCCGGGGGCCTGCCTCACGTGGTGCCGCCGCTGATCAGGAGCTGATCAGGAGTTGATCAGTAGCGGTAGTGGTCCGGCTTGTACGGGCCCTCGACCTGGACGCCGATGTAGGCGGCCTGCTCCGGGCGCAGGGTGGTGAGGCGGACGCCGAGGGCGTCGAGGTGCAGGCGGGCGACCTTCTCGTCGAGGTGCTTCGGCAGCACGTAGACCTCGGTCGGGTACTCCTCCGGCTTGGTGAAGAGCTCGATCTGGGCCAGGGTCTGGTCCGCGAAGGAGTTCGACATCACGAAGGACGGGTGGCCGGTCGCGTTGCCCAGGTTCAGCAGACGGCCCTCGGACAGCACGATGAGGACCTTGCCGTCGGGGAACTTCCAGGTGTGGACCTGCGGCTTGACCTCGTCCTTGACGATGCCGTCGATCTTCGCGAGACCGGCCATGTCGATCTCGTTGTCGAAGTGGCCGATGTTGCCCACGATGGCCTGGTGCTTCATCTTGGCCATGTCGGCGGCCATGATGATGTCCTTGTTGCCGGTCGTGGTGATGAAGATGTCCGCCGTCTCGACGACGTCGTCCAGCGTGGCGACCTGGTAGCCGTCCATCGCCGCCTGCAGCGCGCAGATCGGGTCGATCTCGGTGACGATGACGCGGGCGCCCTGGCCGCGCAGCGACTCGGCGCAGCCCTTGCCGACGTCGCCGTAGCCGAAGACCACGGCCGTCTTGCCGCCGATGAGCACGTCGGTGGCACGGTTGATGCCGTCGATCAGGGAGTGGCGGCAGCCGTACTTGTTGTCGAACTTCGACTTCGTCACCGCGTCGTTCACGTTGATCGCCGGGAACAGCAGCGTGCCCTCGGACATCATCTCGTACAGACGGTGGACACCGGTGGTGGTCTCCTCCGTCACGCCGCGGATCTCGGACGCGAGCTGGGTCCACTTCTGGGGGGACTCGCCGAGGGTGCGGTTGAGCAGGGTGAGGATGTGGGCGTACTCCTCGGAGTCCGCGGTCGACGGGTCCGGGGCCGCGCCGGCCTTCTCGAACTCGACACCCTTGTGGACGAGCAGGGTGGCGTCACCACCGTCGTCGAGGATCATGTTCGGGCCGCCGGTGGGGGTGTTCGGCCAGGTCAGCGCCTGCTCGGTGCACCACCAGTACTCCTCCAGCGTCTCGCCCTTCCAGGCGAAGACGGGGATGCCCTGCGGGTTCTCCGGGGTGCCGTTCGGGCCCACCGCGATGGCGGCGGCCGCGTGGTCCTGGGTGGAGAAGATGTTGCAGGAGGCCCAGCGGACGTCGGCGCCGAGGGCGGCCAGCGTCTCGATCAGGACGGCGGTCTGGATCGTCATGTGCAGCGAGCCGGTGATGCGGGCGCCGGCCAGCGGCTGCGCCTCGGCGTACTCGCGGCGGATCGACATCAGGCCCGGCATCTCGTGCTCGGCCAGGGTGATCTCCTTGCGGCCGAAGGCGGCAAGGGACAGGTCTGCGACCTTGAAGTCCATGGGTGCTGCTCCTCATGGTTCGAGAGGTGGGTACGGCTGGTCCGTGCGCCGTCCTGGGGACGGGACACCGAGCACAGTCCGTCGGGGGTCCTCTCTCCCCTCGGCCGGTCGCAAGGACCGCCCGACCCGCCATCAGCAGCGACGCCTGACACTGACCACGAATCTACACCGATCGGTGGAGTGAGCCCCAGTCAGACGAGGAAGAAGGCGTGTGGTGATGTCAGGCCCTCCGACTGGAGCTTTCAGGGCCTTTCGGACTTTTGATCCGCTGTTCACGCGCGGGAGGATGCCGGTGGATCGGGAACTCACGCGCGATCCCGCAGGACCCATCGCCGCCGGCAAGGAGGTCGACCGCGAGCGCTTCGCGGGCAAGCGGGTCCTCTCCACGGGGGTCGCGGACGGCATCCGCCGGCCGGAGGAGCTGATCGAACGCGTGCGGAGCGCGCCCGTGCAGACCGGAACGGCCACCGAGGGCGCCTCCGGCGGTTTCGGCGGTGTCGGCGGTGTCGGTGGTGTCGGTGGCAAGGAGCGGAGCCTCGCGTACAAGGCCCTGATGAACGGCGTCTCGTACATGATCTCGTTCGTGGTGGTGGGCGGTCTGCTCATCGCCATCGCGCTGGCGCTGGGCGGGCACGCGACGGCCGAGGGGTACGCCACGACGCCGGGCATGTTCTGGGACCACGTCTTCCAGATCGGCGTGCTCGGCTTCACCCTGATGATCCCGATCCTGTCCGGGTGCATCGCGTACGCCATCGGCGACCGGCCGGCGCTCGTGCCCGGCATGATCGGCGGCTTCATAGCGAACACCGGCGCGCTCTACGGCTCCGAGTCGGGCGCGGGCTTCATCGGCGCGATCGTGCCGGCGCCGGCGCAGCCGGGCTGGGGTGCCCCCGCGCCCGGAGCCACGGACTGAGGGCCGGGGTGTGCGAAGGCCCCCGCGGGCTGGTGCTCGCGGGGGCCTTCGTACGTCCGTGGTTACTTGGCGGCTTCGGGACGGTAGATGTCCGGCTCCAGGTAGATCACGCGGGCGATCGGGACCGCCTCGCGGATGCGGGCCTCGGCGGCGTTGATCGCGTCCGCCACCTCGGTCGCGGTGTCGTGGCCCTCGACGGCGATCTTGGCGGCGACCAGCAGTTCCTCCGGGCCGAGGTGCAGGGTCCGCATGTGGATGACGCGGGTGACGACGTCGCCGTCGACGAGCGCGGTCTTGATCTTCTCGATCTCTTCGATGCCCGCGGCCTCGCCGAGCAGCAGGGACTTGGTCTCCGCGGCCAGGACGATCGCGATCCCGATGAGCAGGACGCCGATGCACAGGGTGCCGATGCCGTCCCAGACGCCGTTGCCGGTCAGCAGGGCGAGGCCGACGCCGCCGAGGGCCAGCACCAGGCCGACGAGCGCCCCGAGGTCCTCGAGGAGGACGACGGGCAGTTCGGGGGCCTTGGCCCGGCGGACGAACTGGGTCCAGGTCTGCTTGCCCCGGATCTCGTTCGACTCCTTGATCGCGGTGCGGAAGGAGAAGGACTCGGCGATGATCGCGAAGACGAGCACGCCGACCGGCCAGTACCAGGCCTCGATCGGGTGCGGGTGGTTGATCTTCTCGATGCCCTCGTAGATGGCGAACATGCCACCGACGGTGAAGAGCACGATGGAGACGAGGAAGGCGTAGATGTAGCGCTCGCGCCCGTACCCGAAGGGGTGTTGCGGGGTCGCCTCGCGCTTGGCCTTCTTTCCGCCGAGGAGCAGCAGCCCCTGGTTCCCGGAGTCCGCCAGCGAGTGGACGCTTTCGGCGAGCATCGACGAGGAGCCGCTGAAGAGGAATGCCACGAATTTGGCTACAGCGATGGCGAGGTTGGCGGCGAGTGCCGCCACGATCGCCCTGGTACCGCCCGACGCGCTCATGGGTGCAGGATGTCCTTCCTAGCCACTGACTACCGGCCGCACATTGTTGCAGCCGCCGGGACGGACGCGGCGTCAGACCACCACGGTGGCACGGAAGACCGTACCGCTTCCGGACAGTTCGACCTTTTCGCCCGCCGGTACGAAGACCGATTCGCCGGGTGTCAGCGGCAGTTCGCCGGCCGTCACGGAACCGGCCGTGCACAGCAGGATCTGCGGGGCGTCCAGCGACAGCACGCGGGAGACGCCGCCGGGCGCGAGGAGGAAGCGGGAGAGCCGGAACTCGTCGATCGGGCTCTCGTAGACCTCCTCGCCGCCGTCACCTTCGGGGCGCAGCACGTTCGGGTCGCCCGGCTCGAACTTCGCGATCTTCAGCAGCTCGGGCACGTCCACGTGCTTGGGGGTGAGTCCGGCGCGCAGCACGTTGTCGGAGTTGGCCAGCAGCTCGACGCCGAGGCCGTCGATGTAGGCGTGCGGGACGCCGGCGCCGAGGAACATCGCCTCGCCGGGCTGGAGTCGGACGTGGTTGAGCAGCATGGCCGCGATGACTCCCGGATCGCCCGGGAAGTGGTGGGCGAGGGTGGCGTACGGGGCGTACGGGCCGCCGAGGCGCTCGACGGCGGCCGCGATCTCGTGGACGGTGTGGGCCATCTCGGCACGGTCCGCGGTCAGTACGGCGGTGAGCATCTCGCGCAGGGCCGCCTCTTCGGGGTGCGCGTGCAGCAGGTCGACGTACGGCTTGAGGCTGTCCACGTCCAGGCCCGCGAGGAGTTCGGCGGCCTCCAACGGCGTGCGGAAGCCGCACAGCCCGTCGAACGCGGTGAGCGCGCAGATCATTTCGGGCTTGTGGTTGGGGTCCTTGTAGTTGCGGTGGCCCGCGTCGATCGGGACCCCGCGGCGCTCCTCGTCCTCGAAGCCCGCCTTCGCCTGGGCCAGATCGGGGTGGACCTGGAGGGAGAGCGGCGCACCTGCGGCGAGGATCTTGAGGAGAAAGGGCAGCCGGGGGCCGAACTTGGCGACGGTCGCCGCTCCGAGCTCGCCCTCGGGGTCGGCCGCGATGACGTCCGAAAGGGCCACCTCGCCGGCGCCGCGGTCGAGGCGGGAGGGGGCGCCGGGGTGGGCGCCCATCCACAGTTCGGCCTGGGGCTCACCGGTGGGTTCGACACCGAGGAGCGCGGGGAGGGCCGTGGTGGATCCCCAGGCGTAGGGGCGGATCGTGTTCGTCAGGCGGTCCATCGTCGTCTTCCTGGATAGAGCCGGGGCGTGTGCGTGTACCTCAGCTGTGTCCCCCGGAAGCCAACGCCAGGTAGGCGGTGGCGAAATCCGTGACGGCGAGGAGTTCGGCGAGCTGCTCCAGCTCGACGCCCTCCTCCGGTTCGAGTTCGCTGATGGCCGTGTCGTGGCTGAGGGCGAGCTCGCGTGCGGCGGGGGCGGCGGTGAGGCCGCCGGCCGGCCGGTCACGCAGCAGGACGATGCGGGCCCGAAGGGCCTGGGGCTCTTCGACCCGGTCACGGAAGAAGTCTTCGGGGTCGGCGCCGGCGGCGAAGGCTCCGGCGAGCAGGATGCCGTGGGCGGGCAGCGCCTCGGGGAGCACGGCGGACAGTGCGGGGCGGCCGGCGAGCTCGGCGAGGGTGGCGGCGAAGCGGCGGCCGGCGGGGGCGGCGCCGGTGCCCTCGCTCCAGATGAGCGGGAGGGAGTCGGCGAGCTCGGCGGCGAGGGTCTTGGCCGGGTTGGAGTAGGTGGCGATGGCGGGCCCGCAGCGTTCGGCCGTGCGGTCGAGCCGGTCGGCGACGAGCTGCAGGGTGTCGGGGGCCGCGGTGATCAGGCCGACCTTGTCGAGGAGCAGCAGCAGGGGCGTGAGCAGCGCCCACAGGGCGCCCGGGCCCGCGGCGGCGGATTCGTCGTACTCCTGGTACGGGGCCTTGGCCATCGGTACGAGGAGCCCGTGCGCGCCGTCCACGGCCTCGCTCAGCGGTGAGCGCTCGGGGGCGACGGCGACGACGGTGCAGCCGCGCCGGTACGCCTGCTCGGCGAGGACGGCCAGGCCGGGCTCGGTGCCGTCGGTGGTGGCGATGAGCAGCAGGTCGACCGAGCCGGCCCAGCCGGGCAGGGCCCAGCGCAGTGCGCCGGCGGCGTGCGCGACGCCGGTGGGGTCCAGCCGGATCACGGGCGCGGACGCGCCGGCGAGGGCCGCCAGCAGGTCGGCGACGCCGGTGGCGGCGGTGCCGGGCCCGGCGATCAGGACGGCGCGCGGGCGGCCGTCGGGGCGCAGGTCGGCGAGGCCCGCCTCGTTCGCGTGCCGGGCTGCGGTACGGACTCTCGCTCCGGCCTCGGCCGCGCCGCGGAGCAGGCCCCGGCGGTCGACGCGGGCGAGATCGTCCGGTGCGTCGAGGAGCGACTCGTCGAGCATGGCGGCCTCCGGCGGTGTTGACGGATCCAGGGTTGCGGAATCGGTCTCAGCGTCTGCGTGTGCCTACGCGGCGCGGCAGGGGTCAGGCGGGGCGGCGGGCCTCGTCGACCAGGAGCACCGGGATGCCGTCACGGACCGGGTACGCGAGGCCGCAGTCCTGGCCGGTGCAGATCAGCTCGGGGGCCGTCTCGTCGGCCGACTTGTCCTCGAGGGGCGCGTGGCAGGCGGGGCAGGCGAGGATCTGCAGGAGGCCGGCTTCGAGCGGCATGGGGCGGTTCCCTTCGGGCATGCGGATGGTTCTGGGGTGGGGCGAGGTCAGCGTACCGCCGAGTCACCTCCGGTGCGGGCTGGAGTGTCCCTGTGGGGACGCCCGTGGTTCAGTGCGGCGCCGTTGCGGGGGCGCTGCCCCCGAGCCCCCGCGCCTCGAACGCCGGCGGGGCTGGATGCGGCCGGGGGCGGAAGAGGTCCCGCCCCCGGCCGATGAGCATCAGGCGCGGATGAGGGCCAGGACCTCGTCACGGACCTTCGAGAGGGTCGCCGCGTCGCGGGCCTCCACGTTCAGGCGCAGCAGGGGCTCGGTGTTGGAGGCGCGGACGTTGAACCACCAGTCCTCGCCCGTCACCGTCAGACCGTCGAGCTCGTCCACCGCCACCCCGTCACAACCCGCATACGCGGCCCTCACCGCCGCCAGACGGGCCCCCTGGTCCGCGACCGTCGAATTGATCTCACCCGAACCCGCATACCGGTCATACGAAGCCACCAGAGCCGACAGCGGACCGTCCTGACCACCCAGCGCCGCCAGCACGTGCAACGCAGCCAGCATGCCCGTGTCCGCGTTCCAGAAATCCTTGAAGTAGTAGTGCGCCGAGTGCTCACCACCGAAGATCGCACCCGTCTTCGCCATCTCCTCCTTGATGAAGGAATGACCGACACGGGTACGGACCGGGGTGCCGCCGTTCTCACGGACCACCTCCGGCACCGACCAGGAGGTGATCAGATTGTGGATCACCGTGCCCGTCCCCCCGTTGCGGGCCAGCTCACGCGCCGCCACCAACGCGGTGATCGCCGACGGGGACACACCCTCACCCCGCTCGTCCACGATGAAGCAACGGTCCGCATCACCATCGAACGCGATACCCAGATCCGCACCCTCCGCCAGCACCCGCGCCTGCAGATCCACGATGTTCTTCGGATCCAGCGGGTTGGCCTCGTGGTTGGGGAACGTGCCGTCCAGCTCGAAGTACATCGGCACCAGATCCAGCGGCAGACCCTCGAACACCGTCGGAACCGTGTGACCGCCCATGCCGTTGCCCGCGTCCACGACCACCTTCAGCGGACGGACCGACGCCAGGTCCACCAGCCCCCGCAGATGCGCCGAGTAACCGGGAAGGCTGTCCTGCTCCGTGACCGTGCCCGCAACCGTGCCGGCCGCCACCGCCGGGGCGCCTTCGTCGGACCACTTCTCCACCAGCTCACGGATCTGCGACAGACCCGTGTCCTGGCCCACCGGAGCCGCACCCGCCCGGCACAGCTTGATCCCGTTGTACTTCGCCGGATTGTGCGAAGCCGTGAACATCGCACCCGGCAGATCCAGCGAACCCGACGCGTAATACAGCTGATCCGTCGAACACAGACCGATCAGCGTCACATCCACACCCCGCACGGCCGCACCCCGCGCGAACGCCGCCGACAGACCCGGCGACGACGGCCGCATGTCATGACCGATCACGATCGCCGAAGCCCCCGTCACCTCCACGAACGCGGCACCGAACAGCTCCGCCAACGACTCGTCCCACTCGTCCGGCACGACACCACGCACGTCATACGCCTTGACGATGTTCGAAAGATCTGCGGCCACTGCCTGCCCTCCTGAGGTTCTGTGCGGTTCAGCAAACCTACCTTGAACCAGGAGCTCCGTTTCAGACGATCGGAGCGTCAGGAATCGGGCGATCTCAGGACGCGCAGGTGTCCGCGGCGGGTCTCGCCGGTGACCGGGCCGCCCTGGCCGGAGCGGCCGGCCTCGGCCGCGCGGCCGGGCGGGCGGGCGGCTTCGCGGACCGCGTTGGCGAGGGCTTCGAGGTCGTCGCCGCTGGGGCGGGACGGCCCGGAGCCGTCGGACAGGCGGACGACGTCCCAGCCGCGCGGGGCGGTCAGGCGCTCCGAGTGCTCGGCACACAGGTCGTAGCAATGGGGTTCGGCGTAGGTGGCGAGCGGGCCGAGAACTGCGGTCGAATCGGCGTAGACGTACGTCAGTGTCGCGACGGCAGGGCGGCCGCACGCGGTGCGCGAACAGCGACGTACAAGGCTCACGACGTTGGACGGTACCGCACTCTTGACCGGGCCGCGACGACTCCACCGCCGCTCACTCCCCCGTGTCGTGCTCGGAGCTACCCTGCGGGGGTGATGGACACCCCTCTGCCTCCCTGCCCCGGCGAGCCCCCTGCAGCGGCCCCCACCGAGCCGCGTCCGCGCCGGCGGGACCGGCACGGACGCGGGATGCGCGGGCCGGTGGCCCCTCCTCAGGTGCCGCTGTCGGCGAGCCGGTCGGAGCTGTTCGGGGACCTCGTACGGGATTCCGTGGAGCGGCTGGAGCGGCGCTGGCCGCAGCTGGCCGAGGTGGAGTTCCTGGTCGGTGACGTCCCGGGCCCGCCCGGCGGTGCGGACGGCGGCTGGAACGACGAGGCGGTGCCGCTGGGCGCGGTGTCGGAGTCCCGCGAGGGGCGGCCGGCCCGGGTCGTGGTCTTCCGGCGGCCCGTGGAGATCCGTACGAAGACGCGGGACGAGAAGGCGATGCTGGTCCACGAGATCGTGGTGGAGCAGGTGGCGGAGCTGCTCGGGCTGTCGCCCGAGACCGTGGACCCGCGCTACGGGCAGGACTGACCGGAGGGGGCGGGGGACCGGGAGGTCCCCCGCCTCTTCGCCCGGCGGAGCCGGGTTACCTGGTCAGGACCGAGAGGTCCTGGGCGGCCCGCGGGACGGCGACCGTGGAGTGGTCGTCCGACAGGGGCTGGACGGTGAACATCGCGATGCCCTCGTCCGGGAGGGACAGGGTGCGCGCCGCGTGGACCGGGCCGCCCGAGAGGGTCTCGACGGTGAGCGCGTAGGAGCCCTTGCCGCCGGCCGGGGCCAGGGCCAGCGTCTGCGTGGTGCCGGCCTTGACCGTGACCTCCTGGGAGGCCGGCTCGCCGCCGCCGGTGCCCGGCGAGGCCGTCACCTTGACCTTCGCGTCCGCGCCCGGGGCGGTCAGCGACAGCACGGTCGCGTTCTCGTCGGGCCGGTTGTCGGCCACGGTCGCCCGGGTGCCGACCGGCCCGGCGGCCGGGACGAAGCCGAGCTCCTGCTTGGCGCCGCTGCCGCGGACCACCCGTACCGCCGCGACGACCGGGGCGGCCTTCTTGGCGTCGGCCGGGCCCAGCAGCAGCGAACCGGCCTCGCCGCGGGTCACGTCCTTGAGGTCCACGACGGCCGTCATGCCGGCCTTGACGTGCAGCTGTTCGCTGCCCGCCGGGCTGATCGCACCGCCCGGCGCGGCTAGGCGCACCTTCAGGTCCGCGTCCTCCTCGCCGGGCACGAAGGCGACGAGCCGTACGGAGGCGGCGTCCGCCGGGATGCCCGGCAGCACCAGCGAGCCCGCCGGGTCGGTGGAGGCCGGCAGCCAGTCGGCGCCCACGCCCTCCTCGGCGACCTGCACCGAGGCGCCCACCCGGCCCGCACGGGTCGTCACGTGGGCGGTGGCGTCGGCGAGCTGGATGCCCGGGACGAGGGAGGAGAGCAGGACCGTCTTGGTGGACTTGGGGTCGACCCGGATGCTCTCGCCGGCGCCGCCCTCGGGCTTGGCCAGTCCGTCCGGACCGAAGAGCTTGATGTCGACGATGGCGGCGGCGTCGTCGGGGTTGGTGAGGTGGACGTAGTCCTCGCGGCCCTTGGCCGTGCTCACCGCGGGGAACCAGAAGTCGGTTCCGGGCGCGGTGCAGCCGACGCCGAGCACGCCGCGGGCCCGGCCGACCGAGACCTTGGTGGTCAGCTGCGCCGTCCAGCCGGGGGCGAGGACCCCGTCGGCGCTGCCCGTGAGGGCGGGCGCGTCGGCTCCGCTGGCGGTGGCCCCGACGGGCTTGCCCGGTTCCTTGGGCTCCAGCACCGGCTTGGCGTCCTTGGTGGCGCCGAGCAGCCGGGCCGAGCCCTTGCCCTCTCCGGCGGGGGCGCCGGGGGTGAAGGCCGTGTACGTGGTCTCCGCGATGTCCGAGGAGCTGGGCCCCGGGCACACCAGCAGGGACCGCTCCACCGGCATCCGGGCCGCGGCCGCCGCTTTGCCGTCGGCCGTACTGCTGTCGGCGGCGGGGGCGGTGAGGGCGGCGAGTCCGGTGAGGGCGGCCAGCGCCGCGGTCACGGCGGCCAGCGTCAGGGGTGCGCGCTGCTTCACTGCTGGGGGCTCCCGTCAGGACGCGGGTCGTGCGGTGCGTGGGGATCGTGCGGTGCGTGGGGGTCGTACTGGTCGTACTGCTCGTACGGGTACTGCTGCGGGTACGGCGCCTCGTAGGCCTGCTGCCCCTGCTGTCCCTGCTGGTCGTACGCCGCCGGGTACTGCTCGTACGGGAGCGGCTGCTGGGGCTGCGGCTCGTACGCGTAGCCGCCCTGGTCGCCGTAGGCCTGGTAGGCGTACGTCTCCTCCCCGTACACCGGCTGCGCCGGGATCTGCGCGTACGGATCGGCGACCGCGGCCGTCTCCACCGGTACGGGGGCGGGCTCGGCCTCGGCGCGCAGCCGGCGGGCGCGGCGGCCCTCGCCGGCCTCGCCGGGGCCGGGCTGGGACGGGAACGCGGCCTCTTCCTCGGGCAGGTCGTCGTCGAGCTGGGCGCGGCGGCCCGGCAGGGCCATCACCAGGAGGACCAGGGCGAGGAGGCCCTGCGCCCAGTACCAGGCGGTCTGCGGCAGGGAGTCCTCGTGGACGAGGTCGAGGCGGCCGCCGGCGGCGGGCAGTTCGAAGCCCTGCGCCCAGCCGTCGAGGGTCTTCGCCTTGAGGGGCTTGCCGTCGAGGGTGGCCTGCCAGCCGGCGTCGGCCCGGTCGGCGATGCGCAGCACGCGTCCCGCCTCGCCGTCGGGGATCTTGCCGTGGGCCTCGACGGGTCCGGCGGCGACCGGGATCGGCGCCTCGCCCTGCTTGCCGGAGACGATGACGGCGCGGGGCAGCCAGGGCTCGACGCCCCACAGGGCGGTGCCGTCCTGCTGGTGACGCCGGCTCAGGCCCGGGGTGGCGTCGAGGACGCGGCGGATCTCTTCGGGCCCGCCGGGGCGGAACATGACGAAGCGGATGGCGTAGGCGCTGAGCTGGCTGGACTGGTCGGCGCCCGAGCCCGCGACCAGGTTGGAGACGACCTTGTCGAGGCGGGGGTCGCCGCCGGTCCGGGCGGTGATCTCGGCGTCGCCGAGGCGGCCGCCGGAGCCGCGGACGAGGCTGTAGGAGACGGTGGCGGGCTCGTCCAGATCGAGGATCAGGGTGCGGGTCTGGTTGTCGTCGCCGCCCGCGTCGGCGACGAAGGCCGGGACCTGTACCGGGTCGCGGCGCTCCAGCGCGCCGTCGGCGCCGGCGATCATCCAGGTGGCCGCGGCGACCAGCGGGCCCGCGGCGGCGGCGAGGGCGATGAGTGCGGCCAGCGGCTGGCGCCAGCCGAAGCTGCGGGCGGCGACCCGCTCCTTGGCTCCGTCGGCGCCGAGCGCGGCGGCCGCGAGGAGGGCGAGTCCGTAGACGAGGGTGGCGGGGCCGGCCCAGGCGGTCCGGTTGGCGAGGACGGCGAGGAGCAGCGCGGCGAGGGCGGCGGCCCAGGCGGTGCGGACGGCGAACTGCCGGTCGGTGCGCAGCAGGGCGGCCAGGGCGGCGAGGACGATGCCGACGAGCAGCAGGCCGGCGCCGGTTCCGGGGCCGCCGGGGCGGATGGCGAGCAGGTCCAGGGCGCGCGCGGAGCCGGCTCCGTAGGGCAGTCCGGCTTCCTGGAGGAGGCGGCCGGGGTGCGTGAGCAGGCCGATCGACCAGGGGGCGAGCACGAGCAGCGGGACGGCGAGGGTGGCGAGCAGCCGGGGGCCGTACGCCTTCCAGTGTGCGCGGCGCAGGACGAGCGCGGCGGTGCCGAGGACGGCGGCGAGCGGCCAGACCACGGGGGTGAAGGCGGTGGTCAGGGTCAGCAGGAGCGTGTACGTCCACACCGCGCGCCAGCTGCCCCGCTTGTCGGCGGTTCCCCCGCCCCCGCCGAGGGCGAAGGCGGCGACGGCGGAGCGGGCGATGAGCGGCAGTACGACGGCGAGGACGGCGGTGCCGAGGCGGCCGCCGGCGAGGGCTCCGGTGACGGCGGGGAGGAAGGCGTAGGCGACGGCGGCCCAGGCGCGCAGCAGCCGGGACTCGACGAGCGGCCGGGAGGCGAAGTAGGCGGTGAGGCCGGCGAGCGGGACGGATCCGACGAGCAGCAGGGTCAGGGCGGCCTGGGTGGAGCCGAACAGGAGGGTGGCGAGGGCGCCGAGGACGGCCAGGTAGGGGGGCGCGGAGGCGGTGGAGCCGGTGCCGACGGGCTGCCAGCCGTCGGTGTAGGCGCGCCAGAGGTCGAAGCCGCTGTCGGGGGCGGGCAGCAGGGCGCCGCCCATGAGGGAACCGCCGCCGATCAGGCCGCGGCAGGCGGCGAGGGAGACGAGCAGGAGGAGGCCGAAGAGGACCGGCGCGGGGTTGCGGGCGATCCGCCGGAGGCGGGCGAAGCGTTCCTCGGCCACCGCGTAGTCGCCGTCTTCGCCGGGGGCGGTGAGGATGCTGCCTCCGCCGTGCCGGCCGGCGGGGGCGACGTCGGTGTCGCGGTCGCCGCCGAAGTAGCCGGCGAGCTGTTCCGCGTTGGCCCGCAGGGAGGCTCCCGGCGGGGGGAAGAGCGGGCGCAGGTCGGCGGCGGGGACGGCGGGGCGGCGGCGGGCCTTGCGGGCGGCGAGGAGCCGGCCGGGGCGCAGCAGGGTGGCGAGGAGGCCGGTGATCTCGTCGACGGCCTGGCCGGGTGCCTTGCCGATGAGGTAGGCGAGGGTGCGCAGGACGGTGCCGAGGAGGACGCGCAGCAGCACGTAGGGCAGGGCGCGGCCGGAGCTGTTGGCGAGGATGGTGTAGACGGCGCCGGCCTTGTCGACGCGGTGCGGGCTTGCCGTGGTGCGGGCGGCGCAGTCGACGGTGCGGCGTTCGCGGGCGGAGGCCTCGGCGTGGCGCAGTACGGCGTCGGGGGCGACGAGGACGGTGTGGCCGGCGCTCTGGGCGCGCCAGCACAGGTCGACGTCGTCGCGCATCAGGGGCAGGCGCCGGTCGAAGCCGCCGAGGTCGTCGTAGACGTCGCGGCGGACCAGCATGCCGGCGGTGGAGACGGACAGGACGGGGCGGACCTGGTCGTGCTGGCCCTGGTCCTGTTCGCGTCGGTCGAGTCCGGTCCAGCGGCGCCCGCTGCGGGCGATGGTGACGCCGGCTTCGAGGAGCTGCTTCTTGTCGTACCAGCCGCGCAGTTTGGGGCCGATGACGGCGGCGTCGGGGTTCTCCTCGGCGACGCGGAGCAGTTCGGTGAGGGCGTCGGGTTCGGGGGCGCTGTCGTCGTGCAGGAGCCAGAGCCACTGGACGGGTTCGCCGTGGGGGAGTTCGGGGAGGTCGTACGTGTCGTCGCGCCAAGTGCGGCTGACGGGGTCCCAACCGCTGGGGCGCTTGAGGTACGGGAGGTCCTCGGGGGTCAGGGTGCCCGCGCTCCGGGCGGATTCGTCCACGGCCGTGCCGAATCCGGTGCGGCGGGCGAGGTGCAGGACCCGGTCGTCGCCGAGGGCCTCGGTGAGCAGCCGCGCGGATTCGTCGGCGCTGCCGGTGTCGGCGGCGATGTGGTTCTGCGCGGGGCGTTCCTGGCCGAGGAGGCCGGCGAGTGTCCGGGGCAGCCAGCGGGCGCCGTCATGGGCGACGAGGACCGCGGTGACGACGTGCCGGGGGAACTCGGGTGTGGCGGGGGCCTGGTGGGAGGCCGCCGACTGGCTGTGCAGGGACATCGCGCTACTGGCCCTCCGGCCTGGGGGTCCCTCCGGACGGGGCCGGGGGGAGGGTCCGGGGGTGGTGTGCCCTCGGAGGCTGCTGGACAGCGCCCCACCCTAACGGCTGGCAACACAACGGTCCGCCTCCTGCGGGGAAGGTGCAGGAGGCGGACCGTTCGGCGTGCTGTGCGTGGTGTCTTTCGTTCGTTCGATATGTCGTGCGTTGTGCGGTGGGTGCCGGGCCGGTGGCGCCTCGGCCGTTTCAGACCGCTGCCTTTTTCAGGCGGCGGCGCTCGCGCTCGGACAGACCGCCCCAGATGCCGAATCGCTCGTCGTTGGCGAGGGCGTACTCAAGGCATTCGGAGCGGACTTCGCAGGCGAGGCAGACCTTCTTGGCCTCGCGGGTCGAGCCGCCCTTCTCGGGGAAGAAGGACTCGGGGTCGGTCTGGGCGCACAGAGCGCGCTCCTGCCATCCGAGCTCCTCGTCCGCCTCCTCGACCAGCAGTTCCTGAAACAGCTCGGTCATGTGCGCCCCTCGCTCTGTCTGTGCGTCCCCGTGGTGATGCCGTTACTGATCGCTACGTAACGACACGAGTGAAATTACAAGTGCGTGGCTCCGGAGCAGTCAAGCCGGGATCTGCTATTGGGCCTCTTATTCACTCTGCGGAACCAAGCGTATGCAGAAAGTGTTCATATCGCCAAAAATCGTGACACATGCATCAGGCGTCGCGAGACTGCCCCCTTCACCCGTTATCCACGTGCCACCCATGGGCGGGGTTGCGATCCGGTCGGAGAAGCGGCGCAGATCACATTCCGGTTACGAGGTGGCGGGTTCTGGTTTGAGCCCTGGCACAGCGCCACATCCCCTGACGCGGAGTGCACAAACCTTTCTCCGGGCACAGCAACCGGATGAGGTGAAACTTTTAGCCCAAACCGGACATTGGGTTGACAGTCCGACCCTCCACCCGTTCTCCTTGTTCGCATGTCAGCGCCCGCAGCCGCCACCCGGACCCCCATTCGTGGGTTCCTGTGCGCTGCCCAGGTTCGCTGTTGCTGTTGCAGCTGTTGATGCCCCCGGAGCCCCGGCTCCCGTGAGCTCCGGCCCGCCCCCACAGCAACCGCCCGCACGACTGACATCCGTCGAGGTAACCCCCACGATGAACAGCACGCACAGCGCCACCCCCACCGCAGCCCCCGCCTCCTCCGCCGCTCCCGCGCCCGTCGCGGCCGCCGCGCCGGTCGAGAGCGACCTGCAGATCGCCGGCGACATCCTCGCCGTCCAGCACCTCCTCCAGCCCGCCCGGGAACACCCGGCCACCGTCGCCGAGTTCGTCGGCCTCGCCCGCTCCATCGCCGAGGACCGCGCCTCCTGGGAGCACCTCGTCCAGTACGACGCCACCACCCGCTGGTACCACCGGCTGCGCACCGGCCCCGGCTACGAGGTCTGGCTGCTCAGCTGGGTCCCCGGCCAGGGCAGCGGCCCGCACGACCACGGCGCCTCCTCCGGTGTCCTGACCGTCCTCGATGGCGAGCTCACCGAGCACACGTCACGCGGTCGGCTCACCCACCGCCCCGGATCCCAGCGCGTCCTCGCCCCCGGCTTCGCGCACGAGGTCGTCAACGACACCCTCGACGGCGCGGTCAGCCTGCACGTGTACTTCCCCGGCCTGACCGAGATGCCCATGCACAGCTGCTCCCCGGCCGAATCCGAGTCCGTCCCCGCCTGACCCGCCCGGCGGCCCCGCTGACGGTCCCGCCCTCCCCCAGCCACCGCTGGGAGGTGCCCCCACCGACCACCGCCCCTCAGCGACCGCCTCCGGCTGACAGACTGTCCGCATGCGCATTGTTGTTCTGGCCGGCGGTATAGGCGGCGCCCGGTTCCTTCGCGGACTCAAGTCGGCGGTGCCCGACGCGGACATCACGGTCATCGGCAACACCGGTGACGACATCCACCTGTTCGGGCTCAAGGTGTGCCCCGACCTCGACACGGTGATGTACACCCTCGGCGGTGGCATCAACGAGGACCAGGGCTGGGGCCGCACCGACGAGTCCTTCACCGTCAAGGAGGAACTCGCGGCGTACGGGGTCGGACCCACCTGGTTCGGCCTCGGCGACCGCGACTTCGCCACCCACATCGTCCGTACGCAGATGCTCGGCGCGGGCTACCCGCTGAGCGCGGTCACCGAGGCCCTCTGCGACCGCTGGCAGCCCGGGGTGCGGCTGCTGCCCATGTCCGACGACCGGGTCGAGACCCACGTCGCGATCACCGAGGCGGGCACCGGGGAGCGCCGCGTCATCCACTTCCAGGAGTACTGGGTCCGGCTGCGCGCCGCGGTGGACGCGGAGGCCGTCGTACCCGTGGGCGCCGAACAGGCCAAGCCCGCCCCGGGCGTGCTGGAGGCCATCGCCGCCGCCGACGTGATCCTCTTCCCGCCGTCGAACCCCGTGGTCTCGGTCGGGACGATCCTCTCCGTGCCCGGCATCCGGGAAGCGGTGGCCGCCGCCGGGGCGCCCGTGATCGGCCTCTCCCCCATCGTCGGGGGCGCGCCCGTGCGCGGGATGGCCGACAAGGTGCTGGCCGCGGTCGGCGTCGAGGCCACGGCCTCGGCCGTGGCCCTGCACTACGGGACCGGGCTGCTCGACGGCTGGCTGGTGGACACCGCCGACGCGGACGCCGTCGCCGAGGTGGAGGCCGCCGGGATCACCTGCCGCGCGGTGCCGCTGTTGATGACCGACCTGGAGGCCACCGCCGAGATGGCGCGGGCCGCGCTGGAACTGGCGGAGGCCTCCCGGTGACGGAGCCGACCACAGGGCACGCTCCCTCGTACGAGGTGCGGGCCGTCGGCGGGATGCCGGAGGTCGGGCCCGGCGACGACCTCGCGAAGCTGATCACGACGGCCGCCCCCGATCTGCGCGACGGGGACGTCCTGCTCGTCACCTCGAAGATCGTCTCCAAGGCGGAGGGCCGGATCGTGGAGGCGGACTCGCGCGAGGAGGCCATAGACGCCGAGACCGTACGGGTGGTCGCGCGCCGGGGCCCCCTGCGCATCGTCGAGAACCGGCAGGGCCTGGTGATGGCCGCCGCCGGGGTGGACGCCTCCAACACCACCCCCGGCACGGTGCTGCTGCTGCCCGAGGACCCCGACGCCTCGGCCGCCGCGATCCGCGCCGGGGTGCGCGACATCCTCTCCGTGGACGTGGGCGTGGTCGTCACCGACACCTTCGGGCGGCCGTGGCGCACCGGGCTCACCGACGTGGCCATCGGCTCGGCCGGAGTACGGGTCCTGGACGACCTGCGCGGGGGCACGGACACGCACGGCAATCCGCTCAGCGCGACGGTGGTGGCGACCGCGGACGAACTGGCCGCCGCCGGCGACCTGGTCAAGGGCAAGGCGGCCGGGCTGCCCGTGGCCGTCGTGCGCGGCCTGGACCACGTACTCGGCGAGGGCTCCACGGCGCGGGACCTCGTACGCACCCCCGCCGACGACATGTTCCGGCTGGGCACCTCGGAGGCGGTACGGGAAGCCGTCACGCAGCGCCGTACCGTACGGGCCTTCACGGCGGAGCCGGTGGACCCCGGCGCGGTACGGCGGGCGGTGGCGGCGGCCGTGACGGCCCCGGCCCCGCACCACACGACGCCGTGGCGGTTCGTGCTGCTGGAGTCCGAGGCCTCGCGGACGGAGCTGCTCGACGCGATGCGGGACGCGTGGATCGCGGACCTGCGGGCGGACGGCAAGTCCGAGGAGTCCGTGGCCAAGCGGGTGCGGCGCGGGGACGTGCTGCGGAACGCCCCCTACCTGGTCGTGCCGTGCCTGGTGACGGACGGCGCGCACCACTACGGGCACGCGCGGCGGGACGCGGCCGAGCGGGAGATGTTCGTGGTCGCCATGGGCGCGGGCGTACAGAACCTGCTGGTCGCGCTGGCCGGGGAGCGGCTGGGGTCGGCGTGGGTGTCCTCGACGATGTTCTGCCGGGACGTGGTGCGGGAGGTGCTGGGGCTGCCGCAGGACTGGGACCCGATGGGGGCGGTGGCGGTGGGTCACCCGGCCGCGGCGCCGGCCGGGCGGGCGGTCCGGTCGGCGGAGGACTTCATCCGGGTGCGGTAGGCCTCCGGGTCAGAGGGCCGCGAGGTCAGAGCCGGCCGATGTCGCCGCGCGGCATGCGGGGCGTGCGGCGGGGCGGGGTGTGGCCCGCGAGGAGGATGAGCCGGGCGGCGCGGTGGCGCTGCCCGGCGTACGGGGCGAGGAGCTCCAGCATGGCGGCGTCGTCGGTGTCGCGGTCGCCGACGAGGGCGTAGCCGATGATGCCGGGGAGGTGCAGGTCGCCGGTGGTGACGGCGTCGGGGTCGCCGTTGCTGCGCTGGAGGGTTTCGGCGGAGGTCCACGGGCCGATGCCGGGGACGGCCTCCAGCCGTCGCGCGGCCTCGGCCGGGCCCAGGGCGACGGCCTCCTCCAGGCGGTTCGCCACGCGGGCGGCCCGGACGATGGTGGCGGAGCGCTTCGCGTCGACCCCGGCCCTGTGCCAGTCCCAGGACGGGATCATGGCCCAGGTGCGGGCGTCGGGCACGACGTACAGGTCCTGCGGCCCGGGCGCGGGCTCGCCGTACTGCCGGACGAGGCGGCGCCAGGAGCGGTAGGCCTCGTCGGCGGTGACCTTCTGCTCCAGGATCGTGGGGACCAGGGACTCCAGGACCATGCCGGTACGGGTGAGGCGCAGGCCGGGGCGTCGGCGGTGGCTGGCGTGCACGAGGCGGTGGCGGGGGACGAAGACGGCCGGGTCGTCGGCGGCGCCGAGGAGCACGGGGAGCTGTTCGAGGAACCAGTCGGCGCCGGGGCCCCAGGCCTCGGCGTGCACCTGCTCGCCCGCGCGGGCCGCGCGGAGGGTGGCCGGGCCCTGCGGGGTGCGGGCGGTGCGCCAGACCGAGCCGTCGGGGGTGGTGCGGAAGGTGGGGTCGGCGGGGCCGCGTCTGAGGGGGCCGAGGGTGAGGCCGAGGTCGAGGGGACCTTCGGGGGTCCACAGTCGTTCCTTGACGCCGGCGCCGGCGGTGGCGGTGGTTCCCCGGCCCGGGGGTACGTCGGTGCGTCCGCCGCGCACGGCGGTACGGGTGAGCGGATCGAATCGGCCGGCCATGCGTCGAGCCTAGCCCCGCCACCCGACCTCCCGGGGCTCCGCCCCGAACCCCCTACGGCGCTCCGCGCCCGCGCCTCAAACGCCGGCGGGGCTGTATTCCAGCCCCGCCGGCGTTTGAGGCGCGGGCGTCTGGTGGCGGAGCCCCCCGGGGCCGAGGACCGGGGACGGGGCCGCGCGTATCGAACCTGCGGGCCGCCGGAGGCTAAGGGCGGCCTTGGAGTTTCGCCGAGTTCGTGCGCGTCGTCGGGAGTTTGCCGTACAGCCTCTTGCCCGGGCATTCCGTCGCGAAGCCGTCGCGGTGGCCCGAGATGATGTTCATCGAAACGTTCCTGCCCTTGGGGTAGCGGTTGCCGCCGCCCGACGTCAGGGTCGTCTTCGCGCGCGGGTCGCGGCCGAAGAGGCCGAGCTTCCAGGCCGTGAGGCGGGCGACCGAGTCGACCGCCACCGCCGGGGGCGCCGCTGAGGTGTAGGTGCCGAGCACCACGACGCCCATGCTGTTCGTGTTGAAGCCCATGGTGTGGGCGCCGAGCACCGCCTTGGAGACGCCGCCCGCGCGGCCCTCGTAGACCGTGCCGCACTTGTCGACGGCGAAGTTGTAGCCGAGGTCGCGCCAGCCGCTGCTGATCACGTGGTAGCGGTACAGGCTGCGCAGCACCGCCGGGGCGTCCTTGCAGGCGTAGTTGTTGCCGGAGGCGCTGTGGTGGACGAAGGCCGCCTTCACCGTGCTCGTGTAGACGAAGGCCTTCTCGCGCAGGGACTCGTTGGCGCCCCACCCCTTGCGGGTGACGATCCGCGGGCGCGGGCCGATGAACGGGGCGGCCGCCGCGGTCAGTTCGCCGTCACTCGCGAAGACGGCGTCGGCGGTGGAGTCGGCCTTGTTCAGCTCGGTGATCTCGTCGGCGCCGAGCGCGGCGTGCGGCAGGTTCGCGGCGGAGGACTCGGCCATCTCCATCGTCAGGCCGGGGGCGACCACCTCGCCCTTGTCGTCGCCGACCGGGCCGCCGTTCTTGCCGTCCGCGGCCCTGACGGGCACGTCCGCGCCGGGGTCGACGAGTTCGATCCGCATGCCCGAGGGCAGCCGGAATCCCGGGCGGGTGGCCGGTGCGTCGCCGGGTTCCGCCTGGACGCGGACCTCGACGCCGTCGGACTCGCCGACCCACAGCGGGGCGGTGGCGCCGCGGACGCGGCCGGACGTGCGTTCCGCCGCGCCGGGGTCGGCCGCGTGCTCGCTGTTGTGGATCTCGACGTCCTGCCAGTCGGACCAGGTGGCGGTCCGGGCGGAGCGGGTGCGGACCTGGACCCGGCCGTGGAGCTCGGTAGCGGCGTCGTCCCAGACGACGCCGACCAGCGAGAACGTCTTGACCTCGCGGGCGGCCAGGCCCTGCGTCTCGGCTCCGCGGGGCGAGGCGCTCATGCCGGGGACACCGGGGATGCGGTTCGCCGCGGGTCCCAGGGGGACGAGCGGCAGCGACTGGGTGGACCCGCCTGGGGTCACGGGAGCGACCGCGCCCGTACCAGGAGCGGCCAGGGCCGGAGTAGGGAGCGCGAGGGGCAGGGCGAGTGCGGCGGCCGTCGCGACGCCGATCGAGGAAGCAAGGAATCCACGCATGAAAAGGATGGTGAACACCCGCACGGCCCGGCGCCATCCGAGAACTGACGGTGCGTCCGGTGACGGGCCGTGTACCCCTCCCCCGTACGGTGGAGCCGACGGCCCCGTACGGGGGACGTGCCCGCGTACCCTGTGCCGGGTGAACGCCACTGACCGCACCCCTGCCGACCTGCTGCGATCCGCGCTCGCCGCCGATCCGGGCCGCCCGCTCGTCACCTTCTACGACGACGCCACCGGCGAGCGCGTCGAATTGTCCGTCGCGACCTTCGCCAATTGGGTGGCCAAGACCGCCAATCTGCTCCAGGGCGACCTGGGCGCCGAGCCCGGTGACCGGCTCGCGCTGCTGCTCCCGGCGCACTGGCAGAGCGCCGTCTGGCTGCTCGCCTGTGCCTCGGTCGGGGTCGTGGCCGAGATCGGGGGCGATCCGGCCGGTGCGGACCTCGTCGTCAGCGGGCCGGACACGCTGGAGCAGGGTCTGGCGTGCGGCGGCGAGCGGGTGGCGCTCGCGCTGCGGCCGCTGGGCGGGCGCTTCCCGCAGGCGCCGCCGGCCGGGTACGCGGACTACGCGGTGGAGGTGCCGGGCCAGGGCGACCGCTTCGCCCCCTTCGTGCCGGTGGACGCCGAGGGCCCCGGGCTGGTCGTCGGCGGGGAGGAGCTCTCGTACGCGGAGCTCACCAGCCGTGCCCGCGAGGACGCGGCGAAGCTCGGCCTGGGCGCGGACGCGCGGGTGCTGACCGGGCTCGGCTACGACACCTGGGACGGGCTCTCGGCCGGGCTCTACGCCGCGCTGGCCTCGGGCGGGTCCGTGGTGCTGTGCCGGAACCTGGACCGGCTGTCCGCGGAGGCGCTGGCCCAGCGGGTCGAGAGCGAGCGCGTCACCCACACCGTCTAGGCTCCGGCGCCGGCGCCCGTCACCCACACTGCTCAACTGCGACAACGGGCGATTTGTCACCCGAATGGCTCTAGACACGACCCCGCCCCCAGGCTGCCCCGGCGGCCCGGGGGCAGGATCGGCAGTGGCCGCACTCACCCGTACGGCCGGGCCTGAGGTCGTAGCGGCGAGGGGACGGACGCCAGTGACGGGCAGCGCAGGCATACCGGGCGCCACCGATGCGGCCGGGGGCGCCGGACGGCCCCCGCGGAACCGCAGGCGCCGGCTGCTGCGCTGGATCGGCCTCGGGCTGGCCTTCCTGGTCCTGGCGGGGGCGGCCACCGGCTGGTGGCTCTACAACAAGCTCGACGGGAACATCACCGAGGACACCTCGGTGGCGGCCGAGCTGGGCCGCTACGAGCGCGACCGCCCGGCGCACCTCGCCACCGGCTCCCAGAACATCCTGCTGATCGGCTCGGACTCGCGCTCCGGCAAGGACAACGCCCCGTACGGGCAGGACGAGGGCACCCAGCGCTCGGACACCACGATCCTGCTGCACCTGCCGCAGGACCGCAGGAGCGCGACCGCGGTGTCGATACCGCGGGACCTGATGACGGAGATCCCGCCCTGCCTGAAGGCGGACGGGAGCCGCACCGGCGATCGGTTCGCGCAGTTCAACTGGGCGTTCCAGTGGGGCGGGGCCGCCTGCACGATCCGTACCGTCGAGAAGCTCACCGGCATTCGGATCGACCACCACATGGTGATCGACTTCGGGGGGTTCAAGAAGATGGTCGACGCCATCGGCGGGGTGGAGATCTGCCTCAAGGAGCCGGTGGACGACTCCGAGGCCAAGCTGAAGCTGGCCGCCGGACGGCAGACCCTCCAGGGCGAGCAGGCGCTCGGCTTCGTCCGCGCCCGGTACAGCCTGGGCAACGGGAGCGACACCGAACGGATGGAGCGCCAGCAGCAGTTCCTCGGCTCGCTCGTCAAGAAGGTGAAGAGCAACGGGGTTCTGCTCAATCCGGGGCGGCTGTATCCGCTGCTGGACGCGGCGACCTCCTCGGTGACCACGGACCCCGGGCTGGCCTCGCTGCGCGACCTGTACGAACTCGTGCGGGGCATACGGGACATACCGACCGGCCAGGTGCAGTTCCTGACCGTGCCCCGCCGGCCCTACTCCGCCGACCCGAACCGGGACGAGCTGGCGGAGCCCGACGCGGCGCGGCTGTTCGAGCAGCTGCGGAGCGACCAGCCGGTGACGGTCGCCCCGCCGGAGCCCGTGACCACTCCCACCCCCAGCCCCTCGCTCCCGCCCGCTTCCACCCCCACAAACGCGCCCACGAACGCGCCCACGGATGCGCCGGCGGACACACCCGCGGACGGCACCGAACCGGCCACGACCCCCGGGGTGACAACGGCCACGCCCCCCGGGGGAACCGCGACACCCCCCGGTCCCGTCCCCACCTTTACCGGCACCACGGCGGAGAACGCCGACTGCCGGTAAAGCAATCCCAAAAGCCGGTGACCGAACCGAGTGGGATGGGCGGTTCGCCCCGTTATAAGGGGAGTGGAATTTGTCACCAGCATGGTTTGCGGCCGAACAGGGCGGATAGGGTGAGCGATCCGGTGCCCGGCCGGACCAGAGACAGGGCACCAGCAGCCGGATCGTTGACCGGGCGCCTGGGGGAGGCGCGTCGCGAGGCACCGACGGAGGATTCGAGCAACCGTGGATGCGCAAAGCCGTGGACGGGCGGACGAGATCGACCCCGCCGACCAGTGGGTGCTCAATCCCCGCACCGGCAGCTACGAACTGCAACTGGGCGACTCCGCTGCGCAGCAGCGGCCCAAGGTCGCCGCACCGCGCAGATCGGCGTCGGCCCCTGCCGCCCCCACCGCCCCCTCCCCCGGTGTACCGAAGCCGCGCCGCGGCGACGGCCCGCCCGGCGGGCGCCGCGGCGGCCGCTCCCGCAAGGGCGGCGGTGGCGGCGGACGCCGTAAGAAGGCGCTGCTGATCACCAGCGGGACGCTGGCGTTCCTGCTGGTCGGCGGCGCCGCGGCGGCGTACCTCTACTACGACCACCTGAACGGCAACCTCAGCGTCACCGACGTCGCGGGCGCGGGCACCGGCGGCTTCAAGAAGGACCAGGCCATCAACATCCTGGTCATCGGCACCGACAAGCGCACCGGCGCGGGCAACGAGGACTACGGGGACAAGGACAGCGTCGGCCACGCCGACACCACGATCCTGTTCCACGTCTCGAAGGACCGGACGAACGCGACCGCGCTGTCCATCCCCCGCGACCTGATCACCAACATCCCGGCCTGCCCGACGAAGCAGCCGGACGGTTCGACGAAGACGATCGCGCCCACCAAGAGCACCCGCTTCAACACCAGCCTGGGCCAGGAGGGCCGCGACGCGGGCTGCACCATGCGCACGGTCAAGGAACTCACCGGGATCGAGGTCGACCACTTCATGATGGCCGACTTCAACGCCGTCAAGACGCTGAGCACGGCGGTCGGCGGAGTGCCGGTGTGCCTGGCCAAGGCCGTGAACGACGAGGAGGGCTCCCACCTCAAGCTGGGCCCCGGCGAACACCGGCTGGAGGGCGAGCAGGCCCTCGCCTTCGTCCGCACCCGGCACGGCTTCGGCAACAACAGCGACCTCGACCGGATCAGGATCCAGCAGCAGTTCCTGGGTTCGATGATGCGTGAGATGAAGTCCAAGGAGACGCTGACCAGCCCCAAGAAGTTCCTGTCCCTCGCGGAGGCGGCCACCAAGTCGCTGGCCGTGGACTCGGGGATCGGATCCATCGCCAAACTCACCGACCTGGCAGGTGAGTTGAAGAACATCGACACGAAGAACGTCACCTTCACCACCCTGCCCGTGAAGGACAATCCGGCCGAACCGGAGGGCAACAAGGCGACCGTCGTCGTCGAGAAGTCCCTGGCCGACCCGCTGCTGCAGATGATCCGGGGGGACGTCTCGCTCACGGAGGTCGAGAAGAAGGAGCAGGCCGCGAAGGAGGCGGCCGACGCCGACGCGAAGGCCAAGCAGGACGCGCTGCTCCAGGGCAACCGGGCGCCCGCGGGCGACGTACGGGTGAGCGTCTACAACGGCGGCGGGCCGAAGGGCGCCGCCTCCACGACGCTGAACTGGCTCCAGAACACCAAGGGCATGTCCAAGGCGAGCAACCAGGGCAACGCCCCGGCGAAGGCCGGTGCCACGCAGCTGGAGTACGCGCCCAACCAGGCCGACCAGGCTCGGGCGCTGGCGGACGCCCTGGGACTGCCCGTCACCGCGCTGAAGATGGGGACGGCGGACGCGGCGGCGAAGGCCCCGATGAAGCTGACGCTGGGTCCGGACTTCACCGAGCCGGGAGCCCCGCTGTCGGCGGCCCCTGCCGTGCCGGAGCTGTCCGACGACGTCCAGCAGGCCCAGGCCGACAAGGCGGTCTGCGCCAAATAGCGGGACGCAGCCGGTCGTACCGGCACACCACGACCAAGAAGGATCTTGAGGGGGGACGCGTGAGGCACAGCAGCGTGCGGGGGGAGGGGGCGACCGCCCAGGCCACCGGGGAGATATCCGGCGGCGGGGCGGACGCGCCCGGCGTGGTGCCCGCACCGCGGGGCGGCTCCAGGGCTGCCCGGCGTGCGGCCGCCGGCCAGCGCCCCAGCAGGCGGGGGCGGCGGCGCGTGCTGCGCTGGGTGTCCTCCGTCCTGTCCCTGCTCATACTCGGGACGGCAGCGGCCGGATACCTGTACTACCGCCATCTGAACGGCAGCATCCACACGGACGCGCTGAACCTCGGCGAGACCAAACTGGGCGGCTCCAAGCCCAACGCCTTCGGGCAGACCCCGCTGAACATCCTGCTCATCGGCTCCGACGCGCGCAACGACGCGGAGAACCAGGCTCTGGGCGGGGCCACGGACACCTTCGACGGCCCGCCCCTCGCGGACGTGCAGATGCTCCTGCACCTGTCCGCCGACCGCAGCAACATGTCCGTGGTCTCGATGCCGCGCGACACGATGCTGATGATGCCCAAGTGCACCGAGCCGAACGGCAAGGTGCACCCCGCCAGCAAGGGGCTCGTCCAGACCAACGAGTCCCTGCAGCGCGGCGGACCGGGCTGCACCGTCGCCGCGTGGACCGAGCTGACCAAGATCCCCATCGATCACTTCATGATGATCGACTTCAAGGGCGTGGTGTCCATGGCGGACGCCATCGGCGGCGTCCCGGTCTGCGTCGAGCAGAACGTGCACTCCCGCACCCGCGACGGCAAGGGCTCGGGCCTGAAGCTGCCGAAGGGCGAGAACATCATCCAGGGCGAGGTGGCCCTGCAGTGGCTGCGCACCCGCTACGGCTTCGAGGACGGCACCGACATCGGGCGCACCCACGCCCAGCACCAGTACATGAACTCGATGGCCCGCGAGTTCCGCAAGAACGCCAAGCTCACCAACCCGGTGAAGCTCAACAGCCTGGCGCAGGCGGCGATCCAGGCCATGGTCGTGGACACCGGCCTGAACAAGATCGACAAGCTGTACGACCTCAGCATGGAGCTCAAGAAGGTTCCGCCGGGGCGGATCACCATGACCACCATGCCCTGGGTCTACAGCACGAAGCCCGGTCTGGACGGACGCGTCGAGCCCATGGCGGGCGAGGCCGAGGACCTGTTCCGGATGGTCCGCGAGGACATCGCGCTGGACGGCAAGGGCTCCGGAGCCCCGACGGACGGCGCCTCCCCCTCGCCCGGCGCGAGCGGTGCCCCGTCCTCCCCGGCCCAGCAGCCGACCACCGCCCCGACCACCGCCCCCGCCTCCGCGCCGGCGAAGATCGTGCTCAGCGTCCGCAACGCCACCGCCGGCAAGGACGGCGCCCAGGCCAGGGTCAAGAACCGGGCGAACGACGTGGCCGCGGTGCTCGCCGGCAAGGGCTTCACCAAGGCCGGCGCCGACACCCAGACCGGGGCCGAGGACACCACGGTGGTCCGCTTCGCCACTGACGGCCAGGCGGCCGACGCTGCCGCCGTGGCCACCGCGCTCGGTCTGCCGGCCGCCTCGGTCCAGAAGTCCGACGAGGTCTCCGGGATCGTCCTGTTCGTCGGCAAGGACTGGCGGACCGGGGACGCTCCGACCCCGCCGCCGCCCGCCCCGACCGTGGCCCCGACGTCCGCGCACGCGCTCAACGGCGACAACGACAAGGCCTGCATGCCGATCCAGCCGGGCTTCACCTGGTAGCGGGTCCCCGGACTCCCCTGAGCAGACGGAAGGGGCCCGGCGCGGACGCTGTTCACACAGCCTCCGCGCCGGGCCCCTTCGTACGTCCGGACGCGCGGGTCAGACCTGCGAGGAGTCCCGGTGCACGGCCGGGCGGCGGCTCGCGATGAGCTTGTTCGCCAGGGCCTGCGGGCTGGTCAGGAAGCCGAAGCCCCAGCACAGGTGCATGGTCGCGAGGGCCACGGGGATCTGTGCCCGGGCCTTCAGCGGCAGCCCCTTGCCGGCCGGTACGGAGCCCACGGCGATCGCCGCGAGGTAGCCGGCCGGGACGGCGAAGCCCAGGGGGGTGACCGTCACGCCCACGACCACGCCCGCGGCGAGCGCGCAGACGAGGGTCGGCGGGGCCAGGTAGCGCAGGTTGATGGAGCCCGAGTGGTAACGGGCCACCACGTGCCGCCAGCGCCCGTAGTCCTTGTACTGCTTGGCCAGGGCCTTGACCGAGCGCCGGGGGCGGTACTGGACCTTCAGCTCCGGCGAGAACCAGATCAGGCCGCCGGCTTCGCGGATGCGGAAGTTCAGCTCCCAGTCCTGGGCGCGGATGAACTCCTCGTTGTATCCGCCCTGCTGTTCCAGCGCCTCGCGGCGGAAGACACCGAGGTAGACGGTCTCGGCCGGTCCCGCCTGGCCGCCGGTGTGGAAGGGCGCGTTGCCGACGCCGATCTTCGAGGTCATCGCGGCGGCGACGGCCTCTTCCCAGGCGTTCTCGCCTTCGGCGTGCATGATCCCGCCGACGTTCTGCGCACCGGTCTCGTCCAGGAGGCGGACGGCGGTCGCGATGTAGTTCGGCGAGAGCATGCCGTGGCCGTCGACGCGTACCACGATCGGGTGACGCGAGGCCTTGATGGCGGCGTTGAGCGCCGCCGGGGTCCGGCCGGTGGGATTCGGGACGGTGTGGACTCGGGGATCCTCGGCGACGAGTTCGGCGGCGATCTCGTCGGTGCGGTCCGTGGACGGCCCGAGTGCGATCACCACCTCCATCTCGCCCGCATACTCCTGTTCCAGGATGTGGCGGACGGAATCGCGGAGGTAGTGCTCCTCATTGAGCACCGGCATGATCACCGAGACTGCGGGCTGCTGGGCGGGCATGTGGTCCTTCACGGTCGGGTATCGGTGTCACGTTACCGCGTACGGGGGAACCAGGTGCGCGCCGAGTGATCGGTAAGGACAACGGCTGATCGTATGGGCCTACTGTTCTGACGAATCAGCTGGATCCGACTCGACTCCCGACCGTTCTCCCTGCTGCTCCCGCGGAGGTGTCCACCGTGCCCCAGCCGCACCGCCCCACCCGTCCCGCCGGGCCGTCCCAGCCGCAGCGCGCACGGCGCGGCGGTGGCGGCGGCCCGGCCCGGCGCCGGGGCGAGCGCCCCCGGTGGGGGGTGCGGCTCGCGGCCGGGCTCTCGGTGGTGGTGCTGGGCTCCGGGGCCGTCGGGCACGCCGTGATGACCGGCCTGGACACCGGGATCGAGCGGGTGGACCCGTTCAAGGACATGAAGAACCGCCCGCAGGCCGGACACGGCCTCAACTTCCTCCTGGTGGGCACCGACGGCCGGGAGAAGATCAGCCCGGAGGAGAAGCGCGAGTACCGCCTGGGCGGGGTGCCCTGCCACTGCACGGACACGATCATGCTGGTGCACCTGTCGGCCGACAAGGAGCGGGCCAGCGTGGTCAGCCTGCCCCGCGACAGCTACGCCGAGGTGCCCGCGCACCGGGACCTGGTCACCGGCAAGGCGCACCGGGCCCACCCCCTGAAGCTGAACGCGGCGTACGCGGAGGGCGGCCCCAACCTGACCGTGCGGACCGTCGAGAACATGACCCGGGTGAAGATCGACCACTACCTGGAGGTCGACTTCACCAGCTTCATGAAGACGGTCGACGCGATGGGCGGCGTGGACGTCTGCACGGCCAAGACCATGCGCGACCCGAACACCGGCCTCGACCTGCTGCCCGGCACCCACCGCCTCACCGGCGGCCAGGCCCTGCAGTACGTGCGCTCGCGCCATGTCGACAGTGCCTCCGATCTCGGCCGGATGCAGCGTCAGCAACGGTTCATCGCCGCCCTGATCAAGCAGGCCACCGGCGGCGGGGTGCTGCTGAACCCGGTCAAGTTCAAGGAGGTCAGCTCCACCCTGCTCGGCTCGGTGCGCGCCGACAAGGACTTCGGCTCGGAGCAGATGCTGGCGCTCGGACAGGCGATGCGGGACTTCACCCCGTCCTCGTCGGAGTTCGCCTCGGTGCCCGTCGGCGACCCCTCGTTCCGCCTCAAGGGCATCGGCTCCACCGTGAAGTGGGACGAGCCGAAGGCGGCCAAGCTGTTCGAGGCCCTGCGGGAGGACCGGCCGCTGGCGCCGCCGCGGCCCGGGAAGACCGGCGCCGGCCGGCCCGCGGCGGTCCCGGTGGACGTGCCCCCGCAGCAGGTCCGGATCCAGGTGGAGAACGGGACGCGCATCGACGGGCTGGGCGGGCGGGTCGACGCGGCGCTGCGCGCCACCGGCTTCGACACCACCCGGGCCCCGGGCAACGGCGCCAGCCGCGACGTCAGGCGCACGGTGATCACGTACGACCCGCGCTGGGACCGCTCCGCCCGGTCGGTGGCGACCGCCCTGCCGGGCAGCGAACTGCGGGCGGTGGCGGGCCAGGGCCGCACGGTGCTGGTCGTCGCCGGCTCGGACTACCGCAAAGTGGTGCCGGTCCGCGCGGAGGACCCGTACCAGGGCGCCTTCGGGGTGGTCACCGGTGACGAGGTGGTCTGCGGGAAGTAGCCGGGCCGGTCCGGGCCTGGCCGGTCGGGGCCGGGCTGTCAGTCGTCGAAGCCCTGGGCCGCCCGCTCCTCGCGCAGCGCCATGATCGCCTGGCGGCGGGCGAGGCGGTGGGTGCGGCGGATCTGGGCCTCCTGGTAGCGCCGCTCGTCCCGTTCCGTCTCCGGGAGCACCGGCGGGACCTGGCGGGGCTTGCCGTCGGCGTCCACGGCCGCGAACACGAGGTAGGCGCTGCCGACCTGGGTGGCGGGCGTGGACTCGTTCCACCGCTCCGCGAGGACCCGTACGCCGATCTCCATCGAGGAGCGGCCGGTCCAGTTGCACTGCGCCTTCACGTGGACGAGGTCGCCCACGCGCACGGGGGCGAGGAAGGCCATCTCGTCCATGGAGGCGGTGACCGCCGGGCCGCCGGAGTGCCGCCCGGCCACGGCGCCCGCCGCGTCGTCCACCAGCTTCATGATCACGCCACCGTGCACCGTGCCGAGGAGGTTGGTGTCGTTCGCGGTCATGATGTGGCTGAGGGTCGTACGGGAGGCCGCGGTCGGCTTCCCGGGCAGCTCGCCCGGTATCTGTGTCATACGGACACCTTAGAGCCGTACCAGAGGCATCAGCTTCGCAACAGCCCCGGTACGGATCCCGCCCCGGGCTGTCGGTCGGCCCGCCCGGGCAGGCATCCTAGGGCGCATGAATGACTGGCCAGAAGGTCGTGACGACGGCTACGGGCGCGGCAGCGCCCAGCCGCAGCCCGAGGGCGCCCAGCGGATGCGGCACGTCCAGCGGCAGCCGCAGCAGCAGCCGCGGCCCGCGCAGCCCCCGCGCCCGCAGCGCCCGGCGGGCCCGCCGCCCGCGCACGGCGTGCCTCCGCAGCAGGCCGGCGGCCACGACACGTACGGCGGTTACGACAGCGGTTACAACACCGGCCAGGTCTACGGGTCGCCCGCCGGCGGCGCCCCGGGCGGTCCCGGCGGACCCTCGGGACCCGGCCGCCCCGGACGCGCCCCCGGCCCCGCCCCGGACTGGCGCAAGCGGATCAAGATCGGCTCGATCGTGCTGGTCTCCGCCCTCCTGGTGACCACGGTCTCCACCTACTTCTGGGCGGACTCCAAGGTGCGCCGCGAGGTGGACCTCTCCAAGGTCATCGAGCGCCCGAAGGAGGGCGACTGCACGACGTACCTGATCGTGGGCTCCGACAGCCGCGAGGGCATGTCCGACGAGGAGAAGAAGAAGCTCCACACGGGCTCGGCCGAGGGCAAGCGGACCGACTCGATGATGATCCTGGCGAAGTGCTCCAGCGGGAACACCATGATCTCGCTGCCGCGCGACTCGGACGTGGAGATCCCGTCCTTCGTGGGCTCCCAGTCCGGCAAGAAGTTCCCCGCCCAGGGGCGCAGGGTCAAGCTCAACGCGGCGTACGCGGAGGACGGCCCGGAGCTGCTCGTGCGGACGGTGGAGCACAACACCGGTCTGCGCATCGACCACTACGCGGAGATCGGCTTCGCCGGCTTCGCGAACATCGTGGACGCGCTGGGCGGCGTGGAGCTGGACATCGAGGAGGGCTTCAAGGACGAGAAGTCGGGCGCCGACTTCAAGGCGGGCAAGCAGACCCTCAACGGCGAGCAGTCGCTGGCCTTCGTACGGACCCGCTACGCCTTCGCCGAGTCGGACCTGCAGCGGACGAAGAACCAGCAGAAGTTCCTGTCGGCGCTGGCCAGCCAGGCGGCGACCCCGTCCACGGTCCTCAACCCGTTCGACCTCTACCCGCTGCTCGGCGCCGGCCTGGACACGCTCATCGTCGACAAGGACATGGGCCTGTACGACATGGGCCAGATGTTCTTCGCGATGAAGGGCGTCAACGGCGGTGACGGCGTGTCGATGAACATGCCGATCTCCGGACAGCGCGGCGGCAACCTCGTCTGGGACAAGGCGAAGGTGCAGCAGCTGGTGAAGCAGATCCAGAACGACGAGAAGGTCACCGTCCGCGGCAACTGACCGCGGCGGCGCCCCCTCCCCGGACCCGCGTCAGGCGTCCGGGGAGAAGCGGATGGCGGCGGCGGGCAGCTGCGCCTCGCACCACACCCGGGCCCCGGAGCGCAGTTCGTTGTCGGCCCCCACCACGGCCCCGTCGCCGATGACGGCGCCGTCCAGCACCGTTCGCGCGCCCACCGCGGAGCCGGCGCCGATCAGGCTGGCGCTCACCTGGGCGTCCGGGCCGATGACCGCCCCGTCGAGCACGATGGTGCCCTGGACGACCGCTCCGGCCTCGATCCGGGCGCCCGCTCCGACGACGGTGCCCCCCGACAGCTTGGCCCCGGCCGCCACTTCGGCGCCGGGCAGCACCAGGGACTCGCCGCGGCGTCCGGGGACCGCCGGGGAGGGGACCACGCCGCGGACCAGGTCGGCGGAGGCCTGGATGATGGATTCGGGCTTGCCGAGGTCCATCCAGTAGCTGTTCTCGGTGACGCCGTGCAGCTTGGCCCCGGAGGCGAGCAGGCCGGGGAAGGTCTCGCGCTCGACGGAGACCGGCCGGCCGGCCGGGATGGAGTCGATCACGCTGCGGCGGAAGACGTAGCAGCCGGCGTTGATCTGGTCGGTGATGATCTCCTCGGGGGTCTGCGGCTTCTCGGTGAAGGCCAGCACCCGCCCCTCGGAGTCGGTGGGGACCAGGCCGAAGGCGCGCGGGTCCTCGACGCGGACCAGGTGCAGGGAGACGTCCGCGTCGGCCGCCTCGTGCGCCTCGACGAGACCCGCGATGTCCAGGCCGGTGAGGATGTCGCCGTTGAAGACGAGGACGGAGGAGTCCGGACCGCCGGTCAGGCGGCGGCCGGCGTTGCGGATGGCGCCGCCGGTGCCGAGGGGCTCGTCCTCGACGACGTACTCGAGGCTGAGGCCGAAGGCGGATCCGTCGCCGAAGTAGGGCTCGAAGACCTCGGCGAGGTAGCAGGTGGCCATCACGATGTGGGTGACACCGGCGGCTGCGGCCCTGGCTATCTGGTGGGCGAGGAAGGGAACTCCGGCCGTCGGCACCATCGGCTTGGGCGTGTTCACCGTCACCGGACGCAGGCGCGTCCCTTGTCCGCCGACCAGCAGGATCGCTTCCGTCATTGCGTTCTCCCCAACCGATTCCGGCGTACGAAGGTCCAAATTTAGCCCATCCGGGGCGTGCAAAGGCCGGAGACGGATATGTGCATCCGCCTCCGGCCTGGGAGGACGTTACGGCAGGTTGCGGGCCATGACGATCCGCTGGACCTGGTTGGTGCCCTCGTAGATCTGCGTGATCTTCGCGTCGCGCATCATGCGTTCCACCGGGTAGTCACGGGTGTAGCCGTACCCGCCGAGGAGCTGGACGGCGTCCGTGGTGACCTCCATGGCCACGTCGGAGGCGAAGCACTTGGCCGCGGCGCCGAAGAAGGTGAGGTCCTCGTGGGCGCCTCCGGCGGAGACGCGCTCCGAGCGGGCGGCGGCCGAGTACGTCAGCTGGCGGGCGGCCTCGATCTTCATGGCCATGTCCGCGAGCATGAACTGCACGCCCTGGAAGTCGCCGATCGGCTTGCCGAACTGCTTGCGCTCCTGGACGTAGCCCTTGGCGTAGTCCAGGGCGCCCTGCGCGATGCCGAGCGCCTGGGCCGCGATCGTGATGCGGGTGTGGTCCAGGGTCTTCATCGCGGTGGCGAAGCCGGTGCCCTCGGCCCCGATCATGCGGTCGGCGGGGATCCGGACGTTGTCGAGGTAGACCTCGCGCGTCGGGGAGCCCTTGATGCCGAGCTTCTTCTCCGGGGCGCCGAAGGACACGCCCTCGTCGCCCTTCTCGACGACGAAGGCGCTGATGCCCTTGGAGCGCTTCTCCGGGTCGGTGACGGCCATGACCGTGTAGTACTCGGAGACGCCCGCGTTGGTGATCCAGCGCTTGACGCCGTTGAGGACCCAGAAGTCCCCGTCGCGCACGGCGCGGGTCTTCATGCCGGCGGCGTCGGAGCCCGCGTCCGGCTCGGAGAGCGCGTACGAGAACATCGCGTCGCCCTTGGCGAGCGGGCCGAGGTACTTGGCCTTGAGCTCCTCGGAACCGGAAAGGATCACCGGGAGCGAGCCGAGCTTGTTGACGGCCGGGATGAGGGAGGAGGACGCGCAGACGCGGGCCACCTCCTCGATCACGATCACGGTGGCGAGGGCGTCGGCGCCCGCGCCGCCGTAGGTCTCGGGCACGTGGACGGCGTGCAGGTCGCTGGCGACCAGGGCGTCGAGGGCCTCCTGCGGGAAGCGGGACTCCTCGTCGACCGCGGCGGCGAACGGCAGGATCTTCGCCTCGGCGAGCGAGCGGACCGACTCGCGGAGCATGTCGTGCTCCTCGGCCGGGCGGTACAGGTCGAAGTCGGCAGAACCCGCCAAGATCTCTCACTCCCCAGGGTGATGCGTGATGCTAACTACCGTTAAGTAACCCAAGCTTAGTGGTCCGGTCACGGATGGCGATATGGACGGCCTACGTGAGTTGCATGACAGCGGTGTCGACAGCACCGGGCTCCTGGGGAACGTCCCCGCTGGTGGGCCCGACTATGCTCAGTGGCCGCAAACGGCCCCGCACCTCTGGAGCACCCATGGCCCCCCTCAGGATCACAGTGATCGGCACCGGATACCTCGGCGCGACCCACGCCGCGGCGATGGCGGAGCTGGGGTTCGAGGTGCTGGGGCTGGACGTGGTGCCCGAGAAGATCGAGATGCTGGCGTCGGGCCGGGTGCCGATGTACGAGCCCGGGCTGGAGGAACTGCTGGCCCAGCACGTGGCCGGGCTGCCGGGCTCGACCGGGCGGCTGCGGTTCACCACCTCCTGGGAGGAGGTCGGGGAGTTCGGCGACGTCCACTTCGTGTGCGTGAACACCCCGCAGAAGCACGGCGAGTACGCGTGCGACATGTCCTACGTCGACTCCGCGATGGCCTCGCTGGCCCCGCACCTGACCCGCCCCGTCCTGGTGGTCGGCAAGTCCACCGTGCCGGTGGGCTCGGCGCAGCGGCTGGCGGCGAAGCTGGCCGAGCTGTCCCCCGCGGGCGAGGACGTGGAGCTCGCCTGGAACCCGGAGTTCCTGCGGGAGGGCTTCGCGGTCCAGGACACCCTGCACCCCGACCGGATCGTGATCGGCGTCCAGGGCGAGCGCGGCGAGAAGCTGCTGCGCGAGGTGTACGAGACGCCGATGTCCGAGGGCACCCCGCTGGTCGTCACGGACTTCCCGACCGCCGAGCTCGTCAAGACCGCCGCCAACTCCTTCCTCGCGACGAAGATCTCCTTCATCAACGCGATGGCGGAGGTCTGCGAGGCCGCCGGCGGCGACGTGGTGAAGCTGGCGGAGGCCATCGGCTACGACGAGCGGATCGGCGCGAAGTTCCTGCGCGCCGGGATCGGCTTCGGCGGCGGCTGCCTGCCCAAGGACATCCGGGCCTTCATGGCGCGCGCCGGTGAGCTGGGCGCCGACCAGGCGCTGACCTTCCTGCGCGAGGTCGACTCCATCAACATGCGGCGGCGCGGACACATGGTCGAGCTGGCGCGGGAGGCCGTGGGCGGGTCGTTCCTCGGCAAGCGGGTCGCGGTGCTCGGCGCCACGTTCAAGCCGGACTCGGACGACGTACGGGACTCGCCCGCGCTGAACGTGGCCGGGCAGATCCACCTCCAGGGCGGGCAGGTCACCGTCTACGACCCCAAGGGCATGGACAACGCCCGGCGCGTCTTCCCGACCCTCGGGTACGCGGACTCCGCACTGGCGGCGGCCCGGGGCGCGGAGGTCGTCCTCCACCTCACCGAGTGGCGCGAGTTCCGGGAGCTGGACCCGGCGGAGCTGGCCGGCGTCGTGACGGACCGGCTGGTGCTGGACGGTCGCAACGCGCTGGATCCCGTGCGGTGGCGCGCCGCCGGGTGGACCTACCGGGCGATGGGCCGCCCGCGGGCCTGATCGCCGTGGACGGGTGCGGGTCCTCCCCCGGACTCCGTCCGGGGGAGGACCCGCAGGGGGCTCTGCGCCCGAGCTCCCGAGCCTCAAAGGCCGGCGGGGCTGGATGGTGCGGCGGGGCTGTCAGCGAGTTGCGCGGCGGGCCGTGAATTCTGTGTCACGGACTACGCGCAGGGCGTTGCCCCAGGTCAGGAGGGCCAGGTCGGATTCCGGCCAGCCTCGTTCGAGGAGTTCCGCGATCAGCCGCGGGTAGCCCGAGGGGTCGGTCAGGCCGGCCGGGTGGGGGCCCTGCGGTTCGGTGCCGAAGGCGGCGCCGAGGCCGACGCTGTTCGGGCCCGCGACGGCCCGTACGTGGTCGAGGTGGTCCGCGACCGCGTGCAGGGAGTCCCCGGTGCGTGCGGCGTCGAAGGTGACCATCGCGAGGCCGTTCGCCTCGCCCAGCGCGAGCAGCACCTCGTCGGGCACGTTCGCCGGATGCGGGTTCAGCGCGGCCGCCGCCGTGTTCGAGATGATCACCGGGGACTTGGACGCCCCCGCGATCTGGCAGGCGACCGCCGGCGGGCAGCCGGTGATGTCCAGCATCATCGCCAGCCGGTTCGCCTCCCGGACCACCTCGTGGCCGAAGGCCGTCAGGTCGTCCTGCGCCCAGGTCGCTCCCGCGGGCGCGAGGATCCGTACGCCGAGCGTGTGGAAGGCGCGCAGCGCGCCCAGCGAGTCGGTCAGGGTGCGGCCGGGCACGGGGCCCAGGAACGAGGCGATCCGGCCGCGGTTGCGGGCGTCCGCCATGTCGTCGGCGCTGAGCGCCAGGCGCAGGCTGTCGGGGTAGCGGCGCACCAGGGCCAGCGCCACGTCGATCTGTTCCAGGGTGTCGGAGACCACCTGGTCGCCGGCGGTGTCCCCGCGCATCCGGCCCGGCGGTACGAGCAGGGACCAGAACTGGGCCCCCACTCCCCCGGCGCGCAGCCGCGGGATGTCGGTGTCGACACCGACGTCGGGGGTGTCGATGTCGTGGTACGGGCTCTGGCGCAAGGTCCAGACGAGGGTGTTGCACCCGTCCGCCACAGGATGGACGGACAGCAGCGCGACGGCCCGGTCGAGGGCGCCCGCCGCCACCTCGGCTGCGGGAAGGTCTTCGGCTCCGATGCCCACGGAGTGGGGTTCGTCCTGCAGGTCGGCCATGGCGTTCGCTCCGGTCTCGGCGGCAGCAGGGAGGAGAGATGGTGCCACCGTGACATGTGGGACGGCTGGGACGCCCGGCAGATGTGGCGTTCGGGTGAATCCGCAGGTCACACCCAGTCACCACATCCGCCGTGCCCCTGCTAGATCACCGCGTTCGACGGGCCCCGGGACGCCGAGAGGTCGCGCGACACCGCTTCCGCGTCGCGCAGCACCCGTACCGCGTTGGACCAGGTCAGCTTCGCCAGGTCGGCCCTGGACCAGCCGCGCGCCAGCAGCTCGGCGACCAGGTTCGGGTAGCCGGCCACGTCGTCCAGCCCGGACGGGGTGAAGGCCGTGCCGTCGTAGTCGCCGCCGATGCCGATGTGGTCGACCCCGGCGACCTCGCGCATGTGGTCCAGGTGGTCGGCCACCGTGGCGGCCGTGGCCACCGGACGCGGGCGCTCCGCCTCGAAGGCCCGGTGCAGGGCCATCGCCTCGGGGGTGGTGTCCAGGTGGTGGAAGCCGTGCGCCCGCAGGTTCTCGTCCGCGGCCAGGGTCCACTCGACCGCCGCCGGGAGGATGAACTTCGGGACGAAGGTGGCCATCGCCACCCCGCCGTTGGCCGGCAGCAGCGCCAGCACGTCGTCGGGGATGTTGCGCGGGTGGTCGCAGACCGCCCGCGCCGAGGAGTGCGAGAAGACCACCGGCGCGGCCGAGACCGCGAGGGCGTCCCGCATCGTCGTCGCGGCCACGTGCGAGAGGTCCACCAGCATGCCGACGCGGTTCATCTCGCGGACGACCTCGCGGCCGAAGTCGCTCAGGCCGCCGTGCCGGGGCTCGTCGGTCGCCGAGTCCGCCCAGTCGATCGTGTCGTTGTGCGTGAGCGTCATGTACCGCACGCCCAGCTGGTGCAGGGCGCGCAGCGTGGCGAGCGAGTTGTTGATGGAGTGGCCGCCCTCGGCGCCCATCAGCGAGGCGATCCGGCCGTCGGCGCGGGCCGCCTCCATGTCGTCCGCCGTCAGCGCCCGCACGAGGTCGCCGGGGTAACGGGCGATCAGCTGGGCGACGACGTCGATCTGCTCCAGCGTGGCGCTGACGGCCTCGTCGCCGGCGTAGTCCGAGCGGACGTACACGGACCAGAACTGCGCGCCGACCCCGCCGGCGCGCAGCCGTGGGATGTCGGTGTGCAGGTGGGCGGACTGGTCGCCCGCGATGTCCCGTTGCGCCAGGTCGTAGCGCACCTGCTCGCGCAGCGCCCAGGGCAGGTCGTTGTGGCCGTCCACGACGGGGTGCTCGGCCAGCAGCTCGCGCGCCTCGTCCAGACGCTGCGCGGCGCTCACTTGCCGAACCCGAAGGACTCCGCGTTCGCGACCTTCGTACGCAGCCGCTTGCCCTTCTCGGTCGCCTGGTCGTTGAGCTCCTGCTGGAAGTCGCGCATCCGGGCGAGGAGGTCCTTGTCGTGGGCGGCCAGCATCCGTACGGCCAGGAGGCCCGCGTTGCGCGCCCCGGCGACCGAGACGGTGGCGACGGGAACCCCCGCGGGCATCTGGACGATCGACATCAGCGAGTCCATGCCGTCGAGGTACTTCAGCGGCACCGGCACGCCGATGACGGGCAGCGGGGTGACCGAGGCGAGCATGCCGGGCAGGTGGGCGGCCCCGCCCGCGCCCGCGATGATCGCCTTCAGACCGCGGTCGGCGGCCCGCTCCCCGTACGCGATCATCTCGCGCGGCATCCGGTGCGCGGAGACGACGTCGACCTCGTAGGGGATCTCGAACTCGTCGAGGGCCTGCGCGGCCGCCTCCATGACGGGCCAGTCCGAATCGGATCCCATGACGATGCCGACGACGGGGGCTGCGGCGGAGGTGCTCATGCGGTGACCGTTCCTCTGAGGTAGTCGGCAGCGTGGCGTGCGCGCTCCAGCACATCGTCCAGATCGTCGCCGTAGGTGTTGACGTGGCCGACCTTGCGGCCGTGTTTCACGTCCTTGCCGTACATGTGGATCTTCAGCTGGGGGTCGTGGGCCATGCAGTGCAGGTACGCCGCGTACATGTCGGGGTAGTCCCCGCCCAGCACGTTCGCCATGACCGTCCAGCGGGCCCGGGGGCGGGGGTCGCCCAGGGGGAGGTCCAGGACCGCGCGGACGTGGTTGGCGAACTGGGAGGTGACGGCACCGTCCTGGGTCCAGTGGCCGCTGTTGTGCGGGCGCATCGCCAGTTCGTTGACCAGGATCCGGCCGTCGGTGGTCTCGAACAGTTCCACGGCCAGGTGGCCGGTCACGCCGAGTTCCTTGGCGATGCGCAGGGCGAGGGCCTGGGCCTCGCCCGCCAGGGCCTCCGAGAGGTCCGGGGCGGGGGCGATCACCGTGTCGCAGACCCCGTCCACCTGGCGGGACTCGACGACGGGGTAGGCCACCGCCTGGCCGTGCGGGGAGCGGACGATGTTCGCCGCGAGCTCGCGGACGAAATCGACCTTCTCCTCCGCGAGGACCGGGACGCCCGCCTTGAAGGGGGCCTCCGCGTCCTCGGGGGTGCGGACGAACCACACGCCCTTGCCGTCGTACCCGCCGCGCACGGTCTTGAGGATGACGGGGAACCCGCCGACCTCGTCCGCGAAGGCCGCCGCGTCCGCCGGATCGCTCACGATCCGGTGGCGGGGGCTGGGCGCGCCGATCTCGTCGAGCTTGGCGCGCATCACCCCCTTGTCCTGGGCGTGCACCAATGCGTCGGGCCCCGGGCGGACGGGGATGCCGTCCGCTTCCAGGGCCCGTAGGTGCTCCATGGGTACGTGCTCGTGGTCGAAGGTGATCACGTCACAGCCGCGCGCGAAGGCACGCAGCGTCTCCAGGTCGCGATAGTCGCCGATGACGACATCGCTCACGACCTGGGCCGCCGAGTCCTGCGGGGTGTCACTGAGGAGCTTGAATCTGATGCCGAGGGGGATGCCCGCCTCGTGGGTCATGCGGGCGAGCTGACCGCCGCCGACCATGCCGACTACCGGGAACGTCACTCCTCCAGGGTATCCGCCGGTATTCGGCCATCAGGACCCGCATGGACACGAACTGGCCCGGACCCGTCGGTGTGCCGTGCGTCGCACGGTGTCCGAAGGCACAGACTGGGCTGTGGGGGGACACTTACGATGGGCGGGTTGACGGAGAACACCGGACGCCCTTAGCGGGGCGGTGACCGACAGGGACTGACCTTCTGATGAGCACGCCGGGGAACGGATCTGTTCTCGAACGCGTACGCGGTCTCGTGCGAGAGGTCGCCAAGTTCGGGGCGGTCGGTGGTCTGGGTGTGCTGGTCAACCTGGGCGTCTTCAACCTGATCCGGCACACGACCGACCTGCAGGTGGTGCGCGCGAGCGTGATAGCCACCGTGGTGGCCATCGCCACGAACTACCTCGGCTTCCGCTACTTCGCCTACCGGGACCGCGCCAAGAGCGGCCGCACCCGTGAGCTGGTGCTCTTCGCCGCGTTCAGCGGGATCGGCCTGGTCATCGAGAACGGCGTGCTCTACACCGCCACCTACGGCTTCGGCTGGGACGGCTCGGTGGCCAGCAACGTCTTCAAGTTCATCGGCATAGGCACCGCCACCGTGTTCCGCTTCTGGTCGTACCGGACCTGGGTCTTCAAGGCCCTGCCCGAGGCGCGGCCCGAGGCCGCCGAGGCGCTGCCGGGGGCCGCGGTGCTGCCCAGGCCGGAGCGCCGGCCGGAGCCGGTGCCCGAGCCGGAGCCCGCGAGCAACTAGGACGCGCGCCCGGGCCCTCTCCGGGCGGAGAGGACCTAGCGCACGGTGGTCTCCGGCTCGGTCCGTTCCGGCGCCGTCCGGCTGAGGAACAGCGCGAACACCGGCGGCTGCGTCTGGAGCAGCTCGAGGCGTCCCCCGTCCGCCTCCGCGAGGTCCCGGGCGACCGCGAGGCCGATCCCGGTGGAGTTGCGGCCGCTGATGGCCCGCTCGAAGATCCGGTTGCCGAGGTCCGGCGGGACCCCCGGCCCCTCGTCCGTGACCTCCAGCACCGCCTGGTTGCCGATGACGCGGGTGCGCAGCGCGACCGTGCCGCCACCGTGCATCAGGGCGTTCTCCACCAGCGTGGCCAGCACCTGCGAGACCGCGCCCGGGGTGCCGACGGCGCGCACGCCCTGCTTCCCGGAGCGCACGATGGCCCGGCCCGCGCTGCGGTAGGCGGGCCGCCACTCCTCCACCTGCTGTTTGACGACCTCGTCCAGGTCGAAGGGGACCGCGGAGCCCGTCCGCGGGTCCCGCGAGTTCGTGAGCAGCCGCTGCACCACGTCCGTGAGCCGCTCCACCTGGGTGAGGGCGATCGTCGCCTCCTCCCGCACGGTCGCCAGGTCGTCGGTGACCGTGATCTCCTCCAGCCGCATGGACAGTGCGGTGAGGGGGGTCCGCAGCTGGTGCGAGGCGTCCGCGGCGAGGCGCCGCTCGGCGGTCAGCATCCGGCCGATCCGCTCGGCGCTGGAGTCCAGTACGTCGGCGACGCGGTCGAGCTCGGGGACCCCGTACCGCTTGTGCCGGGGGCGCGGGTCGCCCGAGCCGAGCCGCTCCGCCGTCTCCGCGAGGTCGGTGAGCGGGGAGGCCAGCCGGTTCGCCTGGCGTACGGCGAGCAGTACGGCCGCCACGACGGCCAGCAGCGCCACCGCGCCGACCACCGCGAGGGTCCGCCCGACCTCCTTGGTCACCGTGGAGCGGGACTCCTCGACGGTCACGACCTCGCCCTGCTCACCGCGCGCGGTGCCGCGGATGACGCTGTCGGGGATCGGGGCGCCCACCTCCACGGCCGTCCGGCCGGGGATGGTGATCCGGGCGTAGTGGCCGGCGTCCAGCTGCTCGGCGAGGGCGACCGGGTCGATCGGCTTGTGCTCCAGGACGTTCGCCTCGACGATGCCCACCAGCCGCAGCGCCTCGGACTCGATGCGGTCCTGGGCGCTGCTGGTGATGGTCCGGGTCTCCACGATGACGAGGGAGACGCCGAAGACGGCGATCACGACGAGCACCACGGCGAGCGTGGAGTTGATGAGGCGGCGGCGCATGCCTTAGAGCATGCCCTAGCGCCGGTCCGGGGCGGACCGGAGCGGGCCGGGCGCCCAGCTCCTGCGGGCCGGGGCTCAGGCCCTTGCGGGCCGGGGCTCGAGGTCTTGCGGGCCGGGGCTGAGGTCTTGCGGGCCGGGGCTCAGCTCTTCTCGAAGCGGAAGCCGACGCCGCGGACGGTGGCGATGTAGCGGGGGTTCGCGGCGTCGTCGCCCAGCTTCTTGCGCAGCCAGGAGATGTGCATGTCGAGGGTCTTGGTGGAGGACCACCAGGTGGTGTCCCAGACCTCGCGCATGAGCTGGTCGCGGGTGACGACCCGGCCGGCGTCGCGGACCAGGACGCGCAGCAGGTCGAATTCCTTCGCCGTGAGCTGCAGCTCCTCCTCCCCCATCCAGGCGCGGTGCGATTCGACGTCGATCCGCACGCCGTGGGTGGCGGGGGGCTGGGCGGCCTCGTTGGCGCCGCGGCGCAGCAGGGCCCGGACCCGGGCCAGCAGCTCGGCGAGCCGGAAGGGCTTGGTCACGTAGTCGTCGGCGCCGGCGTCCAGGCCGACGACCGTGTCGACCTCGTCCGCGCGGGCGGTGAGGACCAGGATCGGGAAGCCGTGGCCCTCGGCCCGCAGCCGGCGGGCGACTTCCAGCCCGTCCATGCCCGGCAGGCCCAGGTCCAGGACGACGAGGTCGACGCCGCCCTGCAGTCCCGCGTCCAGGGCGGTGGGGCCGTCCTCCCGGACCTCGACCTCGTAGCCCTCCCGGCGCAGGGCGCGGGCCAGGGGTTCCGAGATGGATGCGTCGTCCTCGGCGAGCAGTACACGCGTCATGTGGGTGATGGTAGTCCGCGGCGACTGAATCGAGGGGCCTGCCTGCACACCCCTTCCGAACTGGGCTTATGAACTACTAAGCGCCTTCGAATATGGCCGGACGGTTCCCGACTCACCTTGTGATCCATCTCTCAAGTCCTTTCATATGCCGCAGTGTCGTGTCGTATGGTGGCGAGACGCCTGATGCACTACCTCAGGGACCTTTGTGCCGAAAAGCGAGCCGAGGGTCTCTATTGCTGTCCTGACCGGACAGGCAGTCTTGTTGGGACTTACCTGTTCCGGGCTCGACGACAGTGAATGACCTCTGGGCCGGGCCCCTCGCGCGATGCTGTGCGGGCGGGCGTGGATCCCGGTTACGGATGTTCCCTTCGCCCCCAACCCCATGGGGGGCGAGACCCCCGGGCGTGGGGTGGGAGATCCGTCCGCCGGTGCCGGCCACCCCCCACCGGGCGCGGATGAGCTCACGAAGCCAAGCGTCCCGAGCAAGCAAGGATCGACCATGGCTTCCAGCCTGACGACGGCTTCTCCGAGCCCCGCTCACGAGAAGACCCTCCTCGGCCACCCGATCGGCCTGGCCACGCTGTTCATGACCGAGATGTGGGAGCGCTTCTCCTACTACGGCATGCGTGCGCTTCTCGTCCTGTACTTGGTCTCCGGCGGTACGGACGCCGCGACCGGGAGCCAGGGCGGTGGCCTGGGCTTCAAGATGGGCGTCGCCACGGCGATCTACTCCGTCTACGTGGCCATGGTCTACCTGATGGCCATGCCCGGTGGCTGGTTCGGCGACCGCGTCTGGGGCGCCCGCAAGACCGTCACCATCGCCAGCTTCGTGATCATGGCCGGTCACGTGGCGCTGGCGCTGCCCGGCCAGATCTCGTTCTTCGCGGGTCTGCTGCTGGTCGCGGTCGGCTCCGGTCTGCTGAAGGCCAACATCTCCACGATGGTCGGCCACCTGTACGCCGGCCCGGACGACCCGCGTCGTGACGGCGGCTTCACGCTGTTCTACATCGGCATCAACCTGGGTGCCTTCGGTGCCCCGTGGGTCATCGGCATCGTCGGTGAGACCGTCAACTGGCACCTCGGCTTCCTGCTCGCCGCGATCGGCATGGGCATCGGCCTGGTCATGTTCCTGGTGTTCGGCCGCACGCTGAGCCCGACGAGCAACATCGTCCCGAACCCGCTGTCGGTCACCGAGCGCAACGGCCTCGTCGTCAAGGTCGTCGCCGCCGTGGCGATCATCGGCGCGTTCTACGGCACCGTGGTCGCGATGGGCATGTTCACCATCAACTGGGCGCTGTACCCGATCACCATCGCCGGTCTGGTCATCCCGGTCACCGTGCTGGTGCGCATCAAGCGGGACAAGGCCCTGTCGGGTCCCGAGCAGTCCAAGATGTCCGCGTACATCTGGTTCTTCGTCGCCGCCGCCGCGTTCTGGATGATCTACGACCAGGGTGGCTCGACGCTCTCCCTGTTCGCCGACAACAACACCGGCTCGGTCTTCGGCTGGACTCCCTCCACCGTCCTGTACCAGGCGCTGAACCCGCTGTTCGTCATGGCGCTGGCCCCGCTGTTCGCGTGGGCGTGGCTGTGGCTGGCCCGCAAGAACCAGGAGCCGAACACCATCGTGAAGTTCGCGATGGCCCTGGTCCTGGTCGGCGCGTCCTTCTTCATCTTCATCATCCCGATGAGCATGGCGGGCGACGGCACCCTGGTGTCGCCGATGTGGCTGGTCTCGATCTACATGATCCAGACCATCGCCGAGCTGTGCCTCTCCCCGGTCGGCCTCTCGGTCACCACCAAGATGGCTCCGCAGAAGTACGCCTCCCAGATGATGGGCGTCTGGTTCCTCGCGGTCACCGCCGGTGACTGCACCACCGGTCTGCTCGCGCTGGCCGGCGTGGACCTGAACGGCACGGTCATCATCGGCCTGCAGGCCGCCGCGGCGGCGCTCGCGGGTGTCGCGGTCTTCATGTACCGCAAGAAGGTGCAGGCCCTGATGGGCAACGTGCACTGACGCACCCCCGCATGACGGCGAACGGCCCGGCACACCGGAAGGTGTGCCGGGCCGTTCGCGTGTCAGCGGGTGCCGCGCAGCCGGCGCCACGGGGTGAACGTGAACACCGCGCCGCCGAGCAGGATCACCGTGCCGGCGACCAGGGCCAGGGCCTTGATGCCGCCCTCGTCCTCGGCGCCGGTCTCGGCGAGGCCGCCGGAGGTGCTGCTGCCGGAGACCGTCGAGGAACCGGAGCCGCCCGGCTGGGCGGCGGTGTCCAGTTCCAGCGAGACGCCGCTGCTCGTCGCCTTGCAGGGGACGTTGATCGGCGTGGAGCCAGGGGCCATCGTGACGTCGATCGTCAGCTGGTCCGGGCTGAGCGTCACCTTGCCGGACTTGCCGGGCTTGTAGGTGCCGGTCATGTCGCTGAGGCTGACCGGGGCCTTGTCCGGGATCGGCTCGGCGTTGGCCGGGCCGGATACCTTGACCGTGCCGCTGTCCGCCCCGCCCAGCTTCACGTCCATCGAGGGCTTGAGGGCTCCGGCGGGCAGGGCCATGGGCGCAGCCATCGCGCCCTTGGCCGTCTTGACCGTCAGGTCGTAGCTGCCGCCGTTCTTCTTGGCGTTGATGGTGACCGGGGTCTTGATGCCGCCCGGGACGACCGGCCCGCAGTCGAAGGCCACCTCGACCGCCTTGCCCGGGAAGTCGGTCTGGCCGCCTCCGCCGCCGGTGGTGGCACCCGAGGTCGATCCGCCCGTGGTGGTGGAGCCGCCCGTGGTCGTGCCACCGGTCGTGGTCGTGCCGCCGGTCGTGGTCGTGCCGCCGGTCGTCGTACCGCCGCTGGAGCCGGCCGACACGTCGATGGTGGCCCCGACGCCCACGGTGCCGGTCGGCGCGCACTTGGTGACGAACGTGCCGAAGGAGAAGGTGACCGCCACGTCGTACTTGCCGGGGGTCAGCGTGATCTTCCCGGCCTTGGTGAGCTTCAGCTTGCCCTTCATCACGGACATCTGCATGGGCGCCTTCTTCGGGATCGGCGGGTTCTTCTTCTCCCCGACGACCTTCAGCTCACCGCCACCGCCGCCCACGGTGATCCAGCCGGTGGGCTGGACCGCGTCCTGCGGGATGTCCATCAGGTCCGTGTTGTTCGAGGCCGGCTTCACCGTCTCCCAGGACACGTCGACCTCGTCGCCGACCTTCGCCGAGGCCGGAGCGGTGACCTTGGCGGTGGTCTCCCCCTCCACCGGACTGCCGCCCCCGGCCGGGGGAACGCACTTGACGTTGAACTTGGTCTCCGCGGCATGGGCGGGGGTCGTACCGATGGCGATACCGGCGCCGCCGAGCAGCAGCGCGATCACGGCCGCGCTCACCCTCCGTTGGGTCTTCACGAATGTCCCTTCGTCGTCGAACGGTTCTCAGACGGTGCGGACGCCTGTGGTGCTGTGCCCGGCGCGCTGTCCGGGGTGAACCACGGCAGGACCGCCGTGGTGGTCGAAGGGGGCTCCGCCGGCTGCGCGGAGCGGGCCGGCGCGGCCGGGCGCAGGCCGGGCAGCCGGGCCGTCACGGCCGATGCGGCTTCCGCGGGCCGTACGCCCCGGTGGCGGCCCGCCGCGGGCACGGCGCGCGGCCGGACCCTGTCGACGACGGCCATGCCGATGCGGAAGACCGCGGCCGGGATCACGAGCAGGAGCAGGCCCCAGAAGAGCAGCACCCCGTACGGGCGGTCCACGCCCCAGGGCTGGGTGGCCACGACGGTCTCGCCGTACTTGAGGGAGATCGTGTAGTCGCCGTGGGCTCCGGCGGTGAGGGCGACGCCGAGGGCGATCTCCGCCTTGCCGCCCGGCGGGATGGTGCCCTTCCACCGGACCTCCTCCCACAGCGGGGCGAACACCCCGTGGGCGGTGCCGAGCTGGAAGACCGGGTCCTTGACCGGGGCCGAGCCGAGATTGCCGACGGTGACCTTGAACTTCCGGCTCGGCGGGGCGCCGAACCAGGTCAGCACCCCGTCCTCGCCCTCCAGCCGGACCCCGGTGAGCATCGCGAGGCGGGCCGTGCCGGATTCGGCGGGCAGTTCGGCCACCGGGTGGTCGGTGATCTTCAGGGGGGCCGCGACGGTGGACTGGTCGCCGTTGACGGAGGTGACGTTGACGACGCAGGGGCAGGGCTTGGGCGGCGCGACCACGGCCAGCTGGGCGGAGAAGCGTCCGTCGTCGGCGACGGAGACGGCGGCGCCGTCGGCGTTGGCGCAGCTGTTGGTGCCGCCGATCATGTTCTGTCCGCAGACCAGCAGCATCACCAGCGTCTTGGCCCGCCAGCCGGTGCCGGTGACGGTGATCTCCGTGCCCTTGGCGGCCTCCTGGAGCGAGAGGGCGACGGTGGGCTCGCCCTCGTCGGCCTCGGCCGGGGCGACGGGGAACAGCGCGAGGGCGCACACCGCCAGCCCCGCCAGCCCCGCCAGGAGGAACCGGACCGTGCGGCCGGCCTTGCCGCGGACCTTGCCGCGGACCTTGCCGCCGACCATGGCGCTCACCTGGACGCTCCCGTCAGTTCGTGTTCCGGTGCAGGGGTCGGGCCGGGCCGGGCGGACGTCTCCCCGGGCACCTCGCCGCCGGGCGGATCCTGCCGGGTGCGCCGGCCCCGTACGAGGAACAGCGCGGCCAGCGTGGTCCCGCCGAGGCCGAGCAGGCCGAGGCCCGTCCAGCCGGCGGCCCGCCACGGCACGAACCAGGCGGACGCGCTCCCCTCGGCCCGGGCGCCGCCGGGGGCGGTGACGGTGACGCTCACGCGGACCCGGTCGAGCACCGGGGCCCCGGGCCAGGGTTCGGTCAGCTCGACCCGCTGGCCCGGGAGCAGTTCGACCGGCAGGGCCCGGGCGCCACGGCCCGGTACCTCGCCGAAGCGGCCCTCGGCGCGCAGGGACAGCTCGGGGGCGAGGGCCACGTTGCCGCGGTTGACCAGGGTGTACGCGACGACCGCGGCCGCGCCCCGGCCCCGTACGGCGACGTCCTCGACGGTGAGGGCGGCCAGGGTGGGGCCGCCGACCCGCAGGTGGACCCGTACGCCCACCTCACGGCCGGCTTCGGTGGCGACCACGGCGGCGGGGTGGTCGCCGGGCGGGGACGAGGGCGGCACGGTGACGGTGAAGGGGACCACCGCGCGGGTGTGGGGCGGGATCTTCACGGTGGCTCCGGCGCCGAAGCTGATCCAGGCGCCGGCGCCGGTGGACGCGGCGGCGGGGCGCACCGCGAAGGCGCCGCCGGCGGTGTTGTAGGCGTCGGCCCCGCGCAGGGTGACGGTGTGCTCCCGGTCGGTGGTGTTGGCCAGGGCGAGGTGGTCCTCCAGGACGGTGCCGGCGGTGCCCGCCATGTAGAAGTACGGGCGCGTGGAGTACGGGCGGGCGCCGGTGCGGGGGACGGCCTGGCCGGCCGCGGGTTCGGCGGTCCAGCCCGGTTCGTCGGCGGTCGCGCCGTACGCGGGCTGGGCGGGGCCCGCGTACAGGGCGGTGGCGGCGAGCAGGATCAGGCCGGCGCGCTTGAGGCGGTGGGGGGCGTGGAGCACGGGCATGGCCGGGGTGCTCCGTTCAGGACCGGGCCCGCTGGCCGCGCCGGGTCAGCCAGAGCACGCCGGCGACGCCCGAGAGCAGCACGGTGCCGCCGAGGGTGCCGAGGGCGAGGGCGGAGTCGGTGGGTCCGGTCTGCGGGAGGGTGTTCGCGTCCGAGCCGCCGCCGGACTGGGCGGCGGCGCCGCCGGCGGCCGTGACGTCGAGCCCCAGGGACGGGCCGGGGCTGTTGCCCGGGGTGCAGGTGGTCGTGGTACCCATCGCCTTGATGGTGAGGACGCCGGCGGTGAAGGTGACCTTGCCGCTCTTCTTGGGCGTGTAGGTGCCCGAGAGGTCGGTGATCTTGATGGGTGTGTCGGCGGGCGCGGCCTCGGGGTTGGGCGGGCCGGAGACCGGTACGGACACCTTCTCGGCGCCGTCGACGAGGATGACGGCGCTGGGGCTCATCGCGCCCTTGCCCAGTTCGATGGGGCTGGACGAGACGCCCTTCTGGAAGGACATCGTCAGCTTGTACGCCTCGCCGTCCTTGACGGCCTTGATGTCGATGGGCGAGATCGCCGACTTGTCCCCGATCGGGGTCTTGCAGTCGTACGCCACGTCGACGACGGCGGCGTGGGCTGCGGGGGCGGCCAGCAGGACCGCCGATCCGGCCAGCGCGGAGGCCAGCGCGAGCGCGGTGGAGCGTTTGCGGTCGGACACCTTCGTCTTCCCCTCGGGCCACAAATAACTGACGACACATCAGATTGGTGGCTCAAGGTACGCCCGGGGTCTTACGGAGGGAAGACAAAGGACAGCCCCGGATTGACCGTTCGTCAGTGCGTCCGGCGGCCCCGCTGCCAGACGGCCGAGACGAGCGGGACGCCCGGGCGGTAGGCGAGGTGGACGTGGCTCGGGGCGTCCAGGAGGGCCAGGTCGGCGCGGGCTCCGGCGGTCACGACGCCGATGTCCTCGCGGCGCAGGGCGCGGGCGCCGCCGGCGGTGGCCGACCACAGGGCCTCGTCCGGGGTCATCCGCATGTCGCGCACGGCGAGGGCGATGCAGAACGGCATGGAACTCGTGTAGGAGGATCCGGGGTTGCAGTCCGTGGACAGCGCGACGGTGGCGCCCGCGTCGATCAGGCGGCGGGCGTCGGGCCACACCGCGCGGGTGGAGAACTCGGCGCCGGGCAGCAGGGTGGCGACCGTGGTCCCCGCGGCCTGGGCGAGGGCGTCCACGTCGGCGTCGGTGAGGTGGGTGCAGTGGTCGGCGGAGGCGGCCTCCAGCTCCACGGCGAGCTGTACGCCGGGGCCGTAGGACAGCTGGTTGGCGTGCACGCGCGGGATCAGGCCGGCGGCGGCGCCCGCGGTGAGGATCGCACGGGCCTGGTCGCCGTCGAAGGCGCCCTTCTCGCAGAAGACGTCCACCCAGCGGGCGTACGGGGCGCAGGCCGCCAGCATCTCGCCGGTGACGAGGTCGACGTAGGCGGCCGGGTCCTCGGCGTAGTCCGGGGAGACGATGTGCGCGCCGAGGTAGGTGACCTCCTCGGTGTGCGCGGCGGCGATCCGCAGGGCGCGGGCCTCGTCGGCGACGGTGAGGCCGTAGCCGGACTTGGTCTCGAAGGTGGTGGTGCCCTGGCGGCGGGCCTCGTCGAGATGGCGCACCAGGTTGGCCTCGAGCTCGGCGTCGGTGGCGGAGCGGGTGGCGGCGACGGTCGTGCGGATGCCTCCGGCGGAGTAGCTGCGGCCGGACATGCGGGCGTTGAACTCGGCGGTGCGGTCGCCGGCGAAGACGAGGTGCGAGTGGGAGTCGACGAAGCCGGGGATGACGGCCCGGCCCTGCGCGTCGAAGGCCTCGTCCGCGGCCGGCGCCTTGGCGGCGGGGCCGACCCACGCGACCTTGTCGCCGTCGATGACGACGGCGGCGTTCTCGATCAGGCCCAGGGGTGAACCGTCGCCGACGGACGGGTCGTTGGTGACGAGACTGCCGATGTGGGTGATGAGGGTGGTGGTCACGGGGGGTTCCTCTCAGAGCTTGCTTGTCCCCCACCCCGCCCCTTCTCCCCCAGCTACCGCTGGGGGAGAAGGGGCGGGGTGGGGGAAGGGCCCGCCGCAGGCGGCAGGGTCAGGCTCGCAGGGCGGCGATGGCGTCGGACAGGGCGGTCGGGACGTCCTCGACGAGGGTGTGGGCGCCGTCGCGGACGACGTGGCGGCCGGCCACGACCGTGTGGCGGACGTCCGACGCAGTGGCGGCGAAGACCGCCGTCTCGGCGCCCAGCCGGGCCGGCGGACCGGCCGTGCGGACGGAGTCCAGCGCGATCGTGGTGAAGTCCGCGAGCGCGCCCGCCTCCAGACGCCCCGCGTCGGCGAGTCCGAGCGCCGCGTGGCCGTCCTCGGTGGCGGCGGCGAGCAGCGCGTTCGCCGTCCAGTGGCCCCGGGTCCGGCTGCGCAGGCGCTCGTTGAGCTCCATCGCGCGGGCCTCCTCGAGCAGGTCGATCACCGCGTGGCTGTCGCTGCCCAGGGACAGCGGGCTGCCCGCGTGCTGGAGGCGGGTCGCCGGGCCGATGCCGTCCGCGAGGTCCCGTTCGGTGGTGGGGCACATGCAGGTGCCGGTGGTGGTCCCGCCGAGGAGGGCGATGTCCATGTCGGTCAGGTGCGTGTTGTGGACGCCGGTGGTGCGCGGGCCGAGCACGCCGTGGTCGGCCAGCAGCTGGGTCGGGGTGCGGCCGTGGGCCGCCTGGCAGGCGTCGTTCTCGGCGGTCTGCTCCGAGAGGTGGACGTGCAGCGGGGCCCTGCGCTCCTCGGCCCAGCGGGCGACGGTGGCCAGTTCGGCGGCCGGTACCGCGCGCACCGAGTGGATGGCGGCGCCGATCAGGGCGTGCTCACGGGGCTTCAGCGCGCTCGCGCGCTCGGCCCAGGCCTCGGCGGTGCCGTCGGAGAAGCGCAGCTGGTGGCTGTTGGGGGCCTCCCCGAAGCCGGAGGACAGGTACGCGGTGTCCAGCAGGGTGATCCGGATGCCGGCCGCCGCGGCCGCCTCGATCAGGGCCTCGCCCATGGCGTTCGGGTCGGCGTAGGCGGCGCCGCCGGGCGCGTGGTGGACGTAGTGGAACTCGCCGACGTTGGTGATGCCGGCCAGCGCCATCTCGGCGTAGACGGCGCGGGCGAGCGCGAAGTAGCTGTCGGGCGTGAGGTTCTGGGCGACCTTGTACATGAGGTCGCGCCAGGTCCAGAAGGTGCCGGAGCCGACCTGGACGGTGCCCCGCAGGGCCCGGTGGAAGGCGTGGCTGTGCGCGTTGGCCAGGCCCGGGAGCGTCAGGCCGCGCAGCACCTCCGCGCCCGGGGGCGGGCTGTCCACACCGGTGCGCAGGGCGCCGATCCGCCCGTCGGCGGTGACCTCCAGGGCGACGCCCGGCTCGACGTGGGTGCCGAGCCAGGCGTGCTCCAGCCAGTACGTCAGCGGCATGCCAGTCCTTCCAGTACGTCGGCGAGGGCGAGCACACCGGCCACGCAGTCGTCCTCGGCGGCGAACTCCCGCGGGGAGTGGGAGACCCCGGTCGGGTTCCGTACGAACAGCATCGCGGTCGGGACGGCGGCGGAGAGGATCCCGGCGTCGTGTCCCGCCCCGGTGCCGAGGACGGGGACGGCCCCGCCCAGGATCCGGTTCATCTCGTCGCGCAGGGCGTGCTCGAACTCGACGACCGGGGTGAAGGACTCCCGGACGATGCCGAGGTCGATGCCGTCCTGGTCGGCGCGCTCGCGGGCGGCCTTCTCGATGGCGGTGACGACCGTGTCGAGGGTGGCCTGGTCGGCGGCCCGGGAGTCGAGCCAGCCGCGCACGAGGGAGGGGATGGCGTTGACCCCGTTGGGCTCGACCGAGATCTTCCCGAAGGTGGCCACGGCGCCGGCGAGGGCCGCCTCGGTGCGGGCCGCGAGGACGGTCGCCGCGTACGTGAGCATCGGGTCGCGGCGGTCGACGAGCCGGGTGGTGCCGGCGTGGTTGGCCTCGCCGCGGAAGTCGAACCGCCAGCGGCCGTGCGGCCAGATCGCGGAGGCGATGCCGACGCGGTCCCCGGACAGGTCCAGGGCGCGGCCCTGTTCCACGTGGAGTTCGACGAAGGCGCCGATGCGGGCGAGCCGTTCGGGGTCGGCCCCGATGGCGTCGGGGTCGTATCCGGCGGCCTCCATGGCCTGGGGCAGGGAGATGCCGTCGGCGTCGCGGAGCTCGTACGCCTTCTCCTTGGTCAGCTGCCCGGCGGCGAGCCGGGAGCCGACGCAGGCGAGGCCGAAGCGGGCCCCTTCCTCGTCACCGAAGTTGGTGAGGGCAAGGGGCCTGGAGAACTCCGCGCCCCTCCTGCGGAGTTCGTCCAGGGCCGCGAAGGAGGACACCACCCCGAGGGGGCCGTCGAAGGCCCCGCCGTCGGGGACGGAGTCCAGGTGCGAGCCGGTGACCACGGCGTCCCCCGCGAGGGGGTCGCCGAGCCAGGCCCACTGGTTGCCGTTGCGGTCGGTCTCGTACGTCAGCCCGCGCGCCTCGGCCTGCTCCTGGAACCAGGTCCGGCAGTCGGCGTCGGCCCCGCTCCAGGCGTAGCGGCGGTATCCGCCGGTATCGGCGTTGCGGCCGATGGGCGCGAGCTCGGCCCACATGTCGTGGAAGGTCACGCGTCGTCGCCCTCGCGCATCGGAACGCGGACGCCGCGCTCGTCGGCGACCGACTCGGCGATGTCATAGCCCGCGTCGACGTGGCGGATGACGCCCATGCCCGGGTCGTTGGTGAGGACGCGGCGGATCTTCTCGCCGGCCAGCGGGGTGCCGTCGGCGACGGTGACCTGGCCCGCGTGGATGGAGCGGCCCATGCCGACGCCGCCGCCGTGGTGGATGGAGACCCAGGAGGCGCCGGAGGCCACGTTGACCATGGCGTTGAGCAGCGGCCAGTCGGCGATGGCGTCGGAGCCGTCGAGCATGGCCTCGGTCTCGCGGTACGGGGAGGCGACGGAGCCGCAGTCGAGGTGGTCGCGGCCGATGACGAGCGGGGCGGCGAGGGTGCCGTCGGCGACCATCTCGTTGAAGCGCTCGCCGGCCTTGTCGCGCTCGCCGTAGCCGAGCCAGCAGATGCGCGCGGGCAGGCCCTGGAAGTGGACGCGCTCGCCGGCCATCTTGATCCAGCGGTGCAGGGACTCGTTCTCCGGGAAGAGCTCCAGCAGTGCCTTGTCGGTCTTGTGGATGTCCGAGGCCTCGCCGGACAGCGCGGCCCAGCGGAAGGGGCCCTTGCCCTCGCAGAACAGCGGCCGGATGTAGGCGGGGACGAAGCCGGGGAAGGCGAAGGCGCGGTCGTAGCCGGCCAGCTGGGCCTCGCCGCGGATGGAGTTGCCGTAGTCGAAGACCTCGGCGCCGGCGTCCATGAAGCCGACCATGGCCTCGACGTGCTTGGCCATGGACTCGCGGGCCCGGGTGGTGAAGCCGGCCGGGTCCTTGGCGGCGTAGGCGGCCATGTCGTCGAAGTCGACGCCGGTCGGCAGGTAGGCGAGCGGGTCGTGCGCGGAGGTCTGGTCCGTCACGATGTCGATCGGGGCGCCCTCGGCCAGCATCTGCGGGAGCAGGTCGGCGGCGTTGCCGAGCAGGCCGATGGAGAGCGGCTTGCGGGCGTCGCGGGCCTCGACGGCCAGCTGCAGGGCGTGCTGCAGGCTGTCGGCCTTCACGTCCAGGTAGCGGTGCTCGATGCGGCGCGCGATGGCGCGCGGGTCGACGTCGATGCAGATCGCGACGCCGTCGTTCATCGTCACGGCCAGCGGCTGGGCGCCGCCCATGCCGCCGAGGCCGGCGGTGAGGGTGATGGTGCCCGCCAGGGTGCCGTTGACCCCTCCCTTACCCATTGAATGCAGCTTGGCGGCGACGGCGGCGAAGGTCTCGTAGGTGCCCTGGAGGATGCCCTGGGTACCGATGTAGATCCACGAACCGGCCGTCATCTGGCCGTACATGGTCAGGCCCAGCTGCTCCAGGCGGCGGAACTCCTCCCAGTTGGCCCAGTCGCCGACGAGGTTGGAGTTGGCGAGCAGGACGCGCGGCGCCCACTCGTGGGTCTGCATCACGCCGACCGGGCGGCCGGACTGGACGAGCATCGTCTCGTCCTGCTTGAGGGTCTGGAGGGTGCGGACCATCGCGTCGTACGAGCGCCAGTCGCGGGCGGCCTTGCCGGTGCCGCCGTAGACGACGAGCTTGTCGGGGTGCTCGGCGACCTCGGGGTCGAGGTTGTTCTGGAGCATCCGCAGCGCGGCCTCCTGCTGCCATCCCAGGGTGCTGAGCTCGGTGCCTCGCGCTGCACGTACGGGGCGGGGTCCTGACATGGCGGTGCCTCCTCCGATGTTGGTATTTCCATTCACATCCTGACGCGCTGAATAGATTCAGTCAACAGCTGCGGGCGGCCCCGTCGAATGATGGGATGGCGGACATGGCTGCACACACGGATGGGGGCGGGGAAGCCTCCGCGCGCCGGGATCTGGCCGTACGGGCTGCCGTCGACCAGGGACTCGTGGGCGGGGCCGACTCCGCGGAGCCACTGACCTGCCTGCTCGACACCGCCGGGATCCGCGCCTCCGCCGCCGCTCTGACCAGCGCCTTCGCGGCCGCCCTGGCCCCCGGCACCCCCGTCCTGCACGCCTTCGCCGTCAAGGCCGCCCCGCTCGTCCCGGTGCTGCGGCTGCTCGCGGACGCCGGACTCGGCTGCGAGGTGGCCAGCCCCGGCGAGCTGGCGCTGGCCCGGGCCGCCGGGGTGCCCGCCGGTCGGACCGTCCTGGACTCCCCCGCCAAGACAGCCGCCGAACTGCGCGAGGCCCTGGCCCTCGGCATCGCCGTCAACGCCGACAACCCGCAGGAGCTGGCACGCCTCGACGCCCTCGTCGCGCAGGCGCCCACCGGGGCCCCGATCGGCCTGCGGATCAACCCGCAGACCGGCGCGGGCACCATCGACGCGCTCTCCACCGCCACGGCGACCTCGAAGTTCGGGATCGCCCTGCGCGATCCCGGCGCGCGCGAGTGGCTCGTACGGGCGTACCTGGACCGGCCGTGGCTCACCCGCCTGCACGTCCACTCGGGCTCGCAGGGCGTCCCCCTGGCCCTGATCGCGGAAGGCGTACGGGAACTGCACGCGCTGGCCGAGGAGATCAACGAGGCGGCCGGACGCCGCCAGGTCGACACCCTCGACATCGGCGGCGGCCTGCCGGTGAACTTCGCCTCGGACGAGGAGACGCCCCGGTTCGCGGAGTACGTGGCCGCGCTGCGCGAGGCGGCCCCCGCGCTCTTCTCCGGCGCGTACGGCCTGGTCACGGAGTTCGGGCGGTCCCTGCTGGCCAAGCACGGGCTCGTCCTGGCCCGGGTCGAGTACACCAAGACCACCGGGTCCCGGCCGATCGCGCTCACCCACGCCGGGGTGCAGCTGGCGACGCGCACCGCGTACGCGCCGGCGGCCTGGCCGGTGCGGATCCTGCCGTACGACGCGAAGGGGGCCCCGAAGAGCGGCGCCCCGGTCGCCCAGGACGTCGCGGGGCCGGCCTGCTTCGCGGGAGACCTGCTCGCGACGGCCCGTGAGCTGCCGCTCCTCGCCCCCGGCGACCTGATCGGTGTCCCGGACACCGGCGCGTACTTCTTCACGGCCCACTACGGCTACAACAGCCTGCCCCGCCCGGCGGTCCACGGCTTCACGGTGGGCCCGGAGGGCCGTGTCCGCTTCGCTCTGGTCCGCCCGGCGCAGTCCGTCGAGGCCATCGTCGCGGAGGCGGGGGGCGCGCTCGGTGACGCCCTGCTGTAGCCGCTGCGCGGGCCCCGCCCAGACCCGCGCCTCAATCGCCGGCGAGGCCGAACGGGCGGCTACTCCACGAAGAGGCCGCGGGCGGCGGCTCGGGCGTCGAAGGCTTCCAGGCGGGCCTGTGCGTCCGGGAGGGCGTCCGCCATCGCCTCCAGCAGCACCCGCCCCAGCAGCATCGGCGCGCACGCGGTGTCGAACGCCAGGCCGGTCCCGACCGGCGCCGGGATCAGCAGGTCCGAGTGGCGGGCCACGGGCGCGAAGGCCGAGTCGGCGACCGTCACCACGGTCAGCCCGGCCGCGCGCCCGTGCTCCAGCGCCTCCGCCACCTCCCGGGGATGCCGCGGCAGCGCGAAGCACAGCAGCGCCGAGGCCCCCGCGCCGACGGCCGCGTCGATCCGGTCGGCGAGCATCGAGCCGCCCTCGTCGAGGAGGCGTACGTCCGGGTGCACCTTGGCCGCGAAGTACGCGAACCCGCGCGCCTGCGAGGACGCCGCCCGCAGCCCGAGCACCGGCAGCGGGGACGAGGCGGCGAGCAGCCGCCCCGCCTCCTCGACCGGCGCCGGATCGGCGAGCATCTCGGCCAGCTGCCGCAGGTTCTCGATCTCGCCGAGCACGGCCTGCTGGTACTCGTTGTACGAGTCCTCCTGCACGGCCTCGGCCCGCTCGGCGGGAGCCACCTCGCGCAGGTGGCGGCGCAGCGCGGGATACCCGTCGAAGCCCAGCGCCACCGCGAACCGCGTCACCGACGGCTGGCTCACCCCGGCCAGCTCGGCGAGCTCGACGCTCGACAGGAAGGGCACCTCCGCCGCTCCGCGGACCATGCAGTGCGCGATCCGCCGCTGGGTCGGCGTCAGCCGGTGCCCCTCGAACAGCTTCTGCAGCCGCGTGGCCGGGCTGTCACTCATGCCGTCCCCTCCGTCCCGGTGAGTTATTCAGTCACGGAGCACTCTGCATGCGGTTATGCAGCGGGGCAAGCCGTGCCCGCGATCCGGATAGGGGGGCTAGCCCCAGTGCCGGGGCCCGCGGCGATTCCTACCGTGGAGGCATGGACGCCCACGCCCAAGAGCTGAAGAAGGAACTCGACGCCACGATGGACGCCCGGCGGGAGCTGGGTCCGGAGTACGAGGCCGCACTGGTGGACTCGTTCGTCGAGAAGGTCGACACCCAGGTCCGGCGGCGCCTCGCGGAGGAACGCCTGTCCGCGGCCCGCGGCGACGCCCGCCCCTCCGCCTCCCCGGCGGACGGCAACTTCGGCGAACGCTTCGGCTTCGCGATCATCACCCTGGTGCTGGCGGTCCCGCTGTCGGCCATCGCCGCGGCGGAGGCGCACCTGAGCGGCCTCCTGGTCACCTGGGCCGGGATCGTGGGCGTGAACTTCATCCACGCCAGCAAGCGGTTCCGGCGCGGGTCCGCCGACCGGGCCTAACCCGGGCCCCCGCGCCTCGGACGCCGACGGGGGCGGAGGCGGGGGCGGGAAGAGTTGCGCGGGGACCGCCGCACCCTCGGTTGCCCGAGGGGCGGGACGACGGCGGCCCCCGCGAAGGACACGGCCGGGTCAGGGCCGTCCGCGTCCGTGGCGTCCGCGCGGTCCGGGAGCCGCTCCGGAGGTGCGCGTACGCCGTTCGGTGGTGCCGGCCGGGATCCGGTCTCCCGGGCTTCCCTGCCGACAACCACCACTGTGCCGGAGCCGTGTTAAGCCGGTGCTGCCGTCACGTGTCGTGCCCGTACCGTTTGCGCGAAGGCCACGCGCGGCCCCGTACGGGCTACTTGGGGGACTTGGCGAGGAACGCCAGCAGGTCCTGACGGCTCACCACACCGGTGGGCTTGCCCTCGACCAGCACGATCGCCGCGTCGGCCTCGCCGAGCACCGCCATGAGTTCGGACACGGGCTCGCCCGAGCCGACCTGCGGCAGCGGCGAGCTCATGTGCTTCTCCAGCGGGTCGGTCAGGGAGGCCCGCTGCGCGAACAGCGCCGCCAGCAGCTCCTTCTCGACGACCGAGCCGATGACCTCGGCGGCCATCACGTCCGGGTGACCGGCGCCCGGCTTGACGATGGGCATCTGCGAGACGCCGTACTCCCGCAGGACCTCGATCGCCTGGCCGACCGTCTCCTCGGGGTGCATGTGGACGAGGGAGGGGATGCCGCCCTCCTTGTCGTTCAGCACGTCACCGATGCGGGCGGCCGGTCCGGCCTCCTCCAGGAAGCCGTGGCCCGCCATCCACTCGTCGCTGAAGATCTTGCTCATGTAGCCGCGGCCGCTGTCCGGCAGCAGGACGACGACCACGTCGTCCGGGCCGAGGCCCTCTGCGGCGCGCAGGGCGGCCACGACCGCCATGCCGCAGGAGCCGCCGACGAGCAGGCCCTCCTCCTTCGCCAGGCGGCGGGTCATCTGGAAGGAGTCCTTGTCGGACACCGCGATGATCTCGTCGGTGACGTTGGGGTCGTAGGCGGTCGGCCAGAAGTCCTCGCCGACGCCCTCGACGAGGTACGGGCGGCCGGAGCCGCCGGAGTAGACCGAACCCTCGGGGTCGGCGCCGATGACCTTGACCTTCCCGCCGCTGACCTCCTTGAGGTAGTTGCCGGTACCGGAAATCGTGCCGCCGGTGCCGACGCCCGCGACGAAGTGGGTGATCTTCCCGTCCGTCTGGTCCCACAGCTCGGGGCCGGTGGTCTCGTAGTGCGAACGGGGGTTGTTCGGGTTGCTGTACTGGTCGGGCTTCCAGGCGCCCGGGGTCTCGCGCACGAGGCGGTCGGAGACGTTGTAGTACGAGTCCGGGTGCTCGGGGTCGACGGCGGTCGGGCAGACCACGACGTCGGCGCCGTAGGCGCGCAGCACGTTGATCTTGTCCATGGACACCTTGTCAGGGCAGACGAAGATGCACTTGTAGCCCTTCTGCTGGGCCACGATGGCGAGTCCTACACCCGTGTTGCCGCTGGTCGGCTCCACGATGGTGCCGCCGGGCTTGAGGGCTCCGCTCTGCTCGGCGGCCTCGATCATCCGTACGGCGATCCGGTCCTTCACGGATCCGCCGGGATTGAAGTACTCGACCTTCGCAAGGACGGTGGCCTGCAGGCCTTCGGTCACACGGTTGAGCTTCACCAGCGGGGTGTTGCCGACGAGGCTGATCATCGAGTCGTGGAATTGCACCATGTTCTCCAAGGAGGGGACTCCACGGGTTCTCCGGGAGGCACGGCCAGAGTATGCGCAAAGGGATTGGCTGACCGTCCGTACGGGGCAGGTAGGGGTCAATGAGGACCGAGGAGGTGGCCTGAAGGGTGTCCAGGGCGAGAACGGCCCGCCGGATCGCGGCGGGGGCAGCGTACGGCGGGGGCGGACTCGGACTGGTCGGGGCCGCCGCCGTGGGGCTGGTGCTGGCCGAGGTGCAGTTCGCCAAGCGGACGGTGGGCACCGGGCTGGGCGAGCCGCCGCGCGCCGACGGGCTCTACGGGAGCGAGTTCGGCGGCCCCGAGCAGAGCCCGGGCCCGCTGCGCCTGGGCATGCTGGGCGATTCCACGGCCGCGGGACTCGGCGTACGGCGGGCCCGGCAGACTCCGGCCGCCCTGCTGGCGTCCGGGCTGGCGGCGGTGGCCGAGCGGCCGGTGGAGCTGCGCAACGTGGCCCTGTCGGGAGCCATGTCGGACGACCTGGACCGGCAGGCGGGGCTGCTGCTGAACGACGCGGGACCCGCCCCGGACGTGTGCGTGATCATGATCGGCGCGAACGACGTGACGCGCCGGCTGCCGCCGACCCAGTCCGTGCGCTGCCTGACCTCGGCCGTGCGGCGGCTGCGGATGGCCGGGGCCGAGGTCGTCGTGGGCACCTGTCCGGACCTGGGCACGATCGAGCCGGTGTACCAGCCGCTGCGCTGGGTGGCCCGGCGGGTCTCACGCCAGCTGGCCGCCGCGCAGACCATAGGAGTGGTCGCGCTGGGCGCCCGGACGGTCTCCATGGGTGACCTGCTGGGCCCGGAGTTCGCCGCGAACCCGCGCGAGATGTTCGGCCCGGACTCCTACCACCCGTCGGCTGAGGGGTACGCGACCGCCGCGATGGCCGTGCTGCCGACGCTGTGCGCCGCGCTCGGCCTGTGGCCGGAGTCGGACCGGCTGGACGTGTCCCGGGACGAGGACATGCTTCCGGTGGCGAAGGCCGCGTCCGCCGCCGCGGGCCAGGCGGGTACGGAGGTCACGGCCGTCCGCGGCCCGTGGGTCCTGCTCAAGCACCGCCGCCGGCGCCGGGTCCGGGCCGAAGACCCCGCATCCCCGGCCGCCGGCGTCTCCGGCCCCGCCTGACCGCCGCGCGTCGATACAGCCCCGCCGGCGTTCGAGGCCCGGGGCCCGGGGCACGGCCCCGCTCTTTCAGCCCCGCCGGCATTCGAGGCCCGGGGCCCGGGGCACGGCCCCGCTCTTTCAGCCCCGCCGGCGTTCGAGGCGCGGGGCCCGGGGCACGGCCTCGCTCTTTCAGCCCCGCCGGCGTTCGGAGGCGCGGGGCCCGGGGCACGGCCTCGCTCTTTCAGCCCCGCCGGCGTTTGAGGCGCGGGGTGGGGGGCAGGGCCCCACCAGCGGCGCCGCACATCTCGACGTGCAGGCCCCGCCCGATGGACCGCGACCCCGCGGGAGCGACCGGCATCACACCCCCCGCCCGGTGACCTCGACCGTACGGGGCGGTAACTTCGCATGCGGTCCCGCAACGACGCACCCCTTGGAGTCCCGATGCCCGAAGCCGTCATCGTTTCCACCGCCCGCTCCCCGATCGGGCGCGCCGGCAAGGGCTCCCTCAAGGACGTCCGCCCGGACGACCTGACCGCGACGATCATCCAGGCCGCCCTTGCCAAGGTCCCCGAGCTGGACCCGCGCCAGATCGACGACCTGATGCTCGGCTGCGGTCTCCCGGGCGGCGAGCAGGGCCACAACCTGGCCCGCATCGTGGCCGTGCAGATGGGCATGGACTACCTGCCGGGCACCACGATCACCCGCTACTGTTCCTCCTCGCTCCAGACCTCCCGCATGGCCCTGCACGCCATCAAGGCCGGCGAGGGCGACGTCTTCATCTCCGCGGGCGTCGAGACGGTCTCCCGGTTCGCTAAGGGCTCCTCGGACGGCCTGCCGGACACGCACAACCCGCTCTTCGGCGAGGCGGAGGCCCGTACGGCCGCCGTCGCGCAGAGCGAAGGCTCCTCCTGGCGCGACCCGCGCGAGGACGGCCTGATCCCCGACGCGTACATCTCGATGGGGCAGACCGCCGAGAACCTGGCCCGCCTCAAGGGCGTGACCCGCCAGGACATGGACGAGTTCGGCGTGCGCTCGCAGAACCTCGCCGAAGAGGCCATCAAGAACGGCTTCTGGGCCCGCGAGATCACCCCGGTCACCACCCCGGACGGCACGGTCGTCTCGACCGACGACGGTCCGCGTGCCGGCGTGACCCTGGAGGGCGTCCAGGGCCTCAAGCCCGTCTTCCGCCCCGACGGCCTGGTCACGGCCGCCAACTGCTGCCCGCTCAACGACGGCGCCGCGGCGCTGGTCATCATGAGCGACACCAAGGCCCGCGAGCTGGGTCTGACCCCGCTGGCCCGGATCGTCTCCACCGGCGTCACCGCCCTCTCCCCCGAGATCATGGGCCTGGGCCCGGTCGAGGCGTCGAAGCAGGCCCTGAAGCGGGCCGGCCTGACGGTCGGCGACATCGACCTCTTCGAGATCAACGAAGCCTTCGCGGCCCAGGTCATCCCGTCGTACCGGGATCTGGAGATCCCCCTCGACAAGCTGAACGTCAACGGCGGGGCCATCGCCGTCGGTCACCCCTTCGGGATGACCGGTGCCCGCATCACCGGCACCCTGATCAACAGCCTGCAGTTCCACGACAAGCAGTTCGGCCTCGAGACGATGTGCGTCGGCGGCGGTCAGGGCATGGCCATGGTCATCGAGCGGCTGAGCTGAGCCGTAGCGGAGGGTAGGGGTTGCCCCGAGGAACGAGGGGCGGCACCTGCCCGCAGCGGTGGCGAAGCTCAGCGCGACCAAGAAAGCGAGCGGCTGAGCTGAGCCGTAGCGGAGGGTAGGGGTCGCCCCGAGGAACGAGGGGCGGCACCTGCCCGCAGCGGTGGCGAAGCTCAGCGCGACCAAGAAAGCGAGCGGCTGAGCTGAGCCGTAGCGGAGGGTAGGGGTCGCCGCGAGGCGACCCCATTGGATCAAGGCCGGTGCCCAGGCGCCGCAAGGGATCCGGCCGGATCCCTTGGGGCGTACTGACACCGGATCTAATCCCGCCGCCGCCGACCTGTGACCGAATCTCCCCCAGGATGTGACCTATCTCCTGGGGGATTGGCGTTTTCGCAGGTCAGCGGCAATACAGGGGGCGCGGGTGTGACCAAAGCCCTGTCCAATTCGTGACGTAATGCACTGCACGCCATTCCCAGGTCGGGACACTCTGATGTAGGAAGTCGGGGGATCGAATCACCTCAGGAGTTAGTCAGTGAGCGCCATGTCTCTTGCCCTGCTGCTGACCACTGCCGCTGCCGCGGCCGTGGGCGCTGCTGCGCTGCACGCCGTCCACGGTCTGCGCAAGCAGGTCACCGCCCTGCGCACTGAGCTGGCTGCGCCGGTCCACCACCGCGGTGCGACCGTCCCGCACGCCCGCAGCGCCGTGGAGTCCCCCGCCGCGGAGATACGAGCCGCCGTGGCCGAAGCCCTCGCCGAGGAGCGCGAGCGCGAGCTGGCCGAGGCGCGCGCCTTCTGGGCCGCGCAGGAGGCCCGTGACGCCGCCGACGCCCCGTCGCTGCTGGGCGGGCTGGCCGGGCTCGGCGAGGACAGCCCCGTCTTCCTGCCCCGGCAGGCCGACATGGTGGGTCTGGAGCCCGTCCTGGGCGAGGACGCCCTCGACGAGCTCCCCGGCTACCCGGAGGATTCGGCCGAGCTGGCCGCCGCCCGCCGGCGCCACCCCTCGCACCCCGACTTCGTACCGGTCCAGGCCTCGCACCCCGGCGCCGACCACGAGCGCACCGTCAACCGCCTGGAGGAGCTCGCGGAGGCCCGTACGGCCCTCGCGGACGTCCGCCCCGGCCCGCTGGGCACGCTCGACGTGTACGTCTTCACCGACGGCACGACGCTGTGCATGACCCCCGGGCACCGGGAGACCGCGGAGCGCCTCGCCGAGGCCCTGCGTTCGGGCACCGCCCCGGTCCTGCTCGGTGGCTCGGGCATCTCCGGCGCCTACGCGCTGACCTTCTCCTGCGGCGACTCCGAGGACCCCGACAGCAACGTCTACATCCTCGCGGACCGCGTCATCGCATCGCTCTGATCTCCGCCTGCTCCACCAGCCCCACGGCCTCGTCCAGCATCTCGGACGGGGCCGTCGCGCTGTCCGGGGCGACGGCGGCGGCGCGCAGCGCCTCGGCGAGGTCCAGGCCGGCCACCGCCACCTGGTCCCCGACGACGAAGATGCCCGCGTCCGGAAGCTCCCGCGGCGCCTGCCCGGGCGTCTCCAGCCGCTGCGCCCGTACGGAGAGCTCGCGGGCCAGTTCCAGGGCCGCGGCGGCGGCTCCCTGCTGCAGGCGGCTCTGCGGCGAGGCCCGCAGCCGGTCGGCGAAACGTTCCACGACGGCGGTCAGGGGCGAAGTATCAAGCACCCGGCCGACCCTACGCGCCGCCCGGGCACCATTGCCAACGGGCGAACTCTCCGGCACGGTGGCGGGAAGAGAACAGCACGGCGATACCTCCGGAGGCGCCCATGTCCGTAGAGTTCTCCGAGCAGACACACCGCAACATGATCGACAGAATCCCCCAGACCACCGGTCGTGAGGTCTCCGACTGGCTCCGCGCCGTCGACGAAGGCCCCTCACTCGTCCGGTTCGAGGAGAAGGTGAGCTGGCTGCGCGGCGCGCACGAGCTGTCGTACGGCCAGGCCAAGGCGATCATCCACGAGTACGACCTGCGCAGAGCAGCGCGCCGGTTCGGCTGAACCCCTCCCCCGACCCCCGTGCCCCCTATACGCGGGAAGGCCCCGCGAGCCGTGTGCTCGCGGGGCCTTCCCGTGCTGTGGGTACCGCGCGCAGGCCGTGGCGGCCTGCGGGTCCTGCTAGTCGTCGCCCGAGAGGATCGAGAAGATGCGCAGCATCTCCACGTAGATCCACACCAGGGTCATGGTGAGGGCGAAGGCCGCCAGCCAGGCCTCCTCGCGGGGGGCACCGTAGGTGATGCCGTCCTCGACCTGCTTGAAGTCGAGGGCGAGGAAGCAGGCGCCGAGGATGACACCGATGGCGCCGAACAGGAGGCCGAGGCCGCCGCTGCGGAAGCCGAGGCCGTCACCGCCGCCGAACACCGCGAAGAGCGTGTTCGTGAGCATCAGGAGGATGAAGCCCAGGGCCGCTGCCATCACGAAGCCGTAGAAGCGGCGGGTGACGCGGATCCAGCCCATCTTGTACCCGAGGAGCACGGCGGCGAAGACGCACATCGTGCCCATCACGGCCTGCATGACCACGCCGGGGCCGAGGTAGGTGCTGACGGCCGCGCTGATGACCCCGAGGAAGACGCCCTCGAAGGCCGCGTAGGCCAGGATCAGACCCGGGGAGGGCTTGCGCTTGAAGGACTGGATCATCGCGAAGACGAACGCGACCAGCATCGCGCCGATGGCGATGCCGTACGACTTGTTCACGTTGGCGGGGTCGACGGGCAGGAACACCCAGGCGAGGGTCGCCGTCACGATGAGCGTGCCGAGCGTCATGGCCGTACGGCTCACGACGTCGTCCATGGTCATCGCGTTGGCGCGCGCCGGGGCCTGCGGCATACCCGTCGCCGGGTCGGTCGCGTACGGGTTCGTCGCGTACGGGTTGGTCCCGGCCTGCTGGTGCTGCGGCGCTTCAAAGCCCGCGTAGCCACCGTTGTCGCGGCTGAACCCCCGTCGCGAGAAGACCGGGTTACTGCTCCTCATCTCACTCCTCCGTGGCCGCCGAGCGCGGCCTTGCAACAAGAGTAATGCGCTCGCAAAGAAAGCACCCTACTGCTGGAGGAGGATCTTAGGAGAAGGCAGGGCGGAGCGCAGGGGATAAAGGAGCGAGCCTCGCGAGAGCTGCGGAGTGCCCGGAGCCGGACTTGAACCGGCACGGCCCGAAGGCCAGCGAGGTTTAAGCTCGCCGTGTCTGCATTCCACCATCCGGGCAGGGCGTGGCGGCCCCCGTGGAAAAAGCCTTCAACGCTGATCCGAGCCTATCTGGAACGCCGTCGCCGCTGACCGGCCGTCAATCCGATGTTGTCTGATTTTATTGGCGCTTGAGGGATCGTCAGGCCCGAGAATGCACGGTCGGCCCGTTCTGGGCGCCGATCACCACGTGTACGGGATTGACGGGATTTCGATGGCCCGCGCCACCCCGCGCGCCACCCTTCCCGCCACCCCGGGACACCGCCCCTCCGATCAGGGCTCCTGTCATACCAGAGGAGGAGGCACACGCCCCCTCCGTCAGACTCCAGTGGGCCGGGAAACAAGCTCGGCGGCTGATCCGGAGCGGGGGTACCCGCGGCAAGGATGGAATCGTCCCCGCACCGCAGATCGAGGAGCCGTCCTGTGACCACCATGAACTACGCCCCGCACACCGCCCAGGCCGTGGCCGCCCGCGCCACCGGCCTCTCCAAGGTGTACGGCCAGGGCGAGACCCAGGTGGTCGCCCTGGACAACGTCTCCGTGGACTTCGGACAGGGGCAGTTCACCGCGATCATGGGCCCCTCGGGCTCCGGCAAGTCCACGCTGATGCACTGCGTCGCCGGCCTGGACACCTTCTCCGCAGGCTCCGTCCGGATCGGCGACACCGAGCTGGGCACCCTCAAGGACAAGCAGCTCACCCAGCTGCGCCGGGACAAGATCGGCTTCATCTTCCAGGCCTTCAACCTGCTGCCGACCCTGACGGCCCTGGAGAACATCACGCTCCCCATGGACATCGCCGGCCGCAAGGCCGACAAGCAGTGGCTGGACAACGTGATCAGCATGGTCGGCCTCTCCGAGCGCCTCTCCCACCGCCCCACCCAGCTCTCCGGCGGCCAGCAGCAGCGCGTCGCCGTCGCCCGCGCCCTGGCCTCCCGCCCCGAGATCATCTTCGGCGACGAGCCCACCGGAAACCTCGACTCGCGCTCCGGCGCCGAGGTCCTCGGCTTCCTGCGCAACTCGGTGCGCGAGCTCGGCCAGACCGTCGTGATGGTCACCCACGACCCGGTCGCCGCCTCCTACGCGGACCGCGTCATCTTCCTCGCCGACGGCCGGATCGTCGACGAGATGTACGGGCCCACCGCCGACGGCGTGCTCGACCGCATGAAGGCCTTCGACGCCAAGGGCCGCACCAGCTGACCCGGGATCTCCCTCCCCGGCCCTCCTCCAGACTTCCAGCCCCAGGACTGAGATCCCCCATGTTCCGTACCGCCCTGCGCAACGTCCTCGCGCACAAGGCCAGGCTGCTGATGACGGTGCTCGCCGTCACCCTCGGCGTCGCCTTCGTCTCCGGCACCCTCGTCTTCACCGACACCCTCAAGAAGTCCCTCTCCGGCCAGAGCGCCAAGGACTACGCGGGAGTCGCCGTCTCCGTCACCTCGTACGGCCAGGGCCGCGACGAGAACGGCCAGAAGGAGGGCGAGCCCGGCCTCAGCCAGCAGACCCTCGACAAGGTCAAGGCGCTCCCGGGCGTCGACTCCGTATCCGGCCGCGTCTCCGGCTTCGCCGGCGTGGGTGACGAGAGCGGCAAGCTGATCGGCTCCGGCTGGTCCAACAAGGGCGGCAACTACACCCCCGTCAAGGACGGCAAGGACCCGCGCTACGCCTTCGTGCAGGGCGCGGGGCCGGCCAAGGCCGACGAGGTCGCCCTCGACAAGGCCACCGCCGACACGGGCAACTACAAGGTCGGCGACAGGGTCCGCGTCGCCACCAACGGCCCGGTCAAGGAGTACTCCCTCGCCGGCGTCTTCACGACCGAGGACGGCGCCGTCCAGGCCGGCGGCAGCCTGGTGCTCTTCGACACCAAGGTCGCCCAGGAGCTCTACCTCAAGCCCGGCTACTTCCAGGAGCTGTCGGTCGGCGCCGAGAACGGCACCTCCGCCGACAAGCTGCTCGCCGACATCAAGCCGCTGATCGACAGCAAGCACACCAAGGCGCAGACCGGCGCCGCGCTCGCCGCGGAGCAGGCCAAGCAGATCGAGAAGGGCCTCGGCCAGATGGGCACCATGCTGCTCGTCTTCGCCGGCATCTCGCTCTTCGTCGGCATCTTCCTGATCTACAACACCTTCACCATGCTGGTCACCCAGCGCACCAAGGAGCTGGCCCTGCTGCGCGCCGTCGGCGCCAACCGCGGTCAGGTCATGCGCTCGGTGCTCGCCGAGGCCCTGATCGTCGGCCTCGTGTCCGCCTCCATCGGCCTGCTCAGCGGCGTCGGCCTGGCGGTCGGCATGCGCTCCGTGATCGGTTCCTTCGGCGCCAAGCTGCCGGGCGGCGACCTCGTGATCGCCCCGGGCACCGTCATCGCGGCCCTGGTCATCGGCGTCGTGGTCACCACCCTCGCCGCCCTGCTGCCGGCCTGGCGCACCGGCCGGATCGCCCCGGTCGCCGCCATGGGCAGCGCCCACCTGCCGGCCACCTCGAAGTCCCTGGTCGTGCGCAACGTCCTCGGCTCGATCATCAGCGTCCTCGGCATCGGCCTCGTCCTGCTCGGCGTGTCCTCGGGCGGCGACACCGGCCGCATGACCATCGGCGCGGGCGCCTTCTTCATGCTGATCGGCATGATCGTGCTGCTGCCGCTGCTCTCCAAGCCGGTCATCGGGGCCGTCCGCCCGCTGCTGCAGAAGGTGTTCGGGATCCCCGGCAAGCTGGCCTCCCAGAACGCCGTCCGCAACCCGCGCCGCACCGCCGTCACCGCCGCCTCCCTGGCGATCGGCCTGACCCTGGTCACGACCCTGTCCGTGCTCGGCATCACGGTGGGCAAGGTCGTCGACCGCATGAGCACCGAGAAGCTCAAGGCGGACTACCGGATCTCCATGGCCGGCGACATCGGCGGCCTCGACAAGTCGGTGGCCGAGACCCTGGCCAAGGCCCCCGGCATGAAGGCCGTCTCCCCGCAGACCGCCGGCTACTTCATGGTCGGCGAGAGCTTCCGGTCGGCCTCCGGCGTCAACCCCGCCGCCATCGGCCAGCTGCTCAACGTGGAGGTCCTCAGCGGTTCGCTCGACAGCCTCGGCAAGGGTGAGCTCGCGGTCGCCGAGAAGACGGCCAAGGACCAGAAGCTCAGCGTCGGCTCGACGCTCCAGGTCCAGTACGAGGACGGGGAGAAGGGCTCCCTGAAGGTCGGCGCGGTCTACAAGGACATGGAGGGCCTGCTCTCCCCGTACGTCATCGACGACAAGATCCTCAGCCCGCACAGCGAAGAGCCGTTCATCCGCGAGGTGTACGTCAACGTCGACGGCGGGGCGTCCAAGGCCGGCCAGCAGAAGGTCGTCGACGCCCTGGGCAAGAACCCGGCCATCAACGTCGCCACCCAGCAGGACATGCGCAACGAGATGGGCGGCCAGATCAACCTGATGCTGAACATCATGTACGGCCTGCTCGGCATGGCACTGATCATCTCCGTGCTCGGTGTCGTCAACACCCTGGCGATGTCCGTCTTCGAGCGGACCCAGGAGATCGGCATGCTGCGGGCGATCGGCCTCGACCGCAGCCGGGTCAAGAACATGATCCGTCTGGAGGCCGTGGTGATCTCGCTCTTCGGAGCGGTCCTGGGCGTCGTCATCGGTGTCTTCCTCGCCTGGGCGGTCGGCACCACGCTGGCGAAGGCCATGCCGAACTACGAACTGGTCCTCCCGTGGGACCGGATCGGCATCTTCCTCCTGCTGGCCGCCGTGGTCGGCGTCCTGGCCGCCATGTGGCCGGCCCGCAGCGCCGCCCGCCTGAACATGCTGACGGCCATCAAGACCGAGTAGCCGGACGCGGGACAGCGACAGGACAGGGCCCCGGGGCGACGAGCCCCGGGGTCCTGTCCCGTTGTGCACGTACGTTTCCGCTACGCCGTTTCCGCTACGCCCCCCAGGTGCGCAGCCGCAGCGGCAGTCCGGACCCGCCGGTGGCCGAGGGCTTCACGGCGAGGACCTGGTTGACCCCGAGCCGGCCGTGCTCGAAGCCGAGCGCGCAGGCCGCCATGTAGAGCTGCCAGACCCGGGCCCGGCCCGGCGAGGTGAGCCGCACCGCCTCGTCCCAGTGCTCGTCCAGCCGCGCCACCCAGGCCCGCAGGGTGAGCGCGTAGTGCTCGCGCAGCGCCTCCACGTCGCGGACCTCGAAGCCGGCCCGCTCCAGCTCGCCCACGGTGGTGCCGAGCGGGGAGAGCTCGCCGTCGGGGAAGACGTAGGCGTCGATGAACTCGTCGATCCGGTGCGCCGCTTCGTCGGGATCCGGCGGGCGGGCGATCTGGTGGTTCAGCAGCCGCCCGCCGGGGCGCAGCAGGGCGTGGAGGGTGCGGGCGTACTCCCGGTAGCGGTCGGCTCCGACGTGTTCGGCCATCCCGATGGAGGAAATCGCGTCGTACGGGCCGTCCTTGACGTCCCGGTAGTCCTGGATGCGCAGCTCGACGAGATCGGCCAGGCCCTCCTCGGCGACCCGCTTGCGGCCGTACGCGGCCTGCTCCCGCGAGAGCGTGACGCCGGTGACCCGGACCCCGTACTCGCGGGCGGCGTGCAGCGCCATGGAGCCCCAGCCGCAGCCGACGTCGAGGAGGCGGTCGCCGGGTTGCAGGGCGAGCTTGCGGCAGACCAGGTCGAGCTTGTCCCGCTGGGCCTGCTCCAGGGTGGAGCCGGGGCTCCAGTAGGCGCAGGAGTACACCATCGAGGGGCCGAGCACCCGCTCGTAGAAGTCGTTGCCGACGTCGTAGTGGTGGCTGATGGCCCGGCGGTCGCGGCCCTTGCTGTGGCGCGGGCCGCCCCGCCGGGCCGCCTCCTCGGCGGGGGGCGCGGGCGGCGGCAGCGGTCCGGCGAGCGCGATCAGCTCCCGTATGGCGGCCCGCTGCGCCGGGTCCCGGAGCAGCCGGGCGGCTTCCGGCACGGCGAGCGGACGGGACGGTCCGACGCGCCGCGCGAGGCCCTCCAGGGCCGCGAGCGGCCCGCCGCGGCCTGCGGGGGGCGGCGGCCCGTCCTTCGGGGGCCGTTCCCACAGGACCCCCGCCACGTGGTCCAGCAGGGCGAACAGATCGCCTTCGACGGTCAGTTCCCCCGCCACCCAAGCGCGGGCCAGGCCCAGTTCGCCGGGCTTCCACAGCACCCGCCGCACGGCGCGGCGGTCGTGGATGACGAGCACGGGGCCGGTGGGCGGGCCGGCCTCGCTGCCGTCCCAGGCCCGGAGGCGCACCGGCAGCGGGGCACCCAGCAGAGTCTCGGCAACAGCGGCCAGCCGCGGCGCGGCGTCGGTCATGGCGCACCTCCACAAAAGCTCCGACCCCTCCGTCTACCCATCCCGGGGCCCGAGTACGCCGAAGGGGCCGCCCGCACCACGGATGGCGGGCGGCCCCTTCGGGGACGTGCAGGTACTGCTCAGGGTCCTGCCGGCTGGCGCCGGGTCAGGAAGCCTTGGCCTTCTGGGCCGTGGCGGCCGGAGCCGGGGCGGGCTTGGCGGCCTCGTAGAACTCCTCGCGCGGGGTCTCGAGAGCACCCAGCGAGACGACCTCGCGCTTGAGGAACATGCCGAGGGTCCAGTCGGCGAAGACGCGGATCTTGCGGTTCCAGGTCGGCATGGCCATGCCGTGGTAGCCACGGTGCATGTACCAGGCGAGCCGGCCCTTGAGCTTGATCTTCATCTTGCCCATGACGATCATCGCGACGCCCTTGTGGAGGCCGAGGCCCGCCACCGCACCCTTGTTGGAGTGCGAGTACTCGGCCTGCGGGAAGCCCCGCATGCCCGAGATGACGTTGTCGCCGAGGACCTTGGCCTGGCGCAGCGCGTGCTGGGCGTTCGGCGGGCACCAGGCGTTCTCGACGCCGGCCTTGCGGGCGGCGACGTCCGGAACCTGGGCGTTGTCGCCCGCGGTCCAGATGTAGTCCGTGCCGGTGACCTGGAGGGTCGGCTGGGCGTCCACGTGGCCGCGGGGGCCCAGCGGCAGGCCGTAGCGGGCCAGCACCGGGTTCGGCTTGACGCCGGCGGTCCAGACGATGGTGTGGGAGTCGACCTCGAGGCCGTTCTTCAGCACCACGTGGCCGTCCACGCAGGAGTCCATGGAGGTGTTGAGGTAGATCTCGATGCCGCGGGACTCGAGGTGCTCCTTGCCCCAGGTGCCGAGCTTGGGCCCGACCTCGGGAAGGATCTTGTCGGCCGCGTCGACCAGGATGAAGCGCATGTCCTCGCGCTTGATCGTGGAGTAGTACTTCGCGGCGTCGCGGGCCATGTCCTCGACCTCGCCGATGGTCTCCGCACCGGCGAAGCCGCCGCCGACGAAGACGAAGGTGAGGGCCTTGCGGCGGACGTTCTCGTCCGTCGTGGACTCGGCCTTGTCGAGCTGCTCGAGGACGTGGTTGCGCAGGCCGATGCCCTCTTCGACGCCCTTCATACCGATGCCCTGTTCGGCGAGGCCGGGGATCGGGAAGGTGCGGGAGACGGCGCCGAGCGCGATCACCAGGTAGTCGAAAGGCAGCTCGTACGCCTCGCCGACCAGCGGCGTGACGACGGCGACCTTGCGGTCCTGGTCGATGCTGGTGACCCGGCCGGTGAGAACCTCTGCCTTGGGCAGCACGCGTCGCAGCGGGACGACGACGTGCCGAGGCGAGATACTGCCTGCGGCCACTTCAGGGAGGAAGGGCTGGTAGGTCATGTACGAGCGCGGGTCGACGACCGTGACGGTCGCCTCGCCGTAACGCATCTTCTTCATGATGCGCTTGGCTGCGTACAGGCCTACGTACCCACCTCCTACAACGAGGATCCTGGGACGCTCCGTGGTGCTCATGCAACGAGTATCCAGCACCCAAAGGGGTGCCGCTCGTGAGCCCCTTCACAAGGAGTGGGAGGGCCTCTGCTACACTCCGCCGCCCACGTGACGGACGTCATGGCGCGCAACGGGAACCACGGTGTAACAGGAGTCGTTGTTCACCCGTCCTGAACTGGCCTCCAAGGCCTCAACCGGACTGGACCACAGGGGTTCGTCGGTACCTCCGACACGGAACCCGCGGCGTCCGCCGATCGCACGAACACACGCAGAAAAGGGCCCGAGGGCCTCCGGAGGGACCCAAACGGCCCTTCCAGTGACCCCGCAGGCCCCTTTTCCTTGTGAAGAACTTCACGAAGTTGATGTGGATCACGAGTCCGAAGACCCCTCAACCCCTGGTTCGAAGGTCGTTCAGGCGATGGACCAAGCGATTCCGTCGAGGATGTCGTGCTCGGACACGATGACCTCGGTGGCGCCCACCCTCTCCATGATCGCCAGGAGCACCAGCACGCCGGCGCCGATCACGTCCACCCGGCCCGGATGCATCACGGGGATCGCCGCGCGCTCGGCGTGCGTCGCCGTCAGCATCCGCTCGCCGACCTCGCGGACCTGCTCGTAGGAGATCCGCGAGTGGTGGATCTCCGAGGAGATGTACTCCGGCAGGCCGAGGACGATCCCGGCGACCGTGGTCACCGAGCCGGCCAGGCCCACCAGGGTGCGCGCCTCGGCCAGCGGGACCGTCTCGGCCGCCAGGTCGAGGGCTGCCTCGATGTCGGCCCGTATGGCGGCGATCTGTTCCGGGGTGGGCGGGTCGGTCACGACCCCGTCGACCACCAGGTGACGCTCCGTCATCCGCACGCAGCCCACGTCCACCGAGCGGGCGGCGCGCACGTGGTCCTCGCCGACCACGAACTCGGTCGAGCCGCCGCCGATGTCCACCACCAGGAACGGCCGCTCCAGGTGATCGTGCGCCACGAGCTCCCTGGTGGCGCCGGTGAAGGAGAACTCGGCCTCCTGGTCGCCGGAGATCACCTCGGGCTCGACGCCCAGGATGTCCAGGACGCCCTGGACGAACTCGTCGCGGTTCTCGGCGTCCCGGGAGGCGGAGGTGGCCACGAAGCGCACCCGCTCCGCGCCGAGTTCCTTGATGACCGCCGCGTACTCGCGGCAGGCCGCGAAGGTCCGCTCCAGCGCCTCCGGGGCGAGGCGCCCGGTCCGGTCCACGCCCTGGCCGAGGCGGACGATGGTCATCCGCCGGTCCAGCTCGGCCAGCTCACCGGTGGCCGGGTCGCAGTCCGCGACGAGCAGCCGGATGGAATTCGTACCGCAGTCGACGGCCGCGACCCGCGTCACGCGTCCGTCTCCTTCTTGTCCCCGCACGGCGTGACGCACGCGCCCTTGGCCCACCACTCCGGCAGCATCGCCAGGGCCTCGTCGCCGAACGGGTTCACGCCCGGGCCGGCGGCCAGGGAGTGGCCGACCAGTACGTGCAGGCACTTCACCCGGTCCGGCATCCCGCCGGCGCTCGGGAAGCCCTGGAGCACCTCGATGGCGTCGCGGCGCCGGATGTAGTCCTCGTGCGCGGCCTGGTAGGCGGCGGCGAGTTCCGGGTCCTCGGCGAGCCGGGCCTGCATCTCCTTCATCACGCCGTTGGCCTCCAGCGTGCCGATCGCGGAGGCCGCGCGCGGGCACGTCAGGTAGTACAGCGTCGGGAAGGGGGTGCCGTCGGGGAGCCGCGGGGCGGTCTCCACCACGTCCGGCTGCCCGCAGGGGCAGCGGTGGGCGATGGCGCGCAGCCCGCGCGGCGGGCGGCCGAGCTGCTGCTCGAACGCCTCGATGTCCGCGTCGGTCGGCTCGGTCCGGTCGGTCTGGGGCGGGGGCGTCTGCATGCCTGGAGGAAGTCTCTTCGTTCGGTTCTATGACGGATGGAACTGGTTCAGTCGCCGGGGCGGTCGGCCTTGTCGACGCCGTCCCAGACGTTCGAGTACCAGGGCCGGTCGGAGCCGGCCTGGCCGGTCCGGTGCGGTTCCGCGGGCTGGGCCCCGGGGTCGCTCATGATGTAGCCGATCTCCCCCGGGCGCAGGAAGTGCAGGTGCCTGCGCGCCTGCTGCTCCGCGTAGGCGTCGTCCTGCCAACGGGCCTTCTCGTCGCGCAACCGCTCCAGGCGGTCCCGCGCGGTGGCGGCCGCCCGCTGCTGCTCCGCGATCTCCGTGCGCTGGGACACGTACTGGCGCATCGGATACGCGAGGGCGACGACCAGGGTACAGAGGACGAGCACCAGGAGCGCGGCCCGGCCGGTGAGCCGGCTGCGGCGGACCTGCCGGCGCGACTGCGAGCGGTACACGTGGGCGGCGGTCCGCTCGCCGAGCTGCTTGAGCCTGGTCGCGGTGGAGAAGGTGGAGAACCGATCCCGGTTCCCGGCCATTGGTCCGCCTCCCCTGTGTACGCACTACGCAAATACGTCCCCGCACACGGTACGGGACCGAGTGCGGGGACGTACGGAGGCCAGCCCCTCAGGGGGGTGATTAGCCCTTGAAGCGCGGGAAGGCGCTGCGGCCCGCGTACACCGCGGCGTCGTCGAGGATCTCCTCGATGCGCAGCAGCTGGTTGTACTTGGCGACGCGGTCCGAGCGGGCCGGGGCGCCGGTCTTGATCTGACCGCAGTTCACGGCGACGGCGAGGTCGGCGATGGTGACGTCCTCGGTCTCACCGGAGCGGTGGGACATCATGCACTTGAAGCCGTTGCGCTGGGCCATCTCGACGGCGTCCAGGGTCTCGGTCAGCGAACCGATCTGGTTCACCTTGACGAGCAGGGCGTTCGCGGAGCCCTCCTCGATACCGCGGGCCAGACGCTCGGGGTTGGTGACGAAGAGGTCGTCGCCGACGATCTGGACCTTGGCGCCGAGGCGGTCGGTGATGGTCTTCCAGCCGGCCCAGTCGTCCTCGAACAGCGGGTCCTCGATGGAGACGAGCGGGTACGCCTCGACGAGCTCGGCGTAGTAGTCGGTCATCTCGGAGGCCGAGCGGGACTGGCCCTCGAACTCGTACTTGCCGTCCTTGTAGAACTCGGACGCGGCGACGTCGAGCGCGAGCGCGATGTCCTTGCCCGGGGTGTAGCCGGCCTGCTTGATGGCCTCGACGATGAGGTCGAGCGCGGCGCGGTTGGACTCCAGGTTCGGCGCGAAGCCGCCCTCGTCGCCCAGGCCGGTGGAGAGGCCCTTGGTGTGCAGGACCTTCTTGAGGGTGTGGTAGACCTCGGCACCCCAGCGCAGCGCCTCGGAGAAGGACTCCGCGCCGATGGGGGCGATCATGAACTCCTGGATGTCCACGTTGGAGTCGGCGTGCGACCCACCGTTGAGGATGTTCATCATCGGAACGGGCAGCAGGTGCGCGTTCGGACCGCCGAGGTAACGGAAGAGCGGAAGGTCCGAGGCCTCGGACGCGGCGTGCGCGACGGCGAGGGAGACGCCGAGGATGGCGTTGGCGCCGAGCGAGCCCTTGTTGTCGGTGGCATCCAGGTCGAACATGGCCTGGTCGATCAGGCGCTGCTCGGTGGCGTCGTAGCCGACGAGCTCCGGGCCGATCTGCTCGATGACGGCGAGGACGGCCTTCTCGACACCCTTGCCGAAGTAACGGTTGGGGTCACCGTCACGGAGCTCGATGGCCTCGAATGCACCGGTGGAGGCGCCGGACGGAACTGCAGCACGGCCGGTGCTGCCATCGTCGAGGCCCACCTCGACCTCGACCGTGGGGTTGCCTCGGGAGTCCAGGATTTCCCGGGCTACGACGACGTCGATGGACGGCACGAGCATCTCCTTCTGGGATGTGACGCTGGGTGTGCGGTGGCGTGTCAGGCCGTGGGACGGCCCTGCCGCTTAGAGCCTAACCGGCCCGGAGCACTCGACCGCCCGACCGCCCGACCCCTGGGACGAAAAAGGGACCGAATACCCCTCTTCCGGGACATAGGTCTCTGGATATCGCCCGTCACCCGGTACGCACGCCGCCGCCCGGCGCGTGGGGGGAGACGCGCCGGGCGGGGGGAATGCTGTGCGTTGCGCACGCTCCTGCGGCTATTGCCGCAGTGTTCAGCTGAGCTTCAGCTTCTGACCCGGGAAGATCAGGTCGGCGTCCGAGACGATGTCCTTGTTCAGCTCGAAGAGCTTCTCCCAGCCGCCCTTGACGCCGTTGGCCTCGGCGATGGTGCCCAGGGTGTCGCCCGCCTTGACCTCGTACGAGCCGTTGCCGGTCTTCGGGGCGGCGGGGCGCTCGGAGCGGGTGGTCGGGGCCTCGGAGCGCTTGGTCTCCTTCTTCGGCGCGACCTTCGGGGCGACCTTCTGCTCGGTCTTCTTCGAGTCGGCCTTCGGCTTGTTCTGCGTCGAGGTCTCCGTGCCGCCACCGGTGTAGGAGGAGTTCGACAGGCCCTTGCCGCAGCTCGGCCAGGCGCCCTTGCCCTGACCCTTGAGGACCTTCTCGGCGACGGCTATCTGCTGGGACTTCGAGGCCTGGTTGGCCTGCGCGGCGTACGACTTGCCGCCGTACGCGGCCCACGTGGAGGACGAGAACTGCAGTCCGCCGTAGTAGCCGTTGCCCGTGTTGATGGACCAGTTGCCGCCGGACTCGCACTGGGCGACCTTGTCCCACTCGGACGCGGTGGCGGCGCTGGCGGTGCCCGCGGCCATCAGGGGGGCGGCGACGGCCACACCGGCGACACCGGCGAGCGTGACGATGCGGACGGCCTTGGAGCCGCGACGGTGCTTGCCCTTGCCGGAAAGCAGCATGGAGTTTCTCCTCACCGACGCCTGCGAGGTGAGCTGTCGGGTTCGGGCGAGTGAGTTGCCCGGCCGTGCGACCTAGCGCACGTCTTAACCCCTAGCCGGTGGCGTGACCGTCTCTCAACGGCCGCTCCCGGCACCTACCTTGGTTCCCCCGCTCCTGCCTTCGGCGCTTGACGCGACGACTGTTCCCCCCGTCCGCCGGCAGGATTCGGCGATGCGGTCGAAGGAGCCCGCGGTGGCGGGCGATTCAGAAGGTAGACAGGTCTCTCCCCGATGTTCAACGAGGAACATCGGGGAGAGGGGGCCCCTACTTGCGCTCCCCGCAGGGGCGTTTGCGCAGGTGAGGGCGGGGTTTGCGGAAGCCCCGAGGCGGGACACGCCAGTTGACCGGAAGAGACGCATGTCTCACTTACAGATAACCGACAATCAGGTCTTTCCGGGTGGTTGAAGTGTCCCTATTACGTGCTTAGATCCAGGTTCTGGCCGGGCTTGATCAGGTTGGCGTCCTCGCCGATGACCTGCTCGTTGGCCTCGTAGAGCCCGTTCCAGCCGCCCTTGACTCCCTTGGCAACCGCGATGGTCGCCAGGCTGTCGCCCTCCCGGACCGTGTACGTGGGCTTCGACGCGGCGTCAGACGGGACCGGGGCCTCGGCCGCGGGCGCGCCGCGGTGCTTGCCGCTGCCTTCGCCCGGAGTGGCTTCCGGAGCGGCTTCCGGAGCGGCGCCCGGCGTCGCCGGAGCGGTCGGGGCGGCGGGGTCCACCGGGGTCGCACCGGGGGTGGCGGGCGGGGTCGTGGGCGCCGAGGGGTCGACCGGGAGGGTCGGAGCCGTCGGGTCGGCGGGCGGCAGCGGCGTGGTGCCCGGGGTGCCCGGGGTGCCCGGGAGCACCGGCTGGGACGGGTCGGCGGGAGGCGTCGTCGGAACGTCCGGCGCCGGCATGACGGGCAGTCCGACGGACGGCGCGTCGGGGATGAGGAAGGGGCTGCCGGTCGGGCTGGGCGCCGCGTGGGTCGGGGCGCCGAAGTCCTTGGCCGGCTCGCCGCCGGTGGTGGACGGCACCGCGTCGTCCGGGCGGGAGGGGGAGGGGGCGATCGGGCCGGAGGTGCCGGGCAGGCCCGGGTCCACCTTGGCGGCGGGGCCCTGCTGCTCCAGGCCGGCCGAGGTGGCGCACAGCGGCCACGCCTGCGGTCCCTGCGAGGCCAGTACCCGCTCGGCCACGGCTATCTGCTGGGACCGGCTCGCGAGGTCGGCCCGCTCGGCGAAGTCGAGTCCGCCGGCGCTCTGCCACTCCTCCTGGGTGAACTGCAGCCCGCCGTACGCGCCGCTGCCGGAGTTGGCACTCCAGGAGCCGCCGCTCTCGCACTCGGCGACCTTGTCCCAGGTCGCGGTGTCGGCAGCGGTGGCATTGGTGGCGGCTAGCAGCGGCAGAGCCAGCGCGGAGCCAGTGACTCCGGCTGTGACTACCAGCGCGGGGACCTGGCGGGGGCGTCTGTGGCGGCCGTTCCCGGAACGCATGAGGGTGCACCTTTCGCATAACAGCGGGGTAACGGCAGAACCTAGCGGGCCTCGAACGATTGTCACAAGTTCAAGCGGGATCTGACTTTTCATCAGAAGCCGCGCAAGTGTTTTGAGCCGTGAACCGGACGGGAAGAGTACGTAGCCCTCGCATGATCAACCCCCCGCGCCAGCGCAGGTCTTGGGGTGGAACGGCTAGTTCCAGATCGGGCAGCCGCGTCAGCAGGGTCGCGAGCGCCGTCTGCCCTTCGAGCCGGGCGAGCGGAGCGCCCAGGCAGTAGTGGATGCCGTGCCCGTACCCGAGGTGCTGGTTGTCGGTCCGGGAGAGGTCGAGGGTATCCGGTTCCGCGAACCGTTCGGGATCGCGGTCGGCGGCCGCGAGGACGACCAGGACCGGGTCCCCGGCCTCGATCCGCTGCCCGCCGAGGGTCAGCGGCCCGGTGGCGAACCGCCACGTCGCCAGCTCCACGGGGCCGTCGTAGCGCAGGAGTTCCTCGACGCCGGTGGCCAGCAGTCCGGTCTCGCCGGCGGCGAGGGAGCGCTGGAGGCGGTCGCGCTGGCCGGGGTTCATGAAGAGTGAGTGGACCCCGTTGCCGATGAGGTTCACGGTCGTCTCGAAGCCGGCGAAGAGCAGGATGAAGGCCATGGCGGTGGCCTCGGCCTCCGTGAGGTGGTCGCCGTGGTCGCTCGCCCGGATCAGGTCGGAGATGAGGTCATTGCCCAGGTCGTCCCTTTTGCGGTGGATGAGTTCGCCCAGATAAGTCCGCATCTGCTTCACCGACCGGGCGACCCCGCCACGCGGACCGCCGCCGTGGCGGATCATCATCCCGGCCCAGTCGCGGAAGTCGTCCTGGTCCTCGCGCGGTACGCCGAGCATCTCGCAGATGGTGTAGATGGGGAGCGGGAAGGCGAACTCGTGGATGAGGTCCGCCTCCCCTTTCGCGGCGAAGGCGTCGATCAGGTGGTCGGTGAGCGCCTGCACCCGCGGGGTGAATTCGGCGACGCGGCGCGGGGTGAACGCCTTCGAGACCAGCCGCCGCAGCCGCGTGTGGTCCGGCGGGTCGATGTTGAGCAGGTGCGTCATCAGCTCCGCCTTGCGCTCCCCCGGGATCCCGGTCTTGCCCTTGGCGTGCGCGGGCTCCGCGTGGTGCGCCGGATTCTTGCTCAGCCGCTGGTCGGCGAGGGCCTGGCGGGCGTCGGCGTACCGGGTGACCAGCCAGGCGTCGACCCCGCTGGGGAGCTTGGTGCGGTGCACCGGGGAGTGATCGCGCAGCCAGGCGTAGGCCGGGTAGGGGTCGGTCGCGAACTCCCAGTCGAAGAGGGTCGGGCCCTCGGCGGTAGGGGTGTCGGCGGGATCTGCGGGGGTCTGCTCATGCACGGCACGACCGTATCCCGGCGCCGGACCGCCATCCCATATGGCCCGTTCGCCGCGGCTGTCCGTAGATCGCCCATCGCTTGACCTCACCTCCCCCGACATTCCTACTTTCGGTTTTGTGGATGTGAGGATCTTGAAAAGCAGTTTCGCGGTGGTGGAGAGGCGGGCCGAGCACGCGGTCAAGTTCTTCTACTCCCACCTCTTCTGGCACAACCCCGGGATCCGTGACCTCTTCCCGGCCTCCTTCGAGGACATGGAGCGGCAGCGGGACCGCCTCTTCGCCGCGCTCACCCACGTGATCGCCCATCTCGACGACGAGAGCCTCGTCCCCTACCTACGCGACCTGGGGCGCGACCACCGCAAGTTCCTGGCCCGCCCCGAGCACTACGCGGCCGTGGGCTGCAGCCTCCTCGCCGCCCTCGCCGAGACCTCCGGAGAGGCCTGGACGCCGCGGGTCGAGAAGGCCTGGGCCGAGGCCTACCAGGTGATCGCCGACGCGATGATCGCCGGCGCCGACGCGAGCGCGGACCCGCCGTGGTGGGACGCGGAGGTCGTGCGCCACCTCCAGTACGGGCCGGACATCGGCGTGCTGACGCTGCGGCCGCACGCCCCCTTCCCCTACCTCCCGGGCCAGTACACGAGCGTGAGCAGCGAGCGGGTCCCGACGACGTGGCGCACCTACTCCATCGGCAACGCCCCCCGCCCCGACGGCACCGTAGACCTCCACGTCAGCCGGATCGACCAGGGGCGCCTCAGCACCGCCCTGGTCCGCGAGACGCAGCCGGGCGACGTCCTGCGGCTCGGCGCCGCCGGCGGTCGGCTGACCTTCCGCCGCGCCGACCGCCCCGTCAGCTTCATCGCCGCCGGCACCGGCTGGGCGCCGATCCGGGCCATGCTGGAGGACCTCGCGGAACACCCTCCCGATCAGGACGTACGGCTCTTCGTGGTGGCGCGGGACGGCGCGCACCTCTACGACCGCCCGCTCATCGACGCGTACGCCGCCTCCTGCCGCTGGCTCGGCGTCACCTACATCACGCCCGCCCCCGGGCAGCACCGCAACCAGGCCACCGACCGGCTCGCGACCGCGCTCGGCCACCGCGCCCTGTGGCCGGACCAGGACGTCTACCTCAGCGGCCCGCCGCAGTTCATCGAGGAGACCGCTCACCTCCTCCAGGAGCTGGGCGCCCGCCCCGGCCGCCTCTTCCACGACGCCGTACCCGCCGCCGGCACGGGCCAGGGGCCCGGAGGCCGCCCGCTGGGCTTCGGCGAGTGGTTCCTGAGCCGCCCGTCGCCGCACTGGCACAACCCCGCGGACCGCGCGCCCCAGGACCACGGGACGGACTGAAGCCGCCGGTCCTACTCGCCGACGCCCTCGGCGGCGCGGATCGCGTCCCGGTAGACGCGGGCCGCCGCGCGCAGTGCGGTCTCGGGGTCGGTCCCCGCCGCCTCGGCACGTGCCGCCAGTGCCAGCAGTTCGTACCCGATCCCCTCGCCGCGGGGCAGCTCCACGGCCACACCGCCCGTACGGACCCGGCCCGCGAGCTTGGCCGCGAGCGCCAGGCCGGGCTGGCCCACCGGGATCCCGTCGGTGACCGACTCCCGCTGCTTCTCCACCGCCTTGGTCCGCTGCCAGTGCGCGTTCACGTCCTCCGGCGTCTCGGCCTCCGCGTCGCCGAAGACGTGCGGGTGGCGGCGGATCAGCTTCTCCACGAGGGTCCCGGCCACGTCGTCGATGGAGAAGGCCCCGGCGGCGTCCTCCCCGTCCTCGCCGTCCTCGGCACCGCCGCCCTCCTCCGCGATCCGCGCGTGGAAGACCACCTGGAGCAGGACGTCGCCGAGCTCCTCGCGCAGCTCCTCCCGGTCCCCGTCCTCGATGGCCTCGACGAGTTCGTACGCCTCCTCGATCGCGTACTTGGCCAGGCCCTCGTGCGTCTGCTGCGAGGTCCACGGGCACTCGCGCCGGACCCGGTCCATCACCTGGACCAGGTCGAGCAGGCGCGCGCCGGGCAGGTCGTACGAGCCGGGCAGCAGCTCCAGGTCGGGCATGGAGACCCGGCCGGAGCCGGCCAGCCGGGCCAGCCCGTCGGTGAGGCGCCGGTCGCCCTCCCCGCTCGGGAGCAGCACGACCGTACGGCCGCCCGCGCAGGCCTCGACCAGCTCGTGCGCGTCCGGGGTCCCGAACGCGACCTCGATGCCCGCCTCCCGCAGGTACGGCAGCTGCGGGTGGCCGGGGTCGGCGCACAGCACCCGGTCCGCGGCGTGCAGGGTCTGCCACGCCGGCCAGGACAGCACGCCGGGGGCGACCCGGTGGCTGGTGGTCAGCAGGACGATGCGGCCCGTGGGCTCGGCGGCGGTGGGCTCGGAGTGCTCGGTCACCCTCCGAACCTACCTCCGGCCGGGCGCGTCAGGCTCCGGCGGGTGCCTGCTCGGGCTGGGTCCGCTGGGTGATCCAGGGGGTCTCGCCGGCGCCGAGCTTGATCTGCTTGACGTCCCAGGAGCCGTAGCGCGGGTTGACCTCGATGTGCAGGTCGGTCGCGGCGGCCCGGGCGGGCTCCTCCAGCTTCCCCTGGCCGTACTTCGCGGTCAGCTTGGTCAGCAGGACCCGGTCCCGCAGGAAGCGGTCGACCTGGCCGGGAGCCATGGCGCCCTTCTGCAGGAGCAGCGCCTCGAACTGCTCGGTCCCCTTGTTCTCGTCCACGTACCCCGTGCGCTCGTCCTCGATCTCCTTGACGGAGGCGGAGATCCCGGCGGTCTTGGCCATCTTGTCGATGACGTGGCTCTGGAGCATCGAGTCGAGCTTCTGCCGCTCCAGGTTGGGGGTGCTCGCGATGAGTTCGGCGGCGGCCTGCCCGGTCCGGTTCTGCGCCGCGCGGACGTCCTTGACCTGGGCCTGGAGGGCGGCGGTGGTGATCCGTTCACCGCCGACGACGGCCGCGGTGCCGGGCCGGGCCTCGCCCGAGCAGGCGGACAGCAGGGGCGCCGCCAGGAGCAGGGCGGCGGAGACGGAGAGCGCTGTGCGACGGTGCAAAGGAGCCTCCAGGGCCGGGAGATTGTGCGTCGGTGCACAAGGGCCGTGCGGTGATCGATGGTATGCAGTCAGGGTGGTCCGAGCCACCGGTTCGACCAACGATTCCCGAGGTGTCGGGGTGCGCGTTCATCTGGCGGCCATCCTTCGGTCCCCCGGTGGTGCCAGGGTCGGCCCACCATGTCGACACCGCACCGCTCACAGCACCGCTCGCCGCGCCGCCTGAGCCTGTCCGGCTCGGCGCTCGCCGCCCTGCTCACGGCGGTGGCCGTGTGCGCCGGGGACGCCGCCGCCCGCGTCTTCCCGTACGGATCGCGCCACCGCAGCATCAACGACCTCGGCAATCAGTTCGTGCCCTTCCACGCGCACCTGTGGGACCTCCTGCACGGCCGTGCGGAGGGCGGACTGCTGTTCAACTGGCAGTCCGGGTACGGCACCAGCTTCCTGCCCGACCTGGGCACCTATCTGACCAGCCCGCTCTCCGTCCTCGTCGGGCTCTTCCCGCGCGCGGACATAGACCTCGCGGTCTACGTCGTCACCGTGCTCAAGACGGCGGTCGCGGCGGCGGCGATGGCCTGGCTGCTGCGCACCCAGCGCCGCGGGCCGTGGTGGGCGGCGGGGCTGCTCGGGGCCTCGTACGCACTGTGCGGCTGGTCGGTGATCGAGGCCTCCTACAACCCGATGTGGCTGGACGGGCTGATCGCCTTCCCCCTGCTGTGCCTCACCGGGGAATGGGCCCTGCGCGGGCGCCGGCTCCTGCTCGCGCCGCTGGTCGTCGCCGTCTGCTGGACGGCGAACTTCTACACCGCCTACATGGCGACGCTCGGTGCGGCGCTGGTCCTGGTGGTACGGGTGGTGCTGACCCGGGAGGGACTGCGGACCCGGGCGGCGGTGATCGCCCGGGCGGCCGGGACGACCCTGCTGGGGATCGTGCTCGCGGCTCCGGTGCTCGTTCCCCTTTTCCTCAGCTCGGGCCGGGCCTACCCGGGGTGGGTCAAGGAGTTCCGGCCGGTGTCCTGGGCGGACCTCTTCGCTCGGCTGCTGCCCGCGACGTACTCCTTCTCCTCCCCCGCCGTCTTCGTGGGCACCGGGACCCTGCTGCTGGTGGCCGCGCTGCCCTTCCACCGGGCGGCGGCGGTGCGCACCCGGCTGTGGTGGGCGGGTCTGACCGTGGCCGTGGCGCTCTCCCTCCAGTGGGCCCCGACCCACCTGGCCTGGCACCTCTTCGCGACCCCGAACGGAAGCCCGTACCGGCAGACCTTCGTGCTCGCCGGGATCGCCGTGATCGCCGCCTGGACCGGGCTGGCCGCGGGCCTGCCCCGGCTTCCGGCGCTGGCGGCGGGCGCGGGCCTGCTCGCGGCCGCCGTGCTGTGGGCGCGCGGGAGCACGCTCGGGACGGACTGGGGGTACGCGCTGTTCGCGGGCGGGCTGGCACTGGCGGGCGCCGCCTGGTGGGCGCTGCGCCACCGCCGGCTGGCGCTCCCGGCGGCCGGGCTGCTGGCGGTGGTCCTGCTGGCCCAGGCGGCCGCGACGACCGCCTACGGTCACAAGGGGAAGCTGGGCGGGCTCGACGACTACCCGTCCTGGGGGGCGGCCCACACCGCGCGCGCCGAGGCCCTGGCCGGCGCCGAGGGCTGGCCGGCGTACCGCACCGACCCGAGCCGGCCCGCCCTGTCGGGCAACGACCCGATGCTGCTGGGCGGGGAGGGCGGCTCGTACTACAGCAGCCACACCCCGGAGGTGTTCACGCACACGATGGTCGCCCTCGGGGCCGGCTGGACCTCGCGCGGGCGCAACGTCCAGAGCATCGACAACCCGGTGACGGACGCCCTCTTCGCGGTCGGCGCGCGCCTGCAGCCCGACGGCACGGTCCGCCGCGCCGAGGTCCCCCCGCTGGTGACGACCCGCCCGCCCGGCGCACCCGTCTCCTACGGCGACTCCCCCTTCGCCAACCAGGAACTGCTGCTGGGCGCCCGGGTGTACGAGGACCCGCTCGCGCCCGGCGTCTGCCGCGCGGGCACGGAGGCCTACCTGTGGGCCCCGGAGTACAACGCGACGGCCCGCCTCGCGGACGGGCCCGCCTTCCGCCTGAACGGCAGCGCCCCCCGCAACCGGGCAGCCCTGCAGCCGATGGGCGCCTCCCGCGGGGCCTCCTCGGCCCTGGTCTTCGACGCGGCCCCGCCCCCGCGGTGGACCCTGTCCTGCCTGGACCGCGCCCGGCTCGACACCGCGGTGGCCACCCTGCGCGCCACGGCGGCGACCTCCCTGCGCGTCGGCTCTTCGCAGATCCGGGCCGAGCTGCCCGCGGGGGCCACGGGCACGGCGGTCCTCTCCGTCCCCGCGATCGCCGGCTGGACCTGCAACGGCCGCCCGGCCGCGGCCCATCTGGGACTGGTCGCCCTGCCCCTGGACGGCCGCACCACCACGCTCAGCTGCTCGTTCCGCCCCCCGGGGCTGCTCCCGGGCGCCGCGGCGGCCGCGCTGGCCCTGATCGTCCTGGTGGGCCTGGCGATCGGGAGGCGTCAGCGCACCTGACCCAGCCAGTGCAGGGTCCGGCGGATCTCGGCGGGGAAGGGATGCGCCGGGCCGTGCAGGCGGTCCGCGTCGAACAGCAGCCGGGCCAGGGTCTCGTGGGCCGCCTGCCGGTCGCCGAGGGAGAGCAGCAGGTGGGCGATGCGGCGGCGGACCTCCAGGGGCAGGCCCGGGTCCGGGTTGGCGTAGTGGTTCTCGAAGAGCGGGAGCAGCGAGCGGTACTCCGCCAGGGCGGCGGCCGGTTCGCCGAGCTGCTCCAGGCACTGGGCCGCGTCGTAGCGGAAGCGCAGGGACTGAGGGTCGCCGGCCGGGAACTCGTCGGCGAGGCGGCGCAGTTCCGGCAGCGCGCGCCGGTACTGGCCGTCGTCCATGAGCGTGGCGGCGTACTGCTTGCGCAGGGAGCGGACCACCGGGGAGCGCTCCCCGTGCTCGGCGGCCGCCGCCGGGAGGATGCCGCCGAGGATGTCCCCGGCCTGGGTGAGCCGCCCCTGGTCCAGCAGCTTGCGGGCCTCGTCCACGGCGCCGGGGATGTCGGGCCGGGCGGGCGTCGGGACCGGGGTCGGCGGTGAGGTCGGCTGCGGCGGGATCACGGTGGCCCGGTCCGGCCAGGGGGCGTGCGGGCGCAGGAAGGGGCGGGTCGGGTCGAGCGGGCCGGCGGGGGCCCGGCTGCCGCTGGCGGGCAGCAGCGGGGCGAGCGCCTCGTACACGGCCTGCGCGGAGCCGGGACGGTCCTGCGGGTCCTTGGCGAGCAGGCGCATCAGCAGCGTCTCCAGCTCCTGCGGGATCTCCGGGCGCTTGGGGCGGACCAGGGCCGGGGGCTCGTACAGGTGGCGGTGGAGCACGCCCAGGGCGGTGGAGCCCGCGAAGGGGACGTTGCCGCTGAGGAGTTCGTAGAGCAGCACGCCGAGCGCGTACAGGTCGGTGTACGGGCCGACCGCGCCGCTCATGGCCTGCTCGGGCGCCATGTACGCGGGGCTGCCGATGGGTGTGCCGGTGCTGGTGAGGCGGGTGGTGTCGGTGTCCATGACCGAGGCCACACCGAGGTCCAGGACGAGCACGGTGCCGTCCGGGCGGATCATCACGTTGCGGGGCTTCAGGTCGCGGTGCACGATCGGCACCGCGTGCACGGCGGAGAGCACCGAGCACAGCTGCGCGACGACGGCGACCGCCCACTGCCAGGGGTAGGGGCCGTGCTCGGCGAGGTGGTCGGCGAGGTCGGTGCCCTCGACGTAGCCCATGACCAGGAAGAGTTCGTCGCCGTCGCTGCCGGCGTCGTGCACGGTGACCAGGCCGGGGTGGTCGACCTGCGCGGTCACCCGGCACTCGCGCACGAAGCGGCGGCGCAGCTCCTCGGCGACGGTACCGGGGCCGGCGACCTTGTCGGGGCGCAGCAGCTTGACGGCGACCCGGCGGTCCAGGCGCTTGTCGTACGCGGTCCAGACCTGGCCCATGCCGCCCTGCCCCAGGATGGAGGCCAGCTGGTAGCGGTCTCCGATGAGCCGGTCGGTCACTGATTCGGGTCCTGGATCGCGGTCTGGTTCGGGTCCTGGTAGGGCCCGCCGGGCGGCGGGGTCTGCTTGCGCAGCAGCTCGCTGAGCTCGTCGAGTTCGGCGCGGACCTGCCCGATGCGCGGCGGCGGGGTCGGCTGCGGGGGCGCCTGCGGCGGGGCCGGCGCGGCAGCGGGCTGCTGGGGCACGGGCGTCTGGGCGTGCGGGTACCCGTAGGCGGGCGAGGCCTGCTGCGGGTGGGCGTAGGGCGCGGACGGATACCCGTAGGCGGGCAGCGCCGCCCTCCGGGCCTCGTGGTGCTTGATGTCGGCGACGAGGAAGTACACGCAGATCGCGAAGCCGGTGAAGATCGAGCCACCGGCCCCCAGGTTGCCCTGCCAGCCGTTGACGTCGGGGGTGGGGTCGAGCTGGATCAGCGTCATCCACAGGACGGCGAGCGCACCGCTGACCACCAGCAGCACCCAGTCACGGGACTTGCGGGTGACCAGGGCGAGCCGCAGCATCGAGCCCCAGGCCAGGAAGCCGCAGCTCAGGATGGGCAGCAGCATGAACACCACGCGCAGTGCCACCACGCCCCCGTCGGTGGACTGGGGGGCGTGCTGCGGCGGAAGGCCGGGGCCGTGCATCGCTGCTCCTGACGGGCCGTGCGGAAGAAGTTTCGGGTCTGAGGGTATACAGCGTTCCCGGCCATGAGTGAGGGGATGCGCGCAACCGTTGCACGCTCGCTGCACGGCACCCCCGCCGGCCGGCCGGCCGCCCGCGCCCGGAGCCCCGCCCGCCCCGAACCGCCCTTCGGGCGCCCCGTACTCTCCTTGCGACCTGCACCCCGTCGAAGTGAGTCCCTCCGTGCACACCGCTCACCGTCTGACCGCGGCCCTCGTCCTCGCCGGCGCTGCCGCACTCGGGCTCACCGGCTGCCTGGACAAGCCGTCCCGGTCGTTCCCCGGCGCGTCGGCCCCCAAGATGCTGAGCGAGTCCGTGACCGCACTGCGCAGCGCGTCCTCGTTCACCGTCAGCGGCAAGACGGTGACCAAGGGCGTACCGACACAAGTCGACCTCTCGATCAGCAAGACCGGCGAATGCACGGGCACGATGTCGTTCGAGAGCGGAGTGCTGAAAGTGGTCCGCACCCACGACCACGTGTTCCTGCAGGGCAACGAGGCCTTCGCCCGCGCCCAGACGCAGGACCTGCCCGCGGATGAGGCGGAGCAGGCGTTCAAGGACACCACGACCCTGTGGATGCGCAAGAAGGCCTCGGATCCCGCGCTGAAGGCACTGGCCGCCCTGTGCGACCGGGACGGCATGCTCAAGGCGTTCTACAGCTTCTCGGGCGACGCTGTGGAAAGCGGGCAGGCCGACGCCGGGGGCCAGAAGGCGGTGTCGATCGTCGCGGCCAAGCACGTCTTCCTCGTGGCCGCCGAGGGCGAGCCGTACCTGCTCAAGGTGACCAAAGCCGGCCCGGGGGGGATCGACCTCGCCTACACCGGCATCAACCGACCGGTACAGGTGGACGTTCCGGCCGAGAAGGACGTCTACGAGGCCGGCTGACGCGTGCTCCGGCCGCCCCGGGACCTCTGGGTCCCGGGGCGGCCGAAAGCGGCGATCCGGCTAGGAGCCGAGGATGGTGGTGAGGAACTCGCCGGTCCAGGCCAGCAGTTCCCGGCCGACCACCGGCTTGCCGCCGATCTTGCCCGCCTTCGGGCGCGGGACCAGCACCTGCGAGGTGGCGGGCTTGAGCACCGTCCCCGGGTAGAGGCGCTTGAGGCGCAGCTCCTGCGACTCGCGCAACTCCACCGGCCCGAAGCGGACGTTGTTGCCCTGGAGGGTGATGTCCCCGACCCCGCAGGCCCGGGCGAGCATCCGCAGTCCGGCCACCAGCAGCAGGTTCTCCACCGGCTCGGGCAGCTTGCCGTAGCGGTCGGTGAGTTCCTCCCGTACGGCCTTGATGTCCGCCTCGGAGTTGGCGGAGGCGATGGACCGGTACGCCTGCAGGCGCAGCCGCTCGCCGGGCGCGTACTCGTGCGGGACGTGCGCGTCGACCGGAAGCTCGATCTTGACCTCCAGCGGCGGCTCCTCCTCCACCCCGCCCTCGACGGCGGCCCGGTAGTCGGCGACGGCCTCGCCGACCATGCGGATGTAGAGGTCGAAACCGACGCCGGCGATGTGACCGGACTGCTCGCCGCCGAGCAGGTTGCCCGCACCGCGGATCTCCAGGTCCTTCATGGCCACGTACATGCCCGCGCCCATCTCGGTGTGCTGGGCGATGGTGGCCAGGCGCTCGTGCGCGGTCTCCGTGAGCGGCTTCTCCGGCGGGTAGAGGAAGTAGGCGTAACCGCGCTCGCGGCCACGGCCGACCCGGCCGCGCAGCTGGTGCAGCTGGGACAGGCCGAAGTTGTCGCCGCGCTCCACGATCAGGGTGTTCGCGTTGGAGATGTCGATGCCGGACTCGACGATCGTCGTCGAGACGAGGACGTCGAACTTCTTCTCCCAGAAGTCGACGACGACCTGCTCCAGGGCCTGCTCCGACATCTGGCCGTGCGCCGTCGCGATCCGCGCCTCGGGCACGATCTCGCGCAGCTTGGCGGCCGCCCGGTCGATGGACTCGACCCGGTTGTGGATGTAGAAGCACTGGCCCTCGCGCAGCAGTTCACGGCGGATGGCCGCGCCGATCTGCTTCTCCTCGTACGGGCCGACGAAGGTGAGCACCGGGTGCCGCTCCTCCGGCGGGGTGGTGATCGTCGACATCTCGCGGATGCCGGTCACCGCCATCTCCAGGGTGCGCGGGATCGGCGTCGCGGACATGGTGAGCACGTCGACGTTGGCGCGGAGCTTCTTCAGCTGCTCCTTGTGCTCCACGCCGAAGCGCTGCTCCTCGTCGACGATGACCAGGCCCAGGTCCTTGAACTTCGTCTCCTGCGAGAAGAGGCGGTGGGTGCCGATCACGATGTCGACCGAGCCCTCCTTCAGCCCCTCCAGGGTGGCCTTGGACTCCGTTTCGCTCTGGAAGCGGGACAGCGCCTTCACCTTGACCGGGAACTGCGCGTACCGCTCGGAGAAGGTGCCGAAGTGCTGCTGCACGAGCAGGGTGGTCGGCACGAGGACGGCGACCTGCTTGCCGTCCTGGACGGCCTTGAAGGCGGCGCGCACGGCGATCTCGGTTTTGCCGTAGCCGACGTCGCCGCAGATCAGCCGGTCCATGGGGACGGACTTCTCCATGTCCTCCTTGACCTCGGCGATGGTGGTGAGCTGGTCGGGCGTCTCCGCGTACGGGAAGGCGTCCTCCAGCTCGCGCTGCCAGGGGGTGTCCGGGCCGAAGATGTGGCCGGGGGCCGCCATGCGGGCGCTGTAGAGCTTGATGAGGTCGGCGGCGATCTCCTTGACGGCCTTCTTCGCGCGCGCCTTGGTCTTGGTCCAGTCGGCGCCGCCGAGCCGGTGCAGGGTCGGGGCCTCGCCGCCCACGTACTTGGTGACCTGCTCCAGCTGGTCGGTGGGGATGTAGAGCCGGTCGCCGGGCTGCCCGCGCTTGGCCGGCGCGTACTCCACCAGCAGGTACTCGCGGGTGGCGCCCTGGACGGTCCGCTGGACCATCTCGACGTAGCGGCCCACGCCGTGCTGCTCGTGGACGATGTAGTCGCCGGCCTCCAGGGTCAGCGGGTCGATCGTCTTGCGGCGCCGGGTCGGCATGCGGCCCAGGTCCTTGGTGGCGGTGCGCTGGCCGGTCAGGTCCGTCTCGGTGAGGACGGCGATCTTCAGGGCCGGGTCGACGAAACCGTTGTCGACCGAACCGCAGGCGACGTGGACGATCGACGGCTCCAGGGTGCGGAGCTCGGACTCCAGCCGGGCCGGGATGCCCTCGCCGCCGAGCACCTCGACGGTACGGGCGGCCGGGCCGTGGCCCTCGGTGAGGTAGACCGTGTGCCAGCCGTCGGCGATCCAGCCCTTGGTGTCGGCCAGCGCCCGGGCGGTGTCGCCGCGGTAGGCCTCCGGCGCGTGCATGCCGAGCTTCAGGGTGTCCCCGCCCACCGTCTCGTCGGCGGCGAAGGGGGAGACCGACCACCACATCATGTTCAGCTCGCGGGCCCGGTCGCGTACGTCCGCGATCCCGCGCAGCGAGGCCGCGCCGACGTCGATGGGGGCCTCTCCGCCGCCCGCCGTGGCCGCCCAGGAGGCCATCAGGAACTCCTGGCTCGTCGCGACCAGGTCGGCGGCCCGGGTGCGTACCCGCTCGGGGTCGCAGACCACGGCCATCGAACCGGCGGGCAGGACGTCGATCAGCAGCTCCATGTCGTCGACGAGGACCGGGGCCAGGGACTCCATGCCCTCGACCGCGATCCCCTCGGCGATCTTGTTCAGCAGCTCGCCGAGCTCGGGATGGGCCTCGGCGAGCGCTGCGGCCCGCTCCCGTACGGAGTCGGTCAGCAGCAGCTCGCGGCAGGGCGGGGCCCACAGCCCGTGCTCGGCGACCTCCAGGGAGCGCTGGTCGGCGACCTTGAAGTAACGGATCTCCTCGACCTCGTCGCCCCAGAACTCGATGCGCAGCGGGTGTTCCTCGGTGGGCGGGAACACGTCGAGGATGCCGCCGCGCACGGCGAACTCCCCGCGCTTCTCGACGAGCTCGACGCGCCCGTACGCGGCGGCGGCCAGCGCCGCCGTGACCTCCCCGAGGTCGGCGCTCCCGCCCTGGCGCAGGCTGACCGGCACCAGCTCCCCGAGCCCCTTGACCTGCGGCTGGAGCACGGACCGGATGGGAGCGACGATCACGCTCACCGGCCCGGCCGCCGGATCGTCCTTGCTGGGGTGCACGAGCCGGCGCAGGACCGCGAGCCGGCGGCCCATGGTGTCGCTGCGCGGGCTGAGCCGCTCGTGCGGGAGCGTCTCCCAGGACGGGTAGTCCACCACTGTGTCCTGGTGGCCCGGCGGCATCATGGAGCGCAGCGCGGCGGCCAGGTCCTCGGCCTCGCGCCCGGTGGCGGTGACCGCGAGCACCGTCCGCTCGGTCCGCCGGGCCAGCGCGGCGATCGCGAAGGGCCGCGCGGCGGCGGGACCGACCAGGTCCACGTGCATGCGGTTGCCGTCCCCGGCCGCGGTGACCGCCTCGGCGAGGGCCGGGTCCCGGGTGACGGCGTCGAGCAGTCCGTGCAGGCTCATGAAGGAGGCTTTCCGTCCGGTGAAGGGGCAACGCGAAGGGCCCGACACGTCGCACGGGCCGGGGGTTCCCACCCTACGACGCGCCCCGCCGCCACGCGCGGGGGATTCAGGTCGCCCGTGCGGGTGACGGAGCCGGCGCCCGCACGGGCCCGGACCGCAGGGCCCACGGGAGCAACCGGGGGTGGGTTCGCACCCCTCTACGATGTCGAGGTACTGACGTCCGAGCTCGCCGAGGGGGCACGAAGGCCGTGACGAGCGATGCCATAGCCCGGCCGGAAGCCGCGGCGGTTCCGGCGCGTCCGGACCCGGTGCAGGCGAAACCGGCGCAGGCCAAAGCGGCTCGGGCTAAGCCGGCCGGGAGCCGGTGGGCCGGACCGTACGCGGTCGCCGGCGGCCTGTTCCTCGTGTACCTCGTCCTCTCCGTCGGGCGGTTCCGGCGGATGGACTGGGCCTCGTGGGACCTGGGCATCTTCGAGCAGGCGATCCGCGCGTACGCGCACCTGCAGGAGCCCGTCGCGGACCTGAAGGGGCCGGGGGCCAACATCCTCAGCGACCACTTCAGCCCGGTCATCGCGCTCGCCGCTCCCCTCTACCGGCTCTTCCCCGGCCCGCTCACCCTGCTCGTCGTGCAGGCCGCGCTGTTCGCACTCTCCGCCGTCCCCGTCACCAGGGCGGCCGGACGGCTCCTGGGCCGGGCCCGCGGGGTCGCGATCGGCATCGCGTACGGGCTGTCCTGGGGAGTCCAGCGGGCGGTGGAGTTCGACTTCCACGAGATCGCCTTCGCCATGCCCCTGCTGGCCTTCTCCCTGGAGGCGGTGCTCGCCCGGCGCTGGCGGGCCGCGCTGCTGTGGGCGCTGCCGCTGGTCCTCGTCAAGGAGGACCTCGGCTTCACGCTCGCCGCCCTGGCCGTGGTCGTGACCTGGCGCGCTTGGACCACCGACCGCCGCACCGCGTGGACCGCGCTCGGCGTCGCCGCCTTCGGCGCCGTCTTCGCCGTCCTCGTGTTCACCGTCTTCATACCGGCCTTCGCGACCGAGGGCTACGGCTACTGGCACAAGATCGACGGCGGCGGCCCGTTCGCCGGCACCGGCACGAAGCTCGCCACCCTGGGGTGGGTGCTGATCCCCACCACCGGGCTGCTCGCCCTGCGCTCGCCGCTGCTGCTGGTCGCCGCGCCCACCCTCGGCTGGCGCTTCCTGTCCGGGGACGACCACTACTGGTCCACCGACTGGCACTACAGCGCCGTGCTCATGCCCGTCGTCTCCCTCGCCCTCGTCGACGCCATCGACACGTTCCGGCGCAGCGAGCGGCCCCGGCTGCGCGCGTACTCCCTCCAGCTGCCCACCGCCGTCCTCGCCGCCGGCCTCGCCCTGGCCGCGACGGCCATGCCGACCGCGAAGCTCGCGGAGGCGCGTACGTACGAGAAGCCCGACCGGGTCACCGCCATCGAGCGGCTCCTCGACCGGATCCCCGACGGGGCCACCGTGGAGGCCGACACCACGCCGCTGACCCGGCTGACCTCCCGCTGCCGGGTCCTGTGGATCGGCGGCAGCAAGGGCGTGGTCCCCGACTGGATCACCATCGACAACTCCTCCCGGTGGGCCGGCGACCCGGCCGTCTACGCCGGCCAGCTGCACCCAGGTGAGCGGTACACCCTGGTGGGCGAGGCCGCCGGGATCGTCCTGCTGCAGCGCGGCTGACGAGCGGCTGACGGGCTGACGGCAAGGCGCCGGCCCGGAACCAAAGGTCCCGGGCCGGCGCCCTCCCCCGTACGACCGCGCAGCGGTCACTCGCTCGCGATCGCGTTCAGAACGTTCATCCGCCCTGCCCGGAAGGCCGGGACCAGTGCGGCGAACAGGCCCACGAAGGCCGAGGCGGCGAACACCCCGATGATCGTCGGCCACGGGATCTCCAGGACCTTCAGGCCCTGGAGCGCCAGCAGCTGCTGGGCGCTGGCCCCCCAGCCCATGCCCAGCCCGAGGCCGAGCAGGGCGCCGAAGAGGGCGATGACCACCGACTCCAGGCGGATCATGCGGCGCAGCTGGCGGCGGGAGAGGCCGATGGCGCGCATCAGGCCGATCTCGCGGGTCCGCTCGACCACCGACAGGGCCAGGGTGTTCACGACGCCCAGGACGGCGACGATGATGGCGAGGCCGAGGAGCCCGTAGACCATGTTCAGCAGCTGGCCGACCTGGTCCTTCAGGGCCTGCTTGTAGTCGGCCTGGTTGCGCACCATGTACTGCGGGTACTCGGCCATCGCCGCCTTGACCGCCTTGTACGCGGCCGCGTCGGACTGCCCGTCCTTCGCGCTGGCCAGCAGCATGAAGGGCAGCGGCAGCCGGTCGGCCGGGACGTTGGCCCGGGCCACCTCGGTGCTGATGTACTTCATGCCCTTGTCGATGTTGCCGCTGTCGCTGGTGATGGCCGCGACCTTCAGCTTGACGGTGTTGCCGCCGGTGAAGGCGACCGTCATCTCGTCGCCGAGCTTGATGCCGTGCTTGGTCGCGTACTCCGAGCCCACCGACATGGAGTCCTTGCCGTACGCCGCCGCGTGCTCGCCGGCGACCATCTTGCGCCGGATGTCCTGGGCGTACGTCGGGTCGGTGGCGCCGAGACCATCCTCTTCGGTGGCGCCGTCGGGGGCGGTGAGCGTGGCCGGCACCTCCCGGTAGGCGGTGACGTGGTCGAGGCCGCCGGTGGAGCGCAGCGCCTGCTCGGCCTGCGGCAGCACGGGCTGCCCGGTCTCGGAGTTGATGATGTAGTCCGCGCCGACGGACTTGTCGAGCTCGTCGGTGGCGGAGGCCACCATCGAGGAGCCGACCACCGACAGGCAGGCGACCAGCGCGAGGCCGATCATCAGCGCGGCAGCGGTGGCGCCGGTGCGGCGCGGGTTGCGCAGGGCGTTGCGCTCGGCGAGCCGGCCCACCGACCCAAAGGGCCGCAGCACCACGCCGGAGAGCACCCGGACCACGCCCGCGGCGAGCAGCGGGCCGATCACGATGAAGCCGATGAGGCTGAAGACGACGCCCAGGCCCAGCCACAGCGATCCGGTGCCGGCCTTCTCGGCGGCCGCGGCGAGGAAGAGCCCCGCGGCGCCGATGCCGGTGAGGACGAGGCCGAGGGCGGCGCGGATGCGGCCGGCCTTCTTGTCACCGGGGGTGCCGGACTCGCGCAGCGCGGCCATCGGGGAGACCTTGCCGGCGCGGCGGGCCGGGACGAAGGCGGAGACGACCGTGACGAGGACACCGAGGACGATGCCGACGACCGGGGTGGTCCAGGCGACGGTCAGGTCGTCGGTGGACAGGTGCATGCCCATCTGGCCCATGAGCTTCATCAGGCCGACGGCCAGGCCCACGCCCGCGCCGACACCGAGGACCGAGCCGACCACGCCGAGCAGGAAGGCCTCGACGACCACGGACTTGAGGACCTGTCCGCTGTCGGCGCCGATGGCGCGCATCAGGCCGATCTCGCGGGTGCGCTGGGCGACCAGCATGGAGAAGGTGTTGAAGATCAGGAAGATGCCGACGAGGAAGGCGATGCCGGCGAAGCCGAGCATCACGTACTTCATGACGTTCAGGAAGGAGCCGACGTCCTTGCGGTTGGCGTCCGCGGCTTCCTTGGCGGTCTGCAGCTTGTACGTGTCCGCGCCGACGGCGGTCGCGATGTTCTGCTTGAGCTGCTCGTCGCTCACCCCGTCCTTGGCGGTGACGTTGACGTGCGTGAAGGAGCCGGCGGAGCCGAGCAGGGCCTGCTGCGAGGTGGCCGTGTCGAAGTAGACGACGGCCGCGCCCGGGTTGGTCACGGTGAAGGTGGCGATGCCGGTGATCCTGGCGCGGATGTCACCGGTGACGGCGATGGTGCGCAGCTCGTCCCCGATCCCCAGTCCGTGCTTCTCCGCGGTGTCGGCGTCGACCATCACCTCGGTCGGGCCGCGCGGGGCCTGGCCCGAGGTGATCTTCATGGACTTGAGCTCGTTGTCGCTCCAGTTGCCCGCGATGGTCGGGGCACCGGTGGTCGAGCCCATGTTCTCGTTCTTGGAGTTGACCACGGTGACGGACATCGAGACGACGCCGCCCTCGGCGCTCTTGACGCCCTCGGCCTTCTTGACCTGCTCGACGACCGAGCCCGCGAGCATCTCGGGCTTGCCGCGGTCCGGGGTCTCCTCGCCGTCCTCGGCCGCCTTCGGGCTGACGGTCACGTCGGAGTTGGTGACGGCGAACAGCTTGTCGAAGGTGGTGTTCATGGTGTCGGTGAACACCAGGGTGCCGCAGACGAAGGCGACGGAGAGCAGGACCGCGACGGCGGAGAGCGCCATCCGCCCCTTGTGCGCGACGAAGTTGCGCCGCGAGGTCTTCAGGACGGTGTTGCTCATGACGTCCGCCCGCGCGCGTCGAAGTCCTTCATGCGGTCCAGGACCTGGTCGGCGGTGGGCCCGTACATCTCGTCGACGATCCGGCCGTCGGCCAGGAAGATGACGCGGTCCGCGTAGGAGGCGGCGACCGGGTCGTGGGTGACCATGACGATGGTCTGGCCGAGCTCGTCCACCGAACGGCGCAGGAAGCCGAGTACCTCCGCGCCGGCGCGGGAGTCCAGGTTTCCGGTCGGCTCGTCGCCGAAGATGATCTGCGGGCGGGCGGCGAGGGCGCGGGCGACCGCCACGCGCTGCTGCTGGCCGCCGGAGAGCTCGGTCGGGCGGTGCTTGAGCCGGCCGGCGAGACCCACGGTCTCCACGACCCGGTTCAGCCACTCCGCGTCGGGCTTGCGGCCCGCGATGTCCATGGGGAGCGTGATGTTCTCCAGGGCGTTGAGCGTGGGCAGCAGGTTGAAGGCCTGGAAGATGAAGCCGATCCGGTCGCGGCGCAGCTGCGTGAGCTTCTTGTCCTTCAGCCCGGTGATCTCGGTGTCGTCCAGGTGGATCTGCCCGCTGGTCACCGTGTCGAGACCGGCGAGGCAGTGCATCAGCGTGGACTTGCCGGAGCCGGAGGGGCCCATGATCGCGGTGAACTGGCCGCGCATGATGTCCACGTCCACGTCGTCGAGGGCGACGACGCGCGTCTCCCCGGAGCCGTAGGCCTTGACGACCTTGCGCGCCCGGGCCGCGACGGCTGCATGCCCTCCAGTACCCCCGTGCCTGGTTTCGGTCATAGCCGTTGTCACGGTCTTTCTCCCTTTTCGCCTGTGTGCGTCTGCGTGCGTCGTCGTCATGAAGTCTGCGGCGGGTGGGGGCCTTGGCACGCTGGTGCCCATCGCCGTATCCACCCGGGGGTTATCCCCACCCCCCACCTCCCGGTCCGTATGTTCCAGTTAAGGAGACGCCCGGTGGCCCCACCTCCTCCGCCGGGAGGAACCGCCCCTGGCCCGTTGTGCGGAGGGACCCCTAGGGGATGTCCGCCCTTCGGGGGAGAGGGCCTGGGGGATACCGCGGGACGCGGGGGCGGTGAGAAGGTGTTCCCCGCAGTTACGTGCAGGGGGAAGGAATCTCGGTGGCCGCAGCGGAGAGCACGGGCGGAGGCCAGGACGGCATGCCCGAGGGGCGCGCGGACCACCTGCCAGGGGCGGCGGGGGCGGCCGTTTCGGCCACGGGCTCGCAGCCACCGGCCGGTGCCGGTGCGGGCGGCGCTGGGGCCGCCCGGCAGGCCGGCGGCCGGCCACCGGCCCCCGTGGTCGCCTCGCTGATGCTCGGCATGGCCCTCGTCGCCCTCGACAGCACCATCGTCGCCACCGCCGTCCCGCAGATCGTGGGCGACATCGGCGGCTTCTCCGTCTTCTCCTGGCTCTTCTCCGGCTATCTGCTGGCCGTCACCGTCACCCTGCCCGTCTACGGGAAGCTGTCCGACACCTTCGGCCGCAAGCCCGTCCTCCTCTTCGGCATCGGCCTCTTCCTCGTCGGTTCGCTGCTGTGCGCGCTCGCCTGGAACATGGCCGCCCTGATCGCCTTCCGGATCGTCCAGGGCCTGGGCGGCGGCGCCCTCCAGGGCACGGTCCAGACCCTGGCCGCCGACCTCTACCCGCTGAAGGACCGCCCGAAGATCCAGGCCCGGATGTCCAGCGTCTGGGCCACCTCGGCCGTGGCCGGCCCGGCGCTCGGCGGACTCCTCGCCTCGTACGCCCACTGGCGCTGGATCTTCCTGCTCAACCTGCCGCTGGCCGCCCTGGCCTTGTGGATGGTCGCCCGTCACCTGGTGGAGCCCGTACGGTCCCCCGGGCGCCGGGGGCCCGTCGACTGGGCGGGCGCCCTGGCCGTCTTCGCCTGTGGCGGGCTGCTGCTCTTCGCGCTCGTCCAGGGCGGGGTCGCCTGGCCGTGGCTGTCCGCGCCCTCGCTGGGGCTGCTGGGCGCGAGCGCGGCCATGGCCGCGGTGGTGGTCGTGGTGGAACGCCGGGCCGAGGAACCGATCCTGCCGGGCTGGGTCTGGCGGCGGCGCACCATCGCCGCGGTCAACCTGGCCCTGGCCGCGCTCGGGCTGCTGATGGTCGCCCCTATGGTGTTCATGCCGACGTACGCGCAATCCGTGCTCGGCCTCGGGCCGGTCGGCGCCGGGCTGGTGATGTCCGTGATGACCCTGAGCTGGCCCATCAGCGCCGCCCTCAGCCAGCACGTCTACCGGCGCATCGGCTTCCGGAACACCGCGGCCGTCGGGATCGGCCTCGCCGCGGTGATCCTCTACTCCTTCACCCTGCTGCCGCACCCCGCCCGGCCCTGGCAGCCCGCGCTGATCATGCTGCTGCTGGGCGCCGCCCTCGGCCTCTTCCAGCTCCCGCTGATCGTCGGGGTCCAGTCCACGGTGGGCTGGGCCGAGCGCGGGACCACCACGGCCTCGGTGCTCTTCTGCCGGCAGGTAGGCCAGAGCGTGGGCGCCGCCCTGCTCGCGGCCGTGGCCAACGCCACCATCGCCGCCCGCCTCGCCGATGCCCCCGTGCCCGGGCTCCCGGATCACCTCGACGACGTGGCGAAGGCACTGGAGCGGCCCGAGCTGCTCCCGCGGGCCGCCGCCGACTACCTGCGCGAGGCCGTCGCCGCCGCCGTGGAGCACATCTTCCTCGGCGCGAGCGCGGCCGCCGCGGCCGCGCTGCTGATCCTGCTGCTGGTGGCGCCCCGCAGGTTCCCGGTCCTGCCGGAGCTGCGCGAGGAGTAGGCCTGCGCGAGGGGCGGCTGCCGGGGGACAACAGCCGGGCGGCCGCCCCGACTTGTCATGGCCCGGGACAGTGGGAGACCCTCGTACGCAGCACCGTTATCCGGGGGGACGACATGGCATCCGCACTGTTCGCACTGCTGTTACTGGCCGCGCTGGCCGGCCCGATCGGCCTGCGGCTGCGCCGCAGCCCGGCCTTCGTCACCGGCCGCGACGGCCGGCTCTCCACCTCCACGACGCTCGCCCTGGCCTGGACGGTGATCCTGGTCTGGCTGCTGCTCGCCATCCTCGCGTACGGGCTCGCCTCGGGCGGCGGAGTCACCTACTTCCGGGGCGCCGACGGCCCCTTGTCCCAGCTGACCACGGTCTACCTGCCGCTGCTCGGCGGCCCGTACGTGGCGCTGATCGCGGCGAAGACGGTCGTCGGCCTGCGCGTGGAGAACGGCACCCTGGCCAAGCCGGCCGCGAAGCCCACGCAGTCGGGGCGGCGGCCGCTGCGGGAGCTGATCGCGAACGACAGCGGGCGCACCGACCTCGTCGACCTGCAGTACGTCGCGCTCAGCGCGGTCACGATGCTGTACGTGGTGCTGTTCTTCCTCGCGGACGTGGGCGGCGGGCTCCCGCGGCTGCCCGCCGAGATGTGGGCCCTGACCGGCGCCCCGGCGGGCGCCTATCTGGTGAACAAGATGGCCGTCCGCGCCAACCCGGTGATCACCGACGTCTCCGTCGCCGACGGCCTGCTCACCGTCCAGGGCGGCGGCTTCGGCCCCGGCCCCGCGGGGGCCCCGGCCCAGGTGAGCGTGAACGGCGCCGCCGCCCCCGCCTTCCTCGACCCGGCGACGGGCACCCTGAGCGCCCCGCTCCCGCAGGGCACGGCCGCCCCGTTCGAGGTGACGGTCACGGCCCGGGGCCTGCGCAGCGACCCCTACCGTTACGAGTCCCCGGCCCGCCCGGCCCCGCAGCAGCAGCCGGCCGGCTAGGCGATGCCCGCCACCCGTATCGCGCCGTCCTGGCGCGCACCGTCGAGGACCTGGCTGAGCCCCGCGGAGGCGCGCGCCCGGTACGCCGAGATCCCCACGCCCCACGGCACGTACACGCTCTTGCGGGAGCCGGGCGCGCGGCTGACCGCCACCGCCCGGGCCGAGGCCCGGGAACGCTGGCAGCTCGTGCTCGGGGAGGACACCGTGCTGGAGGTCGACGACGCCGCGCCGCCCTGGCACGGCGTGCGGACGCGGATGCGGCGCGGGGTCCACGGCACGCTCGACGGCGTGCCGTTCACGGCGCGGGCCCGGGGAAGATCGCCGCTGCCGAGCCGCCGGGGCATCCACTTCGCCCTGGACGACGGACGGACCCTGTCGTTCACGGCGCACGGGCTCCACCGGAGGTTCGTCCGGGAGACCGGGACCGGCGGCGGGGCACGGGTCATCTCCCGTTCGCGCGGCGGCGGATGGGAGACGGACGGTCTCGACCGCGGCGAGCTGGCGCTCCTGTGCTTCGTCACGGTCGCCCGCGTGGACGTGCTCCTCACGGCCCCCCTCCGGGACCTCTAGGCCGTCTCTTCAGCCCTTCACCCGTCCGACTGCCCCTTGTGGCGGGCGTAGTAGCGGGCCACCCGGGCCCGGTTGCCGCAGACGGAGGCGACGCACCAGCGGCGGCGGGGGTGCGCCGGGAGGAAGAGCAGCACGCAGTCGTGCGCCTCGCACTCGCGGACCTGCCCCACCCGGGGGTCCGTCAGGAGTTCCGCGACCGCCTCGGCCAGTTCGGCCGCGAGCCGCGGGACCGGGCCTGCCGGCCGGTGCGCGGGCGCGGTCGTGCCGCCCTCCTGCGTCCAGGCCAGCACCCGGTGGGACGGCGCCGCGGCCAGGGCCCCGTTCAGCGCGGCCAGTGCCCCGGCCGGGGGCCGCTCGCCGCGCCGGGCCGCGGCGAGCGCCGGGCGCGCGGCCTCCCGTACGGCCCGTACGGCGGCCACCTCGGCCGCGCCCGCCGCGCCGACCGGGGTCAGCCGACCGGCCTGCGCGTCCAGCCAGGCCGCGAGCCCCGCCGGGTCGGCGACGAGGTCGCCCTCGGCGGTAAGGGTGTTGAGGAGGTCCAGCGCGAGGGGTTCGCCGGTGAGCGGGAAGGTCACTGTCACCCGACTAATGCTACTGCAACCACTTGACCCATTAGCGATCACCGGCAAAACTAATGGAAACGAAGCCGCAGGAGGCATGTGATGACCGCTCGCCGCACCATCCCGACCGTCCAGCACCGCACCGCCGACGTGGACGGAGTCCGCGTCGCCTACCGCGAGAGCGGCCCCGCCGACGGCCCCGTCCTGCTGCTCCTGCACGGCTTCCCCACCGCCTCGCACCAGTTCGCCCGCCTGATGGACGCCCTCGGCGACACCCCCTACCGCCTGATCGCCCCCGACTACCCCGGCTTCGGCCGGACCGAGGCCCCGGCCGCCTTCACGTACGCCTTCGACCGGCTCGCCGACATCGTGGAGGGCTTCACCGACGCCCTCGGGCTCGACCGCTACGCCCTGTACGTCTTCGACTTCGGCGCCCCCGTCGGACTGCGGCTCGCCGCGCGCCGCCCGGAACGGGTGACCGGCCTGATCGTCCAGAACGGGAACGCGTACGAGGAGGGCCTGTCCGACGCGGCCCGCGAGTTCGCCGGACTCCGGCGCGAGGTCCCCGGCAACGAGGAGCGGATCCGCGGCCTCTTCACCCTGGAGGGCACCCGCTTCCAGTACGAGACCGGCGTCGCCGACACCGCCCTCATCTCCCCCGACAGCCTGACCCTCGACGTGCACCACCTCGGCCTGCCCGGCCGCGCCGACGCCCAGGCCGACCTCGCCTTCGACTACGCCTCGAACTTCGCGCACTACCCCGCCTGGCAGGCGTGGCTGCGGAGCGCGGGGGTGCCGGTGCTGGTCGTCTGGGGCGCGGGCGACCCCTTCTTCACGCCGGCGGGCGCCAAGGCCTACCTCCAGGACGCCCCGGACGCCGCCGTCCACATCTTCGAGGGCGCGGGCCACTTCGCCCTCGAAACCCACCTCCCGGAAATCGCCCCCTTGATCGAGGCCTTCCTCACCGAACTGGCCGCTTCCAGTCCCGCCGCACCCTCCGGCCCCGCCGGCGTTTGAGGCGCGGGGTCCGGGGGCCGGCCCCCGGCAGCGGCGCCGCGGGGGCCGCTCCGCGTCAGCCCTCCGCGGGGGCCCGGCCCGTCAGGGCCGCCAGGCTGGAGCGGACGTGGTTCATGTGGGCCCGCATGTCCTCCTGGGCCTCCGCATGCTCCCGCAGGACCCGTTCCGTCTCCCGCCCCACCCGCTCCTCCCGCACCCGCGCCGCCGCCACCAGCTCCGCGGCCCGCGCCTCCGCGTCCTCCTGCCCGTGCCGGGCCGACTCCTCCGCCTCAGCGAACCCCCGCCGGGCCTCCGCCAGGCGGGCCTCCGCGTGCCGCTCCAGCTCGTCGAGGCGCGCCTCCAGCTCCGCCTCCCGCGCCGCCAGGCCCCGCTCCGCCGTCTCCCACCGCTCCGCCTGCTCCTGCTCGCGCTCCGCCAGCTCCGCGTCCGCCCGCCGCCGCGTCTCCGCCAGCGCGGCCGCCGCCTCCGCCCGCCACGCCGCCGCGTCCTCCCGCGCCCGCCCCCGTACGTCGTCCGCCTCGCTCTGCGCCCGCAGCAGCCCCTGCCGGACCCGGACCTCCGTCTGCTCGCGCACCGCCTCCGCGTCGCCCCGGGCCAGGTCCGCCGCCCGGTCGGCCCGCGCCTCGGCCGCGCCCAGCGTCGCGAACGCGTCGGCCCGGGCGTCCATCCGCAGGGCGTCCGCCTCCTCCTCCGCCAGCAGCAGGATCCGGCGGGCCCGCTCGCCCAGTTCGTCGTACGTCTGCGGGGCGAGTCCGGCCACCGCCTCCCGCAGCCGGGCCGCCTCCGCCTCCATCTGCTTGGCCAGGACCGTCAGCCGTGCCACCCGCTCCCAGGCGTCGTCGCGGCTCCCGGAGAGCCGGGCGAGATACCGGTCGACCTCTTCCATGCGGTAGCCGCGACCGCGCACGGTCGCAATGGGTGCACTCATCCTGGATGCGCCTCTCTCGCGGGGATTCCCGTCAAGGATGCGCCATTTGATCCCAGAAGCCGGAATGGCCGGGCCGAGACCCCCTCCGAGGGTCCCGACCCGGCCATTCCACCCGTCACCCGATCAGGGCGACCTCAGAGCAGTCCGTCCCACATCTGCTCCAGCAGCACCGACCACCAGCTCTCCGGCGACGCCAGCGCCGCACTGTCGAGGCCCGCCAGATTCGCCTGGAAATCGACGGTCCACCGGCCGGCCTGCTCCGGCGTCAGATGCTGGCGCAGCCGCCACATGTGACCCAGCATCGCCAGCGACCGCGCGAACTGCGGCAGGCTCGAGTTCACGAACTGCGGCGGCACCGGAGCACCCCCCGGACCGCCCTCGACCGGCACCGCAACGATGTGCGCGGTCCCGTACTGCACGCAGAGCGCCTTGCCGAAGTCGCTGCCGATCACCAGGTACGAGCCCGCGTCCGACGCCGGCTGCACCTGCCGCTGCGCGGCCATCTCGGCCAGCGTCGGAACCGGCTGACCCGGCACCGCCTGCGCCCAGAAGAACGGCCCGAAATCGACCGGCAGACCCGACCACATCAGCGTCTGCGCCACGATCTCCGGCACACCCTGACGGGACACCGCCCGCTGGTCGAAGCGGAACACGCCCTGCGGACCGAAGGCCCCCGCCAGCTCCTGCGCGATCGCCTCCAGCGGGATCGCCGGCTGCAGCGGAACCTGCGGCAGCGGCGCCCGTACCGGCGCGGGGCGCGCCGGACCGTCCGCCACCTGGTGCAGCTCGCCCTGGTGGGTGATCAGGTGCCGCATGCCCGCCTGACGGCCCGCGTGGTCCTTCCCGTACGGGGCCACGCTGGTGATCCGCACCTGCGGCCAGGTCTCCCTGATCATCCGGGCGCAGTAACCGCCGGGCAGCTCACAGGACTCCAGCTCGGTGTGCAGCTCCAGGACCTGCTGCGGCGGCACGTTCATGGCGCGCAGCTCGTGCAGGATCTGCCACTCCGGGTGCGGGGTACCGGGCGCCGAGCGGCGGATGAGCTGCTGCTCGGAGCCGTCGGGCGCGCGGTAGCGCAGCACGGCCTGGTAGCCGGGGCCGACCGTGGGCGCACCGGTCGGGGCCGGAGGCTGCGCCACGGGTCCGCCCGGCGGCGGACCGGGAGGCGCCGGAGGCTGACCCGTCACGGACGGGCCGGCCAGCATCGTCGCGGCATGGTCCAGCCCACCACCGGGCGCACCGGGCGCACCGGGAGCCCCCGGCGGACCGGGAGGCTGCGGTACGCCGGGACCCGCGAGCATCGTCGCGGCGTGATGGGCCCCGCCACCGGGGGCCCCGGGGGCACCGGGCGGACCGGGAGGCGCCGGAGGCTGACCCGTCACGGACGGGCCGGCCAGCATCGTCGCGGCATGGTCGAGCCCACCACCGGGCGCACCGGGGGCACCGGGCGGACCCGGCGGGCCGGGAGGCTGCGGCGCGCCGGCTCCCGGAGCACCGGGCGGACCGGGAGGCGCGGGCGGCCGGCCCGTCACGGCGGGACCGGCCAGCATCGTCGCGGCATGGTCCAGCCCACGGCCGAGCGACCCGGGAGCACCGGGCGGACCCGGCGGGCCGGGAGGCTGCGGCGCGCCCGCACCCGGGGCACCGGGCGGACCGGGAGGCGCGGGCGGCTGACCCGCGCCCGGAGCACCGGGTGCGCCGGGCGGGCCGGGCGGGCCGGGCGGCTGGGGAACACCGGGACCGGCGAGCATGGTGGCCGCGTAGTGCGCCCCGCCACCGGACGAACCGCCCGCACCGGGCGCACCGGGCGCACCGGGCGGACCCGGCGGCGTCGACTGCTGGCCCGCACCGGGCGCACCAGGCGCACCGGGAGGCGTCGACGGCCGGCCCGCGGAGCCACCCGGCCGGGAGACCTGCGCCTTGCTCGTCGGCGCGTCGGCGATATCGGCCGCCGGCGAACCCAGCGCGGGCACCACGGCGGTCCTCGGCAGCTGGCTGCCACCCGGCAGCAGCGTGGTCTTCGCCTCCGGGGCCACACCGGAGGACGGCCGGTCCTCCAGGTCCGAACCGGAGAGCGGCGGCGCGAACACGGTCGCGGGCAGCGGCACGGACGCGTCGTCCGTACCGGAGTTCACATCGGTACCCGCCCACGGCGTGGCACCGGTCGGCACGGCCGGGGCGGGCGCCGGCGCCGGCGCCGGGGCCGCCGGTACACCGTCGTTGGCCGTGGGCTCGTAGGGGATCTCGCCCCCGCGCCGCAACGGCACCGCTTCCACCGGCGCCGAAGACGAGGCCGCAGCCGCAGGCGAGGCCGGAGCCGCGGCAGCGGCCGGCGCGGCATCAGCGGGCTCCCCGGGAGCGGAAGCCCGCGCGGGCGCGGGCGGAATCCCCGCCCGGTCCGCGGCCTCCTGCAGCCACTCCGGCGGACTCAGCATGAAAGAGGTCTGCTCCGAGTCGATCCGCGGCGGCGGAACCGAGGCCTCCGAAGCCACGGCGGCCGCCACGGCCCCGTACTCCTCCTCGTACCGGCGGATCACCTCACCCACCGGCAGACCCGGCCACAGCGTCACCTCCCCGCTGTCCCGTGCGATGACCAGCCGCTGCCGTCCACCCCCGGACACCGGACCCGCCGCACGGTCCTCCGCCCACACCACGAACCCGAGTCCGAACTCCCGTACGCGCACCTCGCGGTGCTGGTACGCGGGCACGTCCCCGTTGATCCACTCCTCGGCGCGCTCCTGCGCCTGCGCAAAGGTCACCATCGCGCCGTCACCCCTCATCCGAACCGGCACGCACCGACGGAACCGGCCCCGCCACGGGAACCGAGCGTGCGAATCCGCCGTCCACCATCAGACCGGCCACCGTCTCCAGCTCCGGCGGATTGCCCGCCAGCCGCTCCAGAAAGGCGTCGAAATCAGCACCGCACGGCAGCAACAGCCGCTCCACGCGCTCCTGTACCGACCAGCCGTCCTGGTCGCGCGCATCGTCGTACGGGGAGAACCACACCGAGCCGATGCCCTCGCCCTTCACCTTCAGCGCGAGCAGCCCGCCCTGAGCGAAGGCCACGCAGAGGTAGTCCTTCGTCAGGTGGTCCCGCAGGCACTTGTTGACGTACACCAGGTCGTTGACCGCCGCCTCCTCACGCACCGTGAAGAACGGCTGGTCCACCAGCAGACCCAGGTCCACGTCCAGGCCCGCGCCCACCGGCGCGCAGCCGCCCGCGGCCTTCAGGAACGAGCGGTACGCCTCCGGCAGCCGGTAGCCGAGATCCTCCTCGACCCCCTGCACCTGCTCCTCGGACACCGACACCACCGACTTCGGCAGCCCCATGTGCACCGGACGCACCTCCTGCAACGGCCGCGTCCCGCGCTTCTCGTGGTCCACCGGAGCCGTCGCCAGCCCCGCGTGGTGCCGCAGCAGCGCCTTCACCTCGACCGGGACCAGCTCCATGCGCCGGGAACCCGCCACGTGGTGCCAGGTCCAGCCGTGCGGGGTCGCCACCGGCCCGACCGTGTCCCACAACTCGTGCCCGGCGGCCTTCATCGCCGCGTTCGCGGACACGCAGTCCGTCAGCCGCAACTCGTCCACGCCGAAGCCCTCCGGCGGCTCGGCGATCTCCACCGCCGCACGCGCGTACGCGGAGAAGTCCGGATGCCCGTTGCCGTCCATCCGCACCCCGTGGGGATGCCGAGCGGCCCGGACCGGGTCCGGGAAATGCACGACCTGCCCCGAGTAAGCGGCGTTGGGTGGCGCGGCCTGCTGCCCGAGCCGACCTGTCGTCATGGCGGTAGCCCCCTGCTGGATCTGGCTGGTTCACCACAGCCTATGCGCTGGGGCAAGAGCCTCACCCGCACCCGACCGGCGCACCCGCCCGAGGGCCGGGAACATCCGAATTGATACAAATATTCGACCCCGCTTCCGCATGACAGATGACATTTGACAGGCTGTCCCCGCAGCACGGGGGCGTGCGCGACAGCGGTCACCACCGCCGCCACGGGAGGGAAGGCGCGACCATGCACCACACGGCAACACGCACAGAACCGGGCGACACCGACCCGGAGGCACCGGGCACGGCGGCAGCCGCGGGCCCGGCCGGCGAAGCGACCGGCCCCGCCGGCGACCCCCGCCTGCGCTGGAGCAGCACCGACGGCCGCCCCTTCGCACCCGTCCTGCGCTTCCGCCGCGACGGCATCCTCCCCACCGTCGCCGCCGCCCTCTCCGTACGCGGCGAAACCCTCACCGGCACCGCCGGCAAGGCCGACCAGCCCCCCGTGCTCCACCCGCTCGTACAGGACTTCCTCGACACCCTCACGAGCGGCCAGCGCGAACGTTTCACCGGCCGCTGCCCCGAGGCGATCCTGCTCTCCCGCCACCTCGCCGCCGTCGAAGCCGCCCGCTCCCGGCGCGCCTCCCGCAAGCCCCTCTCCGCGAGCGAGGCCCGCCGCTCCCTCAAGCACTCCAAGATCACCGCCCGACGCATCCGCGAGGACGGCGACCCCCTCCACGGCAGCTACGCACCCCCCTGCCGCTCCTGCGACGCCCTCCTCGCCCACTTCGGCGTACGCCCCGTCGACCTCACCCCAGCCGAGTAGCCATGAACCCCACCTCCGCCTCCTACGACCGCTCCTCGGCCACCCGCTTCCCGGTCGCCGTGGACTCCGCCCTGCGCACGGCCGGCTGGGAACCCGGCCGCTGGGACATCAAGCAGGCCGAGTACTGGGCCGACGCGCTCCGGGACCACACCACCCCCGCCGGACACCGGCACACCGTCTTCCCCGCCGCCGTCGAGGCCTGGGCCGAATTCGGCGGCCTCACGGTCACCGCCCCCGGGCCCGGCCGCCAGATCGCCCCCACCCCGGTCCGCCTCGACCCGCTCACCGGACTCCACCTCGCGCGCACCTTCGCCGACCTCGGCCGGGCCCTGTCCACCCAGCTCTGCCCCCTCGGCGTCGAGGCCGACGGAGGCTCCCACCTCGCCCTCGACCGCGAGGGCCGCGTCTACGGCATCGACCACACCGGCGACTGGTACCTGGGCTCCACCCTCGACGAAGCCCTCACCCTCCTCCTGACAGGCCTCCAGCCCACCCGCCTCACAACGGCCTGACCCGTCGGCTCCCTTCTGGGGACGCCACCCTTTCCCGGTGCGGCTCCACTGCCGGGGCTCCGCCCCCGACCCCGCGCCTCAAACGCCGGCGAGGCTGGACGGTGCGGCGGCGCTGAAGGATCGGGGCTGGGGGTGATCCCCGCAGGGCTCCCCTGGCCCGGCCGGCCGGAACACAGCAGCCGTGACCCGGCCCACCGGTTCCGCCGGGCCGGGTGTGTGCCGGGGCGCCCTTGGCCTGGCCGGCCGGAACGCAGCAGCCCCGAATGACGCCCGGCCGCTGGTTCCGCCGGGGTCGGGTGTGTGTCGGGGCGCCCTTGGCCTGGCCGGCCGGAACGCTGCAGCCCCGAACGACACCCGGCCCGCCGGTTCCGCCGGGGCCGGGTGTGTGCCGGGGCGCCCTTGGCCTGCCCGGCCGGAACGCAGCAGCCCCGAATGACGCCCGGCCGCTGGTTCCGCCGGGGTCGGGTGTGTGCCGGGGCGCCCTTGGCCTGCCCGGCCGGAACGCAGCAGCCCCGAATGACGCCCGGCCGCTGGTTCCGCCGGGGTCGGGTGTGTGCCGGGGCGCTCCCCGCAGGGCGCCGAACGCAATCCCCTCGGCCCTCCGACCCCCCGCCACGTTCGGCGCCCGAGGAGACGCCCCGGCGCGCGCCCGGCCCCACCCCGCCCACAGCCCCCGGCACAGGCACGGCACGGGCACGGCACGGGCACGGGCACGGGCACGGGCACGGGCACGGGCACGGGCACGGGCACGGCACAGGCACGGCACGGGCAGGCTCCGGCACAGCCCAGTCCGCCGAGGCCAGCGCCTAGCGCACCGGCAGCACCGCCGACACCCGGAAACCCCCCGCATCCGTCGGCCCCGACACGAAGACCCCGCCCAGCCCGAGCACCCGCTCCCGCATGCCCACCAGCCCGTTCCCTCCGCTCGGCAACCCGACCCCGTCCGCCTGCCCCTCGCACGGCCCGTTCTCCACCTGCATCGCCACCTCCGCGCCCCGATGCGCGAGCCGCACCACGACCCGCGCCCCCGGAGCGTGCTTGTGGCAGTTGGTGAGCGCCTCCTGCACCACGCGGTACGCCGCCTGCTCGACCTCCGCCGCGTACGCCGCCCCTTCACCCTGCACCAGCATCTCCACGACCATCCCGGCCGCCCGCGACTGCCCGACCAGCGCCTCCAGCTCGCCGAGCGAGGGCCCCTCCTCGGCACACCCCACGAGCGCGACCGGAGCCACCGGCGCGGCGGCGGCCACCGCGGCCGCGGCCGCCGGAGCGGCGGCGGCCACCGGCGTGACCGGCTTGGGCGCCGCCCTGAGCACGCCGAGCATCTCCCGCAGCTCCGTCAGCGCCTGCCGCCCCATGTCACCCACCAGCGCGGCGTTCTTCGCGGCCCGCGCCGGATCCTTCGCCACCACCGCCTCCAGCGCGGCCGCGTGCACCACCATCAGCGACACCCGGTGCGCGACCACGTCGTGCATGTCCCGCGCGATCCGGGTCCGCTCCTCCGTACGGGCCCACTCGGCCCGCTCCTCCGCCCGGTCCGCCAGCAGCGACAGCTCCCGCTCCAGCGAGTCCGCCCGTTCCTGCAGGCTCTCCATCAACCGCCGCCGGGCCCCGATGTAGAGCCCGAGCAGCAAGGGCGGCACGGTCAGCGCCACCGCGACGAACCCGGACAGCGCGACCACGAGCGTCGGATCGGCCTCCACGTCCCCGCGGGTCTGCAGGTACATCACCACGAAGGTCGCGGCCAGCGACATCGAGGCCAGCGTGGCGATGATCCGCCGGGGCACCTCGGAGGAGGCGAGCGAGTACATCCCCACCACCGAGAGCAGGAACCCCATCGCGGCGGGCGCCACGGCGATGCCCACGAGCACCACGGCGATCGGCCACCGCCGCCGCAGCACGAGCGTGCTCCCCACCACCAGCCCGAACGCCACCCCGACCGCGGCCGGCAGCCCCGCCTCACGGGCGAAGGTCCCGCCCTCCCACGCACACTCGACGGCGGACACCCCGCCGAGCAGCACATCCACCACGGCATCCCGCCGCCGCGACCACCACAAAGGCGGCCCAGCGCGGCCTTCCACTTCCCCCGTACTGGTCATGCCGTCCAGCCTACGCAGGGGCCCCAGCACAAAGGCGAACAGAATTCCTGCAAACCAGGGGTAATCGCACGTACGACTGAATCGTCCGCCCACCAAGACCCGAATCCTGCATTCCGGACGACATTGGCGACATGACCGAAATCCGACGTCGCCCCGGCGACGGCACCGGCGGCCTCCGCACCGGGAGCGCGACCTTCGAGAACCTCCGCGAGCAGGCGGTCACCCTCCGCCGCGAGGGCCTCAGCCGCCGCCAGATCCGCGACCGCCTCGCCGTCCACAACAACGAGATCCTCTAACCGCCTCCTCGACGGCGAAGCGCCACCCGAATGGACGAAGCGCCCGAACGCCAAGGACGATGTCCGCGCCCGCGCCCGCGAACTCCGCCTCCAGGGCATGACCTACGACCAGATCCAGGTCGAACTCGGCTGCTCGAAGAGCTCGATCTCCCTGTGGGTCAGGGACTTCCCGAAGCCCCCGCGGACCCACCGCCCAGCCGGCACGGACATGGTCCGCGCTTCGTCAACAGCGACCCGAACATGGTCCTCACCTTCCTTCTTGCCTGGCTGCGGCTCATGGGCGTGACGGACGACCGGCTGCGGTTCGCGCTCCAGATCCACGAGACCGCCGACGTCGCGGCATCGGAGCAGTACTGGAGGGAGGTCGTGGGACTCGACGCCTCCCACTTCGGCCAGACCACGCTCAAGCGCCACAACCCGCGCGCGAACCGCAAGAAGACGGGCGACACGTACAACGGATGCCTCGCGGTGCGAGTCCTCCAAGGCGCCGATCTTTACCGTCGCATTGAGGGCTGGTGGTGCGGCATAGTAGGTGCCGTCGACTCGACCACAGAGGCGTAATGTCCGGTTTAGTTGATAATGGTCCCCTGTGGTGTAATTGGCAGCACTGAGGCTTTTGGTGCCTTATGTCCGGGTTCGAGTCCTGGCGGGGGAGCTCAATCAAGTTCGGGTCCTGACTGTCACGGTCGGGACCCGCGTTCGTTAGGGGTCACTGGGGCCCCGGTATCCTTCACGGGTCCACCCCCGAAGCCGAAGGGCATCCCCGTGAGCGCCAACCGCCCGGCAGCCGTCGTCGTACTCGCAGCGGGTGAAGGCACCCGCATGAAGTCGGCCACCCCCAAGGTTCTGCACGAGATCTGCGGGCGCTCGCTCGTCGGTCACGTCGTCGCCGCCTCCCGTGAGCTGGACCCCGCCCACCTCGTCGTGGTCGTCGGGCACGCCCGGGAGCAGGTCACCGCGCACCTGGCCGACGTCGACGCCGGCGTCCGCACCGCCGTCCAGTACGAGCAGAACGGCACCGGGCACGCCGTCCGCATGGCCATCGAAGAGCTCGGCGGCCCGGTCGACGGGACCGTGATCGTGGTCTGCGGCGACACCCCGCTGCTGACCGGGGAGACGCTGCGGCAGCTGGCGGCGACGCACGAGGCCGACGGCAACGCCGTCACCGTGCTCACCGCCGAGGTGCCGGACTCCACCGGCTACGGGCGGATCGTCCGGGACGCCGGCGGCGCCGTGACGGCCATCGTCGAGCACAAGGACGCCTCCGACGCCCAGCGGGCGATCCGCGAGATCAACTCCGGCGTCTTCGCCTTCGACGGGGCCCTGCTCGCCGACGCGCTCGGCAAGGTCCGTACCGACAACAGCCAGGGCGAGGAGTACCTCACCGACGTCCTCGGCATCCTGCGCGAGGCGGGGCACCGCGTCGGCGCGGCCGTCGGCAGCGACCACCGCCAGATCCTCGGGATCAACAACCGCGTCCAGCTGGCCGAGGCCCGCGCGCTGCTGAACGCGCGCCTGCTGGAGCAGGCCATGCTCGCGGGCGTGACGGTCGTCGACCCGGCCAGCACCTTCGTCGACGTGACCGTCACCTTCGGGCAGGACGCGATCGTGCACCCCGGCACCCAGCTGCTGGGCGCCACGCACATCGCCGAGGGCGCCGAGGTCGGCCCCAACACCCGGCTGAAGGACACGCACGTGGGTACGGGCGCCCGGGTGGACAACACGGTCGCGGAGGGCGCGGTCGTGGGCCCGCAGGCCACCGTGGGTCCGTTCGCCTACCTGCGTCCGGGCACGAACCTCGGCGCGAAGGCCAAGGCCGGCACGTACGTCGAGATGAAGAACGCGACGATCGGCGAGGGCACCAAGGTGCCGCACCTGTCCTACGTCGGCGACGCGACGATCGGCGAGTACACGAACATCGGCGCCGCGAGCGTCTTCGTGAACTACGACGGTGAGCACAAGCACCACACCACCGTCGGCTCACACTGCAAGACGGGCTCGGACAACATGTTTGTGGCTCCCGTCACGATCGGGGACGGCGCCTACACGGCCGCCGGATCCGTGATCACCAAGGATGTGCCGCCCGGCGCCCTGGCCGTGGCCCGTGGCCAGCAGCGGAATATCGAGGGCTGGGTGGCCCGCAAGCGTCCGGGAAGTGCGGCCGCCACGGCGGCGCAGTCGGCTGCCTCGGAGGATTCCGAGCGCCACTGAGGTGAACTGACCGGAAACAGGTGCGCCTACGACGGCGTACCGTGATAGGTGCACGCAATTCGGCTGGCTCACCGTGTGCGGGACGGACGCACATGGGGGCGAGCAGCTTCAACACGTCTGAGGAGACAGTGCTGTGACCGGGATCAAGACGACCGGCGAGAAGAAGCTGATGCTCTTCTCCGGCCGCGCCCACCCCGAGCTGGCCGAGGAGGTCGCGCACCAGCTGGGAGTCGGCCTCGTGCCGACCAAGGCTTTCGACTTCGCGAACGGTGAGATCTACGTCCGCTTCCAGGAGTCGGCTCGCGGCGCGGACTGCTTCCTGATCCAGAGCCACACGGCTCCGATCAACAAGTGGATCATGGAGCAGCTGATCATGATCGACGCGCTGAAGCGCGCGTCGGCGCGTTCCATCACCGTGATCATCCCGTCCTACGGGTACGCCCGCCAGGACAAGAAGCACAAGGGCCGCGAGCCGATCTCGGCCCGTCTGGTCGCGGACCTGCTGAAGACCTCGGGTGCGGACCGCATCCTCACGGTCGACCTGCACACGGACCAGATCCAGGGCTTCTTCGACGGCCCGGTGGACCACCTCTCCGCCCTGAACGTCCTCGCGGACTACGTGGGCGCCAAGGTGGACCGCACCAAGCTGACGATCGTCTCCCCGGACGCCGGCCGCGTGCGCGTGGCCGACCGCTGGTGCGACCGGCTGGACGCGCCGCTGGCCATCGTGCACAAGCGCCGCGACAAGGACGTCGCCAACCAGGTGACCGTCCACGAGGTCGTCGGTGAGGTCAAGGGCCGCGTCTGCGTCCTGGTCGACGACATGATCGACACCGGTGGCACCATCTGCGCCGCGGCCGACGCGCTGTTCGCGCACGGCGCCGAGGACGTCATCGTGACGGCCACGCACGGCATCCTGTCGGGCCCGGCCGCCGACCGCCTGAAGAACTCCAAGGTCAGCGAGTTCGTGTTCACGAACACCCTGCCGGACCCGTCCGACCTGGAGCTCGACAAGATCACGGTGCTGTCGATCGCCCCGATGATCGCGCGCGCGGTGCGCGAGGTCTTCGAGGACGGTTCGGTCACCAGCCTCTTCGAGGAACAGCAGTAACCGCTCCGCGGTAGATCCTTTTTGGTACGGCCTCCCCCGCCGGGTACACTCCATGAGTTGCTCGGCGAGGGAGGCCGTACCTGTTTTCGGGTGCGGATGCTCCGTTATCGACGCGCTCTTCGTAGCAGGCCGTTCCGGCCGGGTGACTGTCGTCCTTTTCCGTCACCCCACGAGGAGTGAGCATGTCCGAGGTCAAGCTTTCCGCCAAGGTCCGCACCGAGTTCGGCAAGGGCTCTGCCCGTCAGGCCCGTCGTGACGCCCTGACCCCCGCCGTCATCTACGGCCACGGCACCGACCCGAAGCACGTCAACGTCGACGCCCACGCCCTGCAGCTGGCGCTCCGCACCCCGAACGTCCTGATCTCCCTGGACATCGCGGGCGACGGCACCGAGCTGGTCATCCCGAAGGCCGTGCAGAAGCACCCGCTGAAGCGCTCGATCTCCCACGTCGACTTCCTGATCGTCAAGAAGGGCGAGAAGGTCACCGTCGACGTCGCGATCGTCACCGAGGGCGAGCTGGCCGCCGGCGGCAACATGCTGGAGACCCTCCAGAACACGATCTCCGTCGAGGCCGAGGCCACCCACATCCCGACCGAGGTCACCGTCTCCATCGCGGGCCTCGAGGCCGGCGCGACCATCCACGCCAAGGACCTGGTCCTCCCGGCGGGCACCACCCTGGCCGTCGACGGCGACATCGCCGTCCTGCAGGTCGTGTCCCCGCAGGCCGAGGAGCCGGCCGCCGAGGCGGCCGAGGGCACCGAGGCCTGAGCCTCGCCTTCCCCCCTCAGCAGTTGCTGACCGACCGCCGTCCGGCTCCACTGGAGCGGGACGGCGGTCGTCTTCGTTCAAGGCCTTAAGGAGCTTTTGATGTCGGACGACGCGGCACCCTGGCTGATCGTCGGCCTCGGCAATCCCGGACCGGAGTACGCGGGCAACCGCCACAACATCGGCTTCATGGTGGCCGACCTGCTGGCGGAGCGGATCGGCGGGAAGTTCAAGGCGCACAAGGCCCGGGCCCAGGTGGTCGAGGGCCGCATCGGCGCGCCGGGACCGGGGAACCGCCGGGTGGTGCTGGCGAAGCCGATGACGTACATGAACCTCTCCGGCGGTCCGGTGACGGCTCTGCGCGACTTCTACAAGGTGCCGCTGGACCGGATCGTCGCGATCCACGACGAGCTGGACATCGACTACCCGACGCTGCGCCTGAAGCTGGGCGGCGGGGACAACGGCCACAACGGTCTGAAGTCGATGACGAAGTCGATGGGTCCGGACTACCACCGGGTCCGCTGCGGCATCGGCCGGCCGCCGGGCCGGATGCAGGTCGCGGACTTCGTGCTGAAGGACTTCTCGTCCACGGAGCGCAAGGAGCTGGACTGGTTCGTGGACCGGGCCGCCGACTCGGTGGAGTGCCTGGTCCAGGAGGGGCTGGAGCGCGCGCAGTCCACGTACAACTCCTGACGGACACGGCCGCCTCGTGGCGGACGTGACGGAGCCCCCGCACCGGCCGGTGCGGGGGCTCCGTCGTGTCCGGGGGCTCAGCCGGTGTTGCGCAGGCCCGCGGCGACGCCGTTGACGGTGAGCAGCAGGGCGCGGGCGAGGAGGGGGTCGGCCTCCTCGCCGCGGGCGGCGGCTGCGCGCTGGCGGGCCAGGAGGGAGACCTGGAGGTAGGAGATGGGGTCGAGGTAGGCGTCGCGGACGGCGAAGGTCTGCTGGAGGACCGGGTTGGAGTCCAGGAGACGGCTGCCGCCGGTGATGCGCAGGACCTCGTTGACGGTGAGCTCGTGCTCGGCCTCGATGCGGGTGAAGACGTGCTTGAGGTGGTCGGGCACGAGGGTGTCGACGTAGTGGCGGGCGATCCGCAGGTCGGTCTTGGCCAGCGTCATCTCGACGTTGGACAGGAAGTTGCGGAAGAAGTGCCAGCGCTCGCCCATCTCGGTGAGGGCGTCCTGCAGGCCGGCTTCGCGCAGGGCCTTGAGGCCGGAGCCGACTCCGTACCAGCCGGGGACGATCTGGCGGGACTGGGTCCAGCCGAAGACCCACGGGATGGCGCGCAGGCCGTCGAGGCCGGCGCCCGAGTCGGGGCGGCGGGAGGGGCGCGAGCCGAGGTGGAGGTCGGCGAGCTGGTCGACGGGGGTCGCGGCGAAGAAGTACGCGGGGAGGTCGGGGTCCTCGACGAGTGCGCGGTACGCGGCGTGGGCGGCGTCGGAGACGGTGTCCATGGCCGCGTCCCAGCGGGCGAGGGCCTCGTCGGACTGGCGGGGCGCGGTGTGCAGGGCGGAGGCCTGCAGGGTGGCCGCGACGGTCAGTTCGAGGTTCTCGCGGGCCAGGGAGGGGACGAGGTACTTGTCGGAGATGACCTCGCCCTGTTCGGTGACCTTGATCTCGCCTTCGAGGGTGCCCCAGGGCTGGGCGAGGATCGCGTCGTGGGAGGGGCCGCCGCCGCGGCCGACGGTGCCGCCGCGGCCGTGGAAGAGGCGCAGCCGGACGTCGTAGCGGTGGGCGACGTCGCGCAGCCGCCGCTGGGCGCGGTGGATCTCCCACTGGCTGGTGGTGATGCCGCCGAACTTGCTGGAGTCGGAGTAGCCGAGCATGACCTCCTGGACGTCGCCGCGCAGGGAGACGAGGCGCCGGTAGGAGGGGTCGGCGAGCATCTCGTCGAGGATGACGTCGGCGGCGCGCAGCTCGTCGGTGGTCTCCAGGAGCGGGACGATGCCGATCTTGGCCCAGCCGCCGTGGAGGTCGATGAGGCCGGCTTCGCGGGCCAGGACCGCGGCGGCGAAGACGTCGTCGGCGCCCTGGCACATCGAGATGATGTACGACTCGATGACCTCGGGGCCGAACTTCTCGAAGGCGTCCTTGATGGCGAGGAAGACGCCGAGGGTCTTCTCGCCGGCGGCGTCGAGGGGCGCGGGGGTGGGGGCCAGGGGGCGGCGCGAGCGCAGTTCCTTGGCGAGGAGCTTGCCGCGGTAGTCGCGGGGCATGTCGGCGTAGCGCCAGGACTCCTCGCCGAGCCGGTCGAAGAGCTGCCCGAGCGCGTGGTGGTGGGCGTCCGCGTGCTCGCGTACGTCCATGGTTGCGAGCTGGAGGCCGAAGGCGGCGAGGGTGCGGATGGTGCGGTCCATGCGGCCGTCGGCGAAGAGGGCGCCGCGGTGCTCGCGCAGGGAGGTCTGGATGAGGGTGAGGTCGGTGAGCAGCTCGGCGGTGCCGAGGTAGTCGCGGCCTTCCTCGTGCGGGGTGCCCTTGGCGAGGCGCTCGCGGGTGTTGAGGAGCTTCTGGCGGATGCAGGTGGCCTTGAGGCGGTACGGCTCCTCGGCGTTCAGCCGCTTGTAGCGCGGGCTGATCTCGGGGAGGCGTTCGAGGTCGGCCTGGAGGGAGGCGAGGAGTTCCTCGGTGGCTCCGGTGTAGCGGATGGAGTTGGAGAGCAGGCCGCGCAGGAAGTCGATGAGTTCGAGTGCGTCGGTGATGCCGTGCTCGTGCTGGAGGATCAGCACGTCCCGGGTGACGTCGGGGGTGACGTTGGGGTTGCCGTCGCGGTCGCCGCCGATCCAGGTGCCGAAGGTGAGCGGGCGGGTGCCGGCGGGGAGCTCGACGCCGACGCGCTGGAGCTCGGCGGCGAGGTCCTCGAGGACGTCGCCGACGGCGCCGGCGTGCAGCTCGTCGAGGTAGTAGATGGCGTTGCGGGCCTCGTCGGCGGGCTCGGGGCGGACCACGCGCAGCTCGTCGGTCTGCCAGACGAGGTCGATGTTCTCGGCGAGGCGCAGGTCGTGGCGGCGGCGGTCGCCGGCGCCGGTGACGGGCTCCTCCAGGAGGGCGGCGATGCGGCGCAGCTTGTTGAGGACGCTGCGGCGGGCCGCCTCGGTGGGGTGTGCGGTGAAGACCGGGCGGACGTTGAGGTTCTTGACCGTCTCGCGCAGGTGTTCGGGGTCGGCGTCCTTCAGCATGTCGGCGGTGCGGGCGAGGAGCCCGCCCTCGGCGGCACGGTGGGCGCGCAGTTCCTTGCCGCGGTGCACCTGCTCGGTGACGTTGGCGAGGTGGAAGTAGGTGGAGAAGGCGCGTACGAGCTTGGCGGCGGTCTCCAGGTCGGTGTCGCCGAGCAGCTCGGCGGCGGCTTCGCCGTCCGTGCGGGTGAGGGCGCGCACCTTTTCGACGAGGTCGAGGAGTTCCCGGCCCTCCTGGCGTACGAGGGTCTCCCCGAGGAGGTCGCCGAGGCGGCGGATGTCCGCGCGCAGTTCCGCGTTGGCGGTGGCGGCCGGGGTGAGGGGGGCCTGGCCCTGGGGGGCCTGGTCAGCACTGCTCACAGGTGCGGCTCCTTGCAGTGTTCGAGCGCTACTGGGCGGTGGGCTGCCGGCCGCGCGCTCCGATGCCCCTGCGGACTCGGTCCGGGGATCGTCGCTCCTGATGCGCAGCTCGGGCTGCCCGTGCGGACCGCGCTGTCCGACGGGACCAGGATAGGTGTCCGAGGCGTGTGCCTGGGCAGACGTCTCACTAGGCGGCGCGTGAACGGTCGGCGCGCGCGTCGTGCACCGATCGCGCTCCTCTTGCCCTGGGACCCGGTTTTGCCATACTTACGATGCCGTAGGTTACGGGTCCGTAGGGTTCGTAGCCAGGGAGCCTGCCGACTTCTCTCACCCCCCAGGGGACACCCATGCCCACCAGTCCCGATCTGATCGAGGGTGCCTCGGCGCCCTCCGACACATCTGCGCCGTCCGCGACCCTCGGCGGCGAGAACAAGCGGTCCGTCGAGCAGATGGCTCTGCTGCTGTTCATCACCGTTCCCTTCGTGGCCCTGCTGGCGGCCGTGCCGCTGGCGTGGGGCTGGGGGGTGAGCTGGCTGGACCTGGGCCTGATGGTCTTCATGTACTTCCTGGCCTGCCACGGGATCACCATCGGTTTCCACCGTTACTTCACGCACGGTTCTTTCAAGGCGAAGCGGCCGCTGCGGATCGCCTTGGCCGTGATGGGTTCGATGGCGGTGGAGGGGCCGCTGGTGCGCTGGGTGGCGGATCACCGCAAGCACCACAAGTTCTCCGACCACGAGGGCGACCCGCATTCGCCGTGGCGGTTCGGGGAGACGCTGCCGGCCCTGATGAAGGGGTTGTGGTGGGCGCACATCGGCTGGCTCTTCGACGAGGAGCAGACCGATCAGCAGAAGTACGCGCCCGATCTGATCAAGGATCCGGCGATCCGGCGGATCTCGCGGGACTTCATCTTCTGGACGATGCTGTCGCTGGCGATCCCGCCGCTGGTGGGCGGTCTGGTGACGATGTCCTGGTGGGGCGCCTTCACGGCGTTCTTCTGGGGTTCGCTGGTGCGTGTCGCGCTGCTGCACCACGTGACGTGGTCGATCAACTCGATCTGCCACGCGGTGGGCAAGCGGCCGTTCAAGTCCCGGGACCGCAGCGGCAACGTGTGGTGGCTGGCGGTGCTGTCCTGCGGGGAGTCCTGGCACAACCTGCACCACGCCGATCCGACCTCGGCGCGGCACGGTGTGCTGCGCGGCCAGATCGACTCCAGCGCGCGGCTGATCCGCTGGTTCGAGCAGCTGGGCTGGGCCACGGACGTGCGCTGGCCGTCGGCGGCCCGCATCGACGCCCGGCGCAGGGAAAGCGACGCGAAAGCGGCTTGACCTCTTCCCCTCCCTAGAGGGAGGGGATTCCCACCCTCGCGGGTGAGGTTTCCTGCTTCCACGGACCGCCCTGGCCGAGAGGAGGACTCCCGTTGAGGTCTTACATCCGTTCCACGGGCAGTGACCGCCAGCCCGGCGGCCAGAAGGTTGATCGCTGCGTTCTCCTCGCGGTCCAGGCCTCGGTACGAGCGGCAAGGGCCAGATTGTCTACCTTCCGCACGCAACCGAACGTCCGCGACAGCTCCACAGCCTGCGCGGCCGTCGGATAGAAGCGGCACTTGAACGCCCGCTTCACAGGAGAAGCCCCCACGCCCGGGACGCTAGGCGCGTCCACGATCCGAACGCAAGCACAGGCCAGAGCCTTACGCGAGCAGTCGCAGGCGGAGGCTTCCACACGAGGAGACTGAGATGATGGGGGGCGTGGCGATCGACGGCAGTTCCAGCAGCGACAAGCCCAGGCGCGGCCGCCGGGTCCGGATGACGGGCGCGGAGCGGCGCCAGCAACTGCTGGACATCGGCCGGACCCTGTTCGCGGAGAAGGGCTTCGAAGGCACGTCGGTGGAGGAGATCGCGGCGAAGGCGGGGGTGTCGAAGCCGGTGGTGTACGAGCACTTCGGGGGCAAGGAAGGGCTGTACGCGGTGGTCGTGGACCGGGAGATGCGCCAGCTGCTGGACGGGGTGACGGGGGCGTTGACGGCCGGGCATCCGCGGGAACTGCTGGAGCAGGCGGCGTTCGCGCTGCTGGACTACATCGAGTCGTACACGGACGGTTTCCGGATCCTGGTCCGGGACTCCCCCGTGGCGCAGTCGACCGGTACCTTCGCCTCGCTGATCAGCGATATCGCCACGCAGGTCGAGGACATCCTGGGTCTGGAGTTCAAGGCGCGGGGCTTCGACCCCAAGCTGGCGCCGCTGTACGCGCAGGCGCTGGTCGGGATGGTGGCGCTGACCGGGCAGTGGTGGCTGGACGTCCGCAAGCCGAAGAAGGCCGAGGTGGCCGCGCACCTGGTGAACCTGGCCTGGCACGGGCTGGACGGGCTGGAGTCGAAGCCGCAGCTGGTGGGCCGCCGCAAGAGCTGAGCGCCCGCCGCACGAGCTGGGCACCGCAGCGCGCGTACGACGGCGCCCCGTCACCGGATCCTCGGTGGCGGGGCGCCGTCGTGTGGTGCGGGCCGGGTCAGCCGCACTCTTCCAGGGCTTGCTGTTCCAAGGTGTGCTCTTCAAGGAATTCGAGCCGGTTGCCGACGGGGTCCTCGGAGTAGAAGCGGCGGTGGCCGGGCAGGTCGTCGTCCCAGACGACCTTGGCCCCCCGCTCCTCCAGTCTGCTCGCGTAGGCCTCGATCCCGGTCACCCGCAGCCCCGGATGGGCCTTGCGGGCGGGCCGGAAGTCCTCCTCGATGCCGAGGTGCAGCTGTACGGGCCCGGCGGCGAACCAGCAGCCCCCGCGGGCGGCGAGGACGGGCGGTTTGGGGATCTCGGTCATGCCGAGTACGTCGGTGTAGTACGCGCGGAGCCGGTCCTCCGAGTCCGGCGGCGCGGCGAGTTGGACGTGGTCGACGGCGGTGAGCACGGTCAGGCCTCCTTGCGGGCGACGGCGAAGATCCGGCGGAACGGGAAGACGGTGCCGCGGGGCCCGGCCGGGTAGGCCACGCGCAGCCGGTCGCGGTATTCGGCGAGGAAGGCGTCCGCGGCCTCCCGGTCGTCGCCGAGGGCGGTGAGGACGGGCCGCAGGGCGGTGCCCTTGACCCAGTCGAGTACGGGGTCGGGGCCCTGGAGCAGTTGGTGGTAGGTGGTCTCCCAGACGTCGGCGGCGCAGCCGAGCGCGGTGAACCGGGCAAGGTATTCGGCGGGTTCGAGGATGTGGATGTAGCGGGCGCCGTGGCCGGCGAGCCGGGACCGCCAGCGCGGGGTGTCGCACAGTTCGGCGAGCAGGGCGTGGCTGGGGGCGGTGAAGTTGCCGGGAATCTGGAAGGCGAAGGTGCCGCCGGGGCGCAGGCCGTTGATCCAGGCTCCGAAGGAGCCGGCGTGGCCGGGGACCCACTGCAGGGCGGCGTTGGACACGATCAGGTCGTAGGGCTCCTCGGGGAGCCAGCCGGCGAGGTCCCCGTGGCGGAAGTCGAGGCTGCCGCCGCCGGTGGTGGGCCCGGCGTGCTCCTGGGCGGCGCGGTGGAGCATCTCCGGGGAGAGGTCGAAGCCGGTGATGCGGGCGCCGGACCAGCGGTCGGCGAGGAGCGCGGTGACATTGCCGGGGCCGCAGCCGAGGTCGGCGATGCGGGCGGGCCGGTTGGGGAGTTCGGGTATGCGGGTGAGGAGGTCCAGGAAGGGCCGTGTGCGATGGCCTGCGTGCCGGAGGTACTGCTGGGGATCCCAGGTGGGAGCGGAGGGCGCGGTGGACGTGGGGGTCCTGGAGTGCGCGGTATCGGAATACATGTTCGAGCCTCCCTGCTGGCGGGGCGGTCGGAAGCGGAATCTGTTCCGGCCCCCTCCATGCCCCATGCTCGCGCGATTTATATCTCGACGTCAAGATGCTTGTGATCAAGATACTCGGTATGAAGAGACTTCACATCGACAGACCCCTTACACTGATCGGCATGGAGGACGAGGTCGACCGACTGGTGGCGGCATGGCGGCGGGAGCGCCCTGACCTCGACGTGGAACCGCTCGAGGTACTGAGCCGCGTCAGCAGGCTCGCGCGCCACCTCGACCGCGCCCGCAGGCTGGCCTTCTCCGAGCACGGCCTGGAGCCGTGGGAGTTCGACGTCCTGACGTCCCTGCGCCGGGCCGGCGCACCCTACCAGCTCTCCCCCGGCCAGCTGTTGACCCAGACCCTGGTCACCTCCGGCACCATGACCAACCGCATCGACCGGCTCGCCAAGAAGGGCCTCGTCGAGCGGCTCCCGGACCCCAGCGACCGCCGCGGGGTCCTGGTGCGGCTCACCCCCGAGGGCCGGGACCGCGCGGACCAGGCCCTCGCCGGACTGCTGGCGCAGGAGCGGGCGATCCTCGCCCAGCTCTCGCAGAACCAGCGCGGTGATCTCGCCGGGCTGCTACGCCAGTTGACCGCTCCGTTCGACAACATCCCCGGCTAGGTCGGCCGGTCGTACGCCGGCCCGCCGGGCCAGCGCCACCGCCGCCAGGGTGGAGTGCACACCGAGCTTGCCCAGCACGTTCTGCATGTGGGTACGGACGGTGTGCGGGGACAGGAACAGGCGCGCGGCCACGTCCTTGCGGCCCAGACCCGCCACCATGCAGCGCAGCACCTCGTGTTCGCGCGGGGTCAGCGACTCCACGAGCCGTTCGCTGTCCGTGCGGTGCTTGCGCGCCGCGGTCAACTCCCGGAGCACTCCGGTCAGCAGCGCGGGCGGCAGGTGGGTCTCCTCCCTCAGGACCCCGCGGATGACGGCCAGCAGCCGCGAGAGCGAGCAGTCCTTCGCCACCCAGCCCGAAGCCCCGGCCTGCAGCGCGTGCGCGGCCCGGCGGGGGTCGTCGCGCTCGGCGAGCACGACCGTACGGACCCCGGGGTGGGTCACCCGCACCCCGGCGACCAGAGCGATCCCGTCCGAGCCGGGCGGCGGCGGCCCGGAGCCCGGCTCCCGCGGGGCGGGCACCGCCCCGGCGACCGCGCCGAGATCGGCGTCGACCAGCAGGACGTCGAAGCGGCGGCCCTCGGCCACCGCGCGTTCGAGGCAGCGCAGCGCGGCGGGGCCGCTGCCGGCCGCGGACACGTCCACGTCCGGCTCGGCCGCGAGCGCGGCTGCGAGCGATTCGGCGAAGATGCGGTGATCGTCGACGACGAGAACCCGGATACGAACCACAAAACCCCCAAGGGTAGGGGAACGGACGACGGCGGGTACGGCGCCCGGACCGGGTGATCCGCAGCTGCCCCGGCCGCCGCCGCGACACCTCTGCACTACCCCGGACCGGACGCCGTACCCGACTTGTCTCGACCCCTGAATCAACACCGGCCCCCACCGGTGTCACGCATCAGCGTAGAGCCGGGGGCCTCTCACGGTTGGCCGAATAGCAGAAGTTTTCCCAGCGATTTTCCGGCGCAGGCGTTCTGAACTGCCTTTGTGGTGGCTTGAAATCACCTGTACCACAGGTCCGGATGGCGGCTTCCGCACCGGCGCGTGCCACAGGCAGTTGCACGGGGGGCAATCCACCCGGCGTGTGCACGCCGGGCGCCCGCGCACAACGCACGGCCGCAGCGCACGGCCCCAACGCACGCGCCCCCCCGCACCGGGCAGGGTGCGGGGGGCGGGCAGGACAGCGGTGTTGCGGGGGGTTACCCGTGAGTCAGGAGGTGTGCGTGCGCGCGAAGTTCCACGCGTCCGTGATGATGCCGGTCAGGTCCGAGCGGCTCGGGGTCCAGCCGAGGCGCTCGTGGGCCGTGCGCGCGGAGGCGACCAGCATCGCGGGGTCGCCGGCCCGGCGCGGGGCGACGACCTCGGGGATCTCCCGGCCGGTGACCTTGCGGACGGTCTCGACGACCTCGCGGACCGAGAACCCGCTGCCGTTGCCCAGGTTGCAGATCAGGTGCTCGCCCTCGGCGGCGACCCGCAGGGCGGCCAGGTGGGCCTCCGCCAGGTCGGCGACGTGGATGTAGTCGCGCACGCAGGTGCCGTCCGGGGTCGGGTAGTCCTCGCCGAACACCGAGATCGACTCGCGCTCGCCCAGCGCGACCTGGAGGACCAGCGGGATCAGGTGCGTCTCGGGGGTGTGCCGCTCGCCGAACTCCCCGTAGGCCCCGGCCACGTTGAAGTAGCGCAGGGAGACCGCGGCCAGGCCGTGCGCCACGCACTCCCCCGCGATCATGTGGTCGACGGCCAGCTTCGAGGCGCCGTACGGGTTGGTCGGCGCGGTCACCGAGGCCTCGGTGAGCAGGCCCTCCGCCGGCTCCCCGTAGGTGGCGGCGGTGGAGGAGAACACCAGCTTGCGCACGCCCGCCTCGCGCATCGCGCCGAGCAGGGCGAGCGTGCCGCCGACGTTGTTCTCCCAGTACTTGCCCGGGTTCACCACGGACTCGCCGACCTGCGAGGAGGCCGCGAAGTGCAGCACCGCGTCGTAGGAGGAGTCCAGGTGGCGGGCGGCGTCCTGGATGCGGCCCTCGATGAAGGCGGCGCCCGCCGGGACGCCGACGCGGAAGCCGGTGCTGAGGTCGTCGAGGACGGTGACCTCGTGGCCGGCCTCCAGGAGGTGGGCCGCGACCACGCTGCCGACGTATCCGGCGCCACCGGTTACCAGGTACTTGCTCACTCGCCTACTGCCTCTCGCGGGGGAGCACGCGCGGGAGCGTGCGCGTGCTAGGACACTGGCTTACCCGATTCGACGCCCGCGGGGAAATCGGCGCCGCCGCGGCGCCGGTCCGTCAGTCCCGCACGGCGGCGGCCGGCCGCACCGGCAGCGCCCGGTCCAGCAGGCCGGTACGGGCGGCCAGCGCGGCCGCCTCCAGCCGCGATCCCACGCCCAGCTTCATCAGCACCCGCTGCACGTGGGTACGGGCGGTGCTCGGTGCGATCTCCATGCCCGCGGCGATCAGCCGGGTGTCCTCGCCCTCGGCGACCCGCACCAACACCTCCACCTCGCGCGGGGTGAGCAGGCGCAGCAGCCGGCTGCCCTCGTCGTCGGGCTGGGCGGCGGGGTTCAGGAGCTCGGCGAAGGCCCCCTGCAGCAGCTGCGGGGCGATCGCGACCTCGCCCGCCCGCGCCTTGGCCAGCGCCCGCTCCACGCCCTCGATGCGCTCGTCCTGGCGCACGTACCCGGAGGCGCCGGCGGCGAAGGCGGCCGCGATCCCGCGCGGGCTGGGCACCGGGCCGAGGACCACGACGGCGATCTGCGGGCGCTCCCGCTTGATGCGGACGACGGGCTCGAAGACCCCGGCCTCGGCGGGGGTGGCCGTCCCGAACAGGCAGACCTCCGGGGCCCGTCCGATGACCAGCTCGGCCGCGCCCGCGGCCGGGGCGGCGGCCGCCAGGACCCGGTGGCCGCGCAGTTTCAGGGCAGAGGCCAGTGCCTCGGCCAGCAGCCGGTGCTCGTCGACCACCACGACCCGTACGCCCATTGAGGTACCCACCCCCCACCCTTCTGCCCCGGCAAGCTACACGCTTGTTCGACGGTGCGCGGGGGTTACCGCGCAGAAGCCCCCGGAAGGCGGACCTTCCGGGGGCTCGCGGCGGTGTGCGGGCGGATCAGCTCGCGGTGAAGGAGGTGAAGATGAACTCCGGGTCGGACGTGGCGGAGTACGGCTTCTTGACCGAGGTGCGGGCGAGGAAGAGCTTCCCGTTGTGGTAGCGGTACTCGTGGTACTCGGGCGAGTAGGCCGTCTCGATGCGCTGGGTCGTCTTGTCCGACGGGTTCTCCATCAGGACGGTTTCCTTCATCGTCTTGCCGTCGATGCTGACGATCTGGCCGCCCTTGTCGTAAGGGGGCTCCTTGTAGGCGATGATGTTCGACCCGTCCATGCGCAGCGGGTACAGCTTGTACCGCTCGCCCGCGTCGGCGCGGTCGGTGGTCTGCTTGCCGGTCTCCAGGTCGAAGGAGAGCAGCTCGTTGGTCTTGCCGTAGGCGTCCTTGCCCTGGTGCTCGTAGGAGGGCAGGTAGAGCTTTCCGTTGCCGACGATCATGCCGGAGCACCGCTCGACCTCGGTGTGGCACTCACCGCCGAAGGTGCCGGAGGAGAGCGAGATCTTCGTCTTCAGCTGGCCCGCCGCGTCGAGCACGAAGAGGTCGCTGACACCGCTGGCGTTCTTGGCGGTCTTGCCGACGTCGGCGGAGACGATCAGGGGCTTGGTGGAGACGATGCCGGCGTTCTCGATGCCCGCGGAGAGCTTGTACGAGTACTGCGGCGCGCCGGTGGTCGGGTCGAGGGCCTGCGCGTACAGGGTCTGGCCGGAGCTCTGGCCGCACCTGCGGATGACGGCGAGGGCCTCGCCGCCGCCGTAGCCGACGTCGCGGCAGCCTTCGCCGTCGACCTTGGGCAGCCACAGGGACTTGCCGTCGGCGAGGTTCCAGGCGGCGCCGCCCGAGGGGCCGCCGGCGGCGACCGTCTGCCCGCTGAGGGTGACCTCGTAGTAGGACACGGGCTTGTCGCCGCTGGTGGCGCCCTTGGCGTTGCCGGTCCAGAGGAGCTTGCCGGCGTTCAGGTCGATGACGCCGACCTCGGTGCACGCCGGGTACTTGACCTCCGGCGTGGGCTTCGTGGGCCGGAAGATCACCGCCGCCTTGTTGTCGGAGACGTGCCGGCTGGCTCCGCAGAGCTCACCGGGGAGGGGGACCTCCCACTTCATGCCGCCGTCGACGACGTTGTAGCCGACGATCTTGTATACGTCGGACTTGATGTAGGTGGAGTCGGTCAGCCAGGAACCGGGGACCTGGACCATCTCGTCCGGGGTCGGGCTCGGCTGGTTGACCAGCACCTTCGACTTGGTGTTGGAGGGCACCTTCTCGCTGCCGCCCGCACCGGGCTGGGACTTGTCGTCCCCCGGCTTGGCGGGGCCGCTGTCCGTGGTGTCCTTCGTGCCCTCGGCGCCGCCGTCGCCGGAGACGTACCAGAGGCCGCAGCCGACGATGAGGACGATGGCCAGCAGGGCCGCGCCGACGATCATCAGCTGGGTGCGCTTGTCGTTGCCGCCGCCGGCCGGGGCCTGGACGGCGGTGACCGCGGCACTCGGCGCGCCGAAGGGCGGAGGGGTGCCGGGGGCGCCGAAGGGCGGCGGGGTGCCGGGCTGCTGCGGGTAGCCGTAGCCGGGCCCGGTCTGCGGGTACCCGTACGCGGGCTGCGCGGCCGGCTGCTGCGCGGGCGCGGGCGGTCCGGCCGGCGGGGCGGGGGGTCCGGCCGGCGGCACGGGCGCGCCGAACCCGCCCGGGGCGGGGGTCCCCCCGGCCGGGGCCGGGGGCGGATCCTGCGGCGCGCCGAAGCCGCCGGACGGCGGCTGGCTGGGGGGCGGCGGGGTACTCATGGGTTGCTCTTGCCTCTCGCTGGGCTGCTCGTTGGACGCGTTGTCACTTGCCGAAGACCATCAGGAGCTTCTCGTCCGTGCCCTTGGCCTGCAGACGGGAGGTGGAGATGAAGAACCGTCCGTCCACGTAGTCGAGCTTCGGAGTGCGGAAGGAGCTCTCGATCGGCGCGGCCGGGCCCGACGGGTGGCGCAGGAGTGCGGTGGGGGTGCCGCCGCCGGCCGGGATGGAGATGACCTCGCCGCCCTGATCCTCCTCGGCCTTGCGGTAGGCGATCAGCTGCCCGTTGGCGGCCTTGAGCGGGGTGAGGGTGCGCTTGTCGCCGGCCGGGGTACGCCACTTGGCCTTGCCGGTGGCCAGGTCGAAGGCGACGATCTCGTTGGCCTTGCCGGCCTCCGCCGCGGTGGGGAGGTACAGGGTGCCCGCGTCGACGACGGCCGAGGGGCAGGTCGTCAGGGCCCGGAAGATGCCGGTGTCGCCGCAGCCGACGGCGAAGCTGCCCTCGCCGGCGAGGGTGGCGGTCTGCTTCCCGTCGGGTCCCAGGACCACGATGGAGCGCTGCTTGGCCTCCTCGTTGCCGATGTCGAGGACGAGCGGGTCCACCGAGTAGATGCTGGTGACCTTGAACTTCTTGGGGAGCCGGAAGGCCCAGGCCTTCTGACCGGTGACCGGGTCGACCCCGTGGACCTCGGCGCTGGCGTCCTCGTCGCTGCAGGTGGCGACGGCGATCATCTTGCCGTTGCCGGCCTCGTAGCCGTCGGGCTTGCAGCCGGTGCCCATGGCGCTCCCGAAGAGCTTGTCACCGTTGCTGATCTTGAAGGCGCTGGCGGTGCCCCCGCGGCTGACGGCGACGGTGTCGCCGGTCATGGCCAGGGTGGGGCTGGTGAAGATGTCGAAGAGCCCTTCCTTGGGCACCTCCTTCGACCAGACCTCCTTGCCGGTCTTGAGGTCGACCACGCGCATCTGCGTGCAGGAGGCGTTCTCCCCCTCGCCGTCGCGGTACATGACGACCGTCTTGCCCTCGGCGGTGACGTCCCGGGCGACGGAGCAGATCTGGGCTGGGAAGGCGAGCGTCCACTTCTCCTTGCCGTCGGTGACCGCGTAGCCGTTGAGGGACTTCCAGACGCTCTTGACGACGGTGTCGCCGACGACCCACTGGGCCGCGGAGTCGACGCCCATGCCGGGGCCGTCGACCTTGGCGGTCTTGAACCAGAGGACCTTGTCCTCGCCCTGCTTGCGGCCGGAGTTGAGGTCGGCCTGCTGGCCGCCGGAGCCGTTGCCGTTGCCGTCGCCGTGGTCCACGGACGGGGAACCGGAGGGCTTGGCGTCGGTGGACTCCTGCGCCACGGGCGGCTTCGGGTCCTCGTCGTCCCCGGAGAAGGCGACGTAGCCGGCGACCGCGACGGCGAGGACGGCTGCGGCGGCCGAGGCGGCGATCAGCACGGTCCGCTTCTTCTTCGGCGGCATCCCGGGGGCGCCGGGCGCACCGGGCATCCCGGGCGGCGGCGGGTAGCCGTAGGCCGGCGGCTGCTGCTGGACGGTGGGCGGCTGCTGCGCGTACGGGGCCTGCTGCGCGTACGGGTTCTCGCCCTGCGGGTATCCGTACCCCTGCTGCGGGGGGCCGGGCAGGTGACCGTAACCGGAAGGAGTCGGTGGCTGGTTCGGCGGCTGGGGCGGCTCGGTCATCAGCGCACGCTTTCGGCTTCGGCGGGTCGGGGAGGATGACCTTTCTATCACTGCCGGCCCTCGAACACCGGGCCGGTCCACCCCCTGTTCCCAAGGGAGGACCGGCCCGTGACGCCGTCGTTATCCGGCCAGTTGGCCCGGCCGGGCGAGCGGAACCTAGGCCTCCTCGGCCAGCTCCAGCCAGCGCATCTCCAAATCGTCGCGGTCCGCGAGCAGTTCGCGGAGCTCCGCGTCGAGCTTGGCCACCTTGTCGTAGTCGGTGGAGTTCTCGGCGATCTGGGCGTGCAGGTTGCCCTCGCGGTCGGCGAGCTTGTTGAGCTGCCGCTCGATCTTCTGGAGCTCCTTCTTCGCGGCGCGGGAGTCCACCGAGGCGGCGGTCTTCGCCGCCGCGGCGGCGGTGGCCGGGGCGGGCGCCGGGGAGGCCGCCTCGATCATCCGCCGGCGGCGCTCCAGGTACTCGTCCAGGCCGCGCGGCAGCATCCGCAGGCTCGCGTCGCCGAGCAGCGCCATCACCGTGTCGGTGGTGCGCTCGATGAAGAACCGGTCGTGGGAGATCACGATCATCGAGCCGGGCCAGCCGTCGAGGAGGTCCTCCAGCTGGGTCAGGGTCTCGATGTCGAGGTCGTTGGTGGGCTCGTCGAGGAAGAGGACGTTGGGCTCGTCCATCAGCAGGCGCAGGATCTGCAGCCGGCGCCGCTCGCCGCCGGAGAGGTCGCCGACCGGCGTCCACTGCTTCTCCTTGGTGAAGCCGAACTGCTCGCACAGCTGGCCCGCCGTCATCTCGCGGCCCTTGCCGAGGTCGACGCGGTCACGGACGCGCTGGACGGCCTCCAGGACCCGCAGGGACGGGTCGAGTTCGCCGACCTCCTGCGAGAGGTAGGCCAGCTTGACGGTCTTGCCGACGGTGATCTTGCCGGCGGCGGGCTGGACGTCGCCCTGGGTGCGGGCGGCCTCGGCCAGGGCGCGCAGCAGGGAGGTCTTGCCGGCGCCGTTGACGCCGACGAGGCCGACGCGGTCGCCGGGGCCCAGGTGCCAGGTGAGGTGCTTGAGCAGTTCCTTCGGACCGGCGTGCACGCCGACGTCCTCGAGGTCGAAGACCGTCTTGCCGAGGCGGGCGTTGGCGAACCGCATCAGCTCGGACTTGTCGCGCGGCGGCGGCACGTCGGCGATCAGCTCGTTGGCGGCCTCGATGCGGTAGCGGGGCTTGGAGGTCCGGGCGGGGGCGCCGCGGCGCAGCCAGGCCAGCTCCTTGCGCATCAGGTTCTGCCGCTTGGACTCCTCGGTGGCAGCGATGCGGTCGCGCTCGGCACGGGCGAAGACGTAGTCGCTGTAGCCGCCCTCGTACTCGTGCACGTCACCGCGCTGGACGTCCCACATGCGGGTGCAGACCTGGTCGAGGAACCAGCGGTCGTGGGTGACGCAGACGAGCGCGGAGCGGCGCTCCTGGAGGTGCTGGGCCAGCCAGGAGATGCCCTCGACGTCGAGGTGGTTGGTGGGCTCGTCGAGGATCAGGAGGTCCTGGTCTGCGATGAGCAGCTTGGCGAGGGCGATGCGGCGGCGCTCGCCGCCGGAGAGCGGGCCGATGACGGTGTCGAGGCCCTGGCCGAAGCCGGGCAGGTCGAGGCCGCCGAAGAGTCCGGTGAGCACGTCGCGGATCTTGGCGTTGCCGGCCCACTCGTGGTCGGCCATGTCCCGGATGATCTCGTGGCGGATGGTCGCCTTGGGATCGAGGGAGTCGTGCTGGGTGAGGACGCCCATGCGCAGGCCGCCGGACTGGGTGACGCGGCCGGTGTCGGGCTCCTCCAGCTTGGCGAGCATCCGGATGAGGGTGGTCTTGCCGTCGCCGTTGCGGCCGACGACGCCGATCCGGTCCCCCTCGGACACGCCGAGGGAGATGCCGTCCAGCAGGGTACGTGTGCCGTACACCTTGCTGACTGCCTCGACATTGACCAGATTGACGGCCATCAGACGCGCTCCAGGTGGGGTACCCCCGGACGGACTCTGGGGGAGGGGGTGGATCAGCTGCCCAGCCTAACGCTCCGGGCCGGGGCTGACCGTTCCACGAGCAGGGCGCCCGCGAGGGCCATCCCGATGGCGACCGGCGCGGTGACGGGGAAGGCGATCAGGGTGGCGCTGTGGCCGTCGAGCAGACCGCCGAGTCCGGTCATGGACAGGCCGAGGATGCCGAGGAGGCACAGGGTGATGCCGAGGGCGGCGACGGGGCCGCCGCCGGCGCCGCCGGCCGTGCCGGTGCGCGGCGCGGCCGGGGCCTCGAAGCGGCGGAACAGCGTGACGAACACGGCCGTCAGGGCGGTCGCCGCCAGGATCCGTACGGGGACCTGCGCCCACCAGGCGGAGCCGGCCGGGGCCGGGAGGTCCAGGCCGAGGGCGAGCTGGGCCCCGTACACGCCGAGCATGGCGGTGAGGTGCCACAGGAAGGCGGTCATGGCGACGCCGTTGGCGGCGACCACCCCGCGCCAGACCCGGGGGCGGGCCAGCCAGTGGGTGGCGGGCCGGGCCAGCAGCTGGACGGCGCCGACGAGCCACATGCCGTGCGCGAGCAGGGCGAGGGTGGGCGGGGCCATGTTGGACACCTTCTCGCCGGGCATCCCGACCATGGACAGCGGGTACGGGCCGTACGCCACCAGCAGGACGGCCCCGGCGAGGCCCGCGGCGGCGAGGGCGGCGGGCCGGCGGATGCGGCCGTCGGCGCGGAGGAAGCCGAGCTGGTGGACGGCGAGCCAGACGAGCGCGAAGTTCAGGAACTCGACGTAGGGGACGCCGAACGTGAAGCGCAGTACGTCGACCAGCGCGGACGCTCCGGCCAGCGCGGCGAACGCGGCCCAGCCGTGGCGCTCGTGCAGCTTCAGCAGGGGCGGGGTGAAGGCGACCATCGCGAGGTAGATCCCGATGAACCACAGCGGCTGGGTGACCAGGCGCAGCGCGGCCCCGGTCAGCCGGCCGTCGCCGTGCCCGGCGAGCTGCACGGCGAGCGCGGCGGCGGCCCACACCAGGACGAAGACGAGGGTGGGGCGCAACAGCCTCTGGAGCCGGGCCCGGAGGAAGGCGGCGTAGACGGAGGTCTCGCTGCGGCGGGCGAGGGAGCGGTAGGACAGGGCGTGCGAGAACCCGCCGACGAAGAAGAACACCGGCATGACCTGCAGCCCCCAGGTGAGCACCTGGAGGGCGGGCACGAGGGCGAGCAGGTTCCCTATGCCGTCGCTGCTGACGGCGGCCATCAGCCAGTGCCCGCCGATGACGGTGCCGAGCGAGGCGACCCGCAGCAGGTCGACGTACCGGTCCCGGCCGGGTGGGGTGGCGAGGGCGAGGTCGCGTGCGCTGGCTGTCATGGGACTACGGTCGCCTCCGGCGCGGGCGCCCCGCCAGGGTGCGGGTACTCAACTCCCGCCTAGGTACCGGGGCTCCGCCCCGCACCCGGCTCCTCAAACGCCGGAGGGGCTGAAAGATCGCCTCAATCGCCGGCGGGGCTGGAAAATCCAGCCCCGCCGGCGATTGAGGCGCGGGGTCCGGGGGCTGGCCCCCGGCAGCGGCCCGCGGGGTCAGGACGGCAGGATGGTGGCGCCCGGGGCCGGGCTGGACGCCACGCGGGTGGCACGGCAGGTGCCGGACGCTTCGAGGGCGGCGGCCACCTTCTCGGCCGACTCCTGGTCCGCGACCAGGAAGGCCGTCGTCGGGCCCGAGCCGGAGACCAGCGCGGCGAGCGCACCACCGTCCACGCCTGCGGCCAGCGTCCGCGCCAGCTGCGGCCGAAGGGAAAGCGCCGCCGCCTGAAGGTCATTGGCCAGGGTGGCGCCCAGCGCGTCGGGATCACCCGAGGCCAGGGCCGCGAGTAGCGCCGGGGAGGCTTCGGGGGCCGGGACCGGGGCGGCGGCCGTGAGCCGGTCGAACTCGCGGAACACCGCCGGGGTGGACAGCCCCCCGTCGGCCACCGCGAACACCCAGTGGAACGCCCCCGCGGCCACCGGGGTCAGCAGCTCGCCGCGGCCCGTGCCGAGCGCGGCCCCGCCGACGAGGCTGAAGGGGACGTCGCTGCCGAGCTCCGCGCAGATGTCGAGGAGTTCGGCGCGCGGGGTGTCCAGGCCCCACAGGGTGTCGCAGGCCAGCAGGGCCCCCGCGCCGTCCGCGCTGCCGCCCGCCATTCCTCCCGCCACCGGGATGTTCTTCGCGATGTGGAGGTGGACGGCGGGCTCGATGCCGTGGCGGGCCGCGAGGATCTCGGCGGCCCGCGCCGCGAGGTTGGTGCGGTCCAGCGGCACCTGGTCGGCGTCCGGGCCCTCGCAGGTCACCGTCAGCGTGTCGGCCGGGGTGGCCGTGACCTCGTCGAACAGCGACACGGCGAGGAAGACGTTGGCCAGGTCGTGGAAGCCGTCGGGCCGGGCCGCGCCCACCGCCAGCTGCACGTTCACCTTCGCGGGGACCCGTACGGTCACGCCCGTCGTGCGCGCGCTCACAGTGCGGGCCTCTGCGCCGCGGGCTTGTTCTCGGCGATCGCGGCGAACTCCTCCACCGTCAGGGACTCGCCGCGCGCCTGCGGCGAGATGCCGGCGGCGACCAGCGCCGACTCGGCGCCCGCCGCCGAGCCGGCCCAGCCGGCCAGCGCGGCGCGCAGCGTCTTGCGGCGCTGTGCGAACGCGGCGTCCACGACCGCGAAGACCTCCGCCTTGGAGGCGGTGGTCTTGATCGGTTCGGTGCGCCGCACCAGCGAGACGAGACCGGAGTCGACGTTCGGGGCGGGCCAGAAGACCTTGCGGCCGATGGACCCGGCGCGCTTGACGTGCGCGTACCAGTTGGCCTTGACCGAGGGGACCCCGTAGACCTTGTTGCCGGGCTCGGCGGCCAGCCGGTCGGCGACCTCCGCCTGCACCATCACCAGGGTCCGCTCGATGGTCGGGAAGCGGTCGAGCATGGTCAGCAGGACGGGCACGGCCACGTTGTACGGCAGGTTCGCGACGAGCGCGGTCGGCGCCGGGCCGGGCAGTTCCGTCACCAGCATCGCGTCGGAGTGGACCAGCGCGAAGCGGTCCTTCTTCGCGGGCATGCGGGCCTCGATGGTGGCGGGCAGCGCGGCCGCCAGGATGTCGTCGATCTCGACGGCGACGACCCGGTCGGCGGCCTCCAGCAGCGCGAGCGTCAGCGAGCCCAGGCCCGGGCCGACCTCGACGACCACGTCGTCCGGTCGGACCTCGGCGGTCCGCACGATCCGGCGGACCGTGTTGGCGTCGATGACGAAGTTCTGCCCCTTCTGCTTCGTCGGGCGTACGCCGAGTGCGGCGGCCAGCTCCCGGATGTCGGCCGGGCCGAGGAGGGCGTCGGGCGTGCCGGGGGTACTGGAGGAGGGGTTCTCGGGCTGCTGCTCTGCGGTGCTCACCGGTAAAGCGTCTCAGATCGGCCGGGTGATCCCGAGCCGGACCGGGTGTCCGGCTCGCGGAGGCGTTCCGGCGTGCCCGCTACGACGTGAGCCTGCGGCCGCAGTGGGGCCACGGGCTCGCTCCCCGCTGCACGTAGAGCTTCTTCGCCCGGTAGGTCTGTTCCGAGCCGGACGCGTCCTGGGGGCGGCCGCTGCCGCCGAGGCCCTGCCAGGTGCGGACGTCGAACTGGTAGAGGCCGCCGTACGTTCCCGAGGCGTCGGTGGCCCAGGGGCGCCCGCCGGACTCGCACTGGGCGAGGGCCGCCCAGTTGAGGCCGTCGGCGCCGGCGACGGAGCTGGGCAGCGGCTTGGTGCCGACCTTGACGAGCTGGGTGACGGGCTCGCGGACGACCTCGTCGGCGATGGCGCGGGGCGTCTGGCGGACCCCGTTGACGGTGCGCAGGGTATAGGTGACCCGGCGCGCCCCGGGCCGGCCGGCGCGTTCGACGACCTCGGTGCCGGCGAACAGGTCGGGGTCCTTGACCTTCTCGGTCTCGAAGGGGATGCGCTCCTCGCGGACCTCGCGGGTACCGGTGACGCGGAGCACGGTGACGGTCTGGCCGTCGCGCGGGAAGGCGGTGGGGGGTACGGAGGTGGTGTCCTGGCCCTGCAGGGTGATGCCGGCCTGGTCGAGGGCCTCCTGGACGGTGGCGGCGTTGGTGCGGATGGTGCGTTCGCGGCCGTCGGCCATGAAGGTGACGCTGCGTTCGGTGCGCACGCTCAGGGCGAGGCCGGAGCGCGGGACGGGCGCGGTGCGGGGAGCGGAGAGGTAGGCGCCTTCGGCGCGGATGCCGAACTGGCGCAGCGCGCCTTCGACGGTGCGGGCGGTGGTCCACACCTGGCGGTGCTGCCCGTCGAGGGTCAGGCGCAGGGGGCGGCCGTAGCGGACGACGATCTCCTCGCCGTCTTCGAGGGGTTCGCCGGGGGCGGGGGCGACGAGGTCGTGGGGGCCGACGCCGAGGCCTTCGGCGGCGAGCAGTTCCTCGACGTCGCCGGCGAAGGTGTGCAGGTTCCTCGGGACCCCGTCCACGGTGAGTCGTACGGACTTGTCGGCGGCGACGAAGGCCGTCGTGCCGCCCGCGAGGAAGGCGACGACCAGAGCCTGGGGCACGATCCGCCGCCAGTTCCCGCCGGGGGGTTCGGCGGGGGCGCCGCGGCCGCGGGCGGCGCGGCGGCGTCCGGTTCCGGGCGGCGCGGCCGGGGCGTCGGCGGGCGCGCCGCGGCCGCGGGCCCGACGCCCGGTCCCGGGAACCGCCGGAGCGGCGGGGGCGGCGGGGGCGGGTGCGACGGCGACGGCGGCCGGGCTCGCGGCCCGGCGGCGGCCGGAGCCGGGCGCGGCCAGCGTGTCGGCCTCGGAGAGCCGGGCCAGTTCGACCAGTTCGGCCAGCTCCGCCACGGCGGCCAGCTCGGCGAGTTCGGCCGGCGTTCTGCCCGGACGGCCCGGACCGGTGGCGGTGTCCGCGCCCCGGCGGCGCCGGCCGGCCCGCCGGCTCCCGGCGCGCGGGCCCGGGACGCCGGGATCGGGGTCCCGGAGCGTGGCCCCGGGATCCGCCGTACCGGCCGTCCAGGCCGGGGGCTCGGCTCCGTACGCCTCGGGGACGGGACCGGCACGGCGGTGACTGCCCTGCGTATCGCTCACGACGCTCGCTCCACTGGTGATCCGGCACCCCCGGGTTCGGGCACGGCACCCTAGCGGAGGAGTCGTCACGCTCCAAAGTCGGACGGGCACTCAGCGTGTCGGAGCGGGTGGTGCGGAGCCGGGTGGATCACCGGTGGACGGGCGGATTCAGTAGGCGAAGGCGCGCGCCGTGTTGGCGGCCAGCGCGGTGGCCATCGCGTCCTCGTCGATGCCGCGGACCGCGGCCATCGCCCGCACCGTCAGCGGAATGAGGTACGGCGCGTTGGGTCGTCCGCGGTACGGCGCCGGGGTCAGGTAGGGCGCGTCGGTCTCGACGAGCACCAGCTCCAGCGGGGCCACGGCCAGCGCCTCGCGCAGCGGCGCCGCGTTCTTGAAGGTGACGGTCCCGGCGAAGGACATGTAGTACCCGGCGGCGGCGCACTCGCGGGCCATGTCGGCGTCGCCGGAGTAGCAGTGGAAGACGGTCCGCTCCGGGGCGCCCTCTTCGCGCAGGACGCGCAGGACGTCCGCGTGGGCCTCGCGGTCGTGGATGACGAGTGCCTTGTTCTGCCGTTTGGCGATCTCGATGTGGGCGCGGAAGGAGCGCTCCTGCGCGGCCATCCCCTCCGGGCCGGTGCGGAAGTAGTCCAGCCCGGTCTCGCCGACCGCCTTCACGTGGTCGAGGGCGGCCAGCGCCTCGATCTCGGCGAGCGCCTCGTCCAGCGCGCCCTCGCCGCCGCCGGCCCTGGCTCCCTGACGCGACCAGCCGTCGGGATCTCCCAGGACGATCCGGGGGGCTTCGTTCGGGTGAAGGGCGACGGCCGCGTGGACGTTCTGGTGCGCGGCGGCCGTCTCGGCGGCCCACCGGGAGCCCTTCACGTCGCAGCCCACCTGGACGACGGTGGTCACGCCGACCGAGGCGGCCTTCGCGAGGCCCTCCTCGACGGTGCCCGCCTGCATGTCGAGGTGGGTGTGCGAGTCCGCCACCGCCACCCGGAGGGGTTCGGGCAGCGGAGGTAGTGCGTCCTTGGAGGCGGAGGAAGGGCTCATACGGCCGATCTTATGACCGGCGGAAGATGCCCATCAGGCGGGAGAGCAGGCCCCGGCGCTCCCGGGCCTGGTCGACGGCGACGGGTCCGGGGGAGTCGTGCGTCCCCCTGCGGGGCTTCGGGGTCCGGGGGACATTGGCCCCGGCCGGCACCGGTCCGGCGATCCCGGGGGCGATGCGGTGGTGGTAGAGGTGGTCGATCATGCCGAGCACCGAGGAGACCTGGCCCGCGCGCATGATCCGTACGACGTGTCCGCCGCAGTTCATGCAGGTCGGGTTGGACAGCGGGGAGGGCACCCGCTCGCCGTTGACCGTGTACATGATGAACGGCTCGCCCCGGCCGTCGAGGTGGTGCTCGATGGCGTACGCCTGCTCCCAGGCGTACCCGCACCTCATGCACGCGAAGGAGTAGGCCTCGTGCACGGTCTGCACGCCGGGGCTGGAGACGGCGGCAGGGCCGGCGGCGGGGACCGCGGCGGGGACGGGTACCGGGGTGTCAGCGATCTCACTCATGCCAGCTCCTCTTGTTCCACTGGTGCCATTGCCAGTGGACGCCTCTTAGGGCGGGAGCGCATCAGGCCCTGTCCAGTGTTGGACGGTCTTTGGGCGAGTCCATGCCGAAAGCGCCCGGTGCGCGGTCTGAGCTTTGCTTTTCAGGTTAGCCCTTTACCGACTTACGGCATCTTCTGTGCCGCATTCTTTGCCGCGACCACGGCGTCGAACACCTCGCGTTTGGGTACCCCGGCCTCGGCCGCGACCGCCGCGATGGCCTCCTTGCGCCGCTCCCCCGCCTCCTCGCGCACCTGCACCCGGCGCACCAGCTCCCCGGCGTCCACATCGCCGGGTCCGGCGGCGGGGGCGCCCTCCACGACGACGGTGATCTCCCCGCGCACCCCTTCGGCGGCCCAGGCCGCGAGCTCGCCGAGCCCGCCGCGCTTGACCTCCTCGTACGTCTTCGTCAGCTCGCGGCAGACCGCGGCCCGCCGCTCGGCGCCGAAGACCTCGGCCATCGCGGCGAGGGTGTCGTCGAGCCGGTGCGGGGCCTCGAAGTAGACGAGCGTGCGCCGCTCGCCCTCGACCTCGCGCAGCCGGCCGAGGCGCTCGCCCGCCTTGCGCGGCAGGAATCCCTCGAAGCAGAACCGGTCCACCGGCAGCCCGGACATCGCCAGGGCGGTGAGCACGGCGGACGGCCCGGGAACGGCGGTGACCTTGATGTCCTTCTCCACGGCGGCGGCGACCAGCCGGTATCCGGGGTCGGAGACCGAGGGCATGCCGGCGTCGGTCACGAGCAGCACGCGCGCGCCGCCGGCCAGGGCCTCGACCAGCTCGGGGGTGCGCGCGGACTCGTTGCCCTCGAAGTACGAGAGGACGCGCCCGGTGGTGTGCACGCCGAGTCCCTGGGTCAGCCGGCGCAGGCGCCGGGTGTCCTCGGCGGCGATCACATCGGCCCGCTCCAGCTCGGCCGCGAGGCGCGGCGGGGCGTCGGCGAGGTCGCCGATGGGGGTGCCGGCGAGGACGAGCGTGCCCATCGGGCCTTCGGCCGCGGCGGCGGTGGAGGCGGGCTGGGTACCGCGGGGCTGGTCAGTTGTCACCCGCCCATCCTCTCAGTCCCGCGCCCCGCCGCCCCGCGTCAGGCCCCCGCCACTGGGGCTCACACAGATCTCTTCCCTACGATGTGCCGGTGACCAGTACCGCGACGCCGTCGCCCAGCCCCGCGGGGGCCCCTGCCGCCTCGCCGGCGGGGCGCGAAGTAGAGCCGCCCACCTGGCTGCGCCGGCTGCGCGGCTTCGGCTACGCGCCGATTGCCGCCGCGTCGCCGCGCGCGGACGTCCGCACCCGGCTGGTGCCCCCGTACGCCAAGCCGTCCCGGCAGCTGTGGCTGACGTTCGGTCTGCCTCCCGAGACCTGGGGCATCTGGCAGCGCATCTTCTCGTGGGCGGGGCCGCTGCTGGTGGCGCTGGTCGCCGGGGTGCTGCGGTTCGTGCACCTGGGCAGCCCGAAGGCGGTGATATTCGACGAGACGTACTACGCCAAGGACGCCTGGGCCACGGTCCGGCAGGGCTACGAGGCGAGCTGGCCCAAGGACATCGACAAGTCGATCCTCGCCAACCCGGACGGGGTCGCCCTCCCGGTGGACCCGGGCTACGTGGTGCACCCGCCCGTCGGCAAGTGGGTGATCGGGCTCGGCGAGTGGATGTTCGGCTTCACCCCCTTCGGCTGGCGGTTCATGACCGCCGTGCTCGGCACCCTGTCGGTGCTGATGCTGTGCCGGATCGGGCGCCGCCTCTTCCGCTCGACCTTCCTGGGCTGTCTGGCGGGCACGCTGCTCGCGGTGGACGGCCTGCACCTGGTGATGAGCCGCACCGCGCTGCTGGACCTGGTGCTGATGTTCTTCGTGCTCGCCGCGTTCGGGGCGCTGCTCATCGACCGCGACCGGGCCCGGGCCAGACTCGCGGACGCGCTGCCGGTGGACGAGGAGGGCCGGACCCGGCCCGACACGAAGATCGCCGAGTCGCTGCGGCTGGGCTGGCGGCCGTACCGGATCCTGGCCGGGGTCTGCCTGGGGCTGGCCGCGGGCACGAAGTGGAACGGCTTCGTCGTCCTGGCCTTCTTCGGGGTCCTCACCGTGCTGTGGGACGCGGCCGCGCGCCGCACCGCGGGCGCGGGGGCCCCGTACGCGGCGATGCTGCGCCGCGACGCGCTGCCGGCCTTCGTGTCCACGGTGCCGGTCGCGATCGTGACGTACGTGGCCTCGTGGTCGGGCTGGATCTTCAGCCCGGACAACGGCAAGGGCGGCTACCTGCGCGACTGGGCGGCCAAGAACGACACGCACAGCTCGCTCTCCTTCCTTCCGGAGTGGCTGCGCAGCCTGTGGCACTACGAGACCGAGGTCTACAGGTTCCACGTCGGGCTGACCTCGGGGCACACCTACGAGTCCAACCCGTGGAGCTGGCTGGTCCTCGGCCGGCCCGTCTCCTATTTCTACGAGTCCCCCGAGCCGGGCACCGACGGCTGCCCGGCGACCGAGGCGGGCAAGTGCGCCCGCGAGGTGCTGGCGCTGGGCACCCCGCTGCTGTGGTGGGCGGGCTGCTTCGCGCTGCTGTACGTGCTGTGGCGGTGGTTCTTCCGCCGCGACTGGCGGGCGGGCGCGATCGCGTGTGCGGTGGCCGCGGGTCTGCTCCCCTGGTTCAACTACCAGGAGCGGACGATCTTCTACTTCTACGCGGTGGTCTTCGTCCCGTACCTGTGCCTGGCGGTGGCGATGATGATCGGCGCCCTGCTGGGCCCGGCGGGCTCGTCCGAGCGACGGCGCGCGCTGGGCGCGATCGGGGCGGGGGTACTGGTCCTGCTGATCGTGTGGAACTTCATCTACTTCTGGCCGATCTACACGGGCCAGACCCTGCCGATGGACTCCTGGCGCGGCCGCATGTGGCTGGACACCTGGGTCTAGCAGGTGCAACGACGGGCCCGGCACCTTCTGGTGCCGGGCCCGCTGTGGTTGTTGCTGGTGGTCGCTGGCCGTCCTGGGCCGCCCTCGACGGCCCACGGACGGCCCCCCGATCCGAGCCCACATCTGTTCAGGAAGTCCGCCTGAACCTCACTCGCTGAACAGCCGCTAGCCAGGAGAGCTGAAGCTGGCAAAGGAGTCGGCAATCTCCTGCATCTGAGTCACCACCACTTCTGCACCGGCTGAGGCGAGCGAGAGCTGCTTGCGGGGCTTATTTGCATAACCGACGATTTGTGCACCGGCTGCACGGGCCGCAACGACGTCGGTGATCCGAACGTCGGACAGACACGGGCCCCACCCAACCCGCCGGAGGAGCAATGCCCGCCCAGAGCGACCCCCGCGCCCTCCTGCGCGCCGGCCTCCCCGACCGATACCTGAATCCCGACGACGTCGCCGAACTCTTCGACGTTCCCGTGGAGACCGACTACCAGTGGCGCAAGAAGCGCACCGGTCTGCCTGGATTCCGCGTCGGCAAACACCTCCGCTACGACCCCGCTGACGTCTACGCCTGGGTCGCCGAGCACAAGCGCGCGGACCTCAGCCAAGCCGCCTAACCCACCACCCGATCACGAGGGCGGGCCCAACAGGGCCCGCCCTCAGCGCTTCCCCAGAAAGGCGCTCACGTGGCAGGCCACGTCCAAGACCGCTGGTACAAGACCGAGACCGGGCCTGACGGCAAGGGCCGGCGAGTCAAGACCGACCGATACGCCAGCGGCGCGCGCTACCGCGCCCGGTACGTCGGGCCCGACGGCACCGAGAAGAGCAAGTCGTTCCCGGACAAGCAGAAGCGACTTGCCGAGCCGAGGCTGAACGAGACCGCGGCCGACATGTCCCGAGGGCAGTACGTGGACCCGCGCGCCAACCGCATCACGTTCCGGCAGTTCGCCGAGAACTGGGTGAAGACCCCCACGACGGAGATCAAGAGCCGCGATCTGCGGAGCGGCGGCTGAGGCTTCACGCCTATCCGTACATCGGCACCCGCCCCATGCCTTCGTTCCAGCCGTTGACGGGCTGTTCGAGGCCTCTCCGGACCGTGATCACGATCCCGAGACGGGCCAATAGGGCTGCGGCGGCCCTGGTTAGCGGGAAGCCACTAGGGAGCGTATTGAGTCGTGATCAGTGGGTGGTCCGGGTGAGGTCTTTGACCCAGATCATCGAGGCGCACAGGTGGAGGCCGACGAGGTAGCTGTCGGGGGTCTTGTCGTATCGGGCGGCTACGCCTCGCCAGGCCTTGCGCTTGTTGATCAGGCGCTCGACGGTGTTCCTCTCCTTGTAGAGGTCGGCATCGTGAGTGACGGGCCGCCCGCCTCTGGAGTCCCTATTCTTCCGGTTTGCGGCCTGGTCCCCCTTCTCCGGGATCACCGCCTTGATGCCGCGTTTGTGCAAGTGGGTCTGGTTGCCGCGGGACGAGTAGGCCTTGTCCCGCGGCGACCGCGTCCGGCCGGGTGCGGGGACGGCCGACGGGCCACGGACCCGGATCTTCGCCAGCACGGGAATGAACTGCGGGCTGTCCGCTGCCTGGCCCGCGGTCAGCACGAACGCCAGCGGGCGGCACTTGCGGTCGGCAGCGAGATAGACCTTGCTGGTCTGCCCGACCCTGGAGCGGCCGAGGAGAGCGGCCTTCGGCCGGAGTTTTCGTCGGCGCCGGATGCGTCGCCACTCCTCCCGCTCGGGATCGGTCTCGGCGTCCTGCCCGTTTCGTTCTTCGAGGCTGCCCCTTTTGACCTGGCCTTCTCCTTGCCGATCTGAGCTCTCGAATCGCAGGTTCCACTCTGAACGCACCCGAGTTGCATGACTGGCATCGCGGAAGAATCATGAAAGTGGGGCTTCATCGCGAGCCTCCTGTCCCCCCGTTGCCGAAGAACACCGGCGCACCCAGAACCCGGCTCACTTGCTGGGGTCTTCGACCTGAAAGCCAGGCTGAGGGGAAGGCTAAAGAATGGCTACGTTTCAACTGCTGGGACTAAAATGCTGGGAAACCACGGACGGATTTGGAGCCGATCAGGTACGGATACTCTTCCTCGACGAATTGATGTTTCATGATAGCGATATGAACGAGGGGGATGAGTGGGAGCTGAATGATTCCATGGAATTTACGGGCTCTGGAAAAGTATGGGTAGAAGAAATCGATTCCCCAAGCGACCATGACCTCATTGATTCCTTCTTCGTCAGCGCCGATAACCCGGGCGAGCAGGTGGTGACGCTGACGGGCGACGACTCCCACTACGACCTCCGCTACAGGATTGACGCCTGACGGCGCCCTCCCGGCGAGGACCGGCCCGGCTCCCTAGTCGGGGCCGCCTGCTTGCCCCATGAACAGTGGAACTCCTGGTTGCATTTACTCGCAACGCCGACTAAGGGACCGGCCGGTCACGCACCCCGGCCAGTACGATTCCGCCCCGCCAAAGGGCGGCCAGGCCCCTGCCGAGCAGGGCACTCCGTACGGCACACCCGCCCAACTGCCCTCACGGTACGGAGCGGTTCCTGGATAAGCCGTACAAGAAACAAGCCGGGCAACTGGAAGGCGTGGGGCTGCCCCGCCCCTCAGGGAGCCTCGGACGCCTACTCTCTTGCGAACCCGGCGGCCATAGACGGCCTTTTTTAAGGCCTCTCCAGACCATGATCACGGCCCCGAGGGCGGCCCGGCGGGGTCACGGCGGTCCCGATGGCGCGGGAAAGCCGCTGTTCCGGGCCTTGCGTGCCTTGATGAGTGGAATTCCAATTACTTCTGGCCGATCTACACGGGCCAGACCTCCCGATGGACTCCTGGCGGGGCCGCATGTGGCTGGACACCTGGGTCTAGCAGCGAAAACGAGGGCCCCGGCACCGGATGGCGCCGGGGCCCTCGTCGTTGTCAGCGGTGGTCGCCGGCAATACGACTAACTCTGCGGGTTTTGCAAGCTCATCGGTAACGGCCCAGTCGTGGGAACCCTATTTTGAGGGCGGCCGGGAGCCGGGGGGATTCGTTGGCCGGTCCAGGCGGAAGAGGGTCAGGTGTCGGGGCTGTGGAGGATCGGCCCCGTGGAGGGGTGCGGAGTTCCCCTACAAGCCTGCGGCCACCGACACCTTTCGTGGGCTGAGAAACGGTCATGTACCCGGCGTGCCACTGGTTTCGGCGTACCCAGAGGAGATCAATCCGGAAGGCTGAATTCCAGACAGAGCGTGGCGCGCGACCGGCTGCCGCCCCTTCCCGGATAGTGGCTCGCGAGTCAGGCCAGACGACGGTGAGGGAGCAGATCGTGGCGACGTCAGATTCTGAAGTGGATGTCCTGATCGTAGGCGGCGGTTTCGCAGGCGTGACGGCCGCGCGTGAATTGTCGGCGCGCGGTCGCCGGGCGGTCCTGGTCGAGGCGCGTGACCGCCTGGGCGGCCGCACCTGGACGAAGGACCACGACGGGCATCCGATGGAGTTCGGCGGCACCTGGGTCCACCCTCTGCAGCCGCACGTGTGGTCCGAGGTCGACCGGTACGCGGTCGAGACCGAGACGTTCCCGGTGCTGGAGGGACTGCGGCAGGCCGTCTTCTCCGAGGGCCGCGTCGTGGACCTGTCCGACGACGATCTCGAACGGGCCCTGGAAGCGTTCGACGAGTTCTGCGCCCCGGGCATGAGCCTGTTCCCGGAGCCGTTCCTGGAGACGGTGAGTTCGGACCCGGATGGCCTGGGCGGGCGGTCTCTGCGTGACCTGCTCGACTCCTTCAAGGCCGAGCCGGCGATGCGCGACTGGGTGGAGGGGATGTGCTGCCTGGTCGCGTTCGGTCCCCTCGATCAGTCCGGCGCCTCCGAGATCTACCGGTGCCACGCTCTGGCCGGCTACAGCGCGGCGCAGGCCATGGCCTCCCTGTCGCAGACGAAGCTGGTCAAGGGGACACGCGAGCTGATCAACTCCATTGCCGGGCAGGCCACCCTGGCCGACATCCGTCTCAACTCGCCCGTGCGGCGTGTCATCCAGGCCGACGGTGGAGTGCGGGTCGAGCTGGAGAACGGCGAAGATGTCAGCGCCCCGACCGCTCTGATCGCGCTGCCGATGAACGTCCTGAACAGTGTGAAGTTCGAACCTGAGCTGTCCGAGATCAAGAGGACCGCATCGGCCGACCGTCACGCGGGTGCCGGCAGGAAGTGCTTCGTCCGCGTCAAGGGCGACATCGGCAACGTGAGCATCGTGGCCCCCGAGGCCCAGGCGGTGAACTTCGTGGTCACCTACACCCACGGCCCGGAAGGCTCGTGGCTGATCGTGTTCTCCGCCAACCCGGACAAGCTGCAGATGCCCCAGTTCGACGACACCCAGGGCATGCAGACTGCGCTGCAACCGCTCCTGCCGGGCGTCGAGGTGGAGAGCATCGTCGGCTGGGACTGGTCCAATGACCCGCTGGCGCTGGGCACGTGGTGCATCTACCGGCCGGGGCAGTTGGCGAAGGTGCTGCCGGACCTGCGCACCACCGAAGGACGGCTGTTCTTCGCGGGCGCCGACTCGGCGACCGTGTGGCGTGGTTTCATCGACGGGGCGATCGAGAGCGGCTACCGCTCCGCCCGCGACATCGACGACTACCTGGCCTGAGGCGGGACCGCGGCCCAGAGCTGAGACAGCGGTCCACCCACTGCGCCGAGCGCCGTGCGGGGCCCGCGTTACGGGCTCTGAGCAGCGCGGACCACGGGCCGGTACCTCTTGGTGCCGGGCCCGAACGCCGGAACGAGGGCCCCGGTGCCGAACGGCGTCGGGGCCCTCGCGGTGCTACTGGGGGGCCACCCGGCAGGCGTTGGCCGCGTCCTCCTTGGAGATGCCCGCCTCGTCGAGGCTGGCGGTGCAGCTGGTCTGGTTGCCGATCTCGCCCTCGTAGCAGGCCTGCCGGACATCGTCCGTGACCTGCACCTTCTTCGCCGCCAGGGACTGCTCGCAGGCCTTGCTGTCCGCGTGGGCGGCTGGGACGGTGAAGACGGCTCCGCCGACGGCGAGGGCCAGGCCGGCGAGGATGCTGGGGATACGGGCCGACGGACGCATGCGCATGCACCTGCTCTCTCGGTCGGTCACGCGATCGGCGGGTGCGCCGGACCACGGGCGGGGGCGGCGGCGCAGAGCGGGCACTCGGAGGGGCGACCGGCTCGATGCAGCGGTCACCCTCGCCCTTTCGACGCTAGAGCACGGCCCCGGCGCACGCATTTCAGGCCGGGCGGGTCACGGGCAGGTCAGGAAGAAGCTCAGGGGGAGGTCAGGGGGAGGTCAGGAGGGCCGCGATCCGGTCCGCGTTCCAGTGGCCGGCCGCGCCGGGGCACCGGGCGAGGTAGTCGGCGACGGACCGTGCGTCCCAGGCCCCGGACTCCAGCAGCCCTGCCGCGAGGTGCGTCACGTAGGCGGCGGCCGGTCTGACCCACTCCACCTCGTGCATGCCCCAGGGCGCGGTGAAGGTCAGCACGGGGATGCCGTCCAGGGCGCCGGAGCAGACCAGCGTCTCGTACCGGCCGGGTCCCAGCTCGTCGCGTCCCGTGCGCAGGACCCGGGTGAGGTCGATGTCGGCCCCGGGCTCCCGGTACATCTCCTGGGCGGCGATGTCGGAGAACTGCTGGACGGTCACCAGGTGGGCCCGCGCGCGCAGGCGGCCCGGCGCCGCCGGGTCGTAGAAGGCGCGGCCGCCCGTCCACACGACGGACTCCGTGGCGAAATACAGGCGGCCGGGCAGTTCGACGGGGACCGAGCGGGCCGGCGCGCGGGGGTCGCGGCATCCGGGATAGCCGCGTGCGGCGCCCGCCGGGGTGCCTCCCGCCAGGTACGCCGGGGTGCCCCCGCCGAGGTAGCAGGCCAGCCTGCCCCGGTGCATGTTCGAGCCGTAGGAGGTGTACCAGATCCGCTCGGGCAGCGGGCCGCCGCTGCCGAGCGCTTCCACTGCCGGGAGTCTCGTCGTGGTCATCGCTTCGTTCAACGACCTTCGCAGTCGCGATGTTCCGGTCCGGTAACAACGGCCGGAACGAATCGCTCCGCCGCGTAAGGTCCACACCAAGGTTCTTTGAACGCGTTCAGGGAACTATGGGCTCCTGGGGAGGGGACGCAGTGAACGGGGCAGCGAAGGGTGCCATCGTCGGCGGGGTGTTTCTCGCGATGCTCGGCGGCGCCGGGTACGGGGTGTACGCCCTGGTCGGGGACAGCGGCGAGGGGAACGACGGCGACACCTCCGTCCAGGCGGAGAAGGGCAGCGGCCCGGTCGGTGCGAAGGAGACCGCCGCGACCGCAAAGGCCTTCCTGGCCGCGTGGGCCGCCGGGGACGAGCGGGTGGCCGCCGACCTGACGAACAACGCCGCGGCCGCACAGGCCGCCGTCGGCGACTTCAGGACCAAGGCGTACGTGTCCAAGGCCGTGATCACCCCCGGCCCGCCGAACGGCACCACCGTCCCCTTCAAGGTCGAGGCCGAAATCACGTACGAGGGCACCACCAAGCCGCTGGCCTACGATTCCCAGCTGACCGTCGTGCGCGGGGTGACCAGCGGGAAGCCGCTGGTCGACTGGCAGCCCTCGGTGATCCACCCGCAGCTCCAGAAGGACGAGAAGCTGCGCGCGGGCGCCGCGCCGAGCCCGCCGGTCAAGGCGGTCGACCGCAACGGCGAGGAGCTGACCCCGGAGAAGTACCCCTCGCTGCGGCCGATCCTCGACGAGCTGCGCCAGAACTACGGCAGCAAGTCGGGCGGCAGGCCCGGAGCCGAAGTATGGATCGAGCCCGCCCTCAAGGAAGCCCCCAAGCGGACCCTGCTGACCCTGGTCGAGGGCGAGCCGAGCACCCTCAAGACCTACCTGGACGCCACGGTGCAGGCGGCGGCCGAACAGGCCGTCGCCAGGTACCCCGAGGCCTCGGTGGTCGCCGTCCAGCCGAGCAACGGACACATCCTGGCCGTCGCCAACCATCGCACCGACGGCTTCAACGCGGCCATGAGGGGTGCCAGGGCCCCCGGATCCACGATGAAGATCGCGACGGCGGCCATGCTGATCGACCGGGGCCTGGTCGCGGCCGACAAGCCGGCGCAGTGCACGAAGGAGGTGATGTGGGGCGGACGCACCTTCCACAACCTGGGCAACTTCGAGCTGCCGGGCGCGAACTTCGCGATGAGCTTCGCCAAGTCCTGCAACACCGCCTTCATCAAGCCGGTCGGCGTGATCCACGACGACGCCGCGCTCTCGAAGGAGGCCAAGGAGGTCTTCGGCATCGACCTGGACTGGAAGACGGGCATCAAGTCCGTCGACGGCACGGTCCCGACGGCGACGGGCGCGGAGGAGGCCGCCGGGTACATCGGGCAGGGCAAGATCACCATGAACCCGCTGAACATCGCGTCCATCACCGCGACCGCGCGCACCGGCACGTTCCGCCAGCCGCTCCTGGTCTCGCCGGAGCTCGACGGCCGGGAGATCGCGACGGCGCAGCGGAAGATGAAGCCCTCGGTGCAGCAGCAGCTGGTCTCGATGATGCGGCTGACGGCGACCTCCGGCACCGCCGAGAAGGTGATGCGGTCGGTGGGCGGCGACAAGGGCGCGAAGACGGGCTCGGCGGAGGTCGACGGCGCCGGCAGCCCGGACAGCTGGTTCACGGGCTACAGCGGCGACGTGGCCGCGGCCGCGATGGTCGAGGCCGGCGGCCGCGGCGGCGACTCGGCGGGCCCAATAGTCGCCGAGGTCCTCAAGGCCGGCTGACCGGCGTCACCCCGCCCACGTGCTGAAAGCCGGATGACGCCTCCTCGTGGAAGGCGTTAGCGTCCGGGCATGACGACCACAGCGCACCCCCGTTTCGCCGAGGCACTGACCGCCCTCGGCATCGACGCCGAGGTACGGGCCTTCCCGGAGGCCACCCGGACCGCCGCCGAGGCCGCGGCCGCGATCGGCTGCGAGCTCGGCCAGATCGTCAAGTCGCTGATCTTCGCGGCGGACGGCGTTCCCGTCCTGGTCCTGATGGACGGGGCCTCCCGCGTGGACGTCGCGGCGGTCGGCCGCGAGCTGGGCGCGGCCCGGGTGACCCGGGCGGACGCGACCGTGGTCCGGGAGACCACCGGCTACGCCATCGGCGGGGTTCCGCCCTTCGGGCACCGTACGCGCACCCGGGTGCTGGCCGACCGGTCGCTGCTGGTCCACGACACGGTCTGGGCGGCGGCCGGGACCCCGCACACGGTGTTCCCGATGGCTCCCGGCGAGCTCGTCAGGTACGCCGGGGCCACCGTGGCCGACGTGCGCGAGCAGCCGTCGGAGCCGTCAGAGGGCTGACCGCAGGGCGCGGACCAGGGCCTGGGCGCGCGGGTCGGCGGTGACCGACTTGGCCAGGGCGTTGGTGACGTAACCGAAGCCGATGCCCGCCTCCGGGTCCGCGAAGGCCAGGGATCCGCCGCGGCCGGGGTGGCCGAAGGAGGCCGGGGAGAGCAGCGGCGAGGCCGGGCCGTGCAGCATGTAGCCGGGGCCGAAGCGGGTGTTCACGACGAGCACCCGGTCCGGGCCCGAGGAGAGCTCGCGGCCGGCGAGGGCGGTGGTGGCCGGGGTGAAGATCCGCGCGCCGTCCTCGACCACCCCGATCGTGGCCCCGTAGAAGCGGGCCAGCGCGCGGGCCGTGCCGATGCCGTTCGAGGCGGGGAGCTCGGCGGCCCGGTAGGCGGGGTCGTTCTCGTCGGGCAGCGGGTCGATGGCGGTGAAGGCGCGGCGGGTGAGGGAGTCCGGGTCGGCGTAGGCCTCGGAAACGTTTCTGCGCGGCCTGGTCCTGAGCATGCCGGCGCTCTCCGGCGGGTCGACCGGGGCCACGCGGCCCACCCGGTGCGTCTCGGCCTCCGGCAGCCCTACCCAGAAGTCGACGCCCAGCGGCTCGGCCATCTCCTCCGCCAGTACGGTACCCAGCGTGCGCCCGGTCACCCGCAGCACCAGCTCGGACAGCAGCCAGCTGTAGGTCTGCGCGTGATAGCCGTGCTCGCTGCCCGGCTCCCAGAAGGGCTGCTGCGCGGCGACGGCGTGCGCTCCGGAGACCCCGTCCGCGGCCTCGGCGGCGGTCAGCCCCCGGTCCAGCACCGGGACGCCGGCCCGGTGCGCGAGCAGGTCGCGGACGAGGATCCGCTCCTTGCCGCCCGTCTTGAACTCCGGCCAGTACGAGCCCACCGGCGCGTCCAGGTCGAGCAGCCCGCGCTGGTGCAGCAGCAGGGGGACGGCGGCGGCCACGCCCTTGGTCGCGGAGCGGACGATCTGCGCGGTGTCCCCGGTCCAGGGGTCCGTGCCGTCGGCGTCCTTGGTGCCGCCCCACAGGTCGACGACCTTGCGGCCGTCGCGGTAGACGGCCACGGCCGCCCCGCGGTCCCCGAGCACCTCGAAATTGCGCACGAACGCGTCCCGGACGGGCTCGAAGCCCTCCGCCACCGTCCCGTGGACATCCACGTCTACTCCCAGCACCTGCCGCGACGCCCGACGGCGCCTACGCCTACGCCTACGCCTACGCCTACGCCTACGTCTACGTCTACGTCTACGTCTACGTCACAATGCAACGCCCGCCGGACGACCTTGCTTCCCGGGTCCCCGAAGCGGCCCATCGGCCCGGCCCCCGACCGGCGGACGGAGTCCGACTCAGCGGCCCGGAGCCGGGAGGCGCCCCGGCGCCGATCAGTGCGAGGGGCGCGTCAGAAGGGGCGTGCGGGGGTCGAAGCCGAACGGGAGCTCCAGCCGGTGGGCGCGCATCAGCTTCTCGTCGCACAGCAGGTCCTGCGTGCGGCCGTCCGCCGCGATGACCCCCTCGCTGAGGATCACCGCGCGCGGGCACAGCTCCAGGGCGTACGGCAGGTCGTGCGTCACCATCAGCACGGTCACGTCGAGCGAGCGCAGGATGTCCGCGAGCTCGCGGCGCGAGGCCGGGTCCAGATTGGACGAGGGCTCGTCCAGGACCAGGATCTCGGGCCGCATGGCCAGGACGGTCGCCACCGCGACCCGGCGGCGCTGCCCGAAGGACAGGTGGTGCGGCGGCCGGTCGGCGAAGTCCGCCATGCCGACCTGGTCCAGGGCGGCCCGGACCCGCTCCTCCAGTTCCGCGCCCCGCATTCCGGCCGCGGCCGGCCCGAAGGCCACGTCCTCCCGCACGGTCGGCATGAACAGCTGGTCGTCGGGGTCCTGGAAGACGATCCCGACCCGGCGCCGGATCTCGGCGAGGTTCCGCTTCTCCACGGGCAGCCCGGCCACGGTCACCGCGCCGACCCCACCGGCCAGGATGCCGTTGAGGTGCAGCACCAGGGTGGTCTTGCCGGCGCCGTTGGGACCGAGCAGGGCGACCCGCTCGCCGCGCCCGACGGTCAGGTCCACGCCGAAGAGGGCCTGGTGTCCGTCGGGGTAGGCATAGGCGAGGCCGGAGACTTCCAGCGAAGGGGTGAGGTTCACAGCGTCCATCCCATCAGACAGACGGCGAGGGCCGTCACCGGGAGTACGGCCGCGTACGCCCACTGGGTGCGCGTGGCCACGACCTCGTCGATCACCGGCATCGAGCCGGCGTAGCCGCGGCTGACCATCGCGAGGTAGACGCGCTCGCCGCGCTCGTAGGAACGGATGAACAGCGCGCCCGCGGTCTTGGCGAGCACCCCCCAGTGCCGGATCCCGCGGGCTTCGAACCCGCGCGAGCGGCGGGCGATGGACATCCGGCGCAGCTCGTCGCTGATCACGTCGCCGTAGCGGATCATGAAGGAGGCGATCTGGACGAGCAGCGGCGGCAGCTTCAGCCGCTGCAGGCCCAGCAGCAGGGCCCGCAGTTCGGTCGTGGAGGCCAGCAGGACGGAGGCGGCCACGCCGAGCGTGCCCTTGGCGAGGACGTTCCAGGCGCCCCACAGGCCGGAGACGCTGAGGGACATGCCGAGCACCTCCACCCGCTCTCCCTCGGCGACGAAGGGCATGAGCACGGCGAAGGCGACGAACGGGACCTCGATCAGCAGCCTCCGCAGCAGGAAGCCGGCCGGGATCCGGGCCACGGCCGCGGCCGCCGCGATGAGGACGGCGTACAGGCCGAAGGCCCACACCGCCTCGCGCGGCGTGGACACGACGACCACGACGAAGCCGAAGGTCGCGGCGAGCTTGCAGTGCGGGGGCAGGTCGTGCACCGGCGTGTGCCCGTGCCGGTAGAGCTTGTGGGCATGGCCGGCGCCCATGTCAGCCCGCCGAGACGGAGGTGGCGGTCAGCTCCTCCGTACGGCGCCGGCGCACGGCCCAGAAGATCCCGGTGCCGGCGGCGACGGTCACGCCCACGCCGATGACCCCGGCGAGGCCGCCGGACAGCCGGGCGTCGTCGACGTTCTTGACGCCGTAGTCGGCGAGCGGGGAGTCGGCGGCCGCGTGTTCCTCGACCTTCTCGTCGATGCCCTTGTCGGCGGCGACCTTCTCCAGGCCGTCGGGGCTGGCGGACGCGTAGGAGGAGACGAACCCGGCGAGGACGAACGCGGTGACCAGGCCGGTCGCCCACACCTTCTTGGTGGAGCGGGCGGCCACCGGGGTGGCGGGGGCGGCCGCGGGGGCATCGACGAGCTCGCCGCCGACGCGCAGCTTGAGCGGCGCGGTCAGCCCGCGGGCGCCGTGCACCAGGTCGGGCCGTACGGCGATCACGGCGCCCACGGTCGCGGCCGTGATGGCGGCCTCGCCGATGCCGATGAGCACGTGCACGCCGACCATGGCGGTGAACACCTTGCCGATGGCCACGTCGGTGGTGCCGCCGATCGCGTAGATGGCGGTGAAGGCCGCGGCCGCGGCGGGCACCGAGAGCAGGGCGCCCGCGAAGGCGGCCACGGTCACGGAGCGGCGGGTGGGCGGCAGGATCCCGAGCAGCCCGCGGAAGATCGCGTAGGCGACGACGACGGTGACGACGCCCATGACGGAGACGTTCACGCCGAGGGCGGTCAGCCCGCCGTCGGCGAAGAGGATGCCCTGCATGAGCAGGACGACTGACACGCACAGCACACCGGTGCAGGGGCCGACGAGTATCGCGGCGAGGGCCCCGCCCAGCAGGTGGCCGCTGGTGCCGGCGGCGACCGGGAAGTTCAGCATCTGGACGGCGAAGATGAAGGCGGCGACGAGGCCGGCGAGCGGCGCGGTGCGCTCGTCGAGCTCGCGGCGGGCGCCTCGGAGGCTGACGGCGACCGCGACGCCGGCCGCCACTCCGGCGGCCACCGAGACGGGTGCGTTGATGAAACCGTCGGGCACATGCATGGAGTGGCTCCGCTTCCTTACGCCTTAACGCAGTGTTTAACCGTTCAAGAATAGTGCCCAGTTGCAAACCGTTGGCAAGAGCGAGTCCGTCACAAAAACACCCGTGCGGTTTCGTCGGAATGTGCGAGGCTGGAGGACAAGCGGACGTAAATGTTCCGATTTCGAGGAGCCTGGTCGATGTCAGCCACCGCCGAGAATCCACCAGCCACCGCGACCGCCACCGCGACCGCGACCCTGTCCACGACGACCATCCCGGTCGAGGAGCGGGTCCGCGCCCGGGTGATCACGGACGATCCCCTCTACCGGACCATCCCGGTCGCCCTGCGCTTCGCGCCCGCCGAGCCGCTGGCCGTGCGGATCGTCTTCCCGGCCGATCTGTCACCCGAGGGCACCGACAACGAGTGGGTCTTCCCCCGCGCCCTGCTGGAGGCCGGCCTCCAGGCGCCGACCGGGACCGGGGACGTGCGCATCTGGCCCTGCGGCCGCGTCCAGGCCGTGGTCGAGTTCCACTCCCCCGAGGGCGTCGCCGTGATCCAGTTCGACATCGCCGCGCTGCGCCGCTTCCTGCGCCGCACGTACGCTCCGGCCGCCGCCGCCACCCGTAGGGCGTAGGGCGCGGGTACGAAACGGGCCCGGCCCCGCACCACCTGGTGAGCAGGCGGTGCGGGGCCGGGCCCTCTGCCGGCCGGACGGCGCGGGGTCAGGCGTTGACCAGCTCGCGGTCCTTGTCCGGGCCCTCGGGCGACTGCGCGGACTGAGAGAGGTGCTTGCGCAGGCTCTCGCCCTCCACGTCCACGTTCGGCAGCAGCCGGTCCAGCCACTTCGGCAGCCACCAGGCCTTGTGCCCGAGCAGGGCGAGCACCGCCGGGACGATGGCCATGCGGACCACGAAGGCGTCGAAGAAGACGGCGACGGCCAGACCGAAGCCGATCATCTTGACCATCTGCTCGCTGGCTCCGATGAAGCCCGCGAACACCGCGATCATGATGACGGCGGCGGCCACGACGACCCGCGCGCTGTACTGGAATCCGGTCACCACGGCCTGGCCCGGGCGCTCGCCGTGGACGTACGCCTCACGCATGCGGGTGACGAGGAAGACCTCGTAGTCCATGGCCAGACCGAAGACGACGCCCACCATGAAGATCGGCATCATCGACATGATCGGGCCGGTCTGCTCCACGCCGAAGAGCGAGCCGAGCCAGCCCCACTGGAAGACCGCGACGACCGCGCCGAGGGCGGCGACGACCGAGAGCAGGAAGCCGAGGGCCGCCTTGAGCGGGACCAGGATCGAGCGGAACACCAGCATCAGCAGCAGGAAGGCGAGGCCGACGACGAGCGCCAGGTAGGGCAGCAGCGCGTCGTTCATCTTCTGCGAGAAGTCGATGTTCATCGCGGTGGCGCCGGTGACGAGGACGTCGTCGCCGCTGCCGTCGCGGATCTCGTGGACCAGGTCCTCCGTCTGCGTGGAGGACGGGCGGTCCTTCGGGATGACGGTGATGACCGAGGCGTCGCCGCTCTCGTTGGGGGTCGGCGGCGTGACCGCGACGACGCCCTCCAGGCCCTTGATCCGGTCGACGGTGGAGTCGGCGAGGGCCTTGTCCCCGTCCACGACGACCATCAGCGGGCCGTTGAAGCCCGGGCCGAAGCCCTCGGACAGCAGGTCGTACGCCTGGCGCTGGGTGGTGGAGACCGGCTGGGCGCCGTCGTCCGGCAGACCCATCTCCAGCTTGCTCGCCGGGATGGCGATGACGCCGAGGCCGATCACACCGGCCAGCAGCACCATGACCGGGCGGCGCAGGACGAAGCGGGCCCAGCGGGTCCCGCCGTTGGCCTTCTTCTCGTCGGCCCCGGAGGAGGGACGCGTGCCCTTGCCGAACAGCCTGCTCTTCTCGCCGGCGGGCAGGACCTTCTTGCCCGCGAAGCCGAGGATGGCCGGGACCAGGGTCAGGGCGACCAGGACCGCGATGACCACCGTGCCGGCGGCCGCGACGCCCATCTTGGTCAGCATCGGAATGTTGACGACGGCCAGGCCCACGAGGGCGATGACCACGGTCAGACCGGCGAAGACGACGGCGGAGCCGGCGGTTCCCGCGGCCCGGCCGGCGGCCTCGTCCCGCTCGCGGCCCTCGGCGAGCTCCGCGCGGTAGCGGGAGACGATGAAGAGGGCGTAGTCGATGCCGACCGCGAGGCCGATCATCATCGCGAGGGTGGAGGTGGTGGAGCCGAGGTCCAGCACGTTGGCGAGCGCGGTGATGGAGGAGACGCCGATGCCCACGCCGATCAGGGCGGTCAGCAGCGGCAGCCCGGCGGCGATCAGCGAGCCGAAGGTGATCACGAGGACGATCGCGGCGACCATGATGCCGATGATCTCGCCGGAGCCGGTCTCGGGGGCCGCCATCAGCGCGTCACCGCCGATCTGGACGTTCAGGCCGGTGGCCTTGGCCGCGGTGCCGGAGTCCTTCAGCGCCTCGCGGGTCTCGTCCTTCAGCTCCATGCCGCTGACGTCGTACTTGGCGCTGACGTAGGCGGTGGAGCCGTCCTGGCTCACGGCCTGGGCCTCGTACGGGTCGGCGACCGAGGAGATCTGCTCCGCGCCCGGTCCCGACTTCAGGCCGGCGACGATCTTCTGCACCTCGGCCTTGGGGCCGGGGTCGGTGACCTTGGCGCCCTCGGGAGCCTTGATGACGATGCGGGCGGTGGCGCCGTCGGCGGCCATGCCCGGGAACTTCTCGTCCAGCAGGTCGAAGGCCTTCTGGGCCTCCGTGCCGGGTATCGAGAACGAGCCGGAGGTGGGGGCGCCGGCCGAGGCCGCGCCGAAGCCGGCGGCGAACAGCAGCGCCACCCAGATGAGGGCGACGAGGCCGCGGCGCCGGAAGGCGCCCCTGCCGAGCCGGTAGAGGAAGGTAGCCACGTCGGTGGTTCTCCCGTTCAGGTCGTGGGATGGATCCGGAGGGATCAGGGCGTAGAGAGCCGGCCCGACGACGAGAGCGGCGTGTCAGGAGCAGCGGGGAGCGGTGGAGACGAAGGGGACGGGGTGGATCAGACGCCGAGGGCGGGGAAGACCACGGCATCGATGAACTCACCGAGGAAGGCCCGGTCCACGGGACGGTCCTCGATCAGCGGGAGCGCGATGAACGCCCCGATGAGCATGTGCGGTACGAAATCCAGGGCCGGACAGTCCGGTCGGATCTCGCCCCGGTCCACCGCGCGCTGGAGCATCGCCTGGAGACCGTTGATCTCCGGGTCGACCAGCAGGTCGCGCAGGGCCTTGTGGAGCTCCGGGCTCTCGTGGACGGCATGGGCCAGGCCCCGCATCAGCGCGGTGTCCTTGGCCATCTGCGCGTCGTCGGAGTGCTCCACCATGAGCGCGAAGTCCCCGCGCAGGGTGCCCGTGTCGATCTCCCGCAGCGAAACGGGCTGCGTGCATCGCAGGGCCTTGGCGACCAGCTCCGGCTTGCTCCCCCACTGGCGGTAGAGGGTGGCCTTGCTGGACTTCGTACGGGCGGCGACCGCATCCATGGTCAGCGCCTCGTAGCCGACGTCACGCAGGAGGTCGAGGACCGCCTCGTGCAGTTCGGCCTGCCGTTCGGGGGTGATCCGGCTGCGCCGGGCCGCCATCGCCTCGGTCATCTCCGTGCCTCCGTCCGAACGCGCCTCTTATCGAAACGAACGTGTTCCGTACGCTGAAGACGATACCCCTCACGCAAGCGAAACGAAACCGTTCCGTTTCGCTCGGAGGAGTGGCATGGATCACCTGTACGAGTTGCCAGGGCCTCCCACCGCGGAAAGCATTGGGGGGTGAGTCACGACGTCGCGTACCTCCGGTTCCCGCACCTGCACGACGACCTCCTGTGCTTCGCCACCGAGGACGACCTCTGGGTCGCCCCGCTGGTCCCCGACGGGCAGACGCCCGGCCGGGCCTGGCGGATCACCGTCGACCGGACGCGGGTCAACCACCCGCGGTTCTCCCCCGACGGCAAGCACATCGCCTTCGCCACCTGGCGCACCCTCGATCCCGAGATCCACCTCGCCCCCGTCGACGGCGGCCCGGCCCGCCAGCTGAGCCACTGGGGCGCCATCGACACCCGGGTCTGCGGCTGGGACCCCGAGGGCAACATCCTGGCGGTCTCCTCACGGGGACAGCCGTTCTCCTACTACTCCTGGGCCTACAAACTGCCCACCGACGGCAGCCCCGGCGGACGCCTCCCCTGGGGGCCCGTGTCCGACATCCAGGTCGCCGACATCGACGGCGAGCACCGCACCCTGCTGCTCACCGGCAAACCCCCGCACGAGCCCGCCGCCTGGAAGCGCTACCGCGGCGGTGCCACCGGACGGCTGTGGCTGCACGGCCGGCAGCTGCTGGAGGACGTCGAGGGACACCTCGACGCGCCGATGTTCGTGGGCGGCCGGATCGCCTTCCTCTCCGACCACGAGGGCATCGGCAACCTGTACTCCGTCCGGCCCGACGGCACCGACCTGCGCCGCCACACCGATCACGAGGAGTTCTACGCCCGGCACGCCTCCAGCGACGGCTCCCGGATCGTCTACCAGTGCGCCGGGGAACTCTGGCTCGTCGAGTCCCTGGCCCCCGACGCCGTGCCGCGCAGGCTCCAGGTCCGCCTCGGCGGGCCGCGCGCGGGCCGGCGCACGTACCAGGCGTCGGCCGCCAGCAACGTCGACTCGCTCTCCGTGGACACCACCGGCCGGGCCAGCGCGGTCGTGGTACGCGGCAGCCTGTACTGGCTGACCCACCGCGACGGGCCCGCCCGGACCATCGCCGACACCCCGGGCGTACGCGTGCGGCTGCCGGAGATGCTCGGCAGCGGCGGGCAGGTCGCCTACGTCACCGACGCCGAGGGCGAGGACGCGATCGAGATCGCCTACCTGCCCCGGGCCTCCGGGGAACGCGAGCCGCGCCGGCTGGCCTCGGGCGAGCTGGGGCGCGTCACCGAGCTGCTCTCGGACCCGGACGGGGAGCGGCTCGCCATCGCCTCCAACGACGGACGGCTGCTGCTCGTCAACGCGACGGAGGAGTCCAACGGGGAGGTCACCGAGCTGATCCGGTCCATCAACGGACCCGTCACCGACCTGGCCTTCTCCCCCGACGGGGCCTGGCTGACCTGGTCGCATCCGGGCATCGGCCGTTCACTGCGGCAGATCAAGATGGCCCGCATCTCCGGACCGGGCGCGCGAACCATCGTCGACGTCACCAACGGCCGCTTCGAGGACGAGAATCCGGTCTTCACCCGGGACGGGCGCTACCTGGCCTTCCTGTCGTGGCGCGGTTTCGACCCCGTCTACGACGTGCACACCGGCGACCTGTCGTTCCCGCTGGGCTGCCGCCCCTACCTGGTGCCGCTGTCCTCCGCGACCCCTTCCCCCTTCGCGCTCTCCGCCGAGGGCCGGCCCGCGGCGGGGGGACTGGACCCCGTCGAAGGGGACTCGGCCGACGGCGACGGCTCCGTGACCGTGGAGGTGGAGGGGCTGGAGAGCCGGGTCACTCCCTTCCCCGTCTCCGCGTCCAAGTACTCGGCCCTGTACCCGGTGCACGGCGGCGGGCTGGTGTGGCTGCGCTGGCCGATCTCGGGCGCGCTCGGCGAGACCTTCGCCAACCCGAACGACATCAGCGGCAAGCCCACGCTGGAGCACTTCGACCTCACCAAGGCCCGCAAGACCGAACTGGCCTCGGGGCTGGACTGGTTCGCGGTCAGCGGCGACGGCACCCGGCTGGTGATCAACGACGACGGGGACCTGCGCGCGGTCCCGGCGACCGAGTCGGGCGACAGCGACTCGACGGTCTACCTGGACCTGCGGCGCATCCTGCACGAGGTGGACCCGGCGGCCGAGTGGCGCCAGGCCTTCGAGGAGGCCGGGCGGATCATCCGCTCCTACTTCTGGGAGCCGAAGATGTGCGGCATCGACTGGGACGGGGTGCTGCGCCAGTACCGCCCCCTGGTCGAACGGGTCGCCTCCCCCGACGAGTTCGCCGACCTGCTGCGCGAGGTCCTCGGCGAGCTCGGCACCTCGCACGCCTACGTCTCCCCCGCGCGCCGCAACGAAGGTCCCCCGCACTACCAGCGGGCGATCGGCCTGCTCGGCGCCAACCTCTACCCCCGGGACGGGAGCTGGGTGATCGCCCGGATCCTGCCCGGCGAGTCCTCGGACTCCAAGGCCCGCTCCCCGCTGGCCGGCACCGGCATCCGGGAGGGCGCCGTGCTCACCCATGTGGACGGACGGCCCGTGGACCCGGTGGCCGGCCCCTATCCGCTGCTGTCGGCGGCGGGCGGGACCACGGTCGAGCTGACCTTCCAGCCCGCGGAGGGCGAGGGCCGCGCCCGGCGGGTCGCCATCGTGCCGCTGATCGACGAACGGCCGCTGCGCTACCAGGACTGGGTGTCCAAGCGGCGCGAGGTGGTCCGGGAGATCAGCGGCGGCCGGTGCGGCTACCTCCACATCCCCGACATGGGCGGCTCGGGCTGGGCGCAGTTCAACCGCGACCTGCGGATGGAGATGTCCCGCCCCGCGCTGATCGTGGACGTGCGCGGCAACGCGGGCGGCCACATCAGCGAGCTGGTGGTGGAGAAGCTGACCCGCTCCATCCTCGGCTGGGACCTGACGCGTGACGCCCAGCCGGTCTCGTACGCCTCCAACGCGCCCCGCGGTCCGATCGTGGCGCTGGCCGACGAGGCGACCTCCTCCGACGGGGACATGATCACCGCGGCCTTCAAACTGCTGGGGCTGGGCCCGGTGGTGGGCCAGCGCACCTGGGGCGGGGTGGTCGGCATGACCGGCCGGCACACCCTCGGCGACGGCACGGTGATCACGGTGCCGATGAATGCCGCCTGGTTCCCGGAGTACGGGTGGTCGGTGGAGAACCACGGCGTGGAGCCGGACTTCGCGATCCTGCGCACCCCGCTCGACTGGGCGGAGGGGCGGCACGCCCAGCTGGACGACGCCGTGCACCTGGCGCTGGAGCTGCTGGAGCAGGACCCGGCCGCGGTGCCGCCCGGCTACACGGACGTACCGGACCGGCGCCGTCCGAAGCTGCCGCCCCGGGAGTAGTGGGCCGCCGGGGCCGCCGGGAAAGGAGCATGCGGAAGGGGCGCGATCCACACCATCGGGGATCGCGCCCCTTCGCAGGTTCTACGAGCAGTCCGGTCAGGCGTCGAACTCGTCGCGCACCCGGTCCGCTTGCTCCTGCTGCGGCCTGCGCTTCGACTTCTCCTGGAGCTTGGCGGTGCGCTCGGTCGCCTCGTCCTTCGCGCCCTTGGCGCCGTTCTGCGCCCTGTCCTTGAGCTCTTCGGCCTTGTCCTGGAACTGGTCCTTGATACCCATGCTGTTCACTCCATGAGGGGTGTTGGTGGTGGGGCCTCGACCAGACTTGCACGGGCGGACAAAGCTCGCATTTCGATCAGTTACTCTGCGTGCGCTCCTTCTCGTCCGCGGCCCCGCCGGCCCCTACAAGCCCCTTGGAAACGCCGGAAAGCCGCGGCTCGAAGCGCTTCATCTCGCGCTGTCCGACCGTGGCGATGAGCCCGGGCAGGTAGCCGCGCATCCCCTGCATCCCGCGCAGCCACCACTGCGCGTACACGTGCGGGGAGCGCCGCTCGATGCCCGCGACGATCCGGTCGACGGCGGGACCGAGCGGGTAGGTGCGGTTCGACGGCCACGGCAGCCGCTGGCGCAGCTCCCGCATGACCTCGTCCTGGTCGGCTCCGCGCACCATGTCGGTGTCGGTCCAGGAGAGGTAGCCGACGCCGACCTTGACTCCCTTGTATCCGACCTCGGCGCGCAGGCAGTGGGCGAAGGCCTCGACGCCCGACTTGGACGCGCAGTAGGCGGTCATCATGGGCGCCGGGGTGATCGCGGCGAGCGAGGCGATCTGCAGGAAGTAGCCGCGGCTCTCCATCAGTACGGGGAGGAAGGCGCGGGCGGTGACGGCCCCGCCGATGAGGTTGACCTCGATCACCCGCCGCCAGGCGTCGGGGTCCGAGTCGGCGAACGGCCCGCCGGCGGCCACGCCCGCGTTGGCGACGACGATGTCGACCTTGCCGAAGCGCTGCTTGACCTCCTGCGCGACGCGGGCCATGGCCTCGTGGTCGGTGACGTCGGCGTACCAGTGGTCGCTGTCGGTGTGCAGCCGCCCGGAGACCTCCTTGAGGGCCTCCGGCTCCAGACCGACGAGGGCGATGCGCGCACCCCGGGCGGAGAGCTTGCGGGCGAGCAGCTCGCCGACCCCGCGAGCGGCGCCGGTGACGACGGCGACCTGGCCTTCCAGACTCCTGCGAGCACTCACGGCGTCTTCTCCTTCTCGGTGGTGTCGAGATACAGCTCGGTCAGCTCCCGCAGGGCCCGGGTGACGGCCTCGGGCGCCTCGACCGGGGTCATGTGTCCCATGCCGGCGAGCTCGGTGAGGCCCACGCAGTTCGGCAGCGCGGCGGCGAGCCCGCGGGCGTGCACGATCGGGGTGAGCCGGTCCGCGGTGCCGCCGATGACGGCGGTGGGCACGGTGAGGCGGGCCACCTCGGCGTCGAGGTCCAGCCCGGACAGCACCTGGGACCAGGCGTGGCGCACCCCGGTGGGGCAGGCGTGGACGATACGGGCGCACGCCTCGACCTTGTCGGGTGCGGAGCCGGGGCCCATCGTCGCGTACTTCAGGATCTTCCTGGCGACGGGCGTGACCGGCCCGAGAGGGGCGCGGGACCCCAGGACCGCGCCGGTGATACGGGTCCGGGCGCGCCCGGCGCGCCCCGGCAGCACCTGCGCCTCCGCGACCAGCCGGGAGCTGCCCGTGCTGCACAGCAGGGCGGCCGCGGCGTGCTCGGCGAACTCGGGCCGGCCGGCCGCCGCCATGATCGTCATACCGCCCATGGAGTGCCCGGCGACCACCGCCCGCTCGCCGGGGGCGAGGGTGGCGCCGAGCACCGCCACGAGGTCGTCGGCGAGCGCGGTGGTGCTGTGCGCCCGGGCGGCGGGGCTGCGCCCGTGGCCGCGCTGGTCGTAGGCGATGACCCGGTGGGTGGCGGCCAGGGCCCGTACCTGCGCGGCCCAGAACGCGGTGGAACAGGTCCATCCGTGCGCCAGCACCACGGCCGGCGCCCCCTCGTCCCCGTGCACCTCGACGTGCAGGCGGGCCCCGTCGGCGGAGTCGGCGACGAGCTCGCGCCGCGCGGTGGGCGGCGCGTAGGGCCCGGAGACGACATGCGTCAACCGGCTCACGCGGCCCCCTCCGCATCAAGTTCAGCCCCGCCGGCGTTTGAGGCGCTGGGGGCACCCCCAGCGGTAGCTGGGGGAGGGTCCTGGGGCAGGGCCCCCGGCAGCGGCGCCGCACCGGCCCCCACGGCGCCTCCTCGGGAGCGACGCGGCTTCGGCGCGGCGGCAGCCGCAACCGCGGCCGGGACCCGCTCGCGCTCCCGCACCCGTACGACCTCGTACTCCGCCAGATCGACGGTCCGCGTCTCCCGGCGGAACTCACCCGTCGTCCCCGGCCAGACCGTCGTGTTGCGGCCCTGCGCGTCCAGGTACCAGCTGGTGCAGCCGCCGGTGTTCCACACCGTCCGCTCCATGCGGGCCTGCACCTGCCGGTTCCACTGGATCACGGCGGACGGCCGGGCGCCGAGCGCGACCTTCCCGCCCAGGCCGCTTCCACCGAGGAGGGCGAGCTGCCGCAGGTAATCGGCCATGTAGGTGAGCTGCGACTCGATCATCAGGATCATCGAGCTGTTCCCGAGTCCGGTGTTCGGGCCGATGATCGTCATCCAGTTGGGGAAGCCGGCCGCGGTGGCCCCGCGCAGCGCCTGCATCCCGTCCTTCCAGGCGTCCGCGAGGGTCTGGCCGTCCGCGCCGACCACCCGGTCGGCGATCGGCATGTCCGTGACGTGGAAGCCGGTGCCGAAGATGATCGCGTCGACCTCGGTCTCGGTCCCGTCGGCGGCGACCAGCACCGAGCCGCGGATCTCCTTCAGCCCGGAGGCGACCAGGTCCACATCGGGCCGGGCCAGGGCCGGGTAGTACTCGCTGGAGAGCAGGATCCGCTTGCAGCCGATCCGGTAGGACGGCGTCAGCTTGGCGCGCAGCGCCGGGTCCTTGATCGAGCGGGCCATGTTGGCCTTGGCCAGCGACTCGATCAGCCCGAGCTGGTTCGGCCGCTTGGTGAAGGCGCTGACCTGGAGCTCCCGGATCCCCCACAGCAGCCCTCGGCGGGCCGCCCGGGTGAAGGGCAGCTGGCGGTGGAGCCAGCGCTCGACGGCGGTGATGGCCCGGTCGGTGCGGGGCATGACCCACGGCGGGGTCCGCTGGAAGAGGGTGAGGTGCTCCACCTGGGGGGCGATGGCGGGCACGATCTGGATGGCGGAGGCGCCGGTGCCGATCATGGCGACGCGCTTGCCGCGCAGGTCGTAGTCGTGGTCCCAGCGGGCGGAGTGGAAGACCTTGCCGGGGAACTCGGCGAGTCCGGGGATCTCCGGCATCTTCGGGTCGGAGAGCGGCCCGGTCGCCGAGACGACGACGTCGGCGGTGAGGTCCCCGGCGGAGGTCTCGATCTCCCAGTGCAGCTCGTCGGCGTCCCAGCGCGCCATCCGGACCTCGGAGTTCAGCCGGATGTGGCGGCGCAGCCCGAAGGTGTCGGCGACGTGCTCCAGGTAGGAGCGGATGGCCGGCTGGCCGGAGAAGGTGCGCGGCCAGTCCGGGTTGGGCGCGAAGGAGAAGGAGTACAGGTGCGAGGGGACGTCGCACGCGCAGCCGGGATAGCTGTTGTCGCGCCAGGTGCCGCCGACCGAGTCGGCCCGTTCCAGGACGACGAAGTCCGTGATCCCCTCGCGCCGCAGGCGTACGGCCGCGCCGAGCCCGCCGAAGCCCGACCCGATCACCGCCACCCGTACGTGCTCGCGTCCGCGCTCGTCCTTGCCGCCCATGCCCGCCGCCTTCCGCCTCATCCGCAGATACCATCGGAACACTGCCAGCAATCACTGGCACAATCGGGAGGGTAGAGCAGCCCCGTACTCATGGGTAGGGGTCACGCCGGGAAAGTTACTGTCGGTACGCCATAAGGTGCGCCTGTGGCGAAGGATGAGACGGAAGCGAAGACGGAAGCGAAGACGGTGCGCGAGTACCGCACGGAGGAGCTGGCCGAGGCGGCCGGCATCCCGGTCCGCACCCTGCGCTTCTACCGCGAGCGCAAACTGCTGCCACCGCCGCGCCGCGAGGGGCGGATCGCCTGGTACGACGACCACCACCTGGCCCGGCTGCGCACCATCGCGGCCCTGCTGGAGCGCGGGCACACCCTAGGGGGCATCGCCGAGCTGACGGCCGCCTTCGAGAGCGGCCGCGACGTGAGCCAGCTCGGTGAGCTGCTCGGCATCGGCTGGTCGGAAGAGACCCCGGTCCGGCTCACCCCGGAGGCGCTGGCCGACTACTTCGAGGGCGAGGTCACCCCGGAGAACCTGGCGGCCTCCCTCGACCTGGGCTACCTCGCCGTGGACGGCGACGCGATCGTGCACGTCAGCCGGCGGCTGCTGGACGTCTCCTCTGCGCTGGTCCGCGAGGGCGTCCCGCTGGCGGCGGTCCTGGAGACGGGGCGCCGCGTCCGCGAGCACGCGGACGCGATGGCGCTCCTGTTCACCGAGCTGATATCGACCCACATCTCGCCCTCGCAGGACGCCCTCACCCGGCTGCGTCCGCTGGCGAAGAGCGTGGTCGAGGCCGAGCTGACGATGGCGATGGACCGCTTGCTGGCCTCCGCCGCCGGTCAGGAACCGAGCTCGTAGACCACGGTCACGGGCGCGTGGTCCGACCAGCGCTCGGGGTGCGTCTCGGCCCGCTCCACGAACGCCTTGACGGCCTTCGCGGCCAGCCCGGGCGTCGCCACCTGGAGGTCGATCCGCCAGCCGGCGTCGTTGTCGAAGGCGCGGCCGCGGTACGACCACCAGGAGTACGGGCCCTCGGTGTCCGGGTGCAGCTCGCGCACCACGTCCACGTACCCGGCTTCGGCGTACACCTTCCCGAGCCACTCCCGCTCCTCGGGCAGGAAGCCGGCGTTCTTCCGGTTCGTCTTCCAGTTCTTGAGGTCGGCTTCCCGGTGGCAGATGTTCCAGTCACCGCAGACCACGACCTCGCGCCCGTCGGCGGCGGCCCGCACCTTCAGCGCGGCGAGGTAGGTCAGGAACTCGCCCATGAACCGGTACTTCTCGTCCTGCTTCTCCGTCCCGGCCTCGCCCGAGGGCAGGTAGAGGCTGGCCACGGTCACACCGGGGAGGTCGATCTCCAGGTACCGCCCGGCGGTGTCGAATTCCTCACTGCCGAATCCGACCTGCACCCGTTCGGGCGCACGCCGCGTGTAGAGCGCGACGCCGGCCCGCCCCTTGGCGGCGGCCGGCGCGAACACGGTGTGCCAGCCGGCGGGGGCCCGGACCTCGTCCGGAATCTGCGCTTCCTCGGCCCGCACCTCCTGCAGGCAGACCACGTCGGCGTCGGATCCCTCGAGCCACGCCCCGAAGCCCTTCTTGGCGGCGGCGCGGATCCCATTCACATTCACGGACGTCACAGTGATCAAAACAAGCTCCCCACATCGCACAAAACGGGAGCAGCCTACCCGCCGGACCTTCGGCCGGGCGTTCCCGTCTCACGGCGGGCACGCGGGCCGGGTGGGGCGGTTCCGTACGATATTCAGATGCCTCACCGGATACAGCTCCGCACCGTGCCGTACGACCACCCGGACGCGGCCGAACTCAACGACCAGGTCCAGCTCGAATACCGGGTGCGGTACGACGGTGAGGGCGACGTGACCTTCCTGGACCCGGCGATGTTCGCCCCGCCGCAGGGCCTGTACCTCCTGGCGTACGACGCCACGGGCGCCCCGGTGGCGAGCGGCGGCTGGCGCATCCAGGACGAGAACGACCAGGGCTACTCGGACGGCGACGCCGAACTCAAGCGCATGTACGTCGTCCCGGAGGCCCGCGGCCTGGGTCTGGCCCGCCGCATCCTGGCCGCCCTGGAAGCCGACGCCCGCGCGTCGGGCCGTCTCCGCATGGTCCTCGAAACGGGCGACCAGCAGCCGGAGGCGATAGCCCTCTACCTCTCCTCGGGCTACACGATGTCCCGGAAATTCGGCCACTACCGCTTCCACGACTCCAGCCGCTGCATGACGAAGCCTCTGCACTAAGCCAGCCCCGCCGCACCAATCCAGCCCCGCCGGCGTTTGAGGGGTGGGGGTCCCCCCGGACGGAGTCCGGGGGAGGGTCCGGGGCGGAGCCCCGGCAGCCGGCGCGCAGGCGACCTACCGCGGGAGCCAGACGGCGGCGTCCGCGCCCCAGCGGGACGGCCCGACCGCCCACTCCCCGAAGGGACTGGCGGCGTGCCGCAACACCCCGTACCCCGACACCGTCTCCCGCAGCCACGGCTCCGCCGCGTACCCCCCGGCAGCAGCGGGAGGGGCGGGCGACAGATCCCGCACCAGCCACGACGCCGTCCCCGCGAGGGAGAACCGCAGCCGCCACCCGCCCCCACCCGCCAGCGCCCTCAGCACACCGGCCGCCACCAGGTACCCCGTCCCGTGGTCCAGCGCCTGCGCGGGCAGCACCCCGGGCACGTCCCCGTCCCCCGCACAGCGCGCAGCGATCCCGTACCCGGCCTGCACCAGCGAGTCGAACCCCCGCCGCGCAGCCCACGGCCCGCGCCACCCCCACGCGCACAGTTCGGCCACGACCAGCCCCGGCCGCCGCTCCAGCAGATCCGCCGGGTCGAGCCCGAAGCGCCGCAGCGCCCCGGGCCGGTACCCCGTCACCACCACGTCGGCCCCGGCGAGCAGTCCCTCGAAGACCGCCCGGTCCCCCGGCGCCGCCAGGTCCAGCCGCGCCGACCGCTTCCCGAAGCCGGTGTCCGCGTACGCGTCGTCCGCCTCGGGCAGTCCCGGTGAGTCGATCCGCAGGACGTCCGCCCCGAGCAGCCCGAGCGTCCGCGTCGCGACGGGCCCGGCGATGACCCGGGTCAGGTCCAGCACCCGCACCCCCGTGGCGGGTCGACCTGCCGGGGCCGGGCCGAGCTTCCGTCCCCGCGCGCCGGTCCGGCGTACGGACTCCACCAGCGGCTGCGGCTCTCCGTACTCCCGCGCCACGGCGACGGCGAGTCCGCCCTCCCCGTAGGCGAGTTCCTGCACCTCTACGGCCGTCCGCCCCGCCACCGCGGCGCGCAGCGCCTGCGGCGTCGCGGTCGGCAGGCCCAGCGCCCGCACCAACGCGGCCTCGTGGTGCGGGTAGTTGGCGTGCGTACGGACCCATCCGTCGGCCGTCCGCCAGAAGCCCGACAGCGGGGCGAAGACCACCGGCGCGCGGCCTTCCACGCGCAGGTGCCGTTCGCTGACGAAGGCCGTCGCCACCGCGCCCTCGTCCACCACGAGGGGAGACGCGTCCCCCGTCGCGCCCGCGCCCCGCACCGCGGCGAGCTCTCCCGCCGCCAGTCCGCAGACGCTTACAGTGGCTCGCGCCAACTCCCGCACCGGCAGCGGACCTTCTTCGAGGTTCCCGGTTCCGGAGAAGCGGACGCGACGGACGAGTTCCGGTGCTCCTCCGAGAGCCGCCCAGGCTTGCGCCGTCCCACCGTCCCGTTCGTCACCGATCTCCATGAACCCATCATTTCCCACCTTTCCGACCTATGGCCCCGATGTGGTTCACCCGTGGAATTCATGCTCGCGCCAGGCGTTCCCGTAGTCAGCGGGGAACAGGCAGGATGATCACGCATTGCGCAAACCAGCAGGGTGGACATATGTGCACGGACACGGACACGAGGGATGCGGGCGCCACCACAGGGGCCGGTGGGGCCGGCGGAGCCGGCGGTGGCGAGATCTGCCCGGACGGTCTCCGGTACTACGCGGACCTCCTGTGCGAGCGGGTCCCTTCCGGCGACTGCCCTCCGTGCCTGCTCGGCCTGGGGCTCGTCCGGCGGCTGCCCGACGGCTCCCTCGCCCCCGTCCCGCCCCGGCTCGCCGCCGGCGCCCGCGTGGACCGCCTGGAACGGGCCATCGAGGAGAAGAGGAACGCCCTGGAGGCCGTCCGCTCCTCGATCTCCCGGGCCCAGGAGGTCTATCTGGACAGTTACGACGCACGGACGCCCATCCGGTCCGCACGGTGCGGGGTCCGGGCACCATCACCGCCACCCTCGCCGCGGCCGTCCGGTCCTGCCAGGACGAACTGCTCACCGCCCAGCCGGGCGGCGGCCGCCCGGAGAAGACGCTCCGCGAGGCGCTCCCCAGCGACCTCGCCGCCCTCGGCCGCGGCGTGCGCCAGCGCACGGTCTACGAGCACACCGTCCGCTCCCACCAGCCGACCCTGGCCTACGCGGAGCAGATCGCGCAGGCGGGCGGCGAGGTCCGCACCCTGGACGAGGTGTTCGACCGGCTGATCATCTGCGACCGCAGGATCGCCTTCGTCCCCGACCCGGGCGCGGAGCGCAGCCAGGTCGCCCTGGCCATCGAGCATCCCGGGGTCGTCCGCTACCTCGCCGGCATCTTCGACCACACCTGGAAGCGCGCCGCGCCGCTGCGGGACGCCCCCGGCGGCAGGCTGCCGGCCGAGCTCACCGACGACGTCCGCCGTACGGTCCTGCGCCACATGGTCAACGGCCACACCGACGAGGCGATCGCCGCGCGGCTCGGCATGAGCCCGCGCAGCGTCTCCAACCACATGCGCTGGGCGGCCGAACTGTTCGGCAGCCGCAGCCGCGCGCAGCTCGCGTACCTCATCGCCCGGAGCGGCTTCCTCGACGAGCGCCCGTCAACGGGCCGGTGAGGAAGGGGGCAATACCGTGTCATCGGCACCGCTGCCGAGACCCGCCGCGAAGTGAGCGTGCTGAGCCTCGGCACGATGACCTTCGGCACCACCGTCGACGAGGCCACCGCGTACGCGATCCTCGACCGCTTCGCCGAAGCGGGCGGCACCTTCATCGACACCTCCGACAACTACGCGTTCTGGGTCAACGGCACCCGGGGCGGCGAGAGCGAGGAGCTGATCGGACGCTGGCTGCGCAGCCGCGGCATCGGCGACGAGATCACCGTCGCCACCAAGCTCGGCGCCCGCCCCAACCAGCCCACCACCGGCTTCAGCCTCGACGTGGAGGGCCTGTCCGCCAAGGTCATCCGGGAGTCGGCGGAGCGCAGCCGGGAGCGGCTCGGCATCGAGCGCATCCACCTGCTGTACGCGCACATCATGGACGAGAACACGCCGCCGGAGGAGACCGTGCGGGGCTTCGCCGAGGTCGTCGCGGACGGCACGGCGGGTCTGCTGGGCGCCAGCAACCACTGGGCCTGGGCGCGGTGGACCTGGACCTCACCCCGGAACAGCGCGCGAGGCTCGACTCGGTGAACTGACCCGGGCACGCGGAAGGGCCCGTCCGATCGTCGGATCGGACGGGCCCCTCGTCGTTCCGCGGGTCCGTCAGGAGGTGAAGTAGCCGTTCAGATCGGCGATCACATCGGCGGAACCGGTGTTGTTGTAGAAGGTCACCCGGCCGTCCACGACCGGGACGACCACCAGGTTGGAGACCGTCTGTCCGGCCGTGAAGTTGAGGTTCGACACGTTGGGACGCGGCACCCCGTGCGGCTGGACGATCAGGTGGCCGTCCTGCGTCGGACCGGTGACGGTGACGTTGAGGACCACCGCGGTGACCCCGGTCAGCGGCACGCCCTCGACGCCGGCGATCTGCAGGCTGACGACACCGCCCTGGCCGACGGAGCCGGCGCGGGCGCCCAGACCGTAGCGGGTGTCCAGCAGCCGCACCGGCGAACCGGCCGAGAAGGTCGACCCGGTGGCCGAGTAGTACCCGGTGACGTCCGCGATCAGGTCGACGGAGCCCGAGTTGTTGCGCAGGTCCACCTTCCCGTTCACGACCGGCACCGTCACCAGGTTCGGGACGACCTGCCCGGCGGTGAAGTTGAGGTTCGACACTCCCGGCGCCGCCTGCCCGTTCGGGTAGACGGTGACGTGGCCGGCGTCGGTCGGACCGACGGCGGTCACGTTCATGACGACCGCGGTCACCCCGCTCGCGGGGACGCCCTTCACACCGGCCACCTGAAGCGTCACGACCCCACCGGGACCGACGCGCTCCTTCTTCGCCCCGGTGCCGTCACGCGTGTCCAGGAACCGGGTGGGCGTGATCGGCGTCAGCGCGGAACCGGTGGCCGCCTTGTCGGTGTAGTACCCGGTGACGTCCGCGATCAGGTCGACCGAACCGGCGTTGTTGCGCAGGTCCACCTTCCCGTTGACGACCGGAACGGTCACCAGGTTGGGCACGATCTGCCCCGCCGAGAAGTTGAGGTTCGACACCGCGGGCTTCGGCTGCCCGTTCGGGTAGACCATCACGTGCCCGGCCTCGGTCGGACCGACGGCGGTCACGTTCATGACGACCGCGGTCACCCCGCTCGCGGGGACGCCCTTCACACCGGCCACCTGAAGCGTCACGACCCCACCGGGACCGACGCGCTCCTTCTTCGCCCCGGTGCCGTCACGCGTGTCCAGGAACCGCGAGGGAGCGATCGGCACGAACCGGCTCTTCGAGAGCGCCGCCGCGGCCGTCACCGTGTACGCCTTCGGCAGGTAGCCGGGGGAAGGCACTCCGGGAGTGGACACGTAGCCGTCGCGCACGACGTCGTAGGTGCCCGGCGCCAGCCCGTTGGTGTCGACCAGCACGTCGAGCGCGGTGCCGTCGGCGTTCACGGAGAGCACCTTCATGACCGGCTTCGGGTCGCCACCCGTGTCACTGCGCACCAGGTGGAGCTTGGTGTCCAGGGTGAGCCCCGTACCGCGCACGACGGCGTGGGTCCGCGTACCGGCGGCGCCCGTCGCCGGGCTGATGGACGTGGGCAGGGCCCCCGGCTGCGGGAAGGTGCACTCGGAGTCGCACAGTCCCTGCAGGCTGTACTCCACGGGCGTGGCGCTGCGGCCGGCGCTCATCAGGAGTACGGCCTGGCCGGCTTCGGCGTTGCCGAGGGTCAGGCACCGGGCGCCGAACACGCCCGAGAACTGGGTGCACTGGAACTCGACGCTCGTACTCGTCCACTGAGCCGCACCGTGCAGGTTCAGGGACGGGTGCTCACTGGTGGTCGTGCTGCTGCTTCCGGCGACCTTGAAGGCCTGACCGGGCTTCACCTCGACCACGGCGCAGTAGCCCGTCGAGGACTCGGAGAGCACTCCGCTCCGCGCCGGGAAGCCGTTGACCGAGATGGGGTTGGCCTTGCACTCCGGCGCCCATCCGGCTGCCGTGCCGACCTTCCAGGTGTCCACGTTGGTGTGGATCGGCTTGTCCTTGAAGCCGGAGGCGAGCACGATCACGACGTACGACGTCGACCCGGTGACCCGGCAGGAGAGGCCCCACTGACGGCAGGCGAACTTCCCGCTGGAATCGACCGCCATCAGCATGGTGGACGGTCCGTACCGCGGGTCCTCGAGGGTCCGCGAACTCAGCCAGAACTTGTCCGTGGCGGCGCCGGTGACCCGGATGCAGCGGGCGTCCAGGGCCGAGGTCAGGTCGAAGGGGGTCGACTGGCCGGTGACCGTCGTCGAGGCGGGCGTGGCGCACTTCGCGGTCGGCGAGATGTCACGGCGGACCACCTTGTAGGTGTCCGTTCCCCAGCCGGTGAAGACGACCATCGCGGTGTACGGCACACCGGCGCTGAGAGCGCAGGTGGTGGTCGAACCGCCGACGGTCGAGCACACCGTGGTGCCCGCGGGGTCGACCACCTGGATCGAGCCGTTCACCTTGTTCTGCTCGTTGGTGTAGTCGAGCATCTCGGCCGTGGAGTGCTTGTCCGCCGGCAGGCTCAGGCACTGCTGCCGAGCCTCCCCACCGAGCGGGACCTCGGCACCCCAGGAGCCGTCGAAACCGGTCTGCGGCCAGGCGGCGCAGCCCGCGGCGTCACCGGTCCGGTGGATCACCAGCCGGAACGCCTGGGACTCCGCGCCGCTCAGCACCGCACGGAACGGGGCGGTGCCGGTCAGCTTGCAGACGTAGTACGAGTAGCCGTCCTCCTCGCACTGCTTGGCACCGGCGGCGTCGTAGACCGTGACAGCGGCGCTGGTGCCCTCGGCGGGCGGCCGGTTGAGCAGGTACAGGCCCTGACCACTGGCGGTCGGCAGGGTCAGGCAGAGCTGCTGCCCGGGTCCGCCGAAGGTGCCGGTGGCCGGACCGGCCACCAGGCCGTTGTCGTGCGTCGCGGTGCAGCCGCGGGTCTCCTTGGCGGAGTGGAACGCCATGCCGAACGCGCCGGCGTCGGTGCTCCGGGGGTCGACGGCCCAGGTGTGGTCACCGGGGGTCAGCTCGCAAGCGCCCTGTCCGCAGGCGGTGATCGCGCTGCCCTGGGCGTCGAACACCGCGCCGTACGGAACGCTTCCGGAGGCGACCGGAGCGAACGTGTGGTGCGCGGCCTGCGACACCCGCAGGGTGCGGCAGCGGGCCGTGGAGCTAAGGTCCGGGGCGGCCCCGAACGCCTGCGGTTCCACGACCGCGCAGCCCTCGGGCTTGGAGAGCCGTGCCACGGTGAGGTCGTAGTTCTCGGCGGTACCGGAGCCCTGGAGCACCGACATCCGGAACGGCGCGGTACCGGTGAGCTTGCAGTCGAGGGTCTCGCCACGGTGGCTCTCCGTGCTGCAGACCATCTTGCCGGTGGCGTCGTAGACGTCCTGACCCACCCGGTACGTGGACGCGTAGCTGCGCAGCACGTCGTTGGCGGCCAGGTCCAGGGTGTAGCAGTCGCCCGCCGAACCGGCGGCCGGCGAGCCGTGGAACACGGTCGGGGCGCCGAGCTTGCGGTCGGCGGCGCCGACCGCCTTGCAGGCGGTGGAGGAGAGCAGCGGGACGTACGACACGGAGATGGCGTTCTCCGCACCGTAGGAGTCCGTGACCTCCAGCTTGTACGTGCCGGCCGTGCCCGTGGCGCATCGCTGCGCCGCACCGGCACTGCCGGCACCGAGGACGCTCTCACAGGTGACCGTGGTGCCGTCCGGGGCCACCAGCTTGTAGTTGGCCCAACGCTGGGTGACGACCTGGTACAGGACGACGTCCTTCTGCTGCGGCAGTGCGAGCGCGAAGGAGGCGGTCTTGTACGGGTCGACCGTGCAGGTGACGGTCGTGTGCGGCGCGAGGCCCGCCGGGCAGGCCTCGGCGGCGTCGCTCTTCCCCAGCGCACGCACGGCGGCCTCGTGGTCGGCCTTCGGGTCCGCCTTCGGCGGAGCCTTGGGCCCGGCCGGCGCGGCGGGCCCCGCCTGCGGCGAGGCGGTGGCCTCGGGCGGCACCGCCGCCGCGAAGGCGGATCCGGTCTGGCCGGTGAAGGCGGTCAGGACGGCGAGCAGCAACGCCCCCGAGACGACACCCGCGCGGGCGCCCCTCCCCCGTCCGTCCCGCGGTCTTCTGCCGATCGGCAGCAATCTCATGAACCCCCCAGTCAAAGCGGCCCCACCCCGGTGACCATCACGGGAGTTACGGGCAGGCGGAGTTTATCCGCCGGTGACTGCCGGGACGCAGGGGTTTACCCACCGGTACGGTCACACCGGAAACCAGAAGATCACGACTGTCAGCGGGTCCCCCCACGGCTCTGCCGCGCCGAACTGTCGCCGGGTCACGCCCCGTCGGACCGGGGTTCCCAGGGGGATGGATCGGCCCCACCAGAAGTCCGTTTGTGGGCACGGGGGATGCGGCCCCACCTCGAACACCCCTGGAAACGCCGAAATCCCGCCCGGTCTTTCGACCGGACGGGATCTCATGACGCTCACGAGAGCTACTCGCGAACTGTCGTTTGTGGACCTGTGGGGATTTGAACCCCAGACCCCCTCGATGCGAACGAGGTGCGCTACCAGACTGCGCCACAGGCCCTTGCGACGTGTGAAACATTAGCATCCCCGCACGGCTGCTCCAAAACGCGTATTCCGGAGCGTCCGCGCAGGTCACCGATCACTCGTTGGCGGCGCGCGGGCGGTCGTCGCTCTCGTACTGGTCGAACAGCGGGGTGCGGGCGCCGGCCTGGCCGCGGGGGCGCGGAGCGGTCTGCGGCTTCCCGTCCGGCTTGGGGGCCGCGGGCTGTGCGCGCAGGCGGGGTTCCGTCGGCTCGGCCGTGCTGGAGCGGGTCGCGCTCCAGGCGTCCGGGGACGCCGGGCCGGTGGCGCGGGGGGCGACCGGGGCCGTCACGTACGTCGGCAGCGGGACCGGGACCGGCTCCCAGCTGTCACCGCGGGCGGGGCCGCGTTCGCGCTCGCGCTGCTGGTCCACCCACTCGGCGTGGTCGGTCTGCTCGACGAGCGCGCGGCGCCCGGCCTCCTGCGGGGAGACCGGTGGCGCAGGGTCCGGTTCGGTGCCCGCGGGAGCGGCCTCCCCGGAGTCGCGGCGGCGCGGGCGGTTCTCCCGCAGCTGCCGCGCGGCCGCCTCGGCACGCCGCCGGTCCATCGTGAACTCGTAGCGCCGTCGCTCCTGGACCCGCAGGTGCACGATGTACGTGCTCAGCAGCAGGGCGGGCACCGCGGGGGCCCACAGGAAGCGGAGTCCTCCCACCGCCGCGACGACCGCGCCGAGGGTGAAGACCAGGAAGAGGAGCGCGGTAGTGCGCCGGCGGCGCGCGAGGACCTGGAGGCGCTGTTCGCGCCGGGCCCGCTCCGCGCGCTGCTCCCGCTCGGCGGCGTCCGGTCTCGGCTCCGCCCTGGTCGGGGGCACGACAACGGCCCGGGCGTCGGCGTCGACGGAATTCACCTTTTCCGTCGCGGCGTCCGGGTCCGCGTGGGGCGGGGGCCCCGCCTCCTCGTCACCGCGCTCACGCAGCCCCTTGGCGTAACGGCGCTCCATTCCCGCCCGGCCGGAAAGCAGCCGAATGGCAGTGGAGAAGCGTTCCGTCGGACGGGCCTCGTTCAGCTCGTCCTGCCTCCGGAGCCACATGGGCACCAAGTAGGCGGCCCAGGCCCCGACAATGACTGCGTAGATGAGGCCGCTGCTGCTCACACCTCACACCGTAGAGGGGCGCGGGCGGGGGGATCGGCCAATTGGGCCGGTGTGTCGCGCGATCTCGCTGATATCACGGACTTTTTTTGTGATTCTTCGGATCAGGTTATGGGCGAATCGGTCCCCGGCCCCTCGCCGCCCCCATTATCTCGAACGAATATTCGGTTATCTATTTGGGCGGTGCCTGCGTGTGACGTGCCCGGTGCCAGCGGCGCAGCAGCCCCTCCGGCACCTCCTCCACCGTGACCGCGTAGACGAGGTGGTCGCGCCAGGCGCCGTCGATGTGCAGATAGCGCGGCCGCAGCCCCTCCTCGCGCAGGCCCAGCTTCTCCACGACCCGCCGGCTCGGCCCGTTCTCGGGGCGGATGCACACCTCGATCCGGTGCAGGCCGACCTTGCCGAAGCAGTGGTCCACCGCCAGCGCGACCGCCGTCGGCATCACGCCGCGGCCCGCCACCTCGCGGTCCACCCAGTAGCCGACGTGGGCCGCGCACATCGAGCCCCAGGTGATCCCGGCGACCGTCAGCTGGCCCACCAGGCGGCCCTGGTACTCGATGACGAAGGGCAGCATCCGGCCCGCGTTCGCCTCCGCCCGCAGGTGGCGGACCATCTGGCGGTACGTGGGCCGCTGTATCACCGGCCCCCACGGGGCGGGCGGCGGAATGGTCGCCTCCCACGGCCGGAGCCAGTCCCGGTTGCGCCGGTTGACCTCGCGCCAGGCCTTCTGGTCCCGCAGTCTTATCGGCCGGAGGGTCACGTCGCCGTCCGTCAGGACGACCGGCCAGGAGGGGCCGTTCAGCTCTCGCTCCCGGAGGGTCCCGCCGGTCTGGGGTGGTCGCCGCCCCGGATCTGGTCGACGGCGTGCGGAAGGATGCGGGAAAGGACGGCGAGGCCGTCGCGCACCCCGCCCGTCGAACCGGGGAGGTTGACGATGAGGGTGTGCCCGGCAACCCCTGCCAGGCCCCGGGACAGGGCCGCGGTCGGCACCTTCGCCAGGCCTTCGGCGCGGATGGCCTGCGGGATCCCCGGAATCTCGTAGTCCAGCACCCGCGCGGTGGCGTCCGGGGTGCGGTCCGTCGGCGAGATACCGGTCCCGCCGGTGGTCAGGATGACGTCGTAGCCGCCGGCCACGCCCTCGCGCAGCGCCTGCTCGACGGGGTCGCCGTCCGGGACGACCCGCGGGCCGTCCACCGTGAAGCCGAGCTTCTCCAGCGCCTGCGCCAGCAGCGGGCCGCCCTTGTCGGCGTACACGCCCTGCGAGGCCCGGTTCGAGGCCGTGACGACGAGCGCCCGGCCCGTGGCGGCAGGTGCCGGTACGGATGCGGGCGCGGGTGCGGTCGCGGGCGCGGATACGGCTTCGGGGGTCTGCGGGGCGTGGCCGACGTGGCTGTGCACCTCACCGCCGCGCGGGGCGTTCACGAGCGCGCCCAGTCGCCGGACTTGCCGCCGGTCTTCTCCTCCACCCGGACGTCCGTGATGACCGCGCCCTTGTCGACCGCCTTCACCATGTCGATCACGGTGAGGCCGGCGACCGCGACGGCGGTCAGCGCCTCCATCTCGACGCCCGTACGGTCGGTCGTCTTCACGGTGGCGAGGATCTCGACGGCGTCGTCGGCGACCTTCAGGTCGACCTTCACGCCCGAGACCGCCAGCGGGTGGCAGAGCGGGATCAGGTCCGGGGTCTTCTTCGCCCCCATGATCCCGGCGATCCGCGCGGTGGCGAGGGCATCGCCCTTGGGGACGCCCTCGCCGCGCAGCAGCTCGATCACCCGGGGGGAGACGAGCACACGTCCACTGGCCCGGGCCGTCCGGGTGGTGACGTCCTTCTCCGAGACGTCGACCATCCGGGCCGCGCCGGCCTCGTCGATGTGGGTCAGCCTGCTCTGCGTACTCATACTCTGCGCGTCGCTTCCGTCCGGGCCCCCGAGGGGCCTGTGTGGTGCAACACGCTACCCGCACCGGCCCCACTTCAGCCGAGCAGGACCACTTCCAGCTCGGTCCCGGGCTCCACCGAGGTGACGTCCTCCGGTACGACCATCAGCGAGTCGGCGTGCGCCAGCGCGGCGATCAGGTGGGAGCCCGATCCGCCGACCGGGCTGACCGTGCCGCTCTCGGCGTCGTACTTGCCGCGCAGGAACTGGCGGCGGCCGGCCGGGGAGCCGAGCGCCTTGTCGGCCGTCAGCACCGCCCGTACGCTCGGCCGCCGGACCTCGGGCTCCGGCAGGCCCATCAGGGTGCGGATCGCGGGGCGCACGAACAGCTCGAAAGAGACGTACGAGGACACCGGATTGCCGGGCAGGGCCAGCAGCGGGGTGTGGTCCGGGCCGATCGTGCCGAAGCCCTGGGGCTTGCCGGGCTGCATGGCGAGCTTGCGGAAGTCGATCCCGCCGCCCTCCACGTCCCCGGCGGCCGCGTCCCCCGAGCCGACGGAGGACAGCGCCTCCTTGACCACGTCGTACGCGCCGACGCTGACCCCGCCCGTGGTGACGAGCAGGTCGGCGCGGATCAGCTGGTCCTCGATGGTGGCGCGCAGGGTGTCGGCGTCGTCGGCGACGGCGCCGACGCGGTACGCGATGGCCCCGGCGTCACGGGCGGCCGCGGCGAGCGCGAAGCTGTTGGAGTCGTAGATCGTGCCCGAGGTGAGCGCCTCGCCGGGCTGGACCAGCTCGCTGCCGGTGGACAGGACCACCACGCGCGGCCGCGGCCGTACGCGGACGGTGCCGCGGCCGATGGCCGCCAGCAGGGCGATCTGCGGCGGCCCGAGGACCGTGCCGGCGGCGAGCGCCAGGTCACCGGCCTGTACGTCGCTGCCGCGCGCGCGGACGTGCGCCCGCGCCTCGGCGGAGCGGTGCACCCGTACCTCGCCGCCCGCCTGCTCGGGGGCGGCGCTGGCCGGGGTCATCCCGGCGGCCGCGCCCCCGCCCGTGCCGCCGTCGGTCCACTCGACCGGGACGACGGCTTCCGCGCCGGGCGGCAGCGGGGCGCCGGTCATGATGCGGGCGGCCTCGCCGGGGCCCACGGTGGGCAGCTCACCGCTGCCCGCCGCGACGTCCCCGATGACCGTCAGCACCGCGGGGAACTCCTCGCTCGCACCCTGGACGTCGGCCGTGCGGACGGCGTAGCCGTCCATGGAGCTGTTGTCGAAGGGCGGGAGGGCGACGGGCACGGTGACGTCCTCGACTAGGACACAGCCCTGGGCGTCCAGCAGCTGGAGCTCGATGGGCTCCAGCGGCCGGACGGCCGCGAGGACGTCCGCGAGGTGCTCGTCCACGGACCACAGACGGTGGCCGGTGTCCTGCGGTGCGGAACTGCTCAAGGTGCTACATCTCCTCCGTGACGTAACGGTGAAGCCAGGTGCGGAACTCCGGGCCGAGGTCCTCCCGCTCGCACGCGAGGCGGACGATGGCCCGCAGGTAGTCGCCGCGGTCCCCGGTGTCGTAGCGACGGCCCCGGAAGACCACGCCGTGCACCGGGCCGCCGACGCTCTCGTCGGCGGCAAGCTTCTGCAGGGCGTCGGTGAGCTGGATCTCCCCGCCGCGGCCCGGCTCGGTCTCCCGCAGTATGTCGAAGATCGCGGGGTTGAGGACGTAGCGTCCGATAACCGCGAAATTGCTGGGCGCGTCCTCGGGCTCCGGCTTCTCGACGAGGCCGGTGATGCGGACCACGTCCTGCTCGTCGGTGGCCTCGACGGCGGCGCAGCCGTAGAGGTGGACGCTGGCCGGGTCGACCTCCATGAGCGCGATGACGGTGCCGCCGGTGCGGGCGTGGATCTCGGCCATCTGACGCAGCAGCGGGTCGCGCGGGTCGATGAGGTCGTCACCGAGGAGGACGGCGAAGGGCTCGCGGCCGACGTGCGGCTCGGCGCAGAGCACCGCGTGGCCGAGGCCCCGCGGGTCGCCCTGGCGGACGTAGTGCATCGTCGCGAGGTCGCTGGATTCCTGGACCTTCTTCAGCCGGTCGTCGTCGCCCTTGGCGATCAGGGCCGACTCCAGCTCGTAGTTCCGGTCGAAGTGGTCTTCCAGGGCACGCTTGTTACGCCCAGTGATCATGAGTACGTCGTCGAGCCCGGCCGCGACGGCCTCCTCGACCACGTACTGGATGGCCGGCTTGTCCACAACCGGGAGCATTTCCTTCGGGGTCGCCTTGGTCGCCGGAAGGAAGCGAGTACCGAGGCCAGCGGCCGGAATCACGGCCTTCTTGATCACGGGGTGCAACATAGTCATGCCCCGAACGATAGTGGGTCCCGCCGAACGCCCGACGAGATCGCAGTAGGTAGATCCATGTATGACCCGATTCGCAAGGATATTTGATTTCCTCGTGACCGAGCACCCGCCCACCGCGTCCGCCAAGGCCGGGCTGCGCCGAGAACTTCTCGCCGCACGCCGCGCCTTGTCCCCCGAAGCCTGCCGCACGTCGGCCGCCGCGCTCGCCGTCAGGGCCCTCGAACTGCCCGAACTGGCCGACGCCCGCACGGTGGCGGCGTACGTCTCCGTCGGCACCGAACCCGGCACCCGCGCACTCCTCGACGCCCTGCGCGCGGCCGGCAAGCGCGTGCTGCTGCCCCTGCTGCTGCCCGACAACGACCTCGACTGGGCGGCGTACGAAGGCCCGCAGAGCCTCGCCGAGGCCGCCCACCCCGGGAAGATGCGGCTGCTGGAGCCCACCGGGCCGGCGCTCGGGCCGGATGCGGTGACCGGGGCCGACGCCGTGCTGCTGCCCGGCCTCGCGGTGGACGGGCGCGGCATGCGGCTCGGCCGCGGCGGAGGTTCGTACGACCGCGTGCTGCAGCGGCTGGAGCGCGCCGGGGCCCATCCCGCGCTGGTGGTGCTCCTCTACGACGACGAGGTGGTCGCGCGGGTCCCGGAGGAACCGCACGACCACCCCGTACAAGCGGTGGCGACCCCGTCGGGGGTGCGCCGCTTCAGCTCATGAACCCTCCGGCTTGAGGGTCAGGGTGTCGACCGTGGCCTTCTCGACGGCGTCCTTGCCGAAGGGCCACTCCAGCAGCTCGCCCTTGGCCCACAGCGTCGTCTGGTCCGTGTAGTGCGAGTTGTACGCGTGGCCCGAGGCGCCCGTCAGGTTGATCCAGCGGGACTTGTCGAGGTCGTTGAGGTTGACCACCATGCGCATCGACGGCACCCACGTGACCCCGTACCCGCTGGAGGCGTTCCAGCCGGTCGCGTTGACGGTGGCCTCGCCGCCGCCCAGGTTCCACGGGCCGCGGTTGAGGAGCCACTGCATGAAGCCGGGGCCCTCGGTGCCGATCGTCTGGTTCTTCAGGTTCAGCTGGTGCAGCCGGCCCCAGCTCCAGGTGGACTGGTCCTTGCCGAGCTTGGCGGTGAGCTCCCAGCGGGCGTCCTTCATGGCTCGGGCGAACAGCTCGTCGCGGGTGGTGGTCTCCGGCTGGGTGAGGGTCCTGGGTGAGCTCCACCACTGCGACTTCTCGTCCTTGACCAGGCGGCGGACCACCTCGAACCAGCGGTCGCCGCCGTCCGGCTGCGCCGAGTCGGGTCCGCGGGTGCCGCATTCGCGGACGGTCTTGGCGAGGTCGTCGGCGGGGCCGGTGCCGTTGCCGAGGACGTTCATGCAGCTGCCCTCGATCCGCAGCTCCTTGGGCATCTTGTCGCCGAAGGACAGCTTGAGGATGTTGCGCCAGACCGCGTTGAAGTAGGCCGCGGCCGCCGAGTCGGGCTCCTGGGTGTAGTTCCAGCCGTCCAGCAGCTTCTGCGCGGCACGCACGCCCGGGTCGGAGACCTGGATCTTCGCCAGCATCGGGGTCAGCAGCGCGGCGATCTCGCTGCTGTTGTCCATCTGCATGGTGCGCATGTCATCGGTCGAGATCTTCCCGCCGTCCTTGATCTTCGCCTCGATGAGGTCGTTGATCCGCTGGCTGCGGGCGCCGTAGCCCCAGTCGGTGGTCAGCAGGTACGGGTACTTGCCCGCGCCGGTCCCGCTCTCCGCTACGGCCTGGTTGGCGGTGACGATGTAGCCGCGCGACGGGTTGGAGTCGAAGGGCATCTCGCTCTGCGGGATGTAGCCGGCGGTGCCGTCCTTGCCGCCCTTCCAGGCGTACTTGGAGTCCCAGCCGGGGGCGGGCATCCGGCCGTCGCCCTGGCCGCGCATCGGGATGCGGCCCGGGGCCTGGTAGCCGATGTTGCCGTTGAGGCCCTTGCTGTCGGCGTAGATCAGGTTCTGCGAGGGGACCTCGAAGTCGGCGGCCGCCTTGCGGAAGTCGTCGAAGGTCTTGGCCCGGTCGAGCTTGAAGACCGCGTCCATGGACTTGCCCGGGTCCAGCGCGGTCCAGCGCAGGGCGACCGCGTAGCCGTCGCCGCGGTCGGGGGCGGAGCTTGCGACCGGGGCGCGGGTGCCGACCGTGGCGAGTTCCTCGCTGCGGTCGGAGACGAGCGGACCGTTGTTGGTGGTGCGGACGGTGATCTTCTTGCTGTCGCCGCCCGCGACCTTGATGACCTCTTCACGGGTGGTGAAGGGGAGCACCTTGCCGTCGTAGACGTAGCCCTCGGGCTTGACCTGCTCCAGGAAGAGGTCGGTGACGTCGGCGCCGAGGTTGGTCATGCCCCAGGCGATGTCGGCGTTGTGGCCTATGACCACGCCCGGCATGCCGGAGAAGGTGTAGCCGGCCACGTCGTACTGGCACTGGGCCGAGACCGTGCGGCAGTGCAGGCCCATCTGGTACCAGACCGAGGGCAGCTGCGGGGACAGGTGCGGGTCGTTCGCGAGCAGTGGCTTGCCGGTGGTCGTGTACTTGCCCGAGACGACCCAGGAGTTCGAGCCGATGCCGCTGCCGTTGGGGCCGAGGATCGCGGGGACCTTGTCCAGGGTGGCGGCGAGGGCGGTCAGCTGGTTGCGCAGGCCCACGGTCGCGCCCTGGGCGGTGACGTTGTCGGCGAGGCCGGTTCCCGTTCCGGTGCCCGTGGCGGCCGGGCCCGTGGAGGCCTGGGAGCCGAGGGCGGTGCCGCTGCCCGAGCCGGTGCCGGTGGAGCCGGACCCGGAGCCCGCGGCGCCGGAGGCCTGGGGCGCGTACTTGCCGCCCTCGACCTTGCCGCCCTCGACGATCGGCTTGTTCCGGTCGAAGGGGTACGGCGGGTAGAGCTCGTCGATCTGCGCCGCCGAGAGCTTGCTCGACATCAGCGCGCGGTCGATCTCGTCCTGCATGTTGCCGCGCAGGTCCCACGCCATCGCCTTGAGCCAGGCCACCGAGTCCACCGGCGACCACTGCTCGGGCTGGTAGCCGTCGCTCAGCTTGAGCGCCGCGTGCTCGACGGAGAGGTCCTTGCCGGACTTCCCCTTCAGGTACGCGTTGACCCCGTCGGCGTAGGCCTGCAGATACTTCTTCGTCTCGGGCGACAGCTTGGTGTCGTACTCGGCCTGCGCGACCTGGCGCCAGCCGAGCGTGCGCAGGAAGGCGTCGGTCTCGACCTGGCCGGAACCGAACATCTCCGAGAGCCGCCCGGAGGTCATGTGGCGGCGTACGTCCATCTCCCAGAACCGGTCCTGCGCGTGCACGAAGCCCTGCGCGCGGAAGAGGTCGTCGTCATTGTCCGCGTAGAGCTGCGGAATGCCGTGGGCGTCGCGCTTGACCTCGACGGTCCCGGTCAGGCCCGGCACCTTGAGGGAGCCGGTCGTCTGGGGGAACGAGGCGCGCACGCCGTCCACGCCCCAGTACGCCCCGTAGCCGAGGCCCGCGAAGAGCGCCAGGACCAGTACGAGCACGATCAGACGGGCACGTCGTCCCTTCTTCTTGGCGGGAGGAGCGGTTTCGTTGGCGGGCATCGCTGTCCTTAGAGGGGCAGGGTGGTCCTGGGAGTACTGGGAGCAACCATAGGCGCAGGACCGGCTTCGTTGATCCTCCAGGGGTAGAGGTCCGAACGACAGGGGCGAACAGCCGTTTCACAATGTGGTTATCGCGTAAAGGGCGCGTCAAAGATTAGGTAAGGTAACGAACTACTTGCCGAAGTCGTCGCCGGGAGGATCGATCCGCCGGGTGCATTGAGGAGGGCCGCCCGCTGACTGTCCACACGCTCAATGAGCTGCTGCTGGTCTGCTCGCTCGTACTGCTCGTCGCCGTCGCGGCGGTGCGCGTCTCTTCGCGCAGCGGCCTGCCCAGCCTGCTCATCTACCTCGGCATAGGCGTCGCGATAGGCCAGGACGGCATAGGCAACGTCGTATTCGACAATGCCGAGCTGACCCAGGTCATCGGTTATGCCGCGCTCGTGGTGATCCTCGCCGAGGGCGGTCTGGGCACGAAGTGGAAAGAGATCAAGCCGGCCCTGCCGGCGGCGATCATGCTGTCCCTGGTGGGCGTGGCGATCAGCGTGGGCGTGACGGCGGCAGGAGCGCACTACCTGGTCGGACTGGAATGGCGGCAGGCCCTCCTGATCGGCGCGGTCGTCTCCTCGACCGACGCGGCGGCCGTCTTCTCGGTGCTGCGGAAGGTCCCGCTGCCCTCCCGGATCACGGGTGTCCTGGAGGCCGAGTCCGGTTTCAACGACGCACCCGTCGTCATCCTGGTGGTGGCCTTCGCCACCGTCGGCCCGGTGGACGAGTGGTACGTCCTCCTCGGCAAGATCGCGCTGGAGCTGGCGATCGGCGTCGCGATCGGCCTGACGGTCGGCTTCCTGGGCGCGTACGGCCTGCGACACGTGGCACTGCCCGCCTCCGGCCTCTACCCGATCGCCGTCATGGCCATCGCCATCACGGCGTACGCGGCCGGCGCGATGGCGCACGGCTCCGGCTTCCTCGCCGTGTACCTCGCCGCGATGGTGCTCGGGAACGCGAAGCTCCCGCACTGGCCGGCCACCCGGGGATTCGCGGACGGGCTCGGCTGGATCGCCCAGATCGGCATGTTCGTGCTGCTCGGCCTGCTGGTCACCCCGCACGAGCTGATCCGCGACTTCTGGCCCGCCGTGGTCATCGGGCTCGTGCTCACGATGGTGGCGCGGCCCCTGGAGGTCTTCATCAGCCTGCTGCCCTTCCGGATCCCGTGGCAGGAGCAGGCCCTCATGTCGTGGGCGGGCCTGCGCGGCGCCGTGCCCATCATCCTGGCGACCATCCCGATGGTGTCCGGAATCGAGGGCAGCGACCGCGTCTTCAACATCGTCTTCGTGCTGGTCGTCGTCTACACCCTGGTGCAGGGGCCGACCCTGCCCTGGGTGGCGCGCAAGCTGAACCTCGGCAAGGGCGAGGAGACCGCGTCGGACCTCGGCATCGAGTCGGCGCCGCTGGAGAAGCTGCGCGGACACCTGCTCTCCTTCGAGATCCCGCCGGCCTCGCGGATGCACGGCGTGGAGGTGAGCGAGCTGCGGCTGCCGCCGGGAGCCTCGGTCACGCTGGTGGTCCGGGAGGCGAAGAGCTTCGTACCGCTGCCGTCGACCGTGCTGCGGCGCGGGGACGAGCTGCTGGTGGTGGCCACGGACCCGGTGCGGGACGCGGCCGAGGCGCGGCTGCGGGCGGTGGCGCGGGGCGGCAAGCTGGCGGGGTGGCTGGGCACGGGGAACGGGACCGGGTCGCGTTAGAGCGACGTTCTAATTCGACATTTTCACCGCAATCTGCCCGGACTTATCCCCATTTCCAAGCCCTCCGCGTGCGAAGCTCCCGTTAATCACAGGTGAAGACACGGCTTGTCAGCGCAATCACAGGGCGTGGTAGTGGGTTCCCCTGTACGATGAAGGCACAACAGATCGAACCAACTCTGCCTGACGCAGAGCTGGCGCGACCGCAAAGCGGCCGTGGCACCCTCCCGCAGTGGGCGCCCAGGTATCACTCGGTTCTGCGCAAGAGGACAGCTCTCGGGGCTCCCACATGTACGGGTGCGGCCGCTCACAAAGCGAAGCACCGTCCGCAGACGGGGAAGCTCTACCAGGCAGCGGAAAGGCAAGGCCGTGACATCCGCGGTCACGACCGACAAGTCCGCCCGCCCCGGCTACGGGCAGCTCATGCGCACGCCCGGCGCCCTCGGCTTCGTACTCCCCGGCTTCGCAGCACGACTGCCCTTCGGCATGCTGACCATCAGCATCCTGCTGCTGGTCCAGCACACCACCGGCTCCTACGGCAGCGCCGGCATCGTCGCCGCCGTCACCGGCGTCTCGATGGCGCTCTCCGCCCCCGTGATGGGCATCTTCACCGACCGCTTCGGCCAGAGCGCCGTCCTGCTCCCCGTGGTCCTCACGCACGCCGCCGCCGTCAGCGGCCTGGCCGCGCTCGCCCTCGCGGGCGCTCCGGTCTGGGCGCTGGCACTGGCCGCCGTACCCGCCGGCGCCTCGGTGCCGCAGGTGGGCCCGATGGTCCGGGCCCGCTGGGCCGCCAAGCTGGAGGGCTCGCCGCTGCTGCCCACGGCCGCCGCGTTCGAGTCCGTCACCGACGAGTTCACCTTCGTCGTCGGCCCGGTCCTGGCGACCGCCCTGTGCACCGGCGTCCACCCGGCGGCCGGCCTGGTCACCGAGGCCGCGCTGACGCTGCTCGGCGGCCTGCTCTTCGCGGCCCAGCGCGCCACCCAGCCCAAGCCCCACGCCCCGGCGGCCGCCGGTGAGAAGCGGGCCTTCGCCCTGTCCTTCCCGGGCCTGCGCGTCCTGATCTTCGCCTTCCTCGGGATCGGCGCCGTCTTCGGCGGCATGCAGGTGTCGCTCGCCGCCTTCTCCAACGAGATCGGCAACCCCGGTGCCAACGGTCTGCTCTACGGCGTCTTCGCCGCGGGCAACATGATCGCCGGCATCGCCATGGGCGCCATCGCCTGGAAGATCGGCCCGCGCCGCCGGCTGATCCTGGGCTACATCGGCCTCACCGCCGCCGCGTCCGTCCTGTGGGCCGCCCACTCGATGATCCTGCTGGGCGCGCTCGGCCTGGTCGTCGGCCTGTGCATCGCCCCGGCGCTCATCACCGGCTACACGATGGTCGAGCAGCTGATCCCGGCGAACGCCCGGACCGAGGCCTTCACCTGGCTGACCGGTTCGATCGCCTTCGGTCAGGCCATCGCCGTCATCCTGGCCGGCCGCCTGACGGACGCGCACGGATCCTCGTACGGCTTCCTGGTGCCCATGGGCGCCACCGCGCTCGCGCTGGCCACCCTGCTGGCGCTGCGTGCGAAGCTGGCCCCGAAGGCCCCGAGCCGGATCGTGAACTCGTCCGGGCCGGCGGACGCGACCGCCGCTGCGGCCGTCCCGGCGGCCTCGGCCGCCTCCGCGCCGGCCGCCCACAACCGGGTGAACGAGCGTGGGATGGGTCACCGCGTGCCGGTGACGGTGGACTGATCCGCCGGAATACGTCACCATGGAGCGTCGTTAGCACTCATTGAGTCAGAGTGCCAGGAGGAAATTCGTGCCGACCTATCAGTACCAGTGCACCGAGTGCGGTGAGGGCCTTGAGGCCGTGCAGAAGTTCACCGATGACGCACTGACCGTGTGCCCGAGCTGCGACGGACGCCTGAAGAAGGTGTTCTCCGCGGTCGGCATCGTCTTCAAGGGCTCCGGTTTCTACCGGAACGACAGCCGTGGCGCCTCGTCGAGCAGCACCCCTGCCTCGAAGCCGGCCTCGAGCTCGTCCACGACGTCGACCGCCGCCGCCCCTGCCGCTTCGTCCTCCTCGGCGTCGTCGAGCAGCAGCAGCTCCACGTCGGCCGCCTGATCGCTTCGCCTAAGGCCCCGCCCGCCCCTGACCGGGCAGCGGGGCCTTCGGCATGCCCGGTTAGGGTGGGCCGCATGGTGAACGCAGAGATCGGTGTCATCGGCGGCTCGGGCTTCTACTCCTTCCTGGAGGACGTCTCCGAGATCCAGGTGGAAACCCCGTACGGGGCCCCCAGCGACTCCCTGTACGTGGGTGAGCTGGCCGGCCGCCAGGTGGCCTTCCTCCCCCGGCACGGACGCAGCCACACCGTCCCGCCGCACAAGATCAATTACCGGGCCAACCTGTGGGCCCTGCGCTCGGTCGGCGTCCGCCAGGTGCTGGGCCCGTGCGCGGTCGGCGGCCTGCGGGCCGAGTACGGGCCGGGCACCCTGCTCGTTCCCGACCAGCTGGTCGACCGTACGAAGTCGCGTGCGCAGACCTTCTTCGACGGGGAGCCGCTGCCGGACGGTTCGGTGCCGAACGTCGTGCACACCACCTTCGCCGACCCGTACTGCCCGGTGGGCCGGTCCGTGGCGATCGCGGCGGCCCGGGGCCGGGACTGGGAGCCGGTGGACGGCGGAACCATGGTCGTCATAGAGGGACCCCGCTTCTCCACGCGCGCGGAGTCGCAGTGGCACGCGGCGGCGGGCTGGTCGGTCGTCGGCATGACCGGGCACCCGGAGGCGGTCCTCGCGCGCGAGCTGGGGCTCTGCTACACCTCGATGGCCCTGGTCACGGACCTGGACGCGGGCGCCGAGACGGGCGAGGGCGTCTCCCACACCGAGGTCCTGAAGGTGTTCGGCGAGAACGTCGGCCGGCTGCGCGAGGTGCTCTTCGACGCGGTGGCGGCCCTGCCGGCGACGGAGTCCCGTGCCTGCCTGTGCACGCACGCGCACGATGGCTGGGACCTGGGCATCGAGCTGCCGTAGTCCCCTCTGCGGCGTCCCCGGGGACGCCCCGGCCAGGTGTCAGTGGCGGCCCCTAGCCTGCGCGCATGGGAAATTGGGGCGGGATGGCCGTGGCGCGTGCCACGGTGGCAGAGCTGCGGGAGTTCGCGGCCGGGGCCGGGTGCGCGGACGTCGACGGCGACGCGGACCTGGGTGGCGGCTGGTCGGCCGTGTACTACCCCGACCAGCCGGAGGGCGCCGCGGCGGCCCTGGCGCGGCGGACCGGGGCGCCGGTGCTCACGGTGGCCTACCTCGACAGCGATGTCGGCTTCGTCGAGGGCGCCACCTTCGCCGGGGGCCGCTGGAAGGCGCTGCTCAACCGGAACACGGCCGGGGACTACGAGATACCCGTCGACCGGTTCCCCGTCGAGGCGGCCCTGGCGGGCGCGCTCGACTGGGCGGACGCAGCCGGGCTGACCGCGGACCCGGACGGGATCCGGTCCGCTCTCACCGGCTCCGAGGCCTTCGCGGAGGACCTCACGGCCCGGCTCCTCGGCGCGCTCGGGATGGACTGGGCCGTGCTCGGCGAGGAGAGTGCGTAGCGGCTGTCACGTCCGGCGCGGCTGTCCGGTCCTCCTTGGTGAAGGCGGAAACAAGACCGCCCCTGCCCGGGAGATGACCGTCATGCCGCGTATCTCGCTCGCCCCGCCCCGCACCCTCCTCATGCGCATCGGCTCCTGGTACTCGCGCCGTACCTACGGCAAGGTGCTCGACCCCGGCCAGGCCTACGGGCACCACTCGCGCGTGCTGTTCTCGTACGTCCGCCTGGAACGGCAGGCGGCGAAGTGGAACGCGCTCGACCCCGGTCTCAAGCACCTCGCCGTGATGGCGGCGGCGGCCCGCGTCAACTGCTCGTGGTGCATGGACTTCGGCTACTGGGAGGGCCATGAGAAGGGCATGCCGGCCGAGAAGATCGAGCGGGTGCCGCGGTGGCGGGAGGCCCGCGAGGTGTTCACCGACCTGGAAATGCTGGTCATGGAGTACGCCGAGGCCATGACCGAGACCGAGCCGGCGGTCACGGACGAGCTCGCCGCGGAACTGATCGCGCGGCTCGGCGAGGCGGCGTTCGTCGAGCTCACCGCGATGGTCGCCCTGGAGAACTGGCGCTCGCGCGTCAACAGCACCTTCGGCCTGACCAGCCAGGGCTTCGCAGAGGCCTGCCGGGTCCCGGCCGGACCCTGACCCCGACAATGACGGCGTGAACACGGACTCCCCCGTCGCCGACCGCAAGGTCATCGTCGCCCTCGACTTCGACGACCGCCGGGCCGCCGAGGAGCTCGTCGAGCTCCTCGGCGACGCGTGCGGCGCCTACAAGATCGGCCTGGAACTCCTGACCGCCGCGGGCCCCGGGCTCGCGCGGGACCTGGCCGAGCGGGGGCACGAGGTCTTCCTCGACCTGAAGCTCTTCGAGATCCCGAACTCCGTCGCCGGCGCCGTCCGGGCCGCCGGAGCGCTCGGCGCGTCCATGGTGACCGTGCACAGCATGGGCGGTACGGGGATCATGGCCGCGGCGGTCGAGGCGGCGCGGGAGTTCCCGCGGCTGCGGGTGCTCGCGCTGACCGTGGTCACCAGCATGACCGCCGGCGACCTCGCCGACATCGGCATCGAGGCGGACGCCGAGGAGCAGGTGCTGCGGCTGGCCCGGCTGGCGGTGGGCGCGGGATGCGACGGGGTCATCGCCTCGCCGCGGGAGGCCGGGCCGCTGCGCCGGCTGCTGGGACCGGACCGGCTGATCGTGACGCCGGGGGTGACGCTGGGGCCGGACGGATCGGCGGGCGGCCCGGCAGGCGGGCACGCGCGGGCGGGGACGCCGCAGGCCGCCTTCGCGGCCGGGGCCTCGCACGTCGTGGTGGGCCGGTCGATCGCGCGGGCCGCGGACCCGGTGGCCGCGCTGCGGCGGGCGCGGGCCGCCGGTTAACTCCTGCGGGTGACGGGGTTGTCCACAGGCTGGGGACCGTCCACAGGCTCCGGCGGGATCCCGGGGGAGGCCGGATCGTGGGATGTGTCCGGGCGACGGGTCCGGGCACGGCAACTCACTCGGTCTGGTGGTGTTCGTCATGTCCCTTTGTTCCACGGCTTCTTCGACTTCCTCCGCATGTCCCCCCGCGCGCCCGGTCCCGCCGTTCCCGCCGCTCCGTGTGGGGCGGGGCGGGGACCGGCTGCGCCGGGCCGTGCGGCGCAGGCGGCGGGCCGCCTCGGCCGGGCTGGCCGTCGTGGCGGCGGCCCTGGCGGTGGGCGGGACGGAGGCGCAGGCCACGCGGGGCGCCGCACCACCGCCGGTACGGGCCTCGCACAGCGCCTCTCCGCCCGCGGCGGTGCGGATGGTGTCGGCGCCGGTGCGCATCGCGGACGCCGCGACGGTGCGGCTGCTGCGGCCCGGGGACCGGGTCGACGTGGTCGCGGCCGAGCGCGCCGGGCCGCCCAGGGTGGTGGCCGCGGGGGCACGGGTTGCCGAAGTGCCCCGTCCGGACGCAGGCGTTGGGGACGGTGGGGCGCTGGTGGTCCTGTCCGTGCCCCGGGACACCGCGCGGGATCTCGTGGGGGCGGGCGCCATGACGCGACTGGCGGTGACGTTGTGTTGATTCGCACCCGCGGTCGGTCGATTCGCCGTGAGACGGGGGCCGATTGGACACGCCGTGCCCGGACTGCCGTAGCTTTCGGAACCGTTGGCTCCGTGTTCGGCACATGTGAAGAAAGGCTCAGTGGTGAGCGAGAAGAAGAAGGAGAGCGTGCTGGCAGGCTTCAAGGCCTTCCTGATGCGCGGCAACGTGGTCGACCTGGCGGTGGCCGTGGTGATCGGCGCCGCGTTCACGAACATCGTGAACGCGGTGGTCAAGGGGCTCATCAGCCCGGTGATCGGCGCGGTGGGCACGCAGAGCCTGGACGGCTACAAGTCCTGCCTCAAGAGCCCTTGCGGCATCGGCACGAACGGCCAGCCGACGGGCGTGGAGATCCTCTGGGGCTCCGTGCTGAACGCCACTCTGACCTTCGTGATCACGGCGGCGGTCGTCTACTTCCTCATGGTCCTGCCCATGGCGAAGTACCTCGCGCGGCAGGAGGCCCGCCGCAAGGCCCGGGAGGGCGTCCAGGAGACCATGGAGATCACCGAGCTGGAGGTCCTCAAGGAGATCCGGGACACCCTGGTCGCGCAGCGCACCAACGGCGCCCGCAGCGCCGCCCCCGGGGGTTCGCGCGACGCGTTCTGACCGATCCGGCCGTCCCGGCCGCCTCGGCGGGTCAGATGTGGTGCGGGGGCTTCTCGTCGAGGAAGCGGGCCAGGTCGGCCGCGCTTCCGCCGGCGGGCGGCCGCTCGCCCCAGCCCCGGTCGGTGTCGTCCGAGGACTGCTGGTCCAGCGGGTCGTCGAAGACCAGCTTCGGCTTGGGCCGGGGCCGGTCGCCCTCGGGGACGGGACGCGAGGACTGCGGGTCGGAGGCGGGGGCGCTGCTCATGCCTCCAGGGTACGGCCGCCCCCGCCCGCGGCCCGGCTCAGCTGGAGGCCTCGGCGCCCTTGCGGGCGTAGAACCACCAGCACACCGCGAGGCAGCTGGCGTAGAAACCGATGAAGAGCCACAGCGCGTGGGTGACGGCCATGGCCGCGAACACCGCCGGGATGAACAAGAAGCCGTAGGCGGCGATGGCGGAGGAGAATCCGGTGACGGCGCCCGCCTCCATCTCCGACTGCTTCAGGGCCGCGGCCTGCGCCTCGGGCCCCTGGCCCTCGGCCTCCCGCATGTGCTGGTCCCGGAAGATCACCGGAATCTGCCGGAAGGTCGAGGCGTTGCCGAGGCCGGAGAAGGCGAAGGCCGCCAGGAAGCCGATGAAGAAGGCCCGAAGCTGCCCTGATCCCCGGCGTGCGGCAGCGCGAAGACCACCACGACCAGGGAGGCGGCCATCCCGACGAAGGACAGCATGGTGACCCTGGCGCCGCCGACTTTGTCGGAGAGCCAGCCGCCGGCCCAGCGCATGAGCGCGCCGACGAAGGGGCCGATCCACGCATAGGTGGTGGCCTGGTAGCCCTGCGCCTCGATTGTTCTGGATCAGCAGGGGCAGGCCCGCGGCGAAGCCGATGAAGGAGCCGAAGGTGCCGACGTAGAGCCAGGTCATCAGCCAGTTGTGCTTGCGCCTGAAGATGATCTTCTGCTGGCTGAAGGGGGTGGAGGCGACCTTCAGGTCGTTCTGCCCGAACCAGGCCACCAGGGCCAGGACGATCAAGACCGGCACCCACACGAAGGCGGCGTTCTGGAGGCCGGCACCGCGATCCACAGGTTGCGGGTCGCGACCCGCTTCCCCGTGGAGCGCCAGAAGGCCGGATCCTCCGGCGACCACTGCGTGATGGTGCGGCCGGGGCGGTACTGCGCCGGATCTGCGAGCGGCAGCTGCCTCTGTACTTCCTGCGTGGCGGAACTCATGGCGTGGTCCTGAACTGCGAGAAGGGTCTCCTGACCCATCCAGGCTCCGGTGCCGGGGGCACCCCGCGGCAGAGGAGAAGGCACTGTGGGCCACGGGACAAGGTCCCGTCCCCCACAGTGCGTTGGTCGCTGCCCCGGCGGCCGCCGCCCGGGGCACAGGGGTGGCGCCGGCAGCGCGTCCGGCTGCCGGAGGCAGGTCCCTCTGGTCTCCTGGCCGGTATGGCCTACTCCCCCATGACCGCCCGCAGCCCGGACGAGGACCACCGCGCGTCCACCCCGCTGGAGCTGTTCTTCGACCTCTGCTTCGTCGTCGCGATCGCGCAGTGCGGGGCACGGCTGGTGCACTCGCTGGCGGAGGGCCATCCCGTCACCGGGGTGATCGGCTACTTCTTCGTCTTCTTCGGGGTGTGGTGGGCGTGGCCTAACGGTGCAACAGGTTGATCTGAGCCTAGCGTCTCCCCTGGTCCGGGGACCATCCGCACAGCAGGAAGCCCCGCCCGCCTGCCTCGGGGGGAGCGGAGCAGCACACGGGCGGGGCCTCGGGGCTGGGCCGTCAGGCAGCCCCCTTCCTCTCAGCCGGTCAGCTCCGGCCGACCGGGCGAGAAGGGCTTCAGGTGGACTACTTGGAACGTTGTGGCCGGTGAGATACTCGCGCGCTTCCAGCGGATACCGATTTCCCCGCCCCCGTGGCGGTCACGCAATGGGCGCATTCCGGCTTCATGCCAACCGCCGTGACCGCGTTCACGTCCGCAAGTAGCAGAGTCATTCAAGTGCCCGCCATAAGGCGGCACCCCGTCCGGCACGCGACGAATTGCCGCCAGCTGATAGGGGTAGAGCTTCACCCATGCTCCACACGGTGCGGAGCGCTCCGTGTTGTAGCGGTCAGACAGGACAGACACGTGTGCACTCCGACTCTCGCTAGCACGACTTCAAGCATGTGCTTTAGGACTCTGGGGCTGATTCCCAAGTGGACCCCTATTTCTAGATAGGTCTCACCGTTGCGCATGCGCTGCCGAATCTTGTCCTCATGCGCGGCTATGTACTCTCGCTGTTGCCGCATTTCCCGGGCGGACTGTTTGCTCACCGGTACGGGCTTCCGCAGTCGCCCCCGTGGCCTGCCGGTTGGCTGCACGTGTCAGCGTGGGTGCAGTGCAAGATGACCTGCATGTCTACCGCGTCGCCTTCCCAGACCAGCCAGAAGGCGCCGGGGGCGTCATCTCGCGACTCTGCCAACTTGCCGGTGTGCTCCCCGTGGTGACTCTTGCGGAAGTCGCACACCGCGCCGTGCCTAACAGGAACCATTTCTGCGGGGTCCACGAAATTAGCCAAGAGAGTCTGGACGTTGTCCGGAACGCTGGCCCCCGCAAGGCACCATTCGTCAAAGGGGTTCGGAGTGGACGGCTGCACTGTTCCACCTTTCGGCCAATAAGCGTCAGCCGGAATGGCGGTTAACTCCGGCCGGTAGTCGGTCACTGGCCAACTCCATTTCGACTGCCTCGACGGCTGCTTGTACGAGTTGGGGGGCGGCATCGCGTATGGCACTCATCCACTCACGGGCTTCCCGGGCAGCGAGGATTTCGGCAAACCCCGCATTGAGTAGCGCCCGTTCCTCCGGAGTGAAGGACTCCCGAAAGTCGTTCACGCTCTCTCCCTCGCTGCATGGATCTCTTCCGGCTTTGCCGGTCGCAGCGTCTCGGGTTGGGCGTACCACTTTCCGCCGGTCCCGATCGGCCGAAGCCGGTAACCCTCCCCCCGCACGAAGCCCAGGGAGCGACCCACACGGCCCGTAGCGGCGTCCACGACGGCGTCTCCCGCCTCGGGCGCATACGGGGGCTGACGGGCCGTCCCAGGGGCGTTCACAGCTTTGCCCTCAGCCGGGCATGAACCGTCAGAAGGAGAGCCCTGTTCGGCACGGCGTAGCCCTTGCGCGGCACCCAGGGGGGAACGTCGGCCCATGCGGGGAACGGGTCGCGCTCGCCTTCGGGTCGGAGCCGGTGGAAGTCCCCGCGCGCTATCGCGTGATCCAGATTCGCCACGCTGTCGCCCGCCATGGCTCGCACAGTGCCGTTCGCCATCAGCCCTCGCCGTCCCCTCGGGTGTCGGTCCGTGGATATTCCCGCGACGCAGGGGGCCGAAGTAGGGGCATTCCTAGGGGCAAGTGCTGGTCGATCACCCGTTCTTGCCCTGTCTAGGGGCAGCGGTAGGGGCAAGATGAACCCATGGCTATTGGTGCGCTGATCACGGATCTACGCAAGGCTCGCGGCTGGAGTCAGGGGCGGCTAGCGTCAGCGATCAATGACGCCTTCGGGACGAACCTTGATCGGGAGTACGTGAGCCGCTGGGAGCGTTCCAAGGTGACTCCGGGGACTTACTACCTCCGGTGCCTGTCGGCCGTCCTGGACGTGCCCCTAGCCGCTCTAGAGGGTGAAGTGAAGCGTCGTACGTTCCTGACCGATGCAGCCGGGGCTGCCATAGCGCCCGTGGTCGCCTCAGACCTCTTGAGTGTGGGGTTCGCCGCCCGGCTCCAAGGGGGTCCCTCTGCGGAGTCGTGGGAAGCCAAGCTAGCCACGTACGGCACGGAGTACATGAGCCTCGGCGCTGCCGACATTCAACAACGTGTATCCGGTGAACTCGTCGTCGTGCAGCAGCAGTTGGACGAACCTCGGTTGTGGTCGGTGGCCGCTCGGCTCATGACCCTCTACGCCAAGACGTTTCCCGGCTCGGACGGCTCCAAGGCGGTTCAGTGGTACCGCATGGCAGCGGAGGCAGCTGACCAGTCCGGCGACGACGAAGCACGCGTGTGGGTCCGAGGTCGAGCAGCCATTGCCCTCGGGTACGAGGGGGCGTCACTCGGCGTCGCTGACGTGCTGGCCGATCAGGCAATGGCGATCAGCGACCGGCCGTCGCTGGGGCTCCTGAACGCGATCTACGGCAAGGCACACGCAGCAGCGATCCGGGGCGACGTGGCCACCGCGCGGAAGCTCATGGAGCAGGGGCGGCGCGTGTTCGACAAGGCCGGGTCGTACGAGCAGACCAGTGACTACGCGGTGCCGTGGTGGCGGCTCAACGTCTTCATCTCGCTTCTTGCCGCCCGACTCGGAGACGAGACCGCAGCGGTAGCCGCACAGGAGGCAGCACGGCGCGAGCTGCCCGCATCGCTACCCAGGTTCGCGACTCATCTGGAGATGCACCGGGGCCTCATGCTCGCCCGGTCCGGCGACGTGTCCGGCGGAGTGACCTACGCACGGGCTGCCTTGGACGCGCTGCCCCCGGAAAAGCACTCGCTGACTCTCCGGCTTCTCATGGCCGAGGTGGAACAGTCCTGACGCTCGCCTGAGATTCGAAGGCCGCCCGACCCCTTGCAGCACTTGGCCCGACCCCCCAGCCGGCGAGGGGTGGGCCCTTCGAATCGCAGACAGCCCAGAAACGCCGAATGCCCCCCGCCGCCCAGACGGGCAACAGGGGGCAGGGGTCAGGGGTCAGAAGTGCCGGGGGCAGCAGCCGACCGCGAAGAGATCCAACGCGCTTGGCACTGAGCCGAGTTCGAGCTGAAATAGCGTCGCCAGCACGGGCCATAGCGGGTGTTCTAGCGGGTCGTGCTCAGCCAACTCACAGCAGAGTTCCCGGAGTTCGTCACTGGCCATTGCGGTACGCGTCCAGAGCAGCGACAGCAGCCGCGCGGGCAGCGTCGATGGGGTCGGCCGAAGCGGCGGGGTCGGCCGTCTTCTCGTGTGCCGACAGGGCCGTGTCGAGCTGACCCAGGAAACGCAAGAGCGGGTGGGCCACGGGCACGCCGGACGAGCCAGGGACCGTGACGCCTTCAGCGACGATCTGAGCCGCTACCGCATCCCAGACGGCTCGGAGTGCCGGGTACCGCTCCCCGTCCCCTGAGGCGGGCTCAGGGCGGATCTTGGATGCCGTCGCAGTGACCTTGCGGGCGCGGGCTGCCGCCTTGCGGTGAGCCTCGCTGCAATACCGGGTGCGCCGGTCGGCGTCGGCAGGAATCGGCACTTCGCACGGGGCGTGCGCACACCTTCGTCTCATGAGTTCCCCCTCTTGAGTTGGCGGACAGTCCGGAAAGGCTTGTCCGGGACGGACGCGAAAAAGGAGCTGGGACTGGGATCGCTGTGACTGTTGCCGTCGAACTTTTCCCGCACCCTCCCCTCCCCGGAATGAGTTCTCAACCGAATGGCATTGCTTCATTCGATGACTGCAATGCAAGCGGTTTCGCGATTGAACGGAACGGATGTGACCCGCACAATGTCGGTGCGTTTCTCGTCGCGTGTGCAGCCAATGCACCAGACAGCAGGATCGCGCTTCTTGTTGCTGAAAAGAACAGCGAGGCCGTCAACGGGGCCAAAGCCGTTGCAGTGCTGGCAGTGGAGAGTGTGCCCGCGAGCAGCCATGTGCTGGACGTTTCTCGCAAGCTGCGTAAGCACTGGATTGCTGTGGAGCCGGGCGGCCCGGACCTTGTCGATCCGGGCACCCATAGACTTCATCATTCGGCCACCCCTACCGGGGGCTCCAGCGCCATCATCCGCCACTCGCTCATAAGGCGCGCGCACTCCTTGCACACCACCCGAATTCCATATTCGGGAAATGTGCTCTTCAATCTGATGAACCCAGCCTCATGCACGCGGCTGGTCAGCAGGAGCTCAATGCCCCCATCGATTGGGTATCGCTTTGCGTCCTTCTTGCAACGCTTCGACGGGCAGGCCCACAATCCGTCTGCCGACTGCGCCCTCACTTTCGCGAGCGCCTTACGCTGATTGTCGTTGTAGTGCATTTACGCGACGGCCTTGGTCAGCACCTGGACTCGGGCGGCATTAGAAACATGGACACCGCCGATACGGGCACGACCCGCTATGAAAGTCTGGTCGTGCTTGAATGCTTCCTCCATGGTGTCTGTACCCGCCACCTCAAAGGCCTTGCGAATTCCCATCGCTACGGAAGCGGCGTCAAGCACCACGATGGTTCCTTCCGGAAGGGTGGGAGTTCCATCAGCAAGCGGGGGCAGGACGGTCAGCTCGGGAAGCTGGGAAAGTCGAGCGGCGTCAACAGTCTTTCGGATTGCAGCAGCGGTCTTGGGGTGGGCAAAGATGCCGGTGGCGATTCCGCCCGATGTCTCAACCCTGGCGACGGCATCGGCGAGCGCGTCGTAAGAGACCCCGGCAGCGGGATAGGTTCCGGCAGTTCCATCCGCCAAGAGGCCAGTGACAGCGTGGTCGCCATCGTTGGCGCCGTTCATTACTGCGTGGTCGATACGCTGCCCAACGGCCGCAGCGAGCGCATCTCGAATGGAGTCGTCCTGAGTGGGCACATCGGAAAGCGATTCGTTCGATGCGGAGACGATCGCCGAAACCTTTACGGACCGGACGAATATGCTCTGCACGGGAGCCTCGGAGGCGGCCTGAGCGGCATTACGAGGCTGGACAAACGCAGTCAGTGCGGGGGTCACCGGAATGTACCCGTTGGCCTTGTCGAACGTGAAAGAAGTCAGTCGGTCGATAAGACGGCTACCGCGCCCACCGGCCGAGAGGATCAGATCTACCGGGCGCGTGTCCTCGGCATCGACAAAGTCCAGCGATCGAAGCTCAGACAGCTTCCGACCGTAAATCAGAACCTGATCCCGGGAGCGCTGCGCGTGAGTGACAAGCGAGGGATACAGGCTAAGGGTGCGCTGATCCATCTCGTCGGCACGGGCAGCCTCCTCGACTGCCTCCCTCACGGCCGTGTCATGGCGCTTGATGGTGTCGAGAAGGAGGGATTCGCGCTGACGGTCTACGGCGCTGCGAATACCGCGCTTCGTGAGTTCTTCGAGACCCCGTACGGCGCCTTCCCGGGCGTGCAGCGAGTCGGCAACAGCGTTTGCGTTGAGGTTCATTCAAATTCCAATCGGTTCTTTACTGCCGGGGTCATGCCGGCTGAAGCGAATTGATTACGGGGCGTCGTTCATGACGCGCACGCGCCGACATACGACGTCGGCAACCTGGAATTCATGCCGGAGGAATGCAATCTGAATTGCTTCCCGCGCATCACGTCGGGCTTCTCGGGCTTCATTGGTGACGCTCTTCCAAAGTCGTTCGCGGAGCCGGAGGAGATCCGCAGGCGTCAGCCCTCGGCGCTCACGGTCATAGGTTCGATGGCAGCGGCGACAAAGCGGGATGTAGAAGTCTGGGTCATTGCAGTACGCGCGCCCCCTGGCGTCCCGTTGGATATCCGGGGCCGTCCAATCGAGGGCGTACTGTGCGGCATCCAGCCCGCAGTATTCGCACTCCTGGTAAGCGGGGGGACCGAATTTCTTCTTGGCTCGTGCGTGCGCACTCTCATATGCGGCCTTCACGCGCCCATGCCGTTCTCAGTAATACGGCGTGTGGTGGCGGTCTTGGCCTGCTGGACTGCGAACGTAATTGTGGAGTAGGCGGCAATGCTGCTGATCAGTTCCGGCAGGAACTCCATTGCGGGATGAGGATCTCCCTGGGGAAGGGGTCCGTCCTGCGCCACCTCGTCCAGAACGCTGCTCAGTAGCTCAACCAGGCGCAGCCGAATATTCGGGTCCCTAGGGGGCGGAGTGGTTCGCTTCGGCATATCGGCAGGTGTTGCCATTTTTGTTTCCTTGTTTTTGGGTATACGAAAGCCCCCGACCTGAGAAGCCGTGCCAGCGGCAGTCTCAAGACGGGGGCAAATCTTCGGGATTGCGTGCCACTGGCATGGCGTACGCAACGGAGAGGGGGCGAGGGGCTAACCCGGCGCTCCGTTTCTCACTTGTACTAGAGCGGAAGGGATTCTCATCCCGCGACGGCTCGGGTGGGTGTGCAGAATTGCAGCTTTGTAAGGAGAATCTGATACTGCTTAGAGAACTCTAATAGCTTTCTAGAATTGCTTACAAAGCTGCACTTCTGCATGACGTCGGCACCCTGCTGACTGCTGCCGCAGTACCCAGCGCCTCAGCAACCCTCCGCTGGAAAGCCCACGGCAGCAGCTCAGGGGTGCCACTCGGGGCCCGCCGCGCGGTGGGCAGCGGCTCCGTGGGGATCGTGGGCATTAAAGGGCCCCGCCCGGCAAGTAGATGCCGGGCGGGGCTGGGAGGGGCTTAGGGGGCCCTACGCGGCCTCGTGGGCCTCGCGCTGGAGGCAGGTTCGTTCGACGGAATGGACCGCCTCATCTATGTCTCGCGTGTCGCGCTTGTCCCGCCACTCCAGGATTAGCCGCTTCTCAATGGGCGTCCGGTCTCCCTTCCCCTTCGCAGGCAGGATGGTGACGGATTTGAGCGCAGCTTGAATAAGCGCGCGCCGTCCATCGATTCCGGCACCTTCCCAAAGAGTGGTCAGAGCTTCAACGCTCATCAGCGGCGAAAGGTCGGCTAGCTTTCCAAGTTCGGCAAGCTCCACCTTTAGCCCAACTATCTGCGCTGCCAGGTCGGACCGAAGAGAGTCATACATAGACTCGTCCATTCCCCCGCTGACACCAAGGAAGAATTCCTTGTTGAGCTTGAGTTCGCGAGACGCTGCGCGATCGAGTGCAGCAGATACGGCTTGCTTCCTCGCTTCCTTTGTCGGGTCCTCATAGGAGAGCCAACGTCGGGCAATTGCAAGGATGGTCGGCGAGTCCACAGGAAGACTGAGTATGTGTTGCGTCCAGATTGCCTCCATTGCTGCGTCTAGCCGATCCCTCTTTGTGGAAACACCGACGCACACCGACGGCCCTTGGTTGACACGGGCAATACACCGATAGTTGCTGCCACCGTTGCCCATGAGGCCCTTGCAGTACGGGCAGCGGAACGATCCGGTCATGATGGTTGCCGCTTTACGTATGCCGCGTGTCCGATCTCCAATGGCAGTGCCAGCGCGGGACCGCCCGGAGATAATTGCCTGGATTTTCTGCCATTCGGCGAAACTTACGACTCCCTCGCCCGCCATGATGGGGTGGCCGTCGTGGCCCATGAGTGGTCCGCCTCGGAACCACTTCTCAAGAGGGTTCCCAAATTCGTCCGTGGCCCGCTCTCGATCCGGGATGCAACCTGCCCAGGCAGGCGAGTGTGCGAGCTGAATTACCGTCTGCGCTCGCCACTGCTTACCTTTTCGCGTGGGAATCTTGCGCTTGTTCAGGCTATTAGCGATCTCAGCCGGAGTTACTCCATTGAGGAGGGGTTCCGCAATGAGATACCGGGCGGTTTCGTACTCGGCTGGGTTGTGCTGGAGTCGGCCGGATCCCTTGGGGCACTCCAGCCCGTATGGGGGGATTCCACCAACCCAGCGGCCTTCCCGCTTGTGCGCATCGACGCCGACTTTGGTGAAGTGCGCAATGTCTGCTGCCTGTTCCCGTGCCTGCTCGCTGAGGATGGCCAGGACCATGCGCGATCCCTTAGAGGAATCGATCTTTTCGACTGTCACGACGATACGTGCACGGCGCTTGTCGAACGCGTCTAGAAGTGTGCCCACCTGTCCCATGCCGCGCCGGGACAGCCGACTCGTCTTGTACACGTAGAGCGTCTTCGACTGCCCGCCGATTACAGCGCCCGTCGCGTTGTCGAACTCCTCGCGCTTCACATGAGCCTTGCTCGCTGAGCGCTGTTCGAACCAAACACGTCGGACCTTCTTGCCGTCCCCCTCCGCGTAGGCACATATGTCGCGCACCATCTGACGCAGCGTCGACAAGGTGTCCTTCTTCTTGCTGCGCCTTACGTACATCTCTGCCAGGTCGTCCGGGGACCCGGTCGGGACCTCCCAGAGTCCTAGGCGCTGTAGCTCCTCGTCCGCAAAGCCCAGGGTCCGCAGGGTGGCCAGGTCGTCGCGTTCCATGTTCATCCGATCCGCCGAAGTAACCCGCTGCTGACGGGCTAGGCGCGGAAGGGATTCCTAGTACGCGTTTTGCCTGGTCAGAGCGGTGATGCTCCGTTGGTCCACGGGTGGGCGTGGATGAACTTCACGTGGTTCGCCTCCGCCTACGACTGCGACGACGTGCCGTACCGGATCGCGACCCTGGTGCAGATCGCCGGTGTGCTCGTCTACGCGGCGGGGGTGAGCCGCGCCTTCGACGAGAACGACTGGACCGTCGCCGTCGTCGGCTACATCATCATGCGCGTCGCACTGACGGCGCAGTGGCTGCGGGCCGCCTCCGGGGAGACCGGCACGGCCCGCACGGCGGCGCTGAAGTACGCCGCCGGACTGGTGCTCTGCCAGCTCGGCTGGGTGGGGCTGCTGTTCGCCCCGGACGACTGGAAGCGGTGGCTGTTCCTGGTCGTGGCCGCCTGCGAGCTGCTCGTTCCGGTGATCGCCGAACACGGGCACCAGACGCCCTGGCACGCCCACCACATCGTGGAGCGGTACGGCCTGTTCACCATCATCGTGCTCGGCGAGACGATCGCCGCGAGCACGGTCGCGGTCAAATCGGCGCTCGACGAGCACGAGGCCCTCGACCTGCTGCTGCCCATCGCGGCGGGCGGACTGCTGATCGTCTTCGCCGCCTGGTGGATCTACTTCGCCGTACCGATGCACGAACGGCTGGCCTCCAACCGCGAGGCGATCCCGTGGGGGTACGGCCACCTGCTGATCTTCGCCTCGGGTGCGGCGATCGGCGCCGGCCTCGAGGTCGCGGTGGAGCACGCGGTCCACAAGGCGCACGTCTCCCAGCTCGCCGCCAACGCGGCCGTGACCGTCCCGGCCGCGCTTTTCCTGCTGATGGTGTGGCTCCTGCACTCCCGCCACTTCAAGCGCGGCCTCGCCGAGCAGCTGGTGCTACCGGTCGCGGCGCTCGCCGTACTGGCCTGTATGTGGACGGGCCCGTACGCCGTGCTCTGGGCGGGGCTGGTGTCGACTGCGACCGTGGCGGTCGGCGTGGCCCTGTCGACGCGGTCGAGCCCTCGTTGACCGCCTGCGGCCCGGCCTCCCGGGGCTCCGCCCCAGACCCCGCGCCTCACACGCCGGCGGGGCTGAATTCAAGCCCCGCCGGCGTGTGAGGCGCGGGTCCGGGCAGAGCCCGGCAACAGCGCCGCGCGGAACCGTCACTCCCGCGCCCCCGCCGCCGTTTCCAGGCCATGACACTCCCCGCACAACGCCCCGGCGAAAGCCCCGCCAGGGAACTGGCCGAGCCCGGCTTCTGGCAGCAGCCCCCCGCCCACCGCCTCGCCGCCTTCGCCCGCCTGCGGGCCGTCGGCTCCCCCGTCTTCGTCCCCGAAGGGCCCGGGTACTGGGCCCTCGTACGGCACGCCCAGGTGCAGGAGGCCAGCCGCCTCCCCAAGGTCTTCGCCAGCGCCCCCGGTGTGACCACCCCCGAACCGGCCCGCTGGGTCCGCGCGCTGTTCGGCGACTCGATGGTCAATCTGGACGGCCCCGACCACGCCCAGCTCCGCAAGATCGTGCAGCGGGCGTTCACGCCCCGCCTGCTGGCGGCCGCGGAGGAGGACATCCACGCGGTGGCGGCCCGGATCGTGGACGACGTACTCGCAGACGAGCCGGACGAGTTCGTCTCGTCGGTGGCCTCCCGGCTCCCCCTGGACGTCATCTGCAACATGATGGGCATCCCCGAGCACTACCGCGCCGAGATCGCCGACCGCGTCAACCACGCCTCCGAGAACATCGGCGTGGAACGGGGCCTGACGGCCCGGCTGCGGATGCCCGGGCGCGGGCTGCGCGCGCTCGCCCGCATGCAGCGGATGGTGGCGGGCATCGGACGGGAGCGGCGCAAGAACCCCACCGACGACCTGATCTCGGCCCTGGTCTGCGCGAACGTGGACGGCCAGGCCCTCGGGGCCCGCCAACTCGGCGCCTTCTTCTCCCTCTTGATGGTGGCCGGGGTGGAGACCACCCGCAATGCGATCACCCACGGGCTGACCCTGCTCACCGACCACCCGGACCAGCGGGACCTGCTGCTCTCGGACTTCGAGAAGTACGCGGACGGCGCGGTGGACGAGATGATCCGCCACTCGACGCCGATCATCCAGTTCCGCCGGACGGTGGCCGCCGAGCACACCATGGACGGGCACGTGTTCCGGCCGGGCGACAAGGTGGTGCTGTACTACGCCTCCGCCAACCGCGACGAAGCCGTCTTCCCCGACCCCGACGCCTTCGACATCACCCGCTCGCCCAATCCGCACCTGGGGTTCGGCGGCGGCGGCCCGCACTTCTGCCTGGGCGCGCACCTGGCCCGGGTGGAGATGAAGGCGCTCTTCCGCGAGCTGCTCACCCGGCCGGTCGGGCTGCGCGCGGTGGGGCTGCCGGACCTGGCGGGGTCGAACTTCGACAACCGGGTCCGCTCGCTCAAGTTCGCCTTCGAGCGCCCCTGACGGGGCCCGGGAAGGAGAGGAACCGGCCACCGGGCAGGCTGGGAGCCCGGCGGCCGGAGCGGGTGGTGGCGGCACCCGGCGTGCGGCTACTTCTGCAGGCGCCGCACGGCGAGGACGCAGTGGGCGCTGCCCGTGAGCACGGACTCGTCGCCCGCGAACTCCTGCAGGGTCTTCGCGTCGACCGGCTGCCCGGGGACCGCCTCGGGCCAGGCGCGCGTGGCGAACAGGAAGTAGGCCTGCCCGCTCTCGTCCGCCGCGGCGACCCACTCGTCGGGGGCGGTGCACTGCGCGTTCATCCCGGGCAGGGTGAGCGCGATCTGGTTGCCCTCCAGCAGGATCTGCACCGGAAAGGCCGCCGGGTTGCGCGTACCGTCCATGACGACGTCGCCGATGGGCAGGCCGATCTCCTCCAGCAGCCCGCGGGCCGCCGCCTCGCCGGCCTCCCGGCCCTTCGGACCGTCGCCGAGGGTGTAGGCGAGGAGGTACGGGATGTCGTGCGCCTCGGAGGGGTCGCCGATCCAGGCGAGCACGGAAAGGGTGCCGAGCTGGGACCGGTCGATTTCGGCTTGAGTAGAAGTCATGCGCCGCACCCTAGTGGTCCCGCCCCCGGCCCTTTCACGGCCTTTCACCCGGGCGGGCTAGACCGCCCAGAATCCCTCTCCGGAATTCGCCCGCATGTTCGCGTCCTGGTACTGGAGGCGCACAATGCGCGTGTTTTCCGGGATTTCGAACACCACCCATCCTTCGGCCCGCTCACCCACCTCCAGGGAATCGAAGAGGAGCGGTTTGCCGGTGGTCAGCTCACCGGTGGACACCACCGGGTGGCGCCGCCCCTCGCTGTCGTGCGCCCACATGCGTCCGAGGGCCCCGTACGAGGTCCCGCCCACGTTGACGAAGGACATCTGGGCGGCCACCCAGCGCTTGCCGGCGGGCGGGGCGTAGTTCTTCTCGACGCTGATCGCGGGGTCCACGTACGAGGCCAGCACGGCCTGGAGGTGCCGGCCGACCTGCGCGCCGTCCACCCGTACGGAGTCACCCACATGGGCGAGCTTCATGGCGGTCCGTACGGGTGCCTCCGCGCCCGGCGCCCCGTCGTCCACCGGAACGGCGGGCGCAACGGCCGGGGCGAGCGCGGCTCCCTCGGGGGCGCTCTGGCAGGCCGTGGCACCGAAGAGGAGGAACGGGAGGAGGGCGGCGGCGAGGACGGGGGTGTGGCGGCGGGCGGCGGACTGACGCATTCGCGATCCCTTCGGGATGTATTTCGGTCAGTCTCACGCCCCCGAGCGGGCAATTGCACTCACCGACACGAGTGCGCCCGCGGAGTGCGTGCGACCGGTTGCGGCCAACTGCCAGCACAATGCGTTCCGGCGGATTCCCGCCACACGGATCCATCTGGAGGAAAGAATGCGCATGTCCGGCCGCCGAATGGCACTGGCAGCTCTCTCCGCACTGGCCGCCACCACGGTATTCACCGTCCCGGCCGGGGCCACCGTTTTCAACCAAGGTATTTCCGTACATCATGACGCTCACATCGAAGGGGACGGCGGCGTCATCCTTTCCGGCACGTACCACTGCGAGCAGGCGTCACCCTCAGGGGCGATGCAGATCAAGGCGACCGTCGAGCAGGACGGCAGCACGCTGAGCATCAACGCGGAGCAGCCCGTCTGCGACGGCACCGAGCGCAGGTGGGTGGCGCACACCCCGGCCCGCGTCGAGGGCCTGCCGGTCGGCTCGCTGGCCCTCGGCGAGCGCCTGCACGCGGGCCGCGCGAAGGTCACCGCGGAGCTCCAGGAGATCCGCCTCTCGGGTCTGATGCCGCGGTCGGTCGCCACGGTCGCCCAGGACACGCAGGACGTCGAGGTCCACGCCGGGCACTGAGCGGCAGCGGGCCCGTGGCAAGCGCCCGTCCCCTCCGGTAGCCGCCGCTACCGGGACCGGGCGCTCGGGGCCCGCCCGCCCGGCAGACACGGCACACCGCCACACCCGCCCCACACCCGCCCCACACCCGCCCCATGGCCGCACCCGGCGGCGCACCCGCACCCCGACGGGCGTCAGCGGCACTCGGGTACGACGTCCGTCATCGACATGAAGGCCACCGACCGGCATTCGGCGTCCGCGTGCGGACGCCCCGTCGTCCAGTCCACGACGGTCGGCGCCCCGGCCGCCAGCAGGACCAGGGCCAGGGCTCCCGTCACGGCGGCCTTGCTCAGCCCGCGCACAACACGATCCGTTCCATGGACCGCATCATCACCCCGCCCCCGGCGCCCCACAACCCGGGGTGACCGTCCGGTCACCCGGCGCTCCGGGGATTGCCGCCGACGGTGAACTCGCACCACACCGCCTTGCCGTCGCCCCGGGACTCCACTCCCCAGTGCGTGGCCAGCGCGTCCACCAGCAGCAGCCCGCGCCCCGTGGTGGCCGCCTCGCCCGGCGTCCGCCGGCGCGGCCACACGCTGGAGCGGTCCTTGACCCACAGCCTGATCCGCCGGACGGGCTCGGGCAGCACCTCCATGGTCAGCACCGCCCCGCCGTCGGTGTGCAGGAGGGCGTTGACCAGCAGCTCCCCGGCCGCCAGCTCCACGTCGTCGGCCAGATCCGGCATGCCCCAGTCGCGCAGCGCCTGGCGCAGGGCGTAGCGGGCCTCCGAGAGGCCTTCCGGGTCGGCCTGGTGGACGTACTGGTGGATGCGGGGCGCCCGGTGGGTGCCCGGGTCGGGGGCCCGGCGCAGCACCAGCAGGGCCACGTCGTCGCCGGAGCCCCAGCGCTCCCAGAGCCGGTCCGAGAGGTGGTCGGCGAGCGCCTCGGGCGCTTGCGGGCCACTGCGCACCGCCTGCGCCAGGGCCGCCATGCCCTGGGTGATGGTGGTGCCCGGCTCCTCCACCAGGCCGTCCGTGCACAGCACGAGCGTCTCCCCGGGGACCAGGTCGAGCCGGGTCTCGGGGAACTCCTCCTGCTCGAAGACCGAGGCCAGCCCCAGCGGAAGGCCGCCGCGCACGTTGGGCCAGCCCGTACGCCCGTCCGTGTGCCGGATCAGCGGGCCGAGGTGGCCCGCGCGGACCGCCCGTACGCCTCCGGTCTCCAGGTCCACCTGCGCGTACATACAGGTGGCGAAGCGCTCGGTGTCCAGTTCGGCGAGGAAGCGCGAGGCCCGGGCCAGCACGGTGGACGGCGGATGGCCCTCCCCCGCGTACGCCCGCAGCGCGATCCGCAGCTGGCCCATGATGGCCGCCGCGTGCGTGTCGTGGCCCTGTACGTCGCCCACCACGATGCCGACGCGGTCCCGGGGCAGCGCGATCACGTCGTACCAGTCCCCGCCGACCTCCCGCCCGCTCCAGGCGGCGTGGTAGCGGACCGCGATCTCGCCGCCGGTGATCTCCGGGATCCGGCGCGGCAGCATGGCGGCCTGCAGGCCCGTCGCGAACTCCCGCTCCTGGTCGAAGAGGAGAGCCCGCTGCAGGGACTGGGCCACGATGCCGGCCAGGCCCAGGCACAGGTTCCGCTCCTCCGGGCTGAACTCGCTGCGCCGCCGGTAGAAGAGGACCAGCCCGCCGATCGCCTTGGCCTGCGCGATCAGCGGCAGGTAGGCGGCCGCGTCGAACCGGATCCGGTTCAGGTAGTCCGCCAGGAGCGGGAACTCGCCGCCGAGCTCGGCGAGCGAGGTGACGAAACGTGCCTGCCGGGTGAGCACCGCGTGCGACAGCGGCAGCGAACCGTCCAGCCGGGTGAACCGCCGCTCGCCGAGGATCTCCAGCGACTCCCCGCTCAGCGCGATGATCTTGATGGTGCCGCCCTCGACCAGCCCCAGGGCCAGCCCGTCCGCACCGAGCCGCTCCAGCGCGCCCGCCCCGGTCAGCGCGGCCGTGACGTCGTCCACCGTCACCGCCCGCGACAGGGCCTCCGTGGTCCGCTGCACGATCGTCGTCTGCTGGGCGCGCGCCGCCTCCAGCTTGCGCAGCAGCGTCGCGTGGGCCAGCTCCGCCGTCGCGTCGCGGACGATCCCCACGATGCGCTGCGGCTGCCCCTCGCCGTCCCGCAGGACCCGGCCCGAGGTGTGCGTCCACTGGTCGAGGCCGTCGCGCCGCTGCACCGTGAAGTACGCGCCGTACGTGTCCCCGCCGCTCTCCAGGACCCCCGCGATGGTCTCGGTCAGCCGGTCCCCGTCCTCCGGCCGGATGCGCAGCCCGACCCCCTCCGGGGTGCCGTCGAACTCCTCCGCCCCCAGGTCGAAGACGGACATCGCGGCGTCGTCCAGCACCACCGTCCCGGCGCCCAGGTCCCACTCGAAGCTGCCCATGCCGTTCAGCGCGAGCCGCTCGCCGGGCGCGGTCACGGGGGGACGCCGGACCGGCTCGGGTCCCTCGCGCTCCGCCGCTGCCACCTTCGACACCACCTAACGGCCCGGCCAGCACGGCTGCGAGATCAGCCGCTCCCACTCCTCGTCAGGATGCCCCGGAAGGGTGCGCCCGGCCTCCCGCCAGCGCTTGACGACCGAGAGGTAGATCGAGGGCTGGTCGGCGGACGGTGCCGTCGCGTACGGGCCCCCGTACGGGCCCGCGTACGGACCCCCGTACGGGCTCGCGTACGGGGCACGTTCGAAGCCGCCGGACCTCGCCGTCGTGGCGGGCTGTTCCGCGCGGCTGGCGGGAATGCGCACCCAGCCGCGGCCCTGTGCTCGCTCCGCGCTCATCACGGACCCCTCTCACCGCGGATCTCACCGCAGATACGTCGTCGGATGCCCTGGGGGTACCCCCGGAGAAGGTCCGGGGGAAGCAGCCCGGTCGAACCGGGCGACACCGGTGGAGCCCGGCCGCGGGCCCCGGGCACCGAGGCGCTTGCGGACTCCTCTCACCAGTCTCCCCGCCGTGAAGCCCGCACCGTGCACGAATCGCATGGAAGGGCCGAATGAGGGAGCCGCCAGCAGCCCCGCGAAGAACAGTCCGGGCCACGAGGACTCGAAGCTGGGACTCAGCTCCGGCGCCCTGCTGCCCCCCACGGTCTCCAGCCCCGCGCGCAGACCCGCGTCGAGCAGCTCCAGCCGGGCCAGGTCCGGGACGAAGCCGGTGGCCGCGATGACGTGCGCGACGTCCAGGACCACGGATTCCCCCGCCCGGGTCGTCAGCCCCAGCCGGGTCCGCTCGCCCGCCGCGACCGCCCGCTGCAGCCGGTGCCCGAGCATGACGGGAACGCGCCGCTCGAAGCGGTCCCGCAGCCACCAGGCGCCGGCCGGGCCCAGCGCGGTGGCCGCGATCCGCTCCCGGGTGGACGCGGGCAGCCTGTGCACCGCCCACGGCAGCTCCGACCACACCCAGCTGCGCCAGCCGGTGCCGAGGCCGCTGTGGGGATCGCGCAGGGCGCGCAGCGCGGGCCGGTCCAGGGGCTGCGGGACGGTGTTCCAGTTCAGCCGGGAGCGGCGGGCGACCAGGCACGGCCGGGCGCCCTGCTCGGCCAGCAGGGCGGCGGTCTCCAGGGCCGCCTGCCCGGCCCCGAGCACGGCGACCTCGCGGCCGGCGAAGCGGGTCAGGTCGCGGTGGCCGCTGCTGTGCGAGTAGTGGGCGGGCGGGAGCCCGCCCAGCCCCTCGGGCTGGTGGACGAAGGGCATCACCCCGACCGCGAGGGCGACCGTGCGGGCGAGCAGGGGCGGTCCCTCGGCGGTGCGGACGCGGAAGCCGTCGCCCTGCGGGGTCACCTCCGTGACGGTCACCTCCTCCACCTCCGGCGCGGCCTGCCGCGCGAACCACATCCCGTACGCACTGAACGTGTCGATCGGCAGCGGAGTGCCGTGTTCCGCGGCCAGTCCGCGCGTGGCGCAGTACTCGGCCAGGGTGTGCCGCCCGTCCGGCGCGGACAGGTTGGAGGACCAGGGCTCCGACTTCAGGTACATGCCGTCGGGCATGTGGTCGCGCCACGAGGCCATGGGCCGCCCCAGCAGCCGTACGCCGAGCCCCGCGCCCGCCGCGTGGGCGGCGATGGACAACCCGTACGGGCCCGCGCCGATCACCACGAGATCGTCGATCCGCGTCACGGCCGCTCCTCCAGCTCGATGGTCACCGGCCCGGCCCGGTCGGCCGCGCCGGCCGTGGTCAACGCGTCACCAGCTCGTCCGGCTCGGCCGACGCCTCCGGCGGTACGGGGCGGGAGGCGGGCGCGCCGGCGGCCCCGGCGACAGGTGTGGTGGCGGGCCCGGTGGCCGGCGCGGCCGCCGACTGCTCCCCGCCGCGCTGGCGGGGCGTACGGACGACCGCGCGCGCCGTGCGGCGGCCCTGCGCCGGGACCCCGCGCAGGACCCGCACCCCCTTGCCCGCACCGCGCCCCAGGAAGGCGCCGAGCATCGCCAGGAACGGCCGCAGGTCGTCGGCGGCGAACCAGGCCGTCTCCACACCCCCGCCCCTCTTCGGGGCCGGCCCCGCCGCCGTCCGGCCCGGGCCGGACGGCTGACCGGCGACCACCGGCGGGTCCATGTCCGCGGCGCCGTCCGCCCGGTCGGCCGCCGCCGGACCCGCGGAGCCCACGGTCCGGTCAGCCGTCCGGACCGCCGTCCGGTCCGCCCCGCGGCGGCGCGGCAGCGAGCCGCCCCGGACCGCCGCCAGCAGCGCGTAGTTCTCGGCGACGAACACCCGGCCCGGACCGCCCGAGGGCTGCGGCACCCGTTGGCCCGTCAGATCCAGGTACATCGCCTGGACCACGTCGAGTCCGGCCGCGTCCGTGAACAGCCTGAACTGCGCGCCCGGACGGGGATTGAAGTCCACCAGCCGGAAGCACCCCTCCTCGTCCCGGCGGAAGTCCAGGTCCAGGATCCCCTGGTAGCCCAGCCGTTCGGCGAGCCGCAGCGCCGCCTCCTCGACCGCCGGGTCCGGCAGCCAGCGCCCCACCGCCGTCAGCCCCGTCCGCACCGGCCAGGACAGTTCCTTGCGCCCCGATCCCGCGAGGAGCGGAAGACCGCCCCGGGTGAAGGCGCCGTGGAAGAACCAGTCGGTGTCCGGACCGGCCGGCAGGAACCGCTGGAGGAGCAGCCGGCTGCCGGCCTCGGCGGAGCGTTCGTACAGCCGGCGCGCCTCGGCGGCGGTGTGCACCAGCGTGGTGCTCCGCAGCCCGTCGGCCCCGGTGGGCAGCAGCCAGGGCCGGCTCCACTTGGCGACCACCGGCAGGCCGAGCCGCCAGGCCGCCTCGGCCGCCTCCGCCCCGCTCGCCGGGATCACGGTCTCCGGGTGCGGGACGTCCCAGCGCGAACAGAGCCGCGACAGCTCGGCCTTGTCGGCCACCCGCGCGGGCAGGTTGTCGGGCTGATGGGGGATCCGGAACCGGTCTCGGAGCATCGGCGCGACCCGGGACACGGCGATGGCGCTCAGGTCGTCCATGGCGATGAGCACGGCCTGACGGCCGATCCGCTCCGACACCCCGGTCAGGCACTCCAGCAGCGCCTCGGGCGCCTCCGGGTCCAACCCGCCGGCCGGCCCCGCGTGCACGGCGCGCAGATACCGCGAACGCCCCATGGGACCTCCCCCGGCCTCGACGACGGCATGGACCTCCACGCCCTTGCGGCCAAGGGATCTGACGGCGCCGAGGGTTCCGTGGTGGAACGGATTCCGATCGAGTCTGAGCACAACGGCGGGCACATGGTTGAGATACGCGTGCATGGCAACGGTGTCTTTCACCTAGTCGGACCAAGCGGGGGTGGTGTGCACCTGCTAATGGCCTACGCGGCAGTCACCGAACAGGCCATTCGTCAGATCTGATGCCTAACGTCTTTGGTAAGCACACCGATTCAGGAAAGCTCGGGAGACGCCATGCCCAGACCACGCCGCCGACTGGCGAGCACCTGCATCGGTACGGTCACGGCCGGACTGCTCGCCACCGGGGCCGCGCTCGCGGCCCCCGGCGAGGACCGGTCCGAGGGCCCGGACATCGCCATGGGCGCCTATCTCGACTACGGGCCGCCCGGAGTGGCCCGGATCCCGCACCTGTCGGACTGGCTGGGCGGCAAGGAGATCCGGGTCGGACACACCTATCTCCCCGGTGACCAGTGGGCCGGCATCGAGGGCAGGGTCTCCTTCCTGGCGGACTGGGCCGAATGGCGCCAGGCCGAGGACGACCGGATGTTCGTCCTCAACGTGCCCATGCAGGAAAGGAACGAGGACCGCGTGCCCGACTACGAGGTGGCCCAGCTGATCAGGGCGGGCGCCGAGGGGCAGTACGACCGGCACTTCAAGAGGCTCGCCAAGCGGCTGGTGTCGCTGGGCGTCCCGGACACGGTCATCGTGCTCGGCTGGGAGATGAACGGCGCCACCTACACCCACCGCTGCGCGCCGGACCCGGAGAACTGGAAGGCGTACTGGAAGCGCATCGTCACCACGATGCGCTCGGTGCCCGGGCAGGAGTTCAAGTTCGACTTCGCTCCGAACAGGGGTACGGACGCGATCGGCTGGACGAAGTGCTACCCCGGCGACGACGTGGTCGACATCATCGGAATGGATTCGTACGACCAGGCCCCCGGCAGGACCTTCGACGACCAGATCACCCAGCCGTACGGGCTCCAGCGGCACGTCGACTTCGCGAAGGCACACGGCAAGGCGATCTCGTACCCGGAGTGGGGGCTGTTCCGGCGCGGGGACAACCCGGAGTACGTACGGCGCATGCTGAAGTGGATCGAGCAGCACAAGCCGCTCTACCACACCATCACCGACTACTGCCCGCACGGCGTGTGGCAGTGCAAGCAGAACCCGGAGTCCGCGAGGGCCTTCCGCGACGCGCTGATGCCCGAGCGGCCCGGCCCGGTGATCCCGACCCCGGTGGTGCCCACACCCGTGGTCCCGACCCCGGTGGTCCCGACCCCCGTGGTGCCCACGCCGGTCGTGCCCACGCCGGCGTTCCCGACCCCGCAGATCCCGACCCCGCAGATCCCCACGCCCTCGGTCCCCACCCCGGGGATTCCGACGCCCGGGATCCCCACGCCCGAGGTCCCCAAGCCCTCGCCCGTGGCACCGAGCCCCGTGACGCCGAGCCCCGAGGTCCCGCGACCGACCCCGAGCCCGCTCGTCCCCACGCCGGTCACCCCGAGCCCGGAGGTCCCGGCACCGGTCACTCCGGCACCCGTCACCCCGAGCCCCGAAGTCCCGGCACCGGTCACTCCGGCACCCGTCACCCCGAGCCCCGAAGTCCCGGCACCGGTCACTCCGGCACCCGTCACCCCGAGCCCCGAAGTCCCGGCACCGGTCACTCCGGCACCCGTCACCCCGAGCCCCGAAGTCCCGGCGCCCGTCACTCCCAGCCCGCTCGTCCCGACGCCGGAGGTCCCCGCTCCCGAAGTGCCCGAGCCTTCGCCCGGGCTCCCGACGCCCGAGCTGCCCGAGCCCTCGCCCGTGGCCCCGAGCCCCGAGGTCCCGGTCCAGTCGCCCACGCCCCCGGCCTCGCCCGTGGCGCCCTCGCCGGCCGTGCCGAAGCCCGAGCCCACGCCGCCGCAGCCCCTGCCGCAGCCGCCGCTCAACAGCTCGCAGTGGTGCGTGCCGCTCAACTTCGGTGAGTGGCTCTCCAAGCTGGTCGGCAAGCAGTCGGTCTGCGTGAAGATCGACTGGGGCAAGGACTTCGGCTTCTGGCCCTTCTAGACGGGTCATCGCACCCGCAGTTCGTTGAGCCGCGCCCGCCAGTCCCTGGCGGCCGGCAACGCCTCCCGCAGCGCGCCCACCGCCCGCTCGCGCCCCGTCACCTGCGACTCGTGCAGCCGCAGCAGGGGCGCGAGCGCGGTCGTGGCCAGCAGGAACCGCTGGTTCACGACCGCCTCGGGCCGCCAGTGGTTCTTGTACGGCTCGTTGCCGCGCAGGAAGCTCACCACCGGCCGGCCCTCGGCGAGCGCCCGCCCGGCCTCGTAGCGCAGCAGCAGCGTCGCCACGTCCACCTTCCGCGTCCGCAGGTCCGGGTCGGCCCCGTAGAGGTAGCCGCCGCTGAGTCCGGCCGACAGCAGCGTGACGTTGGCCGCCACCACCTTCCCGTCCAGCCGGAACTCCGTCAGACGGCCCTCCCCCGCCCGCACCATCCGCCGGGTGGCCCGGGTCAGGTGCTCGGCGAAGCGGGGCCTCAGGTGCTCGGGGGTCACCCCGCGGCCGCGCCACTGCTTCTCGTGGAGCCGCAGCAGGCTCCGTACGGCGCGCGGCACTTCCTGCTCGGTGACCTCGTGCTCCTCGATCCCGGCCGCGTCGGTCTTGCGCAGCTTGGCCCGCACCCGCTGGGCGCCCGACGCCGGCATCCGTTTGACCAGTTCGTCGAACGGCAGCGTGGGCAGCTCCATGCAGGTGGAGTCGGTGAGCTTGCTGGAGACCCCGGGCCACTGCCGGTACAGCTCCTCGGCCGCGGCCCCGGGACGCACCTCCCGCAGGTCGACGACGGCCCCGCGGGCGGCCCGGTGCAGCCCGCGGGCCAGCGCCGGGACGACCTGGTCGGCGTACTCGGCGGCCACGAGCACGTCGGAGTAGTCGGTGATGGGGCCGCCGAGCGGCACCAGCAGCGGCATCGGCCGGTGTACGAGCATCAGCGCGGCCGCGCCGACCAGTTCCTCGCCGCGCCGGACGAGGACGATCCGGAGCCGGCCGTCCTTCCCGTACGACAGCCACCAGGAGTGCAGCCAGGCGTGGCTCTGGAAGGGGGTGGCGGTGGGACAGCCGCGGAAGAGCCGGTTCCACGGCTCCTCCAGCGCGGCGAACTGCCGGGGGTCGCGGCACAGCGTCACCGACAGGGCCCCGGCGGAGCCCGAACTCATCGCACGGACTCCTTCTCCTTGGCCGAGGCGGGCTCACCCTGGGCGGGGAGCGAGGCGTACTCCTCGACCGGGGACGTCACCGCGGGCTCGGCCGGGGACGCGGCCACGGCCTGGACCGGGGCATGGACCTGGGCCACGGGCCCGTCCGCGTGCTCCTCGGGGCGCCGCGCACGGCCGGGCCGGGCGAGCAGCCACAGTCCGCCGAGCAGCCCGCCGGCGCACATCCCGACGGCGCCGCTGATGGCGGCGGACGGGGAGGCGGGCTCGGCCGGGGCCACGGCCTGGTTGAAGAGGAGCAGCTGGACCCCGGTGTTCTTGGCGGCCTGATTGCTGCTCAGCGAGAGGGCGTCGGCCACCGCGTTCGCGACGTCGGCGGCCTCGGACGGGCTCTTCGAGGTGCCCGTGATGGCGATCATCGGGGACTCGGGAGAGGTCTCGGCCCGTACCTGGGTCCGCAGCTGCCGGGCGGTGATGCCGGCGCGGGGCTGGGCGTAGGCGAGGGTGGAACTGCTGGTGGCGATCCGGGCGTACGCCTGCGCGAAGCCGAGGGCGGTGGCCGGCTCGGTGGTTTCGTCGGGCACGGCGACGACGTAGCTGGTGGCGGCGTACTCGGGGGCCTTGAGCACCCCGTACGCCCCACCCGCGGCCAGCCCCAGCACGGCGCACACGGGCAGCGGCCACCACGCGGGCGCCGCCGGCAGCCGCCGCCGGGACTTCTTCTCGGAGCGGTGGTCCGGCTTCTTCTCGGCGGACCTCCTCTGAGACTTCCGCTCGGGCTTCTGCTCGGACTTCTGCTCGGACGTCCGCTCGGACCTCGGCTCGGGCCTCTGCTCGGACTTCTTGTCGGACTTCTTCTGGTCGGCGGTATCGGCCATGAGCGTGCTCGCTTCCTGGGTGGAGGGTGGTTCGGGGAGGGGACGGATCAGCCGGTTCCGGTCGGGCTCTCCGCCGGACCGGGTCCGACCGGCTTGCGCCGGGCACCGACGACGGTGGCGGTGGCGGCTCCGGCGCCGGGCACCCGCTCGGACACGGCCGCGCCCCGGACCGACGGGTCCGGGACCGAGGCGTCCGGGCCGGACGCGGCCGGGTCCGACGGGTCCGGGACCGAGGCGTCCGGGCCGGACGCGGCCGGGTCCGACGGGTCCGGAGCGCCCGGAGCGCCCGGGTCCCGGGCGAACCGGGCGGTGCCCGGCGCGGCCGAGAGGGCGAGGTCGTACACGTCCAGCAGCTGCCGCGCGCTGCGGGCGATGTCGTAGCGGCGGACCACCGGCGGCGGGGGCAGCCGGCGCGCTCCCGCCTCCATGTGCCCGCGCAGCGCCGCGACCAGTTCCTCCGTGCCGGTGCCGATGCGGCGGGCTCCGGGGGCCTGGGCGGCAGGCAGGTCGTCGATGGCCGGGCAGGTCACGTGCAGGACGGGGAGTCCGGCGGCCAGCGCCTCCACGACCGCGAGCCCGAAGGCCTCCTCCCGCGACGGGGAGACGAAGACGTCCATGGCGGCCAGCAGCGCCGGGATGCCGGGGGTGCGGCCGTCCGCGCTGTCGCCCAGCGGGTCCCGCTCCCCGAGCAGGTGGATCCGGCTCTGCGCGCCGAGCTCGGCGGCCAGCCGGCGCAGCCCCGCCCGCTCCGGCCCGTCCCCGGCCAGCAGCAGGTGCGCCCCGGGCAGTGCGGCCACGGCCCGGACCAGGACGTCGAACCGCTTGCCCGGGACCAGCCGCCCGACCCCGCCGACGACGAAGGCGCGTTCGGGCAGGCCGGTCCGTGCCCGCGTGGCCCGCCGGACGCCCTCGTCGAAGCGGAAGCGGACGGCCTCGATCCCGTTGGGTACGACGTGCACCCGCGCGGCCGGCACCCCCCACCCCTCCAGCCGGGCGGCGACGGTGTCGGACACGGCCACCGTCGCCGCGCCGAGGCGTTCGCTGGCCAGGTACAGCGCCCGTACCCCGCCGGACAGCGGCCGGCCCTCGATCTCGCCCTCGCCGAGGGAGTGTTCGGTGGCCACGGTCGCCCCGGCGCCCGCGAGCCGGGCCGCGAGGCGCCCGTACACGCAGGCCCGGTACAGGTGGGTGTGCACGAGGTCGTACTGGCCGCGCCGGATGAACCGCACCAGCCGCGGCAGCGCCCCCAGGTCCCGGTTGCCGCGCATCCCCAGGTGCACGACCCGGACCCCGTCGGCGCGCAGCCCCTCGGCCACCGGCCCGGGGTTGGTCAGCGTCAGCACGTCGCACTGCATCGGCATGTGCCGCAGCAGCAGCCGCAGCTGCTGCTCGGCGCCACCGACGCCGAGGCCGGTGATGATGTGCAGCGCCTTCACCGGTACACCGCCCGGCGCAGCTCCCGCGCCTGGTGGCGCAGCTGCTTGATGCGCAGCCGGGCGCCGCCGTCGGCCTGGCTGACGTGGGTGCGCGGCAGGGCGTGCGGGCCGGTGAGCCGCCCGGGGGCGATGGCGCAGCCGTAGCCGTAGCCGGCGGCGCGGGTGGCGTCGACGACCCGGGCGTCGAGGTGCCCGTACGGGTAGCAGAACCCCTCGGGCAGGGCTCCGGTCAGCTCGCGCAGCAGGTCGCGGCTGCCCCGGAGCTCCTGCTGGAGGACGTCGTCGGCGGCCGCGGTGAGGTCCTGGTGGAGCAGCCCGTGCGAGCCGATCTCCTGTCCCGCGTCGGCGACCTCGCGGATGCCCTCGGCGGTGAGCAGGGACTTGCGCGGCCCCAGCGGGTCCCACACGTTGTCCACGCCGAGGCGCCCGGGCAGGACGAAGAGGGTGGAGGTGCAGTCGTAGCGGCGCAGCAGCGGCAGCGCGTGGGTCAGGAAGTCGGTGTAGCCGTCGTCGAAGGTCAGCCCGACCAGCCCGGCGCCGTGGCCGGCCGCGCGGGCCCGGAGCAGTTCGCCGACCGAGACCCCGCGCAGGCCGCGGGAGCGCAGCCACACCAGCTGGGCCTCCAGGACCTGCGGGGTCACGGTGATGCCGTACGGGTCCTCGGCGGGGTCGGTGAACTCGGCGACCGAGTGGTACATCAGGACCCATGGCGAAGCGGTCCGGCGGGTGGGGACCAGCGCGGCGGCGGGGGCCGTGTCGGTGTCAGCGGACATTGCGGAACCTCTGCGTGAACTGGGAGATCTGACCGGGCAGGGCGGTGACTTCGAGGGCGCGTATGGCCATGCCGGTGGCTCCGAACATGGCCGGGACCAGCAGGCAGCCGAGGGCTGCGCTGAGCATCGGGTCGGGGATCATGGGCGCGGCGATCCAGCCGGTGACGCAGGCGGCGACGGCGGCCACGGCGAGCCGTCCGATGCTGACGGCGACCCGGCGGACCTGGATGGCGATGATCCGCGAGCCGAGTCCGGTGAGCAGCAGGGCGGCGGTGGTGGAGATGCCGGCGGCGTTGGCGGCGGCGATCCCGTAGGTTCCCCACCAGCCGACGGCGAAGGCTCCGGCCACGATGTTGACGAGCAGTCCGGCACCCATCGCGAACGCCGGGAACCAGGTGGGCCGGGCGGTCGAGAAGAAGGGCCGGGACAGTGCCCCGACGAGGCAGTGGCCGAGCAGTCCGAATCCGTAGACCCGCATGACGGAGGCGGTGGCGAGGGTGTCCTGGTGGGTGAAGGCGCCGCGCTCGAAGAGGACCTGGATGATCTGGGGCGCGTAGCCGATGACGAGGGCGGTGCCCATGAGGACGGCGAGCGACGCCAGTGCGAGGTCCTGCTCCACCCGGCGCCGGGCCTTCTCCAGCTCCCCGCCGGCCATGGCCTGGGCGACGACGGGGAAGGTGACGGTGCAGATCATCAGGGAGAGCACCATCGGCATCTGCGCGACCTTCTGCGCGTAGTTGAGGTGCGAGATCGCCCCGGGCGGGAGCGAGGCGGCCAGGAACCGCTCGACGAGCACCTGCGACTGCCGGAAGACGGCGAAGAAGATCACGGGGGCGATGACCCCGAAGGCGATGAGGGTGGGGCGGTCGCGGTCGCGCTGGCTGCGCGGGGCCCTCTTGGCGCGGGGCGGGCCGAAGCCCACGTTGCGGATGAAGGCGGGCAGCTGGACGAGGACCATCAGCAGTCCGCCGACGGCCACCCCCGCGGCGGCCGCCCGCACGCCCCACAGGGCGTGCAGGGCGACCATGGTGCCGATGATCCCGACGTTGTACGAGACGTAGATCGCGGCGGGCGGCACGAAGGAGCGGTGGGCCCGCAGCGCGGCGCTGAAGTACCCGGCGATGCCGAAGGAGATGACGGTCAGGGCCGTCATCCGGGTGCACTGGACGGCCAGTGCGGGGTCGGGCAGGCCGGGCGCGAGCACGGCGACGACCGCCGGCGCGGCCACGATGAGCACGGAGGCGACGGCGGCCACGAACACGGCCAGCCGGGGCAGGGTCGCCCCCACGAGCAGCCGTACGGGGTCCTGCGCGCGGGCCTCCTGGCGGGTGAGGCCGGCCCGGCTGGCGGCCCGCCGGGCCAGGGCGTGGCTGAAGGCGGGCACCATCAGCAGCGCCATGGCGTCCTCGATGAGGAGCGTCGAGGCCATCTCGGGCACGGTCCAGGCGATCAGGAAGGCGTCGCTGTCGTGCCCGGCCCCGAAGAGGTGCGCGATGGTCTGGTCGCGCACCAGCCCGAACACCGCCCCGGCGGCGGTCAGCCCGGCGGTGACGGCGGCGGCCTTCGCCAGGAACCGGCCGAGCGGCGGACTCCCGCCGGGGGTGGCGGGATCGGGGAGCTCGGCGGACCCGCCCGTGCACCTCCCGCCGGGGGTGCCGGGCGCGGAAGGCCCGCCCGCGCCGCGGGCCCTGCCGAACCGGCCCCCGACGGGTGCCGCCTGGGCCCCACTGGGTGTGGCGGCTACGGAGGGCTCGCCCGCGCGACGGACACGGCCGGGCCGGCCGCCCGCCTGCGCCGGGGCTTCGGGCACGTCGGTCGGGGCGCCCGTGGCTCGCGCCGCCACCCGTACGCTGCGCCTTCCCGAGGCGCCGCCCGGATAGCCGGCGGAGCCGAACACGGGCTGCCGCACGGCCGGCTCACCGCCGGGCACGGCCCCGGCGACGAACCCGGGATCCACCGGACCCCGCGCACGCGCACCCGGCGCCGCGGGGGCTCCGGCCGAACGGGACGCCCCTGCGGCGACGCTGCGCCCCGGCACGGCGCGGGCGGCGAAGCCCGGATCCGACGACGCGGGGGCTCCCGTCGAACGGGTCCCCGCCGCGGAGCCGTTCCGCGCGGGCAGGGCGCCGGTGACGAACCCGGGGTCCGCCGAGCCGGGCGCACCCGGATCCTGTCCAGGGGCCGCACCGGGAAGGACCGGGCCCCGGCCAGATCCGGGCGTGCCGGGGCCGCCCTGGGCCGCGGGGGCTCCGGCCGGACCGGACCCCGCCGCAGGGCCGTTCCGGCCCGGGAGGGCGCCGGCGGCGTGCCCGCGGGCAGCGGCCGGGCGGGGTGTGCCGGGGGCGGACGGGACACGGGCGTGGCCCGCCCCGGCCGGGGGGCCGGAGGCGGGCCGCCAGGGCGTGGTGTCCGTCACCGGCGAGCCGCAACCCCGGGGGCCCTACCCCGTGCACCCGCACCGCCGGCGGCCCCGCGCAGTGGACCCGAGGCGCCCTGGGAGGGCAGCGCCCACCAGGCCGCCAGGCCGATGATCACTCCGGTCAGCACGGTGGACGGCCCCCCGATGTCGGCGTAGAGGAAGTCGGTCAGCTGCCACACGAACAGCCCCGTCGCGATCAGCCCGCAGTCCCGGATCCCCTCGCCGGCGGCGAGCCTCCGGAGCCCCGCGACCAGCAGCGCCGCCCAGCCGCCCGCCAGCGCGATCAGCCCGATCAGGCCCTGCTCGCTCAGGATCAGCAGGTACATGTTGTGCGGGGAGAGCAGCGGCTGGCGGAGGTACGCCTGCCCCGCGCCCGCGGTGTCACTGCCGGAGGAGAGCCCCAGCGAGGAGTGGCCGTCGCGGTGGGCGGGGAAGCCCTTCAGGCCCACCCCCACCGCCGGCCGCTCGCGCCACATCGACCCGGCCGCGGCCCACATCGTGTAGCGGTCGGTCACCGACTGGTCGGGGGCGCTGGAGACCTGGGTGATGGAGGTCAGCCGCTCGGCGACCATGTCGGAGCCGACGCCGAGCCCGCCCACCAGGACCACACCCGCCGCGGTGAGCGCGAGGAGCACCTTCAGCGCCCGCCGGATCCCGGCCAGCACCATCACCAGCACCGCCGCGCCGGCGGTGGCGATCCACACGCCCCGGCTGAACGACAGCACCAGCGGCAGCACCAGCGCCAGCGCCACGCCCCCGGCGATCCGCCGGACCCGCCGCGGCAGCCCCGGCGCCAGCGCGGCCGCGGTCGCCACGACCAGCCCGTACGCCACCACGGTGGCCATGCCCATGACGTCACCGGGGCCGAAGGTGCCCACGGCCCGGACGTCCTGGCCCTGGTAGGAGGCCCCGGTGTGGGTCACGTACTGCACGACCCCCACCGCGCCCTGCACCAGCGCGAGGACCACGAAGCACCCGGCGGCCAGCCGGAACTCCGCGGCGTCGCGCACCAGCAGCACCACGGCCGCCGGGACGAGCACGAAGACCTGGAGGTAGCGCACGAACCCGGGCAGGGCCGCGTATGGATCCCCCGCGGTCATCGTCGCGATCGCGAGGCCCACGGCCGGCGTGCCGAGCACGAGCACGCCCAGCGGGGTCAGCGTCCGCACCCGGCCGCGCAGCGCCTGCACCGCGCAGACGAACGCCAGCAGCAGCGAGGCGGCGTCGGCCGGGCCGACCTTCCCGGAGGCGGTCGCGTCCCCCGCCGGGAGCGGGGCGAGCAGGAACAGCACGGTCGCGGCCAGTGGCAGCAACGGCCAGTGCCGGCGCAGCAGTCCCGGCAGGTCGGGCCGGGCCCAGGGACCGGTGACGACGAGGCTCATCAGCTGCCCCCCAGCCGGAAGCGGAAGAAGGAGGCCGCGGTGCGGGCGAGGATCCACAGGTCCTGCCACAGCGACCAGGTGTCGATGTAGTGGTTGTCGAAGCGGGCCCGGTCCTCGATGGAGGTGTCCCCGCGCAGACCGTTGATCTGGGCGAGGCCGGTGATGCCGACGGGCATCCGGTGGCGGGCCTCGTAGCCGGGGTGGACGGTGGAGAACTTGGCGACGAAGAAGGGCCGTTCGGGGCGCGGGCCGACCAGGGCCATGTCACCGCGTACGACGTTCCACAGCTGCGGCAGCTCGTCGAGCGAGGACTTGCGCAGGAAGGAGCCGACCGGGCTCATCCCGCGGTCGCCCGCCACCGTCCAGCGGGTGGCGGCCTCGTGCGCGTCGGCGCGCAGGGTACGGAACTTCAGCAGGGTGAAGGGGCGCCCGTACAGGCCGACCCGCTCCTGCCGGAAGATCACCCCCGGCCCGTCCCAGAGCCGTACGGCCAGCGCGCACAGACCCATCACGGGCGCGGCGGCGATCAGCGCGACCAGGGCGAGCACGGAGTCGATGCCCCGCTTGGCCCAGCGCTCCAGCGGCCGGGCCGGGCGCGGCAGCAGCGGCTGCACGGCGTACCCCCACAGCTGGTCGGCGGGGTGCGCGAGGCGCATCCCGGTGACCTTGGCGGTGCCGGCCGGGTCGGCGAGCCACAGCCGGCAGCCGTGGTCGTGGAAGAGCCGGACGAGGGCGGCGGTGCGCTCGTCGGCCTCCGGGGGGCGGGTGAACACCGCGTGCCCGACGGAGTTCTGGATGACCGCGCGCCGGATGTCCTCGTGGGTGGCGAGCAGCGGCAGGGGGCCGCCGTCGCCCTCGGTGGCCACCGCGGTGTCGGCGATCCCGACGGGGCGCAGCCCGAACTCGGGGCGGCCGTGCAGGGCCGCGGCCACCGCGCTCGCCCCGGCGCCGGGTCCGACGACGAGGGCGGAGACGGGCCGGCGTACGGCCGCGCGGCGCTGGAGCTGGTTGACGAGGCCGCGTCCCGCGCAGACCAGGACGACCTGCAGGCAGACGGCGGTGAAGAGGGCGGTCCAGCCCAGGGCCCGCACCGGGTCGACGGCGGCCAGTACGGCGGCCGCCCCGCACCACAGGACGGCGGACCGTCCGGCCAGCGCGGGCAGTTCGAGGAGCGCGGAGGGGGCGAGCCGCGGCCGGTACAGCCCGGCCTGCGCGTGCAGCGCGGCGAGCAGCAGGGGGAGGGCGGCGACGACCGGCACCGCCACGGGGGCCGGCAGTGCCGGTCCGGGCAGGGTCGTCGCGGTGAGTACGGCGGCCAGCGTGTCGGCGGTGAGCAGCGGCAGTACCCGGCCGCGGCGACGGACCCGCTGCGGGCGTACGGCGGACCTGGCCTGGTCCGTCCTGGGCCCGCGCGGGGGGTGGATGGCGGTCGCGGAACGGCGGGCCGCCGCGTGTGGCGCGGGCGCGAAGGCGCTGCCGCCGGCGGGCCCCGTGCCGCCCTGCCCGGTGTGCCGGGCGGGTGCGCTGTCCATCGTCATCGGCTGATGCGCTCCTGGTTCAAGGGCCGGGGCCTGCCCAGCAGTTCGTGGTATAGGCCGGTGACCGCTTCCGTGGTCCGCCGCACGTCGAAGTCGGTCCGTGCGTGCTGCCGTGCTTGCTCCCCCAGTTCGGCGAGGAGCCGCGGCTCGGCGAGCAGCCGTCCCAGGGCCTTGGCCAGCGCCGTCGGGTCCTCCGGCGGCACCAGGCACAGGCGTCCCTGGCCGGGCGGCAGGCTCTCCCGGGCGCCGCTGACGTCGGAGACCAGGACCGGGCGACCGCAGGCCATGGCTTCGAGCGGGGCGAGCGCCATGCCTTCCCACCGCGACGGCAGTACAACGAGATCGGCGGCCCGAAGCCACGGTCGGATGTCGGCGGCGGCGCCCGCGAAGTGCACCCCGTGCGGGGCCGTGTGGCGCAGCCGTTCGGTGTCGGGGCCGTCGCCGACGAGGGCGAGGCTGGCTCCCGGGACGGTGCCCAGCAGCTCGGGCCAGGCCCGCAGCAGGATGTCCTGCCCCTTCTGGAGGCAGATCCGGCCGACGCAGACGGCGAGCAGACCCCCGTCTGCCAGGCCGCCCCGGAAGGCGGCGGGCAGCGGCAGTTCGGCGCGTGCCCGGGCCCTGTCCTGTCCTGGGTCCGGCCCGCCGGGGCGGAAGTGGTCCAGGTCCACGCCGTTGCGGATCACCGACCACCGGGCGGTGATGCCCTCGGTCTCGCCCGCGCGGCGTTCGGCCTCGCTGACACAGAGCACCCGGTCGGCCCAGCGGGCCCCGTACCGCTCCCAGCGCAGGGCGAGCGCGGCGGTGGCCCCGCCGACCGCGTCGAAGGACCAGGCGTGGGGCTGGAAGACGGTGGGCACGGCGCCGCGCGCGGCGAGCCGCCCGGCGAGTCCGGCCTTGGCGCTGTGGGCGTGCAGCAGGTCGGGGCGCACCTGGCGGAGCAGCCGCCGGGCGCCGATCAGCTCGGCGGGCAGCCCGGGCCCGGGGGCCCGCCCGGCCCGCCAGGTGAGGACTTCGGCCCCGGCGGCGCGGGCGGCGTCGCCGAGGGTGCCGCCGGGCGGGCAGCCGACGACGGTGCGGAGACCGTCGGCGGTCTGTGCGCGGACGAGGTCGGTGACGACCCTGGCCACGCCTCCGTCGACGGGCTGTACGAGATGGAGGACGGTCGTGGGCTGTGCCGCCCGAGGTTGTGTGGGCACGTGGAGTGGTCTCCTACGTTCAGCGGCGCGCGTCTGTCTGAACGAAGAGCACACCGAGGAAATGACCCTGACTTTCACCCGTGAACCTGAAGTTCAGACTGCGGGCTCCACCGGACAGTGCGGGACTCAGGTCGAACACGTCCGCGTCATATCCGAGATTGTTCACATGTTCGGGCTGTCGCACGAACGGTCGGTCGCCGAATTCCGTGATCGTGGAATTCATCACATCATTAAAAGGATTTTCTGCGTCGCTGAGGCTCACCCGGCGCCCGCTGTCGGCCGTCACGGTGAGTGAATCTCCCAGAGTGCCCCGGTCGCCGTCGTACGCGACCACCCCGACCCGGCCCGCGGACCCGGCCGGCGCGTCCAGACCCTCGATCTGGACCGTTCCGTCGCCCGCCCGGGCGGCGATCCCCTCGAAGCCGTCCCACAGCGAGATCCGGCGGACCGGCTCCTGCGGGTGCTCGTAGGCGACGACCAGCGTCCAGCCGCCCCAGGCCCCCACCTCGGAGTGGCCCATGGCGATGTTGAGCTGGGCCACCGTCCACATGCCGGCGCCGCCCTTGCGGACCAGCGGGGTCACGTCGGCGGAGGCCTGGTAGGCATCGCTGCCCGCGTCCGTGCGGTGGCCCATCACCGTGTCGGCGAGGACCTCCTTGTACTCGCCGCTGGGCTCGGCGACCAGCACCCGGCCGTTGTCCTCCGGCGGCTTCTGCTCGCCCACCCGCAGGTTCCCGCCCCAGTAGAGACGGGCGTACGAGACCTTCGCGCCCTGGGGGACCTTGAGCTCGGCGCGGGTGGAGTTGTAGGTGTCCGGATCCTTGTCGACCTCGCTGTAGAACATCTCGAAGTCGCTGTTGACGCCGGCCGCGCCGCGCTTGACCTCGGCGCACGGCTCGGCCTGCGGGGACTCCTCCTTGCGGCAGCTGATGCCGGAGTTGGAGGCCCGTACCAGCCCGCCGTGTTGCACGGCCTGGTAACGCTGGGTGAACGGCACCCGCGGCAGCTCCTTGGGAGCGGGCGCCGCCCACGCCGCCGGGGCGTTCACGGAAAGGGTCAGGCAGGACAGCAGACCGAACGTGCCGAGGATTCTGCGGGAGGAACCCATGACCCTGTCTCCATTTTCGATCAAGGGGACAAAACAGGAGTGAACTTTGGCAGAAATCGGGCGGGAAATCACGCCGGACTCGCTCGTACGGCCTTTTGGGCGATCGGACGCACCCTCGGAACGGGCGGGTCGTTATGCGGTGCACCATTGTTCGAACCGAAAGGAAATGCGGAGATGAAGAAGAAGCTGGCACGCGGCACCACCATCGCCGTCGCGGGCGCCGCCGTGCTGCTGGGCGGCGCGGGCCTCGCCTCCGCGCACGGCGGGGACGGAGCCACGGCCAACGGCGTCACCGCCGGGTCCCCCGGCGTCCTGAGCGGCAACCTGCTCCAGGTCCCCGTCGACGTCCCGGTGAACGTCTGCGGCAACACCGTGAACGTGATCGCCCTGCTGAACCCCTCGTTCGGCAACACCTGCGTGAACGCCTGACCGTCAACCGCGTCGGCCGAAACGGCTGCATCCGGGTGAATGCACGCAACCCGAGCCGGGGCCGAGCCGTTGATCCGGTTGCTCCGCTACCGGGCAATCCTGCAAAAAAGGGACCACAATGATCAAGAAGATGATGGCCTCGGCCGCGGTTGCCGCCTCGGTCGTGGGCATCGGTGCCGCCATGGCTCCCCAGGCGATGGCCATCGGCAACGACGGCGGCGTCACCAGCGTCAACGGGAACAACGCCGCGCAGATCTACGGCAACCAGGCCACCTACGGCAACATGAGCCCGCAGATGGCGCTGATCCAGGGCTCCTTCAACAAGCCCTGCATCGCCCTCCCCGCGAAGGCCAACGTGCAGTCCGTCCTGGCCCTGGTCAACGTCGGCGTCCAGGACGTCCCGATCCTGTCGAACCCGCAGAACCAGCAGTGCACCGAGAACTCCACCCAGGCCAAGGGCGATGAGGCCCTCTCGCACATCCTGGACAACATCCCGGTCCTGTCCGGCAACGTGTCCCAGGGCAGCTGACCCGAGCCGTGCCAGCGAGGCCGTCGCACCTTCGGGTCGCGGCGGCCTCGCCGCGTGTGGAGCCGGGCCGTACCGTCCGGGAAATTCACGACAAAAAACCGCCCGGGCGCCCCGAATTCAAGCCGGGCATCGGAGTGAATTGCCGGGCACCCGCCGAAAATGTGCGGTTTCTTTTCCCCGGGCCGCTCGTTGTTAATTCTGCAGTGGATACGCCCCTGCGGGAAGGATCGAAATCAAAATGACGTACAAGAAGGCAGTGGTGCTGGCCGCCGGCGCCCTGATGGCAGTCGGTGCAGCCTCCCCCGCCATGGCCGACGCGGACGCAGCAGGCAAGGCCGTGGGTTCCCCCGGCGTCCTGTCCGGCAACCTGCTCCAGGTTCCCGTGCACGTCCCGGTCAACGTCTGCGGCAACACCGTGAACATCATCGCGCTGCTGAACCCCTCGTTCGGCAACGTCTGCGTCAACGCCTGACGAAGCGCCTGCCCGCAAGGGCAAACCTCCTCGGGGTGGCCTCGGAGTGCACGGCGGTGCACTCCGAGGCCACCTTCGATTCAGCACCGGCCGCAGCGCCGGTAGACAGGGAAGGACCCATGCGACAGGTACTGAGCCGACAGGTACTGGGCAAGGGGATGCTCACGGCGGCGGCCGCGTCGAGCCTGCTGTCGATCGCGACCGGCGCGGCGTACGCGCACTCCGGGGCGACGGCCGAGGTCTCGCATTCGCCGGGTGTGCTGGCCGGCAACAGCGTCTCGGTACCCATCACCTTCGCGCCGAACGTGTGCGGCAACAGCGTGGACGGCGGTGCGGCGCTCAACCCTGCGATGGGGAACACCTGCGCCACCTCCACCGGCTCGCACACCGACGACGGCTACGACTACGGGCGCTACCTCAGCCCCGAGAACGCCGAGGCCTTCGAGCGCTACCTCGAAGAGCGCCCGGGCCGGCACGCGGTACCGGAACAGCGCCAGGAGTCGCGGCCCCACGAGGCACCGCGGCACGAGGCGTCCCGGAACGACGGGCCCCGCCCCGGCGGTCCCCGGCACGCGAAGCCGCGCCACGAGGAGCCGCGCCACGAGGGAGGCTACGGCGAGGAGCAGGGCGGGGAGGAGGGCAAGGACGAGGAGTGCGACGACCACCCCGGGTCCGCGCCGCCTCCGCCCGAGCACCACGCGCCCGCGCCCGCGCCCGACGAGCCGCACCCGATGCCGGAGCCCGTGGAGGAGCAGCCCGCACCGCTGCCCGCCCCGGAGCCCTTCCCGGCACCGGCCGAGGAGCCGCCGCACACGCTTCCGGCCCCGGCGCCCGTCGTGGACGAGGGTCCCGCGCCCCGGCCGCCGCACGGGCGCCAGCCCGTGGAGCACCCTGCGCCCGTCCCGGCGCCGGCACCCGAGGTCGTGCCGCCCGCGGACCAGCCCCCGGCCGCCCCGGCTCCGGCTCCCGCCCCGGGACCGGCGCAGGCTCCGGTTCCCGCTCCGGCGCACGTGACCGCGCCCGTGCTGGCGGAGACCGGCGCGGGTCAGCCCGCGGCCGCGGCGGCCCTCGCCACGGCTCTCATCCTGGGCGGCGCCATTCTGTACCGGCGCTCCCGTATCGCCTGACGGGCAATAACGGTAATCAGAAGAAATATCGGCCGGAGAATCCTCGTCGGATTCTCCGGCCGCTGCATGACCGCGTTCTTCACCGCGCACTCGTTCGCGTTTCCGCAGCGTCGGGGAATCGTTACCCAGGACGAAAGCGGCGCGACGGTCGCCGCTGACGCCTCTGTCCACGAAAAAGAAGAGGATTTCGATAATGAAGCTCACGAAGGTCGCCGCTGTCGTCGCTGGCTCCGTCGCCGCCCTCGGCGCCTCCACCACCGCCTTCGCCGCCGAGCCCCCGGCCGCGATGCCCCCCATGAGCCTGACCAGCGGGGCGACGGAGGCGCTCAACGCCGTCGGGCCGTTCACCGAGTCGGCCCCGCAGACGGTGGGCAACGCGCTGGCCGAGCAGGGCGAGTCCGTCAACAAGGTCGTGGACACGGCCCAGCGGGTCAACAAGGTCCGCAACGAAGTGCCCGGCACCGTACTGGGCCTCGCGAACGGTGCCACCCAGGCCTCCCCGCTGCTCGGCGGAGTGAAGCTCAACGGCGGCCAGGGCTGAACCGCCCCTTCTGAAACGCGTGCCGACACGACTGTGGGCGCCACCGGCCAGGCCGGGGCGCCCACAGTCGGTCGTGCAGTGAACGTCAGTCGTTGAAGCAGTGGTTGCCGAACGCAGGGTTCAGCGCACCGATGATGTTCACGGTGTTGCCACAGATGTTGACCGGGACGTGCACCGGCACCTGCAGCAGGTTGCCGGACAGGACGCCGGGGGAACCCACGGCCGCGCCCTCGGCCTGCGAGTCGGCGACGGCGGAGCCGGCGGCACCGGCCGCAGCGAGACCAGCGGTGGCCAGGACCAGGGCGGCCTTCTTGGCAGAGTTCATGGGAAGTGCACCTTCTGTTCGATGTTCTGCCCCGATCCGGGGCTCACATCGAGCGAAACGGTCCACCCTCCCATGACGACACGGCCACGCGCACGATCAGACCTGTTCGGCTCAATTGTCGTAACCATGCGGCGGGTTCCCGGTCGTCCCGCGCCCTACGGCAGGGCGGGAAGGTCCGGGATGTCCGGAATCTCGGGGATCTCGGGGATCTCGGGGATCTCGGGGATCTCGGGGATCGCGGGGAGCTCGGGGATCGCGGGGAGCTCGGGGACTGCGGGGAGTGCAGGGACTGCGGGGAGTGCAGGGACTGCCGGAAGCTCCGGGACCGCCGGAAGCTCCGGGACCGCGGGCACCGCAGGCACGGCGGGCACCTCAGGAACCGCGGGCACCGCGGGGATCAGGTCGGACAGGTCGGGGAGCTGCAGGTCCGGGAGCTTCGGCAGCTCGATCGGCGGCAGTTTCACCCCGTCCGGCAGCAGGCCTCCCACGGACGCGAGCAGGTCCTGCAGGGTCTTGGTGAGGCCCGCGAGCAGGTCGTCGATCGGACCGGCCGCCGCCGCGCGCCGCTCGATCTTGTCGACCTGCTGCTGGACGGAGGCCACTCGGCCGTTGAGCGCGGCGGAGCCGTCACCGTCCGCGGCGCCCGCGGGGGCAGCCGCGCCGGACAGTATGACGACGGCGAGGGCCGACGGGACGAGGAGGCGGGCGCGGGACGGCTTCGTACGGCGCATGAGCGTTCCTTCTGGGTGGTGGCACACAAACGGACCCGAATGATCCGCTTCCTCACCCACCGTGCGAACACCTCGTACGGAGCGCAACCGGAACCTGAGCGCTTGCGGGCTGCGTACGGGCTTCGCGCACGTGTCCGCAGGCCACTCACCCGGGCCGGGGAAAAGCTCGGCGCTCGCACGCCGTTTGAGTGAAGGACCGGAACCAACCCTCTGACAGGGCAGTTGACCAGGGCGCTCCATCAGCGGGCACTCGTGCGACAGAAGGATCAAGATGTTCAAGAAGTTCATGACCGCCGCCGCGGTCTCCGCCGTTGCCGTCGGCGCGGGCGCTGCTGCTGCGGCCCCGGCCATGGCGATCGGCAACGACAACGGGGTCACCACCGTCAACGGCAACGGTGCCCAGCAGATCTACGGCAACCAGAAGACCCACGGTGACCTGAGCCCGCAGCTCGGCCTGGTCCAGGGCACCCTGAACAAGCCCTGCATCGGCCTGCCGGCGAAGCTCAACGCCCAGTCGCTGATCGCCGCGCTCAACATCGGCGTCCAGGACATCCCGATCGCGTCGAACCCGCAGAACCAGCAGTGCACCGAGAACTCCACCCAGGCCAAGGGCGACGAGACGCTCTCGCACATCCTGGACAACATCCCGATCCTGTCGGGCAACGCCTCCGTCGGCAGCTGATTTCCGCTGCCCGCGCCCTTCGGGGCGATCGCGGGACGAAGTGACGAGGGCCCCGGCGGCGTCCAGCCGCCGGGGCCCTCGCACGTGCCGTGCCGTAACTTCCGCCCGCGGTCAGCCGGTCCAGAAGTCCCACCACCGGGTGAGGACCAGCATGCCGATCACTCCGATGTGCAGGGCGGGCGGGGCCCAGCCGAACTCGGTGAAGAAGCCCCGCACCGGGCCGGGGGCGGGCAGGGCGCGCGTACGGACGTTGTGCGCGGTGACCGCCCAGAACATCAGCAGGGTCGCCACCCAGGCCAGGCAGCACCACAGGCACAGCGCGTTGATCTCGTAGAGCGACTGGACCATCAGCCAGGTGCAGAAGCCGACGCCGAAGAGCGTGCCGGCGTTCAGTCCGAGCCAGAACCAGCCGCGGTAGCGGGCGCCGGCCAGCAGGCCCGCCCCGACGCACACCACGACGGCGTACCCGAGGAGCCCCAGCATCGGATTGGGGAAGCCGAAGGCCGCCGCCTGCTCGCTCTGCATCACGCTGCCGCACGAGACGACCGGGTTCAGACTGCAGGCGGGCTTGAAGTCCGGGTCCTCCAGCAGGAGGAACTTGTCGAGGGTGATCACCCAGGAGGCCAGCAGCCCGGCCGCCCCGGTGAGGGCCAGCAGCCAGGCCAACCCTCTGGGCGGGGTGTCCCGTTCGCCCTCGTGTCCACTGCGGGGCCGTTCCTGCTGGCGCGGGACGCCCACTGTATTCGTTGCCATGCGGCCCATAGTCCCGCGCTCCCGCACAGAGCGGGCCTAACCGTGCCCATCCGTACGCAAGTTGACCTGAAGGGGTGGCGGGAACCTCCGATGCTTCCCGGACGTTTTGCCGAACCCCGGACGTGATGTCAGAGCCAGGGGTTACGTTGAGCTTCCGCGAAGTGACAAGCTGCGACGGCCTGGAGACCCACCTTGAGCGATCCGTACGAGACAACCGAGGCGCACCTCGAACGACTCCTCGGCCGCGCCCTCAACTCCTTCGACCTGCCGGACAGGTTGGTCGAGCGCCTCGGCACGGCGCTCGCCCACAGCTCTTCGCTCTACACCACCCACCGCAGCCCGGCGACGGGGGTCTGGCGGGAGACCCACCGGCACACCTATCTGCTGGCCGACGGCGGTTCGGTCTCCCTGTGGGAGCTTTCGTACCTGCTGGAGGGCGAACGCGGGGTCCGCCACGAGGTCTTCGCGAGCAAGGCGGAGACGTGCCTGGCGGTGTCCCGGCTGTTCGGAGAGGCCTCCGCCGGGGCGGCTCCCGATCCGGTGCTGCTGCCGGGAGACGAGGAGCCGGAGAACGACATGGCGGTGCTGAGCGAGCTGTTCGCGGACCCGGCACCGGCCCGGCGGCACCGGGACTACGCGGTGGAGCAGTCCGCCGACCACGCCCGGCGGGTGCTGCGCCGCGCGGAGAACGGGGACCGGCCCGGGGAGCCGGTGGCGGCCCTGCTCCGGTCGGCGTACGCGCACCGGATCACGCAGGCGTTCGGCGGCCGGCAGTCCCTTTCGGACGGCCGGGACGCCGGCTTCAGCCTGTACGAGCACGCCTTCGTGCTGGTGGACGGGACCGAGGTCAGCCTCTGGGAGGTCGAGCACACGGCGACGCCCGACGGACGGCACATGTGCGAGGTGTACGAGAGCGAGGCGGCCGCGCGCGAAGCCATGGAACTCCGCGCCCGCGTGCGCTGACGCTCCGCCGGGGTCGGCGGAAGGAGATGCCGACCACGGCCTGCCGACCTCTCACGGTGTCGCGGGGTCGGTGAGGGGGAGGTCCAGGGGCAGGCTCCGGGTGATGCGGACCTGATCGGGGCGCAGGTCCGCCGGAGTCGGCACGGCGCTGCCGGGCAGCTGGACGGCGGCCGCGCCGTGGGCCAGGGCCGAGGGCGTCGGGCCCGGCACCTCCCGCGAGCAGGAAACCGGCCAGGGCGGCGTCGCCCGCGCCGACCGTGCTGCGGACCGCGGGGGCGGGGGCGGTGCCGTAGTAGGTGCCCTCCGCGGAGACCAGCAGCTGGCCGTCCCCGCCCAGGGAGGCCAGTACGGTCCCTGCGCCCAGTGCGCGGAGCTCCGGTGCGTCCTGTGGGTTTACGTCCGTTCGATGCCCGTATCTGCGGCTTCCCCTCACCGTATGCCGATTTTAGGACAGAAACCAAGAAAAACGGACATGCCTACCCAGGGGGGCGGGCATGTCCGTGCGGTGGAGCGGAGGGCCGGATCAGCCGGCCGGGACCTTCTCGGGGGTCCGGCCCGCGTGCTCGGCGGCGCCTTCGCGCTGCTCCATCGGGAGCGCCCGGCGCGGCAGGACGAACATCACCGCGAAGATCACGACGAGTACGGCCACGACCCACCACAGCGCGCCGCGGAAGGCCTCCACGTACGGCGGACCGAAGACCATGTCGTCGTCGATCAGGCCGAAGAAGACGACGGAGGTCAGGGCGAGGCCCAGGGCGTTGCCCATCTGACCGGTGGTGTTGATCAGGCCCGAGGCGGATCCGGCGTGCTGGCGCGGCACCTCGGAGAGCACGGTGTCGTTCAGCGGGGCCACGATCAGACCCATGCCGACGCCCATGACGACCAGCGGGGCGGCCATCTGCCAGGAGGCGATCTCCATGCCGTAGTGCTGCGACTCCCAGATGTAGAGGAGCAGCCCGGCGGCCATGATCAGCGCGCCGGCCTGGAGCACCTTGCGGCCGAAGCGGGGCACGAGCTTCTCGACCGAGAGACCCGCGGCGACCGAGACGGCGATGGAGAACGGGATGCCGGTGAGACCGGCGCGCAGCACGCTCCAGCCGAGCCCCATCTGCATGTACATCGTCCAGACCAGGAAGAAGATGCCGGTGGCGATGCCGAAGGTCAGCTGGACGGCGATGCCGCCGGCGAAGCTCTTGACCTTGAAGAGGGAGAGCTCGACGAGCGGGGAGCCGTCCTTTTTGATCTTGTACTTCTCGTACGCGATGAAGGCGGCGAAGACGAACGGCGCGGCGATCATGCAGCCGAAGCCCCACAGCGGCCAGTCGTTCTCGTGGCCGTGGGTCAGCGGGAAGATCAGCAGGACCAGGGCGAGGGTGGCGAGGACGACGCCGACCAGGTCCAGGCGCAGCGCCTGCGGGGCCTTGGACTCGGCGATGAACTTGCGGCCCAGGATCACGCCCATGATGCCGACGGGCAGGTTGATCAGGAAGATCGGGCGCCAGCCGAGACCGAAGAGGTCCCACTCGATGAGCAGAGCGCCGAGGAGCGGGCCCGAGACGGCCGCGAGGCCCACGATCGCGCCGAACATGCCGAAGACCTTGCCGCGCTCCTGCGGCGGGAAGGTGACGTGGATGATCGCCAGGACCTGCGGAACCATCAGGGCGGCCATGCCGCCCTGGAGGAGGCGGGCGACGACGAGCACGTCCGGGGTCGAGGCGATGCCGCAGAGCAGCGAGGCCGCGGTGAACCCGGCGATGCCGATGAGGAAGATGCGCTTGCGGCCGTAGATGTCACCGAGACGACCGCCGGTGATCAGGCCGGCGGCGAAGGCGAGCGCATAGCCCGCGGTGATCCACTGGATCGCGCTGGTGGAGGCGCCGAAGTCCTCGCGCATGGTGCGGATGGCTATGTTGACGATCGTGACGTCGACCAGGTCCATGAAGGCCGCGGTCATCACGATGGCGAGCGCCAGCCAGCGGCGGCGGTCGGCGGGCGAGCTGGGTGCGTCGGGGGCTACGTCGTTCCGCTCTTCTTGTGCGGGCCCGTTCTCTCTTTCGGGCGATGTCTTGGGCGTCTCGGTGCTCATGAGGAGAAACCTAGACGGCGTCTAGGTCAGTCCGTGTCCTATTTCGCTGGCAGCCTGGATTCATGACCGACACCCCCGCACGGCTGCTGTCCCTGCTGTCCCTCCTCCAGACCCCGCGCGAATGGCCGGGCAGCGAGCTGGCGCAGCGGCTGCGGGTCAGCGCCCGCACCATCCGGCGCGACATCGAGCGCTTGCGGGAGCTCGGCTACCCGGTGGAGGCCACGCTGGGCGCCGAAGGCGGATACCGGCTGGTCGCGGGCGCGGCGATGCCGCCGCTGCTGCTCGACGACGAGGAGGCCGTGGCGATCGCGGTGGGGCTGCGGGCCGGGGCCGGGCACGCGATCGAGGGGGTCGAGGAGGCCTCCGTACGGGCCCTGGCCAAGCTGGAACAGGTCCTGCCGTCCCGGCTGCGGCACCGGGTGAGCGCGCTGCAGTCGGCCACGATCGCGCTGACCCGCGGAGACGGGGCGAGCGTGGACCCGCGGACGCTGACCGTGATGGCGTCGGCGGTGGCGGGGCCGGAGCGGCTGCGGTTCGCCTACCGGGCGGGGGACGGGGCCGAGTCGCGGCGCCTGGTGGAGCCGTACCGGCTGGTCAGCACGGGGAGCCGGTGGTACCTCGTCGCCTACGACCTGGAGCGGGAGGACTGGCGGACCTTCCGGGTGGACCGGGTGTCCGAGGCGTTCGCGACGGGGGCGCGGTTCGCGGCGCGGGCGCTGCCCATGGAGGCGGAGGAGTTCGTACGGCGGGGGTTCGGCGCGCGGGGCGCGGAGACGTACGTGGTGGAGGTCGACTTCGAGGCGGGCCCGGCGCAGCTGCCGGAGTGGCTGCGGAGCGCGGCCCTCCCGGGCGGGGGCGGGCAGACCTCGGTGCGCTTCGAGAGTGCGGACGCTCCGGAGTGGATGGTGGCGCGGCTGGCGCTGACGGGGCTGCCGTTCACCGTGCGGGGGCCTGCGGCGCTACAGGCCGCGGCCGGTGCGCTGGCCGCGCGGCTCACGTCGGCGACGGCCGCACGATAACCGGGGCCCGCCCCGGCCCCTGTGGGCTCCGCCCCCAGACCCCCGCTCCTCGAACGCCGGAGGGGCTGAATCGTGCCGGCGCCGGCGTGTGAGGCGGGGGGTCGGGCGGGACCCGGGAACGGGGAGCCCCGGCGCCTGGGGGGGATAGGCACCGGGGCTCGTACAGGGGGCTTGGCTGCGGGCCGCTCTAGGCCACGGCGTCGAAGCCCGTGTCGCGCGCCATCCGCTTCAGTTCCAGCAGGGCGTGCTTCTCGATCTGGCGGATCCGCTCGCGGGTCAGGCCGTGCTGCTTGCCGACCTCCGTCAGGGTCCGCTCGCGGCCGTCGTCGATGCCGTACCGCATCTTGATGATCGACGCGGTGCGCTGGTCGAGCTTGCCGAGCAGGTCCTCCAGCTCCTCGCTGCGCAGCAGCGAGAGCACGGACTGCTCGGGCGAGATGGCCGAGGTGTCCTCCAGGAGGTCACCGAACTGCGTGTCGCCGTCGTCGTCCACCGACATGTTGAGGCTGACCGGGTCGCGCGCCCAGTCCAGTACGTCGCCCACCCGCTTCTCCGTGGTGTCCAGCTCGGCGGCGATCTCGGCGTGCTCCGGGTCGCGGCCGTTCTCGCGGTTGAACTCGCGCTGGACGCGTCGGATCCGGCCGAGTTCCTCGACCAGGTGGACGGGGAGGCGGATGGTGCGGGACTGGTCCGCGATGGAGCGGGTGATGGCCTGGCGGATCCACCACGTGGCGTACGTGGAGAACTTGAAGCCCTTGGCGTAGTCGAACTTCTCGACCGCGCGGACCAGGCCCGCGTTGCCCTCCTGGATCAGGTCGAGGAGGGGCAGGCCGCTGCGCGGGTAGCGCCGGGCGACGGCGACGACGAGGCGGAGGTTGGAGCGGATGAACACTTCCTTGGCGCGCTCGCCTTCGGCGGCGAGCGCCTCCAGCTCCTCACGTGCCGGGGACTCGCCCTTGCGGTCTATCTCGCCGTCGAGGATCTGCTGGGCGTAGACGCCCGCCTCGATGATCTGCGAGAGCTCCACTTCCTTGGCCGCGTCGAGCAACGGGGTACGCGCGATCTCGTCCAGGTACATGCCGACCAGGTCGCGGTCTGCGATCTCCCCGCCCACAGCGCGGGCGCTGCTCGTGGACTGACGACGGGCGACGGCGCGGGTTGCCATGCGTGCTCCCTTGCGATGAAGTTCGGTCGCGGTGCGGCTGCCGGACGGCCACCGTGGTGGGGTGGTACGTCCTCGGACACTCTCCCGAGTGCCCGCTTCCGAAGGAAACAACGACTGGAATCGGGACAGAATTCCCACGTCGTTCCCTCTTTTTCGAGATCTTGCAGTATCCTGCCCTGCCACGAGAGGGGGCCGAATGCCTCGGAAACTCGAAGAGGTGCAGGTCAGGCCCGGAACCGAGGCCGATCTCGCCGCGCTCACGGACCTCTACAACCATTACGTCCGTGAGACGGCCGTCACGTTCGACACAACCGAGTTCACTGCGGAACAGCGCCGCCCCTGGCTGCACTCCCACCCTGAAGACGGCCCGCACCGGCTTCTGGTTGCCTGCACGGCCGAGGGAATCGCCGGATACGCCACAAGTGGGCCGTTCCGCCCGAAACCGGCCTACGCCACCTCAGTGGAGGCGAGCGTCTACCTCGCCCCGCACGCGGCCGGGCGGGGCATCGGGACCCAGCTCTACGAGGCGCTCTTCGCGGAGCTGGCCGAGGAGCCTGTGCACCGCGTCTTCGCCGGGATCGCCCTGCCGAACGAGGCCTCGGTACGCCTCCACGAGCGCTTCGGCTTCCGCCGCGTCGGAGAGTTCACGGAGGCGGGATGGAAGTTCGACCGCTACTGGGACGTCCGCTGGTACGAGAAGCGGCTGGACCGCCACCCGTCCGGGTGAGGTCTCCGTGCCGTGATCCATCGGCGAGGACGTCACCGGGGCGCCCCGGACCGCCTAGCCGAACTGGAGGGAGCGCTTCGAGAGGCCCATCCAGAAGCCGTCCACCGGGTCGCGGCGGGTGGTGAGGTCGCCGGTGGCCTCCGCCGCGCCGAGGGTGACGAAGAGCGGGGCGAAGTGTTCCGTACGGGGGTGGGCCAGGCGGCCCGACGGGGACTTGGTCTCGAAGTCGAGCAGGGAGTCGATGTCGCCGGAGGCGAGGGCCTCGTGGCCCCACGCGTCGAACTCGGCCGACCAGGCGGGGACGCCCGCGTGCCGCAGGGCGGCCAGGTTGTGGGTGAAGAAGCCGCTGCCGACGATGAGGACGCCCTCGTCGCGCAGGGGCGCCAGCTTGCGGCCGATGTCCATCAGGCGGCGCGGGTCCAGCGTGGGCAGGGAGATCTGGAGCACCGGTATGCCGGCCTCCGGGAACATCTCCACGAGGGGGACGTACGCGCCGTGGTCCAGCCCGCGGTCCGGTATGTCCTGGACCGGGGTGCCGGGGGCCTTGAGCAGCGCCCGGACCGACGCGGCGAGCCGCGGGGCGCCGGGGGCGTCGTAGCGGACCTGGTAGTAGTGCTCGGGGAAGCCCCAGAAGTCGTAGACGAGCGGGACCCGTGCGGTGGCGCCGAGGGCGAGCGGGGCCTCCTCCCAGTGGGCGGAGACCATCAGGATCGCCGTGGGGCGGGGCAGGTCCGCGGACCAGGCGGCGAGCTCGCCCGGCCAGACCGGGTCGTCCGCGAGCGGCGGCGCCCCGTGGCTGAGGTACAGCGCCGGCATGCGGGTCCCCTGCGGGGTCGCGCCCGTGGGGGTCGGGGGTGCAGTGGCCGGGGTCATGGGGCGCTCCTCCGTCGTCGGTACGGGGCTACCCGAAAAGACTAACCCCGCTTGGTTCAAATTTGAACCAAGCGGGGTGATCAGTCATTCCCGTGCGGGTACCGCCGTCAGTGGGCGATCACCGGGACCTTGAGCTCGGCGTCAGCGCCGTCGCCGCCGCCGGAGGCCACCGGACCGCCGACGTTCGGACGGCCGGTGGTGATCAGCGTCAGGGCGATGACCGAGCTGGCGGCCAGGATGCCGACCGCCCACCAGATGGCGGAGGCGTATCCCTCGACCATGGCCTGCGCCTGGATCAGCTGTCCGGCCGGGCCGCCCGCCGCGGCCTCGGCCGCGTGGTCGGTCAGGTACGCCGTGGTCGCCGAGGCGGCGATCGTGTTCAGCAGCGCGGTGCCGATGGCGCCGCCGACCTGCTGCGAGGTGTTGACCATGGCGGAGGCGACTCCGGCGTCGGCCGGGTTCACCCCGTGCGTGGCCAGGGACATCGCCGGCATGAACGCCGTTCCCATGCCGAGGCCGAGCAGCAGCTGCGCCGGGAGGATCAGCGCCGGGTACGAGGACCCGACCTCCAGCTGGGTCAGCAGCAGCATGCCGACGGCGGCGAGCAGGAAGCCCGGCCCCATCAGCAGGCGCGGCGCGACGCGGGTCATCAGGCGGGCGCCGATCTGCGTGGAGCCCAGGATCATGCCCGCGATCATCGGCAGGAAGGCGAAGCCCGTCTTGACCGGCGAGAAGCCCTTCACGACCTGGAGGTAGTAGGTCAGGAAGAGGAACAGGCCGAACATGGCGATGACGGCCAGGCCGAGCGAGAGGTAGACACCGCCGCGGTTGCGCTCCAGCAGGACGCGCAGCGGCAGCAGCGGGGACTTCACCTTGGACTCGACGAGGACGAAGGCCCCCAGCAGCAGCGCCGACGCGACGAACATGGCGACCGTCAGGCCGTCCGACCAGCCGGCGGACTCGGCGCGGGTGAAGCCGTACACGAGGGCGACGAGACCGGTGGTGGACAGGACCACGCCCGGGATGTCGAGCGGCGCGCGGTTGCGGGAGCCGGCGGGCTCGCGGATGACCATCCAGGCACCCACGGCCGCGACGATCGCGAACGGGATGTTGACGAAGAAGGTCCAGCGCCAGTTGAGGTACTCGGTGAGGAAGCCGCCGAGGATCAGGCCGACGGCGCCGCCGCCGCCCGCGATCGCGCCGTAGATCCCGAAGGCCTTGGCGCGCTCCTTGGCGTCGGTGAACATCACCGCGAGCAGCGAGAGGGCCGCCGGTGCGAGCAGTGCGCCGAAGGCGCCCTGGAGGGCGCGGGCGCCGAGCATCATGGCCTCGCCGTTCGCGGCGCCGCCGAGCGCGGAGGCCAGGGCGAAGCCGATGAGGCCGACGACGAAGGCGTTCTTACGGCCCCACTTGTCGGCGATGCGGCCGCCGAAGAGGAGCAGGCCGCCGAAGGCCAGCGCGTACGCGGTGATGACCCACTGGCGGTTGCCGTCCGAGATGCCGAGGTCGGTCTGGGCGGACGGCAGGGCGATGTTCACGATGGTCGCGTCGAGGACGACCATCAGCTGGGCCAGGGCTATGAAGACGAGTGCCTTCCAGCGGCTGGGATCGGCAGCCAGCGGCGGTGTCGCGGCTGTTTTTGACATGGGGGTACCCACTTCACTGTGCGGAATGACTGAAAAAGGCTAGTTGGCAAGCTTTGTGCGCGTCACATGGTTTTTTGCCGGAGGTCGTCGAAAGTGGCCGCCGAACCCGGCAGTTCGGAGCGGGCCGGAGCCCTCAACCCGTCGAGGAAGAGCTGGAGGTGACGGTGGGCGAAGCGGTCGGTGTCGAGGCAGGCGGTGCCGGGAAGCGGTCGGCTGAGCTGGGACAGGGCGACCATCAGGTCGCCGACGCCGATGTCCGTACGGATCGCTCCGGCGTCCTGGCCGGTGGCCAGCAGTGTCCCGACGGCCGACTCCAAGGCGGTCTGCGCCGCGAGGAGTTCGGGGTGTTCGCGGTCGAAGTCGTCGGCGAGCATGGGGCACAGGGCGCCGATCCGCTCGTCGGCCGCGGCGTGCGTGAAGCGGCACAGCGCGGCGAAGGCGTCGGACTCCTCGGCGAGGGAGGCCTCGGCCGAGGCCGTGACCCGGCTCATCACGAAGAGCACGACGTGACGGACGAGGGTGGGCCGGTCGGGGAAGTGCCGGTAGAGGGTCGCGTTGCCGATGCCGGCCCGCCGGGCCACCTCGTCGAAGGGGGCCGCGGAACCGAACTCGACGAAGACCTCGCGGGCCGCCGTCAGGATCCGCTCACGGTTGCGGACGGCGTCGGCGCGCGGACGCGGGACGCCGGAGCCGGCGCCCGCGCGGGACGCACGCGGCGCGCGGACACCGGCCGCCTCCCGCACGCGCGCCGGCTTCGGGGCCGGGGCCTGCGCCGACGCCGGGTCCCCGTCCGCCACGAGGGCGGACGGGGCCGCCGGGACGGTGGCGGTGGGGCGCTTCATTCCGGGGCCTCCCTGGCACGGTGACACGCAGTACGGACGGCTCGCCGCACGGACGGCTCGCTCTCGCCGTACGGACGGCTCGCTCGGCCCGCCCAAGCGGGGAGCCGGTCCCCGCTTTGCGGGACTCACGTACAAACGGGGATCCGGTCCCCGGTTATTTCACTCCCTCGTGTGACCTGACTCACAAGCCGGTCCACGTTCGGCCTCTCCCGACGCGCGGGCGCGCCGCGCCCGTCGGAGGGTGATCGCACAGAGCGCAGACCGGAGAGGGCCGGCTGCCGCGGACCCGAAGGCGATCTCCATGCCGCAGACCCGCCACCGGATACGCAAGCCCCGCCGCACCAGCGCGTTCATCGGCCTGACCGCGCTGGCCCTCGGCGTCTCCGCGACCGCGAGCACCGGAATATCCAGTCGCGGGCACTCGGCGGCCGGCCCTGTGGCCACGACCGTCGAATCGGCTCTCGCGCCCTGCCGGATCGCCGGCACCATGGGCGTGCAGATGTCCGAGGGCCTGCCGACCCCGGCCGGGTACTCGCGCTCGACCGGCGAGGTCCGCGCCCTGAACCTGATGGTCGACTTCCCCGACGCCAAAGGAGAGGGCGCGGCCGCTGACCGGCTGGCCGAGTTCTTCCCCCAGACCGCCGACTGGTTCCGCACCAGCTCGTACGGCCGGCTCACCTACCGGCCCGAGTCCCCCATAAGGAACTGGCTGCGGATGCCGATGCCCTTCGCCGCGTACGGGATCGAGCGCGGGTCCCCGTACGAGCCGGGCTACCGGCAGCTCGTCGAGCACATCGCGAAGACCGCCGACCCCGAGGTGGACTTCAGCCGGTACGACCTGATCAACATCCTGGTCACGCCGAACGCCGGGCCGTCCGCCCTGGACACCGTCCTCTCGGTGACCTTCTCGGGCAACGGCGAGGCCCCCGTCGCCGACGGGGTGCCGCTGGCCAACACGTCCTTCATCTACAGCCGGCAGGACGACGGATCCGGAACCTACCGGGAGACCGGCTTCCGGGTGCTCCCGCACGAGAACGGGCACGTCTTCGGACTGCCCGACCTCTACACCTCCGACGGCGGGAGCACGGTCGGGCACTGGGACATCATGAGCGAGGACTGGGGTGCCAACAACGACCTCCTGGGCTGGCACAAGTGGAAGCTGGGCTGGCTGGACAGCACGCAGATCAGCTGCGCGTCCAAGCCGGGCACCAGCGACCACACCCTGTCCCCGCTGGGAGTGCGGGGTGGCACGAAACTGGCCTTCATCCCGTTGTCGGAGAGCGCCGGGTACGCGGTGGAGGTGCGGACCCGGGCCGGGAACGACGAGGCCGTGTGCAAGCCCGGCGTCCTCATCTACAAGGTGGACTCCGACGTGGACACCGGGCACGGCCCGATCACGGTGTCGGACAGCGCCGGCGCGAGCGGCGGCTGCACGCGCCGGCCCAATGTGCACGCAGAGCTGTCGGACGCCCCGTTCCGGCCGGGCGAGACCTTCACCGACGAGAAGGCGGGCATCAGCGTCTCGGTGGTGGGCCAGCTGCGCAACGGCAGCTACCAGGTCCGCGTCACCCGGCCGTAGCCCTCGAAGGGACCAACCGCCTTCGGCCGGCGGGGTCCTGAGTATCCGTACTCAGGGTCCCGGCCCGCTGTTCTGCAAGGCTTCGCTCCATGAAGAACGCCTGGACCGTTGCCGGAGCAGCCCTCACCGGCGCCCTGACGGGGTGGACGGCGCTCGCGCTGTGGCAGTGGGCCGACGCCGAGGAGATCCGCGACTGCGAGGGGAGCGTCTCGCTCTGCCTCAGCCCGTACCCACTGATCGGCCTCCTGATGTGGGTGGCCCTGGCCACGCTCTTCCTCGCCGTCGCCCTGCCCCTGACGGGGGTGCGGCCGCGGAAGACGGCGACGGCGGCCTCCCTCGCCCTCCAGATGTACGCGCTGGCCATCATCGGACCCCTGGCGCCGCGCGAGGCCCCCGACACCACCGCGCCGAACCTGATCGCCCTGGCCCTCGGTCCGTCGCTCGTCGCCGTCTGCGCGGTGCCCGCCTGGCGCCGCGCCGGGCTCATCGCCGTCGGCGTGCTGGTGGCGGCGGGCCTGCTCGCCATCGGCATCGACAAGCAGATGTTCTGAACCGCGGGGCCGGGTCTCAGAGTTCTGCCGTGAGGGCCTCGCGCAGGATGTTCCCGACCTCGCCCCGGTGCTCCTGGGCCAGCAGGAAGAAGTGGTCCCCGGCGAAGCGGCGTACGCGGCACGGCCCGGTCGTGTGGTCGGCCCAGCCGTCGAGCGGCTCGTGCGGGACCAGCGGGTCCGCCGTGCCGCCCAGCACGTGGAGCGGCACGTCGAGCCGTACCTCCTCGAACCCCGCCGCGGCCTCCCGGCTGAGTGCGATGTCGGCCCGCAGCACGCGCGTGACGTGGGCCAGCATGTCCGGGTCCTGCAGGACCCGCTCCGGCGTACCCCCGCCCTCGCGCAGCAGCCGGACGGCGTCCTCCTGGGTGACCGTGGTGTGCGCCCGGCGCGGGGTCCGGCCGGGCACCTGCCCACTGACGACGGCCGCCCGGCACTGCGGGCCGAGGAGCACGGCCGCGCGGGCGGCGAGGAGCGCGCCGAGGCTGTGCCCGAAGACCACCGTGGGCAGCGGCTCGCGGCCGAGCACCTCGTCGGAGACGGCGCCCAGGACCTGGTCGAGCCGGCAGCCCGCGGGCTCGCCGAAGCGGCGCTCCCGCCCGGGGAGGGAGAGCCCGAGCACTTCCACGTCCGCGGGCAGCGCCTCGACGACGGGGTAGAGCGTGCTGGGCCCGGACCCGGAATGCGGGAACACCAGGAGGCGTACGCGGGGCACGGCAGCCGTGCCCGGCGGCCGCAGCAGCGGCCACCAGGGGACGGTGGGGGCGTTCATCGTCGTCACCTCGAAGCTCCCGTTCACGGGCAGTTGATGATCCTGCTCAGCGTACGCAGCGGACCGAGCCCCGTAGGTCCTGCCGCGGGTCGACCGGGAGGCACAGCGGGACGTGCCTGCTAATCGAGGGGTGAGTCGGTCGTTTCCAGGCCGTCCAGCAGCATGCGTTCAGCGGGGGTGAACGAGGGGCCGTGGCTCGGTGAGCGCAAGGGGCCGATGAGCGCCGTCAGCAACGTGCCGGGCTTGACCAGCGAGGGGGGCTGGGCCTGGAGGGACAGCACGTCGGTCAGGGCTGTGGCGGCGTGGAACGAGCCGGTGGCGGTCCGCGACAGGCGGCTGACATAACGGTGGAGGAGACGATCGGCAAGGTTCGGGCGCTTGCCCCGGGTCGTGGGGAAGTGGATGTCCTGCCCCACGGAAAGGGCCCACGCAGCGTCCACGGGGCGGGCGATGGCGCGCTGAGCCCGGCGGGCCAGACCGGGACCGGCTCCGGTCGAGAGCAGATCGCGTAGGGCCAGTGCCCCCAGCGCTGCCACCGACATCCCCTGCGCGTATACGGGGTTGAAGGCCGCGACGGAGTCTCCCAGTGCCACCAGGCCCTCAGGCCAGGGACGGAGCCGTTCGTAGTAGTAGCGCCTGTTCTCGGTACTGCGGGTGACGCTGACGTCGGTGAGCGGTTCGGCGTGCTTGAGGAGGTCGGCTATGACGGGGTGGCGCAGCGTGCGGGCAAAGGGTTCGAATGCCTCCGCGTCACGGGTGGGCCGTCCGCCAGGGGCACCCATCAGGCTGACGTGCCAGCGGTCGCCTTCGATCGGCAGGATGCCGCCGGCCTTGCCCGGATGCGGGAGACTCGGGTCGGCTTGCACGCCGACGACGGGCCAGCCCCGGGTCGGGACGGGGGCACGGTAGATGCGGCTCGCGTAAGCGAGGCCCGAGTCGATGCGTTCCTCGGCGAGGCCGGTGATTCCGAGTCCGTTGAGCCACTGCGGCATGCGGGTGGCCCGGCCGCAGGCGTCGATGATCAGGTCGGCGCGCAGTTCCGCTTCAGTGCCGTCGTCCGCTTGGACACGCACACCGGTGACGGTGCTGCGGTCGCCGAGCAGTCCGACGACCCTGGACTGCGTGCGCACCCTGACCCGGGAGTCTTTCAGGACCTGCTCCCGGACGACGAAGTCGGTCAGGTCCCGGCTCGCGGTGATCACGTAGTGGGTGGCACGCTCCCAGCGCCGGTACCAGCCTTCGGGAGAATGTATGACCATATTGGTGGTAACGGGTATGCGGTGGGCACCTGCGGCCAGCAGCAGCCCGGTACTGCCCGGCAGGAGGGCCTCGATCGCCTCCGCACCACCGGTTTGCAGCCAGTGGATGTGGACGGCCTGGGGGACTCCGGTACGCGGATCAGGTCCTGCGGGCAACCCGTGGGCCTCGATGATCTCCACGGAACCGACGTGGTCCTTGACGGCGGCCGCCGCGAGCATGCCGGCCATGCTGCCGCCGATGACTACGACCCGTCGAGGTCGCCGGCTTGAGGCTTCATGCATGACGCACTGCTTTCTGCGCGGGCCCGTGGTGCTCATGGATGTCTTGGACGACGGGCGAGGTCAGTGCCAGCGACAGCGGAACCAGGTCCCGCGCGCGCCATGCCGACCCGTACGTGGCATCTCGCGGCTGCTCCGGAACGGCACGCTGCCGTTCGCGAGCGATGAGGAGCATGGCCGCATCCGCAGTGACCGCGGCGGAGAAGACGTCGTCATCCTTACAGAGCGCGGCGCGGTAGGCCACCTCCCGGACAGCGGGGTCGCAGTAGGGCGTCAGCGTGAGAAGGGCGTCGTACAAGGCGGTTTTCCGTGCCGTCAGGAGCACGGTCGGCGCAGTCCCCCACCAGGGCAGCGAAGCGCGGACGGCGTTCGGAGTGGGCACGTCCTGGAGGGCCCGCCACAGCGGGGCGAGCTGCCACAACTGCCGTACGGCCCGGGCGCTCGTCATCACACGCGGACCGGCCAGCGGGAGGGCGAAGCCGACGGCACCGAGGATGGTGGAGGGGGCGACCAGCTGGGGGGAGACCTCGTCGACGAGGAAGTCGAGGTTGTGGCCGGTCCACCGCGCAGCCACCGCCACCAGTCTGACGACCGCGTTGCACACGATGAGCAAGTAGGCGGGAGCCAGGATGCGCAAGCCTGCGCGCAGCGACCCGTGCACCTCTCGGGACCACCGCCAGCACAGCGCGCTCGCAGCCGTCATCGCCACGCCCTGCGCCAGCAAATAGGTGAGGATCATCTCCCGGATGTACGGCGTGTCGGCGTAGTACACGTCGAAGAGGGCGACCTGTTCCACGGGAGCGCTGCCCGCCCAGTACAGGGCGAAGATCGTGAGGATGGCCAGGCTGTAGACGGCCACGCACAGGCGTGAGGCGCGCAGCGTCTGCTGCGGGGGTGTCGGCCGCCAATTGATGATCAGCAGGAGGCTCGCTCCGGAGAACGCGGTCATCGTCGCGAAGAACACCGGGGCAGCCAGATTCGCCATCCCGGTCAGCCGGTTGAGCGCGACGATGGACCCCGGGGCCGCGAGGAGCATGCTGCATCCGCCGGCGAAGAGCAGCACGCAGGCCGCGCGCAGCAGCATGTCGTGTCGCCTGCGGGCCAGCGCGGGTAACTTCGAGGTGCCGACCAGCAGAAGAGTGATTCCGCTGACGTAGTAGACGAGATTGCCGGACGCGGATGTCACCTTGCTGTTCTCTCCTCGGTGCGGGCGCTGCAGAAGACCTGCGCAGTACCTGTCAGTTCCGGCGGAAGCGGTGTGCCATCGAGGCCTGGATGCGCCCGGCAAGGTCCTGGGGGTCGGCCGAGGAGCGGGCCTCTTCGAGCGCGGCCTGTACGTCTGTGGCGAACCGGAAGCCGAAGCGCTCCGCATCGACTTCCTCGTCGACCTGACGGGTGTCGGCGCGTGTGGCGACGTGGAGGGGGGCGTCCATCCGCCCGGTGGTCAGGAGATCGGCGTCGACGACATCGGAGATCACGGTCATGAGTTCCTCGAGAGCAGCGGTCTCCTCGCTCCTTCCGGCACGCGACGCGCCGGGACCATGGTGGGTGACGCTGCCGCAATGGCCCTGGAACATGTGCCACACCTCGTGCCCGATGATCACGAGCTGGTGCTCGCGATCAGTGTTCTCCTCGTAGACGATCAGGTCGTGGCTGGTGCGGTCGATCCACAGTCCACTGGCCGTCCCGGGCGGGAAAGTGGCCTTGCGCAGCCGGACGGACCGCCCCCGCACTTGGCTCAGGGCCTGCCCTAAGGCGGGGATGACCTCCCCGTCACCGGCGGGTGGCTGCAAGTTCCTGACGAGCTGGGCGCTGAGCCGCCGCATCGCCCTCGATCCCGTCCTCATCGCACGTCTTCGCTCTCGTCGAGTTCGAGCAGTGCCTTCAAGGTCGCGTTGAGCACGCTCCAGCGATCTGGTGGTAGATCCCTTGCCCTCCTGAGGGCGATGCCCCGGACGTCCTCGTACTCCAGCCGCACGGAAGCCATCGGATCGAGGGCGTCTTCCAGCCCCTCCTGCGCCGGCCGAAGCGCGGCAAGGACGGGCAGCAGAGCACGGTTGAGGGCCTCGGGAGCAGGGGCCGTGAAGAACGCCTCGCCCCCTCCGACGCCGAAGAAGCCCACGAGACCGTGGAGGAACTCAACGCTGGGCACCTTCTCGCCGGAGCACACCTGCCGCGCCCAGAACGCGGACACCCCCAACTCCCGGGAAATACCGCCGGCGAGGTCTGACATGCGTGTGCCGGTACGCGCGAGGTGTGCGTCCGCGAGGGCTTTGACGCGTGCCCGGACCCGTTCGCCGACCGTGTCGAGCGGCGGTTCGCCGCCTCGCAGCAGGATGCGGACCGTCTCCTCGGGGAGAGCCGTCCTGGCTGCCAGTTCTTCGGGGTCGAGCAGCTCCGACCGACTCATCTTCCGCTCCTGGACGAGCACTTCGAGGCGCTCAAGCGTCGTGTGCAGAGACGGGGCAGGGCCCACCGGGGTACTCCCATGTGCGCAGGAAGAGAAGCTGGCGTGCACATGGCACCGTACCCCGCACCCCCCGCGGATCTCAACGATCGTTTACCGGCCACGCGTCGATCGCTGACTGGATGCGACCGCCGCCCCGGCGACTCCGCGGGGGCCTACGCCCGCCAGGATCAGTACAACCGGGAGGGCGAACCACCAGCGCCGAAGGCGCACCAGCGCGACGAAGGCCTCCGTGACCGCGGCCGTCAGCAGCTCGGTCACCAGGGCGAAGAGGGACATCGCCCGTGCGGTGTCCGTGATGGTGCTGTCCCACTCTCCTTGCGGCTCGGCGAGCAAGGCGTTCAGCAGGAAGAAGCCGCCGATCGTGTTCAGTCCCAGCAACAGGACGGCGCACAGAGTCGTCGCGACCGGCCCCCCGCCCGCGGGCGTGCGTGCGGGACTCTTCGCGTCCTGCTCAGTCACCCAGGGCCTGCCTTGCCTCGTCGAGCTTGTACGTGAAGCCGCGCCCGTAGGCTTGGGCGTCGCCTGTCTGCCAGTACGGCCGCGGCCGCGTCGTAGTGGGGCTCCGCCTCATCGCGGATCTCGTCGACGTCCACGGTGATCTCGGCCAGCCAGTCGAGGACGCCGGTCCTCTTCCGGAGGTCTTCCCACTGCCGCATCGGCTCCGCTCGCCGTGCCGTCTCCGTCACGGGTGTGGCCACCCGTGACATGACCCGGGACAGAGTGGCCTCGCTCGACCGTCCGCTTTCGAAACGCGTCTTCGCGCGGCCGACGGCTTCCGCGTAGTCGACGAGAGCGGCCCAGGACTTGCGGAAGGCACCCGAGAGAGCGGTGGCCAGGCTGCCCGCCTCACGCAGCCGCTCCTCGTACAGGTCGTTGGCCTCACTCACCCACTCGGTACGCGAAGCCTTGAGGAACGCGCCGTCGGCCGACTCCAGCAACTGGTGGAGGCGGCGGTATTCCTGGGCGTTCCGTTCGATCAGGGCCGGATTGCACAGTTCGAGGAACTCGACGTCGACGCGGTAGGTCACTGCGGTGACCTGCCCTCGGACGGAACGAAGCGTCCCGATACGAGAACCCTGCGGATCTGCTCGTCCGTCGCGTGATCGGCTTCGGCGTAGTCGCCCGCGGCGGTCCTGAGCTTCGTGGAGAGGGCTGCGAGGAGGGACACGGTGTCGAGGTACTGGTCCCTGCTGAACCGGGCGAAGGAGTCGAGTGCCTCGGACACATCGTGGTGGGTGCGCGGCGCCTTGGCCATCACGGTCAACTCGCCGTCGGGACGCCCTGTGTAGAGCAGCCCCGCGAGCTCCACCAGCACGTGGGAGTTGCCGTTCATGGACGCGCCACTGGCCGTGTAACCGTCGCTGTGCCCCGTCACGTTCCGCCCCCGATTCGATCACGGTTGCACGACCATAGAGGGAGTGCGTTCCGCATTCGCACAGCCGTTCCAGATCTGGCTGAGAGTTGACCCTCCGAGGTGGGTGCACCGGCTGAGTTTGGCCCACCGGTACAACAGCGGCTGAAGCACCTCCAGCAGATCCCGCAAGACACCCTGGCCCACCAACTCGTCTACCCGTACCGCGCCGACTCCGATTCGGTCCACAGTCAGTTCGACCTCAGCCTCTGGAACCGCCGCATGATCGCCTACGGCGTCGAACGCCAGAAGCTGTTCGTCCTGGGCTTCGCCCTCTCCCAGAACGCCACCAGCCACCAGCTCCACCTCGGCAAGGCCGCATAGACCGAGATCCACAGACCCCGCAGACACATCGACGGCCGCGCCCACCGAGGGCGCGGCCGTCTTTCGTGCCCCGGGTCCACAGCCGACCCGAGCCACCCCGGACGCGAAACGGACATCAAGAAGCGCTTCGGCGACGCCCCCACCGTCCCGACAAAGGCCCCGCACACACGACATCGCCGAAACGGCGCAGGTCACAGGGCCCGAGATGGACGTGCTTGAGGCGCGCGACAATCGAGGCGACCACTCCCAGCCTGATCCGCTAGGCTGTCAGCGGTCAGACGGCTACCAGGCGTGTGCCCGGGAAAGTGTCCGCGAGGACGCTGCCCGATCCGCAGACGCACGCAAGCTGACCAGGACGTTTGTCCGTCCGAGTCGGGCGGCCCCAGCGGGGTTTCCGACAAGGTTCGCGACGAGCCCCCGCCTTCGTCGCCTTCGTGGGGCTTGACGGAAACCCTAGAAGCCCAGGTCAGAGGCTTGCTGCGGAAGCTGCCGAAAACGCTCCGCTCCCTTCTCGGAACGCTCAGCCCATCGCTGCAGGTCAGCACGGCTCCCTACCATCGCTTGAGCAACTGCCCCGTGGTACCGCCTCACGCCCGCTGAACATCGGCGCAACGACACACCTCTAGTACGCGCGCGCGTTCATCGCTGGCGGCCGCCCGGACTGCGCCACAGAGCGCACCAACCGACGTACATGCCCGCTCCCTCCACGTCCGGCGGTAAGCGGCAGCCCCACGGCGCCTGCCTCACACCGTCAGCGGCCTCGGACCTGCTTGGCCACCCCAGTGGTGTTGTACCGATACCGAGCCATCTCCTCGGTCACTCCGTAATGCTCGGCGATCTGTACCGGCCCCCATTGGCGGCGGACTGCGCCGAGCAGCAGGGGGCGCGGAAGCATGAGTGTTCCGCCAAATGCAGTGGCCTGCTCTTCCTCGTCGGGACGGCAGGTCCTGAAGGGCATGCCATTGACTTCGCGAATCTCGGTGAGGTCATGGTTCAGGACGAGGTGGGAGAGCTCATGGGCCACATCGCTGGCCCTGCGACCCGGGGTTCGGAGCGGGTTGGTGACGACGACGTTCTTGCCAGAGACCTGGAAGGTGGCGGCGGAGAAGGCGTACGCCTGGACCCGTTCGAGTTCTTCGAGGCGGGTGCGGCCGACGAGCTGCTCGGCGCTGATGATCTTGACCTTGAGGTAGTCGGCGAGGTCATCGACGTTCAGGGCATCGGTGTCACTGAGGTCGAGTTCGCGGCGCAGCCGAAGGGCTTCTCGCTCGGCGTTGGCCTTGAAGCCTCGGGGGAGGGTCACAGTTCGCCTGCTTCGACAAGTCGTTCAAGTTCGGTGTTCATGTCGGTGAGCAGGTCGGCGAGCCGCTGGGGGACGCCAGGACGCAGCACCGAGGCAGCCCGGAGGTGGCAGGCAAGGGCGGGTACGGCGGGGACCGCCTCCTTCGCGAGAGCGTCGTAGAGGTCGCGCAGAACGGAGCTGATCTTGTCCGCCGCGTCGCCGGTGAGCCGAGGGTCTGCGTGGAGGTGGGTGATGGCCTGATCGAGGGGCGAGATCTGGCGGGTGACGATCGGGGTGAAAAAGCGGCTCGGGGAGACGCCAAGCCAGGCACAGAGGCGGGTGAAGGTGGCGAGGTCGGGCTGGGCGCCGGCTTCGACCCGGGTGAGGGTGCTGAAGCTGACGCCCGCTTCGGCGGCGGCCCGCCGGAGAGAGAGGGGGCCGCGGCGCTCCTTCAGGAGGCGTCCGAGTTCGGCGATGTCGAACTGTTCGACAGCATCTGGTCCGGTCGTCTCGGGGTCCGGGAGGGGGAGCTGGCTCCGGTCGGGGCTCATACGGGCAGCGTAGCGCGCAGCAATAGGGCGATGCCTCTTGACTGCATCACCCTGAGGTGATCACACTCACAGTAGATGCATTGACGCTTTGTTGAATCAACAGCTCCGTCAACCCCCAAGAATCCAGGAGACCGCTATGTCCCAGCCCCACCAGATCAAGACCACCGTGACCTCCGCCCTCGCCGAGCACCCGTACAAGCACGACTACACCCCGCCGGTGACCGCAGCGAGCGTCCTCTCCGACGCCCTCACCGCCTTCGGCTTCGCCAGCGACGGCACCACCCGCTACTACCTCTTCCACAACGGGCACGAGGTCCCGCCCGGGGCAACGGTGGGCCAGCTGGCCGGGCAGGCCAAGGCCGTCCACCTGAAGCTGCGCACCGAGACCACCAACGGCTGAGCCCGGGAATCAGTCGTGGATCTCGAGAGCCGTCTGCGGCTGGCGGGCGATGTCCCGGCGGTCGAGGAGTTCCTCTCTTCGACCGCCGGCCGCCTCCACCACCGCGACCAGGACCCCGACGGCCTGTTCTGGGCCGAAGTGCAACCGGACAACGGTGAGCGCGCAGCGTTCATCGCCCGGATCGAATGGACGGTCTACCCGGACCGGCCGCCCTCCCTCCTCTTCGTCGAGTCGATCGGCGACTCCAGAGTCGGAGCGCCCAATGCCTGGCCGGGAGCGAATGGCTACCGCTACGCCTCCAACGACGTGTGTAAGCCGTTCACCGCCGAAGGCCAGAGGCTCCACCCCGAGTGGGGCAGCGGGCCGCACTCCTGGCGGAGCACTGGCAATCCCTTCCTGCACGTGATGGAGAACGTGCAGGACGACATCGATCGCGTTGACGGGAGGCGTGCAGGATGACCACCGACACGAGGGAGCTGGTGCTGCCGGCCGGTGCGGTCGACCCGGTGCTCCAGGAGATTCGGCGCCACGGGCTGGCTGACCTGGAGACCGGTGCGCTGCTGCTGACCGGGCAGTCGGACATGCGCGTGCTGGTCGTGGCGGTGGCCGGGACGGCGGGGATCGTGCGAGGTCCGGGTCTGTTTGCAGTGAGCGCGGTCGCGTACGACCGACTGTTCACCTTCGCCGAGGAACGGTCTTACCGGGTGCGGGCGATGGTCCACTCGCATCCCAAGGAGGCTTTCCTGTCGCGGACCGACCGCGCGTACTCGTTGCGGGTGCCGGGGTTCGTCAGCGCTGTCGTACCGACCTACACAGCGCCGCCAACCAACCTGGCATCGTGGGGGTGGTGGCGTTTCGAGCGGGACTGGGTGCCCTGCACCACTCCAGCGGTCGACCCTGCTCTGCCCCCGGTGCACACGGTGGTGTTCGACGAGGAGGGTGTCCGTGAGCACTGATTACAGCCGCAGCGTACGCCTGGGCGGCATGGCCGCCGGCGTGGAAGAGACCACTTTGAGGGAGCGGATGGAGGGCGCGCTGGTCCACCTGACCGCGGACGGGCGCATGCCCGCAGCCAGCGAGACTCTCGACGTACTGGTGGCAGATCTGCGCCGGTGGCCGGTCCGGCTGAGTCTGGACCCTGGCCGCGGACCGGGACGGCTCGACGCCCCACTCATCCGCAGGCTGGCGGTAAGGGCGACAGAGATCGATCCGGACCGCCCGCTCCGCGTCGGCGAGGCCCAGAGCCAGGCGCCGCTGCACCTGCACGTGGGAACCGCACCACCGCCGGGTTCTACGGTGGCCGGCGCGCCGGACGGGCACGGCGTCCGTCTGCGACACGCCGGCCATCCCTTCCCCCGACTCAACGCACCCGGTACGGGGCTGGGCGCGGTCCTCACTGCAGCGATGCTGGCTGGCGAGGCATTCAAGGTCGTCGCCGGGCTGCCGGAGGGGAAGTTCCAGATGACTCCGGTCGTGGACTTCTGCCCCGTCCTCCCCGGTGAGCGACCCGGGACCGTCGTCACCCCGCTGCCTGCGCTGGACCAGGTGCTGCTGGGCGGAGGCGGAGCGATCGGCACCGGCATCGCCCTGGTCCTGGACCTACTGGAGGCCACCGGCAAGTTGACGGTGGTGGACAAGGAGGTCTTCGAGAAACCGAACGTCACCTCGTACAGCATCGGTACCCTGGCCGACGCGGCTGCGGGCCTGTCAAAGGTGCGGTTGATCGACGCACACCTACGGCGGATCGAGGTGACCCCGTTCCACGGGACGATCCAGGCTTCCATCGAAGCCGTCGATGCGGGCACCCTGCCGTGGCCCCGGATCGTCCTGGGGGGACTGGACAGCATCGAGGCCCGACACGACCTGCAGCGGCTGCATGCCGATCTCATCCTGGATGGCGGCACCGGCGGCCCGGTCGGCACCACGGTCGCACTGCACGAGGCTCTGCCCACCGGCCCCTGCCTGCGCTGCTTCTTCAAGCCCAACCACACCGGGAAGAGCCCGGAGCAGCGACTACACGAGCTGACCGGGCTCCCGCTATCCCGAATCGCCCGCGGACCGGAGCCTCTGACCGAACGGGACCTGGAAGGTCTGATCGATCAACAGCGAGAACTTGTCAGCCAGTTTCTCGGACGACCGGTGTGCGGGCTAATCAACTCAGCTGAGCTGAAAGGTAGAACGGACGACACGTTCCGTCCCTCGGCTGCATTCGTGGCACAGCAGGCCGCCTGCCTGGTCGTCGGCGCCTGGATCGCACGCAGCACAGGCCTGCTCAGTGGGCCTCCACGGCGCATCGAGTACGACACCCGCTTCGGCCCACGACCCGACCAGATGATTGACCACCGACTTCCCGCAGCCGAGTGCGTGTGCCAGAAGGACGCTGCTCTCATCAACCTCATTCGGGAAGCCCGACGCATCCACCATTGACGCCCGGCTGGAGGTGGCGGCTGGGAGCAGAGTGGTGCAGCGTACATGTAATGGCTCTAACAGACACTGCCGGAGCGCCGTCCCCGGACGCGCTCCGCAATGGGTAGCCCAAGGCAGCTCGAGGTCGACAGCCTGCCTACCGATCCCAGCCAACCAGGTCGAGGAGACCCCCTAGCCCCCAACCTTGAGCCGCCGCCCAGCGAAGCTCGGCGGCACCTCCGCCGTCCCGACGGCGGCCTAAACAGACGGCACTACCCGACCTGGAATCTTGCCCCTCGACTCGGACAGACACGACGATGGCGGGGACGCGCCGTGCAGGCTACGCGAGCGGTGTGCACGGCACACTCAGATCCAGTTTCCCCAGCCGAACGTGACGATGTAAGCGCGGCGGACGGCGCCCCACCCACGACCACTACCGATGAAAATTGCACCCAGGGCAATGAGAAACCAAGCCGCGAATCCGGCAGCCACTATCAAGGCCCATCGAAGGCCGGCGAAACTGCCAACCACGATCAGGGCGACGGCTGTCACTACCAGGCCAAGATGAGCAGCTGGGAGATCCGTACGCAGCGCCGCGCGCACGGAATGGCGTTCGTCACAAATGTCCCGGGTGTACGGGAGGGCAGCCGAGTCGGCGCCCCTCGCCTTCTCAGAGTCATCGTCCACGAGCAAGCCCCCTCCAGATCCGGATGCAGCACCAGTAGCCTACGTCCAATCGGGATCCGCGTCGGTGTACACCAGGGCATCCTCGGCAGGATGAGCGAAGCCCTCTTGACAATCCCGGAACCGGCACGACCCGACACTCTCAATCGGCACCCCCAGAACAGCGGGGCTCAGGAAAAGTCGGCCGGGTCAGGAACACGCAAGTACCGGACAATGGTGTCGCTGTCGGCGGCATAGCACAGAATTCGAAGATCCCCACCGTCCGGCGTTCGATACTGCAAGATCTGCATCCCTGGCCGCCAATGGGAATTACGCGAGACTCTGCCACCCGCCGGAATATGCGTAATTCTCTGGAGCGGCCGAATGAAGCATACACCTGCAGCACCCCTAGCCAGCTTCCCATAGACAAAGCCCGTCTTACCGATACCGGCTGCCCACGCCAACCTACAAGGGACGGAAAAGCCCTCCCGCGGGGCACCGGCCACAGACCGTCTAGCGGCCCTTCGGGAAACCACAGACCTCATTACGGCACCAACGGCCCACGAGGCCAAAGCAACCATGACGCCACCTATTAAAATCTCCACACCCAAACACCTTTTCCTTCAACAGCAGGCCATCAATTCAGCACATGGAGATCACGCATGTGATCACCTGATCGCCGATGTCCAACGCTCGCCAAATCCCTTGCGCCGCGGCAACTTTGAACCGACTAGAACCAACAAGGCGCCGCTGCCCGAAGGAAAGTCGGGCAGCGGCACGCCTCTAACCCTCGCACTCAACTAGAATAGGTTCTTCATGTATGTGACCACCCTCCCCGTCATGCCAGCGTAGTCGTTCCTGGCAAGGCCAGCGAATAGCGGGTCAGAGGCCCCTCGAGTCGTCAGCCCCGGACCCGCGATGCCCTGCTTTGGGCCCAGAACGAGGCCGCCCAGAAGACCTCGCCCAAACGTTGCACCGCCGATCATCCCCATAGCCTCGGCCTTCGCGGTAGGGAGCAGGAACTGAGTTGCCCCGCGAGCCCTTTCCTCTTCGGATGCAACCGCCATGTGAGCGCCTAATCCAGCCGTGAATAGTGCGGCAGCGCCTACTAAGAACAGCCCGCCGCCACAGACTACAGACGCGATACATGCCGCCGTGCCTGCCGCCGCAACAACTCCGATGGCGAGATTTACACCCTTATGCTTCCACCAGTCTGAACTCCCAAGGCTGACGTTCCACGCGTCACGGATTTTCGCGACAAAACCCTTCTTCTGCGGCTTCTTATCCGCCTTCACCGAGGAAGTTGACCAACCCCTATTGGAGGACTTACATCCGGGGTCTTTTCGACAGGCATAGTTGGCGCGGATCTTCCGTTTCACATACGCCGTATCGAGCGTCCCGCCGGCAATGGCGACTTCTTTCTCATAGTTGTGGCCGTAGTCGTACGCATTGCTGCCGTTGGTGCATTTGTACATGCCACTCTGGCACTCCGGGAGGGCCTCACCCGTGGGGTCCCACTCGGTGAGCGGGCTGTTGTTGCCGTACTGATAGGCGTTGTGCTGGCGCGGGTCGTCCGCCACCATCAGCGGGTCCACTGAGAGGAAGCGGCCCATCACCGGGTCGTATTCGCGGGCCTTCAGGTGGATGAGTCCGGTGCTCTTGTCCTGCGTGCCTCCGACGAAGCCCCGTTCTCCCGGCCACGCGGCCGGCCCCGAGCCGCGGTCCTCGCCGAAGGGCTTGGTCGCGCGGCGCTGGACCTGCAGGGTTGCGGCATCGACGGCGGTGGTGCCGGTGTTGTGGTGGTCGGCGGCGACGTAGGAGATCTTGCCGTCGGACGTGCGGACGACGGTGGTGCCGCCGGGGGCGGCGTAGTAGCGCGTACCGGACACTGCATTCGTGCTGGTGTTGAGGGTGAGCTCGTTCGAGCCGAGGTAGAGAGTTGTCTTCCCCGGGTCCCTGCGCAGCAGCCGGTTGCCGTCGGCATCGTAGAGGTACGTGGACGTCCCGGCAGCGGTTGTCGCCGAGGCGAGTTTGCCTTCGGGCGTCCAGGTCAGCGTCTGCGTGGTGTCCGTGGCACCGGGGCGGGTGAGTGTGTTGCCTGCTGCGTCGTAGGTGGTCGCCCTGCTGACGGACGGGCCTGCGCCTGTGTTCTTGGTGGTGGAGGTCGGGGCGTGGGGGCGCGGGGAGCCGGGCGCCGGGTAGGTGTGAGTGGTGGTGACGGTCTTGGCCGGGTCGCCGGCGGGGTCGTGGTCGGTGGATGAGGTGCGGTTGCCGGTCACGTCGTAGGTGAAGGACTGGTGGTACGGCGCGGTGCCGCCGACCCTGCCGGGCTGCGGAGCGGCGTTGGCGCAGGCGCCGATGCCGGGGACGGACGGTCCGGGCTGGGTCGTGGTGGTTCCGGTGTCGGTCCAGGCCTGGGTCAGGCGGCGCAGGTAGTCGTGCGTGAAGCACTGGGTCTCGCGTGCGGCGCCCTGGGTGCTGGTGACCGAGGTGACATCGCCGACCGGGTTGTAGGTGTAGTCCGTGATGTCGACAGGTGACCCGGAGTCCTGCTTCTTGAGCTGAGTGTTCAGGAGACGCCCGGTGGCGGGGTCGCGGGTCTGGGTGAAACTGACCTGCCGCGGGTCGTCACCGAAGGTCGTGCGCTGCACCATGCCGAACTCGTCGTAGTCGGTGAAGTTGACGTAGCCGACGTTGTCCGATCCGTAGGAGACTGGCAGGCCGTTGACGTTGCGGCCTGTGCTCAGGCGCTCCTCGGGCAGGCCGCCCATGGCGGGCAGCGTGGTGCGGCGCTCCAGCCCCGTGATGGGGTCGTAGGTGGTGGCGGAGGTGTAGGTGCCGGTGAGTGCGCCTTCGCCTGCGGGGACCGTGAGTTTGGTGCCGGTGGACCGGTATCCGGTGTCGTATCCGGTGGTCTCCTGACGCCAGGGCTTACCGTCCACCCAGCTGGTGGAGGCGGTGAGCTGGCCAGGGAGCAGGGTGTCGTACTCGTAGGTGGCCAGCTTGGTGCCGTCGACGGTGTTCAGGTTGCGGGAAGTGGGGCGGCCCAGGATGTCGTAGGTGGTGAAGACCCTGGTGCCGCGCGCATCCTCGGTGGATACGGGACGCCCGGCATCGTCGTACGTAGTGGTCGAGGCGCCCTTGTCGGGATCCAGCGAGCGGATCTGGCGGCCGCGGAGATCGTATTCGTAGGTCCAGACGTTCCCGGCCGGGTCTGTGATCCGGGTGAGCTTCCCATCGGTGTTGTACGCGTACCGGGTGCTGTCGAAGTCGCCCTCGGGCTTGGCGGACTTGTACTTGCGCCGCTCGACCGTGTGGCCGAGGGCGTCGGTGATGACGCTGCCGGCCGTTTCTCCCTTCGGCGGGGTGGTGTCGGTACGGTCGGCGCCGGGGTAGGCGGTGGTGGTGCGCCACTGCTCGATCGCCTTGGACGAGAAGGTCTTGGCGACCGGACGGCCGATACCGTCGTAGAGGGTGCCGTTCTGGCCCGGAACCATGTTCTCGTCGGCAATGAAGCGGGTCTTCACCGGGTCTGATGTGGTGTTGAAGTACTGCTCGTTGGTCTTGAAGGCACGACCGTGGCTGTCGTAGTGCGTGTCCGTGATCAGACGGCTGGTTGCCGCTCCGTTCTGCGGGGTCGACTGGACCTGGACCTGCTGTCCGAACGCGTCGAGGATGGCGACGGAGGTCGCGTACGACTGGTTCGAGCGGAGCGTCCGGGTGGTGACGGAACTCGCGGCCGTGTTGGTGAGGTCGTACTCGAAGACCTTGCTGGCGCCGGCGCTGCGTGCGCGGCCGGGGAGCCAGACGCCCGTGGTCCTGCCGAGCGGGTCGTAGGCCACCTCGGTGGTGCGGTTGTTCTGGTCCACGGTCTTGACCGGCACAGCACGCAGCGGGTGCAGGGTCGTCGTGGTCGTCCAGTCCTTGGCGTTGGTGACCTTGACCGTGGTGGCGGGAGCTGGCGCGGCCGGCTCGTAGACAGTGGTCGTCTTGGCACCGGCGGCATCGGTGGCACTGATGACGCGACCGTAGGCGTCGTAGGTGGTGGCGCTCTTCACGCTGTACTTCGGCTGACCGGACTCGAAGCGGTCCAGTTCCTCCGTACTGGTGACCTGGCCGGATCCGGTGAGTGTGCCGTGGGGCTGGCCATCGTAAAAGGTGCGGTTGCGGCTGAGGGTGTTCGCCTCCGTCGCGTCCGCGGTGCAGTCGCTGCTGCGGGTCTCGACGGTTTCGGAGACGCGGTCGATCATCCAGTTGGCGGTGTTACGGGCATAGGACGTCACGGTGCAGGTGTCCGGGAATCCATCGGCCCGGTCCAGGGTCCATTGCTCCATGCCGTAGGTATCGTCGTACTTCACGGTCTCCGAGGTGGTCTGCCACGTCTTGTCGGCACGCAGCTTCTTCTCCTGGAAGGAGCCCTCGCGCTGTATCTGAGCGGTGAGGGCGGGAAGCTTCGTACCTCGGCTGTGAGTTGCGGTGGCGGCGGAGAGCCACGGCTCGTTCTGGGACACGGTGACGAGTTCGCCGCCGTCGGAGGCGAAGGTCTGGGTTTCGCGGAGGGTGCCGGCAAGCGGGTTGCTGTCCTTGACCGTGTTCCCTGTGAGGCCGGTGAAGGTGGCGGTGCGCTTGCTGCCGTCGGCCTTGACGTCTCCGTCCATACCGCGCAGGTAGAAGTTCGCGGTCTTGGAGACGGCGTCGGGGGCGGTACCGGCGCGGGTGATGACCTGTTCGTAGCCGCGGAACTGGTTCCAGGTCCGGCGCTTGTCCTCGGTCAGTTCCTCGTCGTCCCGGTGCCACGCGGCGCCGCCGACGTACTCGTACCGCGTCTCCTGGGGGCGGGACCCGCCGAAGGGGTCGATTTCGGTGACGCGAGTGACGACGTACTTGTGGAACCAGTCCAGGGTCGGATCGTTCGGGCTCTTGTCGTCCGGGTTCCAGTAGACCGGGAAGCAGCGTGTGGTGTTGGCGTCTTTCGAGGACGGCAGGCCGGCTCCCGGACCGCAGTCCGGGTCCGCGTATCCGACATCGATGACCTGGCCCGTCTCGGATGTGATCCCGACGATGCGGCGCCGGTTCATCGCGGGCCTGTTGTCGACACTGGAGTCGACGCGGTTGTTCCTCAGCTTGCCGGTGAAAGTGACCGGCTTGGTCTCGAACGTGCTCTCGCCGTCGTAGCCGGTGCGGGTCAGCGAGGAGAGCCACAGGGCGGGCGCGGTGTGGTCCTCGGGATTGGGGAACTCGTGCTTGAGCTCGTAGAGGTCGACGTTGTCGTAGCCGCCGGCGGTGTTCAGGACCTGGGTAGTGATCTTGGTGAGGCGCTTGGTGGTCCAGAACGTGGCGGAGTAGTTCTCACAGGTGCCCGTGCCCGCACACTTCTGGTCGAAGGGGACGTCGGGCCACTTGGTGGCGTTGGCCTTGGTCAGCTTGGCCGAGGCACAGTCGAAAACGTCCTTCTCGGGAAGGCAACGCTCCGAGGTGCCGAAGAGCAACTGGGCGGTCGGCTTGACGGTGTCCGCATCGGTGAGCTTCAAGCCATATGTGATCTTGTTGAGATTCCCGCCACGAATGTACGGGGTGAGATCGCCATTGGGTGTCGCCGCCGACGCTCCGCGCTTGTAGTGATTGGTTTCCGTGTCGTACCAATGGGTGATCAGCCCGCCGCGCGGGTCGACCACGAAGTCCAGATTCCAGCGCCAGGCCTGCTGACACCAGGACGCGGCAAAGGTGGACTGGTGGCACTCCTCGCCGGCGTTGTTGCCGTAGACCGGTGTGGTCCAGGCGGAGTTCGTCGGCGGAGCGGTTGTGCTGCCCGGCTTTCGGCCCGCGCCGAAGTAGTACTGGGTACCGTCCGCGGTGGTGACCTTCCAGTACTCACCATTGTTGTCGCCATTGATCGCGCCGGTCAGCCGTTCGACCTTCGATGCGTCGTCGTCCTCGAGCCGCCAGGTACCGGTCGCGTCGTGCCGCACGAGGGTCGAGGACTTGCCGTTCAAGGAAAGGGTGGCGTTGTGGCCGGCCAGACACTGCTCGCTCGATTCGGCCTGACCGTCCTTGGCGCACGGCTTGAAGGCCCGTTCGACGAAGCCGGGCGAGTAGTCCCAGCCTTCACCGATCCACGAAGCCTGGTTGTTGGTGGCAGCGGTGCGGCCGTCAACGGATTGGGAGTTGTAGGCGAGGGAGACAGCGGGCTTGGAACCGCCCAGCCCGTCGGGAACGTTGATCGGGTACGACCAGGAGAAGCCGCCCGCGTTGCCGCCACTGGTCCACTTGCCGGAGGGCGCGAGGCTGGTGGCCGTATACGTACCCGCCGGGCCGCCCGGAGCCGCTGAAGCGGCGATCACGGTTGCCCCGCCCGTGGCGTCCGAGGCGCTGCCGGCACGCTCGCCGCCCGCTGCCGAGGCTCCCTTGAGGGTCACTTCCGTGCTGAGGAACCCGGCACGGTTGCCGTCCTTGGCGGTCGGCAGGGGTGTCTGCGTACGGCACTCCGCCCGCTCGGGAGTCGTCAGTGCGCACTCGGGCAGAGCCACCAGGCGGGCTCGTGAGAGCCAGTCGCCGCCGAAAGCTCCCGCGATGTACGAGGCGTCCACCGAAACTCTGACAGGGCCGCCCTTCGGCGCTTCCCCGACTGGTCGGACTGCGAGCAGCAGCCCTTGCACACCAGCCTTCTCCGCAGCCGACCTGTCCGTGACCTGCACGGCGGCCTTGCCGGTGCGCGGCGCGTCCTTGGCCGGCGCCGAGCTCACCCAGACGGGAGCAGCACCCGCGCGGCTCGGGTCGGCGGCGAGAGGCGCGGCGACACCGGAGGGCGTAGGCGCGGCGAGAAGATTGCTGCGCGGAGGGAGGGACGACACCGCGCCCAGGTCCACTTCCGCCCGCGAAGCGGGTGGCCAGTACACGTCCACCGGCCGCCATGCTCGCGCCCCGTCGCCCTTCGGAGTTTTCGCTTCCGCTTTCGGGGCGTTCTTCCCGGAGACCGATTCGGTCTTCTTCAGGCTGCCTGGTGACCAGCGACGCTGTTCTTTGGGCTGCCACTGCGCGGCCTCGGCCGTGCCTGATCCGACGACCAGCGAGAGCGCCACTAATACCGGAATCGCGACGCTCTGTTTAATCTTCGATTTTCTTCTTACTGGCTGAAATCCAGCCGCTGGTACCGACACGGCATTCCCCCCAAGGTCGCCGAGTGGATCAATTGGCCTGGCAGCCTAGCGCGTTAGCAAATCGCAAAATCGAGAGCAATTCAGACAAGGAGTGCCCCACCGGCGTGCACATCGAGGAAACATGACCGAAAATAGCCCGTCAGGCAGCAAAGTGACTCGATCACGTCAGTCAATTGATCCCGATTACGGAAATAAGCTCCAAGGAATCTGCGATTCCAGATTCACACCCGCAGCGACTGGAAGCAAAGGGCTGTTAGCGTTCACGCCCAGTTGACAGCCATCTATTCAGACCGGGGAGTCCGCCGTGGGGGGCACACTGAGAGAGAGGCGACCAGCCAGTCGGCCGATCGCCGTTGCAGGAATGGTCTTGCTGACCCTGACCATCACATCCGTTGGCGGAGCGCCCACCGCGTCAGCGGCATCCGGAGTGGGCAGACCGGCAGCACCGGCCGCCCAAACGCCGCCGAAGCGGCCTACTACCGAACGGGAACGAGCAGAGGAGGCCGCCCTCGCGGAGGCCAAGCGCACCGGAAAGCCCGTACCCGTGGCGGCGGCGACGACCGAGACCGACACCGTGGTGGCCAATCCGAACGGTTCCCTCGGCCTGACGCGCAGCGTCACACCCTTGCGCACCAAGCGCGACGGCAAGTGGGTCGACCTCGACGCCACCCTCGTCAAGGCGGGCGACGGCACGCTCCGCCCGAAGGCCTCAGTCGGCAGCCTGACCCTGTCCGGCGGCGGCACCACGCCACTCGCCACTCTGGACCAGGACGGCAAGCAACTGGTTCTGAGTTGGCCTGAGCCGCTCCCCACCCCTGCCCTGGACGGCGACAGCGCCCTCTACCGCGAAGTGGTGCCGGGCACCGATCTGAAGGTGACGGCCGACAAGGCCGGTGGGATCTCGCAGATCCTCGTGGTCAAGTCCTCGGAAGCCGCCAGGCATCCGAAGCTCGCCAAACTGACCACGGGGCTCAAGGGCCAGGGCGTGACCGTTTCCTCCGACGGCCACGGCAACCTGAAGGCCTCCGACGCCTCCGGCCGTACCGTCTTCCAGGCACCCACCCCGACGATGTGGGACTCCACCGCCCCGGTCCGGGCCCCGCTCACCAAGTCCTCCAGCCCCGCCACGTTCTCCGAGGCGGCCAAGAGGACCGCGCCGGCCGGTTCGGACGACGAGCCTGCCAAGCCCCTCTCCGGTACCGACGGCCCAGGAGACTTCGCAAAGGTGTCCCGACTCCGGACCGAGCTGGGCAAGGAGTCTCTCGTCCTGACCCCTGACCAGGCCTTCCTGGCGGACCCCGCCACTGCGTACCCGGTCTACATCGACCCGGCCTGGCAGCCCACCAGCCGCGGCACTCAGCACTGGGCATGGGTCCAGGAGGCGTACCCCACCACCGTCAGCTATGACGATTACGGCGACACCTACGACCCCGGCGTCGGCTACCAGCGCTGGCGGACCAGAACCGGGCTGGAGCGCTACTACGTCCAGCTCGACACCAGTGATCTGGGCGACAAGAGCATCAAGAAGGCGTCCTTCTTCGCGACCCAGTCGTATGCGGCGGACGCGACGTGCAGCAGGACCTACGACGTGGACCTGCACTCCACCGAACCGCTGCTCTCCGACATCACCTGGAACACCCAGCCGCGCGACTGGGAGGTCCTGCGCACCACCGCTCTCAACAGCGCCGGCGGCCCGGGCTGCCCGGGCTCCACGACACGCGGCGAGTGGGACGTGCGCGACCACATCGCTGCCAACCACTGGCGCGGCAGCGTAACTTACGGGCTTTTCGCTTCCAACGAGTCGAAGAGCAGCGGCAATAGCTCCTTCAAGAGGTTTACGCGCGACAAGAACAATCTGCCGTTCCTGTATGTCGAGTACAACCGGCCCCCGTACGCCCCGTGGGAGCTGGGTACCTACCCGGCCCCCACGAACCCGAACGGCAACGGCTGCGGCTGGGTGGGCGCCACCAATTACGCCGGCCTCAGCATCAGCGCATGGATCGGGGACCCGGACGGGCAACCGAACGACGCCCACTTCCTCGTCTACGACACTGCGGACTCGAGCCTCGCCTTCGACAGCGGCTGGATCGGAGCAGCGAGCGGCACGCACTGGGTCTCCGCCCACCCCACCAACCTCGCGGACGGCCACTCCTATACGTGGCGCGTCCAGAGTGGTGACGGCGACGTGAACTCCAGTTGGGTCACCGGATGCAGCTTCACCATGGACACCCAGCCGCCGTCCGTTCCCGTGGTCACCTCCGCCGAATACCCGCCGTCCGGCACACTGCCCGGCTCCACGCAGCACATCGGCCAGTCCGGAACCTTCACGGTGAAGTCCACCGATTCGCTTAGCGGCGTCATCTCCTACGAGTGGTCTCTCAACGGAACCATCCCGGTGGGCGGCGCCAATTCGGTCGACGTCGGCGCTGATGGAAGCGCCACCATCAGACTCACCCCCACGACCTGGGGCACCAACATCCTTCGCGTCCAGTCAGTGGATCGCGCGGGCAACCGCTCGCAGCAGCACACGTACGCCTTCTACGTGCCCGACAACCCGAACGCCAAGACGACCCTCGGGGACATCACCGGCGACGAACGCGTCGACTTCATCGCCCCCACCGGCAACGGCGATCTCGTCGTCTACCCGACCGCCGTCGACCCGGGCGCCGGCGGCGTCATCGCCTCCAACGCGGCCAACAGCCCTGGAGGCAAGGGCTGGGGCAACGGCACGCTGACCACCCACCGCGGCGGCAACGGCATCCGCATCGACGACCTGTGGACCTACCGCGACGGACAGCTCACGCTCTACCGCAACTCCCTCACCCAGGGCGGGCTCGCAGCCAACGGCGGCCTCTACTACCACGCAGCCAAGGCCATGCCCGTCCAGCGGCCCTACACGGAGGACTGCACCGTCGCCGCGACAGGCCGGCCGTGCGGAAGCGAGTACGTCGAAAACTGGACCCGGGTCAACCAGATCCTCGCCGTCGGGGACGCGCTGCCGGAAGCAGGCGTCGCACCTCGTAACGACCTGCTCACGGTGGAGAACGACGGCACGAGTAGCTCGCTGGTGTTGTTCCAGGGCACCGGTGCAACGGGCGAGCTGCGCGATCCGGTCGTACTCGTCCTCAGCCCCTCCGGTTGGGACAACCTCACCCTGCTGGCCCCTGGCGACGCCACCGGCGACGGGCTTCCCGACCTCTGGGCCCGCGACAACATCACCGGCGACGTCTACCAGTACGCGAACGTCGCCGGAAACCCTGCAGCCCTCGGCGACCACACCAGGCGCACCAAGATCGGCTCCGGCCTCAAGGCGGCCGACCATCCCGTTGTCGGCTCGTCGGGCGACACCAGCGCCGACGGCATTGCCGATCTCTGGGCACTGGACAGCCTCCACCGGCTGCGGACCTGGGGCGGCATCGCGACCTCCGGAAAGGTCACCGGATTCGGGGCTGGCCACACCATGGGCGACGCCCGCATATCCAGCTCTCACTGGAGGCTGAACGAAGGCACCGGAAGTGCGGCCGCCGACTTGCGCGGCAGGAACAACGCCACGCTCAGCACCACTGGCGCCACCTGGGCCGACGACACCGTGGCGGGCGCGGCCACCAAGGTCGTCGCCCTCGACGGCACAGGGTCCGGAACCGTCACCACTGCCGCCTCTGGTCTCGACACTTCCCGCAGCTTCACCGTCTCCGCCTGGGTCAAGTCCAAGGAGAAGGCTGTCGTCCTCAGCCAGGACGGGCAGAGCTCCAGCGGCTTCGCGATCTGGCACGACCAGGACGGCACGTGGCAGTTCGGACTGTCGAAGAAGGACGACGACAACTGGGACTACGACCGGACCCATGTCGTCAACGACGCCGCCAAGGTCCAGGTCAACGAGTGGACCCAGCTCACCGCCACCTACGACGACCGGACGGGGCTGATCGCCCTCTACGTCAACGGCACCCTCGCCGGCACCGGCCACCACGCCAAGGGCAATGCCTGGAACGCCACCGGCTCTCTGGTCCTGGGCCGCTTTAAGAATGCGGGCCAGCCCTCGTCATTCTTCCAGGGGCGCATCAGCAACGTGACGGTCTTCAACCACTCCACCGTCCCCTCGGCCACCAGCACGACCCTCGTCTCCGCGGTCAGCGCCACCAAATGCGCGGACGACAACCACGGAAGCACGGCTGAGGGCAACCGCATCCAGATCTGGGACTGCAACGCCGACCCAGGCGCCCCCCAGCTCTTCGAGATCCGCGAGAACGGCGAGATGCGCGTGGTCAGCAAGTGTGTGACCGCCGCAGGCGGTGGCGTCGCGAACGGAACCCCCGCTCAGCTCGCGGCGTGCGACGGAACCGGGGGCCAGCGATGGCTCCCCACTGCTGCGAGCGGCTTCTACAACCCGCAGTCCGGCCGCTGCCTCGACCTCCCGAGCGCACGGATCGACAACGGCACCCAGCTCGTGTTGTTCGACTGCAATGGCTCCAACGCGCAACGCTGGCATGCCTTCGGTCTGGCCTCTCCTCTGGGAGCTGCCGGCTGACCCCTGACGGATGCCTTGGGCCCGCTGTCTCCGGTTTCACCTGGGGCAGCGGGCCGATCAGCTTGTACAAGGGGCGGGGTGGTGCCCGGGAAAGTTCCGGCATGTCATGATCAAATAACGCCATGGTGTGGGATGAGTGGGACAAGGCGAAGGCAGATGTCGCCGGCGAGCGCCAGGTGTCGATGCGCCTCAACCAGCTGACCAGCGAACCTGGTGGTGGGCAGGCCGACCTGGTCGTACACCAGGATGACCTGGGCGAAGTGGGGCGCGAGGCGTTCCTGCTGCATGGGCAACTGCAGAAGCAGGCCGACATCGCCGGCGCCGGTGCCGACGGTTCAGGAAGCGGCTCCACGATGCAGGCCGCAGCATCTTTGAAGACGGCCGGCTTCTCACTCGGCGGCGAGCTGGAGACCACCGTGTCCGTGTGGACCTCTCAGGTGAAGACGGTCCTGCAGGCATGCGCCCACATCTCGAACCACCTGGACTACTCCAAGAAGGCGCACGCCGCGGACGACGAGGCCATCGCGGCCTCGCTCCGCAACCGCGACGGCTCGGCCGTGTCCGTCTCCCGTATCGACGAGTACCTCAAGTAGGGAGCACGGCATGGACTACTCGGACCTCATGGAACTGGACCTCACGAAGTTGGGATCCGCCGTTCAGGACTGGAAGCGCACGGCCGACGCTCTGCAGAGCCTGGGGGGACAGGCGCGCGACGGGGCAAAGGCCAAAGCCGAGAAGGCTCGCTGGGAAGGCGTGAACGCCGGTGTGACCCGCGCCTTCGTCGGCAAGACGGTCAAGGAGATAGAGGACCTCCACACGGAAGCCCAGAGCATCTTCAGCGTCCTCCAGGACGCCCACTCCGAACTGGTGGCCATCCAGCAGCAGGCGAAGAACGTGACCGCCGACGCCAAGGAGGCAGGCTTCAACGTCCGTGTGGGGCAAGGCGGAGCGGTGACGATCGAGGATGCCTTGGTCTGTGAGGTGGACGGTCCCGGCCAGCGCAAGCAGGACCTCATGCGCTGGTACGCCGACACCCTGAGCGGAGTGGTGAGCCATGCGGCCGAGGTCGATGCCGCTGCCGTACGCGCTTTGCGCGGCAGCCACGGCGCGGATCCGCACAACGCCGGCCATGCGACGTACACCTCCCTCGACCAGGAGATGCTCCCGCGAGCACTGAAACTGGCCGGGCTCGGCGAGGAGGCCGACACCAAACAGCGGAAGGAGCTGCAGCGGCTCTGGCAGTCACTCGGGCCCGAGGCTCGGGCCCAGCTGTGGACCCAGCACCGGGACGACCTTCTTGCTGCCGGCCTGCTTCGGCCTCAGGTCAAGCAGGTCGCCGCGGACGACGGCGCCGGCCCGTACGACCTCAAATCGCCAGGAATATCGGACTACTGGAAAGAGATCCAGGCCAACGGCATCTCGAACTCCGGCGACTTCATGGGCAAGACCGACGCGGCCCGACACATGGATCACTACCTCAACGGCAGCGGCAAGACGCTCGATCTGGACGTCGACCGCATGCTGGCCGACGACCCGGCGCTCCGGGACGAGGTGGCACGGATCCGGGCCGCAGAGCAGGACGAGTGGCGGCAGCAGGCACTGGAAGTGTTCGAGAAGTCAGGCGGCAAGCCCGTCGCCATCCCCGTGGAATCCAGCAGTAGTGGATACGAGCACGAAAAGGGGCCGGACGGCACGAACAACTGGTACCTGGCCGTAGGCAGCGGCATGACCAACACGACCGGGGTGGTCACCGCCGTCCCCGGACCCGACGGGAAGCCGCAGGTCAGCATCGACTACCAGGTCAACGTGTGGGACCGGTACAACTGGGACCCGGGCAAGGCCACGCCGATCGGACCGACCACTGTCACCGACGCCGACATGGCTCGTATGCACACAACAGGACTGGCCAGGGAGTTCGACATGCGAGGAAGCAGCTCGGTACAGCAGCACGATCTGTCGGCAGGAGGGTCCTGGCCCGCACCCGAGGACACCGGGCGGAGCGGCACCCGCACGGATATCGGCCGTAACTCGGCCGCCCGATGATCCGCGCGCGACGCCCAGGGCGCGCCCCGGCGCTTGCCATGGCGACGGTGCTGCTCGGCGCCCTCGCCGCCGGATGCTCCGGGGCGTCCGGCGGTAGCGGCAGGGAAGGCGGCCGCTCGGCGGACCCGGGGACGTCCGACTGGGTCGAGGGGGCCACCGCTGAGTCCATCGCCCGGACCCTGCACGTGGAGGTCCCCTCTGCAGCGACTCAAACCGCGGCGGCGCACCGCAGGGGGTTCCAGGACGACGGCTTGATCCTGTCCTTCGTCCTGCCTGCGGAAGCTGTGGAGCCCTTCCTCACCCAGCTGAAGCCGGAGCAGCCCCTCAGACTGCGCGCGCAGCCCTTCGCCGCCGAGGCAACACCGGCCACACCGTTCGCACGCCTGGGGCTGCCGGAACCGGATTCGCTTCCCAAGGTCCGGGAGGGTCAGGTGTGCGCTCCCTGCAAGGGCGACCTGAACTGGCTCAAGGTCGCGGTGGCACAGATCGACGAACGGAGCAGCCGCGTCTACCTGAGAGGGGTCGACTGACGCCCGAAAAAGCTGCGGTGCGGTCTGACACCCAGCCGTCCGCGGAGACAGCGGCATTGCAAGCACACGTCAACCGGTCGCGCCCCGGCAGGGGGAAGGTCGGTCCAGTCGCCTTCGCCGCCAGGGCGCTGGCCCATCAGAACCCCCAGGCCCCGCGCCCCCGGCAATGCATGCGACCACTCCCAGCACAATCCAGGCAGCTCACATCACGCAAGCGATGTCTGGCACTCCTCGCACCGCCTGATCGCCTGCCGTGTGATGTTTCCCTCGGTCGCGGTCGCCGGATGGCTACTGCTCAACCGGTGCCACAGCCCGCCCGGAGGTGTGGGGATCCATCCCCAGCGCGGGGCAGTCACCAGTTCCTCGGTCAGATGGGTGGAGGCCCCGGGAATGTGCGCGTACTGCGTCGGTGAAATCAGAATCGTGTCCGCAGGGAAACGTCGCCACTCCTGCCGGGGCGAGGGCGCTGGGCGGGCTTTTGGCGTGGATCCGTCGGGCGGGCACGCACAGCCCAGCCCGATGATGAAGTCGCAGCGCTCGCAACGCCATTCCTTCACGGCCCCGCCCCACTCTCACGTCGTACCGGTGTCCACACGGTAGACGATCTTCCCGTCGAACTCCGCGAACCCCAACGACTTGTAGAAGGCGCGCGCGCCGGGGTTGTTGCGGTCCGTCATCCACTCGACCCGGCTGCATCCGGGACGTGCTGAGGCCAGGGTACGGAGCTCGTCCATGAGGCGGGCGCCGACGCCCTGGCGGCGGAGGGTGCCGCGGACATAGAGCTCTTTCAGGAAGAGAGAGTGGGAGGAGCCGGCCGCCGGCCAGAGGAACGAGTAGGCGGCGAGCCCGACGAGATCACCAGCCTCGTCCTCGACCAAGAGAGCGGACGCCAACGGCGGGGAGCCGAAGAGCGCCTCCTCCACCTGGGAGCGGCGCTCCTCGAGTGGCTGGATCTCGGTCGATCCGTAGAACCGTTCGATCTCCTCGATCAGATCGGCCACTGCCACGGTGTCGCGCCTTTCGGCGGGGCGGATCGTCACGGTCATCGACATCTCCTGTCGCTCTTTCATCGCTTCACTCGTTCGTTTCAATGCGTGATCCTGGCGTGGCGGCACGGCTCGTGGCTATGGGGGCGTCATCGCCTGAGGAGCCCAGCCGTGCTGGCGCAGGGAGCCCTGAACATGCCGGATGAGGTACGCCAGATCCGCGCAGTAGACGGAGGGGTTTCGGTAGCCGCGGTCGGTGCTGAAGCGGTGCGGTAGATAGCCCCCACCGCACACCTCCACCAGAGGACAGCTCTGGCACTGATCGGCGAGCGCGGCCTTCCCGTTCTGCCGGTGCAGGAGCTTCGGATGGTGAAGGACCTCATTGAAGGACTGGCTGAAGACGTCGCGTCCCAGCCAGGAGGCGCCTTCCTCGACGGACCGCAGGGTGTCCACTCCCTCGATCGTGCCGTCCGACTCGATCACGATGCTCGTCGGCGGGGCCAGACCGAGGGACTCCACCGAGCTGTGCACCCCGGAGCTCAGCGCCACGATGTCCTCCAGCATCCGCACACTGTGCCGCTGCTCCGGCCGGGCGAGCCAGGCGTCGTAGACGCGGCTCATCCACAACCCGTACTCGGGCACACTCGGGTCGTCGCGATGCGGCGGCTCGTCGTGCGTCCCGTGCGGCAGGCCGAAGTCGATCACAGGCGGCTCGAACGACGCCAGGTAGTCGTGGACCTCGACCGGGTCGTTGGCCAGGTCGACGACGGCGAGCAGCCCTGCGAACAGGTGCGGCCGGGACCGCAGGAGTTCGATGCCTCGTACGGCCGAGGCGGCGCTCGATCGCGAGGCGTGCGTCAGCCGGTGCCGGTCATTCGCAGTCGGCGGTCCGTCGAGGCTGACGCCCACGACGACCTCGTACCGCTCGAAGAGGTCCAGCCACGGCTTCGTGATGAGTGTCCCGTTGGTCTGAAGCTCGAAACGGACCGCCACACCGGCCGGAACTCCCTCCCGTACGGCGCCGAGCAGGTCTGCCATGTGCCGGGGGCCGGCGAGCAACGGCTCACCGCCGTGCAGTACGACGTGCACGCTCCGCAGGTCGTGCACCGCTGCGTGCTCACCGATTCGCAGCCCAGCCGCCCGGGCCACGTTCGTACTCATCCGGGCAGGCAGGTGCCGCCACGCCTGGTCAGCGGAGTTGAAGACGTAGCAGTAGTCGCAGTCGATGTTGCAGCGATTGGCAACCTTGAGGATGAACGACCGAAAGGGGGCAACGTTCGCGCGCGGTGTCATCGAGCGGAACGGCTCACAGAGGCCAGGTCCAGATCAGCGAAGCGTGGTGACCACCCTCGCCAGCGTGGTTCGACGCCGTCTGCTCGGCCGCCAGCCGCTGCCGTACGCGGACGGCGACACGATCCAGGACGGCCGAACCGTTGATGGACTCCGCGACGACGGGCGCCGGAGCATGCGGCGCGGGAACGGGCGTACGTGACGGCATTCGACGCTCCTCGGGGCAGTGCAACGGCGATTGAGGCGGCAGACCAGCCCGCAAGGTAGCAGCGACGCTACCCTCGGCGACATATCGAATCCAGCCACGTGCCCCGCTACTCGGCCTGCGACGCAATGAGCCGCTCGACGACATCTGCCGCCCCGCCGATGCCCAACCGTCGGTACACATCGCGCGCTTCACGCAGCGCCCCTTCGCCCCGCGCCCGTTCGCCGGCCGTCCAGTCGCAACGGCCGATCCCCTCCAAAGCCCGTGCCTCTTCAAGCGGGCAGCGGATGTCGCGGGCCAGCCCCAGCGCCTGCTCGAAGAGTCCGCGGGCGGCAGCCCAGTCACCGGAGGAGTGCAGCAGCGTCCCCCAGTGGTTCAGGACCTCCGCCTCACCGGACCGGTCGCCGAGCTCTCGGAGGATGTCCAGACTCCGCCGGACCGACTCGACGGCACCGTCCCGCTCGCCGGCGACCCCGCGCGCCGCACCCAGCTCGCCCAGAGCGGCGGCTTCGCCACCACGGCTGCCGAGATCGCGGTACGAGCCCAGGGCGTCATCCAACAGACGGATCGCCTCCGTGACGTTCCCGTCCATGCGGTCCAGTACCCCGAGGTAGCGAACGCTGTTCGTGCGGCCGAACCGTTCGCCGAGCTCCGTGAAGTACTCCAGTGCCTGGGTGTGAGCCTCCCGCGCTCCGGTGGGATCGCCGGTCAGGCGCCGTACGACTCCGAGCTCGTTGAGGGCGTACGCCTGGTGGACCCGGTCGTCGAGTTCCTGGTAGATGCCGAATGCCTCACAGTGGCGCTGCTCAGCCAGCTCATACTCGCCCAGGAGACTGTGCACGACGCCAAGGTCCCGAAGTGAGTTGGCCTCTCCGTACCGGTCACCCAGCTCCCGGTAGATCGCCAGCGCTTCGGTCTGTGCCGCAACCGCTGTGTCGAACTGGCTGGTCTGCCTGCGCACCATGCCGAGGTCCGCGAGCGCGTTGGCCTGGCCGAGACGGTCGCCGATCTCCCGATAGAGCGCGAGGGCCTCGGTCTGCGCCCGGGCAGAGGCGTCGTTGTCCGCGGTCATGTACCAGACGATGCCGACCTGGTTCAGAGCGTCGGCCTTGCCTCGCTTCTCGCCGACCGCCTCGTACTCCGTCACCGCTTCGTTCAGTGCCTCGATGGCCTCGGGGTAGGCCGCCATGAAGCGCCGGACGACGCCGAGCTCGGCCAGCGCGTTGGCCAGCGCCCGCCGGTCGCCGGTGTGCCGGGCGGCCTCGGCGGCGGTCCGGTGGAGGCCAACGGCTTGGTCCCAGGGCCCGGCCTGCCGCAGGAAGGGCGCCATCGCCGCAGCCATGTGGATCACCAACTCGTGCAGCGCGAGATCGTTCGCCCTTCGGATGCAGGCCAGGACGTTGGCCCGCTCGTCCTCCAGCCAGCCGAGAGCTGCCGTACGTGAATCGATGGGAGGAGTCTCGAACTGGGCGGCTTCATCCGGAGGATTCGGAGTGGAGGCGCCGCTGCGGGCAATGTGTCTGTTCGCGACAGCGAGGGCGGCCAGGTAGTAGGAGCACACGCGCTGAACGGCATGAACAGGGGCCATGCTGCCTCCCTCGTCGGCGAGACCGCGGGCATAGTCGCGTAGGAGGTCGTGAAGCCGGAACCGGCTCCCCGGGTGTTCCTCGATCAGATGGGCGTCGTAGAGCGTGTCGAGTCCCTCGCGTGCTGCCGCCACCGAGACCGAGCCGAGCGCGGCCCCGGAGAAGGCATCGAGCTCGGTTCCAGGGTAGAGGCCGAGACACCGGAAGAAGTGCTGCCGCTCAGGTGTGAGGTCCTGGTAGGACAGACTGAACGTTGCGGCGACCGCGCGCTCCCCAGCTCGGAGCTCTCCCAGCCGGTCTCCGGCGGTGACCAGACGCGCACGGAGATCCTCGGCGCTCCACGACGGGCGATGGCGCAGCCGCGCGGCGAGCAACGACACCCCCAGTGGCAGGTACCCGCACAGCTCCACCAACTGCTCGAGGACGGACCGATCGAGCGACTCCGCCGATCGCCCGCTGAGGCGTACGAACAGGTCGACCGCATGCTCCGCCGGCAACGCCTCCACTGGCAGGACCACCTCCTCGTACGCAGCCAACCGCTTCCGGCTCGTCACCAGCACGAGACAGTCGCTCCCGCCGGGGAGCAGGGGCTCCAGCTGGCGATAGCTGGACGCGTTGTCGAGGATGAGCAGTGCCTTCTTGTTCGCGAGCTGGCTCCGCCACATGGCCGCCCTCGCCTCGGTGACCGCACCCAAGTCGTCGCCGACAGGGATCCGCTGCGCCGGCACTCCGGTCGCCGCCAGCAACGATGCGAGCGCTTCCGTGGCCTGTACGGGGGGCCTTCCCGTCGTGTGCCCGTTGAGATTCACGAAGAGCTGGCCGTCCGGGAACCGCTCCGACAGCACATGCCCTGCGTGTACGGCGAACGTCGTCTTCCCGACTCCTGGCATTCCGTCGATCACGTGCACAGGCAGCGCCTCGCCACTCTCCTGCGAGTTCCGTACGGACCGCACCAGCGCCTCGAGCTCGGCGGTCCGGTCGGTGAACGCGGTGGTGTCGCGCGGCAGGGACCGCAGGACGAGGGCAGCACCTGGAGGCACCACCCCTTCCTCTGGCTGGGGCGTCGGCGCGGTGCGGCGTTCCGGCGCCCCCGACTCCGACAGCGCGGCAAGCAGCACCGCCAGCCCGACCATGGCCCCACCGAGCAAAGCGAACGAGAACCAGCCATGCCGCTGCAACCACCCCAGCCACCCGGGCCACTCCGACTCGGACACGGCGTTGGTGACGAGCCCCACGAGCATGGTCGTAACGGCTCCGCCGGCGGCCACGACGGCGACGGAAATCCCCCGCCGGAGCCTCATACGTGGGTCGTCTTGACGGAGCAGGGAATGGTCCGTTCGGACTGGCCGCCTGTGGCGCGGCACGGCCTTCCAGCTGTAGCTCTGGTCACGAACGCAACCCCCGAATCCGACGCCCTATCGCGCATAAGCGGACCAGCTCTCACGGAACCTGGTCAAGGTCAGCTCCCCGCCACACACCGGCTCGTATCAGCCAACCTGTGCGTGGCTTCAAAAGCTGGGTGCACCGACGCCCCCTTTTACGGAGCCGGCCAGATGACCAGGTGAACGTGCTGCTGATCGTCAGCGGAGAGTGATCCTCGGCAATGGGTGTGTAGTCAGCCCTGGTAGCGTCGCCAACCGCTTGATCCCGGGCGCCCCTGAGGGGCCACAGGCGTCTGACCTGCTCGACTTCACTCCCCACCCCGCGGTGTCACCTGCTTCTGCTTCGCCTGCTCCAGCAGGCGCAGGCGAGAACTGAATGACGGCTACTGGTGATTGCTCACCCCGGAAGAGCCGAAGGCCGTGTGCGCGTTCTCGCCGCCCCAGCCGGTCGGGCTGCGCCAGATGACATTGACACGAAAGACGTCGCGAATCGTGTCGACAGACCAGTCTTCGGCAGGCGGTTCGGAGAGGACAAGGTAGAGACCGTCGGCCGGCGCGGGCAGCGTGTGGTTGATCTCGAGCAGGCGGGTCGCGCCCGATCGCAGGTCCACATAGGTGGAGCAGCCTGCGCCCAGGGCCTCGTAGAGGAAGAGACCGTGCTGGGTGACGCAGCTGACGTCGACGACCGAGGAGTCGGCCGGCTGGAGGTCCGCCCAGAGAAGTGATGCCTTCAGCGCATGACGGACCGCCTCGTGCTTCTTGCACGTACGGTCGGCCCCGGCAGCCGCTTCCAGCGCTCGGAGGAAACCGTCCTTCGTGGTCGCAGCCGGTGTTGCGTCGGCGGTGTCCGCGGTGGTCATCTGCACCTCTTCCTTCTGATCTGGTTGCGTCGGGGCGACGGGAATCGCGCCGTCAGAGTTCGGCTTCGTCGCCGTGCCGAAGCGCTCTTGAAGCTCTCGCCGTGCTGCAGCGAGGGGCCCTGCCCAGCCGGAAGCTTCCAGCCCCTCCGCGAGCCGACCTGCGTCGAAAGTGCCCTCCTTGATCGCACGGTTGGTTGTCCCGGCAAGGTCTCGAAGAGCTCCGAGTCGCTCTCTGTCCGGATCACCGAACAGATGAAGTACATCGACCCAGTCAGCCTGGTCCCGGCGAAGGATGCGGTTGGCCATGCCCTGGAGTTCGGAGAGGCGGCTGCGGGCGTCGGGAACGTCGCCGTCGCTGCCGGTCAGTTCTCCCAGCACGTCCAGCGCCGCGAGGTAGCGCCCCGCCATCCGTTCCGAGACGGGCGACCGGCCACGCTGATCGGCGGTGAGCACCGTCTGACTCGTGTCGTTCGCGAACACCCAGCAGTCCAGCTCGTCACCCCGGCGCGGGGGAACCGATCCTTGGCGGACGGTGAGCACGAGCGGCCGACCGATCACCGGAGACAACGGCCTGACCTTGTACCGACCGCCAGAGACGTGGCCCACGACCTCGACCCGGACATCGCTGCCGATCCGGGGAAGGCTTTCCGCCGCGCCCGCCGGCCGGGCGTCCGGTGCCGCGGGTTCGGTGTCGTCCGCGGAGGCGGTGAGCGCCTCCGGCAACGCGGCGGTGTGCAGGACGGTCAGGCTCTGGGTGCTGCGGGTGAGGGCCACGTACAGCTGGCGCAGCCCGGCCGGACCACGGTCGGCGATCGTCGCGGGCTCGACGACCAGGACGTGGTCGTACTCCATTCCCTTGGCCTGCGCGGCGGCCAGTACGGACACGGCATCGCGATCGCGCTCGGCGATGTCGCCGCCCTCGTGGATTCGGTGGCTGATGGCGTCCAGCCAGTCGGAGTCGTCGGGGACGATGACGGAAACGGAGCGGGGGCTGTTGCCGTCGCTGGTGCGCACCAGTCGTGCCACGTGGGCGACGGTGTCGTCGAGCAGCTTCCACGGTTCGGTCGCCACGGTCCGCACGGCGTCCACGCCCGCCTCACGGACAGCCTGTGGATAAGGCAGGGACGGGGCGACCACGCGGGCGAGAGGGGCGACGAACTCCATGATCTCGGCGGGGACGCGGTAGCTGGTGGTGAGCTGAGCCACGCTCCAGTCGCCGTGGTCGGAAAGGAGTGCGCCCAGCAGGTCCCAGCTCGTCGGGATGTGGGCGCCCGTCGCCTGCGCGAGGTCGCCCAGGACGGTCATGGAGCCGCCCACGGCACACCGCCGCCGCAGGGAGCGGGCCTGCATGGGCGTGAGGTCCTGGGCCTCGTCGACAACGATGTGGCCGTATCGCGGTGGGGTATCCCCGCCGATCAGAACCCCGAGCTCTTCGAGGCAGACGTGGTCGTCCAGGGTCCACGGGTCGGCGTCGGCGCTGGCGGCGCGGGCCCGCAGCAGGGCCGTCTGCTCGTCCTCGTCGAGGATGCCGTCGGCGCAGTCCCGCAGGAGGTCGGCCGAGTCGTAGAGGCTGCGCAGGGCCTCCCGGGGTCCGGGGGACGGCCAGACGCGTTCGACGAGGCGCTCGACCCGGCGGTTGCGTTCCAGGTCGCGGCGGATCGTGCCGGCCTGTCCGCGGCGCGGTGCGACATCGGCGAGCTCTTGGAGAAGCCGGTCGACGAACAGGCCGCGGAAGCGGTCCCGTCGCTCCCGGAAGGGCCCATCGCCGGCGTGAGCCTGGTCGAGGAGGGCGAGGACCTCGGACTTCGGCACGCGGAGGGTCGTACTGCCGGCGGTGACGACGACCCCGGGCTCGTCGCCCTCGTAGGAGGGGGCGACGGTGAGGGCGTCGAGGGCCTCGGGACGGTAGTCGCTCTCGACCCGGCGCCGCAGTACGGCCGCCATGCCTTCCCCCGACTTCGCCAGACGCGCCTTCGGCGAGTCCACACCGAGGATCTCGCCCTCCCACAGCCGGTCCAGCTGGACGGCGTTGACGTCCCGGGTGCCGAGGGTGGGGAGGACCTGGCCGACGTATTCGAGGAACCGCTGGTGGGGGCCGATGACGAGGATGTCCTGGGCCTTGAAGTGCTCGTTGTTGACGAGCCAGGTCACCCGATGGAGACCGACCGCCGACTTGCCGGTACCGGGGCCGCCCTGCACGACGAGGATGTCCGAGGGCGAGCCGGTGACCAGCGCCATCTGGTCACGGCGGATGGTCTCGACGATGTCCCTCATCCGACCGCCGCGCGACCGCTGGAGCTCCTGCAGCAGGAAGTCATCCGGCTGGGGTGCCTTACGCCGCTGCCGTCGTACGACATCGCCGGGCGTGGGGGCCGACGTTTGTTCCGGGGCGGGGGACGCGTCCGCCTCCTCCGCCGGGCTGTCGTCGGCGGCCTGGCGGGGCGCCGGTACGTCGGCGGACTCGGGTACGCCGACGGGCTCGGGTACGGGTACGGGAGCGGGTGCCGGCGGGGAGATCTCGTCGAAGTAGCCCTCGACGATCCGCTGTACGCAGCGGAGCTGCCGGCGCAGGACCACCTCGCCCGGGTTCTCGGGCCGGGTCTCGATCCACTTCTTCGCCAGGGGGCTGGTCCACATCAGAACCACCGGCTCGTGCGAGGAGTCGTGCACGCTGCGGCGCCCGATGTACCAGGGACGCGGCTCTCCTCTCGGGTCCTCCGGGGCGTCGACGCGGGAGAAGACCAGCGCCTCGTCGCCCAGACCTCCGTAGGCCTCCGCCCGCGCCTCCGCTTCGGCCCGGTTGGCGATCCCGTCCTTGCCGCTCGCCGAGGCGGTGGCCGCCGAGGTGCCGCTCAGTTCAGCCAGTTTCGTCGTGTAGCAGTCGTATGCGTGGTCCACCGCCCGCTGCTCGCCGGCGAGGGTCTCGTCCCGAGTGGTGGTGCTCATGTGCGTCCTCCCTGCGGTGCCGGGGGACACCGCCACGGGCATGTGCCCGTACCCCGTGAAACAACTATCAGAAAACGGACGGTGACGAACGGTCAGTTGCCGAGTTCCTGGACGAGACCGCCGGCCTCGACCCGCCAGACCCGCACCTGGTCGTACGTGGGTCCGAGCTCGTACAGGTGGTAGTGGCATCCCAGACTCAGCTGGGACCAGAGGGCCTTCGCCCGCCGGGCCGTTTCGGCCGGCGCGACGGAGTGCAGCAGGAGCAGCTTGGCGCGCCCGGTGGTGCGGGGCAGACCGGGCATCACGGCGTCCAGCACCCGGTCGACGCAGAGCTCCAGCGCGGTCCGCAGCGCGAGGCAGGCGCCGCGGTGCCGGCCGGCGGTGGTGGCGTCGGCGAGTTCGCCGTCGAGGAGGCGGTCGGCCGTCAGCAGCAGGCCTTCGACGGACGCGGGAACAGGGGTGGTCATGCGGTCACCTCCGGCTTGCGGATCTTCTGCGCCAGGTTCTCCACGTCCGAGACGAAGCGGTGCGGGTCGGGGATCGAGGCGCCGCTGGAGTGGGACCCCTTCTGGCACTGCTGGATCAGCGACCATGCCGGGCTTCCGTAGCGGCGGAGCACCTCCCCCGTGACGTCGTTACCGCGCCTCACGTCGCCGAAGAGGGCGAAGGCCGCGACCTCCAGGAACCTCTCCGCGCTGTCGATCGCGGTCTGGAGGTCGTGCTCCGAGCCGCCGGTGCGGTGGTGGCGGATCCACGCGGCTTCGAGGAACGCGTTCTCCAGGGCGATCCGGCACAGGCCGGGCAGCACGTGGCGGTACGTCTCGGGGGGAAGCCCCGGAGTGGCGGCGATGGCCCGGGCGTCGCCGATGGCCTGCGCGACCGGGTCGTCGACGCAGTCGACCTTCACCCGGGACCCCTCGCCACGCGTCAGCTGGAAGACCGTGACCGGCAGCTCCTGGTCGGTGAACGCCTTCTGCAGACGGGGATCGTGGGTGAAGACGACGATCTGCCGGTGCCTGCCCAACTCGTGCAGTACCTGGGCGAGTCCGTGCACCTTGGTCGGGTCCATGGACTGCACGGGGTCGTCGATGACGAGGAAGCCGAACGGGCTGTCCGCGGTCGTGGCCCTCGGCAGGAAGAGGGAGAGCGCGAGGGAGTGCAGCTCCCCCTGGCTCATGACGTCGAGCGCCGGGGCGTCCTGACCGTCGACGGAGGCCGCCATGACGAGCTTGCGGACGTTCGCCTTCTCGCTGCCCTTCAGGCTCACGGCCGTGAGGTCGACGTTGCTCTCCTGCCGCAGGCGCTCCCAGATGCCCTGCGTGGCGTCGGTGAAGCGCTCCATGCGCTGCTCCCGCAGCTCGGTGGAGAGGTCCTTGAGCCACTTCACCGCCTTGCGGAGGTTACTCAGGAGAGGCTTTTCCCGCTCGGTCTCGCGCGCCTTGTCCGCCCAGGCGGCGAGCCGGGTGACGAGCGCACGCCACCGCTCGCCGCGCTCCTCCAGCTCGTGGGCCGCGTACCTCCTGACGGTGTCGCAGGCGTCGACGAGGACCGTGGCGGCCTCCTCGGCGCTCCGGGCGAGCTCGGCGGGGTCGGTGATCTGCCGGCAGTCGGCCCACACCTTCCACGGGTCGGCCAGTGCAACCGGGATCCGCTGGGGGTTCTCGATGAGGTTGTGGAGGTTCCGCTTGCCGGTCCGGACGGCGGCGTGCGCGTCCTCGGCGGTCTCCGCCTCGTGGCGCAGCTCCGCCACCTGTCGGGAGGCGCGGTCGTACCACTCCCGTCCAAGGACCCGTTCCGCTCCGCACGTCGGGCAGACGTCGCCGTCGGGGTGCCGGTCGGCGTGGGCGAGGGCCTTCTCCAGCAGGTCGGCGCGCAGCCGGGCGTTCTCGGCGTCGGTGCCGTGCAGGTCCTCCACGTCGGCGAGCGCGTTCCGCAGCAGCCGGACGGCCTCCTTGACTTCCGCCAGGTCGGGCCCCTGCACCCCGGCCTCGATCCGGAGCTCGGCGAGCCGGCTGTCGTCGGCCGGGGGGAGACCGGCGACGAGGGCATCGATGGTGTCGAGGTCCAGGGCGCCCGGGGTGTCCACGGCGAGCAGGGCCTGTACGGCGCGGTCGTCGTCCTCCAGGGTGTAGAGGGCGTCCTTCAGGCCGGGGAGGGCGTCCTTCATCTCCTTCGCGACGGCAGCGAGGGCCTTCTCCCGCGCGCTCAGCCGGTTGGTCGCGGTGGAGAGCAGCTCCATGCCGAGGATGGTGGCGATCGCGTCGTACCGCTCGGACGGCTTGCCGGTGAGCATGAGGTCGAGGTCGGTGTACGAGAGGAACGGCCGGTGGTCGGCGAGGGCCGTGTCCCAGCCGGCCTCGGCCACGGGGACGGTCCCGTGACCCGGGCGCTTGAAGGTCGCTTCGGAGCTGCCGAACTCCTGGCTCGTCCAGGTGCGGGTGAGGGTGCTGTTGCCGGTGTCGCCCTCGATCGCGAGCTTGAGCTCGATCTTGGGGCTGTCGGCGTTGTGGAGGTTGTACCAGTGACCGCCGCGCGTGGCGTCCTGGCCCGGCCGGTGGGCCCGGGTGCCGGTGAAGCCGACCTCGATGGCGTCGGCGAGGCTGGACTTGCCGGAACCGTTGCGGCCCACGACGAGGTTGACGCCCGGGCGGGGGCTGAGGCTCAGCCGGGCACGAGGCCCGATGCCGCGGAAGCCGTTGACGGCGAGGGAACCCAGGTAGATCCGGCCGGCCGGGGAGGTTCCACGGGTCTCGTTCTCGCCCAGCGCCTCCTTCAGCAGCGCCTTCACGGACTCGGGGAGTGCCGCCTCGCCCAGACGGGTCCGTACCAGATCGGCCAGGGGCGGGGGCTGGTCGGCGGGGTTCGGCCGAGCGGGGTCGGTGGGTTCGTCCGCGTTGCGCTGGGGCTGTTCCGTCACGGTCATGTGCGTCTCCCGGGGGCCGGATGCTCGTTCGGAGGGTGGGGCGGACACCGGCACGCGGTGGGTGCAGATGGCGCCCCGGCGTTCGCGTCGGCGGGTCCACAGTGCGGTTGCGCAGTTAGCTCACGCTTCCACTCGGAACCATGACTAGATAAGCATGACACTGAAAGCACTGTCAAACGGCTTGACGAATTTGACGACTGTTGTAGTGTGTTAACCGTCCCTGCCCTACTGGCCCGAGAGGTGCGGAGCCCCACGCCATGCCCCAGCAGCCACCAGCCCGACCGGCGCCCTCAGCGCATGTGACGGCCGCCGAGATCTCCCGTATCGCAGGGGTCACGCGCGCCACCGTCAGCAACTGGCGCCGCCGCCACGACGACTTCCCGGCTCCCAGCGCAGGCACGGAATCCAGCCCGCTCTACGACCTGCCGGCCGTCCAGGCATGGCTGCGGGGCCGCGGGCACACCTCCACCGCCTCGCCGACCGAGGAACTGCGTACGGCGCTCCGACTGCTGGGACCCGGCTCGGGAGTGGCCGCGCGACTGTTCCCGCTGGCGGCCGGCGCGTCCCGCCGCACCCCGGAGGAGCTGGCCGAACTCGCCGCCCTGCCCGACGACCGGTTGATCGCCCGAGCGGAGAAGACCGCGCGCGAGCTTCCGGCCGCCGTGCCCGAGGCCGAGCCGGTCCGCTACGGTCCGGACGACGCGGACGCGGTCCGCGCGCTGCTGGGTTGCGTCCGTGAGGCGGGGCCGCAGGCCGCCGTCGACGTCCTCGCCGAACGCGAACTGGACGAGGGCGCCGTCAGCGGCGTCTACCAGACCCCGGAGGGCCTGGCCCTGCTCATGGCACGGCTCCTGCCCGCCGACGCGTCCCGCGTCCTCGACCCCGCCTGCGGCAGCGGCACTCTCCTGGCTGCCGCCGCCCGGCAGGGCGCGCGGGAGCTGTTCGGGCAGGACTCGCTCCCCGTCCAGGGCCGGCGCACCGCGGTCCGGCTACTGCTGGCCGCACCCGAAGCCGAGACGGCGATCCGCGTCGGCGACAGCCTGCGCGACGACGCCTTTCCCGACGTCACCGTGGACGCCGTCCTGTGCAACCCGCCGTTCGGCGACCGGGACTGGGGTCACGACGAGCTGGCCTACGACCCGAGGTGGGCGTACGGACTTCCGCCGCGCTTCGAGTCCGAACTGGCCTGGGTGCAGCACGCCCTCGCGCACCTGGAGCCCGGCGGCCACGCGGTCATGCTGCTGCCGCCCGCACTCGCCTTCCGCTCCTCCGGCCGCCGCGTCCGCGCGGAGCTCATCCGCGGCGGAGCCCTGCGTGCCGTCGTCTCCCTTCCGGCGCGTGCCGCGTATCCGCTCCACATCGGCCTGCAGATCTGGGTGTTCCAACGCCCCGAACCGGGCGGCACGGACCGTACGAATGTGCTCTTCGTCGACGGGGAGGGCGAGCAGCGGGAGGGCGTCCCGGGCACGGCGTCCGCCACCGACACGGCCACGGCCGACGCCGGCACCCGTGGTGGCTCACGCCCCCGCCGCTCAGGCTCGTCCTCTTCCAGCGCCTCTTCCTCCACCGCCTCCTTCGACTGGCCGGGGCTCACCGACCGGGTCCTCGGCCAGTGGGCCGCGTTCACCACCGCACCCGACGCCTACGCCGACGAGCCCGGCGTCGCCCGCGCGGTGCCGCTCGTCGACCTCCTCGACGACGTCGTCGACGTCACCCCGGCCCGCCATGTCCGGGCGACCGCGGCCGACATCGACCCGGCCGCCCTGGCCCGCCGCGTTGACGACCTGCACGGGCAACTGGCCGAGCAGGTCGCCGCGCTGGCGGCCTCCTCCGCCTCCGGCGGGTGGCAGCCGTCCGGGGCCTCGGCCCGCGAGTGGCGTACGGCGACCGTCTCCGACCTGGCACGCGGCGGAGCCCTGACCGTGCTGCGGGCGGCGACGCCCGGCACCCGAGGCTCCAAGGGCTCCGACGCCCCCGCCGTGGAGCGGCCGGTCCTCACCGCCCGCGACATCGCGGCCGGAAACCCGCCGTCCGGCACGGCTGTCGACATCAACGCGGATGCCGCCCAACCCGTGGTCGCCGGGGACGTCCTCGTACGCGCCGTCGCGGGCGGCGGCGACGCGGCCGCGATGACCCGGGTCGCGGACGACCGGGACGCCGGAGCCCTGCTGGGTCAGCACATCCACCTCCTGCGCCCCGACCCGACTCGCCTCGACCCGTGGTTCCTGGCCGGATTCCTCGGCGCCGAGGACAACATCGCCTCCGCGTCGACCGGCAGCAGCCTCGTACACGTCACACCGGGGCGCCTGCGCGTGCCGCTGCTGCCCCTGGAGGAACAGCGGCGCTACGGGGCAGCCTTCCGCCGCGTACACGAGCTCCGCGCGGCCGCCCGCCGAACCGCCGACCTCGCCGCCGACGCCGCGGCCACCCTGACCACTGGCCTGACCGCGGGCGTACTCCTGCCACCGGCTGGCCCGGGCAGCCGTTCTGTCTGAAACGCCCCACGCGTCCCACCGCACACGACCACACTGGATCCCTGCCGTCCCACGCACGGACGGCGCTCTTCGGAAGGAAGCCGGGACCTCTTGAACAGCAGTAAGCACACGGAGCTGGCGAACCACGCCTGGTCCGTCGCCGATCTCCTCCGCGGCGACTACAAGCAGTCCGACTACGGCAAGGTCATCCTGCCGTTCACCGTGCTGCGCCGCCTGGAGTGCGTCCTGGAGCCGACGCGCGAGAAGGTCGTCGAGACCGTCGCCAGGTTCGCGGGCCAAGAGATCGACACCGACCACTTCTTGCGCAAGGCCTCGGGCAACTCCTTCTACAACAAGAGCGACCTCACGCTGCGGAAGATCGCGGCCGACCCGCAGAACGCGGCGAAGAACCTGCAGATCTACGTCGGCGCCTTCTCCGACAACGCCCGCGAGGTCCTCGACAAGTACGAGTTCAACCAGCAGGTCAGGAAGCTCGACAGCGCGAACCTGCTCTACCAGGTCATCGGCAGGTTCACCGACCTCGACCTGCACCCCGACGTCGTGCCCAACCACAACATGGGCTACATCTTCGAGGAGCTGATCCGCCGCTTCGCCGAGCAGTCGAACGAGACCGCAGGTGAGCACTTCACACCGCGCGAAGTCATCAAGCTGATGGTCAACCTGCTGGTGGCTCCCGACGCGGACGCCCTCAGCCTGCCCGGTGTCGTCCGCACTGTCATGGACCCGGCCTGCGGCACGGGCGGCATGCTCAGCGCCGCCGACGACCACATCAACGCGCTCAACCCGGACGCGACGGTCGAGGTGTACGGGCAGGAGCTCAACCCCGAGTCCTGGGCGATCTGCCGGTCCGACCTCATGATCAAGGGCCAGGACCCGGAAAACATCCGCTTCGGTAACTCCTTCTCCGACGACGGCCACGCCCGCCGGAAGTTCGACTACATCCTCGCCAACCCGCCGTTCGGCGTGGAGTGGAAGAAGGTCAAGGAGGAGGTCGAGTACGAGCACACCTCGCTCGGCGACGCCGGCCGCTTCGGCGCGGGCCTGCCGCGCATCAACGACGGCTCGCTGCTCTTCCTCCAGCACATGATCTCGAAGATGAAGCCGGTGCACGTGAACGGCGGGGGCGGCTCCCGCATCGCCATCGTCTTCAACGGCTCCCCGCTCTTCACAGGTGCGGCAGAGTCCGGCGAGTCCAAGATCCGCCGCTGGATCCTGGAGAACGACTGGCTGGAGGCGATCGTCGCCCTCCCGGACCAGCTCTTCTACAACACCGGCATCTCGACGTACTTCTGGATCCTCACCAACCGGAAGGACGCCGACCACAAGGGCAAGGTCGTCCTGCTCGACGCGCGCGACCAGTGGGTGAAGATGCGCAAGTCGCTCGGCGACAAGCGCAAGGAACTGGGCGACGGGACGAACGGCCGCCCCGACCATATTGGCGACATCACCCGGCTGTACGCGGAGGCGCTGCAGGTCGCGAAGGACCCCGGGCACCCGCTGCACGGCAAGGTCAAGATCTTCGCCAACGAGGACTTCGGCTACCAGCGTATCGCCGTCGAACGCCCGCTGAAGCTCCGCTTCGAGGTCACGGAGGGGACCCTGTCCGCGCTGGCGGAGGCCAAGCCGGTGGCCAAGCTAGAGCGGAGCGAGGAATTCGTCGCAGCGGTGAGTACGTTGCTCGGCTCGTCCTGGACGACGAAGTCCGAGGCGCTCATCGCGCTCAAGGACGCAGTGGTCGCGGCCGGCCTGACGTGGCCGACGGGCGCGCCGTTCGCGAAGGCGGTACGGGAGACGATCGGCGTCCGGGACCCGGAGGGCGAGGTCCAGAAGCTCAAGGGTGCGGCGGAGCCGGACGCGGACCTGCGGGACTACGAGAACGTCCCGCTGGGCGAGGACGTCGAGGAGTACCTCAAGCGCGAGGTGCTGCCGCACGTTCCGGACGCGTGGATCGACCACACGAAGACGAAGATCGGCTACGAGATCCCGTTCACGCGGCATTTCTACGTGTACAAGCCGCCGAGGCCGCTGGCGGAGATCGACGCGGAGTTGAAGTCGCTGGAAGCAGAGATTCAGGCGCTGCTGGGTGAGGTGACGGCATGACAGACACAAACGTTGCGCCGTGGCTCGTGCATTCCCGTTGGCCGACAGCTCCAATCCGCCTTGTCGCTCGTCTCGGATCCGGTCACACGCCCAGTCGAAGTGTTCCTGAATACTGGGAAAACTGCACGGTGCCATGGATCACCTTGGCTGACGTCTGGCAACTCAGGACGGGAAACGTCAGCGTCATCTCCGAAACCAAGGAGAAGGTCAGTTCGCTTGGCCTCGCACACTCTGCTGCTGTTGAACATCCGGCAGGGACCGTCATCCTTTCTCGCACGGCCTCAGTCGGATTTTCGGCAATCATGGGAACCAGCATGGCAACAAGCCAGGACTTTGCAACCTGGATTTGTGGACCGCGCTTGGATCCAAGATTCTTGCTGCACGCGCTCAGAGGCATGAGTCCAGATTTGAAGCGCGTCGCCACAGGCTCGACGCATAAAACCATCTACATGCCGGATATTGAGCAGCTCAGGGTTCCACTGCCTCCGCTGGATGAGCAGCGCCGCATCGCCGACTTCCTCGACGCCGAGACCGCCCGCATGACTACCGTCGGAGACGCACTGCGCCAGTTCGACCGGGACGTCCGCGAGCGTGAGCGCGCAGTATTGGCTCATCAACTAAATGCCGGTGTTCGCAGCGTCCGCACCGAATTGCCTCCAGGTTGGCAGTGGACACCTCTCATGCACCTAACCGATCCACTTCGGCAGATCATGTATGGAATTGTCTTGCCTGGACCGAATGTTACCGATGGCGTTCCCATCGTGAAGGGCGGAGACGTTGCAGCCAATCGCTTGTCTCTAAATTCGCTGAATCGAACAACTCGCGAAATCGAAGCCAACTATGCTAGATCCCGCCTCAAGGGCGGTGATCTAGTTATTGCAATTCGGGGAAGCGTTGGCGAAATTGCCGTTGTGCCTGATGAGCTGACAGGAGCAAACCTGACTCAGGATGCCGCCCGCATCTCAATCAACAGGTCAGTGCATGCCGAGTGGCTACGCCTAGTCCTCGACTCCCCTCTCGTGTCTCACCAGATCCAGCAACGGATCACTGGAGCAACTATCAAGGGGATCAATATCTGGGAGCTGAAAAGAGTTCTTGTGCCGACGCCAGACAGAGAAACCCAGGCCGTTTTGGCAGCCACGGCGGGTCGCGAAATCGAGACGCATGAAGATCTACGCTCTCGCGTGGCGCAGCACAATCATCTACTTACTGAACGGCGTCAAGCCTTGATCACCGCCGCCGTAACCGGCCAGTTCGACGTAACCACTGCCAGCGGGCGCAATGTAACGGACGGAGTCACCGCGTAGCCATGAGCCCCATCCACACGGAGTCCGCCTTCGGCGAGGCCATCGTCGCCGCCATGGTCGAGCGCGGCTGGCGCGAGGCGTGCCCGCAGGACTACCGGGCCGATCTCGGCCTGGACACCAACGAGTTGTTCACCTTCATCGGGGCGACCCAGCCCGACGAGTGGAGCGAGCTGCTCACCGTCTACGGCGGCGACCCGAACGAGGCGCAGCGCGGATTCGCCGGCCGCCTCGACCAGGCCATCGCCACCAACGGGCTCCTCGACGTCCTCCGCAACGGCGTCAAGGACCGAGGGGTCCTGCTCCGCGTCGCGTACTTCAAGCCCAACCTCGTCGCCCACGACTCCGTGCTGGACGGCTACCAGGCCAACCGCCTCACCGTCGTCCGCGAGCTGGAGTACGCGACCAAGCAGGCCGACTGGGGCAACCGGCTGGACCTCGCCCTCTTCCTCAACGGAATCCCGGTTGCCACGGCCGAGCTGAAGAACCCGCTGACCAAGCAGGGGGTGGAGCAGGCCAAGGAGCAGTACCGCACTGACCGGGACCCCACCGAGCTGATCTTCACGCGCCGGGTCGTTGCGAACTTCGCCGTGGACCCGGACCTGGTCTTCGTCGCCACCCAGCTCAAGGGCAAGAACACCCGCTTCCTGCCGTTCAACACCGGCTCCAACGGCCCCGGCCAGCCCGGCGGGGCCGGCAACCCGGCCCCCACCGCCTACGGCACGTACGCGACCTCCTACCTCTGGGAGCAGGTCTGGCAGCCGGACAACTGGCTGGACCTGCTCCAGCGGTTCGTGCACCTGCACAAGAGCAAGACGCCCGGCGGCGGCACGACGAAGACGATGGTATTCCCGCGGTTCCAGCAGTGGGACGCGGTCAAGAAGCTCACCGCGCACGCCGCCACCCACGGCGCCGGCCACGACTACCTGGTCATGGCCTCGGCCGGCTCGGGCAAGTCGAACACCATCGGCTGGCTCGCGCACCGCCTCAGCGACCTGCACGCCCCGACCGACCCGCGCGAGCTCGACCCCGAGGCCATCGCCAAGGGCCTCAAGCCGGGCGTGCCCGTCTTCGACAAGGTCATTGTCATCACCGACCGCCGCAACCTGGACGCCCAGCTCCGGGAAACGGTCGGCAACTTCGAGCAGACCGCGGGCCTCGTCGTGAAGATCGACGAGAAGTACGGAGCGAAGGGCGAGCAGCTCGCCAAGGCGCTCTCTCGCGACACAGGGAAGATCGTCACCGTCACGCTGCACTCCTTCCCGGCGCTGCTGGACTACCTTCAGCGCAATCCCACGGAGATCCAGGGCAGCAGCTTCGCGATCATCGTGGACGAGGCGCACTCCTCGCAGTCCGGTGACGCCGCCACCGCCGTACGTTCCGCGCTGCGCGACCTCGGTCTGGACTCCGACTCGGACGACGCGGGCGCGACCACGGTTAAGGCCCCGGCCGCCGCCACCCTCGACGAGCAGCTCAAGAAGAGGGCCGAGCAGCGTTCCCGCGCCGCGAACCTCTCCTACTTCGCATTCACCGCCACGCCGAAGGCCAAGACCCTCGAACTCTTCGGCACGCTCCAGGACATCGACGGCAAGGCGGCCTACCGGCCCTTCCACACGTACTCCATGCGGCAGGCGATCGGGGAGGGCTTCATCCTCGACCCGCTGCGCAACTACGTCACGTACAACACGTACTGGAAGCTGGTGAACCAGAACCCCGACGAGCGGGAGGTCGACCCGTCGAAGGCGAAAAGCCTGCTCGCCCGGTACGCGCTCACCCATGACTCGACGGTCGCCCAGCACGCCCAGGTGATCGTGGAGCACTTCGTGGCACACAGCCGGGGGCGTCTCGGCGGGCGGGCCAAGTCCATGGTGGTGACCGCCTCCCGGCAGTCCGCCGTGGAGATGGCTCGCGCGATCAAGAGCTACCTCAAGGACCGGGACTACGACACCAAGTACCCCGACCTTGGTCTCCTCGTCGCGTTCTCCGGCTCGCTCACCCTCGACGGCGAGGAGACCACCGAGCCGAAGGAGAACGGCGGGCTGTCGGAGAGCGCGCTGCCGAAGGCATTCGCGTACACGCGTGCCGACGACAAGGCCGTCCGGGCCGGTGGTGCGGGCCAGCGCGAGTACCGGATCCTGGTCGTGGCGGAGAAGTACCAGACCGGCTTCGACCAGCCGCTGCTGACCACGATGTACGTCAACAAGTCGCTGACCGGTATCTCCGCCGTCCAGACCCTGTCCCGGCTGAACCGGACCGCCGAGCGCAAGACCCAGGCGGACCTGGCGGTCCTGGACTTCGTCAACGACGCAGGCGACATACAGGACTCCTTCCGCCCGTACTTCGAGGAGGCGAACACCCTCCCCTCCGACCCCAACCTGCTCTACACCGCGCAGAGCCGGGTCATGCAGGCGGCGATCCTGTCCGGGCAGGAGATGGACGAGTTCGCCGCCGCGTACTTCGCCGCCAAGGAGAAGGCCGCGGGCTCACAGTCCAAGTGGGAGAAGCTGCACGCCGAGCTGTACCGGCAGCTGTCCCCCGCCGTCGCCCGCTTCACGCTCCTGCTCGAAAGCGAGGACACGGACGACCAGGAAGCCGCGGAGGACTTCCGTGCCGCCCTCAACGACTACGTCAGGAAATACGGCTTCCTCGCGCAGATCGTCCCCTACCAGGACGCCGAGCTGGAGCGGCTGCACCTCTACGGCCGCTACCTCCTCAACCGGCTGCCACGCCGGGCGGACGGCGGCGTGGACATCGGCGAGATCGACCTCAGCCACATGCGGGTGGAGAAGACCGGCGAGTACGACGTCTCCCTCACTTCCGAGGGGCCGACGACGATGCAGGGCTTCGGTGACGGCACGGGTGGTGCCAAGGAGGCGGAGAAGTCGCTGCTCTCGAAGTTGATCGACGACTTCAACGAACGCTTCGGCACCGAGTTCACCGAGCAGGACGTCATCCGCCCGTTCGAGGAGGCAAAGGCCGACCCGAAGGTGCGGGCGGCAGCCGTCGTCAACGACGAGGAGAACTTCGGCCTCGTCTTCGACAACGTCTTCGCGGACAAGATGGCCGACCACATCGACACCATCGCAGGCATGGGTCGCCAGTACTTCGGCCCCGACAAGGGCTTCAAGTCCACCCTGGACCGCAGCGCCCGCAAGGCCGCCTGGCGGATGATCCGCCGCGAGGAGGGCCTGGACGACGACGTCTGATGTGTACGTGCGCCCCGGCCGGAAGCGCCGGCCGGGGCGCCCTTTGGAGGAAGACCTCGGCCCGCACACGGCGATCGCCGTGCTCACCCCACTACCCCTCAACTGCGAAAAGCCACTTCAGGAGCGGGCAATGGACAACGCGATTCAGCTGATCAGTGACGGTGATGGACTGGCGGTCATCGGGAATCCGACGGATGTCGAACGCTTCCTCGCCTCGGAGGGACTGCCGTCGAAGGACCTCGGACCAGGACGGCTCAAGTCCGTCTTCGACACCGGGGCTGCAGTCGCGCAGGCAGGTTCGGAGATCGCCGGCAACTCGGGTCGCTGGGTGAAGCTGACCACGGAGTCCGCGCAGCGTCTCAAGAAGTACGGGCTGATGGAAACCAAGACGCCAGGCGTCAGCCATGCAATGTTGGGCAAACCCGGCTCGATCACGTCATGGCTCCAGATCGAGAAGGGGGCCGGCTCGTTTCTGACCAACCCGGCGCGTCTGGCTGGTGCCGCGGGGATCATGGCGCAGCTCGCGATGCAGCAGACCATGGACGAGATCACCGACTACCTCGCCGCGATCGACGAGAAGGTCGACGACGTGCTCCGCGCCCAGAAGGACGCTGCGTTGGCCCGCATGATCGGCATGGACCTCGTGATCGAGGAGACCATGACCATCCGAGAGCAGGTGGGCCGGGTCTCCGACGTCACGTGGTCAAAGGTGCAGGCCGCGCCGGCGACGATCGCAGAGACCCAGGCGTACGCATTGCGTCAGCTCGACGCACTCGCGGAGAAGGTGGAACGCAAGAACCAGTCCAAAATCGGCGATCTCGCCACGGCGGCCACCGAAGCCGAGTCCAAGGCTCAGGAGTGGCTCGCCGTCCTGGCTCGTTGTTTCCAACTGCAGGACGCGATAGCCGTGCTCGAACTCGACCGAGTGCTGGACGCGGCTCCGGAGGAGCTGGACCGGCATCGCCTCGGGCTTCGGGCTGCCCGACGGAACCGGCTGGATCTCATCGCGCGGAGCACCGAGCGTCTGGTGGCCCGGATGAATGCGGCTGCTGCCACCGCCAACGCGAAAGTGCTGCTGCACCCGACCAAGTCCCCGGCCATAGTCCAGTCGAGCAACCATGTCGCAACCGGCGTCCATGACTTCCACGGACGGCTCGGAATTGAGTCCGGCCGCCGGTCATCGGACGCGAGACGATGGGTGCACGCGGCCGCGGAGGCGAGGGACAAGGCGCTCGAGACAGGAGCAAAGGGCGTCGGTGCCGCCAGAAACCTCGGCAACGAGACCCTCGACCGGGCCGGCTCGATGAAGGGGAAGGTCTCCAGCGGGATCGCCGAGCTGGCGCGCCGTCGGCGCGGGGACGAGAAGGAACGCGACCAGGAAGGCTGAACCTGATCCGTCAGTCGGTCCCGGATCTCCGGAGTGGCGGCGTTCCTTGTCTCAGTCAACCGTGCAGGACGCGGGTGCCGGTCCCAGCGGTCGGCGGCCCCGTGGCCCCTTGCGCACCATGACCGCTGGACGGCGGATCGCCCCTGCGGCCACACTTGACCCCTGACCGTGACTGTTCATCACGCACACCGGGGGCAAGGTGCCGCAGGAGGCGATCTCCGACCGCTACGAACTCCTGGAGGAGCTCAGCCACGGCGGCATGGGCGACGTATGGCGCGGCTACGACGCCGTGCTCGACCGGCCCGTCGCCGTGAAGCTCATCCGGCAGGCGTCGGTCACCTCCCCGCAACTGGCCGAGGAGTTCGCCAAGCGCTTCCGCCGCGAGGCCCGCATCACCGCACGCATCCAGCACCCCGGCGTTCCGCAGGTGTACGACGCGGTGCTCGACGCGTCGTACGAGCGGCTGTTCCTGGTGATGGAGCTCGTCGACGGTGTGCCCCTGTCGGCCTACCTGGGCCCCGGCCGGCCGCTGCCGGTCAGCTGGGCCGCCGCCGTCGCCGCGCAGGTCGCGACCGTACTGTCGTACGCGCACGACGTCCCGGTGATCCACCGCGACCTCAAGCCGGGCAACATCCTCGTCGCACGCGACGGCACCGTGAAGGTCCTCGACTTCGGCATCGCCGCGATCCTGCGCACCGACGTCACCAAACTGACCGCCACCGGCAGCCCCATCGGCACCCACCAGTACATGTCGCCCGAGCAGGTGCGCGGAGGACGCATCACCCCGCAGACCGACCTGTACGCGCTGGGCTGTGTGCTGCACGAACTCCTCAGCGGACGACTCGCGTTCGAAGCGGACAGCGAATACCTGCTGATGTACCAACACGTCAACGCCGCCCCCACCCCCCTGCGGCAGCTGCGGCCCGACGTCCCCGAGGCGCTGGAAGAGCTGGTCCTGCACCTGCTGCGCAAGGCGCCCGAGGCGCGGCCCGCCGACACGCAGGAGGTGTACGCGCGACTGCTGCCGTTCCTCCCGCCTCCGGGTCAGGAGCCCGGCACGGCCGATGCCGGGCCGGCCGGCGCGCCCGACCCGACGGGCGTCTTCCGTCGTCCTTTCGCGCCCCGCGCCCGCGCCCAGTCGCCCGCACCTGATGGTTTGCCGCCCACGGCCGTCCTCCCGGGGGCCCTGCCGGTGCCCGTTCCCGCCCAACTGCGCGGGGACATCAAGGAGGCGTACGCCCATTCCGACGCCCTGCTGGAGGAGGAGCGGTTCGCTCAGGCCGCCGAGGTGCTCGGCGAGATCATCGAACCTGCGGCCCTCGCCCTCGGCTCCGAGAGCAAGGCCGTTCTGGCGCTGCGCCGCCAGCGAGCGGCAATCCGCCTCCTCGGCGGCGACTACCGGGCCGCCCTGCCCGAGTTCGAGGCCCTCGCCGACGCCTACGCCCGCGTCACCGGACCCACCGGCGAGCAGTCCCGCGCCTGCCGCGCCCAAGCGGCCCGGTGCCGCGCCGAACTGGGCCAGGTCACCGTCGCGCTCGCCGCGCTCCAGGGCGTGCTGAACGTCGTGCGGGCCGTCGACAGTGACCTGAGCGAGGAAGCGGTGGAGCTGCGGCACAACATCGGGATGCTGCTGCTCGCCCAGGGCCAAGCCGCCGAAGCCCGGCAGGTCCTCGAGCCGCTCCATCAGGACATGTGCATGGTGTTCGGCCCCGACGACGAGATGACCGTCGAGATCGCCGCGGCGCTGGCCCTGATCCGCCTGGACCTCGACGGCGACTCTGCCAGGTAACCCGCTCGTACACCTCGCAGGCTCGGCTGGAGTCACTGAAGCAGGCCAAGGACCCGCACGTCCGCACCATCCGCATCGCCCAGGGGATCCGCGGCGTCGCCCTCGCTCCGGATAGTGGCGACATCTTCGTACTGCTACGCGTGATGCCGCACGACAAGGCCATCGCCTGGGTGATCAAACAGCGCGCCAGCCTCGCTGCACCGCTTGTGAGGTACGGAACACGCACACCTGCATCGAGGCCCTTCGGCTCCCCTGTGCCGGTCGCCAGGTCCAGCTCCGCGACGACCGCCTTCGAGCCGCGGGCCGCCGACTTCCCCATTCCTCAGGCGTTCCCGCGGCGGCCGTCACCCCGAGGCCCGGCGACCTCGCTCACCCCGTGCTGTCCGGTGCGCTCGAACCTTCGGCGGGCATCCCTTCCACCTCATCGTTGCGGTCCTCAGGAGCCCCTGCAGGAACGGACCGCGAAAGGGCGAAACCGAGGACGAGCATCGGCCATTCAGGGCACCAGGGACAGGGCGCGCCGAGGCTCCGATACGGCCCGCTGGCCGCCGCCGTCGACCATCGTCATGGTCAGGCCGAAGAGCATCTTGTTCATCTCGTCCGGCGTGAGGCCCAGCTCGGCGGCCACCGCCGCCGGTTTCATCCCCGTGGAGCGCAGGCCCTGGAAGACCTTGGTGAGCACCTGGGACGTCTCCCGCTTCTTCATGCCTTCGGGCTCCGCCTTGCGGTAGCCCCGCTGGCTCAGCTCGGTGCAGGCGGAACGGTACTGCCAGTCGGTGAGGAGTCCGAGGTCGTGCATGCGGTAGGTCAAGGCCATCGCGGACACGTTCCAGATGGCCTTGCCCTTGAGGATCTGATCGACGTGGGCCCCGGCCGGCATGTGGCCCAGCACGCTCGAAGCAGGCATGAGGAAGGCACTGGCGAAGTCGTTCGCCTGGCGCTCGGCCTCAGGACCGGCACACTCCCGGTCGCTGCCGTGCATAACGAGGTGCCCGAGTTCGTGGGCGGCGTCGAAGCGGCTGCGCTCGGCGGACTTCATCGTGTTCAGGAAGACGAACGGGGTCCTCCCGCGCCAGACAGCAAAGGCGTCGACTTCCGCGTAGTCGGGCGCGAGCGAGAAGACTCGGACGCCGTGCGCCTCCAGGAGGTGCACCATGTTGGGTGCTGGGGAGCTCCCCAGCCCCCACGCCGTGCGGACCATCTCGGCCGCGGTCTCGGGGTCGGGCTTGCCGAGAGAGGGAATGTCGGCGACCGGCAGACGGAAGCGTTCCTCGATCCAATCGTAGAGGAGCGCGGCCAGCGTTCCTGCCGCGCGCGCGGCGTCGAGAGTGCGGGCCGGAGTCTTGCTTCGAGCACGCCACGAGATGCCCTCGGCGGGCAGCTCGTCGATCTCCGGACCGGTGAAGAAGTCTCCCGGGAAGCCGAGCGCGCCTGCGAGCCGCTCCACGGTGGTACGTCGAGGTGCCGTCCGGCCGGTCTCATAGTTGGACAGGCTCTGAAGCGAGACCCCCGCGAGTTGGGAAAGCTCGGCGAGGGTCAGGCTTCGGCGCTTTCGGGCCAGCGTGATGCGGGACGGGGTCACCATGGTGAGACTGCCTCGGGATCCGGATGGTGCGGGTGGGGCGGCCAGTATCGCGGCCACCTCACATGATGGGGCTCAGCGAAACTCGACGGAGATGTCGATCTCGTCGGGTCCATCTTCGTCCGACAGTTCGATTTCGTCCATCTCGATGACCGGCAGCAGTATCCGCTGCTCCCACTTCACGACGAACCCGCGATCGACCTGAGCGGGCAGCGACAGCTCGCTGTGGATCCGCACCCCGCCCTCGGCCTTCACTCGGTACGAGACCAGGAACCAGGTCTTGAGCTTCAGGGCCTCGTCTTCATCGAGGAGGACTTCGTTCGGATCGACGGGCGGCGGGAAGAGCCCGAGCTGCACGTTGTGTTCGGCGGCGCGCTCCGTGGCGGCGCCCCTCTTGTGGAGGTTGGTGGGGTGGAGGCTCGCGCTACCGGTGGCCGCGTCGCCGACCATCGTGCCGATGGCGAGCGTCTTCTCCGGGTTGCAGACGAGTTCGAGATGGTCGTGGAGAAGCCGCTTCCACCCCTCGTGGCGGATGTGCGCTTCCCTCAGCATGCGCACGTGCTCCTGATAGGCGCGCGTCCCGGCAGTGTTCGCCGGATGGTTGGGGGTGGCCGTTCGCCGCGCCGCCTCGCCGGCATACAGAGCCGGGTGCAGGTACTCCAACTTCGTTCCCAGTGCCGCCAGCTGGGCATGGACGCCTTGGGACACGGAGCCTCCGATGATTAGGCAGGAAGTTATAAGGAGGCTACCGCAAACGAGGCATCAGTTTTATAAGTTTTCCCTCCACGAGCCTTAAGATGATGCGTAGTTGCGCCCACCGAATGTTGCCGACCCAAGCACGGCTTCAGAGCACGCCGCGGCCCGCTTGGTCGCCAGCCCGACGAAGGAACCCTGTGACTCAGCAGACCGACGGCCCCTCCCAGGACCTCAAGCCGGCGTTCGACTCGATGACCCTGCTGGTCGCGGCGGTCATCGTCCACGACCGGGCCGCCCATCGCGTCGTGCTCCTCCGGCGCGGCGAGAACGCCAAGTTCGGCCCGGGCTTGTGGGACCTACCTGGCGGCAAGAGCGAGCCCGGCGAACCCATCACCGAAACCGCGGTCCGCGAGCTCTATGAAGAGACCGGCCTCACGGTGGAAGCCGACTCGCTCGAGGTCGTTCACGTCATCCACGGCGCCTGGGGTGTCGAGGCCCCCAACGGTTACCTAGCGGTCGTCTTCGCCACTCACGAGTGGACCGGCAAGCCCGAGAACCGCGAGCCCCACAAGCACTCCCAGGTCCGCTGGGCCCATGTCGATGCCCTGCCGGGCGAATTCGTCCACACGTCGGGCAGTGCCCTACTAGCCTTCCTCCACGGCGGCTCCCAGGTCACGCTCCGAGGGTGGTCGTAGACCCTGGAGGCAGGAGAGAGCCATGTCCGATTCGCCTTGGGACGCCGCTCTGTCGCCCATCCAGCCGTTCCACCCCTTCAACGACGTCGGCGAGCCGGTCGGTCTGCACCGCGGGCAGGTCAGCGGTGTGCGGGATACAGAGGTGCCCGGTGAGGTGAGCCTTGCGTGTTCACCGGTTCTCAGCCTCGACTGGAGCGTCACCCTCGAGCCGAACTCGCATCCGTACGCGCAGGACACAGCCGTCCTGCGGCTTCCTCGGCCGTACGGTGAGGCAGAGGTGGAAGCCTGGGTCCGCGATTTCGACGAAGGCTGGATCAACGGAGCCGTCCTGGGAGACAGCAAGGCCCCTCTGGCACGGATCGCGGTCCACTGGTTCAACCTCCCCCGGTTCACCGGGCAGCATCACCTGACCGACCGGATCGAGGGTGCGGATCGGTACTGGTCCGGGGGCCGCTGGTCCCACGAGGTCGACGGCTGGAAGATCGTGCTGGACGTACGCCCTGACCACCGCGCTGTCTGGGAAGGACTCCTCAAGACCCGGCTCTACGCGATGACGCATGTGATGGAGATCAGCCGTGCGGACGGACGGCGATTCACCGCCAGTGAGGCCACGCACCTTCTCACAGCCCTGCACCTCGGCATGTCGTTCTCGCTTGGCCGCTGGACCGCTCCGCTCCTCCCTGTCGGTCTCGGGGCTGACGGGCAGGCCGTCTGGGAGTCCTGGGGTGCCCTGCACTGCGATCCGGCGCGGAGGCACTCCTCCGGCTGGTGGGACTCGTGGGACATTGAAGCCCTCGGCAGGTTCCTTGACGGGCTCGTCCCGGTGATGGCCGATCCCGTGATCGCGGAACCGCTGAAGCTGCAGATCAGCTACGCGATCACGGCCATGCGTGACCAGGGATTCGTGGAGCAGCGCGTGATGATCGCCGCTGCCGGACTGGAGCACGCCATGTGGCAGCGTCTGTTCGTCCGTGGTGTTCTCACCCGCGCGGAGTACAAGAACACCCGCCTGTGGCCTGCCCACGCGAAGCTGCGGAAGGTTCTCGGGGAAATCAACGTCGCAGTCTCCATCGACCGCAACCATCTGCCCGCGATGGCCGCCTTCGCCGACGAGATGCGCCGACGGACCGGACAGGTCTGGGACGGGCCCTCCGTGGTGACGAAGATCCGCAACTACATGGTCCACCCGGAGGAGGACCAGAGGGAGCTCTACCGGATACCCGGCCTCGTCACGGAGGTGTGGGTACTTGCCCGCCACTACCTGTCCCTGCTGGTCCTCGAGTCACTGGGCTATCGCGGACCGCATCAGAACCTGTCGAAGATCCGCGGCATGGCAGGCGAGGTCGAGGAGACTCCCTGGCCCTGACTCGGGCCTACCCGACATCTTTTCCGAGTCGCGCAACGAAGTCCGCGACTCGGGTCAGTGCCTCCGCCAGGCGGGCCGGCGGGACCGTGTAGGAGATACGGACGTGGTTGGGGGCCGCGAAGTCGGCGCCTGGGACGACCGCGACGTTGGCCTCCGCGAGGAGGAGTTCCGCGAAGACCTCGGCCGAGGTGATGGTCTGGCCCGCCAGGGTGCGGCCGTAGGTGCCCGAGATGTCGGCGAGGAGGAAGAACTCGCCGGTCGGGTCGCCGTCGACGTCGATGCCCGGGATGTCCGCGAGCGCCTTGATGGTGGTCAGGCGGCGGTCGTCCAGTTCCAGTCGCCGGCGTTCCAGCTCGGTGGTGAGGTCGGCGGTCAGGGCGCCGAGGGCTGCCTTCTGGGAGATGGAGGAGGGCGCGGAGGCGGTGTGGCTCTGGATCCCGTGATGGCCTGGGCCACCGAGGGCCGCGCGCGGTGATGACCGCGGGCTCCGTCCTCGGCACCCTCGCACTCCTCGTGATCGCGACCGCCCCCAACCTGGCCGTCTTCACACTGGGTTGGGTGCTCGTCGGCTTGAGCATGGCCGCCACCTTCTACCCGCCCGCCTTCGCCGCCCTCACCCGCTGGTGGGGCCCGGACCGTATCCGCGCCCTGACCATCGTCACCCTCGCCGGCGGCCTCGCCTCCACCGTCTTCGCACCGCTCACGGCAGTCATCGCGGAGCACCTGAGCTGGCGCGCCACGTACGCCGTCCTCGCGGCGATCCTCGCCGCCGTCACGATCCCCGCCCACGCCCTGGCCCTGCGCGCCCCCTGGCCGGGCCGCCCCACCGCAAGCTCCCACCACTGACGGCACCACACCCATACCCCGCAGCCGCCCCTTCATCCTGCTGGCCGTGGCCTTCACCCTCTCGGGCTTCGCCATGTACGCCGTCGTGATGGGCCTCATCCCGCTCCTCACCGAACGAGGAGCCACAGCCACGCAAGCCGCCTGGGCTCTGGGGCTCGGCGGGGCAGGCCAGACCCTCGGCCGCACCCTCTACTCGGCCCTCGCGACCCGCACCTCGGTCACGACCCGCACCGCCACCCTGATCGCCCTCGGCGGTGCGACCACGGCATCACTGGCCTTCACCCCAGGCCCCATGCCGCTCCTGATCGCCCTCGCGATCCTCGCCGGAGTCGTCCGCGGCAACCTCACGCTCCTACAGGCCACCGCGGTCACCGACCGCTGGGGCACCACGCACTACGGCCGCCTCTCAGGGTTTCTCGGCGCACCCACCCACATCGCCGCAGCCCTCGCTCCCTGGGCCGGAGCCGCCTTCGCCACGCAGTTCGGCGGGTACTCCCCGCTCTTCGCAGCCCTCGTCGCCACTTCGTTGCTCGCGACGGTGCGCGCCGTGGCATCAGCGGCGAGAAGGCCCCACCCGGTCAGTTCCGCCGATCCGAGGTGAGCGTGATCCAGCCGTCCGGGATCCAGCCTTCGAGGTAGCCCTCCAGGAACGGCTCGAGCTCCGGGATTCCGAGGTGCGCCACTTCCCCGAGCGCCTGGCGCCACGGAAGCCACAACTGTGATGGCCAGGGGCCGCCTTCGACGTGCGTCGTGAACAGACGTGCCTTCCGATGTGCGCCGTCACCGGGCGACACGCCATCCAGCCGGGCCACCGTGCCGCCGAACCGGAAAGCCAAGCCGGCAGCGAGTCGGCATGCAGCCGCTCTGTACGACTCACCCGGGGCACACGCGCCCATGGGGAGGCTCATGAGCCCCGGCGAGTACTGGACAAGGCCCATCCGGTGAAGGTCGTCGAAGCACACGAGATACACCACACGCCGCCGCAGCTCTGGTGCATACATACCCACAAGAAAAAGAATGGCCCGTCGGGAGCGCGACGCACTCCGGGCGGACCGAACGGGTGGGTAGTCGGCGATCTCAGGACTCGGGCGGCGCGGGCGGCAGCGCCGCCGGCCCGGGCCAGATCTGGAAACCGAAGGACGCTTCCAAGCGGGCGAGCGTGCCCGAGTCCGGCATGACCCTGCCGTTGAGCACCCTGCTGATCGTCGAATGGGTCAGGCCGGTCGCTGCCGCGAGGCTGCGCAGCGTATGTCCGGTGGAGGACATGGCCCGCGCGAGGTTCCGGGAGAGGGACTGGCCGTAGTAGGCACTGACCGGAGCATCAGGAGCGAGAGCGGCATTGGGCCAAGCGCCGTCCACGACGTAGTCGCGCGGCTGCTTGTCGTTGCTGCTCCGGGGCATGCCGAGATCATCCCACGTACCCATGGGGCCGACCCTTCCCTTGTCTCGGATCCCGTAACGGAGACCTCTTGCGTGTTGCAAGTACGGAACAGCGTAAGGGTCCACGAACCGTCCGTGCGGCACATTCCAGGGTTTCGGCAGCGCTCCGTGGTGGCGGGCGACGACACCACCCGGTCCCTCACGCGCCACTCGGCTACTACGCGCGCCCGATGCGCCACTCCGGCAAGCGTTCTCAGATGCACCGAGACCGGAGACATCATGCAAGTCATAAGAGACATAGCCTCCAACACGACTTACTTACAGCGGAGTTGCACCCAACCCCAGAGACTGCACGCTCGCATCTATGCATTTGCCTGCGGAGCGGGCGAGGGCTCGCTAGCTTGTGGGTGGATCATCCGAGGGGAGCGGAGCATGACCACAACAGGAGCGGGGTCCGCGCACCCTCTCGTTGAACACCTTCGCGAGATCCAGGCCGGGGAACACGCCAAATGGGTCATCGCGACTGGCGTGTTGGCCGAGGTGCGACAAGAGATGGCCGACCTCCAACGTCGCTTCGAAGAAGCGGAGCGATCCCTCCTGGCGGCCGACGTACGACTGTCGGCCGTGAGCGACACGGTTCGCCAGGCCGAGGAGTTCTTGGGGGCGAAGCAGCCCTCACATCCACCGACGGATCCAGGTGAACGCCCGAATCCCGCGGACCCGCAGAGCTCCGGCTCCGACGCCCGCGACTCCGGTGTGCCACATCAGGCGGCGGGGCGGCCGGCCTCCGGCGTCGACACGGAGCAGAAGTCCCTCACAGAGCTGGTCCTCGAAGCGCTCGCGGACGGCCTGGACACACCGACCTCCAAGATCGTCGCCCATGCCCAGCTGGAGCGTCCGGACGCGACACCTCGGCAGATCACCAACTGCGCCAGCCACATGCGGGCCAAGGGGAAGGTCCTCATTGTCGGCCGCGGACTCTACCGACTGGTCAGCAAGGAGCCGCGCACGTAGAGATCGCCATCTTCCAAACAGAAAAAGGCGCCGCCCGGGTGGGAAGACCCTGGCGACGCCGTGACACGTCAGCTGAGGGCCCACGCGCCGCCTCCAGGCTAGGCCATGGAGTAGCGGCCCACCCGGCCCTCGGGAATTTTGTGCATTCAGCACTTGATCATAAATGAGGGCCCACGCCATGCCATCTGACGCATTCATGCACCACTGGCCCCTACAGGTCAGCAGCAGTCAGGCGCTCCAGTACCCCCACGGGGGTGTTCGATGAGTGCCGCAGACAAAGTCCGCATCATCATGCCCACCGGCGGAATGGCCACCCTGCGGCAGCTGAAGGTGGTCGACGCCGTCGCCGAACTGGGCGGCGACGACCGCCTGGCCATCCCGGTCTCAGAGATCGCCACCAAGGTGGGGCTCAGCGCCTCCAACATCTCCTCCTCGCAGGGCTTTCTTCGTCAAGCCGGCCTGCTGGAGACGCACCACGGAGCCCTTTCGGTCACCGATGCCGGCTTTCAGTTGACGCGGCTCCGGGCGGAGGACTCCGCCCGCGCTCGCCTCTTCCTGCATGACCACTGGCAGTCCGCCTGGTTCACCAAGGCCGCCAAGCGCCTCCTGCGACAAGGGCCGCGGCAGAGGACCACGCTCGCCGAAGAGCTCGGCCAAGGGCTGCCCGCAGCGGCGCCCGAACGCGGGCTCTATCTGGTGGACTGGCTCGACTACGCCCTGATCGTCCACGTCGCCAAGGACGGACTGGTCCGCCTCCCGGGCTCCATCCCCACACCCCCGCCCCCCGCCGCTCCGGCATCAGGCCTGTTCCTCAGCTCCGTCGAAGAGACCATGGCGCTACCCGACGACACCTTCGTAGCGGCCATGCGGGCTTACGGGACCCTCGTGAGCTCGCTCCGAGGGCCGGCGGCCCGCGCCTAGCCAGGCCGGCTCGCCCCGCCGCACCGAGTGACGCCCCGGGCCGTCCTGCCCGGGGTCTCTTCGGCGCGTCCTCATCCATTCGCCCACGCCGGGTTGCAGCGGAGATCACACATGCCCACCGTAATGGTGCAAGTACGGAACACAATGAATCATTCGAATCTTCCCAGTCAGAGGGTCGGGGGAGGGGTCGAACTGCTCTCCCCGACCCTCCGGAGGACCGTCATCATGGGAAGCGACCTGTCTCTCATCCATGCCATCGACCTCGTCATCGACGCATGGCGGGAGATGACCGCCCTCGACGAGATGTCCGAACAGACCTTCGACAAGTTCGGTCTCCTCATCAAGAGGTTCGGACGGAACGCCACTGCGCGAGGCGTACTGCTCATCTCGGACGTCACCGATGGCATCGCCGAGGACTTCGTGAACGCCAAGGGCCGGAGCCGCCACGGCCACGTCTCGGACTCGGCGGTGGCTACCCGCCGAGTCCGCCGAAGCGTCTTGCGAACCGCCTTCCGCACCCTGCACGAGCTCGGCCTGAGCGACCAGGATCCGACACGCAACATCGTCCTGCCCGCCCGCACCTACGAAGGTTCCCGTCCTCTCACCGAAGACGAGGCCGTACTGCTGCGCCACCACGCCGCATACGCGGCCCGGCCGACCCGGCACGCAGCCGCGGCCGCCCTCGCCCTGGCCGGCGGGCACAGCGGCGAGATCGGGCACAGCGTCGTGGCCGACCTCGACCTGCCGCACAGCCGCGTCTGGATGCACGGAGCGCGCAAGTACGACCCCCGCTGGTGCCGGCTGGACGCCTGGAGCCGCCACGTATTGGCCGATCGAGCTCGCCACGTCCTCGCTCAGCACCCGGACAAGAGCACCGCGCGCCTCGCGGTGTCCTGTACCCCGGCACCCGATCCGGCCCTGCAATCGCGCACGTGTGTCGCGCTCCGCGATCTGCTGCGCAGGATCGGCCTTGACGGGGAACCCGACGTCACCCCGGCTTCCGTCACCACCCGTGCCGCCGTCGAGACCTTCGAAGTGACCGGCCGCATCGAGGAATCCGCCCGAAGGCTCGGGATCCGATCCCTGGACAGGGCCGCCTCCATCGTCGGCTATGACTGGCAGACCGACCCCGCCTACACCGACGGGGGTCCGGCCCGTGCCTGACGACGTCTTCGGAACCCCCAAGCCCCAGTCCGAACGCCCGCACCGCAAACGCCAGCTGACCGACCAGGACCAGCGCAGCATCGCGGAGCGCGTCCGCGACTGCCTCGACTACCCGCTCCTCTACGAGATGGCGGAACTCCTGCCCCCTCCGAACGTCGTCGGCTGCCCCCGCGAGTACCCGGGCATCGTCTACCTGATCATGGCCACCCTCACCCCGGTGACGAAGTCCAAGCGTTCCACCACAGGACTCCTCGCCTCTCCCCAGGACTGGCGCAGCGTACGGGCGAGCATCCGCCGCCACCTGGGCCGCAGGGCAGCGGCAGCCCTGCCCCTCTCCGCGCCTTCCCGTGGGCAGTACCAGGACGCCCTGAACAACCTTCTTGTACCGGCCGCCGACGCACTCGAGGAGGCATTCCGCAGGTATGCCGCCCAGCAAGCCCTGAGCCAAGGGCTGTTCCCCTCGGACACGCCCAAGGTATGGAGCCGCCCCGAACGCCGACAGCTCCTCGTCGGCGACGCCACCGTCCCCAAGGCACCCTCCAAAGCGCGCGCCGTGGAGATCGCGGACGAGGACACCGGCCTGATCCGAAACCACCGCGTCGACCCGGCCGCCCGCATCTACTACGAGAACGGAGAGAAGGAGAAGCGGCGGGTACGCGGCACCAAGTGGTTCTTCGCCTCCGGACGCGACACCGGCTACTGGACCCGCGTCATCCTCAGCTTCGCCCACGTCGCCGGCGGCGAGTACGAAGACGAAGCGGCCATCGCCGTACGCCAGTTCCGCATGCTGAAGGACGCACTGCCCCACTGCATGGGCGTCGTCTACGACGGAGCCTTCCGCGGTGTCCACCGCGACGCCCTCGCCCGGACCGGCCTATTGGCCATCAACAAGCAGCACGGATCCGTCGCCCCCGTCTTCTACGAACGCATCAGCCCCTGCCGAAGCGGCCACGAGCTCTGGTGCGACCAAGGCCGCATCGCCGAGAGCATCCGCATCGACGACGGCACCCGCATCCTCGAACCCCTCCCCATCACCAAACTCGAGCACCGTGCCGGAGCCGCCAAGAGCCGCTGGTACCACGTCCTCAAGATCCCCTGCCGCCACGGCGACCACGACTACCGCGTCCCCGTCGGCATCACCACCACCCCCGCCGACCGGTCACTGCGCTCCGCAGACACCGGCAAGCGCATCAAGAGCGACAGTGAACGCGGCTTCCACAGAGCCGAATACCTCCAGCAGATCCCCGAGGCCAGCCTCACCCACCAGCTCCTCTACCCCTACCGCGCCGACTCCGAGTCCGTACACAGCCAATTCGACCAGAGCCTCTGGAACCGCCGCATGATCGCCTACGGCGTGGATCGCCAGAAGATCTTCGTCCTCGGCTTCGCCCTCTCCCAGAACGCCACCAGCCACCAGATCCACCTCCAGGCCCGCAGCAACGCCCAACAGGTCCTCCGCATCGCCTGACACCCCTCGACCCCACGACGGCCGCGCCCACCCCAGGGCGCGGCCGTCGCTCCGTTAAGGCCCCATCCATGGCAAGCGGAACAGAACGGACGCTCCAGCAGCCTGCCCACACCCGTGCAGCACCCCCGGCCTCCCCACCCACCACCCCAGACGCTCAGAAACCCCAGGTCACGACGATGCCTTCACCTCAGGCCCACTCCCACGGCAATCCATGCGACCACTCCCAGCACGATCCGCTAGGCTGTCAGCGGTCAGACGACTACCAGGCGTGTGCCGGGGAAAGTGTCCGCGAGGGCAGCTCCACCCGGGCGGGCGCACGTCATCTGACCAGCACGCTTGCCGAAGCGGCTCGGGTGATCCCTCTGGGGTTTCCGGCAGCGTTTCCGACAAGCCCCCGCCTTCGTAGCTCAGGGGATAGAGCACGGCTCTCCTAAAGCCGGTGTCGCAGGTTCGAATCCTGCCGAGGGCACACTCCGAGGACCTCCAGCCGGAAGCGGCTGGAGGTCCTTCGTCGCTCTGTGGTTACATGGCGCACGTGTCGCGTGACGCCGCCTACTGAGATGTGGGCCGGGCGGTGGTTGGGCAGGCACCTGTTCTCGAAGGACCGGGCCCATGGGCATCTACGCCACCGGCTACGGGTGATCTCCCTCGGTTTTGCCGCTGCCATCGCACGCACACACCGTGAGGACGTTCACACTCCGTGTCACTTTCGTTCCATCAGACTGTCATTGATGAGTTCAGGGCCAACGCCGGCCGCGTCGGCGGGCCCTTCGAAGGGTCCGAGCTGATCCTGCTCACCACCACCGGAGCCAGGTCCGGGAAGCCCCACACCGTCCCGCTCGGGTTCCTGCGCGACGGAGGCCGCGACCTCGGGGGGCTGCTCGTCGTGGCGTCCGCGGCCGGGGCCGACCGGCATCCCGCCTGGTATCACAATCTGCTCGCGCGCCCCCTCGTACAGGTGGAGACCGGGGCCGAGGAGTACGGGGCCGTGGCCGTGCCCGCCGAAGGGGCGCGGCGGGACGAGCTGTTCGCGCGCGTCGTGCGCGAGGAGCCCGGGTACGGGGAGTACCAGGCGCGCACCGGGCGGGTGATCCCCGTCGTGGTGCTCCAGCGGACGCACGAGGCGGCCTCGGGCGAGGGCGGGATCGCCGGGAAGCTGCTCGACGTGCACGGGTGGCTGCGGGCGCAGCTGGCCCTCGTACGGGAGCTCGTACGGGATCGGGCGCGCGAGGAGCCGCGCGGTGGCGGGGCGCTGCCGCTCGGGCTCCAACTGCGGCAGCACTGCTTGGCGTTCTGTCACTCGCTGGAGTTCCACCACAAGAGCGAGGACGTCGGCCTCTTCCCGTACCTGGAGCAACAGCACCCCCACATGCGGGAGTTCTTCCGCAGGCTCGACGCCGAGCACCGCGGCATCGCACGGCTCCAGCAGGAGCTGATGCAGGCGCTGGACGCGCCGGGCGGTACGGGATTCGGTGAGCGGGTGGAGCGGCTCAGCGATGAGCTGGAGGCTCATCTCGACGCCGAGGAGGCGCAGTTGCTCCCCGTACTGCGGGCCCTGGGAGCATGACGCGGGCCTCGGCGCCGCCCTCCTCCCGGTTGCGGAAGGCGAGGGTGGCGCCGAGGGCCCGCGCCTGGCCCACGGCGATGGTCAGGCCCAGCCCGTGGCCCTTGTTCGTGCCCTCCGTACGGAACCGCTGCGGGCCGTTGGTGAGGAGGTACTCCGGGTAGCCCGGGCCCGCGTCGGTCACGGTCAGGGTCCGGCCGTCGACGGTGACCGTGACCGGGGCCGCGCCGTGGCTGTGCGCGTTGGCCACGAGGTTGCCCAGGATCCGCTCCAGGCGGCGCCGGTCCGTCTCCACCCGCGGGGAGGAGACCACGTCCAGGACCGTGTCGGTGCCGGAGGCCCGGATCGTGCGCGCCGCCAGATCGGCCAGGTCGTACCAGTCCAGCTCCACGCGCTCGCTGCGCGTGTCCAGCCGGGAGATCTCCAGCAGGTCCTCGGTCAGCGCGCGCATCGCCTGTACGCGGTCCCGTACGAGCTCGGCCGGACGGCCCGGGGGCAGCAGCTCGGCGGCTGCGTTCAGGCCGGTCAGGGGGGTGCGGAGCTCGTGGGCGACGTCCGCCGTGAACCGCCGTTCCGCTTCGAGCTTGCACTGGAGCGACGAGGCCATGGTGTCCAGGGCCCGGGAGACCGCCGCCACCTCGTCCTTGTTCCGCGCGCTGTCGTCGACCCGCGCGTCCAGGTCGCCCGCGGTGATCCGGCGGGCCACCTGCGCGGTCAGGTGCAGCCGCCGGGTGATGCGGGTGACGCCGAACGCGCCGATGAGGAGGGTGGCGCCGATGGCCAGGCCGGAGGAGCCGAGGATGGCCCGGTCCAGTTCGGCGATGGTCTGCTCGCCGGCCCGGAAGTCCACGGACACGGCTATCGCGGTGCCCTCCTCGGCGGGCGCCGCCGCCCACATGGCGGCGCGGCCGCGGTGCTCGCCGAGCGCGGTGCCGCGTTTGCCGTCGACGGCCCGTGCGCGCAGCTCGGGGGGCAGGCCGACCGGGTCGATGCCCTCGCCGCGGGGCAGGCGCGCACCGGTCTCGTAGGCCCTGATGGTCCGCTCCAGCTTCGTCTGCGCCTTCTCGCGGGCGGTGGCGACGGTCTGGTGGGTCATGGCGCGGTGCACGAGGACGCCGAGGAGGGCCGCCAGCCCGCAGCACATGAGGGTGATGAAGACCGCGGCCTTCCAGATCAGGGTGGAGGTCCAGGCGGGCAGCCGCGGGCGCGGCGGCCGCGCTCTCATCGGCGGGGCTCCGCCGGGGTGCCGGTGCCGGTGCCGGCGACGATGTCGGAGACGGTCACGGAGCACATGGCGGTGACGGGGCACATGGCGGTGCCCGAGGGCGTGGCGGTGCCCGAGGGCGTGGCGGTGCCCGAGGGCGTGGCGGTGCCCGAGGGCGTGGCTGTGCCCGAGGGCGTGGCTGTGCCCGAGGGCGTGGCTGTGCGCGTGCCTGTGCCCATGGTGGTGCGCTGGATGTTGCTCATGGTCCCCGTTCCCCGTCCCCTGTTCCGCGGTCCCTGCTCCGCGGTCCCCGTTCACCGTTCACCGTTCCCCCGGTGAGCTCACGGTAGTGCGCCCGTTTCGGCGGGTGGTCGGCGGGATCGCGCCGGATCAGGCCACGAGGTCGGCGTAGAAGATGACGTTGTTGGTGCGGTGCCCGTCCTTCACCTCGCCGCCGCATGTCAGCAGGCGCAGCTCGGGCCGGCCGGTGTCCCCGTAGACCTTGCCGGTCGGAAAGTCCTTCTTGTTCACGTCCTCGATCTCGCGGATCTTGAACCTGGCCGTCTTCCCGTCCTCGCGCGGCACCTCCACCACGTCGCCCAGCCTGAGCTTCTTGACGTCCTTCATCAGCGCCGGCCCGTGCCTGGTGTCGAAGTGCGCGACGAGCACGGAGACCCCCTTCTCGCCGGGGGTGACCCCCTCGGTCCACCAGCCGGGGGTGTCCGCGTCGGTGTCGGCGTCCGGCACGCCGAGCTCGCCGGAGACCGGGTCCACCGAGAGGTCGACCATCCGCTTCGCGTCCACGCCCGCCGCGTCGATCTTCATACCGGTCGGCTTCGACCTGGGCAGCGCCGGGGCGACGTCCGCGACGGGGGCGAGGGCGGGGGCGGCGGTGCTGCCGACCTCGGGGTCCGGCGGCAGCTTCGTCCCGCCGCCCCCGCAGGCCGCGAGGCCCCCGGAGACCGCGAGGCCCCCGGAGACCGCGACGGCGAGGGCGGCGGCCGCCACGGCGCGGCCGGTGCGGGCGCTGCGGACGGGGGCGGCGAGGGTGCGGGTCATGGCGTGCGTACTCCGTGCGGGCAAGCGGGCGGGTGGGACGGCCATGACGCTACGGGGGGCATATGTGGGTGTTCCGTCGGTGATGTAACGGTTCTCCCGCTGCCACCCGGAGAACGGGCTCCGACGGAAAAGGCCCTCCCGGCCGAAACCGGAAGGGCTACGTCCAGCGACGGGTCTACTCGGTCAGCTCAGGCCACTGGTGCGTTCGCCGATGCGGTCACCCTGCGGAGTGCCGGCCCGCTTGAGCGCGGCCTTCGTGTGCGGTCCGCCCTTGACCTTGCTCCGTACCGGACCGTCGAAACCGTGACCCGGCGTACGCGGCGGCTGCGCCTGCTCCTGCACCTTCGCGATGGCCGTCCGGACGTCGCGCTTCTGCTCTTTGTTCATCCCGTCGTCAACTCCCTCGGGAAGCACCCAATCGGACTACTGGGATCGTATGCATATATACCGACCAACGCACCCGGACCGGCACGTAAAGAAATCCCGGTCCGGATCCCGGTCCGGATCCCGGTCCGGATCACCGGCGCGGCGGAGCCGGCAGCTTCGGCTGTCCCAGCGTCTGGTGGACCAGGTCGTCCGGGCAGGGCGTCCCCCGCGGCAGCTGGTACTTCGCCGCCACCCGGTACTCCCCCGGCGCGGGCGCCAGCAGCTCCGTCCACACGTCGCCGGTGTCGTCCGGCGCCGCCTTGAACAGGCACCCGGCGGTGTTCGCGTACTCCTTGCGGAGCGCGCCGCCCTCCCCGCTCCCGCCCCGCGCCTTCGACGCGAAGGTCTCCTGCGGCGGCGGTACGGGCTTCCCCGCCGCGTCCACCAGCCCCAGCCACGGGGAGTGCGGGATCCGCACCAGCACCCGCCCCGGCTTCTTCACGTCGATGACCAGCCGGTCGGCGCTCGCCCGCACCACGGTCGCCGGTCCGGCCACCAGGTCCGTCGGCTCGTGGACCTTGAACAGCTGCCAGTTCGCGTCGCCCCACACCTGCTGGAGGTACGGGAGCCCCTGGCGCACGAGCTTCGCCTCGTCCTCCCCGCCCGAGTCGGGTTTGTCGGCCGGCAGCACCACGTAGTGCACGGCCCAGCGCTCCAGCCAGGCCCGGTAGCTGTCGGCGGTGAGGGTGTCGTCGTAGAAGAGCGGGTTGCGCTCCAGGTCGGCCTGCCGGTTCCAGCCGCGCGCGAGGTTCACGTACGAGGGGAAGGCGGAGGACTCGCGGTGGCTGCTGGCCGGGACGACCTCGACCCGGCCGCGGTCGGCGCCCGCCTTCTGGAGCCGGTCGACGAGCGGGGCCAGCTCACGGTTCCACGCGGCCACCGGGGTGGTGCGGATGATGTCCGTGATGCTGTTGGCGGTGATCCAGGCGTTCAGCCCGACGAAGGCGAGCAGCACCCCGTACCAGCGCCGCGAGCGCGGGACCTCGTACGCGAGGGCCGCGAGCAGCACGGCCCCGCCGAACAGCATCACCAGCCGGGTGACGTTCGAGCCGACCTGGGAGTCGATCACCCAGGTCAGGAAGACCCCGAGGGCGTAGACGGCGGAGGCGATCCGGACCGTCTTCCACCGCTTCGGTACGAGGAACAGGATCAGCAGCGCGAACACGAACGGCAGCCCGGCCGAGCCGATCTTCATCGGCTGTGTCCCGGAGAACGGGAAGAGCCAGGCCGACAGCCCGACCACGGCCACCGGGGCCAGCCCCAGCGCGTACGCACCCGGGCGCCGCCGGCTCAGGAACAGCGCGGCCGCGACCACCCCGAGGAACAGGCCCGCGACGGGGCTGGCGGCGGTCGCGAGTCCGGCCAGCGGGGCCGCCACCGCGGCCTTGGCCCAGCGCCGCCGCGCCCACTTGCGGGGCCAGCAGAAGACCGCGGCGACCGCGGCGAGCGCGAACATCGCGCCGAGACCGAAGGTGACGCGGCCGGAGAGGGCGTTGCAGAACAGCCCGTACGCCCCGGCCAGGGCGGGCCACAGCGGCTCGCGCACGGCCCCGCGGCAGCGGGTGAGGATCAGCGCGAGCAGCCCGGCCGAGACGGTGCCCGCGATCATCATCGTGGTCCGGACGCCGAGCATGTGCATGAGGTACGGCGAGACCACGCTGTACGAGACGGGGTGCATGCCGCCGTACCAGGCGAGGTTGTACGCCGAGTCGGGATGGCGGCCCACGAACTCGGCCCAGGCGTCCTGGGCGGCGAGGTCTCCGCCGCTGTTGGCGAAGCTGAAGAACCAGACGACGTGCAGTACGGCGGCGAGCGCGGTGGCGACGGCCACGGGGTGGCGCCGGGCCCCGTCGAGGGCGGCGCGGACCAGGCCGCGGGCGGTGCCGCGGGTCCGTATGCCACCGGGAGCGTGGGCGGAGGTGGCGCCGGGCGCGGCGCCGGGGCCGGGAGCGGCGCCGGGGCCCGGGCCGGGCGCGGCGCCGGGGCCGGCGGACGGCGCGAGCACCCCCGGGCCGGCGGACCGCTCGAGTACCCCGGGGCCCGTGCCCTCGCTCCGGCCCTGCCCCTCGGCACCCCCGCCGTCGGCCGACGGGATGGCGTCCTGACGCCGGCCCTGCTGCTCAGCAGTGGTCACTGCCGCTCTCCCCAACACATGAGTCCACACCCGCACACGTCCCGGGTGCCAAGACGCGCCCCGGCGCCCCGGGGTTGCCCGGGGCGCCGGATCCACGCTCTCACCGGATGTCAGCCGACGCGCGTCAGCTTGCTGCCGATGCCCGGCGCCGCCAGGCCGCTCTGCAGGGCCACCGGCACCTTCACCTGGCTGGCGCCCTCGCCGACGGTCAGCACACCGACCTCGGTCCCGGCCGTAGCGGTCTGCGGCATCTTCGCGCCGCCGTCCGCGAGCTTGACGTCGACGGTCAGCGAGGCCCAGCCGACCGCCTGCACGTCGGCGGTGGCCACGACGGGCGTCCGGCCGCCGAGACCGTCGTCGACGTAGCCCACGACCTCGCCCTTCTTCACGACGGTCGCGCCGTCGAGGACCTTCTGGGTCTCGAGCATCAGCTGCTTGCTCGCGGCGAGCACGCTGTCGATGATCGGCGCCTTGTGCTGGCCGAGGACCGCTCCGACGATCAGCTGGTTGGTCTTGCCGACCTTCTTCTGGGCGGCGAAGAGGAGGTTTCCGCCCGCCTTGGTCGTCGTACCGGTCTTGATGCCGAGCGCGCCGGTGGGTCCGGTCAGACCGTTCCAGTTGCGCCAGTTCTTGCCGGACGGGTCCACCCAGCTGGTCTTCTTCGTGATGTCCAGCAGCGCTTCCATCTCGACCAGCTTCAGGCCCAGCTTCACCTGGTCCTCGGCGGTGCTGACCGTGGTCGCGTCCAGACCCGAGGGGTCCGTGTACGTGGTGTTGGTCATGCCGAGGTCCTTGGCGGTGTCGTTCATCTTCTTGACGAACGCCTCCTGGGAACCGGCGTCCCAGCGCGCGAGCAGCCGCGCGATGTTGTTGGCCGACGGGATCATGAGGGCGGCGATCGCGTCGTACTCCGAGATCTTCTCGCCCTCCTTGACCGTGTCGAGGGTGGACTCGTTGTCGGTCGAGTTGTTCTTCTTGCCCTCGGTCTCGGCCGTCTTGTCGACGTCGATCATCGCGCCCTGCTCACCCTTCTTCATGGGGTGGTCGCGCAGGATGATGTACGCCGTCATCGACTTGGTGACGCTCGCGATCGGCACGGGCTTCTGCTCGCCGGACTGGCCGAGCGTGCCGAGGCCGGCGGCGGCCATGTAGGCCTGGCCCTCGGCGGGCCAGGGCAGCTGGGGCTTGGAGCCGTCGAAGGTGTACGAGGACTTCGCGTTCATCACGAGCCTCGGCTCGGGCAGCGGGCGCACCAGCTGCACGACGGCCAGGATGATCGCCACGAGCACGACGAGCGGGGCGTAGATCTTGAACCGCCGGACGGCGGTGCGCATCGGGCTCGGCGGCGGAGGCGGGTTGTTCGTGAGGTCCGCCAGCATGTCGAGCGGCGGCTTGGGCGGCAGCGGCTGCTGGGTGGTCCGCTCGGACCGGTCCACGGCGGCGGGCAGCTTCGGCCGCTGCCGGACCTCGGGCGCCGGTGCGACGCTCTCCGGACGCAGCGGCACGAAGGTGCTGCCCTTGGGCGCCTCGGCGGCGGGCTTGGCCTCGGCGGGCTTGGCCTGGGCCGGGGCGAACCTGGCTTCGGCCGGCTTGGCCAGGGTCGGCTTCGGGGGGGCGGGCTTGGCGGCGGCGGGCTTCGGAGTCTCCGCCTTGACCGCATCCACCTTGGGGACCCGGAAGACGGCGGTGCGCTCGCTGTCCGCGGGCTTCCCGGCCGCGGGCTTGTCGGTGGAGGGCTTGTCGGTGGAGGGCTTCACCTCATCGACCGAAGCCGAACCGGAAGGCAGCTTCACCGCGCGGAACACGGCCGTACGCTCGCTGTCCGCGGGCTCATCGGCAGCGGGCGCGGGCTTCGGCCGCTCCGGGGCGGAGGCCGAACCGGAATCCAGCTTCGGCGCTCGGAACACGGCGGTGCGCTCGCTGTCCGCAGGCTCTTCGGCCGCGGGCGCGGGCTGGGGCTTGGGCTCGCCCTTCTCCGCGCCGGCATCCGGCTTCACCGCACGGAACACGGCGGTGCGCTCGCTGTCGGCGGCCTTCTCCGCAGCGGGAGCCGCCGCCGGGGCAGCGGCATCGGCATCGACATCGCGCTTCACCGCACGGAAGACAGCGGTGCGCTCGCTGTCCACGGCCTTCGGCTTCTCCGCGGCCGAACCGGAACCTGAATCGGAAGGAGAAACGGAACCAGAACCGGAAGCAGAACCGGAAGCAGAATCCGGCTTCTCGGAACAGGCGTCCGAAGCGGCCTCGCGCTTGGGCGCGGCAGCCGTCTCGTCGGCCGCGGGCTCCTCCGCCGGCGCCTCGGCATCCGCCTCCGAATCCGCGGCGGGTTCCACCCGTTCGGAGGTCTCCGCGGGTCCGTCGGCCTTGGCGACCCATGCCGCCACCGCCTCGCGCAGCGGATCCCGCTCGCCCTCGGTTCCGGCCACGGGCTCGGGCTCGGCCTCCACCTCGGGCTCGGGCTCCACCTCGGGCACGGCAACGGCCTCGGCCTCCGGCGCCGTGTCGGCCTCCGCCTCGGGCTCGGGCTCGGCAACGGGCTCAGGCTCGGCCTCCGCCTCGCCGGCGCGAGCGTCCTGGTCTTCCGGATCCCTCGGCCGGAACACCGACAGCCTCGGATCACGCTCCGCGGACGACTCCGCCGCCCCCGGCGCTCCTGCATCTACCGACTTGTCGGGGGACTCGCCCGCCACCGTTCCTCCTCCATAGCCGCCACGTCCGGCTGTCCGAATGTCTAACAGTGTCCCGTCTCGGGGGCATCGCCCCCGTGCTAGACGAGAACGACATAGCTGCGGGTTCCCCCACAAAGCGGCCACGCGCTCTCGACAGATGAATGTGAGAGGCGTCACCCTGTCACTCATCCACGCGGGGAGGCATGGATGGGCAGGAGCCGCAGAACAATTCCGGAGGAGCTTCTGCTGCTCGCCTTGGACCCGGCCACGGGTACCACGGCGCAGCCGCAGTCGCTCGACCTCGGCCTGGCCGGGGCACAGCTAGTGGAGCTGGCTCTGGCAGGACGGATAGCCCCTGATGGGGATCGTATCGCCGTGGTGATGCCACGGCCGACAGGAGATCCGACTCTGGACTCCGCACTGGAACTGCTGCGCAGGCGCGGCAGCCCGGTACGGGCCGTCCACTGGATCGGCGGACCCCGACTGGGGCTCCGTCAGATTTACCTCGCTCATCTGGAGCGCTGCGGCATGGTCCATGCCGTCGCGGGACAGATGTGCGGTGTGTTGCCGACAACTCGCTACCAGGCGACGGACACGGAGATCAGCCGGGAGATCCGAGCCCGGCTCGACAGTGCGATCCGCACCGGCGTACCGCCGGACCCGCGGACCGCGGCGCTTGCCGCACTGGCCCACGCGGTCGGACTCGGCAAGCACCTGTACCCCGGCAACGAGGGGCGGTCGTCCAGGTCCCGGCTGCGGGACCTGATCCGGCACGACCCGATGGGCGGACTCGTGGCGCATGCCGTGATGGACGTCCAGAACGGTGTGGCCGCACAGCCGCGCCGTGACCGCGCACCGGCACCACCTGCCCGGGCCACGGCGAGCAGCGTTCCGCTGCAGCCGCGCCGGACGGGTGCGATGGCCCGCGCGGCCGCGCACTGATCCACCGGTTACAACCAGTTCGGGTCCACAGATCCATCCCGGATCCATCTCAGCTCGATCGCAACGCCATCGCCGTGACCGACGTCCGCAAAGACCCGGTTCGGGAACCGCCAGCGCGCGGGGTGGCGGGGCCGGTTCGCCGACCCCGCCGCCCCGCGCGTCTGTGTTTTCCCTGCCGTTCCCCAGCGGCGGCGCCCGCTTCGGTGGCAGTCTGCTCGACATCAGACACGCAGAGAGACCGCTGCACGACAGAAGAAGGCGGAGGTGCCGTTCCCGTGGCGTCCAATGTCAATCCCACCGTCCGACGCCGCCGACTGGGTATGGAGTTGCGCAAGCTCCGCGAGGACAAGGGCATGACGGCCGAACAGGTCGCCGAACGCCTCCTCGTCTCCCAGTCGAAGATCAGCCGGCTGGAGAACGGCCGCCGTTCCATCAGCCAGCGCGACGTCCGCGACCTGTGCGACGTGTACGAGGTCGAGGACCGCCGGCTCATCGACTCGCTCATGCAGATGGCCAAGGACTCCCGCCAGCAGGGCTGGTGGCACGCCTTCGGCGACATCCCGTACAGCGTGTACATCGGCCTGGAGACGGACGCCGCCAGCCTGCGCACGTACGAACCCCTGGTGATCCCGGGTCTGCTCCAGACCACGGAGTACGCCCAGTCCCTCGTCCGCGGCGCCTGGCCGGAGACCGCCCCGGCCGACGTGGACAAGCGGGTCCAGGTCCGGATGCACCGCCAGAAGCGGCTCTCCGAGACCGACAACAACAACCCGGAGCTCGGCCCGCTGCGCCTGTGGGCCGTCATCGACGAGGCCGCGCTGCGCCGGCGGGTGGGCGACGCCCAGCTCATGACCCGGCAGCTGGAGTACTTGATAGAGCAGTCCGAGCAGCCGCACGTCACCGTGCAGGTGATGCCCTTCTCGCTGGGCGCCCATCCCGGGGTCAACGGCCAGTACGCGATCCTGGAGTTCCCGGACGCGTCCGACTCGACGGTCGTCTACATCGAGGGCGTGACGAGCGACCTGTACCTGGAGAAGGCCAACGACGTGCAGAAGTACAGCGTGATGTACGAACACCTGCGCGCCCAGGCCCTCAACGTCGACCAGACCCGGCAGTTCATCTCCGGGATCATCGACGAATATGCCGACAAGGGCGAATAGAACGAATAGAGCGACTAACGCCGTGATGTGCCGGGCGAGTGGCGGAGGGGCCGGTACGGTACACCGTCACTCCCCGGCCACATAAGGCCTGAATGGAATATGCCACTCGGTCGGGTGAACGCTTCCTTCACCTATCAGGAGCTGCGGGTAGCGTCGATCAGGTCAGCCGGAAATGGCCGACGAGACACCGGAACTACTCGCTCACCGGAGAGAAACATGGCTATTCGTCAGGGCGCCACGGTCAACTGGGTCAAGTCCTCCTACTCTGCCAACGGCGCCTGCGTCGAGGTCAAGTCCCCCGTCATGGAGGCCATCGCCGTCCGCGACTCGAAGGTGCAGGACGGTCCGTCCCTCACCTTCGCACCCGGCTCCTGGACCTCCTTCGTCGCCGACGTCACCGAGGGTCGGCTGGGACGCCTCGCCTGAAGATCACGGCGCGTCCCAACCGTTCCGCTCCCACAGGCAGCAACAGCGCTGCTCACCACATGTGCACCACTGACTGGAGCCCTCTCGACCGGTCCGCCGTCTTGGCCGAGGGGGCTCGGCCATGCCCGCGCACGTGTGCCCGTACGGGCACACGTACGGGCACACGTACGGCGAGGAACACACATGCAGGCACGGGCACGCATGCAGCCGCTCGCACGGCCGGTGTCACGGTCAGCGCAGCTGGTCGACGTACCGGTCCGTCCCCGGCACCGTGGGGATGAACGGCGCCACCAGCTCCACCCGCCCCAGCCCCGCCTCGGCGACCTCCGTGTCCAGCCCCTGGAAGCGGTCCCAGCACTCCCGCGGATCGGCCTCCAGGAACCACAGCAGCGTCAGCCGGGTGTCGATCCCCTCGACCTGCTTGACGTACGTCATCCGGTCGCCGGGCAGCGGGGTCGGCCGGAAGACCGTCACCATCGCGGCCGGGGAGCCGTGCAGCCGCTTCGGGAGGGCGCGCGAGCGCAGCCACTCCAGCAACCCGGCCCGCTGATCGGGCCCGTCGGCGTCGACGACCTGGACCACGAGGCCGGCGTACGGGTGGTCGAGGGCGTGGAAGTCCCGCGGGCCGGCGGCGCCGTCGCGGTAGACGGTGGCCGCGTGGTCCTGGAAGGCCGTGAAGACGTGGGTACGGTCCTGGTAGACCCGGCCGTCGCGGTTCAGGCGCTTGTTGATGCCGACGGTCCACTTCATGTGCTCGTCGTAGCGGCCCTCGGTGACCCAGTACGTCGATATGTAGCAGCCGGCGGAGACGGGCTGGGCCACGGCCGACTTCTCGGGGTAACGCAGCTCCTGGAGCTCGCGGGTGGCCACCCAGCGGCGGCCCGCGTACATCCAGGGCATGGCCATGGCGCCGGCGTAGTAGTGGTCGTCCTCGTACCAGCGGTTGTAGGCGTACTCGTGGCCCGGGTGCGGTTCCACCATGGTGATCAGCGCGTGGCCGGGGCGGACGCCGTAGGGGCCGACGGACGCGAGCGCGGCGTAGTCGTCGACGCGGGTGTCCTGCTGCGGTTCCTGCTCTCCTGTCGTCATGGGAACGGTCTAGCTGATGCCGCGTCAGATAGGGAGGGGTCGGGAAGGGGGGTCCACCCCCTGATACATACATGCCATCTACAACCTTTCCTGGCCACGATGCGCGCACCCGTCTCCGGAGGAGCGCCCATGCCTGCTGCCGCCGCGCCTGCCGGCACCGCTGTGCCCGCATCGCCGCCGCCCCCGTTCGCCGCCCGCGCCGCCTCGGTCGAGGGTTCCCCCGTACGCGAGATCCTCGCGCTCACCGAACGCCCCGGGATCATCTCCTTCGCCGGCGGCCTCCCCGCGCCCGAGCTCTTCGACACCGAGGGCCTGCGGGCCGCGTACGACGCCGCCTTCGCCGCATCGGCGCGGCGCGCGCTCCAGTACTCGACCACCGAGGGCGCGCCGGAACTCCGCGCGGCCGTGGCCGCCCGGACCACGGCGCGCGGCCTGCCGACCGGCGCGGACGACGTCGTCATGACCTCGGGCTCCCAGCAGGCCCTCACCCTCATCACCACCGCCCTGATCGAACCCGGGGACGTGGTGCTGGTCGAGAACCCCACCTACCTGGCGGCGCTCCAGTGCTTCAGGCTGGCGGGAGCCCGGGTGGTGGCCGTCCCCTGCGACGGGGAAGGCATCGTCCCCGAGGCCCTCGCGGAGCTCGTCGCACGGCAACGCCCGAAGCTGCTCTACACCGTCCCCACCTTCCAGAACCCGACGGGACGCACCCTGCCGGCCGCCCGGCGGACGGCGGTGGCGCGGATCGCGGCGCGCCTCGGGCTGTGGCTGGTGGAGGACGACCCGTACGGCGAACTGCGCTACGAGGGCGCGGACGTCCCGTGGCTGGCGGCGCATCCTGGGGCGGAGGACCGTACGGCCCTGCTCGGCAGCTTCTCGAAGATCATGGCGCCGGGGCTCCGGCTGGGCTGGCTCCGGGCTCCGGCGGCGCTGCGCCGGGCCGCGGTGGTCGCGAAGCAGGCGGCGGACCTCCACACCTCCACGGTGGACCAGCTGGCCGCGGCGCACTATCTGGCGACGGCGGACCTGGACGCCCACATCGCCACGGTCCGCGCGGCGTACCGCGAACGGCGCGACGCCCTCCAAGTCGCCCTGAGCCGTACCCTCCCGGCGGACTGCGAGTGGAACCTCCCCGAGGGCGGCATGTTCGTCTGGGCCCGCCTGCCCGAGGACCACGACGCGAGCGACCTGCTCAAGACGGCGGTCACCCACGGCGTCGCCTTCGTCCCGGGAGCCCCCTTCCACGCGACCGCCCCGGACCCCCGCACCCTCCGCCTCTCCTTCACGACCCACACCCCACCGGAGATCACGGAGGGCGTGGCCCGCCTGGGCCGCGCCCTGACGGAGTACGGCACCGGGTGAACAGGCGCCCGCCCCGGGCGGCGGGATTCCATTGCTATTGCAACGGAATCCCACCGCGCGGGCGGCGGAGGTCACATGCCGGCCAACTCGCTGACCTGAGCACAGATACGTCGCATCGCCAGCAGTCGAGGGCTCCGCACACCTGTCTCGATATGTGCGCTACCGAACAGTGAATTTGGCTCGCCCCGCCCCACCATGCAAAGGTGCGTTCGATTAGGACGCATGGGGTGGGGGGTCCAGGTGGGGTTCGACGAGGAGTGGGGTCGGCTGCGGGCCGATGCCGTTGAGCGGCGCGCGGCTACGAAGCCGTCGGATGAGGGGGCCGTCGGGTCGGTCGAAGCCGATCCGGTGGCGGAAGCCCGGGAGGCGGTGCTGGAGCGGCTGGCGGACTTCCGCAGCCGGGTGGTTCTGGTCCCGTTGGACGCTCGGGGCGGTCTGTGGACGTCCGAGTTCGGAGGTCTGGACTGGATCTGCGTCTTCTCCGACGCGGAGGCGTTGGGGCGGTTCGCCGAGGCTCGCGGTGAGGGCGGCCGCGAATGGACGTACCGGCGGGTGGTCGGTGCGCGACTGCTCGACGAGCTGGTGCCTGCGCTGGACTTTCCGTGCGGGGTCGCGTGGAACGCGGCGGGGCCGGACGGCATGGTGCTCCCGCCGGTGCGGGGAATCGTCCCGGACAGGGCGGCGCTCGACGGGGAGGCGGCCGCGTGAGCGGGGACGGGGCGGATCTCGACGTCTCGAAGCAGGCGTTGGGCGAGATCGCCAAGGGGATCACGGACAGCCTGGCCGAGTTGAAGGAACTGGGGTCGGTGGGCACGGCCGGCATGGGCGGTGGCTTCACCGAGCTGGGGCTCACGGGAATGGAGACCGGGCACGCGGGTCTGACGTCCGCGCTGGGCACGTTCTGCGAACGCTGGGGCTGGGGGGTCCGCTCGCTGGTGCAGCAGGGGAACACGTTCGCCATGAACGTGGGCCTGTCCGCGGGCGTGGTGTACGAACAGGACCAGTACATCCAGGGCAGCTTCAAGGTCGTGACGAACGCGGCGCTCGGCAATCCGTACGCCTCCGAGAAGGACGTCATCGACAAGGACTGGGGCGAGGTCTTCTCCGACAACCCGATCACCCAGATCCGGGACGCCGACTACAGCCGCGAGTCCTTCGGCCAGGCCACGGAGAACGGCAACGAGGCCTGGAAGACCGCGGTCCGGGACGTCAACAGCTCCGACATCCTCCTGTCCAACCAGATCCTCGACACCGTCGGACTCCGGGACGACATGGACGGCATGGTGAACGACTTCGTCGGCCCCGCACCCGAGCCGCAGCCCGGTGGTGAGGGCCGATGACGGACTGGGGCGGCCTGGTCGACAAGGGTCTCGACAAGATCGGGGACGGGGTCGATTCGGCGAAGAAGGTCATCGGTCACGGGGTGGACCGGGCCACCGACGAGGTCGGTGGCGCACTCGACCGGGTCGGCGCGCACGGCTGGGCGGACAAGGTCGAGGACTTCGGCGACGGCGTCGCCTCCCGTCTCGGAGCCTCGGTACGGGAGCAGGAACTCGGCCAGAGCGAGCAGGCGGACGAGCTGGTCCACGGCAAGCCGTCGGCGATCCGGGCGTCCGCCAAGCACTTCGCCGACTTCCAGGCGGCTTTCGAGCGGGTCGGCCAGGGCATGAAGGCCCTCGACTCGGACCGGTGGAAGGGGCAGGCCGCCGACGCGTTCCGCGAGAAGTTCGCGATGCACCCCACCGACTGGCTGCGCGCCTCCGACGCGTGCGAGTCGGCGAGCGGCGCGCTCACCCGGTACGCGGAGACGGTGGATTGGGCGCAGAAGCAGGCAGGGGAGGCCATCGCGCTCCACAAGGCGGCGGTGAAGGCGTCGAAGGACGCCCACGACGCGCATGTCGCCAAGGAGGATGCCTACAAGGCGGCCTCGAAGGCCGGCCGCGATCCGGGCCCGGTGCCGGTGGAGGGCGCCGACCCGGGTGAGGCCGCCCGCAAGTGGGCCAAGGAGATCCTCGACGAGGCCCGCAGGCAGCGCGACGAGGCCGCCGCGACGGCCGAGCGCACCCTCGAGGCCGCCATGGAACACGCCCCGGCCAACCCCCCGGCGATGGACCAGCTCCTGGCCGGGATCAGCGACTACGTGGGCTCGGAGGCGGTCGAGCTCAACCACTTCGTGGGCGGCGTGGCCAAGGGCGCGGCGGGGACGCTGAACTTCGCCCGCGGCCTGAACCCGTTCGACCCGTACAACCTGACGCACCCGGCCGACTTCCAGCAGAACTTCAGCATGACGCTGGCCGGTCTCGTCTCCACCGCGTCCCATCCCGAACGCATCCCCGGCCCGATGATCGACAGCTTCATGAAGGACCCCAGCGAGTTCCTGGGCCGTCTCGTCCCCGATCTCATCGGCTCGAAGGGCCTGCCCACCCTCCGGGCCGGCGCACGGTTCGCCGAGGAAGCGGCGAGCACGGGCGCCGCGCGCGCGGCCACCAGGGCCGAAGCCGAGGCTGCGGCTCGCCGCAAGGGCGACCTGAAGTGCAAGGCCGACCCGGTCGACGTCGCGACGGGCCGGATGGTCCTGCCGCAGACCGACCTGGTCCTCCCGGGCGCGCTGCCGCTCGTGTTCACCCGTACCTTCGAGTCCTCGTACCGCGCGGGCCGCTGGTTCGGGCCGTCCTGGGCGTCCACGGTCGACCAGCGCCTGGAGATCGACGAGGAAGGCGTGATCCTCGTACGCGAGGACGGCAGCCTGCTCTCCTACCCGCACCCCGAGCCCGGAACCTCCGGAACCCCCGTACTCCCCGGCCACGGCCAACGCTGGCCGCTCACCCGCGACGCGGACGGCGGATACACGGTCACCGACCCCGAGTCCGGCCACGTCCGCCACTTCACGGACGAGGGCCTCCTCAGCCAGCTCGACGACCGGGGCGGGGCCTGGATCGCCTTCGAGTACGACGGGACGGGCGCGCCGACCGCCCTGTCCCACAGCGGCGGCTACGAGCTGCGCCTCAGCTCATCGGAAGGCCGAATAACCGGCCTCGCCCTCGCCGACGGCACCGAAGTGCTCCGCTACGCGTACACCGACGGCCACCTCACCCATGTCACCAACTCCTCGGGCCGCCCCCTCCGGTTCGGCTACGACGCACTCGGCCGGATCACCTCCTGGACCGACACGAACGACCGTCACTTCGACTACGTCTACGACGAACAGCACCGCTGCACCGCCCAGTCCGGCACCAACGGGCACCTCGGCGTCCGCTTCACCTACGGGGACGGCTCCACCACCTACACCGACTCCCACGGCCACCAGACCCGGTACCTGGTCGACGACCGCGCCCGGATCACGGCCGAGACCGACCCCACCGGCGCGACCACCCGGTTCACCCACGACGCGTACGACCGCCTGCTGACCCGCACCGACCCGCTCGGCCACACGACCCGGTACGTCTACGACGAGCAGGGCCGGCTCACCACGGTGGTCCGCCCCGACGGACGCGAGGTACGGGCCGAGTACGACGCGCTGGGCCTGCCGGTCACGGTGATCCGGCCGGACGGCCGGGTGACCCGCACGACGTACGACGCCCGCGGCAACCGCACCTCTGCCACCGCACCGCACGGGGCGACGAGCCGCTTCACCTACGACACCCGCGGCCACCTGGCCTCGGTGACGGACACCCTGGGTGCGGTCACCACGGTCCGCTGCGACCCGGCCGGCCTGCCCGTCGAGATCACCGACCCGCTGGGCGCGACGACCCGGTACACGCGTGACGGCTTCGGCCGCCCGATCGCCGTCACCGATCCCCTCGGGCACACCACCCGCCTCACGTGGAGTGTGGAGGGCCGCCTGCTCCACCGGGAGACCGCCGACGGCGGCACGGAGTCCTGGACCTACGACGGCGAGGGCAACTGCACCACCCACACCGACCCGATGGGCGGGCTGACGCTCTCCGAGTACGGGGACTTCGACCTCCTCACAGCCCGCACCGGCCCGGACGGCGTCCGCTACTCCTTCACCCACGACACCGAGCTGCGCCTCTCCTCGGTCACCAACCCCCAGGGCCTGACCTGGACCTACGCCTACGATCCCGCCGGGCGACTGGCCTGCGAGACGGACTTCGACGACCGCACCCTGACCTACGGCTACGACGCCGCGGGCCGCCTGGTCTCCCGTACGAACGCCCTCGGCGCCACGACCACGTACGCGCACGACGCCCTCTCCCTCCTCCTGCACAAGGAGACGGCGGACGGCATCACGTCCTACGAGTACGACGCCTTCGACGAGCTCGCCCGGGCCGTCTCACCGGACGGCACCACGCTGACCCTGCAACGGGACCGGTACGGCCGCGTCGTCTCGGAGACGGTCGACGGACGCACCCTCACCCACACCTACGACGTCGCGGGCCGCCGGGCCGGCCGTACCACCCCCGCCGGGGCCTTCTCCGAGTGGACGTACGACGCGGCGGGCCGCCGCAGCGCCCTCAGCGCATCGGGCCGCACCTTGACCTTCGAGCGGGACGCCGCAGGCCGGGAGCTGACCCGCACCATCGGCGCGGACCTGGCCCTGACCCACGCCTACGACCCGGTCGGACGTCTCACCGACCAGCACCTCGTCGGCCAGGACGGCCGCACCCTCCAGCGCCGCGGCTACAGCTACCGCGCCGACGGCGCCCTCACGGCGATCGACGACGCGCGCGCCGGTCCCCACACCTTCACCCTGGACCCGGCAGCCCGGGTCACGGCAGTCGACGCGTCCAACTGGACCGAGCGCTACGCCTACGACGACGCCGGCAACCAGACCAGAGCCTCCTGGCCGACCCGCCACCCGGGCGCGGAGGCCCAGGGCGAACGCTCGTACACCGGCACCCGCATCACCCGCGCCGGCTCGATCCGCTACGAACACGACGCCCTCGGCCGGGTCGTCCTCCGCCAGAAGACCCGCCTCTCGCGCAAGCCGGACACCTGGCACTACGAGTGGGACGCGGAGGACCGGCTGAGCGGGGTCACCACCCCGGACGGCACGCGCTGGCGCTACCGCTACGACGCCCTCTCCCGCCGCACGGCCAAGCAGCGCCTCGCGCCCACCGGCGAGGTGGCGGAGGAAACCCTCTTCACGTGGGACGGCACCACCCTCTGCGAGCAGACGGCCGGCCCGGTCACCCTCACCTGGACCCACCACGGCCTGCACCCGCTCACCCAGGCGGAGCGTGTCCTCGGCACCACGGACGACCGCTTCTTCGCCATCGTCACGGACCTCATCGGCACCCCGCGCGAACTGGTCGACGAGGCGGGCGAGATCGCCTGGCGCGCCCGCTCCACCCTCTGGGGTTCCACCACGTGGACCCGCGACGCCGCCGCCTACACCCCGCTCCGCTTCCCGGGCCAGTACTTCGACCCCGAGTCGGGCCTCCACCACAACTACTTCCGCACGTACGACCCCGAAACGGCCCGCTACCTCACCCCGGACCCCCTGGGCCTCACCCCGGCCCCGAACCCGGCCACGTACGTCCACAATCCCCATACGTGGTCGGACCCGCTGGGGCTTGCTCCGGAAGGCTGCCCTGAGGAACCTGTCAAGCTGTATCGATCTCCCACCAAGGGCCACAGACCACTTGAAGCTCGGGGACTGGACCCTTCCCTCCACCCGGACACAGCGGAAGGCGGCCTTGGGACCGCCTATCTCGGCGAGAGCGAAGAGGTCGCTCGCAGGTATGCCGTCCAGGGAAGGTTTGAGGATGGCTACCACGAGTTCACGATGAAACCAGGTTTCCTAGAGGCATTCCCACCCGACGGCCTACCGGGTAGACCAAAACTCAGAATCACTCACGACGGCAGGCCGGGCGAGTGGCAGTGGGTCATTGACCAAAGCGACATTCCGCTCTTCAACTCATTCATCGACGACGTAATATGGATAAACTGGTACAACGGATACCGCTGGATAGATTGATACTATTCCGCACCCTCACCCATCTCACGAAGAAAGACCTCTGACATGCAAACGGGGCCCGCGCTGCAGCCCGGACAGGTCTGTAAGGGAGTCGTCACAGCAGTGTGCGACTACCACCTGAATGTTGCCCTGGAAGGAGGAGCGCACGGTACGGTATCGTCCGCGAACCTGTCATGGATGAAGGTAGATCACCCTGCCCAGGTTGCACAGGTTGGCCAAACGGTAACGGTCGTCTTCTTGAGCGCCGATCCAGATCGCGACACCATCTCCCTATCACTAAAAGACATTGAACCCGACCCTTTCATTGAGTTCGCCCGCACCGAACTAGGGAAGATCACCCCGGGAAAGGTTACAAAGCTCGCGACTATTGGGGTCTTCGTGCAGCTCCCGTCAGGATTCGAGGCCCTTCTGCCGAACACCGAGCCCCGGGGAGGAGGGGCGAATCGCGCTAGGGTCGGCGACGAGTTCAAAGTCAAGGTGGAGTACATCAACTTGCACCACCGCCAAGTAAGGGTTTCCATTCCCAGCAGTGACGCGGCGTGACGCGGTTGGAGGAGCTGCTCGGGACCGACTTCGAGGGGCAGCGCACCGACGATGTCGATGACGTCATCTACGGCGGCTACGACTACGCCGAGCATCGGGAGCGGGTGCCCGGGCTCGTCTCCCTGCTCGGTGATGCGTCGGCAACGGACCGCGAGAGGTATCTGGCCTGCCTGACCCTCGTGGCCTGGGGTGAGCCGGCAGGGTACGAGACGGTGCGCGAGGCGACCCTGGACCCGCGGGCCACGCCTTGGTACGACCTCCTCATCGACCGCAAGTTCTTCGTGGACAGCAGCTACGGGCAGTTCTCCGCAGCCGCCGCCGACAGCCGGGAGCTCGCCGAGGAGAAGGGATCGTCGGCGCTCCGGCTGGAAACCTTCCGCTCCCTCATTCACATTGCGGACAGTGAGTACTTCGAGGAGAAGCTCGGGGACTATCTGGACGAAGCCGTGGTGCGGGCCTGTCTTCCCGACATCCGCACCGTCATCAGCCGGGGCCTTGGGTCCATCGCTGCGGGGGTTCGATACCGGTTCGACGTGGCGACCCAGCTCGTCGATCTCGCCAACTCGGTTGTCGTCGTCGACGAGGAACCGGCCGTGGAGCTCGTCCTGCGGATCCTGCGGGCCGCACCCGCGGGCCGCACCATGGCCCATGCCGTCGCCGCGGTGCACCGGGCCAAGGGGCCGGCCGGGCAGGTGCTGGCCGATCATCTGTACCGCAGCGGCAACGCGCACGTACGGGCCCTGCTCGCCGAGCACGGCTGAGCGCCGAGGTGCCCTGAGGAGGATGGCGTATGGAAATGAACCGCTCGATGGCCCGCCTGCTGGGACGGGTCGACACCGGGGGCATCACCCCGGACGAGGCTCCTCCAGGGTTCCTTCGCATCGCGGAAGGCGGCTGGGAGGTCGCCCCGAGCGGCGCGCACGTCTTGTCGGCGCTGAAGTCCGCTCCCTCGGGACCGTTCTCGGACGTGGTGCACGAGGAGTACACCGTCAATGGCCGCGCAATGACGGACTACGACCTTCCGGCCTCTGGGGAGGACAGGGAGGACAGGGAGGACAGGGAGTCGAGGCTGTTGCGGCGTTGCGTGGCCTACGCGAGCAGCTGTCTTCTGGGTGCGGACGAACTGAACTCCACCGTGGAGGTCTCCGCATACATCTCCATGTCCTACGGCGGCCTGGCCGACGACCACCTCACGGCGAACGTCACCTTCTGCGGGGACCACCCGGGCGTCCGCCCCTATGCGGCCGACCCGGAAGCATTCGCAACTGAATCCGTTCTCAGGCTCCGGCGCGCGGGCGAGCCGCCGTGGAGCGTGGGGGACCACGACTCGGGAAGGGGATGACGATGGCACGTGGTTCGAGGGCTCGTGCCGCTCTCACCCGCTTTGCTCCGCTCTTCTGGTTCCGGTCGCCCGCCGAGCGCCATCCCCGCCTCGGGCACGTGCAGATCGCACACCTCGGCTGGCGATTCGCGGAGCCTCACGACGGGTTCAAGCCCGTCTTCGAGGCAGTGGCGCGCGACGCCCCGCGCCATGTCGAGTGGCGGTTCAAGGCCGCGAAGAACTGGCTGATCCTGCCCGTACGCCTCACCGAGGAGTCGGCGCGCAATGGCGACGGCTTCGGCGAAGCGCAGGTCACCGTCGACAGGGATCAGGACTTCTGCATCCTCGCCGCGAAGGACATGGATCTGATCCTCCGGGCCATCGAGGACGCCGCGCCATGAACGACAAGGCCGCACGCCGGAGGCAGTGGAGGACTGCCGGGGAAGTCCCCGCAGGTACGGGAACCGGCCGGCGGTTGGACCTCATGAGGAGGTTGTTGCGCGCCGAGATCCAGCCGGGGAGGTTCGCCAAGCAATGGCTGGACGCCCGCAGGAAGGCCTTGGGCGAAGGCGAGCGCGTCGGAGACCATCTCTGCCGAGCGCTCAACCAGGTCTTCTACGCATTGGATGACTACCCGATCGATCCAGCCTTTCGGGAGGACGGAGACACCACGGACGCAGAGCTCCTCGAGATCGTGAACCAGGCACTCGCGCGGATCGATGGGGCCGGGAACTGACAACGGCGTCGCCTCCGCCACCCATCAGGTCCCCGCCCCTTCACACCGCCGCGCCCGCGCCGTAGCCTGACGCACCGTCAGATTCGCCGCGCCCGGAGGTCCGTCATGATGTTGCGAGGGAAGACCGTCATCGTCTCCGGCGTCGGGGCCGGGCTCGGGCATCAGGTGGCCGCCGCCGTCGTGCGGGACGGGGGGAATGCCGTGCTCGGGGCGCGGACCGAGGCAAACCTCGCCAAGTCCGCCGCCGAGATCGACCCCGAGGGCGTGCACACCGCGTACCTGGCGACCGACATCGGCGACGAGCGGCAGTGCGAGGCCCTGGCCGAGCTGGCCCGGGCGCGGTTCGGGGGCGTGGACGCCGTCGTGCACGTGGCCGCCTGGGACTCGTACTTCGGGGGACTGGAGGACGCCGACTTCGGGACCTGGCAGCAGGTCCTCGACGTCAACCTGCTGGGGACCCTGAGGATGACCCGGGCCTGCCTGCCCGCGCTCAAGGAGCGCGGCGGATCCGTGGTGATCATCGGGACGCAGTCCGCCGTCGCCGCGCCCAGCGAGGTGCAGCAGGCCGCCTACGCCGCCTCCAAGGGAGCCCTGACCTCCGCCATGTACTCCATGGCCCGCGAGCTCGGCCCCCACCGGATCCGCGTCAACACCGTGCTGCCCGGCTGGATGTGGGGGCCGCCGGTGCAGGCGTTCGTCACCTTCACAGCCCATACGGAGGGGGTTCCGGAGGCCGAGGTGCACGGTCGGCTGACCCAGCGCATGGCGCTGCCCGATCTCGCCACCGACGGGGACGTCGCCGACGCCGCCGTCTTCTTCGCCTCCGACCGGGCGCGGGCGATAACCGGCCAGTCCCTGCTGGTCAACGCCGGTGAGCTGATGAGATGAGCCACTCCGCAGCCGCCCCACCGCCGGAACGTCGGATCGTATGCTCGGCCCATGACCACTCCGAGTGACGCTCCGACCGACAACGCGATGCGCCGCGCGCTCCGGCGGGCGCGAGACGGCGTCGCCCTCGACGCGACCGAGGCGGCCGTGCTCCTCCAGGCGCGCGGCGAGGCCCTGCGGGACCTCGCCGCGTCCGCCGCACGCGTAAGGGACTCCGGGCTCGCCGCCGCCGGGCGGCCCGGTGTCATCACGTACTCGCGCAAGGTCTTCGTTCCGCTCACCCGCCTGTGCCGCGACAGGTGCCACTACTGCACCTTCGTGACCGTGCCCGGCAAGCTCCGCAAGGCCGGCCACGGCCTGTACCTCTCCCCCGACGAGGTCCTCGACATCGCCCGCCAGGGCGCGGCGATGGGCTGCAAGGAAGCGCTCTTCACCCTCGGCGACCGTCCCGAGGACCGCTGGCCCGAGGCCCGCGAGTGGCTCGACGCGCACGGCTACGACGACACCCTCGCCTACGTCCGCGCCATGGCGATCCGCGTCCTGGAGGAAACGGGGCTGCTCCCGCACCTCAACCCCGGTGTCATGTCGTGGTCCGACCTCCAGCGGCTGAAGCCCGTCGCGCCGAGCATGGGCATGATGCTGGAGACCACCGCCACCCGCCTGTGGTCCGAGCCCGGCGGCCCCCACCACGGCTCCCCCGACAAGGAACCGGCCGTACGGCTGCGGGTGCTGGAGGACGCGGGGCGTTCGAACGTCCCCTTCACCACCGGGGTGCTCATCGGGATCGGCGAGTCCTACGAGGAGAGGGCCGAGGCCTTCTTCGAGCTCCGCCGGATCCAGCGCAGCTACCACGGCATCCAGGAGGTCATCGTCCAGAACTTCCGCGCCAAGCCGGACACCGCCATGCGCGGCATGCCGGACGCGGAGCTGGAGGAGCTGGCCGCCGCCATCGCCGTCGCCCGGCACGTCCTGGGCCCGATCGCCCGGATCCAGGCCCCGCCGAACCTGGTGGACGCCGAGTACGCGCTGCTCATCGGCGCGGGCATCGACGACTGGGGCGGGGTCTCGCCGCTGACCCCCGACCACGTGAATCCCGAGCGTCCCTGGCCGCACATCGAGGAGCTGGCCGAGCGCACCCGGGCGGCCGGCTTCGAGTTGCGCGAGCGCCTCACCATCTATCCGGAGTTCCTGCGGCGCGGCGAGCCGTGGCTGGACCCCCGCCTGCTGCCGCACGTCCGGGCGCTGGCCGACCCGGAGACGGGACTCGCCGACGAGGCGGCCACCGTCGAGGGACGGCCCTGGCAGGAGCCCGACGAGGGGTTCGTCGCCTACGGACGCACCGATCTGCACGCCACCATCGACACCGAGGGCCGCACCGGCGACCGCCGCGACGACTTCGACCACGTCTACGGCGACTGGGAGGCGCTGCGCGAGGCCGCGGCTCCCGGGATGGTGGCCGAGCGCATCGACACCGACGTGCGCGCCGCCCTCGCCCAGGCCGCCGACGATCCGACGGAGCTGACCGACGCGCAGGCGCTCGCGCTGCTGCACGCGGACGGCCCGGCCCTCGACGCGCTGTGCCGGATCGCCGACGACCTGCGCAAGTCGGTCGTGGGCGACGAGGTCACGTACATCGTCACGCGGAACATCAACTTCACCAACGTCTGCTACACCGGCTGCCGTTTCTGCGCGTTCGCGCAGCGCCGCACGGACGCCGACGCGTTCACGCTGTCGCTGGACCAGGTCGCGGACCGGGCCGCCCAGGCCTGGGACGTCGGCGCGGTCGAGGTGTGCATGCAGGGCGGCATCCACCCGGACCTGCCCGGGACGGCGTACTTCGACATCGCGCGCGCGGTGAAGGAGCGGGTCCCCGGCATGCACGTGCACGCCTTCTCCCCGATGGAGGTCGTCAACGGGGCCACGCGGACGGGGATGTCCGTACGGGACTGGCTGACGGCGGCCAAGGAGGCCGGGCTGGATTCCATCCCGGGCACGGCGGCGGAGATCCTCGACGACGAGGTCCGCTGGGTGCTCACGAAGGGGAAGCTGCCGACGGCGGACTGGATCGACGTCATCACGACGGCGCACGAGCTCGGCATCCGGTCCTCGTCGACGATGATGTACGGGCACGTGGACCAGCCGCGGCACTGGCTCGGCCACTTCCGCACGCTGGCCCGCATCCAACAGCAGACCGGTGGTTTCACGGAGTTCGTCACGCTCCCCTTCATCCACACCAACGCGCCCGTGTACCTGGCGGGCATCGCCCGGCCCGGCCCTACGGTCCGCGACAACCGCGCGGTGACGGCGATGGCGCGGCTCCTGCTCCACCCGCACATCACGAACATCCAGACGAGCTGGGTGAAGCTCGGTGCGGAGGGCGCGGCCGAGATGCTCCGCTCCGGGGCAAACGACCTGGGCGGGACCCTGATGGAGGAGACCATCTCCCGGATGGCGGGGTCGAGTTACGGCTCGTACAAGTCGGTCCAGGACCTGATCGCTGTCGCCGGGGCGGCCGGGCGGCCCGCGAAGGCCCGTACGACGCTGTACGGGGAGGTGCCGCGGGAGCGGCAGGACGCGGCCCGCGCCTCGGACGGGCACCTGCCGGAGCTGCTGCCGGTATTGGACTGACGGCGGCGCGCGGTGCCCGGCCGGTGTGGCGTCCGGGCGGGCCCGCGCGCGCTCTTGGTGGCGGTCAGCCGACGAGCAGGTCCTTCTTGAGCTGGCGCAGCTCGCGGGAGTCGATGCCGAGGCCGTCCTTCAGGTACCGGTCGAAAGAGCCGTACTTCGCTTTGACCTCGTCGTAGGCGGAGTTGAGGTACTCGGGGCGCACGTCGAGCAGCGGCTTGTAGACGGCGGCCTGCTGGGCGGGCAGGTGGGAGAGGACCGCGTCGTTGGCGGCCTTGCGGTAGTCGTTGCTGGCCAGGTAGTCGGCCATGACGGTCTCGCTCGGCACGCCGAGGGCGGTCAGCAGGGAGGCGTTGGCCCAGCCGGTGCGGTCCTTGCCGGCGGTGCAGTGGAAGAGGACGGAGCGGCGGTGGTCGTTGCGCATCCCGTCGAAGACCTGGGTGTACGCCTTCTTGCCGCCGTCGCCGCTGACCATCGTCTTCTCGGCGTCGACCATGGCCTTGACCGCCTCGTCGGGGGTCTTGGGCAGGGTCTGGAAGGAGCCGGAGCCGGCGAAGACGTCGGCGACGACGTAGGTGGCGCCGGCCGGGAGCTTGTCGGCGTCCTTGGTGCGCTCGTCCTGCATCCGCAGGTCGAAGACGGTCTTGACGCGCAGGCGCTCCAGCTTGGCCAGGTCGTTCGCGGTCAGCTTGTCGAGGGCGTCGGAGCGGTAGATCTCGCCCATCTTGACCCACTGGCCGGTGGTGGTGCGGTAGCCGCCGGCGTCGCGGAAGTTGACCGCGCCGTCCAGCTTGATGAGGCGGTCGGCGAGGCGCAGGCCGCCGCCGCGTTCCGGCTTGAAGTCGAACCACTGGCGGTCGGCGGCGGGCAGCCCCGTGACCACGGCCCGGCCCTCGGCGCCGCCCTTGGCGACGACCTTGCCGTTCGCCTTGATCTCGATCCGCTTGGTGCCCCGGGCCTTCCACTTCAGGGTGAAGGAACCGTCGGCGCCGGCGGTGACGGTGGCCTCGGTGAAGGGGATGGCGGAGCGGTCGTTCTGGTGGCCGGCCCACGGGAGGTGGTCCAGGCCGGAGGCGGTGGCGGCGGGCGCCACGACCAGGGAGGCGGTGAGTGTGGCGGCGACGGCGGTCGCGGCGAGGAGAGCCTTCTTCATGCGTTCGAGGCTCATCGGCCCCGGAGAACGTCGGATGAACGAGGCGTGGCCGAAACCAACCGGCTCGACGGCGAGTGGCAAAACGTGCCATGAGCCAGATGGCGGCCGGAAGTATTCGCGATCTGGCCGTTCTCTGATCACTTACGCGCCTCTTGGCGAACCACTTCCGGATTCGATCGAAGCTGTCCACTACAGTGCGGGTTTCGCATGCGCGGCGGGTACGAGTGCAGTGCCGGGTGCCGGGCATCGGGTGAAGTGGTCAGCGGGGGGGGGCACGGTGGCGGGGGTGGACGAAGTGATCGGTACGAACGGCGGGGCGCATGCACCTGCGGTGGGCCCTGCAGCAACGGCCGGGCCCGCCCTGCCCGGTCACCCGGCCGCAGCGGCCCACGGCCCCGGCGCGCCGGTCGGGACCGCCACCGGAGCCATGGCAGGCCCCGTAGCCGGAGTCCCGGCCGGACCCCCGCCCTTCACCGCACCCGCGGCGGGCCCGGCGCCCGGGTTCTCCGCCGGACCGGGAGCCGAGGGCGTACCCGCCGCGCCGATGGTCGGCCCCGGATACGCGGCGGGACCCCTGGCCAGATTCCCGGCCGGACCCCCGCCCCTCGCCGCACCCGCCACCGAGCCCGCGGCTCACCCCGCAGCCGGGTTCCCCGCCGGGCCGGCGGCGGGAACGGCACCCTTCGGACACGTGCCCGCACCCGCTGCCGCAGCCGGAACCGCGGGCACACCCGCCGCGCCGATGGTCGGCCCCGAACCCGCGGCAGGACCCCTGGCCGGGTTCCCGGCCGACCCCCCGCCCCTCACCGCACCCGCGACTCGCCCCACAGCCGGGTTCACCGCCGTGCCCGGGCCGGAAGCCACGCCTGCGGCCGGAGCCGCACCCGTCGGACACGGGGTGAGCCCCGTAGCCGGAACCGCGGGCGTACCCGCCGCACCGATGGTCTGCCCCACGGCCGGGACCGCCGCCGTAGCCGCACTCACCGGGTACGGGGCCCAGTTCGCCGCCGGGCCCTCGGCCGCCGCCGGAGCCGGGGTGGGCCCCGTGGCCGGAACCGGGCACGGGGCCGGCGACGGGCCCGCCGGGCACGTGCCCGCACCCGCCCCCGCAGCCGCAGGGCAGGAGGCGAGCCCCGGCACCGGACACCCGGCCATGCCTGTCGCGCCCACCGGCGGACCCGGGCACGTGCCCGCACTCGCTGCCGCAGCCGGACCCGCAGGGCAGGGGGCGGGCTCCGGAACCGGACACCCGGCCGTACCTGCCGCACCCACCGGCGGACCCGAGCACCGGTCCGCGCCCACGGCCGTTGACGGACCCGCCGGGCAGGGGCCTGCGGCCGGAGCCGGACACCCGCCCGTACCCGCCGGGCCCGGGGCCCGGTTCGCCGCCGGGCCCGCGGACGGACCCGCCGGACACGTGCCCGCACCCGCTGCCGCAGCCGGACCCGCAGGGCACGGGCCCGGGGCCGCGGCCGGCGACGGCCCCATGGGGCACGGGCCCGCGGCCGGAGCCCACGGAGGCGGGGACGTGGCCGAGCTCGCCGCAGGCGGGGGGCGGACGTTGGGACGGGCCGTCGTCACCGGGCTCTGGGGGCGCATCGAGCAGCAGGACTTCCGCGGCCGCGTGCGCGGCACGCTCCTCGGCTCCGCGCTCGGGGACGCCCTCGGCGCCCCCCTCGCCGGCCTCACCCTCGACGGCATCCGCGAGGCCCACGGCCCGGACGGCCTCACCGCGCCCGCGCCCGCCGACGGCCGCCGCGGTCGGGTGACCGCCGCCACCCAGCTCACCCTCTTCACCGTGGACGGGCTGATACGGGCCCACGTACGCCGGGACACCGGCGCCTGGCACCCGCCCACCGACATCCACCGCGCGTACCTGCGCTGGGCCGCCACGCAGAACGACTGGGGCCCCGACGAGCGCCGCAAGGACAACGGCTGGCTCGCGCAGGAGGAGTGGCTCTACGCCCGCCGCAGCCCGGACCGCGCCTGCCTGACCGGCTTCGCCGACGAGATCCTCGGCACCCTCGACCAGCCGAAGAACCCCGCCGCCCGTGACGCGGCCGCCGCCGCCCGCTCGGCCCCCTTCGGGCTGCTGGTCGGCTGGGAGCCCGCCCTCGTCCTCCAGCTCGCCGTCGAGTGCGCCGCGCAGAGCCACGGCCACCCCACCGCCTCCCTCTCGGCCGGCGCCCTCGCCGTCATCGTCCACGGCCTGACCCGAGGCGACTCCCTCGACTCCGCCGTCCAGCGCACCCTGGGCCTGCTGGGCGCCCGCCCCGGCCACCAGCCCGTCACGGACGCCCTCCAGCGCGGCCTGTCGGCCGTCACGCAGGGCTCGCCCGGCCCCCGGGCCGTCGAAGCCCTGGGCCGGGCGGCCGGGGGTCCCGGCGCCGACGGCCCCGACGCCGCGGACGCCCTCGCCGTCGCCGTGTACTGCGCCCTGGTCGCCGAGGACGTCGCGCACGGCCTGCGCCTCGCCGTCAACCACGGCGGCGACTCCACCGCCGCCGGGGCCCTGTGCGGGGCGCTGCTCGGCGCCCTGCACGGCGAGACGGCCCTCCCGGCCGCCTGGCTCGCCGAACTGGAAGGCCGCGCCACGCTGCTGGAGATCGCCGACGACTTCGCCCTGGAGCTGACGCAGGGCCCGTCCCTCCACAGCCCGGCGGAGGCCTCCCCCGGCTGGCTGGCCCGCTACCCGCGCGGCTGACGCACGGCAGGCGTACGGCCGAAGCACGACCCCGCCGTCTGACGCCCCCTCAACAATCGTGGGTCCAGCCCGTACCGTTGCGGGTCCCACGTCTCGGAGGTGCCAGAGCCCATGCGGATCGCCACGACCATCTTCCTCACCGACCGCACCATCTCCCCCGTACGCCTGGCCCGCAGCCTGGAGGAGCGCGGCTTCTCCGGCCTCTACCTCCCGGAACACACCCACATCCCGGTCGCCCGCGACACCTCCGCCCCCATGGGCGGCGAACTCCCCGAGATGTACGGGCGCACCCTCGACCCCTTCGTGGCCCTCGGCCAGGCCGCCGCCGTGACCGAGCGGCTGCACCTCGGCACCGGCATCACCCTCGTCGCCCAGCACGACCCGATCGGCCTCGCGAAGCAGGCCGCCACCCTGGACCACCTCTCCGGCGGCCGTTTCACCCTGGGCATCGGCTACGGCTGGAACGTCGAGGAGGCCGCCGACCACGGCGTGGAGTGGCACACCCGCCGCGAGCTGGTCCGCGACCGCATGGCGCTGATGCGCGCGCTGTGGGCCCCGGAGCCCACGGCGTACGTCGGCCAGTACTGCTCCGTCCAGGCCAGCAGCGCCCACCCCAAGCCGGTCCAGACCCCGCGCGAACTCGGTCCCGGCGCCCCCCTGTACGGCCCGCGCACCCTGATCGGCGGCGCGGCCGGCCCGAAGCTCTTCGCCGCGATCGCCGACCACGCCGACGGCTGGCTCCCGATCGGCGGCCGCGGCCTCACCGAGTCCCTCCCGGTGCTGCGCAAGGTGTGGGAGACCGCCGGACGCGACCCCAAGTCCCTCCAGGTGGTCCCGTACGCCGTCCAGCCCACCCCCGGCAAGCTGAGCCACTACGCCGACCTGGGCATCGAGGAGGTCGTCCTCCAGCTCCCCTCGGAGCCGAAGCCGCAGGTGCTGCGCACCCTGGACGAGTTCGCCCAGTACCTCTGACTCGGGACGCGGGCGCCACTCATGTACACCTGGTACATTCATGACATGAGCGAGCCCGTGATCGAGTCCATGGCAGAGGTACGCAGCCACTTGGCGGACGCCATAGACCGCGCCCACCGCGAGGGAGTGCCCACGATCATCACGCGCCGTGGCAAGCAGGAAGCCGTCGTGATCGACATCGACGAGTACCAGAGGCTTCGCCGCCTCGCCGACGAGGCCGAGGACTCCTGGCTGAACGGCCTAGCCGACGAAGCCGAGAGCGAGGGCGTCGAGGGTTCCGTTTCGCTTGAGGAAATGGCCGCCATCCTCCGCGACCAGCAGGCATGACGGATGGGATACGTCACCCGTTTCACCCCCTACGCGCAACGCGACTTGCTCAAGGTCCCCCGTCCCGACGCCGTGCGCGTCCTGCACCGGCTGGCCGAACTACAGAATGCCCTCACTGCGGGGGACACGGCAGCGTTCGACATCAAGGCCCTCCAGGGGCACGCGTCGCGCTGGCGCCTGCGCGTCGGCGACTACCGCGTCGTCTACACCATCGAGGATGACCGTCTCATCGTCTGGGTGCTGGCGGCGGGGCACCGGCGCGAGGTGTACCGCGGCCGCTGAGGCCACGGAGACTCTGAAGCTGCTCGGCGAGCGGGTGGCCGAGGTGGTACGGGAATCCCGCGCCCCGGCGGTCCCGGGAGGAGCCGCCGAAATCCCCTCGACGGCCGCGGCCCGCCGCGCCGATCATGACGCCATGACGAACCTCGGAGCGGACACCGACGCCATGGACCGGGACACCGAAAGCCGGTGGGAGGGGCTCCCGGCCGGTATCCGCGCCCAGGTCGACGGATACGTCCTGCAGGACGGCAGCTTCCAGGCGATCCGGCTCGTGTGGGAGGCCGGCCGCGCCCAAGGCGTGGGCCTGTACGAGGCGCAGGAGATCGTCCACCTGCGCTACCGGCACTTCGGCGACCGGGTGGCCCGTACGCCCGACTCGCCGCTCGACCTGGACTCGCTCGCCGCCCTCGCCCACGGCATCCGCGCCCGCGTGGTGGCCATCGAGGCCGTCTGGGACGGGGACACCGTCCACGACTGGTTCGTGAACCTGCTGGCCGTCACGGACGAGCCCGCCGGGGAGAAGTGCCTGGCCACGATCTACTGGGGTACGGCCGTACGCGCCCTGGACGGCGCCGACGAGGGCTCCCTCCACCCCTCGGCGGCCGCCGCCACCCGCGCGGGCGGCGACCTGGCCGCCCACCTCGGCGTGCCCTTCCACTTCGCCAGCCCGGACACCCCGGACGACGAGGCGCCCCGCTGGCGGCCCTGACCACCCGGGGTGCTCGGCCCCTACGTCCGCGGCCCGGCCCGGCGTGTCAGTTCGGCCCAGACCGTCTTGCCGATGACCCGGTCCGTGACCCCCCAGTCGGCGGCGACGGCGTCCACGATGCGCAGCCCGTAGCCGGATTCCGCCTGGTAGGCGTGCGGCAGCAGGGCGGGGCGGCGGTCGCGTCGGGCATCGGACACTTCGACGCGCAGGGCGTTCTCCAACAGCGTCAGCTTGAGCTCGAAGTCCCGCCCGGGAACCCGCCCGTGGGCGACGGCATTGGCGGCGAGCTCGGCCACGAGGAGTCCGGCGTCGGCGGAGAGCGCGGTGGATTCGGGAAAGCCCCAGTCGTGCAGTTCGACGAGGGCCAGCTGGCGGGCGAGGCGGGCCCCGCGGCGGGTGGAACTGAAACGCTGAGTGAACACGCGTACGAGGGTCCGGGCGGAGCCGGAGGGTGCGGTCATGGCGCCAACATCCCGCCCGACCAGGCTCGTTCAACACCACCCGGACTCGTACAAACCAACTGTACGAGTCCACTCCCTGGACAGTGGGAGTCACCGTGCGTGAACCTTCCTGTCGGGGAGGTGACCGCCATGGTGAGTGCCGACGACAGCGGTGACGGCGAGGTCGAACCGGATGACACCCTGCGCAGCTTCGGCGAGACGGTCAAGGCCTCCCGCAAACGGGCCGGCCTGACCCAGGAGCAACTGGCCCCGCTGATCGGCTACTCGGTCCAGTACGTCGGCTCGGTCGAGCAGGGCCGCCGCCATCCGTCCCGGAAGTTCATCAGCAAGACCGAGACGGTGCTGGACACCTTCGGCGTCATCGACATCGCGGCGAAGCGGCTGGAGCGGCGGCGGGGGCTGGCGTCCTGGTTCCGGCGGTGGGCGGAGCTGGAGGAGGTGGCCGTCACGCTCAACACGTACGAGTGCCGGTCGATCCCGGGCCTGCTGCAACCCGAGTCCTACGCCCGCGCCCTCATCGACAACGTTCCGCCGCTGGCGACCCCCGAGGAGGCCGACGCCCGTGTGGCAGCCCGCATGGAACGGCAGAAGCTGCTGTTCCGCACCCCGTACATCCTCTTCAGCTTCATCATCGAGCAGGCGCTGATCGAGCGGCGAACGGGCGGGCCCGAGGTCACGCGGGAGCTGATCGACCGCCTCCTGGAGTGCGGGAGGCTTCCCAACGTCGACATCCAGATCATGCCGACGGTCAGCCCGGAACACGCGGGCACCGACGGCCCCTTCCAACTACTGGAAACCGATGAACACGAGTGGCTCGGCTACACCGAGGGGCAGCAGTCGGGCCAAGTAATTTCCGACCCGAAAGACATCAGCCTCCTCCACCAGCGGTATGCCAAACTTCGCATCCAGGCCCTCAATCCCGCGGACAGCGCGGGCCTGTTGATGCGATTGCGAGGATCCCTGTGAACAGCTCCCCGTTGCGGTGGTTCAAGAGCAGCTACAGCGGCAGCCAGGGCGACAGCTGCGTCGAGGTCGCCCTCTCCTGGCACAAGTCCACGTACAGCGGCAGCCAGGGCGACGACTGCGTCGAGGTCGCCGCCTGCACGGACGCCGTCCACATCCGGGACTCCAAGGTGACGGCCGGGCCCGAGCTGGCCGTCGCGCCGGCGAGCTGGGGCGCGTTCCTCGGCGGGATCACGGCGGGCTAGCCGGGTGGCTCCCCGCGCGATGAGATCCGCGCACGGGGAGGACGCCGGGCCGGCCTTCTCACCGGGCGGGCCAGGGTCGGTCAGAGGTAGAGGTCGATCGTGAAGCGCCTCAAGCCCATACCGATCGTGTCGGCGTGGACCGAGCCACGAGCCCGGTCGAAGTCCCCGGTGCCACCGGTGATCCCGTTGTCGAACGACGGGGGAGGCCCCGCATTGAGGTGGCCGAAGACCATCCCCTGCACGGAGAGCTGGCCGCGGCCCTCGAGGGTGTAGGTCACGACGCACACCTCCGCTCCGCCGTCGATGGTCCGGGTGGTGGTGCAGGTGCCGTTGGTCTCGCCGACCTTGGTGACGTTGTTCTGGTCGTAGAGGTCCGAACGGAAGACGGTCCGGTCGCCCTGGGAGGGGCCGGTGGGACTGACGGGGAACGGCGTCTGTTGGACGAGCCTGCCGACGAGTGTGATGACCCGGTGCTTGCCCTTGTCGTGGGCGGAGTCGATGTCCGTCGCGGCGCCCGCGCCGGGGGCGCAGGCGAGAAGGGTGACCAGCGCAGTGGCCGTGCCGAGACAGGCTGCTCTGATGGGGCGCATCGTGCGGCTCCTGAGGTTCATGCTCATGGATGGTCAGGTGACGAAACTGTCGTGCGATTGCATTCATAACCTCGGCTCCGTCCCCGCCCGGAACATCCCGGTACGACCCACCGGCAGATCCGACCGATCGGACCAGCCACTGGCCAAAGCTTCGCCGTGGCCGGAGTGCCCGCGCCCCGGCCGGTTTCGTACGCTGCCCGGCATGATCACTTCACGTACCCACGTCCGCGTCGCGCGGCCCTCCCTCGACCTGAAGGCCGCCGAACGCTTCTACGTCGACGGCCTCGGCCTGGAGGTGCAGTGGCGCAGCACCGAGAGCGCGCCCGGGGAGCACGACCTGCTGATGGTCGGGCCGGCCGGGGGCGGTTGGCACTTCGAGCTGACCCGGGACGCCTCGAACCCGATCCCGCCCGCTCCGACCGTCGACGACCTCTTCGTGGTCTATCTCGGCGAGACGCCCGACGAGGCCCTGGTCCAGCGGCTCGTCGAGCACGGCGGGACGCGCGTCACCGCCCACAACCCGTACTGGGAGGAGTGGGGGGTCACCATCGAGGACCCCGACGGCTACCGGCTCGTGCTCTGCTCCCGTACCTGGGGCTGAGCGGCGGCCAGCGCGGCCTCCTGGGCGTCGAGGAGCTCGTCCCAGTGCTCCCGGGCCCACTTGTCACCGATCCGGAACGGGACCAGCGGGGACGGGCAGACGGGGTCGAACATCTCCGGGTCCAGCGGCGCGGGTTGGGTCATGATCCCTACGGTAGGGCCGGTATCCGGTCGGTAACCAGGCCCCTCCCTACGCTCCCCCCATGACGAACGACAAGAAGGCCAGGAAGCTCATCGTGTTCGGGGCCGGCGGGCGCGTCGGCCGGGCCGTCACCGCCGAGGCCAGGGCGCGGGGGTACGAGGTCACGGAGGCGGGCCGGGCCGACGGGGAGGTGACCTCCGCGGCGGACGTGGCACGGCTGGCGGCCGGGCACGACGCGGCGGTGGTCGCGGTGTACGACGCGCAGGCGGCCCCCGGGGCGTTCTTCCCCGCCGTCGGCCGCGCGCTGGCGGCGGGACTCCCGTGGGCGGGGGTGCGGCGGCTGGTGGTGGTCGGGCTGGCGTCCGTACTGCCCACCGCGTCGGGGGCGCTGCTGATGGACACGCCGGGGTATCCGCAGGAGTGGCGGGAGTTCTACGCGGGCTACGCGGCCGGGACCGACGCGCTGCGGGCGCAGGCTCCGGCCGGGCTGGACTGGGCGGTGCTGAGCCCGGCCGGGGACTTCGCCGAGGGCGGTGGCGCGGCGGCCGGCGGGTACGGCTTCGCCGCGGCGGACGCCGCGAGCCGGATCACCCACGCGGACTTCGCCCGGGCCGTGGTGGACGAGGCCGGGGCGCCGTCGCTGCACCTCGCGCACGCGGGGGTGATCCCGGCATGACGAAGGTGACCGACAGTCCGGACGCCTGGGTCGCCGCGCACATCCGCCGCTTCGAGGAGACCGCGGGGCAGCCGCGGCCGGGGATCTCGGACCTGCTGCTGACCACGCGGGGCCGGAAGTCGGGGTTGTACCGCCGCACGGCGCTCGCGTACGTGCGGGACGGGGAGACGGGCGGGGCGGCGTACGTCCTGACGGCCTCCCACGCGGGCGCGGACCGGCACCCGGCGTGGTACCTGAACCTGGCCGCCGACCCGGCCGTCACCCTCCAGGTCGGCGCCGAGACCTTCCCGGCGACGGCCCGCCGCGCCACGCCCGCCGAGGCGGACCGGCTGTGGCCGGTGGTGGTGGCCGCGATGCCCTCGTACGCGGCCTACCGCGCGGCGACGGCCCGCGAGATCCCGCTGGTCCTGGTCACCCGTACCGGCTGAGTCCGGGTCACTTGACCTGCGGGGTCCGGGGGAGGTTGTCCAGGGGTGCCTTGAGGGAGGCGTCCGTGGCCCCCGTGGCGGTCCCGGCGGCGGAGCTGGTCACCGCGACCGCCGTCTTCGCGTCCTGGACGGTCTGGGCCGGGTGGTCGACGATGTCGACGACGCGGCCGACGACCGGGGGCGCCTGGGCGGGCGCCTCGTCGGCGTGCGCGGCGACGGGGGTGAGTGCGAGGGCGGCGCCACCGGAGACGACCAGGGCGGCGAGGGTGCGCTTCATGGCATTCATGCCCCGCCCAACGACTCCCCCGCACCCGTGGTCACCACCCCCTTCCACCGGAACGCCGGCGGCCCCGGATCGGGGGGACCGGTCCGGGGCCGCGGGGATGACTCGGCGGGTGTTGCGCGGGGGGCGCGCGAGGGGGTGGTCAGTCCTCGACCACCAGGGCCGGGGTGGACTTCGTCAGGACCTCGCCGCGGAAGAAGGCGGGGCTGCGGCGCTCGGTGACGAACATGACGACCAGGCCGAGGGCCAGCAGGCCGACGCCGATGACGAAGACGTTGCCGACGCCGAGGCCCGGGATGGTGGAGCCGGAGCCGTAGGACGGGTCCCAGGCGTCGTAGAGGGTCTTGAAGAAGACCGCGGCCAGCAGCAGACCGCCCAGGACCGGGAAGACGCCCTTGAAGAGCAGGTCGCGGGTGGAGCGGCGCAGCTCGGCGCGGAAGTACCAGGCGCAGGCGAAGGCCGTCAGCGAGTAGTAGAAGCAGATCATCAGGCCGAGCGCGAAGATCGTGTCGGTCAGGACGTTCTCGCTGACCAGGGTCATCACCGTGTAGAACGCGCCGGTGGCGACGCCCGCAATGACGGTGGCGCGGCCCGGGGTCTTGAACTTCGGGTGGACCTTGGCGTAGGAGGGCGGCAGGGCCTCGTAGGTCGACATGGCGAGGACCGTGCGGGCCACCGGGATGAAGGTGGTCTGCAGGGAGGCCGCGGCGGAGGCCAGGACGGCCACGAAGAGCAGGACGCCGAGCACCGGGCCCATCACGGGGCCGGCGAGGGCCGCGAAGACGTTGCCGGAGGTCTCCTCGTTGGCCAGGCCCAGGCCTTCGCCGCCCGCGCCGACGGCCATCTGGGCGGCGACGCCGGTGGCGAGGTAGGAGCCGACCAGGACGACCATCGCGATGAGCGAGGCGCGGCCGGGGGTCTTCGTGGAGCCGGTGGTCTCCTCGTTGGTGGCCAGGCACGCGTCCCAGCCCCAGTACATGAAGATCGAGAGCGAGAGTCCGGCGGTGAAGGCCGCCATGGACTCGACCGCGAAGGGGTTCATCCAGGACCAGGAGAAGTCCAGGCCGGTGTCGAAGGTGCCGGCGGAGGCCTTCTGGAAGGCCATCGCGACGAAGAGGGCGAGCACGACGAGCTGGAGGCCGACCAGGGCGTACTGGACGCCCTTGGTGGCGGTCATGCCGCGGTAGCTGATGGCGGTCGCGACGGCGATCAGCGTCAGGCAGGTGGCGATGTGGACGAGCTTGTTGTCGTCGAGGGCCGCGATCGACTCGTTGCCGGTGATCTCACCGGCCAGCAGCCAGAAGTACGAGGTGGCGACGCCCGCCAGGTTGGAGAGGACGATGATCGTGGCGATCACCAGGCCCCAGCCGCACATCCAGCCGATCCGCGGGCCGAAGGCCTTGACGGTCCAGGTGAAGGAGGTGCCGCAGTCCGGCATGGCCTTGTTGAGCTCGCGGTAGGCGAAGGCGACCAGGAGCATCGGGAGGAAGCCGGCGAGGAAGATGGCCGGCATCTGCATGCCGACCTCCCCGGCGGTCGAGCCGAGGGTCGAGGTCAGGCAGTAGACGGGGGCGACGGTGGAAATGCCGATGACGGCGCTTCCCACGAGGCCGACGGAGCCCTTGCCGAGGCCCTTGCCGCGAACGTCGCCCTCGGCGACGCCGCTTACCGTGTCTCCGGCCCGAGGCCGAACGTCCAGCTGAGTCATGGGTCAGGACGTTAGATGCTGCGCATTCCACATCTGGAGGATCGAAGTCCGGAATCCGGCCGCCCCGAACGCCTTGGAATCCCGAGGTTTGGATCGTTAACGAACCCTTAATACAAGGTTCACCCCTGCATCCGCCCACGCTTCAGCAGGCTCCCAGGGGAAGCTTTCGGCATGCGGAAACCGCAGCCATGTCCGTTTTGGGCGTTTTCAAACTTTCCCGTGCGAGTTTTCCGCCATCCGGTTTGCCGCGGACATGACCACCGCCCTAGAGTCGCCGCCGTTCAAGGTCATTTACCGGGGGACACCACACACATGCGTTTCAAGCCACTGCTCATCACCGTCACGGCCACCACGGCCCTGCTCTCCCTCACCGGCTGCGGAGGCGGCGACAACCCGACGCTCGGCGGCATCGGCGGGGATTCCGTCGCGACGGGCGGAGACAACGCCTACAACGGCACCGGCGACGGCGGCCCCAACGAGGGCACGCTGGACAACCCGACGAAGAACGGCGGCGTCAACGGCAACGCCCCCAAGGACGGGACGGCGTTCCAGAAGCTCCCCAAGGCGGCGACCATGGCCGCGGCCGCCCGCTTCGTCAACGGATTCACCGACTGCGACCCGATCAGGGCCATCCCCCTGGACAGCGGCGAACCGAGCACGGGCCCGGACCAGAAGTTCCTCAAGTCCGCCGCCGTCATCGAACGCGGAACCTGCGGCAGCCGAGGCCGCACCAGCATCTACATGATCAAGGACGCGAAGGCCTTCCAGACCGCCTTCAAGGCCGAGGTCGCCGCGCAGCAGGGCGGGAACCGCAACAGCGGCATCGTCATCGGGCAGGACTTCGCCATGGGATCCGAGAGCTCGGACGCCATGAGCTCCCTGCTGACCCCGCAGGCCGGACTCCTGATGCTGAACTGCCACGAGGGCTTCACCCCGCCGAGCGGCTACCGGAAGGAACCGGCCCTCGTGAAGGGCTGCGTCCTCACCGACTACTACGTGGACTGAGCGGACGACCCGGCACGACCGGCCCCGGACCGCGGCGGCGACCGCCGCGCTCCGGGAGCCCCCGGACCCGGCCGGCATCCGCAAGACTGTCCCCATGCCCACGGCCGATGAGCTCCTCAGCGCGGAAACCGTCAGCACCCTGGCCCGGCTGCTCGCCCGGGCGGGCGGCCGCCGGTCCTCGCCCGCCCTGCTCGCCCGCGCCGGCTCGCTCGACGGGCTGACGTACAGCGGCCGCGTCGGCGCCGTCCGCGACGCGGTCCTCGCCGACCTCCCCGAGGACTGGCCCGGCTTCGAGGCCGTCGTGCGCACCGCCCTCGCCGACCCCGGCTTCGAGGGCTGGATGACCTTCCCCGTCAACGAGGCCGTCGCCGTCCGCGGGCTGGAGGTGTTCGAGCCCGGGCTGGCCCTGCTGCACGACCTCACCTCCCGGCTGACCGCCGAATCCGCCGTACGGCCCTTCCTGCGCGCCGACCCGGCCCGCGCCCTGGCCGTCGTACAGAAGTGGACCGACGATCCCGACCCGCACGTGCGGCGCCTCGCCAGCGAGGGCACCCGGCCCCGGCTGCCCTGGGCCCCGCAGCTGCCCGCCTTCGTCGCCGACCCGCGCCCGGCCCTGCCGGTACTGGACGCCCTCTACCGCGACGAGTCCGCGTACGTGCGCCGCTCCGTCTCCAACCACCTCAACGACATCAGCCGCGACCACCCCGCCCTCGCCGTCGAGACCGCCGCCCGCTGGCTGAGCGGACCCACCGGCACGACGGACCGCGTCGTACGGCACGGCCTGCGCACGCTGATCAAGGCCGGCCGGCCCGAGGCGCTGACCCTGCTCGGGCACTCCCCGGACGTGCCGGTCACCGTGCTCGGGCCCGAGGTCACCACCCCGCGGGTCGCCGTCGGCGAGTACCTCGTCTTCGACTACGCGGTCACCAACACCGGTACGCTCCCGGCCGAGCTCGTCGTCGACTACGTCGTGCACCACACGAAGGCGAACGGCACCCGCACCCCCAAGGTCTTCAAGCTCCTCACCCGCGCCCTGGCCCCCGGCGAGAGCCTCAGCGGCACCAAGCGGCACTCCTTCAAGCCGATCACCACCCGCCGCTACCACTCCGGCGAGCACCTGGTGCAGCTCCAGGTCAACGGGCGGGTCCGCGGCGAGGCCGGATTTTCGTTGGACGCGTCCTGACCCGGCCTGGCAGGCTCCTCGCATGACCTACGGAATCGAGTCCCACCCCGCCCGATGAGCGTCCGCGACGAGCGCGAGCCGCTCGCCCCCCGGACGACCTCCCTGTACGACTACGCCCTCTTCCGTCACGGCATCGAGCCGGAGGGCCGGGTCCCGCGCCGCGGCTATCCGCTGCCCGAGGGATCCCCGCCGGAACCCGGCCGCCCCCGCCTGCCCTGGAAACGGGCGCAGGCCGAAGTGAGCTCCGCGCTCACCCCCCTGCTGGCCGACACCGACCCCGTCCGGGCCGCCGAGGCCGTCCACCGGCGGGCCGACGCGCTCGGCATGCCCTCCCGCGCCCTGTGCGCGGCCGCCGCCCGGCTGCCGCTCACGGACGAGGACGCCGCCCGGCGCACCGCCCGGCAGCTGACCCGTACCGGCACCACCCCGGCCGCCGTCGGCGTCGGCCTCGGCCTCCTGACCCGCCTCGGCGAGCCCGAGGACGTGCCCTGCCTGAAGGTCCTCGGCCTGCTGAGCAGCTTCGGGCCGGCGGCCGCCGACGCGCTCGACCCGCTCGACCGGCAGGCGGCCGCCCTGCTGGTGATCCGTGGCCGGGACCGGTCCGAGCAGCTGACCCCGCTCGTCGGGGCGATCGCGACCGGCGATGCGGAGGCCGTCCGGGCCGCGCTGGTCGCGGTGCCCGACGAACCACGGGCCTTGCTCTCCGCCCGGCGCATCGCCGAGGCCGCCGACCTGCACGGGCTGCTGCGCGCCCGCCCCGTGGACCCCGAACTGCTGGCCCTGACGGGCCGCCTGCTGCACCGGATGTCCCGTGATGTGGGGCGCCGGGCCGAGATCCTCGACTACCTGTCGGCCACCCACGTGTACGCGTACTTCGTCGGGTACGCCGACCGGCTGCCCCCGACCCCGGAGCTCCACGAGCTGCTCCTCTCGATCGCCCTCGACCTGCACAGCGGGCCCGCCGCACTGCTGGACTGGCGGCCCCACCGGCGGGAGGCGCTGCTCGGCGGCCTGGAGCGACTGCTGGCCGGACCCGCGTGGGCCCTCGGACCCGACGCACCGTCCGGGGGCGAGGACCCCGCTCCGGCAGCGGAGCGGCGGCGCGCGGACTGGATCCGGCGTACCGGGCGCAAACCGTTCGCCGGTACGGCGGCGAGGGGCTCGCACCCGCGCTGGGAGGTGGCCGTGGTCCACGACGCCGCGGACTCGAACTCCGTCGAGACCCGGATCCTGGTGGACGGGCTCCCGCTGCTGCCCGCGCTGTTCGGGAAGGGGCCGGGCCTCCCTCCCGAGCACCTGGTCGACCGCGGCGAACTTCGCGCCGGGCCGGAGCCCCGCGAGGTGCTGCTCGCCGAGGCGGACTGCACCGAAGGCTGCTGCGGCGCGCTGTACGTGACGATCCGCCGGGACGGCCCCGAGGTGGTGTGGGACGGCTGGCGCGGGGCGGTGGGCCCGCAACCGCCCCCGTACCGCTTCGACGCCGCCGCCTACGACGCCGAGGTCGAACGCGCCGAGCGGGACCACTCCTGGTGCTGGCCGGCCCGGCGCACGGCGCGGCTGATCGCGGCCGGTCTGCGGGAGCGGCCGGAGCTGCTGAGCCGGTGGGACCTCTCCGCCAACTGGATCGCCACCGACTGGAACGATCCGCACACGTCGGTGCTGTGGCTCGTGTTCACTCCCCCGGACGGCGCCCTGGGGCCGGAAGGGACCCCGCTGCGGCTGTACTTCGAGTGGCGCCTGCCCGACGACGGCACCCCGCCCGAGGTGCTGGCGGCAGCCGCGCTGGAACGGATCGCGAGGTCCGACCCGAAGGGCTTCGCCCGCCTCCGGCGGGGCAGCAGCGAACTCGCCGCGTCCCTCGGCTACAGCTGGTCGGACGGGTCCGGCCAGGACGCGTAGGAACGCGACGGCCGGCCGGGGAGCACACCCCCGGCCGGCCGTTGCCGCGCTTCGGCCCGGCTCGGCCCGCCTCAGCCCGCCTCGGCCCGCCTCAACCCGTCCAGACGATCGACTGGATCTCGCTGTACGCGTGCAGCGCGTACGAGCCCACGTCGCGTCCCACCCCGCTGCGCTTGAAGCCGCCGAACGGGGCCTCCATGTTCCGGCCGATGGTGTTCACGCCGACCCCGCCCGCCCGCAGCCGCCGCGCCACGCGGAACGCGCGCGCCGAGTCCCCGGACCACACGTAGCTCAGCAGGCCGAAGTCGCTGTCGTTGGCCAGCCGGACCGCCTCGTCCTCGTCCCCGTCGAAGGGGACGACCACGACCACCGGGCCGAAGATCTCCTCGCGGACCACCCGCATGTCGTTCGTGCAGTCGACGAGGAGGGTCGGGGCCACGTAGAAGCCCTTGCCGTCCTCCCCCACCACCGGGCGCTCGCCGCCGTACGCGATCCGCGCGCCCTCCTTCTTCCCCAGCTCGACGTACGACTCCACGCGGTCCCGGTGCGCCGCCGAGATCACCGGGCCCACCACCGTGCCGGCCGCCGCCGGGTCGCCGACCTTCATGAAGGCCAGGTAGCCGGTGAGCTTCTCGATCAGCCGGTCGTAGACGGAGCGGTGCGCGATCACCCGGGTCGGGGCGGTGCAGATCTGCCCGGAGTAGAAGGAGAAGGTCGTCCCGATCCCCATCACGGCCGCGTCCAGGTCCGCGTCCCCGAAGACGATCGCCGCGCCCTTGCCGCCGAGCTCCATCAGCTGCCGCTTCATCGTGCGGCCGCAGACCTCCGCGATGCGCTGCCCGACGCCCGTGGAACCGGTGAAGGACACCATGTCCACGTACGGGGAGTCCACGGCGGCCTCGCCGACCTCCACCGACCGGCCGTTCACCACGTTCACCACGCCCGCCGGCACCCCGGCCTCCGCGAGCGCCGCGGCCATCTTGAACACCGACAGCGGGTCCTGCGGGGCCGGTTTGACCACCACCGTGTTGCCCATGGCCAGGGCCGGGGCCACCTTGCCGGCCGGGTTCGCCCACGGGTTGTTGTACGAGGTGATGCAGGTGACCACGCCGACCGGCTGGCGCACCTCCAGCGCGCCCAGGATGCCCGCCCGCCCCATCGGGCCGGCCTCCGTGACCTGCGGCGGGAGGCCCTTCTCCACGGGTTCGAGGGCCCCGCGCGCGTACCGGCGGAAGCGGGCCACCCCGACGCCGACCTGCATGCCGCGCGCGATCCCGGCCGGCGCGCCCGTCTCCGCCCGGGCCAGCGCCGTCCACGGCTCGAACTCCCGCTGCATGATGTCCGCGGCCCGGTCGAGGATCGCCGCCCGCGCCTCGGGCTTCGTACGGGACCATCCCTCGAAGGCCTCGGCCGCGGCGCGGGCCGCGTCCTCGACCTGCCCGCGCGAGGCCTCGGGCGCGAGCCCGACCACCGACTCGTCGGCCGGGTTGACCACCTCGTAGTGACCGCCGGCCGGCCCCACCCACTCGCCGCCGATGTAGAGCTCCTGCGCCTGCGCGTCCGTCATCGCGTGCTCACTGTCCTCGTGTCCCGGCCCGACCTGAGCACGATGCCCGGCACGGCGCCCGTCACCTCGTCGTCGCGGATGGTCTCCACGCCGTTGACCCGTACCGAGACGATGCCGATGGCCCGCGCGTCCAGCCGCGGGCTGTCCCCGGGCAGGTCGTGGACGAGCGTCGCCGGGCCCGCCTCGATGCGTTCGGGGTCGAAGAGGACCAGGTCCGCGTGGTAGCCCTCGGCGACGCGGCCGCGCTCGCGCAGCCCGAACAGCCGGGCCGGGTCGTCCGTGAGCATCCGTACCGCCTGCTCCAGCGGCACCAGCTTGCGGCCGCGCAGGCAGTCGCCGAGGAAGCGCGTCGTGTACGGGGCCCCGCACATGCGGTCCAGGTGGGCGCCGGCGTCGGAGCCGCCGAGCATGACGTCCTCGTGCTGCCAGGTCTCGGCGCGCAGCGTCCAGCTGGCCGGGTCGTTGTCGGTGGGCATCGGCCACAGGACCGTGCGCAGGTCGTCGTTGGCGCAGATCTCCACCAGGCAGTGGAAGGGGTCCTGGCCGCGCTCGGCCGCGATGTCGTTGACGACGCGTCCGGAGAGGCCCTCGTTCTCCTTGCTGTACGTGTCGCCGATGACGTACCGGCCGAAGTTGGCGAGGCGGCGGAAGACGCCGGCCTCCTTGCTGTCGGCGCGGCGCAGCATCTCGGCGCGTACGCCGGCGTCGCGGAGCTTCGCGATCCGCTCCGGGACGGGCAGGCCGAGGATCTCGCCCCAGCCGGGGATGAGGTTCAGCGCGCAGAAGGTCCCCAGCGACATGTTCATGGGGGTGAGGATCGGCATCGTCAGCGCGACGATGCGGCCGCCGGCCTTGCGGGCACGCTCGCTGGGGATCAGCTGGCGCGGGACCCGCTCGGGGACGGAGGCGTCGATGGTGAGGACGTTCCAGTTCAGGGGACGTCCGGCGGCCGCGCTCATGTCGACGAAGAGGTCGATCTCCTCGTCCGAGAACTGGTCGAGGCAGCCGGCGACGATCGCTTCGAGCTGGGTGCCCTCGTGTTCGGCGACGGCCTCGGAGAGGGCGAGGAGTTCGGCCGGCTTCGCGTGCCGGGAGGCGACGGGGGCGCCGGAGCCGTCGGAGTGGGTGGAGGACTGGGTGGTGGACAGGCCCCAGGCGCCGGCGTTCATGGCGTCGTGGAAGAGGTCGAGCATCTCCTGCATCTGCTCGGGGGTGGGCTGCCCGCCGACGGCGTCCTCGCCCATGACGTGACGGCGCAGGGCGCAGTGGCCGACCATGAACCCGGCGTTGACGGCGATCCGGCCCTCCAGCGCGTCGAGGTACTCGCCGAAGGTGGACCAGGTCCAGTCGACGCCCTCCTCCAGGGCCTTGAGGGCCATGCCCTCGACCTTGCTCATCATGCGGCGCGTGTAGTCGGCGTCTTCCGGGCGGGCCGGGTTGAGCGGCGCCAGGGTGAAGCCGCAGTTGCCGCCGGCGACGGTGGTCACGCCGTGGTTCATGGAGGGCGTGGCGTACGGGTCCCAGAAGAGCTGGGCGTCGTAGTGCGTGTGGGGATCGACGAAGCCGGGGGTGAGGACCAGGCCGGTGGCGTCCTCGCTGGTACGGGCCTCTTCGGTGACGCTGCCGGGCGCGGCGATCACGGCTATCCGGCCGTCGCGCATCCCCACGTCCGCGACGCGGGCGGGGGCGCCGGTGCCGTCCACGACGGTCGCGCCCTTGATCAGGTGGTCGAGCATGACGTCCCTTCGCACTTTGAGCCTCGCCGGCGTTTGAGGCGCGGGTCCGGGGCGGAGCCACAGACCCGCGCCTCAAACGCCGGCGGGGCTGGTTTTGGCCCCGGCCGGAGGCCGCCCGGCCGGGGCCGGTGCGGGACGGCGGTCCGGGAAGACGCCGTCCCCGCTCTCCGGGTCAGACGGCCTGACGGAAGCGAGTCGTGCGGTGCACCGGGTCCGTGTCTATCTCCGGGATCACGTGCTCGCCGATGAGCTTGATCGTGGTCATCGTGTCCTCGTACGAGACCCCGGTCGGCAGACCGAAGGAGAGCTGGTCCGCGCCCGCCTGCTCCCAGCGCTTGCACTGGGCGCGGACCTCCGACGGGTCACCGCAGATGAGCAGTTCCTCCGCGATCAGCAGCTCGATGATCTCCGCGTTGTACTCCGGCAGGGTCTCCGGCCACTGCGGGATCGCCTCCGGCCGCGGGAAGGTGTCGTGGTAGCGGAAGACCAGCGACTGGAAGCGGTTCATGTTCGCGTTGACCGCGATCTCCACCGCCTTGTCGTGCGTCTCCGCACAGATCGCCGTGGACGTGACCATCACGTTGTCGTTGACGAAGGCGCCGATCGCCTTGGCCTCCCGGATCGCCGTCTTGTACTGGTCGAGGACCCACTCCATGTCCGAGACCTTCTGGACGCTGAAGCCGAGGACGCCCAGACCCTTCTTCGCCGCCATCGCGTACGAGGACGGGGACCCGGCGGCGTACCACATGGCCGGGTGCGCCTTCCCGTACGGCTTGGGGAAGATCTTCCGCGGCGGCAGCGACCAGTGCTTGCCCTGGAACCCCTCGTACTCCTCCTGGAGGAACATCTTGGGGAATTCCGCGATGGTCTCCTCCCAGATCTCCTTGGTGCCGTTCATGTCCTCGATGCCGGGAAGGAAGCCGAGGATCTCGTGGCTGCCCGCACCGCGGCCGGTGCCGAATTCGAAGCGGCCCTTGGAGAGGTGGTCGAGCATGGCGACCTTCTCGGCCACCTTGACCGGGTGGTTCACCGGGGCGAGCGGGTTGAAGATGCCGGAGCCGAGGTGGATGCGCTCGGTGGCGTGGGCGAGGTACCCGAGGAACACCTCGTTCGCCGACAGGTGCGAGTACTCCTCCAGGAAGTGGTGCTCGGAGGCCCAGGCGTACTTGAAGCCGGACTTGTCCGCCTGGATGACGTACTCGGTCTCCTCGATCAGCGCCTTGTGCTCTGCCTCGGGGTCGACCTTGGACCGCGCCTCAGGCACGTATCCCTGCACAAAGAGCCCGAATTCCAAGGGGTTCACCGTCCTTTGGTTTCTGACGTTGCGTCAGATTCGATGCCTCGACTGTTCCATCGCGGGGGCGGGAGCGTCAATACCTGACGCTCCATCAGATAGATCGGCGGGCCGCTACAGGATGCTGACGCCCGCCATCCAGCCGCCGTCGATGACGAACGGCTGGCCGGTGATGTACGAGGAGTCCTCGCCGGTCAGGAAGAGCGCCAGCTTGGCGATCTCCTCCGGCTGCCCCACCCGGCCCATCGGGACCACCCGCTTGTAGAGCTCCGCCATCGCGTCCCGGGCCTCGTCGGTCATGTTCACCGGGTCCAGCAGCCCCGGATTGGCCATCGGGGTGTCCACGGCGCCCGGGCACATCGCGTTGACCCGGATCCCCTTGGCCGCCAGCTCCAGTGCGGCCACCCGGGTGAGGCCGAGGATGGCCGCCTTGGTGGCGGCGTAGGTGCCGACGTACGCCATGCCCGTCAGGCCGGTGTACGAGGAGGTGTTGACGATGGTGCCGCCGCCGGCCGCCTCGATCTCGGGCGCCACCGTCTTGATGCCGAGGAAGGCCCCGACCTGGTTGACCTGGACCACCTGCTGGAACTCCTCCAGCGGGGTCGAGGTCAGCTCGTTGAAGCGCAGGATGCCCGCGTTGTTGACCAGGCCGTCGATCCGGCCGAAGGCCTCCTTCGCCGCGGCGACCGCGCCCGCCCAGTCCTCCTCGCGGCTCACGTCCATCCGCACGTACCGGGCCCGGTCCTCGCCTATGTCCTTGGCCACCGCCGCGCCCTGCTCGTCCAGCACGTCACCGAGGAGCACCTTGGCGCCCTCGGCGGCGAAGAGCCGGGCCTCCTGCTCGCCCTGGCCGCGTGCCGCGCCGGTGATGATGACGACGCGCCCGTCCAGCTTGCCCATGCCCGTGCTCCTAGTCGTTGAGGTGCGGCGCGACGTCGGCGCCGAAAGCGGTGATCTGGTCGACGAGTTCGGCCCGGTCGCGGCTGCGGAAGCGGACCTGGATCTGGTCCACGCCGAGCGCCTTGTACTCCCGCAGGGACTCCGCGAGCACCTCCGCCTTGCCGGTGAGGGCCCGGCGGCCGGTGTCCCAGCCGGGCTCGCCCACGTACAGCGCCTCGGTGATCGCGCCGATCTCGCAGGGGCCGGCGATCCCGGCCCCGGCGCGCAGTTCCCTGATGCGGGCGATCTGCGCGGGGAGCTTGTCGCGCGGGTCCCCCTGCGGGAGCCAGCCGTCCCCGCGGACCGCGGCCCTGCGGACGGCGGCGGGCGAGGACCCGCCGACCCAGACGGGGATCCGCTCCTGCGCGGGCCGGGGCAGCTGGCCGAGATCCTTGAAGGCGAACAGCTCGCCCTCGAACTCCGGGTACTCCTCGGGCCCCAGCGCCGCCCCCAGCGCGTCCAGGGTCTCGTCGAGGACGGCCCCGCGGCGGGCGAAGTCCACGCCGAGGATCTCGAACTCCTCCTGGACGTGCCCCGCGCCGACGCCGAGGATCAGCCGGCCGCCGGAGAGGTGGTCGAGGGTGGCGTACTGCTTGGCGCTGATCAGCGGGTGGCGCAGGCCGAGGATCGCGACGTGGCTGAGGAGCCGGACGTTCTCGGTGACGCCGGCGAGGAAGGACAGGGTGGCCACGGGGTCGTACCAGACGGTGCTCATGGGGCCGGCGAGCCGGCGCGGGACGGCCACGTGGTCGCAGGTGGCCACGTACCCGAAGCCGGCCCGGTCGGCGGCCCGTGCCACCTCGGCGAGATCCGCGGCGGTGGCCGACGCCTCCCAGGGCTCGGCGTAGATGGTGCTCTGCGACTGGATCGGGAGCTGCATCCCGTAGACCAGCCGACCTTCCGGAAATACGCGCGCCATGGCGGGCCCGCCTCGCCTTCGTCTGCCGATTCGTCCTATCGGTGCCGGGCCATCGTCGTAGCTGACGGTCCGTCAGGCAAGAGGGAGGGCCGGACCTCGCAGGCCCCGGACGTTGCGGGTACGGGTGCGTACCCGTACCCGTGCACTAGGGGAAGGAGCACGCTCATGGCCGACGCCAACATCCGCATCCCCGAGGAAGCCAAGGACAGACTCGCCGCCATAGCCGCCGCCGAGGGGCTGTCCCTGCGCGCCTATCTGGCCCGTCTCGCCGAGACGCTGCTCACGCCGGCCGAGCGGGCCGAGCGGGCCGAGCGCGCCCGCGCCGCACTGCAGGACTGGAACGGCTACGCCCCGACCGTGTCCGAACAGCAGGACCTGGACAGCGAGTTGGACCGGCGCCTGGCGGGGGCGAGGGGCCGTGACGGAAACGCACATCGTGCTGGACGAGACGGCGATGGTGGCAGCAGGACAGGGCAACGTCCTCGCTTCCCGCCTCATCCACCGCGCGCACGCCGAGGCCGGCTGGTACCTCTACGCACCCTCGTGCGCCCTGGTCGAGGCCGACCGCGCCCGGCCCGGCACGGCGGAGCACCTCGCCGCCCTGCCGGGCCTCACCGTCCTCGACCTGGATCTGCCCGCCGCACTGGCGCTCGCACGCCGGGAGACCTGGGCCGCGGCGCACACCCAGTACGCGGCCCAGCCCACGCCCGAACGGCACGAAGGGGCGATCATCGCCACCACCCTCCCCAAGCGGTGGGAGGGCGAGCCGGTCCGCGTCCTGGAGCTGGGTGTCTGACCGGCCCGGGGTCAGAAGCCTTCGACACCCACTGGTTCGAGAGCTGCGAGACGCCCTAAGGTGCGGCGGATGGACCTGATGCTCACGCTGGTCAGCGGGATCGCCTGGACGGTCGTGTACGTGGAGGCGATCCGCGTCGGGCTGCGGGACCGGACGTACGCGATGCCCGTCGCCGCGCTCGCGCTGAACTTCGCCTGGGAGGCGACCTACGCCGTCCACGGGTTCACGGCCGGACTCTCCGCGCAGGGCGTGGTGAACGTGGTGTGGGCGGCGGCCGACGTGGTGATCGTCTACACCTACCTGCGGTTCGGCCGGGCCGAGCTGCCGGACTTCGTGACCCGGCCGCTCTTCGCCACCTGGTCCGTTCTGGTGTTCGGTACCGGCTTCGCCGTGCAGTGGCTGTTCCTCGCGCACTTCGGGGTGCACGACGCGACCCGGTACTCGGCCTTCCTGCAGAACCTGCTGATGTCCGGCCTGTTCATCGCCCTGTACGCCGCCCGGCAGGGGCCGCGCGGGCAGTCCCTGACCATCGCCGTCGCCAAGTGGCTGGGGACGCTGGCCCCGACCCTGCTGTTCGGGGTGGTGGAGGGCTCCCCGTTCATCCTCGGGCTGGGGATCCTGTGCAGCGTCTTCGACCTCGCCTACATCGGGCTGCTGCTCCGGCCGCGGCCCGGCGGCGGGCCCGGGAACCGGAACCAGGTCCGGCCCGGGGTCAGAAGCCTTCCGGACCCATCACGATGACCGGCTTCGCCGCCGGGTCGAGGGTCTCCAGGACCTTCTTCATGGCCTCCTTCGGGATGCCGACGCAGCCCTGCGAGGGGCCGTCGTGGTCCACGTGGAGCCAGATGTTGCCGCCCTTGTCCTCCCCTTCCGGCATGACCGGGTCCAGCGGGGACCTGCCCGGCCTGCGGTTGAAGTCGATGGCGACGACGTAGTCGAAGGAGCCCGCCAGGGACTCGCCGTTCACCCCGCGGCCCGAGGCGACGAAGCCCTTGTTCTTGTCGTACGGGAGCCGGGTGCCCGGCGGCTTCGGCAGCAGGCCGCCCGCGTCGGTGAGCGCGAAGACACCCTGCGGGGAGGTCAGGTCCCCGTACGTGCGCTCCGCGGACCAGCCCTTGGCCCCGTTGCGCGCCGGCCAGCTCTCGGCCTGCACCCAGTCGGCGCCGGCGGCCGGGCGGGTGTAGAGCGCGGCGGTGGACTCCGAGGAGTCGCCGGCCTTGCCGGTGACCAGGATCAGCTGGCGGGACTCGGCCGGGATCCGGGCCCGGGTCTGCTCGCTGATGCCGGTCAGGCCCTGCAGGGCGGACCGCTGGACGTCACGGGCGGCGCGCTCCGCGGCCTGCGGGCGGGCGTCCGTGCGCACCTGCGGCGCGGCGCCGGCGGCCCCGCCCGGGTCCTGGGCGAGGTACACGAAGCCGACCGCGAAGGTCGCGAGGCCGAGGGTGGCGGCCAGGGCCAGACGGCGGGGCGTGCGGGAGCGGGCTCGGGCGTGCTTGCTCATTAAACCGACCGTACAGCAGGCGGTCTTCAGAGGCGGTGTGCCTGCGGTGTGCGCGTCCCGCCGGACACCGGGAAGCGCACACGGACCGTCAGACCGCCGTCCGGGCCCGGATTGGCCTCGGCCACCAGCTCCGCCCCGTGCGCCCGCACGATCGACGCGACGATCGAGAGACCCAACCCGGCGCCCTCACCTGCGGTGTGCTGCCGCTCGGCGCGCCTGCGGAAGGGCTCCAGGAGGCCCGGCACATCGGCCGGACCTATCACCGGACCCGTGTTCGAGACCGTCAGTTCCCCTTCTGCGGAGGTCGCCACGGTCATCCGGCCGCCGTCCCGGTTGTGACGTACCGCATTGATCAGCAGGTTCCGCAGGAGGTGGCCGAGCAGCACCCGGTCGCCCGTCACGGTCAGCGGCGCCAGGGTCCGTACGACGGTCAGCCCCTGCTGCGGGCAGGCCGCCAGCTCGGCCGCCGCGAGCGCCGCCAGGTCCACCGGCCCGGTCGCCTCCAGCCCCTGCTCCGACACGGCGAGCAGCAGCAGCGACTCGATGAGGTGCTCGCTGGAGTCCGCGACGCCGATGAGCTTCGCGCGGATCCGGGCGACCTTCTCCGGCGACGGGTCCCCGGCCAGCCCGATCTCGGCGGCCGCCCGCTGCACGGCCAGCGGGGTGCGCAGTTCGTGCGCCGCCTTGGCGGCGAACCGCCGTTGGGCGGAGACCAGATGCTCCATCCGCCCCAGCATCGCGTCGAAGGTGTCGGCCAGCTCCTTGAGCTCGCCGGGCGGGGCGTCGAGGGAGATCCGCTCGTCGAGGTTCTCCCCGGACAGGCGGCGAGCGGTCTCGGTGATCACGCCGACGGGGCGCAGCACCCGGCCGGCCATCCACCAGGCGAGCCAGATCGACAGCACGGCGAAGACGGCCAGGGCGAGGAGGGAGTACATCAGCAGCCGGTGCCGGGTGGCGTCGGTGACGGCGTCCGAGAGGTTCTGGGTGAACGCGTAGCCCTTGAGCTCCTCGGGGGTGAGCGGCTCGCCCGAGGGCCGCCGCTGCGCCGGTTCCCAGCTGCGGCCGACGTCGGCCCGCGGGCCGGGCGTGGCGGTGCCGGGCGTGGCCCCGGGTGAGGTCCCGGGCGAGGGGAGGACGTAGGCCGGGCTGACCGTGCGGACGGCCCCGCTGACGCTCGCGTAGAGGCCCTGGCCGACCAGGACGTAGACCAGCGCGACCAGTCCGCCGCCCGCGAGGAGCAGCAGCGAGCCGTAGAGGGCGGTGAGACGGCCGCGCTCGGTGCGCAGCACTCTCCCGGCCCGGCGGCGGGCCGGGAGGCGAAGGGTCTTCGGCCGGCGCGGCTTCGGGCGGCGCGTCACGGCGCGGCGATCCGGTAGCCGGCGCCCGGCACCGTCTCGATCAGCGGCGGCTCGCCCAGCTTGGCGCGGAGCTTGCTGAGGGCGACGCGGACGGCATTGGTGGAGTAGCTGGTGTCCTCCTCCCACACCTGCTCGATCAGGTCGTCGTTGCTGACGACGGCGCCCTCGGCGCGCAGCAGGGCCTCCAGTACGGCGAACTCCTTGCGGGACAGCGCGAGCCGGTGCCCGTCGCGGGTGGCGCTGCGCCGGGCGGTGTCGACGGCGATCCCGGCGCGCTCCAGTACGGGCGGCAGGGCGGGGCGGGCGCGCCGGCCGAGGGCCAGGACGCGGGCGAGGAGCTCGTCGTAGGCGAAGGGTTTGGTGAGGTAGTCGTCGGCGCCGAGCCCGAGGCCCTCCACGCGGTCCCGTACGGTCCCGGAGGCGGTCAGCATCAGGACGCGGGTCAGCAGCCGCTCGCGCACGACCTGCCGGCAGACCTCGTCGCCGTGCAGGCCGGGCAGGTCGCGGTCCAGGACCATGACGTCGTACTCGCCCAGGCGCAGGCGCCGCAGGGCCTCCGGGCCGTCGCTCGCCTCGTCGACGGCGAGCGCGTCGCGGCGCAGCCCCTCGGCGATCATCTCCCGGAGGAATTCCTCGTCCTCCACCACCAGTACGCGCATGACGTCCTCTTTACCGGAGAACCGCATTTCGCCGTTGTAAGCAGGGTGCGAGAGGGAAGCGAAAGGCCCTTTCACCGCAGGCTCGGGCCCATGAAGCGATCCCTGATCATGACCACGGCCGCGGTCGTCACCGGGCTGACCCTGTTCGCCACCGCCTGCGCGAACGACTCGTCGCCGGGGAAGAACGACGCCTCCGGAGGCGGTGGCGGCGGGAACGGCAGCGGCGCCGGCGCGGACGCCGACCGGGCCGTGAAGATGCGCCAGTGCCTGCGCGACCACGGCATAGACGTGCCCGACCCCGAGCCCGGCCAGGACCCGCGCGGGATGACGCTCGGCGGGGGCGCCGACCCGCAGAAGATGCAGGAGGCCATGAAGGCCTGCGGGATGGGCGGCCCGGGGTCGGGCAAGGAGCCCACCCAGGAGGAGAAGGACCAGGAGCTCAAGTGGATCCGGTGCATGCGCGAGAACGGGGTCGCCCTCAAGGACCCTGAGTACAACGGCGGCATGAAGAGCGCCACCGAGATCCCCAAGGGTCAGGAGAAGGCCTTCGAGGACGCCCAGAAGAAGTGCGAAACGGCCCGATGAGGAAGCGCGTCAAGTGGCTGCTGGGGTCACTGGCCGCCGTCCTTGCCGTCTCGGGCGGCGGCTACGCCGTGATCGCCCATCCGCAGCGCGGCGCCGGCGGGCAGGAACAGCGCGAGGCCGGCGGCCTGCCGCCGGCCACGGCGCCGGTGCAGCGCGGCGACCTCAGCTCGGGCCTGCAGGTGGAGGGCACCCTCGGCTACGCGCAGGAGCGCAAGCTGAACGCGGGCGGGCCGGGCGTGCTGACGTGGGTCGCCGCCGAGGGCTCGGCGGTCGAGCGGGACGGGAAGCTGTACGAGGTCAACGGCAGGGCGGTGCGGCTCATGTACGGGTCCACGCCGATGTACCGGCCGCTGAAGAGCGGCGACAAGGGCGAGGACGTCAAGCAGCTCAAGCGGAACCTGCAGGCGCTGGGGTACGGGACCGGGCTCGACCCGGAGGACGGCGTCTTCACGGCGGGCACGGCGACGGCGGTCAAGCGGTGGCAGAAGGCGCACAAGGCGGCGGAGACGGGCGAGGTCGGCAAGGAGGACATCGCCTTCGCGTCGGGGCCGCAGCGGGTGCGCAAGAGCGACTCGGCGGTCGGTGACGAGCCGGGGCCCGGCAAGCCGGTGCTGACGGTGACGGGCACCGAGCGGATCGTCCGCTTCCAGATCGATGCGGCCAAGGCGGGAGCGGCGAAGGCCGGCGACCCGGTGACCGTACGGCTGCCCGGGGGTGTCACCGCCACCGGGAAGATCGACTCCGTGGGCGGGACGGCCGCTCCGGACGACAAGAACGGCGGCGCGGGCGGTGGCGGTGGCGGTGGGGGTGGGGGTGGCGGCGATCAGAAGGCCAAGGTCGAGGTGTCCGTCACCTTCGACAAGCCCGCCGAGGTCAACGCCCCCGACCAGTCCCCGGTGACCGTCGGCCTCACCGGCGAGACCCGCAAGGGCGTGCTCTCCGTACCGGTCAACGCACTGCTCGCCCTCGCGGGCGGCGGCTTCGGCGTCCAGGTCGTGGAGGACGGCCGGGCCCGCGAGGTCCAGGTCGAGCTGGGCATGTTCGGCAACGGCCGGGTCGAGGTGACCGGCGGCGCCCTCGAGGAGGGCATGCAGGTGGGGATCCCGACGCTGTGACGCACCTGGAGACAGTGGTGGAGCTGACCGGGGTCACCAAGGAGTACCCCGGCGGGGTCACCGCCCTGCGCGCGGTCGACCTCACCGTCACCGCCGGCGAACTCCTCGCCATCGTCGGCCCGTCGGGCTCCGGCAAGTCCACCCTGCTGCACATCGTCGGCACCCTGGACCGCCCGACGGCGGGCGGCGTACGGATCGCCGGGCACGACATCGCGGCCCTCTCGGACCGTTCGCTGTCGGCGCTGCGGTCCCGGCACGTCGGCTTCGTCTTCCAGTCCTTCCACCTGGTGCCGGGCATCAGCGCCCGGGCCAACGTCGCCGAAGGGCTGCTCTACAGCGGCCTCTCGCGCGCCGAGCGCGGCCGCCGGGCGGCGCAGGCCCTGGAGCGGGTCGGCCTCGGGGACCGGATGGACCACCGGCCGCACGAGCTGTCCGGCGGGCAGAAGCAGCGCGTCGCCATCGCCCGGGCGGTGGCGGGCGCACCGGACCTGCTGCTGGCCGACGAGCCCACGGGCGCGCTGGACACGGCGTCCGGGGAATCGGTGATGGAGCTGCTGCACGAGCTGAACCGGGACGGGGCCACCATCGCCGTGATCACCCACGACAGCGAGATCGCGGCGAGCCTGCCGCGGCAGGTGCGGATCCGCGACGGGGAGATCGTGGCGGACGTACGGAGCCGGGCGGGGGTGGTGGCGTGAGGGGCCGTACGAGGACACGTACGGGCGCGGAGACGGGTGCAGGTACCGGCGTCGGCGCCGGCAGGGGCAGGCGGGCCCGGAAGCTGACCCCGCCGAGGCTCTCCCCGCGGGACGTCCTGCACGTCGGATCGGCGGGCCTGCGCTCGCGGCCGATGCGGGTGTTCCTGTCCGCGCTCGGCATCGCCATCGGCATCGCGACGATGATCGCGGTGGTCGGGATCTCCTCCTCCAGCCAGGCCAAGCTGCTGCGCGAACTCGACGCGCTCGGCACGAACATGCTGGTCGCGACGCCCGGCAAGGGGATGTTCAGCGGCCAGGACACCAAGCTGCCCAAGGACGCCCCCGGCATGGTCTCCCGGATCGCGGGGGTCGAGTCGGTGGGCACCACCGGTGACGTGGCCGAGTCCGTACGCCGCTCGGAGAACATCCCGAAGGAGGAGACGGGCGGGGTCGTGCTCAAGGCGGCCAAGGACGACCTGCTGGGCACCCTGCGCGCAGGGATGGCCGACGGCACCTGGCCCAACGGGGCCACCGGCCGCTACCCCTCGGTGGTGCTCGGGCACGTCTCCGCGCGCCGCCTCGGCATCACCGGACCGGGCCAGCAGGTCTTCATCGGCGGCCGGTACTTCACGGTGATCGGCATCCTGAAGCCGATCCCGCTGGCCCCCGAGATCGAGCGCTCCGCGCTGATCGGCTGGGACGCGGCCGAGCGGCTGCTGGGCTTCGACGGCCATCCGACGGCCGTGTACGAACGGTCGGCGGACGACCGGGTGGCGGCGGTCAGGAAGCTCATCGCCCAGACGGCCAACCCGCAGACGCCGAGCGCGGTCGCGGTCACCGACCCCTCGGCGGCGCTGCAGGCGAAGGCGGCCACGGAGGGCGCGTTCAGCACGCTGCTGCTGGGACTGGGCGGGATCGCCCTGCTGGTGGGCGGGGTCGGCGTCGCCAACACCATGATCATCTCGGTGCTGGAGCGGCGCCACGAGATCGGCCTGCGCCGGTCCCTGGGCGGGACGAAGGGGCAGATCCGGATCCAGTTCGTGACGGAGTCCCTGCTGCTGTCCGGCCTCGGCGGGCTGGCCGGCATCGTCCTCGGCGGCGCGGCCACGGCGGTCTACGCCCGCGCCGGCGACCTGCCCTGGGTGGTCCCGCTCTGGGCGGTGACCGGCGGCTTCGCCTCCACCCTGGCGATCGGCACCCTGGCCGGCCTCTACCCCGCGGTGCGGGCGGCCCGCCTGTCGCCGACGCTGGCGCTGGCGGCGGCGTAGGGCGAGCGGGGCCGGGTGGGGGGCCGGTGGGGAGCCACGGCCCGGGGGACGGGTGGCGGAGGAGCGGGCGAAAGACGGTGAGGCCGAGCCCGTCCCCCGGAGCCGATCACCGACGTACCCTGAGTCGATGAGGCGAACTCCACGTCACGCGGCGCGCGTTGTCATCCTGTCCCCGGCCGGATCGGTGTTCCTCTTCCGCGAGGACAACGTGGAGGTCGGCATCCACTGGCTGCCGCCCGGCGGCGGCATCGATCCCGGCGAGAGCCCCGAGGAGTGCGTGCGGCGCGAGCTGCGCGAGGAGACCGGCTGGACGGACCTGGAGCCGGAACGGCTGCTGTGCACCTGGGAGCACGACTTCACCCACCAGGGCATCCCGGTCCGCCAGCACGAGCACATCTACCTCGCCCGCGGACCTCACCGCGAACCGGTGCTGGAGGCTCCGGGAATCCACTGGCAGTGGCTCCCCGCGGACCGCCTGGCCACCCTGGGCGAACCCCTGTGGCCCCCGCGCCTCCCGGACCTCCTGGCGAACGCCCCGGCGGAACCGGTCCACCTGGGCCTGCTGGCCTGACCGGCGGCGTCAGCCGGTACCGGCCGGCCCGGCGTGCGCGGTGTGCTCGGTGTCGAGCTGGTGGTCGGCCCAGATGTAGCTCTCCGGAAGCAGCCCGGTGAGGGGCACGATCCGGGCTGCGTGGTCGTCTCCTCCGCCTTCGTCCTAGCGGGCGGCCGGGGCCTTGGCCGTGGCCTTCCCGTACAGCGAGGCCGCGTATTCGCCGAGGACCGTGCTGGTCGACACGTCGTCGGTGTCGCCGCCCGTGAGGATGCCGATGACCTTGCCGTCGCGGGCGATCCACGCGCTGCCGCTCGTACCGCCGGGGAAGTCGGCGCAGTCGAAGCGCTGTTGGGTCGGGCTCTCGCGGACGGCGACCGCCGTGCAGGTACGGGGGATCTTGCGGTCGGCGGGATAGCCGGTGACCGTGACCTCCTCGCCCGCGCGCCCGCTGGTGTCGAGCACGGCCGCGCCGGTCACGTCCTCGATGGTGCGGCCCTTGGCGTCGGGGGCGAGGCGGGCGAAGGCGAGGTCGTAGTCGTCGTCCGTACCCTCGGCCCAGCGGTCGTCCTCGAAGACCTCCTCGATCTTCCAGGTGCCGTACGGGGCCATGCCGTTCGCGTACGCAGGTGCGAAGACGGCGGTTCCGTCGCCCTGGTCGCCCTCGAGCAGACAGTGTCCGGCAGTGATGATCATGTTCCGGCCGGGGCTGTGCACCACGGTGGCCGTACAGAAGTGATCACTGTCCAGGCCGTCCGTGAACAGGGCCCCGGTGAAGGCCGCGGGACCACCGGGCGGGGGCGTGACGGCAGGCGGCAGGGTGGTTCCGGGCGGGGTCGAAAGCTGGGGCTTCGCCGCTTGCGATCGCGATGTGGCCGTCGGCGACGCCGTCGGCCCGGCCTTCGCGCGCACGGGCGCGGCCCCCTCGGGCGGCGGCACAAGCTCGGCCACCGCGGCGGAAGCCCCCAGAGCCGCCACCGCACACAGCACCGCCGTCACGACGGTCCGCTTGTCCACCGGCATGATGATCCTTCCGATTTGCCCTGGCGAAGCATGCCTTGGGGGCAGGGCCGGGTGCAAGGGGCGGGTGCAAGGGCGGGGCGGTCAGGCGGGCGTGCGCAGGTCGCACAGAAAGCGCAGGCCGGGGCGGCCGTCGAGCTGGATTCCGCCCGTGGGCACGAAGCCCGTGCGGGCCAGTACGGCCCGGGAACCGGGGTTGTCGAGCGTCGTGACCGCCCGCAGCGCGGTCAGGCCGTACTCCGTGACCGCGAGGCCACACGCCTCGCGCACGGCCGCCGTGGCCAGGCCCCGCCCGGCGGCCTTCTCGGCGATCCGGTAACCGAGCTCGGCCGAACCCTGCGCCACGTCGACGAGGTTGACCCGCCCCACCACCTCGCCGCCGTCCTCCACCAGGACGTGGAAGTGGCACAGCCCCGCGTCCTGCTCGGCCATCAGCGCCCGGTGCCGCTCGTCGAACTGGGCGAAGTACTGATCGCCGCGGTCGGGAACGGATGCCGCGAAGTACTCCCGGTTCTCCCGCTCGAACTCGAACAGGGCCGGAGCGTGGTCGAAGCGCAGGGGCTGGAGTCGGGGCATGCCCCGATGCTAGCCGTACCACCAACTGCGCCGTTTGCACGGGCATTTGGCTGCTTGATCTAATCATCGCTCCGATACCTGATGAGAGGGCGACGAACACTTGCGATTGACAGGCAAGCACCGGATATCCATGGTGGCCGCGGCGGCCGCGGTGGCGATCGTGGGAAGTCTGCAGCTCTCCTCCACCGCGTTCGGCACCGAGGACACCGGCGAGACGGCACCGCCCACGGCCGGGGCACCGGATTCCCACTCCATCGACTCCCTCGACTCCCCCGACTCCCACGCGGAGGACTCCGCCACCCACGGCTCCGACGGCACCGTCTTCAAGGACGGCGTCATGTCGCTCGGCGCGGAGGCGCCGAAGGCCGCCCCGAGGTCGGCCGCGTCGGGCGCAGCGGCCGCGGCGGCCGCTCCCGCACCGCCGTCGGGCGAAGGGTGGAAGCTGAGCGGCGCCACCAAGTGGCTGCAGACCGGCTACACGATCAAGTTCTACGACCAGAAGTCCGCCGACTGGCTGGCCCCGTACGCGCAGGCCTCCGCCGCGGACCTGCGCCGCATCACGAACCTGCCGGTCACCGTCGACACCACTCCGGTCGGCTGGGACTACGTCCGCCCCAAGGGCGAGGTGATCGTCGGCGTCGCGCACCGCCCGTGCGTGCCCCCCGCCGGTGAGGGCAGCATGGGCAGCACGGGCTGGAAGGTGGTCCGCGACGGCTCGGGCACCGCCAACCTCAGCTGCGGCTTCACCACCTCGTCCGTGGCCGAGACCGTGACCAGCGGCCACGCGTACATAGACGACGAGTTCTTCACGCCGGCCGGCAAGCCGACCGCCGCCATGGGCGAGACGTACATGCGCAACCACGTCAGCCACGAGCTCGGGCACACGCTGGGCCTGACGCACGCCAACCGCAGCCTGAACAAGAGCGACTGCGTGAAGGGCACCGACTCGGGCCAGTTCCCGGTCATGTGCTCGCCCACGTACGCGTACCAGGACAAGCGGGCGGGCAACTACGTCCAGCAGTTCGACGTCCAGGGCCTGCGCCGCCTCGCGGCCGGCGCCGGCGCCGCGCTGTCCCCGCAGGGCCGGGTGACCGGGATCGGTTCCAAGTGCCTGGACGTCAAGGGCGGCAAGGCGGCGAACGGGACGCAGATCCAGCTCTACGCGTGCAACGGCTCCGCCGCGCAGTCGTGGATCCTGGGCAAGGACGGCACGTTCCGCGCCTTCGGCAAGTGCCTGGACGACGCGCGCAACGCGAGCACCAACGGCAACAAGATCAGTCTCCACGACTGCAACGGCACGGCGGCCCAGCGCTGGTCCGTCAACGCCAAGGGCCAGATCGTCCACGTGGCGTCCGGCAAGGTCCTCGACGCGACCGGCGGCGCGACCGCCAACGGCACCGTGGTCCAGCTCTACACGGCGAACACGAACAAGCGCCAGGTGTGGGTCACCCCGAAGTAGCCCGCCCCGCACCGACCCGACAGGCCGCCCCGGATCACCGCGGGCGGCCTGTCTTCACATCCACCACCGTCGCGACCTGGCCGATCCCTTGGGGGCAGAGCTGCAGGGAGTCCGTATTCGTCACTGTGACGTGAATTTGCCTGAACCTGGCTGTAGTTCAGCCTCGCTCTGCCATGCTGGAAGCCGATCGAGAGGGGCCGCAGCGATGCAGTGGAAGATCCACGGGGAACGTCCGATCTACGAGAACCCATGGGTGAACTTGTGGCTCACCGACGTCGAGACGCCAGACGGGCACCGCTGGGAACACCACGTCGTCAAGCTCCGCCACCTGGCTGTGGCTGCTGTCGTCAACGACCGTCAAGAGGTCCTGATGATGTGGCGCCACCGCTTCATCACGGACGCGTGGGCCTGGGAACTGCCTATGGGCCTGGTGGAGGCGGACGAGACCCCCGGCGAGGCTGCCGCCCGTGAAGTCCTCGAAGAGACCGGCTGGCGTCCGGGCCCGATGAAGCCGCTGGTCTACGCCGAACCGGCGAACGGCATCACGGACTCCCAGCACCACCTGTTCCGCGCCGACGGCGCCACGTACGACGGCCCGCCGACCGAGAAGAATGAGTCGGACCGGATCGAGTGGATTCCCCTGGCGAATATCCGGGGCATGATCGACCGCCGCGAGATCGTCAGCAGCGGCTCCCTTGTCGGGCTCCTCTACGTCCTGATGGACGAAGGGGTTCGCTGACCCGGCGGGCGAAGCATTCCCCGTAGACGTGCCTCGAAGGCAACCGCGGCCGGCACCTCGCGATACGGCGCAAGCTGCTCATAGAACTCGCGAAGGTGCCCGGCCACCCGCTCGGACGACACCGCTGCGGCGGGCACAAGCGCCTCCATCGCCGTGTGGCAAGCCTGGTCGAGCTTGCCCCGCTGGAGCTGCGTACGGGCCAGCCAGAAGGCGTGGAACGCCCGGCCCCGCTGGTTCGCGGGGTCCTCCCGCTCCAATGCATCCGCGATCAGCGGTTCGGCAATCGCCGCCTCGCCGAGGCGGCCGTGCGCAATTCCCGTGTCCACGATGAGCTTCGGCTCATCGAAGTACGTCACCCATGCCGGGTCCGGATCGCCCTCGTGGATGTGCTCGAACTGACTGTGAGCCTCGGAGATCGCGGTATGTGTCTCCCTACGGTCCCTCAAGGTGGCGTGGGCGAAGGCTTCGCGCATGGCCAGCATCGCCCGCACCCTCGGCGTCGTCCCGCTGGCGGCACGGGCCTGGTCCTGGGCAGCAGACACCAGGGCAAGCGCGTCCGCCGGCTTGTCCTGGTAGGTCGCTTGCAGGCTCATGCAGGCCAGCACGTTGGCCATGAAGGGATGGTCGTCAATCTCCCTGGCCAGTTGCAAAGCTTCCGAGAAGTAGGCGCGAGCTTGGTGGTACTGCCGAGCATCGAAGTACGTCCAGCCCGTCAGCCGCGCCAGCTCCGCCGCGACGCCGTACAGGCCGTTCTGTATCGGTGTTGGCCGCTGATCCTTCAGCAGTCCTTCGACGTATCGAAGCTGGCCGATGACGGCCGGTCGAAGGGCCTCCCCTCCGTGTTCGTCATCGCGTCGCCAGTAGTCCTCGATCGAGGATCGGAGCGCCTGGAGAGTGGAGGCTCGGATTGGTCCCGGCAGCCATGGCGAGGATGCTGTCCACCTCCACCCCGGGTAAGGCCGCAAGCGGCCTGGGCTCAACGGGCAAGTGAACGAACTCCAATGGCTCCTGCTCGGACACCACGAGCGCCGCCGACGTTTCCCACTGTCGTCGGGCAAGCCCGAGCATGTGTCCTGGGATGCGCAAGCCGTCGGCAATCCGCTCGATCACGTCCATGTGGAGGAGCTGCCGCTGGCCCGCGATTACCTCACCGACCCGGCTCGGCGTCAGCTCACACAGGCGCGCGATCATCGACGGGTACATGCCTGCCCGAGTCTTGACCAGGCGGAAGATCCGCGCGAAGTCGCGTACGTGGCACGCGTCGGTCATCTCGGGATCGATGAGCAGACTTGCCGGTAGTTCCTTCGTTCGACGTGATTCGGGCATCGGGCACGCTCCGGAGGAAGACTACGGATCGCTTCAAGGTCTCAACCGACTGTGATATTAACCAAGTTGGGTAATCCGCTGGGCCTTTCTGGCCCGTCGTCCTGATCGCGATGCTTTGGGACATGGCGAAGCGACCGAGGATGACCGCCTTGAACGATTCGGCGGGTACTCCCGACACAGAGCGAACGACTCTAGCGAAATCCCCTGGCCTGGGCGTAGAAACCCGCGTCCTGATGAGCATCCGGGTATCGCGGGACTCGGGCCGGACGTGGTCGCCGAGCACGCGGGTCCTGGAAAGCGACCCGTACGACATCCTCTTCAACCCCGGCCGCTACCCCCCGTGCGAGTGCCCCCGCTGTGACGGTACGTCGTCGTCGGCCCATGGCATTCGGCCAGCATCCATCGCTCCGGGGGCCGCGTAGTGACTCCTTTCCGACGGCGAAGGCCCCTAGAGCGGGATTCCCGAGTACGTGGTCGACCGCCGTGGGGCTGGCGCCAGCAGCTCGCCGTGCTCCTCTACGCCGCTGTCGTCATCGTCCTGCTGGTCACCCTGGCCATCGCTGCTGATCCCGCCCGCTGACCGGCAACCGGCTTCCGACACGAATCCCGCTTCGCTCGATCCGTGGCCTCGTGCCACCCCCGTCTCCTCACCGGCCCGGAAACAAGAGGGCTGGTGAGGCACGCCCCATCAGGGCTGGGCCAGCATCCGTTGGCCCTGCAATTCCAGGAAACGGAGACACACATGGCAGCGCAGAAGGAAGACCTTCTGATCGGCGTCGAGAGCCTGATCAAGGTCCAGAACCGCTTCACCGTCGAGGCGTCGGAATCCGACCCCACCGGCACCTCTGCGGGCGACGACGGCGAGAACCGCGACGGCCTGAAGCTCCCACAGGAGTAGCCACACCAGCTCGCCACAGCACCAACCGGGGGCTCGGCATCCACGGCGGGCCCCCGGCCCTCACACCAGGACGTAGACCGGAGGAACACGTGGACCACCACTTCGTCACCGCGATGGAAAAGGCCCTCAGCTGGGACGGCCCCGGTGAGCTCGGAGCCGCTTTCGCCCGGGGAACGATCGAGGATCTCGGTCTACTCGATCGTCTGCTCAACCCCATGAAGCTGCTGGACCTGGTGATGCGCCGCAGCGTCACCACGCCCCAGTTCCGCATCTTCCAGGCCGGGGCCGAACTGCACCCCGGCCGATACGTCCACTCCTCCGTCACCCGGCGGGGACAGGCCATCCCCATGGCCGACATGCACCGCGTCGGCGCGCTGATGCGCGAGGGCTGCACCATGGTCCTGGACGAGGTCGACTTCTTCGACCCGGCCATGGAGGCCACCTGCCGCGCGCTCCAGTGGTGGGCACGCGAGCTGGTACAGGTGAATGCCTACCTGACCACCCAGGATGCCAGCGGCTTCAAGCTCCACTGGGACGACCATGACGTCGTGATCGTCCAGCTCGCCGGCCGCAAGAGCTGGGACGTCCGCGGCGCCTCACGCAAGGCGCCGATGTACCGGGACTCCGCCCCCAACTCCGAGCCCAGCGAGGAAATCGTGTGGCAGGGCGTCATGGAACCCGGCGACGTCATGCACATCCCGCGCGGCTTCTGGCACCAGGCCACTCGCGACGACCAGGGCGAGGGCTACAGCCTGCACGCCACCTTCGGCATCGTGAAGCGCGTCGGAGTGAACTGGCTGGCCTGGCTCGCCGACCGAGCCCGCACGCAGGAGCTGTTCCGGTACGACCTGGACCGTTGGGCCTCGCCCGGCCAGTGGGACGGGCAGCAGCGGCTCCTGGCCGACGCCGTCGCAGAGATGGCTATGAAGCTGACCCCGCAGGACTTCCTCGAGGCCCGCGAACGGGAACGCCTGGCTGCCCGACACGTCCCGGCCACCGGCCTGTTCGGCAAGCCCGCGGCCGTCGTGTGCGTCACCGACTTCGAGCCCGTGATCGAGGAGCACGGCGACATCGTGGATGTCCTCGCAGCGGGCAAGAAGCTCACGTTCACCGGCAAGGCGTACCCCGCTCTCGCCCTGCTGTTGAGCGGCCACCCCGTCGACATCGCTGACGTCGCCCAGAAGACCGGCGTGGACGTGGAACAGCTCACCGAGATCCTGCTGAAGGAGGAACTGTGCACGGAGCTGACCCCCGCCTTGTCCTCGGCCTACACCGGTCTCGTCACCACCGCGACATCCTGACGGCCGCGCTCGATCTTGGCGTCACCGCCCTGGACACCGCGGCTCCCTACCTCGGCTTCCGCTCGCACGCGGTACTTGCCGAGACGGCAGCCGATCTGCTGCCGAAGTTCACCCTCTCCACGAAGGTTGGCTTCTTCCAGAGCGCCGGAGGTACCGAGCACTCCCTCGATCCGGGCCGGCTGCGTCTGGCCGTCGAGAAGGCCACCCGGGAGCTCGGCGGAGAACCTGACACCGTGCTCCTCCACAACCCCGAACGGAGTCTCACGGGCCTGTCCCCGGCTGATAGCCGAGCTCTCCTGGGCAGCGCCTGCACCGCCCTTGCCGACGCCGCCCGCGACGGCCTGTGCCGGGCCTGGGGAGTGGCCTCCTGGGACCCCCGGCCGCTCGGCATGGTCCGGGTGGACGACCTGCCATCTCCGGATGTCTTGATGGTCCGAGCCGGGTTCCTCGTAGGGATCGACCTCCTCGATGCCACGGCCGTCCTACGCGACGTCTGGAGGATGGGCGAGACCTGGGGCATGAGCCCCTTCGGTGGCGGCCGCGGGAAGGTGTGGGAGGGGTTCGACCCTCGACCGTTCCTGCGACCCCATCACGGGGACCTGTCTCGCGTACAGGCGGCGTTCCGGACCGCGTTCCACCTGCCCAGTGCCACTGCGGTGGCGGTCGGCACCGACAACTCCGGCCACCTGGCTGAGCTGGTCCAGACCCTGAGCGCCGGGGTGGACACTGCCGCTGTCAGCGAGTACCTCCGCGCCCTCCACTCACACCGTCAGAGCTGATCTCAGCCACCAGCCGCTCGGCCTCCTTTCGCGCCGGCGCCAGCAGCGGATCCTCCTCATAAGCGTGGGGTCCGACGATCTTCGCCAGGAAGAACAGCGACATCAGCTTGCCGTCCCGGCTCTCCAAGTCCGCACGCCGCTCCTGCTGGACGCGGGCCGCGAGTGCCGGAACGGCAAGCGCATTGCCCCACAGCGTTGCAGCGTCCAGGCCCCGGGGCGCCATGCCCCAGTCCTCCCAATCGATGATGAAGAACTCCGGTCCCATCACGTTGGCCCAGGTCAGATCCGCATGAGCCGGCACCCACCGCTCGATCCGGGTATCGGTGACGCCAGGGAAGACCTCCCCGAGGGTCCGGCTCACCTGCTCCTGCGTGATCGTCATCGTGTCCGGCGTCGCAATCCGCGGCGTCCGCTGTGCGGCAAGCGCGTCCAGCGAAGCATTCAGCGCCTTCCACCACGCATGCGGCAGGGCCGGTTCTTCGAGCACCAGGGCGCCCTTGGCGATGGACGGCGACGCAATGAGCTCCAGCTCATCCGCGCGCCACATCGCCGGCTCGCCCGGCTCCCGCCACGCCACACCCTGGTACCACTCGGGCATCGCGACCCCTTGCAGCACGGCGGCGGCCTCTGTCCCGTTCCAGCCCTGCGGGCCGATCCGCTCGAATCCCCGCCGCTCGATACGCACCCACGTTCCCCGCTCCGTACGGCCGCCCAAGGAACGGCGCTTGCGTACCAGCTCCTGCCGATCCAGTTGCACATGCAGGGCCTCTTCCACGCGCTTCAGCACGTCTTCCACCGGCTGACGGCGCAGATCCACACGGGCAGCGCCAGGCAGGGAAGCAGTCATCACGACCTCCTCGGAGAACGGAAGACCGTAGCAGCAGAGGCGCCCAGACACGACCTGACCCGGCGATCAGTCGTCCTCATCGATCACCGTCTGGCCACCGCAGCGGCAGGAGGGCTAGGACGCTGCGCTGGAAGGAATCCCGGGGCCACCCTTTGGTGACAGCAAGGGCAGTGCGTCACCGTCAGAGGATCGATCCGCACGGGCCCGAAATCGACCTGCCGAGCTTCGATCTCACGCCGATCCTTCTCGGCAGCGAATTCACCAACGGCTCGATGGAACCTGGCGTACAGCGCCTGCCGGTCACGGCGCCTCTGTTGTTCCAGGCCAACTCTCCACCAGGCAACCTCCGAGGGGTCGAAAGAAGTACCGCAGTGCTTGTTGACCAGGGAGACGATCTGCACAAGCAGATCGGTTTTCAAAACCTCTTCACTGCAGCCTTCAAGAAAGACCCTGAGGACATCCTCGGGCGTGGGCGGCCGATACTCTGATGCCTCAATAAGGAATCTCGCGGCCGGGACAGCCCGCCAAATGCGCCACTTGATCCACCCCTGCGCAGGAGTCGGGGTCAGACACGCACCCGCACGACGTCTACCGCCCTGGAAGTAGCTGATGTCAACGTCCCGCATTCGTTCGGCAACCCGTTGAATGTTCCGGACATCACCTTGACTGACGTACTGCCGCCCATACACTTCCTGGGCGATCTTTTCCCATCCGACATGCACCGGATAGGGCTCAACAGTATTCGCCTGTTCGAGTGCGCTTCTAATGGCGCTCTGAATTGGGGTGCGGCGGCGCATGCTTATGCAGACTAGCGGAAGCGAGTGACATCGATCAGATCGACACGCCTCGGTCAAGTACCAAGAAGACGGCAAAGATTCGACCCCCTCATATGCGACGACAATCGCCGTGGGCCCATGTTCAGGAGTCAACCTCAACCCGGACCGTCAGCGACGCCCCGCGCGCAGGCGCTGCCGCGCCGCGATGCCGAGCGTGATCCCCCAGAGGAGGAAGAGGGTGTACCAGAAGAGCCCCCAGGCGGCTTGGGGATGGGCGTCCTTGGCGGCGAAGGCCGGGGCGGAGACCACCCGGCCGGTGGCGAGCAGGTACTGCATCGCGAAGTACGTGAAGCCCCACAGGGTCATTCCGATCGCGGCGAGCCCCCGCCGGTACGGCGGTCAGGGCGGCCGGGATGCGCCGGCCCCACGAGCCGACCAGGGCGAGGGAGAGGACCGCGCCGAAGACCGCGACCGCACCCATCACCCAATAGCCGATCGCAGCCTCCGCATTGTCCCTCGGGGCAGAGGCGAAGTCGCCGGGGAACATGGCCGCCACCCCGGCGCCCCACCAGAAGGGCGGGGCCGCGTATCCGAGGGCGGCGACGGCGGCCGTGTAGCCGGGCCAGGTGCGCCGCCGGGCGAGCGGCGAGGTCTTCGTCGCGGTGGCGCCAGAGCTGGTGGTCACGGTCTCCATGAGGTCCCCCGGAGTGCTCGGTTCGGTGGGGCGGTCCAGGCTTTCCCCGCCTGACCCCAGCCTCTCCGAACGGGCACCCTCCGCGGATCGCGCGGCGGCACGACCCCGCCCTCCCCCGTGCGGGGGAGAGCCACTCCCCGGACGAGGTACGGGAAATAGGGCGGTTGCCCGATCCCGGCGCCCCCTCCTCAGACGCACGCTGGTCCGATGAGCGGTGGGGGAACGGGGCGGGTGCTGCGGGACCGCAATGCGGGGCTGTATCTCGCCGGGGTGGTGGTCTCCGGGTTCGGCACGACCTCGATGTGGCTGGTGGCCGGGATCTGGGTGAAGAAGCTGACCGGGTCGGACGCCCTCGCGGCGCTGACGGTGTTCGCCCTGTGGGCGCCCGTGCTGGCCGGGCCGGTGCTGGGGGCGCTCGCCGACCGGCTGCCGCGGCGGCCGGTGCTGGTCGGCGCCGGCCTCGTGATGGCCGCGGTGCTGCCCGTACTGCTCCTGCTCGATTCGGCGGACCGGGTGTGGCTGCTGTTCGCCGTCCTGCTGGTGTACGGGGTCTGCGGCACCCTCCACGAGGCGGCGGAGGCGGCGCTGGTGCCGCAGGCCCTCGACGGCCGGCTGCTCGGGGACTTCAACGGGCTGCGGATGACGGCGAACGAGGGCGTGAAGCTGCTCGCGCCGCTGCTTGGCGCGGGCCTGTTCGTCCGCTACGGCGGGGCGTCGGTGGCGCTGCTCGACGCGGTGACGTTCGCACTGGCGGCGGGGATCTTCGCCCTGCTGCGGGTCCGCGAGGAGAAGCCGGAGCGGATCACGGAACCCCGCGGTTCCGCGCGGCTGCTGGAGGGCGGGCGGCAGCTGTGGGGCTCACGCGCGCTGCGGCCCCTGGTGCTGGCCGGCGCCGCGGTGATGTTCCTGGCGGGTCTGAACGGCGCGGTGGTCTACGCGGTCGCCGGCGGCGTGCTGGGGCACGCGCCCACCTACGTGGGGGTGCTGTACGCGGTGCAGGGCGCCGGTTCCGTCCTGAGCGGCCTCGCGGCGGGCACGCTCCTGCAGCGGCTGCCGGAGCGGGTGTTCACGGCCGCGGGAGCGGCCGTGTTCGCGCTGGGCGTCGGGGCCAGGGCGCTGCCGTACGACGCGGCGGCCCTGGCGGGCAGTGCGGCGATCGGCGCGGGGCTGCCGTGCGTGCTGGTCGCCGCGCTGACCGCGGTGCAGCGCGAGGTCCCGAACGGCGTCCTGGGCCGCGCCGCCGCCACGGCCAACACCCTGGTCTTCGTACCGAACGCGCTGGCCCTTGCGCTGGGGGCCGGACTGGTGGCCCTCGTGGACGTACGGGTGCTGCTGCCGGTGCTCACGGCGGCGGGCCTGGCCGTGGCGCTGCTGCTCGTGACCGCGCGGCCGGGAGGGGGGACGGGGCCGCGCGGCCGGCCAGTCGTAGCGGTTACGCCCCCGGTCCCGCCCACAGGCCGTCGGCCGTGAGCCCCAGCAGGTCGATCGCGTTGCCGCGGACGATGCGGTCCACCACGTCCGGTGCCAAGTGGCCCATCTGCGCCTCGCCGACCTCGCGGGACTTGGGCCAGGTCGAGTCGGAATGGGGGTAGTCCGTCTCGTAGAGGACGTTCCCGACGCCGATCGAGTCGAGGTTCTTCAGGCCGAAGGCGTCGTCGAAGAAGCAGCCGAAGACGTGCTCCGCGAAGAGCTCCGACGGCGGGCGCAGCACCTTGTCCGCGACTCCGCCCCAGCCCCGGTTCTCCTCCCAGACCACGTTCGCCCGCTCGAGGATGTACGGGATCCAGCCGATCTGGCCCTCCGCGTACATGATCTTCAGGTTGGGGAAGCGCTCGAACTTGCCACTCATCAGCCAGTCGACCATCGAGAAGCAGCAGTTGGCGAAGGTGATGGTGGAGCCGACCGCCGGCGGGGCGTCCGCGGACGTGGACGGCATGCGGGAGGAGGAGCCGATGTGCATGGCGATGACCGTGCCGGTCTCGTTGCACGCCTCCAGGAAGGGGTCCCAGTCGTCCGTGTGGACGGACGGGAGGCCCAGGTGCGGGGGTATCTCCGAGAAGGCGACCGCGCGCACGCCGCGCGCCGCGTTGCGGCGGACCTCCGCGGCGGCCAGGCGGGCGTCCCAGAGCGGGATCAGGGTGAGGGGGATGAGGCGGCCGCGCGCGTCGGGGCCGCACCACTCCTCGACCATCCAGTCGTTGTAGGCCCGTACGCCGAGCAGTCCCAGCTCACGGTCCTTGGCCTCGGTGAACGTCTGGCCGCAGAAGCGGGGGAAGGTCGGGAAGCACAGGGCGGACTGGACGTGGTTGACGTCCATGTCGGCGAGGCGGTCGGGAACCGAGAAGGACCCCGGGCGCATCTGCTCGTAGGTGATGACTTCCAGTTTGATCTCGTCGCGGTCGTACCCGACGGCCGTGTCGAGGCGGGTGAGCGGCCGGTGCAGGTCCTCGTACACCCACCAGTCGCCGATCGGGCCGTCGTCGCCCTTGGCTCCCATGACGGGGGCGAACTTGCCGCCGAGGAAGGTCATTTCCTTCAAGGGGGCGCGGACGACGCGGGGGCCGGTGTCCTGGTACTTGGACGGGAGCCGGTCCCGCCAGACGTGGGGGGGCTCAACCGTGTGGTCGTCCACCGAGATGATCTTCGGGAAGGTCTCCATGGCTCATACGGTAGCGCTGATCTGACGAACCGTCAGCTAGTTGGTCCGTGATCGGCCATGGACGGGCTGACGTGTACGCGCAAGACAGGGCAGACTGACCCTTACACCGAACGGAAGGCAGGGGGACGACAGATGGACGGCGTACCGGCCATCCCGCACCCGCGGAAGCATCCCGAGGGAGCCCGGCCCACCAGCACGTCCAAACACCCGGCCCCGAGCCCGACCCCGGGCTCCGCCCCGGCGGCCACCTCCGCCCCGATCACCTCGGCCTCCGCCTCCATCACCTCGGCCGCCACCTCCGCCACGGCCGCCACCCACGCCGCCCCGGCCGAGTCCCGCTTCGCCGTCCTCGGCCCCGTCCGCGCCTGGCGCGGCGCCGAGCCCCTGCCCTCCGGCACTCCCCAGCAGCGCGCCCTGCTCGCCGTCCTGCTGCTGCGCGACGGCCGCACCGCCACCGCGCCCGAGCTCATCGACGCCATCTGGGGAGAGGACCCGCCGCCGCAGGCCCTCGCCACCATCCGCACGTACGCCTCCCGCCTGCGCAAGGTCGTCGCCCCCGGGCTCCTCGTCACCGAGTCCGGCGGGTACGCCATCCGGCTGCGCTCCGCCGCCACCCTCGACCTCGGCGTCGCCCGCAGCCTCGCCGCCGACGCCGACGCCGCCCGGGCCGCCGGCGACCGCTCCCTCGCCCGTACGCTCCTCGCCCGCGCCCTCGACCTCTGGGAGGGCGAGCCCCTCGCCGGGGTCCCCGGCCCGCACGCCGAGACCGAGCGCACCCGGCTCGCCGAATGGCGCCTCCAGCTGCTGGAGACCCGCCTCGACCTCGACCTGGAGGTCGGCCACCACGCCGAGGCCGTCTCCGAGCTCACCGCCCTCACGGCCGCCCACCCGCTGCAGGAACGCCTGCGCGAGCTGCTGATGCTCGCCCTCTACCGCAGCGGCCGGCAGGCCGAGGCCCTCGCCGTCTACGCCGACACCCGCCGCCTCCTCGCCGATGAACTCGGCGTCGACCCGCGCCCCGAACTGGCCGCGCTCCAGCAGCGCATCCTGAACGCCGATGCCGATCTCGCCCGCGCGGAAGACCCGGCCCCGGCCGCCGCGACCGTCCACGTGAGGCCCGCCCAATTGCCCGCGACCGTGCCCGACTTCACCGGCCGATCCAGCTTCGTCAACGAGCTCGGCGCCATCCTGTCCGGCGGCGCCCAGGACCAGGTCATGGCCGTCTCCGCGCTCGCCGGCATCGGCGGCGTCGGCAAGACCACCCTCGCCGTGCACGTCGCCCACGCCGCCCGCCCGCACTTCCCCGATGGACAGCTCTACGTCGACCTCCAGGGCACCGAGGCCCGCCCCGCGGAACCGGAGGCCGTCCTCGGCTCCTTCCTGCGCGCCCTCGGCACTCCCGACACCGCCATCCCCGACTCCCCCGCCGACCGGGCCGCGCTCTACCGCTCCACCCTCGACGGCCGCCGCGTCCTGGTCCTGCTCGACAACGCCCGCGACGCCGCCCAGGTCCGCCCGCTGCTGCCCGGCACCGCCGGCTGCGCCGCCCTCGTCACCAGCCGGGTCCGCATGGCGGGCCTCGCCGGGGCCCATCTCGTCGATCTGGACGTGATGAGCCCCGAGGAGGCCCTCCAGCTCTTCACCCGGATCGTCGGCGAGGAGCGCGTGCGCGCCGAACGCCAGGCCGCCCTCGACGTCGTCGGCGCCTGCGGCTTCCTGCCGCTCGCCATCCGCATCGCCGCCTCCCGGCTCGCCGCCCGCCGCACCTGGACCGTCTCCGTCCTCGCCGCCAAGCTGGGCGACGAGCGGCGCCGCCTCGACGAGCTCCAGGCCGGCGACCTCGCCGTCAAAGCCACCTTCGAGCTCGGCTACGGCCAGCTGGAACCCGCCCAGCAGCGCGCCTTCCGCCTCCTCGGCCTCGCCGACGGCCCCGACATCTCCCTCTCGGCGGCCGCCGCCGTCCTCGACCTGCCCGAGTACGACACCGAGGACCTCCTCGAAGCCTTAGTCGACTGCTCCCTGCTCGAATCCGCCGCCCCCGGCCGCTACCGCTTCCACGACCTCGTACGCCTCTACGCGCGTGCCTGCGCCGAGCGCGACGAGCAGCCCCCTGGCGGGCGCGAGGCCGCCCTGGACCGGCTGCTGGACTTCTACCTGGCCACCGCCTCCGGGGTGTACGCACTGGAACGCCCCGGCGACCGGCTGCCGGCCCACCTCTCCGACTCCCACTACCCCGGGCTGGTCTTCGCCGAGCCGCGCGCCGCCCTGGACTGGCTGTACGCCGAGGCCGACCCACTGCTGGCGTGCGTACGGCAGGCCGCCGTGCGGGGCGGCGAGACGCTGGTCCTGCGCCGGGCCGTGGACCTGCTGTGGGCGGCCAAGGACCTCGCCGAGTCCGGGGCCAACTCCAAGCAGTACGAGTCGGCCGCCGTCGCCCTCCGCGACGCCGCCCAGGCCGCCAAGGACCCGTACGCCGAGGGCCGCGCCCGCACCACCCTCACCAACGTCCACCTGGTCGCGGGCCGGTTCACCGCGGCCGACGACGAGGCCCGCCAGGCCACCGCGCTCGCCCGCGAGGCCGGCGACCCGCTGCCCAGCTGCTGGGCGCCCAACGACCGCGGGATCATCGCCCTCTACGAGGGGCGGCACGCGGACGGCGAGCGATACCTGCTGGAGGCCATCGAGAACTTCCGAGCCGACGCCAACAACGTCGGCGAGGCCAGCGCCCTGTGCAACCTGTCCCGCATCCACGTGGAGCTGGGCCGCCTCTCCAGCGCCATAGACCTCGCCCAGCAGGGCATCGCCATCTACGACCGGATGGGCCTGACCCTGCGCCTGGCCAACGGCCGCTACGCACTGGGCATCGCGCTCACCCAGGCGGGCCGCCTCGGCGAGGCCCTCGCCCAGCTCACCGAGGCGCTGTCCCTCTTCCACGAGAACCGGCAGCCGCTGTGGGAGGGCGTGACCCACTTCCGGCTCGCCGTGGCCCACCTGGCGGCGCGCCGGCCCACCCTGGCCGCCTCGCACGCCGAGCAGGCGATCGCGCTGCGCGGCATCGGCGGGGAGTGGCGCCGGGCGACCGTGCTGACGGTGCTGGGCAAGGCGCTGCGGCGGCTGGGGCAGACGGACCGGGCGCGGGCGTGCTGGCGGGACGCGGAGGCCGTCTTCCGGCAGCTGGGGTCCACCGAACTGGGCGAGGTGCAGGCCCTGCTAGCCTCGGAGATCGCGGCCTGACCTGCGACGATCCCCGTTGAACGAGGCGTTCATCGTTCGTTTATCGCCGCTCGGCACGATAGGTGCATCGACCCGGCGCGTCGGGGGGCACCCGGGTCGGTAGGAGGACTACCCGCTCGGCGGTCATCGGGGGAATCGCCGAGCGGGCCTACCCATCCACCAGGAGAACCGATGACGACGAACGAGAACATCCTGCCGGCCGACGGTGACAGCAAGTCGCTCGACGACCACGCCCCGGGCGTCGACGTCGAGACCCTGGACAACCACGCCTCGGGCATCGAGATCAAGCCGCTCGACCCGACTCCGGTTCCCACTCCGAGCCCGGCGACGCCGGCCGAGGAGATCCAGACGCTGGACAACCACGCGTCCGGTCCGCGCCCGTAACACGCACACGGCACCACGCACACGGCACGACGCAAGAACGCAAGACGTACGGGGGATTCAACGGGGGAACGGCGGTCGCGGTGGCCCGGAGGGGGAGCCACCGCGACCGCCGCACGTCTGCGTCCGGTCCGTACCGGGCTCCGGATCGCGGCATAGGCTGGGGGTGTGTTCTCCTCCCACGGACCGAGCGTCCGCGAACTCGCCGTGCAGGGCCTCTCCTCGATCGAGCGCGGCTACGACCTGCTCGCGCCGAAGTTCGACCGGACGCCCTTCCGCACCCCTGACCGCATGCTCGACGCCGTGGAGGAGACCCTCGCGCAGCGGGAGGGCACCTTCGGCGCCGGGCTCGACGTCTGCTGCGGCACCGGCGCCGCGATCGGGATGCTGCGGAGGCTGTGCCGGGGGCGGGTAACCGGTGTGGACCTCAGCGCGGGCATGCTGGCCGAGGCCGGACGGGCCCACCCGGACGAGCGCGTGGACTTCGTACGGGCCGACGCGCGGGCGCTGCCGCCCGCGCTCGGGGACGCGTACGACCTGGCGGTCAGCTTCGGCGCCTTCGGCCACTTCCTCCCGGCCGAGCGGCCCGCCCTCTTCTCCGGGGTGCACCGCGCGCTGCGCGCCGGCGGGGTGTTCGCCTTCCCGATCGGCGCCCCGATCCCGCCGAGCTCCCCGGTGTGGTGGGCGGCGGCGGGCTTCGACGCGGCGATGCGGGTGCGCAACGCGGTGTGGCGGCCGTCCTTCGTCATGTACTACCGCACCTTCCCGCTCAGCGGGGTCCGCCGCGACCTGGAGGCGGCCGGCTTCACCGTGGAGACCGTGCCGCTGGATCACTTCGGGCGGCAGGCCGGGGGCGCTCCCCGCTGGCGGCTGGTGCTGGCCCGGCGTACCTAGCGGAATCACTGCGTCACCACCGGTGCACGGGACACAATCGATGAGGGTTCGTCAGGCAGCGCGCTTCCGCACCACCCTCACCCTTTGGAGCAGCCGGTGTCGTCGCAGGAAATGCCCATAACGATCACCCCTCAGCAGGCCGCCCACGGTGTGATCCTCCCCGTTCTGCTGGCGAACGGCCCGGCCCGGCTGCGCATCCCGGCCTGCCGGAACGGCGATCTCGTCCGGGCTCGCGTCGGGGACCAGGAGTTACTGCTGCGCATCCGCGTCTCAGGGGCCGCAGCGGGAACCGGAGCCGGAGTGGGAGCCGCATTCGCGACCGGCGCCGCCAGCGCGACCGGCGGCGCGACCGGCGGCGCGGGTGCGGGCGCGGGCGTGCCGCGGTCCGGCCCGTCCTCCACGGCGAACGGCCGCGGGTGCATCGCCGCGTTCCTCGTCGCCGCCGTGGTGGTCGCCGTCTTCATCGCGGTGAACAGCGGGGACGACGGCGACGGCAAGAACTCCGCCTCCCCGACCCCGACCTACTCGACCGGCGCGTTGTCGCCCCCCTCCGCCACGCCGTGGACGGCCGAACCCACCACCGCCCCGAACCCCGTGCCCACCCGGTACAGCCCGGAACCCGCCCCGGAACCGACCCCGGAACCGACTCCGGAGCCGACTCCGGAGCCGAGCCCGTTCGACCGGGGCACCTGCCTCAACGGGCAGCTGCCGGACTCGACGACGCCGCAGAGCGTCAGCGGCGTGGACGAGGTCTCCTGCTCGGCGTCCGACGCCCACTACAAGGTGATCGAGAGCATCCCCGGCACCTCGGACATGGACCGCTGCAACTCCAACCCCAAGACGCAGTACGCGTTCTCGTACCGCTACACGCGCGGCGCCACCGTCCTCAACCAGTACGTGTACTGCCTGGTCGGCCTCGGCTCGTACGCCCGCTGAGCGGTGGCCTACTTCGCCTGCGCGCTCCGGAGGGAAACGGGCTGGTTGACGGCGAACGTGCTGTCGCACCGGTCGCGGACGTAGTCGTTGTGGGTGGCGATGACGACGGCGCATCCAGCGGCGCTCATCTCGCGGAGGATGTCGACGACCATGGTGGTGTTCTCCTGGTCGAGAGCCCCGGTCGGCTCGTCCGCGAGGACCAGGGCCGGCTGCTTGACGATGAGCCGGGCCAGGGCGACACGTTGTTGCTCCCCACCGCTGAGGTGGTGGATCTTCTCCTTCTGGCGCCCGGCGAGGCCGACGCGCTCAAGGGCTTCGGCTGTGGTGACGCGCCGTTCCTGCGGGAGCGTGCGCTGTGGCCTCACGGCGATCTCCAGGTTGGCCGCGACCGTGGCGTTCTCGATCAGGGCGTAGTTCTGGAAGAGGTAGCCGAGGACGTTCCGGCGGAACGCGCGGATCCCCCGCCGGTTGAACTTGGTGATGTCCTCGCCGTCGTGACGGATCGCTCCCGCGCTCGGCTTGTCGAGGAGGCCGAGGCAGTTGAGGAGGGTGGACTTGCCCGATCCGCTGGGGCCCACGAGTGCGAGCATGTCGCCGCGGTCGATGGTCAAGGTCACGTCGGTCCACAGGGGCCGGGTGCCGAACGACTTCGCCAGGTGGTCGATCTCAATCATGGTGGTGCTCCTGCTGAAGGCTGCGGTCGAGGCGGGGCTCACGATTCCGTCGCCCCTTCCTTGGCGATGCGGCTGTGGAAGAAGGCCAGGGCGACGAGTACGGCGACGACCTCGGTGACGATCAGCCCGGCGGTGAGGGCGATGTCGAGTGTGGTGACGGTGACCGGCGGACGGGGGGCGGGTACGCCCATGGCCGTGAACTGCTCGAGTTCCTGGTTCTGCTGCCACACGTTGAACGGGACCCAGGCGGTGAGGAGTACGACGAGCACGCCCTCCACGGCGAGTGCGGAGCGGTGGGTGGCGGCGAACGTCCAGCCGCTGATGTGCTTGACGAAGATGGCCTGGGCGTTTTTGCGCGAGTAGACGATACAGACGCCGACGCCGGTGATGAGGAGCACTGCCACGGCCACGATGAGGTTGAAGAGCTGCAGCCGGAGATTGATCTCGGCGTCCCGCATCTGCAGGGCGGCGTTCTGTCCGATCGGGCGCAGGGCGGTGACGTAGGTCTGCAGCTTGTTCGCCGCGATGCCGGCCAGGATGTCGTCCGGGTCGGTGAAGACCACTCCGCCCTGGGTGGCGAACGCCGTGTAGGCGTTGTCGGTGAGGAAGGTGGACCCGTTGGGTACGACGACGAGGACGGGGTCGCGTACGAAGGAGCGGTCCTGGTCGGCGGTGTGGGCGCCGCTGAAGGTCTGGTCACCGAGGCTGTAGGCGAAGACGGACTGACCGCTCTTGGCCCGGAGCGTCTCCACCGCGTCCGGCCGGATGAGCTTCGGGTCGGTCGGGCTGAGAATCCCGGGGATCCTGGCGGCGATGGTCGTCGCGTGCGCGCCGAGGGACTCGGGGACGATGAGGCGCACCTTGCGGGCGTCCGGGGCCGTACCGCCCTGAGCCGCCGGGGTGTGGCGCTGTCCTGCGGGGTCCAGGAACGGCTGCTTGGCGAGGAAGGTCTCGTTGACGATGAGCATCTCGCCCTGGGGCAGGTGCGCGGTCGGGGCGATTCCCTGGAGATCCCGGCGCCCGGCGATGATGGTCTTCCCCTCGGCGTCGGATCGGCGCAGCCACTGGCCCACCGGCGCTTCCATCCGGGGCGATTCGCTTCCGAGGCTCCCGTTGAGACGGATGGCCGTGGCGTCGCGGGCCGCGGCGTAGGCGATGCGGCTGTCCTGGCGGGCCGCTACGTCCTGGCTGGCCAGGACGACGTCGGTGGCGATGGCCAGGGCCAGGAGGAGTGCGGGGATGCGTACCAGGTAGGCGCTGGCCGAGGCCGCCCGGGCCGGGAGTTCGCCCTTGAGGGCGTGCAGCACGTCGGTCCGGAACGTCAGGGCGAGGGCGGCCGTGTGGGTGGCCAGCATCAGCAGGACGATCACACCGGTGAGGACGGCGGCCACCGACGCGAACAGGCCGAGCCATGCCAGGCCGTTGTAGAGGCCGAGGAAGGCGAGCGCGGCAGCGGCCACCCCTCCTGCCGCCGCTGCCCAGAACACCGCCAGCTGGCGCAGATCACGCGCGAGGATGTCGGTGAAGGATTTGCCCTGGAGCCGCAAGACCCCGTACGCCTTGGCGTTGAGCAAGACGCCGGCGCCGGTCATCGTCATGGCGGCGAGGGCGACCACGAGGGCGGACCAGTACAGGGCGGTGTCCGTGTAGTAGGGCGCCAGTGCGCTGAAGGAGAGCGGGTGATCGGCGCTGGCGCTCAGGCCGAGGCCGGAGAATTCGGCCACCAGCGCGTTGGCGTCCTCGGGGGTGCCGAAGATGTAGTAGATGCCTCTGGGGTCCCGTTGCCCGACGTCTGCGATCGGGTGGACATCCGTACGGTAGTCCCGTCCGAACGCCGGGTAGCCTTCGCCCGGCCATGACGCGGCATCGGATCCCGGCCTGCCCGGGGCGAGATAGAGGTGCCGGCGCCTGTCGGGATCCTGCAGGTCCGGCACTTCCCGTGCCACCGTGACGCCCCGTCTTGCGGCGAACGCGGACACCGCATCGGCGACTTGAGCGCCGCTTGCCGAGTCTTCGGACTCGGACACCCACACGAGCGCCGAGTGACCCAGTACCCAGTCCTCGTCCAGTCCTCGCACGAACAGGAACGCTACGACCGCCGAAAAGGCCAACACGGCGGCATGGACGAACTTGATACCTCGGTGCAGCATCTATTACCTAGGTCAGGGCACTCAGGGAGCACATCTCGGCACGGCGCGGAACGGGCCGCGGGGAGACTCTCGCCTCCCCACGGCCCGGATCAGCTACGGGGAACCCGGAGCTGCGACTCGCCCTGGATCAGCAGGAGGAACGGTAGTACGACTTGTTGCCCGAGCGGGCCTTGGCGACCGAGGCCAGGGCCCACGTCCCCTTGTCGGCGTTGCCGCTCGAGGCGAAGTAGGCGCCCTGCACCGAAGACCCGTGGCACTTGTCGGGGTGGTAGTAGTTCGAGTACGCCTTGCCGTCGGAAACGCCGTAGTTCCAGATGCCACCCGAGACGTTGTCGGCCATCGCCGGAGTGGCGACTGCCGCCACGAGGACGCCGGCGGCGAGGGCGGTCTTGATACCACGCTTGATCTGCACGAGGGATCTCTTTCAGCTAAACGATCTTGTCCTCGTAAGAGTGCCATCAAGCCATGTCCACGATTACCAATCAGTACGATCATGGCTTGATTCATTCGAAATATTTCCAATAATCGCTGTTTAATGCCTAGTTACGCTGGGTAGCTTGGCCTGTTCCGCCTGGCGCGCGCCGCGGCGTTGGAGAAGATCCGGCCAGCGGCGCGCACGCCTGCCATGACCGGAAGGCACCGGTCTAGCGGGCGCGCAGCTCGCGCTTGAGGACCTTGCCGCTCGCGTTGCGCGGCAGCTCGGAGACGAACTCCACCGCGCGCGGCACCTTGTAGTTGGCCATCTCCCGCCGGGACCAGGCGATCAGGTCGTCGGCGGTGAGCGTGGAGCCGGGGCGGCGGACCGCGTACGCCTTGCCGACCTCGCCGAGGCGGGGATCGGGGACGCCCACGACCGCGACGTCCGCGATGTCCGGGTGCAGGCCGAGGAGTTGCTCGATCTCGGCGGGGTAGGCGTTGAAGCCGCCGACGATGAACATGTCCTTGATCCGGTCGGTGATGCGCAGGTTGCCCTGCGCGTCCTTGAACCCGACGTCTCCGGTGTGCAGCCAGCCGTCCCGGGTGATCGCCCTGGCGGTCTCGTCGGGGTCCTCGAAGTAGCCCTGCATGACGTGGTAGCCGCGGACCACGATCTCGCCGGCCTCGCCCGTCGGCCGCGGCGTCCCGTCCGCGCCGACGATCACCACCTCGGTGTCCGGGATGGCCCGCCCCGAGGTCTCGGAGATGATCTCCGCGGGGTCGCCCCGCCGGCACATGGTGACGATGCCGCTGGCCTCGGAGAGCCCGTACGCGGTGAGGACGGTGGCGATGTGCAGCTCGCCGCGCAGCCGCTCGACGAGCCGCAGCGGGACCACGGCCGCACCGGTGACGACCAGGCGCAGGGCGGACAGGTCGTGGTGGTCGCGCTGGGGGTGGTCGAGGAGGGACTGGTGGAGGGTGGGCGGCCCGGGGAGGACGGAGATCCGCTCGGCGGCGACGTTGGCGAGGACGGTGTCCACGTTGAAGACGGGCTGCGGGACCATCGTGGCCCCGCGCATCAGGCAGGCGATGATCCCGGCCTTGTAGCCGAAGGTGTGGAAGAAGGGGTTCACGATCAGGTAGCGGTCGCCCTCGCGGAGTCCGGCGAGCTCGCACCACACGTCGTAGCACCGCAGGGACTGGGCGTGGGTGATGACGGCGCCCTTGGGGCTGCCGGTGGTGCCGGAGGTGAAGATGATGTCGGAGGGGGCGTCGGAGGGGATGGACGCGGCGCGTTCGCGCACGGCTTCGGCCGGTACGCGGTCCCCGCCCGCCAGGAAGTCCTTCCAGGTGCGGAAGGACTCGGGTGCGTCCTCGGCGAGGACGACGACCTGCTCCAGGTGCGGGAGCCCGCGCAGCGGCCCGGCGCCGGGGCCCTCGCCCGCGGCCCGGCGCAGGGAGGCGACGTAGGAGGTGCCGAGGAAGGTGCCGGTCACGAAGAGCAGCCGGGCGCGGCTGCGCTGGAGGACGTACGCCGCTTCCGCGCCCTTGAAACGGGTGTTGAGGGGGACGAGCACCGCGCCCGCCGAAACGGCGCCGAGCGCGGAGACGATCCACTCCAGGGTGTTGGGGGCCCAGACGGCGACCCGGTCGCCGGGCTCGACGCCGGCGGCCATGCAGGCGGCCGCGGCGCGCTCGACGCGTTCGCCGAGCTGCGCGTAGCTGATGCGGACGCGGCCGTCGACGACGGCCTCCTGGTCGGCGTACCGTACGGCTGCCGCCCGGACGAGCCCCGCGATGCTGCCCCAGCGCAGGTCTGCGCGTACGTGGTCGCTCACGTCGTCGCGTACGGCCCCGCGTGCGTCGTCGCCCATGCGTGTCATCCTCCCGCGAACCCAGTAGCTGACTATCCGTCAGATTAGCTGTAGCCTTCGCGGCTGTCAGTACTGGCGCACCCCGGAGGTGGCGATGGCGGCAACGCTCAAGGACGCTACGGCGATAGTGGGCATCGGGCAGACCGCCTTTGCCAAACGACTGCCGCAGTCCGAAAAGGAGTTGGCCTGCCGGGCGATCCTGGCCGCCCTCGCCGACGCCGGCATCGAGCCCTCCGAGGTCGACGCCTTCTCCTCCTACACCATGGAGGAGACCGACGAGGTCGAGGTCGCCAAGGCCATCGGCGCCGGCGACGTCACTTTCTTCTCCAAGATCGGCTACGGCGGCGGCGGTTCCTGCGCCACCGTCGGCCACCTGGCCTCGGCGATAGCCACCGGCCAGGCCACCGTCGGCGTCGCCTGGCGCTCCCGCAAACGCGGCTCCGGCCCGCGCCCCTGGAAGAACACCGCCGTCCAGCTGCCCACCCCCGGCCAGTGGACCCGCCCCTTCGGGCTGCTGCGCCCCGCCGACGAGATCGGCATGCTGGCCCGTCGCTACATGCACGAGTACGGCGCCACCCGCGACCACCTCTTCAACGTGGCCATGGCCTGCCGCAACCGGGCCAACGCCAACCCGGCCGCGATGATGTACGAGCGCCCGCTGACCCGCGAGATGTACATGACCTCCCGCTTGATCAGCGACCCGCTCTGCCTCTTCGACAACTGTCTGGAGACCGACGGGGCGCTGGCCTGCGTGATCGTCTCCGCCGAGCGGGCCCGGGACTGCCGCCAGAAGCCCGTCTACGTGCACTCCGTCGCCCAGGGCCTGCCCTCCCAGCACCACGGGATGGTCAACTACTGGAACGACGACCCGCTCTCCGGGCCCGCCTGGACCGCCGCCCGCCACCTGTGGAAACAGGCCGACTTCGGGCCGCAGGACGTGGACGTCGCGCAGATCTACGACGCCTTCACCCCGCTGATCCCGCTCTCGCTGGAGGGCTACGGCTTCTGCGGGCGCGGCGAGGGCGCCGCCTTCACCGAGGGCGGAGCCCTGGAGATGGGCGGCCGGCTCCCGATCAACACCGGGGGCGGCGGCCTGTCCGAGGCGTACGTCCACGGCTTCAACCTGATCAACGAGGGCGTCAAGCAGCTGCGCGGCATCTCCACCGCCCAGGTGCCGGACGCCGCGACCTGCCTGGTGACGGCGGGCGAGGGAGTCCCGACGTCCGCGATCCTGCTGAGGAGCTGACCGATGACCACCACGTCCGACGCGTCCGCCGCACCCGCCGCTTCCGCCGCACCCGCCGCACCCGCCGCTTCCGCGGACGGACTGCTCCTGCCGGTCCCCGACGAGGACGGCACCCCCTTCTGGGAGTACGCCGCACGGGGAGAGCTCCGCATCCAGGCCTGCGCCGCCTGCGGCCGGCTGCGCTTCCCGCCCCGCCCCTGCTGCCCGCACTGCAGATCCTTCGACAGCAAGTGGCGCCTCATGAGCGGCCGCGGCCGCATCTGGTCCTACGTCCGGCCGCACCCGCCGCTGCTGCCCGCCTACGCCGCGCAGGCCCCGTACAACGTGGTCCTCGTGGAGCTCGCCGACGCCCCGCACATCCGGCTCGCCGGGAACCTGGTGACCTCGGCCGACGCCCGGCTGGACTCGATGGACCCGGCCCGGCTGCGGATCGGCGCGCGGGTCCAGGTGGCCTTCACCGAGATCGGCGGGATGGCCGTGCCGCGCTGGCTCCTGGAGAAATCGTGAGCGTACGGGTGGAGCGGGACAAGGCGACCGGGGTCGCGGTCGTCACCCTGGACCGGGAGCGCAGGCACAATGCGATCGACCTGGCGACGGCGGACGAACTGAGCACGGTGTGGCGGGAGTTCCGGTTCGCGGAAGACGTGCGGGCGGTGGTGCTCACGGGCGCCGGGACGGCCGCCTTCTGCACCGGCATCGACCGCGGTGTCGACGTGCCGCAGCCCGGATCCCCGTACTCGGCCGACGATCCGCTCATCGCGATCGGCCCCAAGGCGGGCGACCTGTGGAAGCCGGTCGTCGCCGCCGTCAACGGCATGGCCTGCGGCGGGGCCTTCTACCTGCTGGGCGAGGCGGAGTTCCTGATCGCCTCCGAGACGGCGACCTTCTTCGACCCGCACACGGCGTACGGGATGGTCAGCGCCTACGAGGCCGTCTACATGGCGCAGCGCATGCCCTTCGGCGAAGCCGCCCGGATGTCCCTCATGGGCACGGCCGAACGGCTCTCCGCGCGCCGGGCCCACGAGATCGGGCTCGTCTCGGAGCTGACCGCGCCCGACGGGCTGCTCCCCGCGGCCCTGCGGGCGGCGGAGACCCTGGCCGGCTTCCCGACGGAGGCCGTACAGGGCACCGTACGCGCCCTGTGGTCGGCGAAGCAGGCCGCGCTCCAGCAGGCCCTGGCCCAGGCCCCGGCGCTGATCGCGCTGGGGAACCTGGCGCCGGAGCGGCAGGCGGAACTGTTCGCGGGGCGGCGCGGGGCGCCGGAGCCGCGGGTGCGGTGAGGCCGGGCGGGCCGCGCGGGCGGGCCGCCTGTGGCCTACGCCCGCTCCACCGTGCCCACCAGGCAGTTCTTCACCTCTGCGGCCTTGCCCGGGGCCGTCATCGGGACCACGACCGTCCGGCTCTCGCGCGCCTTGAGCGTGACTTTCAGGGAGCCGGCGTCGAGGGCCGCACCGTTCGCACCGCTGAAGGTCACCGGCACCCGCACGGTGCGCTCGGCGTCCACGGTGGAGGTGACCTGGACGGTGGCCCCCTTCTTGTCCGCGCCGACGCAAGCGACGAGCACGGCCCGCGCGGGCGGCGACGTCGGGCTCGCCGAGGGCGTCGGGCTGCTGCTGCTCCCGTTGCCGTGACTCTTCTTCTTCTTGCTCTTGGAGCTGGAGCAACCGCCCCCGCTGCTGCCACTACTGCTCTTGCTCTTGCCGCTGCTCCCGCTGCTGCTGCTTCCGCCGTGCGACGAGAAGCCGGTCAGCGCGAAGACGACGGCCACGAGCACTGCGGTGAACCTGATACGACGCCCAGCCACCATGGCTCGAACCCCTCCCTGGACAACGGCGGGCCACGCTATCAGTGCGCCGCCGCGCCGGTAACGGGCCGGTAAGAGATCGACTCCTCGCCGGGCCGGACTCCGTCCGGCCGCCCCCGCATGCGCGGCGCAGACGCCGGGCGTAGCGTCGGGATCAAGACCCCCAGCGCGAAGGGCCGGGCATGATCCGCAACGTACTCGGCTCGCTGATGGGTCTGATCGGAGCGGCGGCCGCCGTCTGGAGCCCCTTCCGTGCCTGGTACGACGGCCGTCACGGACGCGACTACCGCGTCCAGGAGCTCTTCACCGCCGCCGGGATCACCGATCACAGGGCCGCCCTGTTGGGCTCGCTCCTGCTCCCCTTCGTCTTCGCGGCCGCCCTCACGCTGGCCGCGGTCGTGCTGCGCTCGCGGCTGCTGATGGCACTGGCCGGGATCATCGTCCTCGGCTTCGCCGTCCTCTGGATGGTCCGCCAGGGGCAGGCCGCCGGGAGCCTCTCGGTGGGCGGCGACGACCAGGGCCTCGGTGACGGCCTCGCCAACGCCTTCGGCGCCGGCGCGCTGATCCTCCTGGGCGCCGCCGTCATGCGCGGCCGCCCCACCCGCCGCGCCCGGCCCCTCCCCCCGACGACCACCGCCCCGGAGCCGTACCAGGTCCCCCCGGCGAACGAGCCGTGGCCACCGGCCCCGCCCCGGGACCACACGTAGCGCAGACGACGGACCTCACCGCAGCGGCACGAACGGCGTGGAAATGGCGGCGGCCCCGGCCCCCGGGTGGGGGCGGGGCCGACCGGCCGGGCAGGCGGGTGGGATCAGACGGTTTCGACGACGCCGGAGGCCGCGATCTCGACCTTGCCCTTGGGGGCGCCGGACTGGGTGCCCAGGGCCTCGATCTGGTCCACGAGCTCCTTGCCCTCGACGACCTCGCCGAAGACGACGTGCTTGCCGTCGAGCCACGAGGTGACGACGGTGGTGATGAAGAACTGCGAGCCGTTGGTGTTGCGGCCGGCGTTCGCCATCGACAGCAGGTACGGGCGGTCGTGCTTCAGCTGGAAGTTCTCGTCCTCGAACTTCTCGCCGTAGATGGACTTGCCGCCGGTGCCGTTGTGGTTGGTGAAGTCACCGCCCTGCAGCATGAACTGGGGGATGACGCGGTGGAAGCCCGAGCCGGCGTAGCCGTAGCCGTTCTGGCCGGTGGCCAGCTCACGGAAGTTGCGCGCCGTCTTCGGGACGACCTCGTCGAAGAGGCTGAAGACGATGCGGCCGGCGGGGGCGCCGTTGATGGTGATGTCGAAGTAGACGTTGCTCATGGGGTCCATCCTGTCACTCCCGGTGCGGTGCGCTACCCGGCGGGGCCGGAGCCCCGCCTCCGGGCAGGTCAACCGCTCGTACGGGTGCCCGTGCCCTTCGCCGCGTCCAGGGCGTACACGCAGCGGTCCTTGCTGCACGCGTACACCACGCCCGCCTCCGCCACCGGCGCGCCCGTGATCTCGCCGCCCGTGGCCAGCTTCCAGCGGAGCTGGCCACCCGCCGCGTCCAGGGTGTAGAGGCAGTGGTCGGCCGAGCCGAAGTGCACCCGGCCGTCCGCGACCGCCGGCAGGCCGGTGATCTCGCCGCCCGCCGCGAAGCGCCACTTCGGCGTGCCGGTGACCGCGTCGAGCGTGTAGAGCGCGCTGCCCGCGCCCAGGTGCACGTTGCCGTTCGCGACCAGCACCGGGTCCGAGGACTGGCGGGCCTCGGTCGCGATCCGCCAGCGGTCGTGCCCGGTGGCCGCGTCGAGGGCGTAGACGGTGCCCAGGTAGTCCGCGAGGTAGACCCCGCCGCCGGTGACGGCCGCGCCCGGCGCGAAGGCGGGGGCGGCCAGGAAGACCGCGGGGGCCTCGAAGTGCCAGCGGACCCGGCCCGAGGCCCGGTCCACGGAGAGCACCCGGGTGCCGGCCGCGATGTACACGTTGCCGTCGGGGGCGGGGGTGACCCGCACGGGCACGTTCCCGCAGGAGGCCGCGTCGCCGACCGGGTACGACCAGGACTCGCGGCCGCTGCGGGCGTCGAGCGCGCGCAGCCGGGCGTCCTGCCACACGTAGACGGTGCCGTCGTGGAGGACGGGGGCCGCCTCCGGGGTCTCGAAGTCGCTCTGCGCGCCGGTCAGCTCCCACAGCTTCTGGCCGTTGGAGGCCTCCCAGCCCTGTACGCCGCCGCCGCGCGTGGCGGTGACGACCGTGCCGCGGTCGGCGCGCAGCGCGTACACCCAGGCGTCGGCGGACAGCCGCCACCGCTCGGAGCCGTCGGAGGCGTCGAGCGCGTAGAGGGAGGGGCCGTCGGAGGCGTGGATCCGGCCGTCGGAGACCGCCATGGACCAGGCGACGTCGCGGGTCTTGAACTGGCGGCGGCCGCTCGCCACGTCCAGCGCGTGGACCTCGAACGAGGTGACGTAGAGCAGGTTGCCGGCGACGGCCGGGGTGCCCCAGACCTCGTTCGACATGCGGAAGCGCCACGGGCGCCAGCGGCCGCTGTCCGGGGCCGGGCTCGGGCTCGGTACCGCCACGGCGGACGGGGTGACGGCCGCCGCTCCGCCGGGCGGGCGGACCCAGCCGGTCGCCGAGTCGGCGGCGGAGGCGTGCGCGGCCGGGGCCGCGGCGGTCGCGCGCGGACCGGGCCCGATCGGCACCGGCGAGCCGCCCAGGCGCACCGGCTCGCCCGAGGGCGCCGGGGACATCGGCGGGTGGTGCGGGCGCTGCGGTACGGCCTGCCCGGTACGCGGGTCCACCCACGGGTCGGCGCCGCCGCGCGGGCGGCGGTGCGTGGCGGCCCCGGAGGCCGGGCCGCCGGAGCCGGCGTCCCGGCCGGGGCCGGGGGCGGGAACCGCGGCCGCGGGCGTACGGTTGCCCGCCCGCCGGGCCTCGATCATCGCGACGGCCCGCGCGGGCAGCCACGCCGAGGCGGTGCCGCTGTCGTCGCCGCCGTCGAACAGGTGCGGGGCGAGCTGCGCCTGCAGGTCGGCCGGGGTCGGCCGCTGCGTGGCGTCCATCTGCATGCAGGAGTCGATCAGCGGCCGCAGCTCCTCGGGGAGCCCGTCCAGGTTGGGCCCCTCGCGCAGCAGCATGAAGACCGTCTCCACCGGGTTCGCCCCGTGGAACGGCGGGTGCCCGGTGGCGGCGAAGACGAGGGTGGAGCCGAGCGAGAAGACGTCGCTGGCGCCCTTGACGCTGCGGGAGTCCTTCGCCTGCTCGGGCGACATGTAGGCGGGGGTGCCCACGGCGACGTTCGTCATGGTCAGGCGGGTGTTGGAGACCCCGCTGGCGATGCCGAAGTCGATCACGCGCGGGCCGTCCTCGACGACGAGCACGTTGGACGGCTTCAGGTCGCGGTGGACCAGGCCCGCGCCGTGGATGGACTGCAGGGCCTCGGCGATGCCGGCCGCGAGCCACCGTACGGCCTGGGCGGGCATCGGCCCGCACTCGTTGACGATCTCCTCCAGGGAGGGCGCCGGGACGTACGCGGTGGCCAGCCACGGCACGGCGGCGCGCGGGTCGGCGTCGACCACGGCCGCGGTGTAGAAGCCGGACACGGCACGGGCCGCTTCCACCTCGCGGGTGAAGCGCACCCGGAACAGCTGGTCCTCGGCGAGTTCGGTCCGCACCGTCTTGATCGCGACCCGCCGTCCGGACGCGGACCGCGCGAGATAGACCAGCCCCATGCCGCCGGCGCCGAGCCGTCCCAGCACCTCGAAGGGGCCGATCCGTCTCGGGTCGTGCTGCGTCAGCTGCTCCACCACTCGCCTCCACACCTCCCCGTACGGGCCCTCGCCGGGCCCGCTCCCACCGGCACGGGGCCCTGGGCCCCGTGCAGCGTCTCACTCCGGGCGCCGCCCGGGTCGCGCAACCCCGATTCTGTCAGGCCCGGGCCGGGTCCGGCCCCGGCACGTCGAGCAGGGCGGTGTGATCTGCCCGGCGAAACCGTCCGCGGGGCCGGTCGGCTGCGCCGCTCGTGCGGGGCCGGGGGCTGTGGGCGGGGCGGGGCCGGGCGCGCGCCGGGCCGTCTCCTCGGGCGCCGAACGTGGCGGGGGGTCGGAGGGCCGAGGGGATTGCGTTCGGCGCCCTGCGGGGAGCGCCCCGGCACACACCCGTCCCCGGCGGAACACACCTAGGCCGCCTTGGTGCGGGGTTCCGAGAGCAGCCCGAAGACGGCCCCCTGATTGTCGGCGACGACCGCGATCCGCCCGTAGGGGGTGTCGAAGGGATCGGCGGTGACCCGGCCGCCGAGCCGCTGCGCCGTGGCCACGGACTGGTCGCAGTCCGGTACGGCGAAGTAGACGAGGAAGTGCGCGGGCATGATCTCCGGGAAGGCGTCGGTGATCAGGCTGCGCCCGAGGACGGCGCTGCCCGTGCCGGGCGCGCTGCCGGGCGGGGACCAGATGCGGTACTCGACGCCGGCGTCGTCCTGGTCCTGCGGGACGTAGCCGAAGACCTTGGCGTAGAAGACGTCGACGGCGTCGCGGGCCCGCGTGTAGACCTCGGTCCAGCAGTACGTGTACGGCTCCTGCTGGGCCTCGAAGCCGTGGTGGGTGCCTGGCTGCCACAGGCCGAAGACGGCCCCGCCGGGGTCGGCGGCCATCGCGGCGGTGCCGTACGGGCCCACCGGCATCGGGTCCATCACCATCTGGCCGCCCGCGGCGCGGATGCGCTGGGCGCAGGCGTAGGCGTCGGTGGTGTAGAGGTAGACGCCCCAGACGGTGGGCATCCGGCCGTCCGGTTTGGGGGCGAGGGCGGCCACGTTGCGGCCGCGGCTGTAGGCCTGCGTGTAGTGGCCGTACTCGGCTCCCGCGCTGTCCGCGAAGGTCCACCCGAACAGCTCGCCGTAGAAGCGCTTGCCCGCCTCGACGTCCGGAAGCGAGGCGTCCACCCAGCAGGGTGCGCCTTCCACGAATGCGGCCATGGGCCCGGTTCCTTCCGTTGTGCGGGGGTGTGTACCCTCTCACCTCTCTCAGCCATGATCCGCCCGAAAACTTGTCCACAGCCTGTTGATAAGACTATTCGGGGGAAACCTTGCGGAACCGGGCGACACGCCCGGCCTGCGATTACGGGGCGTACCCGGGGCGCGCCCGGCCGGAAATCCGCCTCCGCGACCCCGCGGACCGCCTCCCGCCCAGGCCAGGGACCCCGTAACCCCATTTGCAGGCGGCCGAATAGCGCGCCGATCACCCCTCGGTAAGCTGACGGCATGACAGGACAAGTACGCACCGTCGACGGGCGTGTCGCCGGCCGGCGCGGCCAGGCGACGCGGCAGAAGCTGCTCGACTGCCTCAGCGAGATGCTCAGCTCCTCGCCGTACCGCGACGTCAAAGTGATCGACGTCGCCCGCAAGGCCGGTACCTCCCCCGCGACCTTCTACCAGTACTTCCCGGACGTCGAGGGCGCCGTCCTGGAGATCGCCGAGCAGATGGCCACCGAGGGCGCGCAGTTGACGTCGCTCGTCGAGGGCCGGACCTGGGTCGGCAAGTCCGGTTGGTCCGCCGCCGAGGAACTCGTCGAAGGCTTCCTCGAGTTCTGGCGCCGCAACGACGCGATCCTGCGGGTCGTCGACCTCGGTGCGGCCGAGGGCGACAAGCGCTTCTACAAGATCCGCATGAAGATCCTGAACTCGGTCACCAACTCCCTGACGGAGTCGATGAAGGAGCTCCAGGCCAAGGGCAAGGTCGACAAGGACGTGAGTCCCGCGGCGATGGCCGGTTCGCTGGTCGCGATGCTGGCCGCGGTCGCCTCGCACCAGAAGGGCTTCCAGACCTGGGGCGTCAAGCAGGCCGAGCTCAAGCCGAACCTGGCGCTGCTCGTCCACCTCGGCATCACGGGCAAGAAGCCCACCAAGTAACGGCGGATCCCTTCGGGGTCCGCCGCCTTGGGCGGCTCCGGGCCGGCGTGTACGACCGCCTGAGATCAGCGACGCTCCAGGCGGAACAACCGGATCTCGCGCTCGATGCGCGCCTGGTACGTCGCGTACGGCGGCCAGAACCTCAGCACCGCCTGCCATACCGCAGCGCGTTCCTCCCCCGCCAGCAGCCGGGCCCGCACCGGGATGTTCCGGCCTTGCCAACTCACGTCCGCGTCCGGGTGCTTGAGCAGATTCCCGGTCCATGCCGGGTGCCCGGGCCGGCCGAAGTTGGAGCCGATCAGGACCCAGCTCGTGCCGCCGTTCTCCGGCATGCAGGCGAGCGGGGTGGTGCGCGGCTCGCCCGTCTTGGCGCCCCTGGCGGTGAGGATCACGCCCGGCAGCATCTGGGCGCTGAGCATGACCTTGCCACGGGTGAGCTTGTGCACCGCCTTGTCCAGGGCGGGGATGAAGTGCGGTGCGATCTTGGCGAAGAGCAGGGTCGAGGAGACCTTCTGCATCAGCTTGACGCCGGGAGCCACGCGAGCCATCAGACGGCCACCTTCTCTTGGGCGGGCGGGACATGGGGCGCGGCCGCGGCCGTCGTGGACGTGACCGCCGTGGGCGCGGCGGGGGCCACGGCCGGGGCCGGGGCGGCGAACAGGCCCGCGCGGTCCGCGGCGTGCGCCCGCAGCCGGTGGACCGGGCCGAAGAGCAGCTCGTCGGCCGCCGCCCGCTTGAAGTAGAGGTGCGCGTCGTGTTCCCAGGTGAAGCCGATGCCGCCGTGCAGCTGGATCGCCTCGCCGGCGGTCAGCCGCAGGGCTTCGAGCGCCTGGGCGAGGGCGAGGCCGCCCTGGTCCGGGTCCCAGGCGGCGTAGCAGGCCGCCGAGCGGGCCGCCTGCACCTGTACGTAGAGATCGGCGAGCCGGTGCTTGACGGCCTGGAAGGAGCCGATCGCCCGGCCGAACTGCTCGCGCTGGCGTACGTACTCCACGGTGCGGGCGAGCGCCTGCCCGGCCGCGCCGGCCGCCTCGGCGGCGAGCACGGCGGCGGCGGTGCGCCCGGTGGCGGCGAGGGCGCCCGGCACGTCGCCCTCTTCGTCGCCGAGCAACTCGGCGGGTACGTCGCGCAGTTGGATCCTGGCCTGCGGGCGGGTCTCGTCCAGTACGGCCTGCCGGGACCGTACGAGGCCGGGCGCGTCCTCCCGCACGAGGAACAGCAGCGTACGGCTGCGGGCGAAGCCCCCGGCGTGCGCGGCGACCAGCAGCAGCGGGGCACTGTGCCCGTCGAGCACCTGGGCGGCCTCCCCGTAGAGCCGCCAGCCGCCCGCCGCGTCGGCGCGGGCCTGCACCCCGCCCGCGCGGCCGCCGCCGGACCACTGCCCGGCGCCGTCCTCGCCGGTCAGCGCGAGCGCCGTGGCCAGCGCCGGGCCCGGGACGGCGAGGGCGGCGGTCAGTCCGCCCGCCGCCAGCGGCGGGAGCAGCGCGGAGCGCTGGGCGTCGGTGCCGAGGGCGGTGATCAGGGGCGCGCAGAGCACGGCGGTGGCCAGCAGCGGCGAGGGCAGCAGCGCCCGCCCGGTCTCCTCGCAGGCCAGGGCCAGGTCGGCGGGGGCGCAGCCGACGCCGCCGTACTCCTCGGCGATGGCGAGGCCGGGCAGCCCGAGCCGCTCGGCAAGCTGCTGCCACAGCTCCCGGTCGTATCCGGCGGCGGTGCGGACGGCCGCCTTGACCTCGTCGGGGCCGCAGCGTTTGCCCAGGATCTCGCGCAGGGTACGGCGCATCTCTGCCTGCTCCGCGGTGAAGGCGGCATCCATCGTCTGGCTCCTCCTGGGGGCACCTCCCGGCGGCGGCCGGGGGCTGATCTGACGGGCCGTCATGTTAGGCCCGGCGGCGGCAGATGCACAGGGGGCGGCGAGGGCGGGTTGCGGGCGGGGCGGGGCCCGGACCCCTAGCATCTGACGATACGTCAGATGTACCGTCCTTCCCATGCCTGGACTCACACCTGGAACCGTGTCCCGCGCCCGCCGGAGGGTCGCGGTCGTCGGCGTCGCCCTCTCCGACTGCGGCCGGGTGGACGGCCCCACCCCCTACGCCCTGCACGCGCAGGCCGCCCGGCGCGCCCTGGCCGACTCCGGCCTGGACCGCTCCGTCATCGACGGCCTCGCCTCGGCCGGCCTCGGCACGCTCGCGCCGGTCGAGGTGGCCGAGTACCTCGGCCTGCGCCCCGCCTGGGTCGACTCCACCTCCGTGGGCGGCTCGACCTGGGAGGTCATGGCCGCGCACGCGGCGGACGCCATCGCCGCGGGACACGCCAACGCCGTCCTGCTGGTCTACGGTTCCACGGCGCGGGCCGACATCAAGGCCCGCCGGCGCACCTCGAACCTCTCCTTCGGGGCCCGTGGACCGCTCCAGTTCGAGGTCCCGTACGGGCACACGCTGATCTCCAAGTACGCGATGGCCGCCCGCCGGCACATGCACGAGTACGGGACCACGCTCGAGCAGCTCGCCGCGGTGGCCGTACAGGCCCGGGCGAACGCGGCGACCAACCCGGACGCGATGTTCCGGGACCCGGTCACGGTGGACGAGGTCCTGTCCTCCGACATGATCGCGGACCCCTTCACGAAGCTGCACTGCTGCATCCGCTCGGACGGCGGCTGCGCCGTGCTGCTGGCGGCGGAGGAGTACGTACCGGACACCGCGAAGGCTCCGGTCTGGGTCCTCGGCGCGGGCACCTCCGTCTCCCACACCACCATGTCGGAGTGGGAGGACTTCACCGTGTCCCCGGCGGCCGTCTCGGGCCGCATCGCCTTCGAGCGGGCCGGCCTCACCCCGGCGGACGTGGACCTCGCGGAGATCTACGACGCCTTCACGTACATGACCCTGGTGACCCTGGAGGACCTCGGCTTCTGCGCGAAGGGCGAGGGCGGGGCCTTCGTGGAGAAGGGCCGCCTGCTGCGCGACGGGGAACTCCCGGTCAACACCGACGGCGGCGGCCTCTCGGCCTGCCACCCCGGCATGCGCGGCCTGTTCCTGCTGGTCGAGGCGGTCCGCCAGCTCCGCGGCGAGGCGGGCCCGGGCCAGGTCACCAAAGGCGGCGGCCGCCTACCGGAGATCGCCCTGGCCTCGGGCACGGGCGGCTGGTTCTGCTCCTCGGGCACGGTCCTGCTGGGCCGGGGGTAGGGGCGGGACCCCGGCCCCCGGGCGGCGGCGCCTCCTGGCGCGGGCGGGGCCGGCGGGCTACTCGCCCTCGGCGAGGGTATGGGCGACGAGGGCGTTGGCGTGGCCGTGGCCCAAGCCGTGTTCGGTCTTGAGCCAGGTGACGAGCTCCATGTGCCTGGTCAGCGGCGAGGACCTGATGAGGTCCTTCCACTCGGCGATCGGCCGGCCGTGCTTCTTCTCGATCGAGGGGAAGTAGCTGGCGGGGCCCTTCACGGTCTCGGCCATGGTGTCCGTCTCCTTCGTCTCGGTGCCGTTGCAGGTATGACCGCGACCGGACGCCGAACGCATCGGTCCTGCGGAGAATTTCCGAAATCCCGTGGCGACGTCCGCGCCTACCAGTCCACCTGGTTCAACGGACGTCCGTCCCGGTCCAGTTCGACCTCGTGGTGCCGGTGATCGTAGTCGGTCAGGCGGATGCGGTCCGGGCCGGTCCAGTCGGCCCGGAGGACGCCCTTCGGCCAGCTGACTCCTCGTATTCCGGGGACGGGAAGGGGTCACCGGCCAGTGCGTACACCGGGGTGGCCGGTACGCCGAAGACGGCCGCGACCACGAGGGCGCCGACGGTCGCCTTGCGGACCTCGGGGCGGCGGGAGGAGAGCAGGACCCCCGCCGTCAGGGAGAGGGCGGCGAGGGCGGCGAGAAGCACGGGGGGGGTCGAGGTCGGCTAGGACGGCCAGGCCGCCCGGGTGGTCGTACAGCGGGGCGATGACCGGGGTCCCCGCCAGGGCCGGCGCGAGAGTGACGAGGCCGCGTGCGACACCTCGGTGAACGTCCATGGAGCGGCACCCTAGCCTGGGGGCATGACCAGCGAGATCAGCGAGATCGGCACTGACGGCACCGACGACTTCCACGCCACCCTGCACTCCCTGCGCGTGTGGGACTCCCCGCTTCCCGGCTTCGACACCGGGGCCGCGCCCGCCGAGCCGCTCCCGCTGTTCAGGGAGTGGTTCGTGCACGCCGCCCGGGCGGGGCAGTTGGAGCCGCACACGATGAGCCTGGCGACGGTGGACGGCGCGGGGCGGCCCGACGTGCGGACGCTGGTGCTGCACGACGCCGACGCGCGGGGCTGGCACTTCGCCTCGCACGTCACCAGCGCCAAGGGTGTGCAGCTGGCCGCGCGGCCGGAGGCGGCGCTCGGGTTCTACTGGCCGACGGTGGCCCGGCAGATCCGGATCCGGGGCCGGGTCACCGCCTGCGGGCCCGAGGAGAGCCGCGCGGACCTGGCGGTCCGCTCGCGCGGGGCGCTCGCCGCCGCGCTCACCGGGCGTCAGAGCGAGGTGCTGGAGTCGGCCGAGGACCTGGTCCGGGCCTCCGAGCAGGCCTGGGAACGGGCCGGGGCCGAGCCGGACGCACCCGCTCCGACCTGGACGCGGTACGTACTGGACGCCGACGAGGTGGAGTTCTTCCAGGGCGACCCCACCCGCCGCCACACCCGCCTGCGCTACCGCCGCACCATCGACCCCGGCACCGCCGCCGACACCGGGGGCTCCTGGGTCCGCGAGCTGCTCTGGCCCTGATCCGGCCGGAAGACCGCCACCCACACCCCTTCCGCCGCCTCGCGGAAGGTGACCGTCAGGGCCATGCCGATGCGCAGGTCCGCCGCCTCGCAGGACACCACCTCGGTCATCATCCGCGGGCCTTCCGCCAGGTCGACCACCGCCGCCGTGTACGGGACGCGCGTGCCGAAGGGCGGGAGGTCGTTTCGGTGGATCACCGACCAGGTGTAGAGGGTCGCCCGGCCGCTCGCCGGCTCCCACGTCACGCGGTCCTCACCGGCCCAGCAGTACGGGCAGAACTCGCGCGGGTAGTGGTGCGCCCGCCCGCAGTCCCCGCAGCGGCGCAGCAGGAGCCGGCCTTGCGCCGCCGCGTCCCAGTAGGTGCGGGTGAAGTCGTCGCTCTCCGGGAGGTCGTAGCGCGCCGTGCCGCCGCTCACAGGAAGAGTCCGATCGCCGCGTCGAGGGACCAGGTCTGCCAGGACACGGCGAAGAGCGCGACGAGCGAGATGAGCGCCATCATCGCGTTCTGGCCCTGCTCGGCCCAGTCGTGGATCATCAGCACCAGGTAGAGCAGGTTCAGCAGCAGCCCGCCTACCAGGGCGACCGGGGTCAGGAAGCCGAGGACCAGGCCCAGCCCGAGCGCGAGTTCCGCGTAGACGACGATGTACGCCATCGCCTTCGGGCGCGGCGCGACGACCAGTTCGAAGCCGCCCTTGACGAAGGTCCAGCGGTGCTTGTTCGCGACGTCGGCGGCCCACGCGATGCCCGTGCCGCGTTCGAACCAGCCCTTCTTGTCCTTGTGCCGCCAGCTCTCCAGCCACCACAGGCCGAGGCCTATCCGGAGCACGGCGAGCCATTCGGCCCCACTGAGCCAGATGGTCTGCATCGGCAGCCCCCACCCCTCTCATCACTGATCTGACGGTACGTCAGTTCAGCGGATGCGGGGCGATCCCGCAAGGCCCCGGCCGGCTACGGGTCGGCGAAGAGCCTCCCGTACCCCGTGACCCCGTCGGTGGCGGCGCCCGCCGCGCGCAGGGCGGCCCACAACAGGACCTGGTTCGCGGTGAGGACGGGACGGCCGAGGGCCGCCTCCAGCGCCTCGATCACGCCGACCGCGCGGAAGCCGTTGCCGCCGACGACCACCGCCTCCGCCTCGTCCGGGGCGAAGGACACCACCCGGTCCAGCAGGGCTTCGGGCCGGATGCGGCTCTGGTCGCTGGGCAGGTCGCACGGGGCCGCGCGCACCACCGCGAAGCCGGCGTCCTCGTAGTAGGCCCGGCCCAGATCGTTCAGGGCGGTGTCGAACCACGGCGGATCCACCAGGCAGATCCGGCCGGCGCCCAGGATCCGCAGCGCCTCGGCCGTCGCGGCGCACGGGGCGACGACCGGCAGCCCGTGGGCGCGCGCCGAGAGGCGGGCCAGCATCCGCGCCTCGCCGCGCGCCCCGATCGCGTACGCGGAGCTGGTGAAGGCGAAGCCGATCGCCGCCACCGGCGCGGCCGCCAGCAGCTCGGCGGCCTCGTCCACGTACGGCGGCTCGGCGAAGGCCCGTACCGGGGCCAGCGGGATGGTCGGATCCATCGCACCTCCGCGGCCCATCGCGCCGAACGGCACCCGGGCGGCGTGCAGGCCCACGTCCGCCGGGGCCATGGCGCGCAGTTCCGACTCGGGTCCGACATCGGCGTGCGGGGTGAGGACACCCAGGCGGACGCGCACGTCCCAGCCGTCGGGTCGCCACATCGGTCACTCCAGCCTCTCCGGAAGCGGGAACCTCACCCTGCCACCGGGGAGGACGCACGGCCCGCCGCCCCGCCCGTGACCGATCCGCAATCGATTCCCTCCTTGTCCGAGACCCATCAACTCAGCGTGGCGATACGATCACACCTCATGCCTGGAGTCCCCGCAACACCCGACATGACCACCCAGCCCCGCCCCGTGTACGTCATCGGAGCCGGCCCCGGCGGCCTCGCCGTGGCCGCCGCGCTCCGCGCCCGCGGGGTCCGCGCGGTGGTCGTCGAGAAGTCCGACGCGGTCGGTTCGTCCTGGCGCCGGCACTACGACCGGCTGCGCCTGCACACCACGCGCCGGCTCTCCGCCCTCCCGGGCCTGCCGATGCCGCGCCGCTTCGGGCGCTGGGTCTCCCGTGACAACGTCGTGCGCTACCTGGAGAAGTACGCCGAGTTCCACGAGCTGGAGCTCGTGACCGGCGTCGAGGTGACCCGGATCGAGCCCGCCCCCGAGGGGGAGGACGGCTGGACCCTGCACGCCAGCGGCGGCCGGGTGCTGACCGCCGCGGCCGTCGTCGTCGCCACCGGGTACAACCACACGCCGGCGGTCCCCGACTGGCCGGGCCTGGACACGTACGGCGGCCGGCTGCTGCACGCCGCCGACTACCGCAACCCGCAGCCCTACGCCGGCCAGGACGTCCTCGTCGTCGGCGTCGGCAACACCGGCGCCGAGATCGCCGTCGACCTCGTCGAGGGCGGGGCCGCGCGGGTGCGGCTCGCCGTGCGCACGGCCCCGCACATCATGCGCCGCTCCACCGCCGGCTGGCCGGCCCAGCGCAGCGGGATCCTCGTCCGGCGGCTGCCGGTGAAGCTGGTGGACGGCCTGGGCCGGCTCGTCACCAGGGCCTCGGTCCCGGACCTGTCGGCGTACGGGCTTCCGCGCCCCGCCACCGGCCTCTACAGCCGGGTGAAGGAGGGGGCGATCCCGCTCCAGGACGTCGGCCTGGTCGACGCGGTGCGCCGCGGCGCGGTGGAGCCGGTGGCCGCCGTGAAGGCCTTCGACGGCGCCGAGGTGGTGCTCGCGGACGGCTCGCGGATCACCCCGGACGCGGTGATCGCGGCCACCGGCTACCGCCGCGCCCTGGAGGAACTGGTCGGCGGCCTCGGGGTGCTCGACGAGCGGGGGCGGCCCCGAACGCACGGCGCCCGCACCTCGCAGCAGGCCCGCGGGCTGTACTTCACCGGCTTCACCAATCCCATCAGCGGGATGTTCCGGGAGATGGCCATGGACGCGGAGAAGATCGCCAAGGCCGTGGCCCGGCAGGCGCGCCGCCAGGCGTCGTCCCGGTAGGGCCGGCCGCCGGAGCCGGCTGCCCTCGCCGCCTCCCGCACCGAGTCCCTCACCGGGGCGGGACGCCCCGCCCCCGAGGCCCTGACCGGCGGCTACCACCTGGCCTTCGCGGTCGGGGCGGCCCTCCTCGCCGCGGCCCCGGCCGTCGCCTTCACGGTCCTGCGCCGCCCGCAGGACGCCCCGGGGGAGGCGACCGCCGAGCAGGACGCCGTTGGCCGAACCGCGCTCTGGACCGACCCCGCGGGGATCTGACACCGTTCACCACATCACCTCCACCAGCTTTCCTGCGCAGCCCTGTTCCTGACGGCACGTCAGTTCAGTAATCTGACTACACGTCAGTTATTGAGTTCCAGTTCCATCAAGGTTCATCGAGCAGGAGCGGGCGGAACGATGCTTGGATCTACTCACGGCACCCTCACCACCGACTTCCGCGCACGTGTCGAGGCCTGCGGGGAGACCCCAAGGACGGCCGTCCACTCATCGGCGGCCCCCTCCGCCGACGACGCGGTCGCCGTGGACGTCAGCGGCCGGCCGCTGCACGCCGACGTGCCCGACCTCGACCGGTTCTTCCGGCCCGAGTCGGTGGCCGTCATCGGCGCCTCCGATGCCGAGGGCAGACCGAACACCGGCATCACCCGCCAGCTGATCGCCTGGGCGGAGCGCGTCGGCGCCCGGATCCACCCCGTGCACCCCACCCGCCCCACCGTCTTCGGGCTGACCTGCCACGCCTCCGTGGCCGACCTGCCCGAACAGGTGGACCTCGCCGTCCTCCTCGTCGCCCACCCGCTCCCCGTCATCGAGGAACTGGCCGAGACCAAGGTGAAGTTCGCCGTGGCCTTCGCCTCCGGCTTCGCCGAGACCGGCGACGCGGGCGCCGCCGCCCAGGACCGGCTCGGCGCCGCCGTCCAGCGCTCCGGCCTGCGCCTCCTCGGACCCAACACCAACCTCAACGCCTTCGAGGAGTTCCGCGACGACCTCGACGGCCCGGCCATCGCCCTGATCACCCAGTCCGGCCACCAGGGCCGGCCCGTCTACACCCTCCAGGAACTCGGCATCCGGCTCTCCCACTGGGCGCCGACCGGCAACGAGGCCGACCTGGAGACCTCCGACTTCATCTCCTACTTCGCCGAGCAGCCCGAGGTGGGAGCCATCGCCTGCTACGTCGAGGGCCTCAAGGACGGCCGCTCCTTCCTCCTCGCCGCCGACCGGGCCGCACGCAACGGCGTCCCCGTCGTCGCCGTCAAGGTCGGCCGCACCGAGACCGGCGCCCGCATGGCCGCCTCCCACACCGGCAAGCTGACCGGCGCCGACACCGTCGTGGACGCCGCCATGCGCCAGTTCGGCGTGATCCGCGTCGACGGCCTGGACGAACTCCAGGACACCGCCGCGCTGCTCGCCCGCGCCCGCAAGCCGAAGGCCGACGGCGTCGTCGTCTACTCCATCTCCGGCGGCACCGGGGCGCACTTCTCCGACCTGGCCACCGAGGCGGGCCTGACCCTGCCCACCCTCTCGCAGGCCAAGCAGGACGAGCTCCACCAGTGGATCCCGGAGTACCTGAACGTCGCCAACCCCGTCGACAACGGCGGCCACCCGGTCGGCGACTGGCGCGGCCGGAAGATCATCGACGCGATCCTCGCCGACCCGGCGGTGGGCGTGCTGATCTGTCCCATCACCGGCCCCTTCCCCCCGATGAGCGACAAGCTCGCCCAGGACCTGGTCGACGCGGCCGAGGCCTCGGACAAGCTCATCTGCGCGATCTGGGGCTCCCCGGTCGGCACCGAGGACGCCTACCGCACCACCCTCCTCGGCTCCTCCCGCGTGGCCACCTTCCGTACCTTCGGCAACTGCATCACCGCCGTCCGCGCCTACCTCGGCCACCACCGCTTCACCGCCGGCTACCGCTCCCCCTTCGAGGACGCACCGCGCACGCCCTCGCCCTCGTACCGCAAGGCGCAGGCCCTCATGCGGCCCGGCCAGCAGCTCAGCGAGCACGCGGCGAAGCAGCTCCTGCGCGCCTACGGGATACGGGTCCCCCGGGAGCAGCTGGTGACGAGCGCGGCGGCGGCCGTCCGGGCGGCCGGCCTGGTCGGCTACCCGGTGGTGATGAAGGCCTCGGGCCCGCAGCTGGGCCACAAGACGGAACTCGGCCTGGTGAAGATCGGCCTGACCTCGGCGAGCCAGATCCGCGACGCGTACCGGGAACTGACCGACATCGCACGCTACGAGAACGTGCCGCTCGACGGGATCCTGGTCTGCCAGATGGTGGAGCGGGGGGTGGAGATGGTCGTCGGCGTCACCCAGGACGACCTCTTCGGCCCGACGGTCACGGTGGGGCTCGGCGGGGTCCTGGTCGAGGTCCTCCACGACGCGGCGGTCCGCGTCCCGCCCTTCGGCGAGGACCAGGCCCGCGCGATGCTCACGGAACTGCGGGGGCACGCGCTGCTGGAGGGCGTACGGGGGGCGCCGCCGGCCGATGTGGACGCCCTGGTGGAGGTCGTGCTGCGGATCCAGCGGATGGCGCTGGAACTCGGCGACGAGCTGTCCGAGTTGGACATCAACCCCCTGATGGTCCTCCCCCGCGGTCAGGGGGCCGTGGCCTTGGACGCCCTCGCCATCTGCCGCTGACGGCCGTCTCCCGGGGCTCCGCCCCAGACCCCGCGCCTCAATCGCCGGCGAGGCTCAAAGATCGGGGCGGAGCCCCCGCAGCGGCTCCGCGCCCCGCCACTTCGCCCACCCCGAACGGGAGTTCACCATGACCGGCATCACGGAGGACGAAGTCCTCCACCGCGTCGACAACGGCGTCGCCTGGATCACCCTCAACCGCCCCGAGGCGATGAACGCCGTCACCTGGGACCAGCGCGAGCGCGTCATCGCGCTGCTCGCCGACGCCTCCGCCGACCCCGCCGTCCGCGCCGTCGTCCTCACCGCCACCGGCAAGGGCTTCTGCGCGGGCGCGGACCTCCGCGGCGGCGGCGCCCCCGCCGGCGAGAGGGTCGCCGGCGACGTGGCCCGCATGATCCGCCTCGGCGCGCAGCGCCTGATCACCGCGGTGCTGGACTGCGAGAAGCCGGTCCTCGCCGCCGTCAACGGCACGGCCGCCGGCATCGGCGCCCACCTGGCCCTCGCCTGCGACCTCGTCATCGCCGCCGAACCGGCTCGTTTCATCGAGGTGTTCGTCCGCCGCGGCCTGGTCCCCGACGGCGGCGGCGCGTATCTGCTGCCCCGTCTCGTCGGCCCGCAGAAGGCCAAGGAGCTGATGTTCTTCGGCGACGCCCTCCCGGCGGCCGACGCCGAGCGCCTCGGCCTGGTCAACACGGTGGTTCCGGCCGAGGAGCTGGAGGAGACGGCCCGCGCGTGGGCCGAACGGCTCGCGCAGGGCCCCACCCGTGCCCTCGCCCTGACGAAGCAGCTGGTCAACGCCTCCCTGGACGGTGACCGGGCAGCCGCCCTGGCCGCCGAGGCCACCGCTCAGGAGATCAACATGACCACGGCCGACGCGAACGAGGGCGTGGCGAGCTTCGTGGAGCGCCGCACGCCCAAGTACCTGGGCCGGTGAGCTACATCTGGGGGTTCGGCTTGAGCAGCGCGAACACCGCGCCGAAGGGGTCCGCCAGCCACGCGAGCCGCCCGACGTCCGGTACGTCCGCCGCCGGCATGAGCACCGACCCGCCGCTCTTCTCCGCCTTCGCGATGGTGCCGTCCACGTCCGCCACGTGGAAGTACGGCACCCAGCGCGCCTTCTCCTCCTCGCCGCCCGCGCCCTCGCCCAGCGGCGCCACCCCGCCGAAGGAGGCGTCCTCCTGGTCCCCGTCGGCGGTGCTCAGGACGCGGTACGTCATCCCGGGCACGTCCATCTCGGCGTACCGCCACCCGAACAGGTCGGCGTAGAAGCCGATGGCCGCGACCGGGTCCGCCACGTGGAGCTCCGCCCACACCAGCGTGTTCTCGGCGGAGGCCACCTCGAACCCGGCGGTGTTCCCGGGCTGCCAGCAGGCGAACTCGGCGCCCTGCGGGTCGGTGAAGTGCGCGAGCCGGCCCTCCCCCATGACGTCCCCGGGCTCCATCCGGACCGTGCCGCCGCCGTCGCGGACGGCCGCGGCGGTGGCCTCGATGTCGGGGGTCATGAAGTGGTGCATCCAGGCGGACGTCGCCCCCTCCTCGGTGAGCGGCCCGAGCGCGGCGACGGTCTTCCCGTCCACCTGGAAGAAGCCGTAGCCGCCCGCTTCGGGCCCGGCGGAGGCGAAGTCCCAGCCGAAGACGTTTCCGTAGAAGGCGGCGGCCGCCTTCGTGTCGGGGCTGCCGAGGTCGAGCCAGTTGGGTGATCCGGTGCTGAAGTCGGTGCCGAGCATGGGGGTCCTCCCGGGAGTACGGCGGCGGTACGAGGTCGCTGCCACGATGCCGAGCCTTCACCCCCGCCCCGGCGTACGGACCCACGGAAGCGGCACGGTTCACCCGTGTGGGGGAAAGGGGGACCGGTGCCTCGCCGCATGCCCCCGCTTCAGCTCCGGACCCGCTCCAGCGCCGGCAGGAACTGGTCGTAGAAGCTCACCTTGAGCCGCAGCGAGCTCTGCTCCGTCTTCTTGAAGCAGTCGGCGGTTCCCTCGCCGTCGCCGATCAACTGCCGCAGCCGGTTGCCCAGCCGGTCGGAGTGGCTGGTGGCCAGCAGGTTCACGGTCTCCAGCGAGTGCTTCTTGGCATCGTGATGGTGGTGCGGGTAGTAGAAGCGCGAGCGGTTCTCGCCGTCGCGCACCAGCAGGGGCTCCATGCGCTCGTGCCCCCGGGGGCCATCCTGTCGAGCCACCCGAGGACGTCGGCGAGCAGGACCCCGATGCCCGCGGCTGCCATCGCACCCAGTGAGATCCGTTCGGCCCGGTAGCGAAAACCGTTGCCCATGACCACCCCAGCCCCCGACGTCGTTGTCGTTGGCCAAGACCATACACACGGGCCTCCTCACCCCACTCGTTGCCCCATGTCGCCTTCCTCACAAGGGAGTTCAGGCCATTGGCCGGATCACGGAAGGCCGCTGGAGCCCGGCGCGAAGGCCCGAGGTCAGCGCGATCCGTCAACGCGCCCGCGCCCACCCCTTCCTATCTGACGAACCGTCAGCTTCAATCGTCGGTGTGATGGGACATGCAGGGATGGCGGCCACCGTCGTCCGATACCTCAGGTCAGTCGGCGCCCCCACCTCCGCCGCGACGGAGCGGGAACCCGAGCCCGTCGACGCCCTGCCGCGCCCCGACCTGCGGGCCGTCGGCGAGGACGAGCGCGCACCGGTCAGTCCCGCCGAGTTCCGGGCCGTGCTCGGGAACTTCGCCAGCGGGGTCACCGTCATCACCGCGCCGCCCGGCGAGGACGAGGACGGGCCGGCCGGCTTCGCCTGCCAGTCCTTCGCCTCGCTGTCCCTCGACCCGCCCCTGGTGACCTTCATGGTGGCCCGTACGTCGACCACCTGGCCGCGGATCGCCCGCGCCGGGGTGTTCTGCGTCAACATCCTCGGAGCCGAGCAGGGCGAACTGTGCCGGTCCTTCGCCGTCAGCGGCGCGGACAAGTTCGCCGGGGTGAGCCACACCCCCGCCCCCGTCACCGGATCACCGCAGCTCGACGCCGTGCCCGCCTGGATCGACTGCCGGATCCAGGCCGTGCACACCGGCGGGGACCACCTCATCGTCGTCGGCCGCGTCGTGGCCATGGGCGCGGCCGGCGAGGGCGAGCCGCTCCTCTTCCACAAGGGCCGCTTCGGCCGCTTCAGCGACTGACCCGCCCACGGCGACGCCCCAGCAGCCGGGACTGCTCGGCCTTCAGCCGGGCGAACCGGTCCCGCGTGTACTCGCGCATCTCGCGGCCCGGGAACGGAATCCGCGACAGGTGTTCCTCGTGGTCGCCCGCCGCCCACCGCGCGGCGGTGATCTCGTAGCCCGAGACGTGCGCGCAGAGCGTGAGCAGCACCTGCGGCATCTCCTCCTCGATCAGCAGGTCGCCCTTGCGGACCACCACGTCCCGCATGGCCTGGATGTTGGGGATGAAGACGGTCGTCGCCCACGTGCGCCACTGGGCGAGCTCCTCGTCGGTGGGCGGCACCTCGTGGTCGAAGGGGTCGCGGCCGTCCGGGCGGGCGTAGCGCTGCGGACGGCTGGGGCGGTCGGGAGGAGCCCCGGCCGTCCCCGGCAGTGGCGCCCGCGGTCAGAAGGTGAGCACCCCGCGCGCCACCCGCCCGTGGTGGGCGTCGTCGACGGCCTTGGCGAAGTCCTCCACCGGGTAGACCTCCGTCACCAGCTCGTCCAGCAGCAGGCTGCCCTGCCGGTAGAGCTCGGCGTACAGCGCGATGTCGCGCTGCGGGCGCGAGGACCCGTACCGGCAGCCCATGATCGTCTTGTCCAGGTACATGGAGGAGGCGAGGAAGGACGCTTCCTCCGTGAATCCGGGCACGCCGAGCAGGATCGCCTGACCGTGCCGGTCGAGGAGGTCCACGGCCTGGCGGATCAGCTTGACGTTGCCCACGCACTCGAAGGCGTGGTCGGCGCCGGTCGGCAGGATCTCGCGCACCGCCGCCGAGGAGTCGGCCACGGCGGAGGCGTCGATGAAGTGCGTGGCCCCGAACTGCCGGGCCACCGCCTCCTTGGCCGGGTTCGCGTCCACGGCGACGATCGTCGTGGCCCCCGCTATCCGGGCCCCCTGGAGCACGTTCAGCCCGATGCCGCCGGTGCCGATGACGACCACCGACTCGCCGCGGTCGACGCGGGCCCGGTTCAGCACCGCGCCCACCCCCGTGAGGACCCCGCAGCCGATGAGCGCCGCCGAGGTCAGCGGGATGTCGGCGGGGATCTTCACGGCCTGGACGGCCTTGACGATCGTGCGCTCCGCGAAGGCGGAGTTGGAAGCGAACTGGAACAGCGGCTTCCCGCCCCGCGAGAACGGCTGCCCCGGCATCCCGATCGCCTTGCGGCACATCGTCGGCCGGCCCCGGTCGCAGTCGGCGCACGCCCCGCAGTTGGCCAGGGTGGACAGCGACACGTGATCGCCCGGCGCCACGTGGGTGACCCCCGCGCCCACGGCCTCCACGATGCCCGCGCCCTCGTGCCCCAGTACCACCGGCGGCGGGAACGGAATCGTCCCGTCGATGACCGACAGGTCGCTGTGGCACAGCCCGGCCGCCCCGATCGCGACGAGCACCTCCCCCGGCCCCGGGTCCCGGATCTCCAGGTCGTCGACCACCTGGGCCTGCTTGCCGTCGAACACGACGCCTCTCACCTGGACTCCTTAGGCAGGCCGAGCACGCGCTCGGCGATGATGTTCCGCTGGATCTCGTCCGAGCCGCCGTAGATGGTGTCGGCACGGGTGAACAGGAAGAGCCGCTGTTCCTCGTCGAGTCCGAGCTCGTACGGGAGCCCGGGCGCCCAGGCCGCCGGACCGGCGGTGGCCGCCGCGCCGCGCACCTCCACCGCCAGCTCCCCGAGCCGCCGGTGCCAGCCGCCCCACAGCAGTTTGGCCACGCTGGGCGCGCCCGCGTCGTCGGTGGCGCCGCCGAGCGTGCGCAGGGCGTTCCACCGCATCGTGCGCAGCTCGGCCCACTGCCGCACGAGCCGGTCCCGCAGGACGGGATCCCCCGTGCCCGGAGCCGCCCGCGCCGCGTACGCCGCCAGCACCCGCTCCAGTTCCGCCGCGAAGCCGATCTGCTGCACCAGCGTCGAGACCCCGCGTTCCAGGGCGAGCAGGCCCATGGCCACGGTCCAGCCGTCGCCCTCCCCGCCGACGACCTCCGCCGCCACCGCCCCGTCGAAGAAGACCTCGTTGAACTCGGATGTCCCCGACATCTGCCGGATCGGCCGGACCTCGACGCGGCCCGGCTGGTCCATCCGTACGAGCAGGAAGGACAGCCCCCGGTGGCGCCGGGACCCGGGCTCGGTGCGGGCCAGGACGAAGCACCAGTCGGCGTCCCGGGCCAGGGAGGTCCAGATCTTCTGCCCGGTGACCCGGTACAGCCCGTCGGCCGGGTCCCGCAGCGCGGCCGTACGGATCCCCGCGAGGTCGGAGCCGGCCCCCGGCTCGCTGTAGCCCTGGCACCACAGCTCCTCGCCCCTGGCGATCCCGGGCAGGAAGCGGTCCCGCTGCTCCCGGCTGCCGTACGCGATCAGCGTGGGCGCGAGGAGGTTCTCCCCGATGTGGCCGACCCGGCCGGGCGCGCGCAGCGCCGCGTACTCCTCGGCCCACACCACCTGGCCGGTCAGCGAGAGCCGCCGCTGCCCGTACGCCCCGGCCGGGACCTCCCAGCCCTGCCCGATCCAGCCGCCGCTGCCCAGCTCGCGCTCCCACGCGCGCCGGGCCTCGACCCCCTCGTGTTCGCTGCCCGGCCCGCCGAGGCCGACGGCCTGCGCGTACGGGCCCACGAGGTGCTCCGTCAGCCACGCCCGGGCGTGCCCGCGCAGCTCCTCGTCCTCGGCCCCGAAGCTGAAGTCCATCCTGCTCAGGCCCCCCCTATGCGTTGGGACGGTCCTTGGCGGCCGCCGCCTTGGCCATGGCCTCAAGCTGCGCCAGCATCGGCATCGGGTCGGTGCCCACCGTCCCGGGCAGGAAGTCGGCGATCTTCTCCGGGGTCCAGGAGCCCTCGGCGTACCCGGCGCGCAGCTCGCGCGGCTGCGCCCAGACGGCGATCTTCGGGCCGGCGATCGTGTAGACCTGCCCGGTGATGTCCTCGGCCCTGGCGCGGTCGCTGAGCAGGTAGGTGACCAGCGCGGCCACGTCCTCCGGCTCCCCGATCTCCTTGAGCTCCATGGGAACGTTCGCCGACATGCGCGTACGGGCCACGGGTGCGACGGCGTTGGCGGTGACCCCGTACTTGGCGAGGCCCAGTGCCGCGGACCGGACGAGGGAGATGATCCCGCCCTTGGCCGCGCTGTAGTTGGCCTGGGCCACGGATCCCTGGTGGTTGCCGCTGGTGAAGCCGATCAGGGTGCCCGAGCCCTGCCTGCGCATGACGGCGGAGGCGGCGCGGAAGACGGTGAAGGTGCCCTTGAGGTGGGTGGCGACCACCGGGTCCCACTCCTCCTCGGACATGTTGAACAGCATCCGCTCGCGCAGGATGCCGGCCACGCACACGACGCCGTCGATGCTGCCGAACTGCGTGAGCGCGGTGTCCACGATGCGCTGGCCGCCCGCCATGGTGGAGATGTCGTCGGCGACGGCGACGGCCTCGCCGCCGGCGGCCCGGATCTCCTTCACCACGCCGTCGGCGATCTCGCTGGTCGGTTCGCCGCCCTCGATCCCGACGCCGTAGTCGTTGACGACGACCTTGGCGCCCTCGGCGGCCGCGGCGAGTGCCACGGCCCGCCCGATGCCCCGGCCGGCGCCGGTGACGGCGACGACCTTGCCTGCCAAGAAGTTCCCCACGTCCGGCCCCTTCCCGCGTTTTCTGACGGACCGTTAGATTCTATGGGTAGTCAGATGCACCTGCACAAGCCCTCGTTGCCGTATCCACGCAAGGAGCTGTCGACGCCCATGACCCTGCCCGCCGCCTTCCACGACATCGCCAAGCGCGTCAACAACTGGGGACGATGGGGCGCCGACGACGAGATCGGCACCCTGAACCTGATCACGGACGAGGTCGTCCGGGCCGCCGCGGCGGAGATCCGCAGCGGCCGCCGCGTCCCCCTCGCCCTCCCCCTCAAGGAGGACGGGGTGCAGGTCGGCATGATCCCGGGCCGGATCAACCCGCTGCACACGATGGTGCAGATCAACCAGGAGATCTTCGGCCCTGGCACGGTGGCGTGCAGCGACGACGCCGTGAGCATGGGCCTCCAGGCGGGCACCCACTGGGACGCCCTCACCCACGTCTCGCACTCGGGGAAGATCTACAACGGCCGCCCGGCCGGCACCATCACGGCGCACGGCCGCGCCGAGTACAGCGGCATCGACAAGGCCGGCCCCGTCGTCTCGCGCGGGGTCCTCCTGGACGTGGCCCGGGCGAAGGGCCTGGACCGGCTGGAGGGGGGCCACGCGGTGACCCCGGAAGACCTGGCGGAGGCCGAGGAGTTCGGCGGGATCACGGTCCGCCCGGGCGACATCGTCCTGGTCCGCACCGGCCAGATCCAGGTCTACCTGGCGGGCGACAGACACGGCTACGGCTTCCCCTCGCCCGGCCTCTCGGTCCGTACCCCGGAGTGGTTCCACGCCCGCGACGTGGCGGCCGTCGCGAACGACACCCTCACCTTCGAGATCTTCCCGCCGGAGATCGACGACCTGTGGCTGCCGGTCCACGCCCTAGACCTGGTCGAGATGGGCATGCACCAGGGCCAGAACTGGGATCTCGAAAAGTTGTCCACAGCCTGTGCAGAAGAGAACCGGTACTCCTTCTTCCTCTCCGCCATGCCGGAACCCTTCGTCGGCGGCACGGGTACTCCCGTGGCCCCCGTGGCCATCCTCTGACCAGCAGGGAAGCGCCGAGGCCGGAGGGGGCCGCACTGCGGCGACGTGGGTGTCCGACCCTCGTGGAACCATGAGGTGTTCATGACGCGTCACCGTTCGCGCGTCACCCCCCGTCCCCACCACCCTTCCCTGCAGGAGAAGCCCGCATGGCCAACCCGTACCAGGTACCGCCGCCGCCCGCCCCCAGGCGCCGCTCGGGCGGCAACGTCGTCGCCGTCATCGTCCTCGCCGTGATCATCATCGGCGGCTACTTCACCCTGCAGTCGCTCCGCAAGGACGACGGCAAGCCCGCGGCGTCCACCTCGGCCTCCCCCTCCGCCAAGCCCACGGCCAAGGACCCCGGATCCCCCGAGTCCTCCTCCGACACCTCCAGCGCGTGGAAGGTCGGCGACTGCGGCGGCCCCGACCCGGCCAAGGCCCCCGACGGGTACAAGCGGACGGGCTGCTCCGACTCCGGTGCCTCCTTCAAGGCCATCGACATCAAGGAGGCCAGCATCCTCCCGGGCGCGATCCAGTGCCCGCCCGGCACGGACCTGATGATCGACGTGAGCATCTCCTACGGCGGCAAGTCGAGCGGCATCCCCACCAACACCGTCTGCGGCCGCAACCTGTCGGACGACCACCCCGGCGACGCGGGCGCCGGCGGCGGCCAGCTCGTCAAGGGCGACTGCGTGACCTCTCAGGCCAAGGAGGTCGCCTGCGGCGGCTCGGGCGCCCAGAAGGTCCTCGGCCTCGTCAAGACGAAGTCCGAGTGCCCCTCCGGCACCACGGACCCCATCGAGCTGACCATGGCGATCGGCCGCCCGTACGACGTGATCTGCACCGACGGCTGACCCTTCACCCCCGCCGCCCCCGCGCGACGCCGCCCACCGGCCGGCGAACCGCGGGGGCAGCCGGGCACGTGCACGACCAGGGGCGGCGGAGAGCGAGTGATGGTGGAGACCTTCAGGTTTCGGTTCATGAAGGGCGGCGCGGGACTTGCCGCCGACATCACCGCGGCAGCGTACGAGGTGGACTCCCCGCCCCCGCAGGCCCTGCGCGCGTACGGGTCCCTCCACCTTTCCCTGCCGGCGGGCGGGCTGTACTGGAAGGACGCGGCCTGGCTCGCCTTCGGGATGTCGCTGCATACGCACGAGCTGGTCGCGCGAGTGGCGGGCCGTGGTCACCTGGTTCTGGAGGTCGCCTCCCTCGCGTACCCGGGCGCCGACTACCAGTCCGAGGTCGCCGCGCTCGCGCTCGACGGCTGGATCCACCAGCACCTCCGGCTCCCTCCGTGCGGGAGTGCGGTCCGCCACGACCGGGCCGGCCGGCGGTTCACCTTCGACTGGGCCGGGGTCGACACGCCGTTCGCGGACGACCTTCCGCCGCTGCCGCAGCCGGAGTGATGCGGGTGGCGGCGGCGCGCATGCACGCCCCGAGCGCGGCACGGCAGCCGCCACCCCGCGACCCGCACTCGTCAAGGCGTGCCCTTGGCGTCCCCTCGCGTCGAATCGCTCCACACCAGGGTGATCAAGATGTGACGGAACGTCAACACCTCGTTAGAGGTACACGCGCGGTTCCCGCATGGAGGTGTGAATTTCCGCCGGCCCGTCGGAGGCGCAGTCCGACGCCGCCTTCTCCGCGCGGTCGATCTCGCACCAGATGCGTTTGCCCGCACCCTCGCGCTGCCAGCCCCAGCGGTCCGCCAGGCCGTCCACCAGCTCCAGGCCGCGCCCGCCGGTGTCGTCCCCGGCCGCCTGCCGGCGGGCCGGTGCCCGGTCGCTCGCGTCGGCCACCTCGACCCTCACCCCGGGTCCCCCGAACAGCATCCGCAGCACCGCCGGACAGCCCGTGTGCACGACCGCGTTGGTGACCAGCTCGGAGATCAGCAGGATCAGCGTCTCGGCGAGCGGCTCGTCATCCCCTATGCCCGACCCCGCCAACCGGGAACGGGCCCACCGGCGGGCCCGGCCGACCTCGGCCGGGTCCGGTCCTACCTCCAGCTGAACCTGAAGCACCTGCACCGCTCACACCATCCGAACCGGCGGACACTTCGCCTCGCGACAGGATGGGATCACCCACTGTGATCCCCTTGCGGAGCAGCATGGTTGACGTACAGTCACCACAACAAGCGCTTCGGGCATATTCCCGCGCGAAGGAGTGGGCGTGGTGCATACTGTGCGACGCTCGCGCCGCTCAACCGCTCGCATCTGTGGGAGCGTACCGGAGCAAGCCCCCGACTCCGGTCCGTAACGAGAGGGGCGAAGGACACAAACCGATATCAACTCTCTGTAATCGGACATGCGTCCCGTGGCGTTCCTCCCGTGCCCCGCAACGGCCGCGGCCGGCTACCCCGCCGAGTCCAGCAGCTCCGCCGCCAGCAGCTCCTCCGCCTCCCCCGCCGTCCGCCACTGCCCGGCCCGCACCCACGCCCGCTTCAGGTGCAGGTGCACGTCCGCCTCCCAGGTGAAGCCCATCCCGCCGTGCACCTGCAGACAGTCCCGGGCGCCGCGCACCGCCGCCTCGTCCGCCAGCAGCTTGGCAGCCGCCACCTCTCCCGGATCTCCCGTCACCGCCGCCGCGTAGACCGCCGTACGGGCCACCTCCGCCCGCACCAGCATCTGCGCGCACAGGTGCTTGACCGCCTGGAACGCCCCGATCGGCTGCCCGAACTGCTCGCGCTCGCCCGCGTACCGGACCGCCAGCTCCACCGTCCGCAGCGCGCTGCCGACCTGCAGCGCCGCCGTCAGCAGCGCTCCCGCGGAGCGGTACTCCGACACGTCCCCGGGCGCCGGCGCCACCCGGTGCAGCGGCGTCAGCGGGTCCACCGAGCGAACCGGTGAGCCGGCGGGCACCCCCGGCTCCCCCAGCACCGCGTCCGCCTCCCCCAGGTGCGCGACCAGGCCGCCCTCCAGGTCGAAGGCGGTCACCACCGCCGTCCCCGCCGCCGCCCCCGGGACCACCCCGGCCGCCAGGTGCGTGGCCACCAGCGGTCCCGGCAGCAGGGCCCGCCCGGCCTCCTCGAAGACGAGCACCGCCTCCGGCAGCCCGAGGCCGACGCCGCCGGCCGACTCGGGCAGCCGCAGGGCGAAGAAGCCCGCCTCGCCCAGCTCCCGCCACAGCCCCCGGTCCACGGCGGCGCCCGTGTCCACCGAGGCCCGCAGCGCCTCGCGCCCGTACCGCCCCGCGAGCAGTTCCCGTACCCCCGCCCGCAGGTCCCGCTGTTCCTCGGTCGGCTGGAAGTGCACGCCCCTCACCGGCCCTTCGGGAGGCCGAGGATCCGCTCGGCGACGATGTTCTGCTGGATCTGCGAGGTGCCCGCCGCGATCGTGTACGAGAGCGAGGAGAGCCGGTCCAGGGTCCATTCCTCCTCCAGGGACAGGGAGGCGGCGCCCAGCACCTCCGCCGCCACGTCGTACAGCTCCTGCCGCGCGTGCGAGTAGGCGAGCTTGAAGACCGAGCCGCCGATGCCGGGGACCCCGCCGGAGCCCTCGGACTCGCTGACGTTCCACTGGGTGAGCCGCCACAGCGCGCCGAACTCCCCGTACAGCCGTCCCAGCCTGCGCCGCAGCACCGGGTCGTCCCAGCGGCCGTTCGCCTTCGCCGTACGGGCCAGCTCGCCCAGGGTCCGGCGGCAGGCGACGACCTCGCCGACGAAGGCGGTGCCCCGCTCGAAGGAGAGGGTGACCATGGTGACGCGCCAGCCGTCGTTCTCGGCCCCGACCCGGTTCGCGACCGGGACGCGCACCTCGTCGAGGAACACCTCCGCGAACTCGGCCGACCCGGCGAGCGTGCGCAGCGGCCGCACGGTGATCCCCGGCGCGTCCATCGGCATGGCCAGCCAGGAGATCCCCCGGTGCTTGGGGGCCTGCGGATCGGTCCGCACCAGCAGCTCGCACCAGTCGGCGACCTCCGCGTGCGAGGTCCAGATCTTCGACCCGGTGACCACGTAGTCGTCGCCGTCGCGGACCGCCCGCGTACGCAGGGAGGCCAGGTCCGAGCCCGCGTCCGGCTCGCTGAACCCCTGGCACCACACCTCGTCGCCGCGCAGCACGGGCGGCAGCCAGCGCGCCCGCTGCCCGGCCGTGCCCTCGGCGGCGATGGTCGGGCCGGCGTGCAGCAGCCCGACGAAGTTCGCGCCGACGTACGGGGCCCCGGCGCGCTCCGTCTCCTCCAGGAAGATCAGGTGCTGGGTCGGGGTGGCTCCGCGGCCGCCGGCGTCCACCGGCCAGTGCAGGCCCGCGTAGCCGGCCTCGTACAGCCTGCGCTGCCAGCCGAGGTCGTACGCGCGCCGGCCCGGCCAGTCGTCCGGGCACGGTTTGGCGGGGAGCTCGGGCAGCACCTTGCCGAGCCATGCGCGCAGCCGTGCCCGGAAGTCCTGCTCCTCCTCGGTGTAGGTCAGATCCATCAGCGGCTCCTGCCCCGGTCCAGGTCCAGGTCCAGGTCCAGGTCCAGGCCGAGCATGCGGATGGCGTTGCCGCGCATCAGCTTGTAGACCGTCTCGTCGTCGAGGCCCTTCACGTGGTCGAGGGCGACCTCCTTGGTGTGCGGGAAGGTCGAGTCCACGTGCGGGTAGTCGGTCTCGAAGGTGGCGTTGTCGCGCCCCACCACGTCGATCGAGGCGATCCCGTGCTTGTCGCGGAAGAAGCAGCAGAAGATCTGCCGGTAGTAGTACGTGGACGGCGGCTCGGGGATCAGGTCGCGGACCCCGCCCCAGGCCCGGTGTTCCTCCCAGACGTCGTCGGCGCGCTCCAGGGCGTACGGGATCCAGCCCATCTGGCCCTCGCTGTAGGCGAGCTTGAGCGTCGGGAACCTGACGAGGACGCCGCTGAAGAGGAAGTCCATCATCGAGGCCATCGCGTTGTTGAAGCTGAGCGAGGCCTGCACGGCGGGCGGCGCGTCGGGGGAGGCGGCGGGCATCTGGGAGCTGGACCCGATGTGCATGTTGACCACCGTGCCGGTCTCCTGGCAGACGGCGAAGAAGGGGTCCCAGTAGCCGGAGTGGATGGACGGCAGGCCCAGGTGGGTGGGGATCTCGGAGAAGGTCACGGCGCGCACCCCGCGGGCGGCGTTGCGCCGGATCTCCGCGACCGCCAGGTCGATGTCCCAGAGCGGGATGATGCACAGCGGGATCAGCCGGCCGCCGCTGTCGCCGCACCACTCCTCGACCATCCAGTCGTTGTAGGCGCGCACACAGGCGAGGGCCACCTCCTTGTCGTGGGCCTCGGCGAAGGTCTGCCCGCAGAAGCGCGGGAAGGTGGGGAAGCACAGCGAGGCCTCGACGTGGTTGAGGTCCATGTCGGCGAGGCGGGCCTTCGGGTCCCAGCAGCCGCGGCGCATCTCCTGCCGCGTGATGCCCTCCAGCGTCATGTCGTCGCGGTCGAAGCCGACGGCTGCGATGTTGCGCTTGTACGGGAACTTCAGGTCCTCGTAGATCCACCAGTCGGTCGGCGGGCCGTCGGGGTCCATGGTGATCACGTACTTGCCGCCCGTGTACGCCAGCTCACCGATGCCGGCGGTGAGCGCCTTGGGCCCGCGGTCGCGGTACTTGGCGGGCAACCAGACGTCGAAGAGGTGTGCGGGTTCGATCACGTGGTCGTCGACGCTGATGATCCGAGGCAGTTCCATGGGCTCCCCAATCCGATGCCAATCTGATGGATCGTCAGAAACAAGCTAGCCCCGCCACCCCTGGACCGACAAGCGCCGGAGCCCTACGCTCTGCGCTTGATCTGACTAACCGTCAGCTATGGGGAGGTCTGGGATGACGGACACCGCGATCGCGACAGAACTGAGCGGCTCCCGCACCCTGTGGGAACTCATCACCCGCCGGGCCGCACTGACCCCCGACGCCACCGTCCTGATCGAGGCCGCCGAGGATCCGGCGCAGGACCGCCGGCTGACCTTCGGGGAACTGCGCGACCGTTCCGAACGCGTCGCCGCCGGCCTCTACGCCATGGGCGTCCGCCCCGGCACGGTCGTCGCCTGGCAGCTCCCCACCCGCATCGAGACCGTACTGCTCTCCGTGGCCCTCGCCCGGCTCGGCGCCGTCCAGACCCCGGTCATCCCCTTCTACCGCGACCGCGAGGTCGGCTTCGCGCTCCGCGAGTCCAAGGCCGAGTTCTTCGCCGTCCCCGGGATCTGGCGCGGCTTCGACCACCCCGCGATGGCCCGTCGGCTCGGCGCGCGCGGCGTCTTCGAGGCCTACGACGACCTCCCGGACGGCGACCCCTCCGCACTCCCGCCGCCGCCCGCCTCCGGCACGGACGTCCGGTGGATCTACTGGACCTCCGGCACCACTTCCGACCCCAAGGGCGTCCTGCACACCGACCGCTCCCTGATCGCGGGCGGCTCCTGCCTCGCGCACGCCCTGCACCTGACCCCGTACGACGTCGGCTCGATGGCCTTCCCCTTCGCGCACATAGCCGGGCCCGACTACACCGTGATGCTGCTGCTCTACGGCTTCCCCGCGGTCCTCTTCGAGAAGTTCGCGATGCCGGACGCGCTGGACGGCTACCGCCGCCACGGGGTCACGGTGGCCGGCGGATCGACCGCCTTCTACTCCATGTTCCTGACGGAACAGCGCAAGGCCCCCTCGGCCCCGCTCATCCCCACCCTCCGCCTCCTCGCGGGAGGTGGCGCCCCGAAGCCCCCGGAGATCTATCACGCCGTCGTCCGCGAAATGGGCTGCCAGCTGACCCACGGCTACGGCATGACCGAGGTCCCGATGATCACCATGGGAGCCCCGGACGACACCCCCGACCACCTGGCGACCACCGAGGGCCGCCCCCCGGCCGGCATGTCCATCCGCATCACCACCCCGGACGGCACCCCGCTCCCCCCGAACACGGACGGCGAGGTACGGCTCCGGGGCGAGGCCGTCTGCCAGGGCTATCTGAACCGGGACCAGTCGGCGGAGGTCTTCGACGCCGACGGCTACCTGATCACGGGCGACCTCGGCCACCTGACCCAGGAGGGCTACCTGGTCCTGACCGGCCGCAGCAAGGACGTCATCATCCGCAAGGGCGAGAACATCTCGGCGAAGGAGATCGAGGACCTGCTCCACCTCCTCCCGGGCGTCGCCGACGTCGCGGTCATCGGCCTCCCCGACCAGGCCCGCGGCGAACGCGTCTGCGCGGTGGTCGAACAGATACCGGGCGCCGCCCCCTTGACCCTGCCCCGGCTGACGGCCCACCTCCGCGCGGAAGGCCTGGCCACGCACAAGCTCCCGGAACAACTGGAGCTGTTGGAATCCCTCCCGCGCAACGAGGCCCTGCGCAAGATCCTCAAGTACAAGCTCCGCGAGCGGTACGCCTGACGTCGCCCCAACGCGCCGCCGAGTCGGACGAGGCGGGCCGCCCGCCGCCGAACACCTCGTCGACGAGGCTTTGCGTCACCCTCTGGAACGCCGCCGCCAGGGACAACGCGGCGTCGTCGGCGTAGTTCAGCGCGGCGGTCAGGGTCCTACAGCCCGCGGCTCATTGCAATGAACTGAAGGTGAACGCTACAGCCGGCTCAGGGACGCCGCCGCGAACAGGACGTCGCGGATGGCCTCGCGGTCGCCGTGCTGGCCCACCGCCGCGTCCTGGGGAGAGATGTGACCGGCCGCCAGCTGGCAGAACTCGATGCCGTCCAGGGCGATCTCCGCCACCGTGCGCTCCGGCGACGGCTTCGCCCCCGGCGAGTCCAGTGCGACGTCCCACCCGCCGCCACCCGCGCCCTCGATCTCCAGGTGCAGGGTCCGCCCCGGCGCGCCCGCCGCGACCAGGCCCCGCGCCGGAGCCGCCAGGCCCGCGCGCCGCCGCTGCGCCAGCGCGCCCGGCAGGAGCCGCGCCGCCAGGTCGATCATCCGGTGCAGGTGCGGCCCCGACGGCGGCTCGTACGGGTAGTCCACCGCCTCCGCGATGTCCCACGCGTGCACCCAGCACTCGAAGGCCCGCTCCAGGAACGCGTCCCCGAGCGGCAGCGCGAAACTCCCGTAGTCCACGGACAGCTCGGCGACGCCCCGGCCCGCGAAGGACACCGTGCGCACCAGCGTGTGCCCCTGCTCCCGCCAGGGCTCGCGGACCTGCCGCGTCGTCGGGTACGCCGAGGCGTTCCAGAAGTGCTCCGTCCGCGCGGTCGGACCGCCCTTCGGTGCGTCCGGACCCAACGGGTCGTCCAGCCCCAGCGCGTTGGCGAGCAGCCCGTCCACCGTCATCAGGTGCCCGATCACCCCGGCCACCGTGGTCCGCTGCGAGCGGCGCCGCTCCTCCTCGAACCACTTCAGCCGCACCGGGGTGTGCCACTCCGAGTCGCCGAAGTCCTGGAGCAGCGCGTCGAGCCGCGCGGTCTCCGTGTCGTACGGGCTCGCCCACACCGGCACCGGGATGCGCGCCGGCCGCTTGCCCAGGCAGTCCTCCAGGACGCGCGAGCGCAGCAGCGGTTTGAGGTCCAGGGTCTCCTCGGGGTGCAGCAGTCCCACCGCGTCGCGCAGCCGCAACGCCTCCTCCGCGCAGGGTGCGCACTCGGTGAGGTGGTCCTCGACCGCCTGGGTCTCCTCGGTGGAGCAGGCCGCCAGAGCCCACGCGCCGAGCAGGGACTTCAGTACGGCGTGCGAGGGCGGCGGCACGGGTTCCGGCTCCGGGAAGGATTCGGGTACGGGCTCCGGGAGCGGCCGCGGCATGCGCGGCGGCTGCGGCGCGTACCCCGGCTCCAGGTCGTCGGCGGCTCCGCGCGGACCCGGTATCCGCGGCTGGCCGCCGGGACGCTCGTATCCGTCGTCGGGCGACTCGGCAGGGCCGTTCATCGGGGTGTTCCGTATCCGGACTGGGCGGTGTCCTCCTGCGGGAGGGCGTTGGCGGTCGACAGCAGCTGCAGGCCGAGCCGCAGCCGGCGCCGCGCCTCGTCCTCGCTGATCTGCAGGTCGGCGGCGGCCTGTCGGTAGTCGCGCCGCTTGAAGTACGCGAGTTCGAGCGCGGCGCGCAGGGGCGCGGGCATGGAGGTGACGATGTAGTCCGCGCGGGCGGCCGCGTTGGCACTGCGCACCTTCTGCTCCAGCTCCTCGCGGGAGCCCCGGCCCAGCTCGGCCTGGCGCAGCCGGGCCACCGCCTGGCCCTGGGTGATCCGGGCGACCCAGGAGCGCATGGAGCCCTGCTTGGGGTCGTAGGCGTCCGGGTTCTCCCAGATGTAGCCGAAGACCTCGCGGGTGATCCGGTCCGCCGCCTTCTCGTCGCCGAGCACCCGGTGCGCCAGGCTGTGCACGAGCGAGGCGAAGCGGTCGTACAGCTCTCCGAGCGCGGCGGCCTCGCCGCGGGCCAGGCGTTGCTGCATGCGGCGGTCCCAGCGCGGTGGTACGTCCTTCGGCATAAGTGCCCCCAGCCGTGTGTCGACGCAACGAATGTAGTGGGCACATGGCGGATCGCGCCCGTTTTGGGAGAACCTCCCCCTGGAAGTGAGCCCTCCGTGATAGGGGCGTGGCAGGGCGTGAACGGTGGTACGGCCGACGACACATGGGGACAGGTGTACGCGCCCCACCGCGCTCCCCGTGCGCGGGTTCGATGCGGCAGCCTCCTTGACCACTTCGCTTAACGCGCAGGCCACGTAGGCCTTACGCTCCTGCCTTGTCTTGAACTGAACCCCACCGCATACGTGAAGGCGGAACGCCGAACATGGACAGCGCAGAATACGAGCGCAAGATCGCCGCCCGATTCGCCACCTTCGACCAGGACGGGTCCGGGTATATCGACCGGGAGGACTTCAGCGCGGCCGCGAAGGCCGTCCTGGCCGAATTCGGCACCGCAGCCCGCTCGGACAGGGGCCAGGCCGTCTTCGCGGGGGCCGAGGCGTTCTGGCAGGGGATGGCCGGGATCGCGGACGTCGACGGGGACCAGCGGGTGTCCCGCGAGGAGTTCATCACCGGGGCGGCGAAGCGGCTGCGCGACAATCCGGAGCGGTTCGCGGAGATCGCGCGGCCGTTCCTGCGGGCCGTGATCGCGGTGGCGGACGAGGACGGCGCGGGGGCGACCCCGCAGGCCGCCGCCCGCGTCCTGCGCGTCCTGGGCACCCCGCCGGACCTGGCTCCGCAGGTCGCGGCCGCGCTGGACGCCGACGGCGACGGCCGCATCTCGGAGGAGGAGATCCTGTCGGCCTTCGCGTCGTACTGCGGGGTGGAAGCCCCCGACGCGTAGCGCGAACCCAGCAGTCAATGCCAAGGCCGACCGCCCCCACCGGTCCGACTCGTCCTTGCCGGGCCCACTCAGCCGCGCCGGCACATCCCAGCCTGGCCGCACCATCCAGCCTCACCGGCACCATCCAGCCCCGCCGGCACCATCCAGCCCGGCCAGACCGGGTGCAGCCAGGCTGGATGGGCCCGGCTAGATGCTCCTGGCCAGGAGTGATGCGTCCGGCAGGAGCGAGAAGGGGGCGTTAGCCGAAGACGACCGTGCGGGAGCCGTTCAGGAGGACGCGGTGCTCGCTGTGCCACTTCACCGCGCGCGCGAGCGCCTGGCACTCCACGTCCCGCCCCACCGCCACCAGCTGGTCCGGGGTCACCTCGTGCCCCACCCGCTCGACCTCCTGCTCGATGATCGGCCCCTCGTCGAGGTCCGCCGTCACGTAGTGCGCGGTCGCGCCGATCAGCTTCACGCCGCGCGCGTGCGCCTGGTGGTACGGCTTCGCGCCCTTGAAGCTCGGCAGGAACGAGTGGTGGATGTTGATGATCCGCCCGCTCAGCTCCTTGCACAGGGTGTCCGACAGCACCTGCATGTACCGCGCCAGCACCACCAGCTCGACGTTCTCCGCGCGCACGAGCTCCAGCAGCTGCGCCTCCGCCGCCGCCTTCGTGTCCTTCGTCACCGGGATGTGCACGAACGGGACGTCGTACGAGCTGACCAGTTCGGCGAAGTCGGTGTGGTTGGAGACCACGGCGGCGATCTCGACCGGCAGGGCGCCGATGCTCGAGCGGAACAGCAGGTCGTTCAGACAGTGGCCGAACTTCGACACCATGAGGATGATCCGCATGCGCTCCTCGGAGCGGTGGATCTGCCAGTCCATCTTGAACGAGTCGCCGATCGCGGCGAAGCTGGCGCGCAGCTTCTCGACGGTCACCGCGGGCTCGGCCTCGAAGTGCACCCGCATGAAGAAGAGTCCGGTTTCCCGGTCTCCGAACTGCTGGCTGTCCACGATGTTGCAGCCGGTCATGAAGAGGTAACTCGACACGGCGTGCACGATGCCCTGCTTGTCGGGGCAGGACACGGTCAAGACGTACTGGGGCTGGGCCTGGGCCTCATTGTGCGGGTCGCTCATGACCGCACAGCCTTTCACACCGCGCGGGTGAGGATCCTCAACATTTCCAGCGACGTCGGCCGGACGTCCGGGTCGTCCCCGTCCGCCTCGGCCAGCCGTACGTGCGCCTCGCGTGCGGCGCGTACCGCCTCGGGCCACGCGTGGTGCTCCAGGTAGGCGGAGACCGGGGCGTCGGGCCCGACCTGGTGGAGGATGCGGAGCACCCGCAGCACGGCGAGGTCGACGAGGGTGGCCTCCTGCGAGTCGCGGAAGATCGTGCCGACGTACTTCTCGGCCGACCAGCTGTCGAGCCAGGTGTCCTCGACGAGCCGGTACACGGCGTCGGTGACGTCTCCGTACCCTTCGGCGCCGGTCAGCCACGTGTCCTCGTGGAAGGCCGGATCGGAGAGCATGTGCAGCGCCGAGCGCACGTTGCCGCGCCAGCGCCACCACGGCATGTCGTTGAGGGGCATGCCGCCCATGGTGGAGGAGCGGCCGCCGCGGCGGGAAGAGTTCTTCGAACCTTGGGCGAATGTCACGCTTTCGATCGTACGTTCCCGTTGAACGCGATCTTCAGGCGCCTGCGGCGGACGGCGCCCCCGTAATTCACCTGGGCGTCACCGGATGTTGTGTCCATCTCACTCGACAGTTACCTGCGGGGCGGAATGGTGCATGGACATGACCATCTCGCGACGCGCAACATCCCTGTCCCGCACCTTCGTGGCCACGGCGATGGGCGCATGTCTCGTCGCCGGGTGCGGGGTGCTCCCCGGAGGCTCGGGGGGCTCCGGGGAGACCATCACGGTCATGACCTTCGCCCCGGAAGACACCAAGGCAACCAACATGCCGGGAATGACCGGCATGGCCAAGGCGTACGAACGCTGGGTGAATTCCAAGGGCGGGATCAACGGTCACAAACTGCGCGTACTGACCTGCAACGAGAAGAACACGCCCACCGGCGCCGCCGACTGCGCCCGCAAGGCCGTCGCCGAGAAGGCCGTCGCGGTCGTCGGATCGTACAGCCAGCACGGACGCGCCTTCATGGCCCCGCTGGAGGCGGAGGGCATCCCCTTCATCGGCGGTTACGGGGTCTCCTCCGAGGAGTTCCAGTCCCCGCTCTCCTACCCCGTCAACGGCGGCCAGCCCGTCCTCATCGCCGGCGCCGGCCACCAGCTGGGCCGCGCGTGCGACCAGGTCGCCCTGGTCCGCCCCGACACCCTCGCGGGTGACACCCTGCCGGTCCTGCTCAACGCGGGGCTGCGCGCCAACAAGATGGCCGACGCCGCCGACATCCGGGCCGCCGAGGACTCCGCCGACTTCGGACCGCAGGCCCGGGAGGCCCTCTCCCACACCACCGGCACGGGGAAGGACAAGGAAAAGGAGAAGGGCTGCGTCACGGCGGTCCTCGGCGAGCGCACCGAGACCTTCTTCGACGCCTTCCGCCGGACCGAGGTCCAGCGCAAGAAGCCGCAGATCTCCTCCGTCCTGGGCAGTGTCAGCCAGTCCCTGGTGGACCGCACGGGCGGCAAGGAGAGCCCCTTCGAGGGCGCGTACCTCACCAGCTGGTACCCGGTGGCCTCCGATCCGGTCTGGACGCCGATGCGGAACGTCGTCACCGAGTTCGCCTTCGGCGACGACAGCGTCGACCCCGACGACAGCGGGGTGCAGACCACCTGGATCGCCTACACCGTGCTGAGCGAGATCGTGAAGCGCTTCACGAAGGACGAGGAGATCACCGCCCGCATGGTCAAGCGGTCGCTGAACGAGGCCCAGCCCGTCAAGACCGGCGGCCTCACCCCGGACCTGAGCTGGCGCTACCAGGACATGCGGGCCGTGGCCGGCTTCCCCCGCATCGTCAACGGCCAGGCCACCTTCCAGATCGTCCAGGCCGGGCGGCTCGTGGCGCAGCCCGGCGAGCAGCCCCTGGACATGACCCCGACCCTGGTCCAGGCCCCCCGCACGGCCTGATGCTCAGAGCTGGGACTTGTCGCGCTTGGTGAGGCCGTACTTGGCCGCGATCGTGTTCCACATGACCGCGGCGGACTCCTTGGCCTTCGTCGCCTCGCCGCTCGACCTGTTGCCGTCGGAGGCGTTCTTGGTGACCTTGGCCTTGCCGTCCTTGCACTTGTCCTCGTCGACGTCGTCCGCCCAGGCGGCGTAGCTGCCGTCGGCGTCCGCGGAGGACTGCCAGGCCTTGGTGAGGGCCGCGGACAGCTTCACGTGGTCCGGGAGCTTGTCCACCTTCAGCTCCTGGAGGCGGGTGACGAGTTCCTCGCGCTGGCGGGCCGCGTCGCGCAGGTCGGCGCTCGCCTGGCCGAGGTTGTTGCAGCTCTTGATGTCCTCGACGGCCTTGATCACCGAGGCCCGGCTGTCGTTGCTGTCCGCGAGGAGCTTGTCCAGCTGGACGGCCTGCGGGCGGGCCGGGTCCACGGGAGCCTCGCCGCCGGGGGCGGCGGAGGCGCCGCTCGCGGCCGGCGCGGCGGGCACCGCGCCCGGGTCGTTGTTCTGCGGCTTGCCGTCGCTGAGCAGCGAGCCGACGCCCAGCCCGACCACGGCCAGGCCGATGACCACGGCGGCGATGACCGCGGGCGAGATCCGGCGGGGTGGCTCCGGCGGCGGGGGCGGGGCGGGGGCGTACTGCTGCTGCGGGTGGGGCTGTACGGGGGGTACGGGGCGCTGCGCGCGCGGCGGGTAGGGGCGCGGCGGCGGCTGGCGCAGCACGGGCTCCTGGACGGGCGGCAGGTGCTGGGTGTGCCCGGCGGAGTCGTCGTCCCCACGGAACAACCCGTCAAACCCCTCGACGGCGCGGTCGGCGGGCACCGGCGGTATGTACTGCGTCGCCGCCTCGCCGTGCGCGGGGGCCGCCGGGACGGGCGGAATGTACTGGGTGGCGGCCTCGTCGTGCCCGGGGCCGCCCGGGACGGGCGGGATGTACTGCGTCGCGGCCTCGTCGTGGGCGGAGGCGGCCGGCACCGGCGGGATGTACTGCGTCGCGCCTTCGTCGTACGCGGGGGCCGCCGGCACGGGCGGAATGTACTGGGTGGCGGCCTCGGGCAGCGGCGGGTACCCGTAGCCGTGCGGCTCCCCCGGTCCCTCGTAGCCGGGCCCGACGACGTGCCCCGGTGCCACGTGCGGGTACCCGTACGCGGGCCCCGGCTGCTCCGGGTACACCGGATACCCGGACGCCTCGTCCGGACCCCACGGGGCACCCGGCTGGGGGGCACCCCCTTGTCCGCTCTGCGTCACCGGGACTCCTTCTCCGACTCGCCCGACCCTACGGAACCGTCGGTCACGCTACCCGGTCACGCACCGCCACCGTGAGACCACCCGTCAAACCCAGCCCCGCCGCACCTTCCAGCCGCGCCCGGCACCATCCGGCCCCGCCCGCACCATCCAGCCCCGCCCGGCACCATCCAGCCCCGCCCGGCACCATCCAGCCCCGCCGGCGTTTGAGGCGCGGGGTCCGGGGCGGAGCCCCGATCTTTGACCGGACCGTGGGCCGGCTGCGGGTCCGTTGCCGGGGGCGCCGCCCCCGGACCACCGCGCCTCAAACGCCGGCGAGGCTGAATTCGCCCGGGCGAAGCCGAAGAAGGCGGCGGCGCCGGAGCGTCAGGCGACCCTGGCTTCCAGGCGCGCCCCGAACTCCCGTACCGCCGCCTCCTCCCGGTAGGGCTCCAGGCGGGTGCGGAAGTCCTCCAGGTACTCCGCCCCCCGGTTCGACCGGAGCCCCTCCAGCAGTTCCGCCGCCTTCGTGGCCGTCTGGCAGGCCTGTTCCACCTCCCGCTGCTGCACCTGCGCCGCCGCCAGCAGCAGCAGCCCGATCGCCCGGCGCCGCGCCTTGCCCGCCGGGAGGCCCCGTAGCGCCTCCTCCGCCCGCTTGCCCGCCGCGTCCGCCTGGCCCAGGTCCCGGTGGCAGTGCGCCAGCTCGTCCGCGAGGTACGCCGCGTCGAAGTGGCGGATCCACACCGGGTCGTCGCCCGACTCCGGATCCGCCCGCTCCAGTGCGCTGACCGCCCGCGCCGACAGCACCGCCGTGGCCCGGGTGTCCCCGAGCAGCGCGTGCCCGCGCGCCTCGGCGGCGTAGAACATGGCCTCGACGCGCGGGGTGACCTGCCCGCGCGTCCCCTCCTGGGCGGCCCGCGCCAGCTGCGCGATCTCCCGCGGGTTGCCCAGCTCGGCGGTGAGGTGGCTCATGGACGCCGCCAGCACGTACCCCCCGTACGCCCGGTCGCCGGCCGCCTGGGCCAGCCGTAGCGCCTGGATGTAGTACCGCTGTGCCAGACCGGGCTGTCCGGTGTCCACCGCCATGTAGCCCGCCAGCTCCGTCAGCCGGGCCACGGCGGCGAACAGCGCCCGCCCCACCGGCTCCCGGTACGAGCCGCCGATCAGCCCGGACACCACCGAGTTGAGGTAGTGCACGACCACCGGCCGGACGTGCCCGCTGCCGAAGCGGTGGTCGAGGTCCTTGAGCGCCTCGGTGGTCGCCCGTACCGCCTCGACGTCCGGCATGCCGACGCGCGAGCCGCCGCTGCGGGCCACCTGGATGTCGGCCCCGGTGATCAGCCAGTCACGGCTCGGCTCGACGAGCGCGGACGCGGCCACGCTCGAACCCGCGAGGAAGTCGCGGCGGCCGACGTCGCTGCGCCACAGCTCGCAGACCTGCTCGATCGCGCCGATGACGGTCGGCGAGAACTGCAGGCCGACCCCGGAGGCGAGGTTCTTGCCGTTGGCCATGCCGATCTCGTCGATGGTGACGGTCCGGCCGAGCTTGCGCCCGATCGCCTCGGCGATGATTCCGGGCGCCCGGCCGCGCGGCTGCTGGCCGCGCAGCCAGCGGGCCACGGAGGTCTTGTCGTAGCGGAGATCGAGGCCGTGCTCGGCCCCGCACATGTTCACGCGCCGGGCGAGCCCGGCGTTGGAGCACCCGGCTTCCTGGATGAGCGCCTGCAACCGTTCGTTCGGCTGGCGGGCGACGAGAGGCCTGGCTGCCATGAAAACCCCCTGCTGGCCGCGGGTGATCCGTTGGAATGATCACTTCCCGCCTGATGTGCGGAGAATCTTCCGCTCTGCGTCGTGTCGCTACCCAACTCCAGCGCCCCGGCCTCCCACGCGCCCCCACGCGTGCATCAGTGCGCCCCGTATGCAGGATCGATGCTCCGTCCACCCGCTGGTTTACGCCCGTAACCCCGGGTGACCCGGGGAGTTGTGATGGGCGTGGAAGAGACCATCGGAGTCACCAAGACCGCACCCATCCCCAAGCAGCGCGGCGAACTGCTGCTGGACCATGCCGTGCGGTACGCGGAAGAACGGCACTGGGACGTCTTCGCCGGCACCTGGCTGGAGCCCGGCGACGGCCGGGAGCTGTGCTCCTGCGGGGCGGCGGACTGCCCCGCGCCCGGCGCACACCCGGCGGTGAAGGACTGGGCGGCGCAGGCCACGGGCAGCGCGGTCCAGGTCCGGCGGGTCTGGGCGAAGCACCCGGAGGCCTCGATCCTGCTGCCGACGGGCCGGACGTTCGACGCGCTGGACGTGCCGGAGTCGGCCGGATTCCTGGCGCTGGCGCGGCTGGAGCGGATGCAGCGCACCCTCGGCCCGGTCACCCTCACCCCCGACCACCGGATGCTGTTCTTCGTCCTGCCGGGCGCCGGGGTCAAGATGGCCGACCTCGTACGGAAGCTGGGCTGGTCGCCGACCGGCATCGACCTGGTCGCGCACGGCGAGGGCGAGTACGTGGCCGCGCCGCCCACCCGCTTCGGCGGCCGGGGCGCCGTCCAGTGGGCACGGCGGCCCACTCCGGCGAACCGCTGGCTGCCGGACACGGAGGAGCTGATCGACGCGCTGGCGTACGCGTGCGGGAGCGAGGCCGCGGCGGACCGCAAGCGGCGCCAGGCCTGACCTGAGGTTCATGACCTGAAACTCATGACATAAGTAACTGCTCGGGCCTCTCCCCCTCCTCCTATGGTGAGGAAGGAACGACCAACGGGGACGCAAGAGAGGCAGGCCCATGCCGGACCAGGGCGATGCGACGGGTGGAGCGTACGGGACGGGTGGCGCGGTGACCGCGCCGTCCGCCGTGCGGGTGGAAGGTCTGTGGAAGCGCTTCGGCGAGCAGGTGGCCGTCGCCGGGATCGACTTGGAGCTGCCCGCGGGCCAGTTCATCGGTCTGGTGGGCCCGAACGGCGCGGGCAAGACGACGACCTTGTCGATGGTGACCGGCCTGCTGCGCCCGGACATGGGGCGCGTCTTCGTGGCGGGGCACGACGTGTGGGCGGACCCCACCGAGGTGAAGGCGCGGATCGGCGTGCTGCCCGAGGGACTGCGGCTCTTCGAGCGGCTGTCGGGGCGCGAACTGCTCGGCTACATGGGCCGCATGCGGGGGCTGCCGGGCGAGGAGACCGACAAGCGGGCGACGCAGCTGCTGGAGGTCCTCGACCTCGCGGGCTCCCAGCACAAGCTGGTCGTGGACTACTCGACGGGCATGCGGAAGAAGATCGGCCTGGCGGCCGCGCTGCTGCACAACCCTGAAGTGCTGTTCCTGGACGAGCCGTTCGAGGGCGTCGACCCGGTGTCGGCGCAGACCATCCGCGGGGTGCTGGAACGTTACACCGCGTCCGGTGCCACGGTCGTCTTCTCCTCCCACGTGATGGAGCTCGTCGAGTCGCTGTGCGACTGGGTGGCCGTGATGGCAGCCGGCCGGATCCGCGCCGCGGGCCCGCTGGCCGACGTACGGGGCTCCGCGCCCTCCCTCCAGGCGGCCTTCCTCGAACTGGTCGGCGCGCACGGGCGCGACGCGGCCGGGGACTCGCTGGAGTGGCTCGGCGGCGGCTCCGGGACGGTCGCGCGATGAGCTCGCCCGCCACCCCCGCCCCGGGGCACACGGGGGCCGGTACCGGTATCGGTGCCACTGCCGGTATCGGTGCCACTGCCGGTGCTGGTGCCGCTGTCGGCACTGGCGCCCCGTCGGCCGCTTCCGTCACCTCCGTCGCGACGGTCCCGCTGACCCCGATCTTCATCCGCCTCAAGCTGTCGCTCCTGCGCAACGGCCTGAAGGGCTCCTCGAAGCGCAAGGCCGCCTACTTCTCGACCCTCGCGTTCGCCCTGCTCGTCGGCTTCTTCCTCACGCTCGGCCTGGCCCTGCTGCGCGGCAACGCCCACGCGGGAACGGTCGTCGTCCTGCTGGCCGCGATCCTGGCGCTCGCCTGGGCGTTCATGCCGCTGTTCTTCCCCACCGGGGACGAGACGCTCGACCCCAGCCGGCTGGTCATGCTGCCGCTGCGCCCGCGTCCTCTCGTACGGGCCCTCTTCGCCTCCTCGCTGGTCGGCATCGGGCCGATGTTCACGCTGTGCCTCGCGGTCGGCTCGGTGGTGGCCGTCGCGCGCGGCGCCGCCGGGGCGGCGGCCGCGGTGGTGGCCGCGCCGCTCCTGCTGCTCGGCTGCGTGGCCCTCGCGCGGGCGGTGGCCACGGCCAACGTGCGGCTGCTGACCAGCCGCAAGGGGCGTGACCTGGCCCTGCTCAGCGGCCTGCTGATCGCGGTGGGCGGGCAGCTGGTCAACTTCGGCAGCCAGCGCCTGTTCCAGGCGGGCGGCTTGTCGACGCTGGAGCCCGCCGAGGCGGTGGTGCGGTGGCTGCCGCCGGCGACCGCCGTCGGCATGGTGGACTCGGCGAGCGAGGGCGCGTACGGGGAGGCGGCCGCCCAGCTGGCCCTGACCCTCGGCGCCCTCGCCGGCCTCCTGTGGTTCTGGGAGCGGAGCCTGACCAAGCTGATGGTCACGCCGGACGGCTCGACCATCGCGGCCGCCCGGCCGACGAAGGAGCGGCGCACGGGCGGCTTCTGGTCCCTGCTGCCCGCCGGCCGGACGGGCGCGGCCATGCAGCGCACCCTGCGCTACGCCGTCCGCGACCCGAAGACCAAGGCCTCCTGGGTGACCGCCCTGGCGATCGGCCTGATCATCCCGGTCTTCAACGCCCTCCAGGGCACCGGGTCCGTCTACCTCGCCTGCTTCGGCGCGGGCATGCTGGGCGTCCAGATGTACAACCAGTTCGGGCAGGACACCTCGGCGTTCTGGATGGTCGCGCAGACCATCTCCAGCACGCGTGACGCGTACGTGGAACTGCGCGCCCGCGCCGCCGCGCTGGCCCTCGTCACGGTCCCGTACACGGTCCTCGTCACCGTGATCACGGCCGCGCTGGTCGGCAACTGGCGTGCCTTCCCGGCGGCCACGGGCCTGGCCCTGGCCCTGCTGGGCTCGATGCTCTGCACGGGCGCGCTGGCCTCGGCCCGCTTCCCGTACTCCATCCCGTCGGACGGCGCCTTCAAGAACGTCGTCCCGAGCCAGGCCGGGCTCGCCTGGTCGGGCATCTTCGGCGGGATGCTGGCCTCGGCGGTGGTCTGCGCCCCGGTGATCGTCCTGACGATCTGGCTCAACGTGGCCGACCACCACGACGTTTCCTGGATCGTGCTGCCCGTGGGCGTGGCCTGGGGCGCGCTGGCCACCTGGGCGGGCCTGCGGCTGGCGGCCCCGACGGTGGCGCGGAAGCTGCCGGAGATCCTGTGGGCGGTCAGCAAGGGCTGAGAACGGCGAAAGGGCCGGCCTCCGCTCCCGAGAGGGAGCGGAGGCCGGCCCTTTCTGCGACTACAGGCTTATTCCCAGGCGGTGGTCGCGGTGACGTGGGTGTCGCCGTCGGCGTTCTGGCCGGCGAGGGCCGGGATGAGCGCGGCGAGGGCGAGGGCGGCGACGGCGGCGACCGCGGCCTTGGCGATACGAGTGCGAAGCATGGGGATGTTCCTCTGCGAAAGCTGGGTGAGCATGTGGTCCGGCCTCGCGTCCGGCGGTGACGTTTCGTGCTGGTGATCATCACCTTAGTCACAGCCCGGGGCGGGAAGAAACGCTTCCACTCGTGGGGTCCGGCACAGTCGGTCCGGGTACAGCCGGCGGGGAGCAGGACGAGCGCGTCCAGGCCGGCCCCGTCCGCGACGCCCATGGGGTGAGCACGCGCCTCAAGTACGACGCGAGCCTCAATCCGCCCTTCATCGTCGCCACGTCGATGCCCGAATAATGGATCCGATGATGCACGATCTCACCGCGAAAGCCTGGGCAAACGGACTTGCCCTGTACGAGGACCGCTGGGCATTGGCGGCCGTGGCCCCACGTGATCACACGGAATGGTGGTTCGACGTCGCGGCGATCATGCGCGGTGAGACCACTGATCCGCGGGGCTGGGCGACACTCGATCCGTACGAGGAGGAGGTCGACCGCGAGGTCCAGACGTTCGCCTGGATCGAGCCCCCCAGCACTCCGGCGGACGTGGCGCGGTTTCGGCGCTCCGTCCATGAACTCCCGCGGTCCTCGGCCAAGTCGCTGATGGTCCTTATCGCACTCGTCGGCATGAATGCGTCGAAGACCTGGCACTTCGAGGAGCGTCGACCAGAGATGGAACGCCGCGCCGTGCTACTGCTCTCACGCTTTCCCGACGGCACCCGCTTCTACTCCAACATCGCCTGGGAAGGCGAACAGCCAGATTTCTACGAGCAGCCGGTCAACGGGACCTTTCCCTTCAGCCGAAGCCGTTGGGACGCAGGCCTGATCGCGGTCAACGACACCGAAGTCGCCATGATCTGGACCTTTGAAGCTCTGTGACCCTCCCGCCCCGACCCGGTCGGCCGCGTCCTGCTCCAGGCCATGGCGTTCGCCGGGCGCGGGCCGGTGGACGTGCGTGCCGCTCGGGTGGTGCTGCGGCGCGAGCCCGTCGCCCCCAACGGCTTCGTCGTGCAACCACCGTCCCGATCTACCTGTAGAGGCCGTCCCCGATGTCCATGAAGCCCATCGACTTCGACCGCCGCTACGGCGAGCTGAACCAGGTGATCAGCGCCTACGTCGGCCAGCCCGCCGACCACGAGGCAGCCGTACGCGCATACGACGCCTCGACGGACCGCTCCCTCGTGACCCGCCTCATCGGCGAGATCCGCGAGCTGCTCGCTCTCGGGCCGGACGAGGCGGAACATGCCCTCGCCGTGGCAGAGCTGGGCATGGAACTCGACCCGCCGACACCTCATTCGACGGGCAGCTGGCTCAGCGCTGTGGCCGATCAGCTGGGCGGCTTCCGGCCCGAGTACGCGTAGTCGGCCACTGGCCCGCTGCGCAGGATGCTCGGGCCCGTCACGGTGCCTCGGCCTTGATGCCGTCCAGGAAGGGCTCCACGGCCGCGCGCCAGGCCGTCGGCTGGTCGTAGTGGAGGTAGTGGCCGGCGTCGGGGATCTCCGCGTACTGGCCGGCCGGGAGGACGCGGACCATCTCCTGGGCCTCGGCCCGGCCCAGCTCTCCGTCCAGGCCGCGGACCACGAGGGTGGGGCAGCGGACCTGGGCCAGCTCCTCCCAGTGGGCGTCGTGGACCCAGGTCTCGCGGGCCGTCAGCATCTGGCGGCGGGAGAAGAGGGGGCGCCAGCCGTCCGGGGCCTCGTGCATGACCTCGGCGAAGAAGGCACCGCGGGCGGGGTCGGGGCGCTCCACCCGGGGGTCGTCCTCGCCGAACCAGCGGCGGGCCGCGTCCTGGGTGGGGAAGGGCAGGGGCCAGCGGTGGAACCAGTCCTCCCACTCCTGCTGGGAGGCCGCGCCGAGGGCCGAGGCGCGCATGTCGCAGATGACGAGGGCTTCGACGAGGTCCGGGCGGCGGGCCGCGAGCTGCCAGGCGGTGAGGGCGCCCATGGAGTGGCCGATGAGGGTCACGGGGGCGAGGCCGAGCTGCTCGACGGCGGCCTCGGCGTCGGCCACGAACGCCTCGCGTGTGTAGGGGCCGCCGGGCGGGCGGTCGCTCTGCCCGTGGCCGCGCTGGTCCAGGGCCACCACGCGGCGGTTCTCGCGGAGCCAGCGGGCGGTGCCGGACCAGTGGAAGGCGCGGCCCATCAGCCCGTGCAGTAACAGCACTCCGGGGCGGGGGCCGGCCTCGGCGGCCGTATCGCGGAACTCCCAGGCGGCCAGGCGGACACCTCCGGCCCCTGTCACATCGACGCGCTGTACCACCGCAGATGCACCCCCTTCGCTCCCCGTCAGACTATCGAACCCGTATTCGAAAACAGGGTTCTCGCCCACAACACCGCTCTTTCGAGTGACCTTGCTCAAGGATTGGCCGCCGCTGCCGATGGAGATCCTTTCAACAGGGAGGCGGGCCGCTCGGGGAAGACGGTCCGAAGGGGAGACCTTGAGAGCTCGGGGCTCCGGGTCACAAGGGGAGGACCGGTCCCGGCGCCGCAAGGCGCCGGGACCGCCCACTTCCCACCAGTCCAACGAAACGAATCCGCTCCGGCAACGAATCGACGCCGGCGCTCGCGATCGCCCGCGTCGAAGTGGTGGAGGTCGTCCGGGTCGTCGAGGTCAGCGCTTCGCCACGAAGACGTGGGAGGCGACCTCCGCGTCCAGCTCGGCGGCCTCGCCGCCACTGCCGACCAGCACACCCCCCGGGGACTCCGTCACGCTCACCACCGAGCCGGGCTGAACGCCCGCCCGCCGCAGCGTGTACATCAGCTGGGCGTCCGTCTGGATCGGCTCGCCGATCCGGCGGACTACCACGGTCTTGCCCTCCGCGCCCGGGTCGAGCTCGGACAGGCTGACCATGCCGTCCTCCAGGAACGGGTCCGCCTCGGCCTTCTCGCCCAGCTCCTCCAGCCCCGGGATCGGGTTCCCGTACGGCGATTCGGTCGGGTGGCGCAGCAGCTCCAGCACCCGACGCTCCACCGCCTCGCTCATCACGTGCTCCCAGCGGCAGGCCTCGGCGTGCACCTGCTCCCACTCCAGACCGATGACGTCGACGAGCAGGCACTCCGCGAGCCGGTGCTTGCGCATCACCCGCGTCGCCAGCCGTCGCCCCTCCTCGGTCAGCTCCAGGTGCCGGTCGCTGGCGACGGCCACCAGGCCGTCCCGCTCCATCCGCGCCACCGTCTGGCTCACCGTCGGGCCGCTCTGGTCCAGCCGTTCGGCGATACGGGCGCGCATGGGGACCACACCTTCCTCCTCCAGCTCGAGGATGGTGCGGAGATACATCTCCGTGGTATCGATCAGTCCGGACATTCGTGCCCCTCGGATTGCGTGCGCTGGCCCTGCCCCCAATTCTGACGCATCGGGCCGACAACCGTCCCGTGCCGACGGTCAAGACCGGTCCCGGACATCTCGTGGCGTCCGTATTGACACGCCCTTGGTCCAGACCGCACGGTGAGCGGCGGACACGGACGCACCCCCCCACCTCCGGAAGGGCCATCGTCGTATGAGCGAGAGCAAGCTGGCCGGTCAGTTCTTCGACGCCGCCATCGGTCTGCTGGAGCGGGTGCGGGACGAGGAGGCCCCGCACATCGCGGAGGCCGGCTCCCTCATCGCCGACGCCGTCGCCTCCGGCAACCGGCTCTTCGCCTTCGGCGCCGGGCACTCCTCGCTGCCCGCCCAGGACGTGGTCTACCGGGCCGGCGGCATGGCCCTGATGAACTTCCTCGCCGTCCCCGGCACCGTCGGCATCGACGTCATGCCCGCGACCCTGGGCAGCGCCCTGGAACGGGTCGACGGCCTCGCCGCCGCCGTCCTGGACAGCAGCCCCGCCTCCGACGGCGACGTCCTCGTGATCATCTCCCTCTCCGGGCGCAACGCCCTGCCCGTCGAGATGGCCATGAACGCCCGCGCCATCGGCCTCAAGGTCATCGGCGTGACCTCGGTGGCGTACGCGACCGGGACCAAGTCGCGGCACGTCTCCGGCAGCTTCCTGAAGGACCACTGCGACGTCGTCCTCGACAGCAAGATCGCGGTCGGGGACGCCGAGCTCAGCATCGACGGCATCGACGCGCCCTTCGCCCCCGCCTCCACCGTCGTGACCAGCGCGATCATGCAGGCGGTCATGGCGGCCGCGGCAGGCGAGCTCGCCGCGCGCGGGGTGGAGCCGCCGCTGCTGCGCTCGGGCAACGTCGACGGCGGCCACGAGTGGAACGGCCGCGTGATGCGGGAGTACGGCGACCGGATCTTCTTCCGCCACTGACCGGGCGGTCCGGGTCGCGGCGGGCACTAGCCCGGCCGGTGCCCGCCCGCCGCCAGGTCCAGATCGGCGGCCACCCGGGCCGCGACCTCCTCCGCGTACTCCGCGTCCGCACGCTCGAAGGCCGCCCGCGTGGGCCCGCGCACGAACGTCAGCGCCCCCAGGGTCCGCCCCCGGCTGCGCAGCACCGTGCACAGCACGTGCGCCGCGCCCTCGGGCCACTGCCGGGCCCGCGCCCACTCCGCGTCCGCCTCGCCGCGCGGGGCGCTGGTGCGCACCGAGCCGATCCGGTCCAGGGCCTGGAGGGCGGGATGCCCGGCCGCGTACCGGACCGGGATCGACCCGGGCCCCGGCAGCGCCGGCGGGGACGCGGCGGACCGTACGAGCCTTCGCCGCTCGGGGTCGGCCGCGGGATCCAGTACGTCCAGCAGCACGTGCTCGGCGAAACCGGCAAGGGCGAAGTCCAGGCGTACGGCGGCCGCCTCCGCCGGGTCCTCGCACTCGGCGGCGGCCCGCCCCGCGCGGTGGAGCTGGTGGGACCGGAACCGCAGCTGCGCGGTGTCCAGCTGCTCCTGCCGGGCCTGGGTGACGTCCTGGAACAGCCAGCCGACGCCCAGCGGCACGGGCTCCTCCGCGAGCGGCGAGGCCAGTCGCAGGAACCCGCACCGCCAGCACCTGCGCCGCACCCCCTCGGCGGTCCGCACCGACACCCACATCTCCACCGGCGCGGGCGGCGCCCCCTCGGCGAGCACGTGCTGGAGCGCGCCTTCGAGTTCCTCCACGCCCTGGGTGAGCAGCTCCCCGAGCGGGCGCCCGAGCAGGGCGGTCCGGCCGGTCCCGAAGGCGCGCGCGGCGTGCGCGTTGACCACGGCGGGCCGCAGGTCGACGTCGACGAGGACGACGCCCCACGAGGCGTCCTCCATCAGGGCCTCGCTCAGCGCGATGGACCGCTCGAGGTCGATCTGCGCGTGCACCTCGCTGAAGGCGCAGTACACCCCGGCGGGTTTTCCGTCCGCACCCGGCACCCCGGCGGACTGGGTCCGTACGAGGACGCGCCCGCCGTCCTTGGTGAGCAGCGCGAACTCGTGCACCTGCCGGCCGGGCACGTGCTGGGCGGCCATGAGTCTGTCCTGCACGTCGTGTGCGTCGGCGGCCCGCACCGCCCACCCCTCGAACCCCTTGCGCCCCACGGCCTCGCCGGCGGACCAGCCCAGGATCCGTTCGGCCTCGCGGTTCCAGTGGGTGATCACGCCGTCGGCGTCGAACGCGCACAGGGCGGCGTCCATCCCGTCCAGCAGCGCTGCGAGCAGATCGTCTGCGGTCTCGTTACGTCCGGAAGCAGTCACCTGGCACCCCCAGCAGGTGTTCGCGTGTGCGGCACGTCGGATCATTCAACTGGAACGTGACGCAGCCCACACTGCATTCAGGGAAATCAGTACGCCTCCCCTACTGCCCGGGAAAGCACGACCCGCACGACCACACGTTCGAGTGACCTCTCTTGATCGGCTCACGGACTCCCGGCGACAACGCCGGGCACCGGTGTGGAACATGGGCGAGGGGAGATCGGCGCGGTCCGCACCGGGACACGTCGGCGGCACGCCCGATCCGCCGCTTCGGCAGTGGAGACGGCAGAGACCGGGAGCGGTGACGCTCCCCGCCTGGCAGCGAGCCGGGTGTTCGTACTGGCGAAGGGGGGCGAACCGCTCATGTCCTGCCATCCGGCCCGTGCACGCGAGTTACTCGACAGTGGACGTGCCGTCGTGGCGCGGCGGGCTCCGTTCGCCATCCGGCTCAAGCACAGGACCCGTGCGGGCTCTGCCGTAGGGGGCGTACAGCTGCGCCTTGATCCAGGCTCCAAGGCGACGGGCGTCGCCATCACGGATGAACACCTCCGGGTCGGCTCGAAGGGACGAACCACGGTCGCCCGCCGGGGTCTGATCACGATCGAACTCCGGCACCGGGGGCAACAGATCCGCGGCGGCATGATGCGACGCGCCGCCTATCGCCGCCGAAGGCGCTCGGCGAACCTCCGGTACCGGGCGCCCCGGCACGACAACCGCCCCCGGCCGGACGGCTGGCTTCCCCCGTCTGTGCGCCATCGCGTCGACTCGACCATGTCCGTTGTCATGCGACTGCGCCGATACGCACCGGTGCGTGAGATCCACGTGGAACAGGTCGCGTTCGACACGGCCGCATTCGCCGGAGCCATTCCGTCCGGCGCACTTGAAAGCACCACGTCGACGCACGGCGGATCCGAGATCCGTGAGTTTCTCCTGGCCAAATGGAAGGGATCTTGCACCTACTGCGACGCCACAGGGGTGCCTCTCAACATCGAACACGTCCGCCCACGAAGCCGCGGTGGATCGGACCGGGTGTCGAACCTCGTCCTCGCCTGTGTTCCCTGCAACCAGGCAAAGGGGACGGCGCCCATCGAAGAGTTCCTCTCCGACCAGCCGGCCCGCCTGGAACGCGTGATCATCCAGCTGAGGAGACCACTACAGGACGTGGCCGCCATGAACGCCACCAGGCTCCAGCTCGTGAAGGAGCTCGCAGGCCAGGGTGTGCCGGTGCACGCATGGTCGGGCGGGCGTACCCGCTGGAACGGGGACCTGGTAGCGGCCGTCGTCCCCCAGGGGAAGTGGGCCGGCAGCTGGGTGGGACGCATCGCGGTCCGAACCAGTGGTCAGCATCGCATCACCACGTTGACCAGCCGCTTTGATGTCTCCCACCGGAATTTGCGGCTACTCCAGAGAGCCGATGGATACGCCTACGGATTCGCCGCCGAAATTCGATTGAGCGAACGGCACGGGCCTGCCTAGAGTAGACACACACTGAAAGGAGGTGATCCCGGAAATGTATGAAATCCGGACGCGTGAGGTGGCTGCGGGCTAAGCGCCCGTCGTCGCACGCACCCAGTGCGGTGCCCGGCGGGATCGCCAGGCGCCAATCCACAGCAGTCACCCGACCCGCGGGCTCGCCGGTACGTCCGGCCGGCTTCTCTCACTGCAGGAGAGAGACCCAGAGCCCGCGGGTCGCCTGCGTTCACCGCTCCCGCTCGGGGTGAGCAGGGCCCGGGCGGCCGCCCGGGAGCGGTTCGTGCGGGCGGGCCGCTGACCGAACCCTCCCGCCCGGCGGCGCGCGGCTACGGGCAGAGCCGCTCGACGCGCCACTTGCCCGCGTCCAGGACGTAGCGCAGCCGGTCGTGCAGGCGGTTCTCGTGCCCCTGCCAGAACTCCACCTCTTCCGGGACCACGCGCAGGCCGCCCCATTCCGGCGGGACCGGGACCTGCTCGCCCTCCGGGTAGCGGGCGTCGAGCTCGGCGTAGCGGCGGTCCAGTTCCGCGCGGGAGCCGATCACGCTGGACTGTTCGCTCGCCCAGGCGCCCAGCTGGGAGCCGTGCGGGCGGGAGCGGAAGTACGCCGCCGTCTCGTCCCGGCCGATGCGGGACACGGTGCCGGTGACGATCACCTGGCGCGAGATGGGGTGCCAGGGGAAGAGCAGGGCTGCGTGCGGGTTCTCGGCGAGCTCGCGGCCCTTGCGGGACGCGTAGTTGGTGAAGAAGACGAAGCCTCGCCCGTCGAACTGCTTCATCAGCACCGTGCGCGAGCTGGGCCGGCCGTCGGGGGTGGCCGTCGAGACGACCATCGCGTTCGGTTCGAAGAGGTGCGAGTCCGCGGCCTGCTGGAACCACAGGGCGAACTGGTCCATCGGATGCTCGGCGAGGGTCTCCTCGAGGACGATTTCCGAGCGGTACTGCTTGCGCATCGTGGCGGGGTCAATGTCCTGGTCGGTCACGCTGGCCATCCTGCCGCAGGCGGGCCGGTGACGGTGTGCCGTATGTCACGCTTCCGCAGTCGAGGCGGAGCGGCCAAAATCTTGGGGCCGGTCCGAAGGTCGCCACGCGGGTGACCAACGGCCGTGCCGGGCATCAACGGGGATGACCGCGCCGGACCGCGAGTCACGCCGGGAGCCGCGCGTGTTCGCACTATCTGAGGAGCCGCCTGATGTCCGACTTCGTACCCGGGCTCGAAGGGGTCGTCGCGTTCGAGACCGAGATCGCCGAACCGGATAAGGAAGGCGGTTCCCTCCGCTACCGCGGGGTCGACATCGAGGATCTCGTCGGGCACGTCTCCTTCGGCAATGTCTGGGGCCTGCTGGTCGACGGTGCCTTCAACCCCGGCCTGCCCGCCGCCGAGCCCTTCCCCATCCCCGTCCACTCCGGTGACATCCGCGTCGACGTGCAGTCCGCGCTCGCGATGCTCGCCCCCGTGTGGGGTCTGAAGCCACTGCTGGACATCGACGAGCAGACCGCCCGCGACGACCTGGCGCGCGCGGCCGTGATGGCGCTGTCGTACGTCGCCCAGTCCGCCCGCGGCCAGGGCCTGCCGATGGTGCCGCAGCGGGAGATCGACAAGGCCGAGTCCGTGGTCGAGCGGTTCATGATCCGCTGGCGGGGCGAGCCGGACCCGAAGCACGTCAAGGCCGTCGACGCGTACTGGACCTCGGCCGCCGAGCACGGCATGAACGCCTCCACGTTCACCGCGCGGGTGATCGCGTCGACCGGCGCGGACGTCGCCGCCGCGCTCTCCGGCGCCGTGGGCGCCATGTCCGGGCCGCTGCACGGCGGCGCACCCTCCCGCGTGCTCGGCATGATCGAGGAGATCGAGCGCACCGGCGACGCCGTGGCGTACGTGAAGAAGGCCCTGGACAAGGGCGAGCGGCTGATGGGCTTCGGACACCGCGTCTACCGCGCCGAGGACCCGCGCGCCCGCGTGCTGCGCCGCACCGCCAAGGAGCTCGACGCGCCGCGCTACGAGGTGGCCGCCGCGCTGGAGAAGGCCGCACTGGAGGAGCTGCACGCGCGCCGCCCCGACCGGGTGCTGGCCACCAACGTGGAGTTCTGGGCCGCGATCATGCTGGACTTCGCGGAGGTCCCGGCGCACATGTTCACCTCCATGTTCAGCTGCGCCCGTACCGCCGGCTGGTCGGCGCACATCCTGGAGCAGAAGCGCACGGGCCGCCTGGTGCGGCCGTCGGCCCGCTACACGGGGCCGGGCCGGCGCAACCCGCAGCAGATCGAGGGCTACGCGGACATCGCCGCGACCGCGTGACCGCGTGACCGCGTGACCGCGTGACCGCGTAGACGGGCAACCGCTGGGCGCCGTATCCCGATACCGGGGTGCGGCGCCCTGTCGTTTCCCCCGCCGCTTCCCGGCCGGGGCCTCAGGGCAGGGCGGCGTCGAGGATGCGGGCCCACTGGGCGACCACGCGGGCCCGGCGGGCCGTGTCGTCGGTGAGGACGTTGGCCAGGCCCAGGCCGCGAGCCATGTCGAGGAGCCCCTGCACGGTCTCCCGTACGCCCGGCGCGGACTCGTCGGCGCCCAGCAGCTCCACGGCGATGCGGTGGGTCTCGCGGCCGACCCGGGCCTCCAGTTCGGTGACCCGGGGACGCAGCTGCTCCTCGTTGGAGGCGGCGACCCACAGCTGGAGCGCGGCCCGGAAGAGGGTGCCCGTGTAGAGGTCCACGAGTGCCTGCACCACGACGGGGCGGGCGGCCGGGCCGGCGTGGAACAGGTCGCGCAGGGCCGTGGACCTCTCCTCGGCGACGTACTCGACGGCCGCGGTGAACAGGTCCTCGCGGGTCGGGAAGTGGTGCTGGGCGGCTCCGCGCGAGACGCCGGCCCGTTCGGCGACGACGGCGACGGTGGAACCGGCCCAGCCGTGTTCCGCCAGACAGGACACGGCCGCCTCCAGGAGGTGGCGGCGGGTGACGCGGCTGCGCGCCTGCTTGGGGCCGGCCGCGCCGGTCGTGCCGGTCACAGTGCCCATGACGGTTCCCGGCGCTCGAAGCGGGCGGTGATGCCCTCACGGGCCTCGGCGGACGCGAAGAGCTCACCGGACAGCTCCGTCAGACGGGCCCCGTCGCGCTGCAGGGCCTCGCGCACGGCGGCGGCGGTCAGCGCCTTGGTCGCGGCCAGGCCCTGCGGCGAGGCCTTGCGCAGGCCGGCGAGTACGGGCTCCAGGGCCTCGTCCACGTCCTCGGCGTGCAGGGTGAGCAGCCCGATCCGGGCGGCCTCGGCGGCGTCGAAGGCCTCGGCGGTGAGGAAGTAGCGGGCGGCGGCGCGGGGGTCCAGGCGCGGGAGCAGCGGCATGGAGATCACCGCGGGGGCGAGGCCGAGGTGGGTCTCGGTGAAGGCGTAGGTGGACTTCGGGCCGGCGGCGGCGATGTCGCAGACGCCGAGCAGCCCGAGGCCGCCGGCCCGGACGTGGCCGGTGACGCGGGCGAGCACGGGCTTGGACAGCTCGGCGATCTCGCGGAGCAGGGCGAGGAAGTCGGCCGGGGCGCTGGGGGACTTGAGGTCGGCCCCGGAGCAGAAGGTGTTGCCGGTGTGCGTGAGGACGAGGGCCCGGACCGCCGGGTCCGCGGCTGCGGTGGCGAGGGCAGCGCGGGTCGCGGCGACGAGCTCTGCGGAGAGGGCGTTGCGGTTGGCCGGGGAGTCGAGGGTGAGGGTGGTGACTCCGGCCGCGGTTGCGGTGTGAACGGGTTGGACCATGTCTCCTCCGGAGGGGTGTGCGGGTATCCGTGCTGGCCGGGATCCTCCCGGGGAGGGTATGCGGGTCGCCTGCGGCGTCGCTCCCCCGGCCCCGCCGAAGCCCGGCCCCGCCGAGCCCTGGGGCTCCGCCCCAGACCCTCCCCCAGATTCCGTCCGGGGGACCCCCACGCCTCAGACGCCGGCGGGGCTCAAAGATCGCCTCAATCGCCGGCGGGGCTGGATGTGGCCGGCGTCAGCCTGCAAGTGCGAGCAGGGCCGGGCACTTCGGCCCCTCCGGCGTTTGAGGAGCGGGGTGCGGGGCGGTCAGTAGGACTTGGGGAGGCCCAGGGTTTGGTGGGAGATGAAGTTGAGGATCATCTCGCGGCTGACCGGGGCGATCCGGGCCACGCGGGAGGCGGTGATGAGGGAGGCGAGCCCGTACTCGCGGGTGAGGCCGTTGCCGCCGAGGGTGTGTACGGCCTGGTCCACCGCGTGGACGCAGGCCTCCCCCGCCGCGTACTTCGCCATGTTCGCCGCCTCCCCCGCCCCCATGTCGTCCCCCGCGTCGTACAGGCGGGCAGCCTTCTGCATCATCAGGCGGGCCAGTTCGAGCTCGATGTGCGCCGCGGCCAGCGGGTGGGCCACGGCCTGGTGCGCGCCGATGGGCGCCTTCCACACCTGCCGGGTCTTCGCGTAGTCCACGGCCTTGGCGAGGGCGTAACGGCCCATCCCGATGGCGAAGGCGGCGGTCATGATCCGCTCGGGGTTGAGTCCGGCGAACAGCTGGAACAGGCCCGCGTCCTCGTCGCCGACGAGCGCGTCGGCGGGGAGCCGCACCTCGTCGAGGACGAGCTCGAACTGCTTCTCCGCGGCCTGGAGTTCCATGTCGATGACCGAGCGGGAGAAGCCGGGGGCGTCACGGGGGACGATGAACAGGCAGGGCTTGAGGCTGCCGGTCCGGGCGTCCTCGGTGCGGCCGACGATGAGGGTGGCGTCGGCGATGTCGACGCCGGAGATGAAGGCCTTGCGGCCGGTGAGGATCCAGTCGTCGCCGTCGCGGCGGGCCGTGGTCGTGATCCGGTGGGAGTTGGAGCCGGCGTCGGGTTCGGTGATGCCGAAGGCCATGGTGCGGCTGCCGTCGGCGAGGCCCGGGAGCCAGGCCCGCTTCTGGGCCTCGGTGCCGAAGCGGGAGATGACCGTGCCGCAGATGGCGGGCGAGACGACCATCATCAGGAGCGGGCAGCCCGCCGCGCCCAGTTCCTCCAGGACGATGGACAGTTCGGCGATGCCGCCGCCCCCGCCGCCATACTCCTCGGGCAGGTTGACCCCGAGGTAGCCGAGCTTCGCGGCGTCGGCCCACAGCTCGTCGGGGTGGCCGCCTTCGCGGGCGACGCCGGCGAGGTACTCGCGGCCGTAGCGCTGCCCGAGGGCGGCGACCGCCGTGCGCAGGGCCTGGTGCTCTTCGGTCTCGATGGTGCTGGTGGCGGAGCTCATGACTGCGGTTCCTCCTGGACTACGGCGAGCAGGGCGCCGAATTCGACCTGTTGGCCGGTGGCGGCGTGGAGCGCGGTGAGCGTGCCGGAGGCGGGAGCGAGGATGCGGTGCTCCATCTTCATGGCCTCCAGCCAGAGCAGGGGCTGTCCGGCGGTGACGGGGCTGCCGGGGGCGAGGCCCTCGGCGATGCGGACGACGGTGCCGGGCATGGAGGCGAGCAGGGAGCCCGGTTCGGTCCGGTCCTGGGGGTCGGGGAACCGGGGGAGGGGGTTGAGGGTGTGGGCGCCGAGCACGGAATCCACGTAGATCTCGGTCGCGTCCGCCCTGTTCGAATTACGTTTCACGTGGAACACCCGCCGGATTCCCTCGATTTCGAGGGTGACGAGGGTGGGGGTGGCGGCCAGGACCCGGATACCGGGGTGGTCGACGAGCCGGCCGCCCTGGTAGCGGACCTCGTACTCCGCGCCGGCCACCGCGTACCGGCGGATCTGCGGCTGGGAGCGGACGTTGCGCCAGCCGCCGAGGCGGGCGGCGAGCGGGGCGTCCGGGGCGGGGGCCGCCTCAGCGAGTGCGGCGGCGAGGGCCGCCTGGGTGGCGTCCGGTGCCCCCTCGGTGAGGGCGTGGAGGTGGCGCTCGTAGAAGCCGGTGTCGAGCTGCCCGGCGGTGAACTCCGGGTGGCGCAGGGACCGTACGAGGAGCTCGCGGTTGGTGGTGAGCCCGTGGATGCGGGCTCCGGCGAGGGCGTGGGCGAGGGCCCGTACGGCCTCGGCGCGGGTGGGGGCGTGGGCGATGACCTTGGCGAGCATGGGGTCGTAGTGGATGCCGACCGTGTCCCCGTCGGTGAATCCGGTGTCCACGCGGACGTCGCCCGGGACGGCGAGGGTGTGCAGGGCCCCGGTCTGCGGGCGCCAGTCCTGGGCCGGGTCCTCGGCGTAGAGGCGGGCCTCGACGGCGTGGCCGGTGGGCTCCGGCGGCGACGGGGGCAGGGCCTCGCCCTCGGCGACGCGCAGCTGGAGGGCGACGAGGTCGAGGCCGAAGACTGCTTCGGTGACGGGGTGTTCGACCTGGAGGCGGGTGTTCATCTCCAGGAAGTACGGGCGTCCGTCGGGGGTGACGAGGAACTCGACGGTGCCGGCGCCCCGGTAGGAGACGGCGCGGGCGGCGGCGACGGCGGCGGCGTGGAGGTTCTCGCGCAGGGCTCGCGGCAGGCCGGGCGCCGGGGCCTCCTCGATGACCTTCTGGTGGCGGCGCTGGAGGGAGCAGTCGCGGGTACCGAGCGCCCAGACGGTGCCGTGGGCGTCGGCGAGGATCTGCACCTCGACGTGGCGGCCGCGCTCGACGTAGGGCTCGGCGAAGACCTCGCCGTCGCCGAAGGCCGAGCGGGCTTCGGCGGAGGCCGCGTCGAGGGCCTCCTCGAGGCCCGCGAGGTCGCGGACCACGCGCATCCCGCGTCCGCCGCCGCCGGCCGCGGCCTTCAGGAGCAGGGGCAGGTCGGCGGAGGTGGCGGCGGCCGGCTCGACGGGGTCCAGGAGCGGCACCCCGGCGGCGCGCATCAGGTCCTTGGCCCGGGTCTTGGAGGCCATGGCCTCGATGGCCTCGGGCGGCGGGCCGATCCAGGTCAGGCCGGAGTCCTGGACCTCGCGGGCGAAGCCGGCGTTCTCGGAGAGGAAGCCGTAGCCGGGGTGGACGGCGTCGGCGCCGGCGGCGAGGGCGGCCTTGATGATCAGGTCGCCGCGCAGGTAGGTGTCGGCGGGGGCCGCACCGGGCAGGCGTACGGCCGCGTCGGCGTCGCGCACGTGCAGGGCGTCGGCGTCCGGGTCGGAGTGGACGGCGACGGTGGCCAGGCCCAGGGCGCGGGCGGTGCGGAAGATCCGTACGGCGATCTCGCCGCGGTTGGCGACGAGCAGGGAGCTGATCGGCTGCATCATGTGCGGGCTCACATCCGGAAGACGCCGAAGCCGCCACGGGCGCCCTCGACGGGGGCGTTGTGGACGGCCGACAGGCACAGGCCGAGGACGGTACGGGTGTCGCGCGGGTCGATGACCCCGTCGTCGTACAGCCGCCCGGACAGGAACATCGGCAGGGACTCGGACTCGATCTGCGCCTCGACGAAGGCGCGCATCCCGGCGTCGGCCTCCTCGTCGTACGGCAGCCCCTTCGCGGCGGCGGACTGCCGGGACACGATGGAGAGCACTCCGGCGAGCTGCTGGGGGCCCATGACGGCGGACTTGGCGCTGGGCCAGGCGAAGAGGAAGCGGGGCTCGTAGGCGCGGCCGCACATGCCGTAGTGGCCGGCGCCGTAGCTCGCGCCGATGAGCACGGACAGGTGCGGGACCTTCGAGTTGGAGACCGCGTTGATCATCATCGAGCCGTGCTTGATGATGCCGCCCTGCTCGTACTCCTTGCCGACCATGTAGCCGGTGGTGTTGTGGAGGAAGAGCAGCGGGATGTCGCGCTGGTTGGCGAGCTGGATGAACTGGGCGGCCTTCTGGGACTCGGCGCTGAACAGCACGCCCTGCGCGTTGGCGAGGATCCCGACCGGATAGCCGTGGAGGGTGGCCCAGCCGGTGACGAGGCTCGTGCCGTAGAGCGGCTTGAACTCGTCGAAGTCGGAGGCGTCGACGATGCGGGCGATGACCTCGCGCGGGTCGAAGGGCGTCTTGAGGTCGGGCGGGACGATGCCGAGGAGTTCCTCGGGGTCGTACTTCGGCTCCTGCGCCGGGGCCGGATCCGTGTGGGTCTTGCGGTGGTTGAGCCGGGCGACGACGCGGCGGGCCTGGCGGATCGCGTCGTACTCGTCGAGGGCGTAGTAGTCGGCGAGACCGGAGGTACGGGCGTGCATGTCCGCCCCGCCGAGGGACTCGTCGTCGCTCTCCTCGCCGGTGGCCATCTTGACCAGCGGCGGACCGCCGAGGAACACCTTCGAACGGTCCTTGATCATGATGGTGTGGTCGGACATGCCGGGGATGTACGCGCCTCCGGCGGTGGAGTTGCCGAAGACGACGGCGACGGTCGGGATCCCCTCGGCCGAGAGCCGGGTCAGGTCGCGGAAGATCGCGCCGCCCGGGATGAAGATCTCCTTCTGGGAGGGCAGGTCGGCGCCGCCGGACTCCACGAGACTGATGCAGGGCAGGCGGTTCTGCCGGGCGATCTCGTTGGCCCGCAGCGCCTTCTTCAGCGTCCAGGGGTTGCTGGCGCCGCCGCGGACGGTGGGGTCGTTGGCGGTGACCAGGCACTCGACGCCCTCGACCGTGCCGATGCCGGTGACCATGGAGGCGCCGACGGGGTAGTCGCTGCCCCAGGCGGCCAGCGGGGACAACTCCAGGAACGGGGTGTCCGGGTCGAGGAGCAGCTCGACGCGCTCGCGGGCCAGGAGCTTGCCGCGCTGCTTGTGGCGGGCCGTGTACTTCTCGCCGCCGCCCTGCAGGGCCTTGGCGTGCTCGGCGTCGAGGGCGGCGAGGCGTTCCAGGGCGGCGGTACGGGCCTGCGCGTGCTCGGGGGCGTGCGGGTCGACGGTGGTGCGGAGGCGGGTCATGGGCCGGTCCCCTCCGGGGCGGTTTCGGGCAGCAGGTGGGTCGGGATGTCGAGGTGGCGGGCGCGGAGCCATTCGCCGAGGGCCTTGGCCTGGGGGTCGAAGCGGTGGCCGGAGGCGACGCCGGCGCCGAGGATGCCGGTGAGGGTGAAGTTCAGGGCCTTCAGTTGCGGCAGCGCATGGCGGGTGACGGGGAGACCGCGGGTCTCGGGGAGCAGGTGCCGGAGCACCTCTGCGGTGAGCGTGTCGTGCAGCCAGACCCAGGCTTCGTCGGATTCGACCCACACCCCGACGTTGGCGTCCCCGCCCTTGTCGCCGCTGCGGGCCCCGGCCACCGCCCCCAGGGGGGCGCGGGTGGTGGGCCCTGCGGGCGGCTCGTCCCGCACCCCGCCCCTTCCCGCACTGGGGCTCCGCCCCAGACCCCGCTCCTCAAACGCCGGAGGGGCTGGATTTCGGCTGGCGTTTGAGGCGCGGGGTTCGGGGCGGAGCCCCGACGGGGTCTGGGGCGGAGCCCCGGTTTCGGGAAGGGGCGGGGTGGGGGAGAGGCTCCGCGCAGCGGATACCGGCAGGCGGGTGCCGTCCGGGAGGACTGCCACGTGGGGGACCGAGTCTGCCGGGGTCAGGGTCGAGGTGAAGACCCCGTACGGCTGGGCCGGGCCCGGTGGGGTGGTGACGTGGAAGCCCGGGTAGCTGCCCAGGGCCAGTTCGACCGCCGTCGAGGTCAGCGCGCGGCCCACCCGGTCCGGGGACGGGTCGCGGACCACCAGCCGCAGCAGGGCACTGGCCGTCTCCTCCGTCGGGGCGTCCTCGTGGTCCGTGCGGGCGAGGGTCCAGTCGGCGGTGGCCACGCCGTCCAGGGCCTCGGACATCTGCGTGCGGACCAGGGCCGCCTTCGCTTCGATGTCCAGGCCGGTCAGGACGAAGACGACCTCGTTGCGCCAGCCGCCGATGCGGGTGACGCCCACCTTGAGGGTGGCGGGCGGGGGTTCGCCGAGCACGCCCGAGATGCGGACGCGGTCGGGGCCGTCCTCGGAGAGGCTGACCGTGTCCAGGCGGGCGGTCACGTCCGGGCCGAGGTAGCGCACGCCCTGGGTCTCGTAGAGGAGTTGGGCGGTGACGGTGCCGGGGGTGACGGCCCCGCCCGTGCCGGGGTGTTTGGTGATGACCGCCGAGCCGTCGGCGGAGATCTCCGCGAGCGGGAACCCGGGGCGGCGGACGTCGTGCGCGGTGAAGAAGGCGTAGTTGCCGCCGGTGGCCTGGGTTCCGCACTCCAGGACGTGGCCCGCTACCACCGCCCCCGCCAGCTGGTCGTAGTCGTCCGGGGCCCAGTCGAACCACCAGGCCGCCGGGCCGCTGACCAGGGCCGCGTCGGTGACCCGGCCGGTCACCACCACGTCCGCGCCGGCCGTCAGGCAGGCGGTGATGCCGCCGCCTCCGAGATAGGCGTTGGCGGTCAGGGCCCCGTCCTCGTGCCCGGTGAGGTCGTCGCCCTCGACGTGGGCCACCGTGACGGGGACGCCCGCCTTCGCCGCCAGGGCCCGTACGGCGTCGGCGAGTCCGGCCGGGTTGAGACCGCCCGCGTTCGCGACGATCCGTACGCCCCGCTCGTGCGCGAGCCCGAGCCCCTCCTCCAGCTGGCGCAGGAAGGTCTTGGCGTAGCCAAGGTCCGGGTTCTTCAGGCGGTCGCGGCCGAGGATCAGCATGGTCAGTTCGGCGAGGTAGTCCCCGGTCAGCACGTCGAGCGGGCCGCCGGTCAGCATCTCGCGCAGGGCGTCGAAGCGGTCTCCGTAGAAGCCGGATGCGTTGCCGATGAGGAGCGGCCGGCCGGCAGGGGGCCGGCCGGCGGGGGGCCGGGGCGTCACCGGGCGGCCCCCGGCTCGCGCCCCGCGCCCGCCGGGCCCGCGAAGGCCTGGGCGATGTCCAGCCAGCGGTCCGCGTCGGGACCGGTCGCGGTGAGGGCCAGGTCGGCGCGGTGGGCCCGCTGGGTCACCAGGAGGCAGAAGTCGAGCGCCGGGCCGGTGATCCGCTGCGGGGCGTCCGGCGGCCCGTACGTCCACACACCGGCGCCGTCGGGGGCCGTCAGCTCGACCCGGAACTCCCCGGATGGCGCGGGCAGTCCGCGTACGGCGTAGGCGTAGTCGCGGGCCCGTACGCCGATCCGCGCCACGTGCCGCAGCCGCGCGGTCGGGGCGCGGCGCACGCCGAGCGCGTCGGCGACGTCCTGGCCGTGCGCCCAGGTCTCCATCAGCCGGGCGCTCGCCATGGAGGCGGCCTTCATCGGCGGCCCGTACCAGGGGAACCGGGTGTCGGGCGAGGCTGCGGCGAGCGCCTCGCCGAGGGCGGCGCGCGTGGCCCGCCAGCGGGCGAGCAGTTCGGCGGGCGGCAGCGCCGCGCCCTCCTCCGCGCCCTCGTCGACGAAGGAGTCGGGGGCCTTCAGGGCCTCCTCGACCATGAGGCCGAAGCCGGTGGCGTCGGTGAGGGAGAGCAGTGAGGCGCGGTCGGTCCAGTACAGGTGGGCGATCTGGTGGGCGATGCTCCAGCCGGGCGCGGGGGTGGGCCGGGCCCAGTCGGCCTCCGGCAACTCCCCTACGAGTACTTCGAGTTCACGACCCTCCTCGCGCAGATCGGCAAGGACGGCGACGGCTGCGTCGACGGCGGACGGATCGGGCACGGTGCGCTCCCCTCTCGGCGTGAGGGAAGACTGGCAGTACCCGATAAAACAATCAAGCACGCTTGCATGGTTTTCTCGGGAGGCGACACCTTCCCGCCACCCGCACCAAATCACCGCAAAGGAAGGGGAGTTGCCGCACCGCCCGGCCGACCGCAGGTCCCGCGGCGCGGCGGCCGCCGGGCACGGAGGGGGCGATTCAGGCCGTAAGCCGGAAACTCGCGATACGTCACCGGATGTCCCGTCGATACTGAACGTTCCGCTCCGGGCCCGGGCGCGCACCACGTTCGATCCACGACGAAGAGGATGGACTGACGTGACTCCAGCCGCCCAACCCCCCTTCTCCCTCTATCCCGAACTCGACGCCAACGCCCTCAGCGCCTTCGTCGCCGCCCTGGAGAGCGGCGACGTCACCGGCCTCGCCCCCGCCCGCGCCGCGGAGGTCGCCGAGGTCCGCTCCCTCGCCGTGTTCACCCGCGGCAAGGTGACCGGCGCCGACGGAGACCTCCTCGACGCCGCGCTCTGGCGGCACACCGGGCCCCAGCCGCGCCCGGTGATCGTCATGCCCTCGCCCTGGACCAGCCTCGGCTGGCTCCCGTACGCCGTCCAGGCCAGCCTGTTCGCGGCCCGCGGCTACAACGTCCTCGCCTACTCCGCCCGCGGCTTCGCCGGATCCGAGGGCCAGGCCGACGTGGCCGGCCCGCTCGACGTCGCCGACGGCAGCCGGGCCCTGGACCACCTCATCGAGCGCAGCTCCGGCCCCGTGACCAGGATCGGCTTCCTCGGGGACTCGTACGGCTCCGGCATCAGCCAGCTGGTCGCCGCGCACGACACCCGCGTCGACGCCGTGGTCGCGCTGAGCAGCTGGGGCGATCTCGGGGAGGCGTTCTACGAGAACTCCACCCGCCATCTCGCCGCCGTCCGGGCCCTGCTCAAGGCGGCCGCGAAGGCGCGGCTGAGCCCGCAGACGCACAGCGTCTTCGACAACGTCCTGGGCAACCGCGACATCCCCGGCACCCTGCGCTGGGCGGAGACGCGCTCGCCCTTCAGCCACATCAAGGAGCTCAACCGCCGCCAGGTGCCGGTCTTCTTCTCGCACGCCTGGCACGAGACGCTCTTCCCGCCCAACCAGACCCTGAAGATGTTCAACGAGCTGACCGGCCCCAAGCGCCTCGCCGTCTCCATCGGCGACCACTCCGGGCCGGAGATGACCGGCATGCTCGGCCTGCCGAACCGGATCTGGACGGACGCCCACCGCTGGTTCGACCACCACCTCAAGGGCATCGACAACGGCATCGGCGCCGAGGGCCAGGTGCTCGGCGAGGTCATGTGGAGCAAGACCCTCGAACCCCGCCCCAGCTGGCCCTCCCTCACCGAGAGCGTGCAACGGCTGCACCTGGCCGACGACGGGGAACTGGCCGACCAGCCGCAGGCCGGCTGGACCGCGACCGTGGTGTGCGGGGTGGACACCCCGGCGACCGTCGCCGACAAGGTCGTCGAGTCCGGATACGACGAGATCGCCGGCCGCCCGAAGGTCTACCCGACCGACGCCATCGACCGCACCGTCGCCGCCGTGTGGGAAGCGGACCCGGCCGCGGAGACCGTCCGGCTGCGCGGCATTCCGCGGCTGCGCGTGACGTACCGGGCGGCGAACCCCGGCTCCACCTTCGTCGCGTACCTCCTCGACGCCGCGCCCGACGGCGCGGCCCACATCGTCACGCACGCCCCGTACACCGACGCCGACTCCCCGCCCGACAGCCTGATCAGCGCGGACATCGACCTCCAGGCGACGGCGTACGACGTGCCGCGCGGCCACCGCCTGATGCTGGTGATCGACGCCCGCGACCCGTTCTACGGCGACGCCAACCTGCCGCGCGCGACGCTGGCCTTCACCTCACCCGAGGCGACGCCCTCCTACCTGGACCTGCCGCTCGGCTGAAAGCCGTGAGCCCGCCCGGGCGGTCCCCCGCGGCCGGCCGGGCGGGCGTGCAAACCGAGGAGAAAAAAATTCCCCCGACCGGTCACACTCCTGCGTTCCCCCGGGTCAGTGGAGTGAAAGGCACGCAGAGAGCCGCCGAGCAGAGGGAGCCCGCATCATGTCCACCACCGCCACCGTCATCACCCTGGTCGCCGCTTTCATGGCCGGTTTCTCCGGCGCCTCGATCTTCTTCGGCGCCAAGTTCACCGTCGAGCCGCTCGCCGAGTACGGCGTCCCGCGGACCTGGTGGAGCTGGCTCGCCACCGCCAAGGTCGCCGGCGCCGCCGGCCTGGTCGTGGGGCTCTGGGTCCCGGCCGTCGGCATCGCCGCCGCCATCGGCCTGGTCCTCTACTTCACCGGCGCCGTCATCACCGTGCTGCGCGCCCGCTCCTACGCCCACGTCGCCTTCCCGATGATCTACGCCGCCCCGGCGGCCGTGGCCCTCGCCCTCGGCTTCTGAGCGCGTCGGCGGGGCGGCGGGGCGGCGGGGCGCCGCGCCGGCCTCCGCGACCGCGCTACGCGCAGACCGGCCCGGGGGCGGCCGTCGCCGTGGCGCGCAGGAGGTCGCGCAGGAGGTCGAAGTCGACCTTGGCCGGGTTGCGGAAGCGGAGGCAGGCCTTGCCCATGTCGTGGGCGGCCAGGCGGTCCTCGAAGGCGTCCCGTACGTCCGTGCGCAGCAGGTAGAAGGAGATGTACTGCTTCTGGTTCGCCCAGGCGATCTCCCCGACGGTCTCGCCCGGCCGCACGTACGCGGGCATCCCGTACGCGATGACCTCCTCGAAGCCCGTCAGTTCCGCGAGGCACAGTTCCCTCAGGCGGGTGAGGGCGGGGCGGCGGGCCTCGGGGGCCCCGGCCAGGTAGGTGACGACGTCCATCAGGCGGGCTGCTTCCGGATCTGGGAGCGGACCGCGCCCATGCTGGCCGCGATCACGAGGGCGATGGCCAGGGCGTCCAGCGCGGACATGGCCTGGTTCAGGACGAGGAAGCCCGCGGTGGCGGCGATGGCCGGCTCCAGGCTCATCAGGATCGCGAAGGTCGGGGCCGGCATCCGCCGCAGGGCGAGCATTTCCAGTGTGTAGGGCAGGACAGAGGACAGTACGGCCACGCCGACGCCCAGCGCGAGGGTGCTCGGGACCAGCAGGTCCGAGCCCGCGCCGACGATGCCCATCGGCAGCGAGAGGACCGCGGCCACGGCCATCGCCAGGGCCAGGCCGTCCGCCTGCGGGAAGCGGCGCCCCGTACGCGCACTGAACACGATGTACGCCGCCCACATCGCGCCCGCACCGAGCGCGTAGGCCGCGCCCAGCGGGTCGAGGGAGCCGAAGCCGAGGCCGCCCCCGCCGTGTCCGGAGAGCAGGACCACGCCGCCGAGGGCGAGGCCGGCCCACAGGACGTTCACCAGGCGCCGGGAGACGAAGACGGACAGGGCCAGCGGCCCGAGCACCTCCAGGGTGACGGCCGGGCCGAGCGGGATCCGGTCGATGGCCTGGTAGAAGAGCCCGTTCATGGCGGCCATGGCGACGCCGAAGGCGAGGACCGTGCCCCAGTCGGAGCGGGAGTAGCCGCGGACCTTGGGCCGGCACAGGAGCAGCAGCACGACCGCGGCGGCCGCGAGGCGCAGGGTGACCACGCCCGCCGCACCCGCCCTCGGCATGATCATGACCGCGAGGGCGGCGCCGAACTGCACCGAGATCCCCGCCGAGATCACCAGCGCGACCGGCCCGAGACCACGGCCACGGCCCTCGGCGGGCAGCGGGGCCGGTACGGGGGCGGGGACCGCCGCGGCGGTCGGCGAGGGCGACGGGGAGGTGGATGAGGAAGGTGCGGGCATTCATCCAGATTACGCGCTCCGTAAGGAGTGTCGAGCCGTGTCTTGCCTTACAGATCCGCTGCCAGACCCTCCGCCAGGAGTTCCGCCAGGTGGCGGGCCCGGACCCCACCCAGCTGGGCGATCTGGGTGCGGCACGAGAAGCCGTCCGCCTGGATCAGCGCCTCCGGACCGGCCGCGCGCAGCGACGGGAGCAGCTGTTCCTCCGCGCAGGCCACCGACACCTCGTGGTGGCCCGGCTCGAAGCCGAAGTTCCCGGCCAGGCCGCAGCAGCCGCCGCTGAGCTCGCCCACGAGGCCGGCGCGCTCGCGCAGCCGCCGGTCCGCCGCGTCGCCGAGGACCGCGTACTGGTGGCAGTGGGTCTGCCCGGCCACCGCACGTTCGAGTCGGGGCGGCTGCCAGTCCGGGGCGTACTCCTCCAGGGTCTCGGCGAAGGTGCGGACGGCTGCCGCCAGGCGGGCCGCGCGGGGGTCGTCGGGGAGGAGGGCGGGGAGGTCCGTACGGAGGGCCGCGGCGCAGCTGGGCTCCAGCACCACCACGGGGGCCCGGACGTCACCGAGGGCGGTCAGCGTGCGGTGGAGGACCTTGCGGGCCCGGTCGAGGCGGCCGGTGGAGACGTAGGTCAGGGCGCAGCAGACCGTTCCGCGGGGTGCGGACACCCTCAGGCCCGCGGCCTCCAGTACCCGTACCGCTGCGCGGCCGGCCTCCGGGGCGAGGTACTCCGTGAAGGTGTCGGGCCAGAGGGTGACGGTGGGGGTGGCCGTGGGTTCGGTGCCCTGCGGGCGGCTTCCGGGCTCTGCCCGGACCCGCGCCTCGAACGCCGGCGGGGCTGCAAGGTGCGCCGGCGGGGCCGGCAGGTTCGGGGCGGCTGGACGGTGCCCCGGCGGCAGCGCATCGCGCAGGGCCGCAGCACGGGCCCGCCACCAGCGGCTGAACGGCTCGGCCGCAAGGGCCGGGAGCCCCCGCTCCCGCGTCAGGCCCGGGACCGGGAGGACGCGGGAGGCCGCGTTCACCACGCCCGCCATCCGCAGCGCAGCGATCAGGCGGAGCCAGGCCGGGAGGCCGCCCAGGGTGTAGTGCGCGAGCGGGCGGATGCGACCCGACCAGTGGTGCTGCAGGAACTGCGCTTTGTACGTGGCCATGTCCACGCCCACCGGGCAGTCGCTGAGGCAGCCCTTGCAGCCCAGGCACAGGTCCAGCGCCTGGGCGACCTCCGCCGAGCGCCAGCCGTCCCGCACGATCTCCCCCGCGAGCATCTCGTGCAGCAGCCGGGCCCGGCCGCGCGTGGAGTGCTGTTCCTCCCCCGTGACCCGGTACGACGGGCACATCACCCCGGGCCCGCCGACGTCCGTGGTGCGGCACTTCGCGACCCCGACGCACCGCGCGACCTCTCCCGCGAACGGCGTGGCCGGCAGCACCGCGAAGCGGAGGTTCTCGTCGAGCCGCGCGGGCCGGACCAGCATCCCCGGGTTCATCCCGCCGACCGGGTCCCACACGTCCTTGTACGCGCCGAAGAGCCCGATCACCTCCGGCCCGTACATGCGCGGCAGCAGTTCGGCCCGCGCCTGTCCGTCGCCGTGCTCCCCCGACAGCGAGCCGCCGTGCGCGACGACCAGATCGGCCAGGTCGCCGGAGAAGGCGCGGAAGCGGGCCACCCCGGCCGCCGAGACGAGGTCGAAGTCGATGCGCACGTGCACGCAGCCCTCGCCGAAGTGCCCGTACGGGGACCCGCGCAGCCCGTGCGCGGCCAGCAGCGCGCGGAACTCCCGCAGGTACGCACCGAGCCGGGCCGGCGGCACCGCGCAGTCCTCCCACCCCGGCCAGGCCATCTCGCCCCCCGGCAGGCGCGTCGCCGTGCCCGCCGCGTCCTCCCGGATCCGCCACAGGGCCCGCTGCCCCGCCGGGTCGGTGACGACCACCGCGTCGAGCGCGTCGGCGCCCCGTACGAGCTCCCGCGCCGCGGCCTCGTCCCGCATTTCCACGAACAGCCAGGCCCGGCCCCGCGGCAGTCCCGTGGCCCCGCGCACCAGGTCCTCCGCCATCCCCTCCACCGTCAGCGGCCGGTACGGGAGCAGCCCGGCGGCCGCGTCCGCCGCCGCGCTCTCGTCGGCGTACCCGAGGACGGCCAGGACCGGCGCGCGCGGCGCCTCCACCAGGCGCACGACGGCCTCGGTCACCACCCCGAGCGTGCCCTCGCTCCCGCAGAAGGCGCGCGCGAGCTGCACCCCGCGCTCGGGCAGCAGCGCGTCCAGTCCGCCGTAGCCGGAGATCCGCCGGGAGAAGCCGCCGCCCATCCCGGTGCGCAGGACGGCCAGGTTCCCGTCGACCAGCTCCCGCAGGCCGCGCGGCGCCCCCGACCAGCCCGTCCCGATGCGGTGGGTGGCGCCCCCGTACGCCGTCACCGCCAGCTCTGCCACGTTGTCCGCGGTGGTGCCCCAGGCCACCGAGTGGGCGCCGCACGCGTTGTTGCCGATCATTCCGCCGAGGGTGCAGCGGGAGTGCGTGGAGGGGTCGGGCCCGAAGGTGAGCCCGTACGGGCGCACCGCGTCCCGCAGCCGGTCGAGCACCAGGCCGGGCTGGACCACGGCGGTGCGGGCGGCCGGGTCCACCGACACCACGGCGTTCATGTGCCGGGTGAGGTCGAGGACCACTCCGGTGCCGGTGGCCTGGCCGGCGATGGAGGTCCCGCCGCCGCGCGGGACGACCGGGACGCCGGCCGCGGCGCACACGCGGAGGGCGGCCGCCACGTCCTCGGCGTCGCGCGGGGCGACCACACCGACCGGGACGCGCCGGTAGTTGGAGGCGTCCATGGTCGCCAGTGCCCGGGCGGCGGCCCCGAAGTCCACCTCTCCGCGCAGCTCCGCCCGCAATGTCCGTTCGAGTTCCCCGGGTGACGTCACGCCCCCACCCTCGCACCGTCCGGCTGCGTCTCATCGGGTGGACGCGCCTCCAAGGGGCGGACCTGGACCGGATACGCTCCGCTCGTGGCTGAGATCCAGATTCCCGCTGACATCAAGCCCGCCGACGGACGCTTCGGCGCGGGCCCCTCCAAGGTGCGGACCGAGGCGCTGGACGCCCTCGCCGCCACCGGTACCTCCCTGCTCGGAACCTCACACCGCCAGGCCCCGGTCAAGAACCTGGTCGGCTCGGTACGCCAGGGCATCCGGGACCTCTTCTCCCTCCCCGAGGGCTACGAGGTGATCCTGGGCAACGGCGGCTCCACCGCCTTCTGGGACATCGCGACCGCCGGCCTGATCGAGCGGAAGTCCCAGCACCTCACCTTCGGCGAGTTCTCCTCCAAGTTCGCCAAGGCCGCGAAGCTCGCGCCGTGGCTGGACGAGCCGTCCGTGATCTCCTCCGAGCCGGGCACGCACCCGGAGCCGGTGGCCGAGGCGGGCGTGGACGTGTACGCGTACACCCACAACGAGACCTCGACGGGTGTCGCGGCGCCGGTCAAGCGCGTCACGGGCGCCGACGCCGGTTCACTCGTCCTGGTGGACGCGACCTCGGGCGCCGGCGGCCTGCCGGTGGACATCACCGAGACGGACGTCTACTACTTCGCCCCGCAGAAGTCCTTCGCCTCGGACGGCGGCCTCTGGCTGGCCGCGTTCTCCCCGGCCGCCCTGGAGCGCGCCGCCCGCGTGCACGCGTCGGGCCGGCACATCCCGGAGTTCTTCTCGCTGCCGACGGCGATCGACAACTCGCTGAAGAACCAGACGTACAACACCCCGGCGCTGGCCACCCTCTTCCTGCTGGACCAGCAGCTGAAGTGGATGAACAGCCAGGGCGGCCTGGAGTTCACCACCGGCCGTACGGCGGCCAGCGCGCGCAACCTGTACGGCTGGGCGGAGGCGTCGAAGTACGCGACCCCCTTCGTCGTGGACGCCGACAAGCGCTCCTCGGTCATCGGCACGATCGACTTCTCGGACGACATCGACGCGGCGGCCGTCGCCAAGGTGCTGCGTGCCAACGGGATCGTGGACACCGAGCCGTACCGCAAGCTGGGCCGCAACCAGCTGCGCGTCGCGATGTTCCCGGCGATCGACCCGGCCGACGTGCAGGCGCTGACGGCCTGCATCGACTACGTGATCGAAAAGCTCTGACGATCGGTACCGAGGCCCCCGGTGACGTGAAGTCGCCGGGGGCTTCGCCGTTCCCGGTCTCCCGTGCACGGTTTCGGCCAGCGTCCGAGCTCAAGTACACGGAAAGTCCGCATTCCAGTTGCATCCGCGGGCGGGCATCCCGTGCAGAGCACGGAAGAGCCCGGCCGCTGGGCGGGCCGTTCAATTCACCGACGAGATCAGGCCATTCGAAGATCGCGGGCGGGTGGGGGAGGTTGGTCCGACCAAGGGGGCGACGCCTACTGTCGCCCCAGGTCACCACCGGTTCGCGCTCGTCAGCTGATCGTCGGTGGACCGCCCTCGCCGTTTGACCCGGTGCGGACGGTCCGCTAGCTGCCGGCCGCCCCCGCGATGCCGGGCCACTCCCTCCCGTGGCCCGGCGTCCGGAGCGCCACCGCCCAACCCACCCCGCAGGCGCCCGGAGTGAGCCTGTCCACCGACTTCGGCCGCCCCGGCGACAAGGTCGGCGTCACCGTCAGGACCGGCTACCACGGGGTCAAGGCGTACGCGGGCGGCAAGCAGTTCGGCACTGTCAAGTTCTCCACCGAGGGCAAGAGCACCCCGGACGTGACGCCGCAGCCGGTGAAGCCCCAGCCGCCCGAGCCCCGGCCGCAGCCGCTGAAGCCCGGCGAACACCGCAAGCCCAAGGGCTCCGTGAACACCGGTGAAGCCCCGGCCGCAAGGGCGGTGCCGAAGGCGCCCCGGTCCCCGCGGGTCCCCCGGGCCGTCTTCTTCGACCTCGGGAAGCTGAGGAAGGACGACGAGGTCGACGTGCACCGGGCCGACGGCACCACCGCCGTCTTCGCGGTCGACGCGATCGGCACGTACGAGAAGGACGCGTTCCCCACCGACAAGGTGTACGGGGACACCCGCGGCAGGGCCGAGCTGCGCCCGATCACCTGCGGCGGCAATCTCACCCCCGACCGCCACTGGGACGCCAACGTCGTCGTGTTCGCGCACCTCACGGGCGAGGCCCAGTTCCGTACGCGATACCTTCAGGGGTCCGGAGGCAACTCTTGAAGGCGGCACAGCGTGGAGGCAGCGGCGTGAGCGTGCGAGTGACGGCGGCACAGAGCGGCGTGGACCCCTTCGGCACGGCCCGGCTGCGGCGCGGGGTGCTCGACGCCTGGGGCGCGGGCCCGGCCCGGTTCCGCGAGGACGCCAACGCCGAGGAGGACCTCGCGCTCGGCGGGTACCGCGACCGGCTCGTCATCGAGCTGGCGCAGAACGCCGCCGACGCCGCGGCCCGGGCCAAGGTGCCCGGCCGGCTGCGGCTCACCCTGCACGAGGGCGAGAACGGCCACGCGCTGCTGGCCGTCGCCAACACCGGTGCCCCGCTGGACGCGACGGGCGTGGAGTCGCTGAGCACCCTGCGCGCCTCCGCCAAGCGGGAGCCGTCCGGGGACAGCGTCGGCCGCTTCGGCGTCGGCTTCGCGGCCGTCCTGGCCGTCTCCGACGAGCCCGCGGTGCTCGGCCGGCACGGCGGCGTCCGCTGGTCCCTGGCCGAGGCCCGCGAGCTGGCCCGGGAGGCCTCCGTCGGCAGCCCCGGCCTCGGCGACGAACTGCGCCGCCGCGACGGCCACGTCCCGCTGCTGCGGCTCCCGTTGCCCGCCGAGGGCACCGCCCCCGACGGCTACGACACCGTCGTGGTCCTCCCGCTGCGCGACGCCGCCGCCGAGGACCTGGTGGAGCGGCTGCTGACGGGCATCGACGACGCCCTGCTGCTCACCCTGCCCGGACTGCGCGAAGTGGTGGTGGAGACCCCGTCCGGCGGCTCCCGCGCGCTGTACCGCCGCGACGAGGGCCCGTACACCGTCATTGAGGACACCACCGCGTCCGGCACCCGCACCAGCCGCTGGCGCACCGTCCGCCACGGCGGCCCCATCGAGCGCGCCCTGCTCGCCGACCGGCCCGTGGAGGAACGGCTGCGGCCCGCCTGGGCGGTGTCCTGGGCCGTGCCCGTCGACCCCGACGGCGCCCCGCTGCGCCCGGCCACGGCGCCCGTGGTGCACGCGCCGACCCCCACCGACGAGCCGCTGGGCATCCCGGCCCTCCTCATCGCGACCCTGCCGCTGGACACCACCCGCCGGCACCCCGCGCCCGGGCCGCTGACCGACTTCCTGGTGGAGCGCGCGGCCGACGCGTACGCCGAACTCCTCGGCGCCTGGGACCCGGTGAGCACCGGCCTCGTCGACCTGGTCCCCGGCCCGCTCGGCAAGGGCCAGCTGGACGGGGCCCTGCGCGCCGCCGTGCTCCAGCGGCTCCCCCGTACGGCCTTCCTCGCACCGGCCGCACCGCCCGAGCACGCCGAGGAGCGGACCGCCCTGCGCCCCTTCGAGGCCGAGGTGGTGGAGGGCGCGGGCGCCGACACCGTACGCGTCCTCGCCGAGGTCCTGCCGACGCTGCTGCCGGCGGGCCTGGAGCGCCGCGCCGAGCTGCGCACCCTGGGCGTGGGCCGGCTCCCGCTGGGCGATGCCATCGAGCGGATCGCGGGCATCGAGCGGACCCCCGAGTGGTGGCACCGGCTCTACGACAGCCTCGCCGGGGTGGACCCCGACCGGCTGTCGGGCCTGCCCGTGCCGCTCGCCGACGGCCGCACCACGATCGGGCCGCGCCACGTCCTCCTCCCGTACGCGGACACCCCGGCGGACCTGGCCCGGCTGGGGCTGAAGGTGGCTCACCCGGATGCGGCGCACCCGCTGCTGGAGAAGCTCGGAGCCCTGCCGGCCACGGCTCGGGCCGTGCTGACGACCCCGCAGGTGCGGGCCGCCGTCGCCGGTTCCCTCGACGCCGGGGAGATCTGGGACGAGGACGCGGGCACCCTCGACGCCGACGAGCTGGCCGAGGTGGTCCTGGGGCTGGTCCGGGAGGCCGATCTGGCGCCGGGCGACGAGCCCTGGCTGGGCGCGCTGGCCCTGCCCGACGAGGACGGGGAACTCGTTCCGGCGGGCGAACTGCTGATGCCGGGCTCGGCGCTCGCCGCGGTCATCCGCGAGGACGAGGTCCCGTACGTGGACGCCGATCTGGCGCAGCGCTGGGGCGAGGGCCCGCTCACCGCCTGCGGGGTGCTGGCGGCGTTCCAGCTGGTGCGCGCCACCGATGTGGTGCTCGACCCGGACGAACTGGAGCCGAGGGAAGGGGACTTTGCCGAGCCCGACGACGCGGGGCTGCTGGACGCGGTCGACGTGTGGTGCGAGGACCTGCTGGACCAGCTGCCGGACACCCCGGTCCCGCCGGTGGCGACCGAGCTGGTCGCCGTACGGGACCTCGACCTGGTCGACGACGACTGCTGGCCGCAGGCCCTGGCGATGCTCGCGCAGCCGCCGCTGCGCGACGCGCTGACCCAGCCCGTACGCGTGCTGCTGCCGGACGGCACCACGCAGTCGGTGCGCTCGTACACCGCGTGGTGGCTGCGCGACCACCCGGTGCTCGACGGCCGCCGTCCGGCGGGCCTGCGCGCGGCGGGCGGCGACCCGCTGCTGGCGGGCCTCTACACCCCGGCGGACGCCACGGGCTTCGAGGACGAGCAGGTCCTGCGGGCGCTGGGCGTACGGACGACCGTGCCGGCCCTGCTGGACGAGCCCGGCGGCGCGGCCGAGCTGCTGGCCCGGCTGGCCGACCCTGAGCGCGAGGTGACGGGCCGGCAGCTGCACGGCCTGTACGGGGCGCTGGCCGATCTGGACCCCGAGCAGGTCACCCTGCCGGACGAGCTGCGCGCGGTGGTGGACGGCGAGGTCCGGGTGGTGGACGCGGCCGACGCCGTGATCGCGGACGCCCCGGACCTGCTGCCGCTGACGGAGGGGCTCCCGCTGCTGCCGGTGCCGCCGTCCCGCGCGGCGGACCTCGCGGAGCTGCTCCAGGTGCGCCGCCTGTCGGAGACGGTCCCGGCGGAGGTGACGACGCCGGGCGAGGAGCACGAGGTCCCGGAGTCCGTGCGCGTGCTGCTGGGGCCGGCCACCCCGGCGACGTACGTCGAGCACGAGGAGCTGATCGCGGGCGGCACGGAACTCGACTGGCGCCGCACCCCCGACGGCACCCTCCACGCGTCCACGCTGGAGGGCGTGGCGGCCGGTCTCGCCTGGTCGGCGGGCCAGTGGCCGCGCCGCTTCGAGGTGGCGGCGCTGCTGGAGGACCCGTCGCGGACGGCGGAACTGGCGCGGGACCGCTGGTTCGACTAGGACGTCTCCTCCGGACCGCGCCGAGGCGGCGGGCTTCGCCGGTGCGGGTGGGGCCGGGGCGGCGGGCTTCGCCGGAGCGGCCGGGGCCGGGGCGGCAGGCTTCGCCGGAGCGGCCGAGGCCGAGGCGGCAGGCTTCGCCGGAGCGGCCGAGGCCGAGGCAGCAAGCTTCGCCGGAGCGGCCGAGGCCGAGGCAGCAAGCTTCGCCGGAGCGGCCGAGGCCGGGCGCGCGCCGGGGCGTCTCCTCGGACGCCGAACGTGACGGGGGGTCGGAGGGCCGGGGCACCTTGCGTTCGGCGCCCTGCGGGGAGCGCCCCGACACACACCCGGCCTTGGTGGGAGCAGCGGCGGGCCGGTCTTCGGGCGTCGCCGCCGCCGTGGCTGCAGTGTTCCGGCCGGCGAGGCCACCGGCGCCCCGGCACACACCCGTCCCCGGTGGTAGCAGCGGGCCTAGGTCGGCGAATCGCTCAGCGGCAGCAGGGTGGGGCGCTTCGCGGTGCGGCCGTCGCCGGAGGAGCGGCCGCGCAGCCGGCGGCCCAGCCAGGGGCCGAGGAACGCGGCGGCCCAGCGCAGTTCGGCGGCGGCGGCCGCCGCGGCCGACCGGCCGGCGGGGTTCGGCTGCGGCGGCAGCGGCAGGGTCCAGCTGTCGTCGCTGCCGGGCAGGTGGAGGGCCTGGGCGAGGGCCGCGGCGATCCGTTCGTGGCCGAGCGAGCTGGCGTGGAGCCGGTCGTCGGTCCACAGCCGCGGGTCGGTGACGATGGCCGGCCGGGCGGTCTCGGCGACGGTGACCCCGTGGCGGGCGGCCGCGGCGCGGATGCGGTCGTTGAGGTCGGTTATGCGCGACGAGACGGGCCGGGCCAGGGGCACGATCCTGCCCAGGTCGGGGAAGGTCACGGTCGCCACGTGGGTGCCGGCGGCCGTGAGCGCGGCGAACATCTCCTCGAGCTGCCCGGCGACCTCCGCGGCGTCGAACCGGGGCCGGAGCATGTCGTTGACCCCGGCGACGACGGTGGCCAGGTCGGGGCGCAGGGCCAGGGCGGGGCCGAGCTGTTCGGCGCGGACCTGGCCGGCGAGGCGTCCGCGTACGGCCAGATTGGCGTACTGGAGGCCGGGGCTGGCGGCCGCGAGGTGCCCGGCGAGGCGGTCGGCGAAGCCGCGCAGGCCCGCCGTGTCGTTCCCGTCGCCGAGGCCTTCGGTCTGGCTGTCGCCCAGGGCGACGTAGCGCAGGTATTCACCGTTCGGCACGAGTCTTCTGCCTTTCCCTGAGGATGGCCGCGCTGCGGCGGCACCAGTCGCGGTGGCCCTGCTCGAAGGCGATGCCGCGCAGGCCGGTCAGGTACCCGCCGATCCGCTCGCCCCGGAGCAGGTACTCCTCCTCGTCCACGTCGCCGCGCATCTTGCGCAGCACCCGGCCGAGGAGCTCGATCTTGGCTTCGGCCGCGGACGCCCGATCCTCGAGCTGTTCGATCACCGGCGCGGTGCCGATCCGGTCGGCGTTCTGGACCTTGACGAGGAGGTCGTCGCGGATGACCGGCGGCTTCGACGCGGCCGCGGCGAAGGCCTCCAGCTCGGTGCGGCCGGCGTCGGTGACCTGGAACAGGCGCTTGTTGGGCCGGGTCTCCTGGACCACCTGACGGCCCTCGACCAGCCCGTCCTTCTCCAGCTTCGCCAGCTCGGCGTAGAGCTGCTGGGGGGAGGCGTGCCAGAAGTTCGCGACGCCGATGTCGAACGACTTCGCCAGTTCGTACCCGCTGAACTCGCCGTCCAGCAGCGCCGCCAGTACGGCGTGTCGCAAGGCCATCGAAGCGGCCCCTTCCGTTTCCTCGTCCTCCCCCACATCATACTCATGAATATGACTACTCAATTTCTTGAGTATGAGGAGGGGCCATGAAGGAGCAGCAGACCGCCGAACGCTTCCGCGCCGCCGTGGAGGAGCGCGACGCCGCCGCATTGGAGGACCTGTTCACCGAGGACATCCGGTTCTACAGCCCGGTGAAGTTCACCCCCTTCGAGGGCCGCCCCATGGTGCTGGGCCTCTTCGGGGTCCTGCTGCGGGTCTTCGAGGACTTCCGCTACGTCGGCCACTTCGAGGGGACGGCCGAGACGAGCACCGACGGCACGGAGGCCTCCTCGGCGATCCTGGCCTTCCGCGCCACCGTGGACGGCAAGCAGATCCACGGCATCGACCTGCTGCAGTTCGACGATGCGGGCCGGGTCAAGGAGTTCACCGTGATGGTCCGCCCCCAGTCCGCCGTCCAGGCCCTGGGCCAGGCCGTCCTCGCCGGCCTGGTCGCCGAAGGCCTCGCCTAGGCCGGGAAGCGGCGGTTCACCCAGCGGAAGGTGAACTCGATCAGGGTCGCGGCGGCCGCGGCGACGGCCACCGCGATCCAGGGCATCGTCGTGCCCACCAGCTTGAGCTGGAAGAAGTCCTGGAGCCACGGCACCACGAGGACGATCAGGAAGGCTCCGCCCATCGCGCCGACCAGGCCGACCCGCCACCACGTGTACGGGCGGGCGATGATCGCCAGGACCCACATCGAGGTCAGGAACAGCGTGAGCGTCGCCGCGCTGGTCTCGGCCTTCAGGGCCTCCGGGCCGGTGTAGTAGTGGCGGGCGACCAGGTACGTCACGAAGGTGGCCGTCCCCGCGATCGCGCCGCCCGGGATCGCGTACCGCATCACCCGTTTCACGAAGTGCGGCCGCGCGCGCTCCTTGTTCGGGGCGAGGGCCAGGAAGAAGGCCGGTATGCCGATGGTGAGCGTGGACAGCAGGGTCAGGTGGCGGGGCAGGAAGGGGTACTCGACCTGCGAGCACACCACCAGGATCGCCAGGAGGACCGAGTAGACCGTCTTGGTGAGGAAGAGGGTCGCGACCCGGGTGATGTTGCCGATGACGCGGCGGCCCTCGGCGACCACCGAGGGGAGGGTCGCGAAGCTGTTGTTGAGCAGGACGATCTGCGCGACGGCGCGGGTGGCGTCCGAGCCCGAGCCCATCGCGACGCCGATGTCCGCGTCCTTGAGGGCGAGCACGTCGTTCACGCCGTCGCCGGTCATGGCGACGGTGTGGCCGCTGGACTGCAGGGCACCGACCATGTCCCGCTTCTGCTGCGGGGTCACGCGCCCGAAGACGGAGTTCTCGTCGAGGACACGCGCCATGTCGGCCTGCTCGGCCGGGAGCTTGCGGGCGTCCACGGTGTTCTCCGCGCCCGGCAGCCCCAGCTTGCCGGCGACCGCGCCGACGGAGACCGCGTTGTCGCCCGAGATGACCTTCGCCCTGACGTTCTGGTCGTCGAAGTAGCGCAGGGTGCCGGCGGCGTCGGGGCGCAGCCGCTGCTCCAGGACGACCAGGGCGGTCGGCCGCACGCCGGTGGCAACGGCCTCGTCGTCGAGCTCGCGGCCGGAACGGGCCAGCAGCAGGACCCGCAGGCCCTGCTCGTTGAGCGCGTTGATCTCGTCGAGGGCGGGGTCCCCGGCGGGGAGCAGCACGTCGGGGGCGCCGAGCAGCCAGGTGTTGTTCTCGCCGTCGCCCTCGCTGAAGCTGGCACCGCTGTACTTGCGGGCGGAGGAGAAGGGCAGGGACTCGGTGCAGCGCCACTCCGCGCTGTCGGGGTAGGCGTCGATGATCGCCTGGAGGCTGGCGTTGGGCCGCGGATCGGACTCGCCGAGGGCGCCGAGCACCTTCTTGACGTACGCCGCGTCCGTGCCGCCGAGCGGGCGCAGCTCGGTGACGTCCATGCCGCCCTCGGTGAGGGTGCCGGTCTTGTCGAGGCAGACCACGTCGACGCGGGCGAGGCCCTCGATGGCGGGCAGCTCCTGGACGAGGCACTGCTTGCGGCCGAGGCGGATGACGCCGATCGCGAAGGCCACGGAGGTGAGGAGGACGAGCCCCTCGGGGATCATCGGGACGATGCCGCCGACGGTGCGGGCGATGGAGTCCTTGAGGTTGTTCTCCTTGACGAGCAGCTGGCTGACGATCAGCCCGATGGAGGTCGGGATCATCATCCAGGTGACGTACTTGAGGATGGTGGAGATGCCGGAGCGCAGCTCGGAATGGACGAGCGTGAAGCGCGAGGCCTCTTCGGCGAGCTGGACGGCGTAGGCCTCGCGGCCGACCTTGGTGGCGGTGAACGCACCGCCGCCGGCGACGACGAACGAGCCGGACATGACCTGGTCGCCGGGCTTCTTGAGGACGGGGTCGGCCTCGCCGGTGAGGAGGGACTCGTCGATCTCCAGCCCCTCGGCCTCGCCGACGGCCCCGTCGACGACGACCTTGTCGCCGGGGCCGAGTTCGATGACGTCGCCGAGGACGATCTCGGAGGTGGAGATCTCCGCGGTGCGGCCGTCGCGGCGCACGCTCGGTTTGGCCTCGCCGATGACGGCGAGGCCGTCGAGGGTCTTCTTCGCGCGCAGTTCCTGGATGATGCCGATGCCGGTGTTCGCGATGATCACGAAGCCGAAGAGGCTGTCCTGGATCGGCGCGACGATCAGCATGATCACCCAGAGCACGCCGATGATCGCGTTGAAGCGGGTGAAGACGTTGGCACGGACGATGTCGACGGTGGAGCGGCTGCTGCGGACGGGGACGTCGTTGACGTCGCCGCGCGCGACGCGCTCGGCGACCTCGGCGGTGGTCAGCCCGCCGGGCTTGAACCGGGGCGCGGGTGGCCGCACCGGGTGAACCGGATCGAGCTCCGCCCCCGCGTCGATGGCGGCGCCGGCTCGCTCCGGCCCGTCCCGATCGATCTTCGCCCGCTGCGTCATGCCTTCGACGTTAAGCGGGGTTCGAACGGTTCACCCGCCGAGCGGCGGGAAGATCCGACCTCGGGATGACCCGAATCGTCCTCTGGTAGGGGCCGCGGGCCGGCGCCCGGCGGGCCGGCGCCCGGCGGGCCGGCGCCCGGCGGGCCGACCGGCCGAGGCCGGGGGGCGGCCTCGCGGTGGCCCGTACTCAGGCCTGCGGGGTCGGGCCCGGCCGGTCGTCCTGCTCGGCGTGCGCAGCAGCCTCGGCGTGGCGCGCAAGGGCGGCTTCGCGACCGCGGACGTACCAGATGCCGATCAGGCCGAGGAAGCCGCCGGCCGCGCAGGTCCAGACCCACCACAGCTGGCCGCGGTCGGCGAACCACCCGTAGAAGGGGAGCTGGACGAGGAAGAGGGCGAACCACAGGATCGTGCCACCCGTGACCGTCGCGACGACGGGGCCCTCCAGGGGCTCGGGCGCCTCATGCTTCGCAGTCCATTTCGCCATGCGGCAAGTCTAGGCGCGCGGAATCGTCGTCTACGCGCGGAGATGGACGCTCCTTCGCTCATGTGTTCATACTGAAACGGTTTGGGCGCGGCCCATTTTCTTCGTATGAACCACCCAATGAGGACCGTATGAGCTCCCCCACGGCCACCGCCCCGGACCCTTCCCTCCAGGGACCCTCCGGAGGACTCGACCGCTACTTCAAGATCTCCGAGCGCGGTTCGACCGTCGCCCGCGAGGTCCGCGGCGGCTTCGCCACCTTCTTCGCGATGGCCTACATCATCGTGCTCAACCCGATCATCCTGGGCAGCGCGAAGGACATGTACGGGCACCAGCTCGACAACGGTCAGCTCGTGACGGCCACCGCCCTGACGGCCGCCTTCACCACCCTCCTCATGGGTGTCATCGGCAACGTCCCGATCGCGCTCGCCGCCGGCCTCGGCGTGAACACGGTCGTCGCCCTCCAGCTCGCCCCGCGCATGAGCTGGCCCGACGCCATGGGCATGGTGGTCCTGGCCGGCTTCGTGGTGATGCTGCTGGTCGCGACCGGCCTGCGCGAGCGGGTCATGAACGCCGTGCCGCTGGGCCTGCGCAAGGGCATCGCCATCGGCATCGGCCTGTTCATCATGCTGATCGGCCTGGTCGACTCGGGCTTCGTCTCCCGAATCCCCGACGCCGCCCACACCACGGTCCCGCTCCAGCTCGGCGGCACCGGCCACCTGGACGGCTGGCCCGTCCTGATCTTCGTGATCGGCGTGCTGCTCACCCTCGCCCTGCTGATCCGCAAGACCCCGGGCGCGATCCTGATCTCCATCGTGGTGATGACCCTCGCCGCGGTCGTCGTCCAGCTGATCGCCAAGGTGCCCGACCCGGGCTGGGGCCTCACCGTCCCCGAGTGGCCGGGCAACCCGGTGGCCGCGCCCGACTTCGGGCTGGTCGGCGAGGTCAGCCTCTTCGGCGGCTTCGGCAAGGTCGGGATGCTGACCGGCATCCTCTTCGTCTTCACCGTGCTGCTGTCCTGCTTCTTCGACGCCATGGGCACGATCCTGGGCGTCGGCGACGAGGCCAAGCTGATCGACAAGAAGACCGGCGAGTTCCCCGGCATCAACAAGGTCCTGCTGATCGACGGCCTGGCCGTCGCCTCGGGCGGCGCCACGTCCTCCTCGGCCACCACCTGCTTCGTGGAGTCCACGGCCGGGGTCGGCGAGGGAGCCCGTACGGGCCTGGCGAACGTCGTGACGGGCGCCCTCTTCGGCGTGGCGCTGTTCCTCACCCCGCTCGCCACGATGGTCCCGTCCCAGGCGGCCACCCCCGCCCTGGTGGCGGTCGGCTTCCTGATCCTGGCGGGCTCGGTCAAGGACATCGACTGGAGCGACTTCACCATCGCCGTCCCGGCGTTCCTGGCCATGGTGATGATGCCCTTCACCTACTCGATCACCAACGGCATCGGCATCGGCTTCATCAGCTTCTGCGCCCTGCGCGCGGCAACCGGCCGGGGCCGCGAGGTCCCGGTGGCCATGTACGTCGTGTCGGCGGTGTTCGTCTTCTACTACGCGATGCCGGCCCTCGGCCTCACGTAGGCCCTGCCCGGGCTCACGTCAGCCCGTAGAACTTCTCTGTCTCGTCGACGGCCGCCTTGAAGCGCTCGTCGAAGTCATCGCGGATGAGCGTCCGGACCACATAGTCCTGGACGCTCATTCCGCGTTTGGCGGCGTGAGTCCGGAGCCTGTCGAGGAGCTCCCCGTCTATGCGCATGCTCAGCACATGTGTCCCCATGTCGAAAGAGTCGGGGCACAGGGTGCGGACGCGTGTCACTTTCGGCCGCCGACTCACCCGTACGAGTGACCCGTGCGTCACACCCGAAAGTGGTGTTCCTTAGCGAGAGTAATGAGTTACTCTAAATACATGCCTGACCTTTCCCATGGCGACGACGCTGCCGCCGTGAACGACCTCCGCTCCGCCGTCATGCGGCTGGGCCGGCGCCTGAAGCACCAGCGCGTCGACGAGTCGCTGAGCCCCACCGAGATGTCGGTGCTCGGCACCCTCGCCCGCTGCGGCCAGGCCACACCCGGGGAGCTGGCGCGGCGGGAGCACGTCCAGCCGCCGTCGATGACGCGCATCGTCGCGTTGCTGGAAGCCAAGGGACTGGTCACGCTGGAACCGCACCCCGACGACCGCCGCCAGAAGGTGGTCCGCCAGACGGAGGAGGCCGAAGCGATGCTCGAAGAGAGCCGCCGCAAGCGCAACGCCTTCCTGGCCGGGCTCGCGGCCGAGCTGACCGAGGACGAATGGGCCAAGCTGCGCGAGGCCGCACCCGTCCTGGAGAAGCTCGCGCACCTGTAGGAACGACGCCAGGAGGCGAACGCTTTTGAGTACGGGAACCGGAGCAGACTCCGCACCCGGCCACATATCCACCCCTACCAAGGCCCCTGCGGCCCCCGCGGGCAAGAACTCGATGTTCAGCTCGCTGAGGATCCGGAACTACCGGCTCTTCGCGACCGGGCAGGTCGTCTCGAACACGGGCACCTGGATGCAGCGCATCGCCCAGGACTGGCTGGTCCTCTCACTGACCGGCTCCGCCTCCGCCGTCGGCATCACCATCGCCCTGCAGTTCCTGCCGATGCTGGTGTTCGGCCTCTACGGAGGCGTACTCGCCGACCGGCTGCCCAAGCGGCCCCTGCTCCTCGCCACCCAGAGCGCGATGGGCCTGACCGGCATCGCCCTCGCCGCGCTCACCCTGGCCGGACACGTCCAGGTGTGGCACGTCTACCTCGCCGCCTTCGCGCTCGGCCTGGTCACCGTCGTCGACAACCCGGCCCGGCAGACCTTCGTGTCCGAGATGGTCGGCAAGGACCAGGTGGCCAACGCCGTCAGCCTGAACTCCGCCAACTTCCAGTCCGCGCGGCTGGTCGGCCCGGCGATCGCCGGCGTGCTGATCACCGCCGTCGGCTCCGGCTGGGCCTTCCTGCTGAACGGACTGTCCTTCGCCGCGCCCATCGCCGGCCTGCTGCTGATGCGCTCGCACGAGCTGCACCCCGTCGAGCCCCGGCCCCGCGCCAAGGGGCAGCTGCGCGAGGGCCTGCGCTACGTCGCCGGCCGCCCGGAACTGATCTGGCCGATCGCGCTCGTGGGCTTCGTCGGCACCTTCGGGTTCAACTTCCCGATCTGGCTGTCGGCCTTCGTCAGCGACGTCTTCCACGGGGACGCGGGCACCTACGGGCTCTTCAACACCCTGATCGCGGCCGGGTCCCTGGCGGGCGCCCTGCTCGCGGCCCGGCGCGGCCACTCCCGCCTGCGACTGCTGGTGGCCGCGGCCGTGCTGTTCTCGCTGCTGCTGCTCGTGACGGCCTTCGCGCCCGGCTTCTGGCTGTTCGCGGCGCTGCTCGTGCCGATCGGAATCTTCGGCCTGACGGTCAACGTCACGGCGAACTCCAGCGTGCAGATGGCGACCGACCCCGAGATGCGGGGGCGGGTCATGGCCCTGTTCATGATGGTCTTCACCGGCGGCACCCCGCTGGGCGCCCCGCTGCTGGGCTGGATCACGGACACGTACGGCGCACGGATCGGCATGGCTGCGGGCGCCGTGATCTCGCTGGCCGCCTCCGTCGCGATCGCGGTGGTCCTGGCGCGCGTCGGGAACCTCCGGGTACGGCTCAGCCGCCGCGGCGTGACCTTCGTCCCGGCCGCCACCGCCTCGCGCAGCCGCGAACTGGTGACGGTCGCCTGACCCTGCCTGTGTTCCAGTCCCGCCGGCGTTTGAGGCGCGGGGGTTCGGGGGCGGAGCCCCCGACAGCGGCGCCGCGGTCGTACTCTCGGCGCATGAGACTGTTCGCAGCCGTCCTGCCGCCCGACGCGGCCGTCGCCGAGCTGGCCCAGGCCGTGGACGCAGTCCACGACGACCGGCTGACGTGGACCGCGCGAGCGGGCTGGCACTTCACGCTCGCCTTCATGGGCGAGGTCCGCGACGACCTGCTCCCCGACCTGCACGCCCGCCTGGAGCGCGCAGCCCACCGCACGGCCCCGTTCTCGCTGCGCCTGCACGGCTGCGGGCACTTCGGGGACCGTGCGCTGTGGGTCGGCGCGGCCGGGGAGCTGACCGTCCTGCGGATGCTCGCGGAGCGGGCCGATGCCGCCGCCCGGCGGGCCGGGGTGCCGATGGACCAGCACCGCCGCTACACCCCGCACCTCACCCTGGCCCGCAGCCACAGCGCCGCCACGCCCCTGCGCCCGTACCTGGACGCCCTCGCGGACTTCGAGGGCACGCCGTGGCAGGTCAACACCCTCAGCCTCGTCCGCAGCAACCTCCCCGTCAGCGGGGTGCCCGGCGAGCAGCCCCGCTACGAGACCGTCGGAGCCTGGCCGCTGCGCGGCTGAGCCGTACCGCGTGCGGGACCACCCGCGGGCCGCGTTAGGCTCGACGGGTGGATCCCAAGACCAGAAACCGTGTGATGGCCGGTGTGCTCGTGCTGATGTTCGTCGTCGTGGCCGTGGCGGCTGCCGTCGGGCAGTAGCTACCAGGCGAAGGCCTCCGGCGAGGCTCCCGGGCCGGGGAAGATCTCGTCCAGGCCCGCCAGGACCTCCTCGGAGAGCTCCAGCTCCACCGCCCGCAGCGCCGAGTCGAGCTGTTCCTGCGTCCGCGGCCCGACGATCGGCCCGGTGACCCCGGGACGCGTCAGCAGCCACGCCAGCCCGGTCTCGCCCGGCTCCAGGCCGTGCTTGTCCAGCAGGTCCTCGTACGCCTGCACCTGCGCGCGTACGGAGCTGTTGGCGAGCGCGTCCGCAGACCGGCCGGAGGCGCGGCGGCCGCCCTGCACCTCCTTCTTGATCACCCCGCCCAGCAGGCCGCCGTGGAGCGGGGACCACGGGATGACGCCGAGCCCGTACGCCTCCGCGGCCGGGATGACCTCCATCTCCGCGCGCCGCTCGGCGAGGTTGTAGAGGCACTGCTCGCTGACCAGCCCGAGCCGTCCGATGCGTGCCGCGGCCTCGTTGGCCTGGGCGATCTTCCAGCCGGGGAAGTTCGAGAGCCTGCGTAGAGGATCTTGCCCTGCTGGATCAGGACCTCGACGGCCTGCCAGATCTCCTCGAAGGGGGTCCGCCGGTCCACGTGGTGGAACTGGTAGACGTCGATGTAGTCGGTCTGCAGCCGCTTGAGGCTGGCGTCGACGGCCCGCCGGATGTTCAGCGCCGACAGGCGGTCGTAGTTGGGCCAGGTCTCGCCCTCGGGCGCCATGCTGCCGTAGACCTTGGTGGCGAGCACCGTCTTCTCGCGGCGCCGGCCGCCCTGGGCGAACCAGGTGCCGAGGATCTCCTCGGTGCGGCCCTTGTTCTCGCCCCAGCCGTAGACGTTGGCGGTACCAAACAATCCACTTTGACGCCCGACCCGCAGGGGCCCTAGCGTCGATCTCCAAGCACCACAGGGGATGGGGAGCGCAAGTGGCAAGAGTCCTGGGAGTAGTCCGCCTGTCGAAGGTGTCGGACGAGACCACATCGCCGGAGCGCCAGCGCCGATCGGTTCAACGATGGGCCGACCAGGAAGGGCACGTCGTTGTCGGGTGGGTCGAGGACATCGACGTATCCGGCGGTGTCGAGCCCTGGAAGCGCCCGGAGTTCAGTAGGTGGCTGCCTTCTACGATCGGCAAAGAGGTCAGCTCGATCGAGCACCGGATCGCGCTGGAGGAGTCCCGCGCCGACGAGTACGACATCATCTGCGCGCTGAAGCTCGACCGCCTCTCCAGGCGTGTGCTCCACGTGCACACACTCGTGGAGTGGTGTGAGAAGCACGGCAAGGAGGTCGCCACCGTCGAGGACGGGATCAACCTGAACACGCAGATGGGCAAGCTGCTGTTCAGCCTGATCGCTTCCTTCGCGGAAGGGGAGCTTGAAGCCATCAAGGCCCGGGCGAAGTCCTCGTACAACCACCTGGTGAAGGAGGGGCGCTGGCGCGGTGGTCGAATCCCGTACGGCTATCGGGCGGAGAAGCAGGACACCGGTGACGGCTGGGGGCTGGTTCTGGACGACTACGGAACGGACACCGCCGGGACGCTGCGCGAGATCGTCCGCCGGCTTATCGAGGGCGAGTCGGCGAACAGCATCGCCCAGTGGCTCAACGAGGACCCGACCAAGACTCCGGTATCGCTCGATGCTCAGCTGATCAGGAACGGCAAGCCCCCGAAGGGCGGCCGGTGGACCGCCGCGAACACCGCCAAGGTGGTGCGCTCCCTGAACGTTCTCGGTCAGATGGAGGTGACGGAGGAAGTTGTCATCGACGGCCAGAAGACGAAGCGAACCCGCGTCGTCCGTGACGCGGAAGGGCGTCCTCTTCAGCGTGCGGAGCCGCTGATCACCCAGGAGGAGTGGGAACTGGCGAACAAGAAACTGGACGAGAACACCAGCAAGCGCAACGGCAACAGGAAGGGCGGCTCCCCCATGCTCAGGGTCGCCTTCTGCACCTGCGGAGAACCGGCGTACCTCGGCCCGGGGCGGAACTGGCCCTACTACCGCTGTGCATCCCGGACCACGCACAAGCCCTGCCCTACGGGCAGCAAGGGCATTGCGGCTCATGTGCTGGAGGGAGCCGTCGAGGAGGTCTTCCTGCGTGCGGCCGGCGATGTCGAGATCGTGCGAAAGGTCTTTCGCCCGGCCGTCGACTTCACGCGGGACATCGAGGAGGTGAACCGCGCGCTGGCCGAGCTGCGAGAGGACCGCGAAGCCGGTCTCTACTCCAGCGAGCTGGGCAAGCAGGAGTACCGAGAGACATACAAACGGCTGGACGGACGACGCGAGCAACTCATGGCCCAGCCCACCCGGCCGGACGGCTGGGACGAGATCCCGACGAATGAGACCTACCGCGAGCGCTGGGCAAAGCTGTCGACCCAGCACGAGAAGGGCAAGGAACTCCGGTCAGCCGGAGTCAGGGCGGTCATCCACGCCGAGAAGCTGCCGCCCCTGACTGCTGTGCAGGCCATGTCCCCGGAAGGACATGACGGCATGTGGCAGGAAGGGAAGGGCCGCGTGCAGGTCTTGATCCCGATGGACTTCAAGCGCCGCGTCCGGGACTTGGCGGCGGTGCACAGCGAGAGCTGACCGTCTCCTCCGTGGACGACAGGAGGGCCCCGCTACGGGCCCTCCCCTGCTCTGTAGGATTCCTGCCAGGTCGCCGCCGTCGCTCCCGACTGCACGAGACCGAGTCCGGGTCAGAAGCCCCGGGCACCCTGTGAGGACTATCCCGGCCGTGGCTGGTCCACCCCCGCGAAGAAAGAGAGGCACATGTCCCGCCATCAGGCGGGGGTAACTGGCGCACCCATGCGCCGCACAGGAAGGAACCGCGCTAAGTGGCCATCCACTTCGGCACCGGCCGCCCTTGGGGCGGAGTCTCCCAGCACGAGTACAGGCGCACGGCCCGGGACTCCCGGCACGAGCTCGCCTACCGCGTCCACTTCGCCGCCCTCGGGTGGGCCGACTGTCAGGGCCACGCGAGCTTCGGTCCGGGGAAGTTGGCCGCCCTGCTGGGCACGAAGAACCAGCCCCTGTCGGACCAGAGCGCGACCAATGCCGTCATCCGAGCGAAGCGGCTGGACCTCGTGTCACCGCGATCCGGGGCCACTTGCCTCGTTGTCCTTCCTCACCTCTTCCAGAAGAGGAAGGGCGCCCCGGGCCCGTGCCGCATCCACCAAGACCGCTAGGCACCGCTCCCGCGTGTAGCCCACACACGCCTCACGTGTACCGGCAACGCCTCTGAGCTGCGGAAACGCACGCCGCCTCTCTTATCTATTTGGCCTCACAGTGCGGCCCCTGCCGGGGCCGACAGCACAAAGCGTCATGCTGAGCAGCGGCGAAGGGGAGCAAGGCGCGGCAGCGCCCGCAGCGGCAGAGGCAAGGGCGGCCGTCAGGCCGCCGTCGCCCGAGCCTGCTTCGACAGAACGGCCCCACAGGGGCCCAAGAAACGAAGGACAGGAAGCGAACCAGGTGGGGCGCTGCGCGCCCCCAAAAGAGTGAAGCCTCGAAAGATGAACTCAAAGGGGCTGCACTCTTGTGCAGCCTCCTGGCCAACGGTCGGATGGGGTGAAGCGGCTTGACCTGTGTGTTCTTCACAATCGCCGCCCTTCGCCATCGCCTGACGGCCTTTGGAACCGTGGCAGGATCTCAGCCGCCAAGACGTGGCGGTCTGCCCTGTCAGACCCAGGGGGTCATACCCCACCCCTTCGCCGCCGACCTGAACGGCTGTGCCGGTCAGCCGTTCTCGGCGTTGTCATGGAGGGCGGCTTCGGCAATCTGACGTACGCGGTCGAGAGTGATGCCGGTGCGCTGCTCGACTGCGAGGGGGTGGTCGGTGGTTCGAGCTCGCACGATGAGACCGAGGGTTATCCCGTGCGCTCGACCCACGCGAAGGACGTGCACCAGCGGCGGAAACCTTGGTGCCCCGTTCGGCCTGCGTGGCTCATGCACTCGATGTCCACCGCTGCTCCGTCGTCCGAGGCCGGCGCCTGCCAGTCGCAGCGCAGGCACTCGGCCTCGAACGTCACGTCCGTCCCCGGGTGCCGACTGATGCGGTGTTCCACGTACCGCAGGACTGAACTCGTCATCGCAACCTCCGGGTCCGGTGCGGATGGTTGCGGATCTCCACGTCGGCGTCCGTCGCCGCCGACAGATCACCCAGATCCCGAGCCTCCTGCCCCTGCGCGACCAGGGCCGTACACACCCCACACCCGTCCGCCGGTTTCGGCGGCACGTTCGGCAACGACAGGTACATCGGCCCCGACATCGTCGTCTTCGCTCTGCTCACGCTGTGCGCCTCCCCGCTCGCTCAATCGGTGGAGACGATGGTCCAGCCGCTGATCAGCGGGATCTAGCCCGTTTCCCGTTCACGCAAGAATCCGTCCCGGATGTCAGCAAGCATCGCTCTCATTGCGTCGCCGACGGTGGCCACTGAGGCGAAGCGCTCGTACTTGTCGACGTACAGGGCGACATCCCTTGGATCGGTCACAATCACCTCGGCATGCGTGGTCTCGACCGTCACCATTCGGTCGTCCCGAATGACGAAGGAGTGCCCCGGCACGTCGGTCTGCGGACGGTCCAGGGGGACGACTCGGACGTCCACGCTCGGCAGGCGGGAGACGGAGGCGATGCGGTCCAGCTGGCCGGCCATCATCGCGGGCGGGAGAAGACGCCAGCGCAGCACAGGTTCCGTGATGACGAAGCGGAGCTGTTTGCCGGTGTCGTACAGCACCCGTTGACGCTCGATCCGAGCTCCGATGGTGCGGGCAAGCTGGTCCTCGCTCAGTCCCTTGCCTTGCAACACGGCGCGTACATATTCGGGTGTCTGCAACAGCCCGGGGACCAGGGACGGCTGGAACAGCCGCAGGAGCTTCATCGAGGCTTCCAGAGCCCGGATCTCCTCCTGCTTCCGGTGGAAGCCCATACGCCGGAACAGCCGCCAGGCCGTCGCCTCCGTGGCCTGAGCACGCGCCGCAGCCATGTACTCGGCCTTGACCTGCTCGGACACATCCAAGGCCGTAAGGATGCGCTCCACGTCCACCACACTGGGCGCCACGTGGCCGTTCTCGATCTTCGACAGCTTGGCGGTGGACATGACGGCGCTGCGTGCGACGGCCTTGGCCTCCTTGCCGGATGCCTGCCGGAGCGCCCGCAGCGCTGATCCCAGTTCGGTTCTGTTCACCCGCCGTACTTCGCCCACCATTCGGAGAACGGCTCGGCGTGAGCGAGAGCCGTGTCCCGGTAGCGGACGAAGTCCGCCGCCCGCCCGGTATCAAGGAACTCCGGCCCGCGGAACGCACCCGTGTCGTCGTAGTTCATGACAACCGGGGAAGTCTCGTCGAACAGCCAGAAGTCCGGCACCCCTTCCAGGGGGTTCGGCTTCTCGGTGATGTCCAGGATGAAGAACTCCTCACCGCCCGTCATGTTCTTCATGTACCCCCAGCCGAGCTCGTAGCGTAGGTAGGCCGTCAACGGTCGGGAGACGATGTGCACCCGGTACATCCGTCTGCCGGCCTGCGTGGCGGCTCGGACGGTCTCGACCCACCCCGCGTTGTAGTCCTCCGGCTGCGGCTCACCCGCGAGGAACGCGCGCAGGTTCTCTGCGCTCGACGGCAAGTTGTAGTCATCCAGGATCTCCAGCCGGAACGCTTCTCGCTCGAAGGTCTTGAACCGCTCAGTCAGGTTGCTAGATGAGCTGATCACGGATGGCCTTCCGGATGAGTTCCATGGGGATCTCGACCAACGTCTCGTGCGCGGGGACTGCCAACCCGTGGTCAGTCGGCGTCTCACCCTGGACCAGGAGTGTCCCCCTGTCCGTCGCGTACAGCGTTGGGCAGTCCCCGTTCTCGCAGCTCGTTACAAGCTTCCTGACCTTCACGCCGTGCCCCCTCGCTGTGCCCGTCTGTGGTCAGATCCCATGCTCTCGACCATCACTGGGTCGGCGCAAGGGCTGGCAGTTTCCAGAACGGGAAAGCTGGGATCGCAGCAGAAGGACCTGAAAGGAAACTGCAGAGCCCAAAAAACTCAAGCCTCTAGATCCTCTATGTGCTCCAGAGTGTGAACCACATCTGGATGCCCCTGTCCCATCAGGCGGACCTGATCCGCATATAGAGCACGGAAAAGTGCCAGCGCCTGCTCAGACTCTCCCATCAGAAGTACATGAAAGGCAAGGTAATCCCGAGCCTGCAAGGTTCGACTATCGTCTTCCCCATGCACCCGAGCACGATCTTCAGCAAGCCGCCTGTAGGCCAGCAGGGCAGACTCCATATCCCCAGAGCTACGCAACCACGAAGCCAAGCGCATAACCGTCGAAATGGTTTGCGGATGATCCCGGCCGAGGATCATTTCACAATCCACAAGCAGTTTTGAGAAGCCAGATACCGCCACATCAATTTCGCCGCTTCGCCCCTTCCAATGCCATAGAGCTCGTAACAGGATCTTGTTGAGATGCCCTGGTCGGGCGTAACCAGTGCGATGATTCGGCCGTTCGTGAGTGCGTGAGCACTCGGCCGTGGATCGTGGACGACGACTTGTGGGCACTGATCGAGCCGCTGCTGCCGCCCTGGCCTACGAGGTCGCCAGGGCCGCGGCCGGTGGCAGACCGGTTGTGTCTGCAGGGCATTCTGTACGTCCTGCACAACGACATCGCCTGGCAACTCCTGCCGCCTGAGCTGGGGTTCGGCTCCGGACAGACCTGCTGGCGAAGGCTGGAGCGGTGGCAGCAGGCCGGAGTCTTCGACCAGCTGCACCGGATCCTGCTCGCCGAGCTGAACGCGGCCGGCCGGCTCGACTGGTCGAGGGCGTGCGTGGACGGCTCTCACATCCGCGCGAAAAAGGGGGAGCCGACACCGGTCCGTCGCCGGTCGACCGGCGGAAGACGGGCAGCAAACACCACTTGATCTGCGACGGACGCGGCACCCCGCTGAAAGTCATCACGACCGCGGCGAACGTCAACGACGTCACGCAAACCCTCGCCCTGGTCGACGGCATCCCGCCGGTGGCGGGCCGCCCCGGCCGTCCCCGCAGACGCCCGGACGCTCTGCTGGGAGACAAGGGGTACGACTCCAATCCCAACCGGGAAGAGCTGCGCAGACGCCGGATCCTGCCCGTCATCTCCCGCAAGGGCGCCCCGAACATCAAGGGCATGGGCAAACTCCGCTACGTCGTCGAGCAGACCTTCGCCCTCCTGCACCAGTTCAAACGACTCGCGGTCCGCTGGGAACGCCGCACCGAACTCCACGACGCGCTCGTCTCCCTCGCCTGCAGCCTCATCTGCTGGAGACGCCTCAACAAGCCCGATTCATGATCGTGTTACAAACTCATAGGAGCCCTTGCGTATCAAGAGTATCAGGGTGTCGTGGACCCCTTTCTATCAGATTTGCGTTTAGGATCTCCTCGCTGATCACAGCAGCTGCCGCCGGGGCCCCACCTGCACCAATAGCATCCGCCACACAGTCGGCCAGCGGGAGGTAGACCCGGTTACCCGAGGCTGCGAACTCCGCCGACTTCTTGAGCATGCCCTCGGCGATCTCTTCCTCCGAGGCCGTCGGCTCGATGCCGCCGAACTGCTCAGCGATGCTTCTGCTGATGTCCATCGACCTGATCATCGTCGGCGACATCCGGCTCCTGCCCTGCTCCCCGGCCGCCGCCGAGGGCTTCTACCGGCTGGTCGATGCCACATGAGGGTCGGCCGCCAAGACCGTACGGAGGGCGGTGGTCAGCCGTCTGTGCATCAACGCGACCATGCACGTTGATGCATAAATCGAGGGCTGCGCGAGCTGCTCTTGCCTGGAGTGCACTCGAAGCAGTTGGCTTGGGTCCCATGAAGTACACGCAGCTCGGACGCACCGGACTCAAGGTCAGCCGACTCGTCCTCGGCACGATGAACTTCGGTCCGCAGACCGACGAACCGACCAGCCACGGCATCCTGGACGCCGCCCTCGACGCGGGTCTGAATTTCGTGGACACGGCCAATGTCTATGGGTGGGGTGAGAACAAGGGCCGCACGGAGGAGATCATCGGCACCTGGTTCGCACAGGGCGGTGGCCGGCGCGAGAAGACGGTCCTGGCCACCAAGGTCTACGGCTCCATGTCCCGCGAGGGCGAGACCTGGCCCAACGAGGACCGGCTGTCGGCGCTGAACATCCGCCGGGCCGTCGAGGCCAGCCTCAAGCGGCTCCAGACCGACCACATCGACGTCTACCAGTTCCACCACATCGACCGCCGGACCCCCTTCGAGGAGATCTGGCAGGCCGTCGACGTCCTCATCCAGCAGGGGAAGATCCTCTACGCCGGCTCCTCCAACTTCCCCGGCTACAAGATCGCCCAGGCCAACGAGACGGCTACCCGGCGCGGGATGGTCGGCCTGGTCAGCGAGCAGTGCCTCTACAACCTCGCCGAGCGGCGCGCCGAGATGGAGGTCATCCCGGCGGCCCAGGAGTACGGGCTCGGGGTCATTCCCTGGTCCCCGCTCCACGGGGGCCTGCTCGGCGGTGTGATCAAGAAGGAGGTCGAGGGCGGCCGCCGCGCCTCCGGCCGGTCGGCGGACGCGCTGGCCAACAGCACGGTACGGGCGCAGATCCAGGCGTACGAGGACCTGCTCGACAAGCACGGCCTGGAGCCCGGCGAAACCGCCCTGGCCTGGCTGCTCACCCGGCCGGGCGTGACGGGCCCCATCGTCGGCCCGCGCACCGACGACCAGCTGGAGAGCGCACTGAGGGCGCTGGAGGTAGAGCTGAGCGAGGAGGTGCTGGCCGGACTGGACGAGATCTTCCCCGGGCCGGGACCGTCCCCGGAGGCCTTCGCCTGGTGATCAGGTAGCCGTACGTACGGTGGTCGTCGTGCCTTCGCCCTGGGCGGCGGCCACCTTCTACTCAAGCTGGCATCAAAGTGACTGGTTGGCGGTGTCGAAGAAGTTGATCCCCGCGTCGAGGGCGGAGTCCATGATCGAGTGGCTTTCGGGCTCACCGGTCTGGGGGCCGAAGTTCATGGTGCCGAGTACAAGTCGGCTGACCTTGAGGCCGGTACGTCCGAGCTGTGTGTACTTCATGGGACCCAAGCCAACTGCTTGGAGTGCGCTCGAGGCAAGGCCCTTCCGTGAAAGGGGTGTTACAGCGGGTTGTTCTGCACCCGCCCGGGCCTGTACGGGCCGCCGATCCCCCACGCCTGGTGCAGCACGGCCGCGAACTCCCCCGCCAGCCGGTGCTCGCCGGAGACGTTGGGGTGGGTGCCGTCGTAGGTGTCGTGGTGGATGTCGTACGCGTCCGGGCGCGCGGCCAGCAGGACCGGTGAGGCGGCGGTCGTCAGATCGGCGACGGCCTTGGCGAGCAGCTCGTTGAAACGGGCGACCTCGGCCGCGAAGGGCGCGTCCTCCTCGGCCCGGCTGTTCGGTATGACGGGCAGCAGCACCATGCGGACGCCGGGGCGGGCGGCGCGGGCCCCGGCTATGAAGCGGCGGACGTTGGCGGCTGTCTGCTCGGCGTCGGTGTAGAAGCCGAGGTCGATCAGGCCGAGGGAGACGAGCAGGACGTCGGCCCGGGCGGCGCCTGCGGCGGGGCCGACGAGGGGGACCATGTGCTGCCAGCCCTCGCCCCAGCCGGCCAGGTGGCGGCGGGCGTCCGCGGGGAAGGCGGGGTCGGCGTACGCGTCGGAGCCCTCGTACAGCTCGCTGCGCGGGCCGACGATCCGGTAGGGGCCCCCGAAGGTCGAGTTGAGGTGCTGCCACATCCGGTAGCGCCAGGTGAAATCGCCGGCGCGTCCGATGGTCATGGAGTCGCCGACGAACATGAAACGCATCCGGTCATCATCGCGGATCGCGCGACAGAAACCTCTGTGACGCCGGACACGGGGCACGTACTGGCAGGCTGGGGGCATGCGCATGCCCCTGCCGTCCGCCGCCGCCGCTGCCCTTGCCGTTGCCACTGCCGCCCTCGTCGTGCTGCCGGGCGCGGCCTTCGCGGCGGAAGCCCCCGCAGCCTCCTCGTTCACCATCTCCGATCCGCGGATCAAGGAGTCCAGCGGGCTCGCGGCCAGCCGGATCCACCCGGGCGTGTACTGGACGCACAACGACAGCGACGACGGCCCGTACGTCTACGCGGTGGACTCGGCGACGGGCAGGACGGTGGCCCGGCTGACGCTGACCGGGATCGGCAAGCCGCGCGACGTCGAGGCGATCTCGCTGGGGCCGGACGGACAGCTCTACGTCGGCGACATCGGCGACAACCGGAACGGCACCTGGGACCACGTGTGGATCTACCGCTTCCCGGAGCCGAAGCAACTGGCCGACGCCACGGTCAAGGCCACGCAGTTCACGGTGCGGTACGCCGACGGGCCGCGCAACGCGGAGGCGCTGATGGTGCATCCGGTGACGGGGCGGGTCTACATCGCGAGCAAGGACGAGAGCAAGGGCGGAGTGTACGAGGGGCCCGCGGAGCTGTCGGCGGACGGCTCGAACGTGTTCCGGCGGGTCGCCGACGCGCCGTGGGTGACGGACGGGGCGTTCTCCCCCGACGGGAACCGGCTGACCCTGCGGGGCTACTTCACGGCGCGCACGTACCCGTGGAAGGACGGCAGGCCGGAGGGCGAGGGCGAGCGGGTCGACGCGCCGTGGCAGGGGCAGGCGGAGTCGGTGACGTACACGCCGGACGGCTCGACGCTGATGTTCGGCGCGGAGGGCGAGGGCAGCCGCGTCATCGCCGTCCCGGCGAGCCAGGCCTCCCCGGGCGCCCCGGCCTCGCCGAAGCCGGGCTCCCCGTCGGGGGCTGCGCCGTCGCCTGAGCCGACGGGGGGCTTCGGCAAGGGAGCCGTGGTCCTGGCGGTCGGCCTGGCGGTCGTCTTCGTCGCGAAGCGCCTCCTGCGCCGGCGCGGCTGACCGGGGCTCCGCCCCGCACCCCGCTCCTCAAACGCCGGAGGGGCTGGATATGTCAGCCTCGCCGGCGTTCGAGGCGCGGCGGTTCGGGGGCAGGGCCCCCGACAGCGGCACCGCAGGGAGCTACTCCTCCCGGATGGGGACGCGGCCGTTGACTGTGGGAGCGGCGGAGCCACCCGTGGGACCTGCTGAGCCGCCCGCAGGGGACTGGCCCATCGTGGCCAGGAGTTGGCGTGCCACGCCCAGGCCCGTGCCGCCCATCGTCAGGGCCTTGGCGAACATCTCCGACATGCCCTCGGCCCCGTTCAGCAGCACCATGTGCTCCACGTTCCCGAAGGCCCCCGCGCCCGCCTCCACGATCGCCGGCCAGTTCTCGGCCAGCTGCTGCGCGACGACCGCCTCCTGGTTCTCCGCCAGTGCGGCGGCCCGCGCCTTGATCGCCTCGGCTTCGGCCAGACCGCGCGCCTTCGCCGACTCGGCCTCCGCGAGGCCGCGCGCCTGGGTGGCCGCCGCCTCCGCCTCACCCGTGGCCCGCGTCGCCTTCGCCGACGCCAGACCCCACGCCTCCGTGGCCGTCGCGTCCGCGGTCGCCGCCGTCGTCACCCGCGTGGCCTCCGCGGCCGCCGCGAGCTCCGTCTCCTTCGCCTTCGCCTGCGCCGCGGAGATCCGCGCGTCGCGCTCGGCCTCCGCCCGGGTCCGCGTCTCGTACGCCGCCGCGTCCGCGGGCTTGCGCACGTCCGCCTGCAGCTGCTGCTCGCGCCGGTGCGCCTCCAGTTCCGCGACGCGGGTCTCCTGGACGACGACCTCCTGCCGTGCGGCCGCCTCGGACAGCGGGCCCGCCTGACGGGCCGTCGCCGCCGCCTTGTCGCGTTCGGCCTGGTAGCCGGCCTGCAGGATCTCGCTGTCCCGCGTCGCCTCGGCCATCCGGGCGAAGGCGGCCTGTTCGGCCTCCGTGGCCAGCCGGTTCGCCTCGGCCTGCGCGATCCGCGCGTCCCGCTGCACGGCGGCCGCGTGCGGCATCGCCAGGTTCTTGATGTAGCCGGTCGGGTCCTCGATCTCGTGGATCTGCAGCGAGTCGACGATCAGTCCGAGCTTCTCCATCTCGGTGCCGCAGGCCATCCGGGTCTGGCCGGTCAGCTTCTCCCGGTCGCGGATCATGTCCTCGACCGTCAATCCGCCCACGATGGACCGCAGATGGCCCGCGAAGACGATGTGCACCCGCTCCGGCATCATCTTCTGCTGGTCCAGGAAGCGGCGGGCCGCGTTGGCGATCGACACCAGGTCGTCGCCGACCTTGAAGATGACCACGCCCTTCACCCGCAGCGGGATGCCCTGGTGGGTGACGCAGTCCACGGACAGCTGCGTCTCGTTGAGGTCCAGGGACAGTTTCCGCACCGCCTGCACCCCCGGCAGGACGAGCGTTCCGCGCCCGGTGACGATCCGGAACCCCATGCCCTGACCGACACCCTCGGTCTTGTGCGTGGAACCGGAGATGACGAGTGCCTCGTTGGGTTCGGCTACCCGCCACATGAGCTTGAACAGGCCTATCGCGGCCACGATTGCGGCGAGAACGATTCCCGCCACGACGCCGATAGCCATCGGCAACGCCCCCTTTGTTCCAGTGCCGTTCGGCACCGATGAGGGCGAGTCTGCGCCTGCCGCGCCCCGGCGTGAAGACGGGGGCGCGGTCTTGTCGCCATCTTGATACGCACAGGTCGCGCGGGGATGGCGGCCGTTTCAGTTGTCGTAGGCCGCCATCACGTACACCGTGCGCGGCGGCTGGTACTCGACCACCGTCACCACCGTGCCGACGGCCAGCCGGCCGGTGCCGTGGACGGGGTGGGCGAGGAAGTGCTCCGCCCCGCCCCGGATCCGTACGATGACCTCGCCCACGAGGCCCGGTCCGACCGTCCCGGTCACCCGGCCGGTCATTCCCACCATGTCCGTGTCCGCGCCCGTGTCCCCCATGGGGCGAGGGTACGCCGCCGCGCCGCGCGGCGACCCGGCAGCGGCGGCGCGTCGTTACGAGTGGCCGAGGTCCTCGGCCGGGAGGTCCGCGACCGGGACCGAGCCCGTGTCCGTGTCCGTGGCAGCGACCGGCCGCAGGGTGAACTCGTCCGAGGCCATCGAGTCGAGCACTGGCGGAGCGGGCCGCATCGGCGTCGGCATGACCGCGGCCTCCGAATGGCCGCCGCAGCCGTAGGACAGCGACACCAGGCGGCCGTCGGCCGGGCTGAACTCGTTCGCGCAGACGCCGAAGGCCTGGCCGAGCGAGCCGCCGATCGCGACCAGGAAGCCGCAGGAGACACAGGACGCGGGTGCGGCTTGCGCCATCGGGGTCTTCGCGCCGAAGCCCTCGTCCCAGCGGTCCGCCGCGCTGTGCAGCCCGTACCGCGACAGCACGCGCGCCCGGCGCATGCCCAGCTCCTCGGCGACCGAGGTGATGGAGCCGCGTACGGGGACCACCGCGCGGTCGGTGACGTCGGCGTCCTCGGCCTCGACCAGTTCGGCCATTTCGGTGGAGACGACCGAGTTCGGCGGCGGGGTGTCCTCGCCCGACCAGCCCGGCTCCAGGCGCAGGTCCTCGGCGTCCGTGGGCAGCAGGTCGCCCGGGCCCATGTCGCCGGGGCGCAGCCGCTCGCTCCACGGCACCCACTCGGGGGCCAGCAGGGCGTCGTCGCCGGGCAGCAGCACCGTTTCGTCGAGCGTGACGTTCTTCGCGCGGGAGGCGCGGGTCACGGTGACGGCCCAGCGCCAGCCCCGGTAGCCCGGTTCCTTGGACTCGAAGAAGTGGGTGACGACGCGGTCGCCCTCCGCCACGGCGGAGACGTGCGCGCCCACCACTCCGGGGAAGGCGGCCTCCTCGGCCGCCGCGCGGGCGAGCTCTACCGCCTCGACGCACATGCGGTCGGGGGTACGCGGGGTACGGCTTCGCGTCGTCGCAGCACTCACTGGTCTCGTTCTCTCCTACGCCGTCTCACGTGTGCGCCGTCCGTACTGTCGTCCACAACGACCCGTCGGTGCTGTCCGTACGTGGCGCGGGCGGAGCGGACCAGAGGGCCGCGTCGACGTCCGCACCCGATCGGACTCCGGGCGCACCTCACTGCGACCCATTCTGCGGGATCACGAAGAGGCGCGCGGCCAGGAGCAACCGCCGGTGGCGCGCTACGCACGCTACCTCCTCTTAAGCCTCGGGCACACATGCAAGGTCCGATTCGCGGACAAGCCACCGGCTCCGTGACGCGCCGGGAGGCGCCCACGAGGGCCGGGTGGGGCACTATGTCGAGTGTGGCACCCGCACGGTCGTCCGACGACGGCTCGGGACCGGCCAAGCGGGCCGGCCGGGCTGTCGGGCGTGCCCTGCACCTTCCGTTCACGGGTACGGCGCGCGGGATCCGGCGGGCCACGCACGCGCACGGGGCCGGGGAATCGGGCCTCGGCAAGCTGATCGAGCTGCACGCCATCAACGGCGCCGGCGACATGATGATCACGGTGGCACTGGCCTCCACGGTGTTCTTCTCCGTACCCACGGACGAGGCGCGGGGCCGGGTGGCCCTGTACCTGGCGATCACGATGGCCCCCTTCACCCTGCTGGCCCCCGTGATCGGGCCGCTCCTGGACCGGCTGCCGCACGGCCGCCGGGCGTCGATGGCGGCCGCGATGCTGGCCCGTGCGCTGCTGGCGCTGATCATGTCGGGCGCCGTGGAAACCGGGGGGATCCAGCTGTATCCGGCGGCGCTGGGCGTGCTGGTCGCGTCCAAGTCGTACGGGGTGGTGCGCAGCGCGGTGGTGCCGAGACTGCTGCCGCCGAAATTCTCACTCGTCAAGGCGAACTCGCGGGTCACCCTGGCGGGCCTGCTGGCCACGGGCGTGGCGGCGCCGGTGGGCGCGGGGTTGAACGCGATCGGGCCGCAGTGGCCGCTGTACGGGGCCTGCGTCATCTTCGTGTGGGGGGCCTTCGCGGCGTTCACGCTGCCGCACCGGGTGGACGAGGCGAAGGGCGAGCGCCGTGCGCGGCTGTCCACGCACGAGGCGCACTCGAAGCGGCCGGGCCTGCGGACGATCAGCCGCTCGGTGCTGTGCGGACTGCTGGCGAACGCCTCGATGCGCGCGCTGTCCGGGTTCCTGATCTTCTTCCTGGCGTTCCTGCTGCGCGAGCATCCCCTGGAGGGGCAGAGCGCGGCGGTGTCGCTGGGGATCGTGGCCGTCTCGGCGGGCGTGGGCAACGCCTGCGGTACGGCGGTGGGCGCGTGGCTGCGGGCCCGGGCGCCGGAGGTCATCATCGCGGCGGTGCTGTGTCTGACGCTCGGGGTCGCGGTGCTGGCGGCGGTCTTCTTCAGCGGGCTGTTCATGGCCGTGCTGGGCGCGACGGCGGGCTTCTGCCAGGCGCTGGCGAAGCTCTCGCTGGACGCGATGATCCAGCGGGACATCCCGGAGGCGGTGCGCACGTCGGCGTTCGCCCGTTCGGAGACGCTGCTGCAGGTGGCGTGGGTGCTGGGCGGCGCGATCGGCATCGTCCTGCCGCTGAACGGCGTACTGGGCATGTCCGTGGCCGCCGCGATCGTCGCCCTCGGCACGACGATGGCCCTCCGCGGCGTCACCTCCGCGCCCCGCCATCCGAGCGCCTCCCGCCCCCGGGTCGCATAGCCGGCCGGCCGCCGCTGCGGCGCCGCTGCCGGGGCTCCGCCCCGGACCCCCGTACGTGCGCTTCGCGCCCGTGCCCTCAAACGCCGGGCGGGCTGGAAAATCCAGCGCCGCCGGCGTGTGAGGCGCGGGGGTCCTGGGGCTGGCCCCCGGCAACGGCGCCGCAGCCGGACAATGCGCCGCGCCGCAGGCCACTGGTACCCCATGCAGCGGCGCAGCCCAGGGGCCCGATAGCCTTCGGCTCATGACCGCACCGCTTTTCTCGGGTAGGGCCCGCCGCAGCGTCGCGGCCCTCGGAGCCGTGTCCGCCGGACTCCTCCTCCTCTCCGCCTGCGGCGGAGAAAAGCCGACCCCCCTGGCGACCGTGACGGTCGGCAGCTCGTCGGTGTCCACCGAAGCCTCCTGCCACGGTGGCAAGGAGCCGCTCTCCATGGACGAGGTCCAGGAGTGCCTGACCAACTTCAAGGACCCCAAGACCATCGAGTACGCCCGTGGCGACACCCTGCGCCTCGGGGTCGAGCCGGAGGTCGTCGAGGACGGCAAGAGGTGGTCGGCGGTGCTCGACGGCCAGCCGATCACCGAGCCCTCCTCGAACACGTACCGCAGCTTCCCGGGCGCCGACGTCTTCGCGACCGGCGGCCAGGGCGAAGCCCCGGCGTCGAAGAAGCTGGCGTTCCTGCAGATCGGCGAGGACGGCAAGCCGCTCGCCGTCTGGTCCTTCAACCTCAAGCTCAAGTAGCCGGACGGCACCGGTGCGCGCGCTCGTCGTGACCGCGGTGGTGGCGGAGGCCGACTCCGTCGTTACCGGTCTGACCCCTCATCCGGACGCTCCCGGTCCTGAGCCGCGCACCCTCCCCGGCGGGTACCCCATCACCCGCCGGGACCTTCCGGGCATCGCCTTCGACGTGCTCGTCGGGGGCGTCGGGCCTGCGGCGGCCGCCGCGGGCACCGCCACCGCCCTGGCCCTCGCCGACTACGAGCTCGTCGTCTCCGCCGGCATCGGCGGCGGGTTCGATCCCGCCGCCCCGCTCGGCTCCCTGGTGGTCGCGGACGCGATCGTCGCCGCCGACCTGGGCGCCGAGACCCCCGAGGGCTTCCTCGACGTGAGCGCGCTGGGCTTCGGCCGCAGCGTGCACCTGCCGCCGGCCGAGCTCGCCGCGCGCGCCGCCGAGGCGACCGGGGCGCTGCTCGCGCCCGTACTGACCGTCTCGACCGTCACCGGGACCGCCGCCCGGGCGGCCGGGCTCGCCGCCCGGCACCCGATGGCCGGGGCCGAGGCCATGGAGGGCTTCGGGGTCGCGGAGGCGGCGGCCGCGCACGGACTGCCCGTACTGGAGATCCGCGCCGTGTCCAACGCCGTGGGCCCGCGCGACCGTGCCGCCTGGCGGATCGGGGACGCGCTGGGCGCGCTCACCGCCGGCTTCCGCGTGCTGGGGCCCGTACTCGCGAACTGGGGAGAACGCCATGAGCACCGGTGAACCGCTGAAGATCGCCTACTCGCCCTGCCCGAACGACACCTTCGTCTTCGACGCCTGGGCGCACGGCCGGGTCCCGGGCGCCCCCGCCCTCGACGTCACCTTCGCGGACATCGACCTCACCAACGGCATGGCCGAGCGCGGCGAGTTGGACGTGCTGAAGGTGTCGTACGCCGTGCTGCCGTGGGTGCTGGAGGAGTACGCGCTGCTGCCGTGCGGCGGTGCGCTGGGGCGCGGCTGCGGCCCGCTGGTGCTCACGCGCGAGCCGGGTCTGGACCTGGCGGGGAAGACGGTCGCGGTGCCGAGCGAACGCTCCACCGCCTACCTGTTGTTCCGGCTGTGGGCGGCGGACGTCCTGCCCGAGGGCGTCGGCAAGGTGGTCGTGCTGCCGTTCCACGAGATCATGCCGGCGGTGCGCGACGGCCGGGTGGACGCCGGACTGGTCATCCACGAGGCCCGGTTCACCTATCAGGATTACGGGCTGCACTGCCTGGCCGACATGGGCGAGCACTGGGAGTCCACGACGGGTCTGCCGATCCCGCTCGGCGCGATCATCGCGAAGCGCACGCTGGGTGCGGAGCGGCTGCGCGCGCTGGCCGAGTCGGCCCGTACGTCGGTCCGGATGGCCTGGGACGACCCGGAGGCCTCGCGCCCGTACGTGCGCGCCCACGCGCAGGAGCTGGACCCGGCCGTGGCCGACCAGCACATCGGGCTCTACGTCAACGAGTTCACCGCTGACCTCGGCGACTCCGGTTACGCGGCGGTGCGCGGGCTGCTGACCCGGGCGGCGGCGGAGGGACTGGTACCGGCCATCGCGCCCGGCGCGCTGGCCTTCCCGTAGTCCCGGACGCCCCTCGCACGACCGCGCCCCGCCGCTCTTCCCAGTGGCGGGGCGCAGGTGTGCGAGGGGTGGTCAGACGTCCAGCTGGTCGGCCACCGCGCGGAGCAGTCCGGCGATCTTCGTGCCGTGCACCTTGTCGGGGTAGCGGCCGCGCTCGAGCATCGGGGTGATGTTCTCCAGCAGCGTCGTGAGGTCCTGCACGATCGAGGCGAGCTCGTCGGGCTTGCGGCGCTGGGCTGCCGCCACGGACGGCGCGGGGTCCAGTACGGTCACCGAAAGTGCCTGGTCACCGCGTTGTCCGGCGACGACGCCGAACTCGACTCGCTGACCGGGCTTGAGGGCATCGACCCCGGCAGGGAGCACCGACGAGTGGACGAAGACGTCGCCGCCGTCGTCGCGGGAGAGAAAGCCGAAGCCCTTCTCACTGTTGAACCACTTGACCTTGCCGGTAGGCACGTCCGTCCTCTGTCCTTGTGCTCGTCGGGGGTCCGAAGTGCCGTGAACGGCTCCGGACAACAGCGCAGCGGGCCATGTGTGACCCGCCACCTCAAGGCTAATGGTCGGGGGCCGGGTGACAAGACGTTCCCCGGTCCTTCACGGTCGGCTGCTTCGGCCAGGGAACTACCCTGGTGAGGTGACTGTTACTCCTCATTCAGACGAAGCGCGGCCCGGCGACGGACTGGTCAAGGCCGGCGGCATCGTGTTCATCGCCGGTGCCGTGGCCACGCTCGCGACGATGGCTCCGCTGTTCCTCGACGTCGATCCGTTCCCGCCGTACGCGTGGGCGGTGTGCATGCTCATGGGCGTCGGCTTCGCCATCTCCGCGGCGGGCGTGCTCCGCTCGGCCGCGGCGCAGCGCAGGGCGGCCCGGGCCTCGCAGGCCTGAGCCGGGGGCCGCGCCTGGCCGGGTCCGGGCCGAGGAGTGCGCCTCACGAGCCTGAGCCGGTGTCCGTTCAGACGGGCTGTGCGGCGACGTACCGCGCGAGCCACTCGGGCAGCGCGTTGAGGTCCGGCAGCACCACGTCCGCGCCCGCCGCGCGCAGTTCCGGCTCCGGGCACGGGCCGGTCGGCACCGCCACGGACAGCGCGCCGGCCGTACGGGCCCCGCGTACGTCGCCCACGTGGTCGCCGACGTAGACCTGCGCGCCGTACTCGCGCAGCGCGCCGGCCTTGGCCTCCGCCCAGAGCCAGCCGATGACCGCGTCCGGCTCGATGCCGAGGTGCGCCAGGTGCAGCCGGGCATTGGGCTCGTGCTTGGCCGTGACGACGATCGCGCGGCCGCCGAGCGCCTGGACGGCCTCGATCGCCTCGCGGGCGCCCGGCATCGCCGGGGTCGGCTCGATGGCGTGCGCGGGGTAGATCTCGCGGTAGCGGTCGGCCACGGCCGGGATCTCGGCCTCCGGGAACCAGTACGCGAGCTCCTCGTCCAGCGGCGGGCCCAGACGCGTGACCGCCTCGTCGGCGTCGATGAACGTGCCCGTCTCGGCCGACAGGGCCTGGTAGGTGGCCCTGATGCCCGGACGGGAGTCGATGAGGGTCATGTCGAGGTCGAAGCCGACGGTGAGGTTCATACGGGCCATTGTGCCGAGGCGGGGTGACAGGAGGCCGACAGCGGGCCTACAACGGGGGAACGTACGCTGAGGGCCGCCTTACCAATTCGTGAAATAGGTGACATGGCCGGCGTTTGAGGCGTGGGGTCCCGGGGCGGAGCCCCAGGGGGAGGGGCGAGGCCCGGCCTCGCCCCTCAGCGCCGGCGGGCCCGCCACACCAGGTAGACCACGGAGGCCAGCGCGGCAGACCGCAACAGCCACGGCCACATCCCGTGCAGGGCCCCGCTCAGCTGCTCGTCCGCCAGCGTCTCGCCCCACCTGCCGTTCATCCGGCCCCACAGCCAGACCGCCGCCCCCGCGAGGACCACGCCGGGCGGGCCGAAGACGGCCCACTTCCGCTCGGCCGGCCGCAGCACGCGCGAGGCGTACGGCAGGAGCCAGCCGACGACCAGCAGCAGCCAGTACCCGGTGGCCACGCCGACGACGAGGACGGCCGCGGCCAGCAGCAGGAGGGCGTTCGGGCGCGGCCGGGCCGGGGCCGCGGCCGTTTCCTCCGGCTGCGCGGCGGCGGCCTCCTTCCGGGCCCGCCGCCGCTCGCGCAGGAACCGTACGAGGCTCCGCGTGCCCGACGGCGCGGGCCCGGGCGGGGCCTGCGCCTCCTTCCCGGCCCCGTCGCGCTCTTCCTCCGCGTCCTCCTTGAACAGGTCCGGGATCTCGATCCCGCCCGCGAAGCCGTCGACCTGCGGGCCCGAGCCGTACGCGGCGGGGGACACCCGCCACCAGTCGGGCTCGGCCCCGCCGGACGGGCCCAGCTCGTCGAGCCCGGCCAGGTGCGGCGGCACGTTCCGGGGCTCCGCCGCCGGCCGCGGCGCGGGCGCGCCCGGGCGGCGGAGGCGGCCGGGGGCACGCTGCACGGGTACCGACGCGCCCGGGGCGGAGGGCGCGGCCGGCCCCGGGGCGGGGGCTGCGGAGCCCTGCCGGGAGCCGAGGGTGTCCAGGACCTCCTCGGGCGTGCCGATCCGCTCCAGGATGCGGCGTACGGCGGCCGGGGTCTCGGGTTCGTACTTGGCGCGCCGACGGTCGATCTCGTCCCGCAGCCCCGCCACCAGGCGCATCCGGTCGCCGGAGGAAAGCTGCCGCTGCTGGGCCAAGTCCCCGACGCGGCTCAGATATTCGTAGACCAGATGGTCGCTTTCGATCCCCATGCCCCGGCTCCTCCCGTACCGCCCACCCGAAAGGTAGCGCGTGCGCCCGTGGAGCCGTCGCGGGCACAGCGGATACCGTTGGCCGGATGGGGACCGGCCGACTGACCGGCCGACGCGACCAGGAGGCGACTGTGCCCGAGGCAAGCACTGCGGGGGGATCCGGCGGAAGCGGAGCCCCGCGCTCCCTCGCCGAGGCGCTGCGCGCCCGCGACGACGCGGCGCTCGCCACCCTGCTGCACGCGCGCCCTGACCTGCTCGGTCCGGTGCCCGGCGACGTGACGCAGCTGGCCACCCGCGCCGGCACCCGGGCCTCGGTGGTGCGGGCGCTGGAGCGCCTGGACCGCTTCACGCTGCAGACGGCCGAGGCGCTCGCCGTGGCCCCGGACCCGTGCCCGTACCCGGTGCTGGAGTCGCTGCTGACCGGCGAGGAGGGCACCACCGGTGAGGACAACGGCGCCCGCGCCGCGCTCCCACGGGCCCTGGGCGCCCTGCGCGACCAGGCCCTGGTGTGGGGCGACGACGACCGGCTGCGCCTGGTGCGCACCGCCCGCGAACTGCTCGCGCCCTCCGCGCAGCGGCCTTCGCCGACCGGCCTCGGTCCCACCGTCGCCGAGGCCACGTCCGGCATGTCGCCGACCCGGGTCCAGGAGATCGTGGCGGCGGCCGGGCTGCCCGCGACGCACGACCCGGTGTCCGCGGTCTCGGCGCTGACCGGGCTGTTCACCGATCCGGAGCGGATGTCCGCGCTGCTGGACGAGGCTCCGGCGGAGGCGCACCAGGTGCTGGGGCGGCTCGTGTGGGGGCCGCCGTACGGGGAGGTGACCCCGAACCCGACCGCGCCCGTGCGCTGGCTGCGCGACCGGGGGCTGCTGCTGCCCGCGACGGCGCGGACCGTCGTACTGCCCCGCGAGGTGGCGCTGCACCTGCGCGGCGGGCTCGCGCACCGGGACACCGCGCCGGTGGCTCCGCCGGTGGCCGTGCACCGCGAGCACCGTCCACAGCTTGTGGACGCGAACGCCGCCGGGCAGGCGCTGGCCGCGCTGTCCACCGTCGAGGAACTGGTGAAGTCCTGGGAGCACGCCGCTCCGCTGGTGCTGCGGGCGGGCGGGCTCTCCGTACGGGACCTGAAGCGGGCGGCGGCCACCCTGGACACGACCGAGCCGTCGGCGGCGTTCTGGATCGAACTGGCCTACGCGGCCGGGCTGCTGGCCAGTGACGGGGAGGCGGACGAGCGGTACGCGCCCACTCCCGCCTTCGACGACTGGTGCGAACTCCCGCCCGCCGAGCGGTGGACGGCGCTGGTGGAGGCCTGGCTGCCGGCCACCCGCACGTCCGGCCTGGTCGGCGAGCAGGACGCCAAGGGGCGCACGCTGTCCGCGCTCGGCCCCGACCTCGATCGCTCCGCCGCCGCCGAGGTGCGCCGGCGCGTCCTGGAACTCCTCGCCGCGCTGCCGGAGGGCGGGTCCCCCGACGCGGAGGCCCTGCTGGACCGGCTCGCGTGGGAGCGTCCCGTACGCGGTACGAGCGATCTGCGCACCCGCCTCGCGCGCTGGGCGCTGGCCGAGGCGGAGGTCCTCGGGGTGACCGGCCGGGGCGCCCTGTCCGGGCCCGGCCGGGCCCTGCTCGCGCACCAGGACCCGGCGCCGCTGCTGGCACCGCTCCTGCCCGAGCCGGTGGACCACGTCCTGCTGCAGGCCGACCTGACGGCGGTGGCCCCCGGTCCGCTGCGCCGGCCGCTCGGGGACACCCTGGCGGTGCTGGCCGACGTGGAGTCCAAGGGCGGGGCCACGGTGTACCGCTTCACGCCCGGCTCGGTGCGCCGGGCCCTGGACGCCGGGCACGCCGCCGCCGACCTGCACGCCTTCCTCAAGGAACACAGCCGCACCCCGGTGCCGCAGCCCCTCGCCTACCTCATCGACGACGTGGCCCGGCGCCACGGCCACCTGCGCGTCGGCGCGGCCTCCTCGTACGTCCGCTGCGACGACGACGCGATGCTGGGCGAGATCCTCGCCGACAAGCGCTCGGCCGGGCTGGGTCTGCGCCGTCTGGCCCCCACGGTCCTGGCCGCACAGGCCGAACCCACCACCCTGCTGGAGGGGTTGCGGGCGATGGGGTACGCGCCGGCCGCGGAGTCCCTGACCGGCGACGTCCTGGTGGCGCGGGCCGACGCCCACCGCGCACCGGCCCGCTCGGCGCCCGTACCGGTGCCGGACGGTCCGCCGGTACCGGACGCGACGCTGCTGGGGGCGGCCGTACGCGCGATCCGCGCGGGCGACCTCGCGGCGACGGCGGTCCGCAAGGAGCCCGCGCCGTCCACCGGTGCCCCGGGCGAACTCCCGCGCACGAGCGCGGCGGAAACCCTGGCGACCGTCCAGGCGGCGGCCCTGACCGGCTCGGCGGTGTGGATCGGCTACGTGAACGCGGACGGCGCGGCCAGCCAGCGCGTCATCGCCCCGGTCCGCGTGGAGGGCGGCTTCGTCACGGGCTACGACCACACGGCGGACGAAGTCCGCACGTACGCCCTCCACCGCATCACGGGCGTGGCCGAACTGGCCGAAGACCAGGTCTAGCGCATCCAGCCCAGGCCAATCCCAGCCCCGCCGGCGTTCGAGGCGCGGGGTCCGGGGGCAGCGTGCCCGGCAACGGCGCGGCACCCGCACCGAAAACGGCTGGCAGGCCGCGAGGCCGTCCCGCACTCTGAGGCCATGCCAGCCGCCGTACCCACACCCGCCCACCAGATCCGCGCCTCGCACACCGCGACCACCCTCACCGTCTACCAGGCCTACGCCCCCCGCCTAGGGGACCCGGCGGCTCGCGACGGCCGCTTCCCGCCCGCCTGGAAGCGGGAGCGGATGACGTGGATCAAGCCCTCGTTCCTGTGGATGATGTACCGCTGCGGCTGGGCGACCAAGACCGACCAGGAGACCGTGCTGGCCGTCGAGATCACCCGTGAGGGCTTCGACCGGGCCCTGCGAGAGGCCTGCCTCTCCCACTACGAGCCGGGCGTGCACGCGGACCGGGCCGCTTGGAAGGCGTCCCTGCGCGAGGCGCCCGCCCGGGTCCAGTGGGACCCGGAGCGCGACCTCCACCTGAACCCGCTGCCGTACCGCTCGCTCCAGATGGGCCTGTCCGGCCCGGCCTCGCGCGCGTACGCCGACGAGTGGACGGTCTCGATCCGCGATGTGACCCCGCTGGCCCGGCAGATCCACGGCCTGCTCCGGTCCGGCGGAGCCGAGGCGGCCCGCGCCCTGCTCCCGGTGGAGACGCCCTACCCGTCGGGCCCGCTGGAGCACCTCCGTACGGCGGCGGCGGTCAGTCCCGGACGAGGAGGACGATGAATCCCACGACGACGCCCAGCAGCAGGGCGAACCAGGAGTAGCGCGGACGCGACTCGCGCAGCACCGGGAGGTAGTGGTCGGCGGCGAAGCGGCCCGGGCCGGTGAGGGTGAGGGCGACGACCCCGGCGAAGAGGAGCACTTCGAGTTCCACGCCCTTGGGCGGGAAGTAGGCGCTCAGGCCACGGACGTCGAGGACGTTGATGAAGATGCCGGTCAGGGCGGCGCCGGCGAGCGGGGTGAGCAGGCCGAGGGCGAGTCCGAGGCCGCCCAGGGTCTCGGACAGTCCGGCGATGACGGCCATGGCGTCCCCGGCGGGATAGCCGGCCATCGTGAACCCCTTGCCGGTCGCGGTGAGGCCCGGGCCGCCGAACCAGCCGAAGAGCTTCATGGTGCCGTGGCCGACCATGCTGAGGCCGACGACGAGCCGGAGCACGAGCAGGCCGGTGTCGTGGGTGGCGGTGGTGGCAGGGGCAGGGGCCGAGGCGGCACGGAAGAGCGCCTGGTCCCGTCGTACATGCGTCATGAGCGTCCGTTCTACGTCGCCTGTGAGCGACGGCCACCGTATGACGCCCGTCCGCGACGACCCGGCCGCAACGTCGCCGGTCTCCGTCGACGACCCGTTCGGCCGCAGGCCCGCCTCCGGCCCGGCTCACCTGGCCGCGTAGTCGATCAGCCCCGGGTCGAACGGCCACACCTCGCGGAGCCACCCCCGCACGGCCTCGTACAGGGTCGCGTCGAGCGGCGCCCGGTCGGCGCGCACCCACGAGCTGACGTGGATCCGGCCGGGCGCCTCCTTGGCCGGGTAGATGTAGAGGCACCCGACGACGTCGTCACCGTCCAGCACGCTGTACGTGAACCCGGTCCGGGCCTCGAAGTCCCGCGCATGGCGCACCAGGTCGGCCCGGTTGGCCTCCGCGGACATGCCCTCCAGCGGCGGCCAGTTCTTCCCGTGGAACCCCGGCGTGGCCCGGACGTGCGCGATGCTGCCGCTCCAGGCGGCGAGGTCGCGCTCGTTGTGCCGCTCGCCGAGCGGCTCCAGCCGGAAGCCGTCCGCCACGAGGGTCCGCGGCACTTCGAAGCCGGCGGGCACGAAGGGCTGCTGATCGTGGTTCATGCCCGGACCGTACGTGCGCGCGCCGCCAGTGTCAGCACCTTTTCCACCGGCCACTGGTCGTCGACGTGCTCCCCGTACGACCTGGCGAGGACCGTCCCGTCGGGCGCGATCAGGAAGTCCGCGGGCAGCCCGAGCCGCCCGCCCGCCTGGGTCCGCGACGGCGCCTTCTGCCGCCCCCGCAGCAGTTCGACCGTGCCGAGGGCGATCGCCCGCAGTACCGGCCCCCAGGCGCGCGGGCTCAGCAGGGACCGGTAGGACGACTCGACGCCGAATGCGGCGTACAGCCGCTTGTCCGGGTCGGCGATCACCGCGAACGGCAGCCCCGCCACGTGCGCGCGCAGCTCGTCGGCGCCGGAGTGGAAGACCACGACCTCGCGGATGCCGGCCGCCTCGATCTCCGCGTGCCGCCGCACCACCGAGCGCAGGTGCAGATGGCAGACGGGGCAGCCGGCGAACCGGCGGAACTGCAGGTGGACCAGCCGCTCGGGGTCCGGGACGGCGACGGACGAGCCGTCCGTGACGGCGGTGAGGACGCGGGTGGGGACGAGGGAACCGGTGTCGAGCTGCACGAGGACCTCCACAAGGTCACGGGCGGCGGGGCGGCGGGGCGGCGGGGCCGCGCGGACCCCTCCGTAGGCGTATGCCGTACACCTAACAGCGTAGGCGTATGTCGTACGCTGTCAACCACCATGCCGCGCCCCCGCTCGCTCACCCAGGACCAACTGGCCGCTGCAGCCCTCTCCGTGATCGACCGTGAGGGACTCCCGGGGCTGTCCATGCGCGCCGTCGCCGTCGAACTCGGCATCAGCACCATGGCCCTGTACCGGTACGTCCAGGACCGCGGGGAGCTCGAAGCCCTCGTCGTCGAACTCGTCCTCAGCGCCGTCGACAGCACCCCGCCGCCCCCGTCCGCCGGGCCCTGGCGGGCACGCATCACGCTCCTCGTCGACCGGCTGCGGGACACCGTCGGCGCGCACCCCGCCGTCCTGCCGCTCACCTTCGCCCACCGGCACCGCTCCCCCTGCGTGCTGCGCTGGGGCGAGACCGTCCTCGGGGTGCTCACCGAGGCCGGACTGGGGGCCGAGGAGCGGATCATCGCCCTGCGCGCCCTGCTCGCCTACGTGATCGGCGCGATCCAGCAGGAACACCTCGGCGCCCTCTCCGGCGCGGGCACCAACGCCATGGCCGACCTCCCGGCGGACGCGTTCCCGTACCTGACCGAGGCCGCCCGCGGCGCCCGCTCCCTCACCCCGGACCGGGAGTTCCACGGCGGCCTCGCCCTGCTCCTGGCCGGCCTGGACCGGCCCTAGGCCCGCGCCAGGCCGGGGCCTAGGCCCGCGCCAGGCCGGGGCCTGGGCTCGCCGCCAGGCCGGGGCCTGGGCTCGCCGCCAGGCCGGGGCCTGGGCTCGCCGCCAGGCCGGGGCCTGGGCTCGCCGCCCGACCGGGGCCTGGGCTCGCCGCCCGACCGGGGCCCAGGGTCGCGCCCGACCGGGGGCCAGGGTCGCGCCCGACCGGGGGCCAGGGTCGCGCCCGACCGGGGGCCTGGGGGCGCGCCCGGCGCTCCGAAACGGCACCGGCGGCGGTCCCGCGCGCCGAGAACCGCCCGGCCCGCCCGGCGATACGGCAGACTGGAGGTTTGGCCGCCCGCGCCCGGGCGGCCGTCTCACCGCCGGAAAGGGACGCGCGTGAACGGACCGCTCATCGTCCAGAGCGACAAGACCCTCCTGCTCGAGGTCGACCACGAGCTCGCCGGAGCCGCGCGCCGCGCCATCGCTCCGTTCGCCGAGCTGGAGCGGGCCCCCGAGCACATCCACACCTACCGGATCACCCCGCTCGGCCTGTGGAACGCCCGGGCCGCCGGTCACGACGCCGAGCAGGTCGTCGACGCGCTCGTCGAGTACTCCCGCTACCCCGTCCCGCACGCGCTGCTCGTCGACGTGGCCGAGACCATGGCGCGCTACGGCCGCCTCATCCTCTCCAAGCACCCCGTGCACGGCCTGGTCCTGACCAGCACCGACCGGCCCGTGCTGGAGGAGATCCTGCGGTCCAAGCGGATCACCCCGCTCGTCGGTGCGCGGCTCGACGCCGACACCGTGGCCGTGCACCCCTCCGAGCGCGGGCAGATCAAGCAGACGCTGCTCAAGCTGGGCTGGCCGGCCGAGGACCTCGCCGGTTACGTGGACGGCGAGGCGCACGCGATCGAACTGGCCGAGGACGGCTGGGCGCTGCGCCCGTACCAGCAGCAGGCCGTCGAGGGCTTCTGGCACGGCGGCTCCGGCGTGGTCGTGCTGCCCTGCGGCGCCGGCAAGACGCTGGTGGGCGCCGGGGCCATGGCGATGGCCAAGGCGACCACGCTGATCCTGGTCACGAACACCGTCTCGGCCCGCCAGTGGAAGCACGAGCTGGTCAAGCGGACCTCGCTGACGGAGGAGGAGATCGGCGAGTACTCCGGCACCCGCAAGGAGATCCGGCCCGTCACGATCGCCACGTACCAGGTGCTGACGACCAAGCGGAAGGGCGTCTACCCGCACCTGGAGCTCTTCGACTCCCGGGACTGGGGCCTGATCGTCTACGACGAGGTGCACCTGCTGCCCGCGCCGGTCTTCAAGTTCACCGCCGACCTGCAGGCCCGCCGCCGGCTCGGCCTGACGGCCACCCTCGTACGCGAGGACGGGCGGGAGTCGGACGTCTTCTCGCTCATCGGGCCGAAGCGGTTCGACGCGCCGTGGAAGGAGATCGAGGCGCAGGGCTACATCGCGCCGGCGGACTGCGTCGAGGTCCGCGTGAACCTCACGGAGTCGGAGCGGCTCGCGTACGCGACCGCCGAGACGGAGGAGAAGTACCGCTTCTGCGCGACGACGGCGACGAAGCGGAAGGTCACGGAGGCGCTGGTGCGCAAGCACCAGGGCGAACAGACCCTCGTCATCGGCCAGTACATCGACCAGCTCGACGAGCTCGGCGAGCACCTGGACGCCCCCGTCATCAAGGGCGAGACCTCCAACGCGCAGCGCGAGAAGCTCTTCAACGCCTTCCGCGAGGGCGAGATCAGCGTGCTGGTCGTATCGAAGGTCGCGAACTTCTCCATCGACCTGCCGGAGGCCACGGTCGCCATCCAGGTGTCGGGCACCTTCGGCTCCCGCCAGGAGGAGGCACAGCGCCTGGGCCGCGTCCTGCGGCCGAAGGCGGACGGTCACGAGGCGCGCTTCTACTCGGTCGTCGCGCGCGACACGATCGACCAGGACTTCGCGGCGCACCGCCAGCGCTTCCTGGCCGAACAGGGCTACGCCTACCGGATCATGGACGCCGACGAGCTGCTGGCGAGCGACTGAGGGCCGCCGGACGGCCGTCCCGCGGGCCCGGGGCGGCCGGGGCGGCCGGGGCGCGGGCTGCGGCGATCAGCAGGGCCAGCAGGGGGACGCACCAGACCCACAGGGCCGGCCAGTCCGGTAGCGGGGCGCGGGCGGCGGCGGGTAGTTGCCGGGTCCAGAACGCGGCCGAGTCCTGCGGGAGGACCAGCAGCCCGAGCAGCGCGGTACCGGCGAGGGCGGCCAGCGCGGTCAGTCCGGCCCGGACGCGGCGGGTCGCCAGCAGGTACGGGACGAAGGCCGCCGGGAGGAGGGTGATCCCGGCGGCGACGCCCAGCGCGAAGCCTTTGCCGAGCGCGGCGCCCGGCCGGCCGAGATCCCACAGGACCAGGCAGGCGAGTGCCAGGTTGATCTGACCGGGGAGCGGCGCCTGGAACAGCGGCCCCAGCCACAGCCCGGCGACGCTCGCGGCCAGAACGGGACCGGGCCTGGCCGCCAGTCCGGCGAGGCGCCAGGACAGGCTGATCAGCAGGGCGAGCAGGCCCGCGTCACCCAGGACGAGGACGGCCTTCAGCACGGCGGCGGGCAGCCAGGCGGCCGGCGTGAACAGGATCGCCGCGAACGGCGGGTACACGGCGGACGGGCGCCACTCCGCGGCACAGAAGCCGTCGACGAGGGCATCGGCCACCGGAACGCGCAGGGCGACGCCGAGCACACCCAGCACGAGCAGCGAGCCCGTCACCAGCACGCCGGCAAAGGGCAACGGTAAGCGGCTCTGGGCAGGACTCCGGTTCACGCGCGTGACCCTAGTGGATCACCCAACGCACCTTGCTGCGCGGCCAGTCCACCCGCGACCAGCCCGCCGCCGGCAGGCGCGGGCGGCGGGGGTGGTCAGCGGCGTATGACGCCCGCGTCCTCGGCGTATTCGCCGAGGACGACGACGCTCACGGCGGCCGCCGCGAAGATCTTGGCCGCCTGCAGCGCGCGGCCGAGGGGGCGGCGCGGGCGGGCGTCGGAGAGGGCGGTGGCGCCGCGCGGGCGGCCACCCTGGACCGGGGTGAAGGTTGCGGTGCTCATGTATCCATGGTGCGTTTGCGCCACGCGGATCACATCGCTCTGGGGGCGTAACCGCGGGCCCGGCGGCCTCCTCCTCCCGGCCCATGCCGACCCCTAGGGACCTCCCTGAGGTATGACACTCCCCGGTATGACACCCGTACGGCGGTCCCGTACGGGAGGACTCAAACCCGTTCGCACCGCCGCGCCGCCGCGGTTAGAATCTCCGCTCTTGCCAGCCTCCCACCGCCTCATCGGGGAGAGCCGCCCCCCGGCCGGAACCGGCGGGCTTCTGTTCCGTACCAGCAGCTGGAGGCCTTCCCGTGCCCGCGCACGCCCCCGAGTCCGACCCGCTCGCCCGCGAACGTGCCCACCTCTCCGCCTCGCGCTCCGCCCTGCGCGCCATGCGCGAGGACGTCGAGGCCCTCGACATCCGCGACGTCACCGCGAACTGGGTCAACGCGATCGTCCTCCAAGCCCAGATCGACGACCGCATCAAGGCCCTCGCCGACCTCTCCCACACCCCCCTCTTCTTCGGCCGCCTCAACTACCTCCACGCGCCCGGCGCCGAGCTCGCCGAGGGCGCGGAGGGCGAGCAGTTCTACATCGGCCGCCGCCACGTCCACGACGCCGACGGCGATCCGATGGTCATCGACTGGCGCGCGCCCGTCTCCCAGCCGTTCTACCGGGCCTCCAAGACCGACCCGCAGGACATCGCGCTGCGCAGGCGCTTCGGCTACACCGGCGGCGAGCTGACGGCGTACGAGGACGAGCACCTGTCCGACCCCGCCGAGGCCGCCGCCGTCAGCAAGCTGCTCCAGCAGGAGATCGAGCGCCCGCGCGTCGGCCCCATGCGGGACATCGTCGCGACGATCCAGCCCGAGCAGGACGAGATCGTCCGCTCCGGCCTCTCCGGTTCCGTCTGCGTGCAGGGCGGCCCCGGTACCGGAAAGACCGCCGTCGGCCTGCACCGTGTCGCGTACCTCCTCTACGCGCACCGCGACCGCCTCGCCCGCACGGGCACGCTCGTCATCGGGCCGAACCGTTCCTTCCTGCACTACATCGAGCAGGTCCTGCCGGCGCTGGGCGAGCTGGAGGTCAAGCAGGCCACCGTCGACGACCTGGTCGCCCGCGAGGGTCTGGAGGTACGCGGCACGGACGCCGCCGAAACCGCCGTGGTCAAGGGCGACGCCCGGATGGCGGAGGTGCTGCGCCGCGCACTCGTCTCTCACGTCAGCGCGCCGGCCGAGCCCCTGATGGTGGTGCGCGGTTCGCGCCGCTGGCGGGTGCCCGCGTACGAGATCGCCGAGATGGTCGAGGAGCTGCAGAAGCGCGACATCCGCTACGGCGCGGCCCGGGACGCGCTGCCGCAGCGGATCGCGCACGCGGTGCTCGTACGGATGGAGCAGGCGGGCGAGGCACCGGACGACCGCGTGCAGGACGCGGTGGCCCGCAACGCGGCGGTGAAGGCCGCGGTCAAGGCGGTCTGGCCGCCCGTCGAGCCGGCGAAGCTGGTCCTGCGCCTCCTGTCCGACCCCGACTTCCTCGCGCTGCACGCGGCGGACGTGCTCACCGCCGACGAGCAGAAGCTGCTCCTGTGGCCGAAGCCGTTCCGGAGCGTGAAGGCGGCGAAGTGGTCTGCGGCGGACCTGGTGCTGATCGACGAGGCCGCCGACCTGGTGGAGCGGACGCATTCGCTGGGCCACGTCGTGGTCGACGAGGCCCAGGACCTGTCGCCGATGCAGTACCGGGCGGTGGGCCGGCGCTGCACGACGGGCTCGGCGACGGTCCTCGGCGACCTCGCGCAGGGCACCACCCCGTGGGCCACGCGCAGCTGGGACGAGGCCCTGACCCACATGGGCAAGCCGCAGGCCGTGCTGGAGGAGCTGACGGCGGGCTTCCGCGTCCCGCGCGAGGTGATCGCGTACGCCTCCCGCCTCTTGCCGTCGATCTCCCCGGGGCTGGCCCCGGTCTCCTCGGTCCGCGAGACCCCGGGGTCGCTGCTGATCTCGCAGAGCTCGGACCTGACGGCGGACGTGGTGGCGGCCTGCCGCGCGTCGCTCGCCCACGAGGGGTCGATCGGCCTGATCGCGGCGGACGCGCGGATCCCCGCGCTGGCGGAGGCCCTGCTGGCGGCGGGCCTGCCGTACCTGGCGCCGGGCGAGGAGACCACGGCCGAGTCGCGGCTGACCCTGGTCCCCGCCTCCCTGGCGAAGGGTCTGGAGTACGACTACGTGGTCCTGGACGAGCCCGCGGCCATCGTCGACGGCGAACCTGACGAACGCACGGGCCTGCGCCGCCTGTACGTCTGCCTCACCCGAGCCGTCTCCGGCCTCACGGCCCTCCACGCGGCCCCCCTCCCGGCCGCCCTGTCCTGACCCACGGCCCCGGGCCCTCCCCAGACTCCGTCCGGGGGACCCACGCGCCTCAAACACCGGCACATCCAGCCCCGCCGGCGTTTGAGGCGCGGGGTCTGGGGCGGAGCCCCAGGTCTTTCGGCCCCGCCGGCGTTTGAGGCGCGGGCGCGGAGCGCCGTAGGGGGTTCGGGGCGGAGCCCCGGTTCGTCAGGTCAGGGCCGAGCGCCACTGGGCGACGGCCTCGGCGGAGACCGGGCGGCCCCACCCGGAGGGACGGGCCGCGCCGCCGATGTGGAACGCGTCGATGCCGGCCGAGCGCAGCACCGGCAGGTGCGAGAGGGTCAGCCCCCCGCCGACCAGCATCCGCGCCCCGTACCCCGGCTCCCCCCGCCGCGCCGCCTCGGCGGCCAGCACCGGCAGCCCCTCGTCGACCCCGGCCGCCGAGCCGGCCGTCAGGTACGTGTCCAGGCCGGGCAGGTCGGCCAGCGCCTTGCGCAGCTGGTCCCGGTCGGCCGCGCGGTCGATCGCCCGGTGGAAGGTCCAGCGGCAGCCCTCCAGCTCCGCGACGACCGCCTCGACGGCGGCCAGGTCGGGGGTGCCGTCCGGGTTCAGGAAGCCGAGGACGAACTCCTGCGCGCCCTCCGCCCGCAGCTCCCGCGCCGTGCGGACCAGTACGGAGACGTCGCCCGCCGCGAAGCCGTCCGTCTTGCGGAGCATCACGCGCAGCGGGATGTCGACCGCCGTCCTGATCGCCGCGAAGGTCTCACGCGGCGGGGTGAGCCCGTCGGCGGCCATGTCGGTGACCAGTTCGAGTCGGTCCGCCCCACCGGCCTGGGCCGCGATCGCATCCTCCGCGTCGAGGGCGATCACCTCCAGGAGCGCACGGTTGCTCATTCGTTGCCGTCCTTCGTCCGGTATGAAAAATAGGTCTAGTCCAATATCCAGGGTACGGGCCTCCCCCCGCGCTTCACCAGCACCATCACGCCACCCCCACAATGTGCCCATGGACACAGGCACCCAGCACCGCGACACCCCCGGTGGCACCGGCCCCGACACGACGGCCCTCCAGGCCCGTTGGCGGGTGACCGTCACCGCCGCCGGCGCCGCCGCCGACCGCGATCCCGCCCCCTACGCCGACCGCCTGCTCGCCGCCTGGGCGGAGCCGCAGCGCCGGTACCACACCACCGCGCACCTGGCCGACGTACTCGCGCGGATCGACGTACTGGCGCCGCACGCCGCCGACCTGGCCGCCGTGCAGCTCGCCGCCTGGTTCCACGACGCCGTCTACCGTCCCGACCGCTCCGAGAACGAGGAGCGAAGCGCCGCCCTGGCCGAGCGCGCCCTCCCCGAGCTCGGCATAGAGACCGCCCGCACCGCCGAGGTGGCCCGGCTGGTCCGGCTCACCGTCACCCACGACCCCGCCCCCGGCGACACCGACGGCGAGGTGCTCTGCGACGCCGACCTGGCCGTCCTGGCCGGCGCCCCGGAGGCCTACGCCGCCTACGCGGCCGCCGTGCGCGCCGAGTACGGGTTCGTCCCGGACGAGGCCTTCCGCACCGGCCGCGCCGCGGTGCTGCGCCAGCTGCTCGACCTGCCCCGGCTCTTCCGCACGCCCTACGGCGCCACGCACTGGGAGGCCCCGGCCCGCGCCAACCTCGCCGCCGAGCTCGCCGCCCTCGCCGCCCCCGACGCCTCCGACGCCTCCGGGGGAATTTGATCGCGTTCGCGATGGTTGGTGTCAGTCATGCCCGCAGATGCCGCACGCCCCCGCATGCCCGTCGCCGTCTACATCCTCGGACTGTCCGTCTTCGCGCTCGGCACCAGCGAATTCATGCTCTCCGGCCTGTTGCCGCCCATCGCGGAGGACATGGACGTCACCATCCCGCAGGCGGGCCTGCTCATATCCGCCTTCGCGATCGGCATGGTCGTCGGGGCTCCGCTGCTGGCCGTGGCCACCCTGCGGCTGCCGCGCCGCACCACCCTGATCGCCCTCATCAGCCTCTTCGGCCTCGGGCAGGTCGCGGGCGCGCTGGCCCCCTCGTACGAGCTCCTCTTCGCCTCCCGCGTGGTCTCCGCGTTCGCCTGCGCCGGCTTCTGGGCCGTCGGCGCGGCCGTCGCCATCGCCATGGTCGAGCGGGACCAGCGGGCCCGCGCGATGGCCGTCATGATCGGCGGGCTGTCCATCGCCAACGTCCTCGGCGTCCCCGCCGGGGCCTTCCTCGGCGAGCACCTGGGCTGGCGCTCGGCGTTCTGGTCGGTCGGCGCGGCCTCCGCGATCGCCCTCGCCGGCATCCTGGCGCTGATCCCGAAGATCCCGCTGCCCGCCGAGAAGCCCTCGCTCGGGCGCGAGCTGCGCATCTACCGCGACCGCCAGGTGTGGCTGTCCATCGCCGTCACGGCGCTGGCCGCGGGCGGCGTCTTCTGCGCGTTCAGCTACCTGTCACCGCTGCTCACGGACGTGGCCGGGCTGGACTCCCGGTGGGTCCCGTGGATCCTCGCCCTCTTCGGCATCGGCGCGCTGGCCGGCACGACCGTCGGCGGGCGGATCGCCGACGCGCACCTGTTCGGCGTGATGATCTGGGGCATCACCGCCTCGACCGTCTTCCTCGTCGTGCTCGCCCTGCTGGCCCCGGTCCAGGTCGCGGCGGTCGCCCTCGCCTTCCTGATCGGCTTCTCGGCCTTCTTCACCGCCCCGGCGCTCAACGCCCGCATGTTCAACGTGGCCGGCGCCGCCCCGACCCTGGCCGGCGCCACCACCACGGCCGCCTTCAACCTCGGCAACACCGGCGGCCCCTGGCTCGGCGGCACCGTCATCGACGCGGGCCTGGGCTTCGCCGCCACCGCCTGGGCGGGCGCGGCGATGACCGTCACCGCGATCGGCCTCGCCGTGGCCGCCCTCCGCCTGGACCGCCGCCGGACCGCCCCGACCCGCGTCGTGGCCTCCTCGGCACCGCTGCTCTCGGGCGCGCCCGAGAAGGTCTAGGACGACCTAGGTGTGTTGTCCGGACAGGTTGGTGACGCGGCTGGCGGGTGTTTGGCCTTGGATGCCGGTGTGGGGTCGGTGGTAGTTGTACCAGTCGATCCAGTCGGTGAACGCGGTCTGTCGTTCGGCGTCTGAGGTGTAGGGCTGCTGGTAGGCCCATTCCTCGAGCAGGGTGCGGTGGAAGCGTTCGACCTTGCCGTTGGTCTGCGGCCGCCAGGGCCTGGTCCATCGCGGGCTGATGCCCAGATCACGGCAGGTGTCGCGCCAGGTGTTCTTGCTGTAGGCCCAGGCGTTGTCGGTCAGGACGCGTTCGACGGTGACGCCTCGTTCTGCGAACCAGGCGACGGCGCGGGTCAGGAAGGCTGCGCAGGTGGGGGCGGTCTCGTCGGGCAGGTCTTCGGTGTAGGCGAGGCGGGTGTGGTCGTCGAGGGCGGTGTGAAGGTAGGCCCAGCCGGTGCCGGTCTTGTTGCGCCGGCCTTCGGCCCGGCCGAGGGTCTTGTGGCCGCCGCCGTCGGGGATCCTGCCGAGCTTTTTGACGTCGACGTGGATCAGTTCGCCCGGCCGGGAGCGTTCGTAGCGGCGGATGGGTTCGCCGGTGGCCCGGTCCAGGGTGGCCAGGGCCGGCTGACCGTGGCGGGTGAGGATGCGGTGGGCGGTCGAGGGCGCGATTCCCGCGCGGGCGGCCAGTCGCAGGGGTCCGATCCGGTATTCGCGCCTGAGCCGCAGCACATGTTCCTCGACTGCGGGGGTCCGTCGCGGCTGGTGGTGGGGGCGGCTGGTCCGGTCACTCATTCCGGCGACGCCCAGCGTGCGGTAGCGGGTGGCCCAGCGGGCCGCGGTGGTGTGGCTGACCTGGAAGCGTTCTGCTGCCCGGCGCACGGGCCAGCCGTCGTCCACGACACAGCGGGCCAGCCGAAGTCGTCCGGTCTCGGTCAGCGGGGCATTACGGTGGACCACGAGGGCCTCCTCGGATCGGTGGAGATGTCGCAATCCACACCGAACCCGGAGGCCCTCACTCATTTCAAGAACCCAGTACGCGTGTCACCAACGTCCCGGGACAACACACCTAGGCGCGGTCCCGCCCGGGGGCGGGGGCAGTGGCAGGGGCTCAGCGGCAGAGCTCGAAGATGTCGTCCTCGAAGGTGTCGAACTCCGCCTGCGCCTCGGTGATGATCTCCCGGGCGGGCCGGCGCGGGGTGGTCGCGTGCCGCTCGGCGATCGCCGCCAGGGCCTCGTCGGGGCGCGCCTCGCGCTCCCCGTGCAGGGCGGCCTCGCGCGGCCCCCCGTCGGCCAGCACCCAGAGCAGGTCGGACAGGTTCCCGGCGACCACGCCGACCTCGCCCTCGGAGTCCATGAACACGACGGGCTGCTCGGCGAGCGGCCGCCTCCGGCGCGCGTACCAGATCGCGGCGAGGCCGCCGGAGCCGTCCTGGCCGAAGATCCGCAGGCCGGCGGCGTCGAGCTCGTGGTTCGCCGTCCAGTGGCGCAGCCAGTCGGTGGTGTCCTCGGCGGACCGGAAGGCCTCGTACGGGGCGAAGTCGACGCCCTCGTCGCCGTAGTCGAACTCGATCCGGGACACCTCGGTCAGGGCGGGCGGGAAGCGGCGATCGTCGTCGCCGGTCGTGCTGAACATTCCCGCAGGCTAACGGCCCCCACCGACAGCCTTCCGAAAACGGCGGCCGCTACGGCTACGGCTGCGCGGGCCGGCCCTTCGGGCGGCGCAGGCCGGCCTCGGTGAGGCGGCGGACGAGTTCCTTGCTGCCGATCTCCACCGCGCCCGCGCCGACCGCGTCGGCGTACCGGTACGAGGGCACGTCGTAGTGGTCCCGCTCGAAGGCGCGCGGCGGGCAGCCGATCCCCGCCGCGAAGGCGTGCAGCTCCTCGTACGAGACGTCGCTGACGAGGTGGGACCACATGCGGCCGTGGCCGGGCCAGGTCGGCGGGTCGATGTAGACGGTCACGGGCGGCTCACCGGAGACCGAAGACCGGGCCCAGGCCGCCGACCGCGGCCACTTTCACGCCCGCCTCCGAGCACACCCAGTGCGGGTCGGGTCCGAGTTCCGGCTCCACGTCGAGCGCGTGCGGATCGCCGTGGGTGCAGACCGGGCACAGCGGCCAGCGGCCGTACTTCTCCAGCAGCGCGTCCTGCACGTCCTGGGCGACGAGTCCGGCGAGATAGTCGACCCCCTCCGGCCACTGCTCCACCCACCAGCGGCGGTGCGTGACCGAGTCCTCGACGAGGGAGACGACATCGGCATCGGCGACCTCGCCGGCGGCGAGATCGGCGAGAACAAGTGCACGGGCGACGTGCAGCGCCTGTTCCAAGGGGGTCGCGTGGTCCATGGGCCCATTGTGGCCCCGAGGAGGCCCGGTGACGAAGGGCCTCTTTCCGGGGGCCGTATGGCGTATTGACGCCCACCACCCCCGAAAATAGGTTTCAGGTGTGAGCGAGAACACGAAAGAAACTTTCAGCCGTCGTCCTCAGACCGCGCCCGCCCCGGCGCCCTCCGCCCTGCGGGCCCGGGTCCGGAGCCTCGCCCCGTCCATGACGCGCTCCGTGCAGGCCGTCGCCGAGGCCGTCGCCTCCGATCCCGCCGGGTGCGCGCGGCTCACCGTCTCCGGCCTCGCCGCGCACACCGGCACCAGCGAGGCCACCGTCGTCCGCGCCGCCCGTCTCCTCGGCTACCCCGGCTACCGCGACCTGCGCCTCGCGCTCGCCGCCCTCGCCGCGCAGCAGGAGTCCGGCGCCGCCCCCGCCGTCACCGTCGACATAGCCGTCGACGACCCGCTCGCCGACGTCGTCGCCAAGCTGGCCCACGAGGAGGCGCAGACCCTCGCCGACACCGCCGCCGGACTCGACCTGGCCCAGCTGGCCGCCGCCGTCACCGCCCTCGCCACCGCCCGCCGCATCGACGTCTACGGCGTCGGCGCCTCCGCCCTCGTCGGCCAGGACCTCGCCCAGAAGCTGCTGCGCATCGGGCTCGTCGCCCATGCCCACGGCGACCCCCACCTGGCCGTCACGGGCGCCGTCCAGCTGGGCCCCGGCGACGTCGCCGTCGCGATCACCCACTCCGGTTCCACGGGCGACGTGATCGAGCCGCTCCGCGTCGCCTTCGAGCGCGGCGCCACCACCCTCGCCCTCACCGGCCGCCCGAACGCCCCCGTCGCCCGCTACGCCGACCTCGTACTGGCCACCTCCGCCGCCCGCGAGACCCAGCTGCGCCCGGCCGCCATGTCCAGCCGGACCAGCCAGCTGCTCGTCGTCGACTGCCTCTTCGTCGGCGTGGCCCAGCGCACCTACGAAACCGCCGCCCCCGCCCTGGCCGCCTCCTACGAAGCCCTCGCCCACCGCCATACGGCCACATCAAGCCCCGCCGGCGTTTGAAGCGCGGGGTCCCCGGGGCTGAGCCCCGGTCTTTCAGCCCCGCCGGTGTTGGAGGCGCGGGGTCTGGGGCGGAGCCCCGATCCCGAAGCCCAGCCCGCACACCGGCACCGACCCCCAGGGAGCCCCACCCATGACCCCGTACGCCGACCTCCGCGCCCAGCTGGAAACCCTCACCACCGAGGCCTTCCGCCAGGACTTCGCCGAGATCGACCGGCTGCCCACCCTCGACATCGCCCGCACCATGAACGCCGAGGACGCCACCGTCCCGGCCGCCGTCGCCGCGCAGCTCCCGCACATCGCCGCCGCGATCGACGCGATCGCCGAGCGGATGGCCCGGGGCGGCCGCCTCGTCTACGCGGGCGCCGGCACGGCCGGCCGGATGGGCGTCCTGGACGCCAGCGAGTGCCCGCCCACCTTCAACACCGACCCCGCCGACGTCGTCGGCCTCATCGCGGGCGGCCCCTCCGCCATGGTCAAGGCCGTCGAGGGCGCCGAGGACTCGCCGGAGCTGGCCGCCGCGGACCTCACCGCGCTGGAGATCGGCCCGGACGACACGGTCATCGGCATCTCCGCCTCCGGCCGCACCCCGTACGCGATCGGCGCCGTCGCCTTCGCCCGTACGCGCGGCGCGCTCACCGTCGGGCTCTCCTGCAACGCCGGCTCCGCCCTCGCCGCGACCGCCGAGCACGGCATCGAGGTCGTCGTCGGACCCGAACTCCTCACCGGCTCCACCCGCCTGAAGGCGGGTACGGCCCAGAAGCTGGTGCTCAACCTCATCTCGACGATCACCATGATCCGCCTGGGCAAGACCTTCGGGAACCTGATGGTCGACATGCGCTCCTCCAACGAGAAGCTGCGCGCCCGCGCCCGCCGCATCGTGGCGCTGGCCACCGGCGCGCCCGACGAGGAGATCGAGGCCGCGCTCACCGCCACCGGCGGCGAGGTCAAGAACGCCGTCCTCGTGATCCTCGGCGGCGTCGACGGCCCGAAGGCCGCCGAACTCCTCGCCGCCTCCCACGGCCACCTCCGCACGGCCCTCACCGAAACCCGCTGACCCCTGCCCCCGCCCGCATCCCCCAACGCAAGGCGACCCCACATGTCCACTGACAAGAACCGCGCCACAGCCGCCGCGATCCTTCCTCTGGTCGGCGGCCCGGACAACGTCACCTCCGTCGCGCACTGCATGACCCGGCTGCGCATCACACTGCGCGACCGTTCACTGGTCCAGGACGAGGCCCTGCGGGCCCTCCCCGCCGTCCTGGGCGTGGTCGAGGACGACACCTACCAGATCGTGCTGGGCCCGGGCGCCGTCGCCCGCGTCACCCCGGAGTTCGAGGCGCTGGTCGAGGAGGGCCGCTCGGCGGCGCCCGCCGCCCCCTCCCCGCACGCCGTCACCGCGGAGGACCTGCAGGCGCAGGGCGCGGCGCTGAAGGAGGCCCAGAAGGCCCGCAACGCCACCCCGTTCAAGCTTCTGCTGCGCCGCGTCGCGAACATCTTCGTACCGCTGATCCCGGCGCTGATCGGCTGCGGCATCATCGCGGGCCTGAACGGCCTGCTGATGAACCTGGGCTGGCTGCCCGCCGTCGTCCCGGCGCTCGCCGCCATCGCGTCCGGCTTCATGTCGCTGATCGCCGTGTTCGTCGGCCACAACACCGCCAAGGAGTTCGGCGGTACCCCGATCCTGGGCGGCGCGGTCGCCGCGATCATCGTCTTCCCGGGCGTCGTCAAGATCGACGCCTTCGGCCAGCAGCTCTCCCCCGGCCAGGGCGGCGTCCTCGGCGCGCTCGCCGCCGCCCTGCTCGCCGTGTACGTGGAGAAGTGGTGCCGCAGGTGGGTCCCCGAGGCCCTGGACGTCCTCGTCACCCCGACCCTCACGGTCCTGATCTCGGGCCTGGTCACCCTCTACGGCCTGATGTTCCTCGCCGGTGAGGCCTCCGCGGCCATCGGCACCTTCGCCGACTGGCTGCTCGCGACCGGCGGCGCCTTCGCGGGCCTGGTCCTCGGCGGGCTCTTCCTGCCGCTCGTGATGCTGGGCCTGCACCAGGCTCTGATCCCCATCCACACCACGCTCATCGAGCAGTCCGGCTACACCGTGCTGCTGCCCATCCTCGCCATGGCGGGCGCGGGCCAGGTCGGCGCGGCCATCGCCGTCTACTACCGGCTCCCGCGCAACGGTCCGCTCCGCACCACCATCAAGTCCGCCCTCCCGGCCGGCTTCCTCGGCGTGGGCGAGCCGCTCATCTACGGGGTCTCCCTCCCCCTCGGCCGCCCCTTCGTCACCGCCTGCGTCGGCGGCGCGGCCGGCGGCGCCTTCGTCGGCCTCTTCAACCAGCTCGGCGTCGCCTTCGGCTCCACCGCCATCGGCCCGTCGGGCTGGGCCCTGTTCCCCCTGCTCGACGGCAAGTCGAACCCCGGCATCACCATCGCCATCTACGCGGGCGGCCTGGCCGTCGGCTACCTGGTCGGCTTCGCCGCCACCTACTTCTTCGGCTTCACCCGCCAGATGCTGACCGACCTCAACACCGACCCGACCCCGGCCACCGCGGCCGCCGAGCCCTCCAAGGAACCGGCCCTGACCTGACGCCCGCCCTTGCCGTGACCGCGCCGAGGCAGCTTGCCCTCCAGTTGGTCGAGGCCCCTAGCGTCAGCGGCCATGGCATCCCCCGACACCGCCCGGCACGGCTCGGCGCGCCCGGCCCTTCCCCGCACGTACCTCGTCTGGCTCGCCAGCACCCGCGCCTCGCTGCTCGGTGACGCCGTCCTGTACTTCGCCCTCGGCTGGGCGGCGAGTGCCCACGGTGGCGGGACCGGCGCTCTGGTCCTGACCGCCATCACCCTTCCCCGTACCTTGCTGCTGTTGCTGGGCGGCGCCGTCGGCGACCGGTTCGGCGCCCGCAGGGTGATGGTCGTCGGGGACGCCGCGATGCTCACGGCCACGCTCGCGCTGGCCCTCGCGAGCTCGCGCCTGGACGCCTCTCCCTGGCTCCTCGTCACGGTTGCGGCGGTGGTCGGCACGGTCGACGCGTTCTACCTGCCGGCCGCCGGGTCCATGCCCCGCACTCTGGTGGGCGAGGCGCAGCTCCCCCGGGCGTTGGCCGTGCAGCAGGCGGCCGGACAGATCGCCTCGCTGCTCGGGGCTCCCCTGGGCGCCGTACTCGTCGCGGCCGCCGGCCTGACCGGCGCGGCGCTCGCCGATGCGGGCACCTTCGCGGTCGTCCTCGTCGTGCTCGTCCGCGTCCGGCCGGCCTTCGCCGTCGAACGGTCCCCTCGCAGGGAGGGTCTCCTGGCAGGGGCGGCGGACGGGGTGCGGGTCGCCGTGGCGGATCCGGTCCTGCGGTCCGCGCTGCTGCTGACGGCCGCTGCCGCGTGCTTCCTCCTGCCGGTGGTGTCCCTGCTGAACCCGCTCCTGTCACGGGAGCACGGCTGGAGTGCCGGGGCGGCCGGTCTGATCGCCGGCGGCCAGAGCCTGGGGGTGGTCGCCGTGGCACTGGTGGTCTCGCGGCGGGGCACCGTGCGCCGGATCGGCAGGGGTGCGGCGCTGGGGCTGTGTGTCGCGGCGCCGGGCATCACCGCGGTGGCGCTGGCCGGGCAGGCCTCCGTGGCCGTTGCCGTGGCCGGGGGAATCGTCACCGGTGCGGGTTCCGGGATGTTCGCCTGCCACATCGGTCCGCTGGTGCTGACCGGCGCCCCGGGCACGCACCTGGCCAGGCTGCAGGCGCTGCTGACGCTCGTTCAGAGCCTGGCGCTGGTGGTGGGCAACAACGCCCTCGGCGCACTGGCCGACGCCCGGGGAGCCACGCTCGCCACGGCGGTGTGCGCGGCGGGCGCCTGCGCCGCAGGACTCACGGGCCTCGCCCTGAAACCGCTCGGCCGCCCGCGCCAGCCGTGACCCGGGGCCGGCCGACTCCCCTGCCCGGCACCGGTCAGAGGGAGTCGTGGACAACAGGGCGGTTGTCCGTGGGAAGACTCCATGCAATGGCCGACAGCCGTTGCCCTGCCTGTGATCGTTACGTGGGTGTCGTCTCTCGGCGTCCGGCCGCCGTCGGTGGGGTGGCGGCTCCGTTGAGGCAGCGGTCGAGGAGTGCGTGCATGCGGGGGGCCGGGAGGGACGGGTTGGCCGCTGCGCCCTCTGCGGTGCGGGGGTCGGCGAGGAGGGTCTCCAGGGCTTCCGGTGTCAGGCGCGGGGTGGCGGCGGCCGCCCGGCACACCGACTGGTCGGGATCTCCCACCGGGGGTTCAGGCAGAGTGGGATCGGCTGCGGCCAGGGCGCGGCCCTGCACCGTCAGACCTCCGGCTCCGCCTCGCCCCAAGCCCCGTACCTCAGGCTGCGGTTCCGCGAGGAGGGACCGGCATAGGCTGCCCTCCATGGAGATCCCCGCCGGGGCGGCCGCCCTCGAAGTCATCCGCCTGGACCCCCGTCAGTTCCACCCCTGGGGTCCCATATCCGGCGGCACCACCGTCACCCTGTGGACCGGCGCCGAGGCCACCGAGACCCTCGCCCTGCTCGAAGCCCTGCCCCCCGGCAACCGGGCCCGGTGCTTCGTCCCCACCTGGGGCCTGCGCGCCCACGACGCGGAGCTGAACCACCTCTACGACGTCATCCCCTGCTTCTCCTGCAACCTCGCCCTGCTCACCGGCCCCGCGGTCCCCGAGCACCTGAGCCGCGGTTACGGCTTCGACCGCAAGAGTCCCGCGGCCAAGGCGCTCCTGTCCCGCCTCCGCGCCGCCGAGGAGATCCCCCCGGTCGTACCGGCCGGCCGGATGCGGGCCCTGCCCCAGCCCGTGCTCGACCTCCCCGGCGGGTGGCTGCTGCGCCCCTGGGAGCCGTCCGACGCCCCCGCCCTGATCGCTTCCGGCCTCGACCCCGACATCCAGCACTGGAACCGCACGGGCCGGTTCACCGAGGGCCGGGCCGAGAAGCGCATCACGCGCTACCGCCGCAACTGGGAGGCCGAGAAGTCCGCGATCTGGGCCGTCGCCCCCGCCGCCGGCGGCCCGGCCGTCGGCCTGATCGGGCTGGCCGACCTCGATCTGGCGGGCGGCAGCGGCGAGATCCTCTACTGGCTGCTGCCCGCCGGCCGCGGCAGCGGCCTCATGGTGCCGGCCACGGAGACCGTCACCCGCTGGGCCTTCGACGACCTCGGCCTGCACCGCATCCGCATCACCCACTCCGTGGCCAACCCGGCCTCGTGCGCCGTCGCCACGAAGGCCGGCTACCCCTTGGAAGGCACCATGCGCGGCGCCCTCCTGCACAGGGACGGCTGGCACGACGAGCACCTTCACGCCCGCCTGCGCACCGACTCCCCGGTGTAACCGGGTCACTTGGGCGGGCTCGCGCCCTTCTCGGTGGAACGTGCCTTCTCCAGGAGCTCCCGGTACGGCGTCTGCGCCGTGGCGCCGCGCACCTGCGAGAGGCCGTACCGCTCACTGGCTTCTCGGTTCTGCAAGGGCATGGTGGGAACGAAGGATATCCGTTCACCCGGGGGTGACACATGCACATCGACACGCGGCCAGTCACCACTGTCGACCCTCCACACGGTGATGCGCTGCTGACCTCGGGTCACGTTCAACATTTCGGTGCTGTTCGAAATGGTGGTCCGATATCTTGATTTCGCACCGCGCGGATCCCCCTGCTCGCACATCACTCCGAAACGCCACCCCTCCCTCTCCAGGTTGGTGTGCTTGAAATCGGTGGCCATTGTCATTCTGTCTTTCCTGATCACGTACACCTCGGTCTGGGCTCTGATCGCCTCGTAACCGCGCTTCTCAGGATTCTCGATCTCAACGACCACGTCCTGCGCGACCTCTTCCCCCGGATTCAACACGTGGCCCACCGGAGTCACGAACTCACCGTCGTGGATCAATTCGTAGTCGGCGGGCTTCACCTCGGAGGGGCCGCTCGCAGGTCCGCCATGGATCCAGTAGATGCTGCCGAGGACGTAGACGGGAACCTGTCCGGCGTTCTTCACGTACAGATGGGCCGTCACATACATCGACGCCCCGTTCTTCACCTGGTTCGACTCCCTGAACTCGGCCCCGCTCAGTATCAGCGGGGTCGTCACATAGGGAACATAGATCTGCGCGTACGCCAGGTTGGCGACGGCGAGAAGGGTGGAAACGATCGCCCCGATCGCAATCTTCCTGGGAATGCTGAGACCCTTCCACGCCCGACATTTGGCCAGTTCGAGCAGGGCCATCGAAGACCAGACGAGGAGGCCTATCGCAATCACGGTGTAGCCAGTGAAACGCTCACCTATCTGCAGCAGAACGACAGAAATGCTACAGAGGAGGGTGATGACGACTCCGACCAGAACGACCACCCCCGAGTAATTCCATCGCCGCATCTCCCAGAAGTCGACAGCGGCCGCGGCGGCGATCACCTCCACCAAGGCCACGACGAGAATGGTGAATCCAGCGATGCGTCCGCCGTAGGTCAGGGCATCACCGCTGTCCGCTATTCCGACCCGGAAGAGCAGACATGCGGTCACGAGGAGGCCGAAAACCACGATGCCTCCGTTGGCTCGTCGCATCCACGCTTGGTCCGGCCAGTAAGTGCCGTCCTCGCCGAGAAAACGGATGGGGTGTCCGTCCTCCACGCCTTCACGGCTCAGGAGTTTCTCGAGTTCCTCTTCGGACCAGACCCTGCCCACCGACCTGCCGTCGATCAGAACCTTCCGCAAGCCGAGGTCGTCCGGCGCTCCCACGGTCACGATGCGCGTGTTCGCCATGACACCAGACTGCCGCTTGTCCACGGGAGGCGCTTCTGGAGAGCGCACTCCACGTGTGCCCGCACGTCAGGGTGCGGGCGGCGCGGCGCAGGGGGAAGCTGGTGTTGAGGTGTTGGCGTCCCTCGTCCCCACGGGAGTTCTCATGCGAACACGACTTCTCGGCTTCGCCGCCGCCCTCGTACTGGCCGTTCTCGGCGCCACGGCCCCCATTGCGCAGGCCGCCGTACCGGCTGTCGCCGGACCGACGTGCGTGGACGGAAGCGGCACGGTGGAGTACGACTCCACCGCCGGCCAGTGGATCTGCGTAGGCGGCGAGTACGACGGCGAGCTCATCACCAAGACCTGAACGCCGGCCGTACGCGCTTCCCGAACGGCTCAGCCCGCGGCGGTACGCAGGAACCGCACCAGGTCATCGGTGCTGTAGCCGAGCTTCGGGCCGCGCTCGGCGGCCATCAGCAGCAACTGGCCCACGATCTCCGCGCCCCAGCCGTCCACACCGTCCCGCGACCATTCCCACAGCTTCTCGATGCCGAGGTCGGACATGAGCAGCCCGTGCTCCGCCCGGATCTCCCGGCAGGTCTCGGCAACGGCATCCAGCAGCCGCGCGCCCGGCCGCTCGCAGCGGAGCCCGAAGTACCCGCCGACGTCCTCGGCCACGCACCCCTCCGGCGGCCTCGCCTTGAGCCCCTCGTAGCGCGGATCGTCGAACCCCGGATGCTCCCCGAGCGGGCAGTGGATCAGCGTGAACCGCTGTCGGCCCGGCGGCGGAGGCGGCGGCCGCCGCGCCGTCAGCCCGAAGGCCTCGTGCACCAGCGCCGTCGCCTCCTCCGCCGTATCGGCCGACCGCCTCTCCCGCCGGTCCCCGTCATCGCCGACCGCGGTCCACTGCCCGCTGCCCTCGTCGTCCTGCACGCGCACGGAAAGTCCCATGCCCCCACGCTTCCACCCGCCACGGACAACCACGGCCTCCAAGCCGCGCAGCCTCCAGCCGAGTTCGAAGGCGAACTGGGCGGCGTCGACCGCCTCGCTCACGCGCCCGCCGCCCGCTCGTGCAGTACGGCGGCCAGCCGGAGGGCGGTGTCCAGGTTGCAGCGGCCCAGGTCGACGAGGGGCAGCCCGTAGCTGCCGGCGGCCGAGACCCGTTCCACGTCCAGGGAGGGGAAGACCACGCCCACCCCGCCGAGGGCCTCCTTCAACTCCCGTACGGCCTCCTCGGCCGCCTGGACCCGTTCCGTGGGCGTGAGCACCATGACATGTCACCTTTCTACTCTGAGTGGTCGGGTTCTGCACACAGAGTGGCGACGCGCTGGCTAGCCTTTCAAGGAAGCACCGAGAACAACCCCACCTGTTGGCCCGGGAGTTGCCATGGCAGGTAGAACCTCGATCCCTCCTCCTCACCCCGCGCCCTGCTCGGCGCCGAGCTGCGCGTGGCGCGCGAACGAGCCGGACTCAGCCAGGCCGAGTTGGGTGAACCGCTCTTCGTCAGCGGATCGTTCATCGGCCAGCTCGAAGCCGGCACGCGCCGCATGCACATCGAATTCGCGCGCCAGATAGACGACATCCTCGACACGAACGGCTTCTTCGTCCGCAACTGCGGGGCGGCGGCCAAGTCCAAGTACCCGGACCACTTCGCGGCGGCGGCCGAAGCGGAGGCTCTGGCGACGGCCATCCGCGAGTACGCGCCCCAGCTGATCCCGGGGCTGCTCCAGACGGCGGCGTACGCGCGCGAGGTCTTTCGCGCGTACCAGCCGACGGCCACGGAAGAGACCATCGACGAGCTCGTCACGAACCGACTGGCGCAGGCCGCGCTGCTGAACGACCCAACAACCCCGATGTTGTGGTGCGTCCTTGACGAGGCGGTACTGCGTCGGTGCGGGGAGAACCCGGCAGTGCTGGCGGAGAACCTGCGCCACATCGCAAGCCTGATCCGACAGCACCGCGTCATCGTGCAGGTGCTCCCGTTCAGCGCCGGCTTCCACGCGGGAATGCTGGGGTCCCTCAAGCTGATGTCGTTCGACGACGCACCTCCACTCGCCTACGTTCAAGGCATGGGCACAGGCCAGCTGTTCGACGACCCGTCCACGGTTGCCCAGCACACCCTGACCTACGATCTGCTCACGGCCAACGCGCTGTCGCCACGCAAATCTCTGGCCTTGATCGAATCGGTCGCGGAGGATTACGAACATGACCAGCACGCCTGAGTACGACCTCTCGACGGCAACGTGGCACAAGTCTTCCTACAGCGGCGGCGACGGCGGCGACTGCCTGGAGATGGCCACCTGGCGCAAGTCCACCTACAGCGACGGCAGCGGCGGCAGTTGCCTCGAAGTCGCCGACGGCCACCCCGGCGTCGTTCCCGTCCGGGACTCCAAGGTCCCGGACGGCCCGCACCTCACCTTCAACGGCCCGGCCTGGGCGGCGTTCGTCACCAGCCTCTGACCCGTCGAACCCCGCCGTTCACACCATCGCGCTAACCGTCCACGACCGGGCAGATACGGTGCGACATATGCCTCTAGCGTATGCCGCACCGCACCGTAGCTGAACGGAGTCGCACATCGAGATGCCCCTCGATGACTTCGAAGCACTTGAGCGCGGCGCGCCCGAAACCGTGACGCTCGAATTCATTACGGGAAAGCTGGAGGTCAAGCCAGTGCCCGACGGTGACCACGGAGCCATCTTCATGTGGGTGCTGCGACAGTGCATGCAGCAGCGCCCCGAGCTGGCGCTCTACCCGCAGCGGGGACTGGAGGTCGAGCGATGTCGGGCGGGCCGGGCCCGGGTGGATGGCGCTCTGGCGCCCGTCGGGACGTTCGCCGGTGCGGGCGAGTGGGCCGATCCCGCAGGGGTCCTGATGGTGCTGGAGATGACCTCCCACGACTCCGACACCAACCTCCGCATCCGTCGCGAGAAGCGGGACGGATACGCCGCAGCCGGCTTCCCGGTCTTCCTCCTCATCGACCGGGACCGGCACGCTCTGACCGTCTACAGCCAGCCCGAGTACGGCAGATACCGCCTCGACCTCGCCTTCGCGTACGGCACGACCGTCGAGATCCCCGACCCGGGGGGCATCACCCTGGACACCGAGCCCCTGAAGGACTTCGCGGCCTGACTCACCAGCCGATCGCCGGGGCCACGTCGAAGATCGGCGGGAGGCGGCCGTCGTCGTCGAGGTTGACGAACGTCGTGCCGTAGAGGGCGAACGACTCGCCCAGCCGGAGGCGTCGCAGGACCGTCGACTCGCCGCCCGGCTTCCCGGTGTGCGGGTCGAGGTGCCACAGGTGGGTGTACCCGCCCTCCGAGACCACGGCGATCCGGCCGGTCCGGTCGGCGGCCAGGGTGCGGATCCGCCAGTCGTGGTCGAAGGCGCGGGTCCACAGGTGGCGGCCGTCCTTCAGGGAGAACGCCGCCAGGACCTCCCGCTTCTCCCGTTCCGGGACCGCCGCGTACAGCACGTCGCCGACGACCAGCCACGCCGCGGCGCCCGTGGTCGGAACGTACGGCGCCTGCGACTCCGCACGCGGGCGGCCCGCGTCGTCGAACGCCAGCAGGCGCCCGTCACCGACGGCGGCGGCCGGGGAGGCCGACACGATGCGCGGGGACTCGTACCCGACCGGCATCGGGAACCGCCAGGCGACGGCACCGGTGCGGGCGTCGAGCGCGAACAACTCGACTGCCTTGTCGGTCCGGGCCAGGAGCAGGACCCGGTCGGGGCCGGCGGCGACCTCCATGGCGACGGCGCGCGCGGGCAGCGGGGAGCGCCACAGCTCGGCGCCGGTGGCCAGGTCGTGGGCGCGTACGGCGTCCGCGGTCGCGGTCACGGCCAGGGAGCCGCCCGCGGACGGCCTGCCCACGAGTTTCGGGATGTCCTTGGTCCAGCGCTGCTCGCCGGACGTGACGTCCACCGCCACCAGGCGGTTGCCGCACGCGCCCTCCGCGGTGGCCAAGGTGAGCAGGCCAGTGCCGGAGGGGGTGTCCGCGCTCATCGCGCACACCGCGCCGCCGGTGGGGGCGGGCAGGCCCCAGCCGTGGCGGCCCTCCCCGTTGTAGCCGGTCACACCGTCCGCGCGGGCCCGGATCACGAACCCCGTGGCCGGGTCCCCTGCCCAGGAGCCGAGCGGCTTCCCGGCGGCCGCGCCCTCCGGGGCCTGGTACGAGAAGAGGTCCATGTGCGGGCCGCGCAGCCAGGAGAAGCCGCGCCAGCCGGGCCACAGGGCGACGAGCGCGATGACTACGGCCATGGTCCAGCCGACGGCGGAGCGGTACCCGCGGCCCTTCACGGCCGACCACCACAGGACGCCCGCGGCGAGCCCGGCGGCCAGGGCCCACAGCACCAGAGCGCCCAGCCCGCGCGGGCAGCCGCCGGAGCTGCACACCAGGTCGGAGGCCATGTCCGTGGCGGTCAACTTGATGCACAGGACGGCGTACAGCACCGCGACGGCGCTGAAGGCGCAGGCCGCGGCAAGCCGCACGTGGTCCCGGAGCCGCTTCACGAGCGGCGGTGGCGTGTCCATGATCCCCCCCCGGCCGCAGCCTAGCCGCGATCCGGCCGGGCCGGGTCCCTCAGGATCACATGACGGTCAGAGACCGCCGGTGTTCAGCAGCACGTTCGGGCTGGTCCTGCTGATGCTCTTCAGGACGTCCTTGGTGGCCTCCGTGTCGAGGAACTCGTTGAGCTCGGCCGGGTCCGCGTTCGGGTGTGCCTGCTTGTAGAGGGCGACCACACCGGCGACGTGCGGCGAGGCCATCGACGTGCCGTCGAGGGCCACGCTGCCGCCGCCGAGCTTCGCGGAGACGATGGCCTGGCCCGGGGCGTAGAGCGAGACACACGTGCCGTAGTTGGAGAAGTCGGTCTCCTCGTCCCACTGGTTGGATGCGGCGACGGTGATCACGCGCGCGGCGGACGCGGGTGAGATGGTGCAGGCGTCCTTCGCGGAGTTGCCCGCCGCGATGACCGGCAGGACACCCGCGTCGGAGAGCGCGGTCGCGGCGTTGTTGACCGCGTCCGACCTGTCCCCGCCCAGGGAGCCGTTCAGCACGGCCGGCTGCTTGGCGTTCTTCGCCACCCAGTCCATGCCCGCGATGATGCCCGACCACGTGCCCTTGCCGTCGCAGCCGAGGACGCGGACGCTCACCAGGTTCGCCTTGCGCGCCACCCCGTGCGTCCTGCCCGCGACCGTGCCCGCAACGTGCGTGCCGTGGCCCTGGCAGTCAGCGCCGTTGCGGCCGTCGTTGACGGCGTCGAAGCCGAAGCGGGCACGGGTGGTGCCGTCGGCGCCGGTGAACTCGGAATGGCCGTAGTCGATGCCGGTGTCGAGGATGTACGCGGTCACCCCGGCGCCGTTGCCCTGGGTGGTGAAGCTGCTGTCGAGCGGCAGCTCCTTCTGGTCGATCCGGTCCTGGCCCCACGAGTTCGACGGGGCCCGCATCGCCCCCTGGGAGCTCTTGATCGGCGCGGACTGGACCGCCGCGTCCTCCTCGACCGACTTCACCCCCAGGCTGTTGCGGACGAGCGTCAGCTCCAGCGAGGTCAGCGGGACCGCGAAGCCGGTCATCGCCGACGTGTAGACGAAGGACGGCTTCAGTCCGAGCTTCTTCGCGATCTTCACCGCGTCCTGACCCTTCTCCAGGGTCACGATGTACTTGCCGGGCACCGGATTGACGGCCTTGACCAGCGGGGCCGGGTTCGGCTCCGGGGCCGCGGCCGAGGCCGTGCCGACCGCGACCGGGGTGATGGTGAGGAGGGTGGCGGTGGCCAGACGTGCGAGCAGGCGCATGAAAGCAACTCCCTGACGGGACGAAAGATCGGCACGGGTGAGCCGCCCCCGCGGCATCGAGTGCTTCGGCGGGTGCGGCCCCATTTCCATCGGTGCCACCTACACGCGCCTTGAACCACCGCCCCCGCCTGGCCGATCGTCCGGCGCGCGCGTCAACACGTCCTATCGCACAAGCTGCGGAAAGGGTTGTCCCGCTCTGCGGTCACGGCCGGGCCCCGGACCGCGTACCCGACACCGCCGCAGCAAGATCACCCGTACGGCCCGCCCCCACACCAGGGAGCGCACGGCCGGTGCGCCGCCCGTGCCCCCGCCTCACTCCCGGACCTCGTTGACCTGCACCGCAGCGCGTGATGGCGTCGCCCCATGCGCAACCGTCTGAGCCGAGCCCTGCCCGTGGCCGTCGCCGTCCTGGCCGCCGTCACCGTCGCCCTGCCCGTGTCCGCAGCCACCGCCGCCGAATCCGTACCCGCGTCCCACGCGGGCCCCGCCGACCACGCCACGTACATCGTCACCGTGCACCCCGGCCTCGACCCGGCCGCCGTCGCGGATGCCTACGGGATCACCCCGCTGCACGTCTACCGCAAGACGCTCAACGGCTTCGCCGCCCGCCTCTCCCCCGATCAGGTCGAGGACCTGCGGGCGACCGCGATCGTGGAGTCGGTCGAGAAGGACGGCGGCGCGTCCTCGTTCGGCCCCGGCGTCTGACCTCAGCGGGCTCCCCGGCAACTCCCCGCCCTTACGCGTTGCTTAAAGTGATGCGGATCAACTCATCGGTTGATCGGGGGGTCGGGGGGATCGGGGAGGCCGATGAACAGCGCGACCGAGGTGTTCGAGCCGCTGCGCGCGGAGGATCCGCAGACCGTCGCCGGGTACCGCATCGCGGCCCGGCTCGGCGCTGGCGGCATGGGCCGGGTCTACCTTTCGCACACCCCGGGCGGCCGCCCGGTGGCGATCAAGGTGGTCCGGCCGGAGCTGGCCGAAGACCCCGCGTTCCGGCGGCGGTTCCGCCGGGAGGTGGTGGCGGCCCGGCGCGTCCGGGGTGCCTACACCGCCGAGGTGATCGACGCCGATACGGACGCGACGCTGCCCTGGCTGGCCACCCTGTACGTACCCGGGCCCTCGCTGTCGGAGGCCGTCGCCAAGCACGGACCGCTGCCGGTGCCCGCGCTCCTGTGGCTGATGGCGGGCATCGCCGAGGCCCTGCAGGCCATCCACGCCGAGGGCGTCGTGCACCGGGACCTCAAGCCCTCGAACGTGCTGCTGGCCTCCGACGGGCCCCGGGTCATCGACTTCGGCATCTCGACGGCCTCCGACACCACCGCGCCCACGGCCACGGGCAGCACCATCGGCACGCCCCAGTACATGGCCCCCGAGCAGGCGCTGGCGGGCGAGACCACACCCGCCACCGACGTCTTCGCCCTGGGTCAGACGGCGGCGTACGCGGCACTGGGCGAACCGCTGTACGGCACCGGCCCCTCGATGACCGTGCTGTTCCGGATCGTGCACTCCGAGCCCGACCTGTCCCGGCTGCCGGAGCAGCTGCAACCGCTGCTCGCCCGCTGCCTGGCCTCCGACCCGGAGGAGCGGGCCACCCCGACGGAGATCGTGGAGTGGTGCCGGCAGCAGCTGGGCGAGGACGCGGACGACACGAGCGGCGGCAGCCCGGCCGTCTGGCGGGAGGTGCTGGGGCCGGAGGTGGAGGTCCCGGATCCGGCCCCGCAGCCCGCCACGGGGCACGAGACGCCGATGGTCTGGGGGCCTACGCCGCAGACTCCGGAGGAGCGGCGCAAGAGCCGGAAGCGTGCCGCCGTGGCCATCACCGCGGCGATGGCGGTGGGAACGCTGGTGCTGGGCGGCCTGGCCTGGACGGTCAAGGAATCCGCGAAGCGGATGCTCGACCGGGAGGCCTCCGCGGCCAGGTCCCCCGGCCCGGCCGTGTCTGCCCCGGCCCCGGCCGGCTCGGCCACCGGCGGCAAGGCGGCCGAAGGCTCCGGATCCACACCCGCGCCGAGCGCGTCCCAGCCGCCCAAGGCGAACCCGTACCCCGCCTTGCGCCTGAACGACGAGCAGAGCTCGATCACCCTGGGGGAAGCGCTCGTGCGCAACGACCGCAGCGGAGAGGTACGCATGAGCTGCAAGAGGAGCATCTGCAGCCTGGAGAGCGACACCGCCACGATCATCATGCTGTACGGCGAGACGCAGGGATCCCTCGACTCGTGCCGGAGCACGCTGGCGCTCACGACCGACCGGAGCTGGACGCTGGCCGGGGCGGCGGGCGGCAGCCAGTTCTGCATCAGGAACAAGGCGGGGGACGTCGGGCTGTACGTGCTCCAGTTCAAGTCGACCGCGGACGTGATGGGGATGTCCCAATGGGTGTCCGGGGACTTGACCGTCTGGCGACAGGCGATGCCCGCCACCTGACGGTCCGCCACCGCCGGGCCGACGGCCTGGACGCGGGTCAGAGCCCCGCGCCGCCGGTCGCGTCGACCACCCGCCCCGTCACCCACCGCGCGTCGTCGGAGGCGAGGAAGCCGACGATGTCGGCGATGTCCTCGGGGCGGCCGACCCGGCCGAGCGCGGCCAGCGAGGCGGCGTGCGCCTCGGCCTCGGCGTTGCCGCGCAGCCAGCCGGCGTTGACGTCGGTGTCGACGATGCCGGGTGCGACCGAGTTCACGGTGATCCCGCGCGGGCCGAGGGCCTTCGCCAGGTTGAGCGTGAGGGTGTCGAGCGCGCCCTTGGTCGCTCCGTAAGCGAGGATCTCGGGCATCGCGATCCGGGCGGCGCCGCTGGAGATGTTGATGACCCGGCCGCCGTCGCGCAGCCGCCCGAGGGCCTCCTGCACGACGAAGAACGGCGCCCGTACGTTCACGGCGAAGACCCGGTCGAAGTCCTCCTCGGCGACCTGGCCGAGCGGAACAGGCAGTCCTATGCCGGCGTTGTTGACGATGATGTCGACCCCGTCGAGCCCCAGCGCGTCGTACGCCGCCCAGAGCGCGGCGGCGTCGCCGTGGTGCCCGAGCTCCGCGTGGAGCGCGTGGGCCCGGCCGCCGTTCTCGGTGATCCGCTCCACGGCCTCGCGGGCCGCCGCCCCGTCGTTCGCGTACGTCAGCACGACGGTGGCCCCGTCGGCGGCGAGCCGCTCGGCGATGGCCCGGCCGATGCCCCTGCTGCCGCCCGTGACCAGCGCGTTCTTGTTCTGCATGGGTCCCCCCGATTCCGTAATGATCACTACAGAAAGACCGTAACACAATTTCCGTAACGACCACTACAGAACTTGGAGGTCCGGCTAGCCGCGGGCGGCCTCGACGAAGGCGCGGATCAACTCCGGCGACTTCATCCCACGTTCGCGCTCCACCCCGCTGGACACGTCCACGCCCCAGGCCCCGGTCACCTCGACCGCCTCCCGCACATTGCCCGGGTTCAGCCCGCCGGCCAGCAGCCACCGCCCCTCGGGCGCGGTGAAGTCCGCCGAGCCCCAGTTCCACGGCTTTCCGGAGCCCGGGTCGGGGGCGTCGAGCAGGAGCAGGTCCTCGCCGTACTCGCCGCAGCGCTTCACGTGCTCGGCGGTGGCCCGCAGCAGGGTCCGGCCCTCGGCGTGCAGCGCCGCGAAGTCCCCGGGCCCCTCCTCGCCGTGCAGCTGCACCCCCCGTACGCCGCTCTCCTGGGCGAACCGGCGCACCTCCGCCACCGACTGCCCCCGGAACACCCCGACGGTGAGCACGCCGTCCGGCACCCGCGCGGCGAGCTCCCGCGCGGTGGCGGCATCGACCGTACGCGGGCTGCCGGGCGCGAAGACGAACCCGACGGCATCGGCCCCGGCGGCCACGGCCACGTCGACATCGTGCGCGGTCTTGAGCCCGCAGATCTTGACGAAGAGATCAGCCATGCGCCCAGCCTATGCCGACCCGGGCCGCGTCAGCGGCCCAGCTGCACGGGGCCCAGCACCGACCCGCCGACCGCGGCCGCCAGATGGGCCGCGCCCGCCTCGTCGGCGGACCGGAAGTGCACGTAGACCGTGTGCCGGCCGTCGGGATGTTCCTCGTTGACGTCGAGTTCCACCCGCTGGTTCGTCGTGTGCTGCGACGCGGACGGGATCCCGGGGACGGACGGCCAGTCTCCGTACCAGAGCATCGTGGCCGCTCCGCGGCCCAGCGCGCGCAGGAAGCCCTGTTCGACGGGGCCCGGAGCCGCGTACGCGTCAACGGTCAGCGGCAGTTCGGCCGCCAGCTCCCGGTCGTCGCCGGGCAGTTCGGCGCCCGCGAACCAGACGTCCCGGGCCCAGTCGTGCGACGGCTCGAACAGGCCCGTCGGAAGGAGCGCCGCCAGCCCCCGGGCCTCCTCGACGGTGTGCGCCTGCGCGCACAGCCACATCTGCGCGTCGAGCGGCTTCATCCGCGCGCACAGCAGGCGGGCCAGCCGGTAGGCCTCGGCGAGGTCGTCGGTCCGGAACACGGGGTAGGCCATCGAACTTCCCATCGCCCGCTCAGCAGCCCTGCTCCGGCCCGCCCAGCACGCTGCCGCCGATCGCGGCGGCGAGCCGCTCGGCGCGGCCCAGGTCTCCGAACTTGGTGACGTGGACGTAGACGGTGTGGACCCCGCTGACCTTCCGGGACCACTCGCACTCGTCACTGTTGAGGACCAGCTGCACGCCGTCGTACTTGGGCGAGGCGTACGAGCCCAGCTCGGGCTCGTCGGGCCAGCAGCCCTCCCAGCCGATGGACGCCGGGCCCGCACCCACGGCGCGGACGAACTCCTCCTCGGCCACGGCGGCCGGCAGTTCCGTATAGGTGAAGTCGAGCGGGACCTCCGCGGCCAGCTCCGCGTCGGTGGCCGTCCGCACGTCCACCTCGAAGTAGAGGGGCTCGTCGGTCTGCGGGTGCGTGCGCATCTCCGTGTAGTCGTAGTGCGCGTCCGGCAGCAGCGCCGCCATCCGCCGCACGTCCTCGACCGTGCTCAGCTCCGGCCCCACCCGCACCTCCTCGTACCGGCGGGCCAGCAACCCGCACAGCAGCCGCGCCCTGGCGTACGCCTCGGCGGGATCGGTGGTGCGGTAGACGGGGTACGCGACGGAGTTGCCCATGGCCGTACGGTCACACGGCCGGACCCACCCCGACCAGCGGTTTTACCCGCCGACCGGCGACGGCCGGCCGGAAACGCCCGAGGGCGGCACCCCCCGTGGGGGGTGCCGCCCTCGTTCGAGAACAGCCGATCAACCAGTGGCCGGAGCCAGGGGTCGATCAGAAGTCCATGTCGCCGCCCGGCATGCCGCCCGGGGCGCCGGCGCCGGCCTTCTCGGGCTTGTCGGCGATGACGGCCTCGGTGGTGAGGAACAGCGCGGCGATGGACGCGGCGTTCTGCAGGGCAGAGCGCGTGACCTTCGCCGGGTCGATGATGCCCTCGGCGATCATGTCGACGTACTCACCGGTCGCGGCGTTCAGGCCGTGACCGATCGGAAGGTTGCGCACCTTCTCGACGACGACGCCACCCTCGAGACCACCGTTGACGGCGATCTGCTTCAGCGGGGCCTCCAGGGCGAGCTTCACGGCGTTGGCACCGGTCGCCTCGTCACCCTCGAGCTCCAGCTTCTCGAAGACCGCGGAAGCCTGCAGCAGGGCCACGCCGCCGCCGGCGACGATGCCCTCCTCGACGGCCGCCTTCGCGTTGCGAACGGCGTCCTCGATGCGGTGCTTGCGCTCCTTGAGCTCGACCTCGGTCGCGGCACCGGCCTTGATGACGGCCACGCCGCCGGCCAGCTTCGCGAGGCGCTCCTGGAGCTTCTCGCGGTCGTAGTCCGAGTCGGAGTTCTCGATCTCGGCGCGGATCTGGTTCACGCGACCGGCGACCTGGTCGCTGTCACCGGCACCGTCGACGATGGTGGTCTCGTCCTTGGTGATGACGACCTTGCGGGCGCGGCCGAGCAGGTCGAGACCGGCGTTCTCCAGCTTGAGGCCGACCTCCTCGGAGATGACCGTGCCGCCCGTGAGGATGGCGATGTCACCGAGCATGGCCTTGCGGCGGTCGCCGAAGCCCGGGGCCTTGACGGCGACGGACTTGAAGGTGCCGCGGATCTTGTTGACGACCAGGGTCGACAGGGCCTCGCCCTCGACGTCCTCGGCGATGATCAGCAGCGGCTTGCCGGACTGCATGACCTTCTCCAGGAGCGGCAGCAGGTCCTTGACCGAGCCGATCTTGGAGTTGACGATCAGGATGTACGGGTCGTCGAGGGACGACTCCATGCGCTCCATGTCGGTGGCGAAGTACGCCGAGATGTAGCCCTTGTCGAAGCGCATGCCCTCGGTGAGCTCGAGCTCCAGACCGAAGGTCTGCGACTCCTCGACGGTGATGACGCCTTCCTTGCCGACCTTGTCCATGGCCTCGGCGATGAGCTCGCCGATCTGGGTGTCGGCGGCGGAGATGGAGGCCGTCGAAGCGATCTGCTCCTTGGTCTCGACATCCTTGGCCTGGGCGAGCAGGGCGGCGGAGACGGCCTCGACGGCCTTCTCGATACCACGCTTGAGGGCCATCGGGTTGGCGCCGGCGGCTACGTTGCGCAGGCCCTCGCGGACGAGCGCCTGGGCCAGCACGGTGGCGGTGGTCGTACCGTCGCCCGCGACGTCGTCCGTCTTCTTGGCGACTTCCTTGACCAGCTCGGCGCCGATCTTCTCGTACGGGTCCTCGAGCTCGATCTCCTTGGCGATGGAGACACCATCGTTGGTGATCGTGGGGGCGCCCCACTTCTTCTCAAGGACGACGTTGCGACCCTTGGGGCCAAGGGTGACCTTGACGGCGTCGGCGAGCTGGTTCATGCCTCGCTCGAGACCGCGCCGGGCCTCCTCGTTGAACGCAATGATCTTGGCCATCTGAAGTGGTCCTCCCGGACAGCGGTGGATTGCTCCCGGACCGCGCCCGCGCCCGCGACGGACGGCCTGAGTGCCCGGCGGTTCCTTCCCGCCGGACCCTGCGGGCCTCACCGACCCGGTCCTCGTTTGGTAGCACTCTCACCAGGAGAGTGCTAACGCCAATGATTAGCACTCGACCCCTCCGAGTGCAAGCGGCTTGGGGTATCGCCCCGCCGATACCTGGCGCAGGGCGGGCACAGGGCGGGCACACGTACGAGGGGCCCGCATCCCGTGTCCAGGATGTGGGCCCCTCGTATGGTCTTGCAGGTCTTCGTTGAACACTGTGCGTCGGTGGTCGATCGCTCCAGGACTAGCCGAGCGCGAGCTTGACCATGTCCGCCTGCGGACCCTTCTGGCCCTGCGAGATCTCGAACTCGACCCGCTGACCCTCTTCAAGGGTGCGGTACCCGTCCATCTGGATGGCGCTGTAGTGGACGAACACATCCGCACCACCGTCGACCGCGATGAAGCCGTAGCCCTTCTCCGCGTTGAACCACTTGACGGTGCCCTGAGCCATGCCTAACTCCCCTATTACTGGCCCTTGCGCGGGAACGCACTTCGCGTTCCCGGGTCAGAACTTGCGTCGGAACGCGTCGACCGAGGCTGAATGTATCTGCGCGAGTGCTGTCTGCAACAGGTCAATCCGACGAGAATTCTGGACACAGGAAAACATTGAAATAGAGTGAAAATTTGCCATACTCCAGGGCAACTCGGGCCCGGCATATCTCGCCAAAGCCCCATACCGCACTTGCATGTTGACCCGATGTCGACCCTCACGCGACCCGTTCATATGCAGCGGGCAAGTCCGGCGGAGGGGACTTCCCCAACTCTACCGCGCCCAATCAAGCAGAATTGCCCCCTCCGCTTTTAGCGGAGGGGGCAATTTCGGTTTGCGCGTGTCACCTATCAGGTGGCAAAGGGGCCGAGAGGATCAGCAGCCGCCCGCGACGGCCGGGATGATCGAGACGCCGGCGCCGTCCGGCGTCTTCGCCTCCAGCCCGCCCTCGAAGCGCACGTCGTCGTCGTTGACGTAGACGTTCACGAAACGGCGCAGCTTGCCCTGGTCGTCCAGGACGCGCGCGGCGATGCCCGGGTGGCTCGCCTCCAGGGACTGGATGACCTCGGCGAGGGTCGCGCCCTCGGCGGGCACCTCGGCCTGACCGCCGGTGTAGGTGCGCAGGATGGTGGGGATGCGGACGTTGACGCTCATGGCGCTACTGCCTTTCCGGTAGAGCAGGGGAAGAGGGTCAGGCCAGGCCGGCGGCGCGGAACGCGTCCAGGCTCGGGCGGATGGTGGCGGTCTGCCCGCTCTCCGCGGCCACCGCCTCCAGGGTCTTGAGGCCGTCGCCGGTGTTGAGGACGACGGTGGTCAGCGTCGGGTCGAGCTGCCCGTTCTCGATGAGCTTCTTCGTCACGCCGACCGTCACGCCGCCCGCGGTCTCGGCGAAGATGCCCTCGGTCTGCGCGAGGATCTTGATGGCCTCGACGACCTGCTCGTCGTTCACGTCCTCGACGTAGCCGCCGGTGCGGCGGGCGATGTCCAGGACGTACGGGCCGTCCGCCGGGTTGCCGATCGCGAGGGACTTGGCGATGGTGTTCGGCTTCTGCGGGCGGACCACGTCGTGACCGGCCTTGAAGGCGGTCGACACCGGGGAGCAGCCCTCGGCCTGGGCACCGAAGATCTTGTACGGCTTGTCCTCGACGAGGCCGAGCTTGATCAGCTCCTGCAGACCCTTGTCGATCTTCGTCAGCTGCGATCCGGACGCGATCGGGATCACGAGCTGGTCGGGCAGCTGCCAGCCGAGCTGCTCGCAGATCTCGTACGCGAGGGTCTTGGAGCCCTCTCCGTAGTACGGGCGCAGGTTGACGTTGACGAAGCCCCAGCCCTCGCCGAGCGGATCGCCGATGAGCTCGGAGCAGAAGCGGTTGACGTCGTCGTAGTTGCCCTCGATGCCGACCAGGTCGCCGCCGTACACACCGGCCATGACGACCTTGCCCTGCTCCAGGTCGTGCGGGATGAACACGCAGGAGCGGAAGCCGGCCCGGGCGGCCGCGGCGCCGACGGCGCCGGCCAGGTTGCCGGTGGAGGAGCAGGAGAGGGTGGTGAAGCCGAAGGCGCGGGCGGCCTCGACGGCGATGGCCACGACGCGGTCCTTGAAGGAGTGCGTCGGGTTGCCGGAGTCGTCCTTGACGTAGAGCTTGCCGGTGACGCCGAGCTCCTTGGCCAGGTTGGCGGCGTCCACGAGCTTGGTGAAGCCCGGGTTCAGGCTCGGCTTGGAGGCCACGTCCGCGGGGACGGGCAGCAGCGGCGCGTAACGCCAGATGTTGTTGGGGCCGGCCTCGATCGCGGCGCGCAGGGCCTCGACGTCTTCGGATGAACCAGTACCGGCCGGGAGGTCGTAGGCGACTTCCAGCGGTCCGAAACACTCGGCGCACGCGAAGATGGGGCCGAGTTCGAAGCGGGTACCGCACTCGCGACAGGAAAGACCGTTGGCAGGTCCGAGATCGACAGAGGTGGCGACAGTCTGTGCAGCCATGATGGCGAGGCCCTTTCTCCTCATCTTCCCCATGGCGCACTTCGCCATGAGACGGAATTGGCACCTTCCCTAGCCGGGGACCTCGCTGACGTCGCTGACGAGCGATCGCGAGAACCGACTGGAGGGTTGCCGGGGCTTCAACGGGCCGTGTCCCTCTGCCCCTCTGGATGAGCGGTATGGCACCGGCACACGCGCTCTGTGGCGCGCCGGTGCGTTTGTACGCGGGGACCCCCGGCATGCGGTGGTCCTTCGCGTTGTTCAAGACTGTAACCGAAGGGCCGGGCGGTTGAGACAGCCGTCCGAACCGCGAGATGGATCTCATATCGGCCGATAACGCCGACAAGCAGGGAGTACTGAGGGTGCTGGAAGAGGTGGAGCGCTGGCTGGCAGACCGCTCCTGGTCAGCCGCCGACCGACCGCTCGACCAGCTGCTCGACCGGAAACGGGCGGCCGGGACCACGGTCAGCGTGGTGCTGCCCGCACTGGACGAGGAGGCGACGGTCGGCGCGATCGTCGAGGTCATCCGGCGCGAGCTGATCGAGGGACTGCCGTTCCCCCTGGTGGATGAGCTGATCGTGATCGACTCGGGCTCGACCGACCGTACGGCGGAGGTCGCGGCGAAGGCCGGAGCCCGGGTGGTGCACCGCGACGAGATCCTGCCGAGGATCCCGGCGCTGCCCGGCAAGGGCGAGGTGCTGTGGCGCTCGCTGCTGGCCACCAGCGGGGACATCGTCTGCTTCGTCGACGCCGACCTGCGGGACTTCTCCTCCGCCTTCGTCTCGGGGATCGTGGGACCTCTGCTGACCGAACCGGACGTGCAGTTCGTCAAGGCCATGTACGACCGCCCGCTCGGCGACGCCCCCGGCCAGGGCGGCCGGGTCACGGAGCTGGTCGCCCGCCCCCTGCTCAACCTGCACTGGCCGCAGCTGGCCGGCTTCGTCCAGCCGCTGGGCGGCGAGTACGCCGTACGCCGCTCCCTGCTGGAACGGCTGCCGTTCCCCGTCGGGTACGGCGTCGAGCTGGGCCTGCTGGTCGACGCACTGCACACGGTCGGACTGGACGCGCTCGCCCAGGTGGACGTGGGCGTACGCGTCCACCGCCACCAGGACGGGCAGGCGCTCGGCCGGATGGCCGCGGCGATCTACCGCACCGCCCTGCTGCGGCTGTCGCGCGGCCACTCCCCCAGCTACCGCTGGGGGTACTCCCACGTACGGCCGGAGCTCACGCAGTTCGAGCGGGGGCCGGAAGGTTTCGTGCCGCGGACGTACCCGGTGGACACCGAGGAGCGGCCGCCGATGCTCGGCGTCAAGGAGTACGCGCTGCGCCGCGTGGCGTGACGTCGGCCTGGAAAGTTTGAGCGAGTGCGGGCCGGGCTAGGTTCGCCGCATGGCTTCTCAGGTACTCGTCGCCGCCAACCGCGGCCCCCTCTCGTACGCAATCGATGCCGAAGGCGTCCTCAGCGCCCGGCGCGGCGGGGGCGGTCTCGTCTCCGGGCTCTCCGCGGCCCTCGCGGAGCAGCCAGGGGCGCTGTGGATCTGCGCGGCGCTGTCGGAGGCGGACCGGGAGGCGGTCCACCGGGGGGTGACCGAGCCCGGTGTCCGGATGCTGGACATCGATCCCGCGGTGTATGACGCCGCCTACAACGGCATCGCCAACTCCGTGCTGTGGTTCACGCACCACCACCTGTACGACGTCCCGCGCGAGCCGGTCTTCGACGCGGAGTTCCGCCGGCGGTGGGACGCGTACGTCGAGTACAACCGGGCCTTCGCGCGCGCCCTCGCCCAGGAGGCGGCCGAAGGGGCCCGCGTCCTGGTGCAGGACTACCACCTGGCGCTGGTCCCGGGGCAGCTGCGGGAGCTGCGGCCCGACCTGCGGATCGGGCACTTCACGCACACGCCGTGGGCCTCGCGGGAGTTCATGAACATGCTCCCGGACGACATCCGGAGCCAGCTGGTGTGGGGCATGCTCGGGGCGGACCGGCTGGGCTTCCACACGTGGGAGTGGGCGTACAACTTCGCCAGCGGCGCGAGCAGGGACGACGCGGACGGCATCGCGGAGGCGTACCTCCCGGCCGGGGCCCCGGAGCGCGGGGTGTGGCACCGCCGGGCCGCCCCGGACGGGCGCGGCTACGCGAAGCGGCAGTTCACCGAGGTGACCAACTACCCCCTCGGGGTGGACGCGGACGAACTCAAGGCGCTCGCGCACCGGCCGGAGGTGGACGAGAAGCTGGCGCAGCTGCGGGCGGAGGTCGGCGACCTGAAGACGATCGCCCGGGTGGACCGGACCGAGCTGTCGAAGAACATCCTGCGGGGGCTGCTGGCCTACCGGGAGCTGCTGACGGTCCACCCGGAGTGGCGGGGCCGGGTCGTCCACCTGGCCTCGGCGTACCCGTCGCGGCAGGACCTGGCGGTGTACCGGGCGTACACGGAGTCGGTCCGGGAGCTGGCCGCGGAGATCAACGAGGAGTTCGGTACGGCGGACTGGCAGCCGGTGCTGGTGTCGGTGCAGGACGACTTCGCGCGGTCGCTGGCGGTGTACCGGATGGCGGACGTGGCGCTGGTCAACCCGGTGCGGGACGGGATGAACCTGGTGGCGAAGGAGATCCCGGTGGTGTCGGAGGCGGGGTGCGCGCTGGTGCTGTCCACCGGGGCGGGGGCCTACGAGGAGCTCCGCCAGGACGCGCTGACGGTGAACCCGTACGACGTGTCGGCGACGGCCGAGGCGTTGCACGCGGCGCTGGGCATGCCGGCCGCCGAGCGTGCGGAGCGCACGAAGCGCCTGGCCGCCGCCGCCACGGCCCTCCCCCCGGCCGCCTGGTTCGCAGCCCAGCTGACCGACCTCCCGGCCTGAGCCTCCCGGCCTCACCGCCGCTGCTGGGGCTCCGCCCCGCTCTTTTCAGCCCCGCCGGCGTTTGAGGCGCGGGGGTCCGGGGGCTGGCCCCCGGCAACGGTGCCGCGCCGCCGCTGGGGGCTCCGCCCCAGACCCCGCTCCTCAAACGCCGGAGGGGCTGGATATGCCGCTCCGCGGCCCACCAGCCCTCCGGGCGGAAGACGCAGGCTGACGCCGGCCAAATCCAGCCCCGCCCGCGTTTGAGGCGGGGTGCGGGGCAGAGCCCCGGTCTTTTCAGGCTCGCGCGGCCTTGGCCAGGGCGGCCAGGAAGGCGACCACCTCGCCCGGTCCGGCCAGGACCAGGTCGGCCCGCGCGGCGAGCTCGGGGACCTCGGCCGAGCCGCTGCAGATCAGGAGGCCCGGAAGCCCGTCGGCCCGGCGCTTTTCGACCGCCGAGTACGCCGCCAGGTCACCCAGGTCGTCGCCCGCGTACAGCACCGCCTCCGCGTCCCGCTCCGCCAGGAACTCCGTCAGGGCGACGCCCTTGTCCATGCCCGGGGGCCGGAGCTCCAGGACCGCCCGGCCCGGCTCCACCATCAGCCCGTGCCGCGCCGCCAGCTCCGTCAGGGGCTCGCGCAGGGCCGCGAAGGCCGCCGCGGGGTCCGCGGCCCGCCGGGTGTGCACGGCCAGCGCCCGGCCCTTCTCCTCGATCCAGGTGCCCCGCCAGGCCCCGATGGAGTCGAGGAACCCCGGCAGCTCGGCCCGTACCGCCGCCACCCCGGGGTGCTCGGCCGGGGCGTGCACGATCCCGGTGACCGCGTCCCAGCGCTCCGCGCCGTAGTGGCCGAGGACGACGAGGTGTTCCAGTCCGGGGACCCCGGCGAAGCCCCCGTAGCGGACGGCGACGCCGGCCGGCCGGCCGGTGATCACGGCGACCGAGGCGACCTCGGGGGCGAGCGCGGAGAGGGCCGGGACGGCTCCCGGGTGGGCTCTGGCCTGGTCGGGGTCCGGGACGATGTCGGCGAGGGTGCCGTCGAAGTCCAGGGCGACCACGGACCGGCGGGGCGCGCGAAGCAGAGCTTCGAGTCCCTCGCGTCCGGCTGCGGTGACGGGCATCGGCAGGTCGTGCGGGTGGCTCCCCATACGGACGACCCTAACGGCCCAGCCCGGCGACGGCTACGGCACGGGCGGCGGGCTATCGCCGGGCCCGCTGCGCTTCGCGGATCCGCCGCAGCCGGTTGACCGTGCCCGGTGCGTGGGCCAGCGCCCGCGGGTCGTCCATCAGCGCGTTGAGCAGCTGGTAGTAGCGGACGGGGGTCATCCCCAGTCCTTCCCGTATGGCCCGTTCCTTGGCTCCGGGCCCGGGCCAGGTGCGTCCCTCGTACGCGAGCACCGCGGCCTCCGTGGCCGTCAGCTGCCCGTCGTCCGTCATACCGCCAGATTAACGCCGCCCGCCGACAGCGGCCCCGCCGGCCGCGACAGCGCCCCCGCCGGCACCGGCACCGCCGCACCCGACCGGCGCTACTTCTGGTCCGACGCCCGCGCCGTCGTGGCGATGCCCTCCAAGACCTTGGCCGGCTGTCCGCCCGGCTGGACGGTCTTGCCGATGTTCTGCTTGATGTCCTCGCTGACGTCCGCCCAGGACTTCTTGCCGACCGGGTACAGCCGCGAGCCGGGCAGCGCCGTCAGGAAGGGCTTCAGCTTGGCCGCCTGGCCGCTCGTGGCGGCCTGCTTGGCCTGGTAGCCGCTGGTGGTGGCCGGCAGCAGGTCGTACTGGTCCGTGAAGGCCGCCACGTTCTTCGGCTGGTACATGTAGTCCAGGAACTTGCCGGACTGCTCGCGGTGGCCGTTCTTGAAGGCCATGACCCAGTCCGCGACGCCCATGGCCGGCTCCTCGGACCCGGTGGCGGTCGGCAGCGGCACCATGCCGAACTTCACGCCCTTGGCCTCGGCCTGCTTCATCAGCGACGGGTGTCCGTTGAGCATGCCGACCTCGCCCTTGGTGAAGGCGTCGAAGGCGGCCTGCCGGTCCAGCTTGCCCGGTTCGACGGGTCCGGTCAGCCCCTGGCCGACCATCTTGTCCCGCAGGAACTCCAGCGCCTTGACGTTGTCGGCGGAGTCGATGGAGTACTGCTCTTCGTTGTCGGTGTAGCCGCCACCGCCCGAGAGCATCCACATCATCGTCTCGGCCTGCGCCTCCTCGCGGCCCAGCGGCAGCGCGAAGGGGGTGGGCACGCCCGCGCCCTTGAGCTTCTTGGCCGCCGCCTCCAGGTCCGCCCAGCTCTTCGGCTGCCAGCCGGCCTTGGCGTCCTTGCCGATCACGCCCGCGTCGGCGAGCAGCTTCTCGTTGTAGAAGAGCAGCCGGGTGCTCGACACGAAGGGCAGCCCGTACTGGACCTGCTTGACCTTGCCCGCGTCCGCGAGCGGTCCGAGGAAGTCGGCCTCGGTCTTCACGGAGAGCAGCTCCGCCGCCGAGTAGAGCTTGCCGGCGGCCGCGTAGTCGGCGTAGGCGCCGATCTGGGCGATGTCGGGGGCCTTGCCGGCCTTGACCATGTCGGCGACCTTGGCGTCGACCTCGGACCACGAGTAGACGGAGACCTCGACCTTGACGCCCGGGTGGTCCTTCTCGAAGCCGTCGGCGAGGCCCTTCCAGTAGCCGGCCGAGGAGTTCTGCGGATTGTCCCCGTAGTCGGCCGCCACGACCCGCAGGGTCACCTCGTTGTCTCCGGTGAGTCCGCCGAGGGCTCCGCAGCCCGTCAGCGTCACGGCAGTCAGGCACAGCGCGGCGCCGGACGCGGCCAGGCTCAGGTAACGGCCCTTCACAGTTCTCGATCCACCCCTTGTTGTACGTACGATCCACGTAAGGTCTACACCACTTTGGCGGCTCGTCCACATCCGGATCCCGACCGGGGCCCCGAATTTGTATGGCCACTCAACAATCCCTCTCAATGGACTAGACCTTTCCCCGCCGAGCACGCGAGACTGTCTCTGTGAAACCCGTGAAACACGTCATCGCCCTCGATGTGGGCGGCACCGGGATGAAGGCCGCCCTCGTCGCCGAGGACGGCACCCTGCTCCACGGAGCGCGCCGGGCCACCGGCCGCGACCGGGGCCCCGACGCCGTCGTCGAGACGATCCAGGACTTCGCCGCCGAGCTGCTCGGCACCGGCCGGGAACGCTTCGGACGGACCGCCTCCGCCGCCGGAGTCGCCGTCCCCGGCATCGTCGACGCCGACGACGGGATCGCCGTCTACGCGGCGAACCTGGGCTGGCGCGACGTGCCGATGCGCGCCCTGCTCAGCAGCCGCCTCGGCGGCATCCCGGTGGCCCTCGGCCACGACGTGCGCACGGGCGGACTCGCCGAGGGCCGCATCGGCGCCGGCCGCGGCGCCGACCGCTTCCTCTTCGTGCCCCTCGGCACCGGCATCGCCGGCGCCATCGGCATCGCGGGCCGCATCGAGGCCGGCGCCCACGGCTACGCGGGCGAGATCGGGCACATCGTGGTGCGCCCGGGCGGCCCCGCCTGCGGCTGCGGCCAGCACGGCTGCCTGGAGACCCTGGCCTCCGCCGCCGCGGTCAGCCGCGCCTGGGCGGCCGCCTCCGGCGAACCCGGGGCCGACGCCGCGGACTGCGCCAAGGCCGTCGAGTCCGGCGACGCGCGCGCCCGGGAGGTCTGGCTGGCCGCCGTCGGCGCCCTCGCCGACGGGCTGGTCACCGCGATCACCCTGCTGGACCCGCGCACGCTGATCATCGGTGGCGGGCTGGCCGAGGCGGGGGAAACCTTGTTCACACCACTACGGACGGCCGTGGAGGAGCGCGTGACGTTCCAGCGGCTCCCCCACATCGTGCCGGCGGCCCTCGGGGACACCGCCGGCTGCCTGGGCGCAGGGCTGCTCGCCTGGGACCTACTCGCCACGGAGGTACCTGCCTGATGTCCGGAAGCGCGCACAGCACTGTTCTCTCCGGCGCCAGGGTGGTGCTGCCCACCGGAACCGTGGCCAACGGCCGGGTCATCGTCGACGGCGACCGCATCGCCGGCAGCGCCCACGAGGGCTCGCGCACCGTGGACCTGTCCGGGCACTGGATCGTCCCCGGCTTCGTGGACATGCACAACCACGGCGGCGGCGGCGCCTCCTTCACCTCCGGCACCGCCGAGGACGTCCTCCAGGGCGTCCGCACCCACCGCGAGCACGGCACCACCACCCTGATCGCCTCCACCGTCACCGGCGACCTGGACGAACTGGCCCGGCGCGCCGGGCTGCTCGCCGAGCTCACCCAGCAGGGCGAGATCGCGGGCATCCACTTCGAGGGACCCTTCATCAATCCCTGCCGCAAGGGCGCGCACAAGGAGGACCTGCTCCGCGACCCCGACCCGGCCGAGGTCCGCAAGCTGATCGACGCCGCGCACGGCACCGCCCGCATGTTCACCCTCGCCACCGAACTCCCGGGCGGCCTGGATTCCGTACGGCTGCTGGCCGAGCACGGGGTGATCGCCGCGATCGGGCACACGGACGCCACGTACGAGCAGACGCGCGCCGCCATCGACGCGGGCGCGACCGTGGCCACCCACCTCTTCAACGCGATGCCGCCCCTCGCCCACCGCGAGCCCGGCCCGATCGCCGCGCTGCTGGAGGACGAGCGGATCACCGTCGAGCTCATCAACGACGGCACCCACCTGCACCCGGCGGCCCTCGAACTGGCCTTCCACCACGCGGGCGCGCACCGCGTGGCGCTGATCACCGACGCGATGGACGCCGCCGGCTTCGGCGACGGGACCTACCACCTCGGCCCGCTGGAGGTCGAGGTCAAGGAGGGCGTGGCCCGGCTCGTGGAGGGCGGCTCCATCGCCGGCTCCACCCTGACCCTGGACACCGCCTTCAAGCGCTCGGTGACCCTCGACAAGCTGCCGGTGGAGTCCGTGGTCCAGGCGATCTCCGCCAACCCGGCCAAGCTCCTCGGCCTGTACGACGAGATCGGCTCGCTGGAGCCCGGCAAGTACGCGGACCTCGTCGTCCTGGACGCCGCCTTCGACGTCAGGGGCGTCATGCGGCGGGGCGAATGGGTCGTCAGCCCCCTCGCCGCGGCGGCGGTCTGACGGCCAAGCGGCTGTAACGACGAAGGCGGTCGGCCCGAGGACTGGGCCGACCGCCTCGGGTTTGGCATGATCCCGGCAGCAACAGACCCGGGGGTGCCCATGATCCTGACCGTGACGCTCAACACCGCACTCGACGTCACGTACCGCGTGCCGAGGCTGCTCCTGCACGCCTCGCACCGGGTCGCCGCCGTCACCGAACGTCCCGGCGGCAAGGGGATCAACGTCGCCCGCGTCCTGGCCGCGCTCGGCCACGAGGTGACGGCGACGGGCTTCACGGGCGGCCCGGTCGGCTCCGTCGTACGCGAACTGCTCGCGCGGTCCCCGCGGGTGGTGGACGCCCTGGTGCCCTGCGCGGACGGCAGCCGCCGCACCCTGGCCGTGGTCGACGAGTCCTCCGGCGACACCACCCAGTTCAACGAGCCGGGCCCGCTGATCACGCCCGCCGAGTGGTCCCGGTTCCTCGCGCAGTACGGGGAGCTGGTCCGCGGTGCCCGCGCCGTGGCCCTGTGCGGCAGCCTCCCGCCGGGCGTGCCGGTCGGCGCGTACGCGGTCCTCGTCCGGGCGGCCCGCGCGGCCGGGGTCCCCGTCCTCCTGGACACCAGCGGCGAGGCCCTGCGCCGCGGGGTCGCCGCCCGGCCCGAGATCATCAAGCCGAACGCCGCCGAGCTGGCCGAGCTCACCGGATCCCGCGACCCGCTGCCCGCCACCCGCGATGCCCGCCGCCGGGGTGCGCACGCCGTGGTCACCTCGCTGGGCCCGGACGGCCTGCTGGCCGCCACCGCCGAGGGCACCTGGCAGGCGGCCCCACCGCGGGCCCTGTCCGGCAACCCCACCGGAGCCGGTGACTCCGCCGTCGCCGGCCTGCTGTCGGCCCTGGTGGAGGGTGCGGACTGGCCGAACCGCCTCACCCGCGCGGTCGCCCTCTCGGCGGCCACGGTCCTCGCACCGGTGGCGGGAGAGTTCGACCCCCGCACCTACGAGGAGGTACGGGGGTCGGTGAAGGTCACGACGGCCGGCTAGGTCCTAGAAGTTCTCGAGCCACAGCTGGTCGATGTTGACGTTGCAGCTGTTGCCGGCCTCGCACGACAGCTTGATCGTGTTGGTGCCCTTTTCGAGGTTCACCTGGCCCCAGGTCGTCTGCCAGCCCTTCTCCCAGTCGCCCTTGGGCGACTTGGCGAAGTTGCGCATGCTGATCGGCGACTCGTTCGGCTTGCCGTTGACGGTCAGGGTGCCGTTGGCGTCCTCGCCCGGGATGCCGAAGCGCACGTAGAACTTGTACTTCCCGGCCTTGGGAACGTCCAGGGTCCAGGTCACGGCCGCGCCGGGCTTGTTGAACCCGCCGACGTACTGGCCGCCGGAGCTCTTCGCCCCCGGGATCGTGCTGTCCAGGCCCGCGCCGCCCGTGATGGACATGCCGGCGCCGGCCGCCTCGCCCTTGGGCAGCGGGGCCTGGGAGGGAGCGGGAGAGCCGCTCGGGGGCGCGGGCGAGGGGTTCTGCGGGGCCGCCGACTGCTGGCCGCCGTTCGCCTCGTCCCCGCCCTTCTTGTCCTTGTCCTTGTCGCCGAAGGCCAGGGCGGCGCCGATGCCGATCACGACCGCGCCGACCACCGCGACGGCGGCGATCAGCAGACCGCGACGGCTGGAGCCGCCGCCGCCGTGGCCGCCGTGGCCGCCGGAGTGCGCGATCGTCTGGGTCTGGTGCTGCGGGGCCTGCGGCTGCTGCGGAACGCCGTAGCCGCCCGCCTGGAGCGCCTCCGGGGCCTGGTACTGGGCCTGGTAGGGCGGCTGCTGCGCGGGCACCTGGCCGCGCTGGGCGCCGTTGCGGCGCTCGCCGACCGTCCGCACCTGGTGGTGCGAGGTACGGGGGACGCCCGGCTGTGCTCCCTGGTGACCGCCGGCCGACGCCCCGGGATAGCCGTATCCACCGCCCGACGTGGGCGGGGTGGCTCCGGCCGCCTGGCCATCCTCGTAGAGGTAGCCGAACGGATCGTCGTCCTCGGGCTTGTTCGCCCCACCGTGCGGGCCGTTGTTCGCGGGCGTCGTCATCGCAGGTCACTCCTTTCGACCCCCGGGAGCCTACCCCGAACAGGTGCGCCCAGGAGCGACAGACCGCCTCAGCCGGCCCTGCGGTGCGCCTTGGAGCGGGACCGCTTCTCGATGTACATCCGCTGGTCGGCGGAGCGCAGCACCTCGTCCGCCGACATCCCGCAGCTCGCCCAGCCGATGCCGAAACTGGCTCCCACACGGACCGCACGGCCGTCGACCCGGATCGGCGGGATGATCGCGTTGCGCAGCCGGACGGCGAGATCGGCGGCGTCCGCCGCACCCAGACCGTCGGCGAGGACGACGAATTCGTCACCACCCAGCCGAGCGACGGTGTCACCGTCCCTGACGCCCCTCGTCAGCCGCCGGGCGACCTCGATCAGGACCGCGTCGCCCGTGTGGTGCCCGAACCGGTCGTTGATCGACTTGAAGCCGTCGAGGTCGCAGAAGAGCACCGCGAGCCCCTTCGTCCCGTCGTCGATGTCGGTCGCGGGCGCCACCGTGTGCACGTGGTGGTCGTACGGGCCGTCCGCCGCCGTGACCGGCGCCCCGGGGAACTCGAAGGGATCGGACCCCGTGTACCGGTCGGGTCCGTCGGCCTGAAAGCCGTGCTCACCGGCACCACCCGCCTCCGCACGCACCTCGTAGCCGTCGTGCACCGCGCGCCCGTCGTGTCCGTCGCGCCCCTCGAAGGCCGCGTCCAGGGCCTCGACCGCGGTGGCGCGCACGGACTGTGGCCTGCGGCACAGCCGCGCGCCGAGCCGGGACCGCAGCTCGGCGCTGTTGGGCAGGCCGGTCAGCGAGTCGTGGCTGGCCCGGTGGGCGAGCTGGAGCTCGTGCCGCTTGCGCTCCTCGATGTCCTCGACGTGCGTGAGGAGGAACCGGGGCCCGTCGGCGGCGTCGGCGACGACGGAGTTGCGCAGCGAGACCCATACATACGTGCCGTCGCGCCGGCCCAGGCGCAGCTCGGCGCGGCCGCCCTCGGCGGAGGTGCGCAGCAGGGTGCCGATGTCCTCGGGGTGGACCAGGTCGGAGAAGGAGTAGCGGCGCAGTACGGAGGCCGGCCGGCCGAGCAGCCGGCACAGCGCGTCATTGGTCCGCAGCAGCCGGCCGTGCTGGTCCCCGCCCATCTCGGCGATGGCCATCCCGCTGGGCGCGTACTCGAAGGCCTGCCGGAAGGACTCCTCGCTGGCGCGCAGTGCCTGCTGTTCACGCTCCAGCCGGACCAGGGCCCGTTGCATGTTCGCGCGAAGCCGCGCATTGCTGATCGCAATCGCGGCCTGGAAGGCGTACATCTGGAGGGCTTCGCGGCCCCAGGCGCCGGGCCGGCGCCCGTTGCGCGGTCTGTCCACCGAAATGACACCCAGAAGTTCCCCGCCGGACGCGTACATGGGGGCGTAGAGCCGGTCCTCGGGATGCCACTCGTCCTCGAAGCGCGGATCGGGGCCGTCCGTGTGCCACTGGGGGACGTCGTCCTCCATGAGGATCCAGCCCTCGGTGTGCGGGATGAACCGGAGACCGTCCCAGTTCTCACCCATCGTCAGGCGGCGTTCCCAGGAGGCGCGGGAGCCGACGCGGCCGGTGATGAGGGCCTCTGCGGCGGGGTCTCCGGCGAAGGCGGCGACGACCAGATCACCGTCCGGGCGTACGAGGTTGACACAGGCGAGTTCGTAGCCGAGGCCCACGACGATGCCGTCCACGACGGTCTGCAGAGTGTCCGCCAGGCTCCTGGCCGTATTGAGATCGGCCACCACCCGGTGCAGCTGCCGCAGGGTCGCAAGACGGACGTACGGCTCCGACTCGGTCTCCATTGCTCGCTCTCCCCGAGACCTCGACAGCAACTCCAGGTTTGTCATCGGCGTTTCGTTGCGGTGTCCCGTCCACTGAATCACAGTGAGCTGTGCGGCAGGTACACAGGGTCAACAAATCTTGCCCTCTGTGACTCAAGTCACATGAGATGAATATCGGTGCGGGAGGGGACTCGGGGCGACTGGGAGCGCTCCCCCACATTCCCGAGAGCAAACGATACGCCCGGGCCTAGGCCAAGGGGCGGGGGCGCGACTCGGACCAGGGCCCGATGTGCGGCGCGGAGGGGCGAGATTAGCGTTTCCACCGTGCTGAAGACGACCCCCGTGCCCCGCCCGCCCCGTGGAAACCCGCATGCTGAGGGGGTGAGCAATGACGAGTTCCGGGCCGCGATGTCCCGGCTGGCGGCGGGCGTGTGCCTGATCACCGCGCACGAGACCCCCCTGGCGGCGGACGGCCCGCGCGGCGAGGACGTCGGCATGACGGCGACCGCCTTCATGTCCGTGTCCCTGGATCCGCCGCTGGTCCTGGTGAGCCTGCGCGAGGGCTCCCGGATGGACGACCTGCTCGCGGAGCAGCCCCTGTGGGCGGTCTCGGTCCTCGCCGACCACCAGCTCCAGGTCGCGGGCCGCTTCGCGATGAAGGGCCGCATCAGCGACCGGCTGCTCTTCGCGGACCTGCCGTACGTACGCGGCGAGGCCTCCGGCGCCCCCCTGCTGACCGGCGCCCTGGCCACCCTGGAGTGCCGCACCGAGAACCGCGTCGAGGCGGGCGACCACACCCTGGTCGTCGGCCGCGTCCTGACGGCGGCCCTCCCGTCCCCGGACCACCAGCCCCTGACCTACTTCCGCGGCCGCTACCGGCACCTGGGCCAGTAGGCCGGATCCGGCCGCGGCGACTACCAATCGCGCCCGGTCCGCCCCCGCTTGGTCTCGGCCCGCGCCTTCTTCTCCCGCAGCCGCCGCTCGTTGATCCCCCGCGGAATCTTCGTCGCCCGCCGCTGCCTCGGCGGCGGAGCCGTCGCCTCCGCCAGCAGCGAAGCCATCCGGACCAGCGCCATCTCCCGGTTGCGGAACTGCGAGCGGTGCTCGGAGGCCCGTACGGTCACCACCCCGCCCACCAGGCGGGACGCCAGCCGCTCCAGCGCCCGTTCCTTCCACACGTCCGGCAGCGCGTTCGTCGCCGCCAGGTCGAACATCAGCTCCACCCGCGAGTCGGAGGTGTTGACGTGCTGCCCGCCGGGCCCGGAGGACCGCGAGAAGCGCCAGGCGAGCTCGCCCTCGGGGAGCACGACCGAACCGCGGATGACATAAGGACCAGGCATGCCCCCTATGATCCGTGCTCGCCACCGCCCGCGTCACTCAGATTTCACGGCGGGAACCCGACAGGCCTCTCGTCGCGTTATAGGGGGCAGCGGTAGTTTGACCGCCTGTACGTGCATGTTGGATGAGGAAAGGGACATTCCCATGGCTGTCAGCCTGTCCAAGGGCGGCAACGTCTCGCTCACGAAGGAGGCCCCCGGCCTCGCTGCCGTCACGGTCGGCCTCGGCTGGGACGTCCGTACGACGACCGGTGTCGACTTCGACCTCGACGCCTCGGCCATCGCGGTCAACCCGACCGGCAAGGTCGTCTCCGACGGCCACTTCGTCTTCTTCAACAACAAGTCCACCCCGGACCAGACCATCGTCCACACCGGTGACAACCGCACCGGCGAGGGCGCCGGCGACGACGAGGCCATCAACGTCAACCTCGCCGGCCTGCCGGCCGACGTGGACAAGATCGTCTTCCCGGTCTCCATCTACGACGCCGAGGCCCGCAGCCAGAACTTCGGCCAGGTCCGCAACGCGTACATCCGCGTCGTGAACCAGGCCGGCGGCGCCGAGATCGCCCGCTACGACCTCTCCGAGGACGCGGCGACCGAGACCGCCATGGTCTTCGGCGAGCTGTACCGCAACGGCGCCGAGTGGAAGTTCCGCGCGGTCGGCCAGGGCTACGCCTCCGGCCTCACCGGCATCGCGCAGGACTTCGGCGTCAACGTCTGAGTCCGGTAGCCCGGGTCGCTCCGGTCACTTCGGTCGCTCCGGTCGCTCCGGTCGCTCCGGCGATCAGCCCCTGCAGGTGAGGCGCTGATCGCCGGGCGGACACCAGCGCCGGCCAAGCCCCCTCCCGGCCGTCCGGGGAGGGGGCTTCGCTACCGTTCGGTAGGTGATCCTCCAACCGCTCGTCCCCGTCGACGGCGCCCTCCCCGGCCCGGTCCTCACCGAAATCGCCGCGCTCTACTCGACGAACCACGCGTTCTTCGAACTCAGCGGCGACTTCCCCGACCCGGACCGCATCACCGTCGAACAGGTCGCGGCCGCCCTCGCCGACGAACTCGCCCATGACGGCGCCGAGGTCCTCCTCGCCCGTTCCGCCGGCCGCCTCGTCGGCCTGGCCGCCACCCTGGCCCACCACCCGGACCCGGCCTCCGCCGGCACCGATCCGTGGATCGGCCTGCTGCTCATCGACGCCACCGCGCACCGCGAGGGATACGGCCGCGCCGTGGCCACCCTGGTCGAGGACCGCTTCCGCGCCGCCGGACGCACGGGCGTGCAGATCGCCGTACTGGACAACAACCCCAAGGCCCTCGCCTTCTGGCAGTCCCAGGGGTACGCCGAACTGCGCCGGGCCAAGGACCGCGAGCTCGGCCGCGACTGCACGGTGCTGCGCAAGCCGCTCGAAGCCCCGTAGGAGACCGGCCGGCTACTTGGGGCGGCCCTCGCCGTACAGCCAGACGTCCCAGACCTTCTTCAGGTCGTGCCCCGTCTTCTCCTGCGCGTAGGCGGTGAAGTCGGCCGTGCTCGCGTTCCCGTGCCGGTGGTCCGCGGCCCAGCCGCGCACCAGGGCGAAGAACTTCTCGTCGCCCACCTCCTGGCGGATCCGGTGCAGGACCATCGCACCGCGGTAGTACACGGGCCTGTCGGAGATCTGCCCGGGCCCGGGCGGGGAGGCCGGCGGGAAGGCGTCCCAGTCGGAGTCGGCCTCCTCGTCGACGGCCGTGTCGCCGGCCAGGAACGCCTCGAAGTGCCGCTGCGCGGTGGGCCCGCCGTGGTCCTCGGCCCACAGCCACTCGGCGTAGGTCGCGAAGCCCTCGTTGAGCCACATGTCCTTCCAGGACTTCGGCGACACCGAGTTGCCGAACCACTGGTGGGCGAGCTCGTGCAGGACGAGCTCCTCGCTCTCGAGCGGACCGGAGAAGACGGGCTTGGTCTGGGTCTCCAGCGCGTAGCCGAGGGTCCCGGCCGGCAGCACGACCGCACCCGCCGTACTGAAGGGGTACGGGCCGAACCGGCCGCTGCCCCACTCCACCATCTCCGGCAGCCGCGCGAGCGTGCCCGCGCTCGCGGCCGCCTCCCCGGGCGCCACGGCGTTGTAGAGGGCGGTCCCCGACGGCGTCCGCCCCGTCGTCACCTTGTACGGGCCGACGACGGCGGTGGCCAGATAGCTCGCCATCGGCTCCGGGCTGTGCCACGCGAACGAGGTCCGCCCGTCCGCGCCTTCGGTGCGGGAGCGCAGCTCCCCGTTGGACACGGCTTCGTAGCCGCGCGGGACGGTGAGCGTGATGTCGTACGTGGCCTTGTCGCTGGGATGGTGGTTGCCCGGGAACCAGGTCATCGACCCGACCGGCTCACCGACGCCGACCGCGCCGGCCCGCGCCTGCGCGCTGCCCGGCCCGTCCCCGCCGTCCTCGGTGGTGATCCAGCCCTCCTTGGCCCCGTCCGGATCCGTGAGGGCCTTCGGCTTCCCGACGTACTCCACCTCCGTACGGAAGACCTCACCCTTCTGCAGGTCCTCGGCCGGGCGCACGGTCAGCTCGTTGCCGGTCCTGTTGTACCGGGCCCCGACGCCCTGCACGGTCACGCCCTCGACGTTCAGGCCGCTGAGGTCGAGGTTGAAGGAGCTGAGCCCCTGCTCGGCGCGGGCGGTGATGACGGCCGTGCCGTGCAGCTCGCCGTCGGCGGGGTCGTAGTCCAGTTCCAGCGCGTAGTGGTCGACCTGGTAGCCGCCGTTGCCGGCCCTGGGGAAGTACGGGTCGCGCAGCCCCGACGCGCCCGGCCGCCCCTGCACCGTGCCCCCCGTACATGCCGTGGTGAGGGCGAGGAGGGAGGCGACGGCAGGGACGGCAAGACGGGAGAGAGCGCGGTGTTCCACGCACTCGATCCTAGGCGGGCTGCCCGTGCGGGCTGTTTACCCTACTTACCGAGCGCGTCGACGCCGGCCTTGGCGAACTTCTCGTCCAGGTCACCGCTCGGGGCGCCGGCCACGCCGATGCCCGCGACGGGCGCGCCGTTCGCCTGCACCGGGGTGCCGCCGCCGAGGAAGAGGGTGCCGGGGATGTCCTTCAGGTTCGGGGTCTGGGCGAGGCGGCCCACGAGCACCGAGGTCGGGGCGTTCCAGGACACGGCGGTGAAGGCCTTGCGCTGCGCGGACTCGTAGGACTGCGGGCCGGCACCGTCGCCGCGCAGGGTGACGATGGGGTTGCCGTTGCGGTCCACCACCGCGACCGTCACCTTCTGGTTCTCGGCCTGCGCGGCCTGCAGCGCGGCCTGGGCGGCGCGGGTGGCGGCGTCGACGGTGAGGTGCGTCGTGGTGGTGAAGTTCTTGTCGCTCGGGCCGGCCTTCTTCCCGGCGACCGCGGCGGAGGCGGCGACCGGAGCGGCGTCGGCGGCGGGGGTGGCGCTGGCGCTCACGGCGCCGAAGGCTCCGGCGCCCAGGGCGACGGCGAGGGCGGTACCGGTGAGAACGCGGGTGCGGGTGTTCATCTCTGCTCCTGAGAACGGTGACACGGTGACGGCATCGGGTCGGTCCGGGCCGGTCGGACCGGCTCCTTCACTGCTCCAAGCCTGTCCCCGGACCCCCTGCCGCCCCGTCCCCGTACCGGCTCGCCCCGCCCACCGCACCGGTTGACCCCAGGGTCATCCAATCGGTCGATGCGAGCCGCCTCCGGCGCGGTATTTCCTGGTCAGGACCTCACGTCAGGACCTCGCGCACCCAGCCCCGCCGGGGACCAACCCAGCCCCGCCGGCGTTTGAGGCGCGGGGCCCGGGGCAGCGCCCCGGCGGCGGCGCCGCACCCGACAATGGACGCATGCCCCGACCGAGGAGCACCTCGTGAACCCCGCCCCGCCGCGCGACGACACCCGCACGCTGGCCACGGTCGCCCACACCGCCTTCTTCCTCCTCCTCGGCGCGTCCCTGCTCCGCTTCCTCCTGCGCCACCCCGGCGAACCCCGCACCCCGTGGATCATCGCCCTCAGCATCACCCTGGCCCTGCTCTACGTACTCGGCCCCGCCCTCGGCGCCGCCCCCACCGCCCGCCGGCTCCTCTGGCTCGGCCTGGTCGTCACCACCTGGGTGGTCCTGGTCGTCCTCGCGCCGAGCTTCGCCTGGTGCGCCGTACCGCTCTTCTTCACCGCCCTGCGCACCCTCCCGCCCCGCGCCGCCGTCGTCCTGGTCGCCCTCCTCACCGGCTTCGTGGTGATCGCCCAGCTGAAGCTGTCCAAGTCCTTCGACCCGAACCTGCTCCTGGCCCCGCCTGCGGTCGCCGCCCTCGCCACCGCCGTCTTCGTCCACATGGAACGCCAGGCCCGGGCCCAGCGGGAGCTGATCGACGACCTGATCCGCACCCGCCGGGAACTGGCCGCCACCGAACGCCGCGAAGGCACCCTCGCCGAACGGCAGCGGCTGTCCATGGAGATCCACGACACCCTCGCCCAGAACCTGTCCAGCCAGCAGATGCTGCTGCAGGCCGCGGACCGCACCTGGGACACCGACCCGGCCACCGCCCGCACGCACGTCCGTACCGCCACCGGCATCGCCGCACACGGCCTCGCCGAGGCCCGCCGGCTCGTCCACGACCTGGCCCCGTCCGAGCTCGCCGACGGCGCCGGCCTCGCCGAAGCCCTGCGCGCCCTGGACGCCGGCCCGGACATCGAGGTCCGCTTCCACCTCGAGGGCACCCCGGCCGCGCTCCCGGACCGCGTCCAGTCCGCCCTGCTGCGCATAGCCCAGGGCGCGCTGGCCAACGTCCGCGAGCACTCCGGCGCCCGCACGGCCGCACTCACCCTCAGCTTCCTCGGGGACCAGGTGGTCCTGGACATCGCCGACGACGGCCAAGGGTTCGCCGAGCCCCGCACCGGCGCCGCCGAACGCGGGCACGGCCTCCCCGCGATGCGGGCCCGCGTCCGCCAGCTCGGCGGCACCCTCACGATCGAATCCGCGCCGGGCGAGGGCACCGTCCTCTCCGCGGCCATCCCCCTGGAGCCGGCCTCATGACGACGATCCTGCTCTGCGACGACCACGTGGTGGTCCGCGCCGGCCTGCTCGCCCTCCTCGGCAGCGAGCCGGACATCGAGGTCCTCGGCGAGGCGGGCAGCGGCGAGGAGGCGGTGGCCCTGGCCGCCAAACTCCGCCCCGACGTGGTCCTCATGGACCTCCAGCTCGGCGAGGGCATCGACGGGGTGGAAGCCACCCGCCGCATCACCGCCGCCCCCAACCCGCCGCACGTCCTGGTCCTCACCACGTACGACACCGACGCGGACATCACGCGGGCCATCGGCGCGGGCGCCACCGGCTACCTCCTGAAGGCCGAGCGCCCGGAGGAGCTCTTCGCCGCCATCCACTCGGCCGCGCAGGGCCGCACCACCCTGTCCGCGCCGGTCGCCAGCCGCGTGATGGCCCACATGCGCGGTACCCGCCCCACGCTGACCGACCGCGAGCTGGACATCCTCGGCCAGCTGGCCCGCGGCCTCGGCAACCGCGACATCGCCCGCGCCCTGTTCATCAGCGAAGCCACGGTCAAGACGCACCTGGGCCGCATCTACGACAAACTCGGCGTCGACACCCGCGCGGGCGCGGTGTCAGTGGCGAAGGAACAACGCCTCCTCCCTTCTTGACGCGTCCCACGCACTGCTCGGCGCCGGGGCGCCTCACAGGCTTCGGGCAGCTACCGCTGGGGCCCCCTCCCAGCGGTAGCCGGGGGAGACTCCGTCCGGCGAGACCGGGCGAGGGTCCTGGGACCGGCGTCCGTCCGGGGTGGGGACGTCCCGGGACCCGTGACACCATCGGGTACGTGCTCGACATCGGCTACTCCCTCTCCCGGCGCTTCCCGGACCCCCCGCAGACCGACTACCGCTCGGCGGACGTCCACTCCCTGCGCCACGACCTGTTCTGCGGGGACGTCTACCTCGCCGACACCAACGCGGACCGGGAAGTGTCCACAGCCTGGGGATGGGTGCCCGTACTGGACTTCGCCTGGGCGCTGTGCGACATCGTCGAGCAGCTCGACCAGGACCCCCGCGGCAACCGCTCGGCCAACCGCCAGCACGCCGAGCTCGACTTCACCGAGTCCACGGACCGGATGCTCTTCGAGCGCCGCTTCGGCTGGGTCGACGTCGAGGCCGACTGGATGCCGGCCGAGGAAGCCCCGCTGACCTTCAGCCACCGCCTGCTGCGCCGCGAGGCTCGCGACTTCCTGCACGACCTCGTCGCGGACCTCATCGACATGCACGACGGCCTCGCCGACAATCCCGTCATCTGGACCCTCCAGGCCAAGTTCCCCCGCGTCCCGGCGTGACCGTGCCCGATCCCGGGGCGACGTAGGCCGACGCGACGGACGCCGACGCCCGACGGACGCCGACGCCCGACGGACGCCCACGCGACGGACGCCCACGCGGCCGGCACCGACGCGGCCGCCGCCCGCGCGGCTCGACCGGGCCCGGGACCGGCTGGCCGTCACCTTCCGCGGAATGACCGCCCGGGCCGACGAGGTCCAGTACGACTGCCACTGGGGCAGCGCCGAGGAGCTCGCCCGGCTGTTGGCCCGCCACGGAACTCGGCCCCGGCCTCCTGCACCGCGCCTGGAGCGCACCCGACTGGCGCGACCACGGCGCCGTGCTGCGCCGCGTCCTGCCCCGGTTCGCCCGCGAGCTGACCGTCGGCCTCGGCGCCCACGCGTACGCCACCGGCCACGTCGGCATCTCGTTCGAGCGCGGCGACCGGCAGCAGTGGCCCGCCGAGCAGAGCGCGGCCGGGACCCTCGACTCCTGGACGACTCGCCTGCTGGCGGGCTTCCTGCCGTGGCCCTCCGGGAGCAGCACCTGGGAGGAGGACGAGGCCGTCCACGAGGAGCTCACCTCCTGGTTCGCACGCCACGCCCCCGCACGGCTGTGCGCCCACGGCGCCTCCGGGGAGCTGCTCGAAGACGTACGCCTGCTCGGCGTCCCCGGCCCCGCCCGCGCGGAGGACCCGCACCGGCAGGTCGTCCGCCGCCGCGTCGAAGCAGCGGCTACGCCTCCACGCGCAGCCCCAGCTGCGCCGCCAGCGCCGGAGCCAGATCGAACAGCTGCGCCGGGCTGATCACGGCCCCGGCCAACGCGTCCACTCCCCGCGCGATCCCCAGCTCCGTGGCCTCCCGCAGGTCCACGTCCTGCATCCGCACCCCGCTGAAGTCCGCCCCGCGCAGCGCGCAGTCCCGGAACTCCACCCGCTCCAGCACCGCACCGCCGAAGTCCGGCTCCACCAGCACGCACCCCTCGAAGACCACGTCCTTGAGCCGCGCCTCGCGCAGGTTCAGGTAGTCGATCTTCCCGCCGCGGACCACCACCCGCTCCAGCAACGCCCCGTGCAGCTGCACCCCGCCCAGCCGGGCGTCCACCAGCTCCACGTCCCGCAGCGAGGCCCCGGACAGGTCCGTCCCCACGCCCCGGACCCCCTCCAGCACCGAGTCCAGGACCCGCGCCTTCGACAGCCCCGCCTCGTCCAGTACGCAGCGCCGCACCGCGCAGTCCATGAACCGGGCCCCGATCCCCTCCTGCCCCGCCAGGTCCAGGTCCGCAAACTCCAGCCCGTCGTAGTCCCCGTCCGGCTCCAGCCCGCCCCCTTCCCACGCCACCAGCTCCGGCAGCCGTACCTCCGGCCGTCGCGCCGCCTTCACCGTCCGCTGCTGCCCCTTGCTCGCCATGCCCCCATCGTGGCCCACCCCACCGACAGCCCCTTGACCTCAACGATGCTTCAGGTACGAACGTGGGCCCATGACCACCATGCACGCAATCCGCCTCCACGCCTTCGGCCCCGCCGAGAACCTCACGTACGAAACCGTCCCGGCGCCCGTCCCCGCCCCCGGCCAGGTCCGCATCGCCGTCGCCGCCGCCGGCGTCCACCTCCTCGACACCAGCCTCCGCCAAGGCATCCAGGGCCCGCCCGCCCCACTTCCCGAGCTCCCCACCGTCCCCGGCCGCGAGGTCGCCGGCACCGTCGACGCCCTCGGCCCCGGCACCGACCCCGCCTGGCTCGGCCGCCCCGTCGTCGTCCACCTCGGCTTCGCCCCCGGGGGCTACGCCGAGTACGCCGTCGCCGACGCCGACCGCCTCCACCCCGTACCGCCCGGCCTCGGCCCCGCCGAGGCCGTCGCCATGATCGGCACCGGCCGCACCACCCTCGGGATCCTCCAGTTCGCCGACCTCGGCCCGGACTCCGTCGCCCTGGTGCCCGCCGCCGCGGGCGGCATCGGCACCCTGCTCGTCCAGTACGCCGTGAACGCCGGCGCCACCGTGATCGCCCTCGCCGGCGGCCCCGCCAAGACCGCCCGCGCCGCCGCCGACGGCGCCCACCTCGCCCTCGACTACACCGACCCCGCCTGGCCCGACGCCGTACGCGCCCGGTACCCCGCCGGCGCCACCGTCCTCTTCGACTCCGTCGGCGGCGAGACCGCCCGCGCCGCACTCCCCCTGCTCGCCCCCGGCGCCCGGCACCTCGTCTTCGGCTGGTCCGGCGGCCCCCTCGACCTCACCGACGCCGAACGCGCCGGCCTCACCGCCCGGGGCATCACCACCCGCGGCGTCCTCGGCCCCGCCATGCTCCACCAGCAGGTCGGCGCCCCCGACCCGCTGCGCGTCCTGGAGACCCGCGCCCTCGCCGAAGCGGCCGCCGGCCGCCTGCGCCCGGCCCTGACCCGGTACCCGCTCGCCGAGGCCGCCGCCGCCCACCACGCCCTCGAAACCCGCGCCACCACCGGCAAGGTCGTCCTCGAACCCTGACCGGCCCGGCGGCCCTACGCGGAGCCCAGCGCCGCCAGCGCCCCGCCCGTCAGCCGGTACACCGACCACTCCTCCTGCGGCCGCGCGCCCAAGGCCTCGTAGAAGGCGATCGTCGGCGCGTTCCACTTCAGCACCGACCACTCCAGCCGCTCGTAACCCCGCTCCACGCACGTCCGCGCCAGCTCCGCCAGCAGCGCCTTCCCGTGGCCGCCCCCGCGGACGCCCGGCCGTACGTACAGGTCCTCCAGGTAGATCCCGTGCACCCCGCGCCACGTCGAGAAGGAGAGGAACCACACCGCGAAACCGACGGCCTCCCCGTCCTCCGTCTCCGCGATGTGCGCGAACACCGCCGGCCGCTCACCGAACAGCGCCTCCCGCAACTGCCCCTCGGTGGCCCGCGCTTCGTGCGGCACCTTCTCGTACTCGGCGAGCTCGCGGATCATCGCGTGGATGACGGGGACATCGGTGACTACGGCGTTACGGATCATGCGCGCAGCCTAAGGGGGCGGACCGCCCCCGCGATCGGCCGCGCCTCAGCGCTCCAGCAGCACCTCCGCGACCGTCAACTGCTCCTCGTCCAGGCGCTCTTCCCCGTCCTCCCCGTCCCACAGGCAGTTCTGCAGCACCCGCCCCAGCGTCCACGCCCGCGCCCGCTCCCGCGCCCGCTCCAGTCCCACCGCCTCCGTCAGCAGGTCGAACCGCCACCGCACCTCCTGCGACCGGAAGTTGTTGACGATCGCCGGCAGCAGATCGAAGCCCGGATCCCCGGCCAGCGGCTTCGGATCGATCGCCAGCCACGGCTCCCGGCCGCCCGCCAGCACGTTGTCGTAGTGCAGGTCCCAGTGCAGCAGCCGGTCCCCCGGCTCGCCCGCGACCTCCGCCACCGCCGCCGCGCAGTCCCGCAGCAGCCGCCGTTCCCGCTCCTCCACCAGCAGCCCCGCCGCCCTCGGCACGTCCTCCAGCATCTGCGCCGCGATCTCCCCCAGCCCGCGCAGCCCGGCCGGGGCGGCCACCGCCGTCAGCTGCGCCAGCAACTCCCCGACCACCCCCACCGCCCGCCGCGCGTCCCGCCGCGCGAGCGCCGACAAGTGCTGCCGCTCGTCCAGCCGTTCCAGCAGCAGCGTCCCCGTCTGCGCGTCGTGCTCCAGCAGCCGTACGCACCCCCGCCCGCCCCACGCGCGCAGCGCGACGGGCTCCCCCGCGCTCTCCTCGTCCAGCGACACCAGCTTCAGTACGGCCGCACTCCCGTCGGCCCGCTCCACCGGCAGCACCAGCGCCGTCACCCCGTGCATGGCCGGCCCGGCACACCGCAGCTCCCACCGCTCCAGGAACCGCGCCGCCCGGTCCGGCAGCGCCGCGATGAACTCCCGCCCCGCATCGCCGTTGAACCTGAGCTGCGCCTCGACCAGCCCGTCCGGAATCTCCCCGATGTCCACCATGATCCGAAGGTAGCCCGGCACGCCGCACCGGCGGGCCCGGAAGGGCGGCTATCCGATCCCCGCACCCTTCAGCGTCCGCGCGAAGGCCGGCGCGTCGAACATCGACCCGCCCTTCGCCCCCAGCGCCCGCCCGTCCGCCAGCACCGCCGCCGCGACCCCCGTGACGATCCGCCCCGCGCGCCCTGCCCTGCGCATACTGCCCGTCATCAACCAAACCTCTCCCCCGAAAACATGACAAAACCCCCACCACCCTACGGCCCCCGCCACCCCTCCCACATCGGCCATCCGGCCTGGAAACCCGCTCCAACGCACGACAACCAGCCCCTGGACGCCCCACCGGAACCGGGTGTACCAACTCCCCCATGACGATCAACGGCGGTATTTCCTTCTGGTACGCGACCGACCCGGGCGCCGCGGACACCCCACCCCGCGCCCCTCTCACCGCCGACAGCACCGCCGACGTCGTCATCGTCGGCGGCGGCTACACCGGCCTGTGGACCGCCTACTACCTCAAGCAGGCCGCCCCCGACCTCCACATCACCGTCCTGGAACAGAAGTTCTGCGGCTACGGCGCCTCCGGCCGCAACGGCGGCTGGCTCTACAACGGCATCGCCGGCCGCGACCGCTACTCCGCACTCCACGGCCACGAGGCCGCCCGCCGCCTCCAGCACGCCATGAACGCGACGGTCACCGAGGTCATCGACGTCACCGCCAAGGAAGGCATCGACGCCGACATCCACCGCGGCGGCGTCCTCGAAGTCGCCCGCACCCCCGCCCAGCTCGGCCGCCTCAAGGCCTTCCACGCCGCCGAGCTCTCCTTCGGCGAGAGCGACCGCGAACTGTTCGACGCCACCGAGACCCACCGGCGCATCAACATCGCCGACGCCGTCGGCTCCAGCTGGAGCCCGCACGGCGCCCGCATCCACCCCCTCAAGCTGGTCAAGGGCCTCGCCGCCGCCTGCGAACGCCTCGGCGTCGTCATCCACGAGTCGACCCCCGTCACCGAGATCGCCCCCCGCCGCGCCGTCACCCCCTACGGCACGGTCCGCGCCCCGTACGTCCTGCGCTGCACCGAGGGCTTCACCGCCGCCCTCAAGGGCCAGAAGCGCTCGTGGCTGCCGATGAACTCCTCGATGATCGTCACCGCCCCGCTCCCCGCCGCGACCTGGGACCAACTGGGCTGGTCGGACTTCCCGGTCCTCGGCGACATGGCCCACGCGTACATGTACGCCCAGCGCACCGCGGACGACCGCATCGCGATCGGCGGGCGCGGAGTCCCGTACCGCTTCGGATCACGCGCGGCCACCGCCGAAAACACAGGCCGCACCCAGCCCGCCACGATCGAGTCCCTCCGCGACCTCCTCTTCTCCTTCTTCCCGCAGCTCACGGGTACGGAGATCACCCACGCGTGGTCCGGCGTCCTCGGCGTCCCGCGCGACTGGTGCGCCACCGTCACCCTGGACCGCACCACGGGCCTGGGCTGGGCCGGCGGTTACGTCGGCTCGGGCGTCGCCACCGCCAACCTCGCCGCCCGCACCCTTCGCGACCTGGTCCTCGGCGAGTCCACCGACCTCACCGCCCTCCCCTGGGTGGGCCACAAGGTCCGCCGCTGGGAGCCGGAACCCTTCCGCTGGCTCGGTGTCCAGGCCCTCTACGCCGCCTACCGCGAGGCCGACCGCCGCGAAACGGCCACCCACCGCCCCACGACAACACCCCTGGCCCGCCTGGCGGACCGCATCTCCGGCCGCCACTGACACCCGGCCGCCCAGGACATGCCGAAGGCCCCGGACCATGCAGGTCCGGGGCCTTCGGGCACGGAGCCCCCTGTCGGGTTCGAACCGACGACCCCCGCTTTACAAGAGCGGTGCTCTGGCCAGCTGAGCTAAGGAGGCAAGCCGCCATCACTCTACACAGACCGCTCTCGCGCGGGCCATCACATTGAAAGCTGCGGGCGTCACCCGGCCGGCTGCTTCGCGTCGCCGTTGAACTTCGCCGCCGACCAGAGGTAGCCGAGCACCGCGAGACCCAGGCACCAGGCGACCGCGAGCCACCCGTTGTGGCCGATCCCGCTGCCGAGGAGCAGTCCGCGCAGGGTCTCGATGACGGGCGTGAAGGGCTGGTACTCGGCGACCGGCTGGAACCAGCCCGGCATCGCGTCGACCGGGACGAAGGCGCTGGAGAGGAGCGGCAGCAGGATCATCGGCATCGCGTTGTTGCTGGCGGCCTCGGCGTTCGGGCTGATCAGGCCCATGCCGACCGCGATCCAGGTGAGCGCCGTGGCGAAGAGCACGAGCAGGCCGAACGCCGCCAGCCACTCCAGGGCGGTCGCGTCCGTGGACCGGAAACCGATGGCCACGGCGACGGCGCCCACGAGGACCACGCTCATCACGCACTGCAGCACGCTGCCGACGACGTGCCCGATGAGCACCGCCCCGCGGTGGATCGCCATGGTGCGGAAGCGGGCGATGATCCCCTCGGTCATGTCGTTGGAGACGGACACCGCGGTCCCGACGACGGTGCCGCCGACGGTCATCAGCAGGATGCCCGGGACGACGTACGCGATGTACGCGGAGCGGTCCGCGCCGCCTCCGATCCCGGCGCTCATCACGTCTCCGAAGATGTAGACGAAGAGGAGCAGCAGCATGATCGGGGTGAGCAGCAGGTTCAGGGTGAGCGACGGATAGCGCCGGGCGTGCAGGAGGTTGCGGCGCAGCATCGTCGACGAGTCGCGGACGGCGAGGGAGAAGGAGCTCATCGGACGTTCTCCTTGGGCTGGTTGGGGATGCTCTTTCCGCCGGTCAGGGCGAAGAACACGTCGTCGAGGTCGGGGGTGTGCACGGTCAGCTCGTCGGCCTCGATGCCGGCGGAGTCCAGCCGGTCGAGGACGGCGCGGAGCTCGCGCTGGCTGCCGTCGCTGGGGATCTGCAGCGCCAGGGCCTCGTCGTCCCGGGTGACCTCGCGCAGGGTGGCGGTGGCGGTCCGGTACGCGGCCGGATCGGCGAAGCGGAGGCGGACGTGTCCGCCGGGGACCAGCCGCTTCAGCTCCCCGGCGGTGCCCTGGGCGGCGATCTTCCCGTCGTTGAGCACGGCGATGCGGTCGGCGAGCTGGTCGGCCTCCTCCAGGTACTGGGTGGTGAGGAAGACGGTAACGCCGCCGGAGACCAGCTCACGGATGATCTGCCACATGGTGTGGCGGGAGCGGGGGTCGAGGCCGGTGGTCGGCTCGTCGAGGAAGATGATCCGCGGGCTGCCGACCAGGGTCATGGCGATGTCGAGGCGGCGCTTCATGCCGCCGGAGTAGGTGGAGGCGGGCTTCTTCGCGGCTTCGACCAGCTCGAACCGCTCCAGCAGCTCGGCGGCGACCCGCCGCCCCTCGCGCTTGGACAGGTGGTGCAGGTCCGCCATGAGGAGCATGTTCTCCTCGCCGGTGATCAGGCCGTCGACGGCGGAGAACTGGCCGGTGACACCGATCGCGGCCCGTACCGCCTGGGGGTCGGCGGCCAGGTCGTGGCCGCCGACGTACAGATCGCCGGCGTCGGCGGTGACGAGGGTGGAGAGGATCTTGACGGCGGTGGTCTTGCCGGCGCCGTTCGGGCCGAGCAAGGAGAAGACCGTTCCTTCGGGGACGGTCAGGTCGACGCCGTCGAGCACGACCTTGTCGCCGTAGGACTTGCGCAGCCCGTGCGCCGCGATGGCCAGGTTCGTCATGGTGGGTGCTCCTCAGATGCTGCGGGCGGTGATGTCGCCGTAGGCGGTGGTGGCGTGGATGGTGAGGGCGGGGGTGGCGCCGTCGCTGTTGTGGAGCGCGTTGTGGATGCGGCCGTGGCCGGTGCCGGCGTCCAGCGAGGCGGAGACTCCGCGGGCGGCGCCGACGGACACGTCACCGGCCCGGGTCCGCAGCTCGACCGCGCCGCGCACGGCCTCGGCGATACGGATGTCGCCCTTCTGCGTGCTGATCCGGGCGGGACCGCCCAGCCGGCCGAGCGACACGTCACCGGCCATCAGCGTCAGGCGGGCACCGGCGGTCTCGTCGAGCTTGACGGTGCCCTGCGCCCCCTCGAAGACGACGTCACCGAGCCGGCCGACCCCGCGGAACTCCGCACTGGCCGCCTTCGCCTCCACACGGGAGCCGGCCGGCAGCTGGACCGTCACCTCCACCGACCCGGAAGCCCCCAGCAGCTGGTTCTTCCCCTCCGGCGTCCTGATCCGCAGGACCCCGTCCGCGAACTCGACCGCGGTCTGCTCCGCCGCCCTCACATCACGGCCCTTCGAGGCGTTCGCGGGCAGGACCTCGACCCGGGTGTCGGCGCGGTCGGCGGCGATGAACCGGATACGGCCCGCGGCGATGTCCAGGACGGCCGAGACGGGGGCGGGGGTGGCGAACTCCTGCATCGTGCTTCTCCTTCTCCAGCGGCGGGCACTCCATCGGCCCGCCGTTTCTGATGAACGAAAAGCTACGTTGCATTCATAGATTCAGCAACGAATTCGTTGCATATCAAACCAATCATCGCAGCTCAGACCCAGTAATTCATTGCAATGGATCTGATTTCAATGCAACAACCCTCAGCCATCACGTTGCAATGAATGAAGAGTGAACGCTATGCTCGACCCACCACGGACCCCGAAGGAGGCCGCCATGCCGGGAGGCAGACTCACCCAGCAGGAACGCCAGCAGATCGCGGTGGGGCTGGCCGACGACCTCGCCTACGCGGAGATCGCCAGACGCCTCGACCGGCCGACCTCGACGATCACGCGCGAGGTCATGCGCAACGGCGGCCCCGCCGCCTACCGCGCCGAACTGGCCCACCGCGCCACCGAACGCCGCGCCCACCGCCGCAGGCAGCCCGCGCCCCGGGGGGCGCAGGCCCCCGAGCAGGCCCACGGACGCGACGCCGAGGCCGTGCGCGAGTACGAGGAGACGTTCACCACCCTCTTCACGCAGCAGGGCCTGCCCACGATGACGGCGCGGGTGCTGGCGTCCCTCTACACGACCGACGCGGGCAGCCTCACCGCGTCCGAACTCGTCCAGCGCCTCCAGGTCAGCCCGGCGTCCATCTCCAAGGCGGTCGCCTTCCTCGAAAGCCAGGGCCTCATCCGCCGGGAACGCGACGAACGCCGCCGCGAGCGCTACGTCGTCGACGACGACGTCATGTACCAGTCGACGATCGCCGGCGCCCGGGCCAACGCCCTGCTCGCCGAGACCGCACGGCAGGGCGTCGCCATCCTCGGTCACGGCACCCCGGCCGCCGCCCGCCTGGAGAACATCGCCCGCTTCGTCGACTTCGTCTCCGAGAGCATCGCCCGCGCCGCGGACCAGGCCCGCGAAATCCTCCACACGAAACCCGAACCGACCCCGGGCGACACCACCTGAGACACCCCCCGGGCAACCGCCCGGTGCCGTCAGCCCGCCACCGGGTACCCGATCCGCGCCGCCGCCCGCGCCGCCCCGGCGGGGTCCGCCCCCGGGTTCAGGGCCGTGATCACCGCCTCCGTGAGGGGGCGCAGGGCGAAGACGTGGCAGATCGCGTCCAGGTCCAGGGGGCGCTCGGGCTCGTAGTAGTCCTCGGCGAAGTCGCGGTAGGCCTCCGGCGTGCCCGCCGCCAGCACCCCGAAGAGGTCTTCCGCGCCGTCGGCGTAGCCGTGCGGGTCGTCGGCCGGGAACTCCACCGGCCCCGTGCGCCAGGCCGCGTCCCCCGCCTCGCGCCAGAAGACCACCGTCGCGCGCGGAACGCCCTCGTCGCAGAACGCCGGCTCCGTCACGTACCGCCGGAAGGCCGCCGGCACGGCGTCCACCAGACCGGGCCAGACCGCCAGGTCCTCGTCTCCGTACGGGCTCATCCGCGACTCGTGGGCGAAACCGCGCGCGTAGGCGCCCGCCGGGGAGAACACGATCGCGTAGTCGTCGCCGGAGCCGTTGTCCATCAGGGCCGCCTCCTCCGTTCCGGACCAGGAGGCGGCGTACGCGAAGAAGCCGAAGCCCGAGGCGTCCATCACGGCCTCCAGCATGGCCGGCGCCCGGCAACGGTCGCGCAGGGCCGGGACGTCGGGCAGGGCCGGGAGGATCTCGTGGACTGTCACGGGAGGCATGGAAGCAGCTCACACCGACAGCCCGGTGGCTCCGGGTGCTGACAGACGGCGTTCGGGGAGGTAGCGTCGGGCGGAGTTCGGTGTTACTGGACTAGACCCATTCTTCCTTCCACTCGGATCGTCCGGCACGTTCCTGCCGGTAGAAGGGATTCATCACCATGGCTTCTGTCACTTTCGACAAGGCGACCCGGCTGTACCCCGGCGGCGACAAGCCCGCCGTCGACCAGCTGGAGCTGGAGATCGAGGACGGCGAGTTCCTCGTCCTCGTCGGTCCTTCCGGCTGCGGCAAGTCCACCTCGCTGCGCATGCTCGCCGGCCTGGAGGACGTCAACGGCGGTTCCATCCGCATCGGTGACCGTGACGTCACGCACCTGCCGCCCAAGGACCGGGACATCGCGATGGTGTTCCAGAACTACGCGCTCTACCCGCACATGTCCGTCGCCGACAACATGGGCTTCGCGCTCAAGATCGCCGGCGTGGACAAGGCCACCATCCGCAAGAAGGTGGAGGAGGCGGCCGACATCCTCGACCTGCGTCCCTACCTCGACCGCAAGCCCAAGGCGCTCTCCGGCGGTCAGCGCCAGCGCGTCGCGATGGGCCGCGCGATCGTGCGCCAGCCGCAGGTGTTCCTGATGGACGAGCCCCTGTCGAACCTGGACGCCAAGCTCCGCGTGTCGACCCGTACGCAGATCGCGGGCCTGCAGCGCCGCCTCGGCATCACCACCGTCTACGTCACCCACGACCAGGTCGAGGCGATGACGATGGGCGACCGCGTGGCCGTCCTGAAGGACGGGCTGCTGCAGCAGGTCGACACCCCGCGCAACATGTACGACCGTCCCGCGAACCTCTTCGTGGCCGGCTTCATCGGATCCCCGGCCATGAACCTGGTCGAGGTCCCGATCACCGACGGCGGCGTGAAGTTCGGCGACAGCGTCGTCCCGGTCTCGCGCGAGGCCCTGTCCGCCGCGGCCGACGCCGGCGACCGCACCGTCACGGTCGGCGTGCGCCCCGAGCACTTCGACCTCGCCGAGACCGGCGGCCTGACCATCGACGTGAACGTCGTCGAGGAACTCGGCGCCGACGGCTACGTCTACGGCTCCACCCCGGGCGAGAAGGGTTCGCAGGACCTCGTGGTCCGCGTGAACGGCCGCCAGGTGCCGGAGAAGGGCTCCAGCCTGCACGTGGTGCCCCGGGCCGACGAGATCCACGTGTTCTCGACCTCCTCCGGCGAGCGGCTGTCGGGCTGACCCGTACTCCGCAACCCCGCACGACCGGAGGGGCGTTCCGTCAAGGGGCGCCCCTCCGCCGTGCGTTGCCCAACTCCGGCAGACCGGGCCATTCGACCCTCTCCGTCAACCCGTAATTCGAAAAGCCACGTCGAACCGTCCCTCGACAGGGTGACTAAATGTCGCCAAATCTTCACCGAGCGCTACTCTCGCCCTCGTGACCCACACTGCCCGCCGTATCGGCCGTTCCCTCGCCCTGGTCCTGCCCGTCGTCCTCGTCCTGTCCGGGACCCTCGCGGTCACCATGGTCCCCTGGGCGGACACGTCCTCCTCCCAGATCCTGACCGCCTCCGCCGAGGGCGTCTCCGCCCCGGCGAAGCCGCGCGCCGCGCACGAGGTGCTGCGCGAACAGCTCGTCGGTGATCTGCAGCAGGGCCAGGCGCCGGACGACGTCCTCACGCATCTCCAGCAGGAGGTGAACCGGCGGCCGTCGCTCGCCGAGCACTGCGTGGGGATCGCCCGGGCGCTGGGCCGGGCCGCCGTCGACGCGTACGGCCCGACGAAGGCCCAGTCCTTCGCCCGTCCCGTCTGCGACACCTCGTACGCCTCCGGCGTCGCCTCCATGGGCTGACGCACCCCGCGTCCCTACGCTGGCCGCCATGACCGACGACCACCGATCCGCCCCCTCTTCCTCCTCCGCAGCCGCGTTCCCCGCCGCTCCCACCCAGGCAGTCGTCCTGGCGGGCGGCCAGGGTTCGCGGCTGCGGCCGTACACGGACGACCGCCCCAAGCCGATGGTCGAGATCCCGGGTACGGGGGTGCCGATCATCGGGCACCAGCTGGCCTGGCTGGCGGCGGAGGGGGTCACGGACGCGGTGGTCTCCTGCGGACATCTCGCCGGGGTGCTCCAGGAGTGGCTGGCCGGCGCCCAACTGCCGCTCCGGGTGACCACGGTGGTCGAGGAGGAGCCGCTGGGGCGCGGCGGCGGCCTCAAGTACGCCGCACGGCACCTCCCGCACCCGGACCTGGCCTGGTACGCGACCAACGGCGACATCTGGACCCGGTTCTCGCTGCGCGAGATGGCGGCCTTCCACGCCGAACGCGGTGCGGTGGCGACGCTGGCGCTGGCCCGGCCGCGGATTCCGTGGGGGGTGGTGGAGACCAACGAGTTCGGGCAGGTACTGGACTTCATCGAGGCTCCGCCGTCGCCGTATCCCGTCAATGCCGGCGTGTACGTCTTCGGGCCCGAATTCGCTCCGCTGCTCCCGGACTTCGGGGACCACGAGCGGACGACGTTCCCGCGACTGGCGCGCGAGCGGCGGCTGGCGGGCTTCCCGCTGCCCCAGGGGGCCTACTGGCGGGCCATCGACACCGCGAAGGACCTGACCGAGGCCGCACGGGAGTTGGCGGCGCAGACGGGCTCCTGAGGCCGCTCACGGTTCACGGCGCCCCGGCCCCGCACCCCCGCCCACCCGCGTACGGCGCTTCGCGCGTCGCCCGGCGCACGCGGAAGGGCCCGGCACGCTCGCGCGCGCCGGGCCCCGGTCGTCGTACGGGTCCCGCCGGTGGGGCTCAGCCGATGAGACCGCCGATCAGTCCGGGCTGCTTCGTCGGAGTCCCGCCGCCGTTCGAGCTGCCCGAGGAGGACGGCTGCCGGGGCGACGTGGACTGGCGGGGGGTGCTGCGCGGGGTCTGCTGCCTGCCGGTGGTGCCCCGCGTCGCGGAGGGCGACTGGGAGCCCGTCCCGGCGGTCTCCCGGGCGGGTGCGCCCGAGGCGCCCTTGCCGGACTTCGCGGCGGGCTCGGTGGGAGTGGCGGAGGCCGAGGGGGCGGGCGCCTTGGCCGTCGGCTGCGCGGAGGGCTGCTGCCTGGCCGGGGTCTGCGGCAGCGGCCGGCCCGGCAGGTAGTTGCTCGGGGCCTGGCCGGGCCCGGGGACGGTGACGACGGTGGTGGAGCGGACGGCGCCGCCGAGGAGCGAGCCGACGAGCAGGGCGAGCCCGCACACGACGGTCGCCATGACGGCCCCGCGGCGCAGCACGCGCCGCCGCAGCCGCCAGATCTCGGAGCGCGGCCCGAGGGTGCGCCAGGCCTCGCCGGCGAGGCGTCCGTCGAGGGAGTAGACCGGGGCGCCCGCGATGATCAGCGGGCTCCAGGCGGCGAGGTAGATGATGTCGGGCGCGTCGTAGGCGGGGACGGTCTTCCAGCTCACCGTCATCAGCAGCGCGGCCGACAGGAGCGCCCCGAAGCAGGCGGCGAACCGCTGCCACAGGCCGAACACCGTCAGCACGCCCACGATGACCTGGAGGAAGGCCACGCTCAGGCCCGCGCCCACCGGGTGCGCGAGGGCGAAGTCCCGCAGCGGCTCGGCGAGCGCCCACGGGTTGAGCGTGTGCAGCCAGGTGACCATGGAGCCGCGTTCGCCGCCGTCGAAGTAGACGGGGTCGCACAGCTTGCCCATGCCGGCGTAGATGGAGATGAAGCCGAGGAAGACGCGCAGCGGGAGGAGGACGACCCCGAGGTTCATGCGGCGGCCGGGGTAGTACGAGGCCTGTCCGCGGGAGTCGGCGGCCGACCGCCGGGTGTCCGGCCCGGGCCCGGAGCCGGGCGGCTCCTGGTGGGGCAGGTCCCGTACGGCGGCCAGCGGGCGCGTCTCGGAGGGGTCCCGGTAGCTGCGCTGGCCGATGACGGTCGGCGTGGCGAGGGTGTCCTCGGCGAGGTCGTGGGCGAGGTCGATGCGCGGGATGACCTGGGTGGCTCCGCCGTCGTACTCGCCCACGACCTCGTACTCGTCGTAGCCGCGCCCGGACTCGCGTACGGCCTGGAGCAGTCCGCCCATGGCCGCGGCGTCGCCGGCGTCGGACTTGCCGCTCCAGACCACGGGGGCCCGGCGGCGGGTGGCCCCGGCGGCCGCCACCACGGCACCGCCCAGGACGGGCGCGCGGCCGGGGGCCTTGGCGGGCTTGGAACGCGCGCTCGGGCTCGGTGCGAGCCGCACGCGGAAGCTGGCGTGGTTGACGATGACCTGTGCGGGATCGCACGGCACCTTGACCATGCTCAGCGCGGGCTGGTCGTCGAACCCTGACGTTCTGGTGTCCACACTCATCTAACCGAGTGATCAGTGTTTAGGACACTGCCTTGACGACAGGGATGTGTCCGAGACCCGTCAAGATCAAGCCACCCCGCCCGAAACGGGCGGGGTGACACGCTCACGGGTCACTTTCCGTGAGCCAAGTGGATCAAGGGAGCGGGGGCTCCGGGTGATCAGGCGCGGCCGCGGTCCGCGCGGCGGCGGGCCGCCTCGTAGAGCACGACGCCCGCAGCGACACCGGCGTTGAGGGACTCGGCGCCGCCCGGCATCGGGATGCGCACGAGGTAGTCGCAGTTCTCGCCCACGAGGCGGCCGAGGCCCTTGCCCTCGGAGCCGACGACGATGACGACCGGGCCGCCGAGCACCTCCAGGTCGTTGACCGTGTGCTCGCCCTCGGCCGCGAGGCCGACGATGGTGATGCCGGCCTTCTTGTAGTCCTGCAGGGCGCGGGTCAGGTTGGTGACGCGCGAGACCGGGGTACGGGCGGCGGTGCCGGCCGAGGTCTTCCAGGCACCGGCGGTCATGCCGGCGGCGCGGCGCTCGGGGATGACCACGCCGTGGCCGCCGAAGGCCGAGACGGAGCGGACGATCGCGCCGAGGTTGCGGGGGTCGGTGACGCCGTCGAGGGCGACGATCAGCGGCTCGTCGCCGTTGTCGTAGGCGGCCGCAGTGAGGTCCTCGGGGTGCGCGTACTCGTACGGCGGGACCTGGAGCACCATGCCCTGGTGGTTGAGCCCGTTGGTCATGCGGTCGAGCTCGGGGCGCGGGGCTTCCATCAGGTTGATGTTGCCGCGCTCGGCGGCGAGCTGGAGGGCCTCGCGGACGCGCTCGTCGTTGTCGATGAACTGCTGGACGTACAGCGTGGTGGCGGGAACGCCGTCGCGCAGCGCCTCGAAGACCGGGTTGCGGCCGACGACCATCTCGCTGGTGCCCTTGGGGCCGCCGCGGCGGGGGGCGGGGCGGCGCTTGGCGGCCTGGCGGGCCATGGCGTTGCTGATGCGGTTCGCCTTGTGCTTCTTGCGGTCCTCGGCCTTGGGCGTGGGGCCCTTGCCCTCCAGGCCCTTGCGCCGCTGGCCACCGCTGCCGACCGTGGCGCCCTTCTTGTTGGACGTGCGGCGGTTCCTGCGCTGGCTGTTCCCGGCCATGACCTCTACCTGTTTTCGTTGGTACTGCGATATGTACGTATGAAGAGTGTGCCGCCCGGAGCGCCGGGCGGCACACCAAGTTCAGCTGCGCGGGCTCAGCGGGGGCCGAGCGTCCAGCGCGGGCCCGTCGGGCTGTCCTCGATGACCAGGCCGGACTGCTGGAGCTGGTCGCGGATGGCGTCGGCGGTCGCCCAGTCCTTGCGGGCCCGGGCGGACTCGCGCTGGTCGAGGACGAGGCGTACGAGGGTGTCGACGGCGCCGTGGAGGTCCTCTCCGCGGTCGGCCTCGCCGGCCCAGTGCGGGTCGAGCGGGTCCAGACCGAGGACGCCCAGCATGGCCCGCACCTCGGACAGGCGCGCGATGGCCGCGTCCTTGTCGTCGGCGGCGAGCGCGCTGTTGCCCTGCCGGACGGTCGTGTGGACGATGGCGAGCGCCTGCGGGACGCCCAGGTCGTCGTCCATGGCCTCGGCGAAGGCGGGCGGGACCTCGACCGCGGGCTCGACGGGGCCGCCGGCCTTCTCGATGACCCGCTGGTAGAAGCCCTCGATCCGGGCGAAGGCCGACTCGGCCTCGCGCAGTGCCTCCTCGCTGTACTCGATCATCGACCGGTAGTGCGGGGTGCCGAGGTAGTAGCGCAGGACGATCGGGCGCCACTGCTTGACCATCTCGGAGACGAGGACCGAGTTCCCGAGGGACTTGGACATCTTCTCGCCGGACATGGTGACCCAGGCGTTGTGGACCCAGTAGTTCGCGAACTCGTCGCCGAAGGCCTTGGCCTGCGCGATCTCGTTCTCGTGGTGCGGGAAGATCAGGTCCAGCCCGCCGCCGTGGATGTCGAAGGCCTCGCCGAGGTACTTGTGCGCCATGGCGGAGCACTCCAGGTGCCAGCCCGGGCGGCCGCGGCCCCACGGGGTCTCCCAGGAGGGCTCGCCGGGCTTGACGGACTTCCACATGGCGAAGTCGCGGGCGTCGCGCTTGCCGGTCTCGCCGGTGCTCTCCGGCTGGCGGATGTTGTCGAGCTCCTGGCGGGACAGCGCGAGGTAGCCGGGGTACGACTTCACGTCGAAGTAGACGTTGCCCTCGGACTCGTAGGCGTGGCCGCGCTCGATGAGGCCGCGCATCATCTCGACCATCTCGGTGACGTGGCCGGTGGCGCGGGGCTCGTAGGTGGGCGGGAGGCAGCCGAGGGCGCTGTAGCCGTCGTTGAAGGCGCGCTCGTTCTCGTAGCCGATGGACCACCACGGGCGGCGCTGCTCGGCGGACTTCGCGATGATCTTGTCGTCGATGTCCGTGACGTTGCGGATGAAGGTGACCTCGTAGCCCCGGTACTCGAACCAGCGGCGCATCATGTCGAAGTTGAGGCCCGACCGGATGTGCCCGATGTGCGGGGCGGCCTGCACCGTGGCGCCACAGAGGTAGATCGAGACACAGCCCGCGGTGAGCGGGGTGAAGTCGCGGATCTGCCGGGCGCTGGTGTCGTACAGGCGAATAGTCACGGCATCCAGGGTAGTGCGCCTGTAGCAGTGCCCCGCGCCCTTTGGGGACGCGGGGCACCTTTGTTGTGGAAGATGTGCCGTCGCCACGGGTGTTCAGGCCCGGTTCGTCCGGTACACGAGGGCCGTGGCGATCGCGGCCAGCCCTTCGGCCCGGCCGGTGAGGCCCAGGCCGTCGGTGGTGGTGCCGGACACGGAGACGGGGGCGCCGGCCGCGGCGGCGAGCGCCTTCTGCGCCTCTTCGCGCCGCTTGCCGATCTTCGGGCGTACGCCGATCACCTGGATGGCGATGTTGCCGATCTCGAAGCCCTCGGCGCGGACGATCCGGGCGGCCTCCGCCAGGAGGGTGACACCGGCGGCGCCGGACCACTCGGGGCGGGAGGTGCCGAAGTGCGCGCCGAGGTCGCCGGCGCCCGCGGCGGAGAAGAGGGCGTCGCAGGCGGCGTGCGCGGCGACGTCGCCGTCGGAGTGGCCGGCGAGGCCGTCCTCGCCCTCCCACAGCAGGCCGGCGCACCACAGCTCGCGGCCGGCCTCGAAGGCGTGCACGTCGGTGCCGATGCCGACGAGCGGGATCAGCGGGGCCTGCGGGCCCTGCGGGCTCTGCGGGCTCGGGCTCTGCGGGCTCTGCGGACTCGGGCTCTGCGGGCTCTGCGGGCTCTGCGGACTCTGCGGGCTCTGCGGGCTCTGCGGACTAGAAACCATCGGTGGCCCTCCTGCGGGCGAGTACGGCCTCTGCGAGGACCAGGTCGAGCGGGCGGGTGACCTTGAAGGCCTCCTCGTGGCCGGGGATCACCACGACGGTGACACCGAGCCGTTCCACCATGCCGGCGTCGTCGGTGGCGCCCTCGCCGTCGACGGCGATCGCGGCGTGCGCCCGCAGGAGGGTGGCGAGGTCGAAGCCCTGCGGGGTCTGCACGGCGCGCAGCCGGGCCCGCTCGGGCGTGGCGAGGACCGGCTCGGCCTCGCCGGGCTTGCCGGGCTCGACCTCCTTGACGGTGTCGGCCAGCGGCAGCGCGGGCACCACGGCCGGGGCTCCGTCGCGTACGGCCTCGACGACGGAGTCCACGGTGTCCACGGGGACGAGCGGGCGGGCCGCGTCGTGGATGAGGACGGAGGTGACGTCCTTCGGCAGGGCGTCCAGGCCGGCGCGTACGGACTCCTGGCGGGTCTCGCCGCCGGGGACGACGAGGAGCTCGGTCCTCTCGGGCAGCGCGTGCTCGCCCAGGAGGAGGCGCACCTCGGCGGTCTCGGAGGGCGGGGCGACGACCACGACGAGGGAGACCGCGCGGGAGCGGGCCATCGCGCGTACGGCGTGGACGAGCATCGGGGTGCCGCCGAGGGCCCGCAGGGCCTTGGGGGCACCGGGGCCGAGGCGTACCCCGCGGCCGGCGGCCGGGATCACCGCGGCGGTGCGGTGGGGGCGCGTTACGTCAGACATCAGTAGCTCCGAGCCAGGTTTGTGACTTCGGCCGACATGGGTATGGCCTGAAGGGTGCCGGGTGCGACGCCCTCGCCCCTTCCGTGACGACCGGTCGAGCAGGCTGCCCGGGCCCGGCACGCCGTCGAGACGGTGGCAGCGTGGTAGTGCAGAAGAGTACGGATACGTACGGATACAGACATGCCGCAGCGCCCGGCAACAGGTCTCTCGTGGAGGAGAGACGTTGTCATCGGGCACCGCGGCAGACTGTGCACAGAGGCTGTGCACGGGATGCCTCGCGTCAGGACGCGAGCACCTCGTCGAGGAGGGCCTCGGCCTTGTCCTCGTTCGTGTTCTCAGCGAGCGCGAGCTCGCTCACCAGAATCTGGCGTGCCTTCGCGAGCATGCGCTTCTCACCCGCGGAGAGCCCGCGCTCGCGCTCACGACGCCACAGGTCACGCACCACTTCGGCGACCTTGATGACATCGCCAGAAGCGAGCTTCTCCAGATTTGCCTTGTAGCGCCGGGACCAGTTCGTCGGCTCTTCTGCATACGGTGCGCGAAGCACCTCGAAGACCCGGTCCAGCCCGTCCTGGCCGACTACGTCGCGAACGCCGACGAACTCCGCATTGTCCGCAGGCACACGAACCGTCAGGTCGCCCTGGGCGACCTTGAGCACCAAGTAGGTCTTGTCCACGCCTTTGATCTGACGAGTCTCAATGGCCTCGATCAGCGCGGCCCCGTGATGGGGATAGACCACGGTGTCGCCAACCTTGAACGTCATGTGACAGGTACCCCTTCCGTGGCTATCCAGGGTAACACGAGAACTGACTGTTATGAATGGCGTTTTCGCAGGTCAGGGCACATCTCGGGGCTTGACAACAGCGACAGGAACGTGCTGCGGAAGGGTTGCGGAAGGGGGTATTCGCAGGTCGGGGGCGCTGCGCGGACCAGGCGAAAGGGCCACGCTACACCTGCCCGGCACCCCCATCAGTGTGACGTACATCCCGTTTTGCCGGTTTTGGAGTCGGGAAACCGAACTACTCCGTTCGACTGGCGGCCGCCCGTGCGGAGCGGGTTCCGGCCCAATCCCGAATTGATCACGAAGTGTGTTCGGGGGAATCCCGGAAATTGATCACCGGGCATCCGGCGCACGATATGCGAGCGCCACATGATCGGCGCGGCGGAGAGCACGCGGAACGGCACGCGGAATGCAAGATCGCGGGGCGCCCGCAGGGTGGCGCCTGCGCTGCGGAGGGTCGGGTGCGGGGGCGGGGCGGCGGCTCGGTAACCTAAGCGCGCTGACACACCCTTAGAGCGGCTTTACCTCGGCCGTTCCGAGCGTCCACCCGCCCCTTCCGTTCGTCCAAGGAGTTGCCGCCGCCGTGAGCCGCAGCCTTCGACGCGGCGCCCTCGCCGCCACTGCCGTCGTGTTCTCGATCGCCTCGCTGGCCGCATGCGGTGCGGGCCAGGACGCGCAGACCCTCCAGATCAAGCCGGACAACGCCGCCGCCACCAAGGGCGAGATCGAGGTCCAGAACGCCCTGGTGATCACCCAGGGCCAGAAGGGCGAGAAGGGCCCCGCGGTCGTTTCGGCGACGCTCTTCAACAACGGCACCAAGGCGGAGACCGTTGACAGCATCACCCTCCCGGGTGGCAAGGGCAAGGTCACGCTGAAGCCGGCCGAAGGCTCGGGCAAGGTCACCGTGCCGGCCCTCGGCTCCGTGGTGATCGGCGGCAAGGGCAACGCCTCCGCCGTGATCGAGAACGGGGCCGCGTCCGTCCGGGACGGCGAGGTGCAGAAGGTCGTCTTCCAGCTGAGCAGCACGGGCGGCGTCGAGCTGGAGGCCTTCGTGGTCCCCAACACCGGCATGTACGCCGGCTTCGGCCCGACCGCGGCCCCGGCCGCCACGCCGGCCGCCGGCGCCACCCCGGCCGGCACCCCCTCCGGCTCGCCGTCGGGCTCCCCGTCGGGCGCGGCCGGCGGTGCGGCCTCGGGCAGCCCGTCCGGGTCCCCCTCGGGCAGCGCCGCCGGCACGCCGTCGGGTTCTCCCTCGCACAGCGCGGGCCACTGAGACCGAGGGCGGCGTAGCGCCGTACACGTACGCATACGGGAAGGGCCCCCATCCGCATCAGCGGCTGGGGGCCCTTCCCGTACTGCCGGGACGTCTTCGGCCTACGGCTCGAACTTGTAGCCGAGACCGCGGACCGTCACCAGGTAGCGCGGCGCGCCCGGGTCCGGCTCGATCTTGGCGCGGAGGCGCTTGACGTGGACGTCGAGGGTCTTGGTGTCACCGACGTAGTCGGCGCCCCAGACCCGGTCGATCAGCTGCATGCGGGTCAGTACGCGGCCCGCGTTGCGCAGCAGCATCTCCAGCAGGTCGAACTCCTTCAGCGGGAGGTCCACCTTGCCGCCGGCGACGGTGACCACGTGGCGGTCGACGTCCATCCGTACGGGACCGGCCTCCAGCGCCGCCGGGGTGACCTCCTCCGGCTCCCCGCGGCGGCGCAGGACCGCGCGGATGCGGGCGACCAGCTCGCGCGAGGAGAAGGGCTTGGTGACGTAGTCGTCTGCTCCTATCTCCAGCCCGACGACCTTGTCGATCTCACTGTCCTTGGCCGTCACCATGATCACGGGAACGTTGGAGCGGCCGCGCAGCTGCCGGCAGACCTCCGTGCCGGGCAGGCCGGGAAGCATCAGGTCGAGGAGGACGAGGTCGGCGCCGTTGCGCTCGAACTCGTCCAGCCCATCGGGCCCGGTCGCGGCGATGGCGACCTCGAAGCCCTCCTTGCGGAGCATGTACGACAGGGCGTCGCTGAAGGATTCCTCATCCTCGACGACGAGCACTCGGGTCACGGAAGGACCTCCGGGGCAGGAATGGCTGGTGCGGTTCTGGTTCAGGCAGGGGTGGGGTGGGTGTGGGGGGCCGTCGCCGGGGCCGGCGCCGCCGCTTCGGGGAGTCGCAGGGTGAAGGTGGAACCCTGGCCCTCCGAGCTCCAGACCGACACCTCCCCGCCGTGCGAGGCCGCCACGTGCTTCACGATCGCAAGGCCGAGGCCCGTTCCTCCCGTGGCACGGGAGCGGGCCGGGTCCACGCGGTAGAAGCGCTCGAAGATGCGCTCGCGGTCCTTTTCCGGGATGCCGATGCCCTGGTCGGTCACGGCGATCTCGATCAAGTCTCCCCCCGGTGCCGCCACCCTGCGCCCGGCTATGCCGACGCGGGTGCGGGCGGGGCTGTAGTTGACGGCGTTCTCGACCAGATTTCCGAGGGCGGCCGCGAGCTGCCCGCGGTTGCCCCATACCCGCAGGTCGGCGGTGCCGCCCGCGGCCATGGTGATCTGCTTCGAGGACGCCGTGTGGCGGCAGCGGTCGATCGCCTCGGCGACGAGCGTGTCCACGCGCACGGGCTCGGCGTCCTCCAGCGGGTCGTCGTTCTGTACCCGGGAGAGGTCGATGAGCTCCTGCACGAGGTTGATCAGCCGGGTGGCCTCGATCTGCATGCGGCCCGCGAAGCGGCTGACCGCCTCGGGGTCGTCCGAGGCGTCCATGACGGCCTCGGACAGCAGGGAGATCGCCCCGACCGGGGTCTTCAGCTCGTGCGACACGTTGGCCACGAAGTCGCGGCGTACGGCCTCGATGCGGCGCGCCTCGGTGAGGTCCTCGACCAGGAGGAGCACCAGGCGGGAGCCGAGCGGGGCGACGCGCGCCGAGACCGCGAGCGCCTCGCCGCGGCCGGTGCCGCGCCGGGGCAGGTCCAGCTCCACCTGGCGTATCTCCCCGTCGCGCCGGGTGTCACGGGCCATGTGGAGCATGGGCTCGACGGCGAGCTTGCCGCCGCGGACCAGGCCGAGGGCGTACGCCGCCGAGCTGGCCTTGACCACCGCGTCGCCCTCGTCCAGCACGACGGCGGAGGAGCGGAGCACGGAGAGGACGGTGTCCACGCCGGGCGGGAGCACCGCATTGATGTCGGGGCGCATGGAGCTCCGGGTGGGGCGGGCCTGGTCGCGCTCGCTCCAGCGGAACGCCAGCATCGCGATCACACCGGTGCAAAGACCGGCGATCGCTGCAGCTGCGGCGACCGCCGCGTTCACGTCCATGGATCCAGGTTAAGCAGGCGCGACGACACTTCCACAGCCGTTCGGGTGGCACCTCGAACAGTCGTCGCCCAGAGTTCACCCTGGCGACGGGGTTGATTCACTTGTGGTGCCGGAGTCGGACGCGTTTGCGGCTCACCGTGTCAACGTGGGGCCAAAGGCCGCCCCGGCCCGCCCCGGGCATTACTGCAGTAGTAGGTCGAGAGAGGGACACGAGACATGCGCGACGCGTACCACGAGGAACTGGACTCGATCGGAGAAGGCCTGGTCGAGATGGCCCGGCTCGTCGGTTCCGCGATCGGGCGGGCCACGACGTCCATGCTCGACGCCGACCTGAAGCTCGCCGAGAGCGTCATCGCCGCCGACCAGAAGGTCGACGACCTCCAGCACGACCTGGAGGCCCGCGCCATCGCCCTGCTGGCCCGCCAGCAGCCGGTCGCCACCGACCTGCGCATCGTGGTCACCTCGCTGCGCATGAGCGCCGACCTGGAGCGCAGCGGCGACCTGGCCCAGCACGTGGCGAAGCTCGCCCGGCTGCGCTTCCCGGACCGTGCGGTGCCGCACGACCTGCACGCCACCATCCTGGAGATGGGTCAGCTGGCGCAGCGCCTGATGGCGAAGGCCGCCGAGGTGATCATCACGAAGGACGTCGACCTCGCCCTCCAGCTGGAGCAGGACGACGACGAGATGGACCAGCTGCACCGCACGCTGTTCCAGCACCTGATGGACGACCGCTGGAAGCACGGCATCGAGACGGCGGTGGACGTGACGCTGCTCGGCCGCTACTACGAGCGCTTCGCCGACCACGCGGTGTCGGTGGCCAAGCGCGTCGTCTACCTGGTGACGGGCGAGCACGCGGACGACCTCCAGCAGCCGACGCAGGTCGACGGCGTCTGACCCCCGGGGGGGCACGCCGAGCCCCAATGCGCCGTTGACGCGCCGGGGGCACTGGGCATGAATGAGGCGAAGGCAGTACGACTCCCTGTACACCGCCTGCGAGGAGGAACCATGCCCGATTCCCCCGTCCCCATCACCCCGGAGCAGGAGCAGCCGCCGAGGCCGGAGCCGCTGCGCCTCCCGCTGCTCGCAGCATGCGGCTGCGGCTCGGGCTGCGGCTGCGGCTGCCAGTCCGGCGCCCCGTGCCAGTGCGGCGGCTGACCGCCGCCGTCACCGGCTCGACGCACGCGAAGGGCCCCGTCCGAGTCCTCTCGGCCGGGGCCCTTCGTACGGGTCCGAGGGGACCGTCCGGCGTACACCGCACGCCGGCCGGGCCCCGTGCGCGGGCCGCGACTACGCTCCTCGGGTGAACGACTTCCCCTGTTTCTGCCTCATCTGCGCCCCGACCGAGTTCGGCGGGCCCCCGTCGGAGAAGCGGGACGCCCTCACCACGAAGAACGTCGCGGACTACGGCTGGCACGTCATGGGGGTGGCAGGCGGTGACTCCCCCGGAGACTGGGCCTACTCCATCGGCCTCTGGCACACCCTGCGCAGCCCCGAGGTGAGCGTGTTCGGCCTGCCCTCCCAGACCGCGATGCGCGTCGCGAACGCGGCGGGGGCGGCGATCCGGGGCGGCAACCCGCTCGGGCCGGACCAGCGCCGGGACGACGTTCTCGACGGCTGCGACGTGATCGTCCGGCCCGTGCACCCCAGCTGGTACTACGACTTCTTCGGCGCGGGCATCGACTTTTACCAGACCCCGCCCCTGCCCATCACGCAGTTGTTCTGGCCGGACGAGGACGGGCGCTTCCCCTGGGACGAGGGGGCCGACGAGCACTGCCGCACGAGCCAGCCCCTGCTCTGGATCCCGAAGGAGGAGAGCGCCGGTCCGTGGACCGAGGTCGCCTGAGGCCCTCGGAGCCCGGCACGCACGTGTCCGGCCCGTAGGCGCCGCCCCCGGGGTCGCGGGCGATCGGCTCAGGGCCGGGGGTGCAGCGGCACGGGCAGCCGGTCGAGCACGATGCCGAACCCGGTGCGGTAGGCGGCCCGTACCTCCTCCTCGGTCGTCAGCTCCTCCTCCGTACGGTCGCCGTCCGCCGAGGTGGCGATGAGGGTGTGGTCCCGCAGGGTGATCCGGCCGCCGTGCTCGGTGAGCCGGGAGCAGACCGGGCCCTTGGTGAAGCCCGAGTCCGGACTGGTCCGGTGCCACCATGCGCCCGTCCGGAAGTCGGCGAGCACACGGGGACGGGTCTCCAGCCGGTACACCGGCACCCCGTCGCGCAGCACCTCGAGGTCGCCGCCACCGCCCTCCCCGTCGTTCCGGGCCGGCCGGACGAGGAACACCCCGCCCGGATCCTTCTGCTCCCCCGGCTCGTCCAGGTCGAGCGGGTGTGCGGTGTGGTCGCCGAAGCCCACGTCCGCGAGCCAGCGCCCGTCGACGCGCAGCGCGAGGTGGTCGTACGGGACGCCCAGCGCGCCGTCCTTGCCGTACACGCGGGCTTGGAGGAGTTCCACCCGGTGGCCGAGAGCGCCCAGCAACGCGGCGAATCCGGCGTTCAGTTCGTAGCAGATGCCACCGCGCCCGGCGGTCACGATCTTGTCGAAGACGGCGTCCCGGGTGAGCGCGAGCTCGTCGCCCAGGTGGATCGACAGGTTCTCGAACGGCACGGTGCGCAGGTGGCACAGGTGCAGCTCGCGCAGCGAGTCGGCCGTGGACCGGGCGGGGCGCGCCGCCCCCAGGCGGCGCAGGTAGGCGTCGGTGCGGGCGGTGCCGAGGGGTTCCATGGCCGACACTCTTCCGACCGCCGGCCCGCAGCGCCATGCGCCATTGGACCTAGGCCTCCGCGCCGTCGGCCCCGGCAGGCCCGGGGGCTTCGAGGTGCGTACCGTCTCCGCCGACCCGAGCCGCCTTCCCACTCGGCGGCCGCCTGGCGGTCCTTCACCGACGGGGCCGTCGAGAGCGGTTACCGCGCGGCCCGCGACATCGACGATTCCCCGGCCGACTGATCACCGGCGGGCGGTGGCCGGCCGGTAATCGGTGCCCGCGCGCTGCTCTGTAGGCTGTGCGCGAGCTCACGCTGAGCGCGTTCAAAAGCTAAAAACGGGGGGGTCCGGTGCGCAATCGCCGACTCGTAATGTCCGCTGCCGCCATCGTCGCGGCAAGCATCGGTTTCATACCCGGCACGGCTCAGGCCGCCGATCCGGTCAAGCCCGCCGCGCAGGCGGCGGGAGCACCTGCCGTCGACCCGACGAAGGGTGTGGCGGCAGGGTTCGGGACCTTCACCAGCGCCGCCACCGGCAGCGCGCAGCTGAGTCTCTTTCTGAGCGCCCGGATGTCGTCGGCGCACGGCTTCGAGCTGACGACCTCGCTCAACAGGACCGCCCCGCCGCTGGACACCACCATCGACTGGGGTGACGGGACCACGGACACGGTGACGGCCTCCGGTGCCTGGGAGACGCGGACCCAGCACACCTACAAGGAGCTCGGCGAGTACACGATCAAGGCCGCTGTCGTCGATCCGGCACTCGGGACGCACGACACCAAGGAGGTCCGGGTCAGGACGGCGGGCTCGGAGTTCACCCCGTACGGTCCCACCCGCCTGCTGGACACCCGCAGCGGCACGGGCGCCGTCAAGGGCAAGGTCAAGGCGTACTCCTCGACCCGCCTCAAGGTCGCGGGGAACGGCAGCATCCCCACCGGGGTCACCGCCGTCGCGCTCAACGTGACCGCCACCGACACCACCAGTGGCGGGCACGTCAGCGTCTTCGCCTCCGGTGCCACGCGCCCGACCGCATCGAACATCAACTTCGAGGCCGGTCAGACCGTCCCGAACCTGGTGATCGCGCAGGTCGGCGCGGACGGCTACGTCGAGCTCTACAACGGCGGCTGGGAGCCGGTCGATCTGATCGCGGACGTCACCGGCTACTTCGGCCAGCAGGAAGCCAGCGGGTACGCCTCGCAGGCGCCGGCCCGGGTCGTCGACACCCGCTACGGGACCGGCACGCAGCGCGGTCCGCTCGCCGGCCAGGGGTCCTTCACCGTCAAGGTGGCCGAACCGGGCACCACCGCCGTCGCGCTGAACGTGACGGTCACCAACCCGCAGGAGGCCGGTCACCTGACCGTCCACCCGGCCGGGCAGGCGGCGCCGACCACGTCGAACGTGAACTTCACCCCCGGGCAGACGGTCGCCAACTCGGTGATCGTGCCGGTCGGCAAGGACGGCGAGATCACCGTCCGCAACGGCGCCTGGGCCCCGTCCGACGTCATCGTGGACCTGGTCGGCACGTACAGCACCGCGAGCGCCGGTGCCTACGTGCCGGTCACGCCCGTCCGGCAGATCGACACGCGCGAGAGCTGGTCCAAGGGTCCGTGGCCCACGCGCGGGTACCTCTGGCAGGCCTTCTCGCTGGAGCAGGCCTGGGTGCTGAACACCACGGTCACCAACACGCGCGGCGCGGGCTTCCTCTCGGTCGCACCGGACCCCAACTCCACCGGCAACTACGCCGGCGGGACCGCCGTCACCCCGGAGCGTCCGGTGTCCTCCACCCTGAACTGGACGGCGGGCAAGACCGTCGCCAACCTGGTTCAGGCGAGCGCCGGTGACAACGGCGTCGTCGACTTCTGGAACCAGGGCTGGGACCGCGCCGACCTGGTCGTCGACATCTTCGGCTACTACGACAACAAGTAGCCGAGCAGTTCTTCGAGGCGTCCCGGGACAGACGAAAGCCCCTGCCCCTGACCTGCACCATGCGTGCAGATCAGGGGCTTGACCGCTTTTCTTACTTCTTCTTGCCCTGGGTCTGGCGGGCCCGTTCTCCTGCCCTGGTCAGAGGGCCGCGCACCCCGCCTGACCTGCTGTCGAGTGGTCATCGTTGGTCGTTGTCCGTCACCCCCGGTCACCCTCGCAGGGCCCAGAGAGGGCCCAGGGACGGGGCCCCAGCCGGTGGCGGCCCGCCTTCCCAACTCCCACGTGGCGGCCTGTCGCTTGTCTTGTCGCTTGTCGCTTGTCGTCCCCGTTTCCCCAGGTCACGGCTGAGCTGCACGGCACTGGACAGCAATTGGGGCTTGAGGCGACAAGCGACAAGCGAGCAGGAACCAAGGTCCTACCCCTCGGAGATCCCGGGTCACGGCACAGGCAAGAGGAGCACGTCGCCGGGCGCGAGGTGCTCCTCTTGCGTGTTCTACGTGGTGGGGTCAGCTCCTTGGGAGCGCAAGGCCGCATTCACTGTGGGCCGGCACCGGGCCCGGTCTGGCGTGCGCGGGGTTGCCCCCACCGGAGCCGTGGCGTTCGGCGAGCAGCTGCTTGCGATGGCGGCTGCGGCGGAAGGCGGTGACGAGGACGATGACGGCGCAGATGGTGATTCCGAGGATGGGGAGGGCGATGGCCAGTACCAGCCAGCCCGCAAGCGCGAAAAAGCCTCCGGAGTCACCGATGGCGTACTTGGAGGATGCGTGGGACGAACAGGTGACCTGATAGTCGCCTGCTCGTGGCACGTCGATGGTGTAGAGCGGATTCCAGGTCTCGTCACGGGTGAGGAACACGTCGACTCCCGGATCGGTGAGACCGGGGTCGCCCGGCCCGATGATGCTGCACTTCGGGGCGGCGGACGGGCCGAATTCCTCGTCCCTGATCCAGATGGTCTTCTCACTCCCCGGCTCGAGCCGAAGGGTGACGATGTCGCCGTTGGCGAACTGATGGTTGGTGTCCACCGCGTCGATCGCGTTGTTGAACCGGAAAGCACCGATGGCCACGCCCATCACGATGAGCACGACGGCGATCGCGCCTGCTATGGCATACCAGCGACGGCTGGGCCGGAGTTCGTTCGCCGGTATCTGCGGCGGTGGGAAGGGCTTCACTAGCACACCCTAGATCGTCCTGTCCGGCCGACGAGCCGGCGGGTCCTGACGGCCGATCATGTGACTGGTTCAACGTCGGCTCGTCGGCATGGCCATAGGGCGGGAGCAAGGTGGGAGTCATCCCCGCGGCGAAGAGCCGCGAGCACGCCGCCGCGCGGGAGCACGGCACGCACGCGCTGAGGCATTTCTACGCGTCCGTCCTGCTGGACGCGGGCGAGAGCATCAAGGCCGTGAGCGAGTACCTGGGGCACTCGGATCCGGGACTCACCCTGGAGGTCTACGCCCACCTCATGCCGAGCAGCGGGGACCGCGCCCGGCAGGCTCTCGGCAGGGCTCTGCGGCCGGACGATCCCCCGCGCTGAGGGCCCACAGTGGGCCCAGGGCAGACGAATGCCCCTGATCTGCGCCGTGTGCGCAGGTCAGGGGCATGATCGCTTCGGCTACTTCTTCTTGCCCTGGTTCTTGACGGCCTCGATGGCGGCCGCGGCCGCGTCCGGGTCGAGGTAGGTGCCGCCCGGCTTGAGGGGCTTGAAGTCGGCGTCCAGCTCGTAGACGAGCGGGATGCCGGTCGGGATGTTCAGGCCCGTGATGTCGGCGTCCGAGATGCCGTCGAGGTGCTTGACCAGACCGCGCAGGGAGTTGCCGTGCGCGGCGACCAGCACCGTGCGGCCGGCCAGCAGGTCCGGGACGATGCCGTCGTACCAGTACGGCAGCATGCGCTCGACGACGTCCTTGAGGCACTCGGTGCGCGGACGCAGCTCGTTCGGGATCGACGCGTAGCGCGGGTCCTCGGACTGCGAGAACTCCGTACCGTCCTCGAGGACCGGCGGCGGGGTGTCGTACGAGCGGCGCCACAGCATGAACTGCTCCTCGCCGAACTCGGCGAGGGTCTGCGCCTTGTCCTTGCCCTGGAGCGCGCCGTAGTGGCGCTCGTTCAGGCGCCAGGAGCGGTGCACCGGGATCCAGTGACGGTCCGCGGCCTCGAGGGCGAGCTGCGCGGTGCGGATCGCGCGCTTCTGGAGGGAGGTGTGCAGGACATCGGGCAGCAGGCCGGCGTCCTTCAGCAGCTCACCGCCGCGGACCGCCTCCTTCTCGCCCTTCTCGGTGAGGTTGACGTCCACCCAGCCGGTGAACAGGTTCTTCGCGTTCCAGTCGCTCTCGCCGTGGCGGAGGAGGATCAGCTTGTACGGTGCGTCGGCCATGCGTACGAGCCTAATGGACGGGCGGGGGCGCTCGCGCGCGAGGCAGGGTCCTCCGATTGACGTCGCGCGTCAATCGGGTGGCGCCCGGGGGCCCGTCGCTCGTAATGTGCACACAGCTCAAGTGACACTTACACCTCCGGGGGGATTCCTTATGTCCGCTGCCAGTCTGAGACGGGCCGCCCGGGAGAGCGTCTCGGGTCTGCCCCGCGCCTTCTGGTGGCTCTGGACGAGCACGCTGGTCAACCGGCTCGGGGCCTTCGTCGCCACCTTCATGACCTTGTACCTGACCCTGGACCGGGGCTATTCGGCCTCCTTCGCGGGACTCGTGGTCGCCCTCCACGGGCTCGGCGGTGTCGTCTCCTCGCTCGTCGCGGGCGTGATGACCGACCGGCTGGGGCGGCGCCCCACACTGCTGGCGGCCCAGGCCTCGACCGCGTTCTCGGTGGCCCTGCTCGGCTTCATGGAGCACCCTGCGGCGATCGCCGCGGTGGCCATGCTCGTCGGCATGACCTCGAACGCGTCCCGGCCGGCGGTCGCGGCGATGATGGCGGACATCGTCCGCCCGGAGGACCGCGTACGGGCCTTCGCGCTCAACTACTGGGCCATCAACCTCGGCTTCGCCGTCAGCGCCACCGCGGCGGGGGTGATCGCGGAGTACAGCTACCTGGCCGGCTTCCTGGGCGAGGCGGCGCTGACGCTGACGTGCGCGGTGCTCGTGTACCTGAAGCTGCCCGAGTCCCGGCCCGACGGCGGGCCCGGCTCGCCCGCCACCGCCGGCAAGGCGGCCGCGGCCGGGGCCACGACCGGGGCGGAGCCGGCGATCGGGCTCGGGAGCGTGCTGCGGGACGGGCGGTTCATGAGCGTGGTCGGGCTGTCGTTCCTGATCTCGCTGATCTTCACGCAGGGCTCGGTCGGCCTGCCGGTCGCGATGGGCGCCGCCGGGTTCTCCCCCGGCGACTACGGGCTGGTCGTCGCCGTGAACGGGCTGCTGATCGTGCTGCTGCAGATACCGGTCACGGCGCTCATCGAGCGCCGCGACCCGCAGAAGCTGCTGGTGATCTCGGCACTGCTGGCCGGGTACGGGTTCGCACTGACGGCCTTCGCCGGGCCGGTGTGGGCGTACGCGCTGACGGTGTGCGTGTGGACGCTGGCGGAGATCGTGAACTCGCCGACCCAGATGGGCCTGGTCGTGCGGCTCTCGCCGGTGCACGGGCGCGGCCGCTACCAGGGGGTCTACAACCTGTCCTGGGCGGTGGCCTCACTCGTGGCGCCGCTGATGGCGGGCTTCGTGATCGACCGGTACGGAGCGGACTGGCTCTGGGGCGCCACGGGCGTGCTCGGGACGGTGGCGGCGGCGGGGTACTGGCTCCTGATGAGGGGGCTTCCCGGAGATGGCGTGGTCGGGGCCGCATCGGCGGGCGCGCCCGCCGATGCCAAGCCGGTTCCGGCCGGGGCCGAGGCCTGACGCGGCTGCGACGCCGCTGCCGGGGCTCCGCCCCGGACCCCGCGCCTCAAACGCCGGCGGGGCCGTCCTTCAGGACGGCTGCGTCAGGTGTTTGAAGGCGTCCAGGTTGAAGGTCGGTTCGCCGCGGGAGACGCGCCATTCGTACTCGCGGCGGATCGCGCTCGCGAAGCCCAGTTCCAGCAGGGTGTTGAAGGAGCCGTCGGCCGCCTCCAGGACCGTGCCGAGGAGGCGGTCCAGTTCGTCGGCGGTGACGACCGACAGCGGGAGCCTGGCCGTCAGGTAGATGTCGCCGAGGCGGTCCACCGCGTACGCCATCCCGAACAGCTTGAGGTTGCGCTCCAGCAGCCAGCGGTGGACGCCCGCCTCGTTCTCGTCGGGGTGGCGGATCACGAAGGCGTTGACCGACAGCGAGTGGCGGCCGACCCGGAGCGAGCAGGTGGTGCTCAGCTTGCGGGTGCCCGGGAGCTGGACGACGTAGGAGCCCGGCGCGGGGCTCTCCCAGCTCAGCTCGGCGCCGTTCAGCGCGCTTTCGATGATCCCGGCGGTGTCAGCGTCAGCCATGGTGGGAGCGTACGCGACGGCGGTGATCATGCACGGCTGCCGTGTAGACGTCGGCCGTGCCGCTCGCCGCGGTGTCCCAGCCGAAGAACTGCGCGTGCCGCGCCGCGTCGGCGCCCATCCGGTCCGCGAGCCCGGGATCGTCCACGAAGCGCCGCAGCTCCCGCGCGTAGTCCACCGGGTCGTGCCCGGGTACGAGGATCCCCGTGACCCCGTCGTTGACGGCGACGGGCAGTCCGCCGACCTCGGCGGCGAGCACCGGCGTGCCGGCGGCCTGGGCCTCTATCGCTACGAGCCCGAACGACTCGTTGTACGAGGGCATGACCAGCACGGACGCCGCCCGGAACCAGTCCGCGAGCCCGTCCTGCGCCACCGGCGGGTGGAAGTGCACGAGGTCGGCGATGCCGAGCTTCGCGGCGAGCTTCTGCAGGCCCTCCGGCTTGGCGAGGCCGCTGCCGCTGGGGCCCCCGACGACGGGGACGAAGAGCCGGCGGCGCAGCGAGGGGTCCCGGTCGACCAGGACGGCGACGGCGCGCAGCAGGATGTCGGGGGCCTTCAGCGGCTGGATCCGCCCGGCGAAGAGCGGGATGACGGCGTCCTGCGGCAGACCGAGGCGGGCGCGGGCGGCGGCCCGGCCGTCGCCGACCGTGAAGCGGTCGAGGTTCACGCCGGGGTGGACGACGGCCACCTTGCCGGGGTCGGCCTCGTAGTGCCGGACGAGTTCGTCGGCCTCCTCGGCGGTGTTCGCGATGAGGCGGTCGGCGGCGGCCACGATCTGGGTCTCGCCGATGACGCGGGCGGCCGGTTCGGGGGTGTCGCCCTCGGCCAGCGCCGCGTTCTTGACCTTGGCCATGGTGTGCATGGCGTGGACCAGGGGCACGCCCCAGCGTTCGGCGGCCAGCCAGCCCACGTGGCCGGAGAGCCAGTAGTGGGAGTGGACCAGGTCGTAGTAGCCGGGGCGGTGGCCGGCCCAGGCCTGCATCACGCCGTGGGTGAAGGCGCACAGCTGGGCCGGGAGCTCCTCCTTGGCGAGGCCTTCGTACGGGCCCGCGTCCACGTGCCGTACGAGGACTCCGGGGGCCAGCTCGACCACGGGCGGCAGCCCGCCGGTGGTGGCCCGGGTGAAGATCTCGACCTCGATGTTGATCGCGGCGAGCCGTTTGGCCAGCTCCACGATGTAGACGTTCATCCCGCCGGCGTCGCCGGTGCCGGGCTGGTGCAGCGGCGAGGTGTGCACGCTGAGCATGGCCACGCGGCGCGGCTTGCGGTGGTGGCCCACGGCCGGCAGGCGCAGGCGCGGCGGCTCGTGACGGGTGGCGCGGGCGGCGGCGAGACGGCCACTGAGGCTGCCGCCGAGGCGGGACACGTACTGGCTCAAGGGAGCAGTTCCTCTCGGCTCGGACGGTGCGCGCACAAAACGCTCGGACGGCGGGGCGGACGGACGGCGGGGCGGACGGCGTGACTGGATGGCATGCCGACGGGGGCGCGGGAGGCGCCCTGCAAGGAGTGCAACCCGGATGGCGGCCCCCCGCATTCCGGGGTCTCCGGTTTTCCTTGCGGTTTCCCGGTTTTTCTCGGGGCACCGCCGGATTTTCATCCGGCGCGGGCACTCCGCTTACCCTCGGCTCATGGCCTCCCGCACCACCCCGCCCACCAGCCGCGCGCCCGGCCGCGCCCCTGGCCGCCCCGTGGGCTCGGTGACGCGCGGGACGACGAATCCGAACCGGTTGCGCCGGATGGACCGCTGGATCGCGGCCACGCACGGGGCCGCGCTGCGGCGCGCGGAGGCGCCGGTCGCGGTCGACCTCGGCTACGGGGCCGCGCCGTGGACGGCGGTCGAGCTGCTGACGCGGCTGCGGGAGGCGGCGCCGCGGGTGCGGGTCGTCGGCATCGAGATCGAGCCGGCACGGGTGGCGGGGGCCAAGCCGTACGAGCGGGAGGGGCTGAGCTTCCGGCACGGCGGCTTCGAGGTTCCGCTGGACGGTGGGGCGCGCCCGGCCCTGATCCGCGCGGCGAACGTTTTGCGCCAGTACGACGAGGAGCAGGTCGCGGAGGTGTGGGCGCGGCTGTGCGCGCGGCTGGCCCCGGACGGGCTGCTCGTGGAGGGGACCTGCGACGAGATCGGGCGGCGTCACGTGTGGGTGGCGCTGGGCCCGGAGGGGCCGCGCACGGTGACGTTCGCGACCCGGCTGGGCTCCCTGGAGCGCCCCTCGGACCTGGCGGAGCGGCTGCCGAAGGCGCTGATCCACCGGAACGTGCCGGGCGAACCGGTGCACGCGTTCCTGCGCGACTTCGACCGGGCGTGGGCGGCGGCGGCCCCGTACGCCTCTTACGGAGCGCGGCAGCGCTGGATCCGCACGGCGCGGGCGCTGGCCGCCGACTGGCCGCTGGCGGACGGGCCGGGGCGGTGGCGGCAGGGAGAACTGACGCTGCGGTGGGAGGCGTTGCGCCCGGTGGGGTGAATGCGGCGCGGTGGGGACCCGGGGGTGCGGGCGGGCCGTTGATCCGTGCGGGGCGGGACACGGCGTCCGTTGGGGCGGACAAGATCGGAAAGGCATCCACAAGGGTGTCGGAATTCATCGACTCGTGGCACCATCCCGATGGCAGTGAGAAGTTACTGATGAATAGTCAGATCTGATACGAGGTCTGACCCGGGTGCCTGGGGGGACCATGGGGGCCGTAAGGCGACGACGTGGCGCAAGCTCGCTCGTACTGCTGTGCGCGATGGCGATAGTGACGGCGCCGGGTCTCGCGACGGGCATGGCGTACGCGGCACCGGGCACACCGGGCGCGCCCGCCGCACCCGCCTCTCCCGCCGCTCCGCTGCCCGGGCCGGGCGGGAAGTCCCTCGAGCAGGTCCGCAAGGACATCGAGGAGCTCTACCGGCAGGCGGGCACCGCCACGGACGCCTACAACCTCGCCGAGGCCGAGACCAAGACCCAGTCGGAGAAGATCGTCGAGATCGCCAACCTGGTCGTCGCCGGTCAGGAGCGGATCACCACCCTCAAGAGCCGTGCGGGCGCGGCCGCCCGCGCCCAGTACCGCTCGGGCGGGCTGCCGCCGGGCGCACAGCTGGCGCTGAGCGACAGCCCGAGCCAGTTCCTCGACGGGGCGGGCCGGCTGCGGCAGGGCGAGAAGGCCACCTCGGACCTCCTCTCCGAACTGGGCCGGACCCAGAGCGACTTGCAGCGCTACGCCCAGGAGGCGAACGAGCGCTGGAAGACGCTGGAGGCCAACCGGGTCAAGCAGGAGGACTCGAAGAAGCAGATCGAGGAGAAGATCAAGGCGGCGGAGGAGCTGGAGAGCAAGCTGGAGGCCGAGGAGAAGGCCCGGCTGATCCAGCTGGAGCAGGAAGCCCAGTACAAGGCGCAGACGGCGTGGCTGTCGACGGGCGCGATGAAGGACGTCAACGGCAAGGCGACGGACGCCGGCAAGCGGGCCGTGCAGTTCGCCACGGCGCAGATGGGCAAGCCGTACCGCTGGGGCGCCGTGGGTCCGGGCTCGTTCGACTGCTCCGGGCTGACCTCCCAGGCCTGGCTGGCCGCCGGCCGTGGCATCCCGCGCACCTCGCAGGAGCAGCTGCGGCTGCTCCCGAAGGTCGCGCTCAAGGACATGCGTCCCGGCGACCTGATCATCTACTTCGACGACGCGAGCCACGTCGGCATGTACGTCGGCGACGGCGCGATGGTCCACGCCCCGCGCCCCGGCCGCAACGTGACGATGGCGGGCGCGGGCTCGATGCCGATCAAGGCCGTGGTCCGCCCCGACGCGTAGCCCCTCGCGGGGAGCCGAACTGTGCCCCCCTGGCCCAGGCCCCGGAATCCTCGGGCCCTGCCCTGGCCCAGGCTCAGGACCCCGGACCGGGGTCCGGGGCGGAGCCGTGGAAACGGAGGAGGGGCGGGGCCGAGGGCATTCGGCGGCCCGGGGCCGGCCTGCTGCGGGCAGCCGTCGGCCGGGTGAGGCAACCAAGGGGGTGTGTCGGACGTCTCGGTAGGCGGGACGGATCGCGACCCCCGCCGTGACCTTTGTCATCCAGTGAGGACGTTTTTCCCCCGCGATAACGGCATATGCCGGAGGCCCGGCGAAGAACGGCATTCCGCTCGCCGGGCCGGGACCGCTAGGGTCTGCCGGACGAGCGCACCCTCGGGGGGAGGGAAGGAACCGGAGACGATGTCCGTACCCGTACCGCGGCAGAGGGACACCCCGGCCACGGAGGGCGGTCAGGCCGTTCTGCACACCGCCGCACCGCCCGCCGCCACCGCCACCGCCACCGCCGTCGTGCAAGCGACTCCGCAGGCGACCCCGCAAGCCACCCCTCACACGATCCCGCTGACCCTCCTGGTCATCGAGGACGACCCGGCCGGCGGCCTCACCGTCCCCGAGATCCTCGACGCCGACGGCCACCGCATCCGGCTCCGCACCGCCCGCAACCTCACCGAGGCCGAGCGGCTGCTCACCCCCGACGTGCACTGCATCCTGCTCGACCTGTCCCTCCCGGACTCCAGCGCCCGCATGCCGGGAGTACCGGCGGCTGCGGCCGCCAGCGCCGCCACGGCCACCGCCGTGGACCAGCTGGCCGCCCTCCGCCAGGTGCTGCGCATCGCGCCCCGGCACGCCGTCCTCGTCCTCACCGGCGAGGACGACGCCGAGCGCGCCGCCGAGGCCGTCCGCGTCGGCGCCCAGGACTTCCTCTTCCGGGACGAGCTGGACGGCCGGCTGCTGAGCCGCGCCATCCGCTACGCCGTGGAGAGAAAACGGGCCGACATCGCCCAGTACAAGCTTGCAGAATCGAAACTGCGCGCCCAGGAGAACGCCCGCCTCGAACGCGGCCTGCTCCCCACACCGCTCCTGGAGGGCTCCGACCTCCGCTTCGCCGCCCGCTACCGCCCCGGCCGCAGCCGGGCCCTCCTCGGGGGCGACTTCTACGACACCGTCCGCACCCCCGACGGCACCGTTCACGCCATGATCGGCGACGTCTGCGGCCACGGCCCCGACGAAGCCGCCCTCGGCGTCGAGCTCCGCATCGCCTGGCGCGCCCTGACGCTGGCCGGCCTGTGCGGTGACGACCTGCTGTCCACCCTCCAGGAGGTCCTGGAGGTGGAGCGGCCGAACGAGGAGATCTTCGCGACGCTCTGCACGGTCGACATCGCCCCGGACGGCCGCCGCGCGGGACTGTGCCTGGCCGGCCATCCGGCCCCGCTGATCTCCCGGCCGGGCCGCAGCGCGCGACTGCTCCCGTACGAGAACAGCGGCCCGGCCCTCGGTCTGCTGCCCCGCGCCCGCTGGCCCCGCCGCCAGGTCGAGCTCGGCGGCACCTGGAGCCTGATGCTCTACACCGACGGCCTCATCGAGGGCAGGATCGGCGAGGGCAAGGAGCGGCTGGGCCAGGACGGCATGGTCGAGATGATCAACCGCCACCTGGACCGCGGGCTGAGCGGCGAAGCCCTGCTGGAGGCCTCCGTCACCGAGGCCCGCCGCCTCAACGGCGGCGAGCTCACCGACGACGTGGCCCTGGTCATGCTCTCCCGCGCCGAGGGCTGAGCGCCGGGCTTGACCCCGGCCGGGGAGCCCGGCGGCCCGGGGAGGGGCTACCGCCCGCCGTTGTAGGGCCCGTACGGGCCGTCGCTGCTGCTTCCGCCGCGCCGGCCCCCGCGACCGCCGCCCGAGACCTGCTTGAGGGCGGGGCGTACGTCGACGAAGAACACGATGGTCGCGACGAGACCGGCGATCTGCAGGAAGAGCATCCCCAGGAACACGTCCACGACGACGGTGACGCCGAGGATGACCAGCCAGAAGGTCTTGGTCTGCTTGTCGGCCGCCCGGTACGCGTCCTCGCGCGCCAGCAGCGCGAACACGAAGGCCACGACGGCGAGCAGCAGCATGGCGTACCCGAACAGCGGGAGCACGCCCCGATCGAACCCGTCCATCAACATCGCTTCGACCGCCTTCTCATGCCTCTGCTTCGCACTTCCGATGCCGCCGGCTCCACGCTACCCGCACGGGCGCCCTCACCAACGTCAACGGGCCGGGCCCCTGAAGGGTGCCCGGCCCGTCGTCGCTCATGCCGTTCCGGTTCAGCTCGCGTCGTCCGCCGTGACGGCGGCCTTCTTGGCCGAGGTCCTGCGCGCGGTGGGCTTCTTCGCGGCCGGCTTCTCCTCGTCGGCGGCCTCGGCCACGGGCTCGGACCCGGCAGCCGGATCGGCAGCCGTCTCCGGCTCGGGCTCGACGGCCACGGCGATGTCGACGATCTCCTCGGAGAACTCGCCCCGCCAGGTCCGCACGGCCTGCTCGCCGTGCTCGGCGACCTTGTCGTACGTCTCCTTGGCGCGCACCGCGTACTCCGCGGCCACGCCCACGCCGCGCAGCGCCAGGTCCTGGGCGCTCTCCCCGAGCTTCTTCGGGTCGATCGCCCCGAACACCTCGGCGACCTTGGCGGTGAGCGCCTCCTGCACGGCCTTCGGGTCCGTGTTCTTCACGGCCTCGATGCGCGCGGGGGCCTCGGCGCGAAGCTGCTCGATGAGCTCGGGAACCTTCTTGGCCTGCTGCACGGCGAGGTCGGCCGTGCCGGCGGCGAAGTAGAGGGGGGTCGGGTCGGTGAGGGTCTTCTTCAGGTCATCGGCGATGGCCATGTGCTGGTCCTCCCGGATCAACTTCGGTTCGTCTTCGACGGCATCTCGTCGGCGGGTGCGGCGGGTTCGGCAGGCGCGTCGAGCGCGTTCTCCTTGCGGAACGACTCGTAGATCTGGAGCAGCACCTGCTTCTGCCGCTCGTTGATGCTCGGGTCGGCGAGGATGACGGCTCGCGTCTCCACCTCGTCCGGGTCCCGCTCATCCAGGATCCCGGCCTGCACGTACAGCGTCTCCGCGGAGATCCGCAGCGCCTTGGCCAGCTGCTGCAGGATGTCCGCGCTCGGCTTGCGCAGCCCGCGCTCGATCTGGCTCAGGTACGGATTCGACACCCCCGCAGCCTCGGCCAGTTGCCGCAGCGAAAGCTGGGCCTGCCGACGCTGCTCGCGGAGGTACTCGCCGAGGTTTCCGACGTTGAGCGTTGCCATGCTCCGATCCTGCCGCACCTTGCTAACTTTTGCAAGCAGGCTGCTTGCAACAGCTCCCACCCGACGTGCGACAGCTCCCGCCCGGACGGATCAGGTCCTGCCGATCACCACCGTCGCGTACAGCTCCTCCGAGGTGACCGCCCGGACCGCGAGCCCCGCCGATGCCAGGGCCGAGGCCGTCGACGGGGACTGGCGGGCGCTCGTCTCGATCAGCAGGTGGCCCCCCGGCGCCAGCCACGGCACGGCGCCCGCCGCGACCCGGCGGTGGATGTCGAGGCCGTCGGCTCCGCCGTCCAGCGAGACCAGCGGCTCGTGGTCCCGTGCCTCCGACGGCATCAGGCCGATCTCCTCCGTCGGCACGTACGGGGCGTTGACCACCAGCACGTCCACCCGGCCCTTCAGCGACGCCGGCAGCGCGGCGTACAGATCGCCCTCCCACACCCGGCCGCCGTACGCGGCCACGTTGCGGCGCGCGTACTCCAGCGCCGCCGGGTCGATGTCCGCCGCGTGCAGCTCCACCCCGCCCGGCACCTGCGCCGCCACCGCCGCGCCCAGGGCGCCGACCCCGCAGCACAGGTCCAGCACCACCGCACCGGGCCGGGCCAGCACCACCGCCTCCTCCACCAGGAACTCGGTGCGCCGGCGCGGTACGAAGGCCCCCGCGCCCACTTCCATGCGCAGACCGCAGAACTCCGCCCAGCCCACCACGTGTTCCAGCGGCTCGCCGCCCACCCTGCGGGCCAGCAGCTCCGCCAGGTGGCCGTCGTCCCGGGCGGCGCCGGTCAGCAGCTCCGCCTCCTCCTCCGCGAAGACACAGCCGGCCGCGCGCAGGGACTCCACAAGTGACGTCAACAACCTCAGTCCTCAGTTTTCCAAGACGGTGACCTCGATGCGCTCCGGCCGGACCGGATCCGCAAGGAGGTCCATGGCGACCATACGGTCGCCATCGACCACGAACCCCATGACCGCAACGGCCTTGCCGCCCGGCCGACGATCTCCCGCTGCCGACCCCTACCGGAGGGGCGCCGGCGCCCCTCCCCGCACCCGCCGCCGCGCGCACCCCGCCAGCTGCCGCGCGGCGGCCGGGCTGCACTCCACGACCGGCGCGATCTCGTCGAAGGGCAGGCCGAACAGGTCGTGCAGGACGAACGCCAGCCGCTCGGCGGGCTCCAGTTGCTCCAGTACGACGAGCAGCGCGAGCCCGACCGAGTCCGCCAGCAGCGCCTCCCGCTCCGGGGCCGGCGGCGGCTCCGCGGAGCCGGCCGGGGCGGTGCGGGAACGCAGCCGCTCCAGGCAGACCCGGGCGACGACGGCGGTCAGCCAGCCCCCCAGATCGTGCGCCCGGCCGGGGTCCGCCCGGGCCAGGCGCGACCACGCCTCCTCGACGGCCGCCTCCGCCGCGTCCAGCGAGCCGAGCATCCGGTGGGCCACCGCCCGCAGGTGCCCGCGCCTCTCCTCGAACCGCGCCGCAAGGTACTCGCCGTCGCCGGTCATGCCGGGCTCCCCTCGTCCGTACGTCCACATCCGCCACCACGCTGACCGCACGCGGCCCGCGATTGTGACCGGAGGGGAAAGGGACGGTACGGGTCAGAAGATGTCCGGGCACCACGGCCGGCGGGCCGTACGGAACACCGCGTCCGCCAGGGCGACCGCCCCCGGCCGCTCCTGCGTCACCCGGCCGAGCGCGGCCAGCCGCACCGCGGACTCGTCGCCGAGGTACAGGGAGCCCAGCGCGGACACGTCCAGCCGCAGGTCCGCCGCCGCCTCGGTCCGCTCGCACGCGCCGGTGCCCGCGTCCAGCCGGTAGCGGCCTGCCGCCGGTCCCGTCCCGTCGGTGACCTCCAGTACGAGCACCCCGGGCGCCTCGTACGTCCGTGCGCTCAGCGCCCGTACGACGTCCAGCACCCGCACCCACAGGAAGTCCGCGGAGGTGACGATCCGGGCCGAGCGCGGGTCGGGCAGCAGCTGCGGGACGAGGTCGTCGGGGGCCCGGTAGCCGGTGCGGACCTTCAGCACCCAGTCGATCGAGCAAAGGAACTGCCACAGCGCCCGCTCCGCCTGCGGGGTGAGCGCCAGCAGGTCGCGGACCTGCACGGTGTTCTGCGGGACCTTCGCGTCCGTCCAGTGGTCGTCGGCCCGGTACGAGGCCAGCCCGGCCACCTCGCCCGCCGCCGTGCGGTACACCGCGAAGAACTTCTCCTTGTGCGGGCGGTACGAGATCTGCTCCAGGCCGGTCACCAGCCGCCACCAGCGCTCGTTCCGGCCGATCATGCCGGGCGTGCGCGCCCGCAGCCGCTCGTGCAGCTCCGGGCCGACCTGCCGGACCTCGGCCTCGTCCACGAGGTCGATCCGCCCGCCGTCCGCGGGCGCCGACAGCCGCCGGTCCAGTCCGGTGCGCGGTACGTCGATCTCCCATTCCGCGAGGGAGGTGGCGGGCCCGAACCCGTACCGCCCGTAGATCGGGTACTCGGCGGCGATCAGCATCGCCAGCACGTCGCCGCGCGCCCCGGCCGCGGCGAACTCGGCCGCCATCATCCGGGTCAGCAGGCCCTGGCGGCGGTGGGTGGGCAGCACGCCCACGTTGGATATCGCGGTGGAGGGGACGGCGGCCCCGCCGGGCACGGTCAGCTCCTTCGCGAAGGAGCGGAAGGCCGCCACGCAACGGCCGGTGCCGGTGTCGAACGCGCCCTGGGTGCGGGCGAGATCGGTGTGCTTGGCCCGCTGGGCCACGTCCGAGTCGGTGTCTCTGGCCGTGTTCAGGAACCCGGTGTTCACGGTTCGCAGCCAGTCGGGGAGTTCGGATTCGGCGATCGGCCGGACGTCAGCACTCATAGCGGGCCACGCTAACCGCCCGACCGGCGCCAGTCGCCCGAATTTTTACGCCAGCAGGTCGTCCACCTGCGCCTCTCCCTCCCGGTACCGCCGGGTGATCTCCGTGCTGCAGTCGTCCGCCGTCCGCTGGAGCTGCTGCCGGCGCCGCGAGACCTGCTGCTCGTACCGCACCAGCCGCCCCATCCCGTCGTGGAGTTCGCCGTCCGTGCGGGCACCCAGGTCCGAGAGCTCCACGTCGGACAGCATCTCCGCCGCCAGCAGCCGGTACTCCTCGCTGTGCGGGGTGCCGAGCGTGACGTGCCGGGCGGAGGCGCTGCGGCTGGAGGGAGCGTCGGCGAGGATCACCGAGAGCCGGTCCACCACCGGCGCCTCGAGGTCGGTCCGGCGGGCGAGCTCGGGGTCGCTGCGCCGGGCGAGCTCGGCGCGCAGGATGTCGATGCGGCCCTGGAGCAGTCTGCGGACATAGCTCAGATCGGCCTCGTCGCGCTGCGCGTCACGGCGCAGCGCGCGCAGCTCCGGCAGCCCGAGCGCGGTGGTCGGGGCCGGCGGGCCCTGCGTCTCGGCCGTGCGCTGCGCGGGCGGTCGTACCGCGGCAGCTGCGATGGAAGCGGGTGATGCAGGTACGGAGGTACCAGAAGTATTCATACGAACGAGTCCGTCCCCTCGACCGGTGCGGCGCACCCGCACCGCCTGCGTGCATCGTGCCACTCTCCGTGGCCCCGATGCAGTCCCACTCCACCCGATCGGCCCCGGACGGGTGCACGGCTGGTACACAGGTGGTATGCGAGCTGTGGTGCAGAGGGTGGACGGCGCGAGCGTCGTCGTGGGCGGCGAGACCGTGGGCGAGATCGTCGGCGAGGGACTGTGCGTGCTGGTGGGGGTGACGCACGACGACACGCCGGAGAAGGCGGCGGTGCTGGCCCGCAAGCTGTGGTCGGTGCGGATCCTGGAGGCGGAGAAGTCCTGCGGTGACGTGAACGCGCCGCTGCTGGTGATCTCCCAGTTCACGCTCTACGGCGACGCGCGCAAGGGCCGCCGCCCCACGTGGAACGCGGCGGCGCCGGGCCCGGTGGCCGAGCCGCTGGTCGACGAGGTCGTGGCGCAGCTGCGCGCGCTGGGCGCGACGGTGGAGACGGGCCGGTTCGGCGCGGACATGCGCGTCTCGCTGACCAACCACGGCCCGTTCACCATCGTCATCGACGTCTGACCGTCGTGGCCCCCTCAGGGACCCTTCGGGGCCCCTCAGGGGGCCACGACGACCTCCTGTGCGGCGGCCGTCTTCCCGGCCAGCAGCGGGGCGTCGACCGGCACGTTCCGCTTGACCAGCGCGAGCGCGATCGGGCCCAGCTCGTGGTGGCGGACGGCGGTGGTCACGAAGCCCAGCTGGCGGCCCTCCTCCCCGTCGGCGGCGAGCCGGACCGGGGTGCCGTGCGCCGGGAGCAGCACCTCGGAGCCGTCCAGGTGCAGGAAGACCAGGCGGCGCGGCGGCTTGCCCAGGTTGTGGACGCGGGCCACCGTCTCCTGCCCGCGGTAGCAGCCCTTCTGCAGGTGCACGGCGGTGCCGATCCAGCCCAGCTCGTGCGGGATGGTCCGGTGGTCGGTCTCCAGACCGAGCCGCGGCCGGTGCGCCTCGACGCGCAGGGCCTCGTAGGCGAGGAGGCCCGCGGCCGGGCCGTGCGAGGCCGCGAAGGACTCCAGCTCGGCGCGCGGCAGGAAGACGTCGCGGCCGTGCGCGGTCTCCCGTACGACGTGCTCCTTGGCGACCTCGGCGATGGAGCCGGCCGGCAGGTGCACGACCGCGAACTCCTCGGTGCGGTCGGCGACTTCGACGCGGTAGAAGAACTTCATGGACTCCAGGTAGGCGATCAGCTCGCCCTGGGTGCCCGGCTCCACGTGCGCCCACGTGGTCTCGCCGTCGTCGACGAGGTACAGCGCGTGCTCGATGTGGCCGTTCGCGGAGAGGATCAGCGCCTCGGTGGCCTGCCCGGCCGGCAGCCCGGTCACGTGCTGGGTGATCAGCAGGTGCAGCCAGCTCAGCCGCTCCGGCCCGGTGACGGTGACGACCCCGCGGTGCGAGAGGTCGACGAAGCCGCGCCCGTCGGCGAGGGCGCGCTGTTCGCCGTACAGCTCGCCGTAGTGGGCGGCGACGCCCTCGTCGCGGCCTTCGGCCTGCACGGCGCCGGGGAGATGGAGCAAGGGGCTGCTGGTCATGGGACCAAGCGTACGACCCGGCTACGCCTGGGCGGCACGCTGTCGGGCCGCGCACTTCTTGCACAGGCCGAAGATCGCGAAGTGCTTCATGTCGGTCTCGAAACCGAAGGTGGTACGGAGCTTCGCCGTGAACTCGGCGGCGATGTCCACGTCCGCCTCGATGACGTCGCCGCAGTCGCGGCAGACCAGGTGGATGTGGTGGTGCCGGTCGGCGAGGTGGTAGGTGGGGGCCCCGTGCCCGAGGTGGGCGTGCGAGACCAGCTTGAGCTCCTCCAGGAGCTCCAGGGTCCGGTAGACCGTGGAGATGTTGACCCCGGAGGCGGTCTTGCGCACCTCCACGAGGATCTCGTCCGGAGTCGCGTGCTCCAGGGCGTCGACCGCTTCCAGCACGAGCTGGCGCTGCGGTGTCAGCCGGTATCCGCGCTGCCGCAGGTCGCTCTTCCAGTCAAGGCCTGGAGTTCCATCGGTGCTCTCGGTGCTCACCACCCCGCCAGTGTATGTGTGCGAAGGGGACCGCGGGCGAGCCCGCGGTCCCCTTTCGTGCACAGCCTGTGGACGCCGCGCTCAGCGGAAGAAGGCGATGCCGTCGTCCGGCATGTCCGGGAGGTTGCGCGCCATCTCGGCGACCTCCTCGGGCGTGACGACCTTCTTCAGCTGGGCCGACATGTACGGACGCAGCTCGACGTCGGGGGTGGCCTTCTCGCCGACCCACATGAGGTCGCTCTTCACGTAGCCGTAGAGCCGCTTGCCGCCGCTGTACGGGCCGGAGGCCGCGGTGCGGGCGACGGCGTCGGTGACCAGGTCGATCTGCGGCTTCTGGTCGGCGAGCTCGCCGTACCAGACCTCGACGACGCCCTGGTCGCGGACCATGACGATCTCGACCTTGCGGTCCTTGTCGATGCGCCAGTAACCGGACTCGGACTCCAGCGGCCGCACCTTGTTGCCCTCGGCGTCGAGGACCCAGGTGTGGGAGGTGTACTCCAGGAAGTCCCGGCCGTCGTGGCTGAAGACGACCTCCTGGCCGAAGTTGCACTTCTCCTCACCGGGGAAGTCGAAGACTCCCGCACCCTCCCAGTTGCCGAGGAGGAAGGCGAGGGGGACGAGGCCCGGGTTCAGGTCGGACGGGATCTGGATCATGAATGGCTGCTCAGGCGATCTGTGGGAGGGGTTCCGGGGCGGTCTGCCGAGCCGACGCTCAGCGCTGACCCTGGTACAGCTTCTTGACGGCCAGGCCGGTGAAGGCCATGACGCCGACGCAGACCAGGACCAGCAGGGAGGTGAAGACTGCCTCAAGCACGGGGTGCTCCTCGGAATCGTTTCGGGGCTGTACGGGGCCGGTCCCCAAGCCTACTGGCCCGGGGACCGGCGCACGGTGTGAGGTGGGCCGTACCGGTCACCCCCCGGCGGTCGGCCCGGCCGTCAGCTCAGCAGCTGGCTCTGCAGGATCACCGTCTGGTGGAAGGGGACGGGGGCCACCTCGCCCTTGCGGGACTGGATGACGACGGCCAGGACGTCACCCGCCTGGAGGCAGCCGAGCTCCGTCTGCTCGTCGCCGAGGACGGGCTTCGCCTCCTGGTACACGCTGATGTCGTTGTTGTCGAAGACGGCCGCGCCCGGGAAGTCCAGGAGGAGGGTGTTGCTCTGCGTGTTCTTGGCCTTGTTCCAGGCCTCGTCCAGCTCCAGGACCGAGACGTCCTTCAGCCGCGTGTTGGTGTCGCACCCCTTGAAGGCGTCCGCGAAGCCCGACGCGTGGAAGCGCAGCAGGTACACGCGGGTGCTCGTGCCGTCCGGCATCGTCCAGCCCCGGCCGACGATCTGCCGCAGCCCGTCCCATTCGAAGGACTGCTTCAGCTGCTCGCGCGCATCGGGCGCGTACTCCTCCAGGAAGGCGTCGGGCGACACCATCCCGTCCTTGTCCGCCTTGAGCGCGCCCTCGGGCTTGGCACCCTCGGGCGCGGACAGGAGGAGGCCGTTCAGCGCCGCGTAGTGCGTCCCGTCCTTGTTGTCCGAGCCCTGGGCCAGGGGCGCGCCGGCGGGCAGCGCCGGCTTGGAGAGCACCGGGAACGTCCAGCGGCCGTCGCCCTCGGTGGACAGGCCGGGGATGTCGGTGCGCTCGGGCCGGGCGATCCCGTACGCGGCCCCGGTGCCGACGGCGGCGAAGACGGTGACGGCGGCGGTCCAGCGCAGGGCGGCGAACAGCTTGCGGCGGTCCTTGGGCGGGGCCGGCGGAGCCGCCCAGACGTCGGGCGCGTCCCCGGGAGCCACCGCGGGCGAGCCCTCGGGGGCGGAGGCGGCCGGGACCTCCGGCGTGGGGGCGACCTCGGGAGCCGGCTCGGGAGCGGCGGCCTCCGGAGCGGTGGTGTTCTGCTCGGTCACACGGACTCCCCGGGGGACTTGAGGTGGTTCATCTGCTGCTGGAACAGGCCCGCGGCGTCCTTCACCGCGAATCCCTGGGACCCGTACATCCGGAAGCTCACCAGCACGTCTCCCTGGACGGCCACGCAGTCGAGAGCGTCGACCTTCTCCTTCTGCGCCTCGAAGATGGAGTCCAGTGAGCATTTGGCCTCGGGGAACCCGTCCACCTTCGGCGCGTCCTTGTCGCCGCCGGTGAGGTCGAGGAGCTTCTTGGCGAACTCGCCGAACTTCGCGAGCTGCTGGGGGTCGGCCTGGACGAGCTGGACCTCGGCGACCGAGCGGCCGCCGCCGTCCCGCCGGGCGTAGCTGCGCCCGGCCAGTCCCTTGAGCTTCAGGTCCGCCAGCGCCTTGTCCCGCTCGTCGCGCTCGCTGCCGGACAGGCCCGTGTGGGCGTCCTTGAAGATCTGCAGCGCCCGCTCGCCCGAGACGTAGTAGTCGTTGCCCTCGGTGTCGACATCGGGGCCGAGCCAGTAGCCGACGGGCAGCGGCAGCAGCTTGCCCGTGAGGTCGTTGGGCGGCACGGACGGCACCGGGGCCGCCGAGCCGGTGGACGCGCGGTCCGCGGGCATCCAGTACCGCGTCTGCGCGGTCCGGTCGGCGTCCGCGAGCACGGCCGCGCCCCAGAGGGCGGTGCCCGCGAGGACGACGACGCCCACGGCCGCCGACACCAGCGCAACCGTCCTGCGGTTCGCCTTGCGCGCCGGCCCTGCAGCGGCCGACGGCTCCTGCCCGGCCTCCTGCCCCGCCTCGGGCTCGGCCGGCACGGCGTCCGGCACGGCGGCCGGCACGGCGTCGGTCACGGCGGCCGGCACGGCGTCGGTCACGGCGTCGGTCACGTTCTGCTGCTCGCTCACAGCCGCTCCATCTGTCGCTTGGCCAGCTCGACCAGGTCGTTCTCGTCGATGTCGCCGCGGTTGTTCGTGTACTCGATGCTCATGACGATGTCCCCGCGGCGGACCACGGCACGGGAGCCGCGGACCGGGTGGTAGCCGGGCTTCTCGTGCGCTTCGGAGTCGATCCACAGGTGACCGAAGTCCGCCGGAACGCCCGGCACCTCCTTGCCCGCGTTGCCCGCGAACTTCTTGTTGGGCATGTAGCGCCCGATGCCCGCCTGGAAGTCCTCGGCCCCTCGGCGGTCCTGGAACTGGAGCAGGTGGATCTCGACGAAGTTCCGGTCCGCCTCGGACCACCGCACGGTGGCGATGCCCTTGATCTGTTGGCTGACGAGGTTGGCCAGGCCGTTGGCGGGGTTCTCGAAGTAGTCCACGGCGAACTCGTCCGTGGATCTGGCGCCCGAGAAGCCGTCCTTCGCGCCGCCCGGAGCGTCCAGCAGCTTCTTGGCCAGCTCCTCGTCCGCCTTGTGCCAGCGGTTGGCGTTGATGGAGCGCCGGCTCGACGATGCGTTCATCGCCTGCGGCTGCGGCGCGGCCATCACCTGCTGGGCCAGCGGCGGCAGCGGGGTGGGCTCGCGCTGGTACTGCACCGCGTATCCGGTGATCGTCCCGGCGAGGACGCCGAGTACGGCCGCGCCCGCGATCAGGAGGGTCGCCCGCCGCCCGCGGCGCGTGTCCGCAGTGCCCGGGTCCGGCGCGCTCTCCTCCTGTTTCGGCTGGTCAGGAGCGGTCTGTTCGTGTTCCAAAGGGGTCCCCCCGCAGGGCTGGAGGCACGGGTGGAATACCCGTGCGCTCCCATGACCCGTACCGGCGGGTAGCGGTTGTATGACGGCTTATTACATTCTTATCTCGCGAGCGCGTCAGTCCTCGTGGCGCCGCTTTCCGTCCAGTTCGTCCCACCACTCGTCGGACTTCGGATCGCCCGAGGGGTCGTCCCACCAGCGGTCGTCCGGGCCGCGCCGGTTGGCGACCATCGCGGCCACCGGCGGGATGACCATGGCGACCACGCACAGCGCCACCGCGGCCTCGACCGACAGCAGGCGCACGAAGGTCCAGGCGGAGACGAAGAGGACCAGGCATCCGCCCATGAGCAGGAAATAGGCGCGCCGGCGCCGGGCGTACATGACTCCAGCGTAGAGCGGCCGCCCGCGAACACAAGGCGGACGGCACGAAGGGCCGCACCCCGTCCAGTGGCGTCCAACCCCCTGGGGTGCGGCCCTCCGGCCGATCTATCGAGCGATCACACGTGCGGTGCTCAGACCGCGATCGCCACGTCCGTCACGCCGCCGGCCTCGGCGACCACGACGGCACGGTCCGCCTGGGCACCCGGGACGAGCGCCCGCAGCGTCCAGGTGCCGGGAGCCGCGTAGAAGCGGAACTGGCCGGTCGCCGAGGTCGGGACCTCGGCGGTGAACTCGCCGCCGCCGTCCAGCAGCCGCACGTAACCGCTGATGGGCTCACCGCCCTTGGTCACCTGGCCCTGGATCGCGGTCTCACCGGGCTTGAGCGTCGCGAGGTCGGGCCCGCCGATCTGTGCTCCACACATGTTCTCTGTCCTGTCCTAGAGAGGTCGTACTACGGGGCGTCGCGTGCCCGGGATTACTTGTTGGGGCCGAGCTCGATCGGCACGCCGACGAGCGAGCCGTACTCGGTCCAGGAGCCGTCGTAGTTCTTGACGTTCGTCTGGCCCAGGATCTGGTGCAGCACGAGCCACGTGAGCGCGGAGCGCTCACCGATGCGGCAGTAGGCGATGGTGTCCTTCGACAGGTCGACGCCCTCGGCCTCGTAGAGGGCCTTGAGCTCCTCGTCGGACTTGAAGGTGCCGTCGTCGTTGGCGTTCTTCGACCACGGGATGTTGCGGGCGCTCGGCACGTGGCCGGGGCGCTGCGACTGCTCCTGCGGGAGGTGCGCCGGGGCGAGCAGCTTGCCCGAGAACTCGTCGGGCGAGCGGACGTCGACCAGGTTCAGGTTGCCGATCGCGGCCACGACGTCGTCGCGGAAGGCGCGGATGGAGGTGTCCTGGGCCTTGGCCTTGTACGCGGTGGCCGGGCGGCTCGGGACGTCCTTGCCGTCGACCAGGTCGCGGGAGTCGAGCTCCCACTTCTTGCGGCCGCCGTCGAGGAGCTTCACGTCCTGGTGGCCGTAGAGCTTGAAGTACCAGAAGGCGTAGGACGCGAACCAGTTGTTGTTGCCGCCGTAGAGGACGACGGTGTCGTCGTTGGAGATGCCCTTGGCGGAGAGGAGCTTCTCGAAGCCCTCCTGGTCCACGAAGTCACGGCGGACCGGGTCCTGGAGGTCCTGCTTCCAGTCGATCCGGACGGCGTTCTTGATGTGGTTCTTGTCGTAGGCGGACGTGTCCTCGTCCACCTCGACGACGACGACGTTCGCGTCGTTCAGGTGGGCCTCGACCCAGTCGGCGTCTACGAGGACGTCGCTGCGGCTCATGATGTTCTCCTCCGGGGCAGTGTGCGGCGGGGTGGTGCGGGTGACGCGTGCTGCGTGCCTAGCGGGTGCGCTCCGGATCCTGCGCGGGGAGGCGTCAGGTGATCAGGAGGCGGGTGCGGTCACGCGGGAAGGGCCGTAGGGCCGTCGTCCGGCTGATGGAGCGGATGCGCTCACAGGTCACATGGATCGACAGAGCATGGCGGCGACGCGACACAGGTCTACTGCCCGTCGCTTCGTGAGGTCCGCCTGCTGATGCTTCATAGCCATGGATCGTAGGGACGAATCGGCCGCCCTGTCACCGGTGTGTCATATTCCGAGACAGGATCGTCCGGATTCTGGGATGCAGGACCCCCGGGCGGCCGCCGCGCCGCGTCCGGGGGCCGCCGTACGGCCCGTCCTTCTGCGGATCGGACCGCACTGTCTCACGATCCGGCCACCACCACGTTCGAGCCGCCCAGCGTGAGGTGCACACCGGCCTCGTCCGAGGTCAGGGCCGAGAGGTGGAGCCCGGCCGGCATGCCGACCTCGAGGTTGCGCTCGAAGTCGGTCTTCTTGCGGATCAGCTTCTCGACCCCGGGTATGCCCGAGCCCGGCACCTCGTCGGCGCGCACCCGGACGAGCTTGCCGCCCTTTCCGTCCGGCGCGTCCACGAGGGAGATCGTCGACACCACGCTGTGCGTCACGGTCTTGCCGAGCACGTCGACGGCGGCACTGACCTTCACCTTGCCCGGCGCCCCGCCGTAGGTGAGGGTCGCGCCGGTCTGCGAGGCCGCGGTCAGGTCCGCGTACGTGATGCGCCCGGTGCCCTCGGCCCGCTCGGCGGTGCCGCCGCTGTAGTCACTGTTCAGCTTCACGCTGCGGAAGCTCGCGTCGAGCTCCGAGAGCCGCGTCTTGCGGCCCTCGGCGACGACCTCGACACCTCTGAGCTTCAGGTCGACCCGGTCCAGTTCGTGGCTGAACGCCTGGGTCAGGAAGGGGAATCCGCGGATCTCCACTTCCGAGCTGCCGGCCAGGCCCTGGCGGGCCTGGATCTTGTCGGCCAGCTGGTTCTCGACGTAACCGGCGGCCCATCGGTCCACACCGGCGAAGATCGCCCCCAGCACCACTCCGATGATCACAACGATCCGCAGAGCACGCACGTGCCCTCCCCCTACTAGTCGGTACGAGCGATCTAGTGGACCATGTGCGCCCGTCAGCGGAACGTCAGCCCACCACCCGGCCGATCAGGTACGCGGCGGGAGCGGCGGCCGCGAGCGGCAGCGCGACACCGGCCGTCATGTGCACGAACTTCGACGGGTAGTCGTACGCCGCCACCCGCAGCCCGATCAGCGCGCACACGCCGCAGACCAGGCCGAGCAGCGCCCCGCCCACCCCGACGGAGGTCATTCCGCCGACCGCGATGCCCGCACCGGCGGCCGCGGCCAGCGAGACGCCGACCGAGGGGGCGGTGGGCAGCGGCAGCGCACGGGCGAAGACGGCGACCGCCACGGCGGCCGCGCCGACCGTGACGGCGGCGGAATCGGCGGCCAGGTAGCCGGCGCAGATGATGGCGAGCGCGGCCGAGGCCACCGAGGCCATCAGCCCGTACATCCGCTCGTCGGGATCGGCGTGGCTGCGCAGCTGGAGGACGAGGGTGAGCAGCACCCAGGCGCCGAGGGTGCCGACGATCGCGCCGGGGCCGTACGTACGGTCCACCGCGAGCACGGCCGCGTCGGCGACCAGGGCCCCGGCGAAGGCGAGGGCGATGCCCTGCCGGGCCGGCCACATGCCGTTGAGGCGGAACCAGCCGGCCGCGGTGAGCCCCTGCAGGGCGATCAGCGGCACGAGCAGGGCGTACTGCCCGAGGGCGGCGGCCACGGCGAGCAGCAGGCCGAGGGCGGCGGTCAGTAGGGCCGACTGCGGGCCGGGGTCGATGATCGGCGACCGGCCTTCGGCGCGGGCCTGGGCCGGGTCGACGGCGCGCAGGGTGTTCCCGGCGAGCGTGGGCGGGGACCAGGCGGTGACCTCCACCGCTTCGGCGCCGTCCTCGGCCGGGGCCGGGGCGGCAGCCGCCTGCGGCGGCAGGTAGGCCGTCTGCTCGGCGGCGGCCTCGTCCATGCGCTCCGCGCCGGGCACCGGCGGCAGGTACGCGGTCTCCTCGACGGGGGCCTGGGACTGCGCGGGACCGGGATACGGCGGCAGATAGGCCGTCTCGGCGGCCGCGGCGGGCACCGCCCCGCCCTGGCCGCCCTGGGACCAGTCCTGAACGGCGGCCGGAGCCGGGGCCTGCACCTCGTCGCGGAACCAGCCCTCCGGGGCGGCCGGCTGCTGCGCCGGGCCGGGATACGGCGGCAGGTACGCGGTCTCCTCGACGGGGGCCTGGGACTGCGCGGGACCGGGGTACGGGGGCAGATAGGCCGTCTCGGCGGCCGCGGCGGGCATCCCCGCGCCCTGGCCGCCCTGGGACCAGTCCTGGACGGGAGCCGGCGCCTGGGCCGGGACCTGCATCTCGTCGCGGAACCAGCCCTCCGGAGCCACGGGCTGCTGCGCGGGCCCGCCGACCGCCGGGTACTCGTACGGCGCCGCGTAGGAATCGGCGGACCCGGCCACGGAACCGTCCGGCCAGGACCCACCGGCACCGCCGGCCGGAGCCTGGGGCTGCTCCTGCGCCTGGGCGGCCGGGGCCTCCTCGCGGAACCAGCCCTCGGGCGCCACCGGCTGCCCCGGCACCGCGCCCAGCGCCGGATACACCGGCTGGTGGCTGGTGTCCCAGGTGTCGGACTGCCAGGTCTGGGTCCCGTACGGGTCCTGCTGCTGCGCGTACTGCTGCCGCCGCAGTTCGTGCAGCTCGTGCTGCTCCTGCTGTTCCCGCTGCTGCTGGTGTTCTTCAGGCGTGCTCATCGGCTCCCGCTCACCCGCCCGCGAACGGGGGAAGCACCTCGACGGTGCCCCCCTCGGTCAGCAGGACGGAATCATGCGGGCGCTTGCCCACAGGCTCGTCGTTCACGAGGAAGGAGCAGCGCAGCAGCACCCGGGTCAGTTCCCCGGGGTGGCGCTCCCGCACGGCGTCGAGCGCCTCGGCCAGTGTGCGCGCCGCGTACGGCTCCTCCGCCGTCTTGGCCGCGGCCTTGGCCGCCGCCCAGTAGCGGATGGTTCCGGTTGCCACTGCAGCTCCTATCGTCGGCTCTCTACCGTCGGCCTCCATGATGGCCCCTCCGGCCGTCCGCCCCGGCGTGCACCGACGCGTCGCGCGTGCGCCCGGGCGACCCCGCGTCACCGCCCGGCGGGCCGCCGATCCGGTGAAACCGGGGCATACGCATGGGACGGGCGTGGCAGAACCCACAGGAGGGGATGTCGAAGATGCCTCGGCCACGCACGGGCGGGTGGGCTATTCTGCTTGGCGAGAGGATCCGGGCAACGTTGCCCCCGGGTCCTTTTGTGCTTTCAGCGCGTTGAACGAACCGAGAACAGTGGTATCCATGCGGACCCCAGGGCGCGGGGACCGCAGGGGTGCCAGGCAAGACGTACGAAGCAGTACCGCGCACGTCCTCGACGGGACCGAGGAGGAACCGACGTGATGGACCAGCGAACCGTGCACCGTCCGACCCGGGCAGGTGGTCGGTCATGAGCTCACTCCTGCTGCTCACCAACGCGCTGCAGCCCTCCACCGAGGTGCTGCCCGCACTCGGGCTGCTGCTGCACAACGTCCGGGTGGCGCCGGCCGAGGGCCCGGCCCTCGTGGACACCCCGGGTGCCGACGTCATCCTCGTGGACGGCCGCCGCGACCTGCCGCAGGTGCGGTCGCTGTGCCAGCTGCTCCGCTCCACCGGGCCCGGCTGCCCGCTGATCCTCGTCGTCACCGAGGGCGGCCTCGCGGCCGTCACCGCCGACTGGGGAATCGACGACGTCCTCCTGGACACCGCCGGCCCGGCCGAGGTCGAGGCGCGGCTGCGGCTGGCCACCGGCCGTCAGCAGCTGGGCTCGGACGACTCCCCGATGGAGATCCGCAACGGCGACCTGTCGGTCGACGAGGCGACGTACTCCGCCAAGCTCAAGGGCCGGGTGCTGGACCTCACCTTCAAGGAGTTCGAGCTGCTCAAGTACCTCGCGCAGCACCCGGGCCGGGTCTTCACCCGCGCCCAGCTGCTGCAGGAGGTCTGGGGCTACGACTACTTCGGCGGCACCCGGACCGTGGACGTCCACGTACGGCGGCTGCGCGCCAAGCTCGGTCCCGAGCACGAGTCGCTGATCGGCACGGTCCGCAACGTCGGCTACCGCTTCGTCACGCCGGAGAAGGTCGAGCGGGCGGCGGCGGAGGCCGCGGCCCAGGCGGCGGCCAAGGCCGCCGCACAGGCCACCGCCCAGACGTCCGCGCAGCCGGCCTCGGCCGTCACCCGATCGGCGGAGGAGCCCGCGATCGTCCACTCGGCAGGACGGCCTGCCCAGAGGTAGGTCACCCCGCGTAGACTGCCGCGCGTGGCCAAGGTGACGCGGGATGACGTGGCACGACTTGCGGGTACGTCTACCGCCGTCGTGAGCTACGTCATCAACAACGGACCCCGGCCGGTCGCCCCGGCCACGCGCGAGCGTGTCCTCGCCGCGATCAAGGATCTGGGCTACCGCCCGGACCGGGTCGCCCAGGCGATGGCGTCGCGGCGCACCGACCTCATAGGCATGATCGTCCCCGATGCACGTCAGCCGTTCTTCGCGGAGATGGCGCACGCGGTCGAGCAGGCCGCCGCCGAGCGCGGGAAGATGGTGCTCGTCGGCAACTCCGACTACCGCACCGAGCGCGAGGTCCACTACCTGCGGGCCTTCCTCGGAATGCGGGTCTCCGGCCTGATCCTGGTCAGCCAGGGCATGAGCGAGCAGGCCGCCAGCGAGATCGAGGCCTGGGACGCGCGGGTGGTGCTGCTGCACGAGCGGCCGGAGGCGATCGACGACGTCGCCGTCGTCACCGACGACATCGGCGGCGCCCAGCTCGCCACCCGCCACCTGCTCGAACACGGGCACGAGTACGTCGCCTGCATCGGCGGCGTCGAGAACACCCCGTCCGTCGGCGACCCGGTCGCCGACCACGTCGAGGGCTGGCGGCGGGCCATGCAGGAGTCCGGCCGCTCCATCGAGGGCCGGCTCATCGAGGCCCCGTACAACCGCTACGACGCGTACACGGTCGCCCTGGAGGTCCTGGCCCGGCCCGACCGGCCGACGGCCATCTTCTGCGCCACGGACGACCAGGCGATCGGTGTGCTGCGCGCCGCGCGGGAGCTGCGCATCGACGTGCCCGGGGAACTGGCCGTGGCCGGCTTCGACGACGTGAAGGAGGCGGCCCTCACGGACCCGCCGCTGACCACGATCGCCTCGGACCGCCCGGCGATGGCCCGCGCGGCGGTGGACCTCGTGCTGGACGACGGCCTCCGCGTGGCCGGATCCCGCCGCGAACGCCTGAAGCAGTTCCCGTCGGCCCTGGTGATCCGCCGCTCCTGCGGCTGTCGCTGACGCCGGTCCCGCAGCCTCACCGTGCCCGGGCCCGAACCCGCGGCTGCGGCTGCGGCCCGGCCAACAGCGGGCCCTACAAGGGGCATACGAGGTTCTGTCGGGCTTCTCAGGTCAGGCTCAGGAAGCTCTCATCATCGGCGAGCAGAGTCAGAGCCATGACCGACAGCTTCCGCCGCGAAGGCGAGTACCCCCAGGACCGCCCCACTCCGCACGCGCCCTTCGGCGAGGACTGGCAGCACGGGCGTGACCGGCTGGCCCAGGACACGGCGGCGGGGGCGTACCCGCCGCCGCCCTCGTACCCGCCCGCCGCACCCGGCTGGCACGAGGCGCACCAGCCCCCGGTCATCCGCGGCGAGACGGTCCCCGCAGGCGGCGGTCCCCGCCAGCCCGCGCACGCCGCCGCCCCCGCGCCCCGCGCGAAGCGGCCCGTGGCCCTGCTGGCGGCCGTCGCGCTCGCCGCGGCCCTGGTCGGCGGCGGCACCGCGGCCGCCGTCCAGCAGCTGATGGTCCACCAGAACGGCGGCGCCGGCGGAGTCAACGGCACCAACGTCTCGCAGAGCACCGGCACGGGCGCCGGCACCGTCTCCGGCGTCGCCGAACAGGTCAGCCCCTCGGTCGTCCGCATCGACACCCGCACCGCGTCCGGCCAGGGCACCGGCTCCGGCATCGTCGTCACCGCCGACGGCGAGATCGTCACCAACAACCACGTCGTGAGCGGCGCCTCCGAGATCCAGGTGACGATGAGCGACGGCAAGAAGTACAAGGCCGCGATCGTCGGCACCGATCCCGACAAGGACCTGGCCCTGATCAAGCTGCAGGGCGCCGGCGGCCTCAAGCCCGCCAAGCTGGGCGACTCCGGCAGCGTCAAGGTCGGCGACCAGGTCGTCGCCATCGGTTCCCCCGACGGCCTCACCGGCACCGTCACCAGCGGCATCGTCTCGGCGCTGAACCGCGAGGTGAAGGTGGCGAAGTCCGAGCAGCAGTCCCCGCAGGGCCGGCAGCAGGACGGCGACGGCTGGCCCTTCTCCTTCGGCGGCCGCGAGTTCAACGGGGACACCGGCTCGGACACCACCTCGTACAAGGCCCTGCAGACCGACGCCTCCCTCAACCCCGGCAACTCCGGCGGCGCCCTGGTCAACATGAACGGCGAGATCGTGGGCATGCCCTCCGCGATCTACTCCCCCTCCTCCGGCGGCTCCGCCGCGGGCAGCGTCGGCCTCGGCTTCGCCATCCCCGTCAACACCGTCAAGGCCGACCTGGACTCCCTCCGCAAGGGCGGCCCCGGCGGTTCGGGCTCCTCCGGCTCCGGCTCCTCCGGCAGCGGCTCCGCCGCCAACGGCTTCGGCACTTCCTTCTGACGCGTCCGTGCGAGGCTGGAAGCGCCGTCACCCGTCGCACTCCACGGCCGACCACCACCCCTGGGAGACCCATCCATGATTCCCGCCGAAGGCGAAGCGCGGATCCTCGTCGTCGACGACGAACCGGCCGTACGCGAGGCCCTGCGCCGCAGCCTCGCCTTCGAGGGGTACGCCGTGCAGACCGCCGTCGACGGGCTCGACGCCCTCGACCGGGCGGCCTCGTACTCCCCCGACCTGATCGTCCTGGACATCCAGATGCCCCGGATGGACGGGCTGACCGCGGCCCGCCGGCTGCGCGCCGCCGGCAGCGTCACGCCGGTGCTGATGCTGACCGCCCGCGACACCGTCGGCGACCGCGTCACCGGCCTCGACGCGGGCGCCGACGACTACCTCGTCAAGCCCTTCGAGCTCGACGAGCTCTTCGCCCGCGTCCGCGCCCTGCTGCGCCGCAGCTCCTACGCGGCCCCGCAGGCCGGCGGCGAGAGCCACGAGGACGCCCTGACCTTCGGCGACCTGCGCATGGACCTCGCGACCCGCGAGGTCACCCGGGGCGGGCGCCCGGTGGAGCTGACCCGTACGGAGTTCACGCTGCTGGAGATGTTCCTCGCGCACCCGCGCCAGGTCCTGACCCGCGAGCAGATCCTCAAGACCGTCTGGGGCTTCGACTTCGAGCCCAGCTCCAACTCCCTGGACGTGTACGTGATGTACCTGCGCCGCAAGACCGAGGCGGGCGGCGAGCCCCGCCTCGTCCATACCGTGCGCGGGGTGGGCTACGTCCTGCGCGCCGGCGAGAGCGGGCCCGAGTGAGCCCGACCGCCAGGTTCCGCGCGCTCCCGCTGCGCTCCCGGCTCGCCCTCCTCGTCGCGGTGGCGGTGGCCCTGGCCGTGGCCACGGTGTCCGGGGTGTCCTGGGTGATGGTGCGCGCCCAGCTCGGCAACCAGCTGAACCAGTCCCTGATGTCCACCAACCCGACGGATCAGGTCCTGGACCGGCTGCGCCAGGGCCGCTGTCCGGCGCCCCCACCGGCTCAGGTCCAGCAGGACATCGCCGAGAAGCTGAATGCGACGGTCCAGATCGTCACCGCGGACGGCGGCCACTGCTGGGTGAGCGGGCAGACCGACCTGCCGGTCACCGCCGCGGACAAGGAGGTGGCGGCCGGCCGCAAGGCCAAGGTCCTGCACGACGCGACGACCGACAACGGCGTCGCGATGCGCGTCTACACCTTCGCGGCGCGGACCGAGCTCGGCGGCCCGATCTTCGCGGTCTCGGTGGCGCGGCCGCTCGCCGACGTCGACAAGCCGCTGTCCACCCTGGCCTGGGTGCTGCTGCTCGTCTCCGCCCTCGGGATCGCCGGCGCCGGCGCGGCCGGCCTGTGGGTGGCCCGTACGGGACTGCGGCCCGTCGACGAACTGACCGACGCCGTCGAGCACATCGCCCGCACAGAGGACCTCACCGTACGGATCCCCGACGAGGGCGACGACGAGATCGCCCGCCTGTCGCGGTCCTTCAACTCGATGACGGCGGCCCTCGCCTCCTCGCAGGACCGGCAGGCCCAGCTGATCGCCGACGCCGGGCACGAGCTGCGCACCCCGCTGACCTCGCTGCGCACCAACATCGAGCTGCTGGCGCGCAGCGAGGAGACCGGCCGGGCCATCCCGCCCGACGACCGGCGGGAGCTGCTGGCCTCGGTCAAGGCGCAGATGACGGAACTGGCCTCGCTGATCGGGGACCTCCAGGAGCTGTCCCGGCCGGACCCGGCCTCGCCCGGCCCGCTCGGGGTGGTCGCCCTGCACGAGATCGCCGGGGCGGCGCTGTCCCGGGCCCGGCTGCGCGGTCCGGAGCTGAGCTTCGACTCGGACCTGGCGCCCTGGTACGTACGGGGCGAGGCGGCGGCGCTGGAGCGGGCGGTGGTCAACGTCCTCGACAACGCGGTGAAGTTCAGCCCGCCGGGCGGCGCGGTCGAGGTGACGCTGCGGGCCGGCGAGCTGACCGTACGGGACCACGGGCCGGGCATCCCGGCCGAGGACCTGCCGCACGTCTTCGAACGGTTCTGGCGGTCCCCGTCGGCCCGCGCCCTGCCCGGCAGCGGGCTGGGCCTGTCGATCGTGGCCCGTACGGCGGCCCGCGCGGGCGGCAGCGCCGAGCTGCGGGCGGCGGCCGACGGCGGCCCCGGCACGGAGGCGGTGCTCCGCATCCCGGGGGCGCCCACCCCGCCGCCCGCCGATCCGTCAGTTGTGCCGGATCAGTGAGGAGACCAGGCCGGAGCGTGTGTTCGGGAAGTCCATCGGGACGATGCCGAGCCCGGTCCGGCCGGCCAGTTCACCGCCGTCGACGAAGCCGTGCACCTGCGGGTTGAGGCGGTCGGAGTTCCAGCGCGGCGGCATGTAGGCCGAGGTGCTGACGTAGTTCACGAAGAGCTTGCCGGGCTGCTGGACGGCCTTGCGGAAGTGGTTCTCGATCTTGCCGCGCTTGGCGAAGGGCTCGGCGTTCCAGTCGTCCTGGACGTCGAAGACGTTGCCGTCGCCGTAGCGCAGGCCGGGCAGGCCGCCGTTGTCGGCGAGCAGGACCACCTTGCCGCGGGCCTGGCCGAGGGTGGGCAGGGTGTCGGCGATCCGGAACAGCGGGCGCCAGCCGCGGTGGTCGAGGTAGTCGTCGAAGACGGCGCGGAAGGTGGCGTCGCTATCGGTGGAGTACTCCTGCTTGAGGCGCATCAGGACGGTCTCGGAGGGGTGCGCGGCGAGGAAGTTCGCGCAGGCCACGAGGACGTCCCCGAACATCAGGTCCTGGAAGAAGGCCGCGTGGTGGATCGCGAACGACCCGCCCGTGACCCGGCAGCGGACGTCGAGGAAGCGGATGCCGGAGTCGAGCTGCTGGGCGATCGAGCTGTTCTGGCAGGCGACGTAGAGGCCGCCCTTGGTGGCGCCGGAGTCGTGGGTGCCGGGGATGGTCATCCGCTGGAGGGCGGTGGAGTCCCCGAGGCCGGCCATCCAGTCCTGGGTACCGAGGGCCGCGGCCGAGGCCGGGGCCGTCCCCGCGGCGCCCAGTCCCAGCGCCGTGCCCGCCGCCAGCGCTCCGGCCAGGAACGCCCGTCTGCCCATGCCGCTGCCCATGCCGTTGTCCACGCCCATGCCCGCCCCTTTGCCGACCCGGTGATGGGACGGGATTATGGCGTGGACACCTCAAAATAGGTACCCGTCGGTAGCGGTCGGTCCCGCCCCGGCCCCGCGGCCTCAGCCCTCGAGCAGGTCCACCATCGTCCGCAGCCCCTGGACGAGCTCCCGGCCGCTCGGCGCGCCCTCCGGATCGGTCAGGCACTGGACCATCACCCCGCTGAGCAGCGCGATGTGCATCGAGCCGAGAGCCCGTACGTCCGCCTCGGACACCTCTTCGGGCGGCACCCCGCGCAGGACCGCGGCCACCATCCGCCGGTTGCGGCGCTGCTCCTCGGCCAGGATCGCGAGCAGCTCGGGCGAGGACTGCGCGTGCACGAAGGCCTCGACGTTGGCGGTCCAGAGCCAGCGCATGTCGGCGAAGTCCCTGATCTTGCGGTCCCAGGTGTCGGCGTACCGCTCCGCGGCGGTGTCCCCCTGCCCGGCGAGCCGACCGGACCCCGCGGCCCATTCGTCCATGGCGGCGAAGAGCGCCTGGTTGAGCAGCGCCTCCCGCGATCCGAAGTGGTAGCCGATCGCGGCCATGCTCACCTGCGCCGCCGAGGCGATGTCGCGCACGGTCGTGCGCAGGTACCCCTTCTCCTCCAGGCAGCGGCGCGCTCCGGCCAGCAGGTCCTCGCGATTTCCCATGCCGGGATCGTATCCGCGCGGACTTTTGGGCAAGTGCGCTACACAATCGTATTGCGCACTTGCCCAAATCCTGGCAGGGTGGGGCCATCGCAAGATCCACGAGCCCACGGGAGGCACGAGCCATGCGCCACGAGCTGAAGATCGACGACCGGACCCTCTCCTACCTGGACTTCGGCGGTCCCGGCCGTCCGCTCCTCGCCCTGCACGGCGGCATGTCCGAAGCCCTCGCCTTCACGGGGCTTGCCGCCGCCCTCGGCGACGGATGGCGGGTCATCGCCCCCGACCAGCGCGGCCACGGCGAATCCGGCCGGGCGCCCGACTACCGCCGCGAGGGCTACGTCAGCGACGCCGTCGCCCTCCTCGACCACCTCGGCCTCGACGCCCCCGTGACGCTCCTCGGCTACTCCCTCGGCGGGCACAACGCCTACCACCTGGCCGCCGCCCACCCCGACCGGATCTCCGCGCTCATCGGCGTGGACACCACCATCGAGATCCGCGTCCCCACGGGGCCGAACTGGTACGACTTCCTCCACGGCCTCCCCTACACCGCCCCCACCCGCGAGGAACTCCTCGCCGCCGCCGGGCCGGCCGGCGCGCCCTTCATCGCCGACGGAATGCGCCCCCTCCCTGACGGAAGCGGCTGGCGCCTGGCCTACCACCCCCAGGACATGCTCGACTCCATCCGGGAGTGCCACGGCGACCACTGGGACGCCTGGCTCGCGAGCACCTGCCCGGCCCTGCTGATCCACGGCACCCGCAGCCAGGCGCTCACGCAGGCCGCGGCCGACGCGATGGTCGCCCGGCGCCCGAAGACCTCGTACACACCCCTCGACGGCGACCACTTCGTGCCGTTCACGGACCCGGAGGGATTCCACGCGGCCGTCGGGACGTTCCTGGCGACCCTCTGACCCCCGCTCCACGGGGGTGCGCGGGGGAAAGCCGAAGGGGCGGCGGGCCGACCGGCCCACCGCCCCTTCGATCGCGCTCTGCGCGGGTGTTACTTGACGACGGTGATCCGGTTCGCCGCCGGCACGGCGATCGGGCTGGTCGCCGAGGAGTTGTTCGTCAGGTAGGCGTTGAAGCAGTCCAGGTCGGACGCGCCCACGAGCTTGTTCTTGTGCTCCTTCAGGACGGTGAAGCCGTCACCGCCGCCCGCGAGGAACTCGTTCATCGCGACCCGGTAGGTCTTGGCGGGGTCGATCGCCGTGCCGTTCAGCTTCACCGAGTCCACGACGATGCGGTCCACGCCCGTCTTCGTCAGGTCCAGGGTGTACGTGAAGCCCTTCGACACCTGCAGGATCTTCGGGTTCGCACCGTTGACCGGGCCGCTGACCTGCTGCTGCAGCGCGGTGATCAGCTGCGCGCCGGTCAGGTCCACGATGTTCATCATGTTGGTGAACGGCTGGACCGTGAAGGACTCGCCGTACGTCACCACGCCGTCGCCCTCGTCACCCGAGGCCTTGTAGGCGAGGTCCGAGCGGATGCCGCCCGGGTTCATGACGGCCAGCTGCGCGCCGCCCTTGTCCGCCGGGGCCAGCGCCTCGAGCTGCGCGTCGGCGATCAGGTCGCCGAGCGGCTTCTCGGGAGCCTCGGAACCGCGGCCCGGGATGTCGGCCGCGATGAAGCCCTGCGGACGGTTGGCGATCGGGGCCGCGAGGGTCTTCCAGCGGTCGATCAGCTCGGTCATGTCCGGGGCCTTGGGCTGCTCCCGGGTGACGACCTTGTTGACCGGCTTGGGCGAGGCGACCGGCGTACGGACGATGTCCTTGGTCTGCCGGTCGTAGGTGAGGGTGGTGTCCGTGAACAGGCGGCCGATGGAGGCGGCCGAGGTCACCGTGCGCGGGTTGCCCGCCGGGTCCGGGATGTTGCAGGCGTACGCCTGGTGCGTGTGGCCGGTGACCAGCGCGTCGACCTTGGAGTCCACGTTCTTGGCGATGTCCACGATCGCGCCCGAGATGCCGGCGCCGGCACCCGGGACGTTGCAGTCGTAGTTGTAGGCGCCGTTCGCGGGCAGACCGCCCTCGTGGATCAGCGCGACGATCGACTTCACGCCCTGCTTGTTCAGCTCGGCGGCGTACTTGTTGATCGTCTCGATCTCGTCGCCGAACTTCAGGCCCTTGACGCCCTCGGCGGTCACGACGTCCGGAGTGCCCTCCAGGGTGACGCCGATGAAGCCGATCTTCACGTCGCCCTTCTTCCACACGAAGGTGGGCGACATCAGCGGACGCTTGGTCTTCTCGTCGGTGACGTTCGCGGCGAGGTACTGGAACTGGGAGCCCGTGAACTCCTTGCCGAACTCGTAGCAGCCCTCGACCGGGTGGCAGCCGCCGTACGCCATGCGCCGCAGCTCGGTCTTGCCCTCGTCGAACTCGTGGTTGCCGACGCTGGTGACGTCCAGGTCGAGCTTGTTCAGCGCCTCGATGGACGGCTCGTCGTGGAAGAGACCGGACAGCATCGGGCTGCCGCCGATCATGTCACCGGCCGCGGCGGTCACGGAGTACTCGTGGCCCTTGCGGGCCTCGCGCAGGCTGGTCGCGAGGTACTCGACCCCGCCCGCGGGTATGGCCTTGGTGGTGCCGTCGGCCTGACGTTCGGTCACGGTGCCGGAGGAACCCTGCGGGGGCTCCAGCGTGCCGTGGAAGTCGTTGAACGACAGCATCTGCACGTCGACGGTCCGGCTCTTGGCCGCACCGCCACCACTCGCGGCACCGGCCGGCAGAGCGGCGGCGACCATGGCCCCGGCCCCGGCCGTGACGGCGAGGGCGGCGAAGGTCAACCGGCGGTTTCGGCGGTGCCGTTGTGGCGTCGCTGACATTTAGTCCCCTTTGCGGACAGCGATGAAGCTTGGGAGGTCCGGGGAAGCCTATGGTCAACGCGCGTAGCTCTACCAGGGGGTAACGGGTATCGCGTTGGTTACGCGCAGAAGACGGACAGACCCCGCGCCCGCACTCCGCCCGCCGCCCGCCGCGGTCGTAGGCTCGTGCCATGACTGACGCAGCAGCGGCCCTGGAGCCGGGACGGCAGATTCAGACCCTCGACGAGCTGACGGAGGAACAGGCCGGCGCCGTACTCGACCTGATCGAGGACGCGGCGCGTACCGACGGCACCACCGCCGTGTCCGAGCAGGGACGGCTCCAGCTGCGCGGCGGGCCGCGCGAGGGGATCCGGCACTTCCTGCTCACCGAGGGCGGCCGGCTCGCCGGATACGGACAACTGGAGGACACCGACCCGGTGGAGGCCCCCGCCGCAGAGCTCGTCGTGCACCCGGCCCTGCGCGGGCGCGGGCACGGCCGGGCGATGGGCATGGCCCTGCTGGCCGCCTCCGGGAAGCGGCTGCGGGTATGGGCCCACGGCGGCAAGTCGGCTGCCCGCCACCTCGCGCAGGTGCTCGGCCTGACCCTCTTCCGCGAGCTGCGCCAGCTGCGCCGGCCCCTGGCCGACGCCGACCCGCTGCCGGAGCCCGCGCTCCCGCCCGGCGTGACCGTACGGACCTTCGTGCCCGGCACCGACGACGAGGCCTGGCTCGCGGTGAACGCGGCCGCCTTCGCCCACCACCCGGAACAGGGCTCGCTGACCCAGCGGGACCTCGACGACCGGATCGCGCAGCCGTGGTTCGACGCCAAGGGCTTCTTCCTCGCGGAGCGCGACGGGGAGCTCGTCGGCTTCCACTGGACGAAGGTCCACGCGGCGGAGCAGCTGGGCGAGGTCTACGTGCTCGGCGTCCGCCCGGGCGCCCAGGGCGGCGGCCTCGGCAAGGCCCTCACCGCGGTCGGCCTGCGCCACCTGGCGGCCCAGGGCCTGCCGACGGCCATGCTCTACGTCGACGCCGACAACCCGGCCGCCCTCGCCGTCTACGAGGGCCTCGGCTTCAGCACCCACGAGGTCGACCTGATGTACCGCACGGAAAGCTGACCCGAGGCCGCGCCTCAAACGCCGGCGAGGCTGTCTCCAGCCCCGCCGGCACGAACCCAGCCCCGCCGGCGCTCGAGGCGCGGGGTCCGGGGCGGAGCCCCGATCCTTCAGCCCCGCCGGAGTTTGAGGCGCGGGTCCGGGCAGCGCCCGGCGGGGGCCCGGGGGCAGCGCCACCGGCAACGGCGCCGCACCCGGCACGCCGGGGACGCACGCTCCGCCCCCGCCACCCCGCCGGGAGGCGACTCGTGCACCAGCCGGAGCCGGGAAGCCACACGCCATTAACCGGGCATTAAGACGCGCTTGCGACTCTCCCCCCATGCAGCCCCGACTCCGACTGACGGCCGACACTTCCGACGCGCCCGTCCTCCCGCGTGCGCGGAAGAATGGAGTCATGAGCCACAAGCCCAGCGCAGGCCCCACCGAGGTCCCCGCCCAGCACCCGTCTCACACGTCCGCCGCAGGCCCGGCGTCCGGTACCGCCGCCGCCAAGGCGACCGGCCCCGCCAACGCCGTGACCGGGGCCCACGCCCGCATAGGCTCCATCTCCGCGCACCGCCCGCACGTCGACCTCGAGCCCGATATCGACGCCGACCTGGACGCGTACGACGACAAGGACGGCGGCGAGCTGCCCCCGGGCCGCTTCCTCGACCGGGAGCGCAGCTGGCTCGCTTTCAACGAGCGCGTCCTGGAGCTCGCCGAGGACCCCACCACGCCCCTCCTGGAACGCGCCAACTTCCTGGCGATCTTCGCGAGCAACCTGGACGAGTTCTTCATGGTCCGGGTGGCCGGCCTCAAACGGCGTATCGCGACCGGTGTCGCCACCCGTTCGGCCTCGGGCCTGCAGCCCCGCGAGGTGCTGGACCTCATCTGGACGCGCTCGCGCGAGCTCATGGCCCGCCACGCCGCCTGCTTCCAGCAGGACATCTCCCCGGCGCTGGCCGAGGAGGGCATCCACCTCATCCGCTGGCCCGACCTCACCGAGAAGGAGCAGGCCCGCCTCTTCACGCTGTTCCGGAACCAGATCTTCCCGGTGCTGACCCCGCTGGCCGTGGACCCCGCGCACCCCTTCCCGTACATCTCCGGCCTCTCCCTCAACCTGGCCGTCGTCGTACGCAACCCGGTCAGCGGCCACCGCCACTTCGCCCGGGTCAAGGTCCCGCCGCTCCTCTCCCGCTTCCTGGAGGCCTCCCCGCAGCGCTACGTCCCGCTGGAGGACGTCATCGCCGCGCACCTGGAAGAGCTCTTCCCCGGCATGGAGGTGCTCGCGCACCACATGTTCCGCGTGACCCGCAACGAGGACCTGGAGGTGGAGGAGGACGACGCCGAGAACCTCCTCCAGGCCCTGGAGAAGGAACTCATGCGGCGCCGCTTCGGCCCGCCCGTGCGCCTGGAGGTCGAGGAGTCCATCGACCCCGGCGTACTGGACCTCCTCGTGCAGGAGCTGAACGTCAACGCCTCCGAGGTGTACCCGCTGCCCGGGCCCCTCGACCTGACCTCCCTCTTCGGCATCGCCGCCCTGGACCGGCCCGAGCTGAAGTACCCGAAGTTCGTCGCCGGCACCCACCGGGACCTCGCCGAGGTCGAGTCCGCATCCGCGCCCGACATCTTCGCCGCCCTGCGCGAGCGGGACGTCCTGCTGCACCACCCGTACGACTCCTTCTCCACCTCGGTGCAGGCCTTCCTGGAGCAGGCCGCCGCCGACCCGGACGTCCTCGCGATCAAGCAGACGCTGTACCGCACCTCCGGCGACTCCCCGATCGTGGACGCCCTGACCGACGCCGCCGACTCCGGCAAGCAGGTCCTCGTACTCGTCGAGATCAAGGCCCGCTTCGACGAGCGGGCCAACATCAAGTGGGCGCGCAAGCTGGAGGAGTCCGGCTGCCACGTCGTCTACGGGCTCGTCGGCCTCAAGACCCACTGCAAGCTGTCCCTCGTCGTCCGCCAGGAGGGCGACCAGCTGCGCCGCTACTCGCACGTGGGCACCGGCAACTACCACCCCAAGACGGCCCGGCTCTACGAGGACCTCGGCCTGCTCACCGCCGACCCGCAGGTCGGCGCGGACCTCTCCGACCTCTTCAACCGGCTGTCCGGCTACTCGCGCCGCGAGACCTACCGCCGGCTCATGGTGGCGCCCCGCTCGCTGCGCGACGGACTGATCGCGCGCATCGACAAGGAGGCCGCCCACCACAAGGCCGGTCGCCCCGCCTACGTGCGCCTCAAGATGAACTCGATCGTCGACGAGGCGCTGATCGACTCGCTCTACCGGGCCGCCCAGGCGGGCGTGCCCGTCGACATCTGGGTGCGCGGCATCTGCGCCGTGCGCCCCGGAGTCCCCGGGCTCTCGGAGAACATCCGGGTCCGCTCGATCCTCGGCCGCTTCCTGGAACACTCCCGGGTCTTCGCCTTCGGCAACGGCGGCGAGCCCGAGGTGTGGATCGGCAGCGCCGACATGATGCACCGCAACCTCGACCGCCGTATCGAGGCACTGGTCAGGGTCGCCGACCCGGCCCACCGCGCGGCACTGGACCGGATGCTGGAAACCGGTATGTCCGACGCCACCTCCTCCTGGCACCTGGGCCCGGACGGCGAGTGGACCCGGCACAGCACGGACGCGGAAGGCCAGCCGCTGCGGCACGTACAGGAGACGCTCATAGACGCCCGGAGGCGCCGGCGTGGCTCAGCCAAACCATGACCCGATTACGGCCACGGCGGACGCAGGTGACGTGCTCGGCACGTACCTGCGTTCCCAGGCCACCGCTTTCCTGCGCGCGATGCGCATACACGATGAAGGCGCAGCGAGCGGGGCCGACGCCGCCGACGGGAGCGATGCGGCGCGCAGCCTGCGGGGGGCCGCGCGCCGGATCAGCGGATCCCTGGCCACCTTCCGGGTGGTGACCGAGTCCTCCTGGGCCGACGGGCTGCGCACCGAGCTGGTGTGGCTGTCCTCCACGCTGGCCGACGAGCACGCGTACGCCGCCCGGCTGGCCCGGCTGATGGACGCCCTGCACCGGCTGTCGGGATCCCCCGAGCTCCCGGCGCCGCGCGGCACGGCCGGGGCGCTCACGGTGGGCTCGGCGCGCGCCGGCGCGCTGCTGGAGCGCCAGCTCACCCTGGCGCGTACGCGCGCCCACTCGGCCACGCTGCAGGCGCTCGGCTCCTCCCGCTTCCACGCGGTGGCGGACGCGGTGGCCGTGCTGGCCTCGGAGGTCCCGCTGGACTCCGTGGCGGCCCGGGGGCGGGTCGGGGACGTCCTCGTCCCCCTGGCAGAGGTGGCCGAAAACCGACTGTCGGCGGCGGTCGCGACGCTGCCCCCGTGCCGCGGCTCGGAGGCGGCGCCGAGTCCGTACAACGCCGACCACGACGGGCTCTGGCACGAGGTACGCCGCCTCCTGCGGGTCCACCGGTACGCCCGGGAGGCGCTCGGCGAGGACGTGAGCCGGCCGGCGGCCGCAAACGAGGCCCTGGACCGCCACCGCGACGCGGCGGAGGCGGCGGCCGCCTCGGCGACGGCGGCCCGCACCCCCCGCATCGCCCCGGCGACGGCGTACGCACTGGGCGTCCTGCACGCCGACCAGCGCCACGAGGTGGAGGCGGCCCGGCTCGACTTCCAGCACCTGTGGCTGCGGGAACCAGCGGTCACACCGCGATAACGGGCGGATAACGGATGATGACATCCGTGTACGAACGGACGGGAACGCACCGGGTCGTCCGCCACGGTTCACCGTCCGTTCACTCGGGCCGGTCGGCTGCTTCACCTGTTCTGCCTAATTTCGGTGATGCACGGAGCGAGTCGCCGGGAAACCGAGCAGCTCAGCCGAGCAAACCGACGTAGTCCTCTTCGCACGCCGCCCCGATACAGAAAGCGGCCGGCGGCTTCTGGAAGGAACACCCGAAAGTGAAGCTTCAGCGCAAGAACATGCTTCGTGCCTCCGCCCTCGGGGCGCTTGTCGTGTCCGGCGCCCTGGTCCTCACGGCGTGCGGCTCGGACGACAACACGAAGACCGCCGACGGATCGGCGAAGCCCTCCGCGGCCGCCGCCGGCGACATCAAGTGCGACGACGCCAAGGGCAAGCTCCTGGCCTCGGGCTCTTCCGCGCAGAAGAACGCGGTCGAGCTGTGGATCAAGAACTACATGGCCGCCTGCTCCGGCGTCGAGGTGAACTACAAGTCCTCCTCCTCCGGTGAGGGCATCGTCGCCTTCAACCAGGGCACCGTCGGTTTCGCCGGCTCCGACTCGGCGCTGAAGCCGGAGCAGGTCGAGGAGTCGAAGAAGATCTGCACCGGTGGCCAGGGCATCAACCTGCCGATGGTCGGTGGCCCCGTCGCCCTCGGCTTCAACGTCGCCGGCGTGGACAAGCTGAACCTCGACGCCGCCACGACCGCCAACATCTTCAACGACAAGATCAAGAAGTGGGACGACGAGGCGATCAAGAAGCTGAACCCGGGCGTCACGCTTCCCTCCACCGCCATCCAGGCCTTCCACCGCTCCGACGACTCGGGCACCACCGAGAACGTCACCAAGTACCTGAAGGCCGCCGCCCCCGACGCCTGGCCGCACGAGGCCGCGAAGAAGTGGGCCGCCCCGGGTGGCCAGGCCGCCTCCGGCTCCGCCGGTGTCGCCGCCCAGGTCAAGCAGGTCGACGGTGCGATCGGCTACTTCGAGCTCTCGTTCGCCAGCTCGCAGGGCATCAGGACCGTCGACCTGAACACGGGCGCCGCCGCCCCGGTCAAGGCCTCCGGTGAGAACGCCTCCAAGGCCATCTCCGCCGCCAAGATCGCCGGCACCGGCTCCGACCTGGCGCTGAAGCTCGACTACACCACCAAGGCCGAGGGCGCCTACCCGCTGGTCCTGGTCACGTACGAGGTCGTCTGCGACAAGGGCAACAAGGCCGAGACGCTCCCGACCGTCAAGTCCTTCCTGAACTACACCGCCTCGGACGCGGGCCAGAAGCTCCTCCTCGAGAACGGCTACGCGCCGATCCCGGCCGAGATCAACACGAAGGTCCGCGAAGCCATCAACTCGCTGGGCTAAATCCTGACCCCCGTGGTGTCGGCCGCCCCCGTCCGGGCAGCCGACACCCGGGGACCCTTCCCCTTCACCCGGGGGAAATCCGGTGCACCGCCGCCAGGGGCCTGCCCCCACTCAGACCGGAAAGATCATGGCTTCCACCACACCCACCCAGATAGACACGGCTCCGCCTGTCGCCAAGAGCGGAAGGTCCACCGGCCGCGCCGGTGACAAGATCTTCGCCGGGCTCTCCAAGGGATCCGGCATCCTGCTCCTGGTGATCATGGCGTCGATCGCCGCCTTCCTCACCTACCGTGCCTCGATCGCACTGTCGAAGAACGAGGGGAACTTCCTCACCACCTTCGACTGGAACGCGTCGGCCAACCCGCCCGTCTTCGGCATCGCCGTCCTGCTCTTCGGCACCGTCGTCAGCTCGATCATCGCGATGGCCATCGCGGTTCCGATCGCTGTCGGCATCGCCCTGTTCATCTCGCACTACGCGCCGCGCAAGCTGGCCGCGCCCCTCGCGTACGTGGTCGACCTGCTGGCCGCCGTGCCGTCGATCATCTACGGCATCTGGGGCGCCCTCTTCCTCGTACCGCAGCTGAACGGCCTGAACCTCTGGCTCGACGAGTACCTGGGCTGGACGTACGTCTTCGAGAAGACCCAGATCGGTGTCGCCCGCTCGCTCTTCACCGTCGGCATCCTGCTCGCGATCATGATCCTGCCGATCGTGACCAGCGTCAGCCGCGAGGTCTTCCTCCAGGTCCCGCGCATGAACGAGGAGGCCGCCCTGGCCCTCGGCGCGACCCGCTGGGAGGTCATCCGGATGTCGGTGCTGCCGTTCGGCCGCTCCGGTGTCATCTCCGCCTCGATGCTCGGTCTCGGCCGTGCACTGGGCGAGACCATGGCCGTCGCGACCGTCCTCTCCCCGAGCTTCCTGATCTCGTTCCACGTCCTGAACCCGGGCGGCGGCACCTTCGCGCAGAACATCGCCGCGAAGTTCGACGAGGCCAACGAGTTCGGCCGGGACGCGCTGATCGCCTCCGGTCTGGTCCTCTTCCTGCTCACCCTGCTGGTCAACGGTGCAGCTCGCCTGATCATCGCTCGCCGCAAGGACTTCTCGGGGGCGAACGCCTGATGAGCCACGCACTCCAGGACCAGCGGCCCGCCCGGGCCCCCAAGTCCGCCGCCCCCGCCAGCCTCACCCGGGGCGGCCTGCCCCGCTGGGCCCCGGCCGGCATCGCGGTGCTCTCGACCGCCCTCGGCTGCGGCATCGGCCTCGCCCTGGACCTCCACAGCAAGGTGCAGTGGGGACTGCTCGCGGCCCTCCTGTTCGTCGTCATCACGTACACCGCGAGCGCGGTCATCGAGAACCGGCGTCAGGCCAAGGACCGCGTCGCGACCTCCATGGTGTGGGTCTGCTTCGTCCTCGCGGTCGTCCCGCTGCTCTCGCTGATGTGGACGACGATCAGCCGCGGCCTGGAGCTCCTGACCGGGAACTTCCTGACGCACTCCATGAACGGCGTGACCAGCTTCGACGAGGGCGGCGGCGTCTACCACGCGCTGCTCGGCACCATCGAGCAGGTCGCCCTGGCCACCCTGATCGCTGCTCCGATCGGCCTGCTGACCGCCGTCTACCTGGTCGAGTACGGCCGGGGCTCCCTCGCCAAGGCCGTCACCTTCTTCGTCGACGTCATGACCGGCATCCCCTCCATCGTCGCGGGTCTGTTCATCCTGACGACCTGGAACCTGATGCTCGGCTTCGGCCCCTCCGGCTTCGCCGGCGCCATGGCCCTGTCGATCCTGATGATGCCCGTCGTGGTCCGCTCCACCGAGGAGATGCTCAAGCTCGTCCCGAACGAGCTGCGCGAGGCCGCCCTCGCCCTCGGCGTGCCGAAGTGGCGCGTGATCCTCAAGGTCGTGCTCCCCACCGCGATCGGCGGTATCGCCACCGGTGTCATGCTGGCCGTGGCCCGCATCGCCGGTGAGACCGCGCCGATCATGCTGCTGGTCTTCGGTACCCAGCTGATCAACGCCAACCCCTTCGAAGGCGCCCAGTCCTCGCTCCCCCTCTACATCTGGGAGCAGTACAAGGTCGGCAGTGAAGCCTCCTACGACCGGGCCTGGGCCGCAGCCCTCGTACTGATCGCCTTCGTCATGATCCTCAATCTGGTGGCCCGCGGCATCGCCCGCTGGAAGGCCCCGAAGACCGGTCGCTGACGCGACTGTATGAAAGCGAAGTGACCCCTCATGGCGAAGCGAATCGACGTCAGCGGACTGTCCGCCTTCTACGGCACCCACAAGGCCATCGATGACATCTCGATGACCGTGGAGCCCCGCTCCGTGACCGCCTTCATCGGCCCCTCCGGCTGCGGCAAGTCCACCTTCCTGCGCACCCTCAACCGCATGCACGAGGTCACCCCCGGTGGCCGCGTCGAGGGCAAGGTGCTCCTGGACGACGAGAACCTGTACGGCGCCGGCGTGGACCCGGTCGCGGTCCGCCGCACCGTCGGCATGGTCTTCCAGCGCCCGAACCCCTTCCCCACCATGTCGATCTTCGACAACGTGGCGGCGGGCCTGCGGCTGAACGGCAACTTCAAGAAGTCCGAGCTCACGGACATCGTGGAGCGGTCCCTCATGGGCGCCAACCTCTGGAACGAGGTCAAGGACCGCCTGAACAAGCCCGGCTCGGGCCTCTCCGGCGGCCAGCAGCAGCGTCTGTGCATCGCCCGCGCCATCGCGGTCGAGCCCCAGGTCCTCCTGATGGACGAGCCCTGCTCGGCCCTCGACCCGATCTCCACCCTCGCCATCGAGGACCTGATCGGCGAGCTCAAGGAGCGCTTCACGATCGTCATCGTGACGCACAACATGCAGCAGGCGGCCCGCGTCTCGGACCGCACCGCCTTCTTCAACCTCTCGGCGGTCGGCCAGCCCGGCAAGCTCGTCGAGATCGACGACACGGACCGGATCTTCTCGAACCCGTCCGTGCAGGCGACCGAGGACTACATCTCGGGCCGCTTCGGCTAAACCGGGATGTGCAAGCGTCCTGCGGTGCTGCATGGCGGTGCCACCGCAAGGCGAAAGAAAGAAAAAGGGCCGGCTCCCCCTGGGTGGGGGGAGCCGGCCCGCTTTCGTTCCCGCGTCATGCTTCCCGTGTCCTACACGAAGGCGAGGTTCACGATCCAGAAGCAGAGCGCGGCGACCAGGGCCGCGGCCGGCATCGTGATGAACCAGCCCAGGACGATGTTCTTGGCGACGCCCCAGCGGACCGCGTTCACGCGCTTGGTCGCACCCACGCCCATGATCGCCGAGGTGATGACGTGGGTGGTGGAGATCGGCGCGTGGAAGAGGTACGCCGAGCCGAACATGATCGAGGCGCCCGTGGTCTCGGCCGCGAAGCCCTGCGGCGGGTCCAGCTCGATGATCTTGCGGCCGAGCGTGCGCATGATGCGCCAGCCGCCCGCGTACGTACCCAGCGACAGCATCACGGCACACACGATCTTGACCCAGACCGGGATCGCGTCGTCGGCGCTCTGCACATCGGCGATGACCAGCGCCATCACGACGATGCCCATCGTCTTCTGCGCGTCCTGGAGACCGTGGCCCAGCGCCATGGCGGCCGCCGACACGGTCTGCGCGATACGGAACCCGTGCTTGGCCTTGTGCGGGTTGGACCGGCGGAACATCCACAGGATGACCACCATCACCAGGTAACCGGCGACCAGACCGACGACCGGCGAGGCGAACATCGGGATGACGACCTTGTCGAGCACCCCGCTCCAGATGACACCGGTGCCGCCGGCCAGCGCCGCGCCCACCATGCCGCCGAAGAGCGCGTGCGACGAGGACGAGGGCAGGCCGAAGTACCAGGTGATCAGGTTCCAGACGATCGCGCCGACGAGCGCCGAGAAGAGGATCCACATGCCCCGGTCGCCGTGGGGCGTCTCGATCAGGCCCTCGCTGACCGTCTTGGCGACCCCGCTGCCCAGGAAGGCACCGGCGAGGTTCATCACGGCGGCCATCGCCAGCGCCGCGCGCGGGGTCAGCGCCCGCGTCGAGACGGAGGTCGCGATCGCGTTCGCCGAGTCGTGAAAACCATTCGTATACGTAAAGCCGAGCGCGACACCGATGGTCACGACCAGAGCGAAGGTGTCCACGAGGTTCAGGACTCCTTGACCGCGATGGTCTCCACCGTGTTCGCAACGTGCTCGAACGCGTCGGCCGCCTCTTCGAGCACGTCGACGATCTGCTTGAGCTTCAGCACCTCGATGGCGTCGTACTTGCCGTTGAAGAGCTGCGCGAGCAGCTTGCGGTGGATCTGGTCGGCCTGGTTCTCAAGACGGTTGACCTCGATCCAGTACTCGGTGAGGTTGTCCATCGTCCGCAGGTGCGGCATGGCCTCGGCGGTCAGCTCGGCCGCGCGCGCCAGGACCTCGATCTGCTGCTCGACACCCTTGGGGAGCTCTTCCACGTTGTAGAGGACGACGAGGTCGACGGCCTCCTCCATGAAGTCCATGATGTCGTCGAGCGAAGAAGCCAGGTTGTAGATGTCCTCGCGGTCGAACGGCGTGATGAAGGAGGAGTTCAGCTGGTGGAAGATCGCGTGGGTCGCGTCGTCCCCCGCGTGTTCCGCTGCCCGCATCCGCTCCGCGATCTCGACCCGGGCGGAGGAGTCCGCTCCGAGCAGTTCCATGAGGAGCTTGGAGCCCGTGACGATGTTGTCCGCGGATGCGGCGAACATGTCGTAGAAGCTCGTCTCCCTGGGGGTCAGACGAAATCGCACGTGAGGTCCTCGGGGTGCATCGGATTCGGTCAGGCTGATGCTAGGCGCATCCCCCGGCCACGGCTAACCGGCCGTTCCCCAGTGTCCTCCATCAGGCAGAGTGAGGACCACGGACCCCTGCCCCTTGGGCAGCGGCCCAGTATCTTATACCCATGAGGGGTATGCATCCCTCATTCAGGACCATGGGAGGACGCATGACGACCATCGAGGCGGAGGGTTCCGGAGCCGACGCGCCCCACGACGGCGGAGCGGTCCACGGCTACCACCACCAGAAGGACGAGCACCTCAAACGACTGCGCCGGATCGAGGGCCAGATCCGCGGCCTGCAGCGGCTCGTCGACGAGGACGTCTACTGCATCGACATACTCACCCAGGTCTCGGCGAGCACGAAGGCCCTCCAGTCCTTCGCGCTCCAGCTGCTGGAGGAACACCTGCGCCACTGCGTGGCCGACGCCGCGGTCAAGGGCGGCACCGAGATCGACGCCAAGGTCGAGGAAGCCACCAAGGCCATCGCCCGCCTGCTGCGCACGTAGCGGGGTCCGTGGCGGAGCCCCTGGGGGCACCTCCCGGCGACAGCCGGGGAAGACACGACGGTCAGCCCGACCAGATGCCCATCAGCACCTCGTCGATCCGGTCCTGACTGAGCCGCTCCTCCACCGCCGCCGACGCCGCGATGATCAGCTCACCGCACAGCTCGATCTCGGCGAGGGCCACGTGGTCCTGCACCGTCGTACCGCCTGCGGGAGTCACGCGTGTCACCTCAGTCTGCCGTCTACGGTCATCGACGCTCGGGCCCGGCTTCTCAGCGTAGGGACGCCATGGCCCGCGGCACATGACACGGATGGACCATTTCCGGATACCGGCCCATGGCCCGATCGCACCGCCCACCCTCCGCCCGCCCCACTACTCAGCGATCTTCCCGGCGTAAATGTCCCCACTTGCCGGCAATACGACGGTCACCGGCGTCCCGAACCCGTACAGCAGCGTGGTCGACGAGACATCGATCACGCCATTGTTGACGTACGTGAAACGGTGCCGGACCTTCCGCAGACGCCCCTGCTCGTCCAGGTAGACGTCGAACGGCACGGTGTCCTTGCTGAACCCTTTCGCCGCGGCCTCCAGCGCCCCCCGCACCTCCGCCGACGCCCTGCCCGCGGCCCGCCCGATGTCGGTGGTCCCCCGGTAGTGCCGCACCTTGGTGCCCGCGACCTCGGTCTCCCCCACGTACGTCACCTCCTGCGCGCCCCGCAGCAGCTCGGCCGCGACCAGCGGATCGGTGGCCCCGCCCGTGACCAGGTTCCCGTCGGCGAGGGTCGTCGTGTCGACCCGGACCCACTTGTCCGCGGGGACGCCGGCGCCGCGGTTCTTCATGTAGAGCGCGCCCGGCACGAGCAGCTCGGTGATGGGCCGGTGCTCGTCCTCGCCCTTCACATCGGTCGGGAGCATCACCAGGAGCTGGCCCATCCGGTTCTTGAAGTCGACCCCGCCCTCACCGCGGATCGTGACCCGGGTCCCGCCCGTGGCCATCTCCATCGCCGTACGGGCCCGGGCGCTGCCCGTCTTCGTCAGCGCGTCGGCGGCTCCGCGGACCACCGCCGCCGCGTCCGCCTGAGGGCGCCCGTCGCTGCCGCCGCCCGCGCACCCGCTCATCGCCGTGACCGCCAGGGTGACGCCGGCAGCGAGCACCGCCTCACCCGCACGTCCGGGCCGCCGCCTGTGCTGGTGAACCACCATCGCCTGCCAACCCCCAACGCGTGACCGCTGCTTGCCCGAGGCCCCCACCCGCTCCGCTTAACGAGGTCCGGGGTTTCCCGTCACGGGGGCGCACCTCCCCCGGCGGCGGCCCGCCCCGGGTACCGTGGGGGTGTGGAACCGCACACCGACGCGACCCTGGTCCCTCCGCCTGCCTCCGAGCCGCTCCCGCGGCAGACGTCACAGCCGCAGCCATCGACCGGCCACACCACCTCCACCGCCGAACGCGGAGCGTTCTCCCTGGCGGTCTGCACCTGCGGCTGGTCGGGACCGGCCCGCCGCTCCCGCGACCTGGCCCGCAAGGACGCCGCCCGGCACCCGGCGGGCTGACGCAACGGCTCCGGCGAGGGGCGGCGGCCGAGGACCGGAGGCCGAGGATCCAGGGCCGGGGGCCGGGGGTCAGGGGCCGGGGGTCAGGGGCCGCGGGGAATCCCTAGCCCGTTCGGACGGCCCGGCTGGCCGGGTCGGGGCGCAGCGAATGCCCTTGATTCATGCCAGGATCCGCAGCCCGCCTCACGGCCCTCCTCTGGGCCCTGCTCATCGCGTTCGCCCCGGCCGCCGCGGCCTGGGCCAGGCCCGTGGGCTCGGCGGACAGCCCGGCCGACGTGGCCCTGGCCATCGGGCTCACCTCCGCCGCGGCCGCGGTCACCGGTTGGTGGCTGCGCTCCCGGTACCGCCGCGACGGCGGCGACCCGTGACCCCCCCCCGGCCCCGCCGGTCGGCGGTCCGGGTGTGCTTCGGGGCGGCGGGGCTGTGCCTGCTGGTGGCCGCCCTGCTGGCCGTATGGAATGCGTACGCGCGGACCTGAGTCCGCGTCGGCCTCAGGCGGCGAGGTCGTTCTCGTGCGTGCGCTGCCCGGCGGGCGGGGTCTGGGCCTGCGTCGCGAGCCCGACCGGGCGGGGCACCGCCCGGCCCTTGGCCCGTACGAGCCGCCCGACGCGCCGCGAGCCGGCCACCGCCCGCACCACCGGGGTCAGCAGCGCCATGGCGAGCGGCGCGAGCACCAGCACCACGGCGGTGCCGAGCGCGAGGCCGCCGATGACGTCGGTCGGGTAGTGGACGCCCACGTAGACGCGGCAGAAACCTTCGGCGAGGGCCAGTCCGATCCCCAGGAAGCCGATCTTCCGGTTCGCCAGGAACAGACCCACGCCCAGGGTCATCGCGAGGGTGGTGTGGTCACTGACGAAGGAGAACTCGGTGTTCCCGATCCCCGCGCCGAAGCCGGGATCGAGCACCTGCAGGCCCTCGTGCTGCCGGAACGGCCGCTGCCGTCCGACGAATTCGCGCAGCGGTACGTTCACGAGGAGGGCCAGTCCGGCGGCCAGCGGGGCCCAGACCAGCGCGGCGAAGGACTCGACGGCCGTGGTCTCGTCCTGCCGGCGCGCACCGTGCCAGCACCACAACACCAGGAGCACCAGGGCCAGCAGGATCCCGTACTCACCGGCCAGGCTCACGACCCGGTCCAGCCATCCCGGAGCATGCCGGGCCGCTCCGTTGACCTCGTACAGCAGGCTGACATCCACGTTCGGCCCACCTGTTGTGAGTCCAGCCATGGTGATGCGGCCCCTTGCCCTTGCCGTGGTTCCTGTGCGGGCGCACCCCTGTGTGCGCCCCTTCGCCCCCCACTTGATCAACCCCCGCGCTCATGGAACGCCCGTTCTGGCGACTACGTTCCACTCTCCACCGAATGATCACTCCAACGTTATCGAAGAGAGACTCGTCGTCGCAGCTCAGGGCCTTGGCCTCACGGAGAGTTGCTACGGCGTCCGACCGGCCGCGGAACGGTCCGGAAGCGCCTGCGCACCATCCTTGGTCACCCGCGTCGCACCGAAGTAGTCGGGGGTGTCGATCTTGTCGAAGCGGATCACGGCACCGGTGTACGGGGCGTTGATCATGTACCCGCCGCCCACGTAGAGCCCGACGTGCCGGATCTCCCGAGAATTCGTCAGATCGTCGGAGAAGAAGACCAGATCACCGGGCAGCAGCTGGTCGCGCGGAGGATGGGACCCGGCGTTGTACTGGTCGTTGGCCACGCGCGGCAGCTGGATCCCCACCGTCTCGTACGCGGCCTTGGTCAGCCCGGAGCAGTCGAACCGCCCACCCTGGTCGGGCGTTCCGTTGCCACCCCACAGGTACGGCGTGCCGAGCTGCTTCTGCGCGAAGTAGATGGCCCCGGCGGCCTGTTGCGACGGCGCCACCCGCCCGACCGGCCGCGCGAAGCTCTTCTCCAGGGCGCGGATGGACTTCACGTAGCCCTGCGTCTCGCTGATCGGAGGCACGCCCCCGGCCTTGATCACGCGGTAGGGGCCGGCGTTGTAGGCGGCGAGCATATTGTCGGACCGATCCCCCGGCACCTGCGCGACGTCCTTGGCGAGTTGGCAGTCGTACGTGGCCGCCGAGGGGATGGCGTCCTTGGGATCCCAGATGTCACGGTCGCCGTCACCGTCACCGTCGACGCCGTACGTGGCCCACGTGCCCGGGATGAACTGGGCGATGCCACGCGCGTCGGCGTGACTGACCACGTCGGGCTTCCAGCCGCTCTCCGTGTAGAGCTGCGCCGCCAGCAGAGCCGGGTTGAGGGCGGGGCAAAGGTTTCCCCACTTCTCCACCAGCGGCTGATAGATCGCCGGAACCGACCCCTTGACCAGTCCGACGGCACCCTGCCTGCCGCTGTTCACCATCCCCGCCGCCGCCGAGTACGTCCCGACGACCAGCAGCGCGATGAAGGTCAGGCACACACCGATCCCGAGCCCGCTTGCCATCCAGAACTTGCGCACTCGTCAACACTGCCTCATGGAACGTCCCCTGACAGTGGATTCGTCAGCCAGACCCGGCACTATTTCACCGGAAAGCCGGTGCAATAGACGCTGCTGTACTCCTTGACCCCCCGGACCCGGTAGACCAGCACCGTCCAGTCACCCGGATCGTTGGCGAGCGGGATGCCCGGAAACCTCTTCGTGGTCCCCTCGTTGTCCACGAGCTGCGTGGCGAAGTCGTCCGGGTACGTGAGCTCCACCTCGCCGCCGGTGGCCTGCTCCTTGAGATCGACGGGCTTGCTGGTGTAGCCGATGCCGTGGTTGTAGTCGCGGACGAACTCGTACGGGCGCTGGGTGCTCTCGTCGATCTCGTGCGGAGCCTTGACCCCGACGGAGACGACGTAGGGGCCCTGCTCCGTGTTGTACGACTTCAGGTACACGCGGATCTTGACCTTGCCCGTGAACGTCTTCGCGTCCGGAGTGTCGGCGTCGACGACGGAACCCACCAGGAACTCCGCCCGCTCCTCCGCGGGCAGACTGCAGCCCCCACCGCCCGGACCGGCGCTGGTCCACAGGTCCCGCGACACCTTGTTCGGCTCGATGTGGTCGGGCACGGCCCCCGATCCGCTGCCGCCGCCCGGGGAAGAGGGGGCGGGGCTCGAAGCCGGCCGGCCCGAACCGGACGGCCCGGCCGCCCCGCCGGGCGTGGTCGCTCCGGTCGGCGCGCCCCCGGCCCGCCGCCCTCCTCCGTCCCCCTCCCCGTCCTTGTCCTGGAGGAACAGGTAGCCGCCCGTGACGAGGCCGCCCGCCACCAGACCGCCGACGGCCGCCAGCGCCCAGCGCGGCGGACGCCACGGGCCGGCGCCCTGGCCCTGATTCCGGTTCTGGTTCTGGTTCTGGTTCTGGTTCTGGTTCTGGTTCTGGTTCTGGTTCTGATTCTGGCCGGCGGGGACGTACGTCGGCACGTAGCCCGAGCCGGCCGGCAGCCCCGGACCGATCGTCGACGGCAGCCCCGGAACCTGCGCGGCCCCGCCCGCGGTCGCCGTCAGCGCCGCGTACACCGGGTCGTCGACCAGGGCCGAATCCACCGCGCAGCGCCGGATGATCTCGGCCAAGGCGGGGCGGGCCCCCGGCTCCGTCGCCACACACGCCCTGATGAGCGCGGCCAGGTCCGGCTCCACCCCGTCGACGTCGATCTCGCCGTGGACCGCCCGGAAGTGGACCGCGGTCGGCTCCCCCGTCCCGTACGGCGCCCGGCCCGTCGCCGCGTAGGCGAGCGTGGCGCCCAGCGCGAAGACGTCAGCGGCGTCCGCCGCCTCGCCCCGCAGCAGCACCTCGGGAGCCGTGTAGCCGGGGGTCCCCGGGGCGGTGCCGGCCTGCGTCAGAGCCGTCTCGGCCGCGCCCTTGGCGATGCCGAAGTCGATGAGCTGCGGCCCCTGCACGCCCAGGATGACGTTCTGCGGCTTGAGGTCCCGGTGCGTGACCCCGTACGCGTGCACGCTCGCCAGGCCCTCCGCCAGCGCGGCGAACAGCCTGCGGCACGCGGCGGCGGGCAGGGCTCCGTACGCGCGCACCGCGTCGCTCAGGGTGGGCCCGGCCACGTACTCGGTGGCGAGCCAGTAGGGCGGCGCCGCCAGCGACGCGTCGATCAGGTTCGCGGTGTACGCGGAGCGCACCGCGCGGACCGTCTCGGCCTCCCGGCGGAACCGCGCGAGGGCCTCCGGATGACCGGTGATCTCTTCTTTGATCACCTTGATGGCGACCAGCCGGCCGCCCGGCGACCGGCCGAGGTACACCTGCCCCATGCCACCGGCGCCGAGCCGGGCCAGCAGTACCTGCGCCCCGATGTGCGCGGGATCCGTGTCTCTCAGGGCCTCCATTCGCACGAGCCTGCCACACGCATACCCCGCCCCTGACAAGGGGGTTGGCTTGCCAGGACGGTCGTCGGGCGGTCGTCGGGGAAGGTATCCGGGGCGGCGTCCGGTGCGGCGTCCGGTGCGGCCGCTACCGGGGTGCGACGAAAAGACTCTGCGCGCTGCGCCCGATGGGCCCCTTCTCGTCGTGCAGCAGCGCGTCCGCGAGCCCGATCCCGGCCGCGTCCACACTCGTACGGGCCTCCACGCAGGCCCATTCGCCCACCGGGTGGCGGTGGAGATGGACCGTCAGGTCACCGTTGATGAAGACGTAGCGCCCGAAGTCCATTACCGAGCTGATGCCGTTGCCCGAGTCGGCGGCGATCAGCACCCGGTCCAGCGGCCGGGTCTCCTCCCCGGCGACGAGCGGCACCTTCATCCGCATCCAGCAGGTGCCCGGACCCGGCTCGACGAAGGCGCCCTCGGTGAACCGGGTCTCCATGGCCGAGTGGTAGCCCGTCTCCCACGGCACCGGGAAGAACGGCGTCACGTCCACCTCCCCGGGCGGCGGCAGCTGCGGCCCCGGCACCACGGCCGGCACCGCCTCCTCGGCGACCCGGATCCGCAGGGCCCGCGCCAGCATCACGGGCGCGGCGCCCGCCGGGGCGAGCGTGGCCTCGACCACCTCGGTGCTGCGCCCGGCCCGGAGCACGCTGGTGGTGATCTCCAGCGCGCCGATCGGCACCGGGCGCAGGATCTCGTACGTGATCCGGGCGATCCGCATGTCCGCGCGCGCACCCGGCCGCTCCTCGACGGCCCGCCCGAGCAGCGCGGCCGGCGGCCCGGCGTGCTGCGAGCCCGGGTCCCACGGCCCGCGCGTGTACTCGGTGGCGGTGAACCGCCCGGCATCAAGTCGTTCGAAGAACCCCTCGGCAGCGCCCATGCCCCGCACGCTACCGACAGGTAACCGAGTCCACAACGGCCGTCAGAGGGCCTCGGCAAGCGTCGGCGAGCGTCAGCGGGCGTCGGCGACCGTCAGCGGGCGAACCCCAGCCCCAACCCCAGCCCCACCAGCACCGACCCGATGGCCCGGTTCAGCGTCTTCTGCGCCTTCAGCATCCGGTCGCGCAGCCGCGAGTCGGAGAAGAACAGCGCCACCGCCCCGAACCAGCCCAGGTGCGCCGCCGACATGAACAGCCCGTAGCCCGCCTGCTGCCACACCGGGGTGTCCGGGTTCACCACCTGCGTGAAGGTCGACACCACGAACAGCGTCGTCTTCGGATTGAGCACATTGGTCAGGAACCCCGACCGCATCGCCCCCAGCGGGCTGAGCTGCGGCTTCGACTCCAGGTCCACGGACACCTCGGCCCGCGCCCGGAAGGTCCGTATCCCGATCCACACCAGATAGGCCGCACCCGCCAGCTTGATCGCGGTGAACAGCGCGGTGGAGCTGGCGATCAGCAGGCCGACCCCGAGCATCGTGTACGAGACGTGGACCAGGACGCCGGCCGCGACCCCGGCGGCGGCGAACAGCCCGGTGGGCCGCCCGTAGAGGTAGCTGTTGCGGACCACCATGGCGAAATCGGCGCCGGGACTGATCACGGCGAGAAGAGTAATAACGGCGACTGCGATCACTTCGGTCATGAGCCGATGCTCACGCCCACCCCTCTCCGGATCAACCCCGTCCGCCACCAGCAGACTTGGGGAATGACCACGCACCCACGCCCCCTCCCGCTCTCCCTCTCCCCCTACCGCCCCGCCGAGGACGGACCCCTGCTGCGCGCATGGGTGAAGACCCCCGCCGAGCTGATGACCTGGGCAGTCCCCGCCTTCACCTGGCCCCTGGACGACGCCCAGCTCGCCGCCTATGCCGCCGAGCCCGGCCGGCACACGTGGACCGCCGTGTCCCCCGGCGACCACCGCATCGGGCACGTCTCCGTCGCCGGCACCCGCCTCGGCCGCGTACTGATCGCCCCCGAGCAGCGTGCCCTGGGCCTCGGCCGGGCCCTCGTCTCCCAGGTCGTCGGCCTCTGCTTCGGCGAGCTCGGCCTGCCGGAGATCAGCCTCGGCGTCTGGGCCCACAACACGGCGGCGATCCGCATCTACGAAGACCTCGGCTTCCGCACCGAGCAGGTCCTCGAGGACGTGGAGAAGGTCGACGGCGCCCCCTGGACCGCCCACCAAATGCGCCTCACCGCCCCCACCCGGTAACAATGGACAGGTGCCGAACCACCTCCCCCTCCCGCTCCCCCTCCTGGAAGCCGACTGCGCGAACTGCTTCGCGCTCTGCTGCGTGGCCCTGCCCTTCGCCAAGTCCAACGACTTCGCGGTGAACAAGCCCGCCGGCACCCCCTGCAAGAACCTCCAGCAGGACTTCCGCTGCGGAATCCACACGCGGCTGCGCGACACGGGCTTCCGGGGGTGCACGGTCTTCGACTGCTTCGGGGCGGGCCAGCAGGTCTCCCAGGTCACCTTCGGCGGCCGCGACTGGCGCGCCCACCCGGAGACCCGGGGCGAGATGTTCGAGGTCTTCCCGGTGATGCGGCAGCTGCACGAGCTGCTCTTCTACCTCGCCGAGGCCCTCACCCTCCCGGACGCCGCCCCGCTCCACACGGAACTGCGCCGCATGCTCGCGCAGACCGAACAGTGGACCCGCGCCGACGCCGAAGCCCTCACGGCCCTGGACATCACCCCGCTCCGCCAGGAGATCAACACCCTCCTGCTCGAAACCAGCGAGCTCGTACGGGCCAAGGTGCCGGGCCGCAAGAAGAACCACCGCGGCGCCGACCTGATGGGAGCCCGCCTCGCCGGGGCCGACCTGCGCGGCGCGAACCTCCGCGGCGCCTATTTGATCGCCGCCGACCTCCGCCGCGCCGACCTCCGCACGGCCGACCTGATCGGCGCCGACCTCCGCGACGCCAACCTCCGCGGCGCGGACCTCCGCAACGCCGTCTTCCTCACCCAGCCCCAACTGAACGCCGCCCAAGGCGACCCCACCACCCAATTCCCCCCCACCCTCACCCGCCCCACCCACTGGACCTGAGCGCCCAGCCCCGCCCGCGCTCGAGGGGCGGGGTCCGGGGCGGAGCCCCGATCTTTCAGCCCCGCCGGCGTTTGAGGCGCGGGGGCCCGGGGGCAGGGCCCCCGGCAACGGCGCCGCACCCGGCCACGGCCCCGGCCCCGGCCCCGGGCCACCCCACTTCCCCCAGCCCACCCCTAGGCAACCCATGCCAAAAACCCCCGCACGGCGGCGAAATACCCCTCCGGATCCCCCACCCGCACCACATGCCCCGCCGGCAACTCAACCATCCGCACCCCCGCCCTCCCCACCGTCATCTCCCGCGCATGCTCCGCCGACAGCACCCCGCTCCGATCCCCCCGCACCAGCAGCGTCGGCTTCCGCACCCTCAGCCAGTCCCCCCAGTGGTCCCCGTTCAGCCCCCGCTGGGACTCCACCATGTCCTCCACCTCGAACGCGGTCCCCCACCCGTCCTCGTACTCCTGCAGGGACCCCGCCAGGTGGGGAGCCGCGCTCCCCACCCCCGCCAGGAACCCGTCCCGGGTCACCGCCCGCCGCGGCCACGCCCGCGCGAACGACAGGTCGTCGTCGACCACCGCCCCGATGTCCTCGACCACGACCGCCCGCACCAGCTCCGGCCGCCGCGCGGCGAGCTGGTACGCGTTCACCCCGCCCAGCGAATGCCCCAGCACCACCGCCGGCCCCAGCCCCAGGTGCTCCAGCAGGGCCGCCGCGTCCGCGACGTACCCGTCCCGCGTGTACTCCCCCGCCCGGTCGGACTGCCCGTGCCCCCGCTGGTCCAGGGCGATCACCCGCCACGCCGGACCCACCTCCCGGGCCAGGTCCTCGAAGACCGCCCCGTCCTGGAAGTGCCCGTGCAGCGCGAGCAGCGGCGCCCCCGGCCCCCCGAAGTCCGTGTGGACGAGCCGCCGCCCGTCCTCGGTCCGCATCACCCCCGGCAACGGCCCCAGCTTGTCGATCACCCGCTGCCGCAGCAGCTGATACTCCTCCCAGCGCCGCCCCAGCCGCCCGTCCGGCCGCTTCACGACCCGCCCCGGCGTGACCGTCTCCCCCCGCCGGAACTGCTCCCGCGTCAGGTCGACCCGTACGCCCCCGGGCAGCAGGTTCCACCAGTGGTAGCCCTCCTGTCGGCCATCGTGGAACACCTCCCCCAGCACGAGCTCCCCGCCCACGAGGTCCTGCACGACCAGCGCGGTGATGTCGCACTGCCCCCAGGCCGGATTCTCGGGGCTCCAGGGCACCTTGCTGATGTCGGCCGGCGCGGAGGTCTCCGCCGACCATCCCGCCCGGACGGCCGCCTCGAGATCCGCGAGAGTCCATGGAGTCGTCATGCTCCCCAGCCTCCCGCACCCCACTGACAGCGCCGCCGACAACGGGTGGACGAAACATCGGACAAATGTCGGTGAGTCGGCCCAACGACACGCGACCCCACTGCCCCGAACGGCCGCCGCGCGCCCCACCCGTACGCCGAGACGACAATCATTGCCCGGCGTCACCCCTCGTGATACACAGAGTGACCGCATGTTCTTGCGCATGCACACCGCCCCTGCCCAGGTCAGAGCGCGGAGGCCGGGCGCGGTCCGCGAGATCGGGTAAAGAGAGCCGTCAAGTCGACGACGGCGGCGGTTTCATCAGCGAAGATAGTGCGTAACCCCTGCCGTCGGGCAGTGGGCTTCCGGAACTACCCATACAGGGGCGGTGAGTTACATGATCCTGGCAGCCGAAAAGGGCGACATCACCACCATCATCGGCGGAATCGCCCCGAACTGGGGGCCGTTCGGCAGTCTCGGCAACGAAGCGAAGGTCATGATCGAGGTGGTCATGGCCGTGGCGATCCTCCTGTGCCTGGGCATCGCCATCTGGGGGGCGGCCAAACAGCGCATCGGCGCGACCGCCCTGCGCGACACGTTCAGCGCGGAACAGGGCAAGGGCCTGATCGTGGCCGGCCTCACGGGCGTCTTCATCATCGGCTCCCTGGGCACCCTCTTCACCATCGTCTACGGAATGGCCGTCTAGCCGGGCCACACCGCGGCCGTACCTGATGAGGACTCACCACACCGCGCCTACGCGGGAACCAGCGCTACCGTCGTACGACGCGGAGGGGGCCGACACGGAATGAGCAACGACGACCAGTACGGCGGCAGCCACGGCGAGGTCGGCGGCACGGGCCAGACCCGCACCCGCCTCCCGGACTCCCCCGCCGACCCGTACGGCCCCACCCGCCGCACCCCCCGCGCCGCCCGCAGCCTGGTCACGGTGGTCGGCGTGGTGGTCCTCCTGATCGCCGCCATCGCGTTCGCGAACCAGGCTCCCGACACCCCGTCGGACCCCTCCTCCGACAAACCCCCGGCATCCTCCTCCACCACCCCGACAGGCACCTCACCGGTGATGGAGAAGAACGCCGGCGTGCCCTCGGGCTTCGCCCAGGACCAGCAGGGTGCGCAGTCGGCCGCAGCCAACTTCGCCGTGGCACTGGGGTCTGACGGCATGTTCAACGCGACGAGGCGCCGGGCCATCGTGGACGCAATCACGGAGGAGAACAGCCGCACCAAGCTCCAAGCCGGGTTCGACGCCGACTACTCGGCGGGCCTGCTCGCCCAGATCGGCCTCACGAAGGACGGACTGGCCCCGACGGGCTCCACCTTCGTCAGCCGGACCATCCCGGCGGGGACCAAAGTGAACAACTTCGGCAACGGGTCTGCTTCGGTCGACGTGTGGTGCATCGGCATGTTCGGTCTGACCGGCGACAAGTCCACTCGCCCCGTCACCAGCGGCTGGTTCACGATCTCGATGACGCTCAAGTGGAACGGCTCCGGCTGGAAGGTCGTCGAAACCTCACAGAAGGACGGCCCCACCCCAGTCACCGGCGACACCCCGGTATCCACCTCCGAGGAGATCGGCGGCGCGGTCACCGAATTCGGAGGGTTCACCTATGCCCGGTAACCACCGGCCGTCGCTCCGAAGGATCGGCGCGCTCACCGCGGTCCTCCAGACCGCGGTCGTTCTGTTCGCGGCGCGCGCGACGGCCGCGCCCGATCCCACCCCTACGCCCACGCCGACGCCGTCGGCGAGCAAGGACCCTTGCTCGCTGATCGCCGGTCCCGCCAAGGAGTACTGCGAGCGCGGCGAAGGCGGCGGCGGAGCCCCCCGCACAGGCCTAGCGCCCAGCGACCCGGCCGACGCCCTCAACCCCCTCGCCTCCCTCGCCCGAGGCTGCGCAGACGCCGCCTCCTGGATCGTCACCAAGCTCAGCGAAGCGGTCAACGGCTCGGCCGAAGTCGACTTCACCAACCCCGCCTTCCTCAAGCAGTACTCCGTCGTCTTCGCCGCCTCCACCATCCTCACCCTCGTCCTCTGGCTCTTCGCCGTCGCCAAGCGAGCCGTCCGCGGCGTCCCCCTCACCACCGCCATGTCCGAAGCCATCGGCTTCCTCTGGCTCACGGTCCTCGCCTCCGCCTTCACCCCCCTCGTCCTCTACACCGTCGTCTCCGCCACCGACGGCGTCACCGAGGTCATCGCCTCCGCCACCGGCGGCCAGACCGACGTCTTCTTCGGCTCGTTCTCCGAAGCCCTCAAGAAGGGCGACGACATCGGCGGCGGCCCGATCATGCTGATCGTCGTCGCGCTCGTCACCGTCCTCGCCGCCGGCGTGCTCTACCTGGAGCTCTTCATCCGGGCCGCCCTCCTCTACGTCGGCGCCCTCCTCGGCGTCGTCGTCTACTCCGGCCTCGTCGACCGCAACCTCTGGGGCCACGTCCGCCGCTGGGCCGGCATCATGATCGCCGTCATCCTCGTGAAGCCGGTCATCGTCATCGTGCTCGGCCTCGCCGGAGCCCTGACCGGCGAAAAGGGCCCGAACGCCTTCTCCGCCGTCGTCACCGGCCTCGCCATCATCCTCCTGGCGATCTTCGCCTCCGCGATGATCTACCGCTTCGTCCCCGGCTTCGGCGACGAGATCGCCTCCGCCCGCTCCAACCGCAGCAAGGCCACCGACGGCGCCCAGGCCGCAGCCGTCATCAGCTCCCCGGCCTCCCTCGTCTCGCAGGGCATCAAGACGCACAGCAGCCGCGGCGCCCACCGCGGAGGCGACGGCGGAGGCGGCAACAGCGCGCCCCGCCCCGCCAACCCCCTCTCCGGAGGCGTGGCCGCCCACAGCAGCCGCCCCACCTCCGGCGGCGGAGCCGGCGGCGGATCTGTCCCCTCCGCCGCACCCGCACCCCGCACGAGTTCGAGTACGAGGAACACAGGAGGTGACGGGCGTTGACGACCCAGTCCCACCAGCTGCACCCGGTCGCGCCCCGCCGCACGTATCTCATCGGCCGCGCCCGGCCGAACGCGATCGTCGGCAAGAACCGCGAGACCGGCGAGATCGCCCTGATCATCGCCGGGGCGTTCTTCGGCATGATGAGCGGACTGCTCGTCCCCGACCTCACCCTGCGCATCGTCAGCCTCGCCGGCTTCCCCATGCTCGCGCTCGCCGCCGTGTACGTCCCGTACAAGGGCCGCACCTTCTACCGCTGGTTCGAGATCAGCCGCAGCTACAAGCGCACCCTGCGCCGCGGCACCACCTACCGCTCCGGCGCCATGGAAGCCGGCGTCCGCGCCGTCGACGGCCGCGAGGTCGAGGTCGGCCCGCCCCCCGGCATCGGCCGGATCAGCTGGCTCGCCGCCCCCTTCGGCCCCGACGAGATCGCCGTCCTCCTCCACGCGGACCGGCGCACCGTCACCGCCGCCATCGAGATCGAGGGCCCCGGCGTCGGCCTGCGCGACAGCGAGGACCAGGAGGCCCTCGTCGACCGCTTTGGCACCCTCCTCAAGCACGTGGCCAACGGCGACGGCTTCGTCACCCGCCTCCAGATGCTCGCCCGCACCCTGCCCGCCGACCCCGACGCGCACGCCAAGGACGTGGCCCAGCGCGGCGACACCCGGGCCCCCGGCTGGCTGCGCGAGTCCTACGACCAGCTCCAGTCGATGGTGTCCACCTCCTCCGAGCAGCACCGCGCGTACCTCGTCGCCTGCATGCACTACACGCGCGAACTCGCCGCCGAGGCCCACACCATCGCCCGTGCCGCCACCCCCCACAAGGGCCGCAAGCTCGACCGCGACGCCGGCCTCGCCATCGTCATGGCCCGCGAGCTCACCGACATCTGCGCCCGCCTCGCCGAAGCCGACATCCGCGTCCGCCAGCCGCTGGGCCAGGGCCGGCTCTCCTCCCTCGTGCACTCCATGTACGACCCGGACCACCCCATCGACCACATCCAGGCCATGACCAAGCGCAACGCCTGGCCGGCCGAACTCGACGCCGTCGAGCCCACCTTCCTCCAGGCCAAGACCCGCGAGTCCTCCACCCGCGCGCCCTGGTGCCACGCCACCGCCTGGGTCAAGGAGTGGCCGATGACGCCCGTGGGCGTCAACTTCCTCGCCCCCCTCCTCGTCCACACCCCCGACGTCATCCGCACCGTCGCCGTCACCATGGACCTGGAGCCCACCGAGGTGGCCATCGAGCGGATGCTCACCGAGAAGACCAACGACGAGGCCGACGCCTCCCGCGCCGCCAAGATGAACCGCACCGTCGACCCCCGCGACATCGCCGCCCACGGCCGGCTCGACCAGAGGGGTGAAGATCTCGCGAGCGGTGCGGCCGGAGTCAATCTGGTCGGGTACATCACGGTGTCCTCGCGTTCGCCCGAAGCCCTCGCCCGCGACAAGCGGACGATCCGCGCCTCCGCGGGCAAGTCCTACCTGAAGCTGGAATGGTGCGACCGCGAGCACCACCGCGCCTTCGTCAACACCTTGCCGTTCGCCACCGGCATCCGACGCTAGCTGGAGGGAAGTGCCGCCCATGCGAGATCCCATGTCCGCCCTGACGGACGCCTTCACCAGCTTCCTCTTCGGCAAAGTCGAGACCACGCGCCTGCCCGTACGCACCTCCACCGGGCAGGCGCAAGCCGTCTACCTGCCCACCGCCGCCCCCGGGCTCGGCGACTCCGGCGTCATCATCGGCCGTGAGGTCTACAGCGGCAAGGGCTACATCTACGACCCCTTCCAGCTCTACGGGCAGCAGCTCCCGGCCCCCCACTGGCTGGTCCTCGGCGAATCCGGCAACGGCAAGTCCGCCCTGGAGAAGACGTACGTCCTGCGCCAGCTCCGCTTCAAGGACCGCCAGGTCGTCGTCCTCGACGCCCAGGGCGAGGACGGCGTCGGCGAGTGGAACCTGATCGCCCAGCAGCTGGGGATAACCCCCATCCGCCTGGATCCGATCGCCGCGAACGACGACGGCATCCGCCTCAACCCCCTCGACCCGGCCATCACGACGACCGGGCAGCTCGCGCTGCTCCGGACCATCATCGAGGTGGCCATGGGCCACGGCCTCGACGAGCGCGCCGGCTTCGCCCTCAAGGTCGCCCACGCCTACGTCGTCGACACCATCCGCGACCGCCAGCCCGTGCTCACCGACATCGTCGAGCAACTGCGCCACCCCGAGGCCGAATCCGCCCTCGCGATGAACGTCGACATAGACGATGTCCGGGCCTGGGGCCTCGACGTGGCCCTGGTCATCGACCGTCTCGTCGACGGCGACCTGCGCGGCATGTTCGACGGCCCCACCACCGTCGGCATCGACCTCGACGCCCCGCTGATCGTCTTCGACCTCTCCCACATCGACCGCAACTCCATCGCGATGCCGATCCTCATGGCGATCGTCGGCGTCTGGCTGGAGCACACCTGGATCCGGCCCGACCGCAAGAAGCGCATCTTCCTCGTCGAAGAGGCCTGGCACATCATCAACAGCCCGTTCGTGGCCCAGCTGTTCCAGCGCCTGCTGAAGTTCGGCCGCCGCCTCGGCCTGTCCTTCGTCGCCGTCGTCCACCACCTCTCCGACGTCGTCGACGGCGCGGCCGCCCGTGAGGCCGCGGCCATCCTCAAGATGGCCTCGACCAGAACCATCTACGCCCAGAAGGCGGACGAGGCCCGCGCCACCGGCCGGGTCCTCGGCCTCCCCCGCTGGGCGGTCGAGATCATCCCCACCCTCACCCCCGGTATCGCCGTCTGGGACGTCAACGGCAACGTCCAGGTGGTCAAACACCTGATCACCGAAGCCGAACGCCCCCTCGTCTTCACGGACCGCGCCATGACCGAATCCTCCGCCCCCACCCTCCTCTCCGAAGACATGCTGGCCGCCGAACTCGAAGCGGAGGAACGCGCCCTGTCCATCGAACGCAGCCGCGGCAACGGCGGCCCGGGTTCCGCGACCACGGTGGCCTGACCATGCACGACGCACGACGTACGGAGTCCCCCGCGCGCGGCGGCGGCATCCCGGACGGCCTGCTGGTCGGCCTCCTGGCCTTCCTCCTCGGCCTGGCCGTCCTCGTCTGGACGGCCACCGGCCTGGCCGCCGTCTTCGCCAAGGGCGCCTGGCCCGACACGGTCACCTTCACCCGGACCCCGGAGGCCGTGCGCGCCCTGATAGCGGAGCCGCACGACGTCGCCGCCGCCTGGCCGGACACCGACCCGGCGGCCCTCTCGGGCTGGGGGCTGTTCTGGGGCCTGTTCGTCAGCCAGCTCCTGGTGATGTTCGTGCTCACCGTCTTCGCCATCGGCGTGATCGCCCGCACCAAGTCCCGCCGCGCCCTGGCCGGGCAGGCCGCCCTGGACCCCGTACCGCAGAAGACCCCGCACCCGGAACCCGCCCGGCGGCACGTTCCGGCCCAGCCCGCGGCAGCTCCGGCGGCCGCTCAAGGCCCCGGAGGCAACCCGGCCACGGCCATCGCAGCCGCGGCGCCCCTCTCGGCCCCGCCGGCGTTCGAGGCGCTGGGGGCGCCCCCAGCGGTAGCTGGGGGAGGGCCCGGGGGCAGCGCCCCCAGCGGCTCCGCCGCACCGTCCGACGAGGCCTACCGCTACGGCTTCGGTTACGCCCCCCAGCCGACGGCAGCCGCAGCCACCACCCTCCCGCCCACCACCTCCGCGGCGAACGGCCTCATCTACGCCAGCCCCGACGACCGCCTGCGCGCCGCAAGCCACCGCATCGGGGAGGCCGAGGGCGCAGCCCTCATCGTGACCTCCTCCCCCACCCTCTGGGCCGAGACCAAGGACGCCCGCGCCAAACTCGGCCCGGTCCTCCTCTACGACCCCTCGCACCTGTGCGACACGCCGGCCCGCATGCACTGGAACCCCGCCGAAGGCTGCGCCGACCGCGACACCGCCGCAGCCCGCGCGATCGCCCTGCTGGCCCCCGTACGCCCGCAGGCCCGTATGGACGCCGCGGTCGCCGACACGGCGGAAACGCTCCTGCGCAGCTGGCTCCAGGCCGTCGCCCTCGACGACCGCCCGTTCAAGCAGCTCCACCGCTGGACCCAGGGCAACGGCGCCCAGGACCCGGTCCGCATCCTGCGCACCCACCCCCAGGCCGCCCCCGGCGCGGCTGGCGAGCTGGAGAGCGCCCTCACCGCCCATCCCGAACGCCGGGAACTGGCCCAGAACCTGACGGCCCGGGCCCTCTCCTGCCTCACCTCGATCCACATCCGCGAGGCCTGCAACCCCAACCGAACAGATGCACTCACCCTGGCATCGTTCGTGACCGAAGGGGGCACCCTCTACATGGTGGGTGAACCTCTGGAGGATCCCCGCACCCACCCGGGTGCGATGCCCCTGCTGACCGCACTCGCCTCTCACGTGGTCGAGCACGGCCGCCGCATGGCCGCACGGTCATCCCACGGTCGGCTCGACCCACCACTGTCCCTGGTCCTGGACGACGTGGCCGCCGTGGCCCCGATCCCCCAGCTCCCGGAACTCCTGGCCCAGGAGCCCCTCCCCCTCCTCGCCCTGTGCCGCAGCCGCGAACAGGCCCGCTCCCGCTGGCCCGACGCGGACCTGCCCTAAGGCCTCGGGACCACGAACTCCAGCTCCATGGCGGTCGGGTCGCTCTCCAGCGGCACGCGCACACCGCTGTGCTGGAACCCGATGCGCCGGTAGAAGGCCTGCGCCCGCTCGTTCCGGTCGTGCACGTAGAGCCGTACGCGTTCCAGCGCGGGCCCCTCCAACGACCAGGCCCACTCCAGTCCTGCCCGGAACAGCTCCTCGGCGAGCCCGGTGCCCCGCTGGCCCTCACGGACGAAGACGCCGACGACGTGCCCCTGGGTCGTCTCGATCTCCCGGTCGAGGAAATCCGTGGTGCCGAGCTCCTCGACGAGCACGGTCACGGACCCGTTCCACACCCCGTCGGGCCCGACGGCCACGAACTGCCGTACGGCCCGCCCGGAAGCGGCGCCGGCGGCCCGCTCCTGCCAGAAACTGTCGGGCCGGGCCTCGGCGAGCTCGGCGGTGTCGAGGAAGGCAATGGGCGCGGCAGGATCGTGGAGCGAGGCGATCCGCAGCTCCTTGACCTTCTCCCACTCATCGTCGCGCACCGGACGTATCACATGCTGGATGTCACTCATGGTTGGTGATGCTAGCCAGCAGCGCGTGCACACTGCATCCATGAATCCGCACGTCAAGACCCTCAGGCACATGCACGGTTAAACGCAGAAAAGCCCCGCACCGGACCCGGAGGTCTGGTGCGGGGCTTCCGCAATGATTGTTCGGCGGCGTCCTACTCTCCCACAGGGTCCCCCCTGCAGTACCATCGGCGCTGAAAGGCTTAGCTTCCGGGTTCGGAATGTAACCGGGCGTTTCCCTAACGCTATGACCACCGAAACACTATGAAATTTGAACGCTGGCATGAACACAGCTGTTCGTTATTTCAGAACTAACACAGTGGACGCGAGCAACTGAGGACAAGCCCTCGGCCTATTAGTACCAGTCAGCTTCACCCGTTACCGGGCTTCCACATCTGGCCTATCAACCCAGTCGTCTACTGGGAGCCTTACCCTCTCAAGGAGGTGGGAATACTCATCTTGAAGCAGGCTTCCCGCTTAGATGCTTTCAGCGGTTATCCCTCCCGAACGTAGCCAACCAGCCATGCCCTTGGCAGGACAACTGGCACACCAGAGGTTCGTCCGTCCCGGTCCTCTCGTACTAGGGACAGCCCTTCTCAATATTCCTACGCGCACAGCGGATAGGGACCGAACTGTCTCACGACGTTCTAAACCCAGCTCGCGTACCGCTTTAATGGGCGAACAGCCCAACCCTTGGGACCGACTCCAGCCCCAGGATGCGACGAGCCGACATCGAGGTGCCAAACCATCCCGTCGATATGGACTCTTGGGGAAGATCAGCCTGTTATCCCCGGGGTACCTTTTATCCGTTGAGCGACGGCGCTTCCACAAGCCACCGCCGGATCACTAGTCCCGACTTTCGTCCCTGCTCGACCCGTCGGTCTCACAGTCAAGCTCCCTTGTGCACTTACACTCAACACCTGATTGCCAACCAGGCTGAGGGAACCTTTGGGCGCCTCCGTTACCCTTTGGGAGGCAACCGCCCCAGTTAAACTACCCATCAGACACTGTCCCTGATCCGGATCACGGACCGAGGTTAGACATCCAGCACGACCAGAGTGGTATTTCAACGATGACTCCACCCCAACTGGCGTTGAGGTTTCACAGTCTCCCACCTATCCTACACAAGCCGAACCGAACACCAATATCAAACTGTAGTAAAGGTCCCGGGGTCTTTCCGTCCTGCTGCGCGAAACGAGCATCTTTACTCGTAGTGCAATTTCACCGGGCCTATGGTTGAGACAGTCGAGAAGTCGTTACGCCATTCGTGCAGGTCGGAACTTACCCGACAAGGAATTTCGCTACCTTAGGATGGTTATAGTTACCACCGCCGTTTACTGGCGCTTAAGTTCTCAGCTTCGCACGCCCGAAAGCGCACTAACCGGTCCCCTTAACGTTCCAGCACCGGGCAGGCGTCAGTCCGTATACATCGCCTTACGGCTTCGCACGGACCTGTGTTTTTAGTAAACAGTCGCTTCTCGCTGGTCTCTGCGGCCACCCCCAGCTCACGGAGTAAATCCGATCACCAGTGATGGCCCCCCTTCTCCCGAAGTTACGGGGGCATTTTGCCGAGTTCCTTAACCATAGTTCACCCGAACGCCTCGGTATTCTCTACCTGACCACCTGAGTCGGTTTAGGGTACGGGCCGCCATGAAACTCGCTAGAGGCTTTTCTCGACAGCATAGGATCATCCACTTCACCACAATCGGCTCGGCATCAGGTCTCAGCCTTAATGAGGGACGGATTTGCCTACCCCTCGGCCTACACCCTTACCCCGGGACAACCACCGCCCGGGCTGGACTACCTTCCTGCGTCACCCCATCGCTTACCTACTACAAGTCTGGTTCGTCGGCTCCACCACTTTCCTTTCCCCGAAGGGTCCGGAACGGCTTCACGGACTTAGCATCGCCTGATTCGATATTGGGCGTTTCAAAGCGGGTACCGGAATATCAACCGGTTGTCCATCGACTACGCCTGTCGGCCTCGCCTTAGGTCCCGACTTACCCTGGGCAGATCAGCTTGACCCAGGAACCCTTAGTCAATCGGCGCACACGTTTCTCACGTGTGTATCGCTACTCATGCCTGCATTCTCACTCGTGAACCGTCCACAACTAGCTTCCGCTGCTGCTTCACCCGGCACACGACGCTCCCCTACCCATCACAGCGGGCGTTGGCCCTATTGCTGCAATGACACGACTTCGGCGGTACGCTTGAGCCCCGCTACATTGTCGGCGCGGAATCACTTGACCAGTGAGCTATTACGCACTCTTTCAAGGGTGGCTGCTTCTAAGCCAACCTCCTGGTTGTCTCTGCGACTCCACATCCTTTCCCACTTAGCGTACGCTTAGGGGCCTTAGTCGATGCTCTGGGCTGTTTCCCTCTCGACCATGGAGCTTATCCCCCACAGTCTCACTGCCGTGCTCTCACTTACCGGCATTCGGAGTTTGGCTAAGGTCAGTAACCCGGTAGGGCCCATCGCCTATCCAGTGCTCTACCTCCGGCAAGAAACACACGACGCTGCACCTAAATGCATTTCGGGGAGAACCAGCTATCACGGAGTTTGATTGGCCTTTCACCCCTAACCACAGGTCATCCCCCAGGTTTTCAACCCTGGTGGGTTCGGTCCTCCACGAAGTCTTACCTCCGCTTCAACCTGCCCATGGCTAGATCACTCCGCTTCGGGTCTAGAGCGTGCAACTCAATCGCCCTATTCGGACTCGCTTTCGCTACGGCTTCCCCACACGGGTTAACCTCGCTACACACCGCTAACT
>NZ_CP134201.1:4797500-4802500 GCF_045000215.1 Streptomyces sp. 147326 | reverse complement strand
GTAATCGGGTGCACACATCACTTAGAGCGGGCACGTCAGGTCGGAATAAGACCGACGCGCCACAACGTCCTCGCTGTGTAATTGCCTGCCAGTACCCGAAGGCCCGACAGGACTTTTTCAAAGGAACCTCATCCACCGAAGTGGACGGGGTATCAACTTCTGGCGTTGATTTTTGGCACGCTGTTGAGTTCTCAAGGAACGGACGCTTCCTTCGTACTCACCCTCTCGGGCTTTCCTCCGGGCTTTTCGTTCTGTGTTCTTGCGTTTCCGACTCTATCAGACTCTTTCGGGCCCGACTTCCTCGGTGCTTTCCAGTTCCTGCGCTTTCGCGCTTTCCCTTTCCGGCGATTCCGACTCTATCAGAAGTTCTCCACCGGATTTCCCCGGCTTCGATTCCCGAATGAAGAGTCGAGTGTCCCCACTCGAAAGTGATTCCTTGTGGGGGCTGCTGCCGAGCGTGTCCCGCTCCAGGCAACTTCTCGACTCTACAACTCGGCCTGGGAGGTGTCAAAACCGCCCGTCTCCGGTGCCGGGCGACGTCGTCCGGCAGCCCCCACGACGTTATGCGGTCGTGGGGGCGTCCCAGCTCCTGCCGCCGCCGCGCCCGCCCTGTCAGCCCTTCCTGGTGATCATGTCGATCACGTCGTGGGCTGTGCCGTCGAAACCGGCGACCTCGCTGCTGCGGGGGAACATGGCCTGCTCGTACTCGGCGAGCGCGGCCTCGAGATCGTCGGGGTGGGCGGCGAGGGCCTGGCCGAGTTCGGCGCCGTCGAGCATGGCGAGGTTGGCGCCTTCGCCGTTCGGAGGCGCGAGGTGCGCGGCGTCGCCGATCAGGGTCACCCCCGGTACTCGATCCCACCGGTGCTCGGCGGGCAGGGCGTACTGGGGGCGCAGGGTCGGCCCGGTGTCTCCGTCGGTGATCAGCGCGGTGAGTTCCGGTGCCCAACCGTCGAACTCGCGCGCGATCCGCGCGGTGGCCGCGGCGGCATCGGTGAAGTCGATGGCGGCGAACCAGTCCTGCGGCCTGGCCAGCGCCACATAGGTGTGCAGGGTGTCCCCGCTTTCCCGGTGGGCGAAGATCTCCCTGCCCGGCGCGGGCGCGATCAGCATCCCGCCGCCGACCGCCTCAGCGGCGGCGGGGTGACGGGTGTCGGCGTCGAACAGGTACGTCTCGACGTACGACGTGCCGGCATACTCGGGTGTGGCCGTGGACAGCAGCGGCCGGACCCGCGACCAGGCGCCGTCCGCACCGACCAGCAGGCGGGTGACGACCGTGCCGCCGCCGTCGAACGTCACCTCGTGGCGGCCCTCGCCGAGGGCGCGGGTACTGGTCGCCTTGTGCCCCCACCGGACGGTACCGGCCGGGAGCGAGTCGAGCAGGACCCGTCGTAACTCACCGCGCTGCACCTCGGGGCGTCCGCCCGTGCCGTCGTCTGCCTTGTCGAGCAGGACGGTCCCGTCCGGGTCGAGGACCCGCATCGCTTGACGGCCCTCCAGGACGATGGCGTGGAACTCCTCCATCAGGCCGGCCGCCTTGAGGGCGAGCTGCCCGTTGTAGTCGTGGATGTCGAGCAGCCCGCCCTGCGTGCGGGCCCACGGGGAGGGCTCGGCCTCGTAGACCGTGACGGGTATTCCGTGGACGTGCAGGACGCGGGCCAGCGTGAGTCCGCCGAGTCCTGCGCCGATGACGGTGACGGGTGTGTGCATCGTGGCTCCTTCGAGATCGGGCCGCCGGTGGAGTCCGGCCGGCCGTCTCTGCAAAGGTCCCAAGCCCCGCCGACGAGCCGCCGACAGCTGACCCACGGCGCCGACAGCTGACCGACACCGCGGCTCCGCCCCGCAATCCCCGTGGTGGGCTGGAGGCAGATTCGGAACCGCCGCCCCTGGGGTCTGGATCGCCGCAGTCGACGATCGGCCTGGAGGTGCCATGCCCATGGAGATGAAGCTGAGCGCGATATCGCTCGACTGCCCTGATCCGCCGGCTCTGGTGGCCTTCTACCAGCAGGCCACCGGCCTCGAACCCCACCTGATGTCGGACGCGGACTTCGCCGGCCTCAATCGTGAGGACGGACTCCTGCTCGGCTTCCGGCGGGTCGACGACTACCGGGCTCCGATGGCCGAGGCCCGTCTGCTGGACTGGGGGCGGGCAAGCCGCTTCATCAGTCCGATGAGGACAGGTGGCGGGTCCTCACCGATCCGGCTGGGCATCCCTTCTGCCTCGTCAGAGGCTGATCAGGGGCAAGGGCCCGTCATGAACAGCGCTGCGGGACCGAAGGCAAGCGGCGTCGCAGGCCTCAGCAAGGTGTCACCTCAGGCTCGACCACGCGCAGGCCCCAGGGTTCGAGGGTTCCAGCGTGCCGTCGCAGAACCCGGCGAGGAACTGCACCGCCCCGCCCTCGTAGCGCCACCAGGCTCCGCCTCGCCCTGCAACCGCGACCCGCCACGCCTGCGGAGACTCTCCGGGGCGGTGCCCAAACCCTCCTCGCCCAGAGGCCAGTCGAGCGCGGCCGGCTCCGAACGGCGGTGGCCGAGCAGGCCGGGAACGGCCCGACCGGCGTCTGCGTCTCGATGAGGTCGGCTGTCATGGGCAGCAGCCGGGCAGGAGCTCAGAGGTTGACGCGTTTGAGGTAGACCCGGCTGCGGTGCGGGATGGTCTGGTACCAGACCATGAGGTGCTCGTCCTCGTACGTACGCAGCCGCATCGGGTGCGGGTCCTCGTAGAGGCTGCCGTCCTTGGGGTCGATCGCCATCGACGCCAGGTCGACCAGGCCGTCCATGACGGCGGTGACCAGCTCCTGGTGCTCCGCGGGCATATCGCCGAGGACCCACAGCCGACTGGGATCGCACTCCCACGCCCAACCGCTGGCGTTCTCCACGCCTTCGCCCCGCGCGGTCACTGACCGATCTCGCGCTGCGCCTCGGCGAGGATGCGGCTGCTCGTCTCCATGGCGGCCCGGAACTCGTCCTCCGTCGAGTTCGGATCCCCGGCCACCCGCTCCGCCTCGTGCAGCGCCGCCGAGCGCGCCGGCCAGCGGTGGATCGCCACGTGCGTGGCCCATTTGATCAGGAAGAACCGCAGCGGGTTGATGGCACCGGTCTCCGCGGCACGGTCGAAGGCCTCGTTGCACTCCTTGTCGAGCGCGGCCAGGCTGGCCATGTCGATGCGGCGTACGGCGTCCCGGAGGGCTTCCCGTGTCATGGCCGGCTGAGGAATGAGCGGCCCGCCGTCTTCCAGCTGCTGTGCAGTCATCGCGTCCTCCAGAGGAACGCGGCCAGGATACCCAGCCGAGCCCGCGACACTGCCGGTAAACGCAGAAAAGCCCCGCACCGGACCCGGAGGTCTGGTGCGGGGCTTCCGCAATGATTGTTCGGCGGCGTCCTACTCTCCCACAGGGTCCCCCCTGCAGTACCATCGGCGCTGAAAGGCTTAGCTTCCGGGTTCGGAATGTAACCGGGCGTTTCCCTAACGCTATGACCACCGAAACACTATGAAATTTGAACGCTGGCATGAACACAGCTGTTCGTTATTTCAGAACTAACACAGTGGACGCGAGCAACTGAGGACAAGCCCTCGGCCTATTAGTACCAGTCAGCTTCACCCGTTACCGGGCTTCCACATCTGGCCTATCAACCCAGTCGTCTACTGGGAGCCTTACCCTCTCAAGGAGGTGGGAATACTCATCTTGAAGCAGGCTTCCCGCTTAGATGCTTTCAGCGGTTATCCCTCCCGAACGTAGCCAACCAGCCATGCCCTTGGCAGGACAACTGGCACACCAGAGGTTCGTCCGTCCCGGTCCTCTCGTACTAGGGACAGCCCTTCTCAATATTCCTACGCGCACAGCGGATAGGGACCGAACTGTCTCACGACGTTCTAAACCCAGCTCGCGTACCGCTTTAATGGGCGAACAGCCCAACCCTTGGGACCGACTCCAGCCCCAGGATGCGACGAGCCGACATCGAGGTGCCAAACCATCCCGTCGATATGGACTCTTGGGGAAGATCAGCCTGTTATCCCCGGGGTACCTTTTATCCGTTGAGCGACGGCGCTTCCACAAGCCACCGCCGGATCACTAGTCCCGACTTTCGTCCCTGCTCGACCCGTCGGTCTCACAGTCAAGCTCCCTTGTGCACTTACACTCAACACCTGATTGCCAACCAGGCTGAGGGAACCTTTGGGCGCCTCCGTTACCCTTTGGGAGGCAACCGCCCCAGTTAAACTACCCATCAGACACTGTCCCTGATCCGGATCACGGACCGAGGTTAGACATCCAGCACGACCAGAGTGGTATTTCAACGATGACTCCACCCCAACTGGCGTTGAGGTTTCACAGTCTCCCACCTATCCTACACAAGCCGAACCGAACACCAATATCAAACTGTAGTAAAGGTCCCGGGGTCTTTCCGTCCTGCTGCGCGAAACGAGCATCTTTACTCGTAGTGCAATTTCACCGGGCCTATGGTTGAGACAGTCCGAGAAGTCGTTTACGCCATTCGTGCAGGTCGGAACTTACCCGACAAGGAATTTCGCTACCTTAGGATGGTTATAGTTACCACCGCCGTTTACTGGCGCTTAAGTTCTCAGCTTCGCACGCCCGAAAGCGCACTAACCGGTCCCCTTAACGTTCCAGCACCGGGCAGGCGTCAGTCCGTATACATCGCCTTACGGCTTCGCACGGACCTGTGTTTTTAGTAAACAGTCGCTTCTCGCTGGTCTCTGCGGCCACCCCCAGCTCACGGAGTAAATCCGATCACCAGTGATGGCCCCCCTTCTCCCGAAGTTACGGGGGCATTTTGCCGAGTTCCTTAACCATAGTTCACCCGAACGCCTCGGTATTCTCTACCTGACCACCTGAGTCGGTTTAGGGTACGGGCCGCCATGAAACTCGCTAGAGGCTTTTCTCGACAGCATAGGATCATCCACTTCACCACAATCGGCTCGGCATCAGGTCTCAGCCTTAATGAGGGACGGATTTGCCTACCCCTCGGCCTACACCCTTACC